>NZ_CP076255.1:0-4650277 GCF_030168915.1 Xanthomonas graminis pv. graminis | reverse complement strand
CAGATGTAATTCATTGAGAGACCAGGCGTGAGGCGCGAAACATCGCGGCGCACTCGGCCGGTGAAAAGAGGAAAGCAGATGGGCCAGACTACCATCGGCACGCGGGGTCGGGAATGGTTTTCCCGCATCTATTCACAGATTCATCCACAGGCTGCGCGTGGCGCCCCTCTCGGCGCCGGTGAAAGAGCAGTTGACCGCACCCCGGTTGGTTCTATAGAATTTCCGGTTCTTTCCGCCTCATTCAGAACAGAGCGCCCCGATGGCCACCAAGCGCACATTCCAGCCCAGCAACCTCAAGCGCAAGCGCGACCACGGCTTCCGTGCCCGGATGGCCACCGCCGACGGCCGCAAGATCCTGGCCCGTCGCCGCGCCAAGGGCCGCAAGCGCCTTAGCGCTTGATTGCGTCGCCGCCCCAGGCGGCGCCTGCAATCCGGACCGTGAATCATCCCGACCCGCGTAGGCGATTTCCTCGCTCTGCGCGGGTCCGCACGTCTGCGGAATACCGCGTCGTGTTCGATGCCGCACGCCGCTGCTCCGAACCGCTGATGAGCCTGCACTGGCGCAGCGCGGACCACCCCGCGCGGCTCGGCTTGGCCGTGTCGCGCAAGGTCGACAAGCGCGCCGTGGTCCGCAATCGCATCAAACGCGTCCTGCGCGACGCCACGCGGCATCTGTTGCCGTGGCTGGCGCCGGGCGACTATGTGGTGGTGGCGCGCAGCGCCGCCGCCCAGGCCAGCGGCGAACAGCTGCGTCAGGCCTATCTGCGCCTGCTGCGTCGCGCTGGTGCATTGCCGGCCCCGGCTGCGGACGGCACAATGCCGCCGCCCCTGCCTCCTTCTTCCCCCACTTCCAAGTCAGAACCCGTTTCTGGCTGAGCCGAGCTTGCCTGTCCGATGAACCAGACCCGCCTTTTCCTGATCTTTGCCTGGCTGATGGTCGCGGCCCTGTTGTGGATGGAGTGGAACAAGGAGCACGCCGCGCCTGCGGCCGATGCGACCGCCATTGCGGCCACGACCACGGTGCCGCCCGCGCAGGACGCCGATGCCGGCGCCAGCGCCACCCCGGCCGTGCCGCGCGCCACCGAATCCGGCGCTGCAGTCGTGCCCGGCGCCGCCAGCGAGACCGCCGCGCCAGCCGCCGCCAGCGCCGCGCCGCGGGTCACCATCACCACCGACGTGCTGCACCTGACCCTGGACGGGCGCAGCGTGTTCGATGCGGATCTGCTGCTGTTCCCGCAGACCAAGCAGCCCGGCAGCCCGCCGGTGGCGCTGCTGACCGAGGACCCGGTGCATCCGTATACCGCCACCAGCGGCTGGGTCGGCGAAAACAACGCGCCGTCGCCGGGCCTAGGCGGCTTCCGCCCCGAGCAGTCGGGCAAGGACTACGTGCTGGCCAAGGGTCAGGACGCGTTGCAGGTGCCGTTCGTATGGAACGGCCCGGATGGCATCACCATTCGCCGCGTCTACACCGTGCAGCGCGGCCACTACGCGGTGCAGATCAAGGACGAGATCATCAACCAGGGCAGCAAGCCCTGGCAGGGCTACGTGTTCCGCAAGCTGAGCCGGGTGCCGACCATCGTCAGCCGCGGCATGACCAACCCGGATTCCTTCAGCTTCAACGGCGCCACCTGGTTCAGCGCGCAGGACGGCTACCAGCGCCGTGCGTTCAAGGATTTCCTGGAAGACGGTCCGCTCAACCAGACCATCAAGGGCGGTTGGATCGCGGTGTTGCAGCATCACTTCTTCACCAGTTGGATCCCGCAGGCCGATCAGGATGCGCTGTTCGTGCTATCGAATGATGGCCCGCGGCATGTGGTCGAAGTGCGTGGCCCAGGTT
Organism: Xanthomonas graminis pv. graminis; assembly: GCF_030168915.1. Taxonomy (NCBI): domain Bacteria; kingdom Pseudomonadati; phylum Pseudomonadota; class Gammaproteobacteria; order Lysobacterales; family Lysobacteraceae; genus Xanthomonas; species Xanthomonas graminis. The sequence goes on along the minus strand of NZ_CP076255.1, from coordinate 4,648,440 downwards.
TTACCGTCGCGCCGGGTGGACGCGCTAGTACTGAGGCGCGGCTGTGGATCGGCCCCAAGCTGGTTAATCAGATTGCTAAAGAGCAGGTGAAGGGACTGGATCGCGTGGTCGATTACAGCCGCTACACGCTGCCCGCATTGTTGGGACAGGGCCTGTTCTGGATCCTCAGCCATGTGCACACCCTGCTCGGCAACTGGGGCTGGTCGATCGTCGGCCTGGTGATCCTGCTCAAGCTGATGCTGTATCCGCTGTCGGCCGCGCAGTACAAGAGCATGGCCAAGATGCGCAAGTTCCAGCCGCGCATCCAGCAGCTCAAGGAACGCTACGGCGACGACAAGCAGAAGTTCCAGACCGCGATGATGGAGCTGTACAAGAAGGAGAAGATCAATCCGATGGGCGGCTGCCTGCCGGTGCTGGTGCAGATGCCGATCTTCTTCGCGCTGTACTGGGTGCTGGTGGAATCGGTGGAGCTGCGCCAGGCGCCGTGGTTCGCCTGGATCCAGGACCTGACCGCACGCGATCCGTACTTCATCCTGCCGGTGATCAACGTGGCGGTGATGTGGCTGACGCAGAAGCTGACGCCGTCGCCGGGCATGGACCCGATGCAGGCGCGGATGATGCAGTTCATGCCGCTGGTGTTCGGCGTGATGATGGCCTTCGTGCCGTCGGGCCTGGTGCTGTACTGGGTCACCAACGGTTCGCTGGGTCTGTTGCAGCAGTGGTGGATGACCAAGCGTCACGGCGAGGCGGCCACTGCGGGCGCCAGCGCCAAACCACCGGCCAAGACCAAGAAGTAGATTCAACAACGCCCGCCGCCAGGCGGGCGTTGCGTATGCGGCCGCGGCACTGCGCGCTCGCCTGTCCTGCCACCTCTCTGGAACTGCAACCGAGCGATGCCTCGGCGGCCTACGCGCGCAGCCAGCTGCAGACGTTGTAGCCTGCAGCGCCGCCGGGACCTTCTTCGCCATGCCGCACGCTGCCGATACCATCGCCGCCATCGCCACCGCCCCAGGTGCGGGCGGCGTCGGCGTGGTGCGCGTGTCCGGGCGCCTGGCCGCGGCGATCGGTACCGGCCTCGGCCTGGGCGCGCTGCCGCCGCGCACGGCGCGCTATGCGCGCTTTCGCGATGCGCATGGGCAGACGCTCGACGACGGCATCGCGCTGTGGTTCCCGGCGCCGCGCAGTTTCACCGGCGAGGACGTGCTGGAACTGCAGGCGCACGGCAGCCCGGTGCTGTTGCGGCAACTGGTGGTGCGCTGCTGCGAACTCGGCGCGCGGCCGGCGCGGCCGGGCGAGTTCAGCGCGCGCGCGTTCCTCAACCGCAAACTGGACCTGGCCCAGGCCGAGGCGATCGCCGATCTGATCGCTGCCGGCGACCTGCGCGCGGCGCGCGCGGCGCGCCGATCGCTGGACGGGGTGTTCTCGCGCCGCGTCGAGGCCCTGGCCGAGCAGCTGCTGCGGTTGCGCATCCACACCGAGGCGGCGATCGATTTCGCCGACGAATCGCTGGACACGCTCGGCGGCGACCAGGTCCGCGCCGGTCTGGCGCAGGCGCGCGCGGACCTGGCGCAGCTGCTGCTGGACGCCGAGCGCGGCCGGCGCCTGCGCGACGGCCTGCACGCGGTGCTGGTGGGGCCGCCGAATGCCGGCAAGAGTTCGTTGCTCAACGCGCTGGCCGGCAGCGAACGCGCCATCGTCACCGACATCGCCGGCACCACCCGCGACACCTTGCGCGAGACCGTGCGCCTGGACGGCGTGGAACTGACCCTGGTCGACACCGCCGGCCTGCGCGATGGCGGCGATGCGATCGAGCGCGAAGGCATGCGCCGCGCGCGACTGGAGCTGCAGCGCGCCGACCTGGCGCTGATCGTGCTCGACGCGCGCGCTGCGGACGCTGGCCGCGCCGCGATCGCCGAGGCCATCGCCGACGTGCCGCAGCGGCTGTGGATCCACAACAAGAGCGACCTGCTCGACGCCGTGCCCGAGTCCACAGGCGACAGCGTCTACGTTTCCGCCAGCACCGGCAGCGGTCTCGGACGGCTGCACGCGTGCCTGCGTGCGATCGCCGGGCAGGCCGCCGGCGACGGCAGCGATGGCGAATTCTCCGCGCGCGCGCGCCACGTGGAGGCCTTGCAGCGCGCCGCAGAACACGCCGCGGCCGCGGCCGCCGAACTGGGCTACGAGCGGCTGGAACTGGCTGCCGAGGAACTGCGCCTGGCGCACGCCGCACTGGGCGAGATCGTCGGCCATCTCAGCGCCGACGATTTGCTGGGGCGGATCTTCTCCAGCTTCTGCATCGGCAAGTGAGGCCCGCTGTGGGCGTTCGTCCTGCCACGTCATGCGTTTGCAGCCTGGCCGACCAGGCGGGCGTTCCCGGCATCGCCGCGGACACGTTCGTCGCGGTGGATGGCCGTCGTCGTTCATTCCGAGCATAGGCCGCTGTCGGTCAAACGGCGCAGCAGGGCAGCGGACTGTGGCGGTCTAAAAAAGCAATCAGGTGCCTGGTAGAGATCGCCGCAGGGCGATACACACGGCACTTTTCCCGCCCCTGATTATCTCAAGGTAAGCACCATGTCCGCTCCGTGCCCGCTGGCGCATTGAGCGGGGACGGGTCCGCGCCGCTGCCGCGCGCCTGTCCGCGCACGATTCACTCCAGTTCGGCCACGCGCGCGCTATAGGTCGCGCCGTCGCGGCGCACCCGCACCGGGCCGCCGAACACTGCCGACAACGGCGCATCGGCCAGCAGTTCATCGCGCCTGCCATCGGCATACACGTGACCGCCACGCAGGAGGATCACCCGCTCGATCTCCGGCACGATCTCCTCGATGTGGTGGGTCACCAGCACCAGGGTGATGCCCTGGTGTGCGAGGCCGCGCATCGTCGCCAGCAGGTGCTGGCGCGCGATCAGATCCAGCCCGGTGCTGGGTTCGTCCAGCAGCAGCGCCTGCGGCCGGTTGACCAGCGCGCGCGCGATCAGCACGCGCCGGGTCTCGCCGGCCGACAGCTCCGCATACGGCCGCTGCAGCAGCGGCAATGCATGCGCCAGCTGCAGCGCCTCGCGTGCGCGGTCGCGCATGGCCTGGGTCACCTCGCGATGCGGCGGCACCACGTAGCTGGCGAAGAACCCGGACAGCACCGCGCTCTCCACGTCCAGCCCAGGCATGTCGGCGAGATTGACGCTGAGGTCGCCGCTGACGATGCCCAACTGGCTGCGCAGCCGGTCCACCTGCCAGCGGCTCTGCCCCAGCACCCGCACGGGGGCGGCTTCGCCGGCGCGCGCCAGCGGATACAGCTCGCGCGTGATCAGCTTGATGAACGAGGATTTGCCGCAGCCGTTCGGGCCGAGGATCGCGGTGTGCTGGCCGAGCGCGATGCGCAGGCTCAGTTCGTGCAGCACGCGCACCTGGCCGCGCACCACGCTGGCGCGGTCCAGTTCGATCAGCGGCGCGGCGGCCGGCATGGGAGTTGCATCGGGGATGGCGACGGACATGGAAGTGAAACCGTTCTGAGATCAAGAGCGCGCAGCGGCTGAATACCGTACGCAGGCGATGGGTGAAGTTTGCCGCCACTGCCCCCATCATGTCTCCATACCAACCTGGCGCACGCCTTCACCGGCCTGGAGTTCTGGCAATGTCCGACGCGATCCTCGACTTCCTCACCACCGGCATGCTCGACGTCGGCTGGTGGGGCATGCTGGCGGTGCTGTTGGTGTTCACCCAGCTGACCATCTTCGCGGTGACCTTGTACCTGCACCGCAGCCAGGCGCATCGCGGCGTCGATTTCCATCCGCTGCTGTCGCACTTCTTCCGCTTCTGGACCTGGTTCACCACCTCGATGATCACCAAGGAGTGGGTGGCGATCCATCGCAAGCACCACGCCAAGGTCGAGACCGACGAGGATCCGCACAGCCCGCAGACCAAGGGCATCGGCCGCGTGTTCTGGCGCGGCGTGGAGCTGTACCGCGAAGCGCGCGCCATGCGCGGCGACATCGAGCAGTACGGCAAGGGCGCCCCCGACGATTGGATCGAGCGCCGCCTGTACACCGCGCACGCGAACTGGGGGCCGATCGCCCTGTTCGCCTTCAACTTCCTGCTGTTCGGCCTTCCCGGCATCGCCCTGTGGGCGTTGCAGATGGCCTGGATCCCGTTCTGGGCGGCCGGCGTGGTCAACGGCCTCGGCCACTGGTGGGGCTACCGCAACTTCGAATCGGCCGACACCTCGACCAACCTGACCCCGTGGGCGCTGTGGATCGGCGGCGAAGAACTGCACAACAACCACCACGCGTTCCCGAGTTCGGCGCGCTTCTCGATGCGGCGCTGGGAACTGGACATCGGCTGGGTCGCGATCCGCGCGCTGGCCGCATTGCGCCTGGCCAAGATCCTGCGCGTGGCGCCGACCCTGGACGTGCGCCCGAACATCGCCGTGCCCGATGCCGACACCCTGCGCGCGCTGCTCTCGCACCGCTTCCAGGCGATGACCGACTACCAGCGCAACGTCTTCACCCCGGCGCTGAAGGAAGAGGCCGCGCAGGCCGGCGCCAAGCTGCGCCAACTGCTGCCGCGGCGCCTGCGCAAGGGTTTGGTCGACGACGGCCGCTGGCTCAAGCCGGACGCGCGCGAACAGCTGCAGCACTGGGTTGCGCAGCGCCCGCGCATGCGCACCCTGGTCGAACACCGCGCGCGCCTGGCCGCCCTGCTGGAAGCGCGCAGCCACGACGCCAGCGAACGCCTGAAGCAACTGCAGGCCTGGTGCCACGACGCCGAGGCCAGCGGCATCGCCGCCCTGCAGGCCTATGCGGCCCGGCTGAAGGGCTACGCGTTGGCATGAGGCGCGGTGTCCCGCAGCCGTTTCGCGAACGCCGCCTCGTGCGGCGTTCGTCGTTCATGGCAGCGCTCGTTCTGCTGGCCACGCTCGGCGCGGCGATCGACACCGTCAGCGCGCAAGTCGTCGATACCACCGGCAGCTATCTGCAACGCATGGACCGCGACGGCGACGGCCGCGTCAGCCTGGACGAATACCTGGCCTGGATGAGCTACGCCTTCGACGCCCGCGACCTCGACCACGACGGCGTGCTCAGCCCCGCCGAACTCCCCGGCGGCCGCGGCAAGCCGATCAGCCGTACGCAGCACCAGGCCACCCTGACTGCCCGCTTCCGCAAGCAGGACAGCAATGGCGATGGGTACCTGAGCGCCAGGGAGTTGGCGGCGCCGCCGCAGTGAAAAACGCAAAACCGGAATCGACCAAGCGTGGATGGCTGCTGCCCACCTCCAGTTTCCAATGGCGCTGTGGGGTGTGGCGACAACGTCGGATTCCACCGGCTAAGCTTGTCGATCGCACGCCACCGCACTCCAGCACCCAGCCCATGCCCGAACTCCCCGAAGTGGAAACCACCCGACGCGGCCTGGAGCCGCATCTGCTGGGGCGGCGCATCCACGGCGTGATCCTGCGGCGGCCGGACCTGCGCTGGCCGATCCCGCCGGAGGTGGCGCAGCTGCTGCCGGGGCAGCGCATCGATGGCATCCGCCGCCGCGCCAAATACCTGCTGATGGACACCGACGCCGGCAGCGCGCTGCTGCACCTGGGGATGTCCGGCAGCCTGCGGGTGTTGCCCGGGGACACGCCGCCGCGGGCGCACGATCACGTCGATATCAGCCTGGAAGACGGGCGCGTGCTGCGCTTCAACGATCCGCGCCGCTTCGGCTGCCTGCTGTGGCAGGCGCCGGGCCAGGTCCACCCGCTGCTCGAGGAGCTGGGGCCGGAGCCGCTGTCGGACGAGTTCGACGGCGATTATCTGTTTCGGCGCAGCCGTGGCCGCAGCGCGCCGGTCAAGACGTTCTTGATGGACCAGCGCGTCGTGGTCGGGGTCGGGAACATCTATGCCGCCGAAAGCCTGTTCCAGGCAGGAATCAGTCCGCTGCGCGAGGCCGGCGAGGTCTCGCGGGCACGCTATGCGCGGCTGGCCGAGGCGGCCAAGGCGATCCTCGGCTATGCCATCGGCCGCGGCGGCACCACCTTGCGCGACTTCATCAGCCCGGACGGGGCGCCCGGCTATTTCGAGCAGGAACTGGCGGTCTACGGCCGCGAGGGCGAGGCCTGCAAGCGCTGTGGGCGGCCGCTGCGCCACGCCAGCATCGGCCAGCGCGCCAGCGTCTGGTGCGGGAGCTGCCAGCGCTGACGGACGGCCGCCCCTGGCCGCCGGCGCGCGCTATAGTCCGCGCGACTCCCGGCCGGAGGAGAGACCGCCGTGGTAGAGATCGCCCCCGAGATCACCGGGTGGCTGGATGCCGCGCGCGGCGGCGACCGCGCGGCGCTGGATCGCGTGCTCAGCATGCTCTACCAGGAACTGCACAGCATGGTCCGGCGCCAGTTGGCCGGGCAGCAGGCGCAGACCCTTGATGCGACCTCGCTGGTCCACGCGTCCTATCTGAAGCTGCTCGGCGCGCACGGCATGGCCCGTTTCGACGGCCGCGCGCACGTCTTCGCCTACGCCGCCTCGGCGATGCGCAGCGTGGTGGTGGATTACGCGCGCAATCGCCTGACCCGCAAGCGCGGCGGCGATCTCAAACGCGTTGCCGAGATCCACGAGGACAAGGGCGGCACGCTGGCGCACGAGGTGGCGGCGCTGGGTGCAGCGTGCGGCGTTCCGGCGCTGTTGACCGCTGCGCGCTGAGTCCTGACCGGGCGGCGACGCGATGCCGGTCGCTCCCGGCGCAGCGTCCCTCGCAGCCTGCCGTTGCTGCCGTCACCTCATCGCCGAGAAGCGGCGCAACGGCGGCACCTGCCGCAGCGATTTCGCCGCCCGCACCGGCTCACTGTCGCCACGGCCATGCAGTCGCCACAATCGGGTTCCCTTCCTCGATCGCAGGTCCGTCATGCGTACCGACAAGCAGAATGTGCGGTGGCAGTCGTGCGCGCTCGCGCTCGCGCTGGCGGGCGCAGGCGCGACCGGCAGGGCCGCGACGCCGGCAATGCCCACCGCTGCCGACGCGAACGCGCCGTGGGTCATGGACAACGGCGTGGTCCGGCTCACGGTCACCCCGACCCTGGGCGGGCGCGTGCTGGGCTTCCAGCGCAGCGACGGGCCGAACCTGATCAAGGTCGGCGCTGCGGTGCAGCGCCAGCCGCTGCCGACGGTCAGTGCGGCGGCCGACGACATTCCGTATTTCGGCCACGACGTCTGGGTCGGGCCGCAGAGCGCCTGGTGGCAGCACCAGCACGCCAATCCGGTGCGGCGCGCGGCGCATGCGAACTGGCCGCCGGACCCGTACCTGAGCTTCGCCACCACCACCGTCACCGCGCGCGCGCCGCGGCGCCTGCAACTGCGCGGCGTGGACAGCCCGGTCAGCGGGGTGCGGCTGCACAAGACCTTCGCCGTGTCGCCGCAGCGCGCCGACAGCGTGCTGCTGCAGGTGCAGGCGCGCAACGTGCGCAAGACCCCGCTGGCCTGGGATCTGTGGTTCAACACCCGGGTGAGTTCGGCTACGCGGGTGCTGGTGCCGGTCGCGGCGGCCGCCGACATCCGCGTGCAGCCCAGCGATGGCGCCGGCTACGCGCCGCCGCAGTACGTGCTGCAGGACGGGCTGATGGCGCTGGCGGCCGCGCCGCCGGGTAGCGCCGGACAACGCGGCAAACTGCTGCTGCAGCCATCGGCGGGCTGGATCGCCGCCTTCGCCGGCGGCCAGGCCTGGGTGATCCGCTTTTCGCATCAGCCTCGCGCACGCATCCATCCCGAGCAGGGCCAGGTCGAGTTCTACCTGGATGCGCCGGCCTCCGATGCGGGCGGCGGCCTGCTGGAAATGGAAGTGCACGCGCCATACCGGACCCTGGCGCCAGGCCAGAACATGCAGGCCGAGGAGCAATGGACGTTGCTGGACTACGCCGGCGGCGACGACCCGGCGCAGCAGCGCAGCTTCCTGTGCCGGCACGCCGCAGCGCTGGCGCTGCAAGGCGCGTGTGCCGCGCCCTAGCCCTCGCGTTTCACGCTGCTTGTCTATGATGGACACCCTTTCCGTTTCGATACGGCCCATGCAACGACGCGATTTCCTCAAGAACGCCGCCGCCGCCTTCGCCGCCATGGGCCTGCCCGCGATACCGATGCTCGGCCAGGCCGCGCCCGCGGTCGGCCTGCGCCGCCTCGGCAAGCCGCAGCCCTTCGACTACGCCTGGCTCAAGGGCCACGCCCGGGCCATGGCCCAGGCGCCCTACCAGAGCCACAAGCGGGTGCTGCCGGGACCGCTGGAATCGCTGAACTGGGACCAGTACCAGTCGATCCGCTACCGCCAGGACCATGCGTTGTGGGCGGTGGACAACGCGTCGAAGTTCCAGGCCAAGTTCTTCCACCTGGGCCTGTACTTCAAGTCGCCGGTGCACATGTTCGACCTGGTCGACGGGCAGGCGCAGGAACTGGCGTACGACGGCGCCGCGTTCGATTACGGCAAGAGCGGTCTGCAGGGCAAGCACCTGCCCCAGGAACTGGGCTTCGCCGGCTTCCGCCTCAACACCAAGCAGGACACCGACCGCGACTTCGCCGCGTTCCTCGGCGCCAGCTATTTCCGCGCGGTAGGCAAGGAAGGCCAGTACGGCCAGTCCGCGCGCGGCCTGGCGATCGATACCGGCACCGGTGGGCCGGAGGAATTCCCGGACTTCATCGCCTATTGGCTGGAGCAGCCCAAGGCCGGTTCGGACACCGTGGTGGTGTACGCGCTGCTGGATTCGCCGAGCGTGGCCGGCGCCTACCGCTTCGCGATCACCAACGGCGACGTGTTGCTGATGGATATCGACAGCGCGCTGTATCCGCGCAAGACCATCGAGCGGCTGGGCCTGGGGCCGTGCACCAGCATGTATCAGGTCGGCGAGAACGACCGCCGCATGGACTGGGACTGGCGTCCGGAAATCCACGACACCGACGGCCTGGCGATGTGGACCGGCGGCGGCGAGTGGATCTGGCGACCGCTGTGCAATCCGCCGCATCTGCGCTTCAACATGTTCGTCGACGAGAACCCGCGCGGTTTCGGCCTGCTGCAGCGCGACCGCAACTTCGACCATTACCACGACGATGGCGTGTATTACGAGAAGCGCCCGTGCCTGTGGGTGGAGCCGAAGCAGGGCTGGGGCAAGGGCTCGGTGCAGCTGGTGGAGATTCCCACCATCGACGAGACCTTCGACAACATCGTCGCGTTCTGGAATCCGCAGGACAAGCCGCAGCCTGGGCAGGAGTTGCTGTTCGGTTATCGGCTGTACTGGGGCGCGCAGCCGCCGGCGGCCTCGCCGTTGGCGCTGTGCGTGGCTACGCGCACCGGCCTGGGCGGCGTGGTCGGGCAGAAGCGCAGCCATTTTTCCTGGCGCTTCGTGGTCGACTTCGTCGGCGGCGAACTGGCCAGGCTCGGTAAGGACAAGGGCGCCAAGGTCGAGGCGGTGCTGCAGCTGAGCCGCGGCAGCACCGAGATCGTCTCGGCGCGGGCGCTGCACGAACTCTCCGGCTATCGCGCGATGTTCGACGTGGTGCCGCCGGACGAGGGCACCCAGCAGATCGACATCCGCCTGTTCCTGCGCGCCGGCGGCAAGCCGCTGACCGAGACCTGGCTGTACCAGTGGACGCCGCCGCCGGCGGCCGAGCGCAAGCTGTATTGAGGGTGGCCGGCGCTGTCGCGTCATCAGCCGCAGCGCCTCGCCGCGTGCAGTGCCCGGCTCCGCTCGTCGCGGCTGAAGCCGCTCCTACAATGGCCTGCGGATAGCCGGCTGGGTGCACTGTAGGAGCGGCTTCAGCCGCGACAACTTCCGAAGTCGGAAGGCCCGCCGCTGCGCACGTCGCGACTGAAGTCGCTCCCACAAAAGCGCGCGGCCAAGGTGCTGGGTGCACTGTAGAAGAGACTTCAGTCCCTGCGCTTTCTCGCGGCGCTACGCGGTGGCTGGCTTCGCTCGTCGCGGCTGAAGCCGCTCCTACAAAAGCTTGCGGTCAACGCGTCGGGTGCACTGTGGGAGGGCTTCAGCCCCGACGCGCGACGTGTCCGGCATCGCGCGTTGCGGCGCACTCAGGGCTTGGCCGGTTGCTGCGGCTTCGGCGCGGTGTCCTGGGTGATGTCCTCGACCTCGCCGATATCCACGCGGCCCGGCGTGCGCCCGTCCCAGACCCGGTCCTGCAATTTCCAGTACGCGGCCGGTTCCCAGAATTCCTTGGCGTAGAACACTTCCGGATCGATGCTGCCGCCGCGCGGGCCGTTGATCTGCACGCCGGAGGCGCCGGAGTGGCCGAGCATGCTGCCGGTGCTGCGCGCCGCAACACCGCTTCCTGGCGCGGCTTGGCCGCCTGGTCGCCGTACTCGGCCAGCATCTTCTTGTCCTGCTTGATCGCGCGCTGCCGCTCTTCGGGCGTCAGCTGGTTCCAGTACTCCATCTTGCGCGTGGTGAAGGCGTCGTAGCCGCGCTCGGAGGCCAGCGCCATCCACAGGAACCCCAGCGCCCGATCCTGCGCCACGCCCTGGCCTTCCCAATACATTTCGCCCAGCCGCGCCTGCGACGGCTTGTCCGCATAGCGCGCGGCGAGCAGGTAGTGCTTCTTTGCCTCGGCGAACTCGCCCTTCTTGTCGGCGCGGATACCGGCGCGGCGATAGAACAGGTCCAGGTGCGCTTCGAGGAACCCGTCGGTCATCACCTGCGCCGGAATGTCGTCGAAGGTACGGGCATTGTCGGCGGCGGCAGCCGGGCCGGACAGCGCCAGCGCAACCGCAATGACCAGCGCCGTGCAGCCGGCGGCGGCATATTCCTTGAACTGATGCATGTCTCTCTTCCCATGAGTACGATCGCCGCAGAGTTTAGCCGCGCGCTGCGGCGGCGATCCATAGACGAATGGCCTATGCGGCGGACGCCGTGCAGGCGCCGTCAATCGCCATTCATGGTCGGCGCATCCGCGCCCTGTCGCCGTGTTGACGCGGCGGCTGTCCGCACCAGATCAGTGCATCGCGCTCGCGGCCGTGGTCGCCTACGCATGCGCCCAAGGCCAGCGCTGACCGGGCGAGCCCTGCGTGCGCAGGCCCGATTCCGCGCTGCGCTACAGCCGCAGTGCGATCTGCAACGGGTCGATGCGGCCTTCGCCGCGCATGATCTTCTTGAATTCGGCGCGGCTTACCGACACGTAGCGCTCGTTGCCGCCGATCTCCACCTGCGGGCCGTCCTGCACGGCGTGGCCGTCGGCGTCCACGCGCACGGTCATCGTCGCCTTGCTGCCGGTGTGGCAGATGGTCTTGATTTCCTGCAGCTCGTCGGCCCAGGCCAGCAGGTACTGGCTGCCTTCGAACAGTTCGCCGCGGAAATCGGTGCGCAGGCCGTAGCACAGCACCGGGATGCGCAGCCGGTCGACCACCTCGCTGAGCTGCCAGACCTGCGCGCGGCTGAGGAACTGCGCCTCGTCCACCAGCACGCAATGCAGCGCGCCGTCGCGGGCGATGGCGTGCTGCAGCAGCGCCAGCAGGTCGGTGTCCGCCACGAAGGTGTTGCCGTCCGCGCGCAAGCCGATGCGCGAGGCGACCACGCCGCTGCCGTCGCGGTGATCCAGCTGCGGGGTCAGGATCGCGGTGCGCATGCCGCGCTCGCGATAGTTGTGCGCCGACTGCAGCAGCGTGGTGGTCTTGCCGGCGTTCATCGCCGAATAGTAGAAATACAGTTTCGCCATGGTCAGATTCTAGCGCGGCGGCGCGCCGCGCCGCAGGCCGCAAGCGGCCGGCAAAACCGGTTCAGCACCGGCGCCGCGGCGCGGCCATCGGCGCAGGCCGGCGCCCGTTACAATGCGCGGCCCAGGGAAGTCTTCATGCACGGTCTCAATCCCCCCCAACGCGCCGCGGTGCTGCATTGCGAAGGCCCGCTGCTGGTGCTGGCCGGCGCCGGCAGCGGCAAGACCCGCGTGATCGTGGAAAAGATCGCGCACCTGATCGCCACCGGCCGCTACCCGGCCAAGCGCATCGCCGCGATCACCTTCACCAACAAGTCGGCCAAGGAAATGCGCGAGCGCGTGGCCAAGCGCATCCGTGGCGATGCCGCCGACGGCCTGACCATCTGCACCTTCCACGCGCTGGGGCTGAAATTCCTGCAGATCGAGCACGCCGCGGTCGGGCTGAAGCGCGGCTTCTCGATCTTCGACGCCGACGATGCCGCCGCGCAGATCAAGGACCTGATGCACGGCGCCAAGCCCGATGCGATCGACGACGCCAAGAACCTGATCTCGCGCGCCAAGAACGCCGGGCTGTCGCCGGAGCAGGCGATGGCCGCGGCGCGCAGCAACCGCGAGCAGGAAGCGGCCAGCCTGTACGAGCGCTACCAGGCGCGGCTGAGCACGTTCAACGCGGTGGACTTCGACGACCTGATCCGCCTGCCGGTGCAGGTGCTGGAGGAGAACGAGGACATCGTCATGGCCTGGCGCGAGCGCATCGGCTACCTGCTGGTGGACGAGAGCCAGGACACCAACGACGCGCAATACCGGCTGCTGACGATGCTGGCCGGCCCGCGCGGCAACTTCACCTGCGTGGGCGACGACGACCAGAGCATCTACGCCTGGCGCGGCGCCAATCCGGAAAACCTGATGCAGATGGGGCGCGACTATCCGGCGCTGCAGATCGTCAAGCTGGAGCAGAACTACCGCTGCTCCAACCGCGTGCTGCGCGCGGCCAATGCGTTGATCGCGCACAACCCGCACGAACACCTGAAGACCCTGTGGAGCGACCAGGCCGACGGCGAGCGCATCCGCGTGTGGGAATGCCGCGACAGCGAGCACGAGGCGGAGAAGGTCGCCGCCGAGATCGCCTACCTGGGCACCGCCAAGCAGGTGCCGTGGAGCGATTTCTGCATCCTGTTCCGCGGCAATTTCCAGTCGCGGCCGCTGGAAAAGGCTTTGCAGATCGCCGGCGTGCCGTACCACATCACCGGCGGCACCGCGTTCCTGGAACGGCAGGAAGTGAAGGATGTGCTGTCGTGGCTGCGCCTGCTGGTCAATCCCGACGACGATGCCGCGTTCCTGCGTGCGGTGCAGGCGCCCAAGCGCGAGGTCGGCGCGACCTCGCTGGCCAAGCTGGCGGAACTGGCGTCGGCCAAGCATCTGCCGATGTCGCGCGCGGCCGAGTCGATGGGTGCGCTGCAGCAGTTGCCGCCGCGCGCGGCCAACGGCCTGAGCGATTTCGTCGATACGCTGCAGGAGTTGCGCACCGCGGCGCTGACCCTGTCTTCGGCCGACGTGGTGCGCCAGCTCGCCGAGCAGTCCGGGCTGATCCGCGAACTGCGCAGCCAGTGCAAGGACGAAGCCACCTTCCAGCGCCGCCGCGGCAACCTGGAAGAACTGGCCAAATGGTTCGAGGGCGGCCCGCGCGGCGCCACCGTCGGCGACCTGTCCGCGCAGCTGGCGCTGCTGTCGCGCAACGACAAGGACGACGGCGGCAACCAGGTGCGGATGATGACGATGCATGCGTCCAAGGGCCTGGAGTTCCGCTACGTGTTCATCGTCGGCTGCGAGGACGGCGTGCTGCCGCACGAGGTCAGCCTGGAGGAGGGCAACCTGCAGGAAGAGCGGCGCCTGCTGTACGTGGGCATCACCCGCGCCAAGGAACAGCTGTGGATGAGCTACAGCAAGCTGACCCGCAAATTCGGCGAGCACATCCGGCTCAAGCCCAGCCGCTTCTTCGCCGAGATCCCGGCCGAGGAAATGCAGCGCGACGGCGCCGACCCGGTGGCCGACGCCGAGCGCAAGAAGGAGCGCGCCAATGCGGGGCTGGCGGCGATCCAGGCATTGTTCGATTGAAGGCGGGGATTGTGGATTGGGAAGTGGGGATTCGTAGCGGCGGTGGTGTGTCGCACTGTGCGTGGCAGGCCTGAGTGAAGTATTTCCCGTCCCCCGTTGGGACCACGGCTGCCTTTTCGGGGGAGGGTGTCCCGAAGGGGCGGATGAGGGTACGGGCGAAGCCTGGCGCACCTAAACCTAGCGAGACGCTTCGCGCCGTACCCTCACCCCCAACCCTTCTCCCGAGGGGACCTGATTAGCGCTGTGTCTCAGCTGGTGATGCTGCCTTGGTTTAGAAATGCAGGTTCTTCAGTGAGATACGGCGATGACGCTCAATCGGATCCAGTTCCAAAAGGGGCTTTCGATTCCGGCTTTTCTGAGCCGCTACGGCTCCGAGGCGCAATGTGTCGAGGCCTTGGTTCAGGCCAGGTGGCCCAATGGCTTCGTGTGTCCGCAGTGCGGACACACGCATGCCAGTGGCTTTGAGCGGGGACGCCAGCACCTGTGGCAGTGCGCGCGCTGCCGGGTACAGACCAGCTTGACCGCCGGCACGCCCATGGCAGACACCAAGCTTCCCTTGCGGGTGTGGTGGCTGGCCATCTATCTGGTGAGCCAAGCCAAGAACGGAATTGCTGCGCTGGAACTGGCTCGGCAACTGGGCGTGTGCTATCGCACTGCATGGCGGATCAAGCACAAAGTGATGTCGGCGATGGCCGATCGTGAGCAGTCACGCCGGCTCGACGGAGAGGTCCAGATCGATGATGCCTATCTGGGCGGCGAACGCGCCGGTGGTCCAGGCCAACCGCAGTGGCGCAATAAAGTGCCGTTTATTGCAGCGGTTTCCCTGCATCAAGGGCGCCCGCGCTATCTCCGCCTGGATGTGGTCTCCAGCTTCCGAAGAAGCGTCGTGCACACGTGGGCTCAGCAGGCACTGGCACCGGGCACCCATGTCGTCAGTGATGGGCTGACAGCGTTCACCGGTGTGGGCTGGGCAGGCCTGACCCACGATGCCATCGTGACCGGAAGCGGCCGCAAAGGCGTCCAGCAGCCTCGTCTGCGTTGGGTCAATACGATCCTGGGCAATCTCAAAACGGCGCTTAGCGGCACCCACCATGCGGTGGACTTCCCCAAATACGGCGCGCGCTACCTGCATGCGCATGCCTACCGCTTCAATCGCCGCTTCAACCTGGCCGCCATGGTGCCGCGCCTGGCCAGTGCCCTGGCCGGCGCGGGAAGGCTCACAGAGCAGCAACTGCGTACGACAGCTGAGACACAGCGCTAATCAGGCCGAGGGGAGAGGGGCTCAAAAACAGGTGCTTGTACATGGCCGGCCGAGTGCACTGTAGGAGGGGCTTCAGCCCCGACGCTTTTTCTCAACATTGCAGGATTACGGCGTCGCTCGTCGCGACTGAAGTCGCTCCCACAAGAAGCGGTGTTGCCAGAGGCTGCGGCTCTTTCAAGTGCAGCCGATTGGCTGGCGCTCGCCGGTAGCCGGCCGGGTGCACTTTGGGAGGGACGTCAGTCCCGACACTTTTCACTTGGCTGTGGGATCGCTGGCTTCGTTCGTCGCGACTGATGGCCCAAGGCCACCCAGAGTCGCTCCCACAGAAAAAGCAGAGGCTGCTTTCGCAGCCTCTACATGCATTCATCCGCCGCGCGGCTTACGACGACAGATGCTCGATCGCCGCGACGCTGCCGAGGCGGTCGCCCAGGCGCTTGAGCAGGGCCAGGCGGTTGCCGCGCAGCTCTTGGTCGTCGACGTTGACCATCACCCCGTCGAAGAACGCGTCCACCTGCGGCCGCAGCCGCGCCAGGAAGTTCAGCACGGTGACGTAGTCGTGCTGGCGCAGCGCACCGTCGGTTTCCACGATCGCCGCTTCCACCGCTTCGGCCAGTGCGCTTTCGGCCGGTTCGCGCAGCAGGGTCGCATCGATCTGCGCCGGGATCGCGCCGTCGGCCTTGCGCAGGATGTTGCGGATGCGCTTGTTGGCCGCGGCCAGCGCCTCGGCCTCGGGCAGCGTGGCGAAGAGGCCGATCGCCTCGATGCGGCGGTCGAAGTCGTAGAGCGATCCGTGGGTGGCGATCGCGGCTGAAGCCGCTCCTACAGAAACCGCCGCGCTCCCTGTAGGAGCGGCTTCAGCCGCGACCGCGAACAAGGCCGCCACGGCATTGAAATGCGTCGCCGGGACGCCCTTGTCGGCGTAGTAGCCGCGCAGGCGGTCGAGGATGAAGTCGTAGAGCTCGCTGCTTTTGGGCGCCAGATCAGGAATGGTGAATCGCCGCGCCTGGATTTTTGAATTTTCTGGAGGAACTTCTTCTGCAGTGACACCACTTTCACCGAGATGCGACTTGACCGCCTTGGGCTCGAGAGGTGCACTGTTGATCAAAGCGTTGTATGCCGCATTCAAAGCGCGTACTAACAACCCGCGCACATCCACATCAAACCCACTCTCAATCACCGTCCGTGCCAACCCCAGCGCATTGCGCCGCAGCGCGAACGGATCCTTGTTGCCGGTCGGCTTCAGCCCCGCGGCGAAGCCACCGGCCAGCGTGTCCAGGCGCTCGGCAATCGCCAGCACCTTGCCCAGCGGCGACAGCGCGATGTCGTCGCCGGCGAAGCGCGGCTGGTAGGCCTCGTCGATCGCCAGCGCGATCTCGCCCGGCTCGCCGGCGGCCTTGGCGTAGTGGCGCCCGGCGATGCCCTGCAGTTCGGGGAACTCGTTGACCATGCGCGACTGCAGGTCGTTCTTGCTCAACTCGGCGGCGCGGCGCGCCTGCGCGGCGTCCACGCCGACCAGCGGCGCGATCGCCTCGGCCAGCGCGGCCACGCGCTGCACCTTGTCGGCGATGCTGCCGAGCCTGGCCTGGTAGGTCACGCTGGCCAAGCCTTCGCCCATCGCGATCAGGCCCTGCTTGAGGTCCTCGTCGAAGAAGAACTTGGCGTCGGCGAAGCGCGGGCGGATCACCCGCTCGTAGCCCTTGGCCACTTCGGCCACGTCGCGCGAAACGATGTTGGCGATGCCGATGAAGTGCTCGGTCAGCTTGCCGCCGTCGTCGAGCACCGGGAAGAATTTCTGGTTGCTCTCCATCGTCTCGATCAGCGCTTCCTGCGGCACCGCCAGGAACGCCGGTTCGAAATGGCACAGCACCGCCGACGGCCATTCGACCAGGTTCACCACCTGCTCCAGGTTGTCGTCGGAAATGCGCGCGCTGCCGCCGGCCTGGCGCGCGGCCTGCTCGACCTCGGCGACGATGCGCGCGCGGCGCGCGTCCGGATCCACCAGCACCTGCGCGGCTTGCAGCGCGGCCACGTAGTCGCCCGGCTGGGCCAGCGCGACCGGCGCGTCGTGCAGGAAGCGGTGGCCGCGGCTGACGCGGTCGGCCTGCACGCCGAACAGCTGCACCGGCACCACGGCGTTGCCGAACAGCAGCACCAGCCAGTGCACCGGCCGCGCGAAACCGTAGTCGTGGTCGCCCCAGCGCATCGGCTTGGGGATCGGCATCGCCGCGATCGCCTCGCGCAGGATCTCCGGCAGCAGCGCGGCGGTCTGCGCGCCCGCGGTCACCGCACGGTGCACGAAACGCTCGCCCTTGGCGTCGCTGGTGCGCTCAAGCGCGGTCCAGTCGATGCCGGCCTTGGCGGCGAAGCCGGCCAGCGCCTTGGTCGGCTGGCCGTCGCCGTCCAGCGCAATGTTGAGGTAGGGGCCGAGCACTTCCGAGCGCTGCTCCGGCTGCTCGGCGGCCACGCCCGGCAGCAGCACCGCCAGCCGCCGCGGGGTGGACAGCGGCTTGGCGTCGCCGCGTTCGACCGCGATGCCGCGCTTCTCCAGCCCGGCGATCACGCCATCGAACAAGGCCTGCGCCAGGCCCGGCAGCGCCTTGACCGGCAGTTCCTCGGTACCCAGTTCGATCAGCAGGGGATGCATGCTCATATCACGTCCTTACGGGTCGCCAGCAGGTCGCCGCGCCCAATCGATTTGTCTTTCGACTTGCCGCGGCCATCGCGGTCGTCGCCATTGATCGCCAGTAGCCATAGCCCAGCCACCGGCAGCAAAAGGAATCCAAACAGGAACCAGCCCAGCGCGCTGCGTCCGTGCTGCTGCGCCCACCAGGCGCAGAAATAGCCGAACGCCAGCGGCGCCGACCACAGCCACCCCAGGACCAGGAGCAGTTCGCTGTTTGGCCGCATCGGCCGCAGCCTCAGCGCTTCACGCCGGGGAAGCCCAGCTTCTCGCGTTGCGCGTGGTAGGCCTTGGCCACCGCCTGCGCCAGCGCGCGCACGCGCAGGATGTAGCGCTGGCGTTCGGTCACCGAGATCGCGCGGCGCGCGTCGAGCAGGTTAAAGGCGTGGCTGGCCTTGGTCACCTGCTCGTAGGCCGGCAACGGCAGGCCGAGCTCGACCAGCCGCTGCGCTTCGCGCTCGCAGGCGTCGAAGCGGTGGAACAGTTCGGCCACGTCGGCGTGCTCGAAGTTGTATGCGCTCTGCTCCACCTCGTTCTGGTGGTAGACGTCGCCGTAGGTCACCGGCGCGCCGTCCGGGCCGTAGGTCCACACCAGGTCGTAGACGTTGTCGCAGTTCTGCAGGTACATGCACAACCGCTCCAGGCCGTAGGTGATCTCGCCCAGCACCGGCTTGCATTCCAGGCCGCCGGCCTGCTGGAAGTAGGTGAACTGGGTGACCTCCATGCCGTTGAGCCACACTTCCCAACCCAGGCCCCAGGCGCCGAGCGTGGGCGATTCCCAGTTGTCCTCGACGAAGCGCAGATCGTGCACCAGCGGGTCGATGCCCAGCGCCTGCAACGAGTCCAGGTACAGCTGCTGGATGTTGTCCGGGTTCGGCTTCATCGCCACCTGGTACTGGTAGTAGCGCTGCAGGCGGTTCGGGTTCTCGCCGTAGCGGCCGTCGGTGGGACGGCGGCACGGCTGCACGTAGGCCGCGTTCCACGGCTCCGGGCCGAGCGCGCGCAGGAACGTGGCCGGGTGGAAGGTGCCGGCGCCCACTTCCAGGTCCAGCGGTTGGATCAGCACGCAGCCGTGCTGCGCCCAGAACTGGTTGAGGGTCTGGATCAGACCCTGGAACGTGATCGGAACGGACCGGGAGACGGGCATGCAGCAAAGGCCGGCAAAGGGGGTGCGCTAGTATAGCGATCGACTTGCGGGGACTTCCGCGCACCGGACCTGACCATGGATTCGCGACTTGCCGCGCAGCCGCCCGCCGTGCCTGTACCCGCCACCGTGTCGCTGCCGCCCGGGCGGCTGAGTTTCGAGCGCGTGGCCGCGGCGCTGCTCGCCGACGGCCTGGTCGCGCCGGGCGAACGCGGCCGCATGCAGTTCTCGGCGCAGTCCGCGCGCACCGTCAGCGACGTGCATCCGCTGGTGCTGTTGTCCAACCTGAAACTGGCCGCGATCCGTCCGCCCGGCAGCGAGCTGGGCCTGGAACGGCTGACCGAATGGCTGGCGCAGCGTTGCGGCCTGCGCTACCTGCGCATCGACCCGACCCGGGTCGACGTGGCCGCGGTCACCGCGGTGGTCTCGCATGCCTACGCGCGCCGCCACCGCATCCTGCCGCTGGCGCTGGACGGCGAACGCCTGCTGGTGGCGACCAGCGAGCCGCTGGCGCTGGACTGGCTGGCCGACGTGCAGCACCTGGCGCGGCGCCGGATCGAGATCGCGGTGGTCAACCCGCTGGACCTGCACCGCTACACGATGGAGTTCTTCGGCGTGACCCGCTCGGTGCGCGGGGCCAAGGACGGGCGCAACGAGCAGAGCAGCGGCCTGCACAGCTTCGAGCAGCTGGTGGAACTGGGCCGCGGCGGCGACGTCAACGCCGACGACCACCACATCGTGCACATCGTCGACTGGCTGCTGCAGTACGCCTACGAGCAGCGCGCCAGCGACATCCACCTGGAGCCGCGGCGCGAGGCCGGGCGCATGCGTTTCCGCATCGACGGCGTGCTGCACAAGGTGTTGGAAGTGCCGCCGGCGGTGATGACCGCCATCGTCAGCCGGATCAAGGTGCTCGGGCGCATGGACCTGGCCGAGCGCCGGCGCCCGCAGGACGGGCGCATCAAGACCCGCTCGCCGGGCGGGCGCGAGACCGAGATGCGCCTGTCCACCATGCCCACCGCGTTCGGTGAGAAGTGCGTGATGCGCATCTTCGACCCGGACGCGGCGTTCAAGAGCGTGGACCAGCTCGGCTTCAGCGTGCAGGAGGCGGCCGGCTGGAAGGCGCTGGTCGAACGTCCGCATGGCATCGTGCTGGTCACCGGCCCCACCGGCTCGGGCAAGACCACCACGCTGTATTCCACGCTCAAGCGCCTGGCTACGCCGGACGTGAACGTGTGCAGCGTCGAGGACCCGATCGAGATGATCGCGCCGGAGTTCAACCAGATGCAGGTGCAGACCAACATCGACCTGGACTTCGCCAGCGGCGTGCGCACCCTGCTGCGGCAGGACCCGGACATCATCATGATCGGCGAGATCCGCGACCTGGAAACCGCGCAGATGGCGGTGCAGGCCTCGCTGACCGGACACCTGGTGCTGTCCACCCTGCACACCAACGACGCGCCCTCGGCGATCACCCGCCTGCTCGACCTGGGCGTGCCGCACTACCTGCTCGCCTCCACCCTCAACGGCGTGCTGGCGCAGCGCCTGGTGCGCACGCTGTGCAGCCACTGCAAGCGCCCGCACGCGCTCAACGACCTCGAATGGGACGCGCTGCGCGCGCCGGGCGAGGCGCTGCCGGACGAGGTGCAGGTCCACGCCCCGGTCGGCTGCCTGGAATGCCGCCGCACCGGCTATCTGGGCCGGGTCGGCCTGTACGAATTGCTGCCGGTGACGCCGCGCCTGCGCACGCTGATCCGCGCCGACATGGACCTGGCCGGCTTCAGCCGCGCCGCGCAGGCCGAGGGCGTGCGCAGCCTGCGCCGCGCCGGCCTGGAAAAAGTCGCCGCCGGCCTGACCACCATCGAGGGAGTGCTGTCGGTGTTGCCGCCGCGCGAGTGAGACGCGCGCGTCTTGCCGCACCGATGCCGTCGTCGCACCGGGTACGCCAGGCGCCAGCGTGCGGGCCGGTCACACATGCCGGGTTCGCTGGCCGGCGGCCGCAAACGACTGTCGTGCAGCTGAATTGAGAGGCGCGATCGTGGCGCAGTGCGCCGCCGGCTTGGAAAAAGCCGCGAAGGTCTGTCTACAATCGGGTCACCCCCTCCGAGTTGCCGCCTGCCGATGACGCCTGCGCCCTTCCTGATCCTCGAAACCGGCCAGCCGGTGGCGACGATGCGGCGCTACGGGCGCTTTGCGCACTGGATCCGCGTCGCCGCCGGCCTGGCCGCGCGCGACACGGTGGTGGCCGATGTCGCCGGCGGCGCCGCGTTACCGGCGCGCGACGGCTTCGCCGGGATCATCGTCACCGGCTCGGCCGCCTTCGTGACCGACCGCGCCGACTGGAGCGAGCGCTCGGCCGACTGGCTGCGCGAGGCCGCCCACGCCGGCACCCCGCTGCTGGGCATCTGCTATGGCCACCAGTTGCTGGCGCATGCGCTGGGCGGGGAAGTGGCCTACAACCCGGCTGGGCGCGAATCGGGCACCGTGCATATCGATCTGCACCCGCCGGCATTCGACGATCCGCTGTTCGCCGGCCTGCCCGAACGCTTCCCGGCCCACGCCACGCACCTGCAGACGGTGCTGCGCGCGCCGGCCGGGGCCACCGTGCTGGCGCGCTCGGCACAGGACCAGTGCCATGCCTTCCGCTGGGGCGAGGCGGCCTGGGGCGTGCAGTTCCATCCGGAATTCGCCACCCATCACATGCGCGGTTACGTGCACGCCCGCGCCGAGTGTCTACGCAGCGCCGGCCGCTGCGCCCGTACCATCGCCCGCGAGGTCAGCGCCGCGCCATCGGCGCGCAAGCTGTTGCGGCGCTTCGTTCAGCACGCGCGCGGCCAGCAAACCGCCGGCGGCCAGGCAAAACCGCGATAATCTGTACACGCGCCGCGCTGTACGGCGTCCCCCACTTCGGATTGGCAATGATCGAGATTCGCAAGCTGCCGGCTTCGGCCGGCGCGGAATGGCTGTTGAGCGGGATTGCGCTGCTGCGCCGCGCGCCGCTGGCGTTGGGCCTGCTGGGCGTGATCTGGGGGCTGGCGGCGTTGCTGGCGCTGCTGCTGGGCGCGCTGAACCCGACCCTGGGCATGCTCGCGCAATTGCTGCTGGGCCTGGCCGGGCCGCTGCTGTTCGGCGGGCTGGTGTGGGCGGTGCGCGAGGTGGACCAGGGCCGCACCGCGCAGCCGGCGCACCTGCTGCAGGGCCTGCAAGACGGCCGCGCGCCGCGCCTGCTGGTGGCGCTGCTGCCGCAGGTGCTGGTCGGCCTGGGGCTGGGGGCGCTGGCGCTGGTGGTGGTCGGCCAGAGCGGCTGGGAGCAGCTGGGCACGGTGATGAACAAGCTCAACGAACTGGGCCAGTCCAGCGCCCAGCCGGATCCGGCGCAGGTCGAGCAACTGGTGGCCACGCTGCCGGCCATGCGCATCCTGCTGTGGCTGCTGCTGGTGTTCGTCGGCTTCGTGGCGGTGACGCTGACCCTGTTCGTGCTCGCCCCGCAGGTGATGTTCGATGGCCGCAACGGCCTGGCGGCGATGCGCAACAGCCTGCGTGCCTGCCTGCACAACGTGCCGGCGATGCTGGTGTTCTTCGTGCTCGCCTTCATCGCCATGTTCGCGCTGTATTTCGTGCTGGCGCTGGTGGTACTGCTGGTGCAGGCGCTGGCCGGGCCGACCATCGCCGCCTTGATGGCGCAATTGCTGCTGATGGCGCTGGCGATGCCGACGCTGGCCGGCGCGGTGTACGCGGCGTGGAAGCAGATGTTCGTGCACGGCGGCGATGCCGCGCCGGCGGTGCCGCCACCGCCTTCGAATGTGTTTGCGGCTTGAGGCTGGGAATCGGCAACGGCGAATCGGTAACGGCAACAGCAGGCGGCCCTTCGGGGCCGCTTCTGTTTTGCGCGATGTGCGGGCGCGATCCGCTGGCTGCTGCGGCACTGGCGGTGCCTGCTGGTGCGGAAGGGTTTCGGCCCCGGCGCACCACGCCGTTCCCGTTGCCTATTCCCTGGCCTCGATTTCCGGCTTCTTGGTCACCGCACTGGCGGCGATGATGCCGATCTCGTACAGCAGGCACATCGGGATCGCCAGCATCAGCTGCGAGACCACGTCCGGCGGGGTCAGCACCGCGGCCAGCACGAAGATGCCGACCACCGCATAGCCGCGGCCTTCGCGCAGTTGCTGCGGGGTGACCCAGCCGAGCAGGGCCAGGATCACCAGCGCCACCGGCAGCTCGAAGCTGGCGCCGAAGGCGAAGAAGATCGCCAGCACGAAATCCAGATAGGCGCCGGCGTCGGGGGTGAGCTGGATGATGTCCGGCTTGAACGTGGTCAGGAAGTGGAACACCGCCGGCAGTACCAGGAAATAGGCGAAGGCGCAGCCCACGTAGAACAGCAGCACCGCCGAGGCCAGCAGCGGCAGCGCCAGGCGTTTCTCGCGCTGGTACAGGCCCGGGGCGACGAACGCCCAGGCCTGGTACAGCAGCCACGGCACGGCGATGAACACGCCCACGAAGAAGGTCAGCTTGAGCGGGGCGAACACCGCGCCGGCCGGGTGGGTGGCGATCACGCTCTGCCCGATCGGCAGCTGCGCCAGCATCGGCGCGGCCAGCCAGGTGTAGATGCGCTTGGAGAAGGGCAGCAGCACCAGCACCACCACGCCCAGGCCGAGCAGCGCGCGCACCAGGCGTGCGCGCAATTCGACCAGATGCTCGATCAGGCTGCTTTCGGCTTCCGGATTCATCGGCGTGGCTCAGGATCGGCGCTGGGCGGTGTGGTGCAAGGCGCCGGCGGTGCGGGGGCCGGGTCGTGTGCGGCGGGTGAGGTCGGGTCGGCGGGTACCTGCGCATGCGTGGCCGGTGCCGCCGGCGCGGTGGCCGGCACTGCGCCGGCGGGAGCGGACGCGCCGGGCGGCGGCAAGGGTTCCGCCGCTGGCGCCGCTGCTGCCGGCGATTCGATGGCGGCAGGCACCGCGTCGGCGCGCGGTTCCGGCGCGGTCGGGTCGATCTCGCGGCGCAGCGCGTCGGTGTCGCGCTGCAGCTGCTGGCCGCTGTCGCGCAGCTGCGATTCGGCCTGGCGCAGCGAGGCCTGCACGTCCTGCAGGCTGCGCTTGAGTTCCTCGGCTTCCAGTTCGCGTTCCAGTTCCTGCTTCACCGAATCCCATTGCGCGCGCGCGCGGCGCACCCACAGGCCGGCGAAGCGCGCGGCCTTGGGCAGGCGTTCCGGGCCGAGCACCACCAATGCCACCACTGCGATCAGCAGCAGTTCGCTGAATCCGATATCGAACACGCCGACGGCTTCCTATTCAGCGCGCGTCGCGGTCGCGTTCGGCCTGGGTCTGGTGGGACGGTTCGCCGCTGCGCGACTCGTCGCCGAGCTGGCCGGCGGGTTTGTCCTCGTCGCGCATGCCTTTCTTGAATTCCTTGACTGCACTGCCCAGATCCTTGGCGCCGCTGGTCAGCCGCTTGGTGCCGAACACCAGCAGCACGATCACCAGCACCACAAGCCAGTGCCAGATGCTAAAACCGCCCATGATCCGCTCGCAGAGAAGTCGTAAGGAACAAGCAGGATAACGCACCGCGCCGCGGTGCGTTCAGTGCCGCCGATTCTAGTGGTTGCCGTCCAGCGACTCGGTGCGGATCTCGCCTTCGGACACCGGTTGGAAGCCCTGCTGCGGCGGCGTCTGCGGCGGCGCCTGCATGGGCGCGGTGCTGGCACCGTCGGCGGGGGGTTCGGCGACCGCTGGCGCTGCGGCCTGCGCAGACGCTTGCGGGCGCGGCGGCGGCGCGGCGCTGGCGGCGGTGCGGGCGCCGCCGCTGTCGGTGCCGCGGTTCTGCCGCGCCGCGTAGGTGGCTTCCTCGAGCTTGTCGCGGAACGCGACCACGTCGTTGGACGGCAGGCCGGTGGTGCGGCCTTCGAAGATCATGCGCGGGGTGGTGTTGCTGCCGTATACGTTGAGATCGGCGGCATCGTCGATCTGCAGCGCCGCGCCGTCCAGCGCCACGCCGGCGAACAGGCCGCGCGCGCGCGACCACGACCAGATCTCGGCCTTGAGCTGGCCGTCGGTGGCCGCGGAGGCATTGCGCCCGACCGGGCCGGCGGCGACGCCGGCATCGGCGCCGAGGGTGAACTTGCCGTTGACGATGTTGTCCAGGCTGCGGTCGTTGCGGAACACCAGCACCACGTCGGAGGACTGCACGCCGACCTGGAAGCCGATGCTGCCGCCGGTGAGCTTGACGAACACCGGGTTGGACCAGGTGCCGTCGGGACGCTTGACCGACATCAGGCCGTGGCCGCGGCGGCCGCCGATGACCAGGCCGGCCTTGAGCGTGTCCGGGATCACCACGATCGCGCGGCCCTCGTCGAGCAGCTTGTCGGGGATGGATTGCTCCGGGATCTGCTGGATGTCGGTCAGCACGCGCAGCGCGTTGCGGGCGCGCTCGTCTTCTTCCGGGCCGGCCACGGCGTGACCGACGAACAGCGTGGTACTCAACAACAGCGCGAGGCGCGGCAGGCGGGGCATGGCGGGCTTCCGAAATAGGTCCGCAGCAAGATACTGCAAGTCCTTGAATCTAGTCACAGCGCAATGAATCGGCAATGAGCGCGTGAGGCCACCATGCGCGCTGGCGATCGTTGCGATCGACCGCATCGCCACGCGCGCGGCGGGCGCCTCTGCCACAATGCACGCATGATCGACGCCCCCGAGACCGCCGTACTGGTGGTGAACCTAGGTACGCCCGAGGCGCCGACCGCGCCTGCGGTCGCCCGCTACCTGGCCGAATTCCTCGGCGACAAACGTGTGGTCGCCATCCCCAAACTGTTCTGGTGGCCGCTGCTGAACTGGGTGATCCTGCCGCGGCGCTCGCCGCGCTCGGCGGAGAAATACGCGCTGGTGTGGCTGCCGGAAGGTTCGCCGCTGGCGGTGTATACCCGGCGCCTGGCCGAGGGCATGCAGCGTGAATTGCCCGGCCACCGCGTGGCCTGGGCGATGCGTTACGGCACCCCGGCGCTGGCGCCGGCACTGGACGCGCTGCGCGACGCCGGTGTGCGCCGGATCGTGGTGCTGCCGCTGTACCCGCAGTATTCGACCACCACCACCGCCTCGATCGAGGACGTGACGCAGGCCTGGCAGGCGCGCAATCCGCAGCTGCCGGTGACCCTGATCGAGGACTATCCCACCGACCCGGCCTGGGTCGAGGCGGTGGCCGACAGCGTGCGCGCGCACTGGGCGCAGCACGGCCGCGGCGAGACCTTGTTCTTCTCCTTCCATGGCCTGCCGCAGCGCGTGGCCAACAACGGCGACCCGTACCCGCAGCGCTGCGAGGCCAGCGCGCAGGCGATCGCCGCGGCACTGGGCCTGGGCGCGGGCGAATGGCAGCTCGGCTACCAGTCGCGCTTCGGCGCCGAGCGCTGGCTGCAGCCGTATGCGGAGCCGAGCCTGTGGCAGCTGGCCGAGCAGGGGACCAAGCGGGTCGATGTGATCTGCCCGGGCTTCGCCACCGACTGCCTGGAAACGCTGGAAGAAGTGGCGATGGGCTTCGTCGAGACCTGCGCCGCGCGCGGCATGCAGGTGCGCTACATCCCCTGCCTCAACGACGCTCCGGCGCACGCGCGCGCGCTGGCGCAACTGGCCGCCCGCGCCGCATGACGCTGCGCACGTTCGCCTGCCCGTCGCGGGTGGGCACGCTGGCCGGGCTGCGCAGCGGCGATCCGCACGGCCCCAAGCTGCTGGCGGTGCATGGCTGGCTGGACAACGCCGCCAGCTTCGTGCCGCTGAGCGCGCAGCTGCCGCAGCTGGACCTGGTGATGCTGGACCTGCCCGGCCACGGCCACAGCGTGCCGTTGCCGGCCGGCGCCGACTACCTGCTGACCGGCATGCTGCATCCGCTGCTGGACGCGGCCGACGCGCTGGGCTGGCAGCGCTTCGCGCTGATCGGCCATTCGCTGGGCGCGGCGATCGCCAGCACCCTGGCCGCGGCGGCGCCGCAGCGCATCGAGAAGCTGGTCGCGATCGAGATGCTCGGCGGCCTGGCCGAGACCGTGGAAGGCACCCTGGAACGCCTGCGCGACAGTGTCGCCGTGACCCGCCGCGACACCGCCTCGCCGCTGCGCCTCTTCCCCGACCTGACCGCGCCGGTACGCGCGCGGATGCTGGCCAACCAGCTCAGCGAGCCGGCGGCGCGGCTGCTGGTGGAACGCGGGGTCGAGGCGGTGGAGGGCGGTTACGTGTGGCGCAGCGACCGGCGCCTGACCCTGCCCACTGCGGTGCGGCTGAGCGAGGCGCAGGTGCAGGCGCTGCTGGCCGGCATCGACTGCCCGACGCGGGTGATCTACGCCGACCCGGCGCAGCCGTACTTCCCCGAGGCGTTGCGCAACGCGCGTGCGGCGCGGCTGCGCCACGGCCGCGTGCACGTGGTGCCGGGCACCCACCACCTGCACATGGAGCAGCCGGCCGCGGTGGCGGCGCTGTTGCACGACTTCTTCTGAGCCGGCGGCCGGCGCCATGCGGGGGAGCGGTCGGATGGCAGCTGAATGCGGCGCCGACACAAGGCTCGTGAAGCTTGTGTGTAGAAAAAATTTCGCTTAAGTTCCCGCCACGCCTGCCGACAAAACAGGCATAGACGCGATACGTCTTGCGTACGCGGCCCGATCCCGGCGTCCTGACATGCCGGCGTAGCGCCGTTCGGACCGTATCGTTCGCTGGCGCCGGAGGTCGCGCCAGGTGTGAGGTAGGCGGGGAGAGGGGGCCTGCCGGGCGCTGCGCATGGAGTGCTTCTTCCGCAGCGCTGAGGCGAAACCCGCCGATGGTCCGCTGCGTTGCAGCGCGACTCAGCTCAACAGCCGCCGCAATTGCGCCTTCAGGCGCCGTCCCTGCGCATGGAAATAGTCGCGCTCGGCCCGCCAAGCCGGGAACCGCGCTTCCACTTCGTGCCAGAACGCCGGCGAGTGGTTGGCCTGCAGCAGATGGCACAGTTCGTGGACCAGCACGTACTCGAACGCCGACGGCCGCCCCAGCACCAGCGCCAGGTCCAGCGCCATCGAGCCGTCCGGTGCCAGCGAGCCCCATTGCGAGGACATCACCTTCAGCCGCACCCGCGCCGGCGCGCGCGGCAGCGACGGCAGGTACCTGGGTAGCCAGCGGCCGACGTCGGCGCGCGCCTGCGCTTCGTAGAACTCGCGCAGCGCGCGCGCAATCGCCGCATCGGTGGCGCGCGCGGGCAACTGCAGCAGCGCCCCGTCGGCATCGACCTGCAGCCGCGCGTAGCGGCCCTCGCTCCAGCGCAGCGGCAGGCGTTCGCCGCGCAGCGGCAGCCAGCCGGGCACGCCGCGCTGCAGGCTCGGTTCGTCGTCTTCGGCCTGGTAGCGCGCCAGCTGCTCGCCGAGCCAGTGCCGGTGCTCGAGCAGGAAACGCTCGCCGGCCACCAAGCTGGCGCGCAGCGGCAGGGTCAGGCGCGCGCCGCGTTCGTCGACGCTGAGCTTGATCCGCCGCGCACGCGGGTCGCGCACGCGCAGCACTTCGATCTCGCGCTCGTCCAACTGCAGGCGGACGAGGTCGCGTTCGACGGCCACGGCGGGCGGCGCGAGCAGGCGACGAAGGAAATCGGGCATGCACACAGCATACCGCTCATGCACGCGCGCCCGGTGACAGCGCGCACCGATCGTGGTGCATGCTTCAGCTGAACTCCCGCGGCAACTGCCCCGGACCGTTTGATGGAACCGAGCAGTGCACGCCGCGGCCCTGCAGGAGCGGCTTCAGCCGCGACGAACGCAGCCAGGAGGTTGTCCGGCTTCGGCAGGTGCCGGTCGGGGCTGAAGCCCCTCCTACAGTGCATCCAGCCAGCAGGCGCACGGCTTGTGTAGGAGCGGCTTCAGCCGCGACGAACACAGCCAGGAGGTTGTCCGGCTTCGGCAGGTGCCGGTCGGGGCTGAAGCCCCTCCTACAGTGCACCCAGCCAAGCAGGCGCACGGCTTGTGTAGGAGCAACTTCAGCCGCGACGAACGCAGCCAGGAGGTTGTCCGGCTTCGGCAGGTGCCGGTCGGGGCTGAAGCCCCTCCTACAGTGCACCCAGCCAAGCAGGCGCACGGCTTGTGTAGGAGCAACTTCAGCCGCGACGAACGCAGCCAGGAGGTTGTCCGGCTTCGGCAGGTGCCGGTCGGGGCTGAAGCGCCTCCTACAGTGCACCCAGCCAGCAGGCGCACGGCTTGTGTAGGAGCGGCTTCAGCCGCGACGAACGCAGCCGGGAAATGGGCCGGCTGCGGTGCCGGTCCGGGCCGATGGCTCCAGGCGCGATCCGCCGGGATGTGCCGGCCTCGCCTCAGGTCTCCGCCTTGCTCAGCTTCAACGCCTCTTCCAGCAACAGGAACAGGCGCCGCACTTCGGCGCTCATCAGCGCGAAGCGCGCGTCCAGTTCGGCGCGTACGCCGTCCTGGTCGGCGTTCTCCAGCTGGTCCAGGGCGCCGTCGAGGAACTTCAGCTTGCGGATCACCAGGTCGTCGCCGAGCACGAAGGAGACGTGGTCGTCCAGGATCAGCGCCAGCTTGGTGACCTGCTTGCCGGCTTCCAGGTGCTTGTCGATCTCGTCGCAGCGCAGTTCCTGGTGCTGGCACTTGACCACCGCGCCGCCCTCGATCGGATCCTTCATCTCGCACTCCTCGCCCAGGTTCAGGCCTTCGGGCAGGGGCTCGCCGGCGATCCAGCCGGTCAGGATCGAGCGCGGCGCCACTTCCGCGTTCAGCGGCAGCGCCGGGAAGCTGCCGAGGACGCCGCGGATCTCGGACATCACGTTCTCGCCGGTCTTGCGGCTGGAGGTGTCCACCGCGACGTAGCCGTGCTGCAGGTCGAGCATCGCGTCGGTGCGCGAGGACTTGACGAAGGCGCGCGGCAGCAATTCGTGGATCAGGTCGTCCTTGAGCCGCTTGCGCGCCTTGCCGCCGGGCCGGCGCCCTTCCTTCTCCTCGATCTCGGCGACCTTGCGCTCGAGCAGGTCGTTGACCACCGAGCCGGGCAGGATCTTGTCCTCGCCGCCGACGGTCAGCCACAGGAACTCGGCGATGCGGTGCGACAGCACTTCGCGCTCGTCGCGGCCGAACGGGGAGATGAAGCCGCGCGAGCTCATTTCCAGCGGGCCGACCGGCTTGAGCTGTACCTCCGGCAGGAGCTTGTCGATCTCGGACAAGTCGAGGGTGGTGGGGAAGCGGAACAGGGTCAGGTTGCGAAAGAACATCGAGCATCCAGCAGAAGGAAACGGAACGGCCCGGCGCCGTGCGCAGGGTGGGCGGCGGGCATTGTCGCATCGCTCCCGCCCGGATACCGCAACGCGCGGTTCAGCGGCGCGCGCGCAGCGCCGGCGGCGGCCTCACGCGTCTTCGTCGAGCGGCCAGGCCGTGGCCGCTGCGGCGTCGGCAGCGCCGAGCGTGCGGAAATCGAACAGCGCCGGGTCGGCCAGCTGCGCCGGCTGCACGTTGCCCATGGCGCGCGCGATCTGCTCGATGCGGCCGGGATGCTCGCGGTCCCACTGCTGCAGCATCCGCCCGACCTGGCGCCGCTGCAGGTTTTCCTGGCTGCCGCACAGCGTGCACGGGATCAGCGGGAAGCCGCGCGCCTGCGCGTAGTCGGCGATGTCGGCCTCGCGCACATAGGCCAGCGGCCGGATCACCACGTGGCGGCCGTCGTCGCTGCGCAGCTTCGGCGCCATCGCGGCGAGCCTGGCGTGGAAGAACAGGTTCATGAAGAAGGTGGCGACGAGGTCGTCGCGGTGATGGCCCAGCGCGATCTTGCTGATGCCGTTTTCGGCGGCATACCGGTACAGCGCGCCGCGGCGCAGCCGCGAGCATAGCGAGCACATGGTCTTGCCCTCGGGCACCACGCGGCTGACCACCGAATAGGTGTCCTGCTCGATCACATGCCAGGCCACGCCGAGCGCGCGCAGGTAGTCGGGCAGCACCTGCGCGGGAAAGCCGGGCTGCTTCTGGTCCAGGTTCACCGCGACCAGTTCGAACGGCACCGGCGCCTTGCGCTGCAGCTGCAACAGGATGTCCAGCAGGGTGTAGCTGTCCTTGCCGCCGGACAGGCACACCATCACCTTGTCGCCGGCTTCGATCATGCCGAAATCGGCAATGGCCTGGCCGACCTGCCGGCACAGGTGCTTGCCCAGCGCCGACGGCGTGCGCCGTGCGCGCGGGGCGGGATCGGCGAGGCGTTGCGGCTGGGGCAGGGACGTAGGTGTCATCGGCGCGCATTGTAGTCGGCGCGCGCCACGGATCGCGTCGCCTGGCGCCGTGCAGCGCCAAGCGGGAAGGTCGGCGCGCGAGTGTGCTGGCGCGCACGCTGTGCGCAACGATGGCGCAGCGCAGCAAGCGTTTCGCCGATGGGCTGGGTAAAGTCCGCCTATCCCCCGGCTTGCGAACCGCATCTGATGGCCCCGTCGGCTTCCCTCTGCAGCGCCGCTTTTTTTAGCGCGGTTTCTGGTAGCGCTACCATAACGTCGCGTATGGCGCGGCGCGCGAGGCGATCAGGTTGCCGAGCGGAACCGTATGTTGGATCCTGCGTCGCTGTCCAGGGCTGCGCCTGCATCACCCGCAGCACGGCTGCGCTGGCCGACCACGGCGATCGCGCCGCGCGCATGCCGGTGCCGGCGCCCCTGTCTCCCTTCGCGCCCGCGTCCCTCCCGCCGATCGCCGCCGCTGCGGCAGCGCGACAGCAACGCGCATCCTCTTCCTCCCACTCGACAGGATTCCCTTTCCCATGAGCCACTCCCCCTACATCGGCGCCAAGGAATACTTCCCCGGCATCGGCCGCATCGCGTTCGAAGGCAAGGCCTCGGACAACCCGCTGGCGTTCAAGGTCTACGACGCGCACAAGCGCATCGGCGACAAGACCATGGCCGAGCACCTGCGCTTCGCCGTCGCCTACTGGCACAGCTTCTGCGGCAATGGCGCCGATCCGTTCGGGCCGGGCACGCGCGCCTATCCGTGGGACGCCGGCAGCGATGCGCTGGGCCGCGCCGAGGCCAAGGCCGATGCGGCGTTCGAATTCTTCACCAAGCTCGGCGTGCCGTACTACTGCTTCCACGATATCGATCTGGCGCCGGACGCGGACGATGTCGGCCAGTACGAGAAGAACCTCAAGCACATGGTCGGCATCGCCAAGCAGCGCCAGGCCGACACCGGCATCAAGCTGCTGTGGGGCACCGCCAACCTGTTCTCGCACCCGCGCTACATGAACGGTGCGGCGACCAACCCGGACTTCAACGTGGTCGCGCGCGCGGCGGTGCAGGTCAAGGCCGCGCTGGATGCCACCGTCGAGCTGGGCGGCGAGAACTACGTGTTCTGGGGCGGCCGCGAAGGCTATGCCAGCCTGCACAACACGCAGATGAAGCGCGAGCAGGACAACATGGCGCGGTTCCTGACCATCGCCCGCGACTACGGCCGCAGCATCGGCTTCACCGGTAATTTCCTGATCGAGCCCAAGCCGATGGAGCCGATGAAGCACCAGTACGACTTCGACAGCGCCACGGTGATCGGCTTCCTGCGCCAGCATGGGCTGGACAACGACTTCAAGCTCAACATCGAGGCCAACCACGCCACGCTGTCGGGCCACAGCTTCGAGCACGACCTGCAGGTCGCCTCCGATGCGGGCCTGCTCGGCAGCATCGACGCCAACCGCGGCAACCCGCAGAACGGCTGGGACACCGACCAGTTCCCGACCGACCTGTACGACACGGTCGGGGCGATGCTGGTGGTGCTGCGGCAGGGCGGGCTGGCGCCGGGCGGGCTGAACTTCGACGCCAAGGTGCGGCGCGAGTCGTCCGATCCGCAGGACCTGTTCCTGGCCCACATCGGCGGCATGGACGCGTTCGCGCGCGGGCTGGAAGTGGCCCATGCGCTGCTGACCGCCTCGCCGCTGGAGCAATGGCGCGCCGAGCGCTACAGCAGCTTCGACAGCGGCGCCGGCGCGGCGTTCGCGGCCGGCAACAGCACGCTGGCGGAGCTGGCGGCGCACGCGGCCAAGGCCGGCGCGCCGAAGCAGGTCAGCGGCCGCCAGGAAGCCTACGAGAACCTGATCAACCAGTATCTGATCCGCTGATGCGGACGCTGCCGCCCGCCGTCGTGTCAGCGCCGTTCGGGGCGCGCGGCGGCCGGTGCGGCGACCGAATCGCGCTTGATCAGCTGATGAGCGAGCACATGATCGATCTTCGTCCGAGCCGTGCGTTCCTTGCTGCGGATGCTGCGCAACAGGATGTCGATCGCCGCATCGGCCATGGCCGCGATCGGCTGGCGGATGGTGGTCAGCTCCGGCCACACGGTGGTCGCGGCGGAGGTGTCGTCGAAGCCGACCACCGACAGGTCGCGCGGCACCTCCAGGCCGCGCCGGTGCGCGACCGAGATCGCGGCGGCGGCCATGTCGTCGTTGCTGGCGATGATGGCGCTGGGCCGATGGCGGCCAGACAGCAGTTTTTCGGCGGCGTCCAGGCCGGAGCGGTAGGTGTAGTCGCCCGGCTGCAGCAGGTGCCGGTCCAGGCGCAGGCCGGCCTGGGCCAGCGCCGCCTGGAAGCCTTCGAAACGGCGCGCGCTGGCCGACAGGTTGGAGCGGCCGGCGATGTAGCCGATGCGGGTGTGGCCCTGCGCGATCAGGTAAGTGGTGATGTCCTTGCTGGCGTTGAATTCGTCGATGCGCACGCAGGCGACCTGGTCGCTGAAGCGGTCGGAGGCGATCGCCACCACCGGCACCTTGGCGCGTACCAGCTCGCGGATCGCCGCATCCGATTCGCACAGCGGCGGCGGCAGGATCACCCCGGCCACGCCGCTCTTGACCAGCTTGCGTGCGGCCTTGCGTTCGGCTTCGGCGCCGAGGTCGTCCCAGTAGTCCATCACCACCTGGATCGAGGTGCGCGAGGCCGCGCGCAGCACCCCGACCAGCAGTTCGCCCAGGTAGGCGCCGCTGGGATTGCTGTAGATCAGCGCGACCCGGGTGCTCTGCGCGGCCGCCAGCGCGCTGGCCGCCAGGTTCGGCGTGTAGCCGAGCGTATCGACCGCGCGCATGACCTGCTCGCGGGTGCTGTCGCGTACGTTGCCCTGGCCGTTGATCACCCGCGATACGGTCATCGGCGAGACCTTGGCCAGTGCGGCCACCTCGTCGATGGTCACGGCGAGGCTCTTGCGGCGAACCGATTTCCTGACCTTCTCCAAGATGCGCCTCTTCGTTGGCTTGCGGGCGTGGATCGCGACCGGGAACGTGCTGCGCCAGCCGCGTCTGCGGCGCCGCCGCGACACGGTGTGGATCCCGCCACGAGTGAGGCCTGCATGGTACCGGGAAGCCGGGTGAGCGGCGACCGCAGGGGTGCGCCGGCAGCGTGCCAGCGGGCGCGCGCATGAGCGGCCACCGGTGGTTGCGCGCGCTGCAGCGTCGGCGCCCGCGACGCGGCGCCTGGCTGCGCAGCGCCTGCCTGTGGCTGGCGCTTCTGGTGCCGATCGCCGTGGCGCAGGCCGAGGACGGCTACGACCTATGGTTGCGTTACCAGCCGCTGGCCGAGGCGCAGGCCGCGCCGTGGCGCGCGGCCGCCACGGAGTTGGTGGCCGGCGCCGATACGCCGATGCAGCGCGCCGCGCGCGACGAACTGCGCCGCGGCCTGGGCGGCCTGCTCGGCGCCGCGCCGCCGCTGGCGGCAAGCGCAGACCGTGCCGGCGCGATCGTGCTCGGTACCCCGGCCACGCCGGCGATCGCGCGGCTGCGGCTGGACACGCGCGGCCTGGGCGAAGAGGGCTACCTGATCCGCAGCGTGGTGGTCGATGGCCGCCCGCTCACCGCCATCGTCGGCGGTGGCGAGCGCGGCGCGCTGTACGCGGCGTTCCGCTTCCTGCGCCTGCTGCAGACCGGGCAGGCGCCGGCGCCGCTGGCGTTGCGCGATGCGCCGCGGGTGAAGCTGCGCGTGCTCGATCACTGGGACAACCTGGACGGGCTGGTCGAACGCGGCTACGCCGGCGCTTCGCTCTGGGACTGGCAGAAACTGCCCGATTACATCGACCCGCGCTACACCGACTACGCACGCGCCAACGCCTCGATCGGCATCAACGGCGCGGTGCTGAACAACGTCAATGCCAAGGCAGTGAGCCTGACCGCGGCCTACCTGGACAAGACCGCGGCGCTGGCCGCGGCGCTGCGCCCGTACGGCATCCGCGTCTACCTGAGCGCGCGCTTCAGCGCGCCGATCGAGATCGGCGGGCTGCGCAGCGCCGATCCGCTGGACCCGGCGGTGCAACGCTGGTGGCGGGCCAAGGCGGACGACATCTACGCACGCATCCCCGATTTCGGCGGCTTCCTGGTCAAGGCCAATTCCGAAGGCCAGCCCGGCCCGCAGGACTACGGGCGCAGCCACGCCGACGGCGCCAACATGCTCGCCGACGCGCTGGCGCCGCATGGCGGGGTGGTGATGTGGCGTGCGTTCGTCTATTCGCACGCGCAGCCGGACGACCGCGCCAAGCAGGCCTACCGCGAGTTCGTGCCGCTGGACGGCAAGTTCCGCGGCAACGTGGTGGTGCAGGTCAAGAACGGCGCCATCGATTTCCAGCCGCGCGAGCCGTTCCATCCGTTGTTCGGCGCGATGCCGAAGACGCCGCTGATGCTGGAATTCCAGATCACCAAGGAGTACCTGGGCTTCGCCACGCACCTGGTCTATCTGGGTACGCTGTACCAGGAAACCCTGCAGGCGGACACGCGGCGCGGCAAGCGCGCGACGGTGGCGCGGGTGGTGGAGGGCGCGGTCGACGGGCATGCGCTCAGCGGCATCGCGGGAGTCGCCAATATCGGCGCCGACCGCAATTGGTGCGGCTCGATCTTCGACCAGGCCAACTGGTACGCGTTCGGACGGCTGGCCTGGGATTCGCAGGGCGATGCGCAGGCCATCGCCGAGGACTGGGTGCGGATGACCTTCGGCAACGAGCCGGCGTTGGTCGCGCCGGTAGTCGGCATGATGATGGCCTCGCGCCAGGCGGCAGTCGATTACATGACCCCGCTCGGCCTGCATCACCTGATGGGCCGCGGCCACCACTACGGGCCGGCGCCGTGGGATGCGGGCAGCGCGCGCCCGGACTGGGACCCGGTGTACTACCACCGCGCCGACCGCAACGGCATTGGTTTCGACCGCAGCGCGACAGGCAGCAACGCGGTGGCGCAATACGCGCCGCCGCTGGCGCGCCGCTTCGGCGACGTGCGCACGGTGCCGGAAGACTATTTGCTGTGGTTCCACCACGTCCCCTGGGACCATCGCATGGCCTCGGGGCGGCCGTTGTGGCAGGAGCTGATCGGCCGCTACGACCATGGCGTGGCCGAGGTGGCGCGGATGCGCGCGACCTGGGCCGGGCTGGCGCCGTACGTGGATGCGCAGCGCTATCGCCAGGTCGCCGATTTCCTGTCGATCCAGCAGCGCGAGGCGCAGTGGTGGCGCGATGCCAGCATTGCGTATTGGCAAGAGGTGTCCGGACGCGCGCTGCCGCCGGGCACCGCGCCGCCGCCGCATCCACTGGCGTATTACCAATCGCTGTCGTTTCCGTACGCACCGGGAAATCCGAAATGACGCCGCACCGTTCCGCTGTCCACATCGCCCGCCGCCTGCTGTTGGCGGCGCTGTGCGTGCCTGCGTTCGCGCATGCCGACGACGCACCGTTGTTGAATGCCCTGTTCCAGGACCACGCGGTACTGCAGCGCGACGCGCCGATCCGCGTCTGGGGGCAGGCCGCGGCCGGCGAGACGGTGACCGTGCAGCTGGCGCAGCAACGCGGGCAGGCGCGCGCCGACCGCCAGGGCCGCTGGCAGGCGCAGCTGGCGCCGCTGCCGGCGGGCGGGCCGTACGTCTTGCAGGCCAGCACCGCGCATGGCCGCGTGCAGCGCGCCGACGACGTGCTGCTCGGCGACGTGTGGCTGTGCTCGGGCCAATCGAATATGGAACTGCCGGTGCAGCGCACGCTGGATACACGCAACGAGATCGCCGACGCGCAGCAGCCGGCGATCCGCATGTTCAAGGTGCCGGCGCAGTCCAGCCCGACCCCGCAGGCACAGTTCGGCGGTGCGGCCGCATGGCAACCGACCACGCCGGAGACGGTGGGTGCGTTTTCCGCGGCCTGCTATTACTTCGCCCGCGAACTGCGCAAGACCGTGGACGTGCCGATGGGGTTGATCAATGCCTCCTGGGGTGGTTCGCAGATGCAGGCGTGGATCGGCGACGCGGCGCTGCGCAAGGTGGACGGCACTGCGCCGGCGCTGGACGTGCTGGCGCGCTACGCCACCGATCCGCAGCAGGCGGCGCCGCGCTGGGGCACATTGTGGGAAGCGTGGTGGCGCGCGCACGGCCGCGGTACGCCGTGGCAACCGGACGATGCCAGTGACGACTGGCGCGCCGCACCCGCGGCGCTGGGCGCCTGGGACGACTGGGGCGTGCCGCAGCTGGTCAATTTCAACGGCATGGTCTGGTACCGCAGCACGGTCACGCTGAGCGCAGAGCAGGCCAGGCAGCAGGCGACGCTGGCGCTGGGGCCGGTGGACGAACTCGACCAGACCTGGGTCAACGGCCAGGCGGTGGGCAGCAGCTACGGCGCCGACCAGCCGCGCAGCTACCGCCTGCCGCGCGGCGTGCTGCACGCTGGCCGGAACACCGTGGTGGTCAACGTGTACAACAGCTACCGCCGCGGCGGCCTGCTCGGCGATGCGCAGGCGCAGCAGCTGCAGCTGGGCGACGGCAGCCGGGTGGCGCTGGCCGGATGGCAGTACCGCAGCGTGCCGCCGCAACTGGGCACGCCGCCGCGCGCGCCGTGGTCCTCGGCCGCGGGCCTGACCACGCTGTACAACGGCATGATCGCGCCGCTGGGCCGGGTCGGCCTGCGCGGCGTGCTGTGGTATCAGGGCGAATCCAACACCGGCGATGCGGCCGGCTATCCGGCATTGCTCGACGCCTGGCAGCGCGACTGGCGGCAGCGCTTCGCCGCGCAATTGCCGCTGCTGCTGGTGCAGCTGGCCAACTACGGCGCGCCGCCCACCCAGCCCGGCGACAGCGGGTGGGCGCAGCTGCGCGAGGCGCAACGGCGCTTCGTCGCCGCCGACCCGCATGCCGGCCTGGCGGTGGCGATCGACATCGGCGACCGCTACGACATCCATCCGGCCAACAAGCAGGAACTCGGCCGGCGCCTGGCGCGCGCGGCGCG
This sequence comes from Xanthomonas graminis pv. graminis, assembly GCF_030168915.1. NCBI lineage: Bacteria > Pseudomonadati > Pseudomonadota > Gammaproteobacteria > Lysobacterales > Lysobacteraceae > Xanthomonas > Xanthomonas graminis. Next base: position 4,610,398 of record NZ_CP076255.1, on the reverse strand, counting down.
GCACGTGGTCTACGGCGAGGCATTGGCGCCGTCCGGGCCGGTGCCGCGCGCGCTGCGCCGCGACGGCGCTGCGCTGGTGGTCGATTTCGACGACGTCGATGGCGCATTGCAGACCTACAGCGCGGCCGCGCCGATCGGCTTCGAACTGTGCGGCGCGGCGCCCGGCAGCTGCCGCTACGCGCAGGCCGAACTGCAGGGCCGCAGCGTGCGCCTGCCGGTGCCGGCCGGCACCGCGCCCACCCGCGTGCGCTATTGCTGGGCCGACAGCCCGGTGTGCACCCTGTTCGACCGCGCCGGGTTGCCCGCCGGTCCGTTCGAACGTTCCCTCCCCCCAAGCGAGTGACCCCCGATGACCCAGACGTCCGACAACGCTGCTTCCGCCCAAGGCTCGGCCCGCGATCGCGAGATCGTCGAGGCGCGGGTGATCGTCACCTGCCCGGGGCGCAATTTCGTGACCCTCAAGATCGTCACCCGCTCCGGCGTGTACGGCCTGGGCGATGCCACCCTCAACGGCCGCGAACTGGCGGTGGCCTCCTACCTGCAGGACCACGTGGTGCCGAACCTGATCGGCCGCGATGCCGGCCGCATCGAGGACATCTGGCAGTTCTTCTACCGCGGCGCGTACTGGCGGCGCGGCCCGGTGACGATGACCGCGATCGCCGCGGTGGACGTGGCGCTGTGGGACATCCTCGGCAAGATGGCCGGCATGCCGCTGTACCAGCTGCTGGGCGGGCGCTCGCGCGAGGGCGCGCTGGTCTACGGCCACGCCAACGGCCGCGACATCGCCGAGACCAGCGAGGAAGTCGCCCGCTTCCGCGAACTCGGCTTCATCGCCATTCGCGCGCAGTGCGGCGTGCCCGGGATCAAGAAGACCTACGGCATTTCCAGCGGCGGCAAGCCCTACGAACCGGCCGAGAGCGAGCTGCCGACCGAGACCGTGTGGTCCACCCCGCGCTATCTCAGCGTGGTGCCGAAGCTGTTCGAACAGCTGCGCGCCGACCATGGCGACGAGATCGAACTGCTGCACGACGCGCACCACCGGCTGACCCCGATCGAAGCGGCGCGGCTGGCGCGCGATCTGGAGCCGTACCGGCTGTTCTGGCTGGAAGACGCCACCCCGGCGGAAAACCAGCGCGCCTTCGAGACCATCCGCCAGCACTCGGTGACGCCGCTGGCGGTGGGCGAGGTCTTCAATTCGATCTGGGACTGCAAGCACCTGATCGAACAGCAGCTGATCGACTACATCCGCACCACCATCGTGCATGCCGGCGGCATCACCCATGTGCGCCGGCTGGCCGACTTCGCCGCGCTGCACCAGGTACGCACCGGCTTCCACGGCGCCACCGACCTGTCGCCGGTGTGCATGGGCGCGGCGCTGCACTTCGACACCTGGGTGCCCAACTTCGGCATCCAGGAATACATGTTCCATTCCGACGAAGCCAACGCGGTGTTCCCGCACGACTACAGCTTCCATGCCGGCCGCCTGCATTGCGGCGAGACGCCCGGGCATGGCGTGGACATCGACGAAGCCCTGGCCGCACGCTATCCGTACGCGCCCAAGCAGCTGCCGGTGGCGCGGCTGGAAGACGGCGCGATGTGGGACTGGTGAGGCGCATGCGCTGGGGACGCGCACTGCTGTGGGCGCTGCTGGGAATCGTGGCGATGCAGAGTGCATCGGCGCAGCGCGGGCGGGCCGCCAACAGTGCCGAATTCGATTGGTTCGAATACCGCGGCGACGATGCGGTGTTCGCCACGCCGCTGCCGCCCGGCCACTACCGCAACCCGGTGCTGGCCGGCTTCCATCCCGACCCCAGCGTTGTCCGTGCCGGCGACCGCTACTACCTGGTCAATTCCAGCTTCGCCTATTTCCCGGCGCTGCCGGTGTTCGAGAGCCGCGACCTGGTGCATTGGCGGCAGGTCGGCAACGTGGTCGAGCGTGCCGGGCAGCTCGATTACGACGGCTTGCGCGTGTCGCGCGGCATGTTCGCCGCCAGCATCGCGCAGCATGACGGCCGCTTCTACGTGGTCGGCACCGCGGTGGACAGCGGCGGCAACTTCATCGCCAGCGCGGACGATCCGGCCGGGCCGTGGTCGCCGTTGCACTGGCTACCGGACATCGACGGCATCGACCCGTCGCTGTTCTTCGACGACGACGGCAGCGCCTACCTGCTCAACAACGGCCCGCCCGACGGCGCGCCGCTGTACGAAGGCCACCGCGCGATCTGGATGCAGCGCTTCGACCTGGCGCGAATGCAGCCGGTCGGCCCGCGCCAGGTGTTGGTCAATGGCGGCACCGACCTCGCCAGCAAGCCGATCTGGATCGAAGGCCCGCACCTGTACAAGCGCGACGGCTGGTACCTGCTGTCCTGCGCCGAAGGCGGCACCGGCCCGCAGCATTCGCAGGTGGCGCTGCGCAGCCGCACGCCATGGGGGCCGTACCTGCCGGCGCCGCATAACCCGATCCTGACCCAGCGCGACCTGCCCGCCGAGCGCGCCGACCCGATCAGCAACGCCGGCCATGCCGACCTGGTCGAAGGCCCCGACGGGCAGTGGTGGGCGTTGTTCCTGGCCAGCCGCCCGTACGCGGGCGAGCGCTACAACACCGGCCGCGAGACCTTCCTGCTGCCGGTCAGCTGGCACGACGGCTGGCCGTCGATCCTGCCCGCCGGGCAGCCGATTCCCTACATCGCGCCGGGGCCGCCCGGGCTGCGTGCCGACGCCGATACCGCGCCGCTGAGCGGCAACTTCACCTGGCGCGACGATTTCGATGCGCCGCGCCGCGATCCGCGCTGGCTATTGCTGCGCACGCCAAAGCGCGACTGGCTGGACCTGCGCGCGCGCCCGGGCTGGTTGACGCTGCAACCCGATACGCAAGGCCTGGACGGCAGCGGCAATCCGGCATTCCTGGCCTACCGGCAACAGCACATGCGCTTCGAGGCCAGCACCGCCGTACAGATACCGGCGCAGCCGGGCCTGGTCGCGGGCCTGGCCGCGTTCCAGAATGCCGATGCCTGGTACGTGCTCGGCGTGCGCCGCCGCGGCGCGCGCGCCGACGTGTTCCTCGACAAGCGCGACGGCAAGCGCACGACCACCGTCGCGCGCAGTACGGTCGATGCCACGGGCGCGCTGCGCCTGAAGATCGCCGGCGACGGCGGCCGCTATGCCTTCGCCTTTGCCGCCGATGGCCAGGACTGGCAGTGGCTGCGCCGCGACGACGATGCGGCGATGCTCAGCACCGCCGTGGCCGGCGGTTTCACCGGCACCACCCTCGGGCCGTACGCCCGCCGCGAACCGGATCGATCCAGCAAGGAGTAGGCAATGCACACCGAGACTGCGCCGTACCAAGGACGTGGCCGCCGCCTGGCGACGCTGGCGCTGCTGTTGGCCATCGCGCCGTGCGCGGCGCCTGCCGCCCAAGCGCCGCCGTACCTGGACACCCAGCGCAGCTTCGAGCAACGCGCCGCCGACTTGGTGTCGCGGATGACGCTGGAGGAAAAGGCCGCGCAGATGCAGAACGCCGCGCCGGCGATCCCGCGCCTGGGCGTGCCGGCCTACGACTGGTGGAACGAGGCGCTGCACGGCGTGGCCCGCGCCGGCGGCGCCACCGTGTTCCCGCAGGCGATCGGCATGGCGGCCACCTTCGACCTGCCGCTGATGCACGAAGTCTCCACCGCGATCAGCGACGAGGCGCGCGCCAAGCACCACGAGGCCCTGCGTCACGACCAGCACCAACGCTACCAGGGCCTGACCTTCTGGTCGCCGAACATCAACATCTTCCGCGACCCGCGCTGGGGCCGCGGCCAAGAGACCTACGGCGAGGATCCGTTCCTCACCGCGCGCATGGGCGTGACCTTCGTGCAGGGCCTGCAGGGCGAGGGCGCGGATGCGCCGAAGAACGCGCAAGGCGAGGCCTACCGCAAGCTGGACGCCACCGCCAAGCACTTCGCCGTGCACAGCGGCCCGGAGGCCGACCGCCACCACTTCGACGCGCACCCCTCGCAGCGCGACCTCTACGAGACCTACCTGCCGGCGTTCGAAGCGCTGGTCAAGCAAGGGAAGGTGGATGCGGTGATGGGCGCCTACAACCGCGTGTACGGCGAATCGGCCAGCGCCAGCAAATTCCTGCTGCGCGACGTGCTGCGCGACAGCTGGGGCTTCGACGGCTACGTGGTGTCCGACTGCTGGGCGATCGTGGACATCTGGAAGAACCACAAGATCGTCGCCACCCGCGAGCAAGCCGCCGCGCTGGCGGTGAACAACGGCACCGAACTGGAATGCGGCGAGGAGTACTCCACGCTGCCGGCCGCAGTGCGCAAGGGCCTGATCAGCGAAGCCGACGTCGACAAGGCGCTGCAGAAGCTGATGTATTCGCGCATGCGCCTGGGCATGTTCGATCCGCCGGACATCCTGCGCTGGGCGCAGATTCCCCTCTCGGCCAACCAGTCGCCCGAACACGACGCACTGGCGCGGCGCACCGCGCGCGAATCGCTGGTGCTGCTGAAGAACGACGGCGTGCTGCCGTTGTCGCGCGCGAAGATCAAGCGCATCGCCGTGATCGGCCCCACTGCCGACGACACCATGGCGCTGCTCGGCAACTACTACGGCACGCCGGCCGCGCCGGTCACCGTACTGCAGGGCATCCGCGAAGCCGCGCCCGACGCCGAAGTGCTTTACGCGCGCGGCGCCGACCTGGTCGAAGGCCGCGACGATCCCGCCGCCACGCCGCTGATCGAACCGCAATACCTGCGCCCGTCGGCCGATTCGCCCGAGCGCGGCCTGCGCGGCGAATACTTCCGCAACCGCGACCTGTCCGGCACCCCGGCGCTGGTCCGCACCGATGCGCAGATCGGCTTCAAGTGGGACCGCGGCTCGCCCACCGACAACCTGCTCGCGCGCGGCGAAGCCGGCCCGGACCAGGCCATCCCGGCGGACAACTTCAGCATCCGCTGGAGCGGCACGCTGGTGCCGCCAGCCACCGGCACCTATCACCTGGAAACCGCGGCCGACGACGGCGTGCGCCTATACCTGGACGGCAAGCGCGTGATCGACCGCTGGAGCGCCAGCGACCGCCTGCATGTCGACGGCGTCGATGTGCACCTGGAAGCCGGTCGCAGCTACGATCTGCGCCTGGAGTACTACGAAGGCGAGCGTAACGCCGGCATCCGCCTGGCCTGGCGCCAGCCCGGCGCCAAGCCGCCGCTGCAGGACGCGCTGGACGCCGCGCGCCGCGCCGACGTGGTGGTGTTCGTCGGCGGCCTCACCGGCGACGTGGAAGGCGAGGAGATGAAGGTCAACTATCCCGGCTTCGCCGGCGGCGACCGCACCGACCTGCGCCTGCCCAAGCCGCAGCGCGAGTTGCTCGAAGCGCTGCACGGCACCGGCAAACCGGTGGTGGCGGTGCTGACCACCGGCTCGGCGCTGGCCATCGACTGGGCGCAGCAACACGTGCCGGCGATCCTGCTGGCCTGGTACCCCGGCCAGCGCGGCGGCAGCGCCGTGGCCGACGTGCTGTTCGGCGACGCCAACACCGGCGGCCGCCTGCCGGTGACGTTTTACAAGGAAAGCGAAAAGCTGCCCGCGTTCGACGACTACGCCATGCGCGGCCGCACCTACCGCTACTTCGCCGGTACCGCGCTGTACCCGTTCGGGCACGGCCTGTCGTACACGCAGTTCGCCTATTCCGACCTGCGCCTGGACCGCAGCAAGCTGGTAGCCGACGGCAGCCTGCACGCCACGCTGAAGGTGAAGAACACCGGCCAGCGCGCCGGCAACGAAGTGGTGCAGCTGTACCTGCACCCGCTGTCGCCGCAGCGCGAACGCGCGAGCAAGGAACTGCGCGGCTTCCAGCGCATCGCCCTGCAGCCCGGCGAAACCCGCGAAGTGCGTTTCGCCATCTCCCCGCAGAGCGACCTGCGCCTCTACGACGAAGCGCGCAAGGCCTACGTGGTGGACCCGGGCGACTACGAACTGCAGGTCGGCGCCTCCAGCAGCGACGTACGCGCACGCCAGCGCTTCAGCGTGCAGCCGTCGCCCGCCGCGGAGGCAAAGCCGCACCCGTGACCGCGATCGGTGGTGCGAGCCGTCAACGCTCGCACCACCGAAGCCGTAGCCGTGGATGGCCGAGGTCAGCCCCAAGCACGTTACCGACCATGCACCGGCCCCACGCGATCCCCTGTAGGAGCGGCTTCAGCCGCGACCGCCTCACCGACCATGCTTAAGACCGAAACCGCCCTCCTGGATCTCCCGTGACCGAACCACGCCTCACCGCTGCCACGCTCCCCAACCTGCCGCCGGCCATCGCCCGCCCCACCTACGCCCTGGACCGCACCCGCATCGGCATCGTCCACCTCGGCGCCGGCGCCTTCCACCGCGCCCATCAAGCGGTCTACATCGACGACCTGCTCGCCAACGAACCGGACTGGGCGATCAGCGCCGTCTCCCTGCACAGCCCGCAGGTGCGCGACGCCCTGCGCCCGCAAGACGGCCTCTACACCCTCGCCCTGCTCGACGAACCACCCCAGCTGCGCATCATCGGCGCCATCCGCGAAGTGCTGTGCGCGCAGGACCAGCAGTCCGCCGTCCTCGCCCGCCTGGCCGACCCGGCGGTGCGCCTGGTCACCCTCACCGTCACCGAGAAAGGCTACTGCCTGGCCGGCGAACACCTCGACGTCGCTCATCCGGACATCGTCCACGACCTCGCCGCCGCGCACGCCCCGCGCAGCGCCATCGGCTACCTCGTCGCCGGCCTGCGCGAACGCCAGCGCCTGGGCATTGCGCCGTACACCGTGCTCAGCTGCGACAACCTGCCCGACAACGGCGGCAAGCTGCGCCGCGCCGTGCTGCAGTTCGCGCACGCCGTCGACCCGACCCTGGCCGCCTGGATCGAAACCGAAGCCAGCTTCCCGCGCTCGATGGTCGACAGCATCACCCCGGCCAGCGACGACGCCCTGCGCGAACGCGTCGCCGCGCAACTGGGTTGCCACGATGCCTGGCCGATCCAGCGCGAGCGCTACAGCCAATGGGTGATCGAAGACCGCTTCTGCAACGGTCGCCCGGCCTTCGAGCGCGCCGGCGTCACCCTGAGCGACGACATCGCCGGCTTCGATCGCGCCAAGCTGCGCCTGCTCAACGGCCCGCACTCGGCACTGGCGTATCTGGGCGCACTGCTCGGCCTGGACACCGTCGCCGACGCCATGCGCCACCCGCAACTGGCCGCCTTCGTCGAAACCCTGATGCGCGACGACATCGCACCGACGCTGCAACCGACGCCCGGCTTCGACCCACAGCGCTACACCGGCGCCATCCTCGCCCGCTTCCGCAACCCCGCCATCGCCCACCGGCTGGCGCAGATCGCCTGGGATGGCTCGCAGAAACTCCCCGTCCGCCTGCTCGGCACCATCGCCGATGCGCTGGCCGCCGGCCGCCGCATCGACCGCCTGTGCCTGCCGATCGCGGCGTGGCTGCAGTTCGTGCGGCGGCAGGCGCGCGATGGCGTGGCGCTGGTGGACCCGATGAGCGACGTGCTGACCGAGATCGGGCGCGGCGCAACCGGCGACGCGGGGCACGATGCGGGCGTCTTCCTCGCGCTGGATGCCGTGTTCGCGCCGCTGTCGGGCGATGCGCGCTTCGTGGAGGCATTGCGCAGCGCTTATGCTGCGCTGGGCGACGGAAGTCCCGCGAGCACACGACAAGCACTCGTGCCGACATAAATTCCGTAGGCCAACAAAGGGGCCAGAGGATATATGCGTTTGAAATGCATATTCCCTCTGGCCCTGAGGTTTCCAACGGGGGGCCAACAACCGGACCGGAGGAGGTATGCGTTTCAAGTGGGATATTTCCTCTTGCCCTTTTGTTTGGCTGCTTGATTGGCGTGGGTTCGGGCGCCGGAGTTAAGCTATCCAACCTCCCGACACCCGAGTGTGGGCCATGGATTCCTTTCACCAGGGACGCTGCATCGCTAACGCACTTCTAACAGGCGCACTGCTGTTGGGATTGGCCGCGTGCGCAGAGTCGTCCAACGCACATCAGGAGAAAGCTATGAAGGAAGCGAGCTCCACCGATATTCAGCGTGAGCAGGACCGCGTCGCCGCAATTGTCGATGCCGCCGCTCCTGAGAGATCGGCACCTGCGGAGCAGTGGAAGGGCTATCCCGAGCTTTCGTCTGGTCCCGAGCTCACGCCCAGCCAGCTGTTGCAGCAGGTCCAGGCGATGGCCAAGGCCTTCCGCGTTTACCACGATTCCGACCCGAGGAAGGTGGAACAGGTGCTGGGCATGGCATTGCCTCCCGACGCGAAGCAGGAGCGGAACGGCGTGAGCGGGCGGGTGGGAACGGGAAGCTACTCCTGGGCGGTCTGGAAGCCGTATCCAGAGAGTCCCGGCCATATTGTCGAGCTCACTCTGACGCAGCACGCTTGCCTGGCTTACGACGCAATCAAAGCCCCGTTGATCGCGAGCGGCTTCCGCATCTACGTGCCCACGTTCGGCGACGACAAGCGGATCTCGTTTGATAAGGAGGTGGGGCCTTCGCTGGGCCTTTTCATCGCAGCAACGCCCGACCGTCGGGAATCGCCGACGTGCGTCACCGTGGTGAGCTTCGAGCTGGATCGCCGCGATGCTTGACCCCCGCATCGAGCGCATGCTCCAAGAAACCGAACGGCAATCTTCATTGTCCCCGGGGGCTGCTCGCGATCTCCGGGAGGCGGTGGAGTCGTCGCCTTATTTGATCGAGGTGATGACCAAGGCCATGGACAAGGGCGATCTGGCGCATATCAGCGTGTCGAAGACCCCGAACGAAGGGGGGCACTACAGCCATGACACGAAGTCGATCAGCATCAACGCCGATGTATTCTTGAGGACAAGACCGGAAGAGCGGGTGGATCAGCTGACCGGCATCTTGGGGCATGAAACGGGTCACGCGTTGATGGCCCGCTCCAACGAGATCAGCACCTACAAGCTCTCCTATGGCATCGAACAGTCCCTCAGAGAGGGCAGACGCTATGGTGATGCCACCGTCGATATCACCCCACTGGCAAAGGACTACATCCAGGCATCGCGCCAGAACGAAGCGTTAGCCGAACTGGTCTCAATGAACTCGGTCGCTAGCCGTGTCAAGCACCAGCACCCCAACGCAAGCGAGGGCTACTTGTTGCGGCGGATGGAGCCCACCACCCCATGCGTCACCAACGGCCGATTGGAACCGGGCATACGTTTGGACAGCGAGGGCATCCAGCACACCGACAACCGCATCAACAGTCCTGCGGTGGAGGCCGTGGCCGTCTGCCAGTTCGATCGGTCCGGCAACAGCCTGGGGGCGCTCGGCCAGTCCGATTACAACGCTTTCTACTTGTCCTACATCGTGTCCGCTGGCGCTGCCGTGTCCCGTGACTTGGACCGTGGTTCTACTCAGTCGATTCCGAGCCTTGGGTTAAACCTGAAAGAGCTTGGCAGTTCGGCGGAAGAGATCCAGGCGGCCGGCATCGCCCTGGGTGGGCAAGGCAGGGCATTCGGCTTCACAGACACGTCCGGAGGGCAGCTGCGACCGGTGGAAGTGCGCCAAATGGGGCGCGATGGCGCCGGCCAACCGGACATCGACCCCCAAGCTGTCTCTCGCGACCAAGCTGTGTTGGCTGACAACCCCGCGCATCCAGATCACCCCACCTACCAGCAGATCCATTCCTGGGTCAGTGGAACCGGGAACTGGAACGAGCAGGAGAGCCGCAACGTCACCGCAGCGCTCTACAAGCAGCAGGCCGAAGATCCGCTGGTGAAGCGGGTTGATCGTGTGACCGGCGCGCTGGGCAAGGACGGGGCCGAGAACGTGCTTGCGGTCTACGCGCCGTTTGGCGACAAACTGCCGATGTTCCATGCTCGGGTCGATGGACGCGAGGCGGCCCAGCAGCCGGCGGAGCAGAACCTTGTGCAGGCCGAGCAAATCAGGATCGAGCAGGTCCGCCAGCAGCAAGTGGAGATGAGCAAGCAACAAGCCCCGCAGCAAGAGCAGGGGCCGCGGATGACGATGTAGCATTCTGAATATGTTCGTGGAATGAAGCACTTCACTGGGCCATGATGCGAGCGGGACAATAGGGTTGGAGGAAATATAGGATTGAGCTGGATATTTCCTCTGGCCCCGTTGTTGGCTGTCGATGGCCATCGTGCCGGCCAGGGCAAATGGTCTGGATGGAAGATGTGTTTGGAACGGATATTTTCTCTGGCCTCATCATTGATGGTGGCTAGAGAATTAATTGGAACACTTGATTTGAGTCCATTGACAGGGTTCCGCGGCCGGTCGCATGATTGGATTGTTGCGGCACATTCCGCAGCCGGGATTGACAGCCTGAAACCACAAGGCGCACCAGCGCCCATTGCTCGATGTCGGCGCTTTTCTTTTGTCCGGCTTTTGGGATGGGTCGCGTGCTCGCCCTTTGGCGGGCGGTGTGCGGAGGCCGAAAGGTCTGCCGGTTCCTTGTGGCCGGTCTGTCAACCGCGCACCGTCCGCCACCTCGGTTGACAGCGAGTAGGTGGATTCCTCAGCACACAAGGAGTCCGACATGCACCGTTTCAACAGAACCACCTTCACTCCCCCCAAGGCAGCATCCGCGTCGCGTACACCCAAGCGCCGCGCTCGATCAGCCGACACGCAGGCCGCTGAGCACCCGGCGACCGCCGATGCCTCCCCATTCGTCGCACCCGCCGCGTCGCGCCTGCGCTTCCGCGTGCCCGAGCGCTGCACGATGGGTTACCAGCATTACGATGTGCGCCGCGCCGAGGACATCGTCGGCTGCGCCGTGCCCAAGCTGCGCCTGTCCGGGCGCTGGCTGGAGCAGTACGGTTTTGCTGTGGGCGATGCGTTGCGGGTGACGGTGGGGCGCGGGGTGTTGTTGATCAGCCGCGTGCCGGCTGCGGTCGTGCCATCGGCGCGGGCTGTGGGCAAGAAGAAGTCGCGGGCAGCGCGCGCCGCTCCAAATCCGCTGCGATCCAAAGTCTGACGCCATTGGTAGGCGCACGCGCGTGTTGCGTGCGCCGCCGGGGCCACGCCAGCGTCGCGTTAGGCGGCGACTGGCGTGGTGGTGGTGGTCGGTTTCTTGCAGTGATGGCGCCGGCCTCGATGCCGAGTGTCACGCGGCATTGCCAAGACCGAAACATCGCTCTGTTCCTGGGAATCGTTGGATTGCAGAGCGTCCACTGCGGATGCCTGCCGTGAACGCAGCAGCCTGACGCGGCGTGCAAATGCCTCGGTCGGATGTCCCCTCATCCGGCGCTGCGCGCCACCTTCTCCCGGTGGGAGAAGGGAGGGGCTTTGTCGGGGTCTTGCCGCGATTGATGACCTGGGTCCACTCGGAACCCTTCCTGCAAAAGCGCCGCCGCCGCTACGGCGCAAACCCCAACCCCGTCGCCTTCACCCGCACCCGCGCCAGGATCGTGTGCGAGGTCATGTACAGGGTGCGGCCGTCGTCGCCGAAGGCGCAGTTGGCGACGGGGCCGCCGGTTTCGATGCGGCCCAGGCGGCGGCCGTCGGGCGCGAACACCAGCACGCCGCCGGGGCCGGTGGCGAACAGGCGCCCGTCGCTGGCCACGGCCATGCCGTCCGGCAGGCCGGGGTTGGCGTCGCCGACGATGTCGGAGGCGTCGGCGAAAATGCGCTTGCCGGTGACCGCGCCGCGCGCGTCGAGCGTGTAGGCGGTCCAGATCGGCCGCGCCGGGTCGGAGTTGGCCACGTACAGGGTGCGTTCGTCGGGCGACAGGGCGATGCCGTTGGGCAGCTTCAGGCTATCGTCCAGCAGGTGCACGCTGCCGTCGGGGTCCAGCCGGTATACGCCGTTGAAGCGCAGTTCCTTGACCGGGGAGGTGTCGCCGCCCTTCAGGCCGTACGGCGGGTCGGTGAAGAACACCACGCCGTCGCGGCGCCGCACCAGGTCGTTGGGGCTGTTGAAACGGTGGCCGTCGTAGGCGCTGGCCAGCGGGGTCTTGCGCCGCGTGGCGGGATCGAGCCGGGCGATGCTGCGGTTGCCCGAATCGGCGAGCAGCACGCTGCCGGACGGTTCGGCCTGCAGGCCGTTGGCGCCGGCCTCGCGCAAGGCCTCCAGCGGCGGACCGGCGTAGCCGGACGGCTTGAGGAACACCGACAGGCCGTCGCGCTCGGACCAGCGGTACATGGTGTTCTGCGGCACGTCGTTGAACAGTAGGTAGCCGCCGTCGCGCACCCAGGCCGGGCCTTCGGACCAGGTGAAGCCTTCGGCGATGCGCTCGATGCGCGCGTCCGCGGCCACCGTGTCGCCGAACGCGGGATCGAACGCGGTGACATGGCCGATCACCGGAAAGGGCGGCGCAGGCGCCTGGCGCGTCGCACAGCAGGCAAGCAACACCAGGACGGCGGCGGCAAGCAGGACGCGGGCCGGAAATCGCATCGGAGCATTCCTGGGTGGTGTGGGGGCGATGATGCCATCTGCCGGGCGCGTGCTCTTCACCTCCGCGCGCACGCGCGACTGGGTATGCTCGCGGCCACGGTGGCGTCTCCCAGTTGCAAATCCCGGCCACCGCCTAAGGAGATGGGTGATGGCGAACGACGATGAACTGAAGAAGACGGTGGACACGGTTGACGCGACCGACGCCAAGCCGGGCCAGGCGCAGCGGCAGACGCTGGACAACACGCCCGAGGCGCGGGTGGAGCAGCCGTCCGGGTTCGAAGCGCACGCCGCCGCGCCCGCGCCCGCGGCCGAGCCGACCGGTGCCGACCGCGCCCTGCACGACAAGGTGCGCAGCGGCGTGGCCCAGGCCGAGCAGGCGCTGGGCAAGGACTGGGACGACAACAGCGAGCGCCTGACCGCCAGTCTGACCCTGCTGGCCAGGCAGAGCGGCTTCAGCGAGCGCGACCAGCTGTCGGTGGGCTTCAACCGTCCCACCGCGGCGCTGCAGGGCGGCGAGCTGGCGTTCGTGTACCGCGACGGGGCCACGGCGTCGCCCGATCCCTATGCCAACCGCGCGCACATGACGACCAGCGAGGCGATCGCGCGGCCGGCGCAGGAAACCTACCAGCAGTTGCAGGCGTACACGGCGCAGCAACAGGCCACGCAGGCGCAGACCCAGGCTCAGTCGCCGCAGGTGCCGACGCGCTGAGTCGGCAGCGGCGCCTCGGCTCTGGCAGCCGTGCGGCCAGCTGCCTGGCAAACGCCAGGGCGCGCCCTGGTGGTGGCGGCTGTTGCGGCTGCGCCAGCGGGCGCGTTATTGCGCCTGCGCCTGGGCCGGCACCGCCAGCACCGCGTCGAACGCAGGCTTGGGCTTGCGCTCGCGGTCGAACAGCAGCGGATAGTTGCGGCGCCCCGGCACCGGATAGTCGTTCTTCCACGACATGCCATCGTCCACGCCCCACAGGCTGACCCGGGCCAGCTTGTCGCGCTTGCGCCAGAACAGTTGAAACAGTTCGGCGTAGCGATCGCGCAGCCGCGCCTGCACGTCCGCCGGCAGGCCGTCGCGGTACGGATCGAGGTAGCGCTTGAACTCGGGCAGCTGGAACTGCTTGTGCGCCATGCCGGTGCCGATCACCTGGCCTTCCTTGGTCAGCGGCAGCACGTCCACGTCCAGTTCGGTGATCATCACCTTGACCCCGAGCGCGGCGTAGGCGTCGATCGCCGCCTCGATGTCGTGCAGGCTGGGGTAGTCCAGGCCCCAGTGGCCCTGCATGCCGACGCCATCGATGCGGATGCCGGCATGCTGCAGCATCTTCACCATGCGCACGATGCCGTCGCGCTTTTGCGGGCGCCAGGCGTTGAAGTCGTTGTAGTACAGCTGCGCATCCGGCGCGGATTGCGCGGCGACGCGGAACGCCTGCCGCACCAGCTCGTCGCCGTCGCCGACGCGCTCCACCCACTTGGTGTTGCGGTAGCTGCCGTCCTCGTCGATCACTTCGTTGACCACGTCCCAGGCCTGCACCTTGCCGACGTAGCGCCCGGCCACGGCCTGGATGTGTGCGCGCATGCGTTCGAGCTGCGCGTCGCGGCCGTTGGGCTTGCCCTGCGCATCGACGAAGAACCAGTCCGGGGTCTGGTTGTGCCAGACCAGGGTGTGGCCGACCACGAACATGCCGTGGCGGCGGCCGTAGTCGACGAAGGCATCGGCGGCGGCGAAGTCGAAGACGCCGGGACGCGGATTGACCACTTCGGCCTTCATGGCATTCTCGGCGGTGATCGCGTTGAACTGCCGCGGCACCAGCGCGGCGGAGGCCGCGTCCTTGCCGGAGACGATGTCGGCGTTAACCGCGGTGCCGATCAGGAACGCGCTGGCGTAGGCGTCCTTGAGGCCGCGGGTGGTCGCCGCCGCCGGCGTGCCTGCAGCGGTGGCGGCAGCATCGGCCGCCTGCGCTGGCGCAATGCCGCACAGACCGGCCAGTAGAAGCGCCGCGAGCAGGGGCTTGCGCAGGGCCGGCATGGCGTTGGTCATCGTTCGATGCTGGCGCTCGAGTGCGGCGCGCTCACAGCCGGTACGCCCGCTTCGGCAAGCGGTAGGCCAGGTCGAGCGCGACCTCGGCGGCCTCGTCCTCGTCGAGGCGATGCTCGGCCACAAGTTTGGCCAGGAACGCGCAATCCACGCGGCGGGCGACGTCGTGCCGCGCCGGGATCGACAGGAACGCGCGGGTGTCGTCGTTGAAGCCGACCGTGTTATAGAAACCGGCGCTGGCCAGGGTCTGCTCGCGGAAGCGCCACATGCCTTCGGGCGCATCGTGGAACCACCAGGCCGGGCCGAGCAGCAGCGCCGGATAGTGCCCGGCCAACGGCGCCAGTTCGCGCGCGTAGGTGCTCTCGTCCAGGGTGAACAGGATCAGGGTGAAGCCCGGGGTGTTGCCGAAGCGGTCCAGCAGCGGCTTGAGCGCGTGCACGTAGTCGGTGCGCAGCGGCAGGTCGGCGCCCTTGTCGCGGCCGTAGCGCGCGAACAGGGCGCGGTTGTGGTTGCGGAAGCAGCCCGGGTGCAGCTGCATCACCAGGCCGTCGTCCACGCTCATCGCCGCCATTTCGGTCAGCATCTGCGCGCGGAACAGTTCGGCATCCTCGGCGCTGGCGCCACCGTCGCGCACGCGCGCGAACAGGCGCGCCGCTGCGGCCGCGGACAGGTCGGCGGTGGCGGCGCTGGGATGGCCGTGGTCGGTGGAAGTAGCGCCCATCTGCGCGAAGAACGCGCGCCGCTGGCGATGCGCGCGCAGATAGCCGTCCCAGGCATACACGTCCTCGCCGGTGAGCTCGCCGAAGCGGCGCAGCGCGTCGGGGAATTGCTCGTGCTCCGGATCGATCACCGCATCGGGGCGGTAGGCGGTGATCACCCGTCCGCTCCAACCGCTGGCGCGGATCGCGGCATGCTGCTGCAGCGGGTCCAGCGGCGATTCGGTGGTGGCGATCACCTCGATGCCGAAACGATCGAACAGCGCGCGCGGCCGGAACGCCGCGGTCTGCAGCGCCTCGCCGATGCGGTCGTAATACAGGTCGGCGCTGGCCGCATCCAGCCGCACGCGCAGGCCGAACACCTCGTGGAACACATGGTTCAGCCACAACGCCGAGGGCGTGCCGCGCAGCAAGTGGAAACGCTCGGCGAACACGCGCCAGGCCGCGCGCGGGTCCACCGCGGCACGGCTGCCGTCGGCGCGCGGGATGCCCAGCGCGTCCAGGTCCACGCCCTGGCTGTAGAGCATGCGGAACACGTAGTGGTCGGGCACCAGCAGCAGTTCGGTGGCGTTGGCGAACGCTGCATCCTCGGCGAACCAGGCCGGGTCGGTGTGCCCGTGCGGGCTGACGATGGGGAGCGCGGCGACCTGTGCGTACAGGCGCCGCGCGATCGCCCGCATCCCTGGCTCCGGCGGCAGCAGGCGGTCGGGGTGCAGGGACAGGGCGGGTGAGGACATGATGGAGTCTAGGTCCGGGAAATGGACAAGGTTAACGCGCCGCGTTACGGCTTGCCCGCCACATAGCTGCGCAGCCAGGTCAGTGCCGGGCGTTCGCTGTTGTCGTCGCGCACCAGATAGGCGCCTTCCTTGTCGCGCCACAAGCCGCGGCGGAAGCCCCACAGGGTCACGCCACGCACGCTCGGGTGCTCCCAGAACAGCGGGAACACGCGCTGGTAGTTGGCCAACTGCTGGGCGTCGGTCGGCCCGTCCAGGTCGAACTCGGTGACGTAGATCGGCAGGCCGGTCGTGGCCAGCAGGTCGAGGTTGGCGCGATGCACCGGAATCGGCGCGTACGGTTCGGTCTCGAAGGCGTGTTCCTGCAGGCCGATCGCATCGATCAGGTGTTCCTGCTGCAGCAGCTGGATGGTGTGCAGGTACTGGCGCGTGGCGTTGTTATCGCTGGTGATGCCGAAGTCGTTGATCATCAGCTTGGTCCTCGGGAAATACTGCCGTGCCAGACGGAACGCCTGCAGCACCCAGTCAACGCCGGTGCTGCCGGTGCCGCCCAGCGCCTGCAGGTAGTTGCCGCTGTCGCTCTTCCTGTTGTCGGGCTGATTGTGGCCCGGCAGGGTTTCGTTGGCCACCTCAAGCAGATCGATGTCCGGATAACGCTGCGCGACCGCGGCGAACCAGTGCTCGATGGCAGCGCGCTGCTCTGTCGGCGACAGGGTCCGCATCCATAGCGGCTGTTGGGCGCCCCAGACCATCACGTGCATCTGGAACGGCATGTTGTTGCGCTTGGCCAGGTTGTAGGCTTCATCGAGCGCGCCCCAGTCCATGCGCCCGCGGACGGCTTCCACGCTGCCCCATTTGCCGGCATTCTCGGGGGTGACCTTGTTCCAGTAATTGGTGAAATCCCGTGCCTGCGGCGGACTATAGGCGCTGCCCAGGAAGCGCTGTTTGCCGGCCGCGATCGGCGCGGCGCCCGCTGCAGCGGAACAGACCAGCAGTAACGCAAACAACAGCGAAGTCAGTGTTTTCATCATGGCACCTCGATGGTTGTGGTGGTGGGTGGGGGTGGGGGAAAGGGTGGGGAACGATCTAGGCAGGTTCTTGCAGCCGCGCCGGCTGCAACCGCGGCGCCAGCCATTGCAGCAGCGCCAGCGCCAGCAGGTAGGCCGAGCCGGCCATCAGGAACACCGGCACATAGCTGCCGGTGGCCTGCAACAGGAAGCCGATGAAGGTGGCGATCAGCATGCCGCCGACCGCCCCGGCGAAGCCGCCGATGCCGACCACGCTGGCCACCGCATGGCGCGGGAACATGTCCGAGGTCAGGGTGAACAGGTTCGCCGACCAGCCCTGGTGCGCGGCGGTGGCCAGGCCGATCAGGCCCACCGCCAGCCACAGGTTGTCGGCGCGCGCGGCGAACACGATCGGCACCACGGCCAGCGCGCAGATCAGCATCGCGGTCTTGCGTGCGCGGTTCACGCTCCAGCCGCGGGCGATGAAGCGCCCGGCGATCCAGCCGCCGGCGATGCTGCCGACGTCGGCGAGCACGAAGATCACGATCAGCGGCGCGCCGAGCTGCAGCAGGCTCAGCCCGTACTCGGCATGCAGGAACTTGGGCAGCCAGAACAGGAAGAACCACCAGATCGGGTCGGTGACCAACTTCGCCACCACGAACGCCCAGGTCTGGCGGTGGCGCAGCAGCTGCGCCCAGCTCAGCCGCTGCAGCGGTTCCGGCGGATCGCTGCGGATATGCGCCAGTTCCGCCGCGCTCAGCCGCGGCTGCTGTTCCGGCGCGCGGTAGTTCAGCCACCACACCAGCAGCCAGGTGGCGCTGAGTGCGCCGGTGAACAGGAACGCCGACTGCCAGCCCCAGGTGCTGGCGATCACCGGCACCAGCAGCGGCGCGACGATGGCGCCGATGTTGGAACCGGAATTGAAGATGCCGGTGGCCAGCGCGCGCTCGCGCCGCGGGAACCATTCGGCCACGGTCTTGATCGCCGCCGGGAAGTTGCCCGACTCGCCCAGGCCCAGGAAGAAGCGCGCGATCGCGAAACCGACGACGCTGGTCGCCAGCGCATGGCTCATCGCCGCCAGGCTCCAGATGCCGATCGCCAGCGCATAGCCGGCGCGCGTGCCGAAGCGGTCGATCACCGCGCCGCTGCACAGCAGGCCCAGCGCGTAGGCGGCCTGGAAGGCGGTGACGATGTAACCGTATTCGATTTCGTTCCAGCCGATGTGTTCCTGCAGGAACGGCGCCAGCACGCCGAGCACCTGGCGGTCGATGTAGTTGATGGTGGTGGCGGCCAGCAGCAGTGCGCAGATGCGCCAGCGCATGCGGCCCAGGCGCGCGACGGTGTTGTTCACGCCCGGCGCCGGGATCATGGCCATGCCGCCGGCACGGCGGCAGCGAGGTGCGCCGCGCTGGAGGTGCACGTCTGTCGGGTACTGCAATGCAGTATGCAATCTGCGCTGTGTCCGGCTCGGTGCATTCGCTTCGATCCTCCAGGGCGCGGCGCTCGCCGCGGTTTGGTAGCGCTATCATTAACATGCCGGCGCAAACGATCCATCGTGCACAGCAACACGAAACACGGTGGCGAGATGCGAAGCGTGATGTGGATCCGCCAGAACTGGGCACAGGTTTTCAGTAATGTATCGATGCTGTCCGGCATTATGTTACCGTGCAGCGTGACAGCCATCTTGTTAGCGCTACCATCCGCGGCCACGGCCCATGACATGGGCATCCGAAGTTGCTGCACGTTTTTCCGTCGCTCGGGCAATTCGTCGGCTGGCCGCTCCGCGTGGCATCGCAGGGCCGCAGGTCACCTGTTTTGGGGAGAATCACGGTGAAGAACAGTTACGCGCGCACCACGTTGTCGCATGCATTGGCCACCGCATTGCTGGGCATGGCGGCCGGCAGCGCCTGGGCGCAGGCCGCGCCACCGGCGCAGGCGCCCACAGCGACGCAGGCGGCCCCTGCGCCCGCCGCGGCCGGCGACGAGACGGTCAAGCAGCTGGATACGGTCACCGTCTCCGGCTACCGCCGCAGCATCCAGTTCTCCACCGACGCCAAGCGCGATTCGGTCACCTTCAGCGATACCGTGTTCGCCGAGGACATCGGCAAGTTCCCGGACATGAACATCGCCGAGTCGCTCAACCGCATCCCCGGCGTGCAGCTCTCGCGCGACGTCAACGGCGAAGGCCTGAACATCGCCATCCGCGGCCTGGGCACCAGCTTCACCAAGACCACGCTCAACGGCGCCAGCATCGCCACCGCCTCGATCGGCATCAACGCGCAGAACCAGAACCGCGAAGTGGATCTGAATCTGTTCCCGACCGAGTTCTTCACCCAGCTGACGGTGAGCAAGACGCCCACCGCGAGCATGCTCGAAGGCGGCGTGTCCGGCGTGGTCGACATGCGCAGCGCGCGGCCGTTCGACCGTCCCGGCACGCACCTGACCTACCAGTTGCAGGGCGACTGGAACAGCACCAGCGAAAAGACCAGCCCGCGCGGCGCGCTGATGGGCAGCTGGACCAATGAAGCCGGCACCTTCGGCGCGCTGTTCGGCGTGGCCTCGGTGCGCAGCAAGCTCGGCGTGGAAGGCTTCGAGAGCATCGGCTGGACCAACCCCGGCCTGACCTACGCGCAATGCGGGCTGACCCCGCCGGCCGGCACCCCCTCGAGCAACCAGCCGGCCGCGTGCAACGCCAACGGCGGCGGCAACTGGCGCATTCCCGACACCGTGCCGGTTACCGCCGGCGCCGGACTCACCCCGGGAGAGAGCATCGACGCCGCCTGGCTGCTGGCGCACAACCCCGGCCTGAGCATCGCGCAGATCAGCGACGCGCTGATCCCGCGCCTGGGCCGCCGCGTACAGATGCAGGGCGACCGCGACCGCGACGCGTCGGTGATGTCGCTGGAATGGCGGCCCAGCGACACCGCGCATTTCTACCTGGACACGCTGTTCTCCAAGGCCAAGCGCACCACCGAGCGCACCAGCATGAATCTGATCGGGCGCAACGGCAACATGCTCCCGTTGGACATGCAGCTGGACGACAACAACGTCGTCACCGATGCCACCTTCACCAATGCGCAGTACTTCCTGGAAGCGCGGCCGTACCGCGAACAGGTCAAGTTCTGGAGCGTCAATCCCGGTGCCGAACTGCTGTTCGGCGCCGACCAGGACATCAAGCTCAACGTGCAGGCCAATGCCACCCGCAGCTGGCTGTACCGGCAGTCGCCGAGCGTGCTGGTGACCTCGCCGTTCACCACCGTGGACTACCGCAACAGCGGCGGCGACCAGCCGTCGATCACCAGCCCGTTGGACCTCGACGATCCGAACCTGGGCTGGAGCTGGACCGGCGGCCGGCTCAACATCAGCAACGAGAAGCGCGAGACCGAGACCCGCGGCGCGCGCGCCGACCTGCAGTTCGGCGAGGACAAGCGCAACATCAAGGTCGGCGTCGCCTACGACCAGGCCGAGCGCCGCATCCGCGGCTTCGACAACAGCACCGCATGGGAAACCCTGGTCTGCCGCGGCGCGGCCACCACCTGCACCGGCGGCGCCGGTTCGCTGATCCCGCAGTCGGCGCTGGCGTCCTACCTCAAGCCCGGCCCGGGCGGCTTCATCACCGTGGACTTCGACCGCTTCCTGCGCGACAGCGGCTACTACGGCCTGAGTGCCAGCGCGCCGGAGACCAACGCCGCCAACACCGGCGCCTCCACCGGCGGCATCCTGGAAAAGAACTGGGGCTTCTACGTCGAGACCAACGCCGAGACCGACGTGTGGAACCGCGCGCTGCGCTTCAACGCCGGCGTGCGCTACGTGACCACCGACCAGACCATCAGCGGCCCGGTCACCATCGGCGGGGTGCGCCGCTACCAGGTGCTGAACTCGAACTACAACGAACTGCTGCCCTCGTTCAACCTGGCCTGGGACGTGGCCGACAGCGTGGTGCTGCGCCTGTCCGGCTCGCGCACGCTGACCCGTCCCGATCCCAGCGCGATGCTGCCCAACACCAACTTCAGCGATCCCTCCGCGCAGACCGCCACCCAGGGCAATTCGAACCTGGCGCCGTACCGCTCCACCAACGTGGACATCGGCGGCGAGTGGTACACCGGCGGCGAGGGCTTCGTCGGCCTGACCCTGTTCGACAAGCGCATCGACGGCTTCACCGTCAACGGCGTGCGCCGCATCCCGTTCCTGGACCTGGGCGTGGACTACAACAACCTGAGCGCGACCCAGCAGGCCGCGCTCGACCAGCGTGGCGGGCCGAACGCGGCCACCGTGGACGTGCAGACCCAGGTCAACGCCGACGGCACGCTCAACATCCGCGGCCTGGAAGCGATCTGGGTGCAGCCGCTGGACCGCCTGCTCGACGGGCTGGGCTTCAGCCTCAACTACACCCACGTCAAGCAGGAGTCCGAGGGCGACGGCATCCAGGCGGTGGCGGTGGGGGTGGCGCCGAACCTGTGGAACGGCACCGTGTACTGGGAGAAGAACAACGCCTCGGTGCGCCTGTCCTACGCCTGGAACGACGACATGATCATCTCCGGCGCCAACCAGAACGGCATTCCCGACGCGCGGCTGATGGCCGATGCGCGCGGACAGCTGGACCTGTCGGCCAGCTACACGCTGGCGTGGATCCGCTCGGCGCCGCAGATCACCCTCAACGTCACCAACCTCACCAACGAACCGCTGCGCACCACCTTCCAGTATCCGAACGCCACCTACGACCTGTACCAGCCCGGCCGCACCATCATGCTCGGCATCCGCGGTTCGTTCTGATCCTGCGCGCCGGCGGCGTGGTCTCCTCGGGGCCGCGCCGACCGGCGTGCAGATTCGCCGTACCCTTGTCCTCCGCCCCCTCTCCCGGCGCAGAGGGCAGCACGCTCCCCCCGCGACTCCCAGGCCCATGACCAGCACGCACCGCCTCCCGCTCAGCGAAAAGATCGGCTACAGCCTGGGCGACCTGGCCGCCAACCTGATCTTCCAGACCCTGATCACGTTCCTGGCGTTCTTCTACACCGACATCTACCGCATCCCCGCCGGCACCGCGGCCACGCTGATCTCGGTGGTCGGCCTGTTCGGCGCCTTGGTGTTCACCCCGCTGGTGGGCATCCTCGCCGACCGCACGCGCACGCGCTGGGGCAAGTTCCGGCCGTGGATCCTGTGGACCGCGCTGCCGTTCGGCGCGATCTCGCTGCTCGCCTTCAGCACCCCGGCGCTGAGCGCGCAGGGCAAGGTGGTCTACGCGTTCGTGACCTACAGCTTGCTGGTGCTGATCTACGTCGCCAACAACCTGCCGTATTCGGCGCTCAGCGGCGTGCTCACCGGCAACATGGAGCAGCGCAACAGCCTGTCGGCGTACCGTTTCTTCGCGGTCACCATCGCCCAGTTCGTGATCCAGGTGCTGCTGCTGCCGCTGGTGCTGATCCTGGGCAACGGCGACAAGGCGCAAGGCTTCCAGCGCACCATGGCGCTGTTCGCGGTGGTCGGCACGCTGTGCTTCCTGATCACCTTCCTCAGCACCCGCGAGCGGGTACTGCCGATCGCCGCGCAGCGCTCCAGCGTGCGCAAGGACCTGGGCGACCTGGTCGGCAACAAGCCGTGGCTGGTGATGCTGGCGCTGACCATCCTGGTGTTCGTCAACCTGGCGATGAAGGGCGGCATGTACGTGTACTACTTCAAGTACTACCTGGATGCGGCGGCGCTGACCCGCTTCCTCGACCAGGCCGGGTTCAACGGCTTCATCGCCGGCATCAACGGCTTGCTCGCCAGCGCCGGGCTGACCGCGCTGCACTGGCCGCAGGACGCGCCGACCTCCGCCTTCAGCGTGTTCAGCGCCGGCGGCATCCTGGCGATGATCGTCGGCATCGCCTGCTCCAAGCGCCTGGCCGACCGCTACGGCAAGCGCAACGTGTTCGGTGCGGCGCTGCTGGTGTCCACGCTGTTCCTGCTGGCGTTCGCGGTCTATCCGCCGCAGGCGATCGGCCTGGTGTTCGGCTCCTACGTGCTGCACGGGTTCTTCTACGGCATCACCATCCCGCTGTTGTGGGCGATGATCGCCGACGTGGCCGACTACTCGGAGTGGAAGAACCACCGCCGCGCCACCGCGATCATCTTCTCGGCAATGCTGTGCGGGCTGAAGGTCGGCCTGAGCGTCGGCGGTGCGCTGGTCGCCGGCCTGCTCGCGTTCTACGGCTACGACGCCGCACTGCCGCAGCAGAGCGCGGCGGTGACCGGCGGCATCCGCCTGGCGGTCAGCGTGTACTGCGCGATCCCGTTCCTGCTCGGGGTGGCGCTGCTGTTCCTGTACGAGATCGACAAGGCGCTGGAATCGCGCATCGAACACGAACTGGACGCGCGCCGCCTGCAGGCCGCCGCGCTCGGCAACTGACGTTTCTTCCCCTCACGCTAGGTACGCCATGTCCGCCGACACCGATGCCGCAGACCTGCAGAGGCTGGCCCGCAAGGCCATCTCGCAGCCCCTGGTCACCCACATGTACACCGCCGATCCGTCGGCGCACGTGTTCGAGGGCGCGTTGTACATCTATCCCTCGCACGACATCGACGCCGGCATCGCCTTCAACGACGACGGCGGCCATTTCGACATGGAGGACTACCACGTGTTCCGCATGGACAGCGCCGACGGCCCGGCGGTGGACTGCGGCGTGGCGCTGCACGTCAGGGACGTGCCGTGGGCCGAGCGGCAGATGTGGGCGCCGGATGCGGCGTGCAAGGACGGACGCTATTACCTGTATTTCCCAGCCAAGCGCGCCGACGGCATCTTCCAGATCGGCGTGGCCATCGGTGCGCGCCCGGAAGGGCCGTTCACTGCCGAGCCGCAGGCCATGGAAGGCAGCTATTCGATCGATCCGGCGGCGTTCGCCGACGACGATGGCGCGCATTACCTGTACTTTGGCGGGATCTGGGGCGGACAGCTGCAGAAATACCGCGACAACGTCTATGCGCAGGCGCACGAGGAACCGGCCGATGCCGCGCCGGCGCTGGGTCCGCGCGTGGCGCGGCTGCGCGCGGACATGACCCAGTTCGCCGAGCCGCCGCGCGAGGTCAGCATCGTCGACGAACACGGCCAGCCGCTGCTGGCCGGCGACCATGCGCGCCGTTTCTTCGAGGCGCCGTGGCTGCACAAGTACGGCGGCCGCTATTATCTGTCGTACTCCACCGGCAACACCCATCTGCTGTGCTACGCGATCGGCGATTCGCCCTACGGCCCGTTCACCTACCAGGGGCCGATCATGAGCCCGGTGATCGGCTGGACCACGCATCACTCGATCTGCGAATTCCAGGGCACCTGGTACCTGTTCTATCACGACGCGATGCTGTCCGGCGGCGTCACCCACCTGCGTTCGATGAAGCTCACCGAACTGCAGCACGATGCGCAGGGGCGCATCGCGCTGGTCCATCCCTACGGGCAGTAAGGCCGCTGCCGGGCCGGCGCGCCGATCCGTACCGCAGATGCGGACGATGGGAATTGGCGCCGCCTCCGCCGCGGCGCCGGGGACAGTGTGCCGGCAGCGCGCCGCGCCGACAAAGTGTCCGTCGCCGCCTACGGTGACGGCAGACCCGTTGCCTGTGTATGCTCGGAGCTCGTGGAAGACATGACGCCCGCCGAGATCTCCCTGCGCCTCGACGCCCTGCGTCGCGAGCACCGTGCGCTCGACGAACAGATCCAGCGCACCCCGGCCAACCTCGACGACGAGCTGCAGGCCAAGCGGCTGAAGAAGCGCAAGCTGCAGCTCAAGGACTGCATCATGCGCCTGGAAAACCTGCTGATTCCCGACGAACCGGCGTGAGCGCGGCGACGTTGTTCAGCGTCGGCCATTCCACCCGTCCGCTGCAAGCATTCCTGGACATCCTGCACGGCGCGCAGGTCACCCAACTGGCCGACGTGCGGGCATTCCCGTCGTCGCGGCGTTTCCCGCAGTTCGACGGCCGCGCGCTGGCGCACAGCCTGGCTGCCGCGGGTATCGGCTACCGGCACTTCCGCGCGCTGGGCGGGCGCCGCGCCGCGCAACCCGGCATCGACCCGCAGCGCAACGGCCACTGGCGCAGCGCCGGCTTCCACAACTACGCCGACTACGCGCTGGGCGCCGACTTCGGTGCGGCGCTGGCCGAGCTGCGCGCGCTCGGCAGCGTCGGCGCTTGCGCAGTGATGTGCGCCGAAGCCGACTGGCGCCAATGCCATCGCCAGATCGTTTGCGACCACCTGCTGCAGCATGGCCACCCGGTGATTCACCTGCTCGACGGCGGGCGCCGCGAGCCGGCCGTCCTCAATCCTGCCGCGCGCAGCGATGCGCACGGGCAATTGGTCTATCCGGCGGACGTCGCGCCTGCCGGGCCAGTCACTGGCGATCTGTTCGGCGGCTGAGCCATTCGCTCCGCACGCTGTCCTCTGTAGGAGCGGCTTCAGCCGCGACAGGGTCTTGCCGGGTGGTGTCTGTCGCGGCTGAAGCCGCTCCTACAAGTCTGTCGCTAGCGGCGAGAAAGCAGCATGCGGCCGCCTCAATCCTGCGGTACCGGAATCTCTTCCGGCTTCGCCGCCTCCGGGCTGACCCGTTCGATCGTATGGCGCAGTTCGCGGCCAAGAATGAACTTGGCGTCCTTGGCCCACGCGTCCAGGCGCTCGTCGAACATCAGCTTGCTGTTCGCGTCCGGCCACACCAGCTTCAGTTCGCGCAGTTTCTGGATGAAGCCGCGGAACAGGGTCTTGTCGAAGAACTCCGGCGCGGCCGGGGCGTACAGCAGGCTCAGGCGTTGCGCGGCCTGCTGGCACAGGCTTTCCAGTTCGCCGGCGCCAAGCTTGCCGGGGCCGTTCTTGACCAGCACCGAAATGGCGATGTAGTAACGCTCGAACGCCTGCTGCAGCGAATGCCCGATCGCGCGCAGGCGGAATACTTCGTCGGTCTGCCCGGTGTTGCGCGCCAGCATGCCGCCATCGTCGTCGTTGACCTGCAGCAACAACCCTTCGCGCGCGAACACCTCGATGGTGCGCTCGATGCGTTCGGCGAACTGGTCCTCGCTCCACGGCAGGAACAGCTCGGCCTGCAGGAACGGGTACACGGTGCGGCCCAGCCGCAGCAGGCCGGAGCGGCTCATGCGGCGGTTGTTCTGGAAGCAGCACGCCACCCACGAGGACGCGGTGAACAGGTGCAGCACGTTGTTGCGGAAGTAGCTCAGCAGCACCGCGTTGTCGCCGTTGACGCTGAGCACGTCGCCGAGCGGATGCGGCGTGCGGGTCAGCACGTTGATCTCTTCGGCGTGGGCGATGATGCGCTCGGGCGAATGCGGCGTGACGGTGACCCGGTCCGAGTACGGCAGTTCGGCCAGCAGTTTCTTGCACAGTTCGATCTGCGCGATCAGGTCGGCTTCGCCCATCGCGTGCTTGGGCGTGGACAGCAGCGCCAGCGCCAGCAGGTTGACCGGATTGACGTCGGCGGCGGCATTGATATGCACCTGGATCTGCTGCGCCAGCGCATCGACGGTGCCGTTCAACCAGTTCGGTTTCTCGTCCTCGCCCAGCGGCTGGCCGTCCCAGTCCGGCGCGCGCTGCGCCAGCACCTGGCGCAGCGCGATCGGCTCGCCGAAGTTCACCACCACCTGGCCATAGTTCTGCTTGAGCACCTTGGGGATGCTCCACAGCAGGCCCCAGATCGATTCCTTCTCCTTGGGCCGGCCGCTGAGTTCGTCGAGATAGCTGCTGCCTTCCATCAGCTTCTCGTAGCCGACGTAGATCGGCTGGAACAGCACCGGCTTGCGCGGCTGGCGCAGGAACGCGCGCAGGGTCATCGCGATCATGCCGCCCTTGGGCTGCAGCAGCCGGCCGGTGCGCGAGCGCCCGCCTTCGACGAAGTATTCGATCGAGTAGCCGCCGGCCACCAGCTGCGCCACGTATTCGCTGAGCACCGCCGAATACAGCGCGTTGCCGCGGATCGAGCGGCGGATGAAGAACGCGCCGCCCTTGCGCAGCAGGGTGCCGACCACCGGCAGGTTGAGGTTGATGCCGGCCACGATGTGCGGCGGCACGATGCCGCGTTCGTACAGCAGGTAGGACAGCAGCAGGTAGTCCATGTGGCTGCGGTGGCTGGGCACGTAGATCACTTCGTGCCCAGGCGCGGCTTCTTTCAGCTTGTCCAGGTGGTGCACCAGCACGCCGGCGTAGATGCGGTTCCACACGTGGGTGAGCAGGAAGCTGGCCGAGCGCACCACCGGGCTGGAGTAGTCGGCGGCGATTTCCCAGGCATAGGCGTGGGCCTTGCGCCAGGCGTCCATCGGCTTGCTGGTGTCGCGCTTGGCCTGCGCGGCGATCGCCTCGCGCACCGGCTCGGCGGCCAGCACCTGGTCCACCAGCAGCCGCCGGGTCGACAGGTCCGGCCCGATCACCGCCTCGCGGATGCGCCGGAAATGGGTGCGCAGCACGCGCTGCAGCTTGCGCACGGTGCGTTCCGGCGGCAGCCCTTCCTCGATCGTCAGCCGCATCGACACCGGCGGGGCGAAGCGCACGATGGTGCTGCGGCCGTTGAGCAGCACGCCGAGCAGGCGGCGGAAGCTGCCGACCAGCGCCCAGTTTTCCGAGAACAGCACCGCGAACCAGCCGCTCTGTTTGTCCGGGGCGCGGCCGACGAAGATCGACACCGGCACCAGGTGGATGTCCAGGTCCGGGCGTTCGCGGTGCGCCTGCAGCAGCTTGGCCAGCGAATCGGAATGGGTCTTGGCGCCGCGCTGCTCGGGAATCAGCGCGGTGCTGCTGCTGCGCCGCGACAGCGCCAGGTAGGCGCGCTTGCGCCCCAACGGGTCGCCGGGCAGCGGCACCAGCGGCGACGGCAGGCCGGCTTCGCGGCAGGCCTTGTCCAGGATCAGCGCGTTGGACAGGCCGTAGTCCTCCAGCACGTAGACCACCGGGCGGCCGTCGTCGTACTGGCCGGGTTCGGCCGGTTCGATGTTCAGGCCCAGCCACGGATCGGCCACGCGCCCGAGCAGGCGCGCCCACAGCGGCCGCTTGGCGGCGCGCGCGGCGAGCGCCGGGCTCGGCAGCGCGGCAGCGCCGGTGGCCGGCGGCACGCTGCCCGCGGCATCGCCACTGGCAGCGGGGGCGGGCGCGGACGCCGGGTCCGAGGCGCGCGCAGCCGCGGCGTCATCGGGGAAGGGGAGGGGGTTTTGTTCTGGCATCGACGGCATTATCGCTTAGCCGGCGTTGCGTGGTCGGCGGCAGGCGGCGCCGGGGGCTCGGCAGGGGCGGCGGCGGGTGCCGCGACGGCCAGCAGCGCGTCCACCGCGTGCAAGGTATCGCGCAGGTACCAGTGGCCGTGGCGGCGTACCAGCACCGCAGTGGTGTCGATCTGCGCGCTGCCCAGCGGGTACTGGATGCGCACCACGGCCTGGTCGCCCTGCTGGCTGACCAGCCCGGTGCGCAGTTCGCGCGCGCTGTCGTCCAGGTCCAGGCGGTAGCCGGCCAGCACCGTCTTCAGCTCGCCCAGGAACGGGCCGAGCCGCTGCAGGCTCTGCTCCATGCCCAGGCCGTGCAGGTCGGCGTCGCTGCGCAGGCCGGTGCGGCGTGCGGCGGCGCTGAGCTGCGCGATCGCCGCCTGCGCGCGCTTGCGCTCGGCCAACGGCGCGTGTTCGGCCCAGCCGCTCAGCCCCTGCACCAGCTGCACGTAGTGGCCGCGCTGCTCCGGCGTGTAGTCGCCCTGGTTGCGCAGGTACTGCACGCCGAACAGGCCCAGCGAGTGCGCGGCCTGGCGCAGGCTCGCGGTCTGCCCGCCGAACTGCGCGTCGAAGGCGCGCTGCAGCTGGCGCTCGGCGTCCGGCGCGGCCAGGCTGTCGAGCACCTCGGGCAGGCGCTCGGCCAGCGGCAGCTGGCTCAGCGGCCAGCGGCTGCGGTCCTCGCTCCAGGCCTGCTGCAGGCGTTGGTACTGCTCGGGCGGGACCGCGGCATGGGCATAGCCGGCCAGGTCGTTGCGCTGCAGCGTGCGCGCCAACTCGCGCACGGCCGCGGCCGGTTCGGCGCTGGCGCCGGGCAACTCGGCGGGGCTGCGCTTGCAGCCGGACAGGGCCAGCGCGGCCAGCAGCAGCGCTGGAACGACATGCAAGGGCGTGAACCGGGTCGGGCGTGGCGGCGACATACTCTATTCGGCTCGTTCCCCAAAACGTTCCGCATCTTGCTGGGCGCGCGCGATTCCGGCAAGCCGCGCCCGCGTGCGCTGCCGTCGCGGCGGTCGCGGGACGCGATGCCGATGTCGCAGCAGGACAATGCTTGACCCGATCGGCCTTGCCGAGACCTTGCCGAGACAACGCTATCGGCGCATTGTCGGCGGATAGCACCGTATGCCGCGCCATTGCGCAATGTTGCGGCGCATCATGTAACCGCTTGCAGTTGCTGTTAACGTCCGCCAACCTCGGCTTGAGGTGGTACTGGACGGGGGTCCCAGTGCGATACCCATCAAAAATTTTCCGCGCACTGCGTCACGCTGGCATCGCCCGTGGCGACGTAGCGCTGGGCAAGCCGTGGCGGACCCTGGAGGCACCCTGGTGAATCCGCGCATCGCACACCCGCCGGAACAGCGCGCAAGCATCACCATCAAAGACGTGGCACGCCTGGCCAACGTCTCGGTGGCGACCGTCTCGCGCACCATGAACGGCCACCAGCACGTGGCCGAACCGGTGCGCGCGCGCGTGCTGGAAGCCGCGCGCACCCTGCACTACGTGCCGCACCATGCCGCGCGCAGCCTCAGCAGCCGCCGCACCCACACCGTCGGCGTGGTCCTGCCCGACCTGCACGGCGAGTTCTTCTCCGAACTGATCCGCGGCATCGAC
The DNA here is from genome assembly GCF_030168915.1 of Xanthomonas graminis pv. graminis. Classification (NCBI taxonomy): domain Bacteria; kingdom Pseudomonadati; phylum Pseudomonadota; class Gammaproteobacteria; order Lysobacterales; family Lysobacteraceae; genus Xanthomonas; species Xanthomonas graminis. The sequence continues at coordinate 4,580,689 of NZ_CP076255.1, read as the reverse complement.
CTGATCGCGCGCGAGCGCGGCCTGCACCTGCTGGTGTCCAGCTACCACGGCGAGCCGGAGGAGCAGCGGCTGGCGGTGCGGCGCATGCCCGGACGCGTGGACGGGCTGCTGCTCATGTCGCCGTCTCTGGGCACCGGTAGCGAGGACGCCGCGGACATGCTGCCCGGTGCGCTGCCGGCGGTGCTGATGAACTGCGCCGAGCGCATCGCCGACGCGCAGGTGCTCAACGTGGACAACTACGGTGGCGCGCGCGCGATGATCCGCCACCTGCTCGACAGCGGCCACCGCCGCATCGCCTTCATCGCCGGGCCGGACGACAACTTCGATGCCCGCGAACGCCTGCGCGGCTACCGCGACGAGTTGCGCGCGCGCTGCCCGCAGGTGCCGCCGCGGGTGTTGCCGGGCGATTTCGACGAAGCCTCCGGCTACCGCGCCGGGCAGGCGCTGCTGCAGGGCCAGCGCCCGGACGTGGTGTTCGCCGCCAACGACATGATGGCGCTCGGTTGCCTGTTCGCCTTCACCCACGCCGGCCTGCGCGTGCCCGACGACATCGCCCTGGCCGGTTTCGACGACGTGCCGATGGCGCGCTACGTGCACCCGGCGCTGACCACGATGCGCGTGGACATCGCCGGCTTCGGCGCGCGCGCGATGCAACTGCTGATCGCCGCGTTGGAACCGCACAGCGCGGCACCGGCCGCGGAAGCTGCGCTTGCCACCGATATCGTTCCGCAATTGATCATCCGCGCGTCCAGCGGCCAGCGAGGGACCGCCATGGACTGACACCGCCCATCGCGTTTTGCCGTCACTGTCTGCATCCAACTAGAAGAAACAACGAATGAACCCGTTTACTGCCCTGGGAGGGGTTTCTGTCATGAAGAGAAAGCGTTCCGCGTCCACTCTGCCCGCACGCAGCCTGCTGTGCTGCGCCCTGGCCACCAGCCTGTTCGCGACGATGCCGGCGATGGCGCAGACCAGCACCGCGATCCTGCGTGGCCATGCCCAGGCCGGCGCCGAAGTGGTGGTCACCAATGCCGCCACCGGGTCGGTGCGACGCACGCCGGCGGGCGCCAATGGCAACTACACCGTGATCGGACTGCCGCCGGGCAGCTATACGGTCGAGGCCAACGGGGTCAAGCGCAACGTGACGCTGCAGGTCGCCTCCTCGTCCACGGTCGATCTCGACGCCGGCACGGCCGCCGCGCCGGGTGGCGACGCCACCACGCTGAGCGCGGTCAACGTCACCGCGCCGCCGTCGCTCAAGGACGTCAAGACCTCGGAAGTGGGCAACGTGGTGTCGCTGCACCAGATCCAGCAGCTGCCGCAGGCCACGCGCAACTTCCTCGAGTTCGCCGACACCGTGCCGGGCATGGTGTTCCAGATCGACGGCAACGGAAATACCAAGCTGCGCGGCGGCGCCTCCAACGCCAGCGCCGGCAACCTGTACATCGATGGCGTCGGCCAGAAGAGCTACGTCAAGGGCGGCGGCATCGCCGGGCAGAGCGACACCCAGGGCAATCCGTTCCCGCAGCTGGCGATCGGCGAATACAAGGTCATCACCTCCAACTACAAGGCCGAGTACGGCCAGATCAGCGGCGCGGCGATCACCGCGGCGACCAAGTCCGGTACCAACGAGTTCCACGGCGAGGCGTTCTACCGCTATACCGACCAGGATCTGCGCGACAAGCGTCCGGACGAGCAGAAAAACGGCAAGATCGATTCGCAGACCAAGGAATACGGCTTCGCCTTGGGCGGCCCGATCATCCAGGACCGCATGCACTTCTTCGTTGCCTACGAGGGCAAGGACAACATCGCGCCCAAGAGCATCCAGGCCGATGCGAACGCAGGTTCCTACACGGGCTTTCTGCCCTCCAACCTGAGTAGCCAGTATGGCGCGGCGAACATGCCGTTCTCGGAAGACCTGTATTTCGGCAAGATCGATTTCGAGCCGACCGATCGCGACCGCATCGAGCTGAGCGGCCAGTACCGCGACGAAACCCAGGTCGCCAACGTCGGCGGCACCAGCGCTACCGACCACGGCACCAACAAGATCAACAAGGACAAGCGCGCCAGCCTGCGCTGGCAGCACAGCGCCGACAACTGGTTCAACGAGCTGATCGTCGGCACCGAGAACTCGGAGAACAACCCCACGCCGATGAGCATCGGCAACGGTATCGCCTACAAGTATCTCAACTACAACGACCCGAACATCGGCGAGTACACCTTCCTGGAAACCGGTTCGACTGGCGGCTTGAACGTGCAGCGCAAGAGCCAGAAGGGTTGGTCCCTGCAGAACGACCTGACTTTCACCAGCTTCCAGTGGCACGGCGAACACACCATCAAGATGGGCGTGAGCTACAAGGACATCAAGCTGACCTCGCAGGACGCGGCCGCGTTGAATCCGCAGTTCAGCTACTCGGTCGATGCCAATGGCATCGCCTCCATCCCGTACCGCGTGGATTTCGTCGCGCCGTACGCCACGCCGGGGCAGAAGGCTACGGTGGAATCGCCGTCCAAGCAGTACGGCATCTACATCCAGGACGATTGGGCCGCGACCGACAAGCTGATGATCAACGTCGGCGTGCGCTGGGACTACGAAAAGAACCCGGCCTATACCGACTTCGTCACCTCGCAGGACTTCGTCAATGCGCTGTACGCCGATGACCCGCAGAACCCGGGCCATCCGTGGGCCGACCGCCTGCTGCCCAGCGGCATCAATGTCGCCGACTACATCAGCACCGGCAACAACCGCAAGAACTTCAAGGATGGCTGGGCGCCGCGCCTGGGCTTCTCCTACGACTTCTTCGGCGACGAGAGCGCGGTGCTGCACGGCGGCGCCGGCCGTTCCTACGACCGCAACCTGTTCGAGCAGCTGGCGCTGGAAACCAGCAAGGCGGCGTTGTCGCCGGTAGTGGTCTACTTCAAGGACCCCACCGCCAGCGCGTGCTACAAGGCCGACCGCGCTTGCGCCGATTGGGATCCCCGCTACCTGCAGGGCGTGGACCAGCTGAACACCATTCCTGAGGTCAGCGGCAGCGCCGAACTGTTCATGTTCAACAACAAGATCAAGACCCCTTACAGCGACCAGTACAGCATCGGTATCAGCAACCAGGTCGGCGACTGGCTCACCGATGTGACCTTCCAGCGCATCCTCAGCTATGACGGCTTCGCGATGTCGCTGATCAACCGCTACCCGGACGGGTCTTACTTCGATGCCACCGGCAGCGCGCCTTGGGGCGAGCCGGTCCCCGGCTACCAGAACACGATTCTGGGCAGTAACGGCCTGGAGCAGCGCAGCAGCCAGGTGCTGTTGTCGGCGGAGAAGCCGTACACCAAGGAATCGGGCTGGGGCCTGACGCTGTCCTACACCCACACCAGCGCACGCCAGAATCGCAACATCGACGAAGCGTACGGGTTCGACAAGGCGACCATCCACGATTACCCGTTCGTGAAGTCCGATGCCGCGGCATCGCACCGCTTCGTCGCGTCCGGTTCGATCGACGGACCGTGGGGCATCACCTTCGGCGCCAAGGTCGTGTTGGCCACTCCGGAACCGGTCAATACCATCGCCTGCTTCGGCCACACCGATGCCGACGGCGCCACCTGCCAGCAAATCGGCTTCGTGCCGCCGGGCAGCGGCAAGTTCCTGGTCGGCGGCAAGATCTGGGGCTATCGCACGGTGGACTTCCAGGCCACCAAGGACTTCACCGTGTACAACGACTTCAAGCTGTCGGCGCGCATCAATCTGCTCAACGCCTTCAACTTCAAGAACTACTCGAGTTACATCTACGGTGGCCCGGATGGATCGGGCAACTACTTCGGCACCGGCGGACGGTTGGACACCAGCTATGTGGGCTTGAACACCACCGGCGACATCAACTACGTCCCGCGCACCGTGACCTTCGAAATCGGCGCCAAGTTCTGATCCACCGCATCGCCCACGCGCGTGCCCGACCGGCGCGCGTGGGGTTTTTCCGGACGGGGCCGCTTGGCCCCGTTCGCGTATCGGATACTCTCTTTTTCCGTACAGGACCGCGCACGCATGATCGCCGCCCCTCTCCGCAATCTGGTCATCGTCGGCGGCGGCACCGCCGGCTGGATGGCGGCCGCCGCGCTGGCGCGCGTGCTGGGCCCGGACTACCGCATCACCTTGATCGAGTCGGAACAGATCGGCATCGTCGGCGTCGGCGAGGCCACCGTGCCGCACATCAAGGCCTTCAACAACCTGCTCGGCATCAACGAAGCCGAGTTCGTGCGCCAGACCCAAGGCAGCTTCAAGCTCGGCATCGAGTTCGTCGACTGGCACCGGCCTGGCACCTCCTACATCCATGGCTTCGGCACCGAGATCGGGCATTCGCTCGGGTTGCTGCCGTTCCAGCAGTACTGGTTCAAGCAGGCGCTGGCCGGCAAGGCCAAGCCGCTGGGCGCCTACATGCTCAACACCGTGGCCGCCAGGCGCGGCAAGTTCATGACCTCGGCCAGCGACGCGCCGCCCAATTCGCCGCTGGGCAACATCGCCTACGCCTACCATTTCGACGCCTCGCTGTACGCGGCGTTCCTGCGCCGTTTTTCCGAGCAGCGCGGGGTGACCCGGCGCGAAGGCATCGTCGAGCAGGTGCAGCTGCATCCGGAATCGGGCGATGTGCTCTCGGTGCGGCTGGCCTCGGGCGACACGATCGCCGGCGACCTGTTCATCGACTGCTCCGGGTTCCGCGGCCTGCTGATCGAACAGGCGCTGCAGACCGGCTACCACGATTTCACCCACTGGCTACCGTGCGACCGCGCGCTGGCGGTGCCGTGCGCCAAGGTCGGCCCGCCGACGCCGTACACCCGCGCCACCGCGCGCGCGGCCGGCTGGCAATGGCGCATCCCGCTGCAGCACCGCACCGGCAACGGCTACGTGTATTCCAGCGCGCACATCAGCGACGACGAAGCCGCAGCCACGCTGCTGGCCAACCTGGATGGGGCGGCGCTGGCCGATCCGCGCCCGCTGCGTTTCGTCACCGGCCGCCGCAAGCAGGTATGGAACCGCAACGTGGTCGCGCTGGGCCTGGCCAGCGGCTTCATGGAGCCGCTGGAATCCACCAGCATCCACCTGATCCAGTCCGGCATCTCCAAGCTGCTGGAGCTGTTCCCGCGCGAGGGCATCAGCCCGGTGCTGGTGCAGCGCTACAACGACCGCATCGCCTTCGAGTTCGACCGCATCCGCGATTTCCTGGTGCTGCACTACACCGCCACCGAGCGCGACGACAGCGACTTCTGGCGCCAGTGCCGCGCCATGGCGATCACGCCCGAACTGCAGGCGACGCTGGACCTGTTCGGCGACAGCGGCCGTTTCTACCGCAACGGCGATGAGATGTTCGCCGAGATCAGCTGGGTGCAGGTGATGGTCGGGCAGGGCCTCCTGCCGCGCGCCTACCACCCGCTGGTGGACCAGGTGCCGGCCGCGGACATCGAACGCTTCGTCGCCAGCATCGAGCAGACCATCGGCCATTGCGTGGACGCGATGCCGCCGCACCAGGCCTTCATCGACCGCTATTGCGCGGCCGCGCCGCGCTGAGCGGGCCGCCCGGCCGTGCGCCGGGCAAAAAAAAAGAGGCCTCGCGCACCAAGGCGCGGGCCTCTTCAAAATCCGACCGAAGCCGGAGAACGGTTTGTGGCGCATCTCCGGCAACGCCGGACGCTGCGCATGCTACCGGCAGTGCGCAGCTAATGCAATGGTTTAAGTTTTATTGGCTAAGTTGTTGATATTTATTGATCGATCAGTGCGCCGGCGTATTTGCCAGGGTGGCGGCGATCTCGCGCTGGATCGCTTCGGCCGCGGCGCGCGGGTCGGCGGCCTGGCGGATCGGGCGGCCGACCACGATCGCATCGGCGCCATCGGCGAAGGCCTGGGCCACGCCGACGGTGCGCTGCTGGTCGTCGCCGACCGGGCCGCCGGGACGGATGCCCGGGCACACGATCGAGAAGCCGGCGCCGGTGGCACGGCGGATCGGCGCCGCTTCCTGGCCGGAGGCGATCACCCCGTCGATGCCGGCGGCCTGCGCGGCCAGGGCGCGCTCCACCACCACCTCCTGCGGTGCGCGGTCGATGCCCATCGATGCCAGGTCGGCGCGACCCATCGAGGTCAGCACGGTCACCGCCAGCAGGCGCATGTCGCCGCCGTTGGCTGCGGCCGCGGCCTGCATCATCGCCGGGTGCCAGCCGTGGATCGTGCAGTAGTCCACCGGCCACTGCGACAGGCGCCGGATCACCCCGCCGACGGTGGCCGGGATGTCGAAGAACTTCAGGTCCACGAACACGCGCTTGCCGCGTGCGGCCAGCGTCTCCAGCACGTCGAAGTATTCGCCGGAGGCCAGCAGCTCCATGCCGATCTTGTAGAACGCCACCGCGTCGTCGAGCCGCTCGATCCACTCGATCGCCTCGGCGCGGCCGGGCACGTCCAGGGCGAAGATCAGCCGTTCGCGCGCGTCCAACGCCAGCGGCGCGCGGCTCACTGCGCCAGCTCCAGCGCGTCGCGCTTGGCCTGGTGGCGCGCGGCGCGCGGCTGCGCGAAGTCGTTGTTGAACAGCGCCGGTTCCCAGGCGCCGTAGCTGGGGTTGGGCAGCATCCACCAGCGCTCGCCGAACCAGGCGTGGTACTGCTGCAGCAGCTGCGCGCGGCTGTCCGGGGTGTTGGCCACGACCTGCACGAAATCGCCGAGCTGGTCGCCGAACTGCATCAGCACGCGGTACTGCTGGCCGACCAGCTTGCGCCGGCAGTTCTTCTCCGCGCCGTTCTGCTCGCAGCCCTTGACCACGGTGCCCAGGCCCAGCAGCACGCTGTTGTCGGCCACCGGCAGGCCGGCGCTGCGCAGGTTGGCCAGGGTCGCGTCGGTCAGGTGCACCGCGCGGTTGGACACGTACAGCACGGTGATGCCCTTGGCGCTGGCCGCCTTGGCGAAATCGACCACGCCGGGGATCGGCTTGGCCTTCTTCTCGGCCACCCACTGGTCCCAGCTGACCTCGTCGTATTCCTTGCCGTTGCGGATCAGCCGCGCCTGGTACGGCGCGTTGTCGAGCACGGTTTCGTCCACGTCCATCACCACTGCCGGCTTCAGCCCGGCCGTGGCGTTGCCGCGCTCCTCCGGCACCAGCGCGTCCCAGTTCTGCGCCTTCAGCGCCGCATCCAGGCGGTCGGCGGCGGCGCGGTAGGTCTGCTCGGCGACGGCCCGGTACTCGGCCGAGCGCTGCATCCACAGCACCGCGTTGAGGTTGTCGTCGCCGGCCACTGCGGCGTCGGCGCTCTTGGCGGCCGGCGTCGCCGCGGCATCGGTGGCCGGCGCCTGCGGCTTGCAGGCGGACAGGGCGAGCAAGGCGCAGGCCAGTGCGGTGCGGGCGATCGGGGTCATCGGGCGCGGAAACCTAGGCGGGGAATCGGCCGATTTTAGCGGGTTGCGGCGGCGCTCGCGGGCGACACCGCCGTAGCGGCTGTGCCTGACCGTTGCCGCCACGCGCATCCGCGCTGGCAGCGAGGCGGACGCGTCCGGCGTCTTGCTGCATGCGCAGCGCGCCCAATCCCCACTAAAAGCGCGACCCAGTTAATGCAAGCGCGCCAAGGCTAGGGAATTTCCCGACATGGCGTCAGGGCGCTCCGGATTGTGCGATTGCTGGGGTATGCACCACAGCGTGCCTGGCCTGCGCGCGATGCGCAGTGCACTCGGAAGGATGCGATCGATGCCCTGCGCCTAGCGGGGATACGCCGGATGCGTGACAGGGGAAGATGTGTGAGTGTGTCCAGGAAAAGACGTTGCCTGATGGTGGTGGCGGTCGGCGTGCTGGCGTGCCTGGCCGTTTCCGTGTGCGCCCAGGAGCAGCCGACCACGCTCGACCGGCAGGAACAGTTGCGCCAGGCCGAAGAGGTGCAGCGCAAGCAGGAGCAGGACCGCCAGGCGCCGTTCGCCGGCCCGCGCGAGCCGGCGGCGCCGGCCGACATGCGCAGCCTCGCGCTGCCTACCGAAACCCTGTGCTTCCCGATCCAGCGCATCCAGCTGGGCGGCGCCGGTGCCGATGGCGCGCGCTTCGCCTGGCTGTGGCTGTACCTGCGCCAGTACCAGGGCCGCTGCATCGGCCGCGAGGGCATCGACCTGATCCGCCGCCGCGCGCTCGACCAACTGGTCGCGCGCGGTCTGGTCACCACCCGCATCGGCGTGCCCGAGCAGGCGCTGTCCAGCGGCCAGCTGCGTTTCGAACTGATGCCCTGCCGGCTGCGCCAGGTGCGCGTGCAAGCGGCCGACGGCCGTGCGTTCTGGCGCAACGCCTTGCCGCTGCGGCCGGGCGACCTGGTCGATCTGCGCGCGATCGAGCAGGCCGTGGAGCAGTTCAAGCGGGTGCCGTCGCAGGACGCCAAGATCGACATCGCGCCTGGCGAGCAGCCCGGCGAATCGGACCTGGTGATCACCCTGCAGCAGGGCCGGCGCTGGCGCAGCGTGCTCAACGCCGACGACTCCGGCGTGCGCGCCACCGGCCGCGCGCAGGGCGGCATCGATGTTGCGGTGGACGCGCCGCTGGGCATCAACGATCTGCTGTCGATCGGCTACAACCACGACCTGGTGGATCGCGGCGCCGAGCGCGGCACGCGCGGCAACAGCCTCAGCTACAGCGTGCCGTGGGGCTGGTGGACGTTCGCGCTTTCGCTGTCGTCCTACCGCTACCACCAGCGCGTGGACGGCTATCTGCAGAGTTTCCAGTCCAGTGGCGCGTCCAACAGCGCCCAGCTCGACCTGCAGCGGGTCATCCATCGCAACGGCAGCAGCAAGACCACCGCCGGCGTGGTGGTGGCCAAGCGCGAGGCGCGCAGTTACCTGGACGGCGTCGAGATCGGCATCCAGCGCCGCCACACCACCAGCGCCGAGGCCTATCTGAGCCACCGCCGCTACCTGGGACCGATGCAGCTGGACCTGCGCCTGGCGCACCGCCGCGGCACACCGTGGTTCGACGGGCAATGGAGCGGTTACGACCCGGCAGTGGGTTTCCCCAGCTTCCGCTACGGCGTCACCACCCTGGATGTGAGCACCGGGCTGCCGTTCAAGCTCGGCAGCGTGGCCACCAGCTGGGACAGCAGCCTGCACGCGCAGACCGCCTCGCAGCTGCTGCTCGGCTCGGAATTCATCAGCATCGGCGGGCGCTACAGCGTGCGCGGCTTCGATGGCGAACGCACCCTCGGTGCCGAGCGCGGCGCGTACTGGCGCAACACGCTCAACCTGCCGGTGCAGCGCCTGGGCATCGTCCCGTACCTGGGCGTGGATGCCGGCCGCATCGGCGGCCCCAGCGCCAGCGCGCAGCGCGGACGCAGCCTGGTCGGCGCCTTCGTCGGCGTGCGTGGCGCGCGCGGCGGACTCAGCTGGGACGGCTTCGCCGGCTGGGATCTGCACGCGCCGCGCGACTTCGATACCGCGCAGCCGGCCTACGGCGTGCGTGTGACCTATCAGTTCTGATCCCCTGGCCGCCGTCGGGCGGACCGGGTTTTGTTTTTTGAGCGCCGGTGGCGCGATGAGAGAGATGGCGATGGACAAGGATTGCGCTGGCATGGGCACCACGATGGCCGAGCGCTGCAAGCGCGCACTGGCGATGCTGCTGTGCTGCACCGTCACCTGGACCTCGCTGCCGCTCTACGCCCAGGTCGTGCCGGTCGCCAATCCCGGCGGGCAACAGCCCGGCCAGCAGGCCGCGGCCAACGGCGTGCCGGTGGTCGATATCGTCGCCCCCAACGCGCGCGGCGTCTCGCACAACCGCTATTCGCGCTTCGACGTCGGCAACAACGGCCTGATCCTCAACAACAGCGGCAACATCTCCAAGACCGAACTCGGCGGCTATATCGCCGGCAACGACAACCTGAAGAACAGCGGCGCGGCCACGCTGATCCTCAACGAAGTCACCTCCAGCGCCAGCCGCCTGCAGGGCTATACCGAAATCGCCGGGGCCAGGGCGCAACTGGTGATCGCCAACCCGAACGGCATCAGCTGCGACGGCTGCGGCTTCCTCAACGCCTCGCGGGTCACCCTGGCCACCGGCACGCCGCAACTCGGCAGCGATGGTGCGTTGAACGGTTTCAGCATCACCGGCGGCGCACTGAGCATCGGCAGCAACGGCCTGGACGCGTACAACGTCGATCGCCTGGACCTGCTGTCGCGCCAGCTCAGCGTGGGCGGCTCGGTGTGGGCCAAGGACCTGCTCGCCAGCACCGGCACGCAGCGCATCGGCTACGACGGCATGCTGCTGGAACTGCTGCCGGGCAGCGACGGTGCGGCGCCATCGATCGGCATCGACGTGGCCTACCTCGGCGGCATGTACGCCGACCGCATCCGCCTGATCGCGACCGAAGCCGGCGTCGGCGTGGTCAGCCGCGGCACCCTGGCCGCGCAGAGCGGCAGCCTGCAGATCGACAGCGCCGGCCAGCTCAGCCTGAGCGGCAACACCGTCGCTCGCGACGACGTGGACCTGCGCGCGGCAGGCGCGTTGACCCAGCAGGGCACGCTCGGCTCGCAGCAGGCCGGCATACGCCTGCGCGCCGCGCAAGTGAGCCTGAGCGGCGACACCGTCGCCAGCGGCGTGCTCGACGCGCGCGCCAGCGGCAGCGTCGACCATCGCGGGCGCAGCAGCGCCGGCGCGATCAGCCTGTTCGGCTCGGAACTCGACGCCGGCGGCACGCTGTACAGCAGCGGCACGCTGAGCCTGGACGCGAGCGGCAGCCTGCGCAGCAGCGGCGTGGCCTACGCCGGCGGTGCAGTGGCGCTGCGTGCCGGCGGCAGCTGGCTGCAGAACGCCGGGACGCTGCAGAGCGGCGGGGCGATGAACGTGCAGGCGGCGCGGATCGATGCTGCGGGAACGCTCGATGCCGGCACCGGCCTGGGCTTGCGCAGCGATGGCGACATGCGCCTGTCCGGGTTGGTGCAGTCCTGGCAGGACGCCGCGCTGCAGGCCGGCGGCCGCCTCGACAACGCCGGCCAGCTCAGCGCCGGCGGCCGCGTGGACATCACTGCGGCGGCGATCGGCAACGGCGCCAAAGCCGTACTGTCCGCCAGCGGCGACCTCGCCCTGGCGACCGCCGGTACGCTGGACAACGCCGGCACCGTATACGCTGGGCGCGACCTGCGGATCGACGCGGCGGCCTTCGCCAATGCCGGCAGCAGCTATGCCGGCCGCAATGCGGACATCGCCAGCAGCGGCGCCATCCGCAGTGGCGGCAGCCTGGTCGCCGGCGACGCTTTGCGCGTGGACGCGGCGCAATTCGCCAGCAGCGGCGAACTCGGCAGCCAGCGCGGCGCCACCAGCCTGCGCAGCCGCGGCGATCTCATGCTGGACGGCGCGGTGGCGGCGAAGGGCGCGCTGACCGCGCAGGCCGCAGGCGACCTGCACCAGTCCGGCACGCTCAATGCAAGCAGCGCGCAGCTGCAGGCCGGCGGCGACGCGCTGCTGGATGGCACGTTGAAGACCGACCGCGCCTTGCAGTTGAGCGCCGACGGGCAACTGCGCAGCACCGCGACCATCGTCGCCGGCGGCGACGCCGATCTGCACGCGCAGGGCGCGCTGCTGCAGGCCGGACAAGTCCAGGCGGGCGGCGCGCTGCGCCTGCAAGGCGCGGACATCGACCAGTCCGGCGTGCTCGACGCAGGCACCACGCTGTCCCTGCGCAGCGGCAACGGCATGCGCCTGGCCGGCACGCTGCAGGCGCGCGGCGACGTGTCGCTGGACAGCGCCGCGGCGCTGCAGAACCAGGCGCAGGTCGTGGCTGGGGGCAACCTGGCGCTGGCCGCCGGCAGCCTGGACAACGCCAGCGGCGCGGCATTGTCGGCGAGTGGCGATGCCACCATCGCCAGGGTCTCCGCGCTGCGCAACGCCGGCAGCATGCATGCCGATGGCGTGCTGCGCCTGAGCGCCGGCAGCTTCGCCCAGACCGAAACCGGCAAGGCCTACGGCGGCGCAAGCCTCGACCTCGCCGCGACCGACGCGGTGGACAACCGCGGCGACCTGATCGGCGGCGGCGACGTGCACATCGCCGCCGGCAGCATCGCCAGCAGCGGCCAGCTGGGCAGCCAGCATGGTCAACTCGCGCTCGACAGCCGCGGCGACCTTACCCTGGACGGCGTCGTAGTCGCGGCCGGCGCCCTGCGCGCCGCGGCGCTCGGCGACTTGCAACAGCGTGGCAGTCTGCAGGCGCAATCGGCGCAGTTGCAGGCGGGCCGCGATCTGACCCTGGCCGGCACGCTGCGCAGTGCGACGACGCTGCAGCTGCAGGCGCAGCGCGCGCTGCGCGTGGACGGCCAGGCCGTCGCCGGCGGCGATCTGGGCATGCGCGGCGACAGCGTCGCGCTCGGCCAGGACGCCGTGGTGCAGACCGCCACGGCGCTGCAGCTGGACGCGGGCACCATCGACAGCCGCGGCGCGCTGGATGCCGGCACCGATCTGACCCTGCGCAGCCGCGGCGCCCTCTCGCTGTCGGGCATCGCCCAGGGCGGGCGCGATGTCGCGCTGCAGGCAGATCAGAATTTGGACAATCAGGCCCGCGTCTTCGCCGGCCGCACTCTGAGCCTGAGCGCGGCCAGTGCGACCAATCGGGCGCAGGGCGAACTCTCGGCGCAGGCGGCGCTCGACGCCCACGTGCAAGGCGCACTCGACAACGCCGGCACGCTGCAGGCCGGACAGGCGCTGAGCCTGAGCGCAGGCAGCCTGCAGCAGAGCGGCCGCGCCTACGCCGGCGACACGCTGAGCGTGCAGGTCGCTGGCGCACTCGACAACCGCGGCGACCTGATCGCCAGGCACGACGTGCGCGTGGCCGCCGGCAGCGTCGCCAGCAGCGGCCAGCTCGACAGCCAGGATGGACAGCTGCTGGTCGATAGCCGTGGCGACGTACAGCTGGACGGCAGCCAGATCGCCGCGACCGCACTGCGCGTGCAGGCCGTCGGCGATCTGCAACAGCGCGGCACCACCAAGGCGCAGTCGCTGCAGTTGAGCGCCGGGCGCGACCTGAGCGTTGCCGGTTCGCTGCAAAGCGCCGCGACGCTGCAATTGCAGGCGCAGCGCGCGCTGAGTCTGGATGGCCAGGCCGTGGCCGGCGGCGCTGCGCAATTGAGCGCGGCGAGCATCGCCACCGGCAGCAACGCCGTGCTGCAGAGCGCTGCGGCGATCACGCTCGACGGCGCAAGCATCGACAGCCGCGGCGCACTCGATGCCGGCACCGATCTGAGCCTGCGCAGCCAGGGCCAGCTGACCCTGGCCGGCATCGCCCAAGGCGGCGGCGATGTCGTGCTGGAGGCCGGCGCGGCGTTGGACAACAGCGCCCAGGTCGTCGCCGGTCGCGACCTGCAGGTGAGCGCTGCCAGTGCGGTCAACCGTGCCAGCGGCACCCTGGCGGCGGCGGACACGCTCGACCTGCGCGTCGCCGGCCTGCTCGACAACGCCGGCCGCCTGCGCGGCCAGACATCCCTGCTGCTGCAGGCCGGCAGCTTGCAGCACAGCGGCGAGCTGTACGCGGGCCAGATGCTGGATCTGCACAGCGCCGGCGCGCTGGACAATCGCGGCACGCTGATCGCCGGCGGCGACCTGCGCATCGACGCCGGCAGCCTCGGCAACAGCGGCCAGATCGGCAGCGAGACCGGCAAGGTGACGCTGAGCAGCCAGGGCGACATGCAACTGGGCGGCAGCGTGATCGCCGCGCAGGCGCTGAGCGCCAGTGCGCTGGGCGATCTGCAGGTGGATGGCGCGCTCAAGGCGCAGTCGGCCACGCTCGCCGCCGGCCGCGACCTGAGCGTGGTCGGCGGCGCGCAGACCGCTGCCGCGCTGGAGCTGCAGGCACAGCGCGCGCTGCGTGTCGATGGCCAGGTCCTGGCCGGCGGCGATCTGCGCCTGAGCGGCGCCAGCATCGCCACCGGTACGGCCGCGGTGCTGCAAGGCGCGGCGGCCGTAACCCTGCAAGGCGGCGCGATCGACAGCCGCGGCACGCTCGCTGCCGGCGCGGCGCTGAGCAATGCCGGCCAGATCGTGGCCGGCCGCGACCTGAGCGTCGCCGCGCACAGCATCGACAATGCAGCCAGCGGCACGCTGGCCGCGCAGGGCGCGGTGCAACTCTCCACCCCGGGGACCCTCAGCAACGCCGGCAGCCTGCAGGCCGGCCAGGCCATGACCCTGGACGTCGGCACGCTGCAACACAGCGGCCAGGCCTACGCGGGCGATCGCCTCACGCTGCGCGCCAGCGGCGCAGTGGACAACCAGGGCGAACTGATCGCCAGACATGATCTGCAGGTGGACGCCGCCAGCATCGCCAGCAGCGGCCAGCTCGGCAGCGAGACCGGCCAGGTCGCGCTGACCAGCCAGGGCGACCTGCGCCTGGGCGGCACCGTGGCCGCGGCTACGCAACTGCAGGCGCAGGCGCAAGGCGACCTGCTGCAGTCGGGCAGCCTCAGTGCGCAGGCGTTGGATCTGCACGGCCGCGACGTCACCCTGGCCGGCCAGGTCACGGCCGCGCAGGCGTTGCAGGTCCAGGCCCAGCGCGACCTGCGCCTGGACGGGCAAGCCAGCGGCCAGGCCGCGTCGCTGAGCGCGGGCGCGACATTGAGCACCGGCAGCCAGGCCGTGCTGCACAGTGCCGGCGCGATCGCGCTGACCGGTGCACGCATCGACAGCCAGGGCGCGCTGGATGCCGGCACCACGCTGGCGCTGACCAGCAGCGGCGATCTCGCGCTCGCCGGCATCGTCCAGGCAGCGACGACGTTGAAGCTGAGCGCCGGCGGCGCACTGAGCAACGCCGCCCAGGTCGTGGCAGGCACCGATCTGACGCTGACCGCGGCCAGCGTCCACAACGCCGCCAACAGCCTGCTCGCCGCGCAGGGCGATGCGACCCTGACCGTGAGCGGCGCGCTGGACAACGCCGGTGCGCTGCGTGCGCGCCAGCGCCTGCAACTGGATGTCGGTTCGCTGCAGCAGACCGGGCGCAGCTACGGCCTGCAGCGCCTGGGCCTGACCGCCAGCGGCGCCGTCGACAACCGCGGCGACCTGATCGCCGGCAACGCGCTGCGCGTGGAAGCGGCCAGCGTCGCCAGCAGCGGCCAGCTCGGCAGCGAAAGCGGCGACGTCGCCCTGGTCAGCCACGGCGATCTTGCGCTGGGCGGCACACTGGCCGCGGCCGGTGCGTTCAGCGCCCAAGCCGGCGGCGCCCTGTCGCAGAGCGGCACGCTCAGCGCGGCGACCACGCTGCAACTACAGGCGCACGGCGACCTGACCGTGGCCGGCAGCCTGTCGGCCAACCAGCTCACGCTGACCAGCGATGCCGCGCTGCTCCAGCGCGGCACCGTCAACGGCAGCAACATCGCCCTGCAGGCGCAGCGCATCGACAACGCCGGGCAGACCCTGTCCAGCGGCAACCTCAGCCTGCATGCCGGCGACATCGCCATCGGCGGCGTCGCCGCCGCCGGCGTGCGCAGCGACGGCAGCCTCGGCAGCAGCGGTGCGCTGGACTTGCGTGCCGACCGCACCTTGAGCGCCAGCGGCAAGCTGATCGCCGCCGGCAACCTCACCGTGCAGGCGACCCAACTCAACCTGGCCGGCAGCACCACCCGCGTCGGCGGCGATGCCAGCCTGACCGCGAGCAACGGCCTGGACCATCGCGGCGCCGATCTGCTCGCCGGCGGCCTGCTGACCGTGCGCGCCGGCGGCAGCTTCGACAACAGCACGCTCAACGGCGTCGGCGGACAACTGCAGGCCGCGCGCCTGGATCTGGGCGCAGCGTCGTTGCGCAACACCGGCGGCACGCTGGTACAGAGCGGCAGCGGACAGACCCGCATCGCCATCACTGGGGCGTTCGACAACGGCAACGGCAAGCTGGCCACGAACGGCCAGGACCTCAACCTCAGCGCCGCATCGTTGAACAACGCCCAGGGGCGCATCGAACACGCCGGCACCGGCACCGCGACCCTGAGCATCGGCGGCGCCGTCGCCAATGCCGGCGGCCGCATCCTGAGCCAGGGCCAGCTGCAACTCGGCGCCAATGCCGGCATCGACAACCAGAACGGCGCGATCGCCGCCGCCGGCGACGCCAAGTTGACCGCGGCCAGTCTGAGCAACGTCGGCGGCACTGTGTCGGCCCGCGGCGTGAACGCCCAGCTCGGTGGCGCGCTCGATAACCGCAGCGGCGTGCTGCAGGCCGCCGGCGGCACCCTGACCGTGCGCGCCGACAGCCTCGACAACCGCAGCGGCACGCTGCAGGCGGTTGCCAATGGCGGCAGCGGCGGCGATCTGCGTGCCGATATCGCGCACACGCTCAACAACGATGGCGGCCTGCTCGGCGCCAGCAACGACGCCACCGTCGGCGCCGAGAACCTCAGCAACAGCGCCGGCACCCTCCAGGCCGGGCGCGACCTGGCGCTGACCGCGCGCGGCCCGCTCGACAACCACCAGAGCGGGCGCATCGGTAGCGGCCGCGATCTCACGGTCGCGGTCACCGGCGCGCTGCTCAACAGCGGCGGCCAGCTCGACAGCGGCAACGCGATGACCGTCTCCGGCAGCCGCATCGACAACAGCCAGGGCAGCATCGCCAACAACGGCGGCGGCCTGACCCAGCTCAGCACCGGCGGCGAACTGCGCAACGCCGGCGGCAGCCTGGGCGGCCGCGGCCGCGTCGTGCTCAATGCCGCCAGCGTGGTCAACAGCGATGGCCAACTGGTGGCGGGCGGCGACCTGGTCGCCAACAGCAACAGCTTCGACAACCAGCGCGGCAACGTCTACGCGGGCAATACGTTCCAGCTCCAGCGCGCCGGCGCCACGCTCGACAACCGCAGCGGCACCATCAAGGCCGAGCAGGCGGTGCGCCTGAGCCTGCAGAGCCTGAGCAACAGCGGCGGCCGCATCGGCGCCGGCAGCAGCGCCGGCGGCGCCGGCGACGTGGTCATCGACACCGTCGGCTTCGACGGCGGCGGCAACATCCTCGCGCAGAACCTGCTCGACCTGACCGTGCGCAGCGACTACACCCACACCGCCGGCGCCGACATCACCAGCAACGGCGATTTCCGGCTCAACGTCGGCGGCAACCTGGTCAACGCCTCCGCGCTCAAGGCCGCGCGCAGCCTCAGCGTGACCGCCAACAACATCAGCAACCGCGCCGGCGCGACGATGCAGGCGGCCAATACCCAGTTGACGACCGGCGGAACCATCGACAACGCCGGCGACATCTCGGCCAGCAACAATCTGCAGCTCACGGCCGGCAGCATCTACAACACCGGCAGCCTGGTCGGCGGCAACGTACTGGTGGACACCGGCACCCTGGTCAACGGCGCCGACCTGGGCAGCGCCACCGACAACGCCGCCTACGGCTCGGCGCTGATCGGCGCCACCAACGGCATGACCCTGCTGGTCCGCGACCAGTTGCTCAACCGCGACGCCAAGATCTTCAGCCTCGGCAACATCGCCATCGGCGGCGCGCGCGATGGCAGCGGCACCATCACTTCGCGCACCGGCGTGCTCAACAACCTGTCCGGCAGCATCGAGGCCGACGGCAGCATCCTGATTGCGGCCAATCAACTCAATAACCAGCGGCGGGTGCTGAGCACCAAGACAGGGCCGCTATCCGATGCCGAGAGGGCCGAAGCGAATGCGGGGATGCCCAGCGAACTCATCGAAGGTCGAGGTATCACCTATCCCAACGTGTCTTACTACATTCGCGTTCCATACAAAGGCAAAAGCCCGGGCGTTTATCGAGACTATTCGGTCGAAGAACGCGAGAGCCTGATTGCCGCCAGCGCCGAGGGCCGTATCGCCGCAGGTGGCAACATCGCCCTGTCCGGGAGCGTGACCAACAACGCATCGACAATCGCTGCCGCAGGTGGATTGTGGATCAATCAACGGGGCGTTGCCGGTCTTTCCGATGCAATGATCAGCAACGGCGAGGTTGTATCGAACCAAGCGTTGGCACTGAATCAGAAAGTGATCCAGCGCGATGTCGAACACAAGGTGATCGCTTACATCGATGACTGTGCCGCCACCACCGTCTCAGGTCCGAACGCACGCAAGAAGCCGATATGCCGGTATGAGAATGAGACCAATATTCTCTCCAGTACCACGGTAGATTCCAGCTACATCGCCCTTGCCGCCAACATGACCGGTGGGCAAGGCGTGTCGATCAACGGTGCCACCATCAACAACGGTGCCGTCGGCAGCGATGGGCGCAGCATTAGCGGCGCCGCGTTCAACGCCAGGCAAGGTACGGCGCTGAGCCGCCGTAGCGCGCAGAGCGCCAGCGGCGTCGGCAATAAAGCCGTGCAGGCGCAGACCGGCAAGGCCGCTGGCGGGGCAACGGTCAACAATCGCATCGTCAGCGCCAGCATCGGCCCGATCCGCATCGCCGACGGCGAGGGCGCGCTGGTGAAAAGTGTCGAGACATCCGTAGTCGATGTTCATGCGCAAGGCATACAGGCAGCGCTCACCGGCAGCGGCGACGCCACCCGTAGCCAGGTCCAGGCCGGCGGTGCACAGGCCGTGCTGGCCGGCAGCAACGTCGCCGGCCAGCGCCAGCAGATCGACCCAGGCACCGGCACCGTGCCGCAGGTGGTCGGCGGCATCGGCGCCCCGCTGGGCAACATCACGTTGCCCATCGGCGGTCTGTACCGCCTGGTCGGCGCCAACGGCGCCAGCGTCAACGCCTTGGGGCGTGCCGCCAACGGCCTGGGCGGCGTCAACGCCAACCGCAGCGCCGGCCCGGGCCGTCGCTACCTGATCGAGACCGATCCGCGCTTCGTCAATTACGACACCTTCATCAGCAGCGACTACCTGCTCGACAAGCTCGGCGTGGATCCGCAGTGGACCCAGACCCGCCTGGGCGACGGCTTCTACGAACAGCGCCTGGTGCTGGACCAGATCACCCAACTCACCGGCCGCCGCTACCTGGGCAACTACGCCGACGGCGTGGCGCAGTACCGCGCCCTGCTGGACGGCGCCGTGGCCGAGGCCGGCGCGCTGCACCTGGATGTCGGCGTGGCGCTGACCGCCGAACAGGTCGCCGCGCTGACCCACGACATCGTGTGGATGGTCGAACAAGAATACCAGGGCCAGAAGGTGCTGGTGCCGGTGGTATATCTGTCGGTTCAATAGCACCGCGATCAGCCAACTTTTCTACCTGGCGCTCGACAGCGGCCGCGCAGGCAGCAAGCTCAAAGCCAGGCGCAGATCCGCCGTGCTGCCACCAAGCTGCGTCGCCAAGCGGGCGCTGTCTGGGTCATAGGCCGCCGTCAGCGACAGTAGCGGCAATGCGTCGCGCGGGGTGTAGGTGCTGCCGATCACATGGCCCGCTTCGCCGTTGCGCGAGCGGGCTTTGTCGAAGGCGACGTCGCTGCCGACGAATTCGGCATGGGGCTTGTCGCCGCGGAGGTAGGGCAGCAGCCATTGCACGCTATGCGCGAGCGATGCGCCGTTGCGCGCTTGCCAGTGATACAGGTCTTCGCCACGCTCGGAGAAGGCCAGGGCGAGCGTTACCAGGGGCCGCAGGTCATAGACATGGTAGGACAGCGCATCGCGCTCGATGAAGTCGATGCTCCGGCCGTCCGGTCGCAGGTTGTCGCCGATCTGTTGCTTGAATCCATCCCTGGCGTAGGCGATCAATGCGTTGTCGTCCAGCGCGATGCCGATCAGGCCGACACTCTTCAGGCGATGGCTGTGCCAGTTGTTGGTGGCGGTCTTGCGCTTGGGATCGCGCGATGCGATCTCGGCGTGCGCGATGCGCCGCATCCAGTCGTCGATGTCGTGGCGGGTGCCGGTGGGGAGTTCGTTCCGGACGATGCGGTAGGCAAAGATCGCCGGCTCCAGGCCGGTCTCGTCGATGGGTTCACCGCTAGGCTGGTTCACTGCGGCCCATCGGCTGAGATAGTCGCCGGCCTTGGTCGCATAGCGCCCCTCGCCGGTCAGGGCATAGGCCACGGCCAGTGCCTGGATCTTGCGCATGTCGCCCAGGCTCGTTTCGGTGCCTGCCTTGGCGGGGTCGCCTTTCAGTCGGCCGGCGGTGCTGAGCACGGCGATGGGGTGCGCGGTATCGTGCAGTGCCGCGTCGGCCAGGTGCAGTTGCGCGGTAGCCGCGTCGCTGTCGGTTCCGAGCTGGCGCCATTGTTGCTCGGTCGGCCAAAGGCGCTGCATCGCAATGGCCGGTGCGCATGGAGAAAGCGCGAGGACAGCGATGGCGAGGCTGGCTCGCAACCCGGCGAAAGACATGAGAGGCACTCCTTGCGGCTATGGCGGCTTGCGACGTGGGCGAATCTATGACGCGTGGCATGAACCGGGCATGGCTTCAGGCAAGAGGAGGATGGGAGGCAGCGACCGTCGCTGCATGGCCATTTGTGTCGATCCCCCAAAAAATCAAAGTCGCTCTAAGCGTTTGATTTGAAACGTACTTTCAAGCCCGCTCGGCGAAAGCCGCTCTAATTTGCGTGGCGCGCTTGACCTCGTCGCCATGCAGATGGATTGAGGTGGTGTACAGCGATGCGTGACAAAGATTATCGCGGACGCTCGTCAGCTCGGTACCCCGCGCCAGCGAATGGCTCGCATGGCTGTGCCTGCAAGGCGTAGGCAGCCGACCGCGCCGACAGCCCTCGGCAAAGGGTTTCCATTCGGGCGAGGATCGTGGCCGCGACGAGCCCACCCAGCGCATGCCCGGCGCCGGATGGCGCAAGAAGAAAAAGGGGTTCGGGAGCAACGGAACGGTGAACCGACTTAAGAATTCCAACTTGGCCACGCACACGCCTTGCAAACCGACGCCCTCTCACTGCTGGGTCTCACGGCCACCGCGGCCTTTCAGCCGCCCACAAATGAGCCGTGACACGGGCGTTGACCAACGCATCGGAAAGATCCGCCGCTGCGTCAAAGAGCTGTCGGCGGTTCGACTCGCCAAGTTGAGCGATCCAAGTCCCAATTCCAGTTAGCGCGACGGCCCTGGCGCCCTCGTCGGCAATGCCGGTTGCGGCCGCCAGAACCCGCTCACGCTGTGCCTCCGTCATGTGAGCCATGCTCGCCCCTAGTGCTGACAACATGTGTGCCTTTGCCCACTCGCCGCCAATGGCGTCTACCGCGGTAACCAGCCCGTCGCTTTGTTGTTCGTCCAGAAAGGCCAATCCAACTGCGAGCCCAGCCAGAGCGCGAGTTCTCGCCCACTCATTGACGATGCCGTCTGCTGCGAGGAACAGACGCTCGCGCTGCGACTCACTAAGACAGGCCATTCCGGCGCCCATGCCGGTCAAGGCAACGGACATGGCGGCCTTGTCGGGAATTTCCGTGATGGCAATAACGACCTGCTCGCGCTGCGATGTACCGAGAAAAGAGAGTCTTGCCCCCAACTCGGCCAGCGCTCGAGTGTTGTGGACATGTCCGGCGGCGATCACGGCGGCCACGATGCGCGCTCGTTGCGGCGTGCTCAAGTGGGGCATTGCCGTGCATAGCCCGCGAAGTGCAACCGCCTTCGCGACTCTGTTGCCGGTACCTTCCAAAACCGAAACGAAAAGCTCGTGCTGGGTGTTGCTAAGGTGAACAAACCCAGCCGCCAGCCCTGTCAGAGCCAGAGCTTTGGGATGATCATTTCCGAGGTTCATCATTGCGGCAAACAGGCGATCGCGATGCGTTCCGCCAAGGTTGGCGATGCCGGCCCCTAGGCCTGCTAGCGCATCGGCGCGGGCCGACTCGTCGCGGATACCAATCGCGCAGGCAAGGAGCCGCTCGTGGTCTGGCTCGCTCAGCTCAGCCATGACCAGGCCCATGCCGACCAACGCATCCGCCCTGGCCCATTCGTCGCCGATATCGAGGGCGACGGAAATCAGCTGCTGGCGCTGTTCCGGGTGCAAATTGCCCATCCCCGTTGCCAGACCGACCAATGCATCCGATTTGGCCCAATCGTCCGTGATGCGCGTGGCGGCCACAACGAGTCGCTCGCGCTGCCCATCGTTCAGGCAGCGCATGGCAGCGCCAAGCGCACCAAGGGCGCGCCCACTGGGCTCCTCATCGACGCCTCCAGCCACCAAGGCGATGAGGCGTTCGCGGTGTGGAGACGAGAGGAACGTCAGCATCGTTCCAAGAGAGCGCATCACTTCGGCGTCCGCGAGGATTTCATCCGGCATCCTGCTTACGAACGCATTGACTTCGTTGACCGCGTGACAAAGTTCGTCGTAGTGCAGGTCGATGCTTCCCGCCACAGCGTCACGGAGCCCAGTGGAGGTCATTCTCAGCGCGTGCAAGTCGCTGAGCGTCTGGAAGATGTCATGGCTGCGAAGGGTTTCTATGAGCCGGTGTTGGACTTCCGCCGGCAGGTCGTCAAGGCTGGGACCACCAGACGCAGAGAGCGAGTTGTTCGCTGACAGCCTTGTCTCTGGTGATGTCGGCACTGCCGCTTGCCGGACTCGACGCGTCGAGAAGTCTTCGGAACTTCTTCGTCGGCGAAGACTTCCTGCCAAAGGGGGGCGGCTTCAACTCCGATTCGCAACACCAACGGTTGTGAAGTGGCCCGGCGACCTGACTTGAGCGACTTCACCGCCAAGTGGAGTTGCCCATGTCATCCAGCCGCCTGGACCAGGCCGAACGATACCGTTTGCATGCGTTATATGAAACCGGGATGTCGATGCGGGCCATCGCCGATGCGTTGGAGCGCGCGCCCAGCACGATCAGCCGCGAACTGCGCCGCAATCAGCACGCTCGGCACTATCTGCCAGATCACGCACAGCGCATCAGCGAGCATCGGCGCACGCAGGCCAGCCGGCGTCCACGCATCGACGCTGAGCGCATCGCACAGATCGAGGTCCTGCTGAGCGAGGACTTCAGCCCGGAACAGATTGCCGGTCGCACCGGCCTGGCCAGTCACGAATGGATCTATCGGCACATCTACGCTGACCACAAGCGCGGTGGCCAGTTGTTCACGCATCTACGCAAGCGCCGCCGCAAGCGCCGTCGGCGGGGCGTGCGCGATGGCCGCGGACAGCTGACACATCGGCGCAGCTGGACACAGCGCCCCAGCGTGGTGGAGCAGCGAAGCCGCATCGGCGACTGGGAGCTGGATACCCTCCGGGCCTCACACGGAAAGGCCGTGGTGGTCAGCATGACCGAACGCCGCAGTCGCCTGCATCTGCTGGCTTACTCGCCTGACGGCACCGCCGAGAACGTGCGCAACGCCATCGTCCAGCGCCTGGGCGGCCTAGGCCACACGGTGCACACCCTCACCGCCGACAACGGCAAGGAATTCGCCGATCATCGGCTCATTGCCGCCTGCTTGCAGAGCGACTTCTATTTTGCAGATCCGTACTGCGCATGGCAGCGAGGCAGCAACGAAAATGCCAACGGATTGACGCGCCAGTACTTGCCACGACACATCGATTTCAGCACCATCACCGATGCGCACCTGCGATGGATCGAACAGCGACTCTACAATCGTCCGCGCAAGATACTCGGATTCAAAACGCCCCTCGAAGTCTTCTCCGAGGAGGTCCTCAACAGCGTTGCGAATCGGAGTTGAATCCGCCGGGCCAAACCACTGGGGGATTCCCAGCTTCGGGATCGCGCAAGCGAAGTGGTCTTAGGCGCGTCCGGATTTTTCAACGGCAGCAGGTTGGCGACATCGCGAATCTCGGTAATGGGTAGCTTCATGAGTTGGATCAAACATCAGCCAGAGCCGGCGTCGAACGACGTGAAGACTCATAAGATGAGCCTACCGGACTCGTCATTTCTTGACGTCTTTGTCGTCGATTAAATTATTAATTAATGAGCGCCGATAGTTGAATGACATCTTCAGATGGTGCAACTGAAACAAAATTCAGTGCCCGCTTCACTAGTGCGATTCTTTTCAGTTCAATAGAGTTGTTGAAGGTGATGGTTTTCGTTTTTCTTCCGGATTCTTTTTTTGCTGGAACTTTACGGTCGACAGTGTGGCGCTTGGTTCTCGTTCGCAGCGTTTCACCATGCTTGTTGTTGACAATCACGCCATCTTGGTCTGGATTTTCTCGTAGGTATTTTTTAATCGAGCTGCGCGATTGGTTATGCTTCAACATACTCGCATCGATAAGGGGCCCAGCATCCAGCACGACGTGTGCATCTTCGTCATCTTCTGTTTGCATGCTGCCCGGTACCACGGGCGATAAATCACCGCTGTACAGTGCGCTGTGCATGTTCGTAAATTCACCCTCTCGTGCCTGCATTTTCAGTGCGAGAGACATGGAAAATATTCGACATCCAAAGGCCGACTTTTGCAAATCCAGTGGAACAAATGCGCACTTGGCAGCGGCATGCGTTCCAAAGTCTTGTTTGAAGTTTACCGCGTAATCATCGTATGCTGTCTCGTCTTCCTCCACCCTCAACGGATCAAGCAGGATAACGCTTACGCCTGATTCGCTCTTATGAATGTCAGCGACCCTGGTGTGCTGCCCGTTGTCAATTAATGCGCGATATCGTCCGTGAGGGCTATATCTCACAAAGTCGTCGATCTCCTGCGAGCCCGCCATCGGGGCTTGCTCATCCATATCTTCGTCATCGGAGTCGACGGTGGCGGCTTCACTGGTATGAAGTGCAATCAAGTTCAAGTTGGGCCGACGCCAATTTTCTGCGGCGATCAATAGTGGCGTGATTTGGCGATCCAGTTGCTTTATCGGATATCCCGCCAATTCAGGGTCGGCATTGGAATTTACGAGCCGTTCCAGATCGGCAAGTGCGGAGTTTAGGGTGCCCATAAGATCCGACCTCGCTTGCTGGGCCTGCGCGCTCTCCACGTTGTATGCGTGGGAGGTCGACGCAATATTGGCAGCGCCATAGGCTGCCTCAGCTTCCTGAAGCGCGAGATCGTCTTGCCTCATCCACTCATCCCACGGCGACGGCGACAGCGGCTGCAAAGTCGGCATGTCAAACGGCTGGGTGAACTGTGATTCGCCCATGGAGTGCCAAAGCATCTCGTGCTCGTCACGAGTTCCCGGCGATTCCGGCATCACCGACGTTGATGAGTAGAAGTTGGCATAGGGATCGTAAACTTCGACGGAGTATGGCGCGCTACTGGAACCTTGTGCGTAATCGGCGCGCGTAGTGATACGCTCGCTGGTATTCCGTGCGCTCCGATCATTTTGGTTTTTCGTGCGGATGCATCGAGTGTCGACCTGCGTGTTGCTGGAGGAGCAAAGGCTCATTTTGCGCAACTTCTGTAAGAGGCTTGGCGCACGTGGAGGCCGCCCCGCCTGATGCGCCGACTTGCGACCGCTCGGCAGATCCCTCAATACTTGGAGTTCGGGCGACGGAGCTTTGGACTCAGCTCGGGATGACGCCGGTGTTTGCGGTCGGGATGACGCAGGAGACTGCGCTCGGGACGACACTGGCGACCCTTGCCCATATTGGCTGTAGCCCTGCCTGAAAGACTCCATGTCAAAAGGATTCAGATTTCCCGGGTTCCGATAGTTTGTCCAGTCTGTCATTCCATACCTTGGTTAAAGTTTTTTTCGGGGCGTACAGTTGGAGACACGCCCCTCCTAGATCCATGAATAGAGCAGATCACCTAGGATTGTGGCGGCGATGGGTTACCGCCCAATGATTGCACGCGAAGAAAGGCGGATGAAAACGAAGCGGTTGGCCTAAAAATGACAGGCCGAGGTACATGATCCACACGACTAACTCCGATTCGGATATCCTCATGCAACCATGCCAAGGAAACCGATCTGGCTCGGTCGGCGGCGCAGCACTACCTGCAAAGCGAGTGATTTGAAACGCATTTCAGTCGCGCTCGGCGAAAGCCGCTCTCATTTGCGTGGCGCGCTTGACCTCGTCTCCGTGCAGGTAGATTGAGGTCGTGGACAGCGATGCGTGACGAAGGTTGTCGCGAACGCTCGTGAGTTCGGCACCCCGCGCCAACGAATGGCTCGCATGGCTGTGCCTCACCCAGTGAGGACTGGCACGCTGAAGCTTGTCTACCGTGGCCGGATTGTTCTCGCCGATCACGTCGGCGGCCGTGACGAAGAATCGTTTGACAACGTTCCACAGCCGGGCCGACGTGATGCCGGCTTCGCTGTCCTGCTCCAGTGCCCCGATCAGCGGTACGTTCGGATTCCACCGCACGGGCGTTGTCGGCAGCCGCCGTTGCGTGAGGTACCGGTTCAAGGCGCTCCAGGCCAGCGGTGGGAGTGCTACCTTGCCCGCCTTGCCGCCTTTGCCGGCGACGTGCAGCCAGTGATCGCTGCGCTCGTCGGTCTCGATCTGCCCCAACGTCGCGCCGACAAGCTCGCTGGCGCGCAGCCCGGTGCCGTAGGCCAGATCCAGCACGAAGCGCAGCCGCTGCGCAGCCGCCGCTTCCCAACCGTACGACCACTCCAGGCCATCGGCCACCGTGCGGATCAGGCTCCATTCGCTGTCCGAGAACACGCGCGCGGCCGCCGAAGGCACGTGCGCAGTTCCCCGAACCTTGATGCCGGCGAAAGGATTCGCGAGCACGTAGCGCTGCTGCATGAGCCACCGATACAGCGCGCCGAGGACGGTCAAGGCGTAGGCGGCCGAACGCGCCGACAGCCCGCCGGCAAAGGGTTTCCATTCGGGCGAGGATCGTGGCCGCGACGAGCCCACCCAGCGCGTGCGCGGCGCCGGGTGGCGCAAGAACGCCCGGTAAGCAACGGCGTCCTCGGTCGTCAGCGACGACAGCGCACGGCCGCGCTCGACGATCGCCCACAGGATCAGGCGCTCGGCCTCTTTTCGGTAGGCGCGCTGGGTGGCTTGCGATTCGTGCAGGGCCAGCCAGGCGTGCACGGCGTCGTAGTCGTTGTCCGCGCTCAGCGTGCACGTCGCGTGGGGAGCACGGAACGTCCCCTGCGATCCATCGACGTCACGCGGCACGACGATACGTTCCCACGGCACGAGGTCTTGCGGCGGATCGACGACGACCAAGGCTCGCGCGCGTTCTGTGAGCTGCGGATGCGCTGCAAAGAAGGCTTCGATCTGCCGAGCGCTAGCCGCCCCCACGCCTGGAATGGCAGTCCACCACCGTCGCCGCCGCGGGATGCGTACGGTCAGCGCCGCCAGCGTCTTGATACCATGCGCCTGCAGCGCCTTGGCGACGCGCGGTGGCAACCACTGCCCTACGTCGTCGCCGATCAGCGGCTCGGCCGCAGCCAACGTTGGCAGCAGTTCAATGGCCTTTGCGACAGTCCGGGCGTGCTTGAATCGCTCGGATTCCGGGTGACTGAACAATGCGGCGAGATCCGGTCGGTGAAACTGCAGCACATAGGTGGCCAATTGCCGGCGCACACGCCCGAGGATGCCGCGCGAAGAATCCCCGTCTACTTTGCGATGGCTCAGATACCGCGCGACCGCTTCGCGCGCGGAGAGTCCCTGGTACCAGGCCCGCACGGCCGCTAGCGCGTCCGCATCTGGCAGGCCGACCAGGCGGTCGGATGCGGTCGAGTCTGAGGGGTGGCGTGTTTTCACAAACGTCAGATTATGAAGTTGGCGATGGCCATTTGATAATAAGCCTTATCTCAATAGTTCGGCATAATCTCGCCCCTTGCCCGTCGCGCAGCCCGCGCATGGCGGACTGCTCCCAACAAGAATCGCCGCACTGGATCTCTCTCGAATGTCGTCGGCCGCCGACTCGCACCGCCTGTTCATCCTCACTCCGGAAGAAGTCCATGCCCTGTACGGCCTGCCGCGCTTGACCGACGACGAGCGACAACTGTATTTCGATCTCGGCCCGCGTGAACTCGAAGCGGTCCAGGCTCGCACGCCATCGGTGGGCGCCTACCTGGCACTCGAGCTGGGCTACTTCAAGGCCAAGTGCCAGTTCTTCGTGTTCGAGCCGGCTGAGGTGGCCGAGGATCTGCGCTACCTGCTGACGAAATACTTGGCCGCATACACGCTGGATTCGATCAAGCCGCCGTCGACAACGACGCGCACCGCGATCCAACGCCGGGTACTGGAGCTGGTCGGCTTTCGGCATTGCGACGCCGTAGCGCAGCAGGCCCTGCAGGACAAGGCCGCGCGCATCGCGATGCTGTCCACTCAGCCGACGTACATCCTTCGCGAGTCGCTGCAGTACCTAACCAACGAGCACATCGTCGCGCCGAAGTACACGACCCTGCAGGACATGATCGGCCGGGTGGTGACGCACGAACGCACCCGCGTCGCCGCGTTGCTCCAGAAATCCATGCCGGCCAAGGTCGCCCGGGCACTGGACGAGTTGCTCGCGGCCGATGAGCAGATCTACCGCATCAGCGCGCTCAAACGCGAGCCCAAGGACTTCAGCCACAAGGAGCTCAAGCAGGAGGTCGAGCGCCGGCAGCGGTTCCAGCCGTTGCACGATTTCGCGCGCACGTTCCTCGTCAAGGCCGCCTTGTCCAACGACAGCGTCAAGTACTACGCGTCGCTGGTGAAGTTCTATTCGGTCTACAAACTTCAGCAAATGCCGCGCGCCAGCGCCCGGCTCTATCTGCTGTGCTTCGCCTTCCATCGGTTCCGTCAGATCAGCGACAACCTGATCGAGTCCTTCGTGCACCTGGTCGAGCACTACGAACACCAGGCCAAGCTGGCGGCCGAGGAAGCGATGAACCAGGCCATGCTCAACGCCACCGAAAACCTGCACGCGGCAGGCGACGTGCTACGACTGTTCATCGACCCCTCCATCGCGACCGATGCCCGCTTCGCAGACGTGCAGACCAAGGCGTTTGGCCTTCTCGAGCGCGAGCAGTTCCCGACGGTGGCCGACCATCTGCGCAACATCGCCTTCGACAAGATCGCCTACCAGTGGAGTCAGTACACGCAGTTGTCCCGCACGTTCAAGCTCAATCTGCGACATTTGTTCTGCGAGCTGGATTTCGGCGGACGGGTGGAGGACGCTCCGCTGCTGCAGGCCGTGACCTTCTTGCAGAAGTTGCTGCGCGCGGGCCAGTCGCCGCGCGACGTCAAACCCGAGGCCTTTCCCCGGCATCTGATCCCAAAGCACCTGCGTCTGTACCTGTACCACGAGGGCAAGGTACGCGCGAACCGGCTCGATACCGACCGCTACGAGTTCCTGGCCTACCGGCTGCTGTGCCAGGCGCTGCAGGCCGGGGATGTCTTCGTGGAGCACAGCAACGAGTTCCGCCGCTTCGAGGATGACCTGATCAGCGACGAACGCTGGGCCCAGCGCGATGCCGTGCTTGCCGAGATCGGCGTACCACTGCTGCTGGCGCCGATCGAGGACACGCTCAGCACCTTTCGCGAGGCGGTGCGCACACGCTTTGTGGACGTGAACCGGCGGATTCTCGAAGCCACCAATGAGCACATCAAGATTCGCGGCCGCGGTGAAAAGCGCCGCTGGAGTCTGATCTATCCGACGGCCAAGGAGCCGGCCAACAGCCCCTTCTATGGCCAACTCCCGGGTATCGGCATCGCCGACTTACTTTGGTTCGTTGCCGGGGGCACCGGATTCCTCAACAGCTTCACCCACGTGCTCGAGCGCTACGTCAAGCAGGCGCCAGACGCCCGGCAGATCTTGGCCTGCGTCGTCGCGCTGGGCACCAACATGGGTCTGTTGAAAATGGCTGAGGTGTCGGGCATCAGCTTCGCATCGTTGCAGGGGACCGCGCGCAACTACCTGCGGCTGGAAACCTTGCGTGCGGCCAACGACGCCATCAGCAACGCCACCGCGAAGCTGCCGGTTTTCCATCTGTACAACATCGGCGACAAGCTGCACTCCAGCAGCGACGGTCAGCGCTTCGAAACGCAGATCAACACCTTCAATGCCCGGCATTCGCCGAAGTATTTCGGGCTACAAAAGGGCGTGAGCGCATGCACGCTGGTGGCCAACCATCTGCCGATCAATGCACGCATCATCGGCACGCAGGAACATGAAAGCCACTACGTGTTCGACCTACTGCACAACAACACCTCGGACATCAAGCCGGAGCGCCATTCCACGGACACGCATGGCACCAACCAGGTGAACTTCTGGACCCTGCGGGTCTACGGCTACGGGTTTGCACCGCGCTACCGCGACCTGTACAAGAAGGCGATGACGCTGGTGGGCTTCGATAGCCCGAGCTCCTACGGTGACGAGATGCTGATTCGGCCGTCCCGCAAAGTCAGCGAGGAGCTCATCATCAAGGAGTGGCCCAACATCCTGCGCATCATGGCGTCGCTGGCGCAGAAGGACGTGACGCAGGCCACCATCGTGCGCAAGCTCAGCAGCTACTTGCGGCAAAACCAGACCAAGCGTGCCTTGTGGGAGCTCGAAGACATTTGCCGAACGCTCTACATCCTCGACTTCATCGACGACGTGGACCTGAGGCAGGCCGTGCAGAAGGCGCTGAACCGAGGCGAGGCCTACCACCGGTTTCGCCGGGCGGTGGCCTACGTCAACGGCGGCGCGTTCCGCGTGAAGACCGAGGCCGAGCAGCAACTTTGGAACGAGTGCTCGCGGTTTATCGCCAATGCCGTGATCTTCTACAACACGGCCCTGCTGTCCAAGGTCTACGAACAGAAGTTGGCCGCAGGCGACCAGGCCGCCATCAACGCGTTGCGTGGCATCTCGCCCGTCGCCTGGCAGCACGTGAACCTGTTCGGCAACTTCGAGTTCAGCGATGCGCAAACGAAAGTCGACCTCGACGCCCTGGCTGCGCTCTTTGCCGAAGCGGCCTACTGGAGCCGAGCGTTCACGGAGGGACCGTCACAGGCCTAGCGCGGCAGATTTTCCATTTTAAATCAATCGCTTACAGCCGACTTTGATTTTTTGGGGGATCGACAGAAATAGCCTGCATCTGCCAGGCAGGGCGCTGCACGCTGACGCCAAGATGGTGTTGCAAACGCATGCCTGCATGGAAGGGTGACAGGAAAATCCCAGCGGTCGCCGCATGCCGGGCTATCCTAGCCACCCCTGCCGCTCTGGTATCCCACGATGACGACCGATGCGCCGCCTCCTCCCGTTCTCTCCGCCGTCGAGGCCCGTGCGCTCGGTTGCCTGATCGAAAAAGAGGCCACCACGCCGGATGCGTATCCGCTCACGGTCAATGCGACGGTGGTGGCGGCCAACCAGAAGACTTCGCGCGAGCCGGTGCTGTCGCTGAGTCCGGGCGATGTGCAGCATGCGCTGCGCCAGTTGGAAGGGTATGGGCTTGCGCGCCAGCAGTTCTCTTCGCGCGCGGTGCGCTACGAGCATCGCCTGGCGGCGGCGCTGGATCTGACCCAGCAGCAGGTGATCCTGATCGCGCTGTTGTTGCTGCGCGGTCCGCAGACGGCGAACGAGTTGCTGGCGCGAGCCGAGCGCATGGCGCGGTTCGCCGATGCCGAGGACGTGCGGCACCAACTGGAGCGTCTGGCGCAGCGCCAGTTGGCGGTGCAGTTGCCGCGCGCCAGCGGCCAGCGCGAGGAACGCTACATGCATCTGCTCGGCGGGCCGATCGATGCGGAGGCGCTGGCGGCCTCGTTCAAGTCGCGCCCGGCGGCGTCCGGCAACGACGAGCTGGAAGCGCGGGTGCAGGCGCTGGAGGCCGAGGTGGCAGAGCTGCGCGAGATCGTTGCCGGATTGCAGGCGCAGCGCGGTACGGCGTAGCGCCTTCGTGACGCAGGAGGCGGCAGCAGCAGGGGGCTGGCGTCGTCGCTAGCGTGCCTTGGGCTTCGGCATCATGGCCGCGCGCATCGACTCGCCGAAGCCGATGCGGCGAGTCTTCTGTCAACCGCTCGGGGACGCTGGGCGCGCGGATCATGCTGTCTCCCACCATCGTTAGCGCGTATTGCTGTCGTGCCGCCGGCAGCATCGATCCTCATTCGACTTCCATCTGCGCAATCAACATCAGCAGATCGGTCGCGCCCACTTCCGCGCCGGCCTGGCTGAGCAGGGTGGTGGCCTGGCCGCGGTGGTGGGTCTGGTGATTGAAGAAATGCAGCAGCACATCGCCGAAGCGCCGGCGATGGGCGTCGCCGCGGGTGTTGCGGTAGTGCAGCGTGATGTCCAGGTCCGCGGCGCTCACCTGCGTCATCCAGGTGGCGATGGTGGCGTCCAGCGTCTGGCGCTGGGTCAATAGCGCAGCCAGGGTCGTGGCCTGCAGTGCATCCAGCGCGGCGGGAATCGGAGCGGCGGCGATTGCGCTCAATGCCGGATACTGCGCCGGGTGCTTGGCGAAGCGCTGCAGCCAGATCGTGTCGGCCACCACCAGGTGGTTGAGCGTGCCCAGTAACGAGCCGAAGAACGCACCGCGCGGCTGCGCGACCGCCTGCTCCG
This sequence comes from Xanthomonas graminis pv. graminis, assembly GCF_030168915.1. Classification (NCBI taxonomy): domain Bacteria; kingdom Pseudomonadati; phylum Pseudomonadota; class Gammaproteobacteria; order Lysobacterales; family Lysobacteraceae; genus Xanthomonas; species Xanthomonas graminis. The sequence goes on along the minus strand of NZ_CP076255.1, from coordinate 4,548,493 downwards.
GCAGCGTCGCCGCGGCGGCATACAGCTGCTCGTTCATCCACTGGTTGTAGCGCGCCAGCAACTGCAGCGATTCCAGAGCGTCCACTGCTCAAGCTCCTGGTCGTTCGTTCGAGGCGGACAGGTCGCGTGCGTACAGCGCGACCTCTTGCGCATCGGCGGCGACCCGCATGCGGCCTTGCGCGGCGAAGCCGAGCGCCTGCAGCAGCCGGATCGAGCGCGCGTTGTCCGGCGCCACGATCGCGCACAGGCGCGGCAGCGCCAGGGTCTCTCGCGCGTACGCCAGGACGGCGCGCGCGGCCTCGCCTGCATCGCCATGGCCTTGGGACGGCTGCAACAGCGCGTAGCCCAGGTCCGGGCAAGGCAGGGTGGGGGCGCATCACCAGGCCGGCCATGCCGAGCCTGGCGCCATCGTCGCGGCGCTCTACGGCATACAGGCCGAAGCCGTTCTGGGTGTAGCTGCGTACCGTGCCGTCAGCGAGGTAGTTGCGCGCCTGGGCTGCGTCGCGCACGCCGCGGTCGCCGATATGGGCCAGGAAGCCGGGGTCGTTGAGCAGCGCCAGCGTCGCCGCGGCGTCGCGCTCGGGTTCCAGCAGGCGCAGACGCAAGCGCGCGGTTTCGATCACGGCGGTCACGGGTCTTCCTGGCAGGGACGACGAGGCCCTCAGCGTGCCGCGGCCGCCACGGCTTGGCAAGCGCGCGCAGGCCCGCGCGCCAGTGCTGTCTGCCGCATCCCGCATCGCATGGACGTCCGCCATGCCGCATGGGCTGCGCAGACGCGTCACGATCGCACAGGTGTGGGCTTGCCGTGCGCTGAAGCGGCTCCGTGCTCATGGCGTCGGCGCCGTCGCGGCGGCCCGGGTCGACGTCTATCGGCTGGGCGCAGCGACGGCGCGTCCATCGGCGAGGTCACCCGGCAGCAGCCGGGCCACGGGTAGCGACCACAGGCCACGCCAGGCCATGGCGGCGTGGTCTGCTGCGGTCAGCGCCTGGTTCGGTCCGGGGAGGGAGACCATGTGTGGATTTCCGCCAGGACGCGTTCGCGATCGGCCTGCGCCTCCGGGCCGCCATCTCCATAGGGCTCGAGCTCGGGGCTTTGACTGCGGTCGTGCCGAGGCGACATATGAAGCGAGTACGGCAGCGGTTGCGGGTCGAGTTGTTGCGCATACGAGTGGTCGCTCCGTGCTGGCGATGTCGTGCTCGATGTTGCATCGCTTGGGCGCTTGCCGCGCGGAGAAGGCGGGCCGAACTGCGACGACCGCGCCATGGCCTGGCGCCCGATCGCCTGGGTACCGTCCAGCTGCAAGCGCTGCTGCAGGGCGCGACCGCCCGCTTCCAGCACTTCGGCGCCTTGCAGCTGGTCATAGAGACCATAACGGAACTGGATCTCCGCTTCGAACAGCTGGTGTGAGGTACCGGCATTGGTGGACAGGTTCACAAGCGGCAACCCTATCTGGTGACCGATCATGTTGGAGTCCGTATTGTGCACGGCGATCGCGGCAAGGCGGTACAGGTCCGGGGCGTTGCGGGTCTTGTCGAGTACGTTGCGCCAGTCCATCCCGGACGCTGTGGTCGAGATTCCCAGCATGTCGGCGTCCTGTTCCTGCGCCTTGGCAGCAAGCGCGTCGTTGATGACGGTCATGGCCTGCGGCCTCATCTCGAAGACGAAGCGAACCTGGTTGATGTAGGGAATGTCCTTGAAACGGCTCAATACTTCGTCCAGGCCGGTGATCTGCCGGCGCACATCGGCAAGGTCGCCCATCTTCGAACCCAGCCCCGAATGGCCGAGCGCATGGGTCACCACCTTGTCCAGCGATTCCCGCCCGAACATGTTCAGTTCCACGCGTGCGCCTGGAATCAGCCGGGCGCGGTGGCGTGCGGCAAGCGATTCTTCCTGCCGCAGCTCCTGCAGCATCTCCAACACGACTGCGCGCTTGGTTTCCGAGCGCGAGTGCCACAGCGAACCGGCCGCCTCCCGCGTGGCGCCCTGCGCCTGCGCAATCTGCAGTCGCAACGGTGCGCCCTCCAGCGCCCCTTGCGCTTCGATGGTGCGGGCAGGTTCGCCCTGGATGCGGTCGATCACGTGTTCGAGAAACGCGATGCGTTCGCTGGGCAGGGAGGGATAGTCCAGCGAATCCAGTTCGGCCGCGCCTTCGGGAAACGTCGCGCGCAGCAGGTCGGCCATGTGTTGCCAATTGGCAGGCGTGATCGGACTTGCCGCCTTGGCATCCAGCGTGCGCTTGTAGCTGGCGGTGCCGAGCACCGGCCCGTCGGGCGCGTCGCTCAATGCGGCGCTCAGCGGCAGCTGTACATCGCCGCACGCCACGCGAATGCCCCCCAGCTGCAGGCTGCCGACATTGGTCAACGCAGTGATGAGGTTACGGAAGACGGCACCGAACGCGGTGGACATTTGGCCGCCAGCGCTCAGGCCGAGATTGCCCTCCATGCTGAAATCGGCGCGTCCCTGAAACTCGAGGCCGATGATATCGGTCCAGGCGTGATCCAGATGCAGCTCCATTTCATTCCAGTGCACGCCGGCTCGCAAAGTGGCGCCGGTGGATAGGTTCCAGGAGTTGGAACTGCGCCCATTGGCTGCGCTCGCCGCCGGCGGATGTGCAGGATCGGGGGCCGGCTTCTGCGCGCCATACTGGCGGCTATCACTGACGCCCGCTTCCGGCATGCTCAGTGCAGTGCTGGCGTTGAAGTTGGTCTCGAACAGGTCCAGGCCGATCGCGCCTTCGTTCACGCCAGCGCGCAACAGTTTGCTGGTGTCCGGGTCATGCCGGTCGAACAGCAGCCGGGCGAATTCGGGGATCGTGGATGGAGAAAGGATGACTGCCGCGCCCACGCCATGCTGGTAGGCCCCGCCCAGGCTGAGGCTGGCGGAACCGCCCCAGCCGATCGAGGATTTTCTTCCCGACGCTTTGTTTTCGTAGAGGGGCAGGCTCACCACCACGGGATCGAGCTTGATCCTTGCGCTGGAGGTGGCGGAGAGGTTGCCCTTGGCATGGCGAACGAAGAATGCGACCAGTCCAGCGTCGCCGTCCTTCGAATCGCCGATGCGTTCGACCCCCAAGGCATGGATGGCTTCGCCGCCGGCGCCTACGTTGATCGGATTGATCTGGGCCCAGATCGGATACCCCAACGCGCCGCGCAACTCCGCCGCTTTCGACGCGACGGAGAAGAAGGTGCTGCGGTTGAAAAGATCCTGCAGCAGGTCGGTCATGCGCGAGGCCATCTCGTCAGGAGCCGCATCGGCTGGCAATCCCAGGCTCTTCAGCAATTGCAGCCGGCGCGCCGTGCCCGGCGTCGCGATTTGTTCGCGGAACGTGGCCACGACATCGTCGAACGCTTCCAGTTCCTGCCAGGACGACAGGCCTAGCTTGGACAGGCTGCGCAACGCGGACGCCTTCTGTCGCTCCTCGGCATGCTGTAGCGACGGCACGGTATCGGTGCGCAGCAGCGCGTCGTACTCGACCAGGCTGCCGAGCAAGCAGGCGGTCCGCAGCGCGTGGGGTGCCCCGCCGTTGCCGGTGGCCGGGTCCGGTTGAATCGCCGGTAGGCAGACACCCGCGGTCTTCAACTGGCCGCTGATCTGGCGCACTTCGAGCAAGAGTTCGGCCTCATGCGCGGACAGTGTCGCGGGCTGGTCCGCCGCCACCGCTGCCAGTGCCGCCAGGCTGCGATCCAGGGCCGGCAGCAGGTCGTCGCTGCGGCCCCCGCCGGCACGCCGGGCCGTGCTGGAGACGGTGGTCCGCGCGCTGCGCCAGCGTTCGGCGAGACGATAGCTGGCAGTGGACGTCGTCGCTGCCGCACTGCGGTCCTTCAACGCGGAGAAGTCGGGAGCAATCACGCGCTCGCGGATGCCGATCTTGCGCAGCTCGCGCAGCAAGGTGCCGAGTTCGGCCTCGCGCATGCGCAGCAGCTGATCGCGCTGCGCTGGCGAGAATGCGCAGTGTTCCGGCTGCACCGGCCCCACCGCGGCGGCGATGCGCGCCTCGGCCAAGTCCGGCAGTTGCTCGAACAGTTCGGTCGCACGGTTGGTCACCTGCTGGGCATCTCCACGAAACCGGCTCAGGCGCACCTGCTGTGCGGTTTGCGGCAGCGCGATACCCACCGACCGCGCCGTGGCGCGACCGGTGGCCACGGCGGCATCGCCCAGCATTCTGGCCATGCTGCTGGCCTGCGCCTTGGCCGTGTCGGCAAACACGCGCACGGTGGAGCGCGCGGTCAGCGGATCGCTGGAGGTGGCGCCCAGCAAGGTGCTGGTCACGGCGGCATCGTGATGCCGTGTGCTGATGCGGGTGGGCTGCCGTGCATTCAAGATGGCGTTGGTCCCGGACTGGGTGCCGTCGGCGGCAGGTTCCTCCGGCGCCGCTTCGGGCGCCACGCGCGACGCTTGGCGGGTGCCGTCGGCGGCCGTCATCGACGGCAACAACACATGCCACTTGTTCTCGATGAGCAGCTGTAGCTGCCCGCTTCGCGTGCTGCGCAGCGATAGCGGCGGCTCTGCCGATGGCAGCATCAACGCCACGTCGTGCCAGGTGTCATCGGCCACATGCCGCTTCAGCTGTGGGCCGACATTCTCGACGTGGTCGAGCACGTGCAGGCCGCCATCCAGTCCGATCGCGATCGCCATCGGACGCTGCAGCCCTTTCAGTTCACGCGCGGGCTGTCCCGGCGCGATGAGTTGCAAGGTATGGTTTTCGGACAGGGCCACCAGTGTCTGGTCGATGTCCACCGCCAACTGCTGCACCGGCTCGTCGAAGTCCGCCAGATGCACGGTGTCGACATGCACGTGATCGGGGACGACCGCCAGTGGTCCGCCGGAGGGCGTGCTGGGTGCGGGATTTGCGGGCAACCAGGTGGTGCGCCCGTTCAGTTTCAGTTCGACCAGTTGCCGTTTCCCTTCCAGCAGTGCAAAGGCCGAACGCCGGTCTATGAAACCGAACGGACTGGTCTGCAGAACATCCACTTCGGTCAACGGTGCGCCGCCGTCCCCGATCGGCCGCGTCCACGGTTGCCCGGGCGCCGCCTGATAGTGCAGAACGCCATCGATATGGCCCAGGCGCGCGTGCCCATCGAGCAGGACCGGCTCGCTCACCTCGCTGTCCGCTGGCGAGTGCAGGCCGTCGGTGCGGATCAGCAGCAGCGGCTGGTCGAGCAGGTACGCCGGGGAGAAGACGTCCTGCCCTGGCGGGCGCTGTAGCACCACACGGCGCCCTTGTTGGTGTTCCAGCAACAAATGCACGGTGTTGTCGGCGGCCAGCCCCATGCGGGTGACCACCCAACCGTCCTGGTGCTGCCTGCCTTCGGGCAACTCCAGCCGCTGTGCCTGGATGGAATCGCTACCGCTCAGATCGGCGTGGTAGACGCGCCCCTTGTCATCCAGGATCAGCGCCTCGTCACCGATCCCGCCGGGCAGCGGCAGCAGATCGACCGGCAGCGCCGGGCTGGGTTCGAATCCCGGGCCTGCGGTCCTGGGGCGCCACAGTTCCACTGTGCGCCTGGGCGTGTTCGTGGCATGCGATGTCAGACAGCCATCGTGCAACTCCAGCGGCACGCCATTGGCATCGACGCGGGTCACTCTGCCAGGAGGGATCTGCGCAATCGGCTGCATCGATGCCATTGCCGCGTGCGCGCGCCATAGCTGCCGGCCGTCGTGCACGTAAACCGCGCCGTCGGCTTGTCGGCCGATCATTTGCAGCGTCGGCGCATTGCGCATGCCGAGCGGACGCAGAGGCGTCCAGCGGCCATCCGCGCCGGCCAGGTGCAGATGGCCGGCGCGTTCGAGGAAGGCGCTGCCGTCCGCGTCCTGCCAGATGTCGGTCAGCATCCCGACCGGCGGCGCCGAGAGCTGGGCGGCGACGCGCTCGGCGCTCGGCGGCCCGCCGGCCATCGCCTCGAGCTGCGGATCCACCGTCAGTGCGGCGACCAGTAGGCCAGGATGCGACACGAAAAACGCTTCGTTGCGTGGCGCCAGCGGCGCGCGTGCGTCGGCGGCATAGCGCAGCAGCCGGCCGCCGTTGCCCAGGCTGGATTCGCCTTGCACGGGCGGACGACGCTTCAGCCACGCATCCATCGCACGCGCAAGCTCGCGGGTGTCGGGGGTGCCGGCCTGCACGCGTGCGCGCCGGCCGCCGGGCATGGCCTGGGTGCGCACGTGCAAAGGCGGCTCGCCGGCGCGCACGGGCGATGTGCGGCTGGGCCGGGCCGTGAGCAGGGCCGCAGGCAGGGATTCGGCCGGAGCGCTCGGTCCAGCGCCGTCGTCACCGGCTGGTTGCTGCGCCTGCGTCACCGGAGACTGGGGAGCAGGCGTGCTTGCGAAAAGCATATTTAATTTAGTCATTTTCTCAACACCGGGTCATGCAACCGGACAAGCAACCAACTCAAATGCCTGGCGAACCTTGATTTTCATCGCGTGGATCTCAAGGGGCGAATGAGGTGAGTCCGGCTACGAAATGGAATGCCGTCGACGGGACGTGCGCATTGGGGGTTTCGCCCGCAGGCGCTCATGATCGCGCGCGTTCTTTTGCGCGGCATCGGCCCGGCGCACCGTGCTGGCGCGTGAAAGGTCGCAGACCCCGGCGAAAGGCCTGCTGCTGCCGATCCCCCCATCGATGCCGCGCGCTGCGACGCCCGAACGCATCCCTCAGAGACGCACTCTTCAAGCAATACGCTTTTGCGGATGTCGCTGCGGCTGTGGCCGAATCCGGCGGATGCGCTTGCCGATGCGGCCTAAGTCAGGTGGTGGTGCGATCGGCGCTTCCAGGGCTGGTGCGATGCGCCTGCCTGGCTTGGTGATGCGTCAGTATCGGCCGATCGGCAGGGCAAGTGTTTTTTGCAGGATTCGTCTGCCTTGCATACCGTCCGCCTTGAGTATCTGGATGCGTTTTCCAGCATATCCGCTACGACCATAAAACTTGATTGGATATGAAGGGTATGGAATCTGGTGCGAATAAATTTCCAGATCGTGCAGGAAGATTAACGCACCGGAATGGCAGTGCATGGGGGATGCGCGAAAATGTGCGGCTGTGGACGAACCGATCGAGATCGGGACGCGCCACAGAATTGTTTCATAAAAAACAATTCGGACATTCCTTGCTGGCGCCATACAGCGCATATGCAGCATGCAGTTTCGGTAGCGGTGGGCCGCGCGTGTCCGCTACGCTGAATGCGTCCGCCCCCCCAGGTAGGCGCCGCACACGCGTCGTCTCCCATTGGCCAGGACCGCGCCGGCGGTCTCGCCATGGCAGGGCGTCCGCCTTGCCGTCGGGCAAGCAGGATGCAGCGGCAGCCAGGCCGCCCGGCGCCCAGCGACGAGGTTGCGGGACCCAACGCGGCAGTGTCGCGATCCGGCGCGGACAAGCGCGGGTATGCAGTCACGGTCACGGTGGACAAGGTTGGCCGTGCAGGGAGGCCGGGCGCTGTCGGGTTGCGATGGAGGCGCCGCCGCCGCGCTCTGGCTGCGTTCGCTGCGCGGCGGTCGCGCAGCAGCGCGAACGCCGCTCGGTCATGCGCTGCGTGGGCCAACGCCATGCCGGACGGCCCGCGACATGAGCAGCAGATGCGGCGCTGGATCGCCTGTGCGAACGCCCGGTTAACAGCTTCACGCCATGTGTCGGTATTCTGGCGCCCATGCGATCGATCCTCCGCCTCTCCCTTCTCGTGTCCTTGCTGTCGCTGGTCGGCCTTGCCCAGGCCAGCGGCACCATCGAAAAAGTCCAGATACAAGGCCTGGACAAAGACGACGATGCGGCGATGATCGAGAACATCCAGGTCTCGCTGTCGCTGTACCAGGCCATCGGCAAGGTACAGGGCGAGTCGCGCCTGGAGTACCTGCTGAGCCAGGCCGAGCGGCAGACCCGGCAGGCGCTGGAACCGTTCGGCTACTACACCCCGACCATCACCGTCGAAGCGCCGCGCAAGGACGAAACGCTCACCGTGACCGTGCACGTGGACAAGGGCGAGCCGGTGCGGGTGCGTACCTTCCACGTCGGCATCACCGGGCCGGCCGAGGACGATCGCTACCTGGGCGAGGACCTGCGCAACTTCCGTCCCAAGACCGGCGAGGTCTTCGACCACACCACCTACGAGACCAGCAAGGTCACCATCACCCGGCGCCTGGCCGAGCGCGGCTATTTCGATGCCGACTTCACCCAGCGCAAGGTCGAGGTCACCCGTGCCGAACACGCCGCCGACATCGACCTGAGCTGGGACAGCGGCCGCCGCTACAACATGGGCGCGATCCGCTTCCACCAGGACTATTTCAACCAGACGCTGTTCGATCCGCTGGTCTACTGGGACGAGGGCAGCTACTACCACGAAGGCAAGCTCGACCGGCTGCGCGAGTCGCTGGTCAAGCTCGACTATTTCAGCACCGTCGACATCCAGCCCAAGCCCGAGGAGGCCGACGCCGACGGCAACGTGCCGGTGGACGTGAACCTGACCCGCGCCAAGCGCAGCATCTACACCAGCGGCATCAGCTACGGCAGCGAGAGCGGCGCCGGCGTGCGCCTGGGCGTGGACCGGCGCTACGTCAACGCGCGCGGGCACAAGCTCAGCACCCAGCTGGACTACGCGCAGAAGCGCAAGAGCCTGATCACCAGCTACCGGGTGCCGGCGTTCCGCTGGCTCGACGGCTGGTACACGGCCTCGCTGCGTGCCTACGACGAGCAGACCGACTACATCGACCTGCGCAACCTCAAGCTCACCGGCAGCCGCAGCGGCGAGATCAACGAACACTGGACCGCGATCGCCTCGCTCAATGCGCTGCGCGAGCGCTGGCGCTACGCCACCGGCGAGGTGTTCGACGGCGCGCTGTACCAGTACTCCACGCTGGTCTATCCGCAGATCGAGGCCGACTACGTGGGCGTGGACGACAAGGTATTCCCGCGCAAGGGCTTCAGCGGCAACCTCAGCCTGCGCGCCGGCGCGCAGGGGCTGGGTTCGGACGCCAGCTTCACCCAGGCGCACATGCGCCTGAACTGGTTCCAGGGCCTGGGCGACGCCAGCCGCCTGATCCTGCGCGGCGAAGCCGGCAGCACCTGGACCAATGCGCTGGTGGCGATGCCGCCGAGCCTGCGTTTCTTCGCCGGCGGCGACAACAGCATCCGCGGCTATGCGTTCCGCGAGGTCGGCCCGCGCACCGCCAAGCCGGACCGCTTCGCACTCGGCGCCAAGCACCTGCTCACCGGCAGCGCCGAATACGAGCATTACTTCAAGGGCGGGCCGTGGGGCGGCGCGGTCTTCGTCGATAGCGGCAGCGCCTTCGACGACACCCCCGACTGGCATACCGGCGTTGGCTTCGGCGTGCGCTGGCGTTCGCCGGTGGGACCGGTGCGGGTGGACATCGCGCATGGCCTGAACGATCCGGACTCGCAGTTCCAGCTCTATCTCAACATCGGAGCCAACCTGTGAGCGCGACCGGCCCGGCCACGCCCGCGCCGCCGCCGCGGCGCCCGCGCTTCTACCGGCGCAAGCGCTTCTGGTGGGGCTCGGCCCTGACCGTCGCCGGGCTGGGTTTGCTGGCCTTGCTGGCGCTGTACTGGCTGCTGCAGACCGTGGCCGGGCGCGACGTGCTGCTGGCGCAGATCGTGGCGCGGCTGCCGGCCGGTTCTTCGTTGACCTGGGAGCGCGCCGAAGGCCCGCTGGCCGGCCCGCTGACCCTGTACAACCTGGATTTCCGCTACGACCAGATCCACTTCACCGCCGAGCGCGCCTACCTGGATCCGGACATCCGCCCGCTGCTCGGGCGCAAGCTGCAACTCGACACGCTGCAGCTGCAGAACGCCACGCTCAACCTGGCCAAGAGCGACGAACCGTTCGAACTGCCGAGCTGGCCGCAGTCGCTGCCGCAGATCGAAGTGCCGCTGGCGCTGCAGGCCGATCGCATCCTGATCGATGGCCTGCGCATCATCCAGGCGCAGCAGCCGATGATCGCTATCCACACGCTGCGTGGCGGCATCGAAGTGGCCAATGGGGAATTCCGTTCGAAGCAGTTGGTGGTGACCAGCGACCGCGGCGATTTCCGCGTCGATGGCCACTACGTGCCGGCGCAGGACTACAAGACCGATCTCACCGCCACGGCGGTGTTGCCGGCCGCGCGCGGACGCACCCCGGCGCGGCTGGGCCTGGTCGCGCGCGGCAACCTGGACAAGATGGAAGTGGCGATCGCCGGCAACGCGCCGGCGCCGCTGCGCGCCACGCTGGTGTTCAGCGGGCGCACCGATCCCACCTGGCAATTCGCTGCCAGCAGCAAGGCGCTGGACCCATCGTTGTTCGTGCCGCCCGGCGATGCCGCGGCGACCAGCAGCGAACCGATTGCGTTCGACCTGAGCGCCTCAGGCAAGGGCGGCGACGCCAAGTTGCAGGGCCAGCTCGCGTACGGCGCGCAGAAGTTGACCCTGGACCCGTCCAACGTGCATCTGGACAATCAGGTACTCACCGTCGCGCCGCTGCAACTGCGCGCCTTCGACGGCCAGGCGCGGTTGCGCGGCACGGCCGACTTCCGCGATCCGGACAACGCCACGTTCCGCTTCTCGGTCAATGCCAGTGGCCTGAATTTCGCCACCACGCCGGATCCGTCCACGCCGGATGCGCCGGCCGTGCCGATCAAACTGGTCGAGGCCAACCTCGGCCTGGCCGGTACGCTGAAACAGTGGGCCACCTACGGCGAGGCCACCGTCGCGCGCGGCAAGGACAGCGCCGAACTGCATCTCGACGTACGCGGCAACGACCAACGCGCGCAGCTGGCGCAGGTGCAGGCGAAGATGCCTACCGGCACGCTCGACCTCGGCGGCGAAGTGGCGTGGGTGCCGGAACTGAGCTGGGATCTGAACGCCAAGCTGGCCGGCTTCGATCCCGGCTATTTCGCGCCGGGCTGGGACGGCAACCTGTCCGGCCAGTTCGCCTCCAAGGGCAAGCAGCTGCCGGCGCATGCCGATGGCAGCGCCGCCGGCTACCAGGCCAGCCTCGACGTGCCGCGCTTGAACGGCAAGCTGCGCAGCCGCCCGCTCGATGCCACAGGCAAGTTCGCGCTGCAGGGCAAGCAGGGCGAAGGCAAGCTGCAACTGGCACTGGGCGACAGCCGCGTGCAGGCGCAGGGCAAGGTCGGCGACCAGCTCGACATCGATGCGCAACTGCAGCCGCTGCAACTGGCCGACCTGCTGCCCGGCGCCACCGGCAGCCTGCGCGGCAGCGTGCAGGTCAAGGGCCGCCGCGATGCGCCCGACCTCACCGCCGACCTCACCGGCAACGGCCTGAAGTGGGACAGCTACGGCGCCGATAGCGTCAGCCTGCGCGGGCGCCTGCCGTGGCGTGGCAGCGGCGGCGAACTGGCGCTGCGCGGCAGCGCGATCAGCGCCGGCGTGGTGCTCGAGACCTTGCGCGTGGACGCGCGCGGCGCGGTGGAAAACCTGCAGCTCGATGCCGACACCCACAACGCCATGGGCGCGCTCGCCTTCGCCGGCCAGCTGCGCCGCGACGGCGCGCGCTGGCAGGGCGGCCTGAACACGCTGCGGGTGGCGCCGGCCAAGGGCGAGCCGTGGCAACTGCGGCAACCGGCCACGTTCGCCATCGCCGGCAGCGCCTTCACGCTTTCCGACACCTGCCTCGGCGCAACCGGCGGCGGTGCGCTGTGCGTAGCCGCCGACTGGCCCAGGCAGGGCATGACCCTGCGCGGCGACGCGCTGCCGCTGTCGCTGGTGCAACCGTGGCTACCGCCCAACAGCGGCCGCAAGATGTACCTGCGCGGCGAACTCACCCTCGACGGCAGCTTCAAGCCGGCCGGCAATGCCTGGCAGGGATCGCTGCGGCTGGCCTCGCGCGAAGGCGGCCTGCGCCTGGGCGACAACGCACGCGGCGAACTGGTGCGCTACGACCAATTCAGTTTCGTCACCGATTTCACCGCCCAGCACATCCACTCCAAGCTCGGCGTCGGCTTCCAGGGCGACGGCTTCATCGACGCCACCGTGGACACCGGCTGGGACGCGTACGCGCCGCTCACCGGCGAGATCTACATGAACATGTCGCGGCTCTACTGGATGGAGTTGTTCTCGCCGGACCTGGTGCGGCCCAAGGGCCTGGTCGAAGGCCACGTCAGCCTGCGCGGCACGCGCTCGCAACCGTCGATGGGCGGCGACGCCACGCTCAGCAACTTCACCGGCGAACTGCCCGCGCTGGGCCTGACCCTGAGCGAAGGCAAAGGCCGCTTCGATGCCCAGCCGGACGGCTCGGCGCGCATCGTCGCCTCGATCAAATCCGGCGAAGGCACGCTCAACGTCGACGGCGGCCTGTCCTGGTACGGCGACACCACGCCGCTGCAATTGAATATCCGCGGCACCAATGTATTGGTGTCCAATACCGCCGAACTGCGCGCGGTGGCCAACCCCGACCTGCAGTTCGGCATCGCCAACAAGACCATGACATTGAACGGCCAGGTCACCGTGCCATCGGCGGACATCGATCTGGAGCGGCTGGACCGCGGCACCTCGGTGTCCGAGGACGTGGTGGTGCTGGACCCGGCCGACCCGGAAGAAGCGCCGAGCTCGCCGCTGGAAATGGACCTGCGCGTGGTGCTCGGCGACCAGGTCAAGATGGCCGGCTTCGGCCTGAAGGGCGCGCTGACCGGCGCCATGCAGGTGCGCTCGCGCCAGGGCCGCGAGATGACCGCCACCGGCGGCCTGGACGTCAGCGGCCAGTACAAGGCCTACGGCCAGGACCTGACCATCACCCGCGGCCAACTGACCTGGAGCAACAACATCGTCTCCGACCCGCGCATCAACATCCGCGCGCAACGCCAGGTCGGCGACGTCACCGCCGGCATCGACGTCACCGGCCGCGCCACCGCCCCGCGCGCCGACGTGTGGTCGGACCCGTCGATGTCGCAATCCGAAGCGATGTCGTACCTGGTGCTGGGCCGCAGCCTCAGCAACGCCAGCAGCGACGAAGCCGACCAGGTCACCGCCGCGGCCAGCGCGCTATCGGCGGGCAGCGGCCTCCTCGCCTCGCAACTCGGCGCCAGGCTCGGCTTCGACGACGCCGGCGTCAGCCAGTCGCGCACCCTCGGCGGCTCGGTGGTCGGCTTCGGCAAATATCTGTCGCCGAAACTCTACGTCAGCTATGGGGTGTCGTTGGTTGGCAGCGGTTCTGTCTTGACATTGAAATACCTGCTCGGCCGCGGCTTCGACGCGGAGGTGGAATCGAGCACGGTGGAGAATCGTGGGTCGGTGAATTGGCGGAAGGAGAAGTAAGTAGGGTTTCCCGAAAGCGTCATCGTGCGGGCGCTAAAATCTGCTTGACAGGCGCACGTGCGGTCCATCACGGTTAGGCCGTGAAAGCCTTGCTGCGCAAGCATGCCGTAGGCCTATCTTGCAGTCCTGATTAGCGCTGTGTCTCAGCTGGTGATGCTGCCTTGGTTTAGAAATGCAGGTTCTTCAGTGAGATACGGCGATGACGCTCAATCGGATCCAGTTCCAAAAGGGGCTTTCGATTCCGGCTTTTCTGAGCCGCTACGGCTCCGAGGCGCAATGTGTCGAGGCCTTGGTTCAGGCCAGGTGGCCCAATGGCTTCGTGTGTCCGCAGTGCGGACACACGCATGCCAGTGGCTTTGAGCGGGGACGCCAGCACCTGTGGCAGTGCGCGCGCTGCCGGGTACAGACCAGCTTGACCGCCGGCACGCCCATGGCAGACACCAAGCTTCCCTTGCGGGTGTGGTGGCTGGCCATCTATCTGGTGAGCCAAGCCAAGAACGGAATTGCTGCGCTGGAACTGGCTCGGCAACTGGGCGTGTGCTATCGCACTGCATGGCGGATCAAGCACAAAGTGATGTCGGCGATGGCCGATCGTGAGCAGTCACGCCGGCTCGACGGAGAGGTCCAGATCGATGATGCCTATCTGGGCGGCGAACGCGCCGGTGGTCCAGGCCAACCGCAGTGGCGCAATAAAGTGCCGTTTATTGCAGCGGTTTCCCTGCATCAAGGGCGCCCGCGCTATCTCCGCCTGGATGTGGTCTCCAGCTTCCGAAGAAGCGTCGTGCACACGTGGGCTCAGCAGGCACTGGCACCGGGCACCCATGTCGTCAGTGATGGGCTGACAGCGTTCACCGGTGTGGGCTGGGCAGGCCTGACCCACGATGCCATCGTGACCGGAAGCGGCCGCAAAGGCGTCCAGCAGCCTCGTCTGCGTTGGGTCAATACGATCCTGGGCAATCTCAAAACGGCGCTTAGCGGCACCCACCATGCGGTGGACTTCCCCAAATACGGCGCGCGCTACCTGCATGCGCATGCCTACCGCTTCAATCGCCGCTTCAACCTGGCCGCCATGGTGCCGCGCCTGGCCAGTGCCCTGGCCGGCGCGGGAAGGCTCACAGAGCAGCAACTGCGTACGACAGCTGAGACACAGCGCTAATCAGGTCTTGCAGTGGGGGTTGCTCGATCCAGGAAGCATCGCGGCTGTTCGGATGTAGGGGGCCATCCGCATGGGTTCGGATCGAAGCGAAAGAACGTTGTTGCATTGCCGGCAACGCGGTCATCAGCTGGTGCGCCTCGACAAGCGCACCAGGGTGCGGTGTTAAATCAGGGGAAAACATGGATCGTCATTCGGGCGCTGTTTTGCTTGCCGCAGCGGTGAGCATCGTTTCGTATCAACGGACACCAGCGACGTAGCCCGTCGCCTGGCGCGTTCCTGCGCGCGATCGATTCGGTCGGCGCTGCGAGTGATGCATTGAATTCAGCCACTCCTGCGGCAGACGGGCGAATCGTCCATGCCGTAGCCGAGGCATGGCTCTATTGGTCGCTGATCGTTCTTGAGAGCACACATGGATACGTCCAATACCTTTCTTCGGCTGCGCGCAGGCGTAGCCCTGTTGGCGCTGGCATTCGCGACGCTTGCCGATGCGCAGGACCTGCGGTTCGATCAAAAATACATCGAGCGCATCAAGCAGTCGCAAGATATCGGTCGATTGAGCGTCGACTCCTTCGGCGAACAGATCAGCCTGAAGAACGGTGCGGTGGAGTTCAACTGGACCGATATCGACATTCCCGGAAACAACAAGCTTCCCGTCCGGCTACAGCGCTCGCATGTAGTGGAAGACGAGGGCGCTGGCCGCAGTGGGAAGCTCGGTGGCTTCGGTGTGGGCGGATCGCTCGATGTGCCCAATCTCAGAGGGATATTCAGCCCGGATGGCTGGCAGGTCTACGGATCGAGCCCGAATAGCCGCTGCAGCCAGCCGGCACAGCCACCGGATTACAACCATTTGACCGCAGTGGACTACGCGTCGGGAAACTGGCTGCATGTTCCTGGTTACGGCGAACAGCAGATGCTGAGAGATCCCTCCAGCCAACTGCCCACGCCAAGCAACGGCGCCAACTATCCCTGGATTACCAAAGGGTTCTGGCGATTCTCTTGCCTGGCCAGCACCAAGAACGGTTATCCGGGCGAAGGCTTCGTGGCGCTGTCACCGGAGGGGGACAAGTACTACTTCGACTGGGTAGTCAGCAAGACGCATTCTGGCCTCTCCAAGCGCACTGGCAACTACTCCGCCAGCGTGTCCATGACCCGTGTGGCTGTTTTCTTCCTGGCCACTCGGGTCGAGGATCGCTTCGGCAACTGGGTCACGTATACCTACAACGGCGACCAGTTGTCGCGTATCGATGCCAGCGATGGCCGCTATATCCGCGTGACCGGCACGTCCGGCGGCAACATCACCTCGGTGGAGTCCAGTATCGGGAACTGGACGTACGCGTATGGTGGCAAGTCGCTAACGGTGACGCAGCCGGACAGTGCGCAGTCGCGCTACGTGCAAAGCGGCGATATGAGCATTACACCTACTCCTTCGCCGCCCATGTACACAGGTAAACCCAGTTGCCCGATGCCAGAGCTGTCGTCGGGCAACTTCAGCTATGCGGTGATATTGCCAAGCGGTGCTACGGCAACATACGAATTATCGGTCCGGCGGCATTTCCGTAACAACATCCCCAAGCTGTGCAATAGCTTTATGGATGCAAGGGGGCCGAGTGTAAGCTATCAATACCTGAGCATTCCGGACTTCTCGGACACCTTTACCCTGATCAGTAAGTCAATCGAAGGTCCTGGGCTGCCGTCCATGCGGTGGTCTTACACTTACGACATCGGTGTCGGAGACGAGGCGTTTGAGGAAAACTGCAAGCGTCCGAATCTGCCCGCAAACGAATGCAGCAAGTCCATGCAGACCGAAGTACGTGGTCCCGGGAACGACTTCAAGCGATATACATTTGGCGCGTGGTACAACTTCAATGAAGGATTGGATCTTGGTGTCGAGACCGGTTCGATCATGAGCGGTTCGTCCGGGAACACCGTGAATATCCTCAGCAAGAGCGAGAATGAGTACATCACTAACGACGAGGCCGCCAATCAGCCATTTCCAAGCTTCGTCGGCTCTGGTCATGGATCGAATAGCGACGCCTCCATCGCGGGTCTAAGGCCGTTGAAGCGCACCACCATCACCCAGGATGGCGGAACCTTCCAGATGGCGGTGAACAGCTACGATGTGTTCGCCCGACCGATCAGCGTAACCCGCTCCAGCGCATTCAACTCGCGTACCGAGGCCACGGCGTACTACGACAACTTCAATTTGTGGGTGATCGGCCAGGTCGCCTCCGTGACCAAAACGGCGCCTGGCGATGCACAGGAGATGTCCGCCAGTAGCTACGATACGGCGACTGCCCTGCCGACGCGCTTCTCGCGGTTCGGCAAGACCGTCCAGTCGGTCGCGTACAACGCAGATGGCACCGTATCGAAGGTGACCGACGGCAACGGTAATGCGACCACTCTCAGCGGCTGGAAGCGCGGTATGCCGCAAGGCATCACCTACGCGGACGGCGGCAGCGACAGTGCGGTCATCGACGACCGTGGCCTGATCAGCTCGGCGACGGACGAGAACGGGTATGCAACCAACTACACGTACGATGCCATGGGGCGCCTGACCAATATCGCCTATCCATCGAGCGACACGGTTGCCTGGGCTTCGACTGGCCTTGCGTTTGAGCAGGTGAACGCCGCGGAGTTCGGCCTTCCCGCTGGACACTGGCGGCACACGGTTTCGACCGGAAGCGCACGAAAGATCACTTACCTCGATGGTCTATGGCGGCCAGTGTTGACGCAAGAATACGACGCCGCCAACACTGGTGCGACCCAGCGCTTCAATCGATTCACCTATGATCATGATGGGCACACCGTATTCGCCTCCTACCCTGGCAGTTCCGATCAGCTGACCGCCGGCATCTGGACGCAGTACGACGCGCTTGGCCGCACGACTTCCGTGTCGCAGGATTCGGAACAGGGGTTGTTGACGACCAGAACGGAATATCTTCCTAATAGCCAGACACGCGTCACCAACCCGCGAGGGAATCAGTCGGTCTCTGGTTATCAGGTCTTCGACCGCCCAGGCTATGAAGCGCCGATATGGATCCAGCACCCGGAAGGCGCGACCACCGAGATTTCACGCGACGTTTTTGGTAAACCGACGTCGATCCGGCGCCACGATGCCAGCCGTGGTGTATCCCTGATCCGTAGCTACGTGTATGACGGCTATCAACAACTGTGCAAAACGATCGAGCCGGAGACGGGTACGACTGCAAACGGCTACGACGCGGCAGGCAACATCGTCTGGACCGCAAGCGGACTATCGCTGCCCAGCACGACAGCCTGCGACGCAGATGCTGCATCCGCCTCCGGTCGCCGCGTCGATCGCAGCTACGACGCCCGTAACCGGATCAAGGCACTGACCTTCCCGGACGGCAACGGCAACCAGCGCTGGGCCTATTGGCCAGATGGCGAGGTCAGGCAGATCACCACGGTCAACAATGGCATCGCGACCTACAACAGCTTCGCCTACAACAAACGCCGCTTGCTCATAGCAGAAAGCCAGGGCCAGGCCGATGGCGAGACCTGGGCGATCGGCTATGGCTACAACGCCAATGGACATCTGGCAGCGCACCGCTATCCGTCGGGGCAAACCATCGACTATGCACCCAATGCATTGGGGCAACCCACGCAGGCAGGTAGCTATGCGACCGGGGTGAGCTATTACCCCAACGGCGCGATCAAGCAGTTCACCTACGGCAATGGCATCATCCACACGCTGACCCAGAATGCGCGCCAGCTGCCTGACACCAGTCAGGATGCCTACGGTGGCACGGCCTTCCTGAGCGACGGCTACGACTACGATGCCAACGGCAACGTGGCCGGCATCAGCGATGGCGCGACCGGGCGCAACCAGCGTGGCAACCGCACCATGAGCTACGACGGCCTGGATCGACTCACCTCGGCCCAGTCGCCGATGTTCGGTACCGCGACGTACGCCTACGATGTTCTCGACAATCTGACCCACGTCGTGGCGCGGGGCCGCGACCACTACTACTGCTACGACGTCTATTGGCAGCTGACCAACGTCAAGACCGGCAACTGCAGCGGCAGCACCGTCATCGGCATGAGCTATGACGTGCAGGGCAATCTGAACAACAAGAACGGCCAAGGCTTCGTCTTCGATTACGGCAATCGCCTGCGCGAGGCGACGGGCAAGGAAACCTACCGTTACGACGGCTACGGCCGCCGTACCCTGGCGATGCAAAGCGGCGGCGCCATCGGCTCGATGTACGACCAGGCCGGAGCGTTGCGCTATCAGAAGAACCAGCGTCAGGCCAAGGCGACCGATTACATCATGCTGGGTGGGAGCCTTGTGGCCGAAGCCGATTGGACGTTCGGGCAGTCGATGTCGGTCAAGGACTACGTGAACTGGACCGCGGCTGGTGACGCGACGCGCTATGTGGTGGAAGAGAGCGTGGATGGCGTGACCTGGACATCCGTCTATGACGGCGCCGATCCCAGTTGGACATCGCTCGCCAGGCCTTCCGGCAACTACGCGTACCGCGTCTCGGCGTGCAAGCCAGATGGAACATGCAGCGCAGCTGCAAACGTGGCGCATACGCAGCAACCAGCGTTCGACATCGCGCCCATTCTTTACCAATTACTGCTTAACTAAACCATTCAACGGGGAGCTCGATATGTTTTCTAAAATGCTAGGGGTGTCGGTTCTGGTTGCCGGGATCAGCCTCTGTCAGACAGTTCAGGCAGCGAATCTGGTAGGTCCGGCAAAGATCACCTATATCGAAAATGGCTGGGAGGGAGAGGGAATCGCCATCCATAGTTCGATAAACGGCCCGACTGGATGCACAGCTTCCCTGAATGACTTTGGGATAGAGAAGAGCCATGCGGCGTACAAGGAGCTCGTGGCAATGGCGTTGTCGGCATACGCCTCTAACGCTGACGTCGAGATCATTGTGGATGCAGGAAAGTGTGTCTTTGGCGCTCGCACCAAGGTTCTGTCCATCCGCCTGAAAAAATAAGTCGGCAGGAGAGAGTTGCAGCGACGGCAACTGCCTTGTCGAAGTGCGAGCCAATGGATGCAATTATTTTTGAGGCCTATCCGAAATGGGAAGGTTACGACGGCGAATTTTCGCGGCGATGCAGTGCGCTTCAAATTAGCAATCGTGATGCGCGCTACTTATTGTGCGCATGCTGATGCTTCTAGTGAATGAAATCAATCGCTCAAAAAGTGCAAGGACGAGTCATGTTGAAAATACGGGTGGTTAAGGCAATGCTGCGGGTCACAGCTGCAGCGGCCATTTCATTGCTCGTCGCAGTCAGCGCTTCGGCGCAGACGGTTCGGTATGTCCATACGGATGGGCTGGGTTCTGTGGTGCTCGTGACGGATAAGGATCGGAATATTGTTGAACGCAGAGAATACGAGCCGTATGGCGGCCTATTGAATCGCTCGGTGGCAGATGGGCCAGGTTATACGGGCCATGTTATGGATGCGGCTACTGGGTTAACTTATATGCAGCAGCGCTACTTTGATTCATCAATTGGGCGGCTTCTGAGTGTCGACCCAATTTCCGCCTACGAAAAGCCGTTAGCCAACTTTAATAGATACTATTATGCAAATAATAACCCATATCGATTTGTAGATTATGATGGGCGTTTATCTATTGCTACAGGTGCTTCAGGTAACGCCAGTGCCCTTGGTGGAATTACAGCAAGCACTCAGTGGGTTTACAGTTTCCCTTCTTTGAATCCTATGACTTGGAGTATTGGTGTTCTCGGTCAAGGTGGAGGCATGGCAGGGACTGATATTGGCGTTGGTTATGCCGGTGCTGTCACATGGAATACAAGTGCGAACTCGGCAGAAGACATGGCCGGTGCGGGTCTATCTGCCTCCGCTGGTGGAAGTGCGAATATGTATTTTTTGGCATTTTGTTATGATCACGATCTTGGTGGTCCAAATCAAACGATATCCATAGGGCAACAGTTGAAGTTGTTGCCTTTTGAAAATCACACTTCGGTAACGGCTTCTTATGGTAAAACTATTTTTACCGGTGCTGATGTGGCAAGTGTAGTTAAAGGTATGGTTTCCGGGGGCGATAAGACTCCGAGTGTTGAAGTCGGACCACTGGAAGTCGTACCACTGCCGCCAGTTTCTATGCCAGCACCCGTGGCTCCGAATACAAAGTAATGATTGTGAGGTATAAAATGAAGGTCATGCATCTTTGGATACTTTGGGTGGCGCTGCTTGTATTTTTAATAGCGTTGCTCATTTTTGGTTCTATAAGCCCGAAAGTGTTGTCTGGTTCTTATGCCGTACTAGTCCTCTGTGGATTGGCTGTACTTGGAACGTTGAGGCGAATTCGAATATTGCGCGCAATAAAAGTTGTAAATAATGCCGTTGAGGCTGAAATTACATATGTGCCATTGTTGAAGGCTAGGGGGGTTAACACAATGCGCGAAGGGGATTGGTTGTTTAGAGCCGGCTCCACAGGGGATGCTAATTTAGATAGACTAAAATCTGATATGAAGCGCTTCCTCATATTTGGGGTTGTCGCTTTTCTGTCTATACCAGTTATTAGCGTCATTGGTGCCTTAATCTAACCCCCGAGGGAGTTCCCCCGGCTTTGCCGGGGTGGCAGTAGCCGTTGACATTTAGTCGGCTCTGAAGAATCCCTTTCAGCAGATTCCGGCCGCAACGACTGCAGCCTGGAACGGGGCCAGAGGAAATATTTGCTTAAAATGGATATTTCCTCTGGCCCTGTTGTTTAAGCCTCTGCCAGACAGTCCAGGCAGCGAATCTGGTAGGCCCGACAAAGATCACCTATATCGAAAATGGCTGGGATGGCGAAGGGATCGCCATCCATAGTTCGATAAACGGCCCGACTGGATGCACAGCTTCCCTAAATGACTTTGGGATAGAGAAGAGCCATGCGGCGTACAAGGAGCTCGTGGCAATGGCGTTGTCGGCATACGCCTCTAACGCTGACGTCGAGATCATTGTGGATGCAGGAAAGTGTGTCTTCGGCGCTCGCACCAAAGTTCTATCCATCCGCCTGAAAAGATAGTTAAACATGAGCGAAAAGGTGCGAGATCAATGAAGATGAAATGATTTTTCTTGCTTTTCTTTAGCGCGGTCAGCGGAAACTCATTCGCCAATGAGTGGGCGAATGATGTCGCGATCACCCAAGTCAATACCTATCAGTCGGGGACGGGGCACTTCGTCTGGTTCACGGCCTTGCCGAGTGAGTTTAAAACTGAATCTCCATCGACCCCGATCATGCAATTCGACGAGTCACAGCCCGGCGGGAAATCCATGCTCGCGATGATCATGACGGCTTTGGTTAACAAGCGCAAAGTCAATGTCCAGGCTAGCGGTTGCAAGATCGTCGAGATCTATTTGAAGTAGCGGTGGGTGTACAGGGCTGGTGCGTAGGCAAGTATTTTCCGAAATAGCGATGTTGGGCTCATGCATTGTCATAACGATATAGCACGCTTCTAGTTGGCACTGGCGAAGGGTGATATTAATTGTATGCATGCTGATGCTTATGGTGAATGAAATCAATCACTCAAAAAGTGCAAGGACGAGTCATGTTGAAAATCCGGGTGGTTAAGGAAATGCTGCGCGTCACCGCTGCAGCGGCCATTTCATTGCTCGTCGCATTCAGCGCCTCGGCGCAGACGGTTCGGTATGTCCATACGGATGGACTGGGTTCGGTTGTGCTGACGACGGACAAAGACCGGAATATTATCGAGCGTAGCGAGTATGAGCCCTATGGCAGTTTGCTGAATCGCCCGCTGACGGATGGGCCTGGCTACACTGGTCACGTCATGGATGCGGCAACCGAGCTTACTTACATGCAACAGCGCTACTATGATCCAAAAATAGGAAGATTTCTATCAGTGGATCCGGTGAATGTAAGCTCGCAAAATGGTATAAATTTTAGTAGATATTGGTACGCCTCTAATAACCCCTATGCAAATAAGGATCCCGACGGCAGGTGCGACGGACCTTCCACATGCGCTATCGACAATGATATTGCAGCTATGAATCGCGGTGAGATGTCACGTGCCGATTTCATGGAGCGTTCAGAGGCGCGCGGAGCGGGAGCGCTTGTTGGGGTAGTAGCGATCGCAGCAACAGTAGGGCCTCAGGCTCAGTATGTGAGAAATGGCTTGGTTTCTGCTGGGCTTGAGGCCTCTACACAGGCTGGCGAGCAGATGGCAATGGACGGAAAACAACTTGGAGACGTATCAATCGATAAAAGTGATGTTGCAGTTGCGGGGGCTATCGGAGCGTTTGCGCCCGGGACAATTACTACAGCCAAAACTGCGATTACTAACGTTGGTGCTATTAGAACTCTTGGTAGGCAGGCGGCTAATACTGCATCAAGAGCCGCGAAGCTTCAGGGAAGAATAGCTGCGCACGTGTCATCATTGAAAACGGCAGTAGGAGCCTGGTTGGCAGCTAAGCTAGCCACAAAATCAACGCAAAGGGCTGCAAATGAAGCGGAAAAAAAGTGAATGGATGATGGATCCTGGAACTGTCTACATAATTTCAGCCATTGCTTTTGGTTTGTGTTTGCCTTTTGTTAAAAACTATTTAAGTGAGTGGTGGCAGGTGGGGGGGGTGGCAGTGCTGTATTTTGGTGCAGTACGGCTCGTTTCTTACTTGGTTATTAAGAAAAAATAATTGTGAAGTTAATAGTGAAATATTAGCCTGAAAGATAACTAACGGGGTCAGGTTCACTTTCTAGAGCGTTTTATGAACTTGGGCCTGGAACGGGGCCAGAGGAAATATTTTCTTAAAATGGATATTTCCTCTGGCCCTGTTGTTTGTACAATCTCATTAAATCCTTCTTATGGGTTTAAAATAAAATCTTCTGGTGAGACGCAGTCGCCTAAGGTCAATGGCGGCCATGAGATTAGTCATGCAGCAGAGCATGACCGTACGGGAGATCAAGCCTTTGGAAAGGCTTTGGAAAGGCCTACTAATCCAGATGGGACTAAGGGGGTTAGCCCGGAAGAAAATCGTGCCACTAAGGTGGAGCAAAAAATAGGAAAGGATTTGAGTGAGCCAACCAGGAAGGATTATCGAGATGCGGGGGATTACGTAAAATGTAATCCTACCGCGGCAACAGGGTGCAAGTGATGAAAAAAAATATCTATGGATTATTTTTGGTTTTTTTGTTGATTGGTTGTTCTAATGAAGATACAGGGGTTGTAAACAAAAAAGCGGAAATAAATAACTCGCCGGAATTTAATTCCGAGGCGTGAACGAGGTATGATGTTGATGGGGGTGAAGTATCGATACCGGATTTAATATCTAGCCCGGATCGATTTGAAGGGGGCGGATTCAACTCCGATTCGCAACGCTGTTGAGGACCTCCTCGGAGAAGACTTCGAGGGGCGTTTTGAATCCGAGTATCTTGCGCGGACGATTGTAGAGTCGCTGTTCGATCCATCGCAGGTGCGCATCGGTGATGGTGCTGAAATCGATGTGTCGTGGCAAGTACTGGCGCGTCAATCCGTTGGCATTTTCGTTGCTGCCTCGCTGCCATGCGCAGTACGGATCTGCAAAATAGAAGTCGCTCTGCAAGCAGGCGGCAATGAGCCGATGATCGGCGAATTCCTTGCCGTTGTCGGCGGTGAGGGTGTGCACCGTGTGGCCTAGGCCGCCCAGGCGCTGGACGATGGCGTTGCGCACGTTCTCGGCGGTGCCGTCAGGCGAGTAAGCCAGCAGATGCAGGCGACTGCGGCGTTCGGTCATGCTGACCACCACGGCCTTTCCGTGTGAGGCCCGGAGGGTATCCAGCTCCCAGTCGCCGATGCGGCTTCGCTGCTCCACCACGCTGGGGCGCTGTGTCCAGCTGCGCCGATGTGTCAGCTGTCCGCGGCCATCGCGCACGCCCCGCCGACGGCGCTTGCGGCGGCGCTTGCGTAGATGCGTGAACAACTGGCCACCGCGCTTGTGGTCAGCGTAGATGTGCCGATAGATCCATTCGTGACTGGCCAGGCCGGTGCGACCGGCAATCTGTTCCGGGCTGAAGTCCTCGCTCAGCAGGACCTCGATCTGTGCGATGCGCTCAGCGTCGATGCGTGGACGCCGGCTGGCCTGCGTGCGCCGATGCTCGCTGATGCGCTGTGCGTGATCTGGCAGATAGTGCCGAGCGTGCTGATTGCGGCGCAGTTCGCGGCTGATCGTGCTGGGCGCGCGCTCCAACGCATCGGCGATGGCCCGCATCGACATCCCGGTTTCATATAACGCATGCAAACGGTATCGTTCGGCCTGGTCCAGGCGGCTGGATGACATGGGCAACTCCACTTGGCGGTGAAGTCGCTCAAGTCAGGTCGCCGGGCCACTTCACAACCGTTGGTGTTGCGAATCGGAGTTGAAGCCGCCGACCAAGATGTTGGGCGATTCTTGTCGAGTGATCCAGTCGCAACACGTTCATTAGGTGATAACTTTAACCGTTACGCTTATGCGCTTGGGAATCCGTACAAAATTATTGATCCGGATGGGCGAAACGGAATTATAGTTGAAACTGCGAGGGGAAATATTGGAATAAATATACCAATCAAATTCGTGGGGCCAGCGGCGACGCCGCAAAACATTGCAGCAATTAAGGCGGATGTAGTGAAGCGTGGTAACTTTAGCGTACAAAATGGTAGTGGCAATCAATATGTTGCTATTCACATTGTTGATGTAACAGCTAGCACGCCGCGCCAAGCAGTAAATACGATTACTCTTACGAATGGCCCTACTTCCAATACTGCACAGCAAGGTGCTTCATACGTGAGCGGAAATAGGACCTCTGGAGAGTGGAATGTGCAATCTAGAGGAATGCCATCTGGTGAAGCATTTCACGAAGCAATTCATTTGGTGGGGGGGCAAGATCACTACGCAGAATCGACCGACGCTAACGGGCAGAGAGTAACGATAGTAGATTCAGGTTGGAATGGAAATATTGCAGGTCAACTTCCAGGTGTGATTGATAGTAAAAATCTGCAAGAGATTCGCTCTGGCGCTAACGGGGCGCAAAACATTACATTTCATCAACAAGGAAATCCATGAAAAATTTTATTGTCATTGTAATTTTTATTTTACTAGTAGGGTGTAGTGAGTCAATCGAAGATTCTTCAGGGAGGAAAGTGGGTCGAATATCTCCATACGTATATTGCAATGTTTATTTGCAGGAAGCATGTTTTGGCATTGCTCCTGGAGATAAGCTTGAGATGAAAATTAATATAGACTTCACATATTACAGGGTGTTTTTGCCGGGAAAAAGAATTGTAGAAATCTATTATGGCACAAGCCCCGGGTCATCTGAACCTGGCGTTACAAAAAATTCTTGGAGTTCCACCGACGGTGAAGTTAAAATTTTCATTACAAAAAGCCTTGGAAACAACATGGAAGCACAGCACTATTTGTATAAGCCCTATTCATCCAAGGTTGGTAATGTAAGCCACTTAAAGTTATTTAATTGT
Source organism: Xanthomonas graminis pv. graminis (assembly GCF_030168915.1). Lineage (NCBI taxonomy): Bacteria > Pseudomonadati > Pseudomonadota > Gammaproteobacteria > Lysobacterales > Lysobacteraceae > Xanthomonas > Xanthomonas graminis. The sequence continues at coordinate 4,522,648 of NZ_CP076255.1, read as the reverse complement.
TCCAAGGAGGATAAGATCATTAAGTCTTTTGTCGACAACTTCCGGCCATGCATATCGACTGATTCTGGTATTTCATGTAGTGAAAAATTTCTTTTTCACGTGGCCGGATAAAGTCCTTAAAATATATTAACGGAATTTTCAGTTGGGCGATAAATATATAATAAATTATAGTGCAATCGCTAATACCCGGCGCAGTAATGGCTTTAATTTATGTCGCCGTAATGGGATGAGTTCAATTATATAGTAATAATAATGGGATTTATTAATCGATGGACGATCCCGATACCGGCGAAGCGATGGGTCTTGGCATCCAACACCATAGTGCGAAAGGCGCCGTGGCCGAAGGCGCCCTGTTGCTAGAGGCCGATACGTGTGTAAGCAAGTAATGCGTCTGTCAGGAATTCATTTGGCAATGCGCGATATGTACAGGACCGCTCGGCTGCGCTTTTTCCAAGGCTAGCCAGCATGAATGCGGTGTCAGCACCGAATGTTCCCGTTGACGTAAAGTGGCTGGGCAGCTGGACCAGCGGTACGCGGCCTTATCATCGGTGAGGCACGCGGGTATCGAGTCGAGCTCTATATAGCGGTAGCAGCGCACGCATCGCCGGTATCAGTGCATAGGTCGTATGAAGTGACCTGGTCCTGTTCTCGCTTGTTCCTGTCGGGAGAATTTTCGACTTTTCTTGTTTAGAGCTATATCCATCGATCAATGATCGGTGTCTTGGTTGCCGCCACCGCAGCGGGCGGCTAAGGTCGCGGCTACGCTCTTTATTATCGATCTCCACATGTCCAAGCCCAATTCCCTCGCCGCCTCGCTCACCCTAAGCCTCGCCCTCACCGCGACCGCCCATGCCGACGAAGGCATGTGGATGCCATCGCAGTTGCCGGAGCTGGCCAAGCCGTTGCGCGAAGCTGGCTTTGGTGGGGATCCACGCGATCTGGCGGCGGTGACGCAGCCGCCGTTGAGTGCGGTGGTGAAGGTCGGGGGCGGGACCGGGGCGTTCGTGTCGGAGGAAGGGTTGTTGCTGACCAACCACCATGTGGCCTACGGGGTGATCCAGTACAACACCTCGGCCAAGGAGAATCTGATCGAGCACGGCTTCATCGCCAAGGATCGCGGCGACGAGCGCGCGGCCAACCCGGATTTCCGGGTGCTGGTGACGGTGGGCTTCGACAAGGTCACCGACGCGGTGCTGGGGCCGGCCAAGGGCAAGACCGGGCGCGCCTACTTCGATGCGGTGGATGCGGCGAGCAAGCGCATCGTGGCCGATTGCGAGCGCGAGGGCGGGGTGCGTTGCAGTGTGGCCAACATGTATTACGGCACGGATTTCTACCGGATCCGCCAGTTGGAGCTGCGCGATGTGCGCCTGGTGTATGCGCCGCCGCGGGCGATCGGCAACTACGGCGACGAGATCGACAATTTCATGTGGCCGCGGCATAGCGGCGATTTCACCTTGCTGCGCGCGTACGTCGGCAAGGACGGCAAGCCGGCCGACTACAGCGCCGACAATGTGCCGTACCAGCCGCCGGCGCATCTGCAGATCGCCACGCAGGGGCCGAAGGCCGGGGACTACGCGATGCTGGCCGGGTATCCGGGCATCACCTATCGGCATCGCACGGCGGCGGAGTTCGACGAGCAGGTGAACGGGGCGCTGCCGCAGCGGGTGGCGGTGTTCGATCAGATGATCGCGGTGATCGAGGCGGCGGGCAAGGCGGATGTGGAGGCGCGCACGCGCTATGCGGCGCAGCTGCAGTCGCTGAAGAACAATCGCAAGCGTGCGACCGGCGAGCTGGAAGGCATGCAGCGCAGCGAGGCGGTGCGGCTGCGCGGCGAGGACGAGCGCGGCATGCTCGCCGCCACGCAGGGCGACGATGCGCGCGACATCGCCGCGCTGCAGTCGCTGCTGGCCGAGGCGTCGGCGCTGCGCGAGCGCGATCTGTTGCTGACCTTGATCGGTACCCAGACCCAGTTGCTGCGTTCGGCGTTGACGCTGGAGCGGCTGCGGTTGGAGTCGGCCAAATCCGACGAGCAGCGCGAAACCGGCTATCAGCAGCGCGACCAGGCGCTGATCGAGGGTACGCTGAAGCAGGTGCAGCGGCGCTACGCGCCTGCGGTGGAGAAGGCGCTGCTGAGTGCGCTGCTGACCCGCTACCAGCAGCTGCCCGATGCGCAGCGCGTGCCGGAATTCGATGCGGCGTTCGGGCGCACGCCGGCGCAGTTGCAGCAGGCCTTGGACAAGCGCTATGCCGGGACCAGGCTGGGCGAGGAGGCCGAACGCCTGTCGCGCTTCGCCGCCGCGCGCGAGGGCAAGCCGGTGGCGGCCGATCCGCTGATGGCGTTGGCGGCGGCGCTGGTACCGGCGCAATTGCGCCTGGAGAACGAGCGCAAGACCCGCGAGGGCGAACAGTTGCGCCTGCGGCCGGCCTATATGCGTGCGCTGGTCGCCTGGCGCAAGCAGCAAGGGCGGGCGGTGTATCCGGATGCCAATAGCACGCTGCGGATCAGCTACGGCCGGGTCGAGCCGCTGGCGCCGCGCGATGCGGTGCACTTCGCGCCGCTGACCACGGTTGCCGGCATCGTCGAGAAGAATACCGGGCAGGAACCGTTCGATGCGCCCAAGCCGCTGCTGGAGGCGATCGCCAAGGGCGATTTCGGCAGCACCGCCGATGCGCAGTTGAAGACGCAGCCGGTGAATTTCCTGACCAACCTGGACACGACCGGCGGTAATTCCGGGTCGCCGGTACTCAATGCGCGCGGCGAACTGATCGGGCTGAACTTCGACAGCAACTGGGAGGCGGTCAGCGCCAGTTGGTGGTACGACCCGCGCTACAAGCGGGCGATCCATGTGGATATGCGCTACCTGCGCTGGTTGCTGGCCAAGGTGTATCCGGCGCCGCAGTTGCTGCAGGAGCTGCATTTGCCGCCGGAGTGAGCCGCGGCGTGTACGCCACGTGTCGTGGCTATGGCTCCTGCCGTTGGTATGGAAATTCTGCGGGCGCAGGCGTGTGCGATCGTCTGCGCGAGGCAGCATCGCTTTTGCGATCGTCCTAGACTGCGACGATGTCCCCGATCTCTCCGACGCCGCTACCCCGCAGGTTCTACGCCCGCGACTCGCGCCTGGTGGCGCCGGAACTGTTGAACAAGCTGCTGATCGCCGACGACGGCCGTTGCGGTCGCATCGTCGAGGTCGAGGCCTATTGCGGCGCCGAGGATCCGGCGGCGCATTCGTTCCGCGGCATGACGCCGCGCACGCAGGTGATGTTCGGCCCGCCCGGCCATCTGTACGTCTACTTCATCTACGGCATGCACTGGGCGCTCAATGCGGTGTGCGGCGGCGCGCCCGGGCATGCGGTGCTGATCCGTGCGCTGGCGCCGCTGGCGGGAATCGAGGCGATGCAGTTGGCGCGTGGCGTGGGACGCATCGCCGATCTCACCCGCGGTCCCGGCCGGCTGGCCAAGGCGCTTGGTGTTTCGGGTGCGGACAATGGGCTGGATCTGACCCAGGCCAGTTCGCGCCTATGGCTGGGCGACGATGGCACGCCATCGCCGGCCGATCCGGTGGCGACGCCGCGCATCGGCATCAGCAAGGCCACGGAGGCGTTGTGGCGCTGGTATGTGCCTGGCGATCCGAACGTGTCGGGACCTGCACTGCCGGGAGCGCAGCGCAAGGGCGTGCGCGCGAACTGACAGGTTGCGTTGGGGTCCACACAGACCGGCGCGTCGCGCGGCGGGATGGCCGAGAGGGGGAAGGCGTCGGGACTGAAGTCCCTCCTACAGTGCACCCAGTAGCTTTGTCGCAGGCCTTTTGTAGGAGCGGCTTCAGCCGCGACGAGCGAAGTTGGGAACCTGACCGCCGTCGGATGCTATCTGTCGGGACTGAAGTCCCTCCCACAGTGCACCCATCGAGTTGGCCGCAAGCGCCCTTGTAGGAGCGGCTTCAGCCGCGACGAGCGAAGTTGGGAACCTCACCGCGCTCGGACACTATCTGTCGGGACTGAAGTCCCTCCTACAGTGACTCCAGCAACTTGGCTGCAATCCCGTATGGGAGCAGCTTGTGCCGCAACGAACGAAGCGACTCGATCACTATCGCCCGAATGAGGCGAAAGACGCGTCAAACAGCGCCGACGCGCGCACCGCCAGACGTGGCATCCAGCTGCGCGATGGCATCCGCCACCACTGCATCGAACGGCGCATCCACGTCCACCGAGCGTACGTCCGGCTCCTCCAGCGGCATTTCCAGCGTGTCGATCTGGCTCTGCAGCAGGCCTGGCGGCATGAAGTGGCCGCTGCGTCGCGCCAGGCGTTCCGCGATCACATGGGCGGCGGCATGCAGGAACACGAAACGCATCGGTACGCCGCTGTCGCGCAGCTGCTGCCGGTGCGCGCGGCGCAGCCCGGAGAAGGCCAGCACCACGCTGCGGCCGGCGTCGATCGACTGGCGCAGGCGCAGCGCCAGCGCCGCCACCCAGGGCACGCGTTGCGCATCGGTAAGCGGCACGCCGCGCGCCATCTGCGCCTTGGCCGCGGCGCTGTGGACGTCGTCCGCGTCCAGGAACGCGAGGCCGTAGTGCGCGGCCAGCGCCTGCGCGACGCTAGTCTTGCCGCTGCCGGAAATGCCCATCACGACGATGGCTTCGCTGCGCTGCGGCAAGGAATTCTGGAATGTCGCGTCCATCACGAGCGGTTATACCTTGCTGGGGGTTTGGCATGATGCACGCGCCGACGTTGGCGATGCGCGCAGCGTGGTGTAGCGTCGGCACGCCACGATCAGCGCAACCTGCCTGGCGCCGTTCCATCATCGCATGACCACCCGACAGGATCGCCGATGCCCACACCGCCGCAACGCGCCGATGCACCGCTGCGCTGGACCGAAAAGGTCGGCTACGGCGTCGGCGACATGGGCTTCAATTTCTACTGGGCCAATATCTCCGCATTCCTGCTGATCTTCTACACCGACACCATGGGCCTGCCGGCGGCGGCGGTGGGCACGATGATCCTGCTGACCAAGGTGGTCGATGCGGTCACCGATCCGCTGATGGGGGCGCTCGCCGATCGCACCCGCTCGCGCTGGGGCAAGTTCCGGCCGTATCTGTTGTTCGCGGCCCTGCCGATGGCGGCCAGCGGCGTGCTGGCCTACACCACACCGGATCTGGGCCAGGGCGGGCGGCTGGTCTGGGCTTACGTCACCTTCGGCGTGATGATGCTGATGTACACGGTGGTCAGCATCCCGTATTCGGCGCTGTCCGGGGTGATCACCGCCGACAGCCAGCAGCGCACCACGCTGATCAGCTTCCGCTTCATCGCCGCCTTCGCCGGCACCACGCTGGTCAACTACGCCACGCTGGACATGGTGCGCTGGTTCGCCAACGGCGACGATGCGCAGGGTTGGCAACGCACCATGCTGGTCTACGGCATCGCCGCGGCGGCGCTCTTCGCGATCGTGTTCGCGACCACGCGCGAGCGCGTGCAGCCGCTGCCGCAACCGCGCACGCCGGTGCGGCAGGACATCGCCGACCTGCTGCGCAATCCGCCGTGGCGAGTGTTGTTCGCGCTGGCGCTGATCATCATGATCACCATCGTCATGCGCGCCGGCGCCGGCGTGTACTACTTCAAGTACTACGTCGGCCGCCCCGACCTGACCGGCTGGTTCCTGGGCAGTTATTCGATAGCGCTGGCGGTGGGCGCGGCGGCCACGCCGCTGCTGACCCGGCTGTGCGACAAGCGCCGGCTGATGATGTGGCTGATGGGGGTGGTGGGCGTGCTCAGCTGCGCGATGTTCTTCATCCCGCGCGAGGCGATCTGGGCGCTGTTCGCGATCAACCTGCTGATCGGCCTGGCGCTGGGGCCGAAATCGCCGCTGGCGTTCTCGATGTATGCCGACACCGCCGACTACACCGAATGGAAGACCGGGCGCCGCGCCACCGCGATGACGTTCTCGGCGGCGACGTTCTCGCAGAAGCTCGGTGGCGCGCTGGCCTCGGCCTGCATCGCGTGGATGCTGGCGGGGATGGGCTATGTGGCCAACCAGGCGCAGAGCGATGCCTCGCAGTTGGGGATCGTGTTGCTGCTGACGGTGATCCCGGGCGCGATCGCACTGCTGGCGGCGTGGACGATGCGGTTCTATCCGCTCGACGATGCGGCGCTGCTGCGTATCCAACAGGAACTGGCCGCGCGCAAGCGCGCCGCGGAGGAGGCGAGCGCATGAGCGTTGGCAATGACGCATCCGGCGAGGTAAGCGATGTGCTGGCGCCCAGCGCCGATGGCGAACGCTACGAGCTGCACAGCCCGACGGCCCTGCCCAATGCCGGCGGCTTCCTGTGGAACCGGCGGATGATGATCCAGGCCACCTGCCGCGGCTACGCCACCGCGCAGTTCATGCAGCCGGAGCCGGCCAGGTACGCGCATGCGCCGAACCTGGAGGCCAGGACCTTCATGCAGCCGGAGCAGCCGTACTACGCGCATCATCCGGGGCGCTTCTTCTATCTCAAGGACGAGGACAGCGGTGCGGTCTATTCGGTGCCGTACGAGCCGGTGCGTGCGACGCCGCAGGCGTTCCGCTTCTCGGTCGGCAAGCGCGACATCGCCTGGTGCGTGCGCTACGCCGAGATCGAGGTGGAGGTGCGGCTGCAGGTGCCGGTCGAGGACACGGTCGAGCTGTGGCAGTGCCAGGTGCGCAATCTGGACGGGCGCGCGCGGCGCATCGCGCTGTATGCGTATTTCCCGGTCGGCTACATGTCGTGGATGCAGCAGAGCGGCGAGTACCGCGCCGACCTGGGCGGCATCGTGTGCCGCAGCGTCACGCCGTATCAGAAGGTCGAGGACTATTTCCGCAACCGCGACTTCAAGGACTGCACCTTCCTGCTGCACGAGCAGCTGCCCGACGCCTGGGATGCACGGCAATCGGCGTTCGAGGGCGAGGGCGGCCTGCATGCGCCGAGCGCAGTGCTGCAGCCGCGGCTGGGCGGCAACGATGCGCGCTACGAAACGCCGACCGCGGCCTTGCAGTACTGCCTGATGCTGCAGCCGCAACAGGAACACACGCTGCGCTTCCTGTTCGGCCCGGCACGCGACGATGCGGAGATCGCCGCGCTGCGGCACCGGTATCTGTCGGCTGCCGGCTTCGCCGAAGCGGCCGCCGTGTACAGCGATTATTTGAACGAGGCTGCCGGCTGCCTGCACATCGCCACGCCCGATCCGGGCCTGGACAACCTGGTCAACCACTGGTTGCCGCGGCAGGTGTTCTATCACGGCGACGTCAACCGCCTGACCACCGATCCGCAGACCCGCAATTTCCTGCAGGACCACATGGGCATGAGCTTCCTGCGCCCGCGGACGGCGCGTGCGGCGCTGCTGCATGCGCTGTCGCAACAGGACGCCAGCGGCGCGATGCCGGACGGCATCCTGCTGATCGAAGGCGCGGAGCTGAAGTACATCAACCAGGTGCCGCATACCGACCATTGCGTGTGGTTGCCGGTGTTCCTGTCGGCGTATCTGGACGAGACCGGCGATGCGGCGTTGCTCGAGGAGATCGTGGTCGGCACCGACGGGCGCGGTGCCAGCGTCGCCGCGCGGCTGGACGCGGCGCTGCGCTGGCTGCTCGGCGCACGCGACGCGCGCGGGCTGAGCTATATCGCGCAGGGCGATTGGTGCGACCCGATGAACATGGTCGGCTATCGTGGTCGCGGCGTGTCCGGCTGGTTGTCGGTGGCCACGGCCTACGCATTGCAGCTGTGGGCGACCCTCTGCGAACGCCATGGCCGCCACGCGCAGGCGGCCGCGTGCCGTGCCGGTGCGGCCGAGGTCAACGCCGCGGTCAATCGCGAACTGTGGGACGGCGACTGGTATGCGCGCGGCATCACCGACGACGGCGTGCGTTTCGGCATCAAGGACGATACGGAAGGCCGCATCTATCTCAATCCGCAGAGCTGGGCGCTGCTCGCCGGCACCGCCGATGCGGACCGGCGCGCGCGCCTGCTGCAGGCGGTCGATGCGCAGCTGGACACGCCGTACGGGCCCACCATGCTGGCGCCGCCGTATACCGCGATGCGCGAGGATGTGGGCCGGCTGACGCAGAAGCATCCTGGTTCGGCAGAGAACGGTTCGGTCTACAACCACGCCGCCGCGTTCTACCTGCACGCGCTGTACGCGATCGGCGACGCCGACCGCGCCTGGCGCGTACTGCGCGCGATGATCCCGGGACCGGACCTGGCCGACTACCTGCAGCGCGGGCAGTTGCCGGTGTTCGTGCCGAACTATTACCGCGGCGCCTGGCGCGAGTTGCCGCGTACCGCCGGTCGTTCCAGCCAGTTGTTCAACACCGGCACTGCGGCGTGGCTGTATCGCTGCTTGATCGAGGGCCTGTTCGGGCTGAAGGGCGAAGGCGAGGCGCTGTGCGTGCGCCCGCAGTTGCCGTCGCACTGGAGGCAGGCGGCGGTGCAGCGCCGGTTTCGCGGTGCGGTGTTCGATGTGCGCATGCAGCGCGATGCCGGTTGTGTTGCGCAGCAGGTCAGCGTGGATGGGCGCGCGCTGGACGCGCCGCGAATCGAGGGCATCGAACCGGGCCGCCGCTATCTGGTCGAGGTGGTGTTGCCGGGTGGGTGAGGGTGGCCGCCGTGCCTGGAGCGAGCTGACATCCTGTCGCGGCTGAAGCCGCTCCTACAGGGATAAGCAGTGCAACTGGGTGCACTGTAGGAGCGGCTTCAGCCGCGACAGGACGCACGCTTACGCGCGCCATGCTTCCGCGGTTTCAACGAGGTCGTCCCAGTGCAGCCGGGTCTGCGCCGCATCGTCGCTTTCCAGCAGCGCGCGGCGCGCGGCGCGGCGCATGGCGCGGCTGATCCAGGTCTGCAGGTCGCGGCCGGAGCGGCCTGCGCTGCGATCGGCCAGCCAGTCGGCGGCTTCCGCGGCGTCGAATGCCAGCGGCTTGCCATGCAGCAGGCACGCGACGATCGCGCTGCGTGCGGCGCGGTCGGGCAGGCCGATCTCGATCTGCCGGTCCAGCCGCGACAGCAGCGCCGGGTCGATCGCCGCGGCATGGTTGCTGGCGGCCAGCAGGAAGATCTGCCCGGCCTGGCTGGCGACGCCGTCCAGTTCCTGCAGCAGCTGGCCGACGATCTCGCGGGTCAGCGCATCGTCGCCATCGACCCCGCGCGCCGGGGCAACGATGTCGATCTCGTCGACGAACACGATGCACGGCGCCTGCGCGCGGGCGCGTTCGAACGCAGCCTGCACGCGCTGGCCGGACTGGCCCAGGTAGGCCGCCTTGAGGTCTGCGCCGGTCAGGGCGATGAAGGCCAGGCCCGACTGGCTGGCCAGGATCCGCGCCAGCTGGGTCTTGCCGGTGCCGGGCGGGCCGTACATCAGGATCCCGCGCGGCACCGGCACGCCCAGCGTGGCCAGCGTCTCGGCATTGCGCAGCTCCTTGCCCAGGCCGACGAATTCCTCGATCACCGGCGCCGGCAGCACGATGTCGTTCCAGTCCAGCGGCGTCACCCGGGTGGAGCCCTTGCCGCGCAGCAAGCGCAATTGCGCCAGCAGCACCTGGCCGTCGAGTTCGCCGTCCATGCACTCGGCGGCGACCCGCGCCACCAGGGTGTGCAGGTCGCGGCCGGACAGGCCGCTGCTGTCGGCGACCACGCGCGGGTCCAGCGCCAGCGCGAAGCCGGCGCGTTCCAGTTCGCCGCCGAGGATGCGGGCACGCGCGGCGGCGTCGGGCAGGCCGATGCCGATGCTGGCGGTGAAGCGCGACATCACCGCATCGTCGAGCAGTTCCGGGCGGTTGGTCGCGCCGATCACCAGCACCTGGCCGCGCGCTTCGTGGAAGCCGTCCCATTCGGCGAGGAAGGTCTGCACCAGCTCGGCGCCGAAGCTGTCGCTGTCCACGCCGCCGCGGCGCGCGAACACGCTTTCGCATTCGTCGATGAACAGGATCGCCGGCGCCTTGGCGCGGCAGCGCTGCCAGATCGCCTGCACCTTGGGGCCGGTGTGGCCGACGTGCGCGGCCTTCAGGTCGGCCACGCCCAGCGCTTCGAAATGGCAGCCGGCATGGCGCGCCAGCTTGCGCGCGATCAGGGTCTTGCCGGTGCCTGGCGGGCCGTGCAGCAGCATGCCCTTCGGCGCCGGCGTGCGTCCGGACACGAACAGGTCCACCAGCTTCAGGATCTGGTCCAGTGTGCTGTCGGGCAGCGCCACGTCGGCCCAGTGGCGGTGGATCGCGTCCATGCTCTGCAGCCGCTGCAGCAGCATGCGCTGCTGGCTGCGCGCTTCCATCCAGACGTCTACGTGCCGGTGCAGCTCGGCGATCGGTTGCGACCCGGCTGCCGCGCTCGTCGCCACGGCCAGCGCCAGGTCGTGCAACTGCGCCTGCGCCTCGGCGTCCAGCGCGTCGGCGATCGGGATCAGCGCGGCGGGGTGGGTCGCGTCGGGCAGCACCAGCAGCGCCTGCACCTGCGGCTCCGGTTCGGCGCCGTCGTGCAGCGCCAGCATGCGCGCGCCGAACAGGTCGCCGTGCGCCGCGGCGATCTGCCAGCGGCCCTGCAGCTCGCGCAGCGGCCACGGCGCACGGGTGACGCGGTACGGATAGGTGGCGTCGTGGCGGCTGTCGCTGGCCAATTGCAGCAACGCCAGCGGCCGTTGCGCGAAACCGCGCAGCAGCGCGCGTTCGTCCTGGCTGACGTGCCGGGCCAGCAGTTGCGCGCCGCCGATCACCATCAGCGCATACACCAGCAGCGACGGCAGCGCGCGCTGCAGCAGCTGCAGCGTATCGCGCTGCACGCCGAACTGCCGCCACCAGTCCACATAATCGCGCGCGTCGCCGAGCCAGTGCGCGCTCATCCACGGCAGCGCCAGCAGCAGGAAGGCCAGCAGCGCCAGCCGCCAGCGCCAGTCCGGCAGCAGCGGGCGCAGCAACAGCGCCGGCCACCACGCGCGGCGGCGTTCGCGGCGCAGCACCGCGCGCGCGGCCTGCGCGGCCTGGGCGACGAAGTCGCGGTGGATGGTGGCCACGGCCTGTTCCACCGCCGGCAGATGCCGCTCCACCTCGGCCTCGGCGGCGGCCTGCCGCGCCTGCGCCTGCTGCAACTGCGTCTGCAGCCGCAGCCGTTGCTGTTCCAGATAGCTCGCCCGCGACTCGGCTGGGACGGAAGACATCAACGTGGGCGGGCGGGGACGTTCATTGCGCGAATCTTAGCGCGTCGCCTGCCATGCGCTGCGCCGCTTGCGCCACGTTGCGGACGAACCGGGCGCTGACGCGGGCTGCGTGCCGGCTGCCGCAGCGAACGCGCGCATCCATTGCGACGGGTCGCTGCCGTCGCGCAGCACCGCGCCTTGCGCGCGCCTGCAGCGGATGAGGGATCCAGCGTTCGAGCGGCGCAATCGGCCCGTCCCGCTATGCGCCACGCCATGCGATCCAGCGCCGCACCCGCATCCAGCGGCAGAACGGAGGTGGCCATTCGCCGCATCCCGCAGCCCGCTCGCGGGGGCGCTGCCTGCCGGCCTGTGCAGGACGATCCGCTGCGCCTCCACGCCGCGCGCCTGCGATCGGTCTGCCGGCACTGCCTTGTCGCGCGGGTGCGGTTGGTGGCGCGAATGCCGCTGGCCGATCGGGTCGATCGGCGCACTGCGGCGACGCTGCCACTGGCGCTGCTGTGCGTGCGCCTGTACCAGCCAGCGACGCTCCTGCCGGCGTGGACCCGCCTGGGCGTGCGCATGGACCCGGCCGCACCGTGGCGGGCGCTGACGAAGACGCTGGCGACGTGGGGCTGCTTCGGCCTGTTGCGGCGCGGCGCCTTGCTGTGGGCGGCGCGCTAGACTGCAGCGAACGCACCGGGGACGTCGCTCTTGGTTTCCAGCTGGATCCTGCTGTTGGTGTCGGTCGGCTACGCGGCGCTGCTGTTCACGGTGGCGTGGTGGGGCGATCGGCGGCCGCTGTACCCGGAGCGGCCGTGGCTGCGCCCGGCGGTGTACAGCCTGGCGCTGGCGGTGTACTGCTCGTCGTGGACGTTCTACGGCGCGGTCGGCAGCGCGGTGCGCAATGGCGCCGGCTACCTGCCGATCTACCTGGGGCCGTTGCTGCTCCTGCTGTTCGGCTGGCGCATCATCGAGCGCCTGGCGCTGATCGCGCGCAGCGAGAACACGGTGTCCATCGCCGATTTCATCTCCTCGCGCTACGGCCGTTCGCGGCGCCTGGCGGCGCTGGTGGCGGTGATCGCGCTGGTCGGCGTGGTGCCGTACCTGGCGCTGCAGTACAAGGCGGTGGCGATGAGCCTGCAGGTGCTCAGCGGCCAGTCCAGCGCCGGCGCGCCGTTCTACGCCGATCCGGCGCTGTACGTGGCGCTGCTGATGGCGCTGTTCGCGACCCTGTTCGGCACCCGCCAGGTGGACGCCACCGAGCATCACCACGGCATGATGCTGGCGATCGCGCTGGAATCGGTGGTCAAGCTGCTGGCGATGGTCGCGGTGGGCGTGTTCGCCTACGTGTGGCTGAGCGGGCGCGACGGCCAGGTGCTGCAGTCGGCGCGCACCTTGTTCCAGAACACCCCGCCGGTCGGCTTCATCTCGCAGACCCTGCTCAGCTTCCTGGCCATCGTGTGCCTGCCGCGGCAGTTCCACGTGGCGGTGGTGGAATGCAGCGACATCGGCGACATCCGCAAGGCGCGCTGGCTGTTCGGGCTGTACCTGGTGGTGATCTCGGCGATGGTGGCGCCGATCGCCGCGGCCGGCATCGCCCTGTTCGGCCAGTCCGGCGAGGTGGCCCACGACAGCATCGTGCTGGCGTTGCCGCTGGCCGAGGGCCGCACCGCGCTGGCGCTGGTCGCCTACGTGGGCGGGTTCTCCGCCGCCACCGGCATGGTCATCGTCTCCAGCATCGCGCTGGCGACGATGATCAGCAACGACCTGGTGATGCCGGTGCTGCTGCGCCGGCGCGGGCACCAGGCGGCCGGCGCCGACGTCGCCTCGCGGGTGTTGTGGATCCGCCGCCTGGCGATCCTGCTGCTGGCGCTGATCGCCTACGGCTATTACCGCAGCAGCAGCAACGACAGCTCGTTGGCCTCGTACGGGCTGATGGCCTTCGCGGCGGTGGCGCAGTTCGCGCCGGGCGTGATCGGCGGGCTGTACTGGCGCGGCGCCAGCCGCAAGGGCGTGGAGACCGGCATGGCGCTGGGCTTCGGCACCTGGATCTACACCTTGCTGTTGCCAGCGCTGACCCAGGCCGGCTGGCTGGCGCCGGACTGGCTGCACGAAGGACCGTTCGGCGTCTCCTGGCTGCAACCGCAGCAGCTGTTCGGGATGAGCGGCTGGGACCCGCTGGCGCACGGTACGTTCTGGTCGCTGCTGGTCAATGTCGGCACGATGATGCTGGTGTCGGCGCGCTGGCGCCCGGGCCTGGACGAGCGGCTGCGCGCGGCGCCATTCCTGGAGCCGTATTCGCAGCGGCCGGCGGTGGCCGGCGACTGGCTCGGGCACGTGCACGTGATCGACTTGCAGGCCCTGGCCGAACGCATGGTCGGCGAGCGCCACGCGCGCCGCGCCTTCGCCGAACAGGCGCAACTGCTCGGCCGCGAGCCGCAGCCCAGCGCGGTGGCGGACCGGGTCTGGGTGCAGTTCACCGAACGCCTGCTCGCCGCCTCGATCGGCGCGGCCTCGGCGCGGCTGGTGCTGACCAGCCTGCTGCGCGGCTCGGGCATGGACCTGGGCGAAGTGGTGGCGGTGCTCGACGAAGCTGGGCAGGAGCTGCGCTTCAACCGCGAGATCCTGTCCACCACGCTGGAGAACATCAGCGCCGGGGTCAGCGTGGTCGATCCGGCGATGCGCCTGACCGCGTGGAACCGGCGCTACCAGCAGATGTTCGGCTATCCCGACGGCATGCTCTACGTCGGCCGCCCGGTCGCCGACCTGATCCGCTACAACGCCGAGCGCGGCGAACTGGGCGAGGGCCGCATCGAAGACCAGATCGGCCGCCGCATCGCGCATCTGCGCGCCGGCACCTCGCATGTGTTCGAGCGCACCCGCAGCGACGGCAAGGTGATCGAGATGCGCGGCCAGCCGCTGCCCGGCGGCGGCTACGTGACCAGCTACAACGACATCACCGACTACAAGCGCGCCGAGCAGGCGCTGCTGGAAGCCAACGAGACGCTGGAGCAACGCGTGGCCGAGCGCTCGCGCGAGGCCGAACTGGCGCAGCAGTCCAAGACCCGCTTCCTGGCCGCGATCAGCCACGACGTGCTGCAGCCGCTCAACGCGGCACGGCTGTTCGCCTCCGCGCTGCGCGAAGCGCACCAGAACGAGGAGCAGCGGCATCTGGCCGAACGCGTGGACGCCTCGCTGCGCGCGGCCGAGGAGCTGCTCGACGGCCTGCTCGACGTGTCGCGGCTGGACGCCGGCGGCATGCTCCCGACCATCGAGGACTTCGATGCCAGCGTGCTGCTGCGCGAACTGGCCGCGCAGTACACCCCGGTCGCCGCCGGCCGCGGCCTGCGCATGCAGGTGTACGCGCGGCCGATCTGGGTGCGCAGCGACCGCCGCCTGCTGCGCCGCGTGTTGCAGAACTTCCTCGCCAATGCGCTGCGCTACACCCGCCAGGGCCGCATCGTACTGGGCATGCGCGGCCGTGGCGCGGCGCTGGAGCTGCAGGTGTGGGACACCGGCCCGGGCATCCCCAAGCACCACATGCAGCAGATCTTCGAGGAGTTCCAGCGCTACCAGCAGCCGTTCGACTGGGGCGAGCAGGGGCTGGGCCTGGGCCTGTCGATCTGCCAGCGGATCTCGCGCCTGCTCGGCCACGACCTGGATGCGCGCAGCGCGGTCGGCCACGGCAGCATGTTCGCCATCGCCGTACCGCGGGTGGCGCCGGTGCCGCAGAAGCAGCAGCGCCAGCAGCGCAGCGCTGCCGCCAGCGATTCGCTGGCCGGGTTGCGCGTGCTGTGCGTGGACAACGACCAGGAAATCCTCGACGGCATGCGCGCGCTGCTCGGGCGCTGGCAGGTGGAGGTGATCTGCGCCAGCACCGTGGACGAGGCGCTGCCGCTGGCGGCGCGCGCGCCCAATGTGATGCTGGTCGACTACCACCTGCACGACCGCCTGGACGGACTGGATACGCTGGACGCGCTGCGCGAGGCGATGGTCGGCCCGGTCGCCGGCGCCCTGCTCACCGCCGATGGGCGCGACGAACTGAAACTGCTGGCGCGCGAACGCGGTTACCGGCTGCTGACCAAGCCGGTCAAGCCGGCCTCGCTGCGCGCCTTCCTCACCGCGTACCACGATCCGATCAAGGGCGATTAGCGCGCTGCAGGCCCCTGTGCAGGCAGTGGCGTATCGGCAATGTACCTGCATGCCGCGCTGCCGCCGCGCAGCGGCGACAAGTGCCTCTTCTCCACCTGCCTGGAATTCACCGCCAAGCCGCCGCCGCAGGGCTGAGCCGGCAGCGGCGGGGCGTGCGCGGATCAGCCCGCGCCGTGCAGGTGCTCGAACAGGATGGTGCTGCCGATTGCGATCAGCAGCACGCCGCCGCCGATCTCGGCGCGCTTGCCGGCCAGGGTGCCGAGCACGCGGCCGAGCATGATGCCCAGGGTCACCATGGTCAGCGTGCACAGGCCGATGACCACCGCGACCTCGGCGATGTTCACGTCGAGGAAGGCCAGGCCGACGCCGACCGCCATCGCGTCGATGCTGGTGGCAAAGCCGGTCGCGGCCAGGTTCCAGAAGCCGTGGCGCTTGGGCGCTTCGGCGGCGTCCTCGGGCGCATCGGGCTTGAGCCCGGCGACGATCATGTGCACGCCGAGCGCGCCGAGCAGACCGAACGCGATCCAGTGGTCGAACGCGACCACGTACTTGGAAGCGGCCTGGCCGAGCACCCAGCCCAGCACGGGGGTCAGCGCCTCGATGCAGCCGAAGATCAGGCCGGCGCGAAGCGCGTCGCGCCACAGCGGCTTGCGCATGGCCGCGCCCTTGCCGACCGCCGCGGCGAAGGCGTCGGTGGACATGGCGATGCCGAGCAACAGAATGGAAAGAAACGACATGGGGGGAGGACCGCGCCGGGGCAGGAGACGAACGACGAGTGCGCGCGCCCGGCTTTCGCCACGCGAGCTCGCCGCTGGTCTCGCCAACCGAGATGGCTGCCCGCACCACGGCGCAACGGCCGAGTATGTTGATGCGGGCGCTGTCCGGTGCTGCTGGACAGCAGGCTACTCCCCAAGGGACGCGCAGTCTAACAGCGGCAAATGCCGGCGAATACGCTTCGAACGCACGCGAACCTGCAGCTGATTTTCTTAGCACGCGCTATATCGACATGCGCGCAGCCAATGCACGCGTAGCGCAATCGGTGCATGGCTCAGCGTGTCTGCGCGTGCGGATGGTCACGCCGCAGAATTTGGAGGCCGCCCGCGTTGCCGCCGCTCAGCGGTAATCCGGATAGTCGCGGCGTACGCGCTCTTCCACCGCCACGGCGAGCGGATGCGGCGGACACTCGGGCAGGTTGCGCAGGATGGTCCAGGGCGTGTCGATCAGCAGGTGGCCAGTATCGAAGTGGGGCAGGCCGTCGCGCATGCGCAAAGCCTGCACGGCGAGCAATTCGGCGGGATATACGCCATTGAAGCTCTCATCGAATTCATAGGTATTGCGCTCGGTACTGCCTTTGCTGCGGGCGATGTGCCAGTCTGCCGCATCCAGCATGGCGGCCCGGAACGCCGCTGCGTCGGTGCTTTGCCACTGGTCGAGTACGGCCTGGTATTCGGGGATCAGCGGATGCACGGGCCGGTAATGGGTGGGGATGCCGAAGGCCTGTGCGAACAGGTAAATGAGGAAAGCGTCGTTGGTGCCTTTCCCCCAACCCTCGCCACGCCACTCGTCGGGTTTCAGGGCCTGGTCCTTGTGCGCGACCTGGATCAGGAAGCGGGCGCCGGCCTCGGTGGCGTCCCACTGCGAGAGCATTGCGGTACCTGCCGCCTTCATGCTGGTCCAGAACGGCAGCAGCGGTTGCCGCTCGGTGGTCCAGGCCAGGGTCACCGCGGCTTCGAAGCGGAAGGCGATCGAGCGCATCGCCACCGCCCAGCGCAATGGCTGCGCCAGTTCGTCCAGGCGGCCCTGGCCGCTTAGGGCGCAGGCTTGCATGGCGTAAGCGTGGCCGGCCTGGCCCAAGTCCAGCCAGACTTCGCCTTTCAAGGCGCCGGATTGCGCGAGGCACGCTTCGATGCGTTCCAGATACTTGGCGGGCCTGCGATCCGTGGTGAACGCCCATTCGATCCATTTGTCGCAGGACTTGAATAGCTTCTTCAACGAGGGATGCCACGCCGGCAGGTGTTGGACCCGCTTGCCGGTTGCCATCAACTCATCCTCGCGCTGCGTGGGGTTAGGTCAGGTTGCTCGGTTTGCTGGGCGAGTGCCTGCTGCTGCTGTACCTGCGAAAAGCTCTCGGCTGCCGGGCGCTGTGCCGCCTGCTCGGCATCCACGCGGACGTGGAAATGCGGAGCTTTGTCGGCGCCGTGCGGAGAACTGACCGCGAATACCAGCGGCGCTTCCGCGCTGCCCCCGATACGCACGGAATCCAGGGACTTGCACAACGGATCGGCCTTGTGCTCGTAAAGAAGGTGGGCAGCAATGTTACGGCTTTGCTCTTCGTTCCAGCGGCCGTCGCCCTGCACTTTGCGCAGGATAGTATCGAACGCGGCATGGTCTGGGTGGCCGGCCTCATCTGGCGTCAGCATGGTCTGCTTCGGTGCCGGTTTGACCCAGGGTTCCACCGTGCGTTCGATTTGCAGGCGAGGGGAGTCCGGTGTGCGACTCAGGTTGAGTTGCACCCACGTGGCGTTGATGTTCCCGGCCTCTGGGCCAATTTCTCTTCTTATTCCATCTGGTATGTCATTCAATCCAGGAATCGTGTTCTTCGGATCCCAGTGCTTTTCCGCACGGATCGCCAGCTCGATCCGCTTGGCCACGAATTGTTCCGGATCCCCCCGCTGCGCCGGCGCCATCCCCTTGGCCGAGGTCTTGATCTCGAAGAACTCCAGATCGCCGTCGGGGTTGCGGCCGACCAGGTCGATGCCGTGGCCGGAGCGGTTCTTGATCGCGACGATGTCGCTGTAGCCCTGCTCGACCAGGTGGTGGGTCTGGATGGCTTCGCCGATGTCGCCGAGCTGGCGCGTGGTGAGCCGGGTCAGGTCCACGCCCTGGGTGCTGTGGCCCAGCGCCGTCGGGAAGTCGATCCGCCCGTCGAAGACATCCGGGCTGCGCTTGAGGATGGCGGTGAGTTCGCGCGGCGCCAGTTCGCCGCTGCGCAGCAGGCCTTCGACATTGTCGGTGGCGCGCGCGGCGCGGACCAGGTCGTCGAGGTGGCCGTCCTGGCGGGCCTGGCCGACCAGCCCGCGCAGCAGTTGCCGTGCGCCTTCGCCGGCCTCACCGCCACGCCGGGCGGCCTGGCCGGCTTCTTCCAGCGCTTCGGCGTAGGCGCCGGCGCGGCCGGGCAAGCCCGCGTGGCGCTCGGGTGCATGCCCGGCGCCGTCGTGCGCGCGCGTGCCAGCGCGTTCGGCGCGGGCGGCCTCGGCCAGGCCTGCGCCGGCCTCGGCGGCGGCGCGCGGGGCGATGTCTTCCATGAGCTGCGCGGCCTTGCCGAGCTTGCTCACCTTGCTCGCCGGCACCAGGGTGGCCAGGATCTCCACTCCGACCGCACCTTCGGCGCTGCCGATGTACTGGCGCTCGCGCCCATCGCGCTGCGCCTGCGCCAATCCCTGTTCCCAGTGCTGCCACGCCTGCGTGGCGGCGCTGCGGGCCTGGTCGATCGGCTTGTGCGGGTCGGCGGCCACCTCGGCCGCATAGATGCGGGCCATGCCGACCACCACGTCGCGGTAGTGCGGGTCGGTGGCCAGGCGCGTGCCCATGCGCGCCAGATCGACGGTCTCGCCGAGCGTGGTCAGGGCGTGCGCGGCGCCGCCGGTGACGAAACCGTAGCCTTGCTGCGCCTCGCCGATCACGTTGTTGCTGGCCTTCGCCGCGGCGCGCAGCGCAGGCGAGGCGTCGGGATCGGCGGCGGTGTCGCGGGTGCTGCGCTGTGCGGCGGCCAGGCCGTCGCTGACCTGGCTGTTGGCCCCGCGCACCGCGTTGCGCGCAGCGTCGTAGACCTGCCCGCCGGCCTGGGCGGCCTGCTCGCCCAGCCGTTCGAGCCAGCCGTCGCTGAGGTTGGCCTGGTCCAGCGCCTCTGCGAAGCGCTGCCGTTCCTGCGGCGTGTCCAGGCGCCGGTCGATGGCGGAAAAGAACGCGCGACGGTCGAACGCGGCGAATCCCGGCGAGGCCGGCAGCGCGCGGACCAGCGCGGCGGCATCCACGCTGCCCAGGCCCTGGTGCTGCAGGATCAGCCGTTGCGCCTCGTAGGCCAGCGGATCGACCCGGCCCTGCGCATCGGTGGCGGCCAGCAGCGCGGCGATCTCGGTGGTGCTGGTCATGTGGGGCCTCCTGGCGTCTGTACTGCGCATGCTCCCCTGAGGCCGGGGTTTTAGCGCGCCTGCGCCGGTATGGCAAGTCCTAACCTGGCGACTGGCTCAGTCCTCTTCCAGCGGCAGCACGATGGCGTCGCTGTCGATGGCCAGTTTGCCGGCCATCAGCACCGCCTGGGTGCGGTTGGTGACGCCGAGCTTGCGCAGGATCGCGGTGACGTGGGCCTTGATGGTGGCTTCGGACACGCCCAGGTCGTAGGCGATCTGCTTGTTGAGGCGGCCGGCGCCGAGCATCTGCAGCACGCGGAACTGCTGCGGGGTCAGTTCGCGCAAGCGCTGCCCGACCTCGCGTTCGGCGCGGTCGGTGGGCGGCACGTTATGCGCTTCCGGCGGCGCCCAGCGCTCGCCATCCAGCACCGTGCTCAGGGCCAGGCCGATGGTGTCCGAGTCGGCCGACTTGGGAATGAAGCCGAACGCGCCGTGGTCCAGCGCGCGGCGCATTACCGTCGGTTCCTCGCGCGCGGACACCACCACCACCGGCAGCTGCGGATGCAGCGCGCGCATGTGCACCAGTGCGCTGAAACCCTGCGCGCCTGGCATGTTGAGATCCATCAGTAACAGGTCGGCATCGGCGTGATGGTCGGCCAGCGCATACAGCGCCTCGACGCTGTCGGCCTCGTACAGCTGCACCCCCGGCATCACCCGCTGCACCGCTCCGCGCAGCGCCTCGCGGAACAGGGGGTGGTCGTCGGCGATCAGCAGGGTGGGCATGGGTGAGGCCGGGAATGGGGAGTCGGGAGTGGGGAATCGCAACAGCAAAAGCAACAGCAGATTTCCTGGCGCTGGGGGTGTGGAGGCGACCGGGAATCGCTTTTCACCATTCCCGATTCCCCATTCCCGACGCGCGTCAGCGCGTCAGTCGCTCGTTCACCAGCGAATCCACCACCGACGGATCGGCCAGGGTCGAGGTATCGCCGAGCTGGTCGGGGGCGTTCTCGGCGATCTTGCGCAGGATGCGGCGCATGATCTTGCCCGAGCGGGTCTTGGGCAGGCCCGGCGCCCACTGCAGGTGGTCGGGCGCGGCGATCGGGCCGATCTCCTTGCGCACCCAGGCCACCAGTTCCTTGTGCAGTTCCTCGCTCGGGGTCTCCTCGGCGATCAGGGTCACGTAGGCGTAGATGCCCTGGCCCTTGATGTCGTGCGGGAAGCCGACCACCGCGGCCTCGGCCACCTTCGGGTGCGAGACCAGCGCGCTCTCCACCTCGGCAGTGCCGATGCGGTGGCCGGAGACGTTGATGACGTCGTCCACGCGGCCGGTGATCCAGTAGTAGCCGTCGGCGTCGCGGCGGCAGCCGTCGCCGGTGAAGTAGCTGCCCGGATAGGTGCGGAAGTAGGTGTCGATGAAGCGTTGGTGGTCGCCGTAGACGGTGCGCATCTGCCCCGGCCATGAGTCGCGCAGCACCAGGTTGCCTTCGGTGGCGCCTTCCAGGACTTCGCCGTCGGCGTTGACCAGGGCCGGCTGCACGCCGAAGAACGGCAGCGTCGCCGAGCCGGGCTTGAGGTCGATCGCGCCGGCCAGCGGGGTGATCAGGATGCCGCCGGTCTCGGTCTGCCACCAGGTGTCCACGATCGGGCAGCGGCCGTCGCCGACCACATCGAAGTACCAGCGCCAGGCTTCGGGATTGATCGGCTCGCCGACGCTGCCGAGCAGGCGCAGCGACGTGCGCGAGGTGCGCTTGACCGGCGCCTCGCCCTCGCGCATCAGCGCGCGGATCGCGGTCGGCGCGGTGTAGAAGATCGTGACCTGGTGCTTGTCGATGACCTCCCAGAAGCGCGACACGTTCGGGTAGTGGGGCACGCCTTCGAACATCAGCGCGGTGGCGCCGTTGGCCAGCGGCCCGTAGACGATGTAGCTGTGGCCGGTGACCCAGCCGACGTCGGCGGTGCACCAGTAGATGTCGTCCTCGCGCAGGTCGAACACGGTCTCGTGGGTGTAGGCCGCGTACAGCAGGTAGCCGGCGGTGGTGTGCAGCACGCCCTTGGGCTTGCCGGTGGAGCCGGAGGTGTAGAGGATGAACAGCGGATCCTCGGCGTTCATGCGCTCGGGTTCGCATGTGGCCGGCTGGCTGTCGACCACGTCGTGGAACCAGCGGTCGCGCGGCGCCTGCATGTCCACCGCGCCGCCGGTGTGGCGCACCACCAGCACTGTTTCCACGCTGGTGGTGCCGGGCAGCTTCAGCGCCGCATCGACGTTGCCCTTGAGCGGGATCTTCTTGCCGCCGCGCAGGCCTTCGTCGGCGGTGATGATCAGCTTGCTGCTGCAGTCGATCACCCGGTCGGCGATCGAGTTGGGCGCAAAGCCGCCGAACACCACCGAGTGGATCGCGCCGATGCGCGCGCAGGCCAGCATCGCCACCGCCGCGTCGGGAATCATCGGCAGGTAGATCGTGACGCGGTCGCCCTTCTTCACTCCGAGCGCGCGCAGCGCGTTGCCGAGCCGGCACACGCGTTCGTACAGTTCGCGGTAGCTGACGTTGTAGGACGGCGTGTCCGGGCTGTCCGGCTCGAACAGCAGCGCGGTCTTGTCGCCGCGCGTGGCCAGCTGCCGGTCCAGGCAGTTGACGCTGGCGTTGAGCTCGCCGTCGTCGAACCAGCGGATATGGAAATCGTCCAGGGCGAAGTTCACGTCCTTGATCCGGGTCGGCTTCTTGAACCAGTCCAGGCGCTCGGCGGCCTGGCCCCAGAATGCCTCCGGCTGTTCCACCGATTGCCGGTACAGGGTCTGGTACTGGGTCTTGTCGATCCGTGCCTGGGCGGCGAACTGCGGATCGACGGGGTAGATATCGGCCATGGTGCCCTCTGCAATGAACGGGGCGCCGCATGCGGCGGCGCGTCATCGCGCAGTTTGCCGCATTCCACTGTTAAGCGCGCACGCGCCGGGCTTTAGACGATGGTCGTAAACCCCGCCCCGTTCGACTAATGGCCAATAGGCGCGACCGGCCGCGGCGCGCACTGTGCACCCAGCCGTGCCTGCGCGCGGCGGACATCCATTATTCGGGAGGGAGTAATGAGCCACCGCATCGCATCCTTGGCACGGCGCCCGTTGGCGGCCGCGCTGGTCGTCGCGCTGATCGCGCCCGGCGCGGCCTTCGCCCAGAGCGGCAAGACGCCATCGGCGCGCGAGCAGGCGCTGGAAGCCCGCGTGGCCGAGCTGGAGCGGCAGGTGCAGCAGCTGCTGTCCTCGCAGCAACAGCAGCAGGGCCAGATCGCGCAGGCGCAGAGCGAGGTCGCCGCGGTGAAGTCGAGCCAGGCCGCGCCAGCGGCGCTGCCGGCCGGCAAGGCGCCGATCCAGGTGACCACGATCACCCCGGGCGCCGCCCCCGGCACCACGTTCAAGGTCGGCGGTTTCATCAAGGCCGATTTCCTGGCCACCCGCACCGGCGACGGCCAGCTCGCCGACGACGCCACCGGGCGCGCGCTGTACCTGCCCGGGCAGACCCCGGTCGGCGGCGGCAAGTCCGGCACCGACTACAACGCGCATGCCAAGTTCTCGCGCATCAACTTCGGCGTGGACAGCGTCAGCGACGCCGGCAACAAGGCCGGGGCGCTGGTGGAACTGGATTTCTTCGGCAATGCGCTGGGTACCCAGACCGCCACCAATACCTACGGCGCCACCCTGCGCCATGCCTACATGTACTGGAACCACTGGCTGGCCGGCCAGACCTGGTCCAACTTCATGGACCCGGCGGCGCTGCCGGAAGCGGCCGACTTCATCGGTCCCACCGACGGCGTGATCTTCGTGCGCCAGGCGCAGCTGCGTTACACCAACGGCGGCTTCAGCGTCGCCCTGGAGAACCCGGAAACCACCGTCTACAACCGCAGCGCGAGCGGCGCGATCACCAGTGCCAGCTCCGACCGCGGCGCGCTGCCGGACCTGACCGTGCGTTACGGCTGGAAGGGCGACTGGGGCAGCTTCGGCATCGGCGGCCTGCTCGGCCAGCTGAAGGTGGACAACCGCGCCACCGGCGCCGACGCCAGCAAGGCCGCCGGCGGCCTGACCCTGGGCGGCAAGTGGGTGGCGGGGGACAGCGACAGCCTGTTCTACCAGCTCAGCGGCGGCGAGGGCATCGGCCGCTACGTCGGCCTGGGCATCGCCCAGGACGCGGTCTATGACGCGGCCGACCGCGACCTGGACACGGTCGGCGTGGTCGCCGGCTACATCGGCTGGCGCCATGCGTTCTCGCCCAAGCTGCGTACCAATCTGATCTACGCGCGCAGCGACTACGACAACGACACCGCGCTGACCGGGCTGGGCGTGACCAAGAACGTGCAGAGCCTGCGCGGCAACCTCTTCTACACGCCGCTGCCCAAGGTCGATGTCGGTGCCGAATTGATGGTCGGCAAGCGCGAGATCGAAAGCGGCGCCAAGGGCGACATCACCCGCCTGCAGTTCACCACCAAGTACAGCTTCTGAGGCCACGGCCGGCGCGGCGCCCTGGGAGGGCGCGCCGTGCCGCCGCGGACTCGCCCGCACCCGCGACGGACCGCGTCACCCCACCACCACCGCCACCGCCACACCACCCGCTTCGGAGGGGAAGCTTCCTATGTCCAGCACCGCCATCAACCCGTCGGGCAAGCCCCTGACCCAAGGTCACAAGAAGGTGATCTTCGCCTCCAGCCTGGGTACGGTCTTCGAGTGGTACGACTTCTATCTGTACGGTTCGCTCGCCGCGATCATCGCCAAGCAATTCTTCAGCGGGGTCAACGAGACCACCGGCTTCATCTTCGCGCTGCTGGCCTTCGCCGCCGGTTTCGCGGTGCGCCCGTTCGGCGCCGCGTTCTTCGGCAGCCTGGGCGATCGCATCGGCCGCAAATACACCTTCCTGGTCACCATCGTGCTGATGGGCCTGTCCACCTTCATCGTCGGCATCCTGCCCAACTACGCCAGCATCGGCATGGCCGCGCCGATCATCCTGATCGTGCTGCGGCTGGTGCAGGGCCTGGCGTTGGGCGGCGAATACGGCGGCGCGGCGACCTACGTGGCCGAGCACGCGCCGCCGGGCAAGCGCGGCCTGTACACCAGCTTCATCCAGACCACCGCCACGCTGGGCCTGTTCTTGTCGCTGCTGGTGATCCTGGGCACGCGCATGACCCTGGGCACCGAGGTGTTCGAAGACTGGGGCTGGCGCATTCCGTTCATGGTTTCGATCGTGCTGCTCGGCGTGTCGGTGTGGATCCGCATGCAGTTGAGCGAATCGCCGCTGTTCCAGCAGATGAAGTCCGAGGGCAAGGGCTCCAAGCAGCCGTTCCGCGATAGCCTCAAGGACGGCAATTTCCGCCTGATGCTGCTGGTGCTGCTCGGCGCCACCGCCGGCCAGGCCGTGGTCTGGTACGGCGGCCAGTTCTACTCGCTGTTCTTCCTGACCCAGACGCTGAAGGTCGACGGCACCACCGCCAACCTGCTGATCGCGGCGGCGCTGGCGCTGGCCACGCCGTTCTTCGTGATCTTCGGCTGGCTGTCGGACAAGATCGGGCGCAAGAAGATCATCCTCGCCGGCTGCCTGCTGGCGGCGCTGACCTATTTCCCGATCTTCAAGGGCCTGACCCACTTCGCCAATCCGGCGGTCGAGGAAGCCCGGCAGAGCGCGCCGGCCGCGGTGGTCGCCGATCCGGCGACCTGCAGCTTCCAGTTCGATCCGATCGGCAAGGCCAAGTTCACCAACTCCTGCGACGTCGCCGCCGCGGCGCTGGCCAAGGCCGGCGTGCCTTACGCGATCAAGCCGGCGGCGGCGGGGTCGCTGGCGCAGGTCAGCATCGGCGGCACCCAGGTGCCCGCGTACGAGGCCGCCGGGCTGGGCAAGGATGAGGCCAAAGCCAAGTCCGATGCGTTCGGCAAGCAGCTCAAAGGCGCGCTGACTGCGGCCGGCTATCCGGAGAAGGCCGATCCGGCGCGCATCAACAAGCCGATGACGCTGCTGCTGCTGTGGTTCCTGGTGATCTACGTGACCATGGTCTACGGCCCGATCGCCGCCTACCTGGTCGAGCTGTTCCCGACCCGGATCCGCTACACCTCGATGTCGCTGCCTTACCACATCGGCAACGGCTGGTTCGGCGGCTTCCTGCCGACCATCTCCTTCGCCCTGGTCGCGGCGACCGGCAACATGTACTACGGCCTGTGGTACCCGATCGGCATCGCGTTGATGACCTTCGTCATCGGCCTGTTTTTCCTGCGCGAGACCAAGGACGTGGACATCACCAAGTAAGGGCTGCCCCTTGCGCCGGGATGCTCCCGGCACCGCGACGCCGGCCTTGCGCCGGCGTCGTCGTGTGCGGCATGCGCCGCGCGCGCAGGGGCTGAGGGCCGGCGGCCTGCACACCTGCTGGCTCGACGCGCACGGCCTGGTCGTGCCGGACGGCATCGTGCTGCATGACGCAGTGGCGCCGCTGCAGGGCGTCCTGTAGGAGCGGCTTCAGCCGCGACACACAGGTCTGCGCAGGCCATGCCTGCTGGCACCGCCACGCATCGCGCCATACGCCGCCATCGTATAGTGCGTGCATGGTCATTTCCGCCGCCACTTCCGGCGCCACCGACACGCCGCTCGCCGCATTGCCGGTCACCTTGCAGCGGCTGCGCGCCGCCTGGCAGGCCGCCAAGCCCGACCAGGCGCAGCGCCGCGACGACCTGCTGCGCCTGCGCGCGGCGCTGAAGCGGCGCCTGCCGGAGATGGCCGACGCCATCGCCGCCGATTTCGGCCATCGTTCGCGCCACGAATCGCTGCTCGCCGACGGCATGACCGTGCTCGGCGAGATCGATCACCTGCTGCGCCACCTCAAGCGCTGGATGCGGCCGCAGCGCGTCGGCGCCGGCTGGCGGCTGTGGCCGGCGCGTGCGGAAGTGCGGCCGGTGCCGGTCGGCGTGGTCGGGGTGATCGCGCCGTGGAACTATCCGGTCAACCTGGCGCTGATTCCGCTGGCCACCGCGATCGCCGCCGGCAACCATGTCTACCTGAAACCGTCCGAGCACACCCCGCGCACCGCGCAGTTCCTGCAGTCGCTGCTGGCCGAGGTGTTCCCGCCGCAGCGGGTAGCGCTGGCGCTGGGCGCGGCCGAGGTGGCCGGCGCCTTCGCCGCGCTGCCGCTGGACCATCTGGTGTTCACCGGCTCCACCGCGGTCGGGCGCAAGGTGATGGCCGCCGCCGCGCCGAACCTCACCCCGCTGACCCTGGAGCTGGGCGGCAAGTCGCCGGCCATCGTCTGCGCCGACTACCCGCTCGCGCAGGCCGCCGCGCGCCTGGCCACCGGCAAGTGGTTCAACGCCGGGCAGACCTGCATCGCGCCGGACTACGCGCTGATCGACGCCGGCCGCAGCGCGGCGCTGGTGCAGGCGCTGCGCGCGCAGGTGCTGGCGCGCTACGGCGACTTCGCCGCGGCCGACGACTACACCCGCATCGTCAACGCAGGCCAGTACCGGCGCCTGCGCGGCTATCTGGACGACGCGCGTGCGCGCGGGCTGGAAGTCATCGAACTGGCCAGCGTCGAGCCCGGGCGCGCCGAACGCGAACGCCTGATCGTGCCGACCGTGGTGCTGCAGCCCGGCGACGACGCGCTGTTGATGCAGGAGGAGATCTTCGGCCCGATCCTGCCGCTGCGCAGCTATCGCACGCTGGACGAGGCCATCGCGATGGTCAACGGCCGCGACCGGCCGCTGGCGCTGTATCCCTTCAGCCACGACCGCGCGCAGGTGGAGGCGATCCTGCACGCCACCGTCGCCGGCGGCGTCACCGTCAACGACAGCCTGCTGCACTTCGCCGCCAACGCGCTGCCGTTCGGCGGCATCGGCCCCAGCGGCATGGGCGCCTACCACGGCCGCGCCGGCTTCGACGCCTTCAGCAAGGCGCTGCCGATTTTGTGGCAGTCGCGTTGGGCCGCCAGCGATCGGCTCAAGCCGCCGTATACGAAGATCGCGCGGTTGATCGATCTGCTGCTGCGCTGATCGCGCAGGCCTGGATGCCTGCGACGTCCTCGGCCGCTTCGACCCGGGACGCACACCGAGACGCGCGACCCGCGGCGCAGACGCGTGCGCGATGCCGACCTCCTTAGACAGCGGCGGCAGCGCCACGCGTAGCGGGTTGCCGCGCCGTCGTCGCGCGCCAGCAATAATTAATTCATGGTTAGTAATTAGATTGTGCCCCGACGCCACCGCCGATCACGGTCGGCTTCGGCCTCTGCGCGGCCCATTGCCGTGCTCGGAGCGCGCAGCAAGCGAGTCCGCCGCAGTGTCGACCTGCAGGCGCTCGTCCACCCCTTGCGCCACTTTTCCAACTGGGACAGAGACAATGAAAACCAACCTCGCGCAACATCCGCTGGCCCGCGCCTGTCGCGTGCTGGCGACCCTGGCCACCCTCGCCGTCGTGCCGCAACTGGCCATGGCCTCTTGCGGCGACAACACCGACACCAAGATGAGCCGCATCATGTTCAAGGGCAGCAGCGGCAATGCCGTGGTGCTGGCGCATCGCGGTCTGTGGGGCAAGTATTCGGGCATCGGCGACATGCCGGAGAATTCGCGCGGCGCGCTGCAGACGGCCAACGACCAATGCATGGACGGCGTCGAACTGGACATCAAGATGACCAGCGATGGCGTGCCGGTGGTCCTGCACGACTACAACCTGGGGCGCACCACCAACGCGTGGACCGCGTTCCGCGGCGGCACCAAGTACAACCCGGCCAACAACACCGGCACCAACCCGGCCGTGAACACGGTGCCGTGGTCCACGGTGGCCAAGCTGTCCCTGCTCACGCCCGACCGTCGCACCACCACCGGCTACCACGTGCCGCGCGTGGACGATCTGTTTGCCTACTACAAGCAGCACAACCTGAAGACGCCGATCGTGTTTGACATCAAGGACGCCGCGTCGGTGCGCGCGGTGAACCGCGCCGCTGCAGCCGCATTCTCCGTCACCGAAGGCAACTACGTCGCGGCCAAGGTCAACGTGACCCTGTATCCGACGCGCGCCGCCTACCGTGCCGACGGCGACGGCATGATCGGCATTCCGGTGTTCACCACCAACATGCTGACCAAGGTCAACGTGAACAATTCGATCCTGGCCTGGATCACCGATCGCAAGCCGATGGAAGTCAATGTCAAGCAACTGAACGGACTGCTGCAGAAGCATGCCGATGCGGTGCGCGAGGACGGCGCCCGCCTCGGCGTGTTCCAGGCGATTCCCGACGGCCCAGGCGGCGGCCAGTTCTACAACAACACCGGCGCCTGCTGCTATCGCCTGTCGGACCTGTACTTCTCCTATTCCGGCGGCCGCGACACCGCGGACAACCGTGGCGACCTCAACTACATCGTCAATCAGCAGGCCTTCGACCTGATCACCACCGACGATCCGAAGGCCGCGATCGCCTACCTGCGCGCGCGCGGCAAGCACGACTAATCAGTGCGCTTGGCCGGCCGGCCCGAATGGGCCGACCGTTTCCGACGACGGCGCACCCATGCCGTCCGCTATGCCAATTTCCAGGAGTCGAACATGTCCCTCTCCATCGCCAGGCGCGGCGCCGCCATCGCCTGTCTGCTTGCGGCCTGTCACATCGCTGCCGCGTCCGCCGCCGCCAGTGCCGAGCCTGCCGGCGCCGATCCGGTGGTGCTGCGCGTCGGCGCCGCACGCTTCACCGCCAGCGAATATCGCGCGTTGGCCAGCACCGACGCGTTGAGTGCCAGCGGCATCGACCAGCCCGACACGGTCCGCCAGTTCGCCGATCGCGTGATCCTGCTCGAGCAGGCCAAACACCACCACCTGGAGCGCGATCCGGCGGTGGCCGCACAGCTACGCCGGACGGCCGACACGATCCTGGTCGAAGCGGCCATGGCCGACCTAGCCAGCCGCGCGCGCATCGACGAGGCGCAAGTGCAACGGCAGTTCCAGGCCCATCCCGGCGACTACGACGAATACCACCTCAGCCATCTGTTCGTGGCGCTGCATCCGCAATCCGATGCGCGCCGCGGCCACGACCTGTCCGAGGCGCAGGCGCTGCAGCGTGCCGAAGCGCTCAAGCGGCAGCTCGATGCGGGCGCCGATTTCGCCACGTTGGCGGTGCGCGAGTCCGACGACGGCGCCACCGCCGCGGACGGCGGACAGCTTTCCGCCGCGTTCGGGCGCTACCTGGCCGACCCGTTCGTCGCTCCGGTGCAGCAGCTGGCGGTGAACCAGGTGTCCGCGCCGGTGCGCGGCCCCGATGGCTATCACCTGATCCGCCTGGATGCCAAGACCGCAGCGCGTTTCGATGCGGTGCGCGGGCAGATCGAAGTGCAATTGCGCGAGCAGGCGGCGGCGCAGGCGTTGCAGCAATTGCGCCAGACCCATCCGCTGAGCTTCGACCGTGCGGCGTATGCCGCCAACGCCCACTGAGCCGGCATGGACACGCTCGCACGGACACGTCCGTCGACAGCCACGTCGCGGGGGCATGTGCTGGTTGCCGCAGCGGCGCTGTCGTGCGCGGCACTGGCCATCGCGCTGCTGCGGCCACAGGCGCCGGCCGCAAGCGTTGACGCCGCGCGGCCGCGCACGCAAGCCGCGATGACGCGAGCGCTGCCGCAGACGCCGCCCGCCGCCGTCGCGGTAACGCCCACGCCGCCTTCGGCCTGGACCGCGGGCGTGGACGCGCAGCGCATGTACGCCATCGCCATGCAGTACGACGCGTGCCGGGAGCGCGCGCAGGCACCGCCGCCGAGCGCTGTGCTGCCTCCAGGGATCGACGAGATGGACAGCGCGGCGGCCGCGGCGCAGCGCGACGCCGAGCGCCAGCGCCGCGACGCCTGCGCCGGCATCGGCCGCGTGCAGTACGCGCAGATCGACACGATCCTGCGCAGCGCTGCCGCGCAGGGCGATGCGGATGCGCAGCGCACCTTGCTGGAACAGCGCGTGCACGGCGTGCTCGAGCGCGCCAGTGCCGGCCTTCGCCCCGGCGAACGGATTGCGCTGCCGGCGGCTGACGAGCGCGAAGCCGAAGCCGTCGTCGCCGATCTGGAAACGCTGGCGTTGCACGGCGATCGGCCATCGATCGACGCGCTGGCGCAGTTGCTGGAGGCGCCGACCCTGGCCATCGCCGATCCGGCCTATGCGGCGGCCTGGCGCCTGGCGGCGCGGCAGACGCCGGAGCAGCCGTTCCCGGCGCCGGAGCGGCTGGCCGGCGGCGAGGAGTTGCTCGAGCGGCTCGATCCCGCGCAGCGGCAACAGGCACTGGCCCTGGCGCCGGCGCTGTACGCGCAGTGCTGCGCCCGCCGCTGAGCGGGCGCTGGCGCGGCAGGATTGGCCGTCGCGGCGGGCAACGGTCAAAATACCCGCCGGCCGCCTGTTATGGATTTCCCCTTGAAGATCGCCTCATGGAACGTCAACTCGCTCAACGTGCGCCTGCCGCACCTGCAACAGTGGTTGGAGACGTTCGCGCCGGACGTGGTCGGCATCCAGGAAACCAAGCTGGAAGACCACAAGTTCCCGGACGCGGCGCTGGCCGCGGCCGGCTACCGCAGCGTGTTCGCCGGGCAGAAGACCTACAACGGCGTGGCGATCCTGTCGCGCGCGCCGCTGAGCGACGTGCAGATCGGCGTGCCCGGGCTGGACGACGCGCAGAAGCGGGTCATCGCCGCCACTGTCGGCGAGCTGCGCATCGTCAACCTGTATGTGGTCAACGGCCAGGACGTGGGCACCGACAAGTACGCCTACAAGCTGCGCTGGCTCGAAGCGGTGCACGCCTGGCTCGCCGCCGAACTGCAGCGCTACCCGCGCATGGTGGTGCTGGGCGATTTCAACATCGCCCCGGACGCGCGCGACGTGCACGATCCGCAGGTGTGGAGCGATAACCACATCCTCACGTCCACCGCCGAGCGCGGCGCGCTGCACAAGCTGCAGGCGCTGGGGCTGCACGACGGTTTCCGCCTGCACCATGCCGACGGCGGCATCTTCAGCTGGTGGGACTACCGCCAGGCCGGCTTCCGCCGCGACCTCGGCCTGCGCATCGACCTGACCCTGGTCTCCGACGCGCTGAAGGCGCACACGCGCGCGGCCGGCATCGACCGCGAGCCGCGCGGCTGGGAACGTCCCAGCGACCATGCGCCGGCCTGGATCGAGCTGGACGTCGAAGGACCCGGCGCATGAGCGAACGTCATCCGCGCCGCTGCATCGACAAGGTCGGCGACACCGCGATCGCGCCGCTGCACCGGCTCAGCTGCCACTGCGGCGCGGTGCAGATCGACCTGGAACTGCCGCACGGCATCGTCGATCCGCGCCGCTGCAACTGCTCGCTGTGCCGCCGCCGCGGCGCGATTGTCGCCTCGGTGCCATTGGCCGCACTGCACGTGCGCGAGGGCGCCGAGGCACTGCGCCTGTACCGCTTCAACACACATACCGCGCAACATCATTTCTGCGGTGTGTGCGGGATCTACACGCATCACCAGCGCCGCTCCGATCCTGGCGAATACGGCTACAACGTCGGCTGCCTGGACGGCGTGGATCCGTATGCGCTGGCCATCGCGGTGCCGGTCAACGACGGCGTGCAGCATCCGGCCGACCGCGCCGCCTCGTGAGCGGCGCCGCAAAAGCAAACGCCCGGCGGACCGGGCGTTTGCGCACACCTGCAGCGGCGTTTGCGCTTAGCGCGCGCGGCCGCGGGTGAACAGGTTGACGATGGCCAGCAGGATCACCGCGCCGATCAACGAGTACAGGAACGTCCACAGCGTGATCGCCTGGTTGATGCCGCCACCGAACAACCAGCCGGCGATCAGCGCGCCGACGATGCCGACGACGATATTCAGGATGATGCCCTGCTGTGCGTCACGGCGCATGATGATGCTGGCCAGCCAGCCCACGATGCCGCCGACGATCAACCAGATGATGATGCCCATGGGTCACACTCCTAGATTCTGCCCGCACCGGAAGCGGTGTGGCGTGCGCCATTTAAGGAGCGCTGCCGTGAAGCGCCCGTGTACCCGGGCAGGGGTGTCGCAGCGGCCATTGTGGTTTGTGGAAGCCGCGTGAAGGAGCCTGCCGAAGCGCCGCTGCACCCGGACCCGCCGCAATGGCGGTACGGCCCGGTGGCGCTGTGGCTGCGCCCGCATCCGCCGCGCACGCCGGGCGAGGCGCAGGCGCGGCGCCTGCTGTCCGCCGAGCTGGCCATGCCGGAGGCGCAACTGCCGCTGCGCCGCGACGAACGCGGCCGGCCGTGGCTGCACGCGCCACTGGCGCATGTCGGCACCGGCTGGAGCCACAGCGGCGACTATCTGCTGGTGGCGATCGGCGCGCACGCGCGGCTGGGCGTGGACATCGAACACCAGCGCGCGCGGCCGCGGCTGCTGGAACTGGCACAGCGCTTCTTCCATGCCGACGAAGTCGCCGCGTTGCAGGCGCTGGCCGAACCGGCGCGCGAGGCGCTGTTCTTCCGCCTGTGGTGCGCCAAGGAAGCGCTGCTCAAGGCGCACGGGCACGGGCTGTCGTTCGGGCTGCACCGGCTACGCTTTGGCGAAGACGCCGCCGGTGTGCTGCAGCTTGCCTGGTGCGACCCGGCGTTGGGCATGGCCGCGCGCTGGCAGGTGCACGAGTGGGTGCCGGCGCCGGACTATCGCGCCGCGCTGGCCTGGTATCCGCTCGACTCGGCGTAGCGCCGCCCGGCCTGATGGCGGTCTGCTTTGGGTAAGCGCGGGAACGGCTCCCGTTCGGGGATCTGCCGTGCCGGTTTCTCCCGGCGTGGGGCGCCCTCATCTATCCGGCGCGTGCCGTGCATCGCATGGCCGCTGTGGCGCCGCGCTCGGTTTGCTTGAGCGCATACGCGATTTGCTCTTCGGTGAAACGGGGCTTCTTCATCGCCTGAATCCTTTTTTTGCCACGGGATCCATACGGTGCGGAGTCTCTACTTTAGAATAGAACGGTTATAGTTACCTGTATCCAGGTTGGACTCAGCGCCTAGACACTCGAAACCGTCAGGAAGACCGAACCGGTCAGCGCTCGCGCCGATCATGGGAGCGCCACGGACAGGCCGACACCGAGGTGTCGTGCACCGGTTGCGCTTGGAAGCGCTGGAGCAGCTAGCTGCGTTTCGCTAAACTTCTTAATACGCTTTAAGCAATGGCCTTGACTAGATCTCCCACTCGGATGGTTCCCAATCGACGCGGTATCAGTTTTTGGCCAAATGTCAGGCCTTGCGCGCTGCTGCGATAGCGAGCAAGAGTGCGAAGCGGCTCGCCGCTGGCGTCGCGTTCGCCCCGTTTGAAGTCTACGTTGGCGAATACACAAAGCGTACGGGGTTTTCCCACCTCGAATTCGGTTTCGCCGATCTGGATGCACTTCCATCCATCTTCTACATGGGGGCCCTGTCCACTGATCACCAGATTCGGGCGAAACTGCAGCATCGGCACCGGGATGGCCAGCTTGGTATTGAGCAGATCCACGGACTCTTTGGAGATCAGCAGGATGGGGAAACTGTCTGCCAAGCTAACCACATCACCGGGCTGGGCGTACTTGGAGTCCAGTGGTCGCAGGCATTGAGGATCCATATGCAGCAGGCGCACCGACTGCTTGAGGAATGCGCTTAACCATGCATGTGCATCGGCGCTCGCCAAAGCAGGTGCGACCGATGAACCCCAAACAGCGGTTTCTACCCGCGTCACGGGATCAAACGGCGCTTGTACCGTGATGGCAGGCATTTCCGGCGCTTCCAGATGCAGCAGTCCGCTCTCGCCGGGCCGCGCACGGATCAGGGTCAGTTTCGGACATTCCCGGCCAGTGAGTGCCTTGCCCATCGCATCGACGACCATCCAGCGCCGGTCATGCCGCAGTCCGGAGAGTTCCAACTGTGCTTGCCCGCAGGTCAGGGGCGCACAGGATTTCATCGGATAGATATGTATCGATACGAGTGAACAGGTCATGGTAATGTCGCTAGAGAGGATATTAGGGACGGCAGTCGGGTCGGTGGCTGCCTAGCCGCGGCATTCCGTGGAGCTACTAGTTGTTGTAGCCGCCCCAAAGCAGCGCCTTGGGGATTCTGGCCTCCTCGATCGTGATCGCGCCACCGCTGTCGCCATCGCCACTGGCGGCGAGCGCGTCGACGATCTTCAACGCTTGCCGGTCCAGCAACAGCGCCGCCATCGCTTGCAATTCGGCGAAGATCGTGCCGTCCGAGCGAGACGACTCCAGCTCCAGCCTGACCGCGATCTCGCCCAGGCATCTTACGCCGTCGAACAGCCGCCATGCCCTGGCGGCCAGCGGAGAAATCTTCAACGCCGACATTCTGCCGATCAGGTAGTACTGCCCCTGGAACTGGCGCAGGCGGAAAATCCGGCATTTGGCGAAAATCGCCTCAGGGACGATCATCGCGTCTCTCCAAGCAGCGCCGTCTCCAGCGCACTTTCTTGATGATGGAATTCATCGATCAGGTTGAGGCAGTCGTCCAGTACGGTACACCGGGCCGCAGGGCTGGAGCAGTCCCGGTACAGAGCGTGCAGGATCGTGTCCTGGGTAGCTGGGATGCGATGGCTGACGCTGTCGAAAGCCTGCTTCCACCACTTGGTCCTGTCGACGCTGGCGCCCAAGTAGTTGGCGTAGATCGTCGCCAGCGACATTAGCGCTTCACGGGCCAGGAAGAAGGCCGACTCGGGTTCACCGATTTCCAAGCGGCCTGACAGATCTTCGTATAGGTGATTGAGGCGGGCGACCCGCATGCGTGCCTGCCACAGGCAAAGCCGTTTGACGCAAAGCCGCTGCTGGAGCGCCTCGAAGGCCGTGCGCCGATGTAGCGGTTTAGCTACCGACAGCCGGTGCAGAATGCTCTGCACGCTTTCCACACCCAGGTGGCTGGACAACGGGCGGGTGTTGACGAACATGCCGGGATCGGCGAAATCGAGCGCATCCAGGCGCTCGATCATTTCGGTGATGTCCTGTTCTAGGAACACCGCCACCTCGACCGGCGCGCCCCGGAACTCATCGACGAGAAAGGCCGTGCGCCCCGAGTTGGCGACACGATAGCGCCTTTCCTTGACCCTGCGCTCGATCTCGGCCGGATCAGCGATGATCACCACGTCCACGTCCGAGGTCGCGCTGCCGCGACCTTCGTTGATCGAGCCGCTGTAGTAGCACAGGAAGTCGCCTGGAGCGGCGAAATCTAGAATATCGCCTGGTGTCAGAGAAAATTTGCGAAAGAATTCCTCGTCGTTCAAGAACGGCATGCTGTCAGGCTTCCATGGAAGAGAGATTTGGCAATACCCACTTCAGCCCATGCAAAATTCGCGGAAGCGCTGGGCAAGTTGTGGAAAATCTTCGTTAGGGCGAGGCAGGCCTCGCATCGACCCTGGTGCTATCTTGGCATGTACGAACGCTGGCGAGGCGGCGTTTTCGTAGAGCTTGAGCGCGTTCTCGAACCCTGCCGCTGAGTCGACCGAAATTGCGAGCGCGTATCCACATGCCGAAGCGATCGCGCAGAAGTCGATGCCTGCGCTCACCGTTGGTTGGCCTCCAGTTGAGTCATGGCAACCATTGTCGAGCAGGACGTGCATGAATCCGGGCGGGCGCGCCGCGCCGATCGAGGCGAGGTTGCCCAAGCGCATCAGCAGCGCGCCGTCGCCGTCCAGCGCCACTACCCGCCGGCCACTGCCCAGCGCCACGCCGAGCGCCAAGGCACCGGCATGGCCCATCGAACCGGTCATGTAGAAGTGCTGCGGGCGGTCTGCCAGCGCGTACAACTCGCGTGCACACTTGCCGGTGTTGGCGATAATCGCCGTGGCGGGGTTCGTCGTAGCAAGCAGCAGGCTGAGCAATTCGTCACGGCGCAGCGGCACGCCGTGGCTACGCAGATCATGGAAACTCGATTGCGGTGTGATGGGCGTCGGCAGCGGCGGTGCCGGCAGCATGGCGAAGGCATCGCCGTCGAGGACGATGGCGGCGCGCTCGCGCGCGATCCAGGCACGCTGGGCCGTGTCGAGCGCGCGATCCCACGTGAAGTCGTGGGCGCTTGCATCCTGCCAGGCCACGACCATCTGCTCCAGCAGAGCTGGAGTGATCATACCCATCAGGGCATGTTGCGGCTCATCGTGTATGCCTGGGCGACCGCGCCAAGTCAGCATTACCAGAGCGGGGATCTGAAACGGCGCCAGCAGCGAGGTCATCGGGTTGACCATGTTGCCCAAGCCCGAGTTTTGCGACAAGGTGACGCAGCGCTTGCCGGCCAGCCACAGCCCGGCGCCAATCGCCAGCGCCTCGCCTTCGTGATTGGAATGCACGTAGCCGATGCGCTCGTGCGCCATGACGCCATTGATGAGCGGCGTCAGAAACGAGCAAGGAACTCCAGCGAAATAATCAAATCCCAGGCACGCCATGCGGTTTAGCACATCAACCGCACTGTGTGGCTGTGCGGTCGGCAAAGTTGAGTGCGGAGAGGTCATGGAATATGGATGGCGGATTCAACTCCGATTCGCAACGCTGTTGAGGACCTCCTCGGAGAAGACTTCGAGGGGCGTTTTGAATCCGAGTATCTTGCGCGGACGATTGTAGAGTCGCTGTTCGATCCATCGCAGGTGCGCATCGGTGATGGTGCTGAAATCGATGTGTCGTGGCAAGTACTGGCGCGTCAATCCGTTGGCATTTTCGTTGCTGCCTCGCTGCCATGCGCAGTACGGATCTGCAAAATAGAAGTCGCTCTGCAAGCAGGCGGCAATGAGCCGATGATCGGCGAATTCCTTGCCGTTGTCGGCGGTGAGGGTGTGCACCGTGTGGCCTAGGCCGCCCAGGCGCTGGACGATGGCGTTGCGCACGTTCTCGGCGGTGCCGTCAGGCGAGTAAGCCAGCAGATGCAGGCGACTGCGGCGTTCGGTCATGCTGACCACCACGGCCTTTCCGTGTGAGGCCCGGAGGGTATCCAGCTCCCAGTCGCCGATGCGGCTTCGCTGCTCCACCACGCTGGGGCGCTGTGTCCAGCTGCGCCGATGTGTCAGCTGTCCGCGGCCATCGCGCACGCCCCGCCGACGGCGCTTGCGGCGGCGCTTGCGTAGATGCGTGAACAACTGGCCACCGCGCTTGTGGTCAGCGTAGATGTGCCGATAGATCCATTCGTGACTGGCCAGGCCGGTGCGACCGGCAATCTGTTCCGGGCTGAAGTCCTCGCTCAGCAGGACCTCGATCTGTGCGATGCGCTCAGCGTCGATGCGTGGACGCCGGCTGGCCTGCGTGCGCCGATGCTCGCTGATGCGCTGTGCGTGATCTGGCAGATAGTGCCGAGCGTGCTGATTGCGGCGCAGTTCGCGGCTGATCGTGCTGGGCGCGCGCTCCAACGCATCGGCGATGGCCCGCATCGACATCCCGGTTTCATATAACGCATGCAAACGGTATCGTTCGGCCTGGTCCAGGCGGCTGGATGACATGGGCAACTCCACTTGGCGGTGAAGTCGCTCAAGTCAGGTCGCCGGGCCACTTCACAACCGTTGGTGTTGCGAATCGGAGTTGAAGCCGCCGATCGATTGGGGGCTAGACTGACAATAGGATTTTGCGCGGCGCGGCGTTCATACGGACGCTCTCCACCGTGTAGGCCGGCAGGCGCATTGCACAAAGTGAAAAGGGAGTTGTATGGCGGTCGCTGTGGGAAAAGGTGAACGGTATGCGCTCGCGGGCTGCCTGCTGCTGCTCGCCCTGTTCGTCGCGCTGGCGCTTCACAGTCATGTGTTCAAGTATCGCGCGCACGTGTCCGACGGCAACAGCAGCCAGCACGGCGCGCGCCTTCACATCTCGCGACAGACTGCGCGCGCTTTGCAGCACGCCAAGTTTGTCGGCATCGAGTTGGCCGGTTGCCTCGAATGGGCACGGGTGGCGCGGCTCACTGACAACGGACAGCTGTCTCAGTTCGGCGCATCGCCCCCACTTCCTGTCGTGATGGAGGTGGAACTGGCGGCGCCGCGCGGCTGCTTGGCGAACCGCCCCGGAAGCGACGCGGTGATCCTCGCGAACGAGACTTACTTGGCCCTGTTCGCCGAGTCGTTCATCCGGCGCTGAACCGCCTTGCCCCGCACCTAGCGAAGTTGCGGCCGTCGCGAACGCGCCAGGCATTGGCCGGGTGCGTCGGGTCATTCCGAACGCTCCATTTGAATGACCAGTCCCCACAGGTTGTCCAAGTCGTCGTTCTCGCCGAGATGGATCATCTGCCTGACTTCTTCCGAGGTGTAGATCAACGTCAACAACGGAGCAAGATGCGCGTGCAGCGTATCGATATAGAGTGCACCGATGCTCCTGGCGAAGCCGCCGACGAGTACGATCGCATCGGGGGCGTTGAACAGTATCCCGATGTGCAACACGTTCGCCAGGTGCTTGACCGAGCGCGATAAGACGTCGATGCAAAACGCATCCCCGAGCAGCATCGCCTTGACCGCGCTTTCGTTGACCAGCAGCCGGTCGGCGCTGAACAGGTTCTGGCCCAGCTCGGCCAGAATAGAGGCCAATGCCGATTCCTCGTAGCGCGAGCGCTCGGCTTCGTCCTGCGCGACCGTGCGTAGCAGGCGCGCAAACGACGAGCCCGAAGCGTAATGACCAAGGATGCCGACCAATTGTCCATCGCCGGTGACAGGGGCATGTGGACTTTCATCGACCTTGACCAGTCCAATCTCGCCGTTGCGCCCGCTTCTTTCGAGCACGAGGCGGCCGGCCTCGCGGTCATAGATTTTGGCACCGATGCCGCTGCTGACGCTGACCACCATGACCGAAGTCGCTTCGCCGAACCGTGTCGAGTTTCCGTAGCGTACGGCGGCGGCCGACAAGTCGTTGAGCACCGTGACTGGCATGGCCAGCGCCCCCGCCAGCGCTTGCTTGGGCAGGTCGCAACCGGATGTGCCCCAGATCGAATTCATGCGTGCAATCGCGCCGTTCCTATCGACCACTCCAGGGAAAGACAAGCCTACCCGAGAGATCAGCGGCCACTTCCGCTTCCATTCGTGGAGCTTGTCGGTCAGCTGGCTCACCCAGATCTGCTGGCACCGATCGCCGTCGTAACCGGTGGTCACCTTCGGCCGATGGGTCAGTTCGCGCTCGCTGTCGACGAAGTCGTTGCCGTCCCAAACGACGTACCTGGAATAGGTGTATCCAATGTCGATGCACAGCCAATACTGATCCACAGCGAAATCTCCTTTGCGCTAGTGATGGATGGAACGCGTACATCTAGCAACCGCTCACCCGCCCGGTACACCCGACGCGGGATACAGCCAGCGGGTGTGGCAAGCGGCGCAGCGCGTGCATGGCCTCATTCATCCGGGCCAGCCTGCTCGGTACCTGTACGCATTTGATTGCAAGGGGTTTCGGCCTTGTTCGAAAAATCGGCTTGTACAAAGCCGGCGCGAATGAACTTGCCGACGTTGCGGGTAAAGTCGCGGTAACGGATCGGGCCGGCCAGGCGCAGTACATATCCCTCGCTATCAGCCCGATTGTGTTTGCGCCACGCGCGCTCTATGGCGGCCTGATCGAATGCGCCATCGAACAAGACCGGCGCGCGGGTAATGCCGCGCTCGGCCAGGAAAGCGCTGGTCTGGTCCCAGCCGAGACAGGTGTTGGACGCATCCCACACCGAAAAGCCGATGAAATAGCTGTCCAAATCCAGATACTCGACCGTGTGTGTGAGATAGACGAACTCCCCGCACACCCGCCAGCCGTCGGGAATCCGATCCTTCTTCGCTTCCCAGAACTCGCGCAGCCATTCCTTGGACGGATGCGCGCGAGGCCACGCGCTTTTGAAGACGAATGAGTCCCGATATAGGGTCACGTTCTGCCCATCCAGCTTTTCGCTGGCGACCACGCGCTGCCCGATAAACGCGGCAGCGCTTTCCATCGGGTGGTCGCCGGCGGTGGTCACCTCGGACCAGGGCAGCACGAACGTTCTCGGGTAGCGTGCCCAGGCGCCGAACAATTGGATCTTTCCGCTGGCCGCGAGCGCTTGCTGCACATCGACCTGATCGAAGAGTTCTCCCATCGCACGTCGGCCGTCGGAGTACAGCGAGTTCCCCCAATGGTCGTATTCCAGCCAGATGTAGAACTGCGGAGGATAGGTGCGTTCGATGCGCGCGGCTTCGCGGATCGCGTTCACGGCAATGCGGTCGCTTTCGGCTGCCAGCTTGTGTTCGTGGCACAGAACCACCAGGTTGCCGGGAGGACTAACCCCGCCTGGCCATAGTCGTGAGTCCAGCAACTCGTGCACGATGCGGGCCGGTTGCCCGCACACCACGCAGTGTTCACGGTCACGACGGAGCACTTGCGCGGCGGTTTGTTCAGACCAACTCATAGACGGAATTCCAGTTCCTAAAGGCGTTGGTAGGCACGAGGGCATTGGCGAACGCGCAAGCCTGCACGCTACCTGCCACCTTGCGGGCGTGCTCGACACGTTGCCGGGCCTCGACCGAGCATGACGCGTCCGGCTCGCTAGGTTGGACGGAGTTTCGTTGCAAGTCCGCGCTAGCCATCGCAACGACCATCGCGCAGTAGCCAGCGAATGTAATCCATTTGTTCGCCGAGAAACAGGTTGGCGCGTTCCAGTAGATCCGCTTGCTCCGGTATTTGCGGCAACCCCAACCGTGCATGCAACCGTCGGTACACCGGAGCGGTGACCAGGGTCGCCAGGCAATGGAAAAGACCCTTGTCGATTCGATAGCTCTTGCGCCGTTCCTTGGAGAACGTCGTTATGTCGGCGCCCTGACGCTTCAACAAGAACCAATGCGGGATGAAGTAGTCCCACAAGGGCTCGACGACCGCTCTGGCTGTCGCCTCGTCCAGGTCGAA
This sequence comes from Xanthomonas graminis pv. graminis, assembly GCF_030168915.1. Lineage (NCBI taxonomy): Bacteria > Pseudomonadati > Pseudomonadota > Gammaproteobacteria > Lysobacterales > Lysobacteraceae > Xanthomonas > Xanthomonas graminis. The sequence continues at coordinate 4,481,435 of NZ_CP076255.1, read as the reverse complement.
GAACCCACGCAGCGTCGCGGCCAGCGGATCGATCTGCCGCACATCGCTCAGCTTAAATCGTGAAACCGTATCGCACTCGCTGTACTGCTTCGGCAGCCGCCAGAGTGCGCCGGCCAGATCTCTCAACACCTGCATGCCGGCGATCTCGGTGGGTAGCTCTTGCAGACGGCGGCTGGAATCCAGGTCGGTTAGGTACACCACGCCATCGCGCTTGTTGAGATAGAAGTTGTCCCATGCCGACGAGTAGCGGTAATGGCCGGATTGGGCGAACTGCCGCAGCGCTTGCCCGACCCGGTATCCAATCTCGCGCTGCGCGGCGGCGATTGCGCGATCTTCCACCGCGTCGGCATCCAGCGCCGCCAGCACCTCCTGCAGATGCTGCCGACGCTCGCGCGAGGCCGTGCGGCAATCCAGATAGAGAACGTCCAGCGAATGCGGACTCTCATCCGGCGCCAGCGACACCACCGCGCCGAGCGGCTCTGCTTTGAACCGCAGACCCGGGTAGCGATAGAGCGCGTAGGGCACGATCGAGGGCACGCCACTCCCATGCAAAGCGAATGCATTCTCGTATTCTTGCTGGGCACGGCGCAGCAGAATCGAGCCGAAGGGCGCCGACTCGCTGTGCAAGCTTTTGAATTGCCCGTCAGAGTCGATGCCGAAATGAGCGGTGCGTGCGGTTTCTTCGTACTCTACGACCGAGGGCTGCAAGGTCCCTGACGGATGAGCCCCCTTGATGCCAGAAGGCACCTGGGGGTCGACCGGATTCCAGGCGCCGACGCCTTTCAGCTTCGCCGCCAATAGCAACGGCCCGCCCTTCACTGGTCGGACCGGATCCACCAGCCGGTACCAAGCTGTCCGCCCTGGCTTGGCGAAGTTCGGTTGCGCATGCCACGAGACCAGACGTTCGATCGCCTCCGCATCGCGCGCACTGAGCGTCACGTCCTGGTTCCTACGAATCACATCGAACGCTAGCGTTTCCACATTCCCTCACATCGGTCCCAATAGTTGATTCCGGCCCGCACAGCACTCCGCTGTTGCACTCCTTCTAATCCCCCGCTGTGCCGGCAGGCACCTTCTCAACCGTCCGCTAAGCCCGAAGCGCCGTCACGGCGTGCCGCATCCGGTGGAAGGTCTCCTCGATCGCTGCCGGGGTGCCGCCGTACGGCACTCGTATGCTCTTCGGGGAGTGATAGTGGCTACCGCCGCTGACCCGTAACCCATACGCTTTGATGAGGGTCTCAGCGAAATCGTCTCCACTCACGCCTAGCCTCGACACGTCGGGGATCAGAAAGGGACCGCCTTGCGGCACCACGAAGGAAATGCCTTCGATCGTTCCCAGTAGTCCGACCGACAAGTCGCGATTGGATTGGAATTCCGTTGCCAGATCGGCAAGCCAATCCTGCGGGCCGCTTATCACCGCTGTGGCCGCGGCCTGGGCGATGTGGTTCACCGCCAGCATCATCCATTCGATCATCCTGGCAAACACCGTCGTGAGCGTCCGCGGCGCCACGATCCAGCCGATCCGCCACGCCCCCATCGCGTAAGACTTGGTTGCGCTCTGCACCACGATCGTGCGTTCGGCCGCCCCTTCGATGCTGTAGATGCTCACGTGCCGGCGGCCGTCGTAGACAAGACGGTCGTAAGCTTCGTCGGCCAGAAGCAGCAGATCGTACTCTTGCGCGATTCGCACAAGCTCAGTCAACTCCACCATCGTCAGCACCCGGCCGGTCGGATTGGTAGGCGTGTTCACCACTAGTAGCCGGGTCTTGGCGGTGATCGCGGACCGGATGCGCTCCATGTCCCATGCATAGTCGTCTTCGATCCGCATCGGCACGATCACCGGATTCGCGCCTGCTAACCTCACCAGGCCGTCGTAGGAGTAGCAAGGAGAAGGAATGATGACTTCCTCGTCCGGCGCCAGCAGCCCCGTCATGATGATGTGCAGCGCCTGCATGGCCCCATTGGTGACCACGATCTGCTGCTCGGCATCGACCCGGATCCCGGTCTCTCCGGCGACCTTGGTGGCAAGCGCCTGCCGCAATGCCAGGATTCCTCGCCCCTGTGCATAACCAGTTTCGGTCATCGCGCGTTGCGCCGCTTCGATAACGTGGGCTGGCGGCGGCCGCCGCGGCGCCCCGGACAAGGGCACGATGTCGCCGCCCTCACGCTTGCGCTGTTGGGACAGCTCATCGGCAAAGCATGAGCCTACCCTGCCTATGGCATCGGCCCGGCGCAGGAGCGCGGCCAGGCCTGCGCTCAGCGTCGGGTCATCGTCGTGCCTATCGCCTTGGTGCGGAACAGCCATAGGTTTCAATTGCCGTGAATGGGAAAGCGCGTGTTCCGCGCCGGGTCGCAGCCTTCAAGGATGCGGTCGAGAATCTGCTTGGTGTCCACCGCCAGTACGACCTCCTCGGCGGAAACGGGCACATAGTCCGCCGCCGAATAGCACCCGGATGCATGCACGACAATCTCGCTCGACGCAGGCACGATGCCGCGGTCGATGGCACCCAGCACCCCGGTCAGCGCCATCACCAGCGCCCATTCCCGCAGGTCTCGCGGATCGGCCGGTAGCGACGGCCCTTCCGGCGGCAGCAGCGAGCGGATGAATCCATAGCGCTCCAGGCATTCCTGCAGAGACACGACGATGCCGGTGCCGCCGTTGCGGTGCAAGGCGTCCGCCACGGCCTGCGCGGTGATGGGGTGATTGCTGTAGAAAGTCGAATCGATGATTTCGTCCAGGGCCAATGTTTTGGACGGGAACGACGGGATCTGCGACTGCACGTACAAACCGCTGGTCGGATCGAACCGATAAGGCGGAAGATTCTCGCGGGAGTCATTACCGAACAGATGCCCTAGCACCAGGTCCGGGGTGCCTAAGTGTTGCACCAACAACCACTGCGAGGCGGGCAACGCGGCGGCGTCGGGAATACCCGCCAGCACTTCGCGGCCGTGGTCGTAACCGAGCAGGCCGAACGCACTGGATACCGCCTGCGCCTGGACACGGGTGATTCCGGGCTGGAGCGTGCCGAGCAGGTCAGCCTCGACGAATGCCCGGATCGAATCGGCCATGCGGTAATTGTCGAGCTGGTAGGTGTGCCACGTGCGAAGCCCATGCTCTTCCCACAGCCTCGCCGAATGCTGTTGCACGAAGGTCCGGGTTAGCCGCTTCACTTCTGCGCCGCCGCCGGTCTGCGCCACGAACACCGGATTGAGCCGGCGAAGATATGGCGAGGTTGAGAGCGGCGAGCTCCAGAGCTTGCCCAGGCCTGCACGCGGCAACACGATGGCGATGCGTAGCTGCTCAGGCTCGACCAGGCCGCATTCGGTCGCGCGTAACACGGCATCGCGCAAAGCCCCCCCCCTTGTTGCCCGAACTCGGGGTGATCAACAGGATCGATTCGCCTGTTGCGTGGATATGCCGCACCGCACGCGCGATCATCACGTAGGATGCGAAGGTTTTGGTGGTCCTGGTTCTGGGATTGCAGGTCAGGTCAAGAAGGCGAAGCGTGCTGCCGCCGTAGCTGCCCAGTTCGTGCAGTTTGATCGCCGACGGTGAGAAGAACTCCCGCAGTAGCGGGCTCGTCGGGGGAAGTGTGAATTCCGGCTCGAAGGTCGCATCGACGCCGGAGTCGGGAACGAATGGCTGACCTGCCTGCTGAATCTTTTCGTGGTAATGGCTCAGCGCATTTGCAATTGTCGTCATAGCGGTTTCCACATCACTTCCGAGCGGGTGCTGGCCCGGGCCGTGCCGGGAGGGGGGGCTGCCGGCTAGATCGGTTGTTCCGGACCGACGGTCAGTCTGCGCATGTGCCGGCGCTTGCCTTGGTAGTCGTTGATAGCGCAATGCAGCGTGTTTCGATTGTCCCAAATGGTCAATTGCCCGGGTACCCAGCGGACCCGGCAACCGAACTCCGGCGTCAGCAGGTGCGCGCACAGGAACTCGATAATCGGCCGGCTCTCCTCTTCGGTGAAGCCCTCGAAACCCAGCGTGTGCAGGGGGCTGACGTACAGCGATTTGCGGCCGGTCGCCGGATGGGTGCGAACCACCGGATGGCGGGCCTCGAAACTCTCGCTGGCCTTCGGCGCTTCGATCTGCATGCTGGAAAACTGGCTCAAGTAAGCTTGCCGCGCTCCACCCTTGCGGAACTTCAACGAACTGCTAGTGATTCCGATCAAGCCGTCCAGCAGCCGTTTCATGCCGGCGGACAACGCCTCATACGCCGATTCGGCATTGGCGAACAAGGTATCACCGCCGTAGGCCGGAGTCTGGATCGAATATAGCAAGGTGGCCAGTGGTGGTTGTTGCAGGTAAATCGAATCGATGTGCCAGTCGTTACCGAAGTTGTTACGCTCGGTTTCGGCTTTCACCACATCGTTAATATACTCGAAGCCGTCGATGCCCTTGGCGAACGGGTAGGCGCATGGCGGGCCGAACACGCTGCCGATCCGCATCAGATCGTCGGCATCGAGTTGTTGCCCGTGGATGGTGATGACCTTGTACTCGTGCAAGGCCCGGAGCAGCTCCGTTTGGAGTTGCGCGCCACGATCCCGGGCAAGATCCACGCCGCCGATCGTGGCGCCGAGCACGCCGGCGATGGGGGTCACGCTGAGGATGTTATAAGCCATGTGCGATTCCTTTCGTTTTTCACTGGAGTGTGCTGCCGGCACATCTCTGCCAGTCTTCGGCGGTCACCGCCTAGGTGGATGATGCAGCAAAAGCTCGCCGATTTGCACGGCATTCAGAGCCGCGCCCTTGCGTAGGTTGTCGCCGCTGACGAACAGCGCCAACCCGTGTTCGACCGTCGGGTCCTTGCGGATGCGGCCGACCACTACATCGTCTTGGCCGGCGATCAGGAGCGGATGGGTAATGTCGGCTAGCTGCACCCCAGGCGCGGCGCGCAAGGTTTCGATGGCCGTATCAAGGGCGATCGGGCGTTCGAATTCGGCGTTGATCGACAGCGAATGTCCGGTGAACACCGGTACGCGCACGCAAGTGCCGGACACCGGCAAGTCCGGCAACGATAGGATCTTGCGACTTTCGTCGCGCAGCTTGGCTTCCTCGTCGGTGTAGCCGTCTTCGTTGACGAGGTAGTTCAGCGGCACCACATTGTGGGCAATCGGCACGGCCCATTTGCGCGGTTGCGGATACTCCAGCGCATGGCCATTTGTGACCAGCTTCTCAACTTGGCCGGCGGTGCGGGCAAGTTGCTGCTCCAGTTCCCGCACCCCGGCGATGCCGCCCCCCGACACCGCCTGGTAGGTGCTGATCACCAAGCGCTTCAGGCCGGCCCGCGCGTGCAGCGGCTTGAGTACCGGCATTGCCACCATGGTGGTGCAGTTGGGATTGGCGATAATGCCCTTGCTCAGCGTGGCGAGGGCTTCGGGGTTGACCTCGGCTACCACCAGTGGAACCTCGGAGTCCATGCGCCACGCCGACGAGTTGTCGATCACGATGGCACCCGCGGCCGCGGCCAGCGGCGCCAGCGCGCGTGAGGCATCCCCGCCCGCCGAGAAAAAAACGATGTCGAGGCCGGCGAAATCGGCCGCGGTGGCGTCTTCGACCTGAATCTCCTGTCCGTTCCAGTGCAGTGACTTGCCGGTCGAGCGCGCGGACGCGAACAGCCGCAGCGAGCGCACCGGGTATCGGCGTTCCACCAACAACGCGAGCATCAACTCCCCGACTAAGCCGGTTGCGCCGACGATCCCCACCCGCACGCCCTCGGGGTATGCCTCGATCCTTTCTGCCATTTGCTCTGCGTCCCCAACTGTTATCGACGATACCCGGCTTGCCGCGTCGTCGGCATTCATGGCCGAGTCCATGGCTCGCTGTGGCCATCGATGATATACCGATTTTCAGGCGCGTGATCGCGGCCTACCGAATCTCGATTGTCGTGGGCCCGGGGGGCCGCAACAATGACACGCGTCAGCGCATCTTGCGGAACCGCCGCCGCTTGCGGTATTAAGTATCTTTGTAACCCACATGCGACACGGATGCGAATGGAAGGCGGGCGGAGCCAAGTTGGACCTCGCCCCATCTCCCCCTTCGGGTGCGCGAAAAAATTCACTCCATAAGGATGCGATTGGTGAACATGCGATGCTCGAAGTTGAGAAAGTTGCTGGAAGGCGCGCCTTTGTCCTTCCTGATGGAGGCTCACGATGGCGTTTCCGCGCGCATCGTCGAACACGCCGGTTTCGGCGGGATCTGGGCCTCGGGATTGTCGATCTCCACCGTGCTCGGCTTGCGGGATTGCAGCGAGGCCTCCTGGACCGAAGTGCTGCGCACCGTTGGCTACATGTCCGACGCCACCGGCGTGCCGATCCTGCTCGACGGGGACGGCGGCTATGGCAACTTCAACGCGGTGCGCTTGTTGGTGCGCAAGCTGGCGCAGATCGGCATCGCCGGTGTCTGCATCGAGGACACCTTGTTCCCGAAGACCAACTCGTTCGTGGGCGAAAAACACCCGCTACTGGACATCGGCGAGTTTTGCGGCAAGATCCGCGCCGCCAAGGACTCCCAGAGTGAAGATCAATTCTGCGTGGTCGCTCGAGTCGAGGCGCTAGTCTCCGGGCGCGGGATGAGTGAGGCGCTTGAGCGCGCCCATCGCTATCGTGAGGCCGGTGCCGACGCCATCATGATCCACTCCAAAAAAAGTGAGCCTGACGAGATCCTGGAGTTCTGCGCGCAGTGGAAGCGGCATGCCCCGTTGGTGATCGTGCCAACCAAGTATTACAAGGCGCCGACCGATGCCTTCCACCAGGCGGGCGTCTCCACCGTGGTATGGGCCAATCACAATTTGCGCGCGGCGGTTCAAGCGATGCGTTACATCTCGAACTCGATCTACGTGCACAAGAGCGTCGCCTAGGTCGAGAACAGCATCGAAAGCCTGGATTCGCTGTTCTCGCTGATGGACTACGACGAACTGGCGCGGGCCGAAGTCCGCTATCTGCCCAAGAGCGATGATCATGGGGGGGGCTGAGTCCAGCGCACAAGCATCGACTTGATTCGCACGCTGTTTCAGCCTCCTCCCATGAAACGCATTGTCTGCTGCCTGACCGATGAGGCTGCTCGCCTGGCGAGCGAATCGCTGCTACCCGTCCTTCGCCGTTTTGCCGGCACGCTCGGTATCGAGCTCGTTACCGTGGACGTGTCGCTCGCAGCGAGGATTCTGTCGGCCTTTCCTGAATGCCTACCCACGGGGCTTGGCGTCGGCGACCCTGTGGCGGACCTTCGCCAGTGGGTGCTCGCCCGTGATGCGGTGATCGTCAAGCCGCCGTGCATCAGTGCCTCGGCCTGCCAGCTAGGTGCGGCAATCAGCGAACTGCAAGGCCACGGCTATCGTCTGCCGGACTACCCAGAACGCCCGGTCGAGGCGCACCAGGCGCGGTTGCGCCACCGCTACGACACTGTGCGTGGAAGCGTGGTTAACGGCGTGCTTCGCCAAGGCACCTCGGTGCGTCGCGTGGGGTCTGCCCTCAAGCCGCATCTGCGCGCGCGCTCAACGCCACCGCATCATCCGCCATCCCCCAGCCTGCGTTCCTGCATCGACAGCATGGCGGACGGCGATTTCCTGTCGTCGGAGCAAGCGATAACGCTGCACGCCGATACGGTGTTGCGTATCGAGCATGTCGGCGCGGACGGCCGCCTCGATACCCTGGCCAGTGGCCTGCGCGTGGCTGCCGGGGATGTGCTGGATGCTGCGGTGATGCGCCGGCATGCATTGCGGGCCTTCCTCGCCGCCAGCTTCGATGCCTGCAAGCGCGATGGCCTGCTGTTCTCGCTGCCGTTGAAATGTACGAGCATGAAGGTGTCCGACTCGGCGATCTTCGCCAGCGCAGTGGACATCCACTTCGCAGAGTTGCTGTCGCGCCACGCTGCTTTGCTGCACCGCCACGGCTACTGTCCGCAGTCAGGCATCCAAGGCTTGCAGCGGATCGCCGCGTCGCATTCCGACCACGGCGAATTCGCTGCCAACCTGGCCGTGCCACGACAGCCAGAACTGGCCATGGTCGACGCCCGGGCAGGCCATTCGACGCTGAGCGCGCCGGGCAGCACCAGCATCGCCGTGCAGATGGCAGAGGCCCTCCTGCATGGCGGACGTGGCGTCGGGGCGGACGGCCGTTGGGCCGATACGCGCTTCGTCATCCCAAACCGCAGCGAGGCGGACGTGTATCGCGCGCTGCTCGAAGACATACAGCTGCACGGGCTGCCCGAACCGTCACGGATCGGATCGGCGACGGTCGTTGGCCTGAGCGCGGATGCAGCCGACGAATATGGCGCACAGGAAACCACGTTTGAAATCGAGCGTGCCGGCCGCGTTCGCATCGTCGATGCCTACGGCCGCGTCCTCATCGAGCACGCGGTGGACGCTGGCGATATTTGGCGGGCATGCCGGCGCAGCGGCCGCGCGATCGGGCATTGGATCGCCTGCGCCTTGGCCCAGGCGCGCCGCCAATCAGTGCCGCTCTTGTTTTGCCTCGATGCCAACCGCCCGCGCGACCGCGAGACCTTGCGCCATCTGCGCTCGGCCTGCCTGGCGTCGGAATGGGTTCCAGCGGGTATCAGCGTGCACTGTAGCCGCGACGCTATCGGCAGCTTGCTGGGCCGGCTACGCCGTGGAGAGGCCGTGGTGGCCGCCACCGGCAATCTGCTGCGCGACTACCTCGGCGAGTATCTGGGGGCCATCGAGGCCGGAAGCAGCGCCATGCTGGAGGTCCGCACCGAACTGCTCAATGGCGGCAAGGTGCTTGAAGCAGGCGCAGCCGGCTGCGCGCCGGCCATCGCCCGGGATTTCCTGCAACGCAACCACCTGCGCTGGAACCCTGTGGGCGACCTGCAAGCCTGGAGTGGCGCGCTGGCCGAAATCGGCGAGCGCTCGGTCTGCGCGCTGAGTATCGCCGCGGCCGAGGGATTGAAACGGGTTACAGCGAGCCTGCTCGCGCAAGTTGCGTTGCCTGCGAGCCATGGCGAAACGATGGATCTGCGGGTCGCGCATGTTCACCTGGCCTGTGCCTGGGCCTTGGAACTGCGCGATCTGCCGGAACTCGGCCCGCGCTTTGCGAGCTTGGCGCAAGCGCTGGATCAAGCGCGCGCTCGGATCGAAGACGAAATCCTGCGCGCGCGCCGCCTGCCGGCCGACTTGGGCGGCTACTATCGCCCAGATCCCGAGCGCCTGTCCCGAGCGATGCACCCCAGCCTCTGCTTCGAGCGGATTTTGAGTACCCTGGATTGAGCACAGACGTGAACGCGGACATGGACGCATACCAGGACAGCATTCAGATCGCAGTCGTCGGCTTGGGTCCGTGGGGGCTGTGCGCTTTGGAGCGTATCGTCTTTCACGCCCGCGCATCGCGCCTGGCAGCGATCACCGTGCATGTGGTCGAACCTTTCACGCCCGGCACTGGCATCTACGAGGAATCGCTACCCGACTATCTGGTCATGAACAATGCCTGCGGGGACATCGGCCTAGCGCGGTTGTGGCGACACGGCGCCGAGCAGGAAACGAGGTTGTACGACTGGGCGGTGTCCCATGGGTATCGCAGGTTCGGCCGGGACTACCGCAAGGACCCCGCTGGCGTGCCGATCACGCCGGAGGATTTCCTGCCCCGCCGCCTGATGGGTGAGTACCTGCGCTGGTATTACCGTGAACTGCTCGATTCGCTTCCGCCAACGTTGAAAATTCGACTGCACCGGACCTGGGCGCGTGCGCTACTGCCTGGGAAGGATGGCGGTGAGGAGGTATGGCTGGACAGCGGCGAATGCCTGAGCGTGGATCATGTGATACTGACGTTCGGCAATGCCGACGCTGTATCGAACCCGCCAGCGGACGACGCGGCGCGGGGCATGTCGCCTTACCCGGTGTCGGCTTATTTGCCCGGCGTCAGCGCCGAAACCCGGGTGGCGGTGACCGGCATGGGCTTGGTCGCGATCGACGTGGTGATGACACTGACCCAGGGCATGGGCGGGCGGTTTGAGGAATGCGGCGAACGCGTGGCTTACCATCCAAGTGGCCGTGAACCGAGCATTTTCCTGATCTCCCGCAGCGGCCTGCCGTTTCGCCAGAAGAGCACCGCCGTCTCGCAGGTGGCGGCGCGCAAGGCGGCGTTCGTGTTCGGGCCGCCAGCAATCGACCGCTTACTGGCGCGGGGAAAGGCCGCGATCGATTTCGTCGCCGATGTGCTGCCCTTGTTGCTGCGCGAGATGAGTGCGCGGTACTACGTCCAAGCCGTCTACGAAGCCAAGGGTGAGTTGGAGTCGCGGCAGCTGGCCCAGCGGCTGCGCAACGCGTCGTGCCTGGCGGACTTCGACGCGGCCATCGACGGCCTGGCCCGGTGTTTCGGCACGTTTGATCCGTCGGGCATATTTTACGGTGAGTGCCTTGAGTCGGCATGCTCAGCGGGTTTCCAGCAAGCTGTATGCGATGCGATCCTGCGCGAAATCACGCCCTCGGCGCGCTCGGGCCCCGAGAATGCGGCCTGCGAGACCTTCCGCGTGCTGCGCGATTCGGTGCGCACGGTCGTCGAATATGGGCGTCTGAGCTTCGACTCGCATCAGCAGTTCCATAGCCAGATTCGCGGCAACATACAACGTCTGACCTCGGGGCCTCCAGCCTGGCGTCTGCGCCAGTTGCTTGCGCTGATCGATGCCGGCGTCGTCCAACTGCCCTTTGGCCCGTCCCCTGCAATCCATCCCCCCGCGCGCGAAGGGGAAGACTTTCGCATCGCCTCGACCCATTTGGCGCGCCCCTGTGTAGAGCGGATCGATCTGTTGATTCGCGGCCACCTCGACACGCCTCGGCTTGGTGCCAGCGCCTCTCCGCTGTTGGCATCGCTACATCGGCATGGCCGGTTGGTGCCGGCGCGGTATGGTGATACCGAGGTCGGTAGCGTTGATATCACCACCGACGCGCATCCCATTGACCGACAAGGCCGGGTCCAGGAGCGTGTTTGGGTGTTCGGCGCTATCACCGAGGGCACCTTGTTCTCGACCCTCTATATTCCCTCGCCGAAAAGAGGCGTGCGCGCTTATCAGGATATCGACCGCTGTGTTTCCACCTTGCTCGGCGACGTGGCTTGTGCAGCGGCATTGGCGTGAGCCGCCGTACTGCACCGGCTTGCGCGCGCCTTAGCGCACTTGGGTGATTTTGCCCTCGTTCAGCGAATACACCCGATCGGCGAGCTCCACCGGTCCGGGCCGGTGGGACACGATGATGCACGTCGCCTTCAGTTTTTTGACCAATTCCACCACCGTCGCTTCCGAAGCTGGGTCCAGGTGGCTGGTTGCTTCGTCGAGAAACAGGAACAGCGGGCGCCGGCACAAGGCGCGCGCGATCAGCAGACGCTGACGCTGGCCGGCCGACAGGTGGCCGCCATCGTCCTTGATCACCGTGTTGTACCCGTCCGTCAGCGACTGTATATAGTCGTGTAGGCCGACATCGGCCGCGCAGCGGACGATCCACTCCCTATCCGCATCGCGAGCTGTCATGCGGATATTGTCCAGGATAGTTCCATAAAACAGTCGATCCTCGCGCAGCACGGTCGCGGTGGCGGCGTAGTAGTCGCGCCGGCGCACCTGGGCGATTGGCACCCCCGCCACTTCCAGGGTCCCGCTCCTGAATTCGATCAGTCCCAGCAGTGCCTTGGTCAGGCTGGTCTTGCCCGCGCCAGAGGGGCCGACGATGGCGATGCATTCACCGGGCCGGGCGTGGAGAACGCCATCGACCAGCAGATCTCTACTCCCGCCGACGGTCAGGCACGCCCCGCGCAACTCGATGCTGGCGTTGCCGGCGTGCACGGCCAGCGGCGGCCGGTTGGCGTCGGAGACCTCCAGCGGTTCGACCAACAGCTCCTGCATCTTGTCGCGGTGCACATCCAGCAAGCGATACGCCACCAGCTTGTCGATCAAGATAAACGCCCGCGAAAGGAACAATTCCGAATACGCCACTGTCACGATCAAGCCGCCGACCGTGATCTTCTTCGCCAGCACCGCTTCCATGAGAATCAACACGATAGCGATCCGCGCCGAGGTCGTCAGAAGCCCGGCCATGCTCCGCGACGAGGACTCGGCCTCTTGGAACACATGATCCACGCGGAACTGCTTGTGCAGCTCCGAAAACCAGCGTTGCTTGCGCTCCCCCTCGCAGGCACTCAGGCGTACCGTCTGGATGCCGGCGATGGTTTCCCACAGATTGGCCTGCTGGCTGACCCCGAGCGCCGAGCGCTCGGCGTCGGCCTGGAACTGGCGCCGGTAGATGGCCGCGCGAAACACTCCGTACAGCAGCACCGCAGCGGCCGCTGCCAGCGCGCCGACCGGCGTCAGGTAGGCCAACAGCACCAACCCGAGGACCGCCAGCAACCCGTCGAGGATGCCTTCCAGAAACGCGCCAGTCAGGACCCGCTGCATATGCGAAACGGACCAGAACTTGGCTGCGATCGTGAATACCCCGCGCGCTTCGAAGAACACTAGGGGCAGCGCCATCATGCGGTCAAACAGATTGGATAGCCAACTCTGGTTGAGTCGCTGGCTAAAGGTCATTAGCATCCTGCTGCGGCCATAAGTGAGCAGGCCTTGCGATACCGCGATCACGACGAAGATCACAAGAATGCTCACGATCAAATCGGCGTCGCCCAAGTCGATCGCGCGATCGATGATGATCCGTAGCATCATCGGCGTCATCAAGACGCAGATTTCGACCAGCAGCGCGGTGGCGACGATCAGTCCGGCGACCTTGCCGACCCCCTCGATCGGGCCAATGATCGCCCCGATCGATAGACGCTTGGGGCGTGAATTCTTGACGGTCATGGCGTCCTGTCAATTGGTTGCAGAAATCTTGTCGCGCCTCGTCGTCCACGGCGCGACGAACGACCCCGTCCACTGTGGAGACCCCGCCGCGAACGTTGCCGCGAACGGTCCGGCGATCCTAGGGAAGCTCGGAACAAGCCTCCCCATATCGGCGACATTATCAGGATGTGATCGAGGGCGTGAGACATGACGTAACTGAGCTTCTCCGACGCCGAGCATACCGGTAAGCGCAAGCGAACCCGCCGCGAGGTGTCCCTTGCGCAGACGGACCAGGTGGTGGTGTGGAACGCGCTGCCGTCGCAGATCGCGCCTCACTATCCGAAGGCCGGCCGAGGCGGCCATCCGTATGGGCTGGCAACGATGTTGCGCATCCACTTCCTGCAGCAGTGGTATGCGTTGAGCGATCCGGCGATGGAGGAGGCGCTGTATGAGATCGCTTCGATGCGTCAGTTCGCATGGGTGTCGTTGCTGGAGGCGCTACCCGATGAGACGACGATCCTCAACTTCCGGCATTTGCTGGAACGGCATGGATTGGCGCCAAAGCTGCTGGAGCCGGTGAACCGGCATGTTCAAGGCAAGGGATTGTTGCTGTGCCAAGGAACGATCCTGGACGCCACGAAGCTGCTGCACGGAAAGCGGCACGAGGTCTACGCCGATGCGGGGTAGACCGGGGCGGACAAGCGCGAGGAACTGAAGGGTCAGCGCCTGTGCTGGAACATTGCCGAGCGTCGGAGCCGGATCAGGGCGCTGCCGCAAGGCGAGTTGAAGACTCTCAGCGAATTCGTCGAGCACCTGACGGCCAAGGTGCCGGCACGGGTGGAGCATCCGTGCCGGGTGATCAAGCAGCAGTTCGGCCACCGGAAGGCGCGCTATCGGGGGCTGGCCAAGAACGATGCGCAGTTGAACGTGCTGTTTGCGTTGTCGAACACGTGGATGGCGCGCAGGCACGTGTTGGCGATGGCGGGGTACGCCGCTCGGATTGGTGACTTGTTCAGACCGTCCCTAGCGCATGCGCCTGCCGAGCGGCCAGAACTCCCACCATGCGCGCCAATCCCGCCCTGGCCACGAACGCAGTTGCGGCCAATGGAAAGGGACGGTATAAATTGAAGCTTGAGCTTGCACTGCCACGCACCGATAGGACTTCGCGCAGTCGTATGGAATCGAAACGCATTCATGAGGTCGTCGAGGAATGGGCGCCGCGCCTGCTCTCTTTGGGCGAGCTGGACGCCGGCTCGGTGGTGGATGGCAAATGGACGCGCCGGCAGCTTTTGGGCCATTTGATCGACTCGGCGATCAACAACTACCATCGCTTTGTCACGCTCAGAGCCGGCAATCTGGACGGCTTTCCTGGCTACAATCAAGAAAGCTGGGTCGCCGCCGGCGCCTACAACGCCAGCCCTCTGGTCAATCTGGTTCACCTGTGGGTAGCGTTGAATCGTCAGATCGCGGTCTTGGTGGACAACGCTGTTTCCGGCGCCGCGGACCATGTCTGGGTCGATAGAAATCTCACCTTCGGTTTCCTGTTGAACGAGTACGTGTCGCACATGCTGCGCCACCTGCCGGAGATCGCCTACGGCCATGCCGTGGCTCCGGCGGCTGCGCGCCCGGCCGCCTGACCGCCCACGTGCGGTGATCGCGGGTCCGCACATACAGGCGAGGATCTGATGCTGCTCGACGGCAGGTACGCCCCCAGTTTTCCAGATGCGCTGACCGAGATGGACAGCAAGGCCCTCCTGTACGCGCTCGACCCCTATTTTTGGGAGGGCTGGGAGGATTTGACCGCCGTGGCAGGCACGGCCGCGTGCGAACTTGCGCACACGTATTCGCTGGTGCTGCTGCGGCCCGACAGTCTCGCCGCGCGCAAGGCCGAGGCGGTGCTGGATTGGCTTCCCGACAACGGTTTCGTGGTCGTCGACTGCATTTCCTTGGGTGTCGACCGGCACCAGGTCCGGGCGCTGTGGCAATACCAGTGGAACAACGCGATCCGGGAAAGAAAAGAAGCCTGCGATGCCTTGATGCAGAGCGGGCCTTCGCTGCTGCTCATCATTAGAAGCGATACCGCTTCGGTGCTGCCCGATTCCACGGCGGCTCGCTTCGCCAGACTAAAAGGTGCCGCCGATCCAGCCTTGCGCCGCCCCGGCGATTTGCGTCTTCGCCTTGGCCATAAGTCGCGGATGCTCAGCTACCTCCATTCTCCGGACGAGCCGGCGGACTTCGTTCGCGAGCTGGCGATCCTTCTCGATAGCGCGCAGCGCCGGGCGGTGGGAAAGAAAATCACCTGCGTGGCGCCGGCGGTGACGTCACAACAGCTGGCGGGCATGGTCGCCAGTGCGTATAGCCAGACAGCGCACAACGCGCTTGATTTGGCCGCGTCCTTGGACCGCATCCAGGCGGTCGCGCTGAGCGCGACCGAGCCGACCGACCGGGACCGGCTTTCGCTGCTGTGTCTTATCGACAAGGCCAGGTGCGGGGAACGAGTGGACTGGCGGGATCTCTTTTCGCTATTGGACATGCGCGACGCCGCTTATGAACCCTGGGACCGAATCACGATCGCCGGCCACCTGATCGCGATGGATCTGCCCGGCAAGCGAAACGTGCTAGCCCATCCCGCCAGCCGAGTCGCGCGACGCGACGCCGGCTGATACGCAGGCCCCGCGCCCTGGCGGGCCGTGGTTTGGCCCCAGCAATCGTCCCCACCCAATCGCACACGCCATGAACACTGCTCAGATATGCATCGATGAAAGATTCGGCACTCCTATCGCGAGCGGCTTGACCCGGCTTGCGCAGAAGCAGGCGCTGTATTCCATCGACTCTTATTTCCAAGAGAGCTGGGAAGATGCGGTCGCCGTCGCCGGCGATTGCGCCGCCGAACTGGTGCGCCGCCATTCGCTGTTGCTGATCCGGCCCGATGCCATGGCGGCACGCCATGTCGGGGCGATACTGGACTGGCTTGCCGGTCATGAGTTCGCGGTCGTCGCCAGTGACTTCCTGCCCGTTTGCCGCCATCAGGCGACTGCGTTGTGGCGGTACCAATGGAACACCGCGCCGCGCATCCGCAAGGAGGCCCTGATCGCGGTGCTGGCCGCGGCCCCATCCCTGCTTGTGGTGATCCGTTCCGACGCGGCGCCCGAAACGTGGGCCGCTACCCGCTTCGCCCGTCTGAAAGGTTCGGCGGACCCGCAACTGCAACGTCCTGGGGAGTTGCGCGCCCTGCTACGCAGCCCGGCGCACCTGCTCAGTTTCGTCCATGCCGCCGACGATCCGGCCGATTTTGTCAGGGAGCTGGCCGTCTTCCTTCCAGAACGTCGACGCAAGCAGATCTACGCGATGATTCGTGCGGGCGTGGCGCTGTCCCCACAGGCCCTGCGCGATGGGGTTGCGGCGGCCCACGCGCAGGTCCCGCCGCACTCGCTGGATCTTTCTTCCGTGCTTGATAGGCTGCGGATGGCGGTTAGAGTTCAGTTCGTCGGCGATGCCCGCGAGCGCGAGAGGATCGAGCGCCTCTTGGCCGATGTCGGGCAAGGCGTCCGATGCGATTGGCGCGCGCTATTCGAGGCGCTGGACGAATACCATACGGTCTACGACCCGTGGGACAGGATCACCCTTGCCGGGCATGTTTCGGATCTATCGCATGAAGGGCTGTCGCCGTTGATTCCGGGGACCGCAACGGCAGGTTGAAGCTCGGCGGCCATAGAGAGTACTTGTTCACCTCTCTCAATACCCTATCCGGCCGCGATGCGGACCGGCAATTATATTTTTGCGATGAAGACCCATCCATGAACGGTGATGTCCCGATCCACAGCGCTGCTGCTGCTCACGCTCGACTCGATACTTTGCGGGCGTTCGAGCAATGGTGCCGGGATTACCCCGGGGCGATCCCATACTCGGTGGCGTTGTCCGGAAAGCGGCCGCGCGCCGTCGGCGACGCGAATCGGCACGCGGTCATCGTTTTGATGCAACATGGCGATGAATGGGGGGCGCTGCCGGTTCTGCTGGAACTCTTGCCGTGGCTGCGCAGGGTCCAGGAACAAACATCGCAAGCCACTCGCTTGACCCTGATCCTGGGCAATCCACAGGCCGCTGAGTGCGGCGAGCGCTTTATCACCCACGATCTGAATCGCTGCTATCCCGATCCAGTTGGTTTCGCGGATCCGCAGCGGTGCGCTGCCGAGCCGGCCGTCGGCGCAAGTGATGAGCAGCGGCGCGCTCATGCCATCGCCGGGGTCGTCGCCACAGCGGACATGGTGCTGGATGTCCACCAGACCCGTCAGGCCACTGCCCATCCGTTCTTCGTCTTTCCGTATCACCCCGCCTCGGTCGCGCTTGCCGAAAAAATGAGGGCGGCGCGCGTGCTGCTGACCCGGCCGCTCGGTCACGAGGGCCACAGCGGATGCATCGACGACTTCTCGCATGCCCTTGACATCCCGCTGGTGGCGATCGAAGTCGGACAGCGGGGCGACAACCCCATGTCCCGGGTCTGCGCGCGGCAGGCCATGGCCGGTTTCGCCGAACTATTCTTCGCCGGGCCAGAAGGCGTGCGGATGCGTACGCCCTTGCACCTGATAAGCATCACCCGCCGTTATGCGTTTTCCAGCAAAGCAGACTCAGTCGTTGACGGCCTGATCAACCTATCGCCCGTCTGTCGCGGCACACTGCTGATGACCGATCAGGAAACAGCGATTGCGCCGAATGATGGATTCGTTGTTTTCATCCAGAGGCCTCACAGAAACGCAGACGGGCTGATTGCTGGGACGATTCCGCGCACAGCGTTGTGTTTCGTAGAGGAGTTTCGTCATGGCGGTTTCAATAATCAAGTGCAACACGTGATTTGATCGCTCCGATTTCCGCTTCCATCGCCTCGCTAGCCGTCTTCCAGCCGAGTGTCTGGCGAGGGCGAGTGTTCATCAGCAACGCGATGTGATTGAGGTATTGCTGGCTGACGGTGGACAAGTCCGCTCAAATGGGCGGGAGTTGGCGAAGTAACGGCAGTTGGCGAAGTAAAAGGTTGGTGTTCTCTTTGCTTCAGAGCTGCCACGTTGCATGCGGATCGGCAAATGACAGGTTGATGTTCAACAGTTCCATCAGCTCGGCATAGCGCGTTATCTCGGTCCAGCGATCATAGGTCAAGCTGCTTCGCATCCGTGCGGGAAGCTTCTTCATCTGACGGGTAAATCCTTCCAGTGCATCTGTGGCGGTACAGCCATTCATCCGGCACAGCACGACAAAACGGGTCTTGTGCTCCGCCAGCGTGCCGACGCAGGAACGATTGAACGCTCCTTTGGTCAAGTCGCCTTCCCAATGCCCTGGAACCAAGCGCTGCTGCACATCGGCATCACCTGCGATAATCGGGCGATGAACGATGCCTCCCTTCCCGACTCCGTCCGCGCCGCGCTCGACCAGGGCCTGCGCGCGCAAGACCTGGACGCCGCCGCGCTGGCGCCGCCGCTGCTGGCCTACCTGGCGCTGCTGGCGCGCTGGAACCGCACCTACAACCTCACCGCGGTGCGCGACCCGCACGAGATGGTGACCCGGCACCTGCTCGATTCGCTGGCGATGCAGCCGTTCGTGGAAGAAGGCGTGCTGGCCGACCTGGGCACCGGCCCAGGGCTGCCCGGCATCCCGCTGGCGATCGCGCGGCCGCAGCTGCGGGTGACCCTGGTCGAGAGCAACGGCAAGAAGGCGCGGTTCCTGCGCGAGGCGGTGCGCCAGCTGCGCCTGGACAATGCGCGCGTGGCCGAAGCGCGCGCCGAGGCGGTGGACGAACCCGGCGCCTACGATGTCCTGACCGCGCGCGCGCTGGACACGCTGGCCGGCATCGTCGCCGTCGGCGGCCACCTGTTGCGCCCAGGCGGGCGGCTGCTGGCGATGAAGGGCGTGCGCCCGGACGAGGAGATCGCCGCGCTGCCGCCGGGCTGGGTGGCGCAGGCGGTGCACCGGCTGCAGGTGCCGGGGCTGGGCGCGGACCGCCACCTGGTGGTGGTCGAGCGCGGCTGAGCCGCCGGGGGCGCCGACGCCGATTTCCGCCCCGGGGGGGTGTGACCGCATAATGCCAGGTCCCACCCATCGCCGACGAGGCTCCCGCATGGCCCGCATCATCGCCATCGCCAACCAGAAAGGCGGCGTCGGCAAGACCACCACGGCGGTCAACCTGGCAGCGGCGCTCGCGCGCCAGCCGCAGCGCGTGCTGCTGGTGGACCTGGATTCGCAGGGCAACGCGACGATGGGCAGCGGCATCGACAAGCGCGAGGTGGCCGCGTCCACCTGCGACGTGCTGTTGGGCGAAAGCAGCGCCGCGCAGATCCGGGTGACCGCGCCGGAAGGCTTCGACCTGCTGCCCGGCAACATCGACCTGACCGCCGCCGAGATCCAGCTGATGGACCAGCCGGCGCGCGAGCAGCGGCTGAAGACCGCGCTGGCGCCCCTGCGCGCCGAGTACGACTTCATCCTGATCGACTGCCCGCCGGCGCTGTCGCTGCTGACTCTGAACGCGCTGACCGCCGCCGACTCGATCATCGTGCCGATGCAGTGCGAGTACTACGCGCTGGAAGGGCTGACCGCGCTGCTGGAGACCATCGAGGCGCTGCGCGCCGGCCTCAATCCGACGCTGGAGATCGAAGGCGTGCTGCGCACCATGTTCGACGTGCGCAACAACCTGGCCAACGCGGTGTCGGCGGAGCTGACCAACCATTTCGGCGACAAGGTGTTCCGCACCATCGTGCCGCGCAACGTGCGCCTGGCCGAGGCGCCCAGCCACGGCCAGAGCATCGTCGGCTACGACCGCACCTCGCGCGGCGGGGTGGCCTACCTGGGCCTGGCCGGCGAGATCGTGCGCCGCCGCGACGAACGCAACCGGCCCGTCCCGGCCATGGAGAGTTATTGATGAGCGCCAAGCCCCCCGCCCTCGGAGCGAAGAAGCGCGGCCTGGGCCGTGGCCTGGAAGCGTTGCTGGGACCGAAGGGCGGCGCGGCCGCGCCGGCGCCCAACGACGCAGCGCAGCCCGGCGAGAGCCTGCGCCAGCTGCCGGTCGGGCAACTGCAGCCGGGCAAGTACCAGCCGCGCCAGGAGATGGACGAGGGCAAGCTGCAGGAGCTGGCCGAGTCGATCAAGGCGCAGGGCGTGATCCAGCCGATCGTCGCCCGCGAACTGGCGCCGGGCAAGTTCGAGATCGTCGCCGGCGAACGCCGCTGGCGCGCCTCGCAGCTGGCCGGGCTGAGCGAGGTGCCAGTGGTGGTACGCGAGCTCGACGACCGCACCGTCATCGCCATGGCGCTGATCGAGAACATCCAGCGCGAGGACCTCAACCCGCTGGAGGAAGCGCAGGCGCTGCAGCGGCTGATCGACGAATTCGCGCTGACCCACGCCGAGGCCGCCGAAGCGGTGGGCCGCTCGCGCGCCTCGGTGTCCAACCTGCTGCGCCTGCTCGAGCTGCCGCCGGCGATCCGCGCGCTGCTCGAGGCCGGGCGCCTGGAAATGGGCCATGCGCGCGCGCTGCTGACGCTGTCGCCGGACCTGGCCAGCCGCCTGGCCTCCGACGCCGCCGACCAGGGCTGGTCGGTGCGCGAGGTCGAGCACCGCGCGCAGCAGTTCGCCGCCGGCAAGGTACCCAGCAACCGCAAGGCCAAGCCGGGCCGCGTCGCCCCGCAGGCCGACATCGCCTCGCTTGAGACCGAGCTGTCCGAGTCGCTGGGTACCAAGGTCGCCATCGCCCACGGCCGCGGCGGCAAGGGCAAGCTGGTGATCCACTACACCGACCTGGACACGCTCGACGGCGTGCTGGAGCGGCTGCGCGGCAAGGCCGGCTGAGCGGCCGCCGCTGATTCGCGCATGACCTCCGCCCTCGTCCCCGCAATCGCGCAAGGCGCACGCCGATGACGGTGCTGGTCACCGGCGCGGCCGGCTTCGTCGGCGCCTACACCTGCCGGGCGCTGGCCGCGCGCGGCGAGACGGTGGTGGGGCTGGACAACTACAACGACTACTACGACCCGCAGCTCAAGCGCGACCGCGTTGCCGCGCTGTGCCCGCAGATCGACATCCGCCGGCTCGACCTCACCGACCGCGACGGCCTGAGCGCGCTGTTCGACGAGATCCGCCCCGCGCGCGTGGTGCACCTGGCCGCGCAGGCGGGCGTGCGCTATTCGCTGCAGAACCCGTACGCCTACGTCGACAGCAACCTGGTCGGCTTCGTCAACGTGCTGGAACTGTGCCGGCACCGCGGCGTGCAGCACCTGGCCTACGCCTCGAGCAGCTCGGTGTACGGCGATTCGGCGACCCCGCCGTTCTCCGAAGACCAGCGCATCGACCAGCCGCGCTCGCTGTACGCGGCGACCAAGGCGGCCAACGAGCTGATGGCCTACACCTATGCGCAACTGTACGGCCTGCGCGCCACCGGCCTGCGCTTTTTCACCGTGTACGGCCCGTGGGGCCGGCCGGACATGGCGCCGCTGCTGTTCAGCCGCGCGGTGCTGGCTGGGCGCCCGATCGAGGTGTTCAACCACGGGCGCATGCGCCGCGACTTCACCTTCGTCGCCGACATCGTCGCCGGCGTGCTCGGCGCGCTCGACCATCCGTCCGCCCAGGCCGTGCCGCACCGCGTGTTCAACCTGGGCAACCACACCCCGGTCGAACTGGAACGCTTCATCGGCGTGATCGAGGCCGCCGCCGGCCGCGCCGCGGAGAAGGTGTACAAGCCGATGCAGCCCGGCGACATGGTCGAGACGATGGCCGATACTGCGCGCGCCCACGCCGCGTTCGGCTTCGATCCGAGCACGCCGATCGAGGTCGGGCTGCCGCAGGTGGTGCAGTGGTGCCGCGATTATTTCGGCGCCGCGGCCTGACCCTTCAGCCCCGGGTCACCGGCCCGGGGCACAATGCGCGGTCTTTTTGCGTCGTTGCCGCCGTTTCCCGCATTTTTCCATTGCGTTGCCGTCGAGCCTAATCGAGCCATGAACCAGCCTTCCCTTTCCGTCGTCGTCCCGGTGTTCAACGAGCGCGACAACGTGCCGCCGCTGGTGGCCGAGATCGTCGCTGCGCTGCGCGGCGTGACCGACTTCGAGATCGTCTACGTGGACGACCATTCGCGCGACGACACCCTGGCGGTGCTGGAGGGGCTGAAGGCGAGCACGCCGGAGCTGCGGGTGCTGCACCACGTCACCCAGAGCGGGCAGAGCACCGCGGTGCGCAACGGGGTCAAGGCCGCGCGCGGCGCGTGGATCGCCACCCTCGACGGCGACGGCCAGAACGATCCGGCCGACATCCCCAAGCTGCTGGCCGCGCGCGCCGCGGCGGACGCGCAGGTCAAGCTGTTCGCTGGCTGGCGCGTGTCGCGGCAGGATTCGGGCAGCAAGCGCTGGGCCTCCAAGTGGGCCAACGCGATCCGCGCGCGCATGCTGCGCGACGCCACCCCCGACACCGGCTGCGGCATCAAGCTGTTCGAGCGCGCCGCGTTCCTGGACCTGCCGTACTTCGACCACATGCACCGCTACCTGCCGGCGCTGATGCAGCGCGCTGGCTGGCAGACCTTGAGCGTGCCGGTGCACCATCGCCACCGCACCTCGGGCGTGTCCAAGTACAACAACCTCAACCGCGCCCTGGTCGGCATCCGCGACCTGCGCGGCGTGGCCTGGCTGATCGCGCGCAGCCGCCGCACCGTGGTGCAGGAGCGCTGAGATGGAGGCGCATTTCCTCAACGAACCGATCCAGGCGCTGTACTGGACCGGCCTGCACGTCACCGGCTGGAAGCTGATCGGCTACGTCGGCGCGCTGATGTTCGGCGGCCGCTGGCTGGTGCAGTTCGTCGCCTCCAAACGCGCCGGCAAACCGGTGATCCCGCGCCTGTTCTGGTACATGAGCGTGGTCGGCAGCCTGATGACGCTGAGCTACTTCCTGTTCTCGGCCAAGCAGGACTCGGTCGGCGTGCTGCAGAACCTGTTCCCCGCCTTCACTGCGTTCTATAGCCTGTACCTGGACATCAAGCACCGCGGCTGGCACCGGGATCGCGCGTCGCATTGAGCTGGCGGGAGTGTTTCCCAGTTGGAGTGTTTCCCAGTTCCGGCGGGAATCTTGTCGCGGCTGAAGCCGCTCCTACAGGGAGCCCTGCTCTTCTGTAGGAGCGGCTTCAGCCGCGACCGCTTTTGCTCTCCCCATGCGCAGGCAGCCAGATCGCATCCCAATACGGATAATCCCCCAAGCGACGAACCAAGCCGGCGCGCAATGGATTGGCCACGATGTAGCGTGCCGCGGTCAGCATGTCGTCCTCGCGCCGCAGCGCGCGATCGTGGAAGCCCGGCGACCACACCCTGCCGCCGCGGCCGCGTGCGCGATTCACTGCATGCGCGCATCGGCCCTTGGCGTGTTGCATCGCGTCGGACAGCGTCGCGTGCGGACCCAGTTCGATCAGGCCGTGCCAGTGATCGGGCATCAATACCCAGCACAGCAGTTGCACCTGCGGCCAGCTGGCGGGCGCGGAAAGGCAGGCCGCCGCTGCACGTGCGCAACGCCAGTCCGAGAACAGCGCCGCGCGTTGGAAGGTCACCACGGTCAACAGATAGGTGCGCCCCGCCTCATCGTGACGGCCTCGGCGCAATGCGGCATGTCCTGCGAGATGGGCGAGCGGAGGCATGGCGTGCAGCGTGCCTACAGCAGTGAGCGGCGCCTATCGGCCGAAGTCCGTGCGCCGTGTCGGGAAATGCCCTGCGTCGCGCGGACGGATAACTGACATTGCGCGTTGGGTAGAAGCAGGACGTCCGGCCCACCCCCACGCTGCGCCCGGGATGCGATCATCGGGCTCTCGTTCCCATTACCAGTTGCCGCCCATGCTGATCGCCAAGACCCCGCTGGCCGCTTCCCTGTTGCTCGCGCTCGCAGTCGCCACGCCGGCGCTGGCCGCCGCGCCGGCCGTACCGCCGGCGGCAGTTGCTGCGTCCGCCGCCGATGCCCGCTTCCAGGCGATTTACGAAAAGGAGTGGAAGTGGCGGCAGGCGCAGGTCGGGCAGGCCGACGAGGACAGCGACAGCAGCGGCGACAACCAGCAGCTGCCCGACGTCGGCGCGGCGGCGCAGGCGGCGCGGCTGAAGCTGTGGGACGACGTGCTGCGCCAGCTGGACGCGATCGACCCGGCGCAGCTGTCGGCCGACAACCAGGTCAACCTGGCGGTGTACCGCCCGCAGATCGAGAACCTCGCCGCCGCGGTGCGCCTGCGCGCCTACGAAATGCCGTTCAATTCCGACAGCGCGTTCTGGTCCGACCTGGGCTTCATGGCGCGGCGCACGCTGCGCACCCCGGCCGAGTATCGCGCCTACATCGCGCGGCTCGACGACGTGCCGCGCTACTTCGCGCAGCAGACCGACAACATGCGCGCCGGCCTCAAGCGCGGCTTCAGCGTGCCGCGCGCGGTGCTGGAAGGGCGCGACGGCTCGATCGCCAACGTCGCCGAGCTCAAGGACCCCACCGCCGCTGCGCTGTATGCGCCGTTCAAGCAACTGCCGGCGCAGATCCCGGCCGCCGAGCAGCAGGCATTGCGTGAACAGGCGCAGGCGGCGATCCGCGACAAGGTGATCCCGGCCTACGCGCAGCTGCTGCGCTTCTATCGCGAAGAGTACGTGCCGCAGGCGCGCACCGCGCTGGCTGCCGAGGCGCTGCCCGACGGCAAGGCTTACTACCAGCAGCAGATCCGCGAATACACCACGCTGGAGATGCGCCCGGAGCAGATCCACCAGTTGGGCCTGCAGGAAGTGGCGCGGATCCAGAAGCAGATGGACGCGATCATCCAGCAGGTCGGCTTCAAGCCGCCGGCCGGGCAGCAGACGTTTCCGGCATTCCTGCAGTTCCTGCGCAGCGACCCGCAGTTCTACGTCAAGACGCCGCAGGAACTGCTCGATCGCGCGGCGTGGATCGCCAAGCGCGTGGATGGCGAAGTCGGCAAGTTCATCGGCACCTTGCCGCGCGGGCGCTTCACCATCGTGCCGGTGCCGCCGGAGATCGCGCCGTTCTGGACCGCCGGCCGCGGCGGCGTCGGCACCTACTGGCTCAACACCTACAACCTGCCGTCGCGCCCGCTGTACAACCTGCCGGCGCTGACCCTGCACGAATCCTCGCCCGGCCACTCGCTGCAGGGCGCGCTGGCCGAAGAGCAGGGCGCGCAGCCGGCGTTCCGCCGGGAGAACTACATCTCCGCCTACGGCGAGGGCTGGGCGCTGTACACCGAGAAGCTGGGCAAGGAGATGGGCATCTACGAAACCCCGTACGAGGATTTCGGCCGGCTCAGCTACGAGATGTGGCGCGCTTGCCGGCTGGTGATCGACACCGGCGTGCACCACAAGGGCTGGAGCCGCGAGCAGGCGCTGGCCTACCTGCGCGAGCACACCGCGCTCAGCGAGCACGAGGTCACCACCGAGGTCGACCGCTACATCTCCTGGCCGGGGCAGGCGTTGAGCTACAAGCTCGGCGAGATCGCCATCGTCAAGCTACGCGCCGAGGCCGAACACGAATTGGGTGCGGACTTCGACATCAAGGCCTTCCACGACGCGGTACTGAAACAAGGCTCGGTGCCGCTGCCGGTATTGCAGCAGCAGGTGCGCGCCTTCATCGCCGAGAGCAAGCAGCAGGCCGCCACGCGCAAACACGCTGCGACCAAGCCCGAATAGCCGCCGCAATAGAGCACGCTCGCTCCCTTCTCCCCCCGGGAGCAGGTGGCGCGCAGCGCCGGATGAGGGTACGACCGCTAGCGAGGCATGGGGACGATAGCGGCAATGCCTGATAGAGGTGCGACGAGGTGCGACCGCGAGGGTGGGACCACGACCGAGAACGCGGTGAGCCGCCAGTGCGCGAGCGCAAACGAGACGGCGACCGCCAGCGCCGGATCAGGCGAAGACCATCGACGCCGCATGAGCCCACACCCATCGCCACTCGATCCGCTCTCACCTCGTCTGCCGCATGCGATTGTGTAACCCCGCCCGCATCGCTAGGCTGGCGTCATGTCCATCCGCCGTGCCCGCCTGCTCCACCCCTTGCTGCGCCTGATGGCGCTGGCGATGCTGGCGTTGGGCGTATTGGTGGCGCCGGTTGCCTGCGCGCTGGGCGATGTGCATGCCCTGTCGCACGACCAGGCGCACGTGGACGAAGAAGCGCCGCACCATGGCGATGGCGCCGGAGAACGCGATGGCGCCGGCCTGCTGCACGCGCTGATGCACAGCGGCTACTGCCACGGGCAGAGTCCGGCGCTGCTGTCGTCGCTGATCTGGCAGGGCTTGCCGTTGGCTGCGCAGCCGCGCCCGGTCGCGGGGCACCAGGACTACCGCTCGCACCTGCTGGAAACCCCGCTACGCCCTCCGATCGCGGCTTGATGCACCGCCGGCGCCTGCCGGCCCGTCCATCGATCCCCGACTCCGGAGACATCCCATGTGGTTGCGACTGGCGGCTGTTGCCGCCTTCGCGGTCGCGCCCTGCGCGTGGGCGCAGGCCGTGCCGCCCGATGCTGTGCTCACCCTGGACGACGCCTTCGCCCGCGTCGCCCGCACCCATCCCGACCTGCGCCTGGCCGACGGCCAGCGTCGCGTACTCGCCGCCGAGGCCGAGCGCGAGGCGCTACGTCCGCCGCTGCGGCTGGGCGCCGAACTGGAGAACGCCTTCGGCAGCGGCGCCGCGCGCGGCCTGGACCAGGCCGAGCTGACCGTCAGCCTGGCCGGCGTGCTCGAACGCGGCGGCAAGCTCGACGCGCGCCGCACCCTGGCCCAGGCGCGCATCGACGCGCTGGCGCCGCAACGCGAACTGGCGCGGCTGGACCTGCTCGCCGAGGTCGCGCGCCGCTACCTGGCGATCGCCGCCGCCGCGCAGCGTCAGGCCATCGCCACCGCCGACCTGGCGCAGCGCCAGCGCACCGTCGCCGCGGCGCGGCAGCGACTGCAGGCCGGCGCCTCGCCCGAATCGGTGCTGCTGACCGCACAGGCGCTGCAGGCGCGTGCGGAACTGGACCGCGACCGCGCGCAACAGGAGCACGCCGCCGCGCGCCGCCACCTGGCGGTGCTGTGGGGTGAACGCGATCCGGGCTTCGCGCAGGTGACCGGCGATCCGCTGGCGTTGCCGGCAGTGCCGGACTTCGACGTGCTGGCCGCGCTGCTCGATGCCACCCCCGAACTGGCGCGCTTCGCCGGCGAGGCGCGCGTGCGCGAGGCGCGGCTGCGGCTGGCGCGCAGCCAGGCACGACCCGACCTGGACTGGCAGGTCGGCGTGCGCCGTCTGCAGGACGGCGACGCTACCGCCCTGGTTGCCGGGATTTCGTTGCCGTTGGGCAGCGCGGCACGCGCGCAGCCGGAGATCCGCGCCGCCGAGGCCGAGCGCGACCTGCTCGGCGTGGAGCGCGAAGCGCAGGCGCTGGCGCTGTACTCCACGCTCGCCGACGCGCACGGCCGCTACCGCGCCGCGCAGCTGGAAGTGGCGCGCATGCGCGAGGACGTGCTGCCGCAACTGGCGCGCGCCGAGGCTGCCGCCGAGCGCGCCTACCGCGGCGGCGCGATCAGCTATCTGGAGTGGGCGCAGCTGCAGGCGCAGCACGGCGATGCGCGGCGGCAGCAGTTGGCCGCAGCGATCGAGGCGCAGACCGCGCTGATCGAGATCCAGCGCCTGACCGGCCAGCCGTTCGTGCTCGCGGGCGCGGCGGAGGCACCGCGATGAGCCGTGCGCCGTTGCCGCCTGCAATGCCGCCGCGCGCGCCGCGCCACGCTACGTCGCGCGGCGCGGCCCATCCCCTTCTCCCGATGCCCGGCGCCTGCCGCCGGCGTCTTTCAGGACTGCCCAAGATGAACTCCAACGCTACCGCACTGCTCGCGCCGTTGCTGCTGGCCCTGCTGCTCGGCGGCTGTGCCGGCGACGAGGCCCACGATGCCCATGGCGAAACCGAAGCGCATGCTGCCGCCGGCGACGCCCACGCCGAGGAAGCGCGCAAGGGTGCACACGGCGGCCGTCTGCTCGAGCGGGACGGCGCCGCGGTCGAACTGGCGATCGCCGAGGACGGCACGCCGCCGACCTACCAGGCCTGGCTGTACCGCGACGGCAAGCCGTTGCCGCCGGCCGCCGGCAGCGTCGAGGTGCAACTCAAGCGCCTGGGCGGTGTGGCCGAGACCCACCGCCTGCGCGCGCGAGACGACGGCAGCCTGCTGGCCGACAGCGTGGTCGGCGAGCCGCATTCCTTCGACGTGGAGGTGCGCGCCACGGTGCAGGGCAAGGCGCTACGCTGGACCTATCCCAGCTACGAAGGCCGTACCGAGATCGCGGCGAAGATCGCCGCCGATGCAGGCATCCGCGTCGCCCCGGTCGGCCCCGGCAGCATCGCCGACGAGCATGAGGTGCAAGGCCTGCTGACCCCGGCCGAAGGCGCCCAGGCGCAGGCCACCGCGCGCTTCCCCGGCCCGGTGCGCAGCCTGCGCGCCAACGTCGGCGACCGCGTGCGCGCCGGGCAGGCGCTGGCCACGGTGGAGAGCAACCTCAGCCTGACCACCTACACGATCAGCGCGCCGATCGCCGGCACCGTGCTGGCGCGCAATGCCAGCGTCGGCAGCAGCGCCGCCGAGGGCCAGGCGCTGTTCGAGATCGCAGACCTGTCCACGCTGTGGGTGGACCTGCACATCTTCGGCGCCGATGCCGGCCACATCGCCGCCGGCGCGCCGGTGACGGTGACCCGGATCAGCGACGGCACGGTCGCGCAGACCACGCTGGAACGCGTGTTGCCGGGCACCGCCACCGCCAGCCAGAGCACGGTGGCGCGCGCGGTGCTGCGCAACGAGGACGGGTTGTGGCGGCCGGGCTCGGCGGTGAAGGCGCGGGTCACGGTGGCGCAGCAGCCGGCCGACCTGGTGGTGCCGGTGACCGCCTTGCAGACCTTTCGCGACTGGGACGTGGCGTTCGTGCGCGTAGGCGATACCTACGAAGTGCGGCCGCTGCAGATCGGCGCGCGCGATGCGCGCCAGGTGCAGGTGCTGTCCGGGCTGAAGGCCGGCGACCAAGTGGTGGTGGAGCAAAGCTACCTGGTCAAGGCGGACATCGAGAAGTCGGGGGCGTCGCATGATCATTGAGCTGCGCACCGCGCCCCGGCCCCCCTGTAGGAGCGGCTTCAGCCGCGACCGATCCGCCGATCTGCCGCTTACTTCTGGATTTCTGTCGCGGCTGAAGCCGCTCCTACAGGGGAAAAGCGGCGTGCCGCGCGCCACGCATGGAGGCCGCCGCCATGCTCGCTAACCTGATCCGTTTCGCCATCGCGCAACGCTGGCTGATGCTGGCGCTGACCGGGGTGCTGATCGCGATCGGCGCGTGGAGTTTCTCGCGCCTGCCGATCGACGCCACGCCCGACATCACCAATGTGCAGGTGCAGGTCAACACCGCCGCGCCCGGCTATTCGCCGCTGGAGGCCGAGCAGCGCGTCACCTTCCCGCTGGAGACGGTGCTGGCCGGCTTGCCCGGGCTGGAATCCACGCGCTCGCTGTCGCGCTACGGGCTGTCGCAGGTCACCGTGGTGTTCGCCGACGGCACCGACCTGTACTTCGCGCGGCAGCAGGTGGCCGAGCGCCTGCAGCAGGTGAAGGCGCAATTGCCGCCGGAGCTGGAGCCGCAGCTGGGGCCGATCGCCACCGGCCTGGGCGAGATCTTCATGTACACGGTCGAGGCCAAGCCCAACGCGCGCAAGCCCGACGGCACGGCCTGGACCGCCACCGACCTGCGCACCCTGCAGGACTGGGTGGTGCGGCCGCAGTTGCGCAACGTGCCCGGCGTGACCGAGGTCAACACCATCGGCGGCTATGCGCGGCAGATCCACATCACCCCGGATCCGGCGCGGCTGGTCGCGCTCGGCTTCACCCTGGACGACGTGGCGCGCGCGGTCGAGGCCAACAACCGCAACGTCGGCGCCGGCTACATCGAGCGCAATGGGCAACAGTTCCTGGTGCGGGTGCCGGGGCAGGTCAGCGGCATCGCCGAGATCGGCGCGATCGTGCTGGACCGGCGTGCAGGCGTGCCGATCCGGGTGCGCGATGTGGCCCAGGTCGGCGAGGGGCCGGAACTGCGCACCGGTGCCGCCACCCAGGACGGCAGCGAGGTGGTGCTGGGCACGGTGTTCATGCTGGTCGGCGCCAACAGCCGTGCGGTGGCGCAGGCCTCGGCGGCCCGGCTCGCGCAGGCCAACCGCAGCCTGCCGCCGGGCGTGCAGGCGGTGCCTGTGTACGACCGCACCGCGCTGGTCGATCGCACCATCGCCACCGTGGCCAGGAACCTGGTCGAGGGTGCGCTGCTGGTGATCGCGGTGCTGTTCCTGCTGCTGGGCAATTTCCGCGCCGCGCTGATCACCGCGGCGGTGATCCCGCTGGCGATGCTGTTCACCCTCACCGGCATGGTCCGCGGCGGCGTGTCCGGTAACCTGATGAGCCTGGGGGCGCTGGATTTCGGCCTGATCGTCGATGGCGCGGTGATCATCGTGGAGAACTGCCTGAGCCGCTTCGGCCAGGCGCAGCAGCGCCTGGGCCGGGTGCTCAGCGCCGCCGAGCGCTTCGAGCTGACCGCGCAGGCCACCGCCGAGGTGATCCGTCCCAGCCTGTTCGGTGTGGGCATCATCGCCGCGGTGTACCTGCCGGTGTTCGCGCTGACCGGCATCGAAGGCAAGATGTTCCATCCGATGGCGATCACCGTGGTGCTGGCGCTGACCGGGGCGATGCTGCTGTCGCTGAGCTTCGTGCCGGCGGCGATCGCGCTGAGCCTGGGCGGCAAGGTCGCCGAGCACGAGAACCGCGTCATGCGCTGGGCGCGGCAGGCGTATGCGCCGCTGCTGGACGGCGCGTTGCGCCACGCGCGCTGGATCGGCGCCGGCGCGCTGGCGCTTGTAGTGCTGTGCGGCGTATTGGCCACGCGGCTGGGCAGCGAGTTCATTCCCAACCTCGACGAGGGCGACATCGCCCTGCACGCGCTGCGCATTCCCGGCACCAGCCTGGAACAGGCGATCGCCATGCAGTCCACGCTGGAGCGGCGGATCAAGCGGTTCCCGGAGGTGGCGCACGTGTTCGGCAAGCTCGGCACCGCCGAGGTCGCCACCGACCCGATGCCGCCGTCGGTGGCCGACACCTTCCTGATCATGAAGCCGCGCGCGCAATGGCCCGATCCGCGCAAGCCCAAGGCGCAGCTGCTGGCCGAGATCGAGGCGGCGGTGCAGCAGCTGCCCGGCAACAACTACGAGTTCACCCAGCCGATCCAGATGCGCATGAACGAGCTGATCTCCGGCGTGCGTGCGGACGTGGCGATCAAGCTCTACGGCGACGATCTGGACACGCTGGTGCAGGTCGGCCGGCGCATCGAGGAGGTCGCCCGCACCGTGCCCGGCGCGGCCGACGTCAAGCTCGAGCAGGCCACCGGCCTGCCGATGCTGACCGTGGTCCCGGACCGCACCGCGCTGGCCGGCTACGGACTCAATCCCGGCGTGGTGCAGGACACGGTGGCTGCCGCGGTGGGCGGGCAGGACGCCGGGCAACTGTTCGAAGGCGACCGCCGCTTCGCCATCGTGGTGCGCCTGCCCGAAGCGTTGCGCCAGGATCCGGCGGCACTGGCCGACCTGCCGATCCCGCTGCGCGGCGACCGCGAGCGCGGCGACGCCGACGAATCCAGCCGCGCGCCCGGCTGGCGCAGCGGCGCCCCGATCAGCGTGCCGCTGCGCGAAGTGGCCAAGGTGGAAACCGTATTGGGGCCGAACCAGATCAACCGCGAGGACGGCAAGCGCCGCATCGTGGTCACCGCCAACGTGCGCGATCGCGACCTCGGCGGCTTCGTCGCCGACCTGCAGCGCCGCGTGCAGGCCGAGGTGGTACTGCCCAGCGGCTACTGGATCGGCTACGGCGGCACTTTCGAGCAGCTGATCTCGGCCGGGCAGCGCCTGGCCTGGGTGGTGCCGGCCACGCTGCTGCTGATCTTCGCGCTGCTGTACTGGTCGTTCGGCTCGTTGCGCGATGCGGTGATCGTGTTCAGCGGCGTGCCGCTGGCGCTGACCGGCGGCGTGATCGCGCTGGCGCTGCGCGGCATCCCGTTGTCGATCTCCGCCGGGGTCGGCTTCATCGCCCTGTCCGGGGTGGCGGTGTTGAACGGGCTGGTGATGATCGCCTTCGTGCGCAAGCTGCGCGAGGACGGCCTGGCGCTGGCGCTGGCGCTGCGCGAGGGCGCGCTGGCGCGGTTGCGGCCGGTGCTGATGACCGCGCTGGTGGCGGCGCTGGGCTTCGTGCCGATGGCGTTCAACGTCGGCGCCGGCGCGGAGGTGCAGCGGCCGCTGGCCACGGTGGTGATCGGCGGCATCGTGTCGTCCACGCTGCTGACCTTGCTGGTGCTGCCGGTGCTGTACCGCTGGCTGCACCGGCGCGACGATGCCGAATCGGTGTCCGCCACCGCGGATGCTCCCACGTTGGCGAGGTGAGCGATGGCGCACCGCTGCTGCGGTTGCGGCAAGACCCTGGATGTGGCGGCGATGCAGGCGCGCCAGCGGCGGGTGCTGTGAACCTGGGCGCCAACCTGCTGTGCCTGCGCCTGCTGTGGCCGTACCGGCGCGGCGACATCAACCTGGCCTCGGCCTGGGCGTGTTCGCTCAACGACGTCTACGAGGGCGTGGCGGTGATCGCGGCCAGCGTTGCGGTGTGGGCGTTCGGCGCCGGCTGGCCGGACCTGCTGATCGCCGCGGCGCTGCTGTTGCTGTTCCTGCGCTCGGCCGGGCAGGTGGCGCGGCGTGCCTGGGCGGAACTGCGCCAGGCCCGCGCGGTGGCGGTAAGTGCTTGCGGCACAAGGGAAAGGCATGCATAATGCGCGGCTCGCTGTGCCCGACTGCTGTCGGGCCGGCGGCCGGACACGCGATCGCCGGTCGGCCTCTCCCAGCGTAACTGCTTGATTTCCCACGTCGCGTGGTGGCCCACAAGGCTGCCGGGGCCGCCGTCTCCCAGGCTATGGGCGACTCAAACTTTCTATCGAGGTGCGTAATGTCCCGCGTATGCCAAGTGTCCGGCAAGCGTGTGCAGACGGGTAACAACGTCTCCCACGCCAACAACAGAACCCGTCGCCGCTTCCTGCCCAACCTGCACGAGCGCCGCTTCTGGGTCGCCAGCGAGAACCGCTGGATCAAGCTCCGTGTGTCCGCGCATGCGTTGCGCACCATCGACAAGAACGGGATCGATGCCGTTCTGAAAGAGCTGCGCGCGCGCGGCGAAAAGGTCTGAGGAGTAAACAATCATGGCAGGCAAGCGTGACAAGATCCGTATGATTTCCTCGGCCGCCACCGGCCACTTCTACACCACGGACAAGAACAAAAAGAACACTCCGGGGAAGATGGAAATGATGAAGTACGACCCGGTCGTGCGTAAGCACGTGCTGTACAAGGAAGGCAAGATCAAGTGATCGACTGATCGCTGGATCGCCTTTCGAGGTCGACACGGAACCCGCCGCAAGGCGGGTTTCGTGCGTCTGGAGGATGCACATTTTGTTCTGGCCGCAGGCCGTCGTCGCTGCGCGAGGCCCGCGCCCGGCGCGCGCCGCCAGCCGCGGCACGGCACGCAATGGTTGCGTTTGCTGCCGCAGCCCGCAGAATCGGGCGACTTGGCGTGCGAAAGGGTCGCGATGCTGCCGTTCTGGTTGGAAGGCACCTGGTTGCTGGCGCTGGATTGGCTGATCCGGCTGGTGGCGTTGCTGTGGATTCCCGCGCGCACCACGCCCGGCGCGGCGCGCAGCTGGCTGTTGCTGGTCGGGTTCGTGCCGGTGCTGGGGTTGCCGCTGTATCTGCTGCTGGGCCATCCATGGCTGTCGCGCGAGCGCGTCCAGCGCCAGGCGCAGGCCTCGCAGGTGATCCGTGAGCAGCAGCTGCCGTTGAGCGCGCTGCGCTGGACCCCGCCCGTCGACACCGCGATCGCCGAAGTGGTGCCGCTGATCGAGCGCCAGGGCGATTTCATGCCCACCCATGGCAACACAGTGGAATTGCTGGATCGCTATGCGGACTCGCTGCAGGCGCTGATCGACGACATCGACGCGGCGGTGGAGCGCGTGCACCTGCTGTACTACCTGATGTTCGACGATGCGGTCGGCGATGCGGTGGTGGCCGCACTGCTGCGCGCCGCCGCGCGCGGCGTGCGCTGCCGCCTACTGCTCGATGCGCGCGGCGGCAAGCGCGGGCTGCGCCGTTACCGCAAGCGCCTGCGTGCGGCCGGGGTCGAGGTGCAGGCGCTGCTGCCGGGCGGCCTGCGCTGGCGCCGCAGCGGGCGCATGGACCTGCGCAACCACCGCAAGATCGCGGTCATCGACAACCGCGTCGGCTACACCGGTTCGCAGAACCTGGCCGCGGCCGACTTCGTGCACGGCCATCCCAACCGCGAACTGGTGGTGCGCCTGCAGGGGCCGGTGGTCGGGCACCTGGAGGCGGTGTTCGCCAGCGACTGGTTCATCGAGACCGGGCAGCGCCTGCGCGTGGCCGACGGCACCGCGGTGCACGGCGCCGATACCGCCACGCAACTGCTGCCCAGCGGCCCGGCCTACCCGTTCGAGAGCGCGCGCGATGCGGTCAACGCGCTGATCCATCTGGCGCGGCGGCGGATCGTGATGGTCACGCCGTACTTCGTGCCCGACGAAGCCACGCTCAGCGCGCTGCGCATCGCCGCGCTGTCCGGGGTGGACGTGCAGCTGATCCTGTCGGAGAGCAGCAACCAGCGGCTCACCGCCTGGGCGCAGGAGGCCTACTACGACGAACTGCTGCGCAGCGGTGTCAAGATCGCGCTGTACCGGCCGTGCTTCCTGCATGCCAAGCACCTGAGCGTGGACGAGGGCATCGCCCTGGTCGGCTCGATCAACCTGGACATCCGCTCCTTCGCGCTGAACGCCGAGATCGGCGTGCTGTGCTACTGCCCGGAGGTGGTGCGGCGGCTGCGCGCGGTGGAGGCCGACTACCTGGCCGATGCGCGCGCGCTGTCGCTGCAGGAATGGCGCAAGCGGCCGACCTGGCGGCGCAGCCGCGAAGGCATCGCCCGCCTGGCCGATGCGCTGATGTGAAAGCGCACGCACATGACAGCATGATGTCGCCGCCATGCGCGATCTTCGCGCCGACATGAGCGATGGTTCTTAGCCGCGGGCGGAGCCGGCGAGGGCATCCCTTACAATCGCCGGCATGAGCGAACTGCTGCCACATGCCGCCGATGACGACGGCGACTGCGATATCGCCATCGTCGGCGGCGGCGCGGCCGGCACGCTGGTGGCGCTGCACCTGCTGCAGCGGGCCACGCGCGCGCTGCGGCTGCAGCTGATCGAACCGCAGGCCGCGCTGGCGCAGGGCGTGGCCTATGCGACGCCCTGCGCGGAGCACCTGCTGAACGTGCCGGCCGGGCGCATGAGTGCCTTCGCCGAGTTGCCCGACGACTTCCTCGACTGGCTGCAGCAGCAAGCCTTGTATCCGGGGTTGCCGCGCGCCGCGCTGGCGCAGGCCTATGTGCAGCGCCGCCACTACGCCGATTACCTGCGCGCGCGGCTGGCGCAGGCGCAGGCCGCCAGCCCGGCGCAGCTGCAGTGGCGGCAGCAGCGGGTGCTGGCGCTGGACCGCAGCGAGCGCGGCCAGACGCTGCAACTGCAGGATGGCACGACGCATGCGCGCATGCGCGACGGTGCTGGCGTTGGGCAACAGCCTGCGCCCGCTGCCGGCGCGCGGCGCGCCCAGCCTGCCGGCGCAGGTGCGCGTGGATGCCTGGAACTACGCACAGCTGCGCGCGATCCCGCGCGAGTCCACGGTGTGCATCGTCGGTGCCGGCCTGAGCATGGTGGACAGCGTGCTGACCCTGCTCGCCAACGCGCACCGCGGCCCGGTCCACGTGATCTCGCGGCACGCATTGCTGCCGTTGCCGCATGCCGAACATGCCGGCCACGCCGCGGCCGGCTTCGACCCGCAGCCGTTGCTGGCCTTGCCGTTGCGCCAGCGCCTGCGCGCGCTGCGCCGGCACGCCGCCGCGGCGCAGGCGCGCGGCCTGCCCTGGCAGAGCGTGATGGACCGGTTGCGGCCGCTGGGCCAGGCGCTGTGGCAGTCGCTCTCGGTCAGCGAACAGCGGCGCTTCCTGCGCCATGCGCTGCGTTACTGGGACGTGCATCGGCACCGCATCGCCGCGCCGGTGTTCGCGCAACTGCAGGCAATGCGCCGGGTCGGCCAGCTGCGCGTGCACCGCGCGCGGCTGGACACGGTCTTCCCGGTCGGCGCCTGCGTGCAGGTCAACGCGGTCGGTCCCGACGGGTTGGCGCTGCAACTGGACGCGCACTGCGTGATCAACGCCACCGGCGTTGAGCTGCGCGCACAGACCATGCGCAACCCGCTGCTGCACCAACTGCTGGGCTGCGGCCACGCCGCGCCCGGCGCGCACGGCATCGGCGTGGCCACCGCTGCCGACGGCGCGCTGCTCGACGCCAACGGCCATGCCGATCCGCGCATCCGCGTGCTCGGCAGCCTGCGCATCGGCAGCCTGTGGGAAAGCCTGGCGATCCCGGAGTTGCGGGTGCAGGCGCAACAGCAGGCGCAGGCGTTGCTGGCGTTGTAGGGGACGCAGGGCCGGTCCCGGCTCCCGCACATGGCGTAAAATGCGCGGGTGGATGTCTCCCATTTGCTCGATGATCTGAACCCCGCCCAGCGCGAGGCCGTCTCCGCCCCGTCCGGCCATTACCTGGTCCTGGCCGGCGCCGGATCCGGCAAGACGCGCGTGCTCATCCACCGCATCGCCTGGCTCAACGAAGTCCAGGGCGTGCCGGTGCACGGCATCTTCGCGGTCACCTTCACCAACAAGGCGGCTGGCGAGATGCGCCACCGCACCGACCTGCAACTGCGCAATGGCAGCCGCGGCATGTGGATCGGCACCTTCCACGGCCTGGCGCACCG
This sequence comes from Xanthomonas graminis pv. graminis, assembly GCF_030168915.1. NCBI lineage: Bacteria > Pseudomonadati > Pseudomonadota > Gammaproteobacteria > Lysobacterales > Lysobacteraceae > Xanthomonas > Xanthomonas graminis. The sequence continues at coordinate 4,444,743 of NZ_CP076255.1, read as the reverse complement.
CCTGCTGCGCCTGCACTGGCCCGACGCGAAGTTGCCGGAAAGCTTCCAGGTGCTGGATTCGGACGACCAGCTGCGCCTGGTCAAGCGCGTGGTGCAGCAGCTGGAACTGGACGAGGGCAAGTTCCCGCCCAAGCAGATCGTGTGGTGGATCAACCAGCAGAAGGACGAGGGCCGGCGCGCGCAGCACATCCAGCCCGAGCCGCGCGACGAGTGGACCAGCACCTTGCGCAGCGCCTACGCGCTGTACCAGGAGCGTTGCGACCGGGCGGGCCTGGTCGATTTCGCCGAGCTGCTGCTGCGCGCGCACGAACTGTTGCGCGACAACCCAGCATTGCTGGCGCATTACCGCAGCCGCTTCAGCGAGATCCTGGTGGACGAGTTCCAGGACACCAACGCGATCCAGTACGCGTTCGTGCGCGTGCTCGCCGGCGACAGCGGGCGCGTGTTCGTGGTCGGCGACGACGACCAGGCGATCTACGGCTGGCGCGGCGCCAAGGTCGAGAACGTGCAGCGCTTCCTGAAGGATTTCCCGAACGCGCAGACCATCCGCCTGGAACAGAACTACCGCTCCAGCGCCAATATCCTCAACGCCGCCAACGCGGTGATCGCGCACAACCCGGACCGCATCGGCAAGCAGCTGTGGACCGATTCGGGCGACGGCGATCCGATCGACCTGTACGCGGCCTACAACGAGATCGACGAGGCGCGTTACGTGGTCGAGCGCGTGCGCCAGTGGGTGCGCGACGGCGGCAGCTACAGCGAGGCGGCGGTGCTCTACCGCAGCAACGCGCAGTCGCGCGCGTTCGAAGAATCGCTGATCGCCGAGCAGGTGCCGTACCGCGTCTACGGCGGCATGCGCTTCTTCGAGCGCGCCGAAATCAAGGATACCCTGGCCTATCTGCGCATGGTCGCCAACCGCGCCGACGATGCCGCGTTCGAGCGCGCGGTGAACACGCCCACGCGCGGCATCGGCGACCGCACCCTGGACGAAGTACGGCGCCTGGCGCGCGCGCAGTCGCTGTCGCTATGGGCCGCCGCGCAACAGGCCGCGCAGCAGGGCGGCGACCTGGCCGCGCGGGCGCGCAATGCCTTGGCGCAGTTCCTTGGGCTGATCGAGCAGCTGTCCGCCGAAGTGGCTGGCCTGCCGCTGCCCGAGCAGATCGACCAGGTGCTGGCGCGCTCGGCGCTGCGCGAGCACTGGAGCAAGGAAAGCCGCGGCGGCCTGGATTCGGAATCGCGCACCGATAACCTCGACGAACTGGTCTCGGTCGCCTCGCGCTTCGCGCGCGCCGACAACGACGCCGACGCCGATGAGGGGCGCCAGGCGATGACCGAGCTGGTCGCGTTCCTGGCCTACGCCTCGCTGGAGGCCGGCGACGGCCAGGCCCAGGCTGGCGAAGAGGGCATGCAGCTGATGACCCTGCATTCGGCCAAGGGCCTGGAATTCCCGCTGGTGTTCCTGGTCGGCATGGAGGATGGCCTGTTCCCCAGCGCGCGTTCGCTGGAGGAGAGCGGGCGCCTGGAAGAGGAGCGGCGCCTGGCCTACGTCGGCATCACCCGCGCCCGCCACAAGCTGGTGCTCAGCTACGCCGAGTCGCGGCGCATCCACGGCCAGGACAACTACAACGTGCCCTCGCGCTTCCTGCGCGAAATCCCGCGCGAACTGCTGCACGAAGTGCGGCCGAAGGTGCAGGTGTCGCGCAACGCCTCGCTGGGCGCGCCGCGCAACCTCGGCCACAGCGCCATCGAAGCGCCGGCGATCCGGCTCGGCGCCAACGTGCAGCATCCCAAGTTCGGCGGCGGCGTGGTCATCGACTACGAAGGCAACGGCGCGCACGCGCGCGTGCAGGTGCAGTTCGACGAGGTCGGCGCGAAGTGGCTGGTGATGGCCTACGCGAATCTGACGGTGCTCTGACGGGCTGGGCGCTGTGACGCCTTCTGTGGGCGCCAGAGTGGCGGCTGCCCTGTCGCGCTGATCGCATGGCAGCGACGGGGCGCGGCATCGCGTGGCGAACGCCGCCTCGCTGCCATCCGGCTTCCGAAGTCGGGACTGAAGTCCTTCCCACGGTGCATCCAGCCGGCTCGCCGCACGTCCTTGTTGGTGGCGCGACAGCGGTAACAGGATAGGTGTTCGATGTCTGGCGTTCTCCGGCCTACCAGGGACGCGCGATCAGTGCCCGGCAGGCGGCTGCCAAAGCTCCACCTTGTTGCCTTCCGGGTCGATGACCCAGGCGAACTTTCCGTATTCGGCATCGTCCACGCGATCGAGCACGTTGCAGCCTTCCTTGCGCAAAGCCTCGACCAGCGCGTGCAGGTCCTCGACCCGGTAATTGATCATGAAAGGCGCCGTGCTGGGCGCGAACTGATCGTCTTGCGCCGCGCCGATCGACCAGATGGTGCTGGCGGCGACCGGCGTGCCGGCATCGTCGGTCCAGGGGAACGCCGTGCCGCCCCACTCCTGTACGTCGATGCCCAGATGACGCTTGTACCAGGCCTGCAACGCCGCAGCGTCGTTGGCCTTGAAGAAGATGCCGCCAATACCGGTGACGCGCTTCATTGCAACCTCCGGGAACGGGTGGGTGGCGAAGGCGTATCGCCCGGGCCTTCGCGCAGAGCGGACGAACGCGCGCCACGACGCGATGCCCGGCTCGTCGAATACCGCCGGACTCAGCGGCGCGGTGGCGCCGCTGGCGACGGGACGCGGGTGAAATAGTCGGTGCGCATCGTCGGGCTGCCGTCCGGCGCGAACGCGGCGACGGTTTCGGTCATCGAGCGGCCATCCGCGGCGACGGTATAGATGCGGGTCGAGGCCACGCTTCTGTCCTTGGCCAGCATCATCACCAGGACGTTGGGCGCAGGCCGCTGCAAGGCGAAAGTGTCTGCTTCGAAATTGTTCTTCACCGGCGTGGCCCGGCCATCGAGGGCGGCGATGCCTTCGGCATGCAGCTTCCCGCCGCCTTGTTCGACGATGTCGACCTTGGCGGCCCACTTGCCGTTGCCCGCCTCGCCGAACGTCAGGGTGACGCTCTGCGGCCGTTCCTGCGGCGGCTTCGGCAACCGCGCCACATCCACGGCCCAACTGCCGAGCAGGGGCGAGGACTTCGGCGAATCGGCACGCGCGGACGCGCACGGCAACAAGACCGCCGCCAACACGACGGCAAACAGCATGTTCATATGACCTCCCAAGGGCGTTCCGCTTGCAGTGGACGAAGGCGTCAACGGCGATTCGGCGACAGTGCGCCGCACGACCGCGTGATCGAGCCGGCGCGTCCAACGGAACAGGCGCAATCCCTGCGTGCGCTCATGGCGTCCTCCCGTGGAATGCTGGCGCTGCGACGCTAACATTGCCGCCCGCCCCGCAACAAGCGCGGTCGGGTCAGTGCAGGGCGTTCATTCCCAGAAGCTGTATTTGCGCGCCAGCGCCAGTGGCTCGCCGCCGACCAAATGTCCGGCCAGTTCCTTGAACCCCACCGTGCCGACGAAGCTGGAGGAGGGGCCGCCCGGCGTCGTGTGCGACGGCAGCGCGATGCGCACCTGATCGGCGGTCATCGTCACCTGGCCGATCGCCGGCGGCCCGGCCTTGCCGTTGGCGCACTGCACGATCGCGTAGTAGTCCTGGGCCCGCGCCCGCGCCCGCGTCGCGATCGGCCTTCGCCGCGCGGCCTTGGCTGGCAGCGATCCGGCCGCTCACGCTGGCGGCGGGTCCGGGGCGACACGGAGCGCATCCACGCCCGAGCGCAGGCACGCGGCGCTTCAAAGCGGCAGCGCCAGGTACGCGTTGCCATCTTGGGCGTAGCCTGCCCGCGCAGTGGCTGCCGGTACCGACCCGGCAGCCCGTCGCGTCAGCGGCGCGCGGCGATGATCTGGCTCAGGCTGTCCGGCGTGCCGTCCACCCGCACCAGGTGCGGGTATTGCAGGCCGTCGTGGTAGTTCACCTCCACGCTGCGCACGCCGCCCTGGAACTTCAGCGTCAGCACGATCGGCGCGGTGCGGCCCTTGGCCTCGGCGATGGCCTGCTTGAGCACCTCGCGCGTGTACTCCTGGCCGTTGACCGCCAGCAGCGTGGCGCCGCTGCTGATGCCGGCCTTGAACGCGGGGCCGTCCCACACCACGTCGTTGATGCTGGCATCGTCGTTCATCACCAGGCCCAGCGACCAGGCGAAGTTGTAACGGTGGCGCGCCGACTGGTGGCGGCTGTCGTACTGCTTCTCGAACGCGCTGGGCTGGTCGGTATAGACCAGCTTCCAGCCGCTGGCCTGCAGCCCTTCCAGCAGCGGCGGGTTCACCGCATCCACGCGCGGGGTGAGGTAGCCGGCCCAGTCGAACGCGGCCACGCCATTGAGCGCGGCCACCACGTCGTCGAAGGTGTAGGTCCTGACCGTGTGGCTGCCGTCGTCCACGCCGAAGAAGGCCTTGGCGAAATCGTCCAGCGACTTGCGGCCATGGCTGAGCGCGCGCAGCTTGGCGTCCACCGCCAGCCACAGCATCTGCCCGCCGCTGTAATAGTCCTCGCTCATCTGCCAGCTGCGGTACGGCAGCGGCGCGCGATGCGCGGCGGTAGGATCGTTGGTGGTGTCTTCCAGCGAGCGCCACTGGAAGCCTTCGCGGTTGCGGTCGTAGTTGGCCGCGGTCATCGCCAGCGCATCGCGGAACTGCTCCGGCGTCCACATCCCGGCGCGCGCGGTGAGCACATAGCCCCAATACTGGGTCTGCCCTTCGTAGACCCACAGCAGCGAATCGCCCATCGGCACGTTGAAGGTGGGCGTCCACAGATCGGCCGGACGCCGGAACTTGCCGTTCCAGGAATGCGTGTACTCGTGCGCCAGCAGATCGCGGTCGGACGCGTTGTCGGCCCAGGCGCTGAAGTAGTCCGCTTCCAGCCCGTTCTCGCTGGACTGGTGGTGCTCCAGGCCGTTGCCGCCGAGCACGTCGGACAGCGAGAACAGGAAATCGTAGTGGTCGTAGTGATGCGCGCCGAACAGCTTGAGCGCCTGCACGGCCAAGTTGCGGTGCGCCTGCAGCTGCGCTGGCGTGATCTCCAGCGACGCCTGCGTATCGGCAATGACGTCCAGATGCACCGGCGCAGCGCCCGGCGGGGTGAGGTCCACGCGCTTGAAATAGCGCCCGGCGTAGATCGGCGAATCGACCAGCGTTTCGAAATCGACCGGCTTGAAGGTGATGCTGGCGCCGGACTGCGTGGCGGTCTCCAGCGCCGTGCCGAACTGCCATCCCGCCGGCAGGGTCACGCTGGGCAGCACGCTGATGCCGTGCGTGTAGTGCCCGGCCGGATACAAGGCCAGCTTGTTCCATTCCAGCTGCAGCATCCTGTCTGTCATCTCGAAGCCGTCGTCGCGCGGCGACAGGTACTGGAAGCTGGCCTCGATCGCGGACACGCCCGGCGGCACGTTCACATGGAAGGTGTAGACATCGAAGGTGTCGCGGCGCCACGCCAGCGGCGCGCCGTTGGCGGTGAGCGTCAGCCCGGCCAGCATCGCCACCGGCCCGCTCGGCGAATGGTCGCCGGGGATCCACTGCGGATACTGCAGCGTCAGCCGCCCGGGCGCGACCGGGATGGTTTCGCGCACCCGGTAGATGCCCTGGCGCACATCGCCGGCATCCACCTGCAGCGCGATGCTGCCGGGGTAGGGCGTGTCCTGCGGCGCCGGCACCTCCGGCGTGCGCAGGATCTGCGCGCCGGCCGTGCCTGCGATTGCCAGGCAAACGCCCAGGGCCAGGGCCGAGCAGGCGCGGCGGGGAGTAGGAATGGCGGCGACGTACATGCGGGCGCTCCGGCGGCTTGGAAGTGGGAAGGGCGAGCGCGGGACGTTAGCACCTGCGGGGCGCGCTTGGTGCGGCTGCCGGGAGTGCGGTTGCGCCGTGGTCACGTCTTTGCGTGGTCTGCGGGATGTCGCGCCTGCGCGATGCACCGCTCGCTACCTTGCGCGCCGCGGCGAAGTCGTGGTCGCGAGGGACGATGGTCGCCGGTCTTGCCCACCACCCCATGATCGACGCGGCCCAGCGCGTTCTCCGCGAGCGAATGCTTGCCCGACTCGGGGTATGCCTCGCGGTTGTCCTTGCACGCGGCCAGCAGGCTGCGGCTGACGCATTCGCTCATTGCATCGCAGGGTTTGCCGATCCCTTCGTCGATCTTGCGGATGTGTCACCGTGCTGGATGACGATCAGCGCACACCGACACGCGGCGCCGCACAGGGTTCGGCTTATCGCAATCCTGTTGGGCCCGTCACGTCGCGATGCGATGATGCGCCCTCCACATCGCCTGGGAGCCCAATATGCGTAGCGAGAAAGACAAGATGCTGGCCGGTGAGCCGTATCGCCCCGGCGATGCGCAGTTGCAGACCGACCAGGCTGCGGCCAAGGCGTGGATGCTGCGCTACAACGCGGCGTTGGCCGAGCCGCCGGCGCGGCGGCGCGACTTGCTGGCCGAGCGCTTGGGCGCGGTCGGGCGTGGGGCGGTGGTGCGGCCGCCGTTCCATTGCGACTACGGCTACAACATTTTTCTCGGCGAGGACGTGTTCCTCAACTTCAATTGCGTGATCCTGGATGTCTGCAAGGTCAGCATCGGCGACGGCACGCAGATCGGGCCGGCGGTGCAGCTGTATGCGGCCGACCATCCACGCGATGCGGTGCAGCGTGCGGCCGGGCTCGAGTTCGGCCGGCAGGTGACGATCGGCCGCAACGTCTGGATCGGCGGCGGAGCGATCGTGCTGCCGGGGGTGACGATTGGCGACGATGCGGTGATCGGCGCAGGCAGTGTGGTCACCCGCGACGTGCCCGCCGGCGCACGCGTGGCCGGCAATCCGGCGCGGCCGCTGGCGTCGCGTCCGTCCGCACGTTGATCCTGGTCAAGGCGCGGCGTTTACGCCTGGTGTGCAATGGTGCCCGTGCCGCCGCAGGCGGCGTTACCGGAGTACGCACATGTACCAGCGCATCCTGATTGCCACCGACGGTTCCCAGTTGTCCGACAAGGGCTTGCAGCAGGGGCTGGCGCTGGCCGCCCGGCTCGGCGCGGACGTGGACATCGTCACCGTCTCCGAGCCCTGGGCGATGGGCATGTACGACGCGATGGGCTGGAGCGTGGGCTACGAGGCCACGCCCGAGTACCGGCAGGACCGCGAGGACGGGGCGCAGAAGATCCTGGCGCCGGCGCTCGCCGCGGCTGCCGCGGCCGGCGTCACCGCGCATGGCTGCCACGTGCTCGATCGTTACGCGGCCGAGGGCATCATCGACATCGCCACCGCGCACCAGTGCGACCTGATCGTGATGACCTCGCATGGTCGCCGCGGCATGAGCCGGGTGCTGCTCGGCAGCCAGACCGCCGAGGTGCTGGCGCACAGTCACGTGCCGGTGCTGGTGATTCGTTGAGGCTGAGGGTTTCTGGACAAGGCGCCCCTACAGGGCGTGGCCGCGGCTAGTGCGCCGTCGCCGGTTGCACCGGCGCGCGCACAACGCCACATCGGGATGTAAAGGCCGTGGCAGTGGCATGGCGCTGCGCGGCACGCCTTGCGCATTGCGCCTGGACATGCCGAAACAGGCCTGGACGCTGCGCTGGCATTGCCGCTCCGAGGCCAGGCCCATTGCGTACCACAGCCAGGCCAGGCTGCACTGCGGCTGCAGCGCAGACGCGCGGACCCCACGCGAACGCGGCGGCAGTCGTCGACCGTGCGCCGTCGCGTGCGCATGCGCCACACGCCCCCGGCCTTCGCCGCGATCACGCTCTAGTCTGCGCGGCGGCTTCTTCCATCCGGCAGACCCGGATCGTTGCGCTCGCGTCAGCTCCGCGTCCCGGGTCGCGCCGGCCGCAGACGCAGCCGGCTACCAGCTATACAGCTTCCAGTACACCGGCGACACGTTGTCCTTGTTGCCGTCCATGTGCCCGTCGCCGTTCTGGTCGTACAGGTAGTAGGCCGGGGCATTGGCCGGGGTCACCTTGACCGCGCGCAGCTGGCCGGAGACCCGGTATTCGTCCACGCTATCGCCGTTGCCCATCGTGCGGTGGGTGACGTCCGCGCCGCGGACATCCACCGGCGGGCCGTCGCGGCCGATCCCGGTCGAGGCGCAGCCCGCCAGCAGCAACAGCGGGACCAGCATCAGGGCTTTCATCGCAGCGTTCTCCACAGCCTAAAGTCGTCGCCGCCGATTATGCGCCGCGCCGCCGCATTCGGCGCGCGAATGGCGGCCGCGCATTCCCTTCGCCCACCGGGACCATGGCCCCCTTTTCGGGGGAAGCTGGCCCGCAGGGCCGGATGAGGGTATGGGCGCCTCGCGCGCCCAACTCTGCCAGACGCTTTCGCGCCGCACCCTCACCCCAACCCGTCTACCGGCGGGAGAGGAGCTCTGGTTCCCGGTCCCGAGTCGAGCCCGGCGTAGAATTGCCCGATGAGCCGATTAGTCCTGATCGACGGGTCCAGTTACCTGTATCGCGCGTTCCACGCGCTTCCCCCGCTGACCAACCCCGCCGGCGAGCCCACCGGCGCGCTGTTCGGCGTGGTCAACATGCTGCGCGCCACCCTGAAGGAGCGCCCGGAGTACGTCGCCTTCGTGATCGATGCGCCGGGCAAGACCTTCCGCGACGACCTGTACGCGCAGTACAAGGCCAACCGCCCGCCGATGCCCGACGAGCTGCGTGCGCAGGTCGAGCCGATGTGCCAGATCGTGCATGCGCTGGGCATCACCATCCTGCGCGAGGGCGGGGTCGAGGCCGACGACGTGATCGGCACCCTGGCCCTGCAGGGCGCCGGCGACGGCCTGGAGGTGACCATCTCCACCGGCGACAAGGACTTCGCCCAGCTGGTGCGCCCCGGCGTGCAGCTGGTCAACACCATGAGCGGCAGCCGCATGGACTCCGACGCGGCGGTGATGGAGAAGTTCGGCGTGTGGCCGAGCCAGATCGTCGACCTGCTGGCGCTGATGGGCGACGCCATCGACAACGTGCCCGGCGTGGACAAGTGCGGCCCCAAGACCGCGGCCAAGTGGCTGGCCGAATACGGCTCGCTGGACGGGGTCATGGCCAACGCCGATGCGATCAAGGGCAAGATCGGCGAGAACCTGCGCGCAGCGCTGGCGCGGCTGCCGCTGAACCGCGAACTGGTCACGATCAAGACCGACGTGGCCCTGCCCGGCGGCCCGCGCACGCTGGGCCTGCGCGAGCAGGACCCGGAGCAGCTGCGCGGCCTGTACCAGCGCTACGGCTTCACCCAGGCGCTACGCGACCTGGACGGCGGCGTGGCGGCCCCGGCCGGCGCCGCCGAGGTCACCCCCAGCCTGCGCGGCACCGCCGCCGGCTATGCCCGCGGCGCCGCGCCGATCGACGCCACGCTGGACCCGGCGCTGGCCGCCAAGGGCGAGTACGCCGCGATCATGACCCCGGAGCAGTTCGAGGACCTGCTGCAGCGCCTACGCGCCGCCGCCGGCTTCGCCTTCGACAGCGAGACCGACGCGCTGGACGCGATGCGCGCCAACCTGGTCGGGCTCAGCTTCGCGATCGAGCCGGGCCGCGCCGACTACCTGCCGCTGGGCCACGACTACCCCGGCGCGCCGGTGCAGCTGGACCGGACCCTGGCGCTGGCGGCGCTGAAGCCGCTGCTGGAGGACCCGGCCAAGCCCAAGGTCGGCCAGCACGGCAAGTACGACCTGCACGTGCTGCGCCGCCACGGCGTGGACGTGCGCGGCTACGCCGACGACACCATGCTGGAGAGCTTCGTGCTCAATTCCACCGCCAGCCGCCACGACATGGATTCGCTGGCGCGGCGCTACCTGGGCTACGACACGATCAAGTACGAGGACGTGGCCGGCAAGGGCGCCAAGCAGATCGCGTTCTCGCAGGTGGCCATCGACGACGCCACCGGCTACGCCGCCGAGGACGCCGACATCACCCTGCGCCTGCACCGTGCGCTGTCCGCGCAACTGGATGCCGAACCGGCGCTGGCGCGGGTCTACCGCGACATCGAAATGCCGCTGGTACCGGTGTTGGCCCGCATCGAGGCCAATGGCGTGTGCGTGGACATGGCCGAACTGCGCAGGCAGAGCCAGGACCTGAGCCAGCGCATGCTCGCCGCGCAGCAAAAGGCCACCTCGCTGGCCGGGCGCACCTTCAACCTGGATTCGCCCAAGCAGCTGCAGGCGGTGCTGTTCGACGAACTGAAGCTGCCGGCGCTGATGAAGACCCCCAAGGGCCAGCCCAGCACCAACGAAGAGGCGCTGGAGGCGATCGCCGAGCAGCACGAACTGCCGCGGGTGATCCTGGAGTACCGCGGCCTGGCCAAGCTGCGCAGCACCTACACCGACAAGCTGCCGGAGATGATCAATCCCGACACCGGCCGCGTGCACACCAGCTACCACCAGGCCGGCGCCGCCACCGGGCGGCTGTCCTCGGCCGATCCGAACCTGCAGAACATCCCGATCCGCACCGACGACGGCCGCCGCATCCGCCGCGCCTTCGTCGCCCCGCCCGGGCGCAAGCTGATCGCCTGCGACTACTCGCAGATCGAACTGCGGATCATGGCCCACCTGTCCGAGGACCCGGGCCTGCTGCGTGCCTTCGGCGCCGGCGTGGACGTGCACCGCGCCACCGCCGCCGAGGTGTTCGGGCGCAAGCTGGAAGACGTCACAAGCAACGAGCGCCGTGCCGCCAAGGCGATCAACTTCGGCCTGATGTACGGCATGAGCGCATTCGGCCTGGCCCGCAACCTGGGCATCGGCCGCGGCGAGGCGCAGGACTACGTGGCGCTGTACTTCAGCCGCTACCCGGCGGTGCGCGACTTCATGGAGCGCATGCGCGAGCAGGCGCGCAGCCAGGGCTACGTGGAGACCCTGTTCGGCCGCCGGCTATACCTGAACGACATCAACGCCAAGCAGCAGGGCCTGCGCGCCGGCGCCGAGCGCGCCGCGATCAACGCACCGATGCAGGGCACCGCCGCGGACATCATCAAGCGCGCGATGGTGACCGTGGACGCCTGGCTGGAGCAGCACCGCGAACGCGCGCTGATGATCCTGCAGGTGCACGACGAACTGGTGTTCGAGGCCGATGCCGATTTCGTCGACACCTTGCTGCCCGAGGTGACCCGGCGGATGGCCGGCGCCGCCGAACTGAAGGTGCCGCTGGTGGTGGACAGCGGCGTCGGCGACAACTGGGACGAGGCGCACTAGGCTTTTCTCGGGACTCGGGACTCGGGACTCGGGACTCGGGACTCGGGACGGCGGGACGGCGGGACAGATGCTGCGAACGTGCCCGGGTCGCGCGCCTGAACGTCTTTATGCGTCGCCAGGCATTCCCCTGGCGCAAGAATCGCCGGCGGCGAAGGGACGTCTCGGCGCGTTGGCGTCCTCGCCTGGATCGCCGTCGTCGCTCGAATGCGGATCGGGACCGGATCGTTGCTGCAGCATTGACGCAGCAACTGACGAGCAGCGTGCGGTTTCGGGATCCACTCCGCAGCACAAGCCATCGGTTGCCGCGTTCCTGCGAACGGATCCGTCGTATAAAAAGCAGCTGTTCCTGAAACCTGCGTTGCGTGGGATTTTGTGAATGAATCGGCCCTTAATTCGATGAATTTTTAACTAAAATCTTCACGAACTAGCAAGGTGCAAAGTGGGGCGGCTTCAACTCCGATTCGCAACACCAACGGTTGTGAAGTGGCCCGGCGACCTGACTTGAGCGACTTCACCGCCAAGTGGAGTTGCCCATGTCATCCAGCCGCCTGGACCAGGCCGAACGATACCGTTTGCATGCGTTATATGAAACCGGGATGTCGATGCGGGCCATCGCCGATGCGTTGGAGCGCGCGCCCAGCACGATCAGCCGCGAACTGCGCCGCAATCAGCACGCTCGGCACTATCTGCCAGATCACGCACAGCGCATCAGCGAGCATCGGCGCACGCAGGCCAGCCGGCGTCCACGCATCGACGCTGAGCGCATCGCACAGATCGAGGTCCTGCTGAGCGAGGACTTCAGCCCGGAACAGATTGCCGGTCGCACCGGCCTGGCCAGTCACGAATGGATCTATCGGCACATCTACGCTGACCACAAGCGCGGTGGCCAGTTGTTCACGCATCTACGCAAGCGCCGCCGCAAGCGCCGTCGGCGGGGCGTGCGCGATGGCCGCGGACAGCTGACACATCGGCGCAGCTGGACACAGCGCCCCAGCGTGGTGGAGCAGCGAAGCCGCATCGGCGACTGGGAGCTGGATACCCTCCGGGCCTCACACGGAAAGGCCGTGGTGGTCAGCATGACCGAACGCCGCAGTCGCCTGCATCTGCTGGCTTACTCGCCTGACGGCACCGCCGAGAACGTGCGCAACGCCATCGTCCAGCGCCTGGGCGGCCTAGGCCACACGGTGCACACCCTCACCGCCGACAACGGCAAGGAATTCGCCGATCATCGGCTCATTGCCGCCTGCTTGCAGAGCGACTTCTATTTTGCAGATCCGTACTGCGCATGGCAGCGAGGCAGCAACGAAAATGCCAACGGATTGACGCGCCAGTACTTGCCACGACACATCGATTTCAGCACCATCACCGATGCGCACCTGCGATGGATCGAACAGCGACTCTACAATCGTCCGCGCAAGATACTCGGATTCAAAACGCCCCTCGAAGTCTTCTCCGAGGAGGTCCTCAACAGCGTTGCGAATCGGAGTTGAATCCGCCTGGTTTTATATCCATCGACAGGCGCAATACCTGTCGCGGATCTCCTCCCATCCCCTGGAGCAGATCCAGGAACGGCGACTCCTCCCCAAGTCTCCGTTCCCTGGCCCCGCCGACCTCCCCCTGGTCCGCGGGGCTTTCTTATTGGGCCCTGGAAAATCCAGTGCATTGCCATCGCCAGCGGCGTAAGGTCGCGGCTCCATCCAACCCTGCGAGCCGTGCGATGCCCGATCTTTTTCATCTGTCGATGCCATGGTGGGAATTCATTTTCCGCGCGGTGGTGGTGTATGCGGCGGTGCTGACCATGGTGCGGGTGTCGGGCAAGCGCGCGATGGGGCAATTGACGCCGTTCGACATGCTGCTGATCGTGCTGCTCGGCAATGCGGTGCAGAACGCACTGCTGGGCCAGGACACCTCGCTCGGCGGCGGCCTGTTGCTGGCGGCGACGCTGATCACGCTGAACTTCGGGGTCGGCCTGATCACCTCGCGCAGCGATCGCGCCGAACGCCTGATCGAAGGCGAGCCGGTGGTGCTGGCGCGCGACGGCCATGTATTCCGCCAGGTGCTGCGCCGCGAACTGGTCAGCAACGCCGACTTCGAGGCGGCGATGCGCCAGCAGGGCTGCGCGGGCCTGGACAACGTGCGCCTGGCGCTGCTGGAGACCAACGGCCACATCACCATCCTGACCACCAAGGACGGTTGAGCGGGCAGCGCCCAGGTTGCTTGGCCGCAATCCTGTAGGAGCGGCTTCAGCCGCGACCGGGCGTTACCGGGAAAGCCCGGTCGCGGCTGAAGCCGCTCCTACAGGAAGCGGCGTCATCGCGATCAGCGGTGCGTCTCGGTCGGCTGTTCGAGCTGGTAGAGCGCGTCGTCCAGCGCGTCCAGCTGGGTGGCCAGCTGGGCACGCGCGTCCTGCAAGCCGCGATTGTAGAAATGCGCGCCGATGCGCTCGGCGACGAAATCGAGCAGGAATTGCGCTTCGAAGCCGCCGATCTCCTGCTGCAGTTCCTCGCGCAGATAGCGCTGCAACTGCTCGGCGATGCGTGCCTTGTCCTCGCGCCCCAGCACGCTCGCCGGCAACGGCGCGCTCATGCCAGCCAGTCGCGCGGCACCAGGTACTCGGCCAGGCGCGCCTCGGCGCTGTCCGGCTCGGGCTGGAAGCCGTATTCCCAGCGCACCCGCGGCGGCAGGCTCATCAGGATGCTCTCGCTGCGGCCGCCGCTCTGCAGGCCGAACAGGGTGCCGCGGTCGTAGACCAGGTTGAACTCGACGTAGCGCCCGCGCCGGTACAGCTGGAACTCGCGCTCGCGCTCGCCCCACGGCAGCGCGCGGCGGCGCTCGAGGATCGGCAGGTAGGCGTCCAGGAACCCGTCGCCGACCGCGCGCTGGTAGGCGAAGTCGCGTTCGAAGTCGGCATGCAGGTCGTCGAAGAACAACCCGCCCACGCCGCGGGTCTCGTTGCGGTGCTTGAGGAAGAAGTATTCGTCGCACCAGCGCTTGTGCGCGGCATAGCGGTCCTCGCCGAACGGCGCGCACAGCGCCTGCGCGGTGCGGTGCCAGTGGCGCACGTCCTCGTCGAACGGGTAGTACGGGGTCAGGTCGAAGCCGCCGCCGAACCACCAGGCCACGGTCTGGCCGTCGCGCTCGGCGCGTAAGAAGCGCACGTTGGTGTGGGTGGTGGGCAGGTAGGGGCTGTGCGGGTGGAACACCAGCGACACGCCGGTGGCGCGCCACGAGGCGCCGGCCAGTTCCGGGCGGTTGGCGCTGGCCGAAGGCGGCAGGCGCGTGCCGGACACGTCGGAGAAGCCGATCCCGGCCTGCTCGAACAGCGCGCCGTCGCGCAGGATACGGGTGCGTCCGCCGCCGCCTTCGGCCCGCTGCCACACGTCCTCGGCGAAGCGGGCGCGGCCGTCGGCGGCCTCGATGGCGGCGCAGATGCGGTCCTGCAATCCGGTGAGATAGTCGCGGACTCTGTCGAAATCGTGCATGGGCGCATTCTAAGCGGTCGCCACCGCGGCGTCTGCACGCCGAGATGCTGTGCATGGGCGGCCGCGCCGGACGCGACCATCACGCTGCCGCACCGCAGCATGCGCGCAGCGCCGCCATGCCCAATGCCTTGGAAAACGTGTGCAGCAGCACCGGGCGCCGGCCGGCGCGCACGGGTCCTCCACGTCGTCCATGGAGGCTTCGTCCACGACCAAGCTCGCGCCATGGCGCTGCGCAGTTGCTTTTCGGATAGCGCCTGGAATGGGCTTCCAGTTCCTGTTGCAACAGTGTGGTGATGCCGGGGGCGGACCGTAGGGCGATTCGTTCAGATGCAGGCGCAGCAGCAGCTGCTCGCCTGCGGCGAAGCCGCCGTTGTCGTCGACCAAGGGGCCGGTGGGCGACACCATGGGGCAATCCTGTTGGGGAGGTGCTTGGCGGTCAGGTAGGGACGGCGTTCAGTGCCGGTATCACCTGTTCTCCGAACAGGCGGTAGGAGGTCTGTACCGCGTCGCGGTCTTGGCGATGGCCGGCGAAGAAGCCGACGATGTTGCCGGCACCGGTGGCGTGCAGCTGGGCGAGGATCTGCGCGCCGACGTCGTCGGGGCTGCCGGAGATGATGTCCTCGTCCAGGATCGACGGCATCTGCGCCTGTGCGGCCTTCGCGTGCGCCAGGGCATGTGCGCGGCTGTTGGCGACGAAGATGCAGCGGCGGATCGCCAGCTGCTCGCGGCTTTCCGCTCGCCCGGCCCGTTCCGCCGCCTGCCGGTAGGCATCGAACAGCTGTACGATCTGCGCGGTGGGCAGGAAGCCGGTGCAGACCTTGTGGCCGCGGCGGGCCGCCTCCGCCGCCGCGTCAGGGCTGCGCACCGTGGCCCAGATGGGGGGCGCCGGCTGTTGCAGCGGGCGTGGCACGATAAGCAGGTTGTCGAACGACCAGTACCGCCCCCGATGCGACAGGCCCGGGCTGTGCAGCGCTTGCTCGATGATATCCAGGGCTTCGCGGTACATCGGCGCGATATCGTCCTCGCCGATGCCGACCGCAACTGCCTCGCGCGGATTGGAGCCGCGGCGGGCCACTCCGATCTCCAAACGGCCCTGGCTGAGTTGGTCGAGGACGCCGATTTCCTCGAGCAAACGCCATGGGTGCCACATCGGCAATACCCAGCCCAGCACGCCGATGCGCAGGCGACGGGTGCGCGCCGCGACGCTGGCCGCCAGCAGTCCCGGCGCGGGGCAGGCGCGCGCGCCGCTGAAGTGGTGTTCGCTGAAGAAGATGCCGTGGAAGCCTTGCGATTCGGCCTGTGTCCACGTCTCGCTGCGCCATGCGTATTCGTCGCTGCATAACGAGGCATCGAAATGCAGGGGGTTCTCGTCGGAAGCGATGTTCAGTTGTTCGAAAATCCATGACTTGATCATGCAGGCATTTACGGAGGGAAGGAGAACGGTCATGAAGACCGCACGCACGATTGCCCCTTGCCCCTTGCCCCTTGCCCCTTGCCGCGTGGCGCGTGGCGAAGGCTTGCGGCTGCCAAAACTCTTCGAGGGGACGAAGCGCCAGCGGGTGAGGGGAGCGCGGCGCGTTTTCAATGGAGCAGTTACTTTGCACGCGGCGCGGCGCACGCGGGGCGCTATCAGTCACACATAGCTCGCGCAGTCGGATTTGTCTCGCTATTACGACGGCGCTGCATGCGCCAGCGGCTGCTGCGCGCGCTCGCGGTGGCGTATCGACATGGCGTTTTGGCCAATCGGGGCTGGTCGCCAGGAGCGCACGCGATCTGCAGGAAGATGCGCCATGCAGGTGGCCTGGTTGCGCCGAGCTGCGTGGGATCGGCAAGCGGACTCATGCCGCCGTCGAACGTAGCCGATTGCCCGCGATCAGGCGCAAATCCGTTGCAGCATCGCCGCGGACTCGATGCTGCCTGCAGTGGCGGTGCCGTGCGCTCAGCGGCGGAATTCGGCGCGGATCGTTGGCCGGTACAACTGGTAGACGATCCAGCCGTGCAGCGCGGCGAACACCAACGCGGTCGCCGCGGCAGTGGCGATGCTGACCATGCGTCCGGTCTGCAATTGACCGAGCAACTGCGCGCCGTCGGCGCGATGCCGCATCGCCTCGGGCAGCATCTGCTGCATCGCGCCGAAGAATTGCCACAGCAGCGGCAGGCTGGCGAAGTTGGCCAGGGCGGTGACGATCAGGAAGGCGACGAAGCCCAGCCGTGCCCATTCGCGCCGTTGCTGCAGTCCCCACGCGGAGCCGCTGAACAGCAGCGCCAGCAACGCCGACAGCAGCGACAGGGCCAGCATGTGGTCCAGGCACCATTGCAGCAGCGATGGCAGGGGGATGCCGATGCGCAGCACCACTGCTTGCAGCGCGCCATCGGGCAGCAGCGCCAGCACCGCCAATTGGCCCAGTGCGTACAGCAGCCAGACCACGCCGACCAGCAGCGAGATCTTCGCCATCGTGTCGATCATCGGGTTACGCGCGGTGGGCAGGGGCGGGGGCAGCATCGGCGGTCCTTCGATGGGGTGGCGCAGCGGGGCGCCGCAAAGCGTTCGGCAAGGATAGGGCGGGTTGCTGCCGGCACAAGCGAGCTGCGTCCCTACCGGGAAGCCGGCGTGTCGCTTGTCGCGGCTGAAGCCGCTCCTACAAGAGCCTCTGGGTTGCACAGCAAGCCCCTGTAGGAGCGGCTTCAGCCGCGACCGCTTGCCGCAGGCAGGGCCTTACTTCAACTGCTGCTCGAACAGTTTCAGCACCCGCTTGTATTCGTCCAGCCACGAATCGGCGCGGGTGAAGCCGTGCCGTTCCAGCGGGTACGGGGCGATCTCCCAGTTGTCCTTGTGCAGCTCGATCAGCTTCTGGCTCATGCTCACCGAATCGCGGAAGAACACGTTGTCGTCGATCATGCCGTGGGCGATCAGCAGGTGGTCGCGCAGGCCGGCGGCGTATTCGATCGGCGAGGAGGCGCGGTAGGCCTGCGGGTCCAGCTCCGGGGTGTTGAGGATGTTGGCGGTGTACTCGTGGTTGTACTGGGTCCAGTCGCCGACCGGGCGCAGTGCCGCGCCGGCCTTGAACGTGCCGGGGCTGCGGAACAGCGCCATGTAGGTCAGGAAGCCGCCGTAGGAGCCGCCGTAGATGCCGGCGCGGTCGCGGTCGCCCTGCTTGTCGGCGACCAGCCAGTCCAGGCCGTCCAGGTAGTCGTCCAGCTCCGGATGGCCCATGTTGCGGTAGATCGCGGTGCGCCAGTCGCGGCCGTAGCCGGCGCTGGCGCGGTAGTCCAGGTCGAGCACCACGTAGCCCTTCTGCACCAGCAGGTTGTGGAACATCTGCTCGCGGAAGTACGGCGTGTAGCGCGCCGACACGTTCTGCAGGTAGCCGGCGCCGTGCACGAACATCACGATCGGGTAGCGCTTGCCGGGCTCGGGGTGCTGCGGGCCGTAGTACTTGCCCCAGACCACGCCGGCGCCATGCCTGGACGGCACCTGCACGTACTGCGGCTGGATCCAGGCGCGCGCTTTGAACGCGGCGCTGCGCGTGTCGGTGAGGGTGCGCGCGCTGCCGCCGGCCACCGGCAACACCGCCAGTTGCGGCGGCAGGTAGCTGCCCGAATAGCGCACCAGCAGCTGTTGGCCGTCCGGCGACAGCGCGAAGTCTTCCACGCCGTCGAGTGCGGTCAGCTCGCTGACACGGTCGTCGCGCAGGTCGAGCTTGCACACCTCGTAGTCGCCCGGCCATTTGCGGTTGCACAGGAACAGGAAGCCCTGGCCGTCGGCGCTCACCACCGGCGCGGAGACTTCCCACTTGCCCGAGGTGCGCTGCCGCGGCGTGTCGTTGCCGCGCTGGGTGTACAGGTGCGCATAGCCGGATTGCTCGGACAGCAGCCACAGCGTCTGGTTGTCGGGCAGCCAGCCGAACGCGTTGAAGCCCCAGCCGATCCAGGCCGCATCGGTGAGACGGTGACGGTTGTGCAACGTGGCCTTGTCCAGGTCCACGCTGGCGATCCAGCGGTCCTTGTTGTCCACCGCGCGCAGCATCACCGCGGCAGTGCGGCCGTCGGCGCTCCACTGCAGCGCCGGACCATCGCCGTCGCCGTCGGTCTCCACGCGGATCGCGCGCGGTCCCTTCAGCGGTTCTTGCCCGGCCGCCTTGCGCAGTGCCGCCAGCGGATCGGCGTCGATGCCGGGCAGGCCCGCCACGTCGAGCTTGCGCGCGCTGCCGGCGACCACGTCCACCAGCCACAGGGTCTGCGCCAGCGGCGGATTGCGGCCGACGCGGGTGCGCGCTTCCTGGAATTCCTCGTAGCCCGATTCGGTCACGTACCTGGGCATCTTGCCGTCGCGGCCTTCGTCGCCGTCCTTGGCGTGGGTGACCACCAGCAGGTGGCGGCCGTCCGGCGACAGCGCGCTGTCGTCGATGGCCACGTCCTCGCCCAGGTACACCGGCGCTGGTGCGCGGCTGCCGTCGGCGCGGCGCCAGGCCTGCTCCTGCTGCCGCGCCAGCTCGCGCTGCGCGCGATCGCGGGCCAGGGTTTCCAGGGTGCGCAGTTGCTGCTCGCGCAGCGCATCGGGCTTGGGTGCGGCGTTGGGATCGCGCTCGGCCTTGAGCACCGCCGCCTGCTGCGTGCCGCCGCCGGCGCTCCAGCGGTACCAGTCGTTGCCGACGCGCCACAGCGCGCCGCCGTCGGTGCCGAACTGCGGGCGCGCCGCAGCCTCGTTGCTGCGGGTCAGCTGGGTCAGCGCGCCGCTGCGCAGGTCGCGCAGGAACACGTCGCCGTTGCGCACGAACAGCATGCGCTCGCGGCGCGCGTCGTAGACCGGATCGGCCGCATCCAGCGTGCTGCGCTGGGTGTCCTCGACGCGCTGCGCGGCGGCGCCATCGACGCCCTGCCGGTAGGTGTCGCGCACCGGGCTGCCGGCGCGCTTGAGCTGGTACTGTACCTGGCGCCCGTCCCACGCCCACCAGGCGGCTTCGACCGGCGGCCCGATCCAGTCCGGATCGGCCATCGCCTGCTCGATCGTCAACGGGGCAGCGGCGTCCTGGGCGACGGCCAGCGGCGCCAGGCAGGACAGGGACAGCAACACAAGGCACAAGCGGACGCGACGCATCTGGATTCCGGACGAACGGGAAGCGGCGAGGGTAGCAGTCGCGGCGCGGCGGCGACTGCGCCGTCGGTCATGGAGTCGGGACCCGGGACCGGGGACCCGGGGGTGTGCGCGAGGGCGCTGCATTCTTAGCTTTGCGTTAGGAGAGAAGCTGCTTCTTCTTCAAGGAAAATCGGCACTTTTTCATCGGGCCGCTTGACGATGCTTCCTGCTCCGGCACGCTCCTGCGGTCCCCGGTCCCCGGTCCCCGGTCCCCGGTCCCCGGTCCCCGGTCCCCGCCACCCCTGCGACAACCCGTCACACGCAATTTCTCGACCGGGGGCTAACAATGACGCTCAGTTACGGTTTCCCGAGCGAACGTCCCATGGACGCAGTGCTGCTCTCGCGCATCCAGTTCGGATTCGTCATCAGTTTCCACGTGTTGTTCCCGGCCTTCACCATCGGCCTGTCGAGTTGGCTGGCGTTCCTGGAATGGCGCTGGCTGCGCACCCGCGACACGCTGTGGCGCGATCTGTATTTCTTCTGGCTGAAGATCTTCGCGGTGTCGTTCGGCATGGGCGTGGTCAGCGGCATCGTGATGAGCTTTCAGTTCGGCACCAACTGGTCGGTGCTCAGCGAGCGCGCCGGCAATATCCTCGGCCCGCTGCTCAGCTACGAAGTGCTGACCGCGTTCTTCCTGGAGGCCTCGTTCCTGGGGGTGATGCTGTTCGGCTGGCGCAAGGTGCCGGAGAAACTGCATTTCCTGGCCACCTGTCTGGTCGCGCTGGGGACGCTGATCTCCACCTTCTGGATTCTGTCGGCCAACAGCTGGCTGCACACGCCGGCCGGCTACGCCATCGTCGATGGCGTGTTCCAGCCGGCGTACTGGCGCGAGGTGATCTTCAATCCGTCGTTCCCGTACCGGCTGACGCACATGGTGCTGGCCGCATTCATCACCACCTGCTTCGTGATCGGCGGGGTCAGCGGCTGGTACCTGCGCCGCGGCGTGCATGTGGACGTGGCGGGGCGGATGCTGAAGCTGGCGGTGGCGTTCGCCGCGATCGCGGTGCCGCTGCAGATCGCCGCCGGCGACGCGCACGGCCTGAACACGCTCGAGCACCAGCCGATGAAGGTGGCGGCGATGGAGGCGCACTGGCATGGCGAGGCGCCCGGCGCCGGCGTGCCGCTGGTGCTGTTCGCGGTGCCCAACGAGCAGGCCGAGCGCAACGACTACGAAGTCAAGATCCCGCGTGTGGGCAGCCTGATCCTGACTCATACCCTGGATGGCGAGATCGCGCCGCTGACCTCGGTGCCGGCCGACGAGCGGCCGCCGGTGATGCCGGTGTTCTACGCGTTCCGGATCATGGTCGGGCTGGGCATGGCCATGCTCCTGCTGGCGTTCGTGTCGCTGTGGTTCTGGTGGCGCGGCACGCTGTTGCGGCGGCGCTGGCTGCACGTGGCCTGGAACGCGATGCTGCCGGCCGGGTTCGTGGCCTTGCTGGCCGGCTGGTTCGTCACCGAGATCGGGCGCCAGCCGTACGTGATCTACGGCCTGCTGCGCACCCGCGATGCGGTCAGCGCGATCAGCCCGGCGATGGTGTGGGTGTCGCTGGGCGTGTACGTGGCCGCGTATGCCTTCGTGTTCGGCTTCGGCGGCTGGTACATCCTGAAGATGCTGCGCAAGGGGCCGCTGCCGCACGAGCCCGAGCCGCAACTGCACGATGGCGACAAGACGCCGGCGCGGCCGATTTCGGCGGCCGACGATGAGCTCGAGGAGACGCGCTGATGGACATGGCCACCGTGCTGCCGGTGATCTGGTTCGGGGTGATCGGCTTCGGCGTGCTGATGTACGTGCTGCTGGACGGCTTCGTGCTCGGCCTGGGCATCCTCGCCCCGTTCGCCGAGGACGAGGCGCAGCTCGACCTGATGATGAACACCGCCGCGCCGATCTGGGACGGCAACGAGACCTGGCTGGTGCTTGGCGGCGCCGGCCTGCTGGCGGCGTTCCCCAAGGCCTATGCGCTGATTCTGTCGGCGCTGTACCTGCCGGTGCTGCTGATGCTGATCGCGCTGGTGTTCCGCGGCGTGGCGTTCGAGTTCCGCTTCAAGGCGCACCGTTCCAAGTACCTGTGGGGCTGGGCCTTCGCGCTGGGCTCGCTGTGCGCGGCGTTCTGGCAGGGCGTGATCCTCGGTGCGCTGGTCGAGGGCATGCCGCTGCAGGGCGGCAAGTATCTGGGCGGCGTGCTCGGCTGGTTCAGCCCGTTCTCGATGCTGACCGGCGCGGCGGTGGTGTTCGGCTATGCGCTGCTCGGCGGCAGCTGGCTGATCCTGAAGACCGAGGGACCGATGCAGCGCGTGGCGCGTTCGCTGACCCGGCCGCTGGTGCTGGTGGTGGTTGTGTTCATGGGCCTGGTCAGCGCCTGGCTGCCGTTCCTGGATTCGCGGATCATGGCGCGCTGGTTCCACGACGGCAATTTCTGGTGGCTGTCGCCGGTGCCGCTGCTGGTGCTGGTCAACGCGTTCGCGCTGTGGCGCGCGGCGATGGCGCAGGGCCGCGATGCGCGTCCGTTCCTGCTGACGCTGTGCTTCTTCGTGCTCGGTTTCTTCGGCCTGGTGCTGGGCATCTGGCCGAACATCGTGCCGCCGGGGCTGACCATCTGGGACGCGGCGTCGCCGCCGTCCTCGCAGGGCTTCGTGCTGGCCGGGCTGGCGGTGCTGCTGCCGGTGATCCTGGGCTATACCGCATGGTCGTACCGGGTGTTCCGCGGCAAGATCACTGCCGACAGCGGCTACCACCACTGAGTCGCGCGGCGTCGGCGCGGCGCTTGCCGCGCGCGCGTGAGCTGCACGCCCTGCTTGCCAGCGGCGTCGGCGGCGGCCAAGCTACCGACTCGCGCCGCCCGTTGCGGGCCAGTCGCCCGCCGAGCCTTCGCCACGCATGCCTGCCGCCTCTTCCGTCGTTTCCACGCCATTGCTGCATCCGCTTGCGGTCGGCGACCTGCACCGT
Source organism: Xanthomonas graminis pv. graminis (assembly GCF_030168915.1). Taxonomy (NCBI): domain Bacteria; kingdom Pseudomonadati; phylum Pseudomonadota; class Gammaproteobacteria; order Lysobacterales; family Lysobacteraceae; genus Xanthomonas; species Xanthomonas graminis. Next base: position 4,422,014 of record NZ_CP076255.1, on the reverse strand, counting down.
CCGCTGGCCTATGCCGGCGGCCAGCACATCGATCTGGCCACCTTTCTCGGCCATGTGCGCGGCCTGGCGGCGGTGCTGCCGCCGGGCCGGCATGCGCTGAACCTGTGCGAGGACCGCTACCGGTTCATGGTCGCGTTCTGCGCGGCGGCGCTGCGCGGGCAGACCTCGCTGCTGCCGTCCTCGCGCGCGCCGGCGGTGGTCACCGAGGTGCAGTGCAGCCATGCCGACAGCTATTGCCTGGGCGACCTGGTGCTGGCCGAACCGCCGCCGCGCTACTGGCAACTGCCCGAACAATTGCCCAGCCTGGACGGCGCCATGCCGCAGCTGGCGGACGACGCGCTGGTCGCGATCGGCTTCACCTCCGGCAGCACCGGCGCGCCGAAACCCAATCCCAAGACCTGGGGCAGCTTCCTGACCAGCACCCGCCAGGACCTGCTGGCGCTGGTCGGACTGTGGGACGCTGACGCGGTGCCGCAGGTGGTGGCGACGGTGCCGCCGCAGCACATGTACGGCATGGAGCTGTCGGTGCTGCTGCCGCTGGTGACGCCGCTGGCGGTGCATGCGGGGCGGCCGTTCTTCCCCGAGGACGTGGCGCACGCGCTGGCGCAGGTGCCGGCGCCGCGGCTGCTGGTGACCACCCCGGTGCACTTGCGCGCGCTGGTCGAATCCGGTGTCGCCCTGCCGCCGCTGGCCGGCATCGTCTCGGCCACCGCGCCGCTGGCGCAGGAACTGGCCGCCGCCGCCGAGGCCCGCTTCGGCGGCGAAGTGCGCGAGATGTTCGGTTCCACCGAGACCTGCGTGTTCGCCAGCCGCCGCACCGCCTGCGAAGCGCCGTGGACGCCGCTGCCCGGTGTGCGCGTGGCGCCGCAGCCCGACGGCACGCTGGTGCACGCGCCGCACCTGCCGCAGCCGGTGCTGCTCGCCGACCTGATGGAAGTGGACGCCGACGGCCGCTTCCAGGTCCGCGGACGTCAGGCCGACCTGCTGGAGATCGCCGGCAAGCGCGCCTCGCTGGCCGACCTGACACGGCGCCTGCTGGCCGTGCCGGGCGTGGTCGACGGCGCGATGTTGCAGTTGGAGCCCGAACCCGGCCAGGCGGTCGGCCGCATCGCGGCCGTTGTGGTCGCGCCAACCCTGGACGAAGCCGCGATCCTGGCCGTATTGCGCCGCGAACTGGACCCGGTGTTCCTGCCGCGCCGCCTGCGCAAGCTCGATGCCTTGCCGCGCAACGAAACCGGCAAGCTGCCGCGCGATCGGCTGCTGGCGTTGTTGGCGGGGGAGCGCGAGAGCTGAGGGTTGGTTGGCGCCGGATGCCGTACTGCTTCCGGTGACTGTCGCATCTGCAGAGCATGGCGCTGCATTGGCCGGGAAATTCGCTGCTGGTCCTGATCGGATAAGTGGATACGGTACGCGGCACGCATCTCGCATGCCCTGGCGGTCGTCACTGCCTTTGGCACTCGGCCTGGCCTCAACGCCGAATGGACCAGCCGCCGCTCCTCAGGATAAAGCGCTCAATACCTTCGCCACGAGGCGCTCCAGGTCCACCGGCACGCGCGTATCCACCGCGAGCACCGTCCCTAGTCCAACCGGTCCGGCGTACTCCGCAAGCATGTCCGGCGGCAGTTCTTTCAACGGATGCGCAGCGTGATGCGCGCTGGCCGCCGCGCGCTCCCGAAAACGCCGGGCGGTTTCGTCGGGGCCGCAGTCGCAGTGAACCTCGACGATGACCGCGTCCAGGCTGGCCAGTTTGTCGCGTTCGTACGCGCTGCGCGGCCGGAAGTTGGCTTCCAGCACCGCGTGCGGCGCGTGGCGCGCCAGCGACCAGAGCAGTTCCATCGCCGCGCCGCCGAGCCGGCGTGACGCGGCCAGATCGCCGCCGCTGTCGCCGAGGCTGTCGGTCAGCGTTTCCTTGATCACATCCTTGCAGAACAGCGGAAAGCCGAGCCGTTTGGCGAGCGGCATCGCCAAGGTGGTTTTTCCTGCGCCAGGCGCGCCGGAAACGATCACGATCTTGCGGCGAATGTCGGACATGGAAGGCCAGTGCACAGGTCTGGATCGGATGCCGCCGATCATCTGGCGACGCTACTCGGGGTTCGGTGCGCGTATGCGAGCACCGAACCGGGCCGCCGCCGCTGCCGACCATCTTGCGTTGCTCGACGCCTCGTCGAGCAGGCGCTACGGCCGCCATGACGGCAGGCGGATAACCTCAGCCGCGCGTAGGCTCAACCATGCACGCCATCGATCTCCACCGCCAGTTCGTTGCGGCAGATCACCGCGTGCAGCAGCAGGCGCGGCACGCGGTCGCCGAAGCGGGCGTCCAGCGCGGCGGCGACCAACGGCAGGTCGGCCGCTTCGCGGACGTAGACCTTGAGCCGGGTGCCGTCGCCGAACTGGTCCGGCAGGTCCGGGCGGTGGCGGCGGGCGGCGGCCAGCAGCGCGTCGAAGTTGGCGAAGGTTTCTTCCAACTGCGCCAGCAGCTGGCCGGTATGCATCGAGGCGTGGCCGACCACGCTGGCGGTGCCGGACAGCAGCAGCGGCATGTCGCTGCCGGCCGGTGGCAGCATCGCGCGGGCGAAGCTCGGCGATTGCGGGCCGTACTGGCGTGGGTAGCGGTAGGCGCTGACCTGGCGCGGGTTCTCCAGTGGGGTGCCGGCCTGGGCGGCGGCCAGCCAGTAGATCTGCATCACCCGCGCGTCGTCGCAGCGGCCGACCGCGGTGGCGGCCGGCAGCTGGCTGGCGTCGAAATCGCCCAGCCCGCGCGCGCGGCCGACGCAGAACTGGCGGTAGCGCTCGCGGTCGCCATTGCCCAGGGTGATCGCGTCGAGGTAGTTCCAGATGCGCAGCATGCGCGGCGTGGCGCTGCCGGCGACGAAGGCGGTGATCTGCGCGTAGGCCAGCGCCGAGGCTTCTTCGATCGCCAGCGCCTGCTCGTCGATTTCGATCACGCCGAACTGCAGGTGCCCGTCGCTGGCCCAGGCGATGTCGCCGTCGCGGCCGCTGCTGACCGGCGCGTCGGTGCGCCACACTTCGAGCATGCGCGGGCCGTGCGGTTGCAGCGGCACGCGCAGGTAGCGGGGGTCGTGGTGGCGCGGGGCGTCGTTGCCGAAGCCGAACACCGCCAACACCCGTTCGTCGCGCAGCAGGTCGCCCAGGTCGGTTTCGGCGACGTAGTCCACCTGCAGCCGCGGATGCCGCTGCTCGTGGTGCGGGAACTGCGGGTGCGGCCGGTTCATGAGTTGTCTCCGTGCAAGGTGTCGCCGTGGAAATGTTCGCGTGCCTGGCGGCGACGATGGCGCCATGCGCGCCATGCGCGCGGCAGCATCGCCAGCGCGGACATGGCGTAGATCGCGCGGAACACGCGCAGCCGGCGCAGCACCGCGCGGTTGTCGAACACGTCGCCGGCCAGCATCGCCACCACCGCCTGTTCCACCTGCAGCACGTTGCGCGGCTGCGCGAACAGCTCGCGCATGGTGGGCGAGGTGAAGCGGTAGATGAACCACTTGAATTCGTTCAGGCCGCGCCGCAGGTGCCGCTCCAGGCCCCGCTGCAGGCGCGCTTCGCTGGCCGGATCGCGCAGCGCCGCATCCACCATCGCCGCGCCGCGCTCGGCGCTGTGCATGGCCAGGTACACGCCGGAGGAAAACATCGGATCGACAAAGGCGTAGGCGTCGCCGAGCATCAGCCAGCGCGGCCCGCTCATGCGCGTGCACTCGTAGGCGTAGTTGCCGGTGGCATGCACTGGCGCGATGCGTTGCGCGCCTTGCATGCGCGCGGCCACGTCGGGATTGAGCGCCAGGGTGCGCAGCAGGAACGCCTCGCTGTCGCCCTGGCGGGTCTTCATGTATTCCGGATCGCACACCGCGCCGACGCTCATCACGTCGTCGGGCAGCGGGATCAGCCACATCCAGCCGTGCGCATGGCGGTAGATGCTGATGTTGCCGGCATCTTCGCCGGGGCGCCGCGCCACCCCGCGGAAATGGCTGAACAGCGCCGCCGACTGGTGCCGCGCGTTGGCGCGCTTGAGTTTGAGCGTGTTGCCGAGGAAGGTGTCGCGGCCGCTGGCGTCGATCAGGTAGCGCGGGCGGAAGTGGCGCAGCCCGTCGGCGTCGCGCGCCTGCACCAGCGGCTGCGCGCCGTCCAACTGCACGCTCTCGACCTTGACGCCTTCGCGCAGATCGGCGCCGGCGGCGCGGGCATGGGCGAACAGGACCCGGTCGAAGTCGGCGCGCGGCACCTGGAACGCGTAGTCGGACTGCGCGCCCAGCGCCTGCGCGAAGCGGAAGGTGTTGTAGCCGCCGCTGTCGTTGGGGAAGTCGGCGCCGAGCTTGAGCACGCCGATCGCGCGCACCTGCTCCAGCACGCCCAGCCGCTGCAGGATCGGGATGTTCATCGGCAGGAGCGATTCGCCGATGTGGAAGCGCGGATGGTGGCCCTTCTCCAGCAGGGTCACCTGCCAGCCCTGTTGCGCCAGCAGGATCGCCGCGGCGCAGCCGGCCGGGCCGCCGCCGATCACCAGCACGTCCGGCGTTTCCGCCGCGGGCGCCTGCGGCGTGGCTGGGGAGGGCGCGGGCGCGCGGGCGGGAGCGGTGGAATTCATCCTGAAAAACCTGCGGTAGACATGTCAGACAAATGCCATGATAGCTTGCCTGCAAGAGGCGGACAGTTGCGTCGCTGCGCGCGATGCACCATCTTGTCGCTCCTGCCCTCACCGCCTGGAAGCCCCTGGATGTCTTCGCAAACTGCCGCCGAACGTGAACTGGCCGAGCTGCTGGTCGAGAGCCTGAACCTGGAGGACGTGCAGCCCGGCGACATCGATCCAGAAGCGCCGCTGTTCAATACCGGCTTGGGCCTGGACTCGATCGATGCGCTGGAGCTGGCGCTGGCGATCAGCAAGCGCTACGGCTTCCAGCTGCGCTCGGACAACGACGAGAACCGCCGCATCTTCGCCTCGCTGCGCGCACTGTCGGCGCATGTCGAAGCCAACAAGACCAGCTGATCCGCCGGCTGCCGCCGCGCCGTGGGCGCTGGCGCTGGGGGTGTTGCTGGCGCTGGCGTATTCGCCGCTGGCGCACTGGGCCAACGCCGCGCACCGTTCCGACCTGGCCGTGCTGGCCGGCGCGGCGCTGGTGCTGATGCTGCTGGTGGAGCCGATGGCGCGGCTGCGGCCGTGGGCCTGGGCGCTGGCGCTGCTGGCGCTGGCCGCGTTGCTGCCGCTGTGGCGCTCGCCGCACGCGCTGCTGTTGCTGGCCGCGCCGCCGGTGCTGTTCACCGCCTGGGTGGCCTGGTTCTTCGGGCGCAGCCTGCAGCGCGGGCGCACGCCGCTGATCTCGCGCATCGTCGAGGCGCTGTACCGCCAGGCCGGGCTGCCGCTGACCCCCGAGCAGTTGCGCTACACCCGCCGGCTGACCCTGGCCTGGGCGCTGCTGCTGGCCGCCATGACCTTGCTGAATCTGTTGCTGGCGCTGTGCGCCGTGCCCAGCGGGGTGCTGGCGCAGCTGGGGCAGGCCTCGCCGGTGCCGATCGGCGATGCGCGCGCCTCGCTGATCGCCAATCTGCTGGGCTACGGGGTCATCGGCGGCTTCTTCGTCGGCGAGTATTTCCTGCGCGGGCGCTGGTTTCCGCTGCGTCCCTACCGTAATCTGCCTGACTTCCTGCACCAGCTGGCGCGGCTGGGGCCGGGTTTTTGGCGCGATCTATTGCGCTGACGCGCGCATCGGGGGGTGCAGAGGCTTGTGCAGATCATCAAGGACAAACTGAAGATGCCGCAGGCAGGGATGCCGTCGCGCATGGCCTGGGCCGTGTGGAATACCTTGCAACTGCTGTTCACTCTGGCGTTCACCGGGCTGGGCATCGTCGTGGCGCTGGGCCTGTTGCTGCTGGCCGGGCCGCCGCTGCCGCTGCGCATGGGCGCGCGGGTGTGGGCGCCGGTGCTGTTCTTCGGCGCCGGCGTGCGTTTCGAAGTGGAAGGCCAGGAGCGGGTGGACTGGTCGCGCAACCACCTGTTCGTCAGCAACCACCAGTCGATCATCGACATCTGCGCGCTGTTCGCGGCGCTGCCGGTGCCGCTGCGCTTCCTGCTCAAGGACGAAATGCTGCAGGTGCCGTTCGTGAGCTGGTATGCGCGCGCCACCGGCATGCTGTTCCTGGACCGCGACAGCCGCCGCGCCGGGGCCATGGTCCGGCGCCAGGCCGCGGCGCTGCTGCGCCAGGGCCAGGACCTGTGCCTGTTCCCGGAAGGCACCCGCAGCCGCAACGGCGAACTGGCCGAATTCAAGGCCGGGCTGTTGCAGGCCGCTATCGATGCTGGCGTGGACGTGGTGCCGGTGGCGTTGGACGGGGCGGGCAAGGTGCTGCCGTCGACCAGCCTGTTCCGGGTCCGGCCCGGGGTGATCCGGGTGCGGATCGGCACGCCGATCAATGTGAACGGCGCCGATGGCCCGCTGGACCGGCAACAGCTGACCCAGCGCGCACACCAGGCCGTCCGTGCCATGCTCGAACCCAGAATCTGAGTCGCCAAGCCTTATGGATTTCGTCGTACCGCCTGATCATCCCAGCCTGCCAGGGCATTTCCCGGGCCACCCGGTGGTGCCCGGCGTGGTGGTGCTGGACCACGTGCTGCAGGCCGTCGAGGCCGTGCACGGCGCCTGTGGGCCGCTGCGCCTGCCGCAGGTGAAGTTCCTGCAGCCGCTGCTGCCCGGGCAACCGGCGCGGGTGGAACTGGACGGCGCCGCGCCGCGCTGGCGGTTCCGCGTGCGTCGCGGCGAGGACCTGCTGGTCAGCGGCGAGCTGGTCGCCGAGGCGGCGCCATGAGCGCCAGCTGGAAACACCGCCCCGAGGGCGGCGGCCGTGTCGCGCTGTGGCTGATCCGCAGCATCGCCCGCTACGGCGGCCGCGCGCTCGGGCGCCTGCTGCTGTATCCGATCACCCTGTATTTCCTGCTGGTGCGCGGCCCGGAGCGGCGCGATTCGCGCCACTACCTGGGGCGCGTGCTGGACCGCCCGGCCACGCTGCTGGACGTGGCCCGGCACATCCACACCTTCGCCTCCACCATCCTGGACCGGGTGTTCATGCTGTGCGGGCAGATGCAGCGCTTCCAGGTCGACATCCAGGGCCTGGAACAGCTGCATGCGCAGATGGACCGCGGCCAGGGCGTGCTGATCTTCGGCTCGCACCTTGGCAGTTTCGACGCGCTGCGGGTGCTGGCCACCGAGCGCCCGGACGTGCAGGTCAAGGTGGTACTGGACAAGGCCCACAACCCGGCGATGACCGAGCTGCTGGGCGCGCTGAACCCGCAGCTGGCGGCCAACATCATCGACGCCGGCATGGACAGCACCTCGATCGTCATGGCGATCAAGCAGGCCACCGACGAAGGCGCGCTGGTCGCGCTGCTGGTCGATCGCCCGCGCCCGGAAGACCCGGCGCTGCCGGCCGCGTTCATCGGCCAGGGCGCACTGTTCCCGACCTCGCCTTGGCTGATCGCCGCGGCGCTGAAGGTGCCGGTGGTGCTGGCGTTCGGCCTGTACCGCGGCGGCAACCGCTACCAGCTGGTGTTCGAGACCTTCAGCGAAGGCCTGGACCTGCCGCGCCGGCAGCGCGCGCCGGCGCTGGCCGCGCTCATCCGCGATTACGCCGCCAGGCTGGAACATCACACGCGCTCCGCGCCGTACAACTGGTTCAACTTCTACGATTTCTGGAACAACCGCCATGCCGATGCGCCGCACCTTGCCGTGGATGCTGATACTGCTGTGCAGCGCCGCACCGCTGTGCGCCGCGTCGCCTGAGCCGCTCGACCCCGGCTGGATCCTGCAGAAGCTGGCGCGGCCGGTCCCGGTCAGCACCGAGTTCGTCGAACTGCGCGGCTCGGCGCTGCTGAAGGCGCCGTTGCGCGTGCAGGGCCAGTACCGGCGCCCGGACAGCGACACGCTGGTGCGCGAAGTCACCGCGCCGTACCGCGAGACCACCACCCTGCGCGGCGGCGAAGCCACGCTGGAGCGCGCCGGCAAGGCGCCGCGGCGCTTCTCGCTGGCGCGCGTGCCGGAACTGGCCGGCCTGCAGAACGGCTTCGGCGCGCTGCTGTCCGGCGACCGTGCGCAGTTGCAGCAGCACTACACGCTGAGCAGCAGCGGCACCCGCGAACGCTGGCAGCTGCAGCTGCAGCCCAAGGACCCGGCGCTGGCCGCGCAGGTGCGCAGCCTGCGCCTGTACGGCCGCGGGGCCGAACTGCGCTGCATCGAGACCACCCCGGCCAAGGGCGACGTGCAGCGCACCCTGCTGGCCGGCGCCGCGCGCGACGCGGCCAGCCTGGCCGAGACCGAGGCGCTGACCGCGCTGTGCCACGGCGACGCGCGCTGATGCTGGCGCGCGTTAGTTGCAGGCGGGCCGCGCTGTGCGCGGCCCCGGGGAAGAACGTGCTGGCACTTGCGTGGCCGCAGCGATGAAACGCGAACTGAGTTCGAAGGCGCGCATCTCGCTGGCGCTGCTATGGCTGGCGCTGCTGACCGTGGCCGGTCTCTGGCTGGGCAACGTGCTGCAGGTGTCCGGTGACTTGCGCAAATTCATGCCGGAAGCCCAGACCCCCGCGCAAAAACTGCTGCTCGACGAACTCGGCGAAGGCCCGGGCTCGCGGCTGCTGCTGTTCTCGCTGTCCGGCGCGGACCCGGCGACGCTGGCGCGGCAGTCGCAGGCGATACGCGCGCAGCTGACCGCGCAGCGCGACACCTTCGAACTGGTCGCCAACGGCGCCAATGCCGGCCTGGACGCGATCCCCGAGCGCCTGCTGGCCTACCGCTACCTGCTCAGCGACAGCTTCGACGCCCACCCGCTGGATGCGGCGACCCTGGCCGACGCGCTGCAGGCGCGGTTGCAGGACCTGGGCTCGCCGGCCGCGGCGATGGTCGAGCCGCTGCTGCCGCGCGATCCGACCCTGGAAGTGCTGCACCTGGCCGAAAGCCTGCAGCCGGCCGGCGGCCCGCAGCAGCGCGACGGGGTCTGGTTCGATCGCGCCGGCAAGGACGCGCTGCTGGTGGCGCAGACCCGCGCCGCCGGGTTCGATCCGACCGGGCAGCAGCAGGCGGTGGACGCGATCCATGCCGCCTTCGCCAAGGCCAGCGCCGGCAGCGCCAGCCGTCTGACCCTGACCGGCCCCGGCGCGTTCTCGGTGGAGATCGGCGGGCGCACCCAGAGCGAGGCGCAGTGGATCGGCATGCTGGATACGCTGGGCCTGATCGTGCTGCTGCTGGTCGCCTACCGCAGCTGGAAGATCCCGGTGCTCGGCGTGCTGCCGCTGGCCAGCGCCGGCCTGGCCGGGCTGGGCGCGGTGGCGCTGCTGTTCGACGGCGTGCACGGCATCACCGTGGCGTTCGGCTTCACCCTGATCGGCGTGGTCCAGGACTATCCGATCCACCTGTTCAGCCATCAGCGGCCGGGCCTGGATCCGCGCGCCAATGCGCGCCACCTGTGGCCGACCCTGGCCACCGGCGTGGTCTCCACCTGCATCGCCTACGTCACCTTCCTGTTCTCCGGGGTGGACGGCCTGCGCCAGCTGGCGGTGTTCACCATCGCCGGGCTGCTGGTGGCGGCGCTGACCACGCGCCTGCTGCTGCCGGCGCTGATCGATCCTTCGCCGCGCGACCATGCCGATTCGCCGGCGCTGGCGCGGCTGTGGCGCGGCATCGCGCGGTTGCCGCGGCCGCGTTGGTCGCTGCTGCCGCTGGCGCTGGTCGCCGCGGCGGTGATCGCGTTCGCGCCGGGGCCGTTCTGGCAGAACGACCTGTCCAAGCTGACCCCGGTGCCGGCCGACGGCCTGGCCCGCGACGCGCATCTGCGCAAGGAACTGGGCGCGCCGGACGTGCGCTACGTGCTGGCCGTGCCGGCGGCCTCCGCCGATGCCGCGCTGGCCGCCTCGGAGCGGCTGCGCCCGCGCCTGGGCGCGCTGGTCGCGCGCGGCGAGCTGGCCGGTTACGACATGGCCGCGCGCTACCTGCCCAGCGCGGCGACCCAGCAGCGGCGCCAGGCGGCGTTGCCCGACGCGGCGCAGGCGCGCGCGCTGACCGTTACCGCGGTGGCGGCCACACCGTTCCGCGCCGACGCCTTCGCCCCGTTCCTGGCCGACCTGGAGCGCGCCCGCCGCGCGCCGCCGCTGACCGCGCGCGACCTGCACGGCACGCCGCTGGCGACTACGGTCGATGGCCTGCTGCTGGATCGCGCCGACCACGCTACCGCGCTGGTATCGCTGACCGGCCTGCGCGACCCGGCGCTGCTGGCCGCCGCGGTGCAGGGCAGCGGCGCGCAATTGATGGACCTGAAGGAGGCCTCCGAATCGCTGGTCGCCGCCTACCGCGGCCGCGTGCTCGGCGCGCTAGGCATCGCCGCGCTGCTGCTGGCGCTGACCGTGGCGATCGCGCTGCGCACGCCGCGCCGGATCGTGCGCGTGCTGCTGCCGATGGCGCTGACCACGCTGCTGATCCTGGCGCTCCTGCGCGGCTGCGGGGTCGAGCTGAACCTGTTCCACCTGATCGCGCTGATCCTGGCCGCCGGCCTGGGCCTGGACTACGCGCTGTTCTTCGACCACGCCGGCGACGACCGCGCCGACCAGCTGCGCACGCTGCACGCCCTGATCGTGTGCAGCCTGATGACGCTGCTGGTGTTCGCGCTGCTGGCCGCCTCCAGCATTCCGGTGCTGCGCGCGATCGGCAGCACGGTGGCGCTGGGCGTGCTGTTCAACTTCGTGCTGGCGTTGCTGATTTCGCGCGAGACGGCCAGCGACACGCCGGCCACCGCGGCGCATTAGGAGACATGGCATGACCGAGCTTCCGCGCGAACGCGATGCGATCGCGGCGCTGGTGCCGCACCAGGGCCTGATGTGCCTGTGGGAACAGGTGATCGCCTGGGACGCGCAACGCATCGTGCTGCGCAGCCAGACCCATCGCGCCGCCGAGCATCCGCTGCGCAGCGGCGGCCGCCTGCGCGCGCTGCACCTGTGCGAGTACGGTGCGCAGGCGATGGCGGTGCACGGCGGCCTGCTCGCTCGCGCCAGCGGCAAGCCGGTGCACGGCGAGCTGCTCGACCGGGCCATCGGCACACCGGCGCGCCTGGGCATGTTGGTCGCGCTGCGTGGCGTGCACTTGCATGTGGCCGATCTGCAGGATCTGCCGGATGCGATCGAGTGCGAGGCCGACGTGCTGTTGCAGGCCGAGGACAGCCAGCAATACCGCTTCCGCCTGGTGCACCGCGCGCAACTGCTGGCCGAAGGCCGGGCCACGGTGATGCTACGCGCGGCCTAGCTTTTTGTAGGGGCGACCGTCTTCAGCCGCGACGAGCGCAGCGGCGGGCTTTCCGGCTTCGGAAGTTGTCGCGGCTGAAGCCGCTCCTACAGTGCACCAGCAGGCTATCCGCAAGCCGTGTAGGAGCGGCTTCAGCCGCGACACTTTACCGACAGTGCCTGTCGCGGCTGATGGCACGAGGCATCCAGAGCCGCCGCCACAAAAGCGGGCACGCGCTTTGGCGCAACGCCTGCGAATCGTTAGGATGGCGACCGGCCCCCATTCCGTCCGAGGAAATCCAGATGTCACAGCCTTCTTCCCCGCGCCGCGCCCTGGTCACCGGCGGCAGCGGCGATCTCGGCGGTGCGATCTGCGGGCAGCTGGCCACGCAGGGATTGCATGTGATCGTGCACGCCAACGGCAACCTGGCACGCGCCGCCGCGGTGGTGCAGGACATCGCCGCGGCCGGCGGCAGTGCCGAGGCGGTGGCGTTCGACGTGGCCGATGCCGCTGCCAGCGCCGCGGCGCTGGCGGCGCTGCTGGAGGCCGGGCCGATCCAGGTGGTGGTCAATAACGCCGGCATCCACGACGACGCGCCGATGGCCGGGATGAGCGCGGCGCAATGGCACCGGGTCATCGACGTGTCGCTGCACGGTTTCTTCAACGTGACCCAGCCGTTGCTGCTGCCGATGGCGCGCACGCGCTGGGGCCGCATCGTCAGCGTGTCGTCGGTGGCGGCGGTGCTCGGCAACCGCGGGCAGACCAACTACGCCGCGGCCAAGGCCGCGCTGCACGGCGCCAGCAAGTCGCTGGCGCGGGAGATGGCCAGCCGCGGGATCAGCGTCAACGTGGTCGCGCCCGGGGTGATCGAAGGCGCGATGGCCGGCGAGGCGTTCGCGCCGGAGGCGATCAAGCAGCTGGTGCCGGCCGGCCGCCCCGGCAAGGCGGATGAGGTCGCCGCGCTGGTCGGATTCCTGTGCTCGGACGCGGCCGGCTACATCAACGGCCAGGTGATCGGCATCAACGGCGGCATGGGCTGAGGCCCGCCACGCCGCCTGCGCTCACGCGGCGCGCGCGTACCAGGTGTCGGCCAGCGAGCGCTCGCCCTGCAGCGCGTCGGCGAGCAGCGCTTCCAGGCCGTGGTCGCCGATCTGCGGATGCTGCGCGCGCGCCTGGTCCAGCACTTCGCGTGCCAGCCAGCTCATCCGCGCGACGTTGCCGCGCAGGCGCGCGACGAAGGCCGCGTCGTCCAGCACTTCGCGCAAGGCCCCGTTGAGCTCGTGGAACCAGCCGATCAGGTACTGGTCGAGCAGCCGCGCATCGGTTTCGGGACGGCCCTGCGCGTCGTTGTGGCGGCCCCAGTCGCGCAGCAGCGCCTGCATGCCCAGGTTGAGTTCGCGCGCGCGGGTGAATTCCGGCCGCAGCCGGCCCAGCGTGGGCAGGTCGGCGATGCGTTCGGAGAAATACAGCGGCGCCAGCAACGACCAGTAGTAGGTGTAGTCCCAGATCACCTTGATCGGCATCACTTGCGCATCGCCGAACAGCGGGTACTGGTCCTGGTACAGGGTCAGGGTGTTCTCGTAGAACGAGAAGTACAGCTGCTGGTACAGCTCGGCGTAGGGCGCGATGTTGTGCCCGGCGCGGTCGCGTCCGATCAGTTCGCAGATGTAGGTGTTGGAGATGGCGATGAAGTCGCTGCCCGGCGAATAGAACGGATCCAGGAACACGCCGGCCTCGCCGGTCAGCGCCCAGCGCTGCGCCGAGAACACCTGCTTGCAGCCATAGGAGAACTCGCGCAGGAACATGAAGTCCTGCAGCGCATGCTGGCTCTGGGCGAGCGTGCGCGCGACCTGCGGTTGGTGCCGGTGCAGCCAGGCCATCGCTTTTTCGTGCGTGTTCATCGTCTCCAGCGGGTGCATCGCCGCGTCGCAGACGATGCCCAGCGAATGCGCGCCGGAGGACAGCGGGATCAGCCAGAACCAGTAGCCCGGGCCGCACATGTGGTTGGTCGAGCGCCAGCGGTCCGGCGGCGTGCAGCGCTGCAGCCAGCCGCTGTCCTGCGACCAGGCATTGGGATCCACCAACCCGTCCACCCGCCACCACACCGCATTGGCGTGGTGCGCGTTGTCCTGGGCCAGGCCCAGCTTGCGCTTGAGCAGGCCGGCGCGGCCGCTGGCGTCCACCACCCAGCGCGCGCGCAGCGTCGCCGCTGCGCCGTCGCGCTCGTAGCGCACCTGGTGGTCGGCGTCGTCGTCGGCCAGGTCGATGCCGCGCACCGTGCAGCCGTCGATGAATGCGATGTCCAGCGCGCGCGCGCGTTCGCCGAGGAAATTCTCGAAGCGGCCGCGGTCGATCTGCCACGACGGCGTCGGCAGCAACTTGCTGACACCCAGTTCGGTGCAGCGGTCGATGTCCTCGCGCCCGTCGGAGAAGAAGAAGCGGAAGCCGAACTTGCGGATCTGTTCGCTGTCCAGGTGCTCGCGCAGGCCGAGCACCTCGGCGAAATAGTGCGCACCGATCTCCACCGAGGATTCGCCGACCTTGAACGCGGCCTCGCGCACCGGGTGCGCGCGCCGTTCCAGCACGCTGATGCGCAGGTGCGGATCTTGCTGGCGCAACTGCAGGGCCAGAGTCAGCCCGGCCAGGCCGCCGCCGGTGATCACCACATCCGCATGCCGTTCGTTCATGTCGTCTCTTGCTTGTCGAAAGGAGTGGGCCGCGCCGCGAATTCGCCGGCGCTGTCGTCGATCAGCACCGGATTGGCGCGGGCGCGGCGGTATTCCCGAACCACATGGCCGTACTGCCAGACCTGCGCGATCACGTGCGAGGTGATTTTCCACAGATCGCGCGCCAGGCGGAAATGGCTCTTGCGGAAACTGCCGGGCGTCTGGTTGGCGTAGCGCGTTTCGATCGGCACCGCGACCACGCGCGCGCCGGCCTGGCGCGCGGCGGAGATCAGCAGCTGCGCCTCAAACACGAAGCCTTCGCCGGGCACGTCGGGCAGGGTGTACACCGCCTGCGGATACAGGCGCTGCCCGCTCTGGCTGTCGATCAGGCGGAAGCCGCAGGCCCAGGCGATGCCCCAGTCGCCGAAGTCGTTGCCGATGCGGCGGATGGTCGGCTGGCTGGCGCGCTTGCGCAGGCGCGCGCCGACGATCACGCAGCCGGGATGGCGATTGGCTGCAGCCAGCAGGCGCGGGAAATCGGCGGCGCTGTGCTGCCCGTCGCCGTCCATCGTCATCACCGCGCGAGCGCCCTGGCGCTGCGCTTCGGCGAAGCCGCTGCGCAGCGCGGCGCCCTTGCCGCGCCGCTGCGGATGGCGGATCAGGGTCACCGGCAGGCCGGCGATGCAGTCGCTGGTGCCGTCGTCGGAGCCGTCGTCGACCACGATCACCCGCGGGCAGTGCGCCAGCGCGTTGCTGACCACCTCGCGGATGCGCAGCGATTCGTTCAGCGCCGGGATCAGGATCGCGGCCTCGGCGGCGCTCAGCGCGATCCGGCTCATGCCTGCAGTTCCACGTGCAGGCAGCGGCCGCCACCGGCATCCAGGGTGCAGCCGGCGGCGCCGGCGGCCAGCGCGTCGAACAGCACCAGCATCGGTGCCATCGCGTTGCCGGCGGCATGCCGAGCCAGCGCGCCGTCGCCGTCGGCCGCGTCGCCGTCGGCCAGGCGCACGCGCAGGCGCGGCTTGCCGGGCAGCGCCGCGGCGCCGAGCACCAGCGCGGCGCCGAGCAGGCTGTCGCTTTGCGAAACGCGTGCGAGCGGACCGGCCGAACGGCTGTCGTAGGCGGCCAGCAGCACCGCCGCCTCGCCGGCGGCCAGTTGCGACAGCGCTTCCAGCAGGCCCTGCGCGAAGCTGGCGCGGTGCGCGCTGATCGCGGTCGCCGCGGTGGTGGCGCCGGCGCCGATGGTCCAGTAGCCGGCGGCGGCGTTGTGCACCGAGTTGTGGAACTTGGTCGGCGAGATCGCCAGCGGATCGCTGGCCAGCGTGGTGCACATGTAGTCGGTGATCGCCACGTCGCCGTGGGTGGAGGTGAAGATGGAGGGCAACGTGGCCGGATCGCGGCCGGCGTCCTGGCACGCGGCCAGCGCCACTTCCAGCGACACCGCCACCGTGTCCGGCGCGCGCCGCCGCTCGTTGGGCGCCAGCAGTTGCGAGGCCGGCCGCGGCGGCGTGTCCACGGTGCCGCCGCGGCCGGCGGCGAAGGCGTGCGCGGCAGCCCACGTGGGCAGGCCGGCGGCCCAGAAACCGATGCCTTCGATGGTCGCGGTCAACATCGGCGTGCTCATGCGCGGCCGAACAGCAGCGAGCAATTGTTGCCGCCGAAGCCGAAGGAATTGTTCATCGCGTAACGGACCTGTGCGTGGGCAGTGGCGAAGCGGATCTGCGGGCCGCATTCGGGATCGGGCTGTTCGCTGTTGAGGGTGCCGGGGAGCAGGCCGTCGCGCAGCGCCAGCAGCGCGAACACCGATTCGACGATCCCCGCCGCGCCCAGCGTATGCCCGGTCCAGGCCTTGGTCGAACTGGCATGCAGGGTGGCCGGGAACAGCGCGGCGACCGCGCCGGCCTCCACGCTGTCGTTGGCCGGGGTGGCGGTGCCGTGCAGGTTGAGGTAGCCGATCTGCGCAGCGTCCACGCCCGCGCGCTGCAGCGCGCCGCCCATTGCCAGGCGCGCGCCGAGGCCCTGCGGGTGCGGTGCGGACATATGGTGCGCGTCGCTGGATTCGCCGTAGCCGCACAGCAGGGCTAGCGCCGGCGGCGCGCCAGCGGCATCGGCGCGCTCCAGCAGCGCGTAGCCGCCGGCTTCGCCCAGCGACAACCCGAGCCGGCGCACATCGAACGGCCGGCATGGCTCCGGCGACACCACCTGCAGCGAATTGAAGCCGAACAGCACGCTGCCGCACAGCGTGTCCACGCCGCCGACCAGGGCCGCATCCACCACCCCGGCGGCGATCAGCCGCGCGGCCTGCGCGAACACCTTGGCGCTGGACGAGCAGGCGGTGGCGACGGTGACGCACGGGCCGCGCAGGCCGGTGGCACGGCGCACGAAATCGCCCGGCGAATGCGGCGTATGCACGATCGGCCGGTCCAGGTCGGCGGGAAACCGCATGCCCTCGGCGTGCGGTTCGAGCCGGGTATAGGCCTCTTCGCTGGCGCCGATGCTGGCGGTGGACGTACCGATCACCACCGCCACGCGCTCGGCGCCGTGGCGCTGCGCGGCGGCGGCCACCGCCGCGAGCATGCCGTCCTGCTGCAGCGCCAGCCACGCCAGGCGGTTGTTGCGGCATTCCCATCCGGCCAGCGCCGGCGGCAGCGGCGCGGTCTCCAGCGCGTCCACGCGGCCGATCCAGCAGGGCAGCGGTTGCGCGCCGAAGTCGTTGCGGCGCAGGCCGCTGCGGTTGTCGCGCAAGGCCGTGGCCTGCGCCTGCAATCCGCTGCCGAGCGCGGTGGTCGCGGTGTAGGCACGAATTGCGACGGGGGCCATGCGGGGCGACGGGGACGCTGCGGTCACGCGATATTCCGGAAAGGATCGGTCGCAGGAGTATATCGACGCGCTCCGCACTACCGTGAAGCGCGCGCCTACGCTGAACGTGAACAGGCACGGCGCGTGCATTTATAAATGCTGTGCGGCGCGCGCGCTTTCGCCGCTGGCGCATTTCCTCCACAATCGCTTGCCTTTCCACGCCAGGCGCACGCCGCGCGCATGCAAGCCTACGTTTATAAAAGCCAACGCAAGCCGGACACCTATCTGTACCTCGCCGCGCGCGACGACTTCGGCTGTCTGCCGCAGCCGCTGCTGGCGTCGTTGCAGCCGCTGGTGTTCGTGCTGGACGTGGCGTTGACCGCCGAGCGCACCCTGGCCCGGACCGATCCGGCGGCGGTGCGCGCCAACCTGGCCGGCTGCGGCTTCCATCTGCAAGTGCCGCCGCTGCCCGACGGCCGGACCGATCGAGACGATGACTGAATCCCCCTTCCGCGCGCGCGCTCCCTGGATCGCCGCGGCGCTGGGCGTGCTGCTGGCGCTGGGCGCCGGGTTCGGCCCGCTGCCCGCCGCCCTGGGCGCGTGGCTGGCGCAGCCGGCGTTCGCGCTGGCGCTGTCCTGGTCCCGCGGCCGCCGGCCGCGGCCGGCCAGCGTGCAGGCGCTGGGCCGCGACCTGCTGCCGCTGCTGGCGCTGTGGGCCGGCGGACTGGGCCTGGTCGCGCTGCTGGTGGCCTGGCCGCTGGCGGCGCTGCACGACAGCGGCAGCCTGGCCGCCGCGCTGGCGCTGAGCGTGGCCGCCAGCGCCGCGCTGCTCGGATTGTGGCGCACCTGGCCGCTGTGGCACGGCGGCGAATGCGAGGGCGGCGCGCTGGGCGCGCGCTGGCAGGCGCTGGCGCAGCAGGACGTGCAGGCCTGGCGCGGCCTGGCCGTGGCGGCGCTGGTGTTGCTGCTGGCCGGGCTCGGCGTGCTGCTGGCCTGGCCCGGGCTGCTGGCCGCCGCGGCGCGCTGGCCGCTGGCGCTGGCCTATGCGCTGCTGTCGCCATTGCTGCATGCCCTGCTGCAGCGCGTGGCGCCGCCGCAGGCGCTGCCGCTGCCGGTGCGGGCCACCTCGGCCGACCTGTTCGCCGAACTGAGCGCCGCCTCCGCGCCGCGCGCGGACGAAGCGCCGCCGGCCGCGGACGAACTGCATGCGGCGCTGTACGCCGCCGCGCGCGGCGGCCGCGTGGACCGTGCGCTGCAGCTGCTGCAGTCCGGCGCCGACCCGCACGCGCTGCCGGCGCCGGACTGGCGCGACCAGCGCAGCCTGCCGGTGCTGGCCGCGGTGTTGCCGGACCTGCGCCTGCTGCGCGAGCTGATCGTGCGCGGCGTGGACGTCAACCAGCCGCACCTGGGCATGACCCCGCTGCTGGCCGCCACCCGCGACAGCTGGCACGGCCGTCCCGAGGCGGTGATGACCCTGCTCGCCAACGGCGCCGATCCGCGCGCCAGCGACAGCGACGGCAACACCCCGCTGCACCACGCCGCGCGCAGTTCCGATCCGGGCGTGGCGGCCTTGCTGCGCGATGCCGCCGCCGAGCTGGACGCGCTGAACCGCGACGGCCTGACCCCGCTGGCGGTGGCCTGCCACGTCGGCAACTGGCGCATGGGCAAGTTCCTGCTCGAGCGCGGCGCCAAGCCCGAGCCGGCCGAGGGCAGCCCGGTGCTGCTGGCCGCGGCCGGCACCGAGGAAGACGATCCGGCCGGCGTGCAGATGCTGCTCAAGCACAAGGCGCGGGTCGATGCGCGCGATCGCCAGCGCCGCAGCGCGCTGCACGAAGCGGCGCAGGCCGGGCATGTGGAGATCGTCGTTGCGCTGCTCGGCGCCGGCGCCAACCTGGAAGCGCGCGATGCCCTGGGCCGCACGCCATGGCTGGAAGCCGCGCGGCATGGCCGCGTCGCGGTGCTGGAACACCTGCTGCCGCACAAGCCCGATCTGACCGCGGTCGATGGCGACGGCCGCAACGCGGTGCTGCTGGCCTGCACCGCCGACCAGGTCTCGCCGGGGCTGATCCGGCGCCTGCTGGAACTGGGCATCGCCGCCGCGCAGCCGGACCAGAGCGGACGCCGCGCGGTCGATCTGGCCGCCGAGGCCGGGCGCTGGGCGATCGTGTCCGCGCTGGACCCGGACTACCCGTTGCCGGCCGCGGTCAGCGACGGCCAGGGCGAAGTCGGCAGCGCCAGCCTGCCCGACCGGCCACCGCTGGAACTGCTGCGCGAAGGCCTGCAACTGGGCCAGCGCGACGGCCTGGCGGCGTTGGCGCGGCTGTGCGCGGCCGAGGAACTGGGCGCGCTGCTGCACGATCCGCATCTGGCCCTGAACCCGCAGGCGGTGGAGTGGCTGCTGGCGCATGGCGCCGCGCCGGAAGTGCTCGACGCCTGCGGCGACACGCCGATGTTCGCGCTGCTGTCGCGCGGCGTGGAAGCGGTGCCCAGCCTGCAGGCGATGCTGCGCCAGGGCGTGTCGCCGGCCGGGCGCGGCGGCCTGACCCGGCTGCTCGCCGCCTGCGCCCAGCACGACCACGCCTCACGCGCGCTGGAGCAGTTCGCGCTGGAACTGCTCGAACGCGGCGCCGACCCGTTCGCGCCGTCGCCGGCCGGCGATCCGCCGTTGTCGCTGGCGGTACGCCTGGGCTGGCTGCGCCTGCAACTGCAGCTGCTGGAGCGCGGCGCCGACCGCGAGGCGCGCGACAGCCACGGCATGACCGCGCTGCACCTGGCCGCCGCGCTGGGCCGCGAGGCCTCGCTGAAACTGCTGATCCAGCAGGGCGCCTCGCCCGAGGCGCGGGCCGCCGACGGGCAGACTCCGCTGGGCGTGGCCCTGGCCAGCGGCCGTCGCGACCTGGCCGATTGGCTGGATTGGCGGATCTGGCCGCTGCCGCGGCGCCCGCTGCGCGAGGCCGACCTGCCGGCCGCGGCGATGGTCGGCGACGCCGACGCGATCCGCCGCCTGATCGACCTCGGCATGCCGGTGGACGCGATCGACGCGCAGGGCTGCACCGCGCTGCTGCGCGCCGCCGGTGGCGGCCATGCCGCGGCGGTGGACCTGTTGCTGGCGCGTGGCGCTAACCTGCAGCACGCCGCCGGCAGCGGCGCCACGCCGTTGTCGGCGGCGGTGAGCATGCGCCAGACCGACATCGTCGCCGCGCTGCTGGCCGCCGGCGCGCAGATCGAACACCGCCTGCCCGGTGGTGTCACCGTGCTGATGCTGGCCTGCGCGCTGGGCCTGCCGGACATCGCCGCGCGCCTGCTGGCGGCCGGCGCCGATGTGCATGCCGGCGACGCGCAGCAGCTGGCGCCGCTGCACTGCGCCGCGCTGTACGGCTTCACCGCGCGCGACAAGTCGCGCCTGCTGGCGCTGCTGGACACCTTGCTGCTGGCCGGCGCCGAAGCCGACCGCAGCGCCGCCGGCGGGGTGACCCCGCTGCTGCTGCTGCTCGGCGCGCGCGCCGAGCCGGGCACCGCCTGCGAAGAGCCGGTGGTGCTGGCCGGGGTGGAGCGCCTGCTCGACGAAGACGTGAGCGTGGACGTGCAGGACCCGCGCGGCTTCGGCCCGCTGCACCTGGCCGCGCTGCACGGCCTGCCGTTGCTGGTGCAGCGCCTGCTGCGCGCCGGTGCCGATCCGGACCTGCGCGACACGCTGAACCGCCCGCCGCGCGAGATCGCGGTGATGCGCGGCTTCGTCGATGTCGCCGGGCAGTTCCAGCCGGCGCTGCCGGGGGTGTCGTCGATGGCCCGGTTCCTGCGCGAAAGCCGCTGACGGCCGCTGGCTCGGCGCGGCGGCGGTGCAGGTGCATGGCTGATCGCCGGCGCGGCAGTCGCGCGCCGGCGCTGGCGCCACGGCGCCAAAACGGTACCCGCGGTAGGGCGGGCCGTTCGATGCTCATCAAGACGCGCGCGGCAGGGTGTTCCCTCCCGCGCGCTGCGGCGAACGGCGCCGCCGGGCGTCGTTTCCCCGCTTACTGCCGCACCACCAGGGTCAGGCCGCTGTAGCTGCCGGACAGGCGCAGATAGTAGGTGCCTGCGCTGGACGGAGTGACGCGGATCGTCTGGGTGGTGCCGGCACGCACCGAGCGTGCGTCGTAGCTGCTGCTGCTCGGCGTCTTGCCGGCCGCCGCGTAGAGCGCGACGTTGCCGCTGCCGCCGAAGGTCATGAAGCTCACGGGCTTGCCGGCGTCGGCCTGGAAGCTGTACAGCGCGTCGCCGCCCCGGCTGCCGAGGCCGCGCAGTTCGACCTTGTTGCTGAGGGTCTTGGTCGGCGGAATGCAGCTGCTGTCCGTCGGGTCGCACGCCGGTGTCGTGGCCATCTGCAACAGCATGCCGAGGTCCAGGATGCCGGCGCCGATCGGCGTGCTGGTCGGGATCGCCACCGGGAACGGACGCGCGCTGGCGCGCAGCAGGTCGCGCATGCCGCTCCAGGTGAACGGGGTCTTGGCCACGCTCTGCACCATCGCCACCGCCGCGGCCACATGCGGCGAGGCCATCGAGGTGCCGGCCATGCCGCGGATCTCCCACTCGCCGGTCGGACGCTGGCTGCCGCCGTTGATCACCTGGAAGATGTAGCCGTTCGGATTGCCGTCGATGTCGCCGCCGCCGCCCGGCGCGGCGATGTCCACGCGCGTGCCGTAGCTGGAGTAGCTGGTGCGGCCGCCATTGCTGCGGCTGGCGCCGACGCTGATCACGCCGTTGCAGGAGGACATGGTGTATGCGCCGGCGTCGGCGTTGGCGTTGCCGGCCGCGACCACGATGATGCTGCCGGCGGCATTGATCTTGTCGATCGCGTCCTGGTACAGCTGCGGGCAGCTCTGCGGTCCGCTGCTGCCGATGCTCATGTTGATCACTTCGGCCGGGTTCGGGTTGGTCGGCAGGCCGTCCACCGGCAGCCCTGCGGCCCACAGCATGCCGTCGGCGATGTCGCTGCTGAAGCCGCCGCACGCGCCGAGCGCGCGCACCGGCAGGATCTTGGCGTCGTAGGCCAGGCCGGCGGTGGCCTTGTTGTTGTTGCTGACCTGGGCGATGGTGCCGGAGACGTGGCTGCCGTGCCAGGAGCTGGGTTGCGCCGCATTGCCTGGCCTGCCCAGGGCGGCGCAGTAGTCGGCATCGACCCAGTCGCCCAGATCAAAACCGCCTGGCGCGCGTCCGTCGCTGTCGCGGCGCGATATGACATGGTTGGTGATCATGTCGTAGCCAGGCAGCAGATTGGCGGCCAGTTCGGGATTGTCCTTGGCCACGCCGTTGTCGACCACTGCCACCACCACGCCCTTGCCGGTGGAGCGGGTCCAGGCCTGCTCGGCGTTGACGCCGCCGACCGGGTCGTGGAAATTCCACTGCAGTTTGGCGTAGGCCGGATCGTTTGGCGTGGTGGAGGCCGCCGCTTCGGTCGCACGCGGCATGGCCACGCTGGCGTTGTCCAGGATTTGGTACATGCGGTCGACCTCCACCGACTGCACCGACGGATCGGCCTTGAGTTCGGCGACGAACGCGGCGCGTTCGCTCTCGCTGAGGTGGCGCGAGGTCTGCACCACGTGCCAGCCGGGCACCGCCATCTCGCGCAGCACCTTGGCGCTGAGCGCGCCGCGCGCCGGCACAGTGGCGCTGGCGGCTTTGGCCTGTTGCATGCCGCTGCGCGAGATGGCGTTGGACAGGGTGCCGTCGAGCAGGCGCCGCGCCTGGTTGCCGCTGTCGCGGGTCTTGACCACGAAGCGCTGGCCCAGCTCCGCGGGCTGCGCGGATTGCGCAACGGCGTCATGCACGCTGCCCATGCCGATGACCGGCGTGGCGGCGTGGGCGCTGCCGGTGGCAAGGGCGGCGGCAAGGGCAATGGCGAGTTTGTCGGAGGAAATCATCGGCAGCTCCTGGAGAACGAGAAGGAAGAGAAGAAGCCCAAGGCGCGTTGTGTGCCGTGCGCGATCACAGGTCCACGCCCACGCCGATGCCGGCGGAGGATTCGCCGTCGCTGAACGCGCCGCCCAGGCTGAACGAGGCGCGCGCCCCGATCTTCCTGGCGTAGCCGATCGACAGCGCCTGCTCGCCGCCCTGGAAGCCGGCGCCGACCGACACGCGTCCGCGCGGACTTTGCGTGCCGGCGGCATTGACCGCCATGTTCAGCATCGCCGCGCTCATCGCGCCCAGCTTGTCCATGCGCCGGTCCATCCCGTCGAGGCGGCGTTGGGTATCCGTGCGCAGTTGGCTGAAGCTGTCGTCGAGCGCGCTGATGCGGGTATTGGTATAGGCATTGGCGCTGCTCAGCGTGGCGCTGTCGCCGGCGCGCATCTGCGCTACGTTGGCCGCGTCGGTGCCGGCGCTGCCGGCGGCGACGTTGGCGATCTGGCGCTCGTTGCCGCTGCTGCCGACCGAGACGGTGTTGGCGCGGTCGGCGAGCGAGCCCTGGCCCAGCGCGACGGCGTTGGCGGCGGTGGCCGAGGCGCCCTGGCCGAGCGCGGTGGAGGACGCGGCAGAGGCGCTGGCGCTCTCGCCGAGCGCCACCGCATTGGTCGCGACCGCGGCGATGCGGGCGTTGGCCCCGACTGCGGTGCTGCCGTCGGCGTTGACCTTGGCGTTGGCGCCGATCGCGGTGTCGTTGGGGCCGTGGGCCAGCGATTGGGCGCCCAGCGCCAGGCCGTTGTTGCCGTTGGCGGTGGCGCCGGAGCCAATCGCCACTGCGTTGGTGCCGGTGCCGGCGCTGGAGGGCGTGACGTCGCCGCCGCCGATGCTGACCGCTTGGCCGCTGCCAGAATTGGCGATGGCGTTGATGCGGGTGTCGAAGCCGGTCAGCGCCGTGTCGAACGCGCCCATCGCCGAGCCGAGGTCGCTGTAGTGCGTGCCCTGTACCAGGTAGTTGCCGCCGATCAGCTTGCCGTTGGCGTCGACCATGCTGCCGGCGCCGAAGGCGGTGGCGACAGTGCGCAACTGCGCCAGGTTGACCGCATCGGTGTCGGCGGTGCCGGCGGCCAGATTGGTGAGTTGGCGCTCTGCGCCGGCGTGGCCGATGGAAAGGGTGTTGTCGCGCTCGGCGACCGAGCCGGAACCCAGCGCCACACTGTTGTTGGTGACGATCTGCACATCGTTGACGTAGGTGGAGTTGCCGACCCGCGCACCGGCGCCGATCGCGACCGACTGGTTGCCATTGACGTCCGCGCCGGTACCCATCGCGATGCTGTCGTAGAAAAGAATCGGGGGGGCGTCGCCCCCAAAAACGCCGTTCCAGACCATCGCCTTGCCGATGGCGATGCTGCGGGTGCCGCCGGCCCAGGCGCCGTTGCCGATGGCGGTGGAGTCCGGCGCCAGCGCCAGTGCGGAATACCCGACAGCAGTGGCGTTTTCCGCCTGCGCGAAGGCCTGCGCGCCGAGCGCCACGCCGCGATCGCTCAGCGCCCGCGCGCCATTGCCCACGGCGAGGGCCCATTGGCCGGTCGCCTGCGTCTGCGCGCCCAGCGCGACCGCAGCATATTTGTTGGCGGTGGCACTCTGGCCGACCGCGACGGTGCGTTCGGAACTGGCCTCGGCCAGCGCGCCGACCGCGGTGGAACTGTAGGCGGTGGCCATCGCGCCGCCGCCCACCGCGGTGGACAGCGGGCCGGTGGCCTGGGTGGCCTGCAACTGAAACCCTGCCCCGCCTAAGCTGTCTTCGCCCACGTCGACGATGCCGCCGATGGCGACGCTGGAGCGGTCGCTGGCGATCGCGCCGGCACCGGCGGCCACGGTGTACTTGCTGCTGGCCTGGGCACCGGCGCCCAGCGCGGTCGCGGCCATGCCGGAGGCGGAGGTCTGCTGCAGGATGACCGCACCGTCGGGCTGGGAAGAGAAGTCCAGGTCGAGCATGCCGCCGACGGCGGTGGTGGAGACCTCGTTGGCCAGGCTGTTGTGGCCCACCGCCAGCGCCTGTTTGGCGTAGCTGACCGCCCCTGCGCCGAGCGCGACGGTGCCGGTGCCGACCGCCGAGGCGGCCTCGCCGGCGGCCAGCGTCTCCTCGCCGTCGGCGTAGGCGCCGGCGTTGCTGCTGTCGCTGCCGGTGGCCTTGAAGTAAAGGGCGGTGTCGGCGCTCGCATCCGCTGGCACCGCGTTCGCGTCGGTCGGCGCCGCATCGGCGGTCGTCGCCGGGGTCGCAGTCGGGGTGGCGGCCGAGACCGCAGCCGGGGGGGGGGCGGCCTGCGCCAGCGACGAGGTCGCCAGGCACAGCGCGCAGGCAAGCGCCAGCGCGCTGCGGGCGCCAGTGCGCGAAACGGCGGGCGCGGCATGGCGGATCGGGCGATAGGCGGCGGTGCCGCGTATGGTCGTACATTCGTGCATGGCTATCTCTCGGTACTGAGGCGGATGGGCAGGAGGCGACGTCAGCGGCGCGCAAGCGCGCCGCTTCGGTATCGGGGGTCTTGGGATGCGCCGCTGACCCCTGGCGCGTTCCGTGCAGCGAACTTATGCGCGGCGTCATTTGCTTGTCACCCGCAAGTTCTCGCACGATCATCACCGGGTTCTCACCGAGCCAGGTGGGATGGGGAGCTCAGTCGAATGGTGAAGGCGTTATTGGATTGGTTCGATCGGGCGCCGGTCCTGGACGAGGTGGACCGGCGCAACGTGCGCGTGATCCAGCTGCTGCTGCTGTTCCTGGCGATCACCATTCCGGCCGTCCTCGTCACCTCGCTGATCCTGGCCTGGCCGCAGTTGCGCGGACGCGCCGTGCCGCTCGGGATGACGATCTCGCTGGCGATGAGCCTGGGCATCGCCCTGTGCGCGGCGATCAGTTTCGTGCGCGTGCGCCGCGGCGCGCTGCGGGGGGGGCGTCGGCTTACTGTTGGCCGCGCTGCTGGCATCGCTGCTGGTCAATGCCGCGGTCAACGGCCTGCAGCGTCAGTTGCCGGACCAGTTGGCGCAGATGCTGGTGTTGATCCTGGCCGGACTGGTGCTCGGGCGCCGTGCGCTGTGGATCACCTTCGGCGCACTGCTGCTGATGCTGGGCCTGGGCCTGGGCGTGGGCCACGACGCGCTGCTGGAATTCGTCGCCGAGCCGGCGCGCGCGTTCTACAACCTGCCTTCGGTGCTGTTCAGCTACCTGCTGGTGACGCTGCTGCTGGATCGCACCACCGAAGCGCTACGCGAGAGCCTGCGCGAATCCAATGCGCGCGGCCATCGCCTGCAGCAGGAAATGCTGGCGCGCGAGCGCGCCCAGGCGCAGCTGATCCATGCGCAGAAGCGCGAGATCGTCGAGCGCATGGCCGGCGGCCTGGCGCACGACTTCAACAACGTCCTGGCGGTGATCGTCGGCTTCTCCGCCACGCGCCACGACGACGCCGCCGACGGCGACGCCGCGCGCGTCGCGCAGCTGGAAGACAGCCTGGCGTCGGTGGAGGAATCGGCGCGGCGCGGCATGGCCATCATTCGCCGGCTGCTGCGCTTCAGCCGCCGCGATGGCGAACAGCCCGAGCGTTTCGACGCCGCGGCCGCCATCGAGGCGCTGCAGCCGATGCTGCGGCAACTGCTGGAAGCGCGCATCGTGCTGCGCTGCGCCTTGCCGGCGACACCGGCGCCGATCCACCTGGATCGCAGCCAGTTCGAACTGATGCTGCTCAACCTGGCCAGCAACAGCCGCGACGCCATCGCCGAGCGCGGGCATCTGGATATCGCCGTGCGCAGCGAAGCGGCGTGGACGATCATCGAGATCGCCGACGACGGCCAGGGCATGCCGGCGGACGTGATGGCGCGGGTGTTCGAGCCGTTCTACAGCACCAAGCCCGCCGACAGCGGCACCGGGCTCGGCCTGGCGGTGGTGCACGACCTGGTGGTGCGCGCCGGCGGCCGCATCCAGGTGCACAGCGAACCGGGCGTGGGCACCC
This sequence comes from Xanthomonas graminis pv. graminis, assembly GCF_030168915.1. NCBI lineage: Bacteria > Pseudomonadati > Pseudomonadota > Gammaproteobacteria > Lysobacterales > Lysobacteraceae > Xanthomonas > Xanthomonas graminis. The sequence goes on along the minus strand of NZ_CP076255.1, from coordinate 4,395,407 downwards.
GCTTCCGCATCGCCTTGCCGTGCGCGGACGCGGCGGCCGGCGTTGCGGGCGTGGCCGCCGCTCAGCCGGACGGATCGAAGATGTAGCCCTTGCCGTGCACCGCCGCCAGCGGCAGGGCGACGCCGCAGCGGCGCTGCGCCTTGCTGCGCAGCCGATGCACCATCGAGTCGAGGCGGTGCGCGTCGAAGTCGTACACGCGATCGGTCAGCGCCGCGATCAGCGCTTCGCGCGCGACCAGCAGGCCGGCGTGCTCGAGCAGGCGTTGGCACAGGCGGCGCTCGCTCGCGGTCAGCGCGGCGGCTGCACCGGTCGGGGCCAGCAGGCACCAGCCGTCTTCGCTGAGCTGCCAGCGTCCGCGTACCGGTTGCGCTGCCGCGCCGCCCAGGCGCCGGGTCAGGCTGTGCAGGGTTGCCGCCAGCAGGTCGATCTCCACCGGCTTGGCCAGATAGGCATCGGCACCGCCAGTGAGTCCGCGCACCCGGTCCTCGGTCTGGCCCAGGCTGGTCAGCATGACGATGCCGATGCCGGAATACCGTTGGCGCAAGTCGCGGGCCACGGTGAAGCCGTCGGTATCGGGCAGGCCGACGTCGAGCACCACGATGTCGGCGGGATCGGCCCGCAGTTGCGCCTGCAGTTCGGCGCCGCTGCCGCAGCCGTGGGGGTCGAAGCCGAAACGGCGCAGGCCGGGAATCAGGATGCGCTCGCGCAGCATCGGATCGTCTTCCAGGACCAGGACGCGCAGGGCGGCAGCAGCGGGATGGGCATTCATACGCCGGCGCAGTGTAGCCGGCGCCGACGCGTTTGCGCGTACCGGCGCCGGCCGGAGGCACTTACGGGAAGCAAACACCGGCGCTGGCAGACTCGCGGTTTGATCGGACGGCAGACGTGATGGCAGCACGCATCGAGGATTACGCCATGCTCGGCAACTGCCGCAGCGCGGCCCTGGTGGACCGGCACGGTTCGATCGACTGGCTGTGCCTGCCGCGCTTCGATTCCGACGCGCTGTTCGCCGCGCTGCTGGGCACTCCGGAACACGGCCGCTGGTCGATCGCCCCGGTCGGCGCGTTCACCAGTACCCGCCATTACCGCGACGGCAGCCTGGTGCTGGAGACCGAGTTCGAGACCGAGCACGGCGTCGTGGCGCTGCTGGACTTCATGGTCGCCAGCCGCGACGATGACGTGCACAACCATGTGGTGCGCATCGTGCGCGGGCTGCGCGGGCGCGTGCCGCTGCGCATGCAGCTGCAATTGCGCTTCAACTACGGCCGCACCATTCCCTGGGTATCGCAGATCGACGGCGGCCTGCAGGCGATCGCCGGGCCGGACCAGATCGCGCTGCGCAGCCCGCAGCCGATGCATGGCCACGGCTTCGCCACCGAAGCGGACTTCACCCTGGAGGCGGGCGAGAACACCTGGTTCGTGCTCAGCCATGGCGCCTCGCACCTGGAGCTGCCGCCATCGCTGGCGCCGGAACAGGCGCTGGCCCAGACCGAGGCGTTCTGGCATGGCTGGTCGCAGCGCTGCGTGCAGGCCGGCCCCTGGACCGAGGTGGTACGGCGCTCGCTGGTGGTGCTGAAGGGCCTGAGCTACCTGCCCACCGGCGCGATCGTCGCCGCGCCCACCACCTCGCTGCCGGAACGGCTCGGCGGCGAGCGCAACTGGGATTACCGTTTCTGCTGGCTGCGCGATGCGGTGTTCACTCTGACCGCGCTGCACGCCGCCGGCTATTCCGACGAGGCGGCCGCGTTCCACGGCTGGCTGCAGCGCACCGTGGCCGGCTCGCCGGACCAGTTGCAGGCGCTGTACGGCATCGGCGGCGAGCGGCGCATGTCCGAATGGGACGTGGACTGGCTGCCCGGCTACGAAGGCGCGCTGCCGGTGCGCGTGGGCAATGCCGCCGTCGGCCAGTTCCAGCTGGATGTGTACGGCGAGGTGATCGCCGCGTTCCATCGCGGCCACCACGAAGGCATGTCCAGCGCGGCGCATGGCCGCTCGCTGGCGCGGCAACTGCTCGAAGTGCTGGAGCAGCGCTGGCGCGAGCCGGACGAAGGTATCTGGGAGATCCGCGACCAGCGCCGCCATTTCGTGCATTCCAAGGTAATGACGTGGCTGGCGTTCGACTGCGGCGCGCGCGACGGGGTCACCGATGCCGACGCCGCGCAACGCGCGCACTGGCGCGCGCTGGCCGACGAAGTGCACGCGCAGGTGCTGCAACAGGGCGTGCACCGCGACGGCTATTTCGTGCAGAGCTACGGCAGCGAGCGGCTGGACGCGGCGACGCTGCTGATCCCGCTGGTCGGCTTCCTGCCGGCGGACGACCCGCGCGTGGCGGCCACCGCCGATGCGATCGCGCAGCGGTTGAGCATCGACGGCCTGATCGAGCGCTACCGCGCCGACGACGACAGCGGCGACGGCCTGCCTGCCGGCGAGGGCATCTTCATCGCCTGCAGCTTCTGGCTGGTGGAGAACTACGCGCTGCTCGGGCGCATGGCGCAGGCGCGCACGCTGTTCGAACGCCTGCTCGACCTGTGCAACGACGTCGGCCTGCTGGCCGAAGAATACGCTCCGCGCAGCGGCCGCATGCTCGGCAACTTTCCGCAGGGGTACTCGCACGTGGCGCTGATCCACGCCGCGTTGCGCCTGCATGGCTTACTCGGCAAACAGGAAACCCCTTCATGAGCGATGCGACACAAGCGACCCCGCCCTGCCTGATCGTGGTGTTCGGCGCGCGCGGCGACCTGACCCGGCGCCTGGTGCTGCCGGCGCTGTACAACCTGCGCCGCAGCGACGCGCTGCCCGAGCAATTCGCGGTGATCGGCGTGGACCACGGCGACATCAGCGAGAACAGCTGGCGGCGCATGCTCGGCAACGCGCTGCACGGGCTGATGGCCGACCGCGACGCCGAGTTCAAGGCCGACGGCCTGGACGAGGACGTGTGGACCTGGCTGCGCACCCGCCTGCACTACCTGCGCGGCGATTTCGCCGATGCGGCGACCTATCGCGCGCTGGGCGAGGTGATCGAAAAATACGACGCGCAGTACAAGACCTGCGGCAACGTGCTGTTCTACCTGGCCACCGCGGCGCGCTTCTTCGCCCCGGCGATCGAGCATCTGGGCGCGGCCGGGCTGGTCAAGCAAGGCGCCGGCGGCGGCTGGCGCCGGGTGATCGTGGAGAAGCCGTTCGGCCACGACCTGCAGAGCGCCAAGGAGCTCAACGCCATCGTCGGCCGGGTGCTCGACGAGGACCAGGTGTTCCGCATCGACCATTTCCTGGGCAAGGAAACGGTGCAGAACATCCTCGCCTTCCGCTTCGCCAACGGCCTGTTCGAGCCGGTGTGGAACCGCGACCGCATCGACCACGTGCAGATCACCGCCGCCGAGACCATCGGCGTGGAAGGGCGCGGCGGGTTCTACGATCCCACCGGCTGCCTGCGCGACATGGTGCCCAACCACCTGTTCCAGCTGCTGGCGATGATCGCGATGGAGCCGCCGGCGGCGTTCACCCCGGCCTCGATGCTGCGCCGGCGTGCCGAGGTGATCGAGGCGGTGCGGCCGCTGGCCGCGTCCGACGTGGTGCGCGGCCAGTACGCGGCCGGCGCGATCGGGCGCAATGCGGTGCCCGGCTACCGCGAGGAAGACACGGTGCCGGCCGATTCCAACACCGAGACCTATGTGGCGATGAAGCTGCAGGTCGATACCTGGCGCTGGGCCGGCGTGCCGTTCTACCTGCGCACCGGCAAGCGCCTGCGCGAACGCACCACCGAGATCGCGATCCGCTTCAAGCCGGCGCCGCTGGCGCCGCTGCGCAGCGCCGAGATCGGCGGCTACGGTCCCGACTGGCTGGTGCTGCATATCCAGCCCGACGAAGGCATCTCGCTGCAGTTCGACGTCAAGCGCCCGGGCGCGCGGGTCAGCCTGGCGCCGGTGCGCATGGACTTCCGCTACCGCGACTGGTTCCCGAAGGAATACTCGGTCGGCTACGAGCGCCTGCTGCAGGACTGCATGCATGGCGAGGCCGGCCTGTTCCAGGACGCGACGATGGTCGAAGCCGCCTGGCGCATCGTGCAGCCGATTCTGGATGCCTGGCAGGCCTCGGCCGACGAAGTGGCGCAATACCCGGCCGGCAGCGCCGGCCCGGCCGCCGCCGACGCACTGCTCGCGCTCAACGGCGGCCATAGCTGGCGCACCCTGACCGCCGGCCGCCGGCCGCCGGCCGCCGCCGCGGCGCCCAGCGGAAGGCGGCGCCGACGCCAAGGCCGCAGCGCCGGCGAAGCGTTCGGCGGCGGCCAAGCCTGCCGTGTCCAAGGCCAAGCCTGCCGCTTCCAAGGCCAAGGCCGCCGCCGCCGGCAAGTCCAGGCAGGCCGCTTCGCCGAGCAAAGCGGTCGCATCGGCGAAGAAGACAGCGGGCAGGAAGGCGGCCGCACCCAGCAAGGCCGCCACGTCGAGTCCCGCGAAAGCGAGCAAGCCGGTGGCGAAGAAGGCGCCGGCGACCGCGACCAGGCGCGCCGGGGCGAAGCGCTGACCGGCGATGCGCCGAGCGACGCGGGTGGCCTTTTAGGCCATCCGTCGCCATCAGTGCTGGCTGCAGTCGGGACTGAAGTCCCTCTCACAAAAGGCCCTGTAGCTCGACTGCGCTGCGGACGCCCGTGTGGGAGCGACTTCAGTCGCGACGAGCGCAGCGGCGGGCCTTTCCGGCTTCGGAAGGTGTCGCGGCTGAAGCCGCTTGTGTCTGGAGATTGCTCTACAGTTTGAGTGGAGAGCGATGTGCGGCACGCCGACAGGCCGTAGTGTTCAAGCACGTGTAGGAGCCAGGGCGGCCGCACATCGACCTCGTTGCCTAGCCCGAACAGTTGAACGAGCGTTCGCTCGAACTTCACAAGCGTGGGCAGCGACGAGGTGGCTCTCTCCTGTCCCCCAGTCTACCTAACGCTTATGCCTCTTTGGATCGGTATCGATGTGGCCAAGGACACCTTGGCCGTCCACGTGCTTCCCCTGGACCAGTTGCTGTCCTTTCCCAATACCGCCCAGGGCCACCAGCGCCTGTGCGACCACCTTGCCGGGCACTGCGTCGGCAACGCGCTGCTGGAGGCCACCGGCGGCTACGAACGGGCGGTGATGACGGCACTGGCCACGGCAGGGATCCCGGTGACCCGGATCAATCCGCGCCGGGCACGCGCTTTCGCCACGGCCTTGGGCACAACCGCCAAGACCGATCCGCTGGATGCGGCCTTGCTGGCGCGCATGGCTCACCTGGTGCAAGCGCCCGCGCCGGCTCCCGATCCCTTGCGTGAGCAACTGCGCATGCTGGTCCAGCGCCGCGAGCAACTGGTCCAGCAACGTGACGACGAGCGCCGTCGCTTGCATCAGGCGACCCTGGCCATGGTGCGCGCGTGCCTGATCGAGCAGATCGGCGACGTGCGCCGCCGTATCCAGCGGATGAACCAGGCGATCAAGCAGGTGCGGTGCCAGCTCGACGATGCGCTGGCGCACGCCCTGGGCACGGTCCCGGGCATCGGCGAGGTCACCACCGCCAGCCTGATGGCCTATCTGCCCGAACTGGGGACGCTGGATCGTCGCCAGATCGCGGCCCTGGTCGGCCTGGCTCCCTACAACGTGGACAGCGGGCAGCACTGTGGCAAACGCCGCATCCGCGGCGGGCGTGCCACGATCCGACGAGTGCTGTACATGGCCTGTTGGAGCGTTGTGCGCACTCAAGCCTCCTTCAAGGAGCGTTATCAACAGTTACGGGCACGCGGCAAGCCCGCCAAGGTCGCCATCACCGCATGCATGCGCGTGCTGCTTATCCGACTCAACGCCATGGCACGAGATCGCACACCATGGCGTGAGGTTATCGGATGAGAAGACAGTTGCTCCTACAGTGCACCCAACCGGCTATCTGCAGGCCGTTGTAGGAGCGGCTTCAGCCGCGACGGACACCTTCGGTAAGTTCCGCTCGCGGCTGAAGCCGCTCCCACACGGTGGCGTTGTGCGGTGCGCTCAGCTGCGGCTGGCGCTTGCGGCCGGGGTGCCGGTCAGCTGCTGCTCGGCATCCACGCGCGGCGCCAGCGGCGCCGGGCAGTGGCCGTCGTGGCGCTGTGCCGGCAGTTCGGCGAACCAGTCCTCCACGGTCGGCGCCAGCAGGTCCAGCCGCATCGGCAGGCTCAGGTGGTTCTCGCCGGGCATCTCCAGGTAGTGCGCGCGCGGCGCGTCCAGCGCCAGCAGGCGGCCGTGCGCGACCGGGATGTGCTGGTCGGCGCTGCCGTGCAGCAGCAGCAGGCAGGCCGGCGCGGTGCGCGCGGCGGCGGTCACGTCGACCTGGTCCAGGTTCAGCGCCAGGCGCTGGTTGGCGTTGGCGATGACCGCATCCAGGTTCTGCCCGCCGTAGCGCCAGCGCGCCAGGTCCATCGCCGCGCTGGCCACCATGCCCTGCGGACGGCTGGCGAGCATGTGCGGGATCATGTCGCGGATGCCGCGGCCGGCGTTGGCGAAGGATTCCATCGCGACCACGCCATCGACCTCGCCACCCAGCTTCTGCGCGGTGAACAGCGCGGTGGCGGCGCCGTAGGACACGCCGAACAGGTACAGCGGACCCTGCACCTCGCCGCGCGCGCGCAGCGCGCGGATCACCGCGACCACGTCGTCGGACTCGCGGGTGCCGTAGCCGGCCGGGCCGCCGCCGGAGCGGCCGTGGTTGCGCAGGTCGATGCTGATGCTGCGGTAGCCGGCCTGGGCCAGGTCCAGCGACCACGGCAGCAGCGAATCGCCGTCCATCATCCAGCCGTGCAGCAGGATCACCGTGCCGCGCGGGGCGGCGTGGCTTCCGGGCTGCGGCGCGGCCACGTCCATCGCGAAATCGGCGCGCTCGTGGCCGCTGGCGTCGCGGCCGGCGTGCTCGTAGCGGTAGCGCATGCGGTAATCGCCTGGATCGATCGCACGCCAGAAGATGGGGATGCCGGCTGGGGTGAGCACGTGCCCGCTGCGGTTGGGCAGCGTCGCCAGCAGGCCCTGGATGCGTTCCTCGTCCATCAGCGGCGACACGCCGCCCGGCGCGACCAGGCGGTCGCTGAGCGAGGTGGCAGAGCGCGCAACCAGACAGCCGACGGCCAGGCACAGGCTGGTGCAGAGGACGAGCAGCAGGCGGAGGCGCGACGGCATGGCGATAGGCGGTGGGTGAACGGCCGCGCAGGCTAGCGCCTTCGTCGGCGCGGCTCTACCGCAATTGGATGACAAAACGATGACGCGGTGCGGGTGCGCCGCGCGGAGGCGCGGTCGCCGGCCCGGTTTTCCTTGCGGCGCCTTGCGCTGCGGTGCATGCGCGGCGCCCGTGTGCGCCGCGCCGGGCCGATCTGGCGCTCGATTGGTGCTGCGTGGCGCAGCCTGGCGTTCAGGTAAGCGCAGCGCTCGCGGCTTGCGCTCCGCCGGGTGGGACCGGCAGGGCGGTACTTGCGCAAGCCAGCGGCTCTGCCCGACCTCGCGGTCGCCGAGCCGGCCGGGCAGGGATGGCGCCTGCCCGGGCACCGAGCCCAGCCGCTATAGCGCGCGCAGGGCGGTGGTGATCGGCAGCCGCGCCGCGCGCAGCGCCGGGAACAGCCCGCCGACCAGGCCGATGCCCAGCGCCCACTTCAGCCCGCTCCACAGCAGCGCCGGCGAGACCTTGAACTGGAACACCACCTGGCTGAAGTTGCTGCCCAGCGTGGACACGCTGTAGCCGTTGAACACGGTCCAGGCGATCAGACCGCCGAGCAGTCCGCCGAGCAGCGCCAGCAGCATCGTCTCCAGCATCACCGCGGTCACCACCGGCGTGCCGCGGAAGCCGAGCGCGCGCATCGTGGCGATCTCGCGGGCGCGGGTGGCCACCGCCGCGTACATGGTGTTGAGCGCGCCGAACACCGCGCCGACCGCCATGATCGCGCCGATCACGGTGCCGAGGATGCTGATCAGCTTGCTGAGGTTGCCGCCCTGCTTGGCGTAGTAGGCACGGGTGGTCTGCACGTCGAGCTTGAGCCGCGGGTCGGCGGCCATCGCCGCCTTGAACTGGGCATAGCCGTCCTTGCCGGCGGTGCGCACGCTGATCGACTGGTAGGCGCTGCGGTTGTAGGTGGAGGCCAGGGTCTGCCCATCGGCCCACAGCTCCGAGTCGTGCGCGTCGCCGGAGGCGAACACGCCGACCACGGTCCACCGCTCGCGGCCCAGGCTCAGGGTCTTGCCTACGTCCAGCCCGCGGAACTGCGCCTTGGCGTCCTGGCCGACCACCACCTCGCGCAGGCCGGCACCGAAGCGGCGCCCTTCGACGATCCTGAGCTTGTCGTGCACCGCCCAGCCGGCGTCGCCGATGCCGCGGAACTGCACGTTGGTGTCGGTGCCGTCGGCCTTGTTCTGCAGGTTGATCACCTGCGACAGCTCCGCCGAGACCAGCGGCTTGCCGTCGGCGCCCTTGGCCACGCCGGCCAGGCTGGCGATCAGCGGCACCTGGTCGCGGGTGATCACCGAGTTGATCTCGGCGCCGGAACCGCCACGCAGCACGATCGCGGTGCTGTCGTCGCCGGTGCTGTTGAGCGTGGCCTGGAAGCCTTCGCCCATCGCCAACATCGCCACCAGCACGCCGACCACGCCGGCGATGCCGACCACGATCACCGACGAGGCGCCCCAGCGCTGCGGCAGGCTGGCCACGCCGATGCGGGTGGCGGCCAGCGCCAGGCGGCCGCCGCGGGTCAGCAGCAGCCACAGCGCCACGCCCGCGACCAGCGCCAGCACGCCGTACCAGGGCAAGGCGATCCACAGCGCCAGCCCGATGCCGAGCAGCAGCAGCGAGAGCAGATTTCCCAACCAGAGTTTGAGTTTCATCAGGACGTCTTCCGAAAATGCGATAGGGAGCGATGCGGCGGCAGGCTCAGCGCCCGGCCAGCGCGTCCACGATCTTCAGGCGCTGCGCGCGCAATGCCGGCAGCAGCCCGACCACGATGCCGATGGCGACCATCAGCGCCAGCGCCACCCCCCAGGTCTGCGCCGGCACGCCGCGCATCGGTATCATGTTGCCGCTGGCCGCGGCCACGCCGGGGATGATCAGCGCCGCCAGGCCCATGCCGATCAAGCCGCCGAGCACGATCAGCAGCACCGACTCCACCATCACCAGGGTCAGCACGGTGCTGTCGCGGAAGCCGATCGTCTTCAGCACCGCCAGTTCCGGGATGCGCTCGCGCACTGCCTGGGCCATGGTGTTGCCGGTGAGCAGCAGCAGGGTGAAGAACACCGCGGCCATGATCGCGGTGACGATCAGGCCGACGTCGGCGAACTGTTTGGCGAAGGCCTGCGAGAACGTGGACTCGGTCTGGCTCTTGGTCTCATGGTCGGAGTTGAGCGACAGCGCATCGATCGCCTGCGCCACCCGCGAGGCCTGCTCGGCGCTGCCCAGCTGCACGGTGTACCAGCTGACCTGGTTCTTGATGTAGTCGTTGGACTCGTCGAAGTACTTCCAGTTCATCATCAACTGGTTCTCGGCCTGCGCGTTCCTGGCGTCCTTGACCTTGAAGATGGTGGTCAGGGTCAGCGGCCAGTCGTTGCTGCCGCCGCGCGGGAAGATGGTGGCCTGCAACGGAATGGTGTCGCCGATCTTCCAGCCATGCTTCTTGGCCAACGCTGCGCCCACGGCCGCGGCGGTGCGGGTTTCGCGGAACGCCTTGAGCTGCGCCGGCGGCACGTCGTATTCGCTGTACACGTCGAAGAAATTCGGCGCCACCGAGAAGTTGGGGAAGAAGTTCTTCCGGTCGCGGTAGATGCCGCCGAACCACATGGCATAGGTGACCTTCTTCACGCCCGGCACCGATTCGATCTGCGACTGCAGACTGACCGGCAGCGACTGGGCGATCGACAGCCGCGAGGCCACGATGAGGCGATTGGCACCCTCGACGCTGCCGCCGGAGTTGAACACCACGCGCACCGAGTCGAGCATGCCGAACAGCAGGAACGCGGCGACCACCGACAGTAGGGTCAGCAGGCTGCGGGTCTTGCTGCGGAACAGCTGCGCCCAGATCAACGAAAAATATTTCATGTTCGATCCTCCAGGGGACGGGATGCCGGGGCGCGGATGTCGCGCGGCGGCAGCGGCCGGTTCAATGCGCCACGAGCGGCGCGTCGGCCAGCTCGCCCTTGTCCAGGTGCACGGTGTGGCTGGCGTACTCGGCGGCCTTGGGGTCGTGGGTGACCATGATGATGGTCTTGCCGTGTTCGCGGTTGAGTTGCTGCAGCAACTGCAATATCTCCTCGGCGGCGGCGCGGTCCAGGTCGCCGGTGGGTTCGTCGCAGATCAGGAAGGTGGGGTCGGAGACGATGGCGCGGGCGATCGCCACGCGCTGCTGCTGGCCGCCGGACAGTTCGTTGGGACGGTGGCTGCGGCGGTCGGCCAGGTTGACCAGGGTCAGCGCGATCTCGGCGTTGCGCTTGCGCTGGGCGGCGTTGAGGTTGGTCAGCAGCAGCGGCAGTTCCACGTTCTTCTGTGCGGTGAGCATGGGCATGAGGTTGTAGAACTGGAACACGAAGCCGACGTGCTGGCTGCGCCAGGTGGACAGTTGCCCGCCGCTCATGCGGTCGATGCGTTCGCCTTCGATCTCGATCTCGCCGCCGCTGGGGGTATCCAGGCCGCCGATCAGGTTGAGCAGGGTGGTCTTGCCGGAGCCGGAGGGCCCCATCAGGGCGACGAAGTCGCCGCGTGCGATGTCCAGGTCGATGCCGTGCAGGACTTGTACGTTCTCGGGTCCGCGCTGGTAGGTTTTGGTGACGTTGCGCAGTTTGACGAGGGTGGACATGGTGGTGTTCCTGGCAGTGGACGGGTCGTGGATGTGCCGATTGCGGTGAGGCGGTTCGCGAATGCTTGTGTCGCTTGCAGTTGCAGTGCTGTTGCTGTTGCAGTGCTGTTGCTGTTGCTGTTGCTGTTGCTGTGCTTCTGCTCTTTAGTTTTTGCTCTGCCGGGTCCCTTACGCAGCGGCGAATAGGGCGGGAAAAACCCCGAAGGGGCGGCGCACAGGGATGTGCGCCGTTCGCGGCAGGTGCAGGGCTCGCCGGAAAAAGGCGAAGCACTGCTTCGCCCCGGCGGGCGGGCTGGCGCCGCGAGGCGACTGCCCCGGACTTGGCCGCGTAGCGGACAAGCCCCTTCCGCGAATCCCGTCCTATTCACGGACCCGGAGCGCGTAGCGCGGAGGGCGCGGAGTAGGGTGTGTTTCTTTTGGTTACTTTTCTTTGCACAAGCAAAGAAAAGTAACTCGCCGTAGGCGAAAGCTCTTGCTGTTCAGTGGTGGAGCCCTTGTAGGAGCGGCTTCAGCCGCGACACTTTCCTGACAGAACCAGTCGCGGCTGAAGCCGCTCCTACAAAAGCAAACGCTCAAGCAAAAAAGCAACAGCGGAGCAACAGCAAAGCAGTAACAACAGCAGAGCAACAGCTACAGCAATATCAAGAGCTGTGTGGCGGTTGGAGCGTGTGCAGCCAATGGCAGGCTTGATCCAGCACGAACAAAACCAAGCGATGCGGTGAAACGACTGTTGGAGCGGCACTCGCTACAGCAAGAACTGGACGGAAACAACGTGAACTCCCGCGTCTTTAGGGCAATGGAGCAAGGCGGTGACGACACGGACGGCATGCAGTGGTTCGCGCCAACGCGCGGTAACTCACATGCGGCCGCCGTTACTGCTCGGTCGCTTCCGCCAGTTTCACCTTGACCCCGTCGCGCAACGTCTCCGGCGGGTCCAGCACCACCGTGTCGCCCGCCGCCAGGCCCGATAGCACCTGGCGGTCGTCGCCCAGGGCGATGCCGGTCTTCAGCGTGCGCTGCTCGACGGTGTTGTCTTCCTTCAAGGCGAACGCCACGTCCTGCCCACCGCGCTTGACGATCGCCGCGCCCGGCGCGCGCACGCCCTGCGGCTTGTCTTGCGCCTGCGCCTGCGGCGCTTCCAGGAAGCTCACGCGAACGCCCATTTCCGGCACGATCCGCGGGTCCTTCTGCTTCAGCGCCACGCGTACCTTCACCGTGGCCTTGCCGCGGTCGGCCGAGGGGATGATCGCGATCACTTCGGCCGGGATCTTCCACTCCGGGTAGGCGTTGAGCACGGCTTCCACCGGCATGCCCGGCTTGACGCGTCCGATGAAGGCCTCGCCCACCTCGACCTCGATCTCCAGCGAGTCCATGTCCACCACCGTGCCGATGCCGGTGCGGGTGAAACCGCCGCCGGCCGACAGCGGCGACACGATCTCGCCCGGCTGCGCCGCCTTGGCGGTGACCACGCCAGCGAACGGCGCGCGCACGATGGTGTTGTCCACGTTGAGGTCGGAGATCGACAGCTGGTCGCCGGCCACCACCACGTTGCGCTGCGCGCTCTGCAGCTGCGCGCGCAAGGCGTCGCGCTGCGATAGCGCCTGGTCGTACTGCGAGCGCGACACCAGCTGCTGCGCGACCAGCGTCTGCAGCCGCTGCGCATCGGCCTCGGCCTGGCGCAGCTGCGCCTGCATGTTGGTCACCTGGCTGCGTGCCGCGTCCAGCTGCGAGGCCGACAGCTGCCGCTGCGCGCCGGCGTCGATCGGGTCCAGCGTCGCCATCACCTGGTTCTGCTCCACGCGCATGCCTTCCTCGATCAGCACTTCGCGCACCTTGCCGGTGATCTTCGCCGATACCGTGGCCATGCGCCGTGCCACCACGTAGCCGCTGGCGTCCAGCACCGAGGCGCTGCTGCTGCCGGCGGCGATCGCCGCCACCGGCGCGGTGGTCACTTCGATGGCCTTGCCGCGGCCGAACAGGACCCAGCCGCCGCCGCCCAGCGCGAGCAGCAGCACCAGCACCACGGCGATCCACAGCCCGCGCCGCGACGGCGGTTCGCTCGGCGGCGCCTTGCGGTCGATACGGAGTTCTTTGAGCAGTTCGGCGGAGGTACTCATCTTGTCCCTGGATGAATCGGTAAGCGCAGTGTGGATCGGCGAGGCGCGCGCTTCTCAGTTGTCGGAAGTCACTATTCTGCGTTGTGCTGCGGCAGCTGCGGCGCCATTCCCCATGGCGTGGAGCGCAGCATGCGGCAATCGCGCGGCCATCGCCAGTGACAGCTGTCACTGGCTGCGGCTGACGGGCCGCACTGGGATGCGCCGACGGCGCGGCGCAGCATGGCACCTCCCGCCACAACCGGTCCATGCCGATGCCCGCTCCCGACACTCTTCCGCTGGCGCAGCTGCGCGGCGTGCACAAGCGTTACGGCGCGGTGGTCGCGCTGGATGGCGTGGACCTGCAACTGCAGCGCGGCCAGTTGCTGGCGCTGCTCGGTGCCAATGGCGCCGGCAAGAGCACGGCGGTGGCGCTCATGCTGGGGCTGCAGGTGGCCGACGCCGGCAGCGCGCAGCTGTGCGGACAGGACCCGCGTGCGCTCGGCGCGCGGCGCCAGGCCGGGGTGATGCTGCAGTCCGCCGGCCTGCCGGACACGCTGCGCGTGGGCGAATTGCTCGATCAGGTGCGCGGCTACTACCGGCGGCCGCGCAGCGTCGCCGATTGCGTGGCGCTGGCCGGACTCGATGGCCTGCTGGCGCGCCGCTACGGCGGCTTGTCCGGCGGCCAGCAGCGGCGTGTGCAGTTCGCGATGGCGATCTGCGGGCGGCCGCAAGTGCTGTTCCTTGACGAACCCAGCACCGGTCTGGACATCGAGGCGCGGCAGGGCGTGTGGCGCGCGATCCAGGAACTGGTCGCGGACGGCTGCGCGGTGCTGCTGACCACGCATTATCTGGAGGAAGCCGAGGCGCTGGCCGACCGGGTCGCGGTGCTGCAACGCGGCACGCTGATCGCCGAGGGCAGCGTGGCGCAGCTGCGCGCGCGCTTCGAGCAGCGCACGATCCGCTGCCGCAGCGTGCTGGCTGCGGCGCAGGTGGCGAGCTGGCCGCAGGTGCGGCGCGCGGACAGGCGCGACGGCGTGCTGGAGATCGTCGCCGAACCGGCCGAGCCGGTGGTGGCGCAATTGCTCGCCGCCGATCCGCGGCTGGACGAACTGGAAGTCAGGCGCGCCGGTCTCGCCGACGCATTCCTCGCCATCACCCGTGCGGAGGCCGCATGAACACCCTGGACCCGCGTCGCCTCGATCCCGCCGCCACGCTCGCGCACGACCACGCCGCGCTGCTCCTGCGCGACCATGCCGCGCTGCTCCTGCGCGAAATCCGCTACGAACTGCTGCGCTGGCTGCGCACCCCGTCCTTCGCGCTGCCGACCCTGCTGTTCCCGCCGATGTTCTACCTGCTGTTCGGCGTGGTGCTCAACCGCGGCAACCCGGCCGCCGCGGTGTACCTGATGGCCAGCTACGGCGTGTTCGGGGTGATGGCGCCGGCACTGTTCGGCTTCGGCGTGGGCCTGGCGCTGGACCGCGAGCGTGGCCTGCTCACGCTCAAGCGCGCGTTGCCGGTGCCGCCGGGGGCGATGCTGCTGGCGCGCACCGTGCTGGCGATGCTGTTCGCCCTGGCGATCGGCGTGCTGCTGCAACTGCTCGGCAGCGTGTTGGGCGGGGTGCATCTGGCGCTGCCGCAGCGCGGCTTGCTGCTGCTGGTCGATGTGCTGGGTACGCTGCCGTTCTGTGCGATCGGCTTGTACGTCGGCGCGCGCGTCGGTGGAAGCGGCGCGCCGGCGCTGGTCAATTTGATCTACCTGTCGATGGCGTTCCTGTCGGGCCTGTGGATCCCGCTGCAGATGCTGCCGTCGCTGCTGACCACACTGGCGCCGCTGTGGCCGTCCTATCACCTGGGCCAACTCGCGTTGCGCGTGGTGGGCCAGGGCAACGGCAGCAGCAGCGCCGGCCATGTCGCCGCGCTGCTGGCGGTGAGCGTCGTGTTCTTTGCACTGGCGCATCGGCGCCTGCGCCGCGGCTGATGGGCGGCCTGTGCCGCGCCGGCGCGGCGACGCCGGCATCGCCCATTCCATCCAGGCTGCCGGTATCGCTGCGCGGCAGCGGCGCGTGCTCGCTATGCTATGCAACGCGGCTGTGCCACCGCGCCTGGAGTCTGCCGTGATCGCCTTGCTGCATGCCTCGCCCGACTCGCTGATCGCCCGCCGCCTGGGCTCGACCTCGGCCCCGCGCAGCGCGCACTGGTTCGTGTGGCTGTCGCTGATCTGGTCGATCTGGCTGTTCGTGACCCCGTTGTACGAGCCGCGCTACTTCAGCCAGTGGTTTTGGCCGACGATGGCCAGCTATGCGGTGTTCCTGGCGCTGTACGCCTGCGCCTACTACCGCCACCGCCGCTATCTGCGCTGGTGCGTGGCCGGCATGGCCGCGCTGGCGTTCGCGCTGCTGCCGTACAACCCCGGCGCGCAGTGCTACATCATCTATGCCTGCGCGTTCCTGGCGTTCTGCTTCCCGCCGCTGCGCGCGGTGGCGGGAATGCTGCTGTTGCTCGGCGCCTTCGCGCTGGCCTGGTGGGGGCGCGGCTGGTCGCCGCTGTACCTGATCAGCGCGGTGCTGGTGGGCCTGGCGGTGGGGCTGATGAACATCAGCTTCGAACGCCGCGCGCGCGCCGATGCGCAGCTGCGCCTGAGCCACGAAGAAGTGCGGCGGCTGGCCGGGGTCGCCGAGCGCGAGCGTATCGGCCGCGACCTGCACGACCTGCTCGGCCACACCCTGTCGCTGGTGGCCCTGAAGTCGGACCTGGCGGCGCGCCTGCTCGCGCGCGATCCGGCCGCGGCGCGGCAAGAGATGGAGGACGTCAGCCAGGTCGTGCGCGAGGCGCTGGGACAGGTGCGACGCGCGGTCAGCGGCATCCGCGCCGCGCAGCTGGCCGCGGAGATGGCCTCGGCCAAGCTGCTGCTGGAGTCCTCCGGGGTCACCTTCCGCTACCAGGTCGACGCGTTGCCGCAGTGCGCGCAGCTGGAGACCGTGTTCGCCATGGTGCTGCGCGAGGCCGCCACCAATATCCAGCGCCATGCCGAAGCCAGCCATGCGCAGCTGCGGCTGTGGTGCGAGCACGGCCAGGCCTGGCTGGAGATCGGCGACGATGGCCGCGGCAGCGCGATGCAGCCCGGCACCGGACTGGCCAGCATGCGCGAACGGCTGGAGGCGGTGGGCGGTGCGTTGCGGATCGAGTCCGAACGCGGCCAGGGCACGCGCCTGCTGGCGCCGGCGCCGTTGCCGCGTGTGCCGCAGCCAGTGCCGGCGCCCGAGACCGCGCCGGAACCGCGTGGCTGCCAGGATGCCGCACTGCGCTGAGCGCCGCTGCGGCCACGGCCCTACAATGCGCCGAAAAGGACCGGGGGGAGCCGTGATTCGACTAGTGCTGGCGGAAGACCAGGCGATGGTGCGCGGCGCGCTGAGCGCGCTGCTGGGCCTGGAAGCGGATATCGCCGTGGTCGCCAGCGCCGCCGACGGCGAGGCCGCGTGGCGCGCGCTGCAGGCGCACACGCCGGACCTGCTGGTCACCGACATCGAGATGCCCGGCCTCAGCGGCCTGGAACTGGCGCAGCGGCTGCAGCGCCAGCAATTGCCGATCCGCGTGGTCATCGTCACCACCTTCGCCCGTCCCGGCTTCCTGCGCCGCGCGCTGGACGCTGGCGTCGGCGGTTATCTGTTGAAGGACGCGCCACCCGAGCGCCTGGTCGATGCGATCCGCCAGGTGCACCGCGGCGGCCGCGCGATCGATCCGGAGCTGGCGCTGGAGGCCTGGTCCGAAGCCGATCCGCTCAACGACCGCGAGCGCCAGGTGCTGCGCCTGGCCGGCGAGGGCGCCTCGGCCGGCGACATCGCTGTGCAACTCGGGCTGTCGCACGGCACGGTGCGCAATTATCTGTCCGAAGCGATCGGCAAGCTCGGCGTCGGCAACCGCATCGAGGCGGCGCGGCTGGCGCGGCAGAAGGGCTGGCTGTAGCGCTGCCGAAAACGCGAATGCCGGTGGACGCTTGCCACCGGTATTCGGTTGAAGCCAGGCCCATCCCGCGTATCGCGCCGGACGGGAGGGCGGATCAGAACGACCAGATGAGACTCAGCGCGCCGCTGCGCGGTTCGCCCCAGGCCCCCGCGCTGCGGCGGCGGCGGCGCCGCCGCCCGCGTGCTGCGTCTGCGCGTGCCGCCCGCTCTTGTAGGAGCAACTGTCTTCTCATCCGATAACCTCACGCCATGGTGTGCGATCTCGTGCCATGGCGTTGAGTCGGATAAGCAGCACGCGCATGCATGCGGTGATGGCGACCTTGGCGGGCTTGCCGCGTGCCCGTAACTGTTGATAACGCTCCTTGAAGGAGGCTTGAGTGCGCACAACGCTCCAACAGGCCATGTACAGCACTCGTCGGATCGTGGCACGCCCGCCGCGGATGCGGCGTTTGCCGCAGTGCTGCCCGCTGTCCACGTTGTAGGGAGCCAGGCCGACCAGGGCCGCGATCTGGCGACGATCCAGCGTCCCCAGTTCGGGCAGATAGGCCATCAGGCTGGCGGTGGTGACCTCGCCGATGCCCGGGACCGTGCCCAGGGCGTGCGCCAGCGCATCGTCGAGCTGGCACCGCACCTGCTTGATCGCCTGGTTCATCCGCTGGATACGGCGGCGCACGTCGCCGATCTGCTCGATCAGGCACGCGCGCACCATGGCCAGGGTCGCCTGATGCAAGCGACGGCGCTCGTCGTCACGTTGCTGGACCAGTTGCTCGCGGCGCTGGACCAGCATGCGCAGTTGCTCACGCAAGGGATCGGGAGCCGGCGCGGGCGCTTGCACCAGGTGAGCCATGCGCGCCAGCAAGGCCGCATCCAGCGGATCGGTCTTGGCGGTTGTGCCCAAGGCCGTGGCGAAAGCGCGTGCCCGGCGCGGATTGATCCGGGTCACCGGGATCCCTGCCGTGGCCAGTGCCGTCATCACCGCCCGTTCGTAGCCGCCGGTGGCCTCCAGCAGCGCGTTGCCGACGCAGTGCCCGGCAAGGTGGTCGCACAGGCGCTGGTGGCCCTGGGCGGTATTGGGAAAGGACAGCAACTGGTCCAGGGGAAGCACGTGGACGGCCAAGGTGTCCTTGGCCACATCGATACCGATCCAAAGAGGCATAAGCGTTAGGTAGACTGGGGGACAGGAGAGAGCCACCTCGTCGCTGCCCACGCTTGTGAAGTTCGAGCGAACGCTCGTTCAACTGTTCGGGCTAGGCAACGAGGTCGATGTGCGGCCGCCCTGGCTCCTACACGTGCTTGAACACTACGGCCTGTCGGCGTGCCGCACATCGCTCTCCACTCAAACTGTAGAGCAATCTCCAGACACAAGCGGCTTCAGCCGCGACAGGAACCGAACTTCGCCAGGCAATCCGCCGGGGCCGAAGCCCGTCCTGCAGCTGCACGCGACCCGCATGCCGCCCGCCTTTTTGTGGGAGCGACTTCAGTCGCGACGGGCGTTACCGACCCTGCCCATCGCGACCGATGCCCCAAGTCCACCTAACCTCGTTCCGGTTGCCTGCACACAGCACAGAACACCCCCTTCAGCGCTGTTCTCGCGGCGTTGCCTGATCCACCACCACCGGCGCCGCACCACCCCGCGCCATGCTCGAAAACACCCCGTCGCGGCGCACCCAGGCATGGAACAGCGCCGCGCACAGATGCGCCAGCACCGTGGCGAACAGCGCATACGCCAGCCAGCCATGCGCGCTGCGCAGCCAGGCGTACAGCGCCGGGCTGTGCGGCGCGATCGGCGGCAACTGCGCGCCCGGCCACAACACGATCGGATAACCGCCGGCCGACAGCATCGACCAGCCCAGCAACGGCATCGCCAGCATCAACGCATACAGCAGCCAGTGCGAGGCCAGCGCCGCCGTCTTCTGCCACCACGGCAGGTCCGCCGGCAGCGGCGGCGGCCGCTGCCGCAGGCGGTTGCCCAGGCGCACGATCGCCAGCAGCAAGATGGCGATGCCCAACGGGCGGTGCAGATCGAGCAGCCACGGCCGCTGTGACACCGAGGCGACCATGCCCACGCCGACGAACAGCATGCTCAGGATCATCGCCGCCATCAGCCAGTGCAGCAGGCGCGCGGTCAGGTTGAAATGCCCGGAGGCGTTGGCGCGGCTCATTGCGCACCCCCATGCGCCTGGCCGGTCGCCTCTGGTGCCTGGCCGCGGCCGATCTCGCGCTCGCGGCGGTTGAACGACTGCGCATACACCGCCGAGCGCGCGGCCAGGATCGGATCGTCGGAGCCGGCGATGCCGCGCGGCAGGATCAGCGGGTCGTAGTTGAGGTCGCGGCACGGGCCGGTGGCCTGCGGCTCGGCGTGGTCGAGCACCAGGGTGCCGGCGACTACCTGTTTCCTGTCCTGCGGCCAGGGCTGCGAGGAATCGTTCACCGGGTCGCCGGGGGCGGCCACGGTCAGCACCAGGTCCCAGCGCAGCGGGCCGTGCGCCAGCCGCGCCTGCAGATCCTCACCGAGGAAGTCGGCATCGGCCTGCGCGCGCTGCGCCGCCGACAGTTCCTTGAACGCGGTCTGCGGCCGCATCGACCAGCGCACGAAGCGGCTGCTGCCGTCGGCGGCGATGAAGCGGAAGCTGTTGACCCCGTTGTACTGGGTGTTGGCCCAGCTGTCCGACCATGGCGCGGTCTTGGCCCACTCCTGGAATTTCTTCGCCTCCGGATAGCGTTGCGCGAACGCGGCCAGCTTCGCCGGGTCCGGCTTGCCGGTGGCCGGGTCTGGCTGCGCGGCCAGGGTCTGCGCCATGAAGCCCTCCGGCGTGGCCACCACGAAGAACGGAAAGCTGTTCATCGCCGTGCGCCACTGTTGGCCGTCGTCGCTGCGTAGCAGCAGCGCCATGCTGCGCACCCGCGCCGTGGCGTCGGCGCCGTGTGGATCGCCGCCGCCGATCGACATGCGCCCCAGCACCGGCACCGCGGCCTGGGTGAACACCCGGGCCGAGGACAGCGCGCTTGCCTTGCCGTTGCCTTCGAAATGGCCGCTCACGCACATGCCCTTGCTGTGCGCGCGGCGGAAGCCCGGGTGCGGCGGGCCGCCGGCCTCGATGGCATCGGTCATGCGCTGCGCGGTCAGCCGCTGCGGCCCGCCCAGCCAGCCCGCGCTCCAGGCGAAGGCGGCGGCGAGCAGGGCGCCGATCGCGGCGATGGCCGCCAGCGGCAGCCAGGGCCGCGGGCGCGGCGGTGGGGTGGGCGGCGTGGGATCGGGATGGGACATGGGGCGACTCCTGTGGCGGCGGCGATGGGGAGTGGGACATCCGGCGCCGCGTTCCATTCCCGACGCAGGCGCTTGTTGGAGACATGCGTGGAACTGCTTCGCTGCCGGCCGCGGTTCCTTGGCGGCCGGCAGGCTGCACAATCGCGTGGGTGTCGCCGCACAAACGGGCGGCTTGCCCAGGCCAGGGAATCATCCGCCTTGCCGTGCGTCCTATCTGTGATTGCCGCTTCCCCGAGCGCTGCCGCACGCGCCTGCCCACTCGACGACTCCTCCCTGCGTATGCTGATGCCCCGGCTGCAGCGCTTCGCCCAGTTGCTGAGCGGCCCGGACCTGCAGGCGCAGGGCTTCGCGCTGCGCGGGCAGGGCTGAGCCAGCAGAAAGGCGTCGGGACTGAAGTCCCTCCCACAGTGCACCCGGCGAGCTGGCCGCAAGTTGTCGTCCCTGTAGGAGCGGCTTCAGCCGCGACCGCGCTTTACTGATGGTGTCTGTCGCGGCTGAAGCCGCCTACAGGGCACAGTGCGAGCAAGTGGCAAGCTCCTTGTGGGAGCGACTTCAGTCGCGACGAGCGAAGCGGTGAAGGTGCCGCGACCGGGCAGTGTCGGGACTGAAGTCCCTCCGACAGTGCGCCCGGCGAGCTGGCCGCAAGTTGTTGTCCCTGTAGGAGCAACTTCAGCCGCGACCGCGCTTTGCTGATGGTGTCTGTCGCGGCTGAAGCCGCTCCTACAGTGCACACTGCGAGCAAGTGGTAGCTCCTTGTGGGAGCGCTTCAGTCGCGACGAGCGAAGCGGTGAAGGTACCGCGACCGCGCAGCGTCGGGACTGAAGTCCCTCCGACAGTGCACCCGGCGGGCGTCCCGCAAGTCCCTGTAGGAGCGGCTTCAGCCGCGACGAACGAAGTCAGGAAGCCTGGCGGTTTCGGTTGTCTGTCCGGGCTGAAGCCCCTGCTACAGGGAGCTTATGCCTTCCGCCACCCTCAGCCGCACCGCCTCCGCTACGCCACCCCGGCAAACCCTAGCCCGCGTAGCGCGCCTTCAGCATCGCGTAGGCCGAGCGCAGCGCCAGGGCCTCGCCGCCGGCGGGGCGGCCGGGGCGGTCGCTGTCGTTCCAGGCGTACACGTCCAGGTGCGCCCAGGCCTGCCGCGCCGGCACGAAGCGCTCCAAATACAGCGCCGCGGTCACCGCGCCGGCCATGCGCGAGCCGGCATTGGCCAGGTCGGCGATCGGGCTGGTCAGGTAGCGCAGGTACGGGCGCCACAGCGGCATGCGCCAGACCGGATCGCGGCTGCGTTCGCCGGCGTCGAGCCAGGCCTGCGCCAGCGCGTCGTCGTTCGCAAACAGCGCCGGCAGATCCGGCCCCAGCGCGACCCGCGCCGCGCCGGTCAGCGTGGCGAAATCCAGGATCGTGTCCGGCGCCTGCTCGCTGGCGTAGGCCAGCGCGTCGCACAGTACCAGCCGGCCTTCGGCGTCGGTGTTGTCGATCTCCACGCTGATGCCCTGACGGGTGGCGATGACGTCGCCGGGGCGGAACGCGTGCGGGCCGACCGCGTTCTCCACCGCCGCCAGCAGCACGGTCAGCCGCAGCGGCAGCCGCTGCGCCATCACCAGCCCGGCCAGCGCCAGCGCATGCGCCGCGCCGCCCATGTCCTTCTTCATGTGGCGCATGCCGTCGGCCGGCTTCAGGTCCAGGCCGCCGGTGTCGAAGCACACGCCCTTGCCGACCAGCGCCACGTGCGGGTGCGTGTCCTCTCCCCAGCGCAGCACGATCAGCCGCGGCGCGCGGTGCGAGGCGCGGCCGACCGCGTGGATCGCCGGGAAATTGCGACTCAGCAACTCCTCGCCGACGATGCTTTCGCACTGCGCGCCGTGCGCCTCGGCGATCGCGCGCGCAGCGGCTTCCAGCTGTTCCGGCCCCATGTCCTCGGCCGGCGTGTTGACCCAGTCGCGCACGCGCAGGCAAGCCTGCAGCTGGTCGCGCACTTCCGCGCTCGGCGTGGCCAGCAGCTGCGCCGGCAAGCGCGTGGGCTGCTTGTAGCGGGCAAAGCGGTAGCTGCCCAGGCCCCAGCCCAGGTGCAGGGCGGCCTGCTCCTGCTCGCTCAGCGCGCTGGCCAGTTGCCAACTGCTGCCGGCCGGCAGCGCCAGCGGTGCGTGCGCGTAGGCATAGGCATCGCCGCGGTCGCCGACGCCCAGCACCGCCGCGGCCACGCCGTCCGCGCCGGGCAGCAACAACGCCGTGCCGGGGGCGGCCACGAACTGTTGCGCATCCAGCCACGCCACCCAGGCAGGTGCCTGTGCGGCGCGCCATTCGGCCAGGCGTTCGCGGTCCAGCACATGCAGCGGCAGCGCGCGGGGGGCGGCATCGGTGAAGCCGGAAGGCAGGGACATCAGCGGGTCCTTGTGAGTCGGGCGCGGCCAGCGCGACGCGCGGCCAGGGCGAAGAGGCGGCAGCGGGAAGCGCTCATGCGCGCGCGCCGATGGCCGGCTGGGTGGCGTCCAGCCAGTCGGCCAGGCCGGTGAGGGTGGCGAAGTGCAGATCCGGCGGGGTGGGCGGATGCCAGGCCTGCGCGTCGCGGTTGATCCAGCAGCCGCGCAGCCCGGCCTGCATCGCGCCGACCACGTCCATCTCGATATGGTCGCCGACGTGCAGCACCTGCGCGCAGGGCAGGCCCAGGCGCGCGCAGGCGGCGTGGAAGATGCCCGGGTCCGGCTTGGCCGCGCCGTGTTCGCCCGCGCTGAGCTGGAACGCGAAATGCGAGGCCAGGCCGATCGTGGCCAGGTCGGCGTTGCCGTTGCTCAGCGCCACCACCGGCACCCGCGCGGCGATCCGCTGCAATGCCGGGATGCTGTCCGGATAGCACTCCACCTGGTTGCGCGCGGCGTAGAACACCGCGAACGCCGGCTCCACCAGCGCCTCGTCGGCGCCGCTGTCGCGCAGCGCGCGGCGCAGGGTCAGGCGCCGCATCTCGCTCATGTCGTGGACCAGGTGCGGATGCGCGGCGAACACCTCATCGCGCAGCTGCCGCATCGCCGCGATCGGAAAGCGCTCGGCGGTGCGCGGACTATGCTGCAGCAGCCAGTCGTGCAGCACCTGTTCGATGCGCGCGCCGATCGGCGCGAACGGCCACAGCGTGTCGTCCAGGTCCAGCGTGATCGCGCGAACGGGGAAGGAAGGCAAGGAAGTCACCTGGCGGATTTTACGCCAACCGGCGGCCGCGACTGCCGTGCAGCGTAGACACCCGTGCAGGCACCAGCGCCGCGCTCACCGCTTTTCCGAGTCCCCAGTCCCGAGTCCCGGCCTCATTCCAGCAACCTGGCCCAGCGCTGCATGCCTTCCACCCGCGCCAGCACCATCTTGATGCACACCAGCAGCGGCACCGCCAGCAGCAGCCCGATCATGCCCCACAGCCAGCCGAACAGCATCAGCGCCAGGATCAGCATCAGCGGCGAGATCGCCATGCGCCGGCCGAGCACGATCGGCGTCACCACCTGGCCTTCGAGCATGTGCAGCGCCAGGTACAGGATCGCCGGCAGCGCCGCACTCAGCGGATCGCGGAACTCGACGAAGCCCATCAGCAGCATCAGGATCGCGCCGATCAGCGGCCCCACGTACGGGGCGAAGTTCAGCAGCGCCACCACCGTGCCCCACAGCAGCGCTTCCTGCAGCGGAATCTTCAGCAGCACCAGGATGCCGGCCAAGATCAGCCCGACCAGGGTGTTGATGACGCTGATGGTCAGCACGTAGCGCGACACCTCGCGCTCGATCGAACGCAGGATGTCGGTGGTGAATTTCTGCTGCTGGCGATTGGGCAGCAGCGCGATCGCATGCCGCTGCAGGTTCTCGCCGAAGACCATGAAGAAGAACGTCAGCAACACCACCGCCAGCGCCGAGGCGGCCAGCCGCGGGGTGCGCACCAGCGCCTTGTACGGGTCGTCCAGCTGGGTGCGGATCACCTGCACGCGGCGGCCGTTGTCGCCGCCGGCGGCGCGCGCGAAATTCTCTGCCGCCTGATTGGCCTGCTGCATCGGCTTGGTCAGGTCGCGCACCTGGGTGGCGATGTGGCGCATCTGCCCGGGCGCCTGCTGCACCCATTCGGCGGCCGGCCCGGCCAGCTGCATGGCCAGCGTGGTCGCCACCGCCATGCCCGACAGCAGCACCAGCAGCGCGCCGAGGAAGCGCGGCACGTACAGTTGCCGCAGCCCGCGCAGGATCGGATTGCCGACCAGGGCGAAGAACGCGGCCAGCAGGATCGGCAGGATCACCTCCTGCGCCGCCCACAAGGTGTAGCCCACCGCCAGCGTCGCCAGCACCACCAGCGACATCGGCCCGCGCGGGCGCGGCGCCGGCGGTGGCGGCAGCGCGTCTTCGGGCGGTGGTGCCACGTCGCCGGCGTCGGCCACGGATTCGGAGAGAATGCTCATCGGACCTGCGTTGCGTACGGTGGCCCCGGCGCGGGTCCTGCGGACACGCACCGCTCGGCACAAAAAAGGGGAAGCGGAGTGTAGGCCGATCCTGGCCTGCGCGGTATGAAAGCCGCGTGGCGACCGCCGCGGGTCGCTACGCGGCGCTCAGCGTTCGGAGACGTCGGTGGCCGCTTCGGCCGCGCGCGGCGGCGCCTGCGGCGATACGGCGAACGGCGCATCGACCGGCGCGGTGGCCACGACGGGCGCAACGGGCGGCCGCGGTACGCCTGCGGCCGCGGGCGTTTCGACCGCCTCGGCCGCATCCTGCGCGGTATCCGCCGCGCGCTCGGTCTGGTCGGAGGCTTCCTTGACCTGGGTCGCGGTCAGCAGGCTGGAGACCGCGCTCAGCATCTGCAGCCAGCGCGCGCCGCCGATCTTGCCGATCGCCGCCGCCGGTTCCGCGCGTCCGGCCAGGAAGCCGGCGCCCAATCCCACCGCGACGATGCGCAGCGGCGTCCAGCCTTCGCGCCAGACCCGTTGCAGCGTGGTCCATTGCGTCTGCATCTGCTGCTGGCGGCCTTCCAGCACCGTTTCGGCGCGGGCGATGCGGTGCTGCAATTGACGGAGTTTCATCGGCCGGTCTCGGCTGCCGCGGCAGCGTGGCCGTCGGCGTTGTCATCGTCCTCGCCGCCGATCCCCAGCTTCGCCAACTGGCGGCGGGTGGCGTCGAGCTTGCTCATCTCGAAATGGCGCAGCGCCTGCCAGGCGCCCAGGGCGGTGACCACCAGGCTGAACGCAGCGGTCGCCGAGATCGACGCCAGCCACGACCAGCCCAGCCGCTGCAGCACCGCGATCAACGCGCCCATCAGCAGCATCCACGCCGAAGCGCCGAATGCCACCGAGACGGTCAACCACACCAGCGCGCGGGCCATCGCCGCGCGCGCCAGCGCCAGGTCCGCCACCAGCAGCTTGCGCAGCGCGCGGCCGGCTTCCAGCGTGGCGCTCAGGCCCTCGCGGCCGGCCGTGCCGAATTCGCGGAACGAGGTTTCCAGCGACGGCCGCTCGGCCGCCGCCGGGTCGGGCGCTGCGGCGCCGTCGCGGACCTGCTCGTCGCTCACGTGGCTTACTTGTCGCTGCTGCGCGCCAGCTTGGCGATGATCCAGCCGGTGGCGAAGGCCACGCCGAACGAGGCCAGCGGGCGCTCGCGGATCAGCTCGGCGGCGCTGTCGATCAGGTCGCGGCCCTTGTCCAGCAGCACATCGACCTGCTCCTTCGCCGCGGCACCGCCGAACTCGGCAGCGGCCAGGCCGGACAGCGCGCTGTCGGACAGCTCGGCCTTGACGTTGGCCTTGCCCAGCTTCAGCTCGTCGCCCGCCGCGCCGGCGGCGCCCTTGATCGCTTCGCCGGCGTAGCTGGCGGCCGACTTCAGGTGCGAACTGGCTTCGCTGAGGTTGTCCTTGAGGTTTTCGGTATTGGTGGGGCTGGCATTCATCGCGTATCTCCTGACGGTGGTGGGGGCATACCTGCGCGCGGCAGGCGGTTCGCGGATCGCGATCGAGACAAATAGCATCGACGCGGTGTAGAGCTTGTTACGTTGGCGCTGCGCGTGCGCCTGCTGGCCGAGCGGCATTCATTTGCTTCCTGTAGGAGCGGCTTCAGCCGCGACAGAACGACGCCGCAAGCCTGACCGGCCGCGCCATCCATCGGTGCCGCGCCACCCCACCTCACTGCATCAACAGATCCGCCTGCGCCCCGCCCCGCACCACGCGCAGCACCAACTGCGCCGGCTTGCGCGCGAAGTTGGCGCGGAAGCTGGCCAGATCGGCGAACTCGCCGGTGGAGGCGGCCATCACGATGTCGCCGTTGGCCAGGCCGTTGCGCGCCGCGCGGCTGCCGCGCGCCACGCTGCCGACCAGCACCCCATTGATGCCGGACTGGCGCAGCGATTCGGGCAGGTCGGTGAAGCTGGCCCCGCCCAGCCGCGGGTCCAGCGATTCGCCGCTCACCGCGCGCGGCTGCTCCTTCAGCGTGGCCTTGATCTGCAGCGGCTTGCCGTCGCGGCGCACGTCCAGCGTCACCGTGCTGCCCACCGGCTGCAGGCCTTCGTAGTTGTGTAGCGCCTCGGCGCTGTCCAGGCGCTCGCCGTTGGCGCCGACCACCACGTCGCCGGGCTGCAGCCCCGCGCCGGCCGCCGCCGAACCGGTCAGCACCCGCGTCACCAGCGCGCCGCGCGGCGCGTCCAGGCCCAGGCCCTGCGCCATCTGCGCGGTCAGGTTCTGGGTCTCGACGCCAAAGGTGCCGCGGATCATCACCCCGTTGTTCTTCAGCAACTGCTCGACCACCGCCCGCGCCAGGTTCGACGGGATCGCCAGGCCCAGGCCGATGTTGCCGGCCATGCTGCCCTGCGGGTTGAAGCTGGCGGTGTTGATGCCGACCAGCTCGCCATGCAGGTCCACCAGCGCGCCGCCGGAATTGCCCGGGTTGATCGAGGCGTCGGTCTGGATGAAGTTCTGATAGCCCAGGCCGCGGATGCCGTTGCGGCCCATCGCCGAGACGATGCCCGAGGTCACCGTCTGGGTGAAGCCGAACGGGTTGCCGATCGCCACCACGAAATCGCCCACGCGCAGCTTGCTGCTGTCGCCCAGGCGGATCTCGGTGAGCTTGTCGGCCTTGATCCGGATCAGCGCCACGTCGGTGTCCGCGTCCGAGCCCATGAACTCGGCCTTGAAGCTGCGCCCGTCGGCCAGGGTCACCTGCACGTCGTCGGCGTTCTCCACCACGTGGTGGTTGGTCAGCACGTAGCCGTTCTTGGCGTCGATGATCACGCCCGAGCCCAGCGACTCGTTGATCCGTTCCTGCGGGATGTCCGGGAACAGGCGGCGGAAGAACGGGTCGTTGAAGTACGGATTGCGCACCCGCACCACCTGCTTGGTGTTGATGCTGACCACCGCCGGCATGGTCTGCTGCAGCATCGGCGCCAGCGACGGCAGCGGCTGGCCGGCCGCCGAGGCCGGCAAGGCGGCGCTGCCGGCCACGGTCTGCGCCACCGGCGCGGGCGCCGCCTCGGCGCGGTTGTCCAGGTGCGCGTTGATCGCGGTGGCGGCGAAACCGCCGAAGGCAGCGGCGGCGGTCAGGGTCAGCAGCGTGGGCAGCGGTCGCATGGGGTCGGGTTTCCGGATGACGCGGCGGGAGACGCAAGGCAGATGGGCGCCGGGGCGCATAAATCAAGATGAACGCGCGGCGTTTAACCGCCAGTGAAAGCCCGGCGCCGGGCAAACCGACGGCGGCGTACGGAGGCGCCGAACCGCTCGGTTTCGGCGTTGACAGCGGGCCCGCCCAGGGTTAGCGTGGGCACTTCGTTTTGCCACTACATGTAGCGGTAAGACGTCAAAGCAACCCAACTACTGGGGTTTTCACTGGGGTCCAGACCCCAGGGGGCGCACGCAGTGACGCATGGCGTGAACGTGAGACGGGCGATCGCACGCCTTATGCATTCCCATTCGGCCGAAGGGCGGTGCCGCGCGCGCTGCCGCGGCTGTCTTCGTCGCGCAGCGCAAACCGCATACACATAAGACACACGGCGGACGGCCACCCCATCCGCCCCATCGGGATAGGTTCGAGGAGAACAGAAAAGAATGAGCACGGTGCGCCTGGAAGTCGTCCAGACCGAGTCCAAGCAGAACCCCATCCCGATGCAGCCGGCGTCGCAGGATATCTGGGACAAGAAGTACCGCCTGAAGACCAAGCAGGGCGAGCCGCTGGATGCCGACATCGACGGCACCTACCAGCGCGTGGCGCGCGCGCTGGCCGATGCCGAGGCCACCGAGGAAAAGCGCGCCTACTGGTTCGAGCGCTTCGCCTGGGCGCTGCGCCGCGGCGCGATCCCGGCCGGGCGCATCACCTCCAACGCCGGCGCGCTGGAACACAAGCCGGCCACCAGCACCATCAACTGCACCGTGTCGGGCACCGTCACCGACTCGATGGACGGCATCCTGGAGAAAGTCCACGAAGCCGGCCTGACCCTCAAGGCCGGCTGCGGCATCGGCTACGAATTCAGCACGCTGCGCCCGCGCGGCGCATTCGTGGCCGGCGCCGGCGCCTACACCTCCGGGCCGATGTCGTTCATGGATATCTTCGACAAGATGTGCTTCACCGTGTCCTCGGCCGGCGGCCGCCGCGGCGCGCAGATGGGCACCTTCGACGTGGCGCACCCGGACGTGAAGGACTTCATCCGCGCCAAGCGCGAGGACGGGCGCCTGCGCCAGTTCAACCTGTCGCTGCTGATCACCGACGGCTTCATGCAGGCGGTGGAGACCGACGCCGACTGGCCGCTGGTGTTCCCGGTGAACCGCAAGGAAGAGGCCGACATCGACCTGACCAGCGCCACCGACGTGGTCTGGCGCGACTGGCCCACCCACAGCAACTACATCGTGCGCGACGACGGCCTGGTCGCATGCAAGGTGTACGGGCAGATCCGCGCCCGCCACCTGTGGGACATGATCATGGTCTCCACCTACGACTACGCCGAGCCGGGCTTCATCCTGATCGACCGCGTCAACGAGATGAACAACAACTGGTGGTGCGAGAACATCCGCGCTACGAATCCTTGTGGCGAGCAACCACTTCCTCCGTACGGCGCCTGCCTGCTCGGCTCGATCAACCTCACCCACTTCGTGCGCGACCCGTTCACCGCGCAGGCGCGCTTCGATTGGGAGGAATACAAGGAAGTGGTGCGCGTGTTCACCCGCATGCTCGACAACGTGGTCGAGGTCAACGGCCTGCCGCTGCAGCAGCAGCGCGACGAGATCCTGCGCAAGCGCCGCCACGGCATGGGCTTCCTCGGCCTGGGCTCGACCATGACCATGCTGCAGATGAAGTACGGCAGCGCCGCCTCCTGCGCATTCACCGAAGCCATCGCCCGCGAAATGGCCGTGGCCGGCTGGGAAACCGCGCTGACCCTGGCCAAGGAAAAAGGCCCGGCGCCGATCATGCAGGAGAGCTTCGCCGTCACCGCCGCAATGCTGCGCCAGCGCCCGGAAATGGCCAAGGACGGCTGGCGCGTGGGCCAGCAGATCGAAGGCAGGCGGCTGCACGCCAAGTACAGCCGCTACATGCAGCGCATCGCCGACGTGGCACCGGAACTGGTGGACGCACTGGCCGAAGTGGGCGCGCGTTTCACCCACCACAGCTCCATCGCCCCCACCGGCACCATCTCGCTGAGCCTGGCCAACAACGCCTCCAACGGCATCGAACCCAGCTTCGCCCACCACTACAGCCGCAACGTGATCCGCGAAGGCAAGAAGTCCAAGGAGAAGGTGGACGTGTTCTCCTTCGAACTGCTGGCCTACCGCCACCTGGTCAACGCCAAGGCGATGCCGTACGCCGAGGCCGCCGACGCGCAGCTGCCGGACTACTTCATCTCTGCCGACGACATCCACCCCAAGGAACACGTGGACGTGCAGGCCGCCGCGCAGAAGTGGGTGGACAGCTCCATCTCCAAGACCGCCAACGTCCCCACCGACTACCCCTACGAGCAGTTCAAGGACATCTACCGCTACGCGCACCAGCAGGGCTTGAAGGGCTGCACCACGTTCCGCTTCAACCCGGCCGCCTTCCAGGGCGTGCTGGTCAAGGAAGCGGACCTGGAGAACACCACCTACCGCTTCGAACTGGAAGACGGCAGCGTGGTGGAAGTGAAGGGCAACGAGCAGATCGAATACGACGGTGAAATGCACAGCGCCGCCAACCTGTTCGACGCGCTGAAAGAAGGGTATTACGGCAAGTTCTGAAGGCGGCGTGTTGCGCCCTCCGCAGCGGCGGGGGGACAGGGCGGCGGCGGGAAAACAGGGAGCGCGGCACGCCGTGCTTCCCCAACGTTCGCCTACCGCCTGTCGTTTGTCGCCACATCCGGTTCCACGCTTTGCTTCAATCGGTATAGCATCGCCCGCGTACATAAACACTGACACCCTGAGGAGGGTTTTTTATGAGCAACGGTAATGGTGTGACGGCGACGCTGACGCAAGTCGCCGAAAACGTGAAAGAGACCGCCAGCAACATGGGCGACGCGATCGCCGCCACCGCCAGCGACGCCGTCGCCAGCGTCAAGCAGACCGCCGAGAACGTGCAAAAGCGCGTGCAGGACCAGGTCGCCAAGACCCGCAAGGCGGTCAAGAAGGCCGAGAAGGCCGTGACCAAGCGCGCAGAGAAGGCCGGCAAATCGGTGAAGAAGACCGTTGCCAACGCGCGCAAGAAGCTGGAAGCGGCCAAGGCCAGCGCCCAGTCCGAAGCCGCCGCGCTGAAGAAGGCCGTCAAGAAGACCGCCAAGAAGGCGGCAGCGAAGAAGGCCCCGGCCAAGAAAGCCGCCGCCAAGAAGACCGCGACCAAGAAAGCCGCAGTGAAGAAGGCGCCGGCCAAGAAGGCCGCACCGAAGAAGGCGGTCAAGAAGGTCGCCGCGAAGAAGGCCGTGGCCAAGAAGGCTGTGGCCGCCAAGAAGAGCGTCGGCGCCAGGAAGGCCGTCGCCAAGAAGGCGGTGAAGAAGGTCGCCAAGGCCGTCAAGAAGAGCACCGCCAAGGTCGCCAAGAAGACCGCTGCGGTGAAGAAGACCGCCGTGCGCAAGAGCGCCGGCAAGAAGGCCGCGGCCACCCGCGCCAGGAAGTAAGCCGTCCCACGCTGCACCCTCTCTCCCGTGCGCGGGAGAGGGGCAGGGCGAGGGACGCGCGCCCCAACACGACACGCACATCAGGAATGCATCATGGCCGTCAAGATCGACAAGAAAATCAAGGGCTACGCCGTCGTCACCGCCGAAGACAAGGCGCGCGAAGCGGCGCCACCGTTGCCCGCCGCGTCGATCGACCGCGCCACCGCCCAGGCCGACGTGCCGGTGGACAACATCATCCACATGCACGAGCGCATCGAGCGCCCGGACGTACTGATCGGCAGCACCTACAAGATCAAATCGCCGTTGGTGGAACACGCCATGTACGTGACCCTCAACGACATCGTGCTCAACGCCGGCACCGAGCACGAACTGCGCCGCCCGTTCGAGATCTTCGTCAACTCCAAGTCCATGGAACACTTCCAGTGGATCGTGGCGCTGACCCGCATCATGTCCGCCGTGTTCCGCAAGGGCGGCGACGTCACCTTCCTGGTCGACGAAATGAAGGCCGTATTCGACCCCAAGGGCGGCTACTTCAAGGCCGGCGGCGTGTACATGCCCTCGCTGGTGGCCGAACTGGGCTACATCGTCGAAGAGCACATGAAGTCCATCGGCCTGCTGCACGACCCGGAGATGAGCGACCACCAGCGCGCGCTGATCAACGAAAAGCGCAAGCAGTACGAAGACCGCTCAAAAAAAAACAGTGAAGTGAAGCCGGCTTCTCCTTCTCCTGCGGGAGAGGGTGCCCGCAGGGCGGAGGAGGGGACGGTGGTCGCGAACTCCACCGCCGACCACGAAGAAGACATCGCCGTCACCGGCGACGGCGCGAGCTTCCCGCCGTCGGCCACGATGTGCCACAAGTGCAACACCAAGGCCCTGGTGATCATGGACGGGTGTGCTACTTGTTTGAATTGTGGGTATTCTAAGTGTGGGTGAATGCAACGCTTCTTGGTAGGAGTGTTCCGTAACGATCTTCGAGCTGGGAAGGGCGCTAATTAAATAAGGTGCTGGCGCAGCCTCCCATAAACACTTGGATGTATCTTATGTTGTCAGAATTATTATGACATTGAGCAATGTCTGTTTTAGTAGTGTCGACCTAATGCTCAACTAAAGAGTTTGCCACTCAGTGCACGAGACGCTTGCGGTTCTGCCTTCAGCCATTCATGAACGAGATAGCCCATCAGCGACTCATGAGCCCGCTCCGAAGACCACGCCTTTTTTTGAGCGATTTGGCTGGCAATGTAGCGAACAGTTTCCTTGCACCTGTCGCGCATTGCTTTTCCTGTCAGCCCCTGATGCGCACGTGCCGAAGCTAGTGGAATCTGGAGATTTGCAGTTCCTGTGAAGGTCTGAATGCCCTGTCGATGCGTAGCAACGTCCGCTGCTAATAGCTCGCACAGTCCGACCTCCGGCGTCCAAGGAAGGAATTCAATCTGGGTCCTCTGACTTCTGTACAGCTCTTGAGGGACGGTCAAAACAGGCGCTTCTTGGCCAACAGCGACATGGGGCGGCAGACAAGCTTCCTGGGCATCGGCATCGAGCACAGCCATCCGTCGCGTCAGGGCAGGTACGAACGATTGGCTTCGGTCAAGGAATCTTAAAACTTCTTTGTAGCCCCCGATTACTGCCGTTTGAACTGTCGGCTGGCTTCGTTTTCCGCTATTCTGATCTAAGCTCAAGTGTTGTTTCCACAGTTCATCTATACACTGCTTGGCAGATATATCCTCGACAAAGATCAACCTATCCGGGGAATTCTCTTCGTCCAACACGAGGTGCTGTAGAGCATAGGTGGGATAAACGTTGCGATAGATGCTGACCTCGCCATCGTTATTTTCAAGATAGATAATATTCTTCCGGGCGACACTCTTGATTAGGCTTGATGAATGAGTCGAGACAAGCACGGTGCACGGCCCCAAATCTGAAAGCCTTTCGATCTGCTTGAATAGACGGATCTGAGCTGCTGGGTGTAACGCCATTTCAAACTCATCGACGATATAAAGTCCGCCATTTTTCATCGCAAGCAGCTTCTGGCCAAGGCGCATGACACAAAGCTCTCCAAGACTGAAGGCTTTTTCAGAGTACCAAGTCTTTTTCTTCTCGCCCGGAGTTCTATCGATCAAGTGTGCGACAAGGCCGCGACCACGAAGGTTGATCTTGTACAGGTTGTCAAACTTGTCGGTGTCGAACACCGCGTTCATGAATTCTCGAAGGCGTTGATCGGCGGGAATTTTCTTCAGGCCCTTCAACTCATCCTGAGTAGGCTCTACTCTCGACGCATTCGCCTTTAAAAATAGTACCTCACTGAACGCATGTCGGACGATTTGCGAATTCGATTTCGGTGTTGCGGACCACCGAATTTTGTTGTATCGATAAGATACGCTCCTTGTGTTGATTGTATAGGTGATCGTAGCATCTGCTATGCCATCAATGCCGGTCGACCCGGTCCCGCCTGGCAGACCCAGCTGAAAAGCATTTGGGGCGCCCATCCTATGAAGCACAGTCAATAGCGAAGTTTTGCCGCAACCGTTTGCTCCGGTTATAACAAACGCCCCTTTATTAGGAACATCAAAGGACAGGTTCTTGATTGACTTCAAGTTGGATATTTCCACATTCGCTGCCATGCCGCCCCCTTCCTGTGCGTTGTTATGTGAGATGTGTAGCATTCTCGATTGTATCGAATAAATTTCCGATAAGCGAGGCGAATTAGAGTGCCGGGGTCAGAGTGGAATTTCTATAGGTGCATAGCCTACATTTCTGTCTACAAAGCTCGTTGACGCCGACCTTGTCAAAGAGCAAGATTGAATCGCTGCGTTAAAATCGCGCAGCCGGGATTGGCGTCCCGTGTTCGAAGGCGCAACCAGCGCCCATCTTTCGATGTCCGGCGCTTTTTTGTTGGCCGCATCGACGGCGCGAATGCTTGCCGATTTACGGCGGGCGGTGCGCGGGAGCCTTCGGGCTCGCCGGAGCCTTTGACCGGTACGCCAATCGTGCACCGTCCGCCACCCCGATTGGCGTCGGGGAGTGGACTCCATTTTCAAAGGAGCTCCGTATGTCCCGCAAAGCAACCGCACCCAAAAGTACCCAAGCCCCACGCCGCACGCGCAAGCCAGTAGCGCCAGAGGCGGCGCACGCCACCACCTCACCGATGCTGGGACTCTCGCTCGGCGACATGGCGCGCACCACGCTGTTCCATCCGGTTCCGACGGAGGACGAACTGCCGCGCAAGCGCGCGTCGCGTCCGCGCCAACCCGGGCAGTGCACCATTGGCTCCACCTGCCACGACGTGATGGTGGACGGCCGCTGGCAGAGCCAGGAAATTCCCACCTTGCGCCTGAGCGGTCACTGGCTGGCAGCACTGGGATTCGTGCCGGGGAGCAAGCCGCAGATCGCTGTCGTCGATGGCGCGCTGGTGATCACGGCCGCGCCGCAAGAGTAGGCGCCGCGCAATCGCGCCGATCGACGTGTCCCGTCGATCGGCGCTGGTTGTCGATGCCGGCGCCCAGCGCTGCACCGGATCATCCGTCCCGGTCGCCATAGACGGTTTGGTCTACACCTGCTCAAGACTTTCACTTTATGCTGTGCTCACACCGCCACGTGGCAGCGCACGGTGATGGCACGTAGAACAGCCGAAGGCATGTTGCGTTCCGCCCTGCTGACGTTGGTTTCCCTCTCAGCGGCAACAGGATGTAGTGCCATGAACGATGCCAGCGTTCCGCCGTCCGATACGTTCGCAGATCAGCAATCCGCCGCCGAGTCCAAAGCTCCGTTGGCGCGCTGGATCACGCCCAACGCAGTCATGGCCGATGCTGTACAGACGCTTGGGACAGATGGTTTTACCGCAGGGCCGCCGCGCCTGCACCCTCCAGTAAACCGCTTTACCAAGCCGTCTCCCAGCGACAAGCGGACGGTTTTATCCGTGCGTTGCCAGCGGCGCAGGTCAACCTCATCGATCCCGCGCTCTTCAAGAATGCCAGAGTTGTGCAGCAAGAGGCCGCGCCCGAGATTGGCCGCTTCCAGGCGAAGCGCATGAGCGTGTTGGAGCCTGGCGAGATCGAACAGCAGTGGATATTCAAGCAAGCGCTAAAGAGCCGGCAGATGGTCAGCCGAACGAATCGTCTAACAACCCTGTAGGAAAGGATGGAAATATGATTCCAGCATCAGGGGAATAGCGGCATCTGCTCGTCGGCGTGAGATTTGGTTCGGATGGCGTTCTAGAACGAGTTAGGGACATATGGTTTCCATTCAAGTGGGTGGCAAGGACAAGACGG
Organism: Xanthomonas graminis pv. graminis; assembly: GCF_030168915.1. Lineage (NCBI taxonomy): Bacteria > Pseudomonadati > Pseudomonadota > Gammaproteobacteria > Lysobacterales > Lysobacteraceae > Xanthomonas > Xanthomonas graminis. Next base: position 4,359,960 of record NZ_CP076255.1, on the reverse strand, counting down.
CAGAGATCAAAAGCTGGTCGATCTGGAGCGATAAGGACGAAGGACTGCAACTGAAGTGCTCCTACTTCAACGGGCAAAAAGCCCTGCATCCGCTCAGTGACTGCCGCATCTCTCCCGTTCGCGAGCTGGGTGGGATGTTCCTCACCAAGACCGGTAGCACAGTTGTCACGCCCATCGCCAAGGCGACAATCTACGGCGAACAGTACGCCGTCGTGCACTATCCGGATAACGACAAGCCCATCATTCACAGGATGGACCGTATCGGTTTTGCCACGCCGACGGCGATGAAGGACACGCCGGTCTTCCGGTATTTCGCTGCTGTGGCCAATGCCCGGCAGGATCATGCGGAGTCGGAGGGCGACCGCAAAATCGCCGCCAATATCGTGCACCAACTCGGCAAACTGCCCGCCAGTGCCGACACCGCCTTGCAGGCCTATTGCACGGGACGCAACGGCGCGCTGGCGCCGGGCCAGGGGCTGATCTATCCGTTCGGACTGAATGAGAGCCAGCTGGCGGCGGTCGAGCAAGCGTTCCGCGCGCAGGTCAGCGTGATCGAAGGCCCGCCCGGAACCGGCAAGACCCAGACCATCCTCAATATCCTCGCCAATATCCTGTTGCGTAGGCAGACGGTAGCAGTGCTATCCAACAACAATGCCGCTGTCGAAAACGTCTACGAGAAGCTGGAGAAATGTGGCCTCGGCTATCTGATCGCCAAACTCGGCAACCAGGGCAACCGCGAGGAGTTCTTCGCCGATCTGCCGTCTTGGCCATCCTGCGAACCCGAGTCCGCGCCGCCTCTGGAGGAGATCCAGGCTCTGCTGGCCCGCTTGAAGCAGCATCTGCACGATCACAACCGGGTGGCGCAATTGCAGGTGGAAATCGACGAGCTGACCATCGAGCGGCGTTACCTGCAGCAGTGGCAGGCAGACAGCGGTGTGCAGGCCGCCACCTCGCTGGACAAGTATGGACTGTCGCCGCGCAAGACCGCAGACCTGATGGCCTATCTGGCCCATCTGGGCGAGCAGCGCATCCGTCTTAAGGATCGCGTCGAGCTGTTGTTCAACTTCAGGATCTTCCGTACCAAGCCGTTTGCTCAGGGCGATGCGCGCCTGTCCGTGTTCCATGCGCTGCAGATGCACTACTACGACAAGGCGCTATGGGACAAGGAAGCGGAGCTGAAGGCGTGCCGCGATTCTCTGAAGCGTGGAGATTTTGATGCCTCGCTTGAGCAATTGAAAACAGCGTCGATGCGCCATCTAAAGCAGTACTTGCAGAATTTGCCCCGGCCATCGGAGAACTTCGATGCCAAGACGTATCGGGATCGACAACAATTCGATGCCTTTATGCAGCGCTTTCCGATCCTGGGCAGCGGCACCCACTCCATCGTCAACTCGATTGCGCCGGGTGCGATTCTCGACTACGTGATCATCGACGAGGCTTCGTTGCAGGACATCGTGCCGGGCATCCTGCCGCTGGGTTGCGCGAAGAATCTGATCGTGGTCGGCGACAACCGCCAGTTGGCGCACATCCCCGTGGTGCTGGGCCTGCCGGCCCCCGCCGAGGCCTACGACTGCGAGCGCTACAGCCTGCTCGATTCGTGTATCGGCGTGTTCAAGGAGGCGCTGCCCAGAACGCTGTTGAAAGAGCATTACCGCTGCCATCCCAGGATCATTCAGTTCTGCAACCAGCAGTTCTACGACAACGCCCTGGTGCCGATGACCGAGGACAGGGGGGAAGCGCCGTTGCGCCTGGTGGTGACCGCCAAGGGCAACCACGCCCGCCAGAACACCAACCTGCGCGAGCTGGATTCCCTGCTCAAGCTGCTCGACGACGCAGGCGAGCCCGTCGGGCTGGATGGCGACGGCCGTGGTTTCATCGCGCCGTTCCGCGCACAGGTCAACCTCTCCGGCACGTGCCTGCCCGCGGATTTCGTCAAGGACACCGTGCACAAGTTCCAGGGCCGGGAGTGCGACGAGATCGTCTTCTCCACGGTGCTGGACAAGAAACGCTACAACCAGGAGCGCAAACGCCTGGATTTCGTCGATGACCCGCGCATGATCAACGTGGCGGTGTCGCGGGCCAAGCACCGCTTCACCCTGGTGACGGGCGAGGAGGTATTCACCGGCAACAATGGTCACATCGCGGCTTTGATGCGCTACATCGCGTATTACGCGCGAGACGAGGATCTCGTGCGTGCGCCCGTGGTGTCGGCCTTCGACTTGCTGTACCGCGAGTACGACCAGTCGTTGGCCCGCTTGAATGCCCGTTTGCGGTCCGAGGATTCCCGCTACAGGTCCGAACAGATCGCAGCGCAACTGCTGCGCGAGGCGCTATCCGGACCAGAATGCGATGCGTTGATGTGGCACGACCAAGTCAAGCTGGCTCAGGTCGCATCACCGAGCAATCCGGATTTGACGCAACCCGAGCGGGCCTTCATGGCGCGTGCCAGTTGCGATTTCGTGCTCTATTTCAAGGTGGGCAAGATCCCCCTGGGAGTGATCGAAGTCGATGGTGGCTCCCATGACCGGCCCGATCAGTTGGCCCGGGACGCACTGAAGAACGGTATTCTTGCGAAAAGCGGCATTGCCATCCTGCGCCTGCGGACGGTCGAGAGTCGCATCGAAGAGAGAATCGCCGACTTTGTCGCCCAGTGGGCGAGCCCTGCGCTTGGCGCGCAAGGTGTTGGAGCGTCCCGTTCCGGATAGTTTCTTCGCGGATTTCGAGCAGCATCACACTTGGCCGTTAGAGCGTGTTATGCACTTTGTAGCGATGCGACTATGGCAGGCTGTGCTAGCGTGCCAGTCCCGTAGGCTATCTGAGGTCAGCGGACAATAAAGGACATCGATGCAAGCGCGCTAGGTCATCCGCTGGATGGGGCGGCGCTTGTCTTCGTCATGATTGCGTTGGGACTCCCACTATAGTCTCTTAGCCATGCTGGCGCCCGGCGCAGCTGAAAGCGGAGGCGCAGCCGGCAACAAAACCGCGGCAGTGATCTATGGTAAGAAGGCCGCGATCCAGGGGGGCGCGCTTCTTCGACGGCCTGGGCATTTTTCGGAATGCGGCGATGTCGGGAAATCTGTATGCGTATTACGGGCTGCCCGACGTCTGTGGCGCCGAGACGAAGGAAAAGAACGCGGTCGACAGTGCTGCCAATCTGCGGCTGGCCTACCTGCTGGAGGATGGAAAGGCACCGGCAGGCATGGCATTGCAGGCTCTGAGCGCGGCCGAACGCGTTGCTGCGGATGAGCGCGCGGCATCGATCTACCAGACATTCGCAAGGAGTCGGACGCCTTCGCCCAGGCCGCTGCAATGATGGTGTCGCAACTTGAGCCGGGCGGTGGGCGTCCACCCGGGCGGCGACGCGCGTCGCCGCCCTTGGTGGCGCTGCCGCCCGTATCAGCTCCATCTATTTCAACGGCGTAACGTCTTTGGGGCTGACGTTGATGGTGGTGCCGTTCGCATCCGGTATGTAGCGCACCTTCGCCCAATACTGCTTGCCGCAGGCATCGGCGCGCCATCGTTCGTCCCATGGCGCGTTCTTCGGGGGATGGCCGTCCGGCAACTGGGTTTCCAGCACATCGATACGGCAGTCCTTGGGCAAGAGACCCTGGGCGGTCAGGGCGCTGGCCACATAAGGAACGGTGTCTTTTTGCAGCAGCGGATTGGACTCCGATTCGCCGGGAAACAGCGGCAACACGTTCGGCTCGCCGTCATTGAAGATAGTAATGGCATTGTAGCGACGCTGCTGGCCGCAGGCCGTACCGGGTACGGTATCCACCCAGATGGCCTTGACGATCCGGCCCTGGTCGTCCAGCGTCGGCTCCAGGGCCACACGTGCGGTCGCCTTGTTCCAATCGGGCTGGATGCTGGCGCACTTGGCGCGCAGCGAGGATTCGTACTGCTGCATCACCGATTCCACGGCATGGCGATAGGCCGGGTACTGGCGCATCGCATCGATCGCGGTTGGCGTTTGTGCATGGGCAGATGCAGCGCCCAACGACACGCCGAGTACGAGCAACGCGGCTTTACAGGGGCGATAAATGGGCATGGAACATCTTCCTTGAAAATGGATCGACTGATGGTTCGGCGGCGACGGGGCCGGCCGAAATGTAGGAGTTGGAGCGGGCAGTGGAATTTAAGGGTGGGAGGAGAAATTCTACTCGGGTATGCCCCTTTTTTTCATCGATTGGCTGGGTATTCTGTACGAAGAAGCGTTCAGGGCCGTCATGTCATGTCAGCCACCTGGGATCAGAGGGCGGATTCAACTCCGATTCGCAACGCTGTTGAGGACCTCCTCGGAGAAGACTTCGAGGGGCGTTTTGAATCCGAGTATCTTGCGCGGACGATTGTAGAGTCGCTGTTCGATCCATCGCAGGTGCGCATCGGTGATGGTGCTGAAATCGATGTGTCGTGGCAAGTACTGGCGCGTCAATCCGTTGGCATTTTCGTTGCTGCCTCGCTGCCATGCGCAGTACGGATCTGCAAAATAGAAGTCGCTCTGCAAGCAGGCGGCAATGAGCCGATGATCGGCGAATTCCTTGCCGTTGTCGGCGGTGAGGGTGTGCACCGTGTGGCCTAGGCCGCCCAGGCGCTGGACGATGGCGTTGCGCACGTTCTCGGCGGTGCCGTCAGGCGAGTAAGCCAGCAGATGCAGGCGACTGCGGCGTTCGGTCATGCTGACCACCACGGCCTTTCCGTGTGAGGCCCGGAGGGTATCCAGCTCCCAGTCGCCGATGCGGCTTCGCTGCTCCACCACGCTGGGGCGCTGTGTCCAGCTGCGCCGATGTGTCAGCTGTCCGCGGCCATCGCGCACGCCCCGCCGACGGCGCTTGCGGCGGCGCTTGCGTAGATGCGTGAACAACTGGCCACCGCGCTTGTGGTCAGCGTAGATGTGCCGATAGATCCATTCGTGACTGGCCAGGCCGGTGCGACCGGCAATCTGTTCCGGGCTGAAGTCCTCGCTCAGCAGGACCTCGATCTGTGCGATGCGCTCAGCGTCGATGCGTGGACGCCGGCTGGCCTGCGTGCGCCGATGCTCGCTGATGCGCTGTGCGTGATCTGGCAGATAGTGCCGAGCGTGCTGATTGCGGCGCAGTTCGCGGCTGATCGTGCTGGGCGCGCGCTCCAACGCATCGGCGATGGCCCGCATCGACATCCCGGTTTCATATAACGCATGCAAACGGTATCGTTCGGCCTGGTCCAGGCGGCTGGATGACATGGGCAACTCCACTTGGCGGTGAAGTCGCTCAAGTCAGGTCGCCGGGCCACTTCACAACCGTTGGTGTTGCGAATCGGAGTTGAAGCCGCCGAGGAAAACAAAGGAGCATCAATGCAAGGACGCGAAAGATCATCCGCGGGATGGGGCGAGTTGTTGGTCGTTGTCGCGACCGCATTCGGGCTTCCCATCTACTGGAGTCTCTCTGCCGTGCCGGCGCCCACCGCCGAGGCGTCGTTTTCCGCAGCGAGTTTGTGGGGCATGGTCTTCTACGAGCTGCTGGTCCTGGCATTGCTCTTCCCGGTGCTGTGGTTCCGTGGATGGACGCCGCGCACCTTGGGGCTGCGGTGGCAGGGGCGCGACATCCGGCCCGCGATCGGCTTGCTGGTCGCGTGCATCTTGGCGTGCTATCCCGTGCAGTGGCTGGGCACGTACATGGCCGAGGAAGTGAATCCTTCCATGGATGCCATGGTCGCCGGGAAGCTGTCGCTGGCCGCGGTGGTGGCGGTCTCGCTGATCAATCCCATCTTCGAGGAGATGTTCGTCTGCGCCTACGTGATCCGCGCCTTACAGCCAAACCACAGTCCCGCATTCGCGGTGAACGTGAGCGTGGCGATCCGCGCCTCGTATCACCTGTACCAAGGACCCATCGGCGCGATTTCACTGGTCATCGTGGGGCTGGTACTCGGCTGGTGGTTCGTGCGGACCGGCCGGCTCTGGCCTGCCATCATCGCGCACGGGCTGATGGATCTGCTGGCGCTGATGGTCTACGCATAGCTTGTCTGATTGAGTGAAAGACATGGCGCTGCGTGCCCGCGTCGAAGCATCGGTTCTGATCGTGCGTCAGGCGAATTAGTCTACGGACATTCAAGCATTCGGCTCTATGCTCGCCGGGCATACCCATGTTGGATCGGCGGCAACCGGAGATCGCCATGCCACGCGTCATGCTGAACAGATCCGCTGCGTTGCTGGCGCTGGCCGCAGCCGCGATGCTACCGCTGGCGTCCTGCGCCAATGCGGGCACGAACAGCAGCACGACCCAGAACGATGTCATGACCTCAGGAGTTGGCCCCATGCTGGAAGAAATCTACGCATCCCGGAAGCCGGTGCGGTTCGAGCAGATCGATGTCAGCGACATCGTCGCCAAATACATTCCGCCGAGGGCCGAGAAATCGACGGTGCTGGAGACGTTCGGGAAATCCCCGACGTCCAGGATCGTGGAGAACACCCCCGACAAGATCGTGGTCAGGGACAACAAGGGGCAGGCCATGCTGGATCCGGATGCGCGCTCGATCGTGATGACGTTCTTCCTGGATGCCGATGGCAAGGTGACCAAGGTCGACGCCGTCCACATCAAAAACCAATAGGGACGATCGGAGCATCCCATGGACGAGAGGATCGAGGTCGGATATCGCAACATCGGATCGGCGCTGGGCAAGGAGTACCACCACAAGTTCCTGCTCTATACCGACAGGGACGGCAATCAGCGCACGATCAGCGGCTGGACCGGCGACGAGCAGCCCGGCTTGCCCTACGGAAGGATGCAGGTCGAGACGAACCTTCCCTACGACCGCACCAATCCCGATCATCCGGAGAATCCGAACACCACCGGACAAGCGCAATATCGCGAAGGCATCGCACAGGGAGCGGACCTGTCCAGGACGTGGGAGCGGATGGTCGCCAACGCCCAGGCCAAGGACGACAGGTATCCCTACGATCCCCAGGTGCAGAATTCCAACACGCTGGCCGACAGCGTGCTTCGCGATGTGGGCCTGCCCGAGCCGAAGAAGGATGGTTTCCTCGGCCACTGGGCGCCGGCATCGGGGCGCCAGCTCGACGAATCGGTCGTGCCGACGGTGCCGGGCCTGGGCACGTCGGGGCGCACGTTCAGCGCCGCCGGGGCACCCCTCGATGCGCAACGCGAGGCGCAGCTTCGCGACGATCCGCTGTTCAAGCAGGCCCTGGCCGGGCTCGACAAGCTCGGTCCGGAGGCGGGCGTCTATACCAACCAGCAGGACAAGGAACGCATCGCGGGCGCGCTGGCGGTCCAGGCCAGGCTAAGCACGCCGCCCTTGCCCGAGATCCAGGACGTGAGGCCCAGCCCGACCAACGGCAATGTGTTCGCGACCTGGAAGAACCCCGGCAACGATGCGGATGTGCTGCGCGCTCACGTCGACAGGAACGAGGCGATCAAGCAGCCCTTGGCAGAGAATCTCCAGAAGCTCGAAGCCGTCAATCCGCAACAGAGGCAGCCGCCTGCACAAGAGGCCGCGCGCGACATCGATCAGCCCAGCCATGGATCGTTGCGCATGCGGTGATGGCGGCATTGGCAGCAATCCTGTGCGCCTTGTGCAGCGATGGCGTTGTGGCCAATTCGAGGTGACGAGACTGGGTTCGTCCGGTCGGCAAAGATCTCGCGATGTGCAGCGAGATCGCGATGTGCAGAGATTCCCTGTCATGCAATCGTTCCGGGCCGCTCAGTCCGCCACCGGCATGACGATGAACTTCCCTGGCGCCGGGCGTTGGCGGTCGTCGATCCAGTGCGCGGTCACGTCGAACAGGTGCGCGGCATAGGTCTTCGCCACGCCGTCGGCGGTCTTGATGGACTCGATCAGGCCATGGTCGGCGTTCGGGAACACCACCACGGCGAGGTCCGACCGGCGTTGCTGGAGTTGCCGAAGAATGGCCTGGGTGGCGGCGTTCGGCGCCTGGCGGTCGCTGCCTGCAAGCAGCCACAGTTGGCGCGGCGTGATCGCTTCGATCACGGGGCGCGGTTCGTCGTCGAAGCTCAGGCCCTGCGCGAGGGCGGCGCCGTTGGCCTGGAGTTCGGCGCTCGAGAATTTCAGAAACAGGCCGGTGTACGAGCCGGGCTGGATGGCCTTGAGCCACGCTGTCTCGGCATGCCGGGCCTTGAAGGCGTCCAGCTCGGCGAAACCGTCGCGCATGGTGGAGCGCACGATGCGTTCGCTGATGGCGGGCGGCTGCACCTGGTCGGCAAGGGCAGCAAGGCGGGCAGCGTGGTGTTGCCGCCGATCGCCCGCTCCGCATTGGACCGGTACCTGGTACTGCCCGGCTTCATGCGGCACACGCACGCGACCCGCGCGCGCGAGTGCGGTGCGGACCTGACCGCTGTGCGCGACAAACTGCGTCACGCTTGGCTGTCGGCCACGTCCGTCTACCTGCACACCGACCAGCAAAAGCGGCCCCGGCAGCTCGGGGCGGCTTTTGCGACCAAGGAGCGAAAGCTGGTCGCACCCTGGCCGTCAGAAAAAAGCGGATTTGGGCTTGCAACCCCGCTCAGGCATCCCGCCCGCCGCCATGCGCCTGCAGGGCCGCGTGTTCCGATTGAGGCGCCAGCTGCACGGGCAGCTCCGTCGGTGCGTCGGACCAGCGGTCGTCCCCAACCGCGGTTCCCTCGGATCCGCCTTCCCATGCGTCGCGCGCGTCGTGCCACTCCTCGCCGATCTGCGCGAGCGTGTCGACCAGGGCGCGTTCGGCGGACGCCCGCTGTGAGGGGCTGAAGTACAGCGGCTCGCGCGGCACATCCGCCATCTCGGCCTCGGCCTCGGCGACGGCCTGCACATCCGCTGCAGCCGGCGAGCGGCGGCCGGCGGCCAGCTCGAAGCCCAGGGCCATCGCGCTCCGGCCGAGGCGGATCGCTTGCCGTTGGCCCCAGCCGAGCGCTCCGCCCGTGGCCATGAGGCCCTTGGACAGGACGTCGCCGGCCACCCGGCCGAAGAGCATGTAGGCCGCCGTGTAGCCGACGGTCCCGGCGATGAAGCCCGAGGGGTTGCCCTTGGGGTCGTCCATGTAGCCGTTCATCAGCGCGGCTGCGGAGAAGGGCAGGCCGATCGTCATGCCGCCGACCGTGTCGCTCACGCTGTCGTTCATCCCGGTGAGCGAAACGTGCGGGCTCAGCGCTTCACAGAGCAGGAACGTCGACGAGACGACCGCATCGGCGATGAAGTCAGGCAGGGCCAGCCCGTCGTTGCGCATCAGGGCGATGTTCGACCCGAGGACGGCGAAGGCGACAGTCGCCAGCGCGAGCTTTCCCTTCAGTTCGGGGTTGTTCGCGAACGAGGCGTCCAGGGCCCGGTGCACCGCATCCAGGGGGCCCGAGCCATGGCTTGCGGCGACCGGGCGCTCCTGCCCCGTCCCGGTCGCCACGAGCCGCTCAAGGCCGGTCACGATTCTGGACATGTCCTGCTTGAAGAAGGTGAGCTGCCGGTCCATATGCGGCGTGATCCGCCGGTCCTGCTGGAACTCGCCCACGAAGTCGTTGACCTTGCCCAGACCCGCGCGCAGGTCGCCCACGATCCCCTCGATGGCTTGCTTGAAGCCGCCGGGAAGATCGTGCCTGCGGTTGAAGGCGCTGTTGAAGCGCAGCCGCGTGGAGTCCATCAGGTCCTGCCCCAGCCGCAGGCCGAACATCATCGTACCTTGCGTCACCGCCGCGCCGGCGACGAAGCCGGCGTTGCGCTGCAGCGGCTCGGCCTTGGCGTAGAAGGTGGGGATGGCATAGATCAGCGAGATGAAGAAGACCAGGCTGTGCCGGTTGATGGCGTGCTTCCTGAACAGCTTCGCGTCCGTCGTCGGGCGTCGCATGAGCGAGATCAGCTGTATCGCTGTGTAGGCGTAGGAGGCGATGTTGAACGCAGCGTAGGTCCCCGTCTTCTGCGTGAACAGCGTGGCCAGCGGCAAGGGGTAGAGCAGCAGCGTCAGCGCGCCCTGGAACATCCGCTTCGCGGCGCTCGCGTCGTGCTGCAAGGTGTCGATGTCGGTCTCGAAGCTGGCCATGACCGGCTCAAGGTAGCGCCGGGCCTCGGCCAGGAACTTGGCCTCCTCCGGCGTCGCCGCTTGCTTGTCCAGGTGTGATCGCAGTTCATCGACCTTCTCGCTCATGGCGGCCAGCAGCGTCTTCGGCTCGGGGCATCCGGGCTCGGTGACCAGTTCGTTGCGCAGCTTGTCCACGAACTCGACGTCATCGAACTGCTGGACTTCCTGGACGATCGACAGGTTGTCCAGGAAGGCGGCGACCCGCGACGCGCAATCGCGCAAGAGCAGCCCGCTCTCGACGTCCTTCGTATCGCCGGGATTGGGCAGGCGCGGCGGCTGCGCCCCGGAACCAGCCGCTTGCGGGGGCAAGTCCCGCACGTCTTCGTCGTCCCCGATGTGCACGATGGTCGGCGCGACTTCGGGCGATGACGGCCGCCGGGCAGAGATCGGCAACAGGTCTGCGAGGTGCGTCGTGGCGTTCGAAGCCTGTCTCGGGCGCGCGAGCGCTCGCGTGGCGTCCGTGGGCGACCGGGTGCCGCTGCCGGGTCCCGCTTCGATCTCGATGCCGCGGTCGCCGGATGACGATCCGTCGCCGGGAACCGGGTCGTGCGGATGCGCGGAAGAGTGAGGGCTTGCAGTTTTGATTTTCATGGTGGAGTCCTTGAGGAGGAAGGCGTCGAGCGCGCTTGCGCGCGAACCGGCGTCCCGTGTCCGGCGATGGTTCAGCACGAAGCCGGCGTCCGCCGCACCGGCGCCGCGGACGTAGTGCGGCGCGCGTACGAGACAGGCCCGGGACATCGCCGGCGCCCGGGCCGCGGCAGAGGCCGTCGGCATGGCGGCACTGGCCAGCGTCGTGGGCCAGACAGTCCGGGATGGCGAAGGGCGCAAGTCTCCACAGCGTCGGCACACCGAGCGTAGACGATCGCGAAGTGCTCGCCGCCGATCCGAAAGCGCCGCTGCGGATACGCACGGGCGATCGACCTCAAGCCGGTTGAGCGTGCCCTTGACCAGGTCGCCTTTCCAATGCCTGGGGACCAGTTGTGTCCCCACGTCCTTCGGACATCGCTCAGCGCCGACGCGCTGCGCCTCAGTCGGCGACCAATCGAAGGCGGGTTCCTCGGCCGCGCTCGATCTGACGCACGGAGTGCTCCCTCTGCGCCTAGAGACTGTCCTGCGTTCCCATTGCGGCCGACTACACACGGCAAGGCGTTGTACTTGCAAGTTGCACTTGCCGCTTTCTTCGCTTGATCCGCCATCGGAGAAGGCTGCGGCTGGCGTCAGGCCCAGCCTTTCGTGAGGTATCTGTTCTTTATCGGATTTTGGCTTGATCCATACCATAATCTGTCGGTCGACGCGCGTGATCGCTGTAAAGTCGATAAATTTCTGAAAATTTATCCGGTTATTCAGGATATTCGGCCGCGGTCTTGAAATTGATTTACATGGAATGAATCCTCACCCCGAACGCAGGCGCGTCATTTCGCTTCGGAACCGGGACATTCGCAGACCGATGGCGTACCCGGTGCCGGGAGCGGCAGCATTGTTGCGTCGCAACATGTTGGGTTTCTGGTATGCGTATACAGCAAAAAAATAGGTCTGCCGTGCAGCTCGCTCCCGCGCTCCGGGACACGCCCGTCGCACCGAAAGGCGCGCAAGTCGCCGATGGCTGGCCGTTTGGGCTTGCGGCGCTGAAGAAGAAGAAACCAGCGCCGGCGCGGCTGGACGCCGGCCATGCGTCCAGGTGGCAATGCGGGGAGGACATCGTCGCCGACGTCCAGGAGGCTGAGGCGGCCTACGACGTCTTCGTGGTCGCCAAATATCTTGCCGATCCCTTGCACGGCACGGCCGACAATACGGCCGAGCTGATCGACGACGTGCCCGTGTCAGGCGAGTCCGAGCCTCACCCGAAAACCGAGCAGCCCGTCCCTCACGAACACGCGCACGCCGACCACGCACCAGCGCCGGCACACGACCATGCTCGGCCCGCTGCCGATGCCGGGCTCCACCAGGAGCCACCCCCGATCGAAGCGCAGACGCACGAGGGCATCCTGCACACGCTGGCCGAACACGGCGCACCGGATGGCACCTTCGAGCTGGCGCTGAATTTGAGCATCAGCGGTGCGATGCTGCCGCTGTCGGGCCTGGCGATCTACGCCGCCTACAAGGAAACACGCGAGGTCTCCGAACAGCGCAGCGCGTTGCGACAGCGCAGCCAGCAGCTGCAATCGGAGCGGGCCTTGCTGCAACCGGCACTGGCGAGCGGCACGCTTGCCAGTGCGGCAGGCCCCCAGATCCATGCCCTGAACGATGCGATCCAAACGGTCGCCTATCACCAAGAACGCAACAACCGCGATGGCCACATTGCGCTGACCTCCATGGCGTCGGCCAGCGTGATCTGCGCGAAGGCGACGGAGGGGCTCGCATTTCAGGGCGGGCTGGCGATCGGCGCCAAGAGCACGACGACCACTGGCTTGATCGGCCACAGCGCGGTGGCCGCAGGCGCGGCTTCCGCGGCCAGTATTTCCAGCACCTTCGTGCTCGCGCCGTTGGCCAGCGTTGCGGCCGCCGGGCTGGGCGGCGCGTTCCTGCATCAGTCGCGCAAGGAGAAAACGCGCGTCGTTGCGGATGTGGCGCGTGTCGAACGCTTTCTGCAACAACTGGAACCCAGCGACCTCAGCCCCGACGCGCAACGCTACCAGCACTTCTTGAGCGCCAAGCTGGAGCAGCGCAGCGGCTTTGCCGGCAGCTTCAACGCCTGGAACAAGGGGTTTGTGGCCGGCGGCGCCACCTACACCGCCAGCACGCTCGCCAAAACCGGGCTCAGCGCTGCGGTGTTGTTCGGCGGCGTCGCCGTGACCGGGCCGGTGGGCACCGGATTGATCGTCGGCGCCGGCCTGCTGGGCGCGGCCACGATGGGGGTCGGCGCACATCAATTCCTGCTGGCGCATGGCAGGCAGAAACGCTATCGCAATTACGAGACAGTGGACACGCCGGGTGCGGACCGGGCATTGCTGGCCGTGGCCGATCTGCTGCCTGCCGCAGAGACCGCGGCGGCAGTCACGCAAGATCCCGCCACGCTGCGCAGTGCACTGCCCGCCGGTGATCCCGATCGGGGCAAGGCAGCGGAGACGGGAGTGGAGGGCAGCACCGGCGACGCACGCAAACAGTACCGCACGGTGTCCGCTTCCATCGACGCATCCACGGCAACCGCGCACGCGGCCGGGGCGGATCAGGCATTGGTTGCTGTGGCCGATGCGCCGCCTGCGGCCGAGGCCATGCCGGCCGTGCCGCAGCATGGATTCGAACTGCGCAGCGCGTTGCATGCCTGTGCCGACGGCCAGGAAAAAGCGCGGGAAACGTTGCTGCAGCGCTGTGCCGACGATCGGAAGCAGCGGTACCGTGCGGTGCCGCGTTCCACCGACGCGCATACCGCATTCGCTCAGCCGGCGCACAAGGCCTCGCTCAGGCAACGGGCCAAGGCCGCGCTTTTTGCGGGTGCGACCTACGGGCGCGCCGTGTTGAGCGGCAAGCACCGCCAGGCCGGCGAGAAGGCCGCGCGCAGCTATGCCAAGCACGCCGACACCTTGACCGAAACCGCACTGGCGCAGTGGTTGCAAACCCCGGACTCGGTCAAGCCGCAGATCGCCTACATGCAATGTTGCCTGGAGTTACAGAAGAAGTACCTTCAAACCAAACTGAGCGCGCGGGTGACGCTGCCGCCGCCGGATGCCGGCACCGATCCGGCTGGTGACGCACAGCGCGAACGCACGCCCGCGCAGCAGGCGCAAACGCGCCTGGCGACGCAATTGCGTGAAGCGCAGGAGCGCGACGAATTCCAACTGCGTACCGTGAACCTGATGCTCGAAGAGCTGGGCATGGCGGAGACAGAGCAGGCAAGTCCGGATGCAATACAGCGTGCGCGTGCGGAAAACAGGTTGCCGGGGCTGCAACAGCGTCTGGTCGGCGCGCTGACCGCGAACGAAATCGCGCCGCAGCCGGGTGCCGCGGGCTTTGCGCATTTCTGCATGAAGCAGGCCCGGCAGCACACGACCGATTTGCGTGGCACCTTGCTGTCCATCGAAATGCAGGCGGCCCGCATCCGCGAAAACGCGGCGGCTGGCGCTGCAGCGCCGCCCGCGCCCGCCGCCTGAGCCGCTGACGCGTGCAGGCGCAGTGCCCGCTGCGATCGAGGGCGGGCATTGCCCGGGTCGGGGGCGGCGATTGTAGGCGTAGCCGGTCTGCACGTCCCAGCGGTGCATGCCGAGCCGGGCGGAGAGGTCCACGCCTTCCGAGCGCTGTCGGCCGATGGCGGCGAGCGCGCTGGGGTTGTCGCGATCGGAGGCCGCCACGTTCTGCCGCTGCAGCGGAACAGCGCGCCCGTCGCGAGCAGCCGCCCGTTGCAGAAGGAGGACTTCGCGCCGACTTCGTACTGCACGCCGGTTTCCGGCTGCAGGGGGGTGCCGCAGCGATGGAGGTGCCGTGAGCGAAACGCGTCGGGACTGCAGTCCCTCCCACAGTGCACCCAGCCAACCTGCCTCAAGCTTCCTGTAGGAGCGGCTTCAGCCGCGACGAACGGAGTCCGGAACCGCACCTGCTGTGGCGGGTGCCGGGACTGAAGTCCGTCCTACAGTGCATCCAGCCAACCTGCGCAGCCGAACCGACCGAGGATTTCCCAGGTCGCCTTGTTCAGTGTTTCGATGTCGTTGCCGACGCCGACCGGCACCGCGATGGTCACGGCGTGCGGGGACCGGAACGACGAGACTGCCCTTGCGCTTTTCATGTACGTTCTCCATGAACGGAACGGTTGGGATGGACCTGCGCGGACGCCGCCGGTGTCCCCGGGCGCGCGGCATAGCAGGCAAGCAAGTGCGCCGGTGTCCTGTGCGGGTCGGAAGACGCCGCGCCGGTCGCGGTTGCCTGCCAATCACAACGCAGTGAGTGCCGCGCAGCGGCCACGACCCGGACCGCCACGGGCAGCGGGAGTGCGCCCCTACGACTTCCGGCAGTGGAGCGCCGGCTGGGCCGGGCGTAGCATCGGCGGATGAGGCGCAAGGATCGCTTCTCCCTCGCCTGCACCTGTCCGCTCCGGAACCCCCACACCATGCCTTCCCCGTTTCTTGCCCCACGCTCGCTCGGCGCCGTCCTGCTTGCCATGCTCCTGCCGGCCGCCGCCGCCGCCGCCGCCGCGCAGGCGCCGGCCGTCACCACCGCCGACTATGCGCGGGCCGAGCGCGCGCTCGGCCACCTGACGCAACCGCTGTTGGACCATGCGGTCGAGCGCGTGGACTGGCTCGACGCCACCCATTTCGCCTATGTCGACCACGATGCCAACGGCGACCACTTCATGCGGATGGACGCGGTCAGCGGCCAGCGCGCGCCGCTGTTCGACCAGACTGCGCTGGCCGCGGCGCTCAACAGCTTGCTGGCGCTCAGCGAGCGGCCGCTGGCCGCGGCCGACCTGCCGATCAAGTCGCTGCGCCTGGCCGCCGATGGCCGTTACCGTTTCAGCGTGCGCGACATCCAGGTGTTCTGCGACGCCGACGCGCATTGCAGCAAGGTCTACGCCAAGGACAAGCCCGAGCCGGGCGTCTTGTCGCCGGACAAGAAGACCGAGGCGTTCGTCCGCGACTGGAACCTGTGGTTGCGCGACCTGGCCTCCGGCAAGGAAACCCAGCTCACCACCGATGGCGTGCAGGACTTCGGCTACGCCACCGACAACGCCGGCTGGAAACATAGCGACAAGGCGATCCTGGAATGGTCCCCGGACGCGCGCAGGATCGCCACGTTCCAGCAGGACCAGCGCAAGAGCGGCGACATGTACCTGGTCAGGAGCAAGGTCGGGCATCCGGAGCTGCTGCAGTGGAAGTACCCGATGCCCGGCGACAAGGAGGTGACCATGATCGAACGGGTGATCGTGGACGTGCCCACGCGCAAGGTGGTGCGGCTGCAGATGCCGCCGGACCAGCACCGCTCGACCCTGTGCGACGACGTCAGCTGCGGCGAGGACGGCGGCTGGGACGATGTGAAGTGGGCGCCGGACAGCAAGACCCTGGCGTTCGTCTCCACCTCGCGCTACCACAAGGACGCCTGGTTCCGCATCGCCGACGCGGCCACCGGCGCGGTCCGCACCGCGTTCCGCGAAACCGCCAAGACCTATTACGAAAGCGGCCAGGTCGCGGCGAACTGGGCCTATCTGCCGGCGCGCAACGAAGCGGTGTGGTTTTCCGAACGCAGCAACTGGGGCCAGCTGTACCTGTACGACCTGGCCACCGGCAAGCCCAAGCGCGCCATCACCACCGGCGAGGGCAACGTCACCGAATTGCTGAAGATCGATGCCCAGACCCGCACCGCCTGGTTCCGCGCGGTCGGCCGCAGCCGCGGGCTGGATCCGTACGACCAGCAGCTGTGGAAGGTGAGCCTGGACGGCGGCGCGCCGCAGCTGCTGACGCCGGAGCCGGCCGACCACAGCACCGCCCTGTCGCCGGACGGCCAGCGCTTCGTCGACAGCTACTCCACCACCACCCAGCCGCCGGTGACGCTGCTGCGCCAGGCCGGCGACGGTCGCACCCTCGCCACCGTGGCCAAGGCCGATATCGGCCGCCTGCAGGCCGCCGGCTGGGTCCCGCCGGTGCCGATCACGGTGCGTGCGCGCGACGGCAAGACCGTGCTGTACGGGGTGATGTTCAAGCCTTCGCAGTTCGACCCGGCCAAAAAATACCCGATCATCGACTACCTCTATCCCGGCCCGCAGACCGGCTCGGTGCGCGGGCGCAGTTTCCTGCCCAGCCATGGCGACAACCAGGCGCTGGCCGAACTGGGCTTCATCGTCGTGGCCATCGACGGCATGGGCACGCCGTGGCGCTCCAAGGCCTTCCACGACACCTGGTACGCCGACATGGGCGACAACACCTTGCCCGACCAGGTGGCCGGGTTGAAGGAGCTGGGGCAGCGCTACCCGTGGATCGACCTGCAGCGCGTGGGCATCTGGGGCCACTCCGGCGGCGGCAACGCCTCCACCGACGCGATGCTGCGCTACCCGGACTTCTTCAAGGTGGCCTGGTCGGAGAGCGGCAACCACGACAACCGCAACTACGAGGACGACTGGGGCGAGAAGTACCAGGGCCGGCTCAGCGTGGACAAGGAGGGCAAGGGCAGCTACGACAACCAGGCCAATCCGCTGCTCGCCGCCAACCTCAAGGGCCGGCTGATGCTGGTGCACGGCAGCCTGGACGACAACGTCCCGCCCTACGAATCGCTGTTGATGGCCGACGCGCTGATCAAGGCCAACAAGACCTTCGACATGCTGGTGCTGCCCAACGCCAAGCATGCCTATGGCGAGGCCGACACTCCCTACGTGACCCGCCGCCGCTGGGACTACTTCGTGCAATACCTGCTCGGCGCGACGCCGCCGGACAACTACCGGATGCAGCCGCTGCCGAAGCATTGATCCGCCGGCGCGGCGCGCGCCCTGCGCGGCAGCGCCGCGCGCGCCGGCCCGGCCGCGCGGTGGCCTAGGCCGGTGGGCCGTCGCTGCGGGGTGCAGGCAGCGCCGATGCCACGATCGCGTGCAGCCGCTGCGCCATGACCTTGCGGTCGGCGCCGTGGTCGAGGGCGATCGGCGCGTGGAAGGTCACCCGCACCACGGCGCCGGACATGCCCAGAAAGCGCAGGACGTGGGCACCGGCCTGCATCGTGCCGTAGAACGCGTAGGCGTCGCGCTCGCCGCCCTGCGCCAGGGGCCGGCCATCGACGGACAGCAGCTGCAGGGTGAACGGTTGCAGCGTCCATGGCCGGGCGTTGCCGGCGCCGCCCAGGAACAGCGAGAACAGGCTCGACTTGAACGCAGCGACGCGCTCGCCGGAGGAGGTGGTGCCTTCGGCGAACAGCACCACGTCGTGGTCGGGGCGGATCTGCGCGGCGACGGCCGCTGCCACGTTGGCCGCGTCGATCCGCCGGCGGCTGATGAACAGGGTTTGCGCCAGTGCGCCGAGGCGGCGCATCCCCGGCCAGCGCTCCATGTCGTTCTTGGCGATGAAGCGCGCGCGCAGCAGGCTGCCCAGCACCACGATGTCGAAATGCGAGAGGTGGTTGCCGACGAACAGGGTGCCGCCGCCGCTGCGCGGCACGCCGACGCGCTCGACGCGGATGCCCATCAGCGTACGCAGGCAGGCGAACCACAGCCGCGGCAGCACGAAGGCGCCGCGGCCGCGGGTGCAGCGCATCAGCAGCCATTGCAGCGGCAGCAACGGCACGCTGATCAGGACCAAGGCGGCGAGCTTGGCGCTCACGCGCAGGGTGGCGAGAACAGTGCCCGCTGCGAGGCGGGACGAGGCGGCGTGGTTCATGGATGACGAAGGGGCGGCGGGGGGGCGGTCGTGTGCGCAGCGCAACGGGCGCCGGCGAGGGGATGCCGCCGGCGCCGCCGATGGTAGCCGACGCTGCCGCGTCCGGCATCTGCGGGCAAGGCCGCGGCGGGATGCCCGCACCTGCAACGGTGCCTGGCGCCATCCGCGCATGCGGCGGCGGCAGCGATAGATCAGGTATTGCCGGATGGGCAACGCAGAGGTTGCTTCGCATAGTCCCAGACGCGGCCTGTGCGCGGTGCGCATCGGCGGCAATCCCTCCATCCATCCTCAAGGAGTCATCCATGTATCCCTCGATCAGAGTCGCGCTGCTTGCCGTCCTCGTCCTGTCGGCCGCGCAGGCGCAGGCGCAGAAAGCCCCGCCGGGCTGCGGCGCACTGCCCACCTATGTGCGCGAAGCCATGCGCGATGTGTCCGCTTGCATCACCATGCCCAATCCGATCGTCGCCTGCGGTGCCGGCGCCGTCGATGTGCAGGTCTTCGGCAACGGCGAGCGGCGCCTGCCCCAGGCCGGCCGCGGCCAGACCTACTACGAGGGCAAGGCGCGGCGCGATCCCGGTGGCGCGGCCGGCACCTATCGGTTGGTGTACCTGGTCACCGACGGCGCCAAGAAGTCGGTCATCGACAAGCGCTACTACTCCGCCGACCACTACCTCAGCTTCTGCGCGATTCCCTGAGCGCTCGCGTGCAGCGTGTCCGCTACGGGCGGGCACGCTGCGCCTGTGGCGTCGTCGGTGGGTCGCAGGCAGGGCGTGCAGCGCGCGCGGCGCACTCGTCGCGGCGGCGGCGCTCGGGTAGACGTTGCCGACTTGACGACGCGCAAGCCGTGTTCCAGCGCCAGCCCCAGTCGTGAGAATCCGCACAGGCCGCCTGCCTGTGTCTCACTGCATCCGGTGGGTTTTCCATGTCCGCTTTCCATCTTCGCGCCGCCGCCGTGCGTTTGAGCGCGCTGTCGGCAGGCTTGTGCATTGCGCTGTCGGCCGCGGCACAGCCTGACGCCGCCCCCGATCCGACCACGCTCGATGCGATCAACGTCAAGGCCGAGCGCGCGCGTACACGGCCGAACAGACCGCGGCGGCGACGCGCCTGTCGCTGGCCGAGCTGTTGACGCTGGTCGTCGGCGCCCGCTACAGCCGCTGGAAGAACGACACCGACGACCTGTACGGCGGCGTGTTCCGCCACGACCACCGCAAGACCGTGCCCTACGCCGGGCTGAGCTACGCGATTACCCCGGTGTATTCGGCGTTCGTCGGCTATCCCGAGATCTTCGACCCGCAGGAAAACCGCCGCCGCGATGGCAGCTTCCTCGATCCGGTACTCGGCAGCAGCCGCGAGATCGGCCTCAAGGGCCGCCATCTCGACGGTCGCCTCAACACCGCGCTGGTGCTGTTCGACACCCGCCAGGACCACGTGGCCGAGGCCGACGTCGGCAAGACCCTGCCCGACGGCCTGACCCAGGCCTACGTGGCGGTGGACGGCACGCGCTCGCGCGGCGTCGAATTGGAGGTGTCGGGCGAGCTGAGCGAAGACTGGAGCGCGTCGTTCGGCTGGTCGCATTTCGAACTGGAAGGCCCGGACGGCGCCGACCTGCGCACCGCGCGACCGCGCACCTTGGTGCGCGTGTTCAGGACCTACCGGCTGCCCGGCCCCTGGAACCGGCTCAGCGTGGGCGGCGGCGTCAACGGGCAGTTCGCCAGCGATGCCGCGGTGGATGGCCCCAACGGCCCGCAGCGCGTGGACCAGGCCTCGGTGACCCTGCTCGGCGCGATGGCGCGCTACGCGTTCAATGCGCAGGCGGCGCTGCAGCTCAACGCCAACAACCTGCTGGACCGCAAGTATTTCGTGCTCGACGAATACAGCAACCTGTACTACGCCGCCGGACGCAATGCGACGCTGAGCTTCCGCTCCGGTTCTGAGCGGCCCCGCGCTGCGCCGTCGGCGCGGCGCGGCATGCCGCGGCAGCAGCGGTTGCGTGAATGCGGGAGCGCGCCGGCGACGTGCCTGCATTGCGTGCGTGATGGCGCGGGCGCGCGCGGTGACGCACAGCGCGCGTGACAACCTGGAGCAGTGGCCGGGCGGCATGACCGGGGCGCAGGCGCGCGCCAGGAGCGCGCGCGCCATCAAAACATGTAGGAGCAACTGTCTTCAGCCGCGACAAGCGCAGTGGCAGGCCTTCCGGTTTCGGAAGTTGTTGCGGCTGAAGCTCCTACAGTGCACTCAGCAGGCGATCCGCAGGCCATGTAGGAGCGGCTTCAGCCGCGACCGAGTCTACGGGGAGAACCTGTCGCGGCTGAAGCCGCTCCTACAGTGGGGCCGATCGCCTGCGTTGCCGAAGGTGCGGGTGGGAGCGCTTAGCGCAGCATCTCGGTGAAGGCGCGGTCGGCCTCGATCACGTCCGGCAGCGCGGCGAACAGCGCGTCCAGGTCCACGTCGTCCAGCAGCGGGCCGCCGACCGCCTGCCGCGCTTCCGGGGTGGCGCCGCCATGGCGCTCCAGCGCATCGGCGACCAGCGACGCCTGCGCCACCACGCGCGGCATCGGCTGGCCGTCCGGCGCCTGCAGCGGGCGTGCCTGGAAGGCGATCGCGGTCTGGATCACCTGCGGCAGCTGCCAGCGCCGCGCCAGTTCGGCGCCCACTTCCGGGTAGCCGAAGCCCAGTTGCACGGTCTCGTCGGCGGCGCGGCCGCTGGAGGACGCGCCCGGATGCAGCTGCGCCGCATAGTCCGGCGCGCCGGTCTGGATCAGCAGCTCGCCGATGTTGTGCATCATCCCGCAGGTGAACGCGGTTTCCGGATCCAGGCCCTTCTGCCGGGCCAGCAACCGGCAGATGCCGGCGACCTCGAAGCTGTGCAGCCAGAACGCGCGCAGGTCGAAATGCGCCGGCGCATGGAACGCGTCGGTCATCGACGAGGCCAGCACCAGGGTGCGCAAGGTGTTGAAGCCCAGGCGCAGCGCCGCGTCCTCGACGCTGGTCGAATCGCGTGCGCCGCGAAACCGCGTCGAGTTGGCCAGGCGCAGCACCTTGGCCGCGATCACCGGGTCGCGCTCGATGCTGCGCGCCACGCTGTCCAGGCTGGTGGTGGGATTGTCGAATTGCAGGATCAGCTCCTGCGCCACCTTGGGAATGGTCGGCAGGGTGTGCAACTGGTCGAACAGCACCTCTAGTTTCATGGGGACCTCAAAACGGAACGGGAAGGGACACCGCCAGCGCAGGGAGTGGGCGGCGCCCGCCATGGGGGCGAACCTCGCGCATCGTAGACCGAATCGCGGCAAGCGGCGTGCACGCCTGGATGTGCGGTTTGGTACAGCTTGCCTGACCTCTGCGGCGCCGTGCCGGCGCTGCGAGACAACATTCGCTTGCGTATGCGCGCAGGCGCCGCGCTCTGCAGGCCGGTTGGCGAAGACACCGCAGCGACAGCGCGAACAGGCCAATGCGTGGCGGTGCGAGCAAGCGGGCGAGCAGGCCGAGCCGCTGCAGACCGCTGCGGCGTCCGCCGGCGCGGCGGCGGACGATGCCCGCGCCAGCGCCGCTTCGCCCGACAGGCACCGCCGACCCGGTGTGTCCACGCCGTGGCGGCTCGCGTCTGGCGCATGTCATCCCGCCGTCACCGGATTGACCCAAACTTGCCTAACTGGGGAGCCGGTCCTAGCGACCGCGCAGCCTTTCTTCTCCGCCAAGGCGACAGGATCGAACGATGAAATACTTAGTGCTGGTGCTGGCATGCGTCCTGGCGGCACCGGTGGCGCTGGCGCAGTCGGGGTATGTGGAGATCGAGCGCCGCTTGAGTGCCGCGCAGTTGCGCGAGGTCGGACTGACCCCGGCCCAGCTGGCCACGCTCAATCGCCTGCTGCGCGACGCCGAGACGCGCCAGGCGGCACAGGCGCCGGCGCGGCCCGCCGCGGTCGCGGGCGCCGCAGTGGGCGACCCCCAGGCCGAGCCGGGCATGCTGATCGGCCTGGACGACGGCCCGATCAGCGCCCGCGTGCAGGGCGAGGTCGCCGGCTGGGCGCCGGGCACCGTGTTCGTGCTGGACAACGGCCAGCAGTGGAAGGTGCTCAAGGGCAGCATGACCCTGCGCACCGCACTGGCTTCGCCGGCGATCAAGGTCGTGCCCGGCATCGCCGGACGCTGGTTCCTGCAGGTGGACGAAGACCTGCCGAAGGCGCGGGTCTACCGGATCCGCTGAGCGCCTGCGTCTATCGCGCGTCATGGAGAAGCGGTTCCAACCGCGACCGATGCAGCAGCAGGAGCGCGGGGCGTCTGCCGCCGCCGGGGCTGATGGCCCAAGGCCACCCAGAGCCCTTTCTGCAGTGCGTACCGCTGGCTCGCCCCCTGTGGGAGCGGCTTCAGTCGCGACGAACGAAGCAGAGAACCTGAGTGCTTCGGATCGCGTCGGATAGCATCGCACTGCCATTGACTACGGCTCCTGTAGGAGCGGTTTCAACCGCGACGCAAGGCCCCGGCAAGAGGACGGCTTCTGCGGCGGGGCAGATGGCCAGACGGCCACCCCGTGCCCCTCCTGCAGGAACACGCTGGCGCCGCGTGCTCATCGCGCACGCCGCCTCACCCCGCCGCGCGCAGCCGCAGGGTCAGCCCCTTGAGGAAGTTGCGCAGCAACTGGTCGCCGCACAGGCGGAAGTTCTTGTGCTCGGGCTGGCGGAACAGCGCCGACAGCTCCGGCTTGGACACCGGGAAGCCGGCCTCGGCGAAGATCTGGTGCATGTCCACGTCCTTCAGCTGGAACGCCACGCGCAGCTTCTTCAGCACCACGTTGTTGCTGACCCGGGTTTCCACCGGGCGCGCCGGCAGGTTGTCGTCGCGGCCGCGGTAGTGGAACACCAGCCCGTCGAGGAAATGCGCCAACACCCGGTCGCTGCATTCGACGAAGCCGTCCTCGTCCTCCTTCTTCAGGTAGGCCGGTACCTCGCTCCTGTCGATCGGGAAGGCCGGATCGGCGAGGTGCACCGTGTCCACGATCATCTGGTCGCTGAGGTCGAGCATGTAGCGGATGGAGCGCAGTACGTCGTTGTTGATCATGGCCGGTCCGGTGCTGCCGGTGGCGTCCGGCGGGGTGCGTAGTCTAGGCCGTGCGGTCGATGGCCGGGTAGGCGCGTGGCGCAACGCCACGCGGCTGCGTCGATGCGATGTGCGCGATCGCCGCGGCTGCCGGCGTTTGCATCGGCCCGCGCATGCGCCATCATCGGCGCATGGACAACACCATCCCCAAACCGAGCGCGGTGCCTGCGCTCAATCCGCGCCAGGAGCAACTGGTCGCGCTGGTGCGGCAACAGGGCTATGCCGAAGTGGAAGGGCTGGCCACGCGTTTCGACGTGACCCCGCAGACCATCCGCCGCGATCTGACGCTGCTGTGCGAGGCCGGCGTGCTGCGCCGCTACCACGGCGGGGTCAGCCTGCCGTCGAGCGTGGAGAACCTGGCCTACACCGCGCGCAAGTCGCTGCAGGCGCTGGAGAAGCGGCGCATCGCCACGCTGCTGGCGCAGCACATCCCCGACGACGCGTCGCTGTTCATCAACATCGGCACCACCAACGAGGACGTGGCGCGCGCCTTGATGGGGCATAGCGGGCTACGGGTAATCACCAACAACCTCAACGTGGCGGTGATGATGAGCGCCAATCCGAGCTTCGAGGTGATGGTCGCCGGTGGCCGCGTGCGCGGCCGCGACCAGGGCGTCACCGGCGAGGCCACGATCGAGCTGATCCGCCAGTTCAAGGTGGATTTCGGCGTGATCGGCATTTCCGGCATCGACCCGGACGGCACCTTGCTGGATTTCGATTTCCACGAGGTGCGGGTGGCGCAGGCCATCATCGAGCACTCGCGGCAGGTGTTCCTGGCCGCCGACCACAGCAAGCTCGGCCGCAACGCGATGGTCCGGCTCGGGCCGATCGCGCGGGTCCAGGCCTGGTTCACCGACCGCGCGCCGCCGCCGGAGCTGGCCGTGGTGCTGGACGAGGCCGGGACCCGCGTGTTCGTCGCCGAGGACGCTGCCGAAGGCGAGGCCGAGGCGGAAACGGTGGCCGGCGACCAGGCCGATCTGGACTGAGCCGCGCCGCCCGCCGGCGTGCAGCGGACGCCGGGTCACCGCGGGCATCAACGGCGGATGCGGCGATCCCCATTGCGGGTGCGTTTATGTTCGTATCATTTCGTTATTGTGACGTTACATGCTGCCGGGAGTCGCTATCGGCGGGAGGCCGTCTGCCGCAAATGAAGCGGTCGCCACACGCCCATGCCGCCCGCAGCAAGGCTTTGCGCTGACGCTACGCTGCACTGCAGCGTGCTATGTTCGAAAATGTTCGTTTACGATCTTTTCGTCCCTCGTCGTCGCCCCCGGCCTTTCCGCCGCGGACACGACGCTTCCGGAGTCAGGCAATGCGCGAGATTTACGATGTGCTGGTGGTCGGTGGCGGCATCAACGGCGTGGGCATCGCCCGCGATGCGGTGGGCCGTGGCCTGTCGGTGTGCCTGTGCGAGCGCGACGACCTCGCCTCGCATACCTCCAGCGCCAGCACCAAGCTGATCCACGGCGGGCTGCGCTACCTGGAGCAGTACGAGTTCGCGCTGGTCGGCAAGGCGCTGGCCGAGCGCGAAGTGCTGCTGCGCCTGGCCCCGCACATCATCTGGCCGCTGCGCTTCCTGCTGCCGCACCAGCCGCACCTGCGCCCGGCGTGGATGATCCGCACCGGCCTGTTCCTGTACGACCATCTCGGCCGCGGCCGCCGCACCCTGCCGGGCTCCAGGCGCATGGCGCTGCGCTCTGATCCGGTCGGCGCGCCGCTGCGCGAGGAATTCCGCACCGGCTTCGTTTATTCCGACGCCTGGGTGCAGGACGCGCGGCTGGTGGTGCTCAATGCGATGGACGCAGCGCAACGCGGCGCGCGGATCCTGACCCGCACCCGCTGCGTCGCCGCGCGCCGCGTCGGCGGCGTCTGGCAGGTGCAGCTGGAGCATGCCGATGGCGGCCGCCAGGATCTGCAGGCGCGCGCCCTGGTCAATGCCGCCGGGCCGTGGGCGGTGCAGTTCCTGGACGACGTGGCCAAGGTCGGCCACGGCCACGCGCTGCGCCTGGTCAAGGGCAGCCACATCGTGGTGCCGCGGCTGTTCGAGCACGACCATGCGTACATCTTCCAGCAGCCCGACCGGCGCATCGTGTTCGCGATCCCCTACGAGCACGACTTCACCTTGATCGGCACCACCGACGTGGACTACCGCGCCGATCCGTCCGCGCCGAAGATCGATGCCGAGGAGACGCGCTACCTGTGCGAGGCGGCCAACCGCTACTTCCTCAAGCAGATCGCGCCCGACGACGTGGTGTGGAGCTACAGCGGCGTGCGCCCGCTGCTCGACGACGAGGAGGACAACGCCGCTGAGGTCACCCGCGACTACCTGCTGGAACTGGACGCGGACGCCGGCGCGGCCTTGCTCAACGTGTTCGGCGGCAAGCTCACCACCTACCGCAAGCTGGCCGAGGAGGCGGTGGACCGGCTGGTCGCGCACGCCGGGCGCAAGGCGTCGGCGTGGACCGCGCGCGGCGCGCCGCTGCCCGGCGGCGAGCGCCGCGACATCGGCGTGCTGGCGCAGGAACTGCGTGCGGCGCGGCCGTGGCTGAGCGAGGCGACCGCAACGCGGCTGGCGCGCAACTACGGCACCCGCGCGGTGCAGTTGCTGGGCGCCGCGGCCTCGCTGCAGCAACTGGGCGAACACTTCGGCGCCGACCTGTACCAGGCGGAAGTGGACTACCTGCGTGCGCACGAATGGGTGACCCAGGCCGACGACCTGCTGTGGCGCCGCAGCAAGCTCGGCCTGCGCATCGACGCCGCCGGCCGCCAGCGCCTGATCGACTATCTGCAACAGGCGCCGGCCGCGGTGGCCGCCGCGCCCGCATGAGGCAAGCACCGCGGCCGGCGTGCCCTGTTCCGGGCGCCGGCCGTGCGTGCGCAATCGCCGCGCGCATCGGCAACCGCCGCCGCGCGCGAACCTGGGAACGACCGTGGAGGGTGGCAGGCATGTACAAGACGACGACCGGGATGACCGGCAAGACGACGACCGCAATGCAGGAGCAGCGCGCATGAACCGGCAACTGCTTGGTGAACTGATTTCCGAGGCGGTGGCGATGGTGATCATCATCGCCTTCGGCTGTTCGGTGGCGTGCATGTATGTGTTGTACGACCCCAGTCCGTACCAGAACGCCTACTGGGGCGTGTGCATCGCCTGGGGCCTGGCGGTGACGATCGCGATCTACGCCACCGGCTCGGTCTCCGGCACCCACGCCAATCCGGCGGTGACCCTGGCGCTGGCGCTGTTTCGCGGGTTCGCCTGGAACAAGGTGCTGCCGTACTGGGTGGCGCAGGTGGTCGGCGGGTTTCTCGGTGCGGGCATCGTCTACCTGCTGTTCGCGCCGGTGATCGACCACTACAATCAGGCCCATCAGCTGACCCGCGAAGCGGGCGGCGCGGCCGGCGTGTTCTTCACCGCGCCGGGCCTGGCGATCACCCCGATGCATGCGCTGCGCGACCAGGTGATCCTGACCGCGTTCCTGATCTTCGGCATCTTCGCCATCACCGAGCGCTACAACGAGGCGGCGCCCACCGCCAATTCCGGTGCGCTGATCATCGGCCTGCTGGTGGCGACCATCGGCGCCTCGATGGGCTACCTGGAAGCGTGGGCGATCAATCCGGCGCGCGATTTCGGGCCGCGCCTGTTCGCCTACTTCGCCGGCTGGGGCTCCTCGGCGCTGCCGTCGGCCAACAACTACTGGTGGATCCCGATCGTCGGCCCGCTGATCGGCGGCGTGATCGGCGGCGGCGCTTATCAGCTGCTGATCTATCCGTTCCTGCCGGCGCGGGTGAAAGCGCTCGAGGAAGAAGCAGCGGCGTCGCGCCGGGCCTGAGCCGGCGCGCGGTATCCAGTGCCGGCGCCGCCGGCACGTCCCCAATCATTGCGGGCGCCGCCGCGGCGCGCGCCTCACGACCCCCGCAGGAGTCACCGATGGAAAAGAAATTCATCCTGGCCATCGACCAGGGCACCACCAGTTCGCGCGCGATCCTGTTCGACCGCAAGGGCCACATCGCCGGCATGGCGCAGCGCGAGTTCGGGCAGATCTTCCCGCAGCCGGGCTGGGTGGAGCACAACCCGCGCGAGATCATGACCAGCGTCTACACCACGATCACCGAACTGCTGAACAACCAGCAGGTGGACGCGAGCGCGATCGCCGGCATCGGCATCACCAACCAGCGCGAGACCGCGGTGGTGTGGGACCGCGCCACCGGCCAGCCGATCTACAACGCCATCGTCTGGCAGTCGCGGCAGACCAAGGACATCTGCGAACAGCTCAAGGCCGCCGGCCACGAGGACATGGTGCGGGCCAAGACCGGGCTGCTGATCGATGCGTATTTCTCCGGCACCAAGGTCAAGTGGATCCTCGACCACGTCGAAGGCGCGCGCGAACGCGCGCAGCGCGGCGAACTGGCGTTCGGCACCATCGACAGCTGGCTGATCTGGAACCTCACCGCCGGCAAGGTCCACGTCACCGACTACACCAACGCCTCGCGCACGCTGCTGTACAACATCCACGAATTGCGCTGGGACGAGGAGCTGCTGCAGATGCTCGACATCTCCGCCTCGATGCTGCCCGAGGTGCGGTCTTCCAGCGAGGTCTACGGCACCACCCAGGGCCAGTATTTCTACGGCCACGAAGTGCCGATCGCCGGCATCGCCGGCGACCAGCAGGCGGCGCTGTTCGGCCAGGCCTGTTTCGAGCCGGGCATGGCCAAGAACACCTACGGCACCGGCTGTTTCATGCTGATGAACACCGGCGAGAAAGCGGTGGAATCCAAGAACGGCTTGCTCACCACCATCGCCTGGGGCGTGGACGGCAAGGTCGAATACGCGCTGGAAGGGGCGATCTTCGTCGCCGGTTCGGTGGTGCAGTGGCTGCGCGACGGCCTGCGCATGTTCGGCAAGGCCAGCGACTCGCAGTCCTATGCCGAACGCGCCGGCGACAACGACGGCGTGTACTTCGTGCCGGCCTTCGTCGGCCTGGGCGCGCCGTACTGGCGCAGCGACATCCGCGGCGCGGTGTTCGGCCTGACCCGCGGTACCACCAAGGAACATTTCATCCGCGCCGCGATCGAATCGATGGCCTACCAGACCCGCGACGTGCTGACCGCAATGCAGGTCGATTCGGGCATCGAGCTGAAGGAACTGCGCGCCGACGGCGGCGCGATCAGCAACGACTTCATGGCCCAGTTCCAGAGCGACATCCTCGACGTGCCGGTGCTGCGCCCGGAAGTGGCGGAAACCACCGCGCTGGGCGCCGCCTACCTGGCCGGCCTGGCGACGGGCTTCTGGAAGGATCGCGCCGAGATCGCGCAGCAGTGGGCGGTGGACCGCCGCTTCGAGCCGAGCATGCCGGCCGAACGCCGCGAGGAACTGTATGCCGGCTGGCAACAGGCGGTGGAGGCGACGATGGGGTTCCGGATTCGCTAGCCATCGCCATCGCTATCGCTATTGCTCTCTGTAGGAGCGGCTTCAGCCGCAACCGGAGCGTTACCGGTAACGTTCGGTCGCGGCTGAAGCTCCTACAGAGATTTTCAGGGATTTTTTCAGGCCGGACGCTAGACGTACTGCGTCGGCCCACGCGGTCCCGGCACCGGGGCATCGACGTTGCCGACCGGATCGCTGATCGGCGGGATGGTCGGATCGATCGGCTGGTCCGGGATCGGATCCACCGGCCGGTCCGGGGTCGGGTCCACGCCGGGATTGGGGACCTGTCCCGGCACCTCGTTTGGCGGTTGCTGCGGATCCTGGCCGTGGTTGGGATTCTGCATCTGCATATGCACCTCATGATTCGGAAACCAGGCTGCACCGTGCGCGCCGCGCCAAACGCAGCGCGTGAAGCGCGAGGCAAGGGCGGATGAAGGCGCGCAAGCGGCAAAGCGTGATGTCTCCCCAAGCTATGGTCAGGCGGCCGCAAAAACCGCGCTGGGCGTGCCCTGGCGAGCGTTGGACCGCGTTGCGCAACGGCATGCTCGCCGCAAGCGCTGGCGGCGCGGCCGCCGCTGCGGCATGCTGCCGCCGCATGCGCCGCTACGACCTGATCATCTTCGATTTCGACGGCACCCTGGCCGATTCCTTCGCCTGGTTCCTGGACAGCATCAACGACGTTGCCGACGCGTTCGGCTTCCGCCGCTTCGCGCCGGAGCGGCTGCAGGAAATCCGCAGCCTGAGCGCGCGCGCTGATGGCGCGCAGCGGCATCCGCTGGTGGCGGGTGCCGGCGGTGGCGCGGCACATGCGCGCGCTGATGGCCGCGCAGATCGAGCGCATCGCCCTGTTCGACGGGGTGGCCGAGTTGCTGGACGCGCTCGCGCAGGCCGGCGTGCAGCTGGCGCTGGTGACCTCCAACAGCCGCGACAATGTCGAGCGCGTGCTCGGCGCCGAACTGACCGCGCGCTTCCGCCACATCGGCTGCGGTGCCGCGGTGCTGGGCAAGCGCCGCAAGCTGCGCGCTGCGCTCAGTGCGTGCCGGGTAGCGGCCACGCGCGCGCTGTGCGTGGGCGACGAGATCCGCGATGCCGACGCCGCACGCCAGGCCGGCATCGCCTTCGCCGGCGTCGCTTGGGGCTACACCCTGCCGGCCGCGCTGCAGCCGCACACCCCGCTGCCGCTGCTGCAACACCCGGCCGACCTGTGGGACCGGCTGGGCCTGCCAAGCCCGGCCTGAGCGCGGCCTGGGTCGCATCGGTGAACGCTGCGCCCAGCCATTCTCGGCTCCCGATTCCCCGCTCCCGGTCCGTTCGGAGTCCCGCCGCGCCAGCGAACTGCGCTCCCAACCATTCCCGATTCCTCATTCCCGGCCCAATGCTGCACCGCAACGTGCTGTTCACTTGTGATTGATATATTCATATACGAACAGCTGGCAGGCAGCGTCCGCAATGGCGGCGCCGCGAGCCGGCACCATCCGATCTAGCCCACGTGGGCGGAGGCGTGCCATGCGCAACCCCAGCAGCAACCGGTCCCGGAGCGCGCGCGGGCCGTGCGCGGCGGCCATCGGCGCGGACGCCGGCAGGTGCCGTTGAACGTCGTCAGCGCCGCCGCCGAACCAGGCGCGATCGCGCAGCGCCCGCTGGTGGGCCGCAGCGGCGTGCGCATCGCCACGCTGGGCTTCGGCGCCGCGCCGATCGGCAATCTGTACGCGGAAGTGGACGATGCGGTGGCGTTGGCCGCGGTCGCCGACGCCCATGCCGCCGGCATCCGCCACTTCGACACCGCGCCGTATTACGGCTACGGGCTGAGCGAGCGCCGGCTCGGGCAGGGCCTGCGCGGCTTGCCGCGTGCCAGCTACACGCTGTCGACCAAGGTCGGGCGCCGCGTCTACGACCAGGCCGGCGCCGCGCCGGGGCGCGACGGTTTCGCCGTGGCCGGGCGCGGCGCCGCGTTCGACTACAGCCGCGACGGCGTGCTGCGCGAATTCGAGGCCAGCCTGCAGCGGCTCGGCACCGACCATGTGGACGTGCTGCTGCTGCACGACATCGGCCGCCTCACCCACGGCGAACGTCACCCGGCGATGCTGCGCCAGGCGCTGGACGAGGCCTTGCCGGCGATGGCCGAGCTCAAGGCCAGCGGCGCCTGCCGCGCGATCGGCATCGGCGTCAACGAGGAAGACATCGCGCTGGAACTGATGCCGCTGTTCCCGCTGGACTGCGTGATGCTGGCCGGCCGCTACACCTTGCTCGAACAGCACGCGGCGCAGCGGATCATGACGCAGGCGCTGCAGCACCAGATCGGCATCCTGGTCGCCGGGCCGTACAGCTCGGGCCTGCTCAGCGACGCGCGCGGCCCCGGCGACACCTACAACTACGCGCCGGTGGACCCGGCCACGCTGGCGCACGCGCAGCGCCTGTTCGCCGCCTGCGCGGCGCAGGGCGTGGACGTGGGCGCGGCCGCGCTGCAGTTCCCGCTCGCGCACCCGGCGGTCGCCGCGGTGGTCGCCGGCATGCGCACGCCGGCCGAGGTGGCCAGTGCCGCCGCGCGCCTGCACGCGCCGATCCCGCCGCTGCTGTGGCAACAGTTGCGCGACCACGGCTTGCTGCAGGCGCAGGTGCCGACGCCGTGAACCTGGTCGATGCCCACGTGCACTTCTGGCAGCTGGCGCGCGGCGACTACGATTGGCTGACGCCCGAACTGGCCGCGCTGTATCGCGATTTCGTGCCCGAAGACCTGAGCGCCACGCTCGCTGCGCACGGCGTGGACGCGATCGTCGTGGTGCAGGCGGCGCAGACCGAAGCGGAGACCCGCTACCTGCTGCAGCTGGCGCGTGCGCAGCCGCGCATCGCCGGCGTGGTCGGCTGGATCGATTTCGAGGCCGGCGACGCCGCCGCGCGCATCGCCGCGCTGTGCGCCGAGGGCGATGGCCTGCTCAAGGGCCTGCGGCCGATGGTGCAGGACCTGGCCGATCCGCAGTGGCTGGCGCGGCCGCAGCTGGACCCCGCGTTCGACGCGCTGCTGCGGCACGACCTGGCGTTCGACGCGCTGGTCAAGCCGCTGCACCTGCCGGCGCTGCAGGCGCGGCTGCAGCGCCATCCGCAACTGCGCGTGGTGCTCGACCATGCCGCCAAGCCGGCGATCGGCGGCGCCGGTTTCGCCGCCTGGGCCGACGGCCTGGCGCAGCTGGCGAAGCACCCGAACGTGCTGTGCAAGCTGTCCGGCCTGCTCACCGAACTGCCCGCCGGCGCCGACCTCGCCGCGATCGAGCCGTACGTGGCGCAGGTGTTCGCCAGCTTCGGCGCGCAGCGGGTGATGTGGGGCAGCGACTGGCCGGTGCTGATCCAGCGCGCCGGCTATGGCGACTGGCTGGCGCTGGCGCAGGCGCTGGTCGCGCGCCATGCCGCCGGCCACGCCGCCGACGTGTTCGCCGGCACCGCACGCCGTTTCTACCGTTTGCCCGAGCCGATTCCTTCCCCCTGAGCGAGAGTGCCCCACCATGACCACGACCGCGTTTCATCCCCGGAGCCGCGCATGAGCGGCCGTCTGCAAGGCAAGCGTTGCCTGATCACCGCCGCCGGCGCCGGCATCGGCCGCGAGAGCGCGCTGGCCTGCGCGCGCGAAGGCGCGCAGGTGCTGGCCACCGACATCGATGCCGCCGCACTGCAGGCGCTGGCCGCCGACTCCGATGCGATCGTCACCCAGACCCTGGACGTGACCGACGCCGCCGCGATCCAGGCGCTGGTCGCGGCGAACGCGCCGTTCGACGTGCTGTTCAACTGCGCCGGCTACGTGCACCAGGGCAGCATCCTGGACTGCGACGAGCCGGCATGGCGGCGTTCGTTCGCGATCAACGTCGATGCGATGTACTACCTGTGCCAGGCGGTGTTGCCGGGCATGCTGGCGCAGGGCCACGGCAGCATCGTCAACATGTCTTCGGTGGCCTCCAGCATCAAGGGCGTGCCCAACCGCTTCGCCTACGGCGTGACCAAGGCCGCGGTGATCGGGCTGAGCAAGGCCATCGCCGCCGACTACGTGGCCAAGGGCATCCGCTGCAACGCGATCTGCCCGGGCACGATCAAGACGCCGTCGCTGGGCCAGCGGGTCAAGGCGCTGGGTGGCGACGAGCAGGCGGTGTGGAAGAGCTTCACCGACCGTCAGCCGATGGGCCGCCTCGGCGACCCGCGCGAGATCGCGCAGCTGGTGGTGTACCTGGCCTCGGACGAGGCCTCGTTCACCACCGGCCAGACCCACATCATTGACGGCGGCTGGTCGAACTGACCGCGCCTGCCTTCCACTTCCAAGAGGACATGCCATCATGAAACTGCTGCGCTACGGCGAACCCGGCCACGAACGTCCGGCCCTGCTCGACGCCGACGGCCACCTGCGCGACCTGTCCGCGGTCATCGACGATGTCGCCGGCGAACACCTCACCGCCGCCGGCCTGGACAAGCTGCGCGCGCTCGATGCGGCCACGCTGCCCAAGGTGGAGGGCGAAGTGCGCTACGGGCCGGCCGTGGGCCGCGTCGGCAAGTTCATCTGCGTCGGCCTGAACTACGCCGACCACGCCGCCGAGTCGGGCATGGCGGTGCCGGAGATGCCGGTGCTGTTCATGAAGGCCACCACCGCGATCAGCGGCCCCAACGACACCGTGACGATTCCGCGCGGCTCGAAGAAGAGCGACTGGGAAGTGGAGCTGGGCGTGGTGATCGGCGATGTCGCCCGCGACGTGGCGCTGGAAGACGCGCTCAAGCACGTGGCCGGCTATGCGGTGATCAACGATCTGTCCGAGCGCGAATTCCAGCTCGAGCATGGCGGGCAGTGGGTCAAGGGCAAGAGCTGCGACGGCTTCGGCCCGCTCGGCCCGTGGCTGGTCACCGCCGACGAGGTCGCCGACCCGCAGAACCTGTCGATGTGGCTGGAGGTCAACGGCCATCGTTACCAGAACGGCAACACGCGCACGATGGTGTTCGGCGTGGCCGAGCTGGTCAGCCACATCAGCCGCTACATGACGCTGATGCCGGGCGATGTGATCAGCACCGGCACGCCGCCGGGCGTGGGCCTGGGGCAGAAGCCGCCGATCTACCTCAAGCCGGGCGACGTGATGGCGCTGGGCATCGAAGGCCTGGGCGAGCAGCGCCAAGCCGTGATCGCCCACCCGCGCGACGCGCAGTGACGCTCTAAAGCCCCTCTCCCCTGGGCCTGATTAGCGCTGTGTCTCAGCTGGTGATGCTGCCTTGGTTTAGAAATGCAGGTTCTTCAGTGAGATACGGCGATGACGCTCAATCGGATCCAGTTCCAAAAGGGGCTTTCGATTCCGGCTTTTCTGAGCCGCTACGGCTCCGAGGCGCAATGTGTCGAGGCCTTGGTTCAGGCCAGGTGGCCCAATGGCTTCGTGTGTCCGCAGTGCGGACACACGCATGCCAGTGGCTTTGAGCGGGGACGCCAGCACCTGTGGCAGTGCGCGCGCTGCCGGGTACAGACCAGCTTGACCGCCGGCACGCCCATGGCAGACACCAAGCTTCCCTTGCGGGTGTGGTGGCTGGCCATCTATCTGGTGAGCCAAGCCAAGAACGGAATTGCTGCGCTGGAACTGGCTCGGCAACTGGGCGTGTGCTATCGCACTGCATGGCGGATCAAGCACAAAGTGATGTCGGCGATGGCCGATCGTGAGCAGTCACGCCGGCTCGACGGAGAGGTCCAGATCGATGATGCCTATCTGGGCGGCGAACGCGCCGGTGGTCCAGGCCAACCGCAGTGGCGCAATAAAGTGCCGTTTATTGCAGCGGTTTCCCTGCA
The DNA here is from genome assembly GCF_030168915.1 of Xanthomonas graminis pv. graminis. Lineage (NCBI taxonomy): Bacteria > Pseudomonadati > Pseudomonadota > Gammaproteobacteria > Lysobacterales > Lysobacteraceae > Xanthomonas > Xanthomonas graminis. The sequence continues at coordinate 4,325,311 of NZ_CP076255.1, read as the reverse complement.
TCAAGGGCGCCCGCGCTATCTCCGCCTGGATGTGGTCTCCAGCTTCCGAAGAAGCGTCGTGCACACGTGGGCTCAGCAGGCACTGGCACCGGGCACCCATGTCGTCAGTGATGGGCTGACAGCGTTCACCGGTGTGGGCTGGGCAGGCCTGACCCACGATGCCATCGTGACCGGAAGCGGCCGCAAAGGCGTCCAGCAGCCTCGTCTGCGTTGGGTCAATACGATCCTGGGCAATCTCAAAACGGCGCTTAGCGGCACCCACCATGCGGTGGACTTCCCCAAATACGGCGCGCGCTACCTGCATGCGCATGCCTACCGCTTCAATCGCCGCTTCAACCTGGCCGCCATGGTGCCGCGCCTGGCCAGTGCCCTGGCCGGCGCGGGAAGGCTCACAGAGCAGCAACTGCGTACGACAGCTGAGACACAGCGCTAATCAGGTCCCCTGGGGAGAGGGGTTGGGGTGAGGGTACGGGGCGAAGCCACCTCGCCATCCATTTGGATGCGGTCCTCGCTCGCGCCTTCGCGTCCCGCGTGTGCAACACCGCTGCGTGCTTCTACTGCGTTCGTGTTTTTGCGGGAGGCGGCAGTCGTGCACTCCCGCACCCTCACCCCAACCCCTCTCCCGGGGGAGAGGGGCTTGTCCACTGCAGTTTCTTCTTTCTCTACCGCTTCACCGACCAGGATCCCCATGAGCAAAATCGTCGCCCTCGAGACCTTCGACGTGCGTTTCCCCACTTCGCGCGAACTGGATGGTTCCGATGCGATGAATCCGGATCCGGACTACTCGGCCGCCTATCTGCGGCTGCGCACCGATACCGACGACGGCCTCGCCGGCTACGGTCTGGTGTTCACCATCGGCCGCGGCAACGATGTGCAGAGCGCGGCGATCGCGGCGCTGTCGCAGCATGTGGTCGGGCGCGACGTGGACGCGGTGATCGGCGACCTGGGCGGCTTTGCGCGCAGCCTCACCGACGATTCGCAGCTGCGCTGGCTGGGCCCGGAGAAGGGGGTGATGCACATGGCCATCGGCGGCGTCATCAACGCCGCCTGGGACATGGCCGCGCGCCGCGCCGGCAAGCCGCTGTGGCGCTACATCGCCGAGCTGTCGCCGGAGCAGCTGGTGGCGACCATCGACTTCCGTTATCTCAGCGATGCGCTGACCCCGGACGAAGCGCTGGCGCTGCTGCGCGCCGCCGAACCGCAGCGCGCCGAACGCCTGCAGACGCTGCTCGAACAGGGCTATCCGGCCTACACCACCTCGCCCGGCTGGCTCGGCTACTCCGACGAAAAGCTGGTGCGCCTGGCCAGGGAAGCGGTGGCCGACGGCTTCCGCACGATCAAGCTCAAGGTCGGCGCGAATGTGCAGGACGACATCCGCCGTTGCCGCCTGGCACGCGCAGCGATCGGCCCGGACATCGCGATGGCGGTGGACGCCAACCAGCGCTGGGACGTGGGCCCGGCGATCGCCTGGATGCGCCAGCTGGCCGAATTCGACATCGCCTGGATCGAGGAGCCGACCAGCCCCGACGACGTGCTTGGCCATGCCGCGATCCGCCAGGGCATCGCGCCGGTGCCGGTGTCCACCGGCGAGCACACGCAGAACCGCGTGGTGTTCAAGCAACTGCTGCAGGCCGGCGCGGTGGACCTGATCCAGATCGACGCCGCGCGCGTGGGCGGGGTCAACGAGAACCTGGCGATCCTGCTGCTGGCGGCGAAGTTCGGCGTGCGCGTGTTCCCGCATGCCGGCGGCGTGGGCCTGTGCGAGCTGGTGCAGCATCTGGCGATGGCCGATTTCGTCGCCATCACCGGCAAGATGGAGGACCGTGCGATCGAATTCGTCGATCACCTGCACCAGCACTTCGTCGATCCGGTGCGGATCGCACACGGCCGCTACCTGGCGCCGACGCTGCCGGGCTTCTCGGCCGAGATGCACGCGCACTCGGTCAGCCAGTACCTGTATCCGGACGGCCCGTTCTGGAGCGCGGACCTGGCCGCGCAGCAGGCCTAGCGCGACAAGCGTGCGCGGCCCCGTGCCGCGCACGCGCCCCTGTAGGAGCGGCTTCAGCCGCGACGAACCAAGCCAGGAACCTTGGCGGTTTTGCTTGTCTGTCGCGGCTGAAGCCTCCTACAGTGCACCCTGCGAGCAAGCTGCAAGTCTCCTGTAGAGCGGCTTCAGCCGCGACGAACGCAGTGGTGGCCCTGATGGCTTCGCAAGCTATCGGGACCGAAGTGCTTTCGCAGTGCCACTGCCTGCATCGCGTACGAATCCTGTAGGAGCGGCTTCAGCCGCGACGCGCTCTACCGATGCAATCTGTCGCGGCTGAAGCTCCTACAGGGTGGTCTTTCGGCGGCGCGGGGACCGTTTGCCTCAGTCGCGCTCCTGCATCCGCGCCTGCTCCACCAGCGCCGCCTGCAGCGAAAAGATCTGCAGCGCCTCGCGCCATTTCTCGCCCGGCGCCGAACCCGGCAGCGGCTTCTGGAAGCGCCACATCAACGCCTCCCAGGCCTGCACGCGCGGGTCGGCCGCATCCGCGGCGGCCTTGGCCGCGGGCGAATAATCGTCGTCCACCTCCATCAGCATCACCAGGCGGTCGCCGCAGCGGTGGATGTCCAGTTCGCGGATGCCAGCGTTGCGCAACGAGGCGACGATCTCCGGCCATACCGTGTCGGGGCGATGCCAGCGTTCGTACTCGGCGATCAGCGCCGGGTCGTCGTGCAGGTCGAGCAGATAGCAGTGACGCGGCATCTCAGGCTCCCGCCGCGGTGGCGCGCGTCGCGGCCGCGCGGTCGCGCGCATAGGACGCGAACACCAGGATCACCGCGAAGCACAGCGCCGGCACCGTCATCGCCCAGTGGATGCCGGCACGGTCGGACAGTGCGCCCATCAGCGCGGTCAACGCCGCGCCGCCGATGATCGCCATCACGATCAGCGAGGAGCCGAGCTTGCGCGCGTCGTCGTCCAGCCCATCCAGGCCCAGCGCGAAGATGGTCGGGAACATCACCGACATGAACACGCTGCTGGCCACCAGCGCGTACAGTCCGGTCCAGCCCGGCAACGCGATCGCCACGCCGCACAGCAGCAGGTTGAGCAGCGCGAACGCGCCCAGCAACACCGCTGGCGACACGAAGCGCAACAAGGCGGTGCCGATGAAGCGGCCGGCCATGAACAGCACCAGCGAGACGGTCAGGAAGCTGGCCGCGGTCTTTTCCGGGGTGCCCGGCACCGCGTCCTGCAGGTAGCGGATCAGGAAGCTCCAGATGCCGACCTGGGCGCCGACGTAGAAGAACTGCGCGACCACCGCGAACACGAAGCGGCGGTTGCGCAGCAACGGGCCGAAATAGGCCTTGCCGCCGCTGGCCGCCGCGCCGCTGTCACGGGTGACCGGGAAGCGGGTCACTCCGATCAACAGCGCCCACAGCACCACCACCGCGCCGATGATCAGGTACGGGGTCTGCACCGCCGCCGATTCGGCGGCGAAGAAGCTGGCGCGCGCGGCCGGCGCCATCGCCGCCAGTTGCTGCGGCGTGTGCTCCACGCCGGACAGGATGAAGTGCTGGCCGATCAGCACGCCGGTGATCGAGCCCAGCGGATTGAACGCCTGCGCCAGATTCAGCCGCCGCGCCGCGCCCTCGGCCGGGCCGAGCACGGTGACCAGCGGATTGGCGGTGGTTTCCAGGAACGCCAGGCCGCTGGCGATCACGAACAGCGCCAGCAGGAACAAGCCGTAGGTGTGCTCCTGCGCGGCCGGGTAGAACAGGAACGCACCTGTGGCGTACAGCAGCAGGCCGAGCACCACCGCCGCCTTGTAGCTGAAGCGGCGCATGAACATCGCCGCCGGGATCGCGAACACGAAGTAGCCCAGGTAGAACGCGCTCTGCACCAGTCCGGCCTGCAGGTCGGACAGCTCGAAGGCCTTCTTGAACTGCTTGATCAGGATGTCGTTGAGGTTGTTCGCCATGCCCCACAGAAAGAACAGGCTGACGATCAGCACCAGGGGCACGATGGCGGTACGCGCCAGGCTGCCGGGCGCCGCTGTTGCGGTGTCGCTGCTGTAGTGCATGCCGCCTACCCCTCCCAGGATGTGCCGCGTCGCGTTGATTGTGGCCGGAGCGTACTGCGCCCGCTGTCGCCATGCAAATATAAAATTCGTGTTTATATTTGCATGGCGCGATCGGGCGAGCGTCGTGCCCGAGCACGGGCGCGGGCTGGCGTCGCAAGCGTCCGCGTCGGCGTCCGCGCGTCGGACCTGGCGGGCGCTTTGGACATCCGCGCCGCAGGCGCGGGCCGGGTGCGTCGCGCCTCTGCGCACGGACATTCCCTGTACCCTAGCGCCCTTCCACTCCCCCCCCCTGCCTGGCCTCGACGGAATGACCACGCCCCCGCCCAAGTACCGTGCTCCCGCCCTGGACAAGGGCCTGGACATCCTGGAACTGCTGGCGCGCGACGCGCGGCCGATGACGATGAGCGAGATCTCGCAGGGCATCGGCCGTTCGCGCGGGGAGATCTTCCGCATGCTGCAGGTGCTGGAAGAACGCGGCTACCTGACCAAGGGGCCGGGCGAGGGCGGCTACGTGCTGACCAACCGCCTGTTCATGCTCGGCATGCAGCAACCCCAGGTGCAGAACGTCACCGAGGCGGCGCTGCCGGTGATGCGCCGGCTGGCCGATGCGATCCGCCAGCCCTGCCACCTGGTGGCGCCGTCGGACGACCAGATCGTGGTCATCGCGCAGATGGACGTGCCCAGCGACCTGGGCCTGGTGGTGCGCCCGGGCCACCGCCGCCCGCTCGCGCATTCCACCTCCGGCCTGGTGCTGTTCGCGTTCCAGCACGAAGACGCGCAGGCGCGGTTGCTGCAGCGCCTGGACGCCGGCGACGTGGCCTACGACCGCGCCGCGTTCCTCGCCGCCGCCGCGCAGGTGCGCGCGCTGGGCTACAGCATCCACCCCAGCGAAGCGGTGGTGGGCGTGATCGACCTGACCGCGCCGATCCTGCAGCACGGCAGCGCCATCTACACGCTCACCGTGCCCTTCATCGAACGCCGCCCGCAGGAAATCGATGCGCAGGCGGCGATGCAGGCGGTGTGCGCGGCGGCGGCGGAGATCAGTGCGGCGTTGGGTGGGTAGCCTGTCGCGCGGTACGCACGGCACTTTGCCAGGCTGCGGTTGCGCAGGTGGCAAACCCGGCATCAGCCTGATGGCAGGGACATAGGTTGGGGGGAGAGCCGTGCTTACCTGGGAGGACGCCGTCACCGTCGCTGCCATCGTCGCGGTCGTTGCTTCCATCGCGTGGCTTGTGTGGCTTCAGCGCCGTCGTGATCATTGGCTGGAGCAGGCGGTGGAGGAATCCTTCCGGCGCGTTTCCCTGACCAGCGATGGCGTGCTCCTCACCGGTGTGGATCTGGTCGTGGTGAAGAAGGTGCAGCAATTCATGGACGCCAATTACGATGCGTCCTTCATGTTCGATAGCGAAGCCATGAACGGCAGCAACGCGTTCTGGTATTGCAGGGGACACGGCGCGCGCTGGTTCCTGGCGATCCCGAAGGTCAGCACGTGCCGCGGTGGTGTGGACGTGCGCTGGGTGCTGCGTCCGCTGAGCGAGCAACGTGCGCACGCGGTGCTGCGCTTCGATCGTGTGGCGTATCGGCGCGCGTTCGGCGAGACGCCCGATTAGGCGTAGCGACGCTCGCGACGGCGCGGTCAGCGCAGGCGTCGGTCACCTGAATCATCCTTGCCTCGTAGACGGGTGCAACAGACCCGAAAGACGCTGTTGCACCGCAGCGTGCATTGGTCACGGTTTCATAATTATATCGTAATTACAATTTTGGCCGGCCCCGCCGCCAGGCGCTGCCGCCCTCCATTCGCCGACGGAAAGCTTTATGCCTCAGGACTGGAACACACTCGCCGACAACCGCCGGCAACGCCTGCAGCGCGCCGCCGGGCTGGCGCGCGGGCGGCTGGTGGAGGCCAAGGACGCGGTGGCGCTGCTGGAGGCGGTGATCGAGCCGGGCGACCGCGTGTGCGTGGAGGGCAACAACCAGAAACAGGCCGATTTCCTCTCGCAATGCCTCACCGAGGTCGATCCGGCGCGGGTGCACGGGCTGCACCTGCTGCAGTCGGTGCTGGCGCTGCCGGCGCACCTGGACGTGTTCGAACGCGGTATCGCGCAGCGCCTGGATTTCTCCTTCTCCGGGCCGCAGGCGCTGCGTCTGGCGCGGCTGGTCGCCGACAAGCGCATCGAGATCGGCGCGATCCACACTTACCTGGAACTGTTCGGCCGCTACTTCGTCGACCTGACCCCGCGCGTGGCGCTGGTCGCCGCGCAGGCCGCCGACCGCCACGGCAATCTCTACACCGGGCCGAACACCGAGGACACGCCGGTGATCGCCGAGGCCACCGCGTTCAAGGGCGGCATCGTCATCGCCCAGGTCAACGAGATCGTGGACACGCTGCCGCGCGTGGACATCCCCGCCGACTGGGTCGGCTACGTGGTGCAGGCGCCGCGCCCGCACTACATCGAACCGCTGTTCACCCGCGACCCGGCGCAGATCTCCGAGATCCAGGTGCTGATGGCGATGATGGCGATCAAGGGCATCTACGCCGAGTACGGCGTGGACCGGCTCAACCACGGCATCGGGTTCGATACTGCGGCGATCGAACTGCTGCTGCCGACCTACGCCGAGTCGCTCGGCCTGCGCGGCAAGATCTGCCGGCATTGGGCGCTGAATCCGCATCCGGCGCTGATCCCGGCGATCGAGTCGGGTTTGGTCAAGTCGGTGCATTCGTTCGGCTCGGAGCTTGGCATGGAGAAGTACATCGCCGCGCGCGCCGACGTGTTCTTCGCCGGCCCCGACGGGTCGATGCGCTCCAACCGCGCGTTCGCGCAGACCGCCGGCCTGTACGCCTGCGACATGTTCATCGGCTCCACGCTGCAGATCGATCTGCAGGGCAACAGTTCCACCGCCACCCGCGACCGCATCGCCGGCTTCGGCGGTGCGCCGAACATGGGCTCGGATGCGCGCGGCCGCCGCCACGGCAGCGACGCCTGGCTCAAGGCCGGGCGCGAGGCCGCGCGCCCTGGCGAGATGCCGCGCGGACGCAAGCTGGTGGTGCAGATGGTGGAGACCTTCCGCGAACACATGGCGCCGGCCTTCGTCGAGCGGCTCGACGCCTGGGAACTGGCCGAGCGGGCCAACATGCCGCTGCCGCCGGTGATGATCTACGGCGACGACGTCAGCCACGTGCTGACCGAAGAAGGCATCGCCAACCTGCTGCTGTGCCGGACGCCGGAGGAACGCGAACAGGCGATCCGCGGCGTGGCCGGCTACACCGCGGTGGGCCTGGGCCGCGACAGGCGCATGGTCGAGAACCTGCGCGATCGCGGCGTGATCCGTCGCCCCGAAGACCTGGGCATCCGCCTGCGCGACGCCAGCCGCGATCTGCTGGCCGCGCGCAGCGTCAAGGATCTGGTGCGCTGGTCCGGCGGCCTGTACGCGCCGCCGCAACGTTTCCGCAACTGGTAAGGGATATCGATGGAAACCCTTCGCTATCGCTACGACGGGCGCCTGGCGCCGAACGGCCGGCGCGACCACGTGCTGGTCGGCGTGGTGGCTTCCGGCAATCTGGAAGTGCTGATCGAACCGCAGGACCTGGGCGGGGCGATGCAGATCGAAATCGTCACCGCCGCCGACGGCTTCGGCACGATCTGGCAGGCGGTGCTCGACGATTTCGCCGCGCGCCATCCGCTGCGCGACGTACGCATCTCGATCAACGATGTCGGCGCCACCCCGGCGGTGGTCGGCTTGCGCCTGGACCAAGCGGTGGAAGCCTTGCAGGAGGAGGCGTGATGCGTTCCATCCGCACATCCGCCATCGCCGTGCTCCCTGTAGGAGCGGCTTCAGCCGCGACGGTGTCCGCAGCCGACGATAGTTCGGTTACGTTCGTCGCGGCTGAAGCCGCTCCTACAGGGGATGTCGCTCGGTTTCTTCCTGTAGGAGGGGCTTCAGCTCCGACTGTGTCCGGAGCCTGGGACATTTCGACTCCGTTCGTCGCGGCTGAAGCCGCTCCTACAAGGGATGCCGTGCCTGCGAGGCGTCCTGTGGGAGGGGCCTCAGCCCCGACGCGATCCTCCGGCAGCGTCTGGATGGTTCCGGCCGCGATCCGGACGCCTGCTGCAATGAACGAGCGTCCTGCATTGCCCATCCGGCAAGTACGCCGCCCACACCGGAGCTGCGCATGAGCGCGATCCCCAACAACCGCCGCCCGCGCAGCTTCTACGAGGCCGACGCGCGCGAGCGCATCGCCGGGCTGCTCGATCCCGGTTCCTTCCGCGAATTCGTCGGCCCGCGCCAGCGCGCGATGAGTCCGCACCTGGCGCAGCTGGACCAGCCGGGTGCGTTCGACGACGGCATCGTCGTCGGCGAGGGCCGGCTCGACGGGCGCACGGTGCTGATCGCCGCGCAGCAAGGCCAGTTCATGGGCGGTGCGGTCGGCGAGGTGCACGGCGCCAAACTCACCGGCCTGCTGCAGCGCGCCGTGGCCACCAGGCCGGCGGCGGTACTGCTGCTGCCCGACACCGGCGGCGTGCGCCTGCATGAGGCCAACGCCGGGCTGATCGCGATCTCCGAGATCATGCGCGCCACGCTCGACGCACGCGCCGCCGGGGTGCCGGTGCTGGCGCTGATCGGCAGCGGCACCGGGTGCTTCGGCGGCATGGGCATCGTCAGCCGTTGCTGCTCGCGCATCGTGATGTCCGAGGAAGGGCGGCTGGGCTTGTCGGGTCCGGAAGTGATCGAGACCGTGCGCGGGGTGGAGGAATTCGATGCGCGCGATCGCGCCCTGGTATGGCGCGTGACCGGCGGCAAGCACCGCTATCTGCTCGGCGAGGCACAGGCCTTGGTCGCCGATGCCATCGAAGACTTCCGCGCTGCAGCGATCGCCGCGCTGGCGGTGCCGTCGCTGGCCGAAGACGACGACGGCCTAACACGCATCGCCGCCGAGCACGCCGCGCTGCGCCAGCGCCTGGACGCCTACGGCGACTGCCGCGATGGCGTGGAGATCTGGCGCCGCCAGGGCATCGCCGAGCCCGACGCGCTGCCGCTGCTGGACACCGCCGCCTTCCTTGCCGCCGTCGCCGACCGGAGCCCATGATGGAACTGACCCCTCTATTGCAGCAACTGTTCCCGCTCGGCCACCGGGTCGAGGTGCGCGCTGGCGTGATCGGCGGCAGCGCCAGCACCGCGCTCGGCGAGGTCACCGTGATCGGCAGTGCCGACAAGCTGGAAGTGGGCGTGGAGCACGCGCTGGCGTTGGCTGCCGCGGTGCTGGACAGCACGCGCACGCAGCCGCAGCGGCCGATCGTGATGCTGGTCGATACCGCCGGCCAGCGGCCGTCGCGCAAGGACGAACTGCTCGGCATCAACGGCTATTTCGGGCATCTGGCGCAATGCCTGGACCTGGCACGGCGGCGCGGCGCGCGGCTGCTGACGCTGGTCTATGGCGAATCGGTCAGCGGCGGTTTTCTCGCCTTCGGGCTGATGGCCGACGCGATCTACGCGCTGCCCGAGGCGCAGGTGCGGGTGATGGACCTGCGTGCGATGGCGCGGGTCACCAAGCAGCCGCTGGAGAAGTTGCAGGCCTTGAGCAAGAGTTCTCCGGTGTTCGCGCCGGGCGTGGAGAACTACGTGGCGATGGGCGCGGTGGACGCGCTGTGGCAGGGCGATCTGGCGCAAGCGCTGGTCGCCGCGCTGCAGGCGCCGCTGCACGGCGATGTACGCGCGCAACGCGGCGCCGCGTGCAACGGCCGCCTGCTGGCCGCACCGATCGCCGCGCAGGTCGCCGCCGGCCATGCATGAGCCGCTCGCCCGGCACGACCTGGTCTGGCTGGCGGCCGATGCGCCGTGGCAGGCGCGCACACCGGGTGCGCAGGCGCGCCTGCGCGACTGGTTCGCTGCCGGCCATCCGGCGATCGTCGCGCGCGGCGATCGCCGCGACGCTGCGCCGCTACTGCGCCTGGGCGTGCCGTTGCCGCCGGCCGAGGGCAAGCAGCGGCTGTCGCTGTCGGTAGAGCGTGGTGCGGTGCGGCGGCAGCGCGCGCCGCTGACCCTGGACGAGGTCTGCGCGCAGGTGCCGGCACTGCACGATTGGCAATTGCCGCTGCGCGAACTGCAGGCATTGGCCGCCACGCATGGGCTGATCCCGCGCGTATTCGGCGCCTTCGCCTGGCAGGCGCTGACCGGCTTGCGCTACGTGCAGGCCGGTTCGGACATCGATCTGTTGTGGCCGGTGCCGTCGTCGGCGCAGGCCCCCGCGCTGCTCGCCGACCTGGCGCGTTGGGAGCAGCGCCACGGGTGCCGCGCCGATGGCGAAGTGCTGCTGCCCGACGGCGACGCGGTGAGCTGGCGCGAACTGGCCGGCGACAGCGCGCAGCTGCTGGTCAAGGCGCTGCGCGACTGCCGGCTGCAGCCGCGCACGGAACTGCTGCAGGCGTGGGGGGCGTGATGGACCTGCAGGCGCTGCGCGGTACGCAAGACGCCTGCTTTCCGCCATCGCTGGCCGCCGCAGCCGTGGACGGTCCGGCGCCGCAAGCGGTCGGGGCTGAAGCCCCTCCTACAGTGGCCCCAGCAGGTTCGCAGGCTCCTGCAGGAGCGGCTTCGACCGCGACGAACGGAGCGTCAAACCTACCGGCGTCGGCAGCCGTCGGCACTGAAGACCCTCCCACAGTGCAGCTAGCCGGCCATCCGCAAGCCCCTGTAGGAGCGGCTTCAGCCGCGACGAACGGAGCGTCGCACCTACCGGCGTCGGAAGCCGTCGGGACTGAAGACCCTCCCACAGTGCCTGATTAGCGCTGTGTCTCAGCTGGTGATGCTGCCTTGGTTTAGAAATGCAGGTTCTTCAGTGAGATACGGCGATGACGCTCAATCGGATCCAGTTCCAAAAGGGGCTTTCGATTCCGGCTTTTCTGAGCCGCTACGGCTCCGAGGCGCAATGTGTCGAGGCCTTGGTTCAGGCCAGGTGGCCCAATGGCTTCGTGTGTCCGCAGTGCGGACACACGCATGCCAGTGGCTTTGAGCGGGGACGCCAGCACCTGTGGCAGTGCGCGCGCTGCCGGGTACAGACCAGCTTGACCGCCGGCACGCCCATGGCAGACACCAAGCTTCCCTTGCGGGTGTGGTGGCTGGCCATCTATCTGGTGAGCCAAGCCAAGAACGGAATTGCTGCGCTGGAACTGGCTCGGCAACTGGGCGTGTGCTATCGCACTGCATGGCGGATCAAGCACAAAGTGATGTCGGCGATGGCCGATCGTGAGCAGTCACGCCGGCTCGACGGAGAGGTCCAGATCGATGATGCCTATCTGGGCGGCGAACGCGCCGGTGGTCCAGGCCAACCGCAGTGGCGCAATAAAGTGCCGTTTATTGCAGCGGTTTCCCTGCATCAAGGGCGCCCGCGCTATCTCCGCCTGGATGTGGTCTCCAGCTTCCGAAGAAGCGTCGTGCACACGTGGGCTCAGCAGGCACTGGCACCGGGCACCCATGTCGTCAGTGATGGGCTGACAGCGTTCACCGGTGTGGGCTGGGCAGGCCTGACCCACGATGCCATCGTGACCGGAAGCGGCCGCAAAGGCGTCCAGCAGCCTCGTCTGCGTTGGGTCAATACGATCCTGGGCAATCTCAAAACGGCGCTTAGCGGCACCCACCATGCGGTGGACTTCCCCAAATACGGCGCGCGCTACCTGCATGCGCATGCCTACCGCTTCAATCGCCGCTTCAACCTGGCCGCCATGGTGCCGCGCCTGGCCAGTGCCCTGGCCGGCGCGGGAAGGCTCACAGAGCAGCAACTGCGTACGACAGCTGAGACACAGCGCTAATCAGGCCCACAGTGCAGCTAGCCGGCCATCCGCACGCCCCTGTAGGAGCGGCTTCAGCCGCGACGAACGGAGCGTCGCACCTACCGGCGTCGGCAGCCGTCGGAACTGAAGTCCCTCCCACAGTGCAGCTAGCCAGCCATCCGCACGCCCCTGTAGGAGCGGCTTCAGCCGCGACGAACGCAGCCGCGATCTTCACGGCATCAGAAGCGGTCGCGCCTGAAGCCCCTTCTACAGTGCAATTCGTCGGCTATCCGCAAGCGGCTTCATCGGCGGCGAACACCGCAGCGAACGTCCCCAACGCTGCGGCCATGCCATACCGTCTCGGCCGTCTCGCCGTCGCCAGCCTGCATGCCGAGCTGGCCTGCGCGCCGAAGCCCGGCCTGGTCACGCCGTTCGATCGCGGCAGCCACGACGACATGGACGCGTCCACGTTCCTGCGCAGCCTGTTCGCGTTGCGCGGCTACTTCGTCGCGATCGCCGCTGCCGGCATGGCGGATGCGCCGTTCGCCACGTTGCGCCAGCGCGGCATCGAGGCCGAGCGCGCCATGCTGCGCGCCACCGGCGGCGTCAACACCCACCGCGGTGCGATCTTCAGCCTGGGCCTGCTGGTCGCGGCGGCGGCGCGGTTGCGCAGCCAGCAGCATGCGATGCCGGACGGCGTGGCGGTCTGCAATGCCGTCGGCCACTGGCGCGATGCGTTGCTGGACGCGCCACTGGATCCGCACAGCCACGGCCAGCGCATGCGTCGCCGGCATGGCGTGGCCGGCGTGCGCGAACAGGCCGCTGCAGGCTTCCCGCTGCTGCGCGAGGTGGCGCTGCCGACGCTGCGCCGCGCGCTGCGTGCAGGCGTTGCCTATGATGCCGCCATGGCGCAGACCCTGCTGCAGCTGATCGCGCACACCGACGATCTGAACCTGCTGCAGCGCGGCGGCCGCGACGGCCTGCGTTTCGCGCAACGCAGCGCGCGGGGGTTCCTCGAGGCCGGCGGCGTGGCGCAGCCGGATTGGCGCCAGCAGTTGTCGCGCATCGGCGAGGCCTTCGTCGCGCGCCGGCTGAGCCCGGGCGGCAGTGCCGATCTGCTCGCCTGCGCCTGTTTCCTGCAGCGCCAGGAGGCCGCATGAGCCTGGCACTGCTGTGCCCGGGGCAGGGCGCGCAACATCCGGCGATGTTCGACTACAGCGCCGGCGCGCCTGCGGCCGAGGCGGTGCTGGCCGCGGCCGCGCAGGTGCTCGGCGCCGATCCGCGCGCGCTGGCTGGTGCCGACGCGCGCTACGACAACGCGGTCGCGCAGCCGCTGGTGTGCGCGGCGGCGCTGGCCAATGCCGCCGCGCTGCTGCCGCAACTGCCGCCGCCGGCGTTGCTGCTCGGCTACAGCATCGGCGAACTGGCCGCGCATGCGCTGGGCGGCGGCATGGACGCGTCCGTCTGCCTGGCGCTGGCGCGGCGGCGCGCGCAGCGCATGGATGCGGCCAGCCGCAAGGGCGACGGCCTGATCGCGGTACAGGGCCTGTTGCGCGACGCCGCCGAAACGCTGTGCGCGCAGACCGGCCTGCACATCGCCATCGTCAACGGCGACGACCATCTGGTGCTCGGCGGCCATGCCGATGCGCTGGCGCAGGGCGAGCGCCAGGCGCGTGCGCAACGCGCGCGGGTCACCCGGCTGCCGGTCGCGGTGGCCGCGCATACGCCGTTGCTGGCCAGCGCGGCGCAGGCGTTCGCCGCCGACCTGCGCGCCGCGCCGCTGGCCGCGCCGCGCGCCGCACTGCTGGCCGGGATCGACGGACACCGCATCGGCGATCGCGACGACGCCATCGGCGCGCTGTCGGCGCAGCTGGCGACGACGCTGGACTGGGCCGGCACCCTGCGCCAGGCCGCCGAGCGCGGTGCGCGCGTGTTCCTGGAACTGGGGCCTGGCGGGGCGCTGGCACGCATCGCGCGCGAGCTGCTGCCGCAGTGCCAGGCGCGTTCGGTGGAAGAGTTCGGCAGCCTGGCCGCAGCGGCGGCATGGGCGCGGCAGGCGGAGCAACGGATGCAGTGATGCGGCCGTGGCGGCGGGAGGGGACGGCGATGGCAGCCGTCGCGCCGCCACGGCAGTTGGCAGTGGGCGATCGACCCAGGATGGCGGGTGGCCATTCGCGGCAGTGGTACGGATCCAGCAAGCTCGGGAGGGCGCATGAGTCCACAAATCGCGACGATCATCGGCTTGATCGTCATGTTCATCGTGGCCACGGCATTGCCGGTCAACATGGGCGCGGTCGCATTCGCGTTGGCCTTCATCATCGGTGGCGTCTGGGTCGGCATGGACGGGAAGGAGGTCCTGGCCGGGTTTCCCGGCGACCTGTTCCTGACCCTGGTCGGCATCACCTATCTGTTCGCGATCGCGCGCAACAACGGCACCATCGATCTGTTGGTGCATTGGGCGGTGCGCGCGGTCCGCGGCAAGCTCGTAGCGATCCCGTGGGTGATGTTCGTGGTCACCGCGGTACTGACCGCATTCGGCGCGCTCGGCCCGGCGGCGGTGGCGATCATCGGCCCGGTCGCGCTGCGCTTCGCCAGGCAGTACCGGATCAGTCCGTTGCTGATGGGCCTGCTGGTGATCCATGGCGCGCAAGCCGGCGGTTTCTCGCCGATCAGCGTGTACGGCGGCATCACCAACAAGGTGGTGGAGAAGGCCGGGCTGGACGTGACCGAGATGGCGGTGTTCCTGACCAGCCTCGGCTTCAACCTGCTGATGGCGCTGATCTGCTTCTTCGCCTTCGGCGGCCTGGCGCTGCTGCGGCGCGAACCGACGCCATCGCTGGCCAACGCCGCCTACGTGCCGGTGGGCGATCAGTCCTCGCATCGCCAGTTCGCGATCGAAGGCCATGGCGCGTTGCTGTCGGCCGGCGGCGGCACCTTGTCCACCGACCCGGCGGCGCTGGAGGCGGTGAGCCTGAACCGCGATCGGGTGCTGACCCTGTTCGGCCTGCTCGGCCTGGGCATCGCCTCGCTGCTCTACAACCTCAACGTCGGCCTGGTGTCGATGACCGTGGCGGTGGTGCTGGCGTTGCTGTCGCCGAAGGCGCAGAAGGGCGCGGTGGACGGCATCAGCTGGTCCACGGTGCTGCTGATCAGCGGCGTGGTCACCTACGTGGCGGTGCTGCAGGAGAGCGGGGCGGTGGACTACATCGGCAACGGCGTGTCCGACATCGGCATCCCGCTGCTCGGCGCGCTGCTGGTGTGCTACGTCGGCGGCATCGTCTCCGCGTTCGCCTCCTCGGCGGCAGTGCTGGGCGCGACCATCCCGCTGGCGGTGCCGTTCCTGCTGCAGGGCCACCTCGGTGCGGCCGGGGTGATCTGCGCGTTGGCG
Source organism: Xanthomonas graminis pv. graminis (assembly GCF_030168915.1). Classification (NCBI taxonomy): domain Bacteria; kingdom Pseudomonadati; phylum Pseudomonadota; class Gammaproteobacteria; order Lysobacterales; family Lysobacteraceae; genus Xanthomonas; species Xanthomonas graminis. The sequence continues at coordinate 4,310,099 of NZ_CP076255.1, read as the reverse complement.
ATTTCGTCCACGGTGGTGGACGTGAGCCCATTCTCGACCAACGGCGCGCTGGTGGTGGCCTCGGCCGCGCCGGACGAACGCGAGTCGCTGTACAAGCGCTTCCTGATCTACAGCGGTCTGGTGGTCCTGTTCGGCCCACTGCTGGCCTGGCTGCTGCTGGTGGTGCCGGGCTGGCTGTGAGGGACGCAGACCGGGCAGCCGCGACCGCCGATCGCGGTTCCCGGCCCGCAACGCATCGAACAAAAAAAGCGCCGTCCCTCGGGGCGGCGCTTTTGTGGGTGTGGCTCTCGGCGAGCGCCTTGCAGCGGCAAAACCGAACGCGCCGCTTTTTACGAGTTCCGCGTCCCGGGTCCCGCGTCCCGCCCACCAGGCAACGGCGCCGGCACATTCAACTTGCCGCCGGCGGCCACATACATCGCCAGGGCGTTGCCCTGGCTTTGCAGGTGCCGGTTCATGGTGCGCTCGGCGCCTTCGGCGTCGCCGCGGCGGAAGCAGTCCATCAGTTCGCGGTGTTCGCACAGCGATTGCTGCATGCGCCCGGGCGCCAGCAGCTGGCGCCCGCGGTGCATCTTGAGGATGCGGTGCAGGTCGTGGGTGACGCGGATCAGCCACGGGTTGCCGGCGAATTCCTGCACCGATTCGTGGATCAGGTAGTTCTGCCGGTAGTACTCGGCCAGGTCGCCTTCGTCGGCCGCCTGCTCCATCCGCGCATGCAGCGCTTCCAGCCGCGCCAGGCCGGCGGCATCGACCTTGCGTACCGCCTCGTAGGCGCAGCGGCCCTCCAGCAGCGCCATCACCGGGAACAGCTCGTTGAGGTCCTCCAGGTTCAGCCGGGTCACGCGCGCGCCGCGGCCGGGCTCGATCTGCACCAGGCCTTCGGCGGCGAGCAGCTTCAGGCTCTCGCGCAACGGGGTGCGGCTGATGCCCAGTTCGGCGACCAGCGCCGGCTCGTCGATCCACTCGCCCGGCGGCAGCACGTAGTCGTAGATCTTCTGCCGCAGCCGCTCGGCCACGTCTTCGTACAGCGCCACGCGCTTGCGCGGCGCGCGGGTGTCGGGCGCGAGGGTCATCGGCGGATCGGAACGCTCTGGAGCCGTGTTGGCCATGCCGTCATTCTAGCGGCCTGCGCAGGCGATTCACGCGGGTTTGCGCGGCGCCTGGGCAAGGTAGGCGTTGGCAAACCAGGAGCATCCCATGACCCCGAGACGCATCACGACCCGGCTTTCGATTCTCGCGGCGCTGACTGCCGTGGCGCTGAGCGGCTGCGGCAAGCCGGGCGACCAGACCTCGCGCACCGCACCGGCGACCTCGCCGGCCCCGACCGCGGCCCCGGTCGGCGGCGAAAGCGGGCGCGCGCCGATCGCCGGCGATGCCTCGGCCAAGGCGATGCTGCAGGTGCTGGAAGGCAATGCGGTGGCGCTGTCGCAGCAGGCGCTGTCGCGCAACGTCAGCGGCAGCGTCGCCGACTTCGCCCGCGAAGTGGTCGCCGCGCATCAGGGCGCCGCGGCTGCGGACGCCGGAAAGGGCGGTCCCGGCGATGCGCAGAAGATCGCCGCGCAAGTGGCCAAGGGCCAGGCGCAACTGCAGGCGCTGGACCAAGAGAAGGACGATTCGGCGTACATGAACGCCTACATGGCGACGATGGTACGCAGCTATTCCGATGCGTTGACGGTGATCGATGCCGAGCTGGTGCCGGCCGCGCAACAGCAGGCGACCAAGCAGGAACTGCAGCAGGCGCGCAAGCGCATCGCCGAGCAACTGGAGCGCGCGCAGGCGCTGGCCTCCGCACGCTACTGATGTAGCCCCTGTCCCCTCGGGGCCTGATTAGCGCTGTGTCTCAGCTGGTGATGCTGCCTTGGTTTAGAAATGCAGGTTCTTCAGTGAGATACGGCGATGACGCTCAATCGGATCCAGTTCCAAAAGGGGCTTTCGATTCCGGCTTTTCTGAGCCGCTACGGCTCCGAGGCGCAATGTGTCGAGGCCTTGGTTCAGGCCAGGTGGCCCAATGGCTTCGTGTGTCCGCAGTGCGGACACACGCATGCCAGTGGCTTTGAGCGGGGACGCCAGCACCTGTGGCAGTGCGCGCGCTGCCGGGTACAGACCAGCTTGACCGCCGGCACGCCCATGGCAGACACCAAGCTTCCCTTGCGGGTGTGGTGGCTGGCCATCTATCTGGTGAGCCAAGCCAAGAACGGAATTGCTGCGCTGGAACTGGCTCGGCAACTGGGCGTGTGCTATCGCACTGCATGGCGGATCAAGCACAAAGTGATGTCGGCGATGGCCGATCGTGAGCAGTCACGCCGGCTCGACGGAGAGGTCCAGATCGATGATGCCTATCTGGGCGGCGAACGCGCCGGTGGTCCAGGCCAACCGCAGTGGCGCAATAAAGTGCCGTTTATTGCAGCGGTTTCCCTGCATCAAGGGCGCCCGCGCTATCTCCGCCTGGATGTGGTCTCCAGCTTCCGAAGAAGCGTCGTGCACACGTGGGCTCAGCAGGCACTGGCACCGGGCACCCATGTCGTCAGTGATGGGCTGACAGCGTTCACCGGTGTGGGCTGGGCAGGCCTGACCCACGATGCCATCGTGACCGGAAGCGGCCGCAAAGGCGTCCAGCAGCCTCGTCTGCGTTGGGTCAATACGATCCTGGGCAATCTCAAAACGGCGCTTAGCGGCACCCACCATGCGGTGGACTTCCCCAAATACGGCGCGCGCTACCTGCATGCGCATGCCTACCGCTTCAATCGCCGCTTCAACCTGGCCGCCATGGTGCCGCGCCTGGCCAGTGCCCTGGCCGGCGCGGGAAGGCTCACAGAGCAGCAACTGCGTACGACAGCTGAGACACAGCGCTAATCAGGCCCTCGGGGAGGGGGTGGGGTGAGGGTACGGCGCGAAAGCGACGCGCTGATGCGAGTACGCGAAGCCAGCACGGCCCGCCACGTTTCCGCAGCCATTCGCCACGGGAACACGCGCTAACCGATCGCGATGTCCGCGGCTGCCGCGTGCTGTGCCGGCCGCTCCTCGCGCCCATCCGGGTGTCGCGCGAAGCGGGCCGCATCGCTGCCGTGCACCGGCGCCTCGTCGTTCCATGGCCAGCCGCCGAACTGGGTGCGGCGGTAGTCGGCCATGGTCTGGGCGATCTCGGCTTGGGTGTTCATCACGAACGGGCCGTGCTGGGCCACCGGTTCGGCGATCGGCCGGCCCTGCAGCACCAGGAACTCGCTCACGTCCAGATCGCCGTTGACCAGCTCCACCGCCTGGTCGGCACGCACTTCGATGGCGGCGTGGCGTTGCACGTCGCGTCCGCCCACGGTCACCGCTGCGCCCTTGAAGAAGTACAGGCTGCGGCGCGTGCCGCGACCTTGCGCGGCGGGCAGCGTCCAGCGTGCGCCGGGCGCCATGCGGATCGTCCAGATCGCCACGTCGGCATCGTCCTGCGCGGCCCACGAATCCGGCGGCGGCGCCAGCGGACCGCCGGCCGCGCCGGGCGCGGCGTCGACCGGGCCGATCCGGCCGGCCACGCAGGCCACCTCGGTGCGGCGGCCGGCGGCGTCGGTGGCGCTGAAGCGCGGCAGGTCGTGCGCCCAGAACATGGTGAAGTGCGGCGCCACCATCTTGCTGCGCGCCGGCAGGTTGAGCCAGATCTGGAACAGTTCCAGCGGGTTGGGCGCGGTGGTCTCTAGCAGCGGGAACATCTCCGAATGGACGATGCCGGCACCGGCCGTCAACCACTGCACGTCGCCGGCGCCGAAGCGCGCCACCGCGCCGAGCGAGTCGGCATGGTTGATCAGCCCCTTGCGCACGATGGTCACGGTCTCGAAGCCGCGGTGCGGGTGGCCGGGAAAGCCGGGGATCTGCTCGCCGTGATACATGCTCCAGCCGTCCTTGCGGCTGAAGTCCTGGCCGATGGCGCGGCCCGCGAGCGATGCCGCCGGACCCATCGCGCCGTTGCCGGCGGGATAAGCGTCGTCGTGATAGACGCAGAACAGAAACGGGTCGATCGTTTCCCATGGAAAGCCGAGCGGCTTGATCTGGACGACGGGGTCGGTCATGACGATGTCCTTGGCGAACGCCGGCGCAAAGGCGGCAATCCCTTGAACATGGAGCGTGTCCGGCGCAGCGGAAGGCCGCTGCGAAGGACATCCTATCCCGCATGTGGAACGCCGCCCGCCCGCGGCCGCCCCGGCCATCGGCCGCGCTACATCCGCCGCTCCAGCGCACCAGGCCGCCCGCGGCGCGCAACTGAATGCCGGCTGGGGCGCGGCCCTGCATCCGTGCCCGCGCGGCCCGTGCGTCATCGGACTTTCATCCGCCGCAACCAGCATCGCAGGCCTTTCCGATCCTGCGAGCGCCTGGTGCGTCCCGAACCCTTGCCGGCCCTGTCGCGGCTGTTCCTGCAATGGCGGCCGTCGCTGAGCCGCTATTTCCTGCGTCGCCGCGCCGCGGCCTGGGACGCCGAGGACCTGGTACAGGAAGTGTGGCTGCGCCTGCAACGCAGCGAGGCGCACGCGCCGGAGATCGCCAATCCGGAAGCCTACCTGTTCACCATCGCCGCCAACCTGATGCGCGAGCATGCGCTGCTCAACCAGCGCAGCACGCAGCGCGACACCTGCCTGGACGAGGTGCTGGAGCGGCTGGCGGTGCCGTGCGAGGCGGATGCGCAGATGCACCGCGAGCAACGCCGGCGGCGCCTGGCCGAACTGATGGCGCGGCTACCGCCGAAATGCCGCGCGGCGATGGTGCTGCGCTACCGCGACGAACTCGGCTACCAGGACATCGCCCAGCAGTTGCAGATCTCCAGCCACATGGTCAAGAAATACATCATCAAGGGCCTGGCGGTGTGCCGGCAGGGCATGGCGCGCTATGCGTGAGTCGCCGATCGCCGCGGCGGCCGCGGCCTGGTACCTGGCACAGCGCGAGGCGCCGCTGGCGCCGGTGCAGCAGGCCGAATTCCTGGCGTGGCTGCGGCAATCGCCGGCGCACGTGGCCGAATACCTGGGCATCGCCCACCTGCACCAGGACCTGCAGGCCGCGGCGCACTCGCAGCAGGCCAGCAGCGACCAGCTGTGCGCGCATGCGCGCCACAGCGGCGCGGTGGTGGTGCCGTTGCGGCCCGAACTCGGCCGCAGTGCCGCGTCGCGAGTGCGCGCGGCGGCGCCCGCGCGCAAGCGCAGCCGGCGCCGGGCCTTGGGCCTGGCCGCGGTGCTCGCGCTGGCCGCGGTGGGCGTGGCCACGCAGCTGGCGGCGCCGGCCAGCGTCGCGGCGACGGTCTACGCCGCCGCCGCCGATGCCGGGCGCGAGGTCGCGCTGGCCGACGGCAGCGTGGTGCGCCTGGACCGCGGCAGCGCCATCGCCGTGCGCTACGGCGCGCAGCGCCGCGACATCGCATTGCTGCGGGGCAAGGCGCTGTTCGACCTCGGCCACGATCCGGCGCGGCCGCTGCGGGTCAGCGTCGGCACGCTGGTACTGCGCGACATCGGCACTGTGTTCGGCGTCGATCAACATGCCGGTGGCACACGCGTCACCGTGCTGCAGGGACGCGTGCACGTGCTGCGCGGCGCGCATCCGTGGTGGTGGCGCAACGCTTTGCCCAGCGAGGGCGCGCAGCTGGCGGACCTGGGCGGCGGCCAGCAGGCGCGGCTGGATGCGCGCGGCCAGTTGCTGGGACTGGACGCGCATGCCGACATCGCCGGCGCCACCGCCTGGCTGCCGGCGCAGGTCGGCGTGCACGACCGCAGCGTGGGCGAGGTGGCGCGGCTGTTCAACGCCTACACCACGCAGCCGCTGCGCATCGCCGACCCGGCGCTGGCCGCGCGCCGCATCAGCGGCGTGTTCCACCTGCGCGATCCGGACGCTTTCGTCGCCTATCTGGGCAGCCTGCCGAACGTGCAGGTGCACCGCGACGCCCACGCGGTGACGATCCGCAGCGCGCCGGCGCCGATGTAAGAAAAAATTCATGCAATTACCGGTAGCCGCGCGGCGCTGTGCGGCACTCCTAGGTAGGTATGGCCGTCGCGCTGGATGCGCACGGCCGCCTTCCTCTCCCCTCCGGTAGCACGTCCCATGCGCAACACGCTCGTCGTTTCCATCGCCCTGCTGCTCGGCAGCACCGCTTCGCTGCCGGCCTGGTCGGTTCCCGTTGCCGCCTCTGCGCCGGCGATCGCGCCGATGCCGCTGGATCAGGCGCTGGAGCGGTTCGCCCGCAACAGCGGCCTGCAACTGATGTACGACCCGGCGCTGGTCGCCGGGCAACGCAGCAACGGCGCACCGGCCGGCTTGGCGCCGGCGCAGCAGCTGCAGAAACTGCTGGCCGGCACCGGCCTGGACTACCGCATGCCAACCCCGAGCACGGTCAGCATCGTGCGCAGCGCCGTTGCCGCGCCCCGCAGCGCCGCCGCCCCGCGCGCGCCGCAGGCCGTGGCCACGCCGGCCGCCGACCCCGGAGACCGCGACGACGGCCCACGCGAACTGGCGCCGATCAATGTCACCGCCAACAGCGTCGATACGCTGGCGCCCAGCGCCGCGCCGCTGGAAGCGAGCCAGCCGACCTCGGTGATCGACGAACGCTTCATCCGCGACGGCCTGCGCCTGAACGCGAACTACGACGACATCATCAAGTACGCGCCGAGCGTGGTCACCACCTCGCCGGAAGGTCCCGGCCTGGGCAAGAACGAAGGCATCAGCATCCGCGGCTTCCAGGACGGCCCATCACCTTCGACGGCATCCCGTTCGGCGACGCCAGCGACCTGCACCACACCACCTCGGCGTACTTCAACAACCACGTGCTCGGCCAGGCCGAGATCGACCGCGGCCCCGGCGGCGGCGCCACCATCGGCAACGCCACCTTCGGCGGCACGCTGGCGCTGCGCACGCGCAATCCCAGCGCGGTGGACGGGGTCACCGCCTACGTCACCGGTGGCAGCTGGGACACCTGGTCCACCGGCGTCAGCGCCGACGAGCACATCGGCAACACCCGCGTGTTCGCCGACCTGTCCAAGGAAGCCAGCGACACCTACCTGAAAGGTACCGACGACCGCCGCGAGCACGCCTTCGTCAAGACCGTCACCGAGCTGGGCGAGGCGACCACGCTGAGCTTCGTCAGCAGCTACAACCAGGAGCACCAGAACACCGTGCAGGGCGCTACCCGCGCGCAGATCGCACAGCACGGCTGGCGCTACGGCCTGGGCAACGATCCGACCCTGCAGAACTACACCGGCTACAACAGCGCCGCGTACTACTCCAGCTTCAGCTACCTGGGCCTGAGCACGCGCCTGGGCGACTGGGAGCTGGACAACAAGGTCTACTACAACAGCTTCGACCACACCGCGGCCAAGAGCAGCATCCCCACCAGCGAGAGCACCGCCGACAACGGCGTGACCTTCTATTCCAGCACCGGCAAGAAGCTGTCCAAGGCGGCCAAGGACGTGCCCGGCAAGCTGTCGGACAACGATTTCCACGCCTTCGGCGACGTGCTGCGGTTGGCGCGCGAGCTGGGCCCGGGCCAGTTGCAGACCGGCGTGTGGGTGGAGCGCAGTCTGGACGAACGCAACCAGCTGCCGGTGGACATGAGCACCGGCGCGGCCAGCGGCACCAAGTACGGCTATCTGTACAACTATCAGCTGCACGACCGCACCGACACGCTGCAGCCGTACGTGCAGTACGACTGGAAGCTAAGCGACACGCTGACCCTCAGCCCCGGCGTGCGCTATTCGCGGGTCGAGCGCCAGCTCGACGCGCAGCTCAACAAGAGCACGCCGCCGGCACCGTCCTACACCAGCGCCAGCTACGACGCGACGCTGCCGTCGCTGAGCCTGCACGACGCCTTCAGCGAGCACTGGAGCGGCTACGTGCAGGCCGCGCGCGGCTTCCTGGCGCCGCCGATCGACGTGATCGAACTCAACGGCGAGCGCGGCCTGCAGCCGGAGCTGACCAGCAACTACCAGCTCGGCACCAGCTACGCCGCGCGTGGCCTGACCTTCGGCGCCGACGTCTACTACATCGACTTCAGCAACTACATCAGCCAGACCCTGGTCGCCACCGACAGCGGCAGCGAGAGCGCCTTCGTCAACGGCGGCGGTGCGGTGTACCGCGGCGCCGAGGCCGAGGCCACCTATGCGCTCACGCCGATGCTGAGCCTGTACGCCAACGCCAGCTACAACGAGGCCACCTACAAGCACAGCAGCACCCAGGTCGCCGGTACCCCGCATGTGACCGGCGCATTGGGCCTGCTCTACAACAGCGGCAGCGGCTACTTCGGCTCGTTGATGGAGAAAGTGGTCGGCGCGCAGTACGGCGTGGACAACAGCACCGACGCCAGCGGCGCCACCGTGTTCGGCAACGACCAGCGCCTGGGCGGCTACGCCAGCCTGGATGCGGCGCTGGGCTATCGCAGCACGCAGGGCCCCTACGGCCTGAAGGGTTATTCGATCAGCATGGACATCAACAACCTGCTCGATCGGCACGCCTTGATCGGCTATGCCGGCGCGCGCTCCTCCGACAACCAGCCGCTGTACTTCGGCCTGGCCGGACGCGGCGTGTTCCTCGACCTGTCGTTGAAGTTCTGAGGCCGGCGCGATGTACGCTTCCATCGCAACACGCGTCGCTGCCGCCGCAGGTTCGCGGCGGTGGCCGCGCGCGGCGGCGCTGGTGCTGCTGGCGGTGACGGCCTTGCCCGCCGCGGCCGCGCACGTGCACGTGCCGACCGGCAACGCGGCGCGCGCCAGCGCAAACGCGCCAGCGCAAGTGCGCCTGAGCATCGTGGTGATGCGCCACGGCGTGCGTGCGCCGACCAAGGATCCGCACGCGCTGGCCAGGTACGCGGCGCAGCCATGGCCGCAATGGCCGGTGGCGCCGGGCATGCTCACCGCGCACGGCGCGGCGGGGATGCAGGCGCTGGGCGCACGCTACCGGCAGCGCTGGCTGGGCGAAGGTGTGCTGGCGCCGGGCTGCGATGCCGCGCAGGTGGTGCTGATCGCCGACAGCACGCCGCGCAACCACGCCAGCGCCGCGGCCTTCGGCGAGGGCCTGCAGCCGGGCTGCCATGCCGACTACCTGGCACTGCCGACCACGCAGAACAATCCGCTGTTCCACTACGCGGCCGGCGAGGACAAGAACGACGACAAGGACGACGATGCGGTGGCCGCGCCGCTGCATCCGGATGCGGCCACGCGCGCGCGGCTGCGCGCACTGCAACGGGTCCTGTCCGGCTGCCAGGGCGCTGCCGCCTGCGCCGCGCCAGCACCGGGCCAGGACACGCCGCGGCTGGACGATCCGCAACGCCTGGACGATCCCGCGCAGGCGGCCAAGCTGCTGAAGACCGCCGGCAGCCTGGCCGAGAACCTGATGCTGGAATACGCGCAGGGCCTGCCGCTGGCGCAGGTGGCATGGGGTCGCGCCGATGCGACCGTCCTGCAACGCCTGATCGGCCTGCACAACGCCGCCTTCGACCACAGCAAGCGCGCCCTGCCGGCGGCGCGTGCCGGCGGCTCCAACCTGCTCGCGCACCTGCTGGCGACGCTGCAGGCCGCGGCCGGGCAGGCCCCGGCAGTGGCGCCGCTGGCACCGGCGCAGACCCGCGCGCTGCTGTTGCTCGGCCACGACACCAACCTGGCGCATCTGGCCGGCCTGCTCGACGTGCCGGGCGCGGTGCCTGGCCAGCCCGATGCCTATCCGCCGGGCGGCGCGCTGCTGCTGGAGTTGGTGCGGCAGGGCGACCGCGACTACCTGCAACTGCGCAGCGTGGTGCCGACCTTGCAGGCGCTGCGCGACAACCGCTTTGACGGCGCCGCGCTGCGCGAGCGACGCTGGCCGTTGCCGGGCTGTGGCGGCCGACTGCGCTGTCCGTTGGCGGTGGCATTGCCGGCCTTGCAGGCGCGGCTGGACGCGCAGCAGGTGCAGGCCGAGGTGCCGACAATGCGCGCGTGGCCGGTGCAGGTGGCCGGGGGCGGCGACTAGCGCGGATGTCCACCGCGCTGTGCCCCCTGTAGGAGCGGCTTCAGCCGCGACAGGTTGCCACCGGTCGCATGCCGCTGGCTCTGTTCAACCCCCACGCCGTATATTGCGCCGCACGCGCGGTGGTCCGCGCTTCACTTGCCGGTTCCCCGCGTGCGCTTGCCTTCCCGTTCCGTTGTGTTGCTGCCGTTGCTGCGCTGCTCGCTGCTGCTGCTGTTGCTGTGCCTGAGCGCGGCCGCTGCCGCGCAGCCGCAGGACCAGCCGCAGGCGCCCGACCCGGAGGCCTTGCTGAGCGGCGCCGAGCAGACGCTGCAGGACGCCCGGCACAGCATGGACAGCGCCGACGACCCGGAGGCGCTGCGCAAGCTGATCGGGCAGGTGGCCGATGCGCAGCGCGATGCCGAGACCGCGGTCGCGGCGTTGACCCCGCAGCTGGCCCAGGTCGATGCGCGGCTGAAGCAACTGGGTGAGCCTGCCGCGGGCGAGGCGAGCGACATCGTCGCGCAGCGCAAGGATCTGACCAAGCAGCGCGCGCCGCTGGATTCGGGGATCAAGCGCGGCAAGCTGCTGGTGCTGGACGCCAAGCAGCTCGGCGAGCAGATCGAGGCCTTGCAGGCCGAGCATTTCAGCCAGGAGCTGTCGATGCGCTCGGACTCGCCGCTGTCGCCGACGCTGTGGCGGCAGATCGCCAGCGATTTCCCCGACGACCGCGATCGCTTGCTCGCGTTGTACCAGTTGGCGGCGCAGGCGCTGGACGCCGCCATCGCCGAGAACGGCACCGGCGCGCTCGGCATCGGCGTGGGCATCGCGTTCGTGCTGCTGTTCCCGCTGCGCTACCTGCTGCGCTGGCTGGGCAAGCGGTACGCGATGTCGCGCGCGCCGGGCAGCCGCCTGCGCCGCTCCGGCCTGGCGTTGTGGTTTCTGCTGCTGGGCACGTTGACCGCGGGTCTGGCCGCGCTGGTGCTGGCCGAGAGCCTGCGCAGCATCGGTGCGGTGCCGGCGCGGCTGGAAAGCGTGCTGCGTGGCTTCGTCGTGGTCAGTTTCGCCGCCGCGTTCATGGGCTCGCTGGGCGCCAGCGTGCTGCTGCCGAACCAGCCGTCGTGGCGGCTGTTCCCGATCGACGACGCCACCGCGCGGCGCCTGCGCAAGTACACCTGGGCCACCGCGACGCTGGCCTGGGTCAGCAGCATGCTGTTGGTGGTCAACCGCGCCAGCCATACCAGCGCCTCGGCGACGGTGGCCGCCGACGGGCTGATCGCGCTGGCCTACGCGGTGCTGATCCTGGCCATCCTGACCAGCCTGTCGCGGCTGCGCCGGCGCCAGTACGCCGAGGCCGCCGCGCAGGCGCTGGAGAACGGCCAGCCGCCACCGCCGGGCCAGCACGGCGGCGCGCTGGCGCTGGTCGGGGTGCTGGTGCGGGTGGCGGTGGTGGTGGCGCTGCTGGCCTCGCTGCTGGGCTATCTGTACCTGGGCCTGTTCATCACCCGGCAGATCATCTGGATCACCATGGTGGTCGGCGCGATCCGCCTGCTGATGACCTTCGCCGACGATTTCGCGCTATGGCTGTTCGCCAGCGAAGGCCGCATCGGCCGTGCCGCCAACGGCGCGTTCGGCGTGCGCCCCAGCCGCCTGGAGCAGGCGGGGGTGCTGAGCTCGGCGGTGATGCGCGTGTGCCTGTTGCTGATCGGCGTGGGCGCCTTGCTGATCCCGTTCGGGACCAATGTCTCGACCATCACCGACTGGTTCTCGGTGCTGTCGCAGGGCATCCCGATCGGCGAGAGCCACCTGTACCCGGGCAAGGTATTGCGCGCGGCGCTGGTGTTGGGCCTGGGCCTGCTGGTGATGCAGTACATCCATGGCTGGCTGACCCAGACCTACCTGCCGAAGACCGAGCTGGACGATGGTTCGCGCAATTCGGTCAGCACCGCGGCCCGCTATATCGGCATCCTGCTGGCCGCGCTGTGCGGGCTGGCCGCCTCGGGCATCGACGTGGCGCAGATCGCGCTGGTGGTCAGCGCGCTGTCGGTGGGCATCGGCTTCGGCCTGCAGTCGATCATCCAGAACTTCGTGTCCGGGCTGATCCTGCTGGCCGAGCGCCCGGTCAAGATCGGCGACTGGGTCAAGATCGGCGACCAGGAAGGCGACGTGCGCAAGATCAGCGTGCGTTCCACCGAGATCCAGGTCGGCGACCGTTCCACCCTGATCGTGCCCAATTCCGAACTGATCACCAAGACCCTGCGCAACATGACCCTGGCCGGGCCGCTGGGCCGGGTGCAGATCCAGTTCGCGGTGTCGCTGGGCACCGACGTGGTCAAGCTGCGCACGCTGCTGCTGGAACTGTATGCCGCGCATCCGGGCGTGTTGTCGGATCCGGCGCCGTCGGTGTACATCGACTCCATCGCCAGCGGCCACGTCACCCTCAACAGCTTCGCCTACGTCGGCAATCCGCGATTGAGCTACGGCATCCGCAGCGATCTGTTCTTCAGCCTGCTGCAGCGCCTGGCCGAAGAGGGCATCGCACTGGAATCGCCGCAGGAAGTGCGGCTGCTGCGCAAGGAGCCGTAAGCGCGAATGGCGCAAGGCCTCGGCGCTCCTGTGGCCGCGCGTGCCGGGCCATCGGCGCCGGCGCCATCTGCAGCGCTCAGCGCCGCCGCTTCGTTCGTCGCGGCTGAAGCCGCTCCTACAGAGGAGCGCCCGCACAGGCCAATGGCGCTGCCACGCTTTTCCGAGTTCCGAGTTCCGAGTTCCGAGTTCCGAGTTCCGAGTCCCGCCACAACACCTACCGCCGCCCGCGCTCCTCCCGCGCATGCGCCCGCCGGTCGAACAGCACCGCGCTGGCGACGATGCCCAGGCCCAGCGCCACGCCGAGCAGGAACAGCACCATCGCGATGGCCGGGTAGCCGAACAGCTTGGCGCCGGTGTCGATGCGCATCATCTGCGTGGAGGCCAGGATCAGCGCGGCGGTGACGATGCCGGCGGCGACGCGGTTGGCGATCTTCTGCAGGCTTTCCATCAGCCGCGATTCTTCCAGCCCGGCCACGCGCACCTGCAGGCGGTTGTCGGCGGCCAGCGACAGGATGTCCGACAGCTTGCGCGGACCCTCGCGCAGCAGCGCCTGCATTTCCATGGCCTCGCTGGCCAGGTTCGCCGCCGACAGCGATTTCTTCAGCCGCGCGCGCATCACGTGCTGCAACTGGTCCTCGACCACGCTGCGCGTATCCAGGTGCGGCGACAGCGCGCGGCACACCGCTTCCAGGTTCAGCAGGGTCTTGCCGAGCAGGCTCAGTTCCGGCGGCGTGCGCAGCCCGTAGGCGGTGGCGATGCGCACCAGGTCCAGCACCACGCGGCCTTCGGAGGTGGCGTCGTGCGCGGCATAGCGCGCGATCATCTGTCCGGTCTCGCGCTGGTAGCGGTCCTCGTCGAAGTCCTCCAGGCGCGTACTCAGCGCGATGGTTTCCTCGGCCACTTCCTCGCCGCGGCCATCGACCGCGGCGAACAGCAGCTTGAGCAGGCGCTCGCGCAGTTTCGGCGGCACGTGCGCGACCATGCCCAGGTCGAAGATCGCCAGGCGCCCGTCGCCGAGCACGCGCAGGTTGCCCGGGTGCGGATCGGCATGGATCTCGCCGTGCACGAACATCTGGTCCAGATAGCCGCGCACCAGCGCCGCGGCCAGCTCGTGCATCGGCTGCTCGGTGCGGCGCAGCCCGGAGATCCTGTCCACGCGCACGCCTTCGGCCAGCTGCATGGTCAGCACCTTGCGGCTGCTCAGGTCCCAGATCGGCTGCGGCACCCACAGCTGCGGGAACGGCTTGAGGTGTTCGCCGAAGCGCGCCAGGTTCTCCGCTTCGGCTTCGTAGTTGAGTTCGGCCAGCAGCGCCTTGCCGAACTCGGCCAGCCAGTCGGCGAAGCGAATGCGCCGGCCCAGCCCGGTCAGTTTGTCGGCGGCGTTGGCGAAACTCTTCAGCACCTCCAGGTCCGAACGCACCTGCGCGGCCACCTCCGGCTTCTGCACCTTGATCGCCACCGGCGTGCCGTCGCGCAGCGCGGCGCGGTGCACCTGCGCCAGCGAGGCGGTCCCCAGCGGGGTGTCGTCGAACGCGGAGAAGGCCTTGTTGACCGCCACGCCGAGGTCGGCCTCGACGATCTCGCGGATGCGTTCCACCGGGATCGGCGCGGTGTTTTCCTGCATCCGCTCCAGCGCGGTGGCGAATTCCGGCGGCACCACGTCCGGGCGCGTGGACAGCATCTGTCCGAGCTTGACGAAGGTCGGGCCGAGCGCTTCCAGGTCGGTGACGAACTGTTCGGGCGTGCCTTCCGGCGGCAGTTCCTGCGCGCCGTCGGCGGCCTGCACGTCCATGCCGGAGAACACGCCCGAGCTGCGGTAGCGCAGCAGCAGGCGCAGGATCTGGGTGCGGCGGCTGAGGCCGCCGACCACGTGCGGGGTGTCCGCAGCGTCGGGCGTCGCACTCAAGGTTCGGCTCCGGAAATGGTGGGTATGGCAGCGGCAAGTCTGGCCAGGGCCGGGTCGTCGTATGGTGAACCCCCGATGGCCCGTGGCGCGCAGCGCACGGCGCGGATGGGCGGGCTGCTCTAAACTGCGGCGCTCAGGCACATTCGCCGATATCCAGGACATCCCATGCGGTCGTTCTCTGCGCTTCTCCCCATGCGCGCCGCGTGGCGTTGCGGTTTCCTCCTGCTCGGCACGCTGTCGCTGGCGGCCACGGCGTCGGCCCAGTCGCGGCGCAGCGCCGACGATGGGTTCGATGCGCAGGCCTTCGCCCACAGCCAGCGCCGCACCTACGAGGTGCAGGATTTTTCCGACCGCTACCGGGCGACGCTGGAGATCGAGGACAACCGCGAGGAGTTCCGCCCCGGTATCGTGCGCGTGTTCGCGCGCGGCAGCGCCAAGCCGCTGATCGAGGTGGCCTCGCCCGAACTGGTGCTGGACCCCGACGTCGAGGCCGGCAAGGCCAAGGGCAAGGTGCACGAACTACCGTACGCCAAGCAGAGCGTCCTGATCTATGCCGACTTCAACTTCGACGGGATCAAGGACCTGGCGCTGATGGACGGGCAGAACAGCTGCAATCACGGTGCGTCCTACAAAGTGTACGTCGGCACCGCCAAGGGCTTTGCGCCGAGTCCGGCATTCACCCAGCTGGCGCAGAAAAACTGCGGCCTGTTCAAGGTGGATGCGCAGGCGCGCGAACTGCAGACCATGAACAAGGACGGCTGCTGCTGGCATCGGTCCGCGGTGTACACGGTGCACGACGGCCAGCCGTTGCTGCAGCGCGAATTGGTCGAGGACGCCAGCAGCGCGCCGGGCCTGGCCCAGGAGACGCGCTACCGCGACCAGGGCGGCAAGCGCGTGGCGCAGACGCATTACCTGTGGGACGACCGCGGCAGCACGGCGATGGTGCCGCACAAGATCCTGCTCGACTTCCGCCTGGCCCCTGCCGGCAAGCGCATCGTCGTGTTCGCCAGCGAGCAGAACGGCCAGTTTGGTAAGCCGTACTACGCGGCGATCGATGCGCAGCAGCAGGTGGAGTTGCTGTACCCGGAAGGCAAGGGGGAAACCTTCGCCTACGACGCTGCGCGGCATACGTTGAGCTTCGTGCGCGGCGCCACCACCTACCGCATCGTCGGCGACGCCCAGGGCGTGCCGCAGCGCATGGACGTGGTGGCGCGCGGCAAGACCCAGCCGCTGGCGCTGCAACCCGGCTCGGCGCACGGCTCGCTGCAGGCAGTGGCGCAGGCGCTGCGCGCTGCGCAGTAAGGAGCAGCGCCTGCGGCGAGCAGGCCTCGCTGTCCCCTGTAGGAGCGGCTTCAGCCGCGACCGGCACCCGCGGTAACGCCCGTCGCGGCTGAAGCCGCTCCTACAAAGGTGCACGGTGGGAGGGACTTCCGTCCCTACTATGCCCGATGCCAGGCAACCGGCCGGCGCCATTGGTCGCGGCCGACACCGCTGCTACAGGTCCGCACCTGTCCGGCGCGGCGCAGTGTCGGCGTTCATCGACTCCACGCCGCGAACGCACGCGCCACCGCGTCGGCGCCCGGATCGATCACGCCGCGCAGCGCGTCTGCCGGTACCGCGGCCGAGCGGCCGGCGCGGGCCTGGGTCAGCTGCGCGGTGGCATCGGCGCCGGCACGCGCCGCGCGTGCCGCGTCGTCGGCGCTGCCGCCGCGCGCCAGCGCGTGCAACGCCGGCAGCAGCGCGTCGAGCATGGTCCGGTCGCCCGGTTGCGCGCCGCCGTAATGCTGCATCCGTGCCACGCCGGCCTGCAGCGCCGGCACCCAGCCGTGCCCGGCCTCCAGTTCGGTGGCCGCGGTGGTGAACAGGATCGACAGCAGCACGCCGCTGGAACCGCCCATGCTGCGTTCGATCGTCGCCGCCAGGCCGTGCGCCAGCGGCGCGGCCGCGCCGGTCGCCAGCGCGTCTTGCTGCAGCGCCTGCTGCAGCGCGCGGGCGCCGGCGGCGAAGGTGCTGCCGGCATCGCCGTCGCCGGTCTGCGCATCCAGCGCGTCCAACGCCGACTGCGCGCCGATCAGCGCCTGCGCGACCCGGGCCAGCGCCGCAGCGCGCTGCGCGTCGCGGGCGCCATGCCGGAACGCATCGCTGCGCGACAGCGCCGGGGCGAAGTGGACGGGCGCGTGCGGCACGCGCACGCCCGGCCAGCCAAGCGTCTGCACCGGCGAGCGCAGTGCGGCGAGCACGTCGGCGTCGGCCGGCACCAGGGTGATCGAGAAGCCGTGCATGTCCATCGAGGTCATCAGCGCCGCCGGCAGCGTCATCAATGCGATCCGGTCGCTGCCGATGCGCTGCAACGCCAGCCTTGTCAGCACGCCCAGTTCCTGGGTGGAGCAGCCGCCCAGGTCGTTGAGCAGCAGCACCAGCGGCGCAGCGGCGCCGTAGCGCGCATCGGCCTGCGCCAGCAGCGGATCCAGCACCAGCGCCAGCGCGTCCTCGACCGAGGCCGGTTGCACCTTGCGCGTGCCCGGCTCGTTGTGAATGCCCAGGCCCAGTTCCGGCGCGCGGCGGCCGGCGTGCTGGCCCGGCACGGTGCAGCTGGACAACGCCATGCCCAGCGACAGCAGGCGCTCGGCGAAGGCCTGGCCGCGCTGCGCCAGCGCGGCCAGCCCTACGCCTTCGCGCGCCAGATGGCCGACGTACTTGTGCACCAGCACCGTGCCGGCGATGCCCCGCGGCTGCGCGGCATCGGGCAGGGCGATATCGTCGGCGACCAGCACGCTGGCCACGTCGATGCCTTCGGCGCGTGCGCGCTCGGCGGCCAGGCCGAAATTGAGCCGGTCGCCGGTGTAGTTCTTGATCACCAGCAGCACCCCGGGCGCATCGGCGCAGGCGCGGATCGCGGCCAGCACCGCTTCCACCCCCGGCGAGGCGAACAGGTCGCCGGCGATGGCGCCGCTGAGCATGCCGGGGCCGACGAAGCCGGCATGCGCCGGTTCGTGGCCGGCGCCGCCGCCGGACAGCACGGCCACTTGCGCCGGATCGCGCTCGGCCTGCAGCACGATGCGGGTACCGCTGGCTGGGTCCGAGCGCAGCAGCGGCTGCAGCGCGGCGACGGCGTCGAGCACGTCGTCGACGATGGCGCGGGGGGCGGTGAGGAACTGGTCCATGGGGGTCCTTCGCAGGCGGCATTGGTCTGCTGCGCACGGTAGCCGAGCCGGCGTTACGCGCGGTTGAGGCGGTGCGCGCCGCTCACGCAGCGGGCGCGCGGAATCGGCGAGAATCCGCGCTCATCCCCCCGAATGGAATCCCCGCATGGCCGGCGCCAGCCTGTTCACCTTGCTCGACGATATCGCCTCGCTGCTCGACGACGTGTCGATCCTGACCAAGGTGGCGGCGAAGAAGACCGCCGGCGTGCTCGGCGACGACCTGGCGCTGAACGCGCAGCAGGTCACCGGGGTCAACGCCGACCGCGAGCTGCCGGTGGTGTGGGCGGTGGCCAAGGGCTCGCTGCTCAACAAGGCGATCCTGGTGCCGGCGGCGCTGGCGATCAGCGCCTGGCTGCCGTGGGCGATCACCCCGCTGATGATGATCGGCGGCGCGTTCCTGTGCTTCGAGGGCGTGGAGAAGCTGGCGCACCGCTTCCTGCATTCCAGGGACGAGGACGCGCAGCGCCATGCGCAAACGCTGCAGGCGCTGGCCGACGAAAAGGTGGACGTGGTCGCGTTGGAGAAGGACAAGGTGAAGGGCGCGATCCGCACCGATTTCATCCTGTCCGCGGAGATCATCGTGCTGTCGCTGGGCGTGGTCGCCGGGGTGCCGTTCTCCCAGCAAATCATGGTGCTGGTGGCGATCGCGCTGGCGATGACCATCGGCGTGTACGGCCTGGTCGCCGGCATCGTCAAGCTCGACGACCTGGGCCTGTCCCTGACCCGCAAGGGCGCCACCGCGGCGGCGGTCGGCCGCGGCATCCTATGGCTGGCGCCGTGGCTGATGCGGGTGCTGTCGATCGCCGGCACCGCGGCGATGTTCCTGGTCGGCGGCGGCATCCTGGTGCACAGCATCGGCCCGCTGCACCACGCCCTCGAAGGCCTCGCGCCGCAGGGCGCCTGGGGCAGCGTGGTGCTCAACCTGGGCAATGCGCTGGTCGGCATGGTCGCCGGGGCGCTGGTGCTGGGGGTGGTGGCGCTGTTCCAGAAAGTTCGGGACTCGGGACGCGGGACTCGGGACTCGTAACAGCGGGCGCAGTGGGTGCGGATGGATCGCGACTGCGCGTTGCGTTCCGCCGTCGCCGGGATCACGCTCTGCCAGTCCCGAGTCCCGAGTCCCGAGTCCCGAGTCCCGAGTCCCGGCCTCAATCCGCTGAAATCACCCGGTTCTTGCCCGCCTTCTTGGCCTCGTACATGGCACGGTCGGCGCGCTTGACCAGCACGTCCTGGGTCTCGCCGGCGCGGCGCATCGCCACCCCGGCGCTGAAGCTGATGAACACGCGCTGGTCCTCGTGCACCAGCGCGCGCTGGGCCAGGGCGCGCTGCACCCGGGTCACCGCCGCGGCCGCTTCGAAGATGGTGCAGTCGGGCATCAGCAGCAGGAATTCCTCGCCGCCGAAGCGCGCGATCGCGTCGCTGCCGCGCAAGGTGGTGCGCGCCACCTCGACCACGTGACGCAGCGCGGCGTCGCCGCCGGGATGGCCGTAGATCTCGTTGAGCGTGCGGAAATCGTCCAGGTCCAGCATCGCCACGCACAGCGGCTGGGTGCTGCGCTCGGTGCGCACCAGTTCGCGCGCGAACAGTTCGTCCAGCCCGCGCCGGTTGAGGCTGCCGGTGAGCTGGTCGACCCGCACCAGCCCGCTGACGTCCTGCAGCTCCTGCTCCAGGCGCAGGATGCGCTGCTCGGCCGCGTCCACTTCCTGGCGCGCGGCGATCAGGTGGTCGCGCGCGCGCAGCGCCTGCTGCTGCACATGGCCGGTGTCCTGCAGCACTTCCTGCAGCAGGCGGTTGAGGTCGCCGATGCTGCGCGCGTCGCGGATGGTCTGCGAATAGTCGGCGATGCGGTCGTGGAATTCGCTGGTGCTGATCGCCATGCCATCCAGGTTCTCGACGAAGGACACCATCATGTCCTTCATCGCCTCCTTGGATTCGGCGATGCCCTGCTTCAGCAGGCCCTGCTTGTAGATCACCTCGCGCAGGCTGCCGCGCGCTTCCTCGATCGAATAGCGGTCCAGCGGGCCGCTGATCATGTCGCGCACCACTGCGATCTGGCCCTGCAGCCAGCTGGTGTCGTCGAGCAGTTCGCCGACGTTTTCCAGCAGCAAGTCGAACAGGCCCAGCAGCAGGGTCTGCTGCTCCTGGCTGTCGCTGGCGCGCAGCGACACCTGGTGACACAGCTCGCGTACGCGCTGCGCCACCGGCTCCAGCGGCAGGCCCGGGCGCCATTGGCGCAGCGCCTCGCCGGTGGCCTCCGATGCGTTGGCCAGTTCCGGCAGGGTGTGCAGCAGCGAGGCCAGCGCGCCGGCGATGGCCTGGCGCAGCAGGTCGCGCAGGCGTTCGGTGTCGCTGGGGCCGGCCAGCGGATCGCCGACGTCGATGGTGCGGATGTACTTGTCGATCAGCTGGCGCAGCGCGCGGCCGTAGCTGGGCCAGTCGCTGCTGCTGGCGGCCGATTGCAAGCGCCGGCCCATGTCGCCGAGCTCGCCGTGCAGGCCGGCCATGCCGTCAGCGAAGGCGCCGAGCAGCTCCAGCGGCTGGTGGGCGTGGTTGAACAGGTGGATCAGCGCCGCGGTGGCCGCGGCCGGATCGGCGTGCTCGCCCGGCGCCGCAGGCGCGGCACCAGGACCATGACCATGCCCACGGGCATGGCCATGGCCATGTCCGCGTGGCGCCACCGCGGAGGCGGCCGGCGGCGCCGGTTCACGGCGACGCGGCGACAACAGCTTGCGCAGTCCGCCGACGGGTGGCTCGTCGCGATGGTCCGGCATGCGGACGCTTCCTCCCAGTAAACGCGCCGCCCATGGCGACACTCAGGAACAGGATATCGGCGCTGGCGGCGTGCGCTTGAGCCGTGGGCCACAACCCTACCATCCCACGGCATACGGTCACGGAAATTGGCGGGCGCGACGCAGGCCTGTTCAAAACGGACCAGACGCTGTCACTCTAGCAAGACGTCTGCTGTGGCTTGGCGATCGATGTCCGCGTGGCGCGGATGCGGCGATCGCCGCCGATGACGGGGAGCCTGGCGTCGCCGCGGTTGCGCGGTAGCGGCGTCATGGTATGGTCGCGGGCGCGACCGGACCGATCCAAGGAGACCCAGAACGACATGGCCAATACCCGGGAACCGATCCTGCAACCGATCCCGATCCTGTCCTTGCGCCCCACGCAGATGACGGTGGGGATGCGCGAGGTGAAGGAAAAGCGCAAGCGCTGGCGCGCCCACAAGTCCGAACGCAAACGCGCCGAATTGCTCGGCAAGCACATGATCCCCGTCGTGCTGGGGCCGGACGGCAATTTCTATGTCGTCGATCATCACCATCTCGCGCGTGCGCTGCACGATGAAGGGGTAAAGGACATCCTGGTCACCGTGATCGCCGATCTCAGCGTCGTCGACAAGGCGGCGTTCTGGAGCGTTCTGGATCATTTACGCTGGGCGTATCCCTATGACGCCAAGGGCGAGCGCCGTCCCTTCAAGGAGATCCCGACGTCGATCGCGGACCTGACGGATGATCCCTACCGCAGCGTTGCCGGCGAGGTCCGGCGTGCTGGAGGCTTTGCCAAAGACACCACGCCGTTCAGCGAATTCCTGTGGGCCGACCTGTTCCGCCGCCGGCTGCCGCGCCGCGAGGTCAAAGCCGATTTCGCGCGCGCCGTTGAGAAAGCGCTTGCGATCGCCAGGAGCAAGGACGCGATCTACCTGCCGGGTTGGTGCGGGCCGGTGTCCGACGACTGATCGGGCGTCGCTGGCGCATGACCGGCTTTCCCGCCGAGCGCCTTGTGCAGCGCGCGCTCGACGCGGCCGCCGCACAGCAGGATGACGAACGTGATGACCAAGCACACGGTCACGATCCGCCAATGGCCGGCACCGCACATGATGCCCACGCAAGCGGTGAGCCAGGCGCAGGCGGCGCTGGTGAGGCCGTGGACCCGGACATGCCGCTGGGTGTGATAGATCACCCCGGCGCCGAGAAAACCGATGCCGGTCAGGATGCCCTGGACGACCCGGCTGCCGGCATCGGTGAAGCCGCCATTGCCGGTCGGATCGACCAGCAGGACCACCATCGCGGTCGCCAGGCCAACCAGCCCCAGCGTGCGCACACCGATGGGTTTGCCGTGCAGATCGCGGTTCAAGCCGATCGCGCCGCCGGCCAGGGCGGCGGCTCCGAGACGCAGGACGATGTCGGACAGGTCGATCAATGGGCGTTCCCAGCCGATGCCCCGGCTTGGGCAGCCGGTCCATCATATAGAACCTGGCACCCGGCGTTCGCTTTCATGGCCGTGGTACGGGCGATCCGGTCGGGCAGCGCGCAGGAGCCAGGCGCACCGTTGTGAAGGGACGGCTCGCCTCAGAGCGCGGCGCGGACCTCGTCCAGGCTGGGCGGGTTGGCGCCGGCGCGGGTGCAGTTGATTGCGGCCGCGGCCACGCAGAAGTCCAGCAAGCGCTGCAGCGCCGGCGCCGACTGGTCCAGCGCGGCGAGCGCGGCCAGGTCGGGCAACTGGTGCAGCAGCGCGGCCTGGAAGCTGTCGCCGGCACCAACGGTATCGGCCACCTGCACCGCGCGCCCGGCCACGCGTGCTTCTGCCTCGCCGCGCCAGGCCACCGCGCCGTCGCTGCCCAGGGTCATCACCACCAGCGACGGGCCCTGCTGCAGCCAGCTGCGCGCGATCGCGAACGGATCCTGCTGCGGGTACAGCAATTCGATGTCCTCCTGGCTGACCTTGACCACGTGCGCCAGCGCGATCCAGCGCGCCAGCCGCGCGCGCCACACCGCCATGTCCGGTTCCACCGTCGGCCGCACGTTGGGATCCAGCGAGATCAGCCGCTGCGCGCGTTCGCGCTCGGCCAGGGCCTGGAAGGTGCTGGCGGTGGTCTCGGCGACCAGGGTGTAGGAGCCGAAATGCAGGCCGCCGACCGTGGCGTCGAGCGCCGGCAGGTCGGTGGCGGTCAGCGCGCGGTCGGCGCAGCCGGTGCCGTAGAACGAATAGTTGGGTACGCCCTGCGCGTCCAGCGCGACCATCACCAGGGTGGTCGCCTCGCGCTTGTCGATGCAGTGCTGCAGCGCCACGCCCTCGTGTTCGAGTGTGCTGCGCAGCTGGCGGCCGAGCGGATCGGTGGACAGCCCGGTGAACAGCGCCGACGGCGTACCCAGGCGGGCCAGGCCGATCGCCACGTTGAACGGCGAGCCGCCCTGGCGCGCGGTCATGCCGACCGCGGTACCGGCGTAGCCGTCGATGAAGATGTCGTACAGGGCCTCTCCACACACCACGAACATCGAACGGCTCCTCGGTTGGCTGCAGCGGCGCCGGGCGGCGCGATGGGTGGCTATTGTGGCGTACAAGCCGCAGCGCGGCGACCATGCTGGGTGGTGTGGGATTGTGGCCGCTGCCTGGGTGTGGGGCAGCGAGGCTGCGCCCGTACCCACATCCGCCCCTTCGGGGCACGGGAGAAGGGAGCCGCCTGCGCTGTGCATAGCCCCTCTCCCGTCGGGACCTGATTAGCGCTGTGTCTCAGCTGGTGATGCTGCCTTGGTTTAGAAATGCAGGTTCTTCAGTGAGATACGGCGATGACGCTCAATCGGATCCAGTTCCAAAAGGGGCTTTCGATTCCGGCTTTTCTGAGCCGCTACGGCTCCGAGGCGCAATGTGTCGAGGCCTTGGTTCAGGCCAGGTGGCCCAATGGCTTCGTGTGTCCGCAGTGCGGACACACGCATGCCAGTGGCTTTGAGCGGGGACGCCAGCACCTGTGGCAGTGCGCGCGCTGCCGGGTACAGACCAGCTTGACCGCCGGCACGCCCATGGCAGACACCAAGCTTCCCTTGCGGGTGTGGTGGCTGGCCATCTATCTGGTGAGCCAAGCCAAGAACGGAATTGCTGCGCTGGAACTGGCTCGGCAACTGGGCGTGTGCTATCGCACTGCATGGCGGATCAAGCACAAAGTGATGTCGGCGATGGCCGATCGTGAGCAGTCACGCCGGCTCGACGGAGAGGTCCAGATCGATGATGCCTATCTGGGCGGCGAACGCGCCGGTGGTCCAGGCCAACCGCAGTGGCGCAATAAAGTGCCGTTTATTGCAGCGGTTTCCCTGCATCAAGGGCGCCCGCGCTATCTCCGCCTGGATGTGGTCTCCAGCTTCCGAAGAAGCGTCGTGCACACGTGGGCTCAGCAGGCACTGGCACCGGGCACCCATGTCGTCAGTGATGGGCTGACAGCGTTCACCGGTGTGGGCTGGGCAGGCCTGACCCACGATGCCATCGTGACCGGAAGCGGCCGCAAAGGCGTCCAGCAGCCTCGTCTGCGTTGGGTCAATACGATCCTGGGCAATCTCAAAACGGCGCTTAGCGGCACCCACCATGCGGTGGACTTCCCCAAATACGGCGCGCGCTACCTGCATGCGCATGCCTACCGCTTCAATCGCCGCTTCAACCTGGCCGCCATGGTGCCGCGCCTGGCCAGTGCCCTGGCCGGCGCGGGAAGGCTCACAGAGCAGCAACTGCGTACGACAGCTGAGACACAGCGCTAATCAGGCCGTCGGGAAAGGGGTGGGGGTGAGGGTACGGCGCGAAGCGCCTCGTGGATCCTGGAGGAGCTAGGACGCGCATGCAGACATCGCCTTGCCCATGTGCCTGCCATCCTCTTAGCTTGATTCCCCCATCGCGCGAGGACGTTCTCGATGAAGATCCTGCTCGCCGGCGCCACCGGCCTGGTCGGCGCACAGGTGCTGGCACAGTTGCTCGCCGCGCCGGATTGCAGCGCGGTGGTCGCGCCGACCCGGCGTGCGCTGGACCGCGTCCACCCGAAACTGCACAACCCGCTCGTGGACTTCGAGCAGCTGCCGGCGCAGGCGCCGTGGTGGCAGGCCGACGCGGCGATCTGCGCGCTCGGCACCACGATGCAGCAGGCCGGCTCGCGCGACGCGTTCCGCTGTGTCGATCACGCCTACCCGCTGGCGATCGCGCGGTTGGCGCGGCAGCACGGGGCCAGCGCGTTCGCGTTGAATTCGGCAATGGGTGCCGATCCGGAGTCGCGGCTGTTCTACAACCGGGTCAAGGGCGAACTGGAGCGCGACCTGCAGGCGCTGGATTATCCCTCGCTCACGTTGGTGCGCCCGGGCCTGATCGGCGGCGCGCGGGCGCAGCCGCGCGCGGCCGAGGGGCTGGCCGGCGCGCTGTTGCAGGTACTGGGTCCGTTGCTGCCGCGGCGCTACCGGATCAATCCCGCCGCGCGCGTCGCTGCCGCGCTGGTGGACAGCGCGTTGCGGCCGCGTGCCGGCTGCCATGTGATCGGTTCCGAACGCCTGATCTGAGCGCGAGAAGCCTATGGCCGCTTGACGCGATCGGGATAGGCCGCGTCGCCATTGACGCGCCGCGGCACGCGGCACGCGGCGATCAGAAGTTCATGCTGACGCGCAGGCCACCGACCACGCCGTTGTTGTCCTTGATCCCGTTGGCGTTGCGGATGTACTGCAGGTTCGGCATCAGCGACAGCGCCGGGGTGATGGCGTACTGGTAGTTCAGTTCCAGCGGATATTCGTAGCCCTGCACGCCCACCGCCGTCGCCCCGCCCGGCAGCGCGGCGTTGTAGCGGCGCTGCGCATCGCCGAGGCGTTCGCTGACGCGGGTACGGCCGGCCGCAAAGCCGATGCGGTCGTCCGGACGCGAGGCGAACGGCGCATCCAGCCACGCACCCAGCTGCAGCATCTGGTCGATGCGATCGGTGTCCTTGTCGGCCTGCACCCAGTTGCCGAACAGGCGCAGCGTGCCGCCGCCGGGTCCGTGCCACAGCACCTGCTCGGCGGTGGCGTAGTAGCCGCTTTCGCTGTCCATCGTCGCGGTGGCGGCGTCGCTGACGTCCGACGGCAGGCCGCTGACGGTGACGGTGTTGCGGTAGTCGGCGCTGTTGCGCCAGCCGCCGACGCGATAATGGCCTTGCAGGCCGTCGCCGAAGGTGGGCAGGTACTCGATCTCGGCCACCACCAGCGTGCCCTGGCTGTCGCCGTCGGTGCGCAGTTTCAGGCCCTGGTCGCGGTCCAGGTTGTTCGGGTTGACGTCGTAGGCGCCGAGCTTGAAGCGCCAGGCGTCGTTGGGCTTGAACGCGACAACCGCGCCGTACTGGCTGATCGGATCGACGTACCAGCCGTTGCTGACATAGCCGGGTAGGCCGCCGCAGAAGCTCAGGTTCTGGAACTTGCAGGAGAACGAGAAGAAATCGCCGTTGGCGTAGAGGCGGCCGAGCTTGATGCTGAGGCGGTCGTCGAACAGTTCCTGGGTCAGCGAGAACTGGCTCAGGCGCGTCACCGCGCCGCGGCCGTGGATCTCCTGCACCGCCAGCAGGGTCGGAAAGCCGGCCGCGTCGTTGAGCGAGTCGCCGTTGCGGTTGGCCACTTCGACCTTGAAGGTGGCACCGCGCCAGGCCCACAGCTTGTCCAGGTCGAAGGTGCCGGCCAGGAAGAACTGGTCGGCATAGGCGTAGGTATCGTCGCGGCTGCCGCCGACGTTGTTGTGCGCGAACTCGCCGGTGTAGGACAGGCGCAGGTCCACGCCGCTGTCGACCAGGCGGGTGCGGGTGCCGCCCCAGTCGCCGGTCAAGGTCTTGGCCGGATCGAAATCCTGCGCCGCGGCCTGTGCGCAGCACAGCGCTGCCGACAGCGCCGCCAGGGCGATGCATGGGGTCTTGTTCATCATGGGCGACTCGCTTGGTACGGGGCCGGCACGGGGGCGCGGCCGGTCATGGGAAGGACGCCGGCGTGGCGGCTGCCGGCGCTTGGGGGCAGGCGGCAGTGGCGGCGTGTGCAAGGTGCGGAGCGAAACAGGCGCTGCGGCGCGCGCCGCTGACCCGGCAGCGGGAAGCGGTACGGCGGACGGCGGCGGTGCATGGATGGAACACATGGCCTCCCGGTTGCCCATCGCAATGCGCTGCGCTGGACTGGATGAATGCGGATGCAACCCCTGTGTCCTGAGCATATCGTCGCCACGCTCGTTTCATGTTCGTTATTTTTCGGATTAGATCTTTCTTGTTTTTCTTTGTTCAGGATTGGTGGGGAATGCCAACCGCGGTGCGTGCTCCGCGGCATCCGTTGCGCCTTGTGCGGCAAGGGTCTTGGCGTTCGAGCAGGCCGCGCTGCGGGCGTTGGCCATCGCTGCTGCCGCCTCGCGGCGCAGCGGCGGAACCACGATCTTTGCTGCGTCGCAGCGTCCGGAACGGGGGCAGGGGCTGCTGCCAAAGCGCCGCGCACCGACTATCGGCCAATCCGCAGCGCGGGGCCGGGTTCTGGCACCATGGCGGCCCGCCGCGCACGCAGGCGGCCAGCGCGACGGCCTGTCCCGCCAGCGGCCGCTGCCGCGCATGCCCGGCCACCGCGTTCCCTCTTTCCAGGATCCTCCCCGCAGTGAAGAAGACCTACCAGCTCCGCATCGAAGGCAAGCACCCCGACCGCCTGCTCGACGCCAGCAAGCACGACATCCGCAAGTACATTCGCCGCGAACGCCGCAAGACCTTGCCGGCTGGTGCCGACTACTGGGATTTCGACACGCTGTTCGGCGCCGAAGAGGCCAGCGCCGCGGTGGTGCCGCCGGCCGAGCTGCTGCGTTCGATCGACGCCCTGGTCGCCACGGGCGGCACCCAGTTCTACGTGGAAATCCGCAGCAAGCCGGGCAAGCGCACGCCGCGGCCGCAGGGCGATGCCGCCGTGGCCGATCCGTTCGACGATTGAGGGCGGTTCGCGCATCTGCCTGCGGGAGCGGATCCGGGTGGCCTGCGGGCCATCGGCGGCGATGATCGAGGCGGGCGCGTTGCAGCTCCGGTCGCGGCTGAAGCCGCTCCTACAAGAGCGTGCTGCCCTCCCTGTAGGAGCGGCTTCAGCCGCGACCGACAGGATCGGCGCACGCAATGCATCGGATCGCTGGCGCCCGTCGCGCTGCGCAATAGCGCGCGCATCTCTCGCCATGGCCGCGAACGCGGTCAATCCTTGGCAGGCAGCGCGCCACCGCCCTGCGCAGTCGCCGCGCGCAGCTTGTCCTTCTTGCTCGGGCGCTTGCCCTTGATGCCTCCCGCCTGCGGCGCCGCTTCGGCGGCGGTCACGGCCGCCGAAGCCGGTTCGAAACCGGCGATGCGCTCGCGCGGCACGCGCAGCTGCTGGCGCTTTTCGATCAGGCGCAGGTGCGCCGCGCTGGCCGCATCGACGAAGCTCACCGCCAGGCCGTCGGCGCCGGCGCGCCCGGTGCGGCCGATGCGGTGGGTGTAGTCGGCGGTGGCGCGCGGCAGGTCGTAGTTGACCACCACCGGCAGCTGCGCGATGTCCAGCCCGCGCGCGGCCACGTCGGTGGCGACCAGCACCTGCACCTGGCCGCTCCTGAAGCCGGCCAGCGCCTGGTTGCGGCGGCCCTGGCTCAGTTCGCCGTGGAACGGCTGCGCCGGCACGCCGGCCTTGTGCAGTTTCTCGGCCAGGTTGTCGGCGCCGCGCTGGCTGGCCACGAACACCAGCGCCTGCGGCCAGCCCTCGCTGTGCAGCAGGTGCCGCAACAGCGCGGTGCGCTGCGCGCTGTCCACTTCGATCGCGCGCTGGCGGATCGTCGCCGGAACCGCGGCGGCGGCGTCCTCGCCGATGCGCCGCGGCCCGCGCAGCAGGCGTTGCGCCAGCCCGTCCACGTCGGCCGGGAAGGTGGCCGAGAACAGCAGGGTCTGCCGGCGCCGCGGCAGCAGCGCCAGGATCCGGCCCAGTTCGGCTTCGAAGCCCAGCGCCAGCAGGCGGTCGGCCTCGTCCAGCACCAGCGTGCGCACCGCGCCCAGGTCGAGCGCGTTGTGCGCGGCCAGGTCGAGCAGGCGGCCCGGCGTGGCCACGACGATGTCGGCACCGCCGCGCAGCTTCAGCATCTGCGGATTGATCGAGGCGCCGCCGGCGACCGCGGCCACCTTGATGCGGCGCGGCAGGTAGCGCCCCAGCGCCTGCAAGGTGTCGCCGACCTGCGTGGCCAATTCGCGGGTCGGCACCAGCACCAGTCCGCACACGCGGCGGCTGGGCGGCAGCAGCGCCGCCTGCTGCAGCAGCGGCAGCGCGAACGCGGCGGTCTTGCCCGAGCCGGTCGCGGCGCAGGCCAGCAGGTCGTCGCCGCGCAGGATCGGCGCGACCGCCTGCGCCTGGATCGGCGTGGGCGCGGTGTAGCCGGCAGCGTCGAGCGCGCGGGAAAACGCGGGCAGCAGCTCGGGCGCTAGGCCCAGCGTGGCGAATGGCATGCAACGGAATCCAGGCAAGGGGCGGTCGCGCGATCGTGGCGCAGGCGCGCCTTATCGCGATGGAGGCAGGCGCGCAGCCTAACCGCAGCCGGCCTTGCGCGCGAGGCGCGTGGAGGCCGGCCGCGCGCCGGCAGCGTGTGCGGCGCTGCGCTGCCGATGCCTAGTGCCGACACGCGACGACGCACGGCCATCCATGGCGGATGGCCGTGCGTGGCGTCGCGCCCGCAGCGGGACTTACTGGGTGCAGGTCACGCCCACTGCATTGAACGCCGCAGTCACCGCCGCCACCGAGCGGCCCAGGTCGCTGGCCGCGGTACGCACGCCGCAGGCGCCGCTGTTGAAGCTGGTGCTCGGGGTCCAGTACAGGCGGTTGGCGCGGGCGAACACTTCGAAGGCGGTGCGCGTGTTCCAGCCGGACGTGGTGGCCAGCTTGTAGAACGCCTTGTTGTAGACGCCGGAGGAGTAATGCACGTTCAACCCATTGCGGTAGTTGGCGGCGTTGTCGATCGAGGCGCCGTCCTGCGGCGGATTGGCCATGTAGCGCAGCGCGCCGTTGGACTTGAAGATCTCCGGGCCCACCAGGAAATCGTTGCTGCCCTTGAGGTAGTACTCGGTGGCTTCGCCGGCGATGTCCGAATACGCTTCGTTGATGCCGCCGGGCTGGCCGGAATAGGTGAGGCCGGAATTTTGCTCGGTGAAGCCGTGCGAGACCTCGTGGCCGGCGACGTCGATGCTGACCAGCGGATGGAAGCGGGTGTTGCCGTCGCCGAAGTTCATCGTCGAACCGTTCCAGAATGCGTTCTCGTAGCGGGTGCCGTAGTGCACGCGCATCACCAGCTGGAAGCTCAGCGGCGCCACCCCGGCATAGGCGCGGTACATCTTCTCGATGACGCCGCCGAAGTAGTGCGCGTCGTTGATCGGCGAGTAGGCGCCGTTGATGGCCTTGTAGGTGTTGCGCGGGCAGGCGAACTGGTAGGCGGTGCTGCCGGAGCTGCCGCCGTTGAGGTCCACCGACTTGACTACGCTGTTCTGCATGCGGCAGTTGTCGTCCACCTCGAGGAAGCCGTGGATGCTGCCGCTGCTGCCGTATTCGTATTGCCCGGTCTTGACGTTGCCGCCGGGGCCGGTGGCATCGCGCGTGGTCAGACCCTCCCATTGCCGCAGCACCGCGCCGTTGCGCGCATCGACGATCACGAACGGCCGGGTCGGTGCGCCGCCCTGCGGCGCGTCGGCGAAGAACGACACCACGTAGGCCATGTGCGCGCGGTCGTCGTCGTCCAGGTAGATCATCTGCGGCGCCTGTGCGCGCTCGATGCGGCGCGCGGCCAGTGCGTCGCCGAGCGCGGCGCGCTTGGCCACGTCCAGCGCGCGCTCGGCCGGCAGCAGCGCGGCCGCCGTGGCGGTCGCGGTGGCCGGCAGTTCGCTGGCCAGGCCGGCGACCGAGCGGCCGAACAGGCTGCGCACGCGGCCGTCGCTGCGCTCGCTGACCACGACGTGCTCGCCCCAGATCGGCACGCCGCGGAAGGTCTGCTGGTAGCGGCTGTGCACGGTGCCGTCGGCGTCGGTGCTGCTGCTCAGCAAGCGCAGCGCGGACTCGGCATCCAGCCCGACCAGTTCGGCATGGCGCACCGCGGCGGCCGCGGGCACGCCGCCCAGGCTGGTGGCGACGGCCTGGTACTGGGTGTTGAGCGCGCCGAGATCCTTGCCGTGCAGATCCACGCGTTCGGCCGCGGCGGCGGAGGTGGTGGCGAGGGCGAGCAGCAACGACGGCAACAGCGCCAGCAGGCACTGGCGGCGGATGGACTGGGTCATGTCGGGTTCCTCTGAGCGATAAGGAAAGTCGTGCCGGCGTGGCAGCGCAGGGCGGCCACCTTGCTTGCAGTTGCGTGGTGGATCACGGCAGCGTTGCGACAGATGGCACGCTGCCGTTGCCCTGGACACGAACATAACGACGCAGTTACCAGTTTTGGTAGACAGGTTTCGTTCATGTTTCAAATGTGGGATGGCGAGCCTGATGTCCCGCTTCGGCAGGCGTGTGGGTCGCTACGCCGGCCATGAGGATGCGAAACGGCGTGTCGGCAACCGCGCGGTTTCGCTCCCGCCCTGGTTGTGCGGCGACGCAGCGGGCGGTTTGCGCCAGGCGGCACTCGAACGATAATCGCGCTGCACGGCGTTGCAGATGCAATGTTTATCGTTTATAGCAAGCCACGCTCGATCCGCTGCGGTATGCCGGAAAGCCGCGATTGGGCATTTGCGAAAATGGCGAAAAAACACACGTTTTCAGCTGGATTACGCACAATGCGAGCGCTTGATTGCGATACCTTTCTGGGCTGTAGAAAAGCGACGGCGATGCCTGCGCGATGTGTATGGAGTTAATCGTAGACGCGGGCGATCCAAAATGCGCGGCAAGTCACCGTTGCGGATATTGGCGATTGCCGCCGCGGAGAGCGGGTTGCTATATCTGTCGCCTCGGTGCGCTGCTGGTGCCCGCCGAGTCTCCCTCCTCCTTTTGGAATCGCAACCGTATGCGCGGTTCGCTCCTGTGGCCGATGTCGGCTGCGCTCGTTGCGGCGATGCGCGGATGCTGGCGGTGTGCGCCGGTGCTGGCGGTGTGGCAGCGCGGGCGCGATCGCAGCGCATGCCGCGTGCTCGGCATGGCGCTGGCCGCGGTGGTGCTGGTCACGCCGTCGCTCTCGGCGCAGGCAGCGGATATCGGTGCGCTGCGGCAGGCGGCGACCGGCGCGCGCTTCAGTTACGGACATTCCACCTATCGCCTGATTCCCGGCGCGGTGGTGCGCCTGCACGCCGAACAACGCCTGCGCGGGCCGCATCCGGCGGATGCCGGGGACCACGTGGCCGCACGGGTCGGCCCGTACGCGATCCTGCTGGGGCGCGAGGCCCGCGACGCGGCGCATGCGCCGCCGGATCCGTCCACGCCGGACGAGCGCCTGGTCGCGGCAATCAACGAACTGACCGCGCAGACCGTGCTGGTCGCGCCCAAGCTCAAGTTGTTCGGCACCACGCCGGCGGTGGCCGATGCGTTGGCGCGCAGGACCGGCGGTACCACGGTCTACGCCTCGGCGATGGATGGCAGCGCGGCGATCCGCTACGGCTCGGTCGAGGCCGCGCACGCGGCGCTGGTGCAACTGCAGAACGCCAGCGGCGTGACCGAGGTGGCGCTGCAGCTCATCCAGAGCGTCGACGAGCGCAACTGATGGAGGGCCACGCCGCCGCCTCGGGGTGAGGCGGCGGCGCGCAGTTCAGCCGGCCAACGCCAGCTCGTCGAGCATCGCGCGCAGGAAGCGCGCCGCCTCGCCGCCGGTGCAGGCACGGTGGTCGAAGCTCAGCGATAGCGGCAGCAGCTTGTGCGTTTCCACCCCGCCCAGCACCGGCACCAGCTGGTGCCGGGCGCGGCCGGCGGCGACGATCGCCACGCACGGCGGCACCACGATCGGGGTGGCGTAGCGGCCGGCGAACATGCCGAAGTTGGACAGCGAGATGGTGTAGCCGCTCAGTTCGGAGGCGGCGATGCTGCGCGCTTCCACCTGCTGGCGCAGTCGGTTGACGCCTTCGCGAATGCCGCGCGCATCGAGCATGTCGGCGTTGCGCAGCGCCGGCACGAACAGGCCGTCGTCGGTGTCCACGGCGATGCCGATATCCACGTGCGCGTGCAGTGTGCGGGTCAGCGCCTCGCCGTCGAACCAGGCATTGAGCGCCGGCACCGCGTGGCAGGCGGCGACGATCGCGCGCACCAGGCGTGCGGTCATGTCGTTGCCGGGTGACCAGGCATGGAGGTCGGCATCGTCGTTGAGCGTGGTCAGCACCACCTCGCGTTGCGCCTGCGCCATCACCCGCGCCATGTTGCGGCGCACGCCCTTGAGCGGCTCCGGCTGGCCGTGCGCGGCGGGGCCGGGCGGCTGTGTGCGCATCGGTTTGCCGGTGGCGGACAGTGGCGTGCGCGAGGGTGCTGCAGTTTTTGTAGGAGCGGCTTCAGCCGCGACCTGCGGCGGCGGTGCGGTCGCGGCTGAAGCCGCTCCTACAACGGCCGAACCGTTCGCTGCCGCCTGCTTCACGTCGGCCAGGGTCACTGCGCCGTCGCCGCCGCTGGCGCGCACCCGCGTCAGGTCCACGCCCAGTTTCTTTGCCAGTGCGCGCACCGCCGGCATCGCGCGGACCCCGCCGACCGAGACCGTGCGCTCGCTGTGCACGGCGTTGGAACTCTGCATCGCACCGACCACGGTGCCGGCGTCGTCGCGCGCGCCATCGCCCGGCGCCGCGTCGGCATCGCGCAGTTCGCCGCCGGTGTCGGAGGCGATGACGCGGTCGTTGTCGCCCGGCGCATCGGCACCGGCGCCCTTGCCGGAGCTGGCAGGCGCGGCGCCGCCGTGGTGGTGGCCGGTGTCCTGGCCGTCGGCGCGCTGCGGCATGCTGGCGTCGGGCGCGAACTGCGCCAGCATGCTGCCGGTGACGACGATGTCGCCCGGCGCGCCGGCCAGTTTCAGCACCTTGCCGGAGACGGGCGAGGGCACTTCGACCACCGCTTTGGCGGTTTCCATCGACACCAGCGGCTCGTCGAGCTGGATGGTGTCGCCTTCCTTGACGAACCATTCGACGATGGTGGCGTCGGGCAGGCCTTCGCCCAGATCGGGCAGATTGAAGCTCTTGGTTTGGCTCATGTGCTCTCTTCCAGCAGTTCCAGGTCGCGCGCCGGCAGCCAGCCCTGCGCGCCATCGGCGCGCTCGGCCCACCACCAGTCGCCGTATTCGTGATGCAGGGTCACGGTATCGCCCTGCGCGGCATCCAGTTCGCGTGCGTCGTAGTCGCGCAACGCCTCGGCGTGGCCGTCGCCGGTGGCGCGCAGCCAGGCCAGCGGTGCCCAGCCGGCGTTGCCGGCCGCGGTCGTGGTCCAGACGAACGCGGGCCATTCCTCGTCGCGCACGCCCAGTACCACGCGCTCGCCGGCGGCGAAGCGGATCGGGTGCGGGTAGGCGGCGCGGTAGTCGCTGAGCAGGCGCGCCCGCATGTCAGCCTGCGGCGACGGCACGCTTGGCCGCCGCGACGATCTTGTCCACGCTCGGCAGGTATTTCATCTCCAGCCGGAACAAGGGAATATGCGTGTCGTAGCCGGTCACCCGCTGCACCGGCGCGACCAGGTCGTACATCGATTGCTCGGCCAGGCGCGCGGCGATCTCGGCGCCGAAGCCGGCGCTGCGCGGGGCCTCCTGCACGATCACGCAGCGGCCGGTGCGCGCCACCGATTCGGCGATGGTGTCGAAGTCCAGCGGGCGCAGCGTGGCCACATCGATGACTTCGGCGCTGATGCCGTCTGTGGCCAGTGTGTCGGCCGCTTCCAGCGCTTCCTTGACCTGCGCGCCCCACGCCACCAGGGTCACGTCGCTGCCCTCGCGCAGCACGAAACACACGTCCAGCGGCAGCGCCTCGCCGTCGTCGGCGACCACTTCCTTGTACTGGCGGTAGATGCGCTTGGGCTCCATGTAGATCACCGGATCCGGCTCGCGGATCGCCGCCAGCAGCAGGCCGTAGGCGCGCTGCGGCGAGGACGGCAGCACCACGCGCAGGCCCGGCACGTTGGTGAAGATGGCCTCGTTGGCTTCGCTGTGGTGCTCCGGCGCGCGGATGCCCCCGCCCCACGGCACGCGCAGCACCATCGGGCAATGCAGGCGGCCGCGGGTGCGGTTGCGCAGGCGCGCGGCGTGGCAGATCAGCTGATCGACCATCGGATAGACGAAGCCGTCGAACTGCGCCTCGGCCACCGGCTTCATGCCTTGCGCGGCCAGGCCGACGCTGAGGCCGGCGATGGTGGTTTCGTCCAGCGGCGTGTCCAGCACGCGCTGCGCGCCGAAGCGCTGCTGCAGGCCGGCGGTGGCGCGGAACACGCCGCCGTTGACGCCAACGTCCTCGCCCAGCACCAGCACCGACGGGTCGTGCTGCAGTTCCCAGGCCAGGGCCTGGGTGACGGCTTCGATCAGGGTGATGGGGGCGCTGGTCATCGGGCTGTCTCCGCGCGCTGTCGCCGCGCTGTGGGCGGTGCCGGCCGCGTGCGCGGCGGCCGTGTCGGCGAGCCGAGGGCTGAACTCATCCATGGCGCTGCTCCAGGGCGATGGCCTCGGCGCGCTGTGCGAGCAGGTCCGGCGGCGGATCGGCGTACAGATGATCGAACATCGCTTCCACCGGCTGCACCGGGGTGGCCAGGTAGGCATCGACCTCGATGTCGACCAGGCGCGCGCATTCCTGCTTCCACGCCGCTTCCTCGGCGTCGTTCCACAGGCCCTGCGCGGTCAGCCAGGTGCGCAGCCGGGTCAGCGGTTCGCGCTCCCAGGCGTGCTTGACCTCGTCGGCGTCGCGGTAGCGGCGCGCGTCGTCGGCGGTGGTGTGGTCGGACAGGCGATAGGTCATGCATTCGATGACCGTGGCGCCCTGTCCGGACAGCGCGCGCTCGCGTGCCTGGCGCATCGCTTCCAGCACCGCGATCAGGTCGTTGCCGTCCACCTGCAGGCAGTGCAGGCCGCCGGCCAGACCCTTCTGCGCCAGGGTCTGCGCGCCGGTCTGCGCCGCGCGCGGCACCGAGATCGCCCAGCCGTTGTTGATCACGCACAGGATCAGCGGCAGCTGGTAGGCGCCGGCGGAATTGAGTGCGGCATAGAAATCGGTCTTCGAGGAGCCGCCGTCGCCGCAGGTGGCGACGGCGACATGGCCTTCGTTGCGCAGCTTGAACGCCAGCGCCGCGCCGGCGGCATGCAGGCACTGGGTGGAGATCGGCACGCAGATCGGGAAGTCCTTGGCGGCGTCGGAATCGCGCAGGAAGTCGCTGCCGCGTTCGTCGCCGCCCCAGTACAGCAGCACCTCGCGCGGGCGCACGCCGCGCATGAACATGGCGCCGTATTCGCGGTAGCTGGGCGCCAGCACGTCGCCGCTGCGCATCGCCGCGCCGATGCCGATGTGGGTGGCTTCGTGGCCCAGGCACGAGGCGTAGGTGCCGAGCTTGCCGGTGCGTTGCAGGGCCACGGCCTTGCTGTCGAAGGTGCGCACGTAGAGCATCTGCTTGAACAGCGCCAGCAGGGTCTGCGGGTTGGCCGAGTCGGCCGGGAGGGCGTCGCGAGCCGGCTGGCCGTCCGCGTCGAGGTACTGCAGGTATTCGATTTCGAACTGGGCGGCGATGGTCATGACAGCGGCACTCTCGACAACAAGTTTCAAATGATATGACTCGGCATGTTAAGGACGGCGTGCACAAAAGCCGTCCTGCACCGCAGCACAGGTTCTTGCTGGATTGCAGCAAAAAACGTGTGCTGTGTGGGCGTTGCGCCCTGCTGGCGTTGACTTCGGCGATTGCTGCGTTGCGGTTGGTGGTTCGCCGTGGGTGTGGATGTGTGGCGGTGGATGTTCAGGGCGGGGTGGGCCTGGTGCGTGCTGTACAGGTGCCCCGAAGGGGCGGATGAGGGGACGTGCGCAGCCTCGTGCATCCAAACTCCGCGAGACGCTTCGCCCCCACCCCCTCTCCCGAGGGCCTGATTAGCGCTGTGTCTCAGCTGTCGTACGCAGTTGCTGCTCTGTGAGCCTTCCCGCGCCGGCCAGGGCACTGGCCAGGCGCGGCACCATGGCGGCCAGGTTGAAGCGGCGATTGAAGCGGTAGGCATGCGCATGCAGGTAGCGCGCGCCGTATTTGGGGAAGTCCACCGCATGGTGGGTGCCGCTAAGCGCCGTTTTGAGATTGCCCAGGATCGTATTGACCCAACGCAGACGAGGCTGCTGGACGCCTTTGCGGCCGCTTCCGGTCACGATGGCATCGTGGGTCAGGCCTGCCCAGCCCACACCGGTGAACGCTGTCAGCCCATCACTGACGACATGGGTGCCCGGTGCCAGTGCCTGCTGAGCCCACGTGTGCACGACGCTTCTTCGGAAGCTGGAGACCACATCCAGGCGGAGATAGCGCGGGCGCCCTTGATGCAGGGAAACCGCTGCAATAAACGGCACTTTATTGCGCCACTGCGGTTGGCCTGGACCACCGGCGCGTTCGCCGCCCAGATAGGCATCATCGATCTGGACCTCTCCGTCGAGCCGGCGTGACTGCTCACGATCGGCCATCGCCGACATCACTTTGTGCTTGATCCGCCATGCAGTGCGATAGCACACGCCCAGTTGCCGAGCCAGTTCCAGCGCAGCAATTCCGTTCTTGGCTTGGCTCACCAGATAGATGGCCAGCCACCACACCCGCAAGGGAAGCTTGGTGTCTGCCATGGGCGTGCCGGCGGTCAAGCTGGTCTGTACCCGGCAGCGCGCGCACTGCCACAGGTGCTGGCGTCCCCGCTCAAAGCCACTGGCATGCGTGTGTCCGCACTGCGGACACACGAAGCCATTGGGCCACCTGGCCTGAACCAAGGCCTCGACACATTGCGCCTCGGAGCCGTAGCGGCTCAGAAAAGCCGGAATCGAAAGCCCCTTTTGGAACTGGATCCGATTGAGCGTCATCGCCGTATCTCACTGAAGAACCTGCATTTCTAAACCAAGGCAGCATCACCAGCTGAGACACAGCGCTAATCAGGTCCCGAGGGCACAGGGGCTTGAGCCAGCAGAGCGGCTTTCACGGCGAGCGTGGAGTCGCAGCGAGCGCAAAAAAAGGCGCGGCTTTGTGGCCGCGCCCTTGTTCCAGCGTGTTCCAGCCGATGCTGGCGCTCAGCGGCCGATGCGGGTGCTGAAGCGTGCCGCGTTGTCGGTCGGGTCGGCATCGGACGAGGCCGAGTTGGCGCTAGCCTCGATCACGATGTTGCGGTCGGCGTGCAGCGGGCGGGTCGCGGTGGTCAGGGTGAACGCGGTGCTGGCGCCCGGGGCCAGGTCGGCGCGGGTGCTGCACTGGTATTGCACGCTGCGCAGGTCGTGGGGCTGGCGTACGCACTGCCAGCCGCGCGGCGGGACCAGCAGCGACAGCACCGACAGCGTGTTGCCGCTGACGCTCAGGCTGGCGCGCTTGACCGGCGCATTGCCATGGTTGACCAGGGTGAGGCGGTAGTTGGCGCTGAACGCGATCAGCGGCAGCGTCGCCGGGCCGTCGATGCGCAGCGCCAGGTTGCCGGCAGGTGCGGCCTGCACCGCCACCGCGGCGCTGGCGCCGTTGTTGCCGCCGTTCGGGTCCTGGGTCTGCGAGGCGACCGAGGCGGCCAGGGTCAGCGTGCGCCCGACCAGGTCGGCCGTGGCAGGCACCGCCACGTCGACGCTCGGCGCGGCACCGGCGGCGAACGCCGTCGTGGTGCAGGTCACCACGGTCTGCGCGGCTACGTCCGGGGCGGCGCAGTCCCAGCCCGGGGCGGCGGTCACGGTCGGCGTCACCGCCGCATCCAGGGCGAAGGCGACCGCGGCGAAGCGCGCCGCATCCGGGCCGGCGTTGCCGAGCGCGACGCTGTAGCGGATGGTGTCGCCGGCGTAGACCGCGGCATTGGCCGCGGTCGCGGTCACGCTCAGGTCGGCGCGCTGCAGCGGCTTGAGCGTGAGCAGCACCACCGCCGGATCGTGGTCGGACAGCCGCGCCGGCGAGTTGGCGTCGTTGCGCGCAGTGGCCGGGAAGTCGGCGTTGAGCCGCGCATGGCTCTCGCTGAGCGTCGCGACCTGCGCCGAGTTCATCAGCGCGCGGTTGGCCAGGATGTGGTCCAGCGACTGCACGTTGCCGTCGTAGGCGTACGAATAGCTCTGGTCCGGCGTGGACAGCAGGGTCAGGTTGTACAGGTCGGGCGCGACCAGGTCGGCGCCATCGCCGTCGACCACGGTCTGCGCGTCGGCCGAGGGCAGGCCGGTCACCGTGCCCATCGCATCGACGTAGCCGTCGTTGAACTCGAAGGCGTTGAAATCGCCCATCACCAGCAACTGCTCGCCGGGATCGGCCACTTGCCGCGCCTGCAGCAGGTTGGCCAGGAACACCGCCTGCGCCTGGCGCTTGGCGCGGATGCGCAGGCCGCTGGCGTCGTCGGTCTCGGCGCCGTTGAGCGAGCGCTGGTGCACCTCGACCACGGTCAGCGGCAGGGTGCGGCCGTCGGCGAAATGCACGATCGCCTTCAGCAGCAACGGTGGGCGGTCGTTGAGCAGGCTGCTGCCGCCGGCCGGCTCGGTCCAGGTGGTCGCCTTGCCTTGCTGGCTGACCGAGCGCACTTCCACGCGGGCGATGCCGGCGCCGACCGCGCCGGTCTTGACCAGGAAGCCGACGTCGATGCCGCCGACGTCGTTGCCTTCCTGCAGGTAGGCCACGTACTGCGGATCGGGCTGGCCGGCGGCGACCGCGTCGCTGTTGATGCGCGCGGCCAGGGTCTGCAGCACGCTCAGGCTTTCCACTTCCACCGTGCCCAGGATGTCGGGCGTGTTGAGGTAGTTGCGGATCGCCAGCGAGGCCTTGTTGAGCCGCGCCTGGTAGGCGGCCGCGGTCAGCACCGGTTCGCCGATCGCCGGGTCGTTCTGGTCGTCGAAGAAGCGCTCCATGTTGTAGGTGGCGACGTTGACGTCGTCGGCCTGCGGCGCGGGCGCCGGCTTGGGCTGGTCGGCGCCGTTGCATTGCACGGTGGGCGCGGTTTCCGGATAGATCGTGTAGCGGCGGAAGCTGTAGTCCAGCGGGCCGCTGACGCCGAGCACCACGCAGCCGCTGGCCACGTCGATACGCTCGCCGCCGAGGCCGGCGCTGCCCACCGCGATCACCTGCGGGCTGGTGTTCCAGCGCGGCACGTCGGCCGGGGAGCCGGCCGGCAGCGGGTCGGGCTGCTGCACGCCGGCCGTGCGCCAGGCGCGCGGCAGGCCGCTGACCACGGCATGGAACACGCCGTTGCTGCTGGCGCTGGCGTTGGTCTCGTTGACGCTGCCGCCGGTGGGCGCGTTGACGGTCAGGCTGGGCACGGCGACGCGCATGCCTTCCAGGCGTTCGAGCTGGTCGTAGGCGCCGTTCGGGTCGGGGAAGCGGGTGGTCAGCGTCACCGCGGCCGGCAGCGGATTGCCGGTGGACTGCAGCAGCACGGTCGGCGTGCCCAACTCGGTCAGCGGCGGCTGGGTCGGGTCGGCGCTCGGCACGTATTCGAGTACCGTGGCCTGCACCCGCACCGCATTGCCCACCGCGGCCTCGGCCGGCGGTGCGCTGCCGGTGTAGACGTAGATGCCTTCGGAGGTCTGCGGATCGGCGTCGGCCTGGGCGTCGGGCGCCTGCAGGAAGAAGCCGGCGCTGCGCCGCGCGGTGACGATGCCGCTGGTGGCGACGATCTGCCCGACCAGCGGCGAACGCGCGCCGCTGCCCTGGATGCTGTGGATCGGCACCAGGTTGAAGTCGTCGTTGAGGATCACGCCGCTGGCGGTCAGCGTGGCCGGCAGGGCGCCGCTGATGCCGGTGATGTCGAGGTAGAAGGTCTCGTCCGGCTCGTTGGCGGTGTCGCCGTTGACCAGCACGCTGACCTGCGCGCTGCTTTCGCCGGCGGCGATGGTCACGTTGGTCGCGGCCACGGCCTGGTAGTCGCTGCCGGCGCTGGCGCTGCCGTCGCGGGTGGCGACGCGGAAGCTGACCCCGCCGCTGCCGGCCGGTTGGCTCAGGGCGATGGTGAACACGAACGCGCTGCTGCCGCTGTCGCCTTCGCCGCGGCTGAGGTTGGCCACGCTGGCCACCGGCTGGTTGCCGCTGCCGCACAGGTTGGCGGCCGCGGCGCTGTTGCGCGGGGTCGGCGCGCCGGTGGCGAAGTCGGCGTTGTTGTTGTCGCTGTCGCTGCAGCCGCCGCTGCCGCGCAGCACCGCCAGGGTGTTGCTCGGCGCGGCGGTCGGCGCGCTGCCTTCGGCGCAGCTGGCGCTGCTGCCGTAGCCGACGAAATCGACGTTGCCGGCGGGGCAGGCGCCGCTCAGCGCGGTCGCCGCGTTGCTCAACGCGAGTTTGCCGGCGGTGCCGCTCATCGCGATGGTGCCGGTGGCGTCCGGCGTCGGCAGCGCGGTGCTGCCGCCGCTGCCGTCGGCCTGCTTGACCAGGTAGTAGTCGCCGGCGGGGATGTTGCCGGCCAGCGCGGTGACCTGCCAGCTGCTGCCGGCGGCCGAGGCGTACTGCAGCGACCAGCCGGCCAGGCTCACCGCCTGGTTGCCGTTGTTGTGCAGTTCGACGAAATCGCTCTTGTAGGTGGCGCCGCTGTTGCCGCCGCCGCCATAGACCTGGCTGATGACGACCTGGGCCTGGCCGGTCCCGGCACAGGCAAGCGCGCACGACAACACTGCAGCACGAAGCAGCATGGTTCGCATGACGAAGACTCTCCCCAATCCTTGAAGACGCACGTAACGGCGATGACCGACGGCGTTCCCCGAAGCGCCGGCTCGATTCTGCCCGAGTTTGCCGTGCGCCGCTGACCGGGATGTGACACGCGTCGCTGCGGTACCCTTGCCGGCCCCGGATCGCCGTCCCCCGCCCATGCCCGTCGAACAGAACCAGCGCCCGCTCGAAGCCGGCATCCACACCGACCTGGAAGGCCGCGTCACCTACGGCGGCTACCTGCGGCTGGACCAGCTGCTGTCCGCGCAGCAACCGCTGTCCGATCCGCCGCACCACGACGAGATGCTGTTCATCATCCAGCACCAGACCTCCGAGCTGTGGCTGAAGCTGCTGGCGCACGAGCTGCGCGCGGCGATCATGCACCTGCAACGCGACGAGGTCTGGCAATGCCGCAAGGTGCTGGCGCGCAGCAAGCAGGTGCTGCGCCAGCTGACCGAGCAGTGGTCGGTGCTGGAGACGCTGACCCCGTCCGAATACATGGGCTTCCGCGACGTGCTCGGCCCGGCCTCGGGCTTCCAGTCGCTGCAGTACCGCACCATCGAGTTCCTGCTCGGCAACAAGAACGCACAGATGCTGCGCGTGTTCGGCCACGACCCACACGGCCAGGCGGCGCTGCAGGCGGTGCTCGAAGCGCCCAGCCTGTACGAGGAATTCCTGCGCTACCTGACCCGTTTCGGGCATGCGATTCCCGCGCAGTACCGGGCGCGCGACTGGCGCCAGCCGCATGTCAGCGATCCGCTGCTGCGGCCGGTGTTCGAGCGCATCTACGAGAACACCGACCGCTACTGGCGCGAATATGCGCTGTGCGAGGACCTGGTGGACCTGGAGACCCAGTTCCAGCTGTGGCGCTTCCGCCACATGCGCACGGTGATGCGGGTGATCGGCTTCAAGCGCGGCACCGGCGGCTCCAGCGGCGTGGGCTTCCTGCAACAGGCGTTGGCGCTGACCTTCTTTCCGGAGCTGTTCGAGGTGCGGACCTCGGTGGGGCTGCCGGACGGGCGCGACGTCGCGCCGGGACTCGGGACTCGGGACTCGGGACCCGATGGCGCGCCGCCGCCGTCCTAGCACGCGCTTGGGTGCCGCTCTCAAGCGATGCGCTCAGGTCGCGGAACGCCTGCGAGTCCCGAGTCCCGGCTCCCCAGTCCCGACCCAATTTGACGCCAGCGCCAACTGTCGGTGATGCTCGCCCGTTACCCGGCCAGGCCGGGAATCGCCCCAGCCCATACTGAATACGCAAGGGAACACCGCATGAGCGTTGACGACGTCGCGTCGCACCCCCCAGCCTCACCGCCGCAGCCGCCAGCGCAACCGCCCGAATTCAAGACCCTGCTGGGCCATCCACGGCCATTGTGGATGCTGTTCATGACAGAATTCTGGGAGCGCTTCGCGTTCTACGGGATCCGCTGGGCATTGGTGCTGTACATCGTGGCGCAGTTCTATGGGGGGCAGGGTTCTGGCCAGGCCTCGGCTAGCGCCACGTATGGCGCGTATCTGGCACTGGTCTACGCGGCAGCCATCTTCGGAGGTTACGTCGCCGATCGAGTGCTCGGCTATCAGCGGTCCATCCTGGTCGGTGCAGCGGTGATGGCCACTGGCCTTTTCATGATCGCCGTACCGAACCAGCAGGTGTTCGAGCTAGGCCTAGCCACGATCATCGTCGGCAATGGCCTGTTCAAGCCCAACATCTCGGCGATGGTCGGCAAGCTCTACAGTGTTGCCGACCCGCGTCGAGACAGCGGATTTACCATCTTCTACATGGGCATCAATATCGGCGCGATGGTCTCGCCAGTGTTGACCCAGATGTTGGCCGAGAAAGTGTTTGGCACTGTGGCGATGCCGTCCTACAAGATGGTGTTCATCGCCTCGGGCATCGGCATGTTGATAAGCCTGCTGTGGTTCTTTGTCGGCCGCGCCCAGCTGAAGGGTATCGGCGCTGCATTCCCAGGTACCGGCGGTAGCGGCCGCGTCATCGCCGTACTGGTGGGCTGTGTGTTCGCGGTTCCTGTGATCTATTTTGTGCTCGGGGGCGCGCTTGCCAGGTATGTGGCCGATGCGCTGATGTCACTGGGATGGCTGCAAGCGGTCCATGTGCAGGGCGCGCTCGACTACGAGAAGACGCTCGCCGCCGCGACGGTGCTGGCCTGGATACTCGGTGCGATCTTCATTGCGCTGTCGGTGATGTTGTTGGTCGAAGGCATCCGCAACGGCAAGGTGGCGCGCGACAAGGTGATCGCGATGCTGATCATCTTTGCCTTCAACGTGTTGTTCTGGATGTTCTTCGAGCAGGCGGGCAGCTCTTTCACCTTCCTTGCCGACGAGATCGTCAATCGCCAGTTCGGCGACTGGACCTTTCCCACCGCATGGTTCCAATCGGTGAATTCGTTGGCCATCATCACCCTTGCACCGGTCATCGCCTGGATCTGGGTCAAGGCTGGCCGCTTCAATCCCTCGATCTCGCGCAAGTTTGCGCTGGGCCTGGGGTTCAATGGCCTGGCATTCCTGCTGCTGATGTTCGCGCTGTCGAGCCTGGTCAACGATGCCGGCAAGATCCCGTTCTGGACCTTGTTCATGGTCTACGTGATCCAGTCGGTGGGCGAGCTGTGCCTGTCGCCGATCGGCCTGTCGATGGTGACCAAGCTGGCACCACTGCGCCTGGTCGGTTTCGGCATGGGCGGCTGGTTTCTGTCCACCGGCATCGGCAACAATCTGTCCGGCATCTTTGCCAGCCATGTCAGCGGCAAGGATGGGATGACGGTATCTTCCGCCTTGGGCGGATATACCTTCGGTTTCTGGGCCCTGCTGGGCTCGGGTGTGTTGTTGTTCCTGATTGCACCGTTGATCAGCAAGTTGATGCACGGTGTTAAATGACGTGAGGTAGATCGCAATGGCGAACAAGACGATCAAGACGATAGGCAGCGCGGCGGCGCTGATG
Source organism: Xanthomonas graminis pv. graminis (assembly GCF_030168915.1). NCBI lineage: Bacteria > Pseudomonadati > Pseudomonadota > Gammaproteobacteria > Lysobacterales > Lysobacteraceae > Xanthomonas > Xanthomonas graminis. The sequence continues at coordinate 4,266,032 of NZ_CP076255.1, read as the reverse complement.
CTGGCCCTGGGCGGTTGCAACAAGGCGCCTGCGCCGGAACCGGAACAGGCGCCGGCCAAGCCGCTGGACACCTCGGTGCAGAAGCCGCCGGTAGCCGATCCGAACCAGCCGGTGGCCTCGGGCAACACGCCCGCCGCGGCCGATGTGGCCGCGGCGGCGGCGTTGGGCGCGCAGTTCGATCCGCACCGCGATCCGGCCAACGACCTGGAAACGGCCGAGGTGGAAGCCAAGCGCGGCGGCAAGCGCATCCTGCTCGACGTGGGCGGCGAGGCGTGCGCGCGGTGCCACATCCTCGACGACTTCATCCAGGGCGACGCCGAGGTGCGCAGTTTCCGCGACGCCAACTACGTGTGGGTCAAGGTCAACCGCAGCGACGAAAACAAGAACGAAGCGTTCCTGGCCCAGTACCCGAAGATCGAGGCCTATCCGCACCTGCTGGTGCTCGATGCCGACGGCAAGCTGCTGCACTCGCAGTTGACCGGCGAGCTGGAGAAGGGCGAGGGCTACGACCGCAAGAAGTTCTTCGACTTCCTCAAGCAGTGGGCGCCGCCGAAGACGTGAGCGCAGCGGCCGACTGCTGAACGTCGCTCGCATCCTGTAGGAGCGGCTTCAGCCGCGACGGGCGTTACCGACAATGCCTGTCGCGGCTGAAGCCGCTCCTACAGGAACTCGCGGCCGCGCCTGCTTCAGGCGCTGCGCCTCACTTGCCGGTCATGCTCGGCAACCCCTCGGCCGCCAGTCGGTCGATCAGCCGGTTCAGCACGCGCTGCTCTTCCTCGCTGAACGGCGCCAGCAGGCGGCGCTCGCATTCCAGCACCATCGGCGCGACCACCTGGTAGACCTCCACCCCCGCCTCGGACAGGTGCAGGACCGAGCGGCGGCGGTCGTCGCCATGCGTCTCGCGCTGGATGAAGCCGCGTTCCAGCAACCGCGCTACCGCGCGGCTCACCGCCACCTTGTCCATCGCGGTGCGCTCGGATACCTCGCCGGCCGACAGCCCCGGATACAGCGCCAGCACCGCCATCACCCGCCATTCGGTCACCGCCATGCCGTAGCGCTCGCCGTAGACGCGGGCGATGTTGCTGCTGATCCGGTTGGACAGCACGCTGATGCGGTAGGGCAGGAACTGCTCCAGGTCGAGCGACGGCTGCTCGGGGGCGGGCGGGGCGGCGGAAGCGATCGAGGTCATGCTGCATTGCACCTTGCTGGTGGTTTCATTTGTAACTATAACGGAGGAGACTACTGTCCATTCTCGCGAGTCTGGCGTCCGTCCGCATCCGAAATTTCGGCCGGGCGCTGCCCGCGTTCTCCAGGAGACGAGCCATGAGCGCACAACCGCAGTATCCGTCCCAGCCGGCCAACCTGGGCATGCAGGTCACCACCTTCGAGAACCCGATGGGCATCGACGGCTTCGAGTTCGTCGAGTTCGCCGCGCCGGCCGGGCAGGGCGAACAGTTGCACGCCTACTTTCGCAGCATGGGCTTCAGCGCGGTGCTGCGCCATCGCCGCCGCGCGATCACCGTGTACCGGCAGGGCGGCGTGAATTTCCTTGTCAATGAGGACCCGGATGCGTTCGCCGCCGATTTCGCCGCCGCGCATGGTCCCTGCGCCTGCGGCTTCGCGATCCGCTTCCGGCATCCGGCCGACGCCGTGTTCGCCAAGGTGCTGGAGAACGGCGGCGAAGCCATCGCCGACAAGGCCGACACGCGCGCGGTGCCGGCGCCGGTGGTCAAGGGCATCGGCGACTGCATGCTGTACCTGGTCGACCGCTATGGCGAAAAGGGTTCGGTGTACGCCGAGTTCGAGCCGGTGCCGGGCGCCGAGCCGCATCCGGCCGGCTTCGGCCTGACCTTCATCGACCATCTGACCCATAACCTCTACTTCGGCAACATGCAGCGCTGGTCGGACTACTACGAGCGCCTGTTCAACTTCCGCGAGATCCGCTACTTCGACATCAAGGGCGCCAAGACCGGGCTGACCTCCAAGGCGATGACCGCGCCGGACGGCGTGGTGCGCATCCCGCTCAACGAGTCCTCCGATCCGAAGAGCCAGATCAACGAATACCTGGACGCCTATCACGGCGAAGGCATCCAGCACATCGCCTGCTTCACCGACGACATCTACGCGACCGTGGAGCGGATGCGCGCGGCCGGGGTGGAATTCCTGGACACTCCGGACGCGTATTTCGAGGTGATCGACCAGCGCATCCCCGACCACGGCGAAGACGTGGCGCGGCTGGCCAGGAACAAGATCCTGATCGATGCCGATCAGGAGACCAAGCAGCGCAAGCTGCTGCAGATCTTCACCCAGAACTGCATCGGCCCGATCTTCTTCGAGATCATCCAGCGCAAGGGCAACGAAGGCTTCGGCGAAGGCAACTTCCAGGCGCTGTTCGAGAGCATCGAGCGCGACCAGATGAAGCGCGGGGTGCTTTGATTGGCGGGACCGGGGACCGGGGACCGGGGACCGGGGACTCGGGACTCGGGACTCGGTAAAGCAGTCCCGGTGGTGTACCTCCTTATGTCCTTCGGCGGCATGTGGCAAGCGTTTCGTTCGTTAAGTTTTTCCGAGTCCCGAGTCCCGAGTCCCGAGTCCCGAGTCCCGACCTCCCGAGTCCAGCCATGCACAACGACACGTTCCACTACCAATCCGGCTTCGGCAACGAATTCGCCACCGAGGCCGTGCCCGGCACGTTGCCGGTCGGGCAGAACTCGCCGCAGCGCGTGGCCCATGGCCTGTACGCCGAGCAGCTGTCGGGCACCGCGTTCACCGCGCCGCGCGGCGTCAACCGGCGCAGCTGGCTGTACCGGATCCGCCCGGCCGTCGTGCACGGCAGCTTCGCCGCGTACACCCAGGCCGGCGCTTTCCATAACGACTTCAATGCCGGGCCGGTGTCGCCGGACCAACTGCGCTGGAGTCCGCTGCCGTTGCCGCAGTCCCCGGTGGATTTCGTCGATGGCCTGTACACGATGGCCGGCAACGGCTCGGCCGCGGCGCAGCACGGCGTGGCGGTGCATCTGTACGCGGCCAACGCGTCGATGCAGGGCCGTTTCTTCTACGACGCCGACGCCGAACTGCTGATCGTGCCGCAACTCGGGCGGCTGCAGCTGTGCACCGAACTGGGCACGCTCGAGGTCGAACCGCAGGAGATCGCGGTGATCCCGCGCGGCGTGCGCTTCCGCGTCGTGCTGCTCGACGCGGAAGCGCGCGGCTACGTGTGCGAGAACTTCGGCGCGCTGCTGCGGCTGCCCGAGCTGGGGCCGATCGGCGCCAACGGCCTGGCCAATCCGCGCGATTTCCTGACCCCGGTGGCCGCCTACGAGGAAGACGAAGGCGACTTCGCGCTGATCGCCAAGTTCCAGGGCCACCTGTGGCAGGCGCCGATCGCGCATTCGCCGCTGGACGTGGTCGCCTGGCACGGCAACTACGCGCCGTACAAATACGACCTGCGCCGCTTCAACACGATCGGCTCGATCAGCTTCGATCATCCCGACCCGAGCATCTTCACCGTGCTCACCGCGCCCAGCGACACGCCCGGCACCGCTAATCTGGACGTCGCGATCTTCCCGCCGCGCTGGCTGGTGGCGCAGCACACGTTCCGGCCGCCGTGGTTCCACCGCAACGTGGCCAGCGAGTTCATGGGCCTGCTCCACGGTGTCTACGACGCCAAGGCCGAAGGCTTCGCGCCCGGCGGCGCTTCGCTGCACAACTGCATGAGCGGGCATGGCCCGGATGCGGCGACCTTCGACAAGGCCGCGCAGGCGGACCTGTCGCGGCCGGACGTGATCGCCGACAGCATGGCCTTCATGTTCGAGACCCGCGCCGTGCTGCGCCCGACCGCGCAGGCGCTGGCCGCTGCGCATCGCCAACGCGATTACCAGCAGTGCTGGCAGGGCCTGCGCCGCAACTTCCGCGCGCCCTGAGCGCGCGCTGCGCTCAGGCGGCTTGCAGCGAGGCGTGCAGCGGCACCGGCAGCACTTCCAGCACGCGCTCGCGGATGCGTTGCGCATAGCGCTCGGAGGTCATTTCCGGCATCGCGCGCAAGGCGTGCGCGATCGCTTGCAGCGTGTCGGCGTCCTCGCGCGCGTCGCGCAGCAGCTGCTGCAAGGTGCGTGAGGCGGGATGGCGCTGCAGTTGCAGCAGGTCGAGCAGGTACATGCGCGCGTTGAGCAGCGCGCGGCGCGGATCCGCCGGCGTTACGGTCGCTGGTGTCTGCGCAGCGGGCGGGGCGGTGCTTGCGCGGCCATCGTCCAGATAGCCCTGCTGCAGCAGCGCCTGCACGATCGCCGCGGCATTGCTGCCGCCCAGTGCGGCCAGCTCGTCCACGCTGCGCTGGCCGTCGGCCAGGATCAACACACGCCGCTGGCGCATGTCCAACGGCGCGGCGTGGGATTTCAGTGCGGCGAGGGCGAGGGCGGTCTTGCGCGGATGCATGGCAGCGGTACCGGAAGGTGCGAAGCTTTGCCGCCGGCGGTGAAACATTGATGACAGGCGCTGCGAGCCGTCGCGGCGGCGAGGCAATGCCGCGTGCGCGGGCAGGCGCCATGCGTGGTCGGTGCTGCGATAGCGTGGCCGTGCCCTGGGCACTGTGTGGTGCGTGGCGCTGCGTGGCATTGGGAGCTTGTTGGGCGGTTTCCGCCGAAGCCGAAGCTGAAGCAGCCTCTTACCCCGACCCCGGGCTGCGTCGCGCAGGTAGCGGGAGCGGACCCCGCGACGCGATTCCGCAACGCCAGGCAGTGCATGCGCGCGGCACGCGCGCTAGCCTATGCACTGCTCTTGCGAGGAACTGCGATGAAGCCGACCCTGCCCGCCGCCGCATTGCTGCTGCTCGCGCTGAGCGCCTGCGACAAAGCGCCGCCTCCACCGCCGCCTGCACCGCCCGCGCTCGCCACCGCGAACGATGACCCCTTGCCGCCGCCGGCGCTGGACCAGCCCGATAGCGACGTCCCCCCGGCACAGGCCCCGGCCGCGGCGATGCCGCCGCAGATGGCGCCGGCCGAGGGTCAGCTCGCCCGCGACGACGGCTATGGCGACCTGCGCCTGGGCATGAGCGCGGCGCAGGCGCGCGCGGCCTGGGGCGGCGAACTCGACGGCCAGCCCGGCGCGGCCGGCGGCTGCTATGTGCTCAAGCCGCGCTGGGTCAAGGGTGGCACCGACTTTGGCCTGATGTTCGAAGCCGACAAGCTGGTGCGCTACGACGTGCGCACCGCCAAGGAGACCGCGCCGGGCGGCGGCAAGGTCGGCATGGACCTGGCGCAACTGCGCGCGCTGTACGCCGGGCGCGTGCAGGAGCAGCCGCACAAGTACATCGAAGGCGGCAAGGTCCTGCGCATCGCCGGCCCCAATGCCCAGTCCGGCGTGCTGGTGTTCGAGACCGACGCCGCGGGCAAGGCGACCGCCTGGCGGGTGGGTCTGCCGCCGCAGGTGGACTACGTGGAAGCTTGCGGCTAGCGCCAACGCGACTCCGATCACCTCCCGCAGTTCGCCCATGCGCCCCGCTGCAAGCCTCTGTAGGAGCGGCGTTAGCCGCGACATGTTGCCGAAGCCCCTGCAGTTCCGGCTCCGTTCGTCGCGGCTGAAGCCGCTCCTACAGGAGGCTTGCTACCGACTCGCCGGGTGCACTGTAGGAGCGGCTTCAGCCGCGACGAACGCAGCGGCGGCCCCGACGATATCGGGTAGTTGCCGGGGCCGATGACCCAACGCCACGCTGAGCCCCTCGCACAGTTCGCCCGCCCGGCCCGCCGCAAGCCCCCTATGGGAGCGACTTCAGCCGCGACGAACGCAGCGGCGACCTCGACGGTTTCGGGCAGTTGCCGCAGCCGATGGCCGCAAGCCGCCCGAAGCTGCAACCATCCAGCGCTGGCCATCATCCGTGCAGGAGCCACTCCGGGCGGCCTCCGAGCATCGGGCTACGGCCGACACCAGCGGCGCCCGGCGTCAATGAATCCGCCTGACCATCCGCCCCGTGCCACCCCCACGATGACGGCCGCATCATCCGCGCTGCGCATAGAATCGCGCATCGTAATGGTGAGGGGATGGGCGATGGCAAGCGCGATCGGCTTGGTGCTGGTGGGACTGCTGCTGCTGGCCTTGGGTGGCGATTCGATCGTCAAGGCGGCCTCGGGCCTGGCGCAGCGCTGCGGCGCCTCGCCGTTCGTCGCCGGCCTGCTGCTGGTGGCGTTCGGGACCTCGTTGCCGGAACTGGCGGTCAATGCGCGCGCCTACGCGGTCGGCGCACAGGACCTGGCGCTGGGCAACGCGGTCGGCAGCAACATCGCCAATCTCGGCCTGACCCTGGCGCTGGCCGCGCTGGCGGCACCGCTGCTGGTGCGCACGCGGATGCTGGCGCCGTTGCTGCTGGTGCTGGCGGTGGCGACGCTGGCGCTGATCGGGTTCGGCCTGGACGGGGCGATCTCGCGCCTGGAAGGCGTGCTGCTGTTGCTGGGCTTCGTCGGCGTGGTGGTGTTCCTGCTGCGCCGCGTGCGCAGCGAAGATGCCGCGCGCCAGCTCGGCCTGTCCGGCTATGCGGTGACCCGCACCGCGCTGGGCCTGAACCTGCTGCGCCTGCTGATCGCGGTCGTGCTGCTGTATGTCGGCGCCAAGCTTGTGGTCGATGCGGCGCCGCGGCTCGGCGCCGCCTGGGGCCTGTCGCCGCTGCTGGTGGGCCTGTTGCCGGTGGCGATTGGCACCGCGCTGCCGGAAGCCGTCGCGGCGATCGCCGCCGCGCGCCGCGGCCAGGGCGACATGGTGGTCGGGCATGTGCTCGGCTCCAGCCTGTTCAACCTGCTGGTGGTGATCGGCGGCATGGCGGCGCTGCGCCCGTTGCCGCTGCCTGCCTCGTTCGTGCGTCTGGAATTGCCGGCGGCGGTGGCGCTGAGCGTGGTGCTGTATCCGATGCTGCGCGGCGACATGCGCATCAGCCGCGGCGAAGGCGCGGTGTTGCTGGTCGCGTTCCTGGCCTGGATTGGGCTGGAAGTGGTGTTGGTGGGATGAGGCGCGGCTGTAGCCTGCCATCCAGGCGATGCCACCTGTAGGAGCGGCTTCAGCCGCGACCGGGACCTTACCGGTAACGCCCGGTCGCGGCTGAAGCCGCTCCTACAGGGCTGTGCCAGCGCGGCTAGCGCTCGTCGTCCTGCTGCGCCGGCGGCGGCAAGCCTTCCTTGTCGGCATGCTCGCCGCTGTTGGGTACCTGCGGCCGCTGCTCCATCATCAGCGACAGCGCCGCCTTGGCCATCATGTGCGCGCTGATCGGCGCGGTGATGAACAGGAAGGCGGTGATCAGCAGTTCGCGCGGCTGCGGGTCCTGGCCCAGGAACAGGTGGTAGCCGACCGAGGCCAGCAGCACGCAGCCCACGCCCAACGTGCTGGCCTTGGTCGGCGCATGCAGGCGCTTGAAGAAGTCCGACAGCTTCACCAGCCCCAGCGCGCCGAGCAGGATGAAGCCGCAGCCGACGATCAGCAGCAGCGACAGCCCGACCTGCAGCAGCGTGATCATTCGACGATGTTCCGGCGCAAGACGAACTTGCTCAGCACCACGGTGCTGCCGAAGCCGAGCATGGCGATGACCAGCGCGGCCTCGAAATACACCGGCGAATCCAGGTACATGCCGAACAGCATCAACTCGGCGATCGCGGTCACCGACAGCGTGTCCAGCGCCAGGATGCGGTCGGGTACGGTCGGTCCGCGCAGCAGCCGCCACAGCGCCAGCAGCATCGCCAAGGCGACCACGTGCATGCACACGGCGATGGTGCCATCGATGAACATGTGGCCGGTCATGGGAAGATCTCCATCAGGGGCGCTTCGTAGCGCGTCTTGATCTGCCGGATCACGGTCTCGGCGTCGTCCAGGTGCAGCACATGCACCAACAGGTATTTGCGGTCGTCCGACAGCGCCGCCGACACCGTGCCCGGGGTCAGCGTGATCATGCTGGTCAGCGCGGCGATGCCGTGGATGTTGGCGATGTCCAGCGGCACCCAGATGAAGCCGGGGCGGATCCGCGATTCCGGACCCAGCACCTGCAGCGCCACCACCACGTTGGAGCGCACGATGTCCCAGGCCACCACGCACAGCATCTTCGGCACCGAGCGCAGCGAGCCGATGCGCGCGAACTCGCGGTCCAGGCGCGCGGCAAACAGCGGCACCGCCACGCCCAGCAGCGCACCCAACAGCAGCTGACCCAGGCCGAAGCTATCGCTCATCAGCAGCCAGAACACGGCGACGGTGACGCTCAGCGGCCAGGACGGGAACAGGCGGCGCAACCAGGGACGGCGCATGTCAGGGCTCCCGCAGCGCTGGCGCGGTCGCGCGCAGCTGAGTGGCGTAATCGGCCGGGCGCAGCAATTGCGCGGCGGCGGCCTCGGTATAGCGCAGCATCGGCCCGGCGGCGACGGTCATCGCCACGCCGTAGCCGAGCAGCAGCAGCGTCGCGGCGGTTTCCAGCGGCCGCGCGCGCGCCTTGCGCGGCGGCGGCGGCAGCTGTTCGATGCCGTCGTCGTCGAGGTGCTGGTCGCCCGGCACGCGCCAGAACAGGCGCACGCCGGCGCGGGTCAGGCCCATGATCACCATCAGGCTGCTGAGCAGCACCGCGGCCCACACCGGCCCGGCGTTGCCCGCCGGCGTGGCACTGAGGATCGCGACCTTGGCCAGGAACCCGGACAGCGGCGGTAACCCCGCCACCGACACCGCGGCGATCAGGAACAGCACGCCGGGCACGGTCTTGCCCGGCAGCGGCGCGATCACTTCCTTGCGGTCGCTGGCGTCGCCGCGGCGGCGCCGGATCAGGTCGGCGACCAGGAACAGCGCCGCGGCGACGAAACTGCTGTGCGCCAGGTAATACAGGCCGGCGCCGAGCGTGCCCGGCGCGTCCAGCGCGAAGGCGATGAACAGCGTCGCCGCCGACACGATCACCAGGTAGCCGACCAGCACCCGCAGGCGCACCGCGGCCAGCACCCCGAGCGCGGCCAGCAGCAGCGTGCCGATGCCCAGCCACAGCAGCCAGGCGCGGCCGTAGCCGTCCAGCGCCTGTGCCTGGTTGCCCAGGATCAGCGTGCTCACCCGCAACACCGCGTACAGCCCGACCTTGGTCATCACCACGAACAGCGCCGCCACCGGCGCCGGCGCGCGTGCATAGGTTTCCGGCAGCCACAGGTATAGCGGCAGCAGCGCGGCCTTGGCGCAGAACACCAGCAGCAACAGGCCGAAGCTGGCCTTGATCAGGCGCAGGTTCTCCGGCGGCGCCTGCGCGATGCGCTGCGACAGCTCGGCCATGTTCAACGAGCCGAGCAGCGCGTACAGCAGGCCCAGCGCGATCAGGAACAGCGTGGAGGAGGTGACGTTGAACACCACGTAGTGGAAGCCCACGCGCAGGCGCAGGCCGCGCCCGCCGCTGAGCAGCAGGCCGTAGGAGGCGATCAGCATCACCTCGAAGAACACGAACAGGTTGAACACGTCGCCGGTCAGGAACGCGCCGTTGAGGCCGACCAGCTGGAACTGGAACAGCGCGTGGAAGTGCGGCGCGCGCCGGTCCCAGCCGGCGCAGGCGTGCAGCAGGCAGGCCGCGGCCAGCAGGGTGGTGGTCAGCAGCATCCACGCCGACAGGCGGTCGGCCATCAGCGCGATGCCCAGCCGCGACGGCCAGTCGCCGAGCAGATACACCTGCACCTGGCCATCGCCAGCGCGCACGAACAGCGCGATCACCGCCGCCGCCAGCGCCGCCATCGCGGTCCAGGCCACCGCGCGGCGCACGTGGCGCCCATAGCGGCGGTGCTCCACGAACAACGACAGCGCGGCGCCGAGCAGCGGGATCAGGATCGGCAGGAGCAGCAGATGGTTCATAACGCGCTGTCGCCGTCGTGATCGACGCGCGCATCGACGTGGTCGCTGCGGTTGTCGCCGCGGCTGCGCATCGCCAGCACGATGCTGACCGCGGTCATCGCGAAGGCGATCACGATCGCGGTCAGCACCAGCGCCTGCGGCAGCGGGTCGGCGTGCTCGGCCAGGGTCGGCGCGACGCCGTCGCGCAGCACCGGCGCCTTGCCCTGCACCAGCCGCCCGCCGGCGAAGATCAGCAGGTTGGTGGCGTAGGACAGCACGGTCATGCCCAGGATCACGTCGAAGCTGCGCGCGCGCAGCAGCAGGTACACGCCGACCGCGGTCAGCACGCCGATGGCGCTGGCCAATGCCAGTTCCATCAGCGCATCTCCCCGGTGCGGGCGGAACGTTGCGCCGGATCGATCTCGCCGCGCTGCGAGGCGCGCGTGCGCGAGGGCTTGATCGTGCCCATCATCGACAGGGTCAGCATGGTGCCGCCGAACACCACCAGGTACACGCCGGTATCGAAGCCCAGCGCGCTGGCCAGCGGGATGTCGCCGATCAGCGGCACGTAGAGGTCGTAGTGGCCGCTGGTCAGGAACGGCACCCCGAACAGCAGCGAAGCCATGCCGCTGAGCGCGGCCAGCAACAGGCCCAGGCCGATGCAGCGGATGTAGTCGAAACCGAAGCGCGATTCCACCGAGGCCGCGCCCTGGATCACGTACTGGATCAGCAGCGGCACCGCCAGCACCAGGCCGGCGATGAAGCCGCCGCCGGGCGCGTTGTGGCCGCGCAGGAACAGGAAGATCGACACGGTGAGGGTCAGTGGGAACATCAGCTGCGCCAGGTCTGCCGGTACCGGCAGCTTGATCGGCGGCCCCGGCATCACTTTTTCCGGCGCCATCCGCGCGCGCCGCAACAGCGCGTGCACCACCAGCGCGGCGATGCCGAACACGGTGATCTCGCCGAAGGTATCGAAGCCGCGGAAATCGACCAGGATCACGTTGACCACGTTGCGCCCATAGGCTTCCGGCAACGCGCGTTGCAGCAGTTCGCCGGCCATCGTCGCCGCCGGCCGGGTCATCACCGAATACGCCAGCAAGGCCATGCCGGTGCCGGCGGCGATCGCCAGCGCCGCATCGCGCAGCTTGCGCCAGCGTTGCGGCTCGACCGGCGAGGCCTTGGGCAAGTAGTTCATCGCCAGCAGCATCAACACCAGGGTGACCATCTCCACCAGCAACTGGGTCAGCGCCAGGTCCGGCGCCGATAGGAACACGAACACCAGGCTCACGCCCAGGCCGCTGCCGCCGATCACCAGCACCGCCAGCAGCCGCTGCCGGTACAGGAACAAGGTGGCTAGCGCGCAGCTGACGATCAGCAGCCACAGCGCCCAGCCCAGCAACGGCATCGGCTGCGGCGCCGGCCACTGGCTCCACAGCGGCGGCGCGGCGACGAACGGCGCCGCCGCAACCACCACCGCGCTCAGCAGCAGCCAGCGCAGGCTGCGCTGCAGGCTGCCGTTGGTCAGCATGCGGGTGAAGCGCGCGGCGACGCCGAACAGCGCGTCCACCTGCCAGTGGAACACGCGCTTGCCCAGCGAGCGGCGCACTTCGGTGTACAGCACGGTCAGCCGGCGCAGGCCGAAGTACAGCGCCACGCCGCCGACCATACCGGCGATGCTCATCGCCAGCGGCGCGTTCCAGCCGTGCCAGACCGCCAGGCTGTAGTCGGGCAGCGCGTCGCCGAGGATCGCCCCGGCCGCGCTGCGCAACACCGGCGCCACGGTCAGCGCCGGGAAGATGCCGACCGCCACGCACACCAGCACCAGCACTTCCACCGGGATCTTCATCCAGCGCGGCGGCTCGTGCGGCAACGCATCCAGTTGCCGCGGCCCAGTGCCGAAGAAGGTCTCGTAGACGAAGCGCAGGCTGTAGGCGACGCCGAACACGCCGGCCAGCAGCGCCGCAGTGGCGGTGAACACGCGCATCGCTACCGGGCCGTCGGCGTCCAGCGCCTGCGCGAAGAACATCTCCTTGGACAGGAAGCCGTTGAGCAGCGGAATGCCGGCCATCGACAGCGAGGCGATGATCGCCAGCGCGCTGGTGAACGGCATCCAGCGGCGCAGATTGCCGAGCCGGCGCATGTCGCGGGTATGCGTCTCGTGGTCGATGATGCCGGCGGCCATGAACAGCGAGGCCTTGAACACCGCGTGGTTGAGGATGTGGAACACGCCGGCCACCACCGCCAGCGGCGTGGACAGGCCGAACAGCATGGTGATCAGGCCCAGGTGCGAGATCGTCGAATACGCCAGCAGGCCCTTCAGGTCGTGCTGGAAGATCGCGTACCAGGCGCCGACCAGCAGGGTGACCGCGCCGACGCCGCTGACCGTGTAGAAGAACAGATCGCTGCCTGCCAGCGCCGGATGCAACCGCGCCAGCAGGAACACCCCGGCCTTGACCATCGTCGCCGAGTGCAGATACGCCGACACCGGCGTCGGCGCCGCCATCGCATGCGGCAACCAGAAATGGAACGGGAACTGCGCACTCTTGGTGAAGATGCCCAGCAGGATCAGCCCCAACGCCCACGGATACAGCGCGCTGGCGCGGATCGTGTCGCCTGCGGCGAGCACCGCATCGAGCTGGTAGCTGCCGACGATGCGCCCGAGCAGCAGCACCCCACCGAGCAGCGCCAGGCCGCCGCCGCCGGTGATCACCAGCGCCATGCGCGCACCGTCGCGCGCGTCCTTGCGATGCGACCAGAACCCGATCAGCAGGAACGAGCTGATGCTGGTCAGTTCCCAGAACACCATCAGCAGCAGCAGATTGCCGGCGATCACCATGCCCAGCATCGCGCCCATGAACAGCAGCAGGTAGCCGTAGAAGCGCGCCGCATTCTCACGCGCGCTCAGGTAGTAATGCGCATACATCACCACCAGCGCGCCGATCGCCAGCACCAGCCCGGCGAACATCCAGGCCAGTCCGTCCAGGCGCAGCGAGAACTGCAGCCCGATCTGCGGCAGCCAGGCGTGGTCGGCGCGGACGATGCCGCCGCCGAGCACGGTCGGAGTCAGCGTGCCAAGCAGGATCAGCCCGGCCAACGGCGCCGCCGCGGCGACCCAGGCCAGCGTGGCGCGCGAACGATGGCGCAGGGCGACCACGGCCGCCGCCATCAGGAACGGCAAGGCCAGCAGGATATCCAGAACCGGGATCATGCAGGCAATACGAGATTCGCGCGCAGGAGCCCGAGTGTAACAGGCGCTTCCCGGCGCTGGCCTGCGAGGGTCGTCGGCGCATGCAAGGTCATTTTTTCACCATAGCGCAGGCCGGGTGATGCGCGTGCGAGCGCGCAGGCATTGGGCGCAGCGGCGCTCGCTCGCTATGCTTGCGCGATGACCGACCTGCCCATCACTGCCGCTTCCGCCACCACGCTTGCCGGCGCGGCACGAGCGCGCGTGGCGCTGCTGTTCGGCGGCAGCGGCCAGATCGGCGAGCGCCTGTTGCAGGGCTTGCTGGCTGCGGGCTGGCAAGTGCATGCGTTCTCGCGCACGCCGCAAGCGCCGCGCGACGGCCTGCACTGGCATCTGGGCGAATTGAGCCAGTTGCAGGCGCCGCCGGTGCAGGCCGAGGCGATCTTCAGCTGCGGCCCGCTGGATGCGTTCGCCGACTGGTACCGGCGCACGCCGCTGCATGCGCGGCGCGTGGTCGCGTTCGGCTCCACCAGCCTGGAGGTCAAGCGCGATTCGCTGGATGCCGCCGAACGCGACGTCGCGCGGCGCTTGCGCGAGGCCGAGGCGGCCTTGTTCGCCACCGCAGCCGAGCGCGGCGCCGCGGCCACCGTGCTGCGCCCGACCCTGGTCTACGGCGCCGGCCGCGACCGCACGCTGAGCGCGATCGCCACGCTGGCCCAACGCAGCGGCTGGTTCGTGCTGCCGCACAGCGCGCGCGGCCTGCGCCAGCCGGTGCACGTGCACGACCTGGCCGATGCGGCGCTGGCGGTAATGGCGCATCCGGCCACGCACGGCCGCAGCTATGCGCTGGGCGGCGGCGAGGTGCTCAGCTACCGCGAGATGGTGCGGCGGGTGCTGGCCGCGCTGCAGCCGCCGGCGCGGCTGCTGTTGCTGCCGCATGCCGTGTTCGCGCTGGCCCTGCGCATCGCCCATGCCGGCGGCCGCCTGCGCGGCATGAACCGCGCCGCGCTGCAGCGCATGGGCGAGGACCTGGTCTTCGATCTGGCGCCGGCGCAGCGCGATTTCGGCTATGCGCCGCGCGCCTTCGTGCTCGATGCGGCGATGCTGGGCGTGGAGCGCTGAGCCGAAGGCAGGTGCAGCGCCCGGCTCAGTAGCGCCAGTTCATGCGCCGATAGAACTTGGCCAGCACCCAGGCCGGCCCGATCAGCAGGTACACCAGATCGGTCAGGAAGCTGGGCCTGTGGCCTTCCAGCGCATGCCCGACGAACTGCGCGATCCAGGCCACCACGAACACGCCCACCGCCAGCCACAGCAGGCCGTGCAGGCCGAGCCGCGCTTCCAGCAACCGGCACAGGCAGCCGCAGAAGAAGAGCGCGGCCAGCATGCCGTAGCCCAGCGGTCGCGACAGCCGGTTGTAGAACATCCACGCCGCGAACATGCCCAGTGCCGCCCACAGCCCGCTCTGGAACCAACTGCCGCCGACCGGGATGCACCACAGCAGCGCCACCACCGACCACAGGATCGCCGGCACCGCGAGCACATGGATGCGCTGGTTGGCGACATGGCGGTGATCGTCGGAATAGCTGGCGAAATAGCGGTCGATCGGGCGCGCGTAGGCGGTGGTATCCATCGTCCCTCCCAGGAGTCGGGCCAGGATAGCGCCATCCAGCCGGCGGCGCGGAGACGGTGCTGGACGCCGTTCTCGCCACGGTATTCAGTGGCGACGTTCGGATTGGATCTGCAGCTGTGTCGCAAGCGCATGCCTTGCGTCGGCGCGCCGCGCGCGCAAGCGTCGGCGTTGCGGTCTGCAAGCGCGATGCGGGAAGCTGCCTGTGCGGCGCGCGCCACGCTTCAGCGACGCTTGGCGCGCGCGCCGCATCGCGCTCAGTCGATCGAAATCCCCGCCAGCCGCTGCAGCGCCTCGGCGTACTTGGCGCGGGTGCGGTCGATCACGTCCTGCGGCAGGCGCGGGCCGGGCGCGGTCTTGCCCCAGTCCAGCGTCTCCAGGTAGTCGCGCACGAACTGCTTGTCGTAGCTGGGCGGGCTGCTGCCCACTTCGTAGTCGTCGGCCGGCCAGTAGCGCGAGGAATCCGGGGTCAGCATCTCGTCCATGATGTACAGGCGGCCGTCGGCGTCGGTGCCGAACTCGAACTTGGTGTCGGCCAGCAGGATGCCGCGTTCGGCGGCGAAGTCGGCGGCGAAGCGGTAGATGCGCAGGGTGGCGTCGCGCACGCGCTCGGCCAGTTCGGCGCCGACGGTCTTGACCATCGCGTCGAAGTCGATGTTCTCGTCATGGTCGCCGACCGCGGCCTTGGTCGAGGGGGTGAAGATCGGCTCGGCCAGTTTCTCGGCCTGGCGCAGGCCGTCGGGCAGCTCGATGCCGCTGACCTTGCCGGTGCGCTGGTAGTCCTTCCAGCCGCTGCCGATCAGGTAGCCGCGGGCGATCGCCTCCACCGGCACCGGCTTGAGCTTCTTGGTTACCACCGCGCGCCGGGCGTACAGCGCCGCGTCCACCCCGGCGGGCAGCACGCTGGCCACGTCGATGCCGGTCAGGTGGTTGGGCATCAGGTGCTCGGTCTTCTTGAACCAGAAGTTGGAGACCTGGCACAGCATCTCGCCCTTGCCGGGAATCGGGTCGGGCAGCACCACGTCGAACGCGGACAAACGGTCGGTGGCGACCATCAGCAGGTAGTCCCCGGGTGGGGCGTCGGCAGGCAGGCGGTCGCGGGGGATATCGAATACGTCGCGGACCTTGCCCCGGTGACGCAACGGCAGGCCGGGCAGATCGGATTGCAACAGCGTGGTGGACACAGGCACTCCTACGGACTTCGCAATGGCGGCTGTCCCGGGACCCGGCGGGCCCGCGGCTCGACAGCGGGCCGCGTAGTGTACGGCCGGAAAGCTCCGCTGTGCCGTAAAATACGAGGCCTTGTCCGCCGAGCCCGCCCTCGCCCATGCACTGGTACGGAAAACTGCTCGGCGCCATCGTCGGGGCGCTGCTGTTCCGGCCCAATCCGGTGGTCGGCGCGGTGCTCGGGCTGCTGGTCGGGCACGCCTTCGATGCTGACTGGTTCAAGTTCGGCCAGCGCGACGATCCCTACCGCGAGCTGGGCGTGCGCCGCGACGCCACCGACGCCGAGATCGAACTGGCCTATCGCCGGCTGATGTCCCAATACCACCCCGACAAGGTTGTCGGCGGCAGCCCGGAGCTGCGCGCGCGGGCCGAGAAGAAGGCCAGCCAGCTCAACACCGCCTACGACCGTATCCGCACCCTGCGCAAGCGCTGAGACCCCGCCATGTCCGATTGCATCATCTCCCCGTCCATCCTGTCCGCCGATTTCGCCCGCCTCGGCGAGGAAGTGGACAACGTGCTCAAGGCCGGCGCCGACTGGATCCATTTCGACGTCATGGACAACCACTACGTGCCGAACCTGACCATCGGCCCGATGGTGTGCCAGGCGCTGCGCAAGCACGGCGTCGCCGCGCCGATCGACGTGCACCTGATGGTCGAGCCGGTGGACCGGCTGATCCCGGACTTCGCCGAGGCCGGCGCCAGCCTCATCAGCTTCCACCCCGAGGCCAGCCGCCACGTGCACCGCACGATCCAGCTGATCAAGTCGCACGGCTGCAAGGCCGGCCTGGTGCTCAATCCGGCTACGCCGGTAGACATCCTCGACTGGGTGCTCGACGAGCTGGACCTGGTGCTGGTGATGTCGGTCAACCCGGGCTTCGGCGGCCAGGCCTTCATCCCCTCGGCGCTGGACAAGCTGCGCGCGATCCGCAGCAGGATCGACGCCAGCGGCAAGCCGATCCGGCTGGAGATCGACGGCGGGGTCAAGCCCGACAACATCGCCGCGATCGCCGCCGCCGGCGCCGACACCTTCGTCGCCGGCTCGGCCATCTTCAACGCGCCCGACTATGCCGCGGTGATCGCGCAGATGCGGGCGGCGGTGGCGGCGCGCTGAGATGGCCGCGCTGCACATCCGCCCGGCCACCGCCGACGATGCCGGGCTGATCCTGCGCCTGATCCGCGACCTGGCCCGCTACGAGCGCGCCGAGGACGCGGTGCAGGCCGACGAGGCCGGGCTGCGCGCCAGCCTGTTCGGCCCCGGCGCCAGCGCCCACGCGCTGATCTGCGAGGCCGACGCGCAGCCGGTCGGCTACGCGGTGTACTTCTACAACTACTCGACCTGGCTCGGCCGCAACGGCCTCTACCTGGAAGACCTCTACGTGGCCCCGGAACACCGCGGCAGCGGCGCCGGCAAGGCCTTGCTGCGGCATTTGGCCAGGCAGGCGCTGGCCGAAGGCTGCGGCCGCTTCGAATGGTCGGTGCTGGACTGGAACCAGCCGGCGATCGAGTTCTACCAGGCCGCCGGCGCGCAGGCGCAGGACGAATGGACCGTGTACCGCCTGCAGGGCGAAGCGCTGGCCCGGTTCGCGGCCGGCTGAGCGGCGCCACCGGCGCAAAAAAAGAACCGCACTGTCGCCAGTGCGGCCCTGGGAGAAATCGGAGGCTGATCCTGCCTCCATCCGTCGTCCTTGCTATGGCCTTCCATGTTCCGGGCGATCGGTGACGCAGGGATGACATTGCGGCGAACATCGGGTTGCGCGCCGGCGGCCGCACCCGAAGCGGAGGCGCGCGCCTTGCCGCGTGCGGGGCGCGGCCCCCCGAGGCCCGCTGGCACGCACGCCGCGCATTCACGATGCCCGCATCCGCCGCCGGCTAGGCTGCAGGCCTGATCCTGGGAAGGTCCGCATGGCAGCAGCGCACTGGCGTCTGATCCTCAATGGCAAGTCGGCGGGCGACGAGCCGCTGCGCGCCGCCGTGTCCGCGCTGCGCGCGCGCGGCATCCAGCTGCAGGTGCGGGTGACCTGGGAGGAGGGCGATGCCGAGCGCTACGTGGCCGAGGCGGTCGCCGACGGCGCCGACTGCATCGTCGCCGCCGGCGGCGACGGCACCTTGAGCGAGGTGGCCAGCGCGCTCGCGCACCATGACGCCGATGCCGCGGCGCTACCGGCGCTGGGCCTGGTGCCGCTGGGCACGGCCAACGATTTCGCCACCGCCGCCGGCATTCCCGACACCGCGCTGGCGGCGCTGGAACTGGTCGCGCAGGCGCCGGCGGTGGCCATCGACCTGCTGCGCATCGAAGCCGAGCATGGGCCGCACTGGTGCGCCAATGTCGCCAGCGGCGGCTTCGGCACCCAGGTCACGGTGGACACCGACGAGGGGTTGAAGAAGATGCTCGGCGGCCTGGCCTACCTCATCACCGGGATGGGCAAGCTGGGCCAGATCGATCCGATCCAGGCGCGCTTCGAGGGGCCGGAGTTCGCCTGGGAAGGCGAGTTCATCGCGCTCGGCCTGGGCAACGGGCGCCAGGCCGGCGGCGGCCAGGCGCTGTGCCCGGACGCCTTGCTCGACGACGGCCTGCTCGACCTGACCATCGTCCCGGAGATGAACGGCGAACTCGCCGCGACCCTGGGCACGCTGCTCACCTCCGGCAAGCAGGCCGCGCTGGAGCGGGTCGCAGTACGCGCGCAACTGCCGTGGCTGCGCATCGACGCGGCCATGCCGCTGACCTTGAACCTGGACGGCGAACCGGAGACCTCGCGGCACTTCCGCATCGACTGCGTCGCCGGCCGCCTGCGCATGCACCTGCCGGCCGACTCGGCCTTGCTGCGCGGCCGGGCGGGGTAGCGGCGCGGCGGTCGCTGGTCGGAGGGGTGCCGCGTCGCGACTGAAGTCGCTCCCACAATGGGCTTGCGGCGCGCCGGCTGGGTGCACTGTGGGAGGAACTTCAGTCCCGACTGCTCCGAATCCGATAGCCGGCCCACTCCGTTCGTCGCGGCTGAAGCCGCTCCTACATGAGACTTGCGGCGCGCCGGATGGGTGCACTGTGGGAGGGACTTCAGTCCCGACTGCATCCAGCCCAGGCAGTCCTGGCGCTTTCCAGGCTGCAACAGTCTCTGCAGCGCAGCGCCGATGGTCCCTTTTGCAACCGTTGCCAGTCGCCGCAGTTGCGGTAAAGTAGCCGCCGTGTCCAGCCTGACGACCCCGCGTTCCTTCACTTCCGCTCGCCGTGCGTGGCGATGGTGGCCTGCAGCCGTCGTCCGCCCCGCCACCGAGTCCCGGAAGGAAAGTCGTCTTGATCACCCGCGAGCTGTTCCAGCGCTACGCCGCTGAAGGCCACACCCGCATCCCCGTCGTCCGCGAAGTGCTGTCCGACCTGGACACGCCGCTGTCGGTCTATCTCAAGCTCGCCGACGCCCCGCATACCTATCTGTTCGAATCGGTCGAAGGCGGCGAACGCTTCGGCCGCTACTCGATCATCGGCCTGCCGGTGCGCCGCGTGTACACCTTCAGCGGGCATACGCTGGAAGTGCGCGATCACGGCGAGTTGATCGAGCGCCGCGAGGTCGCCGATCCGTTCGCCGAGGTCGAGGCGCTGCGCTCGGCGCATTCGGTGCCCAGGCTCGACGGCGTGCCCGGCTTCACCGGCGGCCTGGTCGGCTGGTTCGGTTTCGAATGCATCGGCTACATCGAGCCGCGCCTGGCCAGCGGCGACAAGCGCAACGAGCTCGACACGCCCGACATCCTGCTGATGCTGTCCGAAGAGGTCGCGGTGTTCGACAACCTCAAGGGCCGCCTGTACCTGATCGTGCACGCGGATCCGCGCGACGCCGACGCCTGGGACCGGGCGCAGGCGCGGCTGGACGCGCTGACCGCCACGCTGCGCCAGCCCGGCGCCGGCTACCCGGTGCCGCTGGCGCGCGACGTGCTCGACGAAAGCGACTTCGTGTCCGGCTTCACCCGCGACGGTTTCATCGCCGCGGTGGAGAAATCCAAGGACTACATCCGCGCCGGCGACATCTTCCAGGTGGTGCTCAGCCAGCGCCTGAGCGTGCCGTTCAGCGCCCGCCCGGTGGACGTGTACCGCGCGCTGCGCGCGCTGAATCCTTCGCCGTACATGTATTTCCTCGACGTCGGCGACACCCAGGTGGTCGGTTCCTCGCCGGAGATCCTGGTGCGGCTGGAAGCCGGCCAGGTCACCGTGCGTCCGATCGCCGGCACCCGCCCGCGCGGCAAGACCGTGGAAGAGGACCTGGCGCTGGAAGCGGAGCTGCTGGCCGATCCGAAGGAGCGCGCCGAGCACCTGATGCTGATCGACCTGGGCCGCAACGACGCCGGCCGCGTGTCGCAGGCCGGCACCGTCGCGGTCGGCGAGCGCTTCGTGATCGAGCGCTACAGCCACGTCATGCACATCGTCAGCGAAGTCACCGGCACGCTGCTGCCCGGG
Source organism: Xanthomonas graminis pv. graminis (assembly GCF_030168915.1). Classification (NCBI taxonomy): domain Bacteria; kingdom Pseudomonadati; phylum Pseudomonadota; class Gammaproteobacteria; order Lysobacterales; family Lysobacteraceae; genus Xanthomonas; species Xanthomonas graminis. The sequence goes on along the minus strand of NZ_CP076255.1, from coordinate 4,245,740 downwards.
CTCAGCTACGCCGACGTGCTGCGCGCCACATTCCCGGCCGGCACCGTCAGCGGCGCGCCGAAGATCCGCGCGCTGGAAGTGATCCGCGAGCTGGAGCCGATCAAGCGCAACGTCTATGCCGGCAGCATCGGCTACCTCGGCTGGCACGGCGATGCCGACACTGCCATTGCGATCCGCACCGCGGTGATCAAGCACGGCCGCCTGCACGTGCAGGCCGGCGCCGGCATCGTCTACGACTCCGATCCGCAGAAAGAGTGGGACGAGACCATGAACAAGGGCCGCGCGCTGTTCCGCGCGGTGGCCGAGGCAGCGAAGGGGCTGTGAGCGTGCCCGCAGCGACAGCGCGGATCGGCTTCCGCAACGACTACAGCGAAGGCGCGCATCCGCGCCTGCTCGCCGCCCTGGCCGCGGCCAGCGCCGAGCAGAACGGCGGCTACGGCCTGGACCGGCACAGTGCACGCGCCGCGCAACTGATCTGCCGCGAATGCGCCTGCGCCCATGCCGAGGTGCACCTGCTGGTCGGCGGCACCCAGACCAACCTGACCGCGATCGGCGCCTTCCTGCGCCCGCACCAGGCGGTGATCGCCGCTGCCTGCGGGCATATCGCCACCCACGAGACCGGTGCGATCGAGGCCACCGGGCACAAGGTGTTGACCGTGGACGCGGCCGATGGCCGCCTCCGTCCCGAACGGATCGCGCCGCTGCTGGCCGAGCACGGCAACGAGCACATGGTGCAGCCGCGGTTGGTGTACGTGTCCAATACCACCGAGCTCGGCACCGTCTATCGCAAGCATGAACTGCAGGCCTTGCGCGACGTCTGCGATGCGCATGGGCTGTGGCTGTTCCTGGACGGCGCGCGCATCGGCAGCGCGCTCACCGCCGAAGGCAACGATCTGAGCCTGGCCGACATCGCCGCGCTGACCGACGCGTTCTACATCGGCGGCACCAAGAACGGCGCCTTGCTCGGCGAAGCGCTGGTGATCGTCAACCCCGCGTTGCAGGCTGATTTCCGCTACCTGCTCAAGCAGCGCGGCGCGCTGCTGGCCAAGGGCATGGTGCTGGGCGCGCAGTTCGCCGCGCTGTTCGAGGATGGGCTGTTCTACGAACTGGCCGCGCACGCCAACCGCATGGCCGCGCGCCTGCGCGAAGGCCTGGCGGCGGCCGGCGCGCAGTTCGCCTCGGACTCGCCGACCAACCAGCTGTTCGTGACGCTGCCGGCCGACGCCGTCGAGGCGCTGGCGCAGCGCTACGATTTCGAGCGTTGGCAGCTGCTGGCCGACAGCCGCTGGGTGATCCGTTTCGTGACCTCGTGGGCCACGCAGGCCGCGGCGGTGGACGCGCTGTGCCGCGATTTCGCCGCGCTTTCGCACTCCGGCGCGCAACGCGCGGCCGGCTGACATTCTTTCCGAAAACGTCCATGCGGTCTTCCTGATCGCGCAATGAGTCCTTCGCCATGCTGCTGATGCTCGACAACTACGACAGCTTCACCTACAACCTCGTGCAGTACCTGCAGGCTCTCGGCGCCGAGGTCAAGGTGCTGCGCAACGACGCGCTCAGCGTGGACGAGATCGAGCGGCTGGCGCCGGAGCGCATCGTGATCTCGCCCGGCCCGTGCACGCCGAACCAGGCCGGGGTGTCGCTGCAGCTGATCGAGCGGCTTGGCCAGCGCACGCCGATCCTGGGCGTGTGCCTGGGCCACCAGAGCATCGGCCAGGCCTACGGTGGCGAGGTGGTCCGCGCCGGCACCATCATGCACGGCAAGACCTCGCGCATCCGCCACGAAGGCCGCGGCGTGTTCGCCGGGCTGCCGGACCGCTACGAGGCCACCCGCTACCACTCGCTGGTGGTGGAGAAAACCACGCTGCCGGACTGCCTGGAAGTGACCGCCTGGACCGAAAACGAAGACGGCACGATGGAAGAGATCATGGGCCTGCGCCACCGCCAGTTCCCGGTCGAGGGCGTGCAGTTCCATCCCGAGTCCATCCTCACCGAGCACGGCCACGCGCTGCTGAAGAACTTCCTGGAGCGATGAACATGCGCCTGCCCTACTCCCCGATGCGCGACGGCGACTGCGTGCTGATGGGCCAGGAAATCCTCGCGCACGCCAGCCTCTGATCCTTCCAGGAACCGCCATGACGCTGACCCCCCAGCAAGCCCTGCAACGCACCATCGAGCACCGCGAGATCTTCCACGACGAGATGGTCGGACTGATGCGGCAGATCATGCGCGGCGAAGTGTCGCCGATGATGACCGCGGCGATCCTCACCGGGCTGCGGGTGAAAAAGGAGACGATCGGCGAGATCGCCGGCGCGGCTGCGGTGATGCGCGAATTCTCGCGCACCGTCGAAGTGGCCGACCGCACCCATATGGTCGATATCGTCGGCACCGGTGGCGACGGCTCGCAGACCTTCAACATCTCCACCGGCGCGATGTTCGTGGCCGCCGCGGCCGGGGCCAAGGTGGCCAAGCACGGCAACCGCAGCGTGTCCTCCAAGTCCGGCAGCGCCGACGCGCTGGAGGCGCTGGGCGCGGCGATCGAACTGCAGCCCGAGCAGGTGGCGCAGGCGCTGGCCGCCACCGGCATCGGCTTCATGTACGCGCCGGTGCACCACCCGGCGATGAAGGTGGTGGCGCCGGTGCGGCGCGAGATGGGGGTGCGCACCATCTTCAACATCCTCGGCCCGCTGACCAACCCGGCCGGTGCGCCGAACATCCTGATGGGCGTGTTCCACCCCGACCTGGTCGGCATCCAGGCGCGCGTGCTGCACGAGCTGGGCGCCGAGCGCGCCTTGGTGGTGTGGGGCCGCGATGGCATGGACGAACTCTCGCTCGGCGCCGGCACCCTGGTCGGCGAACTGCGCGACGGCCAAGTGCGCGAGTACGAAGTGCATCCGGAGGATTTCGGCATCGCCATGTCGGCCAGCCGCAACCTCAAGGTGGCCGATGCCGCCGAATCGATGGCGATGCTGCTGGGCGTGCTCGACAACGTACCCGGCCCGGCGCTGGACATCGTCGCCTTCAACGCCGGCGCGGCGCTGTACGTGGCCGGTGTGGCGGCCGACATCGGCGCCGGCATCGTCCTGGCGCGCGCGGCGATCGCCGACGGCCGCGCGCGCGCAAAGCTGGATGCGTACGTGGCGTGCACGCGGCAGTTGGCGGCAGTCCGCGATGCAGCGCGCTTTCCCGCCTGAGCGCGGCGGATCGGCAAGGCCGCCGGCGCTGCGCATGCTCTTTGCCGATGCTGTTAGCGGCATCACGAATTATGTGTACGCTCGCCTTCATGATCTTGGCCGATAATGCCCGGCCGCCCTCCCCGGACACTGTGCACATGAGCGATATCCTCCGCACCATCCTCGCCCACAAGGCCGAAGAGGTGGCCACGCGCAGCGCGCGCGTGCCGTTGGCCGACTTGGTCGAGCGCGCCAAGGTCGCGCCGCCGGTACGTGGTTTCGCCCGCGCGCTGAAGGCCGCGGTCGCCAACGGCGATCCGGCGGTGATCGCCGAGGTCAAGAAGGCCAGCCCGTCCAAGGGCGTGATCCGGCCCGACTTCCATCCGGCCGACATCGCGGTCAGCTACGAGTTCGGCGGTGCCGCCTGCCTGTCGGTGCTGACCGACGAGAAATTCTTCCAGGGCCATGACCGCTACCTGCAGGAAGCGCGCGAGGCGTGCACGCTGCCGGTGCTGCGCAAGGACTTCATCAGCGACCCGTACCAGGTCTACGAGGCGCGCGTGCTCGGCGCCGACTGCATCCTGCTGATCGTCGCCGCGCTGGACGACCTGCAGCTGTCCGAACTGTCCGAACTGGCGCTGCAGCTGGGCATGGACGTGCTGGTCGAAGTGCACGACATCGACGAGCTGGAGCGTGCGCTCCAGGTGCCGGCGCCGCTGATCGGCATCAACAACCGCAACCTGCGCACCTTCGAGGTTTCGCTGCAGACCACGCTGTCGATGCGCGACGCGGTGCCGCGCGACCGCCTGCTGGTCACCGAGAGCGGCATCCTCGGCGCGGCCGACGTGGCGATGATGCGCGCCGCAGGCGTGCACGCGTTCCTGGTCGGCGAGGCCTTCATGCGCGCCGAGGAACCCGGCGAGGCGCTGCGCCAGCTGTTCTTCGAGTCATGACCGGCGGCTATCCCGTGCCGCGCGCCGATGCGCCGCTGGTGGTGTTCGATTTCGACCACACGCTGTACGACGGCGACTCGGGTAGCCACCTGTTCGCCTGGCTGATCCGGCGCAATCCCCTGCGCCTGGCCGCCGCGCTGCTGGCCACGCCGCTGCTGGGGCCGCTGGTGGCGATGCTGCCAACGCGGCGCAGCGGCATTTCCGGCTACGTGTGGATCGCCAGCTTCGGCCTGCACCGCGCGCGCGAGTTCAACCGGGTGATCGACCAGTACGTGCTGCGGCACGAGGCGCGGATCCGCCAGCGCCTGCTGCCGCACGCGCTGGACGTGTTCACCCGGCACCGCGCCGCCGGCGACCGGGTGGTGGTCGCCACCGGCGCGCCGCCGGAGCTGGCGCGGGCCATCCTCGGCTTCGTCGCGCACCAGGACGTGCCGGTGGTCGGCAGCCTGATCGGCCCGCGGCTGGGCGCGGTCACCGCCACCCGCCACTGCCACAACCAAGAGAAGATGCGCATGCTGCGCGAGCTGGGCTATGGCGAGATCGCCACCGCCTATTCCGACAGCACCGCCGATCTGCCGTTGCTGCAGGCGGCCGCAGTGCCGGTGGTGGTCAATCCCAAGGCCTCGGCGGTGGCGCGCTTCCGCCGCGAACTGCCGTCCGGCACGCCGATCCTGAACTGGGGTTGCCGCGACCGCGCTGGCGACTAGGGCGTTGCGCCTGTGGCCCCGAGTGGGGGACGGCGCCTGGAATAAGCACCATCGCGCGACACCAGCGCCCGGTGCAGCGGTTCGATCCAATGTCCCTGGCCGATGTCGTAGGCGCCGAAGCTGCCCTCGAATTGCCAGTACGCCCACGCGAAATGGCGTTTCTCGGCGGCATTGACCACCGCGATGGTCCAGGCCAGGCGATCGGCATGCGGCGCCTGTTCGTACGGCGCCTGTTCGTAGGCCCCGAATTCGCCCAGCAGTATCTGCCGGTGGTGCGCCGTGGCCCAATCCGCGATCGCATCGAACTGGCGATAGAGCTTGGCCCGGTCGCCGCTGCCGCCCCAGGCAACGCCGCTCGCGTCCCTGATGTCCGGGCGGACCCACGGCGCGCCCTGATGGGTGAAGCGGAACGGGTTGTAGTAGTGCACGGTGACCAGGATGTTGGGATCGTCCTCGGGCAGGCGCAAGGCGCCCAGCGCAGTGAAAGCGTTGCCGTTCGCCGGCCCGATCACCACCGTGCGGGTCGGATTCTCGCGGCGGATGAGGCGCAGCGCATCGCCGAGCAGGGCGTTCCACCGGTCGCTGGTCAGTTCGCCATTGGGCTCGTTCAAGAGTTCGAACAGGACCGAGGGCGGTGCGTTGCGGTAGCGCATCGCGATCTGTTTCCAGAACGCCAGCAGCCTGGTCCGGCAGCTGGCTGCGTCCTGCGCGCAAGGGTGGAAGTCGTGCTCGTCGAGGATCACGTTCAGCCCGGCAGCGCTGGCCTGGTCCACCACGCTGTCCAGGGTGTGCAGCCAGGCGGGATCCAGCTGGTTCGCCGCGTCCATGTGCGCGAAGGCCTGCAGGTTGACCCGCACGGTCTGGAAACCGCCGTCGTGGATCGCGCGGTACAGCGACGGGCGGAAGCGCGCCCTGGACGCATCCGTCCACAGCGGGTCGTAACCGAGCACATTGATGCCGCGGCCGAGTCGGGCGAAGGCGTCGGCATGCGCCAGCGGTGTCAGCATCACCAAGGCCAACAGCATGGCGATCGTCTGAAATCCACGGTTGCGCTGCATCGCGATCTCGCAAGTGGGGAGCAGGGAACAGCATGCCGACCGAACGGCGGCATGCGCCGGCGGCGGCGTTCGCTGCGCATCATCGCGCCTGTGGGCGCCACCAATGCGAACCGCCAATAACCAAGGCAGCGGCCGATGCGTCGGCAATGCCCCGTGGCGGCCGGGTGCTGGATTTTCCGCGGCGCGATCTTTCGGCGGTTCTCCGGCGCCGCCCGCCTGCCGTTGTGCGCGTGCGCTTGCACTGCCTTGGCCGGCTAGGCCAGCCAGCGCGTCAGGGTGATGCCGATCTGGTACAGGCTGATCGCGAGCACCAGCAGGCCCACCGCCATCAGCACCCAGCGTTCGCGCACACGTTTGACCAGCAGCGCCGCCAGCGGCGCGGCCAGCATGCCGCCGACCAGCAGGCCGAGCACGATCTGCAGGTGCTCGATGCCCATGCTCAGCAGGAAGGTCAGCGAGATCGACAGCGTCACCAGGAATTCGGCGGCATTGACCGTGCCGATCGTGGTGCGCGCCTGGCCGCCGCGCGCCAGCAGGGTCGAGGTCGCCACCGGCCCCCAGCCGCCGCCGCCGCTGGCGTCGAGCAGGCCGGCGACGAAGCCCAGCAGCGGCACCCGCTGCACCTGCTGCCGCGGCAGCGCGCGGCCTGCGGCACGCAACAGGATCAGCACCGCCAGGCCGAGCAGATACAGATGCACGAACGGGCGGATGAACTCGCCCGGCAATTGGGTCAGCCCATAGGCGCCGAGGATGCCGCCGGCCATGCCCGGCAGCGCCAGGCGCAGGAACAGGCGTTTGTCGACATTGCCCAGCGCCAGGTGCGACAGGCCCGAGGCGCCGGTGGTGAACACTTCGGCGCTGTGCACGCTGGCGCTGACCGCCGCCGGTGGCAGGCCCATGCTCAGCAGTACGGACGAGGACACCAGGCCGAAGGCCATGCCCAGCGCGCCATCGACGAGCTGCGCCGCCAGGCCGACCAGCACGAACCAGTAAAACGTCTCGCTCAGAACCATCGCGGTGGACCGCCGCCGCTAGCGCGGCGCGCGGTCGCGGCCTTGCGCTCAGCGCGCGCCGTACAGCACCACGGTCTTGCCGCGGGCGTGCAGGATGCCGTCCACTTGCAGCTTCTTCAGCACGCGGCCGGCCATCTCGCGCGAGCAGCCGACCAGCCGCGCCAGCTCCTGCCGCGACACGCGCAACTGCATGCCCTGCGGGTGGCTCATCGCTTCCGGTTCCTGCGCCAGATCGTGCAGGGTACGCACGATGCGGTCGGTGACGTCCAGGAACGCCAGGCGGCTGGCCTTGCGCGAGGTGTCGAGCAGGCGCTTGGACAACTGCACGCCGATCGCGTACAGCACCCGCGGCGCATCGGCCGACAGCGAGCCCAGGAACAGCTGGTGCAAGCGTTCGTAACTGATCTCGGCCAGCTCGCACGGGGTCCGGGTGCGCAGGATCACCTCGCGCTGGTCCGATTCGATGAACAGGCCCATCTCGCCGACGAACTCGCCTCTGCCGAAATAGCCCAGCACCAGCTCGCGGTCGTCATCTTCCTCGGCGATGATGCTGACCGAGCCGCTGACGACGTAGTACAGGGTGCCGGCCGGATCGCCGGGTCTGAACACGTCGGTACGCGCCGGATAACGTCGCCGATGGCTATGCGCCAAAAAGCGATCCATGGTGGCGGTATCCAACGTCAGAGGACTTGGAGCGATGCGCACAGGTGTTGCTGTGGAGGTGTTTCCTGGACTCATGGCGGCTTCGCTACTACGTGAGGCCCGAAGCTTAACGGGACGCGTTCTCTGCGGCAAACGAGTGCCAGTCCCCACGTTTCACTACGCGCGCGTTTGTCGCATAATTGCTGCCCTTTCTACCCCGTCCATCTTTTTAGAGGATTCACGCCCGTGGTCAAGCCGTTGCCTCGTCTGAGGCTGCAAGGTTTCAACAACCTCACCAAGGCGTTGAGCTTCAACATCTATGACGTCTGCTACGCGGTTTCCGAAGAGGAGCGCCAGCGCTACATCGAGTACATCGACGAGCAGTACGACGCCGACCGGCTGACCGAGATCCTCACCGACGTGGCCGAGATCATCGGCGCCAACATCCTCAACATCGCGCGCCAGGACTACGATCCGCAGGGCGCCTCGGTGACCATCCTGATCTCCGAAGAGCCGGTGATCGACAAGAAGCTGGCCGGCAAGGAGATCATCTCCGACGCGGTGGTCGCGCACATGGACAAGAGCCACATCACCGTCCATACCTACCCGGAAACCCATCCGCAGCACGGCATCGCGACGTTCCGCGCGGATATCGACGTCGCCACCTGCGGGGTGATCTCGCCGCTGAAAGCGCTCAACTACCTGATCGAGCGGCTGGAATCGGACATCGTGATCATGGATTACCGCATCCGCGGCTTTACCCGCGACGTGAAAGGCAAGAAGCACTACATCGACCACAAGATCAATTCGATCCAGAACTTCCTGGCCAAGAACATCAAGGCGCGCTACGAGATGTTCGACGTCAACGTCTATCAGGAGAACATCTTCCACACCAAGATGCACCTGAAGGACTTCGACCTGGACCAGTACCTGTTCGAGGAAAAGGCCAAGAACCTGTCGTTCAAGGAGCGCATGCGCATCGAGGCGCTGCTCAAGCGCGAAATCGAGGAACTGTTCCACGGTCGCAATCTGGCCGAGTAGCGGGTCACATTCGGCGGGACGGCCCGCCCCGCGGCGTTTTGCGCTGCGACCCCTGCCGACGGCGGCCCGATGTGCAGACATCGGGCTTTTTTTTGTCCTTATTTGTCTACGGAGACAGACAATGCCATGGATCTATCTGCTGCTCGCCGGCCTGTTCGAAATCGGCTTTGCGCTCGGCCTCAAATACAGCGAAGGCTTCACCCGTCTGTGGCCGACGCTGGGCACGCTGGCCGGTGCCGGCATCAGCCTGTGGCTGCTGACTCAGGCGCTGAAACACATACCGCTGGGTACGGCGTATGCGATCTGGACCGGGATCGGCGCATTGGGCACCGCCGCGCTGGGCATCGCGCTGTTCGGCGACAGCGCCTCGCCGGCGCGGCTGGCCTGCATCGGCCTGATCGTGGCCGGGGTGATCGGCCTGAAGCTGGTCCAGTCCTGAGCGTTGCAGGCGGCGCCAGGTGAGAACAGGCCGAATGCGAGAGCGCCGCGGTCGCCGCGCTGCGTCAGTTCCGCGGAACGTGCCCGGGCGCTCAGGCGACGGCGGCGCGGCGCGTGCCGAGCACGCGCCCGATCAGCAACTGGTGCGCGGCCGCGGCCAGCAGTGCGGCGATCGACAGCGCGATCGCCAGCCGGGTCAGCACGCTGCCGAGGTTGCCGGCGTGCTGCAACTGGTCGAGGCGGCCGAAGCGCGACGGGTCGGCGTTGGCGTAGGCGATCTCCACCGTGGCGCCATCGAGCAGCAGCGGCGCGGCCTCGGCGCCGCTGGCCTCGAACGTGCCGCGGTGCAGCCGGCCCTTGCTCTCGAAGACATAGTGGAAGCGGTAATGCACCAGCGGTTCGGCATGCGCGCCGAAGGCGCCGTCGGCGATCACCGGCACCGTCGCCACCGAGTGGTCGTGCAGGATCGCGCTGGCATGGCGATAGTCGCCGAGCAGGTGGTACAGCAGCGCGCCGCCGCCTAGCACGAACAGGCTGGCGAACAGCAGGCGCGAGAGCCAGCGGGTCCGTGGCGAGGGGATGTGGATGGAGCGTGCGGGCATGTCGGTCGGAAAGGCGCGCGCAAGCGGCATGGCTCGGCGCAGTGGTGCATCGGGTACAGGCAGTGCCGGGATGGAACCGCCGGTCGCTGGAACAGGGTGGGCTGACGTGGAATCAGTCAGCGTTCGTTCACTTTAACCCGAATGCGCCGGCAATGCCAGTGCGCTGTCCCACGACAGGCGCGCCGTGCCGCGCTCAAAGCCGGTAGGCGACCGCTTTCATCAGCCGCGAGGCCGCCGCCATCAGGCCCGGGATCGGCGCCGGCAAGCGCCGCGCGCCGGCCTGTTCGGCGTGTTCGGCATGGCGCGCCTCGTCGGCTTTCATCACCTTAAGTATGTCGCGGCTGCGCAGGTCGGCCGGCGGCAGCGTTTGCAGGTGCTCGTCCAGGTGCGCCTCGACCTGGCGTTCGGTCTCCACCACGAAACCGAGGTTCCAGCCGTCGCCGCGCAGCCCGGCCAGGGTGCCGATCGCATAGCTGCCGGCGTACCAGACCGGATTGAACAGGCTCGGACGGCTGTCCAGTTCGCGCAGCCGCGCCGCGCACCAGGCCAGGTGGTCGGTCTCTTCCTGCGCCGCCTCCAGCAGGTGCGCGCGGGTCGTTGGGTCGCGCGCCACCGCGGCCTGGCCGAAGTACAGGCCCTGCGCGCAGACCTCGCCGACATGATTGATGCGCATCAGCCCGGCAGCGTGGCGGCGTTCGTCCGGCGCCAGCACCACATCGGCGCTCGCCGCGGCGGGGTAGGGGCGCTGCGCCGGCGGATTGCCGAACACCGTGTCCAGCGCGCGCTGGGCTTCGACCAGGGCACGGTCGAGCGGGGTATGCAGGCGGGGAGCCGTCATCGCGAGGGGCCTGGGAACGGTGGGGGATTCGATTTTCGCCGCGGGGCGCCGCGATGCCAAGCGCCGGCCGGTGCTGGCGTCCTGCGCGCGGACGGACTTGCGCGTGCCGCTGCCGGCGCGTAGAATTCCGCCTCTTGCGTTTTTGCAAGTCACAACGCGTGGCAAAGTTCAGGCAGCGTGCTGCCGGAATCCGCCCGACCAACCGAGTCTTCTTAATGAGCACCTTCACCGCTAAGTCCGAGACCGTCCAGCGCGACTGGTATCTCGTCGACGCCGCCGGCAAAACGCTGGGCCGGCTTTCCACCGAACTGGCGCGCCGTCTGCGCGGCAAGCACAAGCCGGTCTATACCCCGCACGTCGATACCGGCGATTACCTGGTGGTGATCAACGCCGAGAAGATCACGGTCACCGGCAACAAGCTCAACGACAAGAAGTATCACCGCTTCACCGGCTACATCGGCAACCTGAAGACCGAGACCTTGGCGCAGGCGCTGGAGCGTCACCCCGAGCGCGTCATCGAGATCGCGGTCAAGGGCATGCTGCCGAAGGGTCCGCTGGGTCGCGCCATGTACCGCAAGCTCAAGGTCTACAAGGGCTCCGAGCATCCGCATACCGCCCAGCAGCCGCAAGTTCTGGATATCTAATCATGGCGATCACGCAAAACTACGGCACCGGCCGCCGCAAGTCCTCCACCGCCCGCGTGTTCCTGCGCAAGGGCACCGGCAACATCACCGTCAACAACCGTCCGCTGGACGAGTTCTTCGGCCGTGAGACCGCGCGCATGATCGTGCGCCAGCCGCTGGAGCTGACCAAGAACACCGAGAGCTTCGACATCTTCGTCACCGCCGCTGGCGGCGGCACCACCGGCCAGGCCGGTGCGATCCGCCTGGGCATCGCCCGCGCGCTGGTCGAGTACGACGAAACCCTGAAGTCCGAGCTGCGCAAGGCCGGCTTCATGACCCGCGACGCCCGCGAAGTCGAGCGCAAGAAGGTCGGTCTGCACAAGGCCCGCCGCGCCACCCAGTTCTCCAAGCGCTGATCCACCGCGCTTGGCGAGGAGTCCTTCGGGATTCCCCTGGGAATACGCAAAAGCCCGGCTCCGGCCGGGCTTTTGTGCGTTTCGGGGTTCGGGCCTGTGCCGCGGTGACCGGCAGGCCATCGCAATGGCGGCTGCTGCGGATCGTGCGCGTTCGATCGCTGCGCCCAGGGCGGCGTGTCATTCAATAGCATCGGCAGTCGAACGCGACCTGCCCGCAGGTCAAGGCTTTACCTCCAACCTGCATCAACGTGTCTGGTGAAAAGCCCCCTTGGAGTCCAAGGGGGCGCGCCGACAGGCGCGGGGATGTGGAGAGGGAAGGCCGGGGCCCGCACCTTGCGCAGCAAGGTGTGGGGCGCAGGCGCAAGGCGCCTGCGCGAACCCGCAGCCAAACACACAAAAAAGGCCGATCTTTCGATCGGCCTTTTTTGTGTGTTTGGCTGCCCCGGATGGATTCGAACCACCGATGCCTGAGTCAGAGTCAGGTGCCTTACCGCTTGGCGACGGGGCAATGTCGCAGATCGCAATTATTGCACGCTTGCTGCGTGGACACCATGGTGGCTATGGGTGGACTCGAACCACCGACCCCAGCATTATGAGTGCTGTGCTCTAACCGGCTGAGCTACATAGCCTTGGTGAACCGCCAATTCTTATAGCAAATCGGGCGGCTGTCAACGGGTTTTTGCCGCGCTTGTGGGCCGGCCGTCGCCATGGCAGAGTCGGAGCCAGTAGATTTTTCAGGAGTCCGCATCGTGATCGATCCGGACGGTTATCGACCGAACGTGGGCATCGTGCTGATGCGGCCGGACGGTCAGGTGTTCTGGGCACGTCGCGTGCGCCGGGATGGCTGGCAGTTCCCGCAAGGCGGCATGAATACCGACGAGACCCCGGTCGAGGCCATGTACCGCGAGTTGCGTGAAGAGACCGGGCTGTTGCCCGAGCACGTCGAAGTGCTCGGGGCGACGCCTGGCTGGCTGCGTTATCGGCTGCCCAGCCGCGCCATCCGCCGCAACGAACGCCAGGTGTGCATCGGCCAGAAACAGGTCTGGTTCCTGCTGCAGATGCGCTGCGACGAGAGCGAGTTGAATCTGGAGCTGACCGAGACGCCGGAGTTCGACCATTGGCGCTGGGTCGACTTCTGGTATCCGGTGGAGCACGTGGTGCTGTTCAAGCGCGGCGTCTACGCGCGCGCGCTGCGCCATCTGGCGCCGTTGGCGCAGACCATTGCCGGGCCGGGCATCCGCGCCATGCCGACCCTGGCGCAGGAAGCGTGGATGCCGGGCAACAACGCCGGCCACGAGCGTCCGCGCAAGCGGGCGCGCAAGCGCGGCGGGCCTTGGGTGGCCCGGATTAATAACGATTAACGCCCGGAATTGACAACCATTCTCACTTTGGGTTGAATGGCGGCAGGCGCAGTCCGCGCCGTTCGCCGCCAACGCCATCGTGTACGTCTGCATCTGCAATGGGGTCACCGATCGTCAGATCCGCGAAGCCGCCGACGCCGGCTGCCGCAGCGTGTCCGAACTGACCATGCGCACCGGTTGCGGTGCCACCTGCGGCTCCTGCCTGGACATGGCCGGCGACCTGCTGGAACGCGCGCTGCGGCGCGACCTGCCGTTGCCCGTGCTGGGCGGCCTGGCGCGCGCGGCCTGAGGCTGCGCGCGCCCGCCGGCGCATGCGCCGCGGGATGATCACGATTCGCGTTCCTTCACCGTGGCGGCCGATTGGCTAGAGTCTGCGCTTTCCAAGACTAGCGAGCGGTGCGATGAAGGGCGACAGCAAGGTCATCGAGTTCCTCAACAAGGTCCTCTACAACGAACTGACCGCGATCAATCAGTACTTCCTGCACGCCAAGATGCTGAAGAACTGGGGGCTGAAGGAACTGGCCGAACACGAGTACAAGGCCTCGATCGACGAGATGAAGCACGCCGACAAGTTGGCGGACCGCATCCTGTTCCTCGAGGGGCTGCCCAACTTCCAGGCGCTGGGCAAGCTGCGCATCGGCGAGAACCCGAAGGAAATCCTCGCGTGCGACCTGGCCCTGGAGCAGGACGGCACCCCCACCTTGCGCGACGGCATCGCCTACGCCGAGTCGATCCAGGACTACGTCAGCCGCCAGTTGCTGGCCGACATCCTGGAGTCGGAGGAAGAGCACATCGACTGGCTGGAAACCCAGCTGGATCTGATCGGCCGCATCGGCGAGCCGAATTATCTGCTGACCAAGCTTGAGGACTGAGCGGGGCGTCTGCTGGCGCCTGCCGGCACGCGCCGCGCAGTGCCGCCTGGCGCTGCGTCGCGCGCCCGCGGCCGCATGGATGCTGGCGCCCGTGTAGGAGCGGTTTCAGCCGCGACAGGACCTCCGGTTAGAACCTGTCGCGGCTGAAGCCGCTCCTACACGGGACCCCGGCAGGGGCCGCGGGCCGCCTATGGCGCGGCGCTTTCCGCGGCGTCGCGCAAGGTGTTGCGGTAGCCCTTCAGGGCCAGCCGCGCACGCGCGAATTCGGCGATGACCAGCGCCACCGCGACCGCCGTGCGCTCCAACCGATGGGCGCGCACGCCGTCCTCGATGCGCGCGGCCGCAGCCGCCAGCGCCAGCGCACCGACATTGGCCGCCGAGGACTTCAGCGTATGCGCCGCGTCGCGCAACGGGTCCAGCTGCGGGATCGCAGAGGCCTGCTCCATGCGTTGGATCAGCTGCGGCGCATCGCCCAGGAATAGTTCGACGATCTGCGCGGTGGTCGCGTTGCCGGCGAGTTCGCGCAAGTCGTCGAGCACCGCGATGTCCAGCACCGGCAACGGTGTCGGCGGCAGCATCGGTGCCGGCTCGGCGGCGCCGACCGCAGGCACCGGCGCGGCACTGGATGAGGGCGTCGGCGCGGCCGCGGTGGCCGACGTAGTCGTCTCCGTCTCCACATCCGTCGCCAGCGTCACCGCCGCCGGCGCGGGATGTGCGGCGCGATGCGGCAGCCAGCGCTGCAGGCAGGCCGTCAGCAATTCGCGGTTGACCGGCTTGGACAGGTAGTCGTCCATGCCGGCCTCCAGGCAGCGCTGGCGGTCGCCGGCCATCGCATTGGCGGTCATCGCCACGATCGGCAGCCGCGGCCGTCCCGTCGCCGCTTCGGATTGGCGCCATTGGCGGGTGGCGGCGTAGCCGTCCAGCACCGGCATCTGGCAGTCCATCAGCACCAGGTCGTAGGGCTGCGCTTCCAATTGCGCCAGCGCGGCGGCGCCGTCGGCGGCGCTGTCGCTGCGGTAGCCGAGCACGTCGAGCAGCTTCTGCGCGACCAGCAGGTTGACCGGGTTGTCCTCGACCAGCAGCAGGCGGTAGTCGGCGGCCGGCGAGGCCGGGCCGGCAGGGGCGTCCGGGTCCGGCGCGAGGGTCGGACCCGCTGTCGGGGCTGTCTCGGCGGCGTGCGCGGGATTCGGTTCCGCGATGGAATCGGGCAGCCGCAATCCTGCAACGGAAGCGCTGGCCGCAGGCGCCAGCGCGAACATCCCGCGCAGGTCCAGGTCCGCCGCCTGCCGCGACAGCAGCGCGCCGTGCGCGCGGATTTCATCGGGAATCTCCACGTCCCCGTACAGCCAGGTCAGGTGCACCCCGTGCGATGCCGGCAAGCGCGCCACCGCGCGCTGCAACGCGCGTGCGCTCTGGCGCAGGCCGTCGAGGTCGCCGATCACCAGGTCGTAGGGCGGGCGACCGGGGCCGCCGGCGCGCAGCCGCTCCAGCGCTTCCTGGGTCGAGTCGACCCTGCTCAGTTGCACACCCCAGTTCGGCAGCAGGCCCTTCAGGCGCTGGTACAGGCGCAGGTCGGTGCCGACCAGCAGCGCGTGCAGCCGCGGCAGGCCGCCCTGGAGCTGCGGCAGGTCGCCGATCACCTTCAGCAGCGGGATCTCGAACCAGAACGTGGCGCCCTGGTCGCTGACCGATTCCACGCCGATGCGCCCGCCCATCAGGTCGACGATGCGCTTGCAGATCGCCAGCCCCAGGCCGGTGCCGCCGTACAGGCGGGTGGTGGAGGCATCGGCCTGGGTGAAGGAGCGGAACAGCCGTTCCTGCTGTTCGGCGCTGATGCCGATGCCGGTGTCGCGCACCTCCAGGCGCAGCAGGTGCTGCGCCGGGGTCTCGCCGAGGCGGCGCACGCGCAGCTCCACGCTGCCGCGCGCGGTGAACTTGATCGCGTTGCCGATCAGGTTGCTCAGCACCTGGCGCAGCCGCACCGGGTCGCCGCGCACCGGCAGGCGCACCGCCGGGTCCAGTTGCAGGGTCACGCGCAGGCCCTTGGCCTCGGCCGAGCGTTGCATCAGCTGCAGCACGCCGTCGAGCAGTTCGCGCAGGTTGAAGCTGGTGATCTCCAGTTCCAGCCGGTTCGCTTCCAGCTTGGAGTAGTCGAGGATGTCGTCGACGATGCGCAGCAGTTGCAGCGAGGAGTCGTTGGCGGCGCGCAGCATCTCGCGCTGCTCGGTGCCGAGCTGGCCGCGCGCGATCAGCTCCAGCATCGGGATGATGCCGTTGAGCGGGGTGCGGATCTCGTGGCTCATGGTGGCCAGGAATTCGCCCTTGGCCATCGTCGCGGCCTCGGCCGCCTGCTTGGCCTGCACCAGTTCCCGTTCCAGGCGCTCGCGCAGGTGCACGTCGCGCTGCAGCGCGTCGCGTTCGGACTCGGCCAGTGCGGCGCGCGCCAGCGCCGCGTCCAGCGCGCCGGCCTGCTGCCGCGCGCGCCAACCGGCGAGCAGCGCCAGCACTGCGGCGGCGCCGATGCAGGCCGGCGCCAGCAGTTGCCACGGCGCCGGCGGCGCCAGTGCCGGCACCGCCAGCAGCGCGCCGGCGGCGGCGCTCGCCGCGCTGGCCGCGGCCAGCCACGGCAGGGGCCGGCGCCGGCGTGCGGGCATCGCTACAGCACCGCGCTCTGGAAATCGAAGTTCAGTTCGTCGCCGACCGACTGCACCAGGTTGCCCTGGATGAAATCGACCCCGCCCATCCACATCGCCGCGGCCGCCTGCGCTTCCTCGATCTGCTGGCCGATGATCAGCAGCCCGGCGCGGTGCGCCAGGTCGATCGCGGCGCGCAACTGGTCGCGCAGGGCGGCATCGGCATGCGCGTTGGCGAAGCGCGCGGACAGGCGCAGGTAGCCCAGCGGCAACTGGTTGAGCAGAGCCTCGGCTTCGGCGCCGGGTTCGAACTGGCTGAGGCAGAACTGCACGCCCAGCGGCATCAGCCGGGCGCAGAACTGCTGCAGCGTCACCGTGTGGATCAGTGCGTCTTCCAGGCGCAGGTCGATCACCAGCGAAGTGCCGGTGATGCCGCGGCGGTCGATCGCCTCGACCAGCCAGTCGGCGAAGGCGCCGCGCGCCAGCGTGCGCGAGGACTGCGACACGAACAGGCGCAGCGGCGGCGTGGCGTGCTGGTACAGGTGCAGCAGGCCGAGCGCGTGGTCCAGCACCTGCTGGTCGAGGTCGGCGATGCGCCCGCCGGCTTCGGCGGCAGGCAGGACCTGCCCGGCCGACAGCAGGGTGCCGTCGCGCTGGCGCAGGCGCAGCAGCACCTGGTATTGCGCGGTGTCGCCGCCGGCGACGGCGACGATCGGCTGGTAGGCCGGTTCCAGCTGGCCTTCGAACATGGCGATGCGGCCCAGGTCCTCTTCCTCGCGCGGCGGCGTATACAGGGCCACGCCCTGCGGGTGCAGGCGCGCCTGCAGCGCGGTGCGCTCGACCGCCTCCAGCGCGCTGCCGGCGTCCTCGAAGCCCTGCGCCAGGTCGGCGTAGCCGATCGCGCAGCGCAGGTGCACCGCCTCATCCTCGCGCAGCGGGAACGCATGGCTGGCCAGGGCTTGGCGCAAGGCCTGGGCGCGCTGCCGCAGCGCGTCCAGGTCGTTGTCCTGGATCAGCAGCAGGAAGCTGTTGTCGTTGAGCCGGGCCAGCGGCTGCGGCGCGGTGGCGCTGGCCAGGCGGCGCCCGGCCTGGGTCATCAGGCGTTCGAATGCGGCATAGCCGTAGCGTTCGCGCAGGCCCAGCGCGCTGGCGATCTCGATGAAGAACAGGCCGCCGCCGGCACCCATGCGCAGCGCGTCGCCGAGCAGCTGCAGCACGTGGGTCCGGGTCGGCAGGCCGGTTTCGGGATTGTTCAGCGGCACGCTGTCGCTGGCGCTTTGCTGGCGCGCGCGGCGGATGCGGTTGGAGACCGCGGCGATCAGGTGCCGCGGGCGGATCGGCTTGGTCAGGAAATCGTCGGCGCCGCTGTCCAGCACTTCGTATTGCAGCTCTGGATCCGGGTCGCCGGTCAGGAACACGATCGGCAGCAGCTGGTGCTGCGGTTGCTGGCGGATCAGCGCGGTCAGGCGCATGCCGTCCAGGCCGGGCATGTGCAGGTCCATCAGGATCAGGTCCGGCCGGTATTCGGCGATCGCCTGCTGCACGCCTTCGGCCTGCATCTCCACCTGCGCCTGCATGCCGGCGCCGTGCAGCACGCTCTGCGCGAACAAGGCCTGCGAGCGGTCGTCCTCGACGATCAGGATGCGGTAAGGCGCGTCCAGCGGCTGTGCCGGCGGCGCGGTGCCGTCGCTGGCCGCAACCGACGCGGCCGCGGGCACTTGATCCGCGCCGGTGGCGGCGGCGATGCCGTCCTGCGTGCTCGCCGCCAGGTCGGGTGCCGGCGCAGGGGCGTCGGGCACGGCATCGGCGGCCCAGCGCCGCCAATAGTGCGGCGGCGGGGTCTCGGCACGGATGTTGCGCGAGCGCAGTTCGTCGCGGCTGGAAAGTGGTGCGGTGTCTCTCGCGGCCATCGTGTCTTTAGGGATCCTGAGTGCACGCCAATTATGCGATGAAGTTCACGAAGACGGGGGGCCATCCTGGCTCGGCCGGGCGACGGCGGCCTCCGCGGGTGGCGCCAGCAGGCGGCGCACGCCGCGCCACAGCGTGCGCCACACCCACCACACCAACAGCGCCCCCAGCACGCTCGCCCCAAGTGATACGGCCAGCGCCAGCCACGGATGCACTAGGGCCAGCGCCAACGTGGCGAGCACCACCGAATCTTCGGTCAGCGAGGCGATCCAGTTGCTGGCCGGTTCCGGCGAGGTGTTCAGCAAGGCGCGCGAACCGGCCTTCAAGACATGGCTGGTGAGCGCGACGCCGGCACCGGTGGCCAGCGCGCCGGCGCCGAGGTGGCCGTCCTGGGACAGCGTGGCGGCGGCCAGGAACGCCCCGGCCGGGATCCGGGTCAGGGTCTGCAGCAGGTCCCAGGCCGAATCCACGCCGGGAATCTTGTCGGCGAAGAACTCGGCCAGGGCCAGCGCGCCGGAGGTGCCGAGCACCCACCACGATTCGGTCGCCTGCAGCGCCGGCGGCAACTGCAGCCAGCCGCACAGGCCGGCCAGGCCGAGCCCGAACACGGTCAGATAGACGCGGATGCCAGCCAGCCAAGCCAGCAGGATGCCAATGACGAAGAGGTGGGCGTCGGTCATGCCGAGGCGCTCCTGCAGATACGCGGATGGCGGCCACTATCGGCCAAGCGTGCAGCGAAGGCCAGCGCAGGGCGGCATGGCCGCGGCGGCGCTGTCCGCCGCCGGTCAAACGCGTGGCTTACACTAGCCGGCCGGCCGCCCCCCCCCCCACCCCGCGAGGATCGACGCCGCTGCCGCCTCGGTGGCACGGCTTTGACGATGAACCGACCCGCCCCCCGTTTCCAGATCGTGCCCAACGGCGCCGCGCCGCCGCGCGGACGCGCCCTGTGGCTGCTGATCGCCATCGTCTGGCTGCTGCCGCTGGCCGGGACCTGGTGGCTGGCCAGCCGCCAGGCCGCGCCGCAGCTGGGCGCGGTGAAGACGCAACTGGGCACGGCCGAACGCAAGCTGCAGGCGCAGCAGCGGCAGATCGACACGCTCAACCAGCGCCAGGCCACGCTGGCGCGCTCGGACCAGATCAGCCGCGCCGCCAACAACGAGGTGCAGAGTTCGCTGGCCGAGCGCGACGAGGAGATCGCCGGGCTGCGCGCCGATGTGGCCTTCTACGAGCGCCTGGTTGGCGCGACCAGCCAGCGCAAGGGCCTGAGCGTGCACTCGGCCGAGTTCTCGGCCGAGGCCGGCGGCACCTGGCACTACAACGTGGTGCTGACCCAGAACCTCAACCGCGGCGCGATCAGCCAGGGGCAGATGCGCCTGGCGGTGGAAGGCGTGCGCGGCGGCAAGCTGACCAGCGTGGGCTGGGACGAACTGCACCAAAAGAGCGGCGTGCCCGGGCAGGACTATTCGTTCCGCTATTTCCAGCAATTGGACGGCAGCGTGATCCTGCCCAAGGACTTCACCCCGCAGCGGGTGCGAGTATCGCTGTCCGGCGGCGGCGCGCCGGTCACCCAGAGTTTCGATTGGACACTGGCCGGCAACGGCAAAGGGGAGTAGGCAGCTTATGTTCGGAAGCAACAAGAACGGCCGCAGCAGCGGCCAGACCGTGGTGGATACCCTGATCGGCGCGCAGGTGGTGATCCGGGGCGACCTGGTGTTCAGCGGCGGCCTGTACGTGGAAGGGCGCATCCTCGGCAAGGTGCTGGCCGAGGACGGCGCGCCGGCGCAGCGCGCGCTGAGCTCGGCCGACGCTTGATTCGGCCGCCGGCCGCCCCCATCCTGCTGCCATGAGCACTCTCGTCTCCCTGCCCAGCGCCGCGCCCGCACCCGACTACCAGTCGCTGGAGCGGCCGCTGAACTTCACCCAGGCCGCCGCGGCCAAGGTGCGCGAGCTGATCCGCGAGGAAGGCAACGATGCGCTGGCGTTGCGCGTGTACATCCAGGGCGGCGGCTGTTCCGGGTTCCAGTACGGCTTCGAGTTCGACGAGAACCGCGCCGAGGACGATCTGTCGGTACGCACCGACGACGTCACCCTGCTGGTCGATCCATTGAGCCTGCAGTACCTGATGGGCGCGGAAGTGGATTACAGCGAAGGCCTGCACGGCGCGCAGTTCGTGATCCGCAATCCCAACGCCAAGACCACCTGCGGCTGCGGCAGCAGCTTCAGCGTGTAGACACGCTGCGGCTTGCCGGATGCGCGGTTTGCCTGCACCCTGCGCCGCATGCCCGAACTGACGCCTGCTTGCTTCGCCTTCGCCGACGCGGTCATCGACCGCGCCGATGCGCTGCGCAACGATCCCGAGGCCTTGCGCCGCGCCTGGCCCGAAGCGCAACTGCTGCTGCTCGATGCCGACGGCAATGCCTACGCCGATGCGCATGGCCAGCCGCTGGCGCTGACCGGCGCGGCGCTGGGCGATGTGGTCGAACAGGCGATCTTCCTCGGCCTGCGCGACGGCGCCGCCTGGTTCGCGCTGGCCGCCGCCGCGCTCGAGGCCGCCGCGATCGAGGTGAACGTCGACCCGCCGCAACTCGACCCGCCGCAACGCATCGACTTGCGCCGCGCCGCGGCCGAGTGGCCGGCGTTCGCCGCGGGCCTGTTCGCCTATGCCCGCGGCATGCTGCATTGGCAATCGCGCAGCCGCTTCTGCGGCGTCTGCGGCGGCGCCATCGGGTTCCGCCGCGGCGGCTTCCTCGGCGTGTGCACGCACTGCGCCAGCGAACACTATCCGCGCGTGGATCCGGCGGTGATCGTCGCGGTCAGCGACGGCCGGCGGCTGCTGCTGGGACGCCAGGCGAGCTGGCCGGCGCGGCGCTATTCGGTGATCGCCGGCTTCGTCGAGCCGGGCGAGTCGCTGGAGCAGACCGTGGCGCGCGAAGTGGCCGAGGAGACCCAGGTGCGGGTCCGGCCCGGCAGCTGCCGCTATTACGGCGCGCAGCCGTGGCCGTTCCCCGGGGCGCTGATGCTCGGCTTCAGCGCGCTGGCCGAACCCGATGCGCCGCAGGTGGATGGCGAGCTGGAGGACGCGCGCTGGTTCGAGCGCGACGAGATCGGCGGCGCCCTGCAACGCGCGGCGGCGCAGGGCGACAGCGCCGACGACGGACACGGCCTGCGCCTGCCGCCGCGCATCTCCATCGCGCGCGCGCTGGTCGAGGACTGGTACCGCCGCGGCGGCGACCACGCCGCCTAGGCCACACTGCCGCCCCGGCTCCGCGCCGCGGCACCCGCTTCAGAACGGTCCCGGAGGACCTGCATGTTCACTACCCTCGTCGCTGTGATCGTCGCCCTGGTGCTGGGCCATGTCGCGCCCGGCATGGTGGCCTCGCTGCGCCGCTTCGACGCCTATGGCGACTGGCTGTCGTGGCTGGATGCGCATGCTGGCGCAGGTAGCGGCTGGCGCGGCCGCTACGGCATCGCGCTGGCGCTGCTGCCGGCCTTGCTGCTGGTCGGCCTGCTGCAGTGGCTGCTCGCCGCGCCGCACCTGGGCCTGCTGGCATTGCTGTTCGGGGTGCTGGTGCTGGCCTTCAGCTGGGGGCCGCGCGACCTGGATACCGATGTGGAAGCGGTGATCGAGGCCGACGATGTCGCCGCGCGGCGTGTCGCGGTCGCGCACCTGCACGCCGACGGCGGGCCGCTGCGCGAGGACCCGGCCGGGCTGGTGGAGGCGGTGGCGGTCAGCGCGTTGCGGCGCTGGTTCGCGGTGCTGTTCTGGTTCCTGTTGCTGGGGCCGTTCGGCGCGCTCGGCTATCGCCTGCTGGCGCTGGCCGCGGTCGGCCCGTACGCGCCGCGGTTGCCGTTGCCCACCGCGCTGGGCGCTCGCACCGCGCTGGCGGCGATGGAATGGCCGGTGGCGCAGCTGATGACCTTCTCGCTGGCGCTGGTCGGCAATTTCGAGACTGTATTCGGCGTCTGGCGCGCTGCCGGCGGCAATCGCTGGCAGCTGGACAGCGGCTTCCTCGGCGCGGTGGCCTGCGCCAGCGTGCGCGGCGAACTGGACGCAGAGGCGCACGACTACAGCGATGCCGGCATGGTGGTGCCGGTGCTGCGGCGGCTGTCCGAATTGCGCGATGCGATGAGCCAGATCTGGCGGGTGCTGCTGCTGTGGCTGGTGGTGCTGGCGTTGCTGGTGATCGCCGGCTGGGTCAGCTGAGGCGCCCTAACCCGGCACGAGCAGGGTGAACGGGAACCACGGCAGGTTGCGCGCGATCCAGTAGCCGGGCAGCGCCAGCAGCCAGAAATTCGGCCGCGACAGCAGCGCGACCACCGGCGCGAACCACGCCGCGCGCCAGCCCGCCTTCCATGCGATCAAGCCCGGCAGCACGGCCAGGCCCAGCATCGCGCCGGGATTCATCGCGAAGGCGCCGAGCGGATCCAGGTGCACCAGGGCGTGCAGGGCGCGGGTCATGCCGCAGCCGGGACAGTAGTAGCCGGTGAGCGCATGGAACAGGCACGGCGCGAACGGATTGTCCGCGGCGTTGGGATCGAACCGGTACAGCAGCGCGCCGCCGGCCGCCGCGAGGGCGGTGGCGGCGCCGAGGCACGCCCGTTGTTGCCAGGCGCGCATGCCGATCAGCTCATGTGCTGCATCTGCTGCATGTATTCCATGTAGCGCTGCATGCCACCGGTGGCGAGCATGCCGATATTGATCAGCAGGCCGATGATGGCCAGTGCGGTGGTCACCCAGCACCAGGTTTTGGCGTTGTTGGAGGCGCGTCGGGCGCCGTCCAGGTCGCCCTGGTTGAGCAGCCCGTTGACCTTGCTGGAGAACACGATCGCGACGATGCCGGTGATGATCGACGGGCAGCACAGGCAGAAACCGAGCACTGTGGCGACGATCGCCCAGGCCAGATGGTTGGGGACCGCGCCGGGCGTGGGGGCGGGCGGCGGCGTGACGGGGCTGACGGTGCTCATGCGGACGTCCTTGAAGTTGAGTTCATGTGCAGTTTAGACGAGTAGCTGCGCGGAGCCTAGGGAGCCTAGAACGACTGCCAGGGTGCCGGCGGATTGGGTGTCGTGCCATGCGCAAACATCGCAGCGTGGGTGGCATCCCACGCGCCGCTGCCGCACCTGCGCTGGGTCGTTGGCAGCGGCACAGCTACCGCCGAATCGGGGGCAAGGGCCGCATCGCGATCGCTTCGCTGGCGTACCATCCGCTTCGTGTACGCTGGCCGGCGACGCTGGCGCCGGCGCCATCATGCCGCCATGAAAATGTCTTCCTCCCATGCCGCGGGCGATGCGGCGGCGGTCCTTTGCCGGACAGACCGGTCTGCGTCCGGCGCAGCGACCGAGTCCCGGCACGAGGTGGCCGACGTGGCGGCGCCGCCGCACCCGCATGCGCCGCCTGATGGCGCCCTGCGCGAGTTGGGACGGCAGGGCCGGCTCGGCTCGGGCCGCGTGTCGCGGCCGCCGCGTTACACCGCGCAAGCGGGGCTGCAGCGGGCCTTGTTCGGCGCGTTCTGGACCAGCGGCCAGGAGCGCATGCTCAGCGCCGAGGAGCGGACCCTGCTGCATCAGCTGAGGCCGTCCTCGCCGGCCGCCGCGCAGGACTGCATCCTGTTCAGCGATCCGAACAAGGACCCGGACGACGTGGTGTCGTTCGTGATGGCCAAGCAACTGGAGATGCTGGGCCTGGCCCGCGTCGGCCATGTCGTTACCACTCTGGGGCCGCATGCGGTGCGCGCCGAGCGGGCGATGCTGGCCAAGGGCGTGTTCGGCGCGCTGGGCATGCCGGGGGTCGGGGTCGCCATCGGGCGCGATTACGAGATCGGCGCGCGCCAGGCCGATCACGGCAGTTTCCTGGCGCGCGGCCAGCCGCTGTGCGCCGCGCATGCCGCTGTCGGCCAGGACAGTCTTGCCGGCATGCGCCAAAGCCTGCGCGATGCGTCCGGCAAGGTCACCCTGATCGCGATCGCCGGCATGAGCGACGCCAATGCGTTGCTGGTGGCGGAACCGGATCTGGTCAGGCAGAAAGTCGGGCGGGTCGTGGTGATGGGCGGCATCGCGCGCGACAAGGACGATCAGGGCCTGGTATGCCCGGACGATCGCGCCTACAACAACCATACCGATCTGGCGGCCGCGCGCAGCTTCTATCGCCTCGCCCAGCACCATGGGATTCCGTTGCGCGTGGTGTGCAAGGAAGCCGCCTACAAGGCGGCGGTGTCGCCGCGCTTCTACGATGCGCTGGCCGCATCGGGGCATCCGGTCGGCGGATACTTGCGCGACATCCAGAAGGAATCGCTGAAGACCCTGTGGGACCGGATCGGCAAGCGCGAAATCGGCAAACTGGATGAGCGCTGGTTCTACAGCACGTTCATCGCGCGCGGCGGCGACGCCACCGGCTTCGAGCAATGGCACGCGCAACGGCCACCGTTCGAGCAGATATGGGGCCAGGTGGAACGCTTGAATCTGTACGATCCGCTGACCTTGCTGGCCGCGCTGGACGCGCCGTCGCAGATGCTGTTCAAACCGCTGGGCGCGCACGCTCCGGGCAAGCCGCCGGTCGAGGTGATCGGCGCCGAAGAAGTGACCAGCCCGGACGCCGCAAGAACCCTGATGGCGGCCCTGTCGAAGCTGGCGCTGGCGACCGAGATCGGCTACGGCGCGCGGTAAGCGCGGCCTTGGATTGGCCTGGTGTTCGCACGCCTTGGAGACGGCACTTGCCGGCTCACGCGGCATCCCCGCGCAACTGCCGCACCTGCGCTTCCAGCCGTTCGGCACTGGCCTCGGCGGCGGCCACTGGCGCGCCGGCGATCACCTCCACGTGCGCGCGGAAGCGCCGCGGCACGCGCATGCGCCGCAGCCGCGAGTCGCGCTTGCTCCACATGCTGGTCCACATGTTGCGCAGCGCCATCGGCAACACCGGCACCGCGCGGCGCGCGACGATCTTCTCCACGCCCGACTTGAACTTGGCTATGGCGCCGTCCTTGGTCAATGCGCCCTCGGGGAAGATGCACACCAGCTCGCCCTCGGCCAGCGCCGCGTCGATCTCGTCGAACGCGCGCTGCATCAGCGCCGGGTCCTCGCGCGCGCCGGCGATCGGGATCGCCTTGGCGGTGCGGAAGATCCAGCGCATCACCGGGATGTTGAAGATGCGGTAATACATGACGAAACGCACCGGGCGCGGGATCGACGCGGCCAGCACCAGTGCGTCCATGTAGCTGACGTGGTTGCACACGATCAGCGCCGCGCCCTCCTCGGGCACATGCCGCTCGATGCCGTGCACGCGCAGCCGGTACAGCGCGCGCACCATCACCCAGCTGAGGAAACGCATCAGGAATTCGGGGACGATGCTGAAGATCCAGATCGCCACCACCGCGTTGGCGATGGCCAGCGCCAGGAACACCTGCGGGATGCTCAGCCCGGGCATCGGCACGTGCATGCCGAACAAGGTCAGCTGCTGCATCTGCAGCGCGATGCCGACCATCGCGGCGATGACGATGAACATCGAGTTCTGGATGTTGAGCCCGGCGATGACCCGCGACAGTTCCGCCTTGGGCGTGCGGCTCTGGATCAGCGCGAACAGCGGCACCACGAACAGGCCGGTGCACAGGCCGATGCCGACCAGGTCGAGCATGATCCGCCAGCTGCCGGCCTGATGCACGAACTGGCCGATGCCCAGCCCGGACTGCAGCGCGTCGCCGGGGCGGGCGAAATACAGGTCGAGCATGAACGCGCTGATGCCGAACGCGCCCAGCGGCACCAGGCCGATCTCCACGGTGCGCCCGGACAGCTTTTCGCACAGCAGCGAGCCGGTGCCGGTGCCGATCGAGAACAGCGCCAGGGCGAAGATGTACAGGTCCTGCGCGCCGCCGAGATTGAGTTCGGCGTAGGTCGGCAACTGCGCGGTCAGCACCGTGCCGACGAACCAGAACCAGGACACGCCGAGCACCGCGTTGCGCACCGCCAGCTGGCGCCGGGTCAGGCGCATGATCGCCAGCGACTCGGGCAGCGGGTTCCAGTTGATCTTCAGTTCCGGCGCGCCGGCATCGACCTTGGGAATGAGCCGCGCGACCAGGTTGCCGGTGACCGCCAGCGCGATCACCGCGGTGGCCGCGGCGACCGGGCCGTGGCTGCCGGCGATCTGGAAGATCAGCCCGCCCAGGATCATGCCGCACAGGATCGAGATCGAGGTGCCCATCTCGACCAGGCCGTTGCCGCCGGTCAGTTCTTCCGGCTTCAGCACCGAGGGCAGGATCGAATATTTCACCGGGCCGAACAGGGTGGACTGCAGGCCGGTGCAGAACAGCGCGACCAGCAGCACCGCCATGTTCTCGGTCAGGAAGCCGACCGCGGCCAGCGACATGATCGCGATCTCCATCGTGGTGGTGATCACCACCAACCGCGATTTCTCCAGCTTCTCGGCGATCTGCCCGGCCAGCGCGGAGAACAGGAAGTACGGCAGGATGAACAGCGCCGGCGCCAGGTTGGTGTAGAGCGTGCGCTGCTCGGGGGTGACGCCCAGATAGAACAGCAGGCCGATGATCGCCTGCCGGTAGACGTTGTCGTTGAACGCGCCCAGCCCCTGGACCACGAAGAACGGCAGGAAGCGGCGCTGTTTCAGCAGGGCGAACTGGCTATGGCCGGACATGCAGGCTCCTTTGCGAACGCGCGCAGCCTAGCAGGTTCGTTGCGCGGCGGATGCGGCGTCGCGGAGCGGGGTGCCGCGGTACGGGCTGTGCCGATGGTGGGGTCTGCGGGGGGGGGGGGGCGCGTGCTGCTGTTTTTGCAGGCGTGCGAGGGTGGCGTGCTTCGTTCGTCGCGGCTGAAGCCGCTCCTACAGGGCCTGATTAGCGCTGTGTCTCAGCTGTCGTACGCAGTTGCTGCTCTGTGAGCCTTCCCGCGCCGGCCAGGGCACTGGCCAGGCGCGGCACCATGGCGGCCAGGTTGAAGCGGCGATTGAAGCGGTAGGCATGCGCATGCAGGTAGCGCGCGCCGTATTTGGGGAAGTCCACCGCATGGTGGGTGCCGCTAAGCGCCGTTTTGAGATTGCCCAGGATCGTATTGACCCAACGCAGACGAGGCTGCTGGACGCCTTTGCGGCCGCTTCCGGTCACGATGGCATCGTGGGTCAGGCCTGCCCAGCCCACACCGGTGAACGCTGTCAGCCCATCACTGACGACATGGGTGCCCGGTGCCAGTGCCTGCTGAGCCCACGTGTGCACGACGCTTCTTCGGAAGCTGGAGACCACATCCAGGCGGAGATAGCGCGGGCGCCCTTGATGCAGGGAAACCGCTGCAATAAACGGCACTTTATTGCGCCACTGCGGTTGGCCTGGACCACCGGCGCGTTCGCCGCCCAGATAGGCATCATCGATCTGGACCTCTCCGTCGAGCCGGCGTGACTGCTCACGATCGGCCATCGCCGACATCACTTTGTGCTTGATCCGCCATGCAGTGCGATAGCACACGCCCAGTTGCCGAGCCAGTTCCAGCGCAGCAATTCCGTTCTTGGCTTGGCTCACCAGATAGATGGCCAGCCACCACACCCGCAAGGGAAGCTTGGTGTCTGCCATGGGCGTGCCGGCGGTCAAGCTGGTCTGTACCCGGCAGCGCGCGCACTGCCACAGGTGCTGGCGTCCCCGCTCAAAGCCACTGGCATGCGTGTGTCCGCACTGCGGACACACGAAGCCATTGGGCCACCTGGCCTGAACCAAGGCCTCGACACATTGCGCCTCGGAGCCGTAGCGGCTCAGAAAAGCCGGAATCGAAAGCCCCTTTTGGAACTGGATCCGATTGAGCGTCATCGCCGTATCTCACTGAAGAACCTGCATTTCTAAACCAAGGCAGCATCACCAGCTGAGACACAGCGCTAATCAGGCGGGTTTCGATCGAGGATTTCGGCACGGCGACACGATAACGCAACGCTGGCGCGCCGTATCGCAGCCGCTGTCGGATCGGCGTGCCGCGCTGCGAGCGCGGTGCCGTGCCGCTCAGCGTTGCAGTTGCCGCAGGCGCGCGTCGCGCAGCGCCGGGAAGCGTTTGAACCAGGTCTGGTTGAGCGGCGGGGGGTGGGGGGGGGCGACAGCGGATATCGCTTGAAGCAATGCGCCGCGCCGGTCTCGGTGTGCAGGCCGACCGCGATGTGCGCGCGGAAGCGCGACGCGCTGGCCCAGAACGCGTCCTTCGCGGACAGCGCCGTGTCGATGCCGTCGGTGTGCGCGGCCAGTGCGCGGAATTGCTTGCGGAGGTCGGGATCCGGCGGCATGGAATGGCCTCGAACACCGATGGTGTCGCCTGTAGGAGCGGCTTCAGCCGCGACAGGATTCATCGGTAAGGCCGGTCGCGGCTGAAGCCGCTCCTGCACGGCCTGCGGATCGCCTGCTGGGTGCACTGTAGGAGCGGCTTCAGCCGCGACAACGTCCGAAGCCGAAAAGCCCGCCGCTGTGTACGTCGCGACTGAAGGGCTCCCACAAGGATTCCACCGGCGCCGTGGAGCGGCGAGCCCTCTTGTGGGAGGGACTTCAGTCCCGACGGCATGCCGCTGCGGAAAATGCACCACTCCGCTCGTCGCGGCTGAAGCCGCTCCTACACAGGGGGGGCGTGCGGCCTATTCGCCGCGTTCGCGTGCGATCGCGCGCCAGCCGATGTCGCTGCGATGGAATTCGCTGGGCCACCGGATCTGCGCCACGCCGGCATACGCGTTGCGCTGCGCGTCCGACACGCTGTCGCCCAGCGCGGCCACGCACAGCACGCGGCCGCCGGCGCTGAGCACGCGGCCCTGGCCGTCCAGCGCGGTGCCGGCATGGAACACCTTGGCGCTGGCCGGCACCTGGTCCAGGCCGGAAATCGCTTCGCCGGTGACCGGCGTTTCCGGATACGGCGCCGCCGCCAGCACCACGCCCAGCGACGGGCGCGGATCCCACTGCGCTTCGGTCGCATGCAACTGCCCGTCGATCGCCGCCTCGATCAGGTCCAGCAGATCCGACTGCAGGCGCAGCATCACCGGCTGCGTTTCCGGGTCGCCGAAGCGCACGTTGAACTCGATCACCTTCGGCGCACCGCTGGCGTCGATCATCAGCCCTGCGTAAAGGAAACCGGTGAACGGCACGCCGTCGGCAATCATGCCTTGCACGGTCGGCTCCACCACCTCGCGCATCACCCGCGCGTGCACCTGCGGGGTGACCACCGGTGCCGGCGAATACGCGCCCATGCCGCCGGTGTTGGGGCCGCTGTCGCCGTCGCCGACGCGCTTGTGGTCCTGGCTGGTGGCCATCGGCAGTGCGGTTGCGCCATCGACCATGGAGATGAAGCTGGCTTCCTCGCCGTCGAGGAACTCCTCGATCACCACGCGCGCGCCGGCGTCGCCGAAGGCATTGCCGGACAGCATGTCGCGCACCGCGGCCTCGGCCTCGTCCAGGGTCATCGCCACGATCACGCCCTTGCCCGCGGCCAGGCCGTCGGCCTTGACCACGATCGGCGCGCCCTTGTCGCGCACATAGGCCAGCGCCGCGTCCACCTCGGTATGCACTTCGTAGAACGCGGTCGGGATGCCATGGCGGGCGAGGAACGCCTTGGCGAAGGCCTTGCTGCCTTCCAGCTGCGCGGCCTTGGCGCTTGGGCCGAAGATGCGCAGGCCGGCGGCGCGGAAACGGTCCACCACGCCCAGCACCAGCGGCACTTCCGGGCCGACCACGGTCAGCGCGACGCCTTCGGCCTGGGCCAGTGTGAGCAGGCCGTCGAGGTCGTCCACCTTGACCGCCACGTTGCGGCACTTGGCTTCAGTGGCGGTGCCGGCATTGCCGGGGGCGACCAGCACTTCGCTGACGCGCGGGGATTGGGCCAGTTTCCAGGACAGGGCGTGTTCGCGGCCGCCGGAGCCGATGACGAGGAGTTTCATTAGGGCGAATTGTCCATGCCAATAAGGATGAGGAATGCCAATCAGAGCACCCACTTGGGAAAGCCGAGCCAGAGTTCTAGCCCGCGTATATTCTCTGTGGTTTCGGTGAGATTGCCGCGATGGTCGGTGCAACCGAGCCTGCGATTTCCTGTCATGGCCAGTTCCTGTAGAGGTCTGACCAGACAAGCTAAACATCTTCTGCGAGCGATCAACGGGTACGCTTTGTAAAAATTCCGCCTACAGCGGCCATTCCTGGATCAAAGCGGCTCAATGCCTGAAATGCCGCACGCCAGTGAACACCATCGCGATGCCGTGTTCGTCTGCGGCGCCGATCACCTCGCCGTCGCGCATCGAGCCGCCGGGCTGGATCACCGCCTTGATGCCGGCCGCCGCCGCGGCGTCGATGCCGTCGCGGAACGGGAAGAACGCATCGGAGGCCATCACCGAACCTTGCACCACCAGTTCCGCGTCGGCCGCCTTGATCCCGGCGATGCGCGCCGAATACACCCGGCTCATCTGCCCGGCGCCGACGCCGATGGTGCGCTTGTCCTTGGCGTAGACGATGGCGTTGGACTTGACGTACTTGGCCACCTTCCACGCGAACAGCAGGTCGGCGAACTGCGCTTCGGTCGGCGCCAGGCGGGTGACCACCTTGAGTTCGTCGCGGCTCACCACGCGGTCGTCGGCGGTCTGCATCAACAGGCCCGAGCCGATGCGCTTGGTATCGACGAAACCGCTGGAGGCCGGCGCCAGCGCGATGCGCAGCACGCGCACGTTGGCCTTCTTCTTCGCGTATTCCAGCGCACCCTCGTCGTAGTCCGGGGCGATCAGCACCTCGACGAACTGGCGGTCCAGGATGACCTTGGCGGTGGCCGCGTCCAGCGGGCGGTTGAAGGCGAGGATGCCGCCGAAGGCGCTGGTCGGGTCGGTCGCGTAGGCCAGTTCGTAGGCATCGCCGCAGGCCGCGCCCACCGCCACGCCGCACGGATTGGCATGCTTGACGATGACGCAGGCCGGCGCGTCGAACTGGCGCACGCATTCCCAGGCCGCGTCGCTGTCGGCGATGTTGTTGTAGCTCAGTTCCTTGCCCTGCAACTGCTGGAACGTGGCCAGCGAGCCCGGCGCCGGATGCAGGTCGCGGTAGAACGCGGCGTGCTGATGCGGATTCTCGCCGTAGCGCAGGTCCATCACCTTGACGAAGGTGCCATTGGCCTGCGCCGGGAACGCGGCACGCACCGGCACCTCGCTCGCAGGGTCGTTCACCGTGGACAGATAATTACTGATCGCCGCGTCGTACTGCGCCACGCGGTTGAACGCGGCCACCGACAGCGCGAAGCGCTTGGCCGCCGACAGCTGGCCGTCGTGCGCCTCCAGGTCGGCGAGCAGGTCGGCGTATTGCGCCGGATCGGTGGCCACCGCCACGCGCGCGAAGTTCTTCGCCGCCGAGCGCAGCATCGCCGGGCCGCCGATGTCGATGTTCTCCACCGCCTCGGCGAGCGTGCAGTCGGCCTTGGCGGTGACCGCCTCGAACGGATACAGGTTCA
The DNA here is from genome assembly GCF_030168915.1 of Xanthomonas graminis pv. graminis. Taxonomy (NCBI): domain Bacteria; kingdom Pseudomonadati; phylum Pseudomonadota; class Gammaproteobacteria; order Lysobacterales; family Lysobacteraceae; genus Xanthomonas; species Xanthomonas graminis. The sequence goes on along the minus strand of NZ_CP076255.1, from coordinate 4,214,031 downwards.
GCACCAGCAGGTCGATCGGGGCGATGCCGTGTTCGGCCATCACCGCGTCGTCGCTGCCGGCGCGGCCGAGCAGGCCGCCGTGCACCAGCGGGTGCAGGGTCTTGACCCGGCCGTCCATCATTTCCGGGAAGCCGGTCAGCTCGGACACGTCCTTGACCGCCAGCCCGGCCTCGCGGATCGCCTTGGCGGTGCCGCCGGTGGACAGCAGTTCCACGTTGCGCGCGGCCAGCGCGCGGGCCAGGTCGATCAGGCCGGTCTTGTCGGAAACGGACAGCAATGCCCGGCGCACGGGCAGAAAATCGGAGGACATGGGGGCAGGGCACACATCGGAGCGGGGAGCCGATATTGTAGGCTGCGCCGCCCCGGCATGGACCCTCAGGACCCCGCAATGGTGTCGATCTACGCATTGAAAGGACGCTTCCAGGATCTGCTGCGGCCCGGGGTGCGCGGCCTGTACCGGCTCGGCGCGACCGCCAACCAGGTCACCGTGGGCGCGGCGGCGGTGTCGCTGCTGGTCGCCGCCTGGGTGTTCTGGCGCGGCCCGGCGCAGCCGCTGTGGTATGCGCTGCTGCCGGCGTGGATGCTGCTGCGCATGGGTTTGAACGCGGTCGATGGGATGCTGGCGCGCGAGTTCGGGCAGCAGTCCCGGCTCGGCGCCTACCTCAACGAATTGAGCGATGTGATCGCCGATGCGGCGCTGTACCTGAGCCTGGCCAGCGTGCCCGGCGCCAGCGCCGGCTGGCTGTGGGCGCTGGCGCTGGCGGCGGCATTGACCGAGTATGCCGGGGTATTGGGGCTGATGGTCGGCGCCGGACGGCGCTACGACGGCCCGATGGGCAAGAGCGATCGCGCCTTCGCCATGGGCCTGCTGGGGCTGCTGCTGGCCGGCGGCTGGGTCGGGGCGAAGACGGTGGACGGGTTCGCGGTCGTGCTGGCGCTGCTGTGCGCGGCGACGGTGCTGCGGCGCGTTGCAGCCGGCCTGCGCGAGGGGGCGCCGCGCTGAGCCGCGCGGCGCAGGCCGCGGCCACGACACGGAAGCGGTAGCGGTAGCGGTACTCACGGCAACAGCAAGTACGACGACAGGGAATCGGCAACGGATGCGGCAGGTCAGCGAACGCGATTTTTTCAGTTTCGACGGAACACGGTTGTTCTACCGGCACTGTCCGGCCACGGCGCCAGCGGCGGCGGCGCTGCTGCACCGCGGCCACGAACATTCGGGGCGGGTGCTGCACCTGGCCGACGAACCGGGCCTGGACGATTGCGCGATGTTCGCCTGGGATGCGCGCGGCAACGGCCGCTCGCCCGGCATATGCGGCGCTGCGCTCGGCTTCCCGGCGCTGGTGCGCGACCTGGACCGCTTCATCGCGCATATCGGCGACACCTACGGCATCGCGGTGCAGGACATCGTGGTGATCGCGCAGAGCGTGGGCGCGGTGATCGCCAGCACCTGGGTGCACGACTACGCGCCGCCGCTGCGCGCGCTGGTGCTGGCCTCGCCGGCATTCAAGGTCAAGCTGTACGTGCCGTTCGCGCGGCCCGCGCTGGCCTTGCTGCACAAGCTGCGCGGCAATTTCTTCGTCAACAGCTACGTCAAGCCGCAGTGGCTGACCCACGACCCGGCGCGCGTGGCCAGCGACCGCGCTGGCGGCGCCAATCGCGGCGCAGTGCATATGAAGGAGCGTCAGCAATGACCACAGCGACCGGTTCGAGCCTGCTGCGCTACGCCGACGATCCGCAACGGGCACTGTGGGAGCGGCTGCAGGCCTATCGCTTCGGCGAGGACGACGCTGCGTTGCCGGCATTCGTGCGCCGCGTGGCGAAAGAGGCCGACATGCCACTGGCGTTGGCGGCGCAAGCGGTCGAAGAATACCGGCGCTTCTGCTTCCTGGCCTGCACCGCGCAGGAGCAGGCCACGCCCAGCCCGTTGCTGGACCAGGTCTGGCATACCCATCTCACCGATACCCGCGAGTACTGGCAGCGCTTCTGTCCGCAGGTGCTGCGGATCACGCTGCACCATCAGCCCGGACGCGGCGATGCCGCCGACGCGGTGCGCCATCGCGAACAGTACCGCACGACCCTGGAGCGCTATTGGCGCCATTTCGGCGAACCGCCCGCAAGCTGCTGGCCGCCAGCGATGGCGGCCCATGCGCAGGTCTACACCGTAGGCCCGCGCGAGCGCTGCTGGCGCATGCCGCGCGAAGGCGGCAAGGCGGTGTGGATCTGGGCGCTGATCACGCTGTTGCTCGGCATGTGCCTGGTGCCGTTCAACGATGCGGCTTCGCCGCTGCATTGGCGCGGCGGTTCCTTTCTGCTGCTGTTCTTCGCATCGATCGGCCTGGCCTGCGCAGCGGCGGCACGCGTGCGCCGCATGGTGCGCGGCATCGGCCAGCGTCGTGCGGTCATGCAGGTCGATAGCGCCGAGCTGGCCTATCTGGCCGGCGGCAGCGAGCGCGTGGCGGATATGCAACTGGGATTGTTGCTGGCATGCGGCGCGGTGCGTTTGCATGCGCCGCGAAGGACGCGGCGCCGCGCTAGCGCCGACCTGCAGGACACCGGCGTCGAAGCGCCGGCGTCGCTGCAGCGCGCCCTGCTGCTGGTCCGCACCAACCCGCAGCTGACGCGGGCGCTGCAGGCGTTGCGCGACGATGCCAGGCCATTGCGCGATGCGCTGATCGGCAAGCGCCTGTGGCTCGGGCGCGGCCAGGCGTGGTGCGCGCGCCTGGCCGGCGCTGCGCCGTTGCTGACGCTGTGGCTCGTCGGTCTGCGCAAGATCCAGATCGGCCTGCAGCTGCAGCGCCCGGTCGGCTTCCTGGTGGCGGCGATGGTGGTGGTGACGATCGTCGCGCTCGGTTTTCTGCTGACGCCGCCGCGGCGCAATCTCGCCGGCGAGCGGCTGCTCGCCGAGCGCGATGCGGCATTGCTGACCGACGCCGGGCCGCGGCATACGGCACAGGCGCTGGATCTGGCGCAGCCGCTGGCCTTGGCCGGAACCGGCATGCTGCTGGGCACGCCGTGGGCGGACTACCATTCGTTGCGTGCACCGATCGCCAGCGGCAGCGGTGGCAGCGGCTGTTCCAGTTCCGGCGGCGGCGGCGGCGGTGGTGGTGGCTGCAGCAGCGGCTGCGGCGGCTGCGGCGGCTGCGGAGGAGGCAGCTGATGGCACGATCGACCCTGGCACAACGCCGCGCGCAACTGCGCGCGCGCCTGGCGACGGCGCTGCGCGCCCGCGGCGCCACCCCGAACGGCCTGTCCTGGACCGCCACCGGCTTCGCTGCGCTGGCGGCGCTGATGTTCTATTGCGCCTGGCGCGAGCCGCCGCGCGATGCGGCCGGCTTGCTGCTGCTGGCCGCGCTCGGCCTGCAGGGTCGGTTGCTGTGCAACCGCCTGGACGGGCTGGTGGCGCGGCAGGCGCAGATGGTCGGCCGCGCCGGCGAGGTCTACAACGAGGCGCCGGACCGGCTGTCCGACGTCGTCGTGTGCCTGGGCGTGGGCTACGGCCTGCAGCACGTGCTGAGCTGGGGCGCCGAGCTGGGCTGGGCCGCGGCCTTGCTGTGCGTGGGCACCGCCTACGTGCGCATGCTCGGCCTGGCCTGCGGGGTCAGCGAGCCGGTGCAGGGTCCGATGGCGCGCGTACAGCGCATGCGCTGGCTGTCGCTGGCCGCGTTGCTGGCGGCCGTCGCCCTGCTGCTGCACTCCACGGCCGTGGCCGCAACGATCCTGGTCGCGAGCCTGGCGCTGCTGATCGGCGGCGCGGCCTTGACCATCGTGATACGTCTGCGCGCCATCGTGCGCGAACTGGAGTGGACATGATCGCGCGTCTGATCGCCCGCGGCTGCAGTGCCGCGATCCGCCTCCTGACCGGCGCGCGTGCGTTCTGGCGCGGCTGCATTCCCTCCAGCGAGCGCCGCGTGTACTACGGCAACCACGCCAGCCACGGCGATTTCGTGCTGATCTGGTCGTCGCTGCCGGCAGCGCTGCGGCGCGAGGTGCGGCCGGTGGCCGCGGCCGAGTACTGGCAGCGCGACGCGCTGCGCCGCTACCTGATCCGCTCGGTGTTCAACGGCGTGCTGATCGAGCGCGAGGCCGCGCAGCGCCGCCGCGATCCGGTCGAGTGCCTGTGCGAGGCGGTCGATGGCGGCGGCTCGCTGATCCTGTTCCCGGAAGGCACGCGCAACACCGAGGACGGCGTGCTGCCGTTCAAGAGCGGCATCTACCACCTGGCGCGGCATCGGCCGGAGCTGGAGTTCGTGCCGGTGTGGATCGACAACCTGAAGCGGGTGATGCCCAAGGGCAAGTGGCTGCCGCTGCCGCTGCTGTGCACCACCACCTTCGGCGAGCCGCTGCGGCTGGGCGCCGGCGAGGACAAGCAGGCGTTCCTGGAACGCACGCGTGCGGCGTTGCTGGCGCTGTCGCCGGAACAGATGGAGGCCGCGCGATGAGCCCGATCGCCTTCAGCGACCACCTGCAGCAATCCTCGCTGCGGCAGCAGACCCTGTGGCTGTTCCTGGGCATCGCCGCGGTGCTGCTGCTGGCCACGCTGATGTCCGAAACGCTGCGCTGGCGCGCGCGCGGGCGTCCTAGCGCGGTGCTCGACAACCTGGTGGCGCGGATCCGCGCGTGGTGGGTGATGGCCGCGGTGGTGGCGCTGGCGTTCGTGTTCGGGCGCGTCGGGGTGATCGTGCTGTTCGCGCTGGTGTCGCTGTTCGCGCTGCGCGAGTTCATCACCCTGGCGCCGACCCGGCGCGGCGACTACTACGCGTTGCTGGTGGCGTTCTACGTCGTGCTGCCGTGGCAGTACTGGCTGGTGTGGAGCGGCTGGTACGGGCTGTACACCTTGCTGATCCCGGTCTACGCGTTCCTGGTGCTGCCGATCCTGGCCACCATCGGCGGCGACACCACGCGCTACCTGGAGCGCACCGCCAAAGTGCAGTGGGGGCTGATGATCTGCGTGTTCTGCATCTCGCACGTGCCGGCGCTGCTGAACCTGGAGATTCCCGGCTACGCAGGCCGCAACCTGCTGCTGTTCGCGTTCCTGGTGATCGTGGTGCAGTCCTCGGACGTGCTGCAGTACGTGTGGGGCAAGCTGATCGGCAAGCACCTGATCGCGCCGAAGCTGTCGCCGTCCAAGACCGTGGAAGGCTTCGTCGGCGGCATCCTGTCGGCGAGCCTGCTCGGCGCGGCCTTGTGGTGGATTACCCCGTTCTCGCCGCTGCAGGCGTTCGCGCTGGCGCTGGTGGCCAACCTGATGGGCTTCTTCGGCGGCCTGGTGATGTCGGCGATCAAGCGCGACCGCGGCATCAAGGACTGGGGCCACATGATCGAAGGCCACGGCGGCGTGCTCGACCGGCTGGACTCGGTGTGCTTCGCCGCGCCGGTGTTTTTTCACTTGATTCGGTATGGGTGGGTGTGAGGGGGGGGGGGCGGGACTCGGGACCGGGGACTCGGGACTCGGGGATGTGCGCGAGTGCCCTGCATTGCTGCTTTTCTGTAGGAGCGGCTTCAGCCGCGACGCGTTACCGGTAGTGCCTGTCGCGGCTGAAGCCGCTCCTACAGAAAAGCGGCCGGGCTGGAATAAAAAAGCCGCCTTTTCTGCAGAAAAAGCGGCTTTTTTTATCAGATCGCTTGACAGTGATTCATGCGCGGACATCATCCTGCAGTCCCGAGTCCCGAGTCCCGAGTCCCGAGTCCCGAGTCCCGAGTCCCGAGTCCCGAGTCCCGAGTCCCGAGTCCCGGCCTCACGCCAACCCGTATTCCTTCAGCTTCTTGCGCAACGTGGCGCGATGGATGCCCAGCATCGCCGCGGCGCGGCTCTGGTTGCCTTCGCAGTGGTTGAGCACTTCCACGAACAATGGGATCTCCATCTCACGCAGCACGATCTCGTACACGTCGTCGGCATCGCAGCCATCGAGATCGCGCAGGTAGCGGCGCACGGACTGGGCCACGTGTTCGCGCAGCGGCGGCTTCGGCGCGCCGCGACTGGAGTCAGGACGAGTGGTGGCGGCGTTCAAGTTCGGCGGGTCCCCGGATGACGGCGGCGCCGGAGGGCTGGAGGGCCGGCGCGGGGGGACGAGTCTAGCGCGTGGTCTGCCTCGCTGCCATGGCGGATCGTGGTGCCACAGTGTTTCAGTGGAAGTCGAAACTGAATGCCGCAGTTTCCGCCGCCGGTTCGCGCACCTGGAACGTCACCTGCGCGCTCTGCCCCGGCGCCAGCGTCGCCGCTTCGGGGCGGGTGCGGCCCAGGTAGTCCTGCGGGCGCAGCACGCGGCTGCCGATGGTGCGGCCGTCGGCATCGGCCAGCGACAGCTGCAGCAGCGGCCAGGCCTGCGCCCAGCGCGCGTCGTTGCGGAACGTGGCCTGGATCTGCAGCGTGCCGGCACGGCCGGGCAGCGGCCGCACTTCGCGGCTGAGCATGGTGAATGCGCCCGGCTCGCGCCACGGCGGCAGGCGGCAGCGCAGCACCTGGCACACGCCGGCCACCCATGGCCGCCAGCGCGCGTCGGCGCCCAGCCGTTGCCGGTCGGCGATCAGGATCTGCAAGGCCAGCAGCAGGCCCAGCCCGGCCAGTGCGATCCACTGCCACGGCGCGGCGCGCAGCACCGGCCGCCGCAGCGCGCGGCGCTGCATGAAGCTGGGCGCGTCGGCGGGTGCGGATGCGGCGCTGGCTTGCGGCGTCGGTCCTGGCTGCAGCGCTGCTTCCGATGCCAGTTCCGATTCGGATTCCGCTTCGGATGCGCCAGCGCGGGACGCCATCGACGCGTCGGCCTCGGAAGCAAGGGGGGGCGAGTGAGCCGTGGCGGCGAGCGGAGCGTCGGTGGCCGGGCTGGGCGTGGCCGGCGCCGCTTGCGCTGGCGTGGGCACGGCATCGGCGTGCGGCGCAGCGCCGGCGCCACGCGCCTGGGCCGGGCTGGCCGCCGCGCCCGGCTCGGCATCCGCCGGCGCGGCGGCATCGGCCTGTTCCGGCGCGGGCCGCTCGGGCTGGCGCAGCAGGGTCGCGAGGCTGGGGCGGGGCAGGTTGGGATCGGGCATGCGCGGAGGCGACGGCGGCAACGAGAACGCTATTCAAGCACGCGCGGCAGCGGGCTGCAGCGCGGTCGTGGCCTGGTGTAGGAGCGGCTTCAGCCGCGACAGATCCTTGCCGAAGGTGCCTGTCGCGGCTGAAGCCGCTCCTACAGGGACGTCGTGCGCGGCGCCATGGCGCCGCTCAGCGCCGGCTCTTGCCGGTGCCGATCAGGTCCAGCAGGCCGGCGCGCTGGCGCGGGCTCAGGGTTTCGAAGCCGTCGAGCAGGCGCGCCTGCTGGTCGGACAAGTGCCGGTAGTGCAGGGGGTCCTCGGCCACCGACAGCGGCTCGCCGAACACCCGTTCGCCGCGGCCGGTGGCCAGGTATTCGAAGGTCAGCCCGCTGCGGCGGGCCAGGGCGCTCAGGTGCTCCACCGCCGGCGCGGTGCCGTCGGCCATTTCCCACTGCGCCACGGCGCTGCGGGTCACCGCCAGGTCCAGCGCGAGCGCTTCCTGGGTCAGACCGGTCAGCTTGCGCGCTTCGCGCACCCGTTCGTACAGCTTGCTGCTCACACTCACCTCCGCGGGGGAGGCGAGATATAGCCGTGCCGGCTGGGAAAGTTGGTTCGTACGGCTTTCAATGACCTTTTTGTTGTTGATACTGTCGTCGGCGATGGCTGTGCGCAGTGAAGACGCCGGGCTGCCCGCGCGGTCCCTGCCCGCGCCATCGACCGACCCGCTGCCATGGACCAGGACGCGCCGATGCACAGACAGGATGCCCCACCGCAGGACACTGATCGCCCCCGTTTCGCGCCCGCACTGCCGCCCGCGTCGCGCCGTCCGCGGCCGCCGCCGGGGATCGGCGCGCACCGCTACCGGATCTGGGTCGACGCCGGCGGCGCCCGCTGCGCCGTCAGGCAGGGCTGGTCGTGGCGGGTGTTCGCGCTGCCGTATCCACCCGCGCCGCTGCCGAGCGCGCTATGGCTGCTGCTGCATGCCGCGGCCTGGGTGGTGGTGGTGCAGACGCTGGGCGTGGCTGCGGCGTTCGGATTGGGGCTGGAACTGGCCTGGCGGCTGCCGCGTGCGCGGCGCGGCCATCGCTGGCACGAGCGCCGCTTGCGCGCGCAGGGCTGGCGGCCGAGCACGCGGGTGCTGGCGATCCATGCCGAGGCGGCGCTGCTGACCGCGGCGATCCGCAGCCTGGCCGCCGGGCGGCGTTGAGCGCCGGCCGCGCCGGCGCGCTGGCGTCCGGCGCGGGCCGGCCTCAGCCGCGGCGCACGCCGTCGATGCGCATCCAGTCGCCGTCCTGCTCGGTGCGCAATTGTTCGAACCAGGGGGCGTAGCGCTGCAGCAGTTCCGGTTCCTGGCCGTGCAGGATGCCGGACAGGGCGATGCGCCCGCCCGGCGCGACGCGTTCGGCCAGGGTCGGCGCCAGCGCGTCCAGCGCCGAGGCCAGAATGTTGGCGACCACCACCGGATAAGTGGCCACCGGCGCGTCGGCCGGCAAGTACACCGCCAGGCGCGCGCCGACCGCATTGCGCTCGGCGTTGTCGTGCGTGGCCAGCAGCGCCTGCGGATCGTTGTCCACGCCCACCGCCGCCGCCGCGCCCAGCTTCAGCGCGGCCAGGGCCAGGATCCCGGAGCCGCAGCCGAAGTCGAGCACCCGCGCCTGCGCCAGGGCGCCATTGGCGGCCAGGGCGTCGAGCCAGCGCAGGCACAGCGCGGTGGTCGGGTGGGTGCCGGAACCGAACGCCAGGCCCGGGTCCAGTCGCACCACGGCGGCATCGGCGCCGCGCGCTTCTTCCGGCAACGCGTGGTTCCACGGCACGATGAAGGTGCGCGCGCCGAAGCGCATCGGCTGGAACTGGTCCAGCCAGGCGCGTTCCCAGTCCTGGTCGGCGACCTTGCGGAACGTGGCCTGGGCCCAGTCCAGGCCCGGGTCGAACGCCTCCAGCGCGGCCAGCAGTAGCAAGGCGTCCTGTTCGGCGGGGAACAGCGCGCTGAGCACCAGCGTACCCCACAGCGGGGTCTCGCCGACCCCCGGTTCCAGGATCGCGCGCTCGTTGCTGGTGTCGGCTTCGGCGTCGAGCAGGGTGACCGCCAGCGCGCCGACATCCTCCAGCGCGTTCTCGTAGCGGGGCTGGGTGGCATCGGTGCAGCGCACAGTCAGTTCGAGGAACGGCATCGGTCGGGCACAAGGAGGAATGACCGCGCATCTTAGACGACCGCCACGGGGGTCCGGTCCGGCGCTGGCTGCGCGCCCGCCGTGACCGCGTCCGCCACTGCCTGGCGTGGCCCGCCAGCGGCTGCGCTAGACTGCGGCATTGCGGCGTCCGCCGGTTGCAGCGGGCCCGGCCGCCCTCGTCGCCCGTTGCCCAGATCGCCTACGCGCATGCCCTTCGCCGTGTCCCGCAAAACCTGGCTGTTGCTGGCGCCCGCGGCGCTGCTGCTGGGCGTGGTCGGCTATCGCGCGGTGCTGCTTGCGGCCGCGCCGGCGCGGCCGGTGGCCGCCGCCGCGGCCACCCCGGTTGCGATGGACGTGCCGGACCAGGACCAGCATCGGCGCAGCTCGGTGCAGGCAGTACCGGCGGCGTCGCCCGACCGCCGCGCCGCGCTGGAGCGCAGTCCCGACCTGTACCGCACCGCGCAGCAGCTGTCCGCCGCCGCCGCGCAGGGCGATGCCGACGCGTCCTGGCTGCTCAGCCGCATCTACGACTACTGCGCCGGCTATGCGATGGACCCGGCCGGCTATGCCGCCGACATCCGCGCGATCGATGCGGCGCAGTTGCCCACGTCGGCACGGATGGCGGTTGCGCGCGCGCGGGTCGGCCGCCGCTGCGCCGGCTTCGTGCCCGGCGACGGCCTGACCCGCCAGGCCATCGTCGCCCAGCGCGTGCGGGCCGCGCGCGGCGGCAACCTGGCCGCGGAGGCGGCGTTGCTGACGCTGGGGCAACCGCTGCAGTCCTCGGCCGGCTACAAGCGCCACCTGGTCGAACGGGTCCGCGCCTCCGGCGATCCGGATGCGTACCTGGCGCTGGCGCCGGCAATGGGCCTGGCCGCCAGCGGCGACGACAGCCTGGACGAGCGCATCGCCGGCACCGCCTTCACCGAACTGGCCTGGCAGCTGGCGGCCTGCCGGCTGGGGCTGGATTGCGGCCCGGACAGCGAGCTGATGACCCGCTATTGCGCCAACGGCGGGATCTGCTCGCCGGATCCGACCCAGGATTTCAGCAGTTTTGTTTACGACGCCGCAGTTCCGCGGCAAGGCACGGACACGATGAACGAGATGGTCAACAAGTTGGTGGAGACGACGGCGACAGGAGCGGGCTCATGAATTACCGGCGATGGTTGCACGGCGCCAAGTTCTGGTTCTGGGTGCTGGCCCTGGTCGCCTATTCGGCGGCGGCGGCCGGCTTGCTGCTGATCGATACGGCCGAACAGCGCTACCGCGGCCTGTCCAAGGTCGAGCTGACCACCGCACACGCCGCCCCGGACCTGCGCCGCGCCGGCGCCGCGCAGGTGGCGGCGATCTACCGCGCGCGCAGCGGCATGCCGTTCTCCACCCTGAGCCCGGGCAGCACCTTCCAGATCGTGTGGCCGGACGGCTCCACCGAGACGGTGATGATCGTCAGCCCGACCTCGACCCTGGGCGCCGAACCGGTGCCGGGGACGCAGGCGAAGTAGCCGGGAATGGGGAGTGGGGAATCGCAACGGCGGATTTCCATTTCCGATTTGCCGTGTGCGATTCGGTGGGGTCAGCGCCTCACGGCCAGGCGCTGCACCTGCAGGAGTAGCTTCAGCCCCGAACGGGAAGCCGAGCCTGCCCCGCGGTCGCGGCCCCTCTCATAGCGCAATCGTTCCGAATCCGGCTGTTCCGAATTCCGAACCTCGGCTCTCGGGCGAGATGAGCCGCCAGGCGGTCGGTCGCGGCTGAAGCCGCTCCTACAAGGGCGAGCCGGCCGGGTGAAGCGTCGCAATGGCGGGCGACCGGGCCATCAATCCGGACAGCTGCCGCACTTCCCATTGAGATCGCAGCCTCTCATCGGCAGCAATCGATCAGGAACCGGCTCTGCCGATTCCCGATTCCCACTCCCGGCCTCACACCAACGCAATCGACTTGTTCTTGCGCTCGGCCAGGCGCTTTTCCAGGTAGTGGATGTTCTGCCCGCCGGCCTGGAAGCCCTTGTCGCGCATGATCCGCTGCTGCAGCGGGATGTTGGTCTTGATCCCGTCCACCACCATCTCGCTCAGCGCCACGCGCATGCGCGCGATCGCGGTGTCGCGGTCGGGGCCGTGCACGATCAGCTTGCCGATCATCGAGTCGTAGTTCGGCGGCACCTTGTAGCCGCTGTAGATGTGCGTGTCCACGCGCACGCCGGGGCCGCCGGGCGGGTGGAAGGCGGTGATCAGACCCGGGTTGGGCATGAAGGTTTCCGGATCCTCGGCGTTGATCCGGCATTCGATGGCGTGGCCGCGCAGCACGATGTCGCTCTGCTTGATGCTCAGCTTGTGGCCGGCGGCGATGCGCAGCTGTTCGCAGACCAGGTCGATGCCGGTGATGCGCTCGGTGACCGGGTGCTCGACCTGGATGCGCGTGTTCATTTCGATGAAGTAGAAACGACCGTCCTCGAACAGGAATTCGAAGGTGCCGGCGCCGCGGTAGCCGATGCGCACGCAGGCATCCACGCAGACCTTGCCGATCTCGCTGCGTAGCTGCTCGGTGATGCCGGGCGCGGGCGCTTCTTCGACCACTTTCTGGTGGCGGCGCTGCATCGAGCAGTCGCGCTCGCCCAGGTGGATGGCGTTGCCCTGGCCGTCGGCCAGCACCTGGATCTCCACATGGCGCGGATTCTCCAGGAACTTCTCCATGTACACCTGGTCGTTGCTGAAAGCGGCCTTGGCTTCGGACTTGGTGGTCTCGATCGCCGCCTTCAGCGCCGCCTCCGAATGCACCACGCGCATGCCGCGGCCGCCGCCGCCGCCGGCGGCCTTGATGATCACCGGGTAGCCGATCTCGCGCGCGACCTTGGTGTTGGCGACGATGTCCTCGCCCAGCGGGCCGCCCGAGCCGGGCACGCACGGCACGCCGGCGGCCTTCATCGCGCGGATCGCCTCGACCTTGTCGCCCATCAGGCGGATGGTGTCGGCCTTGGGGCCGATGAAGATGAAACCGGACTGCTCCACGCGCTCGGCGAAGTCGGCGTTCTCCGACAGGAAACCGTAGCCGGGATGGATGGCCTGCGCGTCGGTGACCTCGGCCGCGGCGATCAGCGCCGGGATGTTGAGGTAGCTCTCGGCCGACGCCGCCGGGCCGATGCACACCGACTCGTCGGCCATGGCCACGTGCTTGAGGTTGCGATCGACGGTGGAATGCACCGCGACCGTGCGGATGCCGAGCGTATGGCACGCGCGCAGGATGCGCAGCGCGATTTCGCCGCGATTGGCGATGACGACTTTATCTAGCATGGGATGGGGTTCCGAACACGGGGTGTTCGGGACCCGGGACCCGGGACCCGGGACTCGGAAGAGCATCGGGCATGTTGCGCCCGCTTTTGCTCCCGCGAGTCCCGAGTCCCGAGTCCCGAGTCCCGGCGCTTAGCCAATCACGAACAACGGCTGATCGAACTCCACCGGCACGCCGCTTTCGCTGAGGATCGCGACGATGGTGCCGGAGATGTCGGCTTCGATCGGGTTGAACATCTTCATCGCCTCGATGATCGCCAGGGTCTCGCCGGCCTTGACCGCCTGGCCGACGGTGACGAAGGCCGGCTTGTCCGGCGACGGCGAGGTGTAGAAGGTGCCGACCATCGGCGCGCGCAGCACGTGGCCCTCGGGCAGGGCGTTGCCGGGCTTGGCGGTGCCGCCGGTGGAGGCCTCGGTGGGCGAGCTCATCGGCATCGGCGCGGCCGCAGGCGGCGCGGCGGCGGGGGCCGGGGCCGGTGCGTACTGCGGGGCGCTGGCAATCATGCCCTTGGGCGTGCGCGCCAGGCGCACGCTTTCCTCGCCTTCCTTGATCTCGATCTCGGCGAGATTGGACTCTTCCAGCAGGTCGATCAGCTTCTTGATTTTACGGAGATCCATAACGGCCTCTTGAGGTGAATCGGGAAATGACCGGGCACGCGGCCCGGCGAACGCGGAGAGGGTGGCGCCGCGCCGCGCGACGCGCGCTAAAGCCGGGGGTGCCGTTCATGCGCTGGCTCCCAGCCGGGCCAGCGCCGCGTCCAGCGCGTAGCGGTAGCTGTCGGCGCCGAAGCCGCAGATCACCCCGAGCGCGTGGTCGCTGAAATAGCTGTGATGGCGGAACGGCTCGCGGCTGTGCGGGTTGGACAGGTGGATCTCGATGAACGGGATCGCCACCGCCGCCAACGCGTCGCGCAGCGCCACCGAGGTATGGGTGAACGCGGCCGGGTTGATCAGGATGAAGGCGGTGCCGTCGCCGCGCGCGGCCTGCACCCGCTCCACCAGCACGTGCTCGGCGTTGGACTGCAGGCTGTCCAGCTGGTGCCCGGCGGCCGTGGCCTGCGCGAGCAGCGCCGCATCGATTTGCGCCAGCGTCGTGTGCCCATACATTCCCGGCTCGCGGGTGCCGAGCAGGTTGAGGTTGGGGCCATGCAACAGCAGCAGTCGCGCCATGGAAGACAAAGCAGCGGAAAGGGCGGCAGTCTGCGCGAAGCCGGGATTACTGTCCAGTTCGGCGAAGTTGCGGCTGTTTTAAACGAGCGTTTGGTTGCCGCGCGAGGACCGCAGCGGCGGCGGGCAGGGCGAAGGTACACGGTCGTCCATGAATCGCCTGTGCGTGTGCGCTTCGGTCGCATCGGCCGACGCGCCGGTAATGGCGCCGATGGGTTGGATCCTCGGGGCGCAGGCGATCGGTGCAGACGGGGGTGGCCGGAGCGGATCTTCGCTGAGTCGGCCGCGTGCCTGCGTGGCGGTGCCGTCATGGGTGGCCGATGCCGGCCCGGATCGAGACCGATCGGCCGCCGCTCATGCACCAGGCGCATCTGCTGATGCCCGATCGGCATGCGCCATGTGGCGCGCATTAACCGGCGATTTACACCCGCGGCCGCCGTCCCGGGCACAAAGGACGCTCCGACCGGCCACGAGTGTCAGCCATGCGAATTGCGATCATCGGCGCAGGATTCTGCGGCAACCTGCTGGCCGCGGCCCTGGCCAGGCAGGCAACGGCCAGCCGGCTGACGTTGATCGGCGTGGCCGATACCTTCGGCCGCGGCATCGCCTATGGCGCGGCGCGGCCCGAGCATCTGTTGAACGTGCGCGCCAAGGACCTGGGCGTGGACCCGCAGGATCCGGGCGGGTTCGCCGACGCCCTGCAGCTCGACGCCGGGCAGCGCCTGGACTTCCTGCCGCGGCTGCGCTACGGCCGTTACCTGGAGCAGTACCTGGACGCGGCGCTGGCCGCTTCGGCGGTGGAGGTGGCGCGGGTGAGCGAAGAGGCGGTGGCGGTGGAGCGTGGTCCCGCCGGTTTCCGCATTTTCCTGGCCAATGGCGCGGACGTGGTCAGCGACGTGGTGGTACTGGCGATCGGCGCGCTGCCGCCGGCGGCGCTGCCCGGCATCGGGCCGCGCCTGGCGGTGCACCGGCGCTACATCGGCTGGCCGTGGCAGGACGGGGTGCTGGACGAGGTGCCGCCGCAGGCGCGGCTGTTGCTGGTCGGCACCGGCCTGACCATGGCCGATGTCGCGCTGACCCTGCGCCGCCGCGGCCATCGCGGTCCGATCACCGCGTTGTCGCGGCGCGGCCTGGCGCCGCAGGCGCATCTGGCCGAGCCGGGTGCGCCGGTGACGCTGCCGCCGAGCGTGGCGCAGGCGCTGCGCAACCACGACCTCAGCGGCCTGGTGCGCAGCCTGCGCCAGCTGACCACGGTGGTGGAGGACTGGCGCTGCGTGGTCGATGCGCTGCGTCCGCATCTGCAGCCGTTCTGGAAAGGCCTGGCGCCGGCGGCGCGCTCGCGGTTCCTGCGCCACCTGCGCCCGTACTGGGAAGCGGCGCGGCATCGGCTGGCGCCGGCCGCGGCCAGCGCGCTGGCGCAGATGCAGCAGCAGGGCCAGTTGCGCATCCGCGCCGGGCGCCTGCTGCGCGCGCGGCTGGGCGAACGTGCGGTGGAGGCGGTGATCCGCGACCGCGCCAGCCACAGCGCGCGCACCGAAGACTTCGATGTGCTGATCCGCGCCACCGGGCTGGACACCGACGTCGCCCGCACCAGCCATCCGCTGATCGCCACGATGCGCGATGCGGGCCTGCTGCAGGCCGATCCGCTGGGCCTGGGCCTGGTGGTGGACGCGCGGTTGCAGGTGCGCGACGGCAGCGGCCATCCGGTGGCCGGGCTGTATTGCCTGGGACCGCTGCTGCGCGGCGGCCTGTGGGAAATCACCGCGGTGCCGGAATTGCGCGCCGGCGCACAGCACCTGGCCGCGGAACTGGCGGCGTTGGGGCAGGCGTGGGGTGCGGGTGGCGGCGCCGAGGCGCAGCGGCAGGCGGTGTAGCGCTTCCCGATCCAGGCGACGATCCCGATCCCCTGTAGGGCTTCAGCCGCGACCGGGCTTTACTGATCATGCCTGTCGCGGCTGAAGCCGCTCCTACAGGGGCGAGTGGGCAAACGAGCGGTTACGGCAACTGCGCCCAGCGCTCCGCTTCGCCCGGCGCGAACGGCCCCAGCTTCTGCCGCACGATGCGACCGTTGGCGTCGATCAGCACGCTGTACGGCAGCAGGCCCTGGGTGTCGCCCAGGCGCACGCTGGCGTCGGCCGGGCCGGGGGTTTCCAGCGCGATCGGGTAGGCGATCGGGATCCGCTGCAGGAATGCGCGCACGTCCTCGGGATGGTCCAGGGCGATGCCCAGCACCTGCAGTCCGCCGGCAGGCTGCGCGCGCGCCAGCCGATCGAGCTCCGGCATCTCGCGCACGCACGGTTCGCACCAACTGGCCCAGACGTTGACCAGCAAGGGGCGGCCGCGGAACTGGGCCAGGGTCAGCGTGCCGCCGTCGAGCGTGGGCAGGCGCAGCGCGGGCGCCGGGTCGCCGCGGCGGGCCGCGACGACGCCTGTTGGCGTCGCGCTGTCGCTGGCCGGGGCGTGCGCCGGCGTGCGCCACCACACTTGCGCGGCGAGCAGGCCCAGCGCCGCCGCGATCGCTGCCACCGCGAACAGACGCGGCGGCGTGGCCTTCATCGCGAGGCGCGCAGCAGCGCGTCCTCGACCACCGCCTGGCTCAGCACCGGCGGCAGCACGGTCGGCGGCGCGCCCGGGCCGTAGACCACGTACAGCGGCACGCCCACTGCCTTGTGTTCGGCGAGGAAGGCGCTGATGCGCTCGTCCTCGTTGGTCCAGTCGCCCTTCATGTACACCGCATCCACGCGCTTGAGCGTGTCGCGGAAGGCGTCGCTGCTGAACACGTTGCGCTCGTTGGCCTTGCAGGTCACGCACCAGTCGGCGGTCATGTTGACGAACACCACGCGGTTGTCGGTGCGCAGCCGGTCCAGCATTTGCGGCGAATACGCCACCGTGTTGCGCTCCGCCGTGGCACCGGGCGGCGCCAGCCGGGTCACGCCCCAGGCCGGCACCAGCGCCAGCAGCAGCAACACGCTGGCCAGGCGCATGCCGGTGGTGTGGCCGCGCCAGCGTGCGCGCTCGAACCACCACAGGCCCAGCGCCAGCAGGGTGGCGCCGACCAGCAGCAGCGCCACCGCGTCCACCCCGCGCTGCTTGCCCAGCACCCACAGCAGCCAGATCGCGGTCAGGTACATCGGGAACGCCAGCACCTGCTTGAGCGTTTCCATCCACGCGCCGGGCTTGGGCAGGCGCCTGGCCAGCGACGGCACGAAGCCGATCAGCAGGAACGGCAGCGCCAGGCCCAGGCCCAGGGTCAGGAACACCAGCATCGCCATCGCCGGCGGCGCGGTCAGCGCATAGCCCAGCGCCGGGCCCATGAACGGGCCGATGCAGGCGCTGGACACCACGCAGGCCAGCACGCCGGTGAAGAAGTCGCCGACCGGGCCGCTGCGCGAGGACAGCGACTGGCCCAGCCCGCCGAGATTGGCGCTGAGGGTGAACACGCCCGACAGGCTCAGGCCGACCACGAACATCAGGTACACCAGCACCGCGACGAAGCCCGGGCGCTGCAGCTGGAAGCCCCACAG
The DNA here is from genome assembly GCF_030168915.1 of Xanthomonas graminis pv. graminis. Taxonomy (NCBI): domain Bacteria; kingdom Pseudomonadati; phylum Pseudomonadota; class Gammaproteobacteria; order Lysobacterales; family Lysobacteraceae; genus Xanthomonas; species Xanthomonas graminis. The sequence continues at coordinate 4,196,880 of NZ_CP076255.1, read as the reverse complement.
CAGGCGCGCGGCGACGGCGATGCCGCCGACCACGGCGAAGGACACCAGCACGCCCAGCGTGTACCACAGCGCATGGCTGCGCGCGCGGCTGCGGCTCTCGCCGCTCTGCGCCACGCCCAGCACCTTCAGCGACAGGATCGGCAGCACGCACGGCAGCAGGTTCAGCACCAGGCCGCCGCCCAGCGCCAGCAGCAGCATCCACAGCAGGCTTTGCGGTTCCGCCACCGGCGCGGTGCTGCGCGCGGCGTTGTGCGCCGAGGCATCGGGCGCGCTCGTCGCGTCGGGCGCGGTCGCCGGCGCCGCCGTGTCGGCTGCCGCGACGTTGGCGTCGGCCTGGCTGCTGTTCAGCGGCGTGACCAGCAACGGCGCCACCTCGGCCTGGTCGGCGGGGCTGAGTTTGCCCTTGGGCAGCGACAGCTTCACCCGCCGGGTCATCGGCGGATAGCAGATGCCGTCGGTCTGGCAGCCCTGGAAGGTGGCGACCAGGGTCGCTTCGGCGGCATCGGCGCGCTGGCGCTGCAGCGGCACGCTGACCTCGGTCTGGTCGAAATACACCACCACGTTGCCGAAGTGCTCGTCCTGGTGCGAGCGGCCCTGCGGCCAGCGCGGCAGGCCGGTGCGGATGCCGGCCGCGCCTTCCAGCGCCAGCGCGGTGCGGTCGCGATACAGGTAGTAGCCCGGCGCCGGGGTGAAGCGCAGCAGCAGGGTGTTGCCGTCGCCGACGATGGCTTCGAAGCCGAACGCCTGGTCCGACGGCAGCGGCAGGCCTTGCACGGCGCCGCCGCCGAACAACGGCTTGGCGGCGGGGCCGGCCGCGCCCGGCGCGCTGCCCGGCAGCGGCGAGGAGGCGGCCGTCGCCGCGCCGGCCTCGGCCGCCGGCAGCGCCACCTTGAGCACGCGCTTCTGCGGCGGATAGCACACGCCGGCGTCGGCGCAGCCCTGGTAGCGCACCTCCACCTGCAAGCTGGTCGTGGCGGGATCGGCGACGCCGCTCTGTACCGCGTTCAACTCGCCGCGATAGGTTTCCACCTCGCCGAAGTACGGGTCGGTCTTCTTGTGCCCGGCCGGCAGCTGCAGGGTCGGGTTGGGCTTGAAGCCGCTCAGCACCCGCACTGCGATCCGGTGCCGGTATAGGTAGTAGCCGTCGGCGATCTTCCAGTGCAGCTCGATGCGGCCGCGCTCGGGCGCCCGTGCGGTGAGCACGAAGGCCTGATCGACCGGCAGCAGATCCTTTTCGTCGACCGCCAGGGCGGGAAAGGCGGCCAGGGCCAGCAGGCACAGGGCGGCGATACGGTGAAACACGGTCATCGGCTTACGGTTCCTCACGGGTTTCGGCGTACACCCACTGCAGGTAGGCGGGCAGGCCGCCGGCCACCTCGACCTCGATCAGTTCGGGAACGTCGTAGGGGTGCAGTTCGCACAGCCGCTGTTGCAGCGCGGGGATGCGGTCGGTGGCGGTCTTGATCAGCAGCAGCACTTCCTCGGCCTGCTCCACGGCGTCCTGCCAGCGATAGGTGGCGTGCACGCCGGGCAGGCGGCTCACGCACGCGGCCAACCGTTCTTCGACCAAGACCCGGGCAATCCGCGCGGCGCTGGCCGGATCGGGGCAGGTGCTGAACAGTAAACGGAGTGGGGGCGAAGACATGCGGCCGACAGTATAGGGACGCCGGCAGGGCTTTGCCGGGCCTGGTTCGGACATGAGTACAGGTCTGCGGGTGCCTGGTTGCGGGCCGGTGCGCGATGGCCGCGAGCGCGTGGCCGGGCCTGCTGCCGGGCCGTGCGGCGGCGAACCGATCCGCCGCGGGAAATGCCCGGCGGCCTGGAGGCTGCGCACGGCCGCAGCGGCCCGGCGGCCATCCGCCGCCGAGCCTTCAATGCGGTGCGAGCGCCTGCGGATAGCCGACGGTGGCGATGCGCACCTGTCCGCCGCAGTTGACCAGGCTACCGGCCGGCACCGCGGTGCTGGCGTAGACGGCGGCGCTGCCGGGGTTGCTGCCGTTGTACAGGTAGACCTTGTAGCCGCTCAGGCTCTCGCCGGCGGTGGCGACGATCTCCACGCCCTCGCCGCTATCGCCGGCGGCGGTGGCATCTTCGTAGTGCAATGCGTTGATGAACACGGCGGCCTGGACGTGGCCGGCCAGGGCCAGCAGACAGGCGAGAGGTAGGGCAATGGCGGATCGCGTCATCGACAACTCTTCCCCGCCCCGGGTCTGCGAGCCTGGCCTGCCACTCTGGCAGCGTTGCGGAATTCGGGAAGCAGTTCCGCGGCCGGGCCGGCCGCGGAAACGAAATTTTTTTGCCGCCAGCCCTTGAAAGAGCGCCGGCCAGCACCACATCTTGCGCATCCCGGCGTACCGGGTTTTTTCGCGAGCGTTGCTGGCAGTCGTCACGTGCGAGTGCTAACATCGCCAGCCTTTCCTAGACCAATCAATCACTTAAAAGGGTCTCTCTCATGAGCATCAAGCCGCTTCACGACCGCGTCGTAGTCAAGCCGATCGAAGCCGACGAAATTTCCGCCGGCGGCATCGTGATCCCGGATTCGGCCAAGGAAAAGTCCACCAAGGGCGAGATCGTGGCCATCGGCAGCGGCAAGCCGCTGGACAACGGCAGCGTCCGCGCCCCGGCGGTCAAGGTCGGCGACAAGGTCATCTACGGCCAGTACGCCGGCTCCAGCTACAAGGCCGAAGGCGTCGAGTACAAGGTGCTGCGCGAAGACGACATCCTCGCGATCGTCGGCTAAAACGCCGCCGATCGCGGGATCGGGAGTGGGGGTTCGCGATTCGCGCTGCGCTCGCCGCGGCGCGATCCCGGATCTCCCCCGAATCCCGCTCTTGGCCAATCCCTAATCCCCAATCACGCATTCCGGAGTTACACACATGGCTGCCAAAGATATCCGTTTCGGTGAAGACGCTCGTTCGCGCATGGTGCGCGGCGTCAACATTCTCGCCAATGCCGTCAAGGCCACCCTGGGCCCGAAGGGCCGCAACGTCGTGCTCGAGAAGAGCTTCGGCGCGCCGACCATCACCAAGGACGGCGTCTCCGTCGCCAAGGAAATCGAACTGGCCGACAAGTTCGAGAACATGGGCGCGCAGATGGTGAAGGAAGTCGCGTCCAAGACCTCCGACAACGCCGGCGACGGCACCACCACCGCCACCGTGCTGGCGCAGGCGCTGATCCGCGAAGGTTCCAAGGCGGTCGCCGCCGGCATGAACCCGATGGACCTCAAGCGCGGCATCGACCAGGCGGTCAAGGCCGCCGTGGTCGAGCTGAAGAAGATCAGCAAGCCCACCGCCGACGACAAGGCGATCGCCCAGGTCGGCACCATCTCGGCCAACTCCGACGAGTCGATCGGTCAAATCATCGCCGACGCGATGAAGAAGGTCGGCAAGGAAGGCGTCATCACCGTTGAAGAAGGCTCGGGCCTGGACAACGAGCTGGACGTGGTCGAGGGCATGCAGTTCGACCGCGGCTACCTGTCGCCGTACTTCATCAACAACCAGCAGAGCCAGTCGGCCGACCTGGACGACCCGTACATCCTGCTGCACGACAAGAAGATCTCCAACGTGCGCGACCTGCTGCCGGTGCTGGAAGGCGTGGCCAAGTCGGGCAAGCCGCTGCTGATCGTGGCTGAGGAAGTGGAAGGCGAAGCGCTGGCGACCCTGGTGGTCAACACCATCCGCGGCATCGTCAAGGTCGTGGCGGTCAAGGCGCCGGGCTTCGGCGATCGTCGCAAGGCGATGCTGGAAGACATGGCCACCCTGACCGGCGGCACCGTGATCTCCGAGGAAGTGGGCCTGGCGCTGGAGAAGGCGACCATCAAGGACCTGGGCCGCGCCAAGAAGGTGCAGGTCTCCAAGGAGAACACCACCATCATCGACGGCGCGGGCGACAGCTCGGCGATCGAGTCGCGCATCAAGCAGATCAAGGCGCAGATCGAAGAGACTTCTTCGGACTACGACCGCGAGAAGCTGCAGGAGCGCGTGGCCAAGCTGGCCGGTGGCGTGGCGGTGATCAAGGTCGGTGCTTCGACCGAGATCGAGATGAAGGAAAAGAAGGCGCGCGTCGAAGACGCCCTGCACGCGACCCGTGCGGCCGTGGAAGAAGGCGTGGTCCCGGGCGGCGGTGTGGCCCTGGTGCGCGCGCTGACCGCGATCGGCGATCTGAAGGGCGCTAACGAAGATCAGACCCACGGTATCCAGATCGCGCTGCGCGCGATGGAAGCGCCGCTGCGCGAGATCGTCACCAACGCCGGTGAAGAGCCGTCGGTGATCCTGAACCGGGTCAAGGAAGGCACCGGCAACTTCGGCTACAACGCCGCCAACGGCGAGTTCGGCGACATGGTCGCGTTCGGCATCCTGGATCCGACCAAGGTGACCCGTTCGGCGCTGCAGAACGCCGCGTCGATCGCCGGCCTGATGATCACCACCGAAGCGATGGTGGCCGACGCGCCGAAGAAGGACGAGCCGGCCGGCGGCGCTGGCGGCATGGGCGGCGGCATGGGCGGCATGGGCGGCATGGATTTCTGATCCGCACCGGCGCAAGCCGACCTGCAGTCCGCAGTGAAAAGGAGCCCCGCAGCGATGCGGGGCTTTTTTTATGCGTGTGCGGGGGCACGCACACGACGCGATCGGGCGCGAGGTGGCTTTGAGTCGGGACCCGGGACCCGGGACCCGGGACCCGGAAGAGCCGAGAGCCGACCTGCGCGCGCTAACCTGCTTTGCGAGTCCCGAGTCCCGAGTCCCGAGTCCCGACGCCAAAGTTGCACCAGCAACTGTGGCACTCGCAAAAATCCTGTGCTATCAATGCGTCCCATGAACGCCAACCGCCGCTTTTATTTTTGGTACTACGGTTTTCCGATGCCGCTGGCGGAGGAAGGAGTGCGTTCACCCTGAAGGAAACTTCAGCCGCATCCCGAAAGCCGCCAGCGAACCTGGCGGCTTTTTTCATGCCGCCGGACCTGGCCCCCACCCAGAACCCGACCGAGAGATTCCCCATGGCCCCGCATACCGACGATCTGCGCATCCGCAAGATCGAACCGCTGACCCCGCCCGCCCAGCTGCTGTCGCTGCTGCCCTGCGACGAGCAGGCCTCGCAGACCGTCGCCGCCTCGCGCGCGGCGCTGCACGCCATCCTGCACGGCCGCGACGACCGCCTGGCGGTGGTGATCGGCCCGTGCTCGATCCACGACCCGGTGGCGGCGATGGAGTACGCGCAGCGCCTGCGCCCGCTGCGCGACAGCTACGGCGATGCGCTGGAGATCGTGATGCGGGTGTACTTCGAGAAGCCGCGCACCACGGTCGGCTGGAAGGGCCTGATCAACGATCCCAATCTCGACGGCAGCTTCGACATCAACAAGGGCCTGCGCCTGGCGCGCGGCCTGCTGCGCGACATCAACCGCCTCGGCCTGCCGGCCGGCGTGGAATTCCTCGACATCATCTCGCCGCAGTACATCGCCGACCTGGTGGCCTGGGGCGCGATCGGCGCGCGCACCACCGAAAGCCAGGTGCACCGCGAGCTGGCTTCGGGCCTGTCGTGCCCGGTCGGGTTCAAGAACGGCACCAGCGGCGACGTCAAGATCGCGGTCGATGCGGTTGGCGCGGCCTCGCATCCGCACCATTTCCTGGCGGTGACCAAGGACGGGCAGACCGCGGTCGCCACCACCACCGGCAACCCCGATTGCCACGTGATCCTGCGCGGCGGCAAGCTGCCCAACTACGACGCGGCCAGCGTCGCCGCTGCCGGCCAGGTGCTGGAGAAGGCCGGGTTGCCGGCACGGCTGATGGTCGATGCCAGCCATGCCAACAGCGGCAAGAATCCGGACAACCAGCCGAAGGTGATCGAGGACATCGCCGCGCAACTGGAAGCCGGGCAGACCCGCATCGTCGGCGCGATGGTGGAGAGCCACCTGGTCGGCGGCCGCCAGGAACTGCTCTGCGGCCAGCCGCTGGTCTATGGGCAGAGCATCACCGACGGCTGCATCGATTGGGACAGTTCGGTGCAGGTGCTGGAGCGCCTGGCGCAAGCGGTGCGTGCGCGGCGCCAGGCGCGGTTGTCGCACGCGGCCTGAGCGTGGCAGAGCGCGCATGCGCAGCGAGCTGAGCGCCCATTGCGTGTCGCCCAAAAAAAACCCGGCCGTGCCGTCGAATCCAACGGGAGAGAGCCGCTTCATCGACGGTATCCGGCCGGTGAGGAGGTATATGCGCCCGTGCCGTGGCTGCGGTGTGCCGGCGTTTGGCAGTGACTGGCAAGCTGTTCGGGTTGCGTTAAAGCCGGTTGCGCGACGGTTCAGCGCGGCGGCGCTGCCGCATCGGTTTTCCGGGCGCAGACCTCTGTGGCGCGGCACAGGCTGGCGCAAATCACGCGCCGGCCGATAATGCGTGCATGGCCGACGCCCCGCCCTGGTTCCTGTACCTGCTCGAATGCCGCAACGGCAGCTACTACGCGGGCATCACCCTCGACATCGAGGCGCGCTACCAGGCGCATCTGCGCGGCACCGGCGCCAAGTACACCCGTGCCAACCCGCCGCTGCGGCTGCTGGCCAGTCGCGCCTACCCGGACCGCGCCGCCGCCTCGCGCGCCGAATGGGCGCTCAAGCAATTGCCGCGCGCGCGCAAGCTGGCGTTTCTTCGCGAGCCTGACCTGGTGTCCTCGCCCATCGATGCATAGCGGGACGGTGCAGGCTTTGGCGCCGACCGCATCCGAAGCCTGCCAGCATCGCGGCTCCGCTCGTCGCGGCTGAAGCCGCTCCTACAGGGGGCTGGCGGTGAGCTTGCCGGGTGCACTGTAGGAGCGGCTTCAGCCGCGACCGATCAGCGAAACGGCCGCGGGCCTGGCTTCGCTTGTCGCGGCTGAAGCCGCTCCTACAAAAAAGCGCGGGAGCCGCGGTGCTGGCGCTGCGCGCTGGATGGATCAACCCGCCGCGTGCATGCTTCCGGTCTCCAGCCAGCGCTGATGCCAGAACAGCGCCTCGGGCAGCAGGTGCGGGGTGTGCTTGCCGTAGCTGTCGTGCAGCGCGCGGTCGAAATAGTCTTCCAGCTGCGCGCGGTAGCTCGGGTCCACGCAGTGGTCGATCAGCTGCCGCGCGCGGTGCCGCGGCGGCAGGCCGCGCAGGTCGGCCAGGCCGTGTTCGGTGACGATGATGTAGACGTCGTGCTCGGTGTGGTCCACGTGGCTGACCATCGGCACGATCGCCGAGATGCTGCCGTGCTTGGCGGTGCTCGGGCTGAGGAAGATCGACAGGAAACTGTTGCGGGCGAAGTCGCCGGAACCGCCGATGCCGTTCATGATGCGGCTGCCCATCACGTGGGTGGAATTGACGTTGCCGTACAGGTCGGCCTCGATCATGCCGTTCATCGCAATGCAGCCCAGCCGCCGCACCAGTTCCGGATGATTGGAGATCTCCTGCGTGCGCAGGATGATGCGCTGGCGATAGAACGCGATGTTGCGCTTGAATTCCTCGTTCGCCTCCGGACTCAGCGCAAACCCCGTGCACGAGGCCACCTTCAACACGCCGCTGCGCAGCAGGTCGAGCATGCCGTCCTGGATCACTTCGGTGAAGGCGCTCAGGTCGCGAAAGCCGCTGCTGGCCAGGCCGGCCAGCACCGCGTTGGGGATATTGCCCACGCCTGATTGCAACGGCAGCAGGTTGGCCGGCAGCCGGCCCTTGCCGACCTCGTGCTTGAGGAAGTCGATCAGGTGCGCGGCGATGCGCTCGCTGCTGGCGTCGGCCGGGGTGAACGGGCTGTTGCGGTCCGGGCCATGGGTGCGCACCACCGCCACGATCTTGTCCGGATCGCAGCGCAGCGACGGCTCGCCGATGCGGTCGTCGGCGTGCAGCAGCGGGATCGGCTTGCGCTGCGGCGGCAGCGCGGTGCCGTAGTACACGTCGTGCATGCCGTCGATGCCGGCCGGTTGCCAGTCGTTGACCTCCACGATCACCTTTCTGGCCAGGTCCAGCCAGGTCTTGTTGTTGCCGATCGAGGTGGACGGAATCAGGCTGCCGTCCTGGCGGATGCCGGCCACTTCCACCACCGCGGTGTCGATCTCACCGTAGAAGCCGAACCACACGTGCTGGGCGACGTGGCTGAGATGGATGTCGATGTAGTCCAGGGTGCCGGCGTTGATCCGCTGGCGCGCGTCCGGATCGGTCTGGAACGGCATGCGCAGGGCGATGCCCTCGGCCTTGGCCAGCGCCCCGTCCAGTTCCGGTGCGGTGGAGGCGCCGGTCATCAGCCGGATCTTGAACGCCTGGCCCTGCAGGTGCGCGGCCTCGATCCGCTGCGCCAGCGCGATCGGCACCGCCTTGGGATAACCGGAACCGGTGAAGCCGCTCATCGCCACCGTCTCGCCCGGTTGGATCAGTGCGGCGGCGGCATCGGCGCTGACGATGCGCTCGCGCAGGCGCGGGTGGAGGATGCGTTCGGCGGACATGCGGCGACCGTGGCGGGAAGGGGAGACCACGATTATCGCGGATCGCGCCGGGCACGGGTGTGCGCCGCTGCTGCAGTGGCGGCACGGCTTTCACGCGGCCCACGCCACGGCGCGGCGATAGTGCCACGGTGCCGCCCTTTGCCCGCCTCTCGCCGAACGCCGCACTCCACCGCTACCGGCGCTGGCCGCGTGCGTGGCGTTTGCTGCTGCGCGGGCTGCTGATCGCCTATCTGCTGTACCTGCTGCTGGGCAACGTGTTTCTCAACACGCCGCTGTTCGACCTGGCGACCAACCGCACGCCGGAAAAATTCCGCATGCACACGGGGCCGGCGCTGACCGTGCTGCCGGGCTTGGTCACGGCGTGGGACTTACGCATGCGCGGCCACGTGCAGCGCAATGTGTGGACCTTGCGCGCCGATCGCGCCAGCGCGCGCATCGCGGTGCTGCCGCTGCTGCACCGCGAAGTGCGCCTGCCGTGGATGGAGGCGGTGAACGTGATCGGCGCGATCGACCGTGTCGCCGACACCATCCCGCCGCCACCGCAAAGCGACCAGGGCTGGACCCTGCGCTTCGACGCGATCCACAGCGGCACGCTGCGCCGCGCGCGCTTCGGCGACCTGGCGATCGAAGGCAAGGGCCACGGCACGGTGGGCTTCCTCAAACAACTCAAGGGCGGGCCGGCGGAACTGTTCCCGTCGCAGATCGTGTTCGACGACGCCAGCGTGCGCTACGGCAAGCGCCAGATCGCCGACCAGGCGCATGTGGACGCGCGCTTCTCGTTTCCGCGCCACTACCGCGCGCAGGCGCCGGGCCTGCGCAAGCTCGGCATCGCCGACCTGGCGCTGCAGCTGCACGGGCGCAGCGTGGCGCTGCGCATCGACACCGCCGGGGCGAATACGCAGCTGAGCACCGAACCCGGGCTCGGCCACATCGACGCCAACCTGCGCATGCTGCGCGGCGAACTGCAGCCGGGCAGCAAGCTCAACTGGCGCGTGCCGCTGCACGCCGGCGTCGGCGCCACCGATCGCGGCGTGCTGGCGCTGCTGCTCGACGTCGATCGCGATATCCGGCTGCGCGCGCGCCTGCCGGGGCAGGTCGATCCGCGCAGCATGCTCAACGCCGACCTGCGCATCGGCGGACGTACGCTGCCTTTCGATGGCCCAGGCGCGCTGCTGCCGCGGCTGTCCGGCACGCTGCAGGGGCGCTGGCATTTCGAATCGCTGAACTGGATCAGCGACCTGCTGGTGCGCAAGCCGTGGTTCCGGCTCGACGGCGGCGGCGATGTATCGGCCGATCTGCGCCTGGCGCACGGCACGCTGCAGCCGGGCAGCCGCCTCGACGTGCCCGAGGTGCAGGCCACGGCCGATGTGCTGCGGGTGCGCATCCGCGGCAAGGCGCAGGCCGCCGGACGCATCGTCGGCACTGCCGCGCAGCCGCGCACCGAGGTCGCTGTGCGCATGCACAGCTTCGCGCTGGCGCCGCTGGCCGACCCCAAGGCGATCTTCGTGCAGGGCGAGAACCTGCGCCTGGATCTGCAGGGCGACGGCGCGTTGGCGACGCTGAAGGAATCGTTGCAGGCGCGCATGCGTTTCGACGACGCGCGCGTGCCGGACCTGCGCGCCTACAACCGCTACCTGCCGGCATCGCAAGTGCGCGTGCTCGGCGGCAGCGGATCGCTCAGCGGCGACCTGCACCTGGATGCGGCCGGGCAGGTGGGCGAAGGCAATGTGCGCGTGCGTGGCCGCCAGGCGCGGCTACAGGTGGCCGGATTGGCGCTGGCCGGCGACCTCGATCTCGACGCGCGGCTGCGGCGTGCGGAACTGCACGACAAGCGTTTCGACCTCAGCGGCAGCACGCTGCGCCTGCAGGGCGTGCGCTACGGCGACGGAGCCAAACAGCGCGACTGGTGGGCCACGCTGCGCGTGCCGCAGGGGCGCATCGCGGCGGCGCCGGCCACGCAGGCCGATGCGCAGGTGCAGATGCAGATGCGCGATGCCGGCCCGGTGCTGGCGGTGTTCGCGCAGCGCAGCGATGCGCCGGCCTGGCTGCTCAAGCTGGTCGATGCCGGGCAATTGGATGCGCGTGGTCAGTTGCGATGGAGCAAGGACGCACTGTGGCTGGACCGCCTGCATGCGGAAAACCAGCGCGTCTCGCTGCGCGCGCGCCTGCGCGTCGGCGATGCCGGCACCCAGGGCGATCTGTATGCGCGCTGGGGCGTGCTCGGTGTCGGCGTGGCGCTGCGCGGCGAACAGCGGCAATGGCATCTGCTCAACGCGCGCGAGTGGTACGAGCGGCAGCCGGCGTGGTTGCCGGAACCGCCGCCCGCGCCTGCACCGGCGGCGTCGGCGCCCTGAGCCGCCGCATCGCACCAGCGTGCGCGTTGTAGGCGCGGCTTCAGCCGCGACCGATCGCTCGGTCACCGGCGGCATGGATGCTGCGACGATGGCACGTCGCTCGACGCGGGCGCGTCGGCATCGCGCAGCGGGTGAAGACGAGACCCCTGCGCACACTGCGGCGCAGCAGAATGTACCGTCCGGTTTCATTTTGCAGTGCAGCGTGCAATGCGTAAAAAAAGCGCCCAAGATCAACCTGCATCCCGACGTGGGGGAGGGAGCAAGGCCCGCTGGCAGTTCGCTGCAAGCGGGCTTTTTTTTGCCTGGCGATCGTCGATTCTGCCACGCCGTGGTTGCTGCGGTCAGGCGGCGTCCCGCGCTTTCCCGGAGAACGCAAACCGCTTTCGCCGCCGCTGCCATGATCGCGCGCCGCTGTCTGCGGACAGGCCGGGATGCCAGAATCGGCCAATGCCAACCCCGTCCTCGATTGTTCCCGACGCCCTGCAGCCCTTGCTCGAACGCAGCCTGACACGCTTGCGGCAGAGCCTGGCCGCGCCGCCATGGCCCGCCGCGCCGGGGTTCGACGCGCCGCTGCACCGCGCGCTGCTCGCCAGCGATTTCCTGCTCGACACCCTGTGCCGGCAACCGACGCTGCTCGCGCACCTGGCGCAGCCCGACCCGCCGCCGTTGCCGGTGCCGCAGCTGGATCCGGCGCAGCCGGCGGCGTGGCCGGCGCAGTTGCGCCGCTATCGCGCCGCCGCCTCGGCGCGGCTGGTGTGGCGCGACGTGCTGGGTCTGGACGACGTCGATGCGACCCTGGCCGGCAGCACGCAGTTGGCCGAGACCTGCCTGGGCATCGCGCTGCAGGCGCTGGAAGGCGAATTCGCCACCCGCCACGGCGTGGTCCGCGGCGCCGACGGCAGCGTGCAGCGCCTGGTGGTGTTCGGCCTGGGCAAGCTCGGCGGCGGCGAACTGAACTTTTCCTCGGACGTGGATCTGGTCTACGCGTATCCGCAGGGCGGCGAATCCGACGGCGCGCGCGCGCTCGCCGCCGAGGAATATTTCGCGCGCCTCGGCCAGCGCCTGGCGCGGCTGCTGGACGAGACCACCGCCGACGGCTTCTCGCACCGGGTGGATCTGCGCCTGCGTCCGTTCGGCAGCGCCGGGCGTGTGGCGTTGTCGTTCGCCGCGATGGACCACTACTTCCAGCGCGAGGGCCGCGACTGGGAGCGCTATGCATGGCTGAAGGCGCGCGCGGTGGCCGGCGACATTGCTGCCGGCGAGGACTGGCTGCAGACGCTGCGCCCGTTCGTGTACCGGCGCTACCTCGACTTCACCGCGCTCGATGGGCTGCGCGAGATGAAGGCGGCGATCACCGCCGAAGTCGCGCGCCACGATCGTCTCGACGACATCAAGCGCGGCCCCGGCGGAATCCGCGAGATCGAATTCCTGGTGCAGTCGCTGCAACTGATCCGCGCTGGCCGCGAACCGGCGCTGCGCGAGCGCCGCTTGCTGCCCGCGTTGCAGGCGCTGGTCGCCGGCGGCCAGGTCGCGGCCGCGGACGGTGCGGCGCTGGCGCAGGCCTATCGCTTCCTGCGCCGGGTCGAGAACCGCCTGCAGATGCTGCGCGATGCGCAGACCCACGCGCTGCCGGAAGACGCGCTGGACCGCGCGCGCATCGCGTTCGGCCTGGGCTACGCGGATTGGGCGCAGTTGTACGCCGCGTTACAGGCGCAGCGCGACCGCGTCGCCGCCGAATTCGCCGAGTTGCTGGCGCCGCGCCTGCAGACGGTGGCGCCGGATGCGCTGGCCAGTTACTGGCGCGGCCTGCCGCAGCAGGCCGGCGCGCAGGCGCTGGTCGCGGCCGGCTTCGCCGATGCCGACGGCGCCGACCAGGCGCTGCGCGGCTTCGTGCAGTCGCTGGGCGTGCGCACCCTGTCGGACGCGGCGCGCGCGCGCCTGGACCGGGTGCTGCCGGCGCTGTTGCACGCCGCCGCGCGCGCGCCGCAGGCCGATGCCGCGTTGCACCGCGTGCTCGGCCTGCTGCAGGCGATCCTGCGCCGCGCCAGTTATCTGGCCTTGCTCGACGAACAGCCCAGCGCGCTGGCGCGGCTGGTCGATGTGCTGGCGCGCAGCGCGTTCCTGTCCGAACGGCTGGTGGCGCATCCGTTGCTGCTCGACGAACTGCTCGACAGCCGCGTCGCCGGGCCGATGCCGGATCGGGCGGGGCTGCAGCGGCTGTGCGACAGCGCGGCCGCCGCCGCCGGGGACGATCCGGAAGCCGCCCTGCGCGGCCTCAACGAAGCGCGCCAGGCGCTGAGCTTCCGCATCGCCCTGGCCGCGCTGGACCGGCGCCAGCCGGCGGTGCACAGCGGCCGCCAGCTGGCGGAACTGGCCGAAGGCGTGGTGCTGAGCGTGCTGCGCCTGGCCCGCAGCGAGCTGGCCGCCGCGCATGGCGAGGTGCCTGGCGGCAGCTTCGCGATCATCGGCTACGGCAGCCTCGGCGGCATCGAACTGGGCATCGGCTCGGACCTGGACCTGGTGTTCCTGTACGACCATGCCGCCGGCGTGGAGGCTTCGGACGGGGCGCGGCCGCTGGAGAGCGGGCGCTGGTTCGCGCGGCTGGCGCAGAAGGTGATCGCGTTGCTCGGCGCGGTCACCGGCGGCGGCCGCCTGTACGACATCGACGTGCGCTTGCGCCCGGACGGCGGCAAGGGTGCGCTGGTGTCGTCGCTGGCCAGCTATGGCGACTACCAGCGCGAACGCGCCTGGACCTGGGAACACCAGGCGCTGGTGCGCGCGCGCGGCGTGGCCGGCGATGCCGCGCTGCTGCAGCGCTTCGAGCAGGTGCGCGCGCAGACCCTGGCGCGCCCGCGCGACGCGGCGCAGCTGCGCGAGGAAGTGTTGAAGATGCGCGCCCGCATGCGCGCCGAACTGGACCGCAGCGATGCGACGCGCTTCGACCTGAAGCAGGGCGCCGGCGGCCTGGTCGATCTGGAATTCCTGCTGCAGGCGGGGGTGCTGCTCGGCGCCGCGCAGCATCCCGCGCTGAGCGTGCCGCGCGCTACGCCGGCGCTGATCGACGCATTGGCGGCCACCTGGTTCGATGCGCCAACGGCCGCCGCGTTGCGCGACGCGCACGCGACGCTGGTCGACGCCGGCCTGGCCTGCACGCTGGACCGGCGCCCGCGGCTGACCACTGGCACCGACGCGATCGCGCGCGCGCGCGCGGCGATCACCGCCGCGGCGCAGGCCAAGGAGCTGGCGTTCGAGCCGGGGCGCAGCGGACGATAGCGCGGCTGGCCCGCCGACGGCCCGCCGGATCCCGCCCGGCCTGCCCGGAAGTGGATGGCACGCCCCTGGGGCAAGCATGGAGCGTGCCCGTCATCTGGGGTTGACTCGCTTTTCGAGCCAAAGCGCCCTGATGAGCATGAGCACAAGCAGAAGAAAGCCACAGAGTCCTTGCAGTAGTTCCGGCCAGCCGGCGCCAAGGTCGCATGCGGCCGCAATTTTCTGCCAAAGCACGTCTGCGCAAAGCGCATTCAAAAGCGAGGCGAGCAATAGCGGAAGCAGCGGTGGATCGCGGAGCATGCGCCTATAGTTCGGTGTCATCTGTCTTGGCTTCCTTTCATTTGTGAGGTGGCCGATTCGCGTCCGGGTCGTGGCGCCGTCGATGCGTCGCGGGGAAGAATTCGAGGCGTGTATTGGGTCCGAGTCACGTGCGCGACCGCACGTAGCAGCGTTGTTCGATCCGTCGTACTGGCTCGGCGACGATGTTGCCGAAGTCGGCCTGGCGCGGCGAGTACCGCCGGGTCGGTCCATTGGCGTTTGCGTGGCTGCGCCTTGCCAGGCCGGGACGTTGCGCAAACGCCGGGGGCCTGATTCCATGGCGGCCGCCAAGCGGATCGCGGTTCGCCCTAACGCTGCGGCGCGCGCGTGGCCGATGCATCGTCGGCGGCCGACGGGGCGGTCCGCCACAGCAGTGCGCGGAACGGTGCCAGCAGGAACACGCCGATGCCCAGTTTCACCGCCAGGTCGCCTGCGGCCCAACTGATCCATGGGAGCGCCGAACCGGCGAAGGCGACCGACCAGAAGAGCGTCGTGTCCAGCGTCGCGCTGCAGGTGGTGGCGACGATCGGCGCGCGCCACCAGCGGCCGTGGCGCAGGCGGTCGAACACCGCGATGTCCAGCAGCTGCGCGGCGATGAACGCCAGGCACGAAGCGGCGGCGATGCGCGGGGTGGCGATCCAGATCGACAGCAGCACCGCCAGCGCGAAGCCGCACCAGGCCACGCGCCGCGCCGCGCGCGGGCCGAAGCGGCGATTGATCAGGTTGCTGACCAGGAACGCCACTGGATAGCTGAAGGCGCCCCAGGTCAGCCAGTCGTTGATCGGGAACTGCACCAGCACGTTCGACAGCAGCACCACCGCGCCCATCGCCAGCACCGCCAGCAGCAGGGCGCGCGGGGTCAGCGCGGCGAACGCGGGCGATGGCGAGGAGAGCGGCGGCATTGGGCGGTTGCGCGGCAGGCGAGGCGGCGCATTATCGCGATGCGGCGGCGCTGCGGCCAGCAGCAGGGCACGCTGGCCGCGACGCCGTTGCTGCCTGTAGGAGCGGCTTCAGCCGCGACCGGGCTTCACCAGGAAGATCCGGTCGCGGCTGAAGCCGCTCCTACAGCGGGCAAGTCGCCGAGGGAATACCCTCAGCGCGCGCGGCGGCGCCGTCCCATCCACCGCCGCGCGGCCCAGCGCCGGGGCGTCGGTGAAGAAGGCATCCACGCCCGCGGCAATGAACGCGCGCATCTCGGCGATGCTGCCGGCCGCATTCACCGCGGCCGGGCCGTGCGCGTCCTGCAGTTGCTTGGGCAGGAAGTAGTTCTCCGGGCGGAACGTATACGGCACCACCTGCAGCCCGGCCGCATGCGCATCGGCGATGAAGGCGGTGGGCGCGGCCAGCGCGCCGTCGGCATCGACCGGGATGATGGTGCGCAGGTTGGGGCTGACCAGTTGCGCGTACTTGGCAATCGCGCGCAGGCCCTGCGCGCTGCCCATCTGCGCATAGGTCGGGCCATCGCGCAGCTGGTCGCCCGGGCGGTCCTTGGGGTCGCCCAGCAACTGCACCAGGCGCACGTTCGGATGGTCCTTGCCGAGCTTGCGGTGCAGGGACTGCAGGTTGCCGATCTCGAACGACTGCACGATCACCGGTGCGCTGCGCGTGTACGCATGCGCGTCCAGCGTGGCCAGCACCTTGTCTTCCATCGCCAGGCCCAGCGACTGGAAATAGGTGCCGTGCTTGATCTCCGGGATCAGCCCGATCGGGCGCCCGCGCGTGGCCGACTCGGCCGCGGCGAAATCGATGATCTCGTCGAAGGTGAGCAACTGGAACTGGCCGTCGAAGGCGGTGCTGCGCAGTTGCGGCAGGCGCTCGCGCGCGCGCAGCGTCTTCAGCTCGGCCAGAGTGAAGTCTTCGGTGAACCAGCCTTCCACGCGCTGCCCATCGATCTGCTTGACCGTCTTGCGCGCGGCGAACTCCGGGTGCGCGGCGACATCGGTGGTGGCGCCGATCTCGTTCTCGTGGCGCGCCAGCAGCGCGCCGTCCTTGGTCGAGACCAGATCCGGCTCGATGAAATCGGCGCCGTCGGCGATGGCCTTGGCATACGACGCCAGCGTGTGCTCGGGGCGCAGCGCGCTGGCGCCGCGGTGACCGATCACCAGCGGCTTGCGCGTACCCGGTGCCGCGGCCTCGGCCGCGGCGGTCAGCGACGACAGCGCCATCGAACATCCCAGCACCCAGACCAGGGGGTTCATCATCGCATGCGCTCCGCAGCGGCGTCGGGCCAGGATGCGCGCGTTCAGAAGCGTGCGTCCAGGGTCAGGAACACCTGCCGCGGCGCGCTGGCATGGAACGCCAGCGAACGCCCGTTCGGATCGCTGTTGCCGAACGCGGAGAGGTTGGAGGCGTAGCGCTTGTCGGTGAGGTTGGTCACGTTGAGCGACAGCTTCAGGTCCTGCAGGAACGATACCGCGCCGAAGTCGTAACCGGTGCCGGCGTCGAATGCGGTGTAGCCGCCGAAGCCCTGGTCGTTGGTGTAGGTGTAGTAGCGCTGGCCGGTGTACTTGCCGCGCAGGTTCGCGTTCCAGCCGTTGTAGGTCCAGCTGATCTCGCTGGTGAACATGCGCTTGGGCGTGTCCACCGTGTACTTGCCGGCGGTGGGAATGGTCACGCCGTTCTGCACGTAGTTGTCGTCGTAGGTGGAGCGGTTGATCGACGCCGAGTTGTACCACTGCAGGTGCGCGATCGGCTTCCAGATGACGGTCAGCTCGCCGCCGCGGCTGCTGACCGAGCCGACGTTGAAGAAGCGCGTGGTGCACGCCGGCGTGGTGCCCTGCTGGATGCTCGCGCAGGGATTGAGCGAGAGCAGGCGGTTGTCGAAGGTGACGTCATAGCCGACCAGCGAGGCTTCGAACTGGTCGCGCACCAGGCGGTAGCCGGCTTCGAAGGTCTTCGACTTCTCCGGCTCCAGCGCGCCGACGCTGGCATCGAACGAGGCCTGGGTGACCAGCAGCGGGCCGCCGGCGCCGCCGCCCTGGAACGCGGCGATGTTCTCGGCATAGGAGGCGAACACTTCCTGCCCTTCGGCCAGGCGATAGCGCACGCCGGCCTGCGGCAGCAGCGCCTCGCTTGCCTTCAGCGTGCCGTTGGCCACCGGCGATTCCACCGCGATCCCCGGCGTCTCGCGCGCAGTCATCGTGGTGTGCGGGCTCTTCGCGCCCACGTCCAGGGTCAGGCGCTCGTCGAGCAGCTTGAAGGTGCCCTGCACATAAGCCTGCTTGGTGGTGATCGTGTAGTCCTGCGAGAACAGCCGGCGGTCCGGGCCGCTGAGGAACAGGTCGTCGTCGATCGGGCCGTCGATCCAGTAGAAGTTGCGCTCCACGTGGTGCTTGTTGCGCTCGTACCACACGCCGGCTTCCAGGTGGTGCGGGCCCAGGTCCCAGCCCAGCGAGGCGATGCCGCCGGTGCGGTTGATGGTGTAGTTGGTGCTGCGGATCGAGATCGGCAGCGCCTGCGGCGTGCCCGGATTGGACGCCTGGCCCGGCGACCACCAGTGGCCCTGGCCTTCGTTCTCGTGGTGATAGACCTGGGTGTGCACGCTCACCGCATCCGACGGCTGGAAGTCGCCGGCGAGGTAGTACAGGTCGTCGTTGCGCAGCGCGCGGCTCTGGTAGTACGCGTCGTCGGTGTTGTCCACGCCGCCGCTATAGGCGCAGCGGCTGGCATTGCGGGTGGCCGGCGCGCAGTAGGCGGCCGCCAGCGCGCGCTGCCAGTCCGGCGCGTACAGGTTCCAGTCCCAGCCCAGGCCGCGGTGCAGGCCGCTCTTGGACAGGTAGGCGTAGTCGGCCTGCGAGGTGCGCGAGGTATCGACGAAGGCGGTGATCTTGCCGCCTTCGAACTGGTACACGCCCTTGCCGTTGAACTGCGCGGTGCTGGTCGGCGACTTCGGGTCGGCCCACATGTCGGCGCTGGCGTAGATACCGGACAGGTACGCCGAGAAGCCGTTGTGCTCGCCGGTGTCCAGGCGCAGGTAGGTGCGGCGGTTCTGGTCCGAGCCGACCGTCTGCGACAGGCGCACGCCGGTTTCGGTGGACGGATCGTCCGAGAAGTACTGCACGGTGCCGCCGAGGTTGCTGGTGGAGGCGGTGCCCAGGCTGCCGATGCCCGAGGCCAGTTCCACGCCGCCGAAGTTCTCGGCGATCAGCGCGCGGCTGATGTTCAGCCCGTTGTAGTTGCCGTAGGCGTTGTCGCCCAGCGGCAGGCCGTCGAGCGTATAGCCCAGGCGCGTGCCGTTGAAGCCGCGCAGGCTCACCGTCTGCGATTCCTCGTTGGCGCCGAACGCGTCGTTGGACTGCACGTTGACGCCGGGAATGCGGTTGAGCAGTTTCTGGATGCTGGTGCCCGGCGGCAGCACCGCCACGTCCTGGCGGGCGATGCGCTGCACCTGGCGGGTCTCGCCCTGTCCGATCACCGAGACCGTGTCGAGTTGGCGGGCGTCGCCGGTCGTGCTGTCGGCCGGGGCGTCTGCCGCGTGCGCCGCCAGCGGCGACAACAACGTGGCCAGGATCGCGGCGCTCAGCAAGTGATGGGTAGGCATGCATGAAAAATTCGCTAAAGGAGGTCGGGCGAAGATGCGACAGCCAGGTTGCAGGATCGCGTCACCCATGTTGCGGTTGTCATGCAGCACAGACACAGGCGACACATTTGCCAGGCCGGCAACGGTGCGCCTGATGCGGTCCAGCGCTGCAGGGGCGCGGCTTCCATGAAAATAAACGGCCGCAAAACAGAAAGTGGGATGATTGACGGATGAATATTTGAACGTCGCCGTTTCCCGCTGAAAAAATTCGCATCGCCGCCGCTTTTTTCGCAAGTGCACATGGATTTCGACGGTGCCCAAGAAACATTGCCGATGCATTTTTTGCAGGATCGAAAATGCGCTACAGCGTCAAAGTTTTCGATGCGTGGCATCGTGAATGATGGCGACCCATCTCATGATCTGGCTTTGCACGCGTGACGCTGCGCATTTTTGTTCCCATGTGACGCCGCCTGCAATGACTTGCAGGCGGCGCCTTGTCGTTCCACCAACGGAGAGAGATGCATGATCGATCGTAGTCGCCGCCAGCCGTTGCTGGCCGCCGTGTTGTCAGGGTGCGCGCTCATGTTCGGCAATGCCCATGCCGCACAGGACGCCACGCTCGCCGCCATGTCCGCCACGTTGCGCACCGCACCCGTCACCTTCAACGTGCACCTGCCGTTGCGCGACCAGGCCGGCCTGGATGCCTTGCTGGCGGACATCCAGGATCCGGTGTCGCCGCAGTACCACCATTGGCTGTCGCGCGCCGAGTTCGAGCGCCGCTTCGCGCCGCTGCCTGCCCAGGTCGAACGCGTGCGCTCGGCGTTGCAGGCCGCGCACATGGCGGTCACCCAGCAGGGCGCGACCCTGCACGTGAGCGCCAGCGCCGACAATGTCGAGCGGCTGTTCTCCGCGCCGTTGGCGGTGGATCTGCACGAAGGCGCCAACGCCAGGCTCGCCGTGGCCGGTGCGCTGCAGCTGCCGGCGGCATTGCGCGACAGTGGCGCCGTGGTCACCGGCCTGACCGGTGGATTGCTGCCCTACCAGGTGAATTCGCACCTGCTGCCGGTCGATCCGGACAACCGCAGGGGACCCAACGGCGCCTATACGTACAACGATCTCAAGCAGGCCTACGGCTATCCGTCCTACCAGACGATGATCGGCCCGCCCGGCCAGCAGCGCCGCCTGGACGGGACCGGCACCACGATCGCGGTCCTGATTGCCAGCGACGTGCTGGATTCGGACGTTGACGCGCTGTTCAATAAAGAAAATTTCAGCCGCTATGGCGCCGGTCACGTCAACCCGAAACTGTACGCCCGCCGCTACGTGGCGGGTGCCAAGCCGGGGATCAACGAGGCCGTGGGAGGCGAAGCGGCGCTGGACGTGGAGATGGCGCTGGCCGGCGCGCCGGGCGCGCACGTGCTGCTGTATGTGATCCCCGACCTGACCGATGCATCGATCGTCGCAGGCTACGGGCAGATCGTGCAGGACAACGAGGCCGACGTGGTCAGTTCCTCGTTCGGCGGCTGCGAGCTGTACCACACCAAGGCCTACAACGGCGGCGAGGATTTCACCTCGTTCTTCAGCGCGCTGGATGTGATCTTCAAGCAGGGCAACGCGCAAGGCATCACCTTCATCGCCGGGAGCGGCGACAACGCCGGCCTCGGCTGTGCGGATACGCACTATGCGCAAGGCGAGGACGGCAACTTCGTCGCCGGCGTCCAGTTTCCGGCGATGGATGCGAATGTGACCGCGGTCGGCGGCACCAATCTGTCCACCAACTACCAAAAGGGATCGCTGGATTCCAGCTACCGGTCCGAGAGCGCCTATGCCGATCCGCTGGTGACCATGGACTACTACGGCTTAGGCGGACAATTGGCCGGTGGCTACTTCGGGGCCGGCGGCGGGGTGAGCACCTTGATCCAGCGGCCGGCCTATCAGTTGCGTGCGCTGGGGGGGACCGCCATGTCGATGCGTGCATTGCCTGATGTCGGCATGCTGGTCGGCGGTTGCCCCGAGAAGGAGGCAAAACAGCCGTGCGGGCAAGGCAGGGCGCCTTTCGCCAGTTCGGTGTCGGTGGTGTACAAGGGCGAGTTCCATTCGGCGATCGGCACCAGCGTCGCGGCGCCCGAGTTCGCGAGCGTGGCCGCGCTGCTGGTGGAGAAGCAGGGGCGCCAGGGCAATCTCAATGAGTATCTGTATCGGCTGGCGGCCAGTAACCCGCAGGCGTTCCATCGCGATATCCCGGGCAACAACGGCGTGGTCGGCAACGGCGTGCCGATCAGCGGCAAGTACAACTACACGACCGGTCTCGGCACGCCGATCGTGCGTTTGCTGATCGGCGCGCTGGACGCGGCGCCGGCCGGGATACCGCGCTCTCCCAGCAACCCTTGATCTAGCGGGAAGGCAAGCACGGGGCGGTATGCGTGCCAACGCCGGCACGCATACCGCCCCGCTGCATTTGCGCCGCCGCCGCCCGCAGCGCAGGCGGCCTTGCTTCAGTCACTGGCGTCCAGCTGCAGGCGCTCTCGGATGCGCATGGCGATGCGTGCGGTTTCGCGCAGCGGTTCGATCGTGCCAGCAACGGCGCCATGCACGTCCGTTGCATCGGCGAGGCGGCCACGCGCGTGCAGCGCCGCATGGAAGTCGCGTGCGCGGCCATGCGCCGTCAGCGGCATCGCCACCGTCACCGGCACCCGCGTGGCACAGGCTTCCGAGAGCAGGTTCACCGAATCGGGCGTGCACACGATGCGCTCGGCCCAGCCGAGCAGGCCGGCGTAGGGGTTCGCGCCGTCGCCTTCGCCGCACCAGACCACGCCTGGCACACCGGCAAAGGCGTCACGCAGCGCGGCGGCCACCGCTGGCGGCGTCCGTCGCGACGTGCTGGCGAGCACGCTGCCGCCGGTGTCGCGCAGCTGTGTCGCCAATTGTCTGAACACCGCCGCCGCCGCCTCGGCCGTCCACGGCGCCAGCGCGGCGGGGCCGCCGACCAGCAGCGCGGTACGCGGCGACGGCAATGCGCCGAACCGCGGGAACGCCGCGCGCGCAGCGCCCAGCCAGGCATCGTCGATCGGATGCAGGCTGCCGAGCAGGGTGAGCACGTTGTCGCCCCGCAGCCGATCGTGTTCGGGCACCACGACCAGGTCCCAGTGCCGCGGCGACAGGCGTGGATCCAGCACTTGCACCACCGTGCTGCCACGTGCGCGCAGCAGCCGCGTCGCCAGCGCCGCCTGGCGGCCGCAGCCGATCGCCAGCGCCGGTGGGCGACGCAGCAGTTCGGCGAAGCCGGCGCCATAGGCCTGCGCCGCGCCGGGCAACCGCCGCGGTGCCAGCCAGCGCCAGGGCATGTGCGGTTGCAGCACCAGTGCCGGGGCGGGCGACACTGCAGGTGCGGACAGCGCCGCGGCGAGCGCCTCCGCCTGGCGCGCGTTGCCGGCGCGGCCGTCGCTAATCGCCCAGGGCGCGCCCGATCGTTTCACGTTTGGTAGTAATCCGTTGCATTGCGGCTGGGTGTTGCGGCTATCGTGCCACTCTACACTGGCCGTCTTGCACCGAAACCGCCCACCATGGGCTGGCATCGGCCTTCCCCCGACGACAAAAGGTACTTCCGCATGTCCGACGTTCTGCACGATGCCGCCCTGGATCAACTGTTCCGTACCGCCCGCAGCCAGAACGCCTTCCGCGACACCCCTGTCGGCGAAGACACCGTGCGCGCCCTGTACGAATTGCTGAAGTGGGGTCCGACCGCGGCCAACGGCAGCCCGGCGCGCTTCGTGTTCGTGACCTCGGCCGCGGGCAAGGAGAAGCTCAAGCCGGCGCTGTCCGAAGGCAACCTGGCCAAGACCCTGGCCGCGCCGGTGACGGTCATCGTCGCCCACGACGAGGACTTCCACGAGAAGCTGCCGTACCTGTTCCCGCATGCCGATGCCAAGAGCTGGTTCGACGGCCCGCGCGAAGGCCGCAGCGAATCGGCATTCCGCAGCGGCAGCTTGCAGGGCGCCTACCTGATCCTGGCCGCGCGTGCGCTGGGCCTGGATGCCGGCCCGATGTCCGGCTTCGACAACGCCAAGGTCGATGCGGCCTTCTTCGCCGGCACCGCGGTCAAGTCCAACTTCCTGGTCAACCTGGGCTACGGCGATCCCGCCGGCCTGTTCCCGCGCCTGCCGCGGCTGAGTTTCGACGAGGCCGCGCGCATCGAGTGAGTCTCGCCGCGTCTGGTCCGCCCGTGTCCCCCCGCATGCCGGCGCCTGCCGCTGGCGTGTCCAACCGCCCCATCACCCCGGAGTTCCTGCTCATGACCAAGACCCGCAAACTGCTGCTCCCGCTCGCCCTGGCCCTGGCCGTCGTCGTCGCCCAGCCCGCCACCAGCGCCTTCGCCGCGCCGGTTGCCGCTGCCGCCGCGGTCAAAGGCACCACCGGCACCTACAAGCTGGACCCGGCGCATACCGACGTGCTGGTGCAGTGGAGCCACTTAGGCTTCTCCAACCCCAGCGCGCATTTCGGTGACGTCGACGGCACCCTGGTCTACAACGCCGAGAACGTGGCCAAGTCCAGCGTCGAGGTGACCCTGCCGCTGTCGGGCCTCAACAGCTTCACCGCCAAGTTCGACGAGCACCTGAAGAGCGCAGACTTCTTCGATGCCGCCAAGTTCCCGACCGCCACCTTCAAGAGCACCAAGGTGACCGCCGCCGGCGCCAACAAGCTGAGCGTGGCCGGCGACCTGACCATCAAGGGCACGACCAAGCCGGTGGTGCTGGCGGTGACCCTCAACGGCGCCGGTCCGCACCCGATGAAGAAGGTGCCGGCACTGGGCTTCGATGCCACCACCACGATCAAGCGCAGCGACTTCGGCCTGGGCGCATACGTGCCGAACGTCAGCGACGAGGTCAGGATCCGCATCACCACCGAGGCGCTGCAGGAGGCGAAGTAAGCCTGACGGCGGTCGCGGCGATGGCGGCGCCTGATGCGTCGCCGTCCGCCGCATTGAATACCGAACGCCCGCCATCCGGCGGGCGTTCGCGTTTCGGGCCGGTTGTCTTGCGCTGCGACGGCGGCCGCTTACATCGCCTGTTCGATCGACAGTGCGTAGACCTGCACGCCGTAGCGGGTAAAGGTGGCGGTGGTGTCGCTGCCGATGTTCATCTCCTCCAGCGGCATGCCCTGCGCGTCGGCGAGGGTCAGCCGGTAGATCGGCCCGAAGCGCGTGGTGATGTCGGTGGGGCTGATCTTCACCCGGTAGGTGCCGTTGCCCTTGAGCGCGAGCGGCTCGGAGAGCTGCCCGGGAATCAGCTGCAGGTCGGTCGACAGCTGCCGTAGGTCGCCGAGCACCTGCACGGCGAAGGTCTGCGTTTCGGGGAGGGCGCGGCCGAGAGGCGCCGCCGCCTGTGTCGCTCTGGCATCGGTGGCCGCGGTCGCCGCAGCCGCGGCAGGGACAATCGCCGCGATTGCGGTGGCAGCGGTGCCGAGCAGGAAGTTGCGGCGGCTGTCGTTCGTCTGGGTTGTCATCGCGATCCACCTGGAGTTTGCGCGTCAGCCCTGGCCAGGGCCGGGGTTGGGAGTGAAGCAGGAGCCTTTGTTATTGCAGTTGGTGTTGCTGCCCAATGCGCAGTCTTTCGTATTGGTGCATGCGGGATGTGTACCGTTGCAGACCTCATTGGTGGCGAGCGTGCCGAAGCGCCGTGCGGCCAGTGCTTCGACGGCGGCAGCGCTGGATGGGTTTGATCCATCGAACAGCACGTCTCCATGCTTGCCGATTGAGATCTTGTCCGGATCTATGCGGAATGGCATGGGACGTATCTCACGTGCTGGCCAAGGTGGAAAGCGGACAGCCGAGCGTGCGTTCGGATAGGTCGGAAAATCCGCTCATCCAGCGACGCAGCTTGTCGTTTTCGATGTCGATGGTGCCGTCGGCGTGGAGTTGTCCGAGGTCGTTGCGATCATCGTTCAGTGCAACCGTGCACTTGCCGATCTTGCCATTGGCACGGATCATCAGCGAGTTCGGTTTTGCCGCATAGCAGATATATCCATCCAGATGCTCTTCCGACATTGGGCGTTCGTCGTTTTTGCAGCAATCGACGCAGGAAGTAATGTAGGCGATCGCTTCAAGGTAGCGGTCGCGCGGCAAGATCTTTTCCCCGATCGTGCCGCCCGCGCTCAGATTGGAAACCTTGTGGAAGTAAACAGAAAACCGTGGGTCGCTCAATAGCTCGCGATGCAGGCTGGAATACTACAGGCGCCGTACCGATTCGATGTTGTCCTGATGCAGGTGCAGGCGCAGCGAGATAGCGAAATTTGCCGATAGCGACCGGTAGGCGATGAGGTTCGACCATAGTTTCTCGAACGTGGCGCCTTTGTTGGCGGTGATCCGTGTCTTGTCGTGCCATTCCGCGTCACCGTCCAGCGTGATCTGGAACTCGCGGTGCTGGAGTTCAGTAAACCTCTGCAGCAGAGCCGGCTCGAGCAGGTAGCCATTGGTGGTAAAGCCGGCGCTGAACGCGACGCCGTGTCGTGCGCACACTGCGTTTGCGTGTTGGCCGATATCCAGGACAACATCACGCGCCAGGAGTGGTTCCCCCCCCGAACCAGGAGATGTTGAGCCGATCCAGGTGAGGGACGCGATTCGTGATCAACGCCTTGATGCCGCGGACCACGCTCGGTTGCATACGTCCTATTGCAAAGTCTTCATAGCAATAGGTACAGCGGAAATTGCATTTTTCGGTCGGCAGCAGGATGAGGGACAGGATGCGCGGAGAAAGCGCTTCGGCGATGGTGGATTCGCTCAGCATCGTGCTGTCTCAACCGTTCGGCGAAGGCTGGCCGCCGGTTCTACAAGCGCCGACATTGGACGCCTTGGAGCAGTCGCCGGTGTTGTTGCAGGTGTAATTCGTGGAAGAGCAGGTGCCGGAGTTGGCGCACGTTCCGGCATTTTCGCTCATGGGGCGGATGGCCCCGGCTGTCGCTGAAGCGATCGCCGCAGCGCGCAATCGATGGTTGGCGAAGTTGAGCGATCCGTCCGGGTTCAGGGTGATGCCGCGGGGATCGATCTGGTGAAATGCCTTATCCATGTGCAAGCAGCCTGTCGAGATCCGTCGATGGGTGTTCAGATTTGTAAAATACAAATCGTGTTTTTTTGTGATAAAAATCACAAATATGCGGCGTGTCTACGGCCCGCATCTGTGCGCCGGTAGGGAGTTGGGATGGCACTTGGCCCCTTGGCCCCATGCCGGCTTTCGTCGAACTTGCGCATTATCCGCGCGCGCCGATTCGCAGGCGATCTCAGTAAACGCGTTGCCGTCCGGCGCTTGGAAATCGCGCAGCGCGTCTTCCAGCAGCTGTCAGCCGCCGTCGCCGTCCTCCAGCACCCGCCGCTGCATCTCGTCCAGGTAGTCGTCCAGTTCCTGCACCGAGGTGAAGATCTCGTTCAACGGTACCGCCTTGACCACGTCGAACACCTTGCGGATCTGCGGCTGCGGGTTGACCACCAGCACCCGGCCGTCGCGCGTGGCCAGCACCTTGCGCGCCTTGAAGATCGAGCGGATGCCGGCGCTGCTGATGTAGTCCAGGTTCGACAGGTCCAGCACCAGGGTGGTGATCTGGGTGGCCAGCAGCGGCGCCAGCGCCTCGTCCAGGGCCTGGTAGGTATGCGTGTCCAGGCGCCCGCTGAGGGTGATGCGCTGGCGCCGGTCCTGCGTGGGGTCGATCTGCAGGCTCAACGTGGTCATGCGGGGAACTCCTGGGGGATGGGGTCGAAGGGCTGCAGCAGGGTGATGCGCACGATGTTGCGGCCGGCATCGTGCCGGTAATCGATGTGGTCGGCGAGCTGCCGCACCAGGTGCAGGCCGAGGCCGCCGATCGGGCGCTGCGCGATGTCCGCGTCCAGGTCCGGAGGCGGCGCCGCGCGCAGGTCGAAGGCCGGGCCGCTGTCGTGGAATTCCAGCACCAGCGCGCCGCTGTCCACCTGCAACAGCACTTCCACCGGCGGCTGTTCGCTGCGCAGGTGGCCGTGCTCGAGCGTGTTGCAGGCCAGTTCCTCCAAGATCAGCCGCGCCCGGTTCACGTGATCCAGGACCACGCCGTGGCGTAGCAGCGCGGCCTCCAGCGTGTCGCTCAGCTGCGCCAGCGTGTCCAGTGCCGGCACCATCTGCAACCGCAGCTTCATGTGTTTCCCTCCCGCGTCGGATCCTGGCGCAACCGGATCGCCAGCAAGGTAATGTCGTCGGACTGCGGTGCGGCGGCGGTGAACGCATGGACCTCGGCCAGCACCCGCGCGCACTGCGCCTGGGCATCGATGCCGGCTTCCAGCGCGGACAGCAGCCGCTCGGGGCCGTAGGCCTGCTCATGCGCGTCCATCGCCTCGGTGATGCCGTCGGTATAACTCAGCAGCGTGGCGCCGGCGGCCAGGCGCCCGCGCACCACGGGGTAGCGCGTCTGCGGCTCGATCCCCAGCGGCGGCCCCGATTCCACCGCCAGCAACTGCGCGTGGCCGTCGGCGCCGAGCAGCACCGGCGGTTCGTGGCCGGCGCTGGACAGCCAGTAGTCGCCGCTGTGCACGTCGATCAGGCCGCACAGCACGGTGGCGAACATGCAGGTGTCGTTGCCCTCGACCATGCGCTGCGAGGCCGCGATCAGGATCGCGTCCGGCTGGGTGTGGCGGCGCGCGGCCACTTCCAGCACGGTCATCGCCCGCGCCATGAACAGCGCCGCCGGCACGCCCTTGTCGGATACGTCGCCCACCACGAACCACAGCAGCCCCGGCTCGGTCTCGAAGAACTGGTAGAAATCGCCGCCGACCATCGTCGCCGGTTCCAGCAGCGCGTAGGTTTCCAGGTGCTTGTGCGCGCTGTCGAAGGTGCGCCCGCCGGGCAGCATCGCCTGCTGGATGTCGCGCGCGATCGACAGCTCGCTCTGCATCCGCTGCCGCGCCTGCGCCAGCGCGGCGATCTCCTCCAGCTGCAGCTTGATCGAGCCGCGCGCGCGGTCGAAAGCGCGCGCCATCACCCCCACCTCGTCCTGCCGCTCCACATGCCGCAGCGGGTAGTCGAACTCGCCCTGGCTGAAATGCCCGGCCGAGTTGGTCAGGTCCTCGATCGGCCGCGCCAGCCGCGCGGTGTAGCGGTGCAGCAGCCACAGCCACAGCAGCAGCGCAGTGCCGCCGCCCAGCCCCACCCACAGCGCGATGCGGTTGAGCCCGGCCACGATGTAGCGTTCGGACACGCTCAGCGCGAAGGTCCAGCCGGTGTCGCCGACCGCCGCGCTCTGGGTCAGGTAGCGCTCGCCGTTGGGCGCGGTATGGGCGAAGCGCACCGGCACGTGCGTGGCCACCGCCGCGGCCAGCGGCGACAGGTCCGGCCGCGCGCGCGCCACGTGCGCTTCCAGGGTGCGGCGGAAGCGCAGTGCCGGATCCGGGTGCAGCACGAACAGCCCGTCCGGCGACAGCAGCATCGGCTGCAGCCCGGCGTTGGCCGGCAGCTCGGCGACGATCGCCTGCAGCCGCTTCACCGGCACGTCCACGCTGACCATGCCGATCGCGCGCGCCTGCGCGCCGTCGCCGGGCAGGCGCAGCGGCAGGTTGTAGGTGGTGAGGTAGTCGCCACCGGTGGAGGCGTCGCTATACGGCTCGGACCACCAAGGCGCCGACGCCGCCAGCGTGCGCTGGTACCAGGGCATGGTCCGGTAGTCGTAGCCCAGCGCATCGGCCGGCTGCTCGGTCACGCGGCCGTTGGCGCGGCGCAGATGCCAGGCGAAGCCGCGGTCGTCGCCCTTCAGCGTGCCCGGCTCGATCACCAGCAGCGCCCCGGCGATGTCCGGATCGCCCTCCAGGGTGGCGTGCAGCAGGCTGCGCAGGTTGAACGGCTGGCGCCCGACCGCGGACGCGCCGGCAACCAGCGTGCGCCCGCTCACCTGCACCGAGCCCAGCGTCGCATCCAGGCTGCGCGCGGTCTGCAGGGCCAGCCCGGCCACCTCGTCGCGCGCGTTGCGCAGCACCACCTGGCGCGCGCCCAGGTAGAACAGCAGCGCCAGGCCCGCCACCAGCGCCACCTGGATCAAGCTGCCCCACAGCACCAGCCGCGTGCGCAGGCTGTGCCGCCAGGCCACCGCGGAAGCGTCCTGCACTGAAGATAGGGCGGCGATGGCGGCGCTCCGCGGGAGTCGGCCCCGATCATAAGCGCAGCCGCGCCCCGCCGCGCATCCGGGGCGCGCGGTCCCGGGCCATATGACAGTCCGCTCCATACGCTGGCGTACGAGGTCCGGCGGGGGCGGTTGCGCTACACTTGGGGGCTACAAAAAACACAAGCAATCGCGCGCGTGCGTGCGACCTACGGGAGCGCTATGAACTGGTTGAACGAGGTGCTGCAGAACGATCCGAACCCCACTGAGACCCAGGAGTGGATCGAATCGCTCAAGGCCGTCATCGATGTCGCAGGCCCCGAGCGCGCGCATCAGCTGCTGGAGGACATGGTCGAACTGACCCGCCGCTCCGGCGCCTACCTGCCGTTCTCGCCGACCACCGAGTACGTCAACACCATCGCGCCCGCCAACGAGGCCAAGAGCCCGGGCGATGCGGCCATCGAGTGGAAGATCCGCTCGATCATCCGCTGGAACGCCATGGCCACCGTGGTCCGCGCCAACCGCAAGCCCGGCGACCTGGGCGGCCACATCGCCTCCTTCGCCTCGGCCGCCACCCTGTACGACGTGGGCTTCAACCACTTCTGGCGCGCCCCGTCCGACAAGCACCCCGGCGACCTGCTCTACATCCAGGGCCACAGCGCCCCGGGCATCTACGCCCGCGCCTTCCTCGAAGGCCGCATCAACGAGACCCAACTCGACCATTTCCGCATGGAAGTGGACGGCCAGGGCATCTCCTCCTACCCGCACCCGTGGCTGATGCCGGACTTCTGGCAGACCCCCACCGTGTCGATGGGCCTGGGCCCGCTCAGCGCCATCTACCAGGCGCAGTTCATGAAGTACCTGGAGCACCGCGGCCTCATCGAGAAGTCCGACCGCAAGGTGTGGTGCTTCATCGGCGACGGCGAGAGCGACGAGCCGGAAACCCTGGGCGCCATCGCCCTGGCCGGCCGCGAAGGCCTGGATAACCTGATCTTCGTGGTGAACTGCAACCTGCAGCGCCTGGACGGCCCGGTGCGCGGCAACGGCAAGATCATCCAGGAACTGGAAGGCGTGTTCCGCGGCGGCGGCTGGAACGTCATCAAGCTGCTGTGGGGCGGCTACTGGGACGCGCTGCTGGCGCGCGACACCGACGGCGTGCTGCGCAAGCTGATGATGGAAACCGTCGACGGCGAATACCAGAACTGCAAGGCCTTCGGTGGCGCCTACACCCGCGCCAACTTCTTCGGCAAATACCCGGAGACCGCGGCCATGGTCGCCGGCCTGTCCGACGACGACATCTGGCGCCTGAACCGCGGCGGCCACGACCCGCACAAGGTCTACGCCGCCTACCACCAGGCGGTGAACACCAAGGGCATGCCCACCGTGATCCTGGCCAAGACCGTCAAGGGCTACGGCATGGGCTCCTCGGGCGAATCGCTCAACCCCACCCACCAGACCAAGAAGCTGGACGACGACGCCGTGCGCGCGTTCCGCGACCGCTTCAACATCCCGCTCAGCGACAAGCAGCTGGCCGACGCCGAGCAGGTGCCGTTCTACCACCCCGGCCCGGACTCGCCGGAAGTGCAGTACCTGCAGGAGCGCCGCGCCGCGCTCGGCGGCTACCTGCCGCAGCGCCGCCGCAAGGCCGACCAGTCCTTCACCGTGCCCGGCCTGGACAAGTACGACCGCCTGCTCAAGTCCAGCGGCGAGCGCAGCTACTCCACCACCATGGCCTTCGTGCAGAGCCTCAACATCGCCCTGCGCGACAAGGACCTGGGCCCGCGCATCGTGCCCATCGTGGCCGACGAAGCGCGCACCTTCGGTATGGAAGGCATGTTCCGCCAGATCGGCATCTACGCCCCGTTCGGCCAGAAGTACAAGCCGGTGGACGCCGACCAGCTGATGTTCTACCGCGAGGACCAGTCCGGCCAGGTGCTGCAGCAGGGCATCAGCGAACCGGGCGCGATTTCCTCGTGGCTGGCCGCCGGCACCAGCTACTCGGTCAGCAACGTGCCGATGCTGCCGTTCTACATCTACTACTCCATGTTCGGCTTCCAGCGCGTGGGCGACATCGCCTGGCAGGCGGCGGACATGCGCACCCGCGGCTTCCTGCTCGGCGGCACCGCCGGCCGCACCACGTTGAATGGCGAAGGCCTGCAGCACGAAGACGGCTTCAGCCAGGTCATCGCCGGCTCCATCCCCAACGTGCGCAGCTACGACCCCACCTTCGGCTTCGAAGTCACCGTGGTCATGCAGTACGGCATGAAGCGGATGATGCAAGAGCAGGTGGACGAGTACTACTACATCACCCTGATGAACGAAAACTACACCCACCCGGAAATGCCGGCCGGTGCAGAAGACGGCATCATCAAGGGCATGTACCTGCTGCAGGACGCCGGCAAGCCCAAGAAGGGCGAACTGCGCGTGCAGCTGCTGGGCTCGGGCACCATCCTGCGCGAAGCCATCGCCGCGGCGGAGCTGCTGGACAAGGACTTCGGCGTCACCGCCGACATCTGGTCCTGCCCCAGCTTCAACGAACTGCGCCGCGACGGCTTCGACGCCGAGCGCTGGAACCGCCTGCATCCGGAAGGCGAGCAGCGCAAGCCGTACGTGACCCAGCTGCTGGAAGGGCGCCAGGGCCCGGTGGTTGCGGCTACGGACTACGTGCGTGCCTTTGCCGACCAGATCCGTGCGTTCGTGCCGGCGCATTACACCGTGCTGGGTACGGATGGCTTCGGTCGGAGTGATACCCGCGCCAACCTGCGGCGGTTCTTCGAGGTTGATCGGTACTACATCGCGCATGCCGCGATTGCGGCGCTGGCGAAGGATGGGAAGATGACTGGGAAGGATGTGGCTCGGGCGATCAAGCAGTACAAGATTGATGCGGAGAAGTCTAATCCGGTTGGGGTTTGAAGTTCAGCGGAACTGTTTTGCTTCATTGAGTATCTGGTATAGAAAGGGGGCGTGGTGCCCCCTTTCTTTGGAGCCCAAGGAGTTTAGGCTACAGTCGATCGATGTGCCTAATGGAAGGATGCGTGCATCCATGGGTACACAGGGAGGTTAAGATGAGTATCTGCGGAGTAACTATCGCTTCTAATGAGGCAACCTTTGTTTGGGCCGATCCCAACACGGGTGTCTTTGTCTCGGGTGTCAAGATATCGCTGAACGATCCTTACAGCCGGGCTGACACGCAGCGAACCATGGAGCTAATTCGTCAGTACCTAATTGATCGCCAAACAGAGATCGTTGTCGTCAAGAAGGCCTCAACTTCAGGGCGTTTCTCAGCTGCGCCTGCCGCCTTCAAGCTCGAGACGATTATCGCTCTAGCTTCTCCGGGGGAAGTAGTTTTTAAATCAGCTCAGACAGTTTCTGCCTTCTCAAAAAAAGTGAAGATTGACTCGTCCTCCGTGCCGCACAAGTATCAACGAGATGCACATCTCACGGCACTCTCCGGAGTTATGTAGTGCTCCCGCGGCCTGTCCAAGACAAGCTTCTGGACCTAGCAGGCACCTATGTTATCGACGGGAGGGAAGATAAAGGGGGGCGGATTCAACTCCGATTCGCAACGCTGTTGAGGACCTCCTCGGAGAAGACTTCGAGGGGCGTTTTGAATCCGAGTATCTTGCGCGGACGATTGTAGAGTCGCTGTTCGATCCATCGCAGGTGCGCATCGGTGATGGTGCTGAAATCGATGTGTCGTGGCAAGTACTGGCGCGTCAATCCGTTGGCATTTTCGTTGCTGCCTCGCTGCCATGCGCAGTACGGATCTGCAAAATAGAAGTCGCTCTGCAAGCAGGCGGCAATGAGCCGATGATCGGCGAATTCCTTGCCGTTGTCGGCGGTGAGGGTGTGCACCGTGTGGCCTAGGCCGCCCAGGCGCTGGACGATGGCGTTGCGCACGTTCTCGGCGGTGCCGTCAGGCGAGTAAGCCAGCAGATGCAGGCGACTGCGGCGTTCGGTCATGCTGACCACCACGGCCTTTCCGTGTGAGGCCCGGAGGGTATCCAGCTCCCAGTCGCCGATGCGGCTTCGCTGCTCCACCACGCTGGGGCGCTGTGTCCAGCTGCGCCGATGTGTCAGCTGTCCGCGGCCATCGCGCACGCCCCGCCGACGGCGCTTGCGGCGGCGCTTGCGTAGATGCGTGAACAACTGGCCACCGCGCTTGTGGTCAGCGTAGATGTGCCGATAGATCCATTCGTGACTGGCCAGGCCGGTGCGACCGGCAATCTGTTCCGGGCTGAAGTCCTCGCTCAGCAGGACCTCGATCTGTGCGATGCGCTCAGCGTCGATGCGTGGACGCCGGCTGGCCTGCGTGCGCCGATGCTCGCTGATGCGCTGTGCGTGATCTGGCAGATAGTGCCGAGCGTGCTGATTGCGGCGCAGTTCGCGGCTGATCGTGCTGGGCGCGCGCTCCAACGCATCGGCGATGGCCCGCATCGACATCCCGGTTTCATATAACGCATGCAAACGGTATCGTTCGGCCTGGTCCAGGCGGCTGGATGACATGGGCAACTCCACTTGGCGGTGAAGTCGCTCAAGTCAGGTCGCCGGGCCACTTCACAACCGTTGGTGTTGCGAATCGGAGTTGAAGCCGCCGGGCTAATGGATGGCTCTTTTACGCTACGAATAAAGTGACAGGCGTAAAAGTTGCTATAAAATTCTACTACTGGGGAAGTGAGCCTGATCTTCATTCTGAGCCGAGGTCGCTTGCGCAGTTCAATTCTCCTTATGTGGTTCCTATCCTCTCTGCAGATCTCATCAGGGAGGGCTGGGCTTGTTTCATCAGTCCACGATTCCCTGGAGATCTTGAAGGGATGATTCTTCGCGGGAGGATCTCAACTCATTTTGCCCTAGACGTAGGGATCAACGTTCTTTCCGGGCTGGGCGGATTACACGCTTCCTCACTTGTTCATCGAGATGTAAAGCCGGCCAACATCTTTTTGAATGCGGACGGTGTGGCTGCAATTGGGGATCTGGGTTCAGTGGCCACTTTGCAGGACGAGACTGGAGATGTTCCTTCGTCAAGACACTCTGTGCTCTATAGGCCTCCGGAATCATTCTTGACCGGTAGATTCGATCCCAGAGGTGACATCTACCAACTTGGAGTTACTCTATACGAAGCATTTGGCGCAGAACTTCCGAAAGATGCAGTGGAATGGATGTCCCAAAAGGAACTTGGAGCTTACCAGGAGCTGGAGTCCGACTTTGATCGGAGTGCCTTCGAAGATGGAGTGATGCGCGCGGTCATTACTGGCAGAAAACTCATAAGGCTCGAGAGACTTCCCTACTTTGTATCCCGGAAGACGCGTAATGCCATTGCACTAATGACATCCAAGGACCCTGTGGAGAGGCCAAAATCTGTAGCGGATGCGATGGCGCTACTGGTGGATGCGCGCCGGCAATCCATTGATTGGACGCCTACCGCTTATGGGGCAATTGGAGATTTCGTTGGAGGGTCTGCCAGGGTTCTGGCAGATGGTCGCGTTGAAGTCGATCGTGGCCGTGGTTTGCGACGGGACAGGACTTTGGAGGGTTTGGATGCAATGAAGAGTGTGGCAAAAGTGAATAGTCGTCTTGCATAATGTGTGGGCAAAAGAATAGGTCCGGCGGCTTCAACTCCGATTCGCAACACCAACGGTTGTGAAGTGGCCCGGCGACCTGACTTGAGCGACTTCACCGCCAAGTGGAGTTGCCCATGTCATCCAGCCGCCTGGACCAGGCCGAACGATACCGTTTGCATGCGTTATATGAAACCGGGATGTCGATGCGGGCCATCGCCGATGCGTTGGAGCGCGCGCCCAGCACGATCAGCCGCGAACTGCGCCGCAATCAGCACGCTCGGCACTATCTGCCAGATCACGCACAGCGCATCAGCGAGCATCGGCGCACGCAGGCCAGCCGGCGTCCACGCATCGACGCTGAGCGCATCGCACAGATCGAGGTCCTGCTGAGCGAGGACTTCAGCCCGGAACAGATTGCCGGTCGCACCGGCCTGGCCAGTCACGAATGGATCTATCGGCACATCTACGCTGACCACAAGCGCGGTGGCCAGTTGTTCACGCATCTACGCAAGCGCCGCCGCAAGCGCCGTCGGCGGGGCGTGCGCGATGGCCGCGGACAGCTGACACATCGGCGCAGCTGGACACAGCGCCCCAGCGTGGTGGAGCAGCGAAGCCGCATCGGCGACTGGGAGCTGGATACCCTCCGGGCCTCACACGGAAAGGCCGTGGTGGTCAGCATGACCGAACGCCGCAGTCGCCTGCATCTGCTGGCTTACTCGCCTGACGGCACCGCCGAGAACGTGCGCAACGCCATCGTCCAGCGCCTGGGCGGCCTAGGCCACACGGTGCACACCCTCACCGCCGACAACGGCAAGGAATTCGCCGATCATCGGCTCATTGCCGCCTGCTTGCAGAGCGACTTCTATTTTGCAGATCCGTACTGCGCATGGCAGCGAGGCAGCAACGAAAATGCCAACGGATTGACGCGCCAGTACTTGCCACGACACATCGATTTCAGCACCATCACCGATGCGCACCTGCGATGGATCGAACAGCGACTCTACAATCGTCCGCGCAAGATACTCGGATTCAAAACGCCCCTCGAAGTCTTCTCCGAGGAGGTCCTCAACAGCGTTGCGAATCGGAGTTGAATCCGCCGTCCTAAAATTCTGCGGCGATACCGAAGCTTATCGTCTAACCTATCTATGGCCTTCAGAGTGTGGTTCCCTTCAGCTCTGTCATGGTCGCCTATCCTCTGCATCAGGCTGCAGGCCGCACCTTTCGGGTGGGCGAAAGGGTGCGATTTTTCTCTGATGCTTCAAGGTACCGCTTTGCGGCCTCGGGTCGGTAGTTTCCGGTCAGTGTTCCGAGTCGCGGTGAAACATGTACGATCTGAAAGCTGCCCCCGCCGACCCAGGACGTGGCCTCCGTGACTCCCCCGAGCTCGGTCCCGTCAACTACTCGCTGCATTCTTGGCTCTATGAATTCAAGGGCTGTCTGAGCATTGCGCTCGGCAATAATCCAGCGGCGACGCATTTTGTGTGCTACTGCCGCGGTCGTTCCACTTCCTCCGAAAATGTCGACTACAAGTTCGCCTGGATTGGTCGCAATATGGATGATTCGTTCAAGAAGAGATTCGGGTTTAGGTGTATCGAACACCTCACTCTCCGGAAACATCGTCATGAGGTGCCGCTTCGCCTCGTCATTTGTCCCTGTGTCTGTCGCACCCCATACTGTGAATGGCACAAGCCCTCTAAGCTGATGCGCAAAAAGTTTCAGCCTAGGTGAGCCGTCGCCACCTTTGGGGAACCAGATCCGATCATCAGCAAGTAAGTCAAGGTAAGTCTGTTCGGTTGCATACCAGGAACGACCTCGCGGGGGCTGGAGCACCTGTCCAGTTGGTGTGACGATGTCGTACTGCTGAGCTTTGCGATAGCCAGGCGCCGTGAACGGAGCGTCGGCCCAGGGGCCTCGTGGATCATCATCGCGATTCCGCAAATGCGCGTCTTCTTTGACTAGAAGATTACGCGAGGCTTTCCACTTCTTGGGGCCACTCGGTGCGTAAACCAAGATTGTGTCATGGTTCGATGAAAAGGCCGCACGCGAGTCGCGGGTAGTTTTCTTTTGCCAGATGACTGAAGCAACGAACGCAGACTCACCGAAGACCTCATCCATGACAGCTCTGGCCCGATGCACTTCGGCATCGTCAAGGTGTACCCATACGCTCGCATCCGCTGAAAGGAGTGGGCGTAGTGCAGCGAGACGGTCCCTAAACATGCTGAGCCACATCGGTCGCTGCATGGTGTCGTTGTACTGACGGAAATTCACCTGTGTGTTGAACGGTGGGTCAATGTAGACGAGTCGAATTCCGGCCTTCAGCACCGTCGTCTGGGTCGCCAGAGCTTCCATTACGTCCAGTCCATCGCCTATAGCGAGCACATTCGAACGGGCGTTCAGCGGACGCGCAGTCAACTTCTCAAGTCTGATTGGCTTGAGTCGTTCAGCGTCAGCTAGCTGAACCCACTCGTAGCCGGCCTCACCCGACGCATGAAGCGGGACTTCCTTGTTCGGCCACACGAGTTGCACGTCAGTCATATGAACCTCACGGGGGGGCCTGATTAGCGCTGTGTCTCAGCTGTCGTACGCAGTTGCTGCTCTGTGAGCCTTCCCGCGCCGGCCAGGGCACTGGCCAGGCGCGGCACCATGGCGGCCAGGTTGAAGCGGCGATTGAAGCGGTAGGCATGCGCATGCAGGTAGCGCGCGCCGTATTTGGGGAAGTCCACCGCATGGTGGGTGCCGCTAAGCGCCGTTTTGAGATTGCCCAGGATCGTATTGACCCAACGCAGACGAGGCTGCTGGACGCCTTTGCGGCCGCTTCCGGTCACGATGGCATCGTGGGTCAGGCCTGCCCAGCCCACACCGGTGAACGCTGTCAGCCCATCACTGACGACATGGGTGCCCGGTGCCAGTGCCTGCTGAGCCCACGTGTGCACGACGCTTCTTCGGAAGCTGGAGACCACATCCAGGCGGAGATAGCGCGGGCGCCCTTGATGCAGGGAAACCGCTGCAATAAACGGCACTTTATTGCGCCACTGCGGTTGGCCTGGACCACCGGCGCGTTCGCCGCCCAGATAGGCATCATCGATCTGGACCTCTCCGTCGAGCCGGCGTGACTGCTCACGATCGGCCATCGCCGACATCACTTTGTGCTTGATCCGCCATGCAGTGCGATAGCACACGCCCAGTTGCCGAGCCAGTTCCAGCGCAGCAATTCCGTTCTTGGCTTGGCTCACCAGATAGATGGCCAGCCACCACACCCGCAAGGGAAGCTTGGTGTCTGCCATGGGCGTGCCGGCGGTCAAGCTGGTCTGTACCCGGCAGCGCGCGCACTGCCACAGGTGCTGGCGTCCCCGCTCAAAGCCACTGGCATGCGTGTGTCCGCACTGCGGACACACGAAGCCATTGGGCCACCTGGCCTGAACCAAGGCCTCGACACATTGCGCCTCGGAGCCGTAGCGGCTCAGAAAAGCCGGAATCGAAAGCCCCTTTTGGAACTGGATCCGATTGAGCGTCATCGCCGTATCTCACTGAAGAACCTGCATTTCTAAACCAAGGCAGCATCACCAGCTGAGACACAGCGCTAATCAGGACGGGGGGGAAGGGGGAGTGTAGGAGCTTCGGATCTCATATCATGCAACATTGAACACAAGTAGAAGAGTACGGAAATTATGACATTGGTTGCCCTGAACATGCCTTCTGACGCTCAGCATGCGACGGTCAATTCGGCGCCGATCAAGCCGTTCATAAGGTGGGCTGGAGGCAAGTCGCGACTGCTGCCGCGGATTCTTCCGTGTGTGCCCACCAACATCGAGAACTACTATGAGCCGTTCCTCGGTGGTGGCGCGGTCTTTCTCGCCTGCGCTTCACGAGTGTCCGGCCGATCACGCTTGGCGGATCTTAACGAACACCTCATCGCGGCATGGCTGGCCATGAGGGACTACCAGTCGGAGCTTCGGCCATTGCTCGATTGGTACCTTGCAAACGACTCGAAGGAGTTCTACTACGAGGTCCGCTCAACCATCCCGGTTGGTCTAGTCGAGAGGGCAGCGCGTTTTCTGTATCTCAATGGGGTGTCATGGAATCACCTTTGGAGAGAAAATTCTCGTACTGGCGCCATGAACGTCCCCTGGGGCGATCGGCGATTTAAGGATATCGATAAGGCCACAATGAAAGCTATCGGGAACGTCCTGGCTGGAGCGGATATTTTCGTCTCCGATTTTCGCGAGGTGCTTGATGGTGCAAAGCGTGGAGACTTTGTCTACCTAGATCCGCCGTATCTTCCTATATACACGCGTCCTGGCGTGGAGAAAGAGCCGACTGCTAAGTTTA
Source organism: Xanthomonas graminis pv. graminis (assembly GCF_030168915.1). Lineage (NCBI taxonomy): Bacteria > Pseudomonadati > Pseudomonadota > Gammaproteobacteria > Lysobacterales > Lysobacteraceae > Xanthomonas > Xanthomonas graminis. The sequence continues at coordinate 4,157,995 of NZ_CP076255.1, read as the reverse complement.
ACAAGTACACGGCGAAGACGTTTGAAATGGCTGATCTCGTCGACTTGGCTGGGATCTGTGCTGACCTCTCAAGGCGCGGCGTAAGATGGGTCATGTCTAATCGTGATGCCGAGTCCGTTCGTGACCTCTTTCCAGACGCCGAGATTTTACGATTCACGACTCATCGGTCGCTTGCTGCGCAGAGTCGGAGGGAAGTCGAAGCGCATCAGTCACCTGAAGCGATTATAATTGGGAAGTTTTAAATGGCCGCGCAACCCGTCGAATGGGTATTAGTTGTGTATTACGGTCCCGCAGCACACCAAGCCACGTATGGCCGGCATGTGCGGGAAGGGGGTTACACCAAGGACTATATTCAGCTTTCTCGTAAGCCGGATTTCTTAGAAATGATGGCTGCTATATTTTCCGTCGCAGGGGGGCGGAGGGCTCGATTCCACTGACCTACCAGTGGCCGACAGGAACTGCCCCAGGCTCGTTTGTATTTAGATCTGCAGATCGACCACATCTTAAGTGGGAAACGAACCTTGGTGCGCCACGGGTATGGAAGATGGCTCTCGCTCCGAGTGATATTACGCCGGAGACAATTCCTGGAGATCCGTCTTATCAAGATTTCGTGGATGCTGAGAACGAGTTTGCACTAATCAGTAGTCGCGGTGCAGGCCAACCATATCTAATGGCGATTAAGCTTCTAGATGAGCCGAGAACTTTGCATTTGAGAGCTTATCTGAAGGAGCCAAGCAGCAACTTTGAGTGGGCTGACATTAGGTTAACACCCCAGAAAATCCAGTATCTTGCTGCGAAGACATCGCAAAGATCAGCACTTGCGTGGTCGATTTTTGAGAGCGGGGGGCGGTAGCTGATGCAAGGGTAAAGCAGGCGCTCGCACAATTGTCGATATCTGAAGATCTGGTGTCAGTGATTGACGCCTTTGATGCAGAAACTAGACATGCGGTGGCTAATTATCTTCGCCGGCCTGGCTATGGTCTGTTCTTTGATCCAGATTTAAATCATGATGCTTGGGCTCAGCCAGAGCCTCTTGTTGAGCGGCTAGCGGCGTCAGTTGAAACTATTCTAGCGGCCTTGGAAATTCGGCTCGCTGTGGACCCACAGGGAGATGCGGCAGCTGAGATGCTGGAGGTTGATCCTGGTGAGGTCGAAATTTTTCGTTTTCAAATTTCAACAAAAAGTTTCCACGTTGCTGACTCTACCGCAACCTTAAAGACTAGGGGTAGTGCGCAAAAGGCATTCTCTGATGCTGTTAAGGCTAACTATGGATATAAATGTGCCATCACGGGTGTGAAAACTAGAGACTTTCTCGTGGCGTCGCATGTCGTACCATGGAGTGAAGATCAGAGTATTCGGCTCGATCCATCAAATGGTATCTGTCTTTCTATTCTCGTAGATCGCGCATTCGAGAAAGGGTATATATGGATCGAGGATGATCTTACAATTCGCTTTGATGCAGCTAAAGTTGGTGAAGATCTGGTGCTAAGAGCTCAGCTTGCACAATATGATGGGCGCAAGTTGAGCCCTCCGATACAGTGCCCGCCAAGGCCTGAGTATCTTCAACGTCGGCGGGGTTTGGTTGATGCTATGGGGATAAAAAGACGGAGCTGATTAAGTGGCCTATTCAAGGCGTGCCGTGGCAGTGTTTGATGATCCGCGCGTTCTGCGGCGCGCAAGGCTTTGGTCTTGTATCGTCTTTTGAGTCCTTGTGCCGCTTCAGCCGTAACTTGAGTTTCTAAGGATTTCGATGCATTTCGTCCAGGCTAAGGTAAACCGTTGTGCGATATTTCTAAAGAATTAAGATCGGCATAATTTGTACAGCCTGCTGCGGAGTAACGGGGTCAGATCAACTTATCAATCGACAACGCTCGGCTTGCGCGGCCGATGGCCGCCTGACGCCCGCAAAGCGGCGGATCTTGGCTTCGGGATGGTGTCGTTGTCGTGGCTCAGGGCTCGCTGCCGCTGTAGATGAAGGTGGATGTCAGAGAGCAGGTCTTCGAAAGGGCTTCATCGAGCAGGACACCGTAGGCGTTCGGAGTTTGCCATCTTCTTCTTGACCTTTGAGCGCGCAAGCTGAGGCCGTCGCCAGCGAGTATTCCGTAGTTGGCGCCACATTAGAGCAAGTCGATTTCCTGATGAAAGATTCTACAAATTGCTATTGACAGGCTGCGCATCGCGGTAGCAATCTCTACTTCAAGGAGCGTCGAAACTCCTCTAAGAGCGGTACCCACCTCCGATAAACCGGTGGGTTTTTTGTGCCCGAAGCTCGGGCACAAGCCGACGCGATGCCTACGTCGGGAGGGCGGCTAATACAACACCCTTCGGGGAAATACGCCCGCCGGCTCTTAGCGGTTTCGAACCTCCCGACTTCCCGTCCGCCCTGCGTGGCGGGCGGACCCCTTCATGGAACGAGGAGGCAACGATGTCGTACGACCGTTTGGACGATGAAGACATGCCCGGCTATTTCCTGCCGGAGGAGAGCCAGTTCCGGCTGGCGAAGCTGCGCGATCACGTGAGGTTCCTGGTCCGGCTGGCGCAGCCGCGCACGCCGGACGAGGAACGTGCCGCCGAGCCCAAGGTGCGCATGGGCGAGCTGGCGGTCTGTCTGGAGCTGTTGGCCGACCAGGTGGAGCTGGTGCTGGACGCGCTGTCCTATCCTGCGCAGCGGACCGACACGACGCCCGGCGCCCGGCCCGCTGCCACCGTCGCCGTGGCGCCGGACGTGGGCAGCGGCGCCTTCCGCGTCACGCTGGCGCAACTCGACCAACTCAACCTGCTGGCCGAGACCGTCTCGGCCCATGTCCGAGTGGTGGCGGCCGGCGATGCAGCAGCGTGCGCCGGCCAGGCATTGCCAGAGGTGGGGGACACGCTCTGCGATGCAGCCAACGCGATGCGGGCGCTGCTGCTGCAGATCGAGCGCCAGCCGCTGCGCGAACCCCCGCCCAACGGCGTACGCGAGGAGCGGGCGGTCTATGCGGTGGAGGGGAGCGCTGTTGTGGTCAAGTTTTGGTGGACACGTGGATAGGGGGTTTCAGGTAGTGGCTTTCTCGTAGTCGGCTGGAGATCGATAGCCGAGGGTGGAGTGCAGGCGGTGGGTGTTGTAGAAGCCGACGATGTAGTGGGTGATATCGGCGATGGCCTCGTTGGGGTTGGTGTAGCGACGCTGCCAGACGCGCTCCATTTTCAGGCTCAGGAAGAACCGCTCCATTACCGCGTTGTCCCAGCAGTTGCCCTTGCGGCTCATGCTGGCCACCAGCTTGTGCTTGGTCAGCAGGTCGCGGTGGGCCTGGCTGGCGTACTGGCTGCCGCGGTCGCTATGCACGATCAGCCCCGGCTTGGGCTGGCGCGGGGCAATGGCCATCTGCAAGGCGGTACAGACCAGCTCGGCCGGCATGGTCGGTGCCATTGCCCAGCCCACCACCTTGCGCGAGTACAGGTCCAGCACCGCGGCCAGGTACAGCCAGCCGCGCTCGGTGCGGATGTAGGTGATATCGGCCACCCAGGCCTGGTCGAGGGCGTCCGGGTTGAAGCGCCGATCCAGATGGTTGTCCGCCACCGGCATCTCGTGTCGGCTGTCGGTGGTATGGACGAACTTGCGCCTCCAGCGCGCCTTCAGTCCCTGCTGCTTCATCAGGCGGCGGACTCGATGGCGACTGGCGGGCAGACCCTGGGCCTTCAGGCTCGCGCTCAGCCGGCGGCTGCCATAGTTGCCGCCGCTGGCCTGGAACGCCGTCTGCAATGGCGCAGCGAGCGTGCACGCCCTCGGTGCTGAGCGCCGCCGACGGGCCGCATACAGCCCCGAGCGGCTCACGCCCAGCAGCTGGCACAGCCGGGCGGTTGCGGCCTTCTCCTGCCACTGATCGATCATCTGCTGGATCATTTCAGTTCCCGGGCGAAGAAGGCCGATGCTTTTTTTAACAAGCTGTTGTCCTCACGCAGTCGCTGGTTCTCCCGTTCCAACTCACGGATGCGTTGCTGCTCGGGGGTCAGGGGCCGACCTTGCCCAGGCTGGCCGGCATGCTCGGCCTCGTATTGGGCCAGCCAGCGACGCACGGCGCTATCGACCAAGTCCAGGTCGCGGCACACCTGACCCACGCTCAGGCCTTGGTCGCGGATCATTTGCACCACCTGCAGCTTGAAGGCGGTATCGAAATTTCTACGGATACGGGGCGTCATGTCGTTCAAAGTCCTCGCTGGGGATGATCATCCCCTATCGAGGTGTCCACGAGAATTAGACCAGGACACGCGTCGCCTGCGGGAGGCAGGCGGCTGCATTGATCCCACATGGCTGAGGTGAGGCAAGAACGCTCTGCCTGTGGGCTGGCGGAGCGTTGCCGGTTCATCTCGCAGGAGATGTGTGGAATGCCGCACCCCTAGTTGCTATCTTTCGCGCATACGAGCCGCAGACATGTCCAAGGAGTGACCGAAATGGCTGAGCAAGTGCGATCCAGGCCGTGCTTTCCCGTGGCCGCGCTGGTTGTGGCGATGGGGTCGATCACCTCGTGTGCAAGCTCCGCTTCCGCGAGCAAGGCCCCTTCGTTTTCCGGGGCGTGGGCGTATGCCAAGAAATGCGACTTGGGCCACTATCTGAGCCTGCATTTGCAGCAGCATGGCGATCGCGTCACGCAAATAACGGGGCCAGAGGAAATATCTGTTTGAAACGCATATTTCCTCTGGCCCTGTATCTGGGCCCTGTATCTGGCCGGCGAATGCGGTGGTGCAGTTGGCGGCAGCGAGCCGGATGGAAAGACGTTCTAGGGATCTATCGTTATCACTTGAATAACGAATGTGTTGTCCACGCCAACCGCCCTCGGTGCCACCTGAAGTCGAGAGAAAAAGGAAGCTGGAATGCTGGAACCGTGTCGCTTGACACGGGCGTCGGCGACAAGAAAATAAATGGAACTGCCCTTCAGGAACAACATTCAAGGAGGACCAAACGATGAGACACACGTGGCTTTTCGTCGCAGCCTGCGCAATGGCGCTGTCCAGTACCGCCCAGGCCCAGGATGCCAAAGCGTTGGAACAGTTGGAGGTCATCTCTCGCAGCTACGCGAAGGACAATCACGTGGCTGAAGCGGAAGCCTCGCGGCGCCTGGAGCTCCGTCAGGTGCTTGCGCGGCCGGAGATCGAGGCTTTCAAAGCGGACTATGCCGACCGTCTCGATACCTCGTACTGGGACGATAGCCGCGACGGATTCAAGCTCGTGCTGCGGCTCAAGCAGGGTCCGCTACCCGCTATCCATGAGTTGTCCACGCCGCACGGAACCATCCCGGTCAAGTTCACGCTGGTGTCCGGCAAGACGCTGGACGAGATCAGCGCCGTCCTGGCGGCGAACCAAGCACGCCTGCAGGAGCAGGTGCCCGGCTTGCAGGGCACGGGTATCGATGAAGTGGATGCTGCGATCGTGCTTTACGTCTTCGTCCCTGCGGAGGAGCAAGCTGCCTACGAAGCGGAGAACGCAGCGCTGAGTCGTCAGCTCGGCGTGCCTGTCAGGTTCAAGTTCCTGCCGGGCCCCATGGAATCCGAGCCACAAGAGTCGCCCGAGCAATCGTCCAGCTCAACGCTGCCGACACAGAGTGCGACAATGGCAACGACCGAGTCACCCTATGTGCGGGGCGGCTCGCAGATCCTCAATCTGGACAACGGGCACCAGTGCACCGGCGGCTTCATCGTGCGGAACAAGGACAACACCAAGTGGGGCCTGGTCACCGCGGCGCACTGTGGCAAGAACCTCATGTACGGCAACTGGTCGGATGCGGCGAGCGGCGCGCAGGTCACTGCGAAGCTGACGTACGAGGACCAGCTATTCGATGCGACGCACGACTTGGCATGGCATTCCTTCCCTGTCTTGGGCTACCGCCCACTCGGAGAAGTCTTTGCGAGGGACACCTGTTCCAGTTGCGGCGTGGTGATCCTCTCCACCGCAGCCGCCGTACCTGGGGATCGGGTATGCCACAGGGGCTTGCTGACCGGGTGGACATGCGGCGTCGTGTCGAGCAGCACGGCGAGCTTTGGCAGCAAGGATTGCAACGGACAGGTCTGTGACCCCCGGGCCTACAAGGTGGTCGTAGGGGACGACCTGGCGTGCTTCAGTGGTGACAGCGGCGGGCCGGTCCACTACGGAAACATTGCCTACGGCATCGTCAAGAGCGCTTCCTATGCGGGCGTCGAACCGGGCCGGTGCGGCGCGCTGGTTTTCAGCCCCATTGGCAAGATCGTGGACTTGGGCCTACGGCTGTACTGATTCCAGTACGCTGCACCTCTACCGGCTCTACCACTAACGCATCGCGCGCAGATCAAAGTTGCCCAGCCGGGATATCAGAAACCGCTGCAGGAGCCGCCGCCGCAGCGGCGAGCCGTGCCACTTGATCCAAATAACGGCGACGTCCCCCCGTCCTGAGTAGCAGCGGGGTTTAGAGTCCGGGGTTGATGATATCGGTGTTGGCCAGGTGTGTGGCGTAGTCGGCGGGTGTCATGCCGTCGATGGCCTTCTTTGGACGCTCCTCGTTGTATTCCCGGCGCCAACGTTCGATCTCGGTGCGCGCGTGCAGCAGCGTCGGGAACCAATGTTCGTTGAGGCACTCATCGCGCAGGCGGCCATTGAACGACTCCACGTAGGCGTTCTGGTTCGGCTTGCCAGGCTGGATCAGTCGAAGCTGCACGCCACGCCCGTGCGCCCAGCTCACCATCGTCTTGCCGCAGAACTCCTTGCCGTTGTCGGTACGGATCACCTGCGGCAGGCCGCGACTGATCGCCAGGCGGTCCAGGACGCGGCTGACACCATGGCCGCAGATCGCACGTTCCACCTCGATCGCGACCGCTTCATGTGTGGCGTCGTCCACGATCACCAGCGATTTGATCACCCGCCCATCGGCAGTGCGGTCGAACACGAAGTCCATTGACCATACCTGGTTGGCCCGTGCTGGCCGCAGCAGCGGCTGGCGTTCGCCCACCGGCACCTTCTTGCGCTTGCGGCGCCTGACCTGCAACTGCTGTTCCTGATACAGCCGCTCCACCCGCTTGTAGTTCACGACATGCCCTTCCTGCCGCAGTTTCAGGTAGATCATTCCGACGCCATACCGCTTGTGCCGATGTGCCAGCGCCAGGATCCGCTGGCGCAGGTCGACATTGCGGTCATCGCGCGGGACATAGCGCAGTGCACTGGCACTCATACCGATCATTGCCAGAGCGCGACGCTCGCTGGCGCCACGTCCGATCCACTCGCGCACCAGCGCACGACGCGCCGGTGCGCTCACCACTTTTTTCGTAGCGCATCCTCGATCAAGTCGTTCTCGAATAACTGCTCGGCCAGCAACTTCTTCAGGCGGGCGTTCTCCGCCTCCAGATCTTTGAGCCGCTTGGCATCGGGCACGCTCATCCCACCGAACTTGCTCCGCCACAGGTAGTACGAGGCCTCGCTGAAACCATGGCGGCGGCAGAGGTCCTTGATCGCCATGCCAGCTTCGGCCTCGCGCAGGAAGCCAATGATCTGTTCTTCGGAAAAACGCTTCTTCACGTCCAATCTCCTTGGGTTAGGGAATTGGACTCCAAATCTGACTGCTACTCAAAGGTGGGGGGGCGTCGGCCGTGCTACGTACAAAATTGGCTACACGCACGCCAGCAGTCGGTTCCTGAGGCTGGGCAGCCCCGAGCCGCGCCGCGCGTACCGGTCGCCGTGGCAGGCTTTGGAGTTGCGTGTTGGCATGCGGGTCCTGCGTGCGTGCAGAGGAGCTGGCCTCGGGTTCGTTGGCCACATCGTCCTGCGTGTGCCTCGCCACTCGGCGCGTTACAGACGTTAGTACCACAGGACGCATACATCGCCTCACACGTTGAATGGAGCGCCATTCTTTCGTCGCTCCATCACGACAGCGCGCAACTGGCCGAATAACCGTGGCCTGTGGCGAAACGGACACCGCCGCGCCCGAGGCATCGGGCGGCCTATCCACGCATGGCCGTGGTTCCACCTTCGGCACCGCCTGCACGTGCGCCGGATGTCACTGGCTAAGCGCCCGGCCGATGTGCGCGTTTTGGGCTTCATCGGCGGCCTGCTCGAAGATCGACATCAAGCGTACCTGCGCTGCGGCTGCGCAAGGGCTATGTGCCGTACATGCTCAACATGCTGGATTATGTCGAGGCGCAATCGCAGCGGCTGTTCGGCCGCCGCATCGCGCAGGTGTGGTTGATGCATGCCAACGAATTGAACGCCGTGGCGTTCCCGGAGCTGATCGCCGCCACCCGCCGCCGCGGCTATGCGTTCGTCACCCTGGACCAGGCGCTGCGCGATCCGGCCTACCGGCATGCCGAAGGCTATACCGGCGGCGGTGGCATCAGCTGGCTGCACCGTTGGGCGATGGCCGAGCACACGCCCAAGGACGTCCATGCCGGCGAGCCGGCGGTGCCGGGGTGGGTGTTGGCGCTGGCGGGGATCGATGCGGAATAGGGTCTCGCAGGTCGGGACAGCCTGGGCGCATCGGTGCGCTGGTGTCGTTCACTCGTTCGCGCACCGCATCGCGTCACCATGGGCGCCTCCCTTGCCTGCAGTCATGCCCATGCCCGCCTCCAAGCCCCCACCCTGGAAGAAGCCCAAGCCGCGCGGCCAGCGTGCGCAGCCGTTGTCGCCTGCGCAGAAGGCCGCGGCGCGGCAGCGTGCGGAAGAGAACGGCCGCCCGTATCCGAACCTGATCGACAACATGTGGGCAGTGCGGCAGCCGCGCGCCGACGGCGTGGCGGACGCAGCCGTGGAGGAATAGGCATCGAGGTGCGCATGCGCTTGCAGGGCATGGGGTGAGTTCCTGTGCGTGAGGTGGTGCCGCCGCCGTTTGATCTTGGGCCATCGGTTGCGGCAGGCCCTGTCGGTAAGGCCCGTCGCGACTGACGCCGCTCCCGCTACGTGGACGAATGCCGTGGCTCCGGCGCTCAGCGCGGTGCTGCGTTCGCTCTCGACGCGGCCGTCGAAGCGGTAGACGCGGCCATTGGCGGAGGTGGCCACGAAGGCGAGCGTATCGCCGTTGCGGGTGCCATGCACCTGGTTGGCGTCCAGCCGTCCTTATCGCTTGCCGCCCCGACGCCGACGCGGCTGCGGCCAATGCCCGCGCGAGTCGCCATTGCCTGCCTCGCGACTGCATCGTGGTTCCCGTTGCGGGCCTTTTTGACGACATGTCTCGTCATGGGCGGGGCGGGCGGAAATGCCGGAAGTCATGCGGTCGTGGAGCGGGAGACTGCTGGCGATGGCCTCCGCTGCAGCAGCCGATCCGGTCACTTTAATGAATGTCGGCGCACCAGGCCGCAAGGGTAGCCCTTGGCGCCGGCCGGTCCGCGCCCATGCTGTGCCTGCCGGCATTGGGCCGGTCCCCCTCCAGGTACTGGTATGACCCCGCAAGAACAACAGCTACTCGAAGATTTCCTGGCCCGCGTGCGCAGTGCCGGCGGCGTGGCGATCGATCCGCAGGCCGACGCCCTGATCCGCGAGCGCCTGGCCGGTCAACCCGATGCGGCCTATCTGCTGGTGCAGCGGGCTTTGCTGCTCGAACATGCGCTGGAGAGCGCCAAGGCGCAGATCGCGCAGTTGCAGCAGGCCGCGCCGCCACCGCCGCCAGCCACCAGTTTTCTGGGGCAGGGATTCAATGCGGGACCGCCGCCGTTGCCGCCGGCGCCCGCGCCGCAGGCCGCGCCGGGTTGGCGCGAGCGCCTGTTCGGCGGCGGCACCGGCGTACCGGAGCAGGCGCCGGTCGCGGCACCGGCTGCGCGCGGGCCGAGTTTTCTTGGCACCGCGGCCACCACAGCCGCGGGTGTGGCCGGTGGCATGTTCCTGTTCGAAGGCGTGGAGAGCCTGCTTGGCGGTCACCACGGCGGGTTCCTGGGCGGCGGGTCGTCGCAGCCCACCGTGGTCGAGAACGTCACCAACAACTATTACGACGAGGCGCCGCTGCAGGACGCCGGTCAGGACTTCGCGGACGACAGCAGCATGGATGGGGACAACTGGACCTAGGCATCCTGGCGCTTCCGCTCGGCGGGTCCGTGGGGGAGGCCGCCGAGCGGGCGTTACACGGCCATTGCGCCTGCGCGTTGCTCCCGCTGGCATTCCCGCCCCGTTCCGAAAAGGTGGCTGCTGCCTATTCACATCGCCGGTCGCCGGTGACGCTGCTTTTGGCTGGCGCCAGGGTGAGGGCTGCTGCAGCGGACCCCGCCCTGGCGCAGGCGATCGGCCCTAAATCCAGTCTTTATCTATTCGAATTTTTCCTACTTTCGTTTGGGTGGCGAAGGGAAGTCACTGATATCAAAGTGGATTAGTCGTCTGGATGTCTTGACTGTCTATTCACTATTCGACGACCAGCGGCCGCAAGGGTTCCTTGGGCGTGCCTTCGCGCGCCGCGTGGCCGAGGACATCGGCGCCTTGCCCGACCTGCTGCGCTGGCAGCCCGACGACATCGTGCCGGGATTGTTGCGCCACGGTGGCGGTTCTCCAGGCAATTGCAGCGCGATGGCTGGCTCGACCACGACGCTGCGCGGCGGCTCGGCGTGTCCGGATGGTTCGGTGCTCGCGCTGTGGCGACGCGCGCATGCCAGCAGCTCGGCCGGGCGCTGCAACGCATCGGTTGATAGCCATGCGGCGTGGCGCAATTGACGCCTTCGCAACGTTGCGCTCACGTACGCGGGACATGCCTGCGATGAAGCTTGCGGTTCCTTCCCCCGTGAGCAATGCCATGACTGCAGCACAATCGCGCGTGCGTCTGCACGTTGAAGATATCGGCGGTAACGGCCGACCGGTGGTCCTGATCCATGGCTGGCCGTTGTCGGCCGAGGCGTGGAAGGCGCAGATCGGGCCGCTGCAGGATGCCGGCTATCGTGTGCTGGCCTACGACCGCCGCGGCTTCGGCCGTTCGGACACGCCATCCGCCGGCTACGACTACGACACGCTGGCCGACGACCTGGCGGGTGTGATCGAGGACAAGGACCTGCGCGACGCGGTCGTGGTGGGTTTCTCGATGGGCGGTGGCGAGGTGGCGCGCTATGTGGCCAGGCACGGCAGCGCCCGGCTGGGCGCGGTGGTGTTCGCCGCGGCGGTGCCGCCCTACCTGCTCAAGACCGACGACAACCCGGACGGCCCGCTGAGCGAGGACAAGGCGCAGGAGATGGAACAGGGACTGAGGGCGTCGCGCGAGGCGTTCTTCGATCAGTTCACCCGCCAGTTCTTCAGCGCCAACGGCGAACTGAAGGTCAGCGAGGCGCAGCGGCAGGAGGCGATCGCACTGTGCCAGCAGAGCCATCAGGCCGCCGCGCTAGGCTGCATGCAGGCGTTCGCCACCACCGACTTCCGCCAGGACCTGGCGGCGGTGGATGTGCCGACGCTGGTGCTGCATGGCGACGCCGACGCGACTGTGCCGTTCGAAGGCTCCGGGCAGCGCACCCATCGTGCCATCGCCGGCAGCACGCTGGTGGTGTTGCCGGATGCGCCGCATGGCTGCAATGTCAGTCATGCCGAGGCGTTCAACGCCGCGCTGCTGGCGTTCCTGGCCGAGCTGGACTGAGCGCGCTGGACTGAGCGCGCGCTGGCGGGATGGCGCGCGGTGGATGCATTGCCGCTGGCGCTGCGTCCACGCCGCTGCGTTGTAGAGACAGGCCAATTGCGGGTGAACGTCGCCGTGCTGCGCTGCGCAATCGCGCGCCGCGCAACCGCGGTAGTGCCGTTTTGTGCACAGTTGCGCATCCAGGTTCGGCAAGTTGCGCAAGTGCGCGCCTGGCGCAGGCGTGCACAATGAGCGCTGGCGGCTGAGTGGATCCACCGGCTGCCGTTCCTTCCATCGCCGAGCCCGCCTATGTCATCGCCTTCCTGGTTCCCGCAGCGCGCGATCGCGCTGGTGTGCGCCGCCTTGTTCGCCCTGAGCGCCGCATTGCCCGATGCCCGCGCGCAGGCCACCCGCTACGCCGACGCCGCGCCGTTGCTGCTGGGCGTGGCCTGGTATCCGGAGCAGTGGCCGGAGGCGCAGTGGGAGCACGACCTGGCATTGATGGAGGCGGCGCACGTGCGCGTGGTGCGGATCGGCGAGTTCGCATGGAGCCGCATGGAGCCGCGCGAGGGCCAATACGATTTCGCCTGGATGGATCGCGCCATCGCCGCGGCCGCGCGCCATCACATTGTGGTGGTGCTCGGCACGCCGACCGCGGCGCCGCCGGCGTGGCTGACCCAGGCCTATCCGGATACGCTGCGCGTCGGCCAGGACGGCGTGCGCGACGCGCACGGCAATCGCCAGCAGTTCTCCTTCGCCAGCGCGCGCTACCGGCGTTTCGCCCATGCCATCGCCGAACAGATGGCGCAGCGCTATGGCCGCAATCCGCACGTGGTCGGCTGGCAGCTGGACAACGAATACGCGCAGACCTCGTTCGATCCGGAAGCCAAGGCGCAGTTCCATGCCTGGCTGCAGCGCAAGTACGGCAGCATCGAGGCTTTGAACCGGCGCTGGGCCACCGCGTACTGGAGCCAGACCTACAACGACTTCGCGCAGATCCCGGTGCGCGAGGACGAGGAGAATCCGGCGTTGCTGCTGGAGTGGAAGCGCTTCGTCAGCGACACCTGGACCGACTACTCGCGCAACCAGATCGACGCGATCCGCCCGCACGCCGATCCGCGCCAGTTCATCACCACCAATACCATGGGCTGGTTCGCCGGCTTCGACGCCTACACCGTGCACGACGTGCTCGACATCGCCGCGTGGGACGACTACGTCGCCGGCGAGCGCTACGACTGGGTGGACAACGCGGCGCGGCACGACCTCACCCGCGGCTACAAGCAGCGCAATTACTGGGTGATGGAAACCCAGCCGGGCTTCGTCAACTGGCGCGCGACCAACGTGGCGCTGCGCAAGGGCCAGGTGCGGGCGATGGCCTGGCAGGCGGTGGCGCACGGCGCCGATGCGGTCTCTTACTGGCAGTGGCGCGCGGCGCCAAACGGGCAGGAGGAATACCACGGCACCCTGGTCGGCGCCGATGGCGAGCCGGTGCCGGTGTATGCGGAGATCCAGCAGGTCGGCGCGGAGTTCGCCAAGGCCGGCGCGGCGCTGGCGGGGACCACGCCGCACGCGGAGGTGGCGCTGATCAACGACTTCGACAGCCGCTGGGCGCTGGGTTTCCAGAAGCACTCGGCCGACTTCGATCCGGTCGTGCAGATGAAGTCGTTCTACCGGCCGCTGCGGCAGCAGGCGCAGGTGGTCGATGTGGTCTCGGCGCTGGCGCCGCTGGACGGTTACAAGCTGGTGGTCGCGCCGTCGCTCAATGTGCTCAGCGAGGCGCAGGCGCAGCGGCTGAAGGCCTACGTGGAGCATGGCGGGCATCTGGTGCTGGGTCCGCGCAGCGCGATGAAGAACGCCGACAACGGCCTGCAGCCACAGCGCCAGCCCGGCCCGCTGGGCGAACTGCTGGGCGGCCGCGTGCAGCAGTTCTATGCGCTGGACAAGCCGATCCCGGTCGCCGGTGCGGCCGGCGAGGGCAGCGCGAAGATCTGGGCCGAGCAGTTGCAGGCGCGCGCGGCGCAGACCGAGGTGCCGTTGCGCTACGGCCAGGCCAACGGCTGGCTGGATGGCGCGCCGGCGGTGCTGACCCGGCGGGTTGGCAAGGGCCGCATCAGCTATGTCGGTGCCTGGCTCGACGATGCCACGCTCGATCGCCTCACCGGCGACTGGCTGCGCGATGCGCAGGTGCGCGCGCCGCTGGCGGACGTGCCGGCGGACGTGGAGGTCGGCGTGCGCAGCGATGGCCGCCGCCGCGTGCTGGTGCTGATCAACCACGGCAGCGATACGCAGCAGGTGCGCCTGCCGGCGCCGATGCGCTCGCTGCTGGGCGCGGGGGCGGCCAGCGATGTGGTGCAACTGGCGCCGGAAGACGTAGCGGTGCTGGACGCGCGTCGCTGAGCGCGGTTGCGATGCACGGCTGACGCCGTGCGGCCGGATCCGCACATGCGGCGCGTGTGGATCGGCGCAAGCAACGGCCATGGTGGATGCCACCCGCGTGCGTGCGCATTGCGCGCAGCGGGCGTCGCCGCCGCCATCGCGTGGGTGGACAAGCCGAAGTCGCGCCGCCCGTTGGATCTGTCTGCCGGTGTTACTTGCCCATGCAACGGCGCCAGCGTTCGGCGACGCGCTGTGCGAACCAGGCGGTGGTGAGGGTGCGGGTGATCTTCGGGCTTTGCAGGGTGATGCCGGGCAGGATCGCGCGCGGCAGCGGCTTGCCGGCGCTGCGTTCGGCCAGCGCGAACACCTTGCGGTAGAGCGCGGTGTCGCCGAAATCGGCGGCGTTGCCGCGTTGCAGGGCGCGGCGGATCTCCTTGTCGTCCAGCGCCAGGCGCGCGCCCAGGCTGCGTGCAACGCGCTCGGTGGCGCCGGGCTGGTCGATGTCGCTGCCGGGGATCAGCAGATCGCCGTCCAGCGCCAGGCTGGTGCCGCTGGCCTTCGCCAATGCCGCCTGGAACGCCGCATTGCGGCTGGCGTACCAGCCGGCGTTGAAGTCTGCGAAGCGGTACAGCAGCGTGTCGTAGTCGCTCGGGTAGCCGAGCAGATGGCGGGTGCCGAACCACACGCCGCCGCGGCGATCGAACACCTCGTGGCGCACCGTGTCCTGCAGCGGGTACGGATAGCCGTCGCCATGGGCCTCGGCGAAGGCGATGCTCACCTGCATCGGCCCGCCGGTGTGCACCGGGTTGAGGTCGCCGAACAGGCGCTGGCCCAGCGGCACGCTGCCGGCGAGGTCCTCGAAGATGGCGCTCAGTTCCTGCTCGGTGCGCGCAGCGGCGATGCGTTGGCCGTAGCTGCGGCCATTCGCTGAGGTCACCGCCAGCGCGGCGTCGAGCATGAACGCGGGCACATGCAAGGCGGACGCGCGGCGGCCGAGTTCGGCGCGCGCGATCTTGCCCAGGCCGGGTACCGGCGGATTGGCCTGGTAGGTGGATTCCTGTTCGATCACCGCCAGCACCGCGCAGATGTTGTCGGCGCTGGTGGCCAGTTCCTGCGAGGACAGCGCCACGTACACGTCGTTTGCCCAGCCGCTGCGGTCGGGGATGGCGGCCGGGATGCGCCGTGCGATGTCGGCCTTGATCTCGGTCGGCGTGCGCTCGGGCGCGCGCGGTGCCTGCGTGGCGCAGGCACCGAGCAGCAGGGTGGCGCACAGGGCGAGCAGGCGGGCGAACGGAGGTGCGGTGACGTGCGGCATGGTTCCGATGGCAGGCGCGGCGCATTCGCCGCAGGCGCCATCCTACCGTCCAACGCTGCGCTTCATGTCTCACGGATCCGGTGGTCGTGCGCGGGCGATGCCGCTGCAGCGCGATCTTCCTCGAACCCCCTCACATGCGCCGCGAACCCGATCTGGCCCTGGGCGACCTGCGGCCGTAGCGTCAGCTCGGGGATGGCATAGTCGCCGCCGTTCTGCTTGCGGAACGCGATCGGCGCGGCGCTGCACAGCGTGTCCAGGTGCTGGCCGAGCGCGGCGCGGGTCTGCGCGAACCGGTCGGCGTCCATGCGGCTGCTGCGATAGACCACGAACGGCGGCAGCACGTCGAAGCCGCGGTAGTGCAGGATGCCGTGCTGGATCGGGAACAGCACGTCGTCGATCGGGCCGTTGATGCCGCGCGGCGCGTAGTGCGATTCCCAGCCGCCGGTGGTGACGATCAGCATCGCGCGCTTGCCGGCCATGCTGCCTTCGCCGTAGCGGTCGCCCCAGCGCGCGTCGGAATGTTCGCCGACCCCGTAGGCGAAGCCATACGCATAGACGCGGTCCACCCAGCCTTTCAGGATCGCCGGCATCGAGAACCACCACAGCGGGAACTGCAGCAGCACGGCGTCGGCCCAGCGCAATTTGTCCTGCTCGGCGGCGATGTCCGCGCGCTGGCGGCCGTTGGCGAACGCGCGTTGCGAGTCCAGCGACGGATCGAAGCGATCGCCGGCCGCGCCGTCCAGGCTGTCCTGCGCATCGAGCGTCGGCTTCCACTGCATCGCATACAGGTCCGACACCTGCACGCGGTGGCCGCCGTCCTGCAGGCGTTGCACGGCGAAGTCCTTGAGCGCGCCGTTAAGTGATGTGGGTTCGGGATGGGCGTAGACCAGCAGCACGTTCATGGGCGACCTCGGTGATGGGATGCCGCCAAGGTAGGCCGCGGCCCGCTATAGTTAAAATGAATTACGGGAATTGCAGCTATAGCCATGCTTGATTTCGGACGCCTGGACCTGAACCTGCTGCTGACCTTAGATGCGCTGCTCGCCGAGCACAACGTGACCCGTGCGGCCGAGCGCCTGCACCTGTCGCAGCCCTCGGTCAGCGTGCACCTGGCCAAGCTGCGCGCCGCGCTGGACGATCCGCTGCTGCTGCCGGGGCCGCGCGGCATGCGCCCGACCGCGCGTGCCGAGGCCTTGCGCGCGCCGCTGCGGCAGGCGCTGGAGGCGTTGCAGCGCGCGGTGGCGGCGGAAGCGCCGTTCGTGCCGGCGCAGGCCGGCAACCGTTGGCGTGTGGCCGCGACCGACTATGGCGAATCGACCATCCTGCTGCCGGCGCTGGCGGCGCTGCGCAGCGCGGCGCCGGGTACGCGGCTGGCGGTACTGGAAATGGCGCCGTTGCAGATCGCGCGGCAGGCCGAGCGGGGCGAGATCGACCTGGCCCTGCATACCCGCGACGGCGCACCGCCAAACCTGCGCCAACGCACGCTGTTCGCCGAACGCTATGTGCTGGCCGGCCGCGCCGGGCATCCGCGGCTGCAGCGGCGGCCGACGCTGGCGCAGTTCTGCAAGCTCGAACACGTGATCGTGTCGCCGGACGGCGGCTGTTTCAGCGGCGTCACCGATGCGGCGTTGCACGAACGCGGGCTGCAGCGGCGGGTGGTGCTGTCGGTGCCGCATTTTTTGTTCGTCATCGACGTGCTGCTGCGGACTGATCTGGTGGCGATGTTGCCGGAGCGGCTGCTGCGCGACCATCCGGGCCTGCGCGTGTGCGCGCCGCCGCTGCCGGTGCCCGGCTATGAGATGGCGATGCTCTGGCATGAGCGCGTGCACCGCGATCCGGCGCATCGCTGGTTGCGCGAGCGGATTGCTGCGTCGGTATGAAGAACGTCGCGCGCTGTAGCCTTTTCCTGGGGTTTACATGGGGCGGAAGCGACTGCGGATGGCGTTGGGTCATGCGTCGCGGCGGGCTGTCTGTCGCGGCTGAAGCCGCTCCTACAAGGCCATGCGGCATGGCAAGCTGGCTGGATGCACTGTAGGACCTGATTAGCGCTGTGTCTCAGCTGTCGTACGCAGTTGCTGCTCTGTGAGCCTTCCCGCGCCGGCCAGGGCACTGGCCAGGCGCGGCACCATGGCGGCCAGGTTGAAGCGGCGATTGAAGCGGTAGGCATGCGCATGCAGGTAGCGCGCGCCGTATTTGGGGAAGTCCACCGCATGGTGGGTGCCGCTAAGCGCCGTTTTGAGATTGCCCAGGATCGTATTGACCCAACGCAGACGAGGCTGCTGGACGCCTTTGCGGCCGCTTCCGGTCACGATGGCATCGTGGGTCAGGCCTGCCCAGCCCACACCGGTGAACGCTGTCAGCCCATCACTGACGACATGGGTGCCCGGTGCCAGTGCCTGCTGAGCCCACGTGTGCACGACGCTTCTTCGGAAGCTGGAGACCACATCCAGGCGGAGATAGCGCGGGCGCCCTTGATGCAGGGAAACCGCTGCAATAAACGGCACTTTATTGCGCCACTGCGGTTGGCCTGGACCACCGGCGCGTTCGCCGCCCAGATAGGCATCATCGATCTGGACCTCTCCGTCGAGCCGGCGTGACTGCTCACGATCGGCCATCGCCGACATCACTTTGTGCTTGATCCGCCATGCAGTGCGATAGCACACGCCCAGTTGCCGAGCCAGTTCCAGCGCAGCAATTCCGTTCTTGGCTTGGCTCACCAGATAGATGGCCAGCCACCACACCCGCAAGGGAAGCTTGGTGTCTGCCATGGGCGTGCCGGCGGTCAAGCTGGTCTGTACCCGGCAGCGCGCGCACTGCCACAGGTGCTGGCGTCCCCGCTCAAAGCCACTGGCATGCGTGTGTCCGCACTGCGGACACACGAAGCCATTGGGCCACCTGGCCTGAACCAAGGCCTCGACACATTGCGCCTCGGAGCCGTAGCGGCTCAGAAAAGCCGGAATCGAAAGCCCCTTTTGGAACTGGATCCGATTGAGCGTCATCGCCGTATCTCACTGAAGAACCTGCATTTCTAAACCAAGGCAGCATCACCAGCTGAGACACAGCGCTAATCAGGACTGTAGGAGGGGCTTCAGCTCCGACGCTTTCTTTGCCGATGTTGCCAGGTCCAGCCTTGCGCTTGTCGCACCGATGACCCGGCCGCTCCTGCAAATGCCTGCAACCGAATCGAGATGGGCTAGCGACGCGTCGCCAGCACCCCGTCCAGCGCGAGTTCTGCGCGGAAACCGGCCCTCTCCAGGCGCTTGGTCACTTCGCGCGGCACGTCGCGGCCGCTGGTCAGCTTGTTCGGGCTGCCGGTGTAGTGGAACAGTCGTCCGCCGCGGCGCAGCACCCGCGCCAGCTGGTCGTAGAACGCCTGCGAATACAGCTCGCCGGCGATGCCGAAGCGCGGCGGGTCGTGCAGCAGCGCATCCACCGAATCGCTGGCAATGGCGCCGATGGCCTGGCCGACGTCGGCATGCGCCAGCTGCAGGCGCCCCTCGCTGGCGGCCGGATCCGGCGACCACGGGTTGAGCGTGCGCAGCCACAGCACGTCGGCGTTCTTCTCGAACGACTGCAGCTGCGCCACGCCGGCGTCCAGCGCGCAGGCGGCGAAATAGCCCAGCCCGCCACAGGTGTCGAGCACCCGCTTGCCGCGCGGTTCGATCAGCGCGACCTTGCGCCGCGCGTCCTCGAACGGCGATAGCTGCGCGCTGGGCAGCATCTTGATGCCGTCGATCTCGAAGGTCGGTGCGCCCCATTCGGTCGGCACCAGCTTGATCAGCGCGCCGCCGAAGCGCGACACCGGCGCGAACTCCTCGCCGTCCCAGTAGTAGATCGTGCGGTCCTTGAGCTTGGGCGGATACGGATACGCCTGCCCGCGCCATTGCCAGCGGTCCGCGGTGAGCAGGGCGTGGCCTTCGCTGCGCTGCAGATCCAGCGACCCTGTCCAGGTGGCGGCGCCGCCATCGCGTGCGGCAAGTAGCGCGTCGGCGAGCGGGCGGGTCAGCAGGGGGCCGGAATAGCGGGTCACGTCGATGGGGGCGAGGCGCCACGCGCACTGCGCGCGGCCTGGTTGGTCGGAGCGGGGCAGGCATCGTAACCGAGCCTTGCGGCGAAGTCGTGCGCCGGTGCCGGCGCTAGGCGTTGCGATACGCGCCCGCGGCAACGCCATGTCATGGTGGCCGCAGCGATGGCGACGCATAATGACGCCGTCTTCTCCCCCCAATGGCCGACGCCGCGCGCGGCGCCAGCTGCCAGGATCCGCGATGCTCAAAGGTGTGCTGCTCGGTTTCGCCTGCTATGCCGCCTATTCGATCAGCGATGCGTTCGTGAAGGGCCTGGAGGGAACGCTGCCGGCCTACGAGGTGGTGTTCTTCGGCGCGTTGCTGATGCTCGCCGCGCTGCTGTTCCTGAAGAAGCGCGGCGACCGCTGGCGCGAGGTGGTGGTGGCACAGCGTCCCAGCATCTGGCTGCTGCGCGCGTTCACCGGCGCGGTCGGCAATCTGTCGGCGGTCACCGCGTTCACCCTGTTGCCGATGGCCGAGGCGTTCGCGCTGATCTTCCTGATGCCGATCTTCGTCACCGTGCTGTCGGTGTTGCTGCTCAAGGAGCAGGTGCGCTGGCGGCGCTGGCTGGCGGTGATCGTCGGTTTCGTCGGCGTGCTGATCGTGTTGCGGCCGGGCTTCCGGCACCTGAGCGAGGGCCATGTCGCGGCCATCGTCTGCGGCCTGGTCGGGGCGGTGTCGGTGATCAGCCTGCGCATGGCCGGGCCGGGCGAGAAGCGCCTGACCCTGTACGGTGCCGGCGTGCTCGGTCCGTTGCTGATGGGGGCGCTGCTGATGCTGCCGACCTTCGTGTGGCCGACCTGGCAGCAATGGGTGCTGCTGGCCGGCTATGGCCTGCTCGCCGGGCTGGCGGCGATCTTGCTGATGTATGCGTCGCGGCTGGCGCCGGTCAGCGCGGTGGCGCCGACCCAGTACAGCCAGATGCTGTGGGCGATCGGTTTCGGCTATTGGCTGTTCCACGATCGCCTGGACTGGCCGATGTTGGTCGGCATCGCGCTGATCCTGGGCGCCGGCCTGTTCACCCTGGTGCGCGAGGAAAAAGTGACGCAGTGGTGGCGGCGCACCAAGATCGTGTGAGCCGTGCGCGTCATGCTGCGGCGATCCGCCGCCGCCCCGCCTCAGCGCGCAGACCGCGCGCGATCAGCATATCCCCGATGGTGCGCCGCGCGCGCGCTGCCGATGCTGGCCTCTCACGGACGAGGCACGGCATGGGCGCGCGGCGCCGGTTCCTTTCTTCCATCGAACCAGGAGATTTGCATGATCAATGCATTGGCAGGCGAGGCGCTCGGCCTCGATCAGGTGCCGTCGGGCCGCGTGGTGGCGGGCGTGGTGGCGGGCAACGGGCAGATCCGCAACGGCAGCGGTTTCTCGGTGGCGCGGACCGGTACCGGCCACTATCTGCTGTCGTTCCAACCGGCGTTCGAGACGCTGGGCGGGGCCGCCATCACCCAGATCTACAGCGGCGACGGCGACACCCGCGACAACGCGGTCATCCTCCGCATCGACGCGCGGCAGGTGCTGATCAAGACCGGCGACGGCAACGGCACGCAATCCGATCGCGACTTCAGCTTCGTGGCGCTGGGCCAGGGCGCCAAGCCGGTGTGATCGGGCTGCCGCTGCCGCTGCCGCTGCCGCTGCCGCGGCGGGGCGCTGCGCTGCACGTGGCCGCGCCGCGCCGCGGTGGCTGCGCGGCGTCGCCAGGCAAGGGCGCAACCACTGGCGGACGCTGGCCGGGTCCTCTATGTTGTCGGATTCTTCCCTGCCGATGGCCGCGCCCATGTCCGACCCGTCCGCCCAGCCCGACCATCTCCAGCGCAGCCTGTCCAACCGCCACCTGCAATTGATCTCGATCGGCGGCGCCATCGGCACCGGCCTGTTCATGGGCTCGGGCAAGACCATCAGCCTGGCCGGCCCATCGATCCTGTTCGTGTACCTGATCATCGGCGCGATGCTGTTCTTCGTCATGCGCGCGATGGGCGAGCTGCTGCTGTCGAACCTGGAGTACAAGTCGTTCATCGACTTCTCCACCGATCTGCTCGGTCCCTGGGCCGGGTTCTTCTGCGGCTGGACCTACTGGTTCTGCTGGATCATCACCGCCATCGCCGACGTGATCGCGATCGCGGCGTATGCGCAGTTCTGGTTTCCCGGCCTGGCGCCGTGGATCCCGGCGCTGCTGTGCGTGCTGTTGCTGCTGAGCCTGAATCTGGTGACGGTGAAGCTGTTCGGCGAAATGGAATTCTGGTTCGCGCTGATCAAGATCGTGGCCATCTGCGCGTTGATCCTGACCGGTGCCGGGCTGGTGGCCTGGGGCTTCCAGTCGCCGTCCGGGCACGTGGCGTCGCTGGCCAATCTGTGGAACGACGGCGGCATGTTCCCGATGGGCATCGGCGGTTTCTTCGCCGGCTTCCAGATCGCGGTGTTCGCCTTCGTCGGCATCGAACTGGTCGGCACCACCGCCGCGGAGACTGCCGACCCGCAGCGCAACCTGCCCAAGGCGATCAATTCGATCCCGGTGCGCATCCTGGTGTTCTACGTGCTGGCACTGATCGCGATCATGGCGGTGACGCCGTGGCGCGACGTGGTGCCGGGCAAGAGCCCGTTCGTGGAGCTGTTCGTGCTGGCCGGGGTGCCGGCCGCGGCCAGCCTGATCAACTTCGTGGTGCTGACTTCGGCCACCTCGTCGGCCAACAGTGGCATCTTCTCCACCAGCCGCATGCTGTACGGCCTGGCCGAGGAGAGGCACGCGCCGCGCGGCTTCGCCCGCTTGTCGCGCGCGGCGGTGCCGGCGCGCGGGCTGCTGTTCTCCTGCGCGTGCCTGCTCGGCGGCACGCTGCTGGTGTACCTGATCCCGAACCTGGTCACCGCGTTCACCCTGGTCACCACGCTGGCCGCGGTGTTGTTCATGTTCGTCTGGTCGCTGATCCTGTGCGCGTACATCGCCTACCGGCGCAAGCGCCCGCAGTTGCACGCGGCCTCCGCGTTCAAGATGCCCGGCGGCGTGCTCATGTGCTACGTGTGCCTGGCGTTCTTCGCCTTCGTGCTGGCCTTGCTGACGCTGCAGGACGACACCCGGCAGGCGTTGCTGGCCAGTCCGGTCTGGTTCCTGCTGCTGGGCATTGGCTATGCGTTGAAGCGTCGCGGCGGCGCGCGCGCCTGAAGCAGCGGCCGTCTGGCGTGGACGGGCCATAACGGGCGCGGCATTGGCGGCCGCGGTGCGCGCCTGCGCCGTTGACGTTCGCTTCAGCCGCAGCGGAGGATGCTCGCGCCCTCCCGCCCTCAAGCCGCACCCGATGATCACGATCCACCGCATCGCTGGAACGTCCGCGCCACCGTTCTGCTGGGTGGACCTGTGCCAGCCCAGCCGCGAGGAACTGGCCGAGGCCGACCGGCAGGTGGGGTTCGCCCTGCCCACGCGCGCGGCGATCGGCGAGATCGAGTTCAGCAGCCGGGTGCGCATCGAGGGCGACGTGCTGTTCCTCAACGTGCCGCGCTTCCAGGACGACGACGGCCCGACCGCGCCGCTGGGCTTTGCGCTGTCGCCGCGGGTGCTGGTGACCCAGCGCGAGCAGCGCATGGGGTCGTTGCAGGCGGTGGCCGCGCACTTGGAGAAGACCCCGTGCCGGAGCAGCGACGATCTGCTGCTGCGCCTGCTCGATCAGCTGGTCGGGCAGCTGGCGGACCGGCTGGAAGCGCTGGAGGCGGAGATCACCGAGACCACCCGCATGGCCTTCGACCAACCGCACGCCTCGCGCGATCTGGAGCGGATGCTGCACGCGGTCGGCGGCATGGGCCGGCGGCTCGGCGGCATGCACAACGCCGGGCAGGGCCTGCTGCGCCTGGCCACCTATCTGGACGGCGCCGCGCCGGACTGGTTCGGCGCCGATGCGTCCAAGCGCATCGGCCTGCTGCACAAGGACCTGGTCACCCTGAGCGAGTTCGAGCAGCACCTGGACGACCGTGTCGAGTTCCTGCTCGACAGCGTGCTGGGCATGATCAACATCGACCAGAACAACGTCATGAAGGTGATGGCGGTGGCGTCGGTGGTGGGCATCCCGCCGACGGTGCTGGTCGGCATCTGGGGCATGAACTTCGCGCACATGCCCGAACTCAAGTGGCACGACGCCTACTACTGGGCGTTGGGCGTGATCGCGCTGAGCGTGGTGCTGCCGCTGGCGTGGTTCCGCCGCCGCGGCTGGGTGTGAGCGCGGCGGTGGGTGGCTAGGCGGCGAGACTGTCGGCTTCGACGTCCGCTTCGCTGTCGCTGCGCTCCTCGCCGCTGACGTGCTGCACCGGCGCGATGTCCCAGGACACGGTGTCCGGATCGATCAGCGCATGGATCGCGGCGCCGCGCAGTTCGCGCATCAGCCGCCGCGCCGAAGTGGTGCCGTGGGCGACGCTGTCCCACAGCAGCATGTCGACCACGGTGCCGTCGCGGCGCCGCGCGATGCGCCGCGAGCGGAAGCCGGGCTGGCGCTGCAGCCAGGCATCGACCTCGGCATTGGCGCGCAGGAAGGTGCGCCAGGTGCAGTCCTGCAGGCGGAAGGTGGTGATTTCCAGGGCTTCGGTATGCGCTTGCATCGGCTCAGCCCTGCGCGTTGCGCGGCGCGGCGCAGTGCGGGGAATGGGGGCGGCAGGGCGCTGCGGCGGCGATCGGCGCGCCGGTGGGGGAGGAGGGGAGCAGGAGGGGCATGGGAGCACTCCGGTAGACGCGACGGGGGATCCGGCCTGCACAGAATGCGAGCGCGATGCCGCTGCGCGTTATCGCGATCCCGCGGAATTCTTGTCCGATCCTGCAAACCGTGCCGCGGCGGCGAACGTGCCGTCGCAGCATCAGGCAAGCTGTATGTCCCTGGATTGCCCGCCACCGCGCCCGACGCCGATGACCGCGCTCGCCGAACGCTATCAAGAAATCGCCGCACTCATTGCCCGATTGGCCGTCCCCGACGGCGACGGCGAGACCGCCATCGACGGCCTGTTCTGTTCGTACCGCACCGCGCCCTCGCCGAAGACGCACGCCGCACAGTGGCCGTGCTTCGCGCTGATGGTGCAGGGCGAGAAATGCCTGAGCCTGGGCACGGAGGAGTACCGCTACGGTGTCGGCACCTACCTGCTGGTGGCATTGGACCTGCCGGTGGTGTCGCGGATCACCCAGGCCAGCCCGGAGCAACCGTTGCTGGGCGTGGGCATGGCGATCCGCCCGGATCGGCTACGCGACCTGCTCGAACGCATTCCGCTGCCGGCGCAGGCCAGCGCCGACTGCGTGCGCGGCGTGTCGGTCAACACCGCCAGTGCAGCGCTGCTGGACGCGACCCTGCGCATGCTCAAGCTGCTCGAACAGCCCGACGATATCGCCGCGATGGCGCCGCTGATCGAGCAGGAAATCCTGTATCGCCTGCTGACCGGCCCGTGTGGCCCGAACCTGCTGCGCATCGCGCAGGAGGACAGCCCCAGCAACCGCATCGCCAAGGCGATTGCGTGGTTGCGCCAACATTACGCCGAGCCGCTGCGGATCGAAGACCTGGCGCGGCAGGTGAACATGAGCGCCTCGTCGCTGCATCACCATTTCAACGCGGTGACCGCGATGACCCCGCTGCAATACCAGAAGCAGCTGCGCCTGCGCGAGGCGCGGCGCTTGATGGTGGTGGAGCGGATGGACGTGGGTTCGGCCGGCTATCGCGTCGGCTACCAGAGCCCGTCGCAGTTCAGCCGCGAATACAGCCGCCTGTACGGCCGCTCGCCGCGCAACGACCTGGCCGAACAACTTGGCCAGGCTGGCTGACCGCACGCCGCCGTTCGCCGATTGCTACGGCATCGTGGTCGATGCGCATGACGCGCCGTACATCGCCGATCCCGGCAACCGTGCGATCTGCAACGCTTCCCGGCAAGCTACTCGGCCGCCTCCCCCAACCACGGCGCCTGCGCCTTGCGGTACTCGCCGCTGGCCTTGCTCAGGTGCAGCCACTGGTCCACGTAGGCTTTCCAGGCCATGTCGTCGCGCGGCAGCAGGAAGGCTTTTTCGCTGTACTGCAGCGGCTGCTGCGGGTTCACCGCGCACAGGCCGGGCACGCGGCGCTGCTGGAAGCGCGCTTCGGAGGCGTCGGTGATCATCACGTCGGCGCGGCCTTCGCGTAGTTCGCGGAAGATCGCGGTGTTGTCGTCGGACAGGGTCAGCTGCGCCTGCGGCAGCGCGCGGCGGGCGAAGGCGTCGTTGGTGCCGCCGCGCGGTTCGATCACCCGCACCTCGGCGCGATTGATCTGCGCGATATCGCGATAGCGCTGCTGGTCGGCGCAGCGTACCAGCGGGATCTTGCCGTCCACGTCGAGCACCGCGCTGAACCAGGCTTGGCGCTGCCGCGGCAGCGACACCGAGATGCCGCCGACGGCGATGTCGCAGCGATCGGCGAGCAGGTCCGGCAGCAGTGTCGCCCAGCGTGTGGGTACCCAGGTCACCGGCACCTGCAGGCTGGCCGCCAGCGATTGCGCCAGGGCGATGTCGATGCCCTCGTAGCCGCCGTCCGCGCGCAGCAGGCTGTACGGCAGGTAGTCGCCGGTGGTGCACACGCGCAGGGTGCCGCGCTGCGCGATGCTGTCCAGGTGCGAGGGCGCCGCGGTGGCCGGCAGCGTCGCGGCGGCGCTCAGCAGGCAGGCGCCGAGCCATCGGATCATGTGCTTCTCCACCACAGGTGTGTTCTCCAGAACAGGGGATATCGGCGGCGCCGGCGCGCGCTGGCTGTACGCCGGCTGTCGCCGTATCGGCGCCGGTCACCTTAGCCGGTTTCCTCGCGGCATGGCGCAGCGTCAAGCGTGGCGGGGGTTTTGCGCCTGTAGTCCGGCGGCGCATGACGCTGCATGACGGCGGCCGATGCCGACCGACACGGTGCGGCACAGGAACTCACGGCACCATAGCGGAGTCCGGAGACACTCATCCGGTGGACGCATGCCTCGCTATGGAATCTCGATCGTCGTGACGTCTGCGCCTGCGCAAGACCGGCTGCTGCACCTGGGGGCGGCCGCCATCACCGTGCTGATCCTGCTGCTGCTGGGCCGCCTGTTGTTGATCGCGCCGGCGGCGGCGCCGGCGCGTGCCCACGACGCGATGCGGCTGGTCTTCGTGCCGCGCTCGGTGCCGGTCGCCGCACCGTCGCCGCCATCGCAGGCCGCCCCGTCCGCGCCGCATGCCGCGGCACGGCGCGCGCCGGCTGCCGCGCGCGCGGCGCAAGCGCCGCTGCCGCCACCGACCCGCCGCGCCGCCGCGGTGGCCACGCCGGCCGCGCCGATGCGCGCCACGCTGTACACCCGCGACGGCAGCGCGCGGCTGCCGGACGGCGTGGCGGTGGACCCGTTCGCCGAGGCGCAGGGCACGCCGCCAGGCACCACCAACCCGCGCGACCTGGCCAAGGCCAAACGCCTGCTCGAGCGTCCCAACCCGATCGACTACCGGCGCACCCGCTTCGACAAGGACTGGGCCAGCGACGGCACTCTGGGCGACGTGGCGATGCAGGGCATCGGCGATGCGATGAAGAAGATGCTGTCCAAGAGCAGCCACCAGCCGGCGGTGGCGCGGCCGCCGCCGGACGTGCGCTTCAATCCGGCGCTGCACGAGCGCGCGGGCGATCTCGGCAGCGAAGCGACCGGCGATGCCTACAAGGCCGCGCCGATTGCGTTGGAAAAGGCGCCCGGCCTGGATGGCGAGGCCAGCCGCCGCATCCGCAAGGCGATCGGCGAACTGGAGCAGCGCCGTGCGGCCTGCCCGGCGGCGCAGCGCAGCCGCCTGCTGCAGCCGGTGCTGGACAACCTGGGCGACCTGCAGCGTGTGGAAAACGCCATGGCCCGCGGTGCCGACCCGATCCTGGCGCAGCAGACCCTGCCACGCGCCGCCGACAGCGCCTACGACCTGGCGCGGCGCGCGCTGTGGTACGCCGACCAGACACTGGCGGCGTGCGCGCCGTAAGGGTGGCGTTTTCCCGGCTGCTTGCCGTTGTAGGAGCTTCAGCCGCGACGAACGGAGTGGGCCGGCTATCCGACTTCGGAAACAGTCGGGACTGAAGTCCCTCCCACAGTGCACCCGGCCGGCTTGCTGCAAGTGCCTTGTGGGAGCGACTTCAGTCGCGACGCGTGGAGCCGTGCAGTTGCCGGGCTTCGGAAGCGATCGTGACAGATGGACCAAGAATAGGCCGGGGATCGCAGTGGCTTTGGCAACCTGTCGCGGCTGAAGCCGCTCCTACAGTGCACCCGGCGAGTCGGCAGCAAGCTTCCTGTAGGAGCGGCTTCAGCCGCGACGAACGAAGCCATCCAGCTATCCGACCTCGGAAACAGTCGGGACTGAAGTCCCTCCCACAGTGCACTCGGCCGGCTTGCCGCAAGTCTCCTGTGGGAGCGACTTCAGTCTCGACGCGTGGAGCCGTGCAGTTGCCGGGCTTCGGAAGGGATCGTGACAGATGGACCAAGAATAGGCCGGGGATCGCAGTGGCTTCGGCAACCTGTCGCGGCTGAAGCCGCTTGTGTCTGGAGATTGCTCTACAGTTTGAGTGGAGAGCGATGTGCGGCACGCCGACAGGCCGTAGTGTTCAAGCACGTGTAGGAGCCAGGGCGGCCGCACATCGACCTCGTTGCCTAGCCCGAACAGTTGAACGAGCGTTCGCTCGAACTTCACAAGCGTGGGCAGCGACGAGGTGGCTCTCTCCTGTCCCCCAGTCTACCTAACGCTTATGCCTCTTTGGATCGGTATCGATGTGGCCAAGGACACCTTGGCCGTCCACGTGCTTCCCCTGGACCAGTTGCTGTCCTTTCCCAATACCGCCCAGGGCCACCAGCGCCTGTGCGACCACCTTGCCGGGCACTGCGTCGGCAACGCGCTGCTGGAGGCCACCGGCGGCTACGAACGGGCGGTGATGACGGCACTGGCCACGGCAGGGATCCCGGTGACCCGGATCAATCCGCGCCGGGCACGCGCTTTCGCCACGGCCTTGGGCACAACCGCCAAGACCGATCCGCTGGATGCGGCCTTGCTGGCGCGCATGGCTCACCTGGTGCAAGCGCCCGCGCCGGCTCCCGATCCCTTGCGTGAGCAACTGCGCATGCTGGTCCAGCGCCGCGAGCAACTGGTCCAGCAACGTGACGACGAGCGCCGTCGCTTGCATCAGGCGACCCTGGCCATGGTGCGCGCGTGCCTGATCGAGCAGATCGGCGACGTGCGCCGCCGTATCCAGCGGATGAACCAGGCGATCAAGCAGGTGCGGTGCCAGCTCGACGATGCGCTGGCGCACGCCCTGGGCACGGTCCCGGGCATCGGCGAGGTCACCACCGCCAGCCTGATGGCCTATCTGCCCGAACTGGGGACGCTGGATCGTCGCCAGATCGCGGCCCTGGTCGGCCTGGCTCCCTACAACGTGGACAGCGGGCAGCACTGCGGCAAACGCCGCATCCGCGGCGGGCGTGCCACGATCCGACGAGTGCTGTACATGGCCTGTTGGAGCGTTGTGCGCACTCAAGCCTCCTTCAAGGAGCGTTATCAACAGTTACGGGCACGCGGCAAGCCCGCCAAGGTCGCCATCACCGCATGCATGCGCGTGCTGCTTATCCGACTCAACGCCATGGCACGAGATCGCACACCATGGCGTGAGGTTATCGGATGAGAAGACAGTTGCTCCTACAAGGGCGCGGGTCAAAACGAGCGTCCTGGCCGGTCCTCACTCGCGCCGACGCCCGCTGCGCGATGATGCGCGCCCACCGTCGCCGGTTCCATCTCCCGCCCCATGCGCTGTGCCCGAACGCTGCTGAGCCTGCTGCTGTGCTGCGGCGTTGTCGCCGCGGCGCAGGCGCGCACGGTGTATCGCTGCGTGCGCGACGGCACGGTCAGCCTGGCGACCGCGCCGGAGCCCGGGTCGCGCTGCACGCCCAAGGAACTGGACGATGCCGCGATCGCCATGCCCAATCTGTGGGGCAGCATGGGCGTGTTCAGCGGCACCCTGTACGAGCGCGAGCAGGACGGGCGCCTGGTGTATTCCACGCGCAACCTGCCCGGTTCGCGCGCGTACCTGCGCTTCACCGCGGTCACCCCACCCGGCGAGGCGGCGCATCCGGGACTGGGCAAGGTCGGCGCGCCGCAGTTGAACATGCACGCCAAGCAGTTCCGCGCCGCGGCGCGCGCCACCGGGGTGGACGATCCGTGGCTGCGCGCGATCGCGCATGCCGAAAGCGGCTTCGACGCGGCGGCGGTATCGCCGAAGGGCGCGCAGGGCGTGATGCAGCTGATGCCCGAGGTGGCGAAGGAATACGGTGTGGCCGATCCGTTCGCCGCCGATCAGTCGATCGCCGGCGGCGCGCGCTACATGCAGTCGCTGCTGCGCCGCTACCAGGGCGACCGCACCCTGGCCGCGGCCGCCTACAACGCCGGCATCGGCACCGTGGCGCGCTACCGCGGCGTGCCGCCGTATGCGGAAACCCGGGACTACATCGACAAGGTGATGGCGCTGTACCAGCGCTACCGCGAGGCGATGGGAATCAAGACGGAAACGCCGGCGCAGTAGCGCGCGTCGGTGAACACCGGGCCGCGCTGCACGTTCACCAGCAGCGTCAGCGGTTCGTAGTGCGAGGCGATGGCGACGATGCCGTGGCCGCCGCATACCCGCCGGACGCCGCCTCAGGGCGTGGCCGGCTCCGGCTGTGCGTGGCGCTGCGCGGCCGCTGCGGGCGGCGCGGCGACGGCCGGTTTCGCGTACAGGTCCAGCAACAGCAGGGTCACGCCGTTGGTCCAGCCGAAGCCGTCCTGCAGCGCGTATTCGCCGCCGCCGCCGCCCTGGGCCTTGGCGTCGACGCCGTACTTCTCCACTAGCTTGTGCTGCTGCGCGAACAGCGCCTGTACCCGCGCCAGGAAGCGGCTGCCAATGCGCTGCGCCAGCGCGTCCTGGCCGTAGCGGCGCAGGCCGTCCACCGCGATCCACTGCAGCGGCGCCCAGCCGTTGGGTTCGTCCCATTGCTGGCCGGTATGCAGGCGGGTGGTGGCCAGGCCGCCGGGACGCAGCAGCTGCGCCTGCACGGTGTCGGCGCTGCGCTTGGCGCGCGCCGGCGAGGCGATGCCGACGAACAGCGGATACAGCGCCGCGGCGGTGACCTGGTCGCGCAACCGGCGCTGTTGCCAGTCGTAGTCGGCGTAGTAGCCGGCGTCGCTCCACAGGTGCTTGTCCATCGCGGTCTTGCGCGCGCTGGCCAGGGCCGCGTAGTCGGTGTCGCAGCCGGCCGCGCCCGGGCTCTTGGCGCAGGCCAGGGCCAGGGTGGTTTCGAGGTGGTAGAGCAGGCTGTTGAGATCGACCGGGACGATGGCGGTGGTCCGGATCGTGGCCAGGGTCTTGCGGTCGCTGAGCCAGCGGCTGGAATAGTCCCAGCCGCTCTCGGCGCCGGCGCGCAGGTCGCGGTAGACCTCGGCGGCGGGGCGGTCCTTGGCCTCGGCCGCGGTGCGCACGTCGTGCAGCCAGGCTTCCGGGCGCGGCGTGTCGCGCGCGTCCCAGTAGCGGTTGAGCAGGCTGCCGTCGGCCAGCCGCACCACGTGCGCCTGCGCGCTGCCCGGCGCCAGCGCCTGCGCGCCCTGCATCCAGTACGCGTATTCCTTCTGCAGCTGCGGCAGGTAGCGCGCATAGGCCGCGTCGCCTTCCACCTTGGCCTGCAGCTGCACCATGTGCGAGAAGAACGGCGGCTGCGAGCGGCTCAGGTAGTAGCTGCGGTTGCCGTTGGGGATGTGCCCGTAGGTGTCGATCAGGTAGGCGAAATTGTCCAGCATCTGCCGGCTGCGTTCGCGCTCGCCGCTCTCGACCAGGCCGAGCATGGTGAAGTACGAATCCCAGTAGTAGACCTCGCGGAAGCGACCGCCCGGCACCACGTAGGGTTGCGGCAGCGACAGCAGGCTGCTGTGCGCCGGCACGTCCACCTGGCGCCGCACCAGCAGCGGCCACAGCGTGTCGATGTGCTCGCGCAGGCCGGTGTCCTGGCGGATCGCCTCGGTCTGCACCGGGCCGGATTCCTCGAAGTTGGCGGCGACGAAGCGGCGCAGGTCGAAGCCCGGCTGCTGGCGCTGGCCCAGGTAGTCGGCGTTGATCAGCGCCGGGTCGCGCAGCGGCAGCGCATCGACGAAGTGCTTCTGGTCGTCGAACAGTTCCTGCTGCTGCACGGCCTGGAACAGCTCGGGATAGGCCAGGTCCGGGGTCAGTGGCGCCGGCGCCGGCGCGGTCTGCATCGCGCGCGGCGCGGGCTGCGCCGAGGCGGTGTCGTAGTTGCCCAGCAGCAGGCCCAGCGACAGGCTCAGCAGCGGCGTGCAACAGGGAGGAGCGGCATGGCTCATCTGGGGTCCAGAGCAGGATGCGTGCGGCATGGTAAACGACCGAAGGAGAAGGCGGGTGACTGGCAGCTGTGGCGGCCGCTTGCCGAGGAACAGGCGCGCATGCGCCGCGATCCTGTCAGGGCATGGCGCGTGTAGCGGATCTGCTGATAGCGGCCGCGTTACGATCGGCTTGAACGGAGGCGTGGCCGGGGACATATCACAAGCGATGCAAAAGCGGGGCCAATCGGTTGGTCCCGGTGGTCGCGACCCGTGGCAGAAGCACCGGGTCTGCCCATCGCCCAGCGGATCAGCGTGCCGAGGGGCGAGGCTTGCAGTGACCTGGGTGGACGGCCGGCGGTGTTGCTTACAGATGGCGCTCCACTTCGCGCATGCCCACGTCGGCGGCACGCCGGAAGGCGGTGTCCACCAGCGCACAGTCCCTGTCCGACACGCCCAGTTGCTCGAACACCGCGCCACTCGTGCACCGCCGAATTCGCCGCCAGTCGGGCAGCGATGGGGAGCGGACGAGCCAACGCGATCTGCAGGTGATGGCCGGCTGTCGGCAGGGACCGCGAGCCAGCTGGGACGCATCGGTGCCGAGTTCAAGCGCGGCGCCTTCGCGCATACGCGGCAAGCCGGCGTCGGCTGCGCCCAGTGGGTCGGGATCCGGGAATCCGGCGTTACCGACACGATCGAGCCAGTCCCGACACGGGCTGGCTGACAGGATCAAGCACTCTCGACGGCTGTGCAGGACGACGCAGCGGGCAGCGTGTGGACCACTGCGCAGGGGAGTGTTGCCGAGACGTCCAGCGTCGCGGGCGATCCGCCCGCACGCCGCCTTGCAACGCATGGCCGGGAGTTCCCGGCCATGCGCGTGTCGCGTTACTGCCTGGTGGCCGCCTTGGCCTTCGCCTTGACCGGCTGGCCGTCGCTGCCCAGTACCTGCACCTCGCCCAGCTTCAGCGCGCGCACTGGCGCCTCGATCTGCTTGAGGTCGCCGACGATGACCCAGGTCATCGCCTGCGGGGCGACGATTTCCTTGATCGCCGCTTCCGCCGTGGCCTGGTCGATGCCTTCCAGGCGCGTCTTCAGGGTCTGCACGTAGTCGTCCGGGCGCCCGTACTGGACGATGCTCTCGACCGCGCCCAGCACCGCGCCGGTGGTCTCGAAGCTGCCCGGCAGGGCGCGGATGCGCTGGTTCTTGATGTTGGCGATCTCCTCGGTGGTCAGCGGCTTGTCGCCGACCACGGCCTTGGCCTCCTTCAGGATCTCGGCCACCGACTCGGCGGTCTTGTCGGTCTGCACCGGGGCGAAGAACAGGAACGGCCGCTGGCCCTGCGCATCGATCATGAAGCTTTCGGCGCCGTAGGCCCAGCGCTTGTCCTCGCGCAGGTTCATGTTCAGCCGCGAGGTGAAGGTGCCGCCGAAGGCGCCGTTGGCCACGCCGATGGTGAGGTTGTTCGGCGCCTTGGTCGACGGCGCCAGCAGGCCGGCCAGGATCAGCGATTGCGGGGCGTCGGTGCGGTTGATCAGGAACACGCGCGGCTTGGGCTGCGCGGCGACCTGCGACAGGGTTTTGCTCGGGTGCGTGGCCGCCGGCGGCTGCCAGTCGCCGAACGCCGTGTCCAGCTGCGGAATGATCTGCGCCAGGGTGGTGTCGCCGGCGACCAGGATGCGCAGGTTGTCCGGGCGCAGCCAGCTGTTCTGGAACGCGGTCAGGTCGCTGGCGCTCAGGCTCTTGATCGCCTTTTCGGTGCCGCTGCCGGTGAGCGGTACGCCGTAGGGATGGTGCGGGCCGTACAGCAGCGGCGGCAGGGTGCGCAGCGCCAGGCTCTGCGGCTCGGTCTTTTCCTGCGCGATGGAGGCCAGCCGCTGGCCGCGGACGCGCTCGATGTCCTCGGCCTTGAACGCCGGGTTGCGCACGATGTCGGCGAACAGCGCCAGCGACGGCGCCAACTGGTCGTTGAGCGCGTCGAGCGAGGCGGCGCAGCTGTCCAACTCGCACGCCACGCTGGTGATCGCGCCCAGGCGCTGGCGGCGCTTCGCCACTTCCACCGAATCCAGGCTGCGGGTGCTCTCGTTCATCAGCGCCGCAGTGAAGTTGGCGGTGCCGAGCTTGCCGCCCTGGTCGGCCGCGTAGCCGGCGTCGAACAGCAGTTCCACCTTGGTCACGGGGATGGTATGGCGTTCGGCCAGCACCACCTCGATGCCGTTCTTGAGCTTGCCGCGCTGCAGCTGCGGGAAGCTCAGGTTCGGGAACTGGCTGGTTTCCGGGATGCCGGCGGCGCGGTCCACCTGGTTTTTGCCGACGCTGTAGCTGGCCTTGGCCGGCAGCGTGGGCGCGGGCTTGCCGGCGGCCACGGGCAGCGGCTTGACCGCCTTGTCCTCGGCTACCGGGTCGAAGCCGTCGCCGGCCGGCAGCACGGTCAGCAGGTAGTCGCCCTTGCCGAACCAGGTGTCGGCGGCCTTGCGCACGCTCGCCGCGGTGGCGGCTTGGGCGCGCTGCAGGTCGTGCTGGTAGGCGCCCGGATCCTTGCGGTAGA
Organism: Xanthomonas graminis pv. graminis; assembly: GCF_030168915.1. NCBI lineage: Bacteria > Pseudomonadati > Pseudomonadota > Gammaproteobacteria > Lysobacterales > Lysobacteraceae > Xanthomonas > Xanthomonas graminis. The sequence continues at coordinate 4,123,874 of NZ_CP076255.1, read as the reverse complement.
CCTGGCCCTCGGCCAGGATCGCGGCCTTGCCGCCGACCTCCTCCAGGCCGCGCACGAAGCTGGCCCGTGCAGCGATCTGCGCGCGCTGCAGTTCGTCGGCGCTCGGGCCTTCGGCCAGGAACTTCTGCAATTCGTCGGCGATGGCGGCCTCGACCTTGGCCGGGTCCACGCCGTCCTTCACGTCGGCGCTGATCTGCAGTTGGCTGGCCAGCGCGAACGGCTGGATGCTGGCCGAGACGTCGTCCACCAGGTTGTCGCGGTACACCAGGCGCTGGTACAGGCGGCTGGTCTTGCCGCCGCCGAGCACGGTGGTGGCCAGCTCCAGCTGCACCGCGTCGTCGCTGCCCAGCTGCGGCGCCACCCAGGTGCGGTAGAGGCGCGGCTGCGCGACATGGTCGTGCTGCACGCCACGGGTCTGCCTGGCCAGCGGGGTGATCCACGGCTGCTGGCGCGGCACCGGCTTGCCGGCGGGGATGTCGCCGAAATACTGCGCGGCCTTGGCCTTGGCCTGGGCCACGGTGATGTCGCCGGCCAGCACCAGGGTGGTGTTGGCGGCGCCGTAGTTGTCGTGGAACCACTGCTTGACGTCGTCCAGCGAGGCCGCGTCGAGGTCGGCCATCGAACCGATGGTGTCGTGCTGGTACGGGTGGTTGGCCGGGAAGATGTTGGCCAGGATGTTCTCGTCCACGCGTCCATACGGGCGGTTCTCGCCCTGGCGCTTCTCGTTCTGCACCACGCCGCGCTGGGTATCCAGTTCCTTCTGCCCGATCGCGCCGAGCAGGTGGCCCATACGGTCCGATTCCATCCACAGCGCCAGGTCCAGTGCGGTGGTCGGCACGGTCTCGAAGTAGTTGGTGCGGTCGAACCAGGTGGTGCCGTTCATGTCGGTGGCGCCGACCTTCTCGAACGGCTCGAAATAGGTGCCCTTGTGGTTTTCCGAGCCGGAGAACATCAGGTGCTCGAACAGGTGAGCGAAGCCGGTCTTGCCGGCCGGCTCGTCGCCGGAGCCGATGTGGTACCAGATGCTCACTGCCACCACCGGCGCCTTGTGGTCTTCGTGCACCACCACGGTCAGGCCGTTGGGCAGGGTGAAGCGGGTGTAGGCGATCTCCGGCACGGTGGCCTTGGCGGCCAGTGCCGGCGGCGCGGCGCTGGCTGGGGCGCTGGCGGCGCCGACGCCAAGGGTGAGGATGCTGGAGATCAACAACGACAAGGGTCGGAGCATGGGCAGGGCCTGATGAGGAGGATCGAACAGCATAGTGGCCGCGTGCCGGCCCCGGAAGGTGACTTATGGCAGGGCACCGATGCCTGGCCGCGGGGGCTGTGCCGAGCCGCGGACGCCGGCAGCGGTTGCAGTGGCGGCCGCTGCCGAGGACAAGCCCGTCGTCCGATGTCCGATGTGTCGCGCAGGACGGATCCGCGCACGCAACGATCGTCATCCGCACCGCGCCGCATGGCGCTGGCCCGAAACGCGAACGGCAGCGCCGTGCGACGCTGCCGTTGCTTGCCATCTCCGCGCACGACGCGCGAGGACGGTGTCGCTGCAGGCGCTCAGCGCGCGGCGCAGAAGCCGAATTCGGCGCTGGCGCCGGGGGCCAGGGGCTTGTTCCAGTCCACGCCAGATGCGTTGAGCGTGCTGCCGGACTGCGACCAGCTGGCATTCCACAGGGTGTTGACGGTGCCGCTGATCGAAACGGTGACCGCCCAGTTGCCGCTGGCGCTGCCGGTGTTGGTCACTTGCACGCGGTGGCAATAGCCGGCGTTCCAGTCGCTGTCCACCACGGTCCTGGTGCTGAAGCTGGCGCCGCCCGCGGTCTGCGTGTGGGTGGGTGTCGCTGTCGCTCTCGGAGTGGGCGTCGCGGTAGGTGTCGGTGTCGGCGTAGCGCTGCTGGAATCCCCCCACAGCTTCTTCAGCAAGGCGACCTTGTCGGTGCGCACCGAGGACCAGTCGTCGTTGAGGATGCCGCCGATGTCGCCGCTGTTCGGATTCCACGACCAGTAGAAACCGCTGTGGATGCCCTTGCCGATCAGGTAGTCGACCAGCGCATTCTGCCACTGCACGTCCAGCGCATTGCCCTGGCCGTACTTGCCGCCGAACTCGCCCAGCAGCAGCGCCTGCCCGGATTGCGCGAACTGGCCGAAATGCCGCTCCCAGATCGCCGGCATGTTGGCCGGGAAATTGGCGGCGCTGAAGTAGGACTGCATGAACACGTCCGGGCCGTACACATGCGGCGCCAGCAGCAGGCGCTTGGCCGGGATTTTCAGCGCGGCGCAGGCCAGCGGCTCCAGGTTGCCGCCCCAGAAGTGGCCGCCACTGCTGGAACAGTTAGCGCTATCACTTATGCCTTCGACAACGATCAGCCATTTCGGCGCCACCTTCAGCACCGCCGCCGAAGCGCGTTCGGCGGCCTTGTTCCAGTCGGTGCCTGCATTGCCGCTGCCCCAGGTGGCCGCGCCATGCGGCTCGTTCTTCAGGTCCAGGCCGATCACGCCCGGCACGCTGGCGTAGCGCTTGGCGACAAAGCTCAGGTCCTTGAGCCACTGCTGCTCGGTATAGGAAGAGGTGTACCACAGCTCGGAAATCGCATTGCAGTCCGGGGTGTGGTGGTCGAGCAGCACGTACATGCCGCGGCGGCTGAGTTCGTTGATCACCTTGTCCATCACCTGCAGCGCGCTCAGGCCCTGCAAGTCCGGATTGCGGCCGTAGTCGATGCTGCTCGGCGCGGTGCCGTTCAAGGTCTGCGGGCAGAACGGCAGGCGCACTGCGTTGAATCCCAGGCCCTGCATCTGCGTGATCATGTCCTTCCAGTTGCGCGCCCACAGGCCGTGCACGGTGTGCACGTTGGTTTCGAAACCGAACCAGTTGACGCCGCGCAGCTGCACGGCGTTGCCCTTGTCGTCCACGACCTTGCCGCCGTTGATGGCGTAGCTCCATGCCGAACCGCTTGCCGCCAGCAACGCTGCGGCAAGCACACAGCGGGTGATGCGGGATTTTCTCGACATCGACATCATCTCTGTTCACTCCGAAAGCGGCCGGTCCAAGACGGAGCGGCCAAGGCGGGGGCGCAGGCTGGCGCATGGCGGGCATCATCGAGAGCGGATGAGGCGGTTGCCGTGATTGACCGCACAGAAAACGGCGTTGTCCACGGACCCTGCGAGGCGATTCGCGAGCGCGGCGATTAGAACCACGCGCCGATGGAAATTTGAGAGATGCATCACGCCTTCCGGGGTGACGCCGGCAGCGCGTGCTCGCCCGCCGCCGGCGTCGCTACACTCGAATGCATCCGCAAACCCCAACCAGTGCCGCCGACACCGCCCTCACCGCACGGCGTGCCGGAGAGTTGTACGGCCAGGACAACCCGCTCGCGGTCCAATCGGAGTTGACGCATTACGCCGGCCGCAACCTCGGCGGCTGGGCCGGCGGCAGCGCCGCCGCCTACGCCTTGGGCAGCGCTGGCGCCGGGCCGATGGTGCTGATCGCGGCCGATGCGTATGTGATGAGCAAGGCCGGCGAGAAATTGGCCGATGTGCTGGATAATCGCGCCATCTACCACCAGACCGACCGCGACGGCACGCACTGGTCCTTCGATGGCCGCGCCTGGTCGCGTGAGGGGAGGGCCGACACGACGAACGACGGGGTGAACAATCCGACCCCCACGCCGATCGTCGCCAGTTACGACAAAGCCCGCGAACTGAACTACCAGGCCACCAACGCCGCCGCCGCCCTGGCGTTGAAGGACGCGCCCCAACCCGACGATCCCTACAGCCTGCCGGCCGATGACCGCGACCGCCCAAGCCTGAGCCCGGCCAACTGGATGCGCGATGCTGCCGACGGCCAGTGGCATCGCCAGGTCAAGACCGGGGTGTCCGGGGAAAATAACCGCGGCCTCTACGAACAGGAAACTGCCTCGCCACCACGTGCGGCCGAGCTGGACGTGCAGGCCGTGGAAGTCGTTGCGCGCAACCTGGCCAACAGCCCCGGCGCCATCGCCGCACGCTACGAACTGGCGTATCACCGCAGCGGCTGGGCCGCCGAAGGCTGGCCGATGTCGCCGGCGGTGCAGCAGGCATTGCCCAATCCGGATGTACTGGACGCTTCCGACGGCAAGCGCTACTACCGCGATGCCGAGGCCCCCTGGACCAGCGATGGCGGCCTTGCGGCGGGCAATCGGGCGCTGGAACTGGATACGACGCGGGCGCTGCTGCAACCGGCGCTGGCCGAGCACGCGCAGACGCTGGCCGCGATCCCGCAGTCGAAGCGCTCGCCGGAAGCACGGCAACGCGAGGAAACGCTCTACCGTTATCGCATCGTCGGAACGGAGTTGAATCACGACTGGCGCGAGGCGATCGCGCTGGCGACGCAGCGCACGCGCGAGGCGCAAGGACTCTCCGGCGATGGCGCGCTGCAGCTGCAACGCGGACCAGGGGGCGTGTACGGCGCCGATAGCCCGATCGCGCATCTTCAGCGCGGCGCCGATGGCGTGGACCGTCTCGCGGCCATCACCAGCACCGAGGACATCCAGCAGGCGCTGCGTCAGGGGTGCCTTTGCTATATTTCGCATGAAACATCGCTCCCAACATGGACGGCCATGAAATGTTGAACTTCCTCAATGCCCATCTGCTCCGGAAGAAATCCAGCGAGCCTTGGCCGCTGCGGTTCGATAGTTATTCGTTTGGGGCGCGTTGCTACCATGTCTTGCGGTGCAGCATTGTCTTTGCCAAGCAGGAACATTCGAATTATTGGGATAAGCCTTCTGGCGCTCCCTATGCCCCTGACTGGAAAGACGATTGGACCGGCGGCTTCGGCAGCACCGAGGAGTTCGAGACGCGTGGCTTCCCGAGCACGGTCGATATCCGCTGGACCGCGATGGATGGGGTGGGGCGTTACGTCGAGATCGACTTGGAGAAGGTCTTCCCTGGCCATTTGATCCTGCACAACGTGCCCAAGGAGGATGTGGATGAATTCTGGATGACTTACGGATATTTTGCAGACGGGCGCCACCATGTGTACATCCTGCTCGAAGTCAACGATCGCACGATCAATATCTATATGCGTGCCGATGTCCTGACCAAGGACCTGGCTGATCCAGAGCATGACCCACACACAAAAATCAGCCGCGATGAACTCATTCTGGCCTGGACAAAAACCTACTGAAGGAGCGCGGGTCATGGCAAAGAAGATCATCCTGCCGCTGGGTGAAGATGGATTGCCCCTCGATGACGTGTCGCACTACGTTGCCGGCCCGGAGCACTTGGGTACCTACGACCAAGCTGCAGAAGACCTTTACCGGTTCAAGGTGCCACAGCTACTGGATCGCGCCGATCCACATTCGTATCTTCTAGTTGGCCTGATGGATGGCACCGGCAACGATATCAATGCCGATCCATTGCATGCCACTAATGTCGCAAAATTTCGCCAGCAAGTTATAGATTTAAGAGAGTCTGGCATAAAACAAATCGACTACGAATACATCGAAGGCGCCGGCACCCAGGACGATTTTCTTGCAAAGTCGCTCGACGGCGCGACCGGGCGTACTAGCCTGTTCCGTGCCGAGGAAATGTATACAAGATTGACAAGACAATCCCAGCTCATCTTCAAGGCCGACCCCAACGCCAGGATCGCCTACCACGTGGAAGGCTTCAGCCGCGGCGCCAGCCAGGTGCCGCTGCTGGCGCGGATGATCGATGAGCGCGGCATTCCCGATCCGAAGGGCGGCATCCGCGGCATCGACGAGAACGGCCTGCCGCTGTATCACCGCTACCACCAGCCCCCCGGCCTCACCCCGATCAGCGTGGGCCTGTACGACCCGGTGCCGACCGGCTACATGGAGCTGTTCGACCGCCGCCTGCCGCCGTCGGTGGTGTCCGGGTTCCAGATCAGCGCCGAGCATGAGCGGCGTGGCTTGTTCCCCGTCGATCAGATCATGCCGCACGGGCTGTCCGACGACGGGCGTTTCCTCAATGTCACCGTGGCCGGCGCGCATTCGGACATCGGCGGCAGCTACCTGCGCGGCGGCCTGGGCGTACGCAGCTTCAATCTGATGACCGATTACCACAATGGCGTGTTCGGCGCGCCGTTGCTGCCGCCGTTGCATGCGCCGATCGATCCGCGCATGAACGTCATCCACCGCTCCGAAGAAGGCAACGCCTTGTTCGCCGCCGCTCCCAAGATCGACCGCGCCAGCGCGCAGGGCCAGGTGCACCAGCTCACCGCCGATGCCGCGCGGTATGCGCCGCCGGGACAGATCGTGCATGCGGCGGCGCAGGCGCCGGAACCGGTGGCGCCCGGGCTGCACGCGGTGCTTGCCACGGCACGGCCAGTGCAACCGAGCGCTGGCCTGGCCGATCCGGCCCTGACCGAGGGCGATACCCTGGCGGCGCGGCTGCTGCGCAGCGGCCAGGTGGACTTCAAGCCTTATGCGCCGCCGATGCTCGACCGCCCCGGGGTCAGGGTGGCCGGCGCCCTGGGGGTGGTGGGGGCGGCCGCCAGCCTGTACGAGGCCACGCAAACCAGCGACAAGATCGAAGGCCTGCTGCGGCAAGGGAACCCGCTCGCCGCGCACTCGGAACTGACGCATTACGCCGGCCGCAACCTCGGCGGCTGGGCCGGCGGCGCAACAGCCGCCTATGCGCTGGGCAGTTCCGGCGCCGGCCCCATGGTGCTGATCGCGGCCGATGCGTACTTCATGAGCAAGGCCGGCGAGAAGGCCGCCGATTTGTTCGACAACCGCGCCATCTACCACCAGACCGACCGCGACGGCACGCACTGGTCCTTCGATGGCCGCGCCTGGTCGCGTGAGGGGAGGGCCGACACGACGAACGACGGGGTGAACAATCCGACCCCCACGCCGATCGTCGCCAGTTACGACAAAGCCCGCGAACTGAACTACCAGGCCACCAACGCCGCCGCCGCCCTGGCGTTGAAGGACGCGCCCCAACCCGACGATCCCTACAGCCTGCCGGCCGATGACCGCGACCGCCCAAGCCTGAGCCCGGCCAACTGGATGCGCGATGCTGCCGACGGCCAGTGGCATCGCCAGGTCAAGACCGGGGTGTCCGGGGAAAATAACCGCGGCCTCTACGAACAGGAAACTGCCTCGCCACCACGTGCGGCCGAGCTGGACGTGCAGGCCGTGGAAGTCGTTGCGCGCAACCTGGCCAACAGCCCCGGCGCCATCGCCGCACGCTACGAACTGGCGTATCACCGCAGCGGCTGGGCCGCCGAAGGCTGGCCGATGTCGCCGGCGGTGCAGCAGGCATTGCCCAATCCGGATGTACTGGACGCTTCCGACGGCAAGCGCTACTACCGCGATGCCGAGGCCCCCTGGACCAGCGATGGCGGCCTTGCGGCGGGCAATCGGGCGCTGGAACTGGATACGACGCGGGCGCTGCTGCAACCGGCGCTGGCCGAGCACGCGCAGACGCTGGCCGCGATCCCGCAGTCGAAGCGCTCGCCGGAAGCACGGCAACGCGAGGAAACGCTCTACCGTTATCGCATCGTCGGAACGGAGTTGAATCACGACTGGCGCGAGGCGATCGCGCTGGCGACGCAGCGCACGCGCGAGGCGCAAGGACTCTCCGGCGATGGCGCGCTGCAGCTGCAACGCGGACCAGGGGGCGTGTACGGCGCCGATAGCCCGATCGCGCATCTTCAGCGCGGCGCCGATGGCGTGGACCGTCTCGCGGCCATCACCAGCACCGAGGACATCCAGCAGGCGCTGCATGAGGTACGCGCACGCCAGCACGCAGCGCCGTCCGCACCGGCACTGCCCACGCTGGCATCCACCGCATCGGGGTCCACGGCCGCCTCGGACAGCAATGGCGCCACCTCCGGCGCCAGCCCGCAGCTGGTGCTGGACGTGCAGGCGCAGACCCAGGCGGCGATTGCCGCACAGCAACGCCAGGAGCGCGAACAGCAGGAGCGCCAGACGCAGGAACAACAGCAGGCGCAGGTGCGCGAACACGCGCAGCTGGCGCAACTGGAAAAGGCGAGGCAGGCCGACGCCTTGCGCGCCTTGCAGGTGCAGGCGTCAGAGGAGCATCAACGTTACTTTGTGCAACGCGAGCAAGAACAGCGCCAGGCGCAGGAAATACAGCAACGCGAACAGGCACAACGCCAAACGCAGGAAACCCGGCAGCGCGAGCAGGAACAGCGACAGGCCCAGGAAACGCAGCAACGCGAGCAGGAGCAAGGCCAAGCGCAGGAAACCCGGCAGCGCGAGCAGGAACAGCGCCAAGCCCAGGAAACCCCGCAGCGCGAACAGGAGCAACGCCAGGCGCAAGAAACCCCGCAGCGCGATCAGGAGCAACGCCCAACGCAGCAGACCGAGAAGCGCGCGCAAGAACAGCATGATGCTCCACAACGCCTGGCCCAACACACGCAGGAGCAACAGGCGCAGCGTGGGCAGCCGCATGTAGACGATGTACCTGATGCAGCGGCGCAGCAGGCATCGCACCTGCAGCAGGTGCAGGTGCGCCTTACGCAGGACGCGCAGCATCACGCCGCGCAGGCATCCGCACCCCTGCAAGCCGATGCGCGAGCGCATCCCGCGCAGCAACCGTCTATCGCCCAGGCATCGGCCGCCGCGCACGCGCGCACGCCGCTGCAACCGCACCAGGATCCGGCACATGGGCATTCCTCTGCGGTTACGCTTGCATCTTCGGAACCGTCCCCGGCAACGCTACGCGCCGCACAGCGCAGCGATGCGCAAGACCTCGAGCCGCCACGCGTGCCTGCGCTGGATGCGCCAAGCGCCCAGCAGGCACAGACCGCGCTGGCACCAGCGGCCGCTCGGCTGGCGCAGGCACCGATGCCGTCCGCCGATGCGCGCACCGATGACCGCTCCATCGGCATGCCAGAACGCACAGCGCAAACGCACCAGCAAGACGTCGCTTCCTCGGTCCGGCCCCCCGACGCGCACACCGCCACCGCGCCGGAAAGGCGCGAGACCTGGGAGGACACGTTGCACGCAATGCGTGCACTGCGGATACAGCTCGAAAAAGACCTCGCGCAACAAGACCGCCTGGATCAGGCGTGGCAGGCGCGGCGCGCGCGTGGCGAAGATCCTTGGGCGGCGGAGACCGATTTTCGCCGTCGGGATGTGTCTGCGCTGGTGCCATCCGGGCACGCGGCATGCGCGGCACGCTCCGGCATGTCACCCCGGGATGCAGATCCTGCCCATGCGCAACAGCCAGGCGAGCCGAGCACGGCGTCGCTGCCCCGGCGCAAGGCGATCACCGGCGACACCGACGTGGACGATCTCATCCATGCGATCAATTGCAAGAACGACGTCGCCATCGAACAGGCCCTGGACCGGATTGCCGATAGCCCGTTCACCCATGCCTTGTTGGAGAAGGGGAATCAGTACCTGGAGGCCCAGGCCATGGAGGAGGCGAAGGAACAGGTCGCGGCGATGCAGGCAATCGGATTGGACACCACGGCCCAGGTCCAGACCAGCCGCGGCCCGGTGATGGTGATGACCCTGCCGCAATTCGCCAACGGACCCATGATGCAGCCTGGGCCAGGGGGTGGCGGAGGCGGCGGCCCTGGTGGCGGCGGTGGTGGCGCAGGTGGGGGAGGAAGCGGTGGAGGGGGAGGCGGTGGAGGCGGCGGTGGCGGTGGGTAGTCGCCCCCCCATCCTGTCGCGACTTGAACGCGCAAAGAGGACACGATGGACACGCAAAACACGCCCGCGCTGACGGAAAGCAACACTTCCAATGACGCCCAGCAGGAAGCCTGCAAGGCCCTGGCGACACTGGCCGCCACCTTGCAACGGCAGGTACAGCGCTTGCAAGACCAGGTCGCCCAGCAATTGCAGGCGCTCAATGCTGCGGCCGACAACGCCGACCACAAGGTCAATCGGGTGGTCGAGAACGCACTGCCGCGGCTGACGCAGCTGACGCAGCAGGCGCTATCGGCGACGTTGGAACCGGCGGCCGAACGCCACAGGCAAACACTTGCCGACACGCACCAGGCACTGCACCACACCACCCAGCGCTACGCGCAGGCGCAGCACGCTCTGGAAGCGGCGGCGATGCGGCGCATGTGGATGATGGCCATTGCGATGCTGCTGGCCAGCGCCATGGGCCTGGGTGGCGCGGGCTGCGCGCTGTACAGCGCCAAGGCCGCCGTGGCCGACCTCCAACAGCGTCGCGCGCAAATCGACTATCTGGACCGCATCGCCCGTGCCGACCTGGCGCCCTGCGGCACCGACCGGCTCTGCGCCGAGGTCGAGAAGGCCGGGCCGCACTATGGCGACCACGGCCAGTATCGGGTGATCGCGCTGCGGCGATCCACGCCACGCTGAACAGCCGCATCGGCTGGTGCGCTTTCAATGGATGGTGGCGGGAGCAGGTCAGGACCCGCGTTGCGCCGGCTTCAGCCGGCGCTGGTGCTGGCCTGCTGCAGCGACGGCGTGCGCCAGCCGGCGCGCACGCCCCAGAAGTAGAAGCCCAGCGCGACCACGCCGACCACGATCAGGTCCGGTCCATAGGACAGGTAGCCATGCCCGCCGAAGGTGGTGCTGCCGGCCCACGACAGCAGCGCGATGGTCGGCAGGTAGGCGATCAGCCAGCTGGCGCCGCGCAGGTGCTTGCCGAACTCCTTCCAGCCCTGGCGGTGCTGGTAATACGCGTACACCGGCAGCGCCACCAGCATCAGCACGATGATCTCGCCGGTCAGCGGCCAGCGCGCCCAGTACAGCAGCTCGGTGGCCAGTACGAAGGCGGCGGCGGCCAGCACCGGCAGGCCGAAGATGCGCAGCGGGCGGTGCATCTCCGGCGCGTGGCGGCGCAGCGCCATCGCGCTGATCGGGCCGGTCAGGTAGGAGATGATCGTGGCCACCGAGATCACCGCGGCCAGCGTGCCCCAGCCGCGGAAGAAGAACAGGAACAGGTAGGACACGGCCAGGTTGAAGAACATCGCCGGGCGCGGCACGCCCCAGTGCGGATGCAGCTTGCCCAGCACCGCCGGCAGCGTGCCGTTGCGCTCCATGCCGTAGATCATCCGCGCGGTGGTGGCGGTGTAGGTGATGCCGGTGCCGCTGGGGCTGACGAAGGCGTCCACGTACAGCAGCATCGCCAGCCAGTGCAGGTTGACGATGATCGCCAGCTGCGCGAACGGCGAGCGGAAATCGATGCCGTGCCAGCCGGCCTTGGCCAGTAGCTCCGGCGGCACCGCGCCGATGTAGGCCACCTGCAGGATCACGTAGATCACCGTGGCCAGCGCGATCGAGCCGAGCACCGCGAACGGGATGCTGCGCCCGGGATCGCGCGCTTCGCCGGCCAGGTTCACCGGGCTCTGGAAGCCGTTGAAGCTGAACACGATGCCGGCGGTGGCCACCGCAGTCAGCACCGCGGCGAAATCGATCGTATGCGTGCCGCCATGCAGGCCGACGCTGAAATTCTCGCTGTGGAAACCGCTGGCGACCAGCGCGATGCCGGTCAGCGCCGGCACCACCAGCTTGAACACGGTGATCAGGCTGTTGGAGCGCGCGAACAGCTTCACGCTCCAGAAGTTCAGCAGGAAATACACCAGCACCAGCGCCGCGGCGATGTACAGGCCCGGCACCGACAGCTCGCCGGCGCCGCCGGGCTGCTGCACGTACAGATCCTGCGCCCACTGCCACGGCCACGAGGCCATGTACTGCACCGACGCCTCGGCTTCGACCGGGATCACCGACACGATCGCGATCCAGTTGGCCCAGCCGGCGATGAAGCCGACCAATGAGCCGTGCGAGTAGTGACTGTAGCGGACCATGCCGCCGGACTCGGGGAACATCGCGCCCAGTTCGGCATAGGCCAGGGCGATGGTGGTGACGATCGCCGCGCCCAGCAGCCAGGCCCAGATCGCGCCGGGGCCTGCCAGCCCGGTAGCGCGCCAGGCGCCGAACAGCCAGCCGGAGCCGATGATCGAGCCCAGGCCGGTGAGCATCAGGGCGAATGGGCCGACATCGCGGCGCAAGGGAGTCTGGGTCATGGGCGGTTCCTGGCAGCGTCGGCAGCGGGAAACCGGGGATGATCGCAGATGCGGCCGGGGATCGCACGGTTGTCGGCGCGGGACGCGGGACTCGGGACCGGAAGAACGGAAGTCGGTAACGCCACAGTTCGCGGCGTTACGCTTTTCCGAGTCCCGAGTCCCGAGTCCCGAGTCCCGAGTCCCGAAACTTCTTACGCAAGCTTTACGCCCCAACCACATAGCGCAATAGCGCGCTTACGCAGCACAAGCCTAGAGTCTGCAGCGTCCTTTCTGTTGGATGTGTTCCATGTCGATTCTGGTGATCCAAGGCCCGCACCGCGATGCGCCGGCCATTGCCGTTGCGCGGCGCCTGGCCGGCGCGTCCGGCGCCCAGGTGGTGCCGGTGGCCTGCGCCGATGCGGCGCAGATCGTGGCGCGGCTGCAGCAGGGCGCGCACGACGAGACCGAACTGGTGCTGCTGGATTCCGGCGAGCTGCCGGCCGCGGACCTGGCCGATCACGGCGCGCACCTGCGCGAGGCGCTCGATGCGCTCGGCCATCCCTACATCGAAGTGCACGACGCCAGCGCGCAGGCGCTGGAGCCGTTGCTGCATCCGCGCCACGCGCCGCTGCTGACCGTGATCGCCAATGGCGCGCTCGCCGACAGCTACGCGATCGCATTGGGCGTGGCGGCGCGCCATCTCGGCGCGCGTGCGGCGCTGGCCAACTGAGGGCGCCGCCATGTCGATCCTGTTGTTGCGCGGCCCGGACAGTGTGGCCGGCCATCGCGGCCGCCCGGCGCGCATCGCGCCGCGGATGATGCGGCAATTGCTGGAACACGCCGGCCGCGCCGGCAAGACCCTGGCGGTGCGCGGCTGCGCCAGCGAGGCCGAGCTGCTGCAGGCGCTGACCCAGGCCGACGCAGCGCGGGTGGAAATGCTGCTGCTGGATCCGGGCGCCTGCTCGGACAGCGCCATCACCGCCGCCGCGGTCGCGCGGCTGGGCCGGCCGTATGTGGAAGTGCACGACGATGCCTGCGACCAGCGCGAACCCTGCCTGTGCGCGGCCTCGCGGCAGCGCGTGGGGCAGGTCGGCGGCTACTGCGCGCAGAGCTACGCGCTGGCCTTGTCGATCGCGCTGGAACACCTGGGTTGCAACGGCTACGAAGGCGATGTCCACGTCGGCACCTGAGTGCGCGCGCCACTACCTGGCCGACTACGACGCCTACAGCTACGGCCAGCGCGTGGCTTGGGGCACGCTGGCGCACAGCTGGGACGCCGCCGCGCCGCTGGACCCGGAACGCCTGCTGCAGCAACTGCGCGCGCAGGCCGCGCAGCGGCATGGCGTGGACAGCGAGGAGATCCGCATCCGCAGCGTCAGCCGGCTGTAGCGCACACGCGTGCAGCACGCCTGTCGGCCGGTCGCGGAGCGACCGCAAGGCGACCGCATGCTGGCCACGCACGAAGCGCACGCGCGGCGCCCACGGATCGATGCGATGGGCGCCCAGCCGTGGCAAGCGAACCAGCGCGCTGCGGCGCGTAGGCGGCGTATCCGTCGACCGACAGGCTGCAGCTTCTGCGAACCGACGCCGCGGCCGTCACGGCGTGGCGGGCATGCGGCGCGTCACGGCGCAGTTACGCGAACAGCGCAGCCAGCCGCGCCACCGCCGCCTCGGAGGCGGCGCGATCCGGGGTGGCGTCCGCAGACGCACCGCCGAAGCGTCGCCGGCACCGCGGTTTGGCTCCGCCGATCCGAGGTTCCGTCCGCGCTTGCGTGGTTTTGTCGCAAGGGGACTGGCGGCCTGCGCTGCCGCGGCTATGCTCGCGGCCATGTCACCGATCCCCGCCGCCATGTTTTCCAGCGTGTCCCTGATCCTCCGCCTGCTGTGCGCCTGGGTGGCGGCGGTGATCGTCGCCGGCTTCGTCTGGAGCGGCCTGTTCTACGGCATGGAAAACCGGCCCGGCTGGTTCTTCGGCCTGCTGGCGATGCTGCTGATACTGTCGGCGCTGGTCGCCGGCATCACCCATCTGCGCCGGGTCTGGCTGATCGCCGGGCGGCTGGACAACGCCACCCTGTCCAGCCGCCAGCGCCGCCAGATCGAGATCCCGCTGGACACCCGCGAGGCGTTCGCGCTGGTCGATGCGGCGGTGCGCGAACTGCCGCGTGTGGAGGAGATCGAGAGCGCCGCCGACAGCCTGCAGGTGCGCGCCAAGGTGCGCCGCATCGATCCGTACAACGGCCGCACGCCGTCGCGCTGGAACCTTGCCGCGCGCTGGTCGGTCAAGCGCAACCAGGTGCTGGCGACGCTGACCCCCGGCGCCGGCACCAGCAGCCTGACCTTGCTGCTCGAACCGGACGCCAGCGCCTGGATCGACCTGTTCGCGGTCGACGAAGGCAGCAACTACGAGAACGCCGAGGCGCTGAGCCGTGCGGTCGCGCGCCGCGTCGCCGAGGTGCGCCGCGACGAACAGGCCGCCGCCAAGCAGGCGGCCACCGATCAGGAGCTGACCGTGGCCCGGCTGAATCTGCTGCACGCGCAGGTCGAGCCGCATTTCCTGTACAACACGCTGGCCAGCGCGCAGGTCCTGGCGCGTACCGATCCGCCGCGCGCCGACCTGATGCTCGGCTACCTGATCCAGTACCTGCGCCGCTCGCTGCCCAGCGCCGAGGCCGCGCTGAGTTCGCTCGGCGAAGAGCTGGAACGCACCCAGGCCTACCTGGAGATCCTCAAGATCCGCATGGGCGCGCGGCTGCACCTGGAGCTGCAGGTGCCGGAGGCGATGAAGACCCTGGCGCTGCCGTCGATGATGCTGCAGACCCTGGTCGAGAACGCGATCAAGCATGGCCTGGAGCCCAAGCCCGGCGGCGGCACGGTCTGGATCCTGGCGCGCGCCTTCGACGACCACGTCACCCTCACCGTCGCCGACGACGGCCTGGGCTTCAACAGCCAGTCCAGCGGCACTGGCATCGGCCTGAAGAACCTGCGCGAGCGCTTGCGCCTGACCTATGCCGGCGCGGCCACGTTCGCCATCGTGTCCAATTTCCCCAGCGGCGTGGCCGCGACGATCACCTTGCCGTGTCCGCCGCAACCGCCCGCCCCGCTGCCGCTGCCGGCAGGAGCGCAGCATGGTTGATGCGGTCATCGCCGAAGACGAGGAACTGCTGCGCAGCGCGCTGGTCGCGCTGCTCGGCGAAGTCTGGCCGCAGTTGCGCATCGTCGCCGAGTGCGAGGACGGCGCCAGCGCGCTGGAGCGCCTGGCCGAGCACCGGCCGGACGTGGCCTTCCTGGACATCCGCATGCCCGGCCTGAGCGGCATCGAGGTGGCGCGCGCGCTGGGCGAACTGAGTCCGCGCACCCAGGTGGTATTCGTCACCGCCTACGACCAGTACGCGATTGATGCGTTCGAGCAGGGCGCGGTGGATTACCTGCTCAAGCCGATCGTGCGCGAACGCCTGCAGGCGACCGTGCAGCGGCTGCAGGTGCGCGCCGCGCAGGGGCCGGACGTGGCGGTGCTGGATGCGCTGCTGCACCGCCTGGGGCAGCGCCCGCCAGCGCCCACCGCGGCGCCGCCGCTGGCCTGGATCACTGCCAACCGCGGCCGCGAGACGCGGCTGATCCTGCTCGACGACGTGGTCTATTTCCAGGCCGACAACAAATACACCACGGTGCTGACCCGCGACGGCGAAGCGCTGCTGCGCACGCCGCTGCGCGAACTGCTGGACGTGCTCGACCCGGCCGCGTTCCGGCAGATCCACCGCTCCACCATCGTCAATCTGAAAGCGGTGGCCTCGGTGGTGCGCGACGACACCGGCAAGGGCCGGATGAAGCTGCGCCACCGCGACGAAGTGCTGACCGTCAGCCAGCCGTACATGAGTCTGTTCCGCGGCATGTAAGCGCCGCCTCCGCATCTCCGTACTGGAACAAGGAATCCGCCATGCGTCTGCTCTCCGCGCTGTGGTCGTGCCTGCTCAGCCTCGCCGGCTGCCAGGGCCATGCCACCCTCGACCTGTCCACCGACGCCCACCGCGAGACCGTGGTGCATGCCAGCGAGCGCGGCGTGTCGGTGATCTTCAGCCGCACCAGCTACCGCGGCGGGCTGACCACGTTCCGCTGCGTGGACAGCCGCAGCGGGCGCTGCCACTACCAGGTCTACGCCGCTTGCGCGGCGCTGGCCGCGCCCGTCGGCACTGCCGCGGCCGCGTGCGCGCCGCACATGCTGCAGGAGTTCGACCTGCAGGTCGGCCAACGCCGTGAGGTCGGCGGCCTGCCGCGCGACTTCGGGCAGTGCGTCGCACCCGAGACCCCTGCCGCGGCGCAGCCGTGCATGCGGGGCTGAGGGAGACTGGCGTCGAGGGATTGGGACCCCGCTACTGGTGCCGTCGCGGATCAGAGTCCGCGCATCAGTCCCGTCTTCGTCCGAGGCCGGATAACCGGATGGCTTCGTTCGTCGCGGCTGAAGCCGCTCCTACAGGAAGCAAGCGGCGGACTTGCCGGGCGCACTGTAGGAGCGGCTTCAGCCGCGACAGGTTGCCAACGCCACTGCAATCCCCGGCTTCCTCTTGGCCCATCCGTCACGATCGCTGCCGAAGCCCGGCAACTGGCCGGCTCCACGCGTCGCGACTGAAGTCGCTCCCACAAGGATTTGCGGCGCGCTGGCTGGATACACTGTGGGAGGGACTTCAGCCCCGACTGTTTCCGAGGCCGGATCGCCGGATGGCTTCGTTCGTCGCGGCTGAAGCCGCTCCTACAGGAAGCAAGCGGCGGACTTGCCGGGCGCACTGTAGGAGCGGCTTCAGCCGCGACATATCGCCGGGGCCGCTGAACTTCCTGCCAAGTGCAACACGCACTCAATAGCTCAGTAATCCACGCCCACCGAGAACAACAGCGTGCGCGGGTCGCCCAGCGCCACCGCGCGCTGCAGGCCGCCGCTGTAGTAATCGCGATCGAACGCGTTCTTCAGGTTCAGCGCGTAGCGCCAGTGGCCCTGGCGATAGGCCAGGCCGGCATCGAACACCATGTAGCCGGGAATGCGCTGGCCGTAGGCGGTCTTCTCGCCTTCGCCGCGTGCGCCGCCGCTGAAGGTCCAGCCGTCGTCCACGCCGTGCGGCGCGTACTGCAGCCACAGCGAGCCGCTGTGCTTGGGTACGTTGTACAGGCGATCGCCGACGGTGGTGACGCGCTGCGCGCCGTCGTCGGTGACCACCGCGTCGCTGTAGGCATAGCCGGCGAACAGGCTGACCCCGCTGCCCAGGTCGGCGGCGGCGTTGAGTTCCACGCCGCGGCTGCGCTGCTCGCCGACCGCAATGCTGTAGCCGTCGTTGAACGGGTCGCTCTGCAGCACGTTGCGCCGGCGCAGGTCGTACAGCGCCATGCTCAGGCTGGTGCCGGCGTCCAGTTCCATCTTCAGCCCCAGCTCCAGCTGGCGGCCGCGCTCGGGATCGAACTGCGCGCTCTGCGCGTCGGTGCCGACGTTGGGATAGAACGAGGTGGCGACGCTGGCATAAGGATGCAGCCCGCCGCCAGCATCGAACATCAGCGCCGCCGAGCCGGTGCTGGCGCTGGCGTCGTTGCGCGTGTTCGTGCCGGTGAGGTGGTCCTCGCTGCGGTTGCGGCTACGGTCGTGGCGCACGCCCAGCAGCAGTTGCCAGTCGGGCGTGAACTGGATGCGGTCGCGCAGATACAGGCCGCCGGAGCTCACCACGCTGAGGGTGTCGCGGCTGGGCGTGGCCGGGCAGACGATCGCGCCGCCGTAGACCGGCGCGTACACGTTCAGCGTGCCGACCCGGCAGGTGGACTGCACGTTCCATTCCCAGGTCTTGAACGCGTCCACGCCGGCGGTCAGCGTGTGTTGCCAGGCGCCGCTGGCGAAGCCGCGCTGCAGATAGGTGTCCTGCACCCAGGTGCGTCCGTCGTAATGCTGGTCGGTGCCGGTGCGGCGCAGCGTGCGCAGGTCGGTGGCCAGGCCGTTGTTGGCGACGATGAAGCCGTCCAGTCCGAAGGCCTGCCAGCGCGCGGCGTGGTGCAGGGTCCAGCCGTTGTCGAAGCGGTGGTCCAGCACGTAGCCGATGCGGCTCTGGTGGCTGTGGTAAGGCGGCTGGGTGGGTTCGCCGGTGAACAGCGCGCGATCGATCCTGCCGTTCGGGTTGGACGCGGCGCTGCCTTCCCAGGGCAGGCCCTGCTGGCGGAGGTAGTCGCGTTCCTGGTAACTGGTGAGGAGCACGACGTCGGTGCGCGCGCCCAGGTCCAGCGACAGCGACGGGGCGATCCAGCGGCTGCGGAAATACACGTGATCGGTCGGGTCGTCGGCGTTCATCGCCAGGCCGTTGAGCCGCAGCGCGGTCTTGCCGTTGGCCGACAGCGGCTGGTTCAGATCGAAGCTGCCCTGCTGCAGGCCGTCGCTGCCGACGCCCAGTTCGGCGCGGCGCAGCGGGCGCGCGTCGGGCCGCTTGCTGACCAGGTTGACCAGCCCGCCCGGCAGCACCTGGCCGTACAGCAGCGAGGCCGGACCCTTCAGCACTTCCACCTGCTGCATGCCGAACAGCTGCTCGGCGACGCGGTTGTTGGCCGCGGTGCGCAGGCCATCGACGAACAGCGAATCGGAGGCAGTCTGGCCGCGGATGATCAGGTCGTCCCAGCCGCGCCGGCCGTAGGTGTTGGCGACCACGCCGGACACGTTGTGCAAGGCATCGGCCAGGGTCTGCGCCTGCTGGCTGTCCAGCAGCGCGCGCGGCACCACGGTGATCGAGAACGGGGTCTGCGCCAGCGGCGTGTCCGACTTGTCGGACTGCGCCGGCGCAGTGCGGCGGAAGCCATTGTCGGCGGCCTCGGCGCGCACCTGCACCGCCGGCAGTGCGGTGGCCTGCGCGGCGTCGGTGGCGTCGGCCGTGCGCGCGGCAGTGGCAGCCGCCATGCCGAGCAGGCAGGCGAGCGGAAGGGGATGCAGGTTCATCGCGACCGTGGGGTGGGAAAGGGGCTAATCGAGAATGATTATATTTCGCGAAGTGGCGATTGCGAAGCCTCGCCCATCGGTGTGGCATGCAGGAGGCTGTAGCCCGGGCATGCCGTCGCTGCCGAACGCCCTGGCAATGCGCTGCACGGGGCCATCCGTGGTTGGCGTCGAACTGGCGCCTTGTGCAAGCCTGAGGCCAGCGCAAGGCCGCCCGTGATGTGCTCAGGCAGCGGCCATGCGAGACCTTCAGCTGACACTGCCGCTGCGCGTGCAGGTGGGGCTGTGTACGACTACTTGCCGGCGCACCGGCCGTGCGCCGCAGCGATCGCCGCATTGGCCGGATCGCGCGGGGGCTTTGGCGCAGGCCGCGACTAACCGTGTTCCAGAACCGCCAGCCCGAAGCCGCTGCGGCCATAGTCGTTGCCGTTGTAGAGCATGTAGCGCTCGCCCTCGTGATCGAACACGAAGGGATACTCGATCATCTGCGAATCCCAGCCGCTGGGGGAGGGCGCGATTCCCGCCAGATGATCCAGTCGCTGCCAGCGCACGCCGTCGGCGGACTCGGCGTAGCCGATGCGATAGGCGCTGCCGCGACAGGAGTACCACATGCGCCAGCGGTCGGGGTCGCGGATCACGCAGGGGCGGGAGATGGCGTACTCCGCGGCGTCGGCATAGTCGATCGCGACATCGCCGTTGCGGCGCCAGGCGATGCCGTCGTCGGACTCGGCGTACTTGAGATGATAGCGGTGTCGCGGCTTGCCGTCGTGCAGCTCCCAACCGGTGCAGGACAGGTACCACATGCGCCACAGATCCTCGCCCGGCAGCACGCAGCAGCTTGCGCAGAAATGCGGTTCGGTGGCCGAGCGGTCGACGATCGGCCCGGGCAAATGGCGCGCGAACGGCTGTTCGGCTCCCGCGGCGATCGCCAGGCCGATCGCATTGCGGAACGGCACGGTCACGCCGAGGTTCCATCCGATGTAATACAGGAACCGCTGCCCGCGATGCGTCGCCAGCCAGGTCGCCATCGCGCCGCTGTCGTCGAACTCGCCCAGAGCGCCCGGCTGCAGGACCGGTGCGGTGGCGGCTTCGAGGATGCGCTGGGGGTGGCGGAGATCGATGACGACGTAGGAGGTGAAACTGCGATTTGCCGCATCGCGGCTGCTGAAATAGATCCGATAGCGGTCGCTGTCGCCGATGCGCTCGGCGATCGGTACGGCGGCGTAGGCGTGCAGCCAGGAGGTCTGGCCGCTCGCGCTGAAGACCAGCCCCAGTTTCTTCCAATACGCCGCCATCGGTACTCCCCGTGTCAGATGCGGCCGCCGCCGCGCGTTGCCGTGCGCGACCAGCGACTCAGCCAAGCGCGCGCGCAAAGACGTCCACCACCCGGTCCTGCTGGGCTTCGCTCAGTCCTGTCCACAGCGGCAGCCGCAGCAGGCGCCTGGACTGGCGCTGGGTGATCTCCAGCTGTCCCGCGGCCCGGCCGTAGCGCTTGCCCGCGGGCGAGTCGTGCAGCGGCACGTAGTGGAAGACCGATCCGATGCCCTGTGCGCGCAGCGTCTCCAGCACGTGTTGCCGATCGGCCTGCGGATGCAGCAGCACGTAGTACATATGCGCGTTGTGCTGGCACTCGTCCGGGATGATCGGGCGGCGGATCGCGCCGCTGTCTTCGAGCGATTGCAGCGCGGCGTGATAACGGTCCCAACTGCGCACCCGATCCTGGGTGATGCGTTCGGCCTCTTCCAGCTGCGCCCACAGGAAGGCGGCGGTCAACTCGCCTGGCAGGAACGAGGAGCCGACATCCTGCCAGGTGTACTTGTCCACTTCGCCGCGGAAGTAGCGGCTGCGGTCGGTGCCCTTCTCGCGGATGACCTCCGCGCGCTGCGCCAGCGCCGCATCGCGCATCAGCAAAGCGCCGCCTTCGCCGCTGATCACGTTCTTGGTTTCGTGGAAACTGTAGGCGCCGATGTCGCCGATCGCGCCCAGCGCGCGGCCCTTGTAGCTGGCCATCACGCCCTGCGCCGCATCTTCGACCACGCTGAGCCCGTGGCGTGCGGCGATGTCGAGGATGCTGTCCATCTCGCAGGCGACACCGGCGTAGTGCACCGGCACGATGGCGCGGGTGCGGGCGGTGATGGCGGCTTCGATCAGGCGCTCGTCCAGGTTCAGGGTGTCTTCGCGGATATCGACGAACACCGGGATGCCACCGCGCAGCACAAAGGCGTTGGCGGTGGAAACGAAGGTGTACGACGGCATGATGATTTCGTCGCCTGGCTGGATGTCCAGCAGCAAGGCGGCCATTTCCAGGGCGGCCGTGCACGAGTGGGTCAGCAGCGCGCGTGCGCCGGTGCGCTTGTGCAGCCAGTCGTGGCAGCGACGGGTGAACGGGCCATCGCCGGCAAGGCGGCCGTTGAAATGGGACTCGGCGATGTAGTACAGCTCCTTCCCGGTCATGTGCGGCCAGTTGAAGGGGATGGAATCGTTGCTCATGCGATACGTGTCCGCGGTCCGGGAAGAGTCATCTGCTTGAAGCGGGTCGGTATGGCCATGCGCGGTCACCTCGCCGCCGCGCATCGCTGGCGGCTGGCCAGCAATGCGCCGGCCTGCCACACCTGCAAGTGTGCTGGTTCGCCTTTCAGGCGCTGCCTGCAATACAGGTCCAGCCACTGCAGGCGTTGCTCGTTGGCGACGATCGTCACCCCTTCGTTTCGCTGCAGCAGGCGCACGAACCCGCGTCCGGCGCGGTCTTCGTGCCTGGCAACGGAGTTCGGCACCAGCGTGAAGGCGCCCAGTGCGTACAGCCGATACCGGGCGTGTTCGTCGGCACCACTCAGCGGCTGGTAGAGGGCCTCGAAAGGAAAGGTGGCGCCCCACACCACGATCGATCCTTGCGGAAGCGATGCGAGATCGCCGCGTGCCTGCGCGTCCGCGCGCCGCGCGGTCTGCCACGCGCCGGCCGCCAGCCAGGCATTGGCCAAGGCCGCTAGTGCCACGATGGCGAGAATCGCAGCACGCTTCCTGGGGTGCAGCGCGGTGCCGAAGAGCAACGGCGCGATCGTCAACAAGGCGATCAGCGGGATGTACACGCGCAAGACGCCCGGCCGGCCAAGCAGCCCCATCATGAACACGGCCGAGACGCAAACAAGCCAGCTGGCTGCCACCCTGCGCTTGGGAAGCAGCAGGCCAAGCAGCAACGCGGCAATCAGCGACGGCAGCAGGTTGGGATGCCAGAGCGCGCGGATGCCCTGCCAGCCGGCGCTCAATCCGTTCTCGCGCAGCGCAAGCGCACCGGCTTCGGCCAGCATGGCCTTCAATGCCGTCGGATCGGCCAGCTGCGGGTCCGGGAAGAACCAGCGACTCAGCAGGTCGATGTCGTTGGTCGTATAGGCGTGGCGTGCCAGGATGTCGGGACGGGTCTTGAGGTAATCGCCGGCGCCGAAATCGGTGAATGCGGCGCGGACCAGATTCAGATCGTTGAAATCCTTCCATTCCGGCGTGGCGTACGCATGCCGGTCCAGCAGCGCAGCGGCAAGCAGCGCGAGACAAAGCGCGGCGGCGGCCCAGCGCGGAGCACGTGCTTGCGTCAGTGCGCGCCAGGGCAGCAGCGGCAGGGCGATCAACAGCACCAGCAGGAATTCATGGCTGCGCACCATGCAACTCAGGAACAGCAGCGCCGTGCCGAGCCACAGCGCCTGGGGGCGTCCTGCGTGGGCGTAGAGGCGCAAACACACGACCGCAGCCACCGCCAACAGGCCGGCGTTGACGGTGAACTGCGGGAGCAGCAGCGGGCGTGCCAGCGTCAGCAGCACGATGCCGGCCGCCAGCGGCCAGCCGTTGCCGAGGCGCCGCAGGCTGTACAGCAAGGTCGTTGCGACCAGGACCAGCACGCCCAATGTCGCCAGCGTATAGCCATCGATGCCACCCGGCGCGGGCAACAGGCGCACGATGTACCCCCAGACGACATTGGAGAACACCAGATTGGGCGAGCCGACGGCGGCCATGCCGTAGCCATGCGCCAACATCGCCATGCCGATATCGTCATTGGTTTCCCAGCGCGGCGGACAAGCGGCATACAACGCCAGCACCGATAGCAAGGCGATCAGCGACACCACAAGCCATTGATACCGCTCGTGCCGCTCGGCGAAGCGCGGGCGGGCGAGCGGCTCAGCCACGTGCGGCAACCACGGTGCCTGCCATGATCAACGCAACGCCGGCCAGGCGTTGCGGCGTCAGCGGCTCGCTCAGCAACCAGCCGCTGAGCAACAGCACGATAACGAAATTCAGGCTCATGAAAGGGTAGGCGTGGCTGAGTTCGAAGCGGGTCATCGCCGCCATCCATGCCAGCGAGGCCAGGAACGCTGCGGCGAAGCCAGAGAAGATCGCCGGGTCGAACAGCAACGACACCAGAAATTTGAGCTTGTCGAACGCCTCGGCAGGCAGCGGACCCAGCTTGGCGATCCGCCATTTCAGGATCAACTGGCCGTACACGGTGAACACGATCGTGGCAGCGATATACAGATAGTCCAGGGGCCGTGGCGGCATCAGCAAGGCTCCGGCTGGGCGGCAGTCGCTGTGCGCTCGGCCAGGCCGGCAATGCGACCCGGCGCATCCTGTGCAGGCGTGCGTGTCATATCTTTCTCAGCCGTGTGCTGGGGACCGCGGAGCGCTCGGTGGCGGCGCCGATATACAGACCTTCCTGTTCGGCGTCGCCCAGCAGCAGGGCGCCGGCGCCGACCACGGTTTTGGCGCCGATGCGGATGTGGTCGCGCAGCGTCGCGTTCACCCCGATGAAGCATTGCTCGCCGATCTCCACGCCGCCGGACACGACGATGTGCGAGGCGAGGAAGCAGTGGTTGCCGATGCTCGAGTGATGGCCGATATGGTTGCCGCTCCATAGCGTGACGTTGTCGCCGATCTGCACGAAGGGTTGGATGGTGTTGTCTTCGAGCAGGAAGCAGTTGTCGCCGATCCGGCCGTCGTTGAGGACGGTGGCATGCGAGCTGACATAGCTGGCGCAACGGTAACCGGCCGCCTTGGCGGCGAGGTACTTCTCCTTGCGTATCGCATTGAGCTTGGAGTAGCTCAGCGCGATGAAGATCGCGTTGCGCTCGGGCGGGTAGGCGTCTGCGAGTCGCTCGTAGGCCACCACCGGCAAGCCACAGAAATGGCTGTCGGTGATGTAGTCGGCATCGAGGGTGAACGCCACCACTTCGTAGTCCGAGTCGGTGCTGAAGTAATAGTGCGCCAGTTGCGCGATGTCGCCTGCGCCGAAGATGACCAGCGGGTGCTTGCTCATGGTGCTTTCCTCACCAGTATCGTGAATTCGTACAGGTTGTAATCGTGGAGCAGCGCGACATTGCGTGAATAGCGCCGCTTGCACAGATCGAAGGACTGGCAGGGATCGGCGTAGTAGAGATGATCGCGCATGCGCTCGCGGTCGGAATAGCTGGTCAGGCAATTGAACGCGAAGCCGGCGCGGCTGGTGCGGTCCAGCACGTCCAGCGTCGCCTCGACGTAGGATTGCCAGCGCGCCGGATCGTGGCCGAGGCGGACATTGAAAATGCCGCTGGCCATGCCGTAGTCGGCAATCCGGTCGGGTTCTGCGGCGACCACGAATCTGGCGTTGGGCTGCGCGGCGTGTCGCGTGGCCGCGGCCGCGACCATATCGGCGGAGACGTCGAAGCCGGCATAATCCACGCCGGCGTGGCGTGCGCGCATGTAGTCGTAGAGCGCGGCATAGCCACAGCCCAGGTCGTTCACCGAAAACGCGCCATCGCTGCGGATCAGCGTGCACAGCTGGGCGAAGCGCAGGGCCTGGCTGTCCTCGCCGTTCCAATCCACGCCGCGCGCGGTCTGCCCGTGCTGGGCGAGCTTGTCGCTGTAGTAGCCAGCGACATCGGCGAGCAGCTCAGTCGTGTCGTTGTGCATGGATCCGCCTCACGATCGTATAGGGGCGCTGCTTGGTTTCGGAAAAGATCTTCGACAGGTAAATGCCGATGACGCCGATGAAGGAGATGATCATGCCACCCAGCAGCCAGATCGACGCCATCACCGAGGTCCAGCCGCTGAGCGGTCGTGCCAGGAACGCCCAATGCACCATCAGGTAGGCGATATAGACCAGCGCCATCAGCGAAATCGCCACGCCGACATAGAAGATGCTGACCAATGGCGCATTGCTGAACGAGGTGACGGAGTTCACCAGCAGCGACAGCTTGCGGCGCAGCGTATACGTGGTCTGGCTGGTGCTGTGCTTGGCGACCGCATGCGGTTGCTGCCGGAAGCCGGTGATATGCCATAACCCGGCCATGAACACTTCGCGTTCGCGATGCTGCACCAGCGCCTGTACATAGCGCTGGCGCATCAGCCGTGCGGTGACCACGTTTTCCGGCAATGCCATGCCGGTCAGCAGTTTGAACGCGCGATAGAACCACTGCCCGCTCCAGCGCTCGAACGCGCTGCCCTTGCGTTGCGTCTGCACGCCGTAGACGACATCGGCCGCGTGATCCTGCAGGGCGTCGCTGAACGCTGCCAGCCACTCCGGTTCTTCTTCCAGGTCGCTGTCGATCAGGAACACCAGTTCGCCGCTGGCATGCGCCAGGCCGGTCATCATCGCCTTGTGGTGACCGAAGTTGCGCGACAGATCCACCACCACGACATGCGGATCGGCCTCGCTCAAGCCCACCGCCAGCTCCAGGCTCTGGTCCGGAGAGCCGTCGTTGACCAGGACGATCTGGTAATCGTCCGCCACCAGGCGCTGCGCCGCAAGGCTGGCGCGCCGATGGAACTCCGCGATGTAGGGGGCGGACTGGTACAGGGTGGTGACGATGGACAGTTTCATGGGCGCACGTATCTCATGTATTTGTGAGCCTCGGCGCCGCAATTGAAGAGCAGGTCGAGGATGCTCACGCCGTGCACGAAGTCGCCCCACAGCTGCGGGTATTCGGGATAACCGGCGTAGTCGAACCAGGCCAGCGCGATGCCGTACTGCCGGAACACAGCTTCGTCGATGTAGGTTTTTGCCGCCGGTCCGGAAATATACGTGGTCGCGCCCACTTTCGCGCACAGGTCGGCCAGGCGTTCGGTTTTGCCGTCGAGCAACGCGTAGTCGGACGAACTCCTGAACACGGTCGGTATCTTCAGGTAGACGCAGATCGCCTCCAGGAAGCGCCGGTTCATCTGCGAAAGATGGGTATGGGGCTGGAGATAGAGCGGCTGCAGCCAGGCGGCGATCTCATCGAAGTGCGGGGCGCGGCGATAGTTCTGCGCGAGCGCGCGCCAGTGCAGTTCGGCCCATTCGGCTCCGTCCAGTTCGGTGTCGGCAATGCGCTGGTGATACTTGCCCTTGCTCATCACCGGGACGGTCAACCATTGCACGCCCTGCGGCGTCTTGATCTGGTTGCGGTTGCGCCAGTCGCGACGGGTGTACTGCATGTCGTCATAAACAATGAATTCGTCGACGGCGGCGATCAGGTCGAAATAGCCCTTCCACGGAATATAGTTGGACTGCAGGATGGCGACTTTCTTGCTCACGGATGGGGCCTCGGTGTGCGGCTGAACAGCTCGTATCCGCCTGCGACGGCGAATGCCCGGCGGTAGCCTGCGGCATCGAGCTGCGCTGCGATGGCCGCGTGGCGATCGGCATCGGCACGAACCAGCACATGCGCCGGTCCGTTCGCTGCGGCGATCGTGGCGCGGAAGGCATTCTCCGCTTCCGGGGTGACGGCATTGCGGTACAGGTAGGCCGCGGCGTCCTGCCTTTGCTGGAACGAAATGCGCGCCGGGACGGTGCTCATCATCAGCCCAAGATAGTCTTCGCGCACGACGTACTGCGGAAAGCGCGAGGACAGCAACAGCACGTTGCTGGCGATCTCGACCGGGGCCAGCATCGAACCCGGCGCGGCCCGCTGCACCAGCTGCTGCGCGCAGATCCTGTCCGCCGTGCCGATCTTGTAGCCGGGCAGCGCGAGCGTTGCGCCGTTGTCGTGCCGCAGCACCGAGGTCGGCCCGATCGTCGCCGCGATGCCGGCGGCGACCACGCACAGACCCGCCCACAGCGGGCCGCGGCGGCCGGCATTGGCCAGCGGCGCCAGCGCCAGCGCGGCGAGCAGCGGAAATGGAAGCAGGTAGAACATCCGCCAGTAGATGTTCTCGGTGGTGAGGTGCAGCATGACCAGGTGCGACACCCACGGATTCAGCAGCAGGATGCACAGCGTCGCCACCCAGGTGGCGAAAAAGCGGCGATACGGCGAGAGCGCCAGGACCAGCGCCAGGGACGCCACGAACAGCGCCGGCGTCAGTGGGTAGTCGGGATTCACGATCAGGCGCAGCTGATCGGCGAACGATTTCGGGAATCCTGCGTTGATCTGGCTTCCTGCCGAGATGTTGTCCACCGCGTAGAAGCGAAACGCGATCGCCATCAGCACCACCGGCGCCAGGGAGGCGCCGTAGCGCAGCGCCGGCCACCATGCCGCGGTCGAGGCGAATGCTCTGGATTCCTGCACGTGGACCGCCAGTGCCAGGGTCAGCGCCAGGAACGGCAGGAACACCATCGCCGTCGGTGTGGCGGCGGCCATGCCCACGCCCACCGCGGTGAGGATCAGCCAGGTGCGCGGCTGCGGCTGGCGCAGATAGCGCAGTGAGAAATAGATCCACGCGGGCACGCCCACGGACAGGAACATGTACTTGCCATGGAAGGCGCGCGCGATGCTCAGGTTGCCGTAGGCGCGATGGGTTTCCCCCAGCGCGAGCAGCAACAGCAGGTAGAAGACGCTGCACAGCAGGATGGTGCGCGGCCGCGTCTCGAACGCTCCGATCAGGACGATCGCGGCCGCGCACATCAAAAAGCCGACGATTCCCGGGAATAGCACGTGATACACGGCCAGATACGGAACGCCGCCGAGCCAGGCAAGGGCCGCCTGGGTGAGTTCGTAGTACGGAAAGACGCCGGAATTGGGAGTGCGCTCCAGGCCTGCCAGCCAGTTCACGCTGGTGTCGATCGGCGCATCGGGATGCGCGACGTAGTAGACCGCCTTCGGAACGTAGATGGAGTCGTCGATATCCGGGCGGTTGATCGACATCGCCAGCCAGCCGCCGGCCAGGGCAAGCGCGATCGCCCCGGCCAGGTGCAGGCGCTGCCCAGGTTGGCGCAGGCGCCGATAGCCGCCGATCACCTGCGCAGCCGTCACCGACAGCGTCGCAACCGCCAATCCGCCGATCAGCAACGCGACGACGGAGAAGCGCAGCGATAGCCGCTGCGCGAGCATCAGCGACGCTGCGGACGTGGCCAGGAAGATCGCAAATGCCGCAAGGCACGCCGCGAGGATTTCATGACTCTTGTGCATGAAACTGGCAGGGCTGTGCTGGTGCTGAGGGATTGCCACTTCGGCTCGGAGTCCAGGGAAGGGGAGGCGTCGGGGCCGTGCGTTCGTATGTATCCATTCGGCCGCCGGACGTCGCGGCCTTGCCGGCCCGCGTCCCCATCGCGCATTTTACCGTCATGCCATGGATTTGTCGGGGAGTTGGCAAATTCGGTTGCCGCCGCCGCCGCCAGGCTGGTTCTGGCGGCGTGGGCCGCCGCTACCGGCACCACAGTGGCGGGGCCGCTCCGCAGGGGAGCCGTGCAAGCGCGGAGGCAGGGCGTTGCGCCTGGCGAACGGGGCGCTGGCATCGGCCGCGCGGCCATGGCGGTCCGGCGGCATCGGGCGCCGCGCCGCTGCGGCTGCGCCCTGCTGGCCGTGCAGCGTTGGACCCGGCACGGCGGTGATCGAGCGCGGCGTCGGTGCCGGCGATGCCGCACGACGCTGCCGTGCGCGTTCATTCCAGCGCTGTGGCATGGCGCAGCGCGGTCTGAGCGTTGCGTGATGTTTCTTGAAGCCGGCAGCATCTCCGGCCATCGGCGACACATGCGCGCCGTCCGTTCGCGGGCGGCGGCATGTTGCGGCCGCGTTGTGCCGGCGTAAACGCCGTGCGGCCGCTACCGGTTCAGCCGGCGACGCGCAGCACGCCGTTCTGGCCGCCGGGGGGCGTGCCTTCGAATTGGGTCAGGGCGGCGACCAGTTCGGCATGCAGGCGGATGCGGCCCATCTCGCGCATGATGCGGATATCCTCGTGGCGCAGTTCGCGGTTGGCCACCACTTCGCGCTTGTAGTCGAGGATTTCCGGATACTTGCGCGCCATGTTCAGCGCGTCGGCGACGCACTCCACCGTATCGGCGTCGGCGGTCAGCGGCTCGCGGCTGTTGAAGGCCGTGAGCCAGCGCTCGAAGCCGGCGGTGCGGTCGAACATGTTGGCGATGAACCAGATCACGAACAGGATCGCGACCCAGGAACTGACCACGATCACGATGCGTGAGAAGGTCAGGTGATAGTCGTGCTGCCACAGCTGATTGGTGATCACGCCCAGGATGATCAGCGAGATCGCCTGCCAGCCGATGATCGAGGCCACCAGCCATTGCTGTTTGGCTGCGGCCAGCAGATTCACCTCCGAGCGTAGCTGCGCCTCGCTCTTGTGCTGCCAGTGCGCGACCTGTTCGGGGAACGAGCGCTGGTGCAGCGCGTTGTCCTCCAGCAACAATCCCAACCCCTTGAACAAAGCGATCATGACAGGCTCCCTGCAGATGCGGTGACGGACGACGAGCGACGCAGCTTCTTTCTAGCACAGTGTCCGCAATTGGCATGTTGCATCCGCACATGGGCAGATCGCGGCGCGCTGCCGCGCAGCACCATCGCGGCGCGCGCGCCTGGCCTTGGCGGGCCGCCCGCGGTCCGGTGTGGCGCGCGCGGTTTGCACGGCGCATGCATTCCGAATGACGGCATCGCGCAGCGCGCCCGCCGCCGGGTCGGCGTCGCCCCGCAGCGCCTGGCGCAGTGGCCCGATTGAGCGGGCCGCCGGCCGCTGGCCGAGCGTGGGTTTTTTTGCCGCCGCGCCGACAAAGCTGAACGGCAGTGGCGCTGCGGCGGACGGCCTGCGCCGCGGCGCCGCCGTCCGGTCAAGATTGCCGCACCCGGGCCGCTCTATGCAGGACCGATGCAGCGCCGCTCCGCCACCGCCGACAAGCTCTACGACGTCCGCTTCAGGCAGCGCCTGCGGCGCGCGTTGCGCGCGCCGCTGCGCGCGATCCTGGTCTGGGGACTGGCCTTGGCGCTGTTGCTGGCCTGCGGGCTGGCCTATGTGCTGGCGCAGGACCGCGGCAACCGCCTGGCCGCCGCGCAGCGGCAGAGCCTGGCGCTGGCGACCGGCGCCGACCGCCTGCTGCAGCTGGAGCTGGACAACCTCAGCCAGGCGCTGCGCGGCGAAGGCGTGGGCGCGCAAACGCTGCTGGCCGACGCGCCGGCGCGCGCGCCGGCGCTGATCGAGGCATCGCTGCGCGGGTTGTTGCGGCGCCATCCGGAACTCCACGACGTCGCGCTGCTGGATGCGCAGGGCCAGCGCAGGTTCGGCGGGCCAGGCGATCCGACCTTGCGCGAATGGGCGCTGGGCTCGCGCCGCAATGGCGAGGACGTGTTCGTCGGCCCGTGCCGGCGCCTGGCCGACGGGCAAGCGCTGGTGGCGCTTGCGCTGCCGCTGGCATCGGGCGACTGGGTGGTGGCGCATTGGCGGGTCGCGGCGCTGCAACGCATCGTCGGCGGGGTCGATACCGGGCGCGACGGGGTGGTCGCGCTGACCGATACGCATGGCCTGCTGCTTGCGGCCAGCAGCGCCGCGGCCGGGACCACCGGCACCCGCATACGGCTGCCGTTGGGCCTGGTGCGCGGGCGGCCGCAGGGCAGCGCGATGGGCATGCACCATGCGGTGTTCGGCCAGCAGGCGCGCATGCTGGCGGTGAGCGGCGGAGGCGACTATCCGTTGCTGGCGGTGGCCGGGCTGTCGGTGCGCGAGGCGCTGGCGCCGTGGTGGTGGTTCGCCGGTGCGGCACTGTCGGTCTATCTGCTGTATCTGGCCGGATTCGGCTACCTGCTGGGCAGCCTGCGCCGCGCCGAAGGCCGCCAGCGGCAGATGCTGGAGCGCTTGCGCCGCGGCGACGAGGAGCTGCGCCTGGCGCACGAGATGGGCGGTATCGGTACCTGGCGGGTCGAGGCCGATCAGGGCCACCTGCTGCTGGCCGAGCCGACCGGCGCCCTGTTCGGGGCGCCGCAGCTACGCATGAGCCTGCCCGCGTTCCTGGCCCGGGTGCACGACGACGATCGCGCGCGGGTCGAGCAGTTGTACGACCAGGCGCTGCATGGCAACGGCGAGTACAACGTGGTGTACCGCATACACTTGCCCGATGGCGGCCTGCGCTGGCTGGCCGCGCGCGGTGCGCGGGTGCAGGGCCGCGACGGGTTGTGCATGACCGGTGCGGTGCAGGACGTCAGCGAGCGGCTCGAGGCGCAGGCGCGGCTGTTCGACGCCGAGCGCCAGTTCCGCCTGGTGTTCGAGCGCAACCCGTTGCCGTTCTGGCTGTTCGCGGTGGACAGCCTGCGTTTCCTGGAAGTGAACCAGGCGGCGATCCGCCAGTACGGCTACAGCCGCGAAGAATTCCTCGGCATGACCCTGCTCGAGTTGCGCCCGCGCAGCGAGGCCGAACGGCTGCTGCAGGACGTGCGCACGTCGCGCGAGGGCTTCGACGCCCCGAGCGTGTGGACCCACCAGCGCAAGGACGGCAGCCTGCTGTCGGTGCGGGTGCACAGCGCGGACCTGGACTTCGGCGGCGTGCCGGCGCGGCTGATCCTGGCCGAGGACGTCAGCCAGCGCATGGCGGACGAGCGCGAGCTGGCGTTCCGCGCCAGCCACGATGTCACCACCGGGCTGCTCAATCCGCGCGCCCTGGCCGAGGCGCTGGACGCGCGCCGGCAGGCCGGCTACGCGGTGGCCTACGCGCAGTTGCGCGGGCTGGCGCTGATCGGCGCCACGCTGGGCCAGGCCGCTGGCGATGCGGTGCGCTGCGCGGTGGCGCAGCGGCTGCGCGGGCTGGGCGAACGCTTCGGCCTGACTGCGCATCAGCCGTCGCAGGACTTCGTGCTGGCGGTGCTGGATGCGCAGCAGCTGCCGCAGGCGCTGCAGGCCTTGCTCGAAGCGGTGTCGGCGCCGGTGCAGGGCGGCGCCTTCACCCAGCAGTTGCAGGCGCACGTCGGTGTGGCGCTATGCCCGGACGATGCCGCCGGCGCCGAGGAGACCATCGGCAGCGCCGCGCAGGCCGCGCATGCGGCGCAGGCCGAGGGGCGCAGCGTGGTCCGTTTCGAGCGCAGCATGTCCGCGCGCATCGGCGAACGCCTGCGTCTTGCCGGGCGCATCCATCAGGCGATCGCGCGGCAGGAGTTCGAGCTGCATTTCCAGCCGATCATGCACGCCGGCAGCGGTGCGCCGCGCCTGCTCGAGGCGCTGATCCGCTGGCCGCAGGCCGACGGCAGCTACATCGCCCCGGACCAGTTCATCCAGCTGTGCGAGGACACCGGGCTGATCCTGCCGCTCGGGCGCTGGGTGATGCAGGCGGCCGCGCAGGCGCGGCAGCAGCTGGCGCTGCGTGGCTGGGCCGATCTGCCGGTGGCGGTGAACGTGTCGGCGCTGCAGTTCTTCGACGGCGACCTGGTTGCGGACCTGGTGCAGGCCTGCGCCGCGGCCGGCCTGGCCGTCGACGGCCTGCACCTGGAACTGACCGAGAGCAGCCTGATGCGGCAGCCGCAGCAGGCGCTGGAGGTGTTGCGGCAGCTGCGTGCGCTGGGGGTGAGCGTGGCGCTGGACGATGTCGGCACCGGGTTCTCCAGCATGGCCTACCTGCGCGACCTGCCACTGGACACGCTGAAGATCGACCGCAGTTTCATCGCCGACGTGCATCGTGACGCGCGTAACGCCTCGATCTGCGAGGCCTTGCTCACGCTCGGCCGCAGCCTGGGCCTGGACGTGGTGGCCGAAGGCGTAGAGACCGAGGAACAGCTGCAGTGGCTGCGCGCGCAAGGCTGCGACCAGGTGCAGGGCTATCTGCTGGGCCGGCCGGCGCCGCTGGCGCAGGTCATCGACGCGCTCGGCGCGCGTGATGCGCAGGACGCGGTCACAGCATGAGGTCGATGCCGTGCGGCGCGCCCGGTGCCGGCAGCGGCTCGCCGTCCCAGTAGCGGCGCAACGGTTCGCGGACCAGGTCCAGCGCGGTCGAGGCGCCGCGCACGCCGGGAAAACGCTGCAGGTTGTGCGACTGCAGTGCGAGCATGCGCCGATCCTGCTCGCCGACCTTGCGCAGCAGCGGCCACACCAGCCAGCGCACCGCCCACGCCGGCGCCCAGCGCCCGTCCACGTGCAGGCTGGCGAACACCTCGGTGCTGCGCGGGCCGACCGGGGTGAAGTGCAGGCTGATCCGCACGCGGCCGCCGCGGGCGTAGCGGTATTCGATCTGCGCGGTGCCGGGCGCGGCGAAATGCGCGCGCTCCAGCGTGCGCGGCGATTCGAACAGCCGGTACAGCCAGCCGCTCTGCGCGGCGGCGCCGGCGTAGTCGACATGGAAGCCTTCGTCCGTAGTCTGCAGGCTGGCACGCATCGCGCTGCGCGCGCCGCCGCGGCGCACCAGCCCCGGATGCAGCAGGTGGGTGTGCAGCGGATCGAGGAAGTTCTCCAGCGCATCGACCACGTGTGCCTCCCAGCGCGTGCGCCACAGGAAGCGCCGCACTGAAGGTTGCAGTTGCTGCACCAGCTGTGCCGGGTGCGCGTCGCCGTCGGGATCCGGGCGCAGCCAGATCACGCCGTCGTGTTCGCGCGCGGCGAATGCGCGCACCCGCACCGCCGGCAGCGGCTGTCCGGGCGGCATGCCGGGAATCGCGCGCAGCGCACCGTCGCGGCCGAAGCGCCAGCCGTGGTACGGACAGGCCAGGCCGTCGCCGCTGGCGCAGCCGGCCGACAGCGGCGCGTGCCGGTGCGGGCAACGGTCTTCCAGCGCGAGCAGGCTGCCGTCGGCGCAGCGCGCGATCGCCGCATGCCGGTCCATCACCGTCACCGCCAGCGGCCGCTGCCGCAGCGCGTCGGCGCGGGCCACGGCGAACCAGTGTCGGTACAGCGAGGGATGCCAGTCGGTCATGCCCACTAGCGTCGCATGCGCAGCATGCCGATGTCCGTGCACACGCCCTAGGCGACGACCGTCCCGGTCACCCTGTTGCGCCCGCCGTGCTTGGCCGCATACAGCGCCTGATCGGCGATGACGACCAGCTTCTGCCACTCGATCTGCGCCTGCGTCGAAATGCAATAGCCGATGCTGACCGTGCAGAACAGCGCGGCGCTGGCCGCAGGCGCGATTTCCTTGCGTTCGACCACGCGCCGCAGGCGTTCGGCGATGTCGCGCACCACCGATTCGTCGCCATGCGGGATCAGCACCATGAACTCCTCGCCGCCGACGCGGGCGAGAAAGTCCGGGCTGCGGATATGCCGCGCCAGCGTGTCGGCGATGGCGATCAGGACCTGGTCGCCGGTCGCGTGGCCCAGGCGGTCGTTGATCGATTTGAAGTTGTCGACGTCGATCATCAGCACCGCGATCGGCGAGTTCCTGCCGCGCGCCTCCTGCGTGGCCGACTCGCCCTTTTCCCACATGATCCGGCGGTTGGCGACGCCCGTGAGGGAGTCCTGCGAGGCGTGGCGAATCAGTTCCGCGTTCATCTTCCGGGCCAGCATCCACAGGAACCCGGGGGTGATGATCGAGGTCAGCACCATGCGCGCGAGCAGGCCGAATTTCGACGTCGGGTCGACGCTCGTGTCCGCGAGCGGATGGATCGACCACCAGGCGATGCGCAGCAGCAGCATCAAGGCCCACAGGAAGTGGAACGCGGCAGTGAAGCGTGCCGCGGTGCGTGCCGTTGCGTCAGCATGGCGCCACAAGGCCATGCCGGTGGCAACGGTCAACAGGCCGCGCAGGGTGCAGCCGAAAATCACCATGATCCTGAGATTCTCGCCTCCACTTTGTACGCAATAGATCTCCGCCGCACCGATCAGCGCGACCGAGACCAGGATCCAGGGCTGGATCAGTGGCCGCCGCAGATAGGCGTGCACCGCGCACAACTCCAACACCGTGGCGGCATCGATCGTCAAGTTGCCGATCAATCCCAGAACGGTGCCGTGCGCCGGCAACGCCGTCGGCAGCACGAGTGCGCCAAAGCCAGCCGCGAACGTGGCGTAGCTCAGGCCAAGCAGCAGCAATCCGTTCGTGTGCTTGGCTTTGCGCCCGGTCAAATGGATGGCAAAGAACACCGCCGACGAGACCGCTGCCAGCAAGGCATTGACGATCAGCAAGGTGCCAGCGTGAACCAGGTGTGTGATCGAATCCACAGGTCGCCCAGTCCGCGCTGCAAACGATTTTCAGAAGCCGCCCAGTATAGGGCAGCGAGAATATGTGAGACGCCCGTTTGCAGCAGTTTTCTCATGGAAAACGTTTCCAGATGCCCTGTAGGGCACGACACCGTTCGTGCACACGCTGGATTGGTTTTGCAGGCGCGGCATAGGTCGACGGCAAGGGGCGGTTCGGTCCATCGGGGTTCCTGGCGCTGCAGCTTGGGCTTGCCCTGATATCGGCGAGGGGTGCGTGGCCTTTAGCCCTTTGCGGTTGCGACCATGGCGGCAACGCATGCCGGTCGTTCACAGCCGATAGCGGCGCATCAGTGGTACGCCGATGCGTTCGGTCAGCGCGCCGAGCGCGGCGATCGGCTGGCGCCGGCGCAACGGCAGGTGGCGCGCATCCACTGCGCTGTACTCGATCACCGGCATGCCGCCGCGCTGGCGCTTGAAACTGGCGGCGCCGGCGCTCTGGTTCAGTCGGCGTCCGTACCGCAGCGCATGTTCGAACCCGCAGGCGGTGAGCGTGCGGTACAGCGCCAGCCGTTGGGGTTGCCGCAGGTCGTAGCCGACGATCGGCGCGGTCAGCGTCTGCCCCACGCCGAACAGACCGGTGATGCAGACCAGCTCGCCGCGCGCGTCGCGAAAGCCGTCGAAGTGCAGCAGCCCGGCGCGGTGCCAGGCGCTCAGGAACGCGGCGCGGTAGGCCGGATTGCAGCGCGAATACTTGTCCAGGTACAGCTGCGCGTACAGTGCGGCGATGCGTGGGTAGTCGGCCTCGCCGATGGCGGCGTTGCCGCAGCGCTGCAGGTCGGTGCGCGCGGTCAGCTTGAGATCGCGGGCCAGGTCGCGGTGCCGCAGCAGCGCCGGCCAGTCGTCGTACAGATACACCTGGCGGCTGCCGATCAGGGTGAAGCCATCCGCCTGCAGCGCCTCCAGCCACTGCGGCGTGTCCACCCGGTTGAGCGAGCGGAACCACAGCGCATGCTCCGGCCAGCGCGTGCGCGCCGCGTCCAGCAAGGCGCCCAGGCCTTCGCGCGGCAGCGGCGGATACAGGTTGGTGGACAGCAGCCAGTTGTTGAGGGTGACCGCGCGGTCGATCCGCGCCCAGTCCAGCCAGGCGCCGATGCCGCTGCACAGTCCGCGCAGCGGCGCGGCCAGCGCGCGCGGCAACAGGCGCGCGGCCTCCTCGGCGGCGTAGTCGGCATAGGTGGTGCGCGGCGAGCAGACCCAGGCGTTGCCGGTGCGCTCTTCGCTGACCGTGACCGGCATCGACAGCGTGCCGGCCTGCAGCATGTCGATGCGGGCGTACAGGTTGCCGGCCACGTGCTGCGCGTCGCGGCCGGCATGCAGGGCGGCGAAGCGCTGCGCCTGCACGGCGTAGTCGTTGCCGGCCTCGGCGTCGCCGTTCATGGCGGCGGCAGGGCCTGGCCGTCCCATTCGGTATCGCGGGTGGAGGCGGCGCGCACGCTGCAGCGCTGCGCCAGCGCCAGCCGCGCATGGCTGCCCAGGTCGCACAGCGCGCCGGCCAGTGGGCGCCGATCGCCGCGCGGGGCGAGCACGTCGTCGGCGCGGGCGTAGTCGTGCCGCCATTGCGGCAGGCGGCCATGGCGCAGCGCCGCCGGCAACGCGACGCCGAGCATCAACAGGCCGAGCATCGCCGCGCGCGTTGGTGCCGGGCGCACGATCGCCGCCGGGTCGCGGCAGCTGCCGTCCAGCGCCGCGACCAGCGGATCGGCGGCGGCGAACAAATGCAGGCCGCTGGTCGCGCGCGGATTGCATTCGATCACGCTGTAGCGGCCCTGCGCCGAGACGATCCAGTCGAAGGAGAGGTGTCCGCTGAAGCGCAGCGAGCGCACCAGCTGCGCGGTGAAGCGTTCGATCTGCGGCGCCGGCGCGGCGTCGAAGTAATAGCTGGAACTGCGCTGCAGCCGGTAGCGCGGCCGGTACACCGTATGCGCGAGCAGCACGCCGTCGCGGGCCACCGCGTACGAGCAGCGCTCCTCGCCGGCGCAATAGCGCTGCGCGACCCAGTCGCCCTGTTCGGGCAGCGGCGGTGCCGCGGCGGGCAGGCCGTGCGGATGCACGCGCACGTGCACGCCGAAGCGCGAGTATTCCGGTTTCAGGACCAGCGGCGCGCGGCCGGCCCACTCGCGCGCCTGCTCCAGGCTGCGCACGCGCACGCTGTCGGGCACGTCCACCTCGGCATCGAGGGCGCGCGCCAGCTGCAGGAAGTGCCATTTGCTGTGCAGCGCGCGCAGCATGTCGAACCCGTCCACCAGCACGTCCAGCTGCGCGGGCAAGGCATGCCGGTAGCGGGCCAGGTAGAACACTTCCTCGCAGGTCGGCAGCAGCAGCGCGATGCGCTGGCGCGCGACCAGCGCGTTGAGGCCGGCGATGTAGGCGGCCGGCGCGTAGCGTGCCGGGGCGATGCGGTGGCTGGCGGCGACCGCGTGCGACCAGCCGGCGATGCGGCAGGCTACGCTGTCGGCCAGATGCACGCGCCAGCCCTGCGCGGCGAAGCGGCGCGCCAGGTCCAGCGCCACCGGTGCGCGTGCGCCGCTGATCAGGACGGCCGGCGCGCTAGCCATCGGCGCGCGTGGCGGCGGGCCGCCACTGCCGGCAATGCGAGGGCACCATGCGCAGCGTCGGTTCGGCCTGGCGTAAGGCGTGCAGCCGCGCCAGTGTGTCGCGGTAGACGCGGTGTTCGCCTAGCAAGTGGGTGACGAGTGCCGGCGGCGGCGTGCCGTCGGCGATCGCGGCGCTGGACCAGGCCGCATCGGCGACCAGGAACACCGGCCCGCGCGTGTCCTCGAACCACAGCCCGTGGTGGCCGGGCGCGTGCCCGGGCAGCGGCACCAGCAGCACACTGCCGTCGCCGAACAGGTCGCGCGGCGTGCCGAAGCCGCGCAGCGCCGCGGGCGCCGCGCATGCCGGCAATGCCTCGCACCAGTGCATGCGTTCGCGCGCGCCGTGCAGCAGTGCCGGCAGGAAGCCTTCGCGCAGCGCCGCCAGCCGCCCGCGCCGCTGCAGGTCGTCCCAGGCCTGTTGCGCGCAGGCGATGCGCGCCTGCGCGAAGTCGGCCACGCCGCCGACGTGGTCGCCATGGAAGTGCGACAGCACGATCCAGTCGATCGCCGCCGCGTCGACGCCGTCTCCGGCCAGCTGTTCGCGCAACGACTGGCCCGGCGCCAGGTGCACCGGCGTCAACAGGCGGTACAGCCGCTCGGGAAAATGCGCGGTGGCGGCGAGGAAGTGCTGCGAATAGCCGGTGTCGAACAGCAGGTTGCCGTGCACCGGATGCTGCAGCAGCGCCGCCAGCGCCGGGAACTGGCAGGGCGCCAACGTCGCGCCGCGGCGCGTGGCGCGTTCGGGATGGGTGCAGTGGCCGGCTTCGTACAGCCGCCAGCGCAGCGTCGGTGCGCTCATGTGCGTTCCCGCCCGGCCGCGCGATGCGTGGGCGATGTGTCGGCCGCGACGCTTTGGCGGGTAAGTCGCGTCGGGACTGAAGTCCCTACCGCACGTGCAAAGGCGCGTGAGTCTGCGCAGGCCGTGGGCTGGCCAACCGCTTGTCGGAGCTGGCTCACGTGCGCGCCAGGGCCGCGATCCCGGCCTCGGTGGACAGCTGCGGCGCGTAGCCGAGTTCGCGCCGTGCGCGGCCGATGTCCAGCGTTTGCGAATAGCCGAGCACGCCGATGCCGTAGCGGCTCAGCCGCGGCTCCGGCTGCCCGCGCCGGCGCAAGGCGATCTGCTCGCCGAGCGTGGCCAGCGCCAGGGCCAGGCGGCGCGGCACCGGCAGCAGGCGCACGCGCAGCTGCAGCGCCGCGAACAGCTGGGTGAGCAGGTCGCGCACCGCGATCGGCGTGCCGTTGCTGATGTTGTAGGCGCGGCCATCGCCGAGGTGCTCGGCGCGTAGCGCGGCCAGCGCCGCGGCCACCGCGTTCTCCACGCAGCACACGTCGATCATCGCGCGCCCGCCGTGCACCAGCGGGAACCAGCCGCGGTGCGCCACCGCCAGCAGCCGCGGCACGATCGCGTTGTCGCCGGGGCCGAACACCGCGCGCGGGCGCAGCACCAATGCCGGCAGCCCGGCCGCGGCGGCGGCACGCACGTTTTCTTCCGCTTCCCATTTGGTCTGCGGATAACCGCCGATCCAGCGCGCCGGCGGGGTGAAGTCTTCGCGCACCTGGTATTGGTCGGCGAAGCGGAAATAGATGCTGGGCGAACTGAAGTGCACGAAGCGGCGCACCCGCGTGCGCTGCGCGGCGGCGAGCAGGCGCTCGGTGGCGACCACGTTGGCCTGGCGGAACAGCTCGGCGCTGGCCCACGGCGCCGACAGCGCGGCGCAGTGGATCACCGCCGCGCAGCCGTGCAGCAGGGGGGCCAGGTCGTCGCGGCACAGCTCGGCGCGGACCACGTCGATGCGCGGATCGCCGGCGAAGGCGGCCAGTGCGGCGGCATTGCGGCCGCTGGCGCGGACCTGCGCGCCGTCGGCGGCGAGCGCGCGGACGATGTGCGCGCCGATGAAGCCGGAGGCGCCGGTGACCAGGATGCGCGCCATGTCAGTACCTGAGCACCGCGCCGCCGAACGCCAGCCCGGCGCCGGAGCCGATCAGCCCGATCAGGTCGCCGCGCACGATGCGGCCGTCGGCGATGGCCTGGTGCAGTGCGCTCGGGATCGAGGCGGCCATCTGGTTGCCGCGTTCGCCGATCACGTTGACCAGCGTGTCCGGCGCCAGCCGCAGCGCGACCTGCAGATGCCGCAGCGCCTTGGCGCTGGCCTGGTGCGGCACGATCCGCTGCAATTGCGCCAGTTCGACGCCGGCCTTGTGCAGCAGCCGCTGCAGGAACCCGGGCAGCTTCGCCGCGGCGAGCCGGTAGGTGGCGCGGCCGTTCATTTCGAACAGCGAACCGGCGCGCAGCGCGTCGATGCCGTGTTCCAGGCGCAGGCGGGTGCCGCCGGCGCGGACCCGGCAGTGTTCGATGCCTTCGGAATAGGTTTCCAGGTGCGCGGCCAGTAGTTGCGAACCGCTGTCGCCGCTGTCCGCGCCCAGCACCAGCGCCGCGGCGCCGTCGCCGAACAGCGGCGCGGTGTCCATGTCGTCGCAGTTCAGGCCGACGCTGGCGATTTCGCTGCACACGATCAGCACCCGCCGGTAGCGGCCGGCGGCGATCGCGCAGGCGGCCAGGTCGAGCGCGGCGATGAAGCTCAGGCAGGTGGCGTTGATGTCGAACGCCGGCAGTCCGCTGCCCTGCAGGCCGAGCCGCGCGTGCAGCAGCGCGGCGCTGCAGGGGATCGCCTGCTCCATCAGGCTGCAGGCGCAGATCACGCAATCGACCTCGGACGCGTCCAGCTGCGCCGCCGCCAGCGCCGCGCGCGCGGCGCGTTCGCCCATCAGCGAGGCCGGTTCGTCGGCGCCGGCGTAGTGGCGCACGCCGACCCCGGCATGGCGCAGGGTCCAGCCGGCGGGCTTGCCCCAGCGCTGGTCGAAGCTGTCCGAGGTCACTTGCCGCGCCGGCAGATAGTCGCC
Source organism: Xanthomonas graminis pv. graminis (assembly GCF_030168915.1). Classification (NCBI taxonomy): domain Bacteria; kingdom Pseudomonadati; phylum Pseudomonadota; class Gammaproteobacteria; order Lysobacterales; family Lysobacteraceae; genus Xanthomonas; species Xanthomonas graminis. The sequence continues at coordinate 4,083,160 of NZ_CP076255.1, read as the reverse complement.
CGTGCCGAGGATGCGCACCGCGATGGGCCTGCTGGGGGCGACGGTCATTGCCAAAGCTCGGGCAAAGGAGACGCAGCGTACTGCCAGCGGATCGACGCCGGCAACCACGCCGCGGCGGCGCGTGCTGCCCGCGAATGCAACACGTGCGCTAGCGGCCGCGGCGCTACCCGTACCAGAAGCCGAGCGCGTCGCGCGAACGCAGCATGCCGCGGCCGCGGCGCAGCAGCTGCAGCAGCAGGCCCAGGTGCTCGCGCTTGCTGAAGCTGCGCAGCTTGCGGTCGGAGGTGTGCACCGGCTCGCGCAGGATCACGAAGCGCCCGCGCCGGGCCAGCGCGCGGCTCAGCGCCACGTCCTCGCCGGCGTAGTAGCGTTCGTCGAAGCCGCCCGCGGCGTCGAACGCGCTGCGCGTGCAGAACAGGAAGCAGCCTGGGGCGATGCCGGTGCGGCGGAACAGCCAGGCGAACACGGTTTGCGCCACGCGTTCGTGCCAGGCGATGTCGCCAAGCAGGTGCACCTGCGCGCCGCCGCCGACCGCGCCGGTGTGCAGCGCGCGTAGGGCCGCGGCCAGCAGCGGCGTGTTGACGCGGGTGTCGGCATCGACGAACAGCAGGTAACGGCCACGGCTGGCGGCGGCGCCGGCATTGCGGGTGGCGGCGATATGCCGCAGTTGTACGTCCAGCACCTGCGCGCCGTGGCGGCGCGCGATCTGCGCGGTGTCGTCGCTGCAGGCGTCGGCGACGACGAGCGTCTCGTAGTCCAGCCGCAAGGCTTCGGCGGCGATATGCAGCGACGCCAGGGTGTCGCCGATCAGGGCGGCTTCGTCGTGGGCGGGGACGATGAACGAGATCACGCCCCGCATCATGCGACGCGGCGGCGGTGCGGGCAAATCCGCCCGCGTCGCCGCGGCGACCGCGCAGCGCGGGTCAGCGCTGCAGCGTCGCCATCATCGCCGGCGGGTAGCGGGTGCCGGCGGCGGCGTCGGCCGGGAAGATCGCCTCGATCTGCGCGCGTTCGGCCGCGCTCAGCGTCACCTGCAGCGCGCCCAGGTTCTCTTCCAGGTAGGCCAGGCGCTTGGTACCGGGGATCGGCACCAGGTCCTCGCCCTGCGCCAGCACCCAGGCCAGCGCCAGCTGGCCCGGCGTCACACCCTTGGCCTGGGCCAGGGTGCGCACCTGTTCCACCAGGTGCAGGTTGCGCGCGAAGTTCTCGCCCTGGAAGCGCGGCGAGTGGCGGCGGTAGTCGTCGGCCTCGAAGTCCTCCGGCGAGCGGATCGCCCCGGTCAGGAAGCCGCGGCCCAGCGGCGAGTACGGCACGAAGCCGATGCCCAGCTCGCGCACCGTGGCGAACACGCCGTCGCTCTCCGGGTCGCGCGACCACAGCGAGTATTCGCTCTGCACCGCGGTGATCGGGTGCACCGCATGCGCGCGGTGGATGGTGGCGGCGGCGGCCTCGGACAGGCCGAGGAAGCGCACCTTGCCCTGTTCCACCAGCCGCGCCATCGCGCCGACGGTGTCCTCGATCGGCACGTTCGGGTCCACCCGGTGCTGGTAGTACAGGTCGATGTGGTCCACGCCCAGCCGCTGCAGGCTGCCCTCGCAGGCGGATTGCACGTACTCGGGGCGGCCGTCGATGCCGCGCACGGAAGGATCGTTCGGATCCAGCTTGATGCCGAATTTGGTGGCCAGCACGACCTGCTGGCGGCGCCCGGCCAGGGCCTTGCCGACCAGCACTTCGTTGGTATGCGGGCCGTACATGTCGGCGGTGTCGATCAGGGTGACGCCGTGGTCCAGCGCGGCATGGATCACCGCGATCGCGGCGGCATCGTCGCTGCGACCGCCGTAGAACGCGCTCATGCCCATGCAGCCGAGGCCGAGGGCGGACACGCGGGGGCCGTTGCGGCCGAGGGTGCGGGTTTGCATCGGGAAGCTCCTGTTGGAAAGCGGGAAGCGACGTGAAAGAAAGGATGTTGCGCGGACGCTGTGGTCGCGGGGACGGAGGATGCTAGCGCGGCGCTGCGTTAGCGCGATTGCGCAGGATCCTTGTCCGATCCTGCAATCGCGCCGCCGCGCCGCGCCGCGCCGCGATTGCGCAGGCGCCGACCATGCCATGGCCGACGTTTGCGCAAAGTCAGTGCCGCGTTCCGTCACGCGTCGGCGGCGCGGTTCAGCGCGCCGGCGTACGCGGCCGCAGCTGGGTGCCGCCGGAGACCAGCTGTCGCGGCATCGGCAGGCGCATGAACGCGTGCGGGAACGGATGCGCCACCGTGCTGACCGCATCCAGCCTCTGCAGCTGCGCCGCGTCCAGTTGCAGCTCCAGCGCGCCTAGGTTGTCGTCCAGCTGCGCCAGGGTGCGCGCGCCGACGATCGGGATCGCGCCGCCGCCCGGCCGCTGCAGCAGCCAGGTCAGCGCCACCTGCGCCGGCGAATGGCCGATGTCCGCGGCGACCTGCCTGACCGCGTCGGCGATGTCCAGCGCGCGCTCGGTCAGCATCTTCCTTGAAGCTGGGCTTCACAATGGCCGCCAGTCCCCTGCCTGCCGTGGTCGCCTTCGCCCGCGTCGCCCACCACGCCAGCTTCACCCGCGCCGCCGCCGAACGCGGCGTCTCGGCCTCGGCCCTGTCGCAGGCGGTGCGTGCGCTGGAAGCGCAGCTGGGCGTGCGCCTGCTGCACCGGGCCGGGCTGGGCCTGGCGCAGGGCTTCGAATCGGTGGTCGCCGCCGATGTCGCCGCCGGACGCCTGCTGCGCGTGCTCGACGGCTGGCAGCAGCCCTTCGCCGGCTTCCATCTCTACTACCCGGCGCGCGACCACCTGGCGCCGAAGCTGCGCGTGTTCATCGACCATCTGCGCGCGGCGAACGCGGCGGCGGGGTAGCCGCCGCGTCGGTCGGTGATCGGCGCCACTGCCTGGCGCGCAATCGCGCAACCGGTATCGCCGCCATCGCGGTGGCGACGCCGTGCGCGGCTCAGCGCTTCAACTTGGCCGCGTATTCGGCCACGCGCTGGCCGAGCAGGCGCGCGGTTTCCAGGTCGCCGGCACGCGGCGCCTCTTCCGGCGAGGCGTCCGACGGCGAGATCGCCAGCGCGCCGCCGGAGCCGGCGGTCCAGTTCACGTCGGCCGGGCCGTGCGCCTTGGTGTTGGCCGGCAGCAGGCCGGTGCCGACCCAGATCTGGCCGTGCTGCTGCGACAGGGTCCAGAAGTATTCGATGGTGGCGAACTTGTCGCCGTTGACCGAGGCCGAGTTGGTGAAACCGGCGGCGATCTTGTCCTTCCACGCCTGCGCGAACCACGGCTTGGAGCTGGCGTCGGCGAACTTCTTGAACTGCCAGGCCGGGCCGCCCATGTAGGTCGGGCTGCCGTAGACGATCGCATCGGCCTGGCCGATCGCCTCCCAGGCGCCGTCCGGCAGGTTGCCGTCCTGGTCGATGCGGTACAGCGTGGCCGCGCCGACGCTGGCGGCGCCGGCGTGCACCGCCTCGGCCTGCTTGACGGTATGGCCGTAGCCGCTGAAATAGACGATCGCGATCTTGCTCATGGGGAGCTCCTGAAATGACGGGGGAAGCGCGGGCATTGTGCGCATGCGCCGCCGCTTCGATCATCGCCACGTGCGGGATGTTGTGTTCGACCGGCCGCCGCCGCGCGCCGGCCGCGCGCCGCCTCAGGGCGCCGCGGCGCCGTGCATCTCGCGCTCGATGCCGACTTCGACCAGGTAGTCGATGAAGCTGCGCACCTTCGGCGCCAGATGACTGCGGCTGGCATAGACCGCGTAGACGCCGATCGGGCCGAGCCGGTGGTCGGGCAGCACGCGCACCAGGCGGCCGTCCTGCAGCGCGTCCTGGGTGATGAAGTCCGGTTGCAGGACGATGCCCATGCCGGCGATGGCGGCTTCGCGCAGCACATCGCCGCTATTGGCGCGCAGCCCGCCCTGCACGCGCACCCGGGTCTCGCCGTCGGGGCCGTGCAGGGCGATCTCGTCCAGCGGCATGTAGCTGTAGGTCAGGAATTCGTGGCCGGCGATGTCGGCGGCCAGGCGCGGCGTGCCGGCGCGTTGCAGGTAGGCCGGCGCGGCGTACAGATAGGCCTGCACCTCGCCGAGCTTGCGCGCGATCAGGGTCGGAGTGACCTGGCGGGTGATGCGGATCGCCATGTCGTAGCCTTCCTCGACGATGTCCACCATGCGATCGGACAGCGACAGGTCCAGCGCGACCTGCGGATAGCGCGCGCGGTAGCCGGCCAGGCGCGGACCCAGCCGGGCGATGCTGAAGCTGAAGGGCGCGTTGATGCGCAGTGTGCCGGACGGGGTCAGCGCCTGCTCGCCGACCGCCGCCTCCATGTCGTCGAACTCGGCCAGCAGCACCTGGCAGCGCTGGTAATACGCGGTGCCGACGCTGCTCGGGCTGACCCGGCGGGTGGTGCGGTTGAGCAGGCGCAGGCCCAGCCGCTTCTCCAGCCAGGCCACTTGCCGGGTGACGCTGGCGGTGGACATGCCCAGCGCCTCGGCGGCGCTGTTGAAGCCGTTGCGGTCGACCACGGTGACGAACACGCGCATCGCTTCCAGCGTATCCATTGTTGCCGTTCCTGAAATAGATATCCGGTCGCAGGGTAATTTATCTCCCCAGATGTCGGGAATACCCTGTGGATCCGCTGCCATGGCCGCCGCGAACGCCGCCATGCATCTCGGTGCCGCCGCGCGCGGCAAGGTCCCGGCCGGCGCACGCAGCGCCGCATCCTCCTGGAGAATCCGTCATGTCCCGTCTGCCCTCGCTGTACATCTCGCACGGTTCGCCGATGACCGCGCTGGATCCGGGCCTGGTCGGCGTGCGCCTGGCCGAACTGGCGGCGGCGCTGCCGCGTCCGCGCGCGATCGTCGTGGCGTCGGCGCATTGGCTGGGGCGGCGGCCGCTGGTCGGCGCCGCGGCGCAGCCGCAGACCATCCACGATTTCGGCGGCTTCCCGCGCGCGCTGCACGAGATGCAGTACCCGGCGCCGGGTGCGCCGGCGCTGGCGCGCGAGGTCGCCGCGCGGCTCGAACGCGCCGGCCTGCAGCCCTACGTGGACGCGCGCCGCGGCCTGGATCATGGCGTGTGGGTGCCGTTGTCGCTGCTGTACCCGCACGCCGACATCCCGGTCGTGCCGCTGTCGATCCAGCCGGAACTCGGCCCCGCCCACCAGCTGGCGCTGGGCCGCGCGCTGGCGCCGCTGCGCGACGACGGCGTGCTGCTGGTCGGTTCGGGCAGCATCACCCACAACCTGCACGACCTCGGCCGCTACGCCGAGGGCAAGGACGCGCCGTACGTGCGCCCGTTCATCGATTGGGTGGAGCAGGCGTTGCGGCGCGAAGACCTGCCGGCCTTGCTCGACTACCGCCGCCAGGCGCCGTTCGCCGAACGCGCACATCCCACCGACGAGCACTGGTTGCCGATCTACTTCGCGATGGGCGCGGCCGGCGAAGAGGGGCTCGGCGCGCAGCGCATCGATGCCGGCATCGATGCCGGGCTGCTGGCGATGGACCTGTATCGGTTCGACGGCGGGGCGCGGCGCGCCGCGGCCTGAGTCGGCCGGGCCGGCGACCGGCTGAGTCGTTCATCGCAGTGAAGGCGATGGCGCATTGCCGTCTCACAGGTTGAGACGGCAACCGGGCATCGTAGTCGGGTGAATACCCTCGAAAAGCTCGCCGTACTCGCCGACGCGGCCAAATACGACGCTTCCTGCGCCTCCAGCGGCGCCGACCAGCGCCATTCGCTGCGCAGCGGTGGCATCGGCAGCACCGAAGGCATGGGCATCTGCCATTCGTACACGCCCGATGGCCGCTGCGTGTCGCTGCTGAAGATCCTGCTGACCAACTTCTGCGTGTTCGATTGCGCGTACTGCGTCAACCGCGTGTCCAGCAACGTGCGCCGCGCGCGCTTCACCCCGGCCGAGGTGGTGAAGCTGACCCTGGATTTCTACAAGCGCAACTACATCGAGGGCCTGTTCCTGTCCAGCGGCATCATCCGCAACAGCGACTACACGATGGAGCAACTGGTGGAGGTGGCGCGGCAGCTGCGCGAGGAGCATCGCTTCGCCGGCTACATCCACCTCAAGACCATTCCCGATGCGGCGCCGGACCTGCTGGCCGCGGCCGGCCGCTATGCCGACCGGCTCAGCATCAATGTCGAGCTGCCGACCGAACAGGGCCTGGCCCAGCTGGCCCCGGAGAAGAGCGTCGGCGGCATCCGCGCGGCGATGGGCGAGCTGCGCTGGCGGATCGAGGAAAGCAAGGAGGCGCGCAAGGCCGAGCGCAAGCTCAGCGCCAAGCCGCCGCGTTTCGCGCCGGCCGGGCAGAGCACGCAGATGATCGTCGGCGCGGATGGGGCCGACGACCGCGCGATCCTGCGTACCAGCCACAATCTCTACGGCAATTACCGGCTGCGGCGGGTTTATTACTCCGCGTTCAGTCCGATTCCCGATGCGTCCTCGAAGCTGCCGTTGCAGGCGCCGCCGTTGCAGCGCGAGCATCGTCTGTACCAGGCCGATTGGCTGTTGCGGTTCTACGATTTTTCGGTGGAGGAGATCGCGCCGGAGGCGGCCAGCGGCATGCTCGATCTGGATGTGGATCCGAAGCTGGCCTGGGCATTGCGGCATCCGGAGCGATTTCCGGTGGATTTGAATACGGCGGCGCGGGAGATGTTGTTGCGGGTGCCGGGCCTGGGGACGCGCAATGTGGAGCGGTTGTTGTTGTCGCGGCGGCATGCGCGGTTGCGGGTGGAGGATCTGGCGCGGTTGCGGATGCCGATGAAGAAGCTGCTGCCGTTCGTCAGTGTGGTGGATCATCATCCGCGCCAATGTTTGGACGATCCGCAGCGGTTGCGGGCGCAGTTGGCGCCGGCGCCGCGACAGGGTGGGTTGTTTGATTGACGCTGTGCTGTGGCGCTGTAGTCGTTGGGCTGTTGCGATGATTGCTGCAACTGCAACTGCAACTGCAGAGGCAACGGCAGTTGCCGAAGCAAGATCAAGATCAAGATCAAGAGCTTTCGCGCCGGTCGGCGCGAGTCACTTTTGTCTTGGCAAAAGTAACCAAAACCGCTCCCGCCCGACACGAGCCGGTGCGATACAGCCGCACCGGTGCCCTGCGCTCCTCGCGACGAGCGGCACGGCGCCCAAACTCGCTTCGCTCAAACAAGGGCGCCTCTTCGGCCGCTCGCCGCTGCGGTGCTCGGCTCGCTTTAAGGCGGGAAGTTTTAACAGCAAGATCACCGGCAACAGCAACAGCAACAGCAACAGCAACAGCAACAGCAACGGCCGTTGCTTTGGTGATGGTGGCGCTGGTGGCTGTTGCGTTGGTGTTGGTGCGGTGATGCGAGTGGTGAATTGTGTTTCGGGCTGAGGTGGTGCCGCCATGGAGTCTGGAGGCGTGGCGGACGGCGGCGCGGGCGGCGTGGTGTGCGCAGGTGGCACCGGAGTCGCTGGTCTGGGAGGGGGATGCGCAGGGCGGGTTGCTGGCCGGGACCGATGTGGCCATGTTGCCGGCCACGGTGGCGGCGCCGCGGGTTTCCACCGAGTTCCTGGCCTTGGCCGGTGCTGTGCTGTGCCATCGCGATCCGCAGCGGCATGCCTTGCTGTATCGGTTGCTGTGGCGGATCGCGGCGGGCGAGCGGGCGCTGTTGCAGCGGGTCACCGATGCCGATGTGCATCGGGCGCAGCAGTGGGCGCAGGCGGTGCGCCGCGATAGTCACAAGATGAAGGCGTTCGTGCGCTTTCGCGAGGTGCCTGGCGAGCAGGAGACGTTCGTCGCCTGGTTCGAGCCGGAACATCGCATCGTCGATCGCGTCGCGCCGTTCTTCGCGCGCCGTTTCGCCGGCATGCGTTGGGCGATCCTGACCCCGTACCGCAGTGTGCGCTGGGATGGTGCCACGCTGCAGTTCGGCGCCGGCGCGCAGCGTGCCGATGCGCCGGCCGACGATGCGCAGGATGCGTTGTGGCGCACCTACTACGCCAACATCTTCAATCCGGCGCGGCTCAATCCGGACATGATGCGCCAGGAGATGCCGCAGAAATACTGGAAGAACCTGCCGGAAACGCAGTTGCTGCCGGGCCTGATCCGCGAGGCCGGGCAACGTGTGCGCGCCATGGCCGAGCGCGCGCCGGCGCCGGTGCGCCGGCGCATCCCCGCACCGCCGCCGCCGGCCGTGGTTGCAACCGACGACAACCTCGAGGCGCTGCGCGCTGCGGCGCGCGAGTGTCGCCGCTGTCCGCTGTGGCAGCCGGCCACGCAGACCGTGTTCGGCGAGGGGCCGCACGACGCGGCGGTGATGGTGGTGGGCGAGCAGCCCGGCGACGAGGAAGACCTGAGCGGGCGGCCGTTCGTCGGTCCGGCCGGGCGCCTGTTCGATCGCGCGCTGCACGAACTCGGCATCGCCCGCGCCGGGCTGTACGTGACCAATGCGGTCAAGCATTTCCGCTTCGAGCAGCGCGGCAAGGCGCGGTTGCATCGCAATCCCGACCGCGTGCACGTGGAAGCCTGCCGTTTCTGGCTGGCCGGCGAACTGGCGCGGGTACGGCCGCGCATCGTGCTGTGCCTGGGCGCCACCGCGGCGCGCGCGGTGCTCGGCAACGGCGTTGCGTTGATGGCGCAGCGCGGGCAGTGGCAAGCGCTGGCCGACGGTAGCCGCGCGCTGGCCACGGTGCATCCGTCGTGGGTGCTGCGCCAACGCGGCCGCGAGGCGGCCGATGCCGCCTATCGAGGCTTCGTGGACGACTTGCGCGTTCTGGCGGAGCAGGCGCAGGCGCCGCGCGAGTCCAATGCCGGCGACTGAGCGCGTGCGCCCGTCATTGCAGTGGGCCGGCCGCGCAGGTCCCGACCTGCCGCATGCACGGCGCAAAACGAGGACGGCCGCAGCCGTCCCCGCGATGCCAATGTACCCCCCGAGGTGTGCTTACGGCATCAAAACCTTGTCCACCACATGGATCACGCCATTGCTCTGCATCACGTCGGCGGTGGTGACCTGGGCGGTATGGCCCTTGGCGTCGGTGAGGGTGACCTTGCCGCCGCGGGTCCTGGCGATCAGCGGTTCGCCCTGCACGGTGGTCAGCTTGGCGCTGCCGCCGTCGGCCTTGATCTGCGCCAGCAGCGTCGTCGCATCCAGCTTGCCGGCGACCACGTGATAGGTCAGCACCTGGGTCAGCTTTGCTTTGTTCTCGGGTTTGAGCAGTGTGTCCACCGTGCCCGCCGGCAGCGCGGCGAAGGCGGCGTTGGTCGGTGCGAACACGGTGAACGGGCCTGCGCCCTTCAGCGTGTCCACCAGGCCGGCGGCCTTGACCGCGGCGACCAGGGTCGTGTGATCCTTGGAGTTGACCGCGTTGTCGATGATGTCCTTGGTCGCGTACATCGGGGCGCCGCCGACCATCGGATTCGGCTTGGCCTCGGTCATCGCGGCGTGGTCGTGCATCGACGCCGGGCTGGTTGCGGCCATGGCGGGCAGCGAAACGAGGCTGGCGAGGGCCAGGGCCAGCAAGTTGATCTTCATGGGATTGCTCCTTGAGGGAATGCCCGGCCAGTCGACCGTGCACACGGTTTACGGCGATTGCGCTGGCGCGGTTGCATCACGCCTCCCAGATAATGATGAATGGGCATTGCCCGTGGTAGCGCGCCGCGCGGCTAAGCGCGTTCCCGGCAAGCGCGCCTGCGCCGCGACCGCGCCGACGCCGCGCAGGCAAGACCGCGTATGGCGACGGACGTGCGCCTGCCGCACATGCTGCGCGTCGAGCGCCCATGCAGGCGCTGCCACCGGCCGGCGCTGACGGGCGCGGATGTAGACACCACCTGCGGACTCAGCGGCGCTGCAGCACGTAGCTGTTCTCGAACCCATGCGCGCACCCCAGCACATGGAAGTCGTTGAAGTAACCGGTGGCGCGCAGCAGGTCGACCGCCGGGCCGACTTCCGGCGAGTGCTGGTGGTCGCCGTAGTCGTCGAACACCACGAATCCGCCGGTCACCACGCTGGGCGCATACAGCAGGAAATCCAGCAACACATTGCGTCCGGTGTGGCCGCCGTCGATATGCAGCAAGACCACTTCCGGCTTCATGTTGTAGAAATGCTGGGCGCAGAACTCCGAGTAGCCGCGGATGAACTGCGCATTGGGCAGCAGCAGCTGGCGATAGTGGTTGAACTCTTCGAACTGGTTGGGCAAGGCGAACGGATCCATGCCGATCACCCGGCGCTGGCGGTTGCTGATCTCGTTCATCAGCACCAGCGACTTTCCCTTCCACACGCCGATCTCGACCAGGTCGCCGGGGATTCCCTCCAGCAGCAGGCACAGATACCCCAGCAGCCGCACATGATCGTGGAACGACAGTTCGCGCCGCTGCATCGCGTGCTCGGCCGGCAGGTTGGCCTGGGCCTGCTCGAAATGCTGGCCGATCAGGGTCCAGACCTGCGTGACGTTGTCGCTCACCGCAGGGTCGTCGATGAAGCGGTTGAGTTCTTGGATGGTAAGCATGGAGTCTCCGACGGCGGCGGCACGCTGGGTTCGGTCTGCGCACAGATCGGTTCGATGGTAACGCGTGCCGCGGCGCGGCGCCGGGTCGCGCAGATCTCGCCGCCACGGCGGCACAGCGCCCGCGCCGTGGCGTGCCGCCGCATGAATAGCGGGCGGACATGCCACTGGACATCGCGCCTGCGGTGCGCTTTGCTTGCCGCTTCCCCCATTCATGGTGCGGTGCCGGCGGCGCGGCGCCGCCGTCCGGACGAGCATGCATTCGATCGAAGTGGTGTTGGCGATGTTGCTGGCGGTCGTGGCCAGCGGCTATCTGGTCCGCGTACTGCCGTTTTCGCTGCCGTTGCCGCTGGTGCAGATCGGCCTGGGCGCGGTCATCGCCGGGGTGTTCAAGAAGGGCTACGCGCTGGAGCCGGAGCTGTTCTTCCTGCTGTTCCTGCCGCCGCTGCTGTTCCTGGACGGCTGGCGCATCCCCAAGCAGGGCCTGTTCCGCGACAAGGGGGCGATCCTGGAACTGGCGCTGGGCCTGGTGGTGTTCACCGTGGTCGGCGCCGGCTTCCTGATCCACTGGATGATCCCGGCGATGCCGCTGGCGGTGGCGTTCGCGCTGGCCGCGGTGGTGTCGCCGACCGATCCGATCGCGGTGTCCTCGATCGCGGCACGGGCGCCGATCCCGAAGCGGCTGATGCACATCCTGGAGGGCGAATCGCTGCTCAACGACGCATCCGGACTGGTCTGCTTCCAGTTCGCGGTGGCCGCGGCGATGACCGGCACGTTCTCGCTGGCCGACGCCTCGCTGACCTTCCTGTGGGTGGCGTTGGTCGGCGTCGCCGCCGGCGTCGGCGTGACCCTGGGCGCGAGCCTGGCGCAGCGCTGGATCTGGCGCCAGGTCGGCGAGGAACCCGGCGCGGCGATCCTGGTCAACCTGCTGCTGCCGTTCGCCGCCTACCTGCTGGCCGAGGCGATCAACGCCTCCGGCATCCTCGCCGCGGTCGCCGCCGGCATCAGCATGAGCTACGTGGAACTGAGCGGCCGCGCCCCGGGCAGCATGCGCGTGCAGCGCTCGGCGGTGTGGGACATGGTCCAGTTCACCCTCAACGGCATCATGTTCGTGCTGCTCGGCGAGCAGCTGCCGGGCATCGTGCAGGGCGCGGTGCACAACATCGACGAGGCCGGCCACCTCAATCCGTGGTGGCTGCTGGGCTATGCGCTGGCGATCTACCTCGGCCTGCTGCTGCTGCGCTTCGTGTGGGTGTGGCTGTCGCTGCGCTGGAACCTGCTCAAGGCGCGGCGCCGCGGCGAGGAACGGCGCAGTCCGCCGTCGCGGATCATCGTGGCCACCTCGCTGGCCGGGGTGCGCGGCGCGATCACCCTGGCCGGCGTGTTGACCCTGCCGCTGTTGCTGCCCACGGGCGCTGCGTTCCCGGCGCGCGACCTGGTGATCTTCCTGGCCAGCGCGGTGATCGTCACCTCGCTGCTGGTCGCCAGCGTGGCGCTGCCGCGGCTGCTGCGCGGCCTGGAACTGCCCGAGGAACCCAGCGACCGCCTGGAGGAGGACCTGGCGCGGCGCGAATCCTCGCGCGCGGCGCTGGCGGCGGTGGAGAAGCTGCGCCAGCGGCTGGTGCAGGACAGCGAACACGCCGACCTCTACAACGAGGCGGCGATCCGGGTCAGCGCCCTGTACCAGCGCCACCTCGACCATGGCGATGCGATGGAGAGCGATCCGGAAGAGGCGCGGCGGCTGGACGACGTGCTGCGCCAGCTACGCCACGCCGGCCTGCAGGCCGAACGCCAGGAACTGTTCAAGCTGACCCGCCAGCACAAGATCTCCGACGAGATCGCGCGGCGGCTGATTCGGAATCTGGATTTGCTGGAGGCGCGGAGGAAGAGTTGAGGAGCCGGGACCCGGGACTCGGGACTCGGAGGGCATGCGATGACTGATACGGCTCCGGCTGGCGGACGTTTTGCTTCCCATGCTCGCAACGATGCGGCTGCTAGGCTCTTCGAGTCCCGAGTCCCGAGTCCCGAGTCCCGAGTCCCGCAAAGGAATCCGCGTGCCCCCGATCATCTCCATCCAGCAGCTCACCAAGACCTACGCCGGCGGCTTCCAGGCGCTGAAGGGCATCGACCTGGACATCCAGCGCGGCGAGATCTTCGCCCTGCTCGGTCCCAACGGCGCCGGCAAGACCACGCTGATCAGCGTGGTCTGCGGCCTGGTCACTCCCAGTTCGGGCACGGTGCTGGCCGACGGCCACGACATCGTGCGCGACTACCGCGCCGCGCGCTCCAAGATCGGCCTGGTGCCGCAGGAACTGGCCACCGATGCGTTCGAGACGGTGTGGGCGACGCTGCGCTTCAGCCGCGGCCTGTTCGGCAAGCCGAAAAACCCGGCTTACCTGGAACAGGTGCTGCGCGAGCTGTCGCTGTGGGACAAGCGCGACAGCAAGATCTCCACCCTGTCCGGCGGCATGAAACGGCGCGTGCTGATCGCCAAGGCGCTGGCGCACGAACCGAGCATCCTGTTCCTGGACGAACCCACCGCCGGCGTGGACGTGGAGCTGCGCCACGACATGTGGCAGATGGTGCGGCGCCTGCGCGAGCAGGGCACCACCATCATCCTGACCACGCACTACATCGAGGAAGCCGAGGACATGGCCGACCGGGTCGGGGTAATCAACCGCGGCGAGCTGGTGCTGGTGGAGGACAAGCGCACGCTGATGCGCAAGCTCGGCAAGAAGCAGCTTGCGCTGACCCTGCAGGCGCCGCTGCCGGCGCTGCCCGCGGCGCTGGCAGCGCAGTCGCTGGAACTGTCCGCCGACGGCGCGGTGCTGACCTATACCTACGACGTGCAGGCCGAGCAGACGGGCATCGGCAGCCTGTTGCGGCAACTGGAGGAGCACGGCGTGGAGATCAAGGACCTGCATTACAGCGAAAGCTCGCTGGAGGAAATCTTCGTCAACCTGGTGCGCCCGGACGCCGGTCGCACGGAGGCGCGCGCATGAACCTGCATGCGATCGCCGCGATCTACCGTTTCGAGATGGCGCGCACCTTCCGCACGTTGACCCAGTCGATCGCCTCGCCGGTGCTGTCGACCTCGCTGTATTTCGTGGTGTTCGGCGCGGCGATCGGCTCGCGCATGGGCGCCATCGACGGGATCAGCTACGGCGCCTACATCATCCCCGGGCTGGTGATGCTGTCGCTGCTCAACGAGAGCGTGTCCAACGCCTCGTTCGGCATCTACATGCCGCGCTGGGCCGGCACCATCTACGAGGTGCTGTCGGCGCCGGTGGCGTGGTGGGAGGTGGTGATCGGCTACGTCGGCGCGGCGGCGAGCAAGTCGGTGCTGCTGGGCCTGCTGATCCTGCTCACCGCGCGCGCGTTCGGGCCGTACGAGATCGCCCATCCGTTGTGGATGTTCGGTTTCCTGGTGCTGACCGCGGTGACCTTCAGCCTGTTCGGCTTCATCATCGGCATCTGGGCCGACGGCTTCGAGAAGCTGCAGGTGATCCCCTTGATGGTGGTCACTCCGCTGACCTTCCTCGGCGGCTGCTTCTATTCGATCGGCATACTGCCGCCGCTGTGGCAGCAGATCAGCAAGTTCAACCCGGTGTTTTACTTGGTCAGCGGCTTCCGCTGGGCGTTCTTCGGCAAGGCCGATGTGCACATCGCGATCAGCGCGGGCATGACCGGGGCGTTCCTGGCGCTGTGCCTTCTGGTGGTCTGGGCGATCTTCCGCAGCGGTTACCGGCTCAAGTCCTGAGCCGGCGGCCGCGCGCGGCGCTCAGGCGGTTTTTTCCAGGTAGTACGCCTCGACCTGGCCGTTGATCTTCATCGTCATCGGATTGCCGCGGCGGTCGCGCGCCTTGCCGACCTGCACGCGGATCCAGCCTTCGCTGACCGAATACTCTTCCACGTTGTCGCGCTCCACGCCGTTGAAGCGGATGCCGACGCCGCGCGCCAGTGCCTGCGCATCGTGGAACGGGCTCTGCGGGCTGATCGCCAGGTGATCGGGAGGGGTATCGGGCATGGTCGTGGGTTCGCTTGGCGGCGGGTAGCGCCGTCTTCCGGAGGCGAAGGATAAACGCCTGCGGCGCCGCTGCCGAGTGTCGCCGCGCTTCCGTCGCCGCGCCGGGCGCGTCACACTGCGCGTTCCGCAGCACAGATCCGCCGCCATGCCCGACAACAGCGCCGACTACGAAGACCCCGACGACCTCAGCGGCGATGCGGACGACGACGATCCGGATACCCAGCAGGGGCTGATCTGGAACCTGCTGCTGCTGATCAATCCCGGCGACGACGAAACCGCGCTGCGTCAATTCAATGCCTACCGCGAGGCGGCGGGCGAGGTGGACAGCGACGGCGACGGCTGGCTGTGGTCGCTGAAGGACGCCATCGACTGGAGTTCCGGCTTCTACGTGGACGGCGGCGATACCGAAGTGCTGATCGGCGCGATCAACGAATTGGCCACGCGCTGGAACCTGCGCATCGACTGGGGCGGCGACCTCGACGACGAGGACTTCCTCGCCGCCCACGACACCGCCTCGCTGCTGACGGTCGCCTACGACCGACTGCGCGAGTACGGCTACAGCATCTGGTGCTGGGACACCGGCGGCGAGGACCGTGCCGGCTGGATGGCGCTCAGCCGCGACGACGAGGACATGCAGCGGCTGGCGGCGATCCTGGGCATCGACCTGCGCCCGGGCAGCGATCCGTTCTAGGCGCCGCGTGCGCCGTGCCGGTCCGGGCCGCGCACGGCCCGGACGGCGGCCTGGGCGCTAGCCCTTCTTCGCGGTCTTGACGATCACCGGCGAACTCAGCTTCGCCCCGCCCTTGTTCAGTGCGATGACCAGGAACGCGTAGTAGGTGTTCGGCTTGAGGTCCTTGAACGTGTAGCGCGTGCCGCGGGTGAGCGCGTAGCCACTCACCGCGCCGCTGGCGTAGTCTTCCGCGATCAGCTCGTATGCGGTCGCGTTGTCCGCCGCGCTCCATTCCAGCGTGCTCGTCGTCGTGGTCGGGCTGGCGTGCACGCCGCGCGCCTGGTTCGGCGGTGGCGTGCTGCTGTCGTGCGCAGTGAGCAATGAGTCGATCAGCAGCGAGGAAGACAGCATCGAACCCAGCCCGGTCACGTTGTCGTAGCCCTGGCCGGCAGAGAAGCCGGCGACGCCGCCGAACAGTTTGGCGTTGCCGTTGCTGCCCTTGAGCACGTCTTTGGTATCGCGTGAGACGGCACCGTCGACATCGCCGTAAAGGAACGGATTGGCGAAGCCGATCCGCCCCAGTCCCGCATACTGGTGCGCCTGGTCGGCAATGGACATGAAACTGGCCCAGATCGGCGCCGAGACGCTGGTGCCGCCTACGTTGATCCAGCCGCCGTCCAGTTCGGAATAGACCGCGACCGGCGTGCTGGGGCTGGCCACGGCGGCCACGTCCGGGAAATTGCGTTGCGTGGACGAGCCGTGGTTGGGCGCGGCGATCGACGTCTGCTTGCCCTGGGCGTCGGCGATCAGCTGGTAGTCCGGGATCGGCCAATAGGCACTGAGGCCACCGCCGGTGGCGCCCTTGCCCGCGCCGAGCAGGTTCCAGGTTTCTTCGTTCAGGTAGCTGCCGTTCTGCCGGATGAACAGCGCGGTGCCGCCGACCGAGGTAACCAGCGGCTGGGCTGGGTGCCGGGATCCTCGCCGTGCAGGCCGTCGCCGATGCGTCCGTAGGCGCCCTGGTCGCCGGAACTGGCATAGACCCCCTGGCCTTGCGCGACCATCTGCGTCAGCACCTGACCTTCCGCGGCGAGCGCCGCATTGCCGAGCATTTCCTCGTCTATCGCGTAGGAAATGCTCACCGTCTGCGCGGTATTGTCGTCGGCGATGGCGCCCAGCGCCGCCAGAATCGCCACCGGATAGGGATCGTCGCCTTCTTCGTAGACCTGGATCTGCTGCAACTGCGGATTCACCGCAATGGCCATGTCGATGTCCAGCGCCGCCTCGCCAGCGACGCCTGTATCGTTGACCGCACCGGCATAGCCGTTGACGTTGCGGACCTTCACCGGCACGTTCGGCAGTCCGAACTTCTTCACGTAGGTGGCGATATCGCTGCTCAGGAAGCCACCTTGTTCGAACAGCGCAAGGGTCTCCTGTCTGCCCGGTGCCAGTTGCGCGGGAATGGCATAGGCCGTGCGGATGTCCTGCGGACTCAGGCCGCCGTTGGGGCCGTGGCCGGCGGACTCGGTCGCCGCATCCGCATTGCCGCTGGCGTGATCGTCGGCAATCGCCGCAGGCCTCGCCGGCGCGCGGATGGCCAGCGGCGCGAAGCGGATGGCGTCGTTGAGTCCGACGATGCCGCCGACGTGGCTGGCGATCTCGCTGGGCAATTGCGGTTGCCGATCGGCCGAAAAGAAGGTCTTGCCGTCGCTGGCCTGGTAGCGGCCGAAGTTCACCCCGAGATGGTGGGCGAAGGTGCTGGCGGGCGCCTTCAAGGTGATCAGCGAGCCGGCGCCGCCGATGCTCTTGACTTGCATTCCATGCGTCTTGGCGAAGGACGTGACCGCGTCGATGTCGCTCTGCCGCGCGCCGAAGCGCGCCGCGAATTCGCTCGGGGTCAGGTAGTGCCCGTAGAGCGGATCGCCCGGTCGCGAGACGTGCATCGCGTAGTCGTAGGCACCGGCACCGTCCTTCAACGGCAGGGTCATCACCACACTGATCGGCGCACTGGCCGTCAGCGCGCCGAGTTGCTTGGCGCTCTGCAGCTGTGCGGGGAGGTGGGCGATCTCGGGCGACGCGGTCTGGCCGCTTTGCGCGTCGCTGATCGCAGGCGCGGACAGCGCGGCCAGGCAGGCCAGGTGCAGGGGGAGGCGGCGAAACAGGGAGGCATCTTTCATGCAGGGTGACCTTCGATAGGGAGCTGCGAAACGACCACGCCGGAACGACATGCACA
Organism: Xanthomonas graminis pv. graminis; assembly: GCF_030168915.1. Lineage (NCBI taxonomy): Bacteria > Pseudomonadati > Pseudomonadota > Gammaproteobacteria > Lysobacterales > Lysobacteraceae > Xanthomonas > Xanthomonas graminis. The sequence continues at coordinate 4,065,761 of NZ_CP076255.1, read as the reverse complement.
GGCAAGCCGCAACGCTGGCGTGCCAGGATGCGAAACGATCAAAAAATGCGCGATTCAAACAGAGCGAGCCTCAGCAGAGGCTCGCTCGAAGCATAGCGCTGTCGTTGGATGGCCTGTAGACAAATGCCGACACGCCGTTATGGACAGTGCGTTGCGACGCAGCACCGGTTGCGGTTGGTGGTGGGGACAGCTGCGCTGCAAAGGGGCAAGCCACGCACACGGGATGTCGGCGGCGTAGCAGCGTTGGCGTGAGTGCGTCGCGTTGCCAAAGCCTGGGCGGCGGTGTTGCCGGACACGTGCGCAGGGGCGTGGGCAACCTAGCCGTGCCGCTCGCGCGTGCGCGTCAGTCCATCTCGCCGCGCGCCTGTGCGCGGGCCTGGCGGATCAGTGCCTTCATCAGCGCGCGATCGGTGTGCCGCGACACCGGCAGCGCGCCCAGCCGGATCGCTTCGTCGCGCAAGGCGGCGGGCACGTCGTAGTGCGCGCCGCTGAGTTTGTTCTGAAAGGCGCGGCGGGGAATGCCCAGCCGCGCCGCCATCGCATGCAGTTCGTCCAGCGTATCGGCGAGCAGATGTCCCCAGCGCTGGCCGCGCCAGGGATGCACCGCATCGTCGATGTAGACCGCCATCGCCGCGCCGATCAGGCGGGCTTGTGCTTGCTGTCGGCGTCCGCTTCGGCGTCGGCGGCAGGTGTGGTCGCCACGGAGTCGCTTTCCGCCTTGCCGGCCGATGCATCGGTATCTGCGTCATCGGCAGCAGCGTTGCCCGCATCGGTGACGCCATCTTCTTCGGTCGTGGCGTCATCGCCCTCGGCGAATTCGGCGACCAGCGCGTCCAGATATTCGGCCGCGGTCTGGCCTTCGTCGGCGGCCAGGTCGTCGATCATCTGCTGCAACTGGGTCGAGTAGTCCAGGGTGATGGTGTTGCCTTCCTGCTCCTGCACGTTGGCCAGGTGCTTGAGCATCGCCAGCATCGGCACCGGGTTGTCGGCGTTGCCCATGGTCTGGCCGCCGACCGACAGCAGCCATTCGCTGCCCTGCAGGCCGATCGCGGCCAGCACCCGGCCGCTGTCGTCCTGCAGCACGGCGTGGTTGGCGATGGGCTGCTCGCGGCCCAAGCGGGCGAAGCCGCGTTTGGGTTGCTGCTTCTTGCGCTTGTCGCGCTTGGCTTTGGATTGCTTGGACACGTTCGTCTCGCTCGCGGAGTGGGCGCCATTGTAGCGGGGCCGGCCGGCATGACCTTCGGCAGGATTGACGACATGTGTAGTCATCGATAGTTTGGCTACAGGTGTAGTTATCGGTTGCCGACACCGACGCACTGCCCGAACCATCGTCCCGCAGCCGCGGCGGGGGTTCGCCCTGGCAGCGGAATCGGCAGCGCGCTACGCCAGCGCTTGGTCCGTGGCGCTGCCGGCGGCTTCGCGCTGCGCGGATGCCATCGCCTCGTCCATTTCGATCCGCCCACCAGGAGACACCGCATGCTGCACTCGCACCTCACGCTCTGGCGCTGCCGCGCCGCCTTGCTGGTCCTGGCCGCTGTCGCCGTTGCCGCGATCTCTTGCGCACAGGCAGGCACGCAGGATGCGGGGCTGCCGAGCGCCGAACCGGCAGCGCCAGCGCCGCCCGCAGCGCCGATGCCGCCGCACCACGTGGCCGGCGCGCAGCGCATGGCGATCCGTTCCAGCGTCACCACCCTGTCCAACGATCGCCGCACCGCGTCGGTGCTGTTCGAACAGGGGGACACCAACGTGTACGGTAGCAGCGGCGACCTGCGCGAGGCGCGGCGCGCGCGCCGCGGCGAGGAGACGCTGTGGTGGATCCGCAGGGACGGCAAGCGCTACGTGGTGCGCGATGCGGCCACCCTCGGGCAAGTGAAGGCCGCCTATGCGCCGGTCCAGGCGCTGGCACGGCAGCAGGGCGAACTCGGCGCGCAACAGGGGCAGCTGGGTCAGCGCCAGGGTGAGCTCGGCGAGCAGCAGGGCGCCATCGCGCAGCGCCAGGCGGGCGTGGCCGTCGAGCAGGCCAGGGCCGCCGGCGCGCAGGCGCGGCGCGCCGCCAGCGGCGATCAGGCCGCGTCCGCAGCTGCGCCACTCATCGACGCGGCGCAGGCCGATTACGCGCCGCAGATGCAGGCATTGGCCAAGCGCCAGTTGGCGTTGGCCGAACAGCAGGCGGGGTTCGCCAGGCAACAGGCGGCACTGGCGCAACGCCAGCAGCTGGCCAACGCGGCGTTGCAGCGCGACATCGAACGCATCGTGCAGCAGGCGATCGCGCAAGGCGTGGCGCAACCGCTGGCACCGTGAGCGCTGCGGCGCGAGTGCGCAATGCGGTGGACCGTCTGGAGCGCTTGTTCCGCAGCCAGGCGCAAGGGGCAACTGTAGGAGCGGCTTCAGCCGCGACCGGAGCTGTCCTGGTAACGCCTTGTCGCGGCTGAAGCCGCTCCTACACAGGAGGGGTAACGCGCCGACAGGTCTGGTAACGCGCCGAAACGTCTCAGCGCTGCTCCGGATCCTCGGCGGTGGCGGTCACCGTCACCGTTGCCGGCGACGGCGCCGCACGGCTGCGCGGCTTGCCGCCGGTGACGCTGTTGACCGCGCGGATCGCTTCGCGGGCGGCGTCGGCGGCGATTTCCGGAGAGGTGGTGCGCGGCGCCGCGACCGTCACCGTCGCCGGCCTGGCGGCGCTTGCCGCCGGCGCCGCGGCAGGCGCTGCCGCGACCTGGGCCGGCAGCTTCACCGCGGCGGGCAACGGCGGCGGCGCCGCGCTTGCCGTGGCGCTCAGGTCCGGCACCTTGGTGTCGGCATCGCTCTGCGGCTTGCCCAGCGCCAGCGCATGGTCGCTGCCGGCCAGCGCCGCCTCCTCGGCATCCTTGGTCATCACCACGATGCTGATGCGGCGGTTGATCGGGTTGTCCGGCGTCTGCTTGTCGAACAGGATCGACGAGGACAGGCCGACCACGCGCGACACCTTGTCTTCGCCCATGCCGCCGACCACCAGCTCGCGCCGCGCGGCATTGGCGCGGTCCGCGCTCAGCTCCCAGTTGCTGTAGCCGTTCTTGCCGCTGTACTGGGTGACGTCGGTGTGGCCGGTGATGCTGATGTGGTTGGGCACTTCGTTGATGAAGCCGGACAGCTCGTGCAGGATGTCGCGGGTATAGGGCTTGAGCACCGCGCTGCCGATGTCGAACATCGGCCGGTTTTCCTTGTCCACGATCTGGATGCGCAGGCCGTCCGGGGTCAGGTCCAGCAACAGCTGGTCCTTGAACGGCTCCAGCGCCTGGCTCTTGTCGATCGCTTGCTTCAGGTCCTGCATCAGCGCTTCCAGGCGCTGCTTTTCCTTCTCGCGCTGCGCCGCCTTGCTTTGCGTGTCGCCGTTCAGGCTCTTGCTGCCGAACGGATCCTTGTTGTCGCCGCGCTGCATGTCCGCGCTGCCGCCGAGCTTGATCATCGAGGTGCTGGCGCCGCCGGGACCGGCCATGCCGGGACTCGGCGCCGGGCTCTTGCCTACCAGCGGGCTGGGATTGCGGAAGTATTCGGAGATCGCCGCGCGCTGTTCCTTGGTAGTCGCCGCGACCAGCCACAGCACCAGGAAGAAGGCCATCATCGCGGTCACGAAGTCGGCGAAGGCCACCTTCCAGGCGCCGCCATGATGGCCGCCGCCCTGGACCTTCTTGACCCGGCGGATGACGACGGTGGCTTTGGTCTCCGGCATGGCTGCGGCGCTACTTGATCGTCTTCAGGTGCGTCTCGAAGTCCGAGAAGCTCGGCCGCACGTTGCTCGGCAGGGTCTTGCGCGCGAACTCCAGCGCGATCTTCGGGTTGTAGCCGCGCAGGCAGGCCAGCAGCGCGGTCTTCACCGATTCGAAGATGCGGCTGTCCTGCTCGGCGCGCGCTTCCATCGCCGCCGACAGCGGCGCGACGAACCCATAGGCCAGCAGGATGCCGAGGAAGGTGCCGACCAGCGCGGCGCCGACGTGGTGGCCGATCTCCTCGATCGGGCCGCCGATCGAACCCATGGTGATGACGATGCCGAGCACCGCGGCGACGATGCCGAAACCGGGCAGGCCATCGGAGACCTTGCTCAACGCATGCGCCGGCGCCATCGCCTCGTGGTGGTGCTTTTCCAGCTCCAGTTCCAGCAGCGGCTCCAGCTCATGCGGCTCGATGTTGCTGCCGATCATCAGGCGCAGGCAGTCGGTGATGAAGTCGAGCAGGTGGTGGTCGGCCAGCAGCTTCGGATAATTGCCGAAGATCGCGCTGTCGGCCGGCTTTTCGACATGGTCTTCCAGTGCCATGAAGCCGTCGCGCCGCGCCTTGTTCAACAGCTCGTAGATCAGGGTCAGCGTGGCCCGGTAGTCGTCGGACTTGTACCTGGGGCCCTTGAACGCGCCGAGGATGTCGACGAAGGTTGCTTTGACGATCTTGGCCGGGGTGCTGACCAGGAACGCACCCAGCGCCGCGCCGCCGATGATCATCAATTCGTAAGGCTGCCATAGCGCGCCGAGCTTGCCGTGCGAGAGCACGTAGCCGCCGACCACGCTGATGATGACGACAAGGAAGCCAACAATGATGAGCATGGCGGAAGCAGCCTGCGAGCGGTGAACGGGGATACTTCCATTTCGGCCCGGCGGCGGCTTTCTGAAGGCGGCGCTGTCGCGGCGGCGGCGTGAAGATGGGTGTGAAGAGGCGTGTGAAAGCGCCGCTGGCGCGGCGCAACTGCAACGTACGCCGGCGTGCGTTGCACCGTTGCGGAGCCGTTTCGCATTAGCGCTGGCGCGCACTCGGGCACGGCGAACTGCCGCAGCGGAGGCATTGCTGACGCGCAGCGAAAGTTTCTTCGCTAGCGCGTGCTGCGGCGGGTGCGCGTTGTTCTCAAGATTGTGTGTTGCAGCGGGTGCGCACTGTTCTCAGGATCGCGTGTCGCAGCGGGTCCGCGTTGTTTTCAAGGACGATGGGCAGCGCCGCGTCGCAGCGGCCTGCAGCACGGCGCCGCGGCGCTCAGGCCGGTTCGCTGTCGCCGCCGCCGCGGCGCAACGGATTGGGCAGCGCCTGGCCCTGCTCGGTGAATTGCAGCGACACAGAGTTCAGGCAATGCCGCTCGCCGCTGGGCGGCGGGCCGTCCGGGAACACGTGGCCGAGATGGCTGTCACAGCGCGCGCAGACGATCTCGGTGCGGATCATGCCGTGGCTGCTGTCGCGGATCTCGCGCACGTGGGCCGGATGGTAGGGCGCGAAGAAACTGGGCCAGCCGGTGCCCGAATCGAACTTGGCGCTGGAGCGGAACAGCGGCAGTCCGCACAGCCGGCAGCTGTAGACGCCCTCCAGTTTGTTGTCCAGGAACACGCCGCAGAACGGTGCTTCGGTGCCGTGCTGCAGCAGCACCCGGCGCTCCTCGTCGTCGAGTCCGGCGATCAGGCGCTCGCGTTCGGCAGAGGTGGGAGGCGTGAGGTCGAATCGGCTCATGGCGGGGCCTGCGGCGCGGAGGGATGCGCACAAGATGAGGGCGTCGCCGCGGCGATCAAGCCGCATTCGCGCCCGTATCGACGTGGCGCCCCGGTTGCGCTAGCGTTGGCGCATCGACGCTGGTGCAATGGAGCGGTTGTGCATTCTTCCCTGATCCGCGCGGCCGCCATGACGCTGCTGCTGCCTGCGCTGGCGAGCGCGCAGAGCCTCAATCCGGCCCCGTCGTCGCCGACCGCCAGCCGGCAGGCGACCACGCTGCAGTCGGCGCCGGCTACCAGGCCGCGCCCGTGTCGTCCAGCCTGGACGACCGGCCGCAGTCGCCGCAGTCGCCCGCGCACAAACCAGCCAAGGCCAAGCCGGCACCCGCCAACGGCGCCAATGCCGCCGCCGACCGCCGCCCGGTCAAACTGTACGACCGCGGCGGCCGCGTCATTCCCGGTGCGCTGCAGGTCGGCCCCAACCGCGTGCTCGACACGCGCAGCGGCCGCTACTACAGCACCGTGCCCAGCGGCGACGGCCAGCGCATCGACGAGTAGGCGCCGATCGGTGGAGCGCATGGCCGTTGCGTGAAAACCGGCCAACGCTCCGTGGTCGCGATCCTCACGAACCGCTTCCTAGACTGGCCCGACGCAGGCGCTCACGTCGTCTGCGCCGTACCTTCGCTAGGAGAACCGATGAGCAAGCTTCCCGACAACACCCTGGTCGTCGTCGCCGATCGCGTCAGCGCCCGCCTGTTCCGCACCAATCTGGCCGGGCAGACCTCGTTGCTGGAGCAGACCGAAGTGCTGACGCCCACGCCGATCGAAGGCGTCGAGGATGGCGACCGGCCGATGACCATGGACGAGGCCGGCTTCGTCCGCCAGTTGGCCGAGCGCCTGTACCAAAGCGCCTTGCGCAGCGACTTCGAACACCTGGTGCTGGTCGCCGACCCGCAGACCCTGGGCCAGTTGCGGCCTCTGCTGCACAAGGAAGTCCAGAAGCGGGTAGTGTCGGAACTGGCCAAGAACCACGCGCACACCCCGCGCGACGAGCTGGAAAAGCTGCTGGCGTAAGCGTGTCCGGCGCGCAGGCCGATGCTGCGGGGGCGCTGCGCATTTCCTTCTCCCGTCGGGACCATGGCCCCCTGTTCGGGGCAAGGTGCCCCGCAGGGGCGGATGCGGGTCCGGGCGCAGCCTCATGCCCCCAAACTCCGCAAGACGCTGCGCGCCGGACCCTCACCCCGATCCCTCTCCCGGTGGCACCTGATTAGCGCTGTGTCTCAGCTGGTGATGCTGCCTTGGTTTAGAAATGCAGGTTCTTCAGTGAGATACGGCGATGACGCTCAATCGGATCCAGTTCCAAAAGGGGCTTTCGATTCCGGCTTTTCTGAGCCGCTACGGCTCCGAGGCGCAATGTGTCGAGGCCTTGGTTCAGGCCAGGTGGCCCAATGGCTTCGTGTGTCCGCAGTGCGGACACACGCATGCCAGTGGCTTTGAGCGGGGACGCCAGCACCTGTGGCAGTGCGCGCGCTGCCGGGTACAGACCAGCTTGACCGCCGGCACGCCCATGGCAGACACCAAGCTTCCCTTGCGGGTGTGGTGGCTGGCCATCTATCTGGTGAGCCAAGCCAAGAACGGAATTGCTGCGCTGGAACTGGCTCGGCAACTGGGCGTGTGCTATCGCACTGCATGGCGGATCAAGCACAAAGTGATGTCGGCGATGGCCGATCGTGAGCAGTCACGCCGGCTCGACGGAGAGGTCCAGATCGATGATGCCTATCTGGGCGGCGAACGCGCCGGTGGTCCAGGCCAACCGCAGTGGCGCAATAAAGTGCCGTTTATTGCAGCGGTTTCCCTGCATCAAGGGCGCCCGCGCTATCTCCGCCTGGATGTGGTCTCCAGCTTCCGAAGAAGCGTCGTGCACACGTGGGCTCAGCAGGCACTGGCACCGGGCACCCATGTCGTCAGTGATGGGCTGACAGCGTTCACCGGTGTGGGCTGGGCAGGCCTGACCCACGATGCCATCGTGACCGGAAGCGGCCGCAAAGGCGTCCAGCAGCCTCGTCTGCGTTGGGTCAATACGATCCTGGGCAATCTCAAAACGGCGCTTAGCGGCACCCACCATGCGGTGGACTTCCCCAAATACGGCGCGCGCTACCTGCATGCGCATGCCTACCGCTTCAATCGCCGCTTCAACCTGGCCGCCATGGTGCCGCGCCTGGCCAGTGCCCTGGCCGGCGCGGGAAGGCTCACAGAGCAGCAACTGCGTACGACAGCTGAGACACAGCGCTAATCAGGCCGGTGGCAGAGGGCCTTATGCTCAGTCGGCGATCGGCAGGCTCAGCGTCTCCTTCACTTCCTCCATTACGATGTAGCTCTTGGACGCGCGCACATGCGGCAGGGTCAGCAGGGTGCTGCCGAGCAGCTTGCGGTACGAGGCCATCTCGCTGATCCGCGCCTTGAGCAGGTAGTCGAAGTCGCCGGAGACCAGGTGGCACTCCAGCACGTTGGGCAGCTTCAACGCGGCGCGGCGGAATTCCTCGAAGATGTCGCCGGACTTATAGGCCAGGCTGATCTCCACGAACACCAGCAGGCTGGCCTTGAGGTAATGCGGGTCCAGCCGCGCGTAGTAGCCGATGATGGCGCCGTCGCGCTCCAGCCGGCGCACCCGCTCGGTGCATGGGGTGGTCGACAGGCCGACCCGCTCGCCGAGTTCGGTGAAGGAAATACGCCCTTCCTGCTGCAGAATGCGCAGGATCTTGCGGTCGATCTTGTCCAGTTCGCGGGCGCGGGCGGCCATGGCGCAGGTCTCGGTGGGCTGGGGCAGGGCATTGACCTGTCCGATGTTCGAAAATCAGGAGAAAATCCTGGCTTGCGCTTCATATACTGCGCCTAAACCCATCCGTGGCGCCATCCAGCCAGGGATTTGATCCGACAGAGGTGAGTGCATGCGGGTTCTGGTTCTCGGCAGTGGTGTGATCGGCACGGCCACGGCGTGGTATCTGGCGCGCAGCGGCTGCGAGGTGACGGTGGTCGATCGCCAGCCCGCGGCCGCGCTGGAGACCAGCTATGCCAACGCCGGCCAGGTGTCGCCCGGCTACGCTTCGCCGTGGGCCGCGCCCGGAGTGCCGCTGAAGGCGCTGAAATGGCTGTTCCAGCGCCACGCGCCGCTGGCGATCACCCCCACTGGCGACATCCACCAGTACCTGTGGCTGGCGCAGATGCTGCGCAACTGCACCGCCGAGCGCTATGCGATCAACAAGGCGCGCATGGTGCGGTTGTCCGAATACAGCCGCGACTGCCTGGACCAGCTGCGTGCCGACACCGGCATCGCCTACGAAGGCCGCCAGCTCGGCACCACCCAGCTGTTCCGCACCCAGGCGCAGCTGGACGGCGCGGCCAAGGACATCGAGGTGCTGCGCGAGTACGGCGTGCCCTACGAACTGCTGTACCGCGCCGGCATCGCCCGCATCGAGCCGGCGCTGGCCAGCGCCCCGGCCACCCTGGTCGGCGCGCTGCGCCTGCCCAACGACCAGACCGGCGATTGCCGCCTGTTCACCCAGCGCCTGGCCGCGCTGGCCGCCGCGGCCGGCGTGCAGTTCCGCTACGGCGAGACCATCGACGGCCTGTACGCCGACGGCGACCGCCTCGACGGCGTGCGCATCGGCGGCCGCCTGGAGCGCGCCGACCGTTACGTGGTCGCCCTGGGCAGTTATTCTCCGCAGCTGCTCGCGCCGCTGGGCATCCGCCTGCCGGTGTATCCGTTGAAGGGCTATTCGCTGACGTTGCCGATCCGCGACGCGGCGCTGGCCCCGATGTCCACCATCCTCGACGAAACCTACAAAGTGGCGATCACCCGCTTCGACCAGCGCATCCGCGTCGGCGGCATGGCCGAACTGGCCGGCTTCGACCTGTCGCTGCCGGCGCGGCGCCGCGCCACCCTGGAAAACGTAGTGAACGACCTGTACCCGCGCGGCGGCGACCTGGCCCGCGCCGAATTCTGGACCGGGCTGCGCCCGGCCACGCCCGACGGCACCCCGGTGGTCGGCGCCACCGGCTACCGCAACCTGTTCCTCAACACCGGCCACGGCACCCTCGGCTGGACCATGGCCTGCGGCTCCGGTCGCTATCTGGCCGACCTGATCGCCTCACGCCAGCCGCAGATCAGCGGCGAGGGCCTGGACATTTTCCGTTATTCGCGCGGCGCCTCGGTGCCCGTCGCCGAGGCAAGTGCGTGCGCCCAGCCCGTGCGTTGATCGATCTGCAGGCGCTGCGCCACAACTACCGCCTGGCCCGGCGGCTGGGCGGCGGCAAGGCGCTGGCGGTGGTCAAGGCCGATGCCTACGGGCACGGCGCGGTGGCTTGCGCGCGCGCGCTGGAAGCGCAGGCCGACGGCTTCGCGGTGGCCTGCATCGAGGAGGCGCTGGAACTGCGCCAGGCCGGCATCGCCGCGCCGATCCTGCTGCTGGAAGGCATCTTCGACGCCGACGAACTGCCGCTGATCGCCGAGCACCGGCTGTGGTGCGCGGTGGCCTCGCCATGGCAGGTGGAGGCGATCGCCGCCTATGCCGCGCCGCAGCCGCTGTGCCTGTGGCTGAAGCTGGACAGCGGCATGCACCGGCTGGGCCTGGCGCCGCACGAATTCCGTGCCGCGCATGCGCGGCTGAGCGCGCTGCCGCAGGTCGAACGGCTGGTGCTGATGAGCCATTTCGCGCGCGCCGACGAACTGGACAGCGCGCGCACCCTGGAGCAGGCCGAGGTGTTCCGCCAGGCCACCGCCGGCTTGGCCGGGGAGACCAGCCTGTGCAATTCGCCGGGGCTGCTGGGCTGGCCGCAACTGCATAGCGACTGGGGCCGCCCCGGGCTGATGCTGTACGGCGCCGACCCGTTCGCCGCCGGCGCCGAACTGCCGGGCGAACTGCGCCCGGTGATGACCCTGCAGTCCAAGGTGATCGCGGTGCGCGACCTGGCCGTCGGCGAGCCGGTCGGCTATGGCGCGCGCTTCGTCGCGCCGCGCCCGACCCGGGTCGGCGTGGTCGCGATCGGCTACGCCGACGGCTATCCGCAGTTCGCGCCGAACGGCACGCCGGTGCTGATCGACGGGGCGCCCGGCGCGCTGATCGGGCGGGTCTCGATGGACATGCTGACCGTGGACCTGACCGAGCACCCGCAGGCCGGGCTCGGTAGCGAGGTGCAGCTATGGGGCGCGCAGCCGCGCATCGACGCCCTGGCCGCGCGCTGCGGCTCCAGCGCCTATCGCCTGCTGTGCGGACTCAAGCGCGCGCCGCGGCAGTACCTGGGCGGCTGAGCGTCGCAGGCGCTTGCAGGGGCGGCGGCGGGGGGCCTCGGGCTGCGACCGTCAGGCCGGGAATGCGTGGTCTCGCGCGTCGATCGCAGTCAGCGATGCGCTGGCCGCACCGGGCGTGGGGGCAGTCGGGACTGAAGTCCCTCCTGCAAGGGCGCGCGCCTTGCGTCGCCTGAAACCTTCCGCTCTTTTGTAGGAGCGGCTTCAGCCGCGACCGGGGCGTTACCGGTCGCGTCTGGTCGCGTCTGAAGCCGCTCCTACAAAAGCCGGGGTCGGCTGAAACGCCGGGTTTCACGCGCAGGATGGTCCGCGCATGCTGTTCCCGATTCCCAGCCCTATCCGCAGCCACATCCCCCGCTCAGCGCTCGGCCACCGCCGCCTGCTCGCGGAACTGGCGGCGCAGCCAGTCGTCGAGCATCCGCTTCTCGTAGCGCAGCGGATCGTTGTTCAGGCCGATCGCGCTGTTCATCAGGTAGCTGCTGTCGAGCAGCTTGCGCTCGCCCTGGTCCAGCACCTGTCCGTCGGCGCCGTACAGGGTGAAGTTCAAGCTGATGCGCGGCGGGTAGATGTCGCGCATGACCCGCACGTCGTTCCATTGCGGGCCGTGCCAGGGCTCGTAGTCGCCGGCGCGCTTGATGTCGGTCAGCTCCACCTGCAGCCGCTGGCCGGGCGCCAGTTGCTTGCCGGCGCGCTGCTGCAGGTAGTCGGCCAGTTGCTTCACCCAGTCGCCGCGCTGCGCTTCCCAGCGATTGCGGCTGTAGCGCAGTTCGCTGAAGGCGGCGGGGTCGGTCCAGCGCACCTGTACCGGGCTGTCGCCCTCGGTGCTGCGCACGGCCTGCGGGTCGGTGACGTTGCGGGTCGCGGCGGAGGCGCCGCCCGCCAGCAGGCAGGCCAGGGCCAGCGCCGTCCAGGCATATCGGATCTTCATCGCGGATCTCCACGGAAACGGCCAGGCCAGTGTGTGCCTGCGCGGGCGCGGCCGCAATCGCGGCGCCGCCGGGTGCGGCGTTCGTTCTTCGCCGGTTCATGGGCGCGGCCAGGTGACACGCGGTTCACGCCGCGTCGCCGCGTGCTTCACGGCGCCGGCGCGACCATGGCGGCAACCAAGGTGATGCGGGGATCGCATGAAGATGCCGTTGTTCCACCAGGCCCACGCCGCCTCGGACGTGCGCCTGCAATTCATCGACTGGGCCAAGCGCCATGGGCACAGCCCGGCGAGCGGCGCGGCCAGCTTCGTCGATCAACAGGCGGACCTGGACGCGGCGGCGCGTCACCTGCGGCTGAACCCGGGCGAGGACGTGCGCCAGGAACTGCGCCGTTACCTGGCCTCGCTCGGCGAGCAGCAGGACGTGGCGGTGCAGTTCCCGCCGATCTACGCCTGCCGCAATCCGCAGGGGCAGGGTTTCCGCTATTCGCTGACCCTGGTGCTTGCCGAGAGCGGAGTCGAGTGGAAGGCGCGGGTCTGGAGCGGTCTGGAGTATCTGGGCCTGATCGTCGGCCGCGGCGCCGGCCCGCGCGCCAACTACACGCGGCTTGCGCTTAGGGCGGTGGAGCAGGAACTGACCAGCGACACCCCGCGCTTCACGCTGGGCTAGGCCGGGAGCAGACCGCGATGTCCTGCGCAAGCGCGCCAGAACAGGCCACCGCGCCCGAACAGTGCCGGCAGCAATGCCGCGTGCTGGGGGTGGCGCGGGTCCAGCAGATGCTGGAGCAGTCGCCGCCGCCGTCATGGCGGCAGGAGGCCGAGCGCTGGCTGGAAGAACAGGCGCTGCGCAGCGCGCAGCTGACCCAATGGGGCGTTCTCGCGGGGATCGCGCTGGCGCTGGTGGGGATCGTGCTGGTCGTCGCCTTCTTCTGGTGACCTGCCGCCGCCGGGCGGCCGGGCCGGCTTGACGGCAGCGGAGCGGCTTCACAAGATGCGGGGTCCGTCGTGCCATTGCCGGTCCTGTGCATCCGTCATCACGCCGTGGGCGCGGAGCGCGCTGTCGCTCCGCCGCCGTAGGCCGTTTCCAGAGCAAACTCCGTCATGCATGTCAGCACCGAATCTTCCTCCACGTCGCGCACGCAGGCGTCGGATCTGCACTACCGCGAGATCTTCGACAAGATCGACTCCGGTTTCTGCGTGGTGCAGGTGCTGTTCGACGCGGATCAACGCGCGGTCGATTACGTGTTCCTGGAGGTCAACCAGGCGTTCGAGCGCGAGACTGGCCTGCACGACGTGATCGGCAAGCGCATCCGCGAACTGTCGCCGACCAACGAGGAGCATTGGTTCCGCATGTACGGCGAGGTGGCGCTGAGCGGGCGCTCGGCCAAGTTCGAGAACTTCGCCGGCGGGTTCGGCCGCTGGTGGGCGGTGGAGGCGTTCCGCATTGGCGCGCCGGAACGGCATCTGGTCGCCGTGCAATTCCTCGACATCACCGAGCGCAAGCGCGTGGAGCGCGACCTGGCCGAGAGCGAGGCGCGTTTCAGCGCGCTCGCCGAGGGCCTGCCGATGCCGGTGTGGGTACTGGACGCCAGCGGCCAGCTGCGTTTCACCAATACCGCCTACGCCGAATTCTTCGGCATCGACCTGCAGGCCGACGACGCGTGGCCGGGCTGGGGCGACGTGCTGCACCCGGAGGATGCCGGCGTGTTCGCGTTCGAACTGCGCAGCGCGCTGGACGTGCAGCGCAACCTGCGCGCGCTGGTGCGCGCGCGCCGCCACGACGGCGAGTGGCGCTGGATCGAGATGACCGCGGTGCCGCGCTATTCGGCCGAGGGCGAATTCATCGGCCTGGCCGGCAGCAGCCCCGACGTCACCGAACGCCGCAACATCGAACTGGCCCGCGAGCAACTGCTGGAATCGGAGCGCAGCGCGCGCAACGCGGCCGAGAGCATGGCGCGGCTGAAGGACGAATTCCTGGCCACGCTGTCGCACGAACTGCGCACGCCGCTGACCACCATCCTGGGCTGGAGCGACCTGCTGCTGCAGCGGCTGCCGCCGGGCGACCCGAGCAGCAAGGGGCTGTCGGTGATCGCCAGCAGCGCGCGCGCGCAGCAGCGGCTGATCTCGGACATGCTCGACCTGAGCAGCATGCTGCTGGGCAAGGTGCAGCTGGAAGTGGAGGCGCTGGACCTGACCGAACAGGTGCGCGAAGCGCTGCGCGCGCAGGAGCCGGTGGCCGAGGGCAAGGACCAGGCGCTGACCCTGCGCGAGCCGTCGCATCCGTGCGTGGTGCTGGGCGACGCCACGCGCCTGCAGCAGGTGTTTTGGAACCTGTTGTCCAATGCGATCAAGTTCACCCCGGCGCACGGCCGCATCGAGCTGGCGATCGACGTCGATGCCGATGGCGAACACGCCACGGTGGCGGTACGCGATTCCGGCGACGGCATTCCGCCGGAGTTCCTGCCGCATCTGTTCGGCCGCTTCCGCCAGGCCGACGGCACCACCACCCGCCTGCACGGCGGCCTCGGCCTGGGCCTGGCGATCGTGCAGCAACTGGTGGAAATGCATGGCGGCCAGGTCAGTGCGGCCAGCGAAGGCCGCGGCTGCGGCGCGGTGTTCACCGTGCGCCTGCCGCTGCACCGCGACAAGGCGGGCAAGCGGCCGATGCGCGAGGTGCGCACGTTCGCGGTGGCCGAGCAGGTGGTGGAAGCGTATGCGCTGAAGGGCATGCGCCTGCTGGCGGTGGAAGACCAGCCGGACATGCTCGAATACCTGCGGCGGCTGCTCGAGGAACAGGGCGCGGCGGTGGTCACCGCCGGTTCCGCCAGCGAGGCGTTGGCGCTGCTCGACGATGGCGGCCACACCCGCATCGATGTGATGGTCACCGACATCGGCATGCCGGGCATGGACGGCTATGGCCTGATCCGCACCATCCGCGACAACATGGGGCTGCAGGCGGCCGAGTTGCCGGCGGTGGCGGTGACCGCGCTGGCGCGTGCCGACGATCGCCGCCGCGCGTTGCAGTCCGGCTTCCAGGAACACCTGGCCAAGCCGTACAGCGTGGCCCAACTGGTGTCCGCGGTGCGTTTCGCGCGCCAGCAGTAGCCGTACTTCCCGGCGTTTTCACGGCATTGCCGCTATGTTGCGCGGGGTCCTTCGCAGGAGATGCGCATGAGCAAGTACGCCGATGCGGTGCATACCGATCCCGACGCCATCGCCGCATTGCAGGCATGGTTGCCGAAATTGCCGGACCAGGCGCAGGTGCTGCTGCGCTTGGACGATGGTAGCCAGGTCAGCGGTACGGTTTCGGTGCGGCCCACCTTGCAGACCTTCCGCGACCGGCAGGAACGCGAGGGCGTCAACGGTGTGGTGCGGCTGGACGATCTGCTGCATCCAGAGCAACAGCACTACGTCTGGCTGGACCGCATCCGCGAGGTCGCGCCATTGACGCCGACCGCATGAGCAGCGCATGCCGCCGTATAACGGCATTTGACATCTATTTCACGTTTGCCGAGCGCGCGCTGTGCATCATCGGTGGTCCTGTCGTCACCATGGAGAGTTGAGCAGCGATGATGCGACTTCCTTCGTCCGCAGCCCGTTGGGCCTTTTGTCTCCTGTCCGCTGCCGCATTGAGTGCCTGTGGAGACACCGCCAAGCATTCCATCCAGGATGGGATGGGGCCCGATCCGGTGCTGCCCGACCCGGTCAAGCGCATGATCCCCACGGTGAAGGTCGCCGAGGTCAAGCGCTGGGCCGAAGGCGCCGCGCCGGTGCCGGCCGAGGGCCTGGCGGTGCAGGCCTTCGCCCGCGACCTGGACCATCCGCGCTGGATGTACGTGCTGCCCAACGGCGACGTGCTGGTGGCCGAGACCGCGGCGCCGCCGGCCCCGGAAAAGGAAGGCAGCGGCCTGCGCGACAAGATCCAGGGCGCGATGATGGCCAAGGCCGGCTCGACCGTACCCAGCGCCAACCGCATCACCTTGCTGCGCGACGCCGATGGCGACGGCGTGGCGGAGGTGCGCACGCAGTTCCTCAAGGGCCTGTATTCGCCGTTCGGCATCGCCCTGGTCGGCGACCGCCTGTACGTCGCCAATGCCGACGCGCTGGTCAGCTTCCCGTACAAGGAAGGCGACACCCAGATCAGCGCCGCGCCGAGCTTCGTCGCCAACCTGCCCGGCGGCATCAACCATCACTGGACCAAGAGCCTGCTGGCCAGCCGCGACGGCAACAAGCTCTACGTCGGCGTCGGCTCCAACAGCAACGTCGCCGAAAACGGGATGGACGCCGAACTCAACCGCGCCGCAATCCTGGAAGTGGACGCGCACAGCGGCGCCACCCGGGTGTTCGCCAGCGGCCTGCGCAACCCCGTCGGCCTGGCCTGGCAGCCGGGCGCGGACACGTTGTGGGTGGTGGTCAACGAGCGCGACGAGATTGGCAGCGATCTGGTGCCCGATTACCTGACCTCGGTGCGCGAAGGCGGCTTCTACGGCTGGCCGTACAGCTACTACGGCCAGCACGTGGACGAACGCGTGCAGCCGCAGAACGCGGAGATGGTGGCCAGCGCGATCAAACCCGATTACGCGCTGGGCCCGCATACCGCCTCGCTGGGCCTGACCTTCTACGAAGGCGCGTTGTTGCCGCAGGCGTATCGGGGCGGTGCCTTCATCGGCCAGCACGGTTCCTGGAACCGCGATCCGCCCTCCGGCTACAAGGTGATCTACGTGCCCTTTGCCAACGGCAAGCCCAGCGGCAAGGCGCAGGACGTGCTGACCGGTTTCCTCGATGCCGAAGGCAAGGCCCAGGGCCGCCCGGTCGGCGTGGCGGTGGACAAGCCCGGCGCGCTGCTGGTGGCCGACGACGTCGGCAACGTGATCTGGCGGGTGACGCCCAAGGCCGGACCGTAGTCGGGAGTGGTTCGCTGTGCCCGGCCTCTTCGTGCGCCCGGGCGATGATCCGTCGGGAAGACGGATTGCCTAAGCCCAACAGCGCGCGGCATTGCTATCGCCATGGCCTTTGTAGGAGCGGCTTCAGCCGCGACCGGGCGTTACCAGTAACGCCCGGTCGCGGCTGAAGCCGCTCCTACAGTGATTGCATCCGAATCGAATGCCTGCTTCGCCCGGGTAGATCCCGGGCAATCAATCCAAAGGCCTAATGCTCCACCGGCGCCGGCTCCACGCCGAAGCGGCGCGCGTAGCCGCGCTCGCTCACCACGCGTTCCACCTCGGTGTCGCCGAGTTCGGGCGCGGCATAGACCGCATACACCACGCTGCCGTCGTCGCGTTCGCCGCGCTGGTGCAGGCGGTAGCGCGGGCGTCCGGTGCCGGTGTTTTCCGGATAGTGCAGCGGCGGTTGGCTGCTTTCCAGATCCACTTCGCTGTTGTCGACGACGCCACCGATGAACACTGCGCGCATATGCCTCTCCAATCCGTCCGGGTGACTTGCAGCCTAGGCGCGACGATGTTGCCATTGCATCAATGATGCGTTCACTCGGCGCAAAACCGGGCCGGCGCCGGGCTGCCGGTAGAATGCGCGCTCCCCGACCGATTCCGATCCCGATGCCGGCTCTGCAAGATGCTCCCCTCGATACCCTGTTCCTGCCGTTCGCCCAGGGCGCGCTGCGCTGGCCGGCCGGCAAGGTGCTGTTCCTGCGCGCGCGCGACGGCTGGGCGCTGCGCCAGCACGCGCTGCCGGCGCAACTGGTCTGCGAGCAGGGCTACCGCCCGTTCGCCACCGCCCTGCAGCAGGGCGGCTGGCAGGTCCGCGCCGAGGATGCCGACGACCACGACGACGCCGGCGGCTATGCGCTGGTGCTGGTGCTGCCGCCGCGTCAGCGCGACGAGGCGCGCGCGCTGCTGGCGCGCGCGCTGGCGCTGGCCGCGCCGGGCGGGGTGGTGGTGGCCTGCCAGTCCAACAACGAGGGTGCGCGCTCCGGCGAGGACGATCTGCAGCAGCTGGCTGGCCTGGGCGGCAAGCTGACCAAGCACCACTGCCGCGTGTACTGGACCGCGCCGCTGCACGGCGGCCACGACGCCGCGCTGCAGCAGCGCTGGGCCAGGCTCGACGCGCCGCGGCCGATCCTGGACGGGCGCTTCCGCAGCCGTCCCGGGGTGTTCGCCTGGGACCGCATCGATCCGGCCTCGGCGCTGCTGGCCGAGCATCTGCCAGCCGACCTGGCCGGCCGCGGCGCCGATCTCGGCGCCGGCTACGGTTATCTGTCGGCGGAATTGCTGGCGCGTTGCCCGAACATCGCTGCGCTGGACCTGTTCGAGGCCGATGCGCGCGCGCTGGCGCTGGCGCGGGCGAACCTGGCGCAGGCGCCGGCCGCGGTGGAGGTCGGTTACCACTGGCACGACGTGACCGCGGGGTTGCCGGCGCAGTACGACTTCATCGTCAGCAACCCGCCGTTCCACGCGCCGGGGCGGATGGAGCGCCCGGACATCGGCCGCCGCTTCATCGCCGTCGCCGCGCAGGCGCTCAAGCCCGGCGGCAGGCTGTATCTGGTCGCCAACCGGCACCTGCCGTACGAAGCGGTGCTCGACGCCAGCTTCGGCGACACCAAGGTGGTCGCCAGCCGCGACGGCTTCAAGCTGATCCTGGCGGTCCGCGCGCGCGCCACGGTGCGCCGGTGAAGCTGGTCAAGCACCTGGCCAACCTGGGCTACGGCAGCCGCAAGCAGGTCACCCTGATGTTCCGCGAAGGCCGCATCACCGACGCCGACGGCGAGGTGCTGTACGCCGACGATCAGGTCGAACATGCCGCGATCCGGGTCGATGGCCAGGCGCTGGATCCGCCGCCGGGGCTGATCCTGGCGCTGCACAAGCCGGTCGGCTACACCTGTTCGACCAAGGACCCGGGGCGCATCGTCTACGACCTGCTGCCGCCGCGCTTCCGCCTGCGCTCGCCGTTGCTGTCTACGGTCGGGCGGCTGGACCGCGACACCAGCGGCCTGTTGCTGATGACCGACGACGGCGCGCTGCTGCATCGCATCGTCTCGCCGAAAGCGCAGCTGGCCAAGGTCTACGAAGCGACCCTGGCCGAGGATCTGCGCGGCGACGAGGCGGCGCAGTTCGCCAGCGGCACGCTGCTGCTGGACGGCGAGACCACGCCGCTGCTGCCGGTACAGCTGGAGCTGCTGGGCCCGCGCCAGGCGCGCATCACCCTGTACGAAGGCCGCTACCACCAGGCGCGGCGCATGTTCGCCGCGGTCGGCAACCACGTGGCGACGCTGCACCGCAGCCGCATCGGCGGCTTCGCGCTGGACGAGACCTTGCCGGCCGGGCAATGGCGCGTGCTGGAGGCGGCGGATCTGGGGCGGGTGTTTGGGTGAGGGTGTCGGGACCGGGGACTCGGGACTCGGGACTCGGGACTCGGGACTCGGAAAAGCAGCTGCTTGGTGCGCTGTCGCCCCGCATATGTGCAGTGCGCGGCAGCGTTGTAGGAGCGGCTTCAGCCGCGACGGGCGTTACCGGTAACGTGTGTCGCGGCTGAAGCCGCTCCTACAGGGTGCTGCAGGGAGACACGATCCTGCGCGTTACGCGAACAGCTTTTTCCACCCGTCCAGCCCCAGCTTTTCCAACGTCTGCAGATTGCGTTCCACGATCACGTCCGCATCCGGGAACGCGGCCACGGCGCGTTCGACGCTGTCCTCGCGCAGCAGGTGCAAGGTGGGGAAGGGCGCGCGGTTGGTGTAGTTGCCGATGTCGTCCGGCGCGGTGCCGGCGAACTGGTAGTGCGGATGGAAGCTGGCCACCTGCAGGATGCCGTGCAGGTCCAGCGCGTCCACCGCGGCGTCGGCGTTGTCGAGAAAATCGTTGTAGTCCAGGAAATCGCCCAGCACCTGCGGATGCACGATCAGCGTGGTGTCGATCTGCTCGGCCGGCGTGTCGCGCAGCAACAGCAGTTCCTCGCTCAACTCCTCCAGCAAGGCCTCCGGCGTGGTCGCGTCGCTGAGCACGTAGCGGATCTGCTGCTTGACGTGTACCGCCTTGGCGAACGGGCACAGGTTCAGGCCGATCACCGCGCGCTCCAGCCATAGGCGGGTCGCGGCGATCGGATCTGAGTTGGGATCGAGGTCGTTCAAGGTGGTTCCAGCGGGCGAGGGCGGGCGGCGATCGGGCGAAGCGGACGGCGGGCGTGCCGCTGCGCATGGCTCAGTCGCGGAAATTCTCGAATTGCAGCGGCAGCTCGAAATCGCTCTTCTTCAGCAGCGCCATTACGTCCTGCAGGTCGTCGCGCTTCTTGCCGCTGATGCGCAGCTTGTCGCCGTTGATCTGCGCTTCCACCTTGAGCTTGGCGTCCTTGATCGCGGCGACGATCTTCTTGGCCAGCTTCTGCTCGATGCCCTGCTTGACCGTGACCTTCTGCCGCGCGCCGGCCAGGTTGGTCTCCACGTCGCCGAATTCCAGGCAGCGCACGTCGATGCCGCGCGCGATCAGCCGTGCGCGCAGGATGTCGGTCATCTGCTTGACCTGGAAATCGCTCGGCGCCGCCTGGTTGATGACCTGGTCGTCGAGCTCGAAGCTGGCCTCCACGCCCTTGAAATCGAAGCGGGTCGACAGCTCGCGGTTCGCCTGGTCGATGGCATTGGTCAGTTCGTGCTTGTCGATTTCGGAGACGACGTCGAAGGAAGGCATGGCAGTTCCTCGGGGAAAGACCGCCTATCCTACCGATCTCGCCGCAGCGCCGCTGCCGGCGCGCTGGCGCTGCTGGGCGGCGCCGCCGATCGCGGCGATAATCCGCCGATGCCCAGCCCCCGTTCCAACACCGCGGCCGCCGCCTGGATGATCGCGGCGGTCGCCTGCTTCGCGCTGATGGATGCGACGATGAAGCTGCTGACCGCGCACTATCCGGCGCTGCAGGTGGCCACGCTGCGCGGCGGCGCCTCGCTGCCGTTCGTGCTGCTGTGGGTGCTGGCCACCGCCGGCCCGCGGTCGATCGTGCCGGTGCGCTGGGGCCTGCACCTGCTGCGCGGCGTGCTCGGCATCGCGATGATCGGCTGCTTCGCCTGGGCGCTGCGCAGCCTGCCGCTGTCCACCGCCTACACGATCTACTTCGTCGCGCCGCTGCTGGTGACGGCGTTGTCGGTGCCGCTGCTGGGCGAACAGGTCGGCCCGCGGCGCTGGGCCGCGATCGGCATCGGCCTGGTCGGCGTGCTGGTGGTGCTGCGCCCCGGCGTGGGCGGCTTCGTGTCGTTGCCGGGGGTGATGGTGCTGCTGGCGGCCACCGCCTATGCGCTCGCGGTGGTGCTGGTCAGCCTGCTGGCGCGTACCGAGACGCCGCAGTCGCTGGTGGTCTGGTTCCTGCTGATCATGGCGCTGGGCGCCGGTGCGCTGGCGTGGCCGGCCTGGCTCCCGCTGCGCCTGGCCGATGCCGGCTGGATCGCCACGCTCGGCCTGGCCGGTGCGCTGGCGCAGGTGGCCTTGACCCAGGCGTTCCGCCGCGGCGACGCCTCGCTGATCGCGCCACTGGAGTACAGCGGCCTGATCTGGGTGATCCCGTGGGACTGGTTGCTGTGGCGCAAGCTGCCCGATGCCTGGACCTGGCTGGGTGCGGCGATCATCGTCGGCAGCGGGCTATATCTGCTGCACCGCGAGCGTGTCCTCGCCACGGTGCGCCCGCCGCCGCTGGCGCATCCCTAGCTGGTGCCGGCGGCGCTCCAGGCGCACGCGTTAGAATCGAATGCAATAACGCCTGCAGGCCTGGCCTGCTAGGCTTTGCGCCCCCTTCCGCTGCCGGTCCCCGCGCGTTGATCCAGTTCGAGCACCTGCACAAGTCCTACTCCGTCGCCGGCCAAGCGGTCGTGGCCTTGCATCCGCTCGACCTGGAAATCCGCGCCGGCGAGGTGTTCGGCATCATCGGCCATTCCGGCGCCGGCAAGTCCACGCTGATCCGCCTGATCAACCGGCTCGAGGAGCCCAGCGGCGGGCGCCTGCTGATCGACGGCGAGGACGTGACCGCGCTGGACCGCGCCGCGCTGCGCACGCTGCGCCGGCGCATCGGCATGATCTTCCAGCACTTCAACCTGCTGTCCTCGCGCAGCGTGGCCGGCAATGTCGCCTTCCCGCTGGAACTGGCCGGCACTCCGCGCGCGCAGATCCAGGCGCGGGTGGCCGAGCTGCTGGCCCGGGTCGGCCTGGCCGAGCACGCCAACAAGTATCCGGCACAGCTGTCGGGCGGGCAGAAGCAACGCGTCGGCATCGCCCGCGCGCTGGCCACCGGGCCGCAGATCCTGCTGTGCGACGAGGCCACCAGCGCGCTGGATCCGCAGACCACCGCCTCGGTGCTGCGCCTGCTGGCGCAGATCAATCGCGAGCTGGGGCTGACCATCGTGCTGATCACCCACGAGATGGACGTGATCCGCCGCGTCTGCGACCGCGTGGCGGTGCTCGACGCCGGGCATCTGGTCGAGAGCGGGCCGGTCACCGAGGTGTTCCTGCACCCGCGCCATCCGACCACGCGCCGCTTCGTGTCCGAGGCCGAACATGTGGACGAAGGCGAACTGCATCGCGACTTCACTGCGGTGGCCGGGCGCATCCTGCGCCTGACCTTCCTCGGCGGCGACACCTATGCGCCGCTGCTCGGGCGCATCGCGCGCGCGACCGCGGTGGACTACAACATCCTGTCCGGGCGCATCGACCGGATCAAGGACACTCCGTACGGCCAGCTGACCGTGGCCCTGGTCGGCGGCGATCTGGACGCGGCGCAGGCCGGGTTCGTCGCCGCCGGCGTGCATGTCGAGGAGCTGCGCCGATGATCCCGTTCGCGACCGCCGCCAGCGGCTTCTTCCGTAATCTCGACCCCGGCAAATGGGCCGAGATCGGCAACGCCACGCTGGACACGCTGCTGATGCTCGGCGGCGCGCTGCCGCTGACCCTGCTGATCGGCCTGCCGCTGGGCGTGCTGCTGTTCCTGACCGGGCCGCGCCAGACCCACCAGCGGCCGCTGCTGTACGGCGTGCTGGCGCTGGCGATCAACGTGCTGCGCTCGGTGCCCTTCATCATCCTGATGATCGCGATGATCCCGCTGACGCTGTGGGCGATGGGCACCTCGCTGGGCGTGCGCGGCGCGATCCTGCCGCTGGTGGTGGGCGCGGCGCCGTTCTACGCGCGGCTGGTGGAGACGGCGCTGCGCGAAGTGGACCGCGGCGTGGTCGAGGCCAGCCTGGCGATGGGCGCGACCACCTGGCAACTGGTGACGCGGGTGCTGCTGCCCGAAGCGCGGCCGGGGCTGATCGCCGGCGCCACGGTGACCACCATCGCGTTGATCGGCTTCACCGCGATGGGCGGCGCGATCGGTTCCGGCGGCCTCGGCGACCTGGCCTATCGCGACGGCTACCAGCGCTCGCACGCCGACGTGGCGCTGATCACCGTGGTGGTGCTGCTGTTGCTGGTGCAGGGGCTGCAGATGCTCGGCGACCGGCTGGTCGCGCATTACAGCCGGCGCTGAGCGCGCGGCTCACCGGTTTGCTTTTCTGTAGGAGCGGCTTCAGCCGCGACCGGGATCTACCGGTGAAGCGGTCGCGGCTGAAGCCGCTCCTACAGGAGAGCCGCCACGTGCCTTTCCCCGCACGTATCGGCCGGGTCTGCTAGCTTGCTCGCAGCGCCGCCCGCGTCATCCTTTTCCCCACGTTTCCGGATTCCCGCCATGACCAAACTCCCGCTTCGTCTGCTGCTCGGCGCCGCCGTGCTCGCCCTGGCCGCCTGCGGCAAGACCTCCGCGCCCGGCGCCGACAACGCAACGCTCAGCGTCGCCGCCACTGCGGTGCCGCACGCGGAGATCCTGGAGGTGGTCAAGCCGCTGCTGGCCAAGCAGGGCGTGACCCTGCAGGTGCGCGTGTTCAACGATTACGTGCAGCCCAACGACCAGGTGGTGCAGAAGCAGATCGACGTGAACTACTTCCAGACCGAGCCGTACCTGGACGCCTACAACCGCGATCGCAAGAGCGGCCTGGTCACCGTGATCGGCGTGCACATCGAGCCGTTCGGCGCCTATTCGCGCCGCTTCAAGTCGCTGGCCGCGCTGCCGCAGGGCGCCGACGTGGTGATCCCCAACGATCCCAGCAACAACAGCCGCGCGCTGATCCTGCTCGACAAGGCCGGGGTCATCAAGCTCAAGGATCCGGGCAATGCGCTGTCCACCCAGCGCGACATCGTCGCCAACCCGAAGCAGCTGAAATTCCGCGAACTGGATTCGGCGATGCTGCCGCGGGTGCTGGATCAGGTCGATCTGGCCCTGATCAACACCAACTACGCGCTCGATGCCGGGCTCAATCCCACCCGCGACGCGCTGGCGATCGAGAGCAAGGACTCGCCGTACGTGAACTTCCTGGTCGCGCGCGCCGACAACAAGGACGATCCGCGCGTGCAGAAGCTGGCCAAGGCGCTGACCAGCCCCGAGGTCAAGGCCTTCATCGAGCGCAAGTACCAGGGCGCCGTATTGCCGGCGTTCTGAGCGGAGCCTGCGCATGCCGTTGCTGCTGGCCATTCCCCTGGCGATCGTGATCGCGCTGGCGGTGACCGCGGTGCTGGTGCCGCTGTCGCTGCTGCAGCGCTTCCGCTACGGCACCGCGCGGCGTCAGGCGCGGGCGTGGCTGGCCAGCGTGCAGTTCTGGTCGGCACTGGTGTCGAGCCTCGTGTTGCTGGGCTTCGCATTGATCGCATCGCATTGGTGGCCCGACGCGGCCGCGTATGCCTGCATCGGCTGGGTGGCGGGCCTGGCGCTGGGCGCGCTGGGCGTCTGGCTGAGCCGGTTCGAACCGCTGCCGCAGGGCCTGTACTACACGCCGAACCTGTGGCTCGTGCTGGGTTTGACGCTGCTGGTGGTGGCGCGCATCGGCGCCGGCCTGGTGCAGGGCTGGCGCAGCATGAGCGCAGGCGCGGCGTGGCCGGCGCAGGGCTGGATGAGCCACGCCAACCTGCTCGGCGCGGCGGCGCTGTTGCTCGGCTACGCGTGCGCCTATGCGTGGCTGTTGCGACGCCGTGTGCGCCATTTCGATCGCTACCGTGGCTACGACCGTTCGCCGCGCTGAACCCCAGGCGGCGACGCAAAAAACAAACGGGCCCGAAGGCCCGTTTGCAGGTGACGCGGTGCTGCAGGCGTGCTTAGAAGCGCGCGCCGACGCCGAAGCTGACCAGCCACGGATCCAGCTTCAGATCCTGGCCGGTACCGCTGCCGGCGACCTGCACTTCCGGACGCGAATGCATGTAGCGTGCATCGGCGCGGGCGAACCAGGTCGAGTTGATGTTCATGTCCACGCCGACGGTGCCGATCGCACCCTTGGCGGTGTCCAGGCCGACGTGCTGGCCGCTGGCCGACAGGCCGTCGATCTTCTCGTTGCTGAAGTTGGACTCGTAGTAACCGACGCCGACGAACGGACGGAACACGTTGTCCGCCTGGCCGAAGTGGTACTGGCCGCTCAGCGCCAGCGGCTGCTGCTCGACGGTACCGACCTTGCCCACGCCGCTGGCGGTGACGCGGTGGTTGAACTTGTCGGCGGCGCCCCACAGCTCGACGGCCCAGTTGTCGTTGATCAGCCAGCTGGCGCTGAGGGTCGGCGCCGGGCCGCCATCGACATTGAGGCCGTTGGCCGGCTTGGAATGGGGGTCGAGCAGGGTCGCGCTGCCGACGACGGCAAAGCGCTTGCCGGATGCGGTGTCGGCATCCTGCGCAAACGCGGCGGGCGCGAACGCAAGGGCGGAAACGACAGCCAGGCTCAGGATTTGAATGGACCGCATGGGAATCTCCTCAATCTTTTTTTTGTGGGGCCACAGGAGTGGGCGCACACACCGTATCGATGAGAAGATGAATCGACGCCGACCCCGGCCCCGCGAAGACGAGCGTTGTTCAGGCACGGGCCGCCAAGGCTTGAAATAACGAGGTTTTAATACTTGGCGGCATTCACCCACATGCGCGCGATGTGACGATGCAGGACGTATTGCAGGGCTTGCCTGCGCAGATTCGCGACGATTGCCGGGTGCTGATTCTCGGCTCCATGCCCGGTGCGATGTCGTTGCAGCACGCCCGCTATTACGCGCATCCGCGCAATCGCCTGTGGCCGTTGCTGGGCGCGCTGTGCGGCTTCGATCCGCAACTGGACTACGACGCGCGGTTGCAGGCGATGCAGGCCTGCGGCGTGGGCCTGTGGGACGTGATCGGCCAGTGCCGGCGCCGCGGCAGCCTGGACACGGCGATCGTGCGCGGCAGCGAAGTGCCCACTCCCTTGCCCGCGCGCATCGCGCAATTGCCGCAGTTGCGCGCGATCGCCTGCAATGGCGCGGCGGCGGCGCAGGCGTTCGCGCGCTTCGTGCAGCCGCAGCTGGCGCCGCGCGAAGCGCCGCTGGCGGTGTTGGCGCTGCCCTCGACCAGTCCGGCCAACGCCGCGTTTTCGCTGCCGCGGTTGCAGCAGGCGTGGGCGCCGCTGCAAGCCTGGCTGATGCCGCTGTCGGCAGCGCCGGCGCCGCGCTGATCAGCGGCGCGCGCGCAGCCCCGGCGCGCGCAGCCGCAGCCACAGCGTCTGCACCAGCAGCACCGCGGCCAGCGCCAGCGCCACCCAGGCCGCACTGCGCGCACCGTCCAGGCCGCTGCCGGCCTGCTTGACGTAGACCGCGGCCAGCGCCCACAGCGCCGCGGCGACATAGGCCAGGTTGCCGCGCATCGCCCGGTTCAGGCCTAGCAACAGCGCCGCGGCCAGCGCGAACAGCACCATGCTCCACGGCAGCATGTGCTCGGTGGACAGCCAGCGGTAGGCGACGATCACCTGCGCGGTGTCGAGGAAGGCGGCCAGCGACAGCCAGCCGGCATGCAGCGACAGCGGCAGCCAGGCCCACAGCGCCTGCCACGGCTCGGCGCGCCGATCGCGCGACAGGCGCAGCGCGGCCAGCGCCAGGCACGCCAGCGCCGCCCAGATCACCGCCAGCGCCAGCAGGAAATGCTGCTGCGAGAACACCGGCATCCACAGCGCGGTGAGGCCGAAGCCCAGTGCCGCCGGCAGCCGCACCTGCGCCAGCGCGGTGTCGCGCTGGCGCCGCGGCGACAGCTGCCACGCCGCGAAGGCCAGGTCGAGCAGGAAGATCGGCCCCCAGATCGCGAAGGCGTAGCCGGCGGCGACGATCAGCGTGGGGTAGCGATCGGAGATCGCACCGTTGGTCGGGCCGAACGCGCCACGCTGCGCGAACCAGGCGACCAGCGGCATCGCCAACGACATCAACAGCACGAACGCACGCATGGCGGCACTCCGATCGAGGGTGCGGCGCATCCTAGGCGCCCGCCCGTGAAGGCGGCGCGGCGCTTGCCGCGGCGATGACGCCGGGACAATGCGCAGGCGTACAGTCCGCCGCGAGCGCCGCAGACACGCGTTTCCCGGTGCCGCGGCGCGGCCGCTACGGGTTTTTTTGCCCGGTAAAGGTTGGCGCTAAGGCTGCGGGCCGCCACAATAGGGGTTTCCCCTCATTAGTTGCCGGAGTTGCGCGCATGGCCGAAATCAAGGAAGCACTTGTCCCCGATATCGGTGACTACAGCGACGTCCCGGTAATCGAAGTGCTGGTGGCGGTCGGCGACACGGTGAAGAAGGACCAGAGCCTGGTCACCCTGGAGTCGGACAAGGCGACGATGGAAGTGCCGTCGCCGTTCGCCGGCGTGGTCAAGGAGCTGAAGGTCAAGATCGGCGACAGCCTGTCCGAAGGCAAGCTGGTGGCCTTGATCGAAGTAGCCGAGGACGGCGCCAGCGCCGCGCCGGCAGCGGCCCCAGCAGCGGCCAAGGCCGCGCCAGCGCCGGCCAGGCAGGAACCGGCCCAGCCGGCGCCCGCCGCGCCGCCCGCGAGCAAGCCGGCGGCTGCCGCCGGCGGCGGCGGCATCGTCGAGGCGCGCGTACCGGACATCGGCGACTACAGCGACGTGCCGGTGATCGAAGTGCTGGTCGCGGTCGGCGATACCGTGGCCAAGGATCAGAGCCTGGTCACCCTGGAATCGGACAAGGCGACGATGGAAGTGCCTTCGTCGGTGGCCGGTGTGGTCAAGGAACTGAAGGTCAAGGTCGGCGACAGCCTGTCCGAGGGCAAGGTGGTGGCGCTGATCGAAGTGGCCGGCGCCAGCGCCGACGCGCCGGCGGCAGGCGCGATCCAGCCCAGCGCCGAGACCGGCGGCGGGGTGGAGCCGGTGCCGGCCTCGTCTGCGCCGGACAAGCTCGCGCAGCGCGAGATCGCCCAGGTGCAAGGCTCGGCGCCGGCCAAGGCGGGCGCGGCCGCGCCGTCGGCCGGCACCCCGAGCAGTCCGCCGGTGGAGTTCAACGCCGACAGCGTGCTGCCGCAGAAAGTGCCCTACGCCAGCCCGGCGGTGCGCGTGTTCGCCCGCGAACTGGGCGTGGACCTGTTCCAGGTCAGCGGCACCGAGCAGGGCGGGCGCATCACCAAGGACGACGTGCAGCGCTACGTCAAGGCGGCATTGGCTGGCGGCGTGCCTGCCGCAGCGGCGGGCGGCGCAGCCTCGGCCGGCGGCGGCAACGGCCTGAACCTGCTGCCGTGGCCGAAGGTCGATTTCGCCAAGTTCGGCGAGGTCGAGGTCAAGCCGCTGTCGCGGATCAAGAAGATCTCCGGCGCCAACCTGGCGCGCAACTGGGCGATGATCCCGCACGTCACCCAGTTCGAGCAGGCCGACATCACCGACCTGGAAGCCTTGCGCGTGGCGCTGAACAAGGAGAACGAAAAGGCCGGCATCAAGCTGACCATGCTCGCCTTCCTGCTCAAGGCCAGCGCCGCGGCGCTCAAGCAGTTCCCCGACTTCAACGCCTCGCTGGATGCGGCCGGCGAGAACCTGACCCTGAAGAAGTACTTCCACATCGGGTTCGCCGCCGACACCCCGAACGGGCTGGTGGTGCCGGTGATCCGCGACGTGGACAAGAAGGGCGTGGTCGAACTGGCGCGCGAGAGCGGCGAACTTGCCAAGAAGGCGCGCGACGGCAAGCTCGGCCCGGCCGAGATGAGCGGCGGCTGCTTCTCGATCAGCTCGCTCGGCGGCATCGGCGGCACCGCGTTCACGCCGATCGTCAATGCGCCGGAAGTGGCGATCCTGGGCGTGTCCAAGGCGGCGATCCAGCCGGTCTGGAACGGCAAGGAATTCGCGCCCAAGCTGCTGCTGCCGCT
The DNA here is from genome assembly GCF_030168915.1 of Xanthomonas graminis pv. graminis. Taxonomy (NCBI): domain Bacteria; kingdom Pseudomonadati; phylum Pseudomonadota; class Gammaproteobacteria; order Lysobacterales; family Lysobacteraceae; genus Xanthomonas; species Xanthomonas graminis. Next base: position 4,036,958 of record NZ_CP076255.1, on the reverse strand, counting down.
GTCGCTGAGCTACGACCACCGGGTCATCGACGGCGCCGCGGCGGCGCGCTTCACCACCTACCTGAGCCAGGTGCTGGCGGACATGCGCCGCGTGCTGCTGTAAGGCCTGCCGTAACGGCGCCGCGCCCGGCGCGGCCCGTGTTTCCCCCACCTGCGTGCGCCGCGTCCATCGCGGCGCCGCCGTAGAACTGCAATCGCCCGCCGGCGCGCCGGCCGGGCCACAGGAGAAGCTGCATGGCGGTCATTGAGGTCAAGGTCCCGGATATCGGCGACTACAGCGAGGTTCCGGTCATCGAGGTGCTGGTCGCCGTCGGCGACACGGTGAAGAAGGACCAGGGCCTGCTGACCCTGGAGTCGGACAAGGCCACGCTGGAAGTGCCGTCGGCGGCGGCCGGCGTGATCAAGGAACTGAAGGTCAAGCTCGGCGACGTGCTGTCCGCAGGCGCGGTGATCGCGCTGCTGGAGACCGAGGACGCCAGCGCCGCGCCGGCCGCCGCGCCTGCAGCGGCCAAGGCCGAGGTGCCTGCCAGCAAGCCGCCGGTGGCGCCGTCGCATCGCGCCCCGGCCGAGCCGCCGGCGCCCAAGCCGGCGCTGGCCAGCGGCAAGCCGGCCGACATCGACTGCAAGATGGTGGTGCTCGGCGCCGGCCCCGGCGGCTACACCGCCGCGTTCCGCGCCGCCGACCTGGGCCTGGACACGGTGCTGATCGAGCGCTACCCCAGCCTCGGCGGCGTGTGCCTCAACGTCGGCTGCATCCCGTCCAAGGCGCTGCTGCACGCGGCCGCGGTGATCGACGAGGTCGCCCATGCCGGCGACTTCGGCGTGACCTTCAGCGCGCCCAAGATCGCCCTGGACAAGCTGCGCACCTACAAGGAAAACGTGGTCGGCAAGCTCACCGGCGGCCTGGCCAGCATGGCCAAGCAGCGCAAGGTGCGTACCGTCACCGGCGTGGCCAGCTTCGTGTCGCCGAACGAACTGGAGATCGTCGGCGCCGACGGCAAGACCCAGCTGCTGCGTTTCGAGTTCTGCATCATCGCCGCCGGGTCGCAGGCGGTGAAGCTGCCGAACTTCCCGTGGGACGACAAGCGGGTGATGGACTCCACCGACGCGCTGGAGCTGCAGGAGATCCCCAAGACCCTGCTGGTGGTCGGCGGCGGCATCATCGGCCTGGAAATGGCCACCGTGTACAGCGCGCTGGGCAGCAAGGTCAGCGTGGTCGAGTTCATGGACCAGCTGATGCCGGGCGCCGACAAGGACCTGGTCAAGCCACTGGCCGACCGCCTGAAGAAGCAGGGCGTGGAGATCCATCTGAAGACCAAGGCCACCGAGGTCAAGGCCGACAAGAAGGGCATCACGGTGTCCTTCGAAGCCGCGGCCGCGGGCGAGACGCCGGCACTGGGCGCGACCAGCTACGACCGCGTGCTGGTCGCGGTGGGGCGTTCGCCGAACGGCAAGAAGATCGGCGCGGAGAAGGCCGGGGTCAACGTCACCGAGCGCGGCTTCATCCCGGTCGATCGGCAGATGCGCAGCAACGTGCCACACATCTTCGCCATCGGCGACATCGTCGGTAACCCGATGCTGGCGCACAAGGCCACCCATGAGGGCAAGCTGGCCGCAGAAGTGGCCGCAGGCGAAAAGAAGGAATGGGTGGCGCGGGTGATCCCGTCGGTGGCCTACACCAACCCGGAAATCGCCTGGGTCGGCGTCACCGAGACCGAGGCCAAGGCCAGGGGCCTGAAGGTCGGCGTGGCCAAGTTCCCGTGGGCGGCCAGCGGCCGCGCCATCGGCATCGGCCGCACCGAGGGCTTCACCAAGCTGATCTTCGACGAGGAAACGCATCGCATCGTCGGCGGCGCCATCGTCGGCGTGCATGCCGGCGACCTGCTGGCCGAGATCGGCCTGGCGATCGAGATGGGCGCGGAGGCCGAGGACATCGGCCACACCATCCACGCCCATCCGACCCTGAGCGAGTCGGTCGGCATGGCCGCCGAGGTCTACGACGGCACCATCACCGACCTCTACATCCCGAAGAAGAAGTAAGCGCAGGCCTGTTCGCAGCGCAAAACCCCGGCCCGCGCCGGGGTTTTGCGTTTCTACAGCGCCACAACGACAAAACCCCGCATCGCCGCGGGGTCCTGCATGAAACTTCTTGCGAGTCCCGAGTCCCGAGTCCCGAGTCCCGAAGGAAGAGTCCCGAAGGAAGAGTCCCGAAGGACTCAGAACGCGAAGGTCACACCGGCCACCGGACCCTTGAACTCCTGCTTCAGGCCGACGCTGGTCAGCGAGGCGGCATTGGAGTCGGTCTCGCGGTCCACGTCCAGCTTGAACCAGTCGTAGCCGGCGAAGATGCCGAAATTCCTGGTGAAGCGGTACTCGACGATCGCATTGGCGCGGGTCAGGTCGCCGTCGTACTTGCCGAAATCGCCCCACTTGGTGTTGACGTACTGGCCCTGCGCGCTGAACAGCCAGTGCTCGTTCGGCTGTGCGGTGAAGCGCACGCCGACCACCGGCGCGGCGCCGTCCTCGCTCTCGTCGATGAAGGTGCCCGAATACAGGTCGCCCAGGTCGGCATAGGCATTGGCCTGGACCTTGGCCCATTCGGCGCCGAGCTGCAGGCCCAGGCTGAACTGCGGCGTGTCGATGACCGAGTAGTCGTATACCAGGCTGGCGACCTGGTACTTCAACTCGCCCTTGATGAAACTGCCGGCCGGCACGGTGACGCCGTCGTAGCTGAGGTCTTCGCCCAGTTCCTCGCGGCGGTCCTTGTCGTACTTGAAGTAGTCGAAGATCAGGCGCTGGCGGGTGCTGATGCGGAACATGCCGTCCACGCGCGGCTCCCATTCCTTGCCGCCGAAGCCGAAGTCCTGCGAGCCGGAGAGCGCGTTGCCGTCGATGGTGGTGTTGCCGCGCAGGGTGTTGTGGTTGTCCACGTTCATCGCGCCGAGGCGCAGGGTGAAGCGGTCGTCGCCGTCTTCGGCGTGGGCGGGAAGGGCGTAGGCGGCGGCGAGCGCGCACGGCAACGCCAGGGCAAGCAAGTGTTTCATAGGGGTAGAGCTCCGTCATCTGGAGATGGATGCGCCGATGGCGAGCGCCAGCGCGTGCCGCAACTATCCTTAAAACCGTGTCCACCATTCGTGAAGGTATGGAGGTGGCGTCGGTCACGGAATCACAGGCAAAAAGAAGAGCCCCGGTCGCCCGGGGCTCCATGGGTCCGCGCTGCAAATCGACGAGGATGGGCGCAGTCCCTGCAGGATCGGACCGGAGGCGAGATGAAAAGTTCCCACGCAAATTCCTGTTGCGATGCATCAATCCAGGCCGCGGTGCGGGTCCGCGACGTGGTATCGTTGGCGGCTTGGCTCGATCGGGGGACGGCCGCGACCTTGTGGCGGTTGTCTCGTAAATCGTCCCATTGCTATAATTCCGCGGCTCGACGGACGCGAAGACGTCCTCAACTCACCACCAACTGCAGGATTTTCTGTGCTGAACTCCGTTGATGCGGGTCGGCGGCTGATGCTGCGCGCAGCGATTTACCCGCTGCTGGCGGTGGCCGTGGTTTCCCTGGCGTTCCTGCTGCTGGGGCCGAAGTACGCCATGGGCGCTGCCGCAACCGGGCTGGCGACGGTGGCGGGAGGATGGATGGCGGCACGCACCGCGTTGAGCGGCGGCGTGCAGGCGGCAGGTGCGGCGATGGCGCGGTTGATCGTGGCCATGGTGCTGAAGTGGGTGTTGATATTCGCGGTGCTGGCGCTGGGCTTTGCCTGGTGGCGGTTGCCTCCTCTGGCCCTGTTGGCGGGTATCGCCGTCGGGCTGATGTTCCAGGTTCTGGCGCTGGCCAGACGTTGATCGAATCACGATAAAGGCTCAGGACTCATGGCGGGCGAGGAAGCAACCCCTACCTCCTACATCCAGCACCACCTGCAGAACCTCACCTTCCAGGTGCAGGAAGGCGGGTTCTGGCAAGTGCACGTCGACACCCTGGTCATGTCGGTGCTGTCCGGCCTGCTGATGGTGTTCGGCTTCTGGATCGCCACGCGCAAGGCCACCGCCGGCGTGCCGGGCAAGTGGCAGGCGTTCGTGGAGATCCTGCTGGAGTTCGTCGACCGCCAGGTCAAGGACACCTACCACGGCACCAGCAAGCTGGTGACCCCGATCGCGATCACCCTGTTCTTCTGGATCCTGATGATGAACCTCATCAAGATGGTCCCGGCGGACTTCATCGCCAGGCCGCTCGAAATGGCCGGCGTGCACTACTGGAAACCGGTGCCCACCGCCGACGTCAATGCCACCCTGGGCATGTCGATCAGCGTGTTCTTCCTGATGATCTTCTTCTCGCTGCGCTCCAAGGGCGTGGGCGGGATGGCCAAGGAATTCCTGACCGCCCCGTTCGGCAAGTGGATGCTGCCGTTCAACCTGATCCTCAATATCGTCGAGTGGGTGAGCAAGCCGATCTCGCTGGCGATGCGACTGTTCGGCAACATGTTCGGCGGCGAGATCGTGTTCCTGCTGATCTGGGTGCTGGGCGGTGCCGGCATCTTCGGCGCCCTGGCCGGCGGCGCGTTCGGCTTCGGCTGGATGCTGTTCCACCTGCTGGTGATTCCGTTGCAGGCTTTCATCTTCATGATGCTGTCCATCGTGTACCTGAGCTTGGCGGAAGACAGCCACTGACGTTTCTGCTTCACGCGTTTTACGCAACCCTTCGTTCGATTCACCATCCTCAAGCAACTTTAGTTCTCGGAGAAAACCATGTCCTTCGCCGTCCTGACCAACCTCGCCCAAGTCCAGAGCTCCACCGTCCTCGCCGTCGGCATCATGATCGGCCTGGCCGCGCTGGGTGCCGGCCTCGGTCTGGCCATCATGGCCGGCAAGTTCCTGGAGTCGGCCGCGCGCCAGCCGGAACTGATCCCGGTGCTGCAAGTGCGCATGTTCATCACCGCCGGCCTGATCGACGCCGCGTTCATCATCAGCGTCGCGGTCGGCCTGCTGTTCGCGTTCGCCAACCCGATGATCGGCGAGTTCGTGTCGCGCCTGCCGCAGGGCGGCTGATCCAGTAGCACCGGCGGACGGCCGCAGCGATGCGGCCGCCCCGCTGCAGATGAAGGTTCGGACGCGCCCGCCGCGATGGCGTCGCGTCCACCCCGTCACTTTGGCTGAGCGTACCCCATGAATATCGGTCTCACCCTCTTTGCCCAGGCGCTGGCGTTTGCCGGTCTGATCTGGATCGTCGCGACCAAGATCTGGCCGCCGCTGACGAAGGCCATCGAAGAGCGCCAACAGAAGATCGCCGAAGGCCTCGCCGCCGCCGATCGCAGCCAGAAGGATCTGGCGCAGGCGCAGGAAAAGGTCAACGAAGCGCTGAAGGACGCACGCGTCAAGGCCAACGAAATCATCGATCAGGCCCACGCGCGCGCCAACCAGATCGTCGAGGCGGCCAAGCACGAGGCGATCGCCGAGGCCAGCCGGCAGAAGGATCTGGCCCAGGCCGAGATCGACGCCGCCGCCAACCGTGCGCGCGAAGAACTGCGTCGCCAGGTGTCGCTGCTGGCGGTGAGCGGTGCGGAAAAGTTGCTCAAGCGCGAAATCGACGCCAACGCCCACAAGGCGCTGCTCGACGCGCTGGCGGCGGAGATCTGAGATGAGCCAGGCCCTCACACTGGCGCGTCCGTATGCCCGCGCCGCGTTCGCCGCGGCCAGCGATGCCGGCAAGCTCGCGCCCTGGTCGCAGGCCCTGGCGTTGTCCGCCCAGGTCGCCGCCGATCCGCGCGTGGCGGCGTTGCTGCACAACCCGCAGCTGCAGCGCGAGCAGGCGGTGGCGCTGCTGGCGCCGCAGGTGGCCGACGAGCAGTACGCGCGCTTCCTGGGCCTGCTGGCCGAAGCGCAACGGCTGCCGCTGCTTCCCGAGATCGCCGGGTTGTACGATCAGCTGCGGGCCGAGGCCGAATCCGTGGTCAAGGCCAACGTGACCTCGGCCACCCAGCTCAGCGACGCGGAAGTGGCCTCGTTGAAGGTGGCGTTGAAGCAGCGCTTCGGCCGCGAGGTCGAGATCACCACGGCGGTGGACGCTTCGCTGATCGGCGGCGCGGTGATCGACGCCGGCGACGTGGTCATCGACGGTTCGCTGAAAGGCAAGCTGTCGCGCCTGCACTCCGCACTGGCCCACTAAGAAGCGGGAATGGCGAATAGAGAAAAGAGAACCCGGCCCGGCGGCGACGCCAGCAGCGATTCCCGATTCCCCATTCCCGATTCTCAAAGAAGCTAACCAAACGTCGCCATCCGCCTTCGCGCGGTGGACGATCCGAAGGAAACCAAGATGGCAACCACGCTCAACCCCTCCGAAATCAGCGAACTGATCAAGAACCGCATCGAGCAGGTCACGCTGACCGCGGAGTCGCGCAATGAAGGCACGGTCACCAGCGTGTCCGACGGCATCGTGCGCATCTTCGGCCTGGCCGACGTGATGCAGGGCGAGATGATCGAACTGCCGAACGAGACCTACGCCCTGGCGCTGAACCTGGAGCGCGACTCGGTCGGCGCCGTGGTGCTCGGCGACTACGAGAACCTGCGCGAAGGCGACGTGGCCAAGACCACCGGCCGCATCCTGGAAGTGCCGGTGGGCAAGGAACTGCTCGGCCGCGTGGTCAACGCGCTGGGCGAGCCGATCGACGGCAAGGGTCCGCTCGGCACCAGCGCGACCGCGCCGGTGGAGCGCGTGGCGCCGGGCGTGATCTGGCGCAAGTCGGTCGACCAGCCGGTGCAGACCGGCTACAAGTCGGTCGATGCGATGATCCCGATCGGCCGCGGCCAGCGCGAGCTGGTCATCGGCGACCGCCAGACCGGCAAGACCGCGCTGGCGATCGATGCGGTGATCAACCAGAAGACCACCGGCATCAAGTGCGTGTACGTGGCGATCGGGCAGAAGGCCTCGACCGTGGCCAACATCGTGCGCAAGCTGGAAGAGAACGGCGCGATGGCGCACACCATCGTGGTCGCCGCGACCGCCTCCGAATCGGCGGCGATGCAGTACATCAGCGCCTACGCCGGCTGCACCATGGGCGAGTACTTCATGGACCGCGGCGAAGACGCGCTGATCGTGTACGACGACCTGTCCAAGCAGGCCGTGGCCTACCGCCAGATCTCGCTGCTGCTGAAGCGCCCGCCGGGCCGCGAAGCGTATCCGGGCGACGTGTTCTACCTGCACAGCCGCCTGCTGGAGCGCGCCGCGCGCGTGTCCGAGGACTACGTGGAGAAGTTCACCAACGGCGAGGTCAAGGGCAAGACCGGTTCGCTGACCGCGCTGCCGATCATCGAAACCCAGGCCGGCGACGTGTCCGCGTTCGTGCCGACCAACGTGATCTCGATCACCGACGGCCAGATCTTCCTGGAAACCGACCTGTTCAACGCCGGCATCCGTCCGGCGGTGAACGCCGGCATCTCGGTGTCGCGCGTCGGCGGCGCCGCGCAGACCAAGATCATCAAGAAGCTGTCGGGCGGCATCCGCATCTCGCTGGCGCAGTACCGCGAGCTGGCGGCGTTCGCGCAGTTCGCCTCGGACCTGGACGAAGCCACCCGCAAGCAGCTCGAGCGCGGCCAGCGCGTCACCGAGCTGATGAAGCAGAAGCAGTACCTGCCGATGTCCATCGCCAACCAGGCGCTGTCGATCTACGCGGTCAACGAAGGCTTCCTGGACGACGTGCCGGTCAACAAGATCGGCGCGTTCGAAGAGGGCCTGCACGCGCACTTCGCCAACACCGCCGGCGAGCTGATCGCCAAGGTCAACGACAGCGGCGACTGGAACGGCGAGATCGAAGCGGCGTTCAAGAAGGGCATCGGCGAGTTCAAGACGACTGGTAGCTGGTAAGCGCGCCGGGACTCGGGACTCGGGACTCGGGACTCGCGAAAGCGGGTCCCCGGTGCCCGGGGCGCGAGATCCGGAACAGTAAAAACGATTCGTGCGCGGGCTTTTGCGAGTCCCGAGTGCCGAGTCCCGAGTCCCGACGAGAAGAGAATGGCAGGCGGACGCGAAATCAAAACCAAGATCAAGAGCGTGCAGAACACCCGCAAGGTGACGCGCGCGCTCGAGATGGTCTCGGCCTCCAAGATCCGCAAGGCGCAGGATCGGATGAAGACCTCGCGCCCCTACGCGCAGGCCATGAAGCAGGTGATCGGGCATCTGGCGCAGGCCAGCACCGACTACACCCATCCGTTCCTGGTGCAGCGCGACGCGGTCAAGCGCGTCGGCTACATCGTGATCTCCTCCGATCGCGGCCTGGCCGGCGGCCTCAACAACAACCTGTTCCGCAAGATGCTGGGCGAAGTGCGCCAGTGGCAGGACCAGGGCGCCGGCATCGACGTGGTCACCATCGGCCAGAAGGCCTCGGTGTTCTTCCGCCGGCTCAAGGTGGACATGCTCGGCAGTGTCAGTCACCTGGGCGACGTGCCGCAGCTGGAGCAGCTGATCGGCGTGATCAAGGTGATGCTCGATGCGTTCACCGAGGGCAAGGTCGACCGCGTCTACCTGGTCTACAACCGCTTCGTGAACACGATGACGCAGAAGGCCAGCTTCGACCAGCTGCTGCCGCTGCCGGCGGCGGAGAACCAGGTCGCGCACCACGACTGGGACTACCTGTACGAACCCGATGCCGCGAGCGTGCTGGAGCACGTGATGACGCGCTACATCGAGTCGCTGGTGTACCAGGCGGTGCTGGAGAACGTGGCCTCCGAACATGCCGCACGCATGGTCGCGATGAAGGCCGCCAGCGACAACGCCAACAAGCTGATCAGCACCTTGCAGCTCATTTACAACAAGGCGCGGCAGGCGGCGATCACCCAGGAAATTTCCGAGATCGTCGGCGGCGCGGCCGCTGTGTAGCCGGGAAGGGGGAATGGAGAAACGGGCATGCTCGAAGCAGTCGCATTCGATCCTCCCCTTCCCGATTCCCCGTTCCCCATTCCCGACACCAGTTTCGAATAGACATTAGTGGAGTTATCCAAATGAGTCAGGGCAAGATCGTTCAGATCATCGGCGCGGTCGTCGACGTCGAATTCGCGCGTGCCGATGTGCCGAAGATTTACGACGCACTGAAGGTCGAAGGCACGGCCATCACGCTGGAAGTGCAGCAGCAGCTGGGCGACGGCATCGTGCGCACCATCGCGCTCGGTTCCACCGACGGCCTCAAGCGCAACCTGCTGGCGACCAACACCGGCCGTGCGATCTCGGTGCCGGTCGGCCCGGGCACGCTGGGCCGGATCATGGACGTGCTGGGCCGCCCGATCGACGAGGCCGGCGAGGTGCAGGCCACCGACCATTGGGAAATCCACCGCGCCGCGCCGAGCTACGAAGACCAGTCCTCGGCCACCGAGCTGCTGGAAACCGGCATCAAGGTCATCGACCTGATGTGCCCGTTCGCCAAGGGCGGCAAGGTCGGCCTGTTCGGCGGCGCCGGCGTCGGCAAGACCGTCAACATGATGGAACTGATCAACAACATCGCCAAGGCGCACGCGGGTCTGTCCGTGTTCGCCGGCGTGGGCGAGCGTACCCGCGAGGGCAACGACTTCTACCACGAGATGAAGGACTCCAACGTCCTGGACAAGGTCGCGATGGTGTACGGCCAGATGAACGAGCCGCCGGGCAACCGCCTGCGCGTGGCGCTGACCGGCCTGACCATGGCCGAGTACTTCCGCGACGAGAAGGACGAGAACGGCAAGGGCAAGGACGTGCTGCTGTTCGTCGACAACATCTACCGCTACACCCTGGCCGGTACCGAAGTGTCGGCGCTGCTGGGCCGCATGCCGTCGGCGGTGGGCTACCAGCCGACCCTGGCCGAGGAAATGGGCGTGCTGCAGGAGCGCATCACCTCGACCAAGACCGGCTCGATCACCTCGATCCAGGCCGTGTACGTGCCCGCGGACGATTACACCGACCCGTCGCCGGCGACCACCTTCGCCCACCTCGACTCGACCGTGGCGCTGTCGCGCAGCATCGCCTCGTTGGGTATCTACCCGGCGGTGGATCCGCTGGATTCGACCTCGCGCATGATGGATCCGAACGTGATCGGCCACGAGCACTACGACACCGCGCGCCGCGTGCAGATGACCCTGCAGAAGTACAAGGAACTGAAGGACATCATCGCGATCCTGGGCATGGACGAGCTGTCCGAAGAGGACAAGCAGTCGGTGTCGCGCGCGCGCAAGATCGAGCGCTTCTTCAGCCAGCCGTTCCACGTTGCCGAAGTGTTCACCGGTTCGCCGGGCAAGTACGTGTCGTTGAAGGACACCATCCGCGGCTTCAAGGGCATCGTCGAAGGCGAGTACGACCACCTGCCGGAGCAGGCGTTCTACATGGTCGGCAGCATCGAAGAAGCGGTCGAGAAGGCCAAGAAGATGGCCGAGAAGGCCTGATCCGGATCCTGGCCGCGCTGCGGCCGGGATGCGGAAGCGCCAATCGCCAATCGAGCATCGTCAGTGCGGGTCGCTGGAGCGTCGAAGAACCGGGAACAGGATGCGGCCGCCGAGCCGCTTTCCGAGTCCCGAGTCCCGAGTCCCGAGTCCCGCCGCACCCAGTGAGGCACCATGAGCACCATCCGTTGCGACATCGTCAGCGCCGAGCATGAGATCTACCACGGTGAAGCGACCCTGGTGGTCGCCACCGGCGAACTGGGCGAGCTGGGCATCGCGCCCAAGCACGCGCCGCTGATCACCCGGCTCAAGCCCGGCAAGGTGGTGGTCACCACCGCCAGCGGCGAACAGCTGGATTTCGCCATTTCCGGCGGCATCCTCGAGGTGCAGCCGCAGGTGGTGACCATCCTGGCCGACACCGCGATCCGCGCGCAGGACATCGACGAGGCGTCGGTGCGCAAGGCCAAGGACGAAGCCGAGCGCATGCTCGCCAACCGCGGCGACGGCATCGACGTGGCCGAGGCGCAGGCCAAGCTGGCGGAAGTCACCGCGCAGCTGCAGGCGCTGGAACGCCTGCGCAAGAACCTCAAGCACTAGCGAAACCGCGCGCCGCCTGGCGGCCGCACGACCGCGAACAAGACGCCGGCGATTGCCGGCGTTTTTCGTTGATGAAAGGCGCCGCGTGCGGGTGATGGCACGCCGTCGCGGCGACGGCCACGCATGCGCCGCAGCGCGTGCGCAGCGGGGTGGGGCGTGCGCGACAGTGACATGGCGCACGGCGCTGGCTTTATCGCCGCTGACTCGGGTGCGCGCTTGCGCCGCAATCGCGGCGTGCTGCAACGCAATCGTCCGCCGGCTCCGGCAAGATATCGGCCCGATCTGCACATTCCTCCCCCACGCAGACGGTTGCCCTGGAGACACACGATGACCGCTTTCGTTGCTGCCACACTCCCGCGCGCGCTGACCGCGCTGCTGGCCGGCGCCGCCATGATGGGCTGCGCGATACCCGCGCGCAGCGCCACCCCGCTCGACCCGCTGCTAGACCATATCGTCGAGCGCAACGCGATCGGCGACCAGGTCGCGCTGAGCAAATGGGACAGCGGCAAGCCGGTGCTGGATGCCACGCGCGAGGCCGCGGTGCTGGCCAACGTGCGCGCGCAGGCGCCGGCGCACGGCGTGGACGCGGACGACGCGGCGCGCTTCTTCGGCATGCAGATCGAGTCCAACAAGCTGGTGCAGTACCAGCTGCTGGCGCGCTGGCGGCTGCGCGGCCGCGCTCCGGACCAGCCGCGTCCGGACCTGACCGCGCTGCGCGCGCGCCTGGACCAGCTGCAGGGCGAGATGCTGGACGCGCTGCAGGCCAGCGCCGCGGTCCGGCAGGCGCCGGATTGCCCGGCGACGACCGCGCGCGCGGCCGAGGCCTATGCGCTGCGCTGGCAGCTGGACCAGGTCCATCGCACCGCACTGGTACGCAGCCTGGGCGATTTCTGCCACTGAGCGGATCGAGCGGGTCGCAGTCGCCCCGCTTGCAGCCGCATCCGGCCTGCGCCGCCGAGCGCGCGCAGGCCGACCCGGTTGCCGCCGGGCGCATGCTGTGCACTTTGTAGGAGCGGCTTCAGCCGCGACAGGCGCGATCCGTAACGCCCGTCGCGGCTGAAGCCGCTCCTACAGGGTTGCCGGCATGCTGGGGCCAGCGCGGCTAGCGGTACACCACGTGCCGTCCGAGGAAGAACGACAGCACCGCCAGCACGCCTTCGACCACCGGCTTGGCCAGCCAGGCCAGGCGCAGGCCCAGCGCGTCCACGCACAGCGCCAGCAGCCAGGTGCTGAGCAGGGTCAGCACGCTCCACATCGCCATGAAGCGGCCGAAGCGCTGCCAGCCCAGGCGCACGCCATCGTCGCTGGCGAAGGTGATGCGGCCGTTGAGCCAGAAGCCGAGCAGCGCCCCGCACACACGGCCGAGCACGTTGGCCGGGATCGGCGGTATGCCGGCGGCGGTCGCCGCGACGAACGCGCTCCAGTCGATCAGCAGTTGCAGCAATCCGATCACCACGAATTGACTGCCCTGGCGCAGCAGACTCATGCAAGCCCTGGGTTGGGGTCAAGCGCGCATGCTAGCGTCTGCCGCGCAGATGTAAATGCCGCCGCGGCGCGATGGCGCGGGCATTGCGGCACGCACACGCGGCTGCCTCTAAAATCCCCGTTCACCCGGAATGGAACCTGCCCATGAGCCTGCCTTTGCACGTCGTGATCCTTGCCGCCGGCGCGGGCAAGCGGATGAAGTCGGCCAAGCCCAAGGTGCTGCAGCCGGTCGCCGGCCGGCCGATGCTGGCGCACGTGATCGAGACCGCCCGCCAGCTGCAGCCGGCGGCGATCCATGTCGTCTACGGGCACGGCGGCGACGCGGTACGCGCCGCGTTCGGCGCGCAGCCGGACCTGCTGTGGGCCGAGCAGGCGCAGCAGCTGGGCACCGGGCACGCGCTGCAGCAGGCGATGGCCGCGGTGCCGGATGCGGCCACCGTGCTGGTGCTGTACGGCGACGTGCCGTTGATCCGCGCCGACACCTTGTTGCGCCTGCTGCATTCGCCCGGGCGGCTGGCGGTACTGGTGGCCGAACCCGAGGACCCCAGCGGCTACGGCCGCATCGTGCGCGACGCGGCGGGCAAGGTCGCCGCGATCGTGGAGCACAAGGAGGCCGACCACGAGCAGCGCCGCATCCGCATCATCAACACCGGCATCGTCACCGCCGAATCCACCGCGCTCAAGCGCTGGCTGGCGCAACTGCGCAGCGACAACGCGCAGGGCGAGTACTACCTCACCGACGTGTTCGCCGCCGCCGCCGCCGAATTCACCCCGGCGGAGATGGTGCTGGTGGCCGATCCGATCGAGGCCGAAGGCGCCAACGATCCATGGCAGCTGGCGCAGCTGGAGCGCGCCTGGCAGCGGCGCGCGGCGCGTGCGCTGTGCGAGCAGGGCGCGCACCTGCTCGACCCGAACCGGCTGGACCAGCGCGGCCGCGTGCGCGTGGGCCGCGACGTGTGCATCGACGTGAACGTGGTGCTGGAAGGCGAGGTGGAACTGGGCGACGGGGTCAGCATCGGTCCGTTCGTGCGCTTGAAGGACGTGGTGCTGGGGCCGGGCACCGAAGTGCGCGCGCATTGCGACCTGGAAGGCGTGATCACCGAGGGCGCGGTGCTGATCGGTCCGTTCGCGCGGCTGCGGCCGGGCACGGTGCTGGCCGACGGCGTGCACATCGGCAACTTCGTGGAGACCAAGCAGGCGGTGCTCGGCGTCGGCAGCAAGGCCAATCATCTGAGTTATCTGGGCGATGCCACGATCGGCAGCGGGGTCAACATCGGCGCCGGCACCATCACCTGCAACTACGATGGCGTGAACAAGTCGCAGACCACGATCGGCGACGACGTCTTCGTCGGCTCCAACAGCGCGCTGGTGGCGCCGCTGACGATCGGTGCCGGCGCAACCATCGGCGCCGGATCGGTGATCACCCGCGATGCGCCGGCCGGCCAGCTCACGGTGGCGCGGGCGCGGCAGGCCTCGCACGAAGACTGGAAGCGGCCGAAAAAGAAATAGCCGGCGGCGCGCGCCGGGCGGCGCGCGACAGGCATCGCAGCCGCACGCGCAGGGCGGCGCTAAGGCGGCGCGGCTGGCCAGGCATGGTGCCAGCGTCGCAATGCTTCACGGAGGTGTTCGATGTCGCTACGACGTACGCGATGGTGGGTCTTGATGGTGCTGGTGGCGGCGAGCGCCGTGCACGCGCAGACGTTCCGCCTGTACCTGGCGCCGGACGGCAACGATGCCGCGGCCGGGACCAGTGCCGCGACCGCATTGAAGACATTGAGCGCCGCGCACCAGCGGCTACTGGCGCAGCCGCCGCCTGCCACCGTGGAGATCGTGGTGGCGCCCGGCACCTACCTGGGCCAGTCGGTGCGCTGGACGTTCCGTAACGGCGCGCCGCTGCGCATCGTCGCCGCCGCTGGTGCACGCACGATGCCGCACTTCGACGGACGCGGTGGCGACACCTGGTTCACCCTGCGCGGCGGCGGCAACCAGCGCACCCAACTGCAGGTCGTCGGCCTGGAGGTCAGCGACTACTGGATGGCGATGGACCTGGGCGGCAGCAACGCGGCCGCCGACGGCAATGCCGGCAACACGATCCGCGGCATGCGCTTCACCCGCATCGGCGGCCTCCATGGCCAGGGCGATCCGGCGTATTCGTACGCGGCGATCCGGCTTCAGAACTCGCGCGACAACGTGATCGCCGACAACCAGTTCAGCGCGATCGAGAACAGCAAGGACACCTCCGGCTACCTCCATGCGCTGTACCTGGCGCGGCATTCAACCGGCAACACGGTCGAAGGCAACAGTTTCACCGACGTCAACGGCGACGTGGTGCGCACCCGCGATGCGTCCGACGCGACCCTGGTGCGTGGCAACCGCTTCGTGCGCGCCGGCAAGTACGCCGCGTTCTCCGACTGGTTCGACCCGCAGCAGGGCGAATGCCCGTCGCAGGGCGGGCGCTTCGTCGACAACACGGTCGGCGCGGGTTACTACGGCGCGATTCCGGCCACGGCCACGACCGGCGCCGACGATGCCTGCGGTGCGCTGGGGACGCCGCGCATCGTCGAGCGTGGCACGGTGCGCGAGTGAGTGCGCCGACAGATGTTGCGAACCCTTGTAGGAGCGGCTTCAGCCGCGACAGGATGTTTCAGCACGTCTGTCGCGGCTGAAGCCGCTCCTACAGGAACTTGCGGTCATCCCGCCGGGTGCACGGTAGGAGGGACTTCAGTCCCGACCGATTACCGAAACCGTCGCGGTCCAGGCTTCGCGCGTCGCGGCTGAAGCCGCTCCTCCAGGTGCGGCTAGTCCGACGACGCCAGCGGCAGCTGCACCGCCACGCACAGCCCGCCTTCGTCGCGGTTCTGCAGCGACAGGCGGCCGCCGTGCGCTTCGACGATCTCGCGGGTCAGCGCCAGGCCCAGGCCGGTGCCGTTGCGCTTGGTCGAATAGAACGGCATCAGCGCGTTGTGCAGCACCGCTTCGTTCATGCCGCTGCCGCGGTCCAGCACTTCGATGCGCAGCCACTCGGGGCGGGTGGAGACGCGGATGCGCACGCTGTCGGCCGGTGCCTGGCCCTCTGGGCTGGATTCGTGCGCGTTCTTGACCAGGTTGAGCAGCGCCTGCTGCAACTGCGCCGGATCGACCCGGCTGTGCAGCTCGTGCGCTTCCAGTTCCAGCGCGAACGGGATCTGCTGCTGCAGCCCGCCCAGGAACTGCGCCCAGTGCACGGTCTGCAATTGCGGCTGCGGCAGCTTGGCGAAGCGCGCGTAGCCGCGGATGAAGCCTTCCAGGTGCCGCGCGCGTTCCTCGATGGTGCCGAAGACTTCTTCCAGCCGCTCCACCTTCTGCCGCCGCACCAGCTCGGCGCCGGAATGCGCCAGCGAGGCGATCGGCGCCAGCGAGTTGTTCAATTCGTGGCTGATCACCCGGATCACCTTCTTCCAGGTATGCACTTCCTGGCGACGTAGTTCGGCGGTGAGCAGGCGGATCAGCAGCAGTTCGTGCGGGCGGCCGTTGAGACGGAAGCGGCGCCGCGACAGATGGTAGACCTGCTCCTCTTCCGGGTCCTCGTCGTCGTCGATGGTGAACAGGCTGTCGCCGCCGCGCGCCACGGCCTCGCGCAGCGCCGGCGGCATGCCCAGCAGCAGGTCGTCCAGGCGCTGGCCTTCCAGTTTCCAGCCGCCGTGCAGCAGCTTGCGCGCGGCCAGGTTGGAGAACACCACGCGGCGCAGGCCGTCGCCGCCGTTGGAGGTCAGCAGCATCGCCACCGGCGTGTTCTGCACGATGGTGTCGAGCATCAGTTCGCGTTGCGCCAGGCCCTGGCGCTGTTCGCGCAGGATGTCGCCCAGTTGCCGGTGTGCGGCGACCATTTCGCCGAGTTCGTCGTCGCCGCGCCAGTGCACGCCGAAGTTGTACTCGCCATCGCGGTAGCTGCTGACGGTGCCGGCCAGGGCGCGGAACAGCGAGCGCATCGGCGCGGTGGCGCGGCGCAGCGTCCACCACATCAGCGCCAGCAGCAACAGCGCCGAGAAGCTCACCACTTCCCAGCCGCGGTCCATCCAGTACGCCAGCAGCCACGGCATCGCCGCGGCCAGCGCCAGCACCGGCAGCAGGCGCAGGAACAGGCCGACGGTGAAGGAGCGCTGCAGTTTCATTCGCGCGGAATTCCGTAGCGGTCCATGCGCCGGTACAGCGCCTGCCGGCTCATCCCCAGCTCGGCCGCGGCCTGGGCGATGACGCCGTTGGCGCGGCCCAGCACCGCGACGATGCGCTCGCGGTCCGGTTCGGCACCGGCGGCGGGGCGTTGCGGCGCGGGCTTGGGCAGGTTGAGGTCGGCGGCCTCGATGTGGCGGCCGCCGGCCAGCAGTTCGGCGCGCTGGATCACGTTGCGCAGCTCGCGCACGTTGCCGGGCCAGGCATGCCGCTGCAGCGCCTGCACGGCGCCGGCCGACAGCGCCTTGCTGCCGGACAGGAAGTGCTCGGCCAGCGGCAGGATGTCGCCGGGCCGGTCGGCCAGCGCCGGCAGCGACAGCTCCACCGCGTTGAGCCGGTAGTACAGATCCTCGCGGAACGCGCCATCGCGGATCATCGTGGGCAGGTCGGCATTGGTGGCGCTGATCACCCGCACCTTGACCTGGCGCTCGCGGTTGGAGCCGAGCCGTTCGAAGCGCCCGGTCTCCAGCACGCGCAGCAGTTTCATCTGCCCGGCCAGCGACAGGTTGCCGATCTCGTCCAGAAACAGGGTGCCGCCGTCGGCGGCCTCGAACTTGCCTTCGCGGACCTTGTTGGCGCCGGTGTAGGCGCCGGCCTCGGCGCCGAACAATTCGGCTTCGATCAACTCGGCCGGAATCGCGCCGCAGTTCAGCGCCACGAACGGGCCCTGCCGCATCGGCGAATTGGCCTGGACGATCTCGGCGATCTTCTCCTTGCCGCTGCCGTTGGGGCCGGTGATCAGCACCGCCAGTTCCGAGCGCGCGACCTGGCAGGCCAGGGCGATGGCGCGCTCGCTGGCCGGGTCGGCGAACACCGCGCCGCGTAGGTCGTAGCGCTGCGCCAGCTGCTCGCGGTGGCGGCGTTCGCCGTCGCGGCGCCGCTCCAGTTCGCGCCGCGCTTCGGACAGTTCCAGCAGGTTGTTGACCGTGGTCAGCAGCTTGCGGTCGTCCCAGGGTTTGGCCAGGTAGTCGGCGGCGCCGGCCTTGACCAGTTCCACCGCGCTGCTGAGCTGGGTCCAGGCGGTCAGCAGGATCAGCGGCAGGTCCGGATGGCGCGCGCGGATCGCATCGAACAGCGCCACGCCTTCCTCGCCCGAGGTGGTGTCGGCGCTGAAGTTCATGTCCTGCAGCACCAGATCGATATCGCCCTCGGCCAGGCGCTGCAATCCGGCATCCGGACTATCTGCATGCACCGTCTCGATGTCGTGCAGCGAGAACAGCACTTCCAGCGCGGTGGCGACAGCGGGGTTGTCGTCGATGATCAGGATGCAGGGCATCGGGAACCTTGTCGGATGGCTGGGGCGGAACGGGCGAACGCAGAACGAGGCGGCATCATCGCAGTCCCCGCGCGGCTTGTCGTGTGCGCCAGCGGCCGCCTGCAGCACCCGGCGCAGCAGCGCGGCGACGCCCGTGCCGAGGGCGTCGCCGAGGCCGCACAGCAGCAGGTGCTCGCCGCGCAGCCGCCAGCGGATCTGCGCCGCGCAGTGCCATCAGTGGGCTCCAGCGCTCGGGTCCGAACGGCAGTCGATTGATCGCCCCCACGCGCAGGACGCCGGGGATCGCCCCCAATCCCGCCGCCTCGCGCTGCGCTTGCGTGGCGGACACGCGGCCGTTGAGCCGCAGCGTCAGCAGCTTCGCGTCGTCGTCGATGCCGCTGGCAGCGTGCATCCGCGCATGCGCCTGGGACGCCAGCGTGCCCATGGCGAGCAGCAGCGGATAGCCGAGCGCCATCTGCAGCACGGTCGGCGCCGCCAGCAGCGGGTGCCTGCCCGGCGAGATCAGCCCTCGATCCATGATCCGAAGCGTCCCGCTCAGGTGCTGCGCGTGGCCACTGCCGGCGGCACGGCGGCGGCGCGTTGCGCCGGCCACAGCACCGCGAACTGGCCAAGCGAGAGCAAGGCCATGGCCGCCGCCACCAGGTAGCCCGGCGGCAGACGCGACAGGTCGTAGTGGCGCATCAGCGCCTGGTTGAGCAGCACCGCCAGCGCCATGCCCAGCACGCTGCCGCTGCCCACGATCAGCAGGTTCTCGGTCTGGAAGTAGCGCCGGATGTCGCGGCGGGTGGCGCCGATCGCGCGGCGGATGCCGATCTGGCGGGTACGCTGCTGGACCCAGAAGCTGGCCAGTCCGCCGATGCCCAGGGCGGTGACGAACAGCAGGCCCGTGGTCGCCGCGAGCAGCAGCCCGATCATGGTGGCATCGCGCTGGAAGTAGTGCTGCCGCACCTGCGCGAAACTGCGTCGCCCCGCGTCCGGGATCAGCCGCAGCGGGCCGGCCTTGGCCAGTGCGGCCGCGGCGGCGGCCAGCACCTGGTCGCGGTCCCGCGGCGCGCTGCGCAGCAGGTATTGCGTCTGCGTGCCGGTGGGCAGCTGCGGCGACAGCGCGACCAGGCGATCGACCGCGGCGCTGCGCAGCGTCGGGCGCAGCAGGTCGTCGACCACGCCGACCACGGTGCTCTGATTGCCGCCGTAGAGCGTCTTGCCGACGGCCGGCTGGTCCGGCCACAGCTGTTGCGCCAGCGCACGGGTCACGATCAGCGCGCTGGGCGACGCTGTGGAATATTCGTCGGCACGGAAATCGCGGCCGGCGATCAGGTGCGCGCCCATCGCCTGCACGAAGCCGGGCGAACCGGAGTAATACGTGGCCTGGATGCAACCGGCCCCATCCATCGATCGCTGCGCGATCGCGCGCTCCAGCGCCTGCCGATCGGCGCAGCCGCCGTAGTCGTTGGAGCCGCCGGACAACGGCGTGCTGAACCCGATCGTGGCCGCCGCCGTGACCCCGGGAATGCCGCACAGCGCCTGCAGGTCGGCGTGCTGCTGGGCCTGCGCATCGGCGCCGGCCTGCAGGCCGCGCACCGAGATCAGCGCGAGTTCGTCCTCGGGCAGGCCGCTCGGGGTCCGCAGCCGTTCGATCCGCCCACCGATCAGGAACACCGCGTTGGGGACGAAGGCGCAGGTCAGCGCCACCTGCAGCATCAGCAGCGCGGCGGTGAGGCGGTGGTGATGCAGGCTGGAGAGGATGGGACGGATCGGCAGATTCATGTCAGATGTCCTTGATCTGCAGGGCGGGGTTGATCCGGCTGGCGCGCCAGGCCGGCAACAGGCCCGCCAGCAGCGCGGCGATCACCGCCAGCGCCACGGTGGCCAGCAGCATCTGCAGGTCCATCCGCGCGACCTTGGCATAGTCGTCCGGGCGCTGGCGCACACTCCACAGGCCCAGCTCGGCGATCACGGTTCCCAGGGCGCCGCCGAGCAGCCCGATCAGCACGGCTTCGCTGCCGAACTGCAGGAGCATGTGGCCGCGCCTTGCGCCGAGCGCGCGGCGCACGCCGATCTCGCTGCCGCGGCGCAGGAACTTCGCCAGCAGCAGGGCGATGACGTTGACCAGGCACACCCACAGAAAGCCGAGTGCGAGCAGCGTTTGCAGGCGGATGTCATCGGGCACCATCCGCAGGTGATCCAGCCAGTCCATCAGCGTGTAAAGCCTGGCGCGCTGCGGCGGGCGCTGGAAGCGTCCGTCGGCATGTTGCGCCGCTGCGTAGTCGTAAAGGAAGCGCTGATAGGCCGCCACTTGCTGCGGCGTGTCCAGCTGCACCCAGAACTGCAGCCAGCTGGTGGAGGGATCCTCGAGCCGCGCCTGATCGCTGCCGCTGAACTGTTCCCAGCCGCTGATGCTGTTGCTGGTGCCCATGTCCAACTCCATCGCGGTGGACAGCGGCAGGAAGACATCGTCCCGGTCGCCGAAGCCGCCCTTGCTGTGCGGATCGGCGTAGAACAGCGGTTGCGGATTCCAGTGTCCGGTCACGCCGATCACCTGGAAGCCGATCCGCTGTTCGCCGAGCGCAACCCGCTGGCCGATCGGATCGCGTGCGCCGAACAGGGTGTCGGCCAGCGCATGGCTGAGCACGATGACGCGGGCATGGTTCTGGTCGTCGCTTGCGCTCCAGCCGTGTCCGCGCTCCAGTGGTATGCCGAACAAGGCGAAGAATTCGGCGGTGGCGTAGCGGCCGCTCATGTCTAGCGGCACGCTGGCCGCGTGTGGCGGCCACAGCAACGTCTGTGCGCCGGCCATCGCCGCCTGGTGGGTCGCGCGCTTTGCGCGCAGCAAGGCCATGGCGTCGGGCCAGGTGAGGTTGTCCGCTGGATCTGCCCATTCCTGATCGTCTGGATAGTTCGCCGGTAACGGATCCAGGTGCGGGGCGTAGAGCGCCCGGCTCTTGCCAGGCAGCGGATCGCGCGACATCACGTGCAGCACCGTCAGCATGGTCATGCTTGCGCCGATGCCCAGGCCGATCGCCAGCACCATCAGCGCGGTGGCGATCGGCGTGCGCAGCAGGCTGCGCCAGGCCATCATCAGGGAGTAGTGCAGCATCCGGAAGTTCCTCGGTTGCGGGTCGTCGTCTGCGCTAGGTCAGGCGCTGCGCGTGGCCACCGCCGGCGGCACCGCCGCGGCGCGGCGTGCCGGCGCGAACACCGCGATCTGGCCGAGCAGCCACAGCGTGACCGCGCCGAACGGCAGGTAGTACAGCGGCAGCCGCGGCAGTTCGTACTTGCCCATCAGCCACTGGTTGATCGCGTAGGCCAGCAGCATGCCGAGCACGATGCCGGTGCTGGCCAGCAGGAAGTTCTCGGTCTGGAAATAGCGCAGGATCTGCCCGCGGGTGGCGCCGAGCGCGCGACGGATGCCGATCTGCCTGGTGCGCTGCTGCACCCAGAAACTGGCCAGGCCGACGATGCCCAGCGCGGTCACGATCAGCAACGCGATGCACACCGCACCGAGCAGCCAGACCATTGCGCGGTCGCCCTGGAAGTATTCGTCGCGGATCTCGGCATAGGTCTGCTGCTTCAGCACCAGGCGGCTGTTGTCCACCTTCATCAGCGCGGCGGTCGCCGCGCCGAGCACTTCCTGGCGCCGCGCCGGGTCGGTGACGCGCAGCACGTACAGGCCCTTGGTGTAGTTCAGGCGCAGCGGCAGCAGCATCGCGTAGTCGATCTCGGCCAGGCCGCTGGTCGCGGCCGGCCGCGCCAGCGTGTCGACGATGCCGACCACGCGCACCGGGATCGGTCCGGTATAGAGGGTCTTGCCGAGGGCATTCTGCCCGGGGAACATCTTCTCCGCGGTGGCGCGATTGAGAATGATGGCGGTACCTTTTTTCTGCGCGTCCCTGTCGGTTTGCGCGATTTCCAGATCGAGGTATTCGTCGGGCGTGAAGTCGCGCCCGGCCACCAACTGCAGCCCCAGGGTCTGCAGCGTGCCTTCCTCGGCCATGTACTGCGCCCCGTTGAGGGTGGGCCGCTCCTGGTCCGGGGTCAGCGCCAGGCTGGTGTTCCAGGAGTAGTGCACGAACGGCACCTGGTTGAGCACGGTCGCATTGCGCACGCCGGGTACGGCGCGCAACGCGGCCAGGTCCTCGCGGGTCCTTGCGGCGGCGTTGACCTGCTGGCCGATGCCGCCCAGCGAGATCGTCACCAGTTCCGACTCGGCGATGCCGCTGGGCCGGTGCAGGGTCTCGATGCGGTTGCCGATCAGGAACAGCGCGTTGCACACGATGGCGCAGGCAAGCGCGATCTCCAGCACGATCAGCGCGGCGGCGGTCTTGTGCCGGCGCAGGGTGGAAAGGATGGGGCGGATGTCCATGGCGATAACCTTGTGAGGGACCTTCGTTGGCGGTCTGCCCGCCGCCGTGCGGCGGGGGCGATGGTCAGGACGATTTGAGCTGCAGCGCCGGCGCCACCTGGATCGCGCGCCAGGCCGGCAGCAGGCCGGCCAGCAGACTGGCGGCCAGGGCCAGGGCGAAGGTCAGTGCCAGCATCGTGGGGTCCAGATGGGCGAGCTTGGCGTAGCCGGAGGGCTGCTGGCGCACGGCCCACAGGCCGAGCGCGGCCAGGCCGAGACCGGCGATACCGCCGGCCAGGCCGATGGTGCCGGCTTCGACCAGACACTGCGCGAAGATCGCGCGGCGCGAGGCGCCCAGCGCGCGGCGCACGCCGATCTCGCCGCTGCGGCGCAGGAACTTGGCCAGCAGCAGGCCGACGGTGTTGAGCAGGCATACCAAAAGAAAACCCATCGCCAGCCACAGCTGCAGGCGCACGTCGCCCGGCACCACTTCATTGTGGTCCAGCCACTGCATCACGTTGCGCAGGCGCACGTTATTCGGACGCTGGAAGCGGCCGGCGGCGCGCTGCTGGTTGGAGTAGTTCTCGAGGTAGGCCTTGTAATCGGCGGTCTGGGCCGGGCTCTCCAGTTCCGCCCAGTACTGCATCCAGTTGCAAGGCGCATTGAGCGAGGTCTGATCGCCGTTGCTGTCGCCGAAGCAGTTCATATTGCCGTTGCGGTCTATCTTCAGGTCCATCGCGACCGAGAACGGCAGGTAGGCCTGTTCGTCCGAACCGTAGGTGTTGGTGATGTCGTAGAAGCGCGGATTGGGGGCCCAGGTATCCAGCACGCCGACGATGCGGAACGTGTTCTGGTCCATGCGCAGTTCGCGGCCGACGCTGTCGGCGCCGTCGTACAGTTTCTCGTTGAGCTTCTTGCTGATGACCGCCACGCGCTCGTGGCGTTCGTCTTCCGTACCGGTCCAGCCGTGGCCGTACAGGAACGGCGTGTCGAACATCGGGAAGAAGTCGGCCGAGGTGAAGCGCACTTCCGACTTGAACGGTTTCAGCCCGCTCTTGAGCGGTTCGATCGCCGCCGACCCACCGGTCATGATCGCTTGCCGCTTGGCGCGTTTCTCGCGCAGCAGCGTCTCCGCGTCGTAGCGCGTGTTCTGGAAGTCCGGTTCCTCGCCGGGCTGGAAGCCGGCCTTCGGCTGCGCATCGACCTGCACGTAGAACAGCCGGTCGCTCTTCTGCGGGATCGGATCGCCGGAGAGCACGTAGAACACGGTCAGCGTGGTCATGCTGGCGCCGATGCCCAGCGCGATGGCCAGCACCATCAGCGCGGTGAGGACCTTGTTGCGGCCGAAGCTGCGCAAGGCGAGGCGGAAGTAATAGCCGAACATGGGTGGCTCCGGGTCAGGCGCTACGGGTGGCGGTGGCGGGTGGGACGGCGGCGGCGCGCAGCGCGGGGCCAAGGACGGCGAGCTGGCCGAGCAGCCAGACCGCCACGATGCCGGTGAGCACCGTGGGCGAGGACAGCCGCTCCAGTTCGAAGCGTTGCATCAGCCATTGGTTCATGACGTAGGCGAGAACGGCGCCCAGCGCGGCGCCGCCGCCGACGATCAGGAAGTTTTCCAGCTGGACGTACCCCATGATGTCGCGGCGGGTGGCACCGATGGCGCGGCGGATGCCGATCTGCCGGGTGCGCTGCTGCACCCAGAAACTGGCCAGCCCGCCGATGCCCAACGCGGTGACGGTGAGCAGGATCACGATGATCGCCAGCAGCATGCGCGCCACTGCGCTGTCGCTCCTGAAATAGTCGGCGCGCAGTTCCTGCATGGTGGCGACCTGGTGTTGCACATAGGTCGGGTTGGCACGCTGCATCGCCGCCGCCGCGCGTTGCAGGACCTGCGGCAGCTGCCCCGGTTTGCTGCGGATCAGATAGCCGCCGCCCCAGCCTTCGGCGCCGACGCGCATTTCGGTCAGCAGCGCGTCTGCATCGTCGTCGTGGCCGGCGATCACGCCACGCAGCGGTGCCATCACCCCAACGACATCCAGCCGTACCGCCTGGCTCCACATCGTGGTGTAGATCTTCTGCCCCAGCGGCGAAACGCCAGGAAACAACTTGGCGGCCAGCGACGGGGTGATCAGCGTCGGCAGCTGGCGCTCGCCATGGTTGGTCTCCGCGAACGTCTCGGCGGCAGCCGGCAGCTCGGCGTCGCGCAGGTCGCGGCCGGCGACGATGCGGATGCCCAGGGCGCGGTTCAGGCCCTGGCTGCCGGAGAACAGCGTCGCGCGCGCCGCCGCTTGCGTCGCCTGCGCTTCCCGGAACAGTTGCACCCGGTTCGGATTCCACAGCGGCGGTGCGCCAAAGGCGGCCGCTTCCACGCCGGGCACCGCTCGCAACACATCCAGGCTGCGCCCGACGCTGCTCTTGCTGTCTTGCTCGCCGATCACGGAGATGCTCTGGATCAGACCGATGTCCTGCTCCATCGCCCCGGTTGGCGTGTCCACCCGCTGGTAGGTGCGCGCGATGATGAACACCAGGTTGCACAGCACCGCCAGGGTCAGGGCGATCTGCAAGACCATCAACACCACCGCGGCACGATGGCTGCCCAGCGCGGAAAGAATGGGGCGTGCGTGTCTCAGCGCGCTCATAGCGATTTCACCTGCAGGGCGGGGGCGATGCGCGAAGCGCGCCATGCCGGCCATACGCCGGCCGCCATCGCCGACAGCACCGCCACGGCCAGCGCGAGCGCAAGCAGCGCGGGGTCGGCATGCGCCTGCTGGGCGTAGGCCACCGGTTGCTGGCGCACCAGCCACAGGCCGATCCAGGTCAGCGGGATGCCGAGCAGTCCGCCTAGGCAGCCGATCAGCCCGGATTCGGCCAGGCATTGCAGGAACACCCCGCGGCGGCTGGCGCCCAGCGCGCGGCGCACGCCGATCTCGGCGGCCTTGCGCATGAACTTGGCGACCAGCAGGCCGACCGCATTGAGCAGGCACACCAGCAGCACGCCGAAGCCGATCCAGCTCTGCATGCGCACGGTGGCCGGCACCACGCGCTTGTAGTCGAGCCAGTCGAGCAGATCGCGCAGGCGCGTGTTGGGCGCGCGTTCGAACCGGCCCAACTGGCGCTGTTGCGCGCTGTAGTGGTCCAGCGCGGTGCGGTAACGCTGGACCTGCGCAGGCGTGTCCAGTTGCACCCAATACTGCACCCAGGTGCATTGCGCGCTCTTGGGATTGTGCAGGCCCGCTTCCTGGTCCCGGCCCCAGCACTGCATCGGCCCATAGCCATAGTCCTGGGGCAGGTCCAGCCAGGTCTCCAACGGCACGTACAGCGCTTCCGGCGCCTTGTACGCGCCCGAGTTGAGATCGTAGAAGCGCGGCTGCGCATCCCAGGTGTCGATCACCCCGATCACCCGGAACGGGCGGGTGGCGATGGTCAGGGTCTTGCCCACGCTGTCGACGCCGCCGAACAAGGTGTCGTTGAGCGTGCGGGTCAGCACCACGACCTGCGCGCGCTGCGCATCGTCGCCACGGCTCCAGCCGCTGCCGTAGAGGAAGCGCATGCCGAACATCGCGAACAGGTCGGCGCTCGCGGCGCGGGTGGTGAGCATGCGCAAGGGGCTGTCCGGCACGGTCTGGCGGACCGGCAGCCAGTTCGCGCTGGTCATCGTCTGCGCCGGCGCAGCGTGCAGCCGGTACAGGGCGTTCGCGTCCTGCCAGGTCAGTTCGTCGGGCGGCTCCCGGTCGGCACCCGGCAGGTCGCGCGGACGCGGGTCCAGTTGCGGATGGAACAGCGTGGCGCTGCGGCCGGGCAGGGGGTCGCCGGACAGCGTGTGCAGCACCGTGAGCATCGTCATCGAGGCGCCGATGCCCAGCGCCACGGCCAGCACCATCAGCGTGGTGAGGATCTTGTTGCGGCCGAAGCTGCGCAGGGCGAGGTGGAGGTAGTAACCGATCATCGTGGGTTCCGGGTCAGGCGCTGCGGGTGACAACGGCATGGCAGGCCCTGTCTCAGCGGTCGCCAGCGGCGGAGGGCATCGCCGTGCCGACATGCCCCAGCACCGGTTCGCGCTGCAGGTCGGTGGCCTGGCCATCGACGATGTGCACGTTGCGCTGCGCGCGCGCGGCCAGTTCCGGATCGTGGGTGACCATGACGATGGTCGAACCCTGCGCGTTGATTTCTTCCAGCAGTTCCATCACCCCGCGCGCCATCTGCGAGTCCAGGTTGCCGGTCGGTTCGTCGGCCAGCAGCAGGCGCGGGCTGCCGGCCAGCGCACGCGCGATCGCCGCGCGCTGTTGCTGACCGCCGGACAGTTCGGACGGGTAGTGCTTCATCCGCGAGCCCAGCCCGACCCGGCCCAGCGCGTCCTCGATGCGCTGCTTGCGCTCGGCCGCGGCCATGCCGCGGTAGCGCAGCGGCACATCGACGTTGTCGAACAGGTTGAGATCGGGGATCAGGTTGAAGCCCTGGAAGATGAAGCCGATCTTCTGGTTGCGCATGCGCGAGCGCGCGTCGTCGTTGAGGTTGCTGACGTCCTGGCCATCGAGCAGGTACTGGCCGCTGCTGAAGGTCTCCAGCAGACCGGCGATGTTGAGGAAGGTGGTCTTGCCGGAGCCGGACGGCCCGGTGACCGCGACGAATTCGCCTTCGCGCACATGCAGATCCAGCGAGCGCAAGGCGTGCGTCTCGACCTGTTCGGTACGGAAGACCTTGGAGACGGAGCGCATTTCGAGCATGAGGTGGTTCCTTTGCTGGGAGTGGTGGTGGTGGTGCCGGGACTGGGGACTCGGGACTCGGGACTCGGGACTCGGAAAAGCAGACGCGATACAGACAACTGAAACTTCGGTAGGGAGACGGATACCACGGTGTGGGCTCTTCCGAGTCCCGAGTCCCCAGTCCCGAGTCCCGGCTTCTAGTGCACCGTCACCTGCGGCGCCTCGCCGAACAGGTCGCTGCCGGAGACCACGACGCGGTCGCCCGGTTGCAGGCCCGAACGCACCTCGACTTCGCCCAGGCTGGTGACGCCCAGCTCCACCGGGCGGCGGATCGCCGCGTTGCCGTCCATCACGTAGGCGTAGCGGCCGCCGGATTGTTCGACGAACGGGCCGCGCTCGAGCTTGAGCACGTTCTTGCGGGTATCCAGCAGCACCCGCGCGCTCATGCGCTGGCTCTGGCGCAGGCCGGGCGGTTGCTTGTCGGTGAAGCGGATGCGCGCGTTGACCTCGCCGTTGACCACTTCCGGCGACACCGCCGAGATCGCGCCGGCGAACGGTTCGCCGGCACCGCTGGTCAGCTGCGCCGGCATGCCGATCGCCAGGTCGCGGGCGAAGCTCTCCGGCACCTTGATTTCCAGTTCGAACTTGGACAGATCGACCACGCCCAGCACCGGCGCGTTGGCGGCGACGTTGGTGTGCTGCGACACCTGCACCTGGCCGACCTGGCCGTCGAACGGCGAGCGCAGGGTGAGTAGGTCCACCTGCCGCTTCACCTCGGTGACCACCGCGCGCTGGCGCTCGGCGAGCAGGCGCTTGTTGCGTGCGTCCAGGCCGGCGCCCTGGGTCTGCAGGCCGGAATCCTTTTGCGCATGGCTCATCGCGATGTCGGCCTTCTTCAGCGAGTCCTGCGCCTTGGCCAGTTCCACCTGCGGCACTGCGCCGCCGTCGTAGCCGCGCTGGTAGCGTTCCAGGTCGCGGCTGGCGGCCTGCCGCTCGATCTGCGCCTGGTCCACCAGCTTGCTGGCATTGGCGCGGGCCAGCACCGCATCCAGGTCGGCGCGGCCGGCTTCGGCTTCCAGGCCGGCCAGCGTGGCCTCTTCCTGGGCCAGCTTGCTGCGCAGTTCGGGGCTGTCGATCTCGGCCAGTTCCTGACCCTGCCTGACCACGTCGCCGGCGACCACCTTCAAGGTCACGGTGCCGCCGGAGATCGCGTACAGGGTGGGGCTGTTGGCGGCGATCAGGCGCCCGTCGGCGGAGATGTCGCGGACCAGGTCGCCGCGGCTGACCGTGGCGATGCGCACGCGCTGCGCGTCGAACGAGCGGCTGCCGGCGATCCAGCCGCGCGCGGCGAAGGCGATGCCGAGCAGCACCGCCAGCGCGATCAGTGCCGGCCAGAACCAGCGGCGCCAGGCGGCGGCGGAGCGGGGGCGGGTGAGAACCTGGTCCTGGGCGGAAGTGTCGCGGATCATCGGTCGGGTCGGCGCAGCGGAGAATGAACCAATCCAAAGCACACCGCGTGCCAATTGCAAGTGATTGAAATGCATAAGGTTCGATTGCGGCGGACGGCTGTCCGCGTGTCCGCGGACACGTTCGCGGACACCGTCTCCGAATCGATCGGCCAGCGCCTGGCGGCGCTCACGGCAATCGCAGCGGCCGTGCCGGGGTCGGCGATGGCCGGTCCAAGTCGCACTGCCGGGTCCTGCAGGACATGCAGCGGACAAAGCTAGAATGGCGATCTTTCGGTGCAGGGTGCGGCTATGTGCGGGATCGTGGGTGCGATTGCGGAACGGGACGTGGTGCCGGTGCTGATCGAAGGCCTGAAGCGGCTGGAGTACCGCGGCTACGATTCCTCCGGCATCGCCGTGGTCGCCGCCGACGGCGTGCGCCGGGTGCGCCGCACCGGGCGCGTGGCGGAGATGGAAAGCGCGGCGCTGGCCGAAGATCTGCACGCCACGCTGGGCATCGGCCACACCCGCTGGGCCACCCATGGCGGCGTCACCGAGGCCAACGCGCATCCGCACGTCAGCCACGGCGACCTGGCGCTGGTGCACAACGGCATCATCGAAAACCACGAGCAGCAGCGCGAACGGCTGCGCGCGCTGGGCTATGTGTTCGAGTCGCAGACCGACACCGAAGTCATCGCGCACCTGATCCACCACCACGCTGCGCAGGGGCTTTCGCTGCTGGCGGCGCTGCAGGCCGCGGCCAAGGAACTGACCGGCGCCTATGCGCTGGCCGCGGTGAGCAAGTCGCGCCCGGACGTGCTGGTCTGCGCGCGCATGGGCTGCCCGCTGCTGATCGGCCTGGGCGAGGGCGAGAACTTCATCGCCTCCGACGTGTCGGCGGTGATCCAGGCCACGCGCCGGGTGATCTTCCTGGAAGAGGGCGACACCGCCGAGCTGAGCCGCAGCGGCGTGCAGGTCTACGACGCCGAGGACCGGCCGGCGCAGCGCGAAGTGCACATGTCCGAAGTGTCGCTGGCCTCGCTGGAGCTGGGCCCGTACCGCCACTTCATGCAGAAGGAGATCCACGAGCAGCCGCGCGCGCTGGCCGACACGCTGGAAGCGCTGTTCGACGCCGGTGGCTTCGACACCACGCTGTTCGGCCGCAATGCCGGGCAGCTGGCCGACATCGACGGCGTGCAGATCCTCGCCTGCGGCACCAGCTACTACGCCGGGCTGACCGCGCGTTACTGGATCGAGTCGATCGCCGGCCTGCCGTGCAGCGTGGAGATCGCCAGCGAATACCGCTACCGCGCCGCCTACGCCAACCCGCGCCAGCTGATCGTCACCATTTCCCAGTCCGGCGAGACCCTGGACACGATGGAGGCGCTGAAATACGCCAAGTCGCTGGGCCACGCCAAGACCCTGTCGATCTGCAACGTGCCCGAAAGCGCGATCCCGCGCGCCAGCGCGCTGGTGCTGTACACCCGCGCCGGCGCCGAGATCGGCGTGGCCTCGACCAAGGCCTTCACCACTCAGCTGGCGGCGCTATTTCAGCTGACCTGCGTGCTGGCCAAGCTGCGCGGACGGCTGAGCGCCGCGCAGGAGGCCGACTACCTGGAACAGCTGCGCTACCTGCCGGGCAGCGTGCAGCACGCGCTGAACCTGGAGCCGCAGATCGCGGTGTGGGCCGAGCGTTTCGCCGACAAGCACAACGCGCTGTTCCTGGGCCGCGGCCTGCACTATCCGATCGCGCTGGAAGGCGCGCTCAAGCTCAAGGAAATCACCTACATCCACGCCGAAGGTTACCCGGCCGGCGAACTGAAGCATGGTCCGCTGGCGCTGGTCGACGCGAACATGCCGGTGGTGGTGATCGCGCCCAACGATGCGCTGCTGGAGAAGGTGAAATCGAACATGCAGGAAGTGCGCGCGCGCGGCGGCGAGCTGTTCGTGTTCGCCGACCAGGACAGCCACTTCAGCGAATCCGAGGGCGTGCACGTGATCCGCACCCCGCGCAACGCCGGCCTGCTCAGCCCGGTGGTGCACACCATCCCGGTGCAACTGCTCGCCTACCACACCGCGCTGGCGCGCGGCACCGACGTGGACAAGCCGCGCAATCTGGCCAAGTCGGTGACGGTGGAGTAGCGCTTGGCCTAAAGCGCCAACCGTTCCTCGAAATCGAATTCCAATTGCCGCGGCATTCTCAGCGTCCGGTAGCGTCTCCAGGGGCCGAACTGAGCGCGGGCCGCCGCCCTAAAGGGAATCGCGTTCTGTCGGCCGGCAATGCAGCTTGCCTTGGCACAACAGCGATAGGCATACGACACCGAGATCAGCAGATGGTCCGCGACCAGGCGCATGCGTTGGCCGTGCGATCGGAGCAGTGCCAGCCAGGCACCGGCAAGGCAGGGGGATAGTTCCTCGATGTGCGCGTTCTGCGCTTCTTCGTTCTCGCCAAGATAGGCAAGCGGATCCCGGCCGCCATCGCTGGACAACAGGTTCATCAATGGATGCGCGCGCCCGCCATCCGCATCCTCGCCGGTGCCATGATCGAGCCGCACCGCGTGCCTGACGTTGAGCTCGGTGTATCGGACCATGGCTTGATAGAGGTGGCGCAGCAGCAAGTCCTGGAATTGCGCATCCTGGAAGTCCATCGGACGCGAATGCCGGCTGGAGAGCGTGACTGCCATCAGCCAGGCTTCGTTGACGACGTCGCCGTACAGATGTTCTCCACGCGTAGCGCGCGCGATTCGCTTCAGGTCAGCTGCGCGCTGGCGACTGAAGCATTCGAATGGGTCCATCGGATGTCGATTTTCGGAAGGTGATCAATACCGAGCTGTTGACAGGCGGGTCATGGCGATTCGATGAAAAAAGCAGATGCAGGAAACGGCTTGGTCGATGCATCGGAATCGGCGTCCGGCGTGCCACCAGACAGGATGGCCGATCCTTGCACTCGTCTCATGGATTGGCAGCCTTGGCCGGCGGCTGCCAACGCAATGGCCCAGGTTATGCATAAGCTCCTGGCGAGGGTTCCCACCACGCAGGAGGACGTATGTACGAGTCTTTCAGACAGGGGGCGCCGGCCGAGCTGTGGCAGGCGCTGGTGCACGAGGCAGGGCAGCGGCTGGGGCGGCCGCTGGACGAGTCGCGCGAGAGCTATCTGGTGTTCGTGTTGCTGCGCTACCAGGCCGATGGGCACCTGCTGTCGCGCACCCAGGCGCTGGCCTGGCTGCATGCTCAGGAGCAGGTCGGGCGCGCCCGCGCCGATGCGCTGCGCGAGGTCGGAGACGGTTGCCTGCTGATCGCCGGGCTGTTTCCCGGCGTGGCCGCGCGGCGCCGGGTCAGCGTGGACTACTTCATCGACCTGGGCCGCGGCGCCTACTACGAAGTGGCCGAGACTCGCGCCAGCGATGCAGGGTTGTTCGGGCAACTGGCGCGCAGCTACCAGGAACTGGTGCGCACGCTGGGCGCGCTGCGTCCGCCGCGCGACTGGCGGATCGGGGAGGATGGTTCGCTGCGCGCTTGAGCGGCCGGGACTGGTGTGAGGAAGCGGTTGCTGGGCGCCGTGGTGTCGCCTGATGCGCGTCGTGCCATTACGGTTGGCGAAGCGGTGTAGGAGCGGCTTCAGCCGCGACAGGATCTATGGGTAGCCTGTCGCGGCTGAAGCCGCTTGTGTCTGGAGATTGCTCTACAGTTTGAGTGGAGAGCGATGTGCGGCACGCCGACAGGCCGTAGTGTTCAAGCACGTGTAGGAGCCAGGGCGGCCGCACATCGACCTCGTTGCCTAGCCCGAACAGTTGAACGAGCGTTCGCTCGAACTTCACAAGCGTGGGCAGCGACGAGGTGGCTCTCTCCTGTCCCCCAGTCTACCTAACGCTTATGCCTCTTTGGATCGGTATCGATGTGGCCAAGGACACCTTGGCCGTCCACGTGCTTCCCCTGGACCAGTTGCTGTCCTTTCCCAATACCGCCCAGGGCCACCAGCGCCTGTGCGACCACCTTGCCGGGCACTGCGTCGGCAACGCGCTGCTGGAGGCCACCGGCGGCTACGAACGGGCGGTGATGACGGCACTGGCCACGGCAGGGATCCCGGTGACCCGGATCAATCCGCGCCGGGCACGCGCTTTCGCCACGGCCTTGGGCACAACCGCCAAGACCGATCCGCTGGATGCGGCCTTGCTGGCGCGCATGGCTCACCTGGTGCAAGCGCCCGCGCCGGCTCCCGATCCCTTGCGTGAGCAACTGCGCATGCTGGTCCAGCGCCGCGAGCAACTGGTCCAGCAACGTGACGACGAGCGCCGTCGCTTGCATCAGGCGACCCTGGCCATGGTGCGCGCGTGCCTGATCGAGCAGATCGGCGACGTGCGCCGCCGTATCCAGCGGATGAACCAGGCGATCAAGCAGGTGCGGTGCCAGCTCGACGATGCGCTGGCGCACGCCCTGGGCACGGTCCCGGGCATCGGCGAGGTCACCACCGCCAGCCTGATGGCCTATCTGCCCGAACTGGGGACGCTGGATCGTCGCCAGATCGCGGCCCTGGTCGGCCTGGCTCCCTACAACGTGGACAGCGGGCAGCACTGCGGCAAACGCCGCATCCGCGGCGGGCGTGCCACGATCCGACGAGTGCTGTACATGGCCTGTTGGAGCGTTGTGCGCACTCAAGCCTCCTTCAAGGAGCGTTATCAACAGTTACGGGCACGCGGCAAGCCCGCCAAGGTCGCCATCACCGCATGCATGCGCGTGCTGCTTATCCGACTCAACGCCATGGCACGAGATCGCACACCATGGCGTGAGGTTATCGGATGAGAAGACAGTTGCTCCTACAAGGGCCACTGCCGTTCAAATGGACGGGAAAGAATCCTCTGGCAGTCGCTAAAACCAGACGCGTACGCCGGCGACGACACGTGTCTCGCGCGCGGCTTCTCCTGCGTCGCGCCGATAGTCCGCGGTTGCGCCGAAGGCGCGCTCGTGGACCACGCCGAGATACGGCGCGAAGCGGCGGCTGATCTCGTAGCGCAGGCGCAGGCCGGCTTCGACCGTGGACAGGCCGCTGCCGATGTCGCGTGCGCGATCGTCGGCGAACGCGACGTCGGCTTCCAGCCGCGGCTGCAGGATCCAGCGGTTGCTCAGCAGCACGTCGTATTCGCTTTGCAGGCGCGCACTGGCGCGGCCGCCTTCGCCGATGTACAGCGTGGCCGCGACCTCGAACTTGTACGGCGCCATGCCCTGCACGCCGAACGCGGCCGAGGTGCGCGCATCGCTCTGGGCGAGGTCCTGTTTCACCCCGACCAACAGATCCCACCACGGCGAGACCGCGTGGCCGTACAGCGCTTCCAGGTCCGCCGCTTCGGTGCGGCCGCCGTTGCGCTCGCCTTCGCTGCGCAGCCACAGCCGATCGATGTCGCCGCCGTACCAGGCGCTGGCTTCCCAGGCCTGGCCGCCGCCGTGGTGGTTGTCCCAGCCCTCCAGACGATCGAACAGCAGATAGCCGGTCCGCGACGGCGCATGCAGCATCGCGTGCGTGCGTAGGACCGGGAACGCGGCGGCGCGGTCGGCCTCGGTGAGCGCCGGGATCGGCTCGCGCGGCAGCGTAGAAGCGGGCGCACTGGCGCAGCTGCACGTCGCCGCTGAGCTGAAGTGAGCAGGCTGCGCTTGTGCTTTTCCGGGTCCCCGGTCCCCGGTCCCTGGTCCCGGCTCCACAGCCCCCGGCTGCATCCCGGCGTGGTCCTGCATGCCGCGCTCGGCCTGCGCTGCGCTTGGCGTGCCGTGCTCCTGCATCTCCCTCTGCGCACGCGCAGCACCGTGCGCGAACAGCAGCGCCAGGCCGAGCGCCTGCGCCAGCGCGGCGCGCGGCCTGGCGTTCATGCGTCCACCCGCACTTCGCGCATCATGCCGCCGTCCATGTGGTACAGCAGGTGGCAGTGGTAGGCCCAGCGGCCCGGCGCATCGGCGCGCACGCGGTAGCTGCGGCGCGTGCCCGGCGGCATGTCCACGGTGTGCTTGCGCACCTGGAACTGGCCGGCGGCGTTCTCCAGGTCGCTCCACATGCCGTGCAGGTGGATCGGGTGCTGCATCATCGTGTCGTTGACCAGCACGATGCGCAGGCGCTCGCCGTAGTTGAGCCGCAGCGGCGCGGCGCTGGCGAACGGGATGCCGTCGAAGGACCAGGCGAACTTCTCCATGTTGCCGGTGAGATGCAGTTCGATCTCGCGCCCGGGGTCGCGACCGTCGGGGTCGTCGAACAGGCTATGCAGGTCGGCGTACGTCAGCACCCGGCGGCCGTTGCCGCGCAGGCCGATGCCCGGATCGTCCAGCTTCGGCGCGGTCGCGGAGGACTGCATGTCCACCAGCGGATTGCCGCGTTCGCTGCGCGGATGCGTGGGCGCTGCACCAGCGTCGCCGGGCGCATGCGTGCCGTGGTCCATCGTGCCGTGCTCCATCGCGGCATGGTTCATGCCGGCCATGCCCATGCTGGCGCCGCAACCGCCGTCCATGCCTTTCATCGTGGCCGCGCCGCCGTGGTCCATGCCGGAGTGCCCCGCCATGGCGTGACCCATGTCCTGCATGCGCAGCAGCGGGCGCGGATCGTTCGCCGGTACCGGCGCCTGCAGTCCCTGGCGCACGGCCAGGGTGCCGCGCGCGTAGCCGGTGCGGCCCATGTCCTGGGCGAACACGGTGTAGGCGTCCTGGCCGTTGGGTTCGACCAGCACGTCGTAGGTCTCGGCCGCGGCGATGCGCAGTTCGTCCACGCTCACCGGGTGCACGTACTGGCCGTCGGCGGCGACCACGGTCATCTTCAGCCCGGGGATGCGCAGGTCGAAGTAGGTCATGCTGGAGGCGTTGATCATGCGCAACAACAACTTCTCGCCGGGACGGAACTCGCCGGTCCAGTTGCCGCCGGGGGCGACGCCGTTGAGCAGGTAGGTGTAGGTGTTGGCGTTGACGTCGGACAGGTCGCTGGGCGTCATCCGCATGCGTCCCCACATGCCGCGGTCGGCGAGAGTGGCGCGCAAGCCGTCTTCGCGCGCGTCGCGCAGGAAGTCGCCGACGGTGCGCTGGTAGGTGTTGTCGTAGGACGGCATCTTCTTCAGCCGCCGGAACAGCGCCGCCGGGTCCAGGTCGGTCCAGTCCGACAGCAGCAGCACGTGTTCGCGGTCGTAGTGGTAGGGCGGCGGCTGCAGCGGGTCGATCACGATCGCGCCGTACAGGCCGGCTTGTTCCTGGTGCAGCGAGTGGCTGTGGTACCAGTAGGTGCCCGACTGGCGCAGGGCGAAGCGGTAGCGGTAAGTCTCGCCCGGGTAGATGCCGTCGAAGCTCATGCCCGGCACGCCGTCCATGTTCGCCGGCAGCAGGATGCCGTGCCAGTGCACGGAGGTTTGCGTGTGCCCCGGCAGGCGGTTGGCGACTCGCACCTCGACGGTGTCGCCTTCGCGCCAGCGCAGGATCGGTGCCGGCACGCTGCCGTTGACGGTGATGGCCGGGCGCTCGCGCCCGGTGAAGTTGACCCGCGCGCTGCCGATGCTGAGGTCGAAGTCGGTGCCGTGCAGCTGATACGGCACGGCGCCATTGCGCGCCAGCGTTGCGGCCTGGGCTTGTCGCAGCGACAGGCTGCCGATGCCGGCGGCGGCGCCCAGCGCCAGTCCGGTGACGAAGCGGCGCCGCGACGGCAGCGCCGGCAGGTCGGAGGAAGGTGGTTTCATGAGCGAGCCTCGATGCGATGCGATGCGCGACCGCGTGGGCGGTGCGTGCGCGGAAGCGACCGCGCGCGGATGCGCGGTCGCCGTGGCGCCACCCGAGCGGGCGGCGGCGTCGCGATCAGGCGCTGGGAGGTCGTTCCAGCCGCGGCAGGCCGGGCGCGCCGCGGCCATCCTGGCGGCCGCGTGGGAACAGCTGTTGCGCCGCGGCCGGCAACGCCAGCGGCAGCGCGATCAGTGCCGGCGGCGGCTGCGCATGCGGGCACTGGCAACCGGCCGCGGTGCCGCAGCAGCCGTGCTTGCCGGCCTTGCTGTGGCCGTCGCCGTCGTGCTCGTGTTCGCGGACCTGCGCCGGCGTGGCCTCATGACAGGGCATCGCCGCGCTGGCGACCTGCGCGGCATGCAGGTGCTTGCCAGCATGGCCTTCGGCCATGGCATGGTCCGTGCCTGGCGCTGCGTCGGTCATGCCGTGCATGCCCGGCATCGCCATAGCCGTGCCGGCGCCATTGAGCAGCAGGCTCAGGCACAACAGCAGGCGGGTCAGCAAGGCGAAGATCGGCACGGAGGACGCAAGGCAGGCGAGGGGATACGCGGAGAATACTGCAGCGATGGCTGCGGGCAAGCGCCGGGACGGCGTGGCGGCGCGCCATCGGCGCACCCTGGAGCCGGGTCCAGGGCGCGCGTCCCCGCCCGGCGAAGGCCTGCGGGGCAAGGGTTTGGCGTCAGCGTGAGCCGCCAATGAACAATTCGCGCGCAACGGCGACAATGGCTTGACCCTGGACCGGCGTCCAGGGAGTAGCTTGCACGCATGAATCCGGTCGCCCCTCCGTCCCGCTTCACCATCGGCGCGCTCGCGCGCCAGGCCGATGTCGCCATCGACACGGTCCGCTACTACGAGCGCCAGGGCCTGCTGCCGGCGCCGCCGCGGCGCGCGTCCGGCTACCGCGACTACGATGCGGCCGCGGTGGAGCGGGTGCGTTTCATCCGCCGCGCCAAGGACCTGGGCTTTTCGCTGGAGGAGATCGGCGACCTGCTCGCGCTGCAGGACGATCGCCTGCATGGCGTGGAAGGCATCAAGCAGCGGGCGAGCAAGCGCCTGCACGAACTGGATCGGCGCATCGCGCAGCTCACCGAGATGTGCGATGCGCTGGCGGTGCTGGTCGCCGAATGCCCAGGCAGCGGCGAACCCGCAGGCTGCCCGATCCTCGGCGACATCCGCGGCGACGCTGCGCCGGGCAAGGTGCAACCGTGAACACGGCCGCCGCCGGCACCGCCACGCTGAGCCTGCCGGTGCACGGCATGAGTTGCGCGTCCTGCGCCGTCGGTCTGGAGCAGGCGCTCAAGCAGTTGCCTGGCGTCGACGCCCAGGCCAATTACGCCGCCGCGCGCGTGCGCCTGCATTACGACCCGCAGCAGGTGGATGCGCAGACGCTGCTGCAACGCATCGGCCAGGCCGGCTACACGGTGCCGACGCAGCTGCTGACGCTGGACCTCAGCGGCATGCGCTGCGCGTCCTGCGCGGCTTCGATCGAAACCGTGCTGGCGGACACGCCCGGGGTGATCGCCGCCAGCGTCAACCTGGCCTCGGCCAGGGCGCGTGTGGAGTACGTGGCGGAACTGGTCGCAACGGCCGACATCATTGCGCGGATCGGCAGCGCCGGCTTCGGCGCCAGCGTCGTGCGCGAGCTGGACCAGACCCAGTTGCAGGCGCGCGAACAGGCCGAGCGCCGCGCCTGGCACCGCGAGCTGGGCCGGTTCGCCGCCGCGGCGCTGCTGACCCTGCCGTTGTTCGTGCAGATGTTCGGCATGCTGGACATCTCCGCCATCGCGCATGCGCTCGGCGGCCAGCACGCCGAGCCGTTGCCGCGCTGGCTGCAGTTGCTGCTGGCCACGCCGGTGCAGTTCTGGCTCGGCGCGCGCTTCTACCGCGCCGGGTTCATGGCCTTGCGCAACGGCCGCGCCAACATGGACGTGCTGGTCGCGCTCGGCACCAGCATGGCCTACCTGTACAGCGCCGCGGTCACCGTGTTCGGCCTGGCCGGGCAGCACGTGTACTTCGAGGCCAGCGCCTCGATCATCACCCTGATCCTGCTCGGGCGTTTGCTGGAAGCGCGCGCCAGGCGCAGGACCTCCTCGGCGATCCGCGCGCTGCTCGACCTCAAGCCCAGGACCGCCAGGGTGGAGCGCGACGGCGCGCTCGTGGAGATCGACGCCGCCGAACTGATCGTCGGCGATGTGTTCGTGGTCGCCGCCGGCGCGCGCGTGCCGGTGGACGGCGAGGTGCTCGACGGCCATTCCAGCGTGGACGAGGCGATGCTGTCGGGCGAGGCGATGCCGGTGGCCAAGGCGCCGGGCAGCCGCCTGTTCGCCGCCACCGTGAACCAGTTCGGCATGCTGCGCGCGCGCGCCACCGGGGTCGGCGCCGACACGCTGCTGGCGCAGATCATCCGCATGGTCGATGCGGCGCAGGGCTCCAAGGCGCCGATCCAGCATCTTGTCGATCGCATCGCCGGCGTGTTCGTGCCGGTGGTGATCGCCATCGCCATGCTCACCCTGGCCGCGACCTGGTGGCTGAGCGGCAGTTTCGCCACCGCGCTGGTGCACGCGGTGGCGGTGCTGGTGATCGCCTGTCCGTGCGCGCTGGGCCTGGCCACGCCGACCGCGATCATGGTTGGCACCGGCGTGGGCGCCCGCGCCGGCATCCTGATCCGCAACGCCGAGGTGCTGGAGCGCGCCCGTGCGCTGACCACGCTGGTGCTGGACAAGACCGGCACCCTGACCGAGGGCCGCGCGCAGGTGACCGCGATCGGCGTGGCGCCGGGCGGCGATGCCACCGCGCTGCTGCGCCTGGCGGCCGCGTTGGAGGCCGGTTCCGCGCATCCGCTGGCGGTTGCGATCGTGCGCCGTGCCGCCGACGACGGCGTGCGCGCGGCGCTGCCGGTGGCAACGCCGCAGGCGGTGGAGACCTTGCCCGGGCAGGGCGTGCGCGGCCGTGTCGCTGGCCAGGCGGTGGCGCTGGGGTCGCTGGCGTGGCTGCGCGCGCTGTGCGCGCCGCCGCTGGATGCCGAACTGCTGCAGCGGGCCGAGGCGGCCCAGGCGCAGGGCCAGAGCGTGGTCGGCATCGCGCTGGACGGCCGTCTCGCCGGCTACATCGCCATCGCCGATCCACTGCGCGACGGTGCCCTGGACGCGGTGGCGCGGCTCAAGGCGCGCGGCATCGAGGTCATCATGCTCAGCGGCGACAACCGCCATGTCGCGCAGGCCGTGGCCGCGCAGGTCGGCATTCAGCGCGTGCTGGCCGAGGTGTTGCCGCAACACAAGGCCGAGGAAGTGCGGCGCCTGCAGGCCGAACCGGGCGCCCACGTCGGCATGGTCGGCGACGGCATCAACGATGCGCCGGCGCTGGCCGCGGCCGACGTCAGCTTCGCCATCGGCGCCGGCTCGGACATCGCGGTGGAAGCCGCCGACGTGGTGCTGGTGCATGGCGACCTGGACGGCGTGGCCACCGCCATCGACCTGTCCGCGGCGACCTTGCGCAAGATCCGCCAGAACCTGTTCTTCGCCTTCGTCTACAACGTGCTCGGCATCCCGCTGGCCGCGTTCGGCCTGCTCAATCCGGTGCTCGCCGGCGCGGCGATGGCGCTGAGTTCGGTCTCGGTACTGGCCAATTCCCTGCTGCTGAACCGCTGGCGGCCGCGCTGAGCGCGCTGCGGCGGCCACCACATTCCAACGAGGACACCGCAATGCAGCACATCGAACTCACGGTCCAGGGCATGACCTGCGGCGGCTGCTCGGCGCGCTTGCAGCGGGTGCTGCAGGCCAGCGCCGGGGTCGCCGCGGCGCGGGTGGTGCTGGACGGCGGGCGCGTGGAGGTGGAGTACGACGCCGCGCGCATCGATGCGGCGGCGATCGAACGCGTCATCGTCGATGCCGGTTTCGGCGTGGTGCCGCGCTGAGCGGCAGCCGCCGCCAGCGCCGCCGGCAGGTGAACATCGCCGCCCAGCGCCGCTCCGGCGCAGCCCCAGGACCGGGGCGGGCGTGTATCGTGGACGCGATTTTTCCGTCCTGCGCACCGTCATGACCTATCGCGATTGGGTGGCCAACGCCATCCAGAAGATCGAAGCCGATTTCAACCGCTCGGCCGACACCCACCTGATTCCGCTGGAGCTGCCCGGTTTCCCCGGCATCGATCTGTATTTCAAGGACGAGTCCAGCCATCCCACCGGCAGCCTCAAGCACCGCCTGGCGCGTTCGCTGTTCCTGTACGCGCTGGCCAACGGCTGGCTGCGCGAGGGGCGGCCGGTGATCGAGGCCTCCAGCGGCTCCACCGCGGTGTCCGAAGCCTATTTCGCGCGCCTGCTGGGGTTGCCGTTCATCGCGGTGATGCCGGCGACCACCTCGCCGGAAAAGATCGCCGCGATCGAATTCCAGGGCGGGCGCTGCCACCTGGTCGAACGCGCCTGCGACCTGCACGCCGATTCGGTGCAGCTGGCGCGTGAGAGCGGCGGCCATTTCATGGACCAGTTCCTGTACGCCGAGCGCGCCACCGACTGGC
The DNA here is from genome assembly GCF_030168915.1 of Xanthomonas graminis pv. graminis. Classification (NCBI taxonomy): domain Bacteria; kingdom Pseudomonadati; phylum Pseudomonadota; class Gammaproteobacteria; order Lysobacterales; family Lysobacteraceae; genus Xanthomonas; species Xanthomonas graminis. The sequence goes on along the minus strand of NZ_CP076255.1, from coordinate 3,996,266 downwards.
GCGCCAACAACAACATCGCCGAATCGATCTTCCGGCAGATGCAGGAAGAGCCGCATCCGGTGCCGGCATGGATCGTGTGCAGCCCCGGCACCGGCGGCACCGCCGCCACGCTGGGCCGCTACGTGCGTTACCGCCGCCACGCCACCCGCATCCTGTGCGCGGATCCGGAAGTGTCGGTGTTCTTCGAAGGCTATTGCGAAGCGCTGGCCGGGCGCGACTACGCCGGCCTGGCCAGTACCGGCGGGTCGCGCATCGAGGGCATCGGCCGGCCGCGGGTGGAATCGAGCTTCATCCCCAGCTGCGTCGATGCGATGGTCAAGGTGCCCGATGCGCTGAGCCTGGCGGCGATGCGCTATGTGAGCGCGCGCCTGGGCCGGCGCGTCGGCGGTTCCACCGGCACCAACTTCGTCGGCGTGCTGCAGGCGGCGACGCGGATGCGCGAGCAGGGCCGCAGCGGTTCCATCGTCACCATCCTGTGCGACAGCGGCGAGCGCTACGGGCACAGCTACTACCGGCCGGACTGGTACCGCGAGCACGGCATCGACGTGGCGCAGGCCGACGCGCAGCTGGCCGCGGCGGTGGCCGGCGCCGGCTTGCCGCCGCTGGCTTGTGCCGCGTTGTCGTGACCGCCATATCTCCCTCGAGGCCGGCAGCGCCGGCCCTTCCCCCGCTACCGAGATTCCTGCGATGACCAATCCCCTGCTCGATTTTTCCGGCCTGCCGCGCTTCGATGCGATCCAGCCCGAGCACATCGGCCCGGCGATCGACGCGCTGCTGGCCGCCGCCGAGGCCGCGGTCGCGCACGCCGAGCAGGTCGCGCCGGTGAGCTGGGACAGCTTCGTGGTGCCGCTGGACGATGCCACCGAGCGCCTGTGGCGCGCCTGGGGCCAGGTCAATCACCTGCAGGGCGTGGTCAATACGCCGGCGCTGCGCGAGGCCTACAACACCAACCTGCCCAAGCTGACCCGCTTCTCCAGCGCGCTGGGGCAGAACCTGGCGCTGTTCGCGCAATACCGCGCGCTGGCCGCCACGCCCGAGGCCGCCGGTGACGACGCCGCGCGGCGCAAGGTGCTGGACAACGCGCTGCGCGATTTCCGCCTGGGCGGCGCCGAACTGGGCGATGCCGACAAGCAGCGTTTCGCCGCGATCCAGGAAGAACTGTCGGCGCTGTCGGCGAAGTTTTCGCAGAACGTGCTCGACGCCACCGATGCGTGGTCGCTGCTCATCGACGAGCCGTCGCGTCTGGCCGGCCTGCCCGACGACGTGGTCGCCGCGGCGCGCGCGGCGGCGGACAAGGACGGCCAGGCCGGCTGGAAACTGACCCTGCAGATGCCGTGCTATCTGCCGGTGCAGATGTACGCCGAGGACCGCGCGCTGCGCGAGACCCTGTACCGCGCCAACGCGATCCGCGCCTCGGAGTTCGGCGACCCGGCGCTGGACAACAGCGCGGCGATCGAACGCATCCTGGCGCTGCGCGGCGAACTGGCCGGCCTGCTCGGCTTCGCCAGCTACGCCGAATATTCGCTGGCGACCAAGATGGCGCGCAGCCCCGACGAGGTGCTCGGTTTCCTGCGCGACCTGGCCGCACGCGCCAAGCCCTATGCGCAGCGCGACCGCGCCGAACTGGAAGCCTATGCGCGCGAACACCTGGGCCTGGACGATCTGCAGGCCTGGGACCTGGCCTACGCCAGCGAAAAGCTCAAGCAGGCGCGCTACAGCTTCTCCGAGCAGGAAGTGAAGCAGTATTTCACCGAGCCGAAGGTGCTGGATGGCCTGTTCGGCGTCATCAACGACCTGTACGGCCTGCAGGTGCAGGCCGACAGCGCGCCGGTCTGGCATCCGGACGTGCGCTTCTTCCGCGTCAGCGATGCGCAAGGCCGCCTGGTCGGACAGTTCTACCTGGACCTGTACGCGCGCGAAGGCAAGCGCGGCGGCGCCTGGATGGACGATTGCCGCAATCGCCGCGACCGCGCCGACGGGGTGCAGACGCCGCTGGTGTACCTGGTGTGCAACTTCGGCCGCGGCGCCGACGGCAAGCCGGCCACCTTCACCCACAACGAAGTCACCACCCTGTTCCACGAGATGGGCCACGGCCTGCACCAGTTGCTGACCCAGGTCGGCGAACTCGGCGTGGCCGGCATCAACGGCGTGGAATGGGACGCGGTGGAGCTGCCCAGCCAGTTCATGGAGAACTTCTGCTGGGAATGGCCGCGGCTGCAGGCGATGACCGCGCATGTGGACAGCGGGCAGCCGCTGCCGCGCGCGCTGTTCGACAAGATGCTGGCGGCGAAGAACTACCAGAGCGGCATGTTCACCGTGCGCCAGCTGGAATTCGCGCTGTTCGACATGCAGTTGCATCACAGTTTCGATGCGGCCGGCGACAGCATGCTGCAACTGCTCGAGCGCGTGCGCGACGAAGTCGCGGTGAACCGGCCGCCGGCATGGAACCGCTTCCCGCACCAGTTCAGCCACATCTTCGCCGGCGGCTACGGCGCCGGCTACTACAGCTACAAGTGGGCCGAAGTGCTCAGCGCCGACGCCTATGCCGCGTTCGAGGAAGCGCCGGACCAGCTGGCCGCCACCGGTGCGCGCTTCCTGCAGGAGATCCTGGCGCGCGGCGGCAGCCGTCCGGCGCTGCAGAACTTCACCGCCTTCCGCGGCCGCGCGCCGGAGCTGGACGCCTTGCTGCGGCATAGCGGCATGGCGGGGTGATCGGCGCGCGCCGCGGCGAGGAGCAGGCAGGCCGGCATGGCGCGCGCGTTGGCCGCCGCGTGTTCGGTGAACGCCATTGCAACCTCATGCACCGATCCGGGCGTCGCAACGCATAATTTATGCGCGCAGATGCTGGCTTTATGGCGGATTTGCGCGGTGTTTGCGTAGCGTATGCGGCAACCAAGCAACGAGATCGCATATGGCTATCCGCGCAGTGTCTTCCACGTCCCACCCGCGCATCGATCTGGAAGCCGGCGACACCGGCGCTGCAACGATCACTGCGCCTTCGGCTCTGCCGTCCAGCAGCGCCGCGCTCTCCGGATTGACGCCTGCTCCGGCGCGCGCTGCGCCGAGGCGCGCGCGGGTGACGGATGCCCAGGCGCAATCGGCGCCGCCGAGCGCGCTGCGGCAGGTTGGCAGCTATGGCGGGCCGGCGCTGGACGCGCTTGCGTCCGGCTTGTCCTTGGCGGCCTCGCGGCTGTCCGCGGCGCCGGATGCGGCGAAGCTGACCGGGACGCTGAGCGGTGCGCTGTGGGCCGGAGGCGCTGGCCTCACGCAGGTCGGCAGCGCTTCACCGCCGGTGCTCGTCACCGGCGCCAACGCCCTGGGCGGCGTCGCCGGCGTGCTCAGCGCCGTGCAACCGTGGACCGGCGCAAACAGCGCCAGCACGCTGGCTTACGCGTCTGCGGCGGCGTGGGCTGTGAACGGTGCCGCCAACATGGTGCGCGCCGGCAGCGATGCCGGCCGCCATCTTCCCAGCCGTGTGTTGCAGGGGGTCAGTGGCGCAGCCAATGTCGCCGCCGCCGCCCTGGCCGCCGCCGCGGCGAGCGCCTCGCAAAAGGACGAACCCGTCAAGGCGGCCAATCTGGGCGCCGCATCGTCGCTGGCATGGGGCGTTGGCGCGATCGCCGCGCTTGGTTCGGCGTGTACTGCCGCGCCTGATGGCGACGCTGCCAGCGCAGAAGAGGCGCCGCCGTCACCGCATGCGCCCGCTGTGGCGCCCTGATGCGGCATCGGCAAGCGACGGGCGCATCCGCGCCGTCGCTTCGATCAGGGCAACGGCCGCGCCGCAACCGGGATGCGGCGTGCCGCCGTCGCATTGCGCTTCAAACGCGCCCGAACACCAGCGCGGCGTTGGTGCCGCCGAAGCCGAAGCTGTTGGACATCACCGTGCGCAGCGTCGCCTCGCGGCTCTCGCGCACGATCGGGAAACCTTCGGCGCGCGGGTCCAGCGCGTCGATGTTGGCCGAGCCGGCGATGAAGCCGTCGCGCATCATCAACAGGCAGTAGATCGCCTCGTGCACGCTGGCCGCGCCCAGCGAATGCCCGGACAGCGCCTTGGTCGAGGACAGCGGCGGCACCGCATCGCCGAACACGTCGCGCACCGCGCCCAGTTCGGTGACGTCGCCCAGCGGCGTCGAGGTGCCGTGCGTGTTGAGGTAGTCGATCGGCGCCGCCACGCCCTGCATCGCCATCTGCATGCAACGCACCGCACCTTCGCCGGACGGGGCGACCATGTCGGCGCCGTCGGAGGTCACGCCGTAGCCGAGCAGTTCGGCATGGATGCGCGCGCCGCGCGCCACCGCGCGTTCGTAGTCTTCCAGCACCAGCATGCCGCCGCCGCCGGCGATGACGAAGCCGTCGCGCTCGGCGTCGTACGGGCGCGAGGCCACCGCCGGGCGCTCGTTGAAGCCGCTGGACAGCGCGCCCATCGCATCGAACATCAGGCTCATGGTCCAGTCCAGCTCTTCGCCGCCGCCGGCGAACATCACGTCCTGCTGGCCGTGGCGGATCAGGTCCGCCGCCGCGCCGATGCAGTGCGCCGAGGTCGCGCACGCCGCCGACAGCGAATAGCTGACGCCCTTGATCTTGAACGCGGTGGCCAGGCTGGCCGAGACCGCCGAGCACATCGTGCGCGGCACCATGTACGGGCCGACCTTGCGCACGCCGCGGTTGCGCAGCAAATCCGCCGCTTCCACCTGCCAGTGGCTGGAGCCGCCGCCGGAGCCGGCGATCAGGCCGGTGCGCACGTCGCTGACCACCGCCTCGTCCAGGCCGGCGTCGGCGATCGCATCGCGCAGCGCCAGATAGGCGTACGCCGACGCGTCGCCCATGAAGCGCTTGAGCTTGCGATCGATCAATGCCTCCAGGTCCAGCTGCACGTCGCCGGCGACCTGGCTGCGCAGGCCGTGTTCGGCCGCCTCGGGGTTGGCGCGGATGCCGGCGCGGCCCTCGCGCAGCGCGCGCGCGACCGTGTCCAGGTCGTTGCCCAGGCATGAAGTGATGCCCATGCCGGTGATCGCGACGCGGCGCATCAGAACCCCTCCGTCGAGGTGAACAGGCCCACGCGCAAGTCCTTGGCGGTGTAGATCTCGCGACCGTCCACCGACATGCGCCCGTCTGCCACCGCCATCACCAGCTTGCGGTTGATGACCCGGCTGATGTCCAGCTCGTAGACCACCTGCTTGGCGGTCGGCAGCACCTGTCCGCTGAACTTCACTTCGCCCACGCCCAGCGCGCGGCCGCGGCCGGGCGCGCCGATCCAGGTCAGGAAGAAACCGGTCAATTGCCACAGCGCATCCAGGCCCAGGCAACCGGGCATCACCGGATCGTCGATGAAATGGCAACCGAAGAACCACAGGTCCGGGCGCACGTCGAGTTCGGCGCGGACTACGCCCTTGCCGTGCGTGCCGCCGCTGTCGTCGATGTGGCTGATGCGGTCGAACATCAGCATCGGATCGTTGGGCAGGCGTGCGGCCTCGGCGCCGAACAGCTCGCCGCGCGCGCTGGCGAGGAGGTGTTCGCGTGAATACGAAGTGAGGCGGCTCATGAGCGATTTCCCAGGGCAGACAGTCGAGGCGCGCAAGCGTGCACGACGCCTGCGCTTTCAATCAAACGTTTTATCCGTACGCACGCGTAGCGTAGGCCGTGCCGCCGTGGTTGGCCGTGCGCAAGGTCAAGGCGTGCGTTCCCGGTGCATGCGCGGGCCTGGCTTATCATGCCGCTACCGTTCGCTGGCGTAGGGTGCAGGGCCGATGCGCAAGATCATTCACGTCGACATGGATGCGTTCTACGCGTCCGTGGAGCAGCGTGACGATCCCGCATTGCGCGGCAAGCCAGTGGTAGTGGCCTGGCGCGGCATGCGCTCGGTGGTGTGCGCCGCGTCGTACGAGGCGCGCGTGTTCGGCATCCGCTTGGCGATGCCGGCGCTGCGTGCGGAGCGGCTGTGTCCGGACGCGATTTTCGTGCCGCCGGATTTCGCGCGCTACAAGGCGGTGTCGCGGCAGGTGCGCGAGATCTTCCAGCGCCACACCGATCTGATCGAGCCGCTATCGCTGGACGAAGCCTATCTCGACGTCACCGCGCCCAAGGGCGAACTGGCCACCGCCACCGAGATCGCGCAGACCATCCGTGCGCAGATCCGCGAGGAAACCGCGCTGACCGCCTCGGCCGGCATCGCGCCGAACAAGTTCCTGGCCAAGATCGCCTCGGACTGGCGCAAGCCCGATGGCCAGTTCGTGATTCGCCCGCACCAGGTGGACGCGTTCCTGACCCCGCTGCCGGTCAGCAAGGTGCCGGGCGTGGGCAAGGTGATGCAGGCCAAGCTGGCGGAGTTGGGCATCGTCACCGTCGGCGATCTGCGCACGCACGGCGAAGCGGAACTGGAAGCGCGCTTCGGCAGCTTCGGCTTGCGCCTGTACCAGCGTGCGCGCGGCATCGACCAGCGCCCGGTGGAAGCGGACCAACAGGTGCAGTCGATTTCTTCGGAAGACACCTTCGCCGAAGACCTGGCGCTGGACGCGCTGGAGCCGGCGATCCGGCGGCTGGCGGAAAAGACCTGGACCGCGACCCGCCGCACCGAGCGCATCGCGCGCACCGTGGTGCTGAAGCTGAAGACCGCGCAGTTCCGCATCCTGACCCGCAGCTTCACGCCCGAGCAGCCGCCGGATTCGCTGCAGGCGCTGACCGACATCGCGCTGGCCCTGCGCCAGCGCGTGGACTTGCCCGCGTCCACCCGCTACCGGCTGGTCGGCGTGGGCCTGGCCGGTTTCCACGAACCCGAGCCGATGCAGACGCAGGGGCGGCTGTTCCGCTGAGCCGTGTAGCGGCGCGTGCGATGGTGTCCGCTTCGCGCATGGCCAGCGCATTTTGCCTGCGGCGTGTCCGCTTCGCGCCGGCAGCAGCCGGCGATCGTGCGCGTGTTCCTGGATGTCCTGATCGCACGTTTCGGCAAAGTGCCTTACGGGGATCGCGACGGAGCGTGGCGCCTACAATGGGCGCTGCTCTTCGTCTCCAGGAACGACATGACATTTCCGTATGCGCTGGTGGTGTTCGATCTGGACGGCACCCTGGTGGACAGCGGCGCCGATATCGCCGAAGCGCTCAATCGCACCCTGGCCGAATTCGGCCTGGCGCGCGTGCCGGAGGCCACCGTGCTCGGCTGGATCGGCGAGGGCGTGCGCAAGCTGGTCGAGGCCGCGTGGCGGCATGCGCACGACGCCACCCCGATCGACGCGGTGATGCCCACCTTCATGCGCCACTACGAAGCCTGCCTGCTGCGCAGCCCGCGCCTGTACCCGGGCGTGGCCGAGGCGCTGGCGCAGTTGCGCGCGCGCGGCGTGACCCTGGCGCTGTGCACCAACAAGCCGTCGGCGTTGGTGTTGCCGTTGTTGCGCCATCTGGGTGTGGCCGATGCGTTCGCCGCGCTGCTCGGCGGCGACAGCCTGCCCGAGCGCAAGCCCAGCCCGTTGCCGCTGCTGCACCTGGCGCAGCAGTTCGCGCAGCCGCCGGCGCGTTGCCTGATGGTCGGCGATTCCGGCACCGACCTGCAGGCCGCGCATGCCGCCGGCATGCCGGCCGCACTGGTGCGCTACGGCTATCCGCGCGACCTGGACCTGGCCGCGGCCGACGTGGTGCTGCTGATGGACGACCTGCGCGAGCTGCTGGCGCTGGGGTGAGGCGGGCCATTGCACCTGCGGCACGCATGCGGCATCGGGCACTGCAATCGACCTGACAGTCGATCAACCCCTGTAGGAGCGGCTTCAGCCGCGACGCTTTGCCGGTAGCGCCCGGTCGCGGCTGAAGCCGCTCCTACAGGGGCGCGCGTCTGCACTTGGTCCCCGACGCACGGCATGCGAACTGCCGATATCGGGGGATGCGGTTGTTGGCGTGGTCGGTCTGGCATCGCCGCAGCGTTCTTCATGCAGCTGCAGACACAGAAAAACCCTGGGAGCGACTGACTGAAGTCGCTCCCACAACGTCACTGCAACAGTAGCGCCCGAGTCGAGGCGTGCTTGCCTTCACCGAGGCTGCAGCGACTTTCGCTGTCCAGCAGGACGCATGTCGGTGAAGCGGGTCGCACCCCAAGGCGCAGCCCGCTGCGGGGACTCAGCGCGCTGCCGGTGCGTAGCGCAGGGTCAGCGCGTATTCGCGGCCCGGCTGGTTGTACCAATTGATGGTCTGGTAGTCGCGATCGAACACGTTGCTGGCCTTGGCCTGCAGCGTCCAGTCCGCGGCGAACGCGTATTCCACGCGCAGGTCCAGCGTGCCGTAGCCGGCCAGGCGCACGCTGTTGGCCGCGTCGTCGTAGCGGTGGCCGCTGCCGAACGCGGTGACGCCGAGCTTGACCGGGCCGAAGCCGCGGTCCACGTCCAGCCGCGCGGTGTCCTGCGCGCGCCGCGCCAGCCAGTTGTCGCGGTTGGCGCCGTCGCTGCGGTTGCGCGGATCGGTGTGGCTGAGCTGCGCCGACAGTTCCCAGCCGGCCAGCGTGGCGTAGCCGGTCAGCTCGGCGCCGCGGATCCGCGCCTTGTCCACGTTCACCGGCAGGAAGCTGGCGGCGTCGTAGGAGATCAGGTCGTCGACGCGGTTTTCGTAGACGTTGAACGTCCAGTTCCAGGCATCGGCGTACTGCGCCACGCCCAGGTTGCCGCTCTTGGACTTCTCCGGCTTCAGTTCCGGATTGCCGGAGAACGGGTAGTACAGGTCGTTGAAGGTCGGCGCCTTGAAGCCGGTGCCGAGGCTGGCGGTGAGCTTGAAGCCGCCGTCCAGCGCCAGGCCCCAGCCGAGGCTGCCGGTGGTGTGCTGGCCGAACTGTTCATTGTCGTCGCTGCGCACGCTGGCCTGCACCTGCTGCGCGCCGAAGCGGCCCTGGTACTCGGCGAACACGCCGGTGTTGTCGCGCTGGTCCACGTCGAAGGCGGTGGTGCCGGTGACTTGCTCGCGCTGCCAGTCGGCGCCGGCGCTGAGCAGATGGCCTTCGGCCAGGCCGAAGTCGCCCTGCAGCGAGGCGCTGTCGCGGCGGCTGTCGAAGGTGCTGACGAAGCTGCGCGTGTCGCTGCCGGCGGCGTGGTAGTAGCTGTCGGCCTGGTCGCTGTTGCGGCCGAGCTGCGCGGCCAGATGCACGCGCTCGGACGGGGTCCAGTCGAGCTTGCCGCCGACCACCTGCTGGGTGTTGTCGGCCTCGTTGCCGGCGAACAGCGCATCGCCGTCGTACTCGTTGCGGCTGTCGATGTTCAGCGCCTGGCCTTCGATACGCAGCGTGTCGCTCAGCGCATAGCCGCCGCGCGCGCTGAGCGAGGTGTTGCGGTAGCCGTCGCGGTCCGGCTCGTCGACGAAGCAGCCGGCGAACAGGGTGGCCGAGCCGTTGCAGGCGTTGATGCCGTCGGTGTTCTGGTAGCCGCCCTGCACCGATAGCCAGCCGCGCTCGCCGCGGTTGCTGAAGCCGGCGCTGGCTTCGCGCAGGCCGTGGCTGCCGGCGCCCAGGCTCAGGTTCTGCTGCAGGCCCTGGCCGCCGCGGCGGGTGAAGATCTGGATCACGCCGCCGATCGCATCGGAGCCGTACAGGCTCGAGCGCGGGCCGCGCACGATCTCGATGCGCTCGATCTGGCTCAGCGGCAGGTCCTGGAACGCGGCCAGGCCGGCGCTGGCCGAGCCGATGCGCACGCCGTCCACCAGCACCAGCACGTGGTCCGATTCGCTGCCGCGCAGGCTCAGCGTGGTCAGCTTGCCGAGCCCGCCCTGGTTGGACACGCCGATGCCGGCGCGGCCCTGCAGCAGCTGCGCCAGCGACGTGGCCTGGCTGCGCTCGATCTCGGCGCGGTCGATCACCTGCGCCGGGACCACGGTGTCCTCCACCGCGATCTGGGTGCGGGTGGCGGTGACCAGGACCTGGTCCAGGTCGGTGGCGGCATCGGCGGCGAGCGCCAGCGAGGGCAGGGACAGGGCGGACGCGATCGCGACCGAAAGCAGGCGGGACGACATGGGGCAACTCCGGCGCGCGGGCGCGCTGTGACGGCAAAGGAGTCGTGAACGGAAGGTGCGAGCGGACGGCGCCAGACGCGGCGCGGCACGCCGCGACGCCCTCCGCATCGCAACCAGTGAACTGCAAGGCCGGTCTCCGGGCTGGCGATCTGGGAGTCGGACTCCCGGCTGCGACGCCTTCCCATGCCCAAGGCACAGTGGCGCAAGTCGTCAGCGCAGATCGCTTACCGTTGCGGGGGCAGCGCCGGCCTTGTCGCAAGACGCACCGGCTTCCCGTTTCAACCTGCAGGCCGGAGCCGGCGGGTCACCTTAAGCGGCGCGATTGTACGCGATCGCCGCTGCGGCGCACGGATCAGTCGGCGTCGCGCTCGCCTGCGTGGCCATCGCGGTCGGGTTCTTGATCGGCGTCGTACGCATGGCCGCCGGAGGCGTCGTGCGCGTCCTGCGCATAAGGCGTGTCGCGGCGGTCGCCATCGTGGTCGAAATGGGTGGTCGCCACCGGTCCGGCCACCGGCAGGCCGCGCTGCGCCGGCAGCTGCGCCGCCGCGGTGTCCAGCTCGCCGAGCAGTTGCGCGCGCCGCGCCTCGGGCAGTTCCTGCCAATGGCAGCCCGTCAGCGCGCCTTCCAGCGAGTACAGCAGGTTGAGGCTGGGCTTGAAGCCGGCACGCTTGACCTTGAGGAATGCGCCCACCGCACCGGCCGCGGCCAGGTCCTCCTGTGTGCGCAGGCCGACCTGGCGCAGCCAGGCCGCGCTCTTGGGACCGATGTTGCGCAGCTTCTGCGTGCTCATCGCTGGCTCATCGCAGCGCGTCGACGAAGACCTGGGCGATCGCCTCCAGGCCGTGCTGGTCGTCGGCGTCGAAGCGCGCCAGGTCCGGGCTGTCCAGGTCGAACACGCCGACCAGCGCGCCGTCGCGCAGCAGCGGCACCACCAGCTCCGAGCGCGAGGCCGCATCGCAGGCGATATGCCCGGGAAAGGCCTCGACGTCGTCGATGCGCTGGGTCTGGCCGGTGCTGGCGGCGGCGCCGCACACGCCCTTGTGCAGGGGGATGCGCACGCACGCGGGCAGGCCCTGGAACGGCCCGACCACCAGTTCCTTGCCGTCGTACAGGTAGAAACCGACCCAGTTCAGCCGCGGCAGCGCGTGGTACACCAGCGCCGCCAGGTTGGCGGCATTGGCGATGCGGTCGGGCTCGCCGCTGACCAGGGCGCGGGCCTGGGCGAGCAGCTGGGCGTACTGTTCCGGCTTGCTGCCGGTGAGCGAAGAGGAAGCGAACATCATCCGAGTCTAGCAGCGGCCGCTGGCGGCCTGTGCGCCGGCGCCTGGCCCCGGCTATCCTGCGCGCCCGCGCCGCATGCGCCGACCTCGAGGATCCTGCAACGATGAGCGTCCCCGCCTTCTACGTTACCGGCACCGATACCGGCATCGGCAAGACCGTCGCCAGCACCGCGCTGCTGCATGCGTTGCGCGCGCGCGGGCAGACGGCGCTGGGCATGAAGCCGGTCGCCAGCGGCTGCGAGCGCAGCGCGGACGGCTGGCGCAACGAGGATGCGCTGGCGCTGCGGGCGGCGAGCCTGCCGCGCCCGGACTACGCCGACCTCAATCCCTACGCCTTGCCGCTGCCGCTGGCGCCGGAACTGGCGGCCGCCGACGCCGGGGTATGCGTGGAACTGGGGCCGATCGCCACCGCCTTCGCGCGGCTGCGTGCGCAGGCCGACGTGGTGGTGGTGGAGGGCGTCGGCGGCTGGGCGGCGCCGCTGTCGGCGACCCTGGAGCAGGCCGACCTGGCGCGCGCGCTGGCGCTGCCGGTGGTGCTGGTGGTCGGCCTGCGCCTGGGTTGCCTCAACCACGCCCGGCTCAGCGCCGCGGCGATCGCCGCCGACGGCCTGCGCTGCATCGGCTGGATCGGCAACGAGATCGATCCGGCGATGGAGCGCATCGACGCCAATATGCAGATGCTGCAGGAGCGCTTGCCGATGCCGTGCTGGGGGCGGCTGCCGTACCGGCCGCAGCCGGATCCGGCCGTGCTGGCGGCGTCGTTGTGCCCATGGCAGGGCATGCAGACGGCGCAGGGCTGAGTCTGCGCCCGCCCGCAAGCGCGCACCGCGCAGGAACGGCTTCCGGGTGGGAGGGCTTCCTGTGCAGAAGGCGCGTTCAGTCCCGAGGCCGGGCTGGAAAAACCTCAGGTGGGGGCCGCTGGCAAGAAGCGCAAGCATGCCTGGCCGTTGCGCAAATCCCGAATCCCGCGCGCGCTTCGACAGCCGCAGGTTGGTCATCCCGAATCCCGAATCCCGGCCATAAAAAAGACCCGGTAGAGGGAGGGATCTACCGGGTCTTGGCTGCACGGGGGGAGGGACCCGCGCGTACCACTTGTCAGTCGTGCGGCTGCGCCGCAGTGGACTTATTTGGTCTTGGCCTTCGGCGCGGCCTGGTCGCTGGCCGCCTCGAACTGGCTCTTGGCGAGCTGACCGATGGCTTCGGAGGTCTTCAGGCCGAGGCCGAACACTTCCTGGTTGGCCGTGGCCAGCCGCTCGAAGTTGTCGCGGGCGATCTGCAGGCCCTTCGGCCACAGCGACTGCACGCTGCCGAGGTCGCGCGCTTCGGTGAGCTCGCCGAGGAAGCCGGTGGTCGCGGCGACGTTCTTCTCGAAGGTCTTCAGCTGCACGCCGAACACGCTCTCAGCGCTTTCCAACGCCAGACGGTTGGCGCGCGAAGCGGCGGCGGCGAACTGCTGGGTGTAGTTGCTGAATTGATCGTTGAACTGAGCGGACATCATGCGACTCCAGGGGAATGCCGATTGCTGTTGCAGTGCAACATACGCGGATTCTGCTGCAATGCAACATTGCTTTCTGAAGGCGCTCAGGAAGCGTTCAAACTGGCTTTCCGATCAATGGGTTGGCGTAGGTCTGCCGGGCTTTGCCCGGGCCTGCGGATGCGCCAGGCAGGCATCCTTTGCGCCGCTGCCGCGCCTTGGGCGGAAACCGGCCATCGGCACGCCATCCGGCGCCGCCCTGCCGCGCTTGCGCATCCCCGCGCTCAGGCCTGCGGACCGCGATAGCGGCAACCCGACGTGCAGGTCTCGTGCACCACGATCTCGCTCAGCAGCGGCAATACCGGCTTGAGCCGTTCCCAGATCCATACCGCCAGACGTTCGCTGGTCGGGTTTTCCAGCCCCTCGATGTCGTTGAGGTAGTGGTGGTCGAGTCGGTCGTAGATCGGGCCGAACGCGGCCTTGATGTCGCCGAAGTCCATGACCCAGCCGCTGTCGGCGCCGGGTTCGCCGCTGACGTGCAGCTCGATCCGGAACGAATGCCCGTGCAGTCGCGCGCACTTGTGGCCGGGCGGGACGTTGGGCAGGCGATGCGCTGCCTCCAGGGTAAAGCTCTTGAAGATATCCATGGCGTCATTGTAGGTGGCGGGGAGAACCGGCTGGCGGAGCGCCGGCACTGCGGCGGTCTGGCGAGAGCGGTGCGTGGCGAAAACACGAACGCCGCCCGAAGGCGGCGTTCGTGCTGCTACGGTCGCCTGCGCTTAGCGTGCGGCGCTGGGCTGGCCGCCGCTGCGGCGGCGCTCGCCCTGGCGGCGTGCGCCGCCCGGCTGGGTGCCGCCGGCCGGCTTGGCCCCGGCATGCGCGTGCGCGCGCGGCGCGTCGCCGTGCGGACGCCGCACATGGGTGCTCTTGCGCGGCGGACGCTGGCCGCCCGGACGCTCGTCGGCCGGATTGTTGTTGCCCCAGCGGATCGGCGTGGACGGTTCGAAGCCCGGCACGTCGCGGATGTCCATCTCGCGCTTGAGCATGCGCGAGATCGCGCGCAGCAGCTTGGCCTCGTCCTGCGCCACCAGCGACACCGCCTCGCCCTGCGCGCCGTTGCGGCCGGTGCGGCCGATCCGGTGCACGTAGTCCTCGGCGACCATCGGCAGGTCGTAGTTGATGACCTTCGGCAGCTGGTCGATGTCGATGCCGCGCGCGGCGATGTCCGTCGCCACCAGCACGGTGATGCGGCCGGCCTTGAAGTCGCTCAGCGCGCGCAGGCGCTGGCCCTGGCTCTTGTTGCCGTGGATCGCGGCGGTCTTCAGCCCGGACTTGTCCAGGAACATGGTCAGCTTGTCGGCGCCATGCTTGGTGCGCGCGAACACCAGGGTCTGCATGCGCGAGTCGGCGGCCAGCAGGTGCAGCAGCAGTTCGCGCTTGCGGGTGCCATCGACCGGGTGCACGCGGTGGGTGATGGTGTCGGCGACGGTGTTGCTCGGCGTGGCCTGGATTTCCTGCGGGTTGTGCATGAACTCGCGGGCCAGCTGCTTGATGCCTTCCTCGAAGGTCGCCGAGAACAGCAGGGTCTGCCGGTTCTGCTTGGGCAGCTTGGCCAGGATGCGCTTGATCGAGGGCAGGAAGCCCATGTCGAGCATGCGGTCGGCTTCGTCCAGCACCAGGATCTCGATGCCCGACAGGTCCACGCTGCGGCGCTCGAGGTGATCGAGCAGGCGGCCCGGGCAGGCGATCAGCAGATCCACGCCGCGGCGCAGCGCGTCGAGCTGGTTGCCCATGCCGACGCCGCCGTAGATGGTGGTGCTGGGGATGCGCAGGTACTTGCTGTAGCCGCGCAGGCTGTCGTGCACCTGGGTGGCCAGCTCGCGGGTCGGGGTCAGGATCAGCGCGCGCGGCTTGCGTGCGCCGTTGCCGACCGGCTGCGGCGAGGTGCCCAGGTGCTGCAGCAGCGGCAGGCCGAACGCGGCGGTCTTGCCGGTGCCGGTCTGCGCGCCGGCCATCAGGTCGTGGCCGGCCAGCGCCAGCGGAATCGCCTGCAACTGGATCGGGGTGGGGGTTTCATAGCCCTGCTCGGCCAACGCACGCAGCAGGAAGGGCGCCAGGCCCAGGGATTCGAACGACATCGAGGAAAGCTCCGGATAACGCGCCGTCGCCGGGACGTGCCCGGCGTGAAGACGCAAGTTGGGTGAGGCTCGGAGCGTTCCCGTGAACCGCGCTGCGAGAGGGTGGATCAACCCGGAGCCAGACAGCGCTCGGGTTTGTCGGCACCACGAAAGGCGTCGGGCGGGGCGGGCGAGCGGATCGAAACGATCCTGAGCTCGCCGGCGATCCCTAAGGGAAACGGACGGCCGCATGCAGACCTTGCTAGTCTACGCTGAATTGGCGCGTTTCACAAAAGCCGCTGCCGGCCATCCGACAGCGGCGGTTCCGTTTCAGTTGTAACCAATATCCGGTCTGGCCGTACAATCCTCCGATCGGCTCCCCAGCACTGGACGGACATGAAGCTAGGCTCCCTGAAGGAAGGCGGTCGCGACGGCAGCCTGATCGTCGTTTCCCGCGACCTGACCCGCGCGGTGCGCGCCACCGGCATCGCCACGACCCTGCAGCGCGCGCTGGAGGACTGGAGCAATCTGGCGCCGCGCCTGAACGCGCTGTCCGAATCGCTCAACGACGGCAGCGCCGACGGCCAGTTCGCCCTGGACATCGCCGCGCTGGCCGCGCCGTTGCCGCGCGCCTACGAATTCCTCGACGGCAGCGCCTACCTGCCGCACGTGGAGCGGGTGCGGCGCGCGCGCGGCGCCGAGGTGCCGGAGAGCTTCTACACCGATCCGCTGATGTACCAGGCGGTCAGCGCCGGCTTCTACGGCCCGCGCGATGCGGTCAAGGTGGTCAGTGAGGATCACGGCATCGACCTGGAAGCGGAGATCGTCGTGATCACCGACGACGTGCCGATGGCGGTCGATGTACAGCAGGCCGCCGCGCATATCCAGCTGGTCGGGCTGGTCAACGACGTGTCGCTGCGCAACCTGATCCCGACCGAACTGGCCAAGGGCTTCGGCTTCGTGCAGTCCAAGCCGCGTTCGGCGCTGTCGCCGGTGTTCGTCACCCCCGACGAGCTGGGCGAGGCGTGGCGCGACAACAAGCTGCACCTGCCGCTGCTCACCCACATCAACGGCGCCTGGTTCGGCGCGCCGGAGGCCGGCGAGGACATGCAGTTCGATTTCGCGCAACTGGTCGCGCACGCGGCCAGGACGCGGCCGCTGGCGGCCGGCGCGGTGATCGGTTCGGGCACCATCGCCAACCACGACACCACGCGCGGAGCGTCCTGCTTCGCCGAACTGCGGGTGGTGGAAACGCTGCGCGACGGCCAGCCGAGCACGCCGTTCATGAAGTTCGGCGATGTGGTGCGGATCGAGATGCTGGACCGTGATGGAGTGAGCATCTTCGGCGCGATCGAGCAGCGCATCGAGCCGGCCGCGCGGCCCTGAGCCGGCCAGCGGCGGCGCGCGGGCGACCGGCGGCGCGCCGCTGACGGTGTCCATCGGTATCTTGAGCGTCCGAACGGGGAGAAAACGCGTGCAAGAGGCCTTGCAGCTTTACACCTACTGGCGTTCCAGCGCCGCCTATCGCGTGCGCATCGGCCTCAATCTGAAGGGGCTGGCCTACCAGGCGCTGCCGGTGCACCTGCTGCGCGACGGCGGCCAGCAGCATGCGCCAGAGTACGCGCGGCTCAATCCGCAGGAACTGGTGCCGACCCTGTGCCACGATGGCCAGCCGATCCGCCAGTCGCTGGCGATCCTGGAATACCTGGACGAACGCTGGCCGGAGCCGCCGCTGCTGCCGGACGCGGCGATCGACCGCGCCCGCGTGCGCGCGATCGCGCAGCTGATCGCCTGCGACATGCATCCGCTCAACAACCTGCGCGTGGGCCAGTTCTTCGAGCACGTGTGGAGCGTGCCGCAGCCCGAGCGCGAGGAGTGGATGCGGCACTGGATCGTGCTGGGCTTCGATGCGCTGGAGCAGTTGCTGGCCGAATCGCCGGATACCGGCCGCTACTGCCACGGCGCGCAGCCGGGCCTGGCCGATTGCTGCCTGGTGCCGCAGGCGTTCAATGCGCGCCGTTTCGGCGTGGACATGCAGGCGTATCCGACCATCGCGCGGATCGAGCAGGTCTGCCTGGCGCTGCCGGCGTTCGCCGCGGCGCGCCCGGAACAGCAGCCGGACGCGCAGGGCTGAGGCTGGCGTCAGGACCTTGTAGGAGCGGCTTCAGCCGCGACAAGGTCTTGCCGGATGATGTGTGTCGCGGCTGAAGCCGCTCCTACAGGGGTGGGGGTACGGCGGTTTCAGCCGAAGCCGTGGGTGATCCGCGGCGGGCTGGCGCCGCCGCCGGCGTCGTAGTCGGCGTAAGGGTCGTGTTCGCCGCTGGCGCCTTCGGACAGGCGGAATTTCAGCGCCAGGCCGTCGCGCGAGTCGGCCGCGCGCAGCGCTTCCTCCTGCTCGATCTGGCCCTGCTTGACCATCCGGAACAGGCATTGGTCGAAGGTCTCCATGCCTTCCTCCAGCGATTCCTCCATCGCCTGCTTGATCTCGTGGATTTGGCCGCGGCGCAGCAGGTCGCGGATCATCGGCGTGTTCAGCAGCACCTCGGTGGCCGGGCGGCGGCGCTCGTTCTTGTCCTTGACCAGGCGCTGCGACACCACCGCGCGCAGGTTCAGCGCCAGGTTCATCAGCACGTTCTTGTGCGCGCTTTCCGGGAAGAAGTTGAGGATGCGCTCGATGGTCTGGTCGGCGTTGTTGGAGTGCAGCGTGGCCAGGCACAGGTGCCCGGTCTCGGCGAAGGCGATCGCCGCCTCCATCGTCGTCGCATCCAGGATCTCGCCGATCAGGATCACGTCCGGCGCCTCGCGCATCGCGTTCTTCAGCGCGTTGTTGAAGGTGTGGGTGTCCAGGCCGACCTCGCGCTGGTTGACGATCGACATCTTGTGCTTGTGCAGGTATTCGATCGGATCCTCGATGGTGAGGATGTGCCCGGTGGTGGTGCTGTTGCGGTGGTCGATCATCGACGCCAGCGAGGTGGACTTGCCGGAGCCGGTCGAGCCGACCATCAGCACCAGCCCGCGCGGGGTCATGATCACGTCCTTCAGCACCTGCGGCAGGTGCAGTTCCTCGATGCTGGGGATCTTGCTGCGGATCGCGCGGATCACCAGGCCGACCTCGCCGCGCTGCTTGAAGATGTTGACCCGGAAGCGGCCGGCGTGCTGCAGCGCGATGGCCATGTTCAGTTCCAGCTCGCGCTCGAACTGCGGCACCTGGCCCTCGTCCATCAGCGAATAGGCGATCTTCTTGACCATGCCCGGCGGCAGGCCGGTGGCGCCGAGCGGATACAGCTTGCCTTCGATCTTGATATAGACCGGTGCGCCCGTGGTCAGAAACATGTCCGAGGCGTTCTTTGCGGTCATCAGCTTCAGGAAGTAGCCGATATCCATGCGCAATGGTTCCCCAACAATCCGCGACAGCCCGTTGCAAGCGCGCCACAGGCTTCCGACAATGGCCGTGCTCGACGTCTCCGCCTACGGCCCCCCTTGATGAAAACTAGCTTCGCACAAATCCGTTGCCCGCAGTACGTGATGGCGGGCGCTCTGGCGCTGTTCGCCACGCCCGCGGCCTTTGCCCAGGTCGCTTCGCCGGAACTGCAGAGCGCGCAGCAGGCGGTGCAGCGCGCGATCCAGGCCGACGCCGACCAATACGCCCCGGACCTGATCGCCACTGCCCGCCAGGGCCTGGAGCAGGCGCAACAGGCGGCGCTGGACCGCCGCCAACGCAAGACCGCACCGCAGCTGGCGCTGCGCGTGGCTGCCGACGCCGACCTGGCGCGGGTGCGCAGCGAGGAGGCGGTGGCCAATGCGCAGCTGAAACAGCGCAAGGCCGAGGTGGCCGAGCTGGAGCGCAGCTTGAACACCGGGGAGGGCCGTCCATGAGCCGCCGCCTGGGGATGGCCGGCCGCCTGGCCGCGCTGCTGTTGCTGGTCGCACCGCTGGCCGCGTTCGCGGCCGACGATCCGGAACTGGCGGTCCTGAACCAGCGCCTGGTCGCGCTGCAGGCCGATCCGCTGAGTGCCGACGTGGCCGCCTACGAGCGGTTGCAGGCGCAGCAGGCGGTCGCCGCGTTCGCCGCGGCCAAGCGCAAGGAGCAGGACGACGCGCGCTATCTCGCCGAGCGCCGCGTCGAGATCGCCGAGACCGCCGCACGCGCGGCACTGGCGCGGCGCCAGGTCGAGCAGTTGGAGAAGACCCGCAGCGACTTGCTGGTCGAGGCCAGCCGCCGCGAGGCCGCGCGCGCGCGCCAGGAAGCCGAACGGCTGCGGGTGCAGGCGCAGATCCAGGCCGAAGAGGCCGCGAGCCTGCGCCAGGCCGCCGAGGCCGAGCAGCTGGCCCGGCAGGACGCCGAGCAGGCCCTGACCAACGTGGCCGGGCAGCAGACCGCCAAGCTCAGCGCCGCGCAGCAGAAGTCGGCCAAGCTGGCCCGCGAGGAGGCCGAACTGGTCGCCGGGGCCAAGCTGCCGGCGTCGCGTTTCGAGCCGCGCGGGGAGGTCTTCACTGTTGCGGGCGGCGCCTTCGCGGCAGGCAAGGCGGCGCTGTCGGCCGATGCCGCCGGCCAGGCCAAGGCGCTGGCCCAGTACCTGCAGATCGGCGCCAAGGGCCGGGTGCGGATCGAGGCCTACGACGCCGATGCCGGCGTGGCGCAGAAGCGCGCCGACGCATTGCGCGATGCGCTGGTCAGTGGCGGGGTCGCGGCCAGCCGCTTGCAGGCGGTCGGCAAGAAGGCGCCGGCGAGCAAGGCGCGTGCCGCCGAGGTGGTGATCGCGCCCTGAGCGAGCCCTGGCCGTTGCGGCCCGGTGGCCGCGTTTAACGCGGTGTTTCCCTGGGCCTGAGCCGCAAGCAACTGAAATGCGGAAAAGCCGGCGGTCGTCTCTTGCCGGATCCGGTGGGGAGGCGTAGGGTCGAACTCCCAGGCCACACATCGTCGCCTGGTTCCACGGAGACACCGGGCCGATGAAGCAGTGGCACGCACCGCAGCGAGACGTTCCAGGGGCAGCAAGCCTGGGCGTTGCGGTGGAGTGGCTGGCGGCCCGCGCGATTCCGCTCCCAGGCAACGCCCCGCGCCGTCCCGGCCGGGGCGTTCTTGTTTCCAGCTGAAGGAGGCTATTCCTATGTTCGAAGGGCAACCGCAGACCGAAATCGACGCGTTGATCAAGTCCGATCCGGAGTTCAAGCAGCTCTACCAACGCCACAAGACCCTGGACAAGAAGTGCATGGACGCCGAGCTCGGCGTGCTGCCGATCGACGATCTCACCCTGTCGCAGATGAAGCGGGAAAAGCTCGCGGCCAAGGAAAAGCTGTTGCGGCTCTACGACGAGCAGCAAAAGCCTCATTGATTCCTCTCTCCCACGACAAGCGTTCCATTGTCGCGGGCGGTGGCCGGCCTCCTCGTCGGCCTGCCACCGTCCGCGTCATCTCCTCCGAAGCCGCGATCGCGGCTTTTTTCGTGCAAGTTCCGCGCTTTGTCTGACATTCCGGCGCATACCGCGGATAATCACCAGTCCAGCCGCTATGACGGCGCGATGCATCCGGATGCGATGGCCATTCACTCTTCCGTACTCGACCTGATCGGCGACACCCCCATCGTCAAGGCCAGCAAGCTCGACACCGGCGTGTGCGAGCTGTACCTGAAGCTGGAAAGCGCCAATCCCGGCGGCTCGATCAAGGACCGCATCGGCCTGTCGATGATCGAGGCGGCCGAGCGCCGCGGCGAGCTCAAGCCCGGCGCGGTGCTGGTCGAGGGCACCGCCGGCAACACCGGCATCGGCCTGGCCCTGGTCGCCCAGCAGAAGGGCTACAGGCTGATCCTGGTGGTCCCGGACAAGATGAGCCGGGAGAAGATCTTCAACCTCAAGGCGATGGGCGCCGAAGTGGTGCTGACCCGCTCGGACGTGGCCAAGGGCCATCCCGAGTACTACCAGGATCTGGCCGCGCGCCTGGCCGCCGAAACGCCTGGGGCCTACTTCGTCAACCAGTTCGGCAACCCCGACAACCCGGCCGCGCACGAGTTCGGCACCGGCCCGGAGATCCTGCGGCAGATGGACGGCAAGCTGGACGCGATCGTGTTCGGCTGCGGCAGCTCAGGCACCATGACCGGGCTGTCGCGCGCGTTCGCTGCCGCCTCGCCGCATACCGAGCTGGTGCTGGCCGACCCGGTCGGCTCGATCCTGACCGAGTACATCGAGCACGGCACGGTCAGCGAGAAGTCCGGCAGCTGGCTGGTGGAGGGGATCGGCGAGGATTTCCTGCCCGACATCTCCGATTTCACGCGGGTCAAGAAAGCCTATTCGATCAGCGACGCGGAGAGCTTCCACACCGCGCGCGAACTGCTGGCCAAGGAGGGCATCCTCGGCGGCTCCTCGACCGGCACCCTGCTGGCCGCCGCGCTCAAGTACTGCCGCGCGCAGACCGAACCCAAGCGGGTGCTGGTGTTCGTCTGCGACACCGGCAACAAGTACCTGTCGAAGATGTACAACGACTACTGGATGCTGGACAACGGCTTTCTGGAGCGCCCGCAGCACGGCGACCTGCGCGACCTGATCCTGCGCCCGTACAGCCAGCGCGACACCGTGGTGGTCGGCCCCAACGATCTGCTGACCACCGCGTACCAGCGCATGAAGCTGTACGACGTGTCGCAGCTGCCGGTGATGGATGGCGATCAATTGGTCGGCATCGTCGACGAAAGCGACGTCTTATTGCACGTTTATGGCGACGAGACGCGGTTCCGCGATCCGGTTTCCACGGCCATGGTCAGCAAGCTCGACCGGCTCGACGTGAAATCGCCGATCGAAGCGCTGCTGCCGGTGTTCGACCGCGGCCAGGTCGCCATCGTCATGAACGACGGTGCCTTCCTCGGCCTGATCACCCGCATCGACCTGCTCAACTACCTGCGCCGCCGCGTTCAGTGACGGTCCTGCATGAGCGGCCCCGATGCATGGGGCCGTTCAGACCTCGCTGCTAGAATCACGCCCCTTCTCCGGGAACCCCTCATGACGGACCACACGTCCAACCCCAATGGTGACGGCCCTGCGCTGTCGCTGGCGACCCTGGCGATCCATGGCGGCCAGCATCCGGACCCGTCCACGGGCGCGGTGATGCCGCCGATCTATGCGACCTCCACCTACGCCCAATCCAGCCCCGGCGAACACCAGGGCTTCGAGTACTCGCGCACCCACAATCCGACCCGCTTCGCCTACGAGCGCTGCGTGGCCGCGCTGGAAGCCGGCACCCGCGGCTTCGCGTTCGCCTCGGGCATGGCCGCCACCTCCACGGTGATGGAACTGCTGGACAGCGGCAGCCACGTGGTGGCGATGGACGACCTGTACGGCGGCAGCTACCGCCTGTTCGAGCGCGTGCGCCGGCGCACCGCCGCACTGGACTTCAGCTTCGTCGACCTGACCGATCCGGCCGCGTTCGCCGCCGCGATCACCTCCAAGACCAGGATGGTGTGGATCGAGACGCCCACCAACCCGATGCTGAAGATCGTCGACATCGCCGCGATCGCCGCGATCGCACGCCAGCACGGCCTGCTGGTGGCGGTGGACAACACCTTCGCCTCGCCGATGCTGCAGCGCCCGCTGCAGCTGGGCGCGGACATCGTGGTGCATTCGGCCACCAAATACCTCAACGGCCACTCCGACATGGTCGGCGGCATCGCCGTGGTCGGTGCCAACGCCGAACTGGCCGAGCAACTGGCGTTCCTGCAGAACTCGGTGGGCGGCGTGCAGGGCCCGTTCGACAG
This sequence comes from Xanthomonas graminis pv. graminis, assembly GCF_030168915.1. Taxonomy (NCBI): domain Bacteria; kingdom Pseudomonadati; phylum Pseudomonadota; class Gammaproteobacteria; order Lysobacterales; family Lysobacteraceae; genus Xanthomonas; species Xanthomonas graminis. The sequence continues at coordinate 3,973,685 of NZ_CP076255.1, read as the reverse complement.
CTTCCTGGCGCTGCGCGGGCTCAAGACCCTGCCGCTGCGCATGCGCGCGCATTGCGACAACGCGCTGCAACTGGCGCAGTGGCTGGACACCCATCCGGCGCTCGACAAAGTGATCTATCCCGGTCTGGTCTCGCACCCGCAGCACGCCCTGGCGCAGCGGCAGATGTCCGGCTTCGGCGGCATCGTCTCGATCGTGCTCAAGGGCGGTCTGGAGGCGGCCAAGCGCTTCTGCGAACGCACCGAGCTGTTCACCCTGGCCGAATCGCTGGGCGGTGTGGAAAGCCTGGTCAACCATCCTGCGCTCATGACCCACGCCTCGGTGCCGGTGGAACGTCGCGCCCAGCTCGGCATCAGCGATGCGCTGGTGCGTTTGAGCGTGGGGGTCGAGGATGTGGGGGATTTGCAAGCCGACCTCGATCGCGCGCTGCGGAGCTGACATGCACGACGTGCTGCAACGAGCGAATCGCATTTCGCCGACCGGACCGTTCCATGCCTGGCTGCACTATCCCAGCCTGACGATGGAGATGACCCGACGCGACGTGCTCGGTCGCTATCGTGGGGCCAGCTTCGGCCTGCTGTGGTCGCTGATCAGTCCCTTCATGATGCTGATCATCTACACCTTGGCGTTCGGCTACGTGCTGAAATCGCGCTGGCCGGGGACCAGCGGCAACATCGCCGACTTCGCGATGCTGCTGTTCCTCGGCCTGATCGTGCACGGCCTGTTCGCCGAATGCCTGACGCGCGCGCCCACCCTGGTCATCGGCAATGCGAACCTGGTCAAGCGGATCGTGTTTCCGCTCGATGTCCTGCCCTGGACGATGGTGCTGTCGGCCCTGTTCCACGCCTGTACCAATTCCCTGGTGTTCGTGGTGCTGAACCTGATCGTGCGGCATGAAATGCACCCGACGCTGATCTTCCTGCCGATCGTGTTCCTGCCGCTGGCGGTCGGGTTGCTTGGCCTGGGATGGCTGCTGTCCTCGCTGAGCGTGTTCCTGCGCGATATCGGGCAGATGACCGGCGTGATCGCCACGGCCACCTTGTTTCTGTCCTCCGCCATCGTTCCGGTGAGCACGCTGCCGCCGAAGTACCAGTTCGTGTTCCACCTCAATCCCTTGACCTTCATCATCGACGAGGCGCGCGACGTGGCGTTCTGGGGACGCGCGCCGGATTGGGCGGGCCTGGGGATGTACACGCTCGGTGCGCTGGCGTTCGCCTATTTCGGCTACTTCGTGTTCCAGAAGACGCGCCGGGGGTTCGCCGATGTCCTCTAAGCCCCTGGCCGTGCAATCGGGCAGCCCGATGTTCAGCGACGCCGACCTGGTGGTCGACGCGCGTGGCGTCGGCAAGTGCTACCACATCTACGACCGGCCTTCGCACCGTTTGCTGCAGGGTCTGGTGGGCGGCTCGCGGCGCTACTACCGGGAATTCTGGGCATTGCGCGGTGCCGACCTGCAGGTGCGCCGCGGCCAGACGGTCGGCCTCATCGGCCGCAACGGCTCGGGAAAATCGACCTTCCTGCAGATGATCGCCGGCACGCTGACCCCGACCGAGGGCAGCATCCAGGTGAAGGGGCGCGTGGCGGCATTGCTGGAGCTGGGAAGCGGCTTCAATCCCGAGTTCACTGGGCGCGAGAACGTCTATCTCAATGCAGCCATCCTCGGGTTGAGCAAGGAAGAAGTGGATGCCAGCCTCGATCGCATCCTCGCTTTCGCCGACATCGGTGCGTTCATCGACCAGCCGATCCGCAGCTATTCCAGCGGCATGGTGGTGCGCCTGGCGTTCGCGGTGCAGGCGCAGGTGCATCCGCAGCTGTTGATCGTCGATGAAGCCTTGTCGGTCGGCGACGCCAAGTTCCAGGCCAAATGCTTCGCGCGGCTGAAACAGCTCAAGGACGATGGCGCTTCGATCCTGCTGGTCAGCCACTCGGCCGATCAGATCGTCCAGCATTGCGAGTTCGCGCAGTTGCTCGATGGCGGCCGCGTGCTGCGTCAAGGCAAACCCAAGGACGTGGTCAACGCCTACTACAATTTGTTGTTCGGCAGCGGCGACAGCGAGGCTCCCGCGCCCGACGCGGGCGAGCGGGCCGCGGATGCGCCATTCGCACAGACGCTGCCGTTCGCCGGCGAAGGCGGTGGCTACGAGTCGCGTCCCAACTACAACCCGCACGAATTCCGCTGGGGCGATGCGGCCGTGCGCATCACCGACTTCGAGTTGCGCTCGGCGCAAACACTGTATCCGCCGATTCTCGAGTCCGGCCAGGAAGTGCGCCTCGTGGTCAGACTGGTGTTCGATCGCGAGGTGGTCAGGCCGATCGTCGGCTTCACCTTGAAGACGACCGAGGGTGTGGTCGTTTACGGGACCAATACCGAGTACAAGCCGCTGCCCGCGTTCACCGCTGGCGGCGCTGCCGGCAGCACGGTCGATGTCGTGGCCGCCTTCCGCTGCGACCTGGCCGATGGCGACTATTTTCTGTCTGTCGGCGTGGCCAGCCGTGGCGAAGAGGATGTGGTGCCCCACGACAGACGCTACGACAGCATCCATTTCAAGGTGATCAACGCCGATTTCTTCGGTATGGGCGGGCTGGACATGCGGCTGGAAATCGCAAGTTCTCGCCAAGCTTTTTGATCAATCACGCCGACGATGATTCAAAAGGATGCATTGCATGATTGATTTATTGGCAGCAGCTGGCTATGTCATGCCTGCTGACGTTGCCGTATGGCGCCGCGAAGGCTATGACAGCATCGACTACAGCGATGGAGACAGCTCCGAAGATGGGTTGTTGGCGACATTGCGCGCGGCTACCGATGTCAGCGTGTTCTCTTGCGAGCTGGCGGCCGCTTGCGTCGATTGGCCGAGCCGTTATCACCTGTCCACGGAGCGCGCGAACCTGCTGCGGCCGTTCGCGCAGTATTTTCAGCCGGGTGCGAGGGTTCTCGAAATCGGCGCTGGCTGCGGTGCGGTTACGCGCTATCTCGGCGAGAGCGGGGCCGACGTGCTGGCGCTGGAGGGGTCGCTGCGGCGCGCAAGCATCGCACGCGAGCGCACTCGCGAACTGCGTAATGTCGCTGTGGTGGCAGAGCGGTTCCAGGATTTTTCCGTCGCCCAGCGCTTCGACGTGGTGACCCTGATCGGCGTGCTGGAATACGCCAGCCTGTTCTCCGACGCGCAGAATTCCGCGCTGCACATGTTGCAGGCCGCAAAGCGGTTGCTGGCACCAGGAGGACGCCTGATTCTGGCCATCGAGAATCAGCTGGGCTTGAAGTATATGGCTGGCGTGCCGGAAGACCACCTGGGGCATCCAATGGTGGGGTTGGAAGATCGCTATCAGCCGCGCGGTGCACGTACCTACGGGCGGCATGAGCTCGACTCGCTGCTGCGGCGTGCCGGCTACGCACGCAGTCGTTTCTCGGCGCCGTTGCCGGATTACAAGATGCCGGCAACGATCCTGACCGAGCGTGGCATCTCGGCCGACCCCGCCGTGTTCAATGCCGGCGCGCTGGCGGCGCAGGCGGTTCTCCTAGATCCTCAACTCACGCCGACGACGTTCAACCTTCAGCGCGCCTGGCCGGTCGTCGCCGCCAATGGCCTGGCGCTGGATCTGGCCAATTCGTTCCTGGTGGAAGCGGTGGCCGACGACGCGGCGATGGCCGAACAAACGGCGTTGGCGTATCACTACAGCACGCAGCGGATGGGCGCCTATGCTCGGGAAGCGCTTTTCGTGGCGGAGCAGGACCAATCGGTGCGGGTACATGCACGCAGGTTGTCCGACTTACCAGCGGCAGAGGGTGGGGTTCGTCTGCATGTGGAAAGCGATACGGCCTATTTCCAGGGTTCCTTGCTGGTCGACGGCATGCGTGCAGTCCTGAGTCAGCATGGCTGGACGCAGGCCGACTTGGCTGCGGAAGTACAACGCTACTTGCACGCCTTGGCGCAGGTTCTGCACGACGAGGGGCATGCCATTGCATTGGACAGCGTCGACAGCGTTTTGCCCGACGACTACCTGGATGCCACACCATCGAATTTGTTGTGCACCGCCGATGGCAGGATCGTCTACTTCGATCGCGAGTGGGTCGCCGAGCGCCCGACGCTTGGCTGGCTGTTGTTGCGTTCGCTGTTGTTCACCTATGGCGGCAGTGTCGTGGCGCCGATGGAGGCAGGCGAGCCGATCACCTTGCGGGCCTTGTTGCTGGATGTGGTGGCCGGAGTGTTGGCTCCTTCGGCAAGTGCTGGTTTCGATCTCTGGTTTGAGCGCGAATTGGCATTTCAGCGCCAGGTCACGGGCAAGGACCAGCGCGAAGCGGTCGAACGTATGCTCGATGCGCTCGTGCCGCGTGCAGCAGCGACGGTTGCTGCCTCCGGGTACCAGCACGCACAGATCGCCGACGGGCTCGCGTCGCTGCAACATTCGCTCAATCTGGCGGGGCGACACGGCGTGAACATGTATGCCTCCATCGCGGCGCTGCACACTGCGCTTGGAGACGGTCTGGCGCAGACGGTGCCGGTGTTGCAGCGGATTCAGGCCGTCGTCCAGCAGTTGGCCGAGGGCCAGGGCGCCTTGTATGACCGTATCGTCGCCACCGACGATCGTCTGGTCGATTCGATCCAGCACTGGAGTGCGCTGCAGGATGAATTGACCAGCCGGCTCAGCGACGCGCTGGATCGGATGGAGCGAGGGGTAGCGCTGGAAGCCAAGGTGGATGCGCTCGCTACGACGCAGAGCCAGCAAATCGCCACGCTTGCGCAGTTGCACCGACGCAAATGGTGGAAGTTGCGGTGAGTGCGGCGGATTCGGGGCAACGATCGCCGACGCGCATGCGTTGGGATGCGAGGCCGTTGGCCGATCTTGCCTGCATCGCCGCTGGCGAGGTTGCGACCTGGGAATCGGTCGGGTCCGATCCGCAGTTCGCGCTTGGCCAGTCGGCACTGCCGCTTGCCGCCGGCTGGTACCGGCTGCGCGGCGTCTTGCGCGAACTGGATGGACGCCTGGCCAACCCCTGCCTCTATCCGGATTATGGAAACGGGATCGCCGAAGACACCCGCATCGATCTTGCGCTGGCCGCTGGCCGTGGCCGCCTGGATGTCGTGGTGCAGTTTCCCGCGCCGCTGCAGGCGTTGAGGTTCGACCCGACCAACGCCTATGCGCGGTTCGCGCTGGGGCCGCTGGAGTGTTACCGGTTGAGCGAGCGCGAAGCCTTCTGGTTGCTGCTGCGCGGCGGTGTCGGTGAGCGACTGCGCGATGCGCCACAGGAAGCGCTCGAACTGGTCGATGAGGCGCAGTTGCAGTGGCGCGAGCAGGGCGCGAACGCGTCGTTGCAGGCCCTGCTGCGCAGCGAGCGTGCGGACACGGCGGCGCGCGATGCCGGCTATGCGACCTGGGTACTGCGCGAGGATCGGCGGCTGGCCGAGCTGGTGTCGATGCCAGGCAGCGACATCGATGTCCAGGCTCCTGTGCTCTCGCTGATATTGCACGATCGGCCGGGAGCGGATTTCGCGGCATGCCTCGCTGCGCTCGGTTGCCTGGCGGGGCAGGCGGTCGAAATCGTGGCCGATGCCCGGCAACTGGGCGAGTGGCCCGTGCAGCGGGCGTTGCCATCGCTGCGCAGGGTGGATGCTTCGGCGTTGCTGGGTGCGCGTGTGCGCGCTGCGCAAGGCGCATACGTGACGGTGCTGGCGGCGGACGATCGCCTCCATCCGATGATCGCCAAGGTGCTCTCTCAGCTGATGTCGCTTGATGCCGCGACCGTGGTGTACAGCGACGAGGACAGGGTGGATGAAGACGGACGGCGTTTCGCGCCGCTGTTCAAGCCGGCGTGGGACCGCCTGCGCTGGTACGAACAGGACTATCTCGGGCGCAGTGCCTGCGTGCGCAAGGCGGCGCTTGCGGATGGCCTGCTCAATGGCCTCGACCCGGATGCGCCGTGGTTCTCGCTGCTGTGCGCGCTGATCCACGAGCGCGCCGCGATCCCGCTGCACCTGCCGCACATGTTGCGTCACGTGAACGGCGACGTCGGTCCGATCTGCGCGCCGTTTGCGCGTAGCGAAGCGGATGCGATGGCGCGTGCGCGCGTGCTCGGCGCGGCCTTGCAGCCGCAAGGCGCGCGGATCGATGTGCTGGACCGGCAGCGCTTGCGTGTGCAGCATGCGCTGGACGCCGAGCCGGACGTGGAGATCATCATCCCGACGCGCGATCGCATCGATCTGCTCGAGCAGTGCATTTCCACGCTGCTGGCCAAAACAGCGTATTCGCGCTATCGCATCACGGTGGTGGACAACGGCTCCGTCGAAGCGCGCTCGCATGCCTATTTCGAGGCGGTCGGCCAAGATCCGCGGGTGCGGATATTGCGCTACGACCACCCGTTCAATTATTCCGCGATCAACAACTACGCCGTGGCGCATTGCACTGCGCAGATCGTGGTCCTGCTCAACAACGATATCGAAATCACCGATGCGGGGTGGCTGCAGGAACTGGTGCGGCTGGCGTCGCGCCCGGGGGCCGGCGCGATCGGCGCGAAGCTGTTCTACCCGGACGGGGCGCTGCAACATGCCGGTGTGGTGCTGGGCATCGGCGGTGTCGCCGCACATGCCTTCGCCCACGCGCCGCACGATTTCGCCGGCGAGTACGGCCGCGCGTTGCTGACGCAGCGCTATTCGGCGGTCACTGCGGCGTGCCTGGCAGTGACACGCGCGGCCTATGTCGCAGTGGGCGGCCTGGATGAATCGATCGCGGTGGCGTTCAACGATGTCGATTTCTGTCTGCGGCTATGCGCGCACGGTTACGACAATGCATGGACGCCGCATGCCCAGGCCTACCATCATGAATCGGCCAGCCGGGGCATCGAGGATGATCCGGTCAAGCAGGCGCGGTTTGCCGGCGAGGTCGCCACGATGCAGGCGCGTTGGCAGCAGGTGCTCGGCGACGACCCGGCCTATAGCCCATGCCTGTCGCTCGATGCGCCCGCGTTCTCGCTGGATCCCGACCGTCACGCGCCAGTGCTGGCACGCGGTTCACATCCCGTTTATCCTATAGAGTAAGCTCCCCCGGTGACCCGGGGGACTTTCCCCGAGAGTTAGATGTCCGAAACGATTGCACTTAGCGTCACTCCGCTGCAGCAGATTGCGCCGCTGGCCCCCGCATTTCCCGCCACGGCATCGCATGCTGCAGCGTGGCGCGCCTCGGGTAGCGCCCCTCAGTTGGAACTGCGTTGGCAGGGCGATGCCCTGGCCGGCGGCTGGTACCTGCTCACTGGCGAGCTGTCGGTCCATCGCGGGCGCATGTTCGCGCCGGTGCTGTATCCGACGTATCGGGTCAGGCACAGCGGCGAGGCCGAGCGCATCGATCTTCCTCTGAATATCCCCGGCGGCGAAACGCGGCGGTTCGAGATCGTGGTGCGTCTGGTGGAGTCCACCACCGGCATCCGCTTCGATCCTTCCGTCGCGCCGATGGATTTCAGTCATTCCGTTCTGCACCTGCAGCGCATCCAGCGCGGCGACGCCATGCGGCGTCTGTTCAGCGCATCGTTCGATCGCCGCGAAGGCGGTGTGAGCAAGCTGCGGCTATTGGCGCGAACGGCGATCGATCTGCTGACCAAGGGCGTCCGCAGCATGGCCGATCGGCTCTATCACGAATACGCGACGCGCATGCTTTCGGGGTCTTTCTCCGATTACGAGGTATGGCAGGAGTTCTACGATTGCCGCGATGCCGAGTGGCAGGCGGCGGCAGATGCGGAACTCGCCTCGCTGACGCGCAGGCCGCTGGTTTCGGTCATCGTGCCGACGTACAACACGCCCGAGCGCTGGTTGCGGCGCTGCATCGAAAGCGTGCGCGAGCAGGTCTACCCGAATTGGGAGTTGTGCATCGCCGACGATGCCTCCACCGATCCAGTGGTGATGCAGGTGCTTGCCGAGTATGCCGAACGCGACGATCGCGTGCGGTTCCAGCGGCGCGAGCAGAACGGGCATATTTCCGCGGCGTCGAACACGGCCCTGCAGATGGCCAGGGGCGAGTTCGTGGCCTTGCTCGACCACGACGACGAACTGCATCCCTTGGCCCTGCTCAAGAGCGTCCACGCGTTCGAGAACAATCCGCAGTGGCAGATGCTGTTCACCGACGAAGACAAGATCGACGTGGAAGGGAAGCGTTCGGATCCCTACTTCAAGTCGGACTGGAATCCTGACCTGTTCCTTTCGCAGAACTGCGTTTGCCACCTGACCGTCTATCGCGCCGAAACCGTGCGCGCGGTCGGCGGTTTCCTCGAGGGATTCGAGGGCGCGCAGGATTGGGACCTGACCTTGCGCATCACCGAGACGCTGCCGCACGATGCGGTCGGCCATCTTCCGCTGGTGCTGTATCACTGGCGCATGATCAGCGGCTCCACCGCGATGGCGCCGGGTGAAAAGTCGTATGCGCATCTTGCCGCGCTGCGCGCGGTCCAGGCGCATCTGGACCGAACCGGCAACGGCGCGAAGGTGCTGGAGATGCCGAGCTACAGCGGCTATTTCCGCATTTCGTATCCGCTGCCGGAACCGGCGCCGCTGGTCAGTCTGCTGATTCCCACCCGCGATCGCATCGATCTGCTCAAGCAGTGCATCGATTCGATCCTGGAGCGCACCGACTACCCGAACTACGAAATCGTGGTCATCGACAACGATTCCCAGGAGCTGGCGTCCAGGGAGTATTTCGCGCAGGTCCAGCAGGATTCGCGCGTGCGCGTGTTGCCGTATCCGCATCCGTTCAACTACTCGGCGATCAACAACGCCGGCGCACGCGCGGCGCGCGGCACGGTGCTGGGGCTGCTCAACAACGATATCGAAGTCATCAGTCGCGATTGGCTGGACGAGATGGTCGGCCACGCACTGCGCCCCGAGATCGGCGTGGTGGGCGCGATGCTGTATTACCCGAACAACACGATCCAGCACGCCGGCGTGATCCTCGGCATCGGTGGCGTGGCCGGGCATTGCTATGTGGGCATGGCGCGCGGTTGGCCGGGCGATAAACACCGAGGTGGTTTGGCGCAGAGTCTGAGCGCGGTGACCGCGGCCTGCGCGATCGTGCGCCGTTCGGTGTTCGAGCAGGTCGGTGGCCTGGACGAGCAACTGGAAGTGGCCTTCAACGACGTGGACTTTTGCCTGCGCGTGCGCGAGGCCGGCTATCGCAACCTGTGGACCCCGTTCGCCGAGCTGTATCACCACGAATCGGCGTCGCGCGGCTACGAGACCACCCCGGAGAAGATCGCTCGCTTCAAGCGCGAGGAGAGCTTCATGAAGGCGCGCTGGGGCAAGGCGTTGCAGCAAGATCCGTACTACAACGTCAATTTGACAACCGAATCGACGCCATTCACGTTAGCTTATCCACCACGCGTTGTGAGCTAAAATAGCTTCTTCTGGCGTCATGCCAATTAATCTGGAGTCCTGCCGTGCGACCGATTACCTTGATTGTTCCCCTGATGCTGACCTCGCTGGTCGCGTGTCAGCAGCATGAAGCTCCGATCCCGGGAGATCAGAGCACCGATGCAGTCAAATCGGCGGTATACCAAATCCCCGTGCAACCCCTTGCCGCCGGTGGCGACTGTGCATTGGATTCAGTGAACGGTACGCCGGCGGCGAACGCGTCGCTCAAGACCGGGACCAGCGCATTGTTCGCAGGTTGGATGGGCGATGCGCAAAAGCAGGTTCCCGAGAAAGCCGAGCTGATCTTCAAAGGACAAGGGCAGTCCTATCAGTATCCGCTTCGTGCGGGTGGCGAGCGCCAGGATGTGGTGTCGGTACTGGGCGCTCCGGGTCTGGCCAAGTCCGGCTATAACGTCACGCTTTCGCTTGGAGGGGTGGCGCCTGGCAAGTACGCTCTTTCCATCGTCAATGGTGGAGAGCCTGCGACCGAGTGCAATCTGAACATCGATCTGACCATCATCGACTGATCGCAATCAGCGCCAGCGCCGTTGCTCGCTACGTCCGTACTCGACGTAGTGATCGTTGGGATCCACCCCGGCCGCGCGTACATCAGGATTGAGGTGATAGTAGAGGTTGGCGTCGAATCCTTCCGGCAGCGAGCGGTAACGCTCGCCTGCTGCGGGATAACTGGCCATCCGCGATGGCCGGTCCATGTGATCAGCACGGCCGAGCCTGACCAGGAATTCGTTTTCCGCGGTGCCGCGCAATTCGAGAAGATGAAGGTCCAGCATGCCGGCGGCCACGACAGTGCGCATTAAATTGCAGAAGGATTCCGGTGTGAATGCCCAGCAGTGAACGTCGAAATATTCGCCGCTCGCCAACACATGCCGTGCAATCGACAACGCGTGGTCCGGCTTGCGGCTGAGTTTGAGTTCCTCAAGTGCTGGCTGATGGTTCCAGCTGATTTGATCATCTAGCTTCACTTCATTTGCGAGCGCATCGAAGATGCGACCAGGCGAAGGGCGCGAATGTTCCAGCAGCGCTGCCTCCACCCATTCTCCAGCGGTGGTTTCCCGCCGCAGGGCGTCGAAGCAGCGTCCTCGATCCGGTATCGCCAGTGCCAGCCATCCTCCATCCTCTAGCAGCGTGTGAATGTCGGTCAGCCATTTGATCGGGTTCGGAACATGCTCAATGACATGCGATGCGATGAGATAGCGAAACCGGTCTTCACCCACCGCCGCGAGTAGTCCGCCCGGGCCGATGATGTAATCGATCTCTGGAATGCCTGCTGGATCCACCCCTGAATGGGCCGCATACTTTTGAATGAGCGCTTCCCGTCCCAGGTGGTCGGCATAGCGGATCTGCGCTCCCGGCCTGCCTACGATGGGTCGATTAAGCGGACCAATCTCCAGCCCCAGGTAATTTTCTGTGATGCCTTGGCGCAACCATGCAGTACGATCCATCAACTACTCCAATGACCAATTGCAATTGCAAAAAAAGGCCGAACGGTATTCTCCTGGAAAGGCTTGGTGCCGAATCTGATCGCGACGTATGCTTGCGAGCGTGCCTCAGTCTTCTTTGGTGGGCAAGATTTTCGCAACATTGGGTCGTCGAGCATCTGGCGCAGAAGATCCGACCTTGTGTAGGGTATCTCGAAATGGGATGCGTTCAATGCTTTTGGGTTGCCGGTACGTAGACACTGCAACGTATTGCGCTGTTGCAGGGCAAGCGCGCCCGATCTGTCTACCAATTCCGTGCTGTTCTATTCGGACGGTTCGCTGCAACCTGCTGCAGGTGGCGTGCTGGGCATTGGCGACGTCGCGGCGCATGCCTTCTCCCATGCGCCGCACGATTTCGCCGGCGGGTACGCGCTTTGCTGACGCAGCGCTATTCTGCGGTCACTGCGGCATGTCTGGCGGTGACGCGTGCGGCCTATGTCGCAGTGGGTGGCCTGGATGAATCGATGGCAGTGGCGGTCAACGATGTCGACTTCTGTCTGCGGCTGTGTGCGCACGGTTACGACAATGCGTGGACGCCGCATGCCCAGGCCTACCATCATGAATCGGCCAGCCGTGGCATCGAGGACGATCCGTCAAGCAGGCGCGGTTCGCCGGCGAGGTCGCCATGATGCAGTCGCGTTGCCAGCAGATGCTCGGTGACAACCCGGCGTATGGCCCATGCCTGTCGCTCGAAGCGCCCGCGTTCTCGCTCGATCCCGACCGTCATGCACTGGTGCTGGCACGGAATTCACATCCTGTTTATCCTGTAGAGGATGCGTCCCCGGCGCCCCGGGGGACTTTTTCCCCGAGAGTTAGATGTCCGAAACGATTGCACTTAGCGTCACTCCACTGCAGCAGGTTGCGCCGCTGGCTTCCAGCTTCCCCGTCACGGCGTCGCACGATGCGGCATGGTGGGCCTCCGGTAGCGATCCCCAGGTGGAACTGCGTTGGCAGCGCGAAGCCCTGGCTGGCGGCTGGTACCTGTTCACCGACGAAGACAAGATCGAAGTGGAAGGGAAGTGTTCGGATCCCTGCTTCAAGTCGTACTGGAATCCTGACCTGTTCCTTTCGCAGAACTGCGTCTGCCACCTGACTGTCTATCGCGCAACCTGTGGACTCCGTTCGCCGAGTTGTATCGCCACGAATCGGCTTCGCGTGGCTACGAGACCGGCCCGGAGAAGATCGCCCGCTTCAAGCGCCAGGAGAGCTTCATGACGGCGCGCTGGGGCAAGGCGTTGCAGCAGGATCTTTGCTACAACGTCGATCTCACGGTGGAATCGACTCCGTTCACGCTGGCCTATCCGCCGCGCCATGGGGAACCGCAATCTTCGTGTAGAGCACTTGCATGAGCGCGCGACGTTGCGCCGCAAGCATCGGGACGAGTCACCGCCGACTGCCTTGGTTTGCGCTGGCGGTTGGCATGACGCTCGCTGGGTGCTACAGACAGCCGCCGATTTCCGACGAAGGCATCGCTGCGGCGACCGAGCCGGCGTTCGTGCCGTATGCGGGGCCGGTTTCTGACTTGCCTGCTGGTGGGCGCTGCAGCCTGGATGCGGTCGACGGCAAGCCGGCACAGCAGGCCCGGGTCAGGCCGCGTGGCTGGGTCACGTTCGGCGGCTGGATGGCCGATGCGGCGGATGCGGTGCCCGATGCGGCGACCCTCGTGCTGAACTCCGCTGCGGCGTCGTACGCGGTTCCCATCGTCGCTGGCGGAGCACGGCCGGATGTCGCCCAGGCGTTCGGCACGCCGGCGTTGCTGCGATCGGGTTACAACCAGCGGGTATGGTTGCCGGCCATCCAGCCCGGAAGCTATCGCGTCTTTCTGGTGTATGGACGCGACAAGGCCGCGTCGGCATGCGCAATGGGAACGCTCGCCGCTGGCGCGCCTTGAGCGCTGCGTTTAGCGCCATACCTGCTGGCGGGCGCTAGCCGCCGCTAGCGCACGTCGTTCGGCGAGGTGAAGCTGTGCAGCGGCCTGGGCCGGTCGCTGCCGGAAAGCGCCTGCAGCAGATACGGATCTTGCAGGAGCTGGTGTAGCCGCTGCGAATTCGGATAAGGCAGCGGTAGCTGCCCGCTTTCGAACGTGACGTCGTCCTTGGAGGCGATGTAGTACAGCACGCTTTGCGCCTGCGCCTGCGTGGCTTCGTGGCGGGCGCGCAGCGCCTCCATATCGACGTGGAATCGCTCGGCCCAGCCACCGAACAAGGTGAGCGTAAACAGTGCTGCGACCGCGTAAGTGCCGCGTTGGACCAGCGCAGGAACGCTGTGACGCAGTTGCAGCAGGCGGATGGCGAACCAGGCATTTGCGAACAACCCGGGAATGAGAATCTCGGTATAGCGCGGAGACAGCTCCACCAGATCGTGGCCTCGCCCATAGGCAATGGCGGCGGCCTGCAGGCCGCCCCAGGCCAGCAGACCGGCCATCGTGATGTCGGTCTTGCCGGCTGGCCGGGCATGCAGCGTCAATGCCAAGCCGAGCACGCCGGGAAGCCAAAGCAGCAGCGCAGGCACGTGCATGCCGCGCACCGGCCAGCTCAACACGCGGGTCAGTCCGCCAAACAGCTCGAGCGCGGATTGCGAGCGCATGACGGCATGCTCAGGAATGACCGGCATGCTTTTGTACGCCAGCACGGCGATCGCCATCAGCAGGCAAATGGCCAGGACGGATGGCCATCTGCGTCCAGGCAGCAGCCGGGCGGCCAGCGCATAGGTGAGCGCCGCTGCGACCGGCGTCAGCAGGCCCGATGCCATCGTGAGCGCGCTGATCACGCAGAGCACGACAACGCCGCCGATGGCGATGATGTTGTCGTGCATTGCCGCGGCGAGCGAGACAGCCAAGATGGCAAACAGGATCAGGAAGTAGAACTGACTCTGGAAGCCGACCAGGAAGTTCTCCCAGGAGTAGGGCAGCACCGCCGCGCAGGTCGCCACCGCGATCAACAACACGCGCGAGCGCAGCGAGGGGCCGATGCGCATGCCGTGCCAGACCAGAATGGCGGGAATCATGGCGTAGATCGCCGCACTGATCCTGGCTTCGTAGATGTTGTTCCACTGTCCGGTTGCAAGGTAGCTCGCCAGCGTCACCAACCTGGTCGGCAGAATCCGATGTTCGTTGTGCGCATGCAACAGATCGGCCAAGCTTAGCGAGCCCGACAGCAGCGGTTTGAGCAGATGGTCGCCTTCCGCGTCCCATTGATCCCAGAACGGCATGCTGACGGCAAAGTATTGGATGTACAGCAGGCGTGCGGCGAGTGCGATCAGGCCCACTGCCACGGCGATCAGCCAGGCCGGATAGGGCCGACTCTGGACAAGGCCGCCGCTTGCATGGCGCGTGTCAGCACCGTTCATGCCGGTCGCTCCTTGAAGGTGAGTGCCTTGTGGCCGAAGTAGCTGGTGAAGACGGGCACCGCCACGCCGATCGCGTGCGCCAGCGTTTCAGGATGGAAGCGCATGCCCATCGCCGGAAAAATCCAGCGTGCAAGGATCAGGCTGCAGGCGAGCGTCTGCAGCACGGCGGCGATATTGATCAGGGTGAACCAGATGGCCTGGTGCCTCAGGCCGGTGCTGGCCGCTTCGAACACGAACATGCGGTTGAGCACGAACGCGGTGAGCATGCCGATCAGATAGGCCACCACGATCGACCATGTGTACGGCATGACGTGGCCGAGCAGGATGCGCGAGCCGAAGTTGGCGGCGGCAGCGGTTCCTCCCGCCAGCAGGAACTTGATGAACTTGCGCGATGTCATGCGTGAAGTACGGCGTCTGCCAGGCGGTCGGCCGCTTGCAGGCTCTCGGAGATCGAGCGGTCCTCCGGGTAGTAATAGGCGGTGTCGGCCATGAAAAACCCGTGCAGCGGCGTGCGCATTGCCGGCAGGCGATCCTGGAAGCCCGGCGGGCAGATGGTCTGCGCGAATTCATAGCGGTGGCAGTGGGTCGCCAGCACCCAGTCGCGCTGGAAGGACGGATTCAGCTTCGGCAGATAGCCAAGCACCTCTTCGATCAGCGCGTCGTTGCGCATGCTCCATTTCGGGTGGGTCTTGGGCATGTAGAACGGGGCGTACAGGATCTTCTGCCCCGGCGGCGTAGTGGGATTGAGGTTGCTGTACTCGATCACGCCCGGGATCGCGATGCTCGGGTCGCTGATGTTCATCCAGAAGTTTTCGCTGACCGGCTGCTTCAGTTTGAGGATGACGCAGGCGACCGGAATATTTTCGATGGCGCGGATCTGGGCGCTGAAATCGGGCGGCAGGCTCGGCACCATCGCCGGCACGTATTGGATGGGGGCCGTGGAGACCACGCCATCGTAGGCAACGAACTGGCCGCCGGCGCGCACGCCGCTGACGCTGCCGTTTTCGCTGACGACTTCGTCGATGCCCTGCGACAACACAATGCGACCGCCGCGGGCGGTGATGTCCGCGGCCATCTTGTCGAGCAGGGTCATCGAGCCGCCATCCAGGTAGCCAAGGCTCTCGTGCATGAGGCTGCGCCGCGACAGCGCGATGCGCTTGATGCGCGTGCCGATCCAGCTGGCGGAAAGATTGTCCCGGTACTCGAAGAACTTCAGCCGGAATGCGTCCTTCCACATCACGTCGTACGCCTTGTCGCCGATCCACTTGCGGATCCACGTGGTCGCATTGACCTTGTCCAGCGCCGTCCAGTCCTTGATGCCCTTGGTGTACATGACGTGCAGCGCGTAGCGCAACTTGCTGATCGGCCCAAGATGCGGGAAGCCCAGCAAGGCGAACGGCGTTCCCCACTTGTAGAGGGTTCCGTTGTAGAAATAGCCCATCTTGGTATCCGTCCAATGCAGCTTGTCGGACAGGCCGTAACGGGCCAGCAGGGCGAACAGCGGATCGTCGGTCTTGCAGATGAAGTGGTAGTAGCGCTCGATCGGAAGGCCATCGAAATCGAAGGTGGCAGACATGCCGCCGATGCGGTCGTCGCGTTCGTAGATGTCCACGCTGTGGCCGGCGTCGAGGAGCCGAACGGCCGCCATCAGGCCCATGGGGCCGGCGCCGACGATCGCGTAGTGCTTCTTTGAGGTCATGTCATTGGCTTCAGTAGGGGGGCGCCGGCGCCAGCAATCAGGCGGTGGCGCGGCAGGCAGGAGGCAAGTTTAGCGTGTCATCGCCATGGGTGATGCGGTGGCGGGGTGCGCAGTCCGAACAGGCGCCAGCTGCCGCACGCCATGGCCACCGGACGCAATCCCGGATGCGGCAAGACACCGCAACGGGCGATCGACATCGACTCAAGGGCGACAAGCGGCACCCAATGACGGCATCAACACCGACGACGCTCGTCGTCCATCGTTTCCGCTGACGCCAGCCTGCAGGCGGCGAGCAAGCCGCCGGTCAGTGCCAGCGTGGCGCCGAGATGGATCGCGGAGGACGCACCGTCGAAAGGCCTGTCGAAGGCGTAGGCGAGCGCAGCCACCGCGAGGTTGAGCGCGACAACGGCGTATAGCGCCAGCGGGAAGCATTGAGCCAGCATGAGCAGGATCACCAGCATGCTGGCCAGGAAACTGAAGTAGGCGCCTTGATGAATGACCGTCTGCCCAGGCTCGTAGATCACCAGGATCCAGAACAGGAACGACAGTGCCGCGGCGAGCGCCAGGTCGGATGGAAACCGCACCGGGCGCAGGCTACGGCGCCTGACGAACGCATAGGCAACGCAGGGCAAAAGCCACAGCGGCGATGCGAACCACATCGAATACGCGCCGTAGAAAAAGCTGTTCTCGACGACGGTGGCGATCGCCGCCGGGCTGCGGTTCCAGAACAGTGCCCATGCGTCGCCGAAAAAGCTGAAGCTTCCGTGCATCAGGCTGTTCAGGTTGGCGGCGCGCCCGGCGAGCCATGGCCACAAGCCGAGATCGGCATAGGCCGCACGCAGCACGTGCAAGAACGAGTCCTGGGTGACCGGGATGTGCCCGGCGAAATGCCATTTCAGCAGTCGGTCGCCTGGTGGGTCGATGAGGCGCTGGTAGCCGACCCAAGGCAGGTAGGCCGCCACCGCAAGGGCGCCGGTCTTGAGCAGCACCGGCAACGCCTGGCTGCGTTTCAGCAACACGAAGGCGGCCGTGGATCCCACCAGGCCTGATTAGCGCTGTGTCTCAGCTGTCGTACGCAGTTGCTGCTCTGTGAGCCTTCCCGCGCCGGCCAGGGCACTGGCCAGGCGCGGCACCATGGCGGCCAGGTTGAAGCGGCGATTGAAGCGGTAGGCATGCGCATGCAGGTAGCGCGCGCCGTATTTGGGGAAGTCCACCGCATGGTGGGTGCCGCTAAGCGCCGTTTTGAGATTGCCCAGGATCGTATTGACCCAACGCAGACGAGGCTGCTGGACGCCTTTGCGGCCGCTTCCGGTCACGATGGCATCGTGGGTCAGGCCTGCCCAGCCCACACCGGTGAACGCTGTCAGCCCATCACTGACGACATGGGTGCCCGGTGCCAGTGCCTGCTGAGCCCACGTGTGCACGACGCTTCTTCGGAAGCTGGAGACCACATCCAGGCGGAGATAGCGCGGGCGCCCTTGATGCAGGGAAACCGCTGCAATAAACGGCACTTTATTGCGCCACTGCGGTTGGCCTGGACCACCGGCGCGTTCGCCGCCCAGATAGGCATCATCGATCTGGACCTCTCCGTCGAGCCGGCGTGACTGCTCACGATCGGCCATCGCCGACATCACTTTGTGCTTGATCCGCCATGCAGTGCGATAGCACACGCCCAGTTGCCGAGCCAGTTCCAGCGCAGCAATTCCGTTCTTGGCTTGGCTCACCAGATAGATGGCCAGCCACCACACCCGCAAGGGAAGCTTGGTGTCTGCCATGGGCGTGCCGGCGGTCAAGCTGGTCT
The DNA here is from genome assembly GCF_030168915.1 of Xanthomonas graminis pv. graminis. NCBI lineage: Bacteria > Pseudomonadati > Pseudomonadota > Gammaproteobacteria > Lysobacterales > Lysobacteraceae > Xanthomonas > Xanthomonas graminis. Next base: position 3,955,951 of record NZ_CP076255.1, on the reverse strand, counting down.
GTACCCGGCAGCGCGCGCACTGCCACAGGTGCTGGCGTCCCCGCTCAAAGCCACTGGCATGCGTGTGTCCGCACTGCGGACACACGAAGCCATTGGGCCACCTGGCCTGAACCAAGGCCTCGACACATTGCGCCTCGGAGCCGTAGCGGCTCAGAAAAGCCGGAATCGAAAGCCCCTTTTGGAACTGGATCCGATTGAGCGTCATCGCCGTATCTCACTGAAGAACCTGCATTTCTAAACCAAGGCAGCATCACCAGCTGAGACACAGCGCTAATCAGGCCACCAGGGCGAACAGCGCGCCGCCATGCGACAGCATGGCCAAGGCCGCCGCAAGCCCGGCCATCGACCAGCGCGCCGGCCTGGCGATGCTGGACGGACCGAACAGGGCGATATGGAAGATGGCGCAGAACGTCGCCGCGAAGAGCTTGGGCCACACGAACAGGCCATTGAGCAGCACCAGCGGAGACAGCGCGAGCGCGAACACGATCGCGGCGCGTTGCGAACGCCGCGGCAGAGTGCCGGCGAGGACGAGCAGCGGCACGACGACCAGCGTTTGCGCCCACGTCGACAGCGCTTGATAGATCAGGCCGCCGTGCGCTAGCCAGGAGTGGAAGAACAGCAGGTACAGGCCCGACTGCAGCGGCGGCCGATCGCTGCTCAGCCAGTCGCCGATCATCGGTACGTCCAGGCGTCCGCCGTGGACCATATTGGCGAAGATCAGCGGCAGCCATGAATCTATCGGCAGGTTGCGCCAACGCGTGGCGGCTGTCTGCCAGTCCTGCCCGTCCCATGAAAACGGATAGAGTCCGATCCAGAGAATCAGCAGTGCCAGCAGCAACGAGGGAAAGAACAGGCGGTGCAGCGCGGTGGCCTCGGCCAGCGGCGCCGCTCCCCGGCGCAGCCGCAGCGGCAACGCAAGCAACGGCAGTGCGGCAGCGCCATAGGCGATGATGGCGCCGAGGGCGGGAGATGCAATGTAGCCGGCAATGACGCACGCGGATGCGGTGCCGAGCGCCAGGAGCGCGCATAGCGCCCGCGCCGGTACCGTCCATGTTCGTGGCAGCAGCCAGCCGGCGAGGATCAGCCACAGATGCGCGGTGAGGATCGCCAATGCCATCGGCAACGCGTGGGCCGGTAGCGTCGTGGCCAGCCCGGCACGCTCGAAGCCCAGGCCTGCCCAGCCGAACGTGCCGGTCGCGTCATCGACCAGCCGAAGGTAGAACGCGTGCGTCTGGGCCGCCTCGGGCAATTGGAAGCTGACCGGCTTCCAGCTCTCGCCGATGTTGTCCGTCTTCAATGCCGAAGTGAAACTGCCATCGGTGGCGACCGCCAGCACGCGCACGCCCTCGGTGGCGGGATACCCGGCCATCATCACGGTGACGTGGCGCGTCCCGGCGGGGTACGCGGTTGTGCTGATCTGGCCGGTGGAAGCGTCGCCCTGGTCGCAGTAGGTGATGCGCCCCTCGACGCTCGGCGCCTGCTTGAGATAGGGCGAGTGCTGCGGCGGGCAGCCGCCGTCCTGCACGAGGCTGGGCTGCGGCGATTGCTGGCATGCGAGCAGCGACATGCTCAGGACGGCAATGGCATGCCATTTGCGGAATAGGTGGAGCATGGATGTTTCTTCGAAAAGGGAGGGGTAAGCGCTCTGGCCAGGGACGCGCGGATGCCATCGCGCAGCATTCGGTTTCCCGTCGGCATCGGGGGCGGCAGCGGAGCAACCGGCGCGCATGCACCCAAAAAAAGCAATATACAGTCAACGAAAGCGGTTTTGTACGCCGCGCCCCATGCCAGTCTTGGCGCATGTTCCGCTGCAAGCCCCAGTCAACGCGTTGTCGCTTGCTGCCCATCGGAAACCGGTCTGCGCGCCGTACCCATCATGACAATGCGCATGCGCGCCTTCGGCTTCCCCGTGGGACAGGCATCATTCCTTTGTGGTGATGGTGGTTTCCCAGCCCTCCGGGTTGAACTTGATGGGATGCGAGCCCGGCAGGTCGAGCTTGCGCAGTTGTGCGGCGGGTCCGTAGTGGACAAAGCGCGGCCGCAGCATGTGGTCGGTATTCAACAAGCCGACAAACAGCATGAATAGCAGCGTGAATCCGGCGCCTTGCCTCTCGCTGACCAGCAGATCCTTCAGAACGACGAAGCAGGTCCACCAGAATACGATCTTCAATGCGAGAAAATAAGGATCGCAGTCGAGCAGCGACAGCATCGGCTCGACGGTGACCTTGTGCGCTGCGGCGAACACTTCAAGGCTTGCGAAAGCCAGCGCGAGAAACACGCCAATACGGGCCCGCTGGGAAGAGTTTGCTGAAAAACAGGATGTATGCGTCGACTGCGGCGTAGCCTATCGGCCAGTATACCGGGCGAAGCGGGTTATAGCCCAGGAGGCGATATCGTATCTCCTCAGCTCGATCCGGGAGTCGCTGCGTGGGTTCATCGACATCGGGTCTGTTCAGCGCTGCAGCACGATACGGCTATACCGCGGATCGGTGTAACTCTCGCGGATCGCGTCTTCGAACGGCGTCTGGCGCACGCCGAATACCGCTTCGGTATCGATGCCCTTGAAGTCGTCGCCGGCGCTGAGCGCCTTGAGCTGGTCGGCGGTGAACGGCGGTTTTGCGCTGAACAGCGAATACACCCGCAGCAGGAAGGCAAAGAACCCGATCGGGATATGCACGATCAGTGTATGCAGCTTTTTGACCCGCTTAATGGTCTTGATGATGTCCACGTAGTCTACGCGGGTGTCGCCGACGATGTCGTAGACCTCGCCGTCGGGCTCGCGTTCGATGCATTTGGCGATGCAGCGGCAGAAGTCGCGCTCGTACAGCGGTTGGCGCATGAACTTGCCGTCGCCGGGAATCGGGAACACGGGGGTCTTGGCCATGAAGCGCGACAGCCAGCCCAGGTGCTTGGGATCGAACCAGCCGAACATCAGGGTCGGGCGCAGCACGCAGTGGCGCAGGCCGCTGGCCACGACCATCTGTTCCTGCGCGCGCTTGGTGTTGGTGTAGTCGTCCTTGGCCACCGAGTTCACCACCGAGGAACTGATGTGGACCAGGTACGGCACCTTGGCCGCGCGGCAGGCGTCGAGCACGTGCGAGGTGGCCACCAGGTTGTTGCGGGTGAACAGCTCGGTGGTCTTGCCGGTGATCTGCGCGTGCAGTTGGGCGACGCAGGCGGCGCCTTCGAACTCGCGCGCCCAGTCGCCGGGTTCGGCCAGATCCGCATGCACCACGCGCACCGCCGGATGCAGCTCGCGCAGGATCTGCAGGTTGTGCGCGTGCTTGTCGATCGCTACCAGTTGGCTGTAACCCTGCTCTTCGAGTTCGACGATCAGGTTCTGTCCGACCAGCCCGGCGGCCCCGGTGATGACGATCTTGGCGTGTTTGTCGGTCATGTCAGAGCTTGATCCTGCGGAAAACGAATTCGGGGATGGACGTGATGATGAACATGATCGCCCACCAGAAACCCGGCAGGTAGGCGACCGCGCGGCGGCCGTCGACGGCGCGTACGATGCCCTTGGCGATCTGGTCGGGCTTGGCCCACAGCGCACCCTTCTTGAAGGCGGCGGTCATCGGCGTGTCGACGAAGCCCGGTTTGATCGTGAGCACGTTGATCCCGGCCGGGCGCAGGCGCTGGCCCAGGCCGCTGAGATAGGCGCTGACCGCGGCCTTGGCGCTGCCGTACAGGTAGTTGCTGGCGCGGCCGCGGTCGCCGGCGACCGAGGAGATCACCGCCAGCGTCGCGCCAGCTGCCAGGCGCGGCGCCAGCGCCGCGCACAGCGCGATCGTGGAGGTGCCGTTGGTGGCGAACTCGCGCAGCGACAGCTCGACCGAGGCGTCGCACGCGGCCTGGTCCGGCAGGGTGCCATGCGCGATCAGGACCACGTCCACGCCGCCGAGGGCCGACCATGCCGCGTCGAACGCTGCGCCGTGGTGCGCGCCGTCGTTGACGTCGAGCACGCCGCTGCTGCTCTTGGCGCCGCGCACCGACAGGTCGGCCGCGATCGCCTCCAGGCGCGCGGCCTGGCGGCCGAGCAGATGGATCGCCGCGCCGCGTGCGGCGTAGCGTCGGGCAGTGGCTTCGGCGATGGCCGAGGTGGCACCGATGATGAGGACGCGTTGCATGGTTACTCCGTGACCCGGCGCCAGAAGCCGGAAGAAAAGCGTGGATCGAGGTAATGGCTGAATTCCCGCCAGCGGCCGTAGGCGCGCTGGAACGACGCCGCGCTCATGCGCGCGTCCTTGGCAGGGTACAGAGCGCCGCCGGCCGCGTCGACGATGCGGTCGAGCCGCTCCAGCAGCCGGAAGACGTCCGGGCCGCTATTGGGGAAATCCAGCGCCAGGGTGGTGCCCGGGCGCGGAAACGACAGCATGCCCAGCGAGCGCGCGGCGCCGAATTCCTTCAGCACCGCCAGGAACGAGCCGCTGCCGCTGCGCGCGATCTCCGCCAGCAGCGCGTCGATGCCGTCGCGCGAGGCGGCCGGCGGCAGCACGCACTGGTACTGCAGGAAACCGGCCGGGCCGTACATGCGATTCCAGTTGCGGATGCCGTCCAGCGGATAGAAGAACGGCAGCACGTGGCTGACCGCGCGCTTGCGCGGCGCAGGCTGGCGCCAGAAGTACAGCGCGTTGAACGGCCGCAGCGACAGCTGGTTGACCAACGAGAACGGCGGCGTCAGCGGCATCGGCAGGCCTGCGCCCGGGGGCGTGGGCCGTTCTTCCGGCAGGCCCGGGCAATGGTCGGCACGGGTGAAGTGACCACGGCCGCGCGCGCGGCCGCTGGCCAGGCAGTCGATCCAGGCGACGCTGTATTCGTGGCTGTCGGCGGAGGCCGCCGACAAGGCGAAGAACTCGTCGAGCGAGCCGAAACGGATGTTCTCCGTTTCCAGCGCGGCGCTGGCGACCCGGCGCAACTGGAGTTGCGCCCAGGTGATCAGGCCGGTCAATCCGAGGCCGCCGACGGTGGCCGCGAACCAGCCTTCGGCATCGTCGGCGGGGCTGCACACGCGGCGCGTGCCGTCGCTGCGCAGCAGCTCGAAGGCGCGCACATGGTGGCCGAAGCTGCCGGTGCGGTGGTGATTCTTGCCGTGCACGTCGTTGGCGATGGCGCCGGCCACGGTCACGTAGCGGGTGCCCGGGGTCACCGGCAGGAACCAGCCCTGCGGCAAGGCCAGGTCGATGATCTCGGCCAGGGTGACCCCGGCTTCGCAGCGCAGCAGGCCGGTTGCCGGATCGAAGCCGATGAACCGGTCCAGGCCGCGCGTGCACAGTAGGCTGCCGTCCGGATTCAGGCAGCTGTCGCCATAGCTGCGGCCGTTGCCGCGCGGCAGCGCGTGGCCGTCGAATGCCGGCAGGTCCGCCGCGCGGTCGGTGACCGGCAACAAGGCCTGCGTCGCCTTCGGATAGCGCCCCCAGGATTGCCCCGCGTCCGCCATCAGATGGCGCTCAGCGCGAACAGTCCGCACAGCACCACCACCACCTGGCTGACCCGGTCGGTGGCGGCGAACACGATCGGGTCGTCGTGCATGTCGCCGCGGTGCGCGATCACCCAGACCCGGCTCACCCAGTACAGCAGCACCGGACAGACCAGCCAGAGCACCTTCGGGTGGCTGTACAACTCCACGCTCTCCGGGCTGTTGATGTACAGCGCCATTACCATCACCGCGATGTAGCCGGCGGCGGCACCCATCGACTGCAGCAGCGACAGGTCCTCCACCGAGTAGGCGCGTCCGCTGGCCTTGGTCTTGCCGCTGCTGAGCATCGCGTGCAACTCGGTGTAGCGCTTGAGCAGGGCCAGCGATAGGAAGATGAACATCGAGAACGCCAGCAGCCAGAACGACAGCTCGATGTCGATCGCCATCGCGCCGCCGATGATGCGCACCGTGTACAGCGCCGCCAGCAGCACCACGTCGATCATCACGATGCGCTTCAGGCGCAGCGAGTACGCCAGCGTCATCACGTAATAGGCCAGCAGCACCAGGGTGAATTCCAGGTTGCAGGCCAGCGACAGCGCGAGTCCGGCCACGGTCAGCACCGGCGCGGCGAACAGGCCTTGCAGCAGGGGAAGACGGCCGGCGGCGAACGGGCGCTTGCGCTTGCGCGGGTGCTGCCGGTCCGGGGTGAGATCGAGTAAATCGTTGAGCACGTACACGCCGGAGGCGCACAAGCCGAATGCGATCAGCGCGATCGCCGCCTGCAGCACCGACTCCGGATCCAGGAAGCGATGTGCGGTCAGCAGCGGGACGAACACCAGCAGGTTCTTCAGCCACTGGTGCAGCCGCAGCGCCTTCAGCCAGGCGCGAGCGCGCGGCCGGGCGGGCCAATGCGCGTGCACCGTGGTGCGCTGCGCGGCGGCCTTGCTGAGCGCGCTGCCATTGTTGACGACCCAGGCGCCACCGGCTTTCTCCCACACGTGCAGATCCACGCTGCCGTTGCCGGCGTAGTCGAAATTGCCGGCACCGAACGCTTCGACCAGGACATCGGCCTTGTTGCGCCCGGAGAGATTGCGTTTGCCGTCGCTGGCGATCACCTGCTCGAACAGGCCCAGATATTCCGCGATCGGCGTCACCAGCAAGGCATCGGAGGCCGTGCACAGCACGCGCGGACGCTGCGTGGTGGTGCGCAGCAGTTCCAGGACTTGCTCGTTGTAGGGCAGGGTCTCGGCCGGCAAGGTGACGCGCGAGGCCAGTTCGCGCTTCAGCGCCGCCTTGCCGCGCAGCAACCACAGCGGCAGCAGGAACACGTACAGCGGATTGCGTGCCAGCAGCGCCAGCACCGACTCGTAGAGAATGTCCGAGTTCAGCAGGGTGCCATCCAGATCCACGCACAGGGCGCGCCCCGAAACTGCCGGATGGTGGGGCGGGGAACTGGTAGAGGCGGACATTCGATGGCCTGGCGGTCCATTGCGGGGCCGCGATTATACCTATGTGAATCAGACGGCCTTGTTGCGAGGCAGGAGCTCGGCCCGGATCATCGCCAGCGCGCCGACCACAATGGCGTACCACAGCGTGACCAGGCGCGCCGCCACCGCCACGGCGATCGCATCGGCGGTGGCGATGCCGAGGCGGTCGAGCATCAGCACGATCGCCAGTTCGGTGGTGCCGACGCCACCGGGCACGAAGGACAGCGCGCCGACCAGCATCGCCAGCGGGTAGATGCCGAAGGCCACGCTGGGATCCAGTTGCAGACCCATCCCCAGGCACAGGCCCACGAATACCGCGGAGGTCAGGCCCCAGGCCAGCACCCCGGCGACCATGCTTTGCCCGAACTGGCGCGCACCCAGGCAGCCGCGCAGTTCCAGCGCCGCGGCCAGCGCGAACTGCGCCAGGCGCTGCAGCCAGCGGCCAGGCATCCACCGCACCAGCGCGGTCAGCCGATCCAGCAGCGGCGGCCAGGCGGCCGCGCCGAACAACAGGCCAACGAAGGCCAGGACCACCGCCGCCAGCACGCCCAGCGTGGGAAAGACCGGAGCGGCCAGCAGCGACAGCGCCAGGATCACCAGCAGGTCGCAGGCGCGCTCGAACACGAACACGGCGATGGTGCGTCGCGCCGGCACGCCGATGCGGGCGAAATAGCGGATACGCAGCAATTCGCCGGCCTTGCCTGGCGTTGCGGTCAACGCGAAGCCGGCCAGGTAGCCGGCCAGCCCGGCGCCGAACGGGACCGGATGGCCGTAGCGCTGCAGCAGCCAGCGCCAGCGCCAGTAGCGGAACAGGTAGCTGGCGCTGACCGGCAAGGTGGCCAGCGCCATCAGGTGGCCGACCTCGCTCAAGCGCGAGAACGTCCCGTTGCCGCGGTCCACCCAGAACAACGTGGCCACGTAGCCCGCGCACAACAGCAGCACGAACCCGGCCAGATGGTCCATGCGCCGCCGCCGCGGCATCGGCATGCCGTCGGCGCCGGAGGGCGGCAGCGAGGTCATCGGAGCCGCATCGGCGTCAACCCAGTGCCGTTTCCAGTTCCGGGAGCAAGGCGAACAAGTCACCCACCAGCCCGATGTCGGCGATCTCGAAGATCGGCGATTCCGGGTCCTTGTTGATCGCCACGATGGTGCCGGCGTCCTTGATCCCGGTCAGGTGCTGGATCGCGCCGGAGATGCCCACGGCCACGTACAGGTCCGGGGCGATGATCTTGCCGGTCTGGCCGACCTGCAGTTCGTTGGGCACGTAGCCGGCATCCACCGCCGCGCGCGAGGCGCCGACCGCGGCGCCGAGCTTGTCGGCGAGCTTGTAGATGATCTGGAAATTCTCCGCCGAACCCACGCCGCGGCCGCCGGAGACCACGCGCTTGGCGCTCTGCAGGTCGGGGCGGTCGGAGCTGCCGGCGGCCAGGCCGACGAAGCGGGTGTGGGTGGGCAGCGTGGCGCTCACGCTGGCCGCTTCGATCGCCGCGCTACCGCCCTGGACCGCTTCCGGCCACGAGGCGCTGCGCACGGTGGCGACCACGGTCTGCTCGGCGGGCGCCTGCACGCTGATGATCGCGTTGCCGGCGTAGATCGGGCGCTTGAACGCGTAGTCGCCATCGACCGCCATCAGGTCGGAGATCTGGTTGACCCCGAGCAGCGCGGCGACCACCGGCATCAGGTCCTTGCCGAAGGTGGTGGACGGGCCGAACACATGGCTGTAGCCCGGCGCCAGCTGCGCGATCTGCGGCCCCAGCACCTGCGCGATGGCGTGTTCGTTGGCCGGATTGGCCACGGTGAGCACGCGGCGCACGCCGGCGATCTGCGCCGCTTGCGCAGCGACCGTGGCCGGATCGGCGGCCAGCACCACGATGTCGATGGCTTCCGGCGACAGCGCCTGCGCGGCGCTGACGGTCTTGGCGGTGGCCGCGTTGAGCTGGCCGTTCAGGTGTTCGGCGACGACGAGGATCTTGGCCATTACAACAACCCCTTCTGCTTGAGTGCGGCCACCAGTTCGGCGGCGTCCTTGACCATCACGCCGCGGCTGCGCTTGGGCGGCGGGGCGTAGTGGGTGGTGGCCAGGCTGTCGTTGGACTGCACGCCCAGCTCGGCGAAGGCCAGCGTCTGCAGCGGCTTGCTCTTGGCCTTCATGATGTCCGGCAGCTTGATGAAGCGCGGCTCGTTCAGGCGCAGGTCGGTGGTGACCACCGCCGGCAGGTCCACTTCCAGCGTTTCCAGGCCGGCGTCGACTTCGCGGGTCACCGTGGCCTTGCCGTCGGCGACCACCAGCTTGCCGGCGAAGGTGGCCTGCGGGCGGCCCCACAGCGTGGCCAGCATCTGCCCGGTCTGGTTGGCGTCGTCGTCGATCGCCTGCTTGCCCAGGATCACCAGGTCCGGCTGCTCCTGCTCGACCAGCTTGAGCAGCGCGCGGGCCGCGGTCAGCGGCTGGAGCGCGGCATCGGTGAACACGTGGATGGCGCGGTTGGCGCCCATCGCCAGGCCGTTGCGCAGGTGCGCGGCGGCATCGGCCGGGGCCAGGGTGACCACCACCACCTCGCTGGCGATGCCGGCATCGCGCAGGCGCAGCGCCTCTTCCAGGGCGATTTCGTCGAACGGGTTGGGGGAAAGCTTGACGCCCTCGGTCACGACGCCGGAGCCGTCCGGCTTGACCTGGATGCGGACGTTGTAGTCCACCACGCGCTTGTAGGCGACGAGGATTTTCATCTTGTACGAGATCCTTGAGCAGTGCGGGGAGGCCCGGCCGCGGCGGCTGGCACGGGGCAGTCGGTGGATTCTAACCGGCAGTAGCGGGCCATGCGATGGCGTATGGTCACCACCGGAGGTGGGCGCCCCAGTCTGAACCCGGCACAGCTGGCGCAGGCGACCATGCCATACAAAGCGTATATGCTGTTCGGTTTGGACAGCGGCGCGCGTCGCAGCGCCCGATCAGGAGATGTCACAGTGGCTACTTGGCTTGTAACCGGCGGCGCCGGGTTCATCGGCGGCAATTTCGTGCTGGAGGCGGTGTCGCGCGGCGTGCGCGTGATCAATCTGGACGCCTTGACCTACGCCGGCAATCTGAACACGTTGGCGTCGCTGGAGGGCAATCCCGACCACGTCTTCGTGCAGGGCGATATCGGCGACCGCGCGCTGGTCGCGCAACTGCTGCGCGAGCACCAGCCCGACGCCGTGCTGAACTTCGCCGCCGAGAGCCATGTGGACCGCTCGATCGACGGCCCCGGCGCCTTCATCCAGACCAACGTGGTCGGCACCCTGGGCCTGCTGGAAGCGGTGCGCGACCATTGGAAGGCGCTGCCGGAAGCGCCGCGCGCCGCGTTCCGTTTCCTGCACGTCTCCACCGACGAGGTCTACGGCACGCTCGGCGAGACCGGCAAGTTCTCCGAGACCACGCCGTACGCGCCCAATTCGCCGTACTCGGCGTCCAAGGCCGCCTCCGACCACCTGGTGCGCGCGTTCCACCACACCTACGGCCTGCCGGTGCTGACCACCAACTGCTCCAATAATTACGGCCCGTACCACTTCCCCGAGAAGCTGGTGCCGCTGGTGATCGCCAAGGCGCTGGCCGGCGAGCCGCTGCCGGTCTACGGCGACGGCAAGCAGGTGCGCGACTGGCTGTTCGTCGGCGACCATTGCGAGGCGATCCGCACCGTGCTGGCCAAGGGCCAGGTCGGCGAGACCTACAACGTCGGCGGCAACTCCGAGAAGCAGAACATCGAGGTGGTGCAGGCGATCTGCGCGCTGCTCGATGCGCGCCGCCCGCGCGCCGACGGCCAGCCGCGCGCCAGCCAGATCACCCATGTCGCCGACCGCCCCGGCCACGACCGGCGCTATGCGATCGATGCGTCCAAGCTGAAGAACGCACTGGGCTGGGAGCCGAAGTACAGCTTCGAGCAGGGCATCGCCATCACCGTGGACTGGTACCTGGCCAACCAGGCCTGGGTGCAGGGCGTGCTCGACGGCAGCTATCGGCTGGAACGCATCGGCACGGCGGCATAACGCGAGTCCCTCGCAAGAGCCCGCACATCGATGTGCGGACTTCCTAGGAAGCACATCATGACGCAACGCAAAGGCATCATCCTGGCCGGCGGCTCCGGCACCCGGCTGTATCCGATCACCAAGGGCGTCAGCAAGCAGCTGCTGCCGGTGTACGACAAGCCGATGATCTATTACCCGCTCAGCGTGCTGATGCTGGCCGGCATCCGCGAGGTGCTGATCATCAACACCCCGCACGAGCAGGCCTTGTTCCGCGCGCTGCTGGGCGACGGCTCGCAGTGGGGCATGCAGCTCGAATACGCGGTGCAGCCGAGCCCGGACGGACTGGCGCAGGCCTACCTGATCGGCCGCGATTTCATCGACGGCAAGCCGAGCTGCCTGGTGCTGGGCGACAACATCTTCCACGGCCATGGCCTGACCGAGACCCTGCGCCGCGCCGATGCGCGGCAGCACGGCGCCACCGTGTTCGGCTACTGGGTCAACGACCCGGAGCGCTATGGCGTGGCCGAGTTCGACCAGGCCGGCAAGGTCATCGACATCGCCGAAAAGCCGGCGCAGCCGCGCTCCAACTATGCGGTGACCGGCCTGTACTTCTACGACGGCCAGGCCAGCGAGCACGCCGCCGCGTTGACCCCCTCGCCGCGCGGGGAGCTGGAAATCACCGATCTCAACCGCCGTTACCTGGACGCGGGCGAACTGCACCTGGAACCGCTGGGCCGCGGCTACGCCTGGCTGGATACCGGCACCCACCAGTCGCTGCACGAGGCCTCCAACTTCATCGAGACCATCCAGTCGCGACAGGGGCTGCAGGTGTGCTGTCCCGAGGAGATCGCATTCGGCCAGGGCTGGATCGATGCCGCGCAGCTGGAGAAACTCGCCGCGCCGCTGTTGAAGAACGACTACGGCAAATATCTGCATGAACTGGCTGTCCGAGGAACCGTTCCGTGAAAGTGATTGAAACCCATCTGCCCGGCTGCGTGGTGATCGAGCCGGCGGTGTTCGGCGACGAACGCGGCTATTTCTTCGAGACCTGGAACGCCGAGCGGTTCGGCCAGCACGGGCTGCCCACCAACTTCGTGCAGAGCAACGTCTCGACCTCGGCCAAGGGCGTGCTGCGCGGCCTGCATTACCAATGGCCGCGCCCGCAGGGCAAGCTGGTCAGCGTGCTGGAAGGCGAGGTCTACGACGTCGCCGTGGACATCCGCCGCGGCTCGCCGCAGTTCGGTCGCTGGGCGGCGGTGGTGCTCAGCGCGGAGAACAAGAAACAGTTCTGGATCCCGGAAGGCTTCGCGCATGGGTTCGCGGTGCTGTCCGAGCGTGCGGTGTTCAGCTATCTGTGCACCGACGTGTACGTGAAGGAAGCCGACGCCGGCGTGCGCTGGGACGACGCGGCGATCGGCGTGGACTGGCCGATCAGCCAGCCGCTGCTGTCTGCCAAGGATGCGATGGCCCCGTTCCTGGCCGACATCGCGGCCGAGCGTTTGCCGGTGTACGCGCCGTGACCACGCTGGTGTTCGGCGCCAACGGTCAGGTCGGCCAGGAGCTGCTGCGCGCGCTGGGCGCACGCGGGCCGGTGCTGGCGACCACGCGCAGCGGCCGCCTGCCCGACGGCAGCGCCTGCGAGACCGCCGACTTCGATCAGCCGCACACGCTGGGCGCCTTGCTGGATCGGTTGCAGCCGAGCGCCGTGGTCAATGCGGCGGCCTATACCGCGGTGGATCGCGCCGAGCAGGAGCGCGACGCGGCCTTGCGCGCCAACGCCGAGGCGCCTGCGGCGATCGCCGGCTGGTGCGCAGCGCATGGCGTGCCGATGGTGCATTACTCCACCGACTACGTGTTCGATGGCCAGGGCAGCCGCCCATATCCGGAGGACGCGCCGACCGCGCCGCTGGGCGTGTATGGTGCGACCAAGCTCGCCGGCGAAGCCGCGATCCGCGCGTCCGGCGCGCAGCACCTGATCTTGCGTACCGCCTGGGTCTACGCCGCGCATGGCAGCAATTTCCTGCGCACCATGCTGCGCGTCGGCGCCGAGCGCGACGAACTGCGCGTGGTCGCCGACCAGGTGGGCACGCCGACGCCGGCAGGGTTGATCGCCGATGTCACCGCGCAAGTCCTTGCGCAGCGCGCTGCCGCGCAATCGGGGACCTGGCACCTGACCGCCGCCGGCGAGACCACCTGGCACGGCTTCGCCGAGGCGATCTTCGAAGAAGCGCTCGCGGCCGGTCTGCTGTCGCGTGCGCCGCGCGTGCTGCCGATCGCCACGGCCGAGTATCCGACCCCGGCCAAGCGCCCGGCGTATTCGCGGCTGGACGTGTCCAGGCTGCAGCGCGATTTTTCGCTGGTGCTGCCGGAATGGCGCGATGGCCTGCGCCGGGTGATCGGCGAACTGGCTGCGCAAGCGCCGCCGTCCGCGTAGCGCGGTACTGAAAGGCGGAAACGAAAAAAGCCGGGCATCGCCCGGCTTTTTTCTTTTTCGCTGCAGCAGGACTCAGGTGCGCCCGTAGGTGTCCTCGAAGCGCACGATGTCGTCCTCGCCCAGATAGCTGCCGGATTGCACCTCGATCAGTTCCAGCGGCAACTTGCCCGGGTTCTTCAGGCGATGGGTCACGCCCAGCGGGATGTAGGTGCTCTGGTTCTCGGTGAGCAGCAATACTTCCTCGCCACGGGTGACCTCGGCGGTCCCGCTGACCACGATCCAGTGCTCGGCGCGGTGGTGGTGCATTTGCAGGCTCAGCGTGGCGCCGGGCTTGACGGTGATGCGCTTGACCTGGAAACGCTGGCCGTTGTCGATCGAATCGTAGGCGCCCCACGGACGGTACACTTTGCGGTGCCAGGTGGCCTCGGAGCGGCCGCTGGCCTTGATCTTGGCCACGATCTGCTTGACCTCCTGGATGCGATCGCGATGACCGACCAGCACCGCGTCGTCGGTCTCCACCACCACCACGTCCTGCAGCCCGACCATCGCGATCAGCCGCGAACCATAGGCGTAGGTGTTGCGGCAATCGATCTCGATCACGTCGCCGTGGTGCGCATTGCCCTGCGCGTCCTGCGGCGAGACTTCAAGCAAGGCCGACCAGGAACCGACGTCGTTCCAGCCGGCGTCGAGCGGCACCACCACTGCATCGGCGGTCTTCTCCATCACCGCATAGTCGATCGAGTCCGACGGGCTGGCGGCGAAGGCGTCCTTGTCCAGGCGGGTGAAGTCGGCGTCGCGCTTGGACGCTTCCCAGGCCTTGCTGCAGGCCTCGGCGATCGCCGGCTGCAAGCGGCGCAGTTCTTCCAGGTAGCGCGAGGCGCGGAACAGGAACATGCCGCTGTTCCAGTAGTACTCGCCCGACGCCAGGTAGCCCTGCGCGGTGGCCAGGTCCGGCTTCTCGACGAAGCGCTCGACCGCGCTGACGCCGTTGCCGGCGCCGGCCTTGATGTAGCCGTAGCCGGTTTCCGGCGCAGTCGGCCGGATTCCGAAGGTGACCAGCTTGCCTTGCGCGGCGGCCGCCGCGGCCGCGCGTACCGCGGCCTGGAATGCCGCTTCGTCGCGGATCACGTGATCGGAGGGCAGCACCAGCAGCAGCGGATCGGCGCCGTTGCGGGTGGCCTCCAGCGCCGCCACGGCGATGGCCGGGGCGGTATTGCGGCCCTTGGGTTCGAGCAGGATCGATTGCGGCTTCACGCCGATCTGCTGCAATTGCTCGGCGGCCACGAAGCGGTGCTCTTCGTTGGCGACCACGATCGGCGCATGCCCGGCGACGGGCGCCGCACGCAGCCAGGTGGCCTGCAGCATGCTGTGCTCGCCGACCAGCGGCAGGAACTGTTTCGGGTAGGACTCGCGCGACAGCGGCCACAGCCGCGTGCCGGAGCCGCCGGACAGGATGATGGGTAGGACGTCGCTCATGGGCGGGGGAACTCCATCGTGCGTCTAGGGGGAGGGGAGAGGGGGAGATCAACCGCGCAACAGGTCGGAAATTTCCTGGGTGCGCTGTTCCAGCAATGCCGCATCGCCACGCGTTTCCACGTTCAGGCGCAACAGCGGTTCGGTGTTGGAGCTGCGCAGGTTGAAGCGCCACTGCGCGAATTCGGCGCTGACGCCGTCGGTGTCGTCCAGCGCCGGCGACTGCGCGGCGTAGTGCTGCATCACCCGCGCCACCGCGGCCTTGGCATCGGCGACCTTGAAGTTGATCTCGCCGCTGCACGGGAATTTCTGCATGCGCGCCTCGACCAGGTCGGCCAGCGAACGGCCCGATTGCGACACCAGCTCGGCGATCAGCAGCCACGGAATCATGCCCGAGTCGGCGTAGGCGAACTCGCGGAAATAGTGGTGCGCGCTCATCTCGCCGCCGTACACGGCGTTCTCGCTGCGCATCTTCTCCTTGATGAAGGCATGCCCGCTCTTGCACAGCACCGGCACGCCGCCGGCGTCCTCGACCATCTCGATCGTGTTCCAGGTCAGGCGCGGGTCGTGCACCACCTTGCCGCCCGGCTGCTTGGCCAGGATCGCCTGCGCCAGCAGGCCGACCAGGTAATAGCCTTCGATGAAGCGGCCGTTCTCGTCGAAGAAGAAGCAGCGGTCGAAATCGCCGTCCCAGGCGATGCCGAAGTCGGCGCCGTGTTGCTTGACCGCCTTGGCGGTGGCCTCGCGATTTTCCGGCAGCAGCGGGTTCGGGATGCCGTTGGGGAAGTGGCCGTCCGGCTCGTGGAACACGCGCACGAACTCGAACGGCAGGTGCGGCGCCAGCAGGTCGACGATGGCGCCGGCGCCGCCGTTGCCGGCGTTGACCACCAGCTTCAGCGGCTTGAGCGAGCCGATGTCGATGTAGCTCAGCAGGTGCGCGATATAGGCGGACTTGTCCGGGCGGCTGTGCTGCGCCGCGGTCGGCGTGCCGGCCGGCGCGGTGTCGGCGGCCACGGTGTCGCGGATCGCGAACAGGCCGGTATCGGAGCTGATCGGGCGCGCGTTCTCGCGCACCAGCTTCATGCCGTTGTAGTCCATCGGGTTATGGCTGGCGGTGACCATCACCCCGCCCGCGGCCTGCAGGTGATCGGTCTGGAAATAGACTTCCTCGGTGCCGCACAGGCCGATGTCGATGACCTCGCGGCCGCTGGCGCGCAGGCCGGCCGACAGCGCGTCCTGCAGCCCCTGGCTGGCCAGGCGCACATCGTGGCCCACCACCACCGGCCCGCTCTCCAATTGCCCCGCCAATGCCACGCCGATGCGGCGGGCCAGGTCCTCGTTCAGTTCGTCGGGAACGCGACCGCGGATGTCGTAGGCCTTGAATGCGGGAAGCGACATAGGGCAGAAACCTTGCATGGGGGAACCTGGAGTGTAACGGTCCGGCCCTTAATCGGTCATTGCGGCAGTGCGCAGTAGGCCGCGCGCGGCGAGCGGCTAAACTACTTGTCTACTTCCGATGCGGAGCTGGCGAATGGGCGACACCTCTACCCGGGCGACCGGACGGCGCGGCAAGCTGTTCCCCGACGCGGCCACGGCGTTGGCCGACGTGGTGGGCGACGGCCAGACCCTGGCGGTCGGCGGTTTCGGCCTGTGCGGCATCCCCGAGGCCTTGATCGCCGCGCTGCGCGACAGTGCGGTGACCGGCCTGACCGTGATCTCCAACAACGCCGGCGTCGATGGCTTCGGCCTGGGCCAGCTGCTGGCGACCCGGCAGATCCGCAAGATGATCTCGTCCTATGTCGGCGAGAACAAGGAATTCGAGCGCCAGTACCTGGCCGGCGAGTTGGAGCTGGAGTTCAATCCGCAAGGCACCCTGGCCGAACGCCTGCGCGCTGGCGGCGCCGGCATTCCTGCGTTCTTCACCGCCACCGGCTACGGCACGGTCGTCGCGCAGGGCAAGGAGACGCGCGAATTCGACGGCAAGCACTACGTGCTGGAGACGGCGTTGCAGGCCGACCTGGCCCTGGTCAAGGCGTGGAAGGCCGACGCGGCCGGCAACCTGGTGTTCCGCAAGACCGCACGCAACTTCAACCCGGCCTGCGCGATGGCCGGCAAGGTCTGCATCGCCGAGGTCGAGCAACTCGTCGACACCGGCAGCATCGAGCCGGACCAGGTGCACCTGCCCGGCATCTACGTGGACCGCATCGTGCACAACCCGCATCCGGAAAAACGCATCGAACAGCGCACCCTGCGCCAGAAGGACGCCTGACATGGCCTGGACCCGCGACGAAATGGCGCAGCGCGCCGCCCGCGAACTCACCGACGGCGCCTACGTGAACCTGGGCATCGGCCTGCCGACCCTGGTCGCCAACCACATCCCCGAGGGCGTGGACGTGTGGCTGCAGTCGGAGAACGGCCTGCTCGGCATCGGCCCGTTCCCGAGCGAGGACGAGGTCGATGCCGACCTGATCAACGCCGGCAAGCAGACCGTCACCGCGCGCGCCGGCGCCAGCTATTTCGGCAGCCACGATTCCTTCGCGATGATCCGCGGCGGGCATATCGACCTGGCGATCCTCGGCGCGATGCAGGTCAGCGCGCGCGGCGACCTGGCCAACTGGATGGTGCCGGGCAAGATGGTCAAGGGCATGGGCGGGGCGATGGACCTGGTCGCCGGGGTCAAGCGCGTGGTGGTGCTGATGGAGCACGTGGCCAAGGACGGCAGCCACAAGCTGCTGCCCGCCTGCGACCTGCCGCTGACCGGGGTGGGCGTGGTCGACCGCATCATCACCGACCTGGCGGTGTTCGACGTGAGCGCCGATGGCCTGGTGCTGGTCGAGGCGGCCGATGGCGTGGAGGCGGCGGAACTGGTTGCCAAGACCGGGGTCGCGTTCCGCAGCGCCTGACGCTACCGCGCGCGCAGGCGCCGCTCAGAGGGTCACGGCGACCCGGCCGCGGCCAGTGAACGCGTCGCTGACCGCCAGGCCGCGCGCCCAGTCGCCGGCCTGCCAGCGGCCCTCGCCCAGGCAACGCAATGGCGCCTGGATCAGCGCATGGTCGAACGTGAGCTGCCAGGTTTCGCTGCCGCCGACCGCGCACAGGTCGGCGACGAAGTCGAGCGCGCCTTGCTGGACGGCCGCCACCGTGGCGAACTGCGTGGCGTCCAATTCGCTGTCGGCGAAGACCGCTTCGGTGCTGCCGTCGTCGCGCAGGGCGAAGTGCGAGAACTGGCCGTGCGCTGCGGTCAGAAAGGTTTCCAGCAGCAAGTCGTGTTGCAGGATCGGCGAGGGGGGCGCCTGCGTGCTGCGGCCATCGAAATAGCAGGCTTCGGCCCAGCCGCTGGCCTCGACCTGGGCGATGCCACGGTTCACCGCGAAATAGCCGCCACCCAGCGCGGTTGCGCTCAACCGGGCCAACTGCGCCTGGATCGTGCCGGCGTAGCCCAGGTCCGCGACCATGGCCGGCGCCTCGCCGACCGTATCGCGCCAGTAACGCAAATAGCCTTCGCGTTCTGCGGCGGCCACGGCCAGCAGCGCCGGCATCGCGGGCGCCAGCTTCTGCAGCAGTGCGGCACGCATCTCCGGCAAGAGCACGGTGCTGCGCATGTCTGCCGCGCCGAGCTGCGCGGCGATCGCGGTGGTCGCCGGTGCGCCAAGCCGCGCTTGCAACAGGTCCTGCAGGCTGCCGGTGTAGGTATTGCCGAGCAAGGCTTCCAGGTCCTTTGCCTCACGCAGCGTCGGCACGCCGGTGCCGCGGCGCGAGGCCAGCAGATAGCGGCCGCGCAGCGCGGCCAAGGAGGGACACGCGGCCTGCAGCTGCGCGAACGCCTTTTGCAACAAATAGCCTTCGCGGCTCAGGAACAGGATCTGGCCAATGCCGCGCGACAGCGCCAGCCGCGCCAGCCACAGCAGGTAATCGGCGATCAGCGGGCCGAGCACCAGGTAGCCGAGCGATGCCGGCGATTCCAGGCGCAGCCGCTCGCCGAACTGCTGCGGCCGCGCATCGGCCAGATCCGCCAGGTGGCGACTGAGCAGGCCCAGCCACAACTGATCCTGCCAGGGACTGGCGGCGCCCGCGGCAGGCCGCAACGGGCGCAATGCCGGGACCACGTCGAGCAGGGCCGCTGGCCGCAGCACATGCACGGGGGTGAGATAGCCGTGCATCTGCGGGCGCTGGATATCCGCCTGTTCGTTGTCGCCGACGTGGAGCCAGTGCCGCGCGGCCACGCCTTCGCGCGCCGGCAGCTGTTCCCAGGCCTGGCCGTCGTCCTTGCGCCAGCCGGTTTCGCAAGACACATACCAGGCGTGCGGCAGTTCGCGCACGGCCGATGGCAACACCCTTTGCAGGTCGGCGCTGTCCAGGTACATGTCCGACACGGCGAGCAGGCGCCGGCCGTTGGCGGCGAGCGCGGCGGCAGCGGCGACCAGCGCCCGACGCGGCTGCAACAGGCGTGCTTCTGTCTCCAGCTCGAGTTTCTGCAAAGCTTGCAGGGGGAGGTCCTTCGCCTCCGCCAGGTGCGCCATCGCCGCATAGATGGCGTCCAGATCGACATCGCGTCCGGCCGCTGCGCGCGCGCGCGCTTCGGCACGCTCGCGCAGCATGGCGAATTCGGCGACGCCAAGCGTTTCGGCCGCCAGATGGGCCAGATAGGCACGCGCGCCGGCAGGGGTCAGGAAGGGGCGCGTCACCAGGGTGTCGAACACATCCAGCGACACCACGGTTGCATCGATCGCCGACAGCGCCAGGCGTGTGGCCAGGGGCATCTGGAAGGCCTGCATCCAGTTGCGGCTTCCTTCCGTGCTCAGCGCGAGCGTTCCGTCCGCTGGCAGGATGCCTGCCAGCAGCCCGTGCTGGCGCGCCACCGCCACGAACATCCGCTCCAGGGCATGCTGCAGCGTCCCGTCGATCTGGCCGTGCTCTTCCGGAAAATCGTGCAGGTTCAATCCCAGCGCGTAGATCGGCCGCAATGCCTCCACGTGCGCCCAGAACATCGAGCCGGCCGGGAAATCGATGTAGGCCGTCGCATCGATGCCGATGCCGAGACGCTGACCCAGTTCGCGACACACGTGCAGGTTGCTCAACCAGGTGTGCGCCCACAGCGGCACGCTGCCGAAGCTCTCCGGGTAAACGATGCCCAGCGTCGGTTCGGCGGCGAACATGCCCAGGATCCAGGCAACGCGTTGCGGCGAACCGAACAGCGAGCCGCTGAGGTAGCTGCGCCAGTCGCGGCGTTCGCTGCCGGTATACAGCGATTTCTTGGTATGCCAGTGCGCCACGACATCGAGCGCCAGGACTTCCTCGCGGAACGTCACGATCAACGGCGCCAGATCGCGGCCGCGGTTGGCGACCTGGCGCACATGCAGCGTCTGCAGGTTAGGCAGCGCCGACAATTGCTGTCGGACCATGCGCTGCGCGTCGTCGTCGACGACCGACACCATCAGCACGTACGCCATCGGCATGGCGGTCAGCGCCTGCGCCAATTCATCCAGCAGCTCGGGGTAGAACACGTGCGCCATCACGCCCACGCGCAGTTGCACGCGCTCGATCGGCGTCGGCGCCGGGAACACCACATCCGATGGCGGCGCTGCCGACACCTGCGCCTGCCCGGCATGGCGCAGGCGCTGCAGAAAACCCGACAGGCCCAGCGCGCGCAGGACTTTCCAGCCGCGTTCGGCGACGGCGAGCACGCCGCGCCAACCGCCGCCGTGGCGCTCGACCGCCGCGCGCGCGGCCAGGGTGACCCTACGCCAGGCGGCGCTCATCGCAAGGTCATGCCACGCCGCGTTCTGTCACGGCGCAGCCGGCATATCGTCCCGGAAGCGCGCAAGCGGCTCACAGGTTCTGGTAATTCGGCCCGGAGCCGCCTTCCGGGGTGACCCAGTTGATGATTTCGTAGGGGTCCTTGATGTCGCAGGTCTTGCAGTGCACGCAGTTGGCGGCGTTGATCTGCAGGCGCTTGCCGGCCGCGTCGTCGACGATCTCGTACACCGCGGCCGGGCAGAAGCGGGTGCAGGGGTTGCCGTATTCCTCGGTGCAGCGGGTGACGCAAATCTGCGGGTCCAGCACCTGCAGGTGCACGGGCTGGTCCTCATCATGTTCGGTGGCGGCGAAGTACACGCCCTGCAGGCGGTCGCGCGGCGCAAGGTCGCGCTGCACGTAGTCGCGCCTGGGCTGTTCGTGCTCGCCCAGCCGGTCCAGCGACGACCAGTCCGCGGTCACCTTCAGCGTCCACGGCGAGGCGCCCTTGACCAGGGTTTCCCAGGCGGCGTTGAGCATGCCGAACCACAGGCCCTTCTTGAAACCGGGCTTGATGTTGCGCACCTGGCGCAGTTCGGCCATGACCGCCGAACCGCGCAGTCTGGCGTCGAAGCCGGCCGGGTCCAGCGCGGCGCCGGCGGCCAGGTGTTCGGCGGCGAGCATGCCGCTGCGGATCGCCTGGTGGGTGCCCTTGATCTTGGGCACGTTGAGCAGGCCGGCGCTGTCGCCGATCAGCAGCGCGCCGGGCATCTCCACTTTCGGCAACGACTGCCAGCCGCCGCTGGCGATGGCGCGGGCGCCGGCCGACAGAATGGTGCCGCCTTCCAGCAGCGGCTTCAGCAGCGGGTGGTTCTTCCACTGCTGGAACGCCTCCCACGGCCGGTACTCGGGATCGTGGTAGTCCAGGCCGCTGACGTAGCCCAGCGCCACCTGGTTGTTCTCCAGGTGGTACAGGAAGCTGCCGGCATAGGTGGTGTTGTCCGCCGGCCAGCCCAGGGTGTGCACGATCTTGCCGGGGACCACGCGGCCTTCCGGCAGCTGCCACAGTTCCTTGATGCCGATCGAATAGGCCTGCGGATCGCTGTCGGCGTCCAGCGCGAAGCGCTTGACCAAGCGCTTGGTCAGATGCCCGCGCGCGCCTTCGGCCAGCACCGTGACCTTGGCGCGGATATCGATGCCGGGGGTGTAGCCGGGCTTGTGCGAGCCGTCCTTGGCCACGCCCATGTCGCCGATGCGCACGCCGAGCACGCTGCCGTCGTCGGCATGCAGGGTTTCGGCGGCGGCGAAGCCGGGATAGATCTCCACGCCCAGCGCTTCGGCCTGCGGCGCCAGCCACGCGCACAGCGCGCCGAGGCTGACGATGAAGTTGCCGTGGTTGCGCATGCCCGGCGGCACGATCGGGAACTTGCGCCCGCCGTCCTTGCTCAGGTGCCAGAACTCGTCTTCGCCGGCGGGGACGCAGATCGGCGGCGGGGCGTCGCGCCAGCCGGGCAGCAGCGCGTCGAGCGGCGCCGGTTCGATCACCGCGCCGGACAGGATCTGCGCGCCCACCGCGCTGGCCTTCTCGATCACGCAGACCGAGATGTCCGGGTTGAGCTGCTTGAGCCGGATCGCGAACGCCAGCCCGGCCGGGCCTGCGCCGACGGTGACCACGTCGTATTCCATGACGTCGCGCTCCACTGGCTGCGGCGCGCTGGCGCCGCCCTCCGATCCCGTCATCTGCTCCGCTCCGGTTGGCTCGTTCTGGCTGGCTGCATTTTCAGGCTTTGTGCGTGATGGGGCAAATTCCGCACGCTGGCGTATGGTGTCTGCGCGCATGCTAGCGTGGCGCGATGCGACTCGATCTGCCCGGCGCCGACCTCCGCTGGCTGCCCGGCTGGCTCGCGCCGGCCGAGGCGGCGGCGCTGTTCGCGCACCTGCTGGCCGCGGTGAATTGGGAAGTGCACCGCATCCGCCTGTTCGGAAAGCTGGTCGATTCGCCGCGGCTGAGCTGCTGGATCGGCGATGCGCAGGCGAGCTACCGCTATTCCGGCACCCGCTTCGCGCCGCATCCGTGGCCGCCAGCGTTGCAGCCGTTGCGCGCGCGGCTGGCGGCGGAAACCGGGGTGGCGTTCAACAGCGTGCTGGCCAACCGCTACCGCGACGGCCGCGACGCGATGGGCTGGCACAGCGACGACGAGACGGAACTGGGGCCGCATCCGCTGATCGCCTCGCTGAGCCTGGGCGCCACGCGCCGCTTCGTGCTGCGCCACCGCCAGCAGCCGGCGCTGCGCCAGGCGCTGGAACTGAGCGCCGGTGGCCTGCTGTTGATGGGCGGGGAGACCCAGCGCCTGTACCGGCACGCCTTGCCGCGGACGGCGAAGCCGGTCGGCGAGCGGATCAATCTGACGTTTCGGAACATCGCCGCGCGTTAGCGGCTATCCCGTCTCCCTTCGGGACCATGGCCCCCTTTTCGGGGGAAGCTGCCCCGCAGCGGCGGATGAGGGGACGGGCGCAGCCTCGCGCTCCCAAACTCCGCGAGTCGCTGCGCGCCGCACCCTCACCCCCAAGCCCTCTCCTGGGGGAGAGGGGCTTTACGGTCAGCGGCGTGGTGCCGGGGCGGGCTTCGGCAGCGGCGCCACGGCCGTCGCCGCATCGGCCTGGCCCTGCTGCAGGGTCCAGCCCACCACATCGCCGGTCACCTGCGACAGCGCCTGGCTGAAGGCGTCGGCGACCTGCGCCTGCGCGGTGCTGGCCGCCGGTTGCGCGGCGAGGAAGGTGCGCGAGGCGACCACGCGCTGGTCGGGCGTGTACAGCAACTTGGCGTTGAGTTCGATCGTGGCCGAGGGCACAGCGCGGCCGGCGTAATCGGATTCGAAGCGGCGCAGGTCCAGGATCAGCTTGTAGTCGGCGCGGATGCCGGTGCCGAGCCGGGCCACACCCGGGATCCGGCCGGAATCCTCGAACGCGCGCACCAGGGTGTCCTCGAGCATGTCGGTGGCCGGCTGCGCCCAGCTGACGCCGCTGTACACCTGCAGTTCGTCCGGGGTGGGGCGTACCGCGATGCGCGGGCTGTCGACCACGCGCGATGCGCTGGGCTTGGCGATCGCCAGTTGCCAGGTCACCTGCGGCCAGGCCGGGTTCGGCGCGACGTGGACGTCGGGCGCGTAGATCGTCACCGGCTCCTTGCTGCCGCCGGTCAGCGCGGAGCAGCCGGCGGCAAGCAGCAGGGCCGGGAAGGCGAGCAGCAGAAGGGCGCGCGTCGGCTTCATTTGGGTTTGAACTCCTTCGGGGCGTCGCGGCCGAGCAGGTAGCGCGCGGGGTTGTTGTCCAGGCGGTCGCTGACCCGGCGCAGGTCGCGGATCAGCCCGCGCAGTTCGGTCAGGGTCGGGCCGAGCTGGCCCAGGCCATCGTTGGCGAAGCTGTTGATCGCCGCGCGGTTCTCGCCCAGGATCTTGTCGGCGTTGCCGGACGCCGAATCGAGCTTGCTCAGCGTGCTTTCCAGCTTGTCCAGGATCGGTGGCAGCTGCTGCACCAGGTTGGTGTCCAGGCGCTGGATGGTGCCGTTGGTGGTCTTCAGGGTCACGTCGAGATTGCGCGCGGCATCGCGCGCGCTGAGGATCAGCGATTGCATGCCTTCGTCGCGGTCGGCCAGCGCGCCGCTGATCGTTTCCAGGTTGTGCAGGGTGGCGGTGATGCTGGCCACGTTGCGGTCGCTGAGCACTTCGTCCAGGCGTTCGACGATGCGGTTGGCGGTGTCGGTGATGTTCTGCAGCGCCGACGGCGTGGTCTGGATGATCGGCGCGTCGCTGGTGTCGATCGTGGTCAGCGCCGGCGCCTCCGGGGTGCCGCCGGAGAGCTGGATGATCGACGGCCCGGTCAGGCTGGTGATGCCTAGCTTGGCGCGGGTGTCGCTCTTGATCGGCGTGGTCGAGTTCACCCGCACCCGCGCCACCACCTGGCGCGGATCGTTCGGCGCCAGGGTCAGCTCGGTGATCGAGCCGACCGCGATGCCGTTGTACTGCACCGGGCTGCCTACCGACAGGCCGGTGACCGCCTCGCGGAACACCACCCGGTATTCCTGCCAGGTGCGGTCGGAGGAATACTTGGCGGCCCACAGCCCGAACAGCAGCAGGGCCAGCCCGGCGACGATGGTGAAGGCGCCGATCAGGACGTAGTTGGCTTTGGTTTCCATGGCTCAGTGGGTCTCGCTCCAGGCGGTTTTGGCGTCGCGCGCCGCGCGCGCGCGCGGGCCGTGGAAATAGTCCTGGATCCAGGGATGGTCGACCTGCTCGATCTCGGCCAGCGGCGCGTTGGCGATGACCTTGCGGTCGGCCAGCACCGCCACGCGGTCGCAGATAGCGTACAAGGTGTCCAGGTCGTGGGTGATGAGGAACACGGTCAGCCCCAGCGCTTCCTGCAGGGTGCGGATCAGGCGGTCGAAGGCGGCCGCGCCGATCGGGTCCAGCCCGGCGGTGGGTTCGTCCAGGAACAGCAGCGGCGGGTCCAGCGCCAGCGCGCGCGCCAGCCCGGCGCGCTTGCGCATGCCGCCGGACAGTTGCGACGGCAGCTTGTTGAGCGCATCGGCCGGCAGCCCGGCCAGCTTCACCTTCAGCAGCGCCAGTTCGTAATGCCAACTGTCCGGCAGTTCGCCGAAGTGCTCCTTCAGCGGCACCTGCACGTTCTCGCCCACGCTCAGCGAGGAGAACAGCGCGCCGTCCTGGAACAGCACCCCGGTATTGCGCTCCACGTGCAGGCGGTCTTCGCGGCGCCGCGAGTCGGTGTCCACGCCGAGCACGCGGATGTGCCCGGCGTCGGGCTCGCGCAGGCCGAGGATGCTGCGCATCAGCACCGACTTGCCGGTACCCGAGCCGCCAACCACGCCCAGGATCTCGCCGCGGCGCACGTCCAGGTCCAGGTCTTCGTGCACGGTCTGGGTGCCGAAGCGGTTGAGCAGGCCGCGCACCGAGATCGCCAGTTCTGCTTCGGGATTGGGGATGGGGGATGGGGGATTGGTCAACGCATGCACTCCCGGCCGGATGCACAGATGCAGTCGGCTTTGCCCATTCCCGATTTCCGATTTGCGATTCCCGGCCTCACATCACCACCCCACGTTCATGAACCACAGCGCGGCGATCGCGTCGATGATGATCACCAGCGAGATCGACTTCACCACGCTGGAGGTGGTGCGCTCGCCGACCGATTGCGCGGTGCCTTCCACGCGCAGGCCTTCCAGGCAACCGATCAGAGCGATCAGGACCGCGAAGATCGGGGCCTTGGACAGGCCCACCAGCATGTGCCGCAGCTGGATGGTGTCGTGCATGCGCGCCAGGTACATCTGCGGCGGGATGCCCAGGTCGAAGGCGCCGACGGTGACGCCGCCGGCCAGGCCGGCGATCATCGCCACGAAGGTCAGCAGCGGCAGCATCACCAGCAGCGCCACCAGCCGCGGGATCACCAGCAGGTCCATCGGGTCCAGGCCCAGGGTCTGGATCGCGTCGATCTCTTCGCGCGCCTTCATCGCGCCGATCTGCGCGGTGAACGCGCTGGCGGTGCGCCCGGCCAGCACGATCGCGGTCAGCAGCACCGCGAATTCGCGCAGGAAGGCGATGCTGACCAGTTCCACCACGTAGATCTCGGCGCCGAAGTCGCGCAGGATGGTCGAGCCCAGGAACGCGATCACCGCGCCGACCAGGTAGGACAGCAGCGCGACCAGCGGCACCGCGTCCAGCCCGACCTGTTCCATCTGGTGCACGGTGGCGGTCATGCGGAAGCGCCGCGGCTCGTGCACCAGGCGCAGCATCTTGACCAGGGTCTCGCCGAGGAAGCCGACCAGCGCGACGATCTCCTTGCTGTTGCGGTGTACCGCGTAGCCCAGCCGCTCCAGCGCCGCAGCGAAGCCGTAGTCGCGCTTGCGCTTGGGGCGGTCGTCGGCCACGTCCTCGATGGTGCTGACCAGCGCCTGGTGGTCGTGGCGGAAGTTCAGCGCCTCGTGGGCGATGCCGTTGCGGGTGGCGTAGCGGATCAGCTGCAGCACGCCGGCCGAATCCAGCTGGGCGATGCCGCTGGCGTCGATGCCGGTGGTGCCGGCTGGCAGCGTGCGCAGCACGTCCGACGACGCCAGCGCGGTGGCCAGCGTCCAACTGCCGGACAGCCGCACCCGCGTGGGGTCTCGGTCGTCCTGGCTGAGTGTTGGCGGTTGCGGTTCGATCATGGGGCGTCCGGGGCGCGAGCATACCTGTTTCGCCTGCAGCGCAATGTCGTCGTGCGCCACAGGGTGGCTGTGCGCGGGGTTGGCGCCATACTAGCCGACATGCAAGCCGCACCCATCGCCAACGCTTCCACCGCCACCTATGCGCAACGGATCGCCTTCGTCTCCGAGATCGCCGGCCGCCTGCACACCTACGGCACCACCGCGCAACGCCTGGAAGCGGCGGTGGTGGCGCTGTCGCAGCAACTGGACCTGGACTGCGAACCCTGGTCCAACCCGACTGGCGTGATCCTCAGCTTCAGCGATCCGACCAAGGCGATCGGCTCCAGCGACATCACCCGGGTGGTGCGGCTGGCGCCGGGCGACAACGATCTGCACAAGCTCAGCGTTGCCGACAGCATCGCCGACGACGTCGCCAGCGGGCGCATGAGCGTGGCCCAGGGGCATACCGCGCTGCGCCAGCTGGACCGCCCGCCCGGGCGGCGCTGGAAGGCGATGCAGGTGCTCGGCTTCGGCCTGGCCGCACTGGGCGTGGCCGGGCTGTGGCGGCTGCCGTGGCTGGACATCGCCACCGCCACCGCGATCGGCCTGCTGATCGGCGCGTTGACCCAGCTCACCGACAGGCGTCCGGCGGCCAAGGAGGCCAGCGAGGCGCTGGCGGCGCTGCTGGCCGGCGTCGTCGCCGCGCTGGTGGCGACCTTCGTGGCGCCGCTGAACCTCAATTCGGTGATCATCGCCTCGCTGGTGGTACTGCTGCCGGGAATGGCGCTGACCAATGCGGTCAACGAGCTGACCAGCCAGCACTGGGTGTCCGGCGTGGCGCGCTTCGCCGGCGCGGTCACCACCATCCTCAAGCTCACCGTGGGCGCGGTGATCGCGGTGACCCTGGCGCAGTTGCTGGGCCTGCAGCCGCTGGTGCACGCGTCGCGGCCGCAGGCGGTGTGGGTGGAATGGTGCTCGCTGCTGGTGGCCGCGTATGCGTTCGCGCTGCTGTTCAAGGCCCACGGACGCGATTATCCGTGGGTGATGGCGGCCTCGGTGGCCGGCTACGTGGTCGCGCGCTTCGCCGGCGAGGCCTGGGGCAGCCCGGTCGGGATCTTCCTGTCGGCGATGTCGCTGACCGCGGCCGGCAATCTGTTCGGCCGGCTGGTGCACCGGCCGGGCGCGCTGATCCGGCTGCCCGGCATCATCATGCTGGTGCCCGGCAGCGCCAGCCTGCGCGGGCTGCTGACCATGGTGCAGCAGCACGACGTGTCCGGCGGGCAGTCGGCGCTGCTGGCGGTGACCAATATCGTGATGGCGCTGGTCGCCGGCCTGCTGTTCGGCAATCTGCTGGTGCCGGCGCGGAAGAATCTCTAGCGCCATTGCGCTTGCGGCAGGCATGAAAAACGCCGGCTTGCGCCGGCGTTGCTTGAATCGACGGACGCTCCCCGAGCCGTCGCCGGATCGGGTTCCCGATCAGTTTTTCTGGGCCGCGGACTTGCCGGCTTTCCTGGCGACCTTGGCGACTTTCTTGGTGGCCTTCTTCGCGGTCTTCTTTGCGGGCGCGGCGGACTTGGCCGGCGCGGCGATCAGGAAGTCCTCGACCTTCTTGCCCTTGGACACCTGCTCGGCCAGCCAGCGCGGCTGCTTGCCGCGGCCGGTCCAGGTCTCCGTGGCATTGGCCGGATTGCGGTATTTCGGCGGCACCTTGCCCAGCTTGCGGCCCGGCTTCGGACCCGGCTTGCCGGCAGCCGGCTTGCGGCCACGCTTGGCCGGAGCGGCGCCATCGACGACTTCGTCGATGCTGTAACCGTGGGACTTGGCCAGGCGTGCCAGCAGGGTGCGGACCTTGGCGATGGGCGTGCGCTTGGCGACGATGGTCTGTTGCTTCTTGGCCGTCTTGATAAGAGCGCCCAGCTGCTTGGCCGACAGGCCACTGAGATCGATGGTCATCTTTACTCCGGAAAATGGATGATGGGCAGGTAGCCATTCCATGGCTAGAGTGCCCTGGCTAGAGCGGAATCATAATATCGCTTTATCGGATTGACAAATATTCCGGGCATTTCGATAGGCAGGCCGTCATTGGATCGGCGAGGCTGACACTTATACGCGCCGAATTCCGCTTGTCAAATCAACGCGGGGCAACGCCGCTGATTCGATTGGCATATTGCCCCGGCAAATGTAGAGGCGGTGTCATGAAGGCGGAGGCACAAGAAAAAAGGCCGGGATATATTCCCGGCCTTTCCGATTAACCCTGCAGGCGCGCCAGCAAGGCGGCACGGTCCAGGTTTTCCGCCTCGCCGCCGCTGCGCGCGCGGTACTCGAAGGTGCCGGCGGCCAGCCCGCGCTCGGAGACCACCACCCGCTGCGGGATGCCGATCAGTTCGATATCGGCGAACATCGCGCCGGCGCGCAGGCCGCGGTCGTCGAGCACCGGGTCCAGGCCGGCCTGCTGCAGCTCGGCCAGCAGCGCCTCGCCGGCCGCGTCGATCGCCGGGTCGCGCTTGGGATTGATCACGCATACCGCCACCGACCACGGCGCCATCGGCTGCGGCCAGCGGATGCCGGCCTCGTCGTGGTTCTGCTCGATCGCCGCGGCGACGATGCGCGAAATGCCGATGCCGTAGCAGCCCATCGCCATCGCCACGGTCTTGCCGTTCTCGTCCAGCACGGTGGCGTCCAGCGCCTGCGCATACTGGCGCCCGAGCTGGAACACATGGCCGACTTCGATGCCGCGTGCCAGGCGGATTTCGCCGCCGTCGTGGGCGCGCTCGCCTTCGACCACGTTGCGCAGGTCGGCCACGGTGTCCGGCTCGGGCAGGTCGCGGCCCCAGTTCACCCCGGCCAGATGGAAGCCGGCGGTGTTGGCGCCGACCACGAAATCGGCCATCGCCGCCACGTCGCGGTCGGCGACCACGCGGATCGGCTGGCTGGGGTTCAGCGGGCCGAGGAAGCCCGGCTCGCTGCCGAGGTGGGCGCGGATCTCGGCTTCGTTGGCCATGCGGTAGCCGGCCAGGCCGGCGACCTTGCCCAGCTTGATCTCGTTCACCGCGTGATCGCCGCGCACCAGCGCCAGCACGAACGCGTCGCCGGCCATCACCGCGACCGACTTGACCGTGCGCTGCAGCGCGATGCCGAGCAGTTCGGCCACCGCCTCGCAGGTCTTCTGGGTGGGCGTGGCGACCTTGCGCAGTTGTTCCTGCGCTGCCGGGCGCGGCGCCGGATCGGCGGCGACCGCGGTCTCGACATTGGCCGCGTAGTCCGAGCCGGTGGAGAACGCCAGCGAATCCTCGCCGGACTCGGCCAATACGTGGAATTCCTGCGAGGCGTCGCCGCCGATGTCGCCGGAATCGGCCTGCACCGCGCGGAACTGCAGGCCCAGGCGGGTGAAGATGTGGCCGTAGGCGGCCTTCATGTTCTCGTACTCGCGCGCCAGGTCCGCGTCGCTGACATGGAACGAGTAGGCGTCCTTCATCAGGAATTCGCGCGCGCGCATCACCCCGAAGCGCGGGCGGATCTCGTCGCGGAACTTGGTCTGGATCTGGTAGAAATTGACCGGCAGCTGCTTGTAGCTGCTCAGCTCCTGGCGCGCGAAGTCGGCGGCGGCCTCCTCGGCGGTGGGGCTGTAGCAGTATTCCTGCTCCTTGCGGTCCTTCATCCGCAGCATCAGGCCGCCGAACTTCTTCCAGCGCCCGGTGGCCTCCCACAGCTCGCGCGGCTGGATGGTCGGGAACAGCACTTCCACCGCGCCGGCGCGGTTCATTTCCTCGCGCACCACCGCTTCCACCTTGCGCAGCACGCGCAGGCCCAGCGGCGACCAGGTGTACAGGCCGGAGGCGAGCTTGCGGATCATGCCGGCGCGCAGCATCAGCCGATGGCTGACCAGTTCGGCGTCGGCCGGGGTTTCCTTGGTGGTGTGCAGGTGGAACTGGGAAAGGCGCATCGAGGGGCTTCGCTGACGGCGGGCGCCCATTTTGCCAGTCATTGCCGGCGCTGCGGGGATGTGCGGCGGCCCGTGCCGCGCCAGTGCCGCCGCGCCGCGCTCACTGCGCGGCGGCGGGTGGCGGGCAATAGGCCTTGATCGCGGCTTCAGCCAGGCCCTTCTGCGCGTCGCGCTGGGCTTCGTCCAGTTCTCCGTCGGGCTTGCCGTCGCCGTCGCGGTCGGTCAGCACCTTGCCTGGCTTGCCCAGGATGTCCAGGTTCTTGCGCGCGCTCAGGCAGTTGGCGTTTTCGGCCGGGGCGGCGACCTCGCTGCTCTCGGCCTGGGTGCCGCCGTGGCTGTCGACCTGCCGCGCCTGGTACTTGCCATCGGCCGGCGGACTCTGCGAATAGTGGGTGACGCCCTGCGCATCCTTCCATTGGTACAGGGTGGCGGCGCCGGCCACGCCGCTGGCGGTGAGCAGGCACAGGCAGCAAAGCCGGGTCAGGGCGCGCATCACGGTCTCCAGGGGCACGGGGCGAGCGCCGATTGCAGCACCCGCCGTCGGGCCTGGCAAGTCGATTAAACTGCCGGCCATGGACCCATCCCGACCGCCTCCCCGTTCGCGCACCATCTATCTGCTGCCGAACCTGTTCACCACCGCCGGCCTGTTCTCCGGTTTCTACGCCATCATCGCCGCCGTCAACGGCCAGTTCGTGCACGCCAGCGTGGCGGTGTTCGTCGCCGCGGTGATGGACGGGCTGGACGGGCGGGTGGCGCGGCTGACCGGCACCAGCAGCGAATTCGGCGTGCAGTACGACTCGCTGGCCGATCTGGTCAGCTTCGGCATGGCCCCGGCGCTGGTGATGTACCACTGGTCGCTGTCGGCGCTGAAGTTCGACGGCAGCGTGATGGGCCGGGTCGGCTGGTCGGTGGCGTTCCTGTATGCGGCCTGCGCCGCGCTGCGTCTGGCGCGCTTCAACACCCAGGTCGGCACCGTCGACAAGCGCTGGTTCGTGGGCCTGGCCAGTCCGGCCGCGGCGGGGCTGATGATGGCCTTCGTGTGGGCGTTCGCCGACGGCAACCTGGGCTGGAACGGCGAGCAGTTGCGCTACGTGGCGCTGGGCCTGACCGTGGTCGCGGCGCTGCTGATGGTCAGCCGGATCCGCTTCTGGAGCTTCAAGGGCGGCGCCGGCAAAGGCCCGCGCGCCGATCGCGTGCCGTTCCTGATGCTGGTGCTGGCGTCGGTAGTGATCGCGGTGCTGGTCATCGACCTGTCGCGCGCGCTGCTGGCGATCGGCGTGCTATACGCCTTGTCCGGTCCCTGCCACTGGCTGTGGCGGCGCTGGCGCAAGCTGCCGGACGCGACGTGAGCGAGGCGATGTCCAGCGCTGCGCCGTTGTGGTCGGCCGAGCAGCACGGCTGGCTGCAGGTGCTGGGGCATACCCTGTATGTCGGCGCCGATGCCGAGGTCGGCGCGGTGGTCGCGCAGCCGGCGCCGGCGCCGCTGCGCGATCCGCCTGCCGCCGATGCGGCTGGGTCGGCGCTGCTGTCCGAGCACGCGGCACCGGCGTCGCGCGCGCCCGCGCCCGCGCAGCCGTCGCCGCGCGGCCGCGCGCCGGCCGCACCCGTGGCCTCCTATCCCGAGCCGCAACGCGCGGCGCCGGCACCGGTCCCGCGGCGTGCCGGCCTGCGCTTGCCCGACCGGCTGCAGATCGCGCTGCTGCGCGCTTCCGGGTGCAATCCGAACGATCCGGCCACGCAGGCCTTGATGGCGACCTGGCCGCTGGCCGAGTTGCGCGGCAATGCCGCCGCCAAGCGCGCGCTGTGGCCGCAGTTGCGCGCGCTGCGCAAGCGGGCGCCGCGATGAGCGCGCTGGGTTCGGCGTCCTCGCCGGCGGCGGCGACGCTGCGTACCTTGCGCGAAACCGACCTCGATACGGTGATGGAGATCGAGCGCCGCGCCTATCCGTTCCCGTGGACGCGCGGCATCTTCCGCGACTGCCTGCAGGCCGGCTATCCGGGCTGGGTGCTGCAGGAGCAGGGCCAAATAGTGGGCTATGGCGTGATCAGCGTGGCCGCCGACGAAGCGCACATTCTCAATGTCTGCGTCGCGCCCGAGCGGCAGTCGCGCGGCTACGGCCGCCTGCTGCTGCGCGCGCTGATCAAGTACGGCGCCGACCTGGGCGCGCGCCGCGTGTTCCTGGAAGTGCGCCCGTCCAATCCCGGCGCGATCGCGCTGTACCACAGCGAAGGCTTCAACGAGATCGGCCGCCGCCCACGCTATTACCCGGCGGCGAACGGCCGCGAGGACGCGCTGGTGATGGCGATCGAACTGTTCTTCGAAGGCATGTCGTAACACGCGACTTCATGCCGCCGGCGCCGCGCCGGCATGCTGCGTGCGCGTGCCCGCCGGTTTTTGCGGCGCGCTGATTGTCTTCCCGATTGACTGCTTGCGCAGTGCAGCGTTGCGCGCGCGGTGCGCCGTGCCTGCGCTGAAAGAGCACGGCGTTCGCGCATCCGGTCGCCGCCTTGCGGCGCATGCGGGTGCATGCCGAGCGCGCCACCGATGGCGCCGGCACTGCATTTTTCCATGGGTTTCCCGGACTGCGCCGCGCGGCTGTGCAATGTCGCGACATGTCGCCGGGACAGCGTTGTTGTCCTGCAGCTTTAACCGATGGAGAGGGGGCCGCGCAAGCCCATTTTGTTAGATGCAATCCCCATATCGCAGCACTGGATCTGCGCGCAGCGTATTTGGCGTTTCGCGCTCCCTACAGTGCGCGCCTCTTCGGCGCTGCCCCGTGCGATGGCATCCAGCGCAGTTGTCCGAGGGGACAGCGAATGCGCTCGCGCTGCCGCGTTTTCTGCCTGCGGAAAGCGCCGCGCCTGCGACCACTCCACCCATGCTTACGAGGTTCCAGGATGAACACACAGTCACTCATCGCACCCCCGCGCACGCTCGCCCATACGATTGCGCTTGCAGTCTGTCTGGCGGGCGCGGCCGGCAGCGCCTACGCCGATGCCAGCCTGGAGGTCGCCAGCACCGGGTGGGCCACGCAGAACGGCGGCACCAAGGGCGGTTCCAAGGCCGCGGCGGCCAACGTCTACAGCGTCAGCAGCGCGGCGCAACTGAAGGCCGCGCTGAAAGCGAGCGTCGGCAGCAACGGCCGCATCATCAAGATCAGCGGCATCATCGACGTCAGCGCAGGCACGCCTTACAGCACCACCGCGGACATGAAGAGCCGCGCGCGCCTGGACGTCCCCACCAAGACCACGCTGATCGGCGTCGGTTCCAATGCGCAGATCCGCGAGGGCTATCTGTACGTCAAGGCCAACGACGTGATCATTCGCAATCTGACCATCGAGAATCCGTGGGATCCGCAACCGGTGTGGGATCCGGACGACGGCGACCAAGGCAACTGGAACTCGGAGTACGACGGCCTGACCATCGAAGGCGCCAGCAACGTGTGGGTGGACCACGTCACCTTCACCGACGGCCGCCGTACCGACGACCAGAACGGCACCGCCAACGGCCGGCCCAAGCAGCACCACGACGGCGCGCTTGACGTGAAGAAAGGCGCCAACTACGTGACCGTCTCGTACTCGGCGTTCAAGTCGCACGAGAAGAACAACCTGATCGGCTCCAGCGACAGTGCCTCCAGCACCGACAGCGGCAAGCTGAAGGTGACCATCCACAACACGCTGTTCGAAAACATTTCCGCGCGCGCGCCGCGGGTGCGCTTCGGCCAGGTGCACCTGTACAACAACTACCACGTGGGCAGCACCAGCCATGCGGTGTATCCGTTTTCGCATGTGCACGGCGTCGGCAAGGAGTCGAAGATCTTCTCCGAAAACAACGCCTTCGACATCGCCGGAGTCAGCAGCTGCGACAAGATCGCCGCCAACTACGGCGGCAGCGTATACCGCGATTTCGGCTCGCTGCTCAACGGCAAGGCGCTGACCTGTTCGTGGAACAACAACATCGGCTGGACGCCGCCATACACCTATTCGCTGTTGCCGGCGAACAAGGTGGCGAACGACGTCAAGTCCAAGGCGGGTGCCGGCAAGTTGTGAGTGAGGTGTGCCGCCGTCCGGAATGGGCGGCGGCACAGGCGGCGATATACGTGCCGCGTCGATTCAGAGAATGCCACTGTAGGAGCGGCTTCAGCCGCGACGGGTATTACCGGGGAAGCCCCGGTCGCGGCTGAAGCCGCTCCTACAGTTTGTAAGAAAAAGCGCGGTGGCGGCCGCCTGCGGCGCGTTACAGTTTGGCGCGCTGCTCGCGCAGGCCGGCCAGTTGCGTGGTCCAGTCGGCCAGGCGTGCGCGTTCCTGCTCGACCACTGCCGCCGGTGCGTTCTGCACGAAGGTGGCATTGCCGAGCTTGCCGTTGCACTTGCCGATCTCCGCGTCCACGCGCTTGATTTCCTTGTCCAGGCGGGTGCGCTCGGCGTCCAGGTCGACCAGGCCCTCCAGCGGCACCAGCAGCCGCAGCTCGCCGACGATCGCGGCGGCGGCCGGCGGTGCGTCCTGCGCCGCGTCCAGCCACTGGATCGCCTCCAGCCGCAACAGGAACTTCAGCTGCGAGGCGAAACGTTGCACCCGCGTGCGGTCCTCGGCGTGGCCGCCCTGCAGCAGCAGCGGCACCAGCCTGGAAGGCGGCACGTTGAGTTCGCTGCGCACGCGGCGCAGCGCCGAGACCATCGCCTTGAGCCATTCGATGTCGGCTTCGGCACCGGCGTAGGCACTCACGTCAAAATCGCCGGCGCGCGGATACGGCTGCAGCGAGATGGTCGGCGCGGCGATGCCCAGGCGCGGCGCCACCTGCTGCCACAGTTCCTCGGTGACGAACGGGGTCAGCGGATGCAGCAGGCGCAACAGCGTCTCCAGCACCTGCAGCAGGGTGTGGCGGGTGCTGTCGGCGGCCGCGGCATCGTCGCCGTTCAAGGCCGGCTTGGTCAGCTCCAGGAACCAGTCGCAGAACTCGTTCCAGGCGAACTCGTACAGGCATTGCGCGAGCAGATCGAAACGGTAGGCGGCGTAATGCGCCTGCGCCTCGGCACTGACCTTGTCCAGCCGCACCAGAATCCACTTCTCGGCATCGGTGGTCGGCACGTGCTGGGCCGTAGCCTGATGCAAAGCGGTGTCCGCATGGTTCGCCCTCTGGGCGCGTGGCGACGCGTTTGTCTCTGTCGCCGCCGCGGGATCCTCGGGGCGCGTATTCATCAGCACGAAGCGGCTGGCATTCCACAGCTTGTTGCAGAAGTTCTTGTAGCCCTCGGCGCGGCCAAGGTCGAACTTGATGTCGCGGCCGTGGCCGGCCAGCGCGGCGATGGTGAAGCGCAGCGCGTCGGCGCCGTGGGCGATGATGCCCTCGGGGAATTCCTTGCGCGTGGCCTTTTCGATCTTCTCGGCCATGCGCGGCTGCATCAGCCCGCTGGTGCGCTTGGCGACCAGGTCTTCGATGCTGATGCCGTCGATGATGTCCAGCGGGTCGAGCACGTTGCCCTTGGACTTGGACATCTTCTGCCCGTCCTTGTCGCGGATCAGGCCGGTGATGTACACGTCGCGGAACGGCACCTGGCCGGTGAAGCTGTCGGTGGCCATGATCATCCGCGCCACCCAGAAGAAGATGATGTCGAAGCCGGTGACCAGCACGCTCGACGGCAGGTAGCGGTCGAAGCCGCGCTCGGCCATCGCCTGCGGATCGGGCCAGCCCATCGTCGAGAACGGCCACAGCTGCGAGGAGAACCAGGTCTCCAGCACGTCGTTGTCCTGGTGCAGGGCGATGTCGGCGCCGAGGCCGTGCTTGGCGCGCACGTCCGCCTCGTCGTGGCCGACGTAGCAAGTGCCGGCGTCGTCGAACCACGCCGGAATGCGATGGCCCCACCACAGCTGGCGGCTGATGCACCAGTCCTGGATGTTCTCCATCCAGTGGCGATAGGTGTTGATCCAGTTCGGCGGCACGAACTTGACCTGGCCCGACTCGACCAGCTCCAGGCCGCGCTTGGCCAGCGCGTCCATCTTCACGAACCACTGGTCGGTGAGGTAGGGCTCGATCACCTGGCCGGTGCGGTCGCCGCGCGGCACCTGCAGTTTGTGCGGTTTGGTCTCAATCAGCAGGCCGAGGTCTTCTAGGTCGGCCAGCACTGCCTTGCGCGCGTCGTAGCGGTCCAGGCCGCGATACTTCTCCGGCGCGTTGTCGTTGATCGCCGCGGTCGGGGTGAACAGGTTGATCATCGGCAGGCTGTGCCGTACGCCGACCTGGTAATCATTGAAATCGTGCGCCGGCGTCACCTTGACCACGCCAGTGCCGAACGCGCGGTCCACGTAGTCGTCGCCGATCACCGGCACGCGGCGGCCGGTCAGCGGTAGCGTCACCGTCTTGCCGATCAGGTGCGCGTAGCGTGTGTCGTCCGGATGCACCATCACTGCGGTGTCACCGAGCAGGGTTTCCGGGCGCGTGGTGGCCACCACCAGAGAGTCGCGGGTTTCGCGCAGGGTCTCGTTGCCGTCGGCATCGTGCTCGACGTGCTCGTAGCTGGCGCCGTCCTCCAGCGCGTAGGCGATCGACCACAGGAAACCGTCTTCCTCCACGTTCTCCACTTCCAGGTCGGAGATTGCGGTCTTCAGCACCGGGTCCCAGTTGACCAGGCGCTGTCCGCGGTAGATCAGGCCCTGCTCGTGCCAGCGCACGAACGCCTCGACCACCGCCGCCGACGGCTGCGGGTCCATGGTGAAAGTGCTGCGCGACCAGTCGCTGGAGGTGCCCAGGCGGCGCATCTGCCGCTCGATGGTGTCGCCCGACTGCGCCTTCCATTCCCACACCTTGGCGATGAAGCCCTCGCGCCCCAGCGCGTCGCGGGTTTCGCCCTTGCCCGCCAGCGCCAGGTTGCGCGACACCACCATCTCGGTGGCGATGCCGGCGTGGTCGCTGCCGACCTGCCACAGCGTGTCGAAGCCGCGCATGCGGTGGTAGCGCACCAGCGCATCCATCAGCGTCTGCTGGAAGGCGTGGCCCATGTGCAGGGTGCCGGTCACGTTGGGC
This sequence comes from Xanthomonas graminis pv. graminis, assembly GCF_030168915.1. Taxonomy (NCBI): domain Bacteria; kingdom Pseudomonadati; phylum Pseudomonadota; class Gammaproteobacteria; order Lysobacterales; family Lysobacteraceae; genus Xanthomonas; species Xanthomonas graminis. The sequence goes on along the minus strand of NZ_CP076255.1, from coordinate 3,918,255 downwards.
GGCGGCAGCAGCACCGTGTACGCCTCGCCCTGCCCGGACGGCTTGAAGTAGCCGGCCGCTTCCCACTGGGCGTACAGGCGCGATTCGAAGGAGGTGGGGTCGTAGCTGGGGGCGAGGGTGGTCATGGGGAAGCCGGTATTCGTTATTCGGGATTAGGGATTCGCGCGGAGGGTGCCGATGCAAGGATGCCGGGGATCTGGAGATCCATCCCCAATCCCCAATCCCCGCTTCATCACATGTCGTACTTGCTGACTTCGAAGCCAAGCGCCTTGTACTGTTTCCAGCGTTCGCGCAGCGGCTCGCGCGCGGCGGGGTCGGCCGGCACCACTTCCAGCACGCGCTCGCAGGCGCCGAGGTAGGCGTCGTCGCGCAGGTTGATCACCAGCGCGCGCGACGGCGCTTCCACGCCGGGCGGGACGATCAGCACCTGCGCCTCTTCCTCGTCGACATCGGCGCCGGCGATCTGGTGCGGGATGTAGGCGTCGTCGTCGAACGCCCACAGCAGTTCGTCCAGCTCCTCGGCCTGCGCCCGGTCGCGCGCCAGCACCAGCGTCCACAGGTTGGCGTCGTTGGCCTTGCGCGCCAGCTCGCAGACCAGCCGCAGCGGCTCGGTGAGGAAGCGCGGCTTGGCGATCAGGTAGAAGTCGGCGCGCATCAGGGGCCGGGACTCGGGACCCGGGACTCGGGACTCGGAAAGCGGGTTCGCGAGTAACGGCGACTCTTTCTGGAATCCAGCAAGATCCTGCCGGTGCTGACGCAGATTCGGGACAATGACATGGCAGCGCCTTACCGAGTCCCGAGTCCCGAGTCCCGAGTCCCGGCTCTATCCAGCAACCACTGACTCAACAACCCCACCGGCCGTCCGGTCGCCATGCCGCGCTTGCCTTCGTCGCTGGCCACGCCGGCGATGTCCAGGTGCGCCCAGCGCTGGCCTTCGGTGAAGCGTGACAGGAAGCAGCCGGCGGTGATGGCGCCGGCCCAGCGGCCGCCGATGTTGTAGACGTCGGCGAAGCTGGAATCGAGCAGGCCCTGGTATTCGTCCCACAGCGGCAGGCGCCAGGCGCGGTCGAACACGTGCTCGCCGGCGGCCAGCAGTTCGTTGGCCAGGTCGTCGTGCTTGCTCATCAGGCCGGCGGTCTGGTGGCCGAGGGCGACCATGCAGGCGCCGGTGAGGGTGGCCACGTCGATCAGCGCCTCGGGGTTGAAGCGTTCGGCGTAGGTCAGCGCGTCGCACAGGATCAGGCGGCCTTCGGCGTCGGTGTTGCCGACTTCGATGGTCTTGCCGGACATGCTGGTGATCACGTCGGAGGGGCGGTAGGCGTCGCCGTCGATCGCGTTCTCCACCGCCGGCACCACCACCACCAGGTTCAGCGGCAGGCGCGCGGTGGCGGTGGCGACGAAGGTGCCGATGACGTTGGCGCCGCCGCACATGTCGTACTTCATCTCCTCGATGCCGCCCTGGGTCTTCAGGTTGACGCCGCCGGTGTCGAAGGTGATGCCCTTGCCGACCAGCACGTAGGGCTTGGCGTCGCCGCCGCCGTTCCACTTCAGCACCAGCAGCCGCGGGCGGTTGGCCGAGCCGCGCGCCACCGCCAGCAGCGAGCCCATGCCCAGCGCCTGCATCTGCGTTTCGTCCAGGATCTCGGCCTCGGCGCCGTCGATGCCGTGGGCGAATGCCGCGGCAGTCTCGGCCAGGTAGGCCGGGGTGCACAGGTTCGGCGGCAGGTTGCCGAGCTCGCGGGCGAATGTCACGCCGGCGGCGATGGCCTGGCCCTGGGCCAGCGCGGTGGCGTCCTCGCCGAGCACGGCCAGGCTGGCCAGGCCGCCGTCGTCGGGCTTCTTCTTGCCCAGGGTGGCGGTGTAGCGGTAGCAGGCGTGGTCGCTGGCGATCACCGCCTGGCGGATCGCCCAGGCCTGGTCGCGGCCTTTGATCTCCAGTTCGGACAGGGTGAACAGCGCCCTGGCCGCCGGCCCGCTCTTCAGTGCGCGCGCCGCGTCGCCGACCGCCTTCAGGTACTGCGGCACGCCGAACTTGGCGGCCTCGCCCAGGCCGACCACCAGCACGCGCGGCGCGGTCACCCCGGGCAGGTCGTGCAGCAGCGCGCTGGCGCCGGTCTTGCCGCTGAGGTCGCCGCGGCCGGCCAGGGCGGTCAGGCGTCCGCCGCTGGCCGCATCCAGGGCCTGGGCGGCGGGCGATAGGCGCTTGTCGGCGAAGACGCCGACGACGATGCAATCGAACGCCGCAGTCGCCGGGGCGTCGTGGTTCAGGGTGAATTCCAGGGCCATTGATCAGATTCCGTTGGCAAATCCGTACAATCGCGGACTCTTTACCCCCAGTCGGATAGGCTGGGGCAGCCGCGAACGAATCCGAGAGTCTAAATCAACCCACCCCCATGCCGAAGCTCGATCGATACCTGCTGCGCGATTTCATCCAGAGCTTCCTGGCCACCCTCATCGTGCTGCTGGTGGTTAGCGTCGGCGGTGTGCTGGTCGATATCCTGGGCAACATCGCCGATGGCCGCATCCCGGCCAAGTTGCTGTTTTCCCAGTTGGGCCTGCAGTTCGTGGTGTATCTGCCGCTGATCCTGCCGCTGGCGCTGATGTTGGGCCTGCTGCTGGCGCTGGCGCGGCTGTACCGCGACTCGGAAATGGCGGTGATCACCGCCATCGGCGTCGGCCCGCGGCGCCTGCTGCGGCCGATCCTGATGCTGGTGGTGCCGGTGGTGGCCCTGGTCGGGCTGTGTTCGCTGTGGCTGGGTCCCTGGGCCGACCGCACCTCCGACCGGCTGATCGACGAGGCCAACCGCAGCCTGCTGATGGCCGGGCTGGAGGCCGGGCGCTTCACCACGCTGTCCGACGGCGGCATCGTCTACATCAGCACCCTGTCCGGCGACGGCACCAAGCTGGGCAAGGTGTTCATGCAGCGGCAGAAGGACGGCCGCCTGGACGTGGTCACCGCGCAGCGCGGGGCGATGTTCTTCGAGGGCCGGGCCGACCGTTACCTGCGCCTGGAGGACGGCTACCGCGTCGAGGGGCCGCTGGCCGGCGACGCCATGGACTACCGGCTGATGCGCTACGTCAGCAACGACGTGGCCCTGCCCGACCGCAGCGAGGCGCGCAAGGACGACGATCCCGAGCTATTGCCCACCGCCAAGCTGATCGGCGACCCGCGGCCGCAGGCCAATGCGCAGCTGCACGCGCGCATCGCCCCGCCGCTGCTGGCGCTGGCCTTCGCCCTGCTGACCCTGCCGCTGTCGCGCAGTTCGCCGCGGCAGCAGCGCTACGGCCGGATCATGCTGGCGTTCCTGGCCTATCTGGTCGGCACCAACCTGATGTTCATCGGCACCCAGTGGCTGAGCACCGACAAGCTGCCGCGCGCGCTGGGCCTGTGGTGGCTGACCGTGCCGCTGCTGGTGCTGGCGGTGTGGACCTATCTGCGCGACGGCCAGCTGTCGCGGCCGCGGAGGCAGGCGGCATGAGGCTGCGTCCGAACCTGCACGACGTCTACGTCGGCCGTGCCGTGCTCGGCACCGTCCTGCTGACCTGGGCGGTGCTGCTCGGGCTCGACGTGATCATGGCCTTGTCCAACGAATTCAAGGACATCGGCAAGGGCAGCTACAGCCTGGGCCACGCCGTGGCGTTCGTCGCCTACACCGTGCCGCGGCGCGCCTACACCCTGTTCCCGACCGGGGCGGTGATCGGCGTGCTGATGGGCCTGGGCCAGCTGGCGGCCACCTCCGAACTGACCGCGCTGCGCGCGCTGGGCCTGTCGCGGCGGCGGCTGAGCGTGGCCGCGGCGGCGACGATGTTGCTGCTGACCGTGGCGATGGTGTTCAGCGGCGAGACCCTGGCGCCGTGGGCGCAGAACCAGGCCGACACGATCAAGGCCAACGCCAAGTACAACGGCAACATGAGCATGGCCCGCTATTCCGGGGTCTGGGCGCGCGAGGGCGACACCTTCCTCAACGCGCAGAGCGGCGAAGAGCATCTGGAGGAGGCAGGCGGCACCTGGCTGGAACTGCGCGACGTGCGCCTGTACACGCTGGACCAGGCCGGGCGCTTGGCCTCGCTGACCCATGCCACCACCGCCGAGCACCGCAGCAGCGGCTGGACCCTGAAGCAGGTGTACCGCGATACCTTCGCCGAACGCGCGGTGCAGCGCGAGAAATTCGACAGCCTGCCATGGGCCTCGCGGCTGGACGCCGCTGCGCTGGCCTCGGGCCTGGCCAAGCCGCGCAACCTGTCCGCGCACGACCTGCACACCAGCATCGAGTACCGGCGCCGCAACGGCCTGGACGCGCGCGACTACGAGGACCAGTACTGGAGCCGCTGGTTCTATCCGGTCAACGTGCTGGCGCTGTGCTTCGCGGCGATCCCGTTCGCGTTCGGCGCGCTGCGCAGCGGCGGCATGGGCAAGCGGCTGTTCCTGGGCATCCTGTTCGCGCTGGTGTTCTGGCTGCTGCAGCTGTTCTTCGGGCGCATGGCCGGCGCGCTCAAGTTCGACTACCGCATCGCCTACGCGTTGCCGCCGCTGGTGATGCTGACCGTGTCGTGGCTGTTGTTCCGCAAACGCAGCAGTTGAGTCGATGCGCCGATTGAGCCTGCTCGGCGTGGGCTTGTGCCTGCTGTATGCAGTGCCGACCGCGTTGTGCGTGTGGGAAGCCCAAGGTGCCGACGACAAAGGGCACTTCGTGTTGCTGCAACTGCCGTTGACTCCGCAGTTGCTGGTGCTGGATGCGCTCGGGGCCGACGCTTGGTTGCGAGGCATGTCCTGGATTGCCGGTTACTTGTTGCTGGTGCCGCCGCTGTTGCTATTGCTGTATTTGGCCGGACATCTGCTGGGGGCGATGTTGCGCCGCGCTGCGGTAGGCCTTGCGCGTCCGGGCTGAGCGAAACGCCTTGCGCCGCGGTGGCATTGACGCGGCGATGGGGTTCGCCGTGTGCCCGTACGTTGCGGTCAGGGCTTTTGCTTCGGAAGTCGAACCAACCGCGTGCCGCTGGCGCGGTCGTGCCACGTCAACCGTTCGCGATCGAACAGCGCCCACCAGAACCCAAGCCCGCCCAGCAGCAGCGACAGCGTGCCGACCAGGTAGCGCCGCCATAGCGCGCCCCAGTTCGGCGTGCCGCCATCGGCGCCGTGCAGGCGCAGCCGCCACGGGCGCATGCCCAGGGTCTGGCCGCCGCGGCGCCAGCTCAGCGTCGCGTACAGCCCGGCCGCCAGCCAGCAGCACAGCCACAACAGCCACTGCAGGGCGCTGAACGGAGCGATGTTCTCGCGCGGCGCATGGCCTTCGAGCGTGTAGCCCAGGGTGAACAGCGCGGAGATCGCGAACCACAGCGCCAGCACCGGCCAGGCATCGTAGAACAGCGCCAGCAGCCGCCACGGCAGCAGCGCGCGCGGACGGGAAGCGGTGGCGGTGGACGCGGCGGTCATCGCCACAGCTTAGCGGCAGCGCCAGCGGCGCGTCACCGGCCGTCACCGCGATCGGCGCAGCCCCCGCCTTGCGCCACGCGAAGCCGGCGCTAGGCTTTGCCGAGTCCCGTAAGCTCCCGAGTCCCGTAAGCTCCCCCGATGCCCGAACTGCGCACCCCCGCCGAACGCCGCCAACAGGCGCAACGGCTCGCCCCGCTGCGCGATGCCGATGCCGTCGCGATCCAGCAGTTCCTGGACACGGCCTGGGCCGAGCAGGGGCTGGCGCGGCAGAGTCTGGACAGCTACCGGCGCGACCTGGAAGGCTTCGCGCGCTGGCGCGACGGCGCCGGCGGTGGCCTGCCCGGGGCCGATCGCCAGGCCTTGTTCGACTATCTGGCCTGGCGCACCCGATTGGGCTATTCGCAGCGCAGCAACGCGCGCTGGCTGTCGTCGCTGCGCGCGTTCTTCGCCTTGCGCCTGCGCCGCGGCGAGCGCAGCGACGACCCGACCGCGCTGATCGACCCGCCCAAGCTGCCGCGCTCCCTGCCCAAGGCGCTGGCCGAAAGCCAGATCGACGCGCTGCTGGCGACGCCGGACGACACCGATCCGGCCGGCCTGCGCGACCGCGCCATGCTCGAGCTGATGTACGCGGCCGGGCTGCGGGTCAGCGAGCTGGTCAACCTGCCGGCGAACGCGGTGAACCTGCGCCAGGGCGTGCTGCGGGTCACCGGCAAGGGCAGCAAGGAACGCCTGGTGCCGCTGGGCGAGGAATCGCAGCACTGGCTGCAGCGCTACCTGGACACGGCGCGGTCGGCGCTGGCGGCGGGGCAGGCGGTGCCGGCCAGCGACGGCACCGTGCCGATGTTCATCGATGCGGCGCGGCACCCGCTGAGCCGGCAGCAGTTCTGGGGCCTGGTCAAGCGCTACGCGGGGCTGGCCGGCATCGACCCGGCTGCGGTCAGCCCGCACGGGCTGCGCCACAGCTTCGCCACCCACCTGCTCAACCGCGGCGCCGACCTGCGCGCGCTGCAGATGCTGCTCGGCCACAGCTCGCTGTCCACCACCCAGATCTACACCCTGGTCGCGCGCGAACACCTGCAGAAGCTGCACAGCAAGCACCATCCGCGCGGCTGAGCCGCCCGCGCTGCGCCCGTGTCCGCTTGCGCGGGCGGTGCCGCGGCCGCTCAGGCTGGCTACATGGAGCGGACCAATCGGTATGCGACAATCCAGCCGATCCGCCGCCCTCATGGATAGCCAATGCTCCGTTTTGCTCTTTTTGCGCTGCTGGGCGCCACGACCCTTTCCGCCTGTGCGCAGCCGGCTTCACCCACCGGCGCTGCCGCCGCCCCGGCCAAGCCGGCGGCCGCCCCCGCTGGCGCCCCGGGCGACCAGCGCGTGCGTGCGGCGCTGCTGCAGCTGGACCCGAACTTCAAGCCCGACTTCATCGGCGCCGCGCCGTTCCCGGGCTTCCGCGAAGTGGTGGTCGGCGGGCAGGTGCTGTACGTGTCCGACGACGGCCGCTATCTGTTCCAGGCGCAGCCGTTCGACATCCAGGAAAAGCAGTTCGCCTCCAGCGAAGGCCTGCTGAGCTACCGCCGCAAGCTGCTGGAATCGGCGCCGCGCAGCGAGCGCATCGTGTTCGCCCCGGCCAACCCCAAGTACACCATCAGCGTGTTCACCGACATCGAATGCGGCTACTGCCGCAAGCTGCACAGCGAGATCGCCGAGCTCAACAAGCAGGGCATCGCGGTGGAGTACCTGGCGTTCCCGCGCATGGGCCTGGGCAGCCAGGACTACAAGGACATGGTCGCGGTGTGGTGCGCGGCCGACAAGAAGACGGCGCTGACCGAGGCCAAGGCCAACGGCAAGGTGCCGAGCGCGACCAGCTGCAAGAACCCGGTGACCATGCAGTACAACCTGGGCCAGCGCCTGGGCGTCAACGGCACCCCGGCGATCTTCGCCCCGGACGGCACCCAGCTCGGCGGCTACCTGCCGCCGGCGCAAATGCGCGAGGCGCTGGACAAGCGTGCGGCTGAGGTGGGGCGGGCGGGGGGGAGTCGCTGAGCTGTCGGGACTCGGGACCGGGGACTCGGGACTCGGGACTCGGGACTCGGAAAAGCGGGTTCCGGGTGGCTGATCCGTTGTCGGCGGACGATGCGTTCCGCGCCAACTAGTTCCTGATTTTCTTGGGTTTCTTCCGGTCGTCGGAAACTGCTTTTGCGAGTCCCGAGTCCCGAGTCCCGAGTCCCGAGTCCCGGCTACACTACACAGCCCGTTTACCTCACACGGTTCCCCGGACATGATCGTCCTCGAGGGCGCTTCCGCCCTTTCGCCGTTCCGCCGCGCTCGGCTCGAAACCCGCCTGCACTCCGTCGTTCCCGGTCTGCGCATCGCTGGCGCCTGGCACGTCTACTTCATCGACAGCGACGCCGACGCCGCGGTGGACACCGCCGCCGCGCAGCGCATCCTGCAGGCGCAGGACGCGCCGGCCGTGGCCGAGGCGGGCACCTGCTCGCGCTACGTGGTGCCGCGGCTGGGTACGCGCTCGCCGTGGTCGAGCAAGGCCACCGAACTGCTGCGCGGCGCCGGCCTGGCGATCCGCCGGGTGGAGCGCGGCACCCGCCTGGACCTGGCCGGCTGGCCGGAAGACGCCCTCCAACAGGCGGCGCTGGCCAAGCTGCTGCACGACCCGATGACCCAGTCGCTGCTGGACGGCGCGGCGCAGGCGCAGGCGCTGTTCCAGGCGCCGGCGCGCGGCGACGTCGAGCGCATCGCGCTGGACCAGCTGGACGCGGCCAACGCGCGGCTGGGCCTGGCCCTGGCCCAGGACGAGATCGATTACCTGCGCCAGCGCTTCGGCGAACTCGGCCGCGATCCCGCCGACGTCGAACTGATGATGTTCGCACAGGCCAATTCCGAGCACTGCCGGCACAAGATCTTCAACGCCAGCTGGAGCATCGACGGCAAGGAGCAGGAACGCTCGCTGTTCCGGATGATCAAACACACCCACCAGCAGACCCCGCAGCACACGCTCAGCGCGTACAGCGACAATGCGGCGGTGGTGGAAGGCCATCCGGCCGCGCGCTACCGCCCGGACCCGGCCAGCGGCGAATACCGCAGCGAGGCGGTGACGCCGTCGGCGTTCTGCATCAAGGTCGAGACCCATAACCACCCGACCGCGATCGCGCCGTTCCCGGGCGCCGCCACCGGCGCCGGCGGCGAGATCCGCGACGAGGGTGCCACCGGCCGCGGCGGCAAGCCCAAGGCCGGCCTGACCGGCTTCAGCGTCTCGCACCTGCGCATTCCGACCCTGCCGCAGCCGTGGGAAGCCGCGCGCCCGTTGAACCCGCGCATGGCCCCGGCGCTGGAGATCATGCTCGAGGCCCCGCTCGGCGGCGCCGCGTTCAACAACGAATTCGGCCGGCCCAACCTGCTCGGTTATTTCCGCAGCTTCGAACTGCCCGAGACGCAGGAACTGACCCGCGCCTACGACAAGCCGATCATGCTGGCCGGCGGCCTCGGCGCGATCGACCGCATCCAGGTCGAGAAGATCCGCCTGCAGCCGGGCGATGCGGTGATCGTGCTCGGCGGCCCGGCGATGCTGATCGGCCTGGGCGGCGGCGCGGCCAGTTCGGTGGCCTCCGGCGACAGCGCCGAGGACCTGGATTTCGCCAGCGTGCAGCGCGATAACCCGGAGATGGAGCGGCGCGTGCAGGAGGTCATCGACCGCTGCGTGGCGCTGGGCGCCGACAACCCGATCCGCTGGTTCCACGACGTCGGCGCCGGCGGCCTGTCCAACGCGATTCCCGAACTGCTGCACGACTCCGGCGTAGGCGGCATCATCGACCTGGACCGCGTGCCCAGCGACGACCCGTCGCTGTCGCCGATGCAGCTGTGGTGCAACGAATCGCAGGAGCGCTACGTACTCGGCGTGCCGCAGGCGCGCCTGACCGAATTCGCCGCGATCTGCGCACGCGAGCGCTGCCCGTTCGCCGCGGTCGGCGTGGCGACGGCGGAGGAGCGGCTGGTGGTGGGTTATGGAGTGCTCGGGACTCGGGACTCGGGACTCGGGACTCGGATGGAGCAAATGCAGGCGGTAAGCACCCTGCATGCGCCGACCGTCGATCTCGCAGTTTCCGCTGAACCCGCTTCTTCCGAGTCCCGAGTCCCGAGTCCCGAGTCCCGAGACCACCCCATCGACCTCCCCATGGACGTGCTGTTCGGCAAGCCGCCAAAGATGCACCGCGATGCGCGGCAGCCGCCGGCGCCGCGTTGGCCGGAGCTGGACACCGATACGCTGGACCTGCGCGACGCCGGGCTGCGCGTGCTGGCGCATCCGGCGGTGGCGGCGAAGAGCTTCCTGGTCACCATCGGCGACCGCAGCGTCGGCGGGCTGACCGCGCGCGAGCAGATGATCGGTCCGTGGCAGCTGCCGCTGGCCGACTGCGCGATCACCCTGGCCGGGTTCGACACCCATGCCGGCGAAGCGATGGCGATCGGCGAGCGCACCCCGCTGGCGCTGCTCGATGCCGCCGCCGCGGCGCGCATGGCGGTCGGCGAGGCGATCACCAACCTGTGCGCGGCGCCGGTCGAGGCGCTGGCCCAGGTCAAGCTGTCGGCGAACTGGATGGCCGCGGCCAACCACCCTGGCGAGGACGCGCGGCTGTACGCCGCGGTCAAGGCAGTGGGCATGGAACTGTGCCCGCAGCTGGACCTGAGCATTCCGGTCGGCAAGGATTCGTTGTCGATGCAGGCGCAGTGGGTGGTGGCCGGGACTCGGGACTCGGGACTCGGGACTCGGCAAGAGCAAGAGCCTGGTTCCGCGCCATTCCGCAATGCCGACACCGCCGCCGTTACGAGTCCCGAGTCCCGAGTCCCGAGTCCCGGCGAAACGCATAAAAGCGTTTCGCCCGTCTCCCTCATCGTCACCGCATTCGCCCCGGTGGCCGACGCGCGCGCGCAGCTGACGCCGTTGCTGGCGCGCGAGGCGGAGAGCGAGCTGTGGTTGATCGGGTTGGGCGGCGGCAAGCAGCGCCTGGGCGGGTCGGTGCTGGCGCAGGTGCATGCCGAGGGCGGCGTGCCGGCGTTCGGCGGCGCGGTGCCGGACCTGGACGATGCGCAGCGCCTGCGCGCGTTCTTCGAACTGATCCGCGATGCGCGCCAGGCCGGGCTGCTGCTGGCCTACCACGACCGCAGCGACGGCGGCGCCTTCGCCACCCTGTGCGAGATGGCGTTCGCCTCGCGCCAGGGCCTGGAGATCAACCTCGATGCCTGGGGCGACGATCCGTTCCGCAGTCTGTTCAACGAGGAACTGGGCGCGGTGGTGCAGGTCGCCAACGAAGACCGTGCCGCGTTCGCCGATCTGATCGAGCGGCATGCACTGACCGAGTGTGCGCAGCGCATCGCCCGTCCCAGCACTGCCGCGGTGGTGCGCGTGGGGCTGGCCGGCAAGACCCTGGCCGAATGGCGCTGGGAGGAGCTGTTCGACGCGTGGTGGTCGGTGAGCCACGCCATGCAGAAGCTGCGCGACAACCCCGACAGTGCCGACGAGGAGCGCGCGGTGGCGCGCGATTTCGCCGCGCCGGGGCTGAAGCCGAAGCTGGCGTTCGACCCTGCCGAGGATGTGGGAGCGCCGTTCGTCGCCAGTGGGCACAGGCCCAAGGTGGCGATCCTGCGCGAGCAGGGCGTCAACGGTCAGATCGAGATGGCCCATGCGTTCGAGCGTGCCGGCTTCCGCGCCTTCGACGTGCATATGAGCGACCTGATCGCCGGCCGCGTGGACCTGGCCGATTTCACCGGCCTGGCCGCCTGCGGCGGTTTCAGCTACGGCGACGTGCTCGGCGCCGGCCGCGGCTGGGCCACCTCGATCCTGGAGCGGCCGGTGTTGCGCGATGCGTTCGCGGCGTTCTTCGCGCGCCCCGACAGCTTCGCGCTGGGCGTGTGCAATGGCTGCCAGATGCTCAGCCAGCTCAAGGACATCATCCCCGGCGCCGAGCACTGGCCGCGTTTCCTGCGCAACCGCAGCGAGCAGTTCGAGGCCCGCACCAGCCTGCTGGAAGTGGTGGAATCGCCATCGATCTTCCTGCGCGGCATGGCCGGTTCGCGGATCCCGGTGGCGGTGGCGCACGGCGAAGGCCGCGCCGAGTTCGACAACGCCGTGGACCAGGCCGCCGCGCGCGTGGCGTTGCGCTTCGTCGACGGCAACGGCGAGGTCGCGCAGCGCTATCCGCTGAACCCGAACGGCTCGCCCGACGGCATCACCGGCCTGACCAGCGACGACGGCCGGGTGACGATCCTGATGCCGCATCCCGAGCGCACCCCGCGCTCGCTCAATCTCAGCTGGCACCCCGACGGCTGGGCGGACGCTTCGCCGTGGCTGCGCATGTTCCGCAACGCGCGGGTGTGGGTGGGTTGAGCATCCGCTGCTGCCGCGTCCGCCACGGAGGACGTGGCGGCGCGAACGCACGCCGGCGCTGGGGCGGACCTTTGCGCGCTTGCGGCGCCTGCGCTGCTCTACCGGAGCTCAACATCAAGGACCGCAGCTAGCCCCAACGCAGCCGGGGCGCCGACCTGGGCGCCCCGCACCGGCCTTGGTCAGAATTCCGTCCAGCTGCTTTCGTTGCTGGGAGTGGCAACCACCGCACGCAGCCTGGACGTGGCAGCGCGTCCGTCCGTCGTCACTTTGACCTCGACCGCCGGCGCCGCCGCCGGTCCTGGCGCGGCCCGCCTTGCCTCAACCGCATGGCGGGCGTCGATCTTGAACACCGCGACCGCTTCGGTGAGCTGCATCGCCTGGTCCTCGAGCGAGCGAGCGGCGGCGGTGGCTTCTTCCACCAGTGCCGCGTTCTGCTGGGTGGCCTCGTCCATCTGGGTGATGGTCTGGTTGACCTGCTCGATGCCGGACGATTGTTCCTGCGACGCAGCGGAGATCTCGCCCATGATGTCTGTGACCCGCTGCACGCTGGCCACTACCTCGCTCATGGTCTCGCCGGCGCTGTGCACCAGCGAGGAGCCTTCGGCCACGCGCTGTACCGAGTCCTGGATGAGATCCTTGATTTCCTTGGCCGCGCCGGAGGAACGCTGTGCCAACATGCGTACTTCCGAGGCCACTACCGCAAAGCCGCGGCCCTGTTCGCCGGCACGCGCCGCTTCCACGGCCGCGTTCAAGGCCAGGATGTTGGTCTGGAACGCGATGCCGTCGATGACCGAGATGATGTCGGCAATCTTCTTGGACGAGGCTTCGATGCCGCTCATGGTCTCGACGACCTTGTCCACGACCTGGCCGCCCTGCGCGGCCACGCTGGCCGCGCCGATGGCAAGCTGGTTGGCCTGGCGCGCGCCATCGGCGTTCTGCTTGACGGTGGAGGTGAGCTCCTCCATCGAGGCGGCGGTTTCCTCCAGATTGGCGGCCTGTTGCTCGGTGCGCTGCGACAGGTCCTGGTTGCCGGCGGCGATCTCGCTTGCGGCGCCCTTGATCGATGTGGCCGAGGTCTGGATGCTGCCGACGATCTGCGCCAACTGGCTGGCGGTGGCATTGGCGTCGTCGCGCATCTGCGAGAACACGCCGCGGAACTCGCCGCTCATGCGCACGGTGAGATCGCCGGCGGCGATGGCGCGCAACAACCGCGACAACTCGGCCAGGTTTGTATCGGTCGTCTGCATCAGGTTGTTCAAGCCTTCGACCATGCTACGGAAATCGTGGTCGAACGCGTTCGCATCCCCGCGGGTCGAGAAGTCGCCGGCCTCCGCTGCCTGCGCCAAGGCGAGAATCTGCTGATTGATCGCCTGCAGGTTGTGTTTGGTTGCCGCCATCGCATCGCTGAGGGCCGCCTTCTCGCCCGGCAATGCCGGCATGTCGGCCTGCATGTCGCCTACCGCGTAGCGCGACATGACGGACACCAGCTCCCGCTGGACCCGCACATGCGCATCGACCAGGTTGTTGGTGCCGGCCACCATGCGGCCGTACTCTCCTGGAAAACGCGCCGCATCCATGCGGTAGCTCATTTCGCCGGCGTCGTGCCGGCTGGCCATATGGTCTTGCGCTTCGATGACCGCGCGCAGCTGCGCCTGCATGGTGCCCATCGAGAGCAGCAGTTGGCCCATTTCGTCCATGCGGCGCGGCTCGATGCGACTGTTCAACTGGCCGGAGGACACCGCCGCAGATACCTTGACGGCCTCGGCGAGGGGCGCCAGTACCTGGCGCCGCAGCAACAGGTACAGACACACGCTCAGCAGAGCGGCCGAGAGCAGCCCCACCGCGATGATGACCCATAGCAACGTGCGTGCCTGCGCCATGACATGGTGTTTGGGCACCATGATGCCGAGCGCGAACATTTCCGGTGCCTTGCCCAACCGCATCGGGACGAACACGCGCAGCCAATCTTCGCCACCGATCGCGGCTTCATCGCTGCTCACTTGCCCCGCGCGCACTTTCGCCAGCATGGCCTGCGTGCCGGCGTCGGTCAGCTTCTTGCCCACCTGTTTGGCATCGGCGCTGGCCATCACGGCGCCGGTGGGCGACAGCAGCAGCGCCTGCCCCACGTCCAGCGGCCGCAGCGTCGCCACGCGCTTTTGCAGCGCGTCGAGCGAAATGGTGATGTTGACCGTGCCGAGGAAACGATCGCCTTCCATGATGGGCGTGCTCAAGGTCGTCATCAGCGTGTCGACGCCGGCAACCGGATAGTAGTAAGGCTCGATGACCACGGGCGCGTGGCTGCTGCGCGCAGCGAGATACCAGTCGCCCTCGCCGGGCTTGTCGTAGCTGTGCAGCGCCTCACGCACCAACTCGCCTTTTTGGTATGACCAATACACCATGAAACGGCCGGTCGCATCATGGAAGGGGGCGTTGGCGTTGCTGGCGTCGTGTCCGTCGAATGCGTTGGGTTCCCAGAGCGTACTGATGCCAAGCCAGTTCTTCTGCAGGCGCAGCTGCTCACGAAGCACCAATGCCGCCGAATCGCGGCTCGTGCCGGCAGTGCTGCGCTGGATTCTGAACGTATTGGCCAGCGTTGCCCCGGTGTTGAACGCCGCCCCGATGTCGGACGAGATCTCGCTTGCTTGGTGACGCGCTACCTCGCGCAGCATGCCTTGCGATGTCCCGAGCAACGCCTGGCTACTGCGCCAATAGCTGATGGCAGCGGTCATGCCGAAACACAGCAGGGCCAGGATGCCAGTGCCGATCATCAAACGGCTGGCGACGCTGTTGCGGCGAACTAGGGGCCTGCTCATTGGTGCTCCCGGGATGGATTTTCAGGTGTCGTGCTGGACACTCTGGACACTTCGCTACGCTGAGGTATCGACGATCTGAAACGAAACTTAAATCCCGGCGTGCGCCTCATGCTGGCTAGATTGCGGCCGATAGATGTCTGGCGACATCCAGGCGGAGGCGGTCACACCCATGTCATTCCATTCAGGTATTTTGCTGTTGCTGGCCATTGCGTGCAGCGGCCAGGCGTACGCGCAGGATGCTCGGGACACCGACTCGTACGCAAAGCTTGGCGGAGCGGTCCGATTCAATTACGGCTGGCGCGATTACGGCCCCACGCAGCGGCTCGATCTGGAGTTGCTGCGCGTCGATGTGAATGCGGGAACAGGCCCGCTCTTCGTTTCCGCGCAGTACCGTTGGTACGACGGATTCGACGCGGTGCATCACGCTTTCATTGGCTGGAACGTGGACGACCACACCGTGGTGAAAGCCGGCATCGAGCAGGTGCCGTTCGGATTGTTGCCGACCGCGTCGAACAGTTTCTGGTTCGGCTCCGGCTACTACCTCGGTATCGAGGACGATTACGATCCGGGCGTCGTATTCGCGCGCAGCATCGGCAAGGATACCGTGCATGTCGGCTGGTTCTCGGGCGACGAATACGGCGATGGAGCGCGCACGGACCGCTACTCGTTCGATGTCGCCGACACAGCGCTGTCTCCCTATCGCGAATACCATCGTTGGAATGCCCGCTACGAACATCGCTACGACCTGCGCCGTGGCACCCTGCTGCTGGGCGCTTCGGCCTTTTCCGGGCACGTATTGAATGTCCAGGACCGCAGCCTCCACGGACATCGCGGCGCGGCCGTGCATGCGCAGTGGAGCGGCGGTGGCTGGACCGGCCAATTGCAATGGGCGCGCTATCGCTACGATGTGCCCGGCGATCGCATTGCAATGTCGGCGTTTCTGGCGCCCTTCGAGATCGCTGCCGAAGCCGACGTACCCACCGTCAACATCGCGTATTCGTTCGGTAACGGGCGCTGGCTGGACGACGTGACCTGCTACAACAATTTCAGCATGACGGTGCCGTCCCACGATCGTCCTGGTGTGCGCGAATCCATGCAGAACGTAACTGGCTGCAGCGTGAAAAGAGGCGTGATGCTGACCTATCTGGATTGGATCGCCGGCAAGAACATGTGGTTCGCAGGTGGCGACGGCATCGCCATCGACGACGGTGACCGCTCCAGCTGGCATTCGCGTTTCAACCTGAACGTGGGGTTCTACTTTTAGTCGGGTGCGGCGTGTCGATCTCGACGAAGGCGATGACCCGCCCGGCGTCTTCGACATGCATCCTCGACGTTGTTGCCTGCCACCTGATACACGTGGCGTCGCGCCTGGAACCTGATTCGCAGTCACCATTGCTCTCGCTGAGGCCTGGCGCAGGCTGCGGCAAACGACGTCGCCCCTGTCTGCCTCCCGCGCGTATGCGGACGGCCGCATGCGCAGCCCCAATGCACGGACGGCGACGCAGCAAACCATCGATGTGCCGGAAATCGGGGGTTGCCAAAACGGCGATCCTCTTCGCCCCGAGCGTTGTGCCTCATGCGTTCGACCCACCGAGGATTCGGCACCGGCGGCATCCTCGCGCTTGCCCGACCCGCGCCCTCAAGGCGCCACGCGTCGGCGTAGCTCAAGGCGCCCGCTCGTGTTGCCCTCTCACGCTTGAGCGTCGGTCCCTCCCTGCAGGTTTACCCGTGTCTCTAGGCGCCACCGTTGCAGCGGGCCGATTCCGGGTTAGGGGGATCACGGTCGATGAGCTCAAGGTCGCCACGCCATCGCCGCCACGCCTTGGTTGAATCAGGCGTTGGCGAAATCCATCTCGTCTCCGCGCCCATGTCGCCGGCCGAAGCCGAAGTATGGCCGCGGCTGGTCGCTGAGCATGGCGGACGAGGCGGTCAGGTTGTCCGGACCCTGAGTGGCCAGGCGCCAGTACGCCTCGACGTGATCTGGACTGATCTGGACGATGCGAAGTCGCGGAGGGCATTCACCGCGGGCGGTGGTCTGTGGGCATCGATGACCGCGGCGACCGACAGCAATGGCCCTTGGAACGTCCTATTCGAGCAGAGGGGGCGACCACCTCCTGCGCCGACAGCAACGTATTGACGGCTTGCCGCCTGAGCGGCACTCACCGTGCATCGGCGCAGGCGTCCGGCGCTCGAGGGCGGATGGCCCAGGTCACCGCCGCTTCAGGGCTCCGGGACGACCGGGTGGGCACATCCGCCGTCGCCGACAGCAGGCCGATCGTTCGTCCGCATGTTCTCTCTTGCGCACCCAACCAGCCTGGGTTTTGCGCAGTCGGTCTTGTGCACGGCCACATGCGAATGAGCGATGAGCGTGCATTCGCCGCGTCGCCGCTATTGCGTCGATACATGTCAAACCCTTGGCGCAGCAGCGAATGTGGCCTCCGCCCAATGTCAATGCACCGCAAGTGTTGTGCCGAGAATTTGGCGGAATGTCTTGTTTTTATTGAAATTTATCGAAAAATTAACAATTTAGTTGAAAATCCGAGATCTGCACCACTGAAGTTGACGTTTTTGTCAAAAACTTGACGTACTCAAGATGCGGAGTTAACACTCCAGACAGTTCCGCATTTCGTCTTGGTTCATCAAGACAGACGGGCCGCAACAGGCGACAGCCTCTTGCGCTCCGGGTCAGGGATGCGGCGCAAATACCGACAGGGGGTCGGCCGGCTGGAATGCCGGGCGAGGGTGGCTTTTTGACCAAAAACCAGCCTAATTTGAGGAGCAGCAGTCGATGAATCGGATTTATCGCAAGGTCTGGAACAAGGCGTTGGGGATGTGGACCGTGGCCTCGGAACTGGCCAGCGGCGATTCCCGCGGCCAGCTGGTTCGCGAAGGCAGGGCCGGGCGCGCCCACAGCCTGGCCTTGTCGGCCGCGATCGCCCTGACGCTGGGCGCCGGCGGATCCATCCTGCCCTCCAGCGCGCAAGCGCAGGCGCTGCAGATCGGTGACGGCGCCAGTGCCAGCGGCGACTACGCCACCGCGGTCGGTGCCGAAAGCACCGCCAGCGGCGAGCAGAGCACCGCGACCGGTGCAGCCAGCAACGCCAGCGGCGACGGCAGCGTGGCCAGCGGCGCGCTCAGCGAAGCGAACGGCCTGGAATCCACTGCCCTCGGCTACTACAGCACCGCCAGCGGCATCGGCGCGACCGCGCTCGGTGCCGAGAGCGTCGCCAACGGCACCGCCACCGCGGCGCTGGGCCTGGGCGCCACCGCCGATGCCGACTTCGCGACCGCCGTCGGCGGTTTCGCCACGGCGACCGGCTACAACAGCACCGCGCTGGGCAATGCCGCCGTGGCGCAGGGCGAGAACAGCGTGGCGCTGGGCGCCGACGCGCTCGCCGATCGCGACAACAGCGTGTCGGTCGGCAAGGCCGGCGCGGAGCGCCAGATCACCAACGTCGCCGCCGGCAGCGAGGGCACCGATGCGGTGAATCTGGACCAACTCGATGCGGTCGCCAACGTCGCCGACACCACCGCGCGCCTGTTCTCCGCCAGCGGCGCGGGCAGTGCGCTGGCGCAGGGCGAAGAGGCCACCGCCTCCGGCTCCAACGCCTTGGCCGACGGCGACTACACCACCGCGCTCGGCTCCAGCAGCTTCGCCGGCGGCACCGCGGCGTCGGCGATCGGCAGCGGTGCGCTGGCCAACGGCCAGAACGCCAGCGCGCTCGGCGCCAACGCCACCGCCAATGGCGAGTCGGCGACCGCGATCGGCGGCGTCGCCACGGTGTACGAGTACGACGAGGACGGCTTCATCGTCGGCAGCCGCGAACAGACCACCCAGGCGCTGGGCACCGCGGCCACGGCGATCGGCGGCGGCGCGCAGGCGCTGGACCCGCTGAGCACCGCGGTCGGCACCGGCAGTTCCGCCAGCGGCGTGCAGAGCACCGCGCTGGGCTACCACGCGCAGACCTTCCAGGACGGCGCCACCGCGGTCGGTGGCCTGTCGGAAGTGTCCGGCGCGCTGGGCACGGCGGTGGGCTACGGCTCGCGTGCTGCGGGCGATTACGCCACCGCGACCGGTATCGGCGCGCGGGCGACCGCGACCAGCACCGTGGCGATGGGCATGAATGCCCTGGCCAGCGGCACCGACAGCGTCGCCATCGGCGGCGTCAGCACCGCCGCCGAAAGTGCCGGCAACAGCGTCGGCATCGCCGCGGCGACCGGCGTCGGCGGCGTCGCCCTGGGCGCGGGCGCGCAGAGCCAGGGCAACTACGCGATCGCGCTGGGCTACAACGCCAACGTGTTCCCGAACATGGAGAACAACGCCGTCGACTCGGTGGCGATCGGCCACAGCGCCGGTTCGTTCGCGCCGCATACCGTCTCGCTCGGCGCCTATGCGCTGTCCGCGGGCGAGGGCGGGGTGGCGATCGGCCAGGCGTCCACCGCGTGGACCGCCAACAGCGTGGCCCTCGGCGCCGGTTCGGTGACCTCGATGTTCCATGAAAGCGGCACCGCGCTCGGTGCCAACAGCGCGGCCAACGGCATCGACGCGACCGCGATCGGCTACGGCGCGCGGGTCAGCAGTTGGCTCGCCGATGCGCAGGACCGTTCCGCGTCCAGCGCGGTCGCGCTCGGCGCGTATTCCTACGCGGACCGCGACAACAGCGTCGCGGTCGGCGACGTGGCCAACGGCCTGACCCGGCAGATCACCAGCGTCGCCGCCGGCACCGAGGCCACCGATGCGGTCAACGTCGCGCAGTTGCAGGCGGCGGGCAAGTACCTGCAGGCCAGTGCCGGCAACAGCGATGCCGGCGCCTACGTGGAAGGCGACGATGCGCTGGCCGCGGGCGAGGCGGCCAATGCCATCGGCAACGGCAGCACCGCGCTCGGCGGCGGTGCCGATGCGTTGCGCAGCGGCGCCACCGCGGTGGGCAGCGGCGCGGTCGCGGCAGGGCAGAACAGCGCCGCGTTCGGCAGCAATGCGCAGGCCACCGGCCCGGCGGCCGTGGCGGTGGGCGGGGTGGCGGTGGACGAGAACGGCGATCCGTTGATCACCAGCGGCGGCGTGGCGGTGGACACCGGTGCGACCAGCGCCGGCGTCGGCGGCACCGCGCTGGGCGCCAGCGCCGATGCCGGCGGCTTCGCCGCTTCGGCGGTGGGCGTGGGCGCCCATGCCAGCGGCGCGCAGGCCTCGGCCTTCGGCGCGGTGTCCAATGCCAGCGGTGCCTATGCCACCGCGATCGGTACGCAGAGCGTGGCGACCGGCGCCAGCAGCGTCGCCGTCGGCGGTCCGGCCGACCTGATTCCGGGCCTGGGCCTGTTCGTGCAGACCCAGGCCAGCGGCGAGCGCGCGGCGGCGTTCGGCGCCGGCGCGATCGCTGCGGGCGACTTCAGCCTCGCCAGCGGCAGCCTCAGCGAGGCGGCCGGCCTGGAAAGCACCGCGCTGGGCTATTTCGCCTATGCGCCCGGCGCCTTCGCCACGGCGCTCGGCGCCGAGTCCTGGGCCAGCGGCGCCAACAGCAGCGCGATCGGCTACCACAGCACCGCGCTCGCCGCCGACAGCGTGGCGCTGGGTTCCAACTCGGTCGCGCGCCGCGCCAACACGGTGTCGGTCGGCGATGTCGGCAGCGAACGGCAGATCGCCAACGTCGCCGCCGGCAGCCAGGCCACCGACGCGGTCAACGTCGCCCAGCTGGACGCGGTCAAGCAGTCCGCCGATGCCACCGGCAAGCAGTTCAAGGCCAGCGGCGGCGCAGAGCCGGCCGACGACGTCGGCAGCTATGTCGAGGGCAACTACGCCACCGCCGCCGGCGAGGCGTCCAACGCCTTCGGCACCGGCGCCTCGGCGTTCGGCAGCGGCGCGCTGGCCGGCGCGCAGTACGCCACCGCGTCCGGCTACAACGCCACCGCCACCGGCGCGTCCAGCACCGCGATCGGCGGCGCGCTGTACTACACCGACGACGCCGGCAACGTGCTGCTCGACGGCACCACCACCGCCAGCGACGTCGGCGCCACCGCGCTCGGCGCGGGCGCGCAGGCCACCGGGGCGTTCAGCAGCGCCAGCGGCGCCGGCGCCACGGCCGCCGGCCTGCAGTCCACCGCCAACGGCTACAAGGCCGAGGCCGCGAGCGACTACAGCACCGCGGTCGGCGCGTTCAGCAGCGCCAGCGGCGCTCGCACCGGCGCGTTCGGCTACGGTGCGGTGGCGGCGGGCGACTACGCCTCGGCGTTGGGCTGGGGCAGCACCGCGTCCGGCGCGTATGCGTCGGCGCTGGGCTACAGCGCCCGCGCCAGCGGCGAGGATGCGACCGCGCTCGGCGCGTCGGCCTGGGCCACCGCGGCGCAGACCACCGCAGTGGGCCAGTTCGCCTGGGCCACCGCGCAGGGCGGCACCGCGATCGGCCAGGATGCCTACGCCTACAGCGGTATCAACGCCACCGCACTCGGCAGCAACGCCTGGGCCAGCGGCAGCAACAGCGTCGCGCTCGGCGCCGGTTCGCGCGCCAGCGAGGCCAACGTGGTGTCGGTGGGCGGCGGCAACGGGGTCAGCGCGCCGGCCACGCGCCGGATCACCAACGTCGACGCGGCGCTCAACGCCACTGATGCGGTGAACAAGGCGCAGCTCGATGCGGTGGCGGCGGCGGCCGGCGAAACCAGCGCCGACTTCCAGAGCTCGGGCAGCGGCGTGGCCAGCGCCAGCGGCGTGGACAGCACCGCGGCCGGGGCCGGGGCCACCGCCAGCGGCCTGCGCAGCACCGCGCTGGGCGTGGCCAGCGTGGCCAGCGGCGCCGGCGCGACCGCGTCCGGTGCCAGCAGTTCGGCCAGCGGCGCGCGCAGCACCGCGATCGGCCTGCAGACCAATGCGATCGGCGAGAACGGCGTGGCGCTGGGCTACAACAGCTTCGTGCGCAACAGCGGCAGCAACGGCGTGGCGATCGGCGCCAACGCCGGCGTCTCGGCCGACAATGCGGTCGCGCTCGGCGCCGGCTCGCGCGTGTACGAGGCCGATACGGTCTCGCTGGGCAGCGGCAACGGCCGCGGCGGCCCGGCCACGCGCCGCATCACCAACCTTGGCGCGGCGCTCAACGCCACCGATGCGGTGAACAAGGCGCAGCTCGATGCGGTGGCGGCGGCGGCCGGCGAAACCAGCGCCGACTTCCAGAGCTCGGGCAGCGGCGTGGCCAGCGCCAGCGGCGTGGACAGCACCGCGGCCGGGGCCGGGGCCACCGCCAGCGGCCTGCGCAGCACCGCGCTGGGCGTGGCCAGCGTGGCCAGCGGCGCGGGCGCGACCGCGTCCGGTGCCAGCAGTTCGGCCAGCGGCGCGCGCAGCACCGCGATCGGCCTGCAGACCAATGCGATCGGCGAGAACGGCGTGGCGCTGGGCTACAACAGCTTCGTGCGCAACAGCGGCAGCAACGGCGTGGCGATCGGCGCCAATGCCGGCGTCTCGGCCGACAATGCGGTCGCGCTCGGCGCCGGCTCGCGCGTCTACGAGGCCGACACGGTGTCGCTGGGCAGCGGCAACGGCCGCGGCGGCCCGGCCACGCGGCGCATCGTCAACCTGACGGCCGGCAGTATCGCCGCCGGCAGCACCGAGGCGATCAACGGCAGCCAGCTGTACCAGTCGCTGAGCAATATGGCCACGTTCCTGGGCGGCGGTGCCGGCCTCGGCGCGCAAGGCCTGTTCGTGGCGCCGACCTATGTGATCCAGGGCGCCAGCTACAGCAACATCGGCGATGCGCTGGCGGCGCTGGACGGCAAGGTCAGCGAACTGGATGTGCGCAGCGGCGGCAGCGCCAGCATGGCGCGCAGTGCGCGTGTCGCCAGCGTGTCCTCAGTCGCCGAGTCGGAGTCGACCGTGGCCACCGCGCAGGCGGCGTCCGCGTCGGCGACGGTATCCGGCAGTGCGTCCACCGCGCAGGTCGGCGAGGCGGTCGTGGCCGATGCAGGCGGCGCAGCGGTCGGCACGGCGGCGCGCGCCAACGATGTCACCGGCACCGCGATCGGCGGCAGCGCCTATGCGCATGGTCGCAACGACACCGCGATCGGCAGCAACGCCAAGGTCAACGCCGACGGCAGCACCGCGGTGGGCGCCAACAGCCACATCGCCGCGGTGGCGACCAATGCGGTGGCGATGGGCGAGGGCGCCAGCGTCACCGCCGCCTCGGGCACCGCGCTCGGCCAGGGCGCCAGCGCCACGGCGCAGGGGGCGGTCGCGCTGGGCCAGGGGTCGCTCGCCGACCGCGCCAACACGGTGTCGGTGGGCAGCGCCGGCAACGAACGCCAGGTCGCCAACGTCGCCGCCGGCACCCAGGCCACCGACGCGGTCAACAAGGGCCAGCTCGACAGCGGTGTGGCCACCGCCAAGTCGTATGCCGATTCGCGCTTCAACACCATGGCCGACAGCTTCGACGTGCTGCGCGGCGATGTCGCTGCGCGCTTGCGCGACCAGGATCGCCGCATCGACCGGCAGGGGGCGATGAGCGCGGCGATGCTCAACATGGCCACCAGCGCCGCGGGCATTCGCACCCAGAACCGGGTCGGTGCCGGCGTCGGTTTCCAGAACGGCGAGTCGGCGCTGTCGGTGGGCTACCAGCGCGCCTTCAGCGATCGCGCCACGCTGACCATCGGCGGCGCGTTCAGCGGCGACGACAGCTCGGTCGGCATCGGTGCCGGCTTCGGCTGGTGAGCCATCGCGGATGGCGGCGCGTGCCGCCGTCCGCCCACGCAATGGCCTGAGGGGGCAGACCGAAGGACCTTGGCTGGGCCGGCCAACGGATTCGGGAAAAAGGAGTTTTTACGGCCGCAACTGTCGCCTTATCCACGAACTTTGAAGAGGACGTCAACGTGATCGACAAGCAAAATCTTCGTATCAGTGCCATCGCCGCCGTCACGCTGATGATGTCGCTGGGGGCCTCGAGCGCATTCGCGACCGGTGCCGCGCCGTTGCCGCTCAAGCAGCCGGCCCAGGCCGCAGTGGCCGACGCGCAGACTTCCAACCGCATCGTGGTGCGCTACAAGACCGGCACTGCCGCGGCCAGCGACCGAAGCGCCAAGCTGTCGGCGGTGCAATCGGCGCTGACCCGCGCCAGCCTCGGCGGCGGCAACGGCATCTCCCGTGCCGCGGCGGCCAGCGTGCGCGCCGAATACGTGCGCACGCTGGGAGTGGGCGCCGACCTGATGCGCCTGTCGGGCAAGCTGAGCAAGGCCGACGTGGACAAGGTGGTGGCGGAAATCGCCGCCGACCCGGCAGTCAAGTACGCACAGGTGGACGTCATGCTGCAGCCCACCGACCTGCCCAAGGCGGCACTGGAGCAGCCGCAGTTGGTGCCCAACGACCCGCTGTACGCCACGTCCCAGTGGAACCTGAACAGTTCCACCGGCGGCATCCATGCGCCGGCCGCGTGGGAGATTTCCAAGGGCGACGGCGTGGTCGTGGCGGTGTTGGATACCGGCATCCTGCCGAACCATCCGGACGTGGCGGTGCATCTGCTGCAGGGCTACGACTTCATCTCCGCGGCCGAGACCTCGCGGCGTCAGACCGACGCACGCGTGCCCGGCGCGCTGGACTACGGCGACTGGGTGGAGAACGACAACGAGTGCTATGCCGGTTCGCTGGCCCACGACAGCTCCTGGCACGGCAGCCATGTCGCCGGCACCATCGCCGAGGCGACCGACAACGGCATCGGCGCGGCCGGCATCGCGCCCAATGCCACGGTGCTGCCGGTGCGCGTGCTCGGCAAATGCGGTGGTCGGCTGTCCGATATCGCCGACGCGATCACATGGGCTTCCGGCGGCAGCGTCCCCGGCGTGCCGGACAACGCCAATCCGGCCGAGATCATCAACATGAGCCTGGGCGGCGGCGGCTGCGGTCAGCTGGAACAAGAGGCGATCAATGGTGCGGTGGCGCGCGGCACCACCGTGGTGGTAGCAGCCGGCAACGGCGCCACCGACGCGTCCACCTCCAATCCGGCCGGCTGCGCCCACGTGATCGCGGTCGGCGCCACGCGTATCACCGGCGGCATCGCCTATTACTCCAACTATGGCGCGGTGGTGGATCTGTCCGGTCCCGGCGGCGGCGGCAGCGTCGACGGTAACCCGGGCGGCTACATCTGGCAGAACGGCTACAGCGGCGCGACCACGCCGACCTCGGGCACCTACAGTTACAATGGCCTGGGCGGCACCTCGATGGCCTCGCCGCACGTGGCGGCGGTGGCGGCCCTGGTGCAGAGCGCGGTGATCGCCGCCGGCAACGCGCCGCTGACCCCGGCCGCGCTGGAAACCCTGCTCAAGCAGACCGCGCGTCCGTTCCCGGTGTCGATCCCGGCCAGCACTCCCATCGGTACCGGCATCGTCGATGCCAAGGCCGCGCTGGCCAAGGCGTTGGAAGTGCCATGCGACCCGCAGACCGAACAGTGCACGCCGCCGGCGACCGCGCTGACCAACAAGGTGGCGGTGACTGGCCTGACCGGCGCGGCGGGCAACGAGGTGCTGTACAGCTTCGAGGCCGAGGCTGGCGCGGTGCTGAGCTTCCTCACCTACGGAGGCAGCGGCAATGTGTCGCTGTACGTGAGCTTCGACAAGGAACCCAGCAGCACCAACTACGACGCCAAGTCGGCGCGCCCGGGCAACAACGAGACGGTGCGCTTCACCGCGCCGCAGGCCGGCACCTACTACGTCAAGCTGGTCGGCACGTCGAGCTACAGCGGGGTCAGCCTGGTCGCGCGCCAGTAAGCCTGCGATGACAGCGCCGGACACGGCGTCGGAGGAACCCAGGAAACCCGGCTTCGGTCGGGTTTCCTGCGTTAAGGCAAATGGAAAAGCCGCGCGCGCCAGGCGATACCGCTGTCGGCACGGCGGCCGGCATGCGCTGCTGTCGGTTGCGCTTGTGCGCTGTACTCGCCATGCACACGGCGCCGCAAGGCGCAATGCTGCGCGCCGCGTGTGTCATGCCAATGACGCGCCCAGCGCCGCCGTGGCCGTCGTAGACAGTCGCGCCGCCCACTGCGGCGCGGGCGGGCGGCAGGTCGTGCCGAACTGTTAAAGTCGCCGCACGCTTGGGAGGGATTGTGTGAACGCGCTTGTGAAGGACACTGCTGCCGCTGTCGATACGCCCGAGGCGCGCATCGTCGATGCGTTGCTGGCCAAGGGCCGGCTCAAGGAGGGCGACCTGCTGCGCGCGCGCCAGTTGCAGCGCGAATCCGGCGGCGGCCTGCTGTCGCTGCTGGCGCGGCTGGGGCTGGTCTCCGAGCGCGACCATGCCGAGGTCAGCGCCGAAGTGCTGGGCCTGCCGCTGCTCGATGCCAAGCAATTGCCGGCTACCGCGCCGGAGCACCTGCCCGAGGCGCAGCCGCTGTCGCTGCGCTTCCTCAAGCAATTCCACGTGTGCCCGCTGGGCGAGCGCGATGGCGCGCTGGAACTGTGGATGTCCGATCCGCACGAGGCCTATGCCGCCGACGCGGTGCGCCTGGCTACCGGTTTCCAGGTGCTGCCGCGGGTCGGCCTGCGCTCGGAGATCGACGACCTGATCGAGCGCTGGTTCGGCCAGGGCCGCAGCGCGATGGGCGCGATCGTGGAAACCGCCGACGGCGACAGCACCGCCGCCGACGACATCGAACACCTGCGCGACCTGGCCTCGGAAGCGCCGGTGATCCGGCTGGTGAACCTGGTGATCCAGCGCGCGGTGGAGCTGCGCGCCTCGGACATCCACATCGAACCGTTCGAGAACCGGCTGAAGGTGCGCTACCGCGTCGATGGGGTGCTGATCGACGGCGAAAGCCCGCCGGTCAACCTGACCGCGGCGGTGATCAGCCGGGTCAAGATCATGGCCAAGCTCAACATCGCCGAGCGCCGCCTGCCGCAGGACGGGCGCATCATGCTGCGCGTGCAGGGCAAGGAACTGGACCTGCGCGTGAGCACCGTGCCCACCGCGCACGGCGAGAGCGTGGTGATGCGCCTGCTCGACCGCGAGACGGTGGTATTCGATTTCCACCGGCTCGGCTTCACCGACGCGTTCCTGCCGCAGTTCCGCAAGGTGCTGGAGCAGCCGCACGGCATCCTGCTGGTCACCGGCCCCACCGGCTCGGGCAAGACCACCACGCTGTACACCGCGCTGAGCCAGCTCAACACCGCCGACGTCAAGATCATCACCGTCGAGGACCCGGTCGAATACCAGATCGAGGGCATCAACCAGATCCAGGCCAAGCCGCAGATCGGGCTGGATTTCTCGCACGCGTTGCGCAGCATCGTGCGCCAGGACCCGGACATCATCATGATCGGCGAAATGCGCGATCTGGAAACCGCGCGCATCGCGATCCAGTCGGCGCTGACCGGCCACCTGGTGCTGTCCACGCTGCACACCAACAACGCCGCCGGCGGCATCACCCGCCTGCTCGACATGGGCGTGGAGGACTATCTGCTGACCTCCACCATCAACGGCATCCTGGCGCAGCGCCTGGTGCGGCGGCTGGAGCCGACCCATGCCGAGCGCTATCCGGCCTCGCCGGAGGAGATCGAGAAGTTCGAATTGCGCCGGCTGCAGCCCGAGGGCGACATTTTCCTGTTCCGCCCGCGGCCCTCGGCGATCGCGCCGACCGGCTACCTGGGCCGCACCACGATCATGGAATTTTTGGTGATGAACGACGCGCTGCGCCGCGCGGTGATGCGCCACGCCGGCATGGGCGAGATCGAACAGCTGGCGCGCGAGGCCGGCATGCGCACGATGTACGAGGACGGCATCGGCAAGGCGCT
This sequence comes from Xanthomonas graminis pv. graminis, assembly GCF_030168915.1. Lineage (NCBI taxonomy): Bacteria > Pseudomonadati > Pseudomonadota > Gammaproteobacteria > Lysobacterales > Lysobacteraceae > Xanthomonas > Xanthomonas graminis. Next base: position 3,890,867 of record NZ_CP076255.1, on the reverse strand, counting down.
CAGCGGCCAGACCACGATCGAGGAAGTGCTGCGCGTGACGGAGGAAACCTGATGCGCGCGGCACGCTGCCCGGCAGTGCGCGTCAGCGCCGCGGCGCGCCGGCGCGCGTGCAGTGCGCGCGGCCTGCTTTGTGCGTCCCGCGTCCCGCGTCCGGCGTCCCGCAGCTAATGCCCCTGTACCGCTACAAAGCGCTCAACCCGCACGGCGAGATCCTGGAAGGCCAGATGGAAGCCGCCAGCGACGCCGAGGTGGCGCTGCGCCTGCAGGAGCAGGGGCATATGCCGATGGAGGCCAGGCTCGCTGCGCAGGGCGGCGGCACCTCGCTGCGCGGCCTGTTCCGGCCCAAGCCGTTCGACGGTGCGGCGCTGGTGCAGTTCACCCAGCAGTTGGCGACCCTGCTCGGCGCCGGCCAGCCGCTGGACCGCGCGCTGACCATCCTGCTCGAACTGCCCGAGGACGAGCGCTCCAAGCGCACCGTCGGCGACATCCGCGACGCGGTGCGCGGCGGCGCGCCGCTGTCCACCGCGCTGGAGCGCCAGCATGGCCTGTTCTCACGCCTGTACATCAACATGGTCCGCGCCGGCGAGGCCGGCGGCAGCCTGCACGATACGCTGCAGCGCCTGGCCGAATACCTGGAGCGCAGCCGCGAACTGAAGGGACGGGTGATCAACGCGCTGATCTATCCAGCGATCCTGGTCAGCGTGGTCGGCTGCGCGCTGCTGTTCCTGCTCGGCTACGTGGTGCCGCAGTTCGCGCTGATGTACGCGAGCCTGGACGTGCAGTTGCCGTGGTTCACCCAGGCGGTGCTGGGCGTGGGCCTGTTCGTGCGCGACTGGTGGATCGCGCTGCTGGTGGTACCGGGGCTGGCGCTGCTGGCGATCGACCGCAAGCGCCGCGATCCGGTATTCCGCGCCAGCTTCGACGCCTGGCTGCTCAGGCAGCGCTTCATCGGCGTGCTGATCGCGCGGCTGGAAACCGCGCGCCTGACCCGCACCCTGGGCACCTTGCTGCGCAACGGCGTGCCGCTGCTGTCCGCGCTGGGCATCTCGCGCAACGTGCTGTCGAACCTGGCGCTGACCGCCGACGTCGGCGCCGCCGCCGACGACGTCAAGAACGGCCATGGCCTGTCGGCGTCGCTGTCCAAGGGCAAGCGCTTCCCGCGGCTGGCGCTGCAGATGATCCAGGTCGGCGAGGAATCCGGCGCACTGGACACGATGCTGCTGAAGACCGCCGACACCTTCGAACAGGAAACCGCGCAGGCGATCGACCGCCTGCTCGCCGCGCTGGTGCCGCTGATCACCCTGGTCCTGGCCTCGGTGGTCGGGCTGGTGATCATCTCCGTCCTCGTCCCCCTGTACGACCTCACCAATGCGATTGGGTGAGGCGCCACGCTCATGCGCCATGGCGCATGTGGCGCCGAACGCCCGGCCACGGATGGCCGGGCCGGCGGTTCCGGCGCACGTGGTGCTGCGCCAGGGATGGCGGCGTGAACCTGTGGCGCAGCGGTGCATCGAATCGAAAGAGGCCATGCGTTTGCGAACCACTGGTTCGCGCATGGCCGGACGCCCGGCCACGGATGGCCGGGCCGGCGGTTCCGGCGCCCGTGGTGCTGCGCCAGGGCTGGCAGCGTGAACCTGTGGCGCCGCGAATGGTCGAAGCATTGGGTACACCTCATGCCCGCAGCATGTGTGCGCCGCGTCATGCGCGAAGTGCGAGATGCGTCGATCGCGGCCGCGCCGCGGCCGTCGCCGCGCATGAAGCGTAGCTGCACGACCCGCACGCGGCGGCGTCGCTTGTCACCGCGTTCGGCTACATAGGCTTTCCACCGCAAGGATCCGATGCAATGCGAAATATCCGCTCCCTGACCCGTTCCCCCTCCGCCGCGCGCCAGTCGGGCATGAGCCTGCTGGAAATCATCATCGTCATCGTGCTGATCGGCGCGGTGCTGACCCTGGTCGGCAGCCGCGTGCTCGGCGGCGCCGATCGCGGCAAGGCCAACCTGGCCAAGTCGCAGATCCAGACCATGGCCGGCAAGATCGACAACTACCAGCTGGACACCGGCAAGCTGCCGTCCAAGCTCGACGACCTGGTCGCCGCGCCGGGCGGCGTCAGCGGCTGGCTCGGTCCGTATGCCAAGGCCACCGAACTGAACGATCCGTGGGGCCACCCGATCGAGTACAAGGTGCCCGGCGACGGCAAGCCGTTCGATCTGATCAGCCTGGGCAAGGACGGCCAGCCCGGCGGCACCAGCTACGACGCCGACATCAAGTACGAGTGATCGCGGCGCCGTGATCCACACTCCTGCCGGCGTTCTCCAGCGCGGTGCGCACGCGTGCGTACCGCTGGCGCGTGCGCGCATGCGCGGCGTGTCGCTGTTGGAGATGCTGCTGGTGGTGGGGCTGATCGCGATCGCCGCGATGCTGGCGGCGTCGGTGCTGACCGGCGGCATCGACGGCATGCGCTTGCGCTCGTCGGCCAAGGAGATCGCCGCGCAGCTGCGCTACACGCGCGCGCAGGCGATCGCCAGCGGCCAGCCGCAGCGCTTCCTGATCGATCCGCAGGCGCACCGCTGGCAGGCGCCCAACGGCCGCCATGGCGAGATCCCGGCGTCGCTGGCGATCCGCTTCAGCGGCGCGCGCGAGGCGCAGCGGCGCCAGGACGAAGGCGCGATCCAGTTCTTCGAGGACGGCGCCGCCACCGGCGGGCGCATCGAGTTGCTGACCCGCAAGGCCAGCTGGCGCATCGACGTGGCCTGGCTGACCGGCGAGGTCAAGGTCGGGCGTCCGCCGCAGCAGGGCATGCCATGAAGGCGCAGCGCGGCTACACGCTGATCGAGGTGATCGTGGCGTTCGCGCTGCTGGCGCTGGCGCTGACCTTGCTGCTCGGCTCGCTGTCCGGCGCCGCACGCCAGGTCCAGCGCGCCGACCAGCTCAGCCGCGCCACCCTGTATGCGCAATCGCTGCTGGCCGCGCAAGGCGTGGAGCAGCCGCTGCAGCCCGGCCGCGAACAGGGCAGCTTCGAGCAGGGCCATTACCGCTGGACCCTGGACGTGGCGCCGTACGTCGATGCGCGGCGCCCGCCGGACACGACCCTGACGCCAGGCGCGCCGACGCTGCTGCAGCTGAACCTGCAGGTGCGCTGGGGCGATGCGCCGGCACAGGCGCTGCAGTGGAAGACGCTGCGCCTGGTCAGCGCGCAGGCCAACGGGATGCCGCAGTGAGCCGCGCGCCGGGTCGCGCCGCCGCACGCGGCTTCACCCTGATCGAAGTGCTGCTGGCCACGGTGCTGCTGGTCGGCGGGTTGACCCTGGCCTTCGCCACGCTGCGCTCGGCCACCGCGATCAGCGGCCGCGGCGAGACCATCGCCGGGCGCAGCGAGCGCATGCGCGCGGTCGAGGGCTTCCTGCGCCGGCGCCTGAGCGGCGCGCAAGCGCTGGCGCTGGACATCGACAGCCGCACCCTGCAGCCGGTGCGCTTCGTCGGTGAGCCGCAGCGCATGCAGTTCGTCGCCGATCTTCCCGATTATCTGGGCCGCGGCGGCCCTTACCTGCACGACCTCAGCGTCAGCGGCGACGCTGGCCGGCAGCGCCTGGCGATCGCGCTGGTGCAGGTGCAGGCCGGAAAGCAGATCCCCGACGCCAAGCCGCGTCCGCCCGAGCCGCTGGCCGAGGGCCTGCGCCAGGTGCGTTTCCGCTACCGCGGCATCGATCCGGAGCGCGGCACGATCGGACCCTGGCAGGAACGCTGGGAAAAGACCGACCAGTTGCCGCTGCTGGTGTCGATCGAACTGAGCAGCGACGACGGCATGCTGTGGCCGCCGCTGGTGGTGGCGTTGCGCCAGGCCGGCGGCGCCGAGGCACCGCAATGAGCGCGGCACCCGGACAGGCGCGCGGCGCGGCGTTGGTGCTGGTGTTGTGGCTGATCGCGCTGCTGACCGCGCTGATCGGCGCGTTCGCACTGACCGCGCGCACCGAGGGCCTGCAGGGCAAGGTGCTGGGCGACGGCGCGGCGGCGCAGGAGCGCGCCCGCGCCGGGCTGGAGTACGCGTTGACCCGGCTCGCCGGCACGCCGACGCAGCCGGGCTGGCGCGCCGACGGGCGCCGCTACCGCTGGCAGTACGAAGACGCCACGATCGACCTGCGGGTCACCGACGAGAGCGGCAAGGTCGATCTGAACCTGGCCGACGCGCCGTTGCTGGCGGCGCTGGTGCGCGCGGTCGGCGGCGATCCGCAGCGCGCCGACCGCATCGCCGCGGCGATCGTGGACTGGCGCGACCCGGACAACCTCAGCCAGCCCAACGGCGGCGCCGAGGACCCGGACTACGCCGCCGCCGGGCTGCCGTACGGCGCCAAGGACGCGCCGTTCGAGAGCCTGGCCGAACTGCAACTGGTGCTGGGCATGGATGCGCAGTTGTACGCCAAGCTGCTGCCGAACCTGACCCTGTACAGCGGCATTTCGCGCCCGGCGCCGGATTTCGCGCCGGTGCCGGTGCTGACCGCGCTCGGCCTGGATGCGCAGCAGGTGCTGGCGCAACGCGAGCGCAACGACCCGGCGCAGGCCGCTGCGATCGGCGGTGGCGGCGGCACCTACAGCATCGAAAGCCGCGCGCGACTGGCCGCCGGACGCGAGGCGGTGCTGCGCGCCGTGGTGCGCCCGGGCTCGTCGGCGCTACCGGGCACCGCCTACACTGTGCTGCGATGGGAAGAAGGATCGGCCGTTCGATGACTGCGTGGCGGGACACGATGAACAAGCTCGGCGTGCGCATGGCGCCCGGTGCCGGCGGCGTGCTGGCCTGGTGGCAGCGTTCGCTGATGGCGTGGCTGCCGCCGCGCTGGCAACTGCAACTTGGCTGGTCGCAGGCGCGGCTGCTGCTGTGGCGCGAGGGCGAACAGCTAGTGGTCGCGCGCCAGGTCGATGCCGAACTGGGCACGCCGCTGGCGTTGCCGTGGCCGTTGCTGCCGAGCGACCTGGAGGCCGTGCTCGGCCCGCGCCTGGCCGCGTTGCCGCGGGTGTGGCTGCTGCCTGCGCAGGCAGCGCTGCAGCGCACGCTGCGCCTGCCCGCCGCGGCCGCCGAGCATCTGCGCGACGTGGTCAGGTTCGAGATCGACCGGCAGACGCCGTTCCAGGCCGACCAGGTGGTCTACGACGTGCGCCCCGGCGCGCGCCGCGACGATGCGCAACTGGACGCCGAACTGGTGGTGGCGCCGCGCCGCGTGCTGGAGGACCTGCAGGCCAGCGCCGGTGCGCTGCGCCCGACCCTGGCCGGGGTCGATGTCGCCGCCGCCGATGGCACGCCGTTGGGGGTCAACCTGCTGCCGCCGGAGCAGCGCCATCGTCGCGCCGATCCGATGCGGCGCTGGAACGCGATCCTCGCCGCGACCGCGCTGCTGGCGCTGTTCGCCGCCGGCTGGCAGCTGCTGGACAACCGCCGCGAGGCGCTCGAGCAGTTGCGCGCGCAAGTGGACAGCGGCGCGCAGCGCGCGCGCGGCGTGGCCGCGCAGCGCCAGCAACTGGTCGATCTGGTCGAAGGCGCGGCCTTCTTCGACCAACTGCGCGCCGAGCGCCCGACCGCGCTGGAAATCTGGAACGAACTCAGCAAGCGCCTGCCCGAGGGCACCTACCTGGAAAAATTCTCGATCGAGGGCGACCAGTTGCAGTTGATCGGCCTCAGCAGCGAGGCGTCTTCGCTGGTCGGGCGGCTGGAGGGCTCGCCGCTGTGGCACACGCCGTCACTGACCGGCGTGCTGCAGGCCGATCCGGGCAGCCACCGCGACCGCTTCACCCTGACCGCCGAACTGGCCGGGACCAAGCGCAAGGAGGCCGCCAATGCCGGTGCAGGTCGATAAGCGCGACCGCTGGCTGGCGCTGGGCCTGCTGCTGGCGGCGCTGGCGCTGGCCTATCTGCTGCTGGTGCATCCGTGGTGGACCGTGCCGATGCGCGAGGTCGAGGTGCAGATCCAGGAATTGCGCCAGCGCGAACTGCGCGTGCGCATGCAGTTGCAGCAGGCGCCGCAGGTGACGCAACGGCTGCAGCAGGCGCAACGCGCCCTGGTCACGCGCCCGGGCTTCCTGCGCGAGACCTCGGCCGAGCTGGCCTCGGCCGGGCTGGTGCAGCGCCTGGAAAGCGCGGTGGCCACCGCCAGCCCCGGCAACCGCAGCTGCGCGATCAGCAACCGCTCGCCGCTGGCCGCCGACAACCGCCGCGACCGCTTCACCCGCGTCGCGGTGCAGGTGCGGCTGCGCTGCGGCACCCCGGAACTGGCGGCGGTGCTGCACGCGCTGGAAAGCGGCAGCCCGGCGCTGTTCGTGGACAACCTCAACGTGATGGCGCAGCGCTACCAGCTGTCGCCGGGCGAGAGCGGCAACGGCCTGGACGTGGCCTTCGAACTGGCCGGCTATCTGCGCCCGAACGCGATGCCGGCGCCGCCTGCGGCCGCGGGCATGGCCCCCGGCACGCCGTCGCCGGGTGGCGCGCCTGCAATGGACGCCGGCACGCCTGCCGGGTCCGGCCCGAGCGACCCCGCCGCCACCCAGGCCCCACCGGCCATGCCCGATGCCGCCGCGCAGCCGCCGCAGCAAGTGGAGGGTGCGCATGCGAATTGAAGCGATCGGGCTGCGCACCGTGTGGCTGGCGACGCTGGCGCTGTGGGGGCTGCTGATCTGGGCGCTGGGCCTGGCCGGGCTCGGCCAGCGCATCGTGCCGCTGCCCGACGATCCGGGCATGACCCAGCGCCTGCCGAGCTTGCCGGCCGCGTCCGCCGAGCGCCTCGGCGATTATTCGCGCTACGCCGAGATCGCCGCGCGTCCGGTGTTCGCCGAAGACCGCCTGCCGCATCCGTTCTTCCTCAGCGCCGACAACGGCCAGGGCGCCGCGCCGAGCGTGCGCCTGACCGGGGTGCTGCTCACCGACAGCTTCAAGATGGCCACGCTGACCACCGAGCAGGGCGAATCGCTGCGCCTGCAGCAAGACCACGACCCGGTCAAGGGCTGGCGCTTGCTGTCGCTGCAACCGCGCCGCGCGGTGGTCAGCGGCAGCGGCGGTACTCAGACCCTGGAACTGCAGGTGTTCGACGGCAAGGGCGGGCAACCGCCGACCGCGCTCGGCCAGGGCGCCCGCCCGCCGGGCATGCCGCCGTTGCCGGCGGCGCCATCGTCACCTGCTGCGCCTGCGCTCAACGCCCCGGCCACTCCCGTCGCCGCCACGCCGCAGGCGGGCGCCAACGGCACGCCGCCGACCCCGGCGCCGAGCGCACCGGCGGCCGCACCGGCGCCGTCGTCGCAGCAGTTGCAAGCCATCCGCGAACGTATCGAAGCCCGCCGCCGGCAGTTGCAGCAGCAGCGCCAGAACGGCACCACCCCAGCCCAGAACCCTTGAAGAGTGATCGCATGACGCCGCGCTTGTTTTCCCTGTTCCTCGCGATCGGCCTGGTGGCCGGCTGCGCCACCACGCCTTCGCCGGACGTCCGCCGCGGCGCCGCGATCAATCCCAACGTCGGCGCCGCCGGCAGCACCAGCGGCGGCAGTAGCGGCAGCGGCACCGCCGGCGGGTCTGCCGGCGCAGCCGATCCCAACGACATCCCGGACCGCGTGGCCCCGGTGATCCGCCGCGGCAGCGGCACCATGATCAATTCCAGTGCCGCCGCCGCGCCGGCACCGTCGCTGGCCAACGCCAGCAGCGGCAGCGCCACCTTCAACTTCGAAGGCGAGTCGGTGCACGCGGTGGTCAAGGCGATCCTCGGCGACATGCTCGGGCAGAACTACGTGATCGCCCCAGGCGTGCAGGGCACGGTGACCCTGGCCACGCCCAAGCCGGTGTCGCCGGCGCAGGCGCTGAACCTGCTGGAGATGGTGCTGGGCTGGAACAACGCGCGCATGGTCTACAGCGGCGGCCGCTACAACATCGTGCCCGCCGACCAGGCGCTGGCCGGCACCGTGGCGCCGAGCACCGCCTCGCCGGCCAGTGCGCGCGGCTTCGAGGTGCGGGTGGTGCCGCTGAAGTTCATCTCTGCCAGCGAAATGAAGAAGGTGCTGGAGCCGTACGCGCGGCCGAACGCGATTGTCGGCATCGACGGCGCGCGCAACGTCATCACCCTCGGCGGCACCCGCGCGGAACTGGAGAACTACCTGCGCACGGTGCAGATCTTCGACGTGGACTGGCTGTCGGGCATGTCGGTGGGCGTGTTCCCGATCCAGTCGGGCAAGGCCGAGCAGGTCGCCGCCGACCTGGAGAAGGTGTTCGGCGACAACAGCAAGACGCCCAGCGCCGGCATGTTCCGCTTCATGCCGCTGGAAAACGCCAACGCGGTGCTGGTGATCACCCCGCAGGCGCGCTACCTGGACCAGATCCACGATTGGCTGGACCGCATCGACAGCGCCGGCGGCGGCAGCCGGCTGTTCTCCTACGAACTGAAATACATCAAGGCCAAGGACCTGGCCGACCGCCTGGCCGACGTGTTCGGCGCCGGCGGCAACCGCGGCGATTCCAACGCCTCGCTGATGCCGGGCACGCAGCTGAGCCAGATGGGCGGCGGCGGCCTCACTGGCGGCCTCAACGGCAGCAGCGATGGCGGCCTGGGCGGCAGCGGCGGCCTCAACGGCAGCAGCGACAGCCTGTCCTCGGGCAGCGGCGGTTCCTCGTCCGGCAGCAGCAGCGGCGGTCTGGGCAGCGGCGGTCTGCAGCTGTCGCCACGCACCGCTGGCAACGGCAGCGTGACCCTGGACGTGCAGGGCGACAAGGTCGGCGTGTCGGCGGTGGAGGAGACCAACACCTTGCTGGTGCGCTCCACGCCGCAGTCGTGGCGCTCGATCCGCGACGTGGTCGAGAAGCTCGACGTGATGCCGATGCAGGTGCACATCGAGGCGCAGGTGGCCGAGGTCAGCCTGACCGGGCAATTGCAGTACGGGGTGAACTGGTTCTTCGAGAATTCGGTCAACGCCTCCGCCGACGGCAACGTGGCCAACAGCACCGGGCTCGGCGCCGGCGGCGGTCTGCCCAGCGCCGCCGGGCGCAACATCTGGGGCGATATCGCCGGCAAGATCGGCGTCGGCGGCCTGGGCTGGACCTTCCTCGGCAAGAACGCCGCGGCGGTGATCAGCGCGCTGGACAAGGTCACCAATCTCAAGCTGCTGCAGACCCCGTCGGTATTCGTGCGCAACAACGCCGAGGCCACGCTCAACGTGGGCACGCGCATCCCGATCAACTCGACTTCGATCAACACCGGCATCGGCGCCGACAGCACCTACTCGTCTGTGCAATACATCGATACCGGCGTGATCCTGAAGGTGCGGCCGCGGGTGACCAAGGACGGCATGGTGTTCCTGGACATCGTGCAGGAAGTCAGTACGCCCGGCGCGCGCCCGGCGGCGTGCACCTCGGGCACCTCCACCGTGGCCAACAGCGCTTCCTGCAACGTGGACATCAACACGCGCCGGGTCAAGACCGAGGCGGCGGTGCAGAGCGGCGACACCATCATGCTTGCCGGCCTGATCAACGACAGCACCACCGACGGCAGCGCCGGCGTGCCGCTGCTGAGCAAGCTGCCGGTGGTCGGCGCGCTGTTCGGGCAGAAAACGCAGGACAAGACCCGCAACGAAGTGATCGTGCTGCTGACTCCAACGATCGTGCGCAACCCGCAGGAAGCGCGCAATCTCACCGACGAGTACGGGCAGAAGTTCAAGGCGATGCAGCCGCTGCCGGCAGCGGGCAAGAAGTAAGCGCAGGTGACCCTGCCCATCGTGCTGCTGCCGGTCGGCGTCGACGACGTCGCGCTGGACGCATGCCTGGGCGCGCTGGAGGCACAGACCCCGGCCGGCACCCGCGTGTGGCTGGCCGACGACGCGCAGGCGGGACCGCGCGGCATCCGGGTGATCGAGGCCTGGCTGGCGCGTACTCGCCTGCAGGCCGACTACACCCGGCGCCCGCGCATGCTCGGCGAGGTCGCGCATCTGGACGAAATGCTGCGCGCCTGCGGCGCGGCCGACGTGGTGGTGCTGGCCGCGGACGCGCAGCCGCTGCCCGGCTGGCTGCAGCACCTGAGCGCGTGCCTGGCGCGCGATGCGGCCATCGCCAGCGCCACGCCGTGGAGCAATGCCGGCGAAGCCTGCGCCTGGCCGCGGCTGGGCGAGATCAATCCGCTGCCCGACGATGGCGAGCGCCTGGCACGCGCCTGCGCGGCGCTGCCGCCGGAGCATCCGGAACTGCCGTCGGCGGTGTGCCATGCGGTGGCCCTGCGCGGCGCGGCGCGGCAGCGCGCCGGCGGCCTGGACGCGAGCAGTTACGGTTCCTGGTACGCGGCGCTGATCGACCTGTCGCTGCGCATGGCCGGGCTCGGCTGGCGCAACGTGCTGTGCGAGACCGCCTACGTGGCGTGCAGCGGCGAGGGCCGCGCCGCCGACGGCGACATGGACGCGCTGGCCACACGCTGGCCGGCCTGGCATGCGCGGCTGGCCGGCTTCCTGATGCACGATCCGCTGCACGCGCGCCGCGAGCAGCTGCAACGCCTGTACGCCGACCTGCCGCCGCCGGACCCGCAGCGCGCGCTGTTCGACGCCTAGCAGGCTGCTGAAATACCAATTTGGACCTGACAAACCCACACCGGTGAGCCGTCCCCTGTGAATTCTGCGTCCTCTGCTGACATCGGACGCCTCAGATTCCACGCAGAAGCCCCAAAACGGGGTATCTCAAGACGACAGTCATAGGTCCTGTGGAGTTTTTCAGCAGCCTGCTAGCGCGCGACACCTATAGGAGCGGCTTCAGCCGCGACAGATGGCCGGCAACTCGTCGCGGCTGAAGCCGCTCCTACAGGTGTATGTACCGGTGCATGTTCGCCATGCTCCTGCCAATGCGCAGGCCGGCCTCACTGCGGCGGCGCCTGCACCTCCACCGTCACTTCCAGCACGTCGTGGCGCCAGGACTCGATATCCAATTCCACCGCGCGGCCGTCGGCCGCATAGCTGACCCGCTGCAGCCGGAAGCACGGCGTGCCGGCGGTGGACTGCAGCAGCGCGGCCTGCTCGGCGACCAGCGTGGCCGGATACATCGACAGCCGGCTGCGCGCCAGGCGTAGCCCGAGCCGTTGTCCCAGCACGGCGCTGAGCGAGCCGGCCAGGTCGTGATCGAGTAGGGTCGGCGCCCATGCGGCGAGAATCGCATTGGTTTCCAGCAGCACCGCGCGGCGGCCGATCCAGCGCCGCCGCTGCAGCACGAACACCTCGGCCCCGGCCTCGTCCAGTTGCAGCTGCCGCGCCAGCGTCGCGCCGGCCGGCTGGCGCCGTGCGCTCAGCAGTTCGGTGCGTGGCGTGCCGCCCTGCGCGGCCACGTACTGCATGAAGCCGGCGATGCTGGTGGGATCGTGGCGCACGCGCGGCGCACTGACGAACCAGCCGCGCCGGTTCTCGCGGTAGAGATAGCCTTCCGACTCCAGTTGCTGCAGCGCCTCGCGCAAGGTGATGCGGGTGCAACCGAACAGCGCGGCCAGTTCGCGCTCCACCGGCAGGCGCTGGTCCGCCGCCCACTCACCGCCGACGATGCGCGCCAGCAGTGCATCGACGATGCGCTGGCCGAAGCCGGCGGCGGGATTCAACGGTGTGGGCATGGGGTCTCCGTGGCGCTGCGGCAGAGGCTGACGTGGTGCACGCGGCGCGCTGCTGGCAGCCGCCGTGTTGGGGTGTCGCCGCCATGATGCACGCCGCGGCGGTTCATGGCGCCGCGACGGCGGCGCCGCGCTGCTGCGCTTGCCACAGCCGCAGGCCGTAGATCGCCAGCAGCACGAAGCCGGCGTACAGTGCCGCGGTGGGATACAGCCCCTTGTAGACGAACACGCCGACGTAGAGGCTGTCGAGCACGATCCACAGGGTCCAGTTGGCGATGCGCTTGCGCGCCGCCCAGACGCTGGCGACCAGGCTGAAGGCGGACAGCGCTGCGTCCAGCCACGGCAGCGCGGCATCGGTGTGACGGTGCATCAGCCAGCCCAGCGACAGCGCGCCGGCGGCGCCGGCCAGCAGCGACAGCACGCCCTCGCGTCGCGGCAGCGGGCCGACCTGGACCTTGCCGTGGTCGAGCCGGCCCTGGCTCCAGCGCCACCAGCCGTAGCCCTGCAGGACCACGTAGACGCCCTGCAGCAGCATGTCCGAGTACAGCTTCCACTGGTAGAACAGCCACGCGTAAAGCAGCACCGCGACCACGTTGACTGGCCAGCACCAGCGTACCCGGCGCGCGGTCAGCCAGACGCCGAGTATGTTGACCAGCACGGCGAGGAGTTCGAGGGGGGACATGCGGGTGGGGGCTCGGTGGTTGGGGGGTGTGGGGTGTGGGGTGTGGGGTGTCGGGACTCGGGACTCGGGACTCGGGACTCGGGATTTTCGCAAGTTCGCTGCATTTCTGATTTTCTGTAGGAGGGGCTTCAGCCCCGACGCGTTACCGGTAACGCGTCGGGGCTGAAGCCCCTCCTACAGAAAAGCAGCTGCGCTGGAGCTGCAAAAAAGCCGTTTTTTTAAAAAAATCGGCCCTTTTTGCATCAAATCGCTTGACATCGATTTACCCCGGGACATCATCCTGCCGTCCCGCGTCCCGCGTCCCGCGTCCCGCGTCCCGCGTCCCGCGTCAGAAATCGAACTGCAGCGCCAGCCGCGCGGTGCGCGGCGCGCCCAGGAACAGATAGTCGTCGCCGAGGTACTCGCCGACGTCGCGCCAGTAGCGCTTGTCGGCCAGGTTGTCCACGCTCAACCGCAGCGTGGTCGGAAGCGTGCCCAGCCGCGTCGCGTAGCGCGCGCCCACGTTGTAGACGGTGTAGCCGCCGACGGCGACGCGGCCGCTGCGGTCGGCGTACTTGGCACCGCTGTACTGCGCGCCGCCGAGCAGCGCCAGGCCGCTCGCGCCCGGCACGTCCCAGCTGGCCTGGGCGCTGGCGCGCAGCCTGGGCACGTTCAGTGCCTGGTGGCCTTCGTAGGCCGGGGTGCCGGTGTCTTCGGCGCGTGCGCGCAGGCCGGCGACGCTGGCCTGCAAGTGCAGCCGTTCGCCGATCGCGCCGTCGGCCGACAGTTCGATGCCACGGTTGTGCAGGCGGCCCTGCTGCAGGTACAGGAAGCTGCCATCGGCCTGCGGCTGCGCGTACTGATAGGCCTGGCGCATGTCGAACACGGCCGCGCCCAGGGCCAGGCCGCCGCGCTCGTATTTCAGGCCGGCTTCGGTCTGGTAGGCAGAGGTCGGGGCGAGGATCGCATCGGCATTGCTGGCGAACCACGACGCAGTGCCGCCCGGCGCCAGGCCCTTGGCGAAGCTGGCGTACAGCGACAACGTGTCCTGCGGCTTGAACAGCAATGCCGCCTGCGGCAGCAGTTCCGAACGGCGGGTGTGCCGGGTCAGCGCGCCGTCGCGGTCCCAGGCGCGCTCGTCGTAGCGCACCTGGCGCGCGCCCAGCAGCAGCTGCCAGGCCTCGCCGATGCCGACGCGGTCGCTGACCAGCAGCGATCGCTGGGTGCTGTCCAGGCGCCGCCGCCTGGGGCTGAGTTCGGCGTCGGCCTGGGTCAGCAGCGGCGGATCGGCGTCGATAGTGCCGCTGCCGATCAATGCGTTGATCGCGCCGTGCTGGTCGATGGTCCGGTGCAGCTCGTCCAGGCCGGCGTTGAGCTGGTGCTGCAGCGCGCCGGTGGCGAACGTGCCGGACACGCTCGCCTGTACCTGGTCGTTGCGGCGCGTGTCGTCGGGGCTGCGGTAGTCGTAGAGGTCGTAGTCGCCGTCGCGGCTGAAGTAGTTGGGGATCGCGTCGCTGGCGCAGCTGGCCGCGCCGTAGCAGCCCCAGGCGAAGCTGGAATAGTCGTCGATCACCGCGCGGCTGTGTGCGGCCGCGAGCTGTGCGTGCCAGGCGTCGTTGAAGCGGTATTGATAGCGCAGTTGCGCATTGAGCGCGTCGATGCCGACCGGCCTGGACCAGGGCTGGTAGGCCAGCAGCCGGTGCACCGACACGTCGCCGGGCACGCGCTCGCCGCCGAGCAATTGATAGCCGGGCACCGAGCGCTGTTGCCGGTCCTGGTCTTCCACGTCGAGCTGCAGCGACGATTGCGCATCGATGTTCCAGTCCGCGGCCAGCGACAGGAAGTTGCGGCGGCCGTCGGCATGCGCGACGTAGCTGCGGATGTCCTCGTGCGCGGCGTTGACGCGCAGGCCGAACTGGCGCTCGCGGCCGAACCAGTCGCCCAGATCCAGAGCGGCGTAGCGGCCGCCGTCGTCGTCCGTGCCCAGGACCAGCGTGCGCACCTGCTGCGGGCGCTTGGTGATGTAGTCGATCACGCCGGCCGGCTCGGTGAGCCCTGACTGCAGCCCGGACAGGCCCTTGAGCACCTGCACCTGCTGCTTGTTCTCCAGCGCCACGTCCTGCTCGCCGGTGACGGTCAGGCCGTTGATCCGGTAGCTGTTGGCGGCGTTGAGCGCATAGCCGCGCACCACGAAGTTCTCGTAGTAGCCGATCGGCGCGTAGCTGTCGCCGACCGCGGCGTCGGCGCGCAGCACTTCGCTGAGCACGCGCACCTGGCGGTCGTCCAGCTGCGCGCGGTCGATCACCCCGATCGAGGCGGGCGTGTCCAGCAGCGCGGCGTCGCCGTAGCCGCCCAGCGCGGAGCGGTGGCGCGGCTGCTCGCCTTGCACGTTGACCGCGTCCAGCTCGACCGGCGTCTGCGTGTCCGCATCGCTAGCGCGTGCCGGTGCGGCGGTGGCGGCCAGCGCCAACGCCAGGGCGAGCGGTGCGAGTGCGGGAAAGGGATGCGGCATGCTGGAACCTCTAAGCGGGAATCGAAACGGAAAAGACGGATGCCGCTGCGCGCGGGCAATGGCGGAGGCGGAGGCAGGGGCAGACGCGCTGCCGGCAGCGCGGCGCGGCATGCACGCGCAATGGGCGCGCCGGCGTGTGCGGCAGCGAACGCAAGGCGCTCATCGCGCCGCGTCCGCGTGCCGCTGCAGCTGCCGCAGCAGGCGCTGGCCTTCGTCGCCGCCGAACCAGTCGGCGTGGCCGAGCAGGTAGCGCCGATAGGCGATGTCGGCATTGGCCTCGGAGCCGGTGATGCCGGCGAAATAGTCGATCTCGCTGAGCGCGAAGTCGGCATGCGCGATCGGCAGCAGGACGGCCAGCAGGCGCAGTTGCGCCGCGTCCAGCGGCAGTACCTGCGCGTAGCCGCGCAGCAGCGCGTCGAGTTGATCGAGCTCGGCGGGCGCACGGCCGCCGGCGTCGAGCTGTAGCCACGGCACCAGGTTGCGTTCGATCGCGGTGGCCAGATCGAACAGCGCGAAGCTGCGGTCGGCCAGGCCGAAATCGAACACTGCGCTGACCGCGCTGGCCGCGCCGTGGCCTCGCCACAGCAGGTTGGAGGCATGCCAGTCGCCGTGCGTCCACAGCGGCGGCGCTGGCGAGCGCAGCAGCGGCCAGGCGCGCGCGTGCCATGGCAGCAGATGCCGGCGCAGATCGCCGCGCCAGTCGCGCCGCTGCAGCCACGCGGCCAGTGCGGGCCGGCCGTGCAGGTCCTGCTGCACGGCCTGCAGCGGATCGGCGTGGCCGAACAGGCGCAGGTTGGCGACCAGCAGCGCGGTGCTGCGTGGAGGCGCCGAATAGCCGGCGGCGGCGCGGTGCAGCAGGGCGAGCGCACGCCCGGCGGCCTGCGCGTGTTCGGTGCCGGCGAACGGCAGCCACGAAGCCGTGTCGCGGTACAGGTCTTCGCCGGTGGCGGCGCGCTGCACTTCGTAGGTCCAGTCCCCGAGTTCCACCGCGCTGGCGCCGTCGGGCGTGCGCAGCAGCACCGGGACCGGCACGCCGCGTGTGCGCAGATGCTCGATGAAGCGATGTTCCTCGCCCAGCGTGCGCGCATCGCGCAGCCTGCGGTGATGGCGCTTGACGAACAGGGTGCCGGCCGCACTGTCGACCTCGGCCGCCGCGGAGAACGGGCGCGGGCTGTGCCAGCGCAAGGCGCGGACCGCGTCGGGCAGGGCCATGCGCCGCAGCAGCGCGTCCACCTCGTCGGCACGCAGCGGCGGCCAGTCCGCCGCGGCCGGAGCCAGGCTCATGCCATGCATCTGATGCGCGCTCATCGGGCCGCTCGCGCAGGCGGGGACGCGCGCATGGCGTGGCAACGGCGCGCTGCGTCGTGCTTTTCGGAAGTTGGTCTAGACCAGAAATGCGGAGGCTTGGAACTGCGTCCGATGGCGACATCGGTCGAAACGCGGCGACGCTGCCGGGCCATCGGCAGGCACGGCCGCCAGCGAGCTGGGCGGCCGATGCGTAGCGATCCTGGCGGCAGCGCGCCGTAGTGGGCGCTAGCCGTCATCTACACCGCGCAAGGCATGGGAACCGCCGATTCTACCGCGTCGGCGCGGCGCCCACGCCGCAGGCGTGGCGCGCGCGGACGCCCGCCAAGTGCGACGCCTTCTGCGCGCGTGGCTTTGCCCGGATAATCGGCGCATGAGCGAACAGCAGATGGCCGTGGTGGTGGTGACCTACGAGAGCGGCAGCACCATCGACGCCTGCCTGCAGCGGCTGCGCGCGGCGGCGGGGGTCGCCCAGATCCGCGTGGTCGACAACGCCTCGCGCGACGACACCCTGGCGATCGTGCAGCGCCACGCGCTGGAGGACCGACGCGTGCGCTTCATCGCCAACCCCGACAATCCCGGTTTCGCCAGCGCCTGCAACCAGGGCGCGGCGGCCAGCGATGCGGCGTGGCTGGCGTTCGTCAATCCGGACCTGATGGTCCAGGCCGATACGCTGGCGCTGCTGCGCGCGCAGGTCGCTGCGCTCGGCGATGCCTTGCTCGGCGTGGAGCAGGTCGACGAGCACGGCCGCGCCGACGCCGCGGTGCGCCGCCGCGATCCGGACTTCGCGGCGATGCTGCGGCACCCGCTGGCCGGTTCGCGGCTGGCGCTGGCGGCCGATCCGGCGCAGCCGCTGCAGCGCGTGGACGCGATCTCCGGCGCACTGATGCTGCTGCCGCGCGCGCTGTTCGAGCGCATCGGCGGCTGGGATGCCGGCTACCGCCTGCATGCCGAGGACCTGGACCTGTGCCGCCGCGCGCGCCAGGCCGGGGCCACGGTGGCGGTGTGCAACCGCCTGCGCGTGCTGCACGTGCGCGGCGTTTCCAGCCGCAAGCGGCCCTGGTTCGTGGAATGGCACAAGCATCGCGGGTTGTGGCGCTATTTCCGCAAGTTCGAGGCGCCGGCACGCCCTGCGCCGGTGCGTGCGGCGGTGTGGGCGGTGATCTGGCTGCATGCCTGGGCGACCTTCGCCCGCTTGTGCTGGCGCCGTCCTGGCTGAACGGAGCACCGGGCTGGTGCGTGCGCTACGGCACGCTATATGTGTGATGAGCGTTCATTTATTGCGTTATGTGCATCACCCTGAAAAGGTGCTACGTTCCTGTCGCGATTCCGCTACGGAATCGTTTCCTGCTCCCTGTTTCAGGGGCCTCCCTCCAGGAAACAACTGCGATGAACCAGTCCTACGGCGCGCGCGCTCGCTTGTGGTCGCGCGTATGCGCGGCATCCGCTTCCATGGCCAACAGCGGTGGCGCCCGGCATCGCCCCGGCCGTCGCGCACGCACGCTGTCGCGATTGGCGCTGGGCCTGGCCGCCTTGGCCGCCGGACCCTGTTGCGCCGGTGCCTGGGTGCAGGACGACGGCGCCGCGCTGGTGATCCTCAAGGCCAGCCATAGCGACGGCGGCGCGGTCTACAACAGCCACGGCCAGGACCAGAATTTCCCCGATGCCGGGCGCAGCCGCCAGGACCAGCTGAACCTTTACGCCGAGTACGCGCTGAGCGCGGACCTGACCCTGGTCGGCAACGTCTATTTCAGCAAGGTCGATTACCGCAACGACGCCAGCTACGGCGATCGGCACGCGACTGGCTGGGCCGATCAGGAGGTCGGACTGCGCTACCGCCTGGATCCGGACGGCCGCGACGGCCCATGGCAGGGTGCGCTGCAGGTACTGGCGTTGATCCCTGGCTACGGCCGCCAGGACTGGCGCGACGTGGCCAAAAATCGCGACCATCCGGCATTGGGGCAGGGCGACTACGGCGCCGAACTGCGCTACAGCGTCGGCCGCGGCTATCGGGCCGGCGGCCTCGACGGCTATGTGGACCTCGGCGCGGCGGTGCGCCTGCGCGGCGGCGATTCCGCCGACGAGGCGCGCCTGGACATCAGCAGCGGCCTGGCGCTGGCGCCGCGCTGGATGCTGATCGGCGAACTCAACGTGATCCAGGGCCTGGGCAACGGCAACGGTCCCAACCCGGTGTACGCGTCCGGCACCCCGATCCGCGGCAACAATTACGACCTGACCAAGCTGCAGGCCTCGCTACTGCATACGCTGCCCGGCGGCACCCAGTTGCAGCTCGGCTACCAGCAGCCGGTGGCCGGGCGCAACACCGGCGGCGCCGGCGGCCCGTTCGTCGCCGCCTGGTGGCGGTTCTGACGGTGGCGGCGCTGAACCCTCCCGCGGCGCTCGGCATGCCCGGCGACCCGATCGGCCCGCTCGGCAGCGTGCCCGAGCCGCGCGGCTGGCAGAGTCCGATCGGCACCGCGCTGGTCGAAGCCGGCGTGATCGACGCGGCGCAGCTGCAGGATGCGCTGGCGCTGCAGGCGCGCTGGCGTTCGCGCCTGGGCGACGTGGTGCTGGCCCAGCGTGGGGTCACCGCGCTGCGCTTCTACACGGTGCTGTCGGCGCATTTCGGGCTGAACTTCGTCAACCTGCTGCAGCAGCCGATCGATCCCACCCTGTTCGAGCCGGAGCGGCTGGCCGACTACGCGCAGCGCCTGGTGCTGCCGTGGCGGATGGAACAGGACCGGCTGGTGCTGGCGGTGGCCGATCCCGGCCCGGAAACCTTCGCCTGGGCGCGCAGCGTGTATGGCGCCGATGTGCGCTTCGTCGGCACGTCCAAGTTCGACATCGTCTGGGGCCTGCAGCAGCAGGCCGATGCGCAGCTCACCCACGATGCGCTGAACCTGCTCGCCGAACACGCGCCGGAGCATTCGGCCAAGCAGGTGGTCACCCGCAAGCAGGTGGTGTCGCTGTGCACCGTGGCGCTGTTGTTGCTGCTGGCCCTGCTGATCTGGCCGGTGCCCGTCCTGATCGCGATCAACAGCGTGGTCGGCATCGCCTTCGTGGCCACGTTCGCGCTGAAGTTCGCGCTGGCCTGGCTGGGCGCGCGGCGGCGCATCGAGATCAAGGTCACCGACGCGGAAGTGGCCGCGCTCCGCGACGAGGACCTGCCGGTGTATACGGTGCTGGTGCCGATGTACAAGGAGCCGGACGTGTTGCCGATCCTGGCCAACGCGCTGCGCCGGCTCGACTACCCGACCTCCAAGCTGGACGTGAAGCTGGTGCTGGAGGCCGACGACACCGAGACCATCGCGGCGGCCAAGGCGCTGGGCCTGGAGGCGTTCTTCGAGATCATCCGGGTGCCGCCGTCGCAGCCCAAGACCAAGCCGAAGGCGTGCAACTACGCGCTGCAGTTCGCGCGCGGGCAGATGCTGACCATCTACGACGCCGAGGACAAGCCGGAGCCGGACCAGCTCAAGCGCGCGGTCGCCGCGTTCCGCAAGTCGCCGGCCGACGTGGCCTGCATCCAGGCGCGGCTGAACTACTACAACGCCGACGAGAACTGGCTCACGCGCATGTTCACGCTGGAATACACGCTGTGGTTCGACTTCTACCTGCCGGCGCTGGAAACCCTGCGCATCCCGATCCCGCTGGGCGGCACCTCCAACCATTTCCGCCTGGACATCCTGCGCAAGGTGCGCGCCTGGGACCCGTACAACGTCACCGAGGACGCCGACCTGGGCGTGCGCCTGACCCAGCAGGGCTACCGGGTCAGCGTTGTCAACTCGACCACGTTCGAGGAAGCCAACGTCAGCATTCCCAACTGGATTCGGCAGCGTTCGCGCTGGCTCAAGGGCTACATGCAGACCTGGCTGGTGCACATGCGCGATCCGGTGCAGCTGTACCGCTCGGTCGGCTTCCGCGGCTTCTGGGGTTTCCAGTTCTTCGTCGGCGGGACCTTCTTCACCGCGCTGATCGCCCCGCCGATGTGGTTGATCTACGGCATCTGGGCGCTGACCGACACCCATGTGTTCGATCCGTTCTTCCCGCCCGCGCTGCTGTACCTGAGCATGCTCAACCTGCTGCTGGGCAACGGCTTCCTGATCTATATGACCTTGCTGGCCGCGTTCAAGCGCGACTACTTCCGGCTGGCGCCGTACGCGCTGACCGTGCCGCTGTACTGGCTGCTGCAATCGATCGCTGCCTACAAGGGCCTGTGGCAGCTCATCCACAATCCGTTCTACTGGGAAAAGACCACCCATGGCATCAGCAAGCACATGGCCGAAGAGCGCCGCGCCGCACTCGACGACTGAGACGCCGCGGCGTCCGCGCGGCGTGGCGGTGTTCGTGGCCACCGCGGCGCTGCTGGCGCTGCTGTGCCAGCGCTTGCTCGCGCACGGCTACATGAGCGACGACGCGATGGCGCAGTACGCCAAGCTGTTGCTGTTGCGCGACGCGGCCGGGTTCCGCACCGAATACCTTGGCTTCCTGTACGCGCAGGCCTCGCTGTATCTGGGCCTGCTGATCGGCGGCGTGCCGGGCTTGTCCACGCCGTTGCTGCCGTACCTGGTGGACGTACTGGCCGGCGCGGCGATGGTGACCCTGCTGTGGCGCGACCTCGCCGCGGGCCTGGGCCGCGCCTGGGCCTGGGGCCTGTGCGCGGCGCTGGTGCTGCAGCCGTTCTTCCTGTGGCCGACGCTGTCGGGCAACAACCAGGGCCTGGGCCTGCTGGTGTTCTATCTGACCTGCCGCGCGCTGCGCCATTTGCGCGGCGATCCGGAAGCCTTCGCCTACCTGCGCCTGGCCCTGTGCCTGTGCCTGCTGTTCTTCGTCGACGAGCGCGCCTGCTTCCTGGCCGTGGCGATGGCGCCGTGGCTGGGCCTGATCGCGCCGCAGGGCATGCTGCGGCGTGCGCCGCTGTCGTTCTATCTGGTCTGCTACCTGCCGTTCCTGTTCGCGGTCGCGACCTGGATGTATCTGAACTATCTGTTCTTCGGCGATGCGCTGCTGTTCGTGCGCGACCAGCATTCGGCGTTCCGCGGCAGCTACGCGCAGGCTGCGCTGCAGCCGTGGCTGCAGCAGGCGATGGCGCGGCCGTGGTGGCCGCCGCTGTACCTGGTGTTGGCCGGCCTGGTCACCACGCCGCTGCTGTTGCTGGTGCGACGCACCCGGCTGAGCAGCACCTGGCGCTGCGTGCTGGTGGCGACGGTCACCGTGATCGGCGCCGGCACGCTGGCGGCATGGGCGCGCTTCAGCGCGCAGCCGCTGGATTTCCTGGCGCTTATGGTGGTGCCGGCGGCGCTGCTGCTGGGCGATCTGCGCCGCGAGCTGCGCTGGCCGGCGTTGGCGTTGCTGCTGCTCGGCGCCGTCGCCAGCGGCTGGGTCATCGCCCAGACCGCCGCGTCGACCACCCGCGATTGGGCGGCGGCGCTGTACGCGCCGGTGGCGCCGCGGCATCCGGACGAAGCGCGGCTGGGCGCCTGGCTGGCCGAGGCGCGGTTGCCGACCCTGCTCGACGATCGCGCCGGCTACGCGGTGATCGTGGCGCGCGGCGATGCGCAGGGCCTGATCCTGCCGTTCGACCCGCGCTTCAAGCGCGCGCTGGACGACCCGCGGCAGATGCCGGCGCAGGTGGTGGTGGCCGATCCGGCCAGCCAGGCCGGGGTGCTGGACAGCGTCAACCGGCGCCTGCCGCAGCTGTGGCGGCAGGGCCTGCCAGGCTACAGTCTGGTCTACCAACAAGGGTCCTACCGGGTATGGCGTCGAGCGCCTTGAGGATGTTGGCCGGCATGCTGTTGGCGCTCAGCGCGGGTGGCTGCGGCGCGGCGGCGCCGCCCGCGGCCACGCCCGCGCCGTGGATGGGCGCCAATGTCAAGGTGTCGGCGCAGGCGCCGTGGGGCAGCGACGCGGCGCAGCGCTCGCTGCAGCAGTTGGCCGATGCCGGCGCGGCGCGCGCGTTGCTGGTCGCCTTCGTCTGGCAGGCCACGCCGCAGTCCGACGCGCCGGTGCTGGGCAGCGACAGCAGCGTGCAGCAGGTGCGTGCCGGCCTGCGGCAGATGCGCGCGGCCGGCCTGCAGCCGGTGCTGAAGGTGCATCTGTGGATTCCGGGACATTGGGCCGGCGAGGCCGCGCCGGCCGATCGCGTGGCCTGGTTCGGCGCCTACCAGCGCGCGCTGCTGCAGCTGGCGCAGGTCGCCGCCGATGAGCGCGCCACGGCCCTGATCGTCGGCACCGAATTGCGCGGCCTGCAGGACGCGCCGCAGTGGCCGGCGCTGGTAGCGGCGGTGCGCCAGGTCTACCGCGGTCCGCTCGGCTATGTGGCCGACGGCCTGGAACAGGCCGAGCGCTTCGGCTACTGGGACCGCTTCGATTTCGTCGGCACCAGCCTGTACCCGGCGTTGTCGGCGGCACCGGCGCAGCGGCTGGCGCAGATGCGCGCGGCGGCGGCGCGGGTGCAGGCGCTGGGCACGCGCAGCGGGCGTCCGGTGTGGGTGGCGGAACTGGGGCTGCGCTCGGCGCGCGGCAGCCTGGCCGCGCCCTGGGAGAGTCCCGAGCAGCGCAGCGCCGCGGTGGATACCGCGCTGCAGGCGCAGGTGCTGCAGGACTGGCGCCGCGTGCTGGGCGAGCAGCGCATCGCCGGCATCGCGCTGTGGTGCTGGTACACCGATCCGGACGCCGGCGGCGCGCACGACAGCGATTTCACCGTGCAGCACAAGCCGGCGCAGGCGGTGCTGGCGCGCTGACGCTTTCCTGTAGGAGCGGCTTCAGCCGCGACAAGGTGCCGGCCATCTGTCGCGGCTGAAGCCGCTCCTACAGGGGGGAAGGCAGGAGCCGGCGGCACGGCGGGCGCATAATCGCGCGATGATCATCGATTCGCTGCTCGACACCGATCTCTACAAGTTCACCATGATGCAGGCGGTGCTGCACCAGCATCCCGGTGCGCAGGTGGAATACCGCTTCAAGTGCCGCACGCCCGGCATCGACCTGGCGCAGTTCCTGGAGCAGATCTCGGCCGAGATCGACGCGCTGTGCGCGCTGCGCTTCCGCACCGAGGAACTGGACTACCTGCGCGGCCTGCGCTTCATCAAGCCGGACTTCGCCGATTTCCTGGCGCTGTTCCACCTCGATCGCAAGTACCTGCAACTGCACGCCTCGGCCACGGCGCCGGGCGAGATCGAACTGCACATCCGCGGGCCGTGGCTGCACACCATCCTGTTCGAAGTGCCGCTGCTGGCGATCGTCAACGAGGTCTGGTTCCGCAATACCGGCGGCGACGATCACGCCGAGGGCCTGCGCCGGCTGCAGGCCAAGATCGCGCTGTTGCGCGACAGCAGCGGCTATGGCGGCTGCGCGATCGCCGACTACGGCACCCGCCGCCGCTATTCGCGGGCCTGGCACGGCGAGCTGCTGCCGGTGTTGCAGCAGACCCTGGGCGCGCAGTTCGTCGGCACCAGCAACGTGTACTTCGCGCGCCGCTTCGGGTTGACCCCGCTCGGCACGATGGCCCACGAATACCTGCAGGCGTTCCAGGCGCTGGGTCCGCGGCTGCGCGATTCGCAGGCCGCGGCGCTGGAGTCGTGGGCGCGCGAATACCGCGGCGACCTCGGCATCGCGTTGTCCGACGTGGTCGGCCTGGACGCGTTCCTGCGCGACTTCGACCTGTATTTCTGCAAGCTGTTCGACGGCATGCGCCATGACTCCGGCGACCCGTTCGAATGGGGCGAGCGCGTGCTGGCGCACCTGCAGCGGCAGCGGGTGGACCCGCGCGGCAAGGTGTTGGTCTTCAGCGACGGCCTGGACATCGACAAGGTGATGCGCCTGTACGCGCACTTCCACGGCCGCTGCATGCTCGCCTTCGGCGTCGGCACCAACCTCACCAACGATCTGGGGCCGGCGCCGCTGCAGATCGTGATCAAGATGGTCCGCTGCAACGGCCAGCCGGTGGCCAAGCTCAGCGATTCGCCGGGCAAGAACCTGTGCGACGACCCGGCCTATCTGGCCTATCTGCGGCAGGTCTTCGCGGTGGCGGCTGATCGCGGATAGTGGGAAGTGGGACGTGCGCCTGTCGCGCGCTGGCTGCGGCGAGGAAGAGGGCGGCACGCCTGCGCAGCAGCGAAAAGGACTTTTTCGTGGCGTAACAGTCGGCTATTTTGCGCAGGCAAAGTGAGGGCTGTGTTGCACTAATGGTCGTCCTTGTCATGGTGACACCGTGCTTGCCGGGTCACCATGTTCGGTCCCTGCCGCGCCCATTTTCCATCAGAGACATCGGCCCTGCAGCAGGGGCTGTGGCTCCGAGGCCAGCGCTAGCAGCGGCCTCGCCTCGGCACCCCGAAGCAAGACCGCATGCCGCCAGGCTGACATCCGCCGTCTCCAGGCGCAGCGCCGCTATCGCGCTGCACTGCAGCATCCAGCCTGATCTGCAGCAACCTCAGGACGACGCAAAGCGCTGCGTCTGGCGGCGCACGTGGCTGTGCGCGCCCGCGCGTGGCGGGCCGATCTGCCCTGCAAATTCAAGCTTTCACCCGCGCCGGACCACCTAGGCCAAACGCCGGGGTGCGTTTGGCGAAGCGGGGCCTGACGCCGGGTATCGCCTTGTCGCCTGCACGATTTGTGTACACTAGTTCGCACATATTATGTGATGATTGTCACGCTTACTTTGTGATCAATGGAGCGGCTGGTGAAGGTTCTCTGCGTTTTTGGTACACGCCCCGAAGCGATCAAGATGGGGCCGCTGGTCCGCGCGCTGCACGCCGCGCCCGGCATCGACTCCCAAGTCTGCATCACCGGACAGCATCGGGCGATGCTGGATCAGGTGATGGCGTTGTTCGCGATCCAGCCGGATCACGACCTCAATGTAATGGTAGCCGACCAGACCCTCAACGGCCTATGTTCGCGGCTGCTCGCCAAACTCGACGCCCTGTACGCGCAGGTGCAGCCGGACCGCGTGCTGGTGCACGGCGATACCAGTACCGCGATGACCGCCGCGCTGGCCGCGTTCCATCGGCGCATTCCGGTCGGCCACGTCGAAGCGGGCCTGCGCACCGGCAATCTGCAGCAGCCGTGGCCGGAAGAAATGAACCGGCGGGTGATCGACGTGGTCGCCGACCATCTGTTCGCGCCCACCGCCAGCGCGCGTGGCAACCTGCAGCGCGAACAGCTGTGCGGCCGCATCAGCGTCACCGGCAACACGGTGATCGATGCGCTGCAACTGACCGTCGATCGGCTCGAGCGCGATGCCGCGCTGCGCGCGACGGTGGATGCGCAGTTCCCGTTCCTGGACGCGCAGCGCAAGTTGCTGCTGGTCACCGGGCATCGCCGCGAAAGCTTCGGCGACGGCTTCGCCAACATCTGCCGTGCGCTGGCCGAACTGGCGCAGCGCCAAGACCTGCAGATCGTCTACCCGGTGCACCTGAATCCGAACGTGCAGGGCCCGGTCTACGCGCAGTTGGGCGGGCTCGACAACCTGCACCTGATCGCGCCGCAGGACTACCTCGCCTTCGTGCGGCTGATGCAGCGCGCGCACGTGGTGCTGACCGATTCCGGCGGCGTGCAGGAAGAAGCGCCGGCGCTGGGCCGGCCGGTGCTGGTGATGCGCGATGTCACCGAGCGCCCCGAAGCGGTCCAGGCCGGCGTGGTGACCCTGGTCGGCACCGATCCGGCGCGGATCGTGGCCGCGGTCGCCGCGGCCTGCGACCTGCCGGCGCGGCCCGCGCGGTTTCTGCCCCACGCCAGCCCCTACGGCGATGGCCGCGCCGCGGCGCGGATCGTGGCCGCGCTGCGCGGCCAGTCCTTCGACAGTTTCGTGCCCGGCCGTGCCGCGGCGGTGTCCCACCTCCCTCTTTTTTCAGAAGCGATGCCATGACCCACACCCGCCGTCCTACCGCACGCTTGCCCCAGGTCCTGCCGCTGGCCTTGCTCCTGGCGACCGCGCTGCCCCCTGCCGCTGCCGCCGACTCCGTTGCCGGCCAGTTCGGCGAGTGGGCCGGCACCACCACGGTCACCCGCTCGATGACCCTGCGCGAACTCGGCTTCAAGCAGCCGCTGGTGCTCAGCGGCCAGGAAAGCCAGCGCGAGATCTACCTGCCGGTGCCGGCCGGCGTGCCGACCCACGATGCGCAGTTGCAGATCGATGCGCGCTATGTGCGCGGGCATCCCGGGCGCAGCGCCAGCCTGCTGTCGATCGACGGCGACCCGGTGTCGGCACGTTCGATCACCGATGCCCAGGGCGATCTCAGCCAGCTGATCGGCATCGACGGCTTCGCCCGCCCCAACGGCTTCGTGCGCTTCGGCGTGGGCTGGTGGTCGGTGGTCGCCGAGTACCGCTGCGCCGACCAGAGCGCACCGGCCAACGTGCTGCGGCTGTCGCCGGAGTCGCGCTTCAGCTACCGCTTCGACGGCCGCGCGATCGACACCGTGGCCAAGGCCTGGGGTGCGTTGCCGGCCACGGTGCGGCTGCTGGTGGAGGGCCGCGCCAGCAGCGTGCAAAGCTACGACACCGCCTGGCGCGTGGGCACCGCGCTGGAGAACGGCGGCAAGCGCGTGGACGTGGTCGCGCTGCCGGCGGTGGGCGCGAGCGTGGACCTGCGCGGGCTGGCGATCCCGGCCAGCCTGGCCCGCATTCCCGCCTATGCGGCGTTGGCCGATGGCAGCGCCAGCCACCGCATCGGCAGCCTGGCCGAAGTCGGCGCGCTGCTGTCGCTGGGCGATGGCGGTCCGCTCGCGGTCGACGTGGCGGTGCTCAGCGATCCGTTGCGCGCCGGCGTGCGCGCCGCGCTGGATGCGCTGGGAACCCAGGTCGCCAGCGCCGCGCCGGACGCGGCCAGCGCGTTCGCCGCGTGGCGCAAGGCCGACATGGCCGGGTTCGAACAGCCGGCTGGCACCGCGTCGGTGCAGGTGGCGCTGGTCGGCGGGCATCCGACCCTGCTGGTCGCCAGCGGCGCCGGCGCCAAGGTCGCCGGTCTGTTGACCCAGCAATGGCGCGCCTATGCGCAGGGCCGTGCGCTGCAGGTGAGCACGGCGCTGCTGCCGCCGGCCGACAAGGACGTGGTGCTGCTCGGCCGGCTTGGCGACATGGCCGGGACCCAGGACATCGTCTTGCGCGGCGACCGCACCGCGAACTTCGACCTCGGTGCGCTGTCCAGCGAGGGGCGCCTGCCCAGCGAAGTGGTGGTCGACGTCAGCGCGGCGCCGAACCCGGCCGGGCAGGGCGCGGTCGCCTCGATCTTCTTCAACGATTACCTGCTGGGCGCCAAGGTGCTCGACGCCGACGGGAAGCCGCAACGGCTGGTGGCCACCGTGCCGAGCTTCGCACTGGCCGCACGTAATCAGGTGCGGATCAGCTTCCTGCGCCAGCCGGCGCGCCCGTACTGCCACGATCCTGCCACCGGCTACCCGGTGTCGGTGCTGCCCAGCAGCCATATCCGTCTTGCCGATCGCAGCCTCGCTGCCGATTTCGTCGGCGCCGCCTCGCAGCTGGCCGGCGCGCACGAGGTGTTCGTGCCCAGCAGCTGGCTGCAGGACGCGCCGGCGTCGCTGATCAAGGTGATCCATCTGGCCGGCGCGACCGGCGCCTCGCCGATGCAGGCGGTGCTCAAGGTCGGCGCGGCCAACACCGCGATCGCGCCGACCGGTCCCTACCTCAGCTTCATGTTGGCCCCGCAGGGGCTGGCGCAGAGCGGGGCGGTGCGCGACGGCAAGCTGGTGGTGTCCGGCCCGGGCAAGCAGGTGCTGCTGGACCTGACCGGGCTCGACCGCGCCGCCCTCGTCGAAGTGGTTGGCAGCGGCGCCAGCACCGGGGTGATCTACCGCGAGCTGGGCATGCAGGGACCGCAGATCGCCGAACCGTTCCGGCTGATCCGCGGCAATCTGGCGCTGCTGGATGCCAACGGCGTGGTGCAGGACTTCGACGGGCAGGACCCGACCGGCGCGCGTATGGCCGAGCGCAGCAACCCGCAGCCGCTGTGGCAGCAGCACATGGTGTGGCTGGTGGTGCTGGTGGCGGTGATCGCGTTCATGCTGCTGGCCGCGCGCGTGGTGCAGATCCGCCGCCGCCGCCGCGCCGCGCAGAGCGGGAACTGATCGCGCGTGGACAGCCTGTACTGGAACATCCACCTGGCCAACTATTACGCCTTCCTGGAAACCGCGGCCGTGGTGGTCGCGGTGGTGATCCTGATCTCCAGCCTCGATGACCTGTTCATCGATGCCTGGTACTGGGTGCGCGAACTGTGGCGCAGCGTGATCCTCAAGCAGCGCAGCGAATACCGGCCGTTGACCCAGCAGGACCTGCTGCAGCGCCCGGAACAGACCCTGGCGATCATGGTGCCGGCCTGGGCCGAGTTCGACGTGATCGGACAGATGGTCGAGAACATGATCGACGTGCTCGATTACCACGACTACATGGTCTTCGTCGGCACCTATCCCAACGACCCGCAGACCATTGCCGAAGTGGAACGCATGCGCCGCCGCTACAAGCGCATGCGCCGCATCGAGGTGCCGCACGATGGCCCGACCAGCAAGGCCGACTGCCTGAATTGGCTGGTCCTGGCGATCTTCGAGTACGAGAAGCAGAACGACATCACCTTCGCCGGCGTGGTCCTGCACGACAGCGAAGACGTGCTGCACCCGATGGAGCTGCGCTTCTTCAACTACCTGCTGCCGCGCAAGGACATGATCCAGTTGCCGGTGACCTCGCTGGACCGCGAGTGGTACGAGCTGGTGGCCGGCGTGTACATGGACGAATTCGCCGAATGGCACGCCAAGGACCTGGTGGTGCGCGAAAGCGTGTCCGGCATGGTGCCGTCGGCCGGTGTCGGCACCTGCTTCTCGCGCAAGGCGCTGCTGGCGCTGAGCGAGGCCAGCGACAACCAGCCGTTCAACCCCGACAGCCTGACCGAGGACTACGACGTCGGCGCGCGCCTGGCGGCGATGGGCATGCAGTCGATCTTCGCGCGCTTCCCGGTGCAGTTCCGCGTGCGCCGCCCGTCGTGGTTCGGCTGGGGTCCGGTGCGCGAGCGCACCCTGCACATGGCGCTGTGCGTGCGCGAATACTTCCCCGACAACTTCCGCGCCTCGTACCGGCAGAAGGCGCGCTGGGTGCTGGGCATCGGCCTGCAGAGCTGGGAAACGCTGGGCTGGCGCGGTTCGCTGGCGACCAAGTACCTGCTCGCGCGCGACCGCAAGGGCATCGTCACCTCGTTCGTCAGCGTCTTCGCCTATCTGATCTTCCTGCAGCTGTTGCTGTTCTGGTTGCTCAAGGTCGCTGGCACGTGGGCCACCCAGTTCCCGACCATCTTCCAGAGCGGCACCTGGCAGATGAACGTGGCGCTGCTGACCACCGCGGCGCTGGCCACGCGCGTGGCGCAGCGTTTCTACTTCGTCAACCGCCTGTACGGCTGGGAACACGCGTTGATGTCGATCCCGCGCATGGTGGTCGGCAACATGATCAACTTCATGGCCACCGCGCGCGCCTGGCGGCTGTTCCTGCTGTACCTGCTGTTCGGCAAGCGCATGGTGTGGGACAAGACCGTGCACGATTTCCCCAGCGCCGCGCAGCTGGTGCATACGCGCAGGCGCCTGGGCGAACTGCTGACCACCTGGGAAGCGGTCGAGCCCGAGCGCCTGGTGCAGGCGCTGCGGCAGCAGGAGGGCGGACGCCAGCAGCCGCTGGGCCGGATCCTGGTGGCGCAGGGCTGGCTGGACGACGAAACCCTGGCCGAAGCCATCGCCTTCCAGGGCGATCTGCCGCGCGCGGCGATCGACGTGGCGTATCTGCAGGCCGGACGGTTTCCGTTGTCGGTGCAGGCCTGCGTGCAATGGCGCCTGCTGCCGCTGCCGTCGGACACGCCCGGCGAAGTGGCGGTCGCGGTCTCCAACGCGCTGTCCGAAGAGGAGCAGGCGCGGCTGCTGCACGACCTGGACGCGAGCGTGCTCAGGCAGGCGATCGCGCGCGAAAGCGAAATCAACGCCGGCCTGCGCCTGATCAGCGGCGAAAGCTACCGCGTCGACGCGGTGCCGCTGCTGGGCGATCTGCTGGTGGAACTGCGCCTGATCGCGCGCGAACAGTTCGAGCGCGTGCTGGACGGATACCGGCCGCAACGCGACGGCCGCATCGGCGATCACCTGGTGAAGCAGGGCGTCGCCACCCAGGCGGCGATCGCTGCCGCCGTGCGCGAGCAGCATCGCCGTGCCAGCCAACCCCACGGCGGCATCGGTGGAGCGTTGCAGACATGAGAACCAGCTTGCTCTCCAGCATGGTCGCGCTGAGCCTGCTCGGCCTGGGCAGCGCCACCGCGCACGCACAGCAACTGCCGTTGGCCGGCGCCGCCTACCGCATCGCCGAGGACGCCTACGCGTCCTACGCCCGCGGCGATTACCGGCAGGCCAGCCGCCAGGCCGCCGAAGCGGCGCGGCTGCGCCCGGACGTGGTGCGTCTGCGCCTGTTGCAGATCTATGCGCTGCAGAAGCTGGGCCGCGGCGACGAAGCGCGCGCGCAGGCACGCCGTGCGCTCGCCGATGGGCTGCAGGATCCGGCATTGCCGCGGCTGGCCGCCGGCGCGAACGCGGCATCCGCCGCGCGCGCCGGCGGCGCACCCACGCCACGCGCCACCGCGCATCCGAGCGCCGCCGAACAGGCCTACCGGCGCGCCTTCGCGCTCGCTACCCAGGCCTACGACGCCTACAACAACGACCGGATGGCCGAGGCCGCGGACAAGCCCGAACATGCCTTCCGCCAGCAGCCGCAGCAGGGCGCCTGGGCGGGGCTGTGGGTGGCCGCGCTGGAGGCCCAGCAGCAGTTCGAACAGGCCGAAGCCGCCGCCGCCGCGGCCATCCAGCTGGGCGCACCGAATGTCGCCGACCTGCAGGCCAAGCGCGTGGCGCTGGGCCGCCAGCGTGCGGTCAGGCCGGCGCAGCAGGGCTACCAGGCGTTGATCGAACAGGACTTCGCCACGGCTGCCGGCTACGCCCGGCAAGCGGTGGCGTATGCGCCGGACGTGGCCTCGCATCGCCTGCTGCTGCTGACCGCGCAGTTGCTGGACGAACAACTGCCCGCCGCCGAGGCCACCGCCGACGCGGCGCTGGACAACGACAGCGAAGACACCGTGGCACTGGTGATGCGCGCGTATCTGCGCCAGCGCCAGTTGCATACCGAGCAGGCCAATGCCGATTTCGACGCGGCACTGCGCCAGGACTGGCTGGATCCGCACCAGCAGCGCAACGTGCGCCTGCTGGCGGTGGATGCGGCGATCGCCGCGGGCGATCGTGCGCGTGCCGCGCGCCTGCTGCAGCCGTTGCAGGCCGATCCGCTGGCCGGCGCGGACGAAACCGCACGCGAGCAGTTCGGCCAGGCCATCGCCCAGCGCGAGAAGGCGCTGCGCAGCGCGCGCCCGGGGCCGTCGCTGACCCTGGCGACGTACCCGGCACCGTTCCAGCAATGCCGCGATACGCCCTACGGCACCCAGTGCGAACTGACGCCGGCCGACCTGCAAGGCAACGGGGGCGCCGCGTCGCGTGCCTATGCCGCGTATGCGCGGCAGGATTACCAGCAAGCCATCCGCGAAGCGCAGCAAGCGCTGCTGCAGAGTCCGGACGACGGCAGCCTGCAGAACCTGCTCACCACCTCGCTGGCCGCCGGCGACCGCGCGCAGCGCGCGCAGGCGCGGCAGCGCCTGGACCGTGCCTTGGGCAAGCGCCCAGCCGATGCCGGGCTGCTGATGCAGCGTGGCTACCTGCAGCAGCGCGCCGGGCAACCGGCGCAGGCGCTCGACGATTTCCGCGCGGCCGAGGCCACCGGCAAGGCGCCGCCCAGCGTGGTGCTCGACCAGGCCTATGCCAGCGCCGCCAACGGCGACAACCCGCAGGCGGTGGCGTTGCTGCGCAGCGCGATCGACCGCGCCGACCAGGGCGCGCTGCCGCTGGACCAGGCGCAGCGCTACACCACGCGCAGTTCGATCGCCAACCTCGGACGCGAGTGGGGCATCACCGCTGCGGCCGGCTACCGCGGCGCGCGCCAGGCCGCGAGCAACCTGGGCGGCACGGCAATCAGCACCCCCGGCGCTTCGGTGTTCAGCACCCTGGAGGCGTTCTGGCGGCCCGCGGCGCTCAACAACCGCCATGGCACGCTGGAAGCGTACGCGCGCGCGGCCAACACGCTGTACGACGAGGGCGGCACGTTCGAATCGGTGCTCGCCGTGGACCCGTGTACCGGCGAAGCCACTGAAGATGCGCGCGCCCGCGCCGAGCGCCTGAGCCGCTCGCGTTCCAGCGCCGGCTGGCCCTCCACCGTCGGATCGTTCGGCGTGCGCTATGCGTTCGGCCGCACCGGCCTGAGCGCCGGCATCGAGCGCCGCCAGTTCCTCGGCAGCGGCACCCGCAGTGGCGGTGTCTATCCGGACGCGACCGCGATCCAATGCCGCATCCAGCGCGACTCCAACCAGCCGCAGCAACTCAATACGCTGGCGCGCTATCGCCTGGACGGCAATGCCGGCGGCTGGCTGTCGTACCTGACCTACGGTTTCTATCATGGCACCGGCGTGCGCACCGACGTGAACCAGTGGTGGACGCTGAGCGGCTATGCGCAGGCCGGCTACAGCTGGGACGACAATCGCGCGCGCTTCAGTGTGGATCGGCTGGACAGCAGCGGCGCGCCGGTGGAAACCCTGCTCGCCTCCGATGGCCGGTTGCACCGTACGCAAGGCTTCGCCGCCGCGGAACTGCATGCCGGGCGCAGCTACCGCTTCGGTGCCGAGCAGACCCGCTGGGTGCTCAATCCGTATCTGGTGGTGGCCGCGGACTGGCTCGACCAGCGCTCGCGGGTCAGCGGCATCGGCTACCCGCTGATCGGCGAGCAGGCGTTCGCCTTGTCCGATACCGACCGCAGCTGGTCGCTCGGCGCCGGCCCCGGCGTCGGCGTGCGCTACTGGTTCCGCGAGGACCACTACAACGCGGCGCGCTCCTCGCTGGACCTGGGCGTGCAGTACCGCTTCGCGCTCGGCGGTGGCGACACCCAGCGCGCCAAGGGCCTGTTCGCCACCGCCACCCTCACCTACTGACACCTGCCGAAAGAACCGCCATGACCGATGCTGTTGCCCCGATTGTTCCCATGCGTGCGCGCGCCTTGTGGCTGGGTCTGCTGTGCGCGTTCACCGCCGCGCCGGCGCTGGCCCAGGCTCCTGCTCCTGCTCCGACCAGCGCCGCGCAGGATTCCTCGATCGTGATGGTCGGCAAGGATGGCTGGTTGTTCCCCGCGTGGGGCAGCCTGAGCGAGGTCGATGGCGCGGCGATCGAGCGCAACACCGCGTTGATCGCCGAGGCGCGCGCGGCGCTGGCGGCGGCCGGGATCGTGCTGGAGGTCGTGGTGCTGCCGGACAAGGCGCTGTTCTACGAGGACAGGCTGCCCGACGGCAAGCGCATGAGCGATGCCGTACGCAGCCGCTATGCGCTGGTCCGCGCCGATCTGGTGAAGGCGCAGGTGCCGACGGTGGATGCGCTGCAGGTGCTGCGCCAGCTCAAGCAGGGCGGGCAGGAGGTGTTCTACCGCAGCGACCAGCACTGGACCCAACCGGCCGCCGACGCGGTGGCCATGGCGGTCGCTGCGCAGATCCGCCAGCAGCTGCCGCAGCTGCAGGGCCAGGACGGCACCGGCATGGCGCTGGGTAGCGAGATCACCGAGCGTCGTTTCGGCGATCTGGCCGAACTGTTCCTCACCGATGCGCAGCGCAAGGCGGTCGGCCGCGACACCTTCAGCGTGCGCCGCCAGTCCGAGCAGCAAGCGCTGCTGGACGACGCGCCGGCACCGGTGCACGTCACCGGGCACAGCATGGTGCAGCCGTATTTCGGCTTCCCGCAGAAATTGTCCAACGCGCTCGATCGCCCGGTGTCGGTGAACTGGAAGCCCGGCAATGTCGGCCACTGGCTGACGCTGCTGGAGTATCTGGAATCGCCCGAGTTCCGGCAGCGCAAGCCGCAGGTGCTGGTGTGGCAGATGTTCGAGCCGACCTATGGGCAAGGCCCGGATGCGCGCGGTCAGTGGGATAACGCCTCGATCATGAGCGTGCCGCAGTGGCAGGCGCGCCTGCACAAGGCACTGGGAAAGTAAGCCGATGCCTGCACGTCCCGGCGCAGCTGCGCCCTTGCCCGCGGCTGCGCCGGCGCGGGCGCACATCGTCACGGCCGTGGTGCTGGTCGTGCTGCTGATCGCCGGCCTGGTGTGCGGGAGCTGGATGCTGGGCCGCGCGCAACTGCCGGCGGCATCGCTGGCGCCGGCACGCTGGGCCGATGGCGAGGCGGGCCGTGCGATCGATGCGGCGTTGCAGTTG
This sequence comes from Xanthomonas graminis pv. graminis, assembly GCF_030168915.1. Lineage (NCBI taxonomy): Bacteria > Pseudomonadati > Pseudomonadota > Gammaproteobacteria > Lysobacterales > Lysobacteraceae > Xanthomonas > Xanthomonas graminis. The sequence continues at coordinate 3,856,488 of NZ_CP076255.1, read as the reverse complement.
CCGCTGCAGGCGCGCGCCGACCTGATCGGCGCGGCGTTGCGCTATCGGCTGCTCGGCGATGCGGGGCCGCAGGTCGCGCTGGGCTGTCCGGGCTGGTTGTTCTACCGCGATGGCCTGCGTCCACCGGCGGCCGCTGGCGCGGCGGTGTTCGCGCAACGCGTGCGGCTGATGCGGCATTGGTCGCGGCAGTTGCAGGCGCAGGGCGTGCAGCTGTTGGTGGTGGTGGTGCCGGACAAGGCGCGGATCGAGCAGGCGCACACCTGCGGCCTGCGCCATTCGGCGCCGATGCGCGCGCGGCTGGGGCAATGGCAACAGGCGCTGGCCGCCGCGGGCGTGGCCTCGACCGACCTGCTGCCGGTGCTGCAGGCAGGGCAGGCGCCGCTGTTCTTTCGCACCGATGTGCACATGAACGGGATCGGCGCGCAGCGCGCCGCCGACGCGGTGGCCGCCTCCGCGCTGCCGCTGCTCGGCGGGCGCGGCGGGCAGGCCTTCGCGGTCGCAGCGCCCGGTGCGCCGAGACCGCGGATGGGCGACCTGATCGTGCTGGCCGGGCTTGAGCACGCGCCGCCGGCCTGGCGCCCGGCACTGGATCGCGAACCGGAGCAGAGCATCGCGCCGCTGCGCAGCGGCGGTCTGTTGGACGACACCGCGCCGGTAGAGGTGCTGTTGCTGGGCAGCTCCAACGGACGCCGCAGCCTGTTCGCCGAGCGCCTGGGCAATGCCCTGGGCCGCGAAGTGTGGAACCAGAGCCTGGATGGCGGCCAGTTCTCCGGCGCGCTGTTGGCGGCCTGGCCGCAGCGCGCGCAATGGCCGCCGAGCCTGAAGCTGGTGATCTGGGAATTCTCCGAGATGGCGCTGTCCTTGCCGCTGACCGATGGCGAGCAGGCGGCGTTGGCCGGGATCGACTGAGCGCTGACCGACGATGCTGTTCAACTCCTTCCTGTTCCTGCTGATGTTCCTGCCGATCGCGCTGGGCGTGCACTACCTGCTCGGTGCGCTGCAACCGCGGCTGGCCGCGCTGTGGCTGTGCGTGGCCTCGATCGTGTTCTACGGCTGGTGGAATCCGCAGTTCGTGGTGCTGCTGCTCGGCTCGATCGTGTTCAATTACCTGGTCAGCCTGAGCGTGCTGGCGCTGGCCAGGCGGCCACGGCGGCAACTGCTGGTCCTCGCGCTGGGCGTGGTCGCCGACCTGTCGCTGCTGGTGCATTACAAGTACGTCGCGGCGATGGTCACCTTCGCGCACGACCTGGGCGTCAGCATCGGCCCGATGGATGCGCTGATCCTGCCGCTGGGCATTTCCTTCTTCACCTTCACCCAGATCGGCTACCTGCTCGACTGCCGCGCCGGCCTGGTCAACGACCGCAGCCCGCTCAGCTACGTGTTGTTCGTGACCTTCTTCCCGCACCTGATCGCCGGCCCGATCCTGCATCACAAGGAAATGATGCCGCAGTTCAGCAGGCGCGAGACCTACCGGTTCCACGCCGACAATCTCTCGGTCGGCGGCATGCTGTTCGTGATCGGCCTGGCCAAGAAAGTGCTGCTGGCCGACAGCATCGCGCCGTACGCCGATGCCGGTTTCGCCAGCACCGGCGAGCTGCAGTTGTGGGGCGCATGGGCCACCGCGCTGAGCTACGCGCTGCAGCTGTACTTCGATTTCTCCGGCTACTCGGACATGGCGCTGGGGCTGGCGCGGATGTTCGGCATCCGCTTCCCGCTCAACTTCAACTCGCCGTACAAGGCGACCAGCGTGATCGACTTCTGGTCGCGCTGGCACATGACCCTGACCCGCTACATCACCGCCTACCTGTACTACCCGGTGGCGATGGCGGTGACCCGCTGGCGCAGCCGCCACGGGCGCGCCGGCGGCCCGGCCGCGGTGGCGTCGGCGGGCGGCTTCGCGTCGTTGATCGTGCTGCCCACGGTGTGGGCGATGGGCCTGGCCGGGATCTGGCACGGCGCCGGCCTGCAGTTCCTGATCTTCGGCCTGCTGCATGCCGCCTACCTGGCGATCAACCATGCCTGGCGCATCTTCGTCGTCGGCCGCAAGCCGGTGGCGCTGCGCACGCGCAAGCCGCTGCAGCATGCCGGCTATCTGGCGCTGACCTTCACCGCGGTGCTGGTGGCGCAGGCCTTCTTCCGCGCCGACGGCTTAGGCGATGCCTGGCAATTGGTGCAGGCCATGGCCGGCCTGCGCGGCGTGGAAAGCCTGCATGGCGTCGGCCAGGTCGCCGGCATGGGCCTGGGCGATGAATGGCGCCTGCTGATCGGCCACCACCTGCAGGCGCTCTACGTCGCGCTGTTGCTGGCGATCGTGTGGCTGGCGCCGAATGCGCACCAGATCATGGGCGTGTACTCGCCCGCGCTGGCCAAGCCGAGCCCGGCGCCGCGCGCGTGGATGCGCTGGCAGCCGAACCTGCCGTGGTTGCTGGCCATGCTGGTGCTGCTCGGGCTGTGCCTGTCGAGCCTGCACAAGGCATCGCGTTTCCTCTATTTCCAGTTCTGACAAGGTGAACCCCATGGATATGCAGACCCTCCAGACCCAGCTCAGCGACATTGTCTAGAGCGTGATCGGCACCCGCGTGCAGCCGGACGAGTACATGGAATCGCTGTTCGATTCGATGTCCAAGGTGCAGCTGATGGTCGAGGTCAAGGATCGCCTCGGCGTGACCCTGCCGATCGACGAGATCGACACGCTGGTCGAATCGGTGCAGGTGCTGGCCGAGTACGTGGCCGCGCACCGGCGTTGAGCGCGGACCGCGCAAGGAGCCGCACGCATGCGCTTTGATTTCGACCGCTGCCGTTTCGTCGAGCGCGACCATGCCGCGCAGGCGCCCGCGTTGCACGCTGCCGATGGCGTGCTGGACTGGGCCGGCCTGTACCAGGCCACGCAGGACTGGATCGTCCGCGCGCAGCAGGCCGGCGTGCAGCCCGGCCATGCGCTGGTGATCTGGGGCCACAAGCAGGCCGCCTTCGTGGTGGCCATGCTCGGCTGTCTGCAGCTGGGCGTGACCTACGTGCCGGTGGATACGATCAATCCGCCGGCGCGGCTGCAGCGCATCGTCGCGCTGGTGCATGCCGCCGCGGTCTACGACGCGGCCACCGATGCGTTCGGCCCCGGTGCCGACGCCGCGCGCGCGTTGGCGGTGCCGGACCTGGCCTACATCATGTTCACCTCCGGCAGCACCGGCGATCCCAAGGGCGTGCAGATCGGCCGCGACAGCGTTGCCCTGTTCGCCGGCTGGATCCGCGACTGCCTGGCGCTGGGGCCGGCGCCGGCATTCCTCAACCAGATGCTGTTCAACTTCGATTTCTCGCTGTTCGACCTGTGCGGCGCGCTCGGCCTGGGCGGGTGCTGCGTGCTGTGCCCGCGCGAGGTGATCGCCGACAGCGAACGTTTCGTCGAGCATCTGCGCCAGTCCAAGGTGGCGGTATGGGCATCCACGCCCTCGTTCGTGCGCCAGCAACTGCTCAACCCGCGCTTCGCTGCCGAACATCTGCCCGCGCTGCAGGTGTTCGTGTTCGGCGCCGAGTCGTTGACCCCGCGCGTGGCCGAAGCGCTGTGGGCGCGCTTTCCGCAGGCGCGCATCGTCAATTCCTACGGCCCGACCGAAGCGACCTGTTCCACCACCTGGGTGGAGATCGATCCGGCACTGCGCGCGGCCGCGCCCAACCCGTTCCCGATCGGCGTGGCCAAGCCCTATGCCGAGGTGTTCCTCGACGCCGGCGAGATCTGCATGGCCGGCGACCACGTGATGCGCGGCTATCTGGATCGTCCCGACCTCGGCCAGGGCGTGCTGTTCGAGCACAACGGCAAACGCGCTTACCGCAGCGGCGACCTGGGCGATATCGATGCGCAGGGCCGGCTCTACTTCCGCGGCCGCAGGGACGACCAGATCAAGCTCAACGGCTACCGCATCGAACTGGCGGAAGTGGATGCGGCGCTGTCGACCCTGGACGGGGTGGTCGCCGGTGCCGCGGTGGTACTGCGCCGGCCCGATGGCAGCCTGGTGCGGATGATCGGCTTCGTCGAACTGGCGGCAGCGGGCGCCGGCGCGGTACAGCCGCTGCCCGACGCGCTGCAGGACTGGAAGCAGCAACTCGGCCGCCGCGTGCCGGCCTACATGATTCCCTCCGAACTGATCGCCGTGGACGCGTTGCCGACCGGCAACAGCGACAAGGTCGATCGCAAACAACTGGAGCAGCGCTATGCCATGGCGCGCACGCTCCGCAGCCAGGAAACGCCACGATGAAATTGATGCTTGCCCTGTTTGCATTGCTTGCCGCCGCCGCGCTCGCGCCACTGGCCGCCAACGCCCAACAAGGCGCCGCGGAAGGCCGCCTCGCGCAGCTCTACGCCGCGCGCCCGCCGGCCGGCTCGGCGTTCGTGCGCGTGCTCAACCCGGGCAATGCCGCGCTCGAGGTCGGCATCGGCAACGGCGCCGCGCAGCGCATCGGCCCGGCCACCCGCGCCACCCGCTACGCCATCGTCGAAGGCGGCAAGCCGTTCGCGCTGCGCGTGGCCGGCAAGGCCCGCGCGCAGGCGCAGGTCGCCGCCGGCAGTTACACCACGCTGGTGCTGGATGCGGTCGCGCCGTCGCGGCCGCTGGCCGTGCTAGCCGATGGCGGCGGCAGCAGCGATGCGCTCAAGGCCGAGATCCGCTTCTACAACGTGGCCAGCGACTGCGGCCAGGCGCGGCTGACGATCGCCGACAACGGCGCGGTAGTGTTCCCAGCCGTCGCTGCGGGTGCCAGCGGCGCGCGTGCGATCAACCCGGTCAAGGCGCGCCTGGTGGCCGCGTGCGGCAGCAAGGACAGCGCGCCGCTGGCGCTGCCGTCGCTGCAGCCCGGCGACCACTACAGCCTGTTCCTGAGCGGCAGCGGCAATGCGCCGGTGCTGCAGGGCCAGCTCAGCGGCACCGATCCGGTCGGCCGCTGAGCCATGCGCGAGCGCCCCGTGTTCGGCGAAGACCACACGCTGTTCCGCGCCCAGGTGCGGCGTTTCATCGACAGCCAGATCGCCCCGCACTACGCGCAGTGGGAGCGCGACGGCATCACCCCGCGCGCGCTGTGGCGTGCGGCCGGCGCGGCCGGCCTGCTCAACTGTCAGCTGCCCGAACCCTACGGCCTGGGCGGCGACGCCGGGCATGCCGCCTGCGTGATCGAGGAACTGGCGCGGGCCAATTTCCTCGGCATCGGCTTCTCGATCCATTCGGACATGGTCGCGCCGTACCTGATGCAGTACGGCCGCGACACGGTGCGCGACGCGTGGTTGCCGAAGATGGCGCGCGGCGAGGCGATCGGCGCGATCGCGATGACCGAGCCCGGCGCCGGCAGCGACCTCAAGGCGATCCGCACCCGCGCCGTGCGCCAGGGCGAGCACTACCTGCTCAACGGCCAGAAGACCTGGATCAGCAACGGCAGCAACGCCGACGTGGCGGTGGTGGTGGCGACCGTGGCGCCGGAACTGGGCGCGCGCGGCTTGAGCCTGTTCTGCGTCGAAACCGCGCTGCCTGGCGTCACCCGCGGCGCGCCGATGGCCAAGATCGGCCAGCACGCGCAGGACACCAGCGAGCTGTTCTTCCAGGACGTGGCGGTGCCGGTCTCGCACCTGCTCGGCGAGGAACAGCGCGGCTTCGATTACCTCGGCGAACAACTGGCCGCCGAACGCCTGGCGATCGCGCTGCGCGCCGCGGCCTCGGCCGAGGGCATGCTCGATGAGACCCTGGCCTACGTGCGCCAGCGCAAGGCCTTCGGCCGCCACCTGATCGACCACCAGAACACCCGCTTCGTGCTCGCCGACGCGGCGTCGCGGCTGGCGATGCTGCGCAGTTTCCTCGACCAGTGCCTGGACGCGCACATGCAGGGCCGGCTGCAGGCGACCACCGCGGCGATGGCCAAGCTCAACGCCACCGAGATCCAGGGCCAGGTGCTGGACGCGCTGCTGCAGCTGCACGGCGGGTACGGCTACAGCAGCGAATACGGCATCGGCCGCGCCTGGGCCGACGCGCGCGCGCTGCGCATCTTGGGCGGCACCAGCGAGATCCTGCGCGAAATCATCGGCCGCGCCCTGTAGGAGGCGCGTGCCGGGCGGGCTATTGGCGCCCGATGCGCCACTGCCGGCGCAGCGCCTGCGCGCGCGGCGAATCCTGCGACAGCCACGGATCCAGCGCGAACGCGAAGATGCCGGCGGTGCCGCTGCGCTGCGCCCACGCCAGCTGCTGCTGGATGCGTGCGGCATCGGCGGTCTGCGCCTGGAAGTGGCTGCCGTCGGCGGCCGAACTGGGCAATTCCTCGAACAGTTCGACCACCACGTCGAAGGCGACCTGGCGCGCGCGCAGCGCCGCCAGCAGCGGATCCACCCCATCCAGGTTGTCCAGCCCGGCGACGCCGACGCCGTCCTGCACCATCGGCCGCAGCGGCACCTGGTCGAGAATGCGGTTCCACAGTTGCGGCAGCGAACCGCTGGTCTGCAGCCGGCTGAAATAGGTGGAGATCGCGGTGACCTTGTCGGTGCCGGCGCTGGCCGCCGCGCACAGCGCGGCCAGCCAGCTGCACAGGCGCTGCTGCCGCGCGTCCTGCGCCCAGTGGAACTGCTCCAGTTCGTACGGCAGGTACCAGCCGTCGAAGTTGGCCTGCCTGCGCCACGGCGCGCTCTGCAGATAGGCGCGTGCGTTGTCCAGGGTCAGCGCCAGGAACGCATCCAGCGTGGCCAGGTCCGGCGCCTGCAGCGCCTTCCACCAACCGCTGTGATAGGGCAGGCCAACCCGCACCTGCAGGCCGGCGGCGGCGGCGGTGGAGAAGATCAGCTGCAGCGTGCTGTCCGGCAGGCTCCAGTCCGCATCGCCGCCGCTGCCGTACAGCCCGGCCCATTGCACCACGATCTGCCGGCAGCCCAGGCGCTGGGCGAGCGCCATGTGCTGTTGCCAGTCCTGCGCGCCAAGCTCCAGGTGGCTGCGCCACGGCTGGATGAAACTGCCGTCGAAGCGCGGCGGTTGCGCACAGCCCGGCAGCATGCCCAGTCCGAACGCCGCGGGGACCAGCACGGCCAGGCGCAGCAGGTCGCGCCGGCTGGGCGAGAAGAAAGTGGATCCAGGGCGATCGTTGTGCATTGCTTCCGCATGGCGGGGTCCAGGTCGTTGTTCTACAGCATCGCCACGAAAAAGCGCGTCGCGTCGTATGCGTGATGCGGCGACGGTGGCTGCAAAAGCGCCTTTGCAGATGGATGCCGCAGCGGCGCGCAGCGCCGGCCTTGAGTCCCGCTCGATGAGGCGCCAAGCACGCCGGCCAGGCAAGGCCGCCACGTTGGCGGCCGACACCACCGGCAACCGCTATTGCAAAGGACTTGCGAATGGCCGGCTGGGTGCACTGCAGGAGGGGCTTCAGCCCCGGCCGCATCCGCAGCGGGACACCCGCTGATAGGCGGACGTGGTCAAGGCTGCAAGCGTGCGCCAGTCGGCGGATAATCGGCGCAGCATTCGGCGACAGGAGCAAGGCATGATCCGCGACATCATCCGCATGGGCGACCAGCGCCTGCTGCGCATCGCGCAGCCGGTCGGCAACTTCGGCAGCGTGGAGCTGCACACCTTGGTCGCCGACATGTTCGAGACCATGGACGCCGCGCGCGGCGTCGGCCTGGCCGCACCGCAGATCGCGGTGGACCTGCAGCTGATGGTGTTCGGCTTCGACAGCAATGCGCGCTATCCCGATGCGCCGCCGGTGCCGCGCACCGCGCTGGCCAACGTGCAGATCGAGCCGCTGTCCGACGAACTGGAGGACGGCTGGGAAGGCTGTTTGTCCATTCCCGGGTTGCGCGCGGTGATCCCGCGCTACCGGCAGATCCGCTACCGCGGCCTGGACCCGGACGGCACCGCAGTGGTGTGCCAGGCCGAGGGCTTCCATGCGCGGGTGGTGCAGCACGAGCACGACCACCTGATCGGCCGGCTGTACCCGTCGCGGATCCGCGACTTCGGCAAGTTCGGCTTCGAGGACGTGCTGTCCTACGAGCTGTAGCGCTATGGTCGTACGCTTCCCCTGTAGGAGCGGCTTCAGCCGCGACCGAACGTTACCGGTAACGCCCGGTCGCGGCTGAAGCCGCTCCTACAGGGGAAGGCGCCCGAGAGAACCCGAGCGCCGGAATGTACACGGCCCGCTGTGCGCGGGCCGTGGCAAGGTGCATCTGCGCGTTCCGCGCTCGCTTACTTCAGCGCCGCTCGCTTACTTCAGCGCCTTGAAGCGCAGCCGCTTCGGACCGGCGTCGTCGCCCATGCGCCGGCGCTTGTCGATCTCGTACTCGCGGTAGTTGCCCTGGAAGAACTCCACGTGCGAGTCGCCTTCGAACGCCAGGATGTGGGTCGCGATGCGATCCAGGAACCAGCGGTCGTGCGAAATCACGAAGGTGTTGCCGGGGAACTCCAGCAGTGCGTCTTCCAGCGCGCGCAGGGTCTCGATGTCCAGGTCGTTGGACGGTTCGTCGAGCAGCAGCACGTTGCCGCCCTGCAGCAGCGTCTTGGCCATGTGCAAACGGCCGCGTTCGCCGCCGGACAGGCTGCCGACCAGCTTCTGCTGGTCCTGGCCCTTGAAGTTGAAGCGGCCCAGATAGGCGCGCGACTGGATCTCCACGCCGTTGATGTTGAGGATGTCCAGGCCGCCGGACACTTCCTGGAACACGTTATGGTTGCCTTCCAGCTTGTCGCGGCTCTGGTCCACGTAGGCCAGCTTCACCGTCGGCCCGAGCACGATCTCGCCCGAGTCCGGCTTCTCCTTGCCGATGATCATCTTGAACAGCGTCGATTTGCCGGCGCCGTTGGGGCCGATGATGCCGACGATGGCACCCGACGGCACCAGGAAGCTGAGGTCGTCGATCAGCAGGCGGTCGCCGAACTTCTTGCTGACGTGCTTGAACTCCAGCACTGCGTTGCCCAGGCGCTCGCCCGGCGGGATGAAGATCTCGTTGGTCTCGTTGCGGCGCTGGTAATCGACCGACTGCAGTTCTTCCAGGCGCGCCAGACGCGCCTTGCCCTTGGTGCGGCCGCCCTTGGCATTCTGCCGCGACCACTCCAGTTCCTTCTGGATCGCCTTCTGCCGCGACTTCTCCTGGTTGTCTTCCTGCTTCAGGCGCTCTTCCTTCTGCATCAGCCAGTCGGTGTAGTTGCCCTTCCACGGAATGCCGCGGCCGCGGTCCAGTTCCAGGATCCACTCGGCGGCGTTGTCGAGGAAGTAGCGATCGTGGGTCACCGCCACCACGGTGCCGGTGTAGCGCGCCAGGAACTGCTCCAGCCATTCGACGGACTCGGCGTCCAGGTGGTTGGTCGGTTCGTCGAGCAGCAGCATGTCCGGCTTCTGCAGCAGCAGCCGGCACAGCGCCACGCGGCGCTTCTCGCCGCCCGACAGCGGGCCGATCACCGCGTCCCACGGCGGCAGGCGCAGCGCGTCGGCGGCCACTTCCAGCTGCTGTTCGAGCAGGTGCGCATCGCCGGCGGCGAGGATCGCTTCCAGCCGCTGCTGCTCGGCGGCGAGCTTGTCGAAGTCGGCGCCTTCCTCGGCATAGGCCTCGTAGATCCTGTCAAGCGCGGCCTGCGCCTGCAGCACTTCGCCGACGCCTTCCTCGACCGCTTCGCGCACGGTCTTGGCCGGGTCCAGCTCCGGCTCCTGCGCCAGGTAGCCGACCTTGATGCCCGGCTGCGGGCGCGCTTCGCCGCTGAAATCGGTGTCCACGCCGGCCATGATCTTCAGCACCGTGGACTTGCCGGCGCCGTTGAGGCCGAGCAGGCCGATCTTGGCGCCGGGGAAGAACGACAGCGAGATGTCCTTGATGATCTGGCGCTTCGGCGGCACCGTCTTGCTGACGCCGTTCATGGTGTAGATGTATTGCGACATGGGGTCTCCGTAGCGCATGCCGGCGCCCGACCGGGCGGTCGGACGTCAGCAGAAAAGGTATGGGCGACAGTATAGCGGGAAGGCCATTCAGCCGTTCCCGGCAGGGCGCGGGTTAACGCCCCCTTACCCGTTCTGGACAAGCTGAATAGGTAACCGGTTCCAGCAGGAAGCGGTTCAGACGGCAAGCGCATTAATGCAGTCGTGACACCCAACGTGACGGAGCCGCCATGAACATCAAACGCATTGCCACCCTTGCCCTTTCGTCCCTGCTGGCGCTGGGTTTCATGGCGCCTCCGGCGTTCGCCTGGGACGGCGACCACCGCGGCGGCTACTACGGCGATCGCGGCCCGGGTCCAGGCCCGGGACCGGGTCCGGATCACGACTGGCGCGACCGTGGTCCTGGCCCCGATTGGCGCGAGCGCGAGCGCCATGAAGACCGCCGCTACTACAGCCAGGGCTATCGCGACGGCTACCGGCGCCGTCCGGACGTCGTCTACTACGCTCATCCGGGCCCGCCGCCGTGGGCGCGCGGCCAGCGCTACTACGGTCCCAACTACGTGGTCTACGACTACGACCGCTACCAGGTGCGGCGCCCGCCGTACGGCTACCGCTGGGTGCGCGACGACCGCGGCAACCTGCTGATGGTCGCCATCGCCAGCGGCCTCATCGCCGACCTGGTGCTCAACGGCCGCTGAACCCGGTCGCGGCGCCGTCAGACGGCCTCCTCCGGGAGGCCGTCTGCGTTTTGGTTCACCCTCGGCCCTGCGCCGGGCCGGGCCTGGAACGCGGTGTGTCCTTTGAGACGCTGCGGAGCGGCCTGTGGCGCCGGGATGTTCAGTCCCCCATGAAAGGGATCGGCTCGCTCCACGCGGCTTCCGGGAGGGGTGGCCGACAGGCGTGGAGGCGCCGCTGTCGGCTTGTCACCACGCCACACCATCTTGCGCACGGCTGACGACCACCGATGCCTCTGTTCTTCATCTTGCGCTCCAACGCTCGGCTTGCACAAAAGCGCCCCGTACGCGAGAGCAATCGCGTCGTTTCATCTGATCCGCGCCGACGGGGACGGGCGCGCTCCCCCGGCCTGGCGGTGGCGCGAGCTGGCAGCGCGGGTTGCCGCGATCGCGGACGCGGCGCCCACTGAGCCGAGCCTGCGGCAGGGCGAGATTTGGGCGCGCCGGTGCGCGCCGAGCTGGACGCGGGCAACCGCTAAGGCATGGCCTTGGTGCTGCTGTTCCAGGGAGGGATCCTGCGCCTGTCATGAGGCACGTGACGGGCCCTGGCTGTACTGAAAAATCGTCCAACTGACAGAAGCGTGACCTGCAACGGCTTGTGAGTCTGCAAGTTCCGCGTGAGAAATCTATGCTGCTCTGCAGCGGTACGTGGCAGGCCAGTTGGCGAGTCGGGCGCGCGACCGATGGCGTTTCGCCAGACCGGCTTCCCGCCGTGCGACGGACTCGCCGTAGCAGTGCGGCCGGCCGCTTCGTTGATCACCGAGTCGACCAAGTGATGTTGGACACCCGTCTCGACCGCGGCACCGGCGATGGCGACACCCTGGTTCTGCAGCCCGCCACACGCGCCGGCCTGTGCGAACGGCGTCAGACCGTGGTGCGCACCATCGATGTGCCACGTTCGGAGGTGCGCAGGGTGCGCCTGCTCATCTCGCCCCGGCCGAGCGCGATCGGCGCGGCGGCGCCCTGATTCTCGGAGTTGGAAGCGGTCGGGCCAGGGACGTGGCCCGGACGTTGCTCGACGCCTGCGCGCGCCGACGCGGCGATGTATCGGTTCGATAGCTCCCCCACACAGGTAACCTCCCCCATGCCAAAGCCTTGCTTTCCCTTGCCGTGACGACCGCGTTGTACGCGACCGTCGGCGCCGGCTTCGCCCAGGACGCCGCCGGCACCGACGCCGGTCAGCGCAGCAGCGTCACCACGACCTCCAACACCAGCAATTCCAACGCCACCCAGCGCGCGCGCCAGCTTGACGCGGTCAACGTGACGGGCAACTCGCTGTCGCTGGGCGGCGGCAACATGCAGGTGCAGTACGCGCCCAAGGCGGTGTCCACCATCGGCCGCGAAGCCATCCTCAAGGCCGCGCCCGGCGCCAACTTTACCCAGATGCTGTCCAGCATCCCCGGCGCGCTCTCGGCCAGCAACGACATGAACGGCCTGAACGACGGCAACTTCACCGTGCGCGGCTTCCCCGCCGACGAGGTCGGGGTGACCGTCAACGGCGTGCCGATCAACGACTCGGGCGACTACACGATCTACGCCACCGAGTACGGCGACACCGAGAACATGGGCGACATCACCGTCGAGCAGGGCTATCCCGGCGTGACCTCGCCGGTGATCGGCGCAGCCGGCGGCAACATCGCCTGGGTGACCGTCGACCCGACCGCAGAGGCCGGCCTGGACCTGAGCCAGAGCTTCGGCAGCAACCGCTACAAGCGCACCTTCCTGCGCTACAACACCGGCGACACCGGCCCGGTGCGTTCGTGGATCTCCTATTCGAACAACCAGGCCGACCAGTGGCGCGGCGACGGCCAGTCCACTGTGACCAAGATCGACGCCAAGTCGGCGTGGACGCTGGACGAGGGCGATGCGATCACCGGTTCGGTGCAGTACAACCGCAAGGTCACGAACAACTACCGCAACCTGACCAAGGCGCAGATCGCGGCCAACGGCTACGACTTCGGCTATGTCGCGGCCTACAAATCGGCCGATCCCAGCGACTGGGTCGTCACGCAGGTCAACCCGTTCCGCAGCTGGACCGCCAGCCTGGACGGCGAGTTCACCCTGAGCGACAGCCTGCACCTGTCGGTCGTGCCGTACTTCGTCTACGGCTACGGCGGCGGTAGTTACGGCTATGCCAAGACCTATGTGTTCTTCACCTTCGACACCTTCCGGCCGGGCCTCCATGTCAAGTTCAAGCAGGACGTCGGCATGAACGACAGTCTGGAGTACGGCGCGCTGGCCGAGCGCCCGCGCGAGCAGAGCGCCAACGTCTTCCTGCCGGCCGACCCGCAGGGCAACCCCGCCGACGTCTCCTGATTAGCGCTGTGTCTCAGCTGTCGTACGCAGTTGCTGCTCTGTGAGCCTTCCCGCGCCGGCCAGGGCACTGGCCAGGCGCGGCACCATGGCGGCCAGGTTGAAGCGGCGATTGAAGCGGTAGGCATGCGCATGCAGGTAGCGCGCGCCGTATTTGGGGAAGTCCACCGCATGGTGGGTGCCGCTAAGCGCCGTTTTGAGATTGCCCAGGATCGTATTGACCCAACGCAGACGAGGCTGCTGGACGCCTTTGCGGCCGCTTCCGGTCACGATGGCATCGTGGGTCAGGCCTGCCCAGCCCACACCGGTGAACGCTGTCAGCCCATCACTGACGACATGGGTGCCCGGTGCCAGTGCCTGCTGAGCCCACGTGTGCACGACGCTTCTTCGGAAGCTGGAGACCACATCCAGGCGGAGATAGCGCGGGCGCCCTTGATGCAGGGAAACCGCTGCAATAAACGGCACTTTATTGCGCCACTGCGGTTGGCCTGGACCACCGGCGCGTTCGCCGCCCAGATAGGCATCATCGATCTGGACCTCTCCGTCGAGCCGGCGTGACTGCTCACGATCGGCCATCGCCGACATCACTTTGTGCTTGATCCGCCATGCAGTGCGATAGCACACGCCCAGTTGCCGAGCCAGTTCCAGCGCAGCAATTCCGTTCTTGGCTTGGCTCACCAGATAGATGGCCAGCCACCACACCCGCAAGGGAAGCTTGGTGTCTGCCATGGGCGTGCCGGCGGTCAAGCTGGTCTGTACCCGGCAGCGCGCGCACTGCCACAGGTGCTGGCGTCCCCGCTCAAAGCCACTGGCATGCGTGTGTCCGCACTGCGGACACACGAAGCCATTGGGCCACCTGGCCTGAACCAAGGCCTCGACACATTGCGCCTCGGAGCCGTAGCGGCTCAGAAAAGCCGGAATCGAAAGCCCCTTTTGGAACTGGATCCGATTGAGCGTCATCGCCGTATCTCACTGAAGAGCCTGCATTTCTAAACCAAGGCAGCATCACCAGCTGAGACACAGCGCTAATCAGGCCGACGTCTGGGGCCATGACAGCCGCTACTACTACAAAAACGCCAACGGCAGCCCGCAGGTCGCCTATCGCCTCTACTCGACCACGCCTACCTACCGCGTCTTCGCCACCAATACCTGGACGCCCAACGATCAGTGGACGCTGACCGTTGGCGGCGCCTACACCTGGGTGCGGCGCAAGGGCTGGTATGCGACCTGGCCGGGCGCGGACCGGGGCATCGACCTGACCACGCCGGACAACAGCACGCTGTACGCCTCCGGCGCCGCTACCTACAAGAAGTTCACCCCGACGGCGGGGGTCAAGTTCCAGCGCGACGAGCAGAACCAGTTCTTCCTCGGCGTCGGCAAGGCTTACCGCGCACCGATCAACACCTCGGCGCTGTACGACTTCTGGAACGCTGCCTACGCCGATGCCATCGGTTCGCAGCCGTCGATCCGCGATGCCGCACCCGAGCAGTCGCTGACCGCCGACCTGGGCTGGCGCTACTACGGCGACAAGCTGAGCACGGTGCTGGATCTGTATGCAACCAACTTCGCGCACAAGCAATTCAGCGGCGCCGATCCGGTGACCCGCGCGCCGGTCTACTACCAGTTGGGCAGCGTGCAGATGCGTGGCGTCAACACCGAGTTGAGCTACAAGGTCGACGACCTCTGGTCGGTGTATGCCTCCTACGCGTACAACAAGAGCGAGATGAAGCGCGATGTCGCGCTCGGCGGCACGCGCTATGCGACCGACGGCAAGACCCTGGTCAATGCACCGAAGAACGTGGGCTATGTCTCGGTCAACGTCACCGGCCGTGCGCTGTGGGCCAGCCTGAGCGTCAACGCGCAGAGCAGGATATGGGGCACTTTCCTCAACGACGGCGGCTCGGACGCGGGTGGCTTCGCCACCGTTAACCTCAACGGCGGCTACAACTTCCAGGATTTCGGCGGCCTGAAGAAGCCGTACCTGAAGGTCAACGTGTTCAACCTGGGCAACCGCAAGGCGCTGATGTACGCGGCGACCACGGCGCTGGACACCACGGCCTCGACGGCGGCCTGGCAACCGCTCCAGGACCGCACGCTCATGGTGACCCTGGGCGGATCGCTCGCGCTGTAACGCACGGCGCAGCCGCGCGCGCTGGCCTGCGGCTGCGCCTGCGTTGGCGGCAGGCCTCTCGCGCCTGCCGGCGCGGGCCCTCCTTCCGACTCCGGCCTGCGAGGGGGCAGGGGTTGTCGGTCTATGGCGGTCTCTTCACCCATCATCTCTGGGCACGGAACAACGGACACACGTTCTGAGACCGGGGGCACAGCGTGATCCCGCTGCGCCATCGCCTGGTTCCTTGCGAGTTGGCCGCCTCCGCCCCGCGGACAGCCAATGGATCTCGCCGCAAAGGGCGCAACAAGCTCTAAACTATGCGCCCGCCTTGTGTTCATGCCCCCGGAGACCCGATGTTCCCGCGTGCCGCCCGCATCGAAACCTACGATCCCGAACTGGCCCAGGCCATCGCTGCCGAAGCCGGCCGCCAGGAAGACCATGTCGAACTGATCGCCAGCGAGAACTACTGCAGCCCGCTGGTGATGGAAGCCCAGGGCAGCCAGCTGACCAACAAGTACGCCGAGGGCTACCCGGGCAAGCGCTACTACGGCGGCTGCGAATTCGTCGACATCGCCGAGCAGCTGGCGATCGACCGGGTCAAGCAGCTGTTCGGCGCCGACTACGCGAATGTGCAGCCGCATTCGGGCTCGCAGGCCAACCAGGCGGTGTACCTGGCGCTGCTGCAGCCCGGCGACACCATCCTGGGCATGTCGCTGGCCCACGGCGGCCACCTGACCCACGGCGCCAAGGTCAACGTCTCCGGCAAGCTGTTCAACGCGGTGCAGTACGGCGTCGATGCGCAGGGCCTGATCGACTACGCCGAAGTCGAGCGGCTGGCGCTGGAGCACACGCCGAAGATGGTCGTGGCCGGCTTCTCCGCGTATTCGCAGAAGATCGACTGGGCGCGCTTCCGCGCCATCGCCGACCAGGTCGGCGCGTTACTGTTCGTGGACATGGCGCACGTGGCCGGGCTGGTCGCCGCTGGCGTGTACCCGAGCCCGCTGGAACATGCGCACGTGGTCACCTCGACCACCCACAAGACCCTGCGCGGCCCGCGCGGCGGCATCATCCTGGCCAAGGGCGCGAGCGAGGAGCTGGTCAAGAAGCTGCAGTCGATCGTGTTCCCGGGCATCCAGGGCGGCCCGCTGATGCACGTGATCGCGGCCAAGGCGGTGGCGTTCAAGGAAGCGCTGGAGCCGCAGTTCAAGACCTACCAGCAGCAGGTGGTGAAGAACGCGCAGGCGATGGCCAACACGCTGATCGCGCGCGGCTACAAGATCGTCTCCGGCGGCACCGAGAACCACCTGATGCTGGTGGACATGATCGGCAAGGACGTGTCCGGCAAGGACGCGGAAGCCGCGCTCGGCAAGGCCCACATTACCGTCAACAAGAACGCGGTGCCCAACGACCCGCGCTCGCCGTTCGTGACCTCGGGCCTGCGCCTGGGCACCCCGGCCATCACCACCCGCGGCTACCTGGAGCAGGACAGCATCGACCTGGCCAACTGGATCGCCGACGTGCTCGACGCCCCGGCCGACGCCGCGGTGATCGCCCGCGTGCGCGAGGCGGTGACTGCACAGTGCCGGAAGTATCCGGTGTATGGCTGAGATGTCGGGACTCGGGACTCGGGACTCGGGACTCGGCACAGCACCGGCTCCCGCATCCACTGGCATGGCCATCGGGCCGGCCGGTCGATGGATTGCGCGTTTCCCCGAGTCCCGAGTCCCGGGTCCCGAGTCCCGGCGTCCCTGATGCACTGCCCCTTCTGCCAGCACACCGATACCCGCGTGATCGATTCGCGGGTGTCCGAGGACGGCGCGACGATCCGTCGCCGCCGCGAGTGCGAGGCCTGCGGCGAGCGCTTCAGCACGCTGGAGACGATCGAGCTGAAGCTGCCGACGGTGATCAAGAGCGATGGCGGGCGCGAGGCCTTCGATGCGCGCAAGCTGCGCACCAGCTTCGATCGCGCCCTGCAGAAGCGGCCGGTGGCCGAGGAGCAGATCGAGGCGGCGGTGCGTGCGGTAGTGCACCAGCTGCGCATGTCCGGCGAGCGCGAA
The DNA here is from genome assembly GCF_030168915.1 of Xanthomonas graminis pv. graminis. Classification (NCBI taxonomy): domain Bacteria; kingdom Pseudomonadati; phylum Pseudomonadota; class Gammaproteobacteria; order Lysobacterales; family Lysobacteraceae; genus Xanthomonas; species Xanthomonas graminis. Next base: position 3,839,401 of record NZ_CP076255.1, on the reverse strand, counting down.
CTGCCGTCGATCCGGGTCGGCGAATACGTGATGGCCGAGCTGCGCAAGCTCGACCATGTCGGCTACGTGCGCTTCGCCTCGGTGTACCGCAGCTTCCAGGACGTGGCCGATTTCCGCGAGGAGATCGAGAAGCTCGAGCGCGAGTTGCCGGTGGGCAGCGAGCAGTTGCCGCTGCTGGAGCTGGTCCGCGCCGACAAGCCGGGCGACAAGTCCGGCAAGCGCTGACGGCGGGCGGCATGCGTATCGTCTGCCTGTGGGAGGCGCCGCAGCACATTGCAGCGTTGGCCCGCGAACACCTGCAGGCCTTCGGCGCGTTGCTGCCGGAATGGGCGCTGGACGAGGCCGAGGCCGACCTGCGCAGCCATCGCTGCGACAGCCGCATTCCGACCAGCTGGATCGCGCTGGAAGGCGACGACTGGCTCGGTTCGGTCAGCCTGCTGCAGAACGACGATGCGCGCATCCGCCAGTTCTCGCCGTGGCTGGCGACGCTGTACGTGCGCCCGCAGGCGCGCAGTGGCGGCGTCGGCGCGCAGCTGGTTGCGCATTGCGTGCAGGCCGCGGCGCGGCTGCAGGCGGGGTATCTGTATCTGTATTGCGAACCGCGGCTGGTGCCGTACTACCAGGGCCTGGGCTGGCAGCCGCATGCACAGCTGCCGCTGGGGCCGTTGCAGGTGACGGTGATGCGCATCGACGCCAGCGCGCTGGCGGCGCCAGCGCAGACCGCATGAGCGCGAACGGCATGAGCGACTTCTCCGCCGACGATCATCGGCACATGGCGCAGGCACTGCGCCTGGCCGAGCGCGGCGCCTACAGCACGCGCCCCAACCCGATGGTCGGCTGCGTGATCGTGCGCGACGGCGAAGTGGTGGGCGAGGGCTTCCACCAGCGCGCCGGCGGCCCGCATGCGGAGGTGTTCGCGCTGCGCGCCGCCGGCGCGCGCGCGCGCGGCGCCACCGCCTATGTGACCCTGGAGCCGTGCGCGCACTACGGGCGCACCCCGCCGTGCGCGCTGGCGCTGATCGAAGCCGGGGTGACGCGGGTGCTGGCGGCGATGGCCGATCCGTTTCCGCAGGTCAACGGCGGCGGCTTCGCGCTGCTGCGCGAGGCCGGCATCGAGGTTCGTTGCGGGCTGATGGACGCGCAGGCGCGCGCGCTGAATCGCGGCTTCCTGTCGCGGGTGGAACGCGGCCGGCCGTGGCTGCGGGTCAAGCTCGGCGCCAGCCTGGACGGGCGCACCGCGCTGGCCAGCGGCGAATCGAAATGGATCACCGGCGCGGCTGCGCGCCAGGACGTGCAGCATTGGCGCGCGCGCGCCGGGGCGATCCTGACCGGCGCCGGCACCGTGCTGGCCGACGACCCGTCGCTGAGCGTGCGCCTGGACGACGGCGCCGAGGTCGTGCCGCCGTTGCGCGTGGTGCTGGATGCGCAGCTGCGCACGCTGCAGCAAGCCAAGGTGCGCGACGCCGCAGCGCCGACCCTGTACCTGCATGCGCCGGGACTGGCGCCGCCATCGCTGCCTGGGGTCGGGTTCGCCGCCGTCGCCTTGCAGGCGGGCCGCTTCGACCTGGACGCGGTGCTGCGCCTGCTCGCCGCGCGCGGCATCAACGAGGTGCAGGTCGAGGCCGGCGCGACCCTGAGCGGCGCGCTGCTGCGCGCCGGCCTGGTCGACGAACTGCTGCTGTACCTGGCGCCGCTGCTGCTCGGCGACGCCGCGCGCCCGCTGCTGGCCGGGCTGGGCATCGATAGCATGGCGCAGCGCGTGCCGCTGCAATTGCTGGAGACGCGCCAGGTCGGCGCCGACCTGCGCCTGCTGCTGCGCCCGCTGGCGGCGGACGCCGCCTAGCCACGGCGCTGCGCTGTGCGCCCACACCCTGACGCGCGCAAGGTTGCCGTCTTCGCCGCGATGCTATGTCCCATCGGCGAGGCGCCTGCGGCGGCGGGCGCCCTGCCGCGCCCTGTTAGAATGCGCACGCCGGTTCGCCGGCAACCACAAACGTCTTCAGGGCGGGGTGCGATTCCCCACCGGCGGTAGGTGCGTTCGCGCACGAGCCCGCGAGCGCTTGGGTGGTCGGACCGGCACGCAGGTGCGGAGTCGGCTGCGCAAGGTCAGCAGATCCGGTCCGACGCCGGAGCCGACGGTATAGTCCGGATGAAAGAAGACGGCTTTCGCGCAGCCTTGCGGCTGTGCGCGCGCCTGTTTGCCTTGTGGCGTTTTTCGCTCACCCTCCTTGCGAGAAACGTTTATGTTCACCGGAATCATCGAAGGCGTCGGCCGCCTCGCCGCGCGCCAGCCGCAGGGCGGCGATATCCGCTTCAGCTTTGCCACCGGCAGCCTGCCGTTCGCCGACGTGCAGCTCGGCGAAAGCATCGCGGTCAACGGCGTGTGCCTGACCGTCGTGGCCTTCGACGCGGCTTCGTTCCAGGCCGATGCGTCCACCGAAACCCTGGCCCTGACCACGCTCGGCACGCTCGCCGAAGGCGCGGCGCTGAACCTGGAGCGGGCGATGCGTCCGACCGACCGGCTCGGCGGGCATCTGGTCAGCGGCCATGTCGATGGCCTCGGCAGCGTGCTGTCGATCCATGAGGACGCGCGCGCGCAACGCTGGCGTTTCGCCGCGCCGCCGGCGCTGCTGCGCTACATCGCCAAGAAAGGCTCGATCTGCGTGGACGGAGTCAGCCTGACCGTCAACGAAGTGGACGATGCCGGCTTCGAGGTGGCGCTGATCCCGCATACGGTGGCGCACACCGCATTCGCGCACACCGCGCTCGGCGCGGCGGTGAACCTGGAGATCGACCTGGTCGCGCGCTACGTCGAACGCCTGCTGCACGGCCGTCAGGGCTGACCTGCGCCGCGTCCGTCATCTGCCGTGCCGTCGCCGCTGCCCGCGGCGCCTTCCGTCTTCTGCGAGTCCCTCATGTCGCCATCCACCGCCCCCAGCCTGAACTTCGCCCCCATCCCCGAGCTGCTGGAGGAAATCCGCGCCGGCCGCATGGTGGTCATTGTCGACGACGAGGACCGCGAGAACGAGGGCGACCTGATCATGGCCGCCGAGCTGGTCAAGCCCTCGGACATCAATTTCATGGTCACCCACGCGCGCGGCCTGGTGTGCCTGTCGCTGACCCGCGAGCGCTGCACGCAGCTCGGGCTGGCGCCGATGGTCCAGCACAACACCGCGCAGTTCCACACCAACTTCACCGTCAGCATCGAGGCCGCCGAAGGCGTCACCACCGGCATCTCCGCCTACGACCGCGCGCATACCGTGCGCACCGCGGTCAAGCCCGACGCCAAGCCGCACGACCTGAGCCAGCCCGGCCACATCTTCCCGCTGATCGCCCAGCCCGGCGGCGTGCTGACCCGCGCCGGCCACACCGAGGCGGCCGGCGACCTGCCGCTGCTGGCCGGGCTGGAGCCGGCCGGAGTGCTGGTGGAAGTGCTCAATCCCGACGGCAGCATGGCGCGGCGCCCGCAACTGGAGGAATTCGCGGGCCTGCACGGGCTGAAGATGGGCTCGATCGCCGACCTGATCGCCTACCGCCTGGCCACCGAGCACACCGTCGAGCGCATCGACGAGCGCAGCATCGAGACCGAGTTCGGCGATTTCACCCTGGTCACCTACCGCGACCGCATCGCCCACGACCTGCATTTCGCACTGGTCCGCGGCACCCTGGACGCGGACACGCCGACCCTGGTGCGGGTGCAGGTGGAAAATCCGCTGGCCGACCTGCTGCACTGGCGCCGCGACGATTTCGGCGTGGCCGCCAGCGACGCGCTGCGCGCGATCGCCGCGGCCGATAGCGGGGTCATGGTGGTGCTGTCGGCGCCGCACGACAGCCAGGCGCTGCTGGCGCGGCTGCGCAAGCAGCCGGACGTGGTCGCCAACAGCAAGGACGTGGGGCAGTGGCGGCGCAACGGCGCCGGCAGCCAGATCCTGGCCGACCTGGGCCTGGGCAAGCTGCGCGTGCTGGGCACGCCGCGCCGCCAGGTCGGCCTGGCCGGGTTCGGGCTGGAGGTGGTGGAGCATGTGGAGGTGTGCGGGGTGCGGGACCGGGGGCCGGGGACCGGGGATCGGGAACAGCAAGAGCCTGCTGCATGAAGTTTCCGCGGGCACGCTGGCGCTTTTCCGGGTCCCCGGTCCCCGGTCCCGAGTCCCGGCTGCACTGCTAAACTCTCCCACCCCCTGAACCCACCACCGCCATGACCCACTACGAAGCCGATCTCCGCGCTCCCGGCGCGGCCCGTTTTGCGATCATCGCCAGTCTCTGGAACGCGCGCATCACCGACGTGCTGGTGGCTGGCGCGCGCGCCAGCCTGCAAGGCAACGGCATCGCCGAGGACGCGGTGGACGTGATCCGTGTGCCCGGCGCCTGGGAACTGCCGCTGGTCGCCGCGCACCTGGCCGCCGCCGGCCGGCATGCGGCGATCATCGCGCTGGGCTGCGTGATCCGCGGCGATACGCGCCACTACGAACACGTGGCCGATGGCTGCGCCCAGGGCCTGCTGCGGGTGTCGCTGGATTTCCGCATCCCGGTGCTCAACGGCGTGCTGGCGGTGGAGCGGGTCGAGGACGCCGAGGCGCGCGCCGGCGGCAGCCACGGCAACAAGGGCGAGGAAGCGGCGCTGGGCGCGCTGGAGATGGTCAATCTTCTGGAGTGCCTGCCGTGAACAAGCCCGCCGGCCACAAGCATGTCCGCCGCGACGGCGTCGATCCGGTGCTGCGTTCGCGCGCGCGCCGGCGCGCGTTGCAGGCGATCTACGCCTGGCAGATCGCCGGCGGCACCGCGCAGCACGTGATCGCGCAGTTCGCGCACGAGCAGGCGCATGAGATCGCCGACCTGGTCTACTTCGAGAACCTGGTCGAAGGCGTGCTCAAGCACCGCGCCGAGCTGGACGCGGCGCTGGTCGGCTACCTGGACCGCACCGTCGAGGAAGTGGACGCGATCGAACGCGCGGTGCTGCGCCTGGCCGCCTACGAACTGCTGCACCGCCACGACGTGCCGTACCGCGTGGTGATCAACGAAGCCATCGAGACCGCCAAGCGCTTCGGCTCCGAACACGGCCACACCTACGTCAACGGCGTGCTCGACCGCGCCGCGCTGGCGTGGCGCACGGTGGAGTCGGGGGGCTGAAGGGCTGGGAATCGGGAATGGCAAAAGCTAAAAGCGGCCGCCGTGGCGGACGTCCCCTGTGGCCAATGATGCCCCGGCGGTTGCCCTCGCTCTTACCATTCCCGGTTCCCCATTCCCCATTCCCGGCCTGCAAATGCCCGAATTCGATCTGATCGATCGCCTGCGTGCCCGCATCGGGACGCACGCGGACGTGCCGTTGGGCATCGGCGACGATGCGGCGCTGCTGCAGCCGCCGCCGGGCGAGCAGCTGGCGATCACCACCGATACGCTCAATGCCGGCGTGCATTTCCCGGCCGAGACCGGCGCCGCCGACATAGGCTGGAAGACCCTGGCGGTGAACCTGTCCGACCTCGCCGCGATGGGCGCACAGCCACGCTGGTGCACGCTGTCGCTGTCGTTGCCGCACGAGGATGCGGGCTGGATCGACGCCTTCGCCGACGGCTTCTTCGCGCTGGCCGATGCGCACGCCATCGTGCTGGCCGGTGGCGACACCACGCGCGGGCCGTTGTCGCTGTCGGTGACCGCGATCGGCAGCGTGGCGCCGGGCGCGGCGCTGCGCCGCGACGGCGCGCAGCCGGGCGACGAGATCTGGGTCAGCGGGCGTCCGGGCGAGGCCGCCGCGGCGCTGGCGCTGTGGCAGGCCGGGCGCCTGGACGTGGCCCATGCCGCCGCCGATCCGATCCACGAACACCTGCGCCAGCGCCTGCTGCGGCCGTCGCCACGGGTGCAGGCCGGGCTGTGTTTGCGCGGGCTGGCGCACGCCTGTGTGGACATCTCCGACGGCCTGCTGGCCGACCTGGAGCACATCTGCGCGCGCAGCGGTGTCGGCGCCGAACTGTGGCTCGCCGCGCTGCCGGCGGCGGCCGCGCCGGCAGAGGCGAGCGCTGCGCAAGTGCACGCCTGGCAGTTGGGCGGCGGCGACGACTACGAACTGTGCTTCACCGCCGCCCCGGCGCAGCGCGCGGCCATCGTGCAGGCGCTGCAGGCGATCGGCGAGGAAGCCACGCCGATCGGCCGCATCGTCGCCGGCGGCGGCATCGTCGTCCGCGACGCGGACGGCCAGCCCTGGCAACCGCCGCGACGCGGCTACGAGCATTTTTTCGCCGGCTAGGGGACGTCTGCGAGACGCGTTCGCGCCGGACCCTCACCCCAACCCCTCTTCCGGCGGGAGAGCGGCCAAGGCGCGCCGCGGCTCGACCATACTGTGCCGCACTGCGGCGTGAACTTGTCCGTACCCGCTGGTATGGTTGCGACGCCCGACTCCCCACGTCGGCGTACCCGTAACCGTTTCTGGCAGCCGGGCCATTCCGGTCCGGCGCCCTCTGGGAGGCAGTACATGCGTACGTCCGTGTCCCGCTGCATCGCCCTGTGCGCGATGCTTTTGTTCTCCGCCGCCGCCTTCGCCGGCGGTTTCAGCAACCAGTACCGGACCATCACCAGTTGGGACGGCACCAAGCTCGGGGCGCTGGTGCTGGTCCCCCAGGGTCAAGGCCCCGGGCCGTTCCCGCTGGTGGTGATGCCGGCCAGCTGGTCGTTGCCCAATCTGGAATACGTGGGCCGCGCCAGCGAACTGGCCAGCGACGGCTACGTCGTGGTCAGCTACACCTCGCGCGGGTTCTGGGATTCGGCCGGGCAGATCGACATCGCCGGGGCGCCGACGGTGGAGGATGTCAGCACGGTGATCGACTGGGCGCTGGCCAATACCCCGGCCAATGCCAAGGCGATCGGCGTGTCCGGCATTTCCTACGGCGCCGGCACCAGCCTGCTCGCCGCCGCGCGCGATCCGCGGATCAAGGCGGTCGCCGCGCTCAGCGGCTGGGCCGACCTGCAGGCCTCGCTGTATGCGAACGCCACGGTCAGCCAACAGGGCGTCGGCCTGCTGGTCGCCTCCGGCGCGATCACCGGCCGGCCCGGGCCGGACCTGGCGCAGATCAGCGCGCGGGTCGCGGGCGGCGACTACGACGGCGCGGTGCAGGGCTTCCTGCCCAAAGCCGGCGAACGCAGCGTGATCAACGAAGTGCAGGCGCTCAACCGCAACGGCACGGCGGTGCTGCTGGCCAACGCGTTCAACGACGGCCTGTTCCCGCCGAACCAGTACATCGATCTGTACAACCGCCTGAGCGTGCCCAAGCATCTGATGTTCAGCCAGGGCGACCACGCCACCGCCGAACTGCCGGGCGCACTCGGTCTGCCGAACGAGATCTACACCGAGACCACCCGCTGGTTCGACCATTACCTCAAGGGCCAGGCCAACGGCGTGGACAGCGAGCAGCCGGTGCAGCTGTCCACCCTCGGCGGCACCTGGCTGCGCTATGCCGACTGGAACAGCGTGCAGGCCGGCGCGACCAGGTACGCGCTGACCCGCCCGAGCGGCCTGATCGCGACCGGTGCGCTGAGCAGCGGTGCCAGCAATGGCTGGAGCCACCGCATCGCCACCGGCGTGCCGACCCTGGCCGATTCGGGCGTGCTGCTGGTCAGCGGCCTGCTGCAGGGCCTGGGCCAGCCGGTCAGCACCTCGCTCCCGCTGGTGGACCGCAACGGCGCGGCGGTGTGGAGCGGGCCGGTGCTCAGCAGCGCCAAGCGTCTGGCCGGTAGCCCATCGTTGCGGGTCACGGTGACCCCGAGCCAGGCCAATGTGTCGCTGTTCGCCTATCTTTACAGCATGAACGGGCTCGGCGTGGCGCAACTGCTCAGCCATGCGCCGTACTCGCTGCGCAACGCGACCCCGGGCGTGGCGACCACGATCGACCTGCCGCTGCAGGCGACCGCCGCCGAGATCCCGGCCGGCAACCGCTTGGTGCTGGTGGTGGACACCACCGATCCGCGCTACAGCTCGGCCAGCCGCTTCGGCGGCAGCGTCAGCTTCAGTTCGCCGGCGGCGGCGCCGTCCAGCCTGAGCGTGCCGCTGCACTGACCTCGACCGCGGGCGCTCCCTGCAACGGGGAGTGCCCACGATGGCGCGACACGCAAGCTGTCGCGCCATCGTGCGCGCGCTGATGCCGCGCTGCCGAGGCTCGATGCATCGCTGCGACGCTGCGACGCAGCTTCGCTGCCGATCAGATGGCCACCGCGCCATACCGCGCCCGCCGCGAATTTACGCAGGATTTATTCAAATCCCTCGCGGGTTTGCAACGAAGATATTCGGCGATTCCTATACTTTCCGCGCTGACACCGAGGGCGGTTTGATGGAATCGATGGATGGATGTTTGCTCTTGTTGCCGACCACGCCGAGCACCGCGTTGTGGCGGTTGCGCCTGGCGTCCATCGACACCATCGGCGGCATGCGCAGCACGTATCGCATGGCCTGCGCACTGCGCTCCACGCGCGAGGTTTCCGCCACGCAGATGCGGCAGCGCCGTCGCCGCGCCGGCATCCCGCTCCGATCGGGTTGATCGCCGCGCCGCGCGTTCGGCGGCCTCATCCCATCGTGTCCGCCGGCCCTGCGCAGGGGCACCGGCATCGCGCGACGGCGCGCCGATCAGGCGCGCGGCGCAAGCGCCACTGTGCCCATTTTCCATCCACCGAAGAGGACGGCTCGCTGCGAGCCGGTTTTGCGATGTCCATGAAGTTCACTCCGTTGTTCGTGTCCCTGGCGCTGCTCTGTGCGGGCAAGGCTGTTGCGGTCGAAACCGCAGCGCCGGTCTCCGCGTCCGTGCCGCCACCGCTGCAGGAGCGCGCCACGCCGGCCAGCGCCGACTGTTCCAACGGCTTCCTGTCGCGGTTGGCGGCCGCGTATCGCGAGGACGCCCAGCCAGCCGATCCGGATGCGCCCGCACCGGCGCGGCGCGGCATGCAGTCGCCGTTTTCCTCGCCGCCCTTCCCCTCGGCGGAATGGCAGCTCGGCGCGGTGGACTATCCGCTCGGCGTGCCCAACGAGAATGCGCAGTATCCGGTCGAGAAGGCGCTGGCATGCACGCGCGCCGGGCAGTGGATGACGCGCAACCGCATCGAGCTGTACGGCTGGATCAACCCGTCGCTCAATGCCAGCACTTCGGCGCATACCAACTATCCGCTGTCCTATTCCACGCGGCCCAACCGCGGCGAGTTCGACCAGGCCCTGATCCGCCTGCAGCGCGTGCCCGATACGGTGCAAACCGACCATGTGGATTGGGGCTTCCACTTCGACGACCTGTATGGCTACGACTACCACTACACGACGATGAAGGGGGTCACCAGCGACCAGCTGCTGCATCACCCCAATCCCGATAGCGCGCTCAACGGCAAGATCTACGGCAACGACCCGATGATCGCCTACGTGGACCTGTACCTGCCGTCGGTCGCGCAAGGCATGCTGATCACCGCCGGCCGCTATCTCTCGCTGCCGGACATCGAGGCGCAGTTTTCGCCCAACAACTACCTGATGACGCACTCGATCCTGTACACGATCGATGCCTATACCAACATGGGCATCCTCACCACCACCAAGCTCAACGACCAGTGGACGCTGCAGCTCGGCGTGCATGGCGGCGACGATTCGGCGATCTGGGATTCGACCAGCCGGGTGAGCGCACAGGCCTGTGTGCGCTGGGTGTCCAGGAGCAACAACGACATGTTCTATCCCTGCGTGGAGTCGTACAACCACTCAGCGCAGACCTACAACAACCTGCAGGAATTCGTGCTGACCTGGGGACACCGCTTCTCGCCGCAGGTGCATATGCTCACCGAGGCTTATCACCTCTATGTGCGCGACCAGGCGCTGGCCACCGATCCGTCGCAATCGCATGCGCCGACCGGCCGGCCGGGCTATCCCCTGGGCGAAGCGCCGGATTTCCCGCTGGGCCGCAGCACCGCCGACGCCATCGTCAACTACCTCAACATCCAGCTCGATCCTGCCGACATGCTGTCGATACGCAACGAGTTCGTCGACGACCACGACGGCCAGCGCACCGGCTTCGCCACGCGCTATTCCAGCCATACCATCGGCATGACCCATTGGGTGTCGCAGGATCTGGAGATCCGCCCCGAACTGCGTTATGAGCGCGCCTACGATTTCCCGGCCTACGACGGCGGCCGCAAGAACCACCAGGCGGTGGCGCTGATCGACGCGATCCTGCACTACTGAGCGCACCGCGCCGCGCCGGCACCGCAGCAGGCGGCGGTGCGGCGCGGCCGATCGCATCCATTCGTCGGCTTTACGCAGAATTTATGCCGCGCGCGTGCCTTCGACACAGAGAGTTTATGGCGCTTGCTCCGACAATGCCGGCCTGGGACAGCGAGGCCGGTCCGGTGCGATGTCCATGGTTACCGCGTTTTCTGCAGCACCTCTTTGGCGCGTTCGGCGCCAAAGGGTTCTTTTTCGCGATTTTCAGGTCCGCTGTGCGTGCGGACCCTTCACCTGTCCGGAGTTGACACCATGAGCGGTTGGCTTTCGTTCGTTTGCGGCATGGCGGTGATCGTCGCCGCCGGCTACCTGTTGTACGTGATTTTGCGTCCCGAAGACTTCTGAGCCGAGTGCCACTGCCATGATCGATACATTGCTTGTCTATGCGCTCGCGCTGCTGCTGGGGTGGCCGTTGGGCCTGTACCTGGCCAAAGTGATGCGCGGGGCGCCGATGCGCGGCGACGCGCTGTTCGGCTGGATCGAACGCCCGCTGTACCGCCTGCTCGGCACCGATCCGGCGCGCGGCATGCACTGGCGCGGCTATGCCGGCGCGTTCCTGGCCAGCAACCTGGTGCTGGGCGTGCTGGTGTTCGCGCTGTTCGTGACCCAGGCCTGGCTGCCGCTGAATCCCGATGCGGTGCCGAACATGCGCTGGGACGTGGCCCTGCACACCATGGTCTCGTTCCTGACCAATACCGACCAGCAGCATTATTCCGGCCAGGCGCAGCTGTCGTATCTGTCGCAGGCGGTGGGCGTGGTCGGGCTGCAGTTCGTCACCCCGATGATGGGCCTGGCGCTGGTGGTGGCGACCTTGCGTGCGCTGTTCGGGGGGCGAACGGCCGCAGCGAGCGGCGGTACCCAGCAGGCCACGCTCAGCGTCGACGAAGCCGACGTCGGCAACTACTGGGCCGACGTGATCCGGCCGACGCTGCGCTTCCTGCTGCCGCTGTGCCTGCTGTGGACCGTGCTGCTGACCCAGCAGGGCGTGCCGTCCACGCTGGCCGCCGGCCCGGTGGCGACGCCGCTGGACGCCAGCGCCGGCATGGCCGCGCAGAAGATCCCGCTCGGCCCGGTCGCGGCGATGGTGGCAATCAAGCAGCTCGGCACCAACGGCGGCGGCTGGTACGGCCCCAACAGCGCGATGGCGCTGGAGAACCCGACCCCGTTCTCCAATCTGCTGGAAGCGCTGGCGATCGTGCTGATCCCGGTGGCGATCGCGTTCATGGTCGGCCCGTTCACCGGGCGGCGCAAATTCACCGTGCTGGTGTTCGGCAGCATGCTGGCGATGTCGCTGGCCTCCACCGCGGTGTCGGTGTGGTCCGAAGGCCATTCGGCCAGCACCGCGAGCGCGGCGCTGATGGAAGGCAAGGAGGTGCGCTTCGGCGTCGATGCGTCGGCGGCATGGTCGTCGCTGACCACGCAGACCTCCAACGGCTCGGTCAATGCGATGCACGATTCGCTGGCGCCGCTGACCGGCGGCGTGGCCATGATCAACATGCTGGTCAACGCGATCTGGGGCGGCATCGGCTGCGGCCTGCAGCAGTTCCTGGTGTATCTGCTGCTCAGCGTGTTTCTGGCCGGATTGATGACCGGACGCACGCCGGAGCTGTTCGGGCGCAAGATCGAAGCCGGCGAAGTGCGCCTGCTGGCCTTGCTGATCCTGCTGCAGCCGCTGGTGCTGCTCGGCTTCACCGCGTTGACCCTGGCCATGCCGGCGGCGATCACCGCCACCTCCAATCCCGGCTTCCACGGCATCAGCCAGGTGTTCTACGAGTACACCTCGGCGTTCGCCAACAACGGCTCAGGCTTCGAAGGCCTCGGCGACGGTATTCCGTGGTGGAACCTGACCTGCACGCTGGTGTTGATCCTGGGCCGCTATCCGGCGCTGATCGTGCCGCTGATCGTGGCTGCGCAGATGGCGCGCAAGCGGGTGGCGCCGGAAACCGGCGGCAGCCTGCAGGTGGAAACGCCGACCTTCGCGCTGACCTTGATTGCGGTCATCGCGGTCCTGACCGTTCTGCAATTCACGCCGGCACTGGTGTTGGGCCCGATCGCCGATCACCTGACGCTTGCCGCGCACTGAGACCACGACCATGAGCACCCCGCTTCCGCAAGCTTCTTCCTCCGTCCACAGGCCCGGCCTGCTCGACGGCCCCGCGCTGCGCGCCGCGTTGCGCGCCAGCGTGCTGAAACTTTCGCCCCGCCATCTGCTCGGCAGTCCGGTGATGGCGGTGGTGTTCGCCGGCACCTTGCTGTCGGCGTTGATCACCGCGGCCGGGCAGGGCGCGCCCGGCTTCGGCTGGGCGGTGACCGCGATCCTGCTGATCACCGTGCTGTTCGGCAATTTCGCCGAAGCGGTGGCCGAGGCGCGCGGCCGCGGCCAGGCCGCCTCGCTGCGGCGCGCGCGCAAGGACCTGGTGGCGCGTCGGGTGAGCAGCGCGCAACTGGACGGCGAAACCAGCATTCCCGCCGCCGAACTGAAGCCTGGCGACCTGGTGGTGATCTCCGCCGGCGAACTGATCCCGGCCGACGGCGAGATCGTGCACGGCGTGGCCACCATCAACGAGGCCGCGGTCACCGGCGAATCGGCGCCGGTGCTGCGCGAGGCCGGCACCGACCGCTCCGGCGTGATCGGCGGCACCAAGGTGCTGTCCGACGAGATCGTGGTGAAGGTCACCGCCGAGCCCGGCCACAGCTTCCTGGACCGCATGATCGCGCTGGTCGAGGGCGCCAACCGGCAGAAGACCCCGAACGAGATCGCGCTGACCATGCTGCTGGCGGCGATGACCCTGACCTTCCTGATCGTGGTCGCGACCTTGCCGGTGATCGCCGGCTTCGTCGGGGTCAAGGTCGATCCGCTGCTGCTGATCGCGCTGCTGGTGTGCCTGATCCCGACCACCATCGGCGGGCTGTTGCCGGCGATCGGCATCGCCGGCATGAACCGCGCGTTGTCGGCGAACGTGCTGGCCAAGTCGGGCAAGGCGGTGGAGGTGGCCGGCGACGTCGACGTGCTGCTGCTGGACAAGACCGGCACCATCACCCACGGCGACCGCCAGGCCACCGTATTCCACGCGCTCAGCGGCGTCGATGCGCTGCAGCTGCGCGAGGCGGCGATGCTGTCCTCGCTGGCCGATCCGACCCCGGAAGGCAAGTCGATCGTGCGCCTGGCGCGCGAGCAGGGCATGCCGCTGGCCGATCCGGACGGCGCCAGCTTCGTCGCCTTCACCGCGCAGACGCGCATGTCCGGCGTCGATCTGGCCGCGCAGGGGCAGCAGGCGCCGCGTTCGATCCGCAAAGGCGCCGCCGACGCGGTGATCCGCCACGTCACCGCGTTGGGCGGGCAGGTGCCGGCGGAACTGAAGGGCCGCGTCGAGCAGGTCGCGCGCAGCGGCGCCACGCCGCTGGTGGTGGCCGAAGGCCGCCATGTGCTCGGCGTGGTCGAACTGTCGGACGTGGTCAAGCACGGCGTGCGCGAGAAGTTCGCGCGGCTGCGTGCGATGGGCGTGAAGACGGTGATGATCACCGGCGACAACCCGCTCACCGCCGCGGCGATCGCCGCCGAGGCCGGTGTGGACGACTACATCGCCGAGGCCACGCCGGAAGACAAGCTCGCGCGCATCCGCGCCGAGCAGGCCGGCGGGCGCCTGGTGGCGATGGTCGGCGACGGCACCAACGATGCGCCGGCGCTGGCCCAGGCCGACGTCGGCCTGGCGATGAACTCGGGCACGCAGGCGGCCAAGGAAGCCGGCAACATGGTCGATCTGGATTCGGATCCGGCCAAGCTGCTGGCGGTGGTGGAAGTGGGCAAGCAGCAGTTGATCACCCGCGGCGCGCTGACCACCTTCTCGCTGGCCAACGATGTGTCCAAGTACTTCGCGATCCTGCCGGCGCTGTTCGCCGCCTCGATCCCGCAGATGGCGGCGCTGAACGTGATGCACCTGTCCAGCCCGACGCATGCGGTGCTGGCCGCGCTGATCTTCAACGCGCTGGTGATTCCGGCGCTGATCCCGCTGGCGTTGCGCGGCGTGCGCTTCACCCCGGCCACGGCGACCTCGCTGCTGCGCCGGAACATGCTGATCTACGGCGTCGGCGGCGTGCTGCTGCCGTTCGTCGGGATCAAATTGATCGACATGATCCTGGTGGCGCTGGGCTGAGCCCGGCGCCGATCTTCCGCTTCCTTTCCGGATCTCCCGCGATGAACGTTTCCCCGGTTTCCTCTTCCTACCGCGAACCGCTGCGCTGGCGCGCGGCGCTGCTGCTGCCGCTGCTGGTGCTGGGCGCCGCCTTGCTGTACTCGCTGCTCGCCACCGTGGTCGCCGGCGCGCTGTTCCCGGCACAGGCCAACGGCAGCCTGCTGCAGCGCGATGACCACGTGCTCGGCTCGGCGCTGGTCGCGCAGCCGTTCGCCGCGCCCGGCTATTTCCAGCCGCGGCCCTCGGCGGCCAAGTTCGACCCGATGGCCGCGGCCGGCAGCAACCAGGCGCGCAGCAATCCCGAGCTGCAGAAGCGCATCGCCGACGCGCGCGCCAGCGTGGCCGCGCGCGACGGCGTCGCCCCGGCGCAGGTGGCGGACGACCTGCTCACCCAGTCCGGCAGCGGCATGGATCCGGACATCAGCGTGGCCGCGGCTCAGCAGCAGGTGGCGCGCGTGGCCAAGGCACGCGAACTGCCGGTGGCGACCGTCGCCGCGCTGGTCGCCGCGCAGGTGCAGCCGCGCCAGTTCGGCGTGCTGGGGCAGCCGCGGGTGAATGTGTTGGGGCTGAACATTGCGTTGGATGAGGCCGGGACTCGGGACGGAGGAGCCGGGACTCGGGACCCGGGACTCGGGACCCGTGAAAATCAAAAGCAATAACCAACAGCCCGCGCTGTACGCTCTGCGAGTCCCGAGTCCCGAGTCCCGAACCGCACCCATGCCCGATCCCCGCACCCAACAGGCCGATGCCTTGATCGGCGCACTTCAGCGCGAACGCGGCGGGCGCCTGACCGTGTTCCTGGGCGCGGCGCCCGGGGTCGGCAAGACCTACGCGATGCTGTCGCGCGCGCGCCAGCTGCAGCAGCAGGGCAGCGAGGTGGTGGTCGGGGTGGTCGAGACCCACGGCCGCGCCGAGACCGCGGCGTTGCTGGACGGGCTGACCGTGCAATCGCGGCGGCGCGTGGAGTACCGCGGTCGCATCCTCGAGGAAATGGACCTGGACGCGCTGCTGGCGCGGCGCCCGCCGCTGGTGCTGGTCGATGAGCTCGCCCACCGCAACGCGCCCGGCAGCCGCCACGAACGGCGCTGGCAGGATGTGCAGGAACTGCTCGACGCCGGCATCGACGTCTACAGCACGGTCAACATCCAGCACCTGGAAAGCCTCAACGACGTGGTCCACCGCATCACCGGCATCCGCGTCGGCGAGACCGTGCCCGATGCGATCTTCGACCGCCTGCGCGACATCGTGCTGGTCGATCTGCCGCCGCGCGAACTGATCGAACGCCTGCAGCAAGGCAAGGTGTACCTGCCCGAGCAGGCCGGGCAGGCGCTGCAGGCGTTCTTCTCGCCGTCGAACCTGGCCGCGCTGCGCGAACTGGCGATGCAGACCGCGGCCGACCGCGTCGACAACGACCTGCGCGATGTGCAGGCCGCGCAAGGCCGCACCGGCGTGGCCTTGCGGCGGCGGGTGCTGGTGGCGATCGACGGGTGCGGCCAGTCCGACTACCTGGTGCGGGTGGCGCGGCGCCTGGCCGAGCGCCGCGGCGCGCCGTGGAGCGTGGTCACCGTGCAGACCCAGGCGCAGCCGGAGGAAGCCTGGCAGCTGGAGGTCGATCGCGCCTTCGCGCTGGCGCGGCGGCTTGGCGGCGACGCCGCGCTGCTGCACGGCGCCAGCGTGGCCGACGCGCTGCTCGACCACGCCGCGCACAACGGCGTGTCCACGCTGCTGCTCGGCCGCACCCGCGAGCGGCCGCTGGCGCGGATGATCAACCGCACGCTCACCCAGCAGCTGCTGCAGCGCGGCGCGCACTACGAGCTGGTCATCATCAGTTCGCCGGAGGCGCGCGCGCGCGCGCGGCGGCGCTGGCGCAGCCCCGGCCACTGGCTGTCGCGCGACGACCTGGTGTTCGCCACGGTCGCCTCGCTGCTGGCGGTGGCGGTGGGCTGGATCGCCGAGCGCTGGGTCGGCATCGACGACCTGTCGATGGTGTTCATCGTCGCGGTGGTGATGGTCGCGGCGAAGACGCGCATGGCCGCGGCGGTGCTGTCGGCCTTGCTGAGCTTCTTCGCCTACAACTTCTTCTTCATCGAACCGCGCTACACGCTGCATATCGGCTCACGTCAGGGCGTGGTCACGGTGCTGTTGTTCCTGGTCGCGGCGCTGGTCGCCGGGCGCCTGGCGTCGCGGCTGCGCATGCAGGTGCTGGCGCTGCGCGCGGTCAACGCACAGACCACCGCGCTGCAGCGGCTGGGCCGCGAACTGACCAGCGCCGCCGACCTGGGCCAGGTGCTGGAGGCCGGGCGCCGCGCGCTGGCCGCCACGCTCGAGGCCGAGGCCTGGGTGCGGCTGCAGCCGCTGGAGGCGGCGCATGCCGCCGCACAGGACGGCATGCACGACTACGCGCCGTCAATGGCCGCGGTGGACCGCAGTGCCGCCGACTGGGCGCAGCGCCACGGTCAGGCCACCGGCCGCTTCACCGACACCCTGGCCGGCGCCAGCTGGTGGTTCCTGCCGGTGCGCCATGAGCGCGGCGCGATCGGCGTGGTCGGGCTGAAGTTCGCCGCCGGCGTGCAGCGCCCGGGGCTGGAGCAGCAGCGCCTGGCCGAGGCCATGGTCGAGGACATCGGCCAGGCCGCGCTGCGCACGCGGCTGGTGGCCGACCTGGAGAGCGCGCGGGTCAGCGGCGAAACCGAACGCCTGCGCTCGGCGCTGCTGTCGTCGGTGTCGCACGATCTGCGCTCGCCGCTGGCGGCGATGATCGGCGCGGCCAGCAGCCTGGCCAGTTACGGCCAGGCGATGGACGCCGCCGACCGCCACAGCCTGCTGGAGACCATCCAGCTGGAAGGCGAGCGCCTGGACCGTTACATCCAGAACCTGCTCGACATGACCCGGCTCGGCCACACCGGGTTGACCTTGCATCGCGACTGGATCGACGTGGACGAACTGATCGGCTCGGCCGCGCGGCGACTGCAGCGCTACCAGCCGCAGGTACGCCTGGACATCGCCCTGGCCGCCGAACTGCCGACGCTGTGGGTGCATCCGGCGCTGGTCGAGCAGGCGATCTTCAACGTGCTGGAGAACGCGGCCAAATTCTCGCCGCAGGGCGAGGCGATCCGGGGCGCCGCGGCGATGGTCGATGGGCGCCTGCGCATCGACATCGGCGACCGCGGCCCGGGCATTCCCGAGGACGAGCGCGCGCGCATCTTCGACATGTTCTACAGCGTCGAGCGCGGCGACCGCGGCCGCCACGGCACCGGCCTGGGCCTGACCATCTGCCAGGGCATGATCGGCGCGCACGGCGGCAGCGTCGAGGCGCTGCCAGGCAGCGATGGCCGCGGCACCACGATCCGCATTACCCTGCCGTTGATCGAACCCGCCGCCCCGCCGCCCCGCCCCGATGCCGACTGACTCCCACGCCGATCCGATTCCGCCGCCGCGCGTGCTGGTCATCGACGACGAGCCGCAGATCCGGCGGTTCCTGGACATCAGCCTGCGCGCGCAGGGTTACCGCGTACTGCAGGCCGCCACCGGCGGCGACGGCCTGGCGCAACTGGCCGCGCACGGCGCCGAACTGGTGGTGCTGGACGTGGGCCTGCCCGACCAGGACGGGCACAGCGTGCTGCGCGAACTGCGGCAGTGGTCCACGGTGCCGGTGATCATGCTCACCGTGCGCGCTGGCGAGGCGGAGAAGGTGCAGGCGCTGGACGCCGGCGCCAACGACTACGTGACCAAGCCGTTCGGTGTGCAGGAACTGATGGCGCGGATCCGCGTGCTGCTGCGCATGCAACCTGCCGCCGGCGAAGCCGAGCCGGTGTTCGACGACGGCCACCTGCACATCCACCTGGGCCTGCGCGAGGTACGCCTGGACGGCGAGCCGCTGCCGCTGAGCCGCAAGGAGTACGCATTGCTCGCGCTGCTGCTGCGCCACAGCGGACGCGTGCTCACCCAGCCGCAACTGCTGCGCGAAGTGTGGGGGCCGACCCACCAGGAAGACACCCACTACCTGCGCATCCTGGTCGGCAAACTGCGGCAGAAACTTGGCGACAGCGCGGTGGCGCCGCGCTACATCGCCACCGAGCCGGGCGTGGGGCTGCGTTTCGTCGGGGTGAGCGAACGCAGCGCCTGAGACACGCGGCCAATCGGAGCCGGTTCTGCAAGACGCTCGATAACCTGGCCCGGTGCACTGTAGGAGGGGCTTCAGCCCCGACAGATCCCAACGCATGTCAGCCTTGCCTGCTTCGTTCGCCAAGGCTGAAGCCAATGTTGGCTGCTTGCTTGCACAGGCAGAAACATTTCAATAACTTCAGCCGCATCGTAGGACGCAGGCCGTGCACATGGACAATTGGGCCGTGAGATGCGGGACGCGAGTCTCGCCAGGCCAACAGCATCGCGGTTGGTTGTTGGGTATCGCGATTGTTTGCATGCTCCCGGCCGCCTGTGCGCAGGTCCATCGAGACGCTGTTTCCAGCGCGGCGACCGCCGCGGCACCTAGCGTAGCCAGCAGAGGAAATGTGATGGAGCGCATCAAGCAAAGCGTGGATCGCCTGGCGGGTACCGGGTTCGACGATATTGCAGCGGTCAACGCACAGTTGCATGCGCAGTTGGGTCCAGCGCAACCGAGGGATGGTTTCGACGTTCGCGTGAGCGACAGTGGTGTACTGGGCGGGATCCAGGTCAGCGACATCGAACTGCGCAGCACCACGGACGATGCGTCGCACGCCACCTTGCGGTTGCGATTTCCTGCGCCAGGGGTGCCGATCGAGCAGGTGCCATGGCCGAACGCGGTGTTGTATCCGCCGCGGCCCGATGCCGCCGATTCGGCAGCCTACTGGTCCGTGGACGTGGCGAACGACACGCGGGTAATCCTGGGTCTTTCCCAGGATCAGACGCGTCTGACGCAGATGACAATCCGCAAGAACTGACCGCCGCATCGCCGTTGTACAGGCAAAGGAGTTGCGTTGAATGACGGGATCAATGCCAGAGCCCAATGCGTCGCAAGCGTCGGCGAGTGCGCCGCCGGCACGACCGGCGACGCCATTGCAGGATGCGTCGCTACAACCCTTCCTGGAACAGTCGGCAACGCTGCGAGGCGGTTTGGCGCAACTGCGGCACGACCGTATCGATGTGATCTGGGGAAGGGCGGGGGGCGGGACCTATCTGGATCCTGGCCGCGCCATCGTCATTGATGAAAATGCGATGGGTCATGGTGGCCGGATCGCACGTTCCATCTCCCATGAAATGGGGCATCATCGATTCACCGAGCGGCCCGACATGTCGTCGCGCGAAACCTATGTCGTCAGCATGTTGCGTGGTGAGGCAACCGCCACGCTTAGCAATGCGCAGGTCCGAAAAGAGATACTTGCCGGTGGCGGTGCCGACATCGGCATCTCCGGTAGCGGCGACAGGCCTCGGCAGACGCGGCCATCGCGGATCAGTATCTGGCGGGCCGGCTCGGGCGAGACGCCGCGCTCGATCAGGTCGGGCAGGTGTTCAAACCGAGCAGCCCTCGGTCAGCACGCATTTGACCTACGAGCAGTACTACGGCGGATATTACGACCGGACCATCGTGCCCAGGATGCGTCTGCACGGCACTCCGGAACCGTTCGACGTGGCGGCTCCTCCGCAAGGACATGCCGCTTATCCGATGTATTCGGCCTTGCGCGAGCAGTTCCCGGCTTCCGTCTCCGATGCCCATGTGCTGCACGCGTCGGTGCTGGCTAAAGCGGAAGGGATTCGCGAGCGCGACGCGCAGGTTTTCATGAAGGATGACCAGGCTTGGGTGGCCGCATCGTTTCCTCCTGGAACGCGCATCCAGATCGATCTGAGTTCAGCTCCTCCTTCGATGTCCGATTCTTTGCAGCGAGCGGCGCAGCAGGACACCCTCCAACAGCAGAATGCAGTGAGCCTGGCCCAAGCGCCGAGTGGGCCTTCACGCTAGGCGCGGTTCTCTCCGCTGTTCCCCCGATGTTGGCCCGGTGCACTGTAGGAGGGGCTTCAGCCCCGACAGAGTCCCAAGTCGTCAGCCTTTTGCGCTGCGTTCGTCGCGGCTGAAGCCGCTCCTACAAAAAGCGGTCGCCGCTTGCCTGCCCGCGGCATCAGGCCGATTCTTGCGAGTCCCGAGTCCCGAGTCCCGAGTCCCGAGTCCCGCTCACGCCTCCGGCAACACCTTCCCCGGATTGAGAATGCCGTCCGGATCCAGCGCGCGCTTGACCGCGCGCATCGCGTCCAGCGTGGCCGTGTCGAAGGCTTGGGCCATGTAGTCGCGCTTGGCCACGCCGATGCCGTGTTCGCCCGACAGCGTGCCTTCCAGCGCCAGCACCAGCGCGAACAGGCGCGGCAACGCGGCGTGCGCACGCGCGGTCTCGCTGGCATCGTCGGGCGCGTACATGATGTTGACGTGCAGGTTGCCGTTGCCGGCATGGCCGAAGGCGACGATCGGCAGGTCGAATTCCGCCGCCAGCGCTTCCACCCCGGCGACCAGTTCGGGGATGCGCGACACCGGCACCACCACGTCTTCGTTGATCTTGCCCGGCTTGATCGTGCGCAGCGCCGGCGACAGCGCACGCCGCGCGGCCCATAGCCGGTCGCGCGCGGCGCCGTCGGTGGCCACGTCCAGCGACAGCAGGCCGTCGCCCTCGGCCGCCGCGCCCAGTGCCTGCAGCGCGTAGGGCAGGGTGTCGTAGTCGCCGTCGGCCTCGATCAGCAGCATCGCGCCGGCCTCGGGCACGTCGCTGCCGTTGCGGCGCAGCAGCGCGATCGCGCTGCGGTCCATGAATTCCAGCATCGCCGGCGTGGTCGGCTGCGCCATCAGCCGCGACACCGCCGCCGCGGCGCTGCCGGCATCGCGGTAGAACGCGCGCAGCCCGGCCTGCGCCAGCGGCCGCGGCGACAGCTTCAGCGTGGCTTCCACGATCAGCGCCAGGGTGCCTTCGCTGCCGACCAGCAGGTGGGTCAGGTCGTAGCCGGTGGCGTCCTTGGTGTAGGCGCCGCCGCAGCGGATCAGCTCGCCGGCACCGGTCACCGCGACCACGCCGAGCACGTTGTCGCGTGTGGCGCCGTACTTCACCGCGCGTGGGCCGCCGGCGTTGGTCGACAGGTTGCCGCCGACGCTGCAGATCTCGGCGCTGGATGGGTCCGGTGGCCAGAACAGGCCATGTGGCGCCAGCGCCTGCTGCAGGTCGCCGTTGAGCACGCCCGGCTCGACCACCGCGCAGCGGTCCTGTGGGCGCAGCTGCACGATGCGGTTCATGCGCGCGAACGACAGCACCACGCCGCCGTCGAACGGCACCGCGGCACCGGCGGTGCCGGTGCCGGCGCCGCGTGCGACGATCGGCACGCGGTGCGCGCGGCAGGCGCGCACGATCGCCTGCACCTGCGCGCGGGTCTGTGGCAGCGCCACCGCGTCGGCCAGCGCCCAGCGCCGCGAGTCGTCCTCGCCGTAGCTGCGGCGGCTGGCGGCGTCGGTGCGCCAGCCGTCGGCGCCGAGCAGCGCGGCGAGGGTGTCGGTCAGGGCGGCAGGCAGCGGCGTGGTCATGGCAGCGATCGCGAAGCGGGAGAGGGGGGCGCTTGCAGCAGTTTCCAGTTGCCGACCGCCGCCGCCAGCGGCAGCCACACCCAGCGCGCTTCGGACCACAGCGTGGCCATGCCGCGCGCGCCGAACAAGCCGTTGGCGAACGGCGCGACGCGGATCGGCCGCCACCGCGCGAACCAGCGCTGCTCGCGCCACGGCCAGGCCAGGGCGACGCCTAGGCCGCCGCAGGTCCGCGCATCGAGCAGCGGACGCGAGACCGTGCAGACCAACGTCCAGGTCGCCGCCTGCAGCGCGCCGGCACGCAGCGGTCGGTGCAGCAGCGCACCGAGCACGCCCAGCACCGCGGCGAACAGCAGCCAATGGCTGGCGCCGCGATGGCCGAACGCATCGGCGCAGGGAATGTGCAGGGCGAACGCGACCACGTCCAGATCAGGCAGCATCGATGCGACGATGCCGGCGCCGAGCAGGCGCATGCAAGTGCGTTCGCGATCGGCGGCGGGCCACGGCGCCAGCGGGATCGCGGCGTGGGTGAAGATGCTGGGCACGTCAGCAGTCGTCGGCGCGGAACGCATCGCGCAGCCAGGTCAGCGGTGGCGGTTCGCCTTCGGCCTCGACCACATCGAAGCGGCACGGCCAGTTGGCGTAGTGCGGATGCGCGGCCAGGAACAGCTGCGCCGCCACCACCAGTCGGCGACGCTTGCGCCGGTCGATCGAGGCGGCGCCGCCGCCGAACGCGTCGTTGCGCCGGTAGCGCACCTCGACGAACACCAGGCACTGCGCCTGCTGCATCACCAGGTCCAGTTCGCCGCCGCGGTAGGTCACGTTGGCGGCGATCAGCTGCAGGCCGGCGCGCTCCAGTTCGGCGCGCGCCGCCGCTTCCACGTCGTTGCCGCGTTGCCGGCGGTCAACGCCCATCGGGCAGCGGCGTCGCGCGCCCGCCGCTGAAGGTGGACCAGGCCGGGGTGCGCAGGATGTTGCCGAAGCCGTCCAGGTGCAGCACGCCGGTGGCGCCGCGCAGGTTGGCCTCGGCGCCGGTGGCGAGCTTCTCCAGGTAGGCGCTGATCTGCCAGGCGTCGTAGCCGAACGCGAACAGGCGCGCGGCCGGGCCGCGCGCGGTCGGCAGGGTCTCGGCCACGCTGCTCGCCGCCGGCAGGCCGCCGACGCCGCGCACGTTCCACAATTCGCTCGGGTAGGCGATGCCGTCCAGCACCAGGTCGTCCTCCGGCTTGCCGGTGCCCAGCACCAGCTGCGAGGTCGCCACCCGGCTCTTGCCGGCGAAACCGGCCAGCGCCAGCTGCGGCGCCAGCGCGCGCGCGGTGCTGCCCTTCACCGCCAGGAACGCCGCATCGGCGGCGCTGGCGTTGCGCAGCTGCGCGCCGACATCGCCCGGCACTTCGGCCACGCTGACGCTGGCGGCGACCTTGCCGCCGCGCTCGACGAAGCGCTCGCGGAACGCGGCCACCGCGCGGCGGCCGTTGTCGTCGTTGCTGCCGATCACCAGCGCGTTGCGGCGCTCGTGCGCCAGCAGGTACTCGGCGGCGGCGATGCCGTCGTCTTCCGGCGCCAGCGAGAAGCCGGCGCTGCCGGCCGGCGGCGTGCTGGTGCCGCGATTGAGCGCCAGCAGCGGCACCGGCAGCGCGTCGCGCGCGAACAGCGCGCTGACCTCGTCGCGGCCGAGTGGGCCGACCACGAAGTCGGCGCCGCCGTCGATCGCCTTCTGGTAGGCGGCCAGCGCGCCGGCTGCGGTGCCGGTGGTGTCGATGAAGTTGATCTCCGGGCGGCGCCGGGTCTCGCCGTAGTAGCCGGCCAGCAGGCCGTCGCGCACCGGCGCGGCAACGTTGGCCAGGGTGCCGCTCAGCGGCAGCAGCACCGCCAGCTTGGCCGGCGGACGGTAGCCGTCGCGCTCGGCCGGCGGCCGCTTGCTGGTGTCGAAGCCCCACTGTTCGCCGCGGTCGAACGGGTGCGGCAGCGCCAGGCCGCGGCTGATCAGCGCGCGCCCGGCGAAGTTGTACAGGGGGTCGCCGGCCGGCAGCGCGGCGGCGCGCGCCTTCAGGGTGGCGTCGTCCAACGCCGCCAGCTGGCGCACGATGGCGCGCTGGTTGTCGCTGCGCGCCTGGCCGGTCAGGCCGATGTCGGCGCGGGCGCGTTCGTCCAGCGCCGCGGTGGCATCGCCGGTGCCTTCCAGCGCCTGTGCGCGGGCCAGGTGCCAGCGTGCGCGCAGGTTCTGCGGCACCGCCTGCGGATCGCTGCCCAGCGCCTGCAGCGCCTGCGCCGGCTGGCGGTCGACCAGGGCCAGCTCGGCGTTGACCAGGGCCAGCCGCACCTTGCTCAGGCCCGATAGCTGGCGCGGCTGCACCTGCGCGGCCAGGCTGCGCGCGCGCGCGGCGTCGCCGCTCTCATACCAGGCGAAGGCGGCATCGGCCAGCAGCTGGTTGCGCTCGCTGCCGGCAGCGGCGGTGGCCTGCGCCTCCAGCTGCAGCGCCGCTTCCCGCGGCTGGCCCCGCTCCAGCAGCATCAGCGCCGCGGACTGGGCCGGCGACGACGCGCTCTGCGTCACGCTGGTGGTGGCGCAACCGGCGAACAGCAGCGCCAGCAGCGACAGGGCGGAAATCCTTGCGAATCGCTTGTTCATTTCTGGTCCATTCGGCTGGGCACGCCGGGGCGCGCCGGGGAAAACCGCTACGATTCTACCCTTGACCATGGAAAGCCGTAGATGAGCGCCCAGCCCGGAACCCTGCATGTCGTCGCCACGCCGATCGGCAATCTCGCCGACCTGACGCCGCGCGCGCAGGAGGTGCTGCGCGCGGTCGCCGCGATCTGCGCCGAGGACACCCGCCGCAGCGGCCAGCTGCTGGCGCATTTCGGCATCGACAGGCCGCTGCTCGCGCTGCACGAGCACAACGAGGACGCGCTGGCGCAGCGCATCGTCGCGCGCCTGCTCGGCGGCGAGTCGCTGGCCCTGATCAGCGACGCCGGCACCCCGCTGGTCAGCGATCCCGGCTACCGACTGGTCCGCGCCGCGCGCGAGGCCGGGGTACGGGTCAGCCCGGTGCCCGGCGCCTGCGCGGCGATCGCCGCGCTCAGCGTGGCCGGCCTGCCCAGCGACCGTTTCAGCTTCGAGGGCTTCCTGCCGGCCAAGGCCTCCGGCCGCCGCGAGCGCCTGGCGCGGCTAGCCGGCGAGCCGCGCACTTTGGTGTTCTATGAATCGGCGCACCGCATCGTCGAATCCCTGGCCGACTGCCGCACCGCGTTCGGCGACGCGCGCCCGGCGGTGCTGGCGCGCGAGCTGACCAAGCTGTTCGAGACCGTGCTCGACGGCAGCCTGGCCGCGCTGCAGGCGCGGGTGGAGGCCGACGCCAACCAGCGCAAGGGCGAGTTCGTGCTGATCGTGCAGGGTGCCGGCGACGATGCCGACGCGCAACTGGCCGAGGGCCGCCGCGTCTACGCCACGCTCAGCGCGCACCTGCCGCCGTCCACCGCCGCCAAGCTGGCCGCGGAGATCACCGGGGCGCCGCGCAAGGCCTTGTACGGGGGCTGAGACGGCCGCAATACCGAGCGCATGCCGGCCGGCCTGCAGCGGGCAATCGCGCAGCTGCCGTTCCCGGGCGAATGCGCTGTCAGGCCACTGCCGGGAAGCGGAACCCTGCTTGTTCGGCTTCCCATCCCAGCATCGCCAACCCGATGCTCCTGGGGACGGGCTTCTCGCCGCTGCGGTAATAGGCCAGCATGCGCCGGCTCACGCCCAATGCCGCGGCGGCCGAATCCAGCGTCAGGTCGTGGCGATGCATCCAGGCGACGATCTGCTGGTGCGAGTAGTCGCCGGCCTGCTCGATGGCGAGGGCCCGTAGGTTGTCGCTGGCCAGCGCCAGGTCATCGTTGCCGCCGAAGATGACGCCGCGTTTCCATTCGTCGAGCGAGACCTTGGCGAAGACATGCGGCATCCGCGCCTGCTTCAGGGAAGGGTGCGAGGCCAGGACTTCGCTTAAATCGACCGTGCAGGCAAAGCCGTCGGCGAAGGTCAACGCAAGTTCGCCGGTCGCGATGGCCTTCACCTGGGTAATGACGAATTGAGGCTGGTTCATGGATTCAACTCCTGCCATCGGGTGACCAGGGCGGCCTTGTTCGCGGCGGCCCATTCCAGTGCCGCACTCAGCTCGCGCCGGCTCAGGTGGCCGGAGAGAACCGCAAGGGTTTCGATGACGATCAAGGCTTCTCGACCATCCTTGGTGCGGACGTGGAAATGGGGTGGAAGGTGGTCGGCCGCGTACATCGTGACGACGCTGCTGGCGAAACGGGCGATGGTCGGCATGCGTCCAAAATAGTGCAATCATTGCATCGGCGCAACGGGGGTGGGGCCGTCCTGGACGCGTGTATCGGCCTGAAAGGCGTTTCGTCACAGCCAAGCGCAACGCCTCCGCACCCGGGAGCCTGCCGGGCGTCTGGAGATTTTTGAGAAAGTGGCGGAGCCGGCCGATAAGCCGGGTTCTGTCGTGGACAGTCATTCTTCTAGGCGCCGCGTCACCGCGGCGCTCGAGCAACCTACCCGGACCCGACGCGGGCAGCGCCATGAGGTCCCTATTTGGTCTTGCTCCAGGTGGGGTTTGCCGTACCGGTCCGTTACCGGACTCGCGGTGCGCTCTTACCGCACCATTTCACCCTTGCCGGTCTGCTTGCGCAGACTTAGGCGGTATCTTTCTGTTGCACTGATCCGTCGGCTCGCGCCGCCCAGGCGTTACCTGGCACCTTGCCCTATGGAGCCCGGACTTTCCTCGGCACCCCGCTGCACCGAAATGCACCGGGATGACGCGACTGTCTGGCCGACTCCGCCGTGGGTATTGTCGCATGTGCGGCGCCACCGCGCCGCGCGGTATGAAAGCATTTGCTTTACCGGGTCCCGAGTCCCCGGTCCCGAGTCCCGAGCCCTTCCAGCCGCGTCTCCCCCAGGAACACCCCATCGGCGCCGAAGCGGCGCTCGTGGATCCAGCCGCGGCCGTCGCCGTCCACCGCGACGATGGTGCTGGCGCGGGTGCCGTAGTCGTGGCCGCGGATGAAGGCCGGCGACAGGCGCCGCTCCAGCTTCAGGCCCACGCCGGTGTCGGGCAGCTGCGCGTCGGCGGCGATGGTCTCGTCGGCCAGCGCCCGCCATAGCGGGGTCAGGTCCCCGTCGCCGGCGGCGCTCCAGCCGGCCAGGACTGCGCACAGGCGCACGGTTTTCGGCCAGGGCGCGTCCAGCGCGCCATTGGACATGCCGTGGATGCCGGGTGCCAGGCGCTGCCGGGCCGGCGGATGGTTGCCCAGGTAGTCGGCGCCGGCGGCGTCGGCCAGCAGCAGGTTGAACGGCGGATAGGCGTCGGCGCGCAGCGCCAGGGCGTCGGCGAAGGCGGCCGCCGGCGCGGCGCCGGCCAGGTAGTCGGCGACCAGGGCGCCGCGCGAGGCGCCTGACATCGACGCCAGCGGATCGCGCACGTTGGTGACCACGGCGCAGCGGCCGGCGTCGTCCAGGCCCACACAGCTGCCGCCGGAACGCAGGTCGCGCCCGGCCAGCATCCGCTGTGCCGGCGCCGCCCAGCGCTGCAGCGGCGCGGTCGGGCGGGCATGGAATTCGTCGCGGTTGCCGACCAGCAGCAGGCGCCAGCGCGGGTGCGAGTGGAGGGCGAGGGCGGCCAGGCACATAGGCCAGGATTGTGCGGGTTTGCGCAGTGGCATGCGAGCCGGTCCGGAGCGGACCCGACAGCTGGCCATTGTCTTAACGCCTTGTGCACGCGGCTGAATTTCCGCTCAATCTCAAAATATGAGACGAAACAGTAACTTGTGGATAACCTTTGAACAAGTCTCTAAAGAATGGCGCAAGCCATTGATGCGGCTAGCGATTTATCGCTTGCAAAGTTGTTGACAACCTTTCGGGCGCTGCTAAGGTGGGTACTCGAGGGGAAACCGGGTTTTTTGTGGTTTTTCGTGGTTCAATGACCGTCCAGGCGGATTTGAAAAGGTGTAGGCGTCGTGTTTCAGGGCGAGACCGCAATCACGGTGGACGACAAGGGGCGTATGGCGGTTCCCACCGCGTACCGCGACCTCGTCGTGCGTGCGAGCGGCAATCGGCTGGTGCTGACCTACAACCCGTTCGAAGCCGGGTGCCTGTGGCTGTACGCGGAAAAGGAATGGGAGCGGGTCCGTGACGACGTCATGGCCAAGCCCAACACCCAGCGCGTGGTGCGGGTCCTGCAGCAGAAGCTGGTGGGTTCCTCGGCCGCGCTGGAGCTGGACGCCAACAGCCGCATCACCATCCCGCCGAGCCACCGCGCTGCGGTGGGCATCGAAAAGCGCGCCGTGCTGTTGGGCATGGGCGACAAGTTCGAACTATGGAGCGAGCAGGCTCATCGCGCACTGATCCAGCAGACATTGTCTGATGAGGATCTGGGCGATGGATTGCTCGATCTGAAGTTGTGAGCCGGGGTGTCCGGATGCGCGGACAGGCGCAGGCCGGTCACCTTCCGGTGTCGCAACCGCCGGCGGCGCATGTGCCGGTGTTGTTCGCGCAGGTCATGGACGGGCTGCAGGTGATCGAAGGCGGAATCTATCTGGATGGCACGTTCGGGCGTGGCGGACACGCGCGCGGGGTGCTGCACAAACTCGGCCCAGGAGGCCGGCTGCTGTTGATGGACAAGGATCCCGAGGCGATCGTCGCAGCCGAACATGCGTTCGGTGGCGACGCGCGCGTGCGCATCCGCCGCGGCAGCTTCGCCGAACTGGGCCAGTGGGACGCCGCCGCCGAGCTGGACGGGGTGCTGTTCGACCTGGGCGTGTCCTCGCCGCAGCTGGACGTGGCCGAGCGCGGTTTCTCGTTCGGCAAGGACGGCCCGCTGGACATGCGCATGGACCCGGACGCCGGCGAAAGCGCAGCGCAGTGGCTGGCGCGCGCCGACGAGCGCGCCATCGCCGACGTGCTGTGGACCTATGGCGACGAACGCCAGAGCCGGCGCATCGCACGCGCGATCGTGGCGCGCCGCGCCGAGCAGCCGCTGACCCGCACCGCGCAGCTGGCCGACCTGATCGCCAGCGTGATGCCGCGCGGCGACAGCAAGACCCATCCGGCCACGCGCAGCTTCCAGGCGATCCGCATCCACATCAACCGCGAGCTGGCCGACCTCGAAGCCGGGCTGGACGCGGCGCTGGCCAAGCTCAAGCCGGGCGGACGCCTGGCGGTGATCAGCTTCCACTCGCTGGAAGACCGCATCGTCAAGCAGTTCATGAACCGCCACGCCAAGGCCCCGCCGAGCAACCGCCGCCTGCCCGAAGCGCAGCCGTTCGTGCCGACCCTGCAACTGCACGGCGGCGCGATCAAGGCCGACGCCGACGAACTGGCCGGTAATCCGCGGGCGCGTAGTGCGGTGTTGCGGGTGGCTGAGAAGCTAGGAGTGCCGGGACTCGGGACTCGGGACTCGGGACTCGGAAGAGGCAACAGCGGCGGTGATCGGTCGGACGGGTCGGGCTTTTTCCGAGTCCCGCGTCCCGAGTCCCGAGTCCCGGCGCAGCTCCACAGGAGCGCGCCATGAGCCGCCTCCTGCTACTCGTCCTGCTCGCCTGCACCATCGCTTCGGCGATCGGCGTGGTGTACATGCGCCACCGCCATCGCCAGCTGTTCGTCGAGCTGTCGCGGCTGGAGCACAACCGCGACGAGTTGAACATCGAGTTCGGCCGGCTGCAGCTGGAGCAGGCGACCTGGGCGGAAAGCAATCGCGTCGACCAGGTCGCGCGCGAGCGGCTGGGCATGAAGTTCCCGGAAACCGGCGACATCGTGGTGGTGCGGCCATGAGCAAGACCGGCCGCAACCGCCCGCGCAGCAACTTCAATCTCCGTGGCCGGCTGGTGCTGGTCGGTGCGGCGCTGAGCCTGTGCTCGGTCACCCTGATCGGCCGCGCCGCCTACGTGCAGATCATCAACAGCGATTTCTACCAGCGCCAGGGCGAGGCGCGCTACCTGCGCGAACTGCCGATCGCCACCTCGCGCGGCATGATCACCGACCGCAACGGCGAGCCGCTGGCGGTGTCCACGCCGGTGGAGTCGATCTGGGTCAATCCGCAGGAGCTGCTGCGCAATCCCGACCGCATCCCGCAGCTGGCGCAGGCGCTGGAACTGCCCAGCGACGAGCTGGCCGCCAAGCTGTCGCAGAAGTCGGACAAGGAGTTCATGTACCTCAAGCGCCGGATCAATCCGGACAAGGCGCATGCGGTGGTCGCGCTGGGCATCCCGGGCGTGTTCTCGCAGCGCGAGTTCCGCCGCTTCTACCCGCAGGGCGAAGCGATGGCGCACGTGCTCGGCTTCACCAACATCGACGACCGCGGCCAGGAAGGGCTGGAGCTGGCGTTCGACGAATGGCTGCGCGGCAAGCCCGGTTCCAAGCGCGTGATCCGCGACCGCAAGGGCGCGATCGTGGAGAGCATCGACCTGGTCAAGCCGGCCGAGCCGGGCAAGGACCTGACCCTCAGCATCGATCGCCGCATCCAGTTCCTGGCCTACAAGGAATTGCGCAACGCGCTGGCGCAGAACAACGCCGCCGGCGGTTCGATCGTGGTGATGGACGTGGCCACCGGCGAGATCATGGCCATGGTCAACCTGCCGACCTACAACCCGAACTCGGTCACCGGGGTCAATTCCGATGCGCGCCGCAACCGCGCGGTGACCGATCTGGTCGAGCCGGGTTCGACGATGAAGCCGCTGACCATCTCCACCGCGCTCAAGGCTGGAGTGGTGACCAAGGACACGCTGATCGACACCAACCCGGGTTACATGGCGGTCGGCCGCTTCACCATCAAGGACGTGCCGCGCAACAACGGCGTGCTGACCGTGACCGGGGTGATCACCCGCAGTTCCAACATCGGCGCGGCCAAGATCGGCGCCAAACTGCCGGACCAGACCTTCTACGACCAGATCCACAGCTACGGCTACGGCAGCGCCCCGCACAGCGGCTTCCCCGGCGAATCGGCCGGCGTGCTGCCGCCGCCGGGACGCTGGAGCGGGTCGTCCAAGACCACCATGTCCTACGGCTACGGCCTGTCGGTGACGCCGCTGCAGATCGCGCGCGCCTACTGCGCGCTCGGCAACGGCGGCAAGCTGGTGACGCCGACCTTCATCAAGGGCCAGCACGAAGAAACCAAGGACGTGCTGAGCCCGGCGATCGCCAAGGAAGTGGTGACGATGATGGAGACCGTGGTCACCCAGGGCGGCGCCAAGGGCGCGGCGATCCTCGGCTACCACGTCGCCGGCAAGACCGGGACCGCGCGCCTGAACGGTCCCGGCGGCTATATCCGCGGCCACTACAACGCGTTGTTCGCCGGCCTGGTGCCGGCCAGCAATCCGCGCTTCGCCACGGTCATCGTGATCAACGATCCGCAGGGCGCCAAATACTACGGCGGCCTGGTCTCCGCGCCGGTGTTCCACAACGTGATGGAAGGCGCGCTGCGCCTCATGGACGTGCCGCCGGACGACATCCAGGCGTGGCTGGCGGCGCAGGCCGCCGGCAAGAGCGGCCATGCGCCGCCGCCGGTGCCGGCGGAGCCGGACCCGGCGCTGGTGCCCGATGCCGCCGCCGAAGTGGAAGCGGCGCTGCCGAGCGTGCGCGCCGTCGCGCCGCCGCCGGCCGCGCAGCCGGTGCCGGTGCAGGAGACCCGCCAGTGAGCCGCGCGCTGCCGCTGTCGCAGCTGTTGCCGGATGTGGCGCTGGCGCGCGACGTGCAGGTGTCCGGGCTGGTCATGGACAGCCGCGCGGTGCGCGCCGGCGATGCGTTCGTGGCGATCGCCGGGTTCGGCGCGCACGGGCTGGGCTTCGTCGCGCAGGCGCAGGCCAATGGCGCCGCGGCGATCCTGTTCGAACCGCCGGCCCCGTCCGAATTGCCGGCGCCGGCCGACGCGATCGCGGTGCCGGGCCTGCGCGCGCGCATGGGCGCGATGGCCGACCAGTTCCACGGCCATCCGTCGCAGACGATGACCATGGTCGGGGTCACCGGCACCAACGGTAAGACCTCCACCGTGCAGTTGCTGGCGC
The DNA here is from genome assembly GCF_030168915.1 of Xanthomonas graminis pv. graminis. NCBI lineage: Bacteria > Pseudomonadati > Pseudomonadota > Gammaproteobacteria > Lysobacterales > Lysobacteraceae > Xanthomonas > Xanthomonas graminis. The sequence continues at coordinate 3,807,408 of NZ_CP076255.1, read as the reverse complement.
AGGCCTGGCAGTGCCTGGGCACGCGCAGCGGCAGCATCGGCACGCTCGGCGTCGGCCTGTACGGCGCCGTGGTGCCGACCGGTTTCACCACCCCGCTGGTGCTGCAGACGCACGCGCTGCTGGCGCAGCTGCGCGACGCCGGCGCGCAGGCGGTGGCGATGGAAGTGAGTTCGCATGCGCTGGACCAGGGCCGCGTCGATGCGGTGTACTTCGACGTGGCGGTGTTCACCAATCTCACCCGCGACCATCTGGATTACCACGGCGACATGGCCGGCTACGGCGCGGCCAAGGCGCGCCTGTTCGCTACGCCGGGGCTGAAGGCGGTGGTGGTCAATCTCGACGACGCATTCGGCCGCGCGCTGCTGGCGACTTTGGACCCGGCGCTGCGCCGCATCGGTGTCAGCTCGCGCGGCCAGGCCGGCGCCACGCTGCGCGCCGAGGCGCTGCGCCTGGACGCACGCGGCATCGGCTTCGACCTGCTGATCGACGGCGCGCGGCACTCGGTGCAGTCGCCGCTGCTCGGTCGCTTCAACGTGGACAACCTGCTGGCCGTGGCTGGCGCGCTGCATGCGCTGGACGTGGCGCCGGCGCGCATCGCCGCGACGCTGTCGCAGCTGCAGCCGATCCGCGGGCGCATGAACCGCCTCGGCGGCCGCGACGCGCAGCCGCTGCTGGTGATCGACTACGCGCACACCCCGGACGCGCTGGAGCAGGCGCTGGACAGCCTGCGCGGCCACGCCCACGGCCGCCTGCTGTGCGTATTCGGCTGCGGCGGCGAGCGCGACACCGGCAAGCGCCCGCAGATGGCGGCGATCGCGCAGCGCCTGGCCGACGCGGTGATCGTCACCGACGACAATCCGCGCGGCGAGGATGGCGACCGCATCGTCGCCGACATCCTGGCCGGGTTCACCGACCTGCACGCGGTGCGCGTGCAGCGCGACCGCGCGCAGGCCATCGCCCTGGCCGTGGCCGAAGCCGGCCCCGACGACATCGTGCTGATCGCCGGCAAGGGCCACGAGCCGTACCAGGACATCGCCGGCATCCAGCATCCGTTCGACGACACCGAGATCGCTGCGCAGGCGCTGCAGGCGCGCGCCGCTGGCGCCATGGAGCGCGCACGATGAAGCGCCTGCCGCTGTCGATGATCGCGCACTGGGCCGGTGCCGAGCTGCATGGCGACGACGTGGCGATCGACGCGATCGCCCACGACACGCGCACGCTGGCGCCGGGCAGCCTGTACGTGGCGCTGCGCGGCGAGCGTTTCGACGGCCACGATTTCGTCGCCGACGCCGCCGCGCGCGGCGCCAGCGCGCTGCTGGTGGAATTGCTGCAGCCGCAGAGCGAACTGCCGCAGATCCTGGTCGCCGACACCCAACTGGCGCTGGCGCGGATCGCCGCCGGCATGCAACGCGGCCGCGCCACGCGCGTGGCCGCGATCACCGGCAGCAACGGCAAGACCAGCGTCAAGGCGCTGCTGCTGGCGATCCTGCAGCATGCCTGCCGGGTGAACGGTGGCAGCGTCCATGCCAATCCCGGCAACCGCAACAACGAGATCGGCCTGCCGCTGGCGGTGATCGAAGCGCCGGACGCGGCCGACTACGCGATCTACGAAATGGGCGCCGGCAAGCCGGGCGACATCGCCTACCTGACCGACATCGTCGCCCCGCACGCGGCGCTGGTGAACAACGTCGCCGCGGCGCACCTGGAGCGCATGGGCAGCCTGCTTGGCGTCGCTGAGACCAAGGGCGCGATCTACGCCGCGCTGCCGGCCGACGGCACCGCGGTGATCAATGCCGACGACGCGTTCGGGCGGTGGTTCGAACAGCGTCTGCCGGCGCCGGCCCCACGCGTGCTGCGCTTCGGCCTGCAGGCCAGCGCCGAGGTCACCGCCACGCAGTTGCGGGTGGGTCCGGACCGCTCGCAGTTCGTGCTGGTCACCCCGCAGGGCGAGGTCGACGCGACGCTGCCGCTGCCGGGCCGGCACAACCTGATGAACGCACTGGCCGCCGCCTCGCTGGCGCTGGCGCTGGACATTGCGCCGGCGCTGATCGCCGCCGGCCTGGCGCAGGTGCAGCCGGTGCCGGGCCGGCAGATCGCGCACACGCTGCCCGGCGGCGCGGTGCTGATCGACGACAGCTACAACGCCAACCCCGGTTCGCTGGCCGCGGCGATCGACGCGCTGGCCGCGGCCGGCGGCGAGCGCTGGCTGGTGCTGGGCGACATGCGCGAACTCGGCGACGGCGCCGAGGCGCTGCACGCCAGCGGCGGCCGCCGCGCCCGCGACGCCGGCCTGACCCGGCTGTACGCGCTGGGCCCGCTCAGCGCCATCGCTGCGCAGGCCTTCGGCGAGAACGGGCGCGTGTTCGATAGTCATGCGGCGTTGATTGCGGCGCTGCGCGCGGACCTCCGTGCGGTCGGGACTCGGGACTCGGGACTCGGGACTCGGGAACAGCGGGATCAAGAGCAGGAAACAGAGCAAATGCATGAGAACACCGGTGCTGCGTCCGTTGGCGTTGCGCCTTTACGAGTCCGGAGTCCGGAGTCCCGAGTCCCGGCTTCACTGAGTCCCGAGTCCCGAGTCCCGGCAACCCTCCTGGTCAAAGGATCGCGCGGCAGCGCCATGGATAAGATCGTGAGCGCGCTGCTGGCCCAGGGAGAGGAGGCGCCGCATGCTGCTTGAACTGTCCCGTTGGCTGCAGCAGCTGGAGAGCCTGTTCGGGCTGTTCGGCTACCTCACCTTCCGCGGCATCCTCGCGGCGCTGACCTCGCTGTTCCTGTCGCTGTGGCTGGGGCCGGCGGTAATCCGCAAGCTGGCGCAGTTCAAGGGCGGCCAGCCGATCCGCCAGGACGGCCCGCAGAGCCATTTCTCCAAGGCCGGCACGCCGACCATGGGCGGTTCGATGATCCTGATCACCGTGCTGCTGTCGGTGCTGCTGTGGGGCGACCTGCGCAACCGCTACGTGTGGCTGGTGCTGGCGGTGATGCTGGCGTTCGGCGTGATCGGCTGGTACGACGACTGGATCAAGATCGTGCGCCGCGACCCGAACGGGCTGAAGTCGCGCTGGAAGTACCTTCTGCAGTCGATCTTCGGCCTGGCCGCGGGCCTGTGCCTGTACTACACCGCCGACGTGCCGGCCGCGATCACCTTCTACATCCCGATGTTCAAGTCGATCGCGCTGCCGCTGGCCGGGATCAGCTTCGTCGCCATCGCTTACTTCTGGATCGTCGGCTTCTCCAATGCGGTGAACCTGACCGACGGCCTGGACGGGCTGGCGATCATGCCCACGGTGCTGGTGGCCTGTGCGCTGGGCGTGTTCGCCTACGCCTCGGGCAACGCGGTGTTCTCCGCCTACCTGAAGATTCCCTCGATCCCCGGCGCCGGCGAGCTGATCATCATCTGCGCGGCGATCGCCGGCGCGGGCCTGGGCTTTTTGTGGTTCAACACCTATCCGGCGATGGTGTTCATGGGCGACATCGGCGCGCTGGCGCTGGGCGCGGTGCTCGGCACCATCGCGGTGATCGTGCGCCAGGAACTGGTGCTGGTGATCATGGGCGGCGTGTTCGTGATCGAGACGCTGTCGGTGATGATCCAGGTCGCCTCGTTCAAGCTCACCGGCAAGCGCGTGTTCCGCATGGCGCCGATCCACCACCACTTCGAGCTCAAGGGCTGGCCCGAGCCGCGGGTGATCGTGCGCTTCTGGATCATCTCGGTGGTGCTGGTGCTGGTTGGCCTGGCCACGTTGAAGGTGCGCTGATGAACGACGCCGCGCGCCAGGCAACCCGACTCGAGGCCATCGGCGGCCGCTACGACCCGTGGCTGCTCGGCGCCGTGGTGGCGCTGGCCTCGCTGGGTGTGGTGATGGTCGGCTCCAGCTCGATCGAGCTGACCGTCAGCCCGTTCTACTACCTGACCCGGCACATGCTGTTCCTGGCCGGCGGCATCGGCCTGGCGATCTGGACCATGCGCACCGAGCTGAAGAACATCGAGCAGTACAACCAGCTGCTGCTGCTGGCCTGCTTCGGCCTGCTGATCGTGGTGTTCGTGCCCGGCCTGGGCAGCAGCGTCAACGGCGCGCGACGCTGGATCAACCTGGGCATCTCCAAGTTCCAGACCGTGGAAGCGGTCAAGGTGCTGTACATCGTGTGGCTGTCCAGTTATCTGGTGCGCTTCCGCGACGAGGTCAACGCGACCTGGCCGGCGATGCTCAAGCCGCTGGGCGTGGCGGTGGCGCTGGTCGGCCTGCTGCTGATGCAGCCGGACTTCGGTTCCTCCACGCTGCTGCTGGCGATCACCGCCGGCATGCTGGTGCTGGGCGGGGTCAACCTGCCGCGCATGTCGATGCCGATCGTGATCGGGCTACCGGTGTTCGCCTTCATCGCGATCCTGGAACCGTACCGCCTGCGCCGCATCACCTCGTTCCTGGACCCGTGGGCCGACCAGCTCGGTTCCGGCTACCAGTTGTCCAACGCGCTGATGGCGGTGGGCCGCGGCGAACTGTTCGGGGTCGGCCTGGGCGGCTCGGTGCAGAAGCTCAACTACCTGCCGGAAGCGCATACCGACTTCATCTTCTCGGTGATCGCCGAGGAGCTGGGCTTCACCGGCGTGTGCCTGATCATCGCGCTGTACGCGCTGCTGGTCGGGCGCGCGTTCTGGCTGGGCATGCGCTGCGTGGAAATGAAGCGCCACTTCTCCGGCTACATCGCCTTCGGCATCGGCCTGTGGATCAGCCTGCAGAGCTTCGTCTCGGTCGGCGTGAATCTGGGCATCCTGCCGACCAAGGGCCTGACCCTGCCGCTGATCTCCGCCGGCGGTTCCAGCGTACTGATGACCTGCGTGGCGATGGGTCTGTTGCTGCGCGTGTCCTACGAACTCGATCGCGCCGAACGCCAGGTGGCGAAGGTGCGCAGCGATGCGGCGCCGCCGGTCAGGCAGACCGTGGACAGCGCCGAGGACCTTCAGGCCGCGCGCGAAGCCAGCGCCAGCGCGGTGGCCGCGGCGATCCAGGCAGGCACCCCCGCGCGCGGCACCAGCCGCATGCAGCCGCGGGTCGAGCCGACCTTCGGGAGGCTGGGATGAGTGTGTCCGTGCCGATGACCAGCACCGTCGTGACCGACGCTGCGTCGCGCCCGGTGATGATCCTGGCCGGCGGCACCGGCGGGCACATCTTCCCGGCGCTGGCGGTGGCCAAGGTGCTGCGCGCGCGCGGCGTGCCGGTGGTGTGGCTGGGCGCGGCCGGGCGCATGGAAACGCAGCTGGTGCCGCAGCACGGCATCGAGATCGACACCATCGAGATCGGCGGCCTGCGCGGCAAGGGCGCGCTGGCGCTGTTCGGCGCGCCGCTGCGGATCATGCGCGCGATCCGCGCCGCCGGCTTCGTGCTGCGCCGGCGCATGCCGCGCGCGGTGGTCAGCTTCGGCGGCTTCGCCGCCGGCCCGGGCGGCATCGCCGCACGCCTGATGAAATTGCCGCTGCTGGTGCACGAACAGAACCGCGCCCCGGGCCTGACCAACAAGGTGCTGTCGCGCGTCGCGCGGCGCGTGCTGACCGGATTCCCGGGCAGTTTCGCTGCGCGCGAGGAAGCGGTGGGCAATCCGGTGCGCGCCGAGATCGCCGCGCTGGCGCCGCCGGCGCAGCGCTTCGCCGCGCGCGACGGCGCGGTGCGCCTGCTGGTGCTCGGCGGCAGCCAGGGCGCGCGCGCGCTGAACCAGGCGCTGCCGCGCGCGCTGGCCGCGCTCGGCGCGCAGGTCGACATGCGCCACCAGTGCGGCGAGAAATTGCGCGACGAAGCGGCCCAGGCCTATGCCGACGCCGGCGTCGCCGCCAGCGTCGAAGCCTTCATCGGCGACATGGCCGCCGCCTACGCCTGGGCCGACCTGATCGTGTGCCGCGCCGGCGCCTCGACCCTGGCCGAACTGTGCGCGGTCGGCATCGGCAGCGTGTTGGTGCCGTTCGCCGCCGCGGTCGACGACCACCAGACCCGCAACGCCGACTACCTGGTCGAACGCGGCGCCGCCGTGCTGCTGAAGCAGGACGACGCGCTGGCGACCAACCTGCAGGGCGTGCTGCGCGACCTGCTCGGCAACCCCGCACGGCGCCTGTCCATGGCCGAGGCCGCGCGCAACCTGGCCAAGCCGGATGCGGCCGAGCGGATTGCGGACATCATTCTGGAAGAGGCCGGGACCCGGGACTCGGGACTCGATGGAGCCGGGACTCGGGACTCGGGACTCGGGACTCGTCAACAGCAAGAACAAGAGCAAAAGCATATGCAAGCAGACGATTCCAATGGGGGGGCGCGTAGCGCCGCCGCTCCGCTTCCCCCGAGTCCCGAGTCCCGAGTCCCGAGTCCCGCCGCCTCCACAGGAGGCGCCGCATGATTCGCCGTCTCCACGACACCGGCGACCTGGTCCGCGCGTTTCCGCGCGTGCACTTCGTCGGCATCGGCGGCACCGGCATGAGCGGGATCGCCGAGGTCATGCTGACCCTGGGCTACGAGGTGTCCGGCTCGGACAACGCCGATAACGCGGCGACGCGGCGCCTGGTCACGCTCGGTGCGCGGGTGATGCGCGGGCATTCGGCGGCCAACGTGCTCGGCACCGATTGCGTGGTGGTGTCCAGCGCGATCCGCGACGACAACCCGGAGCTGATGGAGGCGCGCAGCCAGCGCATCCCGATCATGCCGCGCGCGGCGATGCTGGCCGAGCTGATGCGCTTCCGCCGCGGCATCGCGGTGGCCGGCACGCACGGCAAGACCACCACCACCAGCCTGGCCGCGGCGGTGCTCAGCGAAGGCGGGCTGGACCCGACCTTCGTGATCGGCGGGCAGCTGCTCGCCGCCGGCGCCAACGCCAAACTCGGCGGCGGCCAGTGGCTGGTGGCCGAGGCCGACGAGAGCGACGGCAGCTTCCTGCGCCTGAATCCGTTGATCTCGGTGATCACCAACATCGACGCCGATCACCTGGAGAACTACGGCAACGATTTCGCCCGGGTGCAGGCTGCGTTCGCCGAATTCCTGCAGCGCCTGCCGTTCTACGGGCTGGCGGTGCTGTGCATCGACGATCCGGAAGTGGCCGCGCTGGCCGCCAAGACCCCGCGCCACGTGATGAGCTACGGCCTCAGCGAAAACGCCGACGTGCGCGCCGAGGATGTGGTCCAGGACGGCCCGCGCATGCGCTTCACCCTGCGCCTGCCGGAAGGCAGCAGCACACCGGTGACGCTGGCCCTGCCGGGCCGGCACAACGTGCTCAACGCACTCGCCGCGGCCGCCATCGGCTGGCAGCTGGGCGTGGCGCCCGAGGCGATCGCCAGTGCCTTGCAGAGCTTCGCCGGCATCGGCCGCCGCTTCAACGATCTGGGCGAAGTGACCACCGCCGCCGGCGCACGCGTGCGCCTGGTCGACGACTACGGCCACCATCCGCGCGAACTGGCCGCGGTGTTCGCCGCCGCGCGCGGCGGCTGGCCGGACAAGCGCCTGGTGGTCGCGTTCCAGCCGCACCGCTACAGCCGCACCCGCGACCAGTTCGACGCGTTCGCCGCGGTGCTGTCGGAAGTGGACGCGTTGGTGCTCAGCGAGGTCTACCCGGCCGGCGAAACGCCGATCCCCGGCGCCGACGCGCGTTCGCTGGCGCGCGCGATCCGTGCGCGCGGGCGCAGCGAGCCGGTGGTGGTCGGGCAGGTCGCCGAGTTGAGCAACGTGCTGCCGGACGTGCTGCAGGACGGCGACCTGCTGTTGATGATGGGCGCGGGCGATATCGGTTACGTCGCCCAGCACATCGCCCAGGACGGCTTCGTCGGCGGAGCCAAGTCATGAGCGCGCAGCCTTTCCCGTCGCCGCGGCACACCGACCCGGCCGTGTTCGGCCGCGTCGCGGTGCTGCTCGGCGGCACCTCCAGCGAGCGCGAGGTGTCGCTGGATTCGGGCCGCAACGTGCTCGAGGCGCTGCGCGCGCGCGGCGTCGATGCGGTCGCCGTGGACGGCATTGCGGCGCTGGCGCAGGCACTGGTGGACAAGCGTTTCGATCGCGTGTTCAACGTGCTGCACGGCCACAACGGCGGCGGCGAAGACGGCATCGTGCAGGGCCTGATGGAGGCGTTCGGCGTGCCCTACACCGGCTCGCCGGTGCTGGGCTCGGCGCTGAGCATGGACAAGGTGCGGACCAAGCAGGTGTGGCTGTCGCTGGGCCTGCCGACGCCGCGCTACGTGCGCCTGGCGGCGACCGCGCAGGCCGACGCGATCCATGCCGCCGCCGCGCAGCTGGGCCTGCCGGTGATCGTCAAGCCGGCCAACGAAGGCTCCAGCGTCGGCGTGACCCGCGTGTTCGAACCGGCCCAGCTGGACGAGGCGGTGGCGCTGGCCGCACGTTACGACGGCGAACTGCTGATGGAGCAGATGATCGTCGGCGACGAACTGACCGTGGCCATCCTCGGCGACACCGCGCTGCCGTCGATTCGCATCGTGCCCAAGGGCCAGTGGTACGACTACCACGCCAAGTACGTGGCCGAGGACACCCAGTACCTGTGTCCGGGCCTGGACGGCGAAGACGAGCGCACGCTCGGCGAGCTGGCGCTGGCCGCGTTCCGCGCCGCCGGTTGCCGCGGCTGGGGCCGCGTGGACGTGATGCGCGACGGCGCCAGCGGCGATTTCGCGCTGCTGGAAGCCAACACCGCCCCGGGCATGACCAGCCACTCGCTGGTACCCAAGGCCGCACGCCAGGCCGGCATCGGCTTCGAGGAATTGGTGTGGCGGGTGTTGGAGCAGACGCTGTGACTTCGGGACTCGGGACTCGGGACTCGGGACTCGGAGCGCCGCGCGCCGCCGATGCGCTGCTGCGCCCGTTCGTGCGCGCACGCATCGCTGCCAGGGGCGCCGCTTTTACGAGTCCCGAGTCCCGAGTCCCGAGTCCCGGTTCCACCGAGGCAAACGCATGAGCGCCCTCCTGCGCATCCTCGCCTGGCTGCTGGCGCTGGCGCTGGTCGCGCTGCCGGTGGTGGCGGTGCTCAACGGCTGGGTCGGCGCCGAGCGCTGGCCGTTGAGCCGGTTGCAGGTCAGCGGCGATTTCAAGCGCGTGCCGGCCGAGCAGTTGCGCCAGGTGGTGTTGCCGTATGCGCGCCGCGGTTTCTTCGCGGTGCGCCTGCAGGACGCGCAGAACGCGATCGAGCGCTTGCCGTGGGTGGAGAGCGCGCGGGTGCGCAAGCGCTGGCCGGACGTACTGGAAGTGCGCGTCACCGAGCACCGCCCGTTCGCGCGCTGGGGCAGCGATCGCATGCTGTCCGAGCAGGGCCGCATCTTCGCGCTGCCGAGCGAGCTGCGCGGCATGGCGCTGCCGCAGCTGGCCGGGCCGGACGCCAAGGCGCAGGACGTGATCGCGCTGTACAACGAATCGCGCGCGCTGTTCGCGCCGGCCGGACTGCAGGTCGACGGCGTGGCGATGGACGCGCGCGGCAGCTGGTCGCTGCAGCTGGGCAACGGCGTGCAGGTCGTGGTCGGCCGCGACGACGCCCGCGCCCGCCTGGCGCGCTTCGCCCGCGTGCTGCCGCAACTGGCCACGCCGGAGCAGGCGCCGATCGCGCGCGCCGACCTGCGCTATACCAATGGCTTCACGGTGAGTCGCAAGGCCGTTGAAAGCCGGGACGCGGGACCCGGGACTCGGGACTCGAAGAAGCCGGCGCTCGGGACTCTGGACTCGGGACCCGGGAAAAGCACGAGCGGTCAAGCGGTCGCGTTCGCATCACTGGCTCTTCGAGTCCCGAGTCCCGAGTCCCGAGTCCCGCACGCCCCAGTCCCGAACCTCCCCCTTCTACGCAGTACCCACACATGAACCGCAAAGGCGACAAATCCCTCATCGTTGGACTGGACATCGGCACCTCCAAGGTCGTCGCGCTGGTCGGCGAGTATTCGCCCGGCAACCCGATCGAGGTGATCGGCATCGGTTCGCACGAATCGCGCGGGCTCAAGCGCGGCGTTGTGGTGGACATCGAATCCACCGTGCAGTCGATCCAGCGCGCGGTCGAGGAAGCGGAGCTGATGGCCGGCTGCGAGATCCGTTCGGTCTACGCATCGATCTCCGGCAACCACGTGCAGTGCAAGAACTCGCCCGGGATCGTGCCGATCCGCGATGGCGAAGTGACCTGGAACGACCTGGACCGGGTGCTGGAAGCGGCCAAGGCGGTGGCGATTCCGGCCGACCAGCGCATCCTGCACGCGATCCCGCGCGAGTACGTGCTGGACGATTCGCAGGAAGGCATCCGCAATCCGGTCGGCATGACCGGCGTGCGCCTGGAAGTGCACGCCCACCTGGTGGTGTGCGCGCAGTCGGCTGCGGCCAACATCAGCAAGTGCGTGCAGCGCTGCGGCCTGCAGGTGGACGATCTGATCCTGTCCTCGCTGGCGTCTTCGGTGGCGGTGCTGACCGCCGACGAGCGCGAACTGGGCGTGGTGCTGGTGGACATGGGCGCCGGCACCACCGACCTGGCGGTGTTCGTGCAGGGCGCGATCTGCCACACCGCCTCGCTGCCGATCGCCGGCGACCACGTCACCAACGACATCGCGCACATGCTGCGCACGCCGACCCCGGAAGCCGAGCAGATCAAGGTGCGCTACGCCTGCGCGCTGGCGCAGCTGGCCACCGCCGAGGAAAGCATCCAGGTGCCGAGCGTCGGCGACCGTCCGCCGCGGCGCATGCCGCGCCACTCGCTGGCGCAGGCGGTGCAGGGCCGCTACGAGGAGATCTTCGAGATGGTGCAGGCCGAACTGCGCCGTTCCGGCTTCGAGGAACTGGTGCGTGCCGGCATGGTGCTGACCGGTGGCGCCTCGAAAATGGAAGGCGTGGTCGAACTGGCCGAGGAAATGGTGCAGATGCCGGTGCGCGTGGGCATCCCGCAGCACGTCACCGGCCTGGGCGAAGTGGTCGGCAACCCGGTGCACGCCACCGGCGTGGGCCTGCTGCTGATGGGCAGCCAGATCGAACACCCACGGCGTCCGTCGCTGCCCACCGGGCGTGCCGGCAGTCTGTTCAAGAAATTGAAGAATTGGTATCGCGGGGAGTTTTGAGAGCCGGGACTCGGGACTCGGGACCCGGAAGAGCAAAAGCGGAGAGCGGAAGGGCGGAGAGCAGAGAAGGTAGGTCGGCAACATCCACTAAGAAAATAGCCGGTGCGCAAGGCCGGGCAGGGAATCGAAGCGTTGCTTTTCGAGTCCCGAGTCCCGAGTCCCGAGTCCCGGCCCCATAACAAGAGGAAAACGGACATGGCGCATTTCGAACTGATTGAAAAGATGGCACCCAACGCAGTAATCAAGGTGGTCGGCGTGGGCGGCGGCGGCGGTAACGCGGTCGCGCACATGGTCAGCAGCAGCGTGGACGGCGTGGAGTTCATCACCGCCAACACCGACTCGCAGGCGATCAAGAACTGCGGCGCCAAGCTGCAGCTGCAGCTCGGCACCAACGTCACCAAGGGACTGGGCGCCGGCGCGAACCCGGAAGTGGGCCGCCAGGCCGCGCTGGAAGACCGCGAACGCATCATGGACGCGCTGCAGGGCGCGGACATGGTGTTCATCACCGCCGGCATGGGCGGCGGCACCGGCACCGGCGCCGCCCCCGTGGTCGCGCAGCTGGCCAAGGAGATGGGCATCCTGACCGTCGCCGTGGTCACCAAGCCGTTCCCGTTCGAAGGCCGCCGGCGCATGCAGGTCGCGCTGAAGGGCATCGAGGAACTGAGCCAGCATTGCGACTCGCTGATCACCATCCCCAACGAAAAGCTGATCACCGTGCTCGGCCGCAACGCCACCATGATCCAGGCGTTCCGCGCCGCCAACGACGTGCTGCAGGGCGCCGTGCAGGGCATCGCCGACCTGATCGTGCGTCCGGGCCTGATCAACGTCGACTTCGCCGACGTGCGCACCGTGATGTCGGAAATGGGCCTGGCGATGATGGGCACCGGCTCGGCCCGCGGCGACGACCGCGCGCAGGCGGCGGCCGAAGCGGCGATCCAGAACCCGCTGCTGGACGACGTCAACCTGGCCGGCGCCAATGGCATCCTGGTCAACATCACCGCCGGTCCGGACTTCACCATGGCCGAGTTCGACGAGATCGGCCGCACCATCGAAGGCTTCGCCTCGGAAGACGCGACCGTCGTTGTCGGCACCGTGCTCGACCCGGACATGCAGGACGAGGTCCGCGTGACCGTGGTCGCCACCGGCCTGAACCGTGCCGTGTCGCGCCAGACCCAGCGTCCGGAGCAGCGCGCGCCGATCAAGCTGGTGCGCAACGCCACCACCGGCCAGCCGGAATTCGGCGACTTCGAGCATGCCGGCGACGCCGTGTCCAAGGCGGTCGGCGGCGCGATGGGCCTGGGCCTGCGGCGTCCGAGCGGCGATGCGGTGGGCGCTTCCTCGCCGGCACCGGCGGCGGCCGATCTGCCGAACGACTACCTGGACATCCCGGCGTTCTTGCGCCGCCAGGCCGACTGACGTTTCGCCAGGCCAGCCTTGTGCCGGCCGCAACACCGCCGATCGGGAGTGTCCGCCCGAGCGGCGCGCCGTGTCCTTTGCTGCCGGGTCGTTTCGACCCGGCAGGTTTTTGCGACCGCGACGCCGGCCTTCGCCAGCGTTGCGCAAATAGGATGCTGTGACCGTCTTGTTAAAATTTGGCTAAACGCGTGATATTCTCAATTCCGTTCAGTTCCCGTCTGAGCGGACGTTCCCAGACTGTCTCCCATGACCCAGCAACGCACCCTCAAGAACACGATCCGCGCCACTGGCGTAGGCCTGCATAGCGGCGACAAGGTGTACATGACCCTGCGTCCTGCGCCGGCCGATCACGGCATCGTGTTTCGGCGCGTCGATCTGGAACCGGCAGTGGAAGTGCCGGCCGATGCCGAGCTGGTCACCGAGACCACGCTGTGCACCGGGCTGAGCCGTGGCGAGGCCAAGATCCAGACGGTGGAACACCTGATGTCGGCGATGGCCGGCCTGGGCGTGGACAACGCCATCGTCGAGCTGTCCTCGGCCGAGCTGCCGATCATGGACGGTTCCTCCGGCCCGTTCGTGTTCCTGCTGCAGTCCGCGGGCATCGTCGAGCAGGGCAAGCCCAAGCGCTTCATCCGCATCAAGCGGCCGGTGGAAGTGCGCGACGGCGACAAGATCGCCCGCTTCGCGCCGTACGACGGCTACAAGCTGGGCTTCACCATCCAGTTCGACCATCCGATGATCCCGGCCAAGCAGTCGCGCCAGGAAATCGAGTTCTCGACCATGGCCTACATCAAGGAAATCTCCCGCGCGCGCACCTTCGGCTTCATGCGCGACCTGGAATACATGCGCGAGCGCAACCTGGGCCTGGGCGGGTCGATGGACAACGCCATCGTGCTCGACGAGTTCCGCGTGCTCAACGACGACGACCTGCGCTACGCCGACGAATTCGTGCGGCACAAGATCCTCGATGCGATCGGCGACCTGTACCTGGCCGGCGGCGCCATCCTCGGTGCCTACGAAGGCTACAAATCCGGCCATGCGCTGAACAACAAGCTGGTGCGCGCGTTGCTCGCCGAGCAGGCCGCGTGGGAGTGGGTGAGCTTCGATTCCAAGGCCGTGCCGGCGCCGGTGGCCTACGGGGCGGTGGCCTACGCCTAAAGTTTCGCGCTCCGCGGCCGGGGGCGTTCCTGGATCACGGAATGGGCGATGCGTTGCGTCTTTGGCCCTTCTTAACTTCCATTTAACGAATCGATAACGACCTCGACGCCGGCGCCCGCTAGGATGCGTCGGGTCGTGACGTGCGTGTCTACGTGCGCAGACCGCGGCGTCCGGAGGCCGTCGTTGCTTCAGGTGTCGTGGAAGCGACGTCCTGCAAGGACGCCAGCGCGTCGCGCAAGCCCTTGTGCGTCGCCGCGGAAACCGGTGCTGGCTTGCTTCTTGCCTGTTGCATTGGGGAATGCGCGGATGCAGTCGCAATCTTGACGGTCACCCTGGTGGCCTTCAGCCCGAGGGACCGGGCCGCAGCGAGGATATCGGCCTCGGCAAGCCTGACCCGGGCGTGCCAGACCGGAGAGTCAACCAGAAAAACGAGCTGTTCGCCGTTCACATTGGCCAACCGACAACGGGAGGCCAGGTTCGGCGGCAGATGGGGGCGCAACTGTCGGTCCAGCGCGTCGAGCCACAAGGCACGCCGCAACGGGTCGCCCACCTTGTCCGCCAATGCGGCGTCCAACGCCGGCATCGGCGCGGTGGTATGGCCCTCGCCGGACTTTCGCTTAGACATGAAAACTCATATGGCGTTTAAGAAGATCGTAATCAATTCGCGTGAAAAGGGGATAAAGGACCTGCCGTGGCGGCTGCGCGAGTTCGCAGACCGGCGTCCCCTGACCGTGCTTGGCACGGTGCTGGCGGTGGGCATGGTACTCGGCATCGGTGTCAGCGCCGCGACCGGTTTCGTCGGCTCGGCGCAGTTGCGGGCCAGGCTGCACAAGCAGGATGCGGAGCTGGCGCAGGTGCGCCGCGACGCGCAGACCCAGGTCAACGCGCTGGCTGCGCGGCTGGGCGAACTGCAGGCGCAGGCCACCCGGCTGAACGCGCTGGGCGAACGCCTGACCCGCATGGGCAAGCTGCAGGACGGCGAATTCGACTTCGACCAGCCGGTCGGCGTCGGTGGCGGCGACGACGAGGTCAGCCAGGACATGCCGGCGCCGCAACTGGGCAAGGAACTGGACGGGCTGCAGCAGCAGTTCGCCACCTCCGGCCAGCAGCTGTCGGTGCTCGAATCGCTGCTGTTCGACCACCAGCTCGACCAGAACGCGGTGCCGTCACGGATGCCGATCCGCAACAGCTACATCACCTCCGGGTTCGGCGGCCGCGCCGATCCGTTCGGCCGTGGCGCCGGCAACCACAAGGGCATCGACTTCCACGCCAACGTCGGCGACCCGGTGCTGGCCGTGGCCGACGGCGTGGTCAGCTATTCGGGCGTGCGCGGCGGCTACGGCAACGTGGTCGAGGTCGATCACGGCAACGGGTATGTCACCCGCTACGCGCACAATTCGCGCTTGTCGGTGAAGGTCGGCGATCTGGTGCGGGTCGGCCAGGAAGTGGCCAAGGCCGGCTCCACCGGCCGTTCCACCGGCGCGCACGTGCATTTCGAGGTTTGGAAGGACGGCGTGGTGATGAATCCGGCCAAGTTCCTCGGCGACGGCGCCACCCCGGTGGGCCGCCGCGGCCGCGGCTGAGTCGGGCCTGGGGCGGCGTGCCGGCGCTTGAATCGCCGGAGCCCGCCCCAAGCTACAATACGCTTTGCCACGACAGGGCGCCTCGCGCCCTGTTTCGTTTGCGGCCCGCCGATTCCCTGGGGATTGGGCCGTACGGGCGTTCCTTTCCAACCGGTTCCTTCAATGATCAACAGTCTGCTTACTCGCGTTTTCGGTAGTCGCAACGAACGCCAGCTGCGTCAGCTCCACCGTATCGTCGCCAAGGTCAATGCGCTGGAACCGGAGATGGAGCAGCTCTCCGACGCGCAGCTGCAGGCCAAGACTCCGGAACTGCGTGGGCGCGTCGCCAGCGGCGAGAGCCTGGACAAGGTGTTGCCGGAAGCGTTCGCGGTGTGCCGCGAGGCCAGCCGCCGCGTGCTCGGCATGCGCCACTACGACGTGCAGCTGATCGGCGGCATGGTCCTGCACCTGGGCAAGATCGCGGAAATGCGCACCGGCGAAGGCAAGACCCTGGTGGCGACATTGCCGGTGTACCTCAACGCGCTGGAAGACAAGGGCGTGCACGTGGTCACCGTCAACGACTACCTGGCGCGCCGCGACGCCGCGCAGATGGGCAAGCTGTACAACTGGCTGGGGCTGAGCGTGGGCGTGGTCTATCCGGGCATGCCGCACAGCGACAAGCACGCCGCCTATGCCGCCGACATCACCTACGGCACCAACAACGAATTCGGCTTCGACTACCTGCGCGACAACATGGCGCTGTCCAAGGCCGACCGTTACCAGCGCGGCCTGAACTATGCCATCGTCGACGAGGTGGACTCGATCCTGATCGACGAGGCGCGCACCCCGCTGATCATCTCCGGTCCGGCCGACGATTCGCCGGAGCTGTACATCCGCGTCAACCGCATCGTGCCGCAGCTGACCAAGCAGGAATCCGAGGAAGGCGAGGGCGATTTCTGGGTCGACGAGAAGGGCAAGCAGGTGCACCTGTCCGAGGCCGGCATGGAGCACGCCGAAGAGCTGCTGCGCGCGGCCGGGATCCTGACCAACGACGAGGACCGCCTGTACGGCGCGCAGAACCTCAGCGTGGTGCATCACCTCAACGCCGCGCTGCGCGCGCATGCGATCTACCAGCGCGACGTGGACTACATCGTGCGCGACGGCGAAGTGGTCATCGTCGACGAATTCACCGGCCGCACCCTGCCGGGCCGGCGCTGGTCCGACGGCCTGCACCAGGCGGTGGAGGCGAAGGAAGGCGTGCCGGTACAGCGCGAGAACCAGACCCTGGCCAGCATCACCTTCCAGAACCTGTTCCGCATGTACAAGAAGCTGTCCGGCATGACCGGTACGGCCGATACCGAAGCCTACGAATTCCAGAGCATCTACAACCTGGAAGTGGTGGTGATCCCGACCAACCGCCCGACCATCCGCAAGGACTGGCCGGACCAGGTGTTCCTCAACCGCCAGGGCAAGTTCAACGCGGTGCTCGCCGACATCGAGGACTGCGCCAAGCGCGGCCAGCCGGTGCTGGTCGGCACCACCTCGATCGAGACCTCGGAGATGCTGTCCGAGCACCTGCGCAAGGCCGGGGTCAAGCACGAGGTGCTCAACGCCAAGCAGCACGAACGCGAGGCGCAGATCGTCGCCAACGCCGGCCAGCCCGGCGCGGTGACCATCGCCACCAACATGGCCGGCCGCGGTACCGACATCGTGCTCGGCGGCTCGCTGGAAGCGGAACTGCACGCGCTGGGCGAGGAAGACCTGAGCGAGGCCGAGCGCGCACGCCTGAAGGCCGCCTGGCAGGAGCGCCACGACGCAGTCAAGGCCGCCGGCGGCCTGCACATCATCGGCACCGAGCGCCACGAGTCGCGGCGTATCGACAACCAGTTGCGCGGCCGCTCCGGCCGCCAGGGCGATCCGGGTTCCTCGCGCTTCTACCTGTCGCTGGAAGACAACCTGATGCGCATCTTCGCCTCCGACTGGGTGCAGAAGGCGATGCGGATGATGGGCATGAAGGAAGACGACGTCATCGAGGACAAGCTGGTCAGCCGCCAGATCGAGAAGGCGCAGCGCAAGGTCGAGGCGCACAACTTCGACATCCGCAAGAACCTGCTCGACTTCGACGACGTCAACAACGACCAGCGCAAGGTGATCTACGCGCAGCGCGACGAGCTGCTCGATGCCGAGTCGGTCAAGGACAACGTCGACGGCATCCGCGACGACGTGATCTACGACATCGTGGCGCGCTTCGTGCCGCCGAACTCGATCGACGAGCAGTGGGACCTGGCCGGGCTGGAAGCGACCCTGTCCAGCGACCTGGGCCTGCCGCTGTCGCTGACCGACCTGGTCAAGCGCCACGAGGAACTGGACGCGGCCGGCATCGCCGAGAAGGTACGCGAGGAAGTCGATCGTCATTTCCAGGAGAAGGAAGCGGCGGTCGGCGGCGAGACCATGCGCGCGCTGGAGAAGCACGTGATGCTGACCGTGCTCGACCAGAGCTGGAAGGAGCACCTGGCGCGCATGGACTACCTGCGCCAGGGCATCCACCTGCGCGGCTATGCGCAGAAGCAGCCCAAGCAGGAATACAAGAAGGAAGCCTTCGAGTTGTTTTCGGAGATGCTCGAGCACGCCAAGCGCGAGGTGGTGACCTTGCTGGCGCGCGTGCGCATCCGCAGCGAGGAAGAAGTGGCGGCGCTGGAAGCGCAGGAACGGCAGCAGATGGAGGCGCAGCTGCGCCAGGCGCAGTTCCAGCACCAGGACGCCGGCGGCTACAGCGCCGATGAGGAAGCCGAGCAACTGGCGCTGGGCGCCAACCCGCAGCAGGTGGCGCAGGTCACCCGCGAGGCGCCCAAGGTCGGCCGCAACGATCCGTGCCCGTGCGGCAGTGGCAAGAAGTACAAGCATTGTCATGGGCAGTTGAGCTAGCTGTTGCGAGCGCTGTTGCGCATTCGCGCACCAGCCCCACGCTTTGCTTCGCAAAACGCGTGCCCCGGCTCATCAGCCTCTACAACCCCGCGCCTGTCGGCGCGCCCCCTTTACTAAAGGGGGGAGCGCTCCAGACAGGGTGCGGTGATTGGTCAAATCCTCGTATCTACAGCCCCGCCTTGCGCGGGGCGTTTTGTTTTGGGAGAGGCTTGTGGCCTGCTTGCCGGTGTGGCGTGTTGCGCGTTCTGCGGGTAGGGTGCCGGGTGTCGCCATTGCCGTTGGATGCATGCCGTGGAGCCTTCCGCCAGTCTCGAATTGAAGGTGTTCGTGCCGGCGCGCGATTTTGCGCTGTCCGTGGAGTTCTATCGCGAGGTGGGATTCGTGGCGCAGCCGCTTGGCGAGGGACTCGTCTGTTTTCGCCACGGCGAGCGCTGTGCGTTCCTGCTGCAGGATTTCTACGACCAGGGGTTGGCGCACAACCTGATGCTGCATCTTTGGGTGGAGGATGCCGATGCCTGGTGGCGGCGGCTCGATGCCGCCGATCTGGCCGGCCGCTACGGCGCGCGCGTCGGCGTGCCGGAGGATCGGCCCTGGGGCATGCGCGACTTCAGCCTGCACGATCCGGGCGGGGTGTTGTGGCGGATCGGCCACGCCTTGCCGGGGTGAGCGAGGAGCCGGCGTCCATGCTGCGTCGGTGCTGCCGTTGCTGTGGTGTTCCCCTGCATGGCGGCATGCGCCCGGTTTCGCCGTAAGCGGCGCGTCGCCACCCGCCGCCGCCTCGCCGTGCGTTGGCCGAATGCGCGCAGCGCTGCCGTGATGCGCGGATCGGCGGCGATGTGAATCGCGTGCATTGCGCTGGCACCGCCGAAGACGGCAAGCTTGCGCCATGTCCGAACCGCTCAGATCCATCCATGTCGTCGCCGGGGTCATCACCGATGCCCGCGGCCGTATCCTGCTGGCCCGGCGGACCGAGGGGCGCGATCTCGCCGGCCTGTGGGAGTTCCCCGGCGGCAAGCGCGAGCCGGGCGAGACCTCCGTGCAGGCCCTGGTGCGCGAGCTGCAGGAGGAGCTGGGCATCGAGGCCACGGTCGGCGCGCAGCTGATCGAGGTGCCGCAGCGCTATCCGGACAAGCGGCTGCGCCTGGAGATGCGCCAGGTGCTGTCGTGGAAAGGCACTGCGCGCGGTCGCGAAGGCCAGGCCCTGACCTGGGTGGCGCCGGACAAGCTGGACCGCTATGCGATGCCGCCGGCCGACCAGCCGGTGGTGGCGATGCTGCGCCAGCCCGATCGCTATCTGGTGACGCCGGAGCCGGTCGATCCCGAGCGCTGGCTGGCGTCGCTGGAGCGCGCGCTGCAAGGCGGCGTGCAGCGCGTGCACCTGCGCGCGCGCAGCCTGCCGGCGGCGCAATGGCAGCCGCTGGCGCGGGCCGCGGCGGCGCTGTGTGCGGCGCGCGGCGCGCAGGTGCTGGTCAATCGCGATCTGGCGCTGGCGCAGGACCTGGGCATCGGCGTGCATCTGGGGTCGGAGCAGCTGGCGCAGTTCGACGCGCGGCCGCTGCCGCCGGGGCACTGCGTCGCCGCGTCCTGCCATCGCCTGGAGGAACTGCAGGCGGCGCAGCGGCTCGGCTGCGACTTCGCGGTGGTCGGCCCGCTGGCGGCCACCGCCAGTCACCCCGGCGCCGCGCCGCTGGGCTGGGACGCGTTCGAGCGCCTGCGCGAGGAAGTGGCGCTGCCGCTGTACCCGATCGGCGGCCTGCTGCCGGCGCAGATCGCCGAAGCGCGCCGGCATGGCGGCCAGGGCATCGCCGCGATCCGCGGCTTGTGGCCGCTGGACGTGGATGCGGCCTGAGCGCTGGCGATTGCCGCCACGTGTGGGAGCGACTTCAGTCGCGACACGCATTGCCGGCAATGCGCTCGCGATGGATGGCCCCAGGCCACCCGTAGTCGCTGCTGCAACACTGCGCCGCTGTCGGGGCTGCAAGTCGCAAGCGCACTAGAAACTGATCCAGAAGCAGTTGTACTGCCGGCGCAGGCGCAGCACGGTCGCTGTCGGCGTGGCGCTACCGGCGAGGGTCTGCTCCAGGCGCAAGCCGGTGGCGCGCGCGCGCGGCGGCGTGGCGCTGGCGCCTGGCGCTGTGCCGGTGGCGGCCTGCGCTGTCGCAGACATGGCGTCGGGCGCATCCCGCGCGGTAGCGGCCGAGGTCGCGGATGTCGTCGGCATCACAGGGGCCGGATCCATCGGTGCCGACGCTTGCGCCAGCACCGGCACGATCGCGACCAGCGGCCGCCGGGTGATCGCATCGAGGCGGTCGAGGATAGGCCGCGCCGCGTCGTTCGAGATGCCGTTCCACCAGTACAGCGTGGACAGGCGATTGACGTCGCGCGCGTCCACCGCGGTGCGGATCTGCTGCGCCAGTTCGCTGAGCCGGCGCACGCATTGCGGCCGGTACAGGCCGCTGGCGCCTTCACTGGCGGTCCTAGGCGCGGTGCGCGGCGGCAATCGGTCGATCGCGCCCAGGTCTTCGCAACGGCGGTCGCTGAACACCGTGGCGCCGTCGGCGCCGGTGCAGCGATTGACCTTCTGCGCGGCGGCGGGCGTGGCGCAGAGGCAGAGCAGCAGCATGATCGACGAGGGTGCGCGCATCGCGCCAGCCTAGCTGCAGGGCTGGCGTGTGGAAAGGTCGAAGAGAGGTGCAGGCGGTAGCGTGGACGACGCAGGCGAGCGCGGTTGTTGCGGGATGTGGGCCGGTTCTGATGCTTCGCGCGGACGGTGTGTTCGACGGCTTCGCTCGTCGCGACTGAAGTCGCTCCTACAGGTGGTTTTGCCGGATGAGGCCCTAAGGCTGCTGTAGGAGGGGCTTCAGCCCCGACCGGTTGGTTCCGAAGCCAGCCAAGCTTGCGACACCGTTTGTCGCGGCTGAAGCCGCTCCTACAAGTGATTCTGCGAGGCGCTGCGAGGGCGTTTGTGGGAGGGACTGCAGTCCCGACGCTGTCCGCCATCGGGATGCCTGCCGAAGCCGCAGGCCGCGCTCACTCCAGGCGCGACAGCACGCTGGTGGTGGGCTTGGCCAAGTTGAGCGTGTAGAAGTGCAGCGCCGGCGCGCCGCCGGCAAGCAGGCGTTGGCACAGCGCGGCGACCAGGTCGGCGCCGAATTCGCGGATCGCGTCGCCATCGTCGCCGAGGGCCTGCATGCGCTTGCCGATCCAACGCGGGATCTCCGCGCCGCATTGCTCGGAGAAACGCCGCAGTTGGCTGAAGTTGGAGATCGGCATGATCCCCGGCACGATCGGGATCTGCACGCCGAGCTTGCGTACCGCATCGACGAAATGGAAATACGCGTCGGCGTTGTAGAAGTACTGGGTGATCGCGCCATCGGCACCGGCATCGACCTTGGCCTTGAAGTGGCGCAGGTCGCTCAGCGCGTCGCTGGCCTGCGGATGCGTCTCCGGATACGCGCCGACCTCCAGGTGGAAGGCATCGCCGTGCTCGGCGCGGATGAAGGCGATCAGGTCGGCGGCGTAGCGCAGGTCGCCGGGATGGCCCATGCCCGAGGGCAGGTCGCCGCGCAGCGCGACCAGGCGCCGGCAGCCGATCGCGCGGTACAGCTTGAGCAGCTCGCGGATTTCTTCGCGGCTGCCGCCGACGCACGACAGGTGCGGCGCCGCCTCGAAGCCGTGGTGCTGCTTCAGATGACGCACCGTCTCGGAGGTGTAGCTCAGCGTCGAGCCGCCGGCACCGAAGGTGCACGACACGTACTCCGGCGCGTAGGCCTTCAGGCGCGCGGCGGTGCGGTCCAGCTGCGCACGCTGTTCGTCGGTCTTGGGCGGGTAGAACTCGAAACTGATGGCGGTCATGGGCGCGGCGCGTCAGGTGTTCGCCGAAGTATATCTCTTCATCCGGATGGATGTGTGATTGGTGTCGGCGTCCGTTGCGTTCGGCATCCGCTTCGGCGCCGATCGCCGCGCGCGCTGCTGCCGTGCGGCGGGTGCGCTTTGCTACAGTCGCCGCCTTCATTTGTCTACGCGGAGCCGCACCCCATGAGCAGCGCAGCCTTCTATCCGATCGGTACCCCAGGCGTACCCTGGGGCGCTGCTGAGAAGGCGGCCTGGCTGGCCCGACAGCAGCGTCGGCGCAGCTACCAGGACGAGGTGGTGGCGGTCATCGCGCGTCTGCGCGGGCAATGGGACGTGGTCGAGTACGGGGAACTGGCATATGCGCAGGCGCGCTATCCGCTGCTGGCGCTGCGCAGCCGCGACTGGGACGCGGCATTGCCGTGCATGCTGGTGACCGGCGGCGTGCATGGCTACGAAACCAGCGGCGTGCATGGCGCGCTGCAGTTCGCCGAACGCCACGCGGGCGACTACGCCGGCCGTGCCAACCTGCTGGTGGCGCCATGCGTGAGCCCGTGGGCCTACGAGCGCATCCATCGCTGGAACGCCGACGCCCTCGATCCCAACCGGTCGTTCCGCGAGGACAGCCCGGCGCAGGAATCGGCCGCGCTGCTGCGCCTGGTCGCGCCGCTGCGCGGGCAGGTGCTGATGCACATCGATCTGCATGAGACCACCGACAGCGACGAGTCCGAATTCCGCCCGGCGCTGGCCGCGCGCGACGGCGTCGGCTACGAGCCCGATGGCGTTCCCGACGGTTTCTACCTGGTGGGCGACAACGACAACCCGCAGCCGGCGTTCCAGCAGGCGGTGATCGCGGCGGTGGCGCAGGTCACGCATATCGCGCCGGCCGATGCGCAGGGCAAGATCATCGGCTCGCCAGTGGTGGCGCATGGCGTCATCAACTACCCGGTGAAGACGCTGGGGCTGTGCGCGGGCATCAGCGACGCGCGCTACACCACGACCACCGAGGTCTACCCCGACAGTCCGACCGCCACGCCCGAGCAGTGCAATGCCGCGCAGGCGGCGGCGATTCGTGCGGCGATCGATTACGCCTTGGCGCATCCGGAGTAGGTGCCGGGCGTGAAAAGCGGGACATGCTGGGTGTCTGCGCGATGGCGGGCATCGCGGCGCGCCGACCGTTTTCTGTACGTGTAGGACGGGGTTTCAACCCCGGCGCTCTATCGGTAGGCGTCGGGGTTGAAACCGCTCCTGCAAAAGCCGGGGCGGAACAGCGGGCTGGCCGGAGCGATGCCATGACGGCCGTTATTCGGGTGTCCAGTGCGCACGGTGTCCATCGCCCACCGGGCGCGCTACGCTTGCCCGCTCCTCGTGCCCGTGCTCGCCATGTCCATCGTCCTGACTCCTTTCGCCCGCACCCGCCTGTTCCCGCGCGACGCGCGCCGCAACGCGATCCAGGACTGCACGCCCGAGCAGTTCGAGCGCCATCTCAACGACACCGTCCCGCTACGTGTGCTGGATGGCTATGCGCCGTTCTGCAAGCTGCATGTGCACCGCAACTGGACCTCGACCCGCTGCCTGACCGCACCGATCACCGAAGCCAACCGGCATCTGCTGCGTTCCGGCTACGAAGCGCGCAGCAGGGAGGAATTGCCGGTGCTGGTGCGCTGGTTCGAAGGCGTCGCGCCGCCGGTGGCCGCGTACCTGTTGCCGATCCTCTACAGCCGCGAACAACTGGCGCGCGAAGGCGAACCGATCGAGGCCGAGTGGGGTGTGGTCGGCTGCCTCTACACCGCCGAGCCGCAGGAGATCCCGATGGCGCCGATCACCATGCTGCGCAACGCGCTGGGCGTGGAAGAGGGCGGCTCTGGCGTGGCAATGGACCGCGAGGCGTATCGGCGCAGCGTGGCGTTCTGGGAAGGCAACGCGAACTGGCGCGGATGAGCGTCGCGCGGCGGCCCGGCTGAGTGCGCATGGCTGCGGCATGAATCGCGTGCGCCACCTGGCCGCCGGGTTGCGCATCCTGCTCGCCAATGCAAGGACGCACGCCGCCGCGGCGTGCTAGGTTCCGGGCCTGGCAACATCGGATCGGAGAAACGGCGATGTCTCTTCAGGTGATCGGGGCCGGTCTGGGCAGGACGGGAACGCTGTCGCTGAAGTTCGCGTTGGAACATCTGGGATTCGGGCCCTGCCACCACGCGACGGAGGTCGCGGCGAACATGCGCACGGCGCTGCCGCTGTGGAACGCGGCCGAGCGTGGAGCTGCGGACTGGCCGGCGATCTTCGCAGGCTACCGGTCCAGCACCGATCATCCCGGTTGCTATTACTGGCGGCAACTGATCGAGGTGTATCCGCAGGCGAAGGTTGTGCTGACCGTCCGCGATCCCGACAGTTGGTTCGAATCAGTGACGCAGACCATCCTTGCGCCTGGCAGGAAGAGCACCTTTCTCGGCCCGGAAGGGGAAATATTCAGTATGTTTCTGAAGCAGCAGTTCGCCGGCCGCAGCGACGACCGGGCCTTTATGGTCGATTATTTCAAGCGGTGGAACCAGGCGGTCATCGACACCGTGCCGGCGGATCGGTTGCTGGTGTTCTCGCCGTCGCAGGGCTGGGCGCCGCTGTGCGCCTTCCTGAGCGTGCCGGTGCCTGCACAGGCGTATCCGCACCTGCATGCGCGGCCGCGGTTGCGTTGGTTCGCGCGCGGCCTGCACCTGCCCAACGACATCGCGTCGCGCGAGCAGCATGTGCGCGATTATCTCGACTACCTGCGCAAGGACCTGTTCGGATGAATGGGGGTTGTGTGCGGCCAGTTGCGCTCGCAGTGCGATTGAGTGCGTGATATCGCACACGCAGAAAGAAAATATTGCCGGTAACGTTGATTGGTCATAAGAATATTGCTAGGTTGAAAGAGGCGGATATTCCGCCATTCCAAAAACTCCTGAATAGGTGAGTGTGATGAAAATCGCCAAAGCTATGCTGTCCCGCGCGTTTTCGAAACTGTTGACGGTGTTCGGTCCACGCAAGGTCGCGTATATCTACACGCAGTGACTGGGGTTTTCGAAGGCTGATCTTGGCAGGCTGATCGGAGCACGTCGTGCAGCTGCAGCGATGCTTTCTTCGATTCGCATGCGCTTTGCATCGGACCTGCCGACGTGCGCTTGGATGCACGCCGGCGAGAGCGGATGCGTTGTGCGTGCCAGGCGCCGCCGATCCGAGCAGGGCCGACAGGACACCGACGTGGGCATGCCTTCCAAACAACGGGAATATCCCAACCGCTTCTTCGATTCCACTGTGTGGAACGATTTCGCTTTCCGTGCCGACGACATCGTCATCGCCAGCTACGCGAAGGCCGGAACCACCTGGGTCCAGCAGATCGTCGCGCAGCTGATCTTCGCCGCCGATGCGCAGGTCAAGCTGTCCAGCGTGTCGCCATGGTTCGATTCGGTGTATCCGGACAAGGCGACCAAGCTGCGGTTGCTGGCCGAGCAGCGCCATCGCCGGTTCGTGAAAACCCATCTTCCTGCCGATGCGTTGGTGCTGTCCGAGCAGGCGCGCTATCTCTACGTCGGCCGCGATGGCCGCGACATCGTCTGGAGCCTTTACGACCACCAGCGTGCGGTGAGCGCCGACGCGCAGGCGCGCCTGGACGCGGAGCCGCACAGCGCTGGCAAGCTGAAGGTGATGCCGCCGCCCTCATGCCCGGTCGCCGAGTATTTCGACACCTGGCTGCGCGAGGACGGCGCTCCGCTGTGGCCGTTCTGGGAAGGTGTGCGCTCCTGGTGGGCGTTGCGCGACTGCGACAACGTGCTGCTGGTGCATTACGCGGCGTTGCTGGAGGACCTGCCGGCGCAGGTGCGCCGCATCGCCGCCTTCCTCGACGTTCCGCTGGACCCGGCGCGTTGCGAACGCGTCCTGCGGCATTGCAGCCTCGATTACATGCGCGCGCATGCCGCGCGCTACGTTCCGCAGGGGGCCGGCTTCTGGCGCGATGGCGGGCGGGCGTTCTTCAACCGTGGCTGCAACGGACGCTGGCGCGAAACCCTTGCGCCTGCCGCCAACGCGGCCTATCTGCAACGCGCCGCCGCCGAACTCGGTGCCGATTGCGCGCATTGGCTCGCCACGGGCGAACCTGCCGGCGCCGCGCATGCGGCGGTCGGCATGGTCGTCTAGGCGGGTTTTCCGTTTCCTGTCCGGGTAGGGCCATGCACGCATCGTCGGCGCACGCGTACGACCGAGTTTCGCAATATTACGACCTGCTGCAGGAACAGCGAGCCGCCGCCAACGCGCCGCAGTGCGCACAGCTGTTGGCCGAGCTGGTGGGCGGCGGCACGGCGCTGGAGTTGGGTGTCGGCACCGGCCGTATCGCCCTGCCGCTCGCGGCCAGCGGCGCAGTGGTGAGCGGGATCGACAACTCTCCGCTCATGCTGGACAGGCTGCGCGACAAGCCGGGCGCCGAGCGCCTGACGCTGGTCTGCGACGATTTCGTCGATGTGCCCATCGCCGGACCGTTCGACCTGATCTACTCGGTGTTCTCGTTCGGCTATCTGCTGGCGCAGAGCGCGCAGGTGCGCTGTCTGGTCGCGGTGCGCGAGCGCCTGTCGGCCTCCGGCGTGTTGGTTCTGCAGACCTTGGTGCCGCAGGCGGAGATGCTGCAGGCCGGCGCCAGGGTGACGCCGGTGCTGGAGGCGCCGGCCCTGGACGCGGGCGATGCGCCGGTGCTGTTGCTGTGCTCCAGTACCGATCCGGTGCGGCAGCTGGTCCAGCAACGCATCGTGCTGATCGGCGAATCAGGCACCCACATCTTCAACGACCGCTATCGCTACGTATGGCCGTCGGAACTGGACCTGATGGCGCGCCTGGCGGGACTGGAACTGCAGGAACGCTGGTCGGACTGGGCACGGCGGCCTTTCGGCGCGAGCGCGCGCGCAGATATCCGTCTACCGTCGTGCCGGGTAGACGCGGCGCCTCGGCCGCCGTCTTGGTGGCGGCGCGCGCCGCAGGCGCACGGGGACTCTGCCCGGACACAGATCGGGCGCCTTGCGGCGCCCGATCTGCGACTGATGGCGGTACAGCGACCGCTCAGTAGCGGTAATGCTCCGGCTTGTACGGGCCATCGACCGACACGCCGAGGTAGGCGGCCTGGTCGTCGCTGAGCGTGGTCAGCTTCACGCCGATCTTTTCCAGGTGCAGGCGCGCCACTTCCTCGTCCAGCTTCTTCGGCAGGCGGTAGACCTGCTTTTCGTAGCTGTCCTTGTTCTGCCACAGGTCGATCTGCGCCAGGGTCTGGTTGGCGAAGCTGTTGGACATCACGAAGCTGGGGTGGCCGGTGGCGCAGCCCAGGTTGACCAGGCGGCCTTCGGCCAGCAGGAAGATCGCGTTGCCGTTCGGGAACACGAACTTGTCCACCTGCGGCTTGATGTTGATCTTCTGCACGCCGGGGTACTTGTACAGCGCCTCGACCTGGATCTCGTTGTCGAAGTGGCCGATGTTGCAGACGATGGCCTGGTCCTTCATCTGCGTCAGGTGCTCGATGCGGATGATGTCCTTGTTGCCGGTGGTGGTGACGTAGATGTCGGCCTGGCCCAGGCTGTCCTCGACGGTGTTGACCTCGAAGCCTTCCATCGCCGCCTGCAGCGCGCAGATCGGGTCGATCTCGGTGACGATGACGCGGGCGCCGTAGGCGCGCAGGCTGTGCGCCGAGCCTTTGCCGACGTCGCCGTAGCCGCAGACCACGGCGACCTTGCCGGCCAGCATCACGTCCATCGCGCGCTTGAGGCCGTCGGCCAGCGACTCGCGGCAACCGTACAGGTTGTCGAACTTGCTCTTGGTCACCGAGTCGTTGACGTTGATCGACGGCACCAGCAGGGTGCCGGCCTCGGCCAGCTGGTACAGGCGGTGCACGCCGGTGGTGGTTTCCTCGGACACGCCCTTCCAGTCCTTGACCACGCGGGTCCAGTAGCCGGGACGCTCGACCGCCACACGCTTGAGCAGGTCCTTGATCACCTGCTCTTCGTGCGAGGAGGCGGGCTCGTCCACCCACCTGGAGCCGTTCTCCAGCTCGTAGCCCTTGTGGATCAGCAGGGTGACGTCGCCGCCGTCGTCCACCACCAGCTCCGGGCCGGTCTGGGTGCCGTCGGCCAGGGTGAAGGTCAGCGCGTCGAGGGTGCAATCCCAGTATTCCTCCAGGCTCTCGCCCTTCCAGGCGAACACGGGGGTGCCGGTGACGGCGATCGCCGCGGCGGCGTGGTCCTGGGTGGAGAAGATGTTGCACGAGGCCCAGCGCACGTCGGCGCCGATGTCCTTCAGCGTCTCGATCAGCACCGCGGTCTGGATGGTCATGTGCAGCGAGCCGGTCACGCGCACGCCGGCCAGCGGCTTGGCGGCGGCGTACTGGCGGCGGATCGACATCAGGCCCGGCATCTCGTGCTCGGCGATGTCCAGCTCCTTGCGGCCCCAATCGGCCAGGGAGATGTCGGCGACCTTGTAGTCGCCCTCGGTGGAAAAGCTCTTGCGTACAGCGTTCATCGGTAGTGCTCCGGTCAATGGCGAGAAAACTCGCGAAGGTCCGGGCGCCGTTGTCGCTCAAGCCTGCCGCCGAGCCTGGCCGGGTCTGGAGGCGGGGAACCCCCCTCGACACGGTCGCAGCGCCCCTCGGCGGAGGGTCAGCCAATTATAGCGGCTGCGGCGTGCGGCGCTTGAATGGGCGCATTGCGGCCTGGGACGCGGCGCACGCCGGACATTCATCGACGGCCCGGTAGCGGAGGGCTGGCCCTGCGGCCGGGCGGCGCATCAGCCCGCGCTGCCGAGCACGCACCGGCATCTGGATGGGCGACTGCAGCCGCTCCCACAGGTCCCGGGCGCCGCGCATGGCCGGCGATGGTTCGCTTTGAAACCGTTACCACGCCGGGCGAGGGACTAATACTTTTGGGTTAGTCTTGCGACGCCCCCACAGCCGAGCCATGCGTTTCCGATGAACGAGTACCGCAGCAGCATCGTGTTTGCCACGCCCGACATCCCCTTGCGCGACGACGTACGCCGATTGGGGGCGCTGGTCGGCGACCTGCTCGCCGAGCAGGTGTCTGCGGAGTTCCTGGACGAGATCGAAACCATCCGCACCACCGCAATCGCGCGCCGCGAGAGCGATGCGCCGCCGTCCTCGCTGAGCGAGCAGCTCTACGGGCGTACGCCGCGCGACGCCGAGGCGCTGGTGCGTGCGTTCAGCACCTACTTCCAGGTGGTCAACATCGCCGAGCGCGTGCACCGCATCCGCCGCCGCCGCGACTACCAGCGCAACAGCGCCGACACGCCGCAGCCGGACGGCCTGCACGATGCGCTGCGCCGGCTAAAGGCGCAGGGGGTGAGCGCGCAGGAACTGGGCGAATGGCTGCCGCGTATCGACGTGGAGCCGGTGTTCACCGCGCACCCGACCGAGGCGGTGCGCCGCGCGTTACTGGAGAAAGAACAATTGATGGTGGCCAGCCTGGTCGACAACCTCGACGGCATGCGCACCCCCGGCGAGCGCGCCACCGATGCGGCACGTTTCCGCATGGCGCTGACCGCCTCCTGGCAGACCGCCGATTCCTCGCCGGTGCGGCCGACGGTGGAAGACGAGCGCGAGCATGTCGGCTTCTACCTGACCCAGGTGCTGTACCGGGTGGTCCCGGTGATGTACGAGACCCTGGAGCATGCGATCGAGGAGACCTATGGCGAGCCGCTGCCGCTGCCGCGGCTGCTGCGCTTCGGCACCTGGGTCGGCGGCGACATGGACGGCAATCCGAACGTGGATGCCGGCACCATCACCGCCACGCTCGACGCGCAACGTCGCGCGGTGCTGGACCGTTATCTGAAGGAACTGTGGCAGCTGGCCAGCCTGCTCAGCCAATCGACCACGCTGGTGGCGGTCAGCGATGCGCTGCTGGCGCAGCTGGAACGCTATCGGCAACTGCTGCCAGAGGCCGCGGCGCGCTCGCGGCCGCGGCATGGCGACATGCCGTACCGCCTGCTCAACGACCTGATGCGCGCGCGCCTGCAGGCGACGCTGGACGACGCGCCGGGCGCCTATGCCGCACCGGCCGAACTGGAGCAGGACCTGCAACTGATCCTGGACAGCCTGCAGGCCAACAAGGGCCTGCACGCCGGCTGGTTCGCGGTGCGCCGGCTGCTGTGGCGGGTGCGCAGCTTCGGCTTCCACCTGGCGCGGCTGGACGTGCGCCAGGAGTCCAGCGTGCATGCGCGCGCGGTCGCCGCGGCGCTGGGCGACGACGGCTGGGAGGCGCGTTCGCCCAAGGAGCGCGCGGCCGTACTCGGCGTCTATGCCGGCGGCGACCAGACCTTGCCGGCAGCGCCCGACGATGCCGGCAACGCGCGCCTGGACGCGGTGTTCGCCGCGCTCGCCGATGCGCGCGCGCGCCACGGTGCCGATGCGCTGGGCAGCTACATCATCAGCATGGCGCACAACCGCGCCGACGTGCTGACCGTGCTTGCCCTGGCGCGGCGCGGCGGCCTGGTCGATGCGCAAGGCGCGGTGCCGCTGGACATCGTGCCGCTGTTCGAGACCGTGGACGATCTGCGCGGCGGCACCGACACCCTGCGCGACCTGCTCGCCGACCCGGTCTACCGCCGCCATCTGGCCGCGCGCAACGACGTGCAGATGGTGATGCTCGGCTATTCGGACAGCGGCAAGGACGGCGGCATCGCCGCCTCGCGCTGGGGCCTGCAGCGCGCGCAGGTGGAACTGCTCGACGCGGCCGCCGACCTCGGCATCCGCCTGACCTTCTTCCATGGCCGCGGCGGTTCGATCGTGCGCGGCGGCGGCAAGACCACGCGCGCGCTGGAAGCGGCGCCGCGCGGCAGCGTCGATGGCCGCCTGCGGGTGACCGAGCAGGGCGAGGTGATCCATCGCAAGTACGGCATCCGCGCGCTGGCGCTGCGCTCGCTGGAGCAGATGACCGGCGCGGTGCTGCTGTCGAGCCTGCGCCCGCGCGCGCCGGACGCGCGCGAGCACGCGTGGCGGCCGGTGATGGACATCGTCGCCGAGCACAGCACCGTCGCCTACCGCAGCTTCGTCGGCGATGCCGAGTTCATGCGCTATTTCCGACTGGCCACGCCGATCGACGTGATCGAGCGGATGACCCTGGGCTCGCGGCCGTCGCGGCGGCTGGGCCAGGACGCGGCGCTGGACAACCTGCGCGCGATTCCGTGGGTGTTCGCCTGGAGCCAGGCGCGTGCGGTGATTCCGGGCTGGTACGGCGTCGGCAGCGGCCTGCGCGCGGCGGTGGAGGCCGGCCACGAGGACACGCTGCGCGAGATGGCGGCCGACTGGCCGTTCTTCCGTACCTTCCTCGACGACATCGCGATGGTGCTGTCCAAGGGCGACCTCAACATCGCCGAGATGTTCTCGCGCCTGGCCGGGCCGTTGCACGCGCGCTTTTTCCCGCGCATCCGCGACGAACTCGCGCTGACCAAGGGCTGGGTGAAGACGCTGACCGGGCAGGCATCGCTACTGCAGCACGACCCGCGCCTGGCGTTGTCGATCCGCCTGCGCAATCCCTACATCGACCCGATCAGCGTGTTGCAGGTGGATCTGCTGCAGCGCTGGCGCGCCACCGACGGCGAGGACGAAGACCTGCTGCGGGCGCTGGTGGCCTGCGTCAACGGCGTCTCGCAGGGCGTGCAGAACACCGGCTGACCGGTCGCCGCGCCGTCACCGCAGCGGCGCCGCCGGGCGCGCTGCGTGACGGCAGCAAGGCGCTTGCAGCGACGCCGCGCTTGCAAACGGACAAAATTGTCCGATAATCCCCGGCATGGACCTCCGCGCCGATGCCGCCCAACGCCGCCGCCTGCTGCTCGACGCGGCCGACGAGGTGTTCTGCGAGCACGGCGTGCTGGCGCCGCTGGAACTGGTGGTCGAACGCTCCGGCGTGGGCCGGGCCACGCTGTACCGCAATTTCGCCGACCGTGCGCAGCTGATGATCGCGCTGCTGCAGCGCGCCCTGGACGGGCTGGACTGCTGCGCACGCGATATCGGCGAGCGCCCCGACGGCCTGTTCCTGCTGCTGCGCGATGTCGCCGAGCACATCGCGATGTCCGCACCGCTGGCCGACTATTGGCGCTCGATGCCGCGCGACCATCCGCAGATCGAAGTGGCGCATGCGCGGCTGATGGCGATCCTGCTGCCGTTCCTGCAGCGCGCCACCGACGCCGGCCTGTGCCGCCCGGGCCTGGACGGCGACGACCTCGCTCTGTTGATGGACATGCTCGGCGCCTGTCAGCGCGGCAGCGACGAAGCCGAACGCAAGGCGCTGGCGCTGCGCGCTTGCCGGCTGCTGTGCCATGCGCTGGCCATGCCCGCGGCGGCGGCGGCGCTATGAGCCTGCGCCGCGGGCGAGGGCAGGGACGCGCTGCCGCCGCGATCGCCGCGCGCAGCGCCCCGCAGCGGCGCTGGCCGGCACGCATGGCGCGCGCGGCGGCGGCGTTGGCGATCGTGCTGGCCAGCGTCTGCGGTGGGCTGTTCCTGGCCTACCTGCCGCACACCGGCAGCCTGGTGCGCTACGCCTCGGCACTGCTGTGGCTGGCGATGGGCGGCACCGCGCTGTGGGGCCTGCGCCACCATCGCGACTACCGCGTGCTGCCGTGGATCTTCGCCGTGGCCTGCGCCGGCCTGGTGTTCGGCTGGTCGCAGTTGCTGCCCGAGCAGAACCGCGACTGGGCCGACGACGTGGCGCAGCCGTTGCAGCCGCAGGTCCACGATGGCCACTTCGTCACCCTGCACAACGTGCGCAACTTCGCCTGGCGCAGCGACAGCGACTACACGCCGCGTTGGGAAACCCGCCAGTACGACCTGGACCGGCTGGTCTCGGCGGACCTGGTGCTGTCCTACTGGATGGGGCCGGCGATCGCCCACACCCTGGTCTCGTTCGGCTTCGACGACGGCCGCCGGGTGGTGTTCTCGCTGGAGATCCGCAAGGAGCGCGGCGAATCGTTCTCCGCGCTGGCCGGGTTCTTCCGCAATTTCGAGCAGGTGATGATCGCCGCCGACGAGCGCGACATCCTTGCAGTGCGCAGCAACGTGCGCGGCGAGGACGTCTATCTGTACCGCCTGAACATTCCGCGCGCGCAGCTGCGCCAGCTGTTCATGGGCTACGTGGCGCAGGCGCAGCAGTTGCAGCGCACGCCGAAGTTCTACAACACCGCCACCAGCAACTGCACCACCATCGTGTTCGAACTGGTGCGCAAGTTCGAACCGCAACTGCCCCTGGATTACCGCCTGCTGCTGTCCGGCTATCTGCCGTCGTATGTGTATGCGCAGCACGGCTTCGTGCCGGGCTACGCGCTGGCCACGCTGCAGGCGCGCGGACGCATCGGCGAACGCGCGCGCCAGGCCGGCACCGGCAGCGATTTTTCGCAGCGTATCCGCGCAGGCATCCCTGGCGAAGAATTGCCCGGAGCGCCGCGCTGATGCGTGCCGCGCAGGCAAGGCGGCAGTTGGCGGCGCGCGCGCTGCTGGCCGTGGGCCTGCTCGCCGCGTCCGGTTGCGCCATGGTCACCGTGCAGTCGCGCGCGGCCGGCGACTATATCGCGACCAAGCGCGGCGACGTGCTCAGCACCGGCCAACTCAGCGACGCCAGCCAGGAGACGCTGCGCGTGGTCGCGATCCAGCGCAAGGCCTGCGAGGCGGACATCCCTGCCTGCGCCGCGCAACTGCGCATGGTGCAGGGGCTGGACGAGGAACGGCGCCTGGCGGCGCTGTCGGAACTGTGGCTGCGCGCGGCGACGCTGCGCACGCCGAAGGGGACCGTCGCGCTCGACGATGCGGCCTTGCAGGCATGGCTGGAGACGGCGCGCTACGCCTATGCCTACCTGTTCCATACCGAACGCCCGGCCAGCGCGCGCGCCTTCGAGGACCGGCAGACGCAGGTACGCGACTACTACAACTACGCGGTGCAGCATGTGGTCGGCGCCCTGTTCGAGCGTTGGCGCGCGCGCAGCGCCAGCGGCTAACTGCGCGACGACGACACGCTGGCCGCCGCCGGCTGGCAGGTGCGCGCGCAGCTGGACAGTTTCCGCCTGCCGGGCGGGGTGGCGCGGCCGAATGCGATGGTGCCTGCCACCTCGCTGCGCTTCGACGGCCTGCGCAGTACCTATCGCCGCGATGGGTTCGGCGCCGAGCTGGTGGCGGAAGTGTCGCCGGCGCAGGTCGGCGATCCGACCGCGATCATGGCTGGCGCGAAGCCGGGGCAAGCGGTCGCCGATACCGCCGGCTACAGCGAACTGTCGTACGCGCCGACCACGGTGCTGCTGCGCTTCGACGGCGACAGCCTGGCGCAGGTGCTGGACACGCGCAGCGTGGTGATCGCGCCCTACGATCCGTATCGCGACAACGAGGTCGTCGTGCACGGCCAGCGGTTGCCGCTGGCGGCCAACTTCACCGCCGCCTACGGCCTGTGGCTGGCGCGTTCGGGTTTCGCCAAGCAGTCGTTGCGCTCGATGCTCGGGCGCGAACACGGCATCGAGCAGCCGCACCTGTACCTGATGCAGCCCTACGATCCGAACCGGCGCATCGTGCTGATGCTGCACGGCCTGGCCAGCAGCCCCGAAGCCTGGGTCAACGTCGCCAACGAGATCATGGGCGATGAGCAGCTGCGCCGCCATTACCAGATCTGGCAGGTCTATTACCCGACCAACATGCCGATCGCCTGGAACCGCGCGCAGATCGAGACGTTGCTGCAGCAGACCCTGCACGACTTCGATCAGCAGGGGCAGGCGCCGGCGTCGCGGCATATGGTGCTGATCGGCCACAGCATGGGCGGGGTGATCGCGCGGCTGCTGGTCAGCACCTCCGGCGAGCGCATGTGGAACGACCTGCTCGCCGGCCGCGACCTGAGCGGCGAACGCGGTGCGCGGATACGCGAGCGCCTGCAGCCGTTGTTGCGCTTCGCGCCGCTGCCGCAGGTGGACCGCGCCATCTTCATCGCCGCGCCGCACCGCGGCACCACGTTCGCCGAAGGTCGCATTGGTCGCCTGGTCGGCGGGCTGATCCGCCTGCCGGCGGCCTTGCTCGCGCGCTTCACCGAGGTGATGCGCGACATCGCTGGCGACCACGGCGTGCCGCAACGCCTGCCCAACGGCATCGACAACCTGCGCGATACCGATCCGTTCGTGCGCGTGGCCGCCGAGCTGCCGATCTCGCCGGCGGTGCGCTACAACTCGATCATCGCCCGGCGCAATCCGGCGCTGCCGCTGGCCGATGCCGACGACGGGGTGGTGCCGTACCGCAGCGCGCATCTACAGGGCGCCGAATCGGAACTGGTGATCACCTCCGGCCACAGCGTGCAGGAGACGCCGCAGGCGATCCTGGAGATCCGCCGCATCCTGCATGCGCAGATCGCGTCGGAGTGACGCGCTCCCTTGTGGGAGCGACTTCAGTCGCGACGCGCTGTCGGTAAAACTCGTCGCGACTGATGGTGGAGGTCACCTGGAGTCGCTCCCACAAGGGTGTACGCCACGCCGTCTGGGCGCACTGTAGGAGCGGCTTCAGCCGCGACAGTCTCCGTCGCCGTCAGGTCCGCCGCTTCGTTCGTCGCGGCTGAAGCCGCTCCTACAGTGGGATTCGGGTTAAGCCCCATGTGTCATGGAGAAAGCGCCGCAGCCATGCGCGCTTGCGATACGCAGGCGTATGCATCACTGACGTATCGCATTTCCGTTCACTTATGAATTCCGTCACGCATCTGTAAACATCGCCGCACACAATGCGCCGCAGTTGTTAACGGGCCGTCAGTTCGCACGGCCCGGCTCCGACACGGAACCTTCCCCAGATGTTCGCCCAGTTGCCGGCTCGCCGCCGGCGACACGGGCAGTGCTTTGCCTTGTCCGGCTGCGGCGTCGCTGTGTGCCGGGACACCACCCCACGTCCTGATGGAATCCACATGAATTACGTATCGCACCGCGCCAGGCCGCATCGGCTTGCCGGTTCCATCGCCCTGGCCCTGAGCCTGGCCTTCGCCGCCGCCGCCCACGCCGAAGATGCCGAAGATGCCGCGCAGGAACAGGCGCAGCGCAGCGCCAGCGACGACACCGCGCCGGCCGCGGCCAAGGGCAACCCGCAGACCCTGTCCACCGTGACCGTCGCGGCGAACCGCTACACCGCCGCCGACATGCAGATGGCGGCCAGCAACACCGCCAACGTGCTGTCGGCCGACGACCTGAAGTACACCGCCGTGCACAACATCGCCGAGGCGCTGGGCCTGTTGCCGGGCGTCAACGTGGTCAACACCGGGCAGTCGTATTTCGGCGGCGTCGACGGCGCCGCGCGCGGCGAAGGCATGTTCGCCTCGGTGCGCGGCCTCAATGCCGAATACAACGTCAACCTGATCAACGGCGTCAACGTCGCCCAGGGCATGCCGTACAGCCGCAGCGTACAGCTGAGCCTGCTGCCGCCGTCGGGCCTGCAGACCATCGTGTTGAACAAGACCTCCTCCGCGGCGATGGACGGCGATGCGATCGGCGGCACCATCGATTACCGCACGCCCAGCGGCTTCGACTACAGCGATGCGCTCGGCGGCAGCATCACCGCCAGCGGGCGCATGGAAAGCCGCGCCCGCGACTACGACGAGAGCGGCCTGGGCAAGGGCGCGGCCGGCGAGTTCCACGCCAAGTTCGGCAACGAACGCCAGTTCGGCTTCTACGCCAGCGCCTACTACGACGAGCGCCACTACGTGAACAGCGAAGTGGCCAATGCCGCCGCCGCGCGTGGCGACTGGAACAAGAAGTACTTCTCCCGCACCACCGCCAGCGGCGCGCCGGCGCCTGGCGACAACCCGGAAGCGCTGCTGCTGGCGACCGGCGCCAACATCGGTTATTCCGGCGGCGACACCAAGCGCTACGGCGGCAATGTCTCCTTCGACTGGCATGTGGACCCGAGCCTGCAGCTGTACGCGCGGGCGACCTATGCCTACGCCAAGACCGAGCAGAACACCGGCTACACCCAGCTGGTGCCGGCCACCGTCAGCCTGACCCAGATCGGCACGACCGGCGTGTACCAGCCGCAGATCAATCGCGTCGCGGTGCGCTATTGGTACGAGACCAACCCGGAAGTGGCCGACATCGCCACGTTCCAGTTCGGCGCCGACAAGCAGCTCGGCAACTGGACGCTGTCGCCGAACCTGTTCTACGGCTATGGCGACAACGACCGTCCGGACCACGTCGAGGTCTCCGCGCGCGTGGACCAGTACACCTCCACCCAGTTCCCCTACGGCGCCAACAGCTTCGTCGGCTACGACAGCGCAGGCTTCCCGATGCCGCTGCTGACGCCGGCGATCCAGGCCCAGGCCAGCGACATCGGCAGCCTGTACGCACGCCGCCACGGCCAGCTGTCCAAGTCCTACAGCGGGCAGAAGAAGGGCGGCGCCAAGTTCGACGCGCGCTACGATTTCGACGCCGGCGCGCTGAGCAGCCTGCAGTTCGGCGTGAAGTACGTGGACAGCTCGCGCGAATACACCTCGCGCGACTGGACCACCGCCAAGTTCACCGACGGCACCCTGCTGGAGAACAGCGGCCTGGTCAGCGGCAGCTACGATGCGGTGTATCCGGGCAAGTACGACTACCCGACGGTCAAGCTCAGCAATTCGTCGCTGAGGGCCTCGATCGCCCAGTACCTGACCCCCGGCAGCTTCGACACCTGCGGCAGCCTGGCGATCAACAACCAGAACTGCGCGACCATGCGCGGCACCGAGGCGGTGGCCGCGGCGTATGCGATGGCCACGTTCAAGACCGGCGACCTGGAGATCATCCCCGGCCTGCGCTTCGAACAGACCCGCATTCGCAACACTTACTGGACGATGCCCGAAGCGCTCGTGCAGAACGGATCCGGCAAGCCGACAGTCGAGGAAATGCCGGGTTTCTTCAGCAATAACCACACGACCTACGACGTGCCGTTGCCCAGCGTGTTCCTGAACTACCGCCCCGGCAACGCCAACGCGGTGTACCGCGCCTCGGTGTGGACCAGCTACACGCGCCCGGCGTTCGTGCAACTCGGCGGCGGCGCCAACTACGCCGTGTCCAGCGACAACATCACCACCATCACCGAAGGCAATCCCGACCTGAAGCCGATCAAGGCGGTCAACGTCGATCTGTCCGGCGAATGGGACAACGGCGTCGGCGGCCACGCGATGCTGGCCGGCTACTACAAGCGCCTGTCCGACTACATCTACGAGAACGGCTCGGACGCGGCCAATGCCGGCGCCAACACCGACGCCACCGGCGTGCACTATGTGCGTCCGCAGAACGGCGGCGACGGCAAGGTGCTGGGCGTGGAAGCGGCGGTGCGGCAGACCCTGCAGGGCATGCCGGCGCCGCTGGACGGCTTCGGCATCGGCGCCAACGTCACCCGCCAGTCCATCCGCGTGGATCTGGGCATGACCGGCTTCCACGACGAGCGTATCCAGAACGCGCCGGACCTGATGGCCAATGCCGAGCTGTTCTACGAGAAGGGGCCGTTGTCGGTGAACCTGAGCTACCACTACTCGGGCGAATACGTGTCGGTCTACGACTACCTGGACCAGGGCGCCAGCTGGGACGACCTGTGGGTGAAGCCGATCACCCGCGTCGATCTGCACGTGGGCTATGCGGTGAACGAGCACCTGCGCGCCGACCTGTCGGTGGCCAACCTGAGCAATCGCCTCAGCTACTGGGCGCACGTCGGCCGCAACAGCACCGCGATCTCGGACATCGTCGATGCCGGGCGCACCAGCCTGCTGACCGTGAAGTACACGTTCTGAGCCAGCGGTCTGCGCATGGCAGACCTTCCTCGCGCGTCGCGGCATACTGCCGCGGCGCGCGTTGGCGTTCATGCGCGGCGGCATGATGATCGGTGCAGGCTGGTAGCCTTGGGCCAGGGCACGCGATGGATCGGTCGCGGCTGTGACGCAGTCGCGTCCTGCGCCGTCCGCCGTGGGTCGGCGCAGACTGCGCCGCGACCGGTGCACTGCGCGTTGCGGCGAGGCTGCAGCGCGAACGATTTTCCTTTTTGACTGGAACATAAAGATGAGCAAGTGCATGCGTTGGATGCTGTGGATGGTCGCGGCGGCGGCGGCGGCGGCGACGGCGGGCGCGCAGGCGCGGCCGGCGCAGGCTGCGGCGCCGCAGTTGCAGGTCGAGCAGGTGGTGATGCTGTTTCGCCACGGCGTGCGCGCGCCGCTGCAGGGCGAGGCCGCGGCGGCGGCGTTGGCCGACCGTCCGTGGCCGGTGTGGGACACGCCGGCGAGCCTGCTGACCGCGCACGGCCGCACCGGCGTGCAGCTGAGCGGCGACTACACCCGGCAATGGCTGCTGCGCGACGGCGTGCTGCCGGCCACGGGCTGTCCTGCGGCCGGTGCGGTCAGCGTCTACGCCAACACCGACCAGCGCACCATCGCCAGCGCGCAGATCCTGGCCGAGGCGCTGGCCCCCGGCTGCGGGCTGCAGGCCGGGCATCAGCCGCAAGGCAGCGACGATCCGCTGTTCCGTCCGGTCGAGGCCGGTGCGGTGGACTTCGACGCGGACGCGGCGGTGGCCTCGATCCAGCGCCAGACCGGCGGTCCCGGCGCGGTGGTCGCGCCCTATGCGAAGGAACTGCGCACGATGCAGCAGATCCTCGGCTGCAGCGCGAAGACCTGCGATTTCGCGCACATGCCCTCGTCGCTGAGCGCCAGCGCCAATGGCCGCGGCATCGCCATGCACGGTCCGCTGGACCTGACCTCCGGCACCGCCGAGGTGCTCATCCTGCAATACGCCGAAGGCCTGCCGCTGGACCAGGTCGGCTGGGGCCGCGCCACCCGCGAACGCATCGGCGTGGTGTCGCGGCTGCATGCGTTGCTGTTCGAGATCTATGCGCGGCCGCAGTACATGGCCGCGCGCGCCGGCGCGCCGCTGGCGCGGCGGGTGCTGGACACGCTTGGCGTGGCGCACGCGCCGAAGCTGAGCGTGCTGGTTGCCAGCGATACCCATATCGCCGCGCTCAGCGGCTTGCTCGACCTGCACTTCCATCTGCCCGGTTTCGGCCAGGACGACTCGCCGCCGGGCGGCGCGCTGGTGCTCGAGCAGCTGCGCGACGTGCGCAGCGGCCAGCGCTACGTGCGCCTGCGCTATCAGGCGCAATCGCTGGACCAGCTGCGTGCGCTGACCCCGCTGAGCCTGCGCAAGCCGCCGCTGCTGCAGACCTTGCGCGTGCCCGGCTGCAGCGACGCCAAGACCCAGCTGTGCACGTTGCCGCAGTTCCAGAAGGTCTTGCAGGAATCGCTGCAGCGGCGCGGCTGAGTTGGCGGCGCTGCGGCAGCAGGCGCATTGCCTGCGCCGCAGCATGACGTATCCGCGCGGTTGCCGCCGCCCGTGTAGGAGCGGCTTCAGCCGCGACCGAGCGTTACCGGGAACGCCCGGTCGCGGCTGAAGCCGCTCCTACAGGGAGCGGATTGCGCGCCATCGCCGCCGCGACCAACCAAAAGAAACGGGCCGCGATGCGGCCCGTTTTCGTGCAGGCACTGAAGCGCCGGTTTACTTCAGCTTCGCGTCCGCGCGCAGCGCATCGGCGCGGTCGGTCTTTTCCCACGAGAACGCCGTGGCGCTGTGCTGCGCGCCGGTGCCGTCGGTGTAGGTGAACGCCTTCGGGGTGCGGCCGAAGTGGCCGTACGAGGCGGTCTGCTGATACATCGGGTGGATCAGGTCGAGCATCTGCAGGATGCCGTACGGACGCAGGTCGAAGTGCTTGCGGATCAGCTTCTCGATCTTGTCGTCGGCGATCTTGCCGGTGCCGAAGGTGGTGACCGAAATCGAGGTCGGCTCGGCCACGCCGATGGCGTAGGAGACCTGCACTTCGCAGCGGTCGGCCAGGCCGGCGGCGACCACGTTCTTGGCCACGTAGCGCGCCGCGTATGCCGCGGAACGGTCGACCTTGGACGGATCCTTGCCGGAGAACGCGCCGCCGCCGTGGCGCGCCCAGCCGCCGTAGGTGTCGACGATGATCTTGCGCCCGGTCAGGCCGCAGTCGCCCACCGGCCCGCCGATCACGAACTTGCCGGTCGGGTTGATGTGGAACTTGGTGCCCTTGTGCAGCCACTTGGCCGGCAGCACCGGCTTGAGGATTTCCTCGCGCACGGCTTCGACCAGGTGCTTCTGCTTGACGTCCGGATCGTGCTGGGTGGACAGCACCACCGCGTCGATCGCGGTCGCCACGCCGTCTTCGTAGCGCAGGGTGACCTGGCTCTTGGCGTCGGGGCGCAGCCACGCCAGCGGCGAGTTCTTCTTCTTGCGGACCTTGGCCTGCTGCTCGACCAGGCGGTGCGCCAGGTGGATCGCCGCCGGCATGAAGCTGTCGGTCTCGCGGGTGGCGTAGCCGAACATCAGGCCCTGGTCGCCGGCGCCCTGTTCTTCCGGCTTCTTGCGGTCCACGCCCTGGTTGATGTCCGGCGACTGCTTGCCGATCAGGTTGAGCACGCCGCAGGTCTCGCCGTCGAAGCCGACGTCGGAGCTGTTGTAGCCGATGTCCAGGATCACCTTGCGGGTCAGCGCTTCCAGGTCGATCCAGGCGCTGGTGGTGATTTCGCCGGCGACGATCGCCACGCCGGTCTTGACCAGCGTTTCGCAGGCCACGCGCGCGCGCTTGTCCTGGGTCAGGATCGCGTCGAGCACCGCATCGGAGATCTGATCGGCGATCTTGTCCGGGTGGCCTTCGGAGACCGACTCGGAGGTGAAGAGATAGCTGGACATCGCGGCTATATCCTTGTATTCGGATGAAAAGATGGACACGCATGATACACGGGCGCGCGCTGCTGTGCATTGTGCCGCTGGCGGCGTTAGGCAAGGTTAACCGCTCAGCCGGCGGAGCTGCGGGCGTCACTTTGCCGTAGTCATATTGCAAGATCGGTGTCGCTGCGGGGGCCGAAGCTGTGCGCAATCAGCAAGAGGGCTTGCCGTGCTCGCACTCGAACGTCGTCTGCAGGATCGCTACCCACATTGGTTTGCCGGGCGCCGCTCGCGGCTGGTGCGCCCGCTGTTGCGCGGCCTGCAGAAATGGTCGGGCCTGGATGCGCTGGACGCGTTCCTGGACGCCAGTCACGAACTGCGCGG
Source organism: Xanthomonas graminis pv. graminis (assembly GCF_030168915.1). Classification (NCBI taxonomy): domain Bacteria; kingdom Pseudomonadati; phylum Pseudomonadota; class Gammaproteobacteria; order Lysobacterales; family Lysobacteraceae; genus Xanthomonas; species Xanthomonas graminis. The sequence continues at coordinate 3,765,354 of NZ_CP076255.1, read as the reverse complement.
CTTCGCCCTGGTCCAGGCCGGGATGGATTTCCTGCAGGCGCGCTACGTGGTCGGGCCGACCCCTGCCGCGTGCATTCCGGCACGCGGGCGCCTGCTGATCGTCGCCAACCATCTTCCGGGGCGCTGGACGCGCTGGCACTGCTGGATTGCGTGGGCCAGGTGCGGCGCGACGTGAAGATCGTCGCCAACGATTTCCTGTGGGCGCTGGAAGGCCTGCGCGAGTTGCTGCTGCCGGTGCGCATCCTCGGCGGCGCGCCGTCGCCGGCCAGCGTGCGCGCGATCGAGCAGGCGCTGGAGCAGGAGCAGTGCGTGATCGTGTTCCCGGCCGGCGAAGTCTCGCGGCTGGGCTGGGGCGGGGTGGCCGACGGGCGCTGGCGCCGCGGCTTCACCCGCTTCGCGCTGCGCACCGCCACCCCGGTGCTGCCGGTGCGCATCCATGCGCGCAATTCGGCGTTGTTCTACGGCGCCTCGGCGCTGTTCAAGCCGGCCGGCACCGCGTTGCTGGCGCGGGAGATGTTCGCCCGCCGCGAGCGCCGCATCGCGCTGAGCCTGGGCCACGCCCGCGCGCTGCCGCAGGGCCAGTCCGACGCCGAACTGATGCGCGGCCTGCGTCGCGAGCTGTATGCGCTCGGCCGTGCCGGCGCGAGCGCGCCCGCGGCTAGCGAAGAGCCGCTGGTCGACGCCGGGGATCCGGCGGCGGTGGCGGCAGAGTTCGGCGCGCTGCACAGCCTGGGCCAGACCGTGGACGGCAAGCAGATCCGCGTAGGCCGGCTGCGCGCCGGTTCGGCGCTGCTGCGCGAGATCGGCCGCCTGCGCGAGCTGACCTTCCGCGCGGTCGGCGAGGGCACCGGCCGGCGCCTGGATCTGGACGACTACGACACCTGGTACGAGCACATCGTGCTGTGGGACGGCGCCGCCGCGCGCGTGGTCGGCGCCTACCGCGTGGCCCGCGGCGCGCCGGTGCTGGCCGAGCGCGGCCTGGCCGGCTTCTACACCGCCGGGCTGTTCCGCTACGGCGAAGCGCTGCTGCCGCGCATCGCCGCCGGCATGGAGCTCGGCCGCAGCTTCGTGGTGCCCGACTACTGGGGTAGCCGCAGCATCGACTACCTGTGGCAGGGCATCGGCGCCTACCTGCGCGACTACCCGCAGGTGCGCTACCTGTACGGGGCGGTCTCGATCAGCGCGGCGCTGCCGCAGCAGGCGCGCGAACAGATCGTGGCCTACTACGCGCGCTACTACGGCGATGCGCTGGGCGAAGCCGCCTCGGCGCGGCCGTTCGACTATTCGCAGGCGCCGCCGGCGTTCGACGCGTTGGACGCGGAGACCGCGTTCAAGGTGCTCAAGGGCAACCTGGACGCGCTCGGCGCGGCGGTGCCGATGCTCTACAAGCAATACACCGAGTTGTGCGAGCCGGGCGGCGCACGCTTCCTCGCCTTCGGCGTCGATCCTGCGTTCAACGACGCGGTCGATGGCCTGATCGAACTGGATCTGCAGCGCATCCGCAGCAAGAAGCGCGTGCGCTACCTGGAACGGCCACGTAGCGAAGCTGAGGTGACGGCATGAACAATGTGAGCAGCCTGTCTCCGCCCCCGCGCCGGGCGGTGTTCGTGTCCGACGTGCACCTGGGCGCGCCGCATTGCCACGCGCGCGAACTGGCCGATTTCCTCGGCGGCCTGCAGTGCAAGCAGCTGTATCTGGTCGGCGACATCGTCGATTTCTGGTGGATGGCGCAGCGCCGCGCGGTGTGGGGCGCGGCGCACCAGCGCGTGATCGATGCGCTGCACGCGCTGGCGCGCGGTGGCACCGAACTGATCTATGTGCCCGGCAACCACGACCGACCGATCCGCCGCTTCTGCGGCCTGGCGCTGCCGGCGATGCAGGTGCGCCGGCGCGCGGTGCACGTGACCGCCGACGGGCGCCGGCTGCTGGTGGTGCACGGCGACGACTACGACGCAGTCACCCAGTTCGGCGGTCTGCAGGAGAAATTCGGCGACTGGCTGTACTACCGCATCCTCACCGGCAACCAGCTGACCAACCGCGTGCGCCGCCGCTTCGGCATGCGCTACTGGTCGCTGGCCGATTACCTGAAGCGGCAGAGCAGCGCCGCCGAGCGCTACATCGAGCGCTTCGTCGACGCCGGGCTGGACGACGCGCGGCGCCGCGGCCTGGACGGCGTGGTCTGCGGCCATGTCCACCGCGCCGGCCTGTTCGAGCGCGACGGCCTGGTCTACGCCAACGATGGCGACTGGGTCGAGAGCCTCACCGCGCTGAGCGAGGACCACCAGGGCCGGCTGCAGTTGCTGTCGCATACCGGGCAGGTGCTGCAGACCCTGGCCCCGCGCGTGTTGCGCCTGCCACAGGCGGCATGATCGCGCGCTGGTTGTGGTGGCCGCATTCCCGTCGGCCCGCGCCAGGCTCACTCCACCTGTAGGAGCGGCTTCAGCCGCGACCAGCGGAGTCGTAACTACACCGGCTCCGGACACTGCCTGTCGGGGCTGAAGCCCCCTCCTACAGTGCACCCAGCAGGCGATCCGCAGGCCGTGTAGGAGCGGCTTTAGCCGCGACGAACGAAGCCAGTAAGCCGATTGGTCGTGGAAGCGTTCCGAACTACGGATGGCCCGAAGGCCAGCCGGAGTGCATCCAACGGATTAGCCGCAGGTCCCTTGAGAGCCAACGACGGCCTCGCGGTTTCTTCAAATCGCCCACGACCCATCGCCTGCTAGCATCGGCCGATGGACTCCCTCACCCAGATCGTGCTCGGCGCCGCCGTCGCCGCCGCCATCGCGCCCGCGCAGCAGCGCCGTGCCGCGCTGCTCGCCGGCGCCGCGCTCGGCACCGTCCCCGATCTCGATGCGCTGCTGCTGTTGCCGCTGACCCGCGACCCGGTCACGCTGATGACGGTGCACCGCAGTTTCAGCCATTCACTGTTCGTGCTGCCGTTGCTCGGCTGGCTGATCTGGTGGCTGTACTGGCGCTTCGGCCGTGGCCGTGTCGCGGCATCGCCACGACGCTGGTTCTGGGCGATGCAGCTGGCCCTGATCACGCATCCGCTGCTCGATGCGTTCACCGTCTACGGTACCCAGCTGTGGTGGCCGCTGCGGCCGCCGCCGGCGATGTGGTCCAGCGTGTTCATCATCGATCCGGGCTACACCCTGTGGCTGCTCGTGGCCTGCGCCATCGCCTGGTGGGCGCGTGCGCGGCGCGTGGCGCAGCAGGCGCTGCTGGCCGGGCTGATCCTGAGCAGCGCCTACCTGGGCTGGTCGCTGCTGGCCAAGCACCTGGTCGATCGCCAGGCCGACCGCGCGCTGGCGGCGATGGGCCTGCAGCACGCGCCGCGCTTCTCGGTGCCGATGCCGTTCAACACGCTGCTGTGGCGGGTCGTGGCGATGACCCCGAGCGGCTACGTGATCGGCGAACGCTCGCTGGTCGCCGACCACGGGCCGATGCGCTTCCAGGGGTACCCGTCCAACACTCAGGCGCTGGGCGAAGTGCGCGCACTGCCGGCGGTACAGCGGCTGGCCTGGTTCAACCGCGGCTTCATGCGCGCCCAGGTCGAGGACGGCGAATTGGTGCTCAGCGATCTGCGCATGGGCCTGGAGCCGGACTACAACTTCAACTTCGCGGTGGCGCGGCAGCACGGCGACGGCTGGCAGGCGATCGAACCGCGCCAGTTGCAGGCCGCGTACCGCGCGCCGGTGGCGCGTGGGCAGATCGGCGCGGCGCTGGCGCGGATGTGGCGGCGCATCTGGACCGAGCCGGCAGCGGTGGCGCCGGCCGGCGCGGCGGCGCCCGGTTCGCACTGAGCGGAGCCGGGGAGAATCTGCTGCGAACGCGGGATGCGGTCCTGCGCGGCGGCGCTCAGGCCGCCGCAGGCAAGGCGGGCGGCACGCCGGCGATCAGCGCATCGAAGTAGTCGCTGGTCAGCCGCAGCTGCGCGTCAGCGCTCTCGGCGCGGTTGACCACGGCGCGGAACGCCGCGTTCTCGGGGCGGTCCTTGGCGTACCAGCCCAGGTGCTTGCGCGCGATGCGCACGCCCTGCGCTTCGCCGTAGAACGCGTGCAGGGCCTGCAGGTGGCCGAGCAGGGTGTCGCGCACGAAGGGCAGCGAGGGCGCCGGCAGCAGTTCGCCGCTGGCCAGGTAATGCGCGATCTCGCCGAAGATCCACGGCCGGCCCTGCGCGGCGCGCCCGACCATCACCGCGTCGGCGCCGGTGGCGGCCAGCACCTGCGCGGCCTTGTGCGGCGAATCGATGTCGCCGTTGGCGATCACCGGGATGCGCAGCGCGGCCTTGATCTGCGCGATCGTGGCGTATTCGGCCTGGCCGTTGTAGTGCTGGTCGCGGGTGCGGCCGTGCACCGCCAACGCGGCGATGCCGCAGTCCTGCGCGATGCGCGCGATGGCCGGGCCGTTGCGGTGGTCGCAATCCCAGCCGGTGCGGATCTTCAGCGTCACCGGCACCGGCGAGGCGTTCACCACCGCGCTGAGGATGCGCGCCACCAGCGCCTCGTCGCGCATCAGTGCCGAGCCGGCCCAGGCGTTGCACACCTTCTTCGCCGGGCAGCCCATGTTGATGTCGATCAATTGCGCGCCGTGGTCGGCGTTGTAGCGCGCGGCCTCGGCCAGTTGCTGCGGCTCGGTGCCGGCGATCTGCACGCTGACCGGGTCCGGTTCGCCGGCATGGTCCATGCGCTGCAGCGATTTGCGCGTCTGCCACAGGCGCGGGTCGGAAATGGTCATCTCCGACACCGCCAGGCCGGCGCCCAGGCGCTTGCATAGCAGCCGGAACGGCTTGTCGGTGACCCCGGCCATCGGCGCCAGGATCACCTTCGGTTCGATCGTGTAGGGGCCGATACGCATGCCGCCAGTGTAGCGGGGCGGCCACCGCGCCGCCTCCCCGTGACGCCCAGGTCGCGGCGGTTGGCGGCGCGCCGGCTGTCCGCCGCGCCGCCCCGCGTCGGCTAGTGCGACAGGCGGATGTTGTCCAGGTACAGCGAGGCAGGCCGGGTTCCGTTGGCGCGGAACTCGATGCGGTTGCTGCCGGCGTTCAACGTCACCGGTTGCTGCAGCGTCGCCCAGTCGCTGGCCGAGGCGGTCTGCGCGAACACCGGCGTGCCGACCTTGCTGCCGTTGACGTACAGGTCCACGTTAGCGATGCTCGCGCCGGCGGTCGAATACCGGGTCTGCAACTGATAGGTGCCGGCGCTGGCGACGCGGACATCGTCGCGGATACTGGCGCCGCCGCCGGTGCCGAAGTCGACGTAGCCCATCCCCTGGTAGTTGCGCAGCGGGCCGGAGACGCCGTTGGCGACCAGGCTGCGGATGTTGCGGAAATCGAAGTTCTCCGCCTCGTACTGCTGCACGCCGGTGTAGGCGGGCGGCGCGTCCGGCGCCTGCAGGCTCGCCACCGGGGCGGAGCTCGCGCGGCCGCTGGCGTTGCCGGTGCAGTGCACGGTGATGTCCAGCGGCCCATTGTGCGCCACGCTCAGCGTCAGCCCGTCCGCGGTCGCCGCGCTGGTGACCTTGCTGGGCTGGTGATCGCCGCGATCGGCGAAGCTGTAGGTCGGGGTGGTGGTGGCGCCGTCGATATCGATCGTATCGGTCTTCAGCGCTCCGTCGGGGGAGTCGAAGTTGTTCAGATAGATCGACAGCCTGTCGGGGAATTCCTTGATCACGCCGCTGGTGTAGGGCGCGTAGTTCACGCTGACCGCGGCGCAGCTGTTGTACTTGAGCGGGATGGTGCCGCTGGCGGTCTGGTTGGCCTTGGACGGGTTGTAGGTGACCCAGGTGTTGTCCTGGCGCCCGGCGTAGATGGTGCCGGTGTATTCCTGCGGGAACAGCGCATTGAGTTCGTTGAGCTTGGCGCTCATGGTCGGCCAGCGCGCCGCATACGTGGTCTTGGCGATTTGCACCTTGAACGACTTGGCGGTGGCGTCGGTCAGCTGCCAGACGGTGGGGATGGCCGGATAGCGCCCGGTCTTCTTGTACCAGCTGTGCTGGTTCAGGTAGGTGCCGTCGCCGTCCAGCAGGTACAGCCCGGAGAACAGCGTTTCCGGCGAGGAATACAGGTTCCTGTCGTCGCCGGTGGTGGTGTCGTTGACGATCACGACCTTGGAGCGGTCGATCACTTCCTGGCGGCTGAGGATGCGCAGCGTGCCGTCCAGGATCTTGCGGTAGATGTCCAGCTGTAGATTGCGGAAATGCGGGTAGAACTCCCAACGGCGGCTGTTGTAGCCGTCGCTGGTGATCGCGTTCGGCAGGGTGTGCACCGCATCCAGGGTGATCTGCTCGGGGCCGTCGAACACGGTCTCGCCGGTGAAGGTCAGGTGCTCGATCAGGTGCGGCGAGCCGGCCTGCACCGGATAGCTGCTGCCGTCGCTGCTGTACCAGCCGGTGCGATCCGGGCGGATGCCGTAGTGACCGGCGTAGCCGGACAGGAACATGCCCAGGCTCACGCTCTCGATGTCGTGGTAGCCGTAATCGGCGGTGAATTTCTCTTCGATGATGAAATTCTTGGCATAGGAACCCAGGGCGTTCCTGAAGATCTGGTTGCGCTTGACCATGGCCAGCGGATTGATGTTGGCGCCGTAGAAGCCGCCGGTGAAACTGACCGCCAGATAGCCGCCGTACTTGTTGGTGAGCTTGAGCAGGTTGGCCCAGTGTTCCCAGCGTTGCGCGGGCGAACCCGAGCAGGGCTGGTCGAATCCCCAGAACTGCTCGGCGTAGTTGAAGCCGATGAAGTTGGGGTAGTCGCGGAAGAATTCGCCGTAGGCCGTCGCTTCCAGGTCTGCATTCGGCGCGTAGTCGGGGAGGTGGCTGAAACCGCCGCTGGAGGGCTGGATCATCGCCCACACGCCATTGGCCGCCGCGGTCTTGATCCAGGAACGCGCGGTTTCCAGGCCGTTCTCCACCTGTATCCAGTTGCATTGATTGCCGGTGGCGCCCTGGTGATTGATCGACAGGGAGATCAGCAGCACGGTGTAAGGACGCAGGTCGGCCGGAATCAGGTCGATGATCTTCTGCGGGTCGGCCGTGTTCCAGGTGTCGGCATGGATCAGGAACATCGGCTGGTGCGGCGACAGCGGCCGGCGCAGCGATGCGTCGGGTGTTTCGCTGGCCGCGGCGGCAGTGGCCGCGGCAGCGCGCGGCGCGGCGGCCGGGGTGCGTGTGGTGACCGACCACGCGCTCGGCGTGGTCATGGTCAGGTCGGCGGCAGCGGCCGCGCCGCTGCCGTCCGGGTCGTCGCCGCCGCAGGAACTCAACAAAACGCTCAGCAACGCGCAGGGCAACGCGGACTTGCTCAATCCTGTGTGCATCTTCATCGGGAGTGGTCAGTTTTTTGGAGGGGGAAAGGTGTAAGGCCGGGTGCACAGGAGACGGTCGCGCTGTGCGACACGACGCGCGATTGCCGAGCGCCGGCGAATCTAACAAGCATCGGCGTCTGCGAACCGGAACGCCTGCACATTACGCGCAAGTGTTTATAAACGCGCTGATGACCGGCGTTGGCAGATGTCGGTTTTGGCGCGCGCTGGACGCATCGCCTTGGCGCCGCGTGGGAACAGCGATCGTGGCGATGCGAGGACGCGCAATCGCAGTTGCGCGGGTAGTGTGACCGGTGTGCCGCAGTTCGATGTCAGTCAGATGTCGCCGTTGTGCCGGCGGCGCGGACACGGCATGCGCGCGCCGGCCGCGCGTGCTTCAGCGGATCAGCTGGTATAGCTCGAAGCCCTTGGCGTTGCCGTCCAGGATCAGCAGCAGTTCGTCGGGTCCCAGCGCCACCAGGCGGCCGACGCTGTTGCCCTTGCTGCCGTCGGCGACGTTGCCGGGCGCGTAGTGGCCCGGCGGATCGTCGTTGACCGTACTGGTACCCAGGAACGCGAATGCGCGGCTGTCCTTGGCCAGCGCAGACAGCGTGCCGCTGCGGCGCTGCGAGCCGCTGGTCTTGCGCAGGCGATAGCCGCAGGGATCGCGCGCGATCTCGGCCTTGAAGTAGGGGTAGGCATAGGCGAAGCGCGGCTCGACCTGGATCGAACGCACCTTCCAGCGGACCTCCAGCTTGCCCGGCAGCTGCGGCGACTGCGCGCGCTGCAACAGCGTGCGCGCCAGCGCCGCGCCGTGTTCCTGGTCGGCATCGGCGTAATGCGGCGCGATCGCCTGTTGCAGGCTGTCCGCCGCGACGGTCACCGCGGCGCGGTCGGCGTCGGCGACCGCGCTGTTCCAGTCGCAGCGCGGCGCGGCGACGGCGCACAGCGGGGCAAGCAGCGCGCACAGCGCGGCGAGGGCGGCGACGCAAAGACGGGGCATCGAAAACGCCTTGTCGGGATGCAGGCCCGTCGCGGCGACGGGCAGTGAGTGCAGTGGTCTGGGCGAACGGGAACGGAGGCCGCCATCGGCGCGCACGGCTCAGCCGGCGTCCGGCGCCAGTCGCGGCATCGACGCCGCGGCGCCTTCGGCCTCGGTCGAACGCGCTGCGTAGTGGTTGGCGAAGCGCACGTGGGTGGCGAAGCTGGCGTTCGGCGACTGCGCCAGCGAGGCCACCAGCGCACCGTTGAAGGCATCGCCGGCGCCGGTGGTGTCCACGGTCTGCGCCGCCTCGGCGCCGATGCGGTAATACGGCTGGGTGTCGCCGCGCAGGCGATCTTCCGGATGCGAGATGAACGCGCCGACCGCGCCCAGCGTGACCACCACGGTGCCGCCCGGCAACAGCTTGCGGCACAGCGCGTGCAGGCTGCCGCCATCGGTGGCGGCGACATCGTCGGCATCCACGCGCTCGCCGACGTGGCGCGCCAGCAGCGCGGCGAACTCGGTTTCGTTCGGGGTCAGCACGTCGGCCAGCTTGAGCAGGCCGATGCTGGTCTGCGCATTCGCCGGCGCGGCGTTGAGCACTGTGGTCAGGCCGGTCTCGCGGGCCAGCGCCAGGGTGCCCTCGATGGTCTCGATCGGCGATTCCAGCTGCGCCAGCAGCACCCGCGCCGAGCCCAGCAGCGCGCGCTGCGCCTGCACGAAGCCCAGGCTCAGCGCGGCGTTGGCGCCGGCGCCGATGACGATGGTGTTGCGGCCGTGGCCGTCGACGTAGATGCCGCCCGTGCCGGTCGGCTCGGCGCTGGCCTCGGCGGCCAGCTCGATGCCGTCCTGCGCCGCCAGCGCGCGCGCCATCGCGCCGCCGGGATCGTCGCCGAGCGCGCAGACGAAGCTGGTGTGGGCGCCGGCGCGGGCGGCCGCCACCGCCTGGTTGAAGCCCTTGCCGCCGGGGCCGGTGCTGTAGCGACCGGCGATGGTCGCGCCCGCGGCGGGCAGGGTTTCGCAGCGCCAGACGTGGTCGACATTGAACGAACCGACGACGATGACCGAACTCATAGGCATGTGCTGCTTCTCAACAAGGACTGGGAAAAGGGAAATCGCATCAGCCGAAGTGCGACAGCACGCCGGCGATGGTGGCGGTCATGAAGGTGGCGATGGAACCGCCGAGCACCGCGCGCAGGCCCAACCGCGCCAGGTCCTGGCGCCGCTCCGGGGCCAGCCCGCCGATGCCGCCGATCTGGATCGCGATCGAGCTGAAGTTGGCGAAGCCGCACAGCGCGTAGGTGGCGATCAGCCGGCCTTCCTCGCTCAGTTGCATGCCGGGGATCTCGCCCTTGACGATTTTCGACAGCTCGCTGTAGGCGACGAACTCGTTGATCACGACCTTCTGCCCGATCAGCGAGCCGACCGTGGTCGCGTCCGCCCACGGCGTGCCGATCACCCAGGCGATCGGCGCCAGCAGGTAGCCGAAGATGGTGGCCAGGTTGGTCGGGCGGCCGATCGCCGCGGCCAGGCCGGTGGCGTCGCCGAGCCAGGTCAGCGGCGCGTTGACCAGCGCGATCAGCGCGATGAAGGCCAGCAGCATCGCGCCGATGTTCAGCGCCAGGCGCAAGCCGTCGCCGGCACCGGCGGCGGCCGCGTCGATGATGTTGCTGGTGGTCTTCTCCACGTCCATCTTGACCGTGCCGCGGGTCAGCGGCGTGCCAGTTTCCGGGATCAGCAGCTTGGCCACCACCAGCGTCGCCGGCGCGGCCATGATGCTCGCCGCCAGCAGGTGCTTGGCGTAGAACGCCTGCTGCGCCGGATCGCTGCCGCCGAGCATGCCGACATAGGCGGCCAGCACGCCGCCGGCGATATGCGCCATGCCGCCGATCATCATCGTCAGCAGCTCGGACTCGGTCATTTTCGGAATGTACGGGCGCACCGTCAGCGGCGCCTCGGTCTGGCCGATGAACACGCTGGCGCAGACGCTAGTTGTCTCCGCGCCGGACACGCGCATCACCTTGGTGATCGCCCAGGCCATCATCCGCACCACCGCCTGCATCACCCCCAGGTGGTAGAGCACGCCCATCAACGCCGAGAAGAAAATGATTGTCGGCAGCACCTGGAAGGCGAAGATGAAGCCGTTGCTGGTGGTGTCCATCAGGCTGCCGAAGATGAAGTTGGAGCCTTCGTTGACGAAACTCAGCACCTTCACGAACAGCTGTCCCAGCCAGTTGAAGACCTCGTGCCCGCCCGGCACCAGCAGCACCAGCGAGGCGAATCCGATCTGCAGGACCAGGCCGGTCGCGACCAGCTTCCAGTCGACCGCGCGCTTGTTGTTCGAGAACAGCCAGGTGATCCCGATCAGCACCGCCAATCCGAACAGGCCGAAGCCGATCCTCCCCAAACCTTCGACCATCTGCTTCCCCTGGATCGCCGGACCAAAGAGAGGGAGCGTAGTGCAGGGGGTGACGGGCGGCAAGGTAAACCCGGTTCAGCGCAGGAAATCGGGTGCCGTTCCAGGCAGCGCGTGGAATGCGAGCGCGTGACGGTCGCCTCGCTACACTGTGCGGCCGCCCGCCGGCCACGTTCGCTGGCGTACACCGCAGGAGGAATTCGCATGCACTACCGTCGCCTTGGCGCCACCGGCTTGCAGCTGTCGGCGCTGTCGTTCGGGGCCTGGATCAACGTCGGCGGACAGATCGGCCGCGACGAAGCGCGCAACCTGATCGCCGCCGCCTGGGACCATGGGGTCAACTTCTTCGACAACGCCGAGGTCTATGCGCACGGCCGCGCCGAGCAGGTGATCGGCGATGTGATCGCCGATCTGCGGTTGCCGCGCGATGGCTATTGCGTGTCCAGCAAGGTCTACTTCGGCGCGGTCGCTGCGCCGCGCCCGACCCAGCGCGGGCTGTCGCGCAAGCACGTCACCGACGCCTGCCATGCCGCGCTGAAGCGGCTGCGGGTGGACTATCTGGATCTGTACTACTGCCACCGCCCCGACCCCGACACGCCGGTGGAGGAAACCGTGCGCGCGATGGATGCGCTGGTGCGGCAGGGCAAGGTGCTGTACTGGGGGACCTCCGAGTGGCCGGCCGACCGCATTCGCGAGGCCGCGCAGCTGGCGCAGGCGCTCGGCCTGCAGGGGCCGTCGATGGAGCAGCCGCAATACAACCTGCTGCATCGCCAGCGCGTGGAGCAGGACTACGCGCCGCTGTACGCCGAACTCGGCCTCGGCACCACGATCTGGTCGCCGCTGGCCTCGGGCCTGCTGACCGGCAAGTACAACGACGGCATCGATCCGGCGTCGCGCTTGGGCCAGGCGAGCAACGCCTGGTTGCACGACGAAGTGATCGGGCCGCCGGCGCAGCGCCGGGTGGAGCGCGCGCGCCGCTTCACCGCGCTGGCCGCCGCCGAGGGCGTGGCGCCGGCGGCGCTGGCGATCGCCTGGTGCCTGCGCAATCCGCACGTGTCCACGGTGATCCTCGGCGCCAGCCGCGTCGCCCAGTTGTTGGAGAACTTCGACGCGCTGCAACTGGCCACGCGCGAGGATCCGGCGTTGTGGGCGCAGGTCGAGGCCGCGGTGGTGTGAGCTGGTGCGTGCGCTTGGTATGGATGGCCGTTGCAGCTTGCGGACCTCTGGGTCGTATCATTCACGGGCACTTCCGAAATTTGAACTTCAATCGGCATCTTGAATCGCAGCAAACGAGAACGGCTCTTGCTTAACTATTGAGAATCATTATCATCCGTATCGACCCCTGTGTACGGAGCCCGACCATGACCGCTCAACCCGTCCTGTTGCGTCACCCCGAAACCCTGAGCCTGCGCGAGCGTGCGCTGCCGCGCGCGGTCCCGGTCGAAGAGACGATCAGCAGCGAAGCGCTGCTGAAAGGGCGCCGCGAAGTGCTGATCCAGCATGGCGATCGCGTCTATCGCCTGCGCCATACCAGCAACGACAAGCTGATCCTGACCAAGTAAGCCGGCCGGCCGCGCAGTGCGCGGCCAGGCCACCCGCTCGACACTGCCGCCACCTGGCCGGACCCGATGGGTCCGCCGCGGCCGCCCGCAGTCGCGACTGTTGCTCTCCTCGGCCCCTGCGCCGGCCTGCGTGCCGGCGTGGCCGGGACTTTTCGCGACCCACCGATGACTTCCATGATCCGTACCGCTCCGCTCACCGGTGCGCTGTGGCTGGCCTTTGCCGCCTGCGCGCATGCCGCTGCCGCAGACACCGCCAGTGGCGCCACGCCGCGCGACTTCGAGCGCTTGCAGGTCACCGCCACCCGCACCCAGCGCGCCATCGTCGAGGTGCCCAGCAGCGTCGATGTGATCGACCGCGAGCAGATGGACCAGGAACTGGTGTACGACCTGAAGGACCTGCTGCGCTACACCCCCGGCGTCGCGGTCACCGGCAATAGCGGCCGCTTCAGCGGCATCGGCGGCATCCGCATCCGCGGCCTGGACGGCAACCGCGTGCTGATCCAGCCCGACGGCATCCCGGTCGCGGACAGTTTCAGCTTCGGCAACTATCTCAACGCCAACCGCAACGTCGTCGATATGGAAACGCTCAAGCGGGTCGAGATCGTACGCGGTCCCGCCAGCTCGCTGTACGGCTCCGATGCGCTCGGCGGCGTGGTCGCCTACGTGACCAAGGATCCGGCCGACTACCTGGCGCCGGGCAAGCACAGCTACGTGGGCCTGAAGTTCGGCTACGAGAGCGACTGGGACGGCCTGTTCGCCGGCGCGCTGGTCGCGTTCGGCGGCGAGCGCTGGAGCGGCATGGCCGCGGTCAGCCACCGCCAGGGCCAGGAAAGCCAGACCCAGGGCGACGACCGCAGCACCGGCGCGGCGCGCACCGCGCCCAATCCGCTCCACAGCGACGGCCGCAGCCTGCTCAGCAAGCTGGTCTACGCGCCGAGCGCGAACCAGCGTTTCAAGCTGAGCATGGAAGGCAACGAGGACTATTCCAGCATCGATGCGCTGAGCAACGTCAGTTCCAGCATCCTGTCGCAGCGCGGCCGCGACCACCAGACCCGCGCCCGCGTGTCGCTGACCCACGAAGTGGACCAGCTCGACACGCTGCTCGCCGACGACCTGCAGTGGCAGCTGTACCGGCAGGACAGCCTGAGCCTGCAACGCACCGACGAGCGCCGCAGCACCACCACCCTGCGGCACATGCAGCACGACTTCGACCAGCGCCTGTACGGCTTGCAGGCCAACCTGCACAAGCGGGTGGACCAGGGCCGCGTGGTCCACGACGTCAGCTACGGCATCGACCTGTCGTGGAGCGAGACCCACGAAAAGCGCGACGGCTACGTGCAGAACCTGACGACCGGCGCGATCAGCAAGACCGTGGGCGTGGAGACGTTCCCGGTGCGCGATTTCCCGGTCACCGAGACCGGCAAGGCCGGCGCCTATCTGCAGGACGAGATGCGCCTGGTCGACGGCCGCTTCAGCCTGATCCCGGGCGTGCGCCTGGACTACTACCGGCTGTCGCCGCAGGTCGATGCGATCTTCGCCGCCGACAACCCGGGCGTGGCCGCGGAGAGCGTCACCGACAGCAACGTCTCGCCCAAGCTCGGCGCGATCTGGCGCATCGACGACGCGTGGTCGCTGTACGCCAACTACGCGCACGGCTTCCGCGCGCCGCCGTACAACGACGTCAACATCGGCTTCAGCAACCTGCAGTTCGGCTACACCGCCATCGCCAATCCGGACCTGAAACCGGAGACCAGCAAGGGCGCCGAACTGGGCCTGCGCTACACCGCGGCGGCCGGCTATTTCGGCCTGAGCGGCTACTACAACGACTACCGCGACTTCATTGAGTCCTACAGCTTCGTCGGCTACAACGCCGACGGCCTGATGCTGTACCAGTCGCGCAACGTCGATCACGTGGTGATCAAGGGCGTGGAGGCCAGGGCCGGCGTCGAGTTCGGCGCGCTGTCCGCACGCTGGGCCGGCTGGTCGCTGCATACCAGCGCCGCCTATGCGCGCGGCGACAACAAGACCGACGCCACGCCGCTGAATTCGATCGATCCGCTGCGCGGCGTGCTTGGCATGGCCTACGATCGCGAGACCTGGAGCGCGCAACTGGTCGGGACCTTCGTGGCGAAGAAGCAACGCCCGGCACTGGCGACGTACTACACCCCATCCGGCTACGCGACGCTGGACCTGCTCGCGTACTGGAACTTCACTCCCGGCGCGCGGCTCAACGTCGGCGTGTTCAACCTGGCCGATCGCCGCTACATCGACTGGAACACGCTGCCCAGCGCGACCCTGGCCAGCAGCAGCGTGCTCGACCGCTATACCGGCGCCGGACGCAACGTCTCGGTCAGCCTGGCGCTGGACTGGTAGCGGCGTATGCGCAAGGCCGCGCCAGCGAGCGCCGACGCGATCCGGATCGCCGCATCCGCGCCGCTGCCGCACCCGGCGCAGCTGGCGGCGCTGGGCACCGTGCTGTGCCTGTACCGCGCGCAGCTGGGCACCGAACTGATGGGCTGGAACCATGCGCTGCGGGTCGGCGCGCAGCTCGGCGTGGACAGCGACGGACTGCTCGAAAGCCTGTGCTTCTACGATCGCCAGCAACGCTGCTGCTGGCGCCTGTACCTGCTGCCGGACAGCGATTTCGTCGCATGGGACGCCTTGCTGTCGGCGTTGCCCGCAGTGCACAGCGACAGCACCGATGCCGGCGTCGCCGAACGCCTGTGGCGGCGCGTGGCCGGGCGCCTGAGCGGCGACAGCTGGCGCGCGCGGGCGTTGCGCCTGCACGCCAGCGACGGCGCACTGGCGGCCAGCGTCGCCAGCGTGTCGCCGCTGGGCGCCAGCATCGCCCGGCGCATCGCGCGGCTGGAAGCGGCCGAGGGCGAAGTGCTGGTCGACGACTGCTGCTGCGCCCGCGCCGGCCTGGGCCTGCCGGCCGCGCGTCACGACCCGCAACGGCCGTGGCCGTTGCTGCGCCTGTAGCGCGCGTTACTGCAAATTTTTGCTCCGCCACCGCGAACCGATCACGACGATGAAATCACCGCTGCTGTCCCTGCTCCTGCTCGCCGCGACCAATCTGGCCCACGCCGAGGACGCCGATCCGCAACGCGACCGCGCCAGCATCCTGGCGATGCAGGGCGAGTACGCCGTGGATTTCGCCTTCGACGAGACCGTGCTGCTCACGCCAGGCTACGCGCGCGCATCGGCGATGCGCAGCGGCGCCAACGAAGTGGTGATCGTGGTCGAAGACGGCCCGCGCAAGGTGGTGCTGCAGCACCTGCTGGTCGATCCCAAGAGCGGCCATGTGACCAAGCACTGGCGCCAGGACTGGCGCTACGAAGCGCCGCAGCGTTTCGAATTCAGCGCCGACCAGACCTGGCAGGTGCGCCCACTGGCCGCGGCGACCACCCGCGGCGCCTGGACCCAGTGCGTGTACGAAGTCAGCGATGCGCCGCGCTACTGCGGCACCGGCCGCTGGGACTATGCCGACGGCCACCCGACCTGGGCCAGCGACCTGAGCTGGCGCCCGCTGCCGCGGCGCGAATACACCAAGCGCCGCGACTACAACGCGCTGGCGGTGATCAACCGGCACACGCTGACCCCGGCCGGCTGGACCCACGAGCAGTTCAACACCAAGGTGCTGCGCAAGCCCGACGGCAGCCAGCAGCCGATCGCGCGCGAATTCGGCTTCAACGACTACGTCAAGACCGGCGATGTCGACTTCACCCCGGCCTACGCCTACTGGAAGGCGACCCAGGGCTATTGGGCCAGGGTGCGCGCGCACTGGGACGGATTCCTCGGCAAGCCGCCGGGCGTGCACCTGAAGACCAGCCTCGACGGCATGGCGATGATCGTGCCGCTGTTCGAGCAGGCCGAGGCGGTGCAGCAGGGCAAGCCGGTGGCCGATGCGAAGATCGCTGCGGTGTTCGCGCAGTGGGTGGAGCCGGCGTCCGCCGCGCGTTGAACGCTGCTGCCGGCGCAGCGCCAAGGTGGGACGGCGGCCGGGAGTGGCGCCTTCCCTTTTTTCCCGGTGCACGCATTACGCGGCGGCGCCGGCCTACAGGTCGGTCACCAGGTGGTAGCTCAAGCCCTTGCGCTCGGGCAGGGTGAAGATCCAGGGAAAACCGACCGATACCCCGCTGAGATCGAGCCACTGCGGATTGAACGACTCGATCAGGCCGCGCTGCCAGCAATGGCTGAGCTGGGAGATCTCCGCGGCGCGCAGCAATGCGGCCACTTCGTTCTCGCACTCCTCGTACCACACCGCAAGGATGGCGACCGGATCTTCGGTCTCTCCGCGCACGCTGTTGCGCTCGCGCAGGGTTCTGCCCAAGCCCTCGAGCGCCTGCGGCGTCGGTGCGGTGGCGATGTAGTACGGCCCGCTGCGGGTCTCGGCCATGATGCAGGCCAGGTACGGCGTGCCATTGCGGGAGAGGGTGTCGCTCATCGGCCAAGCATGCTCTACATGGGAATGGCGATTGTGCCGGTAAGCGGCGGCGCTTGCAGCCACCATCTTGCGCGCAGTCGCCGCGCCGCCAACGGTGGCCGCCCCGCGGCAGCTGCGTGTGCGCCGCGATCGCCGCGCACGCTCAGCTCTCGCGCAGGGCCAGCGCCGGCGGCGTGCGCAGGATGCGGCGCGTGCCCGACCAGCCGGCGAGCAGGCTCAGCAGCACGCCGCCGGCCCCGCCCAGCAGCAGCGCCGGCCACGGCGGCGACAGCGCCAGGTCGAACGCCTGCTTGGCCACGACCACGCCGATCGCCGCCGCCGCGCCGACCGCCAGCAGCGCCGCGAGCAGGCCGAGCGCGCCGAATTCCACCAGCACCGCGCCGCGCAGCTGGCCGCGGCGCGCGCCCAGCGTGCGCAGCACCGCGCTGTCGTAGCGGCGCTCGCCGGCGGTGGCCTGCAGCGCCGCCAGCAGCACCAGCACGCCGGCCAGCAGGCTGAAGCCCATCACCAGCTGCACCGCCTGCGCCACCTGGTCGATCACCTCACGCACCCGTCCCAGGATCGCGTCGATGTCCAGCAGCGACACGTTCGGATAGCTGCGGCTGAGGCCGCTCAGCTGCGCCGCGGAACCGCGCGGCAGGTGGAACGCGGAGATCAGGTTGTACGGCGCGTCCTGCACCGCGCCGGCGTTGAGCAGCAGGAAGAAATTGACCCGGAACGAATCCCAGTCGGCCTTGCGCACGCTGGTCACGGTGAAGCTGCGCTGCTGCTCGCCGAGCAACAGGGTGATGCGGTCGCCGAGCTTGAGGCCGTAGCGCTGCGCCCAGGCTTCTTCCACCGAGGCTTCCGCCGCGGTGCTGCCGGCGGCCCAGAAACGGCCCGACAGCAGGCGGTTGGCGGCGGGAAATTCATGCCGCCAGGAGAAATTGATCGGCCGGTCGGCGCCGTCGCCATCGTCTTCCGGACCCTGCTGCTGGCGCTGCGGCGGCTTGCCGTTGATCGCCACCAGCTTGCCGGTACTGAACGGCTCCACCGCCGCGTCGGTGACGCCGAGCCCGCGCAGCGTGCCGAGCACGTGCTCGGCCTGGTCGGGCTGGATGTTCATCAGGAAATAGTTCGGCGTGTCCGCCGGCAGCCGGTCGCGCCACTGGCCGAGCAGGCCCGGGCCGATCACCGCCAGCAGCAGCAAGGCGCACAGCGACAGCGACAGCCCGACCAGTTGCACCACGCTCAGCGCGCTGCGCCGGGTCAGCGCGGCCAGGCCCAGCTTCCACGGCCCGCGCAGGCGCGATTGCAGCCGCCGCAGCAGCACCAGCAGCAGGCTGCCGACCGCCCCGGCGAGCGCGGCCAGCAGGGTCAGCCCGCCCAGCACCCAGGCCGCGAGCACGCCATCGCCGGTGGCGTATACCGCCAGCACCACGGTGGCGAGCAGTGCGGCGGCGTAGACCAGCAGCGAGGTCGGCGGCAGCGCGGCGAAGCTGCGGTTGAGCACGCGCATCGGCGGCACGTTGCGCAGCCGCAGCAGCGGCGGCAGGCCGAAGCCGAGCAGCAGCACCAGGCCGATGCCGGCGCCGGCCAGCGCCGGGGTCGCCTGCGGCAGCGGCAGCCGGTTCGGGATCAGGCTGCCCAGCGCTTCGACCAGGCCAAGCTGCGCCAGCATGCCCAGGCCCACGCCGAGCGCACATGCCGGGATCGCCAGCAGCAGCAACTGCAGCGCCAGCGCGCCGAGGATGTCGCGCTGGCGCGCGCCCAGGCAGCGCAGCACGGCCACCGTGTCGATGCGGCGCAGCGCGAAGCGGTTGGCGGCCAGCGCGGTGGCGACGCCGGCCAGCAGCACCGCCAGCAGCGCGGTCAGCGCCAGGAAGCGGCCGGCGCGGTCGAACGCGCCGCGCACGCCGCGCTGGGTGTCCTCGATGCCGACCAGGCGGAAGGCGTTGGCGCGCGGCGCCAGCCACTGGCGCAGCGCAGCGATCTCGCCCGGTGCGCCGGCGAACATCAGCCGGTACGAGGCGCGGCTGCCGGGGCCGAGCAGGCCGGCGGCATCGACGTCGGCGCGGTTGACCAACAGCGGCGGCGACAGCTGCATCAGCTCGCCGGAGGCGTCCGGCTCGGCGCGCAGCACCCGGGTCACGCGCAGCGTGCCGGCGCCGAACTCCAGGTCGTCGCCGAGCTTCAGTCCCAGCGCCTCGAGCAGGCGCGGATCGGCGTAGGCCTGGCCGCGCGGCGGCGGGCCGGCGCGCTCGCTGCCGGCGCCGGCGGTATCGCGCGCGACCCGCAATTCGCCGCGCAAGGGATAGCCGGCGGCGACCGCCTTGATGTTGGCCATCTGGCTGGCGTCGCCATGGAACAGCACGCTGGGAAAGCTGACCAGGCGCGTGTGGCGCAGGCCGCGGCGCTGCGCTTCTGCGGCGAACGCGGCGGGGATGTCCTGGCGTCCGGTCACGCCGAGATCGCCGCCGATCACCTCGGCGGCGCTGCCGGTCAGCGCCAGGGTGACGCGATCGACCAGGGTGCCGACCGCGGTCATCACCGCCACGCCCAGCACCAGCGCGGCGAACACGGTCAGCAGGTCGCCGGCGAACAGCTCGCGGCGCAGCGCGCGCGCGGCGTGGCGCAGCACGTTCATGCGTCAGCCACCGCTTCGGCCTGGCGCAGGCGCCCGCGGTCGAGCCGGTAGCGGTGCTCGCAACGCTGCGCCAGGCGCAGGTCGTGGGTGACCAGCACCAGGGTGGTGTCGCTGCCGGCGTTGAGCGCGAACAGCAGGTCGCTGATCTGCTGGCCGGTGGCCTGGTCGAGGCTGCCGGTGGGTTCGTCGGCGAACAGGATCCGCGGCCGCGCCACGAACGCGCGCGCCAGCGCCACGCGCTGCTGCTCGCCGCCGGACAACTGCCGCGGGTAGTGCCGCGCCCGCGCGGTCAGGCCCACCGCCTCCAGCACCTCGCGTACCCTCGCCGGATCCTCGCGCCCGGCCAGTTCCAGCGGCAGCGCGATGTTTTCGGCGGCGGTCAGCGACGGCAGCAGGTGGAAGCTCTGGAACACGAAACCGACTTCGCGCGCGCGCAGCGCGGCGCGCGCTTCCTCGTCCAGCGCGTTGAGCGACTGCCCGGCGAGCACGATCTCGCCGCGCGTGGGCAGGTCCAGGCCGGCGAGCAGGCCGAGCAGGGTGGTCTTGCCGGAACCGGACGCGCCGACGATGGCGACGCTGTCGCCTTCACCGATGGTCAATCCGACCTTGTCGAGAATGTGGACCGTGCCCTCCGGTCCGCTGACGGATTTGCCGACATCGCGTACGTCGATCGCGATGCCGGTGCGGGGAGTGGGGGCCAGACTGTCGATGAGGAAATCTCCGGATGCGTGGCAACGATACGAAAGGAACGCCTGCCTGGACGCGCAGCGCCTGGCTCCTGGCCTGCTTGGCATGGTGTCTGCTGCTGCCCGCCATCGCCTGTGCCAAAGGTGCGGCGGGGCCGGTGCTGGTGGTCGGCGACAGCCTCAGCGCTGCGCACAACATCCCGGTCCAGTCCGGCTGGGTGGCGCTGCTGGAGCGCCGCCTGCAACAACAGATGCAGGCGCCACCGGCCGTCGTCAACGCCAGCATCAGCGGCGAGACCTCTTCCGGCGCGCTGACCCGGCTACCGGCGCTGCTGCACAAACACCGCCCGGCGGTGGTGGTGATCGAACTCGGCGGCAACGACGCGCTGCGCGGGCTGACCCCGGCAGAGCTGCGCGGCAATCTGGAGAAGATGATCGTGCTCAGCCGTGACGCCGGCGCGAAGGTGCTGCTGCTGGGCATCGACGTGCCACCGAACTACGGGCCGGCGTACCGGCAGCGGCTGCGCGCGGTCTACGCCGACCTGGCCAGGCAGTACCAGGCCGGGCTGCTGCCGTTCCTGCTGGAGGGCGTGGCGCTGAACCCGGCGCTGATGCAGGACGACGGGCTGCATCCCACCGCCGCCGGCCAGCCGAAGCTGCTGGACAATGTGTGGCCCAAGCTCAAGCCCTTGATCGGCGGCTGATGTTTGCGCCGCTCATGCAGATGACGCGTTCTTCACGCGATCACCACCGGGCTTCCGGCATGTTTCACAAAGCTGAAGACTGAGGAAGCTCTATGCGTCAGACCAAGGAAACCTCCGGACTCGTTCTGGTCGTCGAGGACAACCGCAACATCTCCGAGATGATCGGCGAATACCTGGAAGGCCGCGGATTCGAAGTGGATTACGCCTGCGATGGCCTGGACGGCTACCGTCTGGCGGCGGAGAACAGTTACGACGTGGTGGTGCTGGACCTGATGCTGCCGCGCCTGGACGGCATCGAGGTATGCCGCCGGTTGCGCAATGACGCGCGCAAGTCCACGCCGGTGCTGATGCTGACCGCGCGCGACACGCTCGACGACAAGCTCACCGGGCTGGGCTTCGGTGCCGACGACTACCTGACCAAGCCGTTCGCGATCCAGGAACTGGAAGCGCGGCTGCGGGCGCTGATCCGCCGCGAGCGCCGCCAGGTCGGCTCGGAAGTGCTGAAGGTGGCCGACCTGGTGCTGGACCCGGTGAGCATGCGTGCGACCCGCGCCGGCACCGAACTGCAGCTGTCGCCGATCGGCCTGCGCCTGCTGACCATCCTGATGCGCGAGTCGCCGCGGGTGGTCACCCGCCAGGAGATCGAGCGCGAGATCTGGGGCAACGGCCTGCCCGACTCGGACACCCTGCGCAGCCATCTGTACAACCTGCGCAAGATCATCGACAAGCCGTTCGACCGGCCATTGCTGCACACCGTGCAGAGCGCCGGTTACCGCATCGCCGACATCGCCCAGCCGATGAGCTGAGCGGTACCGCTTTTCGTTAAGCGGAAGGCCCCGGCGCCGGGGCCTGCTTGCACGGCGGATTTACGATTCGCCCTCCTATAATCGCGGCGAAAAGAAACGGAAGCTTTAATGCCGCACGGTCTGCCGCGCAAAATCCGCCTTGCCTTGATCGCCCGGATCCTGTTCGCGGCCTGCATCGTCGCCTTGGGCAGCTACCTGGTCGTGGCGGTCGTGCAGCACTCGCTGATCGGATCGGTGATGCGCGAGGAAGCCGCGCACTACTGGCGCCTGCACGCGCAGTCCCCGGCGCAGCCGCCGCCCAATAGCCATAACCTGCGCGGTTATCTGGTGCCGGCCGGGCAATCGGATGCGGCGGTGCCGGCACAGTTGCGCGGCCTCGATCCTGGCCTGCACGAGAATCGCCCCGGTGGCGAAATGGTGCTGGTCGACGAAACCAAGGCCGGGCGCCTGTACCTGGTGTTCCTGCGCGCGCAGGCGCAGCGCCTGGCGTTCTGGTTCGGCATCGTGCCGGCGCTGCTGACCCTGGTCGCGGTGGTGGTGGTGGGATGGCTGACCCATCGCGCCTCGCGGCGGCTGCTGTCGCCGGTGAACTGGCTGGCGCGGCGCGTGTCGCAATGGGATCCGCGGCATCCGTCCACCGCCGACCTGGCGCCGGAAAACCTGCCGGCCGACGTGCAGGGCGAATCGCGGCAACTGGCCGCCGCCTTGCACTCGCTGGCCCTGCGCGTCACCGATCACGTCTCGCGCGAGCGCAACTTCACCCGCGACGCCAGCCACGAACTGCGCACGCCGCTGACCGTGATCCGCGTCGCCAGCGACATCGCCATGACCGATCCGGACCTGTCGCCGCGGCTGAGCCGCAGCCTGCAGCGCATCCAGCGCGCCGGCCGCGACATGGAAGCGGTGATCGACGCGTTCCTGATCCTGGCGCGCGAGGCGGATGTGGTGCCGCAGAGCGAGACCTTCGAGGTCGCCGATGTGGTCGAGTACGAGGCCGAGAACGCGCGCGAACTGCTGACCGGCAAGCCGGTGACGCTGCGCGTCAGCGTCGTCGCCGCCACGCGCCTGCATGCGCCGCCGCGGGTGCTGCACGTGGTGGTCAGCAACCTGCTGCGCAACGCCTGCAGCTATACCGACGCGGGCAGCATCGAGGTCGAGGTCGGCAGCGACCGCATCAGCATCCGCGATACCGGCATCGGCATGTCCAGCGAAGCGCTGCAGCGCGCATTCGAGCCCTTCTTCCGCGCCGAGCCGGACCGCCCGCAGGGCACCGGACTGGGCCTGTCGATCGTGCGCCGGCTATGCGAGCGCTTCGGCTGGCGGATCGGGCTGGAAAGCGCCGAAGGCGGCGGCACCACCGCCACCGTGCGCTTCGATCCGGTCAAGTGAACCGCCGGATCGCCCGAAGCCGCATCGCCTGAAACGGCGGCGCGCTCAGCGCGTCAGGTACGGCCGCACGATGTCGCGCCACAGCGTATAACCGGCGGGGTTCATGTGCAGATGGTCCGGGCCGAACAGGTCGCCGCGCGGTTGCCCGTCGGCGCCGAGCATCGGCGTGTACACGTCGATGAAGTCCACCTGCTTCAGCCCCGCCGCGGCCTTGCGGATCAGCGCGTTGGCGGTGGCTACCTGCGGCAGCAGCGCCGTGCGCGCCGGGCTGGGCTTGATCGAGAGGTAGGCGATGCGGGTAGTGGGCAGGTCGCGGCGCACCCGCGCCACGAAGGCCAGGAAATCCTCGCGCAACTGCTGCGGGCTGCGGCCGCTGTTGAGGTCGTTGTCGCCGGCGTAGAACACGATCAGGCGCGGCCGGTACGGCACCACGATGCGGTCGGCGTACCAGGTGCTGTCGCGGATCTCCGAGCCGCCGAAGCCGCGGTTGAGCGTGTCCACACCCGGGAAATCGCTGGCCAGCGAGGTCCAGAAGCGGATCGAGGAACTGCCGACGAACAGCACGCCGCCACGCTTGGGCGGATGCGCCGCATCGGCCTGGGCGAAGCGCTGCATGTCCTGTGCCCAGTCCGGGCTGGAGACCTGTTCGGGGATCTTCGGTGCGACGGCCGGAGGAATCGCCAGGGCCGAATGCAAGCCCAGCAGGAACAGGCAGCTGGCGAGCAGCGCGGTGCGCAGCGGCGAACGGGACATGAAGCACCTCCAGACCACGATTGAGCGTCGATGGTGCCGCAGGCGCTGCGCTGCAGGCAAATCCGCTGCCGGCGGCGGATTTTGCCTGCGACGGGCGGGGGCTTGTGGCAAAATTGCCAATTAGCCCGCTTCGCCATCGCCCATGACCGTTCCCTTCCGGCCGTCGCCGTCGCGTTTCCGTTCCGCAGGTCGGGGCTGATCCATGGCCGACCAATTCGGGCACCTGCCGCGCGGGCCGCGCCGGATGCTGATGGCGCTGCGCTGGTCCTACCAGGGGCTGCGCGCGGCCTGGCTGCACGAGTCTTCGTTCCGGCTGGAAGCGTGCCTGTTCGTGCTGCTGGCGCCGCTGGCGCTGTGGCTGGGGCAGGGGCCGGTGCAGCAGGCGCTGATGATCGGCTCGCTGTTGCTGGTGCTGGCGGTGGAGTTGCTCAATTCCGCGATCGAGGCGGTGATCGAGCGCTACGGGCCGGAGCACCACGAACTGGCCGGCCGTGCCAAGGACATGGGCTCGGCCGCGGTGTTGCTGATGCTGGCCAATGTCGCGCTGTGCTGGGGGCTGATCCTGCTGCCGCGCCTGCTGTGACCTGCGCCTGTCTTTTTTTACCGTTATAAGGATTCGACCCCATGGCTTTCGAGTTTCTCGCCGATCCCAACACCTGGCTGACGCTGCTGACGCTGAGCGCGTTGGAAATCGTGCTGGGCATCGACAACCTGGTGTTCATCTCCATCGCGGTGGGCAAGCTGCCCGAGGCGCAACGCCCGGCGGCGCGCAAGTTCGGCATCGCGGTGGCGTGTCTGACCCGTATCGCGCTGCTGGTGTCGCTGGCGTTCCTGGCGCGGATGCAGGGCGAGCTGTTCAGCGTCGCCGGCATGGGCATTTCGGTGCGCGACCTGGTGCTGATCGTCGGCGGCGTGTTCCTGCTGGTAAAGGGCACGATGGAGATCCGCGAGATGATCACCGGCGGCGAAGACGCCGATCCGACCACCAGCAAGGCCTCGGGCGTGTTCTGGATGGTGATCGCGCAGATCGCGGTGATCGACATCGTGTTCTCGCTGGACTCGGTGATCACCGCGGTCGGCATGGCCCAGCACATCCCGGTGATGGTGGCGGCGGTGCTGCTGGCGGTGGCGGTGATGCTGCTGGCGGCCAACCCGCTTGGCCGCTTCATCGACGCCAACCCGACGGTGAAGATGCTGGCGCTGGCCTTCATCCTGATGATCGGCGTGGTGCTGATCCTGGACGGCCTGGACGTGCACGTGCCCAAGCCCTACATCTACACGGCGATGGGCTTCTCGGTGCTGGTGGAATGGCTGAACCTGCTGATGCGCCGCCGCGCCGCCGCGCACCACGTGCCCGGCGCCGGCCAGTGGTGAACGGCTGACGCGGTCGCGGCTGCGTTTTCACGGGGGGCGTGGCAAGCTGCGCCCTGTCTTTACCCCGGAGAGCGCCATGCGCCTGTTGTCCCGCTCGTTGTTGCTCGCCGCCGTCGCGGTGCTGTTGTCCGGTTGCGGCTACAACGCGATCCAGCAGAAGGACGAGGCGGTCAAGGCCGGCTGGTCCGAGGTGCTGAACCAGTACAAGCGCCGCGCCGACCTGATCCCGAACCTGGTCAACACGGTCAAGGGCTATGCCGACCAGGAGCGGCAGGTGTTGACCGACGTGACCAATGCGCGCGCGCGGGTCGGCCAGGTTCAGGTCAACGCCGACGATGCGGCCTCGCTGCAGCAGTTCCAGCAGGCGCAGGGCCAGCTGTCCAGCGCGCTGTCGCGGCTGCTGGTGGTCACCGAGAATTATCCCAACCTCAAGTCCGACCAGTCGTTCCGCGACCTGCAGGCGCAGCTGGAAGGCACCGAGAACCGCATTACGGTGGCGCGCGGCCGCTACATCCAGGCGGTGCAGGACTACAACACCTACATCCGCTCGTTCCCGCAGGTGATCACGTCGAAGATCTTCGGCTACAAGGAAAAGCCGAACTTCTCCGTGGCCAACGAGGCGCAGATCTCCGAAGCGCCGGCGGTGAATTTCGGTGGCCAGCCGGCGCCGCCCAAGCCGCCGCAGTCGCCGCAGCCGGCACCGGCGCAGTAAGCGCGCTGCAGCGCACAGCGGCGCCGGCGATGCTGTCGCCGCTGCGCGCTGGCCTGTGTCGCGACGAGCGAGCATGGGCTGCAACCGCGCTGTTGGCGCAGCGACGCCGGTCGCGTTCCTGGTCATGCCGACGCTGCGGTTCCCTTCCTTCGATGCCGTCGCGCGATTGCGCCGGCAGGAGTCTGCCATGAGCGATGCGATCACCCGCCAGCGTCCTGCGCGTCGTGGCCGGCGTGCCTGGATCGGAGCGCTGCTGCTGGCGCTGCTGCTGCCGCTGCTGGCCTGGGCGCAAGCGGCCAGCGAAGCGCCGATTCCGCCGCTGGACACGCCGGTGGTCGATACCACCGGCACCCTGCAGCCGACCCAGCGCCTCGCGCTGGAGCAGCAAGCGGTGCAGTTGCAGCAGCGCAAGGGCAGCCAGCTGCAGGTGCTGGTGGTCGCGACCACTGCGCCGGAGACGATCGAGCAGTACACCCAGCGCGTGTTCGACAAGTGGCAGATCGGCCGCAAGGGCGTGGACGACGGCGTACTGCTGGTGGTGGCCAAGGACGATCGGCGGGTGCGCATCCAGCCCGGCTATGGGCTGGAAGGCGCGATCCCCGACGTCACCGCCAACCGCATCATCCAGGAGTACCTGGTGCCGCGGTTCCGCGCCGGCGACTACAGCGGCGGCATCGCCGAGGCCACCGCGATGCTGGTCAAGCTGATCGACGGCGAACAGCTGCCGCCGCCAGTGAGCACGCACGCGGCCGAATCACGTTCCGGCGGCAAGCTGCCGCTCGGTTTCTTCGCCGGGCTGTTCGCCGCCTTCGTCGCGCAACTGCTGTTCGCACGCGCACCGCGGCTGCTGCGCGGCGTGCTGGCGGCGGTCGCCGGCGGCGGCGTGGGCCTGTTGCTGAGCCTGTCGCTGTTCGTCGCTGCGCTGACTGGCGCGATCGGGTTGGTGCTGGGCCTGCTGTCGTGCGTCTCGCCGGGCCGCTCGGTCGGCGGTGGCGGCGGCGGTGGTTGGGGGGGCGGCGGCTTCGGGGGCGGCTTCGGTGGCGGTGGTTTCGGAGGGGGCGGTGGTTTCGGCGGTGGCGGTGGCGGCGGTTGGGGCGGTGGTGGCGGCAGTTCGGGAGGCGGTGGCGCCTCGGGGAGTTGGTGATGCGGCTGCTTCGCCATCTGTTCGCGCCGGCAGCGCGCAGGCTGTTCCCCAACGCCAGCCTGGAGCGCATCGGCGCGGCGATCGCCGACGGCGAACGGCTGCACCGCGGCCAGGTGATGTTCGCGGTCGAATCGGCGCTGGCGCCGGCGGCGCTGCTGCGCGGCATGGCGCCGCGCACGCGCGCCGAGCAGGCCTTCGCGCAGTTGCGCACCTGGGACACCGAGGCCAACAACGGCGTGCTGATCTACCTGCTGCTGGCCGACCACCGGATCGAGATCGTGGCCGATCGCGGTCTGCGCGGGCGTGTGGACGAAGCGCAATGGCGCGACGTCTGCGCGCTGATCGAGCGCGACATGCGCGCCGGCCAGCCCGAGCAGGCGGTGATCGCCGGGGTGGCGGCGGTGTCGGCCTTGCTGGCCGCGCATTTCCCCGCGCAGCCGGGCCAGGCCGAGCGCGACGAACTGCCGAACATGCCGCAGCTGCTGGATTGAGCGCCGCCGCGGCATGACGCGCTGCGATGCGGGTCGCGCCGGCCCGCAGCTGAGGCGTAGCGCGGCTGCGCCCGTCGCGACTGCGGCAGCAGCCTGTGCTGATGGCAGACCCTTGCGCCTGCCGGTAGATGAAGGCTGGCGCCGTTCAATTCGACCAGGACCAGGGCAGTGGCCGGCGCCAGTGGCAGACGCTTGCGCCTGCCGGTAGATGAAGGCTGGCGCCGTTCAATTCGACCAGGACCAGGGCAGTGGCCGGCGCCAGTGGCAGACGCTTGCGCCTGCCGGCAGATGAAGGAGAGCACCGTTCAAGTCGACCAAGACCATGGTAGTGACCGGCGCCGGTGGCAGAATAGGCGACCCTCGCCCTCCGGCCGACGCTCTCCTCATGACCTATCTCCACCAGATCGATCCCATCGCCTTCTCGCTCGGCCCGGTGAAGGTGCACTGGTATGGGCTGATGTACCTGGCCGCCTTCGCCTCGGCCTGGTGGCTGGGCCGGCTGCGCATCCGCGCCGGCCGCCTGCCCGGCGTGGACATGGACGGGTTTTCCGACCTGCTGTTCTACGCGATGCTCGGCGTGGTGCTCGGCGGGCGCATCGGCTACATGCTGTTCTACGCGTTGCATGATTTCCTGGCCAACCCGCTGCTGATCTTCAAGGTCTGGGATGGCGGCATGAGCTTCCACGGCGGCCTGATCGGCGTGCTGGTGGCGGCGGCCTGGTGGTCGCGCAAGTCGCGGCTGCATTTCTTCGACACCATGGATTTCGTCGCGCCGCTGGTGCCGTTGGGGCTGGGCTTCGGTCGCGTCGGCAATTTCGTCGGCGGCGAGCTGTGGGGCAAGTTCACCAACGCCGGCTGGGGCGTGATCTTCCCGCGCACGCCGGAGCTGCAGGACTGGCCGCTGGCGCAGATCCAGGCGCAGTACGCCAGCGGTGCGCTGGACAAGTTCGCGCGGCATCCCTCGCAGCTGTACGAGGCGGCGCTGGAAGGCCTGCTGCTTTTCGCGCTGCTGTGGACGTTCTCGCTGCGGCCGCGCCGGCGCTATGCGGTGTCCGGCCTGTTCGCGCTGCTGTATGGCGTGTTCCGCTTTGCGGTGGAGTTCGTGCGCGTGCCGGATGCGCCGATCGGCTACCTGGCGTTCCATTGGCTGACCATGGGCCAGATCCTGAGCACGCCGCTGATCCTGCTCGGCCTGTTCCTGCTGTGGCGCTCGCGCCGCGCGCCGGTGTTGCAGCCGGTGCCGGTGGCAGTGGACACCACGCCATGAAGGCCTACCTGGACCTGCTGCGCCACGTGCTCGAGCACGGCGCGCAGAAATCCGACCGCACCGGCACCGGCACGCGCAGCGTGTTCGGCTGGCAGATGCGCTTCGATCTCAACGCCGGCTTCCCGCTGGTGACCACCAAGAAGCTGCACCTGCGCTCGATCGTGCATGAGCTGCTGTGGTTCCTGAAGGGCGAAACCAACATCGCCTACCTCAAGGACAACAAAGTCAGCATCTGGGACGAGTGGGCCGACGCGCAGGGCGAACTTGGTCCGGTGTACGGCAAGCAATGGCGCCGCTGGACCGGCGCCGACGGCCGCGAGATCGACCAGATGCAATGGCTGGTGGATGAGATCAAGCGCAATCCCGATTCGCGGCGCTTACTGATCAGCGCCTGGAACGTGGCGGAATTGCCGCAGATGGCGCTGATGCCGTGCCACAGTCTGTTCCAGTTCTACGTGGTCGACGGCAAGCTCAGCTGCCAGCTGTACCAGCGCAGCGGCGACATCTTCCTCGGCGTGCCGTTCAACATCGCCAGCTACGCGTTGCTGACCCACATGGTGGCGCAGGCCACCGGCCTGGGCGTCGGCGATTTCGTGCACACGCTGGGCGATGCGCACCTGTATTCGAACCACTTCGAGCAGGCGCGCGAGCAGCTGGCGCGCACGCCGCGGCCGTTGCCGACGCTGCGCCTGAATCCCGCGGTCAGCGACCTGTTCGCGTTCACCTACGACGACATCGCGATCGAGGGCTACGACCCGCATCCGGCGATCAAGGCGCCGGTGGCGGTATGAGGCGGCGGGACTCGGGACTCGGGACTCGGGACTCGGAAAATGCAACAGCGGTGGCATCGGCGAGGACGGGCAGGGACGAGTCCCGAGTCCCGAGTCCCGAGTCCCGAATAACCCTGATCGCCGCGCTCGATCGCGGCAACGCCATCGGCCGCGACAACGATCTGCCGTGGCGCTTGCCGGACGATCTGAAGCGCTTCAAGGCGCTGACCCTGGGCAAGCCGGTGCTGATGGGGCGCAAGACCGCGCAGTCGCTGGGCCGCGCGCTGCCGGGGCGCCTGAATCTGGTGTTGACGCGCTCCGGGCAGGTGCCGTTCGAGGGCATGCAGGCGGTCGCTTCGCTGCCGGCCGCGATCGAGGCGGCGCAGGCCAGCGGCGCCGGGGAGCTGGCGGTGATCGGCGGTGGCGACATCTTCGCGCTGGCCTTGCCGCACGCCGAGATGCTGTACCTGACCCATGTGGACACGCTGGTCGAAGGCGCCGATGCGCATTTTCCGATGTTCGATCCGGCGAAGTGGGAGGTCGTGGCGCGGCAGGCGCACGCGGCCGATGCCAAGCATGCGCTGGCGTTCGCATTCGTCGATTACCGGCGCAGGCGTGGCATGCCGTAGCGGATTCGTGCGGGCGGCGCGGCGTGTTGTAGGAGCGGCTTCAGCCGCGACCGGCGAGATCCTGTCGCGGCTGAAGCCGCTCCTACACGTTGGCAGTCTGCGTGGCCGTCATTCCTGATCGGGCGGCGGCGATACAGCGGCAGCACCACCACCCGCACCGCGCCCACCGCCGGTCCTGCGCCGCGGCGGCCGCGTGCGCTGCACCGGCGGCGGACCTTCGATCGGGCGTCCCGGCACCTGCACCACCTGCAGGTCTTCGCTGTCCAGCCGCAGCGCGGTGAGCTTGCCGCCCCACACCGCGCCGGTGTCGATCGCGTGCACGCCCTGGGTGATGGTCAGGCCCAGCGTGGACCAGTGGCCGCAGACGATCTTCAGGTCGCGCTCGACGCGGCCAGGCACCTCGAACCACGGATACAGGCCCTGCGCCTGGGTGCCCGGCGTGCCTTTCTCCTCGATCGCGATGCGCCCGCGCGGGGTGCAATAGCGGGCGCGGGTGAACAGGTTGATGATCGCGCGCGAGCGGTCGTAGCCGGTCAGCCCCGGCGACCAGGCCGGGCGGTCGCCGTACATGTTGCGGAACAGCTTGCGGTAGCCGCTGCCGTGCAGCTGCTGCTCGACCTCGCGCGCATGCTTCTCCGCCAGGGTGGTGGTCCACTTCGGCGCCAGCCCGGCGTGGATCATCATCCAGCCCAGTTCGCGGTCGGCGTGCAGCAGTTTCTGCATGCGCAGCCAGGTCAGCAGTTCGTCGCGGTCCTCGGCCAGCACGATGCGCTGCAGGTCCGGATTGACCTTGCGCTGCTCGTCCAGGCTGCGCTCGCCGATCGCCAGCAGCGACAGGTCGTGGTTGCCCAGCACCACCACGCTGTGTGCGCGCAACGAGTGCACCAGGCGCAAGGTTTCCAGCGACTGCCCGCCGCGGTTGACCAGGTCGCCGCAGAACCACAGCCGGTCCACCGCCGGATCGAAGCGGATCTTTTCCAGCAGCCGCTGGGTGATGTCGTAGCAACCCTGCAGGTCGCCGATGGCCCACACGCTCATGCCGATGCCATCAGTGCAGGGTCCGCGGCATGGCCAACACGAACGGTGCGACCGGTGCGACGAAATGGGTGCCGTCGTCGGCTTCCATGTCGTAGTGGCCGCGCATCGTGCCGTGCTCGGTTTCCAGCATCAGCCCGGAGGTGTAGCGGAAGTCCTCGCCGGGCCGCAGCCGCGGCTGTTCGCCGACCACGCCGTCGCCGTCCACGCGCTCCACGCGGCCGTTGGCGTCGGTGATTTCCCAGTGCCGGGCGATCAGCCGCGCGGCGACGCGGCCGCGGTTGTGGATGCGGATGGTGTAGGCGAACGCATAGCGTCCGTCCTCCGGCGCCGATTGGTCGTGGAGGAACCGGGGCGACACTTCGACCTCGATCCGATAGGGTGCGTCATCGTTCATGCCCTACAGTGTAAGCAAAGCCGGTGCAGGAATGGACTGCGCGCTGTCTACGAGCGCGCTGCAGGCAGTGCGCGCTGCTGTGTCTGCGCTGGCCGCGCCGTGAGTGTCTACGGCGTCGGCGCGCGCGGATGCGGATCGCGCTGTGCGCTCAGGCCTGCGCCACGTTGGCCAGGCGTACGAAATCGGCGACCTCCAGCTGCTCGGCGCGGGCATCCGGGCGCACCCCGGCGGCCTCGAACTGGGCCGCGTCGCAGACCCCGCCCAGCGCATTGCGCAAGGTCTTGCGGCGCTGCCCGAACGCTGCGCGCACCACGTCGGCGAAGCGCCGCCGGTCGCCGATGCCGATGTCCTGCGGCGCATGCGGCACCAGCCGCACCACCGCCGAATCGACCTTCGGCGGCGGCCGGAACGCGCCCGGCGGCACCACGAACAGCGAGGTCACTTCGCAATACGCCTGCAGCATCACGCTGAGCCGGCCGTAGACCTTGCTGCCCGGCCCCGCGGCCATGCGATCGACCACTTCCTTCTGCAGCATGAAGTGCATGTCGGCGATCGCCGCGGCGTGGTCCAGCGCATGGAACAGGATCGGCGAAGAGATGTTGTAGGGCAGGTTGCCGACCAGGCGGATGCGGCCGGCGCCGGCCAGTTCGGCGAAATCCACCGACAGCACGTCGCGGTTGAGGATGGTCAGTGCGCCGACCCCTTCGGCCGCGGCGGTCAGCGGCGCGATCAGGTCGCGGTCGAATTCGATCACGGTCAGGCGGCCGTGGCGGCGCAGCAGCGGGAAGGTGATCGCGCCTTGGCCGGGGCCGATCTCGACCAGCAGTTCGTCGGGCTTGGGATTGACCGCACGCACGATGCTGTCGATGTAGTGGCGGTCGCTGAGGAAGTGCTGGCCAAGCGATTTCTTGGCCGGGGCGCTGAAGCCGGAATAGGAAGTCATGCGGGCATCTTATCGGGATGGGGCCGGGATGGCGCGCGCGTTCCCGTAGGAGCGGCTTCAGCCGCGACCGGGCGCCTGTCGCGTCTGAAGCCGCTTGTGTCTGGAGATTGCTCTACAGTTTGAGTGGAGAGCGATGTGCGGCACGCCGACAGGCCGTAGTGTTCAAGCACGTGTAGGAGCCAGGGCGGCCGCACATCGACCTCGTTGCCTAGCCCGAACAGTTGAACGAGCGTTCGCTCGAACTTCACAAGCGTGGGCAGCGACGAGGTGGCTCTCTCCTGTCCCCCAGTCTACCTAACGCTTATGCCTCTTTGGATCGGTATCGATGTGGCCAAGGACACCTTGGCCGTCCACGTGCTTCCCCTGGACCAGTTGCTGTCCTTTCCCAATACCGCCCAGGGCCACCAGCGCCTGTGCGACCACCTTGCCGGGCACTGCGTCGGCAACGCGCTGCTGGAGGCCACCGGCGGCTACGAACGGGCGGTGATGACGGCACTGGCCACGGCAGGGATCCCGGTGACCCGGATCAATCCGCGCCGGGCACGCGCTTTCGCCACGGCCTTGGGCACAACCGCCAAGACCGATCCGCTGGATGCGGCCTTGCTGGCGCGCATGGCTCACCTGGTGCAAGCGCCCGCGCCGGCTCCCGATCCCTTGCGTGAGCAACTGCGCATGCTGGTCCAGCGCCGCGAGCAACTGGTCCAGCAACGTGACGACGAGCGCCGTCGCTTGCATCAGGCGACCCTGGCCATGGTGCGCGCGTGCCTGATCGAGCAGATCGGCGACGTGCGCCGCCGTATCCAGCGGATGAACCAGGCGATCAAGCAGGTGCGGTGCCAGCTCGACGATGCGCTGGCGCACGCCCTGGGCACGGTCCCGGGCATCGGCGAGGTCACCACCGCCAGCCTGATGGCCTATCTGCCCGAACTGGGGACGCTGGATCGTCGCCAGATCGCGGCCCTGGTCGGCCTGGCTCCCTACAACGTGGACAGCGGGCAGCACTGCGGCAAACGCCGCATCCGCGGCGGGCGTGCCACGATCCGACGAGTGCTGTACATGGCCTGTTGGAGCGTTGTGCGCACTCAAGCCTCCTTCAAGGAGCGTTATCAACAGTTACGGGCACGCGGCAAGCCCGCCAAGGTCGCCATCACCGCATGCATGCGCGTGCTGCTTATCCGACTCAACGCCATGGCACGAGATCGCACACCATGGCGTGAGGTTATCGGATGAGAAGACAGTTGCTCCTACAGGAGATGGGTACAGGAAATGGCGTGATCGAACAGCTTCGCGCCTGCACTCAAGCCGTCGCCAACCCATGCTTGCGCAGCTTGCGGTACAGGGTGTTGCGGCTGATGCCGAGCGCGTCGGCGGTGCGGCTGACGTTCCACCGATGCCGTTCCAGCTGCTGCTGCAGTACGCTGCGTTCGGCGCTGTCCAGGGCCACGCGCCCGGGCATGTCGTCGGCGGCGACCGCGTCGCGGTTGACCAGGCACGGGCCGCTGTCGGCGTCGACGATTTCCTGCGGCAGGTTGGAGATGCGGATCATGCCGTCGGCGCACAACACCGCGGCGGTGCGCAGCACGTTGCGCAGCTGCCGCAGGTTGCCCGGCCAAGCGTAGCTGAGCAGCTTGTGCAGCGCGTCCTCGCTGATGCGCACGTGGTGCTCGCCGCTCTCCTCGCGCAGCAGGGTGCGGATCAGTTCGGCCTTGTCGCTGCGCTCGCGCAGCGGCGGCAGGTGCAGCACCACGCCGTTGAGGCGGTAGTACAGGTCCTCGCGGAACTCGCCGGCGGCCACCATCTGCATCAGGTCGCGGTGGCTGGCGCTGACCACGTGCAGTTCCAGCGGCATCGCCCGGTCGCTACCCAGGGCGGTCACGCTCTGTTCTTCCAGCACGCGCAGCAGCCGCGTCTGCAGCGGCAGCGGCATGTCGCCGATCTCGTCCAGGAACAGGGTGCCGCCGCTGGCCTGCAGCAGCTTGCCGTGGCGGCCCTCGCGCGCCGCGTCGGTGAATGCGCCGCGGGCGTAGCCGAACAGCTCGCTCTCGATCAGCGCCTCGGGGATCGCCGCGCAGTTCACCGCCACGAACGGCCGCGCCGCCCACGGCGAGCCGCGGTGCACCGCCTTGGCGAACTCCTCCTTGCCGGTGCCGGTGGCGCCGCACAGCAGGATCGACACGCGATGCGCGGCCAGCTTCAGCGCGTTGTCCAGGTTGTGGCGCATGCGCGGATCGGAGCCGACGTGTTCGCGGGCGTAGGCGGCCTCGCCGCTGTCGGCGCTGGCGCCGTTGTCGGCGCTGGCGCCGTTGTCGGCGCTGGCGGCGTGCGCGCGGCCAGCGGCCGCGTCGCGGCGCGGCGGCTGCGCCAGGGCGAAGAAACGGCGCCCGTGGCAGGCGCAGCGGATCGACCACAGCGTGCTGGCGTCGTTGCGCGCGCGCTGTTCCACCGTGTCGAAATCCAGTTGCATCACCTGCGAGATGTCGCGCCCGACCAGCAGGCTGCGGTCGCCCTTGCCGAGCTGTTCCAGCGCGGCTTCGTTGACCGCGAGCACGCGGCCGTCGTAGCCGATCGCCATCAGCGCCTCGTGCAGCAGGCCGGCGAACTCCGGGCGGCTGTGGAAGCGCAGGATCCACGCATGCCGGTACTGCTCCAGGAAATACGAACGCGCGATCTGCGCCGCCGACATGCCCACCAGCGCGCTGGTGTGGCGCTGCACCAGCTTGGTGTCGCGGGCGTCCGGGGTGGAGGCGTCCAGTACCGCCAGCAGTTGCCCGTGCGGGTCCAGGATCGGCGCGCCGCTGCACGACAGCGGCAGGTGCCGGATCAGGTAATGCTCGCCGCGGTGCACGCCGAGCGCGCTGCGTTCCACCGCGCAGGTGCCGATGCCGTTGGTGCCCTGGTAGCGCTCGGCCCAGCTGGCGCCGCAGAACAACCCGGTCTCGCGGAATTCGCGCAGCAGCGCCGGGTCCTGCACGCTGTGCAGCACGGTCGCCTCGGCGTCGGCGAACACCACCGCATAGCCGCCGCCGGCGATCTGCTCGTAGAGGTTCTCCATCTCCACCTTGGCGATGCGCAGCACCTGCTCCAGCCGCTGCCGACGCTCGCGTAGTCCGCTGCCGTCGTGGACCATCGGCGAAGGGGGGGTGTCCGGGTTTAGCCCGTACTCGTCCAGACAGCGTTGCCAGGAACGCGCCAGCGCCGGCGGCAACGGCTCGATCTGGCGGAAATGGCGCATCCGCACCAGCAATGCGGATTCGGCCTCGATGGCGCACGACGGCCCGGCCTTGGCCTGCGTGAGGTTGGCGACAGTCAGCTCCGACACGTGGCGCATCCTCGGTTCCACCCGGAACCAGACCAGCAGTGACGCACAAACCGGCGCTGCGCTCAAACCGCAGTGCAGCAAAGCCGGGATTGGGGAGTCGGGATTGGCAAGGGCGGGTGGCCCCGGCGGATCCGTTCCGGGCCCACCTAGGCGAAAGCCTCGCATCGCGCGGCCCTCGTAGACGCTAAGCCCAAGCCCCGCTTTTGCGAATCCCACTCCCCAATCCTGGCCCCCAACGCCCGGCCTGCCAGTCAGCTCCAGACCGTCAAACCAAAAAACCGCGCACGGCGCGGTTCTTGTGAAAACCAAGCGGCGGAACCCCGGCTTTCACGAATCCCGAGTCCCGAGTCCCGACCTTACAGCGCGTACCCGAACTGCTGTTTGAACTGATCGTTGAACTCGTCGAAGTCGAAACGCTGGTTCTGGGTCCCGGGATGTTCCACCTTCAACGCGCCCATCAGATTGCCCATGCGCCCGATCGTCAGCCAGTCGCAGCCGCGCTCGATGCCGAAGATCAGGCCGGCGCGGAACGCGTCGCCGCAGCCGGTGGGGTCGACCACGCGGCGCTCGTGCGCCGGCGGGACGTCGTAGGTCTTGTCCGGGGTGTACACCAGCGCGCCCTTCGGGCCCTGGGTGGTGATGTAGGCCTGCACCCGCGAGACGATGTCCTGCTCGTTCCAGCCGGTGCGCTCCTGCAGCAGGTTGGACTCGTAGTCGTTGACCACCACGTAGTCGGCCTGTTCGATGAAGGTGCGCAGTTCCGGGCCGTTGAACAGCGGCATCGCCTGGCCGGGATCGAAGATGAAGGGAATGCCGCCGGCGGCGAACTCCTCGGCGTTCTGGAGCATGCCCTCGCGCCCGTCCGGGCCGACCAGGCCCAGGGTCACGCCCGGCACGTCGCGCACGTGGTTTTCGTAGCTGCGCATCATCGCGCCGGGATGGAACGCGGTGATCTGGTTGTTGTCGTGGTCGGTGGTGATGAATGCCTGCGGGGTGAACAGGTCCTCGATCACCTTGACCTGCGACAGGTCGATGCCCAGCGTCTCGAAATGCTCGCGGTAGGGGCCGAAATCCTGGCCCACCGTGCCCATCGGGATCGGATCGCCGCCCAGCAGGTGCAGGTTGTAGGCGATGTTGCCGGCGCAGCCGCCGAATTCGCGGCGCATCCGCGGCACCAGGAACGACACGTTCAGGATATGCACCTTGTCCGGCAGGATGTGGTTCTTGAACTGGTCCGGGAACACCATGATGGTGTCGAAAGCGAGGGAACCACAGATCAGTGCGGACATCGGGCAGGCCTTGGCGGAGGGATGAGCCCGCATTCAGGCGGGCAAGCTGCGGGGTCGCCGCGGCGCAAAGGGTAACGGCTGCGGCCGGGCAGGGCCACCAGCACGATGGACGGCGCCCGGGCGAGCGCATGCAAGGCGCGGTTTTAGCGAGAATTTTCCTTGCCCGCACCCAGGTGGGTTGTTACGCTAGCAGACTTCGTTTTCTGCCCATTTTTTCGCCATTCGGCGATGGCACGCGACTCCCCAGGACTCAATTCCCCGATGTTCAAGAAACTCCGCGGCATGTTCTCCAACGACCTGTCCATCGATCTGGGCACGGCCAACACCCTCATCTACGTGCGTGGCCAGGGCATCGTGCTGAACGAACCGTCGGTGGTCGCGGTGCGCCAGGATCGGGCGATTGGCGGCACCCGTTCGGTGGCCGCGGTCGGCGCCGAGGCCAAGCAGATGCTCGGCCGCACCCCCGGCCACATCACCACCATCCGCCCGATGAAGGACGGCGTCATCGCCGATTTCACCTACACCGAGGCGATGCTCAAGCACTTCATCAAGAAGGTGCACAAGTCGCGCTTCCTGCGCCCGAGCCCGCGCGTGCTGGTGTGCGTGCCGGCCGGCTCGACCCAGGTCGAGCGCCGCGCGATCAAGGAATCGGCCGAGGAGGCCGGCGCGCGCGACGTGTACCTGATCGAGGAACCGATGGCCGCGGCGATCGGCGCCGGCATGCCGGTCACCGAGGCGCGCGGCTCGATGGTCATCGACATCGGCGGCGGCACCACCGAGGTGGCGGTGATCTCGCTGAACGGCATCGTCTACTCGCAGTCGGTGCGCATCGGCGGCGACCGCTTCGACGAGTCGATCACCAACTACGTGCGCCGCAACCACGGCATGCTGATCGGCGAGGCCACCGCCGAGCGGATCAAGCTGCAGATCGGCTGCGCCTACCCGCAGGAAGAGGTGCAGGAAATGGAAATCTCCGGCCGCAACCTCGCCGAGGGCGTGCCGAAGATGATCAAGATCAACTCCAACGAGGTGCTCGAGGCGCTGCACGAGCCGCTGTCGGGCATCGTCTCGGCGGTCAAGCTGGCGCTGGAGCAGACCCCGCCGGAACTGTGCGCCGACGTGGCCGAGCGCGGCATCGTGCTGACCGGTGGCGGCGCGCTGCTGCGCGACCTGGACCGGCTGATCTCCGAGGAGACCGGCCTGCACGTGCAGGTCGCCGACGACCCGCTGACCTGCGTGGCCCGCGGCGGCGGCCGTGCGCTGGAGCTGGTGGACATGCACGGCAACGAGTTCTTCGCGCCGGAGTGATGGTGAGGCCGGGAATCGGGAATGGGGAAGGGGGAAGCGAACCCCCCATCCGCACCGACATTGCCGGCGCCGCGTCCGCCACCGTGCCTGCGCCCCGGCCCGATCGAGCCGGGAGCGCGCTGTCGTTGTCCGATTTCCCCTTCCCGATTCCCCTTTCCCGGCTCTAGCCCGTGCCTCCCTACGCCGGTCCTCCCGTCACTGCCCGCCCGGGCGAAGCCGCCAGCACGCCGCGCCTGCTGGCGTACCTGGCCCTGGCGGTGGTGCTGATCGTGCTCGACGCGCAGGCCGGCTGGCTGAAGCAGGTGCGCAGCCAGACCAACCTGCTGGTGCAGCCGCTGTGGGCCTTGGCCGGGCTGCCAGGCCGGCTCGGCTCGCAGGTGCAGGAGAGCGCCGCCAGCCATGCGCAGCTGGTCAGGGAAAACCGTGCGCTGCGCAACGAGCTGCTGATCGCCAAGGCGCGGCTGACCCGGCTGCAGACCGCGGCGCTGGACAATGCGCAGCTGCGCGAGCTGCTGGGGGTGGCCGAACGCCGCGGCCTGGACGTGCAACTGGCGCCGATCCTGGACATCGATCTGGACCCGACCCGGCAGCGCCTGGTGCTGGATGCCGGCGGCCGCGACGGCGTGCACGTCGGCCAGGCGGTGATCGACGCCGGCGGGCTGATGGGCCAGGTGATCGAGGTGACACCGCTGCATTCCACCGTGCTGCTGCTGACCGACCCGGACCATGCGGTGCCGGTGACGGTGGCGCGCAACGGCGTGCGCCTGATCGTCTACGGCCGCGGCGACACCCTGGAGCTGCGCGACGTGCCGCTCAGCGCCGGGGTCGAGGTCGGCGACGAGATCGTCACCTCCGGCCTGGGCGGGCGCTTCCCGGCCGGCTTCCCGGTCGGCACCGTGGCGACGCTGCGCCCGGACGACACCCATGCCTTCCTGGTCGGCAATCTGAAGCCGGCGGCGAAGCTGGACCGGGGGCGGGACGTGTTGTTGTTGAAGCCGGGACTCGGGACTCGGGACTCGGGACTCGGGCGGCAGCCGGGACTCGGGACTGGGGACTCGGGACTCGGACACGGCGACAGCAATGGCAACGGCAACGGCGATGCGGCGCATGCGGTGCATGCGGCGGCGCAAGGGCGCGGTTCTGCGCCTGCTGGCGCGTCTGCGCCGGCCGCTGGCCCGGTATCCGGCCATGTCCCGGCTTCTGATCGAGTCCCGAGTCCCCAGTCCCGAGTCCCGACTGCACCGGCCTTCCGAGTCCCGAGTCCCGAGTCCCGAGTCCCGCCGGCTCCCAAGGAGCCGCAACAATGAGCCGCCCCCGCAGCAAAGGCTGGGTCCTCCCGGTCAGCGTGCTCCTGGCGCTGCTGCTGGGCCTGCTGCCGTTGCCGCTGTTGCTGCAGCCGCTGCGGCCGTACTGGCTGGCGCTGGTGGTGGCGTACTGGGTGATCGAGACCCCGGACACGGTCGGGCTGGGCTTCGCTTTCGCCATCGGTGTGGTCGCCGATCTGCTGTACGGCGGGGTGCTCGGCGAGCAGGCGCTGCGGCTGGTGATCCTGAGCTTCATCCTGCAGCGCTTCCGCGCGCGCATCCGCTTCTTCCCGATGTCGCAGCAGGCGCTGGCGATCGGCGGGCTGCTGGTCAACGACCGCATCGTCGCCGCGGCCGTGCACCTGGCGGTGGGCGAGCCCACGCTGCCGTGGAACTACTGGTGGGCGCCGCTGCTGGGCATGGCGCTGTGGCCGCCGCTGTTCGTGCTGCTGGACGCGTTGCGGCTGGGTCGGCGGAGCAAGAAGTAGCGTGGCCCTGAACCCCCGCCGCACGCAGAAGAACCCGCACGCCGAGGCCGAGCAGTTCCGGCGCCGCGCGGCGCTGGGGTTCCTTGGCGTGCTGGTGGCGCTGGTCGGCCTGGGCGCCTGGTACTTCAAGCTGCAGGTGCTGGACCACGACATCTACGCCACGCGCTCGGACGCCAACCGGATCAAGCCGCGGCCGGTGGTGCCGGGGCGCGGCATGATCTACGACCGCAACGGCCGCCTGCTGGCCGAGAACGTGCCCGCGTTCCGGCTCGACGTGACCCCGGACAAGGTCGAGGACATGGACGCGCTGCTGGCCGAGCTGGGCAAGGTCATCGCGCTGTCGGCCGAGGACATCGAACGCTTCCAGGCCGCGCGCAAGGCCAGCCGCAGTTTCCGCCCGGTGACCCTGAAGCTGCGGGTCAGCGAGGAGGAGCGCGCGCGCTTCGCGGTGGACCGCTGGCGCTTCCCCGGCGTGGAACTCGAGCCTTACCTGACCCGCCACTATCCCTACGGCGAGCTGTTCGCGCACATCATCGGCTACGTCGGCCGCATCGACGAGAAGGATCTGGAGATGCTCGGCGAAGGCAACGCCGCGCTGACCCACATCGGCAAGTCCGGGCTGGAGCGCTATTACGAAGAGGAACTGCGCGGCAAGGTCGGCTACGAGCAGGTCGAGACCAACGTGCAGGGCCGCGCGATCCGTACCGTCGGCCGGGTCCCGGCGCAGTCCGGCGCCGACCTGCGCCTGTCCATCGACGCCGACCTGCAGCGCGCGATGGTCGCCGCGTTTGGCGACTACCAGGGCGCGGCCATCGCGATCGATCCGCGCACCGGCGAGATCCTGGCCATGGTCAGCCTGCCATCCTACGATCCCAACCTGTTCGTCAACGGCATCTCGCACGCCGATTTCCAGGCGCTCAACAGCGATCCGTCGCGGCCGCAGTTCAACCGGCTGGTGCTGGGCGGGGTGGCGCCGGGCTCGACCATCAAGCCGTTCATGGGCCTGGCCGGACTGGACAGCGGCACCCGCCGCCCGGAGGACAAGATCCTGTCCACCGGCATGTTCTACCTGCCCGGGGTCAGTCGCGGCTGGGGCGACTCGCACCGCGGCGGGCACGGCTGGACCGACCTGCGCAAGTCGATCGCGCAGTCGGTCAACACCTATTACTACAAGCTGGCCGTCGACATGGGCATCGGCAAGGTCGATCAGTACATGAACCGCTACGGCTTCGGCGCGCCCACCGGCATCGACCTGATGGGCGAGATCGGCGGCATCGTGCCGTCGCCGGCCTACAAGGCGAAAAGCCGCAAGGAAGCGTGGTATCCCGGCGACACGGTCAACATCGCCATCGGCCAGGGCGACTGGAAAGTGACGCCGCTGCAGCTGGTGCGCGCGGTGGCCGGCATCGCCGATGGCCAACTGCGCACCCCGCACCTGGTGATGGCCCAGCGCGGCGCGTTCGACCAGCCGTGGGCGCCGGTGGCGCTCGGCCCGGGCAAGCCGATCAGCGACAATCCCGGCAACCTGCAGGCGGTGCGCGAGGGCATGATGGACACCATGCGTCCCGGCGGCAGCGGGCATGCGATCGCGGTCGGCGCGCCGTACCAGATGGCCGGCAAGACCGGCACCGCGCAGGTGGTCAGCCGCAAGGGCCTGGCCGCGGTGGATCCGCGCAGCCTGCCGATGCACCTGCGCCACCGCTCGCTGTTCGAGGGCTTCGCCCCGGCCGCGGAGCCGACCATCGCGCTGGCGGTGGCGGTGGAGGGCGGCGGCTACGGCGCCAGTACCGCCGCGCCGATCGCGCGTAAGATCTTCGATGCCTGGCTGCTCGGGCGCCTGCCCGCCGGCATCGAGCCGCTGGACAGCCTGCGCGGCGCCACCGCGTTCGGCAGCCGGCTTTACTATGCCGAGGATCCGGGCTCGCGCGGCGCCGCCGACGCGCCGCCGCCGATCCCCGACGAGATCCCGGACGAGCGATGAAGGATTTCCTGCGTTGGCTGGCCGATCTCGGCGGCCGTTTCGCCCGCACCCTGGACTGGCCGATGTGCCTGGCCCTGGGGGGGCTGATGGTGATCGGCCTGGCCGTGCTCAAGAGCGCCGGCGGCCAGGCCGGCGGCAACCATCTGATGCTGGCCCAGGCCATCCGCTTCGCGATCGGCGCGGCGGCGATGTGGGGCCTGTCGCGGGTCTCGGCGCTGCGCCTGCGTGCCTGGACGCCGCTGATCTACGCGCTGTCGATGCTGCCGCTGCTGGCGGTGTTCGCGCTGGGCACCGGCAAGTACGGCCGGCAGTGGCTGGACCTGAAGGTGTTCTACCTGCAGCCGGCCGAGTTGCTGAAGATCAGCATGCCGATGATGGTGGCCTGGTACCTGCACCGCATGCCGCTGCCGCCGCGTCTGCCCACGGTGCTGGTCAGTGCGGTGATCATCGGCCTGCCGACCGCATTGATCATGTTGCAGCCGGACTTCGGCACCGGCGTGCTGATCGCCGCCAGCGGCGGCTTCGTGCTGCTGCTGGCCGGATTGCCGTGGTGGTGGGTCGGCATCGCGGTGGGCGGCGTCGCCGCGGCCGCGCCGGTGGCCTGGCTGTGGTTGCTGCGTCCGTACCAGAAGGACCGGATCATGATGTTCCTCAATCCGGAGAACGATGCGCTCGGCGCCGGCTGGAACATCATCCAGTCCAAGATCGCGATCGGCTCCGGCGGCCTGCACGGCAAGGGCTGGGGCCTGGGTTCGCAGTCGCATCTGAACTTCATCCCCGAACAGACCACCGACTTCGCGTTCTCGGTGCTCAGCGAGGAGTTCGGCTGGATCGGCGTGGCCACGGTGCTCACGCTGTATCTGGTGGTGATCGCGCGCTGCATGTGGATCGCCGCGCAGGCGCGCGACACGTTCTCGCGCCTGCTCGCCGGCGCTACCGGCCTGGCGTTCTTCGTCTACGTGCTGGTCAACGGCGGCATGATCTCCGGGCTGCTGCCGGTGGTCGGCGTGCCGATGCCGCTGATGAGCTACGGCGGCACCTCCGCGGTGTCGTTGCTGGCCGGCCTGGGCCTGGTAATGGCGGTCAAGGCGCACCGCCCGGTGCACGGCTACTGAGCGCCGCCATGGCCGGCGCCGCGCCGGCTTAACCGGAAGTATGCGGCGAGCTGCGCAACGATTGCGGGATGTGTCGGTGCTCGCCACAATGCGCGCCGATGCCCTGTGACGGCGCTGATGGCAGCGACCGGCCACGAGTGCAGGACCTGTTCCGGGTGAGCCATGCGCGGCATCGATGCCGCCCAGCCAGCCCGCGTCCATCGAGGGGAGCCAACGCAGCGCATCGTCGATCCGGCCTGCCCGGTGTCGTCCTTTCTGCGTCCGTCCGCCCTCCTCGCGTCTTCCCCGTGGTTCCTGTCCGCTCGGCTGTGCCGACATGGATGTGTGTCGATGAAATTCATGAAATTCCTGTTGCTGCTGAGCGTTGCGCTGGGCCTGAGCGGCTATGCGTTGATCCGCTACTACTTTCCCGTGGGTGCGATGCACAGCCACGGCTACGGTCGGGTCGCGCTGACCCAGCCGGCCGGCCCGGCGCAGGGCATGGTGATCCTGTTCGCCAGCGGCAACCGGGCGCAGCGCCAGGCGGCGGCAGCGCGCATCGCCGCGACCGGCGCGGTGGTGGCTACAGTCGATGGCGATCGCTATCTGGCGCGGCTGCAGCGCGC
The DNA here is from genome assembly GCF_030168915.1 of Xanthomonas graminis pv. graminis. Classification (NCBI taxonomy): domain Bacteria; kingdom Pseudomonadati; phylum Pseudomonadota; class Gammaproteobacteria; order Lysobacterales; family Lysobacteraceae; genus Xanthomonas; species Xanthomonas graminis. The sequence continues at coordinate 3,721,514 of NZ_CP076255.1, read as the reverse complement.
CGGCGCCGGTTGCGGGCATGCCTGGCACGATGCCGAGCAGCTGAGCCGGCACCTGCAGCGCGACCTGCACGGCGACCGCTACTTCCTGCCGATGCTGGCCGGGACCGGCACCAGCGCGACCCTGGTCGAACGCATCGTCGGCGCCGCGCCGGCGGCGACCCTGGGCGGCGCGATCGGCGTGGCGCCGGCGCCGACCGAGGTCTGCGCCGGCACTGCGCCAGCCAGCGCCGCGCAGGGTTTCGTCGATATCGCGACGGCACCGGCCGCGGGCACGCCGCAAGCGGCCGTGGCCGCACGCGTGGCCATGCACCTGCACACGTCGGGCAGCGGCGGTGCGCTCGACGACCTGCCGCTGACCGAATTGCCGGTGCGCGCGCCGGGCGCGCCGCTGGCGATCGTGCTGTCCGGCGACGGCGGCTGGCGCGACATCGACAAAGGCATGGCCGAGGCCTTGCAGCAGCGCGGCATCGCGGTGGTCGGCTGGGACAGCCTGCGCTACTTCTGGCACGACAAGCCGCCGGCGCAGGCCAGCGCCGACCTGGCGTGGGTCATCGCGCACTACCAGCAGCAATGGCACCCGCAACGCATCCTGTTGGTCGGCTATTCCTTCGGCGCCACCGCGATGCCGTTCATGTACAACCGGTTGCCGCCGGCGCAACGCGCGCAGGTCGCCCTGCTGGCCTTGTTCGGCGTGGACCGCAAGGCCGATTTCCAGATCCGCGTGCGCAACTGGCTGGACCTGGGCGATGCCGGCGACGCCAAGCCGGTGTTGCCGGAGATCGCACGCATCGCGCCGTCGCAGCTGCTGTGCGTGTACGGCGACCAGGAAAAGGACACGGTGTGTCCGCAGTTGCGCGGCAGCGGCGCGCAGATCGTTGTGCTGCATGGCGGCCACCATTTCGACCAGCATCCGGCCGGCTTGGCGACGATCGTAGACAACCGTTGGCAGCAGCTTGCAGAAGATGCACGCCGTCCCGTGGCTGCAATCGATGCCAGGCATCCTCACGTGGACGCAGTACCACCCTCGCCGCTGCGCACCTCGTCTGGAGCTCTTCAGCAATGACATCGCCCGCGTTCGGTTGCCTGCTGCTCCTGGCCCTGGTCACGCTCGACGCATCCGCCGCGACCGGCGATACGCGGGTGGTCGCCGAACCCGCGATGCCGAGCCTGTGCGACACCCTGGACGCCACGCTGCAGGCGGACGCGCGCACCTTCAGCGATGCCGATGAGCGGAACGCGCCGGACACCGCGCGCATCCAGGCCGCGCTGGGCAGCTGCGCCGCCAAGGGCGGGCGTTCGGCGGTGCTGCTGCGTGCCGGCGCTGGCGACGCCTTCCTCAGCGGGCCGTTGAACATCGGCGGCAACGTGACCCTGGTGATCGATGCCGGGGTGACCCTGTTCGCCTCGCGCAAGCCGTCCGACTATCAGGTCGCCGGCGCCAATGCCTGCGGCAAGGCCGCCGGCTCCAGCGGCGGTTGCCGCGCGCTGCTCAATCTGAAAGGCAAATCGCCGGGCGTGATGGGCCTGCGCGACGGCGCTGGCCACCAGGGCAGCATCGACGGCCGCGGCGACCTGCCGATGCTTGGCGGCAGCGACAGCTGGTGGCAGTTCGGGGAAACGGCCAAGGCGAGCGGCCTGACCCAGAACAGCCCCGACCTGATCAAGGTGCAGAACGCCAGCGACGTGAGCATCTATCGCGTCAATCTGGTCAACGCGCCGTACTTCCACCTGTTCGTGCACATCGCCGACGGCCTCACCATCTGGGGCGTGCGGGTCAAGGCGCCGGCCAGCAGCCCGAATACCGACGGCCTGGACCTGGACAGCGTCAGCAACGCCACGCTCTACGACAACGACGTGATGAGCGGCGACGACGGCGTGGCGATCAAGACCATCGCCTCCAGATCGGCCAACATCAGCGTGCGCGACTCGCGCTTCTACGGCACCCACGGCATCTCCATCGGCAGCGAGGTGATGTACGGCGTGGACAACGTGCTGATCGACGGCAACAGCGTGCTCGGCAGCGACGCCGACGGCAGGCCCAGCACCGACAACAATGGCCTGCGCATCAAGACCGGGCTGGCCAAGGGCGGCGCGGTCAGCGACGTCACCTATCGCAACACCTGCCTGTTCGGCGTGGCCAATGCATTGGTGATCAACCCGCTGTACGGCGGCGGCAGCAGCGGCACCGTGCCGAGCTTCGCCAACATCGTGGTCAACGGCCTGAAGGCGCAGGGCTCGCCGAAGGGCAAGGGCAGTTCGGTGCAGGGCTACAACGCCTCGGCGCTGCTGGATCTGGTGCTGGCCAACGTGTCGGTCGACTTCACCGCGCTGAAAGCCAGCAATGCGCGCATCGGCCTGGACCGCTCCAACCTGCAGCCGAGCGCCGACAGCACCGTCAGCACCTATGCGACCTCGGTGTCCGGCGCGGTGCCGGCCTGCGACAGCAAGCCGGTGTTTCCCGCGCTGTAGCGTTGCGTGGGGCTGGCGGCGATGCGCGCGCCGCATGCAGCCGGCAATGCCGACTCCGGCCACGCTGCCGGAGTGCCGGAATCGGTCACGCACCGGGCGCCGATCGCCACTGCTGACCCGGGATGCGTGCCTGCAGCCGGCCATCCTGGCCGATCTCGCCCTGCACACGCTGGCCTGTGATCGGGCGTTGTGGGTTGCGCTGGCGATGCGCTGCTTCGCTACGCATCGCCGGCGACGCGCGGTTCGGCCTGGGCAACTCGGTGCTCGCCGCCGGGGTTTGCGCGCACCGCGAGGGGCGCTGCCGGCGCCGGCCGCATCGCCTGGCGGCTGGCCGCGGCCCCGGCCGGATGAATACGCCAGTCCGCTTGACTTGGAGCAAAGTTCTTTTGTTTCATGGCGTTATTGGTGGAAATTCATCTGGACTCTGTTAACCTGCCGGCATGATTCGACGCGCGCTGATTTGCTTGATCACGCTGGGCCTGGTCGCATGCGCGACCCAGCCCAGGACTCCGCCATCGCCGCCGCAGGCCAATGCGCTGCCGCAGGCCGTGCCGCGCACGGCGCCGCCGGCGGAGGCGGCGCCCGAAGCGGTGCCCGCGCCGCCGCTCGATCTGACCCCGGTGCCGTTCGAGATCGCCCGCGCCAACTTCGTCCGCGACACCGCGGCCAAGTACGGCCTGGATCCGGCGCAGATCGAGGCGACGCTGGCGCAGGCGCAGTTCAAGGATGCGATCGTGGCGGCGATGTCGCGCCCGGCCGAACGGGTCAAGCCGTGGAACGAATACCGGCCGATGTTCATCAGCCAGGCGCGCATCGATGGCGGCCGCGCGTTCCTGGCCACGCACCGCGAAGAACTGATGCGGGTGCAGGCGCGCACCGGCGTGCCGGCCGAGATCATCGTCGCGATCATCGGCGTGGAAACCAGCTACGGCAAGAACGTCGGCAACTACCGCGTGCTCGATGCGCTGTACACGCTGGCGTTCCGCTATCCGCGCAGCGGCGACCCGGCCAAGCTCGAGCGCGAGGTGCGCCGCGAGCTGTTCTTCCGCGACGAACTCGGCCAGTTGTTCGCGCTCGGCCGCGAAGAGAACCTGGACGTGGCCACCCTGGTCGGCAGCTATGCCGGCGCGATGGGCCTGGGCCAGTTCATGCCGTCCAGCTACCGCCAGTTCGCGGTGGACGGCGATGGCGACGGCAAGCGCAACCTGTTCACCGACTACGACGACATGTTCTCCTCGATCGCCAACTACTTCGTCAAGAAGGGCGGCTGGGTGCGCGACGGCGTGGTGGCGGTGCCGGCCACGCTGCGTCCGGGCGCCGAGGAACTCAATCCGACCGACTGGACCCCGAGCTACACCCTGGCCGACCTGGCCGCGCGCGGCTACCAGCCGTCCGCACCGGTCCCGGCCGGCGCCAGCGCCACCCCGATCACGCTCGACGGCAGCGCCGGCAAGCAATACTGGCTGGGCTTCCAGAACTACTACGCGATCACCCGTTACAACGGTTCCAAGATGTACGCGATGGCCGTATACCAACTGTCCCAGGCCATCGCCGGCAAGGAGTTACCCCCGGCATGAACCCGAACGCGCTGCTCCGGATCGTCCCCGTCGTCGCGCTGCTGGCGCTGGCCGCCTGCAGCAGCGCCCCGAAGAAGACCGCCGGCGGCGCTGCCGCCGCGTCCGGGGTCAGGGTGGAAGGCCGCGGCCCGGCGCATGTCGCCACCGGTTGCCCGTCCACCTCGCCCTACGCACCGGCCAAGGAAGACCCGTCCACCCGCGGCAACTACACCGCCGGTGGCCTGTACGCGCCGGGTGTCAGCGACCGCACCCCGGACTACGTGCCCAACGTGGCCTGCATCCCCGAGCCGCTGGTCACCGACGAGCCGCGCTCAGCGGTCGGCAACCGCTCGCCGTACATGGTGCTGGGCCGCGAATACACGATCATCGACGACCCGCACAGCTACGTCGAACGCGGCACCGCCTCGTACTACGGCAGCAAGTTCCATGGCCGCCTGACCTCCAATCGCGAGGTCTACGACATGTACGCGTTCACCGCCGCGCACAAGACCCTGCCGCTGCCCAGCTTCGCCCTGGTCACCAACCTGGACAACGGCGAATCGGTCGTGGTGCGGATCAACGACCGCGGCCCGTTCCACGACGACCGGGTCATCGACCTGAGCTATGCGGCGGCGGTCAAGCTCGGCATCACCGGCAAGGGCACCGGCCGGGTCGAAGTGCGCGGGCTGACCCCGGCCGACAACGGCAACCTGCTCGCATCGCGGCGCACCGGCAAGCAGGTCGCGACCGGCACCGCGCTGGCCAGCGCGGCGGGAGCGGGCAGTGCCGCGCAGGCCGCCGCGGCACGCCGCGCCACCGAGATGGACAACCTGGTCAAGGCCTTGCCGGCCAAGCCGTCCAGCGCGGTGGTTGCCGCGGCCAGCGTACCGGCACGGAGCGCCGCCACGTCCAGCACCGCCGCACCCAGCGCCGCCAGCGCGACCGCGGCCGCCGCCGCCCTGCCGGAAGGCGAGCGCTGGCGCTACCGGGTGCTGGCCGATGCCGACACCGCGGCCAATGCCGACCATTTCGACGACTGGATGAAATCGCGCGGCGTGCGCGTGGCCACCGGCAAACCAACCAAGGTCGCTGCGACCGTGGCTGCTGCGCCAGCGCCAGCGCCAGCGCGACGCACTACCGCCGCCGCCACTGCCGCCACGCCGGCATCCACCGCCACGACCGTCACGGCCGCGGCCCCCGCCCCAGCCGCGCCGGTCGTATCGGCGGCCCGCGCCGCCGCCGACAACGCCGCGGCGCGCGGTCCGCTGGGCATCCTGTTGCAGGTGGCCAGCTTTGCCAGCCGCGAAAACGCCAACCGCGCGCTGTCGCAGCTGGCCTCGGCCGGCATCGTCGGCGCCAGCGTCAGCGACATCGTGTCCGGCGGGCGCACGCTGTGGCGGCTGCGGGTCGCCGCCGAGGACCATGGCCGCGCCACCGAACTGGCCAGCCGCATCGCCGGCCTCGGCTTCGGCCGTCCGCAGATCGTCAAGGACTGAAGGCGCGCGGCGAACCCGCAGGCCTGTCGCTGGCGCCGCCGCGCGCCAGCGCTCGCCAGGTGCGCGTGCCGCTCCAGCGCCGATGGCTTAACGCCGCCTCCCGTCTACGCTGCTGCCGCCGCTGGGGCGGCGCCGGCTAGCCCTACAATGCCTCGTTTACCATCGGCCCTCGGGCCTGCCAGGAGTCGTTTTAGATGAAATTCCGCTTCGCCGTCGCTGCCGTGGCCACCTTCGCCGTGGGCCTGGTTTCCGCGCAGACCCCCGGCCCGGTGCCGGCATCGCCTGCCGCCGCCGCCACCGCGCCCGCCACCGTGGCGATCCCGCCGGCGCCCAAGCCGGCCGTCTCCAAGTCCTGGGTGTTGATGGACTACGCCACCGGCCAGGTGCTGGCCGGCGAGAACGAGCATGTGCGGGTGGCCCCGGCCAGCATCACCAAGGTGATGACCTCCTACGTGATCGCCGCCGAACTGAAGCTGGGCAAGATCAAGCGCGACGACCAGGTCATGCTCAGCGAGCGCGCCTGGCGCGAAGGCGGCGCCGGCACCGACGGCAGCTACAGCGGCTTCCCGGTCAACCAGACCGCGCGCCTGGAGGACATGGAAAAGGGCATGGCGATCCAGTCCGGCAACGACGCGGCGATCGCGCTGGCCGAACACGCCGCCGGCAGCGAGGAAGCCTTCGCCTCGCTGATGAACAACTACGCGGCCAAGCTCGGCATGACCGGCTCGCACTTCGTCAACGCCCACGGCCTGTCCGCCGAAGGCCACTACACCACCGCCTACGACCTGGCACTGCTGGGCCGGGCGATGGTGCGCGACTATCCGGAAACCTACGCCTACAACAAGATCAGGGAATTCAAGGTCGGCGACATTACCCAGCAGAACCGCAACCTGCTGCTGTGGCGCGATCCCAGCGTGGACGGCATCAAGACCGGCCACACCTCCGAGGCCGGCTACTGCCTGCTCAGCTCGGCGCAGCGCGGCGACCAGCGCCTGATCGCGGTGGTGATGGGCGACAGCTCCGAGAAGCAGCGCGCCGAGGACAGCCTGGCGCTGCTGAACTGGGGCTTCCGTTTCTACGAAACCCACCGCCTGTACGAGCCGGGCAAGCAGGTCGCGCAGCAGCGCGTGTGGAAGGGCACCGAGAAGGAAGTGCTGCTGGGCGTGGCGCAGCCGCTGCTGGTCGGCGTGCCGCGCGGCCGCTACAACGAACTGAAGCCGTCGATCGACGTCCCCAAGACTCTGGAAGCGCCGATCAAGCAGGGCCAGGCGATCGGCACGGTGAAGGTCTCGCTGGACGGCAAGGTGATCGCGCAAGCGCCGCTGGTCGCGTTGAAGGCGGTCGAGGAGGCCGGCTTCTTCAAGCGCCTGTGGGACAGCTTCTGGATGTGGTGGGAAGCCGAGTGAGTTAAAAAAGCCGGCTTGCGCCGGCTTTTTTTTTGGGGATTCGCGTTAGCGCATGTGAGACGGTTTTCCAATCTCCAATCCCGAATCTCAAGCAAAACCCGCTTCGCAGTTCGAGCTGCCGACGGTCTGTCGTAGCCCGAGGGCAAGGTCTAGGCTATGGCGATATACAGTGATCCCGTACCTGCGCCTTTCCCGTTCATGAGGATGGAACGTGCTCAAGTTGCTGCGCGCTTTATTGCTGTTGTTCATGCTGCTGGCCTGCGCCGGCTGCAATGCGTTGTCGGTGCCGCCAGCGTATCAGCAGTCGGCCTACAACCTGCCCTCGTTCTTCCCCGACCCCAAGGCGCAGGCGTTGGCGCTTGCGGCCGAGCATGGCGATACCAAGGAAATCCGGCGGTTGATGAAGGAAGAGCACGTCAACCCGGACGTGATCTTCTCCACCGACGGCTACCCGTTGCTGATGTGGCCGATCATGACGCACAACCCGGATGGCTTGCGGGCGATGCTGGAGAATGGGGCCGATCCGAATGTGGCCAAGCCGTATCCGCCTGAGCGAGGCGCCAGTAGTACACCAACCAATCATGCCAATGCCATGGTGTGGGCGGCGAAGCAGGAAGATCCGATCTACTTGAAATTGTTGTTGGACCATGGCGGCGATCCGAATACACGGAATGCCAACAATGAGACTCTTCTTCTCCAAGCATTCCTGACGCAGAACCAGTGGCAGAACGTTAAGTTATTGGTGGAACGCGGAGCGGATGTAAATGCGAAAAGCCAAGGCATGCCTATACTTTTCGACTATGCTGCGCGGGGGGGGCTTCGAGCAAGTTTATTGGCTACTTGAGCATGGTGCAGACCCTGGAGAGGGCAGTCCGCCTCCGCTGCCTAAAAAACTTTCGATTGTTGAGAGCATTTTTTGGCATCCAGGCAATCCAAATGATCCAACCTGGCAACGCAAATGCCAGCAATGGTTGTTGCAGCATGGTTACCAACGCCCTCCATTGCCGGAGAGCTTTCGCAGCATGCGCAAAGCCTTCGGCTTTCCTTACGAAGAAAAAGACATTCCATTGCTTTGATTGACCACTGAAGAAGGAAATTTCAGATGCCTAGCCTTGCCAAACACCAACAACAGCGTGAACTCCTCGACCAACTGCGCGCGAGCAACGATCCGCAGGCGCAGCAGCAGGCAACGCAACTCGAGCAGCTTTATTACGTCCGCGAGATGGCGGGGCTGTCCGACGACGTGTACGACGCCGCCAAAGGCCAGGGGCGGCCGGATGCGGATTGGATACGCGCCAGCGAGCATCTGGACAAGCTGCGCGAGTACGCGCCACAGCTGAATATGACGGATGAACAAATTGTTTACGCTCTAAAGCCTGATAATTCTGGCTTCCGCGCCGAAATCTATCTCCCCGATCCAGCTGTGCTGGGGCCAGGCTACAAGCCGACCATCGCGTTCAAGGGGTCCTCAGGTCAGGTGCTGACGCCGGATGGCCTGCGCGACACAACCGGTGAGGATTTCCTTGCGAACAACTTTCCGCAGTCCGTGGGATTGCGGACCGATTATTATGATCGCGCGATGCAACTTGGATCCTCATTGAAGCGAGATCATCTCGACTTCGAACTCGCCGCCCATTCGCTAGGCGGTGGCGAGGTTGCGGCAGTCTCGGCGGTCACTGGTGCGCGGGCTACCACCTTCAACGCCGCCGGCCTGCACCCGCTTACCGCGCAACGCTTCGCGCAGGAAAACGGCCTGCCGTTGTACGACACGCAAAAGAATGTAGTCGCCTACCAGGTCGCCGGCGAGATCCTCAACGACGGCATCCAGCAGAACATCCACCGGCTGGATGCGTTCCGGCGCGAGGAACTGGGCGGGGTATTGAAGGAAACCAGCACCCTGCTCAAGGACCTGCCGCAAGGCAAGGCGCTGCTGGCCAGCCAGCTGGATGCGTCCGTGCCGCGCTATGCGCAGCCGTCGGTGCATGCGTTCCTGGACCGGCTGGAGCAGGGCGATACCGCGCAGTTGCTGCGCGAGTTGCCGCTGGCGGCCGGGCAGGCGCAGCCCTTGCTGGCGGCCAAGCGGCGCGAACATCCGGATGACCCAAGCAGCGGCCCTGTGGATCGCGCGCGGCATTTGTCGTTGCGCGAGGTGTCCAATTTCTCCGGGCCGATGCTGGACATCGTGTATGCGACCGCACAGGGCGCGCGGCTGGGTCGCGGCGTGGGTGGTGCGATGGCGCAGGCCGGACAGCGGGCCGGGCAGGGGATGGAGGCGTCCGGCGACATGGTCAATCGCGGCACGCAGGCCGCCGCGCAGTTGGGCCAGCATGCCACCCATGCGCTGGGCGATGCGGCCGCTCACGAGGTGGAGCGTGCCGGGACGTTTGGCGCCCAGGGCATGCAGGCGCTGGGGGAGGTGCAGGCCGGTGCCGAGCGCTTGCAAGGGCGGATCGAAGGTGGTGCCGCCGTGCTGGGTGCGGCCACCTTGTGGCAGGCCAGTGCGGTGTTGCCGCAGGGGCTGCGCGAGCAGGTCCACGCTCAGGCCGGGCGCCTGGCGCAGGCGGGCGTCGGCGCACAGCAGCGAGGCCAGACCGAGGCGGCGCACGCTGTGCATGCAGCGGCCGAGCAGGCGCAGGGCATCCGCCAGGGCGCGCGCGTGGCGGGCGGCGCGTTGGGCGCGGTTGCCGATCGGGCAGGGCGGGTACAGCACGACGCGATGGCCGCGGCGCGGTGGCGCGCGTGCTGCCAAGGGTCTGGCGCAGCCCGAGGGCAAGGTCTAGGCTAGTGTTATGTACAGTGATCCCGTACCTGCGCCTTTCCCGTTCATGAGGATGGAACGTGCTCAAGTTGCTGCGCGCTTTATTGCTGTCGTTCATGCTGCTGGCCTGCGCTGGCTGCAATGCGTTGTCGGTGCCGCCAGCGTATCAGCAGTCGGCCTACAACCTGCCCTCGTTCTTCCCCGACCCCAAGGCGCAGGCGTTGGCGCTTGCGGCCGAGCATGGGGATACCAAGGAAATCCGGCGGTTGATGAAGGAGGAGCACGTCAACCCGGACGTGATCTTCTCCACAGACGGCGATCCGCTGCTGATGTGGCCGATCATGACGCACAACCCGGATGGCTTGCGGGCGATGCTGGAGAATGGGGCTGATCCGAATGCGCGCAAGCCGGATCAGAAAGTGGAATATTTTAAGGATGGTAGCGTTGGGCGTCATTTCAAAAGCGAAAACGCCATGGTATGGGCAGCTAAGCAAGAAGATCCGATCTATCTGAAGTTGTTGCTCGATCATGGTGGTGATCCGAATGCAAGGAATACCAATGATGAAACCCTTATTTTTCAGGCATTCATAACGCAGAACAAATGGCAGAACGTGAAGCTGTTGGTGGAGCGGGGGGGGGATGTGAATGGAAAGACACGAAATGACCCTATAATTTTCGATTATGCTTCTCGCGGTGGTTTTGAGCAAACTTATTGGCTAATTCAACATGGCGCTGACTATGGAGATTATGTTGTAATTGAGGCGGTTTTCTGGCATCCGGGTAATCCGAATGATCCGACCTGGCAACGCAAATGCCAACAATGGTTACTGCAACATGGCTACAAGCGCCCGCCACTACCTGAAAACTACCGTGACATGCGCAAAGCTTTTGGCTTCCCTTACGAAGAAAAAGACATTCCATTGCTTTGATTGACCACTGAAGAAGGAAATTTCAGATGCCTAGCCTTGCCAAACACCAACAACAGCGTGAACTCCTCGACCAACTGCGCGCGAGCAACGATCCGCAGGCGCAGCAGCAGGCAACGCAACTCGAGCAGCTTTATTACGTCCGCGAGATGGCGGGGCTGTCCGACGACGTGTACGACGCCGCCAAAGGCCAGGGGCGGCCGGATGCGGGTTGGATACGCGCCAGCGAGCATCTGGACAAGCTGCGCGAGTACGCGCCACAGCTGAATATGACGGATGAACAAATTGTTTACGCTCTAAAGCCTGATAATTCTGGCTTCCGCGCCGAAATCTATCTCCCCGATCCAGCTGTGCTGGGGCCAGGCTACAAGCCGACCATCGCGTTCAAGGGGTCCTCAGGTCAGGTGCTGACGCCGGATGGCCTGCGCGACACAACCGGTGAGGATTTCCTTGCGAACAACTTTCCGCAGTCCGTGGGATTGCGGACCGATTATTATGATCGCGCGATGCAACTTGGATCCTCATTGAAGCGAGATCATCTCGACTTCGAACTCGCCGCCCATTCGCTAGGCGGTGGCGAGGTTGCGGCAGTCTCGGCGGTCACTGGTGCGCGGGCTACCACCTTCAACGCCGCCGGCCTGCACCCGCTTACCGCGCAACGCTTCGCGCAGGAAAACGGCCTGCCGTTGTACGACACGCAAAAGAATGTAGTCGCCTACCAGGTCGCCGGCGAGATCCTCAACGACGGCATCCAGCAGAACATCCACCGGCTGGATGCGTTCCGGCGCGAGGAACTGGGCGGGGTATTGAAGGAAACCAGCACCCTGCTCAAGGACCTGCCGCAAGGCAAGGCGCTGCTGGCCAGCCAGCTGGATGCGTCCGTGCCGCGCTATGCGCAGCCGTCGGTGCATGCGTTCCTGGACCGGCTGGAGCAGGGCGATACCGCGCAGTTGCTGCGCGAGTTGCCGCTGGCGGCCGGGCAGGCGCAGCCCTTGCTGGCGGCCAAGCGGCGCGAACATCCGGATGACCCAAGCAGCGGCCCGGTCGATCGCGCGCGGCATTTGTCATTGCGCGAGGTGTCCAATTTCTCCGGGCCGATGCTGGACATCGTGTATGCGACCGCACAGGGCGCGCGGCTGGGTCGCGGCGTGGGTGGTGCGATGGCGCAGGCCGGACAGCGGGCCGGGCAGGGGATGGAGGCGTCCGGCGACATGGTCAATCGCGGCACGCAGGCCGCCGCGCAGTTGGGCCAGCATGCCACCCATGCGCTGGGCGATGCGGCCGCTCACGAGGTGGAGCGTGCCGGGATGTTTGGCGCCCAGGGCATGCAGGCGCTGGGGGAGGTGCAGGCGGGTGCCGAGCGCTTGCAAGGGCGGATCGAAGGTGGTGCCGCCGTGCTGGGTGCGGCCACCTTGTGGCAGGCCAGTGCGGTGTTGCCGCAGGGGCTGCGCGAGCAGGTCCACGCTCAGGCCGGGCGCCTGGCGCAGGCGGGCGTCGGCGCACAGCAGCGAGGCCAGACCGAGGCGGCGCACGCTGTGCATGCAGCGGCCGAGCAGGCGCAGGGCATCCGCCAGGGCGCGCGCGTGGCGGGCGGCGCGTTGGGCGCGGTTGCCGATCGGGCAGGGCGGGTGCAGCACGACGCGGTTGCCGCGGCGGGGAGCGCGGCCGACGCGACACTGGACGCGGCCGGGCGCTATACCCAGGCGGCGTCGGCCCAATTGCCTGGGGTTTACGCCGCGCAGAGCGCCGCCGCCACGGCCGCGGTCGGCGCGGCGACGGTGCTCAATCCGACAACGCTGCAGGGCGGGAGCAATCTGGCCAGGACGGGCGTGTTTGCAAGCCAGGCAGCGCCCAGCGCCAAGGAAGCCACCGACCGCCACCTGATGACCGAGACGGTGCTGCCGAGCCTGGATGCGCGGATCCATGACATCGAGCGTGAGGCGCGCCAGCATATTGCGCCCGAGCGGGCCCGCCCGCAGGCGCCGGCCGCGGGCGTCCCCGCACCCGAGCGCGATGCCCATGACGGACACGCGCCGGCGCCGCAACCTGCGCCGCAGCACGCTGCCGCGGCGGCCTGGTCGCCGCCGACCGACCTGCGCGACCCGGCGCATCCCGGTCACGCCGAGTTCAAGCACAGCTTGCGCGAGGTGCACTACATGGAAGCCGGTCAGGGCATCGCCTCCGGCCCGCATAGCGAAAAAGTGGCGGCCGCGCTGCTGGTGCAGGGCGAGCGCGAGGGACTGCGCATCACCAACGTGGCGATGGGGCCGGATGGCCAGGTGCAAGGGCTGCAGCGTTTCAGTGCCTTCGATGCGCCGAAAATGGTGCAGATCGATCCGCGCCAGGCGCAATCGCTGGAGATGCAGGACTACGCCAGCCAGTGGGCGCAGCTGCGTTCGCCGCACCTTGTCAGCCAGGCAGCGCCGGCCGAGCGCACCGCCGAGCAGGCGCAGGGAATCGCGGCGCTGTCGGCGGCCGATCAGGCGATGTTCGCGCGCATTCGCCAGGACGTGCCGGCGCATATCGGCGATGAGCATGTGGCGCAGGCGATGTTGCACGCCAAGCAGAACGGGATCGACGATGCGGGCAAGATCGAGCGCGTATTCATGGCCGGGGATGCCATGTGGGTGGCTGGTACGACGCCCGGCTTTCGTACTTCGACGGACGTGTCGCAGCAGGCCATGCCGATGCAGGACACGGTGCAGCAGGCGCAGGCGTTCAATCAACAGTGCGCGCAGCAGTTGGCGCTGGAGGCACAGCAGCGGCAGCAGGAGGGTCCTGGAGGCAGGGGCGGGCCTGTGATGAGTTGATGCCTGCGCGGAGCGCAGAGGCCTCACCCAATCCCCAATCCGGGTTCTTCAGAGCCGCCGACTGATCGTGAAGCTGCCGAACACCGGCGTCTGCTGCTGCAGGTCGAATTCGCGGGTGCTCCAGTAGCGCGCCAGCGCGAACTTCCAGTTGCCGCGCATCACCGCCAGGCCGAAGCCGGCTTGGCCGACGAAGGGGCGTTTGTTTACGCTATGGCTGTCGCGGAAGGTGTTGCCGTCCAGGGTGATGTCGCGCAGCACCCAGCGCGCATCGCTGGTCAGGAACAGGTGCGCCGACCAGCCGCGGCCCAGGCCGTAGCGGGGCGGGGCGGTGTTCTCGCCAGCCGGGCGCAGCGGCGAGCTGCCGAAGTCGTCCGGCAGTTTCCAGCCGAAGCGCAGTTCGCCGCCGGCATTGGCGTGGGTCTGCAGGGTGCCGAGCGCGCCGCCCCAGTGGCTGATCGCGTCCCAGCCCCAGCCGTCGGCGTTGACCGCCGCGTCGCCGGGCCAGCGGCGCATGCGTTCGTGCACCAGGCGGAATACCGGTTCGTCGTGCAACTGGTTGTCCCAACCGAGGAACCTCTCGTCGCCGAGCGCGTCGTGTACCGCGTCCTGCATCTGCTTGCCCTGCGCCGACGGGCCGACCATGCCCAGGGTCAGTTGGGTGGTGCGCAGGCGGTCCTGGTTGCGCGCGTTGTAACCGAGGATCACCGTCAGGATGCCGACATAGGGACGGTCGTCCTCGATCAGGTCGCGGCGGGTCTTGTCGGTCGGGGTGAAAATGGCCTGGCCGAAGCTGAAGACCATGTTCTGCTGCTCGAACTCGCCAGGATGCAGGCGTTCCAGGTAGCGGTTGAGCGTGCGCGCGAGTCGCGGCAGGCAGGGATCGTTGGTGTAATCGACCAGGTTCGGCGAGACCAGGGTCATGCCGAAGCCGTTGCTATAGCCCTGGTCCTGGTCGGCGCCGCCGAACAGGTCGTTGTCGACGCGGAAGTTCACCGTCGGCGGCGTGTCCTGCAGCGCGCTGCCGGCGCAACGGTCGGCAGCGGCAGCGGGCAGCGCGGCGATGGCGAACAGGGGGGCGAAGGCGAGAGGCAGGCGCGATGGCGGCATGGGCGGCGTCCCTGGGGGCGGAAAGGCATGGGTGGAGCGACGCTAGCGGGCCGGATGCGCGTGTTCCGTGAAGCCTGCGTTCATGAAAGTGCCGGGGCCAGCATAGGCCGCGGCGGCGCGGCGCGAAAGCCATGTCGCCGTATCGGTTCGTCCTACTGGCATCGCTTGCCGACAGCATGTGCGCGCTGACACGACGCGGCTACCGCCACCGCCGCGGCACGCCGCTTGCCGGCGCGCCGCGGCCTTGGGTTTGCCCGGCGCCGGCCCGATAATGCAGCCATGGACATCACCTCGGACAATCCCGAACACGGCTTCCAGTTCCCCGGCGTCTTCGAGCTCAGCGCGATGGGCACCGCCAACACCGGGCTGGAGACCGAACTGCCGCGCCTGCTCGCCCAGGCCGGGGTGGACGTGCTGGAAGAGCGCATCAGCTGGAAGCATTCGTCCAACGGCAAGTACGTGTCGGTGCGGATCGCCTTCCGCGCCGCCGACCGCGGCCAGTACGACGCTGCGCACCTGGCGCTGCGCGAGCACCCGGAAGTGAAGTGGACGCTGTAGCCGGCGCCGCCGTGCTGCCGCCGGAACCGACGCCGGCGCTGCCGCCGTGCCGGGTCCGCGATCTCGGCCGCCAGCCCTACATGCCGGTGTGGCGGGCGATGCAGCGCTTCACCGATACGCGCGCGGAAACCGATGCCGACGAGCTGTGGGTGGTCGAGCACGAGCCGGTGTTCACCCTCGGCCAGGCCGGTAAGCCCGAACACGTGCTGGCGCCAGGCGAGATCCCGGTGCTGCACGTGGACCGCGGCGGCCAGGTCACCTACCACGGCCCCGGCCAGTTGGTGATGTATCCGCTGCTGGACCTGCGCCGGCTGAAGATCGGGGTGCGCGACTACGTGTGCCGGATCGAGCAGGCCATCATCGACACGCTCGACGAATGGAACATCCTCGGCCAGCGCCGCGACGGCGCGCCCGGCGTCTACGTCGGCGCGGCCAAGGTCGCCGCGCTCGGCATCCGCGTGCGCCGCGGCTGCACCTTCCACGGCCTGTCGTTCAACGTGGCGATGGATCTGGAGCCGTTCCACCGCATCAACCCCTGCGGCTATCAAGGCCTGCAGGTGACCTCGGTGCTAGACTTGGGCGGTCCCTCCGGCATGCAGGCCGTCAAACCGGTGCTGCTGGCCCAACTGGCGCGCCAGTTCGGGCTGACCCTGCAGCCGCTCGACGCCTTGCCCGACCTCACGCTCACGCACGCGGCCTGACCGCCTGCCCGCCGACGACGCCATGACCCAGCCCAGCGCACGCTCCATCCCCTTGCAGGTCCTTTCCGGCGACAGCGCGCCCGCGCCGCTGCAGGCCGGCGTCAAGCAACTGGGCGGGGACAAGATCAACCGCTCGCCGGTGCAGTTCGCCGACGCGCCGGTGCTGCGCAAGCCGTCGTGGATCCGGGTGCGGATCCCGTCCGGCAACGCGGTGCAGACCCTCAAGGCCAAGCTGCGCGAGAACCGCCTGGTCACGGTCTGCGAGGAAGCCAGCTGCCCGAACATCCATGAGTGCTTCAGCCACGGCACCGCCACCTTCATGATCCTGGGTGAGGTCTGCACCCGCCGCTGCTCGTTCTGCGATGTCGCCCACGGCCGGCCCAAGCCGCCGGACGCCGGCGAGCCTGTCAGCCTGGCGCAGACCGTGGCCGACATGGGCCTGCGCTACGTGGTGGTGACCAGCGTCGATCGCGACGACCTGCGCGACGGCGGCGCCCAGCATTTCGCCGACTGCATCGGCGCGATCCGCACCGCCGCGCCGGCCACCCGCATCGAGATCCTGACCCCGGACTTCCGCGGCAAGGGCCGCATGGACCGCGCGCTGGAAATCCTGGCGACCAATCCGCCGGACGTGTTCAACCACAACATCGAGACCGTGCCGGACCTGTACCCGAACGTGCGTCCCGGTGCCGACTACCAGTGGTCGCTGACCCTGCTGCAGAAGTTCAAGGCGCAGCACCCGGCCATCGCCACCAAGTCCGGGATCATGCTCGGCCTGGGCGAGACCATGGAGCAGGTGCAGGCCACGCTGCGCGACCTGCGCGCGCACGCCGTGGACATGGTCACCATCGGCCAGTACCTGCAGCCGACCGCGCACCACCACCCGGTGATGCGCTACTGGACGCCGGAGGAGTACAAGGCGCTGGAGGAGTACGGCAACGCGTTGGGCTTCAGCCACGTCGCCTCCGGGCCGATGGTGCGCTCGTCCTATCACGCTGATCGGCAGGCGGCCGGCGCCGGCGTGGCGGCCTGAGTTCGCTTTGCGGCATCGCTTCCGGTGCCGCCCGCAGCGTCCTGGCGATCGTCCAGGACGCCCGCCGTCGCGGATGCAACGCCCGCCCGCAGCGCCTGCACCGGCGCCATTCACATTTCGCTACCGAGCCCCGGCTAGTCTGGTTCAGGAACAGATGACACGGCCTGCAACTTGCGGCACTGTCGTGTTGTCTCACGCGATCTGCAGCCCCCCCTGACGGCCTGGTGCCGAGAGTACGTTGATGAAATTCAAAGCTTCCGTCTTTCTGCTGGCGTTCGCGCTGACCACGCCGCTGGCGCTGTTCGCCCGCACCGACGCGCCCGCGCTGCCGGCGGCCTCGACCGCCGACCAGTCCACCACCGCCAAGCTGGTGTACGGGCTGCTCTCCGACAGCCGCTATGCCTACCGGCCGCGCGCGCTGGACGAAGCCACCTCGAAGGAAGTCTTCAAGAAGTACCTGGAGACGCTGGACGGCAGCAAGCAGTTCTTCACCCAGGCCGACGTGGACAAGTTCGCCGCGTTCCAGGCCAACCTCGGCAGCAATATCGCCTCCGGCCAGCTGGAGCCGGCGTTCCAGGTGTTTGCCGTGTACCGGCAACGCGTGGACGAGCGCATCGGCTACGCGCGCAAGCTGCTCAAGCAGGACTTCGATTTCAACGGCAGCGAGAAGTTCGAGTACGACCGCAAGGACGTGGCGTGGCCCAAGGATGACCGGGAGCTGGACGAGCTGTGGCGCAAGTCGGTGATGAACGACTGGCTGCGGCTCAAGCTGGCCGGCAAGAAGTCCGAGGACATCCGCAAGACCCTGGACAAGCGCTACGCCAACCTCGCCGACTCGGTGAAGGAACTGAAGAGCGAGGACGTGTTCCAGTTCTTCATGAACGCCTACACCAACACCGTCGATCCGCACACCGACTACTTCACCCCGCGCACCGCCGAGAACTTCAACCAGCAGATGTCGCTATCGCTGGAAGGCATCGGCGCGCAGCTGCAGAAGCAGGACGACATGGTGGTGATCCGCGAGGTCATCCCCGGCGGTCCGGCCGCGGTGGACGGCACGCTGAAGCCAGGCGACCGCATCGTCGGCGTCGGCCAGGGCAAGGCCGGCCAGGTCGAGGACGTGATCGGCTGGCGCATCGACGACGTGGTGGCCAAGATCCGCGGCGACAAGGACACCCAGGTGCGCCTGGAGTACATCCCGGCCGAGGCCGGCGTGGACGGCAAGCACCGCCAGTTGCTGCTGACCCGGCAGAAGGTGCGCCTGGCCGAACAGGCCGCCAAGGGCGAGACCATCACCCTGCCGGCGAAGGACGGCGAACCGGCGCGGCGCGTCGGCGTGATCAAGCTGCCGGCGTTCTACCAGGACTTCGAGGGCCGCCGCCGCAACGCCAGCGACTACGCCTCGGCGACCCGCGACGTGGCCAAGCTGCTGGCCGGCTTCAAGACCGACAAGCTCGACGGCGTGGTGCTGGACCTGCGCAACAACGGCGGCGGTTCGCTGGACGAGGCGATCGAACTGACCGGCCTGTTCATCGAGCAGGGTCCGGTGGTGCAGGTGCGCGAATCCGGCGGCCGCGTCACCGTCAACAGCGACCAGAACCCGGGCGTGGCCTGGGACGGCCCGCTGGCCGTGCTGATCAACCGCGGTTCGGCCTCGGCGTCGGAGATCTTCGCCGGCGCCATTCAGGACTACGGCCGCGGCCTGATCATCGGCGAGACCAGCTTCGGCAAGGGCACGGTACAGAACATCGTCGACCTGGACCGCTGGCCGGCCAACCAGACCGACCGCTTCGGCCAGGTCAAGCTGACCATCGCCCAGTTCTTCCGGGTCAGCGGCAGCAGCACCCAGCACAAGGGCGTGGTGCCGGACATCGCGTTCCCGGCCAGCGTCGATGCCACCGAGTTCGGCGAGAGCACCTATCCCAACGCCTTGCCGTGGACCCGCATCGCCGCGGTGCCGCACACCCAGTACGGCAACTTCGCGCCACTGCTGCCGAAGCTGGAGACGCTGCACGCCAGCCGCATCGCCAGCGACAAGGAATTCCAGTGGTGGGAAGAGGACGTGCAGCAGTTCCGCACCGAAGCGGCGAAGAAGTACGTGGTGCTCAACGAGGCCGAGCGCCGCGCCGAGCGCGAGAAGCAGGACGTGCAGCGCAAGCAGCGCCAGGAAATGCGCAAGCAGCTCGGCCTGCCGCTGGACCCGCTCGCCGACGACAGCAGCGACGACGGCCTGACCGGCAACGAGCGCGACATCATCAAGGACGCCGCGCGCGAGAAGCTGGTCGACAAGCGCCCGGATCCGCTGCTGCGCGAGTCGGCCTCGATCCTGGCCGATGCGCTGAACCTGCTGGAAAAGGACCACCCGCTGTCGGTGCAGGTGCTGCCGCAGTCCACCGGCCCGGGGCGCTGGGCCGACTGAGCCTGCGCTTCATCGTCGTGCGAACACGAACGCGCCATCGCCCAGCGGTGGCGCGTTTTTCATTGGGCGTCTGCGTGGCCGCGCGCGCCATCGCTTGCGTTCTGCTCTACCGCTGCCGAACGCTCTGGCAAAGCGGCCAGCCACGCTACCGGCGATCGCACTGCAGGATAGCCTCAGGTTGCCTCGGGCCATCAGGCGGCCCGACAGGCGCCTTGTAGGAGCTTCAGCCGCGCCATAGACTCGGTCGCGGCTGAAGCCGCTCCTACATGGCTTGCGGATCGCCTGCTGAGTGCACTGTAGGCGGCTTCAGCCGCGACGACTTCCGAAGCCGGCAGGCCCGCCGCTGCGCTCGTGCGACTGAAGTCGCTCCCACAAGGATTTCACCGGCGCCGCGGAACTGCGAGGCCTCTTGTGGGAGGGACTTCAGTCCCGACTGCATGCCGGTTCGGAACACGCGCCACTCCGCTCGTCGCGGCTGAAGACAGTTGCTCTTACAAGTGCGGATCAGCTGGGTCGAACGCCGCGCTAGCCCAGCGCCTGCCACAGCTGATGCATGCCCAACGCCAGCAAGGTCAGGAAGAACACCCGGCGGAATGCTTCGGCGGAAATGCGCTGGCGCAAGCGGGCACCGAGCCACATGCCGATTGCGGTCGGCAGCAGCGCCAGCAGCGACGGGCCGAGCGCGCCACGCGCAAACGCGCCGTGCCAGGCCAGCGCAGTGGCGAGCGCCAGCGTGGCGGTGAAGAAGCAGTAGCCCAGCGCGCGCATCAACGTCTCCCGCGGCAGGCCGAGCGCGACCAGATAGGGCAGGGCCGGCAGCACGAACACACCGGTGGCGCCGGTGCAGCGGCACCTGCGCATGCAGGCCGCGCGCGCCGGCGGCCAGCTGCGCATCCGCGCCCACGTGCACGGCATCGAGCCGCTGTGGCGGATGCTGGCGCGCGGCGCCGGCGTGGCGCTCCTGCCGCAGGCCGCGCTGGCCCGGGTCAGCGTGCGCGAACAGCTGGTCGCGGTGCCGTTGCAGGAGCCGTGGGCGGCGCGGCGGTTGTCGATCGTGTGGCGGCCCGCACCGGCCCGGCGCCGGCAGTGCGTCAGGTGCTGGACTGGTTGTGCGCGCATGCCGACGGCGCAGCGGCCACCCGTGCGGGATGACACGCCGCGCGCAAGCGATGGACCTCACTGTGGCCAGGCGAACTCGGCTGCCACCGGGAAGTGGTCCGACGGCCAATGTCCCTGCGGCCGCGCATCGAGCGTGGCGAAATGGGTGGCGCGCAGTCCGCGCGACAGGATCCAGTCGATGCGCCGGTCGGGATGGCCGGTGAAATCGTGGAAGGTCGCTTCCGGTCCCAGCGCGTGCGGCGCCTGCTTGCGCGCGTCGGCCAGCGCAGGAACCAGCGTGAGGTAGGTGGGCGAATCCGGCGCCGTGTTGAAGTCGCCGGTGACGACCACCGGCACGTCGGCCGGCAAGGCCTGCAGGCGCGAAAGGAGCAGCGCGGCGCCCTTGGCGCGCGCGGCCTCGTCCTCGTCGCGATACGGCAGATGGGTGTCGAACAGATAGAAGCGGCGCCCGTCGGCGATGCGCTCGAACAGTCCCCAGTTCACCATCCGCGGCAGCGGGTGGCCCCAACTGATGCTGCCCACCACCGCCGGCGTGTCCGACAGCCAGAAATCGCCCGAATCCAGCAGTTTCAGCCGGCGGCTGTCGTAGAACACGCCCATGCGCTCGCCGTCCTCGCTGCCGTCGCGGCTGCGCCCGAACCAGCGGTAGTCGGGCAGTTGCGCGGCCAGGTAATCGGCCTGCCGCTTGACCAACTCCTGGGTGCCGAACACATCCGGATGCTGCGCGCGGATCAGCGCCGCCATCGCGCTGCGGCGGATCTCCCAGCGCTTGTCGCCGTCGCTATCGACCGGCACGCGCACGTTGAAGCTCATCACCTTGAGCGTGGCCGGTGTGTTGTGCGCCGGGGGGGCGCGCCTGCGCCGAGGCGAGCACGGCGCCCAGAGCGAGCAACAGCAGCAACCAAAGCGAACGCGGGGAGAACAGCAATTTGGACATGGCGACAGGTCTGGTGGCGAGGGATCGCGCCAATGCTGGCATGCCGATGTGACCGCCAGCCAGTCGCCGACTGCGGCGCGCACGCAACGCCGCGACGCGTGCATTGGCGCACGCCGCGCGCGGCGGAAACCGCCCGCCGTGCATCGGGGCATCGGCGCGGCAGACGCCGCGCGCGTTATCGGACCGCCGCGCACGGCACTTGACGCCTTCGCCCATCGGCGTAGCATTTGCGCCACGCCAAGGGACAGACCCGCGGCGATTCCAATCACCGTGAGGGATGCTCATGGACTACGACTATCTGGTGTTCATCGGGCGCTTCGAGCCCTTCCACAACGGTCACGCCGCCGTTGCCCGTCACGCCCTGGCGCGTGCGCAGAAACTCATCTTCCTGATCGGCTCGGCCGAGACCCCGCGCACCATCCGCAATCCGTGGACGGTGGCCGAACGCAGCGTCATGATCCAGGCCGCGCTCGAGGGCGCGGGCGAGCGCTTGATCCTGCGCCCGCTGCGCGACCACCTGTACAACGAGAGCCAATGGATCGCCGCGGTGCAGTCGGCGGTGGCCGGGGCGGTGCGCGCCGATGGCGGCGCCGCCGAGGCGCGCATCGGCCTGGTCGGCATGGACAAGGATGCCAGCAGCTATTACCTGCGCGAGTTCCCGCAGTGGCCGCTGGTCGATGTGCAGCACACCGAAACCCTGTCGGCGACCGAACTGCGCCGCTACCTGTTCGAGGCCGGCAGCATCGACTTCCACGGCGCGCTGCTGATGCTGCGCGGCAACGTGCCGGCGCCGGTGTTCGACATGCTCGAGGCGTTCCGCAAGAACTCGCCGTCGTACGCGGAACTGCTGGCCGAATACCAGTTCATCGAACAATACCGCGCGGCCTGGAAGGAGGCGCCGTATCCGCCGACCTTCGTCACCGCCGATGCGGTGGTGGTGCATTCGGGCCACGTGCTGCTGGTGCGGCGCCGCGCCGCGCCGGGCAAGGGGCTGTGGGCGCTGCCGGGCGGCTTCGTCGGCCAGCACGAGAGCATCTTCGATGCCTGCCTGCGCGAACTGCGCGAGGAAACCCGGCTGAAGATTCCGGTGCCGGTGCTGAAGGGCTCGCTGAAGAACCGCCACGTGTTCGACCACCCCGAGCGCAGCCTGCGCGGACGCACCATCACCCACGCGTTCCACTTCGAATTCACCTTCGGCGAACTGCCCGAGGTGCGCGGCGGCGACGATGCCGACAAGGCGCGCTGGATCCCGGTCAGCGAAGTGCTCGGCATGGGCCCGAAACTGTTCGAAGACCACCTGCACCTGCTCGAATTCTTCCTGGGCCGCGGTTGACCGCAGCCTGCCCCGGCCGGCGGACAGACCGCTGGCTTTCCCCGACGCGAAGGAGCTTCCCGTCATGCAATGCCTGAACAACCTGCTGCTCAACACCGACAGCTACAAGGCCAGCCACTGGCTGCAATATCCGGCCGGCACCGATGCCACGTTCTTCTACGTCGAATCGCGCGGCGGCGTTTACGACCGCACCGTGTTCTTCGGCCTGCAATCGATCCTCAAGGAGGCGCTGGGCCGCGCCGTCACCCATGCCGACATCGACGAGGCGCGCGACCTGTTCGCCGCGCACGGCGAGCCGTTCAACGAGGCCGGTTGGCGCGACATCGTCGATCGCCTCGGCGGGCAGTTGCCGATCCGCATCCGCGCCGTGCCCGAGGGCAGCGTGGTGCCGACCCACAACGCGCTGATGACCATCGAGTCCACCGACGCGCAGGCCTACTGGGTGCCGTCGTACCTGGAAACGCTGCTGCTGCGCATCTGGTATCCGGTCACCGTGGCCACGGTCAGCTGGCACGCCAAGCAGACTCTGCGCCAGTTCCTGGAACGCACCAGCGACGACCCGGAAGGGCAGTTGCCGTTCAAGCTGCACGACTTCGGCGCGCGCGGCGTGTCCAGCCTGGAGTCGGCGGCGATCGGCGGCGCTGCGCACCTGGTCAATTTTCTCGGCACCGATACCGTGTCCGGACTGCTGCTGGCGCGCGCGCACTACCACGAGCCGATGGCCGGCTACTCGATCCCCGCCGCCGAGCACAGCACCATCACCAGTTGGGGCCGCGCGCGCGAAGTGGACGCGTACCGCAACATGCTCCGGCAGTTCGGCAAGCCCGGCGGCATCGTCGCGGTGGTGTCCGACAGCTACGACATCTTCCACGCGATCCGCGAACACTGGGGGACCACGCTGCGCGAAGAAGTGATCGCCTCCGGCGCCACCGTGGTGATCCGCCCCGATTCCGGCGACCCGGTGGCGGTGGTGCACCAGTGCCTGGAACTGCTCGACGAGGCCTTCGGCCACAGCCTCAACGGCAAGGGCTACAAGGTGCTCAACCACGTGCGCGTGATCCAGGGCGACGGGGTCAACCCGACCAGCATTCGCGCGATCCTTGAACGCGTCACCAGCGCCGGCTACGCCACCGACAACGTCGCCTTCGGCATGGGCGGCGCGCTGTTGCAGCGGCTGGACCGCGACACCCAGAAGTTCGCGCTGAAGTGTTCGGCCGCGCGCGTGGACGGCACCTGGATCGACGTCTACAAGGACCCGGTCACCGACAAGGGCAAGCTCAGCAAGCGCGGCCGCATGAGCCTGTTGCGCCACCGCGAGTACGGCGGCTACCGCACCGAACCGGTGCCGGCCACGGCCGCATCGCTGGACGCACTGGCGCTGCCCGCCGGCTACGACGACGCGATGGTCACGGTGTGGGAAAACGGCCGTCTGCTGCACGACTGGAGCCTGGCGCAGGTGCGCGAGCGCGCGAACGCGGCGCGTCTGTAGGTGTCGGCAGGGATGCCGACATCGAGTGCGCGCCGCTGCTGAGCGGTGCCTCGCCGCTGTTCGCCGCACTGCGCGGCATGCCGCACCTGGATGGCGGGTGCCTGCCGCTGCCGACGGCGGCGCCGGCTATCTGCGCTGGGCACGCCAATGCAGTGCGGGCACGGTGATCTTCCGTGAGTTCTCGCGGCTTTGCGACGGCTACCGCAGCGGCCTGCTGCGGCTGGACCTGTCGCTGCAGCCGGCAGCGCTCGCTAACCGCGGGATG
Organism: Xanthomonas graminis pv. graminis; assembly: GCF_030168915.1. NCBI lineage: Bacteria > Pseudomonadati > Pseudomonadota > Gammaproteobacteria > Lysobacterales > Lysobacteraceae > Xanthomonas > Xanthomonas graminis. Next base: position 3,697,132 of record NZ_CP076255.1, on the reverse strand, counting down.
AGCGCTGGCGGCGGCATCAAGGCCGTCTCGACACGCTTGCGGCTATCCTTGGCCGGTTCCTTCCTTCCGGTTCATGGCCATGTCCGCTTCTTCCAACGTCCTCGCCTTTCCCGCGCTCATGCTGGTCGCGATCGGCCTGAGCGGTTGCTTCGCCCGCAAACAGGACAACCTGGTGAAGGAAACCTTCAATTCCGACAACACCTATTCGCGCAGCTATCCGGTACAGCCGGGCCAGGCCTGCGAATCGGCGCGGCGCGCGCTGCTGAGCCAGGGCTACGTGGTGGCCAAGGCCACCGCCGATGCGGTCGAGGGCACCAAGAACTTCCAGCCCAACCAGGATTCGCACGAGCAGCTGGAACTGCGCGTGTCGTGCGTGGCGCATGGCCAGGACGAATCCTGGGTGTTCGTCAGCGCGCTGCAGGACCGTTATGCGCTGAAGAAGAGCGCGACCTCGGCCAGCGTCGGCGTCGGCGTGCTCGGCTCGGTGTCGCTGCCGGTCGGCAGCAGCGACGACTCGCTGGTGCGCGTGGCCAGCAGCACGGTGCAGGACGGCGATTTCTACAAGCGCTTCTTCGAACTCATGGCGCAGTACCTGCCCAAGGCCAAACCGGCCGCGCCCCCCGAGCCGTCGCCGGCTGCAGCGGCCAAGCCCGAGCCGGCCGCTGCGGTACCGGCGCCAGCGCCGACACCGGCACCGACACCGGCACCGGCACCGGCACCGGCACCGGCAGCAGTGCCGACGCCGGTGGCGGAAGTCGCGCCAGCGCCTGCCGCCGCAGCTGCGGTCAGCGACAGCACCACGCCGCGCTGAAGGATGCGTTCATCCGCCGCTGTGAAAACTGAATAGAGGGATTTCGCTTCACGATTCATTCCCAATCGCGGTGCAAAGGTGGCGCCGTCGGGAGTGCGATGCTTGCAACAGGCATCGGCTCCGCCACCCAGGAGCCACCAGCATGAACACTTTCAAATCCGCCTTGTGTCTCGCCGTCCTCGCGATCGCCACTGCTGCTGCGCCGCTGGCGCAGGCGCAGCGCCATTACGGGCCGGAAGACGCCGGACGTCGCTTCAACGACGGCACCCGCGTGCACTGCAAGAAGGTTGCGGTGCGGAAGAACAGCACCGACCCCGACCGCATCGGCGGCACCTTGGCCGGCGCAGCGATCGGCGGCCTGCTCGGCAACCAGGTGGGCAAGGGCGACGGCAAGAAGCTGGCAACGGTCGGCGGCGCGGTCGCCGGTGGCGCCACCGGGCGCTACATTCAGGGGCAGCGCCAGCAGGCCAACGGCAACCGTCGCGTCGAGACCGTCTGCAGGCGCTACTGAGGCGATGCCGCGATCGGCCATCGCGGCGCCCCGAAGTAAACAAAACGCCCCGGCGGACAACATCCGCCGGGGCGTTTTGCGTCGCGGCGGCGTGCGAGCGTGTGTGTGGTTCACCGCGATGATGCCGCGCGGCTCACCTGCGCTTGCCAGGCCTTCTGTAGGAGCGGCTTCAGCCGCGACCGGGCGTTACCGGTAACATCCGGTCACGGCTGAAGCCGCTCCTACAGAGGCAGGCATCGGCAGCCTGTCGCGTTCTGGCCTTAGCCGACAATGGCACGCAGCGCCGGCCCCAGCTCCGGATAACGAAACACATAGCCTTCCTGCTGCGCCCGCGTCGGCAATACCCGCTGGCTGCCGAGCAACAGGTCGGCCATCTCGCCAAAGGCCAGGCGCAGCGCCGCGGCCGGCGCCGGCAGCAACGCCGGCCGGTGCACCGCCTGGCCCAGCTGCTGCGCGAAATCGGCATTGGTCACCGGCGTCGGTGCGGTGGCGTTGTAGGCGCCGTCGCCGCCGTGCTGCAGCAGCCACAGCAACAGGCCGACGTGGTCGTCGCGATGGATCCAGCTCATCCATTGCCGGCCATCGCCCATGCGCCCGCCCAGGCCGAGCCGGAACGGCGGCAGCATCCGCGCCAGCGCGCCGCCGTCGCCGCCGAGCACCACCCCGGTCCGCACCAGGCTGGTCCGCAGGCCCAGCGCCTGCGCCTGCAGCGCCTCGGTTTCCCAGTCGCGGCATAGCTGCGCGGAAAAATCCGCGCCGGCTGCGCTGCGCTCGTCGAGCAGGTCGTTGCCGCGGTCGCCGTAGTAGCCGATCGCCGAGCCGGAGAGCAGGCAGGCGGGACGTTGCACCGGGTCCAGTTGCGCGATCCAGTCGAGCAGCGTGCGGGTGGTGCCGATGCGCGAGGTCCGGAAGCGGCGCTTGCGGGTTTCGTTCCAGCGGCCTTCGCCGAGCGGTTCGCCGGCGAGATTGATCACCGCCTGCGCCGGTGCCGCCTCCTGCAGGGTGTCCAGCGCCTGCACGCCGGGCAGGGTGCGCGCCGCGCGTGCGGCGTCGCGCGTGAGCACGCTGACCTGGTGGCCGGCCTGAAGCAGGGCGGGGCAGAGGGCGCGGCCGATGAAGCCGGTGCCGCCGGTGACGAGCACATGCATGACGCTGGTTCCGCGAGCGGGGAGCGGCAGTGTAGGGTTGGCTGGCATTGCAGTGGAGTGAATACGCGTACCGATGCGCGCCATGCGCGTGGCCAAGGCGCACGGTTTCGCGGCGCGTGCACCGCGCACGCGTCACGCTGCGTACCCGCGTGTGCGTCCCGCAGCGCGGCCACGCATTCTGCCGTTGTCCTGTTCCGCATCTGCCATGCTCGCGCCATGACCCTCTCGATCCCGAACCAGCGCGTGCCACGCCGATCCGGTTTCGCCGCGCGCCTGCTGCTGGCGCTGGCACTGGCCAGTGGCGGCGCGTTTGCCGAGGCGCCGGAACCGGCCGACCAGGCCAGCGCCGACTGTCTCGCCGCACTGCTGCGTCAGCTCGGCTGGCGCATCGACAGCACGCCTGCCGCGCAGCCGCGGTTGCTGCCGGGCACGCCCTGCGCACGCAGTTCGCTGGCCGACGCACAGGCGCACGGCGACCTGCAGGCGGCGTTGCCGGCGCAGTGGAGCGAGATCCAACGACGCGAGGCACTGCGCGCGCTGTTGCAGGCGCCGGCCACGCAATGCGGCTATTTCCTGCTGCTCGGCGCGGCCACCCAGCGTGCGGTGACGCATCTGCAAGGCAACCCCGGCTACCGCTTCAGCGCGCTGCAGCTGGGCTGGATCGGATTCGGCGCGGGCGGCGCGCGCCGGCAGGGCAGGCAGCGCTTCCGCAGCTTCGGCCGCGGCTATCGTCCGGCGCAGGGCAATGCGCGCGCGATCGAGGCGTTCTACAGCGGCCAGGTACGCTCGGAGTGCGGCGTCGGCCGGCAGATCGCGCAGCTGGCCACGCAGCGCGAGCTGTACGGCGATGCCGGCTTCGATCGCGCGTTCAGCGCCGGGGAACTGTCGATCGGCACCTTCCTGAGCCTGCACGACACCGACAGCATCCTGCTCGGCGCGCATGCCGGCGCGTTCTTCGCCGACGGCAAGGCGGTCAAGACCGCGCAACGGGGCGGCGCCGCCTTCCTCGGCGCGCCCGGCTTCATCGCCCATGTGTTCGCACGCCGCTACCTGGACGACATCAACAACCAGGCGGAGAACTTCGTGGTGGTGGCGGTCGGCGCCGAGGCGGCGGCGGCGTTGCGCCGGCATGGCGGCTTCGCCTACTACGACGCCAGCAACCGACGCATCTGGGAACTGGCGCAGGCGCTGCGCGGACCAGGCCGCAAGCGCTTCGAGAAACTGTTGTTCGAGCGCGACCCGGCGCTGCGCGCGACGCTGTCGCCGGCGCAACGCAGTGTCCTGGCGCAACTCGATGCGCTGCTCGACGATCCTTTCTACCGCGGCTTCGAGGTGTACGTGCACCCGATGGGCAGCAAGCCGATCGGCTACCACGTCGCGCGCCTGCTGGACCGCAATCCGCGCACCCCGTTCGCGATCGAGCTGACCCTGCACAACCTGCATACCACGCTGTACCGCCGTTGGCGCGACCAGCAATTGCGCGATTGCGCGCAGGCGGCGCAGGCGCGATCGCCTTAGCTGCGCGTCAGCCGCGGCGGGACGCTTCGTGCGACCCTAACCGTCCTCACTTCGAGCTAGGACAGACGCATGGAACTGGGACTTGTAGGCTTGGGCCGGATGGGCGCGAACATGGCCGAGCGGCTGGTGCGTGGCGGCCATCGCGTGGTCGGTTTCGACCTGGGCGAGGCGGCGCGCAGCGCGGCGCAGCAGCGCGGGGTGGAGACGGTGGACGCGATGGCGGCGCTGGTCGCGGCGCTGCCGGCGCCGCGCGCGGTATGGCTGATGGTGCCGGCCGGCAAGATCGTCGACGACACCCTGGCAGTGCTGCTGCCGCTGTTGGGCGAAGGCGACGTGGTCGTGGACGGCGGCAATTCCTACTACAAGGATTCCATGCGCCGCGCTGGCGAACTGGCCGCGCACGGCATTGCCTACGTCGATTGCGGCACCAGCGGCGGCGTGTGGGGCCTGCAGGAAGGGTATAGCCTGATGATCGGCGGCGACGCCGCGGCGGTGAGCCGGCTCGACCCGGTGTTCGCGACCCTGGCGCCGGCAGTCGATGCCGGCTGGGGCCGGGTCGGTCCCAGCGGCGCCGGCCACTTCACCAAGATGGTCCACAACGGCATCGAATACGGAATGATGCAGGCCTATGCCGAAGGCTTCGCGCTGATGGCGCGCAAGCAGGAGTTCGAGCTGGATCTGCACCAGGTCGCCGAGGTCTGGCGCCAGGGCAGCGTGGTGCGCTCGTGGCTGCTGGACCTGTGCTCCGATGCGTTGGGCAGCAATCCCAGCCTGGCCGGCATCGCGCCGTACGTGGAGGATTCCGGCGAAGGCCGCTGGACCGTGGCCGAAGCGATCGACCTCAACGTGCCCGCGCCGGTGATCACCTTGTCGCTGCTGGAGCGGTTGCGCTCGCGCGACGACGATTCGTTCACCGACAAGCTGTTGTCGGCGATGCGCAATCAGTTCGGCGGGCATGCGATCAAGCACGAGACCCCGGCCGTGCCGCCGTCCGGGAGCGCGGCCGTATAAGCGGCGCGGCGGTTCAGTCCAGCGCCAGCGTGCGGCCTTCGGCGGCGCTGCGCTGACCCAGTTCCAGCAAGCGCATCACCGTCAGCGCCTGCGCCGCATCCACCGGCGCGGGCGCGCGGGCGGCCATCGCCTCGCGAAAGCCGGCATAGCAGTGCCGATAGTCGCCGCGCTGCGTGGGCAACGCCTGCGTGGCGGCACTGCCGTCGGCGCCGACCAGGGTCAATTCGCCGGCAAGCGGATCCTCGCCCCACTGCGGCGCGGCCGGGGTGAGGCCGGCGCGCAACTGCGCCTCCTGCGTGTCCAGCCCCTGCTTGATGTAGCTGCCGCGTTCGCCATGCACGGCGAAGCGCAGCCCGTTCGCCGCGACCAGCGAGCCGGCATGCAGCACCGCACGCAGCCGCGGATAGCGCAGCACCGCATGGAAGTAATCGGTCGCCTGCGCGCCATCGCGCTGCTGCGCCAGATCGACCTGGATCGCCTCGGGCGGGCCGAACAACTGCAAGGCCTGGTCGAGCAGGTGCGGCCCCAGGTCGAACCACAGTCCGGAGCCGGGCAGCGCATGCTCGCGCCAGCGGTCGCCGACCTGCGGGCGGTGGCGATCGAAGTGCGAGTGGAATTCGGCGATCGCGCCCAGCCGGTTCGCGTCGAGCAGCGCGCGCAGGGTCAGGAAGTCGCCGTCCCAGCGCCGGTTCTGGAACACGCTGACGATGCGCCCGGCACGCTGCGCCTGCGCCAGCACCTGCTGCGCCTCCTCCACGTCCAGGGTGAACGGCTTGTCCACCAGCACGTGCTTGCCCTGCGCCAGCGCCGCCAGCGCCAGCGGCGCATGGGTCTGGTTCGGTGTGGCCACCACCACCGCATCGACTTGCGCATCGGCGAAGGCCTGCTGCGGGTCGGCGACGATGCGCGCCTGCGAATAGGCCGCGGCGGCTTCGTCGTGGCGGCTGGACACGATGGTGTGCAGGCGCAGGCCCGGCGTGTGCGCGATCAGCGGCGCATGGAACACGCGGCCGACGAAACCGTAGCCGAGCAGGGCGAGATTGAAGGGCTGGGGCATGGCATCGGAACCGCTGCGAATGGAAGGCCAGTATCCCGGCAACCCCCGTCACCCGGCGTGCACGCCTTTCACGCTGCCGCGATTTGTCGGTCACGTCGTTTGTACGCCGCCGCGCGGACACTCTGCCACACACCTTCAAGGGAGGATGACATCATGAACAAGATCACGTCACGCACGTTGCTCGGCAGCGCACTCGCCTTCGGTCTGACCCTGGCCGCCGGCCAGGCGCTCGCCGTCGATCCGCCGACCACCGCCGACAAGGACCATGCCGGCATGGCCCATAGCGACGGCATGAAGCACGAATCCAAGGAGCCGGTCACCGACACCTGGATCACCACCAAGGTGAAGGCCGATCTGCTTGCGACCAAGGATGTCTCCGGTACCGACATCAAGGTCGAGACGCTCAATGGTACGGTCAAGCTGTCCGGTGCGGTCGAGAACAAGACGCAGCGCGACAAGGCCGTATCGATCGCGAAGATGATCGACGGAGTCAAGAAGGTCGATTCGACTGGCCTGAAAGTGGCTGGCGCGGCCAAGCACTGAGCCACGCCGATCGGTGACGGCGGCGGGGCGCGCGACGAGGCGCGCCCCGCCGCTGCAGCTACGACGCACTCTTCGGAGTGCGTTTTTTTTGGGCGACACACTCGCATGCCGGGCGCATCACGCAGCGTAGCGCCGCGCTTCGCATTGCATTGCATTGACGCATGTTCAGCCATCATCAAGCTACGTTGGCTACCAGGCGAATTGCCATGTTGGATGCTTACTCTCCCGCCGCGTCCAGCCACGCGGCCACGCCAGCCGCGTCGCTCGACGCGGCCGATACCACGACGCTCTCCTCGACAAGCGCACCGCCGCGACCGTCCTGCTTGCCACTGGCGATGCGCCAGCTCGAATCCAGGCTGGGCATGCTGCTGGCCACGTTCCACGACGATGCCGGTTTCTGGGCGGCTTTCGCCACGCTGATGCAGCGCCTGGACGAAGACCTGGACCCCGCCGAGCGTGCGCGCTTGCGCAGCCATGCCGATTTCCTGCTGGTCCGCGCCGGGATGTCGTCGTGGACGCTGATCGCTGCGACGCAGGGCGCGGCCGTCCGCGCGCGGCAGCTGCGCCCGCACCGCGCCTGATCGCATCGCATCGGCAGTACTGGCCACGGGCGGCGCACAGTCGCCCGTTTCTTTGTTCCCGAGCATTAGGATAGAGTCGTAATCACGGTGCGCGCTGGGGAGTTGCGCAAAGCCTGAATGGTTCATCGTGCGCTCGCGGGGATCGGCGACAATGCCGCCCCGGGGTCGCTGCCGTCTTCAATCTTCCAAGAACCAGGTATGCAGATCACCGCCAAACATGACGCCTGGGACCGCTGGCGCTTGCCGCTGCTGGCGCTGGCTGTCGTGTTGATCGTGATCCTGCCGTCGTTACTGTTGCGGCAGATGAGCGACAGCACCTTGCGTGCGGCCGACTGGGTCAGCCATAGCCAGGAGGTCACCGCGACGCTGAGCAATCTGGAAGCGAACATGCGCGACATGGAATCGGCGGCGATGGCGATGTCGCACGACGTCGACTCGCCGATCCTGCGCGCCCGTTTCAACGAGTCGCGCGCCGCCATGGACCCGGGCATCGCGCGCCTGGTCGCGCTGACCCGCGACAACGCCGACCAGCAGGTGCGCATCGGTCGCCTGCAGAGCACCCTGGAACGCCGTGGCCTGCTGGCCGCGCGTATCGCCGAGAACCGCGACCCGGAACGGATCCGTGCCTTGATCCTGGAGATGACCGCGGACAATCCGATCCGTGGCCTGGTCGCCGACCTGCAGAAGCGCGAGGACGCGCTGCTGGCCGAGCGCACCGCCGATGCCGACCAGCGGAGGATGCTGACCTCGGCGATCAGTTGGGTGTCGCTGGCGGTGCAGTTGCTGCTGCTGGGCCTGGTGATCTGGCTGCTGCAACGGCAGATCGGCCGGCGCCTGGACGCGGAACGGCACATGTTGCGCGCCAATGCCCGTGCCGCCGCGGTGCTGCAGACGGTGCGCGAGCCGATCGTGCTACTCGACAGCGAGCAGCGCATGCTGATGCACAACGCCGCGTTCGACGAACTGTACGGGCTGGACCCGGAGCGTCCGACGCAGAGGCTGGCCGAGGTCGGTGACGGCGTGTGGCAGGACGGCATCATCGTCCAGCGCCTGGCCGACGTGCTGCTGCGCGGGCGCGAGCTGTGGGATTTCGAGCACGAACAGCTCGGCGCCGATGGCGTCGCCCGCACCATGCTGCTGAACGCGCGGCGCATGCCGCTGCCGGACAGCGAGGACCAAGTGGTGCTGATGACGGTCAGCGCATCAGCCTGCAGAAGGCCTCGCAGCAGCGTATCCAGATGCTCAACCGGCAGCTCGAGGGCAAGGTGGAGCAGGTCTCGGAGGTCAATCGCGAGCTGGAGGCCTTCAGCTATTCGGTCTCGCACGACCTGCGCGCGCCGCTGCGCCATGTCGCCGGCTTCGCCGACAAGCTGGCCCGCCACCTCGGCGACGCCGCCGACGAGAAGAGCCGTCACTATCTGGAAGTGATCGGCACCTCGGCGCGGCGCATGGCCTCGCTGATCGACGACCTGCTGGTCTATTCGCGGCTGGGCCGCAGCGCGCTGCGCCTGCAGGCGGTGGACATGCAGTCGCTGGTGGCGGAGACGCGCTCGGTGCTGGACGCCAACTACCAGTCCGATCATGCCGGCAGCGGCCACCGCATCGAGTGGAGCGTCGCGCCGCTGCCGATCCTGGTCGCCGACGAGAACATGATGCGTCAGCTGTGGTTGAACCTGCTCGGCAATGCGGTCAAGTACAGCGCCAGGCGCGAGGTCGCGGTAATCGAGGTCGGCTATCAGCTGCAAGCGGACGGCAGCCACCACTTCAGCGTGCGCGACAACGGCGCCGGTTTCGACATGGCCTATGCCGCTAAGCTGTTCGGTGTGTTCCAGCGTCTGCACAAGGCCAGCGAGTACACCGGGACCGGCATCGGCCTGGCCAGCGTGCGCCGCGTGCTGACCCGCCACGGCGGCCATATCTGGGCCGATGCGGCGCCGGAGCAGGGCGCGACCTTCCATTTCGTGTTACCCCCCGCGCCCGAAGCGCCTACCAACGAGTTGACCGCATGACCGCCATCCGCACCATCCTGCTTGCCGAAGACAGTCCCGCCGATGCCGAGATGGCGGTCGACGCGCTGCGCGATGCGCGCCTGGCCAATCCCATCGTGCATGTCGAAGACGGCGTGGAGGCGATGGACTACCTGCTGCGCCGCGGCGCCTACGCCGACCGCGAGGAAGGCCTGCCGGCGGTGCTGCTGCTGGACATCAAGATGCCGCGCATGGACGGGTTGGAAGTGCTGAAGCTGGTGCGCACCGACGAATCGCTCAAGCGCCTGCCGGTGGTGATCCTGTCGTCCTCGCGCGAGGAAAGCGACCTGGCGCGCAGCTGGGATCTGGGCGTCAATGCCTACGTGGTCAAGCCGGTGGACGTGGACCAGTTCTTCACTGCGGTGAAGACGCTGGGCACGTTCTGGGCGTTGATCAACCAGGCGCCGGACAAAGAGTAAGCGCGTATGCCCACCACCGGCACCAATCTAGGGCCGCTGCGGATCCTGATGGTCGAGGATTCGCCGGAGGACGCCGAGCTGCTGTCCGACCAGCTGCTGGATGCCGGATTGGAGGCGACCTTTCGCCGCGTGGAAGGCGAGTCCGCGCTGCGCGCGGCGCTGCGCGAGTTCGCCCCGGACATCGTGTTGTCGGACCTGAGCATGCCGGAGTTCTCCGGCCACCAGGCGCTGCGCGTGCTGCGCGAGCACAGCAGCTCGGTGCCCTTCATCTTCGTCTCCGGCACGATCGGCGAGGAGACCGCGGTGGAGGCGCTGCGCGACGGCGCCAACGATTACATCATCAAGCACAACCCGACCCGGCTGCCGTCGGCGGTGGTGCGTGCGATCCGCGAGGCGCGCACCGAGCGCGAGCGGCAGCGGGTCGAGGGCGAACTGATGCGCGCGCAGCGGCTGGAGAGCCTGGCGCTGCTCGCCGCCGGTCTCAGCCACGACCTGCGCAACATCCTGCAGCCGCTGCTGATCGTGCCGGAGCTGATGATCGGACGCAGCGACGACCCGCAGCTGCGGCACCTGGCCGAGGTCATCGCCGAGTGCGGCCGGCGCGGCCACGAGATGGCCGAATCGATGCTGTCGTTCGTGCGCGGTTCGCGCACGCCCAGCGAGCGGGTGTCCCTCGCCGGCCTGTTCCAGGCGGTGCAGATGCTGCTCAAGAGCAGCCTGCCGGAGCGGGTCAGCCTGCAGGTGGAGGTGGCCGATGCCGCGCTGTCGATCGAGGCCAACTACACCGAGCTGCAGCAGTGCCTGCTCAACCTCGGCCTGAACGCGATCCAGGCGATGCCCGGCGGCGGCGCGCTGAGCATTTCGGCGGCGACGGCGCTCGGCGCCGACGGCAGCGAGCAGGTGCGGATCCTGGTCCGCGACACCGGCGTGGGCATGGACGCGGCCACGCAGGCGCAGCTGTTCAGCCCGTTCTTCACCACCAAGCCCGATGGCACCGGCCTGGGCCTGATCTCGTGCAAGCGCATCGTCGAGAGTTACGGCGGCAGCATCGGCGTGGACAGCACCCCGGGCGTGGGCACCTGCTTCGAACTGCTGATTCCGCTGCGCGGCCACGCGCCCACGGCCGAGCCGGAGCCGGCGATCCCGATGGGCAAGGGCCAGCGCGTGTTGCTGGTCGACGGCGAGGCCACGCGCCTGTCGCTGCTCGGCAATGCCTTGTCCAGCCAGGGCTACCGCCCGCAGCTGGCCTCCGACGGCGCCGCGGCGCTGCGCGACGTGCGCGAACACGGCATGCCGGATCTGCTGATCGTGGACAGCGACATCATCCTGCTGTCGGCGGTGAGCCTGTTGCTGGCCTTGCAGGACCTGGACTACCGCGGCCCGGCGATCGTGCTCGAGGATGCCGGCACGGCGATGCAGCGCGACCACTTCCCGCGCGACATCGCCGTGCACGTGCTGCGCAAGCCGCTGGAAATGCAGCGCGTGTTCCGCGCGGTGGCGCATGCGTTGGAGAGTGGTTGAGCCGGGACTGGGGACTGGGGACTCGGGACTCGTAAAAGCGGGACTACGACGACTGCAGGCGTGTCTGAACTAAGGAAGGCAACGCCGTTGTTGCTGTTGCCCTTCCGAGTCCCCAGTCCCGAGTCCCGAGTCCCGGCTTCACTCACTGCTGCGACGACTGGTCTTCCGGGTCGCGTCGGGCCGGCACGCGGCGCGGCGGCAGCGGCGGCAGGTTGCCGCGGTTGTCGGTTTCGCTCTCGCTGGTCATCGCCGGCTCCCACGGGAAGCGCGGCAGCGTGCGCACCGCGTGCTCCAGCTTGCGCGACCAGGTGTCGTGGATTTCCGAGTACAGCGGGGTGTCCGCTTCCAGGCGCAGGCGTTCGGTCACGCGCAGGTCGTTGCGGCGGATCAGGGCTACGTCGATCGGCATGCCGACCGACAGGTTGGAGCGGATGGTGGAGTCCAGCGACACCAGCGCGGTGCGCGCGGCGTCCTCCAGCTGCATCTCCGGGCGGATGATGCGGTCCAGGATCGGCTTGCCGTACTTGGACTCGCCGATCTGCAGGTACGGCGTCTCCGGCGAGGTGGCGATGGCGTTGCCCAGCGGGTAGATCATGTACAGCCCGGGCCGCTCGCCGGCGATCTGCCCGCCCAGGATCAGCGTGGACTGCACGCTGACGCCGCTGTGCTGGGACTGGTCGGACAGCTTGACCTGGCTGGAGACCAGGACCTCGCCGACGTACTCGGCGACCTCGAACAGGTGCTTGAACGAGCGCAGGCTGCGTGGCGCGTCCGGATCGTCCGCATCGCGCTGCAGCTTGGAGATCGCCAGCTGGGTGGTGGCCAGGTTGCCCGCCGACATCAGCGCGAACACCGTCTGCCCCGGATATTCGAACACGTGCAGCTTGCGATGCACGCGGACGTCGTCCAGCGAGGCGTTGGTGCGCGTGTCTGCGGCGAAGACCAGGCCTTCGTCCACTTCGATGCCTACGCAATAAGTCATGTCGCTGCCGGAGTTCAGTGCGTTTCGATTCTATGCGGGGGGGACGGGCTTGGCTACCCGTTGACGGTCGCGGCCGCGGCATGCGCGAATATCGCATGACCATCGTGCTCCTCAGCCTGGGCAGCAATGTGCGCCCGCAACAGCATCTGTCCGCCGCGATAGCTGCGCTGCGCCAGCGTTTCGGCCCGATCGTGGTGTCCCCGACCTACCGCACCGCGGCGGTCGGATTCGACGGCCCGCCGTTCCTGAACAATGCCGTGTCGTTGCACACCGAGTGGGAGCTGGAACTGCTGTGTGCATGGCTGCATGCGCTGGAAGACGCCCATGGGCGCGACCGCAGCGGCCCGCGTTTCAGCAATCGCGCCCTGGACATCGACATGGTCTTCTACGGCGACCACATCGTCGAAGGCCCCGGCCACCTGCGCATCCCGCGCCCGGAACTGCGCCACGCCTTCGTGCTCAAACCGCTGGCCGACATCGCCGCCGATTTCGTCGACCCGCTCAGCGGCCGCAGCCTGGGCGCGCTGTGGCAGGCGCATGCGCAGTTTGGGGAGGCGTTTGAGGTGGTGGCGCTTGGAGAGCCGGGACCAGGGACCGGGGACCGGGGACCGGGGGCATTGTCGCCGGGGACCTGCTAACGCCCCATCGGAGATTCACAAAAAGCACAAGGACTGCCGTGTGTCGCTCCGCTTGCGGCGCGTGCCACGTTCTGTTCCTCGCCGTGTTCTGACCTCCGGGTCCCCGGTCCCCGGTCCCGATAGGCCTCAACTCAATCCCCGCCCCCCATCCACCCGCAGCGTCTGCCCGGTGACGAAACCGGCGTCGTCGAGCAGCCAGCGCACCGCTTCGGCGATTTCCTCGACCTCGCCGATCCGCGCCAGCGGGGTGCGCGCCAGCAAGGCCTGCTGCGCGGCGCTGTCCTTGCCGGCTTCCGGCCACAGGATCGCGCCGGGGGCGATGGCGTTGACCCGCACCTGCGGCGCCAGTTCCAGCGCCAGCGAGCGGGTCAGCATCGCCAGCGCGGCCTTGGCGGCGCTGTACAGCGGGTGCGCGCGCAGCGGCTGTTCGGCGTGCAGGTCGGTGATGTTGACGATCGCGCCGCAGTGTTCGCGCAGTTGCGCGGCCGCGGCCTGGGCCAGGAACAGCGGCGCGCGCGCGTTGACCGCGAACAGATCGTCCCATTGCGCCGGCGTGGCCTCGGCCAGCGGGGTGGGGTAGAAGGTGGAGGCATTGTTGACCAGCGCATCGAGCCGGCCGAAACGCTGCACGCACTGCGTCACCAGCGCCGGCAACTGCGCGGCGTCGCGCAGGTCGGCGTGCAGGGTCAGGGTGCTGCCGGCGCGCGCGGCTTCCAGTTCCTGGGCCAGCGCCTGCAGCTCGGCCTGCGAGGTGCGCGCGTGCAGCGCCACGCGATAGCCGGCCGCGTGCAGGCGCCGCGCGATGCCGGCGCCGATGCGGCGCGCGCTGCCGGTGATCAGGACGACGTTGGTCTCGGTCATGTGTGCATTCCACGCTCGGCTATGCTGTGCATTGTCCACGCAATCCAGCGCCGCATGCCGATCGACTTTCCCACCCCCGACGCCGACGCGCTCGCCCACAGCGACCGCCTGGCCGCGCATCTGCGCGCCGAGATCGCCGCCGGCGGCGGCGCGATTCCGTTCTCGCGCTTCATGGAGCTGGCGCTGTACGCGCCGGGCCTGGGCTACTACAGCGCCGGCAGCAGCAAGTTCGGCGCGGACGGCGACTTCGTCACCGCGCCGGAGCTGGGGCCGCTGTTTGCCGCCACCGTCTCCAACGCGCTGGCCCCGGTGCTGCAGCAGCTCGGGCCGCAGGCGCGGATGCTGGAAGTGGGCGGCGGGAGCGGCGCGTTCGCCGAGGTGATGCTCAAGCGCCTGCTGGCGCTGGACGCGCTGCCCGAGCGTTACGCCATCCTCGAACCCAGCGCCGACCTGCGCGAACGCCAGCGCGAACGCCTGCAACGTGCGCTGATCCCGCCGGTGTTCGACCTGGTGGAGTGGCTGGACCGGCCGTTCGAGGACGACTGGAACGGGGTGCTGTTCGCCAACGAGGTGATCGATGCGCTGCCGACGCCGCGCTTCACCCTGCGCGACGGCGAGGTGTTCGAGGAAACCGTGACCCTGGACGGCGAAGGCCGCTTCCGCCGCGGCGAGCAGCCGGCCGATCCGTTGCTGGCGGCGGCGGTGCGGCATGTCGAACGCGATCTGGAAACGCCGTTCGCCGATGGCTATCGCTCCGAACTGCTGCCGCAGCTGCCGTACTGGATCCAGGCGGTGGCCGGCGGCCTGCGCAGCGGCGCGATGCTGTTCGTCGACTACGGCTATCCGCGCGGCGAGTTCTACCTGCCGCAGCGCGACGACGGCACCCTGCGCGCGTTCTACCGGCATCGCACCCATGCCGATCCCTATCTGTGGCCGGGCCTGCAGGACCTGACCGCATCGGTGGACTTCACCGCGCTGGCCGAGGCCGGCACCGGCGCCGGTTTCGAACTGGGCGGCTACTGCACCCAGGCCAGCTTACTGCTCGGCAACGGCCTGACTGCGCTGCTGGCCGAGGCCGAGGCGCGCAGCGACGAACGCGGCCGCCTGCGCCTGCGCGAGCAGGTGAAGCGCTTGACCCTGCCCAGCGAGATGGGCGAGCGCTTCCAGGTGATGGGCTTCGAGCGCGACGTGTCGCTGGCGCCGGCGTTCCTGGTCGGCGACCTGACCTGGCGGCTGTGATGGCGGCGGTGCGCGCATTCCGCCGGCCCTGGCTGTGGTTGGGGCTGTGGTGGCTGGGTGTGCTGGGGCTGATCTACGTGTGCATGATGCCGTACCCGCCGCAGCTGTCCGACCTGCCGGACACCGACAATGTCGAGCATGTCACCGCCTACCTGCTGCTGGCGGCCGGTGCGGTGCAGGTCTACGCAGGGCCGCGCGCCTGGCGTTGGGCGGCGCTGGGCCTGCTGCTGCTGGGCATCGGCATCGAGTTCGCGCAGGGCGCGTGGACCACCACGCGGTCGGCCGATCCGTTCGACGCGCTGGCCGATGCGCTGGGCGTGGCGGCGGGGATGGCCACCGCGCTCACCCCGCTGCGCGATCTGCTGTGGCGGTTGGAGAGCGGCGCGCGGCGGCGCCGCTGACCGTCGGCGCGCGGCGTGCGGGCATGGCGCTGCGGTCCCGCGTTTCCGCCAAGGGGCCGATTCTTCGTGATGATGCAAGGTGCCGGCCTGATGTCCGGCATATGCTGGGTAGCACATGCAGTAGCGGGTTTGTGTGCACCGCGCTGCCTGCGGTGCAGGCCTCTGTCCCCTGCACCAGTGGAAGGCCCCCCTTCGTCCTGGAGAATCCATGTGCATAGACCCAGCATCTCACGAAACCTCCCCCTGCTCGCCGGGCTGTGCCTGGTCGTCATCGCCGCGCCCGCCGCCGCCGCATGGAACGGCATCTGCAAGGGCACTGCGACCTACACCGGTTCGGGCTATTCCGGCGGTGCCGCGCTGCTGGACCCGATTCCGCCCAAGATGATGATCGCCGCGCTGAACCCCAAGCAGATGAACTACGGCGGCGTTTCCGCCGCGCTGGCCGGCGCCTTCCTGCAGGTGCAAGGGCCGCGCGGCACTGCCACGGTCTACGTCACCGATCTGTATCCAGAGGGGCGCAATTGCGGCCTGGACCTGTCGCCCAACGCCTTCGCTGCGATCGGCGAGGTGAGCGCCGGGCATATTCCGATCAGCTGGAAGGTGGTCGCGGCGCCGATCAGTGGCAACGTGGTGTACCGGATCAAGGAAGGCAGTTCGCAGTCTTGGGCGGCCATCCAGGTGCGCAATCACCTGTATCCGGTGGTCAAGTTCGAGTACAAGAAGAACGGCGAGTGGGTCAGTCTGCCGAAGATGCCCTACAACCATTTCGTCGGCGAGAAGATGGGCGCGCAATTGCTGGAGATCCGCCTCACCGACATCCGCGGCCAGGTCGTGACCGATACGCTGAAGGCCTTGCCCAGCCAGGGCGACAAGGGCGTGTACTTCGTCGAGGGTCACGTGCAGTTCGCCAAGTGAGCCGTGCTGCGACGGCGCGTCATCGCCTTGCGCTGTGCTGCGCGAGGGGCTTTGGCGCGGACAGCGCTCGGCATCGGCAAGCGCCCCATGCTGTCGGTCGCGGCTGAAGTTGCTCCTACAGTGCAACCGGCGAGTCGGTAGCAAGCTTCCTGTAGGAGCGGCTTCAGCCGCGACGAACGAAGCCATCCAGCTATCCGACCTCGGAGACAGTCGGGACTGAAGTCCCTCCCACAGTGCACCCGGCCGGCTCGTCGCAAGTCTCCTGTGGGAGCGACTTCAGTCGCGACGCGCGGAGCCGTCCAGTTGCCGGGCTTCAGAAGCGATCGTGACAGATGGACCAAGCAAAGGCCTGGAATCGCAGCAGCTTTAGCAACCTGTCGCGGCTGAAGCCGCTCCTACAGAAAGCGTGGTTCCTGCTGCAGCCGAGTGCCGGATCGGGCTCAGAACTTTGAGTGCAGCGTGGTTGCCATGTAGCGGCGGCCTTCTGGTAGCGCCCGGCAGGGATGGTGCTTGTCGCCGGGGTATTGGAAGCATTACTCGTCGAGCAAGTTCTGCGCGTCCATCTGCAGCGATCATTGCTCGCTGACCGCATAGCCGATACCGGCCCCCGGTCGATGCTGACGCCGGGATCTGCGCGAACGCTGCACATCCTGCGTTTGCGCCGCGCATGCGCAGCCCCAGCCGCGTGCGCATCGATTCCTGTGAGGTTATGACAACGATGTCAAGTCCTGGCCGGGAAATTCGTCTGGTGCTGGTCCAGCCATGCGCACTGCATGTCGATACCGGGAGGCGGCCGCCAACGCGCTCAGGAATTTATATAGATCAAAGGGTTATGAGGATCGTCGCGGCGCGGGCGGCGCGGCGCAAATGAGAACGCGGCGCAATCATGTCGTGGTGCAGAAAATTGGTCTCATTCGTAGAATTGGTGCCCCATAGGTATCGTGACAACGATGCGTGAAAGTGGCCGTACAGAAAATATTTTATATTTTCAAGTAACTGATTATAAAAATATTTTTCGGACTCAGGGGCGAGTCAAGGCGCCATTTTTGCGATTGCGCGCATTGCAGCGTTGACACAATCTTTCTAAGACCATAAGAATCGATGCGCCTGGAATTGGTCTTTGCCAATTCGGGGTCGATCAGTCCAGCAGCAGCATGCAATCGCCCGCTCCGGGGTAGGGACGGGGACGCGCCTTCCGCGACACAAGGCGCAGCAACAGACAGCACGCTTCATCGACTCCGTGCCCGCACGGATGGCATCGTCCTGCGCGTCGCGTCGGGCGCAATGGAGGGTGTTGCCTGCCGATCGCTGCCACTGGGCGTCAGACGTCGTCGTGCCGATCAGCCATCAACCAGGATAGCCCAATGCCACAAGTCGCCCGCTCCCGTCCGCACTGCTGTTCCCTGTCCGTCCTCGCCACCGCCATCGCGCTCGGTCTGCTCAGTGCCGGCGCGCAGGCGCAGCAAGCGCCGGCATCCGACGGGATCTCCCAGCTCGATACCGTGACCGTCACCAGTTCCTACCAGAAGAGCCTGATCACCGCGCTGGACAACAAGCGCGAAGACGCGCGCATGACCGACGGCATCTCCTCCGAGGACATCGGCAAGTTCCCGGCCGAGAACATCGCCGAGGCGATCCAGCGCATTCCCGGCGTGCAGATTTCCACCATCAACGGCCGCGGTTCAACCATCAGCATCCGCGGCCTGGGCCCGCAGTATTCGGCCACCACGATCAACGGCCAGACCATCAAGAGCGCCGATTTCACCGACGGTTTCCGCTACGACATCATCCAGCCGGAAGTGGCCGCGGCGATCGAGGTGATCAAGTCGCCGTCGGCGGACATGGACGCCGGCGGGCTGTCGGGCACGGTCAACATCAAGACCACCAAGCCGCTGGACTACAAGGAACGCAAGCTGATCCTGTCGGCCAAGGAGCAGTACTCCGAATTCGCCGGCGGCGCGCCGACGCCGAAGGCGGTGCTCACCTACATCGACCAGTTCCACCTCGCCGACGGTGGCGAACTGGGCGTGTTCGTCAACGCCGGCTACCAGAAGCTCAAGGACCGCGCCGACTACCTGTGGATCGACCGCTGGTTCACCCAGGACACCGACGACGGCACCTTGTACATCCCGCGACGCCCGCGCTACCGCTCGATCGAGCGCGAGACCGACCGCAAGATGCTCACCGCCGGCTTGCAGTGGAAGCCCAACGACCGGCTGGAGATGAACCTGACGGCGCTGTACTCGCAGGACAAGACCGACAACGACATGAACCAGTTGGTCTATTCCTTCGAGCGCAACTCGCAGAGCGTGCTGGAAACCGACGGCCTGACCGCGACCAAAGTGTCGGCGTCCAACTACTGGCTGGAGAACAACCGCCAGCTCGAGCGCCACGATCTCACCTCGCAACTGCTGACCTGGGACGCGAAGTGGAAGGGCGATGCGTGGACCTTCAGCGGCGTGGCCAACTACACCGAAGGCAAGACCGACGAGGACGAGCGCGCGGTGATCCTCGGCCGCAAGCCGACCGCGACGCTGTTCGACATGTCCAACCCCGGCGCGATCTCGCTGACCACCGATGCCGACGCCGACGACGCCAGCGCCTGGAACCAGGCCAATCTGGTGCGCGACGAATATCCCAACGGTGCGATCACCAAGCTCAGCAACAAGGAATGGTCGCTGCAGTTCGATGCCGAGCGCTATGTCGGCGCCGGCTTCCTGGACTCGGTGAAGTTCGGCACCAAGTTCCGCCGCGAGACCTTCGACCGCAACGTCTGGCGCCGCGACTTCCTGTACCTGATCAACTCCGGCGCGGTGTCCGGTTATGTGATGTTCCCGGAACTGTCGGCGGCCAGCTCCAGCGTCAGCAACTTCCTCGACGGCCACCTGGCCTCGCAGAGCGATTGGGTGGCGCCGGACGTGTACGCCTACGCCGACGCGCTGGCCGCCTCCGGCATCACCGTGCCGGTGCTGTTCGCGCCGCAGGCCAGCTACCACATCCGCAACGACATCTTCTCCAGTTATGCGCTGGCCAAGATCGACACCGAACTGGGCAGCATGCGCCTGCGCGGCAATGTCGGGGTGCGCTACGAGAACACCAAGCGCACCACCGACACCTACCTGACCACCGCCTCGCAATACAGCGAGGACGCCAACGAGGTGGTCGGCACTGCGCGTGCGCCGTACGAGTACCACAACTGGTTGCCGAGCCTGAACCTGGTGCTGGACATGCGCGAAGACCTGCTGCTGCGTTTCGCCGCGGGCAAGGTGCTGGTGCGGCCGATCCTGGACAGCAACACCGCCATCGCCAGCACCATCTCCTCGGGCACCAACACCGGCGGCACCACCACCTACGACGTGTCGCTGGGCCAGACCGACCTGAAGGCGCTGACCGCCAACCAGGCCGACCTGGGCCTGGAGTGGTACTACGGCCAAGGCGGCGGCCTGACCCTGGCCGGCTTCTGGAAACAGGTCAAGAACGGCACCTTCAACAGCATCGTCTGCCCGACCACGTTCAACGGTGCGGCGCTGTCCGGCAACAGCTCCGGCGACTGCGTGGACGGCAACGGCAACATCTACGAGATCACCGCCACCCAGAACGATCCGAGCAAGGTCAAGATCAAGGGCTACGAGCTGGGCTGGACCCAATCGTTCGATGCGTGGCTGCCGATCCAGGGCTTCGGCCTGACCGCCAACTTCACCCGGGTGCTCCCGCAGCGCGACACCGACTTCCAGATCCGCAACCTGTCGGAGAAGACCTGGAACGCCACCGGCTACTGGGAGAATGCGATGTTCTCCGCACGCCTGTCGCTGAATCACCGCAGCGAGTACGAGCAGGACAGCAGCGACAGCTTCTTCGCCCGCGAAGGCCATACCATGAAGGCGCGCACCCAGCTCGACGCGGTGCTCGGCTACCAGGCCACCGACAAGCTCAGCTTCCAGCTCGGCGCACTCAACCTGACCGACAAGAAGGAAGAGGCGTACAAGGACATCAGCAGCCGCTGGCAGATGACCGGCGTCACCGGCCGCAGCTTCTACGTGTCGATGCAGTGGGACATCCTGTGACGCCGCTGCGGTCGCTTGCAGGATAGACCGCAGCCTGCCCGGCGCCGCGCTGGCGCCGGGCAGGACGACGTGGCCCATCCCGATCGCATTCACAGGTTTCAGGGCAAGCGCATGCAACGACGAGAATTCCTGGCAGGCGGCGCGGGTGCCGGCCTGCTGCTGGCGGCGCCGCGGTTGAGCTGGGCGGGCAGCGCGGCGCAGGCCGGCATGGCCGCTGGCACGACCGGCACCGCCGCCGCGGCAGTGCCGACGTTGACGCTGGCAGTGGATCCCGGCCTGTTGTGCCTGGACGAAGGCTGGCGCTTCCATGAAGGCGACATTCCGTTCCCGCCGATCAGCGGCCAGGACGCCAGCTACGACAATGCCAAGGCCGGCAAGGCCTGGGGCGCGGCCGCCGGCGATTTCGACGACAGCCAATGGCGGCAACTGCGGTTGCCGCACGATTTCGCCATCGAGCAGCCGATCGAGGCCAGCGCCAATGTGGCGCAGGGCTATCGCCGTCGCGGCATCGCCTGGTACCGGCGCAGCCTGCGGCTGGACGAGGCGCAGCG
Organism: Xanthomonas graminis pv. graminis; assembly: GCF_030168915.1. Classification (NCBI taxonomy): domain Bacteria; kingdom Pseudomonadati; phylum Pseudomonadota; class Gammaproteobacteria; order Lysobacterales; family Lysobacteraceae; genus Xanthomonas; species Xanthomonas graminis. The sequence continues at coordinate 3,676,334 of NZ_CP076255.1, read as the reverse complement.
CGGCAAGGCGCTGGAGCTGCGCTTCGACGGCATCTCCACCCGCGCCACGGTGTGGGTCAACGGCTTGCTGATGGCGCGCAGCTGGAGCGGCTACGACGGGTTCGCCATCGACCTGAGCGCGATCGCGCGCTACGGCCAGGACCTCAACAGCATCGCGGTGCGCGTGGATGCCGAGGCGATGGACGGCTGGTGGTACGAGGGCGCCGGGATCTATCGGCACACCTGGCTGGCGGTGCGCGATGCGCTGCATATCGTCGGCGACGGCGTGCATGCGGTGCCGCGGATCGGCAGCGACGCACAGTGGACGCTACCGGTCGCGGTCACGCTCGCCAATACCGGCGAGCAGGTTGACGTGGCGGCGCTGGAGGTGGCGCTGTACGACGCGCACGGCACGTTAGTGGCGCAGGGCAGCACCGCGGTGCAGGTCGGCGCGCTGGCACAGGCGCTGGCGCAGGTCGAACTGCAGGTGCGGCAGCCGCAGCGCTGGGACGTGGCGGCGCCGCATCTGTACCGGGTGGTGACGGTGCTGCGCAGCGCTGGCCGCGAGCGCGACCGCCGCGAGTGCGCGATCGGCTTTCGCACGCTGCGCTTCGATGCGCAGTACGGCTTCTTCCTCAACGAGCGGCCGCTCAAGATCAAGGGCGCCTGCCTGCACCAGGACCATGCCGGGGTTGGCGTGGCGGTGCCCGACAGCCTGCTGGAGTTCCGCATCCGCCGACTCAAGGCGCTGGGCTGCAATGCGATCCGCCTGCACCACGCGGTGGCCAGCGAACTGCTCGATGTCTGCGATCGCCTGGGCATGCTGGTGATGGCCGAGAACCGCGTGTTCAATCCCGCGCCCGACTACGCCGCGCAACTGCGCTGGCTGGTGCGCCGCGACCGCAACCATGCCTGCGTGTTCCTGTGGTCGGTGTTCAACGAGGAGCCGATGCAGGGCACCGTCGCCGGCTACGAAATGGTGCGTCGCGCGGTGGCGCTGGTGCGCGAGCTGGACGACAGCCGGCCGGTGACCGCGGCGATGAACGACGGCATGCTGACCCAGCGCAACGCCGCCGACGCGGTGGACGTGGTCGGCTTCAACTACCGCCAGTTCAACTACGACCGGGTGCGCGCGGCGATGCCGCACAAGCCGCTGCTGTCCAGCGAGGACACCAGCGCGTTCCAGACCCGTGGCGCCTGGTTCACCGACATGGCCGCGCACGTCATCGCCGAGGACGACTCGGTCGCCGCGCCGTGGGGCAACACCCATCGCAGGTCCTGGAAACTGATCGACGAGCGCCCGTATCTGGCCGGCGGTTTCGTCTGGACAGGTTTCGACTACCGCGGCGAGCCGACCCCGTTCGAATGGCCGTCGCTGTCCTCGTTCTTCGGCATCATGGATCTGTGCGGTTTTCCGAAGGGCGCGTATTGGTTGCGCCAGGCGCAGTGGATCGACGATGCGCCGGTGCTGCAGCTGCTGCCGCACTGGAACTGGCCGGGCCGCGAGGGCACGCCAATCAAGGTGATGGCGTTCTGCAACGCGCAGCAGGTGGAGCTGTGGCTCAACTGGCAGTCGCAGGGGCGGCAGGCGGTGGACCGGATCGAGATGAACGCCTGGCAGGTGACGTACGCGCCGGGCGTGCTGGAGGCGGTGGCCTATCGCGACGGCCGCGAAGTGGCGCGGCAGCGGGTGCAGACGGTCGGCGCGGCGGTCGCGCTGCGGCTGATCCCGGATCGTGCGCGGATGCGCGGCGATGGCCGCGACGCGCAACCGATCACTCTGGAAGCGGTGGATGCGCAGGGCCGCCACGTGCCGTTCGCCGCTGCGCAGATCGCGCTGCAGGTCGACGGCGGGCGCCTGCTCGGCGTCGGCAACGGCGATCCGAATCGGCATGCGGCCGATAACGTGCCGCAGGTGCAGTTGTTCAACGGCCTGGCGCAGGCCGTCGTCGAAGCCGGCACCGGCCAGCGCCGGCTGCGCATCGAGGCGCGCGCGCCGGGCCTGCGGGCTGCGCAGGTCACGATCGGCCTGGATGCGGTGGCCTTACCGCCGTCGCTGCCGCCGGCGCCCGCGGCGATGGTGGTGCCCGGCTGGCGGCGCACGCTGCCGTTCGCCGCGCCGCCGGATCCGGCGCTGCCGCGCGCACCCAACGACAACAACAGCTGGAGCTTCTGCCAGCCGGGCAACCTGGAGACGCGCGCCGAGCGCGATGGCTATGTGCTGTACCGCACCGCGTTCAAGCCGTGGGCCGGGATCCAGCAGCGCGGCGGCGTGCTGCGGCTGGGTCGTGCCACCGGTGCGGCGCAGGTGTATCTGGACCGACGACTGGTCGTGCGCGTGGCCGCGGGGCAGCGGGCGCAACTGCGCCTGCCGCCTGCGGACGGCGAACGGGTGCTGGCGGTGGTGATGCAGGTGACGGCCGGAATGCCTTTCGGCTTCGACGATGTCGCGATAGTGGAGTATTGACCGAATGAAGCGAGTTTTCCGCCATGCCTTCCCGCACGCGCGTGCCTTGCTGCGCTTCGTGTGCGCATTGCCGATCCCCGGGCAGGCCGCGTTGCTGCTGGCCTGCATGCTGCTGGCGCCGGCCGCGGTTGCGGCACCAGCGCAGGACACGCAAGGCGAGGCCGCGCGCGGCGTGCTGCTGCGCACGCTCGGCCCGCGCGCCGCTGCGCTGGCGCTGCAACGGCAGCCGCGCGGCAACGGCAACGACTGGTACCAGGTCGCCGCCGAGGCCGGCACGCTGCGCGTGTCCGCCTCCTCGGAAGTGGCGCTGGCGCACGGCGCGTACAGCTATCTGCAATCGATCGGCGCCGCCTCGGTGAGCTGGGAGGGCAGCCGGGTGGCGCTGCCTGCGGCCTATGCCGATTTCAACGGGCAACGCGTGGTCACCCCGTTCGCCTACCGCGCCTATCTCAACGTATGCACCTATGGCTACACCACGCCGTGGTGGGACTGGGCGCGCTGGGAACGCGAGATCGACTGGATGGCGCTGCACGGCATCGACATGCCGCTGGCGATGGAGGGCCAGGATTACGTGTGGCAGGCGCTGTGGCGCGAGTTCGGGGTGAGCGACGCGGACCTGGCGCAGTATTTCTCCGGCCCGGCGTTTGCGCCGTGGCAGCGCATGGGCAACATCGAAGGTTACGACGCGCCGTTGCCGCAGCAGTGGATCGAGGACAAGCACGCGCTGCAGCAGCGCATCCTGCAGCGCATGCGCGCGCTGGGCATGAAGCCGGTGCTGCCGGCCTTCGCCGGCTACGTGCCGAAGGCGTTCGCGCAGGCGCATCCGCAGGCGCGCATCTACCGCATGCGCGCCTGGGAAGGCTTCCACGAAACCTATTGGCTGGATCCGGCCGACCCGTTGTTCGCCAAGATCGCGCAGCGTTTCATCCAGCTCTACGACCGCACGTACGGCAAGGGCACCTATTACCTGGCCGATGCATTCAACGAGATGCTGCCGCCGATCGCCGCCGACGGCAGCGACGCGCGCCTGGCCAGCTACGGCGACAGCACCGCCAATACCGCCAAGACCACGCCGCCCGAAGTGTCGCCGGCGCAGCGCGACAAGCGCCTTGCCGATTACGGCCGCGCATTGTATGAATCGATCCATCGCGCCAACCCCGATGCGGTGTGGGTGATGCAGGGCTGGCTGTTCGGCGCCGACCGCCATTTCTGGACGCCGCAGGCGATCGCCGCGTTCCTGCGCGAGGTGCCCAACGACAAGCTGCTGGTGCTGGACATCGGCAACGATCGCTATCCGGGCACCTGGAAACTGTCCGACGCGTTCGACGGCAAGCAGTGGATCTACGGCTACGTGCACAACTACGGCGGCAGCAATCCGGTGTACGGCGACCTGGCGTTCTACCGCGACGACCTGCGCGCGCTGCTCGCGGACAAGGACAAGCAGCAACTGGTCGGCTTCGGCGCGTTCCCCGAAGGCCTGCACACCAACTCGGTGGTCTACGAATACATGTACGCGCTGGCCTGGGGTGGGCAGCAGCGTTCGCTGCAGGACTGGCTCGGCGACTACACCCGCGCCCGCTACGGACATACTTCGCCGGCCTTGCGTGCGGCCTGGGACGATCTGCAGGCGTCGGTGCTGTCCACCCGCTACTGGACGCCACGCTGGTGGCGCAGCCATGCCGGCGCCTACCTGCTGTTCAAGCGGCCGACGCTGGACATTGGCGAATTCGAAGGCGCGCCCGGCGATCCGCCGCGCCTGCGCCGCGCGCTGGATCAGTTGCTGGCGCTGGCGCCGGAGTACGCCGACGCGCCGCTGTACCGCTACGACCTGGTCGACTTCGCCCGCCACTACGCGACCGGCCGCGTGGACGCGCAGTTGCAGCAGGCGGTGGCCGCGTACAAGCGCGGCGACGTCGCCGCCGGCGACGCCGCGTTCGCCCGCGTGCAGGCGGCGGTGCAGCAGCTAGACGGCCTGGTCGGCGGCCAGCAGGAAACCCTGTCGAGCTGGCTCGGCGCTGCCGAAGGCTATGCGAAGACGCCGCAGGACGCGGCCTACTACCGGCGCGACGCCAAGGCGCAGGTCAGCGTGTGGGGCGGCGAGGGCAATCTCGGCGACTACGCGTCCAAGGCCTGGCAGGGCATGTACGTCGACTACTACCTGCCGCGCTGGGCGCTGGCGATGCAGGCGCTGCGGTCGGCGGCGGTCGGCGGCAGCAGCGTGGACGAGGCGGCGTTGCAGCAGCGGCTGCGCGCCTGGGAGCGGGACTGGGTTGCCCGGCAGACGCCCTACACGCGGCATGCACCGACCGATCCAGTCGCCGCGGTACGCACCCTGCTGCAACAGGTGGATGCCCGATGAACGCCGCTTCCGTGAGCATCCCCGCCGCCGCGCCGTCGCGCGAACGTTTCCTGTCGCTGGACGTGTTCCGCGGCCTGACCATCTTCCTGATGATCCTGGTCAACACCCCGGGTGCCGGCGCCGATGCGTTCGTGCAGCTGCGGCACACGCCGTGGTTCGGCTTCACCGCCGCCGACCTGGTGTTCCCGTCGTTCCTGTTCGCGGTCGGCAACGCAATGAGCTTCGCGCTGGACCGCGGCCAGCCGCTCGGCGCGTTCCTGCGCCGGATCGGCAAGCGCAGTGCGCTGATCTTTTTGCTCGGCTTCCTGATGTACTGGTTTCCGTTCGTGCACCAGGGCGCCGACGGCAGCTGGAGCTTCATCGCGATCGACCAGACCCGGGTGCCGGGCGTGCTGCAGCGCATCGCGCTGTGCTACGCGCTGGCCGCGCTGCTGTGCCGCTGGCTGCCGCCGCGCGGGCTGCTGGCCGCCTGCGTCGCGTTGCTGCTCGGCTACTGGGCGGCGCTGTACCTGTGGGGCCAGCCGGGCGCGGAACTGAGCAAGCTCGGCAACGCCGGCACGCGCCTGGACCTGTGGCTGCTGGATCCGGCGCAGCTGTACCGCAAGGACGGCGGCTTCGATCCGGAAGGCCTGCTCGGCACGCTGCCGGCCACGGTCAATGTCATCGCCGGCTACCTGACCGGCCTGTACGTGCGCCGCGTCGGCAAGCAGGCGCGCACGGTGCGCTGGCTGCTGCTGGCCGGCATCGCGCTGACCCTGCTGGCCCTGGCCTGGCAGCCCTGGTTCCCGCTGGCCAAGAAGCTGTGGACCGGTTCGTTCGTGCTGCTGACGGTGGGCCTGGACCTGCTGCTGCTGGGCGCGCTGCTGTGGGCGATCGAGGTGCGCCGGTGGCAGGCGGGCAGCGGCTTCTTCACCGTGCTCGGGCGCAATCCGTTGGCGATCTACCTGTTCTCCGAACTGTTCGTGATCAGCCTGCGGCTGGTCCCGGCCGGCGCCAGTGGAATGGACCTGTACCAATGGTTGGGCATCGCGGTGTTCCAGCGGCTGCTGCCCGGTCCCTGGGGCAGCCTGGCCTGTGCGCTGGCCTACACCCTGCTGTGCTGGGCGATGGGCTGGTGGATGGACCGGCGGCGGCTGTATCTGCGGCTCTGACCCGTGCACCGGCCACGAATTGGTACTATATTGGACATAATGAATCCATGCGGTCTGGAGCCAGCACGATGACCAAGCCCAAGCCGGAGGCCGATCCCAGACTGGCAGGCCTGGCCGTGGACGCGAGCGCGCCGACCCCGCTGTACCTGCAGCTGGCCAGCAAGCTGGTCGAGGCGATCAAGGACGGCCAGTGGAAGCCGGGCGAGGCCTTGCCGGCCGAACGCCAGTTGTGCGAACAGCTGCAGGTGTCGCGGGTGACCCTGCGCCAGGCGGTGGATGCGCTGGTCGAACAGGGCCTGGTCTCGCGCCGGCAGGGCGCCGGCACCTTCATCACCTCGCATATCCAGCATCAGCTCAGTGGTCTGGCCAGCTTCAGCGAGACCCTGCGCATGAAGGGCCTGGAGCCGGGCACGCGCTGGCTGGAACGGCGCGTGCGCCCCGCCCACGGCGAAGAGATCCTGCGCCTGGGCCTGTCGCCGGACACCGTGGTGGCGTCGCTGACCCGCCTGCGCAGCGCCGACGGCCGGGTCATGGCCTACGAGAAGGCGGTGCTGCCGCAGCGCACCGTGCCCGATCCGCTGGCGATCGGCGATTCGCTGTACGCCTACCTCGACGCGCAGGGCACCCCGGTGGTGCGCGCGCTGCAGTACTTTCGCGCGATCAACCTGCCGGCGCGGCTGGCCGGGCACCTGGGCATGAAGGAAGGCGAGGCGATTCTGCACGTGGTGCGGGTCGGCTACACCCGCGACGGCAGCGCGATCGAGCTGACCGACACCTATTGCCACAACGACTACTACGACTTCGTCGCCGAACTGCGACGCTGATCGACCGACCCACGCGCCCTTCCGGAGCCCGCCCGCCCATGACCACCGCACGGCCTGCCAGTCCCTACGCCTCGATCGCCATCGTCGGGCTGTTGTTCTTCATCATCGGCTTCTTCACCTGGATCAACGGCCCGCTGATCACCTTCGTGCGGCTGGCATTCGACCTCAACGAGGTCAATGCGTTCCTGGTGCTGATGGTGTTCTACCTGTCGTACTTCTTCCTGGCGCTGCCGTCGTCGTGGATCCTCAAGCGCACCGGCATGAAGAAGGGCCTGGCGCTGAGCCTGGTGGTGATGGCGGCGGGCGCGGCGGCGTTCGGCCAGTTCGCCACGCAGCGCTTCTATCCCGGCGCGCTGGCCGGGCTGTTCGTGATCGGCAGCGGCCTGGCGCTGCTGCAGACCGCGATCAACCCCTACATCAGCATCCTCGGCCCGATCGAGAGCGCGGCGCGGCGCATCGCGGTGATGGGCATCTGCAACAAGATCGCCGGCATCCTGGCGCCGTTCCTGATCGGCACGCTGGTGCTGCACGGCGTCGGCGACCTGGCCACGCAGGTGCAGGCCGCCGACCCGGTGACCAAGGAAGCGCTGCTGACCGCGTTCGCCGCCAAGATCCACCTGCCGTACCTGGTGATGGCCGGCGTGCTGGTGGTGGTGGCGATCGGCGTGCTGTTCTCGCCGCTGCCGGAACTGAAGGCGTCGGAAGTCAACGCCGCGCCGGTCGGCGCCGGCAGCCCGGCGCAGAAGACCAGCATCTTCCAGTTCCCGCACCTGTGGCTGGGCGTGCTGTGCCTGTTCGTGTACGTGGGCGTGGAAGTGATGGCCGGCGATGCGATCGGCACCTACGGCAACGGCTTCCACCTGCCGCTGGACCACACCAAGCTGTTCACCTCCTACACCCTGGCGGCGATGCTGGCCGGCTACGTGGCCGGCCTGCTGCTGATTCCCACGCTGATCTCGCAGGCCCGCTACCTCAGCATCTCGGCACTGCTCGGCGTGCTGTTCTCGGCTGGCGCGTACGTCACCCACGGCTATGTGTCGGTGGGTTTCGTCGCCGCGCTCGGCTTCGCCAACGCGATGATGTGGCCGGCGATCTTCCCGCTGGCGATCAAGGGCCTGGGCCGCCACACGGAAATCGGCTCGGCCTTGCTGGTGATGGGCATCGCCGGCGGCGCGATCATCCCGCAGCTGTTCGCGGTGCTGAAGCAGCACTTCGATTTCCAACTGGTGTTCCTGCTGCTGATGGTGCCGTGCTACCTGTACATCCTGTTCTACTCGCTGGTCGGCCACCGCGCCGGTCACGCCGCCGCCCGCGCCTGATCGCGCATCATGGGCGTACTTCCCGACGTGCAGGACCGCAGTATGCGTAGACCCACCATCAAAGACGTCGCCGAACGGGCGCGGGTGTCGTTGAAGACCGTGTCGCGGGTCATCAACAACGAACCGTCGGTGATGCAGGCCACGCGCGCGCGCGTGCTGCACGCCATCGCCGAGCTGGATTACGAACCGGATCCGTCGGCGCGCAACTTGCGCAGCGGCATCCCGTTCGTGATCGGGCTGGTGTACGACAACCCCAATCCGTACCACATCATCGGCGTGCAGAACGGCGTGCTGGCGGCGTGCCGCGAGACCGGCTTCGGCCTGCAGATCCATCCCTGCGATTCGACCTCGCCGATGCTGGCCGAGGAACTGGCCGAGTGGACCCAGCGTTCGCGCCTGGCCGGCCTGGTGCTGACCGCGCCGATGTCCGAGCGCGTCGAACTGGTCGCGGCGCTGAGCGCGCGCGGGATCAAGACCGTGCGCATCATCGCCGCCACCGAAGATCCGAAGGACGGCCCCTGCGTCTACGTCGACGACCGCGACGCCGCCTACGAGGTCACCGAGCACCTGATCCAGCTCGGCCACCAGCGCATCGGCTTCCTGTGGGGCGGCACCTCGCACCGTTCCAGCGGCGAGCGCTACGCCGGCTACGAGGCCGCGCTGAAGGACTACGGTATTACCCTGGACAAGCACCTGGTGGTGCCCGGCGACTACACCTTCGACGACGGCTTCCGCGGCGCGCGGCGGCTGCTGGCGTTGCGCGAACCGCCGACCGCGATCTTCGGCTCCAACGACGAGATCGCCGCCGGCGTGCTGGCCGCGGCCAAGTCGGCCGGCATGAACGTGCCCTACGACCTTTCCATCGCCGGCTTCGAGGACAGCCCGTTCTCGCGCCAGTCGTGGCCGGCGCTGACCACCGCCAAGCAGGCCACCGAAGACATCGCGCGTCACGCCGCACGGCTGCTGATCAGCCAACTGCGCAGCGACGCCTACGAAGAGCATCCAGCGCCGATGCACAACCAGGGCTTCGTGCCGCAACTGGTGGTGCGCGGCTCCACCGCGCCGATGCAGCCGCAGTCCCGCCGCCCTCCTTCCCCCGATCCGACATGACCCTGCCCATGGCATTGCCCACCGAAACCGAAACCCTGATGTTCCGCGAAGCCGCGGAAACCGCCGACGTGGTCGCCGCGCAGTTCGCGCGCAACCATGCCGTGGTCAGCGCGCTGGCCGCTTCGCTGCGTGCCGATCCTCCGCCGTTCGTGGTCACCTGCGCGCGCGGCAGTTCCGACCACGCCGCGACCTACGCCAAGTACCTGTTCGAGACCCAACTCGGCGTGGTCACCGCCTCGGCCTCGCCGTCGGTGGGATCGGTGTACGCCTCGCCGCTGCAATTGCGCGGCGCGCTGTACGTGGTGATCTCGCAGTCCGGCAAGAGCCCGGACCTGTTGCGCAACGCCGAGGCCGCCAAGGCCGCCGGCGCGCGCGTGGTGGCGCTGGTCAACGTCGAGGATTCGCCGCTGGCGCAGCTGGCCGACACGGTGATCGCGCTCGGCGCCGGCCCGGAGAAGAGCGTGGCGGCGACCAAGAGCTACCTGGCCTCGCTGGCGGCGATCCTGCAACTCGGCGCGCACTGGAAGAACGATGCGGCGCTGCTCGCCGCGCTCGACGCACTGCCGCAGGCGCTGCGCGCCGCGTGGCAGGCCGACTGGCGGCCGCTCACCGACGGCCTGGTCGATGCGCACAACCTGTTCGTGCTCGGCCGCGGCCTGGGCCTGGCCGCTGCGCAGGAAGCGGCGCTGAAGTTCAAGGAAACCTGCGGCCTGCATGCCGAGGCCTACAGCTCGGCGGAAGTGAAGCACGGGCCGATGGCGCTGGTCGGCCCCGGCTTCCCGGTGCTGGCCTTCGCCCAGCCGGACGACACCGGCGCCGGCACCCGCAGCCTGGCCGAGGAATTCCGCGGCCGCGGCGCGCAGGTGTGGCTGGCCAGTGCCGACGGCGATCTGCCGCTGGTCGCCGCGCCGCACCCGGTGTGCGCGCCGCTGCTGACCATCCAGAGCTTCTACCGCGCGATCAACGCGCTGGCGCTGCGCCGCGGCTACAACCCGGACCTGCCGCCGCATCTTAACAAAGTGACGGAGACGGTGTAATGACGACGACGGCGCTGCGCAATGCGCGGGTGCTCGGCCAGGACGGCCTCCTCGATGGCGTGAGCGTGCTGCTGGACGGCGGGCGCATCGCCGCCGTGCTCGACGACGGCGACGCGCGCGTGGCTGCGGCAACGACGCAACTGGACCTGGGCGGCGGCACGCTGCTGCCGGGTTTCATCGATGTGCAGGTCAACGGCGGCGGCGGCGTGCTGTTCAACAACAGCACCGACGTCGCCGCGCTGCGCCGCATCGGCCAGGCGCATCGCCGCTACGGCACCACCGGCTACCTGCCGACGCTGATCAGCGACGACCTGGAGGTGATGCGCGCGGCGATCGCCGCGACCCGCCAGGCCATCGCCGAAGGCGTGCCGGGCGTGCTCGGCATCCACCTGGAAGGGCCGTACCTGGCGCCGGCGCGCAAGGGCACCCACAACGTGGACAAGTTCCGCGTGCCCGATGCCGCCGAACTGGCGCTGGCCACCTCGCTGGACAACGGCGTCACCCTGATCACGCTGGCGCCGGAACGGCTGCCGGCCGCGAGTATCCGCACCCTGGCGGGCGCCGGCGCGCGCGTGTTCGCCGGCCACACCGCCGGCAGCTACGACGAGATCCGCGCCGGCCTGGATGCGGGCGTGTGCGGCTTCACCCATCTGTACAACGCGATGTCGCCGCTGCAGGGACGCGATCCCGGCGCGGTCGGCGCAGCGCTGGAAGACCGAAACGCCTGGTGCGGCCTGATCGTCGATGGCGTGCACGTGCACCCGGCCAGCCTGCGCGTGGCGCTGGCGGCCAAGCCGCGCGGCACGCTGTTCCTGGTCACCGACGCGATGCCGATGGTCGGCGCCGACAGCCCCAGCTTCGACCTGTACGGCGAAACCATCACCGCGGTGGACGGCGTGGTCCGCAATGCCGCCGGCGCCCTGGCCGGCTCGGCGCTGGACATGGCCAGCGCGGTCCGCAACAGCGTGCAGTGGCTGGGCGTGAGCCTGGACGAAGCCGCGCGCATGGCCTCGCTGTACCCGGCGCAATGCCTGGGCCTGGACGACCGCTACGGCCGCATCGCGCCCGGCTACCAGGCCGACCTGGTGCTGCTCGACGACGCGCTGCAGGTGCGACAGACCTGGATTGCTGGGGCGGTGGAGTAGCCTGGATGCGCCAAGCATAGAGCTTGAGTGCAAGCAAAAACTAATCCGTCGCCCCTGAAGAACCCCGCATCGCCTTGTAGAACAAGCACTGGAAGCATGATGAGGCGTGCTGTGCTTGCCATTTTTCGCTAGGCTATCTGCGGTTTTCTTGCATTTTCCGAGCATGCGCCACCGTCGTCCCGCCGCTGATGATCGTCCTGCCGAGGAGCTGTTCCGTTCTCGCCTGGAGAATCAGATCGACCTGCGCCATCCGTTGGCGCGGTTGAGCGCCGCGATGCCCTGGTCGGCGTTGGAGCAGGCCCTGTCGGCGCGCCTATCGGCTGATCCGTTGCGCGGTGGCCGTCCGGCCTTTCCGATCCGGTTGATGGCTGGGCTGCCCTACCTCAAGCACGCCTACGCCCTGTCCGACGAGGCGGTGTGCGCGCGTTGGCTGGAGAACCCGTACTTGCAGTTCTTCACCGGGGAGGTGTTCTTCCAGACGCGCTTGCCCTGCGACCCCAGTTTGCTCACGCGCTGGCGCCAGCGCCTGGGCGAGGCCGGGATGGAGGAACTGCTGGCGCAGACGATCCACGCGGCCAAGGCGATGAAGGCGGTCGATGTGCGCGAGCTGTCGCGGGCGATCGTGGACAGCACGGTGCAGGAGAAAGCCATCGCCCATCCCACCGACAGCCGCCTCCGGAGGTGGAGTGCATCGGCAAGGGCAAGGCGCGCAGGCCGTGGATCGCGTTTTTGCGTGCTTGGCTCCGAGCCAGCGTGCTCGCGCCGATGGCGAAATCCACCGCAGTCGTTGCGGCGGTCCTCTCCTGACGGGGATTCTTCAGGGCCGACTCATTATGCGGTTAATGTAATCTATCTTTTCGTTTAGTTTATTTTTTGCGCCGTTTGGGAGTAAATAATTGCTAACCAATTGCTCATAATTGGAGCCGCAAGCACCATTCAAGCAATACCCATCAACGATCGCAGATTCAGCTCCGCATTCCGCACCCATTTGGCATGCAACGATGCCCCAGGCATATGCTGATATGGCATCGCCGGAAACCGGTTCAAATTCACCAAGGTCGGATTCCTGTGGTTGTGAGAGTAACTCCCTGAGTTCGAATATTGCTTCGGGATCCTTGCTTTTTATGGATTCATTTATCAGTTCAGATATATTTTCTTTCGATTCGGCAGGGTATATATTGCGCAATTTTATTTTTGCGGAAATATTTCCTGATGCGGCAGCTGCTTTTAGCCATTCTATCTGTGCTTCGAGTGGAATTATTGATCCCCCTTCGATCAATGCACAGTCATCTGCAATGCGTTTTGCCGTTGCGTTCATGGCGCTTGCAGCATTGCCGGCCTGGGCAGCCATGGCTTTTATGCCGGATAAGAATTTCGTTGATGAAACACTTACCGGAAAGCACCGGTCATAAATTTTAGATAACTCGAACTGCGCTTTGGGATCCCCTTCGGTCGCTTTGTGTTTTATGCTTTCGAATTTCAGGTAATATTCTGTGGAACGCGATGCTTTGATTGGGTTGGCATTGCCTGAGTCAAATTTATTTTTTTCTGCATTTTGGATGGAGGATGAAATCGCGAGGTCAGCGCTCTTTTTGTCTGGATGAATTTCATTGTTTATTTTTTTTAGGTGAAATGCGGGAAAATAGAGTGCAGCGAAAAAAATCGAAATTACCACTGCGGCGGGGATTAAGTATTTTTTCATTTCAGCCCTTCGGAGTGGAATAAAAAGTGAAATTCAAACGCTGGCTATCGCTCGGATTTCAATGACTCCTGTAGTGGCATCTAGCGTATTGTGATGGAATTATCATAGTCAATGCGCTGCGTGGTCTTTTTCGTAGAAAAAACGCCTTTATTCGCTTTTCTTCGCAATTGCTTCAGTTCATTGCTGTCTTGCTGCGCGCGACAGCGATCGCGGCGATCCGCGCCTTCGCCAGCGCCTCGCCGATCTGCGGGCCGCTCAGGCCCTGCGCGGCCAGGTCGCGGGCGTTGACCGCCAGCGCCGCGGCGTGCAGGCGCTGCAGTTCGCGGCCTTGCGGGTAGTCGGCGTCTTCGCTGCCGAGGCGGCCGCGCTTGTCGGCTTCGCACACCAGCGCCAGCTGCGCGATGCGTTCGGGCTTGCGGAAGCCGTCGCAGCGCTGCAGCAGTTCGTGCACGGTGCGGTCGCGCAGCTCTGCCAGGCGATGCACGTTCAAGTGCTCGCGGCAGGCGATCTCGGCCAGCTGGCGGTGCTCCTGCGGCAGCTTCAGGCGTTCGCACAGCGCGCGCAGCGGGGCCACGCCACGTTGTTCGTGCATCACGTGCTTCGGCCATTCCGCGGGTGGGGTCAGTGCCTTGCCCAGGTCGTGGGTCAGCGCGGCGAAGCCGATCAGCGCGTCGCCCGGCGCGAGCCGCGCGGCCATGTCGCTGACCAGTTCCTGATGGCGGCCGGTATCGATCTCGGGGTGGTAGTCGGCGCGCTGCGGCACGCCGTACAGCGCGTCCAGTTCCGGCAGTACGCTGCGCAGCGCGTCGGCGTCGTGCAGGGTGCGCAGGAACGCCGAGGGCTGTGCGCAGGCCAGGCTGCGGCGCAGCTCCTGCCACACGCGCTCGGGTACGAGCGTGTCCAGTTCGCCGCTGGCTGCCATCGCGCGCATCAGCGCCAGGGTTTCCGGCGCCACGCTGAAACCCAGCGGCGCCAGCCGCGCCATGAAGCGCGCTGCGCGCAACACGCGCAGCGGGTCTTCGCCGAAGGCCGGACCGATGTGGCGCAGCACGCGCCGTTCGATGTCGCGCACGCCGCCATACGGATCGACCAGCTTGCCGCTGTCCTCGTCGCGGGCGATCGCGTTGATGGTGAAGTCGCGCCGCTGCAGGTCTTCTTCCAGCGTCACCGACTGGTCGGCGTCGACCACGAAGCCGTGGTAGCCGCGCCCGGACTTGCGCTCGGTACGCGCCAGCGCGTATTCCTCGCCGCTGTGCGGATGCAGGAACACCGGGAAATCGCGGCCGACCTGTTTGTAGCCCAGCTCCAGCATCCGCTGCGGCGTGGCGCCGACCACGACCCAGTCGCGGTCGCCGGGCGGTTGCCCGAGCAGGCTGTCGCGGACGGCGCCGCCGACGAGGTAGGTGTTCATTCGGGACTCGGGACTCGGGACTCGGGACCCGGAACAGCGGCTGCATCGGTGCCGGGCGGTTCCTGCGACGCGAATTGGCACAGATTCATTGCGCGTTTCCGGCGCCTGCGCAGACGAACTTCTTGCGCGGCGCGTCCAGCTTGCCGAGCATGCGGTCGCTGACCGGCAGTGCGTCGCCGTTGAGGCGCCAGTCGTAGATCACGCTGAAGGCGAGGATGCGTGCGACGTACTCGCGGGTTTCCTTGTAGCTGATGGTCTCGATCCAGAAGTCGGCGTCGTGGCCGGGGCGCTGGGTCTGCCAGCGCGCCGCCGGGCCGGGGCCGGCGTTGTAGGCGGCGATGGTCAGGTACGGCAGGCCGTAGGTGTTCAACAGCTGGCGCAGGTAGGCGGTGCCGATGGCGATGTTGGTGTCCGGGTCGTACAGGCTGGCGGCGCCGCCATAGCCGGCCAGGCCGAGGTTCCTGGCCACGCTGGCGCCGGTGGCCGGCAGCACCTGCATCAGGCCCATGGCATTGGCGGGCGAGCGCGCGTTCGGATTGAAGATGCTCTCGGCGCGGATCTCGGCGGCGACCCAGGCCGGGTCGATCGCGTTCTTGCCCGCTTCGCGGCGGATCGTGGCGTCGTGGTACAGCGGGAAGCGCAGCGCATACAGGCGCTGCTCGTCGGGCAGCTTGCCGAGCGAGAACACCGCGCGGTCGAACCAGCCGTTGTCGCGCGCCACTTCCACCGCCATGCGCCGCTGGGTGTCGTCGAAGCGGGTCAGCGCGTCGTTCCATTCGGCCACCGCCCAGGCCGCACGGTCGATCTTGAACAGTTCCAGCGCACGCACCAGCGCCGGATCGCGGGCCACCGCGGCCTGCGCCTGCGCGCTGTCGTTGGGTTCCCACGGGCACAGCGCGTAGGGCTGCTTGAGCCGGTCGGCGGCCATGAAGCCGTGGAAGGTGGCGGACTTGGCCGCCTCGCGGTACAGCCGTTGCGCCTCGCCGGCATTGCCGGTCTTTTCCGCCAGCCGCGCCTCGAAATACTGCCAGCGCGAATCGCTGCGCTGTGCCGGCGCCATCTTGCGGATCGCCGCCAGCGCCGCCGGCCAGTCGCCACGCGCCATCGCCTCGCGCGTGCGCCACTCGTGCAGGCGTTCGTCGTAGGCGCTGTCGGGCACGGCGTTGAGCCGGCGCGCCGAATCCGGGCCGTACGAGGCCACCGTCCACAACGCGATCTGGTACAGCACCTCGCCGCGCTGCGCCTCGCTCAGCTGCAGCGCCTGGGCGAATTGCGGCAATTGCCGCTCGGCCGCGTCCGGGTCGGTCTTGGCCAGTTTCTCCAGGCCGTCCACCACCACCTTACGGCTGCGCTCGGTCTTCGGCCAGGTCAGCGCGCGCGTGTGCACCGCGTCCAGGAACGCCGCGTAGTCGTTGGCCAGGGCCAGTTCGGTGACGGGCAGGCCGCGCGCGGCGCCGCGCATCACCGCCGGCTGCTGCGCATCGGCCGCCGCTTCCACCCGCGCCCAGCGCAGCGTGTCGTTCATGCCGCCGCGCGCCTGCAGCACCGCGAACACGGCATCGCAGGCATCGGGCAGCGACTTGCCGCTGCTGCGCCACAGCGCCTGCGCCTCGTCGATCCATTGCGCATCGGCCCGGCCGGTGGCCTGGCGTGCGTTGAGCTGGGCGCAGCGCAGGCCGGCGTTGTCGGTGGGCTTCCAGTTGGCCAGCAGCGCCGGCCAATCCTGGCGCCGCGCCAGCGCCGGGAGCCACAGCGTGCGGAAGCTCTCGGCCACCGGTTGCCCGGCGTAGCGCTTGAGGAACTCCTGCGCCTGCGCGTCGGAGACGCGGTCGATATTGCGGCGCAGGTTGGCGTATTCGAGCCAGCCGTACAGCGGGTGCTGCTTGAAGGCGGCCGCCTGCACGGGATCGAACTGCCCGCGCTCGGCGGCGTCGATCGCCGCGCGCAGCGCCGGACGCTGGGCGTCCAGGGTCTGGGCGAGGGCAGGAGCGGAGCCGCACAACGCGGCGGCGAGCAGCAGGAGAGACGTGCGCAATTTCATGCGCCGGACTATACCGAACGCCGATGAATCGACGGGGCAAGGGCTTGCGGCAATGGCGACGCGAGCGCAGCGGGGCAAGGGCGTGCAGGGGCTGCGCTGTGGCCCAGCGCTGCCTGGCAGCGCTGTCGGGTGCGGCATGGGCGCTGGTTGTTGGATCCACATCCGCTGCGCTTGGCATCGGTGCAGCGGCCGTTGCCATGCGCTGTGCGTGCCACGCGCTTGGCGCTGCATCGAGCCGTGTCCGCCGCGCACCGTCGCCGGCCGCGATGTGTGGCGGCGACTGGGCGCACTGCGGCAATGCGTGCCGCCATGTCGCCGGCCGCGTCCGTGCCGCGGCCGCGCCGGCAACAACACCGTGCACTGGGTTTCCCGCACTTCGCCAAACCGGTCGGCGCGATCCGCATAGCGTTGTCTTCCGCCATGTCCCGGCAATCGTTCACCTGGCGCGCGCTGTCCTGCGCCGGCCAGGAGGCGAGTCCGGATGGGTTGCGGCCATGTCTACGAAATCGTCCAGTCGGTCCAGGACGGTGCCAATCGCAGCCCGATTGCTTGCTTAGGGTTTACGTTTTGTTTACAAGATAGGCCACGCCGTCGCGGTGCAGGGGGGCGCAGCGGCCGACCCACATCCTTTCTGGAGAGAGAGACGAATGAATTGCCTGCACCGCCATCCTTTGGTTTTCGTGGTTTCCTTGTCGTTGCTGGCCGGTTCGCCCGCGCTGGCCATCGCCCAGCAGGCCGCGCCGGCTGCCCCCGAGTCCGCCACCACGCTGGACAGCGTGCAGGTCACCGGCACGCGCATCCGCAAGGCCGAGCTGGAGGGCCAGGTGCCGGTGCAGACGCTGAGCCGCGCCGACATCGAACGCACCGGCCTGACCTCGATCGGCGACGTGCTGCAGGAACTCACCGCGTCCGGCTCGGCGTTGAACACCAAGTTCAACTCCTCCGGCAATTTCGGTTTCCCACCGGACGGCAGCGGCGTCGGCGCCGGCTCGGCGCAGGTGGATCTGCGCCATCTCGGCGCCAAACGCGTGCTGGTGCTGGTCGACGGCATGCGCTGGGTCAACGAGTCCTCGGCGTCCGGCGTGGGCGCGGCCACCGACCTCAATACCATTCCGCTGGCCATCGTCGAGCGCATCGAGGTGCTGGAAGACGGCGCCTCGTCGCTGTACGGCTCCGACGCGATCGCCGGTGTGGTCAACATCATCACCCGGCGCAAGTTCGACGGCGGCCAGGTCACGCTGAACTACGGCCAGTTCGACAAGGGCGACGGCGCCAGCAAGGGCGTGGACCTGGCCTGGGGCCACAGCACCGAACGCACTAGCCTGTTTCTGGGCGCCAGCTACACCAAGCAGGATCCGATCTATGCGCGCGATCGCAAACAGTCGCTGTATCCGGTGCCCGGCACCGGACTCAGCTTCGGCAGCTCGGCCACGCCGGACGGCCGCTTCATCTTCGTCGATCCGATCACCGGCGCCGAGCAGGACCTGACGCCGAACAGCGGTGCCGGCGCCCCGACCTACGACGGCAGCGCCGGCTGCACGCGCAGCGACGGCTACCACTGCTTCGGTACCAGCGACCGCTACAACGTCGCCGCTTCCAACCTGCTGCTGACCCCGTCCGAGCGCAAGGGCGTGTTCGGCCAGTTCCGCTACTTCTTCAACGACGACGTGCAGTGGTACCTGAAGCTGCTCGGCAACCGCCGCGAGTCGACCAACCAGGCCGCGCCGGAGCCGATCTTCCTCGGCCCGGATGCCGGCACCGGCAATCCGCTGGCCGACAACATCGTCATTTCCGCGGCCAATCCGTACAACCCGTTCGGCTTCGACCTGGATTCGGCCAGCAACCTGATCATGATCGGGCGGCGGCCGGTGGAAGGCGGCGCGCGCGTGTTCGAACAGCGTGTGGACACCCAGTACGTCGGCACCGGCTTCATCGGCAGTTTCGAGAGCGCCGACCGCACCTGGTTCTGGGACGTCAACGGCGCCTACAGCAAGAACAAGGCCGAGCAGACCAACTACGGCAGCTACAACCTCTACAACATCAACCTGGCGCTGGGCGATCCGGCCGCCTGCGCGGCGGTGGCCGGCTGCGTGCCGCTGGACATCTTCGGCGGCGCCGGCAGCATCACCCCGGAGATGCTGCGCTGGATCCAGCCGGTGGTGCACGACCGCAGCCAGAACGAACTGACCCAGTTCACCGCCAACCTCAGCAGCGACCTGTTCGCGCTGCCGGCCGGCGCGGTGTCCTTCGCCACCGGCGTGGAGTACCGCAAGTACGAGGGCTGGTACCAGCCCGATCCGCTGACCGTGATCGGCCACTACAACGGCGTGCCGTCGTTGCCGACCGAGGGCAGCTACAACGTCAAGGAGGCCTACCTCGAACTGAGCGTGCCGATCTTCGCGAACTCGCCGCTGGGCGACAAGCTGGACCTGAGCCTGGCCGGGCGCTATTCGGATTACTCCACTTTCGGCGGCGAGTTCACCCCGAAGTACGGCCTGCGCTGGCAGGTGTCGCCGGACTTCGTGCTGCGCACCAGCTATGCCCAGGGCTTCCGCGCGCCGACCATCGGCGAGTTGTACGGCTCGGCGGCGCGCGCCGACCTGATCCTGTCCGATCCATGCTCGATCGGCCTGGGCGGCACGGCGCCGCGCGGCAGCGCCGGCAACTGCGCCGCGCTCGGCGTGCCGGCCGGCTATCAGCAGGCCAACTCGCAGATCTCGGTGACGACCGGCGGCAACCGCGCGCTGGAGCCTGAGAAGGCGCGCAGCTTCAGCGCCGGCTTCGTGTGGAGCCCGTGGTTCGCCAGCAACGTGCCGTGGTCGGATCGTTTCGACGTCGAAGTGACCTTCTACCGCCACGACATCGACGGCGCGATCCAGGCGATCAACGCGCAGACCCAGCTCGACCTGTGTGTGGACACGCTGGATGCGACCTATTGCGATGGCATCACCCGCGCCTCCACCGGCGGCATCAACGGCTTCAACAACCGCCTGACCAACCTCGGTTCGATCAAGACCGATGGCTGGGACGTGGACCTGTTCTGGACCTCGCCGCAGACCGCAGCCGGACGCTTCAAGATCGGCTGGCAGAACACCTTCGTCACCCGCTACGTCGCCACCGGCGCCGCCGGCCAGGTGCAGCCGCAGCAACCGGGTGTGGAAGTGGTGGACAGTTCGATCCCGGAGTGGACCAGCAATTTGACCCTGGACTGGTCGTTGCACCGCTGGAACGCCTCGTGGACGGTGCGGCACATATCCGAACTGACCGAGCAGTGCGGCGACGCGGTGGCGTTTCCGGTGTGCAGCAACCAGACCGCCGGTACCAACACGCTGGACGCGATCACCTACCACGACGTGCAACTGGGCTACCGCTTCGACTGGATGAAAGGCCTGACCGTCAGCGGCGGCGTCAACAACGTCTTCGACAAGGATCCGCCGATCTGCCTGTCGTGCTCGCTCAACGGCTACGACGCGTCCACCTACGACATCCCCGGCGGCCGCTACCTGTATGTGCGTGCGGATCTGAAGTTCTAGGCCGTCGCGAGCCGAGCGTACCGTTGCGATCGGACGGCTGTGCCGGCCCGGTCTCCATCCCGGGCCGCACGGTGCGCTTACAGGGGCATCGACGACGGCCCCATGCCGGCCTGCCGAATGGGTATCGGCACCGACCACGTCGCGTTCGCGTACGCCACTTCGGACTGCGCCCGTAAAAGTAATTCCGCATTCGGGAAACTCCGCCTAGGAAACCCAATCGACGCTGTCGCCACGCGGATTTCAAGAGCACAAGATGCCTATCAACCGAACCGGTCTGCCGCCTGCGGCGTCGAGCCGCCAGACGGAGCAGGCGTCGACGTCCCAGGCACCGGCCAGCCAGCCACCGCCCGATCCGCCTGCCGTGCAAACCGGGCGGGCTGAGATCTTCGACGGTCTCTCCCAGTTGCCGCCCGATAGGCTCTCCCAGTTGCCGCGCGATTCGCGTCGCGAGATCGTGCGGTGCTTGGGGCCAAGGAGCCTTGCGCGCCTGGGACGCGTCTCGCGGCAGATGGCGGACGATGCCCGGGAGGGGATGCAGGCCTTCCTGACAGCGCGCCCGCGCTACGACCCGAGCGTGGAGTTCGACGCGGTGACCAGCGCCGAACGCATGGGCGCCGCCTTGCATGCGGCCACGCATTTCCCGTATCCGGACGATGAGGATCGCAGCGAACAGAGATTACGCGCATACGCCATGCTGGCGGCGCGTCTTCCATCGCTGCCGGAGGAGCAGCGCTTCGAGGCGTTCACCGCCGTGTTGGATCACGCCACCCGGTTTTCCGGGCCTCTGGCGTTCTCTGTGTTGGCGCGCTTGATGCATGAGTTGGGAAGCTTGCCCGAGCAGCCCGGGGACCTACGCGCGCTCGCCTTCCATGCGATCTTGCCTAGCTTGATTGCGACCCATCGCCAAGCGCAGGCGGCCGAGGGAGTTGCAGCGCCAGGGGCCGATGTGGGAGCCGCGCCAGTGGCCGATGCGGGCGCAGCCCAAGTGGCTGCTGCATGGGGAGCGCCAGCGCCGGCGGCGGGTCCCGCCCAAGAGGTCGCTGCCGCAGGTGGGCCTCAGGCGCTCCCGTTTGGGTTGCTGGCGCGGGCGATCAGCCAGCTGCCGGAGGCGGCCATCGCGCGCGCGGTGACAGAGGCTGCTGCACTGCAGACGGGCTCGCGTCTGCGAGCGGAGGTGACCCTGCGCTTTTCTCTTGTCAGGTTGGAGCCGATCCACCTGTTCCAGCAGGCGTACGCGCACGTTGCGGGGCAACTGGCGAGTTCCGACAATGGAGCGGAGGCCTTGACCCATCTGGCGGCCTTGTCGAACGGCTTGCCTGATCCGGGGATGCGCCAGGCCGCCTTCAGGGAATTGACGCGCGCCGTCTCTGCATTGGCCAGCACCGAAGATAGTGCTGCTGTGCTGGTGCGGTTGGCCGGTACATTGCACCACCAGCAGGCCGCAGCGCGCTATCTGTGTAGCCTGGATGTGCTTGGAGCGGCACAGAGCCTCTCCCCGGGCGAGCACATACGGGTCATCGTCGCCGTCCGTGCGCAGGCTCCAGCGATCCAGCACCACGCCGCTGAACTCATCGCCAGATGCGACCAGGCGATGGAACTGGTCAGCATGATGCTTGCGACGGCGTCGCGCAGGTATATGGACACGTGAGCACTGCTCGATGGACTGGGCATGCGCAGCGGGGCGGGGCGCGCAATGCCATCGCGCAGACGTACGCCTGTTGGCTGGGTTCAAGCCGAACGATGTGTTGGCCGACGAGGGCGAGGGCAGCCGGGTACGGGGTGCGTTGATCGATTGCAAGGGGCCATGGCGGCGATCCCATCACGCAGTTTCGGCGGCGCGGCGGATGCGCGCGTGGCGGAGACGCGCGCATCGCCCACGTCGCTCCGGTGCGCGTCCGCGGCATCTCACACTTCGCGCAGCGTCCGAAACGCGTACATGTCCATCAGCGTGCAAGACGATGTCCAGCACCCGGTCGAAGCTATGGTACCCGTCGCCCTGTTGCTCGAGATGACCGACGAAGGTGTTGCCGGCCAATGCCAGCGGCCGCCTGGAACGCAGGAACGTGCGGCTCACATCCGGCGGTGGTGGCGTTTCGGCCAGTTTTGTAGGAGCGGCTTCAGCCGCGACGCTTTACCGGTAGAACCCGGTCGCGGCTGAAGCCGCTCCTACAGGGAATGCCGCCGCAGCACAGCGAATGCATGCAGCATAGGAAATGCATTCGCTAGCGCAGCATCGCCTGAGGCACTTCGATCTCGGTCGCCACCGCCAGGTGGTCGGAGAACGCGGCCGGTAGCGCGCGCTGCTCGTTGCAGCGCAGCCCATCGCTGACCAGGATGTGGTCGATCGCGCGCTGCGGGCGCCAGCTGGGGAAGGTCGGCACCACGCAGCCCGGCGGCTGCAGCCGGGTGCGCTTGTACAGGGCCTGCATCTCGGGGCGGTCAGCGACGCAGTTGAAGTCGCCCATCAGCACCGCGTTGGGATGGTCGGACAGCAGTTCGGCGATGAACGCGAGTTGCGAGGTGCGCGAGTTGGCGCCCAGCGACAGGTGCGCCACCGCGATCGCCAATCCTTCCGCACCATCGCCGAACTTGGCCAGCAGCACGCCGCGCCCGCCGAGCCGGCCGGGCAGGGGATGGTCCTGCACTTCGACCGGCTCCAGCCGGCTGAGCAGGCCGTTGGCGCTGGAGGCCACGCCGCCCATGCGCCGGTTCGGCTGGTGGCTCCAGTAGTTGAAGCCGGCGCGCTCGGCCAGGTAGTGGGTCTGGTTGGTGAAGCCCGAGCGCAGGCTGCCCGGATCGCTTTCCTGCAGGCCGACGATGTCGTGCGCGCGGGCCAGCTGCGCGATCGCATCCAGGCTGCTGCGCTTGCTTCCCGCCGGCAGCGCATGCGACCAGCTGCGGGTCACGTAGTCGCTGTAGCGGCGCGTGCTGGAGCCGGCCTGGATATTGGCGGTGAGCACGCGCAGCGTGCGGGTGGCGGGGACGGTCACGGCAGAGCGGCCTGGTGGGGGCGGGAGCTTACTTGGCCAGCGCCGCGCGTTCGCGTGCGATCAGGTGATCGGCGATGCGCAGGATGTCGTCGTAGTTCTTGCCCTTGACCAGGTACTTGCCGTTGATGATCAGCGACGGCGTGCCTTTGACGTCGCTGCGCATGGCGAACTGCTTGGCGCGGTTGGTCTTGGTGCTGACCGCGAAGCTGCCCATGGTGTCGGCGAACTGCTTGGGATCCACGCCGTACTTGGCGTAGAAGCCGGCGATGTCCTGCACCGAGTCGCGGCCGCGCTCGCCCTTCAGCGTCTCGTCGACGTGGATCGCCTTGTACAGGGCTTCGTGGGTCTTTTCCTGCACGCCCATCGCCTCGGCGGCGTAGAACGCGCGGGCGTAGTCGTCCCAGGGGCCGCCGAACATCGCCGGCACATAGACGAAATGCACGTCCGAGGCCAGGCCGGCCTTCCACGGGCCGATCTGCGGCTGGAAGCGCGCGCAGGCCGGGCACACGTAGCCGAACACTTCGGCCACTTCGATCTTGCCATTGGTCGGCTGGAACGGCTGGCCGCCGGGGATGTCGATGTAGTCGGTGCCGGCGACCGGTTCGGCGCCGCTCGGGGTCCGCGCCGCGGACGGTGCGGCCGGTGCGTCGGCAGCAGGCGGTGCGGTGGCGTCGGTCGCGGGAGCGGCGTTCCCGGCAGCCGCAGCCGGAGCGGTGTCGCTGGCGCCGGTGGCGGGCGCCGCCGTGGCGGCAGGCGCGTCGGCGGCCGGGGCGACGGTATCGGTGGTGCCGTCCTGGGCCTTGCATGCGACCAGGATCGGCAACAGGGCCATCAGGGTCAGGGCGAAGCGGGTCTTCATCGGCGGCATCTCCAGCAAAATGGGGGGCGAACGCCAAGCGCGCCGGAAGCGCGGCTGGCAACCCCATCATGATGCCATGGCGTGGATGAAGCGCCGTGGTGCGGGTTCGCGCGGGATTACTTGCCCGCGCGCTCGCGGGCGACCAGCGCATCGGCGATGCGCAGCATGTCCTGGAAATTCTTGCCCTTGACCAGGTACTTGCCGTTGACCACCAGCGCCGGGGTGCCCGGGATCTCGCTGCGCGCGGCGAAGTCGCGCGCGGCCTTGACCTGCGCGGCCACCTGCGGGCTCTCGTAGGCGGCGACGAAGTCCTGCGGCTTGACCCCGTACGCGGCGTAGAACGCGGCCAGTTCCTCCGGCGCCACGTTCTGCACCGGCACGCTGTGCTTGTCGTGGATCGCCTCGAACAGGTCGTGGTGGCTGCGGGTCTGCACGCCCAGCTTCTGCGCGGCATAGAAGGCGCTGGCGAAGCTGTCCCAGAAACCGCCGAACGCAGCCGGCACCAGGGTCACCCGCACGTCCTTGCCCTGCTTGCGCGTCCATTCTTCCAGGAGCGGCTCGAAGTGCGCGCAGTGCGGGCAGGTGTAGCCGAACACCTCCACCACTTCGATCTTGCCGGCCAGCGGCGCGAACGGCTGCGGCTTGGCGATCAGCGCGTAGTCCTCGCCTTCGACCACGGTGGCGGTCTTGGGCTGCGCGCAGGCGCTCAGCGGCAACAGGGTGAGCAGGCACAGCAGCAGGCGGGGCAGACGGTTCATGCGATCTCCATGGCAAAAAACGAACGCCGGTCGTGACGACCGGCGCGAGGGGGAAGCGGTGCGGCGCCGCGGCGGCGGCGCGCGCTCAGGATTGTTGCGCAGGCGCCGCCGGTTGCGGCGCGGCCGGTGCCGGCACGGCCTGCGCCGCGGCCGCATCGTCGGCGCGATCGTGCAGGCCTTGCAGGTAGCTGCCCAGCGCCTTCATCTCCTGCTCGGTCAAGGGCTTGGCCACCTGCGCCATGATCTTGAACAGGGTCGGGTCGCGCTCCTGGGTGGTGCCGGACTGGTATTCCTGCAGGCGCCGCGCCACGTAGTCGGCGTGCTGGCCGCCCAGATGCGGATAGGCCGGACCGGGGTTGCCGGCGCCGGTGGGGCCGTGGCAGGCGATGCACGCCGGAATCCCGCGCGCCGGATCGCCACCGCGGTACAACTGCTGCCCGACCTCGTAGAACTTCATGCCGGCATACGGGCCTTCGCTGACCACCGCGTCGTCGGCGATGCCGGCGCCGGCTTTTTGCGTGGCGAAGTAGGCGCCGATGTCGCGCATGTCCTGTGCGCTCAGCGGCTGCACGAACGGCAGCATCGCCGCGACCGCGCCGGAGGTGCGTTCGCCGTGCGCGATCAAGGCCATCTGCCGCGCGCTGTAGCGCTCGCTCTGGCCGGCGATGCGCGGATACATCGCCAGCGCCGGGTTGCCGTCGGCGCCGTGGCAGGCGGCGCAGGCCGCGGCCTTGGCCTGGCCGGCCTTGGGATCGCCCCAGGCGAGCTTGCCGACGTCGCCTTCCAGCGGCGCGGTGCGCACCGGCGCGTTGTCGGGAATGGGAACCACCGAGGTCTGCGCGAACGCGACGGCGGCGGCGACGGAAACGGCTAGACCGGCAAAGGCAAGAACGCGAGCGTGGCGCATTAGCTGAAGCTCCGTGTGACCCAACCCGCGGCTGCCAGGCCGGCGACCGCACTCGCGCGATTATCCGCGCGTGGCGCCCTGGCGGTCAACGAACCCCGCCCGGGCCGGCGGACGTGCGATCCTAGCGCCATGTCGCTCCTCATCGAACGTGCCCACTACCTGCTTTCCGCCCACAACCCCCGGCAGTTGCCGGAGGACGGGGGCTGGGAGGTGGCCTTCGCCGGCCGCTCCAACGCCGGCAAATCCAGCGCGCTGAACGCGCTCACCCGGCAGAACGCGCTGGCCCGCGTGTCCAAGACCCCCGGCCGCACCCAGCAGCTGGTGTTCTTCCAGATCCAGCCCGAGCGCTATCTGGTGGACCTGCCCGGCTACGGTTACGCCAAGGTGCCGCTGGAGCTGCAGGCGCACTGGCAGTCGTTCATCGACAAGTATTTCCGCACCCGCGAGGCCCTGCGCGGCCTGGTGGTGGTGATGGACATCCGCCATCCGCTGAAGGACTACGACCGGCAGATGCTCGGCTACGCAGTGCAGCGCGGACTGCCGGCGCATGCGCTGCTGACCAAGGCCGACAAGCTCGGCCGCGGCCAGCAGGCGCAGGCGCTGCAGCAGGTGCGCAAGGACCTGTCCAGTTCCTTCGGCGACACGGTCAGCGTGCAGCTGTTTTCCGGCGAGACCCGCCAGGGCGTGGACGAGGCGCGTGCCATCGTCGGCGGCTGGCTGGGCCTGGACACGGAGCCGCCCGCGGCGCAGTGAGCGCGGCCGCGCCGGACCTCCGGCGTCTTCTGCGCAGGCGCAGCTTGCGATCGATCGCACGCTGCGGCCGCGGCCGTGCTGTGTGCGTTGGCTGCATCGCATGCGCGGTGCCGGGCGCCCGCAGCGGCGAATGCGGGTACGGGCGCAGCCTCGTGCACCCAAACTCTGCGAGACGCTTGGCGCCGGCCCCTCACCCCAACCCCTCTCTCCCACGTGACTTCCTTCGGTCGCGGTGGGAGAGGTGCTCAGGCGCGCCGCGGCTTGGGAGAAGGCCGCACTCAAGGCATGACCGGCAACGGCGCGAATTCGGTTGGGACCCAGGCGAACGCGTTGCCGTCGCGGCGCACATGGCCCAGGCCAGGGAACGGCAGGTGCGCGCCGGCCACCCACCAGCCGCCGTCGGCGGCCTGGGCCATGGTCCGCTTGCGCGCGGCGATCGCCGCCGCGCGGTCGCTGTCGGCCTCGTACGACGCCTGCGGCTGCGCGAACTGCACCGCGTGGTAGTGCACCAGATCGCCCCACACCAGCAACTGCTGGCCATCGCCGCCGTCGAAACGATAGGACACGTGGCCGGGCGTATGCCCGTGCGTCTCCAGCGCCACCGCGCCGCCGGGCAAGGCATCGCCGGGACCGAAGCGGCGCAGTCGGTGCTTGGCCTGGTACGGCGCTGCCGCCGCGCGCGCCAGCGGGAACGCGAACGTCAGCATCTGCGGGGCGCTCGCTTCGCTGGCCGGATCCAGCCAGTACGCGGCATCGGCCGCGCTCAGCCATACCGTGGCGTTGGGGTAGGCCGCCTGTCCCTGCGCATCGAGCAGGCCGCACAGGTGGTCCGGGTGGGCGTGGGTCAGCAGCACGTCGTCCACCTGCGCCGGCGCGTAGCCGGCCGCGCGCAGGTTCGCCAGCACCTGGCCCAGGCCGGGGCCGAAGCAGGTGGCGGTGCCGGTATCGACCAGGGTCAGGTGCGTGCCGTCCTGGATCAGGTAGGCGTTGACCGCGGTCTGCAGGCCCTTGGCGGTTTCCGGCACGTAGCGATGGTCGAGCAGGCGCGCGATCGCGTCGCTGTCCAGATTGGACAACTGCGCGCGCGGCAGCGGCACCGTGCCGTCGAACAGCGCGGTGACGCGCAGCCTGCCGATCGCCTGGCGGTACACGCCGGGGACTTGCTGGGTGGGGGCGGCCGGCGCGGCGGCATGGGCGGCCGGCGGCAGCGGCAGGGCGATGGCGGCGGCCAGCGCCAGCAGGGCCAGCGGACGCGAGACGGAAACAGGCATCGAGAGATTCCAGCGGAAGCGGCCTTCGCCGCGGTACCTGCATGCTGCGCGTGCGGCACGGCGCGATTCGCTCATTCGGCTGCGTGCGGCGCTCAATCGTGATTGCCGATGCGCGCCGGATCCAGGCCGTAGCGCTGCTGGAAGCGCTGGCTGAAGCTGCGCGTGGAACGGTAGCCGGCGCGCGCGGCCACCGTCTTCAGCGGCCAGCGCGTGGTGTAGAGCAGTTCCATCGCATGCGCCAGGCGCGCGTCGGTGATCAGTTCGCGCAACGACGTGCGCTCGCCGGCCAGATGCCGGCGCAAGGTCGCGCCGCTCAGGCCGAGGCTGTCTTCGAGATCGCGCGACCGCCATGCGCGTTGCGGCTGGGCCGCGATCAACTCACGCACCTGCGCGGCGATGCTGGGGGCCGGCGGCAGCAGCAAGCCGCCATGGCCGCGACGGCAGAACGCAACCACCAGCGCCGCCAGTGCCAGCCTGGCTTCGGTGTAGTGGCCGTCCTGCAGCGCCTGCCGCCATTGCAGCAAGGCGCTGCCGACCTCGACCGCACGCAGCTGCGCCAGTTCCGCGCCGGCCGCGGGCAGCGGTTCGTTCCACAGCGTGCGCGCGGCGCTCAGCGCTTCCTCGCACAGCGGGATCACCGCGGTCAGGTAGGTGCCGCTGTGCGGGTCGGGGGTATTGACCACGTCGATGCGGCAGCGCCGGGTGACCAGGAACAGGTCGCCCGCCACGCATTCCAGCGTCTGCGTCGCCGTGCGCACCTGCTTGCGGCCCTGCAGCAGGATCGCCAGCTGCGGCCGCAGAATGTCCACCGAGCGCGCCCCGTGTTCGCGGCGCGCGGCGATGCAGGCGTAGCCTTCGGCGCGTTCGCACTCCACCAGCGTCGCCAGTCGCGCGAGCAGCAGGAATTCGGAGTCGTGGGTGTCGGCCATCGCTGGCGATGCTACCGCAGTGCGTAGCGGCGCATGCGCGGCGTGGACGGATGATGCGGCCCGCGATCGGCGCATTTTCGATCCGAAGCGGGAACGGCCGAAGGCGATTCCAGTTGCGATGCTTGTGTCGCCCTGGTGGTACGCGTTGCCGCCGCTGGATCGAGACCAACGGGCGCGCTGCAGTGCCGGAAAGGAATCGCCTTGGTGCAGGCTGCGTAGCGTCGGATCAGACCTGCACGCCGAACAGACGGCCGACCGCGCCGGTGGCGAGCATCGCCGCCGCACCCCAGAACACCACGCGCATCGCGCCGCGCACCCCGGACGCGCCGCCTGCGCGTGCCGCCAAGGCGCCGGTCAGCGACAGCCCGAGCAGCGTCGCCGCACCGGTCACCCACACCTGTTTGCCGGCCGGCGCCAGCAGCGCGGCCAGGATCGGCAGTGCCGCACCGCAGCAGAACGCGGCCGCCGACGCCAGCGCGGCCTGCAGCGGCCGCGCGCGCAGGGTCTCGGTGATGCCCAGTTCGTCGCGCGCATGCGCGCCCAGCGCATCGTGCGCGGTCAACTGCTCGGCGACCTGGCGCGCCAGCGCCGCGTCCAGCCCGCGCTGGCGGTAGATGCCGGCCAGTTCGTCCAGCTCGCTTTGCGGATCCTCGTGCAGTTCGCGGCGCTCGATCGCCAGGTCGGCGCGTTCGGTATCCACCTGCGACTGCACCGAGACGTATTCGCCCGCGGCCATCGACATCGCGCCGGCGACCAGGCCGGCGATGCCGGTCGCCAGCACGGCGTGCGCCGGCGCGCCGCTGCTGGCCACGCCGACCACCAGCCCGGCCACCGACAGGATCCCGTCGTTGGCGCCGAGCACCGCCGCGCGCAGCCAGCCGGCGCGGTCGCCGCGATGCAGTTCGGAATGGGAGGGGCGCATCGGCTGCCTGCACGGTGGGGGAACAGGTCTGCAGCCTAGCCCAGCGCTGCGCGGCCGGCGCTGCTGCGTCTCACTCTCGCCGCTGCCAGGCACGCGGATCGTGGAATGCTGCAGCACCGCCGGTAGCGATGTGGGCTTCGCGCCGGTCACGCTATAGTGCGGCCCTTGCGATGCTGGCGGGCCATCCCCACATCGCCCCCCCCTCTTCCGTGCGAGCCTGCCCTTGTCGAGCCCCAGCCACGTTGCCGAGACGCCGATCACCGACCGCACCGAACTGGTCGAGGTGTTGGCCTCCGGAGAAAAGCCCGAAGCGCAGTGGCGCATCGGCACCGAACACGAGAAGTTCGGCTTCCGCCTGGACGACCTGCGCCCGCCGACCTTCGACGGCGAGCGCGGCATCGAGGCCCTGCTGACCGGCCTGACCCGCTTCGGCTGGGAGCCGGTACGCGAAGGCGGACACACCATCGCGCTGCTGCGCGACGGCGCCTCGGTGACGCTGGAACCGGCCGGGCAGCTGGAGCTGTCGGGCGCGCCGCTGGAGACCATCCACGACACCTGCGTGGAAGTGGGCAGCCACCTCAACGAGGTCAAGCAGGTCGCCGACGAACTGCGCCTGGGCTTCCTCGGGATGGGCTTCCAGCCGAAGTGGCGCCGCGACGAAATGCCGTGGATGCCCAAGGGCCGCTACCAGATCATGAAACACTACATGCCCAAGGTCGGCAAGCTCGGCCTGGACATGATGACCCGCACCTGCACGGTGCAGGTCAACCTGGATTACGCCAGCGAAGCGGACATGATCAAGAAGTTCCGCGTGTCGCTGGCGCTGCAGCCGATCGCCACCGCGCTGTTCGCCGACTCGCCCTTCACCGAGGGCAAGCCCAACGGCTACCTCAGCTACCGCTCGCACATCTGGACCGATACCGACGCCGACCGCACCGGCATGCTCGACTTCGTGTTCGAAGACGGTTTCGGCTACGAGCGCTACGTCGATTACCTGCTCGATGTGCCGATGTACTTCTCCTACCGCGATGGCACCTACGTCGACGCCAGCGGGCAGAGCTTCCGCGATTTCATGCAGGGCAAGTTGCCGGCGCTGCCGGGCGCGCTGCCGACGCTGCGCGACTGGTCCGATCACATGACCACCGCGTTCCCGGAAGTGCGGCTGAAGAAATACCTGGAAATGCGCGGCGCCGACGCCGGTCCCTGGGGCAGGCTGTGCGCGTTGTCGGCGTACTGGGTCGGCCTGCTGTACGACGATGCCGCGCTCGACGCGGCCTGGGACCTGGTCAAGGATTTCAGCCTGGTCGAACGCCACGCGCTGCGCGACGGCGTGCCGAAGCAGGCGCTGAAGCTGCCGTTCCGCAACGGCAGCGTGCAGGACCTGGCCGCCGAGTCGGTGAAGATCGCCCTGAACGGCCTGCGCCGCCGCGCCCGCCTGAACGGCGACGGCCAGGACGAATCGCGCTTCCTGGAACCGCTGGTGGAGATCCTGCACGCCGGCGAGACCGCGGCCGAGCGCAAGCTGGCGCTGTATCACGGTGCCTGGCAGGGCGATGTGGATCCGGTGTTCTCCGAGTTCGCGTATTGACGTGGGCGGATCTGCGCCGCTGCGGTGCGACGGTACGCGCAGCATCACGCTCCTGTTTCAGCGGTGAGAGTTGAAGCCAAAAAAATGGGGGGTAGAGTGTCCGTCACAGGGGGTAATTGAATTCGTAAAGGGGTACTTATGAGCCAGAAGATAAATGGGCTATTCGTGACCTTGTTGCTTTGCGCGGGATTTTTTCTGAGTCCTTGCGGCAAAGCCAAAGATCCTCCGCTTGATGCCGCTGCCGAACAGAGGGCTGCCGAGTTGACGGATGCGCAGGCCGAGCAAAAGGCGTTGCGGCTGAGAACCGCGCCGATCCATTCTGCCGCCCTGCTCAGGGAATACCTGGCGAAAGAGGATGCGTCCAGCCCGCTCAACCTGCTTTCTCCTGCTGCAAAGAAACGCTTCGTCGAATCGTTGAGGTTCAACGAGAAGGGCGTTACATCGTTCACTTACAGCGATATCGAAGCGGAACTTTCCGCAAGCCAGGCCTATCGTCTGCTGTCGCTATTCGGCCTGGAGAGCACGATTTCCTCCATGCACAAGATGCGTGTTGATGGGGAGGAGGATATGAAAGTGAATCTGGCCTACCCACCTTCGACTCCTGGCAGGGGACCAGATGATGATCACAACGATTACAAATGTGAAAGCCCGCACACCTGCGAGGAGAGTGTAGGCAAGATTTGCATGAGTGGTTGCTGATGCGCTTGTCGCGCCCCTTGGGGTGTCTTGTCGGCGCCGCCATCCTTGCGATGGTGGCGCCTTTGGTCTGTGCTGCAGCGGCACCGGAGGTGCCTGAGCATTCGCTCTATGATGCGCTGGCGGACTACGACGAGAGTCTGCGCGATCAGTCCGGTGCGCAGCGAGCCGAGGCGGTCGTGGCCAGGTACGAACGCATCGCCGGCGCCATCGATCCCTGCGGCAAGGCTGGCGCCCCTATCCACGATGACGATTTGTTCAGGGCGACAGTGCTTGCCGAGGGGTATTCGTTCGACCCCAGGCATGTACGCAAGATCGGTTGTCTGTACCGGCGGCTGCAAGCGCAACGGCGGATTACCCGCTGGCATGTCATCTCCTATGCCGAAGCCTTGGCCTCGATTAGCCGCTTCGACGAGGCGAACCGGATACTGGCGTCATTGCCCACTCGGCCGGTCGCGCCTTTGCCCGCGCTTTCGTTTGCGCAGAAGGCCGATTCCCGGCGCGTGATCGATATCGACTCGCCGACGCATGCCGTGGTGCGCTCTCTCGCAGCGCGCGAGCGTCGCCTGGCCGTGTTCGCGGTTGTCCATCCGGATTGCCATTTCTCGGTGAATGCGCTCGCTGAGATCGTCGCCAACGAGGACGACCGTTGGTTGCGGGAAGTGCTCGTGTTGCTTGTCGCGCCTGGCCCGACTCCGCCCGTCGATGGGATCCTGGCGTGGAATCGAGGCCAGCCGACCTTGCCGATGCATCTGATGTATCGACGCAACGACTGGACGTTTCTGAAAAGTATCGATACGCCGACGTTCTATCTGATGCGTGGCGACACCATTCTCGATACGTTCACAGGGTGGCCCAATCCCAACGGTCTTGCCCGGCTGAAGGCCGCGCTGCAGCGGGAAAGGCACGCGCAGCGCAGCCGGCCTGGGGCCGTGCCAGAGCGCCACGGTCGGCGTTACGCGGCGCTTGCAGGCCATTTGCCCTGAATGTCACGCCACCGCCTGGCACGGCAACTCCACACACACCCGCAACCCACCCTCGGGGCGGTTGGTCAGGGTGATCTCGCCGCCGTGGGCGAGCGCGATGCTGTGCGCGACCGACAGGCCCAGGCCGATGCCGCCGGTGTCGCGGTTGCGCGAGTTCTCGCCGCGGAAGAACGGCAGGAACAGTTGCTCGTGCTGGGCCGGGTCGATGCCGGGGCCATCGTCGTCGATCCACAGCACGCAGTCGGCGCCGTCGCGGTGCAGTTGCAGGCGCGCGCGCTTGCCGTACTTCAGTGCGTTCTCGAGCAGGTTCATCACCATCCGCCGCAGCGACAACGGATCGCCATCGAGGGTGATGGCCTGGCCGGCGACGAAGCTCGCTTCGGCGCCGGTGTCGCTGGCGTCGTCGACCACGCTCTCCACCAATAGGCGGAAATCCAGCGGTGCGCGGGTGCTGCGGCGGCTGTCGTTGTGGATGAAGTCCAGCGCTGCGGAGATCATCGCCTTCATTTCGTCGATGTCGGCGATGGTCTTGTCGCGCAATGGCGGCTGCAGGCCTTCCAGGCGGAATGCCAGGCGCGCCAGCGGGGTGCGCAGGTCGTGGGCGATCGCCGCGACCATGTGCGTGCGCTCGTTGATCAGGCGGTTCAGGCGCGCCTGCATGGCGTTGAACGAGTCGGCCGCCTGCACGATTTCGCTGGGGCCGCTGCGTTGCAGCGGCTGCGCATCGGGATTGCGGCCTAGCCGGTCGGCGGCTTCGGCGAAGCGGCGGATCGGCGCGGCCAGCGCGCGCGAGAACCACCACGCCAGCGGCAGCATCGCCAGCAGGCCGGCCACGAACAGCAGCGCGACCTGGGTCTTGAACGCGGTGGAGAAACGCCGCGGCGGCGACACCACGCTGCGCCAGCGGCCGTCGGGTTGCTGCAATGCGGCGGTGAAGCCGCCGAGCAACGGCGATGCAGGGGCCAGGCCGCGCTCGCGCCAGCGCGAACCGGCTGCGCGCAGCGCGGTACCGAGTTCGCCGGTGGTGGCGTCGCTTGTTGGCGGCGGAGCCGGCTGCAGTGCGTTTGCGTTGGGGTCTGTGCCGGC
Source organism: Xanthomonas graminis pv. graminis (assembly GCF_030168915.1). Taxonomy (NCBI): domain Bacteria; kingdom Pseudomonadati; phylum Pseudomonadota; class Gammaproteobacteria; order Lysobacterales; family Lysobacteraceae; genus Xanthomonas; species Xanthomonas graminis. The sequence goes on along the minus strand of NZ_CP076255.1, from coordinate 3,642,511 downwards.
GTCGAACGGCGCCTGCGGCGGTGCGTCCGCATCGGCGAACGATGGCGCTGCATCGTGCAGGAAGCGCGCGTCGCCGGGCGGGCCGGACCGCGGTCGCAGGCGGATCCGTTCTTCCTGCGTGAAGTTCGGGTTGGGGAGCTTGTCGTCGCTGCTGCGATAGAAGCGCACCTGTTCCGGCGCCACGTCCAGCCAGTTGGTCAGCATGAATTCGGCGAAGCGGTCGCGGACCTGCCCCGGCGCCGGCAGCGGCGCCTGCCTGGAGGCATGCACCTTCAAGGTCTGCGTGCCGGCCGGCATCTTGGTGGTCAGCAGCGCGATCACTTCCGGCGGATGCACCGGCATTTCGTAGACCGGCGTGCGCAGCACCAGCAAGGCGATGCCGATCAGCTGCGCGGTCAGCAGGGCCGCCAGCAGCAGCAGGAAGGTGCGGGCGAAGATCGAGACGCCGCGACGACCCCGCTGCTTGGGCGCGCTCACAGCCGGGCGACGCTCGGCAGCAGCATGTAGCCCTCGTTGCGCACGGTGCGGATCAGTTCGGTCTGCACGCGTTCGTTGATCTTGCGCCGCAGGCGGCTGATCTGGCTGTCGATCGCGCGGTCGTAGACCTCGGTGTCGCGGCCGCGCGCGTAGTCGAGCAACTGGTCGCGGCTGAGCACCCGCTGCGGATGTTCGACGAAGGTGCGCAGCAGGGCGAACTCGCCGTCGGAGAGGTTGATGAAGATGCCGGTGGGGTCGCGCAGGTCGCGGCGGATCACGTCCAGGCGCCAGCCGGCGAATTCGTAGACGTTGCCGCGCGCCTCGGGCGGCAGCGTCGCCGCCTGGCTGCGACGCAGCAGTGCGCGCACGCGCGCCAGCAGCTCGCGCGGATTGCACGGCTTGGCCAGGTAGTCGTCGGCGCCCACTTCCAGGCCGATGATGCGGTCGGTGTCGCTGCCCAGCGCGCTGAGCATGATCACCGCCGGCGCGCCGCGCTCGCTGGCCAGCTGCCGCGCGGCGCTGAGCCCGTCTTCGCCGGGCATCATCACGTCCAGGATCACCAGGTCGGGTTGGCGTATCGCCATCAGCCGGCGCATGTCGGCGACGTTCTCGGCGGCTTCCACCTGGTAGCCGTGCTCTTGCAGGAACTCGCTGATGAGCCGGCGCAGATCGGGGTCGTCGTCGACCACCAGAATGAAGGATTGCATATCCATGATCTTGAAGGGCGGCCGCTCGGAATACGGCCAGTCTAGACGCGGCCGCTACCGTCTGAAACTGGTGCGCGCAGAGGCCATCGCTGCTGGGTGCAAGGCGGGCGTGTGATCGCCGGATCATGATAGGCAGGGGCGGCGGTGGGCTCATGGCGGGTTTGTGTCGTATTCAGACATCCATGGACACAAAGCGCTGACGCTCCATCGCTGCGGCGCGACCGCGCGTGCGCCATGGCGCGCGTTGGCCGCGACGCCGGGCGAACCGCCAGGGTGGCGCCGTGCCGGCCGCGCGTTGCTGCCCCCGCTCCATGCCTAACGGTTCCAGCCGCCTGTGCCATTTCCGATCCGGGATGACGCGGGCGTTTTCTTTTGCGCGCGGAGGAATATACTGTCCCCCAGTATAGTTTTCAGGTTGCCGCATGCCGCACACGCCCCACGAGAAGAAACGCGTCCTGGCCCGCATCCGCCGCGTGCGCGGACAGGCCGAGGCGCTGGAGCGCGCGCTGGAAGGCGGCGCCGATTGCGCGGCGGTGCTGCAGCAGATCGCCGCGATCCGCGGTGCGGTCAACGGCCTGATGTCGGAAGTGATGCAGGCGCATATCCGCGAAGAATTCGGCCACGCCGCCGCCTCGGAGACGCAGCGTGCCGCGCGCGTGCGCGAGATGGGCATGCTGGTGCGCTCCTACCTCAAGTGACCCGAACCCCACGACCCAACCCGTCCTTCCAGGAGAAACCTCATGAAATCCCGTGCCGCCGTCGCTTTCGAAGCCGGCCAGCCGCTGCAGATCGTGGAGATCGACGTCGAACCGCCGCGCCAGGGCGAGGTGCTGGTCCGCATCACCCACACCGGCGTCTGCCATACCGATGCGTTCACCCTGTCCGGCGACGATCCGGAAGGCATCTTCCCCGCCGTGCTCGGCCATGAAGGCGGCGGCATCGTCGAGGCGATCGGCGAGGGCGTCACCAGCGTCAAGGTCGGCGATCACGTGATCCCGCTGTACACGGCCGAATGCCGCAAGTGCAAGTTCTGCCTGTCGGGCAAGACCAACCTGTGCCAGGCGGTGCGCGCCACCCAGGGCAAGGGCCTGATGCCCGATGGCACCACCCGTTTCTCCTACAACGGCCAGCCGATCTTCCACTACATGGGCTGCAGCACTTTCAGCGAATACACCGTGGTGCCGGAGATCTCGCTGGCGGTGGTGAACCCGGAGGCGCCGCTGGAGAAGGTGTGCCTGCTCGGCTGCGGCGTCACCACCGGCATCGGCGCGGTGCACAACACCGCCAAGGTCAAGCCGGGCGATTCGGTGGCCGTGTTCGGCCTGGGCGGCATCGGCCTGGCGGTGATCCAGGGCGCGGTGCAGGCCAAGGCCGGGCGCATCCTGGCCATCGACACCAATCCGGGCAAGTTCGACCTGGCGCGCAGCATGGGCGCCACCGATTGCATCAACCCGAAGGACTATGACAAGCCGATCCAGGAGGTCATCGTCGAGCTGACCGACGGTGGCGTGGACTTCAGCTTCGAGTGCATCGGCAACGTGCACGTGATGCGCTCGGCGCTGGAGTGCTGCCACAAGGGCTGGGGCGAGAGCGTCATCATCGGCGTGGCCGGCGCCGGCCAGGAGATCAGCACGCGTCCGTTCCAGCTGGTCACCGGCCGCGTGTGGCGTGGCAGCGCGTTCGGCGGCGTCAAGGGCCGTACCCAATTGCCGGGCATGGTGGAGCAGGCGATGCATGGCGAGATCGATCTGGATCCGTTCATCACCCACACCTTGCCGCTGGAAGAGATCAACGAGGCCTTCCATCTGATGCACGAAGGCAAGTCGATCCGCACCGTGATCCATTTCTGACCTGACGGTCAGTCCGGCGCGCGGCCGCTTCCGCGCATGCAGGTACGCAACGAACCCGGGAGGGGCATGATGAGTACCGTAACGATTCATCCGTCGGTGGACGGTGGAGTACACGCGGGTGCGGAGAATTTCCAGGGCGGGACCCTGGAATGCCACTGCGCCAGCGACAAGGTGACCGTGCACGTGGCAGCGCAGACCGCGCACAACCACGCCTGCGGTTGCACCAAGTGCTGGAAGCCGAAAGGCGCGACGTTCTCGGTGGTGGCGGTGGTCGGCCGCGACAAGGTCAAGGTCACCGCGCACGAGGAGAAACTGAAGGTGGTCGACGAGAGCGCGACCATCCGGCGCCACGCCTGCACCGGCTGCGGCGTGCATATGTACGGGCGCATCGAGAACACCGAGCATCCGTTCCATGGGCTGGACTTCATCCATACCGAGCTGTCGCCGCAGCAGGGCTGGTCGGCGCCGGGCTTTGCGGCGTTCGTGTCCTCGATCATCGAAAGCGGCACCCGTCCGGAAGCGATGGACGGCGTGCGCAGCCGGCTGCGCGAACTGAAGCTGGAACCGTACGACTGCCTGTCGCCGCCGTTGATGGACGCGATCGCCACCCACGTCGCGCGCAAGAGCGGCGTGCTGCACTGAAACCTGCCGCCCGCCGCGTGCCGCCGTGGCGGTGCGTTGCGGCGGCGTCTTCGGATGCGGCCGGCACCCGTCCGTCCGCATCCCCTATCCGGGATCCCATTCCATGGAACGCATCGAACACCATGCCTGCTGCGGCGGCTGGCAGGACGTCTATCGCCACGACTCGGCCGTGCTCGGCTGCACGATGAACGTGGCCGTGTACCTGCCGCCGCAGGCCGAGCACGCCGCGCTGCCTGTGCTGTACTGGCTCAGCGGACTCACCTGCACCGAGCAGAACTTCATCAGCAAGGCCGGCGCGCAGCGCTATGCCGCCGAGCACGGGGTGATCCTGGTCGCGCCGGACACCAGCCCGCGCGGCGACGACGTTGCCGACGCCGACGGCTACGACCTGGGCAAGGGCGCCGGGTTCTACGTCAACGCCACCCGCGAGCCGTGGGCCAGGCACTACCGCATGTACGATTACGTGGTGCAGGAACTGCCCGCGTTGATCGAAGCGCAGTTCCCGCACAACGGCCGGCGCGCGATCAGCGGCCACTCGATGGGCGGCCACGGCGCGCTGGTGATCGCATTGAAGAATCCGGGCCGCTATCGCAGCGTGTCGGCGTTCTCGCCGATCGTGGCGCCGAGCCAGGTGCCGTGGGGCGAGAAGGCGTTCGCTGCCTACCTGGGCGAGGATCGCGCCAGCTGGAAGGCCTACGACGCCACCGCGCTGATCGCCGCGGCCAGCGAGCGCCTGCCGCTGCTGATCGACCAGGGCGGCGGCGACGAGTTCCTAGACAAGCAATTGCAGCCGCAGTTGCTGCAGGCCGCCGCCGATGCCGCCGGCTATCCGCTGACGATGCGTCTGCAGCCCGGCTACGACCACAGCTACTACTTCATCGGCAGCTTCATCGGCGAGCACATCGCCCACCACGCGCGCGCGCTGCAGGAGTGAGTGCGCGTTGCGGCGGTGTCCCCAGTCATGCCGAGTGCCGGCAGTTGCATACGCGAGCGCAGCGTGCTCCGCGTGGAGGTGGTGGCGAGGTACATGCTGGGACATCGTTGTAGGAGCGACTTCAGTCGCGACGGGCTCCACCGGTAAGGCCCGTCGCGACTGAAGTCGCTCCTACAAGGTTACGTTGTCTGTAAGTAGACAGAGAGAACCGCGCTGGCACCGTGTTGTGGCGGCGTTTTTATGGCGGCCGCGGCCAGTTCCCGCCGCCACCTGGCCATCGCGATGGCTGCTGCACGATGACGCTGCAGTGGCAGTTGCATGACGATTCCGCTCGCCCGCCGACGCTACGCGTAAACAACCCCACGGCGCATCGTCCAATGCGCGATTGTGCGATTACGGTCGCGTCGGCTGAGACGGCGTGCCGCTAGATTCCTCGGCCTTCGCCATCGTGTCTTCCCGGACTGGAGTCGCGCCATGCTCGCTTGCCGCAAACCCGCATCGTCGTTGTCGCGGCAGCGTTGGCGCAGCCCGCTCAGCGCGCTGGCCATGCTCGCCTGTACCTTGTTCGGCGCTTGCGCGGCGCTGGCGATCGGCGCGGCGACGCCGTAAACAGGGCAGGGATTGGCGGCCTACAGCAGCGCTTTTCTCTTGGCGCGCGACATGTGTGGGCGCGGTGTCTGTGGCGACTGATGGGCCGGAGGCCGCCTGGCGCCGTCCCCTGGCAGGGCGGATTGTCTGCAACTGGATGCCCCCCGGCGTTGACGCTTCGTCGCTGGTCTACCGCAGAGGCGCGCAATGGCGTCCATTCGGTGGTGGCCGCATCGAGTGAACCGTGTTCGGCGCGCAGCGGGATCTTCGGCGGCGGACCGCGCGTGCAGTAGGCAGCCATGGCCGCATCCTATCGTGACGCCCGACGCCCGACGCCCGACGCCCGACGCCTCAGCGCGGCAGCCGCGTGGTCAGTTTGCCCAGCCGGCGCATGGCGTTTTCCAGCGTTTCGCTCCACGGCTGGCCGCAGCTCAGGCGCAGGTGGTCGGCGTAGTCGCCGCGGCTGGAATACAGGTGCCCGGGCGAGGTGCCGATGCCTGCGGCCAGCGCCGCTTCGAACAAGGCCTGGCCGCTGCCGCCGTCGGCCAGCTGCAGCCATAGCGACAATCCGCCGGCCGGATCGCCGATCCGGGTGCCGGCCGGCCAGTGCCGCACGATCGCTTCGCGCAGGCGCTGGCCGTTGTCGGCGAGGGTGCGGCGTAGCTTGCGCAGATGCCGTTCCAGGTCGTGCCGTTCCAGGTAGTCGGCCAGCGCCAGCTGCGACAGGCTGGCGCCGCCGACGGTGGAAAAATACTTGGCGCGGACCAGCGCGTCGCTCCATTCGCCGCCGAGCAGCCAGCCCACGCGCAGGCCCGGCGCCAGCACCTTGGAGAACGAACCGCAGGTGATCACGTTGCCGTGGGTGTCGAAGTGGCGCAGTGGGCGCGGCCGTTGCCCGGACCAATCCAGCTCGCCGTAGATGTCGTCCTCGATCACCACGGTGCCGTGGCGCGCGCAGCTGTCGAGCAGGGCGCGCTTGGCGCTGTCGGGGGTGAGGCTGCCGAGCGGGTTGTTGAAGTTGGGCACCAGCACCGCCGCGCGCGCCGGGATGCGTTGCAGCAGCGCGTCCAGGCGCGCGGCGTCGATGCCGTGGCCGGCGCGGGTGGGCACTTCCAGCACCTTCAGCCGCAGCGCCGCGACCGCCTGCAGGATGCCGTGGTAGGTCGGCGTTTCCACCAGCACCACGTCGCCGGGTGCGGTGAGCGTGCGCAGCGCCAGGCTGATCGCCTCCATCGCGCCGGCGGTCACCACCACTTCGTCCGCCGCCACCGTGGTCGCGCAGTGCGCGTAGCGCTGCGCGATCTGCCGGCGCAGCGCGGCGTGGCCTTGCGGCGGTGCGTAGTCGAGTGCGACGGCGCGATGGCGGCGCAGCTGTCGTGCCAGTGCGGCGGCGAGGTGCGCAGCCGGCAGCAGCGCCAGCGCCGGGGTGGCGGTGTGCAGCGGCACCAGGTCCGAGCGCGCGAGCATGTCGAGCACGCCCTGCAGCGCCGGGTTGTCGACCACGCCCGGCGTGCGCCGCCGCGCCGGCGCGGTGGCCGCCGGCAGCGGCGCCGCGGCCGCGCGCACGAAATAGCCCGAACGCGGCCGTGCCTGCACCCGTCCTTCGCGTTCCAGCTGCAGGCAGGCCTGCACCGCGGTGGCGGTGCTGATGCCGTGGTTCGCGGCCAGTTGCCGGATCGACGGCAGGCGCTCGCCGGCACGCAGCGTGCCGCGCTCGATCTGCTGGCGCAGCTGCGTGGCGAGCGCTTCGTACAGGAGCATGCGGGTGCCTTATCTGTATTGGTCAATTTCCAGCGTATCTGAATCTGTACCGGTCGGGTACCGCATTGCAGACTGCTGCTGTGCCGGCCGCTGCGCCGGCGTTGCCGCAACCGCTGCGAGGCCGCCATGCCGCTTTCCGTGTTCATCGTCGATGCCTTCACCGCGGTCCCGTTCAAGGGCAATCCGGCCGCCGTGGTGCCATTGCAGGCCTGGTTGCCGGATGCGCTGATGCAGGCCATCGCCGGCGAGAACAATCTGTCGGAGACCGCATTCTTCGTGCGCGACGCGGACGGCGTGTTCGATATCCGCTGGTTCTCGCCGCTGAAGGAAGTCGCCTTCTGCGGCCATGCGACGCTGGCCAGCGCGCATGTGATCGCCAGCCAGCGACTGGCGCCGTTCCCGCTGCGCTTGCGTACGGCGGCGGTTGGCGAACTGGGGGTGGAGAGGCTGGACGACGGCAGCTTCGAGATGCGCTTTCCGAATCAGGCGCCGGCGTTGCTGGCGTCGGTACCGCAGGCCTTGCTCGATGCCTTGTCGATCGCGCCGCAGGCGGTGTATGCGAACCAGCAGGCGTACATCGCGGTGTACGCGGACGAGCGCCAGGTGCGCACGCTGGTGCCGGATCTGGCGCGGATGCTGGCATTGGCGCCGCGCGATGTGTCGGTGACCGCGCCCGGCAGCAGCCACGATTTCGTGTCGCGCTATTTCTGGCCGGCCAACGGCGGCGCCGAGGATCCGGTGACCGGCTCCATCCACGCCGCGCTGGCGCCGCTGTGGGCGCAGGCGCTGGGCAAGACGCAGCTGACCGCGCTGCAGGCGTCGGCGCGTGGCGGCGAGCTTGGGTGCCGGGTCGAAGCGCACCACGTCCATGTGCGCGGCAGCGCGGTGCAGTATCTGCATGGGACGATCGCGCTGTGAGCGCGGCCGTCGCCGTTCCCGCCGGCGCCACCCGGCGCGCGCTGTGGCAGCTGTTGCTGGCCGAAGTGCTGATCGGCTCGGTCGGCGTGTTCGTGCACGAGAGCGGGCAGGACCCGGTGACCGCGGTGTTCTACCGCTGCCTGTTCGGCGCGTTGTTCCTCACCGTGTGCGGTCTGCTCGGCGGCCAGCTGCGCGGGCTGTGGCGCGAGCGCACGCTGCTGCGCGACGCCGTGGTCAGCGGGGTGCTGCTGGTGTTGAACTGGGTGGCGCTGTTCGCCGGCATGGCGCGCTCGTCGATCGGCGTGGCGACGATGGTCTACCACGTGTTCCCGTTCGTGATGCTGATCCTGGCGGCGTTGTTGCAGGGCGAGCGCACGCGCCGCAGCGACCTGGGCTGGACGCTGCTGGCCTTCGTCGGCGTGGCCTGTTCGGCGGATCCGGCACGGCTGTGGCAGACGGCCGATCGCGGCTATCTGCTCGGCATCGCGCTGACCTTGCTGGCGGCGCTGCTGTGCGGCGCGTCGCTGCTGATGTCGCGGCGCATCGGCCGCGAGCGGCCGCTGGCGGTGGTGACGGTGCAGTGCTGGGTAGGCACGCTGTTGCTGGCGGGATTTTCCAGCGGCAGCGCACTGCATCCGGGCATGCATTGGCTATGGCTGGCCGGGCTGGGGGTGATCCACAGCGGCATCGTCTACGTGTTGTTCTATTCGTCGTACCGGCATCTGCACGTGGCGACGATCGCGATCCTGGCGTTCGTGTACCCGCTGGTCACGCTGCTGCTGGATTACCTGCTGTACGGCCACCGGCTGGTGCCGGTGCAATGGCTGGGCCTGGCGCTGATCGTGCTCGGCACGCTGGCGGTGAACCTGAAATGGCGCTGGCCGCGGCGTGCTGCAGGCGCGGCGGCGCGCGGCGTAGTGCCTTAGATGCTCATTGCAGTCTGCGAAGCACTGCAGGAGCGGCTTCAGCCGCGACAGACTTCTCCAGCAAGGCCTGTCGTGATCGAAGTCGCTCCCACAGGTGTCATCGCCTGTACCAAGAATGCTCTAGCCGATCCACATCGTCGCGGACACGCGGCGGCGGCACGCTCAACGCACGTTGCGCAGTTCCCAGCCGCTGCCGGCGAGCAGGCGCAGGCGTTGCTTGAGGATGTCGCCGGGAATGCTGGTGGTGGCGACCAGGTCGATACGCAGGTCGTCCTGCTTGCCGCTGACCGTGGCGGCCGGATCGACCACGCCCAACGATGGATCCACGTCGTCCGGCTCCGGCTGCAGCGCGCGCCAGCGCTCGAACCAGGCGGGGCTGCTCAAGGCCTGCTGCAACTGCTCGGCGAAGGCGTCGGCGCCGTTGGCGCTGAAGCTGAGCGTGGGTTCGCTGCCGCGTGCGCGGGCGGGGTCGGGCAAGCTGATCGAATAGGTCACGGCCATGGCGGTCTCTGTGTGGAACGGTGCGGCGCAGCCTAGCAGGCGGCGTCGTGAGTGGGCTGTCTACGCCGTTGACGTTGTAGGAGCAACTGTCTTCTCATCCGATAACCTCACGCCATGGTGTGCGATCTCGTGCCATGGCGTTGAGTCGGATAAGCAGCACGCGCATGCATGCGGTGATGGCGACCTTGGCGGGCTTGCCGCGTGCCCGTAACTGTTGATAACGCTCCTTGAAGGAGGCTTGAGTGCGCACAACGCTCCAACAGGCCATGTACAGCACTCGTCGGATCGTGGCACGCCCGCCGCGGATGCGGCGTTTGCCGCAGTGCTGCCCGCTGTCCACGTTGTAGGGAGCCAGGCCGACCAGGGCCGCGATCTGGCGACGATCCAGCGTCCCCAGTTCGGGCAGATAGGCCATCAGGCTGGCGGTGGTGACCTCGCCGATGCCCGGGACCGTGCCCAGGGCGTGCGCCAGCGCATCGTCGAGCTGGCACCGCACCTGCTTGATCGCCTGGTTCATCCGCTGGATACGGCGGCGCACGTCGCCGATCTGCTCGATCAGGCACGCGCGCACCATGGCCAGGGTCGCCTGATGCAAGCGACGGCGCTCGTCGTCACGTTGCTGGACCAGTTGCTCGCGGCGCTGGACCAGCATGCGCAGTTGCTCACGCAAGGGATCGGGAGCCGGCGCGGGCGCTTGCACCAGGTGAGCCATGCGCGCCAGCAAGGCCGCATCCAGCGGATCGGTCTTGGCGGTTGTGCCCAAGGCCGTGGCGAAAGCGCGTGCCCGGCGCGGATTGATCCGGGTCACCGGGATCCCTGCCGTGGCCAGTGCCGTCATCACCGCCCGTTCGTAGCCGCCGGTGGCCTCCAGCAGCGCGTTGCCGACGCAGTGCCCGGCAAGGTGGTCGCACAGGCGCTGGTGGCCCTGGGCGGTATTGGGAAAGGACAGCAACTGGTCCAGGGGAAGCACGTGGACGGCCAAGGTGTCCTTGGCCACATCGATACCGATCCAAAGAGGCATAAGCGTTAGGTAGACTGGGGGACAGGAGAGAGCCACCTCGTCGCTGCCCACGCTTGTGAAGTTCGAGCGAACGCTCGTTCAACTGTTCGGGCTAGGCAACGAGGTCGATGTGCGGCCGCCCTGGCTCCTACACGTGCTTGAACACTACGGCCTGTCGGCGTGCCGCACATCGCTCTCCACTCAAACTGTAGAGCAATCTCCAGACACAAGCGGCTTCAGCCGCGACAGATGCTATCGGTAGTTTGTCGCGGCTGAAGTTGCTCCTACAACAACAGGGCTCGCCCGCGTCGGCTAGGCAAACGCATGCGGCCCATCGGCGAAGCCCAGGGTGATCGCGCCCTTGCCGACGTTGACCATGCCGGTCAGGCTCATCACGCTTTCCAGCACCTCCACCGCGTGCGTCGCGCAGGCCTGGCGCAACGCCGCGTAGCCGGGCAGGGCGCGCAGTTCGCTCAGTTCGCCGCCGTAGCTCAGGCACAGCGTCGGCGTCATCAGCCCGGCCGCGACGCGCTTGCCGACGAACGCGAACAGCTTCTGCACCGCGGCATCGAAGCCCTTGATCTTGGCCACCGCTGCGGTCTCGCCGCGATAGCCGTGCAGTACGGGTTTGATGTCCAGCGCGGTGCCGAGCGCGGCGCTGATCAGGCCGACGCTGCGGTCGCCCTTGCTGCGCGCGCGGGCACGCATGTAGTACAGGTCGCGGGTGACCATGTAGCCGTGCACGTTGCCGGCCAGCGCCTCCAGCCGTTCGCGGATCGCCTGCACGCTGGCCCCGGCCGCGCGCAGCTGCACCGCCTCCACCGCGGTCACCGCCTGCGCGGCGAACAGGTTCTGCGTGTCGATCACCCGCAGCGCGAACGGCGAGGTGTGTCCGGCGGCCTGCCGGATCGGCTTGTAGTCGTTGAGGATGGCGAAGCTGGCCTGCAGCGCATGCTGGTGGATCGGGCTGCGGGTCTTGGTGATGGTCATGCAGAACACGTGGTCGTAGTCGATCACCAGCCGGCCCAGGAACAGCTCGCGGATCTGCGCCACGCTGAACGGAATGGTCTCCGCTTCGGCGCCGTGCTCGGCCACGTGCGCATGCAGGAAGCTGAGCGTGGCTTCCTCGTCGCGATGGTCGGCCAGCACCGCCTCGCCGATGCGCACGCTGATCGGCAGCAACACGATGTTGTTGTTTGCGATGTAGTCCTGCGGCAAGTCGCAGGCAGAATCCACCACGATCCCGATACGCATCTGGCCCCCTCCGGCGTTGCGCTTCGTCAGTACCGGCCAGGTTAGCGCAGACGCCGGGGGGAACGTCGCGATTGGACGTGCCCAGCTTACGCGTCGGCCTGCATGGATGCGGCGCGTCGTGCTGCATTGCAGTGCATGCGCCCGTGGCGCGGGGCGCCGCCGCCGGTGCGCTGGGCGCCGCGGTAGACAATGCCTTGTCGTCCATCTCGGCGGCGGCTGGGAACTGTGGTCGATCGCACGCTGCAGGCGTCGATCGCGTAGCGCTATTGCCGCAGCGCATGCCGCGACGTTTTCTTCGCATAGCTCGCGCCGCGACGGTCTTGCTAGAGTCCGCCGCGGCAGCACCTTTGCTGCCGTGCCTGCCGACCTCCTGGGAGAAACCGAACATGCATGATGTCCAGATCGCTCCAATCGCCGCATTGCACCCGCGCGCCGCCGCGCCGCGGGTGCCGTTGCGCCGGCGCCTGTTGCAGGCGTTGTTCGCGGTATCGTGCCTGGCGGCCGCGCCGTTGGCCTTGGCCGGGCCTTACAAGGTCTTCGGCAACCATTACGCATGGGTCAATAATTTCAACGACCCCAACAACGGGATCCAGGGCACGTTCGGCACCGGCAGCACGCCGGAACTGACGGTGACCTTCAATTTCGCCAATTCCAGCCTGTACGGGTATCCGGCGATCGTGCGCGGCTGGCACTACGACTGGAACCCGACCAGCGATACCTTGTTCCCGCGGCAGGTGGCGTCGCTGAGCACGATCCCGGTGAAGTTCACCTACAGTGCCGGCGGCAGCAACCTGGACGGCGATTTCGCCTACGACCTGTTCTTCCGCCGCGACACCAGCAAGGGCGTGCCGCAGCTGGAAGTGATGATCTGGGGCGGAAACAACTCCTATCCGGTCGGGTTGCCCAGCGCCAGCAACGTGCTCACCGCCGGCGGCTATACCTTCGACCTGTGGGAAGGCGACAACAGCGCCGCCGGCTACTACGTCTACACTTTCATCCCGCACGGCACCGCCGGGCAACCCAATCTGCCCACCAGCGGCAAGCTCAACGTCGACGTCAAGCCATTCCTGAACTGGCTGCAGGCCAACCGCAGCAAGGACGGCCGCTACAGCAACGCGCTGTATCTGCATGTGGTCGAGGCCGGCTTCGAGGTGGTGCGCGGCAATGGCTGGGCCAAGGTCAGCGCGGCCATCAACGCGCATTGAGCGGGCGATGCCGCGCGGACACTCGCCATGTCCGTGCGGCGTAGCGAAAACGGCGCTGATGATCTCTACGCGATGAGTCGCCGCGCGGCCTACATCGCCAGCAATTGCACGCTGTCGAAGACCAGGGCCGGGGCGAGGAATCCGTTGTCGGGCCAGCCGGAGGCGATGTCGATCTGCAGCGCATTGACGCCGGCCTGCAGCGCCGTGGCCGGGATGTCGATGTCGTACACGGTGTTGTTGCCGCGGTAGGTGCCGCGGGTGATGCCGCGGGTGTCCGGCTGCACGGGGACCGATGGCAGCGGCCCGTTCCAGCGCCCGTTCACCCGCACCTGCGGGCGGCCGTCGGCCTGCGCCAGCGGGATGTACAGGCGCAGCCGGTAGTCGCGGACGTCGTTGGCGGCCAACACGAATTCGATGCGGGTGGGCGTATTGACTCCGCGCCACTGCACGGCCGGGAAATCGCCGATGGCGCTGCTGCCGACCCGGTACACCAGCGGACCCCAGGGCGCCATGCGCGTGTCGGAAGGATGCGCGCTGGCGAGCAGGGCGGCATTGCGGAAACCGCCCGGCGTGCCGTCGGGTACGCCGATCTGCCACTGCACCTGGCCTGGTTGCGGCGCTGCCTGCAAGGCCGCCTGCGCGGTCGCGCCGGCATACACCTCGAGCGTGTTCTGCGCCACCTCCAGCTCGTTCTGGTACAGGGTGATGCGATAGCGTCCCGGCCGCACGCCGTCGATCCGGAACATGCCGTTGGCCGCGGCCGCGGCCCAGTACTGCGCGTCGCCGTTGCTCAGGCCGACCCGCGCCGGTTGCCCGGCGGCGACGCCGGACACGCGGCCGGCTACCGCGCCGCGGCCGCTTTCGTCCAGGAAGTCCTGCAGCCCCAGCGTCGCATCGACGAAGCCCAGATCGGTGGCTGCGGCCGAGGGCGCGCCGCCATCGGTGAACAGCAGCGCGTACACGCCATGCAGGCCGCCGCGGTAGGGTTCGGTCTGGGTGTGGTTGGAAAACATGTAGTTGTACAGTTCGTGGGTCGCCGCGGTCTTCTGCGTGGCGATGTCCTTGAAGAACGGGCCGCCGGAACTGCGTTCGCGATCGCCCATCAGCATGTAGACCGCCACGCCGGGGCCGCTGACGCCATGCATGGCGTCGTCGATCGCGCGCCGCGCCGAGTAGAACTTGGAACTGGTGCGGCCATCGGGGAGCAGGAACACGTCGTTGCTCTCGATCGCCTCGCCGACGTTGCAGTCGGGTTCGCGCTCGGCGTTCGGCAGCTTGGCGACATCGAGCCGGGTGACGAAGCGCAGTTCGCCGATCGGCAGCAGCGTGGGCGCATAGGTCGCCATGTACAGCGCGTCGCGTCCCTTGCGCGCCATGTAGTACTGAGTCAGGTCGCCGGCCTTGGCCGAGACCACGATGGTGTCGCCGATGGTGCGTGCCGTGACTTCGGCCGTGCCGAGGCCGGAGGCGATCTGCGAACCTTTGCCGTGGGGACTCTGCAGCTCGCTGCCGTCGTAACGCATCGACACGATGTCGCCGTCGCCGGCGTCCACGCTGAACACCAGGTGGGCGCCGCTATCGACGACGATGCGCTTGCCGCTGCGGGTGACACCGAAGTTTCCGCTTTGCGCCGCGGCGGGCAGGGGGCCGCAGAAAACACAGCAGCACAGGAGCAGGGAGAGCAGGCGTTGCATGCAGGCGTTCGCATCGAGACGGGGAGGGCGTGCGCAAGGCTAGCGCCGTTCATGGCGTTTGGATGTGGCGCGGTGCACGTGTTCAGCGCTCGGCAGGCGACCCTGCACGCGTCCGCCAAGACGTTCACCTTCGCGCTGTGGCGATGGCCGTTCGCCGCGCGCGGCAGGGTTCACGCTGGCGGCATCGGCGCGCGGCGTTTGCGCAGCGCGGCCTGCGCTGCGGCCGCTGTGGTGCGCGGCATGGCGCTGCCCGAATCGGCAGCGCCATGCAGCGCGCGCAGGCTCGGCGCCGCGTTACTGCGTGTATGCCCGCGGCAGCGCGCCGGCCGGCTGCATGTAGCGGTCGCGCAGTTCGGTCTGGCGCGAACGCATCGGCATTGCGCGGCCGCCCAGCCAGACCTGTTCGGCGTAGTGGGCCACGTCCAGCGGATCGCCTTCCCACAGCACCAGGTCGGCGAGCTTGCCGGGGGCGATGCTGCCCAGCCTGTCGCCCACGCCCAGCGCTTCGGCCGGGACCCGGGTCAGGCCGGCCAGGCCGTCGTCCCAGGGCAGGCCGTGCGCGACCGCGTTGCCGGCCAGTTGGCGCTGCTTGCGCGCGTTGGGCGAGCCGTCGCCGCCCTGGGTGAAGCTCACCGCGACGCCGGCCGCGTGCAGGCGTGCGGCGTTCTCCAGGGTGGCGCCGATCTGGTCGAAGCTGGCCGGCAGGTCGTCCAGCGCGTTGACGAACACCGGCACCTGCGCCCTGGCCAGTTCCGGCGCCAATTTCCACGCCTCGTCGCCGCCGGCGATGGCGATGCGCAGCTTCTCGCGTTGCGCCCAGCGCAGCAGCTGGCGGATGTCGGCGGCGCGGTTCACCGCCACCACGATGCGGCCCTGGCCGGCCAGGTACCTGGCCAGCACGGTGCGCCCGGCCGGGGTCAGCAAGGCATGCGGCGAGTCGGCCGGCATGCGTCCGCGCGCTTCGGCCACCAGCTGGTCGAGCAGCATCCACTGCGCGGCGCGCGACTTGCCGCTCAGTTCCAGCGCGTCGCTGCCCAGGCGCAGGTACAGCGCGCGCGGGCCGATCGGGTCGGCGCCGCCGTCCAGGCGCATCACCGCGCCCTGGCCGGCGATGAAGGCGCCGCCGCTGTTGGCGCCGAGCGCGGTGAAGCCGATGCCCTCCACGCGCGCGACCGGGATCAGCACCGAGTCGGGGTTGTAGGCCAGGGTCACGTCGAACTCCGGGCGCATCGGCTGGTCGTGCGGCAGGCTCAGTGCGCTGTCCACGGTGGAGGACTCGCCGGACACTTCCTCGATGCCGATTTCGGTGATGCCGCCGAACAGCGCCGGGGTCAGCGGGCGGCCCCTGGCCTCGACCACGGCGACGCCGGCCGGTGCCGACAAGCCGCTGCCGACCGCGCGGATGGTGCCGCCCTGGACCAGCACGTCGGCGTTCTGCAGGGTGCCGCGGGCGCTGGCGGTATGCACGGTGGCGCCGCGGATCAGCACGTCCTGGGCCAAGGCGGGCGCGCTGCCCAGGAGCAGGCAGGCGGCGATGAGCAGGCGTTGCGCCAGGCGGCGCGGACGCGGAGCGGAGCGGCTCATCGGGCAGCCTCCTGGCCGAGCATGAAGTCGGAGGTGGGTTGCAGGCGGCGGTCGGTGCGGTCGTAGACCTGCGCGCCGTCGATGTAGACCTTCTCGGCCAGCGCATAGGAACTGAACGGGCTGCCGTTCCACACCACCACGTCGGCCATCTTGCCCGGCTCCAGCGAGCCGGTCTGCTTCTCGATGCCCAGCGCCTTGGCCGGGTTGCTGGTCAGCCAGCGGATCGCGCGCTCGGGCGCGATGGCGATGCCGGCGCGGCGCCCGGCGGCCATCGCCTTGGCCGCTTCCTGGTTGAGCCGCTGGATGCCTTCCTCCGAATCCGAATGCACGATGGCGCAGCCGTTGGCCGGGCGATCGACCAGCGCAATGTTCTCCTGGATGCCGTCGAAGGCCTCCATCTTGAAGCCCCACCAGTCCGCCCACAGCGCGCCGCAGACGTTTTCCTTGGCCAACCGGTCGGCGATCTTGTAGGCCTCCACGCCGTGGTGGAAGGCGGCGATCTTGAAGCCGAATTCCTTGGCCAGGTCGAGCATGGTGGTCATCTCGTCGGCGCGGTAGCAGTGGATGTGCACGCGGATGTCGCCGTTGATCGCGCCGGCCAGGGTGTCCAGTTTCAGGTCGCGCTTGCCGCCGCTGTCGCCGGAGCTGTCGTTGTCGCCGGCGCCGCGGCTCCACCAATGGCGCTTTTCCGGCACCTTCTTCTTCGGCGTGTTCTTGCGCAGGTATTCGCTGGCGTCGATGAACGCGGCGCGGTAGCCGGCGACGTTGCCCATGCGCGTGGCCGGGCCGCCCTTCTCGCCGTACACGCGCTTGGGGTTTTCGCCACAGGCCATCTTCAGGCCCCACGGCGCGCCGGGGAACTTCATCGCCTGGTAGGTGGTGGCCGGCACGTTCTTCAGGGTCACGCCGCGGCCGCCGACCAGGTTGGCCGACCCCGGCAGCACCTGCAGGGAGGTGACGCCACCGGCCAGTGCGGTGCCGAAGCCCGGATCCTGGGGCCAGATCGAATGTTCGGCCCAGACGTTGGGCGTCACCGGCGCGGTCATCTCGTTGCCGTCGCTGTGCGCGCTGACGCCGGGACTGGCGTACACGCCCAGGTGCGAGTGCACGTCGATGATGCCGGGCGTGACCCACTTGCCGTGGCCGTCGATGCGGGTGGCGTTGGCCGGGGCGGCGAGCGCGCGGCCCACCGCCTGCACGCGGCCGTCCTGCAGCAGCACGTCGGCATCGTCCAGGCGCTCGCCGGTTCCGGTGAGCACGGTGGCGTGCTCGATCAGCACCGGCGTGGACGCCAGCGGCCGGTAGGTGCTGGGATACGGGTCTTCGACGAAGCGCGAGGCGGCCGCGGCAGGGCCGCACAGCGCCACGCCCAGGCAGGCGAGCAACAGATGACGCATCAGATTTTCCCCGGATGATGAATGCAGCGTTGGCGCCGCCTGCGCACGCTAGCTCGAGCCGGCGCGCTTGCCAAGTGCGTGGCGGCCGCCGCCGCGCGCCGGCCGCGCTGCAACGCACACCGCATGCCGACGCCGGATCGGGTATAGAGGCCGATTGCCGATCGATGGAACTGCAATGACCGAGACCCTGCCGTGCGATGTCGTGGAGTTCTGGCGCAGCGCCGGCCGCGAGCGCTGGTTCGCCGCCAACGAATCGTTCGACGCGAACGTGCGCCAGCATTTCCTCGACGCGCATCACGTTGCGGCGCGCGACGAATACGCGGCGTGGATGGACAGCGCCGAGGGCGCGCTGGCGCTGTTGCTGCTGCTCGACCAGGTGCCGCGCAATGCCTTCCGCGGCAGCGCGCATGCCTACGCCACCGATGGCCTGGCCCGGCACTACACGCATCGGGCGCTGGCGTCCGGCTACGACCAGCAGGTCGAGCCGGCGTTGCGCATGTTCTTCTACCTGCCGTACGAGCACGCCGAAGACGCGGCATTGCAGCGCGAGGCGGTGGAGCTGTTCAGTGCGCTCGGCGATGCCGACAGCCTGCAGTGGGCCACGCAGCACGAGGACATCATCCAGCGCTTCGGCCGCTTCCCGCATCGCAATGCGGCGCTGGGGCGGGACAGCACGCAGGACGAGCAGCGGTTTCTGGACGAGGGCGGTTTCGCCGGTTGAGTAGCGCCGGCGCCCACGCTCTTGTAGGAGCGGCTTCAGCCGCGACAGACGCTACGGGCAGAACCTGTCGCGGCTGAAGCCGCTCCTACAGGGTGCGGCCTAGCGTTGCTGCGGCCGACGGCGCTCAGCCGCCGCCGACCAGGTCGTCGCTGCGCCATTGGCCATCGACCAGGTGCACCGAGAACGCCAGCGGCGTCGCCACGCCGTTCTCGGTGCCGTCGGCGAACACCCGCAGTGGCTTTTTCAGCCCGCGCCAGGCGCCCAGTTCGGTTTCTTCCGACGGCGCGTTGCGCGCCGGGATGTAGCGCATCGCCTTCGCCTCGTCCGAGACCGGGGCGACGTAGAGCATCGTCTGCGGCGTCGGTGCGTTCGGCGCGGTGGCGGCAGGCCGGGCAGTGAGGCCGATCAGGACCACGCTCCAGCGTTTCACTGTGCGCGCCACGGCTTGCTTCCTCCCCGGAGGCGCAAAAACCGGATCGAAAAAAATGGGCGACCCTCTGGATCGCCCACGGTGATGCCGCTGCGCCGCGGGCCGCTGGCTCAGTATTTCGCCACGCTGTTGTCCACCTCATCGGCCCAGGCATCGATGCCGCCGACCACGTTGTGCACGCGGCTGAAGCCGAGCGCGCGGAACTGCTCGGCGGCCTGCGCGCTGCGCCCGCCGTGGTGGCACAGGAACGCCAGCGCGGTGTCCTTCGGCAGCGCTTCCAGCTGCGCGCGCTGGTCGCCGTCCAGGGTGCGGAACGGCACGTTCAGCGACGCGATCGCGCGCTCTTCCGGCGGGCGCACGTCCACCAGGATCAGGCCGCCGGCGCGCACCTGGTCGTCGGCGTCGCGCACGCTCAGCTCTTGCACCGGCTTGGGCGCGTTCGGGTTGTCGATCGCCAGGCCGCGGCCGCGCAGGTCGTCGACCCAGTCGATGGTGATGCCGTCGGCGCGGCGCGCGCTGGCCAGGTCGAACTGCACGCGCAGGCCGTTGGACTCGGCGGCGATGGCGTTGGGGTCGGTCGGCGCCAGCTGGAAGTTCGGCTGGAACTGCGCATCGATCGCCAGCGCCAGGGTCGCGCCGGGGGCGTCGGCCAGCGCGCCGCGCAGCATTTCCGCGGCGGCGTCGGTGATGGTGATCGAGGGCGGGGTGCGGTCCGGCGCCTGCACGCCGAGCAGTTCGCTCAGCTCGCCGCTGCCAGCCATCTGCAGGATGATGTCGCTGCCGCCGACCAGTTCGCCGTCCACGTACAGCTGCGGGATCGTCGGCCAGTCGCCATAGGCCTTGATGCCTTCGCGGATGTCCTGGTCGGCCAGCACGTTGACGTGGGCGAAATCCACGCCCAGTTCGTTCAGCGCCCCCACCGCCTTGGCCGAGAAGCCGCACTGCGGCATGCTCGGCTGGCCTTTCATGAACAGCACGACGCGGTTGGAACTGAGCAAGGTTTCGATGCGGGAACGCAGGGCGGGATCGAGGGACATGGCAGTGATTTCGGTCGCTGAGTCGGACCGGACATTCTACGCCGCATGGCATCATGGGGCATGACAGTTCCGGAAACGCTGCAGCGTGTCCCCCGCCACCCGTACCGCTGGCTGCCTCTGGCGCTGGCCTCGCAGGCGCTGGTCGCGGCGATCTGGTGGAACTGGGGCTGGCGGATCGGGCTGCCGGCGCTGCTGGCCTCGCATGCGGCCCTGCTGTTGCCGGTGTTCCTGCCGCGGGCCTGGCTGTACGCGCCGGTGCTCAGCCGCCTGCCCGGCACCGCGCCGCAGGTGTGGCTGACCATCGACGACGGCCCTTCCGACGACACCGCGCCGCTGCTGGAGGTGCTCGACCGCTACCAGGCCAAGGCCACCTTCTTCCTGGTCGGCGCCCGCGCCGCCGCGCGCCCGGCGCTGGTGCGCGAGATCCTGCGTCGCGGCCACGGCATCGGCAACCACAGCCACAGCCACCCGCAGGCCTGGTTCTGGGCGCTGGGGCCGCGGCGCATGGCGCGCGAGATCGGCCAGGCGCAGCAGGCGCTGGCCGCCATCGCCGGCACCGCGCCGCGCTGGTACCGCTCGGTGGTGGGCATGACCAATCCGTTCGTCGCCGCGCCGCTGCGCGCGCATGGCCTGACCCGGGTCGCCTGGAGCGCGCGCGGCTTCGACGGCGTGCACTGCGATCCCGCCGCGACCGTGGCGCGCATCGTGCGCGACCTGACGCCCGGCGCGATCGTGCTGCTACACGAGGGCGCGGCGCATGGGCATAACGTGGCGATCGTGGAAGGTGTGTTGCAGGCGATGCGCCAGAAGGGCCTGGTCGGCATCCTGCCGCACTGATTCCCGCCAAGTGCCCTTGCCGGACCCACCGCGCGCGCGATGGCAGCATGGCGGCAGCTGTGCAATCTCGGTGCGAGGCCGTGGCGTAGCTTCCCGCCAGGGCTCAGCCGCCTTGCATGAGTCCAAACACGATCAGCGCGGCGCCGCCGAGCAGGGTCGCGATCGCAAAGATCAGGCCGAGCACGCCGTACAGTTTCCTGCGGTCGCGCTGGAACAGGCTGCCGATGCCGAGCGCCGCGGCGGCCAGCTCGGCGACGATGCCGATCAGCATCGCCATGCCGACCAGCATCGCCAGCGGCGAGTCGTCGTCCAGGCTACCGGGCTGGGAATAGACCAGTGCCGCGCAGATGCCGACCAGGACAAGCGTCAGCACCGCGGCGATCAGGCTGACCGCGAACGAGGCGATGCCGAGGCCGGAATAGGGCGGGAGCGTTGGGGCGGTCATGGGAACTCCGAGGGGGCAGGATGGTGTCGTCGCCGCTGGGCGCAGGACCGGGGCGATGTGGCTTGCATGCGTTGCGCTGGCCGCGTCGGCAGGCAGTGCCGCGGCAGTGGTCGCAGCGGCGGATGGGGTCAGGTAGGTCGGCGCATTCGCGCTGCATGAGAGGGACGCGACACATCGCCGAGTCCTGTATTTCCATCCGTGGACTGCGCTCGGTGCTGCCGCTGCGCCAGCGACGGCGCGGCAGTATAAACGTCGTACGCATCTGCCACCGGCATTGGTCCTGGAATGCGGCGCGTGGATGCACGGCGTTTTTGCGTCGCCGGGTAGCCGGCGTCTGGCGAC
Source organism: Xanthomonas graminis pv. graminis (assembly GCF_030168915.1). Taxonomy (NCBI): domain Bacteria; kingdom Pseudomonadati; phylum Pseudomonadota; class Gammaproteobacteria; order Lysobacterales; family Lysobacteraceae; genus Xanthomonas; species Xanthomonas graminis. The sequence goes on along the minus strand of NZ_CP076255.1, from coordinate 3,621,261 downwards.
GGCATTGCGTGTGCGGTCCAGGTGGCGCTGTCCTGGTTGTTGCGGGCGAGAGCGGCGCGTGGCCGGCTGCGTCAACGCGGTTCGGCCACGATCAGCCAGTTGTTGAACGGGGTGTTGCCGTACAGCGGCGCGAACGTGGCGCGCAACCCGGCGTCGCCGAGCTGGCGTTCCAGGCTGTCGCGGGTGGGATAGCACTTGGGCACTTCCTGCATCCAGCCGGCCAGGTGCGCGAGCACGTCGGTGATGCGGCTGGTGCGGCTGCGGCCGCTGCTGTCGCCCAGGCCGCTGCGGATCACCAGCCTGGCGCCGGGCGTGAGCATCTTCGCCGCGCTGCGCAGCAGGCTGGTCTGCATGCTGGCGTTGAGGTATTGCAGCACGTCCAGGATCGCGACGCTGCCGCTGTGCTCGGGCCAGGTCAGGCCCAGATCGACCACCTCGAAGCGGGTGTCGTGCAGTGCGCTGCGCGTGGCGATGCGGATCGCGCGGCGGATCTTCGCCGCGTCGATGTCCACGCCGTGGTAGCGCTGGCGCTGGCCGTCGGCGCGTAGCGCATGCGCGAGCAGGCCCAGGCCGCAGCCCAGGTCCAGCACCGGCGCGTCGGTGCCGCGCAGCGCGGCGAGCACGCCGGGGTAGAGCGGATCGGTGCGCAGCTTGGTGCGGGTGTAGTAGTAGTCGTAGCGATTGCCGAGCGGATGCGTCGGCAGGAAGGCGCGCGCGATGGCCAGTGCCTGCGGGCGGGTCATGGGCTGGATGGTGCTGGCGTCGCGCAATGTCGGTCCTTGGCAGCGGGGCGTCGTACCCGGCTAGGCTAACGCATCGCGCGCCGCAGGCAACAGCAGGCCGGTCCAGCGCGCATACATCGCCGCGGAGGGATGCAGGCCGTCGGCGGCCTGCATCGCGACGCTGCCGCCGCCTTCGCGGCTGGCCGCGGTGATATCCACGAAGCGCACCGCACGCGCCTGGCAGCAGGCCTGCGCGGCGGCATTGAACGCATCGATCTGCTTGCCGATCAGTGCCGGATCGTGTTCGGGCGTCTGCGCGAACGCGGTCACGCCCCAGTCCGGGATCGACACCGCCAGCACCCGCCGCGGCTGGCCGTCGGCAAAGCTGATCGCGCGGTGCAGCAGCGCGGCGAATTGTTCGCGGTAGGCGTCGAGCGCGCGCCCGCGGTACTGGTTGTTGACCCCGATCAGCAGCGTTACCAGCGCGAACGGGCCTTGCGGGGCGGCGGCATCGATGCCGGCAGCCAGTTCGTCGGTGGTCCAGCCGGTGGTGGCGACGATCTGCGGATCGGCGATGGCGATGCCGTCCCGGCGCAGCGCTGCGGCCAGTTGCAGCGGCCAGCGCCCGGCGTCGGCCACGCCTTCGCCGATCGTGTAGGAATCGCCCAGCGCCAGGTAGCGCAGCGGGGCATGGTGGAGCGTGGCGAAGCTGGCCTGGCTCATCGCGACGGCACCGAAGACGGCCGGGTCACCGGCATCGGAAATCGCAGCAACGCCTCAACGCTTACCCATTCTCGATTCCCCATTCCCGATTCACCGCCCCCCAGCCACGCTGCGCGGCTTCAGCGGCACCACCTTGGTCGCCGCCTCGGCGCGGCGCGCCAGCACCCGGTCGATGCGCGCGAATACCTCGCGCATCACCGCCGCTTCCGGCAACAGGGTCACCCGGAAATGGTGGCGGTAGGGCACGTTGAAGCTGGAACCGGGCACCACCAGCACGCCTTCGTCGTTCATCAGCTCCAGCGCGAAATCGTGGTCGTCGAAGCTGCGCGCGGCCGCGCCGACCACCGCCGGGAACGCGTATAGCGCGCCGGCCGGCTGCACCAGCGCCAGGTGCTCGCTGGCCGCGCAGGCGTCGACCACCGCGCGGCGGGTCTCGTACAGGCGCCCGCCCGGCGCGCACAGCGGCGAGATCGTATCCGGGCCGTTGACCGCGGCGTCGATCGCGAACTGGCCCGGCACGTTCGCGCACAGGCGCAGCGCGCCGAGCAGGTCCATCGCGTTGCGGAATTCGGTGACGCGCTCGGCGGCGCCGGACAGCAGCGCCCAGCCCACCCGCCAGCCGCAGGCGCGGTGCACCTTGCTCAGGCCGCCGAAACTGATGCACGGGTGCTCGCCGGCCAGCGGCGCGACCGGCACGAAGTCGGCGCCGTCGTACAGCACCTGATCGTAGATCTCGTCGACCATCAGCAGCAGGTTGTGCTTGGCCGCGATCGCCACGATCTTCTCCAGCAGTTCGCGCGAATAGCTGGCGCCGCTGGGGTTGTTCGGATTGATCAGCACGATGGCGCGGGTGCGCGAGGACACCAGCGTCTCGATCTCCACTGGATCGGGCTGGAAACCGTTCTCCGGCGCGCAGCGGTAATACACCGGGCGGCCGTCGTTGAGGATGGTGGCGGCCGACCACAGCGGGTAGTCGGGCGAGGGCACCAGCACTTCGTCGCCGGGATTGAGCAGCGCGCGCAGCGACAGGTCGATCAGCTCGCTGACCCCGTTGCCGATGAAGATGCGGTCCGGATGCGCGTCCGGGTGCTGGCGCCGCGCATAGGCCGCGGCGATCGCCTCGCGCGCCTCCGGCAGGCCCTGCTGATGGGTATAGGGATCGGTGCGGCCCATGTCGTCGGCGATCGCGCGCTGCAGATGCTCCGGCGCGCGGAACCCGAACGCGCCGGGATTGCCGATGTTGAGCTTGATCAGCTTGCGCCCCTGCGCCTCCAGCTCCCGGGCTCGCCGCGCCAGCTCGCCGCGGATTTCGTAGCGGACTTCGGACAGGCGTTCGCGGATCGCGAGCGGCTTGATCGGCAGGTTGGGCATCGCATAGGCCGGTGGGGGCGTGGAACCGGCATGGTAACGGAAATGTGACACGGCGGCCGGGCCGGGGCCCGCACCGTCTAGAATCCGCCCATGACTTCCCCCCAGATCGACTTCGACGCGCTGCGCCCCATCGGCTGGCCCTGGCCCGGCATGCCGGAAGAACCAACTTGGCTGGCGGCGATGGCCGCGCACCCGCTGGCGCGGCCGGCGCGGGTCAGCGAGCAGCACCGCACCGGCTATGTGGTGGCCGATGCGGTGGACGCCGGCTTCAAGGTCGAGTCGCTGCCGGAATGGCAGCGGCCGCGCTTCCCCAGCCACGAGCGCGCCGCGGTCGGCGACTGGGTGCTGCTGGAGGACGACAAGCGCATCGTGGCGCTGCTGCCGCGGCGCACCGCGATCAAGCGCGGCGCGGCCGGCGAGCACTATCACCAGCAGGTGATCGCGGCCAACATCGATACGGTGTTCATCGTCTGCGGCCTGGATGCGGACTTCAATCCGCGGCGCATTGAGCGCTACCTGCTGCTGGTCGGCGGCGGCGGCGCCGAGCCGGTGGTGATCCTGACCAAGGCCGATCTCACCGAGTACGCCGACGATGCGCTGGCGGTGCTGGAGGAGTTGGCCGCGCAGTCGATCCCGCTGCTGACGGTCAATGCCAAGGACGCCGACAGCGTGGCGGCGCTGCGGCCGTGGCTGGGGGCCGGGCGCACGGCGGTGCTGGTTGGCTCGTCCGGCGCCGGCAAGTCCACCTTGACCAACACCTTGCTCGGGGTGGAGAAGATGCGCACCGCGGCGGTGCGCGAGAACGATTCGCGCGGCCGCCACACCACTACGCACCGGGCGCTGCTGCCGCTGCCGTCCGGCGCCTGCCTGATCGACACGCCGGGCATGCGCGAGCTCAAGCCCACCGGCGAGGAAGACCTGGCCGAAGGCGGGTTCGCCGACATCGAGGCGCTGGCCGCGCAGTGCCGCTTCAACGATTGCGCGCACCAGGCCGAGCCGGGCTGTGCGGTGCAGGCGGCGATCGAGCGCGGCGACATCGAGGAGGCGCGGCTGGCCAACTACATGAAGCTGCGCGACGAAGTCGCCGGCGCCGCCACCAAATTGGCGCAGCGCCAGGCGCAGAACGCGGACGCGGCCAGGTCGGGCAGGCCCGGCGCGGGCAAGCCGGGCGGCAAGCGGCCGACGCCGCGCAACCAGCGCCGCTGACCGGCCGCGTCCGCCCGCCACGCTCGCGATGACCACGCTGCCTGCCGAGATCCTGCACCACGCCGCGCTGGATGCGCGCCTGGTCAAGGCGGTGCGCGGCATCCGCCTGCTGGCGCTGGCGAGCTGGCCGGCGGCAGTGCAGGCGCCGTTCCTGGATAGCGTGGCGCGCGGCCAGCCGCAGCTGCCGCAGGTGCAGTACCCGCGGCTGGATTTCGCCGACACGCGCCGCGAGCTGGCGGCGATCGCGCAGGCGGCCGATCCGGCGCATCCGCTGGGTGCCTATCTGCAGGCTTCGGTGCACAGCTGGGATCTGGCCGCGGCCTTGCTGGAGTCGCTGGGCACGCCTGCGGTCGGCACGTATTCGGCGCAGTTGTTCGGCGTGCCGGAAGATCCGATGCCCGGGCATGGGCCGACCACCCGCGACGCCGCGCGCCATTTCATCCATATCGCGCAGGACCTGGATCGCGAACTGCTGTCGGCCGAAGAGCAGGTACCGGTGTCGGCCAGCGCGCTGCGCCTGCTGCTGCAGCGCGACCTGGACGAATTCTTCGGTGCGCGGGTGATCGCGGTCGAGCTGGATCCGGAGCTGTTGGCCAAGGCCGCGGCCGGCGCGCACCGCATCCGCCTGCGCTCCGGCGCCTCGTTCAGCGACTACGACCGCGCCCAGCTGTTCCACCACGAGGCGCTGGTGCATTCGCTGACCGCGCTCAACGGCCGCGAGCAGGCGCAGCTGCCGAGTCTGGCCTTGTCGTCGCCGCGGGTCACCGCGACCCAGGAGGGACTGGCGACCTTCGCCGAGCAGATCACCGGCAGCATCGACATCGCGCGGATGAAGCGGATCAGCCTGCGCATCGAGGCGATCGCGTTGGCGCGCGACGGTGCCGATTTCGTCGAGGTGTTTCGTTATTTCGATGCGGCCGGGCAGTCGCCGGCGGAGAGCTTCTCTTCGGCGCAGCGCGTGTTCCGCGGCGTGCCGACTGGCGGCGGTGCCGCCTTCACCAAGGACACCGTGTATCTGCGCGGGCTGGTGTCGGTGCACACGTTCTTCCGCCAGGCCTTGCAGCGCGATCGCCTGCCGCTGTGCCGCTGGCTGTTTGCCGGCAAGATGGCGCTGGAGGACGTGGCCGCGTTCGCGCCGCTGTTCGAGGCCGGCGTGCTGGCGCCGCCGCGCTGGCTGCCGACGTGGGTCGCGCGCGCCAGCGGCCTGGCCGGCATGCTGGCGTTCTCGCTGTTTGCCAATCGCATTCGCATGGATCAGCTGGACAGCGCCGAAGGCGCCTGAACGCCACCGCGTCGCGCTCACTTGTCGCGAATGCGCGCGTGCCGATACTGCGCGCCTGGCCTGCCTGCGCATGGCCACCGTTTCCACGCAAAAGAAGGACATCCGCATGAAGATCCTGATGGTGCTGACCTCGCACGACCGCCTCGGCGACAGCGGCCACAAGACCGGCTTCTGGCTGGAGGAGTTTGCCGCGCCGTACTACGTGTTCAAGGACGCCGGCGCCGAGATCACGTTGGCCTCGCCCAAGGGCGGGCAGCCGCCGCTGGACCCGAAGAGCGATGCGGCCGACGCGCAGACCGCCGCCACGCAGCGCTTCAAGGGCGATGCGGATACGCAGCGGCAGCTGGCGAGCACGCGGCCGCTGGCCGAGGTGCAGATGGCCGACTACGACAGCGTGTTCTATCCCGGCGGCCACGGCCCGCTGTGGGATCTGGCCGAAGACCGCACGTCGATCGCGCTGATCGAGGCGTTCGCGCGCGCCGGCAAGCCGATCGGCTTCGTCTGCCACGCGCCGGGCGCGCTGCGCCGGGTCAGCGCCGCCGATGGCGCGCCGCTGATCAAGGGCCGCCGCGTCACCGGTTTCACCAACGGCGAGGAAGCGGCGGTCGGGTTGACCGATGTGGTGCCGTTCCTGATCGAGGACGAGTTCCAGCGGCTCGGCGGCCTGTACGAGAAGGGCGCCGATTGGGGCGTGCACGTTGTGGTGGACGGCCACTTGGTCACCGGCCAGAACCCGGCTTCGTCCGAGGCGGCGGCGAAGGCATTGCTGGGGTTGTTGGGCAAGTGAAGGGTTTGCGGTGGGCGTTTGTCGGCTGATGCTGGACGCGCGTCGCGATGCTGGCTCGATGGCGAGGCAAGGCGCCTGCCTGCCTTCTGTGGGAGGGACTTCAGTCCCGACTGCTTTCGGGATCGGTCGGGTTGCGGATTCGTTTGTCGCGGCTGAAGCCGCTCCTACACGGGCAATGGGTGATGCATGCCATGGCTGTCTTTTGTAGGAGGGACTTCAGTCCCAACCGTTTCCCGGATTGGCCAGGTTGCGGCTTCGTTTGTCGCGGCTGAAGCCGCTCCTACACGGGCAATGGGTGATGCATGCCATGGCTGTCTTTGTAGGAGGGACTTCAGTCCCGACCGTTTCCCGGATCGGCTAGGTTGCGGCTTCGTTTGTCGTGGCTGAAGCCGCTCCTACAAGGGCAATGGGTGATGCATGCCATGGCTGTCTTTTGTAGGAGGGACTTCAGTCCCGACCGTTTCCCGGATTGGCCAGGTTGCGGCTTCGTTTGTCGCGGTCGAATCCTCGAAAGAACCGCTCCCGTGCAGATCTTTCGCCAATCCACGATGCCGGCAGGACGCGCTCCGCGCTCAGCCGCGGCGCCACCAGCGCAGGCCGTAGGCCGGCAATAGGCCATCCCATCCCTGCAGTGTGGCGTCGTCGCGTCCGCCGTCGGCGATGGCCTGCCAGTCGCCATCGCCCACTGCGGCACGCTCCACCGCCACCGCTTGCGCACTGAAGTTGTAGGCCGCGACGAAGTCCGTGCCGCGGGCGATCCCGAGCAGGGCCGGATCGCCCAGCGGCAACGCCCGCAGCGGTTGCCCGGCGCCCAGCGCGGCGGTCGCCGCACGCGCGGCGATCAGCCGCCGCAGGCGGGTGTAGACCTGGCCGGGAACGCTGTCCGGGTCGCCGCGGCGCGCGGCGCGCTCCCAGTCCATGGCCGGACGCTGCAGCCAGCGCCCTTCGTGGCGGCGCAGCGGGTCGCGGCGATAGTCTGCGTCGTTGCCCAGCGCCAGTTCGTCGCCCATGTACAGCAGCGGGACGCCGGGCATCGCCAGCGCCACGCCATACAGCAACAACAGGCGCCGGATCGCCAGTTCCAGCGCTTCGGCATCGCCGTCGGCCAGCGCCGCTTCGATGCCGACCAGCGCGGCGCTCATGCCGTTGCTGCCGTGCACGCCGTCGCCGCTGCTCTGGAACGCTTCGCCGCGCGCGTAGCTGCCCGCCACGTCGCCGGCGAAGAAGTGTGCGGCCTGGGCAAGGTCGAACGGCGCGCTGCCGTTGCCGCCGGCCGCTTCGTGCTGCAGTACGTTCCAGCCGATGTCGTCGTGGCAGCGCACGTAGCTCAGCCACGCGCAGGCCGGCGGCAGCGCCGGCGTCTGCGCGATCACGCCGTGCACGATGTCACCGCGCTGTGCGGCCAGCGCCACCCAGCTGGCCGCCATCAGCGTGCTGTGGTAAGCCAGGTGGCATTCGTGGCCGCGCGCCTGGCCGCTACCGAAGTACGGCGGCAGCTGCGCCATCGGCACGATCGCCTCGGCCTTCAGCAGCACCGCGGGCACTGCGATGTCGGTGAGCGCGCGCAGCGCCTCCAGGATGGTGTGCGCCTCGGGCTGGTTCATGCAGTCGCTGCCTTCGCGCTTCCACAGGTAGGCGGTGGAATCCAGCCGGAACACTTCCACGCCCAGGTTGGCCAGGTGCAGCAGGGCCAATGCCATCTCGCCGAACACCGCCGGGTTGCTCCAGTCCAGATCCCACTGATAGGGATAGAACGTGGTCCACAGCCAGGCCTGGGCGTCCTCGACCCAGGTGAAGTTGCCCGGCGCGGTGTGCGGGAACACTTCGCCCAGGGTGCGTTCGTAGCGGTCCGGCAGGTCGCGGTCGGCGAAGTGGTGGTAGTAGTCCAGGTAGCGCGCGTCGCCGCGCTTGGCGGCCAGCGCCCAAGGATGGTCGTCGGCGGTGTGGTTGAGCACGAAGTCGGCGCACAGGCTGATGCCGGCGTCGCGCAGGCGTGCGGTCAGGGCGACCAGGTCGGCGTTGTCGCCGAGCCGCGGCTCGACCTGGCCGTAGTCGCTGACCGCGAAGCCGCCGTCGTTGTCGCCGTCGCGCATGCGCAGGAACGGCAGCAGGTGCAGGTAGCGCACGCCCAGTTCCTGCAGGTAGGGCACGCGTTCGCCGACCCCGGCCAGGGTGCCGGCGAAGCGGTCGGCGTAGGCGCTGTAGCCGAGCATCGACGGATCGCCGAACCAGTCCGGCGCGCGCGCCGCATCCAGTTCGGCCAGTGCCGGCGGGCGCGCGCGGATCGCGGCGGCGACCGCGTCGAGCCAGCGCGGCAGCCAGTGTGCGTAGTGCGGATGCGCGCCGTACAGGGCATGCAGGGCGGCGAACAGGCGTGCGCCATGGGCGCGGTAACGCGCGTGCGCGCCGGGCTGGGCGGCCAGGGCCGCCTGCATGCCGGCGTGATCGAGGAGGGGAGAAGCGGCGTTCATGATGGGCCACGCCCGGGGATCGGGCGCGGCGGGCTCCTTGGGATCAGAAATCGTAGCGCACGCTGACGCTGGTGGTGCGGCCGGGGATGGAGCGGGCGCGGATGATGGCGTTGTCCGGAATGCTCGCGTCCTCGGCTTCGGTCAGGCCGAAAGTGTCGAACACGTTGTTGACGTTCAGCGACAGGGTCAGCGCATCGGTGACGCGGTAGTTGCCGAACAGGTTCACCTGCGTGTAGCCGGGCATCTTCAACTGATTGCTGTCCTGGGTGTAGGCCGAACTGGTGCCGATCGCGTTGACCCCGACCTCGTAGCGATCGCCGCGGTAGCTGGGGGTCAGCTGCCAGACGAACCTGGCCTGGCGGCGCGGCGTGTTGCCGGCGTTGGCCGGGGTGATCTGGTCCTTGTCGATGGTCGCATCGGTCCAGGTCGCGCCGCCGTTGATACCGAAGCCGCCGGCGCGGTAGGCCGCTTCCAGTTCCAGCCCGTGCGCCTTGTAGGTGCGGTTGAAGAAGCGCTGGCTGGTGGCCTCGTAGTTCTGTTCCTGGGTGCGCGCGGCGAAGGCGGTGGCGAACACGCTCAGGCCGCCAGCGCGCCATTTCAGGCCCCCCTCGAGCTGCTTGACGAAGTTCACTGCTTCGTCCGAGGACACCGAGCCGTCGTCGCGCACCACGCCGAACAGCAGGCGGTCGGCGTTGGCGCGCGCGCCGCGGCTGTAGCGGGCGAACGCGGCCAGATCGTCGTTGAGCATGTAGTTGCCGCCGAGCGAGTACGACAGGTAGTTCCAGTCGTAGTCCACCGGCTTGCGGTTGGCGTAGTCGATCGTCGCCACGCTGCGCTCCGGTGCCTGGATGATGCCGTCGCCATCGACGTCGAGATTGTCGACCAGCAGCCCGCCGGCGGTGTCGCCGCGCGCCTTGCCCATGTCGTAGCGCACGCTGGCGTCCACGCTCAGCGGACCCTGGTCCCAGCCCAGCGCCACGTACGGCGCGTTGATGGTGTAACGCACGTCGTAGTGGCGGGTGTTGTCGATTCCCCAGTAGGGCACGCCGTAGGCATACAGGCCGTTCTGCGAGAGCAGGCTGCCGTCGGCCGCGACCACGTCGAGCAGGCGCGAACGGCTGGACACCGACTGCACGTAGGAATTCCAGGTCCAGTCCATGTCGATGACCTGGCGCGAGCTGTACAGGCCGGCCTTGAGATTGACGTTGCCGCCATCGCCGTTGCCGAAGTCGCGCGCCAGGCTCAGGTCGTTGACCGCGTTGCCGAGGTCGTTGATGCGGGTGTTGAACAGGTGGGTGCGCACCGCCTGGCCGCTGTAAGTCTGGCCGTCGGCATTGCGCAGGCTCGCGCCGGCGCCGCCGATCTCCGCGGCCAGGCTGGCGGCGTCGGCCACTTCGGCCGGGAACGGCGAGACGAAGCGGCCGGAGGTGTCGGCGATGCGGAACTTGTCGGTCAGGGTCCAGCCGCTGCCGATGTCGAACTGCGCCTCGGCGCCGATCGCGCGCGACACCGGGTGCATGCCGTCGCCGAGCTCGACGCGGGTCAGGCGGTTGCTGCCGTCCAGGCTGTTGCTGCTGCGGAAATACGGGCTGTACAGGGTGTCGCGGCCCGGGTCGAAGCTGCCCACGTCGTGGAAGTGCGGCGTGCCGTCGCTGCCGCTGACCAGGGTCGGCACGGGGGTATAGGCGGCGGCGCGGTCGTTGAGGTACTTGGCGTAGACGCGCACGTAGCCGTTGTCGAACAGCCGGGTCAGGTTGGCCTTGAGCTGGCCGCCCTTGTCGGTGGCGTAGCCGGCGTCGCGCACGCCGTCGCCGCGGCGGTAGTAGCCGCCGACGTTGAACTGCCAGTGCTCGGCGAACGGCGCGCCGTAGTCGAAGTCCAGGCGCGTGTTGTCGAAGCGGCCGAGGCCGCGGGTGAGGCCGACGCTGCCGCCGGCGCTGTCGCCGGTCTTGCTGATGAAGTTGATGATGCCGCCGGGCGAATTGCTGGCGAAGGTCGAGGCCGAGCCGCCGCGGATCGCCTCGATGCGCTCCAGGCTGTAGTCGGCGCGCAGGAAGATGTCGGAATTTCCGAAGGCGATGTCGCCGAATTCCAGCACCGGCAGCCCGTCTTCCTGCAGCTGCAGGAACTTGGCGCCGCCGGAGGCCACAGGCAGGCCGCGCACCGCGATGTTGGCGTTGCCTTCGCCGCCGCTGGATTCGGAGCGGATGCCGGGGATGTTGCGGAAGATCTCGGCGGTCGAGCGCGGCGTGGATTGCTCGATCGCTTCGGCGCCGACGGTGCTGACCGACACGCTGGACTTGAGCTTGCTCTTGGCGTTGGCGGTGCCGGTCACGAACACCGAATCCAGGCTGACCACGTCGCCTTGCGCGGGAGTGGACGGGGCGGCGGGCGCGGCGGCGTCCTGCGCGAAGGCGGCGGGGGCGGCCAGTGCCGCAGCGACGGCCCAGGTCAAGGTATGCAGGCGGATCGAATGGGGGTGCATCGCTATCTCTCCCGAAGCGAGGGGTGACGCGGATAGGCCATGCATGCAGCGTGCGACGGCATCGACCGGCGCGGCGCCCATGCCGGACAGAAGGTGGGTGGCGCAGTGATACGGCGTTCTGCAATCGATTGCAATTTGCATTGCAGCAAATTGCTGCTTTCGCTGTAGACAAAGCGAAATCTGGTTTTTCACCGATCGATTTATGGTGCAGCGCAGCGTTACAAACGATTGCATTACTCTGAACATCCGCTCCGCCGCCGTGGCGCGCCGCCTGCGGCGCCGTTGGCTTCCTGTCAGGCTTATGTCCATGCGTTCCGATCGCCCCTTGCTTCCGCTGTCGCGCGTGCTGGCGCTCAACGCCGGCTTTTTCGGCGTGCAGTACAGCTTCGGCCTGCAGCAGAGCAACATGAGCCCGATCTACAACTACCTGGGCGCCGATCACGCCAGCCTGCCGTATCTGTGGCTGGCCGGGCCGATCACCGGGCTGGCGCTGCAGCCGGTGGTCGGGGTGTTGAGCGATCGCACCGTCACCCGCTGGGGCCGGCGCATGCCGTACATGGTGATCGGCGCGCTGGTGTGCAGCCTGTGCCTGCTGCTGATGCCCTTCAGCGTGGCGCTATGGATGGCGGTGAGCCTGCTGTGGATGCTGGATGCAGCCAACAACGTGGCGATGGAACCGTATCGCGCCCTGGTCAGCGACGTGCTGGCGCCGCCTCAGCGCCCGCTGGGCTACCTCACCCAGAGCGCGTTCACCGGGCTGGGCCAGACCCTGGCCTACGTGACCCCGCCGTTGCTGGTGTGGTTCGGCATGAACCAGGATGCGGCCAATGCGCACCACATTCCCTACGTCACCATCGCCGCGTTCGCGATCGGCGCGGGATTCTCCGCGGCCTCGATCCTGCTGACCGCACGCAGCGTGCGCGAGCCGGTGCTGCCGCCGCTGGAGCTGGAGCGCCTGCGCGCCGCGCCGGTCGGGCCGTTGGCCACACTGCGCGAGATCGCCGATGCGGTGCGGCACATGCCGCCGACGATGAAGCAGATGGCGCCGGTGATGCTGTTCCAGTGGTATGCGATGTTCTGCTACTGGCAGTACATCGTGCTGTCCCTGTCGACCACGCTGTTCGGCACCACCGCGCCCGATTCGCACGGCTTCCGCGAAGCCGGCCTGGTCAACGGCCAGATCGGCGGCTTCTACAACTTCGTCGCCTTCATCGCCGCGTTCGCGATGGTGCCGGTGGCGCGCCGCTTCGGCCCCAAGGCCACCCACGCGGCGTGCCTGCTCGCCGCCGGCATCGGCATGTGCCTGTTGCCGGCGATCCACGACCGCTGGCTGCTGCTGTTGCCGATGATCGGCATCGGCCTGGCCTGGGCGAGCATGATGGGCAATCCGTACCTGATGCTGGCCGACAGCATCCCGCCCGAGCGCACCGGCGTGTACATGGGCCTGTTCAACCTGTTCATCGTGCTGCCGATGCTGATCCAGATCGTGACCCTGCCGTTGTACTTCGACTCCTGGCTGCACGGCGACCCGCGCAACGTGATCCGCCTGGCCGGCGCGTTGATGGTGATGGCGGCGGGGGCGATGTTGTTTGTGCGGCTTGGGCGGGACTCGGGACTCGGGACTCGAAGAACGGAAGTCGGTAACGCTTCAGTTCGCGCCGCCGCGCTTTTCCGGGTCCCGAGTCCCCGGTCCCGAGTCCCGGCCTCTTACGCCGAATCGCGTACCACCAGGCGCACCGGCAGTTCCACCGATTGCAGCGGTTGCCCGGAGATCAGGCCGAGCACGCCATCCACCAGCAGCGTCGCCGCCTGCGCCAGGTCCTGGCGCACCGTGGTCAGCGGCGGCTGGCTGTAGGCGGCCAGCGCGATGTCGTCGAAGCCCACCAGCGAGATGTCCTGCGGCACGCGGTGGCCGGCGTCGGTCAGCGCGCGGATCGCGCCCAGCGCAATCACGTCGGAGGCGGCGAACACCGCGTCGGGCGGATTGGCCTTCTTCAGCATCGCCCGCGTCAACCGGTAGGCGTCCTCGCTGAGGAAGCGGCTGCGCGCGTGCAGCCGCGGATCGAATGCCAGGCCGTGGCGCTCGAGCATGCGCCGGTAGCCGGCGAAGCGCGGCGCCACCTCCGGCAGCTGCTCGTCGCCGAGGAAGGCGATGCGGCGGCGGCCGATCTCGATCAGGTGCGCGGTGGCCAGCTCGCCGCCGCGCAGGTTGTCGCTGCCGACGCTGACGTAGGCTTGGCCGTCGATGCGGCTGCCCCAGACCACCATCGGCAGGCCGCCGCGTGCGGCGGCGTCCAGTGCGGCGTGCTCGGAACTCTGCCCGAGCATGATCACGCCGTCGGCGCGGCTGCCGCGCGCCAGGTCTTCGACCCAGTGGTCCTGGTGCCGGTCCAGCTTGGACAGCAACATGCTGTAACCGCGCGCGGTCAGCGCGTCGGCGAGCAGCGCCAACATGGTCATCATGAACGGGTCCGACAGCGGCTGCTCGTGCGCGTGCATCAGCGGCACCGCCACGCAGACGATGTTGGAGCGCCGCGAACGCAGGCTGCGCGCGACCGGATCGACGCGGTAGCCGGCCTCGCTGGCCAGCTGCTTGATGTAGGCGCGGGTACGTTTGGCGACCACCGGGTTGTCGGACAGCGCGCGCGAGACGGTGGATTCGGACACGCCTGCCATACGCGCGATGTCGGCCATCTGCAGGCGCGCGCCGGGCGCGGTGCGGTCGGGTTTTTCGGACATGCGGTGTGGGCGCTGGCGCAGGGAGCGGAGTCGGCAGTGTATGCCAGCCGCTGCCACGCGAGCGCCAACACCTGAGGCAGTGCTGGCCTAGCCCATGTGCAGGCCACCGTTGACCGCGTAGTCGGCGCCGGTGACGTAGGCCGCTTCGTCGGAAGTCAGCCAGCCGCACAGCGCGGCCACTTCCTCGGGCTTGCCGAGCCGGCGCAGCGGCACCGAGGTGGCCAGGCGGTCGAGCACGTCGGGCGGGAAGCTGCTGATCGCGGCGCTGGCGATGTAGCCGGGCGACACCGTGTTGACGGTGACCCCGCGCGAGGCCACTTCCTGCGCCAGCGCGCGGCTGAAGCCCTGCATCGCCGCCTTGGCGGTGGCGTAGTTGATCTGCCCGATCTGGCCCTTCTGCGCGCTGACCGCGCCGATGTTGACGATGCGGCCCCAGCCGCGCGCGGTCATGCCGTCCACCACCTGCTTGGTGATGTTGAACAGCGAGTTGAGATTGCCGGCGATCACCGACTGCCAGTCCTCGCGGCTCATCTGCCGGAACAAGGTGTCGCGGCTGCCGCCGGCATTGTTGACCAGCACGTCGATCTCGCCGACCTCGGCCTTGACCTTGGCGAACGCGGCCACGGTGGAGTCCCAGTCGGTGGCATTGCCTTCGGAGGCGATGAAGTCGAAGCCCAGTTCGCGCTGCTCGCGCAGCCATGCCGACTTGCGCGGCGAATTGGGGCCGCAGCCGGCGACCACGGTATGCCCGTTGCGCGCCAGCTTCTGGCAGATCGCGGTACCGATGCTGCCCATGCCGCTGGTGACGTAGGCGATTCTTAGAGTCATCTGGAACCTCTGTGGTTTGGTTGGAGGCGGGGCTGGGGATCCGGGACCAGGGACCGGGGACCCGAAGAACGCAAGTCGGTAAAGCTTCAGATCGCTGCGCTGCGCTTTTCCGGGTCCCTGGTCCCCGGTCCCCGGTCCCGACTTATCAAGCGGCCAACGGATACAGCGCAAACACAAGGCTGCCGCCCATCAACAACAACGACACCAGCACCGCCCACTTCATGGTGAAGCGCTGGTGGTCGGCGAAATCGACCTTGGCCAGGCCGACCAGCAGATAGGTCGATGGCACCAGCGGGCTGAGCAGGTGCACCGGCTGCCCGGCCAGCGAGGCGCGGGCCATTTCCACCGGGGTGATGCCGTAGTGGCTGGCCGCTTCGGACAGGATCGGCAGCACGCCGAAGTAGAACGCGTCGTTGGACATGAAGAAGGTGAACGGCATGCTGGCCAGCGCGGTGATCACCGCCAGGTGCGGACCCCAGGCGTCGGGAATCACCGCCAGGAAGCTGCGCGACATCGCTTCGACCATGCCGGTGTTGGAGAGGATGCCGGTGAACACGCCGGCGGCGAAGATCAGCGATACCACCGACAGCACGTTGCCGGCATGGTTGACCAGGCGCCGGCGCTGTTCGGCCAAGTTCGGGTAGTTGATCAGCAGCGCCAGCGCGAAGCCGATCATGAACAGCACCGGCATCGGCAGCACGCCGACCACCAGCGCCGCCATCAGCGCCAGGGTCAGGGCCAGGTTCACCCACAGCAGCTTCGGCCGCTTGATGTCATCGGCGTCCTCCACGGTCGGCAGCGCATCGCCGTCGTCGGCCATGCTGCTGTCCAGCCAGGCGTTGCCCGGCAGCGTGGCCACGCCCAGCCGGCGCCGCTCCTTCATGCCCAGATGCCAGGCCAGCAGCAGGATGCCGGCGATCGCCAGCGCCATCGCCGGCACCAGCGGCACGAACACGTCGGCCGGGTCCACGTGCAGCGCGGTGGCCGCGCGCGCGGTCGGCCCGCCCCACGGGGTCATGTTCATCACCCCGCCGGCGAGGATGGTCACGCAGGTCAGGTTCAGCGCGTTCATGCCGATGCGCCGGTACAGCGGCAGCATCGCCGACACGGTGATCATGTAGGTGGTGGAGCCGTCGCCGTCGAGCGAGATCAGCAGCGCCAGCACCGCGGTGCCGACCACGATCTTCATCGGGTCGCCCTTGACCAGGCGCAGGATGCGCCGCACCAGCGGGTCGAACAGGCCGGCGTCGATCATCACCCCGAAGTACAGGATCGCGAACATCAGCATCACGCCGGTCGGCGCGATCTTCTTGATCCCTTCCAGCATCATGTCGTTGATGCCGGTGCCGAAGCCGCCGGCCAGCGCGAAGGTGATCGGCACGATGATCAGCGCGACCAGCGGCGACAGCCGCTTGCTCATGATCAGGTACATGAAGGTGATGACCATTCCGAAACCGAGCGCGGTCAGCATGGGAGTTCCTTGGGTGGTGCGGGAAAAGGGGCCGGGACTCGGGACTCGGGACCCGGAAAGCGCGATAGCGCGATCTGAAGCGTTACCGACTTCCGTTCTTCGGGTCCCAAGTCCCGGGTCCCGGGTCCCGCAAATCAGAAGTCATACTGAAAACGCCCAGTAACCGCACGCGTGTGATCAAGCGTAATGCCGGCCAAATGATCCCGGTTGCGGCTGTCGATCAGGTTCAGCATCAGCCGCAGGTTCGGCTTGAGATACCAGTTGCCGGCCAGCGTCCATGACGCGGTGGAGGCTTCGAGGAAGTCCGCCTGCCCGTCCAGGTGCTGCGTGCCCCACATGCGGTCGTAGCGCAGCGCCAGTTCGAACGCGCCGTGCGGGTTGTTGACCTGCTTGATGCGGTTGAAGCGCCCGGTCTTGCTGTCGTAGCGGCGCGATTCGCCAGTCACGAACCAGCTGACGAAGCCATAGGCGGACATCACGTCGGCACGCTGCGCGCCGTCGTCGAACAGGCCGCCGCTGAACTCGCTCTGCCACGACAGCGGGCCGCGCACCTGCGCGTATTCCAGCGACCACTTGTCCACGTCGGTATCGCGGCCATTGGCGAAGCGCGCCAGGGTGATGCGGCTGTCGTTGGATAGATGCCCGGCCGGGCGCGGGCTGATGCTCAAGGCCGGTGCGCCGTTGGCGCCGGGATGGTCGTAGCGCTCGTGCGCCAGCGACAGGCCCAAGTGCAGCACGTCGCCATCGCGCGCGCCCGGCGCCCAGGTGCCGCGGCCGCCGAACGCATCGCCCTTGATGTTGGACACGTCGATGCTTTCCAGGCTGTAGACGCTGGCGGCCCAGGTGTAGTCCTTGCTGGCCGCCTGCCACGACACCGCCTTGCGGTATAGCGGCGCCAGCGTGCTGGCCGCGCCGCTGCGCTCCAGGAACTGGCCGAAGTTGGAGCCGGTGCGGTCGTCCAGCGTGAAATACTGCTTGAACTGGCCGACGCTGAGCGTGCCGGCGTCGAAGGTGCGGGTCAGGTACACGTCCTTGGCCTCGATGCCCTTGCCATTGAAATCATCCTGCAAGCCGGCGAAATCGCCTTCGACCTTGTAGCCGAAGCCGAAGAACTTGCCGGATACGTCGATCCACAGCCGGCGGATCTCGGTATCGTCGGGATTGGGCGTGCCGCGATTGTCGTTGTCGAACTGGGCGAAGTCCCAGTGCAGGCGGCCGCCGATCTTGGCGGTGACCGGGCCTGCGTCGTCGTCGCCGTCGGCGGCCTGCGCCAGCGCAGGCAGGGACAGCAGCGCGCAGGCGCCGCACAGGCTCAATTTCTTCAGGTTCACGTACCCTCCCAGGTGCGCGTAGCGCGTCGATGAATCGTTGGCCCGCAGCGGAAGGCCAGGGCCGGCGTGGCTGCAGCCTAGTGCGGCGTAGCTGTCATCGACCTGTCGGTGCGGGGGCCGGGAATGGGGAATCGGGAATGGGCAAGATGCGCTAGGCTTGCTCTTACACTTCCCGATTCTCCATTCCCGATTCCCGGCCCCAATGCGTCTCTTGTTAGTCGAGGACAACGCCGATCTGGCCGATGCGATCGTGCGGCGCATGCGCCGCAGCGGGCATGCGGTGGATTGGCAGAGCGATGGGCTGGGCGCGGCCAGCGTGCTGCGCTACCAGAGCTTCGATCTGGTAGTGCTGGACATCGGCCTGCCCGGACTGGATGGACTGCGCGTGCTGGCCGGGCTGCGCGAGCGCGGCGACACCACGCCGGTGCTGATGCTGACCGCGCGCGACGGCATCGAGGACCGGGTGCAGGCGCTGGACGTGGGCGCCGACGATTACCTGGGCAAGCCGTTCGATTTCCGCGAGTTCGAGGCGCGTTGCCGGGTGCTGCTGCGGCGCAACCGCGGCAACGCCAGCGAGGTGGTGCAACTGGGGGGGTTCGCCTTCGACAACGCCGCGCATACCGTCAGCCTGGATGGGACGCGGATCGAATTGCCCAATCGCGAATACCGCCTGCTGGAGATCCTGATCGGGCGGCTCGGCCAGGTGGTGGGCAAGGACGAGATCGGCAACGGGCTGTTCGGTTTCGACGACGAGGCCGGGCCGAATGCGATCGAGCTGTACGTCGGGCGCCTGCGCAAGAAGCTGGCCGGTGCGCCGCTGCGTATCGTCACCGTGCGCGGGGTCGGCTACAAACTGGAAGCGGCCGGGATCGCCCCCCCGCCAGCGACGCCGCAGGACGCAGGCGGCGATGGCTGAGGCCGCGCTGCCGGCGCCGTCGATCCGGCGCACGCTGCTGCTGTATCTGGGGGGGCTGTCGCTGCTCGGCGCGGTGGCGCTGTTCTTCGCCGCGCGCGACTACGGCCAACGCGCCGCCAACCGTTCCTACGACCACCTGCTGGTGTCCTCGGCGCTATCGATCGTCGATTCGGTGGCGCTGGCCGGGGGGCAATGGCAGGTGGACCTGCCGTACGCGGCGCTGGACCTGCTGGCGATGGCGCCGGAAGACCGGGTGTTCTACCGCGTGTTCGATGCGCGCGGGCGCACCATCACCGGCTACGGCGACCTGCCGAAGGCGCCGTCGCTGCCGCGCGCCAGCGCGCCGCCGCGGCTGTTCGATGCGCCCTACAGCGGCGAGCAGGTGCGCTTCGCGGTGGTGGCGCGGCGGGTGTCCTCGGCCGCGGCGCAGGACGAGGTGTGGGTGCAGGTCGGGCAAACCCGGCGCGCGCGCGAAGCGCTGGCGCAGGATGTGGTGCTGCACGCGCTGGTCGCGATCGCGGTGTTGTCGCTGCTGTCGCTGGCCCTGGTCTGGCTGGGGGTGTATCGCGCGTTGCGCCCGCTGCACCGGATCGAGCACGATCTGTCGCGGCGGGAGCCGTCGGAACTGAAGCCGCTGGCGGTGGCCGCACCGCAGGAAATGCACCAGATGGTGGCGGCGTTGAACCGCTTCATGGCGCGCCTGGCGAGCAGCAACGAGACCTTGCGCGCATTCATGGCCGAGGCCGCGCACCAGATGCGCACGCCGCTGGCGGCATTGCGCGCGCAGGCGCAACTGGCGCTGGACGACGAGGACCCGCGCGATATGCGCCGCAGCCTGGAGGCGATCGAGCGCAACGCCACGCACATGAGCCGCTTGCTCAACCAGCTGCTCAGCGACGCCAGCGTGATCCACCGCGCCAACCTGCAGCGCTACGCCAGCGTGGATCTGGCCGAAGTCGTGCACCAGGCCTTGCATGAGACGCTGCCGCAGTCGCAACCGCGTCCGCGCGTGCAGCTGGCCATGGCCAGCGAGTCGGCGCTGGTGCACGGCGATGCGCTGCTGCTGCGCGAGGCGATCAAGAACCTGATCGACAACGCCTGCAAGTACGGCGGCGACGGCGCGCTGCAGGTGGCGCTGACCTGCACCGCGCGCGAGTGCGTGGTGACCGTGGCCGACCATGGCCCGGGCATCGCTGCCGCCGATGCCGAGCGCGTGTTCGAGCGCTTCGCGCGCGGCGAGGGCGCGGCCGCCGGCGGTGCCGGACTCGGCCTGGCGATCGTCAAGCGCGTGGTCGACAGCCACGGCGGGCGCATCGATCTGTCCAACCGCGTCGGCGGCGGCCTGATCGCCAGCCTGCGCCTGCCCAGGTTGCATCCATGACTTCGCTCCGATCGCTGCGCGCCGCGCTCCTGGTGCTGGGCTGCATCCTGTTCCACGACGCGCAGGCCGCGCCCGGCGACATCCGCCGCTTCCCGGCGCAGGGCGTCGCCGAGGCGCAGCTGTGCATCCAGGGGTCGACCGACATCGAGGTGTTCGCCGCGGTGATCGGCGACTACCAGCGGCTGCACCCGCGCACCGAGGTGGTGTATCAGGACGTGATCGCCTGGGACATGTACCAGCGCTACCTGCATCCGCTGCCCGGCGCGCGCTGCGCCGACCTGCTGATCAGCGCCAGCATGGACCTGCAGACCAAGCTGGTGAACGACGGCCACGCGCTCGCGCACCGTTCGCCGCAGACCGAAGCGCTGCCGGCCTGGGCGCAATGGCGGCACGAGGCGTTCGGAATCAGCTACGAGCCGGTGGCGATCGTCTACAACAAGGCGCGACTGCCGGCGGCGCAAGTGCCGCACACGCGCCGCCAGTTGCTGGAATTGCTGCGCGCGCCTGGCCTGCCGCTGCGCGGCAGGATCGGCACCTACGACGTGGAGCGCAGCGGCGTGGGCTATTTGTTCGCGACCCAGGACGGCCAGATCGGCAGCATGTCCGGCGCGTTGCTGGCGGCGATGGGCGACAACCAGGTGGTGCTGGAAGAACGCACCGGCGTGCTGCTGGACCGGGTCAGCCGCGGCGAACTGCTGCTGGCCTATAACGTGCTCGGCTCCTACGCGCAGGCGCGGATCGACGCCGGTGCGCCGTTGGCGATCGTGCAGCCGGAGGACTACACCCTGGTCGCGCTGCGCACCGCGGTGATTCCGCGCGATACGCCGCACGCGGCCGAGGCGCGCCGGTTCCTGGACTATCTGCTGTCGCCGCGCGGGCAGCAGGTGCTGTCGCGCGAGGCGCAGCTCAAGCCGATCCTGCCGATGCCCGGCGGCGGCGCAGCGCCGGCCGCGCCGCCGTCGTTTCGTCCGATCGCGCTTGGGCCGGGCTTGCTGGTGTACCTGGATGCGCTCAAGCGCCGCCAGTTCCTGGATGCCTGGCGCAGCAGCATGCGCCGCCATCCGCCGCGCCAGCGCGTGTCTGCCGTTCCCAAGTAGGCGGCGCCAGGTCCGCCAGGAGCAAGCGGCAGTGGGCTGCTGCGCACGCCTGGGGCCGCGGCGTCGCTGGCATTGGCGGCCGGTAGGCCACGGCCATGCACGGCGTCGGCAGCGCCGCCAGCAGGGTGCAACGGCACGGCAGCGGCACGCGGGCGGCCGCGCATGCCAGACTGTGGGGATGGATGCGCCTACGATTCTGGTCGCCGACGACCATCCCCTGTTCCGCGCCGCGGTGCTGCACGCGTTGCGCCAGGCCTTGCCGCGCGCGCGGGTGACCGAAGCGGCCAGCGCCGCCACGCTGGACGCCGCGCTGGCCGCGCAGGCCGACGTCGACCTGGTCCTGCTGGACCTGGCGATGCCCGGCGCACGCGGCTTCTCGGCGCTGCTGCACGTGCGCGGCGAACGCCCGGACGTGCCGGTGGTGGTGATCTCCTCCAACGATCACCCGCGGGTGATCCGCCGCGCGCAGCAGTTCGGTGCGGCCGGTTTCATCCCCAAGTCGTCGCCGGCCGAGACCATCGGCATCGCGGTGGCGGCGGTGCTCGATGGCGGCACCTGGTTCCCGCCGCTGACCGCGGCGCGCTCGGAGGCCGATGCGCAACTGGCCGCGCGCCTGGCGCAGCTGACTCCGCAGCAATTCCGCGTGCTGCTATGCCTGGCCGACGGCCTGCTCAACAAGCAGATCGCCTACGAACTGGGCCTGGCCGAGAACACGGTGAAGGTGCATGTGACGGCGATCCTGAAAAAGCTCGAGTGCCATAGCCGCACCCAGGCCGCGGTGCTGGTCAAGGCGCTGGAGCCGGAAGGCGAAGGGTGAACGGTGGCGGCGTGCATTTCTGTGGAGACCGCGGCACCGTGCCACAGGCATTCCGGTTGCTTCACCAACCGCAAGGCGTGGCGCTGTCGTATCCCCCGCTCAGGAATGCCTCGTCGCGTCGCCGAGCCGATGGCTGGGCATCCACGCCAGGCAGTGGCGTGGACCATGCCGGTGCTGGCCATGGAGAAAGAGCACCCCCCGGTCAAAGCGTGTGCCACGTGTGTCCTGAGACCGCTGTTCAATTAAAAAATCGGATATGTAGGGTGGTTGTCAAAACGATCATCTCGCTTCTGCAATGATCGATTTCTCTGTGGGAATGCCCTGCAGCGCATCGGCCGAATGGCATCGGCGAATCTGGAGTGATTTTTTGAGGATCAGGACAAGGTCTTTGCTTTTTCTGTGTTTGATCGGAAGTTATGCCGTGCCCTGCGCGCAGGCGGCGTCACATTCCGATGTCGCGCAATCGATGGGCGCGCGTGTCGCCCAGGCCGAAGCGCAGGCCCGTCAGGGATGGCAGGCAACGCTCGCCCAGGCCGATACGCCGGCGACGGGATGTTTCCATGCCAAGTATCCAAGCATGATCTGGGAGTCGGTCCCCTGCAGCTTGGCGACGCACCGCATGCATCCCCTGCCGTCCGCTCGACAATCGAATGCGCGAACCATCGCGCAAGGAGCAGGGCTTTCGAGTGCGCTCAGTGACGCGCCAAGCGGCAAGGTCTATGCGCTCCAGGGGCATGGCCTGATAAGCCGGGCGGTTGGGAGCTTTCCCGCGGCCACCGGGATCACGTCCGTGAATACCGACTCGCACCCGGACGCGTACAGCGTACAGCTGAATACGAACAACGCCACGGCAACGGCCACGTGCAATAACCATGTGGGCTGTAGGGCATGGCAGCAGTTCCTCTACGGGAACGATGGCCCGGAAAACGCGGCGTATATACTCATCGAATATTGGATGAACGGTTTCGGGAGCAGCTGTCCGGCGGGTTGGATCAGCTGGGGGACCGATAGCTGCTACACCGTCAGCCAGGGGGTCAGTGTCCCTCATTATCCGATCACCCAGCTGGCCAATTTCAGATTGACGGCCAAGGCAGTGGCCAATGGCAACGACTCGGTGGTCTTCGCCAACGGTTCCGATGCGTACAGCGTAAGCGCAAAGGACAATGTCCTCGACATCGCTTCGGTATGGACGGCAGCGGATTTCAATGTCGACGGCAGCAGTTCGACCGCCAGGGCATACTTCAACACAGGTACGTCGGTCACCACGAAGCTGGAGGTGAACGATGGAACCACCGTGGCACCGACCTGCGTCAGCGAAGGCAGCACGACCGGTGAGACCAACAATCTCATCATTGGCCCCTGCACCGTCTCGGGCGGGGCCATGCCGTCCATCCAGTTCACCGGAAAGATTTGATCGTGGGCCGTTCCGAAGCGTAAGCCTGCGCAAGCGCCGCCTCCGTGCGGCGCTTGCGCCTCGCATGACGCCTGGATGCTCCTGCGTGCCGATCCGTCTGCGCTCTGTCGCCTGCGCCGCACACGTCCCTGTGCGGGTGATCCGCCGCCTGGGGCCTGGCCGAGAACACGGTCAAACTGCATGTGACGGCGATGCTGAAAAAGCTCCAATGCCACAGCCGTCCCCAGGGCGCGGTGCCGGTCAAGGCGCTGGAGCCGGAAGGCGAGGTCTGAACCGCCGCCCTGAAAGCATTTTCCACCGCGCCCGGATACGCGATGCTATGCACTGGTGCCCGCGCTTCCTGCGGGCCGAAAGGGACCCCGACCATGCCCATCCGCAACGAACAGATCGCCTACTACCCGTTTCTGCAGGAAATGCTGGACGACGACTATTTCCCCTCCTTCCTGGTTGGCAAGGGCCAGAAGATCCTGTTGCGGCTGTGCGAGGCGATTGAGACGCAGGCCCCGCCGGACCTGCCGGCGCTGTACCGGCTCACCCATGCCGCCACCGAGGAATTCAACGCCCTGGCGCTGGAGTTCGAGGCGCACGACAGCGAGATCGAGACCGCCGCGCGCGACAACATCGGCGTGGACTTCCTGTACATCGCCAAGACCTATGGTTTCGATACTGCCGACGCCGAGGAGTTGATCGCGCCGCGCGAGTGGTGAGCGAGGCGGCCCCGCAGGGGCTGTTCCTTCTCCCACTGTGACCATGGCCCCCCTTTTCGGGAGAAGGTGGCCCGCATGGCCGGATGAGGGTGCGGGCGCTGCCTCGCGCGCCCAAAC
Organism: Xanthomonas graminis pv. graminis; assembly: GCF_030168915.1. NCBI lineage: Bacteria > Pseudomonadati > Pseudomonadota > Gammaproteobacteria > Lysobacterales > Lysobacteraceae > Xanthomonas > Xanthomonas graminis. The sequence continues at coordinate 3,597,396 of NZ_CP076255.1, read as the reverse complement.
TCCGCGGGCCGCTATCGCCGGACCCTCACCCCAACCCTTCTCCCGACGGGACCTGATTAGCGCTGTGTCTCAGCTGTCGTACGCAGTTGCTGCTCTGTGAGCCTTCCCGCGCCGGCCAGGGCACTGGCCAGGCGCGGCACCATGGCGGCCAGGTTGAAGCGGCGATTGAAGCGGTAGGCATGCGCATGCAGGTAGCGCGCGCCGTATTTGGGGAAGTCCACCGCATGGTGGGTGCCGCTAAGCGCCGTTTTGAGATTGCCCAGGATCGTATTGACCCAACGCAGACGAGGCTGCTGGACGCCTTTGCGGCCGCTTCCGGTCACGATGGCATCGTGGGTCAGGCCTGCCCAGCCCACACCGGTGAACGCTGTCAGCCCATCACTGACGACATGGGTGCCCGGTGCCAGTGCCTGCTGAGCCCACGTGTGCACGACGCTTCTTCGGAAGCTGGAGACCACATCCAGGCGGAGATAGCGCGGGCGCCCTTGATGCAGGGAAACCGCTGCAATAAACGGCACTTTATTGCGCCACTGCGGTTGGCCTGGACCACCGGCGCGTTCGCCGCCCAGATAGGCATCATCGATCTGGACCTCTCCGTCGAGCCGGCGTGACTGCTCACGATCGGCCATCGCCGACATCACTTTGTGCTTGATCCGCCATGCAGTGCGATAGCACACGCCCAGTTGCCGAGCCAGTTCCAGCGCAGCAATTCCGTTCTTGGCTTGGCTCACCAGATAGATGGCCAGCCACCACACCCGCAAGGGAAGCTTGGTGTCTGCCATGGGCGTGCCGGCGGTCAAGCTGGTCTGTACCCGGCAGCGCGCGCACTGCCACAGGTGCTGGCGTCCCCGCTCAAAGCCACTGGCATGCGTGTGTCCGCACTGCGGACACACGAAGCCATTGGGCCACCTGGCCTGAACCAAGGCCTCGACACATTGCGCCTCGGAGCCGTAGCGGCTCAGAAAAGCCGGAATCGAAAGCCCCTTTTGGAACTGGATCCGATTGAGCGTCATCGCCGTATCTCACTGAAGAACCTGCATTTCTAAACCAAGGCAGCATCACCAGCTGAGACACAGCGCTAATCAGGCCGACGGGAGAGGAGCTCACTGCTCCCTTACGCCTGCTGCGAAAGGAGTTCAGCCACGTCGCAACAGCATCTGCGTCATCAGCGCGCGCAGCGCCGGCGCGCGCACCGGCTTGGACAGGAAGCCCCAGCCATGCGCCTGGGCCAGTGCGCGCAGCGCCGGATCCGGTTCGGCGGTGACCAGGATCGCCCGCGGTTCGGCGTTCCAGCGCCCGCACAGCTGGGCGAACAGGGCCGGGCCGTCGCGCTCGCCCATGCGCACGTCCAGCAGCACCAGCTCCGGCGCCTGCGCCGCTTGCGCTGCAGCCAGCGCCTGCTCCGGGCCGGCCGCCAGTTCCACCAGGCACGCCCAGCGTTCCAGCAGCGCGCGGCTGGCCTCGCAGACGCGCGGGTCGTCGTCGATGCACCACACCCGGCAGCCATGCAGGATCGGGTCGTCGCCGTTGTCGCTGGCCACCGCGGTCGGCGCCTGCGCCTGTGCCGCGGCGGCGGCGTCGCCCAGCGCCACGGTGACCGCGAACACGCTGCCGCGGCCGAGTTGCGAGCGCAGGCCGATGCGGTGCCCGAGCAGGCGGCCGATGCGCTCCACGATCGCCAGCCCCAGCCCGGCGCCGCGGTCGTGGGCGACGCCGTCGCCGAGGCGGCGGAATTCCTCGAAGATCTCCTGCTGCAGCGCCTCGGGAATGCCCGGGCCTTGGTCGTGGACCTCGATGCGCAGGGTGTCGCCGTCGCGTCGGCAGCCCAACAGCACGCGTCCGCGCGGGGTGTAGCGCACCGCGTTGGACAGGAAGTTCTGCAGGATGCGCCGCAGCAGGGTCTCGTCGCTGCGCACCGTGGCGCGGGTGGGCACGTAGTCCAGGCGCAGGCCGCGGTCCTGCGCGACGATGCCGAATTCGTGCGCCAGGGTCTGCAGCAGCGGCCCCAGCGCGAAGTCGCGCACCTGCGTCTTCAGCGTGCCCGCTTCCAGTCGCGAGATGTCCAGAAGGCTGTTGAGGATGGCGTCCTGCGCGACCAGCGCGTTGTCGACATGGTCGGCGATCTGCCGTGCATCGTCATCGTGCAGTTTGCCGCGCAGCGCCGAGACGAACATGCGCGCGGCGTTGAGCGGTTGCAGCAGGTCGTGCACCGCCGAGGCGACGAAGCGGGTCTTGTAGCGGTTGGCGTTCTCGGCCTCGCGCTTGGCGTCGGCCAGGTCGCGGGTGCGCTCGGCGACACGGTGCTCCAGCGCGTCGGCCAACGAGCGCAGTTCGCGCGCGGCGTTCTTGTAGCTGGTGATGTCCGCATAGCTGGTGACGAAGCCGCCGTCGGGCAGCGGATTGCCGCGGATCTCCAGCACGGTGCCGTCGTCCTTCTCGCTCTCGCGCATGTGCGGGCGGCCGCTGCGCAGGTGGTCCAGGCGGCGCTGGATCGCCGCCTCCACCGGGCCGGGGCCGAGCAGGCCGCGGCGCGCGTTGTAGCGGAATACGTCCTCGATCGGGCGGCCGATGCGGATCAGTTCCGGCGGGAAGCGGAAGATCTCCAGGTAGCGCGAATTCCACGCCACCAGGCGCAATTGCGCATCGATGATGACCACGCCCTGCGGCAGATGTTCCAGGCTGCGGCTGAGCCCGGTATCGGCCTGCTGCGCGGCCTGCACCACGCCGTCCTGCGCGGTGCGCAGCTCCTGAGCGTGCTGCTGCAGCAGCGATTCCAGTTCGCGCCGGCTGCGTTGGCGCAGCCGCGCCAGGCGCTGCCGCTGCTGGAACAGCAGGCGCAGGAACACCAGCGCCAGCCAGATCCCGGCCGCGGCCAGCGCCGCGGCGCGGCCGGCGGCGCGGCTGCCGCCGATGTCGTGCAGCAGGTGCAGGCGCCAGCCGCTCTCCGGCAGCGCCATGCTCTGCCATAGCAGCGGCGCGCGCTGCGCCGGCGCGTCGATGCGCATCACCTGGCCACCGTCGTCCAGCGTGGCCAGACTGCGCCGTTGCGCCGGCAGCAAGGTCTGCCTGGCATATTGGCGGGTGGCCAGCAGTTCGTCGCGTTCGTGCGCGCTGAGCGGCTGCAGCTGGCGGTAGCGCCAGGCGTCGCGGCTGGACAGGAACACCACGCCATGGCGATCGCTGACCAGCACCACGTCGGGCACGCGCAGCCACTCGCGTTCCAGCGCCGCCAGTTCGATCTTGATCACGATCACGCCGAGGGTGCGCCCGGCATCGTCTCGGATCGCCTGCGACAGGAAATAGCCGGGGACGCCGGTGGTCATGCCGATGCCGTAGAATCGGCCGCTGCCCTGCGCCAGCGCCTGCTTCACGTAGGGGCGGAAGCCGTAGTCGGCACCGACGTTGCTGCTGGCCAGGCGCCAGTTGCTGGCGGCCACCGCCACGCCGCCGGCGTCGATCAGGGTCAGCGTCGAAGAGCGGGTCACGTCGTTGGCGCGTTCCAGCTTCAGGTTCAGTCGCTGGTGCGCAGCCGGGTCCAGCGGCCGGGTCAGCGCCTGGCGCAGTTCCGGATCCAGCGCCAGCACCTGCGGCAGGGTGCGGTAGCGGTCGATGCGTTGCTGCAGGGTCTGCGCGTACAGCTCCAGCTGCTGGCGCAGTTGCCGGCTTTCGTCGCGCAGCGCGCGTTGTTCGGCGAAATGCCAGGCCGACAGCATCGCCAGCGCCATGCTGCCGAAGACGGCGAGCAGGAGCAGGGCGACGTGGCGATAGCGCGAAGCGGGATACATGCGGAGTGGATGCGGCCGGGACGGTGTCCCGCCAGCTTAGCGGTAGCGGCGCGTGCGTTGCTGGCGCGGGCGCTCCCGGCGGCGGCGTTGCGATCGCGCAAGCGGCCGCGACGGCCTGATGTCCGAACGCAGAACGGCAACGCCTGCCCATGTGCACAGGGCAGGCGTTGCCGCGCCGGGGCTTGCTGTCTAACGCGCCCCGGACGGTCAGTGCCGAGCGGGGCGACGATCAGGCCGTGCCGATCAGAACTGCACTTGCGCGCGCAGGTCGATCGAGTTCGGCTTGGTGTGCACGCCGGCGCGCTCGGCATCGGCGCGCACGTAGTTGGCCTGGAACTTGAAGTGGCTGGTCAGGTACCAGTTGGCGCCCAGGGTCCAATCGTGCTGGCGGCCGCCGAGCACGCTGCCGTCGTCCAGGTCCAGGCGGCTGTAGCGCGCCAGCACCTCGACCGCGCCGTAGGCGTTGGCCGGCTTGACGTTGGCCACGTTGCCGGCGCTGTACGGACGCGACTCGCCGGTCAGCACGTAGCTGGCGAACACGTACTGGCCGTCGGCGGTGTAGTCGGGGCGGCCGTTGTCGCGGGTCACTTCGGCGCGCAGCGCTTCGCCCTGCATCGAGAACGGACCCTTGATCCAGATCCCCTCCAGGCCGGTGCGGCGCACCTGGTCGGCATCGACCAGGGTGCCCGAGTCGACCAGGCGCACATCGGTCAGCCCGGCTTCCGGGCGGGCGCGCAGGCGCACGCGTGGGCTGAAACTCACGTCCAGGCCGTTGTGGTAGCCGCGCGGGTTTTCCTGCGAGTAGGCCAGGCCCAGGTGCAGCACGTCGCCCTCGGCCTTGAACGGGGTCCACACGCCGCGCACCGCCTGGGTGGTGCCGGGGTTGTCGCCCTGCAGGTCCTTGCCGCCGTACGCGCCGGCCTGCAGCAGGTACTGCGGGCGCTCGAAGGTCCATTCCACGCCGGTGCGGCGGCCCTGGTAGATCGCCTGGATCGGCAGCGCGGTTTCCAGGAAGCTGTCGGCGCGCGAGCTGGTCACGCCTTCCAGGCCGACCGGCACCTTGATGTAGCCCAGCCGCACCTTGCCGTAGTCGCTGCCGAACAGCGCCTTGGTCTCGAAGCGGAAGAACACGTCCAGCCACAGCTTGGACTGGAAGTCGAAGTACACCATCGCGTCGTACACGCCCTTCTTCTTCAGCGTGGCGCCGAATTCCTTGCGCCGGAACGTGTTGTCGTCCTCCAGGCGCGCATCGTCGTCGGAGAAGTTGTTCCAGTCGTAGCCGTAGTTGCCGGTTACCGCCAGCTCGGTGCCGTCGTTGAAGGCGACCTTGGTCGGCCAGTCGTCGAATCCGTTGGCGGCAGTGGCAGCGGCAGCGGCGGGAGCGGCGGCGGTCAGGCACAGCGCAGCGAAGAGAAGGGTATGGCGCATGGTTGTGATGTCTTCAATTGGTGAGGAAAAAAGCGCGCCGGCACTCGACTGACGGGACGGCAAGGCTTGCGCGGGCGGTGCAGCGTGATGCCGACCGCGACCTTCCCTCGGCCGCGGTGCGGGCGCATCGCCGGAACAACGCGCCGCCCGCATGCAATAGCGGGCGAATCCGGCGGTTCTTTACAGCGGTGTTGCGATCCTGCGACGGCGCATCGCCCCTGAATACGCATGCGACGCCGGCAGCGCCGGCGGCAGATCGGTACGCGACGCAGCAACGGCTGGCATTCCCATGGCCGGCATTGCGCGTCGCACCTCCCTCCCGTGAGCGTGCCGGGACACTGTAACTGCGTCGGCGGCGTCGCGAACAGGGGACTAGTACCAATAGGTTATCTGCTTAGAAGCTGGCGCCGCGTACAAAGGCAGCATTCCGCGACCTGCGTCGGGTTGCCGGTCTACATCCGCTCCGGAGCGCTCACATGCATATCCCCGCTTCCCCTGCCGGCCCCGCGCCGCGTCCTGTGCCGTTCTACAGGCATACGTACGTCCAGGTGCTGGTCGCCATCGTCATCGGTGCCTTGCTCGGCCATCTGGAGCCGTCCTGGGGCACCCAGCTCAAGCCGCTGGCCGACGCGTTCATCAAGCTGGTGAAGATGATCATCGCGCCGGTGATCTTCCTGACCATCGTCACCGGCATCGCCGGCATGACCCAGCTGAAGGTGGTGGGCCGGGTGTTCGGCAAGGCGATGGTGTATTTCCTGTTCTTCTCCACCCTGGCGCTGGTGGTGGGCATGATCGTCGCGCACGTGGTGCAGCCCGGCGCGGGCATGAACGTCAATCTGGCGACGCTGGACCAGAGCAAGATCGCCAGCTACGTGCAGAAGTCGCACGACCTGACCCTGGTCGGCTTCTTGATGGACATCATCCCCAATTCGCTGATCGGCGCGTTCACCGGCGACCAGGTGGTCAACGGCAAGTTGGCCGGCCCCAATGTGCTGCAGGTGCTGTTCGTCGCCGTGCTGTTCGGCGTGTCGCTGGCCCTGGTCGGCGAGCGCGGCAAGCCGGTGGTAAACCTGCTGGAGGCGCTGATCGCGCCGGTGTTCAAGCTGGTGCACATCCTGATGAAGACCGCGCCGATCGGCGCGCTGGGCGCGATCGCCTACACCATCGGCGAACACGGCCTGCATTCGCTGGTGCAACTGGCCTGGCTGGTCGGTTCGTTCTACGTCACGTCCTTGCTGTTCGTGGTGGTGATCCTCGGCGCCGTGGCGTACCTGTGCGGGTTCTCGATCTTCAAGCTGATCCGCTATCTGAAGGCAGAGTTGTTGCTGGTGCTGGGCACGTCATCGTCCGAATCGGCGCTGCCGTCGTTGATGGAGAAGATGGAGCGCGCCGGGTGCGAGAAGTCGGTGGTCGGCCTGGTCGTGCCCACCGGCTACTCGTTCAACCTCGACGGCACCAACATCTACATGACCCTGGCGGCGCTGTTCATCGCCCAGGCCACCAACACCGAACTGACCCTCGGCCACCAGATCACGCTGCTGCTGGTGGCGATGCTCAGCTCCAAGGGCGCGGCCGGCGTGACCGGCGCCGGCTTCATCACCCTGGCGGCGACGCTGGCCGTGGTGCCGGAAGTGCCGGTGGCCGGCATGGCGCTGATCCTGGGCGTGGACCGCTTCATGAGCGAGTGCCGTTCGCTGACCAACTTCATGGGCAACGCGGTGGCGACCGTGGTGGTCTCGCGCTGGGAGAACGCGCTGGACCGCGATCGCCTGCGTCTGGCGCTGGACGGCGAGGCCGTGCCGCTGCCGGCGGTGACGGCCGAACCGCTCGCCGCCCGCTGATCCGCTGCAGCGTACGACGCGCCGGCATTGCCGGCGCGTCGCGTTTTTTCAGGTGCCGGCGCGCGCGGCGACAGCCGCCAGACAGGACCGGCCATGGCCGCGGAGAGTAGAATTCCAAGCCTCCGCGCCTTTCGACAAAAGAAGCCCTCGATGTCAAACGACGATTTCAAACAGGCCGCTCTCGACTATCACCGCCAGCAGCCGCCGGGCAAGATCAAGGTGGCCGCGACCAAGCCGATGCTGACCCAGCGCGACCTGTCGCTGGCCTATTCGCCAGGCGTGGCGTTCGCCTGCGAGGCGATCGTCGCCGATCCGCAACAGGCCAGCGAGCTGACCGCACGCGGCAACCTGGTCGCGGTGATCAGCAACGGCACCGCGGTACTGGGCCTGGGCAACATCGGCCCGCTGGCGTCCAAGCCGGTGATGGAAGGCAAGGGCGTGCTGTTCCAGAAGTTCGCCGGCATCGACGTGTTCGACATCGAGATCAACGAGAACGATCCGGACAAGCTGGTCGACATCATCGCCAGCCTGGAGCCGACCTTCGGCGGCATCAACCTGGAAGACATCAAGGCGCCGGAATGCTTCATCGTCGAGCGCAAGCTGCGCGAGCGGATGAACATCCCGGTGTTCCACGACGACCAGCACGGCACCGCGATCATCGTCGGCGCCGCGGTGCTCAACGCGCTGGTGGTGACCGGCAAGAAGATCGAGGACGTCAGGCTCGCCACCACCGGCATGGGCGCGGCCGGCATTTCCTGCGTCAACATGCTGGTGTCGCTGGGCCTGAAGCCGGAGAACATCCTGGCGCTGGACCGCGACGGGGTGATCCACAGCGGCCGCACCGACCTGGACCCGGACAAGCAACGCTACGCGCGCGACACCGACAAGCGCACCCTGGCCGAGATCGTCGAGGGCGCGGACATCTTCCTCGGCCTGTCCGCCGCCGGCATCCTCAAGCCGGAAATGGTGGCGACGATGGCGGCGCAGCCGGTGATCTTCGCGCTGGCCAATCCCAATCCGGAAATCACCCCGGAGGCCGCCAAGGCGGTGCGCCCGGACGCGATCATCGGCACCGGCCGTTCGGACTACCCGAACCAGATCAACAACGTGCTGTGCTTCCCGTACCTGTTCCGCGGCGCGCTCGACGTCGGCGCCACCGGCATCAACGAGGCGATGAAGATCGCCTGCGTCAAGGCGATCGCGGCGATGGCGCGGCGCGAGGCCTCCGACCTGGGCGCGGCCTACGGCGGCGAGACGCCGAGCTTCGGCCCCGACTACCTGATCCCGCGGCCGCTGGATCCGCGCCTGCTGGTGGAGCTGTCCTCGGCGGTGGCGCAGGCGGCGATGGACTCGGGCGTGGCCACGCGTCCGATCGCCGACATGGAGGCCTACCGCGACAAGCTCGGCCAGTTCGTCTACCGCACCAGCCTGATGATGAAGCCGGTCTACGACCGCGCCCGCGCCGACAAGCAGCGCGTGGTCTACGCCGAGGGCGAAGAGGAAGTGGTGCTGCGCGCGGTGCAGAGCGTGATCGACGAAGGCCTGGCGTTCCCGATCCTGATCGGCCGCCCGGACGTGATCGAGGCGCGCATCCAGCGCCTGGGCCTGCGCATCACCGCTGGCGTGGACTTCGAGATCACCAACATCTACGACGATCCGCGCTTCAACGACTACTGGCAGTACTATCACTCATTGACCGAGCGCCGCGGCGTCACCGTCACCGCGGCCAAGGAGCTGATGCGCTCGCGGCCGACGCTGATCGCCGCAGTGATGGTCGCGCGCGGCGAAGCCGATGCGTTGCTCACCGGCGTGGTCGGCCGCTTCCACAAGAAGCTCGGCTATGCGCGCAGCGTGATCCCGCTGGAACCGCGGGTCAGCTCGACCTCGGCGATGACCGGGGTGATCAACCAGCTGGGCGGGTTCTTCTTCCTGGACACGCACGTGCAGGAAGACCCGAGCGTGGAGCAGATCGTCGAGGCCACGCTGCAGGCTGCTTACCGGCTCAAGCTGTTCGGCATCGAGCCGAACATCGCGCTGCTGTCGCATTCCAACTTCGGCAGCCACGACTCGCGCGATGCGCTGAAGATGCGCCAGGTGCGCGAGGCGCTGCTCAAGCGCAAGCCCGAGCTTAACATCGATGGCGAAATGCAGGGCGACACCGCCTGGGACGAAGCGCTGCGCAAGCAGATCATGCCCAACAGCACGCTCAAGGGCCGCGCCAACCTGTTCGTGCTGCCGAACCTGGAAGCGGCCAACATCGCCTACAACCTGGTGCGCGTGTTCACCGACGGCGTGGCGATCGGTCCGATCCTGATGGGCATCTCCAAGCCGGTGCACATCCTGACCACCAGCGCCACCTCGCGCCGGGTGATGAACATGACCGCCATCGCCGCGGTCGATGCGCAGATCCGCAAGCAGTTGGAGGCGGAGAAGGCGGGCTGAGCCAGCTTGGGAGGCGCGTTCGCCGGTAGAGCGCGCCGCTGCCATTGTGTCTGCGGCTCGCGTAAGCGCGCTTGTGTCGGTTGATCGAAGGCACTGGTCGTCGACATTGGACAAGTATTGACAGCGCTTCCGATTCGAGCAAAATGCGTGTGACACATTCATTAATTTAGTGTGTACATCACGATGGTGCTCCTACGGACAGGTGTGCGATATGGATCATGGTGCATTGGCGGCGCCTATCCGTTCAGCGCGCAAGGCGCTCGGCCTGTCGCAATGCGAACTGGCGACTAGGCTGGGGGTGCATCGCACCACTATCGCCCATCGGGAGCGCGCCGGTCGTTGCGTGCCCAGCGTCGGCAACCTGCGTGTCCTCAGTGAAGAACTTCAGGTCGAGTTCGAGTGGCTGGCTGTTGGGGGTATTGCCGGCAAGGCGTTGCCGTTGAGTGCTGTACCAAGTTCACGCCGTGACCTCGAGTCGCGCCTGCTACAGCTCTCACGGCATGTCCCGGTGTCCTTTCTTGCCGCCGTCATCGCGCTCCTGGAGAACGCCAGCGCCTATCTGGAGTGATGGCTATCGCCAGCGCGGTAGCTTGGTTCGTCGCCCTGTCTGTTTGCGGCCATGCGGTGTCGCGATTGCCAGCGGTGCGGGTGTGGCGCGGAGCGATGGCGCATGTCGCGTTGATCCGACATGCAGGCTGGAAAATGTCAGGTCTGGCACACCTGCGCCCTTGCATCGCACACAACCAACCAGCCTAATGGAGGCGAAGGCGGGAACATCCGGTGTGCATGGATGCTTTAGGGCCCCGTCGCCCGTTTCGAAGGATCGCAGCGTGCTTCACTCCATAAACAAGGAGTTTCTCGACGGCCTTGCGCTTGTGGTACCGGTCGCGCTTGTCGTCCCGCTTGGCGGCGGCAAGCCGAACTGGACGATGCTGGCCGCGATCCTGGCTTGCGTGGCAATTGCGTGCAGCGTCCAGATCGGCTTCGCGTTGCCCGAGCTTCTGTACGGTGCGTTGATCGTGCCATACGTCTTGCTGGCGATGTCTCACTCCAATGGCCGGGTGGCGCGCGGCAAATTCTGCGGGTATGCGGAATGAGCCACAGCCTGTTCCGTGAAGAAGTCATGCAGGCCCGCCGTACCAGTTGGTTGGGTGGTATCTCCCTGGTGCAGCCTTTACAGGCATGGGTATTTGCAAGTGCGGCCGCAATTGCGGCGACATCGGTGGTGGTATTCCTGTGCATTGGCACCTACACGCATCGGTCCACTGTGACTGGACAACTGGTTCCGACCAAAGGCCTGGCCACGGTGATGGCGCCCGCCACAGGGGTTGTCACCCGGCTTGACGTGCGCGAAGGCCAGCGCGTCGAGGCTGGACAGATCCTTGGCGTAGTGACGGTGCCGCGCGCGACGCTGGCAAGCGGCGATACCGAGGTTGCCTTGCAGCGTCACCTGCGCCAACGAGGGGATGGGTTGAAGTCTTCCGAACAGGCACAGCTGCAGCAGTTGGATGCGCAAGAGCAAGGGTTGCGCATCCAACTGGTCAATCTGCAGCAGGAATTGTTGCAGGTGAATGGTGAAGTCGCCACCCGGCGTAGCCAGATTACCCTCGCCAATGAAGTGCTGCAACGCTGGCGCCAGTTGCAGGATGGCAAGTACGTCAGCGAGCTGCAGATCAAGCAACAGGAATCCAGTGCGCTGGAATACACAAGCCAGATGCAGGCGTTGCAAAGGCAGGCGACCGAGATGCAACGCAGCCTTGCGCAGATCGAACAGCAGTTGCGCGTGTTGCCAGGGCAGCGCATGGGCATTCATGCCGAGTATCGGCGGGACAACGCCGCAGTGGAGTTAGAACAAGTACAAACCCAGGTGGGTGGCGCGCTGTTGGTGACAGCTCCTGTCGGCGGGATGATTGCCACGCAGGTAGTCAAGCCGGGGCAGGCAATTCAGGCTGGGCAACCGCTACTAAGCCTGGTACCGGGAGACGGCCGCCTTGAGGCCGAATTGCTGGTTCCTAGTCGTGCAATTGGTTTCATCGAGATAGGCAATAAGGTGATGTTGCGGTACCAAGCGTATGCATACCAGAAATTTGGCCACCAACGTGGCGCTGTGATGTCGATCAGTCGCAGCGCGTTGACGTCGAAGGAATTGGGGGCGTTGACCGGCAATGCTCAGCCGGGAGAACCATACTATCGAGTGACGGTGAGGTTGGCACAGCAAGTGATCGTGGCCTATGGCAAGCAGGAGCATCTCAAGCCTGGGATGCTCCTGGAGGCGGACGTGCTTGGTGAAAAGCGAAGTTTGATTGAATGGATTTTTGAGCCGTTCTACTCGCTCCGGTCAGTAATAAGTAATTCTTAGATTTGGGTAGTCCCAAAGCCTGGGATGCAGGGGTGCTGCACTGGTGCTTGCCAAGGTCGGTAAATCAAAATTCACCATACTCGACCCCGCTCTGGGGGAACGAAAGCTATCAATACATGAAGTCTCCCGGCACTTCACCGGCGTAGCGCTAGAGTTGACCCCAGCTGCAGATTTCAAGTCGCAGAAGGCATCTCTTTCGATCTCAGCACGCCAACTCACAGGTCCAATCAGCGGATTGTGGAGTGCACTTCTTCAGATATTCCTGCTGTCGGTAGCGCTGCAGGTATTCGTCATTTTCGCGCCGTTTTACATGCAATGGGTGGTTGACCAAGCGCTGGTTTCGGCTGATCGCGACCTGTTGGTGGTACTCGGCTTGGGCTTCGGATTGGCGCTGCTGCTGCAAGTGGGCATCGGCTTGCTGCGCGGCTGGTCTGTGGTCTATCTGTCCTCCAAGCTCGGTTTGCAATGGATGGGCAACGTGTTCGCGCATCTGCTCAAGCTGCCATTGGACTTCTTCGAGAGGCGCCACCTGGGCGATGTGACATCGCGCATGTCATCGGTGCAGACGATCCAGCACACACTGACCACGAGCTTCGTCGAGGCGATCATCGACGGACTGATGGCAGTGGTCACACTGGTCTTGATGCTGCTCTATAGCTGGAAGCTGGCGCTGGTCACGCTGCTGGCGGTAGCGCTGTATCTGTGTATTCGGGCAATCGCCTACCGGCCGGTGCGTGATCGCACTGAGCAGCAGCTAGTCGCCGCCGCCAAGCAGCAGAGCCATTTGCTGGAATCGCTGCGCGGCATGCAGAGCCTGAAAATCGCTGGCGAGGAGCCGCTGCGCCGTTCCACCTACGACAACCTGCTCAACGAGACAGTCAACCAGGATGTCAAACTGGCGCGGATGTCGCTCGGCTTCAACACAGCCAGCCAGCTGGTGTTCGGCATCGAGCGCATCGCGGTGATCTGGATCGGGGCCAGGCTGGCGCTGGACAATGTGTTCTCGGTCGGCATGCTGGTCGCCTACCTGGCCTACCTGGCCTACCTGGCCTACCTGGCCTACAAGGACCAGTTCGCCATGCGCGTGAGCGGCCTGATCGACAAGTGGGTCGAGTTCCGCATGCTGCGCCTGCATGGCGAGCGGCTGGCCGACATCGTGCTGACGCCGCCGGAGGACGACCACGCGCTGCCCGAGGCGTTGCCCCCGGCCGAGCCGCGCATCGAGGTCGAGGGGCTGTCGTTTCGCTACGCCGCGGGCGAGCCGTGGGTCGTCAAGGAGTGTGGTTTCGCGATTGAGCCAGGCGAATCTGTGGCGATCATCGGTGCATCCGGCTGCGGCAAGACGACGCTGGTCAAACTGCTGCTGGGATTGCTCAAGCCGAGCGAAGGGGTAATCCGCATCGGCGGCCACGATCTACATAAGCTAGGGCCGCGAAACGTGCGCGCGATCGTCGGTGCCGTGATGCAGGACGATCAATTGTTCGCCGGCAGCATCGCCGACAACATCGGGTTCTTCGATCCGGATTTCGACCTGGAACGGGTCGAGGCGGCGGCACGGTTGGCGGCGGTGCATGAGGATATTGCCGCGATGCCGATGGGTTATCACAGCCTGATCGGCGACATGGGCAGTTCGCTGTCCGGCGGGCAGAAGCAGCGGGTGATCCTGGCGCGTGCGCTGTACCGTCAACCGAAGCTGCTGTTCCTGGATGAGGCCACCAGCCATCTGGATGTGTTGCGCGAGCGCCTGGTCAACGACGCTGTAAAACAGCTGAAGCTCACCAAGTTGATCGTCGCGCACCGGCCGGAAACCATCGCCAGCGCCGACCGCGTGCTGGTGATGGAACAGGGGCGCATCGTGCAGGAACTACGGCCACCCACATCACCTGCCGAAGCGACAACAGCCAGCGCCTGATGGGCGCTATCGGTTGTCTAGGCACGTCAGCGGATTCGAGCGAGACAAAAATACTGCCGATTCGCGTGCTGCGAGTCAGGAATCAAAACGCAAGCAGCAACGCCGCGGCGATGTACGCCGCAGCGCTGCCGGCACCGCAGACCCTTCAGGCCAGACGCTTGCCCACCGGCAGCGGCAGGCTTTCGTGCTCGTTCTGGTTCAGCTTGGACGGCTTACCGGTCAGCAGCACGTAGGCATCGACGCCGGTGAGTTCGGCAATCTTCAGCAAATGCCGGGCATTGGGAACGGAACGATTGTTCTCCCAGTGACCCAGGGTGCTGTGCGCAACGCCCAGCAAGGCCGCCAGTTCGCGCAGCGTGAAACCGGCATTGCGCCGCGCCTGCATCAATCGCACACCTATATCCAAGGGACACCTCAGAGCGGCATGGTTGCGCCGCGTCCCCTGAGCATAGTTGATGTCATCGCCTGGCATCAAGCGGACAGTGAGTGGACAAGCCCAGGACAGCGCCGGCGCGGCGTACGCCGGCCCGGCGCGGGCGTGGGACGGGCTGCTAGAATTCCCCGTCTCCTCCCGCCGTGTCCCGCCGCCATGAGCCATACCGCCACCGCGCCCGCCAATGCACAGACGCGCTACAGCGTGCACCGCGCCGACCTGCCGCTGAGCTGCCCGACCCCGGAGATGGCGCTGTGGAACTCGCACCCGCGGGTCTATCTGCCGGTGGAGGAAGAACCCAGCCACGAGGCCAAGTGCCCTTACTGCGGCGCGGTCTTCGTGCTGGTCGACTGACCGCCGGGTCGATGCACCGCCTGACCGTGGTGCAGCTGCTGCCGGCGCTGGAGTCCGGCGGCGTCGAACGCTCCACCCTGGAAATCGCCGCGGCGCTGGTCGCCGCCGGGCACCGCGCGCTGGTGGTGTCGGCCGGCGGCCGCCTGCTGCCGGCGCTGGCGCAGACCGGTGCCGAGCACATCGCCCTGGACATCGGCCGCAAGTCGCTGCTGAGCCTGCGCCACGTGCCGGCGCTGCGCCGGCTGTTCGTGCGCGAGCGGGTGGACATCGTGCATGCGCGCTCGCGGTTGCCGGCCTGGCTGGGCTGGCATGCGCTGCGCGGGCTGCCGGCGGCGCAGCGGCCGCGCTTCGTCAGCACCGTGCACGGGCTCAATTCGCCGAGCCGCTACAGCGCGATCATGGTCCGCGGCGAGCGGGTGATCTGCGTGTCGGCCACGGTGCGCGATTACGTCCTGCGCCACTACCCGCACACCGACCCGGCGCGTTTGCGGGTGATCCCGCGCGGCATCGACCCGGTGCACTTCCCGCGCCGTGCGCAGCCCGATCCGGGCGCGCGGGCCTGGGCCGCGACGCTGGCGCCGGCCACGGCGGGCGGCGGTCCGCTGCTGCTGTTGCCCGGGCGCGGCACCCGCCTGAAGGGCCACGCCGATGCATTGCGCCTGCTTGCCGCGCTGCGTGCCGACGGCCGCGACGCACGGCTGTGGCTGCCGGGCGCGCGCGCGGCCGGGCGCGAGGCCTACGTGCAGGAGCTGGAGGCCGAAGCCGCGGCGCTGGGCATCGCCGACGCGATCGCGTTCACCGCGCCGACCGCGCGCATCGCCGAGGCCTATGCCGCCAGCGATCTGGTGCTGCAGCTGTCGCGCAAGCCCGAAGCGTTCGGCCGCACCGTGGTCGAAGCGCTGGCGGTAGGACGGCCGGTGCTGGGCTGGGCGCATGGCGGCGTCGGCGAACTGCTGGCGCAGCTGCAGCCGTCCGGTGCGGTTGCTGCGTTCGACCCGGTGGCCCTGCACGCCGCCGCGGCGCGGCTGCTGGCGCAACCGCCGGCACCGCCGGCGCAGATCCCCTACACGCTGCAGGCGATGCAGCACGCGACCCTGGCGGTGTATGACGAACTCCGGCATTGATTCCTCTCTGCTCGCGCCGCTGACGCCGGCGCGCAGCGAACGCTGGGCGCCGGTCTGGGTGCTGGCGTTCGTGGCGCTGTGGCCCGCCCCGGGCCTGGCCGCAGGGGTGCTCGCGCTGGGCGCGCTGGCGATCCTGGCGCGGCTGCTGCACGGCCGTTTCCGCGGCGGCGCGCGCCTGCTCAGCGGTCCGGCATGGGCGCTGACCACGCTGCTGTTCCTGAGCTACTGGCTACCGCAGCCGCTGTCGGCGCTGGACGCGGTGGACGTGCCGCTGGCTTTGCGCGAATCGGCGGTGGACCTGCGCTTCCTGCCGTTCCTGTGGCTGGTGGCGATGGCGGTGGCGACGCCGCGCGCGCGCCGCACCACCTTCAACGGGCTGGCGGTCATCGCCGCGATCTGGACCGTGGATGCGCTGGCGCAGGCGCTGTGCGGCACCAGCCCGCTGTTCTGGTCGATGGACCAGCTGAAGTGGGCGATCAACCACCACGGCCTGTGCACGCCGCAGGAAATCGCCCTGGCCGACCGCCTCAGCGGCGTGTTCGGGCCGTGCAACCTCAAGTTCGGCCAGGTCCTGGCCAGCCTGTCGCCGTTCCTGCTGTTCGCGGCCGGGCGCCGCGGCGGCGCCTGGGGCTGGCTGCTCGCCGCGGCGGCGGTGGGCGTGGTGCTGGTGCTGGCCGGATCGCGCGCGTCGTGGATCACCTATGCGCTGGTGCTGCTGCTGTCCGGCTGGCGGCTGCTGGGCCTGCGCCGGATGCTGGCGCTGGGCGTGGCCGCGGTGCTGGTCGCAGGCGTGCTTGGTGCGCTCTCGCCGCAGGTGCGCGAGCGCTTCGCGCGCACCACGCTGGCGCTGAGCGGGCGCCCGGCCGACGTGAACGCGGCATTGGCCGGGCGCACCCAGATCTGGGACGCCTCCTGGTGCATGATCCGCCAGCATCCGTTCAATGGGGTCGGCGTGCGCGGCTTCCGCGAAGCCTATGTCGCCTGCGATCCGGATCCGGCGCATGAAGGCGCCTGGGGCCGCGAGCCGGCCTTCCATGCCCACCAGATCGTGCTCGAAGTGCTCAGCGAGACCGGCGCGATCGGTTTGCTGCTGTGGCTGGCCGGTGCCGCGCAGGCGTGGCGCGCGTGGCGCTACGCCTCGCCGCAGGCGCGCGAGCGGGCGCGGCCGGCGATGCTGGCGCTGCTGGCGACGGTGTTCCCGTTCAACACCCACCTGGCGTTCTATTCGTCGTTCTGGGGCTCGCTGGCGCTGATGCTGGTCGGTCTGTATGTCGGCGCGCTGCTGGCCGAGGAGCGCGACGCGGAGGCCGCTGTACGGACTGTTGCGCCGACCGCCTTAGCCCCTTTCCCACCGGCCTGATTAGCGCTGTGTCTCAGCTGGTGATGCTGCCTTGGTTTAGAAATGCAGGTTCTTCAGTGAGATACGGCGATGACGCTCAATCGGATCCAGTTCCAAAAGGGGCTTTCGATTCCGGCTTTTCTGAGCCGCTACGGCTCCGAGGCGCAATGTGTCGAGGCCTTGGTTCAGGCCAGGTGGCCCAATGGCTTCGTGTGTCCGCAGTGCGGACACACGCATGCCAGTGGCTTTGAGCGGGGACGCCAGCACCTGTGGCAGTGCGCGCGCTGCCGGGTACAGACCAGCTTGACCGCCGGCACGCCCATGGCAGACACCAAGCTTCCCTTGCGGGTGTGGTGGCTGGCCATCTATCTGGTGAGCCAAGCCAAGAACGGAATTGCTGCGCTGGAACTGGCTCGGCAACTGGGCGTGTGCTATCGCACTGCATGGCGGATCAAGCACAAAGTGATGTCGGCGATGGCCGATCGTGAGCAGTCACGCCGGCTCGACGGAGAGGTCCAGATCGATGATGCCTATCTGGGCGGCGAACGCGCCGGTGGTCCAGGCCAACCGCAGTGGCGCAATAAAGTGCCGTTTATTGCAGCGGTTTCCCTGCATCAAGGGCGCCCGCGCTATCTCCGCCTGGATGTGGTCTCCAGCTTCCGAAGAAGCGTCGTGCACACGTGGGCTCAGCAGGCACTGGCACCGGGCACCCATGTCGTCAGTGATGGGCTGACAGCGTTCACCGGTGTGGGCTGGGCAGGCCTGACCCACGATGCCATCGTGACCGGAAGCGGCCGCAAAGGCGTCCAGCAGCCTCGTCTGCGTTGGGTCAATACGATCCTGGGCAATCTCAAAACGGCGCTTAGCGGCACCCACCATGCGGTGGACTTCCCCAAATACGGCGCGCGCTACCTGCATGCGCATGCCTACCGCTTCAATCGCCGCTTCAACCTGGCCGCCATGGTGCCGCGCCTGGCCAGTGCCCTGGCCGGCGCGGGAAGGCTCACAGAGCAGCAACTGCGTACGACAGCTGAGACACAGCGCTAATCAGGCCGACGGGAGAGGGGCTAGCTGGTCCATACCCGCGCCGCCCCTGCCTCAGTTGAAGCAGGCGCGGTACGCAGCCAGGGCCGCGCGCGGATCCTCGGCATCGAACACGCCGCTGATCACCGCCAGCAGGTCGGCGCCGGCGGCGACCAGGGCGCCGCCGTTGTCGGGCGTCACCCCGCCGATCGCCACCCGTGGCAATCCCAACGCCGCGGCGTCGTGCAGCAGGCCGGGATCGGCGCGGCGCGTGGTGAGCTTGCTGCGCGTGGCGAAGAACGCGCCGAACGCGACATAGCTGGCGCCGGCCGCGGCGGCGGTGCGGGCCAACGCGAGGTCGTCGTAGCACGAGGCGCCGATCAGCGCGTCGGCACCGAGCGCCGCGCGCGCCGCGGCCAGGTCGCCGTCGTCTTCGCCCAGGTGCACGCCGGCAGCGCCGACCGCCTGCGCCAGGGCCACGTCGTCGTTGACGATCAGCGGCACCCCGGCCTGCGCGCACAGCGCCTGCAGTGCCGTCGCCTGGGCCAGGCGCTGCGCCGCGTCGGCGCGTTTGTTGCGGTATTGCAGCCAGGTCGGGCCGTGGCCGAGCAGCGGCGCCACGCGCGCCAGCAGGCGTTCGCCGTCGGCCTCGTCGGGGGTGATCAGGTAGACGCCGCGGGGCGCCGATGCTGCGTTCATGATGCGCCTTTCGGTGTGCAGGCGAGGGTGGGACAATGCCCCTCCGTTCGGCCCGTAGACCCGTGATTATCCAATGAGCGATGCCACTGCCACCACCTACCGCACCTGGATGTGCGTCGTCTGCGGCTTCATCTACAAGGAACTCGACGGTCTGCCGGAAGAAGGCATCGCCCCCGGCACCCGCTGGGAAGACGTGCCCGACACCTGGACCTGCCCGGACTGCGGCGTGACCAAGGACGATTTCGAGATGGTGGAGATGGAGTGATGTCGGGGCTCGGGACTCTGGACTCTGGACTCTGGACTCTGGACTCGGGACTCGGGACTCGGGACTCGGGACTCGGGACTCGGGACTCGGGACTCGGGACTCGGGACTCGGGACTCGGGACTCGGGATTTTCGCAAGTTCGGCGCATTTCTGCTTTTCTGTAGGAGGGGCTTCAGCCCCGACGCGTTACCGGTAAGGCGTCGGGGCTGAAGCCCCTCCTACAGAAAAGCAGCTGTGTCGGAGCCGCAAAAAAAAAGCCGTTTTTTTAAAAAAATCGGCCCTTTTTGCATCAAATCGCTTGACATCGATATGCCCCGGGACATCATCCTGCAGTCCCGAGTCCCGAGTCCCGAGTCCCGAGTCCCGAGTCCCGAGTCCCGAGTCCCGAGTCCCGAGTCCCGAGTCCCGAGTCCCGAGTCCCGAGTCCCGAGTCCCGAGTCCCGAGTCCCGAGTCCCGAGTCCCGAGTCCCGAGTCCCGAGTCCCGAGTCCTCAATGCATCCGCTGCGCCCGCGCGCTGAGTTCCACCAGGCGCTCGCGGATCTGCAGTACGTCGTTGGCTTCGGGGTTCAGTTGCAGGTAGCGGCCCAGGTCGCGGCGCGCGCCGGGCACGTAGTCCATCTGCAGGTAGGCCAGGCCGCGGTCGCGCAGGGCTTCGGGCTGGTCGGGCATGAGCTTGAGCACGCGGTCGGCGCTGCGCGCGGCGCGGTCCCATTCGTCGCGTTCGGCATAGACGCCGTGCAGGTTGCGCAGCACCCGGGTCAGGATCGCGCGGTGCGGCGCCGGATCCAGGATCTGCAGCAGCGCGCGGTCGTCCGGGGTCTCGCCACCCAGGTGCGGGCGCGCGCGCTCGCGCAGTTCTTCCACCGCCAGCGGGCGGCCGCCGTTGAACGGGTCCATCACCAGCAGGCCGTCGTCCACCGGCAGGCGCACCAGGAAGTGGCCGGGGAAGGACACGCCATCGAGCGGAATGTCCAGCCGCCGCGCCACTTCCATCTGCACCAGCGCCAGCGAGATCGGGTTGCCCAGGCGGCGCTCGAACACCTGGTTCATGTAGCTGTTGCGCGGGTCGTAGTACTCGTCGTGGTTGCCGCTGTAGCCGAGTTCTTCGAACAGGTGGCGGTTGATCGCGGCCATCTTCAGTGGCCATGGCTCGATCATCGCCACCTCGTGGCGCAGGTGTTCGGCGTGGTTCTGCGCCAGCGTGTCGTAGTGCTCGGCATCCAGTTGCGGATACTCGTCGCGGGCGATCAGCAGCGCGGTGGCCAGCAGCGGCAGCGCATCGTCGTCGAGCGCGGCCAGGGTATTCCAGCTCGGCAATGTCAGTCGGTCGACCATGGCCCAAGACTGGCCGCAAAGTGCGGCGCGATCAAGTCCGGCGGTTTCCGACAGCGGTGTCGGGTTCAGCGCGACAGCGGCGACGGTTTTCCCGATGCCGGCGCGGCTCAGCGGGCCTTGGGAACGCCCGGGCCGAAGCTCAGTTCGGCGCCGTCCTGCAACTTGAGTTGCGCGGCCTGGCCGGCGTTGAGCTCCAGCACGTAGCGCGCCGGTGCGTTGCTGGGATACGGCGGGCAGGCGTTGCCGGCCGAGCACGGCGGCACGTCGCGCTGCTGCGCCACCAGCTTGCGCTTGCTGTCGAAGTACAGGATGTCCAGCGGGATCTTGGTGTTCTTCATCCAGTACGCTTGCGGTTCCTCGCGGTTGTGGATGAAGAGCATGCCGTGGTCGGGCTCCATCTGGTCGCGGAACATCAGGCCGCGCGCGCGGGTCGCGTCGTCCTGGGCCAGCTCGACCTGGTAACGGTGCCCGGCCAGTTCCACCCAGTCGCTGCCGGCGCTGGCGCAGCCGCTGAGGGACAGCAGGACGAGGACGAACAGAGAGCGGAACAGGGACATGGCGTTGCCGGGGAAGATGGGATAGGGCGCACCTTGTTGCATGGTGCGTGGGGAGTCAATAGGGGGCTCGTCGGGACTCGGGACTCGGGACTCGGGACTTTCGCAAGTTCGGCGCATTTCTGCTTTTCTGTAGGAGGGGCTTCAGCCCCGACGCGTTACCGGTAAGGCGTCGGGGCTGAAGCCCCTCCTACAGAAAAGCGGCTGGGCTGGAAAAAAGCCGCTTTTCCCATCAAAAAAAATGGCACTTTTTTCATCAAATCGCTTGACAGCGATTTGCCCCGGGACATCATCCTGCCGTCCCGAGTCCCGAGTCCCGAGTCCCGAGTCCCGAGTCCCGAGTCCCGAGTCCCGAGTCCCGAGTCCCGAGTCCCGAGTCCCGAGTCCCGAGTCCCGAGTCCCGAGTCCCGAGTCCCGAGTCCCGAGTCCCGAGTCCCGAGTCCCGAGTCCCGAGTCCCGAGTCCCGAGTCAGATCACGCGCGGCGGCTCGCCGCCGACGATCACCACGTCGGCCGGGCGGCGCGCGAACAGGCCGACGCAGACCACGCCGGGGATCTGGTTGAGGTCGCGCTCCAGCGCCACCGGGTCGGTGATGCTGAGGTGGTGCACGTCCAGGACCACGTTGCCGTTGTCTGTGACCACGCCGTCGCGCCAGACCGGCTGGCCGCCGGTACGCGCCAGGATCTCGCGCGCGACCAGGCTGCGCGCCATCGGAATCACCTCGATCGGCAACGGGAAGGCGCCCAGCGTCTGCACCTGCTTGCTCGGGTCGATGATGCACACGAAGCGTTCGCTGGCCTCGGCGATGATCTTCTCGCGGGTCAGCGCGGCGCCGCCGCCCTTGATCAGGCAGCGGTTCGGATCGCACTCGTCGGCGCCGTCCACGTACAGCGACAGGTTGCCGGTATGGTTCAGTTCCAGCACCTCGATGCCGTGCTGGCGCAGGCGCGCGCTGCTCTGCTCGGAGCTGGACACCGCGCCCTTGATGCGGTGGCCGATGCGGCCCAGCGCGTCGATGAAATAGGCCACGGTGGAGCCGGTGCCGACGCCGACGATCATGCCGTCTTCGACGTATTCGATGGCTTTTTCGGCGGCCAGGCGTTTGCTTTCGGACATTGGAGGCTCGGGATTGGGGATTGGGGATTAGGGATGACCAGCCATTCGGCTGTTGAAAAACGGGATTCGTGAAACGCGGCAGGCGGAGAGGGCGGGGCGAATCCCCATGCTCCATCCCGGCTACTCGAGCGCCAACAGCAGCTTCCACTGCGCGGCGGTGACCGGGAACACCGACAGGCGGTTGCCGCGCGCGGTCAGCGCAAAGCCTTCGCCGAGCGCATCGCTGTGCTGCTTGATCTCGTCCAGCGCGATGGTGCGCGCGAGCTTGCGCTCGAACGCCACGTCCACCAGGTACCAGCGCGGCTGTTCGCGGGTGGCCTTGGGGTCGTGGTAGTCGGATTCGGGGTCGAACTGGGTGTCGTCCGGATACGCGGCGCTGGCCACGGTGGCCACGCCGACGATGCCCGGCACCTTGCAATTGGAGTGGTAGAACAGGATGCCGTCGCCGACCCGCATGCCGTCGCGCATGAAGTTGCGCGCCTGGTAGTTGCGCACCCCGTTCCAGGGTTCGCTGCCGACCCGCTGCAGATCGTCGATCGAGAAGGCGTCCGGTTCGGACTTCATCAGCCAGTAGCGCTTGCGTGCGGTCATGCGGGCAAATCGGTCGCGGTCAGGAGGGTGAGGGAATCGGTGCAGACCGCGTCCAGCGCCACGTCCCAGGCGGCGACGGGCAGCGCCGCGACCTGTTGCACCGCGAACGCGGCGCCGACCAACCAGGGCGCAGGCGCTTGCCGCTGGCGAAACGCGAAGCTGCGATCATACCAGCCGCCGCCCATGCCCAGGCGTCCGCCGCCGGCGTCGAAGCCGACCAGCGGCGCCACCACCAGCGCCATCTGCTCCGGCGCCAGCGTCGCCGCGGCGGCGACGTCGGGTTCGGGAATGCCGTAGCGGTTGGCGATCAGCGGCTGCCCCGGGCGCCATGGCGCAAAACGCAGGGTCTTGCCGCTGAGTACCGGCAGGCAGTACTGCACGCCGGCCGGCAGGCTCAGCTGCCAGCGGTGCAGCGCGATCTCCCCGTCCATCGCCCAGTAGCCGGCGACGTGGCCGTGCTGCGGCGCGAACGGCAAGTTCAGCAGTCGCTGCGCCAGCGCATCGGCCGCCGCCAGGCGCTCGGGCGCGGAGAGCGCGCGGCGGCGCGCGCGCAGTTGCTGGCGCAGTGAGTCGCGTTGGTCGGAAGTCATCGGACAGGCGTGGGAAGAGACCGCGCTATTGTCGGTGCCTGGGCGCGTACTGACTACTGCGGTGTTGCCGGGGCGACTGCGCTGGCGGCGATCGGCGCGGCGGCATCTACCCCGCACCCCGTGGGCTGCGCGAGCATGAGGCCGTGGGCGATGCGCCCGGGCCACCCGCTGGCGGGCACGTCGAACCCGGCGGCAGCGGGGTCGACGCGATCCACGCTCCGGGCGCGCGAGGGCATGCGGCGTCTGCCTGGCGGGCGCCAGTCTCCCGCGCTGGACACGAGCGCAGGGCGCGCGTTGCGGTGGCTGCACAAAAGGAAACGGCGCCTTGCGGCGCCGTTTCCGGGATATTGCATTCTCCGCCATGACGATGCGTGCGAAACGACCTTGAACCCGGGGTTCAAGTGGGATAGCTGGGGAACCATCGGGCTTCCCGCTACAAGGCGGACCTGCACACCCGATTCCGTCGCCATCCCGTGGTCGTAATTAAGGGACAAGGCGAATGTTTGCACACGCTGTCGTTTACAGCAGAGAACGCAACTGAAGTATAGCGCTGTCGCCGCGCTTGGCTAGTCCGTTCGTCGGTCGCGCAGTATGCGGCAATTCACGTTGATGATCGAAATGCGATGGGTCTATCAACGCGCCGTATCGACCACGCCATCGAGGCGGCGATTGAGATCGGCGAGCGTGCGCGCCATTTCATGATCGCGCCGCGCCTGTTCGTCGCGCAGTTGTTGCAGTTCGTGCGCCAGGTTCAAGGCGGCCAGCACCGCGACCCGGTCCACCGCGGCCATGCGGTTGCTGCCGCGCACCTCGCGCATCTTCGCGTCGAGCAGGCGCGCGGCGGCGAGCAGGCTGTCGCGCTCCTCGGCCCCGACGCCGACGGTGTATTCGCGGTCCAGGATGCGGACGCTGACCGGTTCGCTCACGTGTGCTGCTCCAGCGACTTGAGGCGGGTGATCATCGCTTCGACCCGTGAGCGCGCCTGCTCGTTCTTGGTCAGCAGCTGCGAGCGCTCGCCGATCAGCTGTTCCTGCTGCTGGCGCAGGCTGCGGTTTTCGTCAGTGAGGCGCTGGCAGCGCTCGACCAGCGTTTCCACGCGTGTGGCGAGGGTGCGAAGCTGGGCGAGGGCGTCGGGGCTGTCCATGGCGCCCACGATAGGCATGCGCCCGAGCGGCGGTCAAGACGCCGGCGGACGGCGCGACGGCCGCCGCTCAGGCGGGCAGCAGCAACGGCTGCTGCAGCAACTGCAGGCAGGCGTCCGGTTCCAGCGCCGGTGCGACCAGGTGGCCCTGGATCTCGTCGCAGCCGTGCTGGCGCAGGAACGCCAGCTGGCCGGGCTGCTCGACGCCTTCGGCGACCACCTTCAGCGCCAGCGAGTGGCCCATCGCGATGATGGTGCTGGTGATCGCCTCGTCGTCCGGATCGCGGGTCAGGTCGCTGATGAATTCCTGGTCGATCTTCAAGGTGTTGATCGGCAAGCGCTTCAGGTAGGCCAGCGACGAATAGCCGGTGCCGAAGTCGTCGATCGCCAGGGCCAGGCCGAGGGCGCGGCAGGCATGCAGGGTGGCCGCGTTCTTGCCGACCTGCGACATCACCACGCTTTCGGTGAGTTCCAGTTCGACGTTGGCGGCCGGGACCCCGGTCTCGTCCAGGATCCGCGCCATCAGCGCCGGCAGGTCGCCGCGCTCGAGCTGGATCGCCGACACGTTCACCGACATGCACAGTTCGGTCAGGCCCAGCGCGCGCCAGCCGCGCAGGGTGGTGCAGGCCTGGCGCAGCACCCACTCGCCGATTTCCAGGATCAACCCGGTCTCCTCGGCCAGGGGGATGAACTGGCTCGGCGAGACCGTGCCGAAATCGGCGCTATGCCAGCGCAGCAGCGCTTCCACGCCGACCACGCGCTGCTCGCGCAGCGAATAGCGCGGCTGGTAGACCAGCTTCAGTTCCTGGTCGAGCGGGATCTTGCGCAGGGTGCTGGCCAGCGTGGCGCGGTGGCGGGTGGCCTGGTCCATGCGTGCCGAATACACCTGCACGTTGCGGCGCCCGGCGGCCTTGGCCTGGTACATCGCGGTGTCGGCGTGCTTGAGCAGTTCGCTGGGCAGCAACGCATGCTGCGGGAACAGCGAGATACCGATCGAGGGAGAGATCGCCACTTCGCGGCCATCCTCCAGCTGCAGCGGCGCATCGAACGCGGCCAGCACGCGCGCGGCGACGGCTTCGGCCTCGGTCTGGTCGGGGATGTCCTCCACCACCACGGTGAATTCGTCGCCGGCCAGGCGCGCGACCGTGTGTTGCGGCCCCACCGCCTGCTGCAGGCGTTCGGCGACCGCGCGCAGCACCCGGTCGCCGACCGCATGGCCGAGCGAATCGTTGATGTCCTTGAACCGGTCCAGGTCCAGGAACAGCACCGCCACCGCACTGCCCTGGCGCCGCGCACGCACGATCGCGCGCGCCAGCCGTTCGGACAGCAGCGTGCGGTTGGGCAGGCTGGTCAGCGTGTCGTAGTTGGCCAGGTAGCGCAGTTCCTGCTCGGCGCGCTTCTGGTCGGTGATGTCTTCCAGCACCACCACGTGGAAGCTGTGCCGGTGGTCGGCATCGACGACCGTGTTGCGGCGCACGTGGCAGAGGATCTCCAGGCCGTCCTTGCGCCGCTTCCAGGCTTCGCCGCGCCAGGGCCGGCCGTGGTCGTGCGACGGCGGCGCCGGGGTCTCGGGCGCGTGGTCGAGCAGCGTCATCGGCTGGCCGAGCACTTCGCGTTCGCTGTAGCCGGTGATGCGGGTGAAGGCCGGGTTGACCGAGATGAAGCGGAAGTCTTCGTCCAGCACCGCGACCGCCTCGCTCATGCTGCGCAGCACCTCGCTGGCGATGCGCCGCTCCAGGTCGGCCTGGCGGTGGGAGGTGATGTCGCGCGCGGTGCCGGCGAGCCGGCGCGGCTTGCCGTCGGCGCTGTAGTCGACCACGCGGCCGCGCACCCGCGCCCACAGCCACACGCCGTCGCCGGCCAGGTCCACCCGGTATTCGGCCACGTATACCGAGGTCAGTCCCTGCAGGTGCTCGCGCAGCGCGCGCTCGGCCTGCGGCACGTCGTCGGGGTGGATGCGCAGCGGGTCGTCCTCGCGGATCACCATGGTGATCTCCTGCGCATGCGGCGCCGCTTCGTCGGCGCGCATGCGGCGCAGCTTGCGCTGCTGCAGGTCGTAGTCCCAGAAGTGCTCGCCAGAGGCCCACAGCGCCAGTTTCAGGTGGCGGTCGCGCTGTTGCAGCTGCTGCTGGTGCTGCAACTGCTGTTGCATGCGCCGCCGCCAGTACAGCCCCTGCAGCGCGGCCACGACCGTGGCCACCGTCAGGACCGCGGCGGCGGCGGCCCAGCCCCAACGCCCGTCCGTGCCGGCATGGCCGGCAATTCCCGCAGCGACGTGCTCGATCGACATGGCGGGAACAGGACTTCGGTCAGGGAAGGGGTGGTGGAGTGTAGGCGCCTGCCGGAAGCCTTCACAAGCGGCGCGGCACATGCGGATTGCTACACTGCGCCGCTCCGCTCCGCCGCTGGCCCTGACTCCCGTGGCGAGCGCCCAACAGGCCTTGCGTCCATGATCGAACTTCCCAGCGCCGACGACGTCACCCAAGCCAGCCGGCAATTGGGCCTGGCCGCGTCGGCGGCCGAACTCCACGGTGCGTTGTGCGGCTGGCTGGCCGGCGGCGGCGCCGACCTGGCGGCGTGGCCGGCGGCGGTGCTGGCCGATGCCGGCATCGCCACCCCGCGCAGCGGCGATGTGCTGGACCGGCTGCGCGAGGCCAGCGCCGCGCAGCTGGAGGACCGCGACTTCGCCTTCGACCTGGTGCTGGCCGATGCCGGCGCGCCGCTGTCCGAACGCGCCGACGCCCTGTTCGACTGGTGCCGCGGCTTTCTCGGCGGCTTCGGCCTGGCCGCCGGCGCCAAGCCGCCGTTGTCGGAGGAAGGCGAGGAGTCGCTGCAGGACCTGGCGCGGCTGGCCCAGGCCAGCACCGACGATTTCGACAGCGCCGACGAGGACGAGGACGCGCTGGCCGAGATCGAGGAGTTCGTGCGCGTGGCGGCCTTGCTGCTGCACAGCGATTGCGTGCTCGGCCCGCGCCACCGGCAACGCCTGAACTGATGAAGCGGCTCACCGGCATCGGCGCGGGCGAATACGCGCGTCGGCGCAAACAGTTGATGGACATGGCCGGCGACCACGCCATCCTGGTGCTGCCCAGCGCACCGGAGCGGGTGCGCAGCCACGACACCCATTACCCGTACCGGCAGGATTCGGACTTCTGGTACCTGTGCGGTTTCCCAGAGCCGGAGGCGGTGCTGGTGCTGGTGCCGGGCCGCAAGCATGGCGAGACGCTGCTGTTCTGCCGCGAGCGCGATCCCGAGCGCGAGGCCTGGGACGGCCCGCGCGAAGGCCAGGAAGGCGCGGTGCAACGCTACGGCATGGACGATGCGTACCCGATCGAGGACCTCGACGAGATCCTGCCGGGCCTGCTGGAAGGCCGCTCGCGGGTGTACTACCACTTCGGCCGCGACGTCGATTTCGACCTCAAGCTGATCGGCTGGGTCAATCGGGTACGCGAGCAGGTGCGGCATGGCGCGCAGCCGCCGCACGAGTTCCTGGAGCTGGGCCACCTGCTGCACGAGCAGCGCCTGTTCAAGTCGCGCGACGAGATCGCGCTGATGCAGGTCGCCGCCGACCTCAGCGTGGCCGCGCATCGCGCGGCGATGCGGCTGGCGCGGCCGGGCCTCCACGAGTACCAGTTGCAGGCCGAGATCGAGCGCGAGTTCCGCGCCGGCGACGCCTGGCCGGCCTACGGCAGCATCGTCGGCAGCGGCGCCAACGCCTGCGTGCTGCACTACCGCGCCAACGCCGCGCGCCTGCGCGGCGGCGAACTGGTGCTGGTCGACGCAGGTGCCGAGTACCGCGGCTATGCCGCCGACATCACCCGCACCTTCCCGGTGAGCGGCCGCTTCAGCGCCGAACAGCGCGCGCTGCACGACCTGGTCGGCGCCGCGCATGCCGCGGCGCTGGCGCAGGCGCGGCCCGGCGTGGCCTACGAGGCCGGGCACCTGGCGGCGCTGCAGACCCTGACCGAAGGCCTGCTGCGGCTGGGACTGCTCAAGGGCACGCTGCAACAGCAGCTGGCCGATGGCGGCTACCAGCGCTTCTACCGGCACAAGACCGGGCACTGGCTCGGCCTGGACGTGCACGACGTCGGCGACTACAAGCTGGCCGGCGCCTCGCGCCTGCTGGAGCCGGGCATGGTGTTCACCATCGAGCCGGGGCTGTACATCGCGCCCGACGACAAGGCCGTCCACGCGAAGTGGCGCGGCATCGGCATCCGCACCGAGGACGACGTGCTGATCACCGACGCCGGCCACCGCGTGCTGACCGCGGCGCTGGAGCGCAGCGCGGAGGAGATCGAGGAGCTAATGGCTGGGAATGGGGAATAGGGAATCGGGGAAGCGCTGGGAATGGGGAATCGAGAATGGTGAATAGGAAAAGCAGCAGGCCTCGCGTGAGATGCGCGGTCGCAAGCGAGCACCTCAGGTGATTGCTTTTGCTCCTGCGTTTCCCGCTTCCCGATCTCCATTCCCGGCGGCCGTCAGGCCGCCAAAGCCGCAAACGCCGGCCGGGTCAGGTTCTCCGGGTCGCCCTCGGTGCAGGCCACTTCGTCTTCGATGCGGATGCCGCCGTAGGGCTTGAACTGCGCCACGCGCTTCCAGTGGATGCTGGCGGCGTGGCCGGACGTCTTCACTTCGTCCAGCAGCATGTCGATGAAGTACACGCCCGGTTCGATCGTCACCACCATGCCCGGTTCGAGCACGCGGGTCATGCGCAGGTAGGGATGGCCGGCGGGGCGCTCGATGCGGCCGCCGCGGTCGTTGGCGGCGAAGCCGGCCACGTCGTGCACCTGCAGGCCGATCGGATGGCCGAGGCCGTGCGGGAAGAACGCGGCGCTGACGCCGGTGGCCAGCGCGGCTTCCGGCGACACGGTGATCACGCCGAAATCCTTGAGCACGCCCATCAGCGCCAGGTGCGCGTCGAGGTGCAGTTGCCTGTAGTCCACGCCGGCGCGCACGCTGTGGCCCATGCGGATCTGCACGGCGTCGATGGCGTCGATCAGCGCCTGGAACTCGCTGCCGGTGTCGGCGGCGTAGCTGCGGGTGATGTCGCTGGCATAGCCGTGCGCGGAAGCGCCGGCATCGATCAGGAAACTGCGCCGCTGCGCCGGTGCCTGGCGCTCCAGTTCGGTGTAGTGCAACACCGCGCCGTGCGCGTTCAGCGCGATGATGTTGCCGTACGGCAGTTCGTTGGCGTCCTGGCCGACCGCGCTGCAATACGCCATGTGGATCTCGAACTCGCTGCGGCCGTCGCGGAACGCGGCTTCGGCGGCGCGGTGGCCGCGCACCGCCAGCTGCTGCGCCTGGCGCAGCAGCGCCAGTTCGTAGTCGGTCTTGTAGGCGCGGTGGTATTCCAGGTACTGCACCACCGCTTCGGGATTGTTCGGCACGTAATCGCCCAGCGCGCTCTGCGCTTCGCCGAGGATCGCGCAACGCGCGGCCGGTCCCGGCAGCAGCGCCAGCGCTTGTTCCGGCGTGCGGATGATGTGGATGTCGCAATGCTCGACCCACCAGCCGTTGGGGGCGGCCGGCACCACGTGCCAGTAGTCGCGCGGCTGGTGGAAGATCAGTTGCGGACGGCGTCCCGGGGTGTATACCAGCCAGCTGTTCGGCACCCGGGTCAGCGGCAGCCAGGCCTTGAACTGCGGATTCACCGCGTACGGATAGTCGCGATCATCGAACAGTTGGTAGTGCAGGCTGCCGCTGGGCACAAGCAAATGCTCGAAGCCGCCGCGCGCCAGCGCGGTGTCGGCGCGTTGCGCCAGCGTGCGCAGATGCGCGGCGTACAGGGCGCTGGGGTCTTGCTGGATCATGGCGGCAGCTCGGTCGGCGATGCGGAAACGCAGGCGCCAAGTTTGCCGCAAACGGCGCGCGCGTGTTGACGCAGCGCGTACCTGCGCATGGCAGGCGGCGATGCGTAGGCGTCGCCGGGAAGCGGCAGCCGTTGCCAAACCCGCCGGGGCTTCTTCTTCCATTGTTGTGCAAGCGATGGGCCCTGTAGGAGCGGCTTCAGCCGCGACGAACGAAGCCATCCGGCTATCCGGCTTCGGAAACAGTCGGGACTGAAGTCCCTCCCACAGTGCACCCAGCCGTCTGGCCGCAAGTCAGTGTGGGAGCGACTTCAGTCGCGACGCGCGGAGCCGTCCAGTTGCCGGGCCTCAGAAGCGAACGCGACAGATGGGCCAGGAAAAGGCCGGGGATCGCAGCGGCTTGGGCGATCGGTCGCGGCTGAAGCCGCTCCTACAGGTGCGCCAGCGATGCTGTCGGCGCGCTAGCTGGCCGGGCCGGCATTGATCCATTGCCGTAGCAGGTCGCGATGCGCCGGCGAGATGGTCAGGAAACGGAAGCCGGCCCAGGCCTGGCCCGGCGCCTGCGCGCGTTCGTTCCACAACAGGTGCACGCCGACGTCGATCTGCACCTGGCGGCCCGCCTGCGGCATCGCAAAGCGCAGTTGGTACAGCGCGTCCTCGTGCAGCGGCGCCGAGGCCAGCAGCAGCATGCCGCTCTCGGAGACGTTGCCGAGCCGGCCGATCACCGCGTCTTCCATCATGTCCAGCACCGGCACCATGTCCGGGACCTTGCGGCGCGGCGCGCGGCGGGCTTCGGCGATCATGCGTTCTCCAGAGTTGCGGCGGGGGCGGGCGCGCCGGCCAGGGTGCGCAGCGCGCGCACGGTGGCGTGCCAGGCGCGGTCGATCAGGCGCGCGCGGTCCTCGCTGACGATCCGCGCCTGGCCTTGCGCCAGCAACCGCGACAGTGCGTCCAGCGAGTATTCGGCGGCCTTGTGCCCGCGCTGGTTGACGAACAGCGCGCGCTCGGTGATCGGGCTGTACCAGGACAGGCGCTGCCGTTTCAGGTCGCCTTGCTGGTTGGTGACGAATTCGAACCAGGTGCCGAACGGCAGCCCGCGCAGGCGCGTGTAGGCCGCCTGCTCGGCCTCGTTGCGCGGTGCCGGCAGCGGCCGCTCGGCGTCCTCGCGCTGGTCGCCGAGGCGGGTGCGCGCCTTGAGCCTGGCGCTGAGTTCGGTGCGCGAGGTCAGCGCATCGTCGCCGCCCGGGGTGGACAGGCGCCGCGCGATCGCCTCGGCCTCGTCCTGGTGGTAACCCACTTGCAGCAGGGCGCTGCGCACTTCGCCAGCCAGGTCCGGGTCGGACCCGCCGCCGCCGCTGCGGCAGGTGATCTCGGCGATGCATTGGCTCAGCTGCTTGCGCTCGCGCCAGGCATCGGAGTCCTCGCCCTGGCGCAGCAGGGTCAGGGTCAGCACGTCGGACCAGGCCTGTCGCAGCAGCGCCTGCACGAACTTGGGCGGCTGCGAGGTTTGGCACAGCGCCTCCAGCGTGGCGCTGGCCAGATCCTTGGCCACCTCCAGCCGCTCCTTGCCGCGCGCGGCCTCGATGTGGCGGCGCTCGGCGATCTCGGCCTTGTGCGCCAGCGTGCGGTACTGCGCCTGGATGTCCTGGTGCGCCTGTTCAAAGACCTGTTCGTCGCCTTCGTACTCCTCGACCACCCGGTCCACGGTCTGGTTGAGCTTGAGCAGCAGCTGCGGATCGGTGTCCTCTTCGCTGAGCCAGGCGGCGCCGGACTCGGCGATCGCATTGAGCAGCTCGCGCGCCGGATGCTGGCTGCGCACGAAGAACCCGCTGTCCTGCAGCGCGGCGCGCACCAGCGGCACCTGCAGGCGCTCCAGCAGGCCGGCGGCCGGCGCATCGCTGCGCACTTCGCGTTCGATTTCCGCGTAGAGCAGGCCGAGCAGGTCGAAGGTGTCGGCATCCTGCGGCGCCAGCGCCGCCTGCGGGCCATGTTCGGCGCGCAGCGTGGCCAGCAGCGCCGCCTGCACGTCGCGTACCTGGCGGCGCCCGCGCAGGCCGGCCAGCGCACTGTGCGCCGGCGGTTGCGCCTGCAGTTCGCCCAAGGCCTGCAGCAGCGAGGCTGTTGGCACGGCAGCGGCCACGTGAGTGGATGCGACCGCGACGCCGCTGGCCGCGGCGGTGTGCGGGGTGGCTTGCATGGCGGGATGGCCTGGCGCAGGCAGCGTCGTCGCTGCGGCCGCGGTGGACGCGGCGCCGGTTGGCATGGCGCCCGCGGTGCCGGCCGTTGCGGCCGCCGCCGCGGTGCGGCCGCGCGCGGCAGCGAGCAGTTGCCGCAGTGCGGCCAGGTCGGGCGCTGCGTTGTCGGCAGCGTTCGCCTGGGCCGGCGCTGCCGAAGTGGCGGTATCTGCCGTGCGTGCCTGCGCCGCAGGCGCTGCGTTCGGCGCGGCGGCTGCGCCGTCAGTGGCGCCGGGATCGGGTCCGGACCAGCCGCTCGGCGCCGCCTGCCCGGACCAGCCGGTGGCCGGGCGCGCAGCGGGCGCCGGCCGTGCCGCGCCACGGCCGCGGGCGGCCGCATCGGGGGTGGTCGTCGGGCGTGCCACGTAGGGCAGGTAGACCAGCCCAGGCAGCACGCCGGCATGCGCCAGCAGCACGTTGGCGCGCTCCACGATCCCGCCGTAGCGGACCAGCGCCTGGCGCTCGAAGGCGCGGTACAGGGTCAGTTGCGCGTCCAGCCCCAGCTGCAGTTCCTCGCCGGCCTCGCGCAGGATCCGGCACAGCAGGTGCGGTCCCAGCGGCGTGTGCTCGGCCTCGAACGCCGGCCGCGCGGCGAGCACGCCGAAGCGCTGACCGAGCAGTTGCAGCGGGGTGCTGGCGCGCTTGGCTTCGCGCCGGGCGATATCGTGCAGGACGATGTCGCGGTCGATGTCCACGTCGGCGACCAGGGTCAGCACCTGCATCGCTGCGCTGGCCTTGTCCTGGCGCAGCGGGCCGGGCGGCAGCCGCAGCGTGGCCAGGGCCGCTTCCAGTTGCGCCTTGTAGAACGGCGCGAAGCGCTCGCGGCGCGCGCGCAGACCCTGCAGTTCCTGATAGACGTCCTGCTGCAGCTGGCTGTTGCGGGCGCGCTCGGCCTGGTCGAACAACGCGCGCTCCAACTCGGCCAGGGTCGATTGCAGCGGGGCCTCCAGCGACTGCCACAGCAAGGCCTTCAGCGCTTGCAGGATGTCGCGCACGCGCGTGGGCAGGGCGGCGCAGGCGAGCGTCGCCGGGCTTGCCGACGGAGTGGCAGACAATGACATTGTGTGATCGCCGTTTGATTTCCGGGTCCGGTATGTAGCACGTTTTTGGCGGCGCAAGTACGCCGCACCCGCGCGCTGCCGCGTTTCAGAGCATGAACAGGGCGACCACGTCGTTGGTGAAGCGCCGTCCCAGTTCGGTGGGAACCGCGTGCCCGGCCGTCAGCTGCAGCCAGTCGCGCGCCTGCGCCTGGGCCAGGGCCGGGGCGATCGCGTCCGGCGCCAGGCCGGTGCGCGCGGCGAAGTCGCGCAGCGCGAAGCCCTGGTTCAGGCGCAGCGCATTGAGCATGTACTCGAACGGGCGCCGCTCGGCGCCGATCCATTCGTCGCCGCCGATCGCCGCCGGGGTGCCGGCCGCGGCCAGGAACGCCTGCGGATGCTTGGTCTTCCAGCGGCGCAGGATGCTCTGCTCGGCGCCGGAGCTGATCTTGCCGTGGGCGCCGGCGCCGATGCCCAGGTAGTCGCCGAACTTCCAGTAGTTGAGGTTGTGCGCGCACTGGTAGCCGTCGCGGGCATAGGCGCTGACTTCGTACTGGGCGTAGCCGGCGGCGGCCAGCAGCGCCTGGCAGCGCTCCTGCATGTCCCAGGCGGCGTCGTCCTCGGGCATGCCCTGCGGCGGGCGCGCGGCGAACACCGTGTTCGGTTCCAGGGTCAGCTGGTAGTGGCTGATGTGGGTGGGCTGCAGCGCCAGCGCGCGGGCGATGTCGACCTCCGCTTCGGCCAGGGTCTGCTGCGGCAGCGCGTACATCAGGTCCAGGTTGAGGTTGGCGTAGCCGGCGTCCTGCGCCAGCTTCACCGCGCGCTCGGCGTCGGCGCTATCGTGGATCCGGCCCAGGCGCTGCAGCGCGGCGTCGTCGAAGCTCTGGATGCCGAAGCTGAGCCGGTTGACTCCGGCCGCCAGGTAACGGTCGAAGCGGCCGTGCTCGGCGGTGCCCGGGTTGGTCTCCAGGGTGATTTCCAGGTTCGGCGCGAAGCGCAGGCGCGCGCTGGCCGCCTGCAGGAAGCGGTCGATCGCCTCGGCCGGGAACAGGCTGGGGGTGCCGCCGCCGAAGAACACGGTCTGCACGGTGCGGCCCCAGACCAGCGGCAGGTCCTGGTCCAGGTCGCGGATCAGCGCGTCCACGTAGTCGTCGAACGGCAGCGCGCCCTTGGCCGCATGCGAATTGAAATCGCAGTAGGGGCATTTGCGCACGCACCAGGGCAGGTGCACGTACAGCGACAGCGGGGGCGGGATCAGCGGCGGCATCAGGCGGACAGTGTAGGGCGGTGGGCTGGTGCGGCGGCGTGTGCGCGCCGCTGTGACGGGGGCCTGCGGCTTGAAAGAGACCGGTGGCGCCGGCGCAGCGGCCGCTACAGCGACGCCAGCCGCTGTTTCAGCAACGCCAGCGCCTGGCCGCGGTGGCTGATCCGGTTCTTCAGCGCCAGCGGCATCTGCGCCGCGCTCTGGCCGTGCGCGGGGTCGAAGAACACCGGGTCGTAGCCATGCCCGCCGTCGCCGGCGCGCGCGTGCAGGATGCGCCCGCGCCAGCTGCCTTCCACCAGCAGCGGTTGCGGATCTTCGGCATGCCGCAGCAGCACCAGCACGCAGTAGAAATGCGCGGTGCGCTGCGCGTCGGGCACGTCGCGCAATGCATGCAGCAGCTTGTCGATGTTGGCTGCGGCATTGCCGTGCTCGCCGGCGTAGCGCGCCGAATACAGCCCGGGCGCGCCGCGCAGCGCGTCCACGCAGATCCCCGAGTCGTCGGCCAGCGCCGGCAGGCCGGTGACCTGGGCGGCGTGGCGCGCCTTCAGCAGCGCGTTCTCGACGAAGGTCAGGCCGGTTTCGTCGGCATCGTGCACGCCGAGCGTGGACTGCGCGACCAGGTCGATGCCGGCGCCGTCGAGCAGCGCATGCAGTTCTTCGAGCTTGCCGGCATTGCTGCTGGCCAGGACCAGTTTCATGGCTTGGGCTCCGGCGCCAGCAGGCTGACCAGGGCGATGCGCTGGTTCATTGCGCCAGGGCGGCGCGCTGCGCCGCCAGCAGTTCGGCGATGCCGCGCTCGGCCAGGCCGAGCAGCGCATCCAGTTCGTCGCGGCGGAACGCATGGCCCTCGGCGGTGCCTTGCAGTTCGATGAAGCCGCCGCCGTCGTTCATCACCACGTTCATGTCGGTGTCGCAGTCGCTGTCCTCGGCGTAGTCCAGGTCCAGCACCGGCGTGCCGCGGTAGACGCCGACCGAGACCGCGGCGATCGCGCCGAGCACCACCGGCTTCTTCAGGTCGCCGCGCTTCTGCAGCCAGTTCACCGCGTCCATCAGCGCCACGTAGGCGCCGGTGATGGCGGCGGTGCGGGTGCCGCCGTCGGCCTGCAGCACGTCGCAGTCCAGGGTGATGGTGCGTTCGCCCAACGCGTTGCGGTCCACGCAGGCGCGCAGCGCGCGGCCGATCAGGCGCTGGATCTCCAGCGTGCGCCCGCCCTGCTTGCCGCGCGCGGCCTCGCGGTCGGAGCGCGAGTGGGTAGCGCGCGGCAGCATGCCGTATTCGGCGGTGACCCAGCCTTCGCCCTTGCCGCGCAGGAAGCCG
The DNA here is from genome assembly GCF_030168915.1 of Xanthomonas graminis pv. graminis. Lineage (NCBI taxonomy): Bacteria > Pseudomonadati > Pseudomonadota > Gammaproteobacteria > Lysobacterales > Lysobacteraceae > Xanthomonas > Xanthomonas graminis. Next base: position 3,561,405 of record NZ_CP076255.1, on the reverse strand, counting down.
GGTACGCGGTTCTCGACGCTGGCGGTGCACAGCACGCGGGTGTCGCCGAAGCTGACCAGCACCGAACCTTCGGCATGGCGGGTAAAGGCGCGTTCGATGCGCACCGGGCGCAGCTGATCGGCCGTGCGGCCACTGGGACGGGAAAAGGACATGGGGTTGGATCCGGAGGTGGCGTGAGGCCGGCCGCGGCAGCGGGCCGGGCCGGCGGGGCGCTAGGGTACCATTCGCGCTTTGCACGCACCGGAACACCGCATGATCCGCAGCATGAGCGCCTTCGCCGGCGCCGAGCGCATCACTCCCTGGGGCACGCTGGGCTGCGAACTGCGCTCGGTCAACCACCGCTTCCTGGAAATGGGCGTGCGCCTGCCCGAGGAACTGCGCGCGCTGGAGCCGCAGTTGCGCGAACGCCTGGCCGCGCGCGTCAGCCGCGGCAAGCTGGACCTGATGCTGCGCCTGCGCGCGCCCGACGCGGCGCAGATGCTGGCGCTGAACGAGCAGCTGGTCGAACAGCTGGCAGTGCTGGCGCAGCGGCTCGGCGCGCGCTTCCCGCAACTGCAGGTGCAGTTCGCCGATCTGCTGCAGCTGCCCGGCGTGCTGCAGGGGCAGGCGGTCGATCCGGCCGCGCTGCAGGCGCAGGCGCTGGAGCTGCTGGACGAGGCGCTGGCCGAGTTCGTCGCCGCGCGCGAGCGCGAGGGCGGCAAGCTGGCCGCGGCCATCGTCGAGCGGGTCGATGCGGTCGAGCGCATCGCCGCCGAGGTCAAGCAACTGATCCCGGCCATCCGCGACGGCCAGCGCGCCAAGCTGGCCGCGCGCCTGGCCGACCTGCCGCATCCGGTCGATCCCGGCCGCGCCGAGCAGGAACTGGTGCTGTGGCTGCAGAAGCTCGATGTGGACGAGGAACTGGACCGGCTCGACAGCCACATCAAGGAGATCCGCCGCGTGCTGCGCCAGCCCGAGCCGGCCGGCCGGCGCCTGGATTTCCTGCTGCAGGAATTCAACCGCGAGGCCAACACCCTGGGCTCCAAGTCGGTGGACAGCCGCACCTCCAACGCGGCGGTGGAACTGAAGGTGCTGATCGACCAGATTCGCGAGCAGGTGCAGAACCTGGAGTAGGGTCTGGATCGGACACCTCTCGACGCCATCCCGGAGAATGTCATTAGAGGCTCTACTGGCTGGCGCATCGCATGCTATGACCTGCGCCCAACATTGCGAGGCGAGTTCGCCCGCATGTGGAGGCTTCGATAGCGCCGAATGCCATTCATGGAATCTGGAGATTTCTATGTCGTGTTCTCCCCGGCGTTCAGCTGTGACCCACCCCCAGAAAACTGGGGCAATCTAAAGTAGAGACTTCGGCACCCTGGGCCCCCGTCGCAGACGAGGATTGACCCGATGAAGAAGTCACGGTTTACCGAGCAACAAATCGCCTACGCACTCAAGCAGGCCGAGCTGGGCATGGCGGTTGGCGAGATCTGCCGGAAGATGGGCGTGGCCGAGGCCACGTTCTATGTCTGGCGCAAGAAGTACGGTGGACTGGGGCCTTCAGAGCTGAAGCGGCTGCGCTTGCTGGAAGAAGAGAATCGCAAGCTCAAGCAGCTGGTTGCGGATCTGAGCCTGGACAAAGCGATGCTGCAGGAGGTGGTCACAAAAAAGCTCTGAGGCCTGCCCAGCGCCGTTCTTGGGTAGGCCAATTGCGCGAGCGTTTTGGGGTAAGCCTGCGCCGCGCATTGCGGATGATGTCGATGTCCCACTCCAGTTATTCGTACAAGGCCAAGGCAAGGGATTGCAGTGCGGTTCGTATGCGGATGCGGGAGATCGCCTTGAGCCGTGCTCACTACGGATGCGAGCGGGTGTTCGTTGTGCTGCGCCGGGAAGGCTGGCGGGACAACCACAAGCGCATCCATCGTATTTACAAGGAAGAAGGCCTGTCTTTAAGGCATTGCCGGGCTCGTCGTAGTCGCAGCGCTCGTCGCCGCCAGCCGATCAAGGTTGCCACCGCGCCCAACACGCTATGGGGCATGGACTTTGTGAGCGATGCACTATTCGATGGCCGCCGCTTTCGTTCGTTGACGGTTGTGGATCACTTCACTCACGAGTGCCTGGATATCGTCGTGGATCAGTCGCTTCGTGGCGAGCATGTAGCCGAAGCGATGGCCCGCCTGGTGGCTCAGCGCGGCAGACCAGAGGCCATCAAGGTGGACAACGGGAGCGAGTTTGCCGGCAAGGTGATGGATCGCTGGGCGTATGAGAATGGCGTGGAGCTGGACTTCTCCCGGCGCGGAACGCCGACCGACAATGCGCTGGTGGAGAGCTTCAACGGCCGGTTGCGGCAGGAGTGTTTGAACGAGCATTGGTTCTTGTCACTGGCCGACGCGCGGAGCAAAATCGAAGCGTGGCGGCGCTTCTATAACGAGGAGCGGCCCCACAGTGCACTGGCATGGAAAACCCCTGAGGAATTTGCCCGAGAATACGGGTCCCAAGCGAATTCACAGGCGCAGTAGAAGGTCGGATTTTCTACTTTCAAATGGCACAGCAATCGGGGGTGGGGCAATTACCCCCGGACTCTAAACCTGACCGCTACTCAGGGCGGGGGGGACGTCGCGTCTGCAGTCGTTCCCGCGCCTGCCACCGCCACGTAAGCGCCGATGACAAGGACGGTGCGATGCCGCCGTCGGCCCGCCACACGTCGCAGTCCGGGGCGATGGCGCCCTTCTCGAGCGCCGCTATAACGGGCTTGGCCGCCCTTGGCGGCGACGTCGCGACACCGATATCGCATTCCGCGTCCGTGCGGCGATGCGGGCGCGCAGTTCACGCGCGCGCGCTTGCCGCGTCTTCCTGCATAGCACGCCGGCCATGGCGCGACGCCGTCCGCGCCCCTTGCGCGGACCCATCGACGCGTAACGGTGCGTGCCCATGCCTCGCCGACGCCGCTTCCGTCACGCGCATGCCGCTGGCATGGCGCGGCCCTGGGTGCCCGTCGGCAGGTGATACCGACCCAAGGAGACGCACCATGAGCGCCATCGTGATCTATGGAGACGCCGTACAGGAGGCCCGCAACCGGATTCGTTCGGTGCAGGTATCCGTGATGTTCAAGACGCTGGACCGGATGACCTTCGCCGAAGGCAAGCAGCACGCGGCGCTGCTGGCACAGGCGATCCTGTCGCCGCAACTTCAGGCGGAAAATCCGCGCGCCGCGGGCAACCTCGAACGCGCCAGGGACCGCATCAGGAATTTCTATTCGAACGACTATGTGCAGGAGGTCTTCGCCCTGGGCGACGCGATCCGCGACCTGGGCGAATACATCGAGAACGGCGGCGCCGGCGCGGCGGTCAAGGATTTCGAGAGCAATCTGCGCAACAAGGCGGCATTCGACAGGTCCAGCAATCGGGCGCGGCAGGAGACGGCGGGTTATGCGCTGAGCGAATGGCCGCCGTTGGGCATCTTCAAGAACCGTCTGCTCGACCGCAGCGTGGTCAAGTACATGGAGCGCTTCTACGGGCCGTACATCGGCGCCGACATTTCCGGAACCACCACCGATGGCCTGGCGGTGCTGGCGCTGTTGCAGACCGTCGTCGACGGCGGCGGAAGCCTCGCCGAGCAGGCGCAGGCGCAGGCAGCGCAGGGTTGGGAGTTGCCGCCCATCGCCACCATGGTGCTGCAGTACCACCACTCGCTGCTGGAATGCGGGCTGGCGCTGGCGCTGAAGAACAGTGCCGTGCAGAACCAGGGGCAGGATGCTCCGGTGCTGGGCAGGTTCGACTACTACGATTTGTCTACGCTGGCCGATTCGCGGGTGTTCTCGCCGGTGCTCAAGGTCGGCACTAGCGTCCTCAAGCGCGAGTTGGCCGGGCGCCGGCTGGTGGTGCTGCGCGACGCCATCGACATCCAGTCCAGTCCCTACGCCGATTGCGAGATCGCCTTGCTGGTGGATGGCGCCGATGCGGTGTTCGACATCGGCGCGCAGTACGAGGTCTTCGCCGGGCTGCGCAAGGTCCAGGTCATGAGCGGTGATGGCGTCTATCGCAATGGCGATCCGAGCCTGCTGCAGGTGGCGGAGTACTACGCGGCGGATCTGGACGTGCCGCCGATCCATGGCGACCCGGCCGCCGCGCGCAGCCTGGCGAAAATGAACTCCGCGGAACTGAGGGGATTGCAGGGTCTGGCATTCGACAATCTGGACAAGGCGCTCGCCACCTTGCGGCCGCCGCCGCTGGGTGCGCAAGTGGAGGCGGCATCGCCGGCGCAGCCCGCGGCCGATCCCGCTGCCGATCCGGAGAATCCCGCCGACGGACAGGGCGCTGCCGTGCCTGCCGCGGGCAACGACCTGTTGTCCAGGTTGAGTGCGCTGCAGCCGGCGCAACTGGCTGCGCTGCGCAAGATGTTGAGCAACTGAGGCCAAATGCGAGCGTCCGCAACGCGGGCGCCCGCTGTCCGACGCCTCGCTACCGCTGGTCGGCGTGGAGGAGTGGCTGCGCCGACCGACACCGAATCGAACCGCGGTCGGTCGGATCCGCTCGCCATGCGCGTGTCGCGTCGCACACGAGCGGTCCGGGCTGCGCTGCTGAAAAACGCGGTCGCCTCGCTTCGAATGGCGGCGCGCGCGCATGCCGTCAGTGTGTCGATGGCGCGGTCGAGCACCGTAGACAAGTTTTCACAGGCTCCCGCGCCGCACGTCATTTCCCACCGAAGTTCCCGGCATATACGCCGCCACGGACAGGGGAAAGGGAAATGCTCGACAGTGATGCGTCCGCAGGTCCGCAGTCCGGCAGCGTGCCGGAGGAGATCTGGCAGGGATGGGTGCAATGCGCGAAGGTGCTGCGGGGCAGGGCGATCCGCTTGACCAACGGCAATATCGACGAGGCGGAGGACATTCTGTCCTCGACCATTCTCAGGACCGCCAATCACGTCTTGCTGCACCGGACGCAGGTGCGCGAGCCGCGCTCGTTCTTCCTGTGTGCGCTCAACAATGAGTTCATCAGCCGTTGTCGCAAGCACGCCTACGAGCGCCGCTTGCGCGATTTTCATGCGGACGTGTACAGCGATCTGCTTGCGCCCGATGTCGATCCGGCAAGCGCCAGCGTCGAGACCGCCTGGTCGAATCAGGATGCGCTGGCACTGGTGGAGCAGACGGTGGCGCGGTTGCCGCCGCAGGGGCGCGAGCTGTTCCGGCTGCGCTTTCGCGAGGATCGCTCCACGGCGGAAATTGCCGCGGCGCTGAACATCTCGCCGACGCTGGTGTGCAAACGTGTCCAATTGCTGCGCGAGAAGTTGCGTGGCGCGCTGGCCGCCGCGCAATGAGTGCTCGCTGAGGTTTCACACTCCGGCCGCCGCCGCGTCCAGTGATAGGCCCCAGTCAATCCGCCGTTTACCGAGGAATCGATGCCATGGCAGAACAGAACGTCAATGCGCAGGTCACCGATGCAGTAACCCAGACCAACGTCAAGGTGGTGGCCGAAGCGCCGGCCCAGGCGATCGCATCGCTGTATCAGGTGGTCAGCCATGCCACCGGACTGTCGGTGCAGAACGCCGTGCACAGCCAGCAGGCGATGAACCAGATCACCACCGCGATCGTGTCCAAGGCCTGCCAATTGATCATGGAAGTAGCCGACGGCGGTAGCAAGCCCTAGTCGCTAATCACGGGAGATCTTCGCCATGAGTTGGATGGATCGGCTCTGGAATCGCAAGCTGCCGCTCGTCGGCGTGCAGGCCCCCGAGGCGGCATCGTCGGCACGCGACGACAAGGCCGCGCCTGGCGCGGTCGATCCGGCGCCGGCCGATCCTGCCGTTGCCTAAGCCGTTGCTGCTTCCCCTTCCCCTTCCCCTTCCCCTCCTGTTGCAGCTGCCGAGGACACGGTGCATATGCAAGACGAGAGCACCAGCGCCGTACCGGCGCCGCAGGCAGCGGTGCCCCCAACCGATGCGGCGGCCGGTGGTGCCGCGGAGGTCGCCGCCGCCCCCGTCGCGGGACCGGCTTCCAGCGCCGCCACCGACCGTCGCGCCGACGCGGTCGATTCGCCGGACGCGGTTGCGGACGGCTCCGATGCCCCGGCCAACGCCAGCACGAACGCCAGCGGTGGCGTCCCGCCAGGCACGGCGGGCACCGCAGGAAACACAGGAGCCGCGGGAGCCACGGGAACGGCAGGTGCCGGGGGCGCTGCAGGAACGGCAGGAGCGACGACTGGCGGCACGGCTCCCCCCGCAGCGGCGCCGGTAGACACGTCCGCGCTCAACCAGAAAATCGTGCAGGCGGTCGACTTCAGCAACGCACAGACCATGCAGTATCTGATGCCGGCGATGATCCAGACCCCGCCCGACGTGATGGCCACGCAGAGCGCAGGACTGGCGGTGCAGGACGCGGCGAGCTACATGAACGCGATCATGCAGATCGCGCTGGCGGCGCAGGCGGTGATCGCCAAGAAAGCCGCCGAGGGTCCGGTGCAGGCGGCCGAGGAAATCCCGGTGCTGCTGGAAATGCAGAAGATGGTCGCGTCCGCGGTCGAGGTCTACGGCAACGTCAGCCAGGTCGCCGCGACCTCCGCCAAGACCATCGGCAACGCGGTTTCCTCCATCACCAGCGGATAAGGAAGCGTCTGTATGGATCCCACGCATGCCAAGGCGGTCAAGCAGGGCGCCAGCGATGCCGCGCTGTCGCATCTGTTGTCCGCGCAGAGCCAGGTCGAACAGGCGCGCAGCCGCTACCAGAGCTTGCGCGCGCTGTTGCCGTCGATGCTGATGGAGGCGGTGCGCCTCACCCAGGACGAACAGCGCGCGGCGGTCGTCGGTCAGCAGGGCCGCGACGCGGCCAGCGGCCTGATCCAGCACGCCGAACACGCCTTGCGGCAATTGACCACCGCGCTGCGCGGCGATCACGAGGCGATGGCGGCGCTGACCCGGCAACTGGATGGCGAGGCCGCGCGGATCCACCCGACGCCCAGCTTGCCCGCGCTCCCCGGCGACGATGGCGCGCAGGGCGACGAGGCGCAGCGCGTCGCCGCGGCGCTGCGCGGCGCGATCGTCGCCGAGGTCGCGCAGGCGCTCGAACAGCAATTGCAGCCCTTGCGCGCACAGGTCGACGCCTTGCTGGCGCAGCTCGGCACCGCGGCGCCGGCACCGCCGTCCACTTCGCGGTGATCGCCATGCCGCGCGAGTTCACACCGTTCCCGCTGTTGCGTCTTTTAAGAGCCGAACGCCTCCGGCTAAACGAGGCCTATCCCGAAGGAGTAGCAACCATGCCCGAGCCCTTGACCGTCAATCCGATGGTGACCGATGCCGTCACCCAGTCCAATGTGAAAGTGGTGGGCGAAGCCCCCGCCATCGCCATCAGCACCCTGTACCAGACGATGGCGCATTCGACCGGCATCCTGCTGCAGAACGCGGTGGCCGCGCAGCAGCAGCAGAACACGCTGGCGCAGGCGGCCACCAACCAGGGCGTCATGCAGATCTACAGCGTCGACACCATGTCCGGTGCCGGCGCCACGGAAAAGGTTGGCCAGTCCGGCGTCGCCGACAACCTGACCAGCCTGCTCACCGTGCTGCAGGCGTTCAGCGGCAACAACGGCGGGCGTGGCTGATCGCGCCACCCGTGTGTTGCCAGGCTCCTTTCCGGGATACGGAAAGGAGCCTTTCTTTCGTGTCTGGCCATTGCGCAGAACCTGCCGCATCGACCGCGATGGCGATACTGGCGTCCCAGCGCTCGCGGTTGGCGCGCGTGGATCGCCGCGCGACCGCTATCCCTGCGCTGCTCGTGGTGACGGTGCGCCGGTCATGCGTGCGAAGTCACCCAGACACGCGCCCAGCCTGCCGCGCTATGCTGTGCCGGCCCGGCATGCCGGGAGGGCGAGATGACACCGCGCTGGCAAGACTCCCGCGCGCAGCTGTCCGCCCATGTGCAGGGATTGCTCAGGCTCGCCACCACCGCGGTACCGGCGCTGTATCTGTCCGGCCGCATGTTCGCCGACGCCTACTGGTCGGCGCTGGGCATGGGGGCCTTGCCGCTGAGCTACGCCAGCGACGACTACATCTACATGGGCCTGCTGGCGCTGACATGGAGCGCGGCCTCGCTGTTCGGCATCGGCCACGATCAGTGGCTGGCGGCGGTGGCGCTGGGAGGCGTCGGCCTCGGCCTGGCGGCGCTGCTGGGCTGGCATCTGCTCGGTGCGCTGCGCCGCTGGCTGCGGCGGCGCGCCGTGGCGCACCCGGCCGGTGGCGAACGGCGCATCTCGGCGGAGACCCTGGTCCTCGCGTTCGCGATGGTGGTGGCGCCGCTGGTGCTCGCGGCCCTGGCGGCGCGGCAGGAGGGCGCGCGCCACGCCAGCCAGCGCATGCAGCAATTGGCCGCCGCGGCGCGCCCAGGCGGCATCGCCACGCGTGCGGACACGGCGGGCGCCAGCGCCGGTGTGCTCGACTGCAACGGGCGCTGGTGCGTGGTGTGGCAGCAGGGCCGGCCGGTTGCTGTGCCGATCGACACGATCCTTCGCTTCCAGGCGAGACGCGCGCTGGCCGATGCCGCGTCTGTGCGGTCCGCTCCGACATGCTCGCCATGACGGGTGGGCTGCCGCGCAGCTTCGGTGCACGCGGCGGCATGCCCGGCGAAGCCGGCGATCGTCGTGACGGCGCAAGGGTGCCCCTGATCGCGATGAGAGCGGCTCCCGATTGGAGCGCAATGGTCCGCCGCCATGCCGGCGGTGGCGGCGGCCGCCAGGGCCGGCCGGCGCTGGCCGAGCCGAGCCCCGGCACCGCGGCAAAGCGCTTGTCGATCATGCCGTTACGTGGCGTGGCGGACATGCCCGGGGTCAGTCACCGGCGCCGACAACGGGCCGCCGCGCTTGCGGTGGCCGCTGGGACTGGTATCGTGCGCCGCCCGACCGTCGACGCCGAGACCCGAGCGATGCGTGGCACTCTCTACATCGTGGCGGCCCCTTCCGGCGCCGGCAAGAGCAGCATCGTCAACGCCACCCTGGCGCGCGATCCGCAGATCGCCCTGTCGATCTCGTTCACCTCGCGCGCGCCGCGGCCGGGCGAGCGCCACGCCGAGCACTACCACTTCGTGTCCGCCGACGAATTCCAGGGCATGATCGATGCCGGCGACTTCTTCGAGTACGCCCGCGTCCACGGCGACTGGAAGGGCACCGCGCGGCAATCGGTGGAGCCGCAGCTGGCCGCCGGCCATGACGTGCTGCTGGAGATCGACTGGCAGGGCGCGCGCCAGGTGCGGGCCAAGGTGCCCGACGCGGTCAGCGTGTTCATCCTGCCGCCGTCGCGGGCCGCGCTGGAGCAGCGCATGCGCAAGCGCGGCCAGGACAGCGAGGCGGTGATCGCGCAGCGGCTGGCCGCCGCGCAAGAGGAGATGTCGCACTACGCCGACTTCGACTACGTGATCGTCAACGAGGACTTCGACACCGCGGTGGACGAGATGTGCGCGATCTTCGTGGCCAGCCGCCTGCGGCGCCTGCCGCAGCAGCAACGCCACGCCGGCCTGATCCAGGCGCTGCTGCAGGATCAGCCAACTGGCTGATTCCAAAGGAAACTGAATGGTGGGCGGTTGATTTCGGCCGGCCCGCGGCCTACAATCTCCGCCCTTTCCCTCATTCGAGCGCGTGGCCGCCAGCGGCCCGCCGGGAGCCCGCATGGCCCGCATCACCGTAGAAGATTGCCTGGAAGTCGTTAACAACCGTTTCGAGCTGGTCATGATGGCGTCCAAGCGCGCCCGTCAGTTGGCCAACGGCGTGCAGGCCACCCTCGACAACACCGAATCGGCCGACAAGCCGACGGTGCTGGCGCTGCGCGAGATCGCCGCGCGCAAGATCGACAACGCGCTGATCGACGAAGTCGAGAAGTCCGAGCGCGAGCGTGCCGAGCGCGAAGCGCTGGAGTGGGCCGCGGCCGAGGTCGTTGCCGACGAGGACATGTCCAAGAACGACGACTGACCTACGCCACGCAAGCGCATGCTGCACCGAACAGCCCGCATCCGCGGGCTGTTTCGTTTTCGGGTTTGCCGTCCTTGCGCCGCTGGCATAGTCTTCGCGCATGAACCCAGGCCCTTCCGCCCAGGTCGCCACCGCCACGCCCTCGCCGGCCGGCGAGGCGATTCCCGATTACGTCCTGCACCTCGAGCGGAGCGCCAGCTATCTGCCGGCCGAGCAGATCCCGCTGCTGCGGCGCGCGTGGCAGGTGGGCGCGGCCGCGCATGCCGGGCAGACCCGCAAGTCGGGCGAGCCCTACATCACCCATCCGGTGGCGGTGGCCGGCGTGCTGGCCGAACTCGGCCTGGACGTGGAAGCGCTGATCGCCGCGATCCTGCACGACACCATCGAAGACACGCCGCTGACCCGCGCCGAACTGGCTGCCGAATTCGGCGAGGCGGTGGCCGAACTGGTCGATGGCGTCACCAAGCTGGACAAGCTGAAGTTCCGCGACCGCCAGGAAGCGGCGGCCGAGAGCTTCCGCAAGATGCTGCTGGCGATGTCGCGCGACCTGCGCGTGATCATGATCAAGCTCGCCGACCGCCTGCACAACATGCGCACGCTCGGTGCGCAGAGCGCCGAGGCGCGCAGCCGCATCGCCCGCGAGACGCTGGAGATCTACGCGCCGATCGCGCAGCGCCTGGGCATGAGCCTGATGAAGTCCGAGTTGCAGAACCTCGGCTTCCGCGCCTTGCATCCGTGGCGCCACGCGATCATCGAAAAGCACATCCGCAGCCAGCCGGTGGTGCGCCGCGAGTCGATGGCGCAGGTGGAAGTGCAGCTGTCGCAGCGGCTGGCCAAGGACGGGCTGGAGCACCGCCTGGTCAGCCGGATCAAGACCCCGTGGAGCATCTACAACAAGATGCGCGACGAGAACAAATCCTTCGACCAGGTGATGGACGTGTTCGGCTTCCGCCTGGTGGTGCGCGGGGTGCCGGACTGCTACCACGCGCTGGGCGCGGTGCATGCCACCTTCAAGCCGCTGGACGCCCGTTTCCGCGACTTCATCGCCATTCCCAAGGCCAACGGCTACCAGTCGCTGCACACGGTGCTGTTCGGCCCCTACGGCTCGCCGATCGAAGTGCAGATCCGCACCGAGGAAATGGACCTGATCGCCGAGCGCGGCGTGGCCGCGCACTGGACCTACAAGTTCGGCGGCGATTCGCCCAACAGCGCGCAGAGCCGCGCGCACGCGTGGATCGTCGAATTGATCGAATCGCAGCGCGCCGCCGGCTCGTCGCTGGAATTCCTGGACAACGTCAAGGTCGATCTGTTCCCCGACGAGGTCTACCTGTTCACGCCGAAGGGCAAGATCCTGGCGCTGCCGCGCAATTCCACCGCGCTGGATTTCGCCTATGCGGTGCATACCGACGTCGGCAACCGCGCGGTGGCCTCGCGCGTGGACAAGAAGCTGGTGCCGCTGCGCACCAAGCTGGTCAGCGGGCAGACCGTGGAAGTGATCACCGCGCGTTCGGCCACGCCCAAGCCGCAGTGGCTGGAGTTCGTGGTCAGCAGCAAGGCGCGCACCGCGATCCGCCATCAGCTCAAGCAGCTCGAGCACGAGGACGCGGTGCAGCTCGGCCACCGCATGCTCGACCGCGCGCTGGAGGCGATGGACAGCGCGCTGGAACGGCTGCCCAAGGGGCGCCTGGATGCGTTCCTCAGCGAGCACCGCTATCCGCGCCTGGAGGCGCTGCTGGCCGACATCGCGCTGGGCAACTGGATGCCGAACCAGGCCGCGCAGGCGCTGATGGCCTATGCGGAACTGCGCGGCGGCGGCCACTCCAAGCATTCGCAGGAAAAGATCCTGATCAATGGCACCGAGCGCGGCGTGGTCAGCTTCGCCAACTGCTGCCAGCCGATTCCCGGCGACGACATCATGGGCTACCACACCGCCGGCAAGGGCATCGTCGTGCACCGGCTGGATTGCCCGAACCTGGCCGAGCTGCGCAAGTCGCCCGAGCGCTGGGTGCCGATCGGCTGGGATACCAGCGTCATCGGCGACTACGACACCGCGCTGGTGGTGGACGTGGAGAACCGCACCGGCGTGCTGGCGCAGCTGGCCGCGGCGATCGCGCAGAGCCAGTCCAATATCGAGCGCGTGGACTACCTGGACCGCGACTTCAACGCCGCGGTGTTGCGCTTCAACATCCAGGTGCGCGATCGCAACCACCTGGCTGAGGTGATGCGCCGCTTACGGCGGCTGACGGCGGTGCAGAGCGTGCGGCGGCAGTAGTTGGGCCGGGACTCGGGACTCGGGACTCGGGACTCGGGACTCGGGACTCGGGACTCGGGACTCGGGACTCGGGACTCGGGACTCGGGACTCGGGATTTTCGCAAGTTCGGCGCATGTGTGCTTTTTTGTCGGAAGGGCTTCAGTCCTGACGTGCTTGCCAAGCACGTGATCTGGCGGCGGCTGACCAATCGTGGCGTGTCTATGCCGAAAGATTCATAACACGCTTAATCAAAAGCCCCGGCGGATTCAACTCCGATTCGCAACGCTGTTGAGGACCTCCTCGGAGAAGACTTCGAGGGGCGTTTTGAATCCGAGTATCTTGCGCGGACGATTGTAGAGTCGCTGTTCGATCCATCGCAGGTGCGCATCGGTGATGGTGCTGAAATCGATGTGTCGTGGCAAGTACTGGCGCGTCAATCCGTTGGCATTTTCGTTGCTGCCTCGCTGCCATGCGCAGTACGGATCTGCAAAATAGAAGTCGCTCTGCAAGCAGGCGGCAATGAGCCGATGATCGGCGAATTCCTTGCCGTTGTCGGCGGTGAGGGTGTGCACCGTGTGGCCTAGGCCGCCCAGGCGCTGGACGATGGCGTTGCGCACGTTCTCGGCGGTGCCGTCAGGCGAGTAAGCCAGCAGATGCAGGCGACTGCGGCGTTCGGTCATGCTGACCACCACGGCCTTTCCGTGTGAGGCCCGGAGGGTATCCAGCTCCCAGTCGCCGATGCGGCTTCGCTGCTCCACCACGCTGGGGCGCTGTGTCCAGCTGCGCCGATGTGTCAGCTGTCCGCGGCCATCGCGCACGCCCCGCCGACGGCGCTTGCGGCGGCGCTTGCGTAGATGCGTGAACAACTGGCCACCGCGCTTGTGGTCAGCGTAGATGTGCCGATAGATCCATTCGTGACTGGCCAGGCCGGTGCGACCGGCAATCTGTTCCGGGCTGAAGTCCTCGCTCAGCAGGACCTCGATCTGTGCGATGCGCTCAGCGTCGATGCGTGGACGCCGGCTGGCCTGCGTGCGCCGATGCTCGCTGATGCGCTGTGCGTGATCTGGCAGATAGTGCCGAGCGTGCTGATTGCGGCGCAGTTCGCGGCTGATCGTGCTGGGCGCGCGCTCCAACGCATCGGCGATGGCCCGCATCGACATCCCGGTTTCATATAACGCATGCAAACGGTATCGTTCGGCCTGGTCCAGGCGGCTGGATGACATGGGCAACTCCACTTGGCGGTGAAGTCGCTCAAGTCAGGTCGCCGGGCCACTTCACAACCGTTGGTGTTGCGAATCGGAGTTGAAGCCGCCCCCCCTTTCTCAAGGGGGCGGGATATAGAGCAGCCCGAAAGAAAAGGCCAAGCCCAGACCAAGTGCCAGCAGCGTGGCCACGCTGAGCGTCACAGGATACGACCATTTGGAGAAGAAGTACTGACTACGCTGAATCGTCCGAAGGATTCCGATTGGCACCAATGCGTAGATCACACATGACGCGATGAAGTACCAATTGAACGTGTGTGAAGAGTTCTCTGCCTCCCCCAATGACTTGCCGACCTGACAAAGGATGACTCCCCCAACAAGCGACAGAAAGGCCCGTATCGCGAGAGCATTTTTCAGTTTGGTCTGGGTATTCATATGATCAATTCGTTAGGAGGTGTATCTCGCACACAGCCCCGCTGGGAGTGTAGCTGCAGGCCACCATGTAACTCGTGTTTACTGTCACGTTGCTCGGTCCGTTCCAGCGAACGCCTAGGTCGGAAATATGATTGATCATCTCCGTCCCAGCACCCTGAGCCGCAGGCGTATTGGGATAGACATAGTTTCGTGTTCCGCCTTCCTCGCCAGTGACATCTTTTATTGTTTCGGGAATTGGATTGCCTGCGGCGTCTATCGCAGATCCCTTTACGTAGTAATAGTCTTTGGACGACGGATTCCATTCGACTCTGAAAAACGACCCATCTCGGAATTGAATGTTATCAATGATTTTAATGGGCGTCTGGATGTACCCCAGGCTGATGGCGCTTGTAAAGCTTGAGATTGCTGCTCGCATTCGCTCATTGAAATACCAGAATGGCCCCAGATTGTTTTCACTCAACGCAGCTTTGGCCGCAGCGTCTCGGTAGGCAGGTGTTGTCACGGCATCCATGGCGGTCATTGGTCGTGTCCCATCAGCCTGAGTAGTGGCCTTGGCGACGGCCACGGTCCTGGCGACAGAGGCAGGAATAGAGAAGCTTTCTGGAACTTGTAGATTGCCAATGACGGTTGGGGAGCCGCCGTTCTCGTCGTATAAAGCAAGGCTGGCCGTCAAGCCGTTCTTCTCATCAGGCGTCAACATGACTTCCTTGACGATTAATTGCCCTGCAGAGGTCGTGAGCCTCGGATCACGACACACGAAGGTAGTCTGCGGCAGGAGCAGACATCGGAATTGTGTGCCCATCACCCGATACAACCATGTGGTACATGGTTCGGTTCTTGAAGTCCCAGAGATAAGTGACTTCCGATGCCGAGTTCACGCGACATGGTCTGCTTCTTCCCTAGGCTGCAGTCATTACAGATTACTGCAGCCGCATGAGCTGAAGACGAGAAAGCGAAAGCCACCGCGAAAACCGTCGTGATTGCGTACTTCTTCACCGTGCACTCCTTGTGCTTAGCAATGGAGCATGATTGCCCCATGGCCGAGTCTGGTCGATTCGCTGGCGAATCGCAATGTACCCAGGCAGTGGTGGCCCGAGTAAAATACCCACCCATTCTTCCGTTGGAGCCGCCATGTCCCGCCAGATCATCCACACCGAGCAGGCGCCGGCCGCGATCGGTCCGTATTCGCAGGCGGTGCGCGCCGGCAACACGGTGTATTTCTCCGGGCAGATCCCGCTGGATCCGGCTACCGGCGAGGTCGTGCCCGGCGATATCGGCGCGCAGGCGCGGCGCGCCTTCGACAACCTCAAGGCGGTGGCCGAGGCGGCCGGCGGTTCGCTCGACCGGATCGTGCGGCTGGGCCTGTACCTGACCGATCTGTCGCAGTTCGCCCAGGTCAATGCGGTGATGCAGGACTATTTCCAGGCGCCGTTCCCCGCGCGTTCCACCATCGAAGTGTCCGGCCTGCCGAAAGGCGTGGGCTTCGAGGTCGATGCGGTGATGGTGCTCGACTGACCTTCGCCCGTGCCGCGCGTGCAGGTTCCGGCGCCGGCGCTGTCGGCGGCAGGCGAGGCGCCGTTGTCGGCGCTGCCGGGCGTCGGCCCGAAGGTCGCCGAGAAGTTCGCCGCGCGTGGCCTGCTGACCCTGCAGGACCTGTGGCTGCACCTGCCGCTGCGCTATGAGGACCGCACCCGGCTGACCCCGGTGGCGGCGCTGCAGCCGGGCATCCCGGCGCAGGTCGAGGTGCGGGTGGAAGCCGTGGATCGCGGCTTCCGCTACCGGCCGATGCTGCGGGTGGCGGTGGCCGACGACTCGCGCGCCACCCTGGTGCTGCGTTTCTTCCAGTTCCGCGCCGCGCAGGTGGCGCAGTTCGCGGTGGGCGCGCGGCTGCGTGCGTTCGGCACGCCCAAGCCCGGCCAGCATGGCCTGGAGATCGTGCATCCGAGCTACCAGATCCTCGGCGGCGATGAGGCCGCGGGCCTGGACGACAGCCTGGACCCGGTGTATCCGGTGGTCGAAGGCATCGGCCCGGCGACGCTGCGCAAGCTGATCGGGCAGGCGCTGGACCGGCTGCCCGACGAAGCCTCGCTGGAGCTGTTGCCAGCCGCGATGCTCGCCGAGCTGCGCTTGCCGTCGCTGCGCAGCGCGCTGCTGATCGCGCACCGGCCGCCGCCGCAGGCCGACCTGGGCGCGCTCGCCGCCGGTCTGCATCCGGCCCAGCAGCGCTTGGCGCTGGAAGAATTGCTGGCCCACCATTTGAGCCTGCGCCGCCAGCGCATCGCGCTGCAGCGGCAGCGTTCGCCGTCGCTGCGCGGACGCGGCCTGCTGGCCAAGCGCCTGCAGCAGTCGCTGCCGTTCCAGCTCACCGGCGCGCAGCAGCGGGTGTTCGCGCAGATCCGCGCCGATCTGGAAAAGCCCTCGCCGATGCTGCGCCTGGTGCAGGGCGACGTCGGCAGCGGCAAGACCGTGGTCGCGGCGCTGGCGGCGATGCTGGCGGTGGACAAGGGCAAGCAGGCGGCGCTGGCGGCGCCGACCGAACTGCTCGCCGAACAGCACCTGGCGAACCTGCGCGCCTGGCTGGAGCCGCTCGGCATCCGCGTCGCCTGGCTGGCCGGCAAGGTCACCGGCAAGGCGCGCGCCGCGGTGCTGGCGCAGATCGCTTCGGGCGAGGCGCAAGTCGTGGTCGGCACGCATGCGCTGATGCAGGCGGCGGTGGCCTTCCATGATCTGGCCCTGGCCATCGTCGACGAGCAGCACCGCTTCGGCGTGCACCAGCGCCTGGCGTTGCGCGACAAGGGCGCCAGCGGCGCCGGCGTGCCGCACCAGCTGGTGATGACGGCCACGCCGATCCCGCGCACGCTGGCGATGGCCGCCTACGCCGACCTGGACGTGTCGGCGATCGACGAATTGCCGCCCGGGCGCACCCCGGTGCAGACCATCGTGCTCAGCGCCGAGCGCCGCCCGGAGCTGGTGCAGCGCATCCGCGTGGCCTGCGCCGAAGGCCGCCAGGCGTACTGGGTGTGCACCCTGATCGACGAAGCCGAAGGCGGCGACAAGCCGGCGCCGGGGCAGGGCGGCGGTGCCGGCAACCGCATCGACGCCAGCGCCGCGCAGGCCACCTACGACGCCTTGTCGGCGCAGCTGCCGGAGCTGAAGGTGGGCCTGGTGCACGGACGCATGAAGGGCGCCGAGAAGCAGGCGGCGATGCGCGCGTTCAAGCAGGGCGAGATCGACCTGCTGGTCGCCACCACGGTGATCGAGGTCGGCGTCGACGTGCCCAACGCCTCGCTGATGATCATCGAGAACGCCGAGCGCCTTGGCCTGGCGCAGTTGCACCAGCTGCGCGGCCGGGTCGGGCGCGGCGCGGCCGCGTCGAGCTGCGTGCTGATGTACCAGGCGCCGCTGTCGGCGATGGCGCGGCAGCGGCTGCAGACCATGCGTCAGACCAACGACGGCTTCGTCATAGCCGAGAAGGATCTGGAACTGCGTGGTCCCGGCGAGTTGCTCGGCACCCGCCAGACCGGCCTGGCCGCGTTCCGCGTCGCCGACCTGGCGCGCGACGCCGGCCTGCTGCCGCGGGTGCATGCGCTGGCCGAACGGCTGCTGGCCGAATCGCCGGGGCTGGCCGATCGCATCATCGCGCGGTGGGTGGGGGGGGCGGCGCGGTTTGCGGCGGCTTAGGTGGGGGCGGGACTCGGGACCGGGGACCGGGGACCCGGTCCCCGGTCCCCGGTCCCGCTTTCCACGCTCTTGCTGCAATGCCAGACTCGGCGGCCGAACGGACCAATGAAGAATCCCGCATGCGCGACAAGATTCCCTTGCTGATCGATACCGATCCCGGCGTGGACGATGCCCTGGCCCTGCTGATGGCCTTCGCCGACGACCGTCACGACGTGGTCGGCTTGACCATCGCCGCCGGCAATGTCGGCTTGCAGCACACCGTGCGCAATGCGCTGAAGCTGTGCGAGGTGGCCGGGCGCGAGGACGTGCCGGTGTTCGCCGGCTGCGCCGATCCGCTGCTGCATCCGGCGGTGGACGCCGCCCATGTGCACGGCGTGGACGGTTTCGGCGATGTCGGCCTGGTGCCGGCGGCGCGCGCCGCGCAGAGCGAGCACGCTGCCCTGGCGATCCTGCGCCTGTCGCACCAGTACGCCGGCGCGCTGCTGCTGGTCGCGCTCGGTCCGCTGACCAACATCGCACTGGCACTGAAGCTGGATCCGACCCTGCCGCAGCGGGTGCGCCGCTTCGTGGTGATGGGCGGGGCGATCACCTGTCACGGCAATATCACCCCGGCCGCCGAGTTCAACATCGCCTTCGACCCGGAAGCGGCGCACATCGTGTTTTCCGGGTTTCCGCATATCGAGGTCGCGGACTGGGAGGCCACCGTCGCGCATGGCCTGCCGCATCGCGAGGTCGAGCAGTGGCTGGCCGCGGACGCCGACAAGGCGCGCTTCTACGAGGCGATCTCGCGCAAGACCCGGCGGCGTTCGGAGGATTCGCGCGGCGCGTACTGGTATGCCGCCGACGCGTTGGCGATGGCCTGGGCGCTGCAGCCCGAGGGCGCGCTGGAGGTGCAGTCGCGGCCGCTGCTGGTCGAACTGGCCGGGGTCCACAGCCGCGGCGCCACCCTGGTGGACTGGAATCGCCGGCTCGGCCTGGCCGACAACGCGGCCATGCTGATCCACTACGACCAGGCCCGCTTCCAGGCGCTGGCGCGCGCGGCGGTTGGCGCCGGCTGACGCGAGCGCGGCGGCCGTCAGGGCGCGGGCGGCCGCGCCTGGAGCGCTGCGCCCCAATGGCGCACCCCGGTGCTGTGAATTCCGCACAAGTTCTCCTTGCGCCAAGGCCGGGTGAGTTGCTATAGTTTCCCTCTTGTCCAGCAGCCCCCTACGGTGCGAGCCCATGAAGGCCGACATCCATCCCAAGTATCACAACGTCGTGTTTCAAGACGTCACCTCCGATTTCAAGATCCTGACCCGTTCGACCATGTCCTCGAAAGAAAAGGTCAAGTGGGAGGACGGCGAAGAATATCCGCTGATCAAGGTCGAAATTTCCTCGGCTTCGCATCCGTTCTACACGGGCAAGCACAAGATCATGGACACCAGCGGCCGCATCGACAAGTTCCAGAAGCGCTACGCGCGCTGATCGAACGGTCGCAGTGGTAAAGGAAGGCCGCGCCCTGCGCGGCTTTCTTTTTTGGCGTTCCCGATGCATCGCTTCCCGGCTGTCGCGGCCGGCGTAGATTCTCCCGTCCTGGCGGCGGCGAGGATGTATTGCTGTGTCGCCGCCGCACCCGCGCGCGACGGCGTCAGTCCGAGCGACGACTCAAATGTTGCTGTGCGATAATGGCGAAATCCGTGGTAATTGCCGTGGACTTCCTTCACGCGTCTGTTCCCAAAGTACGGACAGGCGCCTTCCACTGAGGAGCGCACACTGTGTCCGATCTTGATCAGGTCACGCTGAATGCCGGCGACAAGTCGGTCGTTCTGCCGGTACTCAAACCCACCTTGGGCAACGATTGCGTCGACATTTCCAAGTTGACCAAAGAAACCGGTCTGTTCACCTACGACTCCGGCTTCACCGCGACCGCCAGCTGCAAGTCGGCGATCACCTACATCGACGGCGACAACGGCGTGCTGCTGTACCGCGGCTACCCGATCGAGCAGCTGGCCGAGAAGTCCAACTTCCTCGAAGTGGCCTACCTGCTGATGAACGGCGAGCTGCCCACCGCCGACGAGTTCAAGACCTTCGACCACGAAGTGACGCATCACACGATGATGCACGAGTCGCTGAAGAACTTCCTCGGCGGCTTCCGCCACGACGCGCACCCGATGGCGATGATGGCCGGCAGCGTGGCCTCGCTGTCGGCGTTCTACCACGACACGCTGGACCTCAACGATCCGGAACAGCGGCGCCTGGCCGCGATCCGCCTGATCGCCAAGGTGCCGACCATCGCCGCCGTGGCGCACCGCTATTCGATCGGCTGGCCGATCCGCTACCCGCGCAACAATCTCGGCTACGTCGACCGCTTCCTGCACATGATGTTCGAAGTGCCGAGCGAGCAGCTGGAGATGAATCCGGTCGTGGCCAAGGCGCTGGACCTGCTGTTCATCCTGCACGCCGATCACGAGCAGAACGCCTCGACCTCGACCGTGCGCCTGGTCGGTTCCACCGGCGCCAATCCGTACGCGTCCGTCGCCGCGGGCATCACCGCGCTGTGGGGCCCGGCGCACGGCGGCGCCAACGAAGCCGTGCTGAAGATGCTGGAAGAGATCGGCACCGCCGACAATGTCGAGAGCGCCGTGGCCAAGGCCAAGGACAAGAACTCGAGCTTCCGCCTGATGGGCTTCGGCCACCGCGTCTACAAGAACTTCGATCCGCGCGCCAAGATCATCCGCGAGATGACCCACAAGGTGCTGGGCGAACTGGGCGTCAACGATCCGCTGCTGGAAGTGGCCCTGAAGCTGGAAGAGGCGGCGCTGAAGGACGACTACTTCGTGCAGCGCAAGCTGTACCCGAACGTCGACTTCTACTCGGGCATCATCTACAAGGCGTTGAACATTCCGGTGGAGATGTTCACGGTGATGTTCGCCATCGCGCGCACCGCGGGTTGGGTGTCGCATTGGCTGGAGCAGCAGGTCGATCCGGAAATGAAGATCGGCCGTCCGCGCCAGATCTACACCGGCTACGACAAGCGCGACTACAAGGGCGACGGCCAGCGCTGAGCGCGCTGCCGCTGCGCTGTGGCAATCGAACGCCCCGTTTCGCGGGGCGTTTTTTTATGCGGCGGACCGTGATGCGGCGGCTTTTTCCGGATGCCTCTTGTCGCGACTGATGGCCTGAGGCCACCCGGAGTCGCTCTCACAAAGCTGCATGTAGTCGCCTTGCTGAAGCGCTTTCATGTGGGAGGGGCTTCAGCCCAGACAGTGTTTGCAGCCGGAGGGTGTGCCGCTTCGTTCGTCGCGGCTGAAGCCGCTCCTACAGGGAATCACGGCCAACGCACTGGGCGCAATATGGAGCGATTGCGGATGGCCCTAGGCTGCCCGGCGCCGTTTCTGCCATGTTGCTCCCGCAGTGGGCAGCGTCGAGTGGCAGGCTCTGGCTCGGGTTGCGCTAATGCGCGACCGGCAGGTCGATCTGCGCCACCAGCGCCTGGCTGTCGGCATCGTGCATGCGTGCGATGCCGTCGAGATCCAGCGGCGCGTAGAAGGCCTTGACGACGATGGCATCGGGCGCCATGGCGAGCATGCCGCGCGGGCCGTTGGTGAAAGGAGCGATTGGCAATGGGGCGCGGCGCGCGCGACGCTCAGCGGTGCTGCGGAGCGTCGGCGATGTCCTGCTCGCTCAGCAACTGCCGCAGCTGGCTTTCCGAGGCGCGCCGCATCGGCTTCTCGTCGATTTGCGACAGCGGCGCCTGGCGCAGCGCATCGTAGGGCAGCACGGTCAGGTCGAAGGCCAGCTCCTCGGCGGCGAACAGCCACACCGGGAAGTCCTCGCTGCGTTCGCGGTCCAGGCGCAGCCGGCGCGTGCGCGATTCGGCCGGGATCCGGTGTTCCTCGAGGAAGCGCGCCACCGCGTCGGCGTCGTCGCTGTGCAGGTGCAGTTGCACCGGGCTGTTGGCATCGGCGGTGCCGTCGCGCACCGCGCCGACCAGGCGCGGCGCGAAGCACCGCAGGAAGTCCATCGCGCGTAACGCGGCCTCGCGGCGCAGGCGCAGGCCGCCGGCGTGGTCGGGTCCGGCGAACAGGCGCTGGTATTCGCGCAGCGCATCCTCGATCTCGCGGTTGCGCGGCAGCGAGGCGTCGTCGTGGATGCCGAGCCGCTCGGCGGCCTTCAGCTTGGCCTGGTGGAAGTCGCGGATGCCGCCTTCGGCCATCAGCCGAGCGGCTTCGTGGGCCAGCCGGCGGCGGCGTTCGTGCGTGCGCGTCTGGGCATGTTGCCGAGCGTGGTGCATGGGGCCGCCTCCCTCAAAGCCTGCCCCGACTGTACAACAGCGCGGTGACGCCGGCATGCAGTACTGTCACGCGCCGGGCGAGGCTGCATTCTGCTCGAATCGTCCGGCGACGCAGCGTCCGCCAGCCATCGCCGCCTCGGCTCCAGGACCCGCCGAGTCCCGAGTCCCCGGTCCCGAGTCCCGCGCTCCTCAGAAAATGTCGAACGCCGCGTCGTCGGTCTTCTGATCCTGCTGGCCGTAGTCGAACTCCTGGATGCGGTCCATGTCCTCGACCTTGACCCATTCGGTGGCGCCGTTGAGCGTGGCCTGGACCATGCCGGCTGGCGGATCGTTGCTGGCGATCGGCTTGTCCTTCAGCGCCACGCGCATGTACTCGATCCAGATCGGTAGCGCCGCCTTGCCGCCGTATTCGCGGTAGCCGAGCGAGCGGAAGTCGTCGCGGCCGACCCAGACGGTGGTCACATACGGGCCGCCGAAGCCGGAGAACCAGGCGTCGCGGTGGTCGTTGGTGGAGCCGGTCTTGCCGCCGACGTCGGCGCGGCCCAGGACCTTGGCCGCCGTGCCGGTGCCGCGCTGGACCACGTCGCGCATCATCGAGACCAATTGGTAGGCGGTGCGCTCGTCGATCGCGCGCGGCGCCACCTTGGCCTCGGGATCGGTCGCCGGCGCGGTCTCGGCCGGGGTCGGCGTCGCGGCGGCGGTGGCCGCGGGCGGCGGTGGCGGCGCGGCGCTGCCGAAGTTGAAGCCGTCGACCACCTGGCTGGCCGGGGTGGCGCTGCCGCCGACGCTGCCGCAACTGCGGCAGGCGGTGGGCGGGTGCTCCTGGAACAGCACGTTGCCGTCGCGGTCGGTGACCTTGTCGATGATCCAGGTGTCCACCCGCGAGCCGCCATTGACGAACACCGCATAGCCGCGCGCCACCGACAGCGGGGTCAGCGACGCGGTGCCCAGCGACATCGACAGGTTGGGTGGTAACTCGGCCTCCTGGAAGCCGAACTGGCTGATGTACTTGCGTGCGAAGTCCACGCCGATGCTGTCGAGCAGGCGCACCGAGACCAGGTTGCGCGACTGCACCAGCGCCTCGCGCAGGCGCATCGGCCCCTTGAAGCCGCCGCCGTCGTTCTGCGGCGACCAGGTCTTGCCGCGGCGATCGCGGAACACCACCGGCGCATCGAGCACGATCGAGGCCGGGTTGAAGCCCTTCTCGAACGCGGCCGCATACAGGAACGGCTTGAAGCTGGAACCCGGCTGGCGGCGCGCCTGGGTGGCGCGGTTGAACTTGTTGCCGGCATAGCTGAAGCCGCCGACCAGGGCGCGCAGCGCGCCGTTGTTGGCGTCCAGCGACACCAGCGCCGATTGCCCGCGCGGCAGCTGGGTGATTTCCCACTCGCCCGGCTTGTCGCCGGCCTGGATCCGCACCATGTCGCCGCGCTTGAGCAGCGTGGCCGGGCTGCGCCCGGTCCAGCGGCTGGACGCGACCGGCAGCACCAGTTCGGTCTTGTTGACCAGCACCACGGTGGCGCTGCCGTCGCTGCCGGTGGCGGCGACGATGCTCGGCAGCATGCCGCCCTGCGCATTGATCCCGGCGAGGTGGCTGGCCAGCGCGGCCGCGTCGGCATCGGCGGCGACGTCGAAATGCTTCTCCACGCCGTTCCAGCCATGGCGGCGGTCGTAGATCACCAGGCCCTGGCGCACCGCATGGTTGGCCGCGGCCTGCAGTTCGGTATCGATGGTGGTGGTGACGTGGTAGCCCTTGTCGAGCACGTCGCCGCCGAAGCGGGCGATCATTTCCTGCCGCACCAGCTCGGCCACGTAGGGCGACTCGACCTCGACCGGGCGCTCGTGCGGGGTCGCATGCATCGGCACCGCCTTGGCCGCGTCGGCCTCGGCCTGGCTGACGAAGCCCAGCGCGGCCATGCGGCTGAGCACGTAGTTGTCGCGGCGCTGCTTGGCGCGCTCTGGGTTGCTGATCGGGTTGCCGCTGGACGGGAACTTGGGGATGCTGGACAGCGAGGCCATCTCGTCCAGGCTCAGTTCGTTGAGCTTCTTGCCGTAGTAGTACTCGGCCGCGGCGGCCACGCCGTAGGCGCGGTTGCCGAAGAAGCTCTTGTTGA
This sequence comes from Xanthomonas graminis pv. graminis, assembly GCF_030168915.1. Lineage (NCBI taxonomy): Bacteria > Pseudomonadati > Pseudomonadota > Gammaproteobacteria > Lysobacterales > Lysobacteraceae > Xanthomonas > Xanthomonas graminis. The sequence continues at coordinate 3,537,525 of NZ_CP076255.1, read as the reverse complement.
GATACAGCTCGAAGATCTCGTCCTTGCTCAGCTCGGCCTCGATCTTGCGCGCAAGCAGGATCTCGGCCAGCTTGCGGGTATAGCTGTATTCCGAGCTCAGGAAGAACTGGCGGGCGACCTGCTGGGTGATCGTCGAGCCGCCCGGCACGCGCTTGTCGCTGGTGGTGGCCAGCAGCCACACCGCGCGGGCGATGCCTTTGTAGTCCACTCCGCCGTGCTGGTAGAAGCGCGCGTCCTCGGTGGCCAGGAACGCCTGCTTGAGCCGCTCCGGCACGTCCTTCATGGTGATCGGATAGCGCCGGGTCTCGCCGAACAGGGCCATCAGCTTGCCGTCGCTGGCATAGACGTACATCGGCTCCTGCAGCTCCACCTGGCGCAGCGTCTGCACGTCCGGAAGCTTGGAGGACACCACGTAATAGAGCCCGCCGGCGGCCGCGGCTCCGATCAGGGCGAGGACGAAAAAGGTGACCAGCGCCCAGCGCAGCCAACGACGAAAACGGGGCATCGAGAGAGATTCCGATTGCAGATTTCTTGGGCGCAGAGTATAGAGTACGCCGGGGAACGGCTGGGGCCGGTTCCGGGGATGCGACGGGTTTGCTGCCGCAGGACATGCCTTGACGGAGGTCACGCCATGCCAGGGCGGTTGCCAATTGCAAAAAAATCGTTATTAATGCGCGGGCGCAACAGTAGCGTCCAAGTGCCCGTCGGCAGGGGAAAATCCGTGGGGCTTATCCCAAAGAGTCAGCAACCGCTGATCGGTGTCGATATCAGTTCGATCGCGGTCAAGCTGTTGCAGCTGTCGCGTAGCGGCAACCGGTACCGCGTAGAGCATTATGCCGTGGAACCCCTGCCGCCCAACGCCGTGGTCGAGAAGAACATCGTCGAGGTCGAAGCCGTGGGCGAGGCGATCCGCCGCGCCGTGACCCGTTCCGGCACCCGCGCCAAGCATGCCGCGGCGGCGGTGGCCGGCTCGGCGGTGATCACCAAGCTGATCCCGATGCCGGCCGAACTGGACGAGAGCGAACTGGAAGCGCAGGTCGAGTTGGAGGCGGTCAATTACATCCCGTATCCGATCGAGGAAGTGAACCTGGACTTCGAGGTGCTGGGGATCATCCCCAACAATCCGGAGATGGTGCAGGTGCTGCTGGCCGCGTCGCGCTCGGAGAACGTCGAGCTGCGCCAGTCGGCGCTGGAACTCGGCGGCCTGATCGCCAAGGTCATGGACGTGGAGGCCTTCGCGGTCGAGAACGCGTTCGCGCTGGTCGCCAGCGAGCTGCCGGTGGCCGCCGACGGCGTGGTCGCCCTGGTCGATATCGGCGCCACCATGACCACGCTCAACGTGCTGCGCGGCGGGCGCAGCCTGTACAGCCGCGAACAGGTGTTCGGCGGCAAGCAGCTGACCGACGAAGTGATGCGCCGCTACGGCCTGACCTACGAGGAAGCCGGCATGGCCAAGCGCCAGGGCGGGCTGCCGGAAAGCTACGCGATCGAGGTGCTGGAGCCGTTCAAGGAAGCGACGGTGCAGCAGATCAGCCGCCTGCTGCAGTTCTTCTACGCCGGCAGCGAATTCAACCGGGTCGACCACATCGTGCTGGCCGGCGGTTGCGCGGCGTTGGCCGGGTTGCCGGAGATGGTCGAGGAACAACTGGGGGTGGCGACCGTGGTCGCCAACCCGCTGGCGCAGATGACCCTGGGGCCGAAGGTCCAGGCGCATGCGCTGGCCCAGGACGCGCCGGCGCTGATGATCGCCACCGGCCTGGCTCTGAGGAGCTTTGACTGATGGCAAAAATCAATCTGCTGCCCTGGCGGGCAGAGCGGCGCAAGCAACGCGAACGCGAGTTCTACGCGATGCTGGGCTTCGCCGCGCTGGCCGGGGTGCTGCTGGCCTTGCTGGTCTGGTTCTACTACGACCGCCAGATCACCGGGCAGAACGAGCGCAACGCCTACCTGCAGACCGAGATCGAGAAGGTCAAGGCGCAGAACCAGGAAATCGACAAGCTCGACGAACAGAAACGGCGCCTGCTGGCGCGCAAGCGGGTCATCGAGGAGTTGCAGGCCAAGCGCTCGCAGATGGTGCACCTGTTCGATTCGCTGGTGCGCACCATCCCCGATGGCGTGGTGTTGACCGCGGTCAAGCAGGAAGGCGACATCCTGACCCTGGAAGGGCGCTCGCAATCCAATGCGCGGGTCAGCGCCTACATGCGCAACCTCGAAGGCTCGGGCTGGATGACCAATCCGGAGCTGTCGGTGATCGAGGCCAAGGCGCAGGACAAGGAGGCCAAGGGCCCGATCGTCGACGCCAAGGCCCTGCCGTACGTGTTCACCCTCAAGGTCAAGCTGCCGGTTCCGGGCGACGCCTCCGAATCGGTGCCGGGCGCGGCCGCGCCGGCACCGGGTGCGGCCGCCACGCCTGCGCCGCCCGCCGCTGCCGCGCCTGCTGCAGCGAACGCAACGACTGCACCCGCGACGCCGCCGGCCGCTGCGCCGGCCGCCACGCCAGCGCAACAGGGACCGGCGTCATGAGCAAGAAATTCAACGTAAAAGACCTCGACTTCAACAACATCGGCAACTGGCCGCAGCAGGCCAAGATCGGCTTCTGCGTGCTGCTCACGCTGTTCATCCTGATCATGTCCTGGTTCCTGCTGCTCAGCGACAAGCGCGACGAGCTGGGTTCGCTGGAGCAGAAGGAAACCGAGTTGCGCGCCTCGTTCGAGAAGGAGCAAAGCCGCGCGGTCAACCTGCAGCCGCTGAAGCAGCAGCTGGCGCAGATGGAGCAGGTGCTGCAGCAGATGCTGCGGCAGCTGCCCAGCAAGACCGAGATGCCGGACCTGATCATCGACATCTCGCAGACTGCGTTGTCCAGCGGCCTGGCCAACGAGCTGTTCCAGCCCGGTCCGGAGTCGCCGAAGGAATTCTACGCGGAGAAGCCGATCGCGCTGCGCATGGTCGGCAGCTACCACCAGTTCGGCGCCTTCGTCAGCGGCGTGGCGTCGCTGCCGCGGGTGGTGATCCTGACCATGCACGACATCAATCTCAAGCCCAAGGACAGGAAGGCCGGACTCACCGTGCGCGGCGAGCTGGAACTGTCCGGCACGGTCAAGACCTATCGCTATCTGGACGACAAGGAGATGGCGGACCAGGAGAAGGCGGCGGCCGCGGCGAAGAAGGGTTCCAAGCAAGGCGGTGGCGCATGACGCGGCGGACCGCGGCATTCAAGTGCGTGGCCGGGCTGGCGCTGGTGGCGCTGCTCGGCGGTTGCGGCCGTGGCGTGAGCAGCACCCCGGGCGATGCGCCGAACCTGGAAAACTGGGTCAAGGAGGTGCGTGCGCGGCCGGCGCAGCCGCTGGAGCCGCTGCCGGTGATGCAGCAGTTCGAGACCTTCGAATATTCGGCCCAGGGCCTGCGCGATCCGTTCAGCGATGCCTGGTCGAGTCCGGATGGCAACAACGGCCTGCGCCCGGATCCGAACCGACGCAAGGAACCGCTCGAGCAGTTCCCGCTGGACGGCCTCAAAATGGTCGGCACGCTGGGCAACGGCGGTGGCCTGGTGGCGCTGGTGATGGCGCCGGACAAGGTGACCTATCGGGTCCGGCCCGGCATCTACATGGGGCAGAGCGATGGCCGCGTGACCGGGGTGCACGAGGATCGCATCGATTTGATTGAACTGGTGCCGGATGGCGCTGGCGGTTGGCTGGAACGTCCGGCCGCTGTGGCGCTGGACGATCAATGATTGATTATGGGGATAGCACGATGACTTTTTCCAAAGCCCTGAGCCTGCGTCCCATCCGGCGCGGCGCGACGGTGCGGCTACGCGCATTGGGGTTGGCGACGCTGCTGGGGAGTTCGGCGGTGATGGGCGCGGCGCTGGCGGCGACGCCGGCGGCGGGTCCGACGGCGGCGGCAGCGCAGGCGCCGGCCAAGCTCACGGTGTCGAAGATCGACTTCAAGCGCGGCGACGGCGATGCGGGGCGGCTGATCCTGCACTTCAGCGGCGCCGGCGCCAGTCCCGATCTGCGCACCCAGGGCAACACCTTGGTAGTCGATGTCGGCAACGCCGCGTTGCCTGCGGAGCTGCAGCATCCGCTCAACGTCACCGACTTCGCCACGCCGGTGCAGCGCATCGACGCCAAGCCCTACGCCGGTGGCGCGCAGCTGGTGCTCAGCACCAATGGCCCATTCGAGTCGATGGCCTACCAGTCGGGCAACGACTACGTGGTGGAGATCTCGCCGCGGACCTCGGCGCCGGCGGTGGGTGCGGTCAGCGCGAGTACGGTCAGCCAGGCGGCGGCGCAGGTCGCCGCGCGCGGCTACAGCGGCCGCCCGGTGACGTTCAATTTCCAGGACGTGCCGGTGCGCACCGTGCTGCAGCTGATCGCCGAGGAATCCAACCTCAACATCGTCGCCTCCGACACCGTGCAGGGCAATGTCACCCTGCGCCTGGTCAACGTGCCGTGGGACCAGGCGCTGGACATCGTGCTGCGCGCCAAGGGCCTGGACAAGCGCCGCGACGGCGCCGTGGTCTGGGTCGCGCCGCAGCAGGAACTGGCCAAGTTCGAGCAGGACAAGGAAGACGCGCGGATCGCGATCGAGAACCGCGAGGACCTGACCACCGACTACATCCAGATCAACTACCACAGCGCCTCCACGATCTTCAAAGCGCTGACCGAGGCCAAGGGCATCGGCGGCGGCTCCGGCGGCGGCAGCGGTGGCGGTGGTGGCAGCGGCCAGACCGACAACGGCTTCCTGTCGCCGCGCGGGCGCATCGTCGCCGACGAGCGCACCAACACGCTGATGATCAGCGACATCCCGAAGAAGATCGCGCAGATGCGCGAGCTGATCAACGTGATCGACCGTCCGGTCGACCAGGTGCTGATCGAGGGCCGCATCGTCATCGCGACCGATACCTTCGCTCGCGACCTGGGCGCCAAGTTCGGCATCGGCGGTGCCCATACCTATGGCGACAACACCGCGACCGTCGGCAGCGGCGCGACCGGTGGCAACACCGCGGCCACGCGCGGGCTCAATGTCAATCTGGGTGGCACCACCTTCACCAGTGCGCCGACGCTGCCGAGCCTGGCCTATACCCTGCTCGGATCCAACTTCAACCTGGATCTGGAGCTGTCGGCGCTGCAGGAGGAAGGCCGTGGCGAAGTCATCTCCAACCCGCGCATCGTCACCTCCAACCAGCGCGAGGCGGTGATCAAGCAGGGCAAGGAGATCGGCTACATCACCATCACCGGCGGCACCGGCGGGACCGCGGCGACGCCGAATGTGCAGTTCAAGGAAGTGCTGCTGGAGCTGAAGGTCACCCCGACCATCACCGACGACAATCGCGTGTTCCTGAACATGAACGTGAAGAAGGACGAAGTCGACCAGTACCGCGTGCTCGAAGGCTACGGCACCATCCCGGAAATCAACCGCCGCGAGATCAATACCGCGGTGCTGGTGGACGACGGCCAGACCGTGGTGATCGGCGGCGTGTACGAGTTCACCGACCGCAACAGCATCTCCAAGGTGCCGTTCCTGGGCGATATCCCGTTTCTGGGCAATCTGTTCAAGAAGCGCGGCCGCAGCAAGAGCAAGGCCGAGCTGCTGATCTTCGTGACCCCGAAGGTGATGCGCGTGGCCAAGCGCGCGCCCAGCGCCGGCTGACGCGCGCGGGCCGTGCCGAGCGCCCGCGCACAGGCGAGGCGGTGCTGGCATCAGGACGGGAGAAGCATGCGCTTCTCCCGTCTTCGTTTTTGCCGGAGGATGAGGCAAATCTGAATTTGCGGCCGATGCTCGCGCTGCGCGCAGAACCATTTCACCGCCGATGGGTCAAACTCGGCACATGAACACCACGCCCTCCAGCTTCGATCCCACTCCCGCCGCGCCCGAGCAGCAGCGCCTGCACGCGGCGTTCCTCGCCCTGCGCGACGGCTTGTCCGAAACCATCGTCGGCCAGTCCGCGTTGGTGGAGCGCTTGCTGATCGCGCTGCTCGCCGATGGCCACCTGCTGGTCGAAGGCGCGCCCGGCCTGGCCAAGACCACCGCGATCCGCGCGCTGGCCGCGCGGCTGGAAGCGGATTTCGCCCGCGTCCAGTTCACCCCGGACCTGTTGCCGGCCGACCTCACCGGCACCGAGGTGTGGCGGCCGCAGGAAAGCCGCTTCGAGTTCCTGCCCGGGCCGATCTTCCATCCGATCCTGCTCGCCGACGAGATCAACCGCGCGCCGGCCAAGGTGCAGTCGGCGCTGCTCGAAGCGATGGGCGAGCGCCAGGTCACGGTCGGCCGGCATACCTATGCGCTGCCGAAGCTGTTCCTGGTGATGGCCACGCAGAACCCGATCGAGCAGGAAGGCACGTTCCCGCTGCCGGAAGCGCAACTGGACCGGTTCCTGATGCACGTGCGGATCGGCTATCCGGAAGCGGCCGCCGAGGCCGAGATCCTGCGCCTGGCGCGCGAGCGCGCGCGCGAAACCCTGGACCACGGCGAGGCGCCGCCGCCGCGGATGCCGCTGGAGGACGTGTTCGCCGCGCGGCGTGAGGTGCTGTCGCTGCACATGGCGCCGCCGCTGGAGCGCTACCTGATCGAACTGGTGCTGGCCTCGCGCGACGCCAGCGGCTACGACCCGGCATTGGCGCGGCGCATCGCCTGGGGCGCCAGCCCGCGTGGCTCGATCGCGCTGGAGCGTTGCGCGCGCGCACGGGCCTGGTTGGCCGGACGCGACTTCGTGACTCCGGACGACGTGCGCGCGGTCGCGCCGGACGTGCTGCGCCATCGCGTGCTGCCCAGCTACGAGGCCACGGCCGAGGGCTGGGACGGCGATCGCCTGGTCGCCGCGCTGTTGGACAAGGTGCCGCCGCCTTGAGCGAGCGGCGGCGCCAATCCGGGCGGCCGCAGCGGCGCAGCACGTCGGCGTATCGCGTCGCCGTGCGGCCAGCGCGCGGCAGCGTGGCGCATGCGAGGTAAGCGACGATGGCGGTGCAGGTGATGCCTCCGCAGACGCCACGCGCCGATGCCGCGACCGGCGCGGACGGCGTGCGGCCGACCCTGGCCGAACTGGTGGCGCTGCGCGCGAGCGTGGCGCGGGTGCCGCCGCCGCGGCGCGGCCGCCATGGCCTCAGCGGCAGCGCGCCGGCAGCGTTGCGCGGGCGCGGCATGGAGTACGCCGAGTCGCGCGAATACGTGGCCGGCGACGACGTCCGCCATATCGACTGGCGGCTCACCGCGCGCAGCGGGCGCACCCATACCAAGCTGTTCCAGGCCGAGCGCGAGCGGCTCAGCCTGATCGTGGCCGATACCGCGCCGACGCTGTATTTCGGCACCCGCGTGCGTTTCAAGTCGGTGCAGGCCGCGCGTGCCGGCGCGGTGGCGGCGTGGACCGCACAGCGCCAGGGCGACCGCCTGGCCGCCTTGCGCGGCAGCCGCAGCGAGGCGCCGGTGCCGCCGGCGGCCGGGCCGCGCGGCGCCCTGCGCGTGCTCGACGCGCTGGCGCGCTGGTATGCGCAGCCGCCGCAGGACGATGCCGGCCTCGGCGTGGCGCTGGAACACGCGGCCAAGCTGCTGCGGCCCGGCTCGCGGCTGGTGGTGCTGGCCGATCCGGCCAGCGCGCACGCAATTCCTGCGGCGCGCTGGGCCGGGCTGGCGTTGCACAACGACGTGGTGCTGCTGTTGCTGGCCGACGCGCTGGAACTGCAGCCGCCGCGCGCGGCGCTGCCGTTCTGGGCTGGCGGGCGCCGGGTGGAAATCGATTTGCAGGCGGGCAGCGCGCAACAGCGCTGGCACCACCAATTCGTCGCGCCGCTGGAAACGCTGGCCGCCGAACTGCCCGGCCGCGGTGTGCAGGTGCGCGTGCTGCGCAGCGATGCGGCCAGCGAATCCTGGCTGCTGCCGGCGCCGGACGCGAGCGCGCCGCGATGACGCCGCAACAACTGCCGCTGCGCGATGTGCATCTGCCGCCGGCACCCGCCTGGTGGCCACCGGCGCCGGGCTGGTTGCTGCTGGGCGCCGCGGTGTTGTTGGCGCTGGGCATCGCGTTCGGCCTGTGGGCCTGGCGGCGCGCGCGGCAGCGCCGCTGGCAGCGCCAGTTCGATGCGGCGCTCGCCACCGGCGCTGCGCCGGCGCAAGTGGCCGCGGTGTCGGAATTGCTGCGCCGCGCGGCGCGCCGGCGCGACCCGGCCGCCGCCGCGTTGCAGGGCGAAGCATGGCTGCGCTTCCTCGACGGCGGCAAGCGCCAGGACTTTTCTGCCGGTCCGGGCCGGGTGCTGCTCGATGGCGGCTATCGGCGCGAACTGGAGCATGCGCAGCTGCAGGCGCTGCTGCCGCTGGCGCGGCGCCGCTTCCTCGAACTGATGGACGGGCGCCGGCGATGATGGCGATGAGCACGCTCTCGCTGCACTGGCAGAACCTCAGCGATCTGCTCGCCGGGTTTGCCTGGCCGTGGATGTTGCTGGCGATGCCGCTGCCGCTGCTGGCACGTGTGTTGCTGCCGGCACAGCGCGGCAGTGCGCCGGCCCTGCGCGTGCCGTATGCCGCGCAGCTGCAGGCGGTGGCGGCCGCACCGGCGCGTGGCGGCCTGTGGCGGGTCGGCCTGTGGCTGACCTGGCTGGCCTGGTTCTGCCTGTGCGCCGCGGCGGCGCGGCCGCTGCAGCTGGGCGAGCCGATCTCGCCGCCGCAACAGGCGCGGCAGTTGATGCTGGCGGTGGATTTGTCCGGCAGCATGAGCGAGCCGGACATGACCCTGGGCGGACGCGTGGTGGATCGCCTGACCGCGGCCAAGGCGGTGCTGGCCGACTTCCTCGACCGCCGCGACGGCGACCGCATCGGCCTGCTGGTGTTCGGCCAGAAGGCGTATGCGCTGACCCCGCTGACCGCCGACCTGGCCACCGTGCGCGATCAACTGCGCGACAGCGTGGTCGGCTTGGCCGGGCGCGAGACCGCGCTCGGCGACGCGATCGCGCTGTCGGTCAAGCGCCTGCGCGAGCAGCCGCAGGGCGACCGGGTGCTGATCGTGCTGACCGACGGCGTCAATACCGCCGGCGTGCTGGAACCGAGCAAGGCGGCGGAGCTGGCCAAGGCCGAACACGTGCGCGTCTACACCATCGCCTTCGGCGGCGCCGGCGGCTATTCGCTGTTCGGTCTGCCGATGCCCGGTGGCGGCGGTGGCGGCGGTGGCGACGACCAGGTCGACGAGGACACCTTGCGCAAGATCGCGCAGGACACCGGCGGCCGCTTCTTCCGCGCCCGCGACACCGAGCAACTTGTCTCGATCTACGCCGAGCTGGAGCGCCTGGAACCGGTGCGTTCGGCCGGCCCGGCGGTGCGCCCGCGGATCGAACGCTATGCGTGGCCGCTGGGCGCGGCGCTGCTGCTGGGCTTGATCGCCTTCGTGTGGCCATGGAGGCGGCAATGAACGCGGTGCTCGGCTTCCTGGAGGCGTTGCATCTGCTGCGGCCGCAGTGGCTGTGGGCGCTGTCGTTGCTGCCCTTGCTGGGTTGGAGCTGGCTGCGCCGGCGCCGGCGCAGCAATGTGTGGCGGCACGCGGTGGACGCCCACCTGCTGCCGCATCTGCTGGCCAAGGAGGATGGCCGGCAATCGCTGTCCGGCCTGTGGCTGGCCGCGCTCGGCTACCTGCTTGCGGTGGTGGCGCTGTCCGGGCCTAGCTGGCGCCAGGAACAGCAGCCGCTGTGGCAGTCGCGCACGCCGCTGGTGATCGCGCTGGACCTGTCGCCGCGGACCGAGGCCGGCGACCTGCCGCCGTCGCGATTGCTGCAGGCGCGCGCCAAGCTGGCGACGCTGCTGCGCGAGCGTGCCGGCGGCGAAGTCGCGTTGCTGGCCTACGCCGGCGAACCCTACACGGTCGCGCCGTTGACCGACGACGCGGCCAACGTCGCCCTGTTCCTGGACGCGCTGTCGCCGCAGGTGATGCCGGTGCCTGGACAGCGCAGCGACCTGGCCATCGATTGGGCAGCACAGTTGCTGCGCCAGGCCGGGTTCGCCCGCGGCGACATCCTGTTGCTCAGCGACCAGGCCGACGCGCAGGCGCAGCAGGCCGCGGCGCACGCGGCCGGGCAGGGCTACCGGGTGTCGGCGCTGGGACTGGGAACCGCGCAGGGCGCGGCCTATCGCGACGGCCAGGGCGGCGTCGGCCACGCACAACTGGATGCCGCTTCGCTGCAAGCGCTGGCGAGTGCCGGCAACGGCCGCTACGCCATGCTGACGCCCACCGATGCCGATCTGCGCGGCCTGGGCGTGCTGCAACCGGCGCAGCAGCAGGATGCGACGGCCGCCGCCGAGCACAGCGGCCGGGTCTGGCTGGACCAGGGCTACTGGCTGCTGCCGCCGCTGTTGCTGCTGGCCCTGTTCGCGTTCCGCCGCCGCGCTGGCGCTGGCGTGCTGCTGGTGTTGCTGCTGCCGCTGGCGATGCCGTTGCCGGCGCATGCAGCGGCCGCCGAGACGCTCGGCGGCGACTGGTGGCGGCGTGCCGACCAGGTGCGCCAGCAGCGTCTGGACGCGGGCGTGCAGGCCTATCGCAAGGGCGATTTCGCCGCCGCGCAGCAGCAGTTCGAAGGCATCGACAGCGACCAGGGCTGGTACAACCTGGGCAATGCGCTGGCCCGCCAGGGCCGCTACGACGAGGCGATCGACGCCTACGACAAGGCGCTGCGGCAGCATCCGCAGATGCCCGATGCGGTGGCCAACCGCGCCGCGGTCGATGCCGCGCGCAAGCGCCAGTCCGGGCAGAACCAGTCCGCGCAGAACAAGCCGGGACAACAGGGCAAGGACAGCACGCAGCAGAACCAGAAAGGCCCGTCGCAGGCCGGTGCCGGCGGCGCGCCCAAGGGCCAGGACCCGGCGCAGGCCAAGGCGCCGTCGCCGGCGGATGCGCAAGGCCAGCCGGGGCAGAAGAATGCGCAATCGCCGGCGCCGGGCGCGCCCAAGGATGCGCCGCCGCCGGGTCCGCCGAAGCCGGGCGATGCGCAGGCGCAGCAGCAGGCCGATGCGGCGCAGCGCCAGCAGATGCAACAGGCGATGGCGCAGCAGGGCACGGCGGGCAAGCAAGCGGCCGCACGCGCCGCCGCGGCCGCGGCGGAAACCCCGCAGCAGCGCGAGCAGCGGCGGGCGGTGGAGGCCTGGCTGCGGCGCGTGCCGGACGATCCGGGCAACCTGCTGCGCGCCAAATTCAAGCTCGAACACGAACGCAGGCAGCGGGAAGGACCATGATCGAACCCAAGCAACGCCGCTGGCGCGCAGGCGTGTGCGCCGCGCAGACGCATTCGGCAAGGCTGGCCCGGTGGGCGACGCTGGCGCTGCTCGCCGCGCTGGCGCTGCCGGCATCGGCCGCCACCCGCGCGTGGCTGGACCGCGACAGCATCGGCGCCGGCGAGGGCGTCACCCTCAACATCGAGACCGACCAGGGCGTGGTGGCACCGGAGTACGCACCCTTGCGCGCGCAGTTCGCGCTCAGCGACGAGGTCAACAACCGGCAGATGCAGATGGTCAACGGCCAGGTCACGGCCAAGTCGCTGTTCGGCGTGGTGCTGACCCCGCGCGTCACCGGCACCTTGGACATCCCGTCGCTGCGGGTCGGCAACGAGCGCACCGCGCCGCTGCGGCTGCAGGTCGCCGTGGCCGCCGCGGCGCCGGCCGGCAGCACCGGTGCCGGCGATCCGGCGCAGCTCGGCAATGCCGACGTGCTGGTGCAGACCGTGGCCGACGACGCGCACCCTTACGTGCAGCAGAGCGTGGGCGTGGTGGTGCGGTTGTACCTGGGCGTGCCGCTGACCTCGGGCGAGCTGGATCTGGATCCGCCGGCCGGCGCGGCGCTGCAGCGCATCGGCGACGATGTGCAGAGCCGGCGCGAGATCGACGGACGCATGTTCACCATCGTCGAGCGCCGTTACCTGCTGGTGCCCGAGCGCAGCGGGCCGTTGACGCTGCCCGGCGCGCGCTTCCGCGGGCGCGGCCCCAGCGGCTTCTTCGACGATTATTTCGGCCGCGGCGGCGACCTCACCGCGCGCAGTGCCACGCAGACCCTGCAGGTGCGCGCGCAACCGGCCAATGCGCCGCAGCCGTGGCTGCCGCTGCACGACCTGCGCCTGCGCTACACCGCCACGCCGCAGCGTGCCGTAGTGGGCGAGGCGGCCGACATCGTGGTCGAGGCCAGCGCGCGCGGCGCCACCCAGGCGCAGTTCCCGGAGCTGCCGACGCCCAGCGTCGATGGCGCGCAAGTGTTCGCCGAGCCGCCGCAGTTCGACGAGAAGTTCGTCGACGGCAGCCCGCAATTGAAGATCACCCGGCGCTACTCGATCGTGCCGCAAACCGCCGGGCCGTTGCGGGTCAGCGGGCTGCGCGTGCCGTGGTGGGACGTGGCGGCCGGCAGCGCGCGCGAGGCCAGCTTGCCCGATCTGAACCTGCAGGTGCTGCCCGGCCGCGCCGCACCCGCCGCGCCTGCCGCGCCGGCCAGCGCACCGGCGCCGAGCGTGGACGCGGCGCCGGCCGGCAACGCGGTGACGCCGACCCACGCGGTGTCCGGCTTGCTTGGCGCGTTGCCGCTGTGGATGGCGCTCGCCGCGCTGTTCGCGCTGTTGTGGCTGGCGACGCTGGTCTGGGGTTGGCGGCGCGGACGCGCTTCGCGTACGCCGGCCGGCGCATACGCTGCGTCGTCCGCGTCGTCCGCGTCGTCCGCGGCGAGCACTGCGCCACGCGCCCGCTACGGCCTGCCGGACCTGCGCAAGGCGCTGGACGGCGGCGGCCTGGACGAGGTGGCGGCGATCCTGTGCACGCAGGCCGGTGTCGCCGATCTCGATGCGTTGCTGACCCGCTTGGACGACCCCGCGCAACGCGAAGCGGTGCTACGCCTGCAACGCGCCCGCTGGGGCGACGCCGGCGATGTGCCGGGCGCGCGCGCCGCCCTGCGTGCGGCGTTCTGGGCCGGGCCGCACTGGCGCGATACGCCGCGCAAGCAAAGCAAGGACGACCTGCCGCCGCTGTATCCGCGCGACGCGTGAGAGCGTCGTTGCGGGCCTGAGCGAGGCGGCGCGCAGCGTATTCGCCAGGGCCTGTCATCGATTCCCACGGATGTCGCGTTGGGTCTGGCAGGCCCAACCCGCAGGGCCGCTCTTGTTCGCCCTCGGCGCTACGTCATCGCCGGGGCAGAGCCATCCTCCATGCCTTCTCGCTCTTGCTCGCCCCGTGCACGCACAAGCGCGGCGCGATCTGCCTGGAGAGCGAGGACACGCCCTAGGTGACGCCGGCTCGCAGCCCGCCATTGCGGGTTTGTTAAGCTCGGGGTTCACTCCTGCAAGGCAACACCATGACCGACACCTCCGTGAAGGCCAAGACCGGCATGCCCTTGCACTGGAAAATGGCGATCGGCTTCGTGCTCGGGCTGGTGCTGGGCCTGGCCGTGCACCTGAGCGTGGGCGGCGATGCGGCCTGGGTGCAGGCGCTGACCACGTACCTGACCACGCCGTTGTCCACGCTGTTCCTCAGCCTGATCTTCATGCTGATCGTGCCGCTGCTGTTCTCGGCGCTGGTGATGGGCATTTCCGAGATGGGCGACATCCGCGCGCTGGGCCGGATCGGCTGGAAGACGCTGGGCTATACGGTGGTGCTGTCGGGCATCGCGGTGCTGCTCGGGCTGGTGCTGGTCAATGTGCTCAAGCCAGGCATCGGCGTGGACCACGCACTGGCGCAGCAACTGCTGCTGCAGAACGCCGAGCGCGCCGCGCAGATCGTCGACCAGAGCAGGCATCAGCCGCGCGGCATGGACATGCTGCTGTCGATCGTGCCCGACAACGTGGTCGCCGCCGCTTCCAGCAACGGCGCGATCCTGTCGCTGATGTTCTTCGCGGTGATGTTCGGCGTGGGCATGGTGCTCAGCGACGACGCCAAGGTGGCGACGCTGCGGCGCGGCATCGAAGGCGTCTTCGAGATCTCGATGACCCTGATCGGGCTGGTGATCCGCCTGGCGCCGTACGCGGTGGCCTGCTTCATGTTCAACCTGGCGGCGCTGTTCGGCTTCGAACTGTTGATCCGGCTCGGCGCCTACGTCGGTGTGGTGGTGCTGGCGCTGGGCCTGCACATGGTGGTGACCTACGGGTTGGCGGTGAAGTTGGCCGGGCGCTCGCCGCTGGCGTTCTTCCGCGCCACCCGCGAGGCCACGGTGATGGCGTTCTCCACCGCCTCCAGCAACGCCACCTTGCCCACCGCGCTGCGCGTGGCCGACGAGATGGGCCTGCCGAGCAAGGTGTCGCGCTTCGTGCTGACCGTCGGCGCCACCGCCAACCAGAACGGCACCGCGCTGTTCGAGGGCATCACCGTGATCTTCCTCGCCCAGTTCTTCGGCGTGGAGCTGAGCATCGCGCAGCAGTTCATGGTGATGCTGGTGTGCATCCTCGGCGGCATCGGCACCGCCGGCGTGCCGTCCGGCTCGCTGCCGGTGGTGGCGCTGATCTGCGCGATGGTGGGGGTGGACCCGGTCGGCATCGGCATGATCCTGGGCGTCAACCATTTCCTGGACATGTGTCGGACCGCGTTGAATGTGACGGGGGATCTGGCGTTGACGACGTTGGTGGCGAAGGGGGAGGGGGATGGGCGGGACTCGGGACTCGGGACTCGGGACTCGGGACTCGTGAAGCGCTGTCCGTGACCGGTTATGGCATTTGCGCAGTGCGATAGGCGATAGGGATGCGTGGCCGCTAGCCTCTTGCGAGTCCCGAGTCCCGAGTCCCGAGTCCCGCACTCCCCAGCCTGTGGGACAATAGCGAACCCGACGCCCCGCGCCCGCTGCCAATAGAACCCACATGACGACGCCTACCCGCCGCCAGCTTGCCAATGCGATCCGCTTTCTCGCCGCCGACGCGGTCGAGGCCGCCAAGTCCGGCCATCCCGGCATGCCGATGGGCATGGCCGACATCGCCGAAGTGCTGTGGAACGACTTCCTCAGCCACAACCCGAACAATCCGAAGTGGTTCAACCGCGACCGCTTCGTGCTCTCCAACGGCCACGGTTCGATGCTGCAGTACGCGCTGCTGCACCTGTCCGGTTACGACCTGCCGCTGGACGAGCTGAAGCGCTTCCGTCAGCTGCACAGCAGGACCGCCGGCCATCCCGAGCGCAGCGAAACCCCCGGGGTGGAGACCACCACCGGCCCGCTCGGCCAGGGCTTCGCCAACGCGGTCGGTTTCGCGCTGGCCGAGAAGCTGCTGGCGCAGCGCTACAACCGCCCCGAGCACCAGATCGTCGATCACCGCACCTGGGTGTTCATGGGCGACGGCTGCATGATGGAAGGCATCTCCCACGAAGCCGCCTCGCTGGCCGGCACCTGGGGCCTGGGCAAGCTGGTCGCGTTCTGGGACAACAACCATATCTCCATCGACGGCAACACCGCCGGCTGGTTCAGCGACAACACCCCGGCGCGGTTCGAGGCCTATGGCTGGCATGTGCTGCGCGATGTCGATGGCCAGGATGCCGATGCGATCAAGGCCGCGATCGAGGCCGCGCTCGGCGAGAGCGACAAGCCGACCCTGATCTGCTGCCGCACCACCATCGGCTTCGGTGCGCCGAGCAAGGCCGGCAAGGAATCCTCGCACGGCGCGCCGCTGGGCAAGGAAGAACTGGAAGGCGCGCGCAAGGCGCTGCAGTGGCCGTACGGCCCGTTCGAGATCCCGCAGGAGATCTACGACGGCTGGCGCGCCGGTGGCGCCGGCACGCTGCGCCAGGCCGAGTGGGAACAGGCATTTGACAAGTACGCCAGGCAGTTCCCGGCCGAGGCCGCGGAGCTGACCCGGCGCTCGCATGGCGAACTGCCGGAGGACTTCATCGCCCAGGCCGACGCCTATATCGCCAAGCAGGCCAGCGAGGCGCAGACCATCGCCTCGCGCAAGGCCTCGCAGATGGCGATCGAAGCGTTCGCGCCGCTGCTGCCGGAACTGATCGGCGGTTCGGCCGACCTGGCGCATTCCAACCTGACCCTGTGGAAGGCCAGCAAGTCGGTCGCCAGCGACGACCCGAACGCCAATTACGTGTACTACGGCGTGCGCGAGTTCGGCATGACCGCGATTGCGAACGGTCTTGCGCTGCACGGCGGCTTCATCCCGTTCGACGCCACCTTCCTGGTGTTCAGCGACTATGCGCGCAACGGCGTGCGCATGAGCGCGTTGAACCCGGCGCATGCGATCCACGTCTACACCCACGATTCGATCGGCCTGGGCGAGGACGGCCCGACCCATCAGCCGGTGGAACACCTGGCCTCGCTGCGCTACATCCCCAACAACGACGTGTGGCGCCCCTGCGACACGGTGGAGTCGGCGGTGAGCTGGAAGGCCGCGATCACCCGCCAGGACGGCCCGAGCTGTCTGGTGTTCAGCCGCCAGAACCTGCCGTTCCAGGTGCGCAGCGACGCGCAGATCCAGCAGATCGAACGCGGCGGCTACGTGCTGGCTGATGCCGGGGGCGGCGTGCCGGACGTGATCCTGATCGGCACCGGTTCGGAAGTGGGCCTTGCCGTGGAGGCGAAGAAGGTGCTCGATGCCGCGGGCCTGAAGACCCGCGTGGTGTCGATGCCCTCGACCGACGTGTTCGACCGCCAGGACGCGGCCTACCGCGAATCGGTGCTGCCGAACGCGGTGCGCAAGCGGGTGGCGGTGGAGGCCGGCGTCACCGGCTTCTGGCGCAAGTACGTGGGCCTGGACGGCGCGGTGGTCGGCATGGACACGTTCGGCGCCTCGGCACCGGCCGACCAGCTGTACACGTACTTCCAGATCACCGCCGAGCACGTGGTCGCGGCGGCGAAGGCGCTGTAACGCCGCGTCTTCCGCGGGAACGAAAAAGGCCGGCGCAAGCCGGCCTTTTTCTTGTGCGTGTCTGCGCCGTTGCGTAATCCGGATGAGCCACCTGTAGGAGCGGCTTCAGCCGCGACCGGGCTTCACCAGGAAGATCCGGTCGCGGCTGAAGCCGCTCCTACGGGGTGCGTTATCGCCGCCTGATTGGTCAGCGTGTGGCGGCACGTTCAACCACGCTTGCGCGGCTTGCCGCGCGTCGGCTTCTTGCCGATATCCGCGCCGGGCTTCTGCGGCGTCGCCAGCGCGCCGGCGTCGTGCAGTTGCTGCAGCCACGACAGCGCATCGACGTAGGCCAGGAAATGCTGCAGGTAGCCCGGCGACAGGCTGCGCATCAGCGCCAGCGCGCGGTGCACCAGCACGCCGGAATTCAGCGGGCCGGCATCGGAAGGGGCCTGCTGCAGGGATTGCCGCAGCTGGCTGCGGCTGCGCAGTTCGGTCCACAGTCTGCGCGCATCATCGAGTGCGGGCAGCTGCGCAGGCTGCGGCGGCATGGCGTTTGCCGCGGCGTGCGCGTCGTGCGGGGCGCCGCTGGCGAACCGCTGCAGCAGGTCGCCGAGCGGGCTGCGCGCGCTCGCGGTCGGCGCGGCATCGGCATCGGCATCGGCATCGCCCCCGGCGACGGCGCAATCACCATCTGCATCTGCATCGCCATCGGCATAGGTGGCGGTGGCGCCATCGGCATCGGCGGCGGTCGCGGCCGGCATCCTGGCCAGGTCCGCGGCATAGGCAGCGAGCAACGCGGACAGCTTCTGCTCCAGCAGGCGCCGCGCTTGGCCCTGATGCGCGTCGGCGCGTCGCGCCAGCGCTTCGATGAAGCGCAAACGCAGCGGATCCAGGCGCTCGGCGTGCCGCTGCCGCCAGGCGTCGAGCACTTCGCTGACGGGTGTCGCCTCAGCGCGCATGCGGCATCGCGGCAGATGTGGACAGCTTCGGCAGCGGCGCCATCTCCACGCGTCGGTTGCTGGCGCGTCCGGCCTCGTCGCTGTTCGGGCTCACCGGTTGCTGCGCACCGAACGCGGCGGCGAACACCGCGTCGGCCGGCACGCCCTCCTCGATCAGCGCGCGGGTCACGGTCAGCGCGCGCTGCGCCGACAGTTCCCAGTTGTCGGCGAACTGGCGGTTGCTGTCGCGCACCTGGCGGTCGTCGGTGAAGCCGCTGACCATCAGGATCTCGCCGCGCGCCTTCAGATATCCGGCCAGCGGCGCGGCCAGGCTGTTCAGCAGCTCGCGCCCTGCAGGCTGTAGCTGATCGGAATTGAGCGCGAACAGCACGCTGCCGCGGATGCCGATGCGGCCATCGACCAGGGTCACCCGGCCTGCCGCCAGCGGCGCGGCCAGCGCCTGTTCCAGGGTCTTGCGTTGCCGCGCCTCGGCCTGCCGCTGCCGGACTTCCTCGTCCAGCTTGTGCGACAGCTGCAGTTGCACGCCGATCACGCCGATCAGGATCAGCACGAAGGCGCCGAGCAGCACCGACATCAGGTCGCCGAACACCGCCCAGATCGGCGCGCCGGATTCGGCGTCGATTTCCAGCTCGTCGCTCATGCCGCTTCGGCCCCGCCGTCGGCGGGCTGGCCGGGCAGCTGGCGCAATTCCTCGATGATCTGCTTCTGCGACAGCAGGCTCAGGTCGATGACTTCCCTGGCCTGGGCGACGTAGTAGGCCAGTTGCTCGTCGCTACGCGCCAGCGATTTGTCCAGCGCCTGTTCGATGCCTTGCAGGCGCTCCAGCAGCGCCGCGTTCGATTGGCCGAACGCCTCCACCGCGCCGCCGAAGGCATCGCCCAGGCTGGCCACTTCGGTGGCGCCGACCGCGACCTGTGCGGCGACCGATTCGAGCTTGCCGGTCTGGGCTTGGATGTGGTCGGTGAAGCGGGTGCCGACGCGATCGAGCAGGTCGGCCGAGGTGGTGACCAGGGCGTCCACGGCAGTGCGTTGCTCGGTGGAGGCGTGGTTCACCGCCTCGAGCAAGGTGTGCAGCGTGTCGAGCAGGCGGCTGCGTTCTTCCAGCATGGCGGTGTCGCGGACCATGCTCTCGGAGAGTTTCTGGCGCAGTTCGGCGACGACATCGGCGGCGGCCTTGGGCGCTTCCGAGGCGGTCTGCACCAGGCGCGAGATCTCGGCGATGGTGTCGCTGGCATGCGCCTGGGTCTGCGCCGCGATCGCGGTGGCGGTGCGTTCGAGCGTGGCGCAGATCTCCTGCTGGCGCTGCGCGTCGCGTTCGCCGTTTTGCGCCCACTGCGCGTTCAAGGCGGCGACCATCGCGGCGAACGTCTCCGTCCACGTGGCCAGGCGCGCCTGGTCGCGCGCCTGTAGCGCGTCCTGCAACTGCGCATGCGAGTGCTGCATGGCCGCGACCAGTGCTGCGGCGCGTTGTTCCAGCGTCGCCGCGGCCGCGTCCAGCGCCTGCGCGTTGCGCTCGGCCAGGGCGGCGTTGACGTCCTCCTGGCGCGACAGCGCATCGCTCCAGGCCTGCCTGGCGCCGTCCGCGGTGGCGTCCAGGCGCACCGAGATCGCGTCCAGCGCCTGCGCATTGCGCGCCGCCAACTGCGCGTTGATCTCTTCCTGGCGCGACAGCGCATCGCTCCAGGCTTGCTTGGCGCCGTCCGCGGTGGCGTCCAGGCGCACCGAGATCGCATCCAGCGCCTGCGCATTGCGCGCCGCCAGTTGCGCGTTGATCTCTTGCTGGCGCGACAGCGCATCGTTCCACGCCTGCTTCGCACCATCCGCGGTGGCGTCCAGGCGTGCCGATACGGCATCCAGCACGCCGTTGGAGCGCATCGCGAAGCTGTCGCCGAAGCCTTGCAGCGCACTGCGCAGATCCTGGACCAGCGCCTGGTTGGTGTCGCGCTGGCCGGCCAGCGCGGCATCCCACGCCTGTGCGGCGCGCGCGGCGGCGCGCTCGAAGCCGCTGCTCAGGCCATCCAGCTGGCGCTGCACGGCCTGGCCGACGTGCTCGTGCAGCGTCGCGGTTTCGCGCGCCAGGCCGTCCAGCGTGGTCTGCACCACCGGCTGCAACGCGGCGCCGAGCGCGCGTGCGTTTTCGGCGACGCCGGCCTGCAGCGATTGCTCCACCGCGCCGGCCAGGCGCGTGTAGGCGGCCTCGGTCCTGGCGTGGAAGGCGTCCTGGTTGCTCGCCAGGCGTTCGCCGCTGGCCGCGCCCTGTTGCTCGATGCCGGCCGCCATCGCCTGCAGCCGATCGATCAGCGCCGGCATCAATTCGGTCTGCCGCTGCAGCAGCTTGAACGCTTCGGTGCGCTGGAACGCCTGCGAATGGGCGTGCAGCGTGGTCGCGATGGCCAGATCGAGCCCTTGTACCGCCTGCAGCCGCTCGCGCCGGCACAGCGCGGCGAGCAGGCCGAGCATCGCCGAACTGGCCACGCCGGCGATCGAGGTGCCGAACGCGAAGCCCAGGCCCTTGACCGGTGCGGCCAGCGAGTCGCGGATGGCGTGCAGGTCGGTGGCGCTTTCCAGCGCCAGGCCGGTGCCGCGCAGCGTCGCCATCATGCCCAGGAAGGTGCCGAGCATGCCCAGCAGCACCAGCAGGCCGACCAGGTACGGGGTCAATCCCGGTGCGGGCAGGGCGACGCGCTCGCCCTCGATGCGCAGCCGCACCGCGTTGCGCAGGCTGGGGTCGAGGCGCTGCAGCCAGCCGCCCAGGTCGGACTGCGCCGCGCTCGCGTCCTCCACGCCATGCGCCAGCGTGGCGGTGGCCTGCCGGTAGCGGTACAGCTCCAGCGCGCCGGCCACGTAGCACGCGCCGATCAGCAGCGCGAAGCTGGCGCCCAGCGGATTGCTGCCGAGGTAGCCCACGCCGATCCAGCACACGGCGGCGAGGCCGGCCAGGAACACGACGGAATTGAACAGGTTCTTGAACATGAGGTCTCGGTCAGCGGCTGCGAAGCGCTGCAAGCAGCCCTTCGATGGGGTGAAAACGGATATCCAGTTCGGCGCGCAGCACGTGCTGCATGTCCTGGCGGAACACGTCCAGCCAGGCGCCGGCGCTCGGCGCGGTGTGCGCGGTGTGCGCCGCGTCCGGCACCGGCTGCGCGGCCTCGCGCAGGCGTTCGAAATGCTGTCCCAGCAGCGCCGGCACGGCCGCCAGCAGGGTCTGTTCGCGTGGGCTCAGGGTCAGTTCCATGACCGCGTCCACCTCCGCGAGCCGCGCCATGTCGGCCGAGGACCGCGCCAGCGTGTCGCGCAGCTGGCCGCGCAGGCGGCCGCTGGCGGTCAGCATCGCCCGCTGCAGCGACAGGTAGCGCTGGCGGAACGGCGCATAGTCGAGCGGGGCGTTCGGGTCGGCGCCGTGGCCAGGCGCGACGGCCTGGCGGCTGGCGTCCGCGCCGGTGTCGCTGGCGATGGACTGCTCCAGCGCGCCGCGCACACGCGCGCATTCGGCCTCGCTGGCGCTCTCGAACGGCGCGTCCTCGTCGATCGTGGGCAGCCTGCCGTCCAGCGCCCTGGACACGGCCACGGCGCGCGTCCAGTCGATCCATTGGCCGAGCCGGTCGGCCAGCGCAGGGCTGGATGGCGGTATGTCGGCGTCGGTGAGACGTGCGAGTAGGCGAATGAACGCCGGGCCCTGGACAGGCGGCCGTGGAAGAGCTTTCGCCATGCTTGTGCGTAAAACGCGCAATTTTACACGCGAATGACACGCCGGTCCGGCCGGCCGCGCGGCGCCAGGTGGAAAACCGCTGCGCCGGTGCACTGCGGTTCAAGCGCCTGCGGCGGGGAAGGCGGCCGCCGGCCCTTGTGCGCAACGCCTGCCGTGGCAGGAATGCGCGGGGCGGACCTGGCGTCAGGCGCTCTGCAACTCCAGGTTCGCCGCCGCCACGATCGCGCACGCCACCGTGGCGGCGCTTCGGCGGCGCCAGCGCCTACAGCCGCTGCTCGCCGCGCAGCAGCGGATACGGATTGAGCGATTCGCCCTTCCACCACTGCTTTTCCGGGCCAAGCCGGTGCACTTCGAAATGCAGGTGCGGCGCGCCGGGGTCGGCATTGCCGGTGCTGCCGACATAGCCGAGCACCTGGCCGCGGCGGACCGGCTGCTTTTCCGCCAGCCCGTCGGCATAGCGTTGCAGGTGCGCGTAGTAGTACGCATAGCGGCCGCTGGGTTCGAACTGGTACACGGTGAGGCCGCCGCGCTCGCTGTCGAACAGCTTTTCCACGTTGCCGTCGGCCACCGCCAGCACCGGCGTGCCGGCCGGCGCCAGGATGTCGATCGCGTCGTGGCGGCGGCCCTGGCTGCGGGCGTCGGTGAAGGTGTCCTGCAACTGGTCGCCGGTCACGCCCTGCACCGGGATCAGCAGGTCGGCGCCGTTATTCGCCGGCGCCGCTGCCGCTGCCGCTGTCTCTGCGGTCGCGGCAGGCGGCGTGGGTGGGGTGTCCGCTGCGGTGGGCGAAGACGACGCGGGGGTGGTCGCCTCCGGAGGCGACTGCGCCGCTTCCGGCGCAGCAGCAGGCGGCACCGTAGGCGTGGCAGTCGCTGTCTCGCCGCTGGCCGCTGCGGCCGCTACCGCGCTCGGCCTGACCTGTACGCCATCGCGCAGCATCCAATAGCCCAGCGCGACCGCCACCACCAGCAACGCCAGGCTCGGCAGCGTCTTCATCCGCTCACTCCTGCATGGTCACCGGTACCGACGCGTTCACCGCGGCGGCGACGGTCAGCGCATCCCAATTGGTCAGGCGCACGCAACCATGCGATTGCGCCTTGCCGACCCGCGATGGCTCCGGCGTGCCGTGCAGGCCGTAGTGGTCCTTGGACAGATCAATCCACACTTCGCCCACCGGATTGTTCGGGCCTGCGGCCAGCGTGGCCTTCTTGGTGGATTGGTCGGCGTCCCAGAACAGCTTGGGGTTGTAGTGGTAGGTCGGGTGCCGCGCCACCCCCTTGATCTTCCAGTCGCCGATCGGCAGCGGATCGTGCTCGCTGCCGGTGGAGGCGGGAAACTGGGCCAGGATCGCGCCGTTGGCGTCGAGCAGGCGGACGGTGGAGTCGGACTTGTCGACGACGAGCTTGGCCGCCTTCGGCAGTGCGGGCGTGCCGAGGACGTTCGGTACCTGCACGCTGGCGCCGGCCTGGCCGAGATCGATCGATGGGTTGAGCGCCTGCAGCAACGCAGGCGCGGCATGGAAGCGTTCGCCCAGGCGCTCCTGCACCGATTCGTAGCCTAGCGCCGGCAGCTTGGCTTTTTCCTCGGTGTCCTTGGGAATCTTGGGGAAGGGCCCGGCGACGTCCTCGGCGGTGAGCGTGTAGGCGATCAGTGCGGGTGCGGCGTCCTGCGCCAGCGCTTGCCAGGTGGCCTCGTCGAGTTCGCCGTTGACGGGCAGTCCGCGTGCGCTCTGGAAGCCCGACACGGCGCGGCGTTGGTTGGAGCCCGGCTGGCCATCGATTTCGCCCGGCGAGAAGTGCGCGCGATCCAGCAGGACCTGCGCGCGCAGCGGCGAACGCTCGCCGCTGTCAGGCGCCGCTGCGGCGTGTGCGGGCGGCTGTGCCGAGGCGACGCCGCCCGCGCTGGCGAACAGCACGGCGAGGCAGGCGAGTGGAAGCGAAAGACGGGACATCGGCGACTCCGGAATGAATGGCCGTCACCATGCCCATGCGCCGCGAGTAGCGGCGTGAAATGGCTGGCTCCCCGCTGACTGGGAATGCGGCCGGCATTGTCACGGCCGCATCCGCAGCGCATGCGGGAGCGAAGCCGCCACGCCTCCGGCGCTGTGCGCCGGAGGCTGGCCGGCCGTCAGTAGGTGTAGCCCAAGGTCAGCATGTACACCCGCCCGGTTTCGACATAGGCGCCGTCGGCGCCGGGGTCGTAGGCCATGTAGCGGGTGGACTTGCCCTGGGTTTCATAGAACGTGGCCGCATTGAGCAGGTTCTTGGCCGACACGCCCACGTCGATGCCGTGCGGCAGATGGTAGGTCGCGTTGAAATCCAGCGACTTCACCGGCTGCAGGTAGTAGTTGAGCCGGTCGCTGGTCAGGCCGAGCAGCTGCAGGCCGGTGTAGTTGTAGCTCAGGTCGGCGCGCAGCTTGCTGTCGTCGTAGAACAGGTCCAGGTTGTAGATGCGCTGCGGCGCGCGCGGCAACCAGGTGCGGTCCGGTTGGTCGGCACGTTTGCTGTCGGCTTCGCTGTGCTGGAGCGTGAGGTTGGCGGTGACGCCAACATTGCTCCAGATGCCCGGCAGATCCTGCAGGCGCTTGCTCGCGGCCAGTTCCAGGCCGTACAGCTTGGCGCTGCCGCCGTTCTGCGGCATGGTCACCGGCACGCCGTTCTCGAACGTGGTGCCGGTGGGGACCAGGCCGCCGAGCGTGTTGTCGTTGCTGGTGGCCGATTGCGAGGTATAGATGAAGCCGGTGATGCGCTTGTAGTAGGTCGCAGCGCTGAGCACGCCGCCGTTGTGGTCGTAGAACTCCGCGGACAGGTCGGCGTTGTCGGCCTTGCTCGGATTGAGGTCGGGATTGGGCTTGGAAATGCCCAGTACGGTGTTGTTGGGGTCGATGGTGTAGACCGTTTCGCCGGAGATCAGGCCGAACGCCGGGCGGCTGAAGCTGCGGCGCAGCGAGGCGCGGTAGACGGTGAGGTCGTCCGGGCGATAGTTGAGGCTGATGCCGGGCAACACTTCGCCATAGGTCCGGCCGTTGCCGACGAACTGGCCATTGCTGCCGTCGCCGCTGGATTGCCAGGAATCGGCCGAGTAGCGGGTCAGTTCGTAGCGCACGCCCGGCAGCACGGTCACCGCGCCGAAGTGCAGCGTGGCCATCGCGTAACCGGAATAGATCGCTTCGGTGCTGGAGGTGGTGTTGGCGTTGTAGTCGTTGGCGGTATAGACCCCCGCGCCCTTGGGATCGTCGATGTACTTGTAGGGCAGCGCCTGCGCCAGCATCCAGTTGCGGTCCAGGATCTTGAACGGACCGGCGTAGTGGCCGTCGAAGGCACCGGAGGTCGTGCGCCCGGGGATCGCGCTCAGCGGCGGGCCGCCGGCGGTGGGGAAGGCGTAGTTGGGTCCGCCGAAGTAAGGACCGTTGGACACGAAGTTGCCGTCCTTGTGGAAGAACGGATGATCGTAGGCGCCGCGGTCGGCGTGGTCGGCGGCCAGGCCGACCTTGACGCTGTCCAGCACGTCGCCGTCGACCCGGTAACTGATGTCGGTATGCGCATTGAGGCGGTTGTCGTGGCTGCCGGCGTCATGGCCCTGCACCTTCCACAGCAACGACGAATCCAGGTTGTAGAAGTAGTTCTTCAGCGCGCTGGAGCTTGGGCCGATGCTCGGATAGGTCGGATCGCTGAGGTCGAAGGCGAAGCTGCCGGGGGTGAAGCCGTACAGGCTGGCCGAGACGTAGTCCGGCCGGCTGCGGGTGCCGCGGCCGAACGAGGTGCCGTAGTCGAAGTGCAGGCGGTCCAGCGTGGTCTGGCCGCCGAGTTGCAGCGTCGCCAGCTTTTCTTCGATGTCGTGCGTATTGAAGTAGCCGCCGCGCACCGCGGTGGGCTGGTTGAGATAGGTTTCCAGGCGCGCGCTGGACTGGTCCTGCTGCCCGCTGACGGCGTAGCTGCCGTAGATGGCGCGGGCGTACAGCGCGCTGTGCTCGCCCTGCCAATCGAGCGCGAGATTGCCGCCGTAGCGTTCGATCTGGCTGGTGTACACGCTGTACTTGTAGCGCGTGCTGATCAGCGGGCCGACATCGCGCAGGTCGCTGGCGTTGGCTTGCGCCGGATCCAGCGGCACGTACTTGCTGTTGGGCGCAGGCGCCTGCGCCATGTTGTTGTTCTTGCCGTAGTAGGCCGAGGCATACAGACCGAACGCCTGGTTGTCGCCGAACTTCCAGGCCAGTTCCTGCTGCAGCGTGCCGCCCTTGTCCTTGCCGCCCAGGTCCGAGGCGAGTGCGCTGAACTGGCCTTGCGCGGTGGTCTTGGCGTGGAAATCGCGGTCGAAGTCGAACGCGCTGGGGGTGCGCATGTCGATGGCGCCGCCGATCGCATCGCCGGGCATGTCCGGCGTCGGCGCCTTGGACACCTGCACCGACTGGATGCCGAACGGGGCCAGCATGTTCAACGAGATCGCGCGCGTGGACGAGTCGGTCTCGGGCATGCCGAAGCCGTTGAGGGTGTAGGCGTTGTAGCTGGCGTCCATGCCGCGGATGCTGACGTAGGCGTTCTCGCCGGTGGTGGCCTGGCCCAGGTGCATGTCGCTGTAGGCCGACAAACCGGGCATGTGCGCGACGACATCGGCGATGCCCGCCGACGGAACGGCATCGATCTGCTGTTTGTCCATCACGCTGTTGACGCTGGCGGACAGGCGCTGCTCGTTGATCGAGCCGGGCGCCGGCGCCTGATCGGCCTGCACGTTGACCGAATCCAGGGTGGTGGTGCGCTCGTTGAGCGCGTCCGCGAACGCGGGCGTGGACAGGGTCAGGGCGAGGGCGATGGCGCAGGTGAGGCGATCGATGGGACGGGTGTGCTGCATGCTGGGAACTCGCGGTTGGTAAGCAGGTGTACCCGGCACCCGGACACGCGGGTGCGGGCGATGACATCGCCCATGCCTTCCATTGCGACAGGTGAGTGGAGGTGTGGTTTGCTGCGGGGTCGCGGCAGCGGTGCGGCTCAATGCGCCAGATCGGTGCCGTTACAGCTCGCCTTGGGGAACAGCGGATTGCAGCGGGCGACGGCGTCGCCGTCGAAGCGCACCACGTAGCCGGAGCTGGCCGGTTCGTGATCGGGGAAATCGGTGCTGAGCAACTGCGCGCCGCTGGCCAACATGCTGTCGCGGCGCGTGCTGTCGTTGCGCGCAGGCTCCTTCAGGTCCGCATCGGTGCGCGTGCGCACCAGGTATCCGGCCTTCACCAGCTGCGCGATGTCCCCGGCGCTGCCGTCGTTGCGTTCGGTGAACGCTGCATCGTCTTCGCCCGGAGCCGCATTGGTGAAGCACACGCGGCCGCGCAGCGACGGGTGGCCGGGCAGGTAGCTGAGGCCGGCCGCGCGTTGATCGAGCAGGAACACGACCTTGCCGCGCGCATCGTCCAGCGACGGCCAGCCATGGTCGCGGATGGCGGCATTGAGCGAGGACGCATCGCCGCGGACCTGGTCGGGACTCAGATACTCGCCGGGCTGGAACACCGAGCGCAGTTCCGCGTCCAGCGTATCCATCGCCGCGGTGTCGAAGGGTTCGGGCTGCACCGTGGCGAAGTCCAGTTGCAACGGCGATTGCTTGGTCTCCAGCAGGACGAACACCGGCACATGTCCGGGATGCTGCCGCGACCACGCGCGCACTTCCTGCAGGCAGGCCCGCAGCGGCTGGCAGGTGCTGCGCTGGTCCAGGTCCTGCACATGCATGACCTTGAATCCGGGCTTTTCCATCACGCCCGGTGCGGCAATCGCCGGCGCCGGCGGCAATCCGGCCTTGGCGATCCGATCGACGATCGCCGGATGCGCGTAGCGGCCACCCTTGGCATCGGCATAGATGTCCAGTTCGATCTGCCTGACGCCGTCGTCGAGTTGTTGCGTCAGCGGCGGATGGCGGTAGTCCAGCAGCGCGAACATTGCCGGATCCATGCGTTGCCACAGTGCGGCTTCGCTGGGCGCGAAACCGGCGTGGTAGCTGTTGTGGCTGCCGATGTACTGCAACGCGTTGAGCCGCGGTGCGGCGTGCAGCGCGAGAGGCAGGATCGTCAACAGCCCCAGCAGTGCGCGTTGCAGACGTTGCAGGCGCTGGGCAGGCCGGCGCGCGGGGCAGGCCGTTTCCAGCGCCGGGGAGACAGATGAACAGGGGCGCATGCGGCAAGGTCGAAGAACGTGGTGCGCCCATCATCGAGCGTCAGCTTGACGCGCGTCTTTCCGGATTATTGCTGCATTGCGTCACGTCTTGCGGCCGTCGCGCGGCAAGCGACAGCCTGCCACGCAGACGGCGATGCGCCGACCTCGGCACTGGCCCAGGCGCATGCGCGCCGTGCGCTGCTCGCAGCGCCGCTGCGGCGCGGTTCTCAGGGCGACCTGGTCTGGCGCAGGGCGTAGGCCAGCAGGCGCGCCTCCAAGCGCTCGCCGATGCCGTGTGGCGCATCCAGCGCCATGCGTTGCAGGCAGGTCGGATCGCCGGCCCGCCGCGACAGCAGCGCGCGCGCCACGGTGACGAGTTTGCTGCCGGTGCCGGCGGTATGGCGCTTGAGCCAGGCCAGTGCGCGCAGCAGGCGCTGTTCGACCTCGCTGAAGTCGCTGCCCAGCGGATAGTCGGGCAGGGTGCCATCGGCGCGGAACGGAGCCAGCGCAGCGCGCAAGCGCTCGGCGCGGTTGCGCTGCCACGGCGCTGGCGCTACGAAATCGGCAGCGAGCTTGCGCGCGCGTTTGGCCTGTTGCAGCAGCGCGGGCTGGAACGCGGCATCGGCGATGCCGGTCATCGCCACGACGCAGTCCTCGTCGGTCATGCCACGCAGGTCGGCGATGCCGTATTCGTTGAGGTAGATATCGCGCAGATGGCGCGGGATGGTGGTGTGGGCGTAGTTCCAGCGCAGGTTGGACTGCAGCGCCGGCGCCTCGCCGCGGGTGGCACGGAACATCAGCACACTGCGTGCGTCGTCCAGCGCATGCGCCATTGCCACGAAGTTGTACTGGCCGCCGACGCCGGACACCACGCGGCCGTCGTCCAGCGCGTCGGACACCGCCGCGCCCAGCGCGGTGGCCATCATGCACGAGTTGAAGAAGCGCGCCTCGCGCCGTTGCAGGCGGCGCAAGCGCTCGTCGCCGTACAGCTGGTTGATCGCGCTGATGCGGTGCATGCCGATGCCGGCGCGCGCCTCCGGCGCCATCTCGCGCAGCCAGGCGTAAAACTCGGGCGAGCCGAGGTAGAAGGCGCCCTGCAGGTATTCGCCGTCGCGCTGCAACCGCGCCTGGTCGTCGGCATCGGCGCTGCCGTCGGCCACGCGCTGCATCAGCTCGGCATCGTCGAGCACCTTGCGCTTGATCACGCCGCACTGGACCAACTGGCGGAAGCCTTCGTTGAGCATCTCGCTGCAGCCGAACAGGCCGATCGAGAACGGCGCCAGTCCGCCGCACTCCTGGACTGCCGGGTGCGCTGCCAGCGCCGGATCCAATGCCGCCAGCACCTGCCGGTAGCGCGCATTGTCGGTATGCCGCAGCGCCAGCGCATGGCACAGCGCATCGGCCAGCGTGCCGATGCCGATCTGCAGCGTGCCGCCGTCGCGCACCAGCGCGCTCGCATACAGGCCGATGGCGTAGTCGGCATCGGCCACCGGTTGCCGCGGCAGTCCGAACAGGCGCGGATACGGGCCCGGCGGGGTCACCACCACGTCGAAGAACGACGCCTCCACCGCCGCGCTGCCGCCGATCCACGGCAGCTGCGGATCGACCTCGGCGACCAGCAGCGGCCGCGGCAGGCCGCGCCGGCGCACCGCGTCCAGCGTGTCCTGGGTGATGTCGTTGTTGCACGAGAACGACAGGCGCGTGCCGTCGGGTTCGCGCGCCACCTTCTGCACGATCAGGTTGGGCGCGCGCTGCGCCACCGCATCGGCCGCATGCGTGTAGTTGAGGCTGGTGTAGTTGCGCTGCGCCTGCGCCGAATGCAGCAGCGCGCCGGACTGCATGTAGAACTCTTCCACCTGGATATGCGCCGGCAGCGCATCGCGCTGCAGCGCCTGCACGTACTTCAGCTTCGGGAAGTCGTCGCCGAAATGGCGCTGCACGAACGGGCGCACGAAGCGGCCTTCCAGCCCGCCGCCGCCCGCCGGCGGGTTCAGCGACAGTGCGGTGCAGAGCTGCATCGGCCGTGCCGGATCGGCGGCGACGCGGTCGTACAACGCGTTGAGCAGGCGGTGCGGCTTGCCGATGCCCAGCGGCGCGCCGATGCGCAGTGGGCCGGGGATGCGCTGCAGGATCCGCTCGGCAGCGGCGTCGAGGTCTTCGAGGGAGTCGGTCATCGGCATAGCTTGGAGGCTTAGACTTGGACTTGCTATGAACTTCGAATTGGTCCAGCTATCCAGACGGGATGAAGTACGCATGTATGAATTCGACGTACTTTTTCGATGACGACTTTGCTTTGGATGCGTCCTGCCTGAATCTGGATCCTACTGACAATCGCTATTGGGTGCGGATGATTTACAAGCTTCTCAGTGAGTTCATCGGGTCCAAATTAGAGGCTTGATACGAAGGGAAATAACCAAAAAACAACCCTATGACAATTGAAATGGTAGTAGCCACTCCTGCAACAAAGAAATTGATAGAGACTTGAATATTCAAGTGCATGGCGGAAATCCATGCGCTTGTACTGCCAAGCAGAAGGCCTAGAATTCCGCCGGCTGATGATAAAATTATTGATTCCAATAAAAATTGCTTACGGATATCCCAGGGGGTCGCGCCTATTGCCAGTCTTAAGCCTATTTCACCTGCTCTCTCTGTAATGGAGACTAACATTATATTCATAATGCCAATTCCTCCAACCAATAAGCAAACTGCAGCAACTGTTAGAAGTAAGGTGGACATTACATGGTCCGCCTTCTGCCGTGTTGCAATAGTTTCCTTGACATTGCTAATGTAAAAATCATCATCGCCATTGGCGCGGATTTTATGCTTTTTTCGTATCACAGACTCTATCTGGGCTTGCATGCTTGCCATGCTATGTACAGAGGACACGGTTACCGTAATTTGCTCTACCGCACGCGGTGGGATCGGGAATTCTCCCATTAAATTAGATCTTGCTGAACGTAATGGTACTAGCACTACATTATCGAGGTCGCGGCCGACGGAGCCATTGCCTTTCGTATTTAGAGTGCCAATTACTATAAATGGACTTCCTGAGAGTCGAATTCGTTTCCCAATTGGGTTGTAATGAGAGAATAGTTGATTTGCAACAGAATTGCCTAGTAGCACAACCCGGGCAGCACCTTCTAATTCCGCACGTTTGAAATTCCGGCCTCTCTTCAATTGGTAGCCACTAACCCGAATGCCTTCGGACTGAACGCCAATCCATGATGCGCGCACGCCAATTTTACCATCGCTTATTTGCGTGCTACCTTGAAGTATTCCGCTTATTCCAGATATTCCGCGAACCTTCTTTCGAATATCGTCAACGTCGCTTTCGCTGAGCAGGTACAGGCCGCCAAATAAAAGTCTTGAATTGACAGATGGACTTCGTGACCCGGATTTAATGTCCAGTCTATCGGCTCCCAGTGCGCTTATAGCTTGGACAATTTCTCGTTTCGCGCCTTCCGAAATTGAAGTGACTACTACCACGGAAGCGACGCCTACTACAATGCCAAGCGAAGTTAGAAAAGACCTGAGCTTATTAGCTTGAATTGCTCTAAGGGCTGTGTTTAATAAGGCGGCATTAATCATTAGGTGTAGATGCATCCGTCGATATATTGAATAACACGTTCTGCTCTGGATGCAACGGCGCAGTCATGCGTTACAATTATTATTGTTTTTTTACTTGAGTGAATACTGCAAATTATGTCTAGTATTTGCTCTGCAGATTTGGAGTCGAGCGCACCAGTGGGTTCGTCTGCGAGCAATAGAGGTGGGTTTGTTGATATTGCGCGGGCGATCGCTACGCGTTGTTGTTGCCCGCCGGATAGCTGATCTGGCTTATGATATATTCGTTCCTCTAACCCTACGCGTTGTAAACATTCAATTGCCTGGCTTGCTTTGGGTGGATTATCTTGGTACTGCCATGGAAGCTCAACGTTTTCTAGCGCTGTGTATCCAGGCAATAGGCTGAAGTTTTGGAAAATAAAACCGATATGTTTTGCCCTGAATTTGGCAAGTTGTGACTTATTTAGCTTGCCTACATCTTGCCCAAAACAAATGTATTGGCCAGATGTGGGGGTCGAAAGACAACCTAGCAAGCCAAGTAAAGTGGATTTACCTGATCCAGAAGGCCCCATGATTGCAACGAACTCCCCTTGCTCGATGACTAAATTTACTTTGTCCACTGGAGCTATTTGATTGGATGTTTGTGTTTCGAATTTTTTTGTTAAATCTGATGCTTTAATGGCGATTTTTTGCATTTTAATTATTTTTATTTGAGGTAATTAAATTCTCGCCTGGCTTTAATCCATAGATTATTTCTGTAAAATCACCATCGGATAAGCCAAGTAATACGGGTCGAGATTCTTGGTTTGAATTATTTATAATTGTCACTTCCCCCACGCCGGAAGAGGCGATTGCCTCTAGATTTTTATCCCAATGCGATTTTTGTGACGGATTAAGTTGACTCCTAAACTGAAAAAATCTAGTTTTTGCAGACGTCAGCCATTCCCGTTCTTTTGCGATTGCAGGATCTACTCCGGAAGCATCTAAAACAACAATTTTTCCTGCCATCTGTGGGCCGAAAAAATTGACTAACTCACTATCGACGCGACTCTTTTGAGGCTTGGTAGTCATAGTGCCTGCTGCCATGGCCGCATTAAAAAGTTCTACTTGTTTTTTGTTGAGCCGTAAAGATTTTGTTTCTTCGGAAAGCGCATATTCTCGCAAGTTGTTTAATTTTGACTTGCGTTGTGTCTTTGCTTCGTCTGTGTGGTAGGTAAGTGCTTCGACTGGGATGCGCAAAACTCTGTCACGTCGCGCGGATTCAATCTCGGCATTTGCTGTCATTCCTGGAATAAGCGCGGTGTCAGGATTATCTACAGCAACAATGACTGGGTAAGTAACAATATTTCCGCTAATTTTTGGCGCATACCGAATTTGCTGTACTTGACCAACAAATAAGCGATCGGGAAAGGCATCAACATTGAATGTTACTGGGTTCCCTACTTTTATCTTGCCGACATCTGCTTCGTTGACTGATAATTCTATCAGCATTTTCTTTAGGTCTTCCGCTATTTTGAATAGTACGGGGGTTTGTAGCGATGCAGCTACAGTTTGCCCGGGTTCAATCAGGCGTTCAAGTACAATTCCATCTACAGGTGAACGAATAATTGTTTGTTTCAAGTCATAGATTGATGAACTCAGGGATGCGCGCTTCTCAATAATTTCTGATTTTGCAGACTGAAGTGCAGCATTTGCTTGAGCATACGAATCCTCCGCTTCTTCCAAGTCGTGACGGGATATCAACTGCTTAAGTGCCAAGATATGCTTGCGGTTGACATCTGCGTTGGCTAGCTTGCTTGCGATTTTATATCGATCTTCGTTGAACTTACTTATTGCCAAAGATGCTTTAGCACTAACGTGTTGTGCAAGATATCGTGTTGGATTGATTCGGGCCAGAATTTGACCTTTTTTCACTGGTTCATTGAAGTTGACTGGTACTTCTATGATTTCGCCAGATATCTCGCTACCGACTTCAATTGTTGATAGTGCTTTTAATTGCCCGGAGGAAAGGATGGTCAATCTAATGCTGCCGATAAGGGCATTGCTTGTTTCGTAGTGTTGCGCTTGCTCTAGTCTGTCTTTATTTTTTAGGTATAAAAAGAAAGCTATTGCTCCACATGCCAAAAAAAACAATGCGAGCATTTTCAATTTTTTACTTCTAGATTTTATTTCAATCATGCGGCGTTGTGTAAAGTTGAGCCGCAAAAATAATTCTATTGTGGCGTTTTTTGCTGCAAATTGTCATGCATTTTCTCTTCATGAAAGTCAGTTCCCCGATTTTTCGGAGCTTACTCCATTGCTTTTACTGAAGCGAAATTTGTATGCTAGTTTGACAGGGATTGGTGCAATTGGGGCTTCTGAACTATCGCACTCTGATTCTTTTTCTTTATAAGTGCAAATGCCTGCTCCTATATAGCTCCAAGTTAATAGCGCAGCAGATACCTTGGGGAAAAGAGTAGTATTTTCGATGCTATTCACAGGTGCGCATTCAGAATCGATGTTTAAGGGGCGCACGGAGCTAACTTCACCTTGACTAGTGATTATCATTTCTATGCAAATGGTTGCATTTTCTTTTAGGCCTTTGCCCATATCCATGTCATAGCTAGGCATTGGCATTTGTATTGGAGCGGGTGCTATGAAAACTTGTTTGCTCTCAAGCTCCTGGCGACTTGCAGCAGCAGGTAATACCATCTGGCGATCAACCGAGGTGTGAGCATCGGGCCTAATTTGATGGCTGCAAGAGCAGATTAGTGCAGTTATAATTCCAGTGGTTAAATTAATTTTTTTCATTTTTAAAATGCAGGGGTGACCCCCTGCATCAAACCTCCATTGCTTAGGCACCGGAACCGGGTGATTTTACTTTCGTGCAATAAACTACACCGCCTTGTGCGACGCAACTCCAGCCTGGAGGAGATGACACTGGTCCGTTGGGTGTCGGCCCGTTGGCGGAGTTGTCTGCCATTGCCATAGCCGAAACACTCATCATAATCAGCGCGGCTGGTAATGAGAGAAGCATTCTTTTCATGGTTTCATCCGTTGAATTGCCCACGGCCTGTGGGCTCCTCGAAGCTAGCATTGGGTGCAGAGGTTGGCAATAGGAAACTTCACTGGGCTTCGTTCCGGCGCAGTTGCCGATCCCGATTAATTGTCCAGCAGGTCCGCGGTCGGCAGGTTGATCGTGCACTGCTTGCTGCGCCGGACCAGCGCGAAGCTGTGGTTGGCGCTGGAGATGCAGCAGGCGATCAGCGACGGCGAGAAGTCCAGCACCATGTGCCAGCCCATGGTCATGATGTCGCGCTGCCCTTTCCATGCCGAACCGAGCAATACCACCGGGCCGGGTTCCAGGAACCGGCGCACCTGGTCGAGCGGGAAATCGTGCTTGCGGTAGCGGCGCATGGCGGCGGCCTCGCTGCGGTTGCGATGGCGCACAGTCTGGCCATCGGTGGTGAACGCGGCGTCGGCGCCCTAATCCAGCCGATGAATCGCATCGGCGATACGTTCCACTTCCTCGGCCTGGTGGCTGACGTAGAGCATCGGCAGGCGCACTTCGTCGCGCACGCGCTGCAGGTACGGGATCAGTTCGCCGCGGCGTTGCGCGTCCAGCGCCGACAGCGGTTCGTCGAACAGCAGGATCGCCGGCTGCGACAGCAGCGCACGGCCGATCGCCACGCGCTGCGCTTCGCCGCCGGACAGGTTGCCCGGGCGCCGCGCCAGCAGCGGCGCGATGCCGAGCAGTTCCACCACCGCCTCGACGCCGAAGCGCTCGGCCTGGCCGCGGCCGTGGCGGCCATAGCCGAGGTTGCGGCGCACGTCCATGTGCGGGAACAGCCGCGCGTCCTGGAACACGTAGCCGATGCGGCGCCGGTGGGTGGGCACGTCGATGCCGGTGGCGCTGTCGTAGAGCACGCGCTCGTCGATGACGATGCGTCCGCTGCGCGGGCGCAACACGCCGGCGATGGCGTTGAGCATGCTGGTCTTGCCGGCGCCGGACGGGCCGACCAGCGCGACCACGCGCGCCGTCTCCTCGACCCGCAAGCGGCGCTGGAAACGGCCGCGCTGGATCTCGATGTCGATGCTCAGCATCGGCGCACGCTCGCAGCATGCGGCCGGCACGGCACGCCGTGGACGCGCGTGGCGGACCGATCGCGCATAGCGGCGCGGCGCCGGCTCATGCGTCCGCCTCCGGCCCGCGTTGGCGCCGCACCAGCCATTCGGACAGCAGCAGCGCGGCCAGCGAGATCGCCAGCGCCACCGCCGCCAACCGCCAGATCCCCGCTTCGCCGCCGGGCACCTGCAGCAGGCCGTAGATCGCCGACGACAGGGTCTGGGTTTCCCCAGGGATATTCGATACGAAAGTGATGGTGGCGCCGAATTCGCCCAGCGCCTTGGCGAAGGCGAGCGCGGTGCCGGCCACCAGTCCGGGCCAGGCCAACGGTAGCGTGATGCTGAAGAACACCCGCCATGGCCCGGCGCCGAGCGTGGCCGCGGCCGCTTCCAGGCGCCGGTCGGTGGATTCCAGCGCCAGGCGGATCGCGCGCACCATCAGCGGGAAGCCCATCACCGCGCTGGCCAGCGCCGCGCCGGTCCAGCGGAACGCGAACTGCACGCCCAGGTGCTCGAGCAGCCAGGCGCCGACCGGCCCCTGCGTGCCGAACACGATCAGCAGCGCATAGCCGGTGACGATCGGCGGCATCACCAGCGGCAGATGCAGCAACGCATCCAGCAGCGACTTGCCGGGAAAGCGGCGCCGCGCCAGCAACCAGCCGCAAGCCACGCCGAACGGCAGGCTGCCCAGCGCCGCGACCAGCGCGACCTTGACGCTGAGCGCGATCGCGGTCAGTTCCTGCGCGGTGAATGCGAACAACGGCAACGGCTCAGTGCGCGAGCGAGAAACCGCGGCGCTGGAAGATCGCCTGCGCCGGCGGCGTGCCCAGCCAGTGGACGAAATCGGCCGCGGCCGGATGCGTGCTGGCGCGCAGCGCTGCCACCGGATACACGATCGGCGCATGGCTGTCGGCGGGGAACACGGCTACCACCCGCACCTTCGGTTCGGCCTTGGCGTCGGAGCCGTAGACGATGCCCAGCGGCGCTTCGCCGCGCGCGACCAGCATCAGCGCCGCGCGCACGCTGTCCGATTCGGCCAAGTGCGCCTGCACGCCGTCCCACTGGCCGAGTGTCTGCAGCGCGGCGCGCGCGTACTTGCCGGCCGGCACGCTGGTGGTCTGGCCGACCGCGAGCCGGCCCTGCGCCCCGAGTGCGGCGGCGAGCGCACCGGGCTTGCGCAGATCGACCTTGGCGGCGCTCGACAGCGGTGCGACCAGCACCAGCGTGTTGCCGAGCAGGTTGCGGCGCTGCGCCGGATCGACCAGCTGGCGCTGCTGCAGATAGTCCATCCACTCCAGGTCGGCAGAGAAGAACACGTCCGCCGGCGCACCTTGTTCCACCTGCCGCGCCAGCGCCGAACTGGCCGCGTACGACACCTGCAGCGGCGTGCCGCTGGACTGCTGATAGGCGACAGCGGCCTCGTCCAGCGACTCCTTCAGGCTGGCGGCGGCGAACACGGTCAGCGGCGTCTGCGCCAATGCCGGCGGCACGGCCATGACGACGGCGAGCGAGAGCAGGCACAGCAGGCGGCGTAGCGAACGGGACATGGGGCGCTCCGGGGAAGCAGGGGACGGGCGGCGATCGGCTGGACCTGGCGCAGTGGCGTGCTGGCCGCTGCGATGGCAGCGCGATCATGCGCGGTATGCCCGCATCCTACCGTCTTCAGCGCGGCGCGGCGTGCAGCTCGTCGGTGCGCCCTGCCTGGATGTTGGCGCGCACGGAGGGCTGCATCAGCCGCGGCGGCCCCAGTGTCGCGTCGCGCGCCTGCCGCAACGCGACGAACTGCGCTTCGCCGACGCCGTCGCGCACGTGGATGTTGTCGCGGCGCTGGGCGCCGATGCTGGTTTCGCAGGCCACCGCGCGGCCGCCGGCGCCGTAGTCGTGGCAGATGAAGACGCGGGTGCAGGCCGGCAGCGCATACAGCCTGTGGATCGAGCGGAACAGCGTCGCCGCGTCGCCGCCGGGGAAATCGCAGCGTGCCGTGCCGCTGTCGGGCATGAACAGCGAATCGCCGCAAAACAGCGCATCGCCGATCAGGTAGGCGACGTTGTCCTCGGTATGTCCGGGCACCGCGATCACCTGCGCCTGCAGCGCGCCGATCGCGAAGCGCTCGCCGTCGGCGAACAGGTGGTCGAAGCCGCAGCGCGCATCGCCGCCGTCCGCGGTCAGGCCGAATTGCGGCGCGAAGCGCGCGCGCACCGCGCGGATGCCGGCGCCGATCGCCAGCGTCGCCTGCGGCCAGCGTTGCTTGAACCATTGCGCGGCGGACACGTGGTCGGCGTGGGCGTGGGTTTCCAGGATCCAGCGCAGCTGCAGGCCACGCGCGGACAGCCGCTCGGCCAGGCCCTGCACCGGCGTGTCGTGCAGCGTGGCGGTCTCCGCATCGAAGTCGAACACCGGGTCGATTACCACGGCCTCGCGGCCGTCTTCGACGACATAGCTCCAGGTGCTGGAACCGGCGTGGTAAAACGGATGGATGTTGGGAACCTGACTCATCGGCCTGCCTTGGCGGGAGAGGAAGGGCCGACGCTGCAGTAGATGCCGTGCAAGGTGTCGAGGATGCGCTGCGCCGGGCCCGGGGCCAGCGAATAGTAGATGGCCTGCCCGTCGCGGCGGGTCTGCACCAGGCCGTCCTCGCGCAGCACCGCCAGGTGCTGCGACAGCGCCGACTGGCTCAGGTCCAGGCGCGTGTTGAGCTCGCCCACCGAGTGTTCGTGGTCCACCAGCAGGCACAGCAGCAACAGCCGCTTTTCGTTGCCGAGCGCCTTCAGCAGGCGCGCGGCCTCGCCGGCATGCGCGCGCATTGCAGCCGGATCCATCGCGGATTGCAGGCGCCGCGCCATCGGACCTCAGAAGGCGACCGGCAGGCCGGCGGCGGTCCAGCCGAGGAAGCCGCCATTCAACGAGCGCACCGCGCTGTAGCCGAGTTGCTGCAGGCTCAGCGCGGCCAGCGTGGAGCGGCCGCCGCTGGCGCAGTACAGCAGGATCGGCTGTTCGCGGCGTGCCAGCGCCGGGTCGTTGTCCAGGCGGAATTCGAGGATGCCGCGCGGGATGTTGATCGCGTTGGGCAGGTGGCCGACGGCGAACTCGCCGGGTTCGCGCACATCGATGATCCATTCGCCGGGCAGCGGCGTGGCGGCGGCGTCGGTGTCGACTTCGTGGATCTGCGGGCGCGCCCGATCGACCAGGGCTTGTGCGGAGGAATGGGGCATTGGGGGGGCTCCGGTGGATGAACGATGTTCATAATATCAGCTGACCCTAATATAATGAATTTCTAATTTATCTAGCAGCCCGCGATTGGGGGCGCCGGCACCGACCGGGTTGCGTCGAACCCGCATCGTGGAGTCGCCGTTTCAAGCCGTTTGTCCTGCCGAGATCGTGCGCTGGGCGCAGGGGCGTGCCGGCCAGGTTCGGTCGCGCGCCGAAGCCCGCCGCATTCCTGTAGGAGCGGCTTCAGCCGCGACAGGCCTTACCGATAGATCCTGTCGCGGCTGAAGCCGCTTGTGTCTGGAGATTGCTCTACAGTTTGAGTGGAGAGCGATGTGCGGCACGCCGACAGGCCGTAGTGTTCAAGCACGTGTAGGAGCCAGGGCGGCCGCACATCGACCTCGTTGCCTAGCCCGAACAGTTGAACGAGCGTTCGCTCGAACTTCACAAGCGTGGGCAGCGACGAGGTGGCTCTCTCCTGTCCCCCAGTCTACCTAACGCTTATGCCTCTTTGGATCGGTATCGATGTGGCCAAGGACACCTTGGCCGTCCACGTGCTTCCCCTGGACCAGTTGCTGTCCTTTCCCAATACCGCCCAGGGCCACCAGCGCCTGTGCGACCACCTTGCCGGGCACTGCGTCGGCAACGCGCTGCTGGAGGCCACCGGCGGCTACGAACGGGCGGTGATGACGGCACTGGCCACGGCAGGGATCCCGGTGACCCGGATCAATCCGCGCCGGGCACGCGCTTTCGCCACGGCCTTGGGCACAACCGCCAAGACCGATCCGCTGGATGCGGCCTTGCTGGCGCGCATGGCTCACCTGGTGCAAGCGCCCGCGCCGGCTCCCGATCCCTTGCGTGAGC
The DNA here is from genome assembly GCF_030168915.1 of Xanthomonas graminis pv. graminis. Lineage (NCBI taxonomy): Bacteria > Pseudomonadati > Pseudomonadota > Gammaproteobacteria > Lysobacterales > Lysobacteraceae > Xanthomonas > Xanthomonas graminis. The sequence continues at coordinate 3,498,214 of NZ_CP076255.1, read as the reverse complement.
AACTGCGCATGCTGGTCCAGCGCCGCGAGCAACTGGTCCAGCAACGTGACGACGAGCGCCGTCGCTTGCATCAGGCGACCCTGGCCATGGTGCGCGCGTGCCTGATCGAGCAGATCGGCGACGTGCGCCGCCGTATCCAGCGGATGAACCAGGCGATCAAGCAGGTGCGGTGCCAGCTCGACGATGCGCTGGCGCACGCCCTGGGCACGGTCCCGGGCATCGGCGAGGTCACCACCGCCAGCCTGATGGCCTATCTGCCCGAACTGGGGACGCTGGATCGTCGCCAGATCGCGGCCCTGGTCGGCCTGGCTCCCTACAACGTGGACAGCGGGCAGCACTGCGGCAAACGCCGCATCCGCGGCGGGCGTGCCACGATCCGACGAGTGCTGTACATGGCCTGTTGGAGCGTTGTGCGCACTCAAGCCTCCTTCAAGGAGCGTTATCAACAGTTACGGGCACGCGGCAAGCCCGCCAAGGTCGCCATCACCGCATGCATGCGCGTGCTGCTTATCCGACTCAACGCCATGGCACGAGATCGCACACCATGGCGTGAGGTTATCGGATGAGAAGACAGTTGCTCCTACACTGCACCCAGCGCGCAAACCGCAAGTTCCTTGTGGGAGCGACTTCAGTGGCGACGAGCGAAGCGCTGGAGGTGCCGCGACCGGGCAGTGTCGGGACTAAAGTCCCTCCTACAGTGCACCCAGCGAGGAGGCTTGTAGGAGCGGCTTCAGCCGCGACAGATCCTACGGTACCTGCGGGTAATGTCTGTCGCGGCTGAAGCCGCTCCTACAGAGAGAGAACGCATCCCGCCGACACGGCAATGGATGCGCCAGCCGCGTCGCCGTTGCGATTACTTGCCCAGCGCCGCGTTCAGCGTCGCCGCCAGATCCGCGCCACCCTGGCGCAACTGCGCTTCGGCGACCGGGCGCCAGGTGGCCATGTAGTCCGCCGGCAGCTTGGCGCCGGGCGGGTAGAAGCCCGGACGCAGCATGATCCGGCACGAGGCTTCGGCCCAGGCCGCTGCCGGCGGCGGCAGCGCGCTGCCGGCAGGCGAGGGCGCCGGCAACGGTTGCGCCTGCAACTGCGCCAGATAGTGCGCTTCGTCCAGGCCACGGCTGCGCAGCAGGCCGCTGTCCCACAGCGCATGCAGGTTGCTGCCCTTGCCCTCGAACTGGATCTGGAACGTGTTGGCGCCCTTGTCGTTTGCGTAGCCGGCGTGCAGCGGCTGCTGGATGTCGCCGGCGAAATGCACCACGAACTTCAGCGCCTCGGTCCGCGCCGCCTGCGGCTGGCTGTGGTCGGCGAGGATCGCGGCCTGGCGGTGCAGCGCCTCGACCACACAGTTGCCGTCGGGACAGTTGCGGGTTTCCTCGTAGTGGCACTGGTCTTCGCCGAGGTTGACGTAGTGCCAGGGGCCGGTGCGCTTGCCCATGTCCGGGTTGCTTTCGCGCAATTGGTCGGCCCAGTTGGCGACGCCGGCCAGGGTCGGCTCGGGTTCGCCCTGCAGCAACTGCTGCACCTGCGCGCGGGCCTGCGGGGTGAGTTGCGCCTCGGCCAGATCGGCGACCAGGCGATGGCCGAGCGGACCCCAGGCGAAGGCGGCGGACGGTGCAGCGGCCAGTGCCGCGGCGAGCGCGGCGGAAACGAAGAGAGAGGATTTCATGCGCGGATTCTAGCCAGCGCCGATGACGTTGCCATGGCCGCGTCATCGTGCCGTTGCGCAACCGCTAAGCCTCGCGTGTGCGCACGCGACGTGCGGCGCAGCGAATCAGAAATACAGCAGGTAGGCGAGCCCGTAGGTGACCGGATCGAGCCTGGCCTTGCCCAGCGTGCCGTTGTCCACGTCCACGTCGCTGCGCATGCTGGTCCAGCGCGCGTCCACGCGCAGCGCGCTGCGCTCGCCGATCGCGAAGTCCACGCCGGCATGCACCGCCGGACCGACGCTGTCCTTGAACGTGACGTCGTCGCGGGAGAACGCGCCCTTGCCGTCGGCGCCCAGGAACGTGGTGTAGTTGAGGCCGACGCCGACGAACGGGGAGATGTCGCCGTTGCCGTTGAAGTGGTACTGCAGCGAGAACGTCGGCGACAGCGCCCAGGCGCTGCCGATGTCGCCGCCCTGTTGCAGGCCGATCTTCTGCTGTCCGACCAGGGTCTGGATCTCCACGCCGAGGTTGCCGCGGAAGAAATATTCGTAGCTGAACGAGACCGCCGGCGTGGCGTCGGCACTGAAGCGCTGCTCGCTGCCGCTCAGGGTGCCGTTCGAGGAGCCGGGCACCATGCCGTGGATGCCGTAGCTGGTGGTGAAGTGGCCGGCCGACTGCGCCGCGGCGGGCAGGGCGATGGCGGCAAGGGCGGCGACGGCGAGACGGCGGAACAGGCGTGGCTTCATTGGGGACCCCGGTGATGGCGAATGGGCGGATGCGAATCCCGGTGTCGGCCCGGCGGCGATCGATCCACATCCTTGTGCAGCGTAGTCTGCCAGAGAAGCGCGGCGGCCGTGCGCCCTCAGAACTTCATCACGTAGGCCAGGCCGTACACCAGCGGATCGATGTGCGCGGTACCCATGCTGGCGCCGTCGACCTTGACCTTGCTGTCGATGTCGGCCCAGCGCAGGTCCACCCGCAGCGCCGATTTGTCGGTGAGCGCGACGTCCACGCCGACGTGCGCGGCCAGGCCCCAGGAATCTTTCAGCGTGAGCTTGGTGCCGGCCAGCGCGCCGGTGGTGTGCTCGCTGAAGAAGGCGGTGTAGTTGAGGCCGGCGCCGACGAACGGGGACAGCTTGCCGGCGCTGTTGAAGTGGTATTGCAGCGAGACCACCGGCGGCAGCTGCCTGGTGCTGCCGACCGTGCCGACGCCCTTGACCGCGATGTCGTGCTTGAACGGCAGCGCGGCCAGCACCTCGATGCCCAGGTCCTGGTGCACGAAGTATTCGAAGGTGACGGTCGGCTTGATGTCGCTGCCGATGCGCAGCGGCAGGGTGCCGCCGGCCAGCGTGCCGTTGTCGGACGTCGGGTTGACCTGGTGGGCGCCGATGCCCACGCTCCAGTCGCCCTGCGATTGCGCCAGTGCCGGCAGGGCGCACAGCCAAAGGGCGGCGGCCAGGCCGGACGGCAGGAGGGGGGACATCTTGCGCATGAGGGTGTCTCGGTTGGGTGTGGCCGCAGTGTCGTGCCGCTGCCGCCATGCTGCCTTGATCCTGATCAAACGCGTCGAACGCGCATGCCCGGCGCGATGCGGTTGGCCTGATAGAATGCTCACCCCCTTCCATCCGCCGCGTCAGGCGCGGCCGCAGGAGCTACTGAAATGGCAATCAAGGTTGGCATCAACGGTTTCGGTCGCATCGGACGCAATGTGCTGCGCTCGGCGGTACAGAATTTCGGCAGCGATATCGAGATCGTCGCCATCAACGACCTGCTCGAGCCCGACTACCTGGCGTACATGCTGCAGTACGACTCCGTGCACGGCCGCTTCGACGGCGAGGTATCGGTCGACGGCAATCACCTGGTGGTCAACGGCAAGAAGATCCGCCTGACCCAGGAACGCGACCCGGCGGCGCTGAAGTGGGACGAGGTCGGCGCCGAGGTGGTGATCGAATCCACCGGCCTGTTCCTGACCAAGGACACCGCGCAGAAGCACCTCGACGCCGGCGCCAGAAAGGTGATCCTGTCGGCCCCGTCCAAGGACGACACGCCGATGTTCGTGTACGGCGTCAACCACGCCACCTATGCCGGCCAGGCGATCGTCTCCAACGCCAGCTGCACCACCAACTGTCTGGCGCCTTTGGCCAAGGTGATCAACGACAAGTGGGGCATCAAGCGCGGCCTGATGACCACCGTGCACGCGGCCACCGCCACGCAGAAGACCGTGGACGGCCCCAGCAACAAGGATTGGCGCGGCGGCCGCGGCATCCTCGAGAACATCATTCCGTCCAGCACCGGCGCGGCCAAGGCGGTGGGCGTGGTGATCCCGGAGTTGAACAAGAAGCTGACCGGCATGAGCTTCCGCGTGCCGACCTCGGACGTGTCGGTGGTCGACCTGACCGTGGAACTGGACAAGCCGGCCACCTACGCCGAGATCTGCGCCGAAGTGAAGGCGCAGAGCGAAGGCGCGCTGAAGGGCATCCTCGGCTACACCGAGGACAAGGTGGTGGCCACCGATTTCCGCGGCGACGCGCGCACCTCGATCTTCGACGCCGACGCCGGCATCGCCCTGGACAGCACCTTCGTCAAGCTGGTGTCCTGGTACGACAACGAGTGGGGCTATTCCAACAAGTGCCTGGAAATGGTCAAGGTGGTGGCGAAGTAAGCCGCCACGCCGCCCACAAAAAAAGCGCCCGAGGGCGCTTTTTTTGTGCTTGCCGGGTGGCGCCGGCGCTGCGATCACTCGGCTTCGATGCGCATGTCCTCGCCGCTGCCGGTGACCTTGACCCGGCTGCCGACCGCCAGCCCGGAGACCTCGGCGCTGGGCTTGGACACCACCACCTGCGACTTGTTGTCGAAGCGGATCTTCACCATGTAGTGCGCGGCCGGGCCGTTGCCGGCGATCTTGGCGCCCACGCTGCGGCCCGCGGCCTCGCCGGCTCCGGCTGCTAGCGTCGTCGCACCGACGCCGACACTATCTCCCCTGCTGCTGCTCTTGATGCCCAGGATGCTGCCGGCCATGCCGCCGAGCTTGGTCGCCGCATCGGTGATCTTCTTGGTGCGCTCGGGAACGTCGGTGCCCTTGTTCTCGATCGGCTCCAGCGCCACGATCTCGCCGTGGCGCGGACCGGCGGCCAGCGTCGGCACGGCCAGCGCCAGCAGCGTCAATGCGATCGCCGGCCAGGCGAGACGGGCGAGCGGCTTCTTTGCGGTCATCGGTGTTGCCCCTGTAGGTATGAATCGGAAAGCCTGCCTGCGGCCGCGGCGTCTACTTCTTCTTCGGCCGGCCCCAGCCGCGGAAGTACGGCTGGCACTTGCTGCCGGCGAAGTCGTAGCGGGTGATGATGCCCTCGGCATTGGCCACGAAAGTGACCTCGCAATGTTGCTCGGTCGGCACGAAGACGGTCTGGCTATGCCCAATCTGCTCGAAGATAGGCGTGTTTCCGTCCATGCCGACGATCCTACCGTCGGTCGTCCAGTAATCCGTGCGGTAGTGCTCTTCGATGCCGAAGTTGTAGGTATAGGCGGTTTCGTGGGTCTCGGTGTTTTCCGAGGTGTACAGACCGCGGTCCACCGGCCACTGCATCATCAGTTCGCCGGCGTCGTGGCCGAGCCAGCTGCGGGCGACGTCTTCGGGACTGCCGAACATGTCGGCCGAGGCCGGCGGCGCGGCGCCGAGCACAAACAGGGCGCACAGCATGGGCAGCACGGGAAAGCGACGGAGCGTTGGCATTGCGAATACGTCCTTGCGGTGGGGGCGGCGATGCCGGATCCATGGGCTGCGTCGGTGGAGCGCGCGCAGCGCGCCGGCGCGTTTTTACCATGCCCGGGGGGTGCCGGCAAGCGGCGCTGGCGGCGCCGGCCAAGCGTGGACATCGGCGCCGACGCATGCGCTAATGCGCCTCTGGCCAGCGGATGTTCCCGCGCTGGCATGACAGGCGATGGACAGGGGGCACACAATGGATGCAAGGAGCGAAACAATGCAGATGAACCGTGTATGGACGGGCGCCCTGGTGCTGGCCGTGGCGATGGCGGCCGCGCTGCCGATGCAGGCGATGGCCAAGAAGCACAGCGGCACGCCGAGCTGGATGAACGCCGATGGCGAGGTCACCAATTCCTCGCAGGTCGAAGCCGGCTACGGCGAGACCGTGAAGGGCGTCAACGATTACGAAGGCGAGATCACCGGCAAGCCGGCACCCGGCAGCAAGTTCACCCAGCTCAAGATCGGCATGCCGATGAAGCAGGTGACCGACCTGATCGGCGAACCCACCGACCAGGGTTCCTATGTCACCGGCAAGGCGTTCATCCCGTTCTTCTACGGCGGCGACCGCTACCGTTACGAACTGGCTTACAAGGGCCAGGGCCGCCTGGTGTTCGCCGGCAAGTCGATGGGCAGCGGCGGCAACCTGATCTGGATCATCCACAACAAGAACGACAGCGGCTACCGCGAATAAGCGGGCGCAGCAGCAAGGCCCGGGCCGCGTCGCGCGCCCGGGCTTTTTTTTGCCTGCGTTGCGGCCGACGCGCAGGCGCCGGGCGCGCCTACAGCGCCTGCAAGATCAGCGAATGCCAGCCGGTGCGGTAGGTTTCGTAGCCGGGCGAGGCCGCATGGGCGATGCAGTGCGGGCGTCCGTTGAGATCGCTCAGCACCGCGCCGCGCGGCTGCTTGAACAGCGCCTCGCGGCCGGCGAAGTCGATCCGCTCCTGCAGCATGCGCCCGGCCGAATCGGCCAGGACCTGGCCGTGCGGATCGACGATGCACACCCGGCTGCGGCCCCATTCCTGCTCCGACAGCGGCGTGCGCTGCACCACCGTCTGCGCCAGCGCGTCCCAGCGGAACACGATGCCGAGCACGCCCAGCACGCGGCCATCGACGCGGCCGCCGTCGCGCACCGTGCACGCATACACCAGCACGCGCTCGCCATCGGCCAGGGTGCTGGCATGCACGCCCTGGAAGCCGAACTCCTCGCCGCTGCGGGTGCGCATGGCGTCCTCGAACCAGGCCTGCGCGGACACGTCGCTGCCGGCCGAGGCGTACTGCTGCGGCCGGCCGTTGGCGAGGATGCGGCCATCGGTGCCGGCCAGCACCAGGTCGAAGTACACCGTGTACGACTCCAGGATCTGGCCCATGCGCCGCGCCGCGTAGGCGAGCGCGTCGTCGCCGCGGCCAGGGCGCGCGGCGGCGACGATGGCCGCGTCGGTCGCCCACCAGCGCACGTCGCAGCTGCGTTCGTAGAGGTTGCGGTCGATCAGGTCGATGTTGCTCAGCGCCAGTTCGCTCAGGCGCGTGCGGCGCACGTCGTCGTCCAGCCGCTGCAGGGTGTGGCGCATGTCGGCGCTGGTGCTGGCGGCGACCTTGTCCAGGTCCTGGGTGGCGTCGGCGACCCGCCGCGACAGCACGTCCATTTCCTGCGCGATGACGCTGAAGCCGCGCCCGGCGTGGCCGATCCGCGCCGATTCGATGCGTGCGTTCATCGAGATCACATGGGTGGTGCGGTTGATCTCGTCGATGCGTTGCAGCGACTGCCGCAGCTGTCCGAGCAGTTGATCGGACAGGCCGACCACGGAGCGGATATGGTCGTCGATGCCCGCTTCGGTGGGGGTGGCTGGCAGATTCATTTGCGCTGTCGGTGGGAGGGGAGAGAACAGCAGGCGCAGCATGGGGTAAGGGAGGTAGCGGCCGCCAATGCAATGGCTTTAGCGCCGATTGTGCTGGCGTCTGTTGCCCAGATGCGTTGCCGCGCCTGGGCTGCGCCGCCCGCGGCCGGGCCGCGGCGAGGCCGAACTCGTCTACCATCTGCGCCAGGACCGGCGTCGCCGGACCATAGGCGCGCACAGCGCGCCGTGCCGCCTTGGGGATGGAATCCGGATGGAAGCGTTGATCGTGCTGGTGGTGTTGGCGGTATTGGCGGTGCCGATCCTGATGATCGTGCTGTGGGTGGCGCTGGCAGGCGTGCGCCGGCGCGTGGCGGCCCTGGAACTGCAACTGGCGCAGATGCGGCATGCCGCGGCGCAGGCGGCGCAGGCCGCTGCCCGATTCGACGCAGCCAGCGATGCCGAGCATACCGAGACCGATGCCCAGCTCGCCGACAACGATGGCGTGGAGGAGCGTCCATTCGTCCCGCTCGCTGCGCTCGTCCCGGTCGTGCCTGTACCACCGCCGCTTCCGCCGCCGTTCGTCGCGCCGGCCGCCGCAGCGAGCGAGGCCGCGGACCCTGCCGCCGCGCCACTGTCGCCGGCACCGCGCGGTCCGGATCCGATCGAGCGGTTGCTGGCCGGCACCAAGCGCTGGTTCACCGAAGGCAACGTGCCGGTCAAGATCGGCATGCTGGTGCTGCTGGCCGGCGTCGCCGCGCTGCTGAAGTACGCCGGCGACCAGGGCTGGCTGCGCGTGCCGATCGAACTGCGCTATGCCGGCATCGCCGCCGCGGCGCTGGCCGGCCTGGGCTTCGGCTGGCGCCAGCGCGAGCGCAAGCGCAGTTTCGCGCTGGCCCTGCAGGGCGGTGCGATCGGCGTGCTGCTGCTGACCGTGTTCGCCGCGTTCAAGCTGTCCGCGCTGCTGCCGGCCGGCGCCGCGTTCGCGCTGAGCATCGTGCTGGTGGCCAGCATGTGCGTGCTGGCGGTGGTGCAGGAATCGCGCACTTTGGCGGTGCTGGCCACCCTGGCCGGATTCCTGGCGCCGATCTGGCTGTCCACCGGCAGCGGCAACCATGTCGGCCTGTTCTCGTATTACGCGGTCTTGAACGCGGCGGTGTTCGCGATCGCCTGGTATCGGCCGTGGCGGGTGCTCAACCTGCTCGGCTTCGGTTTCACCTTCGGCATCGGCACGCTATGGGGCGTGCTGCAGTACCAGCCGGCGAAGTTCGCCAGCACCGAGCCGTTCCTGCTGCTGTTCTTCGCCTTCTACCTGCTGATCCCGATCCTGTACGCACGCCGGCAGACCGCCGTGCGCAGTCCGGTGGTCGATGGCAGCCTGCTGTTCGGCACGCCGCTGGTCGCCTTCTCGCTGCAGGCGTGGCTGTTGCGTGACCAGCAGCTGACGTTGGCGTTGTGCGCCTTGGGCCTTGCGGCGATCTACGCAGGGTTGGCGGCGGCATTGATCCGACGCACGCGGTTCACGCTGCTGGGGCAGGGCTATGCACTGCTGGCGGTGGGGTTTGCCACCCTGGCAGTGCCGCTGGCATTGTCCGCACGCGCCACGGCCAGCGTGTTCGCACTGGAGGGCGCTGGCCTGGCCTGGCTGGGGCTGAGGCAACGGCGATGGTTGCCGCAGATCAGTGGTGCCTGCCTGCAACTGCTCGCCGCCTGGGGATTCTTGACCGGTCTGGATGTGGCCTGGCGCGATACGCATGCACTGGCCAATGCCACCTTCACCAGCGGGATGTTGCTGGCACTGGCCGGCTTCGCCGGTGCCTGGAGCTACCGCCGGGTGCGTTCCGACGCGGCGGCGCTGGCCTATTACCTGTGGGGCCTGATGTGGTGGTGCGGCATCGGCGTCGCCGAGATCCAGCGTTTCGTGGTCGTCGATACACGCGCCGATGCGACACTGGCGTTGTGTGCGGTCAGCGGGTGGCTCGTCGCCGAGTTGCACCGGCGCTGGCCGGCGCCTGCGCTGGCCCTGACCACGCTCGGTGGCTTGCTGCTGGCGCTGCCGTTGGCAGTGTGGCAGGTCGCCTCACACGGACAGCCGTTCGCCGGGTATGGCCCGTTGGTGTGGGCACTGTTCGCGGGCTTGGGCCTGCGCAGCCTGGTCTGCCTGCGCCATAGCGGCGGCACCCCGGCGCGGGCGGCGCAATTCGTCTGGTGGCTGGTGTGGCCAACGGTGGCGTCGCTGTTCGGTGGATTTCTGGCGTTGGTTTTCTCGTTGGCATCCGGCTGGAGCTGGGCGCTGATGCTGGCGCCGTGGCTGCTGGTGGCGGCGCTGTCGCTGTTGCGCTGGAGCTGGCTGGCAGCGCCGCTGGGTACGGCGTTCGCGCCGTGCCGCAGTGCCCTGCAGTGCAGCTATTTCGCGTTATTGGGGATGGCGTGGTCAATCAGCCTGATCGTGCGTGGCGCCAGCGCGCCGTTGCCGTGGGTCCCGTTGCTCAATCCCTTGGAAATGACCCAGCTGTTGTTCCTGGTCCTGGTCGGGCGTTGGATGCGCACGCCACAGCTACCGGCGGTACTGCGCCCGCGGTGCATGTCGTTGCTGGCCGGCGCCGGCTTTCTCTGGATCACCAGCATGACCCTGCACGCGGTGCATCACCTGGGAGGCGTGCCGTGGGGGGCGGTCCTGTCCGACAGCGTGGCGCAGACCAGCCTGACCGTGGTGTGGAGCGTGCTCGGCGTGCTGGGCTGGGTACTCGGCTCGCGCCGCGGCCAGCGCGGCCTGTGGCTGGCCGGTGCGTTGCTGATGGCGGTGGTGCTGGGCAAACTGCTGCTGGTGGATCGCGGCAACCTCGGCAATGTCGCCGGCATCGCCTCGTTCATCGCCTACGGCCTGTTGTGCACCGTGGTCGGCTATTTCGCGCCGGCGCCGCCGCGCGCCACCGAACCGGCCGAGGAGGCCCATCCATGAAACGCCTTATCATCCCGGCAATGCTGCTGGCGTTGCTGCCGCTTGCCGGTTTCGCCGCCAGCCAGCGCGACGACTATGCCCAGCAATGGCCGCTGACCCTGCAGGATCCGGCCGCCGGCGCCTACCGCGTGCAACTGGACGATGCGGTGTACCGCAGCGCGCACCTTGCCTCGCTGGGCGACGTGGAGGTGTTCAACGCCGCCGGCGACCCGCTGCCGGCGGCGCTGTTCGCTGCCGAGCATGCCGAAACCACGCCGCGCCGGCAGCCGCTGCCGTGGTTTCCGCTGCCGGCGGTGGCTGGTGGCGGTGCCGACGACCTGGAACTGATCGCCGAGCGCGATACCGACGGCACTGTGCGCCGCATTCGCACCCGCATTGCCAGCAGCGCCACGGCCAGTGCCGAAGCCGGTTGGTTGATCGATGCCAGCGCGCTGCGCGAGCCGTTGCGTGCGCTGTCCCTGCAGTGGGCCGCCGATGCGCAGCCGCGGCAGGCGCGCTACCGGGTCGAGGCCAGCGACGATCTGCGCGACTGGGAGCTGCTGGTGCCGGAGGCGACCCTGGTCGACCTGGCCAACCAGGGCAAGCGCCTGCAGCAACTGCGCATCTGCATCGATCGGCAGGTGCGCTACCTGCGGCTGCTGCCGTTGTCCTCGCCGCCGCTGCCGACGCTGACCGGGGTGGAGGCCGAACTGGCGCCGGCGCCCGCCGCCGCCGACTGGCACTGGCAGCAACTGGATGCGCTGCACGCCGATCCGGCGCAGCACAGTTTCGACTTCGCAGCGCCGGGCCGCTATCCGGTCGCGCAGCTGGACATCGCGCTGCCCGGCAACAGCGCGATCGAATGGCGCGTGCAGAGCCGCGACAGCGCCGAGGCGCCGTGGCAGGACCGGGCCGGGCCGTGGGTGGCCTACCAGGTCGGCGCCGGCGCCAGTCGCTCGCCGCCGCAGGCGCTGGCGCAGCCGGTGCGCGATCGCTACTGGCGCCTGCTGGCCACGCAGGATCCGGGCCGGCAGCGGCCGGCGCTGCGCCTGGGCTACCAGCCGGAAACCTTGATCTTCCTGGCGCAGGGCGCGCCGCCCTACGCGCTGGCCGCCGGCAGCGCGCGTACCCAGCGCGCCGCCGCGCCGTTGGCGACCACCTTGCAGGCCCTGCGCGCGCAACGCGGGCCGCAATGGACGCCGGCCACCGCCACGCTCGGCGCGGCGGTCCCCCTGGCCGGTGCCGCCGCGCTGCAGGCGCCGGCCACCCCGCGCGACTGGAAGACCTGGCTGCTGTGGGCGCTGCTGGTTGGCGGTGCGCTGCTTGTGGTCGGTTTCGCCTTCAGCCTGTTGCGCAAGCCGGCCGCGCCCGGCGCGGGCTGATTCGGCAGCGGCGCTGCCACGCCACGCGCCTGTGGCGGCGTGGCGGCCTTGCTGCGTACGTCGTTTGGTCCCGCGCCGCCGCGCTGCGGCCATGCGCGGCGCGATGTCTCGATTTGCCGCTGCGCGGCCGACGCCGGACAATGCCGGCCTCGGCACCGCCGCTGCGCGCTGGCGCCAGCCTGCCTAAAGCGCACGTTCCGATCGCCGCGCCTATGCTGCGCACGGCCTCCTCTTCCCCCAGCAACCCCCACGATAGCGAGCAACCGACAATGCCCATCCTGCGAATGACCGATCTCGACCTGTCCGGCAAGCGTGTGCTGATCCGGCAAGACCTCAACGTGCCGATCGACGACAACGGCCAGATCACGTCCGAGCAGCGCATCCTGGCCTCGGTGCCGACCCTGCGCCACGCGCTCGAGCAGGGCGCGGCGGTGATGGTGACCTCGCACCTGGGCCGGCCCAAGGAAGGTGAGTGGACGCAGGCCGATTCGCTGGCGCCGGTCGCCGCGCGGCTGACCGCGCTGCTCGGCACCGAGGTGCCGTTGCTGCGCGATTGGGTCGATGGCGTGGAGGTGCAGCCGGGCCAGATCGTGCTGCTGGAGAATTGCCGCATGAACGTCGGCGAGGGCAAGGACGACGAGGCGCTGGCGCGCAAATATGCGGCGCTGTGCGACGTGTTCGTGATGGATGCGTTCGGCACCGCGCACCGCGCCCAGGCGTCCACCCACGGCGTGATCCGGTTCGCCCCGGTGGTGGCCGGCGGCCCGCTGCTGATGGCCGAGCTGGACGCGCTGGCCAAGGCGCTGCAGCACCCGGCCAAGCCGCTGCTGGCGATCGTCGCCGGCAGCAAGGTCTCGACCAAGCTGGAGCTGCTGTCGAACCTGGTCAACAAGGTCGAGCAGCTGATCGTCGGCGGCGGCATCGCCAACACCTTCATCGCCGCGGCCGGCTATCCGGTCGGCAAGTCGCTGTGCGAGCCGGACCTGCTCGACACCGCGCGCAAGATCGTTGCCGACGCCAATGCCCGCGGCGCAGCGATCCCGCTGCCCACCGACGTGGTGGTGGCCAAGCAGTTCCTGCCCGACGCCGAGGCCACGGTGAAGGCGCTGGCCGACGTCGCCGACGACGACCTGATCCTGGACATCGGCCCGCAGACCGCCGCGCACTACGCCGAGCTGATCGCCAAGGCCGGCACCGTGGTCTGGAACGGCCCGGTCGGGGTGTTCGAGTTCGATGCGTTCGGCCACGGCACCGAAACCCTGGCGCGCGCCATCGCCGCCTCGCCGGCGTTCTCCATCGCCGGCGGCGGCGACACCCTGGCCGCGGTCGACAAGTACGGCATCGCCGAGCAGGTGAGCTACATCTCCACCGGCGGCGGCGCGTTCCTGGAGTTCCTGGAAGGCAAGACCTTGCCGGCGGTGGCGGCGCTGCAGGCGCGCGGCGCGTGAGCGCGAGCGCCCTGTTCTTCGACCTGGACGGCACCCTGGTCGATTCGGAGGCCGGCATCGTCGGCAGCATCCGCCATGCGTTCGCCGAACTCGGGCGCCCGCCGCCCGCGCCGCCGCAACTGCGCGCCTGGATCGGGCCGCCGTTGCGCGACAGCTTCACCGACTGCTTCGCCGGCGACCAGGCGCTGGTCGAGCAGGCCCTGTCCCTGTACCGGGAGCGCTACGACGCGCAGGGCTGGCGCGAGCACACGGTGTTTCCGGAGATCGGCGCGGCGGTCGCGGCATTGGCCGCGGCCGGCCATCGCTTCGCGGTGGTGACCTCGAAGAACGAACGCTTCGCCCGGCGCATCGTCGCCACGCTGCCGTTCGCCGCGCACTTCGAGGAGATCGTCGGCGCCAGCGACGACGGCGCGCGCCGCGCCAAGCCCGACCTGATCGCCGAGGCGCTGCGGCGCATGTCGTTGCAGCCGGCGCAGTGCGTGATGATCGGCGACCGGCGCATGGACATCGACGGCGCCAACCACCATGGCATGCGCAGCATCGGCGTGCTGTGGGGCTTCGGCGACGAGGCGGAGCTGCGCCAGGCCGGTGCCGGGGCGCTGGCCCAGGTCCCGGCGCAGTTGCCGGGTTTGGTCGCTTGACGGCGGGGATGCGGGATGGGTGAAAGCGCTGCCGAACTGCCGCTTGACCGACAGGCAGTGGCGCAGGAGGACGTGGCCCCCGCGGCGCTGCCGGGGGCGTGCGGGGCGGCGCCAGTGCGGCGTCGAGTCCGCATACTGTCCCGCATTGTCTGCAGGACATGCGCGGCTCCGCAGCGGCCTATGTCGATTCGCCATCCTGCCGTCGCAGTGCCTGTGCTAGTTTTGACGGCTTTTCCAGGGAACGACGTCTCATGATCGAACGCCAGCGCCGCACCAAGATTCTCGCCACCCTCGGCCCGGCCACGGATCCGCCCGGCGTGCTCGAGGACCTGTTCCGCGCCGGCGTCAACGTCGTGCGCCTGAATTTCTCCCACGGCGACCCGTCCGGCCAGGCCAAGCGTGCCGCCGAAGTGCGCGCCGCCGCGCAGCGCGTGGGCAGCGAAGTGGGCATCCTCGCCGACCTGCCGGGGCCGAAGATCCGCATCGAGCGCTTCGCCGCCGGCAAGGTGGCGCTGAAGGCCGGCGCGCGCTTCGACCTGGTCGCCGATCCCAACGCGCCGGCCGGCGACGAGCACCAGGTCGGCGTCAGCTACCTGGGCCTGCCCAACGACGTCAAGCCGGGCGACGTGCTGCTGCTCGACGACGGCCTGCTGCAGTTGCAGGTGGTCGAAGTCGATGGCGCGCGCATCGTCAACACCGTGCTCAACGACGGCATGCTGTCCGACCGCAAGGGCCTGAACAAGCAGGGCGGCGGCCTGTCGCTGGGCGCGCTGACCGAGCGCGACAAGGAGCTGATCGGCATCGTCGCCAAGATCGGCGTGGACTTCATCGCCGTGTCGTTCTGCCGCAACGCGCAGGACATGCACGACGCGCGCCGCATCGCCCGCGAGCACGGTTGCGAGGCCGCGCTGGTGTCCAAGATCGAACGCACCGAGGCGATCGAGAACCTGAGCGAGATCGTCGAGGCCAGCGACGTGGTGATGGTCGCGCGCGGCGACCTGGGCGTGGAGATCGGCGATGCCGAACTGCCGGGCCTGCAGAAGAAGATCATTCGCGAGTCGCTGGCGCAGAACAAGGTGGTGATCACCGCCACGCAGATGCTGCAGTCGATGGTCGAGAACCCGATCCCGACCCGCGCCGAGGTGCTGGACGTGGCCAACGCGGTGATCGACGGCACCGATGCGGTGATGCTGTCGGCCGAAACCGCCGCTGGCGCCTACCCGGTCAAGGCGGTGCAGGCGATGGCGCGGATCTGCCTGGGCGCCGAGCGCCAGTTCGAGATGGATACCGATTTCGAGGCCGCGCAGCGCAACCTCGAGCGCGCCGACCAGGCGATCGCGATGGCGACGATGTTCCTGTCCGAGCACATCGGCCTGAGCGGCGTGGTCACCCTGACCGAATCCGGCGGCACTCCGCGCTTCCTGTCGCGGTTCCGCTCCAAGATGCCGATCTACGCGTTCACCCGCCACGACGGCGCGCGCCGCGGCATGGCGATGATGCGCGGCGTGTTCCCGATCAACTTCGACAGCCGCGGCCTGACCCCGCGCGAAGCGGCGCGCGCGGCGATCCGCCTGCTGGTCGAGGCCGAGCGCATGGGCCCCGGCGACCGCGTGGTGTTCACCAGCGGCGAGCACATGGAAACCCACGGCGCGACCAACACGCTGCGCTTGCTCGAGGTCGGCGCGGACGGCCGCGCCAGCGGCCTGGGCGAGCTGTAACCGCCGCGGCATTGCCGCGCCGCTGCACGACCGCGCGCTGCCTGTGCAGCGCGCGGTTTTTTTTTGCCTGTCCGCGCGTCCGGCCGCGCGCCTGCCAGCATGCGGTAGTGCGTGCGCGATCGCGCGTTGCGTCTACCGGATGGAAACGGTTGCAAGCATTCCGTGAAGAAATCGGTAGCGTTTGCCGCGATATACTTGCGGTTTCCCCCTCCCGTGCCACAGGAATTCCATGAGCATCGAACAGCTTGCCGAAACCGCACAGGCGATGGTCGCCCCGGGCAAGGGCATCATCGCGATCGACGAATCCACCAGCACGATCGCCAAGCGCTTCGCCAGCGTCGGCATCGAGAATGTCGAAGAGAACCGCCGCGCGTATCGCGAGCTGCTGCTGACCACGCCGAAGCTGGGCGACCATATTTCCGGCGCGATCCTGTACGACGAGACCATCCGCCAGAAGACCAGGGACGGCGTGCCGTTCCCGAAGTACATGGCCGAGCACGGCATCATTCCCGGCATCAAGGTCGACAAGGGCACGCATCCGCTGGCCGGCATGCCCGGCGAGCTGATCACCGAAGGCCTGGACGGCCTGCGCGCGCGCCTGGAGGAGTACTACAAGCTCGGCGCGCGCTTCGCCAAGTGGCGTGCGGTGATCACCATCGGCGAGGACACCCCGTCGGGCGTGTGCATCGAGACCAACGCGCACGCGCTGGCGCGCTATGCGGCGCTGTGCCAGGAGCAGGGCCTGGTGCCGATGGTGGAGCCGGAAGTGCTGATGGACGGCAACCACGACATCGAGACCTGCTACGAGGTCACCGAAGCCACGCTGCGTTCGCTGTTCGGCGCGCTGTACGAGCAGAACGTGGTGCTGGAAGGCACCATCCTGAAGGCCTCGATGGTCATCGCCGGCAAGGACTGCGACGAGCAGGCCAGCGTCGAGGAAGTGGCAGAGTCCACCGTGATGTGCCTGAAGAGCACCGTGCCGGCGATCCTGCCGGGCATCGTGTTCCTGTCCGGCGGGCAGACCGACGAGCAGTCCACCGCGCATCTCAATGCGATGAACCAGATCGGCACCCTGCCGTGGCCGCTGAGCTTCTCCTACGGCCGTGCGATGCAGCAGGCCGCGCTGAAGCTGTGGGCGCAGGACATGAAGGGCAACTTCGCCAAGGCGCAACAGGTGGTCTACGAGCGTGCCAAGGAAAACGGCCTGGCCGCATTGGGCAAGTGGCAGGACTGAGGCCCGCATAGAAGTGCACGAAAAACGCCGGCATCGCCGGCGTTTTCGTTCTGTGGCCCGTTCTTTTGCGAGCGCAGGCGTCGCAGGGGCGGATGGGAGGCGGATGCAGGCGGTATAAATCGATGCCCAGGTGGCGGCCTGCAGTTCGCAATCGACGGCGCCGCTTCGGCCGCGGCATGTGCCACTTCCGTGGTAGTTCGCATACTCGGTGGCAGAGTCAGGCAAGCGGACGTTCGCCGCTCATCTCCCTTCGTAAAAAATGATGCTACCCATGCAAAAAATCGTCGCGCGCAATTCTTATGTCTCGCCCCAGGACGTTTCAGCGGACAGAAACGGTGACGCCACACACGTCCATGACACATCATCCAGCGCATTCACCCATGGGGCCGAAGATGCGTTGGCGCCGTTGTTGCCTCGTTTCGACCCCCCCAAGAGGCGCGAAACCCGGCACGAGCCGCTGCCTCTCGGTGCGCCCGAACGTTCCAGAACGAGGGAGAGGAAGAGCGTTGAACAGCGCGGCGCCGAGCTTGCCGGGAGAAGCCAATCGGTCGACCGCGGGCTATGCGCAAGCAGCCGTGCCGGCGGCACGGACGTTGATGCGGTCCTCAACAACTACAGGGTCGCGGAGCTGAGAGGCGCCAACGCGAGTCAGGCCTGCATGGGCTTTGCCGTGCAATGGTTGGGCGTTCGTGGGCAAGGCGAGCCTGCTAGCAGGATTTTATCGCTGAATGCTGATGAAGCTGAGAACATTCAATATGCATACGAAGACGCCGCCGAATCGGCAGGTGGAAACCGGGAGCAGCGAGAAAACGCCCGGATCGCAGCGCGACAGGGGATTCTTGCCTCTCGCGGACTGCAGCCGATGGGCCAGCCTGCGATGTTTCATGTAAGTGGGCAAACAGACGCGCTGGCCCACATTGCGCGCGAACGCCAGGCATGCCTGGTCAGCTTGTGCTTCGATTGCAGCGGGAGGCGTGTTCGGCACGCTGTGGCCACTTCGAGCGCTGGCGGCAATGTCTCGCTTTTTGACCCCAACTACGGTGAATTATCGTCGAGCGCTGCAGAGTTGCCAGATATGTTCGAGGGGCTGATGGCGAGATACGGGAGTCGAATGAATGGTTACCTCAAACTTGAAAGCATGGTCATACAGAGGGTGGAGTAGGCACGCTCCAGCGACACCGACGAAAAGACGGCTGCTGATCTTGCCGCTCGCACCGGCAACCCCATTGCTTGTCGCATTGGTGCGCGCGCTTGCCTTTGCCTGCACGGCTCATTGAGCAGGGGAAGCGCTCCGGTAGCGCCTGCTGCCTGAGCGGATCGCGGGGGCATGCCTTTGCCGGTAAGGCTCAGGCCACCTGCGCCTGCGCCGCCTGCAGCAACGACACCTGCATCAACGCCTGCTGGTAGGCCTTGTAGGCCGCATCGCTGTAGGCGACCAGGATCACCCGCTTCGGTACCGCATGCGCGCGCTGCCAGGCGGTGGTTTCGGCTACCGCGATGCGCGCGGCCTGGTGCAGCGGGTAACCATATACGCCGCAGCTGATCGCCGGGAACGCCACCGAATGCAGGCCCATCTGTTCGGCCAGGCGCAGCGAGCGCCAGTAGCAGTTGCCGAGCAGGGCCGGCTCGTCGTGGGCGCCGTCGCGCCACACCGGGCCGACGGTATGCAGCACGTGCCGTGGCTTGAGCCGGTAGCCGGCGGTGGCACGGACTTCGCCGACCGGGCAGCGCACGCCGGGCTTGAGTTCCGGCAGGCGCAGGCACTCTTCCAGCAGCTGCGGGCCGGCGGCGCGGTGGATCGCCCCATCCACGCCGCCACCGCCGAGCAGGGATTCGTTGGCGGCGTTGACGATGGCGTCCACGTCCAGTTCGGTGATGTCGCCTTGCCAGATTTCGATCTTCATGGCCGGATCTTTATGGGATTCCAATGACGGAAACGTGATGAACAGGGGGTTCGCGCCGGACCGACACAACGGCGGCTTCACTGGCGAACGGCAAGACTGCGATGTCTCCATCTCAGCGCCTGCGACATGAACCGCACCCAGCCCTCACCCGCCATCGCCCAGGCCCTGGCGCGTGGCGAGATCATCAAGGCAATCAAGCTGTTGCGCGCGCAGAGTGGCATGGACCTGGGCAGCGCCCAGCGGCAGGTGGACGCGTGGCTGCGGGCCGGGGCGGCGCAGACGGTCGCGGAGATGCTCGAGCGGCATGCCGGCGCCAGCCAGACCTCAGTGGGTGCATCGACCGGGGCGCAGGCGGACCGGCTGCCGCCAGCAGCGGTGCTGGCGCTGGGCCAGGGGCATCTGCTGCAGGCGATCGAGCTGACCCGCGAGCAGCATCCGGGCATGCCGCTGCGCGAGGCCAAGGCCTTGGTCGAGCGCTACCGCGACCGCACTGCGCCGCGCGCTGGGACGCTGCCGACCGTGGCCGGCGGCGATCGCTCCGGCGCATGGCGATGGGGCATGCTGGTGCTGGTACTGGTCGCCGCGGTGGCGTTCTGGTGGCTGCGCGGCGGCTGATGTGCTCTACAAGGTGGCCGGAGCGCAGGCTTGCCGAAGCGAGCGCAGTTGCGATCCAGCGCGATGTAGCCGATTCGCCGTGCGCCAGCGCCTACAGCCAGCGCCGCACCTGCGCGCAATAGCGCGCGTAGGCGCTGCCGAAGCGCTCGCGCAAGCGCGCTTCCTCGAACGGGATCAGCACCCGCTGCAGCGCCAGCAACGGCAGCGGCAGCAGCAGGAGCGCCCATGGCCAGCCGATCTGCACGCACAGCCCGACATAGCTCAAGAGCAGGCTCAGGTACATCGGGTTGCGGCTGTAGCGGTAGGGGCCACGCACGACCAGGCTGGACGGATCGCGTTCGGGCAGCACGGTGGTGCGCCGTTGCACGAATAGCGCCAGGCACCGCAGCGACAACAGCAGCCCGGCAGCGGCCACCACGCCGCCGGCCAGTTGCATCCAGGCCAGCGCACGGCCTTGCGGCAGCGGCAGCGCCAGGGCCTGTTGCAGCCACGCGCCGATCAGCATGGCGGCAAGGAACTGCATGGGCGATGTCGTGCGCACCAGCAGCGGGATGGGGTCGGGCTGGTTGCGCCGCTGTTCGCCTGTTCGATCGCTCAACGCTGCCTCTCCCGTCCTCAGGTCTCCGTGTAGCGCTACTGTAACGCGCTGCGGGCCAGGCATGGCCGGCGTGATGGTCCGCCGCGACAATGCGCCACATCTTGTCGGCGGCGCGTACGGCGCGCGGGCTGTGCAGCGGCGGCGCAATGGTGTTCACTTGCGCCGTACACGCCGCGCCGGCCCGCGCGCCGTCCTTCTTCCTGCAGCGCGCATTCCATGTCCTCTCCCGCCTCCGCTCCCGCTGGTTCCCCCGTTCCGCGCCGCCGCGTCATCCTCGAAGACGACATCGACGGTTTCACGCCCGCGCAGCTGCTGTTGTTGCAATCGCCGGAGGTCGAGGTGCTCGGCATCTCGGTGGTCAGCGGCAACATCTGGCGCGACGAAGCGCTGGCGCACACGCGCCGCCTGCTGGAAATCGCCGGCCGCGGCGAGGTGCCGGTGCTGCCCGGGCCGGTGCACCCGCTGCTCAACAGCGAGCTGGCCACCGAGCGCTGGGAAGCGCTGTACGGCAAGCTGCTGTGGAAAGGCGCGTGGACCCGGCAATGGATCGAGCGCGACACCGTGCAGAGTGCGCCGCGTTACCACGCGCACGACGTGGTGCCAGATCTGGCGCTGGGCAATCCGTCGGTGGTGCAGGCGGCCAGCGAGCCGGCGGCGTTGTTCATGATCCGCAAGGTGCGCGAGTTTCCTGGCGAAGTCAGCATCGTCGCCACCGGCCCGTTGACCAATCTGGCGCTGGCGCAGCGGCTGGATCCGCAGTTCGCTTCGCTGGCCAGGGAACTGGTCTACATGGGCGGCAGCCTCAACCCGCGGCAGCGCCGCGACAGCGTGTCGGCGCGGCAGTTCGCGCGCGAGTTCGTCAATGCGCCGCGGCGCGAGTTCAACATCCGCTGGGACCCGGAGGCGGCGAGCATCGTGATGCGTTCGCCGTGGCGCAAGCTGGTGATGGTGCCGGTGGATCCGTCCACCGCCACCGAGCTGACCCCGCAGCTGCTGGCGCGGATGAGCGCCGCCGACACGCCGATCGGCCATGCGCTGCGCCGGCGCGAGCCGGGTTTCCCGCTGTGGGACGAACTGGCCACGGCGCTGTGGCTGCAGCCGCAGCTGGCCACGGTCAGCGAGACCCTGTACATCGACGCCAATACCGAGTTCGGCCCCGGCTACGGCGACATCCTGTCGTGGGCGCCGGGCTACCAGCCCGGCCTCGGCGAACAGGCGCAGCAGGTGGTGCGCGAGGTCGACGTGGAGGCGATCGAACGTCTGCTGGTGGAACGCCTGACCGCGCCGCAGCCGCCGGCGCTGGGCGTGCCGCTGCCGGGCTGAGGCGCTTGCCGCGGCCACCGATCTCAACCGCATGGCCGCGTACACCGCGGCGAGCGAGATCCGCGCGCGTCTGGCCGCACCGGCTGCCGAACGCGGCGGGGCGGCGGCGGAGCAGCTGCGCTTCGCCGCCGGCAAGGTCGGCGCAGACAGCCTGGAACCGCAATTCGCCGCGCTGTGCAGGCAACCGCACATGGCGCGCATCGCGCTGGCCGTCAGCGGCTACCGCGCCACGCCCAAGATCGATTACGACCGCGCCACTCAGTGCGGCCGCTCGTCCGGATCGGAAGCGCGCTAGCGTTGCTGCTGCTGCCGCGTATAGGCCTTGACGTCGTCGAGGGTGATGCGACCGCTGTGCAGGCGGTCGATCCGCTCGAAGTTCTGCACGATGTAGCCCAGGCCGCCGCTGAGCGCCTGTTGCTTGGTGATCGCCGCGCCGTGCGCCAGGCTGCCATCTGCGTCCAGGGCAGCTTCCAGGCGTCGCTGCGCTTCGTCCTCCAGTGCGTCGCCGCTACTGGTCGTCTGCGCTGCGGTGGCGGCCACGCTGGATCGGGCGGATGGCGCAAAGGGGCCGTCGATGCCACGGTGCGGGGCCGTCGCCGGCGCGATCTCCGCGACGGCCTGGATGGGCAGGGTCTGCGCCGTGGCGGCACCGGTCAGCAGCACGAGCAGGGCGGGAAAATAGCGGGGACACAGGCGGTAACGCATGATGATGGGGATCCTTGGCTGTAGGAAGCGGGGCGCGGCTGCAGTGCCATTCAATGGGGAGCGGCGTCGGCGGGGGTAGCCGTGCCGACGCCGCGGTTGTCCGGCCAGGGCGAATCCAGCAGGGCCAGCGGAATGGCATCGCGGATTTGCTTGCCGGCGTAGTAATCGCGCAGGTCGGCCTGCATTTTCGGTCGCGAGAGATCGTCCAGGTAGATCATGTGCCCGCCGGCGTAGTTGCTGACCATGACGTCGGCCTTCAGGCCGCGGATGGTACGCAGCCGCGCCAACTGTTTTTCGGTTGCGTAGAAGGGGGTAGCCAGGTCGTGGTAGCCGCTCAGCGCGAGCACCTTCAGTGCCGGATTGAGCCGCAGCACGCCGAGCAGGTCCGGAATGGTGTCCGGCATGACCTTTCCGGCATGAGAGAAGTCCCATTGGTCGACCGTGTCCATGTTCAACGAGACGTAGCTGGCGTTGGGCGCGCTGAAGCCGAGGTAGTCGGGGAACTGCCGCTGCAGGGCGTTGATCAGCGGGCGTTCGATCAGCAGGCTGGAAGGGTCGTCATCCTGCTTGAGCCGCGGATCGTCGTTGCGCAGGCTGATGCGGCCGTCGTAGCGACCGATCTTGCTGCCTGGCAGCAGCCCATCGGCGAAGGGCTGCGTGCTGAAGTAGCCGCGCAAGGCCTGCGTGCTGAGGCCGGACAGCGGCCGCCACCGCTCCAGGACCGCGTCGCTCGGCAATACCGGCTTGCCCAGCAAGGTGGGAAAGCCGTACTGGCTCAACGTCCAGCTCGGGCCGTAGCGCTGGAACTCGTTGTGAACGACGCTCACGAAGGCACGCATCTGCAGCGCATAGAACTCGTCGCTGGCGCTGACCTCGGTTTGCCGA
This sequence comes from Xanthomonas graminis pv. graminis, assembly GCF_030168915.1. Taxonomy (NCBI): domain Bacteria; kingdom Pseudomonadati; phylum Pseudomonadota; class Gammaproteobacteria; order Lysobacterales; family Lysobacteraceae; genus Xanthomonas; species Xanthomonas graminis. Next base: position 3,475,582 of record NZ_CP076255.1, on the reverse strand, counting down.
TGATACGCAGCGGACGCTGCGTAGCTGGGAAGGTAGTCGCCGATCGTATCGCCGCTGTACTTCATGCCCTTGGCGTAGTCCGGGTAGTAGGCCGATCCGCTGGCCGTCGAGTCGCTTAAGTAATTGAGGATCGACGATTGCAGCACGATGCCGGTGAGGTGCACGCCGGCCGATTCCAGCGCCAACGCCAGCATATTGGTGCGTGTGGTGCCATACGATTCTCCATACAGGTACAGCGGCGCGTCCTGGCGCGGGTTGACCTGCAGGTAGCGGCGAATGAAGTCGCGCATGACCCGCACGTCGCTGTCGCACCCCCAGAAACTGCCGTTGGTGTTGGGCAGTATCGCTTCGGACAGGCCGGTGCCGGGCGGGTCGATGAACACCATGTCGGTGCTGGCAATCAGGCTTTCGGCGTTCTCGACCATCGGGTAGTTGGGCCAGCTGCCGAAGGCCGGCTCAGCGGTGGCCAGCCTCGTCGGTGCGAACGAGCCCAGGTGCAGCAGGGCCGCGGCGGACCCGGGGCCGCCGTTGTAGAAGAACGTCACTGGTCTCGGCTTGCCGTCCTGTGACGCTGCGCTATACGCCACGTAGGACATCGACGCCTGCGGCCGCCCGGACGTATCCCGCGCGATCAGGTGGCCGGTGCGGGTGGTGTAGGCGAGCGCCGGCTTCCCTGCGTGCCAGACATGGTGCATCAGCGCCGAACGCTCGTTGGCCACGCGGGGATCCAGGCCCGCAGCGGCCTTGGAGGAATAGGCGATGCGATCGACATAGGGGCTGTCCGTCGCTTGCGTGAGCTGCTGCGCGCCAGCGGGCAGCTGGGTGCCGGCGAGCAGCACAGCAACGGCGAGCAGGCGGCCGGCGCCGGCAAACGATACGCGCCAGCAAGCGGCGCGGGCATTGCGATACATCATGACGGATCCTTGCGAACTGGAGAGGGCGCTGCGCCATCCAGACGCTGGCGCTTGTGCCTCGAGCGCGCAACGCAATGGCCGCAGATGCTGCGAACGACATGCTGCAGGACATGCCGCCGCTCTGTATTCCGGAATGATTCCGGTTTGTAGTCGGGGCGACGCTGCTCAGGGTCGCCCGGATCCGGTGTCGCTTGATGAGACCCTGTCGTCATTTATCGCAGGTGTCTCGCTCCCGGTGCGCGACGCAAGCGTGTTCCAAGGGCGCGGAGGCCATCGGCGGTGGCCGCTTGCGGTGAGCGCTCGGGTGTCTGCGCGCGCATGAGAAAGTCAGGGTTTCGCGCGCTTCGGAACACGGTGCGCAGAGGGCATTGCCGCTGTCCGTTGCTCGCTGCGCGGCCGCGAACCGGCCGCAGCCTGGCGTCGCGTTCGAAACGATTGCGCGGCATCCGCGGCGCGCGCAGGCCGGCCGGACTGGCGGCGTTACGGCAGCCCGGCCAGCCAGTCGTCGTCGGAGCCTTCGTTGATGTCGGCGAACAGCGGGGTGGAGAAGTAGCGTTCGCCGGTGTCGGGCAGCATCGTCAGGATCACCGCGCCGGGGGCTGCGGTCTCGGCCACGCGCAGCGCGGTGGCCACGGTGGCGCCGCCGGAGATGCCGGTGAAGATGCCTTCCTCGGCGGCGAGGCGGCGCGAGACGGAGATCGCATCGGTGTCCTCCACGCTCAGCACCTCGTCGTAGACCTCGCGGTTGAGCACCTCGGGCACGAAGTCCGGGGTCCAGCCCTGAATCTTGTGCGGCTTCCATTCCTGGCCCTGCAGCAAGGCCGCTCCAGCCGGCTCGGTGGCGGTGATGCGCACCTCCGGACGCGCCACGCGCAGCACTTCGCCGACGCCGGTGAGGGTGCCGCCGGTCCCCCAGCCGCTGACGAAATGGTCGAGCCGGCGGCCGGCGAAATCGCGCAGGATTTCCGCGGCGGTGGTGCTGCGGTGGTAGGCGGGGTTGGCCGGGTTGGCGAACTGCCGGGCCAGGAACCAGCCATGCTGCCGCGCCAGTTCCTCGGCCTTGCGCACCATGCCGCTGCCGCGCTCGGCGGCCGGGGTCAGGATCACCTTGGCGCCGTACGCGCGCATCAGCTTGCGGCGCTCGATCGAGAAGGTCTCCACCATCGTCGCCACGAACTTGTAGCCGCGCGCGGCGGCGACCATCGCCAGGGCCACGCCGGTGTTGCCGGAGGTGGCTTCGACGATGGTGTCGCCGGGCTTGAGCAGGCCCTTGGACTCGGCGTCGAGCACGATCGCCAGCGCCAGCCGGTCCTTGACCGAGCCGCCGGGATTGAACGCTTCGACCTTGACGTACAGGCTGACGTGCGCAGGCGGCAGCCGGTGCAGCTTGACGATCGGGGTGTGGCCGATGGTGTCGAGGATGTTGTCGTAGATGGCCATGCGCGGGGTCTCCGGAACGGGATACGGGTCAGGCGGCGTGGGCCAGGGTAGGCACGGCCGGCTTCGGGGAAGGTGAGGGCGGTGCGGGCAGCGGCGCGGCGCCGAACCAGTGCAGATCGGTCGCCAGCGCGGCCACCTCGCCCAGGATCAGCAGCGCCGGCGAACCCACCTGGTGCGCGCGGGCGGTGTCGGGCAGGTCGGCCAGGGTGCCGACCACCACCCGCTGCTGTGGACGCGAGCCGTTCTCCACCAGCGCGAACGGGGTCTGCGTGGCACACCCGGCGCGCAGCAGGCGCTCGCGCACCGTATCCAGCCCGGCCACGCCCATGTACACCGCCAGGGTCTGCCGTTCCTGCGCCAGCGCGGCCCAGTCCAGCGTGTCGAACGATTCCTTGCAGTGCGCGGTGACCAGGCGCAGCGACTGCGCATGCGCGCGGTGGGTCAGCGGGATGCCGGCGTAGGCCGCGCAGGCCAGCGCCGCGGTGATGCCCGGCACCACCGCGTAGGGCACGCCGTGCGCGCGCAGGTATTCCAGTTCCTCGCCGCCGCGGCCGAACACGAACGGATCGCCGCCCTTCAGCCGCACCACGCGGCGGCCGCGCCGCGCGTGCTCCAGCATCAGCGCGTGGATCTGCTCCTGGCGTACGCTGTGGCCGCTGGCCGATTTGCCGACGTCGATCCGCTCGACGCTGGCTGGCAGCAGCTCCAGGATCGCAGCGCTGACCAAGCGGTCGTGCAGGACCACCTCGGCATTGCGCAGCGCCTGCAGCGCGTTGAGCGTCAGCAGGCCGGGATCGCCGGGGCCGGCGCCGACCAGGGTCACCGTGCCGGGACGCAGCGCTTGCGCCTGTACGGTCGTGGCGGGCGCGCCGGCGCTGTCGCCGGCGGCCGCCGTGGGCGCGGCGAGCGCATCGGCGGTGCCGGGCGCGGCTTGCGCCAGCACCCGTTGCGCGGCGGCGGCCTGCAGCGCCAGCCGGTTCAATGCCGGCTCGTCGCTGGCGGCGATCAGGTAGCACACCGCGTCCAGCCAGGCGGGGTCGAAGCGGCCGCGCAACCAGTGTACGCGGCCGGCTTCGGCCCAGGCCTGCAGCGCCGCGGTCAGCGTCGGCGCGCCCAGCCGCGGCGCGGCGCCGGCCGCGAGCAGCGCCTGCACCTGGCGCTCAGCGGCTGCGCCGCCGCCGACCACCAGCACGGGCCGCTCGCGCAGGTCCGGATACAACGCAATCGGGGCAGGGCTCACGGCGGTCGCAACACAGGAAGCAGGAGGAAGGCGTGACCGTAGCGCCGGCTTATAGCCTTCGGAAATGACTTCATGCAGCTGCCAGATAGCTTTCGGTTATAAGGTGAGAGGCCCATTTCCACTAGAGTCGTGGCTGCTTCCGCCAGGCGCCGCTTCGCCCTCGCTCAGATGACGCTGACCCAACTCCGCTACCTCGTCGCCATCGCCGATGCCGATCTCAACATCACCCTGGCCGCGGCGCGCGTGCACGCCACCCAGCCGGGGCTGTCCAAGCAGCTCAAGCAGCTGGAGGACGAACTCGGTTTCCTGCTGTTCGTGCGCAAGGGCCGCAGCCTGGAGACGGTGACCCCGGCCGGCCGCGAAGTGATCGAGCGCGCCCGCGCGGTGCTGGCCGAAGCCAACAACATCCGCACCTACGCCGCCAACCAGCGCCGCGAGAGCCAGGGCCAGCTGACCCTGACCACCACCCACACCCAGGCGCGCTTCGTGCTGCCGCCGGCGGTGGCGCAGATCAAGCAGGCGTATCCGCAGGTCAGCGTGCACCTGCAGCAGGCGGCCGAGAGCGCGGCGCTGGACCTGCTCAGCCAGGGCGATGCCGATATCGCCATCGTCAGCACCGCCGGCAGCGAGCCGGGCGCCGGCATCGCGGTGCCGCTGTACCGCTGGCGGCGGCTGGTGCTGGTGCCGCGCGGGCATGCGCTGGACGTGCCCAAGCGGGTGCCGGACATGGCCGCGCTGGCGGTGCAGCCGCTGATCAGCTACGAATCCTCGACCCGGCCCGGTTCTTCGCTGCAGCGCGCCTTCGCCCGGCTCGGGCTGGAGCCGAGCATCGCCCTGACCGCGCTCGACGCAGACCTGATCAAGACCTACGTGCGCGCCGGCCTCGGCGTCGGCCTGCTCGCGGAAATGGCGGTGCATGCCGGCGATACCGACCTGCGCGCCTGGCCGGCGCCGCCGGAGATTCCTGAATGCATCGCCTGGGCGGTGCTGCCGCGCGACCGCGTGCTGCGCGATTACGCGCTGGAACTGGTGCACGTGCTGGCGCCGCAGATCGACACTCGCGACCTGCGCCGGGTCATGGAAGGCAACCAGGAACCGGACTGGCCGACCCCGCCGACCTGGGAAGAGCTGACCCAGACCATCACCAGCTGACCGCGGCGCTACGGCGGCTGCGGCGGCCCTGGCCGGGGGCTGCCCTGCGCCGACGACATCCGCAGCGGCGAGCGCCGGCGGCGCAGTGCAGGCGGCACGCCCGTCGCCGCGCGCAGCGGCCGCTTTTGCGGTTCGCCATTGCCATCGTCGCGCGCGGCCGCTACGGTGCGGCGATCTTTAGCCGAAACAAGGATGTCCATGCACCCCGTCCTCCAGCAGAACCTGTTCTTCGTCAAGGAGCAGGTCGGCATGTTCAAGGCCGCCAACAATTACGACGTGTTCGATCCGCAGAGCAACCAGCAGGTGCTGGAATGCCGCGAACCGAACCTGGGCATCTTCACCAAGATTTTCCGTTTCAGCGACTACAAGCGCATGACCCCGTTCCAGGTGGAAGTGCGCACGCCGAACGGGCAGAAGGTGCTGACGATCAAGCGCGGGTTTTCGCTGTTCCTGTCCAAGGTCGAGGTGCTGGACGAGCACGATCGCCTGGTCGGTTCCTTCAGCCAGAAGTTCTTCTCCATCGGCGGCAATTTCGACGTGCTCGATGCGCGCGAGAAGCTGGTGTGCACGCTGCGCGGCAAGTGGACCAGCTGGGATTTCCGTTTCGTGCAGGGCGAGCGCGAACTGGCGCGGGTGTCCAAGAAGTGGGCCGGGCTGGGCAAGGAGCTGTTCACCAGCGCCGACAACTACATGCTCGCGATCGACAATGCGCTGCCGGCCGAGGACGACGTGCGCATCCTGATCATGGCCGCGGTGCTGTGCATCGACATGGTGCTGAAGGAATAACCCGCATTGCCGCGCGCGCTGCGGCGCGCACGCGGTGCCGCCGCGCTCAGGCGTTCGGCGGCTTCGCCAGCGGCAGGGTCACCGAGAAGCGGCTGCCCTGGCCCGGGCGGCTGCGCACTTCGACGCTGCAGCCCAGCGTTTCGGCGGTGCGGCGCACGATCCACAACCCCAGGCCGAGGCCTTCGCTGCGCGGGTCGGCCTGGCGGAACGCCTGGAACAGGTAGCGCAGGCTGTCGCCGTCCATGCCGATGCCGCTGTCGATGATCTCCACCACCACCTGGTCGCGCCGGCGTCGGCAACCGATCAGCACTGCGCCGTGCTCGGTGTACTTGACCGCGTTGCCGAGCAGGTTGCCGAGCAACGTGGCCAGCAGCGTGGCGTGGCTGCGCACGCGCAGCGTGGTCGGCACGTAGCGCAGCCGCAGTCCCTTGGCCGCGGCCTGTGGCCGCCAGGTGTCCAGGATCGGGCCGAGCAGGTCGGCCAGGGCGACGTCGCGCAGCACCGGCAGGCTGTGCTCGCCGCCGGCGACCGCGCTGGCGGCGAGCTCGTCCAGGCCGCTGGCGACCTGGTTCAGCGCCTTGCGCGCCTCGTCCAGCGGCACGCCGCTGACCGCATCGAGCTGGCGCTGGACCTTGGCCAAGGCATAGGAGGCGGTGCGCAGCGGGGCCTTCAGGTCGTGGCCGGCGATGGCCAGCAGGCGGCTGCGGTAGTGGTTGGATTCCTGCGCCAGGGCCAGCGCCTTGCGCAGTTCCAGCTGCGCCATCGCCTGCCGCGCCAGCGCGCGCAGCGCTTCGATCTGCTCGTAGGTCAGCTGCCGCGCGCGCCGGTCGAGCACGCATACGGTACCCAACGGCAGGCCGTCGGAGGTCTTCAGCAAGGCGCCGGCGTAGAAATGCAGGCGTTCGGCGCCGGTGACCAGCGGGTTGCAGGCGAAGCGCGGATCTTCGCGCGTATCCGGCACCAGCAGCAGGTCGTCCTCGAGCAGCGCATGCGCGCAGAGCGAGGTCGCCAGTGGGGTTTCCCGGGTGCCCAGGCCGATCTCGCTCTTGAACCACTGCCGTTCGCTGTCGATCAGGTTGACCACCGCGATCGGGGTCTGGCAGATCATCGCCGCCAGGCGGGTGATGTCGTCGAACGCCGGCTCGCGCGGCGTGTCCAGGATCGCGTAGCTATGCAGTGCGTCCAGACGCAGCGTTTCGTTGCCGGGCTTGGCGGCGCAATAGATCGGGCCGGCAGCGGATGCGACGGAAGACATGCGAACGGCTCGGCGATGGTGAGTGGCTCAGTTTATGGTAACGGGTGCACATTTCAATGACGCCTTCTTCACGCTGACGCAACGCTTGCAGGCGGTGCGGCGCCCGCCGCCGTCGCCAGGGGCATCGCTGCCCGCCAGGCGTTCGCTGTAGCGGTCGAGCAGGGGTGGCGCCAGCTCGCGGGTGAGCAGGGTGAACTTGAAACGTGTGCGCAACGTGGCGTACCGCAGCAGGATGTGCGGCGGAAGCGTGGCGCGGGCGGCGCCCGGCGTCGGCGGCTGCGGGCGCACCACTGCGGCCGGGTCCGGCTTCGGCAGTTCGGACAGCTCAACCGACCGGGCGGCCGTCCGCATCGATCAGCGCTTGGCCGTCTTCCCTGGCGAAAGCGCCGCGCTGCGGCGCGGGCAGGATCTCCAGCACCGTTTCCGGCGGTCGGCACAGGCGCGTGCCCAGCGCGGTGACCACGATCGGCCGGTTGAGCAGGATCGGGTGTTGCAGCATTGCGTCGAGCAGTGCGTCGTCGCTCAGCGCGGGGTCGTCCAGGCCCAGTTCGGCGTAGGGCGTGCCCTGCTGCCGGATCGCCTCGCGCAGCGGGATGCCCAGTGCCGCGGTCAGCGCCTGCAGGGTGGCGCGGTCCGGCGGGGTCTTCAGGTAGTCGACCACGCGCGGTTCCGCGCCGCTGTTGCGGATCAGTCCCAGCACCGTGCGCGAGGTGCCGCAGGCGGGGTTGTGGTAGATCGTGATGGCGCTCATCGGGGGGACTCGGTGCGATAGCGCACGGCAGGCGGCCAGGCGGTGCGCGCGGGCGAGCGCGCGCAAGGCTGCACGGTGTGGTCGGTGTGCATCGTTTCGATGATTCCAGAAATTGCGCAATGAGGCCAGCGCGTGGCTGCGCTCCGCAAACGACGACGGGCGCATCGCTGCGCCCGCCGGGTGGAGCGTTGCGCGGCGCTCAGATCGGCACGTCCTCGATCTGCAGGTACACCATGGTCTGGTTGAGCAACTGGTAGGCCACTTCGCCGAAGGTCACCGGTCCGATCAGTTCGCCGGTGCGCTTGCCCTCCAGCTCCGAGTACAGGAAGTTGAGGATGCAGTTGCAGCTGAACTCGGGGCTGCGCACCGTCTGCGGCAACTGCCGCGAGAATTCCTCGACATAGTTGGCCACCGGCGCGGCGATGCGGTATTCCACGCCGCGGAACACCGGCGCGTACAGCGTGACCTTGTGCGCGCCCTGGTCGATCGACTGGATGCTGGCGTTGATCTTTTCGCCGTTGTAGTCGGCGACCAGCGGCAGCCGCAGGTCGATCTGGTTGGCGGTGAGGTACTCGGCGAAGTCGCGCGGCGCGCCGTTGACCAGGGCCTGGCCGATGTCGAAGCCGTCCTGCGCGAAGGTAAGCACATCGCCATCCCCCTGCTTGAAGCAGTTGACGATGCCGACCGAGACCATCTTGTCCTTCGGCAAGGTTGCGTGCAGCGCCACGCAGCCTTCGCTGTAGGACTTGCCGCTGGTGCCGTCGTAGATGCGCGCCGCCACCTTGCCCAGGTCCGCCAGGTCCACGCCGGACACCCAGCCGACGATGTTCTTCATGAACAGCCCGGGGTAGTCGGGCGAATCCTGCGCATAACGCACGTGTGCCTGGCTGGTCGCCGGCAGGATGATCACGCTGAAGCCGTGATCGGGCGAGTCGCTGGCGATGGATGGCAGTGCGTCCACGTCGTACCAGCGCACGCTCGAGCCGCTGACGCAATGGTCCTGCTCGCTGACGAAGATCAGTTCGCGGCTGTGGGTGCCGCCTTGCTTGTCCATGAAATAGGGGATGGTGCCGCCGATCCAGTTGCCCTTGGGCAGGCTGTCGAGCAACGCTTGATCGCCGGCCAGGTACAACGTGGCGCCGGATTGGATCTTTTGTGCTGCTTGTTCGCGTGTCATCAGCATGTCGCTTCTCCTCAGAAGTGGGCTTGCAGCTCGGCCTTGTAGAGATTTTCGTATTTGCTGAAGAACGCGTGCGCCTCGTCGACGCAGGCCTGTACGGTCTGCGGCGACGCATCGTTTTTCAACTTGCGCGCGCACTGGCTCAGCATCATGTTCCCGGCGAATACCTTGAACTGCAGCTTGGTATCGCCGCGGAGCAGCGGAACCCACTTGGGATGGCTTTTGCTCGGAATCATCTTCGTCCTCCACGGATGAAGTCTTTCGAATGGCCGACGCGTAGGTGCGGCATCGGTGCAGGATCGACACGGGGCGCGAGGGCTTGAACGCCGGGCCTGGCTGTAAGCGCTTACTGTCGTGGAACCGAGGGTGCGGTCACTATCGCCGCGGCTTTCGCGCCGCATGCGGGCGATCGGATGGGGACGCCGGAGCGCGTCGTGGCGGCGTTGTGCGGTCGTCCTCCCCCCCACTGTCACACATCCGGCCGGGTCGCGTATGCGTCCAGGTGTCGCAGGGCCTATCCGGAGCGCGGCAACAGGCTCTAGACTGGCGCGATGACCCGTCGCCGGCCCACATCACCATGGCGCACGCTCGCCGTCCTGGCGATCGTGCTGATGCTGGTTGCGCCGCTGCTGAGCCGCTGGCAGCAGGGGCGGCCCGGCGACTGGGGCGCTGCGACGGCGGGCGTGCTGTGCACCAGCCGCGGCCTGCAAGCGATCCTTGCGTTGCCTGCGGTGTCGTCGCCTGGCCACGCCGGCGCCCATGACGACGGCGGCATGGCGCACGCGCAGGCGTGCGATTACTGCCTGCTGGCCGCGCGCCTGCTGCCCTTGCTGGGGGGGCTGTTGCTGGTGGTGCCTTGGTTGCGCCCGCGCGCGCCGCTGGCCGCGCCGCGCCCGCCGGTGGTGGACACCCGCAGTTGGCGCGCTCACGCCGCACGTGGGCCTCCCTTGCTCTCCTGAAACACGAACGCCTCTTGTTGCGTGCCGCGGTGTCGCCGCGGGACGTCTTCGTGCTGATGGAGCCATTGATGATCCGTTTCTTTTCCTTGCCGCGCATGGCAGCGTGCGGCTGTGTGTGTTTCGCCGCCAGCGTGACCGCGCCGGCCGTTGCTGCCGACAGCGGCGTGCAGCCGCCCGCCGCCGATTCCGCATTGACCCTGGGCAAGGTCCAGGTCACCGCCAATCCGCTGTCCTTGCCCACTGCGCGCAGCGTGCTGAGTTCCGTGGACATCCTCGGCGGCGACCTGCTGCAGGATCAGCACGTGGACTACAGCTGGGAGTTGCTGATGCGCGCGCCCGGCGTGCAGGTCACCCAGTTCAAGATGGGCACCGATGCCGGCCGCTTCTCGTTTCGCGGTTTCAATGGCGAAGGCCGGGTCAATGCGGTCAAGCTGCTGATCGACGGCATTCCCAGCAACGACAACGTCGGCAGCATGCCGTACCTGGACGCGGTATTCCCGCTGGACATCGCCGCGATCGAGATCGTGCGCGGTACCAACGATCCGCGCTACGGCTTGAACGCCATCGCCGGCAGCGTCGATGTGCTGACCCGCAGCGGCGGCAACGACGGCCGCGCCAGCGTCACCGTCGGCAGCTTCGGCACGCGCGAGGTGCAGGCCAGCCAGGGCATCGAACGCGGCGGCTGGAGCCAGAACTATTTCGCCGCCTGGCGCGACAGCGACGGCTATCGCGATCATGCCGACGCGCGCAAGCGCGCCTTCGCCGGCAAATGGTTCTACACCGATCCCGATGAGCGCTGGCACGCCGGGCTCAGTGCGCGCTACTACCGCAACGAAGCACTGGAAGCGGGCTATCTGGACTACGCCAGCGCGCAACTTGCGCCGCGCAGTTCGCCGGACTATGCGCGCGACGACCGCAGCGAGCGCCAGACCGGCCAGGTCAGCCTGCATCTGGACGCGCAGTTGGCCGACGCCGTGCAGGGCAGCGCCAAGTTGTATTGGAATCGCTACCAGAACCAGCGCTGGGTGCGCTTCACCGCCGGCGCGCAGCAGGAACGCGATACCGACGAGACCCAGCGCGGTTTCCTGGCCAAGGCCAGCTGGCGTCCCGAGGTGGACTGGGCGGCGTCGTTCGCGCTGGAAGGCGGGGTCGATGCGCAATGGCAGGACAACACCTCGCAACGCTATCGCACCGTGGCGCGGGTGCGCACCGCGCCGTTGCGCGACTGGGATTTCGATCTGGACACGCACGGCGCCTACATGCAGGCGGTGATCCGCCCGTTCGAGCGTCTGCAACTGGTGCCGGGCTATCGTGTGGACTGGGTCGATGGGGATTTTCGCGACCGGCTCGGTGACGCGCGTTATCCGGCCTACGCCTACGGCGCGATCAAGCAACCCAAGCTCAGTGCGGTGTTCGCGCTGACCGCGCAGACCAGTGCCTACGCCAACATCGGCCGCACCTTCCAGATCGGCAGCGGCAACGGCGCCTACCGCAGCCAGCCCGGCAACGTGGGCCCGTCGTACAACGACGGCTGGGAAGCCGGATTGAAGTTCGCCGACGCCAAGCGCCTGGACGCGCGCATCGCCTATTGGGAACAACGCGCCTCCGACGAAGTGGCGACCATCTTCGGCGTCGATGGCAGGGTCGGCGTTGGCGAGGTCGGCAATGTGGGCAAGACCTTGCGCCGCGGTTGGGACGCGCAGCTGAACCTGCGTCCGGACGAGCGCTGGACGCTGTGGCTGGCGTATTCGCGGCAGCGCGCGCTGATCGTCACGCCCGATCCGAGCGCCCCGGCCACGCGCGGCAAGGAGATCGAGAGCGTGCCGCATTACCTTGCCAATGCCGGTATCGACTGGCAGGCGACGCCGCGACTGAAGCTGTCGGCCTGGGGCAATGCGCAGGGCGACTACTACGTGGAGCGCACCAATACGCTGGGCCGCTACGGCGGCTACGCACTGGCCAATGTCGGCGCGACCTGGGCGTGGCGCGCGCAGCGCGAGCTGTCGCTGCAGCTGAAGAATCTCACCGATCGCCACTATGTCTACGCGTGGTACGACAGCGGTTCCTCCGGCTACTCGCCGGGCGACGGGCGCGCGCTGTACGCCAGCCTCAGCTGGGGCTGGTGATGGTCATGCCGAACCCGCCGGTGGCGGCGCCGGCGCGTTTCTACCGTGCCGTCTGGCGCTGGCATTTCTACGCCGGCCTGCTGGTGCTGCCGTTGCTGGCCTGGCTGGCGCTGACCGGCGCCGCCTTCGTCTATCAACAACCGATCGACGGCTACTTCCATCGCGCGCTGAAGACGGTCGCGGTGCCGGCGCAGGCGCAGGCCGCCGCGCCGCAGCGCCTGCTCGACGCGGCGCTGGCGGCGCAACCGGGACAGGCGCTGCGCTACACCACGCCGCCGCGGCGCGATGCGTCGGCGGAAGTGACCGTGGGCACCGGCGATGGCCGCCGCGTGGTGGTGTACGTGGATCCGTACCGGGCACGCGTGCTGGGCCGCTTGCCCGAGCACGGCACCGTGGCGTGGACGATCCGGCGCCTGCACAGCCTGGCGCTGGTCGGGCCGTGGGCCAACGCGCTGATCGAAGTGGCCGCCGGCTGGGCGATCCTGCTGGTGCTGACCGGCGCGTACCTGTGGTGGCCGCGCGGCCGCCGCGGCGGCGTCACCCAGGTGCGCGGGCGGCCGCCACAGCGCGTGTTCTGGCGCGATACGCATGCGCTGACCGGCAGCGTGGTCGGCGCGATGCTGCTGTTCCTGGCGCTGACCGGGATGCCGTGGTCGTGGTTCTGGGGCGCGCAGGTGAACCGCCTGGCCAACGGCCATCACTACGGCTATCCGGCCGGACTGCGCGTGGACGTGCCGATGTCCACGCAGCGCCTGAGCGACGAAGAGGTGCCTGCCTGGTCGCTGCGCCAGGCGCGCCTGCCGCAGTCGCAGCTGCTGCAGGCTGCGTCGATGCCGATGCCGATGCCGATGCCGGCGACGGACGGGTCTTCCGTGGCAGCTGGGGCGGACACTGGCGATGACGTGCATGCCGCACATGGCGGCATGGCGCTGGCGGCGATGCCGTCGCCGTCCTCGTCAGCGGGCGCGATCGGCCTGGATGCGGCGGTGGCGCGGTTCCAGGCGCGCGGCATCGCCGCCGGCTACAGCGTGGCGCTGCCGCGCGGGGCGCGCGGCGTCTATACCGCATCGGTGTATCCGCCGGACCTGGCGCAGCAGCGGGTGATCCATCTCGACCAATACAGCGGCAAGGTGCTGCTGGACATGCGCTACGCCGATTACGGTCCGTTGGCCAAGGCGCTGGAATGGGGCATCAACGTGCACCTGGGGCAGCAGTACGGCACGCTCAACCAGGTGCTGCTGATCGCCTCGTGCCTGGGCATCGTGCTGTTGTGCGTCAGCGCCGCGCTGATGTGGTGGAAGCGCCGTCCGGCCGGCGGATGGGGCGTGCCGCCGCTGCCGGCAGACCGGCGCAGCTTGCGCGGCGTGCTCGCGCTGCTGGCGATCGGCGGAATGCTGTTCCCGCTGGTCGGGGTATCGCTGCTGCTGATGCTGGCGCTGGATTGGTGGTGGGTGTTGCGGCGTGAGTGAGGCGGGGTTGTTTGGAGACAATGGGAGCTTGCCGTCAACGCACTGGGTGCAGTGTGGGAGGAACTTCAGTCCCGACTTTATCCGAAGCCGGAAGGTTCGCCGCTGCGTTCGTCGCGACTGAAGTCGCTCCTACAGGGGCTGCGCGAGGTGCCGGCTGGGTGCACTGTGGGAGGGACTTCAGTCCCGACTGTGTCCGAAGCCGGAAGGTTCAGCGCTGCGTTCGTCGCGGTTGAAACCGCTCCTACAGGGGCTGCGCGCGGTGCCGGCTGGGTGCCCTGTAGGAGGGGCTTCAGCCCCGACTGCGTCCGAAGCCGGAAGGTTCGCCGCTGCGTTCGTCGCGACTGAAGTCGCTCCTACAAGGCTGCGCGCGGTGCCGGCTGGGTGCCCTGTAGGAGGGGCTTCAGCCCCGACTGCGTCCGAAGCCGGAAGGTTCACCGCTGCGTTCGTCGCGACTGAAGTCGCTCCCACAAAAAGGCTTGTGCGGGCCCGCGGAGGACGCGCGGCGCGTTCGCGTCAGATGTCCTCGTGGATGCCGCACTCGCGCTTGAGGCCGAAGAAGCGGGTGTCTTCCTCGCGCATGCCCGGTTCCCAGCGGCGGGTGGTGTGGACGTCGCCGATCGACACGTAGCCTTCTTCCCACAGCGGGTGGTAGGGCAGGCCGTGCTGCTGCATGTACTGCCACAGGTCACGGTCGCTCCAGTCGGCGATCGGATTGATCTTGTAGCGCTCGCCGCGCTTCTGCACGAACGGGGTTTGCGCGCGGCTGTCGGACTGGCTGCGGCGCAGGCCGGTGAACCAGGTGCCGACCTTCAGTTCGTCCAGCGCGCGGCGCATCGGCTCGACCTTGCGCAGGTTGTTGTACTGCTCAATGCCGACCATCCCTTGTTCCCACAAGCGGCCATGGCGCGCTTCCATCCACGCGCGGCTGACCAGCGGCCGGTACACCTTGAGGTTGAGCTTGAGCTTGTCGGTGAGCGCGTCGGCGAAGCGGTAGGTCTCGGCGAACAGGTAGCCGGTGTCGATCAGGATCACCGGGATGTCCGGCAACTGTTGGGTCAGCAGGTGCAGCGTCGCCGCCGATTGCGCGCCGAAGCTCGACGACAGCGCGGCCTGCGCCGGGCCGTGTTCGAGCGCCCAGGCCACGCGCTGCACTGCGCTCATCGGTGCCAGCAATACGTTGGTCGCGTCGAGGTCCAAGTCCGCAATCGGCGCGTTGGCGGAATCGTAGTGGGCGGAGGCGGGCAGGGCGCTCATGCGTGCAGTTCCGAAGGAATGAGGTGACGGTGGGTGGGGTAGGCGGGTAGTGCGACCAGGCCGCTGCGGTGCAGGAAGTCGCCGAAGCCCTCGCCGGGGACGCGTTCGCTGGCGTAGCGCGCGAACAGCGGATCCAGCGCGTCGAGGATTTCCGGCTCGCCGATGTTCTCGCGGTACAGCGTGTTCAGGCGCTGCCCGCGGTGATCGGCGCCGAGCATCAGGTTGTAGCGGCCGGGCGCCTTGCCGACCAGCGCGATCTCGGCCAGATACGGCCGCGAGCAGCCGTTCGGGCAACCGGAGATGCGCAGCAGGATCGGCGCCTCGCGCAGCCCGTGCCGGTCCAGCAAGGGCTCCAGCTTGTCGGCGAAGTCGGGCAGGTAGCGTTCGGCCTCGGCCATCGCCAGGCCGCAGGTGGGCAGCGCCACGCAGGCCATCGCCGCGCGCGCCAGCGCGGTACGCGCCTGATTGCCGATGTCCAGCGCATGCGCGCGTACCAGGGCGTCGATCGCAGCGCGCTGCGCGGCGGGAATGCCGGCGATGACCAGGTTCTGGTTGGAGGTCATGCGGAAATGCACGCCATCGCCGTCGCGCTGCAGCAGTTCGGCGATCTCGCGCAGGCCGCTGAGGTGGCGTGCGCCGGTGTCGTGGTCGGCGATGCGCCCGGCCGGCAGCGACAGGGTCAGGTGCGCGCGGCCGTCATCGCCTTCGCTCCAGCCGTAGCGGTCGCCGTTGTGCTCGAACGCGAACGCGCGGGTCGGTTGCAGCGCGATGCCGGCGCGGCGCTGGATCTCGGCGACCACGACCTCCAGGCCATGGTCGTCGATGGTGTACTTGAAGCGCGCGCGCTTGCGCACGGTGCGGTTGCCGAGGTCGCGCTGGGTGGTGACCACCGCGGTGGCGACATCGATCAGTTGCTCGCGCGCGATGAAGCCGATCACGTTGGCCACGCGCGGGTAGGTCTCCGCGTCGCCGTGGCTGGCGCCCATGCCGCCGCCGATGCTGACGTTGTAGCCGGCCAGTGCGCCATCGGCGCCGGGTACGCCGATGAAGCCCAGGTCGTTGGCGAACACGTCCACGTCGTTGATCGGCGGCAGCGCGAAACCGATCTTGAACTTGCGCGGCAGGTAGGTGTCGCCGTAGATCGGCTCCGGTTCCTGGCCGCTGCCGACGATCTGCTCCTCGTCCAGCCAGATCTCGTAGTAGGCGCGGGTATTGGGCAGCAGGTGCTCGGACACGCGCGCGGCATCGGCGTACAGCGTGGCGTGCGCGCGCGAGGCCAGCGGATTGGCGGCGACCTGCACGTTGCGGTTGACGTCGCCGCAGGCGGCCAGGGTGTCGATCAGCGCGGCGTTGATCGCCTGCATCGTCGCCTTCAGCTCGCGCTTGATCACGCCGTGGAACTGGAACGCCTGGCGCGTGGTCACGCGCAGCGAATGGTTGCCGTAGGTGGTGGCGATGGCGTCGAGCTTGAGCCACTGTTCCGGCGTGATCACCCCGCCCGGCGTGCGCGTGCGGATCATGAACTGGTAGGCCGGTTCGAGTTTCTGCCGGCGGCGCTCGTCGCGCAGGTCGCGATCGTCCTGCTGGTAGCTGCCGTGGTACTTGATCAGGGTCTGATCGTCCTCGCGCAGCGCGCCGGTGACCGGATCGGCCAGGCTCTGCAGCAGCGACCCGCGCAGGCGGCGGCTTTCGGCTTTGATGTCTTCGACGGAGTGGCTCATTTGCGGGACTCGGGACTCGGGACTCGGGACTCGGGACTCGGAAAAGCGCACGATCGCGCACTGAGGCTTTACCGACTTCCGTTCTTCGAGTCCCGAGTCCCGAGTCCCGCCAACTCAATAGACATCGCGCGCATACCGCCCCTCCCGCTGCAGCGAGGTCAGATAGGCGGCCGCGTCCTCGGCGCTGCGCCCGCCGTGTTCGACCACGATCTGCTGCAGCGTGGCGTGCACGTCCTTGCCCATGCCGATCGCGCCGCACACGTACAGGTGCGCGCCGTTCTGCAGCCAGTCGTAGACGTCGCGGCCGTGTTCGCGCAGGCGCTGCTGCACGTAGACCTTGTCCGCCACGTTGCCGTCGCGCAGCGGCTGCAGGTCGCGCGAGAACGCCAGGTCCAGGCGCTGCAGTTCGCCGCTGCGCAGCGCCTGCTGCCATTCGGTCTGGTACAGGAAATCCTGGTTGAAGTGGCGGGCGCCGAAGAACAGCCAGTTGCGGCCGCTGGCGCCGCTCTCGGCGCGCTCCTGTACGAAGCCGCGGAATGGCGCCACGCCGGTACCGGGACCGATCATCAGGATGTCGCGGCTGGCGTCGGCCGGCACCCGGAAACGTTCGTTGGGTTCGATGTAGACCGGGGCGCTGTCGCCTTCGGCCAGAGCCGCCAGATAGCCGCTGGCCGCGCCGCCATGGGTGTGGCCGTGCGCCTGGTAGGCCAGCACATCGACGGTGAGGTGTACTTCGTCGCCGACCCGCTTGCGGCTGGAGGCGATCGAATACAGGCGCGGGGCCAGGGGCCGCAGCGCGTCGAGCAGGGCGCTGTGGTCCCAATCCGCCGGCCAGCGTCGCAGCACGTCGATCACCTGGTGATCGGCCAGCAACGCCGCCAGACCGGCGGTCTGGGTAGGGTCGAGCAGCTGCTCCAGCGCGGGGGCGGCTGAGCGGCGGGCGACCGCGGCCAGGAACGGCCGCGAGGCCCGGGTCAGTTCGCGATGCGCGGCGAGCCACTCGTGCAAGGGCAGAGTCTGCGCATCGACGGTGACGTGGGCATGACCGTCGAGTCGCGTCGCCGTCAAAATGGCCTCGACCAGCGCCGGCGGATTGCGGTGGCGGATGCCCAGCGCGTCGCCGGGTTCGTAGTGCAGGCCGCTGCCGGCCAGCGACAGTTCCAGGTGGCGCACGTCCTTGTCGGCCTGGCCATGCGCGGCGTAGCGCGGACCCTTGAAGTCGCGGCCGCTGATGCGCTGGTTGGCCAGCACCTCGGCGGCGAACGGGCGCGCGTGGTTCCAGGCGGCCGCGGCGGCGCTGCGCAGCGGGGTCACCGTCGCCGATAGCGCGGCCGCGCTCGTCAGCAGTTCGCGCGCCTGCGCCAGCGCCTGGGCGCGCCACGGCGCCGCCACGGTGTCGATGTCCAGGTCGGCTTCGCCCAGCGGCAGCAGCCGCTGCGCGCCGAGTTCGGCCAGGCGCGCATCGATGCGCTTGCCGATGCCGCAGAAGTCGGCGTAGCTGGAATCGCCCAGGCCGAGCACCGCGTACTTCAGTTCCGGCAGCTTGGGCGCGCGGCGGCCCTGCAGGAATTCGACCAGGCCGATCGCGTCGTCCGGCGGATCGCCTTCGCCCTGGGTGCTGATGACCACATACAGCAGGCGCTCGCTGGCCAGTTCGCGGGTCGGGTAGGCATCGGCGCGCAGTAGGCGGACCGTCAGTCCGGCGGCCTCGGCGTCGGCCGCCAGTTGTTCGGCGGCGCGGCGGGCGTTGCCGGTCTGGCTGCCGTAGACAATGCTCAGCCGCTGCGCGCCGTGGCTGGCCGCGGCGCCGCCCGGCAGCACCGCCAGCGACGGCGGTGCGTGGCCCTGGCCCTGGGCCAGGCCGGCAGCATAACCGGACAGCCACCACAGGCTGGCCGCATCCAGCCCCTCCACCGTCCGCGCCAGCAGCGCCTTGCGCTCGTCGGGCAAGGGGCTGGGCGGCAACGCGGGCGAGGCGGCGGTCATGACCGGTCCGGGTGGGGAGAAGGGATGAATGATGTTAGGGATTCGTTGCGCGAGGCAGAAAGGAGCAGGGGTTATCGGCTTATGCCCCCCGCTTATTTCAATGCCCGCAAGCTGCAGCACACACTGCCGGCCCCGGTCGCCGCGGTCGCTGCTACCCTCGGCACGTCCCCTTTCCAATGAGTCTTGCGTTGTCCCCGAAGCATTCTTCCGCCCTGTCCCACCTCGACCGGCTCGAGGCCGAGAGCATCCACATCCTGCGCGAGGTGGCCGCCGAGTTCCGCAATCCGGTGCTGCTGTATTCGGTGGGCAAGGACAGTTCGGTGCTGCTGCATCTGCTGCTGAAGGCGTTCGCGCCGGCGTCGCCGCCGATCCCGCTGCTGCATGTGGATACGCGTTGGAAGTTCCGCGAGATGATCGCGTTCCGCGACCGCCGCGCCGCCGAAACCGGGGTGGACCTGCGCGTGCACATCAACCCCGACGGCGTCGCCCAGAACATCGGCCCGTTCACCCACGGCGCCACCGTGCACACCGACGTGATGAAGACCCAGGGCCTGAAGCAGGCGCTGGACCAGGGCAAGTTCGACGCGGCGATCGGCGGCGCGCGCCGCGACGAGGAGAAGGCGCGAGCCAAGGAGCGGGTGTTCTCGTTCCGCAACGACAAGCATCGCTGGGACCCGAAGAACCAGCGTCCCGAGCTGTGGAATCTGTACAACGCCCGGGTCCATGCCGGGGAGAGCGTGCGCGTGTTCCCGTTGTCCAACTGGACCGAGCTGGACATCTGGCTGTACATCTACCGCGAGTCGATTCCGGTGGTGCCGCTGTATTTCGCCGCCGAGCGCCCGGTGGTGGAACGCGACGGCGCGCTGATCATGGTGGACGACGCGCGGCTGCCGCTGCGCGACGGCGAAGTGCCGCAGCTGCGGCAGGTGCGCTTCCGCACCCTGGGCTGCTATCCGCTGACCGGCGCGGTCGAGTCGCAGGCCGACACGCTGGAAAAGATCATCGCCGAGATGCTGCTGACCACCACCTCGGAGCGGCAGGGGCGGGTGATCGACCAGGATCCGGGCGCGTCGATGGAGCAGAAGAAGTTGGAGGGGTATTTCTGATGGGGATGAAAACGGGACTCGGGACTCGATCAGACGCCGGGACCCGGGACTCGGGACTCGGCGTAAAGCCGGGATCAGGGAATGGGGATCCGGTGCCGGATATGGTCGGCCGCGGCCGATCACCTGTAGCCCCCGTGGGCCCGCAGTTCGCGGCATCCTCCGAGTCCCGAGTCCCGAGTCCCGAGTCCCGCAGCGACAACATCGCCGCCTACCTGCAGCAACACGAACAAAAACCCCTGCTGCGCTTCATCACCTGCGGCAGCGTCGACGACGGCAAGAGCACCTTGATCGGGCGCCTGCTGTACGACAGCAAGCGCCTGTTCGACGATCAGCTCGCCGCGCTCAGCACCGACAGCAAGCGCCACGGCACCCGTGGCGGCGAGATCGACTACGCGCTGCTGCTGGACGGCCTGGCCGCCGAGCGCGAGCAGGGCATCACCATCGATGTGGCCTACCGCTATTTCGACACGGACCAGCGCAAGTTCATCGTCGCCGATTGCCCCGGCCACGAGCAGTACACCCGCAACATGGCTACCGGCGCGTCCACCGCCGATGTGGCGGTGGTGCTGGTCGATGCGCGCAAGGGCCTGCTGACCCAGACCCGCCGCCACAGCTACATCGTCTCGCTGCTCGGCATCCGCCATGTGGTGCTGGCGGTCAACAAGATGGATCTGGTCGATTTCAATCAGGCCACGTTCGATGCGATCGTCGCCAGCTACCGTGCGCTGGCCGCGCAACTGGGCATCGCGCACGTGCAATGCATCCCGCTGTCGGCGCTGGACGGCGACAACCTGTCGCAGCGGTCCGCGCGCACGCCGTGGTACGACGGCCCGGCCCTGATCGAACACCTGGAAGGCCTGGACCTGGCCGCGCGCGACGCCGACAGCGGCCTGCGCCTGCCGGTGCAGTGGGTCAATCGCCCGCACCAGCAGTTCCGCGGTTTCGCCGGCACGCTCGCCGCCGGCCAGGTGCGGCCTGGCGATGCGGTGGTGGTGCTGCCGTCGGCGCGCCGCTCCACCGTCGCAAGAGTGCTCGACGGCAACGGCGACGTGGACCAGGCCGTGGCCGGGCAGGCGGTGACGCTGACCCTGGCCGACGAGATCGACATCAGCCGTGGCGACGTGATCGCCGCCGCCGCCGACCCGCCGGAAGTGGCCGACCAGTTCGCCGCGCATGTGCTGTGGATGGACGATGCCGCGCTGCTGCCCGGCCGTCCGTACTGGCTGAAGCTCGGCACGCGTACGGTGTCGGCCAGCGTCAGTGAGATCAAGCACCGCATCGACGTCAACACGCAGGAGCGGCTGGCCGCCAAGCGCCTGGAATTGAACGAGGTCGGCTACTGCAACCTGTCGCTGGACGAGGCGATCGCGTTCGCGCCGTACGCGCGCAACCGCGCGCTCGGCAGCTTCATCCTGATCGACCGGCAGAGCAACGCCACCGTCGCCGCCGGCACGCTGGATTTCGCCTTGCGCCGCGCCGGCAACGTGCACTGGCAGCACCTGGACGTGGACCGCGCCGCGCGTGCGAAGATCAAGGGCCAGGCGCCGAAGGTGTTGTGGTTCACCGGACTGTCCGGCGCCGGCAAGTCCACCGTCGCCAACCTGGTGGACAAGCGCCTGCACGCGCTCGGCTATCACACCTTCATCCTCGACGGCGACAACGTGCGCCACGGGCTGAACCGCGATCTTGGCTTCACCGACGAGGACCGCGTGGAGAACATCCGCCGCGTCGCCGAGGTGGCGCGGCTGATGGCCGACGCCGGGCTGATCGTGCTGGTCAGCTTCATCTCGCCGTTCCGTGCCGAACGGCGCATGGCGCGCGAGCGCTTCGCCGCGGGCGAGTTCGTCGAAGTGTTCGTCGACGTGCCGCTGCACGTGGCCGAAGCGCGCGACGTGAAAGGGCTGTACGCCAAGGCCCGCGCCGGGCAGATCCCCAACTTCACCGGCATCGATTCGCCGTACGAGGCGCCGCAACAGCCGGAGCTGCACCTGCACGCGGACGGCGAAAACGCCCAGGCGCTGGCGGCGCAGGTGCTGGCCTGGCTGGACGCGCACGACTGAGCGGCGCCGCGGCCATCGCGGCACACGCGGCGCAGGCGCAGATGCGCCACTCGTGCTGGCCAGTGTCCGTCCAGCCACGGCCGGCGGCAGCGATGCGCAAAGCGTGCTTCAGTCAGCGTCAGCGCAGCCGCTAGGGTTTGGGGGTCGCAATGACGTGCGATGTCTCGGGCATGACGCCTGCGGCTGATCGGATCAGTGGGCTTGCTGGCGACACTGGTGACCTTGGCGTTCTTCGTGCCGTTGCTCGGCAGGGAAGTGGACTTCGTGCGCAAGGAACGCATCGGCGCGCAGGCCATCGGGTCGGCGGTCGAGCTTGCGGCGCAGATGCAGCGCCATCGCGGCAACATGAACCGGCTGCTCAATGGCGATGCCGGCGCGCGCAAGGCGGTGGGGGAAGCCCGTGCCGGCGCGGCCAAGGCCATCTCCGCACTCGATGCCTATTTCGACTGGGCCGGCCGCGAGCTCGGGCTTGGCCAACGCTGGGCGGCATTGCGCGACGCTTGGCGCGCACTGGAGCAGGACAGCGAGTCGCTTTCGCCGCAGCAGAGCTTCGCCCGGCATACCGCGCAGGTGGAAGGGCTGCTCGATTTCGTCTCGGCGCTGGCGCAGCTCAGCAATCTCGCGCTCGATCCCCGGGTCGAGTCGTACATGCTGGTGAACAGCGTGACCCGGCGCTTGCCGGCCTATATGGAGCGGATCGGGGTGATGCGCGGCCAGGGTGCCGGCGCCCTGGCCGCGGGCGACAATTCCAGTGCGGTCCGCGAGAATACGCCGCGGTAGCCCAGCCGCCGCAGCAGGCGCATCTGCCGCGCGAAGCGCGCCGGCGCGACGCACAGGCTGCGGTATACCTGCAACTGCCGTGGCGCCTGCGCGATGTTGTGGTACATGACGATCGGAATACGTGCCGCAGCGGGGGAGATCGCGGAATGCATCGGACGGCTCGGGACGATCGTGCAAGGAAGGGCGCGCTGCATTAGCGCGCGCAAACCTTTCGCCGGCCTGTCGTGTGCGCTGGCAGCAGCGCGGACGTTGCGCGCGCGCGTCGCCTGGTTGCGCCGCGGTATGCCCGGATGCCCCTCTGCAGGAGCGCCGCCGATGCCAGATGACCCCAGCGCCACGGCGTGGCGCGATCTGCGCCTGAGCATCGACGGCATGCAACTGCGCCGTTGGCGCGGCGACGATCCCGATGCGCTGCTGCGCCATGCCGACGCTGCGCAGGTGGTGCGCGGCCTCAGCGAACGCTTCCCGCATCCGTATACGCGCGCCGACGGCGAGGCGTTCCTGGCCGGGTGCTTGGTCGAGCTGCGCCATCCGCTGCTGGCGATCGAGATCGACGGCTAGGCCTGCGGCAGCATCGCCTTGCGTCCCGGGCGTGGCGCGCGCGCGCATGTCGGTGAACTGGGCTATTGGCTGGGGTGCCGTTACTGGGGCCAGGGGCGGATGACGCGGATCGTCGCCACGTGTCTGGACTGGGCGATCCCCGCACTTGGATTGCTGCGCATCGAACCCAGCGTGCTGGACAGCAACCCGGCCTCGGCGTGGGTGCTGGAAAAGAACGGCTTCGTCCGCGAGGGCGTCCGCCGCGGCGCGCTGCGCAAGCATGGGCGCTTGCACGACCTCTACCTATTCGGCCGCATACAGGCGCCTTAGTGCGGCGCGCCGCATCGCCGCCGGCGATGATGGAGGCGTGGATGCGGGTTTTCCGGCTCGCTATGCGGTTGCCGAGGGCACATGGTCGTGGCCACGGGTGCCAGAGGCGCTAGGGTCGGCATGCGTCGCCCGCGTGACGCCGAGGCTTCTATGGCGATCGCACGCGGACAGTTCGCCGGTGTGCCTGCCGAGACGGTATCTCGATTTGCGGAGGTTGTGCTGAATTATCGCGTTTCAACGCGTATTCGGCCAAGCCTTCCTTTCGCGCTTTCGCCACGCTTCGCGGTGCCAGCCGTGTGCGCGCTCGGCGACGAGGACATGCATGGACATGCATGGCCGTTGCGATCGCGATACCTCATCTGGCAACCGCCGGTTGTCGAAACAATGACTTTTCAAAGGAGAGAACATAATGAAGAACACACGCCTGACCTGGTCCGGTCTCATCTGCCTCGCGGGCCTGTCTTGCGCGGGCCTGGCGATGGCCGACAACGCGCGACATGGCATGGGCGCAATGTTGCCGAAGCTGCGACAGCCGGTGACCATGCCCGAGGTGAGCGCCGCGAACATCGCGTCTGCACTGCCGAGCAGCGTCGACCTGAGCCGCTGGGCGGTGGCGATCGGCGATCAGGGAACTGTCAAATCATGCGTGGCGTGGACCGTCGCCCATGACCTCGCCGGTTGGTATGCCAATTTCAATGGGAAAAGCGTCAACCTGTTCGCCCCGATGTACCTCTATTCCCAGATAAACGGCGGCGTCGACGATGGGGCTGATACGATGGACGCGTTTCGTCTCTCGATCGAGCAGGGGATCGATACCGAGCATGACTATTTCCAGGGCAACTACGACTGGAATGCTCTGCCGACCGACGCTGAGCGCGCGAATGCGGCAAGATTCAAGCCGCAGTTGTTCAAGGACTATACCGTGCTGTTCTCCGACGACAACGCCAACGGCGGCAGTGCACTCAGCAACGCACTGAAGGCGGCGCTGGCGAATCATCAGCCGGTCGCGATCGGCCTTCCGGTGCGCCCTGGATTCGACAATCTGTCCCCCAGCAACCCGGTCGATAGAGACAGCAGCGGCAAGATCCGGGGCTATCATGAAGTTCTCGCGGTTGGCTACAACGCCGATGGACTGCTCATCCAGAACCACTGGGGCACCCAGTGGGGCAACAAGGGCTATGGCATCCTCGCCTGGAGCGTGGTGGAGCACGATGTCGATGAGGCAACCGTCGCCACAGCGAATCATTGAAGTGAATGCCGCGGCTGGTGCATTGCGCACCGGAGCGAGGTGGTGAGTACACGCTGGATGCGGAAGGATCGGCGCAGGCACGATCCTTCCGTCAGGTCGGTCATGTCGGAGCCGTGATCGGGAGCAGTTCTGCGCTGTTTCACGCGGAAGAATCATGCCGGTTCGGTGAGCATTCGTGCGGCGGTTTGCCGCGAGCACGATTCCTATCCCGTCTCGCCGCGCATTCGCATGCGGCAGGATCGCGCGAGCTGGTTAAGCGCCAGGCATCCTTCGGATGCACCAGGATGCGACGGCGGCCTGCGCGCAGATCGCACTTGCACGGTGGCGCCCGCTCGCCGCGTGCACCTCTGGAGCGAGATGCATTTGGCAGTCAGCGCCGATCCATGCACATTACGACATGGCCGAGACCAACCTCAGCTACATCAACCGCAACCGCAACCGCAACCGCCGCCGTCCGCTCAGCGTGCTGGTGCTGCGCCTGGGCATCCTTGGCAGGGTGGTGTTCGGCGCGTTCCACGACGCCAGGCTGGCGTGGTCGCTGGGCGACATCGGCGTGGGCCTGATGGCCTGGCGCAACAGCATCGCCATCCTGATCCTGCAGAAGCCGGCGCTGCTGGCGCTGCGCGACTACAAGCGACAGAAGAAGGCGGGCCTGGACCTGGTGTTCGATCCGCCGCCGCTGGGCATCAAGAACGCCGATCTGTGGCGCGAAGGCCTGGTGCCGCCCGCGCCGCGCGGCGAATGAGCGCCACGCGGCCTTGCATGCGGTGTCATGCCCTTGGGACAGAACGCGATCAGTAGAAGAGCGTCGCCGAGGTGGAGGTGGTCTGCACATCGTAGTCGCACTGCACGTCGAGTCCGGAGCTTTGGTCCAGCGCGCGCCACGGTGGCGACCGCACGCGGTTCATTTGGTAGTCGTACACACCGATATTGGTGAACGTGATGCTGCCTTCCGGCGGGTACTGGTCGCAACTGTCCAGGTAATAAACCTCCAGCGCGCCGCCCATCACCAGGTGCGAGTCCGAATCGATGTCGTACGTGGTACTGAGGCTTACGCTCTGGCCAGTGGTGACGTTGCGGGTGTCGACGTTCCAGTCATAGCACGGGCTACCGGTGCCGCAGGTCGCATACATGTCGCCTACGATCTGATCGCCTGTCTTGGCCGGAATGAAATCGCTGCTCCACACCGTGCCGTCCTGGCAGCAGTTCCAGCTGCTCAGATCCCAGCCGTTGTTTTCGCCGCGGTAGCCCATTACCGGCTGCAGGATCGTTGGATCATCGCTCTGCAACCCAGGGAAGAAGTACACCACCTGTCCCGCCACGTTGGTCGGGTTCTGCGGCACTATCCAGCTCGCCACGATGCGTCCGAGCGGCGTGCCGGTGTGGTAGCCGCCGATATTTATATAGCCGTGGGGGATCGGCGGCGGCACCGAGCGGCGCGACCTTGATGCTGCCAGCGCCGCAGTGCTCCGCACCTGCTGGCCCTCGATGCCGCGTCCGTCGGGCCGCACCCGGGTGCCGTTGGCAGTGAAGTTGTCCTGGGTACAGGCCTGCGCCGGTTCGCGCGTGCCATTGGCGTGTTTCAGGCTGCCGTCCTTGAGGATGCGCTCGCCGTTGTGGATCTGACGGACGCAGGCAGGCGGGAAGTAGCCGAACGGGGTCTGCACGTAGTCGTCGGGGACGCCTGCAGGTTTGTGCTCGGCGGGCAGGGCGCCGACCCGCGCCAGACGCGCATCGGGCGAGGATGTCTGCGCCAGCGCGGTGGCGCTCAGGCCCATCAGGGGCAGCAATAGCAGCAGCGCGGCGCAGGCGCGGCGGCGTGCCGCCGAGGGCGCGGTACGGTGATCGAAGTGCATGGAATCGCCTTATCGTGAAAATGCGCAAAGGGATTTCGGAAACCGGCGTATTGCGACACGGATGCGCACGTGGGCGCCGGATCGGGGTTGCCGGATTCCCGTGAGCAAAGTGGATGGGACGGGCGAGGGGTCTCTCGATAAGACCTGCCTGGAGGGCGGAAGGAGCGGCGACGATGAACCATAGATGGCGCATGTTATTGTTGTACTTCTGCGCGTAAATTTGCGAATTCCGCATAATGCGCAGCCATGGAGAGCTGCTTCACGATCGGGCTGGCGAGGCGTTTGCATTTCGTGTTGTGCTGCGTAGACACGTGTCGGCACGCGATCGGCATACCCGGGGCAGCCGGCGGCGCCCGAATGAGCGAAAATCCCCCGAGCGCGCCGGCCTGGCGCGCGACCCGCGCGTTTTCCAGGAGACTTCCCATGCGTCATGCCCTTCGTTCCTGCTGCGCCATGGGCGTGCACCGATGACCTCGCCCTGGGGCAAAAGCCCGCGCAGCCCGCGTCCGCCCGCGCCGCCCGAACGCGCCGCACCGGTGCCGCGCGCGGCCGACGCCAACCGCGGCGAACTGCGCCTGTACGGCCTCAACGCGGTGCGCGCGGTGTACGCGCGGCGCCCGGAGGCGATCCGCAAGCTATACCTGACAGAGGCGCGGATTCCGGCGCTGCAGCCGCTGCTGAAGTGGTGCGCGGCCAATCGCGTCGGCTACCGCGTGGTGGAAGAAGCCGATCTGAACAAGCTCGCGGCCAGCGCGCACCACGAAGGCGTGGTCGCCGACGTGATGCGCGCCGAACCATTGCCGCTGGCGGCGTGGCTGCAGACGCTGGCGCCGGGTCCGGCGCTGGCGTTGTGGCTGGACGGGGTCGGCAACCCCCACAACTTCGGCGCGATCCTGCGCTCGGCCGCGCATTTCGGCGCCGCCGCGATCCTGCTGCCGGACACCGCGACACTGGCCCTGTCCGGCGCCGCCGCGCGCGTGGCCGAGGGCGGCGCCGAGGCGCTGCCGCTGGTGCGGCTACCGCCGGCGGAGCAAGCGCTGGCGCAATTGCGTGCGGCCGGCTTCGCCCTGGCGGCGACGCTGGTGGACGGCGGCGCCGACGTGTTCTCCGCCGCGCTGCCGCCGCGCCTGGTCTACGTGATGGGGGCCGAGAGCGAAGGCATGGACCGCGACTTCGCGCAGGCCTGCGAACTGCGCCTGTCGATCCCCGGCAGCGGCGCGGTGGAAAGCCTCAACGTCGCCGCCGCCACCGCGGTGCTGCTCGGCGCCTGGCGCAGCCGCGTCGCCGCGTCGGGCGCTGCACGGTGAAGCCGGCGCTGCTGTGCCTGCTGCTGGCCCTCGCGCCGCTGGCGGGCGCGCGCGCGGCGCCCGCCGCGGCTGTGCCTGCGGCGCAGGTGACGCTGGCCGCGGGCAGTTTGCGCGGCCAGGTCCAGGCCGACGGCAGCGTGCTGTTCCGCGCGATCCCGTTCGCCGCGCCGCCGACCGGCGCGAACCGGTGGCGGCCGCCACAGCCGCCGGCGCGTTGGCGTGGCGTGCGCGATGCCAGCCAGCCGGCGCCGACCTGCGCGCAGCCGGCGATCGGCTGGAACAATGCGCTGGCGCAGCGCTCCAGCGAAGACTGTCTGTACGTGGAAGTGCAGACGCCGCGCCTGGATCAGGCAGCGAAACAGCCGGTGATGGTGTGGATCCACGGCGGCGCCAACGTCGCCGGCGGCGCCGACGTGTTGCCGTCGTCGCTGGCGCAACAGGGCGTGGTGCTGGTCACCGTGCAATACCGGCTGGGCGTGTTCGGCTTCCTGTCGCTGCCCGAACTCAGCGCCGAATCCGCGCGCCATGCTTCCGGCAACTACGCACTGCTCGACCAGATCGCGGCGCTGCGCTGGGTCCGCGACAACATCGCCCGCTTCGGCGGCGACCCGGCGCAGGTGACCATCTTCGGCCAATCGGCCGGCGCCCAGGACGTGGGCCTGCTGCAGCTGTCGCCGCTGGCGAAAGGGCTGTTCCGCGCGGCGATCGAACAGAGCGGCACCGCCGGCTTCGGCCTGCCGCCGCGCAGCCTGGGCGAGAACGAGGCGCTCGGCGCGGCGATCGCGCAGCGTGCCGGGATCGGCGCGACGCAGCGCTTGCCGGCATTGCGGCGCTTGCCGTTCGCGCAGTTGTTGCAGGCGGCGCAGGGCGTCGACGTGCCGGCCTTGGACGACGACGGCTACATCTGGCTGCAGGCGATCGTCGATGGCCAGGTGCTGCCGCGCGCGCCGGCGGCGCTGCTGGCCGCCGGCGCGCAGCAGCGGGTGCCGCTGCTGCTCGGCAGCGTGGCGCAGGAACTGACCTATGGCGGCGCTGGCGGCGCGCAGGCGCGGCTGCGTCGCGACTATCCTGCGCAAGCCGCGCAGGTGCTGGCGCCGTCTCCCGGTGCGGCGGCCGTGCCCGATCCGCGCTACGGCGACGCGCCGATGCAGTTGGCCACCGACCTGACCTTCCGCTGCCCGGCGCTGGCAGCGGCGCGCGCGCAGGCGCGACAGGGCGTGCCGGTCTGGCACTACGAGTTCGATCTGGCCGCGCCCGGCGGCCGCGTGACCCACAGCGCCGAACTGCCGTTCGTGTTCAAGGGCCTGCCGATCGGCCAGCCGCCGCTGAACCTGCAGCGCTACTGGGCCGCGTTCGCGCGCAGCGGCGATCCCAATGGCGCTGGCATGCCGAATTGGCCGGCATTCGCGCCGACCCAGGCATCGTTGCGCTTCGACCAGGACGGGACACACGCGGTGACCGGCTTGCGCCGCGAAGCGTGTGCGCTGCTCGATTTGCCGTAGCCAAGACTGCCGCCGCTGCTGCAGCTCGCAGCGGCATGCCGTCGCGGTGGTCCGCCGCAGCCCTGCCATGCGGGTTGCTGTGCCGTGGCCCGACCGCGATGCGTGCCGAGTGGGTGCAGGCGGATCGCTGCACAACCGGAGTCGACTGCGCCATGGGCATTTTCGACTCGGATAGTTGCAGTCGACCAAATCTTGTGGGAGCGACTTCAGTCGCGACGGGCGTTACCAGGAAAGCGCATCGCGACCGATGGCGCGAAGCCACCTGCAGTCGCGCCTACGACATTCCGTCGCCTTTAAGCACAGCGAAGAAAACGCGCTAGCCCGCCGCCTGCGGCAACGGCGCGTGCGCCGGCGGCGCGGTCGAGCCGCGCGTCACCAGCGTGTAGTTCATCACCTGGTGGATGCCGCGGCTGGGCAGGCCGGCGCGGCGTTGGCGGATCTCGTCGAGCAGCAGCGTCACCGCGGCGCGGCCCATTGCGGTGACCGGCTGGTGGATGGTGGTCAGCTCGGGCCAGATCGTGGTCGCCACCGGGGTGTCGTCGAAGCCGGTGATCGACAGGTCATCGGGTACGCGCAGGCGCAGGCCGTGGGCGATGGCGACCGCGGCGGCGGCCATGTCGTCGTTGCTGCACAGCAGCGCGCTCGGACGCGGCGCGGCGTGCAGCAACGCGGTCGCGGCGAGCAGCCCGGAGCGATAGGTGAACAGGCCTTCGGCCACGCGCGCTGCGGCCACCGGCAGGCCGGCCGCGGCCATGGTGTCGAAGAACGCGCGGCTGCGCGGCGCGCTCGGGGTGTGTTGGGGATCGCCGCTGATGAAGCCGATGTCGCGGTGGCCGAGGTCGAGCAGATGCCGGGTGATCGCGCAGGCCGCCTGGTAGTCGTCGATGCGCACCGAACTGACGCCGTGCACCGGCGTGCCGGTGGACACGGCGACCACCGGGATGCCGCGCGCGTCCAGTTCCTCGATGGTCTGCCGCGAATCGCACAGCGGCGGCGGCAGGATCACCCCGTCCACGCCGGCGTCGAGCAGGCGCTCGGTGGCGGTGCGCTGGCTGCCGATATCGTCGCTCTTTTCCACCAGCACCTGGCTGCCGTCCAGGCTGCTCTGTTCGAGGATGCCGAGCATGAACTGGTTGAGATAGGCCGCGCTGGGATTGCTGTACAGCACGCCGATCCGCGCCAGGCTGGCGGTGCGCAACGAGCGCCCGGCCAGGTTGGGGCGGTAGCCGAGCGTCTTGATCGAGGCCTCGACGCGCTCGCGCAGCGACGCGCCCACCCGCGGGTGGCGGTTGATCACGCGCGAGGCGGTCATCGGCGAGACGCCTGCGTGCTGCGCCACATCCAGAAGCGTTACCGTGGAGCCTGCACGACCTTGCCCTTTGCCCATCGTGGTCCTGGCGATGTTGCGATAAAGGGAAAGCCTGCACATCCCCCGCGGCAGGCCCGTCAGCTTACTCTTGGGGCGGTTGCACTGTCTTGGCCTAGCTGCCGAAACCGCCGTCGGCCTCCGCGGCCAGATAGGCGAACACCGCATAGGCGGCGACGTTCTGCGCCAGCGCCTTGGGATCGATCTTGTCCAGGGTGTCGTCGGCGGTGTGGTGCAGATCGAAGTAGTCGCTGCCGTCCTGCGCCAGCCACGCCCAGGCGCCGCCCTTGGCCGCGAGCGGACCCACGTCCGGGCCGGGGCCGCCGCTGTCCGGCGCGTAGGCGATGCCGAGCGGCGCCAGCGCTTCGGCGATCTGCCGGGTCGCCTCGCGCGAGGCGGCGGCATCGCCGGAGCCGGTGTTGAACGCATAGATGCGGCCGGCGCCGAAATCGCTCTCGGCGGCGATCTGGTGCAGCGCCACGTCCTTGGCGTGCGCTTGCGCATAGGCCTTGCCGCCGTACAGTCCCTGTTCTTCGTTGGCGAAGGCGACCACGCGAATCGTGCGCTTGGGCGCGCGCTTGAGCTGGCCGATCAGGTGCCCGGCGGCCATGCTGATGCCGACCCCGGCACCGTCGTCGATCGCGCCGGTGCCCAGGTCCCACGAGTCCAGATGACCGCCGATCACCACCACGTTCTTGGGCTCGCTGCGCCCGGTGATCTCGCCGATCACGTTGTACGAGGTGGCCTGGCCGTCCCAGCCGCAGTCCAACGCCAGGCGCAACAGCACCGGGCCGCGCGCGACCAGCCGCGCCAGCTGGTTGGCGTCGGGCACCGCCAGCGCCGCCGCCGGCACCGGGGTCAGGCCTTCGTCGAACAGGGTGATGCCGGTATGCGGCACGCGGTGCGAATCGGTGCCGGCCGAGCGCATCACGAAGCCGATCGCGCCCTTGCGGATCGCCTCCGACGGCCCCTTGCTGCGCACCGCGCCGCCGTTGCCGTAGTCCTTGCCGTCGCGCGCCTTGACCATCTGGTAATCGACGAAGGCGATCTTGCCGCGCAGCGAACCGGCGGGGGCGGCCTGCAGTGCGGCGAGGTCGGCGAAGCGCACCACCTCGGCCTCGACCGTGCCGGCCGGGCTGCCGCCCAGCGCGGTGACGCGCAGCGGCTGCGCATTGGCGCCGAGCACCTGCGCGTGTTCGCTGCGCCGCTCCCATTTCGGGAACGTCACCGGCTCGGTCCACACCTTGTCGAAGCCCAGCGCCTTGAACTGGGCCGTGGCCCACGCGACCGCGCGCGCATCGGCGTCGCTGCCGGCCATGCGCGGGCCGACCTCGGTGGTCAGCGATTCGACCACCTTCCAACCGGTGTCGTCGGCCAGCGCCTGCTCGCGCAGCGTGGCGGCGGTGGACAGCGCCGCGTCCGGGATGCGGGTGGTCTTCTCGGCCGCGGCGGCGGACGAGGCAACAAACATGGCGGCGATGACGACGGCAAGACGGCGCATGAAGGACTCCGCGACAGGGTGAACCACGAGCTTAGCAGCGCGTGTCGCGCCTGCGCAAGGCACTCACTGCGGCGTGGCGTCGTGCTTCAACGCATCGCGGATCTCGCGCAGCAGCAGCACTTCCTCGCTCGGCGCCTTGGGCGCGGGCGGTTCCTTGCGCGCGATGCGGTTGATCGCCTTGAACAGCATGAAAATGGCGAAGGCCACGATCACGAACTGCAGGATGGTGTTGAGGAAATCGCCGACGCCGATCACCACCGGCGGCACGTCCTTGCCCGCCGCGTCCACCGTCGCCGCCTTCAGCGTCCACGCCCAGCGCGAGAAATCCACGCCGCCGGCGAGCATGCCGATCGGCGGCATGATGATCTTCTCCACCAGCGCGGTGACGATCTTGCCGAACGCCGCGCCGAGCACCACGCCGACCGCCAGGTCCAGCACGTTGCCGCGCATGGCGAATTCCTTGAACTCACGGATCATGCCCATCGGGGGCTCCTCAATCGTTGCGCGGGCCTGTCGCCGCGGTGCAAGCCTAGCGCAGTCGTTGTCGTTCCCGGATCAAGCCGCACGCCGATCGCCTGCATGCGATGCGCACTCAAGCGACGATCACGCCGTGGCGCTCGGCGACGTTCTCCAGCCGCGCGCTGAAGCGATCGCCCGGCCGCAGCGCGGCCACGCCGGCCGGCGTGCCCATGAACACCAGGTCGCCGGCGCGCAGCGCGAACAGCTTGGACAGTTCGTGCAGGATCTCCGGCACGTTCCAGATCATCTGGTCGAGCAGCGATTGCTGGCGCACCTGGCCATTGACCTCCAGCGACAGGTTCAACGCCTCCAGCGCGCCCACTTCGCCGGCCGGGATCAGTTCGCTGATCGGCGCGGAATGGTCGAAGCCCTTGGCGATGTCCCACGGCAGGCCCCTGGCCTTGGCCGTGGCCTGCAGGTCGCGCCGGGTCAGGTCCAGGCCGACGCCGTAGGCGAACACCAGTGCGGCCGCATCCTCGACGCCGAGCACGCCGGCCGGCGCATCCTGGCCCAGCGCCACCACCAGCTCCACTTCGTGGTGCAGGTCCTGGGTCGCGGACGGGTAGGGAATGGATGCGCTGCCGATCACCAGCGCATCGGCCGGCTTCATGAAGAACGTCGGCTGGCCGCGCTCGGCCTTCGAGGCCGGCGCGCTGGCGCCCATCTCGCGCGCATGGTCGGCGAAATTGTGGCCCACGCAGTAGATGCGATGCACCGGAAACAGCCCCAGCCCACGCACGGGCACGCGCGGCGCTTCGACAGCGGCAAACAGGTCTTTCATGGGATGCATCCAGTAAAAAACAGGATGCAGCAGTCTAACGCGTCGGCTTCAACCCAATTCCAGCGGGGGCGAGAACATCGCTTTCACGATTCCCCACTCCCCATTCCCCGCTTTAAAGCGGCAAGGCTGGCTTGCGCAACACGCGGTACTCGCCATCGACCACCTGCTGGCGCGCCGCGGACGGGCGCTTGCCGCGCTGGCTCAGCAGCTTCATCGCGATGCCGCCGAGGATCATCGCCGCGCCGACGAACACGCTCACGAACACCAGCCCGGCGAGGATCGCCAGGCCAAGCAAACCGACGGCCAGTTTGACCAGCGGATGGCGCGGCTTGCGCGGCGCGAAGACATGCCGGAACTGATCGAAATGGAAGGCGCGTGCACGCATGGCAGAAGTCTGTGTCAGTTGGAACCGAGGCGGCAGTATCCGCGCTGTCTTCTGTGACAGAGTGAAAAGTTCGTTAAGCGTAAAGTTAACACTTTCCCGTTCAAGGCCTTGCGTGTCGCCGCCAGGTGAAGCGCGGCGCGGGGGCGCACCGCGGACATGCAAGAATGGCGGCTGTTTCCGCGTGGCCGCCGGCTTTCCATGACCGAGTCATCTTCCGCTGTGCTGGCGCAACTGGCGCAACTCGCACCCGGCAGCCTGGTCGAGGCCGAGGCCACGCTCGGCGGCGCTGTCGAATCGTTGCTGCTGTACCGCGACGGCGACGGCGTACGCGCTTGGTTGAACGTATGCCCGCATGCCGGGCGCCGGCTCGACTGGGCGCCGGGGCAGTTCCTGAAAAGCCGCGAAGGCCATCTGGTCTGCGCCGCGCATGGCGCCACGTTCGAACTGCAGCACGGCAACTGCATGTCGGGGCCGTGCCGCGGCCAGAGCCTGCTCGCGGTGCCGGTGGCGGTGCGCGAAGGCCAGGTGTTCCTGGCGTGAGTGCCGCCTAGAACGCGCCCCACCAGGCCATCGACATCAGGTTGACCATCAGCACCACCATCGCGGTATAGATCAGCGACAGCGGCGCGCCGACCCGCCACAGTTCGCGCGGCTGGTAGTTGGCCGGGCCGGTGACCATCGAGATCACCGGGTTGGACGCGGTCATCAAATTGTTGGACGCCGACAGCGCCACGATCAGCGCGAACGCGGTGGGATTGCCGCCAGACGCCAGCGCCAGGTTGACCGCGATCGGCACCATCACGATGGTCGCGCCGACGTGGCTGATGACCAGCGAGAACGCGGTGGTCAGCAGCGCCAGCGCGATCTCCAGCGCCCACACCGGCACGCCTTCGGGCAGCCGCGCGATGGTGTGGCCGGCGACCCAGGCCGCCGTGCCGCTGCTGTCCATCGCCCAGCCCAGCGGGATCAACCCGGCCATCATGAAGATGGTCTTCCAGTTGATCGAGGCGTAGGCCTCGTCCATGCGCAGCACGCCGGTCAGCAGCATGCCGGCCACGCCGGTCATCAGGGTCAGCGCCACCGGCAGCTTGCTGGTCAGCGCGATCAGGATGGTCAGCGCGAAGATGGTCATCGCGATCTTGAACTTGTGCGGGCGGTGCTCGCCTTTCGGATAGTCGGTGACCACGACGAAGTCGCGGCTCTCCGAGGCCTGCGCCAGGTCCTGCCAGATGCTGTGGAACACCAGCATGTCGCCGGCGCGCAGATGCACCTTGCGCACGTCCTCGCGGATCACCTGCTTGTCGCGGTTGATCGCCAGCAGGCTGATCCCGGCCTGCTTGCGCAGGCGCAGCTCGGCCGCGCTCTTGCCGATGAAGCGCGAGGTCGGCGGGATCACCGCCTCGGAGATGCCGGCGCGGCTGGGATTGAACAGGTCGCCGAGATTGCGCAGCCGCGAGGACAGGCGCAGGAACTGGTTCTGCGCGAAATCGGCCACCTGTTGCCGCGCGCCCATCACCCCGAGCACGCTGCCGACCCAGATGCGCATGTCCGCCGGCGGCGCCAGGCGGGTGTCGTTGCCGGTCTTCAGCGCCAGCAGCAGCGGCGCGTCGTGCACCGTCTCGGCCTCGCCCAGGGTCATGCCGACCAGCGGGCTGTCGGCGCTGACGATCAGCTCGAACACGTCGCCTTCGATGCCGTAGGTGCGCGCGAAGTAGCTCTCGGTGCGCGCCGGGGTGACCCCGTTGTTGATCAGCTGCTCCTCTTCCATCAGCGTGCGGTCGCCGCGCACGCGGAAGTAGATCAGCGAGGCCAGCAGCAGCGCCACGCCGATCGGCAGCGGCGCGAACATGCGCAGCGGCTCGATCGTGGCCGTGCCCGAGGGCAGGTTGTTGTTGGCCGACTGCAGCAGGTCGTTGAGCAGGATCAGCGGCGAGTTGCCGACCATGGTCAGCGCGCCGCCCATCACGATCGCCGCGGCGATCGGCAGCAGCAGGCGCTGCAGGGTCAGCCCGGTGCGCGCGGCCAGGCGCGAGGCCACCGGCAGGTACAGCGCCATCACCGAGGGGTTCTGCATGAACGAGGAATTGAGTCCGGCGATGCCGGTGGTCAGCAGCATCAGCCGCTCTTCCACGCCGTGCGCGCGGCGCAGCAGCCACGACGCCAGCCGGTTCAGCGCGCCGGTGCGCTCCAGCCCGGCGCCGAGGATGGTGGTGGCGATGATGCTCATCACCGCATTGCCGGAGAAACCGCTGAACAGCTCTTCCGGCGCGACCAGCCCGGTTACCCCGAGCACCACCAGCACCACCAGCGCGACCACGTCGGCGCGGATGCGCTCGAACACGAACATGGCCATCGTGAAGCCGACCAGCCCGAGCACGAGCTTCATATCGGTGGTCAGCGTCAGCGCGGTGTCCATTGGGGGCCGGGAGTGGGGATTCGGGAATGGAGAATGGCAGAAGCGATGGTTTGACGCAGGCTGGCGCTACGCGGATGCCGGGGGCGGTGGCTGTTCCGATTCCGCATTGCCCGCTTCCGATTCCCGGTCGTACAGCAAATCCCACACGCCATGGCCCAGCTTCTGGCCGCGGGTTTCGAAATGGGTTTGCGGGCGCCAGTCCGGGCGCGGCACATGGCCGCGCGGGCCGGCGCGGTTGACCAGGCCGGCGGTGGCGTCGAGCACGTCCCACATCTGCTCGGCGTAGTCGGCCCAGTCGGTGGCCGCGTGCAGGCGGCCGCCGGCGCGCAACTTGCGCACCAGC
Organism: Xanthomonas graminis pv. graminis; assembly: GCF_030168915.1. NCBI lineage: Bacteria > Pseudomonadati > Pseudomonadota > Gammaproteobacteria > Lysobacterales > Lysobacteraceae > Xanthomonas > Xanthomonas graminis. The sequence goes on along the minus strand of NZ_CP076255.1, from coordinate 3,439,308 downwards.
AGCGCGGCGAACGCCGGCTGCAGCAGGCGGCGCTTGTTGTGGCGCTTCTTGTGCCACGGGTCGGGGAAGTAGATGCGCACTTCGTCGAGCGCGCCGTCGGCGATCTCGTGCTCCAGCACTTCCACCGCGTCGTGGTGGTACAGGCGCACGTGCTCGCTGCCGTCTGCGGCCAGCGCGTTCAACACGCGGCCCACGCCGGGCGCGTGCACCTCGATGCCGATGTAGTCGCGGGCCGGGGCGTGGCGTGCGGCGAAGCGCAGCGCCTCGCCGTTGCCGAAGCCGATCTCCAGCACCTTGGGCGCGGTGCGGCCGAAGGTGGCGTCGAGATCGCGCGGCTGGCCGCTGTAATCCAGGCCGAAGCGCGGCCACAGTTCGTCGAACGCGCGCTGCTGGGCGGGCGTGAAGCGGCCCTGGCGCAGCACGAAACTGCGCACCTGGCGGCGGCCTTCCTCGATGGTGAAGGGCTTGGGCGGGGTCTTGGCGCCGGCGCTGGAGAACGGATCGGTCATGCGCGCGGCCTCAGCCGATCAACCCGTCGACCGGCGAGGAGGCGCTGGCGTAGCGCTTGCGCGGGATGCGCCCGGCCAGGAACGCCTCGCGCCCGGCCTCGACCGCCTTGCGCATCGCGCTGGCCATCAGCACCGGGTTGCGCGCGCCGGCGATGGCGGTGTTCATCAGCACGCCGTCGCAGCCCAGTTCCATCGCGATCGCCGCGTCCGAGGCGGTGCCGACGCCGGCATCGACGATGATCGGCACCTTGGCGTTGTCGATGATTTCCAGCAGGTTGTAGCGGTTCTGGATGCCCAGCCCGGAGCCGATCGGCGCGGCCAGCGGCATCACCGCCACGCAGCCGATCTCCTCCAGGCGCTTGGCCAGGATCGGGTCGTCGCTGGTATAGACCATCACCTCGAACCCGTCGGCGACCAGGATCTCGGCGGCCTTCAGGGTCTGCACCACGTCCGGGAACAAGGTGCGCTGGTCGCCGAGCACTTCCAGCTTGGTCAGGTTGTGGCCGTCGAGCAGTTCGCGCGCCAGGCGGCAGGTGCGCACCGCGTCCTCGGCGCTGTAGCAGCCGGCGGTGTTGGGCAGGATGGTGTAGCGCTCCGGCGGTAGCACATCCAGCAGGTTGGGCTCGCCCGGGGTCTGGCCGATGTTGGAGCGGCGGATCGCCACGGTGACGATTTCGGCGCCGGCGGCCTCGGTGGCCTGTCGGGTCTGTTGCAGATCGGCGAACTTGCCGGTGCCGGTGAGCAGGCGGGAACGGTAGGGCTTGCCGGCGATCACCAGCGCATCGTGGGGGGCGTGAGCGTTCATCGCCGGATTATCGCCCATCGTACCCGGCGCTGCCGAGTCGGGCGCCGCGCGGAATTCAGCCGCCGCCCAGCGCGTGCACGATCTCGACCCGGTCGCCGTCGCGCAGCGCGTGCTCGGCATGCGCGCCGCGCGGCACGATCGCGCCGTTGACCTCGACCGCGACGCGGCGCTGCGCCAGCCCCTCCTCGAGCAGCAGGGCGGCGACGGTGGTGTGGGGCTGCAAAGGGCGGACCTGGCCGTTCAATTCGATGTTCATGCCATCATTGTGCCGTGCGTGCCGCCAGGTGCGCGATGCATTGCGGCAGTGCAACGTGAGCGTGAGGGGCAGAGGTGAAATCATGCCTTCCATGCGGCTGCGTATGTTCTGGCCGTGCCCCGCGTCACTTTCATCATCGCCTGGGAGGGCCTCCATGACTTCGTCCATCCGTCCACTCCGTTCGCTACTGGCCGCCGCGATCGTGCTCGCCGCCGCGCCCGCGTTCGCGCAACAGACCTATAGCCGCACCGTGTTCTTCGGCGACAGCCTCACCGACGCCGGCTACTACCGGCCGCTGCTGCCGGCCTCGGTGCAGGCGGTGACCGGCCAGTTCACGACCAATCCGGACTGGGTCTGGGCGCAGTACATCGCCGACCACTACCACACCGACGGCCACGCCAACGGCAACGGCCAGATCGGCGACGACTACGCCGCCGGCAATGCCCGCGTCGGCGTGGCCAATCCCAGCGCGCTGGGCGTGGCGCCGTCGCTGGCGACGCAGGCCAGCAGGTACCTGGCGTCCAACGGCGGCAAGGCCGACCCGAACGCGCTGTACAGCCTGTGGGGCGGGGCCAACGACCTGCTCGCGGTCGCGGCCGGCGCACCGGCCCAGGCCACGATCGGCAACGCGGTCACGGCCGAGGTCGGCATCGTCGCGGGCCTGCAGAACGCCGGCGCGCGTTACGTCATGGTCACCACCATCCCCGATGTCGGCCTGACCCCGCGCTTCCGCGCCGGCGGCGCCACGGCGATGGCGCAGGGCACCGCGCTGGCCGGCAGCTACAACAGCGCCCTGTTCGCCGGGCTCAAGAGCGCCGGGCTGCAGGTGATCCCGGTGGATACCTTCCACCTGCTGCAGGAAGTGATCGCCAGCCCGTCCACCTACGGTTTCAGCAACTCCACCGGCACCGCCTGCCAGCCGCAGATCACCGCGCAGTCGCTGACCTGCAACCCGACCAGCTACGTCAGCGCCGACGCTGCCGACAGCTACGTGTTCGCCGACGGCATCCACCCCACCGGCCGCACCCACGAGATTCTGGCGCAGTACGCGCTGTCGATCCTGGAAGGCCCGCGCCTGCAGCAGGTGCTGAGTCACTCGGCCGAAGTCACCGGCCGCGCGCGCGCCGACCAGATCGCCTGGCACGTCGATGGCCGCCCGGAAGCGGACGGCATGCGCTGGTGGGGCAACCTGCGCGGCGACATGCAGCGCTATTCGCACGGCGACCTGTACGACGGCCTGGCCCCGGCCGGCCTGTTCGGCGTGGACTGGTCGCGCGGCGAGTGGGTGTTCGGCGGCTTCGGCGGCTTCGGCCGCGTGGATGCCGACTTCGGCAACCGCGGCGGCGACTACACCCAGGACGACAGCACCCTGGGCGGCTTCGCCGGCTGGTATGGCGAGCACGCCTGGGTCAACGCCCAGGTCAGCTACAGCTGGCTGAGCTACGACGTCAAGCGCAAGGTCAACCTCGGCCCGGCCACCATCGAGCACAACGGCTCGCCGGACGGCAGCAACCTGACCGCAGCGCTGCAGGGCGGCTACGAGTTCGGAGAAGGCACGTTCAAGCACGGCCCGGTGGCCGCGGCGATCTGGCAGAAGGTCAAGCTCGATGGCTACACCGAGAGCAACCCGAATTCCAGCGCGCTGGGCTACTACGACCAGGACGTCGAGTCGCTGGTCGGCCGCGTCGGCTGGAAGGCCAGCCTCGATGCGGGCGCGGTGAAGCCGTACCTGCAGGCGACCTACGACCACGAGTTCAAGAAGGGCGAGCAAGCCACCGCGTGGCTGCAGACCATGCCCGACCTGGGCGCCTACGCGGTGCCGGGCCTGGCCATCGACCGCAACTACGCCTCGGTGGTGCTGGGCGCGCGGGCCAAGGTGTTTGGCCTGGAGAGCAATGTCGGCATCGCCGCCACCACCGGCCAGAGCCGCGCGCACGACACCTCGCTGTTCGTGAACTTCGGCGGCAGCTTCTAAGCGCGGCGTCGTTGTTGTCCCTCGTGCCCGGCCATGCATGCGCCGGGCACAAGGGAATGTCAGGCTGCGCGCCGCCAAACCGGTTCCCTGTGGGAGGGGCTTCAGCCCCGACGCCTTATCGGTAGGGCGTCGGGGCTGAAGCTTCTCCCGCAACACATCCCCACCTGCAAGCAAGTATCGGCATCACGATCGCTCGGGCGCCGCCGCCCCATCCGCCGCCGCGTGGTCACACCGATTTCTTGCGCAACCGCCTGCCCACCGCATAGACTGCACCGGCGACGCGGGCGTAGCTCAATGGTAGAGCTGTAGCTTCCCAAGCTACTGACGTGGGTTCGATTCCCATCGCCCGCTCCAGCCTTGTGAATTTCAGTGCTAAGTTCTTGACCGCGCTGCCTATTCCTTCCGGCGGAAGACCACCTCGAACGACCTCCCAAGATAGCGTTTGAGGTATCGTTTTTGCCAAAACCCCTCTTGCTGCATAGGCTATTAGGTCTCCACGTGGGCTTCTTGGTTTCTGCTGATTTGCGTGGGCAAGTCGGCTCGCGTTTTCTGGTTCGTCCTCTCACTCTTCGACCCGGCGACGCGGCGTGTCTGGTGTCTGCCTACATGGGGATGGCACTATCGAACGCATTGACCAGACCTTCCCTAACTACGTTCAAATCCCCTGAGCAAATCCCAATCGGTTACATGCCTATCGTATTCGGATTGTTCCCATTGCGCGGCGTGGACGTAATGGTCGACAACCCCGCTTCCTAGCACCTCGCGGAGCCAACTCGAGCTCGAACTGATGCCGATGGCAGCTCTGAGTGTTTTCGGGATGTCCGGCAATCCCGTGTCGCGATATGCATCGCTCTTGCACGGCTCGCCCAATGGCAGTTTCTCGTCAATCCCCGCCAAGCCAGCTGCAATCAGTCCTGCGAACGCAATGTAGGGATTCATATCGGCACCACCAATGCGGCACTCGACGCGCAGATCATCCGAGCCCAGGCCACAAACGCGTAAGCCGGTCGTTCGATTGTCGCAGCCCCATGCGATCTTAGTGGGTGCGAACGTGTCAATCTGAAATCTTTTATAGGAGTTTATGTAGGGTGCCAACAGGAGAGTAATATCTCCCGCATACTTGAGGATTCCGGCCAAGTAGCTCCTCATTATAACGGACATTCCCTGCGGTTCTGCTTCGTCATAAAAAAGGGGTCGGCCATCAGACGACCATAGCGACGCGTGGACGTGGCTGGACGATCCTGCATAATTATCGTTCCATTTTGCCATGTAGGTGATTGACTTGCCGTGCTGCGCTGCTATTTCCTTGCTGCCGTGCTTGATGATTGTGTGCTGATCGGCCATCGACAACGGGTCTGAATGCCGAACATTGATTTCCCCCTGGCCAGCGCCTCCCTCACCCTTTGTGCATTCAATTGCGACACCAGCGCCATATAAACCTTTTCTGATCGGACGCATGACGCACTCCTGTCCCGTTGTCGATAGAATGTTGTAATCCTGATTGTAACTTCCAAATACCGCTGGTGAATTATAATTTTTTCTAGAAATTTCGGCATGAGTCTCGTCGAAAAGATAAAACTCAAGCTCCGATGCGAAACAGGCACGCATTCCGCGGTCGGATATCCGGCGTAACTGCCTTTGCAAGATATGTCTGGGCGATTGCGCCACTGGCTCGCCGTTGTCATTGTAGACATCGCAAATCACCAATGCTGTTGCGTCCAGCCAAGGCAGCAATCGCAAGCTGGAAAAGTCAGGCTTGAGGACGAAATCGCCGTAACCAGCACTCCAGCTGGCATTCGCGTAACCTGGCACCGGGACCATTTCCATGTCATTGGCCAATAGATAATTGCAGGCATGGCCTTGGTTGTAATCGTGACGCACAAATGTAGCGGCATGATAGCGTTTTCCCATGAGCCGACCTTGCATGTCGACCATGCATACCAATATCGTATCGATCGCGCCAGACGCGACCGAATTCCGGAGTTCATCGAAGTTCATGACAGATTACCGCCGCCATTTAAATGAGTGTTGTATATATGAGAGTTTTACGAGAGCTGCGCGTCTGCTGGCGGCAGCTCATCGACATCGACCGACCATATCCAGATCCGCCAAGGACGTTTTATGAATATGGCTGATCCAGTTCTCAAACAATAAAATTGCATGGTTGCGCCATCGATTCGTCGGTGGCAGATAGTGGCAATCGTTTGGAAAATAGTTGATGGGTAGATTAGTATTTCTTCCTGCGGATAGATCGCGGAAGTATTCGTCTGCAAGAGTATTCGAATCGTATTCGATATGATTAAAGAAATGCAAAGAATGATGCTTAGGGTCACTAAGCAAGCAAAGCCCGGTATCGAGCGAATCAATGAGGACGGAAACGCCGCTATCAATAGGGAAGTCGATGCGACGCATTTCCGTCCAGCGCGACACGGGAATGTAGAGTTCCTCGGAAAAACCTTTCAAGTAAGGGGAGTCGATATCATGGATATGATGCTTAAATACGCCGAATAACTTTTCTTTCAAGACGTACTTTGGCACCCCATAGAAAAAATGCATAGCAGCTTGCGCCCCCCAACAGATGTTAAAGCAACTATGGACGTTGGTCTGCGTCCACTGAAATACTCCAGCGAGTTCATCCCAGTAATCGACGCTGCAGAAAGGAATTTTCTCAATCGGCGCCCCGGTTATTATAAATCCATCAAATTTTCGATTATTAATATCCCGCCAGTCCTTGTAGAAGGATTTCAGGTGTTCGACAGGTGTATTCTTCGATGAGTGGCTGGATATCCTGACAAGCGTCAACTCAACCTGGAAGTGGGTGGAGCCCAAAAGGCGCGCTATCTGGATTTCGGTATTGACTTTATTTGGCATCAGGTTAAGCAACCCTACGCTTATAGATCGGCACTGCGGATGGATCATTGCCTCATCTTCTAAGACGGTGATACCTTCGTTTTCAAGAACACAACCTGCCGGCAGCCCTTTAGGGATTAGTATTGACATGAGATTGCGGCCCTCTTCAACGAACGACCTGCATCGGCCGTTTCTCGCATGAGAAATCTTGACTCAATCAGGAAAGCACTAGGAAAACTGCGACAAGCAGATAGATTGCGCCGGCTACCCGGCTTATATTGCGTTCGTTCCTGAAAAGGGTGCGTGCCCTTTGCGCAAGCAACGCATATCCACCATAGATTAAGAGAGAAATAAGCAGTCCTGCCAAACTCAACGCAATTGCTTGGTGCGTGTAAGAATAGTAAGGACTGACAAAGCTTGGATAGGTAAGCAAAGTGGCCAGCCATCCCTTGGGATTAGTCAGGGCGACAAGTGATGAATCGATGAACACCTTTCGCGGACTAGAAGCGATTATTTCTGTGCTGTGATGTTCCGGTTGGGGCAGAAAAGAGATTAAACCAATGTACGTGAGATAGATCGCTCCTATCCAGCGCAGATAACCGAGAAGCGACGAGTGCTCGTGAATGATCAAGCCGACCCCAGACAGCGCGACAATGGCGTGAATCGCAGTAGCCAGTCCAAAGCCAAACGAACAGGGAACTATAATCTTGCGGCCATACTTGAGAGCTTGAGCCACAACATATGCTACGTTCGGCCCCGGCACGGCGACCGCGCAAGTGAACGCAATGGCGAACAGAGCCATCAGATGGAGATCCATTATCTCGTCACTATATTATGCAATGTTGGACAGGCTTCAATCCATTGCCTTATAGAAGGATGCCGAATTGCTTCCGACATGCCGCCTCGCTTCATATGCCTGGCACGCATCGCCAAAGAGATGGAATATCTTCTGACTTACGGGATCGTGTCCGACATGCCATTCGGGATGCCATTGTACTCCGAGCTGAAAAGTCGAGGAGCGGCAGGAAATTGCCTCGACGACGCCATCGTCGGCTATGGCCTCGACTCGAACCCCGGGCGCCGGCTCGGTCACTCCCTGGTTATGAAGCGAATTAACTTGGAGCCGATCATTTCCCTGTCCGAGGATATCGGCAAGTATTCCGTCGGACACGATCCGAATTCCGTGCGATGGCAGATACTGCTGATCGCGGGGTACGTTCATGGGCTCGCTGTGCACTATGCCGAACTCCGTGGCCGGCAGATGTGTCACAAGCGTTCCGCCTTGCTGAACATTCATTTCCTGCAACCCGCGGCAAATGCCGAGGACTGGCATATCCAGCTCTCTTGCGATCGACAACGCGACGCACGACAGGCGATCCCTGGGCCGGTCTCGTTCCCCAGCGATAACGTCGTCGTCGACACGGTCCCAACGGCGCTGTCGTCCATCAAAAATGTCTGCATCGAGATTTGATTCGTCGCCAGTCAAGACTAGGCCGTCAAGACGATGCATCAGGTAACGAAATTTTCTAAGGCTTGTATCCCAAGGAAGATCCCCGTCTACAGTCGGAAGAATGACGCATTCGACAGCAGCGTAGGTATCAAGGGCTTCAATGTAGCGTCGTCGCAACCTGTCACGATGAACGCCATCATCGATATGGCGATTTGATGTCACTCCAACAACAGGTCGAATCACGCAATCGGAAACATGTTCCATTGTGGATGTGCTCCTGATCATTTGCGCAGGCTGATTTCGTAGAGGCGACGGTTCCGATCAAGCAATTGCGAGATCACGCTCGGCTGGCCCTGCGGGCCGCGCGAAAATAGACCTCCCCAGGATTTTCCGATATTGGCATATATTGGGTCGCGCATTCGGATGTTCTGTGCTTTCTTTAATAGCCAGAATGGGACCCCCGGCGAAAGATGGTGCTCAAGATGGTACTCGTCGTAATTGACGCCGAACAATAAGCGTTCTATAAATCCGCCCTTTCTATTCCTTGTCAAATAAACATTCTCCACCTCGCTTTCACACATGGGCGAGTGCTCAGCCAGCTCGGTGAACCAACCCAACACCTGAAACGTGGTGAGATAAGGGATTAGCCAAAAAAGCACAAGCAGATGTAGAGCATTCGCTGCGGTAAAGCCGGCAACTGCCACGATCCAGAATGCCGCGAAACCGTACGTGTCGATAAGGACGCCCCACTTGTCGACGCTCTTCTCTCTATCTCCCGAAACAAAGAATCGGTTGCTCCAAAGATAGCTCAAGTAACGAAACGTGGCCCCACCAAAGATCGCTTTCCAGAGAATAAAGGATTTGTACTCGCGCGGCTCGCGAACCGTATAAATCCCCGATTTGATAAAGAACTTCAAGTCGGGATCTTGCTCCGGATCGCCAAGGTGCGGATGATGTAGATAGACATGGGACACGCGATATGCCCAGTGCCGCTGGAATATAGGGTAAGCGGCGAACGTCGTCCCGAGGAAATTGTTCCATACTCTATTCTTTGCTAGTATTCGGTGCGCCGCATCGTGCGAGATCGTCGTCAACCCGCGCTGGTGCGCGCCGATGATTAACAATGCCAATGGGTAAAGCCACCAGCTGAGTTGAACCGTCGCAACTGCGCAGGCCACCATTACTGTATAGTCCTTGATTATGTATAAAGCGCCGGTTATATTGTCGGGACGCAAGCTAGCCAGCTCGCGCATGATTTCGCGAGAAAAATGGAATGTGTCGAATCGCTTATTTCTGAGCGCCCAATTTTTCTCTTTTTCCATGATGCTTCTCCAGGCTAATTAGCCATTAAACGGCATCAAGACCGCGCTTTATATCATCAAGTATGTCATCAACGTTCTCTATGCCGACGCAAAGGCGGATCGACCCATCAAATATTCCGGCTGCCTCACGCTGAGTTTTGGGGACGGTAGTATGGGTGGTCGAGACCGGATGCGTCACGAGTGTGCGTGCATCCCCCACATTTGAAACGTGATACATGAGACGGATGTTCTGCACGAATTTTCTGCCTGCAGCCTCATCGTCTAACTCGAACATGATCATTGCGCCGTAGCCGACTTGCACGTCGACCATTTCATCTACGAGGTCTCGGTCGCGTCCAACAGCAAGGCCAGGATACGAAACGCGTCTGACCTTGGGATGACCTGCTAGGAAACTGGCAACCGACGCAGCGTTCTCGCAGTGACGCTGCATGCGCAGGCTTAGTGTTTCCAGACCTTGTATCAGCTGAAAGCTTGCGAATGGGCTGATCGCCGCGCCTGTATCGCGAAGCCAAGTCATACGTGCTTTCAAAAGATAAGCACTATTCCCTAAGTCATTCAAGAGGCGCACAGCATCTCGCCAGCATATGTCGCCATGCGCCTCGTCAGGGCCATTTAGCAGTGGGAAGCGGGGGGCATCATCAAAAGCAAAATTTCCATTGTCGACGACCAGTCCTCCCAGTGTGGTGGCGTGGCCACAGATGTACTTCGTTGCCGAGTAAACGCTGATTGCGGCGCCCAGCGCCCCGGGCCTGCACACAAGAGGCGTTGTCGTGTTGTCAACCACGAGGGGAATGCCGCGCGCCTTGCCAATCGCGGCAAGCTCCGATACCGGTAACGGAATGACGCAGGGATTAGAAAAGACTTCGCCGAATAACGCGATGGTCCTGTCATCGATCTGCCGCTTGAAGGATTCTGGTTCTTGCGGGTCAGCAGATCTTGCCTCAATCCCTAAGCGCTTGAAGGTATTGAAAAGCAAATTCCAAGAATTCCCGTATAGATACTTCGATGTAACCACATTGTCGCCCGGTCGGCCACTGCACAAGTTCACCAGCGCAAGAAAGGTGGCGGCTTGTCCGGAAGCCACGGCAAGCGCATCCGCTGCGTTATCCACTTCGGCGTATCGGCGCTCGAGGACGCGGGTGGTTGGATTGATGATCCGCGTGTAGGTAAAACCGTCGCGCTTGACATTGTAGATATCCGAGACGGCGGCCAGATCATCATCGAGCTCATAAGCCGTGGTCTGATAGATGGGAACGGCAATGGCGTTGGTGACTGGATCGTGCCGATAACCTGCATGCAGAAGGGCTGTTTCCAGCGAAAGGCTTTTCTCGTGGGTGCGATATGAAATCAGGCCGCTCCGCTTTCAAGCTCAGGATTGTCAAGTGCCGCTTCTACCAGGCGGTGTTTGTGGTCTTCGAAAAACTCACGAAACGCCGTCGCCAGAACGAGTATCCATGCCGGCTTGATTGCGCCGATGCAGCCGATTCTGAAGCTTCGCGTTTGAAGATGGAATTTTGCATATATGTAGAGGTTGTATCTGACAAGATGCCGATAGAATTCATTGAAATCCTCCTCGGTATCAATCACTCCTTTCGCGGTGAGCGCCAGACACACCGGAGACCGCGCCCTCGCACTTAGTAACGGAACAGCGTATCGCTCCGTTGCGCGAATGATCTCTTCTCGCACCAAGCAGTACCGCTTTCTGCGGTTGGCCACACTTTCAAGGGTCAACAGTTCGAGTGCCTTGGCGCATGCCTGTACCACATGAGTAGGAGGCGTTGATCGCCACTCTCCTGTCTCCTCAAGGGTTTTCCACTGGTCGCGAACATCTAAAACGAAAGAATTGACCGGATGTGTTTTTTTTCTTTTCAGCAGGGCCAACTTGGCTATTACTAACGAAATGCCAGGCGGACCTTCGATGCACTTATTACTTGAAGTCACAAGGACGTCGAAAGGGGAAATTTTGACACTGATATCAACTGCGCCAAAAGAACTCATTGCGTCGACGATCGTAACGACTCCGTATCGCTTGGCCAGCTTGACGATTTCATCAAGTGGATTAATGACACCGGTGGTCGTCTCGCAATGAACGAAGCAGATGTGGGTGATCGTGCGATCTTTTTCGAGATAATCCACTATCTCGGCGACCGAAAGCGGCTTGTCGCTAGGAACCTTCATGCTGGCAGCCCGTATTCCGCGTAGCTGAAGTATCTTCAGCATACGCTCGCCATACATGCCGTTTATGCATACAAGCGGTTTATCGGACTGACATATAAATGTCGCCAACGCTGCTTCGATGCCGTAGGTTCCACTGCCTTGAATGGGGATGACCGAATGTGACTCCTGCCCTTCGACTAGGTTGATCGCCAGGTTACGCATCGAGGCGGTCGTGATCCTAAAGCTTTCGTCCCTTGAGCCCATGTCGAATTGCATCTGTGATTTTACTTCGTCGCGCAAAGCCAACGGACCCGGTGTCATTAAGAAATATTTCTCTGGACACATATGGAAATCTCAGTATGTATAAAATTGGGAAATATAATGCGGTGCGTTCACATAACCTATGGCTAGTGATGGTGACGAAGCTAATTGATCGACGATCGGTTCGTTTTGTTTCGTATTTTATTTTTATAAAATATTTATCTATACAATCCGCGGTTTATCTGTCGATTCGGATAATACCCGCCTAATGAGCTGAAGCAAGGTGATTTAGCCGAAACGCACATGAAATTTAGCTATAAAGCTTAGGTCGCGATTATGCGTTGATCTTTATCTAGTTCCAGCTGAGATATCCATCCAGGAATGGTTTGATCAGCTTTGTGGGGTTCACCCCGTTATAACGAATCACCTGCGAGAGGGCAGGTCTGACCCTGAAGAGTGGTCATGTCGAAGCGCAGGAGGTCAGTATCTTTTTGCGGGAGGTGGGGGGCATGTCCGCGGTCTGGACAAAGCCGCTCACCCAGGCCACGCGCAAGGCGATGCCGACCGCGCGATCGGCGACGCTGTGCCGGCTCACGTTGAGTTCGGCCGCCTCGCCGAAGTCGTCGGTTTCGGTCGGCGGTGCGTCGGCGCAGGCCCGGAAGGTCTTGGTGTTCGAGCCGGTCCAGATACGGGCCTCCACCGTCCAGCAAGGCAGTTTCTCGCCCCACTCGGTGAACGTCAGCGCGACCATGGGCCAGTCCAGGCGACCGGCGTAGGCGCCCGTCTTCTGCGCGAACAGCGTGGCCAGTGGCAAGGGGTAGAGCAGCAGCGTCAGCGCTCCCTGGAACATCCGCTTCGCGGCGCTCGCGTCGTGCTGCAAGGTGTCGATGTCGGTCTCGAAGCTGGCCATGACCGGCTCAAGGTAGCGCCGGGCCTCGGCCAGGAACTTGGCCTCCTCCGGCGTCGCCGCTTGCTTGTCCAGGTGCGACCGCAGTTCATCGATCTTCTCGCTCATGGCGGCCAGCAGCGTCTTCGGCTCGGGGCATCCGGGCTTGGTGACCAGCTCGTTGCGCAGCTTGCCCACGAACGCGACCTCAGAAAGCGCTTGTCGTAGACGCGGTGCGCGGCCTGCATCAGGTCCTGTGCATTGCTGAAATACCCGCCGGCCGCGGCGATGCAGCCCGACCTGTCGTAGATGCAGCGCTCGGGCGGCGATAGCGTCCGGTAGGAGGGAACCGTGGTCGGCGCGGTCGCGGTCGCCGGGCCGGTGCCGGTATGGCGCAGCTCCAGCGGGTCCAGGACCAGGCTGCGGACCGCGTCCGCGAAGGGCATGCCGGCGACCGCTTCGACGATCGCGTAGACGACGATCCAGTTGGCGAAGATGTAGTCGAACTTCGCGCCCGGCTCGTGTGCTGGAGCCTACCAGCGCATCGCCCATTGCATTCCCATCGCGGCACCTGCCGATCCTTGCGCGCGCCGCGCCGGTGCCAGCGCCAGCGCCTGTCAAACCCGCTTCATCTGCGCCATCTACTCTGACCGGTCAGTGAGCGCAAGCTCTTCGCCGGTCTCTCCCCGTGGTCGAACACAGTCGTCGTCGTTTCCTCACCCGTGCGTCCCTGGCCCTCGGCGCCGGGGCGGTCATGCCATTGTTGCCAGGCGCCATCCGCAGCGCATTGGCGGTGCCGCCGGCGCGGGTCACCGGCACCGTGCAGGACGTGCAGCATGTGGTGATCCTGATGCAGGAGAACCGCTCGTTCGACCATTACTTCGGTTGCCTGCGCGGCGTGCGCGGTTTCGGCGACCCGCGGCCGTTGCATCTGCCCAGCGGCCGCCCGGTCTGGTACCAGCCCGAGGCCGGTGCCGGCGATCGCTATGTGTTGCCGTTCCGCCTGAACGGCCAGACCAGCAGCGCGCAGTCGATGGAGGGCCTCGACCACCACTGGAAGGGCTCGCATGAGACCTGGAAGCACCACGACGCGTGGATCGCGCAGAAGACGGCGATGACCATGGGCCATTTCCAGCGCGAGGACCTGCCGTTCTACTACGCGCTGGCCGACGCCTTCACCATCTGCGACGGCTACCACGCCTCGCTGTTCGGCCCGACCAATCCCAATCGCATGTACATGTTCACCGGCACCAGCGGCCTGAGCGTCGGCAACGCTGGCGAGCAGGCGGTGAACAATCTCGACGACGCCAACTGGACCGCCGACATGGCGCGCGACAACCCGGCGTTCCCCGGCTATACCTGGACCACCTATTCCGAACGCCTGCAGCAGGCCGGGGTGAGCTGGCAGGTCTACCAGGAATTCGACAACTACGGCGACAACAGCCACCCGTACTTCGCCAATTTCCGCAATCTCGACCGCAGTTCGCCCTTGTACCAGCGTGGTCGCGCGATCGTGCCGGGTTCCACCGCCGACAACGCCAAGGCTTCGCGCGGCGAGCACCTGCTCGCAGCGTTCGAACGCGACGTGCGCAGCGGCAACCTGCCGCAGGTGTCGTGGATCGTGGCGCCGTACCTGCTCAGCGAGCATCCCCAGGGCACGCCGGCGTATGGCGAATCGCTGAGCGCGCGCCTGCTGGAGACGCTGGCGGCCTCGCCGGAGGTGTGGTCCAAGACCGTGTTCCTGATCAACTACGACGAGAACGACGGGTTCTTCGATCACGTGCCGCCGGCGCTGCCGGCGATCGATCCGGCCATCGGCACCAGCAACGTGGATCTACGTGGCGAGGACTACCATGGTGTTCCGGTCGGCCTCGGTCCGCGCGTGCCGATGCTGGTGGTGTCGCCGTGGAGCCGCGGCGGCTGGGTCGATTCGCAGGTGTTCGACCACACGTCGGTGATCCGGTTCCTGGAGCGCCGCTTCGGCGTCGCCGAACCCAACATCAGCCCGTGGCGCCGCGCGATCGCCGGCGACCTGACCTCGGCACTGGATTTCGCCGGGCACGACGGCGCCCGCGTCGCCTTGCCGGACACCCGCGACTTCATTGCCCGGGTCGACGCGACCGCGGCCTTGCCGGCGCCGCAGCGACCCGCGCAGCAGGCCTTGCCGGCGCAGGAGCCGGGCCAGCGCCCGGCGCGCGCGCTGCCCTACGATTTCGATGTGCGCCTGCAGGCGGGGCCGCAGCAACCGACGTTGCGCATGCTCAACCGCAGCACGGTCGGCGTCGCGCTGAATGCCTATGCCGATGGCGGCAGCGCCGGCCCGTGGTTCTATACGCTGGCGGCGGGCAGCGAATTGCACGATGCGCGCGACTGGCGCGGCGCGGCCGCCGATCCCGGCTATGCGTTGCGCGTGCACGGCCCCAATGGGTTCCTGCGCGAGTTCCATGGCGACGGCGTGGCCGATGTCGGGCTGCAGGCCGATGCCGACTACGACGTCGCCAGCCAATGCATGCGGCTGGAGCTGCGCAATGCCGGTGCACAGGCGTGCCGGCTGCAGATCCGCGATGGTTACCGCGATGGGGCGGAGCAGACACTTGAACTCGCGGCTGGCGCTCGCCAGGTGATGCGTTTTCCCTTGGCGGCGCAACATCATTGGTACGACCTGGAGATCGCGAGTGCGTCGATGCCGCAGTGGCGGCGGCGCCTGGCGGGGCATATCGAGACAGGCCGTCCGAGCATGAGCGATCCGGCGATCGGCCGCGCTGTCGCCGGGTAGCGGTCGGTCCATTCAATAAGCGGCATCCAGGCTGTGTGTCGCGGCTGAAGCCGCTCCTACAAGAGCGCAGCTTTTGGCTCTTGTGGACGCTGCGCCGGCCTTTGGCAGCGCAACATCATTGGTACGACCTGGAGATCGCGAGTGCGTCGATGCCGCAGTGGCGGCGGCGCCTGGCGGGGCATATCGAGACCGGCCGTCCGAGCATGAGCGATCCGGCGATCGGCCGCGCTGTCGCCGGGTAGCTGTCGGTCCATCGATAGGGCGATGTCCGTGGCCGTGTGTCGCGGCTGAAGCCGCTCCTACAAGAGCGCGCAGTGTCGGGGCTCTTGTAGGAGCGGCTTCAGCCGCGACTGGCCTCAATGACGCCACGCACTAATGAAAAAGCCGCCAGATGGCGGCTTCATGCGTGCGGTTTTGCACCGCGCAAACGCAAGGCGCCGCCGCTGCTTCCGCAACGGCGGCGCGATCGCCTTCCTTGGCGCTGCGTCAACTCAGAACTTGCCGCTGAAGGTGACGAAGAACTGGCGCGGCGCGCCAGCCATCAGCGTCTGGTTGTAGCCGTTCGGATCGGTGACCACATAGCCGTTGGTGCCGACGGTGGCGAAGTAGCGCTTGTCGAACAGGTTGGTGACGTTGGCGCTCAGGCCCAGGTTCTGGAACATGCCGACTTCGCCGAAGTCGTAGCCCGCGCTCAGGTCGAAGCGCCAGTAGCTCGGCACCGACGAGTCGTTGAGGTAGCTGATGTAGCGGCGGCCGGTGTACTTGCCGTCCAGCGCCGCGTGCCAGCCGGCGTTCTCGTAGGCCAAGCTGCTGGAGAACATCCACTCCGGGATGCCGACCACGCGCTTGCCCGAGGTCGGCACCACGCCGCTGTTGAGGGAATTGCCCTGGTAAGCGGAATCGAGGTAGTTGTCCTGGTAGGTAGAATCGTCGTAGGACAGCGAGTTGAGCCAGCGCAGCTGCGCGATCGGGCGCCACATCACCGCCAGGTCGGCGCCCTGGCTACGCACCGAGCCGACGTTGTTGAGCGTGGCCGCGCAGGTCTGGATCGCGCTGCACGGCGAGGTCACCAGCAGGCGGTCGTCGAAGGTGGTGTGGTACAGCGCCAGCGACGCCTCGATGCCGTCGCCGCGCACGCGGTAGCCCAGTTCGTAGGTCTGCGCGGTCTCCGGCTGCAGCGAGTGCTTGATCGTGTCGAACGCCGCCTGCGACTCCTGGAACGGGCTGAAGCCGAAGCCCGCCATGTTCTTGTTGTAGGACGCGTAGAGTTCCTGGTGCTCGTCGAGCTTGTAGTTCACGCCCACCTGCGGCAACAGATCCGAATCGGCCTTGATCTCGCCGGCCGCGTACGAGGTGGTCGGCACCAGCGACTGCGAGGTGGCGTCCACCTGCAGCTTCTTGGCGCCGAAGTTCACGGTCAGGCGGTCATCGAGCAGGCGCAGCGTGTCCTGCGCATAGAACATGCGGGTGTCGGTTTCGTAGTGCTGGGCGAAACCGCGTGCGAACAGGGTGCCGGATTTGTTGAAGTAGTACAGGTCGGTGAACGGGCCATCGAGCAGGAAGTAGTTGCGCTCCTGCACGGTCTTGGCGTTCTGGTACCAGCCGCCGATCTCGATCTCGTTGCCGGCGACGGTGAAGTTCAGCGACGCGGTGACGCCATGCCGGTTGAGGCGATAGTCGGTGGTGCGCATCGACAGCGGCACCGTGGCCGAGGACGCCAGGTACGGCGTGGTCCATTGGCCTTCGCCGTTGTTGTCGTGGTAGTAACCGGTCAGGTTCAGCGTGGCGTTGCCGCCCAGGTTGAACGCGCCGCTGAGCGCGGCCAGGTTGTCGTCGCGCAGGCCGGCGCCGGAGTAGTAGGTGGCGTCGGCCTTGCCGTAGTCGGCGGGCAGGGCGTTCAAGGACGCCGGGTAGCTGCCGTTGCCGTTGAGCGCGTTGGCGATCTGCGCCGCGCTGTTCCAGTCCGGCATCAGGTAGTCCCAGTCCCAGCCCAGCGCTTTTTGCGAGGTCAGCGACAGATCCATGATGTCGTATTCCTTGCGCTTGGAGCTGTCCAGGAACAGGCTGACGCGGTTGCCGTCGCCCCACTGGTACAGCGCCTTGACGTTGGCCTGGTTGTACTCGTTGTTGCCGTAGCCTTTCCACTTGTCCACTTCGCCGTGCACCAGCGAGGTGTACATCGAGAAGCCGTTGATGTCGCCGGTGTCGCCGCGCAGGTAGGTGCGGCGGGTGGAATCGGAGCCGAAGGTCTGGCTGAAGCGGATGCCCGGCGTGGCGTCCGGATCGTCTGAGTAGTAGCGCACGGTGCCGCCGAGGTTGCTGCTCGAGGCGGTGCCCAATGCGCCGGCGCCCTGCGACAGCTCCACCGAGCCGACGTTCTCGGAGATGATCGCGCGGGTCACCTGCAGGCCGTCGCTGACGCCGTAGCTCATGGTGCCCAGCGGCACGCCGTCCAGGGTGAAGCCGAGCCGGCTCTGGTCGAAACCGTGCAGGCTGATCGCGGTCGACCACTCGTAGGAACCCCACGCATCGGCCGACTGGAACTGCACGCCGGGCAGCTTGTCCAGCACCTTCAGCGCGCTGGTGCCGGGGGCGGTGGTGCCGAGGTCCTCGCGGGTGATGCGCTGCACCTGGCGGGTGGTGCCGGTGGACACCACGGTGATCGCATCGAGCATGGTCGCATCGCCGTTGCCGGCGGTGGCCGTGGCCGCGGCGTCGGCCGGTGCGGTCTCGGCCACCGCGGCGAAGGCCGGCAGCGCGGATGCGACGGCGAGCACCAGCGCATGCAGGCGCAGGGTTGTGGAGGAGGGGGTCATCGGAATTCACCAAGATAAAATGAGGGAGGCGTCGGGACCCAGCGTGCGATGCGTGACGGCCAACACACGGCCTGTGCGGCCCGCTCGCCACGATGCAACGGTTTTGTGAACGTTTCGGGGCGGTTCCGTGTCAGGTGTGGGACAGCGTGTCTGCAGATACCCATGGCCGAGCGGGCATACCAAGGCCGCTTACGTGCCGCCGCCACGGTCGCGCGCGAGAACGATCGGGCATGGCAGCGCCCCCGCAGCGCCGACGGCGCAACGTATGATGCCGGGCCAGCCACCGCCGTCGCGCCTCGATGAAGCTTGCCATCCTGTCCCGCAACACCAAGCTGTATTCGACGCGGCGCCTGGTCGAGGCCGGCCGCGAGCGCGGGCATACGGTGCGCGTGCTCGACCCGCTGCGCTGCTACATGCGCATCGCGGCCGGGGCCTTCACCATGCATTACAAGGGCAAGCCGATCACCGGCTACGACGCGGTGATCCCGCGCATCGGCAATTCCGTCACCCGCTACGGCACCGCGGTGCTGCGCCAGCTGGAGATGATGGGGGTGCGCACGCCCAATCCGTCCGACGCGATCCTGCGCGCGCGCGACAAGCTGCGCGCGCATCAGCTGCTGGCGGCCAAGGGCATCGACATGCCGATGACCGTGTTCGGCGATAACCCCGACGACACCGGCGATCTGCTGTCGATGCTGGGGCCGCCGCCGCACGTGGTGAAGTTGAACGAAGGCACCCAGGGCACCGGGGTGATCCTGACCGAGAAGACCAGCGCCTCGCGCGGCGTGGTCGAGGCGCTACGTGGTCTCTACGCCAATTTCCTGGTGCAGGAATTCATCGGCGAGGCCGAAGGCGCCGACCTGCGCTGCTTCGTGGTCGGTAATCAGGTGGTCGCGGCGATGCGCCGTCAGGCGCCGGAAGGGGACTTCCGCTCCAACCTGCATCTCGGCGGCAGCGCACAGTTGGCCACCGCCAGCCGCAGCGAGCAGGAGGTGGCGGTGCGTTCGGCCAAGGCCCTGGGCCTGGGCGTGGCCGGGGTCGACCTGATCCGCTCGCGGCGCGGCCCGCTGGTGCTGGAGGTCAACTCCACCCCCGGCCTGGAAGGGATCG
The DNA here is from genome assembly GCF_030168915.1 of Xanthomonas graminis pv. graminis. Taxonomy (NCBI): domain Bacteria; kingdom Pseudomonadati; phylum Pseudomonadota; class Gammaproteobacteria; order Lysobacterales; family Lysobacteraceae; genus Xanthomonas; species Xanthomonas graminis. Next base: position 3,420,135 of record NZ_CP076255.1, on the reverse strand, counting down.
AGGCGGTGTGCGGGCTGGATATCGCCGGCAAGGTCATCGAACACCTCGAAGCTAGCCTGATTCGAAAGAAATCAGTGGGTTAGGCTGATATTCGCGTCTGCGTTCTGGCTTAACACGGCTTTAATTCCCACCTGCGTATGCTTTGCCGGACCGCAGCTCTGCCCTCCTCAGCAGGAACGGTAATCGGGATATATTTTCGGCCCAAGCGGCGTCGCCGCTTGGGCCTTTTTGTGCGCGCAGGTCGGTGGCGGCGACGGTGCACCGAAACCCCGCTGCGCGCAGCTTGCGGCCCCGCTCGCGGGGCGGCTACAGTGCGCTCACACCGCCAATCGCGCAGGGATGGGATGCAGCAGGTGATCGGTCTGAGACTGGGGATGGCGCTCGCGTGCAACGCGGTAGCGGCACCGAAAGGTGAGGCGCCCATGAACGTGAAGAAATCGTTCGCACAGCAACTCAGTACAATTCGTCAGCCGTTGGACGATGGCAAGACCTACTCCGAACGCGGTGCAGAAAATCGCAGCAAGGTGGAAGCCGCGCTGTCGCGCATGGCGACGGTGCTCAATTCCCATCCCCACGTCGATACGCTGCGCAAGGAAGACAAGGTCGTGCTGTTCAACGATCAGGAAACGGTCAACACGCTGCTGTCCAAGGCGTCGTCGGACAGCCGGCTGATCTGCAGGCGCGAAGCGGTCATCGGATCGCTGAGCACCACGACGCAATGCAAGACCGTGGCGGAACGCCGCCGCGACAACGAGGATGCGCCGGAATTGATGCGGCGCACTCCAACTGGCAAGTACGACTGACGGGGTAAATGTTGGTGCGAATTCTAGTGATCGAAGACAACAGCGATATCGCTGCCAACCTGGGCGACTACCTCGAAGACCGCGGGCACACGGTGGATTTCGCCGCCGACGGCGTCACCGGCCTGCACCTGGCGGTCGTGCACGAATTCGATGCGATCGTGCTCGACCTCAACCTGCCGGGCATGGACGGCATCGAAGTGTGCCGCAAGCTGCGCAACGAAGCGCGCAAGCAGACCCCGGTGCTGATGCTCACCGCCCGCGACTCGCTGGACAACAAGCTGGCAGGCTTCGATTCCGGCGCCGACGACTACCTGATCAAGCCGTTCGCGCTGCAGGAAGTGGAAGTGCGGCTCAACGCGCTGTCGCGCCGCGGCAAGGGCGTGCACACCCGCGTGCTGGAGACCGGCGACCTGGAATACAACCTGGACACGCTGGAAGTGCGGCGCCAGGGCAAGCTGCTGCAGCTCAACCCGACCGCGCTGAAGATCCTGCAGTCGCTGATGGAAGCCTCGCCTGCGGTGGTGACCCGGCAGGAACTGGAAACCCGCGTGTGGGGCGAGGAACTGCCGGACTCGGACTCGCTGCGCGTGCACATCCACGGCCTGCGCGCGGTGGTGGACAAGCCGTTCGAGGTGCCGATGATCCAGACCCGCCACGGTATTGGCTACCGCATCGCCGCGCCCGATGCCTGAAGCTGGAGAGTTGCCGCGGGCGGTGCGGCGGCGCGGACGCTACCGCCGCCGCCTGCGCAGCCGCATCATCCTGTCCTTCGTGCTGTTGGGCTTCGGCCTGACCGCACTGTTTGCGTTCGCCACCAACTGGGCGCGCGCGCGGGTGGAGAACCAGCTGGTCGAAGACGTGATGAATCGCAATATCGACGCCTTCGCCCAGCGTTTCTATTCTGATCGAAGTCGCAATCCGGATCTGCCAGTTCAGCAGATTCGCGCATTTGTGTTCACCCGCGACAAGTTCGACCGCGTGCGGCAGGAGCGCCCTGATTGGGCGCGACTCCCTAACGGCAACCACAACATTGTCGGACTGGACGAACATGGAGACCCATTTGCCTACAAGCTGGCGGTGCGCAAGACACAGAGCGAGTGGTTTTTCCTCGCCTATGACATGACTCAAACGCTGCGTAGCGAAGTTCAACTCAAGCGCGCACTTCTGCTCTCGGTACTGGTGTTCAGTGCGCTGTCGCTAGTGATCGGCTGGTGGTCGGCGTCGCGGGTGATGCGCCCGGTCTCGGATCTGGCCGCGCGGCTGCGTGCCTATCGCGGCAGCAGCGACCCCAAGCCGCTGGCGCCGCATTTCCCCGACGACGAAGTCGGCCAGCTGGCCGAAGCGCTGGACGACTACTCGGGCCGGCTCACCGAAGTCGTGCAGCGCGACCGCGAGTTCAACGCCGACGTCAGCCACGAGCTGCGCACGCCGCTGGCGGTGATCCGCGGCGCCACCGAGCTGCTGCTGACCCGTCCCAATCTCGATGAGAAGGTGTTGCAGCGCCTGCAGCGCATCCAGCGCGCCGAACAGCAATGCAGCGACCTGATCGGCTCGCTGCTGCTGCTGTCGCGCAACGAGCGCGGGCAGGGCAACAGCAACGTGGCCAAGGTCGCCGAACAACTGATCGAGTCGCACCGCGCGCAGCTGGGCGGCAAGCCGCTGCAACTGCTGCTGGAAGGCGAGCGCAACCTGATCATCGACGCGCCGGAGTCGGCGCTGTCGGTGGCGCTGGGCAACCTGATCGGCAACGCGGTCAAGTACACCCAGGAGGGTCAGGTGGTGGTGCGGGTGCTGAGCGATGCGGTGCAGGTGATCGACTCCGGCCCCGGCCTCAGCGCGGAAGATGCCGCCAAGCTGTTCCAGCGCGGCTACCGCGGCACCCACGCCGGACATTCGCAGGGCGGCGGCATCGGGCTGTCGATCGTCAGCCGCCTGTGCGACCTGTACGGCTGGCAGGTCAACGTGCGCCCGGGCGCCTCCAAGGGCGTGGTGGCGACGCTGTGGTTCAGGCCGGCATGACCGAACTCGGACGAGCCCCGGCTTCTGTAGGAGCGGCTTCAGCCGCGACCGGATCTTACTGGTGAAGCCCGGTCGCGGCTGAAGCCGCTCCTACAAAAAACGCATCGCCGGGTCGGAACTCCTTATGCGACCTTCGCCGCCGCCAATGCGCGGTACTGCCGATCCAGCGCATCCGCCGCGTCCTGCAACCGCTCGGCGTCGCCATCGTTCACCACCACATCGTCGGCGATCGCCAGCCGCGCCGCGCGTGTGGCCTGCGCCGCGATCATCCGCTGCGCCAACTCGGCGCTGATGCCATCGCGCTGCATCAGGCGCGTATGCTGCAGCGCTTCGGGCGCATCGACCACCACGATCCGGTCCAGCCACGGATACGCGGCGCGCGCGCCGACTTCGGTCAACAGCGGGATCGCTGCCACGGCATAGGAGCTGGCGGCCTCGCGGCACGCTCGCTGCAGCAGCGCACGAATCGCCGGATGGGTGATCGCCTCCAGGTCTCGGCGCGCTACCGGATCTTCGAAGATACGCTGGCGCAGCGCGGCGCGATCGAGGCTGCCGTCCTCGCGCAGCAGTTGCGTACCGAAACGGGTCACGATCTGCGCCAGCGCCGGATGCCTGGGCGCGACCACCGCGCGGGCGGCCACGTCGGCATCGGCCACCACGATGCCCTTGGCCTCGAAGCGGCGGCTCAGTTCGCTCTTGCCGGAGGCCACGCCGCCGGTGAGGCCGACGATGAAATCGCTCACCGCGCCGCTCCGCTCAGCGCAGTCCGGACCAGCGCATGTAGGTATCGATGATTTCCGTGCCCCAGAAGAACACGATCCAGCCGGCGATGGCCAGATACGGGCCGAACGGAATGGGCGTGGCCCGGTCGCGGCCCTTGGCCGCCAGCCAGATCGAGCCCAGCACCGCGCCGACCAACGAGGAGATCAGGATCGTCGGCAGGATGCCCTTCAACCCGCACCAGGCGCCGATGGCCGCCAGCAGCTTGAAGTCGCCATGTCCCATCCCTTCCTTGCCGGTGATCTGCTTGAACAGCCACCACACCGACCACAGCGACACATAGCCGACCGCCGCGCCGAGCAGCGCCGGCTTGGCCGGCATGTACAGATTGTCCATGCTGCCGACCAGACCCAGCCACATCAGCGGTAGCGTCAGCTGGTCCGGCAGCAAGCGGGTGCGCAGGTCGATCCCCGACATCGCGACCAGGAAGCAGCTGAACACGATCGCGCCGAACCCCTGCCAGCCGAAGCCGAAGCGCCAGACGCTGGCGGCCACCAGCAGGCTGGTCAGCATCTCCACCAGCGGGTACTGGATCGAGATCGGCGCATGGCAATGCCGGCACTTGCCGCGCAGGGCCAGCCAGCTGAACAGCGGAATGTTCTCGAACCAGGACAGCTTGTGCTTGCAGTGCGGGCAGTGCGACGGCTCGACCACGATCCCGGGCGGCGGCGGATCGTAGAGGTCCGGCAGCTCCAGGATCTCGCGCGAATCGCGCTTCCACTGCCACTCCATGCGCTTGGGCAGGCGCAGGATCACCACATTGAGGAAACTGCCTACCAGCAAGCCCAGCCCCGCCGCGGCGGGAAAGCCGAGGCCGGGGTGTTGATCGAGAAATGCCATTAATGCTTATCCAACGACGGAGCCTAACTTGAAGATGGGCAGGTACATGCCGATGACCATGCCGCCGACGATGGTGCCGATGAACACCATGATCAACGGTTCCAGCAGGCTGCTCAACGCATCGACCGCATTGTTCACCTCCTGCTCGAAGTACTCGGCCACCTTGAACAGCATCGCATCCAGCGCGCCGGCTTCTTCGCCGATGGCGGTCATCTGGATGACCATGTGCGGAAACAGGTTGGTCTGCTTCATCGCCATGTTGACCGGGTAGCCCACCGACACGTCGTCGCGCATGCGCAGCACGGCTTTCTCGTAGACGCTGTTGCCGGTGGCGCCGGCGACGATGTCCAGCGCCTCCACCAACGGGACGCCGGCGCGGAAGGTGACGCCCAGTGTCCGCGAGAAGCGGGCCACGGAGCTGTTGTGCATGATCTGGCCGATGATCGGCACCTTCAGGATCAGCCGGTCCATGCCGTGCTGCATCGACGGCGAGCGCTTGTAGGCGAAGATGAAGCCGACGATGCTGCCAACCAGCACGATCAGCAGGAGCAACCAATAAGCCACCATAAAGCGTGAAGCGGCGACGATCATCTGAGTGAATGCGGGTAACTCCGCGCCAAACCCTTTGAAGACATCCTCGAATTGCGGGACCACCCACACCAGCAGGATCGAGCTGACCAGCAGCGCCACCGCCATGACCGCGGCCGGATAGAACAAGGCTTTCTTGATCTTGCCCTTCAGCGCCTCGGTGTTTTCCTTGTAGGTGGCTACCGTCTCCAGCACGGTTTCGAGTACGCCGGCGCCTTCGCCGGCCTTGACCAGGTTGCGGTAGAGCTCATCGAACTGGACCGGATGCTTGCTGATCGCTTCATAGAGCGACGAGCCGCCTTCGATGTCGGTGCGGACCTGGCCCACCATCTTCTTCATGCGCGGGTTCTTGTGCCCGCTGCCGATGATCTCCAGCGATCCCACGATGGGGACGCCCGACTTCATCATGGTCGCCATCTGGCGGCTGAAGAAGGCGATGTCCTTCGCGCTGATCTTGCTGCCGGCGGCGCCGAACAAGGGCTTGGGTTTCGGCTTGACCACCGACGGGGTGATGCCCTGGCGGCGCAATTCCGCACGCAGCAGGTTGGCGTTCTTGGCGGTCTGCTCGCCCTTCATCTTGATGCCGCGCTTGTCGGTTCCCTCCCAGACAAACGACACTTGCTGGCTGGTGTTGCGTGCGACCGGCTCTTTTTTGACTGCACTGCGCGTTGCGGACATCAGGTGTGCTCCCCGTCCAGCCATCCCCAGGTGGACATAGAGAGCATGGTATCGGTTTCGGCAGCGGCTGGCATCTGGGCGACCTGGCCCAAGGCCGTGCCCCGGTGGCGGGGAGCCGAAATTCCGCCGAAGTGACGCTGGGCGTCACTTTGCGCCCTATTCCGGCACAGGGGAAGGCTCGTCGCAGATATCTTCTTTGCTCCTGTCCGAGGGCATTCCATGAGGCATCATGCGCTCCGGGGAGCAGAGGGCGCGCGTGGGGAAGTTGGCACGCGGCCTGCTTGCATCGCCCGCACGTGGCGCTCTGCCGCGCGGCGCTCGAGGGGTAGCAAGCTCCGCGGGCCGAGTGTCTGCCAACTTACGCACCATCTCTAGGGGATTCACTATGAAGAAGCAGCAGGGCTTTACCCTGATCGAACTGATGATCGTCATTGCGATCATTGCCATCCTGGCCGCCATTGCGCTGCCCGCATACCAGAATTATGTTGCCAAGTCCCAGGTAGCAGCTGGTCTTTCGGAAATCACCCCTGGTAAAACTCAATACGAGGTGATGGTTAATGAAGGGAAAGCCTCGACCATCACACCGGACCTCATCGGCCTTAAGACTTCAAATCGTTGCACCGTCACTACTCCTAACCCCGGTGAAACTGGTTCTATTAATTGTGCTTTATTGAATGTAAGCCCTAAGGTTGCGGGAAAGAGCATCATTTGGACGCGCGCCGCCGACGGTACTTGGGCATGTTCAACCGATCTCGCTGCGACCGACAAGCCTAAATACGCACCTGCTACCTGTCAGGGCTAAGGTTTGTAAAAAGCCCCGCGTTGGCGGGGCTTTTTATTGGATAAGGAAATAAAGGGGCCTGGAATAACCAAGCCAGGAAATTCCCAAATAACGGGGCCAGAGGAAATATCCGCTTGAACTTCCCGTTCAAGCATGCTCCGATTTCCTCGGCCGCCCAGGCTGCTGGACGTGAACCGGACGATTCAGCGTTCGCGCTACCATGGCTTGAAAGCGCGGATGGCCGAGCGCGCGTTCCCGTTGAAGAGGCAGGCGAATGGCGTGCAATTCGTCGCCGGTGACGCCTTGATTCAGCCACTGGCGATAGCTGGTGGCTCGGCCTGCCGGGTCGGCGCCGAGTGCAAGATAGGCCGGATGCGGCGAAAGGGTGGGGTCGGCTGCGATTCCCAGGCTGAAACGCGCGCTGGACCACTGGTCATCCTCTGCCGCAGTGGTCATGGCGCCCCGGACGGGATTGAGTTCGATGTAGCGATGAACCCTCAGCAGGTAGCGCTCCAAATCGACGATGCAGGACTTGAAGCGTCCTTCCCACAAGGTGCCGGTACGCCCATGCTTGCGATTGAATACCAGCACATAGCGCTGCCCCAGTCACCGCATCGCAGCCGATAGCCGCCCAGGTGCCGGTGGCGTCAGCAGCAACTGCACGTGGTTGTGGCCGAGCGCGCATCGAACGTTGAACCTGCCTCCCAGGTTGCTATTCCCGCGGGACGTGCGGGAACGACCGATGCGTTATTCTTGCCCGGGTAGCCTAGGGGACCATATGAACGCTGTGACATCCGCCAATCTCGTCGGCATCACCGGCATCGCGCGCCGCCTGGTTCAGGATGGCGCGCTCGAGGAAACGGCTGCGCGGACCGCGATGGCGCATGCCGCCGAGGCGAAAATCCCGCTGCCGCAGTGGTTCTCGGACAAGAAGCTGGTCACCGCGGCGCAGCTGGCCGCCGCCAATGCGCTGGAGTTCGGGATGCCGTTGCTGGACGTGTCGGTGTTCGATGCCAGCCAGAGCGCGATGAAGCTGGTCAGCGAGGAGCTGTTGCACAAGCACCAGGTGCTGCCGCTGTTTAAGCGCGGCAACCGCCTGTTCGTCGGGATGAGCAATCCGACCCAGACCCGGGCGCTGGACGATATCAAGTTCCATACCAATTTGACGGTCGAGCCGATCCTGGTCGATGAGGACCAGATCCGGCGCACCCTGGAACAGTGGCAGGCGAGCAACGATGCGATCGGCGACGCGTTGGGCGACGACGACGAGGCCATGGGCAAGCTCGAGGTCGGTGCCGGTGACGAGGACATGGGCAGCGGCGGCGATACCGGCGTCGATGCCAAGGGCGACGATACGCCCGTGGTCAAGTTCGTGAACAAGATGCTGGTCGATGCGATCCGCCGCGGCGCCTCGGACATCCATTTCGAGCCGTACGAGGACGATTACCGGGTGCGGCTGCGCATCGACGGCCTGCTCAAGAGCGTGGCCAGGGCGCCGGTCAAGCTCAACCAGCGCATTGCCGCGCGGCTCAAGGTGATGTCGCAGCTGGACATCGCCGAGAAGCGCGTGCCGCAGGACGGGCGCATCAAGCTCAACCTGTCCAAGAGCAAGCAGATCGATTTCCGCGTCAGCACGCTGCCGACGCTGTTCGGCGAGAAGATCGTGCTGCGTATCCTCGATGGCAGCGCGGCCAAGCTGGGCATCGACAAGCTCGGCTACGAGCCGGAACAGCAAAAACTCTTTCTGGATGCGATCCACAAGCCCTACGGCATGGTGCTGGTGACCGGTCCGACCGGTTCGGGCAAGACGGTGTCGCTGTACACCGCGCTGGGCATCCTCAACGACGAGACCCGCAACATCTCCACCGCCGAGGATCCGGTGGAAATCCGCCTGCCCGGGGTCAATCAGGTGCAGCAGAACAACAAGCGCGGCATGACCTTCGCCGTGGCGCTGCGCTCGTTCCTGCGCCAGGATCCGGACATCATCATGGTCGGCGAGATCCGCGACCTGGAGACCGCCGAGATCGCGATCAAGGCGGCGCAGACCGGCCACATGGTGCTGTCCACGCTGCACACCAACGATGCGCCGCAGACCATCGCGCGGCTGATGAACATGGGCATCGCGCCGTACAACATCACCAGTTCGGTGACGCTGGTGATCGCGCAGCGCCTGGCGCGGCGGTTGTGCAACAACTGCAAGCGCCCGACCCAGCTGCCGCACAATGCGCTGCTGGCCGAGGGCTTCAGCGAGGCGGAAGTGGCCGCCGGCATCCAGCTGTACGAGGCGGTGGGCTGCGACGAGTGCACCGAGGGCTACAAGGGCCGCACCGGCATCTACCAGGTGATGCCGATGAACGACGAGATCGCGGCGATCGTGCTGCAGGGCGGCAACGCGATGGACATCGCCCAGGCCGCGCAGAAGATCGGGGTCAAGGATCTGCGCCAGTCGGCGCTGCTCAAGGCACGCGCCGGCATCACCAGCCTGGCGGAGATCAATCGCGTGACCAAGGATTGAGTGCGGGCGTCAGCGAAATTCCGGATCGGCTTCTTGCGGATTGATCTGGTCGATGCATGCGTCGAACACCGTCTGCAGCGGAACATGATCGCAGCGGACGGCTGCAATGCAGGCTTGTACCCATTGGGTCGCGTCGATGCGTCGCCATGCAACGGCTAGTCCGTTGAGCAGCAGCCAGTGCTCGAAAAATAGGCGCTGGGTGCGTCCGTTGCCTTCCCGGAATGGATGCACCATGTTCAATTCGCCGTAGAACTCGGCGATCAGGCGGATCTGTTCGGGACGGGAGAGTGAGCCAAGATCGGTTGCATCGAGCGCACTCAGCAAGCGGTTGGTTTCAGGTTCGATACGGGCGCTGTTGCAGAATCTTGTCGTGTCCTTGGCGATGTCCACGGTTCTGAGCGTGCCTGCCCATTCATAGACTTCGTCGAACAATTGGCGATGCAGGCTGCATAGGTACGCGAGATCGAACGGTGGTGCGTCGATCTCTATGGTTTCGAGCGCAGTGGCAGCAAAAGCTGCTTCGGCTGCTTGCAATGTGTCCGGGTCGATGATGTTCAGCTTGTTTCTTAGAACACCGGTGCCGGGGTAGCAGGCAGGGTCGTCCGAAACCGCGTACTTGCTGCTCATCCGCGCAGCGCGGTCACCAGGTATTTCTTGCGCAGCGCGTCCTTACTGGGCAAGGGGGCAAGATTGTCCATCGCCGTGGCGGTTGTCTTGATGCCTTCCAGCCGTTGGCTGGCGGCGAAATTTTCCCGGCGGGTCGCGTGGTAGTGCAGAACGAGCGTCTCGCGCTTGAGCTTTTTCATGGCTGTTCCCTTCGGTGCCGTGCCTGCTCATTATACCGGACTGGGCAATGGGCCGGGATTCGGCCTTTGGCATTGGCGATGCGCAAGAGCGGAGCAGCGGCTCTTCGTTCTGGCCTTGATCCGAATTTTTTACTTGGGCCGAATTCAGGGGCGGGAATCTCAATCCCGATTCCCCATTTCTGGCGCTTCTACTCCATCCCCAGCTTCTTCAGCTTGTAGCGCAGCGCACGGAAGGTGATGCCGAGCTGGGCGGCGGTGCGGGTCTTGTTCCAGCGGTTCTCTTCCAGCGCCTTCTGGATCGCGGCGCGCTCGAGCTGCTCGATGTAGGAGGGCAGGGCCGAGGAGGTCGGGTCGATGTCGACCACGCCGGGCGGCAGCGCGGGCGCGGCTTCGGCCGCGGCGCGGGCGCTGTTGCCGGGCTGCGGCAGGTGCAGGTCGGCGGCGCTGATCTGGGCGTCTTCGGCCATTGCCAGGGCGCGCTCGAGGATGTTCTCCAGTTCGCGCACGTTGCCGGGGAAGGCGTAGCGGTTCAGCGCGTCCAGCGCCGACGGCGACAGCAGCGGGGTGGCCCGGCCATGGCTCTTGGCCAGCCGTGCCAGGATCGCCGCGGCCAGTTGCGGCAGGTCGCCGCCGCGGTCGCGCAGCGGCGGCACGCGCAGTTCGATCACGTTGATGCGGTAGTACAGGTCGTGGCGGAAGCGGCCGTCGGCGACCAGGTCGGCCAGGTCCTTGTGCGTGGCCGAGAGGATGCGCACGTCGGTGGGCACTTCGGTCGAGGCGCCGACCGGGCGCACCGATTTCTCCTGGATCGCGCGCAGCAGCTTGACCTGCATCGCCAGCGGCAGCTCGGCCACTTCGTCCAGGAACAGGGTGCCGCCGTGTGCGGCCTGGAACAGGCCGGCCTGGTCGGCATGCGCGCCGGTGAAGCTGCCTTTCTTGTGGCCGAAGAATTCGCTTTCCATCAGTTCGGCCGGGATCGCGCCGCAGTTGACCGGCACGAACGGCCCGGCCGCGCGCGCGCCCTGCTCATGGATGGTGCGCGCGACCAGCTCCTTGCCGACGCCGGATTCGCCGAGGATGTAGACCGGCGCCTGGCTGCGCGCGACCTTGGCGATGGTGGCGCGCAGCACGTCCATCGCCGCCGAGACGCCGAGCAGGCGGCTGGCCTGTTCCGGCGGCGGCGCTGGCGGCGCGGCGCGTTCGCTGTTGTTGAGTTCCAGCGCATGCTTGACCAGGCCGCGCAGCACGTGGAGGTCCACCGGCTTGCTGACGAAGTCGAAGGCGCCGGCCTTGAGCGCTTCCACCGCCAGGTCCATGCTGCCGAAGGCGGTGATCATCGCCACCGGCGTGCGCGGGTAGTGGCGGGCGATCTCGCTGACCAGTTCGATGCCGTTGCCGTCGGGCAGGCGCATGTCGGTGATGCACAGGTCGTAGGGATTGCTCGCCAGCAGTTCGCGGGCTTCGGCGAGGTTGGCGGCGGTGCTGATGCGCAGCCCCATCCTGCCCAGGGTCAGCACCAGCAGTTCGCGGATGTCGCGTTCGTCGTCGACGACCAGGGCGCTTCGGGTTTCGTTCATGTGCGGAAAAGATAGCCCAGGTGCGGGGGAAGCGCCAAATCATCGGCGCGGCAGGGTGCTCGGTGACGTGCGTCTCAACCCGAGAGCATGGTGTGCGGGCCGGGCAAGGCCACGCGGAAGCAGGCGCCGCCGGCCGGCACCGGGACGTATTCCAGGCGTGCCTGGTTGGCCCGGCACAGTTCGCGGGCGATATACAGGCCCAGCCCGGTGCCGTGTTCGGAGGTGGTGAAGAACGGGCGGAACAGCTGCGCGGCGACCGCTTCGGGAATGCCGGGGCCGCGGTCCATGACATCGACGATGGCATGGCGTTCCTGCATCGCCACGCGCAGCCGCACCCGCGCCGGTTCCTCCATCACCCGGCCGTACTTGAGCGCGTTGTGCACCAGCGCGCTGAGGATCTGGTGCAGGTGCTTGGGATCGACCAGCGCGTGCACCGGCTGCGGGGCGAGGATGGCTTCCAGGCTGTCGGTCTCGATCGACAGGGTCTGCCGGTATTCCAGCACGAAGCGGCGCACGAACTCGCCCAGGTCCAGGTTCTCCGGATTGGAGCGCTCGCGCCGGGCCAGCCCCAGCACGCTCTCGACGATGCCGTTGGTGCGCTGGCACTGCATGTGGATGATCTGCAGCAGGCGGCGGTCGGTATCGCCGATCGCCGGCGACTCCTCGAGCAGCTGCGAGGCGTAGCTGATCGCGGCCAGGGGGTTGCGGATCTCGTGCGCCAGGCTGGCCGAGAAGCGGCCCAGCGCCGACAGGGTGAGGGATTCGGCGCGCCGCGACACCACCGTGGCATCGTCCAGGAACACCAGGGTCAGGTCGCCTTCCATCAGCAGCCGGGCGAAGCGCGGCTGCACCTCGGGCTGGTCCGGCGACAGCTGCAGCGGGGTTTCTTCCTGGTTCCAGCCGTTGCGCCAGCGCTGCAGCCGCTTGCCCAGTTCCGGCGCGGCGCTGAGCAGGTCCAGGCGGCCGCTGGCGCTGTTGCCGTCGGCGTCGCCGAGCAGGGCCGAGGCGGCCTCGTTGGCCAGGGTGACGCGGTTCTGCGCATCCACCACCAGCACCCCGGTGCGCATGCGGCGGATGATCAACTCGTTGATTTCGTAGAGATTGGCCACTTCGGCGCCGCGCCGGTCGGCCAGCCGTTGGCTGCTGCGCGCGCGCTGCCCGATCTGGTAGCAGATGTAGGCCACCGCCAGGTAGCTGGTGGCGAACATGGCCAGTTCGGCCAGGCTGCGGGTGCTCTCGCCGCCGTCCAGCGAGGTCCACAGGTATTCCAGCAGGGTCGCCGCGGTGGCGCTCAGGGCGACGCCGAGGCCGTAGCGCAGCGGCAGCAGCATCGCCGCGGCGGCGACGTTGAACAGCAGCATCATCGCGATGCCGGCGCTGGCCGCCGGCAGCGCGTGCGCGGCCAGGGTGGCCGCCGCGATGTCCGCGGTCGCGCTGCAGAACACGATCGGGATCAGGTGGCGTTCGTTGCGGCCCCACAACAGCAGCAGCAGCGCCACCAGCAGGTAGGCACCGGCCAGCCCGACCGCCAGTTGCGGGAACCGCGGCTCGCCGACCAGCACGCTCAACGGGCTGAACACCAGCGCGGCGATCAGCCCGGCCACCAGCACCCGGTACAGCGCGAAGAAATACAGTTCGCGGCGCGGGATGGACTCGATGCGATCGATGAGCGAGGCGCTTGTGGTCAAGCCGGACTCCAGCCAGGCGATGGACGGCGGGAGTATAGGGGGCGTGTCGTGGAATGCGATGGCAGGGGCGCGCGATCGGGGCGCTGTCGTCTTCCGGAGGCGCCATTTTGCGGGCGCCGGACCGGGGCTTTTGCGCCGCCGCCCAGGGTCGGCCACAATATGCGGCCCGTCCCCACCGTTCAGGCCCCCATCCAAGGGCCAGGATCGCTGCGCGACGGTCGTTCCTCTTCCCACGGTGACGCATGAATTTCCACGAATACCAGGCGAAACAACTGTTTGCCGACTACGGCATCCCGGTCCCGGCCGGACGCGTCGCGTCCACGCCCGAAGAAGCTGTCGAAGCGGCCAATGCCCTGGGCAATGGCCCCTGGATGGTCAAGGCCCAGATCCACGCGGGCGGCCGCGGCAAGGCCGGCGGCGTGAAGTTCTGCAAGACCACCGACGACGTCAAGGCCGCGGCGGCCAAGATGCTCGGCACCTCGATGGAGACCTATCAGTCCGCTGGCGTGGCCCTGCCGATCGGCCTGGTGCTGGTCACCGAGGCCGGCGAGATCGCCAAGGAACTGTACCTGTCGGTGCTGGTGGACCGCGGTACCCAGTCGATCACCTACATCGCCTCGTCGGAAGGCGGTGTGGACATCGAGCAGGTCGCCGCCGAGACCCCCGAGAAGATCCAGTCGCTCAACGTCAACTTCGTCGAAGGCCTGCAGCCCTACCAGGCGCGCGAGATCGGCTTCAAGCTCGGCCTCAACGCCAAGCAGGCCAACCAGCTGGCCAAGATCATGGGCGGCCTGTACACCCTGTTCAACGAAAAGGACCTGGCGCTGGTCGAACTGAACCCGCTGGCGATCCTGGACAGCGGCGACCTGTACGCGCTCGACGGCAAGGTCAACTCCGACGACAACGCCACCTTCCGCCACAAGGATCTGGCCGCCATGCGCGACAAGACCCAGGAAGACGAGGCCGAAGTGCGCGCCAGCGAGTACGACCTGAACTACGTGACCATGGACGGCAACATCGGCTGCATGGTCAACGGCGCCGGCCTGGCCATGGCCACCATGGACGTGATCGCGCTCAACGGCGGTGCGCCGGCCAACTTCCTGGACGTCGGCGGCGGCGCCACCAAGGAGCGCGTGACCGAGGCGTTCAAGCTGATCCTGTCCTCGGACAAGGTCAAGGCGATCTTCGTCAACATCTTCGGCGGCATCGTCCGCTGCGACATGATCGCCGAGGGCATCATCGCCGCGGTCAAGGAAGTGGACGTCAAGGTGCCGGTGGTGGTGCGTCTGGAAGGCACCAATGTCGAGGCAGGCAAGAAGCTGCTGGCCGACTCCGGCCTGGCCATCACCCCGGCTGACGACATCAACGATGGCGCCAAGAAGGTCGTCGCAGCCGTCGCTGCCTGAACCCACGAGACTAGGAAGAATTCATGTCTGTTTTGATCAACAAGAAGACGAAAGTCATCGTGCAGGGCTTTACCGGCCAGCAGGGGACTTTCCACGCGACCCAGATGGTCGAGTACGGCACCCAGGTGGTCGGCGGCGTGACCCCGGGCAAGGGCGGCACCACCCATATCGACCTGCCGGTGTTCAACACCGTGCGCGAAGCGGTCGACGCCACCGGCGCCGATGCGTCGGTGATCTACGTGCCGCCGCCGTTCGCGGCCGACGCGATCCTGGAAGCGGCCTCGGCCGGCATCAAGGTCATCGTCTGCATCACCGAAGGCATCCCCGTGCTGGACATGTTGCGGGTCAAGAACGTGCTGAAGTCGCACCCGGACGTGACCCTGATCGGGCCGAACTGCCCCGGCGTGATCACCCCGGGCGAGTGCAAGATCGGCATCATGCCGGGCCACATCCACATGCCGGGCAAGATCGGCATCGTGTCGCGTTCGGGTACGCTGACCTATGAAGCCGTGAAGCAGACCACCGCCGCCGGCCTGGGCCAGTCCACCGTCATCGGCATCGGCGGCGATCCGATCAACGGCCTGAACTTCGTCGACTGCCTCAAGCTGTTCAACGAAGACCCGCAGACCCAGGGCATCATCATGGTCGGCGAGATCGGCGGCGACGCCGAGGAAGCCGGGGCCGAGTACATCAAGGCCCACGTCAAGAAGCCGGTGGTCGGCTTCATCGCCGGCGCCTCGGCCCCTCCGGGCAAGCGCATGGGCCATGCCGGTGCGATCGCCTCGGGCGGTTCGGGCACCGCTGCCGGCAAGTTCGCGGCGATGGAAGCCGCTGGCGTCAAGACCGTCCGTTCGCCGGGCGACCTGGGCGCGGCGATCGCTTCGCTGGTGAAGTAGGCAACGCGCGGTCCGGTGTGCGGCGCGTCCGTGCCGCATGCGGGGGCCGTGCGCTGGCGGCCATGGTTGCCACCAGCGAGCGTCGAATCGGGCCCCGCAAAAGCGGGGCCTTTTTCGTGGCGCCGCCGTTGGACGCGCGCGCCTGCGTGGATGCCGGCACAGTGCGTCGCCACTGACATCGGCTTGCACAAGAAGCAGCGTAGCGATTGGCGCTGGATGCCATGTGGGAGGCACTTCAGTCCCGACAGATTCCCAAGCCAGTCCCTGAGAGGCTACGCGTCGCGGCTGAAATCCCGCAATGCGTTCGCCGCCCGCAGCGAGTGCTTGTCCGGGAGTCCATTCGTCCCTGCGCGGCCGCCATCGATCACTGCGGCGTTCGTTCCGGTCCCTCCATCGCCACAGGCCGGCGGGCTTCCTCCGATACTCGCCGCCACTTCTGACGATGGCAGGGAGCGGCACAGGTGGGCAGCAGATGGCGGGCAGCGGTATGCGGTTCGGGACTGGCGCTCGGCGCTGGCGGGATCTGCGCGGCGGCGCCGCGCGACTGGTCCAGCTAGGCAGCTCGATCGGCGACAACCGCGATGCCAATTCGCTGGTGGCGCTGGAACTGCACAGCGGGCGCCGGGTGTGGGCGCAGCAATTGGTGCATCACGACCTGTGGGACGCCAAGCTGCCGGCGGGCCGGCGGCCAGGCCACGCCCTCGGTCTATGCGGTGGGCGGCAAGCAATACGTGGGGATCGCCGCCGGCGGCCGCGAGGGCATGGGGGCGCTGGGCGATGACGTGGTCGCCTATACGCTCGACGGCGAGGGCAAGGAGGTGGTGTTCCAGCACGGCGTGGCCGCACGCATGGCGACGCTGGGCATCGTCGCGCTGGGGGTGCTCGCGATTGTGGTGGCGCTGTGGCGGCGCCGGCGGCGTCGGGCGCGGGCTGGAAGTCGCGGTAACGGATGAGGCGATGCGCGGCACGCCACTCCTTGTGGGGGTCGAACATTTTCGCGCCCGATCAATCCAAGTATTCCAGGTTTTATTCGGGTTGGGGCCAGGTGAATAAATGCAACAGTAGTGTCTTCCTGATCAGTGCGCTCACGGCGGGGCTGCATGACTTTCATGATGGAAACAACACCAGTGCCGAAGGTTCTCCCGAGACATTCTTGCCGACTCAAGGCATTTCGCGCCATTCTTGACGCGATGTCAGGGTGGGTCAGTTCGAATAAAGTCTACAATCTTTTCCTTGGCCTTCATCATATTCTTTAGCGTCCGGTCAAGATAGTTTTGCGAGCCCGTCGGGAGCTCGGCCGTACGGATCGGCTCTGTCTCGCGCGGCGCATTTGCGTAGGCTTCGCGCACCTGTACGGGTTTATCAGGAATGATCGGGGCTCTGCTTGTGGACACCCGGATCTCATCATAGTCATCGATCAGTCCGGCATTCTGTAGTGATTCAAGCAAATGCCCCAGGCTAGCCGCGTCGTCATCCAGATCATAAGACTTCGCCCACTTTCTGAGATAGATCACATCGGCCCCGGAATCATGTGCCAGCCAAGCCGACAACTCTTTGTTGTCATGCAGGATTTTTGCTAAACTTTTGTCGTTGACTTCTTTGTCAACGGAGCACTCGTGCTCGAATTTGACATTGTTCAGTTTTCCGGGTGTTGCAGTCCCCGCATGTTTCTTGAGTACATCCCAGGGATTCAGGAAGTTGTCGTTTTTATTAAATACTTCAATGGCATGCTTTTCTTGCCCGTCTTTTCGATAATGCGTCGATGTCGGCCTGGTGTCTTGCACGGAGAAGAAGGGGCCGCCAATTTGCATGCCCAACACTTCGCCATCGGCGGAATCAAACGATACTCGCAACGCGGATAAATCTATGTCGCCAGTCAACCTCGACCTTTGACCGAGTGAAAATGAAGGATCTGCCTGATGGCCCTTGCCAACGACAACGAGTTGTCGTTTGGCCTGTGGATTTCGACCGGCTGCGCTGGAGGCCGCACGAAATAATAGATATTTCGGGCCAAGTTCATGGCAGTCGACCGTCGTAGCCAATTTTACCGACCCGATGTCGCCAATTCGTCGAGGGGCGTCTGAATTCGGGTAGCAAACCTGCAAATCATTTATTTCTGGGAGGGGGACGCTTTCCTCTTCAGTTTCTACCGAAAATTCCCACAGTTCCACTTTGCTGGTAGGGAGGTCCATGCTGGCAGGGCTCCCATGAGGCTTTTGAGATGCCCGGTTCGCATATGCGGCATGGCTTTGTATGTGATACGAGTGATCGTGTCCCACGTTACCGGTGCCTGGTATGGTTGCTGGGATACCCAGTACTACTCCCTCGGGTAGTTCAACTGAATCGAGGCTGGATTCAGGATATGCTCGACGTACTTGTTCGAAATAAGTTCCGACCTTCTTCAGGCGACTCCAATACTCTGGCGCGTCTAAATGGCGGGTTAGCGGATACGCCCTTGGGCGCGAAATTCCCCGCACTGAATCGTGCGCTCGAGTGAATTCGCCGGTGGGTATCAAGCGATCGATCGTTCTTGAAAAATCATTTGTCGGAAATGTATTTGTATCGGATATTTTCGATGGCACTCTTTGCGATAACGCGGGAAGAGTGTTGCTGGGATTTCTATTGTCCAACTCCAGCGCAAGCATTTCAGGGTCGATTTGCGTTGGGGACTGGCGAACAAAATATCCAACCATATTGTTTTGCTCATCAATCCGATGACCGCCGGACCTCAAGAGTCTCATAATGGGCGCCACCTCCCTGTTGGAGGTTTTCTTGAGGGGTCTTGCCGCTGTTGTATCCTCCACATCCGCTGCGGAACGCTTGCCGAGAACGCTGCTCGGCGCTGCGGAGGACGATTCCCCTTGGAGAACAGAGGCCCCGGCCCCGGACGACGTTGAAGCTCCGCCAGACAGCCGCATTCCTGGACCGCGAGGCAACGCTGCAAGGGCCGGATCGATCGCCTGAGGCTGCTGGTGAGGCGCGATATCCACCGCTGATTCGCTTGACGAATCACGCGATGTCTGCTCCTGCATGCGATCGATTGACCGTGGGCGCGAACTCGTTTCCTGCGAAACTTTCATGGTCCGTGTCTCCTTTAAGCTTTTTGCTGCAAATGATTGCGAATTCGTAATGCTCGCTTACATGTTAATGAGCGCTGTGACTGGCATGTTTCCGCACACGAAGTCGTGATCGGCAAGGCGAATAGAAATGGGCGACGCTCCCATCCGCCTCGGCCAGCGGCGGCCCAGGCCGTTTTTCTTCGGGGGCGACGCGCGGTCCATCGGCGACCGGCGTGCGCGAACCGCAGGGCTCTGTTCCTGCGTTGCACACACCGCACGCGGCGCAGTGGCGTAGGGCGCCGGATCGTCGGCCGCGACGCTGTGCGGCGCTACACTGCGCTTTGCCGTCGTGCGGACGTGCCGGCTCCGCTGCTGCTGGCGCCTTGCCGCGGCCGCGAGCCTTCGCGCGCCCGGCGCGTCTTCCCCTTCCCGCTTCTGCAAGGTCGTCCATGTCTTCTTCCCTTCGCATCGCCATGGCCCAGTTCGATTTTCCGGTCGGCGCCGTGGCCCGGAACACCGATCGCATCATTGCGATGATCGACGAGGCGCGCGACGAATACGGCGCCGACCTCGTGCTGTTCCCGGAGCTGGCGGTCAGCGGCTATCCGCCGGAAGACCTGCTGCTGCGGCCCGGCTTCCTCGCCGATTGCGAACTGGCGGTGCAGCGCATCGCGGTGCGCGTGCACGGCATCGTGGCGGTGGTCGGCTGGCCGCAGAGCGCCGGCAGCGTGGTCTACAACGCGGCCAGCGTGCTGCGCGGCGGGCAGATCGAAACCACCTACCGCAAGCGCGAACTGCCCAATTACGCGGTGTTCGACGAGCGCCGCTATTTCGATGTGGATCCGGATGGCGGCAGCTGCGTGTTCGAGGTCAAGGGCACGCCGGTCGGTCTGGTGATCTGCGAGGACCTGTGGTTCCCCGAGCCGCTGGCCGAGACCGTGCGCAACGGCGCCGAACTGGTGCTGGTGCCCAACGCCTCGCCCTACGAGCGCGGCAAGCATGCGCAGCGCGATGCGCTGCTGGCCGAGCGCACCCGCGAGACCGGTGCGGCGCTGGCCTATCTCAATGTCGTCGGCGGCCAGGATGCGCTGGTGTTCGACGGCGCCTCGGTGGTCGCCGATGGCGACGGCAGCGTGCATCCGGCCGCGGCGGCGTTCACCGACCAATGGCTGGTGGTGGACTACGCGACGCAGACGCGTGCGTTCACGCCGTTGCGCTGGATCGACGACGGCGACGAGAGCATGGATGCGCTGGCCTGGCGCGCGGTGGTGCGCGGGCTGCGCGATTACTGCGGCAAGAACCGCTTTTCCAAGGTGTGGCTGGGCCTGTCCGGCGGCATCGATTCGGCGCTGGTGCTGGCGATGGCGGTGGACGCGCTGGGGGCGGATAACGTCACCGCGGTGCGGCTGCCGTCGCGCTATACCGCCGAGATGTCCAACGACTTGGCCGATGAGCAGTGCCGCGCGCTGGGGGTGAAGCTGGAGACGGTGGCGATCGAGCCGGCGTTCGAGGGCCTGCTGCAGGCCCTCGGTCCGTTGTTCGCAGGCACTCAGCCCGATGTCACCGAAGAGAACCTGCAGTCGCGCAGCCGCGGCGTGATCCTGATGGCGCTGGCCAACAAGTTCGGCGGGCTGCTGCTGACCACCGGCAACAAGAGCGAGTACGCCGTCGGCTACGCCACCATCTACGGCGACATGTGCGGCGGCTATGCGCCGCTGAAGGACCTGTACAAGACCGAAGTGTTCGGCCTGGCGAAATGGCGCAACACGGTGGGCGGTGCGCCGGTGATCCCGCCGGCGGTGATCGCGCGGCCGCCATCGGCGGAGCTGCGCGCCAACCAGACCGACCAGGATTCGCTGCCGCCGTACGATGTGCTCGACGGCATCCTGTACCGCTATGTCGACCAGGAGGAATCGCGCGACGAGATCGTCGCCGCTGGCTATGCCGCGGAGGTGGTCGATCAGGTGGTGCGGCTGGTGCGCATCACCGAATGGAAGCGGCACCAGGCCGCGCCGGGACCGAAGGTGTCGCGGCGCGCGTTCGGCCGCGAGCGGCGTTATCCGATCAGCAACGGGTATCAGGCGTAGGCGGGAGGCGATGCCGCGGTGCCGCGGTGCCTTCGTTGCAATTCCGGGATGCCTGGGTGCCGGTCGCGGCTGAAGCCGCTCCTACAGGGGCGGGCCGCGGCAGGCGTCCGCAGTCGGGAACATGCGACGCCTCGAACGCCGCTGTGCGAGTCCCGAGTCCCGGCCTTGTCTCGCTATGTCGACCAGGAGGAATCGCGCGACGAGATCGTCGCTGCCGGCTATGCCGCGGAGGTGGTCGATCAGGTGGTGCGGCTGGTGCGCATCACCGAATGGAAGCGGCACCAGGCCGCGCCGGGACCGAAGGTGTCGCGGCGCGCGTTCGGCCGCGAGCGGCGTTATCCGATCAGCAACGGGTATCAGGCGTAGGCGGGAGGCGATGCCGCGGTGCCGCGGCGCCTTCGTTGCAATCCCGGGATGCCTGGGTGCCGGTCGCGGCTGAAGCCGCTCCTACAGGGGCGGGCCGCGGCAGGCGTCCGCAGCCGGGAACCTGCGACGCCTCGAACGCCGCTGTGCGAGTCCCGAGTCCCGGCCCCCCTCACACCGCCTGCAGCAACCGCAATCCGAACGCATCGCCTTGCGCGTTCCAGCCGTGGCTGACCCGCAGGCCGGCGGCCGCGGCCATCTCGCCGAAGCTGTGGTCGCTGTATTTGTGGCTGTATTCGACTTGCATGGCTTCGCCGGCGGCGAAATCGAAGCGGTGTCCGGCCACGTGCACCTGCTGCGCGCGCTGGCTGACCAGGAAGGTCTCGATGCGCTGGCGTTCGCGCGCATACACCGCGCGGTGGCGGAACTGCGCCAAGTCGAAATCGCTGCCGATCTCGCGGTTGAGGCGGCGCAGCAGATTCAAGGTGAACTCGGCGGTGATCCCGGCCGCGTCGTTGTAGGCCGCTTCCAGCACCGACACGTCCTTGATCAAGTCGATGCCGATCAGCGCGCAGCCGTCGTGGCGCATGGTCTCGCGCATCGAGCGCAGCAGCTGGATGCCGTCGTCGCGGGTGAAGTTGCCGAGCGTGGAGCCGGGGAAGAACACCAGGGTGCGGCGCGCGCTGCGCTGCGGCGCCGGCAGCGCCACCGGGGTGGTGAAGTCGGCGCAGACCGGCAGCATCTGGATGCGCGGGAAGCGCTCGGCCAGGCGCGCGGTGCTGGACATCAGCATGTCGCGCGAGATCTCGATCGGGGTATAGGCCACCGGCGCGCGCAGGCCTTCCAGCAGCAATTCGGTCTTGCGCCCGCTGCCGCTGCCCAGTTCCACCACGTGCGCGCCGCTGCCCACCGCCTGCGCGATCGACGGCATCCGCGCTTCCAGCAGATCCAGTTCGGTGCGGGTCAGGTAGTACTCGGGCTGGCGGGTGATCGCCTCGAACAGGCGCGACCCCTCGGCGTCGTAGAAATACTTGGACGGCAGTTGCTTGGGGCTGCGCGACAGGCCGGCGATCGCGTCGGCAGCGATGTCGTCGGGCTGCGGGTGCAGGTCGGTGAGCGCGGCTTCGGTCAGGGCGCGGGCGGTCGCGGCGTTCATGCGGGGTCCTTGGCCAGGCGCACGCCGGCGAATTGCCAGCGCGCATCGGAGGGAAAGAAGTTGCGGTAGCTGGCGCGGATGTGGTCGTGCGGCGTGGCGCAGCTGCCGCCGCGCAACACCCATTGCGCGTTCATGAATTTGCCGTTGTATTCGCCCAGCGCGCCCGACCACGGCCGGAAGCCGGGGTAGGCCAGGTAGGCGCTGCCGGTCCATTCCCAGACATCGCCGAACAACTGCTGCAGGCCGGCTTCGCCGTGCGCTGCGGAGTGCGGGTGCAATGCGTCGGTGTCGACGAAGTTGCCGGCGATGGCCACGCCGGTGGCGGCCTGCTCCCATTCGGCTTCCGTCGGCAGGCGGGCGCCCGCCCAATGCGCATAGGCGTCGGCTTCGAACAGGCTGATGTGGCAGACCGGCGCATGCGGGTCGCGCTCGCGCCAGCCGCCCAGGGTGAACTCGCGCGCGCCGTCGGCGTGCCAGTACAGCGGCCGCTGCCAATCGTCGGCGCTGCGCCGCGCCCAGCCGTCGCTGAGCCACAGGGCGACGTTGCGGTAGCCGCCGTCGGCGACGAACGCGGCGTATTCGGCATTGCTCACTGGACGGCTGGCCAGCGCATGCGCCGGCACCAGCACGCGGTGCCGCGGCGATTCGTTGTCGTAGGCGAAGGCGGCATGCGCCGGCCAGCCGGGCGCGCCGATCTCGCACACTTGCTCGTCGCGCTGGATCCAGCGCAGCGCCGTGGCCGGCGCCTGTGCCACGGCCAGATCGTCGCGATACGCCGGAGCCAGCGGGTTGCTCCAGAACGCATGCTTGATGTCGGTCAGCAGCAGTTCCTGGTGCTGCTGCTCGTGGTGCAGGCCCAGTTCCAGCACCTGCAGCGTCTGCGCCGACAGGTCGCCGGCCTGCAGCCGCGCCAGCACCCGCGCCTCGACCTCGGTGCGGTAGTCGCGCACCTGCGACAGTGACGGGCGCGACAGCACGCCGCGGCGCGGCCGCGCATGCATCGGGCCGACGCTCTGGTAGTAGCTGTTGAACAGGTAGTCCCATTGCGGATCGATCGCCCGGTAGCCGGCGTCGGCGCCGAGCACGAAGCGTTCGAAGAACCAGGTGGTATGCGCCAGATGCCATTTCGCCGGACTGGCATCGTCCATGCTCTGCACCATCGCGTCTTCCTCGCTCAGCGGCGCGGCGAGCAGGCTGCTGCGCTGGCGTACGCTGCGGAAACGGGCCGCCAACGACACGCTGGACGCTGCGGGCGAGGGGGATGCCGCCGGGGAGGTCGCTTGCATCCGCCAAGCTTAGGGGACGAACGTGAATATGCCGTCATGCATGGTGGAACGTCGCGTTACGCTAGCACCTGTTCATGCGATGGGAGCCTTCCTCTCTCGATCGCGCCAACCGGCCCGACCGCACATGTCTACGCCAGACCCATCCCACGCATTCATGCCCGCATCCGTGGCCGCTGCCGCCGCGCCGGCCGGCTTGCTCGACCTCGCGGAGGCAGCGCACGCCTTCGTCCTCCCCGAGGGAGTGCGCTATCTGGATACCGCCAGCAAGGGCCCGCGGCTGGCCAGCGTGCTTGCCGCCGGACAGGCGGCGCTGGCCGATTCGATCGCGCCGTGGACGCTGTCGTTCGACGCCTGGCGCGCGCAGATCGAGACCCTGCGCGGCCTGGCCGCCGCGACCCTGTTCGACGGCGACGTGGACGGCGTGGCGATGGTGCCCTCGGCCGCCTACGGCCTGGCCAGCGCGGCGCGGCAATTGCCGCTGGCGGCCGGCGAGGCGGTGCTGCTGCTCGACGGCCAGTTTCCGTCGAACCTGTTGCTGTGGCAGCAGCGCTGCGCCGAGACCGGCGCGCAGCTGGCGGTGGTGCGGCGCGAACCGCAGCAGGACTGGACCGAGGCGGTACTGGCCGCGCTGGACGCGCAGCCGCGGGTGCGCATCGCCACCCTGCCCAATGCCTACTGGCGCGACGGCGCGCTGCTGGACCTGGACCGCATCGCCGCGCGTGTGCATGCGGCGGGCGCGGCGCTGGTGCTGGACCTGAGCCAGAGCCTGGGCGTGCTGCCGGCGCGGCTGGCGACGTGGCGGCCGGACTTCGTGGTGGCGGTCGGGCACAAATGGCTGCTCGGGCCGATGGGGCTGGCCTGGCTGTGGGCGTCGCCGCACTGGCGCGCGCATGGGGTGCCGATCGAGCACCACTGGCAGGCGCGCGATCCTGGCGCCGACTGGAACTTCCCGGCCGCGGCGGCGGCGGCGCCGTTCCGTGCCGGCGCGCGCCGTTTCGATGCCGGCGGCGTGGCCGAACCGTTGCGGTTGGCGATGGCCAGCGCGGCGCTGCAGCAACTGCAGCACTGGCAGCCGGCGCGGGTTGCCGCGCGGCTGGGCGCACTTGGTGCGGCGTTCGAGGATGAGCTGCAGGCGCAGGGTGTTGGCGATTGGACGGCGCCTGGGCATGCGCCGCATCTGTCCGCGCTGCGTCCGCCGGCGTCTGCATTGCAGTCCTTGCTGCCGTGGCTGCAACGCGCGCAGGTGATCTGCACGCATCGCCACGGTGCGCTGCGCATCGCGCCGTACCTGCAGCTGACGCCGGAGGCGATGCGTGGGCTGGCGCGGGAGATGGTTGCTGTGGCGCGCGGGTGAGCGCTGGCTTTGATCGTTCTTGGAAGAACTTGCAGCTAGCCTGCTGGGTGCGCTGTAGGGTGGGCTTCAGCTCCGACAGCGAGCGGACCCAGGATGTCTTCTGCTTCGTTCGTCGCGACTGAAGTCGCTCCTACAGGGGGCTTGCGGTGAGCTTGCTGGGTGCATGTGGAGGAGCTGCAGTCCCGATTTTTACCGCGCTCTGGAAGGCTTTCCGCTTCGTCTGTCGCGGCTGAAGCCGCTCCTGCAGGGGCTTGCGGTGGGTTGGCTGGGTGCACTATGGGAGGGACTTCAGTCCCGACACTGCCCGGGCGCGGTATCTCCACCGCTTCGCTCGTCGCGACTGAAGTCGCTCCCACAGGGGGCTTGCGGCTTGCTCGCAGGGTGCACTGTAGGGGCGGCTTCAGCCGCGACGAGCTGAGTGGTACGTTTTCCGAAACGGCATGCCGTCGGGACTGAAGTCCCTCCCACAAGAGGGCTCGCCGCTCCACGGCGCCGGTGGAATCCTTGTGGGAGCCCTTCAGTCGCGACGTGCACAGCGGCGGGCTTTTCGGCTTCGGACGTTGTCGCGGCTGAAGCCGCTCCTACAGGGGTTTGCGGCGGGTTGGCTGGGTGCATTGTGGGAGGGACTTCAGTTCCGACCGGTTCCGACGTCGGTCACTCGCCGGTGCCGCGGTGCCATCGATGGATGGCGCACACGCTGGTTCTGCTCTCGCTCGATGAGCAACACCGGGACGCGCAGGCCTCAGCGCCGTGCCGCCAGGCGCAGGCCGCGCGGAGTCAGCCAGCGCTCCAGGCCCTCGAACAGCGCCTGCACCAGCAGCGCCAGTGCCGCCGCCGGCACCGCGCCTTCCAGGATCAGGCCGATGTCGTCCAGGCGGATGCCGGTGAGGATCGGCTGGCCGTAGCCGCCGGCGCCGATCAGCGCGCCCAAGGTGGCAGTGCCGACATTGATCACCGCCGCGGTCTTGATCCCGGCCAGGATGGTGCGCAAGGCCAGCGGCAGTTCGATCCGCCACAGCCGCGTGCCGGGCGGCAGGCCGATCGCCGCGGCGGTTTCGCGCAGCTCGCGGGCGATGCCGGTCAGGCCGGCATGGGTGTTGCGCACGATCGGCAGCAGGCTGTACAGGAACAGCGCGGCGATCGCCGGCTTGGCGCCGATCCCGAACAGCGGGATCATGAACACGAAGACCGCCAGCGACGGCAACGTTTGCAGCACCCCGGTCAGCGATAGCACCACCTGGCCGAGCCGCGGCCGATAGGCGGCGACGATGCCCGACGGCAGCGCCACCAGCAGGGCCAGGCCCAGCGACAGGCCGACCAGTGCTAGGTGTTCGCGGGTGCGTTGCAGCAGGCGTGTCAGCCGGCTGTCCTGCGCCGGTGCGGCGATGCCCAGCCACTGCGCGGCGATATCGCTCTCGGCGCGCTTGTCCAGCTTCGCCTCGGCGTTGAGCCGTTGCATGGTCGCCGCGTCGATGCGCCCGCCCAGCCCCTGCAGCGCCTGCACGAAGTGCGGCGCGCGCTGTGCCAGGTCGCTGCGATACAGGAACACCGCGGCGTAGCGCGGAAAGTAGTGGCGGTCGTCCTGCAGCACCAGCAGGTCGTGCGCCGGGATCTCGGCGTCGGTGCTGTACAGGTCGGTGATGTCGATCGCGCCGCTGTCCAGCGCGCGATAGGCCAGATCGTGGTCCAGCCCGGTCGGCGTCTGCGGCAGCCGGTAGGCCGCGCGCACCCCGGGCCAGCCGTCGGCGCGCGACACGAACTCGTTGCTGAGCCCGAGCTTCAGCGACGGATGTGCAGCGAGGTCGGAGAGGCGGGCGATGCCCAGCGCCTGTGCGCGCTGCCGGCGCATGCCGAATGCATAGGTGTTGTCGAAGCCCAGCGGCGCGCTCATCGCCAGGCCGCGCTGCGCCAATGCGCGGCGCAGCGCGGCATCGTCGGCGTCGGGCAACTGCAGCAGTTCCGTGGCCAGGGTGCCGGTGTATTCGGCATAGGCGTCGATCGAACCCTGCTGCAGCGCGCGCCACAGGATGCGGGTGCCGCCGAGCTGGCGCCGGTGTTCGACCTGCACCCCCGCCTGGCGCCCGGCGCCGGTGGCGATCTCGCCGAGTACCACCGCCTCGGTGAAGTTCTTCGAGCCGACCACCACCTTGGCCGGCGCCGCCACCGCCGTGCTGGCGAGCAGGGCGCACAGTGCCGCGAGCGCGCGCAACGCCGCCGCGCGGCGGCGCATTGCGGCCCTCACCGCGCGTCCTCCAGCGTGCGCTGCGCGTGCAAAAACTTGCCGACGAACGGCTCGGCCGGCGCATCCAGCAGTTCGCGCACGCTGCCTTGCTGCACGACGCGGCCGTTGCGCATCAGCACCAGGGTGTCGCCCAGGTAGGCGGCCTCGGCGACATCGTGGGTCACCAGCACCACGGTCTTGCCGAGCAGTGCGAACAGTTCACGCATCTGCGTCTGCAGTTCGTGGCGCACGATCGGGTCGAGCGCGCCCAGCGGTTCGTCGAGCAGCAGCACCGGCGGGTCCAGCAGCAGCGCGCGGATCAGGCCCACGCGCTGGCGCTGGCCGCCGGACAGTTCGGCCGGATAGCGCGCCAGCAACGCCTCGGGCAGGCGGCACAGCGCGGCAAGTTCGTGCAAGCGGGCATCGATTTGCGGCCGCGCCCAGCACAGGGTCTGCGCCAGCAGCGTAGCGTTGTCGCGCGCGCTCAGGTGCGGGAACAGCCCGCCTTCCTGGATCACGTAGCCGATGCGGCGGCGCTGCGCCAGCAGGGTATTGCGGCGCAGCGGCTCGCCCTGGAAGCGGACCTCGCCGGCGTCCGGCCATTCCAGCCCGAGCAGCATGCGCAGCACGCTGGACTTGCCGGCGCCGCTTGGGCCGATCAGCGCGGTGCTGCGGCCCGGGGCGATGCGCAGATCGACCCGGTCCAGCGCAAGTGCGTCGCCGTAGCGGCGGGTGACCTGATGCAGTTCGAACATGCGTTCAAGCATAGCCGGGCCGCGCCGCCTGGCGCGCGAAGGCGCAGCCGGCGCGCTCAATCTGCGAAATCGGTCAGCAGTTGCAGCGTCGGCTTCGGCCGTGCCAGGTCGTACATCAGGCCGAAGTGACTTTCCACGCCCTGCAGGTTGGTCTGGTCCAGCAGTTCGTAGAGGTTGGCCATTTGTGTCGATCCCCCAAAAAATCAAAGTCGCTCTAAGCGTTTGATTTGAAACGTACTTTCAAGCCCGCTCGGCGAAAGCCGCTCTAATTTGCGTGGCGCGCTTGACCTCGTCGCCATGCAGATGGATTGAGGTGGTGTACAGCGATGCGTGACAAAGATTATCGCGGACGCTCGTCAGCTCGGTACCCCGCGCCAGCGAATGGCTCGCATGGCTGTGCCTGCAAGGCGTAGGCAGCCGACCGCGCCGACAGCCCTCGGCAAAGGGTTTCCATTCGGGCGAGGATCGTGGCCGCGACGAGCCCACCCAGCGCATGCCCGGCGCCGGATGGCGCAAGAAGAAAAAGGGGTTCGGGAGCAACGGAACGGTGAACCGACTTAAGAATTCCAACTTGGCCACGCACACGCCTTGCAAACCGACGCCCTCTCACTGCTGGGTCTCACGGCCACCGCGGCCTTTCAGCCGCCCACAAATGAGCCGTGACACGGGCGTTGACCAACGCATCGGAAAGATCCGCCGCTGCGTCAAAGAGCTGTCGGCGGTTCGACTCGCCAAGTTGAGCGATCCAAGTCCCAATTCCAGTTAGCGCGACGGCCCTGGCGCCCTCGTCGGCAATGCCGGTTGCGGCCGCCAGAACCCGCTCACGCTGTGCCTCCGTCATGTGAGCCATGCTCGCCCCTAGTGCTGACAACATGTGTGCCTTTGCCCACTCGCCGCCAATGGCGTCTACCGCGGTAACCAGCCCGTCGCTTTGTTGTTCGTCCAGAAAGGCCAATCCAACTGCGAGCCCAGCCAGAGCGCGAGTTCTCGCCCACTCATTGACGATGCCGTCTGCTGCGAGGAACAGACGCTCGCGCTGCGACTCACTAAGACAGGCCATTCCGGCGCCCATGCCGGTCAAGGCAACGGACATGGCGGCCTTGTCGGGAATTTCCGTGATGGCAATAACGACCTGCTCGCGCTGCGATGTACCGAGAAAAGAGAGTCTTGCCCCCAACTCGGCCAGCGCTCGAGTGTTGTGGACATGTCCGGCGGCGATCACGGCGGCCACGATGCGCGCTCGTTGCGGCGTGCTCAAGTGGGGCATTGCCGTGCATAGCCCGCGAAGTGCAACCGCCTTCGCGACTCTGTTGCCGGTACCTTCCAAAACCGAAACGAAAAGCTCGTGCTGGGTGTTGCTAAGGTGAACAAACCCAGCCGCCAGCCCTGTCAGAGCCAGAGCTTTGGGATGATCATTTCCGAGGTTCATCATTGCGGCAAACAGGCGATCGCGATGCGTTCCGCCAAGGTTGGCGATGCCGGCCCCTAGGCCTGCTAGCGCATCGGCGCGGGCCGACTCGTCGCGGATACCAATCGCGCAGGCAAGGAGCCGCTCGTGGTCTGGCTCGCTCAGCTCAGCCATGACCAGGCCCATGCCGACCAACGCATCCGCCCTGGCCCATTCGTCGCCGATATCGAGGGCGACGGAAATCAGCTGCTGGCGCTGTTCCGGGTGCAAATTGCCCATCCCCGTTGCCAGACCGACCAATGCATCCGATTTGGCCCAATCGTCCGTGATGCGCGTGGCGGCCACAACGAGTCGCTCGCGCTGCCCATCGTTCAGGCAGCGCATGGCAGCGCCAAGCGCACCAAGGGCGCGCCCACTGGGCTCCTCATCGACGCCTCCAGCCACCAAGGCGATGAGGCGTTCGCGGTGTGGAGACGAGAGGAACGTCAGCATCGTTCCAAGAGAGCGCATCACTTCGGCGTCCGCGAGGATTTCATCCGGCATCCTGCTTACGAACGCATTGACTTCGTTGACCGCGTGACAAAGTTCGTCGTAGTGCAGGTCGATGCTTCCCGCCACAGCGTCACGGAGCCCAGTGGAGGTCATTCTCAGCGCGTGCAAGTCGCTGAGCGTCTGGAAGATGTCATGGCTGCGAAGGGTTTCTATGAGCCGGTGTTGGACTTCCGCCGGCAGGTCGTCAAGGCTGGGACCACCAGACGCAGAGAGCGAGTTGTTCGCTGACAGCCTTGTCTCTGGTGATGTCGGCACTGCCGCTTGCCGGACTCGACGCGTCGAGAAGTCTTCGGAACTTCTTCGTCGGCGAAGACTTCCTGCCAAAGGGGGGCGGCTTCAACTCCGATTCGCAACACCAACGGTTGTGAAGTGGCCCGGCGACCTGACTTGAGCGACTTCACCGCCAAGTGGAGTTGCCCATGTCATCCAGCCGCCTGGACCAGGCCGAACGATACCGTTTGCATGCGTTATATGAAACCGGGATGTCGATGCGGGCCATCGCCGATGCGTTGGAGCGCGCGCCCAGCACGATCAGCCGCGAACTGCGCCGCAATCAGCACGCTCGGCACTATCTGCCAGATCACGCACAGCGCATCAGCGAGCATCGGCGCACGCAGGCCAGCCGGCGTCCACGCATCGACGCTGAGCGCATCGCACAGATCGAGGTCCTGCTGAGCGAGGACTTCAGCCCGGAACAGATTGCCGGTCGCACCGGCCTGGCCAGTCACGAATGGATCTATCGGCACATCTACGCTGACCACAAGCGCGGTGGCCAGTTGTTCACGCATCTACGCAAGCGCCGCCGCAAGCGCCGTCGGCGGGGCGTGCGCGATGGCCGCGGACAGCTGACACATCGGCGCAGCTGGACACAGCGCCCCAGCGTGGTGGAGCAGCGAAGCCGCATCGGCGACTGGGAGCTGGATACCCTCCGGGCCTCACACGGAAAGGCCGTGGTGGTCAGCATGACCGAACGCCGCAGTCGCCTGCATCTGCTGGCTTACTCGCCTGACGGCACCGCCGAGAACGTGCGCAACGCCATCGTCCAGCGCCTGGGCGGCCTAGGCCACACGGTGCACACCCTCACCGCCGACAACGGCAAGGAATTCGCCGATCATCGGCTCATTGCCGCCTGCTTGCAGAGCGACTTCTATTTTGCAGATCCGTACTGCGCATGGCAGCGAGGCAGCAACGAAAATGCCAACGGATTGACGCGCCAGTACTTGCCACGACACATCGATTTCAGCACCATCACCGATGCGCACCTGCGATGGATCGAACAGCGACTCTACAATCGTCCGCGCAAGATACTCGGATTCAAAACGCCCCTCGAAGTCTTCTCCGAGGAGGTCCTCAACAGCGTTGCGAATCGGAGTTGAATCCGCCCGGGGATTTCCCACGGAAAGCGCCAGAAATGGCCAAACTCCGAAGATCCAAACGCGACTCTCCGCAACGACGCGACATTCCGCGCTCTCAGGCCGCGTTATTCAGACCTTCCCTAACGGACGCGATTCGAAAAGCCTGGTTCCAATGCGCCGCAACAGCGTGTTACCGGGCAGCTCGATGACGCGATACATCAGCCATGCCAGCAAGAAAACCACCAAGGTGATCAGCGCGGCCATGGCCGGGGTATGCGCGTGGTCGCCCAGTAATTTCATGGCGACATAGATCACCGGAATGTTCAGCAGATACATCGAAAAGCTGAACTCGCCACACATCATGATGGGCCGGTGGCCGAACAGCAGCTTGCTCAGCGGTGTATCGAAGGAGAACATGAAAACGAAGATGCCCGAGAACAACGCGCCTTCCAGATAGTTGTAGAACTCGCGCTTGCTGCCGAATTCCACCGGCAGGATGCGTGCGATGACCAGGCCGATAACGATCAGCGTCAGGCCCTGCAGCAACGCAAGCGTGCGCATGCCCTTGTCGGACCAGGCTTGATTGCGGAACAACCCGAACAGCACGCCCGAGAAGAAGTACTGCATCTTGGAGCCGACAAAGGTGCCGGGCAGTTGGTCACGGTAGGAGATCAGCAGAAAAATCGCGGTCAGCACGATTGCAAGCACGGAGGCGTTGCCTTGGTTTCTGAATTTCCACAGTGCGAACCATAGGCCCACGAAGACCGCATAGAACTGCACCTCCGGCGGAATGCTCCACAGCGCGGACACATTGCCGGAGAACAACAGGTGACGCAGCAGGTTCTGATGGGTGATCGCGTAGACGAATGATGGGTCGATCAAGTTGTAGATCAGATAGGAACCGATCACCACAAACAGATAGGCCGGGGCAATCCGCGAAAAACGCGAGATGCCGTAGCGCACCACGGAGGCGTAGTCGAATTGCTTGTGGCCGTACAGAAAGGCCATCAAGAATCCGCTCAGGGTGAAGAACACCATGACGCCCACTTCGCCCGGATACAGATGGCTACGCGAGAAGAATCCGTCTTCCGCAAGATGCGAATAGACCACCAGCAAAGCGGCCAGTCCGCGAATTCCGGTGAGCGCATCGATGCGCTGTGCGGAGCTCATCGATCGTTCCTGCTGATCGGGAGTTGCGGAAAACAGGGGTTTGCGTGGGGCATGGATGGTTTGTCTTTGGCGGCAACAGCTTGAACATCGGGCATCGATTGTCGAGTATTGAATCGACTGTAGCAACTCGGCATGCGGGCTGCGCAGCCTGTCTTGTTCTGCAGTGCTTCAACGCGTTAGCATCGAGATTCGTCTACAGCGATCTCCTCCGACACCATGACGCCACCCTGACCTGACGCATCACGCGCTCGCAGTCTCGCCAGCAATGGTTCGGCAATGTGCGTGGCGATGTGCTCGCCGGCATCGTGGTCGCGCTTGCGCTGATTCCCGAAGCCATCGCGTTTTCGATCATTGCCGGTGTCGACCCCAAGGTGGGGCTCTACGCGGCGTTCTGCTAGGTACCAGGAAAAACCGAAGGTCTTCGCAGCCAACCGAACCCGTGACTGACAACGTGGAGCGACATGAACAGTGACGACAGCCCACAAGATCAACTCATGTCGTATGGAGAGATGCACGGTTGGCGGTTGGCGGTTGGAGGTGTGGAAGTCGGGATTCTGGCTGGATACGTACGAATACCGTATTCGGCCAGTGCCAAGAAGCGGCGACAGCCCCGACGCGGACCCACCTTTTTTTGGGTGTGCCTACCGATCCGTGGACGATGCGAAAGCTGCTTGCCTTGAGACCTTCAAAGAAAATATGCGACTCGGGCATCTGAAACCCATTGTGGTGTGATTTGGTAATTGGTTTCTGGCAGTTCAAGCGGAGGCGTGACCGCAAGCGGTCACCGGCTTGGGGTGCTGCGCACCGATGCCGCGTGCCGCGTCATCGCCAGTCGGCCCTAATCCTCGCCCCTGCGCGCTCCGCTTGCAGAAGCCGCCGCGTCATATCGATTGCCTTGCCAGGCTTACGAACGCGTTTCGGTAGCTGGGCGGCCGCGAGCTCATCATCCAAAATGTATTGACGTGTCCAGTCAGCGCGGCACGACAGCGAGACGCTGACTCTTCTGTCCGATTCACCATCGATCGGCGGCCTGCGTGGCGTGACCACGCCTAGCACGATGATCGGGAAGTCCTCGCGGATCGCCGCAAGGACCGGCTCGATATCGCTATCGTTGGAGCACACAACCAGCTGCTGATAGCGCGCCGACGCAGCATCGCGATACATGGCCAGCGCCAGGTTCACATCGGTCTGTTTCTCTTCGAGCTTCCAGACCCGAACCCGGCGTGTCCGATCATACGGCTGGCCGCTGACAAACTCCGGCAGACCCACGGATGCGCCCGTAGTATAGGTTGTAGCCATCGATGTAGACGGCAGTCGCTTTGGCGATGGTCACATGGAGCTTCCTGCGGACATGAAAAAAACGCCTTGCGGCGGTTTTTTCGTCCCAAGCCGTTACCCAACTGAATGGGGCGACAGGGGAGGAGTGGTGAGGCTAGCCTAATGGATGCGCCCGGGCGATGCAACATCTGGACTACTTTGGGTTCATGTGCGGAGGAAGCCCTGCCCCACTGCGTGGAATCTTGCGTTATGTGCGCTGGCGGCCTCGCCGCGATGGTGGCCACCTGCAGGCGGCCACGAACCGCAACCTTTCGCCAACGGGCTTAATGCCCGAGAGGCCGCTACACGGCTCAAGGTGAGCAAGACGGCTCTATACGCCGCGCTGGAATCCACCAGTGCAGCCGACTCCTGACATTCCGTGCGGTTGTCCTCTGAGAATGACACATCCGCGACCAGAGGACAGTTCACCAACTCAAGGGCGGGCGACCCAAGGCGTCCAGTCGCTCTGCGTCCTCCAGGATCGCTGTTGTCGTGCGCGGCGAAATGGGCTGCGCTTCATCCAGCCCGTAGGCTTGCCGCGCAGCATCGGCGGCTAAAGCCTCACGCGTCCGTGGTGAGTACTCTTGCAGGGCTAATTCTGGTTCCCTGGGGGATAAGCAATCACACGGCCTTCCTTGCTGAAAAAGCGATCGGCGCTGTCATAGCGCAGGGTGTCAAGCTCATGGTGTTGAGCTTCATCATGGCGGTTTACGGCAACGTAATGGCGACATTCACTGTGCCGCCGGCCCCCGAGATACTGGTTACCTATCTCGCCGCTGTATCCGCTGGAGTGATGGCGATCCTAGCCGTACACGCCCCCGCTGTGGCCGGAGGCCTGCTATCAGGCTCACCATCGCTGACCGCCGGTAGCGCGGCTGGCGTCGCCATCGGTGCCGGCGCTGCTGCGATCGGCGCAGGCGTGGGTGCCGCCGCGCTGGGCCGCATGGGCGCGGCCAGTGCAGCCAAGACCATCACCGCCGCTGGGCAGATCCACGGCGCCGGCAGCGCCGCTGCCGCCAACAGCACAGGAGCTGGTGCGGCCGCACTGAGTAATCCGGGTGTGCGTGGTGGCGTAATTGCTGGGCTGATGGCCGCAAGCACCACGCCGGCCGGCCAAGCCGCAGCGGCTGGACTTCAACGTGCCGCAAGCACCCGGCTAGGCCAGGCCGCTATGAAGTTCGGGTCAGCTGCCGCCGCCAACATCGATCGCGGTGTGTCAGCTGGTGCCAGCTACGCCGCAGCCGGTGTGACCCAAGCGGGCCGAATGGCCGCTTCGCCAGTCACCAATGCCGGCGCTGCCGTGAAAGATGCCTGGTCGCAGGGCGTGACGATGGGCGGCGGTGTTTCCCCGACCGCATCGTCACCGCCTGCGCCGCCCACGCCATCGCCGGAACGGCTGGAAGCGGGCAGGCAGCGATTCAGCGACGCAGCAACGGTCGCCAAAGCAACAACCACGGCTGTGAAAGGAGCCACAACCACCAGCAGTGGCGGTAGTGGGAACCCGACGATTGCCCCCACCAACGACGAGAGCTAACACGCATGAGCAGCACCAAAGACCTACTGCAAACGCCCGTCGGCCAGCGTCCCAGCTCGGCGCCGATGTCCCCACACCACGATTCAGCGCGCAAAGGCTGGACCGACAAGTTAGAGAAATCGGAGAGCGACAAACGCGCATGGCGCTGGGCAGCGGTGGGCGGCTACGCGTTGTCGGTGCTGCTGGCTGGCGGCCTCATTGCCGTGACCAATCGGCCACCGCCGAAGCCACTCATTGCGCGCATCAACACCGATGGCGCCCCCCAGGTCGTCCTGATTAGCGCTGTGTCTCAGCTGTCGTACGCAGTTGCTGCTCTGTGAGCCTTCCCGCGCCGGCCAGGGCACTGGCCAGGCGCGGCACCATGGCGGCCAGGTTGAAGCGGCGATTGAAGCGGTAGGCATGCGCATGCAGGTAGCGCGCGCCGTATTTGGGGAAGTCCACCGCATGGTGGGTGCCGCTAAGCGCCGTTTTGAGATTGCCCAGGATCGTATTGACCCAACGCAGACGAGGCTGCTGGACGCCTTTGCGGCCGCTTCCGGTCACGATGGCATCGTGGGTCAGGCCTGCCCAGCCCACACCGGTGAACGCTGTCAGCCCATCACTGACGACATGGGTGCCCGGTGCCAGTGCCTGCTGAGCCCACGTGTGCACGACGCTTCTTCGGAAGCTGGAGACCACATCCAGGCGGAGATAGCGCGGGCGCCCTTGATGCAGGGAAACCGCTGGCGGCTTCAACTCCGATTCGCAACACCAACGGTTGTGAAGTGGCCCGGCGACCTGACTTGAGCGACTTCACCGCCAAGTGGAGTTGCCCATGTCATCCAGCCGCCTGGACCAGGCCGAACGATACCGTTTGCATGCGTTATATGAAACCGGGATGTCGATGCGGGCCATCGCCGATGCGTTGGAGCGCGCGCCCAGCACGATCAGCCGCGAACTGCGCCGCAATCAGCACGCTCGGCACTATCTGCCAGATCACGCACAGCGCATCAGCGAGCATCGGCGCACGCAGGCCAGCCGGCGTCCACGCATCGACGCTGAGCGCATCGCACAGATCGAGGTCCTGCTGAGCGAGGACTTCAGCCCGGAACAGATTGCCGGTCGCACCGGCCTGGCCAGTCACGAATGGATCTATCGGCACATCTACGCTGACCACAAGCGCGGTGGCCAGTTGTTCACGCATCTACGCAAGCGCCGCCGCAAGCGCCGTCGGCGGGGCGTGCGCGATGGCCGCGGACAGCTGACACATCGGCGCAGCTGGACACAGCGCCCCAGCGTGGTGGAGCAGCGAAGCCGCATCGGCGACTGGGAGCTGGATACCCTCCGGGCCTCACACGGAAAGGCCGTGGTGGTCAGCATGACCGAACGCCGCAGTCGCCTGCATCTGCTGGCTTACTCGCCTGACGGCACCGCCGAGAACGTGCGCAACGCCATCGTCCAGCGCCTGGGCGGCCTAGGCCACACGGTGCACACCCTCACCGCCGACAACGGCAAGGAATTCGCCGATCATCGGCTCATTGCCGCCTGCTTGCAGAGCGACTTCTATTTTGCAGATCCGTACTGCGCATGGCAGCGAGGCAGCAACGAAAATGCCAACGGATTGACGCGCCAGTACTTGCCACGACACATCGATTTCAGCACCATCACCGATGCGCACCTGCGATGGATCGAACAGCGACTCTACAATCGTCCGCGCAAGATACTCGGATTCAAAACGCCCCTCGAAGTCTTCTCCGAGGAGGTCCTCAACAGCGTTGCGAATCGGAGTTGAATCCGCCCTCGGATTCCGGGTGACTGAACAATGCGGCGAGATCCGGTCGGTGAAACTGCAGCACATAGGTGGCCAATTGCCGGCGCACACGCCCGAGGATGCCGCGCGAAGAATCCCCGTCTACTTTGCGATGGCTCAGATACCGCGCGACCGCTTCGCGCGCGGAGAGTCCCTGGTACCAGGCCCGCACGGCCGCTAGCGCGTCCGCATCTGGCAGGCCGACCAGGCGGTCGGATGCGGTCGAGTCTGAGGGGTGGCGTGTTTTCACAAACGTCAGATTATGAAGTTGGCGATGGCCATTTGATAATAAGCCTTATCTCAATAGTTCGGCATAATCTCGCCCCTTGCCCGTCGCGCAGCCCGCGCATGGCGGACTGCTCCCAACAAGAATCGCCGCACTGGATCTCTCTCGAATGTCGTCGGCCGCCGACTCGCACCGCCTGTTCATCCTCACTCCGGAAGAAGTCCATGCCCTGTACGGCCTGCCGCGCTTGACCGACGACGAGCGACAACTGTATTTCGATCTCGGCCCGCGTGAACTCGAAGCGGTCCAGGCTCGCACGCCATCGGTGGGCGCCTACCTGGCACTCGAGCTGGGCTACTTCAAGGCCAAGTGCCAGTTCTTCGTGTTCGAGCCGGCTGAGGTGGCCGAGGATCTGCGCTACCTGCTGACGAAATACTTGGCCGCATACACGCTGGATTCGATCAAGCCGCCGTCGACAACGACGCGCACCGCGATCCAACGCCGGGTACTGGAGCTGGTCGGCTTTCGGCATTGCGACGCCGTAGCGCAGCAGGCCCTGCAGGACAAGGCCGCGCGCATCGCGATGCTGTCCACTCAGCCGACGTACATCCTTCGCGAGTCGCTGCAGTACCTAACCAACGAGCACATCGTCGCGCCGAAGTACACGACCCTGCAGGACATGATCGGCCGGGTGGTGACGCACGAACGCACCCGCGTCGCCGCGTTGCTCCAGAAATCCATGCCGGCCAAGGTCGCCCGGGCACTGGACGAGTTGCTCGCGGCCGATGAGCAGATCTACCGCATCAGCGCGCTCAAACGCGAGCCCAAGGACTTCAGCCACAAGGAGCTCAAGCAGGAGGTCGAGCGCCGGCAGCGGTTCCAGCCGTTGCACGATTTCGCGCGCACGTTCCTCGTCAAGGCCGCCTTGTCCAACGACAGCGTCAAGTACTACGCGTCGCTGGTGAAGTTCTATTCGGTCTACAAACTTCAGCAAATGCCGCGCGCCAGCGCCCGGCTCTATCTGCTGTGCTTCGCCTTCCATCGGTTCCGTCAGATCAGCGACAACCTGATCGAGTCCTTCGTGCACCTGGTCGAGCACTACGAACACCAGGCCAAGCTGGCGGCCGAGGAAGCGATGAACCAGGCCATGCTCAACGCCACCGAAAACCTGCACGCGGCAGGCGACGTGCTACGACTGTTCATCGACCCCTCCATCGCGACCGATGCCCGCTTCGCAGACGTGCAGACCAAGGCGTTTGGCCTTCTCGAGCGCGAGCAGTTCCCGACGGTGGCCGACCATCTGCGCAACATCGCCTTCGACAAGATCGCCTACCAGTGGAGTCAGTACACGCAGTTGTCCCGCACGTTCAAGCTCAATCTGCGACATTTGTTCTGCGAGCTGGATTTCGGCGGACGGGTGGAGGACGCTCCGCTGCTGCAGGCCGTGACCTTCTTGCAGAAGTTGCTGCGCGCGGGCCAGTCGCCGCGCGACGTCAAACCCGAGGCCTTTCCCCGGCATCTGATCCCAAAGCACCTGCGTCTGTACCTGTACCACGAGGGCAAGGTACGCGCGAACCGGCTCGATACCGACCGCTACGAGTTCCTGGCCTACCGGCTGCTGTGCCAGGCGCTGCAGGCCGGGGATGTCTTCGTGGAGCACAGCAACGAGTTCCGCCGCTTCGAGGATGACCTGATCAGCGACGAACGCTGGGCCCAGCGCGATGCCGTGCTTGCCGAGATCGGCGTACCACTGCTGCTGGCGCCGATCGAGGACACGCTCAGCACCTTTCGCGAGGCGGTGCGCACACGCTTTGTGGACGTGAACCGGCGGATTCTCGAAGCCACCAATGAGCACATCAAGATTCGCGGCCGCGGTGAAAAGCGCCGCTGGAGTCTGATCTATCCGACGGCCAAGGAGCCGGCCAACAGCCCCTTCTATGGCCAACTCCCGGGTATCGGCATCGCCGACTTACTTTGGTTCGTTGCCGGGGGCACCGGATTCCTCAACAGCTTCACCCACGTGCTCGAGCGCTACGTCAAGCAGGCGCCAGACGCCCGGCAGATCTTGGCCTGCGTCGTCGCGCTGGGCACCAACATGGGTCTGTTGAAAATGGCTGAGGTGTCGGGCATCAGCTTCGCATCGTTGCAGGGGACCGCGCGCAACTACCTGCGGCTGGAAACCTTGCGTGCGGCCAACGACGCCATCAGCAACGCCACCGCGAAGCTGCCGGTTTTCCATCTGTACAACATCGGCGACAAGCTGCACTCCAGCAGCGACGGTCAGCGCTTCGAAACGCAGATCAACACCTTCAATGCCCGGCATTCGCCGAAGTATTTCGGGCTACAAAAGGGCGTGAGCGCATGCACGCTGGTGGCCAACCATCTGCCGATCAATGCACGCATCATCGGCACGCAGGAACATGAAAGCCACTACGTGTTCGACCTACTGCACAACAACACCTCGGACATCAAGCCGGAGCGCCATTCCACGGACACGCATGGCACCAACCAGGTGAACTTCTGGACCCTGCGGGTCTACGGCTACGGGTTTGCACCGCGCTACCGCGACCTGTACAAGAAGGCGATGACGCTGGTGGGCTTCGATAGCCCGAGCTCCTACGGTGACGAGATGCTGATTCGGCCGTCCCGCAAAGTCAGCGAGGAGCTCATCATCAAGGAGTGGCCCAACATCCTGCGCATCATGGCGTCGCTGGCGCAGAAGGACGTGACGCAGGCCACCATCGTGCGCAAGCTCAGCAGCTACTTGCGGCAAAACCAGACCAAGCGTGCCTTGTGGGAGCTCGAAGACATTTGCCGAACGCTCTACA
Source organism: Xanthomonas graminis pv. graminis (assembly GCF_030168915.1). Lineage (NCBI taxonomy): Bacteria > Pseudomonadati > Pseudomonadota > Gammaproteobacteria > Lysobacterales > Lysobacteraceae > Xanthomonas > Xanthomonas graminis. Next base: position 3,380,298 of record NZ_CP076255.1, on the reverse strand, counting down.
TCCTCGACTTCATCGACGACGTGGACCTGAGGCAGGCCGTGCAGAAGGCGCTGAACCGAGGCGAGGCCTACCACCGGTTTCGCCGGGCGGTGGCCTACGTCAACGGCGGCGCGTTCCGCGTGAAGACCGAGGCCGAGCAGCAACTTTGGAACGAGTGCTCGCGGTTTATCGCCAATGCCGTGATCTTCTACAACACGGCCCTGCTGTCCAAGGTCTACGAACAGAAGTTGGCCGCAGGCGACCAGGCCGCCATCAACGCGTTGCGTGGCATCTCGCCCGTCGCCTGGCAGCACGTGAACCTGTTCGGCAACTTCGAGTTCAGCGATGCGCAAACGAAAGTCGACCTCGACGCCCTGGCTGCGCTCTTTGCCGAAGCGGCCTACTGGAGCCGAGCGTTCACGGAGGGACCGTCACAGGCCTAGCGCGGCAGATTTTCCATTTTAAATCAATCGCTTACAGCCGACTTTGATTTTTTGGGGGATCGACAGAAATAGCCAGGTTGATTTCGGCGACCACATCGGCGTAGTCGCTGCGCAGCGTGCGCACGATCTGCGCCACGCTGTCGTAGCAGGCGCCGTCGCCGGCATGGCCGCCATCGGTGTTGCCGGCGTAGACCTCGGCGCAGTTGACCTCGTTGAAGAACACCTTGCCGCCGTACTTCTGCGCCGCGCCGCGCATCTGCCCCAGGTACAGGTCCATCCAGTAACCGGTGTCGTGGTGGAACGGGTAGTAGTGGAAGCTGATGCGGTCGAAATCGAAGCCGGAGGCCTTGGCCATGTCCAGGAACCACAGCGAGCCGCGGCGGTCGCCGGGGCAACGCGCGTTCGCCGAATGGTCGTCGCTGTTGCAGGCGGTGATGTTGATGGTGAATTCCAGGCCGGCGCCGAGGTCGTCGGAGGCGTGTTTCATGCCGCGGTACATCGCGGTCATCGCATCGATGCGCGCCTGCGCGCCGTCGCGGCTGTAGTCCTGCTCGTTGCCGATCTCCCACAGCGTGATGCCGGCGGCGTAGCGCCGTGCCAACTGGTAGCCGCTCTCGCGCGACATCGGGTACACCATCGGCCGCAAGGCGATGCGGTAGTGCCGCGACAGCGCCACCAGCCGATCGAGCACGGCGAAGTTGCGCGGGTCCACGTCGACGCGGTCGCTGCGCAGATTGCGCTGGTCGAGCAGCTTGAACACGGCTTCGGCCTGGCTCAGCGGATAGGCCGGGCGGTCGTCGTGGCCGTTGACCCCGAACACGATGGCCGCTGCGGCGGCGCTGCGCTCGGCGGCGCCGGCGGGCAGGGCGGCGGCGAGGGCGAGCGACAGGAGCAGCAGAGGGGCGGGCAAGCGGGGCATGGCGCGTCTCCTGGCAGGGCCGGCGCGCGTTGTGGCGACGGGCGGCGGCGCAGGCGCACGCGAGTCGGTCGAGCCTAGCAAGCGGCAGTTGCGTTCTGCGCGCAGCGGCTGGGCGTGTTGCACCACAGATCGCGACACTGGTGGCGGTCGGTGCCCTCGGCCAGGGTCGCATGTCCAGGGCGCTGCCGCTGGCCATTGTGCGGACAGCTACGGTCCTGGGTGGACGCAGGGAGCGCAGCCTGGCCGGCAGCCGGTGTCCACGGATGACAGCGGCAATGGCTTGGCCGGGAAACGAAACAGGGGCCTTGCGGCCCCTGTTTTCTTGCACCCGGCAGGCTGGCTCAGTTGGCCATTTCCGAGTTGGACTGCCCGGTGGAAGCAGACTTCTCGCCGGCGAACGGGTTCAGTTTGCGGATCATCCACGGGTACTTCGGCCAATGCCCGGTCAGCCACGGATGCTTGGGGTCGTTGAGTTCCAGCACCCGGCGCGCATCGTCGGCCAGCGGCTTGTTGCCCAGGTGGGTATAGGCATCGGCCAGCACCGCCACCGCGTCGTACTGGTAGGCGCTCTGCGGATAGGTTTCCAGCAGGTAGTTGGCGCGGCCGGCGGCCGACACCCAGGCGTTGCGGCGCAGGTAGTACAGCGCGTTGTCCAGCTCGTGCTGGGCGAACACGTTGCGCAGCGCGATCATGCGCTGGCGCGCGTCGGCGGCGTAGCGGCTGTTCGGATAGCGCTCGGCGACGATGTTGAAGTCGGCGTAGGCCTGCTGCGGCGTGGACAGGTCGCGGCGGCTCGGGTCCAGCGACCACACCCGGCGCAGGAACACGGTGTCGCGGTTGGAGTTGGACAGCCCGCGCAGGTAGTACATGTAGGCGATGTTGCGGTGGGTCGGGTAGGTGCGGATGAAGCGGTCGATGCTGGACACCGCGTCGTCGTGCTTGCCGGCCTTGTACTGGGCGTAGGCGGATTCGATCATCGCCTGCTCGGTGTACTGGCCGTACGGGTACTGCGCGATCAGGCGCTTGAAGCTGCCCTCGGCGCCGGCCCAGTTGCTGGTCTGCATCTGCGTGTGCGCCTTCTGGTACAACTGGTCCACAGGCATCCCTTCCTCGGGATTCTTGTTCTTCTGGCGGTGGCAACCCGTCGCCACGACGACCATGACCAGCATCAGGGCGATGAAACGGACGTGCGCGGAGAGCGGGACGGAGCGTCGGATCATGGGTTCGGGCAGGACACGTCAGGAATACGAAGGGGCGATGATAGCCTAGTGGCCTGTCCGGCGACTGACTATGGCCGCCGCGACCCTCCCTTTCCGACCCAGCCGTGCCCTTTCCATGCCCAATACCCTCCCGGACACCCCCGAGGACGCCATCTCCGACGGCCCGCGCCAGGCGCGCGTGCCCGACCACGCCGCCGGCCGCCGCTTCGACGCGGTGCTGGCAGAGCTGTTTCCCGAATTTTCGCGCTCGCGCCTGGCCGAATGGATCAAGTCCGGCGACGCGCTGCTGGACGGCGCCCCGGCGCGGCCGCGCGACGCCCTGCGCGGCGGCGAGATCGCCAGCCTGCACGTTGTACTGGAGACCCAGACGCACGCGCTGCCCGAGGACATCCCGCTGGAAGTGCTGTACGAGGACGACCAGGTCATCGTGCTGAACAAGCCGGCCGGGCTGGTGGTGCATCCGGGCGCCGGCAACCCCACGGGCACCCTGGTCAACGCCCTGCTGTACCGCGATCCGTCGCTGGCGGCGCTGCCGCGTGCGGGCATCGTGCACCGGCTGGACAAGGACACCAGCGGCGCGATGGTGGTGGCGCGGACTCTGCCGGCGCACACCTCGCTGGTGGCGCAGCTGTCGGCGCGCGACGTACACCGCCAGTACCTGGCGGTGGTGGCCGGGCCGCTGGTCTCCGGCGGCACCGCCACTGCGCCGATCGACCGCCACCCGCGCGACCGCCTGCGCATGGCGGTGCGCGAGGACGGCCGCGATGCGGTCACCCATTACCGGCTGCGCGAGCGGTTCCGCGCGCACACCGCGCTGGAGTGCCGCCTGGAGACCGGGCGCACCCACCAGATCCGCGTGCACATGGCGCACCTGAAGCACCCGATCATCGGCGATCCGCTGTACGGCGGCGCGCTGAAGCTGCCCAAGGGCGCGACCGATGAGCTGATCGCCGAATTGCGCGGCTTCAAGCGCCAGGCGCTGCATGCCGAGACGCTGGAATTCAAGCATCCGCTGACTGGCGAGCCGGTGCGCTCCACTGCCGCGGTGCCGGCCGACCTGCTGCGCCTGCTCGCCGCGCTGCGCGTCGATTCGCGGCTGGCCGCCGAGCAGGCGCGGCGCTGAGCATGGCGACGGCGGGCGAGGGCAGGCCTGGCGCCTTGCATCCATTCCCGAGCGGACCTGCCAGGGAATGGACGACATGGCTTGGGGGGCCGTTGCAGGCGGCGCGGCCACGCAGTGGTTTCCGATACGCGCGCGCGGTCGCCGCCGGGAGCGCGACGCTGCGCCTGGTTGCGGCGATCGCCGGCGCTGCCCCATCCCGGGCCGCACGCGCATGACCGACTTCGCCCTCGCCGCCGACTGGCCGGCATCGCCGCGGGTACGCGCGCTGACCACGCTGCGCGATGGCGCCGGCGCCTCGCTGCCGCCGTTCGACCGGTTCAACCTGGGCAACCGCAGCGCGGCCGACGGCGACGATGCGGCCACGGTGCAGCGCAACCGCGACGAACTGGCCGCGCGCCTGGCGCTGCCGTCGCCGCCGCACTGGCTGCGGCAGGTGCACGGGGTGCAGGTGCTGCGCTTGGAGCAGCCGCCGGCCGCAGTCGGCATCGACGCCGAGCCGACCGCCGATGCCGCGGTCACCGCGGTGCCCGGGGTGGTGCTGGCGATCCTGACCGCCGACTGCCTGCCGGTGGTGTTCGCCGCCCGCGACGGCAGCGAAGTCGGGGCCGCGCATGCCGGCTGGCAAGGCCTGGCCGGCGGCGTGCTGGAAGCCACCGTCGCCGCCCTGCGCACGCCGCCGGCGCAGCTGCAGGCCTGGCTGGGCCCGGCCGCGGGGTCGCAGGCGTACGAGATCGGCGAGAACGTGCGCGATGCCTTCCTGGGCCACGATCCGGCCGCGGCCAGCGCCTTCGTGGCGACCCGCCGCGGCCACTGGCGGGTGGACCTGTATGCGCTGGCACGACAGCGCCTGGCCGCGGCGGGGATCGACCCGGCGCAGGTGCACGGCGGCGGCCTGTGCACGATCTCCGACGCGCAGCGCTTCTTTTCCTATCGCCGCGACCGCCGCAGCGGGCGCATGGCGACGCTGGCGTGGATCGCGGACTGAGCGCGCCGCTGTTCGCGTAGCGGCTGTGGCCTGCGTTCGCGCAGCAGCTGCCGCCGCCGCCTTGCCGGTCGAAGTGACTTTGAGCGCCGCTGCGCAGGGCGAGCGCTGACCGCGCCGTTCCGGCGCGCATGCGCTGCCGTCGCGGCTGTGGCTGCAGCACGCACGGCAGGGCGTACGTCCGTCGCCGCGGCTGGCGATCGCGCAGTGCGCCGGCTCAGCCGGCGCCGCGCACCAACCGGGTGACCTTGCCGTCGCCGGGTTGCGCACGGGCCGGTTCGATCCGGAACACCGCCACCGCGGTGGCCAGGCCGCCGGCCTGTTCCTCCATGCTGCGTGCCGCGGCGGTGGCTTCTTCCACCAGCGCGGCGTTGCGCTGGGTCACTTCGTCCAGCTGCATCACCGTGCGGTTGACCTGCTCGATGCCGCTGGATTGCTCGGCGCTGGCGGCGCTGATTTCGCCGATCAGGCCGGTCACGCGCTGCACCGAGCCGACGATTTCGTGCATGGTGGCGCCGGCGCGGTTCACCAGTCCCGAACCCAGCGTCACCTTGTGCGTGGAGTCCTCGATCAGGTGCTTGATCTCCTTGGCCGCGTCCGCCGAACGCTGCGCCAGCGAGCGCACTTCCGAGGCGACCACGGCGAAACCGCGGCCCTGCTCGCCGGCGCGCGCCGCTTCCACCGCGGCGTTGAGCGCCAGGATGTTGGTCTGGAACGCGATCCCGTCGATGACGCTGATGATCTCGCCGATCCGCCGCGACGAGGTGCTGATCGCGCTCATCGTGGCGACCACCTCGTCCATCACCTTGCCGCCGGACTGGGCGATCTCGCCGGTGCTGTGCACCAGGCCGTTGGCCTGCTGCGCGTTCTCGGCATTCTGCTTCACTGCCGAGGTCAGTTCCTCCATCGAACTGGCGGCTTCCTCCAGGCTCGCCGCCTGCTGCTCGGTGCGGTCGGACAGGTCGGTGTTGCCGGCGGCGATTTCCATCGCCGCGCGGCGGATCGCCTCGACCGCGCCCTGGATGCCGACGATGATCTCGGTCAGCCTGGCCACGGTGCGGTTGGTGTCCTCGCGCAGCCGCGCGAACACGCCCTGCGCGTCGCCGTCGATGCGATGGGTGAGATCGCCTTCGGCCAGCGCGGCCAGCGCGCTGGCCAGCGCCGCCAGGTTGCTCTCCACCGAATCGGAGATGCGGTTGACGCCTTCGGCCAGCGCCTTGAGCACGCCGTCCATCGACGCGGTATCGAGGCGGCGGCTGAAATCGCCATGCGCGGCGGCCTCGATCACCGTGGTCAGCGCCTGCTCGGCATTGACCTGCGCGGTCACCTCCTCCCACTGCGCGATGGTGCCCAGGCGCACGCCGTCGGCGCTGGTGATCGGGCTGTAGACGAAGTCGATCTGGCGGCCGAAGAACGGCGCGCGCACGCGCTTGGAACCGGTCAGCGCGCGCATGCGGTCGATCGCCGCCTGGCTGTCCGGATAGATGTCGCCGATGCTGCCGCCGACGAACTGCTCGGCGCGGAATTCGGGGCGGAAGCTCTGCACGTCCGGCTCGATCGCGCGCAGCATCTGCAGCAGCTTGCGGTTGGCGAAGTGCACGCGGCCGTCGTCGTCGGCGATGCGGACCATGGTGTCCAGGTCGTCCAGCGCCTGCAGCACGAAGCGGCCGCGGCGCAGTTCGGCCTCGGTCTCGGCCTGGCGTGCGGCCAGCCGCGCCTGCGCCGTCTGTAGCGCGCGCAGCAGCGCGGGGTCGGCCGCGTCGCCGGCGCTATCGAGGCGTTGTTCGAAGCGGCCTTCGCCCAGCGCCTGCAGTGCCTGCAGGACGCGCTGCGATGGCGCGGCGCGGCGTGTGCCGGCCCAGCACAGCGCCGCCGCCAGCAGCGCTGCGGCGATCAGTGCCGGCGTCAGCCGCACCAGGGCCGGGCCGTTCGGGCCGAGCTGGCGGCCAAGATGCAGCGCGTACAGCGCCATCGCCAACAGGCCCAGCGCGTAGGCCAGCGCGACCAGCAAGGCACGCGGATGCAGGCGGGCGCCAGCGGCAGAACGAAGGGGTGGGGCGTCGGGCAAGGTCATGGCGGCTACCGGCTGGGAAGCATCGCGCAGTCCATTCGCGTCGACGGATGCTTCGTGAATGTGCTCCCCAGTATCGGCCTGCCGCTTCGCCGACTTGACCCCGGTGCCGACCGTTCGTCGGAAAACGCTAGCTGAATGGGCAGGCTAGGCTGCTGAAAACCCAGCTTTTTTTGTTGCGGCGCAATAAGCCGCGCGGCGCCGGCGGCACTTAGCCCCGTGGGCGGGTGCGGCCGTCGCCAGCGCCAGCGCCAGCTGCGGCTGCCTGCAGACACCAGACCGGCCGTCTTGCGACGGCCGGCCGGGGGTGGAGCGGAGCCAGCAGGCGGGCGTTATTTCGCCGGCGCGGCGTCTGGCAGGGTCCAGGCGATCACGCTGTCGCCGAGCTTGGTCTCCATGCGGTCGTGGCCGCCGATCGCCGCGACGATGTACTGCTTGCCGTTCACCGTATAGCTCAGCGGCGCGGCCTGCGGGCCGGCCGGCACCCGCACTTCCCACAGCAGCTTGCCGGTCTGGGTGTCGTAGCCGCGCAGGAAGTCGTCCAGCGCCGCGCCGATGAAGGTGACGCCGCCGGCAGTGGCCAGCGAGCCGCTGTTGTTCGGCGTGCCCAGCTCGAACTTCATCTTCGACGGAATGCCCATCGGACCCTGGTCGTAGCCGGTGCCGAGCGGACGCCGCCAGATCACCTGCTGGGTGCGCAGGTCCACGCCGGAGAGATAGCCCCACGGCGGGGCGATGCATGGCGTGTTCAGCGGCGACATCCATGGTTCCTTGCGCGCACCGTAGGCCAGGCCTTCCTGCGCCATGTAGCCGGGCGTCCTGCTCTTGCCGTTGAACACCGAGACCACGCCCAGTGCGTTCATCTCCTGACGCGGATACACGTGTTCGGTATACGGCAGGCGGTTGCTGTTCATCACCATGATGCCGCGCTGCAGGTCCACCGACACGCCGCCCCAGTTGATGCCGCCGTGGTTGCCGGTGAACGACAGCGAGCCGCCCAGGCTGGGCGGGGTGAACATGCCGTCGTAGCGCAGCTGCTTGAACTGGATGCGACAGGCCAGCTGGTCGAACGGGGTGATGCCCCAGGCGTCGGATTCGACGATGGTCTCGTAGCCCTTGCTCGGCGCGCCGACGGTGTTGGGCATGCCCGGCGACACCGGCTGGGTCTTGGCGGTCCAGTCGCCGTGGTCGGTGCCCTGCGGCACCGGCAGTTGCTGCACCGGCATGATCGGCTTGCCGGTCTCGCGGTCGAGCACGAACACCTGGCCGGACTTGGTGGCCTGGATCACCGCCGGGCGCGTGCCGCCGCCGGGCACCGGGAAATCGACCAGGTTCGGCTGCGGGCCGATGTCGTAGTCCCACAGGTCGTGGTTGACCGTGCGGAAGTGCCAGCGCTCCTTGCCCGTGGCCGCATCCACCGCGACCAGCGAGGCGGTGTATTGCTCTTCCTGCGGGGTGCGGCCCTTGCCGAAGAAGTCGCCGGAGGCATTGCCGGTGGGCAGGTAGACCAGGCCCAGTTCGTCGTCGGCGGCCATCAGCGACCACACGTTCGGGGTCGAACGGGTATAGGTCTGCCCGGCCGGCGGCGCGGCGGCGATCGCCGGGTTGCCCAGGTCCCAGGCCCAGCGCAGCTGGCCGCTGACCGCGTCGAAGGCGCGCACCACGCCGGACGGCGCATCGCGTTCCTGGCCGTCGCGGACCTGGCCGGTGGGCTGGATCACCACGCCGCGCATCACCACCGGCGGCGAGGTCGGGCCGACGAAGCCGGGCTTGGTGTTGCCGGTGTCCTTGTTCAGATCCACATAGCCGTGGTCGCCGAAGCTCTGGCACAGCTTGCCGGTGGCGGCGTCGAGCGCGCCCAGGCGGCCATCGACCATCGGCCAGAAGATGCGCTTGGCGCAGTCGGCGACCGGGGTGGTGGCCTCGAAGTAGGACACGCCGCGGCAGGTGGTGGCGGCGACGCCGGCCATCGCCTTGGGGTTGGTCTTGGGATCGAAGCGCCAGCGTTCCTTGCCGGTCGTGGCCTCGACCGCGATCACCTTCTGTGTGGGGGTGCAGATGTAGACCAGGTCGCCGACCTTCAGCGGAGTGTTCTGGAACGCATAGCCGAGTTTGGAGCCGGCGGGCTTGAGGTCGCCGGTATGGAATTCCCAGGCGATCTTCAGGTCCTTGACGTTGTCGGGCGTGATCTGCGCGCCGGGGCTGTAGTGGTTGGACAGGTTGGACCCGGCGTAGGCGGTCCAGTTGCCGGCGTCGTGGTTGGCGGCGACGTTGCCGTCGGGGCTGTTCACCGTGGCGCGGCTGAACGCGGCCTGCGGCCGTTGCGCGGCCAGTGCCGGATCGGCCAGTTCGACGGTGCGCGGGAAGAACAGCGGCACGAACACCAGCAGCGCGCCGAGGACCGGCAGCACGCCGCTGACCAGCGCGTAGCCCAGCCCGGACAGCGGCGCCAGGCGCCGGCGTGCCACCTTCCAGAACGGCAACAGCAGCAGGCCGAGCACCGAGATCATCGCCAGGCGCGGGATCAGCGCCCAGCCGTCGAGGCCGACTTCGGCCAGCGCCCAGGCGATGGTCGCGGCCAGGGTCAGGCCGAACAGCCACAGCCCGGCGCGGCGGCCCAGTGCCAGCAGCGCGCCGGACACGACCAGCGCCAGGCCGGCCAGCAGGTAGTACCAGGAGCCGCCGACGGCGACGAGGCGGCCGCCCATCGCGGCCAGGGCGGCGCCGATCAGGGCGATGAGCACGGCATAGGCGACGAACAGCCAGGTGCCGGGTCCGTGTTTCGGGGAATGAGCGGTCATGGTGAGGGTCTGCAGAAGATCCGGCGGCGCCACGCTGGCGCAGGCAGATCGTGGAGGGGATCGAGCGCTGGTTCGGCTGCATCGGCGGCGACCTGGCGCTCAACGCGCACGCCGCGCGCCCCTCCCAGGGTGTCGATGCGCGGCGTATGGGCGGCGATTTTAAAGGAATCGGCGTGCGCGCTCCGTGACCGCGCGGAAACCTGCGTTCTGCGTGCGATGGCGCGCCTGCCGCGACCGGCAACGGCCGCGGCAGGCGCGGATCAGCGCCGCTCCAGCGCCTGCAGGTAGCGCTGCCGCCACACGCCGATATCGTTCTTGCGCAGATGTTCCATCATCGTCTGCCAGCGTTCGATGCGTTTGGCCTTGGACAGCGAGGCGGCGGTGGCGATCGCATCGGCCACGCCGTCCAGGTCGTGCGGATTGACCAGCAGCGCTTCCTTCAGCTCGTCGGCGGCGCCGGCCAGCAGCGACAGCACCAGCACGCCCGGATTCTCCGGGTCCTGCGCGGCCACGTATTCCTTGGCCACCAGGTTCATACCGTCGCGCAGCGGCGTCACCAGGCCGACCTGGGCGGCGCGGTAGAAACCGGTCAGGGTGGCGTGGGTGAAGTTGCGGTTGACGTAGCGCAGCGGCGTCCAGTCCGGCTCGGCGTGGCCGCCGTTGATGTGTCCGGCGATCTGTTCGAGCTGGTTGCGCAGTTGCTTGTATTCGGTGACCTCGCCGCGCGAGACCGGCGCGATCTGCAGATAGGTGAGGCTGCCGCGCTGGTCCGGATGCCGTTCCAGGTAACGCTCGAAACCGAGGAAGCGTTCGGGCAAACCCTTGGAGTAGTCCAGCCGGTCCACGCCGATCGCCAGCTGGCGCTCGCGCAGGCTGCTGCGCAGGTCGCGCACCGCCGGCTTGGTCACCGCCGCGCGCGCCTGCTGCGCGATCAGTTCGGTGTCGATGCCGATCGGGAATTTCTCGGCGCGGAAGCGGCGCCCGCCGGGCGCTTCCAGCACGCCGGCCTTGATCACCTTGCCGCCGCCGAACAGGCGCACGTAGGCCTGGAAGCGGTCCACGTCGCGCTGGGTCTGGAAGCCGACCAGGTCGTAGGCGTAGAAGCCGGAGAACAGCCGCGCATGGTCGGGCAGTGCCTGGATCAGGTCGGCCGACGGGAACGGCACGTGCAGGAAGAAACCGATCTTGCAGCCGATGCCGCGCTCGCGTAGCAGCGAGGCCAGCGGGATCAGGTGGTAGTCGTGGATCCACACCGTGTCGTCTTCGCGCAGCAGCGGCGCCAGCTTCTCGGCGAACATCGCGTTGACCCGGCGGTAGCCTTCGCGGGTGGCGCGGTCGTAGTCGACCAGATCCAGGCGGAAGTGCAGCAGCGGCCACAGCGTGCGGTTGGCGAAGCCGTTGTAGTAGGCGTCCAGGTCGGCGCGGTTGAGGTCCATGGTGACGAAGCGGATGTCGCCCTGGGTCTGTTCGTGCAGCGCGCCGCTGTCGCCGCGCACGGTCTTGCCGCTCCAGCCGAACCACACCCCACCGCGTTCCTTCAACGCGGCGAGCAAGCCCACCGCCAGGCCGCCGGCGCGGTTCTCGCCGGGCAAGGCCACGCGGTTGGATACCACGACCAGTCTGCTCATGATGCCTCCTGCCAGCTGCGCGACAATCGCATCGCGGCGATGATCAGGCCGACGTGCGAATAGGTTTGCGGGAAATTGCCCCAGGCTTCGCCACCGTCGAAGGCCAGGTCCTCCGACAGCAGGCCCAGGTGATTGCGGCGCGCGAGGATGCGCTCGAACAACTCGCGCGCCTCGTCCTTGCGCCCGATCGCGGCGAGCGCGTCGATGTACCAGAACGTGCAGATGGTGAAGCTGGTCTCCGGCGCGCCGAAATCGTCCGGCGCCACGTAGCGGTACAGCGCGTCGCCATGCTTGAGCTCGCGGCCGATCGCCTCGACCGTGGCGACGAAGCGCGGGTCGTCCGGGGCGATGAAGCCGATGTCGGCCAGCAACAGCAGCGAGGCGTCCAGGCGGTGGCCGTTGAAGGTGTCGGTGAAGTGGCCGCGCTCGGCGCTCCACGACTCGGCCAGCACCCGCGCATGGATGGTATCGGCGCGCTCGCGCCAGTACGCCACGCGCGCGTCCAGGCCCAGCCGCGCGGCGATCTTGGCCAGGCGGTCGCAGGCGGCCCAGCACATCGCGCTGGTGTAGGTGTGCACCTCGGCGCGGCCGCGAAATTCCCACAGCCCGGCGTCGGGCACGTCGTGCAGCGCGAACGCATGCTCGCCCAGCGGCTCCAGGCGCAGGAAGGTGTCCTTGTCGCCGGGATCCTTCAGGCGCAAGTCGAAGAACAGCTGGGTGGAGGCCAGCACCACGCTGCCGTACACGTCGTGCTGCTTCTGGATCCAGGCCAGGTTGCCGCGCCGCACCGGGCCCATGCCGCGGTAGCCGGCCAGCGACGGCACTTCGTGTTCTTCCAGCGCCGCTTCGAAGCCGATGCCGTACAGCGGCTGCAGGCTGCCGTCGGTGGTGGCGATGTTGAAGATGTAGCCGAGGAACTGCTCCATGGTGCGGGTGGCGCCGAGCCGGTTCAGCGCGCGCACCACGAACGCGGCGTCGCGCAGCCAGCAATAGCGGTAGTCCCAGTTGCGCGGGGTGTCCGGCGCTTCGGGGATGGAGGTGGTCATCGCCGCGATGATCGCGCCGCTGTCCTCGTACTGGCACAGCTTCAGGGTGATCGCGCTGCGGATCACCGCGTCCTGCCAGTCCAGCGGCACCGACAGGTAGCGCACCCATTCGCGCCAGTATTCCTCGGTGCGTTCCTGCGCTTCCTGGATGTAGCCGGTCAGCGAGCGGGTCAGCGATTCGTCCACGCCGAGCATCAGGTTGACCGGGTGGCTGAGCACGAACGGCAGTTCGTCGCGGATGAAGCGCACCGGCACGTCGGTGGTCAGGCGCAGGGTGAAATCCGGCAGCAGCCAGCGCACGTGGTTGCTGCCCCAGGTGCTTTCCGGCTTGCGCGCGCCCCAGTCGGCCAGCGGCCGCGCCAGTACGCGGATGCGCGGGTTGCCGGCCAGCGGCCGCACCTGGCGGATGATGCTGACCGGCCGGTAGAAGCGGCCGTGATTGCGCCAGCGCGGCGCGAAGTCGATCACTTCCACCGCACCGCCGTGCGCGTCGCGCAGCACGGTGCGCAGGATCGCGGTATTGGCCAGGTAGTGCTGCTCGCTGTCGGCGAAATCCTCCAGCTCGATGCTGAAATCGCCGCCGTCGTGGTCGCGCGGCGACAGCAGCGCGCAGAACGCCGGGTCGCCATCGAAGGCGGGCAGGCAACTCCACACCACGCGCGCCTGCTTGTCGACCAGCGCGCCGAAACTGCCGTTGCCGATCACGCCGAGGTCGAGATTGGGGGGACTCATGGAGGAAGCGGATCCTTGTGCACGGTCGGGGAGGGGACGAAGCAGGGCGTTGCCGCTGGGCGCGGTACTCATGCGGCGTTGTCGCGCAACCAGGCGTGGACGCCGCGTGGATCGGGCAGGGCGAAGGTCGCCGCGCTGTGTTCGCGCGTACCGACCAGCACGCTCCAGCCGCCGGCAGCATTGGCCGCGGCGAAACCGAACTCGTCGGTGAGATCGTCGCCGACGAACACCGGGCGGCGGCCCTGGAACGGCGGCTGCTGCAGCAGCGTGGTCAGCGCCACGCCCTTGTCGCTGCCCTCGGGCACGAACTCGACCACGTGGTCGCCGGGCTGCAGGCGGTAGCCCGGCAACGCCTCGATCTGCGCCTGGGCGAAGGCCAGCACCTGCGCGCCGGCTTCCGGCGCGGCGCGCCAGTGCAGCGCCAGGCTGGCGCCCTTGTCTTCGACCAGCACGCCGGGATGCGCCTGGCGCAGGTGCGCGGCGCGTTGGTGCAGGCCGTGCAGCCACTGCGAGGTGTCGGCCGGCATCGCCGCGCGGGCGTTCGCGTCGCTGCGCAGTTCGTGGCCGTGCAGACCGGCGGCCGGCAGGCGCAAGGGCGCGAACAGCGCGTCCAGCTGCGCCAGCGGGCGGCCGCTGACCAGGGCCAGCGCGCCGTGCAGGCGGTCGCTGATGCGGCCGATCGCCTCGCGCACCTCGGGCAGCAGGTGCACGCCGTCGGGGCGATCGGCGAATTCGATGAGGGTGCCGTCCACGTCCAGGAACAATGCGCAGGCATCGTCCAGGCGCGGCGGCGGCGGTCGGAAGGGGAGCGCGTCTGCCATCGCTTCATAATGAACGAGACAGCGTTAGGGCCAAGTGGATTGGGGCCGGGAATGGAAAATTGGAAGAGCAAAAGCGGGAGTCCGACGCGAGGCTCCTGCTTTTACCCATTCCGCACCTTCATCGGTCAGGGTGTGATCTCCTAAATACCGCAAAGCACGTGGTTTTTCTGTCAGGTCTGGGGCGCTCGCTGCGCTCGACGAGTTCCGCCAACGCGGTGGCTTGGTCCGGAACTCCTTCGCCGATTCCTTGAATCAGGGTGTTGACATCCGGATTTGGCCGCGCCGTCGCCAACTCGTGCTCGATCCGCTCGATGTGCTCGACGAGCTCAGACAACGCGGCGCTCTGGGCGCTGTTTTTTTCCTTGATCGCTTGAAGCAGGCGGTGGATATCCGGGGCGGTGGCGGAGTGTTGCGATGTCCGCTCTCCCTCCCGCTCAATCTGCTCGGCGAGCTCGTCCAGTTCGGGGCTATCATGCAGGTCGTTTTCGTGGATCGTCTGCATCAGGTCGAGGATATACGGGATGTCCATTGGCTGCGCGTTCGCCGACGCGGAGCCTTGCGATGTTCCGGCGACCGAAAGCGCGTGCTCGGGCCACCCAATGCCAGCCGCTGCGTTGGCGCCTTCGTGCGGTTCTTCGCTGATCTCTTGCATCAGGCTGAGGAGAGTCGTGGGCGGCAGCGGCGGCGGCGCTGCCGCAGGGCCAGGGGGGGGCGCGTAGCGCCTCCGCTGGAACGGCGCGCTTGCAGAACCCAACAGCGCAGCGCGCGGGGCGCGCGGCAGATCTGGCGCCACGGGCGCGTGGCCGTGTTCGGAGGAGGGCAGTGTCGATGAGGACGCGGTATGCGCCTGTCTACCATCGTCGTCATAGCTGGTTTGCGACAGCCTGCTCTTGGGAAGGGCGGTACGCATGGCGATTCCTGAAGCGGGACAGTCCATGCAGCATGATGCCTGTCTCAGGGTGCGACGGTCGTCGTGCAGCGAATCCTTGGCGTCCTGGGCGAACTGGCGATGCGCCGTGTGGACGCTGCCTCCGGCTTTCGCTGGTGGCGTTGGCGGGCGCCGCCGATCCGGTGCGGGCAGCGCTGGGCCTGCGCTTCGCCCGCTGTCGCCGCGTCGCGCTGCCCGCCCCGGGTTCGCGCACGGTGCGGGACGCGCTCGGCGCCCCCGCATGTCGCCGTGCGGTCGCGCCGATCAGAAGGTGTACCGCACCCGCCCATAGTAATATGCGCCGTTGCTGCCGATCGGCGACAGCACGTCGTAGGGCAGGTTGCCGAAGTAGGAAATGTCGGTGTTGGAGCGGTCGGAGTAGTTGTCGGTGAGGTTCTGCCCGCCCAGCGCCACGCTCCACTGCGCGCTGATGTGGTACTCGACCTCGGCGTCGAGCTGCCACTCGGCGCCGTAGGTCTGCCGCGGCACGAAGCCGCCGCCGAAGTCGAACACGCGGGTGGCGCTGCCGTAGCGGCTGAGGCGGGTCTGCAGCGCCCAGCGGTCGTTGCTCCAGTTCACCGCGAACTGGGCGCGGCTACGCGGTGCGGCGTCGGTCAGGGTGTTGCTCTCCTCCACGCCGAACAGCACGTAGTCCCGATTCAGCGCCAGCAGCTGCGGCGGCGTGGCGACCAGGTTCTTCAGTTCGGTCTTGGCGTAGCTCCAGGTGCCGGTGAGCTGTAACTGGCCATCGCCCAGCGCCTGCCGCCAGTTGCTGACCAGCTCCGCGCCGCGGGTGCGGGTGTCGGCGGCGTTGACGAAGAAGCTGGCGCTCTGCAGGCCGCTGACGCCGAAGTTCTGCGCCACGAACGCGGTCAGCGCGTCGCCGTTGATGTCTTCGGACAATGCGATGCGGTCGTCGATGTCGATCTGGAACAGGTCCAGCGACAGGTCGAAGTGGGAGCCGATGCGGCTGGTGAAGCCGAAGCTGTAGTTGACCGATTTCTCCGGCTGCAGCGCGCGCGCGCCCAGCGCCTGCGCGATCGGATTGTTGACCGACAGCAGCCGGCCCTGCAGCAACTGGCCGGCCGCGTCGTAGCCGCTGGAGGTGGCTTCGTAGCCGATCTGGCTCAGCGACGGCGCATGGAAGTTGTTGGAGATCGCGCCACGCAGCGCGAACGCCGGCACGAACGCGTAGCGCGCGGCCAGCTTGCCGGTCAGTTCGCCGCCGAAATCCTGGTAGTGCTCGTAGCGCGCGGCCAGGTCGGTGGAGAACTTGTCGCCGAACTGGCTGGACAGGCTGGCGTAGACGCTGGCGACGTTGCGCGACAGGTCGGCCGCATCCTGCGGGGTGAGCCCGCCGCCGGCCTGGGCGCCGGTGGGGCGATCGGTGAAGGCACCGGCGGCGTAGCTGGCCGGGTCGCCGGGACGGGTGCGGTAGTGCTCGCGGCGCAATTCCACGCCGCTGCCGACGCTGTGGGTGGCGCCGGCGGCGTCGAAGCTGCGGCTCAGGTCGAGATTGGCCACGCTCTGCTCGAAGGCGTAGTCGCCGGTCTTGAAGCGGGTCGGGCTGCCCGGGCCGAGCGAGGCGTTGAGCGAATTCTTCAGCCGGTAGGTGAAGTCGTTGCGGCCGTAGTCGACACTGGCGTCGTAGGCCCACTCGCCCCATTGCCCGCGCGCGCCGGCCACGCCCTGCAGGTCGCGGTTCTCGCCCAGCGACACCGGGCGGTAGCCGTTCGGGTAGACCTGGGTCCAGTTGGCGTCGCTGTCGGGGTAGCGGAAGTAGTTGGCGCCCTGCGTGTCGCGCTGGTTGTAGGTGCCGAAAAAGTAGAACTCGCTGCTCTGGCCGAACGGCAGCTTGCCGTTGATCCAGGCGTTGAGGTCCTTGCTGGCGCCGTCGCCGAGCACATAGTTGCGCTTGCCGGCCAGGGCCAGGTTGGCCGGCGTCTGTTCCTCGAACGGCGGGATCTGGTCGTAGCCGGCGCGGTTGGTGCCCTCGCGGTTCTTCAGTTCCAGGCCGACCTTGAAGAAGCCGCCGTCGTCGCCCAGGCGGGTGCCGACCTTGGCGCTGGCGTAGCTGGTCTGGCCGTCGGTGACGGTGCGGTCGATCGGCTTCACGTCGGTGTGGTTGGCGCCGAAGCTGGTTTCCAGCGCGCCGCTGTCCGGATCGTCGTCGAGGATCACGTTGATCACCCCGGCCACCGCGTCCGAGCCGTACTGCGCGCCGGCGCCGTCGCGCAGCACTTCGATGCGCTTGATCGCGCTGACCGGGATTGAGTTGAAGTCCACCGGGGTGGTGCCCTTGCCGATCTTGCTGTCGGTGTTGACCAGCGCCGAGGTGTGGCGGCGCTTGCCGTTCACCAGCACCAGTACCTGGTCGGGCGAGAGTCCGCGCAGCTGCGCGGCGCGGATGTGGTCGGCGCCGCCGGAGTTGGATTGGCGCGGGAAGTTGAACGACGGCAGCAGCGCCTGCAGCGCGCTGCCCAGCTCGCCGTTGACCACGCCGGCCTTGCGGATGTCCTCGGCGCTGAGCACGTCCACCGGTGCGGTGGACTTGAGCACGGTACGGCCGCTGGCGCGGGTACCGGTGACGATGACCGTGTCCAGGTTGGTCGCGGTGCCGGGATCGGCCTGCTGGGCCAGGGCGGGGGCCGACAGGGCCAGGGCGATGGCAAGACTCAGCGGGCGGGCGAACGGATACGGCATGGGGGGCTCTCTTGTGCGGTGACGCAAAGACCGCTGCGGCGGTAGTCCATGCCGCGCAGGCGGAATAAAATTCGGGTACATCCATCCGGATGGAGCGATATATTATCTTACCGTTAACGCGGCGGCGAGCCGTTCGTTCCGCCGCGTTCGGCATGCGCTGATGCCCGGCGGTTGTCGGGCGCGCGCCGCCGCGGTCGCCTACCATCGCGTCCTTCCGTTCCGCTTCCGAGACCTGCCGATGCTGCTGCGTGCCCCCCTGCTTGCCGTGTTCCTGGCTTTGACCGCCTGCGCCAGCGTGGCGCCGTCCGCTTCCACCGCGCCGGCCAAGGTCGGTGCCGCGCTGCAGGGCGATGCCGCGCGGCCGGCACAGGCCAGCGGCTGGGTGCGCAGCGAGCTGTACTTCGGCGTCGGCGAGGAGAGCGGTCCGGCCGATCGCCCGCAGGCCAAGCCGATCAGCGAGGCGCAATGGCGTGCGTTCCTCGACAAGCAGGTCACCCCGCGCTTCCCCGACGGCCTGACCGTGTTCGATGCCTACGGGCAGTGGCTGTTCCGCGGCGCCAAGGAGCCGAACCGGCTCAACACCAAGGTGCTGGTGATCCTGCACGAGGACACGCCGCAGCGCCGCGCCGACATCGAGGCGATCCGGCTGGCGTGGAAGCAGGCGACCGGGCACCAGTCGGTGCTGTGGGCGCGGTCGCCGGTGGAGGTGTCGTTCTGAGGCCGGGACTCGGGACCGGGGACTCGGGACCCGGAACAGCGGGGGCGGCGCCTTTCGCGATCCGGCGGGACGATCTGTCCGGTGAAGCGGTGCGTGCATTGCTCGCCTACCACCTGCAGCAGATGCAGGCGCAGTCGCCGCCGGGCAGTGTCTATGCGTTGGACCTGTCCGCGCTGCAGCGCGCCGACGTGACCGTGTGGAGCGCCTGGCGCGGCGAGGCGTTGGCCGCGGTCGGTGCGTTGCGCGTGCTCGACGATGGCGGCGGCGAACTGAAGTCGATGCGCACCCATCCGGAGTTCCTGCGCCAGGGCGCGGCCGCGACGCTGCTGGAACACATCGTGGCCGCCGCGCGCGCCGCCGGCCTGCGCCGGCTGAGCCTGGAGACCGGCAGCGGCGCGGCGTTCGAGGCGGCGCTGACCCTGTACCGGCGACGCGGCTTCCGCAATGGACCGGCGTTCGCCGATTACGTGCAGAGCGCGTTCAACCAGTTCCTGCATCTGGACCTGTAGCCGCGCCGCACAGGCGCAGGCCGGGATGCTGCATCCCTGTTCGCGCGCCAATCCGCACGCGCCGCTTCCATTACCATCCCTCGATCCCTCGCCTAGTCATCGCCCGCATGCCCAGCACCGCTCCTGTTTCGTCGCGCCCGCGCTGGTTCGTCGCCGGCGACCTCAACGGTTTCTTCGGCCTGGTGGTCGACAACCTGTCGATCCTCGGCTTCATCACCCTGGCCCTGGTCGGCCTGTTCCAGTTCCCGGCCGAGGTGATCTATACGCGGATGATTCCCGGCACCGCGTTCGGCGTGCTGATCGGCAACCTGCTGTACACCTGGATGGCGCGCCGGCTGGCCGCGCGCAGCGGGCGCAGCGACGTCACCGCGATGCCGCTGGGCCTGGACGCGCCGACCAGCATCGGCATGGCCCTGCTGGTGCTCGGCCCGGCGTTCGTGCGCTACAAGCAGCAGGGCCTGGACCCGCAGGCCGCGGCGCTCGCCACCTGGCATCTGGGCATGGCTGCGCTGGTGGTGATGGGCCTGTTGAAGACCGTGCTGTCGTTCTTCGGCGATGCGGTGACCCGCGCGCTGCCGCGCGCGGCGCTGCTCGGCTCGATCGCCGGCATCGCGCTGGTGCTGATGGGCTTCCTGCCGCTGCTGGAAATGCTGCGCGCGCCGCTGGTCGGGCTGGTGGTGCTGGGGTTGCTGCTGTACGTGCTGATCGCCAAGGGCCGGCTGCCGTACGGCCTGCCGGGCGTGCCGCTGGCGCTGGTGCTGGGCACCGCGCTGTACTACTGGTCGAATGCGGCCGGTTTCGGCATTCCCGGCTACCAGGCGCCGCAGTGGGTGGCGCCGCAACTGGTGTTGCCGTGGCCGAGCCTGGGCTTCGTCGCCGGCCTGGCCGATACCGTGCCGCTGCTGCCGCTGCTGCTGCCGTTCGGCCTGCTGATGGTGGTCGGCGGCATCAACGTCAGCGAAAGCGCGCGTGCCGCCGGCGACGACTACCGCACTCGCGACATCCTGCTGGTCGAGGCCTGTTCGACCCTGGTCGCCGGCGTCTGCGGCGGCGTCGCCCAGACCACGCCCTACATCGGCCAGCCGGCGTACAAGCACATGGGCGCGCGCAGCGGCTATACGCTGCTGACCGGCGTGTTCATCGGCGTGGGCGGCATGCTCGGCCTGGTCGCCGGGCTGGTGCAATGGCTGCCGCTGGCGGTGCTGGCGCCGATCATCGTGTACGTGGCCATCGACATCACCACCCAGGCGTTCCAGGCCACGCCCAAGCGCCATGCCGGGGCGATGGTGCTGGGCTTCCTGCCGTCGGTGGCCTACCTGCTGGCGATCAAGGCGCCGGGCTGGATCCCGCCGGACAAGCTGGCCGCGCTGACCACCACCCTGGACGGCCACGGGCTGCCGGAACTGGCGGTGATCTTCACCCTGGGCAACGGCTTCATCATCACCGCGATGCTGTGGACCGCGGCGGTGGCGGCGATGGTCGATGGGCGCCTGCGCCGCGCCGCGGTGTTCCTGCTGGTCGCCGCCGGGCTGACCCTGTTCGGCCTGATCCACTCGGTGGATCCGCGTGGCGGCATCTATTGGCCATGGACGCTGAGCGGCCTGCCCAAGCTGATCGCCTGGCAGTTCGCCGGCGGCTACGTGGTGCTGGCCGCGCTGCTCGGTCTGCTGTCGCTGCAGAAGCCGCGCGCGGTGCTGGTGGACTGAGCGACAATCGGCGCCGTCATCGCGCCGGCGCGCGAGCGGAGGATGCAATGGACAAGGAAAATGGGTTGCGCGCGTGCGTGCTCGCACTGGCGCTGGCGTGGATGCCTACCGCCGCGGCGGTGTCGTTCGACTGCGCCAAGGCCACCAGTCCGGTCGAGCGGCTGTTGTGCACGGACACGCGGCTGGACGCTGCGGACGAATGGCTGGCGCGGCGCTACACGGCGCTGCTGGAGGTGGTGCCGAGCGCGCAGCGGCAGGGCGTGCGCAGTGCGCAGCAGGCCTGGCTGGCGCAGCGCGGGCGCTGCCTGGCCCAGCCCGATCCGGGCGACTGCCTGAAGCCACAGATCCAGACGCGGGTGCGCGCGCTGGACGCCCAGTACGCGCCGCAGGCGGCACGCTTCGATCGCATCGTCGCCAGCATTCCCGCTGCGCCGGCCGCGGCCGCGGCGCAACTGCGCGACTACGACGGCGGCCTGGCCTCGGCGTGGCTGGATCTACCTGCAGCGCTTCGTGCCGGCGGCCGGGGTCGGTGCGGTCGAGGCGCGCGACCGCTTCGCCGCTGCCAGCGCCGCGCTGCGCCGGCAGGACCGCGTGGCCGGCGAGATGCTCGACACGGACGCGCCGGCCGACCAGAAAGCAGTGCAAGCGCGCGACCTGACCCTGTTGCGGCTGTGGATCGAGCGCAGCGGCTACACCGTAGCCGGCACCACGCAGCCGAACCCGCGCCCCTACGTGCATTGTTTCGTGTTCGCGCAGCAGGGCAAGGCGGCTTACGACGCGATGGGGCCGTTGTACGGGTCCAGCCGCGATCTCGACGCGCCGATCTGCGCGCCGCAGCCGGGCCTGTTCGACCAGTCGGCGTGGAAGCAGCTGTACAAGGCGTTTGCCAGTCTGATCGACAAGGCCTCCGATGATGCCGGCACGATGCGCTATGCGGATTTCGCAGGATGGCGCGTGCTTTCGTTGCAGGCCACGCAGTCGCCATTGCTGTTTCTGCAGCGGCCGCAAGACGCAGAACCCAGGCGCGATCCGGCAGCGGCGATCGCTGCCTGGCACGATGCGGCGCTGTGGCCTGAAGCGGATCGCAAGGCAGCGTTGAACGCCTTGCCGCTGGCGCGCGCGGCGACGGCGCACTGGCTGATCGAACACAACAAGGCGATGCCGGCGGCGCAGGCCGAGCAGGTCGCCGCAGCCATCGTCGCCGACTGGGTCGGTGCGCGCATCGCATTCGGCGAAGGAGCCGCCGGCTAGCGTCGCTCGCCCAGCGCGCGGCGGCGCGGCGCGCCGAGACTGAACGCTGGCCGTCCCGCGTTGGAACCGGTGGCGGCAGCCGTGGTCACACCTGCCACTGTTCAACGGAGAACCGGACACCATGCAGCCACGTCATTCGCCCTGGCCCTGGATCCTGGTCGCTGTGCTGGTGGCCGCTGCCGCGGCGTGGCTGTTCCGCGACAACCTGAGCGCGCTGCTGCATGGCGCCACGCCTGCGCCTGCCGCGGTGGCGCCGGCAACCGCGCCGCCCGTGGCGCCGCTCGCGCCTGCGGCCGCAGCGCCGCCGCCGATCCAGCATCCGATCGATCCCGCCGCCGCGGCCGATGCGGCGATTCCGGCGCTGGCCGACAGCGATGCGGCGGCGTGGGCCGAACTGGCGACGCTGGCCGGCAGCGAGGCACCGCTGGCGCTACTGATCCGCGACCATCTGATCCAGCGTGCGGTGACGATGATCGACAACTTGCCGCGTCGCCGCGTCGCCGCGCGGACCCTGGCGATGAAGCCGGTGCCTGGGCAATTGCAGATCAGCACCGATGCCGCTGGCGCCAGCAGCATTGCCGAGGCCAACGCGCAACGCTACGCCGCGTGCGTGCAGGCCTTCACCCAGGCCGATGCCGGCGCCATGGTGGCCGCGTACCGGCGTTTCTATCCCTTGTTCCAGCAGGCGTATGTGGAGCTGGGCTATCCCAAGGGCTATTTCAACGACCGCCTGGTGCAGGTGATCGACCATCTGCTGCAGACGCCGCTGCCGGCAACGCCGCCGGCGCTGATCGCCGATGCGCGCACCGGCAAGTACCGCTTCGTCGATCCGGCGCTGGAGTCGCTGTCGGTCGGGCAGAAGGCGCTGCTGCGCCTGGGGCCGCTGCAGGCCGTAGCGGTGCGCAAGCAACTGCAGGCGATCCGTGCGGCGTTGGTCCGGACATGAGCGCTGTTGGCTCGACAGGCACACGCCTTGCCCATGGCAACAATGGACCGCAGCGACGACGCCGTTGACATCCGCGCACCAGCGGGCACCCCAGGCCCCATGTAGGAGCGGCTTCAGCCGCGACGAACGAAGCCCATGAGCCGGCCGGCTGCGGAAACGGTCGGGGCTGAAGCCCCTCCTACAGTGCACACGGCCAGCGCGTTGGCAGTTCTTGTTGCAGCGGCTTCAGCCGCGACGAACGAAGACACGGATCGCATGCTTCGACCAAGTGTCGGTGTCGAAGGCCTGCACCCATCACGCCTCACCCATCCAGCTCCGGATAGCGGCGGAAAATCCCATTGCCGTTGAACGGCAGGCGCCGCGCCGAGGCCAGGTACGCCGCAATGGCCGGGCGTTCGGAGACCCGCTGCTGCAGGGCGCGCAGTTGCGGCAGCTTCGGCGAGAGCTTCTTCATCGCGCTGGGGAACGCGTAGTCCAGTCCGCTCATCAGCTGGAACAGCGACAGGTCCACGTAGGAATGCTCGCGCAATGCATGGCGCCCGCCGCCCTGGCTCATGACCTGCTCGAAATAGCCCAGGAACTTCGGCAGCCGCTGCGTGCGCAGGTCCTCGGCGCGGCGCCGCGCTTCCGTCTTCTGGTCTTCGTAGTACAGCGCGCTGCCGATGGGATGGTGGCTGTCGTGGATCTCGGTCACCAGGTCGGCGATGGTCAGCTGCAATTGCAGCGCCTGCATGCGCCGCGACTCGCTGTCCGGCACCAGCCCCAGCGAGGGGCCCAGGTAGTGCAGGATGTTGGCGACCTGCGCGATCACCAGCCGTCCGGCCTTCAGGAACGGCGGCGCGAACGGCCGCATGCCCGGCTGCTCGCCGTCGAGAAAGGGCTGCAATGCCGCGTCGCCTTCCTCGCGGGCGACGTCGCGGTAGGCCGCGCCGGCATCCTCCAGCGCCAGTCGCACGAACTCGCCGCGGCCCTGGATGCCGGTCCAGTAGTAGAGGTCGTAGTGCATTGCGGCTCCTGTGCGGGAAGGTTCGGAAGCGCGAGGGTAGGGGCTGTAGCGGTAGCGGCGTGTGACCGTGCTGCGACCGGCGCAGGAACCGTGCGCTGGCGCAGGCGCTGTGCCGGACAGCGGCCCGGCAGGGCGCGCGCATCGCGGCGTTGCAGCGTCTGGTGTGGAGCCCCCTCGCCAGACGGCGCGGACGTATACAGGCAGCCCCGCGGCCTTGAAACATGCCGCAACAACCGCATCTGACTAGCATGCCGGCGCGGCCGGCCCCCCTTTCAGAGGAACTTCCCGATGCGGATGGACAAGCTCACGTCGCGTTTCCAGCAGGCGCTGGCCGACGCCCAGTCGCTGGCCGTGGGCCGCGACCACACCATCGTCGAGCCGGTGCACGTATTCACCGCGCTGCTCGACCAGTCCGGCGGCAGCACCCGTCCGCTGCTGGCGCAGGCCGGTGTCAATGTGCCGGTGCTGCGCGAGCGGCTGGGCGAGGCGCTGGACAAGCTGCCCAAGGTCAGCGGCCAGCCCGGCAATCTGTCGATCGGCAACGACCTGAGCCGCTTGCTCAACCAGACCGACAAGCTGGCGCAGCAGCACAACGACCAATTCATCGCCAGCGAGTGGTTCGTGCTGGCCGCGGCCGACGATGCCGGCGCGCTGGGCCTGGCGCTGCGCGCCGCCGGCGCCGACAAGAACAAGCTCCAAGCGGCCATCGACAAGCTGCGCGGCGGCGAGACGGTACAGTCGGAAAGCGCCGAAGACCAGCGCCAGGCGCTGGAGAAATACACCATCGACCTCACCGCGCGCGCCGAGAGCGGCAAGCTGGATCCGGTGATCGGCCGCGACGAGGAAATCCGCCGCACCATCCAGGTGTTGCAGCGGCGCACCAAGAACAACCCGGTGCTGATCGGCGAACCCGGCGTCGGCAAGACCGCCATCGTCGAAGGCCTGGCCCAGCGCATCGTCAACGGCGAAGTGCCGGAAGGCCTGCGTGGCCGCCGCGTGCTGTCGCTGGACATGGGCGCGCTGATCGCCGGCGCCAAGTTCCGTGGCGAGTTCGAGGAGCGGCTCAAGGGCGTGCTCAACGACCTGTCCAAGACCGAAGGCCAGGTCATCCTGTTCATCGACGAACTGCACACCATGGTCGGCGCCGGCAAGGCCGACGGCGCGATGGATGCGGGCAACATGCTCAAGCCGGCGCTGGCGCGCGGCGAGCTGCATTGCATCGGCGCCACCACGCTGGACGAGTACCGCAAGTACATCGAAAAGGACGCGGCGCTGGAGCGGCGTTTCCAGAAGGTGTTCGTCGGCGAGCCGACGGTGGAAGACACCATCGCCATCCTGCGCGGGCTCAAGGAACGCTACGCGGTGCACCACGGCGTGGAGATCACCGACCCGGCGATCGTCGCCGCGGCCACGCTGTCCAACCGTTACATTGCCGACCGCCAGCTGCCGGACAAGGCGATCGACCTGATGGACGAGGCGGCCAGCCGCATCCGCATGGAGATCGACTCCAAGCCGGAAGAACTGGACCGCCTGGAGCGGCGCCTGATCCAGCTGAAGATCCAGCGCGAGATGCTGAAGAAGGAAAAGGACGAGGCCTCGCGGCAGCGCCTGGCCGATCTGGAAAGCGACATCGACAAGCTCCAGCGCGAGTTCTCCGACCTCGACGAAGTGTGGCGTTCGGAGAAGGCCACCTTGCAGGGCGCGACCAGGATCAAGGAGCAGATCGAACAGGCGCGGGTCGAACTGGAAGCGGCGCAGCGCCGCCAGGACTACGCCAAGATGAGCGAGATCCAGTACGGCCTGCTACCGAACCTGGAGAAGCAGCTGGCCGCGGCCGGCGATGCCGAGCATCACGATTTCAAGCTGGTGCAGGACCGCGTCACCGCCGAGGAGATCGCCGAGGTGGTGTCGCGCTGGACCGGCATTCCGGTCAACCGCATGCTCGAGGGCGAGCGCGACAAGCTGCTGCGCATGGAAGACGAACTGCATCGGCGCGTGGTCGGCCAGCAAGAGGCCATCAAAGTGGTGTCCGATGCGGTGCGGCGTTCGCGCGCCGGCCTGTCCGATCCGAACCGGCCCAGCGGCTCGTTCCTGTTCCTGGGCCCGACCGGCGTCGGCAAGACCGAACTGTGCAAGGCGCTGGCCGAATTCCTGTTCGACAGCAGCGAGGCGATGATCCGCATCGACATGAGCGAGTTCATGGAGAAGCATTCGGTGGCGCGGCTGATCGGCGCGCCTCCGGGCTACGTCGGCTACGAAGAAGGCGGCTATCTGACCGAGGCGGTGCGGCGCCGGCCGTATTCGCTGATCCTGCTCGACGAGGTGGAGAAGGCGCACAGCGACGTGTTCAACATCCTGCTGCAGGTGCTCGACGATGGCCGCCTCACCGACGGCCAGGGCCGCACCGTGGACTTCCGCAACACCGTCATCGTGATGACCTCGAACCTGGGCTCGCACCAGATCCAGGAACTGAGCGGCGACGGCTCGGCCGAGGCCTATACGCAGATGAAGGCGGCGGTGATGGGCGTGGTGCAGGCGCATTTCCGCCCGGAGTTCATCAACCGGCTGGACGACATCGTGGTGTTCCATCCGCTGGACAAGGCGCAGATCAAGTCGATCGCGCGCATCCAGCTGGGCGGCCTGGACAAGCGCCTGGCCGAGCGCGGACTGAAGATCGAACTCAGCGACCGCGCGCTGGAACTGCTCGGCAACGTCGGCTTCGATCCGGTGTACGGCGCGCGGCCGCTGAAGCGCGCGATCCAGTCGCAGCTGGAAAACCCGCTGGCGCAGCAGATCCTGTCCGGTCAGTTCCTCAGCGGCGACACCATCCGGGTCGATGCCGAAGGTGGGCAACTGGTGTTCGTGAAGGCCTGAGGCGACCCGCATCGCGGCGACGGTGCCATCGCCTCGGGTCCTGAACCGGGCGATGGATCCGGCGGCCAGGTCGGTCATGGGGGGCGGCGATATCTTGAGGATATTTGATGTATATTTACCTCATTCAACGACCCGGGAGGCTCCCATGTCCGTCCGCCTGAATCTGAACCTTTCCGACGATCTCAACAACGCCATCGACCAGGCTGCCCAGGAATCCCAGCAGAGCAAGAGCGAGATCCTGCGCAAGGCGTTGCAGCTCTACCTGGCCGCCCGTGACGGCACCAAACAGGGGCGCAAGATCGGCCTGGTGAATCCGGACACCCGCCAGCTCGAAACCGAGATCATCGGTTTATGAGCAACATTGACCTGAACAACCCGCCGAGCGGGCACAGTTTCAAGGTCAATGTTGAAAAGAACGAAACCGAGGCCGAACGAGCGGTCCGCCTCACCAAGGACCTGCTGTTGTTCCTGTTCGCCTCGCTGTTCATCGGCGTGATCGGCTGGCTCTGCCTGACGGCGCTGCTCGATACGACGGGCAAGGTGTCGGCCGATGACAGGAAATGGGCGATGTCGTTCCTGACCGCAATAGGCGGTGCACTGGTCGGCTATCTGGTGCGCAAATAGCGTCACGCGCTCTTGGGTCGCAGGTCACTGGCCTCAAGGCATAGGCTTATAACCAGCCGTTAGCAGGCGCCCCCCTCGATCGCCGCTATCGTCTCGGTTCCTGTTGCCGAGACCCGCTCATGTCCGCCCCGAACTGGAAGCTGGAAACCATCGCCGTGCACGGCGGTTACCGCACGGATCCGACTACGCGCGCGGTGGCGGTGCCGATCTACCAGACAGTGGCCTATGCCTTCGACGACACCCAGCACGGCGCTGACCTGTTCGACCTGAAGGTGCAGGGCAACATCTACAGCCGCATCATGAATCCCACCACCGATGTGCTGGAACAGCGCATCGCCGCGCTGGAAGGCGGCATCGGTGCGCTGGCGGTGGCGTCCGGGCAGGCCGCGGTGACCTATGCGATCCAGACCATCGCCGAGGCCGGCGACAACATCGTGTCCTCCAGCGCGCTGTACGGCGGCACCTATAACCTGTTCGCGCATACGCTGCCGCTGTCGGGCATCGAAACCCGTTTCGCCGACTACCGCGATCCCGACGCGTTCGCCGGGTTGATCGACGCGCGCACCAAGGCGATCTTCGTCGAGTCGATCGGCAATCCGCGCGGCAACGTCACCGACCTGGAAGCGGTGGCCAAGGTGGCGCATGCGCACGGCGTGCCGCTGATCGTCGACAACACCGTGCCCACGCCGTACCTGCTGCGGCCGATCGAGTTCGGCGCCGACATCGTGGTGCATTCGCTGACCAAATACCTGGGCGGGCACGGCACCAGCCTGGGCGGGGCGATCGTGGACGCGGGCAAGTTCCCGTGGGCGGCGCATGCGCAGCGGTTCCGCCGACTCAACGAACCGGACGTCAGCTACCACGGCGTGGTCTACACCGAGGCGCTGGGCGAGGCCGCCTACATCGGCCGCGCGCGGGTGGTGCCGTTGCGCAACACCGGTGCGGCACTGTCGCCGTTCAACGCGTTCCAGATCCTGCAGGGCATCGAGACGTTGCCGCTGCGCATGGACCGGATCAACCAGAACACGCTGGCGGTGGCCCGGCATCTGCACGCCGAGGCCAAGGTGGAATGGGTCAACTACGCCGGATTGCCCGAGCATTCGGACCATGCGCTGGCGCAGAAGTACCTGCGCGGGCAGGGCTCGGGCGTGCTCACCTTCGGCCTGCGCGGCGGCCGCGCCGCTGGTGCGCGCTTCCTCGACGCGCTGCAGCTGTTCACCCGGCTGGTGAACATCGGCGATGCCAAGTCGCTGGCCACCCATCCGGCCTCGACCACGCACCGCCAGCTGTCGGCGCAGGAACTGGAGCGCAGCGGAGTCAGCGAGGACACGGTGCGGCTGTCGGTCGGCATCGAGCACATCGACGATCTGCTCGCCGACCTGCGCCAGGCGCT
Source organism: Xanthomonas graminis pv. graminis (assembly GCF_030168915.1). NCBI lineage: Bacteria > Pseudomonadati > Pseudomonadota > Gammaproteobacteria > Lysobacterales > Lysobacteraceae > Xanthomonas > Xanthomonas graminis. The sequence goes on along the minus strand of NZ_CP076255.1, from coordinate 3,351,875 downwards.
GGCGCAGGCCTGAGCCCGCCACTTCTGGACGCACTCCCCCAGGCCGTGGCGCAGGGCGATGCCGCCGTCCCGAGCAGCGTGCTCGGCAACGGCTGACAGGCGCTGGGCGCTGCCCGCACAGGGCAGCGCCGTGTCAGCCCGGCGTCGCGTGCGGCCGGCCGATCACTGCTTTTTCAGGCAGCCGCTCATGAAGGTCTTGCGCGTATCGCCCTGCAGCTTCTGGGTGGCGGCCTGCGCATTGCAGTCCTTCATTCGCTGCTGCGACGCATTGGCCGGCACCGGCGCGCTGCTGCCGCTGAGGCAGGCCTTCTGCGCGGCCTTGTACGTGTCGCCCTTCTTGCCCTTGTTCTGGGCCGAGCACTTGGCCATCAACGATTGCTGCGCGGTCTGTGGCGTGGCCGCGGCGTCGGCCAGCAGCGGGGCGGCGCTCAGGCTCAGCAGCAGGCAGACGGCGAGAGAGAGGGAACGGGTCATGGCGGTAGTCCAGGCGGGTGGTGCGCGCATCCTGCGCCTGCGGATCTGACCGAACCGTGACGCACTCTGCTCATCGCGTTGCGCGATGCGCCGCTGCATGACCTGTACTTGCACGATCCCGAAGCCGCATTGCGTACCGATCTCTGCGTGCCGGTGCTGCGCGACGGCCGCTAGCCCGCAGCGTCCACGCACAGCATCTGCGGCGGCGGGTGCATCAGGAACTGCTGGTGCGAGATGTTCCAGGCATAGGCGCCGGCGAGCGGGAACGCCAGGCAGTCGCCCGGTGCCAGGGCCGCGACCGGTTGCGCGCGCGCCAGCACGTCCTTGGGCGTGCACAGCTGGCCGACCAGGGTCACCCGCGTATCGCGTAGCACCGGTGGCTGGGTGCCGCGCAGCACCAGGAACGGATGATCGTGGCCTTGCGCGGCCGGAGTGCGGAAATGATGCGTGCCGCCGCGACCGATGGCGAAATACTCACCATGGCTGCACTTGATGTCGAGCACCTCCATCAGGTACCAGCCGCAGCTGGCGCTGACGTAGCGGCCCGGCTCCAGGCGCAGGCGCAGGTCGTTGCCATGCGCGCGCAGCAGCGCCGGCAGGCCGGCGCAGAACCCGGTCCAGTCGAACGACGCCGCCGCATCGGCGTAGTTCACGCCGAAGCCGCCGCCGGCGTTTACCGTCAGCGGACCCAGCGCGTAGGTCTGGCGCCAGCCCTGCACGGTCTGCAGATAGCTGGCGACCAGGCGCAGCTGCGCCTGCGCGTCGCACTGATGCGACATCAGGTGGAAGTGGAAGCCGGCCAGCTGCAGCGCCGGTGCGTCGCCCAGCAGGCGCATGGCCGGCTCCAGGTCCAGTACGTCCAGCCCGAACGGCGACGGCCGCCCACCCATCATCAGGCGCGTGTCGCACAGGCCGGGCACGGCGATGTTCATGCGCAGGAACAGCGGCACGCGGCGCCCGGCTTGCGCGGCGATGCGCGCCAGCCGCTGCAGTTCGCCCAGGCTCTCCACGTGCAGCGTGCACTCGGGCAATGACACGGCCAGCTGCAGTTCGGCGTCGAGCTTGCCGGGGCCGCCGAACAATAGGGGCCGGCCCGGTTGATGTTGGTGCAGCCACTGCAGTTCGCCGCCGGACGCCGCCTCGAAACCGTCCACCGATGGCGCCAGCGTGCGCAGCAACGGCGGCTCGGCATTGGCCTTGGCCGCGTAATACAGCTCGCAATCGGCTGGCAGCTGGGTGCGCATCGCGGTGGCGTGGCGGCGCAATGCGGCCAGGTCGTAGACGTAGGCGCACAGCGGCCCGTCGCCGCGCTCGCGCAACTGCGCCAGCGCGCTCGCCAGCGGTGCCGGATCGATACGCAGGCTCATGCCGCGGCCTGCCGCTGCGCCGGCAGCGCGATCGGGTTGGGCAGCAGGGTGTAGTCGGCATGCCGGTCAGCGCGTTGCAGCAGGCGCAGGCGCAGGTTGTTCTTGGCCGGCAGCGGCGCGCCGTCGAGCAGCGCCTGCAGCGCCGGTTGCCGACCGTGGCGCTGCTGCCAGGCCTGGGCGATGGTGCCGACGATCCGCCACAGCTGGCGCTCGCGGCGGTCGTGGCCATCGGCCAGATGGAAGATCGCCTCGGCCAGGTTGTTGACCAGCGCGCAGTAGGCGATCCGGTTCCAGCCCTGTTCGGCGCTGTAGTACAGCGACTGCCGCGCGGTCTCCGACATGCCGTGCAGGCGCGCGGCCGGCCAGCGCGCCGGCAGCAGCTTGGTGCCTTCCAGGTCGCGGATCCAGACCCGCGCCGGCAGGCCGTCCACACTGCCGATCACGGTGTTCTGCAGATGCGGTTCGAGCGCGATGCCGTAGTCGAACCACGCGCTCCAGACCCCGTCCAGCAACAGTCGTGCATAGGCATGGAACCAGGCCGCGGTGGCCGCATCCAGGCTGCCGTAGCGCCGTGCCAACGCCTGCAGCGGTGCGGCGCAGGCGGCATCGCCGCGCGCATTGCGGGTGAACAGCGCGCCGGCCACCTGCGGTTGGAAACGCATGCGTTGCGCTGCCGGGATCGCCTGCCGGTAGAGCATGCCGAAGCTTTCGCCGAGCGCGCGGCAGGCCTGCGCATCGCCATCCAGCGCGGAGAAATCCAGGTCGGTGGCGGCTGGCTCCAGCAACACCTGGAAGCCTGGCACGCGCTTGGCCAGTGCGCGCCAGGCCGGCGCCAGCAGGCGGGTCAGCGCGACCGCGCTTTCCAGTTCGTACCATGCGTTCTTGCGCACGCAGTTGGTCAGGCGCACGTGCACCGACAGCTTGAGGAAGTAATCCAGCTCGGCGTGGTACAGCGTGCGCACCGACGAGGTCGGGCGCAGCGCCAGGCCGCGTTCGCCCAGCGGCTCGATCCAGCCGCGCGCCTGCGCCTGGCGCAGCAGCGGGTGCGCCAGCACGCGTTCGGCTTCCCATGGATGGCACGGATACAGGTCCGCTGCACCGCCGGCCTGCGCCAGCGTGGCGCGCACGTCCTGGCCCTGGGCGCGGTACAGGCGCGGGTCGATGCGGAACCAGAACAGCGGGAACTGGCTGCGCGCTTCCGGCGCACAGGCCAGCACCTGCGCCAGCGGCACGCCTTCGCGGCTCTTCGGCGTCGGATGCAGCGCGTGTCCCCATAGCATGGCTTGCTCCGCCTCGATCAATGCATCACCGCATGCGCCCGCATCGTCAACTTCGGCCTGCTTGGCAAGACGCAGTAGCTGCGCGGTGATCGCGACGCTGTTCTGGCTTTGCGCAAGCAGTTCGGCGTTGAAACCACATTCAGGCGCCAGCCGTTCCAGCAGGAAATGGGCGATGGCATTGGCATCGGCGCAACGCCAGGGATGGCCAGGGCTTTTCAGATAGGGCGCGGAGTGATACTCGCAGCGGCCCAGCATGCTGGTGCGGACGACGCGCGCGCAGATCAGGTAGCCAGCTTCGGCGAACCGGATGCGTAGTAGCTGTTGCCGCTCGCCGTGGAGCAGCGCGGCGGGAGCATCCAGGCCGCGGTAATTGAAGTCAGCCTGCTCGCGTGGGAGCGCGAATTCACGCAGGTAGCAGTTCAGCCAGCAGGAAATCGCCTGCGCTTGTGCCTGTGCCTCATGCCACTGATCACGTATGCCGTGCTGGAACATATCCTGGCCTTTTGTGAATGAGAAAAACAAAGGCTGCGACGATCAGTGCGCCAATACCAGCCAGCGTTGACGCAACAAATGGCATGGCTGGTCCATAGCGCTGCATCAGGACACCGGCGATAACGCCGCCAAGCGTTCCTGACCATTTGCCGCAGGCGTCGAATACGCCAAACAGGCGACCGGTTGCCCCTTGTCTGGCGCACTCGCTGATGGCCCGATTCAAGCCAATGATCGTCAGGGTCATGCCGACACCGTACAAAACCCGCACCGGCAGCAGCGGGCCTGCATGCTTGAGCCATGCCTGGCAAAGGCTTGCGCCTGTCAGTACACCCAGTCCGCCCAGTAGTGCCCAGTGCGACAGCACCAGTTTTCCCGGTTTCAGCCAGGGCATCAGGACCAGGTAGACCAGGTGCGGCAGGCTATAAATCAGTCCGGCCATGCTGTCATCGGCAATCCCCAGGGTCCGGCAATAGACCAGAAAGTAGGGGAACGTGATGACCACGGAAAAGTAGTAGAGAAATTGGATGCCCAGCAGTCCCCACAGCCGGGCGCCATGGCGTTGATCCGGCTTGGCCGCGGACCGAGCATCGGCCGCACCGTGCGTGCCGGTGACTGAATCGGGCGGAAGCTGGATGGCCAGCAGCAAGCCTAGTAGGGGGAGCGCGGCCAAATAGGTATACAGGCCTTGTGCAAGTCCACGATCGGTGGCGAGGCCCAGCAGTGCCGGCGCCGTGACCATCGCAAGACGCGCAGAAAACTGGGTCCAGTCCAGCGAGCGAGAGAGTGCAGGCCCCTGCACCTGCGTAGACAGGTAGGCATTGGCGGCCGCCAGCGAGCCGCCGCAGCCACCCTGGATCATCAGCGCGAGGATGAACACCGGCAGGTTCGGGGCCAGGCCGGCCAGCGCAAAGCCGAATGCCAGTCCCAGCAGGGCGCGAACCAGCGACAGTTTGCGGCCGTACCGATCAGCCAGGCGCCCCCACGTGGCGGCAGTGAGCGCCGTGCAGATGGTGGGTAGCACATACAGCACACCGACCAGCCACTCGGGGGAATGCGGCGCCAGTTGCGCCAGAACCCTGGGCATGAAGAGCGGCATGCCCAGGGCGGTGAACGCCGCCAGATAATGAGCGGCCAGGACGCTGCGCAGGACGCGCATCAGCGAACGCCGCCTTGACGTCGTCGTCCGGCGCTTTGCGTCCGACGCGCGCCCACCATGAAATTTGGCGCGCTGTTGCCGTAGAACTTCTGGATGTCGGTCGCGCCGGTGGCGTCCTTGCTGAGCAGGCTGCCGGCACTGAGCAGATACTTCACCGGCAATCTTGGCGCGTCAAACAGGTGCCAGGCCGGGCCGGTGTCAATGCCTTCATCCTGCAAATTTTGCAGGATCGCGACCACGCCCTGGCGTAATGCGCCGAGCATCGGCGCGTGCAGGGCCGGATTCGCTTCGGCGACGCACTCCAGCACCGCGAGCAGGTTGAGTTGCAGGGTGATGGTGCAGAACATCTGCCCCAGCGCGGTGTCGTCCGGCACAAGGATGCGTTGATTGTGCAGCGGTCCGAAGGCCTGTGCCTCAGGCAACTGGCTGTGCAGGCGCTGCCTGTACACGCGCCCGGCATCGTTATCCTTCATCAGCAGGCGCGGCGCCGCGTCATCACGGTAAATAATGACGGTGTTCTGTTGATTGGCTTCCAGCGCGACGCCATATGCCAGCCACAGGCGCAAATGCACGTCGCATAGAAGGTCAAGATACTGCCGCCACCAAGCGAGCACGTCCCCGGCATAAAAACGGTCGGCCAGATGCAGCGAAAACGCACGCCCATCCGGCATCGGCGCGCATAGTGCGGCGACGGGTATCAGCGTGCTTCGCTCGGTCATGGAGGGATAGACGCGCAGCAAATACGACAAATGAAGGCTGTCGGCGACGTGCCCGAAGTGCGCTTCATCCACGTGAACATAACGGTCGTGTAAAACGGGGTCACTGGCACGGATCGCGTTCAGGACGCGTTGAAACCAGAAGCCGTCGTAAAGCGAGGAGGGGCGCATAAGGCGCAGGCTCAATGCGCCAAGCGTAAACATCAGCAGCGGCAGCTTCAGGTGCTGGGTCGGATGGTCGACGGGTATCACCGTGCGCACCGAAAGGCTAGGGCGTACGCGCAGGTAGGTGGACTGCGCGCGCAACGTACCATCGGGCAAGGCGAACTCGTCCAGGCGCGGCCACGTCATCGGATGCACCGGGAATGCGGCATGGCTGCTTTCCAGCACGGCGTCGAAACCCAGGTCGCGCAGGCGCGGCCAGAAGTCCGGCACGGGTGTGGATACCGTGGCCTGGTCACGCGGCACGGCCAGCCAGCGCAACTCGAAAGCTGGATTGTACTCGGGCGCGTAAGCGCGCAGAGCGGCTTCATCGAATCCGGTCTTTGCGCGCGCCGTCGGATAGAACGGATGGTCGCGATAGCTGGCCAGTTGATCGGCCAGCAGCAGGCGTTCGCTCCACTGCGGGTGATCAAGCACTTGCGCCAGACGCTCGGCATTTAACGCGAACGCCGAGCGGGCCAATGCACGGTGCTTTACCGCCAGGGCGGCTTCCTTGACATACTGTTCGTGCAGGATCCGGGTTTTTTCATCCCGTCCCTCGGCAAGCAGTGCCAGCCACGCCTGCGCGCCAAATTCGAGTTGCACACCCTGTGCCGTTCGACGCAGCCAGCCATCGCTGAGCGCCGCCACAGGCTGCATATGGTCGCTGCGCCGAACGGGTAACCAGATCGGCCCGCCGGGCCAGTGCAGTACCTGCCACCACAGCTCCGCTTGCTGGCCAACCAGCGCTGGCCAGATGGTATCCAGCGGCAATGGCGGTGCCGACGCATACCCCTGGCTGGCGATGGAATGCAGGTCTTCACGCAGGCAGCAGTCGATAATGCGCTGGGTAATATAGGCGCTGTCTGCATCGCCATCTACCTGGAAGATGCTGAAGTTGCCGACGTCCGATCCGATCGCGCAGGTTTGCTTCGCGCTCGATTTCCTCGTGTCCGATTCAGTCATGCGTATAGCTCCGTCGGCTGGCGAGTGCTCGACTGGATCTGCCAATGCAAGTGCGATTCCATGGCCGTGAACGTCTCCAGCAGGCTTTTCTGATCGTCGGCCACGACGCTCAGGACGCCGAGGTAGTCCTTGTTGGAATGACTCAATCGAATGTCATCGCCGGATTGCCGCAAGCTGCGGTAGACCGCATAGGCGTGTGGCGTTTTCTCGATCAGTGATTCACTGGCCTGAAGCAACGGCCCTTCGCGATCGGCGACGTAAAAACGCAACATCGCCTGTCGCGGCGTCGCCAGTTCGCGCTCTATTGCGGTCCGGTCCAACGGTTCTCCCAGATGCAGGCGCAAAATCCAGTCGAACCAGTGACCGCCAAGCAGGCGATCAAGCATGAACTCGCAGCCGTCGCCAATGCTCCGGTAATTGATCTCGATCAGCACGGGGCCATGTTCGGTCAGTGCAAATTCGCTATGGCACACGCCGAAATTGACGCCAAGCGCGAGCACTTGCGCCAGCGCCTGCTGGTAGTGGCGTTGACAGATCGGGCCGTTCCAGACCGACTCCAGTTCGACGAAATGCGGCGGGTCCGACAGGCGCGTATCGAAGCCGCCGACAACGCATGCCTGGTGCCCGTCACCCAGCGTTTCTAGGCTGAACAGCGGGCCGTCAAGAAATCCCTCCAGCAGCACAACACCATTGGGAAATCGACTCCAGAATGATTGCGTATAGGCATGCAGTTCATCCAGCGAAGCACACATCTGGACGTCCAGTCCCGAGACGCCTTCCCGTGGTTTGGCCACTAGCGGAAAGACGGCGTCTGCCGGCATCGGTTGGCCTGCCGCCAGCGTATGAAACCAGGGCGTTGGCAATCCCAGTTCGCGCAATCGTTCGCGCATGGCCGCCTTGTTCTTGGCCGCATAGCATACGCGCCAGTCTTTACCAGGCAAGTCGAAACACTGCGCCACCAGTGCGGCGGAGGTCTGTAGGTGATCGCTGTTGGACAACACCGCCAGTGGCCGGATTCCTGCGCCGTACAACGCGTCGATCACGCTGAGGGGGCTGAAGACGTCGCACTCGATAATTTTCTGCGGCGCGCAGGCCGGCTCACGCGCGAAATATTCGAGGTGATCGATACGGTGGTCGGTGAGCAAAACGACCGGCAAATTCAGCCGATGCGCAGCGGGTAGAAAGCCTTCGACAACGGCCGCGTGGCGGATGTGGGCAAGAATGACGAGTGGTTTCGCCGACATGGGCACTCCTCAGAAAGTCAGTTCGAGGCCGAGCGTGGCGGTGCGCTCGGGCGCGGGCTCGCGACCCCACGGGCTGGTATCGATCCCGCGATACCAGTAGTGGCGATTGAACAGGTTGTTCACCGCCAGCGAGCCTTTCAGGACGCTGCTGCCACGCTTCGTCAGCGTGCGGGTGATCTGCGTGTTCGCGACCCAGTAGGCGGGCAATGCGCCGACCGTGGCGATGGCGTTTTCGCGCTGGGTATTGGCGGCATCGCTGAAGGCGCCGCTGAAGTAGTAGCCGTTGAGTGCGAGCACGGTGTCGCTGAGTGCGTAGGTGGCGCCGAGAGTCACCTGGTTGCGTGAGGTATACGGCACCCGGAATCCCATGTACTTCCCTGATTTCTGCGCCGCGTCCAGATAGGAATAGCCGGCGTCGAACTTCAGATCACGCAGGAATGCCGGGCTCCATTCCAGCTGCACTTCGACACCCTGGTTGCGGGTTTTGCCGAGGTTCGAGTAGCTGGCAGTGGTGCTGTTGTATTGAATCTGGTTGTCGAAATCGATGCGATAGAGATCGACGCTGATGCTGGTGCTTGCGGTGGGCGTGTAGCGCGTGCCGACTTCGTAATTCCAGGAAAGCTCCGACTCCAGATTATTGCCGTAGACGATCATCGTGATCTGCGGCGGACGCAGCGAACGCTGCGCGTCGGCATAGAAATACCATTGGCTGTCGGCTTGATAGCCGACGGTAATTCCGGGAAGAAGATCGCGGATATCGTTGGAGTAGCGCTTGCCCGAGATGCGATCCGTGAAGTCCGAATCAAGATGCTCGTAACGCACGCCTGGAGTGACCATCAGTCGGTCGTCGTAAAAGCCGATGCTATTGCTCGCGAAGGCAGCGAACGCGCGGTTATGGAATTGCCAATCGCGAAACCGCGTGTAAACGCCGTTGTCCAGCTCTGTGGCCTGCGCGAGATACCCGATGTGTTCGCGTTCGATGCGCGTGCCGATGGTCCATAGCTGGGTGACCCCGCCTGAGTTCGCGTGCAGGGCGAGTTGTGGCTGGGTGCCGTAGACGTCGAAGCTGCGCGGCCCGTCGTTGTACAACTGTGGCGGCAGATCGGGGCGGAATGATTCGGCGGATGCCAGGCGCGACCCGAACATGAAGTTGCGCTCGGAGGTCCAGTCGAAGTTCGTCCACGAAAAGTGCGAGTCGTCAAAAGGCCCCCAGGCACCCAGGTTCTGCTCGTAAACCAGCGATGCGCGCGTTGTGCGACCGGTGAAATCGTCCAGCGGTCGCGTGGACTGGCGCGGGTTGCGCTCGTAGTCGGCGGCCGACAGGGCCCCGGCCAGGTTCATGTCGGCAAGGTAACGCTCCACGCTGGCTTTGAGTATTTTGTCGTCCGCCAGCCACCATTCGGCACGCCAGCGAAAGTTCTTCACGTCGGTGTCGCTGTGATCCCGCCAGTACTGTCCCTTGAGCCAGTCGGCATCCAGCTGCATACCAAAATTCGCCGTAAGGTAGCCGCCGGTAGTGAGGTAGGTATCGCGCAGGAATTTGCCATTGCCGCCGGCGGTGATTCTTTCGCCCAGCGTGGTGGTCCAGTTTTCCGGAATGGGTTTGCTGATCAGATTTATGACGCCGCCGACATTGTTGGGGCCGTATTGCACCGCCGCGCCACCGCGCACGATGTCGATGCGATCAATCTGGTTAAGTGTCACCGGGAACAGTGAGAGGCTGGTCTGACCATAGGGTGCCAATGACAGTGGAATGCCGTCCATCAAGACCTGCACGCGCCCGCTGCGGCTTTCGTATAGCCCGCGCACCATGATCTGGGGCAGCACGCCGGTTCCGGTTTCATCGAGGATTTTCACTCCCGGCACGTGCTGGAGCGCGTCGTCAATCGAGCGGTTGGCGCCATTGGCGAGCTGGTCATGGCTGATCACCTGCCGGCTGCCGGCGTAATGTTGCACGTCCTGTGCGGTAGAACGGCCGAGCAGGCTGTGTTGCACTTGCACGGTATCGAGCTGGTGAATCCGCGCCGCGGCGCTGTGTGCTTCCTGCGTCTCTTGTGCCATGGTCGCGAACGGTGCGAGCAGCGCGGCCGCGACCGAAATGGTCAGCAGTGATTGTGGAAACGAAGCGATCAAGGGAATGACTCCAGGGAACGAAAAATCAAGGTGGATGCAGGTCGGTGGCGTGCTGGCCCAGCGTGGCCTGCAACAGTGCGCGGTCCTCGCTGGCGAATAGCCGTTGCAGGTTCGGCTGTGCCAGCCAGCATTGGCGCCGTGCCGGGTCGCGCGGATTGGGGCAGAACGGCATGCTGGCGGTGACGCAGACCGCGGTGATCGCCAACACCTGCGTCCACACCTGCGGATGAATCCGCTGCGGGCCGATGTTCAGGTTCAGCGCGCCTTCCATCACCAGCGACACGCCGGGTGGTTCCAGGATCCGCGGCCGCGCACGCGCCCCGGCCGCGCTTTGCATCACCGGCACCACGCGTAACGCCGTGCCGCGTGCATTCAACCCAGTCGGCCAGCGCCACGCCGCGCGCGCCGGCGTCGAGCACCCGGCCGATCAGCTTGGCGCCGACCTCGGGCACGCGCACCCAGGCTTCGCAGCCGCTGAGTTCGCAGGCGCGGAGCGCGTGTTCCAGTTCCGCCGGCGAGCGCAGCACGTGCTCCAGGTCGAGCACCGCGACGTCGTAGCCGAGGTGGCCGAACATCTCGCACAGCAGCGGGCTGGGCACCGAATTGAGCAACCCGATCTTGCAAGCCATAGGGGTGGGCGAGCGGGGCTGGGGGAGGGGCTGCAATCCTGTCTTAAACGATAATGATTATCAAGTATTTTTGAAGCGACGCTGTTGCATTCGTGTAGGCGCGTATTGTGATGGGCGGCACACTGGCAGGCTCCGCGCTGCCGTGAGGTGCCTTGCGCGCGGTTGCCGCCCGACTTCAGCCCGGTGCGGTACGCATGGCGCGGTACGGCGGCGTCGCCATCACCATCTCGGCCAACGAATAGGCCAGCTCGCGTTCGGCCATCACCGTGCCGTCGGCGCCGTGTTCGAGCAGGTGCTTGACCTCGGCATCGCTGTGCGCGCGGGCCAGCAGGGTCAGCCCGGGATTCAGCGCGCGCAGCTTGGCCAGGGCCTCGCCGGCCTCCAGCGGCTGCGGGATCGCCAGGATCGCGATCTTGGCCTTTTCCGGATGCGCCTCGGCCAGTACCCGGTCGGCGGCGGCGCTGCCGCGGATGCCGGGGATGCCGTCGGCATGCGCGCGTTCCACGTGCTCGCGGTTGTCGTCGATCACCAGCACCGGCACGCCGCGTTCGCGCAGCACCGCGGCCAGGGTGCTGCCGACCCGGCCGTAGCCGATCACGATGGCGTGGTCGACCAGGTCCAGCGACGGCCCCGGCGGCAGTTCCGTCTCCAGCGTCACCGGCGCTTCCACCGCCTGCCGGGCCTGCCAGCGGTCCAGCCAGGTGAACAGCAGCGGGTTGGCGACGATCGACAGCAGCGCGCCGGCCAGGATAAGGTCGCGCCCGGTCTCGGGCAGGATCGCCAGGCTCACCCCGAGTCCGGCCAGGATGAAGGAGAACTCGCCGATCTGCGCCAGGCTGGTGGAGATGGTCAGGGCGATGCCGCTGGGATGGCCGAACGCACGCACGATCACGAACGCGGCCAGCGATTTGCCCACGGTGATGGTCAGGAACGTGGCCAGCACCTGCCACGGATGCTCGAGCAGGATGTGCGGGTCGAACAGCATGCCGACCGAGACGAAGAACAGCACCGCGAACGCATCGCGCAGCGGCAGCGAATCGCTGGCCGCCTTGTGGCTGAGTTCCGATTCCTTGAGCAGCATGCCGGCGAAGAACGCGCCCAGCGCGAACGAGACCCCGAACAGGGTTGCCGAGCCGAACGCCACGCCCAGCGCGATCGCCAGCACCGATAGCGTGAACAGCTCGCGCGAGCCGGTCGCGGCGACCTTCTCCAGCACCCACGGGATCGCGCGGCGGCCGACCACCAGCATCACCACAACGAACGCGGCCATCTTCAGCAGGGTGATGCCCAGCGCGCCGAGGATCGCGCCGGTACCCGCGCCCTTGCCGCCGAGCGCGTCGGCCAACGCCGGCAGCAGCACCAGGGCCAGCACCATCACCAGATCCTCGACGATCAGCCAGCCCACCGCGATGCGCCCGCGCAGGGTTTCCAGCAGGCGCCGCTCCTCCATCGCGCGCAGCAGCACCACGGTACTGGCCACCGACAGCGCCAGGCCGAACACCAGCCCGTGCAGGGTCGGCCAGCCCATGCTCCAGGCCAGCCCCCAGCCAAGCAGGGTGGCCACCGCGATCTGCGCCAGCGCGCCGGGGATCGCGATCCACTTCACTTCCATCAGGTCTTCGAGCGAGAAATGCAGGCCGACCCCGAACATCAGCAGCATCACCCCCAGTTCCGACAACTGGTTGGCCAACCCCTGGTCGGCGACGAAGCCGGGAGTGAACGGACCGACGCAGATGCCGGCCACGAGATAGCCGACCAACGGCGACAGCTTGAGCCGGTGGGCGAGGGTGCCGAGCACGAAGGCGAGGGCGAGTCCGACCGCGATGATGTCGATGAGACTGGTGTCGTGATGCATGCAGATTCGCGGAACAAGATTGCAAGGAGTGTCGCTGATGCGGATTTTATCGGCAAATCCGCCGCATCGGCCGATGTATGGGATGGCGCTTTCGCAGGTTTCGCGTTGGCGCCCGATGCGGATGTTGCGGTCCGCACGGCGAGCCGCTGCCGGACCCATGGCAGCGCACGGCGAGCGTGCGTTGCGGCAGACAGGCGTCGCGTTCCCATTGCCCCGCCCCGGCCTGCTACGCCCGGCGACGGCCGTGCCGTCCTATTGCGGTAAAGCCGCGCCGCTCCGACAAAAGGCCGACACTGCGCCGCCATGCCCCATGGGACAAGCGCCTGATGCCCTGCCGGCCCAATAGCGGCGCCACTCTCACGGGTGCGTGACACGCACGGCCGGCAAAATCTGCCGACCCCAGCTGCCAGGCTGAATGAGAAGCGTGTCCCAGCATCTCTGCGATCCCCGCAAACCCGCGCTGCGCAAGGCGTTGCCGCCGTATTGCGTTGGGCAAACTGTCTACTGTGCGGGTTCGCGCCGTGCTGTATGTTTGCGCCAATCAACCGTCCTGCCAAGGATCAAGGTGGTATGGCTACACTAAAAAAAATCGCTGGCGGCATCCTTCTGAGTGTGGCTTATTGCGCGCTCTACATGTTCGTCTGGCGTTGGTCGGTTGACCAATGGTTCCTGCCGGCCGGCTTGCGCGCAGCGGCATTGCTGTTCCTGCCTTATCGGCTCTGGCCCTATGTGTTCCTGGGTGATGCCGCCGCGTTGCTGACGATGCGTGCGCCGATGGCCAGCCACGATGGGGTCAGCGAGGTATGGGCGTACCTGAGCCCGTTCCTGGTGGCGCCGGTGTTCGCGTTGCTGCCATGGGCGTTCCGCAGTCGTTTTGTCGCTTCGTCGGCGGTGCAGCGCTGGTTACCGTTGCTGACGGTGGGCCTGGCGTTGTGGGGCCTGCTGGTCAACAAGGCGGTCAACGCCATGCTGGATGGGCCTGCTGCCTTCGTCACCCTGGAAACCAGCGTCAGGTACTGGATAGGCAACTATCTGGGTATTTTGATGTTCATCTTGCCGGCATTGCTCTGGTTGTGCCGCAAGACAGATAGATTCATGCCGAGCAAGCTGTTGCGCGACTCCGCGATCGCGGTCTTGGCGGTGTCGGGTATCTTCGTGCTGGCCATGGAGACGTCGGGTCTGATGCACCAGTTCGTTCTGCTGATGTTGTTGGTGCCAGGCGCTTGGCTCACCCTGTCCTACGGCTGGCGCGGCTCGGCGGTCGGCGTGGTGCTGGCCAATCTGGCTGTTGCAATGTCGCTGCCACGGGTGAACTACCCAGGCGCCTACGACCAGCAGGGATTCGACGTACAGATGCTGATCGCCGTTGCGGCGACGATCCTGTTCGTGCTCGGCTCGAAGATTTCCAGCGCCTTCCGCCAGGTGCGGCACTTCGGCTACGCCGAGCAGCAGGCGCTGCAGGTGGCGCAGGCCAGCTACATGTCGGCCGAGCGCACGCTGCGCAACCGGGTGATCGAGTACACCGATATCCATACCCACCTCAACAAGCTGCGCCGCGATATCGCCTCCTCGCTGAAAGAGCGCGGCCACTACGCTGCGGCCATGGAAATGAACCGCACCGGCGTGATCCAGGCGCAGCTGATGGACGATTACGTCGCCGCGCTGTATCCGCTGGATATCGAAACCCATGGACTCTACGGCGCCTTGCGTTCCGTCGCCTTCGCTAACGCCTGCGACACCGAAGTGGAGACGCGGCTGCGCGGCGAGTCGCGGCAGTTGTCGATGGGCCTGCAACTGGCGGCGTATCGCTGCGTGCTCAATGCGATGGAGGTGCTGCCGCGCGGCGGCCGGCATCTGATCACGGCGCGCGTGTGGAAAGCGCGTGGCCGGCGTGGCCTGGCGGTGACGATCGCCGCCGATCCCGAATTGCTGCTCGGCAAGGACGCGAGCAGGGGCGTGGAAGAGATCGAGTGGGAATTGGCGAGCCGGCTCAAAGCTCATGACGGCACCTGTCGGCGCCGCCATGAGTTGAAGATCAGCTTCCTCGTCTCCGAACCGTCGCAGCGGCGCGCCGTTACTTCTTGATGGTGACGGTCCAGGCGTCGCCGCTGGGGCTGCTGGATTTCTGCACGGTGAAGTAACGCGCCTCGTAGACCACGCTGCCGCGGCTGTGGTCCAATGCATCGACGATGCTGACCCGATCGACGTCCTTGCCCATCGGTGTCACCCAGGCGGTGTTTTCGATGCGTCCGATCGCGGCACGTACCTGCCCATGCGGATCGTTCATCTGCAGATAGGTCACCCCGTTGCGCTCGAACTGGTAGATGTACACCGTCGGGTTGGTCGACAGGTTGGTTGCCACCGGTACGCTTTCACCAAAGCCTTGCCTGGCGATCGGGCTGCCGCCGCCGCCACTGGGGCAGCAGGTCTGCGCATGAGCGCCGGTGGCAAACAGCGAGCACAGCAAGGCCCCCGACGCCAGTGCCGCGATTTTCGAAATATTCCATTCCATAGCGTTTCCTTCCCCCTGCTAAGGGTCTAATAGCCTGCCGTTCAGGCGATTCCACATTACGCGAGTCGCAGCGGTCAGCTGTTGACAAATATGGGATGAACACACGCAGTTTCGCGATATTTCATTAGATGTTTTTGTCGATCATGAAACTGTCTACCGAAGTAACTTCCGTTGGTTGTTTCGCTGTGCTAGATAGTTCGAATTCATCGCCAGGCACCGGCGTTATTACCCTGCGATTGCCGCCTGCACGCGCTGCGTGGCGTACAAAAAAGCCCCGGCGGGCCGGGGCTTTTTCCGTGCACGGCGTAGGCCGTATTGGCTACGCAGTGCAGACGCGCATCACCACTTGTAGTTGACGTTGGCGTAGGCGAACGCACCGTTGAAGCCGAACGGCGAGGAGGTGCTGTACGGCAGGTAGGTGCGGGTGCCGGCGCCAGCGCGCGACTGGTCGGGATATTCGTTGAGCACGTTGTCGCCGCCGATGGTGAAGTCCCAGTTGCCCAGCTTGTAGCTGGCGGCCAGGTCCAGCGTCCACTTCGCCGCGTAGGTCTGGTCGGCCGCCGCGGTGGTGCCGAAGTCGGTGAACTCGCCCCAGCGCGTGGCGGTGGCGGTGAACGCCCAGTTGCCCGGCGCCCACACGCTGCTCAGGAAGAACTTGTCGCGCGGTGCGCCCTTGGTGATGCGGCCGATCTCGGCGCGGCCGATGCGCACCGCGGTCGGGTCGATCGCCTCCAGCACCGCCGGGTTCTCGGCGATCTTCTCGATCTCGGTCTTGTTGTAGTTGTAGCCGGCGGTCAGGTCCAGATTGCTGTTGCTCAGCGCGATCTTGTAAGTGCCGACCGCGTCCACGCCCTGGGTTTTGGTGTCGATCGCATTGGTGAAGTAGCGGCCACCGCCGATGCCGGCATACCCGTTGGCCTGCAGGTAGTCGCGCACCGCGGTGGAGGTCAGGTTTTCCGACAGCACGATGCGGTCGTCGATGTCGATGCGGTAAGCGTCGACGGTGACGTACAGCGCATCGACCGGTTGCAGCACCAGGCCCAGGCCGTAGTTCTTCGACTTTTCCGCCTTCAGCGGTTCGGCGCCGAGCGCGACCGCGGCCGGATTGTCGGTGCGGAAGGTGCCGATCTCGAACGGCGTGGCGGTGATGCTGCCGTCGGGCTGGGTGACGTTGATGAAGTTGGTGGCGATGGACTGGAAATACTGCTGCTGCAGCGACGGCGCGCGGAATCCGGTGGAGGCGGTGGCGCGCAGCGCGACCTTGTCGGTGAACGCGTAGCGCAGCGACAGCTTGCCGGTGCCGGTGTCGCCGAAATCGCTGTAGTTCTCGTAGCGCGCGGCCAGGCCGGCAGACAACTTGTCGGTGATGTCGCCTTCCAGGTTCGCATAGGCCGAATAGCTGTTGCGGTCGTAGTGGCCCGAATCGCTGGGCTTGAAGCCGGCGAACACCTGCGCGCCCGGCAGCAGCGTGCCGTTGGCCGAGGGCACGCCGCCGTTGACGTAGGAGGGCACATCGCCCGGCGATTCGTTGAACTTCTCGCCGCGCCATTCGCCGCCGAAGGCCAGCGTGACCGGATAGGCCAGGCCGAGGTCCAGCGACTTGGTGAAGTCGGCGTTGAGCAGGTTCTGGGTGACTTCCAGCGCGCCGGCATAGAAGTCGGTCGGGCTGCTCGTGCCCAGGCTGTTGTTGAGGCTGTTCTTGACCTCGAAGCTGAGATCGTTGCGGCCATAGTTGTAGCTGATGTCGATGCCCAGCCCGCCATCTGTGTCGGCCTTGAAGCCGCCGACCCAGGAGATGTCCTTGCTGACGTTGTAGATCTGCGGCAGGAAGCCGTTCGGATAGATCTCCGGGCGGTTGCGGTTGTCGCCGGACCAGCGGAAGTAGCCGTTGGACAGCACCTCGCGGCGGCTGAGCATGCCGTAGGAATAGAAGGTCAGGTATTCGGCCGGGCTGTACTGGCCGTTGTACGAGAATCCGCCCTGGTCGATGTCCGGGTCGCCGTAGCGCTGCTGCACCTGGCCCTCGTAGGGCTTGGCGCGGTCGGTCTGGTCCTGGTGGCCGGCCTGCGCGGCGAAATGCACGCTGCCGTTCTCGCCGAACTTGACGCCGGCGTCGCCGGACAGCTGGTACTGCTCGCCGTCGCCGGCGCTGTACTTGCCGTAGCGCGCGGCGATGCTGCCGCCTTCGCCGCTGCCCTTGAGCACGATGTTGATGACCCCGGCGATGGCGTCGGAGCCGTATTGCGCCGAGGCGCCGTCGCGCAGCACTTCGATGCGCTCGACCGCGGCGATCGGAATGGTGTTGAGGTCGACCGGCGACGAACCGCGGCCCTGCGCGCTGTTGAGGTTGACCAGCGCGGTGGTGTGGTAACGCTTGCCGTTGACCAGCACCAGCACCTGGTCGGGCGAGAGCCCGCGCAGCTGCGCCGGGCGCACCGCGTCGGAGCCGTCGGTGATCGCCGGGCGCGGGAAGTTCAGCGACGGCACCGCGCGCGACAGCGCGGTGGCCAGTTCGGTGGTGCCGGTGGACTGCAGCATTTCCGGCGAGATGATGTCGATCGGCGAGGCCGATTCGGCGACCGTGCGGTCGGCCACGTGGGTGCCGGTGACGATCACCGTATCCAGCGTCTGTGCGCTGGAGGAAGAACTCTGCGCAAGCGCAGGCGCTGCGGATGCGGCCAGGGCGAGCGCGATGGCAGTGGCGAGAGGGCTGAACATGCGGGTCATTGGCGGGGCGGCTCCAGGATGGGGGTAAAGAGTCGACGCCGCCGCATTCGCCATCACCCCCTCCCGGGTGTTGCGCGTCTGGCGAACGTTGCGGCAGCGACAATGGATTACCGGCATATGTCGAATGTGTCAACTTTCTGTTAAATCCGCGCGCATGGTTGCAGATGCAACCACCGCCGCGACACTTGCGGCACCAGCAATGCAGGTTTTCCAGGCGCTTGTAGACAAAATCCGGTGGCGCTTCCTAAACGGGCTTTGCTGCGCGTTCCATTTCACACAAGGCGGGGCGCACTGGGGGACATCGAGGCGGCGCGCTTCGGCCCGCGCGGTGCCGCCTTCCACGGCTTCGCCGCGGCGGGACTGACCGACGGGCCGCCGCAACCGTGTTGCCAGCTCACCAACTCCCGCGTGGCCGGCGTCGATGGATGGCGCCGCCGTCATGCCCCAGGCGTCGCTGCCCGGGCTTGTGGCGGGACATGGCCACCGCTGACCATGTCCTCATCGGCGCCAAGGGCACGTCGAGCAGTGGCGGCATGGGGCTTGTGACTTAATATCGCAGGCGCAGGCTGGAGACTTGGCGAAACGATAAGGCGAGGGAGCGCGCGATGAGCGACGGCACGAACGATCACCGCGACAATCCCGATCGCCCCCGCACGCGCGCGATCCACATCACGATGCGCAGCTGCTGCGCGATGTGGCTCTGATCAATGCGGACGTTCACGCCAGGCTGGGCGCACTGCCACCTGGCGGATTGCCGGTGAAGCCGTGGCGCAAACCAAACCTGCCGCTACCCCCATCCGTTACTGCCGCATCCGCGATTTACCCGCCCGAGGACGACCCGATGAAACTGCACCACCTGGCCGCTGCCGCCATCATGCCCATGGCCGTGGCCGCCGTGGGGTGCTCGAAAGGTATCGATGTGGGCAACGACGGCGCAACCGGTCATCTGAATCCGCACCCGGTCAAGCGCTACGAAGTCATTGCCACCTCGCATGCGCCAGGGCCGTGGGATACGTTTGAAGGGGCCTATGTTCATTACGACGTCATCAACACCAAATGCGTTCCGATGATCCCGTTCATTGGCGAGCAGCACGTGCCCAATACCGGGCTGGACGTTCCCATGGAGCGCGTGGACGATCACACCTGGAAGGGGTATTTCTACCGCGATGCCATGCTGGACGAGGATTATTTCAAGCTCGGAGTGTGCCATTGGGATGTCACGAGCGTGGGCGTTGGCGCGATAGCGCAAGGAGTGCGGTTCAGTTGGGGGGCGGGCGGGGGGCGTTTGAGGAACTCCTGCGCGATAGTCCCGAGATCAGTTATTTCAAGAAAAGTGCATATGGGGATCGGTCTCTCGTTAAATATGGTGCTCAAGACCTAACCGCAGAAGACGATGAAGTGCTTCAACACCCAGATGCGTATTTCCCAGTCACTATCGCTGTCAAGGAAGCCAAGCCATGAAATCCATCGATCAAGCACTCGCCGATGCGGCCAATGATGCATACCGAAATCGCTCTCAACGAGATATAAAAATACAGACAAAAGTGTCTTTTGATGGCGAAAAATACCAAGTCTTCGGCTACACAGGCGACTTGGCTGCCGGTTTTCACGCAACGGCATATCAGAGTGTCCATAAGCCACACAACGTCATTATCGCCTACCGCGGCACCGACCCAGGTTTATTCGCCGGTGCAACCAGGGCCGAAAAGGCCGGCCACGCGCTCACCACGCTGCAGGACATCGCCGTCGATGCCAAGATGGTGCGCGACACGGTCAACACGCAAAAAGCCGCGGCCGATGCCTTCACCGAGCAGATGATCGCCAAGGCGGCCGCGCAGGGCATCCCCAAGAGCCAGGTGTTTGCCGCCTGCCACTCCCTGGGCGGCGCGCATGCGGAACGCGAAGCGGCCAAGTACGGCCTGCGCGGTGCCACCTACAACGGTTTCGGCGCGGCGGATCTGATCGATGGTCCACCGCAACCGGGTTTCCACGTCACCAACTACCGCATGGCCGGCGACGTGGTGAGCGCGGCCAGCCCGCATCTCGGCGAGGTGGTGTCGTTGGCCAGTCAGGAGGACATCCAGAGCCTGCGCGCGGGGCGTTATCTGGATGCGCCGGCCGGTGCGCCGCCGCCCAATGCGCTGATCGCGATGCGGCTGGGCGACCACGGCGGCCAGCAGCACTTCAATAGCAAGAGTCCGGACAACGTGCTGCACCCCCAGCGCTTCCAGGAAGCGGCGCAACGCTACGCGCAGCATCAGTCGGCTATCGACCAGTTCGGCAGCGATGTGTCGCGCGCCCGCGCGGAGCTGGCGCAGTCCTTGCGGCAGATGCACGGACACACCGGCCAGGATCACCTGTCGCCGAACGTGCAGCGGCAGGTGAACGAATACCTGGCGGTGAATGCCGACCCGTCCATCCGCGACGGCATCGAACGCAACGCGCCTGTGCAGGGCGCCGAACACGGCCTGCTCTATGGTGCCGGCTTCGCCCACGCGACCGGCCGTGCCGCGCATGACCTGGACGAACGCATGGCGTCGGCGGCGCGCGAGGTCGGCGCCTACGGCGCACCCGTCATCCCCCTGGCGCCGCTGGCCATGGCCTCGCCGGCCCCATGGACACGTCACACCGTGGCAGCATAGGGTTCTTGGCGTAATATCGCGTGCGCAGGTTGGAGACTTGGCCAGACAATAAGGAGAGGGAACGCACGATGAGCCGCGACAAGAACGAGTACAGCGACAACCCCTATCGCCCCCGCACACGCGCGGTGCGCGATCCACATCACGATGCGCAGCTGCTGCGCGATGTGGCTCTGATCAATGCGGACGTTCACGCCAGGCTGGGCGCACTGCCACCGGGCGGATTGCCGGTGAAGCCGTGGCGCAAACCAAACCTGCCGCTACCCCCATCCGTTACTGCCGCATCCGCGATTTACCCGCCCGAGGACGACCCGATGAAACTGCACCACCTGGCCGCTGCCGCCATCATGCCCATGGCCGTTGTCGCCGCGGGGTGCTCGAAAGGCATCGATGTGGGCAACGACGGCGCAACCGGTCACCTGAACCCGCATCCGGTCAAGCGCTACGAAGTCATTGCCACCTCGCATGCGCCAGGGCCGTGGGATACGTTTGAAGGGGGCTACATCGGATATGACGTCATCAATACGAAATGCGTTCCGATGATCGCGTTCATTGGCGAGCAGCATCGGCCCAATACCGGGCTCGATGTTCCGATGACGCGCGTGGACGACCACAGCTGGAAGGGGTATTTCTATCGCGATGCTTTGCAAGACGAGGATTACTTCAAGCTGGGCGTGTGCCATTGGGATGTTACGAGCGTGAGCGTCAGCGCGATAGCGCAAGGGGTAAGGTTTGCTTGGAGTGGTTCGCCTGAAGAACTCTTGCGCAACGGCCCTGAGACCAGATATTTCAAGAAGAGTGTTTACGGGGACAGGTCTTTTGTTTCAGATGGTGCGCCAGATCTCGATCCTGCCGACCCTGAAGTGCTTCAGAACCCTGATGCCTATTTCCCTGTCACCATCGCTGTCAAGGAAGTCACTCCATGAAACCCATCGATCAAGCACTCGCCGACGCAGCCAATGACTCGTATGCCAATCGCCCACGAAGCGATATTGAGAAAAAGAAAGAAGTGAATCTAGATGGGCAGCGCTACCAAGTTTTCGGCTATGCAGGTGATCTGGCCACAGGTTTTCATGCGACGGCATATAAGAGTCTAGCGGCGCCGCACAACATCATCATCGCCTACCGCGGCACCGACCCAGGCTTATTTTCCGGCGCAAGCAAGGCCGAAAAAACCGGCCACGCGCTCACCACGCTGCAGGACATCGCCGTCGATGCCAAGATGGTGCGCGACACGGTCAACACGCAAAAAGCCGCGGCCGATGCCTTCACCGAGCAGATGATCGCCAAGGCGGCCGCGCAGGGCATCCCCAAGAGCCAGGTGTTTGCCGCCTGCCACTCCCTGGGCGGCGCGCATGCGGAACGCGAAGCGGCCAAGTACGGCCTGCGCGGTGCCACCTACAACGGTTTCGGTGCGGCGGATCTGATCGACGGCCCCCCGCAACCGGGCTGCCAACTCACCAACTACCGCATGGCCGGCGACATGGTGAGCGCGGCCAGCCCGCATCTCGGCGAGGTGGTGTCGCTGGCCAGCCAGGAGGATGTGCAGAGTCTACGCGCTGGCCGCTATCTGGATGCGCCGGCCGGTGCGCCGCCGCCCAATGCGTTGATCGCGATGCGGCTGGACGACCACGGCGGGCAGCAGCACTTCAATAGCAAGAGTCCGGACAACGTGCTGCACCCCCAGCGCTTCCAGGAAGCGGCGCAACGCTACGCGCAGCATCAGTCGGCTATCGACCAGTTCGGCAGCGACGTGTCCCGCGCCCGCGCGGAACTGTCCGAGTCCTTGCGCCAGATGCACGGACACGGCGGCCAGGGTCACCTGTCGCCGAACGTGCAGCGGCAGGTGAACGAATACCTGGCGGTGAATGCCGACCCGTCCATCCGCGACGGCATCGAACGCAACGCGCCTGTGCAGGGCGCCGAACACCGCCTGCTCTATGGTGCCGGCTTCGCCCGCGCGACTGGCCGTGCCGCGCACGACCTGGACGAACGCATGGCGTCGGCGGCGCGCGAGGTCGGCGCCTACGGCGCACCCGTCATCCCCTTGGCGCCGCTGGCCGGGGGCGTGGCGGGCGAAGCGGCGCATCTGCATGGACAGGCCGCCGATGCCGCCGGCCGCTTCGTGGGCGATGGATTGCAATCGGCCAAAAGCACTGTGGAACAGCGGGCGCACGATGCCGCCGAGGCCGCGGTGCGGCGTCTCCACGACCCCGGCTTCCAGGCTGGCGCGGCCAATGCCGTCAATCACATCGTCGACACCTATGACGCCACCCGGGTTGGCGCGCAAGCCGCCGAGCAGAAGTACCAGGACGTCAAGCACGCCGTCTCTCAGCGCATCGAGCATGCCGAAAACGCCGCCATGCACACCTATGGCGCGGCCAGGCACGCGGTCTCGGAAGGTGTGGATCGCGCCGACCGTGCCGCTACGCAAACGTGGGACGCCACCAGGCACACCGTCTCACAGGGAATCGAGCATGCCGAAAAGGCCGCCATGCACACCTATGGCGCGGCCGGGCATGCGTTCTCGCAAGGTGTCGAACGCGCCGAACATGCGGCCACGCAGGGCTACGATGCGACCAAGCAGGCCGTGTCGCACGGCATCGACACCGCCACACACGCCGCTGGCCAGGCCTACGACACGCTCGCCCATCCGGGGCAGTGGTTCCAGCATGACGCGCCGGCGCATGCGCCCGCGCAACCGCACCGTGCTGCCGTGCCGCATCCCCACGCGCAGCCGCCGGCGCCGGCTACGCCGGCCTCGACCATGACGGGGCCTGGCGAGTCGCGGCCTCCATCCGATGCCCAACGCGCGCTCCACACCGATGCGGGTCATGCGTCAATGCCGGCTCCGACGCAAGCGGCGACGGACCTGCGCGATCCCGCCCATCCCGGCCACGCCGAGTTCACGAAGACCTTGCGCGAAGTGCACTACATGGAAGCCGGTCGTGGCATCGCCTCCGGTCCGCATAGCGAGAAGGTGGCGGCCGCGCTGCTGGTGCAGGGCGAGCGCGAGGGACTGCGCATCACCAACGTGGCGATGGGGCCGGATGGTCAGGTACAGGGGCTGCAGCGCTTCAGTGCCTTCGATACGCCGAAAATGGTGAGCGTCGATCCGCGCCAGGCGCAGTCGGTGGAGATGCACGACTACGCCAGCCAGTGGGCGCAGCTGCGTTCGCCGCACCTTGTCGGCCACGCGGCACCGGCCGAACGCAGTGCCGAGCAGGCACAGGGCATCGCCGCGCTGTCGGCGGCCGATCAGGCGATGTTCGCGCGCATTCGTCAGGAGGTGCCGGCGCACATCGGCGACGACCACGTGGCGCAGGCGATGCTCCATGCCAAGCAGGCCGGGATCGACGATGCGGGGAAGATCGATCGGGTGCTGATGGCCGGGGACACCATGTGGGTAGCTGGCACGACGCCAGGCTTCCGTACCTCGATGGATGTGTCGCAGCCGGCCGCGCCGATGCAGGAAACAGTGCAGCAGGTGCAGTCGCTCAATCAACAGCGCGAGCAACAGGTGGCGCTGGAGGCGCAGCAGCGGCAGCAGGAAGGGCCTGGCGGCAGGGGCGGGCCGGTCATGGGTTGAACCTGCATGTATTGCCCGAATCTGTGTTGCCGTTGTTGCCTGCGCGCCGCAAGAAGGAGCGAGACGTTCTTGCCCCAGCGAGGGGTGTGACCCAACAGCTGACCCGAATGTAGCAGGGGAGCATGCGGGTGAATCGCGCCATGCAGCCAACGCAAACCGGGCGCATCGGCGAGCGCTGGAGTCGCCGAGAAACCCTCTCCCGCGAACGGAAGAGGGGCATCTCTTACGCCGCGATCACCATCGGTAGTTGATCCGCCCATACACGTAGGCGCCGTTGAAACCATACGGCGAGTAGTTGCTGTAGGGCAGCACGCCGTAGGTGGCGTTGATCAGGTTGGCGGTCTTGTCCGGATACTGGTCCAGCAGATTGTCCGCGCCCAGGGTCAGGGTCCAGTTGTCGCTGGGCTTGAAGCTGGCCGAGGCATCCACCACCCAGCTGGCGGCGTAGGTCTGGTCGCGGGCGGCGCTGGCCGAGTTGCGCACGGTGAAATCGCCGTAGCGGGTGGCGGCCAGGTTGAGGTCCCAGTGCTGCAGCTTCCAGGTGCCGCTGAGGATGATCTTGTCCTTCGGGAAGCTGTCCTCCAGGCGCCCGATCTCGTCGCGGCCCAGGATGGTCTGGGTCGAGCCGATGGCCGCCAGCGCCTGCGGCTGCTCCACCGCGTGGGTGATCTCGGTCTTGCTGTAGCCGTAACTGGCGGTGAGGTCCAGCGAACTGGCCGCGAACGGGATCGTGTAGGTGCCGACCAGGTCCACGCCGCGGGTGCGGGTGTCGGCCGCATTGCTGAAGTAGCGCACGCTGGTGACGTTGGAATAGCCCAGGCTGCGCAACTGCGCCAGCACCGCGGCGTCGTTGAGGTTGGAGGACAGCAGGATGCGGTCGTCGATCTTGATCTGGTACGCGTCCAGGGTCAGGTACAGGCGCTCGACCGGCTGCAGCACCAGGCCCAGGCTGTAGGACAGCGAGGTCTCGGCCTTCAGCGGCGCGGCGCCCAGCGCCTGGGCCACGGCGCTGTCCACCGGGAAGGTGCCCGATTCGAAGAAGTTGGCGTTGATGTAGCTGCTGGTCACCGCCTGGTATTGCTGCTGCGCCAGCGACGGGGCGCGGAAGCCGCTGGCCACGGTGCCGCGCAGCGCCAGCGTGTCGGTGAACGCGTAGCGCGCCGACAGCTTGCCCGAGCTCTTGCTGCCGAAGTCCGAATAGTCCTCGTAGCGCCCGGTGAGGCCGGCGGAGAATTTGTCGGTGAAGTCGGCTTCCAGGCCGGCATAGACCGCGTAGTTGTGCCGGTCCGCATGCACCGCGTTGGCCGGCGAGAAGCCGGCGAAGCCCTGCGCGCCGCCGCTGGTGCCGGTGTAGGACGCCAGTTCGCCCGGCGACTGGTTCCACTTTTCCTGGCGGTACTCGGCGCCGAAGGACAGCGTCACCGGATAGGCCAGGCCCCACTCCAGCGACTGGGTGAAGTCGGCATTGACGATGTTCTGGGTGTACTCCAGCGCACCGTCGTAGAAACTGCTCGGGCTGTCGGTGCCGAGGCTGTAGTTGATGCTGTTGCGGGTGTTGAAGCCGATCTTGTTGTAGCCGTAGTTGTAGCTCACGTCCCAGCCGAAGCCGCCTTCGGTGCTGCCCTTGAGACCGGCCACCAGCGAGCGGTCCTTGGAGGACTGCCCGATCTGCGGCACGTAGCCGTCGGGATAGGTCTGCGCCAGCAACGCGCTCTGCCCGTTGTGGTTGCGCGAGCGGTAGAACGCGAACGAGGTGATGTCGCGGTTGCTGGCGATGGCGGTGGCGTAGCCGGTGACGTGGTCGCTGAAATGGAACTCGCCGTTGGCCGCGGCCGCGGTCGCATCGACCTGCGGGTCGCCGTACACGAAGGCGGTCTCGCCGATGCCCGGATAGTTGCCGGTGTTCGGTGCGCTGCCCTGGTACGGGCCGGCGCGGTTGGTGGCGTCCTGCTGGCTGATCTGCCCGGCCACGTGCAGGCTGCCGCGGCCGTCGCCGAAGCCGATCCCGGTGTCGCCGGAGAGCTGCGACTTGGCGCCGTCGCCGGCCGAGTACTGGCCGTGGTCGATCGCCAGGCTGCCGCCGCTGCCCGAACCCTTCAGCACGATGTTGATGACCCCGGCGATGGCGTCGGAGCCGTACTGCGCCGAGGCACCGTCGCGCAGCACTTCCACGCGCTCGATCGCCGCGATCGGGATCGCGTTGATGTCCACCGCCGAGGCGCCGCGGCCGATGCTGCCGTTGACGTTGATCTGCGCGGAAGTGTGGCGGCGCTTGCCGTTGACCAGTACCAGCGCCTGGTCCGGCGACAGCCCGCGCAACTGCGCCGGGCGGATGCCGCTGGTGCCGTCGGTCAACGCCGGGCGCGGGAAGTTCAGCGAGGGCAGCACGCGCGACAGCGCGGTGGCCAGTTCGGAGGTGCCGGTGGATTGCAGCGCTTCGCTGCTGATGATGTCGATCGGCGATTGCGACTCGGCCACGGTGCGGTCGCTGACCCGGGTGCCGGTGACGATGACGGTGTCGAGGGTGCTCGGGGTATCGGTGCTGGACTGGGCCAGGACCGGAGGAGCGGCGAGGGCGGCAAGCACGGCGCTCGCCAACAGGGACAACGGACGGTTCATGGAAACTCCAGCAGATGCCGAAAATGGCAGATGGGGCGGTCGTCAAGCGATCTCGGCCACGCGGGCCTGCCCCCAGGGATCGTTATTATTCTTTAACAATCGCGCCGCAGCGCAGCATGCCTCGGCATGTTCTTATGCTTTTCGGTTCTAAGCGGCCGGGCCGCCGGCGCCAATGGCACAGGCCGCCCACGCCATTGGCGGGGCGGCCTGTGCCGGGTGCGGCAGTGGCGGCTGGGTTAGAAGCGGTAGCTCACCCGGCCGAACCAGTAGCGGCCGTTGAAGCCGAACGGGGACAGCGACGAGTACTGCAGGCCGTTGGGGCGATCCTCGTAGACGTTGTTCAGCGCCGATCGGGTCGGGTACTGGTTGGTCAGGTTGTCCACGCCCACGCTGAAGGTGAGGTCGCGCCAGGTGTAGCTGGTGGACACATTCAACAGCCAGCGCGCGGCGAAAGTCTGGTCCTGGCTGCCATCGTCCTCGTTGCCGCGGCGGGTGACCGCGCCGTAGCGGGTGGCGTCGCCGCGCACGCTCCAGCCGGCACGGTCCCATTCGGCGCTGAGCACGTACTTGGTGCGCGGGGTGGCGTCGGTCAGCAGGCCCTGGCTGGCGCGCCGGAAGTTGGGATCGGAGACCTCCAGGATCTCGGTCTTGTTGTAGTTGGCGCTGAGGCTCAGGTTGAGCTTGCCGGCCTGGTCGAGATCGAGCAGGTAGCTGCTCACCCAGTCGATACCGCGGGTGCGGGTGGTGGCGCCGTTGACGAAGAACTGCACCGCGGTGACCTGGCCGATCGGCTCGGCCAGCGACAGCTGGTCCGAATACAGGATCTGGTCCCAGATGCGGATCTGGTACAGGTCCAGGGTGGAACTGAACGTGGTGCCCGCCTGCCATACCGCACCGATGCTGTAGTTGCTGGACTTTTCCGGGGTCAGCGGTTTGGCGCCCAGCGCGATGGCCACCGGGTCGGAGGTGCGGTAGGTGCCGATCTGGGTCAGTTGCCCGTTCTGCAGCAGGGTCACCACCGAGGCGTAGTTCTGCTGTGCCAGCGACGGTGCGCGGAAGCCGTTGGAGACGGTGCCGCGCAGGGCGAAGGCGTCGTTGAGCTGGTAGCGTGCCGACAGTTTGCCGGAGCGGGTGGAGCCGGCGTCGCTGTAGTCCTCGTAGCGCGCGGCCAGGCCGCCGGAGAGTTTCTCGGTCAGGTCGGTCTCCAGGTCGGCATAGACCGCCTTGCTGTGCCGCTGGAAGTCCCCGGCCACCGCCGGCGTCAGGCCCGGGAACACCTGCGAACCGCCAGGGTAGGCGCTGCCGGTGTCCGGGTTGATCGTGGTCGGGTCGAAGAAGTAGGAGTCCGGCGAGCCGGCGCTGACGGCGTACTTGTCCTGGCGGTATTCGGCGCCGAAGGCGAGGTTGACCGGATAGGCCAGGCCCCAGTCGAAGGACTTGCTGAAGTCTGCATTGAGCGCGCCCTGCCGGTTGCGGAAGCCGCCGGCATTGAAGCGGGTGGGCGAGGCGCCGGTGGTCCGGTACAGATTGGTGTTGATGGTGTTGAGCAGGTTGAAGGTCACGTCGTTCTCGCCATAGTCGGCGGAGACGTCCCAGTTCCAGCCGCCGTCGGTGCTGCCCTTGAGGCCGAGCACCGCGGCGCGGTCGTTGGACGGGTTGTAGATCTGCGGCAGGAAGCCGTTGGGGTAGATCTCCTGCACGTTGCGGTCGCTGTTGTCCCAGGCGCGGTAGTAGCCGTTGGACAGCACCTCGCGGCGGCTGAAGTTGGTGTAGCCGTACAGGTCGATGCGCGGGGTCAGCGCGTAGCCGAAGCTGAGCAGGCCCTGGTAGGTCTTGACCGCGGGGTCGCCGTAGCGCTCGTACGGAATGCCGCCGGGATTGTCGGCGCCGGCCAGGGTGGTGGCCTTGTCGGTGTTCTCGGCGCGGTTGGTGTTCATCGCGTTCTGGTAGTTCCAGGACAGCCGCACCCAGCCGGGCGCTTCGCCGTCCTTGGCGCCGCCGAAGCCCAGCCCGTACGAGCCGTCCACGCCGTTCTGCGCGCCGTCGCCCTTGTCCATGATGCCGCCGTTGACCGAGACGCTATTGCTGCCGGGCTTGGCGCCGTGCTTGAGCACGATGTTGACCACCCCGGCGATGGCATCGGAGCCGTACTGCGCGGAGGCGCCGTCGCGCAGCACCTCGATGCGCGCGATCGCCGACATCGGGATCGAGTTCAGGTCCGCCGGCGCCGAGCCGCGGCCGACCACGGGGTTGTAGTTGACCAGCGAGGTGGTGTGGTAGCGCTTGCCGTCCACCAGCACCAGCACCGCGTCGGGCGACAGCCCGCGCAGGGTCGCCGGGCGCAGCGCGTCGTTGCCGTCGTTGATCGCCGGGCGCGGGAAGTTCAGCGACGGCAGCAGCTTGCCCAGGGCGCTGCCCAGGTCGCTGGCGCCGGTCGCCTGCAGCGATTCGGGGGCGATGATGTCGATCGGCGATTGCGACTCGGCCACCGTGCGGTCGGCGATGCGGGTGCCGGTGACGATGACGTTGTCCAGGGTCTTGGGCGCATCGTCCTGTTGGGCGAAGCTGGTGCCGGAGGCGAGGGCGAGCAGGATGGCGCTGACCAGGGGGAGCGGGCGGTGCTTCATCGTACGGAGACTCCATTGGCTGGGGGGGGGGGGGATGGCTTGGGTCTGAGGGCCGGGGGGGGGGGGCCGCGTGTTGCGGCGCAGCGATAAGCCCTGTGTGATTGAAATATGTTTTTAACCAAAGTGTGTATACAAAATCGGCCAGTGCCCAGGTGGGCATGGCGGGTCTGGGCGAATCCGAACCCATGTTTTCGTATACGAAGCGATGCCGCGATCCTGTGACGGGGTGGGCCATTCGGGACGAA
This sequence comes from Xanthomonas graminis pv. graminis, assembly GCF_030168915.1. Lineage (NCBI taxonomy): Bacteria > Pseudomonadati > Pseudomonadota > Gammaproteobacteria > Lysobacterales > Lysobacteraceae > Xanthomonas > Xanthomonas graminis. The sequence continues at coordinate 3,322,404 of NZ_CP076255.1, read as the reverse complement.
GCGGATACACTGCCGGCTCGAACGTCGAGTGCCCCCCTTCCCGTGATTTCCCTCAGAAACTTCGCCATGCGCCGCGGCGAGCGGCTGCTGTTGTCCAACGTCGATCTGACCCTGCATGCCGGCTACCGCGTCGGCGTGGTCGGGCGCAACGGTACCGGCAAGTCCAGCCTGTTCGCGGCGATTCGCGGCGAGCTGGAGGCGGACAAGGGCGATGTGGAACTGCCTGGCAGGCTGCGTACCGCCAGCGTCGCCCAGGAAACCCCGTCGCTGCCGGACCCGGCGCTGGACTTCGTGCTCGGCGGCGACACCGAGGTGGCCGCGGCGCTGCAGGCCGAGGCCGCCGCGCTGGCCGCGGAGGACTGGGAGGCGGTGGCTGCGGCGCACGTGCGCCTGGAAGAGGTCGGCGGCTACGACGGCACCGCGCGCGCGGGCAAGCTGCTGCACGGCCTGGGCTTCCCGGCGGCGACCCATTCGCGCCCGGTCAAGGACTTCTCCGGCGGCTGGCGGGTGCGGCTGAACCTGGCGCGGGCGCTGATGATGCCCTCGGACCTGCTGCTGCTCGACGAGCCGACCAACCATCTGGACATGGACGCGGTGCTGTGGCTGGAGCAGTGGCTGCTGAAGTACCCGGGTACGCTGCTGCTGATCAGCCACGACCGCGAGTTCCTCGACAACGTCGCCACCCACACCCTGCACCTGCACGGCGGCGGCGCCAAGCTGTACGTCGGCGGCTACACCGATTTCGAGCGCCAGCGCACCGAGCAGCTGCGCCAGCAGCAGATCGCGCACGACAAGGAACAGGCCGAGCGCGCCCACCTGCAGAGCTTCATCGACCGCTTCAAGGCGCAGGCCAGCAAGGCCAGCCAGGCGCAGAGCCGGATGAAGCGGCTGGCGAAGATGGCCGGCACCGAGGCGGTGCGCGCCGAGCGCGAGTTCCGCATCGAGTTCGCGCAGCCCAACCGCCTTCCGCATTCGCTGATCCGGCTCAACCATGCCGACTGCGGCTATGGCAGCGAGGTGATCCTGCGCCAGGCCGCGTTCGGCCTGGAGGCGGGCGACCGCATCGGCCTGCTCGGTCCCAACGGCGCCGGCAAGTCGACCCTGGTCAAGAGCCTGGTCGGCGAGATCCCGCTGCTCAGCTGCGAGCGCAGCGCGCATCCGGACCTGCGCATCGGCTACTTCGCCCAGCACACGGTGGAGTCGCTGCACGAAGGGCAGTCGCCGATCGACCATTTCCGCGAGATTTCGCCGGACGCGTCGATCCAGGCGTTCCGCGATTTCCTCGGCAAGTGGAATTTCCCCGGCGACCGCGCGTTCGAAGTGGTGGATGGCTTCTCCGGCGGCGAGCGCGCGCGCCTGGCGCTGTCGCTGATCGCCTGGCAGCAGCCCAACGTGCTGCTGCTCGACGAGCCGACCAACCACCTGGACCTGGAGATGCGCGAGGCGCTGGCCGAGGCACTGAGCGATTTCGAGGGCGCGATCGTGATGGTCTCGCACGACCGCCACCTGATCGGCCTGGTCTGCGATACCTTCTGGCGCGTGGCCGACGGCGTGGTCGAGCCGTTCGCCGGCGACCTGGACGACTATGCGGCGTGGCTGCGCAGCCGTCCGGCCGCGCAGGGCACCAAGCAGAAGATGGCCGAGGTCGCGCCGACCCCGCCGCCGCCAGTCAAGCCGCTGCCGGCGAAGAAGCCGCCGAACCCGCACAAGCTGGCCGCCGCCGAAAAGCGCGTCGGCGAGCTGGAAGCGGCACTGGCCGATCTAGACCGCCAGCTCGCCGATCCCAGGCACTACGCCGATGCCGAGAAGATGGCGGTGCTGGGCCGCGACCGCGAAGCCACCGCGCAGCAGCTGGCGCAGGCCGAGCAGGCGTGGATGGAATTGATCGAAGGCGCGTAAGCGGCGTGCGCGGCCGCAACGCGCACGCTGGTGCCATCAAGCTGTGGCGCCACGCAAGCAAAGGAGGGCGACAATCATGATCAGCGGCATCATCAGCCTGGACGACTATCTTGCCGCGCAACGCCTGCACCAACGGCACCGGCTGCGGCGTGCGCTGACGTTGGCAGCGCTGCTGTTGCTTGTCGGGTTGCCGCTTTTCGTAGTCGGCACCCGCGATTCCGTCAGCATGATCGGCGGGCTGCTGATCGGCATCGGTGGCGGTGGCCTGATCGGCATGGCCTTGCTGTTCGGGTGGAACGTGCCGCGCAAGGTGCGGCGCCTGCATGCGCAACAGGCGGTGCTGCGGCATGTTCTCACCTATGCCTGGGACGAGAATGGCTTGGAGGTTGCGTGGTCGGGTGGACAGGCGCGCCGTCTGTGGACCGATTTCATCCGTTATCGCGAGAGCCCGCAGGTGTTGCTGCTCTATCACAACGACATGCTGTTCGATCTGGTGCCCACCTCCTGGTTCGTCGATGCCGCCCAGCGCGAGGCGTTTGGGCGCCTGGCCGCGCGCGTTGGAACCGACGCTGCCCGCACCGTGTAGCGCGGCTAAGGAGCTGCCTGCGGACCGACGCGGACAGCGATGAGCTTGGCGTCGGATGCAGGGCGTCCGTCTGCGGCAGGGCCGGATCGTCTGGCGACGCCAGCGCCCACTTCGCGCAAGCCGGCATGCTGCCGGCGTGCCACCGACGCGCTCAGGCGGCGGCGCTGGCCACCACCAGCAGGCCGCCGGCGATGGCGGCCCAGTCCAGCGGCGTACGCGAGCGCAGGCCGCGCAGCGACGGGCGCGGCGTCGGCGTCGGCCGCAGGCTGGCCTTGATCCCCATCAAGGCCAGCCCGGCCGCGCTCAGCACCCAGTGCCATTCGCTCGCGCCGCTGCGCAGGAAATAGGCCAGGTGCAGTGCGCACAGGCAGGCCAGTGCGGCGGCCAGGACGATGTCGCGCGAAACCAGGGCCGGACCAGCGGCCATGCCGAAACGGTTCATTGCGTGTTCTCCCCAGGACCGTGATCGCCTTTCCCTGGCGCACATTGCGACTGCGGCCTTGATCGTAGTTCGGCGTGTGGATGGCCGCCAAGCGGCAGTGCACAAATTCTTTACATTTGATGCGCGCTCGCATCGTTTGCTGCCGTGCTGGCCTGCGCTTGCGCGGGGGCGATCGCGCAGGCCGGTGTTGCCGAGTGCGGCCGCGGATCTTCAGTCTGCTGCGTGCTGTCGCTCGGCCAGCAGCCATTCGCGCAGGCGCCGTCCGGCCTCGCTTTCCGCGCGCGAGCGCAGCCGGGTGAGCCAGTAGCGGCCGGCGTCGATGCGGGTCGGGAACGGCGCCAGCAGGCGTCCGGCGTCCAGATCCTGCGCGAACAGGCGCAGCGGCAGCAAGGCCACGCCGGCGCCCGCCGCCGCGGCGCTGGCCAGGGTCAGCGACGAGTCGCAGATCGGCCCGCTGGCGACCACTTCCGGCGCGCCGGCCGCCTGCAGCCAGCGCGGCCATTCGTCCAGCCGGTAGGAGCGCAGCAGCGGCACGCCGCCCAGGTCGGCCGGCACGCGCAACGAGCGCGCCAGCGCCGGCGCGCATACCGGCGCGAACGGCGCGTCCAGGATCGGCGTGGCGCACTGGCCTTGCCAGTCGCCGTCGCCGAAGCGGATCGCCAGGTCCAGGCCTTCGCCGGCCAGGTCGACCCGGTTGTTGTGGGTGTGCACGCGCAGTTCGATGTCCGCATGCGCGGCGTGGAAGGCATCCAGCCGCGGCAGCAGCCAGCCCACCGCGAAGGTGCCGACCACGCCGATGCTCAGCGTCTCGCGGTAGCGGCCGCCGGCGAAGCGCTGCAGGGTGGCGGCGATACGGTCGAAGGCCTCGGTCAGCACCGGGTGCAGGCGCTGGCCCTCGTCGGTCAGGGCCACGCCACGCGGCAGGCGCTGGAACAGGACCACGCCCAGGCGCGCTTCCAGTTGCTTGATCTGGTGGCTCAACGCGGCCTGGGTCACGCACAGCTCGGCGGCGGCGCGGGTCAGGTTCTGGTGGCGTGCGGCGGCCTCGAAGGCGCGCAGGGCATTCAGCGGCAGCTGCGGGCGGATCATGGCGAGGCATCAATCATTTTCATGATTGCGATTGAATAACCTCGCTGGTGGGCCGCGGTCAAGCTGCGCATGATCGGCTCTTCCGACGGAGGTGGACGATGCTGGCGAGACGACGATTCCTGCACGGCATGGGGCTGGCGGCGGCCGCGCTGGCGGTCGCGGCGGTGGACGCGAAAGTAGCAAAAAACCAGGCGCCGACGCTGGCGCAGCGGTTGGCCGGGATCGAGCGGCGCGCGGGCGGGCGGCTCGGGGTGACGCTGCTCGACGGCAGCGGCGCAGTGCTCGGCGGGCAGCGCCAGGACGAGCGCTTCCCGATGTGCAGCACCTTCAAATTTGTATTGGCGGCCGCGGTGCTGCAGCGGGTCGACCGCGGCGAACTGAGCTTGCGACAACCGGTGCAGATCCGCGCCGCGGACATGCTGTCGCACGCGCCGGTCACCGAACGCCATGTCGGCGGCGCGCTCAGCGTGGCCGAGTTGTGCCGAGCGACGCTGATCTACAGCGACAACCCGGCGGCCAACCTGCTGTTCCCGCTGGTCGGCGATCCTCCGGGGTTGACCCGCTTTCTGCGCGGGCTCGGCGATACGCAGACCCGCTCCGACCGCCACGAGCCGGAGATGAACCGGTTCGCCGCGGGCGACCCGCGCGATACCACCACGCCGGCGGCGATGGCCGCGACCCTGCGCGCGCTGCTGCTCGGCGATGCGTTGCAGCCGGCTTCGCGCGAGCAGCTGGCTGCGTGGATGATCGACAACCGTACCGGCGACGCTTGCCTGCGGGCCGGGCTGCCGCCTGGCTGGAAGATCGGCGACAAGACCGGCAGCAACGGCACCGACACCCGCAACGACATCGCCATCGTGTGGCCGCCGGGCCGGCGCACGCCGTTGCTGCTGACTGCTTATCTCAATGGTGCCAAGGTCGACGATGCGGCACGCGATGCGGCACTGAAGGCGGTGGCGGTCGCGGTGCGGGACACGCTCGCGGATTGAGCGTTGCGGCGCTGCCATCGCGCCATCGTGTATCCCCAGCGGGGCGCGGCAGCCGCACGCGCATTGCAGATCACGGCATTCAGGCGTCGGCGCATGCGCTGCCCAGCCTGTATCGAAGGCATCGCGTTTTCCACGCATCGCATCCATTCCCATTCCATCCTCGCCATCCACTGGATCACCACAATGCGCAATCTTTTGCTTTTTGCAGTCGCAGCCACCGCACTTGTGCTCGCCCACACGCCGGTGCAGGCGGAGATCTGGCAACCATCGCCCGGCCATGTGCAGGTACCGATCTGGCCTGGCAAGGTTCCCAATGCGTTGCCGCATCCGAAGCCGGAATCGGTCGGTCCCGGCGAAGGCCACACCTGGTGGGCCAGGGCCAACGATGTCAGCCAGCCGACGATGACGGTGTATGCGCCCACGGGCCGCAACAGCGGTGCGGCGGTGGTGGTGTTTCCCGGCGGTGGCTATCAGGTCCTGGCCATGGATCTGGAAGGCACGGAGATCTGCGATTGGCTGACGTCGCGGGGTATCACCTGCGTGTTGCTGAAGTACCGCGTACCGAACTCGGGGCCGACCTGGGTCAACGGCGGCCGCTACTATCCGAAGGTACAGACCGCGCTGCAGGACGCGCAGCGCACGCTGGGACTGGTGCGCCTGCATGCGGCGGAGTGGGGGATCGATCCGCACAAGGTCGGCGTGATCGGGTTTTCCGCGGGCGGGCACCTGGTGGCCGCGGCCAGCACGCATTTCGCGAAGCGCACGTATCCGGCGGTGGACGCGGCGGATGCGCAAAGTTGCCGCCCGGACTTCGCCATCGCCGCCTATCCCGGCCATCTGTGGGCGCACGAGGATGAGGATCGCGCCAAGCGCGATCCGACCCATCTGCAGATGCGGCCGGACATCACCGTGACCGCCGACACGCCGCCGACGTTCCTGCTGCAGGCCGAGGACGACGCGGTGGATGGGGTGACGCAGTCGCTGGCTTACTACGTCGCGCTGAAACAGGCCGGCGTGCCGACGGAACTGCATCTTTACGCGCAGGGCGGCCATGCGTTCGGACTGCGGCCGAGCACGTTGCCGATCGCGCAATGGCCAAGGTTGGTGGAGACGTGGCTGGGGACCATCGGCGTGCTGGACGCGGTTGCGGCGCACTGAGCGCCGCTGCGCTGCTGGCGGGGCATGCTCCACACGCAACATCCCGCCTTGCGCGCCTCCATTGCGCTGCGCAAGGCGGGTCGCTCAGCCGAGCGCGCCGATCACGATCGGGTCGTCCTGGTACAACCGCGCCGGCCCGCCCATCGCCGGATCGCTGACGCCGGGTTTGCCGGTTTCCACGCGCCCGGCCAGGCGCTGGCGCGCGCCGTCCTGGATCACCCACAGGTCGTACCAGCCGCCGCTCGGCGCCGCGCTCCAACTGCGCCGCTGTTCGGTGCCGGGCGCCAGGGTCACGCTGTCGTGCGGTTGCGCCTGCGCATAGGCGCCGGGCTGCAGTTCCACGCGCAGCGTGTTGTTGCCTGGGTTGCGCAGCAGCAGGCACAAGGCTTGCGGATCGTGCGCGTCCTGGGTGATCTCGGCGTGCAGCGGTGGTGCGTCGAGGTCGCCGCGGTAATGGCGGTGGAAGCCGTTGGGGCCGAGCAGCCACAGGTCGTAGCGGCCGTCATGGGCGGTCCAGGTGGCGTCCAGCGTGGCGCCGGCGCCGAGCGTGTAGCGCCGCGGAATCGCAGCCAGATCGTAGCGGTCGTAGACGTGCAGCACCGCGGCCGCGCCGGCATTGCCCATCCGCAGCTGCACGTCGCCGCGTGCGTCCATGTGCAGTCGTTGTACCGTCGGGCGATACGGCAAGGCGCGCGAGCGGCGCACGCCGAACGCTTGCCGCGGCGCTTGCACGGTGTCCGGCAGTGGCGGCAGCGCGAGCTCGTGCAAGGCGGCCGCGCGCGCGGCGGCGGCGCTGACGTCGGGCAGCGCAGCGAAGAACGGGCGCGTATCGGCCTGGCGGAAATCGAAGGCATCCACCAGGTCGCCGCAGACCGCGCGGCGCCACGGCGTCAGCCCGCTGGCGGTGACGCCGAAGCGGCGTTCCAGCAGGCGCAACACCGAGGTGTGATCGTAGACCTGCGAATCGATCCAGCCGCCGCGGCTCCACGGCGAGATCACGTACATCGGCACCCGCGGACCGAGCCCGTAGGGCCGGCCGCGCAGTTCGGGCGGATCGGCCTTCTCGTCGCCCGGCGCCGGGTGCAGGTGGTATTCGCCGTCGGTGTTCACCGTGGATGCGCCGGCCCAGCCACCGGCCGCGGCGGGATCGGGCGAGGGCGGCGCCGGCGGCGGCACGTGGTCGAAGAAGCCGTCGTTCTCGTCGAACATCAGCAGCAGCGCGGTGCGCGACCAGACCTTCGGATCGGCGGTCAATGCATCCAGCACGCGCGCGGTGTAGGCCGCGCCCTGCGCGGGGCTGGACGGAATGGGATGCTCGCTGCCGGCGGCGTCGGCGATGATGAAACTCACCGCCGGCAGCCGTGCGCCAAGCACGTCCTCGCGCAGCTGCGCCAGCGTACGCGTGCCGACCCCGCGTTCGCGCAGCTGCGCATCGTGCCCGGGTGCGCCGCGCCAGGCGGCGCGGAACGGGGCGAAGCCGGCCAGCGGGTTGTCGGTGAAGTTGTCGGCCATGTCCTGGTAGATCTGCCAGGACACGCCTGCCTGCTGCAACGCCTCGACGTAGCTGTGCCAACGGTAGTCGTCGGCATGCCCGCCCAGTTCGGGAAAGTTGTCGTGCGAGTTGGCGATCACCGGCCCGCCGGCGCGCGCCTGCGGATCGTTCTGTCCGGTCCACAGGAACACGCGGTTGGGATTGGTGCCGGCCTGGATCGCGCAATGGTAGGCGTCGCACAGGGTGAAGGCCTCGGCCAGCGCGAACTGGAACGGCAGGTCGCCGCGTTCGAAGTGCGCCAGCGCGTGGTCGTGCTTTGCGGCGGCCCAGCGGCCCATGCGACCGTGGTCCCAGGCCTGCTGCGCGTCGGGCCAGGTGTGTGGCGTGCCCTGCACGCGCATCGTGCGGAAGTCGCGCGCTGTCTGCAGCGGGAACGGGGTCAGCAGGCGGCTGCCGTCCTCGCTGGGTTGCAGCCAGACGTTGCGCGGGGCGATGCCGGGCAACGGCGGCGCCGGGATCGGGAAGCGGTCGCCGAAGCCGCGCGCGCCGGCGAAGCTGCCGAAGTAATGGTCGAAGGCGCGGTTCTCCTGCATCAGGATCACCACGTGTTGCAGGTCCTGCAGGGTGCCGCTGCGCACGTCCGGGGCGATCGCGGCGGCGCGGGCGATGCTGGGCGGCAACAGCGCGGCGGCGGCGCCGGCGACGCCGGCCTGGAGCAGGCGACGGCGGGGAAGATCGGTCATGGCGCGGGCACCGTCAGGACGAGACGAAAAGGGCTCGCCGGCGGCGCCAGGCCGCCGGCGAGGACGCAGCATGCGGGCTGCGCGATTACAGATCCAGCGTCAGGGTCAGGCCGACCGTGCGCGGTGCGGCGATGAACGCGCTGTCGCTGCCGTCCACGCCTTCCAGATAACGCTTGTCGGTGAGGTTGCTGACGTTGAGGTCCAGCTTCATGCCCTGCAGTTGCGTAGTCAGCTGCGACAGGCTCAGGCCCAGGTGCGCGTCGAAGGTGGTCACGCCGTCCAGGCTGTTGCGGTTGGACGCATCCAGGTAACGCTTGCCGAGGTAGCGCCCGGAGATGCCGAACGCCCAGGCCTGGCCCTGCCAGTCGGCCGAGGCCACCAGGGTGTTGCGCGGCTGGCCGATGACCTGTGAACCCTGGGCGATCTCAAGTGCCTTGTCGCGGTCGGCGTCGCCGCTGCCCAGGTAGGTCGCCTTGTTGAAGGTGTAGGCGCCGTTGACCCGCCAACCGTTGTCCCAGCGTAGCCCAGCGCCGCTTCCACGCCGCGCGCATGCACGCCGCCGAAGTTCTCGTAGACGCCGTCGGTCTGGCCGATGTAGTCGATGCCGCTGACGAAGTTTTTCGGCACGTAGACGATGCGGTTGTCGAAGCGGATGTCGTACACGGTGACGCTGCCGGTCAGCGGCCAGCGGCTCATGCGCAGGCCCAGCTCGATGTTGTCGGCGGTCTCCGGCTTGACCAGGCTCAGCACCACCGGATCGGTCTCGCCGAGCACGCCCGAGGGGATCGCAGCGAAGTTCTGCGAGTAGCCGGCGAAGGCTTCCAGGCCCTGCACCGGGGTGGTCCAGGTCAGGCCGGCGGAGACCAGCGGATCGGAATGCGAATCCGATTCGACGTGTTCGCTGTCGCCGATGCGGCGGTCGCGGGTCTGGTCGACGAAGAACTGCTTGACGCCCACGCGCCAGGCGAAGTCGCCGTAGCGCATCACGTCTTCCACGTAGTACATGCGCTCGTCGGTGTCGTAGTGGTCCTTGAACTGCACCCAGTACGGCACGTGGTCGAAGGCGATGTTGGTGCCGACGTTGAGCAAGCGGTGCCAGTCGCGGGTGACGCTGCGCTGGTATTTTTCCAGCCACACGCCGCTGCGCACGGTGTTGTCGATCGCGCCCAGGTCGGTGCGCCATTCGGCGTCGGCGGTGACGCCGGCGCGGTGGTTGTCATAGTGGCTGTGGCGGTAGGACTGCACCGCCTGCGAACCGGCCGGATAGCAGGCCGGATCCGACTTGGCCGGCAGTGTGGCGCTGCCGCTGCAGTCGGCCAGCATCGTCGCCGCCGCGCCGGTGGGAGTGACGAAGTAGATCTCGCCCAGGTCGCTGCCGCCGTACACGGTGTGTCCGCCGGTGTATTCGGATTCGGGCTTGCCGCTGCCGTCGTTGGTGACGTTCACCAGGTATGGCGGGATCCAGTCGCCGCGGCCTTCCATGCGATGCGCGTAGCCTGCGAGCGTGGCCTTGAAGCCGTTGCCGCCGTCGAACGCGCCGCGCAGGTAGCCGAAGGTGTTCTTGCGCAGCGCGCGCGAGCCGGAACGGTAGTTCTGGTCCAGATACGGAATGCCGGTGAGGGTGCCGGTCAGCAGGTCGTGCTCGGGATCGCGCGCGAACTGCTCGGGGGTGACGCTGCTGTACTCGGATTCGTCGGCGTCGTCGTAGGACAGGTAGCCGCTGAGCTTCCACGCGCCCAGGTCGCTGTCGAACTTGCCGGCGAGATGATCGCGGGTGGTGTGGCCGCTGCCGTCGATCCAGTCGGTGTTGCTGCTGTGCGAGGCGCTGAGCCAGGCCTTGCTGGTGCCGATCAGGCCGGTGTCGTAGCGGGCGTAGTACTTGCGCGCCTCGTTGTCGCCGATGCCCACCGCCATGCGCACGCGCTGCGCGTCGAGCGGTTCGCCGGTCAGGTAGTTGAGCGTGCCACCCAGCGCTTCGTTGGAGCGCGACGCGATGTCGGCCGTGCCCTGGCTGACTTCGACCGTTTCCAGATCCAGCGTGTCGATGAAGCGGTTGGCCTTGGAGCCGCCGCCGTAGGCCGAGCCGCCGTTGGGCAGGCCGTCGATGGTGGTACCGATCTGCTGCGTATCGCGGTTGCTGACGAAGCCGCGCATGCTGATCTGCGTGCCCCAGTCGGAGGAGCCGAACGCATCGGCCTCGGTCACGATCACCCCGGGCAGCTCGTTGAGCGCGTCGTTGACGCTGCCCATCGCGAACTGGCGGTCCAGCATCTCCTTGCTGACGCTGGTCTTGGCGTAGGTGGTGGCCTGGCCGACGACCTGCACCTGATCCAGCGTGGAAACCTGCGCGCCGGCGTTTGCCGCGGGAGCGTCGGCGTCTTCGGCGGCCTGGGCATGGGCGACCATCGCCGACAGTAGCAGGGCGAGGGTCGTGCGCCGCGGAGTACGGAAGCTTTTCGGAAAATTCATCAAAAGTGAACGCTTGTATGTGGGGGTTGTGATGGTGTCGACAGATGATTGCGTGTGTGTGACCGCCTGTTTGCGGCAGGCGCCACTTGGGGGCGCATCCGAAACACGGCATGCGCAGCGCGCGTACGCGCGGCGAGGTGTGCGGATACGCAGCGTCGCTGCCGAGCAGCCAGCACCTGGCGGGCCGTATCGCTTGCATGCATGGCAGGTTCTGGCAGGCAGCCGGTGCCGTCGCGCATCGCGCGTAACGACATCCGCGCCCGCCACGCGGCATCATTGCCGCCGCCGCCAGCGTCCCCCCCCCACGACGGATGCACTGCCCGATGAGCCACGAACTGATCTACCTGCTGTTGATCTTCGCCCTGCTGGTGATCCCGCGCGCGCTACAGCGCTTCAAGCTGCCGGCGCCGCTGACCTGCCTACTGTTCGGCATCGTCGCGATGCTGGCGATGGGCGAGCGGGCGCATGATGCGGTGATCGCGCTGCTGGCCACGCTCGGCATCTCCTCGCTGTTCCTGTTCGCCGGTCTGGAGGTGGACCCGAAGGCGCTGCGCCGCGGGTTGTGGCCGCTGCTGCTGCACCTGCTGGTGCGCGGCGGCACCTTGTTCGGGGTCGGCTGGCTGGCCTGGCGCTACGCCGCGCTACCGTGGCAGGCGGCCGGGTTGCTGGCGCTGGCCCTGCTGACCCCGTCCACCGGCTTCATCATCGATTCGCTGGGCCGGCTCGGGCTCGGCGAGCAGGAGCGCTTCTGGGTCACCAGCAAGGCCATCGCCGGCGAATTGCTGGCGCTGGCGGCGTTGTTCGTGATCCTGCAGGCCGGCGATCCCTGGCGAATGGGCCTGTCCAGCCTGGCGTTGCTGGCGATGCTGGTCGGCCTGCCGCTGCTGTTCGTGGCGCTGGGACGCTGGGTGGCACCACAGGCGCCCGGGTCGGAGTTCTCGCTGCTGGTGATGGTCGGTCTGATCGCCGCCTACATCACCTATTCGCTGGGCGTGTACTACCTGGTCGGCGCGTTCATCGCCGGGCTGGTCGCGCGCCTGCTGCGCCAGCGCATGCCGCTGCTGGCCTCCGACGAGAACCTGCAGGCGGTGCGGCTGTTCGCTTCGTTCTTCGTGCCGTTCTACTTCTTCAATGCCGGCACCAAGGTGCCGAGCGGGGCGCTGAGCCTGCGGGCGCTGGGACTGGGCCTGGCGCTGACCGCGTGCGTGCTGCCGTTGCGTATCGGCATCGTCTGGCTGCAGCGGCGGCTGCTGTTCGGCGAGGATGCGCGCAGCAGCCTGCGGGTGTCGCTGGCGCTGGCGCCGACCCTGATCTTCACCCTGGTGCTGGCCGGGATCCTGCGCGAGCGCTTCGCCATCGCCGATGCGCTGTTCGGCGCGCTGCTGCTGTATGCGGCGCTGAGCACGCTGCTGCCGTCGCTGCTGTTCCGCATGCCGTTCGACGTGGACCCGGTCGAGGCCGCGCCGTTGCCGGCGGCGCCGGCCCAGGGCCTGATCGAGGCGCCGGCTGCGCAAGAGCCGGCACCACCGTCGGTCCATCCGCCGCGGCCGGCGCTGCCGCAGGCGGCCGTTTGAGCGGCCCGCGGTTCCCGAACCCGCGCAGCGCCGCTGCGGCCCGCCGGGAAATGCAGGACAGGGCGCCACGCGCCGGTATCGCTTGAAAGCCGGCGCCCGGGCCCCATACTGGCTGCCTGTGTTCCTTTCGCGTTTTTGCCGCCATGCCGATCTATGCGTTCCAATGTGCCGAGTGCGGTCACAGCTTCGACCGCCTGCAGAAGCTGTCCGATCCCGACCCCGATACCTGTCCGTCCTGCGGCGCGTCCGCGGTCAAGCGCCAGCTGACCGCACCGTCGTTCCGCCTGTCCGGCAGCGGCTGGTACGAGACCGACTTCAAGAAGGACGGCGACAAGAAGCGCAACCTGGCCGAGTCCGGCAGCGGCAGCGCCGGCGAGGCCAAGCCTGCCGCCGCGGCGGCCTCCACCGACAGCGCGGCCAAGCCTGCCGCAGCGCCCGCGGCCACGCCGGCGCCGGCCGCCAAGCCTGCTGCGACCTGAGCGGGGCGTCCCGGGGCGGGGCGTCCCAAAAGCGCGAACGGCCCGCAGTCGCCTGCGGGCCGTTCGCGTTCCTGCACAGCGGGATTCAGCGCGCGCCGAAGCGTGCCCGGCAACCTTCCTTGACCCACACCGCATTGCCCTCGTAGCCCCAGTTGCGGCCCTCGACGCAGGTGGTGCCGGACAACTGCTGGATCACGCTCGGGCGGCCCTGGCCGCGATCCCAGGCGCAGCTGCGCAGGCGCTTGTCGTCGCTGCTGCAGGTCACCGAGTAGTCGTCGCCGGATGGCGGGCGGCCCGGACCCCAGCCGCCGCCGCCGCGGCCTTCGGCGAACTCGCCGCGGCAACCGTCGTCCACCCACACCGTGCCGTCGCGCTGGCCCCAGCTGCGGCCTTCGATGCAGCGGGTGTCGGACAGTTGCCGGACCAGCACCGCATTGCGCCAGCCGGTGTTGCAGACGCGCTGGCGCTGGTCCTGGCTCTCGCAGCGGATGGTGCCGCCCGGGCCGGGACCTGGGCCAGGACCCGGCCCGGGCCGGCCGCCGTCGCCCCAACCGCCACGGCCCTCGGCGAAGCGGCCGCGGCAACCGCCGTCCACCCACACCACGCCGGGGCCGGAACCCCAGGTCTGGCCTTCGATGCACGGCGAGTCCGACAGTGCGCCGACCAGCCGCGCGCGGCCGCGGAACGGGGTCGCGCACTGGCGGCGCCTGCGGTCGTTGCTGGAGCAGGCGACGGTCTGCGCGTCGAAGCCAGGCTCCGGCCGCCATTGGCCGCTGCTGCCGCGCAGCGAGGTGGAAATGTCCTGCTGGATGCGGCCGAAGCCCCAGCCGCGGTCGATCTGGTCCAGGTAGAACTCCAACTGGTCGTCGGGGATCTGCCGGCCGCGGGTCTGGTCGGCGTATTCGCGCTCGATCACCCGCACCCGGCTCGGCACCGACAGCTGCCGCAGGTCCTCCGGCGCGTAGGCGCGCGCGCTTTGCGCGGCCACCGGCCCGCTGGCCAGGGCCAGTCCGGCCACCAACAACCACCCGCTCAGTTGCTTCAACATGGGTCCCCTCCGATGCCCGTGACGGTGGGCGGACTATAGCCTCACGGAAACTTAAGGCCAGGTGAGTTGCGGCGCGATTTGCCCGGGCCGGCGCCGCGCCGCAGAATATCCGGCTTGCCGGCGCGTTCTGCGCCGGCGGCCCCACCTTGGAGTTTGCGATGCGTACCCACTTCTGCGGCCTGGTCGACGAGACCTTGATCGGCCAAACCGTCACCCTGGCCGGCTGGACCGATGTCGCCCGCAATCTCGGCGGGGTCTGCTTCATCGACCTGCGCGACCACGAGGGCATCGTGCAGGTGACGGTGGAGCCGGAGAGCGCGGAAGTGTTCGCGGTCGCCGCCTCGCTGGGTTACGAGGACGTGCTGCAGGTGGAAGGCGTGGTGCGTGCGCGGCATGCGGTCAACGACAAGCTGCGCAGCGGCAAGGTCGAGGTGATCGCCACCCGCATCACGATCCTCAACAAGGCCGCGCCGCTGCCGTTCCATGCGCACGAGAACCCGGGCGAGGAAACCCGCCTGAAGTACCGCTATCTGGATCTGCGCCGTCCGGAGATGCAGCGCATGCAGCGCACCCGCATCAAGTTGGTGCAGGCGCTGCGCCGCTACCTGGACGAGCGCGGCTTCCAGGACATCGAGACCCCGATCCTGACCAAGGCCACCCCGGAAGGCGCGCGCGACTTCCTGGTGCCGGCGCGCATGCATCCGGGCGAGTTCTATGCACTGCCGCAGAGCCCGCAGCTGTTCAAGCAGATCCTGATGGTGGCCGGCTTCGACCGCTACTACCAGATCGCGCGCTGCTTCCGCGACGAGGCGCTGCGCGCCGACCGCCAGCTCGAGTTCACCCAGCTCGACATGGAGTTCGCGTTCGTGCGCGAGCGCGATGTGCAGGATGCCGTGGAGCAGATGATCCGTCACATCTTCAAGGAAGTGGTGGAGGTGGAGCTGGCCGCGCAATTCCCGCGCATGACCTGGGCCGAAGCGATGCGCCGCTTCGGCTCGGACAAGCCGGACCTGCGCATCGGCCTGGAACTGATCGACGTGGCCGAGTTGGTCAAGTCCAGCGAGTTTCCGGTGTTCACCGCTGCTGCCAACGACGCCGCCGGCCGCGTCGCCGCGCTGCGCATTCCCGGCGGCGCCACGCTGTCGCGTAAGCAGATCGACGACTACGCCGCGCACGCGGCCAAGTACGGCGCCAAGGGGCTGGCCTACATCAAGTTGTCGGACACCGGCGAAATCAGCTCGCCGATCGCCAAGTTCTTCTCCGAAGCGGCCTTCGCCGCACTGGTCAAGCACATCGGCGCCGGCAACGGCGACATCGTGTTCTTCGGTGCCGGCGGCTACAACACCGTCTCCGACTTCATGGGCGCGCTGCGGCTGAAGGCCGGCAAGGACTTCGGCCTGGTCGCCGCCGGCTGGGCGCCGCTGTGGGTCACCGATTTCCCGATGTTCGAATGGGACGAGGAAGCGCAGCGCTACGTCGCCCTGCATCACCCCTTCACCGCGCCGGCGGTGGACGACATCGCGCAGCTGCGCACGCATGCCAGGACCGCGGTATCGCGCAGCTACGACATGGTGCTCAATGGCAATGAAATCGGCGGCGGTTCGATCCGCATCCACCGTCCGCAGATGCAGAGCGCGGTGTTCGAACTGCTCGGCATCGGCGCCGAGGAAGCGCGCGCCAAGTTCGGCTTCCTGCTCGATGCGCTGAACTACGGCGCGCCGCCGCACGGCGGCATCGCCTTCGGTATCGACCGCATCGCCGCGCTGATGGCCGGCACCGAATCGATCCGCGACGTGATCCCGTTCCCCAAGACCACCGGCGCGCAGGACCTGATGACCGACGCGCCGTCGCCGATCGCCGACGCGCAGCTGGCCGAAGTGCACGTGCAGGTGCGCGCCAGGCCGGTGCAGGGCTGATCGATGGCATTGGCGATCCGCCAGGCCACCGCGGACGACGCCGCCACCCTGGCGGCGCTGGCCGCGGCCACCTTCACCGAGACCTTCGGGCATCTGTATTCGCCGCAGGACCTGCATGGCTTTCTCGACCAGACCTACACCGCCGCGCGGCAGCGCACCATCCTGCAGCACCCGGACTACGCGGTCTGGCTGCTGGAGGACGACGGCGTGGCGGTGGGCCATGCCGCGGCCGGCCCCTGCGGCCTGCCGCATGCCGAGGTGCGGCCCGGCGATGGCGAACTGAAGCGGCTTTACCTGCTGCGTTCGCACCAGAACAGCGGCTGGGGCAGCCGCCTGTTCGAAACCGCGCTGGCCTGGCTGGAACGCGAAGGCCCGCGCACGCTGTGGATCGGCGTGTGGTCGGAAAACTTCGGCGCGCAGCGTTTCTACGCGCGCTACGGCTTCGAGAAGGTCGGCAGCTACGAGTTCCCGGTCGGGCAGACCCGCGATCTGGAGTTCATTCTGCGCAGCGTGCCGCGGCAGTAGTCTGGCCGTCGGCCCGCAGGGACGGCAGCGCATTGCCTCGCAGGCTTTGCGCCCTGTTGAACGCCTGATCGCGGTTGGTAAGGCGGCACGTTTTCGGCGCAGTCGCCGTTGTCACTCGGAAGTGCCCTGCATGCCAGGACATGCAGCGGAGCCCTTCTTTGACGATGCCGCCGCATGCCGGCAGGGCGTGTCGTTCATGCCCATCCATTCGTCGTTGCTCGCGCATGCGCAACAAGAACGATCCGTTGGAGACTGAACGACACGCCCTGTTGGGAAACGCTCTGGCCGGTCGCCCGGTCAGTTGGGCTGCAGTTCCCAGGTCTGGTTGGGATTGCCCAGGCAGTCCCACATCTGCACGCGTGCGCCGTTGCTCCTGCCGCCTTCGGAGTCATCGAGGCACTTGTTGTTGAGGTCGCTACGGATCTGCCCGCGAATCCGCCAGGCTTGCGCGGCGCTTCCATTGCAGGTGGCCATCAGGATGGTGTTGCCGTTCGCGCCGGAGTTCCCCCTGGCTTCAAGGCAGTTGCCGCCGTAGCCGACGATCGCGCCATTCGTGCCCAGCGCCCATTTCTGGTACTTGTTCCCCGAACAGTCCCAGAGTTGCACTGCCGTGCCATTGGTCACGCCGCCGCCCATCACGTCGAGGCAGCGTCCGCTGGACACCTGGATGGCGCCGGTGGCCGGATCGAAATTCCAGGTCTGGTTGCTGCCGCCGAGATTGTCCCAGGTCTGCAGGCGCGCGCCGTTGCCAGATCCGCCGTTGACCACGTCCAGCACCTTGCCGCCAGTGGCGATGATGGAGGACGAGCGGAAGTTCCAGCGCTGGTTGGACGCGCTCACCGCCTGGTAGAGCTGCACGCCCGCGCCGTTGCTGGTGTTCACCCCGGCGATATCCAGCACCTTGTCGGTGCCGTAGTTGCGCAGCGCCCGGGTTTTGCTTTGCCACTGCCATTTCTGCTGGCGCAAGCCGTTGCATCCCCAGACCTGCGTCCGCGCCGTGTTCTCGGTGCTGCCATCCACCACGTCCAGGCACTTGCCGGAGGGGCCGACGATCTGGCCTGGCGAACTCGAGTCGTCGAACGGCACGACGGTCGCTCTGTATTGAACGACGCGCGGAATGGTGAGCATGAACGCGGTCGCGTTGTCGGCTTCGGCAATCACGCCGCAGGCCTGTCCATAGCATCCCTGGATCGCGGGAGTCGAGTAGATGTTGACTTCGCGCTGGCCGTTGACGGGGTAGGCCATCACCGTGTGGAAGCTGCCCACGTCGCTACGGTGCCCGTAGTTATAGCCGGTTTCTTGCCCGGTTTCGCGTTGGTGATGCGAACCCAGCAGGTGCCCGAGTTCATGTCCAAGCGTCGTCGAGTAGCAGTAGTAGTTGCCGTCGACGCCATCGGAAACAATCGCGTACGCATAGCGAGAATCGGTGCTTCCATTGACCCAGGCGATGCCGCAGCTGTTTTGGCTGGCGCTATTGAAGCGGCGGACCAGTGCGACCAGATCGGCGCCGTAGTTCTCGCGCACTTGGCGAATCGGGCGGAATGCGTCGTTGTAGGCCTGGATCCAGGTCAGTTCGTCCAGCGCCTGGTTATTGTCGTTGTTGTTGGTATAGCCGACTTCGATGATGCCGACCAGGCGATAGCGCGCCTGCACATTGGCATTGACGAAGGCCTGATTGGCGACCTCGACCAGATTGGTCAGCACCGTCTCTATGGCCGATTCCCCGCCCCGATATGCCTTGTAGTCCGGCGTATAGCCCAGCACCACGTCGATCGTATTGGTGGAGGTGGTGCCGGCAGCGGCATTGACCTTGCCCAAATTGCTGTAGTTGGGAATGACGCCGGTGGCCGCCGCGCGCGGCGCAGCGTTGGCGCTGGGCAACATCTCCCGGGCATCGCCACGCCTGCTCGGCGCCGCCGATCGCACTTCGACTTCGGATGCCGCCATCACATAAGGTTGCCCCTCGACGGTGGAAATCCGGTAGACCTTGCCGCCGCTGGCGCCGAGCGAACCAAACACCGCGTTCTTGCCGAAGGTGATGACCGATTCCTCACCCACCAGCGCGCCGGGCAAACGTCCCACCCAGGTCCAGTTGCCGTTCTTGCCTTCCGTGTGGCGGACGTAATCCATCTGCAGCCGGGTGCCGTCGGGCGCGACGATCGTCATCTTGCCCTCCATCGTGGCGCGCAACGCATAACGCTCGCTGATGCGCGCAGGAAAGAGCTCGAATGGACCTTCCTTGGTCGGCTTGGCGTGGCCGACATAGGTGACCAGCGTGCCGTCGTCCGGTGCGTCGAAGTAGGGAGAGGTGCCTGGGGCGAGCTGCGGCGCGGCGCCATTGGCGGCGCTGCGGGCAAGAGCGGTTTTGACCGGGGCTTGGCCCTGCGCGGCGGCTTGGCCGGCGTTGAATGCGGCATGAGAGGCCCCGCTCTTCGAGACGCAACCTCCGAGCCAGACGCCGGCCGCCACGGCGATGCAGGATGCCAACATGATGCCTCTGTTATACATGCAGCGCTTCTCCTTGATGATTGCGCAGACCTGCGTTTCGATCCTGTTTCCGTCGTCCGCCGCCAGGCGGGCTGGCCCTGGACTGCATCCGGATTGAGAATTCCTTGGCGCGTCAGTTGATGCGTGGGATTGAATTTTCCATGTGCCTGCTCTGTCACTCCCGTGGCTATCGCGATGCCATGCAGCGATTGCTCCATACATGCACGACGGCGCGGGTTTTTTCGCCGTTGCTGCATCGCGTGGACGTAGCAAGGGACTACTCTGCGTTAACGGCCGGTAGTGCGCTTTCTTGAGGCAACTGGGGCGAGAATGTCGCCTTGATCGTTCGAGCTGTGACGCTTTACCGTTTCGCGGGCGCGCGGCTGTCCGCGCTGGTGCATGCAGCTGAGGCGGCGCGCATGTGCGCCGCGAACGCCGCGGCCGGTCCGTTGCCGCAGGTCCTGTTGCTGCACGGGATCTGGAACAACCGCGCCTGGCTCGGGCCGCTGGCCTGGCGGCTGCGCCGCGATGGCTTTCGTGTCGCCAGCTTCGGCTATTCGACCGCGTTCGGCGGCGCCGAGGCGGCGCTGCCGCGGCTGCAGCAGCGGATCCAGCGCCTGGCGCCGCAGGGGCCGGTGGCGCTGGTCCGGGTACAGCCTGGGCGGGCGGATCGCGCTGCATGCCTTGCGCCAGGCGCCGTCGGGTGACCCGGGGGTGGCTGCCTGGGCACGCCGCTGGCCCGCAGCGCGGCGGCACAGGCGCTGTTGCGACGCGGCCTTGGCATCGCCCTCGGGCGCAGCGCGGCCTTGCAGCAGCAGGGTCTCGGCCGCTGGGACGGGCGCGCGGCGGTCGCTATGCTGGCCGGCAGCATCGCCGATGCGGGCGCGGCGGCGCAATCGAGTAAAATCCGCCGCTTGTCCTTACTGATGTCCGGAACCCCCCATGGGTAGAGGCCCCTCGATCGAAGCCCGCAAGAACGCATCCGATGCGAAGCGCGGCAAGATTTTCACCAAGATCATCCGCGAGATCGGCGTCGCCGCGCGCGCCGGCGGCGGCGACCCGTCCAACAACCCGCGCCTGCGCGTGGCGATGGACAAGGGGCTGGCCTCGAACATGTCCAAGGACGTGATCGAGCGCGCGATCAAGAAGGCCACCGGCGAGCTGGAAGGGGTGGAGTACGAGGAGATCCGCTACGAGGGCTATGCCCCGGGCGGGGTGGCGGTGATCGTCGATTGCCTGACCGACAACCGCGTGCGCACCGTGGCCGACGTGCGCCACGCGTTCAGCAAGTGCGGCGGCAACATGGGCACCGAAGGCTCGGTGGCGTTCATGTTCAAGCGCCTGGGCGTGCTCAGCTTCGCTGCCGGTGCCGACGAGGAAGCGATCACCGAAGCGGCGATCGAGGCCGGCGCCGACGACATCGTGGTATATCCGGAGGACGGCGCGATCGACGTGCTGACC
Source organism: Xanthomonas graminis pv. graminis (assembly GCF_030168915.1). Classification (NCBI taxonomy): domain Bacteria; kingdom Pseudomonadati; phylum Pseudomonadota; class Gammaproteobacteria; order Lysobacterales; family Lysobacteraceae; genus Xanthomonas; species Xanthomonas graminis. The sequence goes on along the minus strand of NZ_CP076255.1, from coordinate 3,302,047 downwards.
TCGGCGGATGCGTTCCAGGCAGTCAAGGACGCGATGCAGGCGGCCGGCCTGGTCGCCGACCATGCCGAGATCAGCTTCCGCGCCGACAACGACATCTCCGTGGAAGGCGACACCGCGCTGCAGGTGCGCAAGCTGCTGGACATGCTGGAAGACCTGGACGATGTGCAGGCGGTCTATTCCAATGCCGATCAGTCCGCGTTGAGTGGCGGCTGAGGTGGCGGCGGCCGGGACTCGGGACTCGGGACTCGGGACTCGGAACGGCGAGTCGACGGGGCCTGATGGATCGCCGGTGCCCCGGGGCGTACCCGCTCAAACCGTCCGCGTCGCCAGCCCTTCGAGTCCCGAGTCCCGAGTCCCGAGTCCCGGCAGAGTCCGCATCCTCGGCATCGACCCCGGTTCGCAGCGCACCGGCGTGGGCATCATCGACATCGACATCGACGGCAGCGGCCGCACCATCCATGTCTACCATGCGCCGTTGCTGCTGCTCGGGGAAGGCGACTTCTCGCAGCGGCTCAAGCGCCTGCTGCACGGGCTGGGCGCGCTGATCGAGCAATACCAGCCGCAGGAAGTGGCGATCGAGCGGGTGTTCATGGGCAAGAGCGCCGACGCGGCGCTGAAGCTCGGCCACGCGCGCGGCGCGGCGATCTGCGCGGTTGTGCTGCGCGACCTGCCGGTGCACGAGTACGCGGCCAAGGAGATCAAGCTGGCGATCGTCGGCAAGGGGGCGGCCGAGAAGCAGCAGGTGCAACATATGGTCGGTCTGATGTTGAGTCTGACCGGAAAACTGCAGGCCGACGCCGCCGACGCGCTGGCGGTGGCCATCACCCATGCCCACGTGCGCGCCACCGCGCAGCGCCTGGGCGTCAGTACGCAGCAGGCTTGGAGCAGGAAATGACGAAATGTATCGGGACTCGGGACTCGGGACTCGGGACTCGGAACGGCGGATTGTCGCGTTCCGAGGAATCGCCGCCGTGCCGGGTCGTGCCCGTTCATCCCCATCGTGCCGCCAGCCCCTCGAGTCCCGAGTCCCGAGTCCCGAGTCCCGACGGAGCGCCCCGATGATCGGCCGTCTGCGCGGCATCCTCGCCTACAAGCAGCCGCCGTGGCTGGTGATCGACGTGGGTGGGGTCGGCTATGAGCTGGAGGCGCCGATGAGCACCTTCTACGATCTGCCCGACGTCGGCCGCGACGTGATCCTGTTCACCCACTACGCGCAGAAGGAGGACAGCGTATCGCTGTACGGCTTCCTGCGCGAGGGCGAGCGGCGCCTGTTCCGCGACGTGCAGCGGGTCACCGGGATCGGCGCCAAGATCGCGCTGGCGGTGCTGTCAGGGGTCAGCGTGGACGAGTTCGCACGGATGGTCACCAGCGCCGACGTCACCGCGCTGACCCGCATCCCCGGCATCGGCAAGAAGACCGCCGAGCGCATGGTGGTGGAGCTGCGCGACCGGGCCGCGGACTTCAGCGGCGGCGCGCCGGTCAGCGGCCAGCTCGGCACCGATGCGGTGTCCGAGGCCACCGTGGCGCTGCAGCAGCTCGGCTACAAGCCGGCCGAGGCGGCGAAGATGGCGCGCGACGCCGCCGCCGACGGCGACGAGGTCGCCAGCGTCATCCGCAAGGCCCTGCAGGCCGCGTTGCGCTGACCGCGCGCCGTACCTCCTTCTTCACGCCTCGCGGCGCTAACCTGACTTCGCCATGTCCTCGAACCACACTGCTACTCCCGCCCCCTGCGACGGCAACGATGCCGCGCACGGCAAGACCGGTTTCGCCGTGGTGCTGGGCGCCATCGGCGTCGTCTTCGGCGACATCGGCACCAGTCCGCTGTATACCTTGAAGGAAGCGTTCTCGCCGCATTACGGCCTGACCCCGGACCACGACACGGTGCTGGGCATCCTGTCGCTGGTGTTCTGGGCGTTGATGATCGTGGTGACGCTCAAGTACGTGGCGATCATCATGCGCGCCGACAACGATGGCGAGGGCGGCATCATGGCGCTGACCGCGCTGACGCAGCGCACGCTGCCCGGCGGCTCGCGTTCGGTATACGTGGTCGGCATCCTGGGCATTTTCGGCGCCTCGCTGTTTTTCGGCGACGGGGTGATCACCCCGGCCATTTCGGTGTTGTCGGCGGTGGAGGGCCTGGAAGTGGCGGCGCCGCGGCTGCACAGCTTCGTCGTGCCGATCACGGTGATGGTGCTGGTGATGCTGTTCGTGGCGCAGCGCTTCGGCACCGAGCGGGTCGGCAAGGCGTTCGGTCCGATCACGGTGCTGTGGTTCCTGGCGCTGGGCGCGATCGGCGTCTACAACCTGACCAAGGCGCCGGAGGTGCTGCACGCACTCAATCCGTGGTGGGGCGTGCGCTTCTTCGCCGAGCACAACTGGCACGCGGTGTTCGTCCTCGGCGCGGTGGTGCTGGCGGTCACTGGCGGCGAAGCGCTGTATGCGGACATGGGCCATTTCGGCGCCAAGGCGATCCGCTATTCGTGGAATTTCCTGGTGCTGCCGATGCTGACCCTGACCTACCTGGGGCAGGGGGCCTTGATGCTGCGCGACCCGGCGGCGGTGCGCAATCCGTTCTACGAATCGGTGCCGGAGTGGGGCCTGTACCCGATGATCGTGCTGGCCACCGCGGCCACCGTGATCGCCTCGCAGGCGGTGATCACCGGCGCCTACTCGGTGGCCAGCCAGGCGATCCAGCTCGGCTACATCCCGCGCATGCACATCCGCCACACCTCGCATTCGACGATTGGCCAGATCTACATTCCCGGGGTCAACTGGATGCTGCTGGCGCTGGTCATCATGGCCGTGCTGGGCTTTGGCAATTCCACCGCACTGGCCACCGCCTACGGCGTTTCGGTCACCGGCACCATGCTCATCACCACTGTCCTGATGGTCATCTATGCGCGCGCCAATCCGCGCGTGCCCAGGGTCCTGCTGTGGATGATGGCGGTGGTGTTCGTGGCGGTGGACTGCGCGTTCTTCTACGCCAATATCATCAAGTTCATGGATGGCGCCTGGTTCCCGCTGCTGTTGGGATTGATCCTGTTCACCCTGATGCGCACCTGGCGTCGCGGTCGCAAGCTGCTGCAGGGTGAGATCCGCAAGGACGGCATCAAGCTCGATACCTTTCTTCCCGGGCTGATGCTGGCGCCGCCGGTGCGTGTGCCGGGGACCGCGGTGTTCCTGACCGCCGATCCGCTGGTGGTGCCGCATGCGCTGATGCACAACCTCAAGCACAACAAGGTGCTGCACGAGCGCAACGTGTTCCTGACCGTGGAGACCCTGCCGGTGCCGTACGCCACGGCCAAGCAGCGGCTGAAGATGGACGCCATCGGCGACGAGTTCTACCGGGTGATCGTGCGCTTCGGCTTCATGGAGACCCCCGACGTGCCGCTGGCGCTGATGCGCTCCTGCGACCAGGGTGGCATCTACTTCGACCCGATGGACACCACCTATTTCGCCAGCCGCGAGACCATCGTGGCCAGCGCCAACCGCGGCATGCCGATCTGGCGCGACAAGCTGTTCGCGGTCATGCACCGCAACGCCGCCCCGGCCACCGGCTTCTTCCGCATTCCGGGCAACCGGCTGGTGGAGCTGGGGGCGCAGGTGGAGATCTGAGTGGGGCCGGGACTCGGGTTTCGGGACTCGGGACTCGGAAAAGCGGCAGTTTGCCTGCCAGTTGCCTACAATAGTCGGATGCCGACCTGCGCCCGTGCCACTGTCCGTTTGCCGATAATCCGTCCGATGGCCGGAGCGTTTGCCGAGTCCCGAGTCCCGAGTCCCGAGTCCCGCTGATGGACCGCATCATCGCCAGCAGCGCCACCCGCGAAGACGACGCGGTCGAGGCCAGCATCCGTCCCAAGCGTCTGGCCGACTACCTCGGCCAGCAGCCGGTGCGCGAGCAGTTGTCGATCTATATCGAAGCGGCCAAGGCGCGCGGCGAGGCGCTGGACCATGTGCTGATCTTCGGGCCGCCGGGCCTGGGCAAGACCACGCTCAGCCATGTCATCGCCAACGAACTGGGGGTCAACCTGCGGGTGACCTCCGGCCCGGTGATCGAGAAGGCCGGCGACCTGGCGGCGCTGCTGACCAACCTGCAGCCGCACGACGTGCTGTTCGTGGACGAGATTCACCGCCTGTCGCCGGTGGTCGAGGAAGTGCTGTATCCGGCGATGGAAGACTTCCAGATCGACATCATGATCGGCGAGGGCCCGGCCGCGCGCTCGATCAAGATCGACCTGCCGCCGTTCACCCTGATCGGCGCCACCACCCGCGCCGGCCTGCTGACCGCGCCGCTGCGCGACCGCTTCGGCATCGTGCAGCGCCTGGCGTTCTATACCCCCGAAGAGCTGGGCAGGATCGTGCGCCGCTCCTCCGGCATCCTCGGCATCGCCTGCGACGCCGACGGCTGCGCCGAGATCGCGCGGCGCGCGCGCGGCACCCCCCGCATCGCCAACCGGCTGCTGCGGCGGGTCCGCGATTTCGCCCAGGTCCGCGCCGGCGGCCACATCGACCTGGACGTGGCGCAGGCGGCGATGCAGATGCTCGGGGTCGATCCGGAAGGCTTCGACGACCTGGATCGGCGCCTGCTGCGCACCATCATCGACTACTTCGACGGCGGCCCGGTCGGGGTCGAGTCGCTGGCCGCCTCGCTGTCGGAAGAGCGCGGCACCCTGGAAGACGTGATCGAGCCCTACCTGATCCAGCAGGGCTACCTGATCCGCACCGCGCGCGGGCGCATGGCGACCAACAAGGCCTATCTGCACTTGGGCCTGAAGCCGCCGCGGGACTCGGGACTCGGGACTCGGGACTCGGGAGAGCTGCTTTGAATTGCGGTATCGCCATGGCGCACCGGGCTTTCTCTTCGACCAGGTCGGTTTAATGACCACCGAGTCCCCAGTCCCGAGTCCCCAGTCCCGGCTATTCAGTTGGCCGACACGCATCTACTGGGAAGATACCGACGCCGGTGGCGTGGTCTACCATGCACGCTACGTCGCCTTTCTGGAGCGGGCGCGCACGGAGTGGCTGCGCGCGCTGGGCTACGGACAGGAGCGCCTGCGCCTGCAGCACGATCTGGTGTTCGCGGTGCGCGCGATGCAGCTCGACTTCCTGCGCCCGGCTCACCTGGACGATACCCTGCAGGTCGGCGTCGCGCTGTCGCAGTGCAAGCGCGCCAGCCTGCTGTTCGCGCAGTCGATCCACCGCGACGGCGAGTTGCTGTTGCGCGCGCAGGTGAAGGTGGCGGCGCTGGGCGCCGGCAACTTCCGCCCGCGCGGCATCGACGACGCGTTGTACGACATGTTGAAAGCTCTCGAAATCACTGAAACCGAATTACTGAGGAACGACGGATGATCGCATTGCTCCTGGCCCTGCAGGACACGGTGGCGGAGGCGCTACCGCAGGACGTGACCCAGACCGCCGCGCAGGCCGTCGCCAGCACCGCCGCCCATGGCGGCATCAACTACCTGGATCTGCTGATCAAGGCCAGCCTGCCGGTCAAGGTGATCGTGCTGCTGCTGCTGCTCGGCTCGCTGATCAGCTGGGTGATCATTTTCCGCAAGGCGCGGGTGTTCAAGCAGGCCAACCGCGACGCGGACGACTTCGAGAACCGCTTCTGGTCCGGTACCGACCTGACCAAGCTCTACGCCGGGGCGGCCGACCGCAACCGCGTGGTCGGCGGGCTGGAGGCGATCTTCGAGGCCGGGTTCCGCGAGTTCACCCGCCTGCGCGACAAGCGCAAGCTCGACGCGCGGATCCAGCTGGAAGGCGCGCAGCGGGCGATGCGCGCCACCTATGCGCGCGAAGTGGACCGCCTGGAGCGCAACCTGGAGCTGCTCGCCAACATCGGTTCCACCGCGCCGTACGTCGGCCTGGTCGGCACCGTGTTCGGCATCATGGTGACCATGCACGACATGCTCAACAGCGGCCAGCAGGCGGGCATCGCCGCGGTCGCGCCGGGCATTTCCGAGGCGCTGTTCGCCACCGCCATCGGCCTGTTCGTGGCGATCCCGGCGGTGTGGGCGTACAACCGCTTCACAACCCGGGTCGAGCGGATGGCGGTGCGCTTCGAGACCTTCTCCGAAGAGTTCAGCTCCATCCTGCAGCGCCAGGCCAGCGGCGACTGAGCGCCGCCGCGCGCTCTGCCCACGACCCCAGGATTCCCGCATGACTGCCGCCATTTCCCGCCGCAAACGCCGCAAGCTCAAGTCCGAGATCAACGTCGTGCCGTACATCGACGTGATGCTGGTGCTGCTGATCATCTTCATGGTCACCGCGCCGCTGCTCAGCCTGAGCGTGGACGTGGACCTGCCCGATTCCACCGCGCGTTCGGTGGAAAGCAAGAAGGACCCGGTCATCGTCACCGTCGACGGCGAGGGCCGCTACACCCTGACCCTGCAGGACGGCAAGCCGGAGAAGATCGGCGCGCCGGAACTGAAGGCGAAGATGCAGGCCTTCGTCAGCCAGAACAAGGACGTGCCGGTGTTCGTCGCCGCGCCCGGCAGTTCCAACTACCAGCTGGTCATGGACACCATGGTCATGCTGCAGCAGGCCGGCGTTCCCAAGGTGGGCCTGATGAGCCAGCCCGGTACCAATGCACGCTGAAGCCGATTCCCGACCGCCCCGCGACCAGGACAGCGACCAGGGCCTGATCGTCGGCGTGCTCCTCGCGCTGGCCGTGCACGTGCTGCTCGGGCTGCTGTTCTTCCTTGCCTGGTGGTGGTCGCCGGTGCGCGAGGTGGAACCGGCCGCCGGTTCGCCGATGGTCGAGGCCTCGCTGGTGGTCTCGGCTGCCGACGTGCGTTCGGCGCAGAAGGCGGTGCAGGACGCGCCCAAGCCCCTGCCCGACCCGCTGCCGGAACCGGTCAAGGAGGTCGCCGAGGACGACACGGTGCCGCCGCCGCAACCGGTGCCCGTGCCCAAGCCGCAGCAGGCGCCGACCGAGCAGCAGCAGAAGGCGCAGGACTTCATCCCGGTGCCGGACAAGGTCGACCAGGACCGCGCCAGCCGCACCGCGATCTCGCAGGAAAAGGAGAAGCAGGAGCAGGAAGCCAAGCGCCGCCAGGAGCAGATCGACCTGACCGAGCAGAAGCGCCAGCAGGAGGCCGAGCAGAAGCAGCGCCTGGCCGCGCAGCAGGAAGAGGAGCGGCAGAAGAAGATCGCCGACATCCGCAAGCAACGCGAGCAGGCCGACCGCGAGGCCAAGCTGGCCGAGCAGAAGTTGCGCCAGCTGGCCGACGTGCGCGCCAAGCAGGCCTCGGCCACCGCCGCGTCCACGCCGCAGGCCACACCCGGGCAGAACGGCACCAATACCGACCTGTCGGCCAAGTACGCCGCGGCGATCCAGCAGGCGGTGCTGAGCCAGTGGGTGCGCCCGGATTCGGTGCCGCTGGGGCAGAAGTGCAAGATCGCGATCAAGCAGATCGTCGGCGGGCAGGTGATCGAGGCCAAGGTCAGCCCCGACTGTCCCTACGACGAAGCCGGCCGGCGCTCGATCGAGGCCGCGGTGCTGCGGGCGCAGCCGTTGCCGTACCGTGGCTTCGAATCGGTGTTCGCGCGCGATCTGACCTTCAACTTCACTGCGCAGGATCGGTGAGACGCCGGGACTCGGGACTCGGGACTCGGGACTCGGGACTCGGGACTCGGGACTCGGGACTAAAAGCTTGCGCTTTCACTCGCGGGCAGCGCGATAGGCGATAATCCGGGCTTCCTGCCATCGGCTTCACATATCGATGGTTCATGATTGCGAATACGTTCACCCGCGCATTGCTATCTCTTGCGCCTTTCCCGAGTACCGCTGAGCGACCCATGAAGAAACTGCCGCGCTGGCTTGCCGTCCTGACTGCCCTGTTGCTCCCCCTGGCCGCGTTCGCGCAGGACAAGGGCCTGGAAATCGACATCGTCGGCGGCAACGCGTCGGCGACCCCGATCACCGTCGTGCCGATGCCCTATCAGGGTTCGGCGGCCGCACCGTCCACCGACGTGTCCGCCGTGGTGCGTGCCGACCTGGACCGTTCCGGCCAGTTCCGCAACCTGCCCGAGGCGCAGATCGTCGAGCGCCCGACCCGCGGCAGCGAAGTGCAATACGCCACCTGGCGCGCGCTGAAGCAGGATTACCTGGTCGCCGGCCGGGTGATGGATGCCGGCGAGGGCACCTACCGGGTCGAGTACGAACTGTTCGACGTGGCCAAGGGCGAGCGCATGCTCGGCCTGGCGATGACCGCGCGCGCCAGTGCGATGCGCGACGTGGCGCACCAGATGGCCGATGCGATCTACGAGAAGATCACCGGCGTGCGCGGCGCGTTCTGGACCCGCATCGCCTACGTCACCGCCAGCGGCAAGGGCGGGGCGATGCGCTATGCGCTGATGGTCGCCGACTCCGACGGCTACAACCCGCAGACCATCGTGCGCTCGGCCGAACCGCTGCTGTCGCCGAACTGGAGCCCGGACGGCAAGAAGCTGGCCTACGTCAGCTTCGAGCGCGGCAACTCCTCGATCTACCTGCAGGACATCGCCACCGGCGCCCGCCAGCTGGTGTCCAGCTTCCGCGGCATCAACGGCGCGCCCTCGTTCTCGCCGGACGGCCGCAAGCTGGCCCTGGCGCTGTCGCGCAGCGGCAACCCGGAGATCTACGTGATGGATCTGGGCAGCAAGCAGCTGACCCAGCTGACCAACCACTTCGGCATCGACACCGAGCCGACCTGGGCGCCGGACGGCAGCAGCATCTACTTCACCTCCGATCGCGGCGGCCGGCCGCAGATCTACCAGGTGGCGGCGACCGGCGGCAGCGCCAACCGGGTCACCTTCCAGGGCAACTACAACGCCACCGCCAGCGTGTCTTTCGACGGCAAAAAGATCGCCGTCGCCCAGGGCAGCGGCAATACCTACAAGATCGCGATGATGGACCGCAGCCTGGGTTCGCCGCGCTGGAGCACATTGTCTACGGGGTCGTTGGACGAGTCGCCGAGCTTCGCTCCGAACGCCAGTATGGTCCTGTACGCCGCCCGCGAAGGCGGGCGAGGGGTGCTGTACGCGGTCTCGGCCGATGCCCGCGTCCGTCAGCGCCTGGTCCTGGCCGATGGCGACGTGCGCGAGCCGTCGTGGTCGCCGTACCGGACGGCGCGTTGACGCGTAAGTTTGATGTTAATATTTCGCTGCGTTGAACCCCTTTTCGGCTCAGGAGCCATATAGGTATCCCCATGAACAAGACCACCCGCGTACTGCTTGTTTCGCTGTTGTCCGTCGCAGCTCTGGCCGGCTGCTCCAAGAAGGTCAAGGAAGTTCCCCAGACCGACACCACCGGCACCACTGGCACCACCACCCCGACCGGCCCGTCCACCTCCGGCCTGTACGGCCCGGGCGATCTGGACACCGATGCCTGCCTGCGCCAGCGCGTGGTCTACTTCGATCTGGACCAGGACTCGCTGAAGCCGGAGTTCCAGGCGATCATGGCCTGCCACGCCAAGTACCTGCGTGACCGTCCGTCCTCGCGCATCACGCTGCAGGGCAATGCTGACGAGCGCGGTTCGCGCGAGTACAACATGGGCCTGGGCGAGCGTCGTGGCAACGCCGTGTCTTCGGCGCTGCAGGCTGCCGGCGGTTCGGCTGCGCAGCTGACCGTGGTCAGCTACGGCGAAGAGCGTCCGGTGTGCACCGAGTCGGGCGAGTCCTGCTGGTCGCAGAACCGCCGCGTCGAGATCGTGTACACGGCTCAGTAATAGATGCGTATCGGTGTCCTTACATCGATGATCGTCGCGGCGGCCCTGGTGGCCGCCGCGCCGGCTCATGCGCAGCGCGCAAGTCTCGCCGATCGCGTGTCCGCGCTCGAGCAGCAGGCCATGAACACCCAGGGCAACACCGACATGCTGAACCAGCTCAACCAGCTGCGGACGCAGGTGCAGTCGCTGGAGGCCACGATCGAGCAATTGCAGCACGACAACGAACAACTCAAGCAGCGCGCCAAGGACCAGTACCTGGACCTGGACGGCCGCCTGAACCGGATCGAGGGTGGCGCGACGCCGCCGTTGCCGCCGGCTGGGGCTGCCGCACCCGCCGTTTCCGCACCTGTCGCCAAGCCGGCTGCCGCCGTTCCCGAACGGCCGCCGTCGGTGCATGGCGACGCCGGCACGCTCGCCGCCAGCGGCGACGAGCGCACCAGCTACAACGTCGCCTTCGACGCGCTGAAGGCCGGCAAATACGCCGACTCGGCGAATCTGTTCCAGAGCTTCCTCGAGCTGTACCCGAACGGCGTGTATGCCCCCAATGCCTTGTACTGGCTGGGCGAGAGCTATTACGCCACCAAGAATTTCCCGCTGGCCGAGGCGCAGTTTCGCGACCTGATCGGCCGCTACCCGACCCACGACAAGGCCTCCGGCGCGCTGCTCAAGCTGGGCCTGTCCCAGTACGGCGAAGGCCGCGCCCAGGATGCCGAGCAGACCCTGCAGCAGGTGATCAGCCAGTATCCGGGATCGGATGCCGCGCGCACCGCGCAGGACCGCCTGCAGTCGATCCGCATCGGCCAGCAGTTGCGCTGAGCCCCCGAACGCTGCCGCCATCGTCGCGGGGGCATACTTTCCCGCCATGGCCGCCGTTCCCAGCGATATCGTTCAAAGCCCGCTACCGCGCCTGAAGCTGACGGAGATCTTCCTGTCGCTGCAGGGCGAGGCCGACAGCGCCGGCTGGCCGACCGTGTTCGTGCGCCTGACCGGTTGCCCGCTGCGCTGCAGCTATTGCGATACCGCCTACGCTTTCCACGGCGGGCAGTGGTGGGACATCGACGCGATCCTGGCCGAAGTGGCGCGCCACGGCGTGCGCCATGTCTGCGTGACCGGCGGCGAGCCGCTGGCGCAGAAGCGCTGCCTGCGCCTGCTCGAGCAGCTGTGCGACGCCGGCTACGACGTATCGCTGGAAACTTCCGGCGCGCTGGACATCGCCGAAGTGGACCCACGCGTGTCGCGGGTGCTCGACATCAAGACCCCGGCCTCGCAGGAGGCCCAGCGCAACCGCTGGGAAAACCTGCCGCTGCTGAGCGCGCGCGACCAGATCAAGTTCGTGCTGTGCGGCCGCGCCGACTACGACTGGGCGCGCGCGATCGTCGCCGAACACCGCCTGCACGAGCGCTGCACCGTCTGGTTCTCGCCGAGCAAGAGCGAACTGGCGCCGCGCGAGTTGGCCGACTGGATCGTCGCCGACCGCCTGCCGGTGCGCTTCCAGATGCAGCTGCACAAGCTGCTGTGGAACGACGAGCCGGGGCGTTAGCGGCGCGGGCGCGCAGCCGGGAATCGGCAATGGAGCAACCGGAATCGGCAAAGCGCAGCATTGCAGGCGTCTTGTTGCTGGCCTCGCTTCCGCTTCCCTAAAACCGGCGATCCTCCCTGTTCGGTGCGGCTGCTACGCTCTACCCATTCGCGTTTCTCCATTCCCCATTCCCGGCACCCCAATGAAAAACGCCGTCGTCCTACTCTCCGGTGGCATGGATTCCGCCGTTGTCGTCGCCATCGCCCGTGAGCAGGGCTATGCCGTGCATGCGCTGAGCGTCAGCTATGGGCAGCGGCATACCTCCGAACTGGACGCGGCCACGCGCGTGGCCGCCGCGCTCGGCGCGGTGGCGCACAAGACCGTCAACGTCGACCTGCGCAGCATCGGCGGCTCCGCGCTGACCGACGACATCGAGGTGCCGGACGCGGGCGGCGAGGGCATCCCGGTCACCTACGTGCCGGCGCGCAACACCATCATATTGTCGGTGGCGCTGGGCTGGGCCGAGGTGCTGGGCGCGGCGGACATCTTCTGCGGCGTCAACGCGGTGGACTACTCCGGCTACCCGGACTGCCGTCCCGAGTTCATCGACGCGTTCCAGACCCTGGCCAACCTGGCGACCAAGGCCGGCGTGGAAGGCGCCGGCCTGCGCGTGCACGCGCCGCTGCAGCGCATGAGCAAGGCTGACATCGTGCGCGAGGGCGAGCGCCTGGGCGTGGATTTCGGCCTCACCGTGTCCTGTTACCGCGCCGATGCCGACGGCCGCGCCTGCGGTCACTGCGACGCCTGCCGGCTGCGCGCCGCCGGCTTCGCCGATGCAGGCGTGGCCGACCCGACCCGCTACGCCTGATTTCGCGTTGACCCGGAGGCTGGGGTAGACTACGCACCCGGCGCAAAGCCTGGACGTTGTTTTGGGCCGTTAGCTCAGTCGGTAGAGCAGAAGACTTTTAATCTTTTGGTCGATGGTTCGAATCCATCACGGCCCACCAATTCGATCAGCGATTCAAGCGTCGCCTTCGCTGGTTTCGCCAACGTCTCCTGAAATCACGCCTGAAAACGCTGGCGGTGAACGGGTATGCGGAACTTCGGTTGCCGCAGTGAGTGCGACGCCGGCGATACGTCGAGCGAATCCGCAGGCAGCGTTCGTAGTCGAAGCTTCTTTGCCCTGCACCCAGCGGCCTGGGTGCAAGTCACTGTGGGAAGGGCTTGGGTCGCGACAAGCGCAGCAACTGAGCACGCCCGGTTCAAGCGCGTTGCCGGTCGCCCTGCATGCTGCGCGTCGCCGTGCGCAGAACCGCCCCAGGAATCCCGGAGGCTCCATTACTTGAAAAGATGGAGCCATGAGCAGAGCAAGCAAGTTCTCCCCGGAGATCCGGGAACGGTCGGTGAAGATGGTTCTGGAGCACCAGGGCGAGTACGACTCGCAATGGGCGGCGATGGTATCGGTGTCGGCCAAGGTGGGCTGCACAGCCGAGACGCTACGGGGTTGGGTGAGGCAGCACGAGCGCGACGTTGGCAAGCGCGACGGGATGACGAGCACCGAGAAAGAGCGCATCAAGGCGCTTGAGCGCGACGTTCGCGAGCTGCGTCAGGTCGACGCAATCCTGCGCAAGGCGTCGGCCTATTTTGCGCAGGCGCAGCTCGACCGCCCCTTCAAGCGATGAAGCAGTTCATCGATGAGCATCGTGATGTCCATGGGGTCGAGCCGATCTGCAGGGTGCTGCCGATCTCCCCGTCGACCTACCACGCGCACGCGGCCAGGATGGCCGATCCGCAGTTGCGCTGCGCACGCCCGAAGACCGACGAGGCGTTGACGGCGCAAGTCCAGCGCGTGTGGGACGAGAACTTCAAGGCTACGGTGTGCGCAAGGTCTGGCGGCAACTGCGACGCGAACAGTTCGACGTGGCGCGATGCACCGTGCAGCGGTTGATGAAGCCGCAGGGCTTGCGCGGCGTCATGCGAGGCAAGACCGTGCGTACGACGGTGAGCGACCCGAAGGCACCGTGCCCGCTGGATCATGTGAAACGGCGATTCAAGGCCGATCGGCCTAACGCGTTGTGGGTCAGCGATTTCACGTACGTGTCGACGTGGCAAGGATGGGTCTATGTCGCCTTCGTCATCGACGTCTTCGCCCGTCGCATCGTGGGCGGGAAGGCGTCGTCCTCGATGCAGACGGACTTCGTGCTCGACGCGCTCGAACAGGCGCTCTACGCGCGCAAGCCGGTCGGCCCGGATCGCCTGATTCACCACAGCGACCGAGGCGTTCAGTACGTGTCGATCCGCTACACAGAGCGGCTCGTGGAGGCCGGCCTGGAGCCCTCGGTAGGCAGCGTAGGGAACTCCTACGACAACGCGCTGGCCGAGACCATCAACGGCCTCTACAAGGCCGAGGGGGTCTGCTCAAAAGATCGTGAACAGGGTCTAAGTTGTGGTCGGGCGCATGGACCATGGCGTGATTCGCCTGAAGCTGTGAGCCACGGTCGCGATTGCGCACAACTGGGCATGTCTTCACAGTCGCGACAAGATGCAATGACCTATCTGTTGCAAAGCGGTGACAGATCGCTTGTTCGTGGCAGCGGTGGCGGCTATGCTCGGGACACAGAAGCAGACAGGAGCAAGCGATGTATTGCCATGTTTACACGTCGCGTCCTGCGGCCGTCCATCCCCGCGTAATCCGATGAGTCCGGTTTCCGGTCATAAGCAAACGGCGCAGTGCGAGCACACCGGCGATGCCGATGCGGCTGCACAGGAACAGGATCCGTCGCGGCGCCGTTTCCTGCAGTGGAGCGCGCTGGCGGCAGCGGCGGGCCTGCTGCGCGTGCCGGTGGCGGCGGCCGAGTCCAGCGCAGGCCAGGTGCAGGCGCTGCCGTCGCAGCGGTACTACGACGGCGATCCCCCGGTTGGGCAGAACCCATTGCGCTTCGCGTCCTCCGGCAATGTGGTGCACAACGGCAAGGAGTCGATCGGCAAGCGCGGCGTGCAGATCCGCTGGCCCTATGTGCTTGGCTCCGCTGACCTGTCCGAGCTGCGGCTGCTGCTGGACAACTGGTGCTTTTCCTACCGCAACAATGCGATGGTCAACCTGGGCAATACGCTGCCGATTCAGGGGGCATCGTTGGAGATCGGTGGCGTGGTGAAGCCGATCACTTTCGGCGGCGCGGCCGGTATCACCCTGGACGATGGCGCCAACGACGTCCTGAGCGATCCGCTCACGCCGGCCGACTTCGCGCTTGCGACGTTCGCGCGCGGGACGATCGTGTACGTGAAGATGCTGGTGCTGTTCGACCTGTCCACGGCATCGAACCTGTGCAACAGCTCGGCGCGCGCCACGTCGCAATCCGGAGCCCGCGTGGCCTGGTTCGATCCAACGCTGACCGTCAGCAGCGACGTGTATGCGGCGGGGCAATGGACGCAAACCGGAGATGCGGTGCAGAGCCGCCCGAACGGTTATGTGCCCAAACTGGTCGGTCGGCACGTTGATGCGGCGGCCAAGGCATGGCTGTGCGTGGGCGATTCGCTCTGTCAGGGCACCGGCGATGCGGGCAGCACCACGCGCGTGGCCGGCCTGGGCTGGATGTCGCGGGCAATGCGCGATTCGAGCGACGCCGATGCAAGCCAGATCGGCTACATGAACATGGCCGTGCACGCCAGCACCAGCACGATAGCAGTCGCTGATGCGCGTAGCGCGACGCTGGCGAGATACGCGACGCATGCCGTCGTCATGTACGGTACTAACGACATCGGCATCGCCGGCACCGGCGTGTCGCTGGACACGCTGCAGACGCGGCTGTCGGCCATCTACTCGATGCTGCGCGCCAACCAGGTGCAGAAGATCCTGGTCGCGGACCTGTTGCCGCGGACCACCTCGACCGACAGCTGGGCCACAGAAGCGAACCAGAACTATTGCGGCGGCCCTGGCGGCTGGGACAGCACAGGACTCGCTGCGCAACTCAGCGCCTGGCTGGCGTCGAATGCGGGCGCAGCGGTCGATGCGTTCCAGCATTGGCCATCGATCCGCGGCAGCGACGATATGAAATTTCTGGCAACCGGAGCCGCGCGCTATGCGACCACCGACGGCACGCATCCCACCACTGCGGGCTACGGCCTCATGGCGGCAGACGTGCGTGCGCAGATGGACGCGCTGTAGCGCCGGACAGGGAAGTTCAGTGCCGCGCGTGGTGCGCCGGCCCGATGCCGATACACGCATGCCGCCGCTGCGCCGGCGGCTTGGCCGCTACCAGCCGCCGTAGGGATAGCCGTAGCCGCCGCGGCCGTAGTAGCCGCCGTGGCCTTCGCTCTGGCCGACGCTGATGCTGATGCCCACTTCGCGCGGCTTGCCGTCGTCGTTGTAATAGGTCTTGCACAGGTTGAGGTTGGCGGCCTGATAGTTGCTGTTGCCGCCGCGCGAGGAATAGCCGAAACCGGTGGCGACGCTGCCGTGCACATCGCCCTTGCAGCGGTCGGCATGCGCCTGCTCGGCCTCGGCCACGGCCTGGGTGGCCGCGGCCTTCTGCGCCGAGGCCGAGGTGCCGCTGGTGTCGCCGTAGTAGGCGCCGGGCGGATCGGCCTTGTACACCGGGTCGCTGCCGTAGGTGATCGGCTGCTGCGGCACGCTCAGGTCCAGCGCGCGCTTGGCCGCTTCGCTGTCGCGGCTGCCGGAACCGGCGTCGGCGGAGGTTTGCGCCATGGCCGGGCCGGCGAGCAGGGCGCAGGCAAGCAGGAGGGATCGTTTCATCGGACGTACGCCAAGGAAAGAGGGGCTGGAGGGCGGCAGCTGCGGCTGCGCGCCACCATGAGCCGACGCTATCAAGATCACGTTGAACCCGGCCTGTCGGTGCTGGGGAATTTTGTTGCCGGCGCCGGCCATCTGCCGCGATGCGGCGGCAAGCGCCGCCTTCTTCTTACTGTGGCTAGCCTTGCTGCAGGACGATATCGATCAGCTGCTGGCCGTAGCGGGCCAGTTTGGTGCCGCCGATGCCGCCGACGTGGGCAAGTTCGTCCAGGCTGGTCGGGCGCTGTTCGGCGATGTTGCGCAGGGTGCTGTCGTGGAAGATCACGAACGCCGGCACGTTCTGCTCCTTGGCCAGGCCCGCACGCAGGTCGCGCAGCGCATTGAACAGGCCCAGGTCCTGCGGCTGCACCGGGACGCCGGTGCGCGGGCTGCCGCTGCGCTCGCCGCGCTCGCGGCCGCGGCTGGGCGCCTCGCGGCGCATCATGATCTGGCGCTCGCCCTTGAGTACCTGGCGGCTGCCGTCGGTCAGGCGCAGCCCGCCGTAGGCGTCGCTGTCCACTTCCAGCAGCCCGGTGGCGACCAGCTGCCGGAATACGCCGCGCCAGGCGCGCGCGTCCAGGTCCTTGCCGATGCCGTAGGTGCTGAGCCGGTCGTGGCCGAACTGCTTGATCTTCTCGCCGTCGCTGCCGCGCAGGATGTCGATCAGGTGGCCGACGCCGAAGCGCTGGCCGCTGCGGTAGACGCAGCTCAGTGCCTTCTGCACGGCCACGGTGGCGTCCCAGGCCGCGGCCGGGGTCAGGCAGTTGTCGCAGTTGCCGCAGGGCTGCGGATAGGTCTCGCCGAAGCCGGCCAGCAGCACCTGGCGCCGGCATTGCATCGATTCGCAATAGCCCAGCAACTGGTCGAGCTTGCGCCGCTCGACCCGTTTGCGGTCTTCGCCGGCTTCGCCTTTTTCGATCATCTGCTTGAGCAGCACCACGTCGCCCAGGCCGTAGCACAGCCAGGCCTCGGCGGCTTCGCCATCGCGCCCGGCGCGGCCGGTTTCCTGGTAGTAGCCTTCCAGCGACTTGGGCAGGTCGGTATGCGCGACGAAGCGCACGTCCGGCTTGTCGATGCCCATGCCGAAGGCGATGGTGGCGCACATCACGATGCCGTCCTCGCGCAGGAAGCGGCGCTGGTTGCCGGCGCGCACCTCGGCCGGCAGGCCGGCGTGGTAGGGCAGGGCGTTGAGCCCTTCCTTGGCCAGGAACTCGGCGGTTTCCTCGACCTTGCGCCGCGACATGCAGTAGACGATGCCGGCGCTGCCGCGGTGCGCGCGCAGGAAATCCAGCAACTGGCGCTTGCTGTTGTCCTTCTGCACCACGGTGTAGCGGATGTTGGGGCGGTCGAAGGAACTGACGAAGTGGCGCGCCTGGGTCAGGTCCAGGCGCTCGGCGATCTCGCGCTGGGTCGGCGGATCGGCGGTGGCGGTCAGGGCGATGCGCGGGATCTGCGGCCAGCGCTCGTGCAGCACGGTCAGCTGCCGGTACTCGGGGCGGAAATCGTGGCCCCATTGCGACACGCAGTGCGCCTCGTCGATCGCGAACAGGGCGATGCGGCTGCGTTCGAGCAACGACAGGAAGCGCGGGGTCAGCAGGCGTTCGGGAGCGACGTACAGCAGGTCCAGCTCGCCGGCCAGCAGTTCGCGCTCGACCCGCTGCGCGGTCTCGGCGTCCAGCGTGGAATTGAGGTATTCGGCGCGCACGCCGAGCTGGCGCAGCGCTTCGACCTGGTCCTGCATCAGCGCGATCAGCGGCGAGATGACCAGGCCGGTGCCGTCGCGCAGCAGCGAGGGGATCTGGTAGCACAGCGACTTGCCGCCGCCGGTGGGCATCAGCACCAGCGCGTCCTGCCCGGCGGCGACGTGTTCGACGATGTCCTGCTGCGGACCGCGGAACTGGTCGTAGCCGAACACGCGGCCGAGTACGGAATGGGCGGAAGATTGCATGTGCCTAGGATACCGCGTAGGTCAAGCGCGGCAGTGCGTCACCGCCACGCACCGCGGTGTCAGGCGCCAGCGGCCGCGTGCGTAGGCATCGACCGACGCGCGCGGCGCCTGCCGACGAAGTGGCCGATCAGCAGCACCGGCAACGCGACCAGCCCATGTCCACTATTGGTGTGCACGCCCGAGTCGTCGAGTTGCGACCCCGCATAAAAGCCGGCGGCCAAGCCAGCCGCGATAGCGACGACGCATCCCAGCACGATGGCCAGCAGCGGGCCACGCAGCGAGGGAGACGCAGCACTCATCGAACGTCCATGTGGGCGGGCCGCGACCCTGGTGGGTCAGTATGCAGGATGTGTGTGAGTTAGGAGGCCTCTTGCGCAGAGGCTTCCAGCGTGCAAGCCCCCTTGAGTCAAGGGGGCGCGCCGACAGGCGCGGGGTTGTGGCAGGCGAGTGAGCAGGGGCCCAAGGTTTCGCCATCGGCGAAACTTTGGGTAAGCCCGCCAGGGGGCGGAGCCCCAGGGCTTACTGCAGCAACGACCGCAGCATCCACGCGTACTTTTCGTGGGTCTGCAGGCGCTGGGTCAGCATGTCCACCGACGGGTCGTCGCCGGCATCGTCGGCGGTCTTCAGCGCCTTGCGCGCGGTGCGGCACAGCGCCTCGTTGCCGACCACCAGCTGGCGCACCATCTCGCGCCAGTCGGCGCTGTCGCTCAGGCCCGGCTCTTCCGGGATCGAGGTCAGCGCGGCGAATTCCTTGTACGACCCCGGCGCGTTGAAGCCCAGCGCGCGGATGCGCTCGGCGACGTCGTCCAGCGCCGCCCACTGCTCGGTGTACTGGGTCTCGAACATCAGGTGCAGCGAGTTGAACATGGACCCGGTCACGTTCCAGTGGAAGTTGTGGGTCTTCAGGTACAGGGTGAACGCGTCGGCCATGAAGTGCGACAGGCCGTCGGCGATCTTCTTGCGGTCGCCGCCGCCGATCCCGATATCGATGTTGGGCGCGGACGGCGCCAGCGCGGCCAGCGGCGTGGTGGACGCTGCCTGCTTGGTGGGGCGCTTGGTCTTGCCGGGGGTCTTGCTCTTGGCCATCAGGGAATCCTCTTGAGGGGTTGGGAACGATATGGCGTCACAATAGACAGACTAAAGCATGCGCTGTTATTCAACGTTCAACGGCATCCGATTGATGAGCACGATCGAAAAAGAATTGGCCACCCGCCTGCGCGAGCGCCGCGACGCGATCGACGCGGCGCTGACCCGCGACCGCGGCCGCCTGTATGGCCTATGGTCGCGCTGGCAGGCCGCGCCCGGCGATCCCGCATTGGAGGCGGCGTTCGAGCAGGCGCTGGGCCAATCGCGGGCGCGCTGCCAGGCGCGTGCGGCAGCGGCGCCGGCGATCACCCTGGACGACCAGTTGCCGATCGCGCGCGAGGCCGAGCGCATCGTGGCGCTGATCCGCGCGCACCAGGTGGTGGTCATCGCCGGCGAGACCGGCTCGGGCAAGACCACGCAGCTGCCGAAGCTGTGCCTGGCCGCCGGCCGCGGCGCCGCCGGCATGATCGGCTGCACCCAGCCGCGGCGCATCGCCGCGCGTGCGGTGGCCGCGCGCGTGGCCGAGGAATTGCGCACGCCGGTGGGTGGGGCGGTGGGCTTCCAGGTGCGCTTCAACGACCGGGTCGGCGAGGAGACCCGGATCAAGTTCATGACCGACGGCATCCTGCTGGCCGAGATCGCCAGCGACCGCTGGCTGTCCAGCTACGACACGATCATCGTCGACGAGGCGCACGAGCGCAGCCTCAACATCGATTTCCTGCTCGGCTACCTCAAGCAGCTGCTGCGCAAGCGCCCGGAGCTGAAGGTGATCGTGACCTCGGCGACGATCGACACCGCGCGCTTCGCCGAGCATTTCGACGGCGCGCCGGTGATCAGCGTCGAGGGCCGCACGTTCCCGGTGGAAGTGCGCTACCGGCCATTGGAGGGCGAGGGCGGCGGTGCGGACGGCGAGGGCGAGGACCGTGCCGGCGAGCGCACCGTCAACGATGCGATCGTGGCCGCGGTGGACGAGATCACCCGGCTGGATGCGCGCGGTGACGTGTTGCTGTTCCTGCCCGGCGAGCGCGAGATCCGCGATGCGCACCAGGCGCTGGAGCGGCGCAAGTACCGCGAGACCGAAGTGCTGCCGCTGTACGCGCGGCTGTCCAACAGCGACCAGGACCGGGTGTTCAATCCCGGCCCGCGGCGGCGCCTGGTGCTGGCCACCAATGTCGCCGAGACCTCGCTGACCGTGCCGCGGATCCGCTACGTGGTCGATCCGGGCTATGCGCGGATCAAGCGCTATAGCCCGCGGCAGAAGCTGGACCGGCTGCACATCGAGCCGATCTCGCAGGCCAGCGCCAACCAGCGCAAGGGCCGTTGCGGGCGCGTGGCCGAGGGCATCTGCTACCGGCTGTACGCCGAGGCCGATTTCCAGGCGCGGCCGGAGTTCACCGATCCGGAGATCCTCCGCTCCAGCCTGGCCGGGGTGATCCTGCGCATGCTGCAGCTGGGCCTGGGGCGGATCGAGGATTTCCCGTTCCTGGAACCGCCGGACGAGCGCGCGGTTGCCGATGGCTGGCAGCAGCTGGTGGAACTGGGCGCGGTCGGCGAGCCCGACCGCCACGGCCTGCGCAAGCTCACCGAGATCGGCCGCAAGATGGCGCGGTTGCCGGTAGACGTGAAGCTGGCGCGGATGCTGGTGGCCGCGCAGCAGCACGGCTGCCTGCGGCCGATGCTGGTGATCGCCGCGTTCCTGGGCATCCAGGACCCGCGCGAGCGCCCGCCGGAAGCGCGCGAGGCGGCCGACAACGCACATGCCAAGTTCGCCGATGCGCGCTCGGAATTCGTCGGCATCCTGCGCCTGTGGGACGGCTATCGGCAGGCGCACGAGGAGCTGACCCAGTCCAAGCTGCGCGACTGGTGCGGGCGCCACTTCCTCGGTTTCCTGCGCATGCGCGAATGGCGCGAACTGCACCGCCAGCTGCACCTGCTGTGCGAGGAACTGGGCTGGAGCGAGGAGCCGGCGGCGGCCTCGCTGCTGCCGCTGCTGGCCGGTGCCGCAGCGCCGCCACCGGCCCGCGATGCCGAGACCAGCGCGCGCGCAACGCGTGGGCAGTTGCATCGCGCGGCGCGGCTGGCGCGCGAAGGACGCAGCGAGCCGGCGGCGGTCGCGCCGGTCGCTGCCAGGCCCGCGCCGCCGGCCAACGCAACCGACGCTGCGCCACGCGCCAGCGAGCGCGAACGCGCCGCCGCCTATCAGGCCTTGCACCGCGCACTGCTCGCCGGTCTGCCGACGCAGGTCGGCCATCGCACCGAGAAGGGCGATTTCCTGGCGCCGCGACAGCGCCGTTTCCTGCTGTTCCCCGGCTCCACGCTTGCCCGCAAGCCGCCGCCGTGGGTGTTGCCGGCCACGCTGCTGGACACGCAGAAGGTGTGGGGCATGACCAATGCCGCGGTCGAGCCGGACTGGGTCATCGCCGAGCTGCCGCACCTGCTGGCGCGCAAGCATTTCGACCCGCATTGGTCGCGCGCGCAGGGGCAGGTGCTGGCGTCCGAACAGATCAGCCTGTTCGGGCTGGTGCTGGCGCCGAAGAAGCCGGTGCACTACGGCCGCATCGACCCGCCTGGCGCGCACGAATTGTTCGTGCGCCAGGGCCTGGTGCCGGGCGAGATCGACACCCGCGCCAGCTTCGTCGCCGACAACCAGAAAGTGCTGGCGCAGGCGCACGAGGAAGAAGCCAAGCTGCGCCGCGCCGGCATCGTCGCCGACGAGGACTGGCAGGCGCGCTGGTACCTGGATCGGATTCCCGGCGAACTGCATTCGGCCGCCGGCCTGGACGCGTGGTGGAAGGCATTGGCGCCGGAGCAGCGGCGCGCGCTGCACTGGTCGTTGACCGACCTGCTGCCGGGCGAAGGCAGCGAGGCCGATCGCTATCCGAAATACTTCGCGCTGGGCGACGCGCGGCTGCCGCTGCATTACAAATTCGAACCCGGTGCGGCCGACGACGGCGTGACCCTGGAGGTGCCGCTGCACCTGCTCAATGCGCTGGATGCGGCGCGGCTGTCGTGGCTGGCGCCGGGCTTCGTCGCCGACAAGGCGGCGGCGCTGATCCGCAGCCTGCCCAAGGCGCTGCGCCGCAACTACGTGCCGGCGCCGGACTTCGCCCGCGCCTTCTGCGAGGCGTTCCCGCAGCCCAGCGCCGACGACATCCGCGGCGAGCTGGCGCGCTTCCTGCAGCGCGCCACCGGCGCGGCGCTGAGCGCGCTGGACTTCGACGAAAGCGCGCTGGAGCCGCATCTGCGTATGCACCTGCGGCTGCGCGACGACGCCGGCAAGGTGCTGGCCGAATCGCGCGACCTGGAGGCGTTGCGCGCGCGCTTCGGCGATCGCGCCGGGCAGGCGTTCGCCGCGCGCGCCGGGCGCGAGATGGCCGCGGACGGGCTGCGCGAGTTCCCGTCCGCGCCGATCCCGCTGCAGGTGCCGGGCGAAGCGGGGGTGCCGGCGTATCCGGCCCTGGTGGACGCAGGCGAGGCCGCGGCGCTGCGCATCTTCGCCGACCGCGCGCAGGCTGAGGCGGCGCATCCGCGCGGCGTGCGCCGGCTGCTGGAGATCGCGCTGGCCGACAAGGTCAAGCAGGCGCGCAAGCAACTGCCGGTGTCGCCGAAGACCGGGCTGCTGTATGCGGCGATCGAGTCGCAGGAGCGGCTGCGCGGCGATCTGGTCGATGCGGCGTTGAATGCCTTGCTCGAAGAGGGCCTGGACGCGATCCGCGACCCGGGTAGCTTCGCCCAGCGCCGCGATGCGGCCGGCAAGCAGTTGTTCGGCGAGGCGATGGAGCGATTGAAGCTGGCCGAGGCGATCATGGGCGCGGCGGCGGAATTGAAACCGCAGCTGGAATCGCCGCTGATGGGCTGGGCCAGCGGCAACCTCGACGACCTGCGCGCGCAGCTGGCGGCGCTGGTGCATCCGGGTTTCCTGCGCGAAACCCCTGCCACGGCGCTGGCGCAGTTCCCGCGCTACCTGCGTGCGATGATCCTGCGCGCCGAACGCGCCAAGCGCGATCCGGCCCGCGACCAGGCGCGGATGCTGGAATTGAAGCCCTTCGTCGATGCGCTGGCCGATGCCGCCGCGGCCGGACGCAGCGCCGATCCGCAATGGCAGGCGCTGCGTTGGGACCTGGAGGAATTGCGCGTGTCGCTGTTCGCGCAGGAACTGGGCGCCAAGGCCGGGATCTCGGCGAAGAAGCTGGCGCAGCGGGTGGCTGGGGGGCGGTGAGGCTCGGGACTCGGGACGCCTCGGGGCTCGGGGCTCGGGACTTTCGCAAGTTCGGCGCATTTTTGCTTTTCTGTAGGAGGGGCTTCAGCCCCGACGCCTTACCGGTAACGCGTCGGGGCTGAAGCCCCTCCTACAAAAAAAGCGGCTGCGCCGGAGCTGCAAAAAAAAGCCGCTTTTTTTTAAAAAATCGGCCCTTTTTGCATCAAATCGCTTGACATCGATTTACCCCGGGACATCATCCTGCCGTCCCGAGTCCCGAGTCCCGAGTCCCGAGTCCCGAGTCCCGAGTCCCGAGTCCCGAGTCCCGAGTCCCGAGTCCCGAGTCCCGAGTCCCGAGTCCCGAGTCCCGAGTCCCGAGTCCCGAGTCCCGCCTCAATCATCCACCCGCTCGCCCATCAGCTCGCGCTGGCGCTTGTCCAGCTCCTCGGCGTAGCGCTTGCGCACGAAGCTCTCGGTCAGTACGCCGAGCACCTTGCCGTGTGCGTCGACTACCGCCAGTTCGTCGCTCTGGGTCAGGTCGAACTGGCGCATCGCGGTGACCACGTCGGTCTCGGCGCGTAGCGCCACGTCGCGGTTGCCGGCGTAGTCGGCAATGGCGGCGTCGGCGTTCACGCCGTCGGCGTAGGCCGCGGCCAGCGTCACCAGCCCGGCGTAGCGGCCGTGTTCGTCTTCCAGCACCACGCGGGTGCTCGAGCCGAGCGGGAAACGTCGGCGGAACTCGGCCACCGAGGTGCCGGCGGCGAGCGGGTGCACGTCCTGGCGCATCATCCGCCCGGCGCTCAGGTGCTTGACCCAGCCTACGTCGCGCGCGCTCTTGATGGTCTCGCCGCGCAGGTGCAGGCGCCAGGTCGAGAACGAATAGCCGAACACCTGGCGCACGATGGTGTTGGCCACCAGCACCGCCACCATCACCGCGCTGGCCAGCACGAAATCATGGGTGCCCTCGAGCACCAGCATCGCCATCGTCATCGGCGCGCCGACCACCGCCGCGGCCAGCGCGGCCATGCCCGCCAGCGAGGCGGCGGTGCCATCGACCAGGGCCATGCCGGTGCCCAGGTTCAACAGGCCGGCGAACAGGCCGCCGACCAGCGAGCCCATGAACAGCGAGGCGAAGAACAGGCCGCCGCGGAAGCCGAAACCCAGGGAAATGCCCGAGGCCAGACACTTGAGCAACAACAGCACGCCCAGCCATTGCAGCGAGGTCGGGCTGGTCAGGTCCAGGTGCAGCGCGCCGTGACCGGAGGAGAGCACTTGCGGGGTGATCAGCGCCAGCGGGATCAGCATCAGCCCGCCGGCCACCGGCCTGGCCCAGCGCGGCAGCGGGCTGCGGTTGACCGCCTGCTCGATCGCCGCGACCAGGCGCATCACCGCCACCGCCAGCAGCGCGCAGATCACGCCGAGCAGCGCGTACAGCACGTAGTCGCGCGCTTCCAGCGCAGACGCCGCCGAGGCCGGCAGCAGATACGGCTGCACGCCGGCGGCCTGGGCCACGAACACCGCGCCCAGCGAGGCCACCGCCACCGGCGCCAGCGCCGACGGCGAGTACGCGCCGATCACGATCTCGAACGCATAGAACGCGCCAGCCAGCGGCGCGCCGAACGCGGCGGCGATGGCCGCGCCGGCGCCGGCGCCGACCAGGGTGCGGATGTCGGCGCGGCGCAGGCGCAGGATCCGCCCCAGGTGCGAGCCGCTGCCTGCGCCCATCTGCGTGTACGCCGCTTCCAGCCCGACCGAGGCGCCGCAGCCGTTGGACAGCAACGTCTGCGCGGACACGATCAGGTTGTCGCGCATCGACATGCGCCCGCCATGCAGCGCATTGGCTTCGACCGCATCGATCAGCTGGCGCTTGCGCGCGCGCGCGGCCATGCCGAGCAGGCCGACCAGCAGCCCGCCCAGCGGCAGCACCAGCAACTGGCCCAGGCTCAACGCCGGCAGCGCGCTGAGCCGGGCATCCACGTCCAGGCCGTACAGCCAGGCCTGCGCGCCGTGCGCCAGGCCGCTCTGCAGTAGGGTCAGCAGGCCGGCGAGCAGGCCGACCAGCAGGGCGAGCGCGATGAACCAGATATCGCTGGCGCGGAAGCGCCGGCGCAGCGCGTCGGCGAGGCTGTGCGAGGCGTCGGCCAGGCCCGGCCGCGGCGGCTGGCGCACGTTCACGGCAGGCGGTTACTTGATGCGACGGACTTTGGCGCGGGTGTTGTAGTTGTC
This sequence comes from Xanthomonas graminis pv. graminis, assembly GCF_030168915.1. Classification (NCBI taxonomy): domain Bacteria; kingdom Pseudomonadati; phylum Pseudomonadota; class Gammaproteobacteria; order Lysobacterales; family Lysobacteraceae; genus Xanthomonas; species Xanthomonas graminis. Next base: position 3,276,568 of record NZ_CP076255.1, on the reverse strand, counting down.
GATCTGCATGTACCACGCGCCCATGATGCCCGGGGTGATCTTCACCTTGGGCGCGTTGCGGCGCACGCTGGCCAGGCTGGCGGCTTCGGTCTGCTCCCATTCCTGGCCGTTGGCCAGCACGTAGTGGCGGCCCTTGGAGAAGCCGCTGAACGTGCCGACCAGGGTGCTTTCGATCGGCTCCTGGCTGCCGAAGTCGAAGAAGCCGCGGTTCTTCACGATCACTTCCTGGCGGCCTTCTTCCTTGGCTTTCTCCAGCGCCACCGCGGTCTCCTTGGCGACCTTGCCCTGCAGCCAGTCGTTCAGCGCGGCCAACTCCTGCGGCGACAGCTTGTCCAGCCCGGCGGCCTTGAACTGCTGCGCCGACATCTGCGTCTGCAGGTCGCCTGCCACGGCGCGCTGCGCGGCGGCAGGAGCGGCGGCCACGGCGAGCGCCGCGCACAGGACCAGGGGAGTGAGGCGCGCAAGCAGCATGGCGGGATCCGGGCAGTGGAGTGCGAGCTAGTGTAGTCGCAAGACGTGGCGCGGGCGCCGCGGGGATGGCCGGCGCGGCGGTGCCCGCGCTGCTCCGAAGTGGGCGCGGTTGCCGCGGCGCTCAGCCGGCGCCGGATTCCGCCGTGGACGCGGTGCGGGGCGGACGCCGGTACACGAAGGCCGGCGCCGCGTCGGCGGCCTCGCGTTGCGTCAGCGCCTGCAGGTCGGCATGCTCCGGCGCGCGCTCGCAGACCGGGTCCAGCGTGGCCGCGTCGCCGCTCAGCGCCAGCGCCTGGCAGCGGCAGCCGCCCCAGTCGATCTCGCGTTTCGGACAGCCCTGGCACACCTCCGGCATCCACGCGGTGCCGCGATAACGGGCGAACGCCTCGCCGTCCTGCCAGATCGCCGCCAGCGGGCGCTCGCGCAGGTTTTCGAACACCATGTCCGGCAGGGTTTCGGCGGCATGGCAGGGCAGCACGTCGCCGCGCGGGGAGATGTTGACGAAGCGCCGGCCCCAGCCGCCCATGCACGCCTTGGGCCGCTGCGCGTAGTAGTCGGGGGTGACGAAGTCGATGGTCAGGCGCTCGCGCAGGCGTTCGCGTGCCGCGGTCACCGCGACCACGGTGGCGTCGATCTGCGCGCGGCTGGGCATCAGCGCGGCGCGGTTGCGCAGGCCCCAGCCGTAGTACTGGGTGTGCGCCACTTCCAGGCGTTCGGCGCCCAGTTCCAGCGCCAGCTCGATCATCGCCGACACCCGCTCGGCGTTGTGGCGGTGGATCACCGCATTGATCGTCAGCGGCAGGTCGAGCGCACGCACCGCTGCGGCGAAGGCGCGCTTCTTGGCCAGGCTGTCGCGGTAGCCGGCGATGAAGTCGGCGCCGGCGGCATCGGCGTCCTGCACGCTCAGTTGCACGTGTTCCAGCCCGGCGGCGGCGAGTTGCGCCAGCATCGGCGCGCCGCCGGCCACGCCGGAGGTGATCAGGTTGCTGTACAGGCCCAGCGCGCGTGCATGCGCGACCAGCGCAGGCAAGTCCTGGCGCAGCATCGGTTCGCCGCCGGAAAAATGCGCCTGCAGCACGCCCATCGCCGCGGCCTGGTCCAGCGCCGAGCGCCAGCCGGCAGTGTCCATCTCCTCGCGCAGGCTGGCCAGGGCGATCGGGTTGGAGCAGTACGGGCAGGCCAGCGGGCAGCGGTGGGTCAGCTCGAGCAGCAGCGACAGCGGCGGCGGCACGGTCGGGGTCATGCGCGCAGCAGGCGCTTGCCGTGCAGATCCGCGGCCAGCTCGAGCACGTCGCGCTCGACCTCGGCCGGATCGGCGGCGAACTCGGCGGCCAGTTCCGCGGCGATCGCCGCCAGCGAGCGCGTGCCGTCGCAGCGCGACACGATCGCATGCGCGATGTCATCCAGTTCGATCACCCGTTCCGGCGCCAGCAACACCCATTGCGCGCGGGTGCGGTCGTGCTGCAGGCGCACGCCGGCCGCCAGCCGCGGGCAGCTGTCGGGCGCCGCTGCGCTCATGCCACCGCCTGCGCCGGGGCGGCGACGAACGCCTCCGGCCAGGCCACGCCGGGTTGCACGTAGGCGAAGTGCAGCGCGTCCAGCTGCGACCACAGCACGCCGCACTTGAAGCGCAGCGCGTCCTGCACCAGTTGCTGCTTTTCCAGCGTATCGGCGTGGCGCTTGACGTAGTCCAGGGCGAAGTCCGAATCGCGCGGCGCCTCGTGCAGGCGGTGCTCGAAATACGCCAGCGCCTCGCGCGAGACGAAATCGTAGTGCTGCAGCATGCCGGCGACGCGGCGGCCGATGATGCCCGGCGCGAACAGCTCGGTCAGGGACGAGGCGATCGCCTCCAGCAGGCTCTTCTCGCGCACGAAGTGCAGGTACGCCTGCACCGCGAAGCGAGTGCCGGGCAGCAGCGCGCGACCGGACTGCACCAGCGCGCGGTCCAGGCCCAGCGCGTCGGTCAGGTGCAGCCAGCGCGCGATGCCGCCTTCGCCGTCGGCGCTGCCGTCGTGGTCGACGATGCGCTGGCGCCAGATCCGGCGCAGCGCCGGATCGTCCATCCGTGCCAGGATCGCCGCGTCCTTGAGCGGGATGCAGCGCTGGTATTCGTAGCGGTTCAACGCCCAGGCCTGGACCTGGCCGCGTTCGAGCCGGCCGCTGTGCAGCAGCGCGTGGAACGGATGCTGGTCGTGGTACAGGCGCGCGCCGATTGCGCGCAGTTCCGCTTCCAACTGTTCGGGGCTCAGCAATGCACTCACAAGCGGGTGCTCACAGGCGGATTTTTCACAGCGTGATGTCCATGCCGTCGTGGGCGACGTCCCAGCCGTGCGCGGCCACCGCCGCGCGTTCGGCCGAGCCGGCGTCGAGGATCGGGTTGGTGGTGTTGATGTGGATGAAGATCTTGCGCGCCACGTCCAGGTCGGCGAACGCGCGCAGGGTACCGGCCTCGCCGTCGATGCTGAGGTGGCCCATGCGCTGGCCGGTCTTGGTGCTGACCCCGAGTTGCACCAGTTCGTCGTCGCGCCACAGGGTGCCGTCGAAGAACACCAGTTCGGCGCCGCGCAGGCGCGCACGCAGCGCGTCGGTCATGGCGGCGCAGCCGGGAATGTAGTGGAGGCGATGGCGGCCGTCGTCGATGGTCAGGCCCAGCGTTTCCTCGTCGGAGCCGGCCAGGTCGCCGCTGTGGTGGCTCTCCATGAACAGCGGCACCTTGCCCGGCACCGCAAACGGGGTCACTTGCAGGCCGAGCAGCGACAGCGGCGTGTCCAGGGCGAAGGCATGGCGCTGCACGTAGGCCGGGTGCAGCGCGTCGAAGATCGGGTTCTGTGCCAGCAGGTCGAGCACGCGGCCGCTGGCGTACAGATCCAAGCGCTGGCTTTCGCGCATCGACAGCAGGCCGGCGATATGGTCGATCTCGCCGCTGGTCAGCAGCACGGCCTCGATCGGGGAATGGCGCAGGTCGCGTTGCGGCCACAGCACCGGGGTCGCCAACAGTTGCTGGCGGAAATCGGGCGAGGCGTTGATCAGCAGCCAGCGCTGGTTGTCTGCGCTGACCGCAATGCTGGCCTGGGTGCGACGTTGGGCACCCGCAAGCTGTTGCCATGCCCGCAGGCTCGCGGGCGTATGGCAGTTCCATTGCGGGTGCCCCCCGCCGGCCGCCGATCCCAATACGATGAGGTGCATCCGGTCTCCGTCTACGGCGCCTGGCCGGTCACGCATCGTCTCGGCAACGTGGCTGACACGCGATCAAAGATCGCCGGAGGCGTAAGCGTTTATTTCCGCACCGACGCAGATCTCGCGAATCACGGGCTTGTTCCATGTCTTCATTGCAATGCCTCTGGAAGGTTCGAACAGCTCAGCAACGACGCTCTACATTCGCCACAAACGACGAGTGCGCGTCATGCCCAGAATAGGCATGGACTTGACGGGTGTTGTGAATTTAAGGTGAAACGGTCGACAAATGTAAGTCCGATCACACTGGGCTAAAAGTGCGTCAGAAACGCGGCATCAGGAAACCGCGGCCGCCGAGGACGACGCGGCCGCCGTGTCGGAGGTCGCGTCCGCGCGGCGCGCCTGCTTGACAAGTTCGATCGGTTTCTTCTGGACCCACTCGGTTTCCACGTGCAAGCCAAGTTCCTGGAACAGGGCGGCGACATTGGCCAGATGCGACGGGGTACGGTCCGCGTATTCGCTGAACCGGCCGGAGTCGTTGTCGATGCACAGCCGGTCTTTTTCGTCGTAGTACAGCCTGCCGCAGATCCTCGATTCGGGAAGGAAGCGATTGCGTTCCCAGGGGGTGTTCCATGGTTGGCCGCCGACCAGGGTAACATGCCCTTGCGCGTACAGCTGTTCGGCCTTGCGTACCGCCTTATCCTTCATGTCGCCGGTGAGCGGGTGATTCGGATGGGTCTCGCCGACGATCAGGCTGCCGTTGCGGCTGATGTTCCATTTGTATTCGACCTGCCGCTTGCGCAGCGCCTCCAGGTTCAGGCACTGCGCCAGCTGCGCGCCTGGCGTGGCAGGCTGCATTTTCTCGATCTGTTCCTGGGTAAGCAGCGTGGGTGGCTGGCTGGCGATTTGATGCAGTTCTGCCTCGCTCAGTTCCAATGCTTTGGCCGCCGCTCTGGAGGTGGACGGGGCGGTCGCTGCCCGGCCGAGCTTGCGCAACGGCTTTGCAGTGGCGATAACCACCCGGCTCGGATTGATCTTGACCCGCCCCATGCCCTCGCCGAGCTCCTCGACTTCCTGCGCCTGGATCGGCGTTCTCTTGACCAGGGCGCCGTCTTTTTCCAACACCTTGCCGCGGGCCGGCTGGCAACTGCCGAACAGCGTATCCAGCCGTGCGGCGGGCAAGGGCGTGCCGAGCGCCATGGCCGGCAGCGAACGCGTGCGGCGTAGCGACGGTGCTTTCGGCAGCGGCGACGAGGCGGCATCCATCCCCGGTCGCGGGGATGCCTGCGGATGCGGGATGCTGCCGTCGCTGTGACCGCCGGCAACCGCAGGCTCCGAACGTGATGGGCTGACCAGGCTAGTTGTGTTGATCTTCATGGCAGTTTCGACCGAAACACGGCGCCTGAGCTTAGACATCCGCGTTGCCCGATCGCGCGACAGCTGCGAAATGTCATCGGTGCCGGCGAAAAGGCGCCGCCGCCTGGCGCGCCCGGCCGCCATCCACGGGCGATTGTGACCCGCAGCGCAAGCGGGTTAGTGTATCGGCACCCCTCTTCGCGACCGCCGCTCCTTGACTGTCTTCGCTCATCCCGGCCTGGAGGCGCTGCTGCAGCGTCCGGCTGCCGCCGCGCTGGCGCCCGCGCTGCGCGAAGCGCTGTTGCAGGCCTGGCACGCGCAGCCCGAACAGACCGCGCGCGCGCCGTGGCCGGTGCTGGCCGATACGCTGGACGCGCTGGCGCTGCTGTCCGCCGACGAAGCGGCGTTGCTGGCCGCGCTGCTGTTCGACCTGCCCGGCTTGCGCGCGCAGCTGGCGCAGTTGCCGGTCGTGCCGCCGGCGCGGGCGCAGGCGGTGGTCGGCCTGCTCGACGGCCAAGACGCGGCCGATCAGGTCTGGGCGCTGCACGCCGGGCGCGAGGCCGGGCGCAACAGCGAAGGCCTGCGCCGGCTGCTGCTGTCGATCGTGCAGGACCTGCGCGTGGTGCCGATCCTGCTGGCGCGGCAGCTGGCGAAGATGCGCGTGGCCGACAAGCTGCCCGAGGCGCAGCGCCGCGCGCTGGCGCAGCTGACCCGCGACATCCACGCGCCGCTGGCCAACCGGCTGGGCATCTGGCAGCTGAAGTGGGAGCTGGAAGACCTGGCGTTCCGCCATCTGGAACCGGACACCTACCGGCGCATCGCGCGCGAGGTGGACGAGAGCCGGGTGGCGCGCGAGCGCTACATCGAGGCGGTCAAGAAGATCCTGTCCAAGGCGCTGGGCGAGCAGGGCCTGCGTGCGGAGATCAGCGGCCGGCCCAAGCACATCTACAGCATCTGGCGGAAGATGCAGAAGAAGCGGCTGGCCTTCGACCAGCTGTACGACCTGCGCGCGGTGCGGGTGATGGTCGACGACGTCGCCGCCTGCTACGCCGCGCTGGGCGTGGTGCACGCGCTGTGGGCGCCGGTGCCCAGCGAGTTCGACGACTACATCGCCCGGCCCAAGGCCAACGACTACCGCTCGCTGCACACCGCCGTGGTCGGCCCGGAAGGGCGCACGATCGAGGTGCAGATCCGCACCCACGACATGCACGCGCAGGCCGAACTGGGCGTGGCCGCGCACTGGAAATACAAGGAAGGCGGCAAGGGCGCGGAGAAGGCATTCGACCGCAAGATCACCTGGATGCGGCAGTTGCTGGAACAGTCGCAGGACGGCGAGCAGGGCGGGCTGGCCGGCGCGCTCGACGCCGAACTGGTCGAGGACCGGGTGTATGCGCTGACCCCGATGGGCGAGGTGATCGACCTGCTGCAGGGCGCCACGCCGCTGGATTTCGCCTACCACGTGCACACCATGGTCGGGCACCGCTGCCGCGGCGCCAAGGTCAACAACCGCATCGTGCCGCTGACCCACAAGCTGCGCAGCGGCGACCGCGTCGAGATCCTCACCGGAAAGGAGGCCGAGCCCCGCCGCGACTGGCTGCTGCCGGCCAACGGCTACCTGGCCAGCGGCCGTTCGCGCGACAAGGTGCGCGCCTGGTTCCACAAGCTCGACCGCGCGCGCAACGTGCAGGCCGGCAAGGACCTGCTCGAGCGCGAGCTCAAGCGCCTGGGCCTGCAGCACGCCGACCTGCTGCCGGCGGCGAAGAAATTCCATGCCGACGGCATCGAGGAACTGTACATCCAGGTCGCGCTCGGCGACGTCGGCCCCAGCCAGGTCGGCCGCGCCCTGCACGAGGCCGAACGCGCCGCGGCGCAGCCGGCGGCGCCGGCGCTGCCGCGGCCGACCGCACGCCGCAGCGGACTGGCCAAGTCCAAGTTCACCGTGCAGGGCGTGGGCAACCTGCTGGTGCAGCTGGCACGCTGCTGCCAGCCGGTCGCCGGCGAGCCGATCGCCGGCTATCTGACCCGCACCCGCGGCGTCACCGTGCACCGGGTCGATTGCGCGTCCTTCGCCCGGCTCGCCGCCAGCAACCCGCAACGGGTGCTGCCGGTGGAGTGGGGCCAGGCCGGCGGCGGCTACGAGGTGGACGTGCTGGTGCGGGCGATGGACCGGCGCTGGCTGCTCAAGGACATCACCAACCTGATCGCGCAGGAGGAGGCGCACGTGCTGGAGATCAACAGCGACAACGTGCGCGACAGCGGCCGCACCCAATTGCGGCTGCGCCTGAAGGTCGGCGACTACGGGCAGTTGTCCACGCTGCTCGGCAAGCTCGACGCGCTGCCCGGGGTGGACGAGGCGCGGCGCCTGGGTTGAACGCAGGCCGTGCGCGGCCGGCGCATGCATGGTCTTGCCATGCACGCGCGCTAAGCTTGCGCGGTGAGCAAGCCGCCAGATCAGGTCAGGGACGAACGCCGGCGCCCGCCGCGGTCGGTGCCGCTGTGGCGCGACCGCCGTGTCTGGCGCTGGGCGCTGGCGGCGCTGCTGCTGGCGGCGCTGGCGCTGGTGATGTTCCGCCGCCCGCTGGCCGATCTGCTGTGGCCGGAAACGCGTATCCAGCAATTGCTCGACCAGGGCAATGCCGCCTTGCGCGCCGGCCGCCTCAGCACGGCCGACGGCAGCGGCGCGCGCGAGCGCTTCGAGGCGGCGCTGGCGCTGGACGGCGACCGCCTGCAGGCCCGCGCCGGACTGGCCGCGACCGGCCGCGCCGCGCTCGGCCAGGCGCGTGCGGCGCTGGCCGCCGGACGCTATGCGCAGGTGCGCTCGGCGTTGGCGCTGGCGCGCGCGCTGCAGGTGCCGCGCGCCGATGCCGATCGGATCGACGCCGCCTTGCGCCAGCGCGAGGCCGCGCATGCCGGGCTCGACCAACTGCTGCAACGGGCGGCGCAGGCCCGCCGCGAGGGCCGCCTGGATGGCGCGCCCGACGCGGCGCTGCCGCTGTACCGGCAGGTGCTGGAGTTCGCCCCGGAACGCACCGAGGCGCTGGAAGGCCGCGAGGATGCGCTGTCGGAATTGCTGCAGCGCGCGCAGGCGGCGCTGGCGCGGGGCGACGTGGCCGCGGCCGCGGCGCTGGTGGACAGCGCCCGCGACTACGATCCCGGGCATGTCGATCTGCCGGCCGCGCAGGCGGCGCTGAATCGCACGCTGGAAGCCTTGCAGCGCGACGCCGATGCGGCGCTGCGTCGGCAGCGGCTGGACGCAGCGGCGCGGGCGCTGGCCACGCTGCGCGCGGCCGCACCCGATGCCGCCGGCGCGCGCGACAGCGCCGAACGCGTGGCCGCGGCCTATGCGGCGCAGGCCACGCGCGCGGCCGCCGACTTCCGTTTCGGCGAGGCCGAGCGCGCGTTGCAGAAGGGGCAGGCGCTGGCGCCCGACAGCCGCGCGCTGGCCGACGCGCGGCAGGCGCTGCTGCGGGCGCAACAGCGCCAGGCCAGGCTGCATTCGCCGCTGTCGCCGGCGGCGCGCGCGCGCCGCCTGCAGGCCGTGCTGACCGAGCTGCAGGCGGCCGAGGCGCGCGGCGACTGGCTGACCCCGCCCGGCAGCAGCGCCTACGACGCGCTGCAGGCGGCGCAGGCGCTGGCGCCGCGCGATGCGCGCGTACGCAGCGCCGAGCAGCGCGTGCTGGCGGCGCTGCGGCGCTGCTTCGACGACGAATTGCGCGGCAACCGGGTGCTGGCGGCGAGCGCGTGCTACTACGCCTGGCGCGCGCTGGCGCCGGGCGGCAACGGCGTGGCTACGGCGCGGCGGCGGCTGGCGCAGCGCTGGCTCGCGGTCGGCGACGAGCGCCTGAGCGCCGGCGATGCCGAGTTCGCGCGCGAAGCCCTGCGCCACGCCCGCGCGATCGATCCGGGCACGCCGGAACTGGCCGCGTTCGCGCGCCGCCTGCGGAGTTTGTCGCCCGGGCGTTGAGCGGCGTTGCGCTGCCTCCGAGCTTGCTGGCGACTCCAGTCCCAGTGACTTCAGCCCAGATAGCGACTGAAGCCGTCGTGGTTCCAGACTCCGATTGTCGCGGCTGAAGCCGCTCCTACAGGGACTTGCGGCCATCCAGCCGGGTGCGCTGTAGGAGGAACTTCAGTCCCGACCGATCACCGAAACCGTCGCGGCTACCGGCTCCGCTCGTCGCGGCTGAAGCCGCTCCTACAGGAGCTTGCTGCGCTTGCTGGGTGCACTGTAGGAGCGGCTTCAGCCGCGACCGGGCGTTACCAGCAAGCAAGGCTACGGTCGCGGTGCAGGCAATGCGCCCGTGCTTGCCAACGGGTCTTCCGCCGCACGTTTAAGGTGTTCTCAGTGGTATTGGCAAGGGTTGTACGTCAATCCGCGATCAGCTCCACCTGCGTCTGCACGCGCACCCAGGCGTCCTGGCTGGGATCGTTGAGCGTGGCGTGCAGGACATAGGGACCGAGCGGATCCTCAGGCTCGAAGCGCAGCTACAGCGACAGCGGCGCCAGTTCCAGCATGCCCGCTGCGGCCGGTTTGCCGCCGCTGGTCAGCGGCCGCGCAGGTTCCTGCAGCGCGACCTGGCCATCCGGCCCGAGCATGCGCAGGCTCAGTTGCGCATCGCAGGCGCCGTCGTTGTTGGGACTGGGCGCGCAGCCCGAATACAGCACGACCACGCGCAGCGGTTCGCCACGATGCACGCGTGCGGTCGTACGCAACTGCGGGCCGTGGCTGCTGTCGGCTTCGGTCCACTCTTTGCCGAAGCGCGCGAACGCGGCGTCGTCGGCGACGTGGACGGTTGCTGCGAAATTCTTGCCGTGCGCGCGCTCGGCGCTGTCGGCGACCGGCTTGCCCTGGCGATCGTGCCACTGCGCGCAGGGGGCAAACGGCAGGGCCAGCAATCCCAGGGCGCAACACGCCAGGCCGCCGCGCAGCAGGCGCCCTGCACGCTGTTGCATGCCGACCTTCATGCCGGCGCGCCCGCGTGCCAGCGCCAATGCCAGGGTTCGTAGACGATGCCGTGCGGATTGTCGCGCGGATAGCTCATCCGGTAGCCGAAGCCGGCGGCATGCGCGCGCAGCCAGGCGAAGGCCGCGGTGCGCTCGAAGCTTTCCTCGGCCGGCGCTTCGCCGGGCGTGCCGATGTCCAGCGCGTCGCCGCTGTGGTGTTCGCTATAGCCGGGCGCGGCATTGACCTGCAGGATCTGCTGCAGGGTCTGCCCGCGCGCGAACTTGCGCGCGAAGATGCCCAGTTGGTAATCGTGGCTGCGGTAGCCGGAGATCGCCTCCAGCACCACGCCGTCGCGCGCGGCGGCGCGCTGCAGCGCCCGCCAGGCGCGCGCAGCGCCGGCGCTCAGCCACAGCGGGCGCCGGTAGCGGTCGCGGCCGGCGGCATGCAGGGTGGCGGGTTCGGCCTGCAGCGGCAGGCCGGTGCTGCGCGCGTAGTCCTCGGCGTCCAGGCCGAGGCCGGCCAGGCGTTCGTGCAGCGCGCTCAGCGGCAGCCGTGCGGCGTCGTCGGGTTGCCGGCGCAGGGGGAGTGCGTCGAGGCGATCCAGCGCCGCATCGATGCCGGATTCGTGCATCAGCCGCGGCAGCAGCGCGTGCAGGCCGTGCGCGGAGGCGGCCGCCAGATAGCGGCCGTCGCACTTGCGCCGCAATAGCCAGGTCGCCTGCGCGAGCAAACGTGCATCGAGGTTGCTGCGCGCGCGCAGCAACCTGGCCGGCAGCAGTTCGATGTATTCGGTATTGAGCAGCAGGGCGGGAGCGGGGCGCATCCGCACAGGGTAGGGCTAAGCGCGGTGCGCGGCCAGCCGTTGCAGGTCCTGCAGCAGTTGCCGCGGCTGTTCGGGGCTCAGCAGCAGCCAGCGCCCGTCGCGCAACGGCAGCGCCAGCACGCCGCTGGCATCGGTGAGCAGGCAGAACGCGCGCTGGCCGTTGCGCATGCGGAAATAGCCGGATTTGAAGCCGGGCAAGGTGTAAGCGATGCTCCTGCGGGTCGGCGCGAATTCGCCGTGCTCGGCCAGGTCCAGCACGCGTGCCTGCGCCAGATCGATCTGCGCGACGTCGGTGCGCGCGGCGAACAGGCTGGAGCGGACCAGCAGCGTTGCTCCTTGCAGGCGGATGCCGCGCCGCAGGTACAGCAGGCTCAGCACCGTGCCGGTCGTGGGCAGCAGCGCCAGCGTGGCCCAGTGCAGGCGATGGCCGCGGTCCGGGCTGGACAGGCCCACGGCGGCGACCAGCCCGGCGGCGAGCAGCAGCGGCAGCCACAGGCCCAGCAGCGGCAGGCGCCCGGGCGTGGCCACGCGGTAGTCGCGGCAGGTCGGTGCGGCGCGGGAATGGCTGTGTATGGCGGTCACTGGTGTGCGCGGATCCGTTGTGCGCGGATCCACTGCGCGGTATCGGCGATCAGCTGCGGGTCGACATGCCCGGGCTGCGCGTACTCGGCGGGGTTCGGTGCGCCGCTGCCGGCGATGCCGAGGTGGTTGAGCTGCGCATAGCGGTGCAGGGTCGCGTGCGGGTTGTCGCCCAGCGCCTGCTGCCAGCGCTGCCAGTCCGGCGCGGTGACCTGGAAGTCGCGTTCGCCCTGCAGCCACAGCACCGGCTGGCGCAGGGCGAGGACGTCCGCCACCGGATCCACCTTGTCGAAGGCGCGCCAGTACGCGGCTGGCAGGTCCTGCGGCGAATCGGTCCGCGCCACCGCGCCGTCGCCGCGGACCTTGGCCACGCGCCGCTCGATCTCGGCCAGGCGTGCCTTGCCCTCGGCGGACGGCGTGCCTTGCAGGCCCAGCAGATAGCGGTTCTGGTCGAGCAGCAGGTCCAGCAGCGCGCGCGCCGGTGCCGCCCACAGGACGATGCCGGCGGTCTTGCCGGACATGCGCGCGATGCGCGCGGCGAGCATGCCGCCCTGGCTGTGGCCCATCACGAAGATGCGCCTGGGGTCGATGCCCGGCGTGCGCGCCAGCGCCGCGACCGCGGCGACGGCATCGTCGGTGGTTTCGTCGTCCATGGTGAAGCCGTCCTCCATGCGCCCGGCGAAGCTTTCCGGCAGGGCGAAGCTGCGCTTGTCGTAGCGCAGCACTGCGATGCCTTGCGCGGCGAGGCCACGCGCGACATCGAGGAACGGCCGGTTCGGGCCGATGCTCTCGTCGCGGTCCAGCGGGCCGGAGCCCTGCACCAGCACCACGGCCGGGAACGGGCCCTTGCCGGCCGGCAAGGCCAGGGTGCCGGGCAGCGGACCGACCGCGAATGCCTGTTCGGCGAAGCCGGCATCGGCGGCGGGTGGTGGCGGTGCCGGTGGCGCCGCCGGGGTCAGCAGCAGGCCGGCGATCTTGCCGTCGGCGTTCACCGAGACATGCAACAGCATCGCCCCGCGTTCGAACTGCAGGCGTTGCTCGATCAGGCTGAGCCCTTGCTGCTGGCGTTCGCTGGCCGTGCCGCGCTGCTGCAACGCGCCCATCTGCGCGGACACCATGTGCCAGGCCTCGGCCAGTTTCTCGGCCGGCACCGCTTGCGCCATCGCCGGCGAGAAGTCGCGTTCGGCCGCAGCGATGTCGCCGGCCTGCAGGCGGTCCAGCAGCGTATCGGCGGCCTGTCGCGGCGAGGCGGCGAAGGCGGCTGCCGGGAACAGCAGCACTGCCAGTAACGGGGTGAAGGAGCCGCGCCCGCGCATGTCAGCTCTGCTTCTTGAAGACCAGCAGGACCGGCTGCAGACGTGGCGAGTTGATCACGCTGACCAGTTCCCAGCCCAGGGCGCCGTGCTTGTTCAGTTCGGCCTGGATCGGTTCGGGGTCCGCTCTGCCGAGGAAGCTGAGCTTGAATTTCACTTCGACGGTGAGGTAGGTCCAACGTGTGCTCATGGCTTGGGTTCCTTGTCGTCGCCGGGCTTGGGCAGCCGGCCGGCCTTGCGCAGCGCGTCGCGCAACACGTATTCGATCTGTGCGTTGAGGCTGCGCAGCTCGTCGTCGGCCCAGCGCTGCACCGCCGTCAGCACGTCGGCGTTGATGCGCAGCGGATAGGCCTTCTTCTCGCTCATACCGGGGTCCGGGGCTCGCGCATCAGTACAGCGAGCCGGCGTTGACGATCGGTTGCGCGCCGCGGTCCGAGCACAGCACGGTCAGCAGGTTGCTGACCATGTGCGCCTTGCGTTCCTCGTCCAGCTGCACGGTGCCGTTCTTCTCCAGTTCGGCCAGCGCCATTTCGACCATGCCCACCGCGCCGGCGACGATACGCGTGCGCGCCGCGATCACCGCGTTGGCCTGCTGCCGTTGCAACATCGCCTGGGCGATCTCCGGCGCGTAGGCGAGGTGGCTGATGCGCGCTTCGATCACGTCCACGCCGGCCTGGGTCAGGCGCTCGTCGAGGTGGCGCTTGAGCTGCTCGCTGATCTCGACGGGGTGGCTGCGCAGCGAGATCTGGCCGTCCTCGTGCTGGTCGTAGGGATAGCTGGTGGCCATCGCGCGCAGCGCCGATTCGGACTGGATGTGCACGAAGCTCTCGTAGTCGTCGACGTTGTACACCGCCTCGGACGCATCGATCACCTGCCACACGATCACCGCGGCGATCTCGATCGGGCTGCCGTCCAGTTCGTTGACCTTGAGCCGGCCGCTCTCGAAGTTGCGCACGCGCTGGCTGACCTTCTTCTTGGAATAGAAGGGGTTGTTCCAGCGCAGGCCGTTGTCCTTGACCGTGCCCACGTACTTGCCGAACAGGCTCAGCACCGCGGCCTGGTTCGGCTGCACCGTGTACAGGCCGCACAGGCTGAACAGGGCGACGGCGCCGAGCAGGAGCGACAGCAGCACCAGCGGCAGCGAGCTTGGCCCGTCGGCGACCGGGTCCTTGGTGATGCCGACCACAAACAACCACAGCGCCAGTCCGGCCAGGACCAGGACGCCGAGCAGGAGCGGAATGCCGGGCAGCGAGCGAAGCGTGCGTTCTTTCATGGCGGGGTTCCCAAAGGGGTGTGGCGGAAAGATATCACTTTGATATCGGTTTGCAAGAGGGGCGGCATGCCGCGGCGGCGCCGATCGAGCGGCGGCCCTGGGCGAAGGCATTGCCGTCATGGTCGCCGGGGAGTGCGCTGCGCTGGTGGCTGCTGCCGCAGGCACGATGCGTGGCCCGCACAGGCACGGCATGCCGCCCGGCACCGGTGCGGGCAGCGGACAAGGCGTGCGCTGCGGCAGACGCGGCGATCAGCCGTCGATGATGACCACGGGCGTGCGCAGCGTGGCCAGGTGATGGGTGCCGACGGCGATGTCGCTGCGGTAGCAACCCGGGGACGTCGACGGTGCAGCGTTTGCCGACGCGCACGCCTGCGGCGATGTCCACGCGCCGGCCCAGCGTCGCGTGGCTGCCGATCACGGCTTGCGCACCGATGAAAACCCCGGCGTCGATCCATGCCGACGCGCCGATCTTCGCGCCGTGCTCCGGCACGGCGGCCGTCCCGATCCAGGCGTTGTAGGCGATGTCGCAGTGCGCGCCGACGATCGCGCCGGCGCCGACCAGTCAGTTCTCGCCGATCTTCGCGGTGGGCGCGACCGTGGCGCCACGGCAGAGCCGAAGCGCTCGACCTTGTCGTACCAGGCGTAGTGCGGCAGCGACTGCAGCGGCTCGTTCAAGCCGCCGTTGCTGAGACTGCGCAGGCGCGCCAGGTGTTCGGCCTGCGCGGCGCTGCCTTGCGCGTGATAGCGGTGCGCGTCGGCGATGCCGGCGTCGTCCATCTGCACCTGGAACTTCACCTGCCGGGCCAGGGTGCGCGCATGCACGAAGCGCGGGTGCAGCGCATCGCGCAGGTTCTCGTAGGCCGGCTTCCAGTTGAAGTTGGCCTCGAAGGTCGCGACCAGCACCTCGCTGTCGAACTGTCCGGACGCCCGCCGCAGGTCGCTTCATGACAGCGTCCCAGGCGTGGGCGATGAAGACAGCATTCCGTCCTCTGCGCGCGCGCGGCGCCGGCGCAGGATTGCCGTCAGCGGGCGGCGCCGCGCGGCCGTTAGAATGGCGTCCTCTCTCTTTCGCGCAGGCACCGCCGCCATGACCACCCTGGGAACCCCGCTGTCCGCTTCCGCCACCCGCGTGCTGCTGCTGGGCTCGGGCGAACTGGGCAAGGAAGTGGCGATCGAGCTGCAGCGCTTCGGCGTGGAGGTGATCGCCGCCGACCGCTATGCCGACGCACCGGCGATGCAGGTGGCGCACCGCTCGCACGTGCTGGACATGCTTGATGCGATGGCGCTGCGCGAGCTGATCGCGCGCGAGCAGCCGCACCTGATCGTGCCGGAGATCGAGGCGATCCACACCGAGACGCTGGTGGCATTGGAACGCGAGCATGGCCAGCGTGTGATCCCGACCGCGCGTGCGGCGCGGCTGACCATGGACCGCGAGGGCATCCGCCGCCTGGCCGCCGAAACCCTGGGCCTGCCGACCTCGCCGTACCGCTTCGTCGACACGCCGGAGGAATACCGCGCCGCGATCGCCGCGGTCGGCCTGCCGTGCGTGGTCAAGCCGGTGATGTCGTCCTCGGGCAAGGGCCAGAGCACGCTGCGCAGCGAGGCCGACATCGATGCGGCCTGGGACTACGCGCAGACCGGCGGCCGCGCCGGCGCCGGCCGCTGCATCGTCGAAGGCTTCATCGACTTCGATTACGAGATCACCCTGCTGACCGTGCGCCATGCTGCCGGCACGTCCTTCTGCGATCCGATCGGGCACTGGCAAAAGGACGGCGACTACCGCGAGAGCTGGCAGCCGCAGCCGATGTCGGCGCTGGCGCTGCAGCGCGCGCAGCAGATCGCGCACGCGGTCACCGACGCGCTCGGCGGCTGGGGCCTGTTCGGCGTGGAACTGTTCGTCAAGGGCGACGAGGTCTGGTTCAGCGAAGTGTCGCCGCGGCCGCACGACACCGGCCTGGTCACCCTGGTGTCGCAGGAACTGAGCGAGTTCGCGCTGCATGCGCGCGCGATCCTGGGCCTGCCGATCCCGGTCATCCGCCAGAGCGGTCCATCGGCCTCGTGCGCGTTGCTGGCGCACGGCGAAGGCGTGCCGCTGTTCGGCAACGTCGCCGCCGCGCTGCAGGCCCCGGACACCGCGCTGCGCCTGTTCGGCAAGCCCGGCGTGCACGGCCACCGCCGCGTCGGCGTGACCCTGGCGCGCGGCGCCAGCATCGACGAAGCGCGGCAAATCGCCCGCGCCGCCGCCGCCGCATTGACCATCGAATTGCAGGCCTGAGCGGACCGCCTTTCCGACTGCCTAGTCCTTAGTCCCCGATCGCGGCTGCAGCGCCACATCCACCCACACCAGGTGATGGTCGCTGCCGTCGGCGATCGCCGCGGCCGGCACGCTGGAGGCCGGCCAGAACACGCCGCTGTCCAGGTAGCGGAAGTCGTTCGACGGCAACACGTAGTCCAGCCGCATCGCACCGGCCTTGGGCCCGAAATCGCCGGTGACCTGTTGCGGCGGTCCGCGGTGGGCGATGCCGTGTGCGGCGTAGGCGCGCGCGGTTTCTTCGCCGCCGGCGCTGTGCGGGGTCGGGTAGTGCAGCACGCGCGGGTGTTCGACAAGGGCGCGGATCGCGTCGTGGCGGCCATCACCGTCGATGACGTCGTTGTTGAGATCCCCGAGGATCACGAAGCGCGCATCGGCGGCGAGGCCGCCGCAGCGGCCGGCGTCGTCGCACAGCCATGCCGTGCCGGGGCGGTTGTCCAGATACTCGCGCCACAGCCGCAGCTCGTCGTGGTTGCGCGCCAGGTTGCGCTTCTCGGGACCGTCGAACACCGGCGGCGTGGGATGCGCGACCAAGGCATGGACCACGCCCAGCGGCGTGCGGACCGGCACGTCCCAATGCGATTTCGACGACAGCCGCAGTTGCGCCCAGACCGCGTCGCTGTGGAACGGGCGGCCGCTGGCCGGATCGAGCGGGCGCAGCGCGCCGGGCAGCGCGCTCCACTTCAGCAGGCGGAAGCTGCGCACCGCGGCGGCGTCGATCGGGTACCTGGACAGCAGCAGCATGCCGTACTGGCCGGGATGCAGGCCGTAGCCCCAGGCGTCGTTGCCGCGCGCGCGGCCGTCGCCGTCGCCGTCGCCGCCGACGCTGCCGTTGTTGTCCAGGTCCAGGCCGCTGGGCACGCCGGTGTTGACCGGCGCCAGGTAGCGGTATGGGTAGTGCAGTGCGGCGCCGCCGAGCGGCTGGGCGACGTCCAGGTAGCGTTGCTGGAACAGGTCGGCGGCGCGGTGCGCGTCGTCGTAGTCGAATTCGTTGAGCAGCACCAGGTCCGGGCGCACCTGCTGCAGCACCGCGGCAATCTTGCGCGCCTGCGCGCTGTCGCCTTGCAGGGCGGCGATCAGGCCGCCGTCCTCGTCCGCATTCAGCGAGGTGTTGTAGGTGGCCACGCGCAGCGTCGCGGCAGTGGGCGCGGTGGGCGTGGCCGCGGTCGGGGCGGAGCCGGTGTGCGAGCAGGCGCCGCACAGCAGGGTCAGGGCAAGCAACAGGGCGCGTGGGTTCATGCGCGCATGTTCGCATGCGGCGCATGTCCGAACGATGGCGCCGTGGCGGCCCGCGGAGCGCGGCGGATCGAGCGGGAGCGCAGGGCAGGGTTCGGTGCCGCGCGGCGGCGCACGCAGGCCGCAGGCGAGCGCCGCCGCGCTAGTCGGCGGGGCGGCCCGCATCGTCGCCGAACGCGCGCCAGCTGCGCCCGTCGTAGGCCTGCAATGGCCGGAAGCGGCGCTTGTAGTCCATCTTCTGGTGGCCGCGGATCCAGTAGCCCAGGTACAGATGGCTCAGGCCTTCGCGTCTGGCCCATGCGATCTGCTGCAGGATCGCCAGCGTGCCCAGCCCGCGCGCGGCGACGTCGGGATCGTAGAAGGTGTACACCGCCGACAGGGCCTGCTCGGCGATATCGGTGACCGCCACCCCGAGCAGCGGCCCGCGCTGTCCGTCCGCGCTCTTCTGCCGCATCTCCAGGAAACGCCCATGCGACCAACCGCCGATCAGGAACTGGTCGAACTCGTGCGCGCCATGCGTGTCCATGCCGCCGCCGGGATGGCGCATGCGCAGGTAGCGCTGGTACAGCGCCAGCTGTTCCTCGTTGCGTTCGGCGGCGACGATGCGGATGTCGATATCGGCGTTGCGCGCCAGGCAGCGGCGCTGGCTGCGGTCGGGCACGAACTCGGCGACCGGGATGCGCACCGCCACGCAGGCGCGGCAGTGGTCGCAATGCGGCCGGTAGACCAGATCGCCGGAGCGGCGGAAGCCCCAGCTCAGCGCCAGCGGATACAGCGCGCCCAGGCGCGGATCGTGCGGATCCAGCACCAGGTCGCGCGCCTGCCGCTCGGGCCAATAGCCGCAGGCGTGCTGGCCGGTCTGGAACAGGCGCAGGTCGTCGCTGGCGTCGGTGTGGATGGCCATGCACCGAGCATAGCGCTTCGCGATCGCAGCGGCCGCGACTGTCCGCCGCATGAATGCGGCCCGGCGCGGGTCAACGGCGCCCGCAACGGGGCGTTGATTGCAGTGAAGGCGCCGCTGCGCCGGCCCGCCTGGCGGTCCGTTCCTGCTGCGCTGGTGACTGCCGCACGCGCTTGCCGCGCCGGCAGGTGTCTTCCTTTCCCTCAGGGAGTTTTCCATGAATTACCGCAACCCGCTGCTCGCCCTGTCCATGCTCGCCGTGCTGTCCGGCGGCGCCTATGCCGCCAACCCGCCGCCGTCGGATCCGGCCGCGCCGGCCGCTGCCGGCGGCGTCGCCCGGCTGGACAAGAACGGCGACGGCGTCGTCGACCGCAGCGAGGCCGCGGCCAATCCGCGCCTGGCCGAGCATTTCGACGCGCTGGACAAGAACCACGATGGCAAGTTGAGCCCCGACGAGTTCCCGCGCCATGGCCGCCACGGCGAGCGCGGCGGACGTGGCTGGCATGGCGCCATGTTGGCCAAGCTGGACACCAACAAGGACGGCCGCATCAGCCGCGACGAGGCCAAGGCCGATCCGACGTTCGCCGCGCGCTTCGACAAGATGGACGCGAACAAGGACGGCTTCGTCGATCGTGCCGATTTCGAACTGCGCGCCAAACAGCATCGCGACGCATGGTTCGCCAAGGCCGACACCAACAAGGACGGCATGCTCAGCCGCGCCGAGTTCGACGCGGCGCAGTCGATGTGGATGCACAAGCCCGGCCAGAAGCCCGGTGAGAAGCATGGCGCCAAGCCGATGCCGGCCGCATCCGACGCGAACTGATCGTTCCACCCCGCAACAGGCAACACGCAACAAGGCGCCGATCGACACCCGCCCCTGCGCAGCGATGCGCAGGGGCGTTTTTATTTGTCCACGCAGCGCTCCCGCAGCGCACCGGTTCAATCGCCATGCTCCTGTAGGAGCGGTTTCAACCGCGACAGGCCCATTGGCGAAGTGGCGAACTTCGGCAGCCTGTCGGGGCTGAAGCCCCTCCTACAGTGCACCCGCCCAGCAATGCAGCCAGTCGATCGCGAGCGGCTTCAACCGCCACAGGCGCGGCGGTGAAATCGCAGGCGTCGGTGGCGGTCGATCATCAGCGGCCAGCCCAAACCCTGCAAAAAACAGCATGCCTTTGCCGCCGCCGACTCAGTTGCCGCGCTGCGCCGGCTGCACGCGTACCCGTACTTCGTCGCTGTCCTGTGCCGGTTGCGGCGCCGGTGCGGCGGCTGGTGCCACAGTCGGAGCGGGCGCGGCCGCCTGATTGCCGCGATGGCGCAGCACCGTCACCAGCGCCACCGCGCCGATCGCCAGCAGCAGCGCGACACGCAGCCGCCAGGCCCCGCGCTTGCCGCTGTCGGGCACCGCCTGCGAGCGGAATTCGCTCAGGTACGGCAGCGTCTGCGCCGGGTCCTGGCGGGTGCTGTCGATCAGGCCAGACTCGCGCAGCACGGCGCGTGCGCGCGGCTGGTCGTCGGCATGCACCACCCACACGGTCGGCTGCACCTGCGTCGCCACCGGGTCGATGTAGCTGAACTGGCCGCTGCGCCGGCTGCGGTAGGAGCGGCCGTTGCTCAGCCGCACCTCGATGCCTTGCTCGCGCAACAGCTTGGCCACGCCTTCGGCGGTTTCCACGCGTTGACTGCTGAAGATCTGCCGCATCGTCGCCGCCTCAGTGCTTGGCCGGGACCTGCGCCGCGGCGCCGGCATCGGGCACCACGCGGATCAGGCCTTCCTGCACGGTGCTGGCGACCAGCACCCCGTCGCGGGTGAAGAACTGGCCGCGCGCCAGTCCGCGCGAGCCCTGCGCGCTGGGACTGTCCAGCGCATACAGCAGCCAGTCGTCGGCGCGGAACGGGCGGTGGAACCACAGCGCATGGTCGAGCGAGGCCATCTGCACGTTCGGCGTGTAGTAGCTGATGCCGTGCGGGAAGGTCGCGGTGCCGAGCAGGTGGAAATCCGAGGCATAGGCCAGCAGCGCCTGGTGCAGTTCCGGCGCGTCGCCGACCGGTTCGCTCAGGCGCAGCCACATCTGCTGGAACGGCGGGCGCTTGGGCGGGTTCAGTTCGTCGCGCGGGTAGACGTGGCGGAACTCGAACGGGCCGCCGCGCGAGAGCCAGCGCTGCACCTTGGTCGGCAGCGTCGCCAGCACGTCCGGGTGCGCGGCCGGGGTCGGCTCGATGTCCTCCGGCTGCGGCACTTCCGGCATCTTCAGCTGGTGGGTGGCGCCGTCTTCCTGCTCCTGGAACGAGGCGGCGCAGAAGAAGATCACCTTGCCGTGCTGGAGCGCGGTGACCCGGCGCACCGAGAAACTGCCGCCGTCGCGGGTGCGGTCCACCTCATACACGAGGGGATGGTCGATGTCGCCGGCGCGCAGGAAATAGGCATGCAGCGAATGCGCGCGGCGGCCGTTGTCCACCGTCGCATGCGCCGCCGACAATGCCTGCCCCAGCACCTGCCCGCCGAACACGTACTTGGTGCCGATGTCGCGGCTCTTGCCGCGGAACAGGTTGTCCTCCAGCCGTTCCAGCGACAGCAGTTCGATCAGTTCGGAGACGACGGGGTCGGGCGGCTTGGCGGACAAGAGGCGGGGCCTGGACGAGGACTGTCCGCGATTATACCGGGCCGCCCGCGCCGGCCTGCGTGCCGGCGCCGCTCAGCGCTTGCCCAGCCTGGCCACCAGCGCGTGCAGCGCGGCCTGGGTGTCCGGCGCCTGCCAGCCGTCGACCAAGCGCTCGAGCTGGATGTGCTCGTCGGCCAGCGCCGCGCGCAGGTCGGCGCGGGCGATCGCGCGGGTCTGCAGCATCGGCTGCCGCGGAAGCCTCGACAGGTCCTGCAGCCAGGCCAGCGCACGCGCGACTACCTGTTCGGCGTCCACCAGTTCGTCGACCAGGCCGATCTGCAGCGCACGCTCGGCGCTGACCAGTTCGCCGCCGACCAGCAGCCGCTCGGCGCGGTGCGCGCCGACCACGCGCCGCAGCAGGCGCTGGATGCCTTCCGGCGCGGCCAGGCCGACCTGGGTCTCGTTGAGTCCGATGGTGACCGGATGCGCCGGTTCCGGGCTACGTGCCATCACCCGGTAGTCGCAGCACAGCGCCAGCACGCAGCCGCCGGCCGGCGCATGGCCGGTCAGCGCCGCCACCACCGGGATCGCGCTGTCGGCCAGCGCGCGCGCCGCGGCGAAGAACGCCTGCCAGCTGCCGAGCAACCTGGCGCGGTCGCTGCCGTGCCCGAGCAGGTGCGGCACGTCCATGCCGGCGGAGAAGATGCGTTCGCTGCCGGACAGGACCAGCGCGGACACCGCGTCGGCCTGCGCCTGCGCGATCGCCGCGGCCAGTTCGGTGCACAGGGCGGTATCGAGCGCATTGGCCGGCGCGCGCGCCAGGCGCAACTGGCGGATGGGGCCGTGGTCGAGAACCTGGATCAGCGAAGTCATGTGCAGCTTCCGAAGGTGGCGGGTCGCGGGACGGCTATCATAGAGCCATGAAGCTCAAACCATCCGCATGCGTACGGGGGCTGGCCATCGGGCTGGCGTGTTTGGCCGGGTTGGCGCCGGGGGCCGCCTTCGCGGCGCCGGCCGCGCGCCAGGCCGCTGGCTGTTTGCCGCAATGGCAGGCCGGCTGGGTGCGGCTGCCGCCGAGCGCGGCGATGCCGATGGCCGCCGGCTTCGGCCGCCTGCACAACCCGTGCGGGCAGGCGCTGGCGGTGGTGGCGGTGCGCAGCCCGGCGTTCGCCGAGGTGAGCCTGCACCAGACCACGCAGGTGGACGGGGTCAGCAAGATGCGCGAGCTCGAGCGCCTGCCGCTGGCCGCTGGCGCCGACGCGGTGCTGCAGCCCGGCGGCCTGCACCTGATGCTGATGCAGCCGGCGCAGCCGCTGCGCGAGGGGGCGAGCGTGCCGATCAGTTTCGTGCTGGAAGATGGGCGCGAAGTGCGGGGCGCGTTGAAGGTGAGTGCTGGCAAGCCGTAGTTTTTGCGGGACTCGGGACTCGGGACTCGGGACTCGGGATTTTCGCAAGTTCGCCGCATTTCTGCTTTTCTGTAGGAGGGGCTTCAGCCCCGACGCGTTACCGGTAAAGGCGTCGGGGCTGAAGCCCCTCCTACAAAAAAACAGCTACGCCGGAGCTGCAAAAAAAGCCGCTTTTTTTTTTAAAATCGGCCCTTTTTGCATCAAATCGCTTGACATCGATTTACCCTGGGACATCATCCTGCCGTCCCGAGTCCCGAGTCCCGAGTCCCGAGTCCCGAGTCCCGAGTCCCGAGTCCCGAGTCCCGAGTCCCGAGTCCCGAGTCCCGAGTCCCGAGTCCCGAGTCCCGAGTCCCGAGTCCCGAGTCCCGAGTCCCGCCCTTTCAGCCGCAGGCCGCGCGGATCTCGGCCGGCAGCGGCGCGCTCTTGCCGGTTTCGGTGTCGATCCACACCACCACCACGTTGCCGTCCGAGTGCAGCACGCTGTCGTCCTTCTGGTCGACGATGCGGTGGCCGACGGCGATGCTGCTGCTGCCCATGCGCTCGACGAACAGCTCCACCACGATGTCGTTCGGCCACACGATCGGGCGCCGGTAATTGACGTTGGTCGCCGCCACCACCGGGGCGATGCGGTTGCGCATCGAGAAGCCGTCCACCTGCAGCAGCCAGCGCACGCGCGCCTCTTCCAGGTAGGAAATGTACTTGGCGTTGTTGACGTGGCCCATGCTGTCCATGTCGCGCCAGCGCACGCTGATCGGCACGCGCGCCAGCGGCTTGTGCGAGGGGGAGGCGGAATCGGCGGGGGATGCGCTCATCGTGCGGCCTTCTTCTTGGTCGTGGTTTTCTTGGCCGCCTTCTTGGCGGCGGCCTTCTCGGCTTTGCTCTTGCGCGGCGGCAGCGCGTCGGGCTTGTTGGCCATCGCTGCCGGTTTGGTCGGCTTGGCCACGGTGCCGGCGGGCAGCAGCCTGGCCAGGAACTGGCCGGTGTAGGAATCCGGATGCGCGGCGATGTCCTCCGGGGTGCCGGTGGCGAGGATGGTGCCGCCGCGATGGCCGCCCTCCGGGCCCAGGTCCACCACCCAGTCCGCGGTCTTGATCACGTCCAGGTTGTGCTCGATCACGACCACCGTGTTGCCTTCGTCGCGCAGCTTGTGCAGCACGCCCAGCAGCGCTTCGATGTCGTGGAAGTGCAGGCCGGTGGTCGGCTCGTCGAGGATGTACAGGGTGCGGCCGGTATCGCGCCGCGACAGTTCCTTGGACAGCTTCACCCGCTGCGCTTCGCCGCCGGAAAGCGTGGTCGCGCTCTGCCCGAGCTTGATGTAGCTCAGGCCGACATCGACCAGCGTCTCCAGCTTGCGGGCGATGGTCGGCACCGGCTCGAACAGGCGCAGCGCATCCTCCACGGTCATCTGCAGCACGTCGTTGATGTTGAAGCCCTTGTACAGGATCTCCAGCGTCTCGCGGTTGTAGCGCTTGCCATGGCACACGTCGCAGGGCACGTACACGTCGGGCAGGAAATGCATCTCGACCTTGATCAGGCCATCGCCCTGGCACGCCTCGCAGCGGCCGCCGCGTACGTTGAAGCTGAAACGGCCAGGCGAATAGCCGCGTGCGCGCGATTCTGGCACCTGTGCGAACAGTTCGCGCAGCGGCGTGAACAGGCCGGTATAGGTGGCCGGGTTGGAGCGCGGGGTGCGCCCGATCGGCGACTGGTCGATGTCCACCACCTTGTCGAACAGGTCCAGGTGCTCGATCTCGCGGTACGGCGCCACTGCATGCGAGGCGCCGTTGATCTCGTTGGCGGCCAGGGTGAACAAGGTGTCGTTGATCAGCGTCGACTTGCCCGAGCCGGACACGCCGGTGACGCAGGTCAGCAGCCCGGCCGGGATGTCCAGGTCCACGTTCTTGAGGTTGTTGCCGGTGGCCCCGCGCAGGTGCAGGGTCATCTTCGGGTTGGCCTTGTGCCGCTTGGCGGGGATCTCGATGCGGCGCTTGCCCGACAGGTACTGGCCGGTCAGCGAGCGCGGCGCCTTCAGCAGGTCCGCCACTGTGCCCTGGCCGACGATCTCGCCGCCGTGCACGCCGGCGCCGGGGCCGATGTCCAGCACGTAGTCGGCCAGGCGGATCGCGTCCTCGTCGTGTTCGACCACGATCACCGTGTTGCCCAGGTCGCGCAGCCGGGTGAGCGTGCCGAGCAGGCGTTCGTTGTCGCGCTGGTGCAGGCCGATCGACGGTTCGTCGAGCACGTACATCACCCCGACCAGGCCGGCGCCGATCTGGCTGGCCAGGCGGATGCGCTGCGCCTCGCCGCCGGACAGGGTGTCGGCCTTGCGTTCCAGGGTCAGGTAATCCAGGCCGACATCGACCAGGAAGCCGAGCCGCTCGCCGATCTCCTTGACGATCTTGCTGGCGATCTCGCCGCGCCAGCCGGGCAGGTCGAGCTGGCGGAAGAAGCGCAGCGCGTCGTCGATCGGCAGCACCACCAGGTCCGGCAGCGGGCGGTCGGCGACGAACACGTTGCGTGCGGCCTTGTTCAGGCGCGCGCCCTTGCAGTCCGGGCACGGCCGCTGGCTGATGTACTTGGCCAGTTCCTCGCGCACCGCCGGCGATTCGGTCTCGCGGTAGCGGCGCTCCAGGTTGGGGATGATGCCTTCGAAGCGGTGCTTGCGCTGGCTGCGGCCGCCGGCGTCGGTGAAGTAGGTGAAGGTGATGGTTTCGTCGCCGCTGCCGTACAGCACCGCCTGGCGCACGCTCGCCGGCAGCGATTGCCATGGCGCGTCCACATCGAACTTGTAGTGCTTGGCCAGCGAGGCGATCAGCTGGAAGTAGTAGGCGTTGCGCCGGTCCCAGCCGCGCACCGCGCCGGCCGACAGCGACAGCTCCGGATGCACCACCACGCGCTCGGGATCGAAGAACTCGGCCACGCCCAGGCCGTCGCAGCTCGGGCAGGCGCCCATCGGCGCGTTGAACGAGAACAGCCGCGGTTCCAGCTCCGGCAGCGAGTAGTCGCAGACCGGGCAGCTGTACTTGGAGGAGAACAGGTGCGGCGCGGCCGCGGTGTCGTCCAGCGATTGCACCGAGACCATGCCGTCGGCCAGCTTCAGCGCGGTCTCGAAGCTCTCGGCCAGGCGCTGCTTGATGTCCGCGCGCGGGCGGAAGCGGTCGATCACCGCCTCGATGGTGTGCTTCTGGCGCAGCGCCAGCGCCGGCACCGCGTCGATTTCGTACAGCGCGCCGTCCACGCGCACGCGCACGAAGCCCTGCGCGCGCAGCTGCTCGAACACCTGCGCATGCTCGCCCTTGCGCTCGCGGATCACCGGCGCCAGCAGCATGTAGCGCTGCTCCGGGTCCAGGCTCAGGATGTGGTCCACCATCTGGCTGACCGTCTGCGCCTCCAGCGGATAGCCGTGGTCGGGGCAGCGCGGCTGGCCGACGCGTGCGTACAGCAGGCGCAGGTAATCGTAGATCTCGGTGATGGTGCCGACCGTGGAGCGCGGGTTGTGCGAGGTCGATTTCTGCTCGATCGCGATCGCCGGCGACAGCCCTTCGATGTGGTCGATGTCGGGCTTTTCCATCACGCTGAGGAATTGCCGCGCGTACGCCGACAGCGACTCCACGTAGCGGCGCTGGCCTTCGGCGTAGATGGTGTCGAACGCCAGCGACGACTTGCCCGAGCCGGACAGGCCGGTGATCACGATCAGCTTGTCGCGCGGCAGGTCGAGGTCGAGGTTCTTGAGGTTGTGCGTCCGCGCGCCGCGGATGCGGATGAAATCCATCGCCATGAGAAGTCCGTGTTGTGCCGGCCGGGCGTCAGCCCTGGGCCAGCGTGGGGGCGGAGAGGGGACGGCAATCGATCAGCGTACCCAGCTTGTCAGGTGGGGGCAATTGCCGGATTTGCCAGGATTGCGGGCCTGCCGCGGCTGGCCGGTTCAGCCAATCGTGGCGGGGCGCCGGGGCCGCATCCGCGCCGGGGTCGGGACTTGACCCTAAGCCGCTGAAGCCATTACAATTCCGCTCCTGTCTGCCCGAAGAGGCACGGCAGGGGCGACCACAATAACTACAGAGGAAGTCTGGTCATGTACGCAGTACTGGTAACTGGCGGTAAGCAATACCGCGTCGCGCAGGGCGAAACGCTCCGCGTGGAAAAGCTCGAAGTCGAAGCCGGCAACGAGATCAAGTTCGACAACATCCTGATGCTGGGCGACAGCGACGGCATCAAGCTCGGTGACGCGCTGAACGGCGCCACCGTCACCGCGAAGGTCGTGGCCCATGGCCGTGCCGACAAGGTGCGCATCATCAAGTTCCGCCGCCGCAAGCACCACATGAAGCGTCAGGGTCACCGGCAGCATTACACCGAAATCGAGATCACCGGCATTGCCGGTGGCGACAAGAAGTAAGGAGCAGCAGTCATGGCACATAAAAAAGGCGTAGGTTCCTCGCGCAACGGCCGCGACTCCAACCCGAAATATCTGGGCGTGAAGATCTTCGGCGGCCAGGCGATCGAGGCGGGCAACATCATCGTGCGTCAGCGCGGCACCCAGTTCCACCCGGGTTCGGGCGTCGGCCTGGGCCGCGACCACACCCTGTTCGCGCTGGTCAACGGCAAGGTCGAGTTCTCGGTGAAGGGCGCCAAGAAGCGTCGCACCGTGAGCGTGGTTGCCGAAGCGGCCACCGCCGAGGCGTAAGCGTTTCGCCTCCAGGGCCTGCGCATGGCGCAGGCTTGCTGACGAAAGCCCCGCTTCGGCGGGGTTTTTCGTTGATGGAGCCGGGACTCGGGACTCGGGACTCGGGACTCGGGATTTTCGCAAGTTTGCTGCATTTCTGCTTTTCTGTAGGAGGGGCTTCAGCCCCGACGCGTTACCGATAAGGCGTCGGGGCTGAAGCCCCTCCTACAGAAAAGCAGCTGCACCTGAGCTGCAAAAAAAGCCGCTTTTTTTAAAAAAATCGGCCCTTTTTGCATCAAATCGCTTGACATCGATTTACCCCGGGACATCATCCTGCCGTCCCGAGTCCCGAGTCCCGAGTCCCGAGTCCCGAGTCCCGAGTCCCGAGTCCCGAGTCCCGAGTCCCGAGTCCCGAGTCCCGAGTCCCGAGTCCCGAGTCCCGAGTCCCGAGTCCCGAGTCCCGAGTCCCGAGTCCCGAGTCCCGAGTCCCGAGTCCCGAGTCCCCGCTACACTTTTCACTCTCTATCAGGCCGTACCCCATGAAACTCGTAGACGAAGCAGAAATCCAGGTCAGTGCCGGCAATGGCGGCAACGGCTGCATCGGCTTCCGCCGCGAGAAGTTCATCCCGCTGGGCGGGCCGGACGGTGGCGATGGCGGCAACGGCGGCAGCGTGTGGCTGGTCGCCGACGAGAACCTCAATACCCTGGTCGATTTCCGCCACCAGCGCGCATTCCGCGCGCAGCGCGGCGAGAACGGCATGGGCCGGCAGATGTACGGCAAGGGCGGCGAAGACCTGGTCATCACCGTGCCGGTCGGCACCGTGGTGATCAACGTCGATACCGACGAGACCATCGGCGACCTGGTCGCCCACGGCGACAGGCTGCTGGTCGCGCAGGGCGGCAAGGGCGGCCTGGGCAACATGCATTTCAAGAGCTCGGTGACGCGCGCGCCGCGCAAGGCGACGCCGGGCGAGGAGGGCGAGGAGCGCACGCTGAAGCTGGAGCTGAAGCTGCTCGCCGACGTCGGCCTGCTCGGTTTCCCCAATGCCGGCAAGAGCACCTTCATCCGCGCGGTGTCCGCGGCCACGCCGAAGGTCGCCGACTATCCGTTCACCACGCTGTATCCGAATCTGGGCGTGGTCAGCGTCGAGGCCTACCGCAGCTTCGTGATCGCCGACATCCCCGGCCTGATCGAAGGCGCGGCCGACGGCGCCGGCCTGGGTGCGCAGTTCCTGCGCCATCTGCAGCGCACGCGCTTGCTGCTGCATCTGGTGGATCTGGCGCCGATGGAAGGCGGCGTGGATGGTGTATCGCCGGTCGAGCAGGTGCGCGCGATCGAGCGCGAGCTGGAAAAGCACGCCCCGGCGCTGCTGGCCAAGCCGCGCTGGCTGGTGCTGAACAAGGCCGACCTGCTGTTCGAGGACGAGGCGCGCACGCTGGCCGAGCAGGTCGTGGCCGAACTCGGCTGGACCCAGCCGTGGTACCTGGTCTCGGCGCTGAGCCGCGACGGCACCTGGCCGATCATGAAGGACGTGATGGCGTTCTTCGACCGTCAGCGCGAGGATGCGCTGGAAGCGGCCGCCAATGCCTCCGCCGCCGATGCGCTCTGAGCGCGGCGGCCGGTCCGGCGTGCGCTTGTCGCCAGCGGATCGCACGCACACGAAAAACCCGGCCGAAGCCGGGCTTTTTCGTAGTGCCGGAAGCGCGGGCGCTTCCGGCAACGACCGCAGCCGATTAGGCGGCGGTCTTGATCGCCTTGATGCGGGCGGTCAGGCGGCTCTTGTGGCGCGCTGCCTTGTTCTTGTGGATCAAACCGCGCGAGCTGAAACGGTCGAGGATCGGCTGGGCAACGGCGAAAGCGGCTTCGGCGCCGGCGGCGTCGTTGGCGTCCAGGGCCTTGATGACCTTCTTGACGGCGGTGCGCAGCATCGAACGCTGAGCCGTGTTGCGCGCGTTGCGCACGACGGTCTGCTTGGCGCGCTTCTTGGCGGACTTGATATTGGCCACGGTGGTGGTTTCCTGGAAAGCTGTGTGGTGGATAAAAACAAGCGGGAGAGTATGAAGGTTCTAAACAACTGCGTCAAGCCAATTGTCAAGAGGGTCGCTGCATGAGCGCGCCGCGCATGCTCCGCGGGCTGCTCTCGTTCAGCAGCATGACCATGGTCTCGCGCGTGCTGGGGCTGGTACGCGATCAGGCTATCACCATTTCGTTCGGCGCCAACGCGACCACCGACGCTTTCTGGGTCGCGTTCCGTATTCCGAACTTCCTGCGCCGGCTGTTCGCGGAAGGCTCGTTCGCCACCGCCTTCGTGCCGGTGTTCACCGAGGTCAAGGAAACCCGGCCGCATGCCGACCTGCGTGCGCTGATGTCGCGGGTGTCCGGCACCCTGGGCGGGATTTTGCTGCTGGTCACCGCGTTGGGGCTGATCTTCACCCCGCAGGTGGCGCTGCTGTTCAATCCCGGCTCCAGCGACGATCCGGCCAAGTTCGGCCTGATCGTGCACCTGCTGCGGCTGACCTTCCCGTTCCTGCTGTTCGTGTCGCTGACCGCGCTGGCCGGCGGCGCCTTGAACAGCTTCCATCGCTTCGGCCTGCCGGCGCTGACCCCGGTGATCCTCAACCTGTGCATGATCGCCGGCGCGCTGTGGCTGGCGCCGAAGCTGGAGGTGCCGATCCTGGCGCTGGGTTGGGCGGTGCTGGTCGCCGGGCTGCTGCAGTTGCTGTTCCAGTTGCCGGCGCTGCGCGGTATCGACCTGCTGACCCTGCCGCGCTGGGGCTGGAGCCATCCGGACGTGCGCCGGGTGCTGACCCTGATGGTGCCGACCCTGTTCGGTTCCTCGATCGCGCAGATCAACCTGCTGCTGGACACGGTGATCGCCTCGTTCCTGTACGCCGGCTCGCAGAGCTGGCTGTCGCAGGCCGACCGCTTCCTGGAACTGCCGCTGGGCGTGTTCGGCGTGGCGCTGGGCACGGTGATCCTGCCGGCGCTGTCGCGGCACCACGTCAAGACCGACCATGCTGGCTTCTCCAACGCGCTGGACTGGGGCCTGCGCACCACGCTGCTGATCGCGGTGCCGGCGATGCTGGGGTTGATGCTGCTGAGCCAGCCGCTGGTGGCCACGCTGTTCCAGTACGGCAAGTTCACCGCGTTCGACACGCGCATGGCGGCGATGTCGGTGTTCGGGCTGAGCTTCGGCCTGCCCGCGTTCGCGCTGCTGAAAGTGCTGCTGCCGGCGTTCTATTCGCGCCAGGACACGCGCACCCCGGTGCGCGCCGGCGTGGTCGCGCTGGTCGCCAACATGGTGCTGAACCTGCTGTTCCTGGCGATCCTGTACCAGCTGTGGGTGCCGGCCGAGCTGCGCGCGCAGGGCGTGCGCGCGGCATTGGAGGCGGTGCCGGGCCTGCACCTGGCGCTGGGCCTGGCCAGCGCGGTGGCCAGCTACATCAACCTGTCGCTGCTGTGGCGCTGGCTGCGCCGCGCCGAGGTGTACCGGCCGCGGCCGGGCTGGGCCGGCTACCTGCTGCGCCTGGGCGTGGCCTGCGCGGCGATGGCCGCGGTGCTGGGGCTGGGCCTGCACTGGCTGCCGGGCTTCACCACGATGGACAAGTGGCACCGCATCGGCAGCCTGCTGGCGCTGGTCGGCGGCGGCGGGGCGGTGTACCTGCTGGCGTTGCTGGTGTTGGGGTTCAGGCCGCGGGATTTGCGCGAGCAGTGAGGACTCGGGACTCGGGACTCGGGACTCGGGACTCGGGACTCGGGACTCGGGACTCGGGACTCGGGACTCGGGACTCGGGACTCGGGACGGGTCTCATCGGCGAGTGAGTCGGCTTCTGCGCATGTCGTATGAGGCGGGTAACTGCCGTGGCGCGGGAGGCTTCTGCCTTGACGGGTCCCGAGTCCCAAGTCCCGAGTCCCGCACCAGCCCGCTATACTCAACGGTTACGCATCATCGGCCGACGCACTCCAGCGTCGGCGCTTCGGACCGAGGAATGAGCAGGCTGTTTAGAGACGTCGAGGGCGGGATTTTGTTCCCGCAGGGAAGCGTGGTCTGCATCGGCGCCTTCGATGGCCTGCATCTGGGCCACCGTGCGCTGGTGCGCCATGCGCTGGCGCGCGCGCGTGCGCTGGGCGTACCCGCGGTGGCGTTGAGCTTCGAGCCGCTGCCGCGCGAGTTCTTCGCGCCGGCCGCGCCGCCGCCGCGGCTGACCCTGGCACGGACCAAGGTCGAAGGCCTGCAGCAGCTGGGCGCGGACAGCGTGGGCCTGCTGCGCTTCGATCTGCGCCTGTCGTCGATGAGCGCGCAGGATTTCGTGCGGCGCACCCTGGTCGATCGGCTGCAGGCGCGCGAGGTGTGGATCGGCCCGGCGTTCCGTTTCGGCCACAAGCGCGGCGGCGACATCGCGCTGCTGCGCGAGATGGGCGCGCAACTGGGCTTTTCCGCCGGTGAGATCGAGCCGGTGCATCTGCGCGACGAACGCATCTCCAGCACCCGCATCCGCGAATTGCTGGTGGCCGGCGCATTCGCGCATGCCGCCGAACTGCTCGGCCGCCCGTACGCGATCGACGGCCGCGTGGTGCGCGGCAAGCAGCTCGGGCGCACCCTCGGCTATCCCACCGCCAACCTGCGTTTCCCGCGCACCCCGGCGCTGTCGGGCATCTACGCGACCTGGGTGCACGGGGTGACCGCGCAGCCGTGGCCGGCGGTGTCCAGCTTCGGCACGCGGCCGACGGTGCAGGGCGTGGAGCCGCTGCTGGAAGCGCACCTGTTCGATTTCCACGGCGACCTGTATGGGCGCCATATCGCCGTGGAATTCGTCGCCAAGTTGCGCGACGAAGAAATGTTCTCCGATCTGCCGGCGCTGACCGAACAGATGCACCGCGACGCCGCCCTGGCCCGCCGCCTGCTCGCGTCCGCGCCGCCGCGCGCGCACGCCGATGGCGCGGGCCACGTGCACCAGCCCGCGCCTTCGCGCGCGGACTCCCCCATGAAGACCACCGACCGGTAAATCCCCGTGACCCAGGACTACAAAGCCACCCTCCATCTGCCGGCGACGGACTTCCCGATGCGCGGCGATCTGCCCAAGCGCGAGCCGGATACGCTGGCCCGCTGGGAGAGCGAGGGGCTGTACGCGCAGCTGCGCGACAACGCCCAGGGCCGGCCGCTGTTCGTGCTGCACGACGGCCCGCCGTACGCCAACGGCGCGATCCACCTCGGCCACGCGGTCAACAAGATCCTCAAGGACATCATCGTCAAGTCCAAGTACCTGGCCGGCTTCGATGCGCCGTACATCCCGGGCTGGGACTGCCATGGCCTGCCGATCGAGATCGCGATCGAGAAGAAGTACGGCAAGGTCGGGGTCAAGCTGGATGCGGCGCAGTTCCGGCAGAAATGCCGCGAATACGCCAACGAGCAGATCGACATCCAGCGTCGCGATTTCAAGCGCCTGGGCGTGATCGGCGACTGGGACAACCCGTACCGCACGCTCGACTTCCATTTCGAAGCCAACGAGATGCGCGCGCTGGCCCGGATCGTCGACAACGGCCACCTGACCCGCGGCGTGAAGCCGGTGCACTGGTGCTTCGATTGCGGCTCGGCGCTGGCCGAGGCGGAGATCGAATACGCCGACAAGCAGTCGCCGACCGTGGACGTGGCCTACACGGCGCGCGACGGCGCGGCGCTGGCGGCCGCGTTCGGTGTGCAATTGCCTGACGGTGTCGAAGTCGCGGTGCCGATCTGGACCACCACGCCGTGGACGCTGCCGGCCTCGCTGGCGGTGTCGCTGGGGCCGGACCTGAGCTACGCGCTGGTCGAAGGCCCGGCACGCGACGGCCGCCGCCGTTGGCTGGTGCTGGCCGATGCGCTGGCCGAGCGCGCGCTGCAGCGCTACGGCGTGAGCGAGGTGGTGGTGCACGGCCGCGTCGCCGGCGCGGCGCTGGAAAACCAGGTGCTGGCGCATCCCTTCTACGACGAGCGCGACATCCCGCTGATCCTCGGCGACCATGTGTCCGACGAGGAGGGCACCGGCGCGGTGCACACCGCCCCCGGACACGGCCAGGAAGACTATGTGGCGGCCAGGCAGTACGGCCTGATCGAGCGCTACACCGCCGCACAGATCAACCCGATCGATGGCCGCGGCGTGTACCTGTCTTCGACCCCGCCGGCCGACGGCGTGGCGCTAGCCGGGCTGCACATCTGGAAGGCCAACGACACCATCGCCGAGGTGCTGGCCACGCGCGGCGCGCTGCTGGCGCACGCGAGCATGGTCCACAGCTACCCGCACTGCTGGCGGCACAAGACTCCGATCGCGTTCCGCGCCACCCCGCAGTGGTTCATCTCGATGGAGCAGGCCAAGTTGCGCGCCGATGCGCTGCAGGCGATCGAGGGCGTGCACTGGTATCCGTCCTGGGGCCAGGCGCGCATCGCCGGCATGATCGCCGGGCGTCCGGACTGGACCATCTCGCGGCAGCGCACCTGGGGCGTGCCGATCGCGCTGTTCGTGCATCGCGAGACCGGCGAGCCGCATCCGCGCAGCACCGAGCTGATGCGCCAGGTCGCCGACCGCGTCGAAGAGAGCGGGGTGGACGTGTGGTACACCCTCGACGCCGCCGAACTGCTCGGCGAGGAAGCCGCCGACTACGACAAGATCACCGACATCCTCGACGTGTGGTTCGACTCGGGCGTCACCCACGAGACGGTGCTGGCCGAGCGCGGCATCCCCAAGCCGGCCGACCTGTACCTGGAAGGCTCGGACCAGCACCGCGGCTGGTTCCAGTCCTCGCTGCTGACCGGCGTGGCGCTGGACCAGGCCGCGCCGTACCGGCAATGCCTGACTCACGGCTTCACCGTGGACGAGCACGGCCGCAAGATGTCCAAGTCGCTGGGCAACGGCATCGAGCCGCAGGACATCATGAAGACCCTGGGCGCGGACATCCTGCGCCTGTGGATCGCCTCCAGCGACTACAGCAACGAGATGTCGCTGTCGCAGGAGATCCTCAAGCGCAACTCCGACGCCTACCGGCGCCTGCGCAACACCGCGCGCTTCCTGCTCGGCAACCTGCACGGCTTCAATCCGGCCGTGCACCTGCGCACGCTGCCGGAACTGGTGGCGCTGGACCGCTGGATCGTGCATCGCGCCTACGAGGTGCAGGAGCAGATCAAGGCCGCCTACGCGCGCTACGACTTCGCCGCGATCGTGCAGGCGCTGCTGAACTTCTGCAGCGTGGACCTGGGCTCGCTGTACCTGGACGTGACCAAGGACCGGCTGTACACGATGCCGGAGGACTCGCACGGCCGGCGTTCGGCGCAGAGCGCGATGTTCCATGTCGCCGAAGCGTTCGTGCGCTGGATCGCGCCGATCCTGAGCTTCACCGCCGACGAACTGTGGGGCTACCTGCCCGGCGCGCACGTCGGCAACGTGCTGTTCGCGACTTGGTACGAAGGCCTGGCGCCGATGCCGGACGATGCGCCGCTGAGCGCGGCCGATTTCGAGCAATTGCTGGCGCTGCGCGAGCAGGTGGCCAAGGTGCTGGAGCCGATGCGCGGCAACGGCGTGATCGGCGCGGCGCTGGAGGCGGAGATCACCGTCGCCGCCGACGCGGTCACGGCCGCCAAGCTGCAGCCGCTGCAGGAGGAACTGCGCTTCCTGTTCATCAGCGGCGACGTGGTGGTGCGCGAGGCCAGCACCGACGAGATCTTCGTCAGCGCCCAGGCCACCAGCAAGCAGAAGTGCGTGCGCTGCTGGCACCACCGCGCCGACGTGGGCGTGGATGCGGCGCACCCGGAACTGTGCGGCCGCTGCGTCGGCAACATCGACGGACCGGGCGAGGAGCGCACCTGGTTCTGATCCGCCCCCGCGCGGCAGCGGCGGCGGCGACCCATTCGCCGTCGCCGTCGTGGTTTTCGCCGCGTCGCTGTCTTTCACATCCACCCTTCGCCCGAGCCGGACCCCGCGCATGACCGTACGATCCAAACCCTCTGCCCTGAGCTGGCTGCTGCTGTCCGTGCTGGTGATCGGCCTGGACCAGTGGAGCAAGGCCTGGGTGCTGTCCAGCCTGCCCGAGTTCACCGCGGTGCCGGTGATCCCCGACTTCTGGAACTGGTACCGCACCTATAACACCGGCGCTGCGTTCAGCTTCCTGAGCCATGCCGGCGGTTGGCAGCTGTGGTTCTTCACCGCGCTGGCGGTGGGCATCAGCGCGCTATTGGCCTGGTGGCTGGCGCGCACCCCGCGCGGCGATTGGCGCGGCGCCATGCCGTACGCCCTGGTCATCGGCGGCGCGATCGGCAACGTGATCGACCGGCTGATGCACGGCCACGTGGTCGATTTCATCCAGTGGTACGTGGGCGACCATTACTGGCCCTCGTTCAACATCGCCGACTCGGCGATCGTCGCCGGTGCCGTGGGCATCGCCGTGTTCGGCGTGTTCGACGGCAAGTCGAAGCGAAAAGCGGGATAATTGGGCAATGGACGTCCTGCTCGCCAATCCCCGTGGTTTCTGCGCCGGCGTCGACCGTGCGATCGAGATCGTCAAGCGCGCCATCGAGACCCTGGGCGCGCCGATCTACGTGCGCCACGAGGTGGTGCACAACCGCTTCGTGGTCGACGACCTGAAGCAGCGCGGCGCGATCTTCGTCGAGGAACTGGACGAGGTGCCCGACGGCAACACGGTCATCTTCAGCGCCCACGGCGTGTCCCAGGCGGTCCGCCAGGAAGCCGAGCGGCGCGGGCTGAAGGTGTTCGATGCGACCTGCCCGCTGGTCACCAAGGTCCATTTCGAAGTGGCCCGGCACTGCCGCGCCGGCCGCGACGTGGTGCTGATCGGCCACGCCGGCCACCCCGAGGTGGAGGGGACGATGGGCCAGTGGAACCGCGAACGCGGCAGCGGGCGCATCTACCTGGTCGAGGACATCGAGCAGGTCGCCACGCTGGATATCCAGCAGCCGGAGAACCTGGCCTACACCACCCAGACCACGCTGTCGGTGGACGACACCCGCGGCATCATCGACGCGCTGCGCGCACGCTACCCGGCGATGCAGGGGCCGAAGAACGACGACATCTGCTACGCCACCCAGAACCGCCAGGACGCGGTGCGCGACCTGGCCCGGCAGTGCGACCTGGTGCTGGTGGTCGGCTCGCCGAACAGCTCCAATTCCAACCGGCTCAGCGAGCTGGCGCGGCGCGACGGGGTGGAGTCCTACCTGATCGACGGCGCCGACGAGATCGACCCGGCCTGGATCGCCGGCAAGCGCCGCATCGGCCTGACCGCCGGCGCCTCGGCGCCGCAGGTGCTGGTGGACGGGGTCATCGCGCGGCTGCGCGAACTGGGCGCCGACGGCGTCGGCGAACTGGCCGGCGAACCGGAGTCGATGGTGTTCGCCCTGCCCAAGGAACTGCGCCTGCGCCTGGTCAATTGACCGGCGGCCGGCGCCCCCCTAGAATTGGCGGTTCAGCCGGAATAGCTCAGTTGGTAGAGCGGCGCATTCGTAATGCGTAGGTCGTAGGTTCGATTCCTATTTCCGGCACCATGTACATCAAGCACTTAGGCCGCCTTCGGGCGGCCTAAGTGCTTTTCAGGGATGCACACGAACAC
Organism: Xanthomonas graminis pv. graminis; assembly: GCF_030168915.1. Taxonomy (NCBI): domain Bacteria; kingdom Pseudomonadati; phylum Pseudomonadota; class Gammaproteobacteria; order Lysobacterales; family Lysobacteraceae; genus Xanthomonas; species Xanthomonas graminis. The sequence goes on along the minus strand of NZ_CP076255.1, from coordinate 3,239,931 downwards.
AGTTTGAGCACGAATGCTCAGTTCCCGTGCGATTTCTTGCCTTTGCGGGCCTTCGCTGAAGATGAGTTGCCGCGAAGTTCCAGGTATTGCGCGAGCAGGTCCTGTGGTGCAGTTCCAAGCGCCTCGGCAAACTCGACCAACTCCACGGCGTCAATGCGCCGCTCACCGCGCTCGCACTTCGAGACGAAAGTCTGTGTGTTTCCCAAGCGGTTAGCCAAATCGACTTGCGACACTCCCGCACGCTTACGAGCCGCCTTTAGGACGGTTAGTAGAAGCTGGTAGTCGGAGTTGTGAGTCGATTGAGGCATCGTGCGATGACTTGATGGTCATCACACGCTAAAGTTCGGATTGGAATAGTCCAAAATGGACTATTCATCAACGAACGAAGGAATGCGTATGAAGCGGATAGGGGTTCTCTTGGTCGTCTTGGTTGGCCTAGCTTGGGTCGGGTCGAAAGTTGTGCCGGGCAGCAAGCCCACAGTTGCTGATGCGCCTAAGGCAGTGACCGGGCCGTCGCCTAACCGAGTCGAGGTGCCTGCGCGGACAGACTCCGAGCCGGAACGATCTATGACGGCCGCTGAGAAGAAGGCGCAGCAGGAGAAGTGGTTCGGCGCCGAGACCATTGTGGCTGCCGAGCGAGCGGTGAGGCGCGAGCTGAAGGACCCGGACGCCGCACAGTTTCGGGGCGTGCGCGCCAACTACACCGAGGAGTTCGGAGTGGTCGCCTGCGGCTGGGTTAACACCAAGAACGAACTGGGCGGGTACACTGGCTTCCGGCGCTTCGTATTCGGAGGCCGCACGGTGATCTTGGAAAAGCGTGACGCGTTGGAGGCGGCTTGGAGGGCTTCGTGCTTCTAAAGGCCTCTTTGCTGATCAACTGCTTATAGATCAATGATTTGTGCTGATTCTTTCTGCGGCTCAACGTGCTCGTCCGAGGCCAAGCTACAAGTTGTCTGAGTCAAGTTGGCTCATGGCTGTTAGTCAATGCATGACCTCTCGACTCTCATGATGGCTCTCCGTACCATCACCCATGTCTATGGCGACAGGGTGCAGTGGATCGACGATGAGCAATCAGGACAGGGACGATTGGATGAAGGCATATGAGCAGCTGTCCCCAGCGCAACAGGCGAGCGTTCTTAGGAGTGTGAGGGCCTACGCTGCTCCGAAGGAATTTTGGCGAAATCCTAGCTCCGACATCATCAACGACGCGGTGCTAAACAGCTTGGGTGATCGCCTAGTTGAGCACCATGGCGGCAGTCGCCAGGCTCTAAGCAAGGATCGTTTTGAGTTCGCTTTTGAAAGAGCGTTGCAGGAAGGCGGCTTCTCTGCTGAGTTGGCGAAAAGTCGTACGAATCGAGGTCATGACCTCACAGTGGACGGAGTTTTCGTCAATCTTAAAACTGAGGCTTCCGCGGCGGTTAAGGATGATTTCATTCATGTAAGTAAGTGGATGGAATTGGGTCGCGGTCCCTGGGATATCAGTTTTCAACGGCAGCAATTTTTAGACCATCTCAAAAATTACAATCGAATTTTTACCCTTCGTCGACTTGCTCCCTCAAATGGTAAGGTCAGGTATGAGTTGGTCGAAATTCCAAAGCAGCTGATGCTTGATTCGGCGAATTGGCCCATAGAGTTTGCAGAAAATACGAAGCAGGAGACAATTCCAGCCTATGTTCGAGTAAAGGATAAGGCTGGTAATTTGAAGTACTCGCTTTATTTTGACGCTGGGTCCGAGAGAAAGCTTCAGATTAAAAGCCTTAGTAAGGCCGAGTGCATTGTTCATGCCACTTGGACTTTTGATGGAATTTAGCTGCGCATGCCGCTCCCTTTTCCCTTGCTTCGCGGCAAGGTAGTAGGGGTCGAAAAATTATGGGTAATAAGGTGATCCAGAAGAAGCTCGGTGTTGTCGATTTGTTTTCAGGAGCTGGAGGGATGTCGTGCGGTTTTAAGCGGCACGGCGCCTTTGAAATCCTAGGGGCTGCAGATCTTGAGGTGGCCAAGCCAAGCCACGGCCCTGGTGCAACAAATTGCAATTCGACCTACGAGAGAAATCATGGGCTCAGGCCAGCAAATGTAAACTTGGCGACCACGGGGCCTGAGGAGCTTGCAAAGCACTTTGGCTTTTCACCTGATGACGTTGATGTCCTAATTTCCTGCGCGCCGTGCACTGGATTTAGCCAGAAGCAATCACGCAATCATGTAAAGGATGATTCAAGGAATCAGCTCGTTCGACGGACTGCAGTGTTTGCTGCGGCCTGGAGGCCTAAGTACATCCTTATAGAGAACGTGAAGGAACTGTTGGTCGGTAAGCATCGTCATCACTTCGATGGTCTGCGTGAAGATCTAACCGCGCTCGGTTACGAGGTCTCGGCAGAGGTCCATGATCTTTCGAAGTTCGGCTTGCCTCAACGTCGTCTGAGAGCATTGGTAGTGGCAAAGCTGGGGGGGGCATTCTCTCCGGCTCTTCCGACCATTGATCGAGTTCGAACAGTGCGTGATTTTATAGCGGATCTTCCGCCAATTGAGGCGGGAGAATGCGACGCTTCTGACCCTATGCACGTTTGTCCCACAATGACGGATGCAACGCGTGAGCGAATGCAGGCAATTCCGCATGATGGGGGTAGTTGGATCGATATTCCTCAAGAGAAATCCTATCTTCGAATTCCTAGTATGAATGTGGACAAGCCGGGATCCTTCCCGGATGTGTACGGGAGGCTCTGTTGGGATAAGCCTGCGCCTACAATCACAAGAGAGTGTAGCTCTCCTGGGAATGGTCGTTATACGCACCCCGAACAGGATCGGTTGCTCTCTGTACGGGAGATGTCTCTGTTGCAAGGCTATCCATCTGACTATGTATTCATTGGGTCGCTCTCATCTCGTTACCGGCAAATCGGCGATGCGGTCCCGCCACTCATTAGCGCTTTGCTTGCCGAGGCCGTAGCGGACGACGCTGGACTTGAAGCTCCGGTTGGATTGGAGTGCTCATCTCCGAATAGTGTTGGGATTGGCGATGATCAATTGCAGCTCGCTTTGTAGTTCGTTGACAATCGCTGATTCTCAGGTGCTTCGGTGACAGGAATGCACGGGATCATCCCTTGAATGAAATTGGGCAGCAGGTGCTTGCGTGTGGCATGAGGTATATGCCACAGGCAACGCGTTGCAGCTGAGGGAATGGCTGGTTGTCACAGCTATAGCTGCACTGAGTGGTCTGGACGATCAGGAGAAGTGTTGGTTTCGGCGTGAGAGCTATCGAGGTACAGTGTGGTTAATCGGGCTGTGGACTAGATCAGCCCAAGGATCGTCGGCAATAGCTATGGCGATCAGAAGTGCTTTCGGTGGCAAGAACAGCCGAGGCCAGCCCAGCATGACGAACTGAGCGGCCCATCTCTGCGACGCACGGCAGACCCAGTCCCCCGGTGGCATCCGCCTCCGTGGGAGCCCTGGAGATGGAGCACGCCTGTGACTACCCCCGAACCCAAGAAGCTCACACCCGAGGAGCTGGCCGAACTACACGCGCTCCCTGACGAGGCGATGGTCAAGCCCGAGGAGGCCGCAGCGTTGCTGCGGCTCAAGCGCGCCACGTTGGCGTGGTACCGCAGCCACGGCGGTGGACCGAACTACTCCCGAGTTGGAGCGAAGGTGATCCGATACCGCATGGGCGATCTGCGCGAATACGCCAAGGGCCAGCCGATGAGCGAGGGCGTCCGTAAGGTCGCCGCCGCTATGCTGGCCGCTCGCACCGCGAACGCGGAGCGCTGACTGATGGCCGCACATGAAAACGCCCACGGCATGCGGGACCGTAAGCGCAGGGGTGCAACCGACCGGGAGAGTGAGCTATCTAGGACTCACGGGATCAATGATGCCGCAGGGTCTTCCGCCGCGACGCCATCATTTGAGGCCGCCGCCGAATACTACAGCTTCCGCCTCGACCTGATCCCCCTGCGCCGCCGCGACAAGATGCCGGCCGACAAGCGCTGGCAGGAACGCAGCTACGAGCAGGGCGAGGTGCTGGAACGCGCGAGGCGCGACGGCCTGAACCTAGGCGTGCGCCTACCCGCCGACGTGGTTGTGGTGGACGTGGACCCGCGCAACTTCCCGGCAGGGCGCGACAGCCTGGCCGAGCTGGCCGCAGCCTTCGACCTGCCACTCGCTTTGGCGCCGCACGTCCTTACCGGCAACCTCTCCCACCCCGGCGAGCACTTCTATTTCCGCAAGCCCGCGGGCGTGCTGCTGCTGGACAGCGTGGATGGCTTCGAGGGGGTCGAATTCAAATCGCTTGGCCGCCAGGTTGTCATTCCTGGCTCCGTGCACCCGAGCGGCGGCAAGTACAGGTGGGCGTCCAACTCGCCCTCGCTGCACGACATGCCGGACCTACCCGTGCGGTTGGTTAATGCTGCGCGCAGACCTGAACGCACTAGAACGCAGGTGTCTGGCATTGGTGAGCTGACGCCAGAGCAGCTCTCCAAGACCTTGGAGCAACTCGACCCCTGCGACTTCGGCGAGAAGCAGCACGGCCGCTGGCTCGGCGTGATGATGGCCTCCCATTTCGCGACCAGCGGCGAGGGACGGCAGGAGTTCATCGATTGGTGCATGGGCGACAGCCACTATCGCGGCCAGGAGTGGATCATCGGTCGCCGCTGGGACTCGCTGCATGCCGACAGGGACGAGGCCGTCACCACAGCGACCCTGCAAATGTTCCTGCAGGAGGTGGGCGGCGGCATCGCACCACCTGACGCGGCTGACGACTTTGACGTGTGGGACGAGGTCGAACCTGCCGAGGCGCGCACCCGCAGGCGCTTCCTCAACGTGAACGACCTGAAGGCACTGCCGCCGCCGCGGTGGCTCGTGCCCGGCCTACTGGTGGAGGACAGCGTCGCGGCCATCTACGGCGCGCCTGAGTCGGGAAAGTCGTTCCTGGCGCTCGACATCGCGATGGCCGTCGCGGGCGGCGTGGACTGGCACGGGCGCAGGGTCACCGACGGCGGCGTCCTGTATGTCGCGGCTGAGGGCGCGTCTGGCCTCGGCAAGCGCGTCCGCGCATGGGAGATCGACCGCGGCATCGACGTGGGCAGGTTCCCGCTCTGGCTGGATCACGGTGAGGTCAACTTGGCCGCCGAGCGAGAAGGCGGCGTGCGCGCCTTCGTCAGCGACGTGGTCGAGGAACTCGGGCCGCTACGCTTGGTCGTCATCGACACCCTCAACCAGACGGCAGCAGGCGCCGACGAGAACTCGGCGAAGGACATGGGGCGCTACATTGCCAGCATGAAGCGCATTCGTGACGAGACGGGCGCAACAGTCGTGGTCGTGCACCACTCCGGCAAGGACCCCGGTAAGGGCATGCGCGGAAGCTCATCTCTGCTCGGGGCAATGGATACCACGGTCGAGGTGAGCCGCGACAAGGAAATGCGCACCATTACCGTGACCGTGCACAAGCAGAAGGACGCGGAGCGCGAGCCGCCGATGCGATTCAACCTAGAGCGCGTAGATCTTCCGGGAGAACCTGACTGGAACGGCAGACCGCCATCGTCGCTTGTGCTCCGTCCGACCTTGATGGTCGACGCGGCCTCCGACTTCGGGGGCGGGGCGACGAGGGGCGACGGACTCACTGCCCTGGCGTGCGAGCTGGGCGCATCGAGCGGGACGGTGAAGGCGTCCGACCTGCTCGACGCCGCCACCAAGCGCCTGGGAATAAGCAAGAGCTCGGCGCAGCGGGCGGTGACGGACAAGATTCCCGAGGGGCGCATCGTCGCCGTGCGCGCAAGCTGGGACGGCCGCCACTTCTGGCTGTGGTGCGAGCGCGTTGGCAAGTACGCCACGGCGCCGAAGGTGGTGCACGTCGAGGCCGCGTCATGGACGCCCGCGAAGTCTCCTGAAGTCTGATTCTGAAGTCTCGGGACTTCGGAGACTTCGCGGCATTCTGAAGTCTGAAGTCTGTTCCGAATCAGCAGCTTATGCGACCACTCGATTGGAAGACTTCGGACGAGATTTCGGCCACGGCAGACGAGACTTCGCAGCTTTCACTTTCTTAAGAAAGTGAAAGCGAAGTCTGCCCGGAATCTGATTCTTGAATAACGACATAAACGGTGAGCGTGTGGACGGGTGTGTGCAACCTGGCGCGCCGTGTCCCTCGCGCGCGAGGCGAACAGGCCAAGTGATCCCCGCCGAAGCGCACCATCTAATCGCACATCAGAGGGGCGGGGCCGTCCAAGTCCTTGATCCGCCTGCTTGAACGATGGCGTGCCTGCACGCGTAAGCACGACACCATCACAGCGTAAGCCACTTTTCACCCCGGAGACCGCAGCCGTGCTTTCCATCCCGAACACCTTCACGCTCGAACGGCGCGAGCTGTTCTTCCAGGTGCTGGGGGACACGTGCTCGCCCAAGCAGGCCGCAGCTGCTGCAGGCATCAGCAGGCAGACGGCCTTCTACCACAAGGCCAATGACATCGAGTTCCGCATGCGGTGGGAGAAGGCCATCGAGGTCGCCCTGGACTCGCTTCTGGACGAGGCGTACAGGCGCGCGGCGATCGGCTACGACGAGCCCGTGATTCACCAAGGGCGCCTAGCTACCACTGCGGACCCGACGACAGGCGAGGAGCGGCCCCTGACAGTTCGCAAGCATAGCGACAGGCTCCTGGAGGTGCTGCTTAAGTTCCGCTACGGCGACCAGATGGCCGACAGGCTGCGCGTCAGGGTCGAGGACACGGGCCTGTCGGCCGACGCGCTGCTGGCGATGCCAGCCGACGAGCGCGGCCAGCTCGTGGCGCTGCTTTCCAAGTACAACGCGGCGCGTCCGCACGACAAGGAACAGGACGATGAGTGAGAAGCTGACGGTGGCCGAGGCGCTCGCGAAGGCCGAGCAGATCGATGTGATGCTGGAGGCGATCAACGGCACAGCGCCCGATGCGGTCCAGGCGATGGGCGGGCGCGACGCCCTGGCCCGGCGCAGCGAGATGACGTGCCTCGGCCCGGTGCCGCGCCTCGACGCGGACGAGTGGGAGCGCATGTCGCAGGAGTACGAGGGCCGGCGTGAGCACGGCAGCATCAATCGCGGCGAATAGGAGCTATCCCATTGCTGGGCTAAAGAACGCCTCTCGCAGGCTGGGAGATGCATTGACTAGTCGTTCGATGATGCAGGTTGCGGCTGCCATGAGGCGTTGGTCTCGGCCTGCGTCTTGGCTTTCTGGGGCGAGAAATTTGGCTCCATGCATCAAGTTATTTCGCACTCCTTGTACGCGGAAAAGCAGGACGCGTTCCGCTGACCAACTTTCCTTCCCAGCCTGATGGGACCAGCCGAGCTTTCCATCTTTGTATGTCTGAGACTTGGGTGGATTAGAAGATAGATACTTTGCGGCTCGTTCGTATTCTTCAGAGCCTTGCGTCTTCAGTACGTCGGCAATGGCCAGAGCAAACGCGTCCCAATCAGCCTTTGCCTCTCCCCATCCCCCTTGCTTCACATAGCCTGCGGCTTTCACGGCAAACTCAAAACGGGAAAAGATGAGGAAGAACTCACCTAGTTCATCTCTACGTGCGCTCAGTACGTGCTCAGGAACGATGAACATTCTCTCTGGCCCTCCCTGTTGTTGCCAAAGCCTAACACTGAGTTAGAGCGTCGCGCGGCGCCAAGCTCATGAATCGCAAACCACAATGATGGTTGCAGCTTCGAGGGAAACATGGCCGAACAACAATGGCGTTCAGGCCCAACGATCCGCGACAAATTGCAGGCATCCGGTCAGCGCATTGGCGCGCAGACCACCCCGCGGCTCCTGATTAGCGCTGTGTCTCAGCTGGTGATGCTGCCTTGGTTTAGAAATGCAGGTTCTTCAGTGAGATACGGCGATGACGCTCAATCGGATCCAGTTCCAAAAGGGGCTTTCGATTCCGGCTTTTCTGAGCCGCTACGGCTCCGAGGCGCAATGTGTCGAGGCCTTGGTTCAGGCCAGGTGGCCCAATGGCTTCGTGTGTCCGCAGTGCGGACACACGCATGCCAGTGGCTTTGAGCGGGGACGCCAGCACCTGTGGCAGTGCGCGCGCTGCCGGGTACAGACCAGCTTGACCGCCGGCACGCCCATGGCAGACACCAAGCTTCCCTTGCGGGTGTGGTGGCTGGCCATCTATCTGGTGAGCCAAGCCAAGAACGGAATTGCTGCGCTGGAACTGGCTCGGCAACTGGGCGTGTGCTATCGCACTGCATGGCGGATCAAGCACAAAGTGATGTCGGCGATGGCCGATCGTGAGCAGTCACGCCGGCTCGACGGAGAGGTCCAGATCGATGATGCCTATCTGGGCGGCGAACGCGCCGGTGGTCCAGGCCAACCGCAGTGGCGCAATAAAGTGCCGTTTATTGCAGCGGTTTCCCTGCATCAAGGGCGCCCGCGCTATCTCCGCCTGGATGTGGTCTCCAGCTTCCGAAGAAGCGTCGTGCACACGTGGGCTCAGCAGGCACTGGCACCGGGCACCCATGTCGTCAGTGATGGGCTGACAGCGTTCACCGGTGTGGGCTGGGCAGGCCTGACCCACGATGCCATCGTGACCGGAAGCGGCCGCAAAGGCGTCCAGCAGCCTCGTCTGCGTTGGGTCAATACGATCCTGGGCAATCTCAAAACGGCGCTTAGCGGCACCCACCATGCGGTGGACTTCCCCAAATACGGCGCGCGCTACCTGCATGCGCATGCCTACCGCTTCAATCGCCGCTTCAACCTGGCCGCCATGGTGCCGCGCCTGGCCAGTGCCCTGGCCGGCGCGGGAAGGCTCACAGAGCAGCAACTGCGTACGACAGCTGAGACACAGCGCTAATCAGGCCCGCGGCTGGGGATGCGCTCGTGATAGGCGACCGGAGGACCAAAACCCACCGGAGCACACGAGCCATGAAGATCACCCTCAGCGACACCCCCCTCCTCAGCACCCAGCAGATCGGCGAGCTCGCCTCGACCCTGGACCTGCTGCACAAGCGAACCCTCGCCGCGATCGAGCGGCTGAACAAGGACATCGCGACTCGCAAGCAGCAGATCGCCGCGCGCTGGAAGAGCGCCCCCGGCATCGGCATGGCCGACGTGGCGCGCTTCGCCGAGCACGAGACCCTCGCCAGCGTCCGCGAGATCAAGGACAACTCCAAGGCCGAGTTGGACAAGATCATGAAGGAGGCCGGCGTGCCGCACGCGCAGCTGGTCGGGCAGCGCCAGTTCTACGACTCCCCGGCCAAGGTCCTGGCCCGCGCGGCCCTAGGCGACCCCAAGCGCACCGAGTACTTCCAGCAGCTCCAGCACGCAGGTCCCGCCGAGCTCGGCCACATGGCCCAGATCGCAGTCGGCACGAGCAACGTCGCACTGGCCTCGGCCGTGCTGTCCCTGATAGACCGCATGCCCAGCAAGGACCGCCCGGTCGGCTCGGTGGAGCTGGCGACGGCGATGAAGCAGGACGACTTCCTGAAGGTCCATGAGTACATCAAGCTGGGCGACGCGCGCCTCCAGGGCATCCTGATCGCCATCCGCGCCTGGCACGCCGGCAGGTCCAACCCACTCGGCTCGGTGCAGCTCGCCATGCGCGAGCGGGGGATCGACCACGACCTGATCGGGGGCGAGAGCGATGACTGACCGACGCGCCGACTATTCACCGTCCCATCCAGCAATGATGGCCCTTGCGGCACTGGTCGCCGCGATGCAGAACAGGTGCGATCTGTTCCCTGAGCTGGAAGCCGTTGCCACGCGCAACGGCGTGATCGTCGGATCCAAGGAGTTTGATAAAGCTGCCGCTCTGGCCGGGCAACCCTACTGTCGCGCGCTGGACCTGTACGTCGACCGCGAGACCAAGCGCAGGGCGAACGCCCTGGGGGCGGGGATGGCGCACCTGGCCTTCCTCCCGGTCTGACCCGAGCAAACCCGGCCGGGTTGGTTAGGTGCGCAGGCGGCAAGGGGTGGCCCGGCCGTGTCTCGGAGGGGGTGTCTTCACGGCATTCCCTTCTTTTTCATGGGCTTGCGGGCCTCCGCGCGCCGACAGCCAGTTAGATGGCCTAAAAGCAGCGGCAAGGGGGCTCCCGGATCGAGGGAACCACGACCTAATGCCTACGTACCCACTAACACGTAGGAAAGCGCCATGAAGCTGGAAGAAATGCAAACCAAAGAACTGCTGGCCCTGCACAACCGGATCGCCGACAAATCGGCAGGACCCAAGACCTTCGCGACGCGTACCAAGCTCGTCGCCCGGATCGAGCAGGTCGCGGCCGACAAGAGCATCGACCTGGCCTCGTTCGGGCAGCCGAAGAAGCCCAAGGCGATCCCACCGCGCGCAGAGCCAAATACCGAGGCCACCGAGACGTCCGAAGCGACCGAAGCGACCGAGAAGAAGCCGCGCGGTCTTGGCGTGGGCGCACTCGCACGTGCGATCCTGATGGACCCAGCGGGCTTCCCGCACGCGCTGGTGGCCGACATGGTCAACGCGCAGATCGAGGGCGCGGCGACGACTGCAAAGAGTGTTCGTTGGTATGCCAACGACATGCGCAAGAAGGGCGTCGAGGTGCCGCCACGTCAGAAGCACCACCCGGCAGACATGGACGAAGAGCAGTCAGTCGAGGCGCTGGCCACCGTTCGGGTGGTCGAGCCCGCGCCATCCGACGACTGACGCCGTTCTCCCATCATGCACAAGAAAGGGCCACCGTCACGGTGGCCCCTTCTTTTCATGCGCTTGTGCGCGATCGCGTCCCGACTGTGGATCAGGCGTGCGCCTTCCTGAACTCGTCCAACTCGGTCAAGCACTCTTCCAGCAGTAACCGCAGCTCCATCATTGCCACCTCGCCCTGTCGGTAGATCATCGCGTCGCGGATGGCGAGGATCAGGCGGTCCGCCTCGCTGCCGACGCGGACGGTCCTGCCGACTTGCCGGGTCAGTCGATCTTGGACGCGACCTCGCACCCGGTCATGGGGATCGAGCGTCATGCGGCTCTCTCACTCAGGCTATCCGCAATACGTTCGACGGCTTCGGTTCTATCATTCATATTCAATCTCCTGTCAGTTGGTGGTACCGAGGGTCCCCGGCCTTATCGCGCGATGGAGACCAGTCTCGTTTGCCGATCTCTGCGCGTCCATCAACGTTTGTAGGCACTACGCGCCCTCGCATTCGTTTGTTGACGGCGAGTCTGGGCGCGTGGTTGCGAGCCTTGGAGGCCATTCGCCTGCGGTCCACTCGAGGCCGAGGTGATCGAGGATGTAGCGCGACGCCGTCTCCTGGTGCTTGCGCAGGTGTTCGGGTCCGACGTGGATGTAGCCCATCGTGACATTGCTCGCTGCGTGGTTGAGTAGGTACTTCAACTCTAGGAGCGGGACGCCCGACTCTACCGCTAGCGTGGCGAATGTGTGCCGCAGGGCGTGGCCCGTCAGTCCGTCCAGTTCGTGCTGCGCGACCTCGGCGACATGGCCCGACTTCGAGTCTGCGGGGAACAGCCATGGGCTCTTGCGATGCAAGCGCGGATTCTCCTCGATACGGTGGCTGAGCAGGGCCGCGAGTGGTCCTGACAGCGACAGATCGAATGCCCTCGTCGATCCACCCTTAGGCTTCGGCACGTGCAGGCGTCCGGAGGCGAGGTCCAAGTCCGACGCGCGTGCCTCGCAGGCAGACGTGCGCCGCATGCCTGTGAGCACCATGAACAGGTGCAGGTCGCGCCGCACCGGGTGGAGGCCGAGCACAGCCTTGCCCCACGCCCTGAGCCTATCCGTCGGGGCAGCCACCTTGCGGCGCCGAAGTCCGTGATAGTCAACGTTCCCGCAAGGGTTCGGCGGCAGGTCCGGGTGCTCGCGCAGGCCACGGTTGTACACGGCGCGGAAGATGCGAAAGGCGTTGTCTGCCGAGGGCGCGCCGTGTCGATCGGTGATGCGGCGGTGCCTGTCGCGGACGCCTGAGCGGTCCGTGCCGAGCTCGGCCAGCGGGCGGTCGAGCCAGTCGGACAGGTACTGCTCGCAGTTGTAGCGGTAGTCGTCCTTTGTCCTCGGGGACAGTGGCTTGGCTGCCAGGTGGAGGTCGAGCGCCTCGCGCAAGGTGATGCCACGCGCTCGTGCTCGGCGGCGCTCCTCGTTCGGGTTGACCCCGCCGCGCATACCGACCAGCGTCTGCCGGGCGGCGTCGCGTGCCTGCTTGGCGTCCATCGCCGGGTGGTCGCCCAGCTTCGTCCTGACCTGACGCCCATTGACGAGGGATTGCACGTAGAAGCTGCGCTTCGTGGGCGTGACGATGAGGTAAAACCCCCGCATTTCGGTGTCGGCGTACAGGACCGACTTGCGCGGCTCGGGCTTCGGTGCCCTCTCGACAAGGGACTGGGTGATCTTCGACTTCATGCTGGCTCCGTGGGTGGCTGGGCCACGGCGCGGACACGGTTTTGCACCACAAGGTGCCGTGTTCAGACGCGCCGTAAGTGCCCCTGAAGCCTTATTAGGTCGCGGTTTTCCCTTGCTGTAAGCGACTCCGGACCGTCTGATTTCAAATCATGGCACTATGCGCGCGCAGCGATTCGTAATGCGTAGGTCGTAGGTTCGATTCCTATTTCCGGCACCAGATGCAGCGAAGAACCCTGGCCTCGGTCGGGGTTTTTTGTTAGTGGAGTTTGTAAAGAACCAGAAACCGTCCAACGGGCCACTTCCACAGCGCTCTCGCACTACTTTTCTCCGCCATACTCAGCCAGAAAGGCCGACAGCGACATCCCGGATTGGAACTGGATACGGTTCATTGCCATGCTCTGACTGCTGCACGAATGACTTGCCGTCAATGTGCGGGCCGGCTGGCTCCAAGCCTGCGACCGGGCTGAAGCAGCGTGCTAATCAGGTATATTTTGGGGTGCGCACTGAAACGGATCATGAGCCTGGTCTCGCTGCCCTATCAAATTCAGCTCGACCCTGTTCCAGGTGGCTTCGTATCAGGCACCAGCCATTCGCGTAGCATGCGAACGGCGCAGCATTCGGTGGTTTACTTAGGCATTGATTTAGCGCCCATCGACCAGTGATTGAGTAGCGAACTGCTTGCGTTGAAACGGCGATCACAGGCACCACAGAGACATCGCTGCGGATGCGTCAGCCACGATCGCATGATGAAGAACGGCAGGGCTGATCCAACATCACGCGATGCAGGCACTGCGACATGCAGCGTGATCCGGCAGACGGACTGAGTGCTATGACGCACGTAAAACGAGTGTTGCACCACGCCGCGGCACCGGGCGTCTTCGCTGACTTGCCAGGCCTTTCCGTGCCACACCACCAAGATCCACGCACATCCCGAAAACGGTTGCATCTGGGCGTCATGCGCGTGGCAATTGAATGGCAATATCAGAGGATGCACCGTGCCTAAAGTCAGAACGACCAATCAGACCCCACTGGATCCCTCGCAATCCACGCAACCTGCACCGACGCCCCCGGATCCGGGGTCAACCGCAAGTGCGTCTACCGACGTTGTGGCGCCTTCCGCGCAACTCCGTGGGCTTGCCATCAGACCGCCGAGGCCGGTCAGAGCGTCCAGAGCCAATGCCCCAGCGGAATCGTCCGCCAATGCCAGGGACGTCAGGGCGTTGCTCTTTGCCCCGACGCCTGCCTCGCAAGGGCCAGATCCTTTCGACGTATTGAACAAGGCCTCGTCCAGGCTGAAACTGTTCAACCACTTGGTAATAAACGTAGCGCCGACGGATCCGGCGGACACAAGGGGCATGGAAGCAAGACTCAAGTCCGGCGAGTCCGCCATCCAATCCGCTCGACAAGGGTTGCAGGCGCTTGCCGAGCTGAAGATCCAACAGCGGATGCCGCTCTCCCAAGTCGAATACTACGAGAGTGAGTTGGTTTCGGGTCTCGCAAAAGCTGCGGCGCTGAACTGTGATTCGTGCCAAAAGATAATCAAAGAGAAGATGGCCAAGGAATTGGGCGGCGGCTTCAACTCCGATTCGCAACACCAACGGTTGTGAAGTGGCCCGGCGACCTGACTTGAGCGACTTCACCGCCAAGTGGAGTTGCCCATGTCATCCAGCCGCCTGGACCAGGCCGAACGATACCGTTTGCATGCGTTATATGAAACCGGGATGTCGATGCGGGCCATCGCCGATGCGTTGGAGCGCGCGCCCAGCACGATCAGCCGCGAACTGCGCCGCAATCAGCACGCTCGGCACTATCTGCCAGATCACGCACAGCGCATCAGCGAGCATCGGCGCACGCAGGCCAGCCGGCGTCCACGCATCGACGCTGAGCGCATCGCACAGATCGAGGTCCTGCTGAGCGAGGACTTCAGCCCGGAACAGATTGCCGGTCGCACCGGCCTGGCCAGTCACGAATGGATCTATCGGCACATCTACGCTGACCACAAGCGCGGTGGCCAGTTGTTCACGCATCTACGCAAGCGCCGCCGCAAGCGCCGTCGGCGGGGCGTGCGCGATGGCCGCGGACAGCTGACACATCGGCGCAGCTGGACACAGCGCCCCAGCGTGGTGGAGCAGCGAAGCCGCATCGGCGACTGGGAGCTGGATACCCTCCGGGCCTCACACGGAAAGGCCGTGGTGGTCAGCATGACCGAACGCCGCAGTCGCCTGCATCTGCTGGCTTACTCGCCTGACGGCACCGCCGAGAACGTGCGCAACGCCATCGTCCAGCGCCTGGGCGGCCTAGGCCACACGGTGCACACCCTCACCGCCGACAACGGCAAGGAATTCGCCGATCATCGGCTCATTGCCGCCTGCTTGCAGAGCGACTTCTATTTTGCAGATCCGTACTGCGCATGGCAGCGAGGCAGCAACGAAAATGCCAACGGATTGACGCGCCAGTACTTGCCACGACACATCGATTTCAGCACCATCACCGATGCGCACCTGCGATGGATCGAACAGCGACTCTACAATCGTCCGCGCAAGATACTCGGATTCAAAACGCCCCTCGAAGTCTTCTCCGAGGAGGTCCTCAACAGCGTTGCGAATCGGAGTTGAATCCGCCGGCTATGTGATCACGGAAAGGGTCGCCATGGTGACGTTGAACCCCGAAGCCATCCGTCTGCAACAGCCGGAATCATGGCTTGCGTTACGCGCTCATCTTCTTGATGCCATTGCAGCGTTGGAGGAATGTTGCCGACGCATCAAGTCGCCGATGACGGATCAAGCGCTGCACGACTCGCTCAAGGCCAAGCTGCCGTACGTCAAGACGATGATAGGAGTTTGCCACGAGAAGCTACAGACCGTCCGCGGAATGGTCTACAAAATACATTCAAAGAAACTCTTCGATCAGGCCAGCGATTGCGGCCTAACACAGGTGCTGGACCAACTGAGAGAGCTTCAAGAAGTCGACAGATGTATGCACGCCGAGATGACCGAAGCGATCAAGGGACTGATCAATGTCCGTCTCGAACGCCTGTCCGCAACCGAGCACTCGCTTACACCGGAGGAGCTGGCCATGTGCAAAGGTGTCCTTATCGAATACGCCGAGATTCGTGGCCGAGCGGGGATAAAGCTGTGTCTAGATGCTGCCGCGCTCATCGAGGAAGGGGATCATTCCAGAGATCATCTATGGCCGACCATGCTTGAACTCGCAACGGCGCTTGCCGATCAACGCCAGGCGTTTCTTGATCTGTGTCAGTTCGCTGTCCATGACAGGCAGCTGATTGGCGTAGCGAAGGCCCCGACCGAGCAAGCATCCGCATCAGTGACGCCACGATTATCGATAACGACATCGAGCGAATCGGCCAAGTCACGCAAGGTTCGCAATGAGACGCGCGGTGCCTCCAGCTCGACGGAAGTGCCCGCACGGCTGGCAAACGATGATCGCAGCGCAGCGCAGAAGCAGAGCGACGAGGTGCTGAGAGGCCCCCCCTTGGAGCCGTCACTTGTGGCGGATCTCGGAGGGGATTTCATCAAGATCGCCAAACGCCTTGGCAAGGACACCACAAACGTAGAGCGACTGATCGGCGATTCCAGGCATGACGCTGCGACGGCCTTCGATTTTGCCAGGACCTCCATGCAGGGCTGGTTTGGATCGAGAGAGCGTCTGCTGCAACTCAGAAGCAAGCTCCCCGCGCAAGACGAACGCATTGCGCAACTCGACACGCGGTTGCGTTTTCTCCAGACGATCGAGCACGATTTCGATCGGCGCGAAGCCGATGCGCTCAAGACCGATCCGCAGCCGCGCGCGCCGCATTTGGAGCGCTTGTTGGCAATGAATGGACTGGCATGCGTCGCGGCTCCGAAGCGCCTTCCCTCGGAGGGCGACCGCGGCAACCGTGGCAGGCTGTTCGAAGTGCGTATCGACCACACGCCGCAGTCGAATGGCAACCTCCCTGCGCCTTGGTTCGTACACCTGCATACCGAAAAGCCGGTGACACCCACTGTGCTGCGCTCGCTTCCTTATAAGGACTTTACCGCTGTGCACCTCAAGACGGCGAGGGAGGTCAACTTGGGCTCACGTTGGGAAGAGGTGATGCACGCACTCGGACACACCGATGCCAAGGTGCACCGGGCAACGATTGGCTCGAAGCTGCTCGGCCAGCTTTGGAAGGCTGGCTCTGGTGGACAGAGGTAACTGGCTCGACCAACCGTGTGGACCGACCAGCCTTTGGTAGACACCCGCGCTTAGGCGCTTGTCTTTGGGTTGTTGGGTTATGCACTATTTTTCGCATTGCCGAAGTCCGTCATGACATCTTCGGCCCGCTCTTGCTTGGATCATCCGGACCACGATCACGCGCTTGCGCGAGTTCTTGCAAGCGCGTCTGCTCCTGCATATCGCGAGTCTGATTGGCAGCCAGGTAGTGTTGTTGCTGCGACGCGGCCAGTGCCTCGCTCGTCGGCATTTGAGCACGATTGGCGTAAGGATCGGGCGATGCTCCAGGGCCGGAGCGCATGACGAACATGGTCTCGCCTGCCGATTGCGTCGCTGTAGGCAGGTTCAACGCAACTGCCACTTTGTCATCGGGTTTGAATCCCGCCTCCACGGCCATCTTGTATGCGCTGGCGAGCATTCGTTCACTGCGTTCGTCCCACGGCTTGTTGGCCTTTTCATCGAGTCCGGCGACAGATGAGCGTAATTGCTCCACCATCGCGGCATCTTCGGGCCTTGGGCCGGAGGGGCCGAGCCCGCTATGCTTTTGCGGGGCCGCCTGAGGACGTGCGTCGCCAGCGCCCGGTCCGCTCAGGGTGATCCCCAGCTGGCCGCTCTGGAAATTCTCGATGACCGCCCGTTCCCGTAGCGCCTGATCGGAGGCCTGCGTGTCGGTGATCGAGAGGTTGTTGTGTTCCAGGGTGTAGAGGAAGCGCCCATCTTCGCTGCGGTAGGTGTTGGCGGGATCGGATTCCGAGCGCCTGCCACCCGTCAGCTCCTGCCCGCCCCAGCGCACTTCGCCCAAGCCGTCGCTGTCCATCACGGTGTCGCCGGCGTCGATCACGTAGGTGTCGTGACCTTCGCCACCTTCCATCCGGTCGCGGCCCTGCCCGCCGATCAGGATGTCATCGCCACGATGTGACCGCAGGGTGTCGTTGCCGCCTTGTCCCATCAGCAAGTCGTTGCTGGCAATCTCCTGTGGATTATGGCCGTGCGACATCCGTCGAGAATCGATAGTTGTGGCATGGTTCGGATCGACATCCTCTGTGGTCGAGTTGCGCTGCTCTCGGCCGACGGCGTTGATCGTCGCCGCCCTTGGCGGATTATGTTGGTTGCGCATAGTCGCTAGGTCATGATCGACGCTGGCGGCATCCCGTAAGTCTCGATTCGGATCAAGATGAATCCGGTCCGCAGTGAAGTTCTCTGGTGTGAGCCGATCCGCCAAAGCAGGGTTTTCCTCGCGGGCTTGCCTCAACAGCGTCTGGCGGGCCGGCTCCAGTGATTCCGCGATGGTTTGGACGATTCCATACTCGCGGACGAGGGCGGGGTAGTCCCGGTTCGCCTCCGCGATTCGATTCCGCCCGGCCATATCGCCGTAGATCGATACGCCATGGGCTTGTTCCACCCGATCGATCTCATCCCGATGCAGGCCGTACATCTGGGCAACGCTGCGCGCCTCATCCGGCGACACGTTGTTTGGATTGTCGTAGAGCCTGAACACTTGTGCCTCGGCGAACCGACGCTTGCGCAGACCACCCTCGAACTGAGCATCTGAAGATGCCCTAGCAGTTGTATCGCATCTGGAACCATGCTTCTGCCCTGTTTCCATCCCGGATGGCATCCATAATGGGATGTTCCGGAATGTGCTTGGCCGTGTCGCCTATCAATGCTTCGGCACCGCGGTTGTAGGTCAGCGAGACCATGGCAACACGCTCTTCGGACAGCGGCATATTCAGAGAATTTGCGGGTCCTTCGTATTCGCGCATGGAGGTCCGCAGCAATTGCTCCGACTCTGCTGCGGTAAGTTCGCGTGGGAAGGCAAGTCCAAGGCGCGTGCGGTTCGCAGCCGGCGCAGCGTCAATGGCTTCCAGGGCCGAGACTTCCTGGGGCGTCAGATGTATGCCTGAGGCTTGCCAGAGTTCAGTGTTGTTGCCCCGATTGAACGTATATCCATAGCCGATCGTAGCCATGCCGTCGTGTACATCCTGGGCTCGCGCGTGAAGACTTTCAGCGCCAGCCACCACGATGCGAACGCGGGCGTAGTATTCCTGTTCGGTCAGCTCGCGGTAGTTCATGTGCCCTCTTATTAAGGCGGTTTCAATGTTTCCCTACTTCTTGCGCCATTGAGCTTGGCAGTCCGATACGGTATCCGCGTGTTTCAAAGCCAGATCCCCTTGGAGTGGTCTTCGATCAAGCTTCTCGTCAATCGCAATGATGTCGATGTCCCGGTCAGCCTCTCGGATGGTTTCTCTCAGCTTCCAATGGATTTGGCTACCATCGAACACTGCTTGGGCGATGTACTTTCCACCGCTACGCTCGCTTTCCACCGTTAGAACTGCGCTCTTGCCATTGGCAGAGCCTGAGACTCTTCCGCCCTCATCGATCTGGGAAAATCCGGCGCGGGCGCTGTCATAGCTACCGCACAGTCGGCTTCCATCTTGGACAAGATCAAGGTTGAAACCCCCGCAATCTGTGTCAGGTTTTGATTGATCGCACCACTTCACAGACCATGCGCCATTGAAATCGGCTTTTGCAGCTTTCGCGGGTGGGCTGGACGTGCAAGCACCCAAGCCAGCGCACGAGACGAGTAGAAAGCTCGCCAGTGCGCCGACCGCGGATCTCCGGATTGCCATGTGGTTCTCTCACCCTTTTTCATACGAGTGGCAGTCTAGCCAAAGATGAATTCTGATCCTACTTTTCCAGGCTAGAATTTTCCTGCTGTGACGTCAGGGAATGTCTCGATTGGTGACGTGAACCGAAAAAATGGACCGCCCTGGGATTTCGGGAGACTCCGATTTTTGAGAAGTTGGGCCATGAGCAAGATGAAG
Organism: Xanthomonas graminis pv. graminis; assembly: GCF_030168915.1. Classification (NCBI taxonomy): domain Bacteria; kingdom Pseudomonadati; phylum Pseudomonadota; class Gammaproteobacteria; order Lysobacterales; family Lysobacteraceae; genus Xanthomonas; species Xanthomonas graminis. Next base: position 3,220,570 of record NZ_CP076255.1, on the reverse strand, counting down.
TATTCGCCGGATCATCGGCTGGAATTGCGTCAGGCGTTTGCCCAGGGAGGAAGCCTGTTGGTCATTGCGCGTGCGCGGTGGTGAGCAGCGAACTGGTCGGGTCCGAGATACCTTGCTTGCGCTTCCACTGCCACGTCGGCACGGTCTCGCCACGCGGCTTGTACGAAACCGTCAGTAGCTTGCCGTCGCGCTGCAACTGCAGCGTGAGGATGCCGTCTTGTTCGCCTTGCAGCTGATCCTGGCCGACCGGGCGGGTGATCTCGTGGCCGTTGTGCACGCCGGCCTTGGCGGCGGCCGAGTCGGGGATCAGGTCGCGGACGATGCGGGGGGATTCGGTCAGCGCGGCGGGGGCGAAGCCGAGGTGGAGCAGGCGGCGGCGCTGGGGGTCAGCCACTTCACCATCTACAACTACGTCGAGCAGATCAAGCAGAAGAAGGCGGCGTCGCGGCCGTAGCGGCGCCGCGGGTGTGGCCGGGGCGTCGCGGCGCTAATGCCTTGGTCAGTCGGGACGTCGATCCTGGTCGAAAGAAGAAATGCCGTGCCGAAGCGGTGCCAGTCGCGCCTGATGTCATCTCAGCTTGTAACGAGATCGAAGGCGCGGACTGCGCGTTGCGGGCAGGCTGCGGCGATCCGTCGCACGCAGGTGCGGCAATGTGTCGCACACAAAAACACGCCTGTGCGCACGCTCGGCCTTGTCAATGGCTTTCGGAAATGCCGCAGGGCAGCATAAAATGCGCGGTCGATCGCGCATGCCGGCCAGGATGCCGCAGGAAACGCGGAAAAGCCGTCTGTGCCGCTCCCGTTCGCCACTGCGCGGTCCGCATCCCTTACGCAATTGGATCGTTCGATGATTCCGTTGAAACAACTCCGGCGCTCGCTGCGCTCCGGTCTGTCGCTCCTGCCCGCGCTGCTGCTGGCCGGGTGCGATGCGGCCATCCTCAACCCCAAGGGGCAGATCGGCCACGACGAAAAGACGTTGCTGATCACCTCGGTGGTGTTGATGCTGCTGGTGGTGATCCCGGTCATCGTGATGACCCTGGCCTTCGCCTGGCGCTATCGCGCGTCCAACACCAAGGCCCGCTACGAGCCGAACTGGTCGCATTCCACCGCGATCGAGGTGGTGGTGTGGTCGATCCCGTGCATGATCATCCTGGTGCTGGCGGTGCTGACCTGGCGCTCCTCGCATGCGCTGGACCCCTACAAGCCGCTGGATTCCAAGGTCAAGCCGATCACCATCGAGGCGGTGGCGCTGGACTGGAAGTGGATGTTCATCTACCCGGAGCAGGGCATCGCCACGGTCAACGAGATCGCGTTCCCGGTGGATACGCCGCTGAACTTCAGGATCACCTCCGATACGGTGATGAACTCGTTCTTCATCCCGCACCTGGGCACGCAGATCTACGCGATGGCCGGCATGGAGACCAAGCTGCACCTGATCGCCAACGCGCCGGGCGACTACTTCGGCCTGTCGGCGAACTACAGCGGCCACGGCTTCTCGAAGATGGGCTTCACCGCGCACGCCACCGACCGCGCCGGTTTCGACGCGTGGGTGGCCAAGGTCAAGGCCGCGCCGAAGGCGCTGGACCAGGCCGAGTTCCAGATCCTGGCGGCCAACCGCAACGACAAGGCGCCGTACCCGGTGACCTACTACGCGTCGGTGCAGGACGGCATGTTCAAGTCGTTGATTCACAAATACATGATGGGCAAGGGTCAGCATATGGAAGGCCACGACGCCCATCCGGCATCGGCTGCTGAGCCGGTCGCCATGTGCACTTCTGGAGACAAGTGATGCTAGGCAAACTCACGCTCGAGGCGATTCCGTTCCACGAGCCGATCGTCATGGGCGCCCTCGGCGGCGCCGGCCTGCTCGGCCTGCTGGTCGTGGCGGCGGTCACCAAGTACAAGCAGTGGGGCTACCTGTGGCACGAGTGGCTGACCTCGGTCGACCACAAGCGCATCGGCGTCATGTACATCGTGGTGGCGCTGGTGATGCTGCTGCGCGGCTTCGCCGACGCGGCGATGATGCGCACCCAGCAGGCGATGGCGCACGGCGGCAACGAGGGCATCTTCCCGCCGCACCACTACGACCAGATCTTCACCGCGCACGGCGTGATCATGATCTTCTTCATGGCCATGCCGTTCATGACCGGCCTGCTGAACCTGATCGTGCCGCTGCAGATCGGCGCGCGCGACGTGGCCTTCCCGTTCCTGAACTCGCTGAGCTTCTGGCTGTTCGTGGCCGGCGCGGCGCTGGTCAACATCTCGCTGGGCGTGGGCGAATTCGCCCAGACCGGCTGGCTGGCGTATCCGCCGCTGTCGGGGCTGGAATACAGTCCCGGGGTCGGCGTCGATTACTACATCTGGGCCTTGCAGATCTCCGGCCTGGGCACATTGCTGACCGGCATCAACTTCTTCGTGACGATCCTGCGCATGCGCACGCCGGGCATGACCCTGATGCGCATGCCGATCTTCACCTGGACCGCGCTGATCACCAACATCCTGATCATCGCCGCGTTCCCGATCCTGACCGTGGCGCTGGCGCTGCTGGGCGCGGACCGCTACCTGGGCACGCACTTCTTCACCAACGACGGCGGCGGCAACGCCATGATGTACGTCAATCTGATCTGGATCTGGGGCCATCCGGAGGTCTACATCCTGATCCTGCCGGCGTTCGGCATCTTCTCCGAGCTGATCGCCACCTTCAGCAGCAAGCGCCTGTTCGGCTACACCTCGATGGTCTACGCCACTTCGTGCATCGGCGTGCTGTCGTTCGTGGTGTGGCTGCACCACTTCTTCACCATGGGCTCGGGCGCCAACGTCAACGCGTTCTTCGGCATCACCACGATGATCATCTCCATTCCCACCGGAGTGAAGATCTTCAACTGGCTGTTCACCATGTTCCGCGGCCGCGTGCGCATGACCGCACCGGTGCTGTGGACGATCGGCTTCATGATCACCTTCACCATCGGCGGCATGACCGGGGTGATGCTGGCGATCCCGGCGGTGGACTTCGTGCTGCACAACAGCCTGTTCCTGATCGCGCACTTCCATAACGTGATCATCGGCGGCGTGGTGTTCGGCTACCTGGCCGGCCTGACCTACTGGTTCCCGAAGGCGTTCGGCTTCAAGCTCAACGAGACGCTGGGCAAGGCCTCGTTCTGGTGCTGGATCGTCGGCTTCTTCGTCGCCTTCATGCCGCTGTACGTGCTCGGCTTCATGGGCATGACCCGGCGCATGAACAGCTACAACCATCCGGAGTGGGCGCCGTGGCTGATGGTGGCCGCGGCTGGCGCGGCGATCATCGGCTGCGGCATCTTCCTGAACCTGGTGCAGATCGGCTACAGCATCTGGAAGCGCAAGGACAACCTGGACCTGACCGGCGACCCGTGGGGCGGGCGCACGCTGGAGTGGGCCACGTCCTCGCCGCCGCCGTTCTACAACTTCGCCGTGCTGCCGCACATCGACGACCGCGACCAGTTCTGGGAAGACAAGCTCAAGGGCAAGGGCTGGACGCGTCCGGCCAAGTACGAGCCGATCCACATGCCGCGCAACACCGCGGCCGGGGTCTGGATCGGCGCCTTCAGCGTGGTGCTGGGCTTCGGCTTGATCTGGCACATCTGGTGGATGGCGATCATCGGCCTGGTCGGCATGATCGGCAGCTTCATCGCGCGCACGTTCGACGACGACGTCGATTACTGGGTCCCGGCAGAGGAAGTGGAACGCATCGAGAACGCGCGTTTCGCCCTGCTGGAACAGCAACAGGCGGCGCATGCCGCAAAGGTGGTCTGAACCATGTCCTCCACGACGCTCGACAACCACCACGCCGTCCACGCCGACGGCCACGACGACCACGCCCACCACGACAGCGGCGGCAACACCGTGTTCGGGTTCTGGGTCTACCTGATGAGCGACTGCCTCATCTTCGCCGGCCTGTTCGCGACCTACGCGGTGCTGGCCGGCGCGACGGTGGACGGCCCCACCGCCAAGGAACTGTTCGACCTGAAGTTCGTGCTGGTGGAAACCTTCCTGCTGCTGTTCAGCAGCCTGAGCTTCGGCCTGGCGATGATCTCCGCGCACAAGCGCAGCCTGGGCGGCCTGTACGCCTGGCTGGCGGTCACCGCGGCGCTGGGCCTGGGCTTTCTGGGCATGGAAATCTACGAGTTCCACCATCTGATCGAAGAGGGCGCCGGCCCCGGCCGCAGCGCGTTCCTGTCGGCGTTCTTCACCCTGGTCGGCACCCACGGCCTGCACGTGGCCTCGGGCCTGCTGTGGATGACGGTGCTGGTGATCCAGATCGCCAAGAACGGCCTGACCCCGCGCACCACCACTCGCCTGGCGTGCCTGAGCCTGTTCTGGCACTTCCTGGACGTGATCTGGATCGGCGTGTTCACCATCGTCTACCTGCTGGGAGCGCTGTAATGGCCAACCATTCTCCTTCCGACGCACACGCCGAGTCGCACGGCAGCGGCCTGAAGTCCTACCTGATCGGCTTCGTGATGGCGGTGGTGCTCACCGTGATCCCGTTCGGCATGGTCATGAGCGGCGCGTTCCCCAAGGGCGTGACCGTCATCGTCATCGCGGTGCTGGCCGCACTGCAGATGCTGGTGCACCTGATCTACTTCCTGCACATGGACCGCTCCGCCGAGCAGCGCTCCAACGTGCACGTGGGCCTGTTCTCGCTGCTGATCATCGGCATCGTGGTGGTCGGCTCGCTGTGGGTCATGCACAACCTCAACGTCAACATGATGCATTGAGGCCGCGCAGTCGCCGCAACGCAAGAGGCCGCCTCCGGGCGGCCTCTTGCGTTGCGGCGCTCGCATCGGCGTGCAATGTCGGCCGATGTCGCCGGCGATGGCGCCCATGCATGACCAATGGCATGGAACGCCACGCCGTAGCCGGCATAGCATCACAGATTGTCCGTTCGCCGTACCACGGGAGATCCCATGACCAAGTCCACCGCCTGGATGGCGCCGCTGCTGCTGGCCGCCACCGCCGCCTTCCAGGCCGCAGCGCAGACCGCGCCGCCGCAGGACGTGCCGTTCGCCGGCACGCTGAAGATCGACGTCGATGCCACCGACCTGGCGCATCGCATCTTTCGCGTGCGCACCACGATCCCGGCCACGCCGGGTCCGATGACCCTGCTGTATCCGCAGTGGATTCCCGGCAACCATTCGCCGACCGGGCCGATCGACAAGCTGGCCGGGCTGGTGATCAAGGCCAACGGCCAGGTGCTGCCGTGGAAGCGCGACCAGTTCGACGTGTACGCGTTCAAGGTCGAGGTGCCGCCGGGCGCCAGCGAACTCGTCGCCGAGTTCCAGTTCCTGTCCTCGCAGGGCGACGGCCAGGGCCGGGTGATGATGACCCCGGAGATGCTCAACCTGCAGTGGAACACCACCGCGCTGTACCCGGCCGGCACCTACGCGCGCAACATCAAGGCCCAGGCCAGCGTGACCCTGCCGCCGGGCTGGAGCTACGCCACCGCGCTGGAAACCGCCACGCGGGTTGGCGACACGGTGACGTTCAAGCCGATCGACTTCGACGACCTGGTCGATTCGCCGATGTTCGCCGGCAAGTACTACAAGCGCATCGCGCTGGATGCCGGCGGCAAGGCGCCGGTGTACCTGAACGTGTTCGCCGACGAGGCCAAGTCGCTGGAGGCCAAGCCCGAGCAGATCAAGGCGCACGCGGCGCTGGTGCAGCAGATGGACAAGCTGTACGGCGCGCGCCATTTCGACCACTACGACTTCCTGCTGGCGCTGACCGAGAAACTCGGCGGCATCGGCCTGGAGCATCACCGCTCCAGCGAGAACAGCGGCCCGCTCAACTATTTCACCGAGTGGGACAAGAGCTGGGACCGGCGCGACCTGCTTTCGCACGAGTTCAACCATTCCTGGAACGGCAAGTACCGCCGCGGCGCCGACCTGGCCACGCCGAACTTCAACGTGCCGATGGGCGACAGCCTGCTGTGGCTGTACGAGGGCCAGACCCAGTTCTGGGGCGAAGTGCTGGCCGCGCGCTCCGGCCTGTGGACGCAGCCCCAGGCGCGCGACGTGCTCGCCGACGTCGCCGCCACCTACCAGCGCGGCCGTCCCGGCCTGGCCTGGCGCGCGCTGCAGGACACCACCAACGACCCGACCATGTCGCTGCGCCGGCCGCGCGCCTACCGCAGCTACCAGATGAGCGAGGACTACTACGCCGGCGGGCAGATGCTGTGGCTGGAGATCGATGCCAAGCTGCGCGAACTCAGCGGCAACAAGCGCTCGATCGACGACTTCGCCAAGGCCTTCTTCGGCATGCACGACGGCGCCTGGGACGTGAATCCGTATACCTTCGAGGACATCGTCGCCACGCTCGACGGCGTGGCCAGGTACGACTGGGCGACGTTCCTGCGCAGCCGCGTCGATGGCCACGGCCCGCTGGTCGGCGGCATCGAGGCCAGCGGCTGGAAGCTGGTCTATACCGACCAGCCGAACGAGGCGATCAAGACCTACGAGGCGACCAAGAAGGGCGTCAGCCTGACCTATTCGCTGGGCCTGAGCCTGGACGACAAGGGCAGCGTGCAGGACGTGCTGTGGGACGGTCCGGCGTTCGATGCCGGCATCATCACCGACAACAGCATCGTCGCGGTCAACGGCCGCGAGTACAGCGCCGATGCGATCAAGGAGGCGATTACCGCGGCCAAGGGCGCTGCCGCGCCGATCGAACTGCTGGTCAAGCGCGGCAACCGCTACGACACGCTGCGCATCGCCTACCACGGCGGCCTGCAGTATCCGCACCTGGAGCGCATCGCCGGCAAGCCGGACCGGTTGAGCGAGGTGTACAAGGCCAGATAAGCGGTCGGGGACGCCGTTGCGCCGCGCTGCATGGACGGCGCCGCGGTGGCTGTGGCCAGGCCGTCGGGCCGCGTGGCGCATGCGCGGTTACGCAAGTTTTATCCCGCCGGCCTGGTTGTTTACGCGCACAGGCATAGCGCCTTTACGGGGGCGCGCGCGATCGTAGGTGGGCCGCTAGTAAGCGGCCTTTCGACCCTCGATCAACCTGCCACGGCCCCCACGATGAAGCCTTCTTTGCCTAACGTTTCTCTCGCAGCCGACGCCGTTGGTCAATGCGATCCGCTGCCCCAAAGCGGGGAGAACTTCGATCCGGCGTTGCTGTTCGACAACCGCGGCATGCGCCTGCGGCAGCGGGCGCAGTATGTCGCGACGCTGGTTGCGCATGACCGCGAGCAAGGGCGCATGCCCTACCACCGGCAGATTTGCTCTCCGGCCGATCGCCAGGTGCTGCTGCGCGATGGTGCCGGCGGCGCGGCGCGTCCAGTGCTGATGTTCGGTTCCAACAATTATCTGGGCCTGGCCAATCACCCGCACGTGCGCGAGCGGGTAGGGCGTGCCATCGCCGAATACGGCACGGGTATCGGCGGGCCGCCGTTCCTCAATGGTTACCTGCGCATCACCCGCGAGCTGGAAGAGCGGCTGGCCGCGCACAAGGGCCAGGAGGACGCAATGATCTTCCCCAGCGGGTTTTCCGCGAACCTGGCCTTGCCCGGCGCGCTGGCGCGCAACGGCGACCGCATCTACTACGACGCTTATTCGCATGCGTCCTGGTTCGACGGGCTGAAACTGGCCGGGCTGTCCTCGCGCCGGTTCCCGCACAACGACCTACAGCGTCTGGCGCATTGGCTGGAGCGCAGCGGCCGCTGCGAGCAGGACACCTTCGTCGCCGTGGAAGGGGTGTACTCGATGAATGGCGACCTGGCGCCGCTGGATCAGCTGGTGCCGCTATGCAAGCGCCATTCGGTGCTGCTGGTGGTCGACGATGCGCACGGCAGCGGCGTGCTCGGCGCGCAGGGCGGCGGCAGCGGTGAGCACTTCGGCGTGGCGCAGGAGATCGACGTGTTGATGGGTACCTTCAGCAAGACCTTGGCGGTCAATGGCGGCTTCGTGTGCGCTTCGCGTCCGCTGATCGAGTATCTGCGCTGGATCTCGCGCTCGTACATGTTCTCCGCCGCATTGCCGCCGGCCACGATCGCGGCGGCGCATGGCGCATTGGACGTCATCGCCGCCGAGCCTGAGCGGATGCGCCAGCTGCACGCCAATGCCGCCGGCCTGTGCGCGCGGCTCAATGCGCTGCCCTGGGGGCTGGACGTGTCCACGCCTTCGGCGATCCTGATCGTGCATACCCCGCCGGACATGGATGCCAAGGCGGCGGCGATGCGCCTGGAGCAGTTGGGGCTGTTCGTCAATCCGGTGCATTTCCCGGCGGTGCCGCGCGGCCAGGAGCGCCTGCGCATCAGTGTGATGGCCACGCATACCGAGCAGGACCTGGATTGCCTGGCCGAGGGCATCGACCGGATCTGGGGCGAGCACGCGCATGGCGATGTGCGCCTGCGCGCGGCATAGCGCCGCGGCAGCGGCGCACGGCGCGGTTCTCGCCCGGCGAGACGCCGCGCGGCTACAGTAGCGCTCCCACCGCTTTTCCGGATGTTCCGATGGCCAAGAGCGCCGCCAGCAAAGCCAGAACCGCCTACGTCTGCGGCGAGTGCGGCGCCGAGTACACCAAATGGCAAGGCCAGTGCACCGAGTGCGGGGCGTGGAATTCGCTGAGCGAGATCGTGCTGGAGAGCGCGTCGGCGGCGAAGGCGCCGGCCGCGGCGCGGCGCAGCGGCTGGGCCGGCAAGACCGAGACGCCGAAGATCACCGCGCTCAAGGACGTGGAGCATCGCGACCAGGCGCGCGTGTCCACCGGCATCGGCGAGTTCGACCGGGTGCTCGGCGGCGGCCTGGTCGAAGGCGCGGTGGTGCTGATCGGCGGCGACCCGGGCATCGGCAAGTCGACGCTGCTGCTGCAGGCGCTGGCGAAGATGGCCAGCACGCTGCCGGTGCTGTACGTGACCGGCGAGGAATCGCTGGCCCAGGTCGCCGGCCGCGCGGTGCGCCTGGACCTGCCGCTGGACGGCCTCAACGCACTGGCCGAGACCGGCATCGAGCAGATCCTGCAGCAGGCCAGCGCGGCGCGGCCCAAGCTGATCGTGGCCGATTCGGTGCAGACCCTGTGGACCGAGTCGCTGACCGCCGCGCCCGGCTCGGTCAGCCAGGTGCGCGAGAGCGCGGCGCGGCTGGTGCGCTACGCCAAGGAGACCGGCACCGCGGTGTTCCTGGTCGGCCACGTGACCAAGGAAGGCGGCATCGCCGGGCCGCGCGTGCTCGAGCACATGGTCGATGCGGTGCTGTATTTCGAGGGCGAGAGCGGCAGCCGCTTCCGCCTGCTGCGCGCGTTCAAGAACCGCTTCGGCGCGGTCAACGAGCTGGGCGTGTTCGCGATGGGCGAGAAGGGGCTGAAGGAAGTCTCCAACCCGTCGGCGATCTTCCTGTCCGGCAGCAGCGCCAACCAGCCCGGCAGCTGCGTGATGGTCACGCGCGAGGGCACGCGGCCGTTGATGGTGGAAGTGCAGGCGCTGGTCGATGCCTCGCCGCTGTCCAATCCGCGGCGGGTGGCGGTGGGCCTGGAACAGAACCGCTTGGCGATGTTGCTGGCGGTGCTGCACCGGCACGGCGGCATCGTGGTCGGCGACCAGGACGTGTTCGTCAACGTGGTCGGCGGCATCCGCGTGCAGGAGACCGCGGCCGACCTGCCGGTACTGCTGGCGGTGCTGTCCTCGCTGCGCGACCGGCCGCTCGCGGAGAAGACCATCGCCTTCGGCGAGGTCGGTCTGTCCGGCGAGATCCGCCCGGTGCCAAATGGCGAGGACCGGCTGCGCGAGGCGGCCACGCACGGCTTCAAGCGCGCCATCGTGCCCAAGGCCAATGCGCCCAAGACGGGCGTGGTCAAGGGCATGGAGGTGATCGCGGTGGAGCGCCTGTCGCAGGCGCTGGAGGCGGCGAGCGAGTAGCTGCAAGCGTTTCCCTGCGGCAGGGTTTATGCCACCATGCCGTCCGCTGCAGTGACGCAGCGGTTCGAAAAAGGGAAACACAATGGAATGGATGTTGATGCCGCTCAAGCGCTACGCGGATTTTTCCGGGCGTTCGCGGCGCAAGGAGTACTGGATGTTCACGCTGTTGAACATCATCGTGATCATGGTGTTGATGGTGCTGGTCGGCATCGGCGGCGGCTTCGGCGGCCAGAACGGGACCAGTGCGTTGTCGATGGCTGCGTTCGTGCTGGTATGCCTGTATTCGCTCGCCATGCTGGTGCCGTCGCTCGCGGTGCAGGTGCGCCGTTTCCACGATCAGGGCAAGTCCGGCTGGTACGTGCTGCTGGGCCTGATCCCCTGGCTGGGCGGTGTCGTGGTGATGGTCTTCATGTTGATGGAGGGCGCCAGGGGCGCCAACGCTTACGGCCCGGATCCGAAGCAGGACTGAGCGGCGTCCGATCCGGTAGCGGCCGCGTAGCCGAAACGGCGCTCGCGTTTGCGAGCGCCGTTCTCTTTTGTGCGCGAACGCGTGGCGCCCCGCCGCGATCCCTCAGTTCTTCTGGTACACCACGCCGAGCTTGTCGATCGCGTCGCCGGCGCGGCCGGTGAAGCCGGCGATGTGCCAGCCGCTGGGCGCGGTCAGCGTATAGGTTTCGCTGGTCGGCTTGCCCACCTGCACGCTGCGGCCGCTGCTGGTGCGCAGGCTCAGCGAGAACACGCGGGTGCTGTCGTTGTACTTGCCGACGCTGACGGTGGCCGAGGTCAGCGTCTCGTTGGCGCCCAGCGACAGGGTCGTCGCCTGTCCGCCGGTGCCGCCGTGCGCGAGCAGCTTGCCGGTGTCCAGGATCGCGCCGACGCTGTCCAGGCGCTCGGCGCCGCGCAGGGTCACGCCGCTGAGCGGACGCCCGCTGCTGTTGTCGGCCAGGTCGTTGAACGGCATGCCGTGCGGGCCGCCGACCTGGTCGCTGGTGCGCACGCTGCTGCCCACCGCCCAGCCGAATTGCGCGTACAGCGGGTAATGGTCGGACAGCGGCTTGCCGGCGCTGTCGTAGAAGTTGCCAGGGTTGAGCTGGTAGCGGTTGGCGACCAGGGTCAGCTGCGGCGCATCGCGGTACAGGATCTTGTCGACCACTTCGCAGCTATTGGTCGGCGGCGTGCCGCACAACAGCGGTTCGGCGCCGGCGGCCGGCGCGCTGCCCTTGACCAGCTCCAGCCACGCATCGGTCAGCCCGTTGGACGCGGTCAGCGCGCGGATGTTGTCGTCGGCGCGGGTGTAGCGGGTGTTGGAATCCATCATCACCAGCACTGCGTTGCCGGCCGACCAGGTCTGGATGAACTGCGAGAGCTGGCCGATGTTGGCGCGGCGTGCGGACAGGTCGCCGGCTTCGGTGCCGGCGTTGGGATGGGCGTTGTACACGTCCAGCAGCACGCCGTCGGCCAGGCGCACGCGCATGTAGCTGAAGCCCTTCGGGGTCAGGCAGTCGGTGCCATTGCACTGGTTCCACTTGACCCGGGTGAAGTCGCTGAAGGGATAGTTGCTCAGCGTGTTGAGGCCGTCGCCGATCGCGGCGCCGCCGCTGGTCGGGGTGCGGTAGGGATGCGCGTCGCCGGCGTACAGGGTGGCGTGGTAGTTGAAGTCCTCCTGCACGTGGATCAGGCCGTACGGCGCCAGTTTCGGCGCCAGTTGCGCGGTGTTGGCGGACGGGTTGCTGCTGGAGATGCCCTCGGGCAGTCCGGCGACGTTGTAGCTGAGCACGTCGAGCACGCCGGTGTCCGATTGCGCGTGCGCCACGCCGGCACAGGCCAGGCTCAGTCCGATGCCGAAACTCACGAGGGTGCGGAGATGCTGGATCATGAATCGCCTCTTGCGGTGGTGGGGAACTGCGGTTGGCACGATGGCCAGGGACGCGGCGCGGGATGCGCCGATGCGGCAGCCACGTCGCCGGCCGATGGCCGGAGGCATGGCCTCATTCGCTCAGGAACTGCGGGTCGATCGCCGCACCGATCAGCGCCGCCAGCGTCGGCAGCGCACAGTCGTAGTTCGGCGTGGCGCTGCTACAGCCGGGAATGAACACCGGCGCCGACGGTGGCGGCGCCTGCAGCGTCAGCGTGCGCCGTTCGCGCAGTTGCTCCAGGCTCTGCGCGGTGTAGCGCAGGCGGATCACGCGTTGCCCGTCGGCGCGGCGCCAGCGCTCGAACACCAGCGCGCCGCCAGGCACGGTCTGGTCGGGCTGGTAGCCGGGCAACTGCCAATGCAGATCGAGCATGCCGGCCAGCAGGGTCAGCGTGCCGTCGTGTCCGGACAGCACCACCAGCCGCGCATCGCCACCGATCGGCGCGGCATGCGCGGCGTTGTCGCTGCCTTGCTGCAACGTGGCCAGCACGCGCGCGGCCAGCGGCGAAGCGGCCATGCGCGCCACCGCCGGCGCGCGCAGGCGCAGCGCGAATTCGGCCTGGTGCGGGGCGAAGGCGCGCAGCAGGCTGGCCTCGTCCAGGCCTTGCCAGCCCAGCGCGGCGAAGTCCTGACCGTCGGCCCAGCCCATCAGCAGGCTTTCGCTGATGCCGGAGGCCGCCGCCGCGGGGCCTTCGATGCCGGGAATCCCATCGTTGGTATCGCCCATCTGCGCGGTTACCGCGTCCAGGCGCTGCTTGCCGGCGCCCGCGTCGGCGGGGCACGGCCGCTGCGCGCACTGCAACAGCAACTGCTGCAGCGTGTCGATCGCATCGCGCTGCGCCGCGTTCCAGGCGGCGGCGTCGCCGCCGATGCGGCCGGCGATGGCCGCGCGCATCAGCGCGGTCGCGGCGGGCGTGCGCAAGGCCGCCGCGCCGTCGAACAGCGGATCGGACGCGCCGTCGGCGACGCTGTGCACCTCGTTCGTGCAACCCGGCGTCAGCGTGCTCGCCAATGCGTGCGCCGAGGCGATGGTGCGCTGGGTGCGATTGGCCCAGTAGTAGGCGCTGGCGCAGGCGTCGCCGGCGAACAGGCCCTGCGGGGCATAGAGCGCGTGGTAATAGGCGCCGAACAACTGCTCCAGGCGCGCGCCATTCTCGGTCAGGTGGCCGGCCGGCACGCCGAAGCGCTGCCATGGGCGCGCCGAATAGCGGCCCAGCTGTTCCGGGCTGGACATCGCCGAGCGCACGCCGTGGCGCTTGAGGATCAGCACTTTTTCCAGGGTGTCCTGCGGCGTTGCGACTGCGGTGTGCGCGGCGGCGAACGGCAGCAGGGCGAGGACGCGCAGCGCGGCGGCGGCTAGGCGAGGGATCGATGGCATCGGCATGGTCCGGAAGAGGCGGGACGACAAGGCGCGGCATGCCGCTGGCCGCGGCACCGGCCGGGAAGACGGTTCAGCGTGCAGCGGCGCCGACCGCGCTGGCACGGCTCAGAAGCGCGCCCGCAGGCCGACCGACCAGGTGCGGCCGTAGTCGGTGTAGCCGCCGAACAAGTGGTCGCCGACGTACTGGCGCTGCACCTGACCGGTGAGATTGATCGCGTTGACGAACACCGACAGGCTGTCGTTGACCTTGTAGGCCACGTTCGCGTCCAGGCTGCCGAACCTGTCGCTGTTGAGCGTGGCGACGTTGGCGGTGCCGACCGCGTTGAGGATGTCGTCGCTCCAGCCGTAGCTGAGCCGCGCCATCAGCGGTCCCTTCTCGTAGAACAGCACCGCGTTGTAGGTATTCCTGGCCACGCCTTCCAGGCTGTCGGTGAAGCTGCGGCTGCCGTCGCGGTAAGTGGCCTCGCTGTCGGTCCAGGTGTAGTTGAGCTGCATGCCCAACCCGTCCAGCGGTGCCGGCAGGCCGGCGAACACCTGCTGGTAGGCCACTTCGGCGCCCTTGACCTTGGCCTGGCTGCCGTTGGTCTTGGACGACAGCAGATAGGTCTGGCCCTGGTAGAGCAGGTTCGACATCTGGGTCTGGATGAAGCTGGAGATGTCCTTGTAGAACACGCCGCCGGTCAGCGCCGAGGTGCCGTCGAGGTACCACTCGAAGGTCAGGTCGTACTGCCACGCCTCGAACGGCTTGAGCGCGGGATTGCCGCCGCTGGCGGTGAGGATCTCGCCGCTGGAGTTGAAGGTGAGCTTGGACGACAGGTCGGTGAGATCGGGGCGGGTGATGACCTTGGCCGCCGAGCTGCGCAGCACCATGTCCTCGCGCACGTCCCAGGCGGCGTTGAACGAGGGCAGCACGTTGCTGTAGCTGCGCGCGAAATGCACCGGCTGCGCGGTGGCGTCCACGTCGGCATGGCCGTCGGTGGTCTGCGCGGTGCGCACCAGGCGCACGCCGAGATTGCCGCGCACCTCGCGCCCGGCCAGCTCGCTGCCGAAATCGGCCATCGCATAGGCCGAGCCGATCTTTTCCTGCACCTCGTAGGAGTTCTGCAGGTCGGCGCTGTTGGGCGTGTTGCTCAGGTCTGCGGCGGTCGGCCAGTTGCCCCAGAAGCGGGATTCGACCGGCGCCAGCCATTGCCTGGGTAGATTGCCGTTGGCGTCGGCGAGCATGCCGTCCACCGGCAGCGCGGTGAAGTGGCCGGCCGGGAAACGCACCCCGGCGATGCTGTTGAGCAGCAGGTCGGCGCGGTCGTAAGTGCGCGAGCGCTGGCGGTATTTAGCGCCGAATTTCAGGTCGCGGAAGAAGTCGCCGTCGAGCGCGCGCCTGGCATCGAACTGCAGCGCGTCCTCCTTGTCGCGCGCGTCGATCTCGCGCCACTCCAGGCGGCGCCCGGCCACGGTGGCCGGGTTGTTCGGATCGAAGCCGTTGGTGAAGCTCCAGTCGGGCACGTTGTCGCCGTCGGCCTGCGGCATCTCCACGCGCATCGAGAGATTCGTGCCGCTGCGCAGGCGGGTGCGCCGGATCGGGTCCGAATCGTAGCTGTGCGCCTGCGAGTGGAACGCGACCGCGCCCAGCGTCCAGCGATCGCCGCTCCAGGTGCTGGACAGGCGCGCGCTGCGGTTGTCGTCGGTGATGCCGGAGGTCTCGCGCGAGATCTGCACCTGGCCGTTGCGGTAGTCGAAACCGGCGATGCCGCCGTGCTCGACGCGAATGTTGCTCATCTTCGCTATGCTGTCGAAGCCCACGCCCAGGCTGTACTCGTCGTAGTGCACGGTCTGCTTGGCGTACAGCAGATCCAGATTGGTTTCCCACGCCGCGCTCGGTTTCCACTGCAGCGAGGCGGCCACGCCGCTGCGTTGGCGGTGTTCCAGTTCCAGCGTCGGGCGCAAGCCGGTCGGCGCGTAGTAGGCGCCGGGCGCGCCCGGCACGCCGTTGCGGTAGTAGTCCCAGCTCACTTCGTTGACCCGGTCCTGGCGCAGGCTGCGCTGCGCGTAGGCGCCGGAGATCAGCAGGCCGAAGCTGCCGTCGGCGTTGACCCAGTTGAACAGGCCGGACACGCGCGGGTCGTTGGCATGGGTGCGCTGCGCCTGGCTCGATTCCAGCGACACGTTGGTCAGGGTCTTGCCCAGTTCCAGCGGGCGGAACGTGCGCACGTTGACGATGCCGCCGATCGCGCCTTCGTCCAGGTCGGCGGTGGGGCTCTTGATCACCTCCAGGCCGGACACCAGCTCGGCCGGCAGCGTGTCGTAGCGGAACTGGCGCCCGGTCTGCCCGGAGGTGCGTACGTTCTCGTTGACCGCCATGGTCTGGCCGTTGAGCGTGGTGACCTGGAAGTTCGGACCCAGGCCGCGCACGCGCACGTACACGCCTTCGCCGCGATCGCGCACGATCGACACGCCGGGCACGCGCTGCAGCGCTTCGGCCACGTTCTGCGCCGGCAGCTTGCCGATGTCCTCGGCGGCGATCACGTCGACCACGCTGTCGGCGTAGCGCTTGGCGCGCAGCGCGGCGCTGAGGCTGCCGGCGTAGCTGCCGAGCACCTGGATGCGGTCCAGTTCCTTCACCGGCGCGTCGGCCGTGGGCGCGGCGGCCGGCATGGCGGCGGAGCTCGCGGCCTGGGTTGTCTGCGGTGCATCGCTGGCCGCGCTTGCCGATTCGATCGTCACCGTGCTCGGGTTGAGATAGCGGTAGCGCAGGCCGGTGCCGTCGAGCAATTGCTGCAGGGCCTGTTCCGGCGCCGCGCCGGCGTGGGTGCCGCGGGTCTGTGGATTGCCGGCCACGCCAGCGGCGTAGACGAATTGCAGTCCGCTCTGCCGCGACAGGGTGTTGAGCGCGCGCGCCAGGGGCTGCGCGGGAATCGCATCGACCGCGACGGGCATGGGCTGGGCGCCGGCGCTGCCGGCATGCAGGGCGAGGGCGATGGAAAGGAACAGGGGGCGGCGCATCGTCGTGGTCCAGTGGCAGCGGAAGGTGGGGCGCAGCGCCGCGGCGAAGGGCGCAATGCTGCGTTGTGCCTGGACTACGAGGATCGACAGCGGCGATCGGGCACCGCTTTTCGATGAATTTTCTGTGACACGTGCGGTCGGCGAGCACGGGCGGAGGTTGTTCGCTGCGGTCCACGTCTGCGCGATCGGAACGGCGCGGCGTGATCGGGGCGCGCGCCGATCATGCGGCGCGCAGCGCGTCGCCGGCAGCGCGGCGCGCGCGTTCGCCATTGCAGGCAGCGTTCGCCATCTGCGCAGGAGCGGTGGTCGCGTGTCTGGCGACCGGCGATGTGGCTAGTGCGCGCCCGGCGGCGGCGCGGCGCGGCTGCCGACGCGGATGACGTCGGTGCCGGCGCTGACGCGCAGCGTCGGCTGCTCGGCGAGGAACGCGCGCAGCGAGGCGATGTCGTCGCCGCGCAGGTTGCCGGTCAGGCGCATCGCGCCGGCGGCGGCATCGTCGATCAGCAGGCGGGTGCGGTTGAGCCGATTGAAATCCTCGGCCACGTTGGCCAGCGGTTCGTCGCGGAACACGATGCGGCGCTGCCACCAGGCATGCATCGCGGCGATGTCCTCGCTGGCCAGTTCGACGGTGCCGCTGGCAGCGTCGATGCGCGCGCTCTGCCCGGCGCGCAAATCGGCCAGCATCGGCTGCCGCGGGCGATCGGCGCGCCACACGTGCACGCGGCCCGCGGCCACGTCGATGCGCGCCTGCTGCCGGTACAGGGCGATGTCGAAGGTGGTGCCGATGTCCTCGACCCGCAGCGCGCCGGCCAGCACCTGCAGCGGGCGCCGATCCGGCGCGACCACGACGCTGGCCTGGCCGCGCAGCAACTGCAGGCGCCGGCTCCACGGGGTCATGGTCGCGCGCAGCGCGCTTTGCGCGTTGAGATGCACGGTGCTGCCATCGGCCAGCTGCACGCTGCGCTGCTCGCCGTGTGCGGTGCTGTAGCGGGCGGTGCGCGGCCAGGCCCAGCCGGCCAGTACCGCCACACCGCACAGCGCCGCCGCCAGGCCCATGCCCCAGCCGCGCAGGCGCGCGCGGCGGCCTGCGCCGTGGGGGAGCGGCGCGGCAGGGCGCGGTGGCGGTTGCGGTAGCGGCAGCGCGATCACGTTGCGCGGCGCCGGGTCGGCATCGGCGCAGCGGTCGGCGGCGAGCAGCGCATCCACGTCCAGATCCATGCTGCGCAGCGCAGCGCCGAGCGCGCCGGCCACGCGCAGCACCGCCAGGTATTCGCGCAGGTGCAGCGGCGATGCGGTCAGCCAGGCCATCAGTTGCGCCTGCTGCGTCGGGTCCAGCGCCTGCATGCGTTGCAGGGCATGCCAGTGTGCGGCCTCGGCGGTGGCGCTGCGGCTCGGGAAGGCGGCTGCGCTCACCAGCTGTCTCCGCTGTCGGCCAGCGCCCGCCGGCAGGCCGACAGCCCGCGCACCACGTGCTTCTTGACCATGTGCGCGGACACGCCCATGCGTTCGGCGATCTGCTTGTAGCTCAGGCCGTCGCGGTACTGCATCACCAGCACCGCGCGGGTGCGTTCGGGCAGGCCCGCCAGCAAGGCCTGCAGGCGCTGCTGCCGCTGCTGTCGCTGTGCCGTGTCTTCCACGTCGTCCGCTGCGGCCAGCAGTTGCGAAAACTGCTCCAGCTCGTCGATGCGCAGCGGCGCCTGCTTGCGCCGCGCGGCCTGTTCGCGCGCCAGGTTCAGCGCCACCGTGTACAGGTAGGCCTCGGGGTTGGCGATCGCCTCGCCCTGCTGCTGGTGCGCGCGCAGCAGGCGCAGGTAGGTCTCCTGCACCATGTCCTCGGCGTCCTCGCTGGCGCCGCGGCGCACGAAGAAGCCGCGCAGCACCGGACCGTGCTGGGCGAACATCTGCGTCCACGCGCGTCTGGCGTTGCCGGTCATCGTCTGCGTTCGGCGCACGGCGGGCCAGCCTCGCTGCCGCAGATGACATGACGATGACGTGAGCCATGACGTGGTGGTGCGGGCCGGTCCGGCCGCCCGCAAGCCTGCTGGCCGGTCGCCTGCATTCGCTTCGCTTTCCGAAAATTCGTGGTTCATGGCGCGCGCGGTTTCACGCCGATCCAAAATGGATGCCATGTTTCGATTTCTACGAAGGAAACAATCATGGGTTTAGGTCGCTGTTTTGGTTCCGGTGGGTCGTCAAGCGCGCGTTACCAGCAAGATGAGCACGCACAAGGGTCTGCCACGCCGCGCTCGCCACGTGAGCGCGATCCCTATCAGCCGGTTTCATTGAACGATCCGGCGTTTGCCTGCCTGCCACGCCGCGTCTCGCAGCTGCCGCCACAGGACAGGGGCCATGCCATTAACGCGAGCGGTCTGCAGACGGTGCGTGGCGAGGCGGAACAATTGAGGAGTCAGATCGCTGCACAGGTCAATCAGGAGGGGCCGGGTCTGCAGCCGACGCTGAATGCATTGAATATCATTATCGGGAGAATCGACGCCAAGTTGAGAGGCGCGCGTGGGAGGAACGGTCCTGACGAGTATCGTGAAGCAATCGCACAAGTGCGCCGAGATTTCAACGCGTACAATTCAGCAGGGATCGATTCGGGGAGGCACTTCGGATACAGCGGTCAGCTAGACGACTACAATCCTTACGCTCGGGACTGAGTCGTTCTGCCGCCACCAAGCTTCGGTGGCGGTCGGCGCTGCCGATCGAGCAGGCTGTCCACCGCGGTCCAGCGCGCCGCGCCACGCCACGCCAGACGCATGATGCGAGGATCGGTCTTGCGCCGTTCCCCGCAGTTGGCACAAGACCGCGCTGTTTGTCCCGCATCATGGCGGCGGCGATGGGGGCGCGGCCTCACCGGCCTCGCCTGCTGGCGGTCGGCGACGGTCTTCCACTTCCCTGACCGCCGCCTCGGCCTGCCATGCAGTGCCGACAGGGCAATCGCGTTGCCCAGGGCGATGTTGCAGTCGATCGCGGCAGTACGCGCGATCGATTGATCCAGCACGCGCATGAGGTCCTGGCGCCGGCCCTTGATCGCCGGATCCCATTGCTGGCCAGTGCCGGCCTGGGCGGCCTCTTCCTGGGTGACGTTGATCCAGCCGTAGGTCTCCAGCAGGGTGTCGATGGTGGCCTTGATGGCGCTGGAGCGCAGCAGGATCCCGATGGAATCGTCACTGTTCAGATTGGTCGACAGCCCGGCGAAGGACTGTCTTGCCTCGGCGAGATCTGCCGGGACGAAGACTTCGGCGGTGTTGTTGGCGATGATGTTGGCCATCGAGTAGAAGTGGCCCGCCCAGGGGATATGCCCGCCGCCGACGCCGCCGTTGGTTTCCTATGCAGTGCCGACCATGGGCTACATCGCCTGGATCGTGTCGCGCGCGACCGCATAGGCGGTGATGTTGTTGCCCGATGTGAGCAGGCGTGCCGCCGTTTCCGGTTGACCGATGGAGGGGCCGATCGCGCCCATGACCATGTTGCCGGCGACGCTGGCCACGGCCAGGCACCAAACCGCATCCGCATAACGGCGCTGTTCCTGCCGCTTCGCACCGCGCTGCTGTGGCGGCAGTGCATTGCGCGAGGCTGAGGTTGTGGAAGCCGCGCGCGGCCGCGTTGGGATTGCGCTGCTCGCGCTTCTGCCGCAGTGGGTGCAGCGCCATGGTCGCCGAGCCGGCGACGACCTGCAGGGGAATCACCGCTTCCGGCGGAAGCTTGCGCAGGGCGGCGAACAGCGCCTCGCCGCCCATTTCGCGCAGCAAGGTGGTGGGGCCGACCGAAGAGAACGGATCCAGCAGATGGCCAAGCGCCTCGCGCAGGAATTGGCGATCGGCGCTGCGGCACGCCGATCGCCCGGTCTACGTGCTGGTTTGGGGCCGCCCTTTGCGCCAATCGATCAGTGCTTGGCGCTGCACCAGGAGTGCACGCACGTCGGTGATCTGGTCTTTCAGCGTGCGTAGCCGCACCAGGAGCTGCGTATCGGTGCCGTCCGGCGCGTCGAGCACCTGGCCGATGGTGGCGAGGGCTGTCTCGAGTCTGCTTCGTTCGAGCACGCCCGTGCCATGCTGCAGCGACTGCTCCAGCGCGGCGGCGACCTGCTGCAGGCGCACATCCTGGGTCTGCGCGGC
The DNA here is from genome assembly GCF_030168915.1 of Xanthomonas graminis pv. graminis. NCBI lineage: Bacteria > Pseudomonadati > Pseudomonadota > Gammaproteobacteria > Lysobacterales > Lysobacteraceae > Xanthomonas > Xanthomonas graminis. The sequence goes on along the minus strand of NZ_CP076255.1, from coordinate 3,200,264 downwards.
GGCATCGCGGATGAGGCCGATCTCCGGCTGCAACCCGGCCTGGATGGTCAATGCCCTGGACCTCAGCCTGGCCTGTTTGTTGTCGCGATTCGTGTCCAGGTTCGCGGCCAGGTCGTGCTTGGTATCGCTCAGGGCGCTGTTGGTCGCATTCCAGACCGTGTCGTTGGAAAAGGACTGGCCGAATTGCTGGACGACGCTGCCGGGCGAGGACAGGGATTCATTGGCCGCAGGCGCGCCGTAGTTGCCGCGCACCAGCGACGCCAGCACCAAGCCTCCGCCGGTGGCGACCCAACTGGTCAAGATATTGCCGCCCAGATGGCGCAGCAGCAGGTCGCGCGCGCTGCGCCCCGCCATCAGCGGCGACGTGAACGGTAGCGTTGCCAGGGCGCCTGCTTCCTGCGCGATCTCCGCAAGCGTGTGATGCAATCGCCGCGCGTCGCTCCAGCACAGCGCTGGCGCCGATTCGTCGTGGCGCGCGAGCCGGAACAGATTGACCTTCTGGGTGCCGCCGACCAGATTGTCCACCTGGGTCTGGCCGGTACTGGGCAGCGCCTTGCTGGTTTCGAGGATGGCCTTGCCGAGCGCGGAGGAGGTGCCGGAGCTGACCATCGAGGTGCCCAACACAAGGGGCGGTGACAGCAGGGTTGCGGTGCTGCTCAGGCTGCGCCGTACCGCGTTGATCGTGCCGCTCAGCAACGGGCGCAGGAAGGTGGCCTCGGCCTTGCCGTCCATCAACTTCTGCCGTTCCAGCAGCTGCCGTTGCCGATTGAGCGCGGTGCTCTGCAGTGTCTCGAGGGTCGGTCTGTCGCTTTCGTGTTCGAGTTGCAAGACCTCTTCGTTGCGCAGTGGTCGCCAGAAGTGCTTTTTCCCCTCCGGCGTGATCTCCAGTTGCACCGGTCCGGGCTCCGGGCTGAGGATGGACGGCGCAATGGGCTTGAATGCGGGCATGTTGGCCAGGCGCACGCGGCGTTCCATGGCGCTCAACAGGATCTGCTCGGTGAAGTAGGAGGTGATGCCGGAGGTGGCTCCGCCGACCGCCGTCGGGCCGACCTTGGTGGTAAGGCTGCCGTCTTGCTGGTCGTACTTGGTCGCAGTGGCGCTGCCGGGAGGAGTTCGCAGTGCCGAGGAGAGAAATCCCTTCAGCGTTTCGTAGGCCGCCGGCAGCGACGCAGCGCTGCCCACTGCGCTCATGTTTTCGTTGAAGCGGTAGCCGCCGTTCGGGCCGTACGCTTCGTGCCGCTGCTGTAATTGGTTGGCCGCCCACTGCACGTATTCCGCTTCCAGTTGCTCCTGGGTCTCCGGCGCATCGTCTGCGTCCGCGGTTGCGTCGTACCGGTTCAGTTCAGTACTCACCTGGTTGACGAACGCCCGACGCTGCAACTCAGGGGACGGCCGGCTGCTGCTGGAGCCCGAAGCGTGCGTCGAAGCGTGGTGCTGCAGCTGCAAGGGCGACGCGATGGCGGAACGAGAGGACGTTTCCGGCCGGTCTTGGAGGTGGACGGCAACGTGCGGGCTGGCGGCGCGATCGGTGTCCTGCGATTCGGCCCACAGGCGGATCTCTGGGACGGAGCTGCTTGCGGTTGACGGCGTCGTGCCCTCCGGCGTCGGCGAACCGCCTGCCTGGAGGCGGTCGCGTCCCTGCGGCCGCGGGCGCGGCGCGCGCGGCGAGAGCGCACCGCTGGGGCTGGCTGGTGGCGAGGGCTGTATCGATTGCTGCGAGGGCGTGGGCGCCGCCTCGTGCGGAGCGTGTGTCGGCGAAGCGGCGGCGGATGTGAGCGGCGAGGCTCTCATTGCGTCGCCTCCTGGGCATGCGCGGCCGGGGCATCGTCCAGCAGCGCGAACAGGATCGCCCGGCCCAGCGCCTGGACCTGGTCCAGCTGCGTGGCCACCTGGTCGACGCCGTCTGCATAAAGCAGCGGGCGCAGCGACAACATGCCTTCGTTGGCCAGGCCAAGGCGCAGGCCATGCTCGGTCAGCATGAGGTCCTGAATCGCCAGCAGACGGACGACGTCCTCGCCGCCCAGTTCGGCGCCTGTCAGCGGCAGCAGCGCTTCGGGATAGACGCGCCATGTCGCCCCGTGCGGTTCGCTGTGCAGGCGGCACAGCAATCCGGACGGAGCGACGAACGGCTCGCCGCCTGCGGCGGTCTGCATGAGCTGTGCATCGATGCCGAGTCGCAAGCCGATTTGCGCGAACACGGCATGCAGCGGAACGGATGGCGCCGGTACTTCGCTTTCACTCGACATAGAAAAATCACCTGGGATGGATAGGGGATGCCGTCATCAGTTGGTCGTGGCCTGATGTTCGGTTGCACGCCTTGCAGTGGCGAAAAACATTTGAGTCGTGTCCTGGAAGCACGGAACCGCTGCACGCGAAGCCGATGTCGGACAAGCGAAGCGAACCGTGCGGCGATGGCCGGCGGTGGCAAAAAAGTGTGGACTTCATCACTTGCGCAATGCCGGCGTCGTGCGCGCGCATCGCAGTGCACGCTAGCGAGCGGCTGCGGCGCGCGCGCCAGGCGCCGGTGCATGCACGTGCTGGCCGACAGCGGGTGGGCCGGCAGCGGACCGGTGTGCGCCGCGCGGTCGCGGGCCGCCGCCGCCGCCGTCAGCGAAGGCGCGGTGCTCGCAGAGCGTGGTGCACAGGTTGGGGCAGGCCGTTGCGGTTACGCACCGCTGCAGCCGCGCTGGATGCGGAGGCGTCCAGCGCGGGGGCTCACGCGCTGGCCAGTGTTGCCGGCAGCGGTGCCAAGGGCGGCAAGGGCGGCTCGCACGGGCGCTCGCCTTCGATCAGCTCGAGCTGGTAGCCATGCGAATAGATGGTGCGGATACGCACGCTGCCGGTACTGCATAGCCGCAATTTCTTGCGCAACTTGTAGATGTGCTGCTCCAGGGTGCGGTCGGTGAAGTCGCTGACGCTGCCCCAGATGGTCTTGGCCAGCTGGCAGCGACGCAGGCAGACGCCCGCATTGGAGAACAGCAGCCACGCGATACAGAACTCGCGCGCGGTGAGCTTGATCGGCTCATCGTTCAGATAGACCGTGCTGCTGGGGCGATCCAGCAGATAGGCTCCCACACGGATGCGCTGGTCGTCGTTGGCGGCCGGCTCCAGCATGCGCGTGGCCAGAGCGGCGCGGACGTGCAGTTCGTTGGTGTTGAACGGAATGCTGAGCACATCCAGCGCGCCGGCACGGTACCAGTCGAAGATCGCCGTGCACGTCGGAAAGCGGCCGATCACGATCAGCGGGATCGGCCGGCCCTGATGGCAGTGCTGCCAGGCCAGCACCGCGCTGTCCAGCGGCGAGGTGCAGTTCGCGTCGAACAGGATCAATTCGCACGGAGACTGGCGCAGGGCGCGCAACACCTCGAGCTCTTCGCTGAAGACCTCGAGTTCCGGACGCAGGCAGCGCAGGCTTTCGGAGACCTGGGCGATCAGCGCCGGGTCGCGGCTCAGCAGCGCGTAGTGCTGTCCCCGAGGTGCCCAATCGGGACTCATCATCGCGTTCTCCAATATATGCCGGCAGCGGTGCCGCCTGACCGGCACGTAGCCATTGCGGCGGGACGGGGTACGGCGAGAGAGCGGGGGCGGAAGAGGGGGGCAGGGCGCATAGAAAATATCGCGAAGTCGCTATCGGGGGAGGTAGACAATGGCGCGTCCTAGCAACACTGGATTGACATAATCGCGAGATGGATAAGAAATAAGCAACACTCTGGCTCAAATTTCTCTTTATGACATCGATTGCTTTAGCTTGCGGTCAGCCTCCGACTGTGGTGCGGCTTTTCCGAACGGCGCGGATTCAGCCGCCAGTGCGCGGCGTATGGTGGGCGGTTGGGTGGTGCCGGTCGCGGTGGTGGTAGCGGTAACGTTGGCGCTTGCCGGATCGATGGGGGGCGGGCGATGCGATGCGGCCGCCGCTCCGGTGCCTGCAAGCTGACGCCTGCCGGCTTGAGCATTGGCATCGCCGTGCGGGCCGGCCGGCACGGCGTCGCCGGCAGCACGGGAGCCCGGAAGGGGGAAGCCATGGTGGCTCGCGCTGTCCCGCGCAGCAGACGGGATGAACGAAGTGCTGAGGGGATCTTATGTGCCGCCGATCACTTTTTGCGCCATCGCACAGGCCGATGCGCAGGCGATGACCGGCCTCAGGGCGGTCTGCCGGGGCGGCGATCGCGGCGCCCGTGTGCCGTAGAGCGTTTCAGGTGGTTGTAAAGCGCCGGCGACCGGCCAATGCATTGCGTGCCATGGGCGATTCAGGTTTGGTCTTGGCCTGGCAGCATTGGCGAGGCGAATGGGTCAGGCGCGGATCCAGAGATAGTCGCCGGTGCACAGCGCCGAGTACATCTCGTCCGTACAGGCAAAGATGGTGTCGCGCCAGTAGCGGCCGTGCTGGATATAGTGGTTGACCAGATCGGCGAGCCAGTCGCCATGGATGTCGGCGTCCAGGCCCACGCGGGCGATCAGCACCACTTCACCGCTGGCCGGCTCCAGCCCCAACTGCGCCTGGTCTTGCGCATAGACGGAAAGGTTGGCCTCCAGCATCAGCCGGAAGACCTGCAGGGTGCGGCCGGGCGGCAGCACCCCGAATCCGATCAGCAGGTACATCGCCGCATCCGGTTCGGCCAGCGCGGCCTGGTCCGGATAGCGCAGGGTGACCTGGAAACCGTCGTTCTCGAACGAAAAATGGGTCCCAGCCACATTGGCCGGGACCATGCCCAGTGCAGCGCACAGGTCGTCTATCAGCCTTGCAAAAACCGGTTGGCTCATCGTTGCGCGAACCGGTGTTCAGCGGCAGGCGGATGGGCGGCGAGGCTTCCGGTGGAAGTCTCGCCGCCGCTTGCACCTCGCAGTGCCGCTACTGCTCATCAACCCTGGGTCAGGCTCTTGACATTTTGTCCAGCCTGCTTCGCCAGGTTGCACTCGGCCACGCAAAAATTCAATTCGTTCTGTAGCCGGGTGACTCCCCGCATCATTCCTTCCTGGTTGGCCACGTCTCCTTGCATGTTCGCGAGCGTGCCACCCATCTGGCCTGCGCCGATGGTGTTTTCGCCCATGCCGGCCATAGTGTTGATGCCCATGCCTGCAATCCCATTACTGAAGGACCTGAAGGCGCTAGATGCGCTGTTTGCGTTGGCCAGAGCGCCAAAAGGAAATGACATAAGTTTTCTCCTCGAAGTTATCGCTGTGAATGAACACGCTTTCGCGTGGGTACCGGCGGCGCCTGCCGCACGGGTCTTGGCTGGCCTGTTGGGGCCAAAGAGCGGAGACAAGTCGCTTGGGAGCGCTGTTTCCGGCTGTACTCGTCAGCGTCCATGCAGCGATTCCAAACGGCTTCACGTTACGGTTACCGCGCAGTTTCTAGGCATCGGCATCGGGTTCGGCTTCACGCACCTGGGTCACCACCTCGGCGGCGGCGAGGAGTCCCTCGTGCATTACCTGCGCCTGACTGCGCTCATGGGCATCTGTCGCCGAGATCCTGTATTGGTTCGCTTGCTCTGCGGCGTCGCGCAGTGCGGCGATGGCCCGGTCCAGGCGCTGACCCGAGGGATCCTCGCGGCGCGTTTCCAGCAGTTTGTTCAGATCGTTGCCGATGCTGCTATCGAATGTCTCGAACATGGCGGTGTCATCCAGTGTCAGGGGGAGATGTCGCTGAAATGCTTGGAGCCGTCGGGCGTCTCCACGTAGTGCAATTCGTCCACGGACAGGGCCGTGTCGTAGGTGTTGGGCAACGCGTCGCGCGGGTCCAGCGCGCGCAGTCTGGCGTCGATCCGCACCACGCGCGGACCCATGTCGTGGCGCAACTGCTGCAGTCGCTGCGCCACCGTATCGGGGTGTTCGCTGCCGCCGCTGACCTCGTACACGCCATGCCCGCGATAGCGGATCGTCAGGTTCGGCTCGTGCAGCGATTCGGTGATCGATTCGATCACCGTCTGGGCGATGCCGAAATGCGTCTGCCATGGCCCTGGATGCCGTTCCAGCCAATGTTCCACGCGCTGCGCATCGGCCGTGCTGCGCACCATGCCCTCGATCTCCACCCGGTCCTGCACAGCGCGCAGGCGCAGCTCCGTCTGTCCCATCCGCGCGAAGGCCTGCTGCGCCTGCGCCATCTGCGTCTGCGCCGCGGACTTGGCATTGGCCCTCGGCGCGTCGTAGCGCCAGGCGGTCAAGGACAGGGCCAGCACGGTCACTGCCGCGATCCAGGCCAAGCGCCGCTTGCGCTGCGACGGGGGCGTTGCAGCGGGAGCGCCGGCAGACGGGCTGACCGGCTGCGATTGCGGTTGCAGCGCATCGCGGAGCAGTTGCAGCTCGTTCGGCCATGGCTGGTCCGACGGCCCGGTGCACAGCACGATGGCGTCGAAGCACACCGGCACGTAGGGCTGCAGCGCTTGCGCCACATCCGGCTGGGTGTCGTCGGCATAGCGTACGTTTGCATCTGCGTCGATCTCCAAGGTCAGCGAGGGGCCGGTCCAATCGGTCAGTTGCAGGTCGGCGCTCTCTTCCGGGCCGAGCTGGTAACAGCCTGGCGACAACGGTATCCGCGCGCCGGCGTGGCGCCCGGTCAAGATGCGAATCTCGGCATTCATGCGCGAACTCCTTCCATTCCGATACAGGCGATGTCAAGCATTGAGATGGCGCGTTGCCGGTGTCCTGCGTGACGCGGCCGGCCCGCATGCAGCACCAGCAGCGGCAGCAGCACGTGCAAGGTCTGCACGGCCCGCTCCGGCATGTTCGGGGTAGGCAGTACCAGCTCTTTCAGCTGCGTACGCACCTGTTCCAGCGACTGGGTCTGCGTCGCGGTCGCCGACGCCGTTTGGGCGAGGTGTTCGCGCAACAGCATCCAGTTGGCGATGTTGAAGGACATCGGCAACGAGCGATCGAGGACGCGCTCGCGCACCTGCAGCAGCGCGTGTGTCATCGCCAGCTGCGCCTGATCGCCGGCGGCGCTGCGGTAGCCGTGCAGGATCTGCTCGAAGGCCGCATCGCTCTGGGAAAGCTGCGCCGCCGCCGCGGGCACCGGCGCGTCGCCGGCCTCTGAGGCATCTGAGGACGGCGCGGCCGCGGGTGTTGCATCGTGCGCAACTCCGCCGCCGGAGTTGTGGTCTTGCTCCGATTCCTGGTTCGGTTGCTGCTGGGCGCCGGCATGGACCTTGAGCGAGGCGGCTTCGGCGTCGCGTTCGGTTTCGAGCGCCAGCGAGGGCGGTTCCGGCAATTCGCCTTCTTCATCGACCTGGCGGCCGCCGACCAGGCGCCTGCGCCTGTTGCGCCAGCTCGGTGGAAACCGCGCCGACGAGGCGACGGCGCCCGACCAGAGGCTCTCGCTCTCGCCGGATTCTTGCGCATGCGCGTCGGACGCGGGACACTCTTGCGGCGTCCCGTCCGCCGAGACGATCTGCGTGCCGGATCTGGTGACGCGGCCGAAACGGGGCTTGATCATGGGAAGGCCGCTCCGAACATGGTCTTGGCGAACTCCAGCACTGCGCCGGCGCCCCATGGCGCGGCGATGAGCAGGCTGACGACGACCACGATCAACTTCAATGCGAAGGAGATCGATGCGTCCTGCAGCGACAGCACCGCTTGAAAGAAGGCGATCACCAGGCCGGAGGCCGCGGCGACCACAACCACCGGCAGCGAGACCATCAGGCACAGCATCAGCGCATCGGAGGTGAAGCGGACCAGATCGTCGGCACCCATGGCATCACCTATAGGTCAGGATCAGGCCGTGCAGCAGCGTGGACCAGCCGTCCAGCGCCACGAACAACAGCAGTTTGAAGGGAATCGCCACATTGGTCGGGGTGACCTGGTTCAACCCGAGCGCCATCAGCGCATTGGCGATGACCAGATCGACCACGATGAAGGCAAGGTAGATCAGGAAGCCGATCCTGAAGGCGTCGGTGAGTTCGGTCAGGGTGAAGGCGGGGGCCAGCACGATCAGGTCGTCCGGCTTGAGCGCGTCGGCCTGGTCCTTGGGCCAGATCTGCCGTGCCGAGTGCATGAAAAAGGCCTTTTCGCGCTCGCGGGTATGCGCCAACAGGAAGCGTTTGAACGGTTGCCGCGCCGCGTCCATCATCACCACCACCTCGCTGGTGCCGGGTGCGGTGCCGCCGCCGGAGCGGGCGATGCGCATCGCCTCCATGCCCACCGGCGCCATCACGAAGCAGGACATGATCAGGGCCACGCCGTTGAGCACCATGTTCGGCGGTACCTGCTGCACGCCGATGGCGTTGCGCAGCAGGCCCAGAACCACCACGATCTTCGTGTAGGAGGTGATCACCATGGCTGCGAACGGCAGCAGCGCCAGCAGCACCACCAACAGCAGCAGCGAGCCGAAGTCAGGCGTCTGCATGTGGATGTCCGTTCACGCTGAGCAGTTGCACGCCGAGATGGTCGCCGATGGCGATCAGGCGCCCGTTGCCGATGCTCTGCCCGTAGACCATCAAGTGCACGCGTGCGTCTTCCAGCGAGGTGTTCAACTCGAGCACATGGCCAGGGTGCAGCGTGCCCAGTTCGCCCAGCGGCAGCACCAGCGGATCCAGTTCCAGCTGGACCGGAACGTCCACCTGTTCGACCGGCACGGGCGCGGACGGAGGGACGGATTGCCCGGGTTCGGCGGCGGTGGTGGCATCGCTCATCTGTGCCATGTCTGCGCTGTCCTCTATGTGGAAGGTGTTGCATTCGATATGGCCGTGCAGCCGCCATTGCCGGCCGCTGGCCACGCCGCAGCGCAGCCAGGCGCGATAGCCGCCATGGCGGCGTTGCAGCGGTGCGATCAGCGCATCGCCGGGGCGTAGCGAGGCCAGCCGCTCGCTGCGATAGCGGCGCTCGCCGAGGCACGGGTACACGCAGAGCCGCAGCGACTGCAGCGTTGCGCCGGGCGCCGCGCCTGCGTCGATGCCGCCGCAGGCCGCTTCCAGCGCCTGCATGGCGCTGGCGCAGGCATCCACCGGCATGCACGGCAGTGGCAACGCCGTGTCGCCCAGGACCAGCAGCGGACCGCATGCGCAGGGCAAGGGCGCTTGCCAGGCGGCGAAGTCGACGACCCGCGGCTGGCCGAGGCCAAGCTGCCCCAGCGCCGCCAATGGCGCGTCCAGCAACAGCGCGGCCAAGGCGGTCCGGGTCGCGCCGCCATCGACCAGCAGCGCGCGCAAGGCGGGATCGGCAGCGATGTCCATGCACAGCACCAGGCGGCCGGCGCTGCCAAGCTCCACGCCGACCTGTGCGTAGATCCCCGACTCCGGCAGGCCGCGCTGCAGCGTCAGCGCCGCCGCGTCGGCCAGTGGCGGGCGACACAACAGCCGTGCCAGCCGGACCGCCGAGCGCGGGATGCGCGGCAAGCGGGTCTGCAGCTGCGAGATGGGGGCGATCGCTGGGCTGGACATGGGCATCGACAGGGGGAGGTGGTCAAACGATTTCTATATCCACGTCGCAAGGCTCATGCAGTACGGCATCCAGCGCTTTGTGCAGGCTTTGCCGACCAGTACACACTAGCTGCTGCGCGAGCGGCGTACCGCAGCGGAAGCGAAGTAACAGCGAGCCAGGCGAAAGGCGCATCCACAGGTGGGTGGCCGGCAGCACGTCTTCGCGCAGATCCAGCTGCGCTTCCCACAGGCCGCCGTCGCGTACCGGTGCGGCATTGCAGAACTCGCTCACGTGTGCGGCCACCCGTTGCATCGCCAGGCGCGCGTGACTGTCGTGCAGCAAGGCGTTGGCGATGCGGCGTTCGATGTTTGCGGGCGTGGTCGGCGGCGGCACGACTGGCTGGGCGGGATCGTGCGGATCCGCTGCCGCTGCATCGGGCGCTGCCTGCTCCGGCGCATCCGTCCGCAGCTGGTCGCCGGGCATTTCCGGCTCTGACGCCAGCATCGACAGGACGGTTGCCGCCTCCTCGTCCTCGCATCGCGGATCGTCCTGATCGTTGCGGCATGCGCCGCGGGAGCGAGCGCCACACAGCGACCAGCGCGCGCGCGCGGCAGAGGGGGGCGGACATTTTCCGCCTGGCGCGGCCAGCGGCGCCTTGCCGATGATGGTGGGACGCAGCGGCCGGCGCATCGCTACAAGCCGATGCGCCCGATCGGCGCCAGTTCGATGTGGCCATTCAACTCCTGGTAGGAGTGCACCGGCAACCAGTCGATCCGCGGTTCGATCATCCGCCGGATGTAGCGGCGGATGTCCATCGAGGTGATCAGCGCCAGCGGTGCGCTCGGCGTGTTGCCGGCCATGGCGATGATGCGGTCGGTCACCATTTTCGCGTCTTCCGGCGGCATGGTCAGGAAATTGCCGGCCGGGGTCGGCTTGATCGCCTGGCGGATCATCTGCTCCAGCGCCTGCTCCAGCAACAATGCCGGCAACTGCGCGGCGCCGCCGCTGACCCGGTGCGCCAGGAACGCGCCCAGATCGCCGCGGACGTACTCGGTCAGCATCACCGGATCCTTCTCCTTCGGGCCCCAGATCACCAGGCTCTCCAGGATCAGCTTGATATTGCGGATCGGAACCCGCTCCTCGAGCAGGCGCCGCAACACATCGGCGATGCGCTGCAGCGGCACGACTTTCTGCACTTCCGCGACCAGGCCTGGATAGTCGCCGGTGATCTGCTCCAGCACCCACTGGGTTTCCTGCAGACCGAGGAACTGGTGTGCGCGCTCGCGCAACGGACGCGTCGCCTGCTGCGCCAGTTCCGTTTCCTGCTGCGCGCTCGGCGGCAGGGAGGCGCGCTGTACCGGCACGTCGTGCACCAGCACCTCGAACTCATGCGCCTGCAATTCCGCCGTTCGCCACAGGCTCACCCCGGGGAACGGCAGCCCCAGTTCCTCGACCAGCAGCGTGCGTTCGTGCTCGATGGCGCGACTGAGCGTATCCGCTTGCAGGCGGTCGGCCAGGTCCGGCGCGAGCCGGACCGACAAGGCCGAGGCGAAGTCCGGTGCATGATCGGCAATCGTCGGCTTCTCTCCCTTGCTGCCGCGGCGCGCGGCGCCGGTCACCGGCGCGCGCACCGGACCGGTGGCGGCGCGGCGCTTGTGTCGCAGCCAGAAGCCGCCGCCGGCGATGGCCGTGGCCAACAGCAGGAACAGCGTCGACGGGAAGCCCGGCACCAGCGCGAAGCAGGCCAGCATGCCGGCGGCGCAGAACAGCGCCTGCGTGCTGCGGGTGAGCTGCTTGCCGATTTCGTTGCCGAGCGAGCTGTCGTCGCTGTCGTCTTCGCCGCTGGCGCGGGTGATCATGATGCCGGCCGAGACCGAGATCAGCAGCGACGCGATCTGCGACACCATCGCATCGCCGATGGACAGGATCGCAAAGCGGTTGGCGGCTTCGGCCGCGCTCATGCCGTGGTAGGTGACGCCGATGATGATGCCGGCCACGATGTTGACCAGGGTGATGACCAGGCCGGCGATGGCATCGCCCTTGACGAACTTCATCGCGCCATCCATGCCGCCGTGCAGCTGGCTCTCCATGGCCAGCCGTGCGCGCTTGATCCGCGCATCGTCGGCGTTGAGGCTGCCGTTGCGCAGATCCGCGTCGATGCTCATCTGCTTGCCGGGCATCGCATCCAGGGTGAAGCGCGCGCCGACTTCAGCGACGCGTTCGGAACCCTTGGCGATGACGATGAACTGCACCGTCGTGATGATCAGGAAGATCACCAGGCCGACCACCAGATTGCCGCCGACCACCAGTTTGCCGAAGCTGTCGATGATGTGGCCGGCGTTGGCGTGCAGCAGGATCGACTTGGTGGAGGCGATGTTCAGCGACAAGCGCAACAAGGTGGTGAACAGCAGCAGCGACGGGAAGGAGGACAGCGCCAGCGAGTCCGGCACGTACATCGTGGCCATCAGCAGCACCACGCTCAGTCCGATGTTGACGGCGAGCAGCGCGTCGATCAAGGCGGTGGGCAGCGGCAAGATCATCAGCGCCACCACCGCCACGACCAACAGCGCGATCGCCGCCTCGCCGCCGTAGCGTAGTCCACGAGTCAGTTGCATGCGGAAGGTCCTGTGTGGTTAGTGAAGGTCTGGCGCGGCGTCGGGCGGCGTCTGCACCAGGCCATCGACCCAGCGCAGGACGGCCGCCACGACCGCGAACAGTTCGTCGGGAATGGCCGCGTCCAGCTCGACCTTGTAGAGCGCACGCGCCAACGGGGGATTGGCCATGATCGGCAGGCCCTGCGCCATTGCCGCCTCGCGTAGCGCCAGCGCACCGGCGTCCTCGCCTTTGGCGACCACCTGCGGCACGCCGAACTCCGGCGAATAGGCGATCGCCACCGCGTAATGGGTGGGGTTGACCACCACCGCCTTGGCCTTGGCCAGGCGCTGGCGCGGGTCGGAGAACAGCAGCTCTTGCGCGAACTGCTTGCGCTTGCCCTTGATCTCCGGGTCGCCTTCCACATCCTTGTTCTCGCGCTTGATCTCGTCCTTGCTCATGCGGTGATCGCGCACGAACAACCACTGCTGCAGTCCCACGTCGATGCCGGCGACCACGAGCAGGATCACGCAGGTGATGGCGAGCAGGCGCACCAGCACCTCCCAGCCGATCTGGGCGATGTCCAGCAACGGAAGGTAGGCGGTGCCCAGCAGCAGCGGCATCAGCCCTTCCACGCCTTTCCACAGGATCACGCCGATCACCACCGCCTTGACCAGCATCTTGATCAAGTCGGTCAGCGTGCGTGCCGAAAAGATGCGTTTGAGTCCGGTAACGGGATTCAGTGCGTCCAGTTTCGGTTCCAGCTTCTTGAACGACACGTTGAAGCGGGTCTGCATCAGGCCGACGAACAGCGGGCCTGCGGCGATCGCCAGCATCAGCGGCAGCGCCAGCCATGCGGCTTCCACGCCCATGCGCAGCATCGCCTGACGCAGGGTGTTATCGTCGCGGCTGTTGCCCAGATCCAACGCCAGGTGCAGCAAGGCGCGCAGATGCGCGCCCAGGAAGCTCGAGGAAATCTGCATGGCCAGCACCGCGCAGATCGCGCCGGCCGCCATGCCTGCATCCTGGCTGAACGCGACCTCGCCGTCGCGTCGCGCGTCCTGCAGCTTCTTTTCTGTCGGTTCTTCGGTCTTCTCGTCGGACATTGCTTTGACGCCAGGCCGGGGCGATGCATTGTGCGGCGGCGCAGGCTGCCTTGCCTTGCGTGGCGCGAACGCGCTGACGCGCAGGCGAAGCCGAAATGCGGCCGCGGTCTGACATCGTTTCGCCAACGTGTCGTGGATTTCGCCTGGCCGCGAGGGGGGCGGTGGCGGCCGCGCTAGGCTGCAGGCTCGACGCATCCTGCAGGAAACACCGACGATGAGTACGTTCAAAGCCAACGACCACCTCACCAACGGTCTGATCGAAATCATTACCGTGGCAATGCAACGCAATCAGGTGGAAGAAGCCGAGGCGATACTGGGCGCGATACGCCTGCTGCTCCCCAATGTCACGGCACTGGACAGCTTCGACGCCTGGCTGGCGATCAAGCGCGGCCGCTTCGCCGACGCGGCCCGCTTGCTGCATGGTCTCGATGGGTCCAAGGGCGCGCCGGCCATCAGCAAGGCGCTGCGCGCGTGTTGCCTGTTCGCGATCGGGGATTCCGACTGGACCATCTGTGCCAACGAGGTGATGCAGGAAGACAGAGACCCCGAGTCGGTGGCGCTGGTCAAAATGCTCAACGGTCAGCCGGTAGAGCCACGCGAGCCCAGTGCCGCCGCCGACGAGGCCGCTGCCAGTCCCGCCGTCGACATCGCAACGCTCAACTATCTTCGCGCCTGAGGAGACATGACATGACGCCCATCGCGCCAATCAGTCCAGTGGCTGCCGTCACGACGAGCAGCGCCGCCGCGCCGGTCCAGGCGGCGCCATCGGCCGCTTCGGTGCATAAATTCCAGGCGTTGATGCAGCAAGGCCATCGGGTCGCGCCGGATTTGCAGGTCTCCCAGCACCCCACCGCCATCGGGCGGCTGGTCGGAGCGGAAGACAAGGCGATGCAAAGCGTGATGGACCAGGCCGAGGACTTCGCCGCGCGCGCACCGAGCATGGACACGGCCCAGTTGGTCGCCGGGCAGATACAGATGATGGACCGCATGACCATGGCGATGCTGCAACTCAATGTCGGCACTGCCGTGGCGCAGGGCGGCAAATCCGCGGTGCAGACCCTGTTCAAGAATCAATGATGGACGCGGCCTTGTCCCGCCGGGGCATCTGCCGCTGGCTGTGCGTCGCGCTGCTGGCTTTGTGCCTGAGCAGTTGCAGTTCTGCGCTGTACAGCGGCCTGACCGAGAACGACGCCAACGAAATGCTGGTGGTGCTGCTGCGCAAGGGCTTGCAAGCCGAAAAGGAAAGTCCCGACGATGGCAAGACCTGGACGGTGTCGGCGCCGCAGGAGCAAATGGCCGACGCGCTGGAAGTCTTGCGCGCGCACGGCTTGCCGCGGGAAAAGCACGCCAACCTCGGCGAGATGTTCAAGAAGGACGGCCTGATCTCCACGCCCACCGAGGAGCGGGTGCGGTTCATCTACGGCGTCTCGCAGCAGCTGTCGCAGACATTGTCGGAAATCGACGGCGTGGTCGTGGCCGATGTGCAGATCGTATTGCCCAACAACGATCCGCTGTCGAACGTGGTCAAGCCGTCCAGCGCCGCCGTGTTCGTCAAGTACCGGCTGGGCACCGACGTGGCGCCGCTGGTGCCGAGCATCAAGAACCTGGTGGTGCACAGCGTCGAGGGGCTCAGCTACGACAACGTCAGCGTCACGATGGTGTCGTCGCAGTTGCTGGATGCGACGCAAACCACGCCGATGCGAGCAACCTGGTGGTTGCCGCTGAGCCTGGGCGCGCTGCTGCTGGCCGCGGCCGGCGCCGCCGCGTTCTGGCTGGCGCGTCGCGATGGCGGCTGGCGCGCGCTGCTGCAGCGGCTGCGCCCGCCCAGGTCCGGGGACGCGGCGCAATGAGCGCGCTGGCGGCGCCGGCGCAGCGCTTGCTGCGCTACCGGTCGCGGGTGCAGGCGCTTGCGGGGCAGGCGTCGCCGCCGCCGCCGCTGTGCGACCAGGCGGCGCTGCGCCGTGCATGGGCCGGCGCGGCGCCAGCGCGCCGGCAGGAGCTGCTGATCGCCGCCCTGCAGCTGGACGCGCTGTCGGCGACGTGCTTCGAGAATGCGGACAGCGAGCTGGCGCTACTGGAACCGGCGCCGCTGCAGCAACTGCTGTTGGCGCGCGCGCTGTATGCGCGGTCGGACGCGGTGCGCCACTGCATCGAGCGCGCGCCGCGGCAGTGGTTCGCCGAGCGTCTGGGGCCGTCCTTGTGGCAGTGGTTGCGTGGATGCCCGACAGCGTCCACGCGAGTGCCGTTGCTGGCATGCGGCAGCGATGCGCACGCGCAGGCGTGGTACCTGGACGGCTGGTGCCGCCTGGTCGCCGACGGCCTGTGGCCGTGGCCGGGCCTGGCGCATCTGGCTGCGGCCAGCGCCGGCCTGGATCCGGGCAGTGCGGCGTTGCCAGGCGATGGCGGTAGCCGAACGTTGATCGCCCAATGGCGCCTTTGCAAACAAGAGAACACGAGATGGGAGAACGCAGCATGATGCGGTTGCGCACAGAAAGCCACGTCGCGATAGACGACGACATCGTGCGGCGTGAGGAATTATCCACGGTGCTGGAGCTGGACCGCGCCGAGGCCCAGCACCGGCAGCGCTTGCTGGAAGACGCCGAGCGCGCGCACAACCAGGCGCAGGCCTTGGTGCATAACGCGCAGCGCGAAGCCGAACGTCTGCGCAGCGCGGCGCGCGCGCGCTTCCAGCGCGTTGCGCGGCTGGGCTATGCGGCCGGCAGGCGTGGCGCGTTGCGCGACTGGAACATGCGCTCGGTACGCGCGATGCACGATGAGCGCCAGCAATGGCTGCGTAACCGCGAGCGGCTGCTGCAGGTCGTCGTCGATGCGTGCGCCGCGATGCTGGGCGAAGACCGCGGTGCGCTCTATCGGCGGGCGGCGCATGCCCTGGAGCAGGCTTGCGCCGAGGCGAAATTCCTGCAGGTGCAGGTGGCCCCCGGCGAACTCGCGTCGGCGCAGCAGGCATTCGCCCGGTTCGCCGCGCAGTCCGGCGGGTTGCGCGTGGAGGTGACCGAATGCACGACGCTGGCACAGGGCGAATGCCGCTGCGAGTGGGACAGCGGCGTGTTCGAAACCGGATTGCAATTGCAACTGGACAGCTTGCGCGATGTGCTGCACAAAGTGCTGGGCAACGACGCGGCGGTGGAATGCGCAGCGGCCGAGGAGGCTGACGCAGAGGCGGTCACGTGCTGAACCTGGACCGCAGCGTGCTGCAGCGCGAGCTGGAGGCGCTGGCGCCGGGCGTGCGCTACGGCAAGGTGGTGGAATTGGTCGGCACCCTGTTGCGGGTGGAGGGGTTGGCGGTCACCGTGGGCGAGGTGTGCGAACTGCGCAATCCCGATGGGCGGTTGCTGCAACGCGCCGAGGTAGTGGGTTTCGCGCGCGATCAGGCGGTGCTGGCGCCATTCGGGGCGATGCTCGGATTGTCCGCAAGCACCCGGGTGATCGGCCAGGGGCGACCGTTGTCGGTGCCGGTCGGGGAACAGTTGTTGGGGCGTGTACTGGACGGCCTGGGCGAGCCGGCCGATGGGCGCGGCCCGGTGCAGTGCGAGGCGCAGGTGCCGATCCATGCCGCGGCGCCGGACCCGATGAGGCGGCGCCTGATCGATGCGCCGCTGTCCACCGGCATCCGCCTAGTGGACGCGCTGACCACGCTGGGCGAGGGCCAGCGCCTGGGCATCTTCGCCCCGGCCGGGGTCGGCAAGAGCACCTTGTTGGGCATGTTCGCGCGCGGCACCAGCTGCGACGTCAACGTCATCGTGCTGATCGGCGAGCGCGGCCGCGAAGTGCGCGAGTTCATCGAGTTCATCCTGGGCGAGCAGGGCATGGCGCGCAGCGTCATCGTCTGCGCCACCTCCGATCGTTCGGCGGTGGAGCGCGCCAAGGCCGCCTATGTCGGTACCGCGATCGCCGAGCATTTCCGCGACCAGGGCTTGCGCGTATTGCTGATGATGGATTCGCTGACCCGCTTCGCACGCGCGCAGCGCGAGATCGGCCTGGCCAGCGGAGAGCCGCCGACGCGGCGCGGCTTCCCGCCGTCGGTGTTCGCCGAATTGCCGCGGCTGGTGGAGCGCGCCGGGATGGGCGACAGCGGTTCCATCACCGCGCTGTATACCGTGCTGGCCGAAGACGAGTCGGGGGCCGACCCCATCGCCGAGGAAGTGCGCGGTCTGCTCGATGGCCACTTGCTGCTGTCGCGCGAATTGGCCGCGCGCAACCAGTATCCGGCAGTGGACGTGCTGAACAGCCTGAGCCGGGTGATGACCCAGATCGTCGGCCGCGAGCATCTCGATCTGGCCGGACAGCTGCGTCGGCTGCTGGCCAAATACCAGGAGATCGAACCACTGCTGCAGGTCGGCGAATACCGTGCCGGCAGCGACGCGGTGGCCGACGAGGCGGTGTCGCGCATCGATGCGATCCGCGCCTTCCTTGCCCAGGAAACCGCCGATGTGACCGATTTCCAGCAGTCGCTGTGGCACTTGCAGCAGGCGCTGTATGAGTGAGAAGCGTGCGCCGTGGCGGTTGCTGGCGGGGCTGCATCGCCGCCGTGGCGAGGCGGTGGAGGCGGAGTTGCGCCAGGCCTTGCGCGAACTGCAATCGCTTGAGGATGCGCTGCACGCGCAACGCGAACAGCGCGCGCAGCGACAGCTGCAGTGCGAGCAGCGGGCGCAGCAACAGGCGCAGCTGAGCGCCGCGCCGCGGCTGTGCATCGCGTCGTGGCTGGAGGGCGAGCGCCATCGCGAGGAGCTTGCCCGGCAACTGCAGGCTGCCGAGCAGGCGCTGCAGAAAGCGCAGGACGCATGCGACGCGCAACAGGAGCAGATTGCGGGCGTGCGCACGCGCCTGGCGCGCCACAATTCCCAGGCAGAGCAATACCAGCAGCGCGCCGATCGCCTCGCGCGGCAATGCGCCGAACAACGCGAACTCGCCGAGGACGAGGAAATCGCCGAGACCGTGGTGGCGCGTGCGCGCCTGCACCCGGGCATGCGTGCGGGGCGCCGATGAACGGGGCCGACGCCAGCCAGGCGCTGGTCTGGCTGCACTCGCAGGGCATCGGGCTGGTGCTGTTGCTGGCGCTGGCGAGCGTGCGTTGCTTCGTGCTGTTCATGGTGCTGCCGGCGACCGGAGAAGAGGCCATTCCGGGCGCCGCACGCAATGGCGTGGTGTACCTGCTGGGAGGCTTCGTCGCCTATGGCCAGCCGCCCGATCTGGTGGCGCGCATGGATCCGCTGAGCCTGTTCGCGCTGGTCGGCAAGGAGGCGTTCGTCGGCCTGGTGATCGGCTATGCCGCATCGAGCATCTTCTGGGTCGCGCAGAACGTGGGCACGGTGATCGATGACCTGGCCGGTTTCAACAATGTGCAGATGAGCAATCCGTTGCGCGGAGACCAGAGCACCCCGGTGTCCAATACGATCCTGCAGACCGCCATCACGCTGTTCTATGTGCTCGGTGGAATGAGCATGCTGCTGGGCGCCGTCTTCGAATCCTACCGTTGGTGGCCGCTGGGAACGCTGCAGCCGGATGGGAGCCAACTGGTCAGCCAGTTCGTGCTGCAGAGTACCGACAACATGATGACCGCAACGGTCAAGCTATCGGCACCGGTGATGCTGGTCCTGGTGCTTGTGGACCTGGGCTTCGGCCTGGTTGCGCGCAGCGCCGAGAAACTCGAGCCGTCCAACCTGAGCCAGCCGGTGCGCGGGGCGTTGGCCTTGCTGATGCTGGCGTTGCTGATGCAAGTGTTCGTTTCGCAGTTGCTTGACGAGCTGTCCTTCGTCCATTTCCAGGCCAAGATCGGCCAGTTCCTGAGCGGGTCCGCCGCGACCCATTGAGCGCGCGTCGCTGCGCGTGCGCAGCATCGTCGCTGCCGCCTCGGCCTTCGTCGCCACCCCATCAGTACCGTCAGGCTGCGCTCGCGGCCTGCATGGCCGCGCTCGATGAATCAAGTCTGCATTTTGCAAATTATTCAATGATTGACAATTGCGGAATGTATGAGGCGCGCTGTTCATCGCTAGTGGCCTTGAGAAATCAATGGGTTGAGCATATTTGTCTGCGAACGACGGCAGAATGAGATTTTTTGATCATCGTCCTGGGGTTAATTGAGAGATTCTGTTGCGGCGTCTACCTACAATGAATTGCGCCATCGTGCCGCATGTGCTTCAGAAGTTTCCTGCGGTTCTTCCTCTCATTCCCCCGGAGAGAAAACGTTATGTTTTTGACTACTTATCTCGCTGCGATCTCTGCATTAACCCATAACGAAAATTTGCCGAATTATTCGAAGAAGGTTTTGGACGGAGCTTGGCCGCAGGCGTTGCAATACCTGCATCATCGCCGCGATCAGGAGCATGAGGAGGGCCTCGGTGAGGTGAACCTGTTGTGCGCCATCGGCGATGGGTTGTTGATGATGGAATACGAAGAGGAAGCCGAGGAGTCCTATCGCCTGGCGCAGAAGCGCATGCGCAACGGCGGCGCGGACCTGCGCCTGCTCTCCTGTCGCAATACCGCCTGGCAGATGCTTCAGCAGCGCAGGCTCAGTGCAGCGTTGAACTGTTTCGGTCAATTGGCGGTGGACCGCGATGCCGATCCGCTGCTGCGGGTGGAGAGCCTGATGGGCAAGGCGCTGTCGCACTTCCATCTGGGCCAGAGCATGCAGGCGCTGCAGGTCGTGGATCGCGCCCAGGAAGCGGCGGCAGAGACCGAGACCGCCAAGCTGCTGGTTTCGGTCGTTCATGCCTTGCGCCTGGACATGCTCGCGCAGTTGAGCATCCGCCGCTCGGAGCGGCTGATCGACCATGTCTTCTGGCAGGCCGCGGCGTGCAACGAGAAATGGACCGGCACCTTCGATCCCGGCGAGATCGACCACTGCGTCGCCGAGGTCGCCGCGGCGATGCCGATCCTGGCGCGGCGGCTGCAGTTCGTGCGCGCCTTGTTGCGGATCGCCGGCGAAGATGTCAGCGCTTTCGATGCGGTGTACGACGCGATTCCGCAGCCTGCCGCTGCGTGTGGCCGCAACTCGCGGCATGGACCCAAGCTGGAACTGGCCCTGGCGGCGCTGGCCGCCGGTCGCGCCGATCTGGCCGAGCGCGCATTGGCCGGCGTGGTCAGGCAGGTATCGATGCGCTGGGATCTGGAACTGGAGTATTGCCAGGCCAAGATCTGCCATGCGGCCGGACGTACCGAGCAAGCCCTGCGCCTGTACAACCGCTATGCGCTGGATGCGGTGCAATGCCTGCGCAGCGAAGTGCAGGTTGCGCGATCGCTGGAAGATGGCCCTGCGGCGCAGTTCAGCGACGACATTTCGGCGCGCTTGCCGGCCAAGTACCGCCGTGCCTACGCCTACATGCTGGAAAACGTGCATCGCCCCGACCTGTCGATCAACGAAGTGGCCGCGCAGATCGGGGTGACCGGGCGCGCCTTGCAGTTGGCGTTCAAGGCCGCCACTGGCATGTCGCCGACCCAGGTGCTGCGCCGTTATCGCATGCAGGGCATTCGCGGCGAACTACTGTCCGAATCCGGCTGCGGCGGTGTGCTGCAGGCAGCCGAGCATTGGGGCGTGGTCAGCCGGTCGGCGCTGGTCAAGTGCTATCGGCGCCAGTTCGACGAAGTCCCGGCTGAAACTTTGCAGCGCTGACAGGAGGATCAATGAAACAGCATCGTTTGCGATCGGCGGTAGTGCCGCGCGCGTGTTTGGCAGTGGCATTGGCGATCGCGGTGCACACCGCCGCCGCTCCGGCGGCGGCGGCCGAGGTGCCATGGCATCGCGGCAACTTCCAGTATGTGGTCGAAAACAAGGACTTGAAGGATGTGTTGCGCGACTTCGCCTCCAGCCAGGGGGTGATGACCTGGATTTCGCCTGAGATCAGCGGCACGGTCAGCGGCAAGTTCGCTACCCCGCCGCAGAAGTTCCTGGACACGCTGGCGTCCAGCTACGGATTCGTCTGGTATTACGACGGGACGGTGTTGCGGGTGTGGGGCGGCAACGAAGTCACCAGCACGACCTTGACCCTGTCCGCGGCCACTACCGACCAGGTGAAGTCGGCGCTGGAGCGGATGAGCGTGGCCGATCGGCGCTTTCCGATCCGCTATGACGACAAGGCGCGGACGCTGATCGTGTCCGGTCCGCCCGGCTATGTGGAAACGGTGTCGGCGGTGGTGCGCTCGGTGGATCACAGCAGCGCGCTGCACGACGGTACGGAGATGCGCGTCTTCCCCTTGCACTATGCCCGTGCCGCCGATCGTTCCGTGCAGATGGACGGGCAGAGCGTGCAGATCCCCGGGATGGTCACCTTGCTGCGCGGCATGTACACGCATGCCGCGGCGAACGCAGGCGGTACGTCGTTCTCGACCGCACAGCGCCGCGTGCCGTCGCTGGGCGAGCGTGGCGATACCGGCGCGCGCAACGATCCCGGTGGCGGTGGCGGTGGCGGTGGCGGAGGGTCAGGTGTGGGGCTGCCCAACAATTGGTTTGGCCTGGGCGGCGGTCAGGCGCCGGTACGGCCGCCGTTGCCCAGCGGAGGGCCGATCGCCGACAGCACGGCCGCACCTGCACCTGCACCTGCACCCGCTGGCGGGGACTATGCCGGCGCCGCGGCGACTGCACGCAGCGCGGAGCAGGCTGCCGGGCTTGGTCCGGAGCTGCCCTACATCCAGGCCGATCCGCGCATCAACGCCGTGGTGATCCGTGACCGCCCGGAACGCATGGGCGATTACGCAGCGCTGATCCAGCAACTGGACTCGCGTCCGCAACTGCTGCAGATCGATGCGACGATCATCGAGGTGCAGGATGGCGCACTGCGCGATCTCGGCGTGGACTGGCGATTGCACAACCGCCATCTGGACCTGCAGAACGGCGACGGCAAGGGGACGGCGCTGGGCTACCGCGCTCCCGGCGCCAACCCCGGGCTCGGCGACAGTGCCGACGGGCTGACTCCCGGCGGCGGCATGCTCACTGCCGTGCTCGGCGATGCCGGACGTTTTCTGATGACGCGGGTGTCGGCGCTGGAGCAGAGCAATCGCGCCAAGATCGTCTCCACGCCGAAAGTGGCGACGCTGGACAACGTCGAGGCGATCATGGACCAGCGGCAGCGCTTCTTCGTGCGCGTGGCCGGCTATCAGAGCGCGGATCTGTACGGGTTGTCGGCCGGCGTTTCGCTGCGGGTGTTGCCCACGGTGGTGCCCGATTCCGATGCCAGGCAGATTCGCCTCGACGTGCATATCGAGGATGGGCAGTTGACCTCGCAGATGGTGGACCAGATTCCGGTGATCTCTTCCAGCCAGATCAATACCGAGGCCTTCGTCAACGACGGCGAGAGCCTGCTGATTGCCGGCTACGAGAGCAATGACGACGAGAACAACGTGACCGGCGTTCCGGGATTGTCCAAGGTGCCGGTGTTGGGGCGGCTGTTCCAGCACCGTTCCAAGCAGCGCAGCAGCGTGCAGCGTCTGTTCCTGCTGACGCCGCACGTGGTCTCGCCCTGACCGGCGTTGCCGGTAGCGCCTCGCTCGCAGTCGCGAGCGAGGCGCAGAGGGCAATCAGTTGTAGGTCTGGGGACCGGGACCCTGCTCGAGGCCGCCGTTGCCGCCACCGTGCGACTTCATCATCTGCTGCATGATCGCCATCAGCACCTGCATCAGCTCCTGACCGATGGAGTCGACGCCCCCCTGGCCCTGCTGGCCGCCCTGCTGGCCGCCCTGCGCGCCCTGCGCGCCCTGTTGGCCGCCCTGCGCACCCTGCGCACCGTCCTGGCCACCGCCCTGATCCTGCTGGCCCTGCTGCATCTGCTTCAGCATCATCATGATCAGCATCGCCATCAGCTGATCGAGCTGGCCGGAGGAGCTGGTGCTGCTGCTGCCGCCGCTGCCGCCACCATTCGAGTCCCAGTCGGTATTCGAGCCTTGCGTGGAGTTGGTAGAGATCGTAATGCTCATAGTGATTCTCTCATGTCTATGGTTGGGTGATATCGACCGCGATGGTCAGGGCATTAAGCCCAGGCCTAAGTTAGACGCCCGATCCGCGGTAATGGCGTCGATGTACGAAATCCGACCGCCTTGAGCGAAGAAGAATCGTGCCGCTGGGCGTCGATGTGCGGATCTTTTGGCCTTGTTTCGCAGAGAGAGCGATCGGTTCGTTGGCAGTGACCGGCGCGCGCGCGCATCCTCTTAATGTTGGATTGCGGCCGTCTGGTCGGTCGCTGGTCCGGGCCGGCACCGGTTCACTTCGACAAACAAGAGGACTTTGCGATGAGCTTTAAAAGTTTTATCAAGAGCATCGGGCATGGCATAACGCATGCGGCCGAGGATGTCGCACACGGCATCGAGCAGGGAGCCAAAGACGTAGCCAAAGGCGTGGAAGGTGTCGCAGAGCATGGCGCCCAGGCCCTCGGCGATGTCATGCAGGGCGATTTCAGGGGTGGCCTCAAGGAATTGGGGAAGGCTGGCAAGTCCATTGGCGATACCGCCAAGGCCGAGTTCAAGCTGGGCTTGACCGTTGGCGGGGCGATGACCGATCTGGCGCTGGGCACTGTGGCCGATGCGCATCTGAACAAGGGCCTCACAAAGCTCGTCCAGTCCGCAAAGGGCGTGGTGGACAAGACCCGCGACGCCGTCGATAAAAGCCTGAATCAATTCGTCGATTCCGCCGAAGGCGTTGTGGCCGGCGGCGTGCGTTGCGCCGAGGACGTGGCACATGGCCGTCTCGACCGCCTGGGCAAGGATAGCCTGTCCGTGGCGAGCAATGCGTTCAACGTGTGCACCACGCTGACGCCGGAAGGGATGGTCGCCAGTGTCGGCGCCAATCTCACACGTACGTTTATGGCTGACACGCCCCTGGCCAAGTACGCCAATGTCGTCGGCGACACGATGGCGCGCAAGCCGCTGTGGATGCTGCGCGACAGCGCCAAGGACGTGGCCGAGCCGTTGCTGGAGCCGCTGAAAAAGGATCTGGCCTCGGCCGACGCCAGCGTCGACCGCACGTTGGACAAGGCAGAGGCTGGCGTCAGCCGCACGTTGGCCGAAGCGGCCGAGCAAGCGCAGACGGCGTCGCTGTCCGGCGCTATCGAGTATGCGATCGCGCGCGAGTTGGAGCAGTCCCTGCAACCGGACTACACGCAATCCCGCGGGCTGGGCGATCTGTCGATACAGATCGGGCTCGGTGATACGGGGTCGCTGCCCGGCGCGGTGGAAGATGCGATCGCGCGCGAGTTGGAGCAGTCCCTGCAACCGGACTACACGCAATCCCGCGGGCTGGGCGATCTGTCGATACAGATCGGGCTCGGCGATACGGGGTCGCTGTCCGGCGCTACGGAGGATGCGATTGCGCGCCAGTTGGCCGATGCCATGGAAGGGAAGGACAAGCAATCGACGCAGGACGGGCGCGGCGATACGCCGTTGCTGTCTGATGCTCAGGCGGATTCGATTGCGGGCCAGTTGTACGATGCCCTGCAGGACAATCTGTCGACACAGGACGGAAGCGGCGATACGCCGCCGCTGTCTGAGGCTCAGGAGGATTCGATTGCAGACCAGTTGGCCGATGACCTGCAGGACAATCTGGCGACACAGGGCGGGAGCGGCGATATGCCGCCGCTGTCCGAGGCTCAGCAGGATGCGATTCAGCGCCAGTTGGACGATGCCATGGAAAGGAAGGCCAGGCAATCCGGCCGGGACGAAGGCTTGCTTTCCGCCTCGGCGGACGTGTCGTTCCAGTTCAGTGCGGTGTAGCCCGTATGCGTCGGATAGGATGGCTGCTTGCGGCGTGGCTCGCCACGCCGCTGGCGCATGCCGGGTGCTTCGAGCAGGCCGCGGCCTATCAGCAGGTCAATGCGCGCGTGCTCAAAGCCATCGCCTGGCAGGAATCGCGCGCGCGGCCGCAGACGTTGCATCGCAACGCCAACGGCAGCATCGACTACGGGCAGATGCAGATCAATTCGATCCATCTGCGGCGCCTGTCGCAGTACGGGGTGTCGGTGCGCGAGCTGATGGATCCCTGCGAAAGCACTTATGTGGCTGCCTGGCATCTGCGGCAGATGATCAACAAGTACGGCAACAGCTGGGCGGCGGTGGGCGCGTACCACTCGGAGACGCCGGCCGAGCGCGATCGCTACGCGCGTTCGGTGCGCCAGATCCTGGAATCGGACCAGCGGTTCGCGCGCTTCGAACGGTCGGAGCCGCAGACGCAGGGACAGGACGTGCGCACTGCGCGTGCGGATGTCCCGGCTGACCGCGCGCAGCCGCAGCAGGCGAAGCAGCCGCAGCAGGCGCCGGCGCGGTGGCAGTCGACGGTCGGGAGCGATCCGGTGCAGATCGCCGAACAGATGCTACGCAAGCGTGCGCCTCCGGAAGACGATCGTTGCCTGTTCGAGGATCTGGCGGCGTGTTGAACGAGGTGCGCTGGGGCATGCCTTGGCGCGCGCAAGCGGGACATCGGCGCTGTGTCGGCCGTGTCCCGCGGTACCGCAGGTAGCGCATCCGCCTGCGGTACCGCTATCCCTTGCCTTGCTGTGCGAGCGCCCCGCGCCGGGCGCCGGCGCGTTGCGATTCGGATTCAATGCGAGTCGCGGGCCACGTCGGCACCGCTGCCGCCGACCAGGAAATCCAGGTCCGCGCCCAGGTGCGCCTGCTGCACGTGTTCCACGTACAGCTTGCTCCAGCCGCGCAGCGGCGTCGGCAGCGGGGTCCATTCGCTGCGCCGGCGCAGCAGTTCCTCGTCGCTGACTTCCAGGTGCAGCGAGCGCCCGGGGACGTCCAGTTCGATCATGTCGCCGTCGCGCACCAGCGCCAGGGTGCCGCCGGTGGCGGCTTCGGGCGAGGCGTGCAGGACCACGGTGCCGTAGGCGGTGCCGCTCATGCGCGCGTCGGAGATGCGCACCATGTCGGTGACGCCGGCGCGCAGCAGCTTCGGCGGCAGCGGCATGTTGCCGACCTCGGCCATGCCCGGGTAACCGCGCGGGCCGCAATTCTTCAGCACCATGATGCAGTCGGCGTCGATGTCCAGCGCCTCGTCGTCGATGCGCGCTTTCATGTCCTCGATGCTTTCGAACACCACCGCGCGGCCGCGGTGCCGCAACAGGTGCGGCGAGGCGGCCGAGGGCTTGATCACCGCGCCGTCCGGGACCAGGTTGCCGCGCAGCACGGCGATGCCGGCCTGTTCGCGGAACGGCGTGTCCAGCGCGTGGATCACCTCGCGGTTCCAGCACGGCGCGTCGGCCACGTTCTCGCCCAGGGTGCGGCCGTTGACGGTGAGCGCGTCCAGGTCCAGCTCGGCGCCGAGTTCGCGCATCACCGCCGGCAGTCCGCCGGCGTAGTAGAAATCTTCCATCAGGTACTGGCCGGACGGTTTCAGGTTGACCAGGCACGGCAGCCGCGACCCCAACTGGTCCCAGTCGTCCAGGCTCAGCGGCACGCCCAGGCGCCCGGCGATGGCCAGCAGGTGGATCACCGCGTTGGTGGAGCCGCCGATCGCCGCGTTGACCTTGATCGCGTTCGCGAACGCCGAGCGGGTCAGCACCTGCGACATGCGCAGGTCGTCCTCGACCATCTGCACGATGCGCCGGCCGCTGAGTCGCGCCAGCCGCGCGCGGCGCGCATCGACCGCGGGGATCGCCGCGTTTTCCGGCAGCGAGATGCCCAGCGCTTCGACCATGCTGGCCATGGTCGCGGCGGTACCCATGGTCATGCAGCTGCCCTTGGAGCGCTGCATGCAGGCCTCGGCCTCGACGAACTCGTCCTGGCTCAGGGTGCCGGCGCGGACCATCTCCGACATCTGGATCACCCCGGTGCCCGAGCCCAGCGGCTGCCCGCGCCAGTTGCCCGACAGCGACGGGCCGCCGGACAGGCCGATGGTCGGCAGGTCCACGCTGGCCGCGCCCATCAGCAGCGACGGGGTGGTCTTGTCGCAGCCCATCAGCAGCACCACGCCGTCCAGCGGATTGGCGCGGATCGATTCCTCCACGTCCATGCTGGCCAGGTTGCGGAACAGCATCGCGGTGGGCAGCATCTGCGTCTCGCCCAGCGACATCACCGGGAATTCCAGCGGGAAGCCGCCGGCCTCGTAGACGCCGCGTTTGACGTGTTCGGCCAGCTCGCGCAGGTGGCCGTTGCACGGGGTCAGTTCCGACCAGGTGTTGCAGATGCCGATCACCGGGCGCCCGTCGAACATGTCGTGCGGATGGCCGGCGCTCTTGAGCCAGCTGCGGTAGTAGAAACCTTGCTTGCCTTCGCGACCGAACCACGCCTGGCTGCGGCGGACCGGTTTGGTGGGTGAGCCCATGCTGGCGGATTCCTCGAGACCTGATCGGCCCGGATCGGTGCCTGCACGGCGTCGCCCGGGGTGCTTTACGTCGGCGATGCTAGCGGGCATATTGATACATGAAAAATAACAAATATCTGACTATGGATATTTGTTTTCATATATCAAAATCTCATCCACCTAGAGCGAAACGGCATGGACAACACGGCAAACGCGGCGTCTCCCGGCACCGGCAACGCAACCTACGGCAGCCTGCACGGACGCCGGGTCTTCATCACCGGCGGCGGGTCGGGCATCGGCGCGGCGCTGGTCGAGGCCTTCGCCGGGCAGGGCGCGCAGGTCGCCTTCGTCGATGTGGCGGCCGAGGCCAGTGCGGCGCTGGCCGAGCGGCTGGCCGCGGCTGGCCTGACCAGGCCGTGGTGGCGCCGCTGCGACGTCACCGACGTGGCCGCGCTGCAGGCGGCGCTGGGCGCGGCCGCCGCCGAGCTGGGCGATTTCCACGTGCTGCTCAACAACGTCGGCAGCGACGACCGGCATGCGCTGGATGCGGTGACCCCGGCGTACTGGGAGCGCTGCGTGGCGATCAACCAGCGCGCCGCGTTCTTCGCGATCCAGGCGGTGGTGCCGGGCATGAAGCGGCTCGGCGGCGGTTCGATCGTCAACCTCGGCTCCACCGGCTGGCAGACCAAGACCGGCGGCTATCCGGTCTACGCCACCGCCAAGTCGTCGGTGAACGGGCTGACCCGCGGCCTGGCGCGCGAACTGGGCGCGGCGCGGATCCGCGTCAACGTGCTGACCCCGGGCTGGGTGATGACCGAGCGCCAGGTCACGCTGTGGCTGGACGAGGCCGGCGAGCGCGAACTGGCGCGCAACCAGTGCCTGCCGGACAAGGTGATGCCGGAAGACATCGCGCGCATGGCGCTGTTCCTGGCCTCGGACGAGGCGCGCGCGATCACCGCGCAGGAATTCGTGGTGGATGCGGGCTGGACGTGAGCGGCGGCGGATCTGTCGCCGACCTGTAGGGGAGGGCTTCGACCCCGACAGATCGCTGCAACCTGCGCGATTCCAGACGCCGCTCGTCGCGACTGAAGTCGCTCCCACAGGCGCTTGCGGCACGTCCGCCGGGTGCACTGTAGGAGGGGCCTCAGCCCCGCGCTTTGTCGGCGCGCATGCTTCGCGGCTGCGTTCTGTCGCGGCTGAAGCCGCTCCTACAGGACTTGCGGCGAGCTGGCCGGGTGCACTGTGGGAGGGGCTTCAGCCCCGACGGTGTCCGAAGAAGGAATGTTTGCCGCTGCGTTCGGTCGCGGCTGAAGCCGCTCCTACAGGAGACCTGCGGTTGGCTGGCTGGGTGCATTGTAGGAGGGGCTTCAGCCCCGACCTCATCCCTCGGTTCGCGCATCCGCCGGCGCCGACACTTCCCCGGCCGGCGCAACGTAGCCGTACACCGGCCCGGCCGCGTCCTGCAGCGCCTGCAGCATGATCCGCGCGCCCGGCGACAGCAGCCAGTCGGTGCGGGTAACGATGCCGAAGGCGTCCATGCGGCACGACAGGTCCACCGGCACGATCGCCACGCTGCGGTGGTCGGCGAAATGCCGGGCCACGTCCACCGGCACCACCGCCAGGTAGTCGCCATGGCGCAGCAGCTGCGGCAGTACCACCAGCGCCGAGGTCTCGACCACCCGCTTCGGCGGCTCCAGCCCGGCGTTCTGGAACATCAGCTCGAAGCGGTGGCGCAGCACGCTGCCGTCCGGCGGCACGATCCAGCCGGCCGCGGCCAGTTCGCGCAGCGCCGGCTGCGGCATCGCCAGCAGCGGATGGCCGGGGCGGGCGATCGCGCACACTTCTTCCTCGGCCAGGGCCTGGTAGTGCAGGTTGCGCTTGTCGTGGCGGGCGAACAGCCGCGCCACCACGATGTCGAGCTTGTTCTGCGCCAGTTGCTCCAGCAGCACGTCGCTGCCGTCCACGCGCAGCGCCACGCGCAGCAGCGGATGCTGCTCTGTGACCTGGGCCAGCGCGGCCGGCAGCAGGGTCATCGCCGGCCCGGCGATGGCGCCGACGCTGACGCTGCCGAAATAGCCGGCCTTCAGCGCCTCGATCTCGGCGCCGGCCTCGCCCAGGCTGGACAGGGCGATGCGCGCGTGGCGGATCATCGCCTCGCCGTACCAGGTCGGGCGCATGCCGCGCGGCAGGCGCTCGAACAGCGGCACTTCCAGCATGTCCTCCAGGTCCTTGAGCAGCTTGGACGCGGCCGGCTGCGACATGTTCAAGGTCTCGGCGGCGCGGTGGATGTTGCCTTCCTCCTCGATCGCCAGCAGCAGCATCAATTGCCGGGTCTTCAGGCGGGCGCGGACGAACCAGGGCGTGGCGGCAGGCATGGCGGCCCAATGCATATGAATGTTCGTATACATTAAGCCAAAAACGATATTTGTTGCATATAGGTCATCCGGCCAGAATAGAAGCGCATCCGCGGCACCGGCGGTCTGTGCTGCCGCGCCGCGCTTTCGTATTCCGACAGGCGACCGATTCATGCGATTGATCCAACTGCTCGACGAGTCCGGCATCCCCAGCGTGGGCGCCGTAGAGGCGGACGGCACCCAGGTGCGCCTGCTGCGCGAAGTCGGCTCGACCTATGCGCTGGCCAACGCCGCGCTGGCCGCCGGCCTCGGCCTGGACGATTACGCCACGCATCAGCTCGGCGACATCGTGCTCGACTACGCCGAGCTGCTGGCGAACCACCGCGTGCTGTCGCCGCTGACCCATCCGGACCCGGCGCACTGCCGCGTCACCGGTACCGGCCTGACCCACCTGGGCAGCGCCGCCACCCGCGATGCGATGCACCAGAACCTGCAGCAGCAGGCCGACCAGGGCACGCTCACCGATTCGATGAAGATCTTCCAGCTCGGCGTGGAAGGCGGCATCCCGCGCGACGGCCAGCCCGGCGCGCAGCCGGAATGGTTCTACAAGGGCGACGGCAGCATCCTGGTCGCGCCGGGCGCGCCGTTGCCGTCGCCGGACTTCGCCCTGGACGGCGGCGAGGAGCCGGAGCTGGTCGGGCTGTACGTGATCGGCGCCGACGGCGTGCCGTACCGGCTCGGCTTCGCGCTCGGCAACGAGTTCTCCGACCACGTCACCGAACGCCAGAACTACCTGTATCTGGCCCATTCCAAGCTGCGCGCCTGCGCGGTGGGGCCGGAGCTGCGCAGCGGCGAGCTGCCGCGCGACCTGCGCGGCAGCAGCCGCATCCGCCGCGGCGATGCGCTGATCTGGGAGAAGCCCTTCGTCACCGGCGAGGCCAACATGTGCCACTCGCTGGCCAATCTGGAATACCACCACTTCAAGTACGCTGCGCATCGCGTGCCCGGCGACGTGCACCTGCACTTCTTCGGCACCGCCACGCTGAGCTTCGCCGACGGCGTGCAGGCCGAGCCGGGCGACCGTTTCGAGATCGAACTGCCGGAACTGGGCGCCGCCCTGGTCAATCCGCTACAGCGGGTGTCGGCCGGGTTCGACCTGGGCGGCGTGCGCGCGCTGTAACCGAACAGGAGAACGGCATGAGCCAACGTTTCCAGAGCTATATCGACGGCCAGTGGGTGGCCGGCAGCGACATCGCGGCGGACGAGAATCCGTCCGACCTGTCCGCGCTGGTGGGCGAGGTCGGCAGCGTCGATGCCGACGCGGTGCGCGGCGCGATCGCCGCGGCCAACGCGGCGCAGGCCAAGTGGGCGGCGAGCACGCCGCAGCAGCGCGCCGACGCGCTGGACTTCGTCGGCAGCGAGATCCTGGCGCGCAAGCAGGAGCTGGGCACGCTGCTGGCGTCCGAAGAAGGCAAGACCCTGCCGGAGAGCATCGGCGAGGCCGCCCGCGCCGGGCAGATCTTCAAGTTCTTCGCCGGCGAGGCGCTGCGCATTCCCGGCGAAAAACTCGCCTCCACCCGTCCTGGCGTGGACGTGGAGATCACCCGCGAGCCGGTCGGCACGGTCGGCATCATCGCGCCGTGGAATTTCCCGCTGGCGATCCCGGCGTGGAAGATCGCCCCGGCGCTGGCCTACGGCAACACCGTGGTGTTCAAGCCGGCCGAGATCGTGCCCGGCTGCGCCTGGGCGCTGGCCGAGATCCTCAGCCGCGCCGGCCTGCCCAGCGGCGCATTCAACCTGGTGATCGGCAGCGGCCGCACCGTCGGCCAGGCGCTGGTCGAGGACCGCGGCATCGACGCGCTGAGCTTCACCGGCTCGGTGCCCACCGGCAACCATCTGCTCAAGCAGGCGGCCGCGCGCGGCTTGAAGATCCAGCTGGAAATGGGCGGCAAGAATCCGCTGGTGGTGCTGGCCGATGCGGACCTGGACCTGGCGGTGGAAATCGCGGTCAACGGCGCGTATTTCTCCACCGGCCAGCGTTGCACCGCGTCGAGCCGGCTGATCGTGGAGCGCGCGGTGTACGATGAATTCGTCGCACGTGTGAGCAAGCGCCTGGCCATGCTGAAGATCGGCCATGCGCTGACCCCCGGCATCGACATCGGCCCGGTCGCCAGCGCCAGCCAGTTCGCGCAGGACCGCGACTACGTGCGCATCGCCCAGGAAGAAGGCGCCGAGCTGGTGTACGGCGGCGACGCGCTGGAATGCGAGCATCGGGGCCACTACATGCGCCCGGCGCTGATCGCCGCGCAGCCGCAGCACCGCATCGCACGCGAGGAAGTGTTCGGCCCGGTCGCGGCGGTGATGCCGGCCGACGACTACGAACACGCGCTGGCGCTGGCCAACGATACCGAATTCGGCCTGTGCGCCGGCATCGCCACGCGCTCGCTGCAGCACGCCACGCATTTCAAGCGGCATGCGCAGGCCGGCATGGTGATGGTCAACCTGCCCACCGCCGGGGTCGATCCGCACGTGCCGTTCGGCGGGCGCAAGGCGTCCAGCTACGGCCCGCGCGAGCAGGGCCGCTATGCGGTGGAGTTCTATACGACGGTCAAGACGGCCTATACATTCGCGGGATGAACTGATCGATCCATTCGCGCGCCTGCCTGGGAGGGTGGGCGGCCGCCGCGGCCCGAGCGCCGCGCGACCGCCAGCGTGCAATCAACGAGGAGGGGTTATGCAGAAGTCAGGTATGCGTGCGGCGGTGCTGGGAATGGTGGTCCTGCTGGGCGCGGCGTTGAGCGCGTGTTCCGGCGGCGGCAAGGACGCGGCCGCCAAGCAGGGCCAGATCACGGTCGGCTTCAGCCAGGTCGGCGCCGAGAGCGAGTGGCGCACCGCCAACACCGCCTCGGTCAAGCAGGCGATCGAGCAGGCGGGGATGAAACTGAAATTCTCCGATGCGCAGCAGAAGCAGGAGAACCAGATCAAGGCGCTGCGTTCGTTCATCGCCCAGCGCGTGGACGTGATCGCGTTCTCGCCGGTGGTCGAATCCGGCTGGGAAACCGTGCTGCGCGAAGCCAAGGCGGCGAACATCCCGGTGGTGCTGACCGACCGCGCGGTCAAGGTCTCCGACGACAGCCTGTACACCACGCTGATCGGCTCGGACTTCGTCGAGGAAGGGCGCAAGGCCGGGCGCTGGCTGCTCGAACAGTCGCCGCTGAAGGACGGCGACAAGCCGGTGCGCATCGTCGAACTGCAGGGCACGGTCGGCTCGGCGCCGGCGATCGACCGCATGCAGGGCTTCAAGGAAATCATCGCGGCCAACCCGCGCTTCCAGGTGGTGCGCTCGCAGAGCGGCGACTTCACCCGCGCCAAGGGCAAGGAAGTGATGGAGGCGTTCCTGAAGTCGGAAGGGCGCAACATCGACGTGCTGTACGCGCACAACGACGACATGGCGATCGGCGCGATCCAGGCGATCGAGGAAGCCGGGCTGAAGCCGGGCAAGGACATCCTGGTGATTTCCATCGACGGGGTGAAGGGCGCGTTCGAGGCGATGCAGGCCGGCAAGCTCAACGTCACCGTCGAATGCAATCCGCTGCTCGGTCCGCAACTGGTGCAGGCGATCCGCGACGCCAAGGCCGGCAAGCCGCTGCCCAAGCGCATCGTGGTCGAAGAATCGGTGTACACCCAGGAGCAGGCCGCCGCCGAGCTACCCAAGCGCAAGTACTGACGGGGTGCTGCCGGTGACCCCCGTCGTGCTGCACGCACAGGGCCTGAGCAAGGCCTACGCCGGCGTTGCCGCGCTGGACGATGTGGCGCTGTGCCTGCGCGGCGGCGAGATCCACGCGCTGATGGGCCAGAACGGCGCAGGCAAATCCACCCTGATCAAGTTGCTGACCGGCGCGGTTGCGGCCGATGCCGGGCGTATGGCGCTGGGCGGCGACGCGATTGCGCCGAGCTCGCCGCTGCAGGCGCAGCAGCTGGGCATCAGCACCGTGTACCAGGAAGTGAACCTGTGCCCGAACCTGTCGGTGGCCGAGAACATCTTCGCCGGGCGCTATCCGCTGAAGGGCTGGCCGCGGCGCATCGACTGGCGCCGGGTCGAGCGCGAGGCGCGCGAGTGCCTGCAGCGGCTGGGCGTGGACATCGACGTGCGCCGCGCGCTGTCCGCCTATCCGGTGGCGGTGCAGCAGATGGTGGCGATCGCGCGCGCGCTGAGCGTGTCGGCGCGCGTGCTGATCCTCGACGAACCCACCTCCAGCCTCGACGAAGGCGAGGTCGCCGAACTGTTCCGGGTGATGCGCGGTCTGCGCGAGCAGGGCATGGCGATCCTGTTCGTCACCCATTTCCTCGACCAGGTATACGCGGTGTCCGACCGCATCAGCGTGCTGCGCAACGGCCGCCTGGTCGGCGAATACCTGGCCGCGGAGCTGCCGGCGCCGCGGTTGATCGCGGCGATGGTCGGGCGCGAACTGGACGTGGCCGCCGCGGCCGCCGCCGCGGTGGACGCCGCGCCGGCCGAAGCCGCGCCGGTGCTGCTGCAGGCGCAGGGCCTGGGCCGGCGCGGCCAGCTGCACCCGATCGACCTGCAGCTGCGCCGTGGCCAGGTGCTGGGCCTGGCCGGCCTGCTCGGCGCCGGCCGCACCGAACTGGCGCGGCTGCTGTTCGGCCTGGACCGCGCCGATTGCGGCCGCGTGTCCATCGACGGACACGCCGTGGCGCTGCGCGGCCCGCCCGATGCGATCCGCCACGGCCTGGCGCTGTGTCCGGAAGAACGCAAGACCGACGGCATCGTCGCCGAGTTGTCGGTGCGCGAGAACATCGTGCTGGCGCTGCAGGCGCGCATGGGCCTGCGCCGGTTCCTGCCGCTGGCCGAGCAGGTGCGCATCGCGCAGGGCTATGTGGACGCGCTGGGCATCAAGACCGCCAGCGTGGAGACACCGGTCGGCCTGCTGTCCGGCGGCAACCAGCAGAAAGTGGTGCTGGCGCGCTGGCTGGCGACGCGGCCGCGGCTGCTGATCCTCGACGAACCCACCCGCGG
Organism: Xanthomonas graminis pv. graminis; assembly: GCF_030168915.1. NCBI lineage: Bacteria > Pseudomonadati > Pseudomonadota > Gammaproteobacteria > Lysobacterales > Lysobacteraceae > Xanthomonas > Xanthomonas graminis. The sequence goes on along the minus strand of NZ_CP076255.1, from coordinate 3,165,581 downwards.
CATCGACATCGCCGCCAAGCAGGACATCATGACCCGCATTCTGGCGCTGGCCCGCGAGGGCATGGCGGTATTGTTCATTTCCGCCGAGATCGCCGAGATCGAGCGCATCGCCGACCGCATCGCGGTGCTGCGCGAACGCCGCCTGGTCGGCGAACTGCCCGGCGGCTGCGGCGAGCGTGCGGTGTTCGAACTGATCGCCGGGAGCGCGGCGGCATGAGCGTGGCGAGCACTTCCTCGCCGCGCGCGCCGCGGCTGCCGGCACGCATCGCGGCCCATCCGCTGTTCTGGCCGCTGGCGACGCTGGCGTTGCTGCTGCTCGGTAACGGCCTGTGGAATCCCGGCTTCCTGGCGCTGCAATGGCGCGACGGGCATCTGTACGGCAACCTGGTGGACATCGGCAACCGCGCCGCGCCGCTGGCGTTGGTAGCGCTGGGCATGACCCTGGTGATCGCGGTGCGCGGCCTGGACATCTCGGTCGGCGCGGTGGTGGCGATCGCCGCGACGGTGGCGGCGTGGATGATCGGCGGCGGCGAACACAGCCGCTTCCCGCTGTGGGCGGTGATCGTGGCGCCGCTGCTGGTCGCCGCCGCGTGCGGGTTGTGGAACGGCTTGCTGGTGGTCAAGGTCGGCATGCAGCCGATCATCGCCACGTTGATCCTGATGGTGGCCGGGCGCGGCGTGGCCCAGCTGATCGGCGATGGCCAGATCCTGACCATCTACTACCCGCCGTATTTCTATCTGGGCAACGGCTTCCTGCTCGGCCTGCCGTTCGCGCTGTTCGTGGTCGCCGCGGTGTTCGTGGTGTTGCAGCTGCTGCTTGGGCGCACCGCGCTGGGTCTGTTCGTGCGTGCGATCGGGCACAACCCGCGCGCGGCGCGCGTGGCCGGGATCAAGGCGCGGCTGATCGCGGTGCTGCTGTACGTGTTCTGCGCGTTCAGCGCCGGCCTGGCCGGGCTGCTGATCAGCTCCAACGTCAAGAGCGCCGACGCCAACAACGCCGGCCAGCTGATGGAGCTGGACGCGATCCTGGCGGTCACCCTTGGCGGCACGCTGCTCGACGGCGGCCGCTTCAGCCTGGCCGGCAGCCTGATCGGTGCGCTGATCATCCAGACCCTGACCGCGACGATCTATGCGATCGGCGTGCCGGCGCAGGTCAACATGCTGATCAAGGCGTTGCTGGTGTTCGCGGTGATGCTGCTGCAGTCGCCGCAGTTCCGCGCCAGCGTGCGCGGCTGGGTGCGGCGTGCCGAGCCGGGAGCGCGGCGATGAGCGCGGCCGGGGCGCCGATCCAGCGCGCGCATGGCCTGCGCCGCGCCGGCACGCTGCTGCACGGCGCGCGCCTGCCGCTGGCGATCACCGTGGCTCTGTTCGTGGCCATGGCCGGCGCCGGCGGCGTGCTCTACGACGGCTTCCTGTCGCCGCAGGTGTTCGCCAATCTGCTGATCGACAACGCCTTCCTGTGCATCGCCGCGGTCGGCATGACGTTCGTGATCCTGAGCGGCGGCATCGACCTGTCGGTGGGCGCGGTGATCGCCTTCACCACGGTGCTGTCGGCGTCGCTGGTGCAACGCCACGGCTGGTCGCCGCTGGCGGCGATCCCGCTGCTGCTGCTGCTCGGTGCGCTGTTCGGCGCGTTCATGGGCATGCTGATCCAGCGCTACCGGCTGCAGCCGTTCGTGGTGACCCTGGCCGGCATGTTCCTGGCGCGCGGCGCCAGCTATCTGATCAGCGTCGATTCGATCCCGATCGACGATGCGCTGTATGTGGCCATCGCCCAGTTCCGCGTGCCGATCGGCGCCGGTGCCTCGCTGTCGATCGGCGCGCTGATGGCGCTGGCCACGGTGGCGCTGGGCATGTGGCTGGCGCACTGCACGCGCTTCGGCCGCTGCGTGTACGCGCTGGGCGGCAGCGAGGCTTCGGCGCGGCTGATGGGCCTGCCGGTGGCCGCCACCCAGGTCAAGGTCTACGCCTTCAGCGGATTCTGTTCGGCGCTGGCCGGGGTGGTGTGCACGTTCTACATGCTGTCCGGCTACAGCCTGCATGCGCTGGGCCTGGAACTGGATGCGATCGCCGCGGTGGTGATCGGCGGCACGTTGCTCGCCGGCGGTAGCGGCTATGTGATCGGTACGCTGTTCGGCGTGCTGATCCTGGGCGTGATCCAGACCCTGATCGTGTTCGACGGCACGCTCAGCTCGTGGTGGACGCGCATCGTGATCGGCGCGCTGCTGCTGCTGTTCTGCCTGCTGCAGCGCGTGTTGACCCGGCGCACGCCGGATGCGGGAGCGGATCCATGACGGACTATGAAGAGGCAGGCCTGGCCTGCACACGCCGCGACTTCCTGCACTACGGCGGCGCCTCGCTGGCCGCACTGGGCCTGTTGACGCAGGGCGAGGCGCTGGGCGCGGCAGCATCGGCCGCCATGCCCGAGCAGCCGAAGCGGCAGCCGGTCGTGCCGCTGCGCGAGCAGCCGTTCGCGCTGGGCCAGGTGCAATTGCTCGACGGCCCGTTCCTGCAGGCGCGCGAGCGCGACCGCCGCTACCTGATGTCGATTCCCAACGACCGCCTGCTGCACAATTTCCGGATTGCTGCGGGCCTGGCCTCGCACGCCGAACCGCTGGGCGGCTGGGAGTCGCCGCGGTGCGAACTGCGCGGGCATTTCGCCGGTGGCCATTACCTGTCCGCTTGCGCGCTGCTGTACGCCGCCACTGGCGATGCCGCACTGAAGGACAAGGCCGATGCGCTGGTCGCCGAACTGGCGCGTTGCCAGCGCGAAGACGGTTATCTCGGTGCCTATCCGGCCGCGTTCTACGCGCGGCTGCGCCGCGGCGAGGAAGTGTGGGTGCCGCTCTACACCGCGCACAAGATCCTGGCCGGGCACCTGGACATGGCCCGCCATGCCTGCAATGCGCAGGCGCTGCGCACCGCGCAGCGCTTCGCCGACTGGCTGGGCGCGTGGATGGACGGCTGCGACGACGCGCAGTGGCAGCACATCCTCGGCGTGGAGTTCGGCGGCGTGCAAGAGTCGCTGCTCGAGCTATACCTGCTCAGCGGCGATGCCAGGTACCAGCGCTGGGCCGCGCGCTACCAGCAGGCCTCGCTGCTGGAACCGCTGGCGCAGCAGCGCGACACACTGGCCGGCCTGCACGCCAACACCCAGATCCCGAAGATCGTCGCTGCCGCGCGCGCCTACGAGATCGACGGCGAGCCGCGCCAGCGCCAGATCGCCGAGTTCTTCTGGCGTACGGTCAGCGGCCACCATGCCTATTGCACTGGCGGCGTCAGCGACTTCGAGATGTTCGGCAAGCCCGACCACTTCGCCGGGCGCCTGAGCGGGCACAGCCACGAGTGCTGCTGCAGCTACAACATGCTCAAGCTGACCCGGCACCTGTACACCTGGCAGCCGGATGCGGCGCTGATGGACTACTACGAGCGCGTGCTGTTCAACGCGCGCCTGGGCACCCAGGACCAAGCCGGCATGATGATGTACTTCGTGCCGATGGATGCCGGCTACTGGAAGCTCTACAACACCCCGTTCGCCTCGTTCTGGTGCTGCACCGGCACCGGCGTGGAGGAGTTCGCCAAGAGCAACGACAGCATCTACTTCCGCGACGCTGCCGGCCTCACCGTCAATCTGTTCATCGCCTCGCAGCTGGACTGGGCCGAGCGCGGCCTGCGCGTCGTGCAGCGCACCCGCTTCCCGCAGCAGGAGGGCACCGCGCTGGAGTTCCAGTGCAAGCGCCCGCAGCAGATGACCCTGCGCCTGCGCATCCCGTACTGGGCCACGCAGGGCGTGCGCCTGCGCATCAACGGCAAGGCGCAGGCGGTCAAGGCGACACCTGGCAGTTATCTGGCGCTGGAGCGCCGTTTCGCCGACGGCGATCGCATCGAACTGGACCTGCCGATGGCGCTGCACGCCGCGCCGCTGCCCGACGAACCCAGCCTGCAGGCGATGATGTACGGCCCGCTGGTGCTGGCCGCGCAGTTGGGCAGCGACGGCATCGATCCGGCGCAACTGCACGTGTCCGACCAGCGGCCGTCGTTGAACCGGATCGTCGGCCGCCAGCTGCCGTCGGTGTATTTCGCGCCGGAAACATTGTGGGCGCGCAAGCGCGAAGGCCATGAGCAGGTGTTCGAGGCCGACGGCATCGAAGGCCCGATCACCCTGCTGCCGTTCTACCGCATCGCCCACGAGCGCTATGCGGTCTATTGCCGGGCGAGGCCGGTATGGGAAAAGAACCCGCAGTTTTGAGCCGCTGGCGCAGGGCCTCGGCGATGATCGCCGCGGCCTGTGCGTTGCTGCTGTGCGCGCTGCCGGCGCTGGCCGCCGAGCGCATGGTCGGCGACGTGCTCAGCCCGGACGCCACGCTGCGCGCGCAAGTGAGCGTGGACGCGGCCGGCAGCGCGCACTACCGCGTGCTGCGCGACGGGCGCGAGGTACTGCTGCGCTCGCGGCTGGGCCTGGTCCGCGACGATGCTGATTTCTCCAAGGGCCTGCGCCTGCTCGCGGTGTCGCCGGTCGCGCCGGTGCACGATCGCTACGCACTGCTGACCGGCAAGCGGCGCATCAACGACTACCGCGCCAACCGCCGCGTGTTCTCCTGGCGCGGCGCCAACGGCGAGCGCCTGCAGATCGAATTCCAGGTCTCCGACGATGGCGTCGCGTTCCGCTACGTCTTCCCGCAGCGCGATGCGACGATCCGCCAGCTGCGCGAGGACGCCACCACGTTCCGCTTCGCCGCCGCCACCCGCGCCTGGCTGCAGCCGATGTCGCCGGCCAAGACCGGCTTCGGCAGGACCAATCCCTCGTACGAGGAGTATTACCTGCAGGACATCGGCGTTGGCACGCCATCGCCGCTCGCCGCCGGTTGGGTGTATCCGGCCCTGTTCCGCCATGCGGCGGACTGGGTTCTGCTCAGCGAAGGCTCGCTCGGTCGCGGCCATGCCGGCAGCCGCCTGCGCTAGGTCGCCGACGCGCCCGGCGAATACGCGATCGGCATGCCCGATCCGCGCGAGGTGCTGCCCGGCGGCGCCGCCAATCCGCGCTTCGCGCTGCCGTGGCGCTCGCCGTGGCGCATCGTCGCGGTCGGCAGCCTGAAGACCATCGCCGAGTCCACGCTCGGCACCGACCTGGCCGATCCGCCCGCGGCCGCGCCGATCGCGCCGCCGCAGCCGGGCAAGGCGGCGTGGAGCTGGCCGCTGCTCGGCGATGGCGCCACCACGTTCGAGGTGCAGAAGCGCTACATCGACTTCGCCGCGCGCATGGGCTGGCGCTACACCTTGATCGACGCCCTGTGGGACACGCAGATCGGCGAGGACAAGCTGCGCGCGCTGATCGCCTACGCGCGCGCCAGGCAGGTGGCCATCCTGCTCTGGTACAACTCGGCCGGCAGCTGGAACGACGCGCCGCAGACCCCGCGCGACCGCATGCTGACCCACGCCAGCCGCATCCGCGAGTTCGCGCGGCTCAAGGCGATGGGCGTGGCCGGGGTGAAGATCGACTTCTTCGGCGGCGACGGGCAGTCGATGATCGGCTACTACCTGGACATCATGGAAGATGCCGCGCCCTACGGGCTGATGCTCAACTTCCATGGCGCCACCTTGCCGCGCGGCTGGCAGCGCACCTGGCCCGACCTGATGACGATGGAGGCGGTGCGCGGGCTGGAATTCGCCACCTTCGAGCAGGTCAACGCCGACCAGGTGCCGGCGCATGCGGCGATGCTGCCGTTCGCGCGCAACGTGTTCGACCCGATGGACTTCACCCCGCTGGCCCTGGTCAAGCTCAACGACAAGGTGCAGCGTCGCACCACGCCGGGCTTCGAGCTGGCCGAGACGGTGCTGTTCGTGTCCGGCATCCAGCATTACGCCGAGACCCCGGAGACTCTTGAGAAGGCCGCGCCGGAGGTGCAGGCGCTGCTGCGCGAGCTGCCCTCGGTGTGGGACGACAGCCGCTATGTGGACGGCTATCCCGGCCGCTTCGCGGTGTTCGCGCGGCGCGGCGGCACGCGCTGGTACGTGGCCGGCATCAATGCCGATGCGCAGCCGCGCACGCTGCGCCTGAACCTGGCGGAGCTGGGCGTGGCTGGCCGCGGCGCCCGCCTGATCGTCGATGGCGACGGCCCGCTGGGCCTGGCCAGCCGGCGTATCGAGGTGGGGCCGACGCAAAACGTCGAGGTGGCGTTGCCGGCGCGCGGCGGCTTCTTGCTGCAGTTCGACTGAGCGCGCTCGCCGCTGCCGGCGGCGCAGGCCGGCACGCGCCGGCATAGAATTGGCGCTCGCGACAGGAGTGCTGCCATGCTGAAGATCTGGGGCCGACACAATTCGAACAACGTGCGCAAGGTGCTGTGGTGCGCCGAGGAAATCGGCGTGGACTACGCGTCGATCGAGGCCGGCGGCGCGTTCGGCAAGACCGCCGATCCGGCCTACCGCGCCTTGAATCCCAACGGCCTGGTGCCGGCGATCGAGGACGACGGCCTGGCGCTGTGGGAATCCAACGCCATCGTGCGCTACCTGGCCGCGCGCTACGCGCCGGACATGCTGTATCCGCAGGATCCGGCCGCGCGCGCGCGTGGCGACAAGTGGATGGACTGGACCACCTCCCGCTTCGCCGGCGCGTTCCGCGACCTGTTCTGGGGCACGCTGCGCACCGCGCCCGAAGCGCGCGACGAGGCCAGGATCGCCGCCGCGCTGGCGCGTTCGGGCCAATTGCTGGGCGTGGCCGATGCGGCGTTGGCGCAGCAGCCGTGGCTGTCGGGCGAGCAGTTCGCGATGGGCGACATCCCGCTGGGCAGCTTCGCCTACGCCTGGTTCGAGATGCCGATCGAACGGCCGGCGCTGCCGCATCTCCAGGACTGGTACCGGCGCCTGCAACAGCGTCCGGCCTACCGCAAGGGCGTGATGACGCCGCTGACCTGAGGATGGCGTGGCCTGCGGCCAGCGTTGCCGCGCCCGTTTCGCTGCGGCGGCCATTCCGCTCGAGCGCATCCGCTACCTGACGGCAAGGAGCCGCCACCGTGATCGAAACTCCCAAAATCGTGTTGTGCATTCCCGGCCCATGGCCGGACCGCTCGGATCTGCTCGCGCGCATCGTCCGCGACTGCGGCGGCTATCTGTTCGCCGGGCAGGTTCTGCTGCATGTGCAAAGCGGCGACGCGTTCGAACTGCAATACGAGCCGCGCGACCCGCGCATGGCGGACGCGTTCGCTGCCGCCGGGCCGCATTGGCTCGATTCCGACGACATGGCGCGCATCCACGCGCATGCCTCGGTCGTGTACCTGATCGGCGATGGTGGTTCCCGGGCGCGCGCCGAGGCGATGATGCTGGCGGCCGCGGCGCTGCTGGATGCCGGCGGCCTGGGGGTGAAGGTCGAGAGCAGCGGCGTGGCGCACGGCCCGGGCGCGTGGCGCCAGCTGTGCGCGGACCTGGCCTTGTTCAGCGCCCATCGTGCGTATGTGTTGAACCTCACCGGCGAGCAGGTGTATTCCTGCGGCATGCACCAGTTCGGCATGAAGGACGCGATCGTCGCGGCGCAGGCGGCAGACGACCCGGTCGCGCTGCTGCACGCCTTCACCTGGTATCTGTTCACCGAAGCGCCGCCGATGCGCGAGGGCCACACCTTCGCCGTCGCGGAGGATGCGCCGCGCTACCGGCTCGACGCCGAACCCAGCGCCCAGTTCCAGCCCGGCGACCTGTTCGCCAATCCCTACGGACTATGGCGGCTGACGCCGTTGTGAGGTTCCGTGCAACCGTGCCTGTAGGAGCGGCTTCAGCCGCGACAGCACTTCACGGCAAGTCCCATCGCCAACACGCCTCATGACACGCTAGGCGCACATGACGCCACCCAAACCGCTCAGCGCGGCGCGCTACAGCCGGCCGCCGGCCGCTGCCGGCGCCGCCTCGCGCGCGGCGGCGCGGCGCATCACCCAGTTGAACAGCGGCGTGGCCAGCAAGGTGGACACGATCGCCATCAGCACCAGGATCGAGAACAGGCCCTGCTCGATGACCCCCGCCTGCAGGCCGATGTTGATGATGATCAGCTCCATCAGCCCGCGTGCGTTCATCAGCGCGCCGATCGCCATCGCGTCGCGGTTGTTCTCGCCGCTGACGCGCGCTGCGGCCCAGCAGGCGATGCCCTTGCCCAGGAAGGAGGCGAGCAGGATCGCCACCGCGGCGATCAGGATCTGCGGATCCAGCAGCACGCTGAGCTGGGTCTTGAGCCCGGAGAAGGTGAAGAACATCGGCAGCAGGAACACCACCACGAACGGCTGCAACTGCTCGCGCAGCTTCTCGGTCAGCGCGCCCTTGGGCAGGCAGGCGCCGAGCAGGAAGCCGCCGAACACCGCGTGGATGCCGATCGCGTCCATCGCCCAGGCGCTCAGGCAGAACAGCATCAGCACCACCGCCAGCACGCTGGCGCTGAGCGGCTGGTCGGGACGCACGTGCTCGGCCAGGCGTCGCAGCCAATGGCGGCCGACCAGCAGCATGAACAGCGCGTAGCCCACGCCGCCGCCGATCGCCAGATAGGCGCTGTTCCAGCTGCCGCCGAAACTGGCCAGCACGATGGCCAGGATGCACCACGCCGCGGCATCGTCCACCGCGCCAGCGGTGAGTGCCAGGGTGCCGAGCGAGCTGCCGGTGAGGCCGCGCTCGTGGATGATCCGCGCCAGCATCGGGAACGCGGTGATGGCGATGGCCGCGCCCAGGAACAGCGAGGCTTCCAGGATCTTGGCCCTGGCCGAGAACAGGCCCGGGGTGTGCAGCAGCCACGGCACCAGCGCGAACGCCAGCACGAACGGCACCGCGATGCCGGCCAGCGACACGCTCATCGCGCTGCGGTAACGCGCACGGAAATGGTCGCTGCGGAAGTCGGTGCCGACCAGGAACATGTACAGGCCCACGCCGAGCTGCGCGACCACGTACAGCATGTCCAGTGTCTGCTTGGGGAACAGCGCCTGCTGCAGCTCCGGCAGCACCAGGCCGAACAGCGACGGCCCCAGGGCGACGCCGGCGATCATCTCGCCCACCACCTGCGGCTGGCCCACGCGCTTGGCGAGCAGGCCGACCAGGCGGCATATCAACAGGATCGCCGCCGCCTGCAGAAAAAAATACACCGACATCTGCGGGGTGGTCATGGGGCACGTATCCTCGATAGGTCGGCGGATGATAGGAGCGTAGCGCACAGAAATCCACGGAGGCCGGCCGCCGCCATGCGCGCCGGCCGCTGCCGCGAACCGCCGCTGCTACCTTCGGCACCGACCGTTGCGCGCCGGATGCAGTGCCTGGGAAGCGGCGCGGCGGGCTGTGGGCGGCCGCCGGGCGCGTGGTCGCCAGGCCGGATCGCGCGAGGTCGCGGGGCCGATTCACCGGCGCCGGCGCTTTTGCCCGGCGCTTGCGCGCGCGCCGCGATCCAGGCTTGATAGGCGCCCCCGACCGCGGAGCCGCGCATGCGTCGATTCGTTGCCATTCTCGTCTTGCTGCCTGCGCTCGCCGCGGCGCAGGCGCCGCCATGCGCGACGCCGCTGCAGGTGGCGCAGCGGCTGTACCAGGCGCGCGATTTCTATCGGCGGCCGCAGAACCTGGACGGGCTGCTGACCCCGTCCTTCGCCCACGCGATCAAGACCGAACTCGCTTGCGCCGAGCGCGAGGGCATCCGCTGCCTGCACGACGACCCGTGGACCAATGCGCAGGATGGCGACATCCAGGACACGCCGCGTTTCACGCTGGTGTCCGGCGGCTCCCTGGCGACCGTGCTGGAGGTGCGCATGGACTATCGGCTGGCGCTGCGCGGCGCGGCCAGCAAACCCGGCACGGTGAAGATCGAACTGCAGCGCCGCGGCAACGGCTGCTGGGCGGTCAGCGACCTGATCTCGCCGGACGGCGACTCGCTGTTCGCGCGGCTGTCCGACACGCCGGAGTAAGCGCGGCGCATAAAAAAACCACGCCGACCTGCGTCGACGTGGTTTGGACGACCAGCCCGCGCCCTGCAGCGGGAGGGTGGGCGCGAAGGCGTCCGCGACTATCGCGTCTATTGCAGCTTCAGCATCACGATCGCCTTGGCCGGCAGCGCCACCTTCAGCGTGCCGCCCTGCAGGCTTGCGCCGTTGAACGCGGCCGGCTGCACCGCCTGCGGTTGCTCGAAGGTATTGAGCGCGGTGATCTTCGGCGCGGTGAGGATCTGCCCGCTGACGCCGCCGGCCTGTACCCCGCCGACCTGCACCACGACCTCGGCGCTGCGGTTCGGGTCCAGGTTGGTCAGCGCCACGTAGACGTGGCCGTCCTTGGCCTTGACCGCCGAACCGTGCACCGACGGCACCGTGTAGTTGCCGAGCTTGTAGTCGGGCGCCTTGATCTGCAGCGGCAGCGCGGTCGCGTCCTGGTACGGCTTGTACATCGCGAACACGTGGTAGCTCGGGGTCAGCAACATCTTGTCGCCGTCGGTGAGGATCATCGCCTGCAGCACGTTGACCATCTGCGCGATGTTGGCCATGCGCACGCGGTCGGCGTGTTGGACGAAGATGTCCAGGTTGAGCGAGGCCACCAGCGCATCGCGCAGCGTGTTCTGCTGGTGCAGGAAGCCCGGATTGACGTTGGGCAGGCCGCCGTACCAGGTGCCCCATTCGTCCACCACCAGCGCGACCTTCTTGCCCGGGTCGTACTTGTCCATGATCGCGCTGTGCTTGGTCAGCAGCTCGTCCATCACCAGCGTGCGCGACAGGGTCTCGATCCAGTCGTTCTCGTTGAAATCGGTGGACGAGGCGCGCGGCGGCCAGCCGCCGGGGACCGTGTAGTAGTGCAGGCTCATGCCGTCCATGAACTTGGTGGCCTCGCGCATCATCACTTCGGTCCAGTGATAATCGCCCTCGTTGGGGCCGGGCGCGATCTTCATGATCTTCTGGTCGGCCGGCGCCTTGACGAAGGTCTGGTAGCGGCGATACACGTCGGCGGCGTATTCGGCGCGCATGTTGCCGCCGCAGCCCCACAGCTCGTTGCCGACGCCGAAGTACGGCACCTTCCACGGCGCCTGGCGGCCGTTGCCGCGGCGCTGGTTGGCGAGCGTGGACTTGGTCGGCGCGGTCATGTACTCCACCCATTGCGCCATTTCGTCCGGCGCGGCGTCGCCGACGTTGCCGGCCACGTAGGCCTGGGTGCCGACCAGTTCGGTGAAATCCATGAACTCATGGGTGCCGAAGCTGTTTGGTTCCTCGACGCCGCCCCAGTGCGTGTTGATGCTGGTCGGGCGCTTGGCGCGCGGGCCGATGCCGTCGCGCCAGTGGTATTCGTCGGCGAAGCAGCCGCCGGGCCAGCGGATGTTGGGCACGTCCAGCGCCTTCAGCGCCGCGACCACGTCGTTGCGGTAGCCGCGGGTGTTGGGGATCTTCGAGTCCGGCCCGACCCACACGCCGCCGTAGATGCCGTTGCCCAGGTGTTCGGCGAACTGGCCGAACAGGTTGCGCGAAACCTGCGCGCCCGGCTGGTCGGCATGCAGCGTGCCGCGCACCTCCACGTCGGCGGCCTGCGCCAGTCCGGCGCCGAGCGTCAGCGCGGCCACCGCGGCGGCCAGCGGCAGGCGTCGCCGCCAGCGCAGCGCAGCGTGTTTCAGTGAGCGTGTCGAAAGCATCGTGGGTCTCCTGGGTCGGTGGGGCGGCGGCTGCCCGCAAGGGCGCCGCGTCGGTGAAGGGCGGCATTCGCCGCGTGCGGCGCATGCAATCTGATGGAGGCTGGCGCACGCATGGCGAACGGCGGCGGCTGACAGGGTGCGGCGGCACGGCAGCGGATCCCGGCCACGGTTCGAGCATAGGCAGGCCGGCACGTTGCGACCAATCACTTAAATCCTCGCTGCTATAGCCGATTCGCATTGCTGCGGCGGCGGTCCTGCGGCGTGCGTTGCCGTTGCGCTCCCGGTGCGCGCATCGAGGATAGGCGCGCGACAGATCGCCGACCAATGATTTAAATCGGCGTAGCGATATGGGGATTGCAATGATGCGATGCCGCAGATTGCGTGCGTGGATTGCGCCGCGCCGCGCCGTGCCATCGCAGCGGCAAGCGCGCGGCGCGTTGCATCGCTGCGCCAGCGTGCGCGACGATGGCTTGCCGGCAGCTGTGCTGGTTATGCTGCGCGGCACGCGTGGAACGCGCCCACCCAACCAGGACCCCTGCATGTCATCGATCTTCGGCCAGCTTCCCGACGGTACCGCCATCCAACGTGTGGTGCTGGACAGCGGCGCAGGCCTGCGCGCGGAGCTGCTGACCTACGGCGGCCTGTTGCGCAGCCTCAGCCTGGACACCGCGCGCGGCCGCACCGAGCTGGTGCTCGGCCTGCCGACGCTGGACGCCTACCTGCACGATCCGGCGTATCTCGGCGTGCTGGTCGGCCGCTTCGGCAATCGCATCGCCGGCGCGGCTTTTGCGCTGGACGGACAACGCTACGCGGTCGCCGCCAACGAGGGCGCCAATCATCTGCATGGCGGCGCGCGCGGATTCGGGCGCCGGGTGTGGTCGGTGCAGGCGCAGTCCGAGCGCAGCCTGCAGCTGCGCTACGACTCGCCGGCCGGTGAGGAAGGCTATCCGGGCAACGTGCAGGTCGGCGCCGAGTTCAATGTGCACGGGCGCACCCTGGAACTGGAGTTCGCCGCGCAGACCGACGCGCCGACGCCGCTCAATCTCACCCATCATCCGTATTTCAACCTGGCCGGCGACGCCGGCGTGGCGGCCGCCGCGCAATGGCTGCGGGTGCCGGCCGACCGCTACCTGCCGGTGGCCGACGCCGCGTTGCTGCCCACCGGCGAGGTCGCCGCGGTGGCCGGTACGCCGTTCGACTTCCGCAGCCCGCGCGCGATCGCCGACAAGGACAGCGCCGCCGATCCGCAGCTGCGCCTGAGCGGCGGCTACGACCATTGCCTGGTGCTGGCCGAACCGCGCGACTGCAGCGCCATCCTGTATTCGCCGCACAGCGGCGTGGCCATGCGCATCGCCAGTGCGATGCCGGCGCTGCAGCTGTACGAAGGGCATTGGCTGGACCGCCAGCATCCCGGCCTGGGCCGTGGCGTGTGCCTGGAGCCGCAGGGCTATCCGGATGCGCCGAACCAGCCGGGCTTCCCCGACACCATCCTGCGCCCCGGCCAGGTCTACCGGCACCGCATCGAATACCGCTTCGCCGAGGTCGGCGCGCATGCCGATTGGGCCGCGGTGGAGGCGGCGCTGGCCGAGTGAGGCGCGCTACCGGCCTACCGGCAGACAGCGCACTTCCTGTAGGAGCGGCTTCAGCCGCGACAGACGCCGTCCGGAGAGCCTGTCGCGGCTGAAGCCGCTCCTACAGGGGAAGCAGGGCGCTTCCCGGGGCTGCCGCGCCGCCGCTACTGCGGGTGGCCCAGCACCAGTTCGATCACGAACTTGCTGCCGAAGAACGCCAGCAGCAGCAACAGCATCGCCGCCAGGGTCCAGTGCACCGCCTTGATCCCGCGCCAGCCGTAGCGCCAGCGGCCGAACAGCAGCGCGCCGAACACGATCCACGACAGCACGCTGAGCACGGTCTTCTGCACCAGCCGCTGCGCCAGGAAATCCTGCACGAACAGCACCCCGGTCAGCAGGGTCAGGGTCAGCAGGATGAAGCCGACCGCAATGGTGCGGAACAGCAGCGTCTCCAGCGCGGTCAGCGGCGGCAGCGCGCGCAGCCACGGGTGGAAATCGCGGCGCCGCAGCGCGCGCTCCTGCAGCCACAGCATCACCGCCAGCAACGCGGCGATGCCCAGCGTGGCGTAGGCCAGCAGCGCCATCCACGCGTGCAGCTGCAGCCGCCAGTCCAGCACCGGCGCCGGCTCGTGGCCGTGCGAGTGGTAGGCCAGCAGCAGCGCCGCCGACAGCGGGAACACCACCACGCCCAGCGCCGCCATGCGCCCGCTGGCGCCGACCAGCGCGGTCATCAGTGCCATGCCCAGGCTGACCAGCGACAGCGCGGCGAAGAAGTGCATGTCCGGCCCGCCGGCGGTGTGCAGCGCCACCTGCACGTGGTAACCGGCATGCAGCGCCACCGCCGGCAGCGCCGGCCACAGCCAGGCGCGGCTGTGCTCGACCCGGTCGCGCACCACCGAGCCGACCAGCAGGCCGGTGGCGCTCAGGTACAGCAGGGTCGCGACGAGGATCAGGAACATCGCGCCAGTTTCGCATATCGGGCCGGCGCTGGTGGCGCGGGTACCGTGCTGTGCGCGCCGCGGCGGACCTGGGACGCCGCCGTCTCCGCGATCGCCGGCGGGCGCGGCTACAACGGGCGCGGCTATAATCGGCAACCGTTTCCCGTCTGCGACCCGCCCGCATGTTCGAATCCCTCACCCAACGCCTCTCCGGCACCATGCAGCGTTTGCGCGGCCGCGGCCGCCTGACCGAGGAGAACATCCGCGAAGCCACCCGCGAGGTGCGCATCGCGCTGCTCGAGGCCGACGTCGCGCTGCCGGTGGTGCAGGCGCTGATCGAGCGCATCAAGGTGCGCGCGGTCGGCCAGGAAGTGCTCAAGAGCCTGACCCCGGGCCAGGCGCTGATCAAGGTCGTGCGCGACGAGCTGACCACGGTGATGGGCTCGGCGGCCAGCGACCTCAACCTCAACGTGCCGGCGCCGGCGATCGTGCTGATGGCCGGCCTGCAGGGCGCGGGCAAGACCACCACGGTCGGCAAGCTGGCCAAGCACCTGAAGGAAAAGCGCAAGAAGAAGGTGATGGTGGTCTCGGCCGACGTCTACCGTCCGGCCGCGATCGAGCAGCTCAAGACCCTGGCCGAGCAGGTCGGGGTGCTGTTCTTCCCGTCCGATGCCTCGCAGCAGCCGGTGGACATCGTCCGCGCCGCGATCGCCGACGCGCGCAAGTCCTTCGTCGACGTGCTGCTGGTGGATACCGCCGGCCGCCTCGCCATCGACGCGGCGATGATGGCCGAGATCAAGGCGCTGCACGCCGCGATCAACCCGGCCGAGACCCTGTTCGTGGTCGATGCGATGACCGGCCAGGACGCGGCCAATACCGCCAAGGCGTTCAGCGAGGCGCTGCCGCTGACCGGCGTGGTGCTGACCAAGACCGACGGCGACGCCCGCGGCGGCGCCGCGCTGAGCGTGCGCTACATCACCGGCAAGCCGATCAAGTTCATCGGCGTGGGCGAGAAGCCCGACGGCCTGGACGTGTTCCATCCCGACCGCCTGGCCAGCCGCATCCTGGACATGGGCGACGTGCTGTCGCTGGTCGAGCAGGTCGAACACCAGGTCGACAAGGACAAGGCGCAGAAGCTGGCCGAGAAGGTCGCCAAGGGCAAGAAGTTCGACCTCAACGACATGCGCGACCAGCTCGAGCAGATGCAGAACATGGGCGGCATTTCCGGGCTGATGGACAAGCTGCCGGGCATGGGCCAGATCCCCGAGCACCTCAAGCAGCAGGTCGCCGGCAACAAGGACGTGCCGCGCATGATTGCCATCATCGGCTCGATGACCAAGAAGGAGCGGCGTAATCCGACCCTGCTCAACGGCTCGCGCCGCGCCCGCATCGCGCGCGGCTCCGGCACCCAGCCGGCCGACGTCAACAAGCTGATGAAGCAGTACCAGCAGATGGAGAAGATGATGTCGAAGATGGCCGGCGGCGGCATGAAGGGCCTGATGCGCGGCATGAAGGGCATGAAGGGCATGATGGGCGGCATGGGCGGCATGGGCGGCCGCGGCGGCCTGCCGTTCCGCTGAGCCCCCTCACAGCGCTCGAAAAGTCGCCCCTCTCCCCCGGGAGAGCCTGATTAGCGCTGTGTCTCAGCTGGTGATGCTGCCTTGGTTTAGAAATGCAGGTTCTTCAGTGAGATACGGCGATAATCAGCCTGGGAGAGGGGGTGGGGTGAGGGTACGGCGCGCAAGCGTGTCGCGGAGTTGGGGGCACGAAGCTGCGCCCGTCCCCTCATCCGGCCCTGCGGGCCACCTTCTCCCGCTGGGAGAAGGCACTGCCGCCATGACAAAGAAACCACAGGGTCCCGACGGGACAAGCAACAGCCACCTCGCCTGCATGGAGAGGCGAGGGTGAGGGGTGTTGTGGTCAAGTTTTGGTGGACACGTGGATAGGGGGTTTCAGGTAGTGGCTTTCTCGTAGTCGGCTGGAGATCGATAGCCGAGGGTGGAGTGCAGGCGGTGGGTGTTGTAGAAGCCGACGATGTAGTGGGTGATATCGGCGATGGCCTCGTTGGGGTTGGTGTAGCGACGCTGCCAGACGCGCTCCATTTTCAGGCTCAGGAAGAACCGCTCCATTACCGCGTTGTCCCAGCAGTTGCCCTTGCGGCTCATGCTGGCCACCAGCTTGTGCTTGGTCAGCAGGTCGCGGTGGGCCTGGCTGGCGTACTGGCTGCCGCGGTCGCTATGCACGATCAGCCCCGGCTTGGGCTGGCGCAGGGCAATGGCCATCTGCAAGGCGGTACAGACCAGCTCGGCCGGCATGGTCGGTGCCATTGCCCAGCCCACCACCTTGCGCGAGTACAGGTCCAGCACCGCGGCCAGGTACAGCCAGCCGCGCTCGGTGCGGATGTAGGTGATATCGGCCACCCAGGCCTGGTCGAGGGCGTCCGGGTTGAAGCGCCGATCCAGATGGTTGTCCGCCACCGGCATCTCGTGTCGGCTGTCGGTGGTATGGACGAACTTGCGCCTCCAGCGCGCCTTCAGTCCCTGCTGCTTCATCAGGCGGCGGACTCGATGGCGACTGGCGGGCAGACCCTGGGCCTTCAGGCTCGCGCTCAGCCGGCGGCTGCCATAGTTGCCGCCGCTGGCCTGGAACGCCGTCTGCAATGGCGCAGCGAGCGTGCACGCCCTCGGTGCTGAGCGCCGCCGACGGGCCGCATACAGCCCCGAGCGGCTCACGCCCAGCAGCTGGCACAGCCGGGCGGTTGCGGCCTTCTCCTGCCACTGATCGATCATCTGCTGGATCATTTCAGTTCCCGGGCGAAGAAGGCCGATGCTTTTTTTAACAAGCTGTTGTCCTCACGCAGTCGCTGGTTCTCCCGTTCCAACTCACGGATGCGTTGCTGCTCGGGGGTCAGGGGCCGACCTTGCCCAGGCTGGCCGGCATGCTCGGCCTCGTATTGGGCCAGCCAGCGACGCACGGCGCTATCGACCAAGTCCAGGTCGCGGCACACCTGACCCACGCTCAGGCCTTGGTCGCGGATCATTTGCACCACCTGCAGCTTGAAGGCGGTATCGAAATTTCTACGGATACGGGGCGTCATGTCGTTCAAAGTCCTCGCTGGGGATGATCATCCCCTATCGAGGTGTCCACGAGAATTAGACCAGGACAGGGAGCTGACGAAGCCACCTCGTCACCCATCCCGAGTGCAGCCTTCACCCCGCTCCTCCTGCTTGCCGCAGCACGCAGCCGCCGCGCGGAAACTGGCATCATCCGCTGCGCCATCCGTCACCGCCACCGCGGCATCGACCCGCCATGAACGATTCGCTGCACCACCGCGTCACCGCGTTCTGCACGCGCTTCGCCCTGCGCATGCCGATCCTGCTGTCGCCGATGGCCGGCGCCTGCCCGCTGCCGTTGTCGGTGGCGGTCGCGCAGGCAGGCGGCATGGGCGCGATGGGTGCGGTGCTGTCCTCGGCGGCGGACATCGGCACCTGGATGGAGGCGTTTCGGCGCGATACCAATGGACCGGCGCAGGTCAACCTGTGGGTGCCCGATCCGCCGCCGCGGCGTGATGCCGCCGCCGAGGCCGCCACCCGCGCGTTCCTTGCGCAATGGGGGCCGCCGGTCGAGGCCACGGCCGGCGATGCCGGTCCTGCCGATTTCGCCGCGCAATGCGCCGCACTGCTGGACGCGCGCCCGGCAGTGGCGTCCTCGATCATGGGCCTGTTCCCGCCCGCCTTCGTCGCCCAGCTGAAGCAGGCCGGCATCGCCTGGTTCGCCTGCGCCACCACGCTGGACGAAGCGCTGGCGGCGCAGGCGGCTGGTGCCGATGCGGTGGTCGCGCAAGGCGCCGAGGCGGGCGGCCACCGCGGCGCATTCCATGCGGCGCGCGCCGAGCAGCAGCTGAGCGGCCTGTTCGCGCTGCTGCCGCGGCTGGCCGACCGGCTCGACGTGCCGGTGATCGCCGCCGGCGGCATCGGCGATGGCCGCGGCATCGCCGCGGCGCTGACCTTGGGCGCCAGCGCGGTGCAGATCGGCAGCGCCTTCCTGCGCACGCCGGAGGCGGCGCTGGCGCCGGCCTGGGCCGAGGCGCTGGCCGGCGCCGAGCCGGAACAGACCACTCTGACCCGCGCCTTTTCCGGGCGCCTCGGCCGCGCGCTGATCACCGATTACGTACGCGCCGCGGCCGGGCCGACGGCCCCGCCGCCGCAGCCCTACCCGGTGCAGCGCGGGCTGACCGCGCCGATGCGTCAGGCCGCGGCGCGCGACGGCCGCCTGGCGGCGATGCAGGCCTGGGCCGGGCAGTCGGCGTGGCTGGCGCCGGCGCAGCCGGCGGCGACGCTGCTCGGCCGCTGGTGGGACCAGGCGCAGGCGCTGCTGTGAGCGCCAGGCTGTTCTGCGAAGGGCGCGCGGCGAGCGCGCAGATCCTGGCCGCGCCGGCGCTGGTCAACTACGGCCACTTCAGCACGATGCAGGTACGCGACGGTGCGGTGCGCGGCTTCGACCTGCACCTGCAGCGGCTCGACGAAGCCACGCGCACGCTGTTCGGCAGCGCATTGCCGGCCGATCGCATCCGCGCCGAACTGCGCGCCGCCCTGCAGGCATTCGGTAGCGGCGATGCGTCGCTGCGCGTCAGCGTGTTCGCCCGCGACTTCGATTTCCGCCGCGCCGATGCGGCCTGCACGCCGCAGCTGCTGGTCTCGCTGGCCGCCCCCGCACAGGCGGACGCCACGCCCTTGCGGCTACGCAGCGTGGCGTTCGCGCGCGAGCTGCCGCAGATCAAGCACGCCGGCACCTTCGCCTTGTTCCACCAGCGCCGGCTGGCGCTGCAGGCCGGTTTCGACGATGCGCTGTTCGTGGATGCGCAGGGTCTGATCGCCGAGGGCTCGATCTGGAACCTGGGCGCGTGGGACGGGCAGGGCGTGCTGTGGCCGCAGGCACCGGCCTTGCGCGGCACCCAGGAGCGGCTGCTGCAGGCCGGCCTGGCCGCGCTCGGCGTGGCCCAGCAAGTGCGGCCGCTGCATCTGCGCGAACTGGCCAGGCCTGTGGCCGCCTTCGCCTGCAACGCGCGCGGCCAGCAGGCCGTCGCCGCGGTGGACGGGCAGGCACTGGGGCCGGCCGCGGAACTGTTGCAAATGCTGAACGCGGCGCTCGAGACCCAAGCCTGGCAAGCCATCTGACCGGTCTGGGGAGCGACTTGGCAGCGTTCCGCCCGCCCGCTATAATTGCCGGCTTACCGCGCCATCCTGGCGACTGGGCAATACCGGAAACTCAACCATGGTCAAGATTCGCCTTACCCGTGGCGGCGCCAAGAAGCGTCCCTTCTACCACATCATCGTCACCGACGTGCGCAGCGCGCGCGACGGCCGCAACATCGAGCGCCTGGGCTACTACAACCCGGTCGCGCAGGGCGCCGAGCCGCGCATCGTGCTCGACCTGCCGCGCGTGGACCATTGGCTGTCCAACGGCGCGCAGATGACCGACAAGGTGCGCAACCTGTGCCGCGAAGCGAAGGCCCAGGCCACCGCGGCCTGATCCTGCGGGCCGCGCCTGGCGCGGCCCTTCGGTGTTTGCCCCTATGAAAGACAGCCAGCGCCGTATCCTGCTGGGCAGGATCCTGGGCGCCTTCGGCGTACGTGGC
The DNA here is from genome assembly GCF_030168915.1 of Xanthomonas graminis pv. graminis. Lineage (NCBI taxonomy): Bacteria > Pseudomonadati > Pseudomonadota > Gammaproteobacteria > Lysobacterales > Lysobacteraceae > Xanthomonas > Xanthomonas graminis. The sequence goes on along the minus strand of NZ_CP076255.1, from coordinate 3,145,820 downwards.
GAGGCCAAGCTCGAGTCGTGGACCGAGCCGCGCCTCGCCATTTTTCGCTATCAGCCCTGGATCGTGCGCAAGCCCGACGGCAGCGAGAGCAGCCTCAGCGGCGTGCGCGGCCGCGAATCCAGCAAGCATCTGGTGGTCAGCTTGCCCGACGTCACCGATCGCGATGCGGTCGAGGCGCTGCGCGGCACCGAGATCTACGTGGCGCGCGATACCTTGCCGCCGCCCAAGCCCGACGAATACTACTGGGTGGACCTGGAAGGCCTGGACGTGCGCACCGTCGACGGCGTGGCCCTGGGTCAGGTCTCGCACCTGTTCTCCAACGGCGCCAACGACGTGCTGGTGGTGCGCGGCGACCGCGAGCGGCTGCTGCCGTTCGTGCAGCCGGACTACGTCAAGTCGGTGGATTTCGACGCCAACCTGATCGTGGTCGACTGGGACCCGGAATTCTGAGGGGGCCGGGGGCTTGCGCCGATCCAGCGGCCGCCCAGGCGCTGCGCGTCCCGAGTCCCGAGTCCCGAGTCCGCCCATGCGCATCGACGTCATCAGCCTGTTTCCCGAGTTCGTCGCCCAGTGCGCCGCGTTCGGCGTGGTCGGCCGTGCGCAGGAGCGCGCGCTGCTGGCGCTGCATGGCTGGAATCCGCGCGACTACGCCAGCGGCGGCTACCGCAAGGTGGACGACCGCCCGTTCGGCGGCGGCCCGGGCATGGTGATGATGATCGAGCCGCTGCAGGCCTGCCTGCAGGCGGTGCGCGACGCCGACCCGCAACCGGCGCCGGTGATCTACCTGAGCCCGCAAGGCGTGCCGCTGACCCAGGCCAAGGCCCGCCAGCTGGCGGCGCTGCCGCGGCTGGTGCTGCTGTGCGGGCGCTACGAAGGCGTGGACGAGCGCTTCGTCGCCGCCGCGGTGGACGAGGAGATCTCGATCGGCGACTACGTGCTGTCCGGCGGCGAACTGGCCGCGGCGGTGCTGGTCGATGCGGTCACCCGGCTGCAGGAGGGCGCGCTGAACGATGCCGAGTCCGCCGCGCAGGACAGCTTCGAAGGCCCGGACGGCCTGCTCGATTGCCCGCACTACACCCATCCGCGCGAGCACGCGCTGGGCGAGGTGCCGGCCATCCTGCGCTCCGGCAACCATGCTGCGATCGCGCGCTGGCGGCGCATGCAGGCGCTGGGGCGTACCTGGCTGCGGCGCCCGGAGCTGCTGGACGAAGCGGCGCTGAGCGCGGCCGACCGCCGCCTGCTGCAGGAATTTCGCCAGGGCCTGCAGGCCGATCTGGCGTCCGTGCAGGAAAATCCATCCAAGCCCTAGCCATGGCCGCACGACTGGGTTAAAATGCCCGGCTTTCCGGTCAAGCCTTCTGCGTCTTGGCCCATTCCCGATATCGCGTAATCGCCTCGCGCAATCGCCGTGCGGCGACTGCCGGACCACCTCACCAGACACAAGCGGTGCCCACCATGAGCAAGCTCAACAAGACCATCCTGGCCGACTTCGAAGCCGCCCAGATCCAGCGCAAGCTGCCGGAGTTCAACCAGGGCGACACCATCGTCGTCAACGTCAAGGTGAAGGAAGGCAACCGCGAGCGCGTGCAGGCCTACGAAGGCGTGGTGATCGGCACCAAGAACGCCGGCCTGAACTCCTCGTTCACCGTGCGCAAGATCTCCCACGGCTTCGGCGTGGAGCGCGTGTTCCAGAGCCACAGCGCGGTCATCGACTCGGTCGAAGTGAAGCGCCGCGGCAAGGTCCGCGCCGGCAAGCTGTACTACCTGCGTGGCCTGGAAGGCAAGGCCGCCCGCATCAAGGAAGATCTGGCCGCCGCTGCGCAGGCCAAGGTCGCGCGCCAGGCCGCTGCGGCCGCCGCCAAGGCCGAGTAATTCCCCAGCGACTCCGGTCGCTGCCGCGACGGCCGCCTTCGGGCGGCCGTTTGCGTTTGTGGGGCGGGGTGTCTGCGCTGCGCGGTGGCTACCCGCTCCGCGCGATGTGCCGTGCTTGCGCTGGGCATGAAGTGGGCTGGAGGGTCCGGTCGGGGCTGAAGCCCCTCCTACAGTGCACCCAGCCGATTCGCCGCAAGTCCCTGTAGGAGCGGTTTCCAACCGCGACCGAGCGCAGCCGCGGACCATCCGCATGGCTAGAGCGTCGGCTGCTCCAGCGCCGACCGCGTTCCTTCGATGCCGCTTCGGCCGAGGCGAAGCGAGAGCGCTTTCCCGGAGTCGCCGCAGGCCGCATGTGGGAGCGGCTTCAATCGCGACGGGACGTCCCGGGAAACCCCGTGGCCATTGAAGCCGCTCCCCCAGGCGATCGCCTGGACCGCAACGCGACTACCAGCGCTCAGTGCGCCGGACCCTGTGCGATCGACACATCCGCGACCGCGGCCGGCGGCGCCGCCGGCACCTCTGCCGGATGCGCCATTTCTTCCGCGCGCGGCTGGCTCAGCATGCGCGCCTTGCGCCAGTTGCCCCAGCGGTAATAGGCCAGCGACAAGCACATCGCGCAGATCGAACTGGTCGGGAAGCTCCACCACACCGCATCGGCGCCGAACTGCGGCTGCAGCAGGTGTGCGAACGGCACGCGGATGCCCCACAGCGACAGCGCCAGGATCAGCAGCGGCGGGATCACCGCGCCGGTGGCGCGGACTACGCCGGAGATCACGAAGGTCACGCCGAAGAACAGGAACGACCACACCGCGATGTGGTTGAGATGGCGCGCGATCTCCAGCGCGGCGCTGTGCGGCGGCAGGAACAGGGACAGGGTCCAGCGGTCGAGCAGGATCAGCGGTGCGATCAGCGCGCCGGTCAGCAGGAAGTTGAACAGCACGCCCTGCCGCGCGGCCGCCGCGACCCGGTCCCAGCGCTGCGCTCCCACGTTCTGCGCGGCCATCGACGAGCACGCCGCGCCGATCGCCATCGCCGGCATCTGCACATAGGTCCACAGCTGCATCGCCGCGCCGTAGGCGGCCGAGGTATCGGTGCCGTAGCCGTTGACCATCGAGATCATCACGATCATCGCCAGCGAGATCAGCACCATCTGCAGGCCCATCGGCACGCCCTTGACCACCAGCGCGCGCAGGATCGTCGGATCGATGCGGAACAGCCGCGCATCCTGCCGGCCCAGCCACAGCACATGGCGCTTGTGCCGCAGGTACAGCAGCAGGCCGCTCAGGGCGATGGCCTGCGCGATCAGCGTGGCCCAGGCGGCGCCGGCGATGCCCAGCTTCGGGAACGGTCCCAGCCCGAACAGCAGCACCGGATTGAAGCCGATGTCCAGCGCCACCGACAGCAGCAGGAAGCGGAACGGCGTGCGCGAGTCGCCGGTGCCGCGCAGCGCCGCCGACAGGAACGCGAACGCGTACAGCAGCGGCGTTGCCAGGAAGATCACCCGCAGATAGGCCTCGGCCAGCGGCAGTGAGGCGGCCGGGGTGCCCATCGCCGCGAGCAGGTGCCGCGCCAGCCACCAGCCGCCGGCCGCGATCAGCACCGAGATGCCGAGGAAGAACGTGGCGCTGGTGCCCATCACCCGCCGCGCCTGCGGCACGTCGCCGCGGCCCATCGCCTGGCCGATCAGGATGGTGGCGGCCATGCCGATGCCGAACACCGAGCCGATCAGGAAGAACATGATGCTGTTGGCGTTGGCCGCCGCGGTCAGCGCCGCCTCGCCGAGGTAGCGGCCCACCCAGATCGCGTTGACCGACCCGTTCAGCGACTGCGCGATGTTGCCGGCCAGGACCGGCAGCGCGAACAGCAGCAACTGCCGGCCGATCGGGCCTTCGGTGAGCGTGGCGGACTTGGGCATCGCGTGCCTGCAGGACGGGAACGGGAAGCAGCGCACACTAGCACCTGCACGCGACCCCGGGGAGGCAACGCATGGCAGGTGTGGCGCGGCCGGGAACGCCCTAGGCTGAATGCGTCGATGCCGGGGCCGGCGTGCAGCGGCTGGCACAGCTTTCGGCGCACATGACTTGCCAGAGGAACTTGCAATGCCCCAATCGCGCCGCAATCTGCAGTGGATCGGAGGCAGCGCGCTGGCGCTGGTCCTGGCCGGCTGCGCCGACAGCGCGCGCTGGGGCGATGCCAAGGTGCGGCCCGACGAGCGCCCGGAATGCCTGGTCGGCGAGGACGACAGCGCGCTGCCGCCGCGCGCCGACGGCCTGGCGCTCAGCCAGCGCCGGCAGCGCTGCCATCCGCAACCGTCGCTGCAGTGGTCCGGCGAGCGACCCGACACCCAACCCATGCAGGTGGATTTCCATAAGCACGATGAATGAACCGCTAGCGCAACCGAGCGTGGTCCGGCTGGATGTCTGGCTGTGGGCCGCGCGCTTCTTCAAGACCCGCAGCGTGGCCAAGCAGGCGGTGGAAACCGGCAAGGTCGATGTGGCCGGGCAGCGCCCGAAATCCTCGCGCGCGGTGCGCGTGGGCGAGCAGTTGCGCGTGGAGCGCGGCGAAGAGGTGTTCGAGATCCAGGTGCTGGCGCTCAGCGACGACCGCGGCCCGGCCAGCGTCGCGCAGACGCTGTACCAGGAGAGCGAGGCCTCGCGCGCGCGGCGCGCGCAGCAACGCGCGCAACGCAACGCCGAACGCAACGGCTATCGGGCTCCCGATGGCAAGCCGGACAAGCGCGCACGGCGGCTGATCCGCGCGCTGGGCGATCTGGACGCGCTGTAGAGGCAGAGTACGATCGAAGGGCCAGTGTGCCATTGCCGCGCCTACCTGCCTGTAGGAGCGGCTTCAGCCGCGACGAACGAAGCGGTGCACTTCCCGATGCAGCATGCAGTCGGGACTGAAGTGCCTCCCCCAAACGGCGTCGCAAGTCGCCTCGCTGGCAATCCCTGTAGGAGCAACTGTCTTCTCATCCGATAACCTCACGCCATGGTGTGCGATCTCGTGCCATGGCGTTGAGTCGGATAAGCAGCACGCGCATGCATGCGGTGATGGCGACCTTGGCGGGCTCGCCGCGTGCCCGTAACTGTTGATAACGCTCCTTGAAGGAGGCTTGAGTGCGCACAACGCTCCAACAGGCCATGTACAGCACTCGTCGGATCGTGGCACGCCCGCCGCGGATGCGGCGTTTGCCGCAGTGCTGCCCGCTGTCCACGTTGTAGGGAGCCAGGCCGACCAGGGCCGCGATCTGGCGACGATCCAGCGTCCCCAGTTCGGGCAGATAGGCCATCAGGCTGGCGGTGGTGACCTCGCCGATGCCCGGGACCGTGCCCAGGGCGTGCGCCAGCGCATCGTCGAGCTGGCACCGCACCTGCTTGATCGCCTGGTTCATCCGCTGGATACGGCGGCGCACGTCGCCGATCTGCTCGATCAGGCACGCGCGCACCATGGCCAGGGTCGCCTGATGCAAGCGACGGCGCTCGTCGTCACGTTGCTGGACCAGTTGCTCGCGGCGCTGGACCAGCATGCGCAGTTGCTCACGCAAGGGATCGGGAGCCGGCGCGGGCGCTTGCACCAGGTGAGCCATGCGCGCCAGCAAGGCCGCATCCAGCGGATCGGTCTTGGCGGTTGTGCCCAAGGCCGTGGCGAAAGCGCGTGCCCGGCGCGGATTGATCCGGGTCACCGGGATCCCTGCCGTGGCCAGTGCCGTCATCACCGCCCGTTCGTAGCCGCCGGTGGCCTCCAGCAGCGCGTTGCCGACGCAGTGCCCGGCAAGGTGGTCGCACAGGCGCTGGTGGCCCTGGGCGGTATTGGGAAAGGACAGCAACTGGTCCAGGGGAAGCACGTGGACGGCCAAGGTGTCCTTGGCCACATCGATACCGATCCAAAGAGGCATAAGCGTTAGGTAGACTGGGGGACAGGAGAGAGCCACCTCGTCGCTGCCCACGCTTGTGAAGTTCGAGCGAACGCTCGTTCAACTGTTCGGGCTAGGCAACGAGGTCGATGTGCGGCCGCCCTGGCTCCTACACGTGCTTGAACACTACGGCCTGTCGGCGTGCCGCACATCGCTCTCCACTCAAACTGTAGAGCAATCTCCAGACACAAGCGGCTTCAGCCGCGACAGGCACTCCCGATAAAGCCCGTCGCGACTGAAGTCGCTCCCACAAGTGTGCGAATCGCTGGAAGAAAACGTTCTAGACTGCCGATTCGTTCCGATGGGAGAGACGCGATGCGCACTCGTTCGATGCGGTGGATCGGCCTGCTGGGCCTGGCCCTGGCGCTGCCGTTGCCGGCGTTGGCCGCGATGCAGGCCAGGCCGGTGGAATGGAAGGTCGGCAAGGACAGTTTCAGCGGCGTGCTGGTCTACGACGACGCCGACCGCGACAAGCGCCCGGGCCTGGTGATGGTGCCGAACTGGCGCGGGGTCAACGCCTCGGCGATCGAAAAAGCCAAGCAGCTCGCCGGCGACGATTACGTGGTGCTGCTGGCCGACGTCTACGGCACGGGCAAGCGCCCGGCCAACGATGCCGAGGCCGGGCAGTTCGCCGGCGCGCTGAAGAAGGATCCAGCGACGCTGCGCGCGCGTGCATTGAAGGCGGTCGAGGTGCTGAAGGCACAGGCCGGCAAGGCGCCGCTGGACGCTGCGCGGATCGGCGCGGTCGGCTTCTGCTTCGGCGGCACCACCGTGCTGGAACTGGTCCGCGCCGGCGCGCCGCTGGCGGGCGTGGTCAGCCTGCACGGTGGCCTGAGTACGCCGTCACCGGCCGCCGCAGGCAGCGCGAAGACGCCGCTGCTGGTGCTCAACGGCGCCGACGACAAGAGCGTGAGCCGCGACGACATCGCCGCCTTCGAGCAGGAAATGAACGGCGCCGGCGCCGACTGGCAGTTCGTCAACTTCAGCGGCGCGGTGCATTGCTTCGCCGAGGCCGATGCCAACAGCCCGCCAGGCTGCCAATACAACCCGCGCGCAGCCAAGCGTGCCTATCGCATGCTGCATGATTTCTTCGAGGAGCGGTTTGGCGAATAGCAGGGATCGGGCATTGGGGATTCGGGATTCGCAAAAGCGGGTCCCGTCCTTCAGCGCAACAACCTCCGGGTTTGTGGTCAGGGATTTGCGCTGACCAGCCGTTCGGTGGTCGAATGCCGCGATCGTAAAGGCGCGACCAAGCCGCTTCTGCCAATCCCCCATCCCCGCTTTCCACAGCCGAATGGCGGGTCATCCGGTCCGGCACGCACGGCGCGCCGGATCAATGCCTGCGTTCGACCGCGTAACGCGCCAACCCGCGCAGTGCGGCCACCGCTTCGCTTTCCGGCAGGCCGTCCAGCGCGCGTTCGGCGGCGGCGGCGTATTCGGCAGCGCGGCGGCGGCTGTAGTCGAGTCCGCCGCTGGCCTGGATCGCCGCCAGCACTTCCGGCATCGCCTCCGCATCGCCTTGTTCGACGATGTGGCGCAGGCGCTGGCGGGTGGCAGCGTCGGCGTGCGCCATCGCGTGGATCAGCGGCAGCGTGGCCTTGCCTTCGGCCAGGTCGTCGCCCAGGTTCTTGCCCAGGTCGGCGGCGTCGGCGGTGTAGTCGAGCACGTCGTCGGCGATCTGGAACGCATAGCCCAGGTGCATGCCGTAGTCGTACAGGCGCTGCTGCACGTCGTCGGACGCGCCCGAGGCCATCGCCCCGAGCCGGGTGCCGGCGGCGAACAGCACCGCGGTCTTGCGCTCGATCACCCGCAGGTACGCGGCCTCGTCGGTATCCGGGTTGTGCACGTGCAACAGCTGCAGCACCTCGCCCTCGGCGATGCGGTTGGTGGTGTCGGCGAGCAGCCGCATCACCTGCATGTCGTCCAGCTCGACCATCAGCTGGAAGCTGCGCGAGTACAGGAAATCGCCGACCAGCACGCTGGGCGCGTTGCCCCACAGCGCATTGGCGGTGCTGCGGCCGCGGCGCAGGTCCGATTCGTCGACCACGTCGTCGTGCAGCAGGGTCGAGGTGTGGATGAATTCGACGATCACCGCCAACTGGTGGTGCACCGGTCCGCCGCCGGCGCAGGCGCGCCCGGCCAGCATCACCAGCATCGGCCGCAGGCGCTTGCCGCCGGCGGAGACGATGTGCTCGGCGATCTGGTTGATCAGCACCACGTCCGAGGCCAGGCGGCGGCGGATCAGCGCATCGGCGGCACTCATGTCGGGCGCGGCCAGCGCCTGGATCTGAGGCAGCCCCAGGGCGGGGCGGAGGTCTTCGGCGAGGCTCATGCGGTCGGACTAGGGGGAATGCAGGGATTATAGGCCCCCCGGTGCGGGCAAGTCCTACGCCTGAACCGGGGCCGGGCTGATATCCGCCGCCAGCCCGGTATAATTCACTGTCCTCGCCCGTTCCCGAACGGGCAACCCTATCCGACATGCCCGCGCCCGAGCGGGTTCACCACCCCGAACGGAAGAATTCCATGGCCCGCGGCATCAACAAAGTCATCCTCGTCGGCAACCTCGGTAACGACCCCGACACCAAGTACACCCAGGCCGGCATGGCGATCACCCGCATCAGCCTGGCCACCACCAGCGTGCGCAAGGACAAGGACGGCAACCAGCAGGAGCGCACCGAATGGCACCGCGTGGTGTTCTTCGGCAAGCTCGGCGAGATCGCCGGCGAGTACCTGCGCAAGGGCAGCTCGGTCTACGTCGAAGGCTCGATCCGCTACGACAAGTACACCGGCCAGGACGGCGTGGAGAAGTACTCCACCGACATCGTCGCCGACGAGATGCAGATGCTGGGCGGCCGCGAAGGCGGCGGCGGTGGTGCCGGCATGGGCGGCGATCGCCCGCAGCGTGCGGCCGCGCCGCGCCAGGAACGCCCGAACCAGGGCGGCGGCGGGCAGGGCGGCGGTGGCCAGGATTATGCGCCGCGCCGGCAGCAGCCGGCGCCGCAGCAGTCCGCGCCGATGGACGATTTCGCGGACGACGATATCCCGTTCTGAGCCGAACATCGGTCTGGCCTCGAACGCGGCCCGCTTCTCCCGGCAGAAGCGGGCTTTTTTATGCCCGCGCGCGATTTCGGGTGGCATAGCCGCCGCCTTTGAACGCTGACGCGGGGGACGTGGCTGGGATGGCGAGGTTCACTCGATGCAGCGCAGCGGCTGCAGTCCAAGCGCCCACGCGACCATTGGACGAAGCAGCGCTGCTGCGAAGAACCGGGATCGGCTGCCTGCGGGAAGCCGCGGCGGGCGGCGATGCAGCGCCGTTGCCGGCGGCTGGACTCAGCGCGGCGACAGCCGCTCGGCCATTTCCTTGACGACGTTGTGGGTGATGGCACGCAAACAGCGCATCTCGCCGGCGAGCGTGGCATCCAGGTCCGGCGTGTGCTTCAACAACTGGGCGTTTTCGGTGTCGACCTGGTTGAGCAGCTGTTGCGCCTCGTCCAGGATCGCCGACCGCTGCAGTTCGAGTAGATTCGCGGCGGCCTTTCGCGGAAGTCCCATGGCTTCGCCCGCCTGCACCAGGTGTGCGAAGTTCACCTCGCCGAATCGTTCCACGCCCAGGATCGGCCATGCCAGCGTCGCGTCCTGCGGCCGTTTTCCGCTGCCGTATGCGCGCGAGTCGTAGCAGGTCGTGCACAGCAGATCGTAATGCGGTGCCAGGTTCACCCCGTCCGGCCCCACCAGGAAGCTCAGATTTTTCAGGTGCGCATCGCTGTTTCCGGTCAACACGTTGAAGATCAGCCACCTGTAGAGGCGGAACCGGGTCGCAAGCTTGTTGCGGCAGAGTGCGGCGATCCGCGCCAACGCCTCGACGCTGCCCATCTGGTACTTGAAGCTGCGGTCCAGGCCGAGCAGCTGGCAAGCATCGATGGCATGCACGCGGCGCACGCCGGTCACTGTGCGCTGGCGGTCGAAGCGCTCGATCAAGAACGCAGGCTCGGGTACATAGCGCCGCTGCACAGGCGGCACGTCGAGGCCCGCCCGCGCGGCCAGGCGCATCACGAACCACTCGTTGGCCACGCTATGCGGATAGTCCCCACTTGTGTTCTCGGGCTTGAGGATGTGGGTCGACGGCTCGGCCCCGATCGGCTGCAACAAGCGCCCGTCGCGTTCGATGACGGCCAGCTTGTGCTGGGCGCCAGCGAGCGACATGCGCTTTGCGGCGCCAGCGGCCAGCGAGTGATGCGGCAGATTGCGGATGCGTGCTGACAGCTGCGCATCGGACAGCTCGGCCATGCCGCCCGCTTCAAGGGATTTGCCGGGTGGCAGCAGCGTCAGCGAACCCGCCGATTCCGCACCGTAGTAGGACAGCAACGCGAAGGCGTCCGCGCCGGGGATCCCGGCATCGGCCGCCATCAACTGCCGCTGCGCCTCTTCCGGCAGGAGATTGTCGAAATACCATTGCACCGGACGGAAGGAGGACCCGTCCTGGATCTCGCCCTCGTGCAACGGCAAACCTGGCGCCAAGGCGAAGCGGTCGGCACTGGCCAGCCACGCCGGGGCGTAGCTGAATTTCCACAGGTTGGCGTATTCGGAGAGCGTGCCGACGCGTTGGGTGCCGATACTGGCCAGCAAACTGCGCTGCGGATAGTGCAGGCCGTCCAGGACGGTGACGCCGATGGCGTCGTGCAGGCGCTGCGGCGGCCGGCTCATCGCGTGCGCGCCCGCTTGCGCTGGTTGGACGCGTCCATGACGCTGTCGGGAACATCGATCTCGACGTGCAGGCCCAATTCGGACAGCACGGCGAACAGCTTGCCCCATTGCACCGTGCCGCTGCCGCGCTCGACCTTGGCCAGGAAGTTCTCGCTCACGCCGATGCCTTCGGCAGTGGCGTCCTGACGCAAGCCCTGGTGCTTGCGCATGGCCTTGACCAGTGGACCCAATGCTTCCGCGTTGTCCAGCCTGATCTTCATTGTGCAATCCTCATTCTCGTGCGGATTCACCGCATCCAGCCCATCTTACCGGTCTTATCCTGTCGATCGTAAGGAATATTTGGATAAATCCTTTCGATCATCAGGACACACTGGTAAATCCTTATTTTCGTAAGGATTACCAGTGCAACGAACGGATTTCGGCAAAAATCCTCACATCTGTAAGGAATTTTGCGAGCGCGACAGGCGCAGGCGTTCACTCGGTGCGTTGCCTATGCCGGGGCTGGACTGCCTGCTCAAGTGCGTTCGCATCTGGCTAGAAAAGCAGCTCGGCGCGCCCGTGCCTTGCCGGCTGCGCGCGTGCCCACGGCGGCCGTTTTCGCCGCGCGCGCGCCGTATTAAACTTCCGTTCGCAAGCCAAACCAACATGGATACAGGGGATCAGGATGAGTGGGAGACTGGGGACAGTCGCGTTGTGCTGTGTGCTGGGGCTGGGAATCGGAATGGGCAGCGCGCAGGCGCAGGTGGATCTGGCACCGTTCCTCAAGCAGGAGCAGGTCGGTGAGCTGAAGTTGTCGCCGACCGGCGAGTTCTACGCGGCCACCGTGCCGCTGGCGGACCGCACCGCGCTGGCGGTGATGCGCCGCTCCGACCGCAAGATCGTCGGCACCTTTTCGATGGAGAAGAACACCCATGTCTCCGATTTCGAGTGGGTCAACGACACGCGTGTGTTGTTCAGCATGGCTCAGAAAATAGGCGCGCGGGACCGGCCGTGGGGCACCGGAGAACTGTTCGCAATCAACGCCGACGGCGGTACGGCGGAATTGTTGGTGGGCCAGCGCGTCACTGGCAACGGCCCAGGCACGCTGATCCAGACCAAGAAGGTCGAAAAGGTCATTGCGGAGTGGGTTGGTTCACTGCCTGGCGATGACCACAACGTCATCATCCAGGCGCGACCGTTCAGCGTCAGCCAGGATCCCTACAGCCGCACCGAGGTGCTGGACGTATACAGCGGCCGGCGGCGGCCGCTGGTCGGCTCGCCCAAGGTGCGCAGGGCCAGCTTCTACAGCGATGAGCAAGGCAAGATCCGTTTTGCCTCCGGTGCCGATGCGGACAATGCCAACAAGCTGTTTTACCGCGATGCGCAAGGCGGCGACTGGCGCCTGCTCAACGACGAGAATCTCAGCCATCACGCCGAGTGGCCGATCGGCTTTTCCGAAGACGGGCGCACCGCGTATCTGCAGGTCCAGCAGGACAAGGGCAGCGACGCGATCGTGGCCTGGAATGTGGACAGCAACGAACGCAAGGAAATGGCGCGCGATGCCCTGGCCGATCGGTACCGGATCATGTATCGCCACGGCACCCGTATCCCGGTGGGGATCCAGGTGCTGGCCGACACGCCGCGCAGCCTGTTCTTCGACCCGGCTTCGCCCGAGGCCAAGACCCAGCGCTCGCTGGAGGCGGCGTTCCCGGGGCAGGCGGTCTACGTGACCTCCAGCACCCGCGATGGCCGGCTCAACCTGGTGCAGGTGCAATCCGGACGCAATCCGGGAGAGTTCTACCTGTTCGACACCGTGGCGAAGAAGGCGGATTTCGCATTCGCTAGCCGTGCCGCGTTGCAGCCGCCGAAGCTGGCCGAGGTGCGGCCGATCGCATTGCAGGCGCGCGACGGCTTGCCGTTGCACGGCTTCGTGACCCTGCCCGCGGCGGCTGCGGCCGGCAAGGTACCGATGGTGGTGATGCCGCACGGCGGCCCGTTCGGCGTGTTCGACAACGGCCTGTTCGACGAAGACGCGCAGATCCTGGCCAGCGCCGGCTACGCGGTGCTGCAGGTCAACTACCGCGGTTCGGGTAACTACGGACGCGCCTTCCAGCAGGCCGGTGGCGGGGAATGGGGTGGCAAGATGCAGGACGATGTGACCGACGCTACGCGTTGGGCGATTGCCCAAGGGATCGCCGATCCTGCGCGCATCTGCATGTACGGCGCCAGCTACGGTGCCTATGCGTCGTTGATGGGGGTGGCCAAGGAGCCATCGCTGTACCGCTGCGCGGCCGGCTATGTCGGCGTCTACGACTTGCCGATGATGTATGTCAGGGGCGATGCCCAGAAGCGCGACTCGAGTCAGAACTTCCTGCGCGAATGGATGGGGTCGGGCAGCGAACTGGCGGCAGTGTCGCCGGTGAACCTGGCCGACAAGATCAAGGTGCCGGTGTTCATCGCCGCGGGCGGCGAGGATGAAACCGCGCCGATCGAGCATTCCAAGAAGATGGAGGCGGCGCTGAAGAAGGCTGGGGTGCCGGTGGAGACGCTGTACGTCCTCACCGAGGGCCACGGCTTCTACACAGAGGAACACCGCCGTGAGTTCTACACCAGGCTGCTGGCATTCCTGAGCCGCTCGCTTGGCGGTGCGCAGGCTGCACCTGCACCTGCGCGCTAGTTCCACGGTGCTGATGCGCTGCAAGCGCATCAGCACCTGCAAGCCGCGAAAGCCGATCCGCGGCCCGACGCACGCTCGGGCCGCGCCTCGCGCGTAGCGACGACGGTGCCGACGCTCAACGCACCCCGTGCATCATTCGCCGCAGCAGCGGCGCGGCCACGAAGGCCAGCACCGCGCAGCCCACGCCGATCCACAGCATCAGCCAGAACAGGTGCGCGTACTTGCCGGCGGCATCGGCGATGTTCAGCGTTTCGCCGTCCGGCACATCGATCGCGGCGAGCTTGCCGAACAGCGCGGCCAGCGCCTCGGAGAAGGCGGTGGCCAGGAACCAGGTGCCCATCATCAGGCTGACCACGCGCGGCACCGCGAGCTGGGTCACCGCCGACAGCCCGACCGGCGACAGGCACATCTCGCCCGCTTCCAGCACCAGATAGGCCAGCACCAGCCACCACACGCTGGCCATCTGTCCGCTGGCGCCGACCTGTTGCGCGGCCAGCGCCAACGGCACGAACGACACCCCGGCCAACAACAGGCCCATGGCCGACTTGGCCGGCTTGGACGGCTCCAGGCCGCGCCGTTCCAGCCACGCCCACAGCGCGGCGAACACTGGCGCCAGCAGCACCAGGAACAGTGCGCCCAGGTAGGTCAGCGAACCGGCGGTCTGCGGCAGCACCAGGCAGTCGCGTACGAGGAGCAGCAGCATCAGCACGCTGACCGCGACGAACAGCAGGCGCGGCGCCGCCGACGTCGGGTTGCGGTCGGACAGCGACGCCGCGGCGACGAAGCCCAGCGGCGCCAGCAGCAACGAAGCGATCGACCACGGCAGCGGGGTGCCGTCGCGGATCACCAGCGACGGCACGATGTCCTTGGTCATCAGCCTGTCGGTGAAGGTGACCCAGGAGCCGTAGGTCTGCTCGTACAGGGTGAAGTACACCAGCGCCATCGCGATCAGCACCATCAGCGCGATCATCTGCTGGCGCTGCACCGGCGTGCACTGGGTGCCGGTGAACCAGGCGAACCACAGCAGCACGCCGCCGAGCACCACCAGCATCAGCAGCAAGGCCAGCGAGATCTCGCCGCCCAGGCTGAAGGCGCCGTTGGCCGCGGCCCACATCAGCCAAGCCACCGGCAGCACGCCGAGCACCGCGCCCAGGTAGATCGCCCATTCGCGCGGCAGCCCGGCCACGCGCTGGCGCAGCAGCACCGGCTGCGCCGGCTCGGCATGGCCGTGCAGGTATTTCTGGCCCCACAGGAACATGCCCAGGCCGAGCAGCATGCCGATCCCGGCGGCGCCGAAACCGTAGCGCCAGCCGTAGGCTTCGCCGAGGAAGCCGCACACCAGCGAGGCGAACAGCGCGCCGAGGTTGATGCCGGCATAGAACAGCGAGAAGCCGGAGTCGCGGCGCGAATCGTCGGGTGCATACAGCTTGCCGACGATGGTGGAGATGTTCGGCTTGAGAAAGCCCACGCCCATGATGATCAGCGCCAGCGACAGGTAGGTCACGCCCAGCGACGCCGTATCGCGCACCACTTCGCCATTGATGCGGGTGGCGGCGTGGCCCTCGAAGGCCATGCCGGCGTGGCCGAGCACCAGCAGGATGCCGCCGAACACCACCGCCTTGCGCATGCCCAGCCAGCGGTCGGCGAGCAGGCCGCCGATCACCGGCACGCAGTACACCAGCCCGCCGTAGGCGCCGAGCAGGTCCAGCCCGGCCTTGTCGCCGAACAGGTGGTACTTGGTCAGGTACAGCAGCAGCAGCGCCTTCATCCCGTAGAAGGAGAAACGCTCCCACATTTCGGTGAAGAAACAAACGTAGACGCCTTTGGGATGGCCGAGGAAATCGTCGCGGGCGGGGAGGGCGGTGGCGGACACGGCTGGCCTGGGCGGGAAGGGCAGCGGCGGAGTATAGGCGTGCCGGTGGGGATTGGCTGAGGGCGCAGCCTCGCGCCATCGAAACAGCGCGAGGCTGCGCCCCGTACCCTCAGCCCAACCTCTCTCCCGGTGGGACCTGATTAGCGCTGTGTCTCAGCTGTCGTACGCAGTTGCTGCTCTGTGAGCCTTCCCGCGCCGGCCAGGGCACTGGCCAGGCGCGGCACCATGGCGGCCAGGTTGAAGCGGCGATTGAAGCGGTAGGCATGCGCATGCAGGTAGCGCGCGCCGTATTTGGGGAAGTCCACCGCATGGTGGGTGCCGCTAAGCGCCGTTTTGAGATTGCCCAGGATCGTATTGACCCAACGCAGACGAGGCTGCTGGACGCCTTTGCGGCCGCTTCCGGTCACGATGGCATCGTGGGTCAGGCCTGCCCAGCCCACACCGGTGAACGCTGTCAGCCCATCA
This sequence comes from Xanthomonas graminis pv. graminis, assembly GCF_030168915.1. Lineage (NCBI taxonomy): Bacteria > Pseudomonadati > Pseudomonadota > Gammaproteobacteria > Lysobacterales > Lysobacteraceae > Xanthomonas > Xanthomonas graminis. The sequence goes on along the minus strand of NZ_CP076255.1, from coordinate 3,130,337 downwards.
CTGACGACATGGGTGCCCGGTGCCAGTGCCTGCTGAGCCCACGTGTGCACGACGCTTCTTCGGAAGCTGGAGACCACATCCAGGCGGAGATAGCGCGGGCGCCCTTGATGCAGGGAAACCGCTGCAATAAACGGCACTTTATTGCGCCACTGCGGTTGGCCTGGACCACCGGCGCGTTCGCCGCCCAGATAGGCATCATCGATCTGGACCTCTCCGTCGAGCCGGCGTGACTGCTCACGATCGGCCATCGCCGACATCACTTTGTGCTTGATCCGCCATGCAGTGCGATAGCACACGCCCAGTTGCCGAGCCAGTTCCAGCGCAGCAATTCCGTTCTTGGCTTGGCTCACCAGATAGATGGCCAGCCACCACACCCGCAAGGGAAGCTTGGTGTCTGCCATGGGCGTGCCGGCGGTCAAGCTGGTCTGTACCCGGCAGCGCGCGCACTGCCACAGGTGCTGGCGTCCCCGCTCAAAGCCACTGGCATGCGTGTGTCCGCACTGCGGACACACGAAGCCATTGGGCCACCTGGCCTGAACCAAGGCCTCGACACATTGCGCCTCGGAGCCGTAGCGGCTCAGAAAAGCCGGAATCGAAAGCCCCTTTTGGAACTGGATCCGATTGAGCGTCATCGCCGTATCTCACTGAAGAACCTGCATTTCTAAACCAAGGCAGCATCACCAGCTGAGACACAGCGCTAATCAGGCCGGTGGGAGAGGGGCCGACCATCGGCCGCTGGCGCTGCTGCCTTCGCGAATCCCCACTCCCAATCCCCAATCCCCGCCTCCCAGGCATGTGCCACAAGCTGGGCGGCGCGATGCTGGACTTGCCTGGGCCCAGACGCTAGCGTGGAACACGTTTTTGTCGTTTCAGGGGTCACCATGAACAACGCTGCTGCGCCGCGTCAGCTCACTTTCCGCGCGGTCGTGCTGGCGATCGTGCTGGCCGTCGTGCTGTCGGCCGCCAACGCCTACCTGGGGCTGTTCGCCGGCCTGACCATCGCCACCGCGATCCCGGCGGCGGTGGTGTCGATGGGCGTGCTGCGCCTGCTCGGCGGCGGCACCATCCTGGAGAACAACATCGTGCAGACCGGCGCCTCGGCCGGTTCGTCGATCGCCGCGGGGGTCATCTTCACCATCCCGGCGCTGGTGATCATGGGCTACTGGCCGGACTTCAAGTACTGGTGGGTGCTCGGCATCGCCGGCATGGGCGGCCTGCTCGGGGTGCTGTTCTCGGTGCCGCTGCGGCGCTCGATGATCGTCGAGGATCCGCTGCCGTTCCCCGAGGGCAAGGCCGCGGCCGAAGTGCTCAAGGCCGGCGCGAACCCGGGACCGGGACTGAAGATCCTGGCGCTGTCGGCGAGCATCGGCGGGCTGGTCAAGCTGGCCGCGGCCAGCGGCCTGAAAGTGATTCCCGACACCTGGGCGCAGGCCACCTATCTGGGCAGCAGCAAGCTGGTCGGCTACATCGGCACCAACCTGTCGCCGGCGCTGCTCGGCGTCGGCTACATCGTCGGGCTCAACGTCGGCATCGTGGTGCTGTCCGGCTCGATCCTGTCCTGGCACATCGCCATTCCGCTGTACCAGCAGTTCTTCATGGGCTCGGACCCGGCGCTGGCGCAGAGCCTGGCCAGCGCGCCGGCGGCCGAGGCCGCGTTCGGCATCTGGGCGGCCAAGGTGCGCTACCTGGGCGTGGGCGCGATGCTGATCGGCGGCGTGTGGACACTGTTCTCGCTGCGCAAGTCGCTGTTCTCCGGGGTCAAGAGCGGCTTCGCCGCCGCGCGCAAGAGCACCGCCGGCACGGTGGTGGCCGAGACCGACCGCGACCTGCCGATGAAGTGGATGCTGGTGGCGCTGCTGCTGTGCACGCTGCCGCTGCTGGGCCTGTACCAGGCGATCGTCGGGCAGTGGCATGTCAGCATTCCGATGACCATCATCATGATCGTCGCCGGCTTCCTGTTCGTGTCGGTATCCGGTTATCTGGCCGGGCTGATCGGTTCGTCGAACAACCCGGTATCGGGCATCACCATCTCCACCATCCTGTTCGCCTCGGCAGTGCTGGTGCTGCTGCTGGGCAAGAGCGGGCTGGCGCCGGTGGGCATCGGCGGTGCGCCGATCGGCGCGGTCGCCGCGATCATGATCGGCGCTGTGGTGTGCTGCGCTGCAGCGGTGGGGGGCGACAACCTGCAGGATCTGAAGGCCGGCTACCTGGTCGGCGCCACGCCGTGGAAACAGCAACTGATGCTGGCCATCGGCGCGTTCTCCTGCGCGCTGATCATGGCGCCGGTGCTGAACCTGCTGGCGCAGGCCTACGGCATCGGCGCGGCGACGCCGGAGCATCCGAACTCGCTGGCCGCGCCGCAGGCGACGCTGATGGCCTCGGTGGCCAAGGGCCTGTTCGGCGGCGAACTGCCGTGGACGATGATCGCGATCGGCGCCGGCGTCGGTGCGGCGATCATCGCCCTGGACGAGTGGCTCAAGCGCACCGGCAAGCGCTTCCGCGTGCCGGTGCTGGCCGCGGCGATCGGCATCTACCTGCCGCTGGAACTGATGGTGCCGATCTTCCTCGGCGGCCTGATCACCTATCTGGTCGAGCGCGTCCACAGGATCCGCGCCGACGACGAGGAAGGCCGCGACCGCGTGCACCGTCCAGGCACGCTGTTCGCCGCTGGCCTGATCACCGGCGAGGCGCTGATGGGCATCGCCATCGCCGTGCCGATCGTGGTCTCCGGCCACGCCGACGTGCTGGCGCTGCCCGCGGCCTTCCATCTGAACCAGTGGTACGGCCTGGTGCTGCTCGCCTTCGTCGGCTGGCTGCTGTACCGCACCGGCTACAAGGGCGAGCCGACCGCACCGCCGTCGGCGTAAGCAGGCGCCCACCTCAGCCCCGCAATGCACGAAGCCCGGCCACGCGCCGGGCTTCGTGTTTTCGATGATGGGGAAGTGTATGGGCGACGCCGGGCAGCGTCTTCGCGCAACATCCAGCGCCTCAGAAGTTGTGTGCCTCGCACGCAAGCGCCGCAGCGCTGCGGCAGCACAGCACAGTCGTATGCGCGCCAGCGTCGCTGCAGCCTTGCAAAGAAACATGCAGCGCCGATGCTCCTGCGAGTCCCGAGTCCCGAGTCCCGAGTCCCGAGTCCCGAGTCCCGACCCGCCCATGACTTCATGCCTTTGCGCCGCGCCCACCCGCCCACCTACCATCGACGTTTTGCCGTCTTCCGGAGACACCCGATGACCTTGCGCTACGCCTTGCTGCCCCTGTGCCTGCTGACCGCGCTGCCTGCGCTGGCGGCGACCCGCGGTTTCGACGTCCGCGACATGGTGGCGCTGGACCGGGTGTCCTCGCCGCTGCTGACGCCCGATGGCGGCACGCTGATCTTCGCCAAGCGGCAGGTGGACAAGGCCGGCGACAAGGCCAGCACCGGGCTGTGGCTGCGCAATCTGCGCACCCGCGATGCGGCGCCGCCGAAGCGGCTGACCCCGGACGGCTGGAACGTCAATGCGCCGGAACTGTCAGCCGACGGCAAGACCGTGTACTTCCTCAGCGCCAGGTCCGGCCGCCAGCAGCTGTACGCGCTGCCGCTGGCCGGCGGCACGCCGCGCCAGCTCACCAATTTCGAGCTGGACGTGGACAGCTACCACGTCGCGCCGCAGGGCGACCGTGTCGCCTTCAGCGCCGGCGTGTTCCAGGACTGCGGTTCCGACCTGGGCTGCACGCAAAAACGCCTGGACGCGAAGAAGAACGCCAAGGCCAGCGGCGTGCTGTTCGACCAGTTGTTCGTGCGCCATTGGGACACCTGGAACGACGGCCGCCGCAACAGCCTGTTCGTGGCGCCGCTGCCCGGCGACGCCAAGGCCAAGCCGGTGCTCGGCGCCTCGGCGATCAGCGTGACCCTGGCCGGCGACATCCCGTCCAAGCCGTTCGGCGGCAGCGAGGACTACACCTGGGCGCCGGACGGGCAGTCGCTGGTCGCCAGCGTGCGCGTGGCCGGGCGCGCGGAGCCGTGGTCGACCAACTTCGACCTGTACCGGCTGGATGCGGCGGGCAAGGCCGCGCCGGTCAACCTGACCGCGGCCAACCGCGCCTGGGACGCCGGCCCGGTGTTCTCCGCCGACGGCAAGACCCTGTACTACCGCGCGATGAAACGCCCCGGCTTCGAAGCCGACCGCTTCGGGCTGATGGCGATGGACGTGGCCAGCGGCAAGACCCGCGAGATCGCGCCGCAGTGGGATCGTTCGGCCGGCGAGATCGTGCTCTCGGTCGACGGCGGCACCGTCTACACCACCGCCGACGATATTGGCCAGCATCCGCTGTTCGCGGTGGATGTCGCCAGCGGCAAGGTCCGCACCGTGGCCGATGGCGGCAGCGTCGGCGCGCCGGTGCTGGCCGGCACCACGCTGGCGTTCACCCGCAACAGCCTCAAGAGCGGCGACCAGGTGTTCGTCGCCGACGCCGACGGCCAGCATCCGCGTGCGATCACCGCCAGCGCCGGCGAACAGTTGCCCGACGTGGCCTTCGGCGACTACGAGCAGTTCCAGTTCAAGGGCTGGAACGACGAGACCGTGCACGGCTACGTGGTCAAGCCGTACAACTACCAGCCCGGCAAGACCTATCCGGTCGCGTTCCTGATCCACGGCGGCCCGCAGGGCAGCTTCGGCAACGGCTGGAGCAACCGCTGGAATCCGCAGACCTATGCCGGCCAGGGCTATGCGGTGGTGATGATCGATTTCCACGGCTCCACCGGCTACGGCCAGGCGTTCACCGATGCGATCAGCCAGCACTGGGGCGACCGCCCGCTGGAAGACCTGCAGAAGGGCTGGGCCGCGGCGCAGAAACAGTACGCGTTCCTCAACGGCGACAAGGCCTGCGCGCTCGGCGCCAGCTACGGCGGCTACATGGTGTACTGGATGGCCGGCAACTGGAACCAGTCATGGAAGTGCCTGGTCGACCACGACGGCGTGTTCGACAACCGCACCATGGGCTACGCCACCGAGGAACTGTGGTTCAGCGAGTGGGAGAACGGCGGCACGCCGTGGCAGAACCCGGCCGGCTACGAGAAGTTCAACCCGGTGCTGCACGTGGACACGTGGAAGGTGCCGATGCTGGTGATCCACGGCCAGCAGGATTTCCGCATCCCGGTGGAGCAGGGCCTGGCTGCGTTCAGCGCGCTCCAGCGCAAGGGCATCGAATCCAAGTTCCTGTACTTCCCGGACGAGAACCACTGGGTGCTGAAGCCGCAGAACAGCATCCTGTGGCATGACACGGTGAATGGGTGGTTGAAGCAGCATATCGGGCAGTGAGGCCGGGACCGGGGACCGGGGACCAGGGACCGGGGACCGGGAAAAGCGCTGACCGGTGCGGATGGCGCGTTATCGAACGGACAGGGGCGATATCCGGTTGGGTGCGCGCTGCCTGATTTCCGGTCGCGTTGTTGCGCTGTTCCGGGTCCCCGGTCCCCGGTCCCGAGTCCCGGTTCACTTACCGGCGGCGTTGGTGCTGCTGACCCTCACCGTCGACCTGAAAGGCATCCTGCGCCTGGGGCCGAGGCTGGTGGCGATGTACCTGGGCGCGTCCTTCAGCATCATGCTCGGTGCGGTGGTCGCGTTCCAGCTGATGCGCTGGCTGCATCCGGCCACGGTGGCCGGCGATACCTGGGCCGGCATGGCCGCACTGGCCGGCAGCTGGATCGGCGGCGGCGCCAACATGCTGGCCATGCGCGAAGTGTCCGACGTTGATGCCACCACCGTCGGCCAGTTCGCGGTGGTCGATGTCGGCGTCGGTTATGTGTGGATGGCCGTGCTGATCTTCCTCGCCCCGCGCGCGGCGGCGATCGATGCGCGCAGCGGCGCCGACACCCGCGGCATCGACGATCTGAAACAGCGCATCGCGCAGTTCCAGGCGCAGCACGAACGCGTCGCCAGCCTCACCGACCTGATGCTGATCGTCGGCCTCGCGTTCGGTGCGGTGGGCCTGGCGCATGCGATCGCGGCGCCGACCGCGGCCTGGTTCGCTGCCAACGTCGCCTGGGCCAGGCAGTTCAGCCTCGGCGCGCCGTTTGTATGGGTGGTGGTGCTGTCCACCACGATCGGCCTGCTGCCGAGCTTCACCCGCGCACGCACGCTGGAGGGGCCGGTGCCTCGCGCATCGGCTCGTTGCTGCTGTAGTTCCTGATCGCCTGCATCGGCATGCAGCTGGACCTGCTGGCGCTGTTCGACCGGCCATGGATCTTCCTGCTCGGGCTGATCTGGCTGTGCGTGCACATCGTGCTGTTGCTGGCGCTGGGCAAGCTGCTGCGGGTGCCGTTCTTCTACTTCGCGATCGGCTCGCAGAGCAACGTCGGCGGCCCGGCCTCGGCGCCGGTGGTGGCGGCCGCGTTCCATCCGGCGCTGGCGCCGGTCGGCGTGCTGCTGGCACGATGGGTGATGCCACCGGCACCTATCTGGCGTACCTGGTCGGGATCACCTTGCGCGCGATGGCGGGCGCGGGCTAGCGCACCGTCACCAACCCTGTCACCAACCCTGTAGGAGCGGCTTCAGCCGCGACCGGGCTTTACCGATAGATCCTGTCGCGGCTGAAGCCGCTCCTACAGGGGGATTGCCAGTGGATTGCGTGCGCCTTACTGCTGCAGCGCGACCCGGCGCTGTTGCTCTTCCTGCTGCGGCACGTTCGCCTGCAAATTCTGCTGCTGCAGCTGGCCGACGTTGGCCTGCGCCGGTTCGCTGGCCGCTGCCGCGGTCTGCACCTGGCTGCGCAAGTGCGCCGGGTCGTCGGCGCGGCCCTGTACCGCGAACAGGCGGTCGCCGTCGCGGCTCGGCAGCAACTGGTCGATGCGCTGCAGCCCGTCGTTGCCCGCGCGCGCGGCGACGCTGGCGGCGGTGTTGAGGAAGGCCGCGTCGTCGCGCAGGCCGAGCCGCTCGCGCTGCCCGTCCAGTTGCACCACCGCATCGTTGAACAGCCGGCTGCCGGTCGGCAGCGCGCGTTCCTGGGTCTGCGCCTGGCTCTGCGATGCCAGGTCCTGCGCCTTGATCACCGAATCGATGCCGTGCAGGTCCAGCCGATGCTTGAGCATCCTCCCCGGCAGCAGGCTCTGGCCGAACGACAGCGGATCCGGGTCCGGCAGCTGGATCTGGTGGCCGGCGGCGTCCGGTAGCGCCCACTTCAGCGGAATGCTGTCTTCCTGCAGATGGGTCAGCAGTTCGTTCTTGACGTGGTAGCCGCGGATCAGGCCGTCGGCGGCATAGGTCTTGGCCGCCGATGCGTCCAGGCCTGCGCGCTCCAGGGTGCGGTCGTTGACCCCGGCGGCGTTGTAGGTGACCGCCGGGACGTCGTTGACCATCGCCGAGGCCGCGGCCAGGCCGCCGCCTAGCGAATGCCCGGAGATCATCAGCTCCCGGCCGAAGGCCTGCCTGGCCTGGCTGCCGAGCTGGATCGCCGCGGCGTACTGCGCGTCGCCAAAACCCAGGCCCTGGCCGATGTTGTGTTTCCAGTCCTTGCCTTCGTCGCTGCCGCAGAACGCCAGCACCACGTTGCCCTGCGGGTTGCGGTAGAACGCGGCGTCGAAGCCGCTCTTGGCGTCGTGCAGCATGCCTGGGTCGATGCCGGCACGTTGCACGGCGCCGTCGTCCAGGCGGGTCCAGCCGTCGGGCAGCGGCGCGAAGCTTTCAGCGCCGCCGGCGCGGCGCTGGCCGGCGGTGACGTACAGATCCTGCAGCAGGGTGGGAAGTTGCGCGTCCACCGCCTGCGGCTGCTGGCCGCGGACGGCCTCGCCGAAGGGCGCGGACGCGGCGTTGTCGGGGAGATCGTTCTGGCTCATGCGCGGCTCCTTGCGTGTGGTGCGAACAGCTGCCTCAGCGGGTCGCTTCCAGGGGGATGGCGTGGGCGCTCAACCAGTCGCGTACCGCGGCGCGGGTCTGCTGCGCGGTGTTGTTGAGCAGGCGCTCGGGCGTGGCGAAGAAATACGCCTGGAAGGTCTTCTGTTGCGCATTGCGCAGGCCCGGATCGACCCCGGCCTGCAGCAGTTTCAGCACCCATGGATTGCCGGCGCTGCTCTGCGCGGCCAGGTGCAGCAGCGAGTTGCCGCTGGCATCGACCCGGTGCGGATCGGCGCCGGCCTGCAGCAGCAACTGGATCTGTTCGTCGCGCTTGCTCTGCAGCGCGCGGAACAGCGGCGTCCAGTGGCCGCGTGCGCTGACCGGATCCACCGGCGCGCCGTGCTGCAGCAGGAGCTTCAGGTATTGAGGATCCTTGGCCACTGCCGCCATGTGCACCACGGTTTCCTGATCCATGCCCGGTTCGGCCGGGTTCGCGCCGGCGTCCAGCAAGGCGCCGAGCGCGCGCGGCTGTTCGTGCCAGATCGCATATTCGAGCAGGGTGACGTTCTGGTCGCCGTGCGCGGACAGGTCCACGCCCGGCGCGAGCGCGGCGATACGGGCGGCATCGCCGCGCGCGACGGCGGCGGCGATGTCGGCGAGTTGGGGATCGCGGAACGCGACCGAGTGATCCTGCAGCGTGGCTGACATGGCAGATTGCTCCTTGGCGCCGGGCGGGGCGGCGCATGAGACCGAGATGGACATCGAGGTCGCAAGCGCGATCAGGGCGGGGAACTGCTTGCGCATGGAGGGCTCCTTTCCTGTTCGCGTTCCTGTTGCCGGTGGCGACGTTCCTTGCCACCGCGACCGATGCTAGCAGCTGTCCGGTGCCGGTTCGGTAAGGTTTTGTGACAAAGCGCGCGCGACCTGCATGGCGGGGCCATGCGCGGCGCAACGCCGATCGACGCGAAACGCGGGTTCGCGCCTGGAGCGGGGCGTCGCCCGACCGCGGCCAAGCGCGCGCATCGGCGCTGCCGCACGCAGGCGGCATACATGCGCAACTTGGCATAATGTGGGTTTCCTCCGAGGCCTTTGCGATGACCGCGACCCCCTTCGATCTGCTGATCAGCGACTGCGACGGCGTGCTTGTCGACAGCGAGGTGCTGGCCGACCGGGTCATGTTCGATGCGCTGGGCGCCTACGTGCCGCGGGCCGAACTGGAGGCCTACCTCGCCGGCAGTTTCGGCCAGACCGCGCGCGAGATCGTGGAGCGGGTGCAGCGGCATTTCGCGGTGGCCTTGCCGCCGGGCCTGTTCGAGCAGATCCAGCGGCGTTCGGAAGCGTTGATCGCCGCCGAGGTGCAAGCGATCGACGGGGTGCGCGAAGCCTTGCTGGCGCTGCCGCTGCCGCTGGCGGTCGCCTCCAACAGCCAGCGCCACAGCGTGGTGGCGTCGGTGGCGCGCGCGGGCCTGACCGAGCGGGTGAACGGCCACATCTTCAGCGCCGACATGGTGGCGCGGCCGAAGCCGGCGCCGGACGTGTACCTGCTGGCCGCACACACGCTGGGCGCGGCGCCGCCGCGGTGCCTGGTGATCGAGGACAGCGCCACCGGCGCCAGCGCCGCGCTGGCCGCGGGCATGACCGTGATCGGTTTCACCGGCGCGATGCATATCCCGCCGGGGCATGCCGACACCCTGCGTCAACTCGGCGTGGCCGCGGTGATGGAGCATATGCGGCAGTTGCCGCAGGTCTACGCGGAACTGGTGAGCGCGGCGGCGGCGTAGTTTCGATCGGGAGGTCGCGCTGCCGGGTGGCGGCGACGCACAAACGCAGAGCCTGGGCTGTCCGCTAGCGGGTACCTTGCCGCGGAGCGTTGCGGACGGAAAGAGCCGCTCCGGACAGCGTCTCGCCATTCGTGGTGCGTGTCTTCTCCGGGCTGCCTGTCGCGGCTGAAGCCGCTCCTACACGGGATGGCGCGTGTTCAACCACGGGATGGCGCGTGTTCAACGCATGTCGGAGGCGCGCTCACGCACCGAAGCGTCGTGGCGTGCCTTCCGCAGCCGCGATGCCCTCAGGCACCGCACTCCCGCCGTTGCCAATCCCGGCTTTCCACAGCCGAATGGCTGGTCATTCCCACTCCCGGCCTTTCAACAACAGCGAAACCCGCTCTTGCCGCCATAGCGCGCTTCCTGGCGCTCGCGGAAGAAGGTCTTGTAGTCCATCGGTTGCCGGTCGGGATGTTTCTCCAGCACGTGGCGCACGTAGTTGTCGTAGTCGGGAATGCCGCAGCACAGCCGCGCGGTCTGCACCAGGCGCCGCCACAGCCGGCGGTGCGCCTGGTATTGCCCGACCGGAACCAGTTCGGTCGTCATCAGATGTCCGCCATCTGGTGCGGCTGCAGCGCCACGTACGCGGTTTCCCTGTCGCTGCGCTGCGGGTTGCGGCGCGCGGCGAGGATGGTCTTGACCGAATAGATCAGGATCGAGACCACCACGAACAGGAACAGCGCGGTCAGCCCGGTGTTGACGTAGGCGTTGGTGACGATCTGCTGCATCTGCGGTACGGTCTTGGCCGGGGCGGTGAGGGTGCCGCTGGCGATCGCGTCCTGGAACTTGTGCGCCTGCGCCAGGAAGCCCTGCGCCGGGTTGGGATCGAAGATCTTGATCAGCCCGGCGTAGGTGGTGCAGAGCAGCAGCCATAGCGCCGGCACGATGGTGACCCAGGCGTAGCGGTCGCGCTTCATCTTGAACAGCACCACGGTGCCCAGCATCAGCGCGATGCCGGCCAGCATCTGGTTGGAGATGCCGAACAGCGGCCACAGCGTGCGGATGCCGCCGTACGGATCCTTGACCCCCGTGTACAGCAGGTAGCCCCACAGCGCCACGCAGCCGCCGGTGGCGACGATGTTGGCGCTCCACGATTCGGTCCGCTTCAGCGCCGGCACGAAGTTGCCGAGCAGGTCCTGCAGCATGAAGCGCCCGGCGCGGGTGCCGGCGTCCACCGCGGTGAGGATGAACAGCGCTTCGAACAGGATCGCGAAGTGGTACCAGAACGCCATCATGTCTTCGCCCGGCAACAGCTGGTGCAGGATCTGCGCGATCCCCACCGCCAGGGTCGGCGCGCCGCCGGCGCGGGCCAGGAGGGTGGTCTCGCCGATATCGCGGGCAGTGGCCTCGAGCACCTCGGGGGTGATCGCGAAGCCCCATTCGCTGACCTTGGCCGCGACCGCGACCACGTCGCTGCCGACCATCGAGGCCGGCGCGTTCATCGCGAAATACACGCCCGGTTCGATGATCGAGGCGGCGACCAGCGCCATCACCGCCACGAACGATTCCATCAGCATGCCGCCATAGCCGATGTAGCGCATATGGCCTTCGTTGGCGAGCAGCTTGGGCGTGGTGCCGGAGGCGATCAGCGCATGGAAGCCGGACACCGCGCCGCAGGCGATGGTGATGAACAGGAACGGGAAGATGCCGCCGGTCCACACCGGGCCCATGCCGTTGTGCGCGTACTGGGTCAGCGCCGGCATCTTCAGGTCGGGCATGACCACCAGGATGCCGATGGCCAGGGCGATGATGGTGCCGATCTTGAGGAAGGTGGACAGGTAGTCGCGCGGCGCCAGCAGCAGCCACACCGGCAGCACCGAGGCGACGAAGCCGTAGCCGATCAGCATCCAGGTGATCTGCACGTCGGTGAAGGTGAAGGCCGGGCCCCAGGTCGGATCGGCGGCGACCTTGCCGCCGAACCAGATCGCGGCCAGCAGCAGGATCAGCCCGACGACCGAGATCTCGCCGATCTTGCCGGGGCGGATGTAGCGCATGTACACGCCCATCATGATCGCGATCGGCATCGTCGCGATCACCGTGAACATGCCCCACGGACTTTCCGCCAGCGCCTTGACCACCACCATCGCCAGCACCGCCAGGATGATGATCATGATCAGGAACGCGCCGAACAGGGCGATCGTGCCGGGGATCTGGCCCATCTCCTCGCGCACCAGGTCGCCGAGCGAGCGGCCGTTGCGGCGGCTGGACAGGAACAGCACCACGAAGTCCTGCACCGCGCCGGCGAACACCACCCCGACCACCAGCCACAGCAGTCCGGGCAGGTAGCCCATCTGCGCGGCGAGCACCGGGCCGACCAGCGGACCGGCGCCGGCGATGGCGGCGAAGTGGTGGCCGAACAGCACGTGCTTGTTGGTCGGCACGTAATCCAGGCCGTCGTTGTTGAGCACCGCCGGCGTGGCCCGGGTGGGGTCCAGCTGCATCACCTTGGTGGCGATGAACCGGCTGTAGAAGCGATACGCGATCAGGTAGATCGAGACCGCGGCGACCACGATCCACAGCGCGTTGATGTGTTCGCCGCGGCGCAGGGCGATGGTGCCCAGGCAGAACGCCGCCAGCACCGCGAGCGCGGCCCAGGCCAGTTTGGAAAACCCTTTCATGCAGATCGCTCCCCCACGAGATTCCCGCAAGGGTCGCCCCGATGGCCTGGGGGGTCAATGCCGGGGCAGGTGATGGCCCTAGTCCTTTGGTCGTAGTCCGCGGCGCTGGGCGAGTGCATCGGGCGCCGCGACACTGTGGTGAGGGGAGGGCGCGCGCTGCCGGCGCAGTCCCGGCCGTGCCCGGTGGTGGCCAGGGGCTGCAGCTGCAGGCCGGCGATGCGGGCGCACGGCCGATCCTGCTCGCCGGCCGCCCGCTGCGCGAGCCGGTGGCGCGGCACGCGTTCGTGGTGAACACCCGGGAGGCGCTGGTGCAGGCCTTCGTCGATTTCCAGGAAGGGCGGTTGCAGCGGCTTGGGGTGTCGATCGACACGCCATGAAACCTGTAGGAGCGGCTTCAGCCGCGACAGGCGTTACCGATGGATTCTGTCGCGGCTGAAGCCGCTCCTACAAAGGGCTTTGCCTGGCTCAGCGATCCAGCGCTACGCTGGTCGTACGCAGGTCCAGGCCCTGCACCAGCGACTGCAGCGATTGCAGTTCCTGCACGTCGCCGGCGTCGATCCACACTTGCGCGTAGTGGTTCTTGCTCAGCTCGACCACGGTGACCCGGCGCGAGGCCAGGCCGGGCGCGTCCACGCCGCCCAGGTCGGGCCGGTACCAGTGCATGCTCTCGCCGGCGATGCTGCCTTTTTCTTCGCGCAGATTGCGCGCCAGCGGGATATTCGGGTCGCGCGAGGTCAGCATCATGCCCAACACCTGGCGGCCGTCGGCGGCCGTCGCGCGGCACACGATGAAGCCCTTGTCGCTGCGCTGCAGATTGGACTGCGCTGGCAGTGGCGGGCAATTCTGCGCCTGCTGCGCCATGGCCGTGGCCGCCGCCAGCACGGCAGGCAGGAGCGACAGGCCGGTGAGCCAGTGTGCAACCTTCATTCGCGATATCCCAATGCGTCGCCGCACTGCGGCGGCATCGATCTTCAGCGCACGCCGACGCAGGCCGGCACAGAACGTCACCCTCAGTCCATTGCGGGATCCACGTGCAGTGCATGCCGCTACGCAGTGCGTGTCCGGTGTGCGGCTGCAGTTACCCGGCCGCTGTCCGAACCATAGCCCAGCTGGCGACACTTGACAATTGGGATGCGGATCGAGGCGCGACCGATTCGCACGGGAGTGTGTCCAGGCGTAGCGCTACATCCAGACGGAGTGTCTCGCGACCAAGGGCAAAGAGCGGGTCCTGGCCATGCGCGGTCAGATGGCAAGCGCTATATCGCCAATATGACGATGTATGAGCTAATGGAATGCCCGTCTGCCAAAATCGCATAGCGCGCCATGCGGCACATTTTTTTTATGCAACTTTATGATTTTTTAATTGGCGATAGGAGGAGATGTAGAGATAATCGTGCAGGCTGCGTACAACCATCAGGTTGCGCACGACCATATTTCTGATGCTGGCGTATTCTCTGCATTCTCCTTTCAATTAAATTGAGGTGCCATCATGCTGGAATTTTCAAAATTCAATATTATCCGCAAGGCCGTGCTGCCGATTATCGCTGTGTCTACAGTGCTCGCCGCCGGATCGACGGCCGCGCAGAATTCTAGATCGGACTTTGAGATCGAAAATCATGTTGGAAATGTTAAGGCGCTCTTGATTTCTGGTAGTGGGGCGGGTGTCGGTTGCCATCCGCTTCCTGAAGATCAAGTGGTGGTTGTGTCGGACAAGCCGCTGTCAAGTGGGGACAGATATACAGCTATTGGCATGTCTGATCGCGGCTGCAGTGCCGGAACCTCAATGGCCGGATTTCGCTTGAATTTCACGGCCATACCTGACATGTCTATCGTGATCAACAACAGTGGTATCACCATTATGTGAGGGCAGCGTCGACAGCGCTCACCACACGGTCTAACAGCAGCGAGTCCTGCCGCGCCGCGCCGCTAGGATGACCGCATTGTGCGCCGGCGCGGTCACTGACTCCACCCCGTGGGAGCCCGATCGCAATCAAGCTCTAGCAGGCTGCTGAAAAACTCCACAGGGCCTATGACTGTCGTCTTGGGATACCCCGTTTTGGGGCTTCTGCGTGGAATCTGAGGCGTCCGATGTCAGCAGAGGACGCAGGATTCACAGGGGACAGCTCACCGGTGTGGGTTTGTCAGGTCCAAATTGGTATTTCCGCAGCCTGCTAGGGGCGAGACGATGGCCGAGTACGGCACAGCGTAGTAACGGTCGGGTATAGCTGGCCTCGTTTGCTGCAACAGTCAGAACACTGCGCCGCAGGCGAGGATGATGAACAGAAACGTGAAGATGCCGCCGGTCCATACCGGGTCCATGCCACTGTGCGCGTACTGGGTCAGCGCCGGCATCTTCAGGTCGGGCATGACTACCAGGATGCCGAGGGCCAAGGCGATGATGGTGCCGATCTTGAGGAAGGTGGACAGGTAGTCGCGCGGTGCCAGCAGCAGCCACACCGGCAGCGCCGAGGCGACGAAGCCGTAGCCCGATCAGCATTTTGGTCGGCACGTAATCCAGGGCCCGATCGTGATGCGATTCAGGGGGAGTCGCATAGTGTGAAACTGCGCCATTGTTGTCTGCGATTTTGCGAGTTTCGCCCAGATTTTCCGTTCGGGGCATGAGTATAATTATAAATGATGCGTCGTGGAGCCAGGTTGCCATTGAATGGTCAGCGCGGCGTATCTTCATCATCTCTGTATTCTTATTTCTCCCCGAGGAACGTCACCATGGCAATGTCTTTGAACTTTCGCAGATTCCACAGCGCCGTCATCGTGCTGGCCGCATTCGCTGCCGGATCTGTCAACGCGCAAAACAACATTAGAAATATGACTATCTACTATTCCAACTCGGTTCCCAACGCACGGGCTGTGTTATTGGTAACGGAGAAAAGTGATGGCAGTGAAGGTCCGGGCAGGACTTGTACCCAGTTGCTAAATAACAATAATCCACAGGTAACTGTGATGACTGGCTATATCTATCACTTTAGCGCGTGGTCTAGTACCAACTGTGCACCAGCTACTAACATGGCTGGTCTGACCGCAAAATACGTGGGTTTAACTGCGGGCCCTAGGGGCATAGAAGTCAAGCTCGACGCGAATGGCTTCACTGCCTATGATCGCTGATCCTTTTTTCGCGTAGGCATCTCCGCAGCGCGACTGCGGTGGCGGGGACGCGCGTGCAGGCCGTACAGCTCGTGTGATCGAGGCAGTGGCGGCAGTCAGCTCGGTTGCATCACAGCAGGCGATCGGCGGTCGCCTGCACGCTCGCCGCGTCGCGGCGCGAGGCCAGCCGGTCGGCCAGGCGGGTCGGTTCCGGCAGCCGGTAGCCGCGCAGGTAGCGCAGGGTGGTCCACTCCAGCGCGCTGTCCACCGTCACCGTCACGCAGTGGCCGGGCGAGACGATCAACGGATTGCAGCGCGGCTTGCTGCGCAGCGCCTGGCCGATGATGATAAAAGCGAAGCGGTGGCGCGGTAAACGAATGGTCAAAGCGGAATTGCGTCGTTCAAGGTGACAGGCTTGACGATGCCATGAAATGATCGAAGCGTGTTTTCAGAGTCTTCCCCAACTGAGGAAATGTCGCATGGTGTCATCGATCTTAGAAAAGAAAGCAAAGTCCCTGTGCGTCGTGGCGTTGGCGGCATTGATGCCTTGCCTGGCGAGCGCGCAAGCCATCGTGCAACACGAGGTCCATAGCCACATCGTGAGCGTGTCCCCTAGGGTGCACTCGCTGATCCTCTTCGCTGAAGGAGGAATAGCGGGCTGCTATCCGGTGAGGTTTGGCGGTAGCACGCAAGGTCCGGGTCTCAACAGCGCGGTCAGCTACCAGGTCCAATCTTCGGGTTACTCTTGCAGCGAGCATATTGCTGCGAGGTCTGGGAATCCCCCGAGCTTCCAGCCGCCGTCTGATAAGAACCTCATCTTTTTCCGGATCGACGCCGCGGGTGGTATCCATATCACCGACCACTAATCCGTCACGCTGGCGCCGCCGCAGTGCTCCCGCGATGGTGGCCTGCGCGGCGTCGCCCGTGTCTGTGCGTGCGCGAGGCGTTCGTTCACAGCAGTTGATCGGTGGCGCCTGCCCGCACCACGACCTCGCCGCGGCGCGAAGCCAGCCGGTCGGCCAGGCGGGTGGGCTCCGGTAGCCGGTAGCCGTGCAGGTAGCGCAGGGTCCACGCCAGCGCGCTGTCTACCGCGACGCGGTGGCCGGGCGAGACGATCAGCGGATTGCAGCGCGGCTTGCTGCGCAGCGCCCAGCCGACGGTGTCGCCGCGGTGCACGATGGGGCTGCGGTCGCCGGCCTGCGGACCGGGTTCGTCGTAGCGTCCTGCCAGCAGCTTCTTGGCCACGCCGATGCTGGGCAGGCCGGTGACCACGCCGAAGTGCGCGGCGATGCCGAGCCGGCGCGGATGGGCGATGCCCTGGCCATCGACGAACACCAGGTCCGGACGCTGCCGCAGCAGGGCCAGCGCGGCCAGCAGCGCCGGCAGTTCGCGAAAGCTCAGCAGGCCCGGCACATACGCCATCGAGGTCGGCACGCGGGCGATCTCGGCCTGCTGCGGTTGCAAGGTCTCGGCATCGATCAGCACCGCCGCGGCGCGGGTGATGCGGCCTTCGTCCTCGAACCCGACGTCGAACCCGGCCAGCCAGCGCGGCGGGTCCGGCACCTCGTCGTGCAGCCGTACCTGTTTGGCCAGCGCGGCCTGCAGCGCCCGCGCCTGCACGATGCTGCCGTCCCAGTCGCCGAAGACCGTGTTGTGCGGGGAGATGTCCATGTGTGGATGATCGCGCTGCGCTCGTGGCTGTGGCGTGCAGGCCGGTGCGGCTGCCGTTGCCGGAGCAGGTCGGCTTGGGGCACTGCAGTTGGCGAGGTGGTGTAGGAGCAACTTCAGTCGCGACAGGCCGCCAAAGCCACTGCGATCCCGACCTTTTCCTGGTCCATCTGTCACGATCGCTTCCGAAGCCCGGCAGCTGGATGGCTCCGCGCGTCGCGACTGAAGTCGCTCCCACAATGACTTGCAGCGAGCCGGCTGGGTGCATTGTGGGAGGGACTTCAGTCCCGACGGTTTCCCAAGCCGGATAGCTGGATGGCTCCGCTCGTCGCGGCTGAAGCCGCTCCTACAGGTAGAGGGGGGGCATCATCGGGATTGAAGCGCTCCTGCAACGATCTGCGCGATGTGGCCGCCACGGCATCCGCTTACGGCGATGCCGCTACAATCCAGGGCCGCACGACCCACCCATTCCCCCAACGGAGACCGTCGCAGTGACCCGCAAACTCGTACTGTTGCGCCATGGCCAGAGCCAGTGGAACCTGGATAACCGCTTCACCGGCTGGGTGGATGTGGATCTCACCGAGCAAGGCCGCCAGGAAGCCGCCGGCGCCGGGCGCCTGCTGCGCGAGGAGGGGCTGCAGTTCGATGTGGCGCATACCTCGGTGCTCAAGCGCGCCATCCACACCCTGCAGGGCGCGCTGAAGGAACTGGATCAGGATTGGCTGCCGGTGCACAAGAGCTGGCGCCTCAACGAACGCCACTACGGCGGCCTGCAGGGCCTGGACAAGGCCGAGACCGCGGCCAAGCACGGCGAGGAGCAGGTCAAGATCTGGCGCCGTTCCTATGACATCCCGCCGCCGCCGATGGCGGCCGACGATCCGGGCCATCCGCTGCACGACCGCCGCTACGCCACGCTCGATCGCAATGCGTTGCCGGCCACCGAGTCGCTGGCGACCACGCTGGAGCGCGTGCTGCCGTATTGGCACGATGCGATCGCGCCGCAGCTGAAGGCCGGGCAGACCGTGCTGGTCACCGCGCACGGCAACTCGCTGCGCGCGCTGTACAAGTATTTGAACGGCGTCTCGCGCGAAGCAATCCTGGAACTCAACATTCCCACCGGCATCCCGCTGCTGTTCGAGCTGGACGACGAATTGAAGGTGCAGTCCTACCGCTATCTCGGCGATCCGGAAGCGGCGAAGAAGGCGGCCGAGGCGGTGGCCAACCAGGGCAAGGCCAAGTAATACGCAGGTACTACCTGCCGCATCAAGGAGGATGCGATGTTCGGTTTCAGCATCTGGCACTTGGTGATCATGTCGGTCCTGCTGGCGCTGCCGGTGCTGGTGTTCGCGGCGGTGTGGCTGGCGATGCGCGCCGACCGGCGTGCGCAAGCGTCGCGCAACGCCGCTGCGCCGCCGCCGCTGCCGCTGCCGCCCGCGGCATCGGTGGAGATGCGGCTGCGGGCGCTCGAGGCGTTGCGTGCGCAGGGCCTGGTCGATCAGGCGGAATCCGAACGCCGGCGCTAGTAGATCCTCGCCGAGTAGATCCTCGCCGAGGTGTAAGCGCGCCGCGCGGCGGCGCGCAAGCTCAGACGTCGCCGCTGGCGTCCACCCACACCCGCATCTCGCCTTCGCCGCGGTTGGCCCAGGCGAAGTAGGGTACGAAGGTCAGGGTCTGCGCCTGCCGCGACGGCGGCGGCGCGTCGTAGCGGTACAGCGGCATGGCGTCGGCCTGCGCATCGTCTTGGCCGTGCAGGCGTTCGCCTTCGGCCCGCAGCAGCACTTGGCCGGCCAGCGTGCCGCTGCCGGGTTCGGTGCGGATCGCCGCGTCGGCGGGCAGGCGCAGTTGGTGCAGTTGCGTGCCGTTGTCGGCCTGCTCCAGGCAGTACACAAGCGGCCCGCGTTGCAGTGCGACCTTGCCAGCCAGATGGCGCACGCGCGGATGGCCGCTGACCCGCATCGGCGGCATCGGCAGGTGCAGGTGCAGCGTGTCGCCGCGTTGCCAGCGCCGACGCAGCACGCAGTAGCCGTGCTGCAGATGCGCCGCGATCGCCACGGCTTCGCCGTTGAGGCGCAGTTGCGGCGCGCGGCACCAGTCCGGCAGGCGCAGCGCCAGCGCGGCTTCGACCGGCGCGTCGCAGTCCACGCTCAGTTCGACCTGTTCCTGCCACGGGTACTCGCCGCGCTGGCGCAGGGTCAGGGTCTGCCCGTCCACGTCGAACGCCGCATCGCTGCCGACATACAGGTTCACGTAGAGCGTGTCGTCGCGGCGGGTGTAGAGGTAGTGGCCGAGCGAGGTCAGCACGCGGGCGATGTTCGGCGGGCAGCAGGCGCAGCCGAACCAGCGCTGGCGCACCGGTTTGACGTGGTCGAAGCCGTGGTTGCCGTGCACCGTGGGCGGATGCACTTCCAGCGGATTGACGTAGAAGAAGTGGCGCCCGTCCAGGGCCATGCCGGCCAGCACCGTGTTGTACAGCGCCCGCTCCATCACGTCGGCGTAGCGGCTGTCCGGCGCCAGCTGCAGCATGCGGTTGGCGAACATCATCAGCCCGATCGAGGCGCAGCTTTCGTTGTAGGCGGTGTCGTTGGGCAGGTCGTAGTCGACGCTGAAGGCTTCGCCGTAGCTCTGCGCGCCGATCGCGCCGGTGAGGTACAGCTGCCGCTGCGTGGTGTTCTCCCACAAGCGCTCGCAGGTCGCGCGCAGTTCGGCGTCGCCGCTGTGCCGCGCCAGGTGCGCCACGTCGGCGTACAGGTAGACGAAGCGCACCGCGTGCCCGACCGCGCTGGTCTGCAACGCGACCGGCACGTGCGCCTGGCTGTAGGCCTTGTCCTCGATCATCCACGCCGGCCCGTGGCCGCCCCAGAAAAAGCTGCGGCCGCGCTTTTCGTATTCTTCGTCGTAGTAGTGCGGCGTGGTGCCGCGCTGCTCGACGAAGTAGCGGGTCAGCGCCAGATAGCGCGGCTCGCCGGTGGCCTCGTACAGGCGCATCAGCGCCAGTTCGATCTCCGGATGCCCGGGATAGCCATGCAGTTGCTGCGCGCCGGGGCCGAAGGTGGCGTCGATGTGGTCGGCGAGCCGGCACACGATGTCCAGCAGCGCGCGCTTGCCGGTGGCCTGGTGGTAGGCGACCCCGGCTTCGATCATGTGTCCGGCGCAGTACAGCTCGTGGCATTCGGCCAGGTTGGTCCAGCGCTGTTCCGGTGCCTTCACGGTGAAATAGGTGTTGAGGTAGCCGTCGGCCTGCTGCGCGGCGCCGATCAGTTCGATGGTGGCGTCGGCATCGCGCTCCAGCGCCGGATCGGGATGTTGCGCGAGCAGGTAGGCCACCGCTTCCAGCCACTTGGCCACGTCGCTGTCCTGGAACACCATGCCGTAGAACGCGCCGTCGCTGCGCCCGGCGGCGATGCGGAAGTTCTCGATCGCGTGGCTGGGTTCGGCATCGGCGACGTTGTCGTTGAGCGCGTCCCACTGGTACGGCAGCACCACCTCCTGCACCAGGCGCTGGTAGCGCTGCCAGAACGGGTCGGCGATGCGCAGGCGGTCGAGCGGGAGTTCGGGCGGCGGGGCGAGCGAATGCGGCATGGAGGCGGCGGTCCTGTGGGGAGGAGGAGGGGAGCGGTCAGTGCACCGGGCGTGCGGCCAGATCGGCGCCGATCTCGGCCAGCAGCGGCCGGCGCAGGCGGCAGCGGTAGATCACCGCGGCCAGCAGCAGGTGCAGCGCGGCGGGGATCAGCGTTTCCAGCAGGGTGATCGCCTGCAACGAGGCGGCGGTCTGGTGTTCGGCGCCGGCGCGGTAGCCCACGCGCACGAACAGGTAGCTGATCACCAGCGCGCTCGAGGCCCAGGCCAGCTTGATGCAGAACAGGTTGAAGGCGAAGTTGATGCCGGAGGAACGGATCCGGTTCTTCCACGCGCCGTAGTCGTCGGCGAAGGCCATGATCGAAAAATGCAGCGGCAGCGCGAAGCCGAGCACCAGGCAGTTGACGAAGATCAGCCACAGCCACAGCGTCTGCTGCGCCGGGCCGCTGGGCATGCACCACTGCAGCACGCCCAGCGCGGCCAGCGCCAGGTTGGTGTGCAGGTACAGCGCCAGCGGATCGAAGCGGCGGCACAGCGCATTGACCACGATCGCGCCGAGCACCGTGGCCAGCGCCACCATCGCGAAGAACAGCGAGGTGTAGCCGGCGCCGCCGCCGAGCACGTAGCCGATGAAGTACAGATAGCCGCCACCGCGGATGTTGAACACGTTGATCAGCAGGAACGACATCAGCAGCACCAGCCGCATCTGGTCGTTGCGCAACAGCCCGCGCAGGTGCTCGCCGATGCTGGCCTTGCCGAGCAGGCTGACCGGCACGCGCTCGCGCACGGCGAAGAAGCAGCACAGGAACATCGCCACCGCCAGCCCGCTGAGCAGGCCCACGCCGAGCTGGTAGCCGTGCGCGGCATCGCCACCGCCGAGCACCCGCACCAGCCACGGCAACCCGACCGAGACCAGGAAGCCGGCGATGCCGCACAGCACGAAGCGCCACGACTGCGCCGACACCACTTCGCGGTGGTCGCTGGTCATACCGTTGATCAGCGCGCAGTACGGCACGTTGATCGCGGTGTAGCACAGCGACAGCAGGAAATAGCTGGCGAAGGCATAGGCGACCTTGGCCGCATAGCTCAGCTGGGGGGTGCTGAAGGTCAGCACGCAGGCGATGCCGATCGGCAGCGCGATCCACAGCTGCCAGCCGCGGAAGCGGCCCCAGCGGCTGCGGGTGCGGTCGGCGAGCAGGCCCATCAGCGGGTCGGACACCGCGTCGGCGATGCGCAGCACGGTGAACAGGGTGCCGACCAGCGCCGGGGTCAGGCCGAATACGTCGGTGTAGAAGAACGTGAGGAAGTTGGCGATCAGGCAGGTAACGATGGTGCCGCCGGCATCGCCCAGGCCGTAGCCGAATTTTTCCAGGCGCGAGAGTCGGTGCGTGGCGGCCTGTTCGGCGCCTGCGGCAACGGGGCCAACGGCGGTCGCATTCAACGGGACGGTTCCTGGCGGGCGCGGGGACGGCGCCAACGCAAAGTCGCACGCCGCCGGCATCGGAACAAGAGCCGGTGCAGTATAAAAACGGTACGATTCCGACCTGCGCGGCCGCGGCGGCGCACACGGCGATGCCGTGCAATTCATGCTGCAGTGCAGCGTGCCATTCGCGATGCAGAGACGCTTCCTACATGCTCGAACTCGCCGTCGCCTATCCGATCCGGGTCCAGAACGGCGGCCTGTTCATTTCCCGCGGGGTCGGCGCGCATCCGACCCGGGTGATCCAGTCCTATGAGCTGATCTTCGTCGAGCGCGGCACCTTGTCGATCCGCGAACAGGACCACCACTTCCACATCGCCCCCGGCGAGACCCTGATCCTGTGGCCGGGGCGCGAGCACGCCGGCCTCGGCCGCTTCTCCGACGAACTGCGTTTCTATTGGGTGCATTTCGAACTGGCAGCGGCCGCGGCAGACACGGCCGGCGCGACGCTGCTGTCGATGCCGCAACGCACCGCGATCCGCGATCCGGAGCGCTTCGTCGGCCTGTTCCGCTGGTTCCTCGGCGAGCAGGAAGAACGGCGCACGCTGCCGATGCTGGAGCCGATCGTGCTGTCGATGCTGCAATGCGTGGCCGGCGCCTGGCCCGATCCGCACGACAGCGACCGCGCCGGGGTGGCGCTGGCGTACCGCGCCAGGCAGTTGATCGGCACCCAGTTCCACACCGCGCTCAGCGCCTCCGCGCTGGCCGCGCAGCTGCACTGCAACCCGGACTATCTGGGCCGCATCTACCGCCGCGCGTTCGCCACCACGCTGACCGAGGCGATCCATCGCCAGCGCATCGCCTTCGCCGAGAAACTGCTGCTGGTGAACACCTGCAGTGTCGACGAGGTCGCGCAGCGCGCCGGTTTCAGCGATGGCGGCTATTTTCGCCGCATCTTCCGCCAGCGCCTGGGCATGACCCCAAGCGCGTACCGGCGGTTGTACTGCAAGGAGCACATCAACTCGGGGTGAGCCATTGCCGCGCCGTGCCGCCGCTCAGGCTCGCTCGCCGCGCCGACGCATTCCCTGACTGCCAACCCACAAGGCCTCGAAACTCGGCGGCATCGCCCCGGAGCAGTGCCGCTCAAGCGGTGGAGCTATTAATATCTGGTGCGCATGGGCAAGCCGTGCTCGGCGCGCACCGAGTTCTCAGAAGGTTTGCCGGTCAGCGAATATTCGTAGTCTTCCAGGCCCACCGCACGCAGTTCTTCCTGACCGGTTGCCGTGCTGGCATCGTCGGGATCGTCATAACTTCCTTTCCAGCTGCCTGCCATCATGTGCTTCGCATGCACGAGCTCATGGGCCAGCAAGCTGACCTTGTAGTTGTTGCTTCTAGTCGGGCCGGTCGGATATCCGTCTCTGTCCAGCCCCATGCTCGTCTGATAGGGGCTCCATGACACGACAACGCTCGATCCCTCATTGCGGCCGTCTTCCTTCTTCAGTGCATATTGCCTGCCGGCGACTTCTTTGATTTCGCTATATTCCTGCAGGCTGGAATGTTTTTGCAACTGATGGTAGGACAGCACCGGTTCGGCTGTGGGGCCCTTCCGGGAAGGAGTGGCTTCACGGATGGTGAGTTTATGGCGCCGTTGATTGCTCAGTGCCGTCAGTTCATCGAGCAACTGATTGCCGCTGGGTTGCGAGCCGAGATGATCCAGATGAACAGTCACTTCCGCATTGAATCGCTGTTCGTCTCGTTCGGTGTTGTTAAGTGCCTGAGAATAAATTCCCTGATACTTCGTTTGGATGGGCATGGGGATATCTGTGGCAGGCTGTTGGAGATGGGTGGGCGCCGCTAGCGCCCGTCGCCGCCGAAGTGTCGCCAATCCTGTGCGTGCCGGTTCCGCATCGCACGTAGTTTTGTTTGAAAAGGCGAACGCCGCCCGCCGCCGCCCAGCGCATCAGAGGCAGGCGCCCCGCACGGCGTGCAGCGCCGGCTAGCCGAGCTGCTGCACGATCTCGCGCGCCATCGATCCCAGCGGCAGGATCTTCTCGGCGCCGCCGCGTTTGATCGCTTCCTTGGGCATGCCGAACACGATGCTGCTCTGCTCGTCCTGGGCCACGGTACGCGCGCCGGCCTGGCGCATCTCCAGCAGGCCGACCGCGCCGTCGTCGCCCATGCCGGTCATGATGATGCCCAGCGCATTGGCGCCGGCGGCGCGTGCGGCGGAGCGGAACAGCACGTCCACCGACGGCCGGTGCCGGTTCACCGGCGGCCCGTCCACCACTTCGACGAAATACTGCGCGCCGCTGCGGCGCAGCAGCATGTGCTTGCCGCCGGGCGCGATCAGCGCGCGACCCGGCACCACGCGGTCGTTGTTGGCCGCTTCCTTCACCGCGATCTGGCACAGGCTGTCCAGCCGTGCGGCGAACGCGGCGGTGAACTTCTCCGGCATGTGCTGGACGATGACGATGCCGGGGCTGACCCGCGGCAGCGCGGTCAGCACTTCTTCCAGCGCCTGGGTGCCGCCGGTGGAGGTGCCGATCGCGATCACCCGTTCGGTGGTCTGCGCCAAGGGGCGCCCGCCCTGCGCCGGCAGGATCACGTCGGCGGTGTGCTTGATCTCCGCTTCCACCTGCGGCGCGGCGCTGCGCGCGGCCAGGCGCTTGACGTTGGCGCGCGCGG
Organism: Xanthomonas graminis pv. graminis; assembly: GCF_030168915.1. NCBI lineage: Bacteria > Pseudomonadati > Pseudomonadota > Gammaproteobacteria > Lysobacterales > Lysobacteraceae > Xanthomonas > Xanthomonas graminis. The sequence goes on along the minus strand of NZ_CP076255.1, from coordinate 3,105,634 downwards.
CGGTGCGCACGGTGGCGACGAGTTCGTCGGCCGAGTCGGTGAGGAATTGCTTCAGCCCGAGCTTGGGCTTGGTCACCACCGCTACCGCGCCGGCGGCCAGCGCGTCCATGGTCACCCGCGCGCCCTTTTCGGTGAGGGTGGAGCAGATCACCACCGGGGTGGGGCGCTCGCTCATGATCTTGCGCAGGAAGGTGATGCCGTCCATCTTCGGCATTTCCACGTCCAGCACGATCACGTCCGGCCATTGCTGGCGCATCTTGTCCATCGCCAGCAGCGGATCGGCGGCCGCGGCGATCACTTCGATGCCGGGCGCTTCGTTGAGCACCGCCACCAGCACCTGGCGCACTACCGCCGAATCGTCGACCACCATGGCCTTGATCGTCGTCGTCATCGGTGGTTCCTTTGAAAAGCGGCAGCGGTGCTCATGGCTTGCGGTACACCGACGGCGCCACCTGCACCACCTCGTTGTTGACGTCGTTCAGGCTTTCCGAATGGCCGATGCAGAAGATGCCGCCGCGCTTGAGCACGGACAGCACCCGCGCGACCACTTCGCGCTTGGTCTGGCCGTTGAAGTAGATCATCACGTTGCGCAGGAAGATCACGTCGAACTGGCCGAGGTTGGGCAGCGACGCATTGAGGTTGGCGTGCAGGAAGCGCACGTTGTCGCGCAGTTTGCGGTCGATCAGCAGGCTGCCCTCGTATTCGCCGCGGCCTTTCAGGCAGTAGCGCTTGAGCAGCGCCGGCGGCATGTGTTCGATGCGCTGCAGCGGATAGTGGCCGGTGCGCGCCTTGGCCAGCACGCGGGTGCTGATGTCGGTGCCGACCACTTCGTACGGGCGTCCCTGCAGCGTGTCGTCCAGCACCATCGCCATGCTGTAGGCCTCTTCGCCGGTGGAACTGGCTGCGCTCCAGATCCGAAACGGGGCGTTGCCCTTGTGCTCGCCGGCCAGCTTGCGCAGCAGCTCGAAGTGCTTGGGTTCGCGGAAGAAATAGGTTTCGTTGGTGGTCAGCAGGTCGATCGCGGTCTGCACCTCGCCGCTGCCTTCGCGGCTTTCCAGCAGTTTCATGTACTGGGTGTAGGTCTGCAGCGAGTGCGCCTTCAGGCGCTTGCCCAGGCGCCCGCACAGCATCGCCTTCTTGGCCGGGGAAATGGTGATGCCGGCGGCGTCGAAGATGAAGCGCTGGAACTTGCCGAATTCCTGCTCGGTGATGGTGTCGGTGTTGGTCATGATGGTCCGGAAGTCAGTGAGGCGGCGCTTGCGCCGAGGTGGGGCCGTGTTCCTGCAGCCGGGCGTGGTGCTCGAGCAGCCAGCTGGTCAGCGCGCCGCCGCCCATCGGCCGTGCCAGCAGATAGCCCTGGCCCAGGTCGCAGCCGAGTTCCTGCAGCAGTTGCCAGTCCTCGACCGTCTCGATGCCCTCGGCGACGGTGCGCAGGCCCAGCCGCTGGGCCATGCCCAGCGCCGATTCCAGCACGGTGCGCAGATTGCGGCTGCGGTGCGCGTCGTGCACGAAGATGCGGTCGATCTTCAGTTCGGTGAAGGGGATGCGGGTCAGCTGCTGCAGCGAGGAGAAGCCGGTGCCGTAGTCGTCCAGCGACAGGCCGAAGCCCTGCAGCCGCAACCGCGCCAGCATGCCCAGCGCGCTGGCCTCGACCAGCGAGCTTTCGGTGATCTCCAGAATCACGTCGGCCGGCACCAGCCCGTGGCGGCGCAGCTGGTTGTGCAGTTCGTCGAGCAGTCCCGGGTCCTGCAGCAGAGACGGCGACAGGTTGATCGCCAGGGTCAGCCGGAAGCCGGATTGCTTCCAGGTGGCCAGCCGCGCCATCGCCTGGTCGGCGACGCTGGCGGTCAGCGCGTGGATCAGGCCTTCGCGTTCGGCCAGGGCGATGAAGCGGTCCGGCGCGATCTGTCCGTTCTGCGGATGCCGCCAGCGCGCCAGCGCTTCCACGCCGCTGACCTGGCCGCTGCGCATGTCCACCTTGGGCTGGTACGCCACTTCGATGTCGCCGCGGCGCAGTGCTTCGTGCAGCATCGCCGCGTCGGTCGCGCCGCCCAGGCTGGCGTCGCCGCGCACTGCCGGCGCGGGCTGCGCGTGCGCCTGCAATGCCGCGCCGAATTCGGCCGCGCGCAGCGGCTTCTCCAGGCCGGCAAGCATCCGCAGGCCGCTGGCGCGGCCGACCTGCAGCACCGATTCGATCAGCGCCGCGCCGCGTTGCGAGGCGACCACGATCGGCACCCGCACGTTGCAGCGGGCCAGCGCGTCGAGCAACTGCACGCCGTCCATGCCGGGCATTTCCAGGTCCACGATCAGCAGCCCCGGCGCCGGTCCCTGGCTCACCGGCGCCAACGCGGCATGGCCGTCGGGCACGCCTTCCACCGCCACCGCGCCCAGTCGCAGGCACAGGGCGAGCGCATGTTCGCGCTGGACGTGGCTGTCGTCGACGATCAGGACCGTGCCGAACTGGCTGAGCGTGGCGGTTTCTTTGGCGAGCGGCATGCGGATTCCGTCGTTGGACAAGGGCGGGACGCGGCGCGCTGCGTCACGCGCGAAACTCAGGCGGCGATGCCTTCCTCGACCCCGGACGGGACGCCGGCCATGGCGACGAACTCCTGGGTGGACAGCGCCGCGTCGGCATCGAGCAGGATCACGAAGCGCTCGCCGACCTTGCCCATGCCGTGGATGAAGTCGCGGCGGATACCGGCGCCGAACGCGGGGGCCGGGGCGATGTCGTCGGCGGCGATCTCCAGCACTTCGCTGACCGCGTCCACCAGCAATCCCAGCACCTGGCGCTCGTTGCCGTTGGCGACTTCGACGATGACGATGCAGGTGCGCTTGGTGACCTCGCTGGCGGCGCGGCCGAAGCGTTGCTGCAGGTCCACCACCGGCACCACCGCACCGCGCAGGTTGATCACCCCGCGCAGTGCCGGCGGCATCATCGGCACGTCGGTCGGGGTGCGGTATTCGATGATTTCCTTGATGCCGAGGATGCCGACGCCGAACATCTCCCTGCCGAGCAGGAAGGTCAGGAACTGGTTCGGAGCGAGATCGGTGGCGCCGAACGGTACGGGCGCTGCGGAAGTGGTCATGGCCTGTCCTCAGAAAGTTTCGAAATGGGCTTCGTCCGGCGTATCGCCGGTTAGCGCGAGCTTGCCATCGGCGAACTGCACGAATGGCTTGCGCGCCGGGCCACGCGCGGACTGCACGGGCTTGCGCGGCGCCGGGGCGGCGGCAGGCGCGGCGCGGCGCGGCGCCCGCGCTGCGCTGCCGCCGAGCTTGAAGAAGCTCATCAACTGCTGCAGCTGCTCGGCCTGGCTGCTCATTTCCTCGGCGGTGGCGGCCAGTTCCTCTGAATTGGACGCGGCCTGCTGGGTGGTCTGGTTGAGCTGGCCGATCGCGGTGTTGATCTGGTTGACGCCGGAGGCCTGTTCTTCCGAGGCCGCGGTGATTTCCTGCACCAGGTCCGAGGTGCGCTTGATCGACGGCACCATCTGGTCGAGCAGCTTGCCGGCATTTTCGGCCAGCTCGACGCTGGAACCGGCGACGTCGCCGATCTCCTGCGCGGCGACCTGGGCGCGCTCGGCCAGCTTGCGCACTTCCGCGGCGACCACGGCGAAGCCCTTGCCGTGCTCGCCGGCGCGCGCCGCCTCGATCGCCGCGTTCAGCGCCAGCAGGTTGGTCTGGTAAGCGATGTCGTCGATGATGCCGATCTTCTGCGCGATCTGCTTCATCGCCACGACCGTGGCGCGGACCGACTCGCCGCCATCCATGGCCTGGCTGGAGGCCTTGCTGGCCATGCCGTCGGTGACCTTGGCGTTCTCGGTGTTCTGCCCGATCGAGGCGGTCATCTGCTCGATCGCGGCGCTGGTCTCTTCCACGCCCGCGGCCTGCTCGCTGGCGGCCTGGCTCAGCGATTGCGCGGTGGCGCTGACTTGCTCGGAGGCGCTGGCCAGCGATTCGGCGTTGCCGTTGACCTCGTTGACCACCTGCGACAGGCGCGCGATGGTGTCGTTGACGTAGTTCTTCATCTCCGCGTAGGCGCCGTCGTAGTGCTTGTCGATGCTCCGGGTCAGGTCGCCCTCGGCCATCGCGCCCATCACCCGCACCACGTCCTGGATGCTGTCGCCGCTGGTCTGCACCAGATCGTTCAGGCCCTGGCCCATCTCGCGCTGGAAGCCGGCCAGCCCGTCCAGGGCGACCTGCTCGGAGAAATCGCCGCGGTTGGCGGCCTGGACCACGCGGCGCTGGCCGTCGATGACCAGCTTCAGCCGCTCGACCATGCTGCGCATCGCATACAGCGCGCTGCCGCCGTCGTTGGCGCGGATCTTCACGTCCAGCGCCAGGTCGCCCTGCGCGACCTTGTTGGCGATCTCGGCCACGTAGGCCGGCTCGCCGCCGAGCAGGCGCATCAGCCCGCGCACGATGAACACCGAAATGCCGGCGCCGAGCAGCACGCACGCCGCGAGCACGCCGATGATCCAGCTGCGCGCGCTGGCGTACTGCGCATCGGCCTGCGCGCTGGCGGCTTCGCCGCCCTTGACGTTGATCTCGACCAATTTGTCCAGAATCGCCGAGGAGTCGTCGAACAGGGTCTGCTGCTGGCCGTTGAGCAGGGCCATCGCTTCGCGGGTCTTGAGGTCGCGCGACAGCTGCAGCACCTGCTTGTGCAGTGCCAGGTACTGGTCGAACTTGTGCGCGAAGTCGTCGTAGTCGGCTTTTTCCTCGGGCGAGGAGATCAGCTTGACGTAGTGGTCGCGGTTGCTCGCATAGTCGGCCAGGATCTTGTCCATCACCTGGTCGAGCCTGGCCATTTCCTCCGGACGTTCGCTGACCACGTGTTGCAGCTCGGCCACGCGCAGGTCGGAGGTGTTGGTGTTCATCTGCTGGACGTAGCGGATGCTGGGCATCCAATTCTCGGCCATGTCGGTCGAGGACTGGTCGATCTGGGCCAGCCTGTCGGTGGCGAACACGCCCATGCCGAGCATCAACAGCAGGACCGAGGCGAAGCCCAGGCCGATTCTTGTACCGATTTTCATGTTGGCGAACACGGAAGTGATCTCTTGAGGATGAAATGCTAGAGCCGTCCGGAACGCGGGCGGTACGTGTTCGGGAACGGCAGGCGGGCGCTGCGGCCGTTCAGAAAGTGTCGAAGTGGAGTTCGTCCGGCGCCGTCACCAGCGCCAGCCCGGCCTCGCCGTAGCTGCGCGCGCGCGGCGTCGCCGGCTTCCTGCCGGCGCGCGGCACCGCGACCGGCCGCCGCGGCGTCGCCGCCGCGTGGTGGGTGCGGAAGAAGCTCATCAACTGCTGCAATTGCTCGGCCTGGCCGCTCATCTCCTCGGCGGTGGCGGCCAGTTCCTCGGAATTGGACGCGGCCTGCTGGGTGGTCTGGTTGAGCTGGCCGACCGCGGCATTGATCTGGCCGACGCCGGAGGTCTGTTCCTCGGAGGCGGCGGTGATCTCCTGCACCAGGTCGGAGGTGCGCTTGATCGACGGCACCATCTGGTCGAGCAGCTTGCCGGCGTTCTCGGCCAGCTCGACGCTGGAGCTGGCCACGTCGCCGATCTCCTGCGCGGCGACCTGGCTGCGCTCGGCCAGTTTGCGCACTTCCGCGGCGACCACGGCGAAGCCCTTGCCGTGCTCGCCGGCACGCGCGGCCTCGATCGCCGCATTCAGCGCCAGCAGGTTGGTCTGGTAGGCGATGTCGTCGATGATGCCGATCTTGTGCGCGATCTGCTTCATCGCCGCGACCGTGGAGCGCACCGCTTCGCCGCCCTCGATCGCCTCGCGCGCGGCCTTGCCGGCCATGCCGTCGGTGATCTTGGCGTTCTCGGTGTTCTGCGCGATCGAGGCGGTCATCTGCTCCAGCGAGGCGCTGGTCTCCTCTACGCCGGCGGCCTGCTCGCTGGCCGCCTGGCTCAGCGACTGCGCGGTGGCGCTGACTTCTTCCGACGCGCTGGCCAGCGCCTCGGCATTGATGTTGACCTCGCCGACCACCTGCGCCAGGCGCGCCACGGTGGCGTTGATGCTGTCGCACAGTTCCTTCAGTTGGCCCTGGCAGTCGACGTCGGCGGTGCGGGTCAGGTCGCCTTCCTCGATCGCCTTGAGCACCTGCCGCGCCTCGTTGAGCGGGCCGATCACCGCATCCAGGGTCTGGTTGACGCCGTCGACGATGCGGCGGAAATCGCCGTGGTGCAGGCCGGCATCGGCGCGCACGTCCAGGCGCCCGGCAGCGGCGGCGTCGACCAGCAGGTTGGTGTCGCGGATCAGTGCGCGCAGGTTGCTGCGGACCTGCTCGATGGTGTCATTGATGAACGCCTTCTTGCCTGGCAGCTGCGCCAGCGGCGCGTCGAAATTGCCGCGACCGAATTCGGCGACCACGCCCATCGCCAGCTTCTTGACCGCGATGTGGCCTACGACCATGCGGTTGATGCCGTCGGCCATGCTGCGGAAATCGCCTTCGAAGCGCTGGCTGTCGATGGTCACGTCGATGTCGCCGGCGTCGTGTTCGGCGGACATGTGGTTCATCTGCGCGATCAGCCCGAGCAGGTTGCGGCGCACCTGCTCGATGGTGTCGTTGATGAACGCCTTCTTGCCGGGAAAAGTGTCCAGCGGCGCCTGGAAGTTGCCGCGGCCGAACTCGGCGATGCAGGCCATGGCCTTCTTCTTGACCGCGATATGGCCGGCGACCATGCGGTTGATGCCCTCGGCGATGCTGCGGAAGTCGCCTGCCAAGCGCTGGCTGTCGATGGCCGCATCGATGTCGCCGGCATCGTGTTCGCGCGACATGCGCCCGATCTCGTCGCCGATCTGGCGCATGCCGGACTGCACCTCGCGCAGCGCCAGCAGGATTTCGCAGGCCTGGTCGTCGCGCAGCGTCGGCATCACCACCTCGAAATTGCCGCGGGCGAAGCGGCCCAGGGTGGTGGTGGCGATCCGCAGCGAGCTCGAGATCGCATACGCCACGTAAGCGAGCACCGCACCGCCCAGCACCGCCGCGGCGATGGCCAGCGCCAGCACCTGGCCTGGCGGCAGCGCCAGCGCGAAGCCGGCCGCACTGGCTACCAGCGGCAGCAGCACGGCGATGCAGCAGCCAGTCCATAGCTTGGAAGAGAGTGAGGTGGCGTTGGACATCGCGGTGTACCTGTGGGTTATTGAGTGGCGGGTCGCGGACATGTGGCGACCGGTTCGGGGGTGGGCTGTTGCGGGGGTCAGAAGGTTTCGAAAGCGGTTTCGTCGAGCCGCGCCCCCGCCGCGGGGCCGGCGCCGGCGAAGGCGCGCAGGCGTGGCGCCCGCGCCGGTGGTGCCGGCGCGCGCCGCGGCAGCGGGGTCGGGGCCGGCGCCGCGCTGGCGGGGCCGGTCTTGAAGAAGTTCATGAGCACCTGCAGTTGTTCGGCCTGGCTGCTTACTTCTTCGGCCGTAGCGGCCAATTCTTCAGCGTTGGCAGCCGATTGCTGGGTGGTCTGGTTGAGCTGGACCACCGCGCAGTTGATCTGGCCCACCCCGGAGGTCTGTTCCTCGGAGGCGGCGCTGATCTCCTGCACCAGGTCGGACGTGCGGCGGATCGATGGCACCATCTCCCCGAGCAGGCGCCCGGCGCTTTCCGCCAGGTCCACGCTGGACCCGGCCACGTCGCCGATTTCGTGTGCGGCGACCTGGCTGCGCTCGGCCAGCTTGCGCACTTCCGCGGCGACCACGGCGAAGCCCTTGCCGTGCTCGCCGGCACGCGCCGCTTCGATCGCTGCGTTCAGCGCCAGCAGGTTGGTCTGGTAGGCGATGTCGTCGATGATGCTGATCTTGCGCGCGATCTCCTTCATCGCCGCGACCGTTTTGCGCACCGCTTCGCCGCTCTCGGCGGCTTCGTGCGAGGCCTTGGCGGCCATGCCGTCGGTGACCTTGGCGTTCTCGGAATTCTGCGAGATCGAGGCGGTCATCTGCTCCAGCGAGGCGCTGGTCTCCTCCACGCCGGCGGCCTGCTCGCTGGCCGCCTGGCTCAGCGACTGCGCGGTGGCCGACAGCTGCTCGGAGGCACTGGCCAGGGTGGCCGCATTGCCGTTGACCTCGTTGACGATGCCGGTGAGCGTGTCGATGGTGACGTTGACGTAGCGCTGCATGTCGGCGAACGCGCCCTCGTAGCGGCCCTGCACCTTGCAGCTGAGGTCGCCGTCGGCGACCGCGCCCATCACCTTGATCACGTCGGCGACGCTGCGCAGGTTGCCGCGCGCCTGCTCGATGGTGTCGTTGATGAAGGCCTTCTTGCCGGGCAGTTGCGCCAGCGGCGCATCGAAGTTGCCGCGGCCGAACTCGGCGACCACGCCCATCGCCAGTTTCTTGACCGCGATGTGCGCGGCGACCATCTGGTTGATGCCGTTGCCCATCGCGCCGAAGTCGCCCTCGAACTTGGCGGTGTCGATGACCACGTCGATGTCGCCCTTGTCGTGCTCGGCGGACATGCGGTTGATCTCGGCGATCAGGTGCTTGAAGTTGCCGCGCACGTGCTCGACGGTATCGTTGATGAAGGCCTTCTTGCCGGGCAACTGCGCCAGCGGCGCGTCGAAATTGCCGCGGCCGAACTCGGCGACCACGCCCATCGCCAGTTTCTTGACCGCGATGTGCGCGCCGACCATCCGGTTGATGCCGTCGCCCATGGCGCGGAAGTCGCCTTCGAGCCTGGCGGTGTCGATGACCACGTCGATGTCGCCCTTGTCGTGCTCGGCGGACATGCGGTTGATCTCGGCGATCAGCTGCTTGAAGTTGCCGCGCACGCGTTCGATGGTGTCGTTGATGAAGGCCTTCTTGCCGGGCAGCGGCGGCAGCGGGGCGTCGAAGTTGCCGCGGCCGAATTCGGCGACCACGCCCAGCGCCAGCTTCTTGACCGCGATGTGCCCGCCGACCATGCGGTTGATGCCGTCGGCCATGCCGCGGAAATCGCCCTGGAACTGCGCGCTGTCGATGACCGCGTCGATCTCGCCGGCCTCGTGCTGGTCGGACATCCGCCGCATTTCCGCGTTCAGCCCGAGCAGGTTGCGCCGCACCTGCTCGACGACCTCGTTGATGAACGCCTTCTGGCCCGGGAACGCGGCCAGCGGCGCGGCGAAGTTGCCGCGGCCGAATTCGGCCACGCAGTCGATCGCCTGCTTGTTCACGCCGATGTGTCCGGCGACCATGCTGTTGATGCGCTCGGCCAGGTCGCGGTGGGTGCCGGGCCAGCGCGCCGGATCCAGCGCCGCGTCGCACGCGCCGGCGGCATGCGCGTTGGCCATGTGGCCGACGTCGGCATGGAACTGGCGCAGGTCGGCCTGCGCGGTGCGCAGCAGCTGCGTCACCGCGTTGTCGGGTGCGCCGCTGGCCGGCACGATCCGCTCCAGGTCGCCGCGCACCAGCGCGTCCAGCCCGGCGCTGGCCAGGGTCAGCGCGCGCGCCGCGGCCAGCGCGGCCCAGCCCAGCAAGCCGGCGCAGGCCAGCGTCGCGGCCGCGACCAGGGCCAGCGCGGCGCCCTGCGCGAGCGGCAGCAGCAACGCCGTGGCGGCGGCAGCGGCGGGCAGGGCGATGGCGATCGCCGTGGTGGTCAACAGTGTGGTCGCGATCCGTGAGCGATAGGACATGGCGGCGGTTCCTGGCTAGCGTCTATGAAGGGGTGTGGGTGCGCGGTGGCACCCTCGGAACGGCCTCAGGCCGCCAGCGAATCGGAAGCGGGTTCCGCCTGGGTCAGCAGCGAGGGCACGTCCAGGATCAGGGCGACGCCGCCGCTGCCGAGGATGCTCGAGCCGCTGATGCCCTTGACCCCGGCGAACACCTTGGCCAGCGGCTTGATCACGGTCTGCCATTCGCCCAGCAGCGTGTCCACTACCAGGCCGAAGCGCTGCGCGCCCTGGCGGATCACCACGATGCTCTCGCGCGCCGGCGGCGCGCCGGCGATGCCGAACAGCGAACGCAGGCGCACGTACGGCAGCACCCCGCCGCGCAGGTCGATGTAGTCGCTCTGGTAGTGCGGCGCGAATTCCACGCATTCCTCGACCACGTCCAGCGGCACCACGAACACCGACTTGCCGACCCCGACCTGGAAGCCGTTGATGATCGCCAGGGTCAGCGGCAGCCGCACCGAGATGGTGGTGCCCACGTCCTGCTGGCTGCTGATGTCCACGCTGCCGCGCAGCGCGGTGATGTTGCGCTTGACCACGTCCATGCCGACGCCGCGGCCGGACAGGTTGGTGACCTTCTCGGCGGTGGAGAAGCCCGGTTCGAAGATCAGCGCGAACACTTCGCGGTCGGACAGGCTGCGGCCGGGTTCGATCAGGCCGCGCTCCAGCGCCTTGGCCAGGATCCGTTCGCGGTTCAGGCCGCCGCCGTCGTCGCTGATCTGGATGACGATGCTGCCCGAATCGTGGAAGGCGTTGAGCCGCACCGTGCCGCGCACCGGCTTGCCGCGCGCCTGGCGCAGCTCGGCCGGCTCGATGCCGTGGTCCATCGCGTTGCGCACCAGGTGGGTCAGCGGATCGGCGATCTTCTCCACCACCGACTTGTCCAGCTCGGTGTCCTCGCCGTTGACCACCAGCACGATGTCCTTGCCCAGTTCGCGCGCCACGTCGTGGACCACGCGGTGGAAGCGGCTGAAGGTGCCGCCGATCTTGACCATGCGCAGCTGCAGCGCGCTTTCGCGCACGTCCTCGACCAGTCCGGCCAGGATCGAGGTGGATTCGAGCAGTTGCGCATCGCCGGTGCGCTGCGCGTTGGCGCCGGTGCTGGCGACGGCGATGATCAGCTCGCCGACCAGGTCGATCATGCGGTCGAGCTTGTCGGCATCGACGCGGATCGAGCCGCCGTCCTGGGCGCGTGCGGCGGCCGGCGCGGCGGCAGCAGCGGCCGCGGCCTTGGCCGGCGCAGCGGGCGCCGGTGCGGCGGCCGCGGCCGGGCTGTCGAAACCGGCGAAGTCGTCGGCGTGCGCCTGGCTGCCGGCCTCGGCCACCAGCAGCGGCAGTTCCAGGTTGGCGGCGTCGCCGTGCGGGTCCACCGCGACCACCTGCAGCTCGCAGTCGTCGCGGACGAATTCGAAGATGTCCTCGATCGCCGATTGCGGCGCGTCCGAGCGCAGCAGGATGTCGAAGCCCAGGTAGCAGGCTTCCGGGTCCAGTTCCGGCAGCGCCGGCACGCGCTCATGCTGGGTGCGCACCGCCTCCAGCGTGCCCAGGCTGCGCAGGCAGCGGATCAGGTGCAGCGGCGAGTTGCCGAAGCGCAGCGCATCGCTGAACAGCTGCAGCGAGATCCGCCAGTAGCCGGTCTGCGCGGAAGCGGTGGCCGCGACGGCGGCGGCGGCTGTCGGCGCGGCGGCCGGTTGCAGGTAGGTGTGCAGGCGCGCCAGCAGCGGCGCGCCTTCGGCGGCGAGCACCGCTTCGTCGGCCTCGGCGCCGGCCGCCGCTTCCACCAGCGCGCGGATGTGGTCGCAGCAGGCCAGCATCAGCTGGATCAGCTCCGAATCCAGCGCCACCGTGTGTTCGCGCACCAGGTCCAGCACGCTTTCGACGACGTGGGTGAAGCCCACCAGTTGCGCCAGGTCGAACAGCCCGCCGGAACCTTTGATGGTGTGCGCGGCGCGGAAGATGGCGTTGACCGCGTCCGGGCCGGCTTCGCCGCGTTCGGCCTCCAGCAGGTTGCGTTCCATGTCCTCGAGCAGGTCGCGGCTCTCGGCGATGAAGGTCTGCAGCAGTTGAGCGAAATTCATGAGCTGGCGCCGATCAGTGGAAGGTGTCGCCGGCGCCGGGCGCGAGCGTGTCGCGCAGGCCGAGCAGGTCGAGTGCGTCGTTGACCGGCGCGCTGCAGCCGTCGAGCTGGAACGGCCGGCCCAGCGCGCGCAACGCGGCCTGGGTGGCGAGCAGCAGCTGGATGCCGGTGGCGTCGATTTCGGTGACCGCCTGCAACTGCAGCTGCAGGCCGCCGGGGTGGTCCAGCGCCGGCAGCAGCAGCGGCTTCAGTTCGCCGGCGCGGCGGATGGTCATGTCGCCGTCCAGGCTCAGTTGCAGCGGCGGGGGGGGGGAGTCCGGGAGTGTCGAGCGCATGGCATGTCTCCGATTCGAGCAGGGCGAATGTCGAAATCCCGGGCTGTGGCGCGGGTACTGAGCCGAAGGTGGGATTGGCTGTAAGCAGATATCGGCGCCTTTCGGGAATATTTAGGCCCAATGGCGCATTTGTCTCGCAAATCCTTGACAAGGATGAGTGATTCAGTCGAATGAGCGGCACCCCATTCCAAATTTCGTCCGAGCGCCGCGCTGTCACCGAATCGAATGCATGCGCCGTGCCAACGCTGCATTGGCGCCGGAACAAAAAAAACGGCCGGGGAGACCCGGCCGTTCTTGCAAAGCCTGCGTTGGCGCGCAAGCCTCAGCGCTTGCCTGACGGGATGGCGTGCTGCGTCACAAATGCGTGACGCGCGCAGCTCAGGGCCTGGCGGTCAGCGCGGCGACAGCGCCGCCAGCAGGCCGCGCGCGGCGTTGAAGCGGTCCGCCGCTTCCGGCAGCGGCAGCTTCACCTTCAGCTTGTCCGGGCCGTCCATCGCGTACAGCCTGGGCTGCTTCTGGATCATCTGGATGATGGTCATCGGGTCGATATTGGGCTTGGACTCGAACACGATGCGGCCGCCGTTCTCGCCCAGTTCCAGCTTGCGGATGCCCAGCGTGTTGGCCTGCAGCTTCAGCTCGGCGACCGCGAACAGGTGCTTGACCGCCTCCGGCAGCAGGCCGAAGCGGTCGATCATCTCCACCTGCAGTTCGCGCAGTTGCTCGCTGTCGCGGGCGCTGGAGATGCGCTTGTACAGGGTCAGGCGGGTGTGCACGTCGGGGAGGTAGTCGTCCGGGATCAGCGCCGGCACATGCAGTTCCACTTCGGCGCCGCGCGCTTCCTCGCCGGCGTCCAGGTCCGGCAGCTTGCCCTGGCGGATGCTGCGCACCGCGCGTTCCAGCAGCTCGGTGTACAGGCTGAAGCCGACCTCGGCCATCTGCCCGCTCTGGTCCTCGCCGAGCAGTTCGCCGGCGCCGCGGATCTCCAGGTCATGGGTGGCCAGGGTGAAGCCGGCGCCGAGTTCGTCCATCGAGGCGATCGCGTCCAGCCGCTTGTGCGCATCGCCGGTGATGCTGCGCCGGTCCGGGACCAGCAGGTAGGCGTAGGCGCGGTGGTGCGAACGGCCGACGCGGCCGCGCAGCTGGTGCAGCTGGGCCAGGCCGAAGCGGTCGGCGCGGTTGATGACGATGGTGTTGGCGTTGGGGATGTCGATGCCCGATTCGATGATCGTGGTCGACAGCAGCACGTTGAAGCGCTGCTTCTGGAAATCCAGCATCACCCGTTCCAGTTCGCGCTCGGGCATCTGCCCGTGGGCGATGCCGATGCGCGCTTCCGGCACCAGTTCGCTGAGTTCGCGCTGCATGCGGCCGATGCTTTCCACGTCGTTGTGCAGGAAGTACAGCTGGCCGCCGCGCGCCAGCTCGCGCTGGAACGCCTCGCGCAGCAGCGCGTTGTCCCAGGCGGTGACGAAGGTCTGCACCGCCAGCCGGTTCGGCGGCGGGGTGGCGATGATCGACAGGTCGCGCAGCCCGGCCATGGCCATGTTCAGCGTGCGCGGGATCGGCGTGGCGGTGAGCGTGAGCAGATGCACGTTGGCGCGCAGCGCCTTCAGCGCTTCCTTCTGGCGCACGCCGAAGCGCTGTTCCTCGTCGACCACCACCAGGCCCAGGTCCTTGAACTTCACGTCCGGCTGCAGCAGGCGGTGGGTGCCGATGATCACGTCGATGCCGCCGTCGGCGACCTTCTCCAGCTCGGCCTTGATCTCCTTGGCGCTCTTGAAGCGCGACAGTACCTCCACCCGCAGCGGCCAGTCGGCGAAGCGGTCGCGGAAGTTGCGGTAGTGCTGTTCGGCCAGCAGCGTGGTCGGCACCAGCACCGCCACCTGCTTGCCGGCGCTGGCCGCGGCGAACGCGGCGCGCACCGCGACCTCGGTCTTGCCGAAGCCCACGTCGCCGCAGACCACGCGGTCCATCGGCTGGCTGCTGGCCAGGTCGCGCAGGGTGGACTCGATCGCGGCCAGCTGGTCGGTGGTTTCCTCGAACGGGAAGCCGGCCGCGAACGGCTCGTACATCGCCCGGTCCACCTGCAGCGCCAGGCCGGCGCGGGCGCGGCGCCGCGCCTGGATCTCCAGCAGTTCGGCGGCCACGTCGCGCACCTTCTCGGCGGCGCGGCGCTTGGCCTTGCTCCATTGCTCGCCGCCCAGCGAATGCAGCGGCGCGGTGTCGGCCGAGGCGCCGGAGTAGCGGCTGATCAGGTGCAGCTGCGCGACCGGCACGTACAGGCGGTCGCCCTTGGCGTATTCGATCTCCAGGAACTCGCCGGGCATGCCGCCGGCATCGAGCACGATCAGCCCGCGGTAGCGGCCGACGCCGTGGTCCTCGTGCACGATCGGCGCGCCTTCGGTCAGCTCGCCGAGGTCGCGGATGATCGCTTCCGGCTCGCGCCCGGCGCGGCGCGTGCGCCGTGGCTGGCCGGCGCGTTCGGGGAACAGCTGGCGCTCGGTGAGCACCGCGATGTGCGGGTCGTCCAGGGCGAAGCCGTCGTCCAGGGGCGCGACGGCGATGGCGAAGCGCGCAGGCGCCACGTCGGAGGCTAGCCCCTCTCCCTGCGGCAGAGGGGGTGGGGTGAAGCTACGGCCGCCAGTGACCTGTGCCTGCGCGGCGTTGGCAGACGCGGACGACGCAGCCGCCTTCTTCGCTGAGGATGGCGCGCGCGGCGTACCCGCATCCGGCGCTTCGCGCCACCTTGTCCCGGGGGGAGCAGCGAGGAATGTCGCGAAGTTCGGGATGACCTCCGGCTTCAGCCCCGCCGCGGCCAGCACTTCCAGCAGCGCTTCGCGGCGGCCCGGCGAATCGGCGGCGATCAGCACGCGGCCCGCATAGCTGCCGAGGAAGCGCTTCAGCGCCTCGGCCGGGGCGGCGTCCTTGGCCGCTACCGGCAGCGGCGGCAGCGGCTGGTCGCCCAGCGCCTGCGCGTCGTCGATGCGCGCGTGGTCGGCGGCCCACACCTCGATGCGCGGCAGGCCGTTGAGCTTCTCGCGCAGCGTGTCCGGCGCCTGGTACAGCTCCTCGGGCGCCAGCAGCGGGCGCTCCACGTCGTGGCGGCGCTGCTCGTAGCGGTTCTGGGTCTGCGCCCAGAACGCATCGGCGGCGGCGCCCACGCCCGGCGCGAGCAGCGGCAGCACCGTCGCGCCCAGATAGTCGAACAAGGTGGCGGTGGCATCGCGCGCCGGCGTGCCGGCGCTGCGGGCTTCCTGGAAGAACAGCGGCAGGTAGTATTCGATGCCCGACGGCGCCAGCCGCGCCTTCAGGTCCTGGTACAGCGCGCTGCGCCGGGTGTCCACGTCGAAGCGTTCGCGCAGCGTGGCCAGCACCCGCTCCACGCTGACATCGTCCATCGGCACTTCGCGGCCGGGCAGCATCTTCACTTCCTGCACGTGGTCCAGCGAGCGCTGCGATTCCGGGTCGAAGGCGCGGATCGAGTCGATGTCCTCGTCCAGCAGTTCGATCCGCAACGGCGTGTCCGCGCCCATCGGGTACACATCGAGCAGGCCGCCGCGCACCGCGAAATCGCCCGGGTCCATCACCTGCGGCACGTTGCGGTAGCCGGCGCTTTCCAGACGGCGCTTTTCCGCCTCCAGGTCCAGGCGCTGGCCCACGCGCAGGTCGAAGCTGCCGCCGACGATGTAGCGCAGCGGCGCCACCCGCTGCATCAGCGTCTGCACCGGCACCACCACGATGCCTTGCCGCAGCGTCGGCAGCCGGTGCAGCGCCGACAGGCGCTGGCTGATGATGTCCGGGTGCGGACTGAACTGGTCGTAGGGCAGGGTTTCCCAATCCGGGAACGGCACCACCGGCAGGCTGCCGTCGCCGGCCAGCAGCGTGTGCAGGTCGGCCTCGATCTGGTGCGCGCTCTGGTTGTCGCGCGCGACCACCAGCAACGGCCCGCGATGCGCCGCGGCGGCGCAGGCGATGTGCCAGGCCAGCGCGGTCGAGGACGCAGGGGCGCGCCAGAAGGCGCGGAGCTGGCCGGGTTTGGGCAGCGGCGGAACGGGGAAGGAAAGAGGCGCCATGGACCGACCAGTCTAGCAAGCTCGGGACCGGGGACTCGGGACTCGGAAAAGCAAGAGCGCCATATGCGGCTTTGGCTCCTGCTCTTCCGTGTCCCGGGTCCCGAGTCCCCGGTCCCGAGCTTTCAGTTGCCCAGTTCCAGCACTACCCGCACCAGGCCCGGGGTGTCCGGGTGCGGCATCGGCCGGAAACCCAGCGATTCGGCCAGTTGCAGCATCGGCAGATTGCTTTCGAGCACGTCGCCGTAGAGCCGGTCCAGGTATTTGCGCCGCGCCCACTTGACCAGCTTGCGCATCAGCTGCCGGCCCAGGCCCTGGCCGGCGACGAAGCTGCTGACCAGGATCGCGTATTCGGCCTCGCGGGTGCCGGGGGTGATCGCCGCGCGTGCCACCGCGCCGACCACCGCTTCGCCCGGCGGCAGCGGTTCGGCCGCGACCAGGGTCAGTTCCGTCTTCGGATTGGGATGGGTCAGGCGCTGCGCCATGTCTGTGGTCAGTTCCGGCACCGAATGCAGGAAGCGTTCGCGGATCTCTGTCGGCCCGAGCAGGCTGAAGGCGCCTTGCAGCGGTGCGCTGTCTTCCGGCCGGATCGGCCGGATCAGCAGCTCGCGGCCGCTGGGCAGGGTGAAGTTTTCATGCCACGGCGGCATGCGGTTGCGGGTAGCCATTGCCGGAGGATCCTCGACGAAGCCTGGATTCTCGCATTACCAAGGGCGGATCCCGTGAACGCAGCACTCACCGCGTTTGCCTACCCTATGCACGGATTTTCGATGAGGATAGGCCATGTCCGGTAGCGGCGATTCGCGGCGCGCCATTTTCTTCGCGCTCGGTGCCAATCTGGCCATTGCCCTGGCCAAGGGCGCGGCGGCGCTGGCCACCGGCTCCGGCGCGCTGCTGGCCGAGACCGTGCATTCGCTGGCCGATTGCGGCAACCAGCTGCTGTTGCTGCTGGGCATGCGCCAGGCCAAACGCCCGGCCAGCGCCGAATATCCGCTGGGCTACGGCCGCGCCATCTACTTCTGGTCGTTCCTGGTGGCGGTGATGCTGTTCTGCATTGGCGGCATGTTTTCGGTGTACGAGGGCGTGCACAAGCTGCTGCAGCCCGAGCCCTTGCGCAGTTGGGGCTGGGCGGTGGGCGTGCTGGGCTTTGCGCTCGTCGCCGAGGGCGTGTCGCTGCGCACCTGCTTGCAGGAGATCGCCAAGGTGCGCGGCGCGCGTTCGCTGTGGACCTGGTTCCGCGAAAGCCGCCAGGCCGAGCTGATCGTGATCTTCGGCGAGGATCTGGCGGCCTTGCTCGGCCTGGCGCTGGCGCTGGCCGCGGTGCTGCTGAGCGTGCTGACCGGCAATCCGCTGTGGGACGCGCTGGGCACCATCGCCATCGGCGCGCTGCTGATCGTGGTCGCGGTGCTGGTGGCGATCCAGATCAAGGCGATGCTGATCGGGCAGAGCGTGGACCCGGCGCTGCAGCGGCAATTGCATGCGTTCTTCCAGGCGCAGCCGCAGATCGAGCGGGTGATCCACCTGATCGCGGTGCAGCTCGGCGAGGACGTGCTGGTGTCGGTGCAGGCCACGCTGCGGCAGAAGCACGACGCGGCGGCGCTGCTGGCCGACATCACCTGCATCGAGCGCGGCTTGAAGCAGCAGTTCCCGATGGTGCGCTGGAGCTTCTTCGAACCGGAGTCCGGCGCCGCCGCGGTCGCTTCCGGCAGCTGAGCGGCATTGCTACAGTGGCCCCCGGTCCAGCGTGGGCGACAACGCAATGAAGACCTCGAATGCTGTGCTGCTGTCCACCGCGATCACCTTGGCGCTGGTCGCGGTGCTGGGTGGGCTGATGCTGGGCGGCTTCTGGTGGCTCAAGCGCACGATGCAGGGGACGCCGCCGCCGGTCGCGCCATCGTCCAGCACCGCGTCCGCGGCGAAGGTGCCGGTGCCGGCCGATGCGGTGCTGGCGCCGTACCGGCAACGCCTGGATGCCACGCGCAAGCCGGTGGCGCAGGTGCGCCTGCAGCCGATGGCGCAGGACGATCGCCTGGTCAGCAAGGTCGGCGGCCGCCCGTACTGGACCGCGGACAAGGCATACCCGCACGACGCCCATGCCCAGCCGCTGGCGCTGCTGGCACAGGTCGATCTGGCGGCACTGCCGCCGCTGCCGGGCTATCCCACCCACGGCATGCTGCAGTTCTTCATCGGCAGCGACGATTTCTATGGCGCCAACCTCGACGGCGCCACCGACCTTGCCGCATTGAGCGCGCAACGTAATTTCCGCGTGGTGTATTGGCCGCGGCCCGACGCGTCTGCGCGGCAGGCCGAGGTGCCGTTGCCGGCCGCCGACACGCTGCCGTTCGATCCGGCGCATCCGCGGGCGATGCATTTCGCTGTCGGCGCGGAAACCATCGGCCGCAGCGACGTGCACTTCGCGCAGGCGCTGGGCCGGCCGCTGGACGCGGTCGCCGCCGCCTACGCCGGCCGCCATGCGCTGCCGCAGGACGACGTGGACGAGGCGCTGTACGCCGCATTGAATCGCAGCGGGCACAAGCTCGGCGGCTACCCGGAGTTCACCCAGGAGGATCCGCGCAAGCCGCGCGATGCGCAGGTGCTGCTGCTGCAACTGGACAGCGACGACGCCATGATGTGGGGCGACAGCGGCATCGCCAACTTCTTCATCGATCCGGCCGACCTGCAGCGCGGCGATTTCAGCCGGGTCGCCTACAACTGGGATTGCGATTGACCCAGTGCCGTGCGCGCGCTTGCGACGTGCCGGGATGCCGCGCGCGCCGCCTCACTTCTCGCGCTTGAGCCACTCCAGGCGGGTCGATGCGCCCGCTTCGCCCAGTTGCGTCTTCAGCGCCGGCAACGCGCTCGTCAGCGCCTGCTCGAACTGCCACGGCGGATTGAGCAGCAGCATGCCGCTGCCGTTGAGCCGCAGCGGCGAATCGTCCGGGCGCACCTGCAGCTCGGCCAGCAGCACCGACTTGGCCGGCATCGCCGCGGCCTTGCGGAAAAACGGCTGCAGGCTGCGGCGCTGCTTGATCGGATACCACACCGCGCACATCGCCTGCGGCCAGCGGGTGAGGGTCTCGCGCAGCGCCGTGGCGATCAGCGGGTATTCGGCGTCCTGCGATTCGTAGGGCGGATCGATCAGCACCAGGCCGCGGCCGATCTTGGCCGCGCCGGCCTTCGGCGGCACGAACGCCTTGATCGCCGCATAGCCGTCGCCGGCATGCACCTGCACGCGACGGTCGTTGCCGAACAGGGCCTTCAGTTCGGCCGCTTCCTCGGGCTGCAGCTCGCAGGCGGTGAGCCGGTCCTGTTCGCGCATGGCCTGGGCGACCAGCAGCGGCGAGCCGGGGTAGTGCTTCAATTGAATCCCCGCACAGGGACGTGCGGGCTTTTGCGAGGGACTCGCATCCTTCACGCCCACCGGGTTGTCGGCCTGCACCGCGCGCAGGTAACGCTCCAGCACCTCGGGCAAGGTCGGCTGGCCCATCAGCTTCAGCACCCCGGCCGCGGCCTCGCCGGTCTTGCGCGCCTCGCTGCCGGCGAACAGGTAGCGGCCGCGCCCGGCGTGGGTGTCGAGCACGAAGAACGGGCTGTCCTTGCGCTTGAGCGCGTCGATCAGCGCGAGCAGCACGGTGTGCTTGAGCGCGTCGGCATGGTTGCCGGCGTGGTAGGCGTGGCGATAGTTCATCGCGGCAGTGTACGGGCGGGCGGGGGTTGCGGCTATGCTGCGCGCCATGTCCGCGCCCGCCGCCCCGTGCGTCCTCGTCGTCGAGGACGAATCCGCCATCGCCGATACGGTGCTGTACGCGTTGCGCAGCGAGGGCTACCAGGTGCGGCACTGCCTGCTCGGGCGCGAGGCGCTGGCGCAGGCGCGCGCCGGCGGCATCGACGTGGTGGTGCTGGATGTCGGCCTGCCGGACCTGGGCGGCTTCGAGGTGTGCCGCGAACTGCGCCGCTTCAGCCATGTGCCGGTGATCTTCCTGACCGCGCGCAACGACGAGATCGACCGCGTGCTCGGCCTGGAACTGGGCGCCGACGACTACATGGCCAAACCGTTCTCGCCGCGCGAACTGGTGGCGCGGGTGCGGGCGCGGTTGCGGCGGCCGGCGCCTGTGCCGAGCGCGGACGCGGAGCAGGGCTGGCAGCGGCACGGCGCGTTCGCGATCGACCGCGACGGCCGCCGCATCCACTACGGCGACGCCGCCCTGGACCTGACCCGCTACGAATACGCGTTGCTCGCCGCGCTGCTGCAGCGGCCGGGCGCCATCCTCAGCCGCGCGCAACTGATGGACCGCGGCTGGGACAGCAGCGCCGACAGCGCCGACCGCACCGTGGACACCCACATCAAGACGCTGCGCGCCAAACTGCGCGCGGCCGGCGCCGCGCACGACCCGATCCGCACCCATCGCGGCCTCGGCTACGCGCTGGAGCAGTGAGATGCGGCTGGGGCTGAAGCTGTTCCTGGGCTTCTTCCTGATCGTCGGCGTCGCCGCGTTCTTCGTGATGCGGGTGTTCGTCAACGAGGTCAAGCCGGGCGTGCGCCAGGCGATGGAATCGACCCTTGTGGACGCGGCCAACGTGCTGGCGCAGATGGCCGCCACTGACCTCAAGGCCGGGCGCATCGACAGCGGCGCCTTCGCCCGCGACCTCGGCGCGGCGCAGCGGCGCAATCCGCGCGCGATGGTGTGGCGGTTCCCCAAGCGCAGCGTCGATGACCGGGTCACCATCACCGACGCGGCCGGCGTGGTGGTGTTCGATTCGCGCGGCCAGGACCTGGGCCGCGACAATTCTCGCTGGAACGACGTCTACCGCACCTTGCGCGGCGACTACGGCGCGCGCTCCAGCGCCGAGGGCGACGGCGACCCCGAGCACACGGTGATGCACGTGGCCGCGCCGATCTACGACCCGGCCGATGCGCGGCGCCTGATCGGCGTGCTGACCCTGGCGCAGCCCAATCGCAGCATCGAGCCGTTCATCGTCGCCAGCCAGCGCAGCATCCTGTTGCGCGGCGCGTGGCTGATCGGCATTTCCGCGCTGATCGGGCTGTTGATGACCTGGGGCCTGTTGCGCGGCATCGGCCGCCTCAACCGCTACGCGCAGGCGGTCAGCGCCGGCGAGCCGGTGCCGCCGCCGCCGCCGCGCCGCGCCGCGACGAGATCGGCGACCTCGGCCGCGCGCTGGAGACGATGCGGCGCAAGCTCGAGGGCAAGGCCTATGTCGAGCAGTACGTGCAGTCGCTGACCCACGAGATGAAGAGCCCGCTGGCGGCGATCCGCGGCGCCGCCGAACTGCTGCAGGAACCGCTGCCGGAGGCGGAGCGGCAACGCTTCGTGCGCAACATCGCCGAGCAGCAGCAACGCCTCACCGAGACCATCGACAAGCTGCTGGCGCTGGCCGAGGTCGAGCAGCACGGCTGGCTGCAGCGCCGCGAGCGCATCGCACTGGCACCGCTGTTCGCGCAATTGGCCGAGGCGCTGGCGCCGCAGTTGCGCGCCAGCGGCGTGCAACTGCAGGTGCATACGCCGGACGCCGAGCTGGCGCTGGCCGGCGATCCGTATCTGCTGCGGCAGGCGCTGCACAATCTGCTCGACAACGCGATCGCGTTCTCGCCCGCCGGCGGCATGGTGGTGCTGCGCGCAGAGCGCGCCGCGGACGCGCGCATCGCCTTGCTGGTGGAGGATGCGGGTCCAGGCGTACCCGCTTACGCGCTGCAGCGGCTGTTCGAGCGCTTCTATTCGTTGCCGCGGCCGGCGACCGGGCAGCGCAGTTCCGGCCTGGGGCTGTCGTTCGTGCGCGAAGTGGCGCGGCTGCACGGCGGCGAGGCCAGTCTGCGCAACTGCGCCTGCGGCGGCGCGCTGGCGCGCCTGGTGCTTGGTTGAAGACAGCGCAGTGCCGGCGTGCCGGCACTGCGCTGTGCCTGTCCGAGGTCGCTGCGGCGAGGCGGGATCGCCGCAGACCAGCGGCTAGTAGGCGACCGCCGCCTCCTTCACGTCCTTGGCCACCACCGACCAGGAGAGCTTGGCGAAGCCCTTGTCGCCCCAGCCCTTGCCCCAGCTGTTCTCGATCAGCAGGCCTTCTTCGTCGTAACCGAGGGCGATGACCTCGTGACCTCCGACGATCGGGCTGCTGTCGTCGTAATCCACGTTGTTGGTGGCGGTAAGGGATTCGAAGCCCTGGCGCGGGAGGAAGCCGATGGCGACCGGCGTGGAATTGGCGAGCGCCGCCTTGATCTGCTGGATCAGCGGTCGGCCACCGCCCTCTTCGCTCCAGTCCGAGAAGATCACCTTATATTGGTAAGGTTGCCTGTACTTGGCGGCGTTTTCATGCTCCTCTTTGGTCGGCGGGGTCAGGTAATCGTAGCCGCCCTGGAAGTAATGGCGTTCCGTATCGATGCCCTGGGCCAGGGCGACGTCCAGCGGCGCTGCCAGGGTGGAACCGTTGTCGCCTCCGCCGTTGACCTGCGTGTACAGGTACATCGGCGCGAACTTGGTGACCTTCTGTCCCGTGAATTTCGCATACCAGCCAGCCAGCGTATGCGCGGTCGCCCACGATGCGCAGGAGCCAACCTCTTTCTGGTCGCCTGGTTCGATCGCCCACTGTTTCAGGGAGACGCGTTGCGGCAGCGGCTCGGCACGTTGCTCATCGGTGGCGAACAGCGGCAGCACCTGCTGTACCGTGGCGGAAGGCTTCAGACCCATGCCATGCGATTGCGCATGCGCGAGCGCAAATGCCGACAGCGCGAGCAGGCCGAAAAGGCCGGAAGTGATTGGGCGATGCAGAGCCATGGAGGTTTCCTGTGGGTGGATGGAAAGGAAGATCACGCGTTTCGTGGGCCGTGCCGCAGCAACCAGGCGGGCGGCGATCGGGTGCGCGAGGCAAACGATCGCGACCAGTCTGGAGAGGCCGGTGCAATCGCGGCCCGACCATCACCTGAATCGGAACGAAGCGCGACACTATGATTCGTCGGTGGACGCGTGCAGGCGAGGGCGGCGCGCGAAGTCATGAAAGCGCAACCGAAGTCGGGTACGGGCATTCATCCCAGATTCCCACTTTGTCGCGCCCACGCTCCGACTTCACACTCGCTTCAACTTCGCCTCAAACCCCGCACACGCAGCGGCGGCACCCTGGCGTCCTCCACCACCGAGGAACGCCGATGACATCCCTGAAGCTGGTCCTGCGATTCGCCACCATCGGCGGATTGATCCTGTTGCTGCTGATCCTGCTGCTGATGATCCGCGGCACCGTGCATGACCACCAGCGCTACCGCGACGAAGCGGTGCAGCGGGTGTCGCAGAGCAAGGCCGGCGAGCAGCGCCTGCTCGGTCCGTTGCGGGTGGTGCCATGGACCCAGGTGCGCGATGTCGCGGTGGTCGATGCCGAGGGCAAGCGCAGCGTCAAGCGCGAAACCGAATCCGGCTACGACCTGCAAACGCCGCGGCACCTGGCGATCAGCGGCGAGCTGAAGCCGTCGCAGCGCAGCATCGGTCTGTTCAAAGTGCAGGTGTATCGCTGGCATGCGCGGCTCAAGGCGCAGTTCGACGACCTCGCCTACGCCGCGGTCGAGGGCCGCCGCTATGGCCAGCCGTATCTGCTGGTGGGCATCCAGGACGTGCGCGGGCTGGTCGGTACGCCCACTCTGCGCACCGACGGCAAGGCGCTGGCGCTGCAGCCGGGGTCGCTGGCGCTGGCCGGCCACAGCCAGGGCGTGCATGCGCTGCTGCCGGCGCTGGCCGATGCGCGCCAGGGCAAGCTCACCGATCTGCACAGTGTGGAAATGGAGTTCGTGCTCGATGGCACGCAGGGCCTGTCGATCGTGCCGGTCGGCGACGACAACCAGATCGCGCTGAGCTTGCCGTGGCCGCATCCGCTGTTCGGCGGGCGCTTCCTGCCCAGCGAGCGGCGCATCACCGAACAGGGCTTCCAGGCCAACTGGGCGCTGTCGTCGCTGGCCAGCGGCGCGCAGGGACAACTGGCCTCCGGCAGCGAGGACCTCGATGCGCTGCGCGTGGACCTGGTCGATCCGGTCGATGTCTATACCCAGGCCGATCGCGCCAGCAAGTACGGCATCCTGTTCGTGGTGCTGACCTTCGTCTCCTTCGCCCTGTTCGAGTTGATCAAGCGCCTGCCGATCCATCCTCTGCACTACCTGCTGGTCGGCCTGGCGCTGGCGATCTTCTTCCTGCTGCTGCTCAGCCTGTCCGAGCACATCGCGTTCTGGCAGGCCTACCTGGTCTCGGCATTGGCCTGCATCGGCCTGCAGTTCTTCTACCTGCGCGGGGTATTGCGCAGCCGCGCCCGCGCCGCCGGCTTCGCCAGCATGCTCAGCGTGCTGTACGGCGCGCTGTACGCATTGCTGGCCTCGGAAGACAACGCCTTGCTGATGGGCTCGCTGCCGCTGTTCGGCATCCTCGCCGCGATCATGTGGATCACCCGCAAGATCGACTGGTACGAACTCGGCGCGGGGTTGCGCTGACCCGGCACGCGACCAGGACCGCGCCATGTCGGCACACACCCATCTGCATCGTCGCCTCCAGGCGCTGGTGCCGGCCGTGCTGGACACCCGCGGCCTGCATCGCGGCAATGCCGGCGCCGCGCTGGCGCGCAGCGCACAGGCGGCGCTGGTCACCACCGCCGACCGCGGCGGCGCGCTGTGGCTGTGCTTGAGCGAACGCAGCCGCGATGCGCTCGGCGCGCACGGCCTGACGTTCCTGGCGGCGGCGCTGCAGGCGCGCGCCGCCTTGCCCGGCGAGGCCGAACCGTGGCGCTACTGCGCATGGCGCGCCTTGCGCGGCGATTCGGCCTGGGCGCAGCCCGCGCAGGACCGCGCTACCGCGCACGGTCCGGGCTTCGTGACCTGGGAAGCGCAGGGACGCGCACAGCTGCTGCTGTTGCCGGCGCAGGCGGCGCTGCTGTGCCGCTGGTGGCGGTGACGAACCTGGCGACCCGGGCGCTACTGCACCGGTGTCGCAGCCGCGACAGCAGGGGAGACGGGCAGGACGCCTGCCAGGGATGGCGTGGCGAGGCCGGCGGCAAGACACCACGCGGAGCAGGGCAGCGCCAAGCCGGCAGCGCCACGCAAATGCCTGCGGTAGAGTTCACCGATGGACGCTCCGCCCCCCATCCAGCGCCTGCGCGGCGCGCAGATCGCCCCGTTCCTGGACGATGTCGCGCGGCTGCGCATCGCCGTGTTCCGCGACTGGCCGTATCTGTACGCCGGCGACCTGGACTACGAGCGCGACTACCTGTCCGCCTACGCCGCCTCGCCCGACAGCGTGTTCGTGCTGGCGCGCGACGGCGAGCGCGTGGTCGGCGCCTCCACCGGGCTGCCGCTGGGCGACGACACCGAGGCCTTCGGCGCGGCCTTCGCCGGCAGCGCCATCGCGGTAACGGACGTGTTCTATTTCGGCGAATCGGTGCTGTTGCCCGCGTATCGCGGCCGCGGCGTCGGCCATGCCTTCTTCGATCATCGCGAAGCGCATGCGCGCGCGCTCGGCCGCTTCGCGCTGACCGCGTTCTGCGCGGTGGAGCGCGATCCCGACGATCCGCGCCGCCCGCCGGGCTACCGCGGCAACGACGCGTTCTGGCACAAGCGCGGCTACGTGCGCCAGCCGTCGCTGCGCATGCAGCTGGCGTGGGACGAAATCGACCGCGGCGAGATCCTGCATACCTTGCGTTTCTGGACCCGCCCACTGGAGCCCGCCGCATGAAGATCGCCGTGGCCAAATATCCGATCGGCGCGCCGGTCGATTTCGCCGCCTTCGCCGACAAGCAGGCGGCCTTGATCGGCCAGGCCGCGCAGGCCGGCGCGCAGCTGGCGGTGCTGCCCGAATACCTGTCGCTGGAACTGGCCGCGACCTTCGCCGCGGCCGTGGCCGAGGACCTGCCGGCGTCGCTGGTGGCGATCCAGGCGCTGCATCCGCAGTACCTGGCGCTGTTCGCGCAGCTGGCGCAGCGGCATCGCCTGCATCTGCTCGCCGGCAGCTTCCTGCTGGCCAGCGGTGAGGGGCGTTACCGCAACCGCGCCTACTGGTTCGCGCCCGACGGCCGCCACGGCTGGCAGGACAAGCTGCAACTGACCGGCTTCGAGAAGGCCACCGGCCTGATCGACGGCGGCGACGCGCTGAAGGTGTTCGCGGCGGACGACGGTGTGCGCGCCGGGGTGGCGGTCTGCTACGACAGCGAGTTCCCGCTGCCGGTGCGCGCCCAGTACGAGGCCGGCGCGCGGCTGCTGGTGGTGCCCAGTTGCACCGACACCGAGGCCGGCGCCACCCGCGTGCGCATCGGCTGCCTGGCGCGTGCGCTGGAGAACCGCATCTTCGTCGCGCAGTCGGTGACCGCCGGGCTGGCCGAATGGAGCCCGGCGCTGGACGTGAACACCGGCGAGGCGGCGATCTATGCGCCGATGGACGCCGGCTTCCCGGCCGACGGCATCGTCGCGCAGACCCGGGGCGAGCAGGTCTGGGCGCTCGCCGAGCTGGACTTCGCCGCGTTCGAAGCCAGCCGCGCCCGCGCCCAGGTCGCCAACGACCGCGACTGGCGCGGTCAGCTGGCCCCGGCCATCGTGCGCGCGGAGCTGGCCGGCTTCGATTAGGGCTGCGGCGCGCCTGGTGCCGCCGCGAACACGCTGCGCACCGCCACCGCGGCCGCAGCACACGCGATCCGAACGCGCGATGCGCTTTGCTGCGTCTTCCATCCGCTCCCGGTGTAGCGCTTTGATCCCCAAGACCCTGCTGCCGCACGCCGTGCGCCTGGAATTCGCGCCCGGCGCGCTGGTCCACGCCAACCTGTCCGGCGCCGCCTTCACCGACGACTGGCTGTGGGTGGCCGGCGACGAAGCCTGCGCGGTCGATCGCCTGCATGCGCTGGCGCCGCTCGGCGAGGAGGCGCTGCGCTTCGGCGAGGGCCGCAGTTTCGCCCTCGGCGAATTGCTCGACCTGCCCGGCGACCACGACGAAGAGGCCGACCTGGAAGGCATGGCGCTGTCGCCCGGCTACCTGTGGGTGGTCGGCTCGCACGGCATGAAGCGCAAGAATGCCAAGCCGGATCGCGACGACGCCGCCAACGGCAAGCGCCTGGCCAGGCTCAAGCTCGACGCCAACCGCCGCCTGCTCGCCTGCCTGCCGATCGAACGCGCGGCCGACGGCGCGCCGCAGCTGGTGCGCGCAGCCGCCGACGGCCGCCGCGCGCTGCGGCTGAAGGGCGACGCCAGGCACAACCAGCTCACCGCACTGCTCGAAGACGATCCGCACTTCGGCGCCTACCTGAAGATTCCCGGCAAGGACAACGGCTTCGATATCGAAGGCATGGCAGTGGTCGGCCAGCGCCTGCTGCTGGGCCTGCGCGGCCCGGTGCTGCGCGGCTGGGCCGGGCTGCTGGAGATCGCGGTCCAAGCGCACCACGACCATTTGCGGCTGGTGCCGCTGGATGCAGAGGGGACCTTGCTGCGCAAGCATTTCCTGCAACTGGGCGGGCTGGGCGTGCGCGACCTGCATTTCCACGGCGAGGACCTGTACCTGCTGGCCGGCCCGACCATGGTGCTGAACGGCGAGATCCGCCTGTTCCGCTGGCCCGGCGCGCGCGCGGCGCTGGCCGCCAATCGCGAGCCGGTGCGGTTCCAGCGCGAGCTGGTCAAGTCGCTGGCGCTGCCGCACGGCGAGGACAGCGACCGCGCCGAAGCGCTGTGCAACCTGCCGCCGGCGCTGTCCGGCGGCGTGCCGAGCTGGCTGGTGCTGTACGACGCGCCGGGGCCGGCGCGCAGCGACGGCGAGTGCGTCGTGCACGGCGATCTGCTGCGTTAGCGCCTGTCCCAATCGTGGTGGCGGGCCCTGCCAGGGTCTTTTGTAGGAGCGGCTTCAGCCGCGACAGGTACTCTCCGGTAAGGTCATGTCGCGGCTGAAGCCGCTCCTACAATGGAAAAGCCCAGGCACGGCACCGCCGTCGGGCACGGCGGGGTAAAATCGCCCGATCCCCGTTTGCTCCGAGCGTTCCATGGCCTGCCGCACCCGTTTCGCCCCCAGTCCTACCGGTTATCTGCACATCGGCGGCGCACGCACCGCGCTGTACTGCTGGCTGGAGGCGCGCCACCGCGGCGGCGAGTTCGTGCTGCGCATCGAGGACACCGACCGCGAGCGCAGCACCCAGGCGGCGATCGACGCCATTCTCGAAGCGATGGACTGGCTCGGCCTGGACTACGACGAAGGCCCGGTCTATCAGACCCAGCGCATCGCCCGCTACCAGGAGGTGGCCGAACAGCTGCTCGCCGCCGGCAAGGCCTACTACGCCTACGAGACCCGCGAGGAACTCGACGCGATGCGCGAGGCGGCCATGGCCAAGCAGGAAAAGCCGCGCTACAACGGCGCCGCACGCGAGCAGAACCTGGCGTACCGCGACGACCCGAACCGGGTGATCCGCTTCAAGAACCCGGTCGGCGGCAGCGTGGTGTTCGACGACCTGATCAAGGGCCGCATCGAGATCGCCAACAGCGAACTCGACGACATGGTGATCTTCCGCCCCGACGGCTATCCCACCTACAACTTCGCGGTGGTGGTGGACGACTGGGACATGGGCATCACCGAAGTCATCCGCGGCGACGACCACATCAACAACACCCCGCGCCAGATCAACATCTACGAGGCGCTGGGCGCCCCGTTGCCGAAGTTCGCGCACATGCCGATGATCCTGGACGAGCAGGGCGCCAAGCTGTCCAAGCGCACCGGCGCGGCCGACGTGATGCAGTACAAGGACGCCGGCTACCTGCCGCACGCGCTGATCAACTACCTGGCACGGCTGGGCTGGTCGCACGGCGACCAGGAACTGTTCGGCCGCCAGGAGCTGATCGACCTGTTCGACGTCAAGGACGTCAACTCCAAGGCCGCGCGGCTGGACATGGCCAAGCTCGGCTGGGTCAACCAGCATTATCTCAAGACCGACGACCCGGCCACGATCGCGCCGCAGCTGGAGGACCAGCTGGCCAAGCTCGGCATCGACCCCGCCGCCGGCCCGGCCGCCACCGACGTGGTGGTGGCGCTGCGCGAGCGCGTGCAGACGCTGAAGGAAATGGCCGAGAAGGCGGTGGTCTGGTACCGGCCGCTGGAAGCCTACGATGAGGCCGCAGTGGCCAAGCACCTGAAGCCGGGCGCGGAACTGGCGCTGGGCAAGGCGCGCGAGCTGCTGGCCGCGCTGGGGCAGTGGAGCGTGGACGGCGTGTCCGCCGCGCTGCACGACGCCGCCGCGGCGCTGGAGATCGGCATGGGCAAGGTGGCGCAGCCGCTGCGCGTGGCCATCACCGGCACCCAGGTCAGCCCGGACATTTCGTACACGGTGTACCTGGCCGGGCGCGAGCAGGCCTTGAAACGCATCGATGCCGCGCTCATCAAGATCCCAGCGGGAAGCTGATTCCCGGGAGAAGCCCATGTCCAGCAAGAAGACCGCCTGCACCGAGCCGCACCACCACGTCCACGACGCCGACGACTTCGTCAAGGTGGTGGAGCGGGTGAGCCGCGAACGCGGGCTGCGGCTGACCCCGATCCGCGCCAACGTGCTGCGCCTGATCGCCGAGGCGGGACGCCCGGTGAAGGCCTACGACCTGCTGGAATGGGTGCGCGAGGGCAAGAGCGTGGGCGCCGATGCGCCGCCCACCGTGTACCGCGCGCTGGACTTCTTGATGGCCAACGGCTTCGTGCACAAGCTCGAGTCGGTCAACGCCTTCGTCGCCTGCCACCACCCCAGCAGCGCCCAGCATTCCGTCCCGTTCCTGATCTGCGACCGCTGCCACAGCGCGGTCGAGCTCGAAGACCGCGACGTGGTCGCGCAACTGGAACAGCGCGCCAAGGCGCTGGGCTTCCAGCCGCAGGCGCAGACCCTGGAAGTGCACGGGCTGTGCGCGCGCTGCGCGGGGTAGGGCGGCGCTTGCGCAAGGCCGCATGCGCCGGCTGCCAAGCCTGCCGGCGCCGAATGGTACAGCGCCACAACAGCGCCACACGATCGCCTGCGTGCGGCTGGCCTGCGTGCGGCTAGGCGGTGGGCAGGCGGCGTCTTCGCGCCCCATAGCGCATAGAACAGCACGTACAGCTCGCACGCGGCGGTGAGCAGGAAGGCGCGCTGCAGGCCGACATGGTCGGCCAGCCAGCCCTGCACCACCACCAGCGCGCCGCCGGCGATGGCCATGATCAGCAGGCCGGAGCCTTCCTCGGTGAGCGGACCCAGGCCCTTGATGCCGAGGGTGAAGATGGTCGGGAACATGATCGAGTGGAACAGGCCCACCGCGATCAGCGACCACATCGCGACGTGGCCGGTGGTGAGCACCGTCAGCAGCACCACCACGAACGCGCCGACCGAGAACAGCGCCAGCACGGTCTCCGGCGCGATGCGGCGCATCAGCACGCTGCCGGCGAAGCGCCCCACCATCATTCCGCCCCACAGCAGGAACAGGTAGTGCGAGGCCTGCTCATGGGTGAGGTTGCCGATCTGCGGCTGCGACACGAAATTGATGAACAGGTTGGACACGCCGATCTCGGCGATCAGGTAGATGAAGATGGCCGGGATGCCGAGCACCAGGTTGCGATGCCGCCACAGCGAATGGCTGGCGCGTTCCTGGCCGGTGGCGCGCCGGGTGGCCTGGCCCAGCGCCGGCAGCTTGAAGCGGGCGATGACGATGGCCAGCACCACCAGCACCCCGGCGACGATCAGGTAGGGCAGCTGCACCGACTGCGCGTCGGCCAGGCGTTCGGCCTGGCTCAGCACGGCGTCGCCCTTGGCGGTGCCGGAGGCCGAGCGGCCGAGGATCAGATAACCGCCGAACAGCGGCGCCAGAGTGGTGCCGACCGAGTTGAACGCCTGCACCAGGTTGAGCCGCGCCGAGGCGGTGTCCGCGCTGCCGATCACGGCGACGTAGGGATTGGCCGCGACCTGCAGCAAGGTGATGCCGCTGGCGATCACGAACAGCGAGCCGAGGGTGATGCCGTACGAGACCAGGCGCGCGGCCGCGATCATGCCCAGCGCGCCCAGCGCCATGATGCCCAGGCCGATCACCAGCGCGCGCTGGTAGCCGATCCGTTCGATCAGCTTGGCCGACGGCAGCGAGGCGAAGAAGTAGGCGATGAACCAGACCGACTCGATCAGCGTGGCCTGGGTGTAGCTCAGCTCGAACACGCTGCGCAGGTGCGGCAGCAAGGTGTTGTTGATGACGGTGATGAAGCCCCACATGAAGAACAGCGAGGCCAGCAGCGACAGCGCGGCGCGGTAGGAGGGCGCGTTGTCGGCGAGCGGAGCGGAGGGGGAGAGCGGAGCCGTCGGCCCCATTGGTCCTGCCATCGTGCGGGTGTCCTCTACGCTGTTGCGGGGGGTGTCGTTGCGCATGCAACGGGGGCGTCCGCGCGCGCCACGGCGGCGCGAATGCAGGGCCGAGGATAGGCGGCACCGGCGGCACGCGACCAATGATTTAAATCGCAGCGGCCATACGATTATGGCAATGCTGCACTGCAGCGATGGGTCGCATTGGCCGCGCTGTGCGAGCGCGTATCCGCTCGCCTACAAGCCGCCGTCGCTGGCGCCGATGCGCGTCGCCATGCGCAGCGCCACCGGCATCGCGTCGTCGTTGCGCGCGCCTCCCGTTTCATGATCGCGGTTCATAGGCGCATGCGCCGCAGGGGCTCCGATCCCGGCGCCGCCGCGCACTATCGTGTCCCGGGCACGACCAACTTGCATCGGCTGGAGGAGAACCTGGGCGCGGTCGAACTGCAGCTCGATGCGTCCGACCTGGCGCGGATCCAGGACACGCTGGATGCGGCGGCCATCGTCGGCGATCGCTACAGCCCGGAACGGCAGCAGCTGGTCGGCCGCTGAGGCTGGGGTGTGTCGCGCAGCGCTGCCTTGCGCTGGTGGCACAGGTGGCGACGCGCGCGGTGCTTTATGCGCTGTGCGTCGCCAGCAACGGCGAACGTCAGGCCGCGTGCCGGGACCTGTCGTCCGACGCACTGCGGCATGCACGCGCGGCGCGCAGCATGCGGCGCCTGCGCTCGCGCGCTCAGCCGCGCGTGGCGACCCCCGCGCGATCGTCCTGCGGATGCCGCAACGCGTCGATCACCAGCTTCAACGCGCTCGACGACTGGCGTCGGCTCGGGTAGTAGGCGTAGTAGCCTTCGAAGGTATCGCGCCAGGCGTCGAGCACGCGGCGCAACCGGCCTGCTGCGATGGGCTCCGGCACCATCGTCTCCGGCAGGAACGCCATGCCCGCGCCGGCCAGTGCCGCGCGCAGGATCGGCGTGCTGGCGTTGAAGGTCCATTGCCCGTCCACGCACACTTTCACCTCGCGGCCGTCCTTGGCGAAATCCCAGGGTAGCAATCCGCCATGGGTGGGCAGGCGCAGGCCGATGCAGTCGTGCTGCGCCAGCTCGGCCGGCGCCAGCGGCGCGGCACGGTGCGCGAAGTAGTCCGGCACCGCCACCACCACCGCCACCACCGCCATGCGCTGCGGCGGGCTGATCGGCACCGCGATCATGTCCTTGGCGATCTGGTCGCCGAAGCGGATGCCGATGTTGTAACGCTACGCGACGATGTCGGCCAGGCCGTCGTCCACGGTCAGCTCCACCTTCAGCTCCGGGTAGCGCGGCAGCACCTGCGCCAGCTTCGGCCACACGTAGGCGTCGGCGGCGTGGCCGGCGGTGGTGATGCGGATGGTGCCGGCGGGGCGGTTGCGGAAGTCGGCGATTGCCGCCAGTTCGGCGTCGATCTCTTCCAGCCGCGGCGCCAGCGTGTCGAACAGGCGTTCGCCGGCCTCGTTCATCGCCACACTGCGCGTGGTGCGGGTCAGCAGGCGCACGCCCAGCCGCGTTTCCAGCCCGCGCATGCTGTGGCTGAGCGCCGACTGCGACAGGCCCAGCTGCGCGGCGGCGCGGGTGAAGCTGGCTTCGCGCGCGACGGTGACGAAGGCCAGCAGGTCGTTGAGGGTTTCGCGGGCCATGGTCGCGGACGCCGGAGCAGGGCATGCCATTCATGCGCGGCCATCATCGGTCCCTCCCACAAGAGGCCTCGTAGCTCTATGGTGCCGCTGGAATCCTTGTGGGAGCGACGTCAGTCGCGACGAGCGCAGCGGTGGGCGTTCCGGCTTCGGGAGTTGTCGCGGCTGAAGTTGCTCCTACAGTGGCACTCGGCCCCGAAGACCAACTGCCGCGCGTGCCGTGGCATCTCGCGCAGGTCCGCCTGCAATCGGTTCTTCAGCACTGCGAACAGTCACGCTGCGAACAGGCACGGCAGCAGCGTTTCCGCTGCGAGCAGCGCGGCCAGCCAGTGCCGCGCTGGCACCCGCTGGCACGCGTCGCGTCACAGTGTCTGGTTGACGCCCTGGATCATGTCCATCGCGACCTCGCGCGTGCCGGGCGCGCCCCGCAGTTGCTGCCATGCGCGCAGCGCGGCATCGGCCGAGCCGTAGTCGAGCATGGCGCTGCCGTCGATGTCGGAGGCGTAGACGACGCTGCCTGCGCTGCGGCGGGCCAGTGCCTGCGCGACGTCCGGCGTGGTGCCCAACAGTTTGAGCCTGCCGGTGAGCAGTACCGGCTGGCCGCTGCGTTCGTTGATCGCCACCCGCATGCCGCTGGTACCGGCCGCGCCTGCGTCGGTCGCGCTCGCGATGCGCCCGCTGCCGTTGAGCACCACGGCATACGGCCCGATGCGCGCGGCAACGACGCCATCGCCCGCGGTGGGCTCGGTGTGCTGCCAGGTGGTTTGCGCCATGGCCGAGGTCGATCGCACTACGGCGTCCGGCAGCACGCGGAAGCTGGCGCGGCCGGCCTGGAAGCGCGCGCCGGTCGCCGCCTGGTGCAGGGCCTTGGCGTCGGCGTATTGCGCCGATGCCGGCGCCGCGGCGGTGATGGCGAGGAGGGCGAAAAGTGCGAGAGCGGTCGTGTTCATGTCAGTGTCCCACCATGCGGATTTCGAATTTCTGGAGCTTTTCCTGGCCATTGTCGGCGAGCATGTCGGTCACCTCCAGCGTCCATGGCCCGGCCGAGTCTTCGTCCAGGAATGCGTTGCTGGCGGTGAGCGAGATCTCGGTGCCTCCGGCGAACGCCGCCTTGTTCAGTGTGGAGAACGGCGTCAGCACATGGCTGCGGGTGCCGTGCGGGGAAATCAGGACCACGCGCAGTGCGCTCGGATCCTTGTGCGTGGTGTCGAAGTACAGCTGCACCGCTTCGATCTTGAATGTCTGTTTGATGTCGATGCTGAGCGTGGCCGGCGCGGCGACGCCGCCGATCTTGCTCGCCGGCCCGTGGTAAGCCTTGTAGCCGGTGTCCTGCATCGGCGGCAGCGAAACGAAATGGGCCGAGGTATGGACCGCGGCGGCGGCGTCCACCAGGCCGAAGCCATACCAGTTGCTGAAGGCATGGCCGGCGGCATTGCTGATCCAGCCCGGATCGATCACGCTACCGTTGTAGACCGCCTTGGGCTGTCCGGGATCGATCTGCTGCGCCGTCGTGGCCAGGATGTACTTCACATCGCGCCAGGTCAGCTGCGGGTTGACGCTCAGCATCAGCGCCGCCACGCCGGCGACGGTGGGTGTGGCGGCAGAGGTGCCGTTCATGCTTGCGGTGTAGTTGCACGAGGCGTCGATCGGCGATTTGCTGGTGTCCAGCGCGTTGTGCATGGTGCCGCTGCCATCGCGGTTCATGCCGTCCGCACAGCCGCTCAGGTCGGTGCTCACGAGCGCGGGATCGAACCTGGGATTCGTGTCGAAGTCGGCACGTGCCAGCTTCGATTTTTGCGGATTCGAATCGTAGCGCTTCTGGTAGCCGTACTCGCCGCCAAGACCGGCGACCCATACCGCCGAGCCGGGCGAGGAATACGAACTGCGTACGCCTCGCGCGTTGACGCCGCTGACCACGATGGTAGTGATCAGGTCGTTCCGCGGATCCACATTGGCCAGCCCGCAGCCGACGTTGTAACGCCGCGCGTTGTCGGAGCACTGGTCCACCGGTTGGCCCTGCGCATCGAGGACCAGGAAATCGGAGAACTGGTTGCCGGCCGCCTTGACGTAGATGCCGCCTTTGCCGTTGCGCATGCTGCGCATCAGCTTCTCCCACGAATACTGGTCCTCGACGGAATAGCCGGGGTAGAAGTTCGACAACATGCCCCAACTGTTGTTGAACACGTCGGCGCGTTTGGCCTCGGCGCCGTTGCCCCATGCGTAACGTATGGCGCTCAGTCCGTCAAAGGCAGCATTCCTTTCAGCAGCGATGAAGTTGAAGCCGGCCAGTGCCGCTTCCGGCGCCACGCCGCGGCCGCCTTTGCCGTTCCAGCCGACGGCGGCGATGATGCCGGCCACAGCGGTCCCGTGAGAGTCGTCGGCATCGATCGGCTTGGGATCGTGCGAGCCGTCGATGAAGTTGTGCGATCCGTTCGGCACCACGTTGGCGGCCAGATCCTCATGGCCGATCTCCAGGCCGCCATCGACCACGGCGACCTCGACCCCGGCACCGCGGATGCCTAGCTGATGCAGGATGTCCACGTCCAGGTCGATGCCGGGCGTCGGCAATGTGTCGCCGATGACGGCCTGGCCCTGGTTGGAGAGGTACCACTGGTAACGGAACAGCGGGTCGCCGGCATCGGCCGGATTCGCCGGGGCGGCGGCGCTGCAAACACCGAGCGCGAGTGTCGAGAGCAGCGCTGCTGCGTGCCTGGTGCGGGAAAGCGTCATCTGCAGGATCCATGGGGGGAGGGAGGTCGATCGCGCAGCTGCGACCGCGTGTAGATTTTCCGGCGCGGATGCCGCCGATACGCTGCGCCAAGCGCCTTCCGCGCCGCGCGTGCTGCATGCATGGTTGCAGCAACGCCGTACTTTATGGGGAGAGCTGTTTTTGCTGCAATCGCAGCCGCAGCGACAAAGCATGACGTGGGTTGCAGCAGTGCCGGGAGTGTGCCGATTGCCGCGCCATTGCATGGGATTTTCACCGGTGTGCGGACCGGCTGCACACGGATCGTCTACGAATTAATCCCGGAAAATGCAGTGATCATTCGCTTCAGCGCGCACGCTGGGTTTTTGGCGGCGTTTGTAGCGGCATGCGCCTGGCGTGCGCTAGTGTCGCTGGCGCGGCGCGACTACAGTTGCGACCGCTCCCCCATGCAAAGGACATCCCGATGAACCTGTTTGCCAACGCCATGCCGCTGTCGACGCTGACCGCTGCGGTGACCGACGAAGACGCCAAGATGATCCGGCTCACCCGTGCCGGCACGGCCGCTTCGGCGGTTGCCGCTGAGGCGTATTTCACTGGCGCGGTACGCATCGATTCGCCGTTCCAGGGCGCTGCGCCGGCGCGTTTCGGCGGCGCCACGGTCAGTTTCGAACCTGGCGCACGCACCGTCTGGCACACCCATCCGTTGAGCCAGACCCTGATCGTCACCGCCGGTGTCGGCCGCGTGCAGGAATGGGGCAAGCCACTGCAGGAGATCCACCCCGGCGACGTCGTGTGGATTCCACCGGGGGTCAAGCACTGGCACGGCGCCAGCGGCGCAGGTGGCGATGACCCATATCGCCATTACCGAAGCGCTGGACGGTACGCTGGTGACCTGGCTGGAGCCGGTGTCGGATAGCCAGTACCGGGGAGAGTGAGCGGCGCAGCTGGGGGCTGGATGCCGACGACCAGCTGCACGTGCGCATCATGGCCTGCGCGGCCAGGTACGCCACGGCGTTCCATGGCCGGTTCCGCGCTGCGGTCGGCAGCGGCGGCAACCTCCTGTTGTAGGAGCAACTTCAGCGGCGACGAGCGTAGCGGTGGCCTTCCGGCTTCGGCAGTTGTCGCGGCCGAAGCCGCTCCTGCAGTGCACCCCCCAGCCGGCGATCCGCACGCCATTGTAGGAGCGGCTTCAGCCGCGACATAGTGTTGCCGGTAGAGCCGCTGTCGCGGCTGATGGGCCGAGGCCACCCGGAGCCGCCTACAACAGCGTGCCGATCGCACATGTCGGCGCTGGCAACGCGCAGGCGCTACCAGCGATACGCCAGCGACACCTGTTACTGGCGGCCGGCGATCGGGCGGCCCATGAACGTGCAATGCACGTCGCTGCAGGATCGGCCGGCACCGCGCGACGCCCTTTGTTAACGCCGTTGCGCGGTCAGCGCGTTGTGCAGCGCGGTAGAGGCGCCGTTTGCGTGATGGGGGGGCAGGCCACTGGCCAGCGCCGCGTGGCGTGCGGCGTGCCATGGGCAGCGCGACGCCGCGTTGTGGGAGCGACGCTGGGTGGCCTTTGGACCATCGGGCGCGACCTGTCTCGCCGGTGCCGCATCGCGCCACCGGTCGCGTCACTGCGCATCGGTGGCATGCCTTCGATGCGTGGCGGCGATCGCGATGGCGTGTTCCGGCGCCGGCAAAAAAAGGCCGCCCGAAGGCGGCCTTCCCCTGACGCGTGGGCCTGATTAGCGCTGTGTCTCAGCTGTCGTACGCAGTTGCTGCTCTGTGAGCCTTCCCGCGCCGGCCAGGGCACTGGCCAGGCGCGGCACCATGGCGGCCAGGTTGAAGCGGCGATTGAAGCGGTAGGCATGCGCATGCAGGTAGCGCGCGCCGTATTTGGGGAAGTCCACCGCATGGTGGGTGCCGCTAAGCGCCGTTTTGAGATTGCCCAGGATCGTATTGACCCAACGCAGACGAGGCTGCTGGACGCCTTTGCGGCCGCTTCCGGTCACGATGGCATCGTGGGTCAGGCCTGCCCAGCCCACACCGGTGAACGCTGTCAGCCCATCACTGACGACATGGGTGCCCGGTGCCAGTGCCTGCTGAGCCCACGTGTGCACGACGCTTCTTCGGAAGCTGGAGACCACATCCAGGCGGAGATAGCGCGGGCGCCCTTGATGCAGGGAAACCGCTGCAATAAACGGCACTTTATTGCGCCACTGCGGTTGGCCTGGACCACCGGCGCGTTCGCCGCCCAGATAGGCATCATCGATCTGGACCTCTCCGTCGAGCCGGCGTGACTGCTCACGATCGGCCATCGCCGACA
This sequence comes from Xanthomonas graminis pv. graminis, assembly GCF_030168915.1. NCBI lineage: Bacteria > Pseudomonadati > Pseudomonadota > Gammaproteobacteria > Lysobacterales > Lysobacteraceae > Xanthomonas > Xanthomonas graminis. The sequence continues at coordinate 3,067,539 of NZ_CP076255.1, read as the reverse complement.
TCACTTTGTGCTTGATCCGCCATGCAGTGCGATAGCACACGCCCAGTTGCCGAGCCAGTTCCAGCGCAGCAATTCCGTTCTTGGCTTGGCTCACCAGATAGATGGCCAGCCACCACACCCGCAAGGGAAGCTTGGTGTCTGCCATGGGCGTGCCGGCGGTCAAGCTGGTCTGTACCCGGCAGCGCGCGCACTGCCACAGGTGCTGGCGTCCCCGCTCAAAGCCACTGGCATGCGTGTGTCCGCACTGCGGACACACGAAGCCATTGGGCCACCTGGCCTGAACCAAGGCCTCGACACATTGCGCCTCGGAGCCGTAGCGGCTCAGAAAAGCCGGAATCGAAAGCCCCTTTTGGAACTGGATCCGATTGAGCGTCATCGCCGTATCTCACTGAAGAACCTGCATTTCTAAACCAAGGCAGCATCACCAGCTGAGACACAGCGCTAATCAGGACGCGTGGGGAGGGGAGCCGCGTCAGAAGAACAGGCGCACGCCGAAGGACGCGTTGCGACCGGGCAGCATCACGTCGTCCTTCAGGAACGAGGTGTGCACGCGCGCGTCCTGGTCGGTCAGGTTGTTGCCGTCCAGGAACACTTCCCAGGCGGTGGCGCCGGCATCGACGTGGTAGGCCAGGTGCGCATCGACCAGGGTGTAGCCGGCGGTCGGGGTCTCGTTGACCGCCACCTTGTCCTGCTGCTGGTAGCGGGTGGCGCCGAGCGAGGCGCGCCAGTGGCTGGCGTCCCAGCGCAGCTGCGCGCCGTAGCGTGCCGGAGCGATGCGCGGCAGGTTGCCGCCGTCCTTCAGCCGCGCGCGCACGGTGTCGCCGAACACGCGCAGGTCCCAGGCGCCGCTGTCGTTGTCGGCCAGGTGCAAGGTGGCCTCGCCCTCGAAACCGTGGAAGATCGCGTCGGCCTGGGTCCACTGGCGGATCGGCAGGACGTCGTTGTCTTCCTCGTGGAACCACTGCGCGCCGGTATCGACGATGGAGATGAAATCGTCGTAGCGGTTGTAGTACGCCGCCACCTTGGCATCCACCCAGGTGTTCTTGAAATTCAGTCCCAGCTCGGCCTGGTTGGCCTTCTCCGGCTTGAGCTCGGCGTCGCCGATCTCGTAGGCGAGGGTGGCGATGTGCGGGCCGTCGGCGAACAGTTCTTCCTCGGCCGGCGCGCGCTCGGCATGGTCGAGGTTGGCGGTCAGGCGCCACTGCTCGTTGAAGCGGAAGCCGCCGCTGAGCGAGACGCTCTTCGGGGTGAAGTCGCGGTCCAGGCCGCTGTCGGTCTCGTACTTGACCTTGTCCACGCGCGCGCCGACCTCGGCGGTGACGCGTTCCCAGGTGTTGCGGGCCACGGCGAACACGCCGATGGTGCGGGTGTCGGTCTTGGGCACGAACGCCTCTTCGCCGATCGCCTGGAAGGTGGAGTCGCTGCCCTGCACGCCGAACGCGGTCTGCCAGCCGCCGCCGACGCTGAAGGAGGCTTCGACGCGGCCTTCGTTGGAGCGCTTGTCGAACACCGTGCCCACTTCCTCGCCCTCGAACTCGGTGTGGGTGTAGGCGGTGTGGCCGACGCTGTAGCGCAGCGCGCTGCCGTCGCCCCACGGATCGGTCAGCCCGCCCTTGAGCTCGTAGCGGTCCTGGTGCATGCGCAGCGATACGCCGCGCTCGCCGGCGACCAGGTCGCCGGGCTCGCCCGGGTTGCCGTAGGTATCGCGCAAGCGCGAGGCCGACACGCCGACGAAGCCCCAGTCGCCGGCCAGCGAGGCGCCGACCGAGCCGGTCTTGGTGTCGAGGAAGGAATTGGCCTGGCGGCCCTGCGGGGTGTCGTAGTCCTTCTGGTTGCGGTACACGCCGTCGGCATGGATCGACAGGCCGCCGCCGTTGCCGGCATCGACCCGGAACATGTCGGTGTTGCCGTCCTTGTCGCCGCCGTCGAAGCGCACTTCGGCGCGGCCGTGCACGCCGTCCACCGGTGTCTCGGCGATGCGCCCGTCGACCACGTTGACCACGCCGCCGATCGCGCCGGAACCGTACAGCAGCGTGGACGGCCCCTTCAGCACTTCGATCTGGTCGGCCAGGAACGCTTCCACCGCCGGCGAATGGTCCTGGCTGACGGTGGACACGTCCTGGGTGGACAGGCCGTCGCTGAGCACCGCCACGCGCAGGCCGTCCAGGCCGCGGATGATCGGCCGGCCCACGCCGGGGCCGAAGTTGGAACTCTGCACGCCGGGCAGGCTGGCCACGGTCTCGCCGACGCTGGCGCCGCGGTTCTCGTCCAGGCGCTCGCCGGCCAACACCTCCACCGGCTGGCTCAGGTCGCCGGCGGCATCGCGCAGCGGGCTGGCCGTGACCACCACCGCGTCCATGTCCTTCACGTGGCGGTCCTGCTTGCGACCGTCGGCATGGCGGCTGTCGCTGGCCGGCGGCGTGGCGTCGCTGCCGGCGTCGTCGGCGCCGGCGGGCGCAGCGGCGGCCAGCGCCAGGGCGGGACTCAGCAGGGTGGCCACGGCCAGGGCCAGGACGGTGCGGCAGAGCGAGCGGGAGCGGGATGAAGTCATCGGCATACCGAGTAGGAGGAAAAAGGCGCCGCCAGGCGAGCGCGGGCGCTCGCGTGCGCCGCGCGCAGGCGGCGGCAGGCATGGCATGGGGCGTGGCGACCCCCTGGTCGCCGCCCGAGTAATGTTATATTATTCTATAACGCAATCACCACTGTGCTGGACGTCATGTCGCCTACCTCCGATCTGCGCGCGTTGCTCGACCGCCTTGGCGCCACCGGTTCGCTGCTGTGCGCGGCGCATTGCGCGCTGCTGCCGCTGGCGCTGGCGATACTGCCCTCGCTGGGCCTGTCGGTGTGGCTGGGCGATGGCGTGGAACGCACGCTGGTGCTGTTCGTGACCTGCCTGGGGCTGTTCAGCCTGGTCCTGGGCTACCGCCGGCACCGCGCCTGGCAGGCGTTGGGCCTGTTGCTGCTGGGCCTGCTGTCGCTGTGGGCCGGCATGCTGGTGCCGGCGCTGCACCAGGCGGTGGCGGCGCACGCGGCGATCATGACCTTCGGCGGCACCCTGGTCGGGCTGGCGCACCTGCTCAACCTGCGGCTGAACCATGGCCACGTGCACGACGCCAGCTGCGCCCACTGAGCGCACGTGGTAGGCTTGCCGCCCTTGCGCGAGGGCGCTGATCCGCGTTGGCCTCGCCAAACCCGTGCACCGCGCGGGGATTTCGCACACACATTCAGGAGTCGATGAGCATGGGTAAGGGTGACCGCAAGACCGCCAAGGGCAAGCGCTACAACGCCAGCTACGGTAATTCGCGTTTGCATAGCGAGAGCAAGGTAGCCGTGGACGCCGCTTCGCCGGTCGCCAAGAAGTCGGTGCTCAAGGCCCCGGCGGTGAAGAAGGCCGTGGCCAAGAAGACGGTCGCCAAGGCCGGCTGAAGCCAGTCCGCTTCGCTGCAGACGACGCGGCGCTTGCGCCGCGTTTTTTTTTTGCAGCCCGCAGGACGGCAAGTCCGCGCCATCGGCGAGCATCGACGCCGGCCGTGACGCGCTCTAGAAGCGATCGATGACGCTGATGCCGATGTCGCGCGTCGCGTCCATGGAGGTCAGGACCGCAATGGCCTCATCGAGCGTCACCCTTTTGCCGATCAGCTTTTGCGGTGCGATCTTCCCGGCTTCCATCATCGACAGCATGGCGTCGTACCGCCAAGCCTGCATCCCATGGCTGCCGTAGATTTCCAGCTCGTGGCCGATCACCTGCGCCATCGGGATGCTGGGCGTGGCGTGTTCGCCCAACATCAGTCCAACCTGGACATGACGACCGCGCCGCCGCAAGTTCCTGATGGAGTTGAAACAGGTCGCAGGACTGCCGAGCGCATCGATGGAAACGTGCGCGCCGCCCTTGGTGATCTCGCGAATCGCCTCGACAGTGTCGGCCACTTTCGACGCATTGACCGTTGCGACCGCGCCGCATTCAACGGCGAACGCCAGTTTGTCGTCGAAGATGTCCACGGCGACCACGTGCGCACCCAGGGCGGCTGCGATCATCACCGCTGAAAGTCCAACGCCGCCGCAGCCATGCACCACCACCCATTCGCCGGGGCCGGTTCTGGCCTGGTCGACGATGGCCCGAAAGGACGTGGCGAACCGGCACCCCAGGCTTGCCGCCGTGGCATCGTCGACGCTTTCCGGCAGTCTGACCAGATTCGTCTCGGCAAAGTCGATTGCGACATACTCGGCGAACGCGCCCCAATGGGTGAAGCCCGGCTGGAACTGGTTCGGGCAGACCTGCTGATTGCCGCCATGGCACTCGGCGCAGCGCCCGCACCCCGACACAAACGGCACGGTGACCCGAGTGCCGATCTGCAAGCGCGAAATGCGCTTTCCCGCGGCGACCACTTCGCCGGCGAATTCGTGCCCGGGCACGTGCGGCAATGCGATGTCCGGATCATGCCCCATCCATCCGTGCCAATCGCTCCGGCATACGCCGCTCGCCGCCACTTTGATCACGACGCCGTCCGCGGTCGGAGTCGGGTCGGCGACATGCACTATCTCAGGAGACTTTCCAAAGCGCTCGAAGTGCATTGCTCGCATACATAACCTCATGAAGACCGGACGATGATGCGCCTCTGCCGACGCTACGCCGCTCGCGGGCGGCTGCACGGCTTATGTGCGCGGGGGTGCATCGTCTTCGCCGCTGTCGCCTGCCAACTCAACGACCAGCGGCGTCGGCGCTTCCTCGGGAACGGGCGGCGGCGCCACCAGCAACTGCTCGGCCAGGCCGCGATAGATCGGCGTGCGGCAGACCAGCGCCGAGGCGCCGCGCGCGATCAGCACCGTGGCCAGGATCGGCAGCAGCATGTCGCTGCTGTCGGTGAGTTCCAGCGAGATCACCGCCGAGGTCAGCGGCGCCTGGGTGACGCCGGTCAGATAGGCGCACATGCCGAGCAGCACGAAGGTGCGCGGATCCACGTCCGGCATCAGCACCGCCAGGTTGTGGCCGACCCCGGCGCCGACCGCCAGCGCCGGCGAGAACAGCCCGCCGGGGATGCCGGCCACGTACGACACCAGGTTCGCCAGCAGCTTCATCAACCCGAATTCGTGGCCGACGCTGGCATGGCCCTGCACCAGGCTGCGTGCCTGCTCGTAGCCGGTGCCGAACGCACCGTTGCCGAACACCAACCCCAGCGCGACCAGTGCCAGGCCGCAGGCCGCGGCCAGCAACACCGGATGGCGGCGGCGCAGCGCGCCCAGCCAGCGCGGCTTGCCGGCCACGGTAGCCAGCACCATGCGGCTGAACGCGCCGCCGAGCAGGCCGGCGACCACCCCGCACAGCACGATCGCCAGCCACGCCCGGCCCAGCGGCAGCGCCGCGGACACCTTGCCGAAGTAGGTGTAGTTGCCGAGCAGGCCCAGCGAGATCACGCCGCCGACGATCACCGCGGTCAGCAGCGTGCCGGAGAAGCGGTGTTCGAAACGCCCGCTCAGTTCCTCGATCGCGAACACCACCCCGGCCAGCGGCGTATTGAATGCCGCGGCGATGCCGGCGGCGCCGCCGGCGAGCAGGAAATGCGAGGCCTGGCGCGGATCGCGGAAGCCGAACCAGCGCCCGAGCACGTACATCAGGCTGGCGCCGACATGCACGGTCGGCCCTTCGCGCCCGACCGAGGCGCCGCCGAGCAAGGCCAGCGTGGTCAGCAGCAGCTTGCCGGCGGACACGCGCAGCGACAGGTTGGTCTGGCGGAAGGCGTCGTCGGGCTGCTCCAGCGCGGCGATCACCTGCGGGATACCGCTGCCGCGGGTGGGCCGCAACACGCCGTTGGTCAGCCAGGCGAGCAGCGCGAACACGCTCGGCGTGAGCAGCAATGACCACCATGGCGAGTGCGCGATGATGCGCTGGAACAGGTGGAAGGCGGCGTCGCTGGCCTTGGCGAACACGATCGCGACCAGCGCCACCGCGACCGCGCCGCCCCACAGCACCGCGCGCTGTTTCCAGCTCTCGTGCGAGAGCAAGGGACGCAAGCGATGGCGCATGCGCGGCGGCGGCACGGGATCGGGCGACTGCATGCGCGGATTGTCGCATGCGCGCCATCGCCTGGGCCTGTCGCCTCGTCCACACATTCATGTCCGGCGCGGTGTGTGGCGCTGCATCGCTGGGCAGATCGCCGCGCCGAACGCGGGCGGCCGCGCCGGGTCTCTGCAGTCTGCACTGTGGTCCAGGAGCGACGCGGGCATCGGGCGCGACACGCTTCACCGGCAGGCGGCGGCAGGGCGGCAGCGCGATCGCGCCGCCATGGTATGCGGCGATGCGGCAACCGATGACCAGGTGCCGCAGGCGGGGCAATGCCGCGCCCGGCTAGCGGCGCTTCAATGCGCAGCGCGGCTTGGCGCCGTGGCGCTCAGCGCAGCGCCGGCAGCAGCGCCTGCGGATCGCCGTCGTTGGGCGCGGCGGGAATGCCGAGCAACCGCGCCAGCAGCGGATACACATCGACATTGTCGAACGGCGCCAGCGTGGCGCCCTGGCGGAACGCCGGGCCGCGCGCGATGAACACCGCGCGCATCGACGGCAGCGCCGGATCGTAGCCGTGCGAACCGCGCAGGCCGGTATGCGGCTTCTCCGCGGCGCGCTCGGCCGGCAACGCGTCCCAGCCCTCGTGCATCTGGCACACGATCGGCGGGATGCGCGGGTTGCTGCCGTAGTGCCAGCGCGCCGGCAGTGCGGCCTTGCGCCAGCAGTCGTACTGTGGATGCGCGCCGAGCAGTCTGGCTTCGACCCTGGCCTCCTGGCCAGGCCGCGGCGCGATGCCGAGCGACTGGCCGTAGCTGACCACCTCGGCCTCCTGCATCGACACCATGTCCTCGACGATGAGCACCTGCTGCGTCGGCACCGTGGCCATGCCGTGGTCGGAGACCACGATCAGATTGGTGCGATCCAGCTGCCCGCGCCGGGCCAGCCCGTCGAGCAGATGGCCGATCGCCGCATCGACCTGTTCGACCGCGCGCGCGTACTGCGCCGATTGCGGGCCGAAGTCGTGGCCGGCCTCGTCGACCTGCTCGAAATACAGGGTCAGCAGCTGCGGGTGCGGCGCGGCGCGGTCGTCGAGCCAGCCCAGCGCCTGGTCGACCCGCGCGTTCGGCGCGATATGTTCGTCGAAGGCCTGGTGGCGGCTCGGGCGCAGGCCCTGGATCGCCGCCTCGCTGCCCGGCCAGGCCCAGGTCGCCGCGTGCAGGCCGGCCTTCTCGGCGCCGACCCAGATCGGCTCGCCGCCCCACCAGCGGCCGTCGCCGACCGCGTCGCGGTCGCTGAGCCGGAACGTGTCCAGCGCCGGATCGGTCATGCTGTTGTGGACGATGCCATGGTGGTCCGGACGCAGCCCGGTGACCAGGGTGTAGTGGTTGGGAAAGGTCAGCGACGGATACGACGGCGACATCCATTGCGCACGCACGCCTTCGCGCGCCAGCCGGCTCAGGTTCGGCGCGATGCCGCGATCGAGCATGTCCGCACGCAGGCCGTCGATGGAGATCAGCAGCAGCAACGGCCGTTGCGCCGCGCTGGACGCGGCCTGCGGCGCGATGGTCGCGGTGCTCAAAGAAGCGGGCGTGGAGGCGCAGGCGCCGAGCAGCAGCGCCGCGCAGGCGCCTGCCAATCGTAAGGCGATGGACGTCATCGGCGCATGATAAGACGCGTCCGGTGACCTGGCGAAGACATGGTGAGGCGCGCCGGGCGTCTGGCGCAGTTGGGACACCGCCGCTCAGTCGAACAACGTTGCCGGCGTGCCGTGCGCGGGGTCGGCGCCGCGCCGCTCCAGCGCCAGCAGCGCGGCCTTGGTCGGCAGGCCGCCGCCGAAGCCGGTCAGCGCGCCGTTGGCGCCGATCACCCGGTGGCAGGGCAGCACGATCGGCAGCGGGTTGCGGCCGTTGGCGGCGCCGACCGCGCGCACCGCACGCGGCTGGCCGATGTGCTGCGCCAGCTGCGCGTAGCTCCAGGTCGCGCCGAACGGGATGTCGGCCAGCGCCTGCCAGACCCGGCACTGGAACGCGGTGCCGCGCGGCGACAGCGGCAGCTCGAAGCGGGTGCGTTCGCCTGCGAAATACGCCAGCAACTGCTCGCGTGCCGCGCGCACCGGCGCCGCGTCGCGGATCCAGTCGGCACGGCCACGCGCGTCGTAGCGGTTCTCCGCAAACAGGATGTGGCGCACGCCGTCGTCGCCGACGGCCACGGTCAGTTCGCCGATCGGGGTGGCGAAGGCGTCGTAGTACAGGCGTTGCTCAGTCATGGGGACTCTCCTCGGGTGGATCGCCGGCCATGTGCCACAGGTGCAGCACGGCATAGGCGCGCCATGGCCGCCAGGCCTGCGCGCGGGCGTCGCTGGCGCGTTCGCTCAGGCGCGCGCCGTCGGCGCCGAGCATGCGTTGCAGGACCAGGTCGCCGGCCGGGAACGCATCGGGTTGGCCGAGTGCGCGCAGCGCGATGTAGTGCGCGGTCCAGGCGCCGATGCCGGGCAGGGCGGTGGCGCGCTCGACGAACTCGGACAGGCGCTGGCCGGCGCGAAACTGCAGGCGTCCATCGGCCACCGCCGCGGCCAGCGCGCGGAGCGTGGCGGCGCGCGAGCGCGGCAGGCCGATCGCTTCCAGCGGCGCGTCCAGCAGGTCCTGCGGCGCCGGGAACGCGCGGTCCAGGCCGGGCGGCTGGCCGGGCCGCTGCGCGCCGTGGCGCTCGACCAGACGTGCGGCCAGGGTCGCCGCGCCGGCCACGCTGACCTGCTGGCCGAGCACCGCACGCACCGCCACTTCGAAGCCGTCCCAGCCGCCGGGCACGCGCAGTCCCGGGCGCCGCGCGATCGCGCGCGCCAGCAGCGGCTCGGCGGCTAGCGTGGCGTGCACCGCGCGCAGGTCGGCGTCCAGGTCGAAGATGCGGCGCACCCGGCGCACGATGTCGGGGATCGCGCGCGGATCGGCCGCGGCGATGCGCAGGCGCAGTTCGTGGCGCTGCGGATCGGCTTCGACGCGGATCCTGGTGGAGGCGTCGAGCGGGCCGAGCACGCGCGCGTAGCTGGCCTCGCCGATGCGCTCGATGCCGGGGATCGCGCGCTTGCGCAGGAACGCCAGCATCGCCGCGAAGTCCAGCGGCGGGCGATAGCCCAGGCGCAGCAGCAGATCGCCGCCGGGCACCTCGGCGCGTTGCTTGCGGATCGCCGACGGCGGCATGCCGCAGCCTTCCAGGAATGCGGCGTTGAAGCGGCGCAGGCTGTTGAAGCCGGCCGCCAGCGCGACCTGGGTGATCGGCAGCGCGGTCTCGGTCAGCAATTGCTTGGCCAGCAGCAGGCGCCGCGTCGCATGCACCGCCGCCGGGGTGGCGCCGAGCTGGCCGACGAACACGCGCTGCAGCTGCCGCGCGCTGAGTCCGACCTCGGCGGCGAGCCGTTCGACGCTGGCGTCCTGCAGCGCGCCGTCGGCGATCAGCGCCAGTGCGCGCCGCACCGATTCCTCGCCCAGATGCTGCTGCGCGTCCGGCGACAGCTCCGGCCGGCAGCGCAGGCACGGGCGGTAGCCGGCCGCCGCCGCGGCCGCGGCGCTGGGGTAGTAACGCACGTTGCTGCGCTTGGGCACCGGCGCCGGGCACACCGGCCGGCAATAGATGCCGGTGCTGCGCACGGCGGTGAAGAACACCCCGTCGAAGCGCGCATCGCGGGCCAGGCGGGCGCGGTCGTAGCGGGCGTGGTCGTCGAGGGTGGGCTGGGACATGGCGCCAGTCTAGTCCGCGCCGGCGCGGCGGACTCGCCGTTTTCGGACATGGTTGCGGCAGCCCCGGCGCGGCCGCTGGCGGCGCGCTGCCGGCGGTTTAGGCGCAGTTGGGAAGTACATGCGGATCGGCACTAGACTAGCGCTGCGCATCGCCCATGCGCCGCCTCTCCGCTGCGGATTTCCCTGTCTTGTCTTTCCCCTGCAAAACCTGGTGGCTGGCGTTGTGCTGTGCGGGCCTGGTGTCGTGCCAGCCGGGCGAGCCGTCCGCCGGCAGGACCATGGCCGATAGCCCGCCCGGCGATGGCGAGCACATGGTCTCGGTGGGGACGCCGCCGCCGCCAGCGCCGCCGCCTGCGGCCAAGCCGAAACCGGCCAATGACGCCGACACCGACCTGTGGGACGCGGCCGCGCTGGAGAACGGCGAGGCGTTCGTCAGCTGCGCCACCGACTACGCGGCCGCGGCCGGCGACGGCGAGGCGCTGGCCGGGCTGGACCGGCCGACCATCGAGGCGGCGCTGGCGCCATGCCGCGAGCGCGGCCTGCTGCGGGTGCGCTACGAAGGCAAGATCAACGCCGGTTTCGCCGCGATGGTGCGGCGCCTGGCCGAGGTCGCCGCGCACGCCGGCATCGGCAAGCGCGTGCTGGACCTGGATTCCAGCGGCGGCCAGGTCGAGGCGGCGATCCGCGCCGGCGATGCGATCGGCGAGTCCGGCTGGACCATCTGGGTGCGCGAGGGTTCGATCTGCCACAGCGCCTGCGTGTTCGTGCTCGCCGCCGGCGACAACCGGCTGATCTCCGGCAAGGTCGGCATCCACCGCATGATGCGGATCAGCTCCACGGCGACCTCGCGCGGCGAACTCAACCGCGAGCTGCAGGAGGTCTACGGCAACGTCAAGGACTACCTGGAGCGCAACGGCGTGGCGGTGGCGGTGGCCGACCTGATGATGACCGTACCCAATCGCAGCCTGCGCCTGCTCAGCAACGACGAACTCAAGCAGTACGGGCTGGACGGCACCAACGCGGTGCAGGACGACCTGGAGCGGATCAAGCAGCTGCGCAAGTGCGGCGACGATTTCGTGCGGCGCAAGGACGCATTCCTGATCGCCTTCGACCAAGAGTGCAAGGCCAAGGGCGTGGACCTGGAGACGCTCACCGCCTGCGGCCAGGCGCTGAAGCAGCGCTTCGGTTTCCCCGACCAGGCCTGCCCGGCGGAAAGCCCGCTGTCGGAAATCGACGTGGCCACGCTGCCGCTGGCCTCGCCCGGAGCCTGAACGCCGGCTGCGCGCTGCGCCCGGCGTTCACGTGCCAGGCACCGGGGCGGCGCTAGCGTCCGCGCCATCCACTTCGGGAGCAGGCGCATGGCGATCGGAACCAGGCTGATGGTGCGGCTGTACCTGCCGCCGGCGTTGCTGGTGCTGGGCGGCTTCCTGGTCGCCGAACTGCTGCTGCACTTCGCCAGCGGCACGCATGCGCAGATCATCGCGCGGATGGCCTCGCTGCTGAGCCTGGCCGGGCTGCTGGGCGGCACCGCCTGGGCCTTGGGGGTCAGCTGGCATGCCTGGCACCGGCAGCGCTACGCGGTGCCGGTGGCCGCGGCCGCGCCGGGCGAGGAGCCGTGAGCGGCGCTGCGCAGGCGCGCATGGCCGGCGTAGACTGCGGCCCCCGCCGTCACCGCGCTGCCTGAGCGATGCCCATGCCGTTGTTTCTTCGCCTGTTGCCCGCGTTGCTGGCCGCTGCCGCGTTCGCGGCAGCGGCGCAGACCGCACCGACTGCACCGACGCAGAGCGTCCCTGCGGCGTCCGCGCCGGCCCAGCCTGCGGCGCCCAAGCCCGCCGCCGCCAAGCCCGCCGCGGCCAGGCATGCCGATCCTGCCGCGCCGGGGCCGCTGTCCAAGCAGGACGCGCAGATGGCGCAGGCCGGCTTGCGCGCCGCGCAGCTGGTCGATGCCGGACACAGCGGCGAGCTGTGGGATGGCGCATCGGCGGTGGCGAAGAAGGCGGTCGCGCGCGAGGCGTTCGTGCGCCAGGTCGATGCCGACCGTGCACGCCTGGGCGCGCTGCTCGGCCGCGGCGTCGCCAGCGTGGCGCGGGTGCAGTACACGGCGGGGTCGCAGGTGCCGCCGGGGGTCTACGTCAACGTCAGTTTCCCCAGCCGGTTCGCCAACGCGCCGCAGCCGGTCCGCGAGCTGGTCTCGCTGCGCCTGGATGAGGACAAGACCTGGCGCCTGGTCGGTTACCACGTCGGTCCGCCGACCTGACGCGCGCACGCGTCGCGCCCTAGACCCATCACGAGGGCCGCCCTCAGGCGGCCCATCCAATGGGAGCGCGCAGCGCCCCCGCCAGCCGCTTTGAGCGGCTCATACATCTAAAGCCCCCGGCTTTGCCGTGGGATACTTACCTCCCGCCTACGGTGACAGTGCCATTGCAATGTCCTATACAGCCGCCCGGTAAGTTCACACCGCCGCTACTGCCCCCGCCACCACCACCACCGCCGTTACTGCTAGTGGTACTTGGTACCGCTGTGTTGCCGAGCCAGCGGTTGCTGTCGGTTTTCGTATAGGTGACACATGCATTTGCATTACATACTACGATCTTATCGCCTACATCAACATCTGTTGGAAAAATTTTTCTCGATTTCCGAAAATTTTTTATTAATGTAATTCTTGGTATTGGAATCAGCCATCGGGGTGTCGGCCGTACATGTTGAGCAGGCATGTGACCCATACATCTTGGACTCATCGGCGTAAGCATAAATTCCTGCTAGCCCCAATGCGATAAACCCTGCCGATAAAAAAATTACTTTTAAACGTTCCGTTCGACATAATTTCATTCCTGGTTTGCGCAGCAGGATTGGTATATCGCGTTTGCTCTATTGATTGCTGCCTGCTGCTGATCGGCTCTCACTGAATTTTGATAACGTTTCATGTTTTCGCTTGAAACGGAATTCGGGTATGCTCTCTGAGCGGCTAGATAATATGCGTAGGCGGTCGCTTTATCTTCTTTTGCGAGTATTCCGTCCTCATAAGCGCCAGCCAGTCTTATGATTGCATCAATGCTACCCTTGGATGCAGCATTTTCGAGAAAGCCCATGGCGTTGGCTTTCCATTTAATCACTTTATCGGGATTCTTGATGAAAGTGTCCGAAGGCCCAATGGCTGAGTTGGTATCTATGGAATACAGAATCATTGCCTCAATAGAGCCCTGTTGCGCAGCTGTGATGAGCCATTCCCCCTGCATGATCTCGTCATTTCCAACTAAGCTTGAGCATTCGCTAAGTCTCCGCTCGGCATCTTTTAGGAAATTTTTACCGGCACCAGCTTCGTTCATGGCATTGAAGCTGTTTAGATCATCCGTAGAATACGCGCCTTTACAGTCGAGAACTGCCAGGTAGATATTGAACGTGGCGAGAGCGTTTCCTTTTTTGGACGAATCCAATAGGGAGTTGACGTAATCCAGAGCATTTCCATGGGGTCGAAAGGCGCCATTTCGATTTATGACAAACGCCTTTGGTCCTACCATCTGAGTGAACTTCGCTGGCACCTTATCCGTGGTTATAAGTGCATTTAAAGTGTTTTGACTTTTGAATGCTGGTGACTCAGGTCGATCACTAGCTGCAGTGCTGTCAATTACATTGCTATTATTCTTGGATTTAAAATAATAGAAAAATAGCGCGGTTATAAAGGCGGCGCCAAGCAAAATGACAACGATGGTGAGCTGCTTTTTCTTCATAATCATGACTTCCGTGTTGATTTTGCGAAGCGTATCGAAATGTGTTTTACATGGCAATGGCTTGATAAGCCATGCCCGAGACCTCTGCCGAGGCTTCTCGCTCTAGACCAATCGCGAGAGTCCGCCCCCGGCTTTGCCGTGGGATACTTGCCTTTCCGCAACTGTCCGAGGTGTCCATGACGATCGAAATCCGCATGCTGGCCTGGGCGATCCTGCTCGGAATCGTGCAACTGCTGCTGGCCGCCGCGTTCGTCACCGCGCAGCGCGGGCTGAAATGGAATGCCGGCGCGCGCGACGCGCCGCAGGCGCCGCCCGCCGGCGTGGCCGGGCGCCTGGAGCGCGCGCTGCGCAATTTCCTGGAGACCTTCCCGATGTTCGCCGCCGCGGCGCTGGCGGTGGTGGCGATGGGCAAGGGCAGTGCGCATACCGCACTGGCCGCGCAGCTGTATTTCTGGGCACGGCTGGCCTACGTGCCGTTGTACGCGGCCGGCGTGCCGTATCTGCGCAGCCTGGTGTGGGCGGTGTCGCTGTGGTCGATCCTGCAGTTGGTGTGGGCATTGTTCTGAAGCCGCGCCCGCGGCCTTGCGCGCTGTGCGGGGCGCGGCCGCAGCGGGGGCCTGACCCACTGCGCTGCGACCGTTTGCCGCAGCGCTGATCCAGATCAATGCCGCGTCGCGCCGCGGGTTTATGCTGGCCGCGTCTATCACCGGAAGCGCCGCCATGCAGGTGGATATCGCCATCGTCGGTGCCGGCCCGGCGGGCCTGTGCCTGGCGCGTTCGCTGGCCGGCAGCGGGCTGTCGCTGTCGCTGATCGAACCGCAGCCGCGCGCGGCCCTGGCCGCCGCCGCCTTCGACGGCCGCGAGATCGCGTTGACGCACGCCTCGCGCACGCTGCTGGAACAGCTCGACCTGTGGTCGCGGATCGATCCGGATGCGATCGCGCCGCTGCGCGATGCGCAGGTGATGAACGGCTCCTCGCCGTTCGCGCTGACCTTCGCCGCCAGTCAGGACCGCCACGGCGACCTGGGCTGGCTGGTGCCCAACCACCTGATCCGTCGCGCCGCGTTCGCGGCGGTGCAGGCGCAACCGGGACTGCGCCTGCTCGACGGCGTGTCGGTGCAGGCGCTGCGTTGCGACGACACGCAGGCGCAGCTGACCCTGTCCAATGGCCAGGCGCTGAGCGCGTGCCTGGTGGTGGCGGCCGACAGCCGCTTCTCCAGCACCCGGCGCATGTGCGGCGTCGGCGCGCAGATGCGCGATTTCGGCCGCAGCATGCTGGTGTGCCGGGTGCGTCACGAGCGCCGGCACCACCACACCGCCTGGGAGTGGTTCGGTTGCGGCCAGACCCTGGCGCTGCTGCCGCTGCACGGCAACCAGGCTTCGGCGGTGTTGACCCTGCCGCCGCAGCGCGCGCAGGCGCTGCTGGAGATGGACGCCGCCGCACTGGGCGCGGAGATCGGCGCCCGCTTCGAACACCGGCTGGGCGCGATGACGCCGAGCGTGCGGCCGCAGGTGTATCCGCTGGTCGCGGTGTACGCGCAGCGCTTCGTCGGCAGGCGCTACGCGCTGATCGGCGACGCGGTGGGCATGCATCCGGTGACCGCGCACGGGTTCAACTTCGGCCTGCAGAGCCAGGCGCGGCTGGCGCGTGCGCTGCATGCGGCAGCGGCGCAGGCCGCGACATCGCCGCGCCGGCCTTGCTGGCCGGCTACGAACGCGGCCACCGCCTGGCCACGCGCCCGCTGTACGAGGCGACCAATGCGATCGCCGCGTTGTACACCGGCGACCGCCTGCCGGCGCGCGCGCTGCGCAACGCGGCGCTGCGCGTGGCCGACCGGGTGGCGCCGTTCAAGCGCGCGATCGCCGCGCACCTAACCCAGCGCGGTACGGCGCGTGCGCGCTGAGGCGCACGCGCGCGGGATGCTGGGGAGGCCTGTGCCGTTGCTCGGCCAGTCACAGCGAAAGCCGAGCCGCCAGGCTACCGCGCACCGGTTCTGTTGCGCAGTTGCACCCTGTAGGAGCGGCTTCAGCCGCGACCGGGCGTTACCAGGAAAGTTCCGGTCGCGTCTGAAGCCGCTTGTGTCTGGAGATTGCTCTACAGTTTGAGTGGAGAGCGATGTGCGGCACGCCGACAGGCCGTAGTGTTCAAGCACGTGTAGGAGCCAGGGCGGCCGCACATCGACCTCGTTGCCTAGCCCGAACAGTTGAACGAGCGTTCGCTCGAACTTCACAAGCGTGGGCAGCGACGAGGTGGCTCTCTCCTGTCCCCCAGTCTACCTAACGCTTATGCCTCTTTGGATCGGTATCGATGTGGCCAAGGACACCTTGGCCGTCCACGTGCTTCCCCTGGACCAGTTGCTGTCCTTTCCCAATACCGCCCAGGGCCACCAGCGCCTGTGCGACCACCTTGCCGGGCACTGCGTCGGCAACGCGCTGCTGGAGGCCACCGGCGGCTACGAACGGGCGGTGATGACGGCACTGGCCACGGCAGGGATCCCGGTGACCCGGATCAATCCGCGCCGGGCACGCGCTTTCGCCACGGCCTTGGGCACAACCGCCAAGACCGATCCGCTGGATGCGGCCTTGCTGGCGCGCATGGCTCACCTGGTGCAAGCGCCCGCGCCGGCTCCCGATCCCTTGCGTGAGCAACTGCGCATGCTGGTCCAGCGCCGCGAGCAACTGGTCCAGCAACGTGACGACGAGCGCCGTCGCTTGCATCAGGCGACCCTGGCCATGGTGCGCGCGTGCCTGATCGAGCAGATCGGCGACGTGCGCCGCCGTATCCAGCGGATGAACCAGGCGATCAAGCAGGTGCGGTGCCAGCTCGACGATGCGCTGGCGCACGCCCTGGGCACGGTCCCGGGCATCGGCGAGGTCACCACCGCCAGCCTGATGGCCTATCTGCCCGAACTGGGGACGCTGGATCGTCGCCAGATCGCGGCCCTGGTCGGCCTGGCTCCCTACAACGTGGACAGCGGGCAGCACTGCGGCAAACGCCGCATCCGCGGCGGGCGTGCCACGATCCGACGAGTGCTGTACATGGCCTGTTGGAGCGTTGTGCGCACTCAAGCCTCCTTCAAGGAGCGTTATCAACAGTTACGGGCACGCGGCAAGCCCGCCAAGGTCGCCATCACCGCATGCATGCGCGTGCTGCTTATCCGACTCAACGCCATGGCACGAGATCGCACACCATGGCGTGAGGTTATCGGATGAGAAGACAGTTGCTCCTACAAAAGCCAGCGCCACCTGGTATTGGCTGCATGGCCTGAAGATCGGCACGCGGATGCCGGCTGTCCTATTCGCTTGGCGAAGCAATTGTGGGAGCGACTGCGGTCGCTCCCACAAAAAAATCGTTGCCCGGCACCGATGCCAGAAAGCGCCTGGCGTTGTGGCGCGCCGCCGAGGCGGCGTTCATCCGCCCCGGCAATGAACTGGGCGAGGCCGCGTTGCACATCGCCCGCGCGTTGCGCCGCTTCGATCGGGGCGATGGCCCAGGCGCAGCCGGTGTGGCGCAGATGCAGTCGCCGCGCCGGCTATCCAGTGCGTGCAGGCGCAGGAAGACGGCGCCGCTGCCTTCGGCATGTCCGCCGCGGATGGAGCGCGACAGGCACAACGGCCGCGCCGCCTGCGCTCATGCCTTGCCGATCACCCGGATCTGCACGTCGTGCAGTGCGACCACCTGGCCCGCGTGGATCTTGCAGGCCTTGCGCAGCTCTACTTCGCCGTCCACGCGCACCTGGCCTTCGCTGATGACGGTCTTGGCCGCGCCGCCGCTGTCGCATACGCCGGTCAGTTTCAACAGGTGCTTGAGTTCGACGTAGTCGCTTTCTAACTGAAGATCGATGGTCTGCATGGGGGACGCTGTTCGGAAATCGGCGCTCATTGTCGGTCATTCGCGGGCGAAACGCTCGGACTTCGCGCCGTCATGCGCGGCGATGGACAAACGCGGCCCACATCGCGGCGCCGCGGCCGCCGCACTCAGTCGCGGCCGAAGCGCTCGGCCTCCTCGAGCAGGCGGCTGGCCTGGCGCAAGCTGGAACCACCGAGCAGGTCGTCGACGATCCGCGTCAGCCGCGGCCGGCCGGGGCGGCGCGACCAGCGGTACAGCCAGACGCTGGCGGCGATGCCGGCCACCCCCACGCCGAGTCCGGTCCACACCAGGCCGGCCGCCCGCGCCTGCAGATCGATGCCGGCCAGCGCGCCAAGCAGCATCAGCAGCGGCACCCACAGCAGCCACCACGACAGCCCGCACAGCACAGCGCTGCGCACGTAGCAGCGGCGGGTATGCGCGATCTGGCGCTGGATCTGCAGCACCGGCGCGCTGTAGTCCAGATGCAGCAGCCGGCCCAGGACGATGCCGGCCAGCGCCACGGCGATCACGCCATAGGCATGCACCGCCACCCCGGCGGCGATCAGGTGCGCCGGCAGCGGGCCGCCCCGGCTCCACAGCAGGCCGGCCAGGGCGATGCAGCCCAGGCCGAACGGCAGTTGAAGGAGTTGGCCCCACAACAGCGGGCGCAGGCTGCCGCGCATGCGCCGATCGAGCAGGTGCTGCAGGTGCAGGTCGTCGTGGGGCTGCAGGCGCCGCTCCAGCGCCTGCCAGGCGTGTTTCAGTTCGTCGGGATGCATGGTGGGTTCCTGTGTGTAGGGGGTTTTAGAGTTCGTCGCGGAGGCGTTGCTTGAGGCGGCCGATCCTGGTGGAAACGTTGCTTTCGCCGATGCCCAGGATCTCGGCGATCTCGCGCTGCGGGCGCTCGTCCAGGTACAGCAGCGCCAGCGCCCGTTCCAGCGCCGGCAGTTGCGCGATGAAGCGGTACAGCGCCTGTACCTGCCGCTCGCGCTCCGGGTCGGCGGCGTGCGGGTCGGCGATGTCCAGGTCCTGCAGCGGCAGGGTCTGGCGGTGCGCGCGGGTGCGCCCGCGCAACGCGCCGATCG
This sequence comes from Xanthomonas graminis pv. graminis, assembly GCF_030168915.1. Taxonomy (NCBI): domain Bacteria; kingdom Pseudomonadati; phylum Pseudomonadota; class Gammaproteobacteria; order Lysobacterales; family Lysobacteraceae; genus Xanthomonas; species Xanthomonas graminis. The sequence continues at coordinate 3,049,144 of NZ_CP076255.1, read as the reverse complement.
CCACGTTCAGCGCGATCCGGTACAGCCAGGTGGAGAACGGCCGCTGCCGGTCGTAGCGCGGGAACGCCCGCCAGGCCTGGGCGGCGATCTCCTGGATCAGGTCGGCGCGGTCGTCCGGGTGCCGGCAATAGCTGCCTGCCACTTTCGCGGCGATGCCGCGGTGCGCCTGGAACAGCGTGGCGAAGTCGGCCGGGGGCGGTGCGGCGGGGGTGGGAGCGTCGGGCATGGGGCGGGTCGCGGAAAGGTCTGCAAGGTGGTTCGCGGCAGGCCGAGGTTTCTCACGCCTGAACGGCATCGTTCACCTGGTTTAGACATGCGGCCCGCCAAGGCGCACAATGTGCTTCTTTGCGCCTGCCGGTTCGCTGCGGCGCCTCCGGAGTCTCCCATGTCCCAAGATACCCCCGCGCCGCTGCTGTTTGCAGATCTCGGCCTCTCGCCTGCTGTGATGAAGGCCGTCGCCGATGTCGGCTACGAGTCGCCGTCGCCGATCCAGGCCGCCACCATTCCCGCGCTGCTGACCGGCCGCGACCTGCTCGGCCAGGCCCAGACCGGCACCGGCAAGACCGCCGCGTTCGCGCTGCCGATCCTGTCGCGGCTGGACTTCAACCAGCGCAAGCCGCAGGCGCTGGTGCTGGCGCCGACCCGCGAGCTGGCGATCCAGGTCGCCGAGGCGTTCCATCGCTACGCCGGCGCGATCCCCGGCTTCCAGGTGCTGCCCGTGTACGGCGGCCAGCCCTACGTGCAGCAGCTGTCGGCGCTCAAGCGCGGCGTGCACGTGGTGGTGGGCACCCCGGGGCGGGTCATCGACCACCTGGAGCGCGGCACCCTGGACCTGTCGGAGCTGAAGACGCTGGTGCTCGACGAGGCCGACGAGATGCTGCGCATGGGCTTCATCGACGACGTCGAGGCGGTGCTGAAGAAGCTGCCGGCCTCGCGCCAGGTGGCGCTGTTCTCGGCGACCATGCCGACCGCGATCAAGCGCATCGCGCAGACCTATCTGAACGATCCGGCCGAAGTCATCATCGCCTCCAAGACCACCACGTCGGCGAATGTCCGCCAGCGTTACTGGGCGGTCAGCGGCCTGCACAAGCTCGATGCGCTGACCCGCATCCTGGAAGTGGAGCCGTTCGACGCGATGATCGTGTTCGCGCGCACCAAGGCCGCCACCGACGAGCTGGCGCAGAAGCTGCAGGCGCGCGGCCTGGCCGCGGCGGCGATCAACGGCGACATCCAGCAGTCGCAGCGCGAGCGGGTGATCCAGCAGCTCAAGGATGGCAAGCTCGACATCCTGGTCGCCACCGACGTGGCCGCGCGCGGCCTGGACGTGGAGCGGATCAGCCACGTGCTGAACTACGACATCCCGTACGACACCGAAAGCTACGTGCACCGCATCGGCCGCACCGGCCGCGCCGGCCGCAGCGGCGAGGCGATCCTGTTCGTCAGCCCGCGCGAGAAGGGCATGCTGCGCGCGATCGAGCGCGCCACCCGGCAGCCGATCGAAGAGATGCAGCTGCCGAGCGTGGATGCGGTCAACGACCAGCGCGTGACCCGTTTCATGGAGAAGATCAGCGAGACCATCGCCAGCGGCGGCATCGACACCTACCGCGATCTGCTGCAGCGTTTCGAGACCGAGAAGAACGTGCCGATGGTCGAGGTGGCCGCGGCGCTGGCACGCCTGCTGCAGGGCGACACGCCGCTGCTGCTGGCGCCGGAGCGCGCGCGTGCGCCGCAGGGCGAGCGCTTCGAGCGGCCAACTGCCGAGCGCCGCGAGCGCGCCGACCGCGGCGAGCGCAGCGAACGTCCCAAGTTCGAGCCCAAGTTCGACCGCGAAGCGCGCCCGCCGCGCCGCGACGAAGGCGAGCGTGCGCCGCGTCCCGCGCCGGCCGGACACGGCCCCGACTACGATTACCAGCGCGACGTCGGCAGTTTCGAGGCCCCGCGCCGCGACAAGGCGCCCAAGGCGCCGCGCGGCGAGCCGGAAGTGGGTATGGAGACCTACCGCATCGAGGTCGGCCACCAGCACGGGGTCAAGCCGGCCAACATCGTCGGCGCGATCGCCAACGAGGCCGGCCTGGAGAGCAAGTACATCGGCCGCATCGACATCCACGACGACCATTCGGTGCTGGACCTGCCGGCGGACATGCCGAACGAGCTGCTGACCCACCTGAAGAAGGTCTGGGTGTCCGGCCAGCAACTGCAGATGCGCAAGCTCGACGACGCCGCGGCCGGCGCCAGCGCGCCGTTCAAGCCGAAGTTCGCGCGTGCCGCCGGCAAGCCCGGCGGCCGCCCGAACGCGGCCGGTCCGCGTCCGGCCGGCGCCGCCACGCGCATGGCCGACAAGGCCGGCGATCGCCCCCCGCGTAAGGGTCCGCCCAAGCGCTGAGCGGCTGCAGCGGGGAGCGTTGCTCTCCCCGCGGACCTGGCCGCGCGCAGCGGCGGCGGCACGCAGCTGCCGCCGTCGTCTCGCCCATCGCGGCCGCCGCCAGCGAATCGCCGGCTTTGCCGAGTCCCGAGTCCCCAGTCCCGAGTCCCGGCCCCATGACCACCCGCCTCAACAAGCACATCGCCGAAACCGGCTACTGTTCGCGCCGCGAGGCCGACCGGCTGATCGCTGCGCGCCGCGTGACCGTCAATGGCCGGCCCGGCGGGGTCGGCGCGGTGGTGGGCGATGGCGACGAGGTGCAGGTCGATGGCCAGCCGCTGCGCGCGCGCGCCAAGCAGAAATCCGGCCGCCGCCACGTCTATATCGCGCTGAACAAGCCGGTCGGGGTGACCTGCACGACGGAGAGCGAGGTCAAGGGCAACATCGTCGATTTCGTCGGCCACGAGCAGCGCATCTTTCCGATCGGGCGCCTGGACAAGGAGTCCGAGGGCCTGATCCTGATGACCAGCAACGGCGACATCGTCAACGAGATCCTGCGCGCCGAGAACCGCCACCAGAAGGAATATCTGGTGGCGGTGAACAAGCCGGTCAGCGACGAGTTCCTGCGCGGCATGGCGCGCGGGGTGCGCGTGCACAACGAGACCACGCTGCCGTGCCGCACCGCGCGCATCGCCAAGTTCGGTTTCCGCATCGTGCTCGAGCAGGGCCTGAACCGGCAGATCCGGCTGATGGCTGCCGCGTTCGACTACCGCGTCACCCAGTTGCGCCGCGTGCGCATCGACAACATCAAGCTTGGCGCGCTGAAGCCGGGGCAGTGGCGCAACCTCACCGAGCAGGAGTTGCGCGGCCTGCTGCCGCAACGCCAGGACTGGTAATCCGGACCGCGCGGCCTTCACTGGCAGCGGCGGCGATGTTGGCGATACTCGCCACGCAATCCGCCACCGGCCGCCCGCTCCCGTGATCAAGCCACGCAAGCCCGACAACGAAGCCGAACGCCTGCGCGCCTTGCATGCGCTGCAGATCCTGGACACCGCGCCGGAGGCCGCCTACGACGACCTGGTCGGCATCGCCGCCAGCCTGTGCGATACGCCATCGGCGCTGATCTCGCTGGTCGACGAGGAGCGGCAGTGGCTGAAGTCGCAGCGCAACGTCACCCTGCTCAGCACCGCGCGCGACGACTCGTTCTGCGGCCACACCATCCTTGCGCCGCAGGAGGTCATGGTGGTCGCCGACGCGGCCGCGGATCCGCGTTTCGCGTTCAACCCGCTGGTCACCGAGGCCGGCGTGCGCTTCTATGCGGGTGCGCCGCTGTTGAACAGCGAGGGGCTGGCGGTGGGCGCGTTGTGCGTGCTCGACCGCCGCCCGCGCACGCTGGAGCCGGAGCAGGTGGTGGCGCTGCAGGCGCTGTCGCGGCAGGTGATGCAGTTGATCGAGTTGCGCCGCACCAGCCACGCGCTGGCGCAGCAACTGCGCGAACGCGAGCGCTACGAGCAGCAACTGGCCGGATACCAGGCGTCGCTGGAGTCGCTCAACGCCGATCTGCTCGAGCAATTGCGCACCGATCCGTTGACCGGGCTGCTCAACCGCCGCGCCTTCGTCACCGCGCTGATGGTCAATGCGCAGGCCGCGCAGTTCAGCCCCGCGCCGCTCAGCGTGGCCTTGCTGGACCTGGACTATTTCAAGCACATCAACGACCTGCATGGGCACGACAAGGGCGACGCGGTCCTGCTGGCGCTGGCCGAGATGCTGCGCGCGCAGGCGCCGCCGGGCAGCCTGGTGGCGCGCTACGGCGGCGAGGAATTCGCGATCCTGCTGCCGGGGCTGGACGCGCGCCAGGCCATGCACGAATGCGAGACGCTGCGCCAGGAAACCGCCCTGCTGCAGCTGGGCGTGGCGCTGACCGCCAGCGTCGGCGTGGCCACCTTGCAGCCGGGCGAGAGCGCCGAGCAGGTACTCAAGCGCGCCGATCTGGCGCTGTACCGGGCCAAGCGCGCCGGCCGCGATTGCGTCTCGCTGGCGGAATGAACCGCGCCGCCGGCGCGCTCACTCCAGCGCGTTCTTCGCTTCGCAGGTCGCCAGCAGTTCCGGGTGCCGCACGCGCCTGGCGCGGGTCAGCAGCGGATGCAGGAACACCGCGCCCAGGATCACCGCCACGCCCAGGTAGAACAGCGCGGTGAGTTGTTTCTGCTCGTCCAGCAGCACGATCGCGAACACGATCGCGTAGACCGGCTCCAGGTTGGTCACCAGTTGCACCGCATAGGCGCTGAGCCGGCGCAGCGCGACCAGCGCCAGGGCGAACGGCAGCAGCGTGCATAGCAGCGCCAGGGCCAGCAACAGCAGGGTGTCGTGCAGGCTCGGCAGCACCAGCAGCGGGCCGCTCAGCGCCGGCAGCACGAACGGCAGCAGCGGCGCCAGCACGGTCAGGGTCAGGGTGCCGGCGCCCAGTTCCACGGCGGTCACGGTCAGCGGGTCGGCGTGATCGACCAGGCGCTTGTTGAGCGAACCGAACGCGGCGACGAACAGCGCCGACACCGCGCCGACCACAACCCCGGCGCGCATTCCGTCGGGTACCCCGCCGACCACCAGCGCCACGCCCGGCAGCACCGCCAGGCCGAACACCAGTTCGCTGGGACGGAACGGGCGCTTGGCCACCCACGGTTCGATCACCGCGGTGAACACCGGCGCCAGCGCGATGCAGGTCGCCGCCACCGAGGCGTTGGCCAGCTTGATCGCGCCATAGAAGGTCAGCCAGTGCAGGCCGACCAGGGCGCCGACCACGGTGTAGCCGAGCAGCAGTTTCGGGGTCAGCGCGGCCAGTCCGCGCCACACCCGCGGCAGCAGCGCCAGCGCCGCCACCACCATCAGCATCCGCCACCACACCAGCGGCAGCGCCGGCAGCGTGATCAGCTTGCCCAGGATCGCGGTGATGCCCCACAGCAGCACGCAGAAGTGGATTTGCAGCTGGGCTTTGCTGGTGGGGTGCAGGGGCATGGCGCCTATTGTCGCGTAAACCGGCGACGCGGCGGACGGCGTGTCCGCCGCGGATTCCGCAATCGCCTCGCCAGCCGCGCGTCAGCTGCCGGGCGGGGCGCGCCTGGCGCATGCACGCGCGTGCAGTGCGGTCAGCACCGGCACCAGCAGCGAAGTCACGATCACCGAGGTCGCCACCAGTGCGGTGGCGGCCGGGGCCGCCGCACGGAACTGCGGCGCCATCGCCGCGATCAGCGCCGGCGTCGCCACCGCGGCGCCGGCAGTGCTGGAAGCGGCGATGCCGGCGCTGCCGCTGCCGCCGCCGAGCAGCCGATCGGCGAACAGCAACGGGATCCCGGTGACCACGACGACCAGCAGACCGAGCAGCACGCCGGGCACCCCGGCGCTGGCGATCACATGCAGATCCAGCGTATTGCCCAGCGCGAAGGCGAAGAACGGGATCAGCGCCGGCACCGCCGCGGCGAACAGCGCGCGCAGCTGCGGATCCAGATTGCCGAGCGCAAAGCCTACCAGCAGCGGCAGCACTGCGCCGAGGAACAGGCGTGGCTCGAACACCGCGACGCCGGCGCTGCCGAGGATGAGCATCGTCATCAACGGCCCCGATTCCACCGACATCAGCACCACCGCACCGGCTTCGCCGGGCTTGCCGTACTGCTGCATGAGCGAGGCGAACAGCCCGCCGTTGGTCATGTCCATCGCCGCGACCAGGGCCAGCACCGAGATGCCTTTCCAGCAGCCTTCCGCGATCCCCGCCGGCGGCAGCACCCGCGCCGCGAGCACCGCCACCAGCCACGCCACGCCGAGTTTGGTCAGCAGCAGCACGCCCGACTGGCGCAGGATCCGGCCGCTGGCGCGCAGCTGGATCGAGGCGCCCATGCACAGGAACCACACCGCCAGGATCGGCACCACGCCGCCGATCAGGCCCTGGCTGAACGAGCCGAGGAAGGCGCCGGCCTGCGGCCATGCGCTATGGCAGGCGGCGCCAAGGAACAACGGCACCAACATCATGCCGCCTGGAACGCGTTCGAGTGTTTGCTTGATCTGCATCGGGGTTGGACGTCCTCTTGAAAAAAGTCGCATCCGGCGCCGGCATGCGCCGGTGTCGTTCTGCGCTCCCGCTTTTACTGCAATTGCATGACGCGAAGGGGCGCGCGGCGGCGCGCTGTGTGTGCTGGGTTCAGTCGCGCGTCGCAGCGGCACTGTGCCGCCGGTCGCTGTTGCGCCGCTGCTCGCCCGCGCCGCTGCCGTGCGCTCAGCGCGTACCGAGTTTGGCCAGCAGCGCCATTGCCGCGGCCGGATTGCGTGTCCGGTTTCTGCGTGCCGTAGTAGGTGCCGTTGATCTCGATGCTGCTGACGTGGCGGCTGGCGTATTCCAGCTCGCGGCGCTGCACCAGCCCTTGCGGGTAGAACAGGCCGCCGCGCCACGGCGCATAGGTCCAGCCGCCGATGCCGACGCGGATGCCGTCCGGCGCGGCCGGGGCGGAGTCGAAGAGATCGTTCATGGCATGCGCGCCGACGCGGACAGGGGAGGCGCAGTGTGCCGCAGTCCGCGCCGTTGCCGTATGCATGGCCGCTGCCGCATGCGTCGCGCTACCATCCAGGCAACGCCGACTGCCCCGACCGACCATGACCTGGACCACGCCCGATCTGTGCGACGCCCATCCCGAGGTGCAGGTCGCCGAACCGCTGTTCCGCAGTTACGGCGGCCACGCCGCGTTCTGCGGGCAGATCGTCACCGTCAGCTGCTTCGAGGACAACGCGCGGGTGCGCGAACTGGCGGCCACGCCCGGTGCCGGCCGCGTCATCGTCGTCGACGGGCAGGGCTCGCTGCGCCGCTCCCTGCTCGGCGACCAGATCGCCGAGAACGCGGTGCGCAACGGTTGGGCCGGGCTGTTGCTGCACGGCTGCGTGCGCGACGTGGAGGCCTTGGCGGCGTTGCCGCTGGGCGTGCAGGCGCTGGCCGCGTGCCCGCGCAAGACCGAAAGACGCGGCCTCGGCGAGGTCGACGTGCCGCTGCAGTTCGCCGGTGTGGCGTTCGTACCCGGGCACTGGTTGTACGCCGATCGCAACGGCGTGCTGCTCGCCGCGCAGGCGCTGCTGCCGGCGTGAGCGTGCCGGCGCCTGTTCCTTTCCCTGCTGGAGATACCGATTTGAAGACGCTGTCGATGGGCTGCCTGTTGCTGGCGATGACCGCCACCGCGCAGGCGCAAGCGCCCGCCCCGGTGGACGCCGCAATGCCGCCTGCGCTGCAGGATCTGGATGCGCGGGTGGAGCGGGTGCGCAAGCAGTTCGACGTGCCCGGCATCGCCATCGCCATCGTCAAGGACGGGCAGGTGGTGCTGGAGCGCGGCTACGGCGTGCGCGAGCTGGGCAAGCCGGAGCCGGTGGACGCCCAGACGCTGTTCGCGATCGCCTCCAACACCAAGGCGTTTACCGCCGCCTCGCTGTCGATCCTGGCCGACGAAGGCAAGCTCAAGCTCGACGACCGGGTGATCGAACACCTGCCCTGGTTCCAGATGGCCGATCCCTACGTGACCCGCGAGATGCGCGTGCGCGACCTGCTCAGCCACCGCAGCGGACTGAGCCTGGGTGCCGGCGACCTGCTGTTCTGGCCGGCCACCAGCTACAGCAACGAGGACGTGGTGCGGCGCCTGGCGCAGGTGCCTCTGAAGGGCGGTTTCCGCGACCGCTATGCCTACGACAACATCCTCTACGCGGTGGCGCAGAAGCTGATCGAGCGGGTCTCCGGGCAGTCCTACGCCGCGTTCGTGCGCCAGCGCATTTTCGTACCGGTGGGCATGAGCGGCGCGCGCATCAACAGCGACTACCTGCAGCCCGGCGACCGCGCGGCGGTCGGCCATGCCAAGTTCGACTTCCGCGAGCTGCGCCCGGTGCCGCCGCTGACCTGGTCGAACAATGCCGGCGCCGGCGGCATCTACGCCAGCGTGCACGACATGGCCAAATGGATGCAGGTGCAGCTCGACGGCGGTCGCCTGCTGTCGGCCGATGGTCAGGAGCGGCGTCTGTTCAGCGCGCAGCGCCAGCAGGAGATGTGGCAGATGATCACCCCGATCGCCATCGCCGAGCCGAGCGTGCCGCAACTGCTGCCGGCCAGGCCGAACTTCGCCGGCTATGGCGAGGGCTGGAGCCTGAGCGACTACCGCAGGCACAAGCTGGTCTGGCATACCGGCGGCTGGCCGGGCATGGTGTCGCGGCTGACCCTGCTGCCGGAACAGAAATTGGGCGTGATCGTGCTGACCAACCAGGAAGTGGGCGCGGCGTTCAACGCGCTGACCCTGCAGGTGCTCGACGCCTACCTGGGCGCGCCGCCGACCGACTGGACCGCCGCCTATGCCGCCGCGGTGGCCAAGGCCGACGCGAAGGCCGACGAGGACTGGCATAAGCACCAGGCCGCGCGCGATGCCAGCTCCAAACCGTCGCTGCCGCTGGCCGCTTACGCAGGCACGTATCGCGATCCGTGGTACGGCGAGGTGGCGATCGTGCAGCGCGGCAAGCAACTGGAACTGCGCTTCAGCAAGACCGCGCAGCTGGTCGGCACGCTGCAGCACTGGCAGCACGACACCTTCATCGTGCGCTGGCGCGACCGTTCGCTCAATCAATGCCGATGCCTTCGTCAACTTCGCGCTGACCCCGGACGGCAAGGTGCGCGAGGTGCGCATGGAGGCGATCTCGCCGCTGACCGATTTCAGCTTCGATTTCCAGGACCTGCTGCTGACCCCGGTGGCTGCCGCCTTGTGAGTGAGGCCCTGCCGATGCTCTCGCACGTGCATCTGGGGGTGAACGATTTCCCGGCCGCGTTCGCGTTCCACGCGCCGTTGCTGCAAGCACTGGGATTGCAGTTGAAGTGACGCGACGACGCACGCGGCTGGGCCGGCTGGACCGCGCCGCATGCGCCGCGGCCGCTGCTGCTGATCGGCCGTGCCTTTGACGGCCAGCCGGCGACGCCGGGCAACGGCCAGATGCTCGCGCTGCAGGCGGCGAGCCGTGCGCAGGTGGACCGCTGCCACGCGCTGGCACTGTCCCGGGGCGGGCGCTGCGAAGGTGCGCCTGGGCTGCGCGCGCACTATCATCCGGACTACTACGGCGCGTATTTCCGCGACCTTGACGGCAATAAGTTGTGCGTGTGCTTCCATGGCGCGGAATGAGCGCGGTGGTTGTTGCGATGCTGTTGGCCGCTGTCGCGGTTCGCGATGCACCGCATCGGAAACAAGCGTCGATCGCCAGGCCAGTTGGGTGTAGGAGCGGCTTCAGCCGCGACAGGCGTCCGACAACGCATCGCACGCGAGAGCCGCCTGCTCGATGGCGTTGCCGTAGCGCTGGTCGCCAGCAAACAAGCGAAACAAGACGCTCAACCGCCGCCTTGCCGCAACTCGCCAGCCAGCCAACGCGCCAGCGCCTGCACCCGCGGGTCCTGCTGTTCCCGGCGCGCGCACAGCGCCCACTGCCCGCCGGTCTCGGCGAAGCCCCACGGCGCCAGCAGGCGGCCGTTGCCCAGGTCGTCGGCGACCAGCGGCTGCGGCGCGATCGCCACGCCGATGCCGGCCAGCGCGGCTTCGAGCAGGTAGTACAGGTGTTCGAAGCCGGTGCCGTAGCGCAGCGCCGCCGGATCCAGGCCATGCGCCTGCGCCCAGGACGGCCACGCCTGCGGGCGCGAGGCGGTATGCAGCAGCGGTTGTTGCAGCAGCGCCGAGGGCGGGCCGGCCGCCAGCGCCTGCGCCTGCGGCAGCGCCTGGCTGAGCACCGGGCCGATCCGCTCCGGCGCCAGCACGTGCACCTGCCAGCCATCCGGCCATGGCGCCTGGCCGAGCAGCAGCGCGGCATCCAGCCCGTCCAGGTCGGCGCCGAACTCGCCTTCGTGCGCGGACAGGTGCAGGGTCAGCGCGGGCAGGTCGCGCTGCAGCGCCTGCAGCCGCGGAATCATCCAGCGCGCCAGGATGCTGCCCGGGCAACCCAGCACCAGGGCGCTGGCGCGTGCCGGGCGGCGCAGTGCCGCCACCGCGTCCTGCAACTGCGCCAAGGCGCCGCCGGCCGCGTCGCGCAGCCGCTCGCCGGCCGCGGTGGGACGGATGCCGCGGCCCTCGCGCTGCAGCAGCGCCAGCCCCAGGTCCTCTTCCAGCAGCCGGATCTGGCGGCTGACCGCGCCGTGGGTGACGTGCAGCTCGGCCGCCGCGCCGCCGACGCTGCGCAGCCGCGCAGCGGCCTCGAACGCGCGCAGGGCATTCAGCGAGGGCAGGCGGCGCAGATTGGACACGTGAGATTTCCTGACGGATATGCGCAGACTTTATCGGTTTTTGCCGGGCGACGCGTGCGCTAAAGTGCAGGCCTGTCCTGCTGACCGTGAGCGCCATGTTCTCCGTGCCTATTCGCGATTTCCACGCCTATCCCGACGCCAACGGCCACTTCGGCCGCTACGGCGGCCGCTTCGTCGCCGAGACCCTGATCGGGCCGCTGCAGGAGCTGGCCGCGGCCTACGACCAGGCGCGCCAGGATCCGGCCTTCATCGCCGAGTACGATAAGGACCTCAAGCACTACGTCGGCCGGCCCAGCCCGATCTACCACGCCGAGCGGCTCAGCCGCGAGGTCGGCGGCGCGCAGATCCTGCTCAAGCGCGAGGACCTGAACCATACCGGCGCGCACAAGATCAACAACACCATCGGCCAGGCGCTGCTGGCCAGCCGCATGGGCAAGACCCGCATCATCGCCGAGACCGGCGCCGGCCAGCACGGCGTGGCCAGCGCCACGGTGGCCGCGCGGCTGGGCCTGGAATGCGTGGTGTACATGGGCGCCACCGACATCGAGCGGCAGAAGATCAACGTCTACCGGATGCAGCTGCTCGGCGCCCGGGTGGTGCCGGTGACCTCCGGCTCGGCCACGCTCAAGGACGCGCTGAACGAGGCGATGCGCGACTGGGTGACCAATGTGCAGGACACCTTCTACATCATAGGCACCGTCGCCGGCCCGGATCCGTATCCACGCATGGTGCGCGACTTCAACGCCATCGTCGGCCGCGAGGCGCGCGCGCAGATGCTGGAGGACTACGGCCGCCTGCCGGACGCGATCAGCGCCTGCGTCGGCGGCGGCAGCAACGCCATCGGCCTGTTCCATGCCTTCCTCAACGATCCCGGGGTGAAGATCTACGGCGCCGAAGCCGCCGGCGAGGGCGTTGCCACCGGCCGCCACGCCGCCTCGATCGCCGCCGGCCGCCCCGGCGTGCTGCACGGCAACCGCACCTACGTGATCTGCGACGACGACGGCCAGATCATCGAGACCCATTCGGTGTCCGCCGGCCTGGATTACCCCGGCGTCGGCCCCGAGCACGCGTTCCTGTCCGACAGCGGCCGCGCGGTCTACCAGGGCATCACCGACGACGAGGCGCTGGCCGCGTTCCACCTGCTGGCGCATACCGAGGGCATCCTCGCCGCGCTGGAATCCAGCCACGCGGTGGCGCAGTCGATCAAGCTGGCGCGCGAGCTGCCCAAGGACGCGCTGGTGCTGTGCAACCTGTCCGGCCGCGGCGACAAGGACGTGCACACCATCGCCGCGCGTGAAGGCATGGTGCTGTGAGCGAACGTGGCGACGACGGCAACGATCTTTATCTGACTTGGCGCGACCCGCAACACGGGTTCGCGGTCCGCTACGACACCGGAGAAGGCAACGTGACATCGATGTACTGGGGAAGCTGGGACGCCGTGCAACGGCTGGAGGGCTGCGCATGAGCCGCGCCGCGAACCGTATCGCCGCACGTTTCGACGCGCTGCGCCAGGCCGGGCGCAAGGCGCTGATCCCGTTCGTCACCGCCGGCGATCCGTCGCTGCAGGCCACCGTGCCGGCGATGCACGCGCTGGTCGAGGCCGGCGCCGACGTGATCGAGCTGGGCGTGGCGTTCTCCGATCCCATGGCCGACGGCCCCACCATCCAGCGCAGCTCCGAGCGTGCGCTGGCGCGCGGCGCCGGCCTGGCCTATGTGCTGGAAACGGTCAGCGCGTTCCGCCGCGACGACGCAACCACGCCGGTGGTGCTGATGGGCTACCTCAACCCGGTCGAGATCCACGGCACCGCGCGCTTCGCCGAAGAGGCGGTGGCCGCCGGCGTGGACGGCGTGCTGCTGGTCGATCTGCCGCCGGAAGAATCGGCCGACACCCTGGCGATCTTCACTGCCGCCGGCCTGGACCTGATCGTGCTGGCCTCGCCGACCACCAGCGACGCCCGCATCGGCCTGTTGTGCGATACCGCGCGCGGTTACCTGTATTACGTCAGCTTCGCCGGCGTCACCGGCGCCGACCACCTCGATACCCGCGCCGCCGGCGACCGCCTGCGCCAGCTGCGCGCGCGCTCCGCGGTGCCGGTGGTGGCCGGGTTCGGGATCAAGGACGCCGCCAGCGCCAAGGCCATGGCGGTGGACGCCGACGGCGTGGTGGTCGGCAGCGCGCTGGTCGCGGCGCTGGCCGAGGCGACCACCCCGGATGCGGTGCGCGAACGCGCGCTGGCCTTCCTGGCGCCGCTGCGGCAGGCGCTGGACCAGGGGTGAGGGCGGTGCCCGCCGGCGCCTGGCGCTGTGCGGCGGCAATGCGCCGCACGCGCGCGCCGCAGCGGCGTGACCGCAGGACCCTGGTTTGACCTGAGGGCGCCGGCGCGCGCGGTCCCGCCCGGGCCTGCGCATCCGCCGCTGTGCCGCCGGCACAGGGCAAGCATCGGCTGCGCTTGCTGCGCGATGCGGTTGCGCGTCGGCAACGGGAGCGCGATTGCTGCGCTGCGGCGAGACGCGTTGCGCGATCGCCGGTTGGGCTGCGTTGCGGCGCGATTTCCAGCATCACGCTAGACTGTCGCCCCTTGGCGGCCCGGTGGGCCGCGCAACTGGATCGTCATTCCGCATGAGTTGGCTCAGCAAATTGATGCCCTCCGGCATCCGCACAGATAGCACGCCCAGCAAGAAGCGCAGCGTTCCCGAAGGCCTGTGGGAGAAATGCCCCAACTGCAGCGCCGTGCTGTACCGGCCGGAACTGGAGGAGAACCTGGAGGTGTGCCCGAAGTGCGGCCACCACATGGCGATCCGCGCGCGCGCGCGCCTGGCCTCGCTGTTCGACCCGGACACCACGCCGACCGAGATCGGCGCGCGCCTGGGGCCGACCGACGCGCTGAAGTTCAAGGACCAGAAGAAGTACAGCGAACGCATCAAGATCTCGCAGAAGAGCACTGGCGAGTACGACGCGCTGATCGCGATGCAGGGCCTGCTCAAGGCGCAGCCGCTGGTCGCCGCCTCGTTCGATTTCGCCTTCATGGGCGGCTCGATGGGCTCGGTGGTCGGCGAGCGTTTTGCGCTGGCCGCGGAGACCGCGCTGCAGATCGGCGCGCCATTCGTGTGCTTCTCCGCCAGCGGCGGGGCGCGCATGCAGGAAGGCCTGTTGTCGCTGATGCAGATGGCCAAGACCTCGGCCGCGCTCGGGCGCCTGCGCGAGGCCGGCCTGCCGTACGTGTCGGTGCTGACCCATCCCACCACCGGCGGCGTCTCGGCCAGCTTCGCCATGCTCGGCGACATCAACATCGCCGAGCCGCACGCGCTGATCGGCTTCGCCGGCCCGCGGGTGATCGAGCAGACCGTGCGCGAGACCCTGCCGGAAGGCTTCCAGCGCTCGGAATTCCTGCTCGAGCACGGCGCCATCGACCAGATCTGCGACCGCCGCGAACTGCGCGACCGCCTGTCCGAACTGCTGGCGATGATGATGCGTCAGCCGGCCCCTGCGAAGACTGAGGTGGTGGCGTGATTTCTGTCGGGACCCGGGACCCGGGACCCGGGACTCGTGGTCCCGTGCGGCGGATACTTTGCGCGACGAGAGGGCGTTTCTCGGGGGTGCTGGATTTCCCAGCTTTTGACCGAGTCCCGAGTCCCGAGTCCCCAGTCCCGGCACTTCGAGTCCCGAGTCCCGAGTCCCGAGTCCCGGCTCCATGAACTCGCGCAAATACTTCGGCACCGACGGCATCCGCGGCCGGGTCGGGCAGGGTGCGATTTCCGCCGATTTCGTGATGCGCCTGGGCAATGCGCTGGGCCGCGTGCTCGGCGCCGGCAGCGCGGGCAATGCGCGGCCGACGGTGGTGATCGGCAAGGACACGCGCATTTCCGGCTACATGTTCGAGTCGGCGCTGGAGGCCGGGCTGGTCGCCGCCGGGGCCGATGTGCAACTGCTCGGGCCGATGCCGACCCCGGCGGTGGCGTTTCTGACCCGCACGCTCGGCGCCGACGCCGGCATCGTCATCAGCGCCTCGCACAATCCGCACTACGACAACGGCATCAAGTTCTTCTCCGCCGAGGGCGAGAAGCTCGACGACGCCACCGAGAGCGCGATCGAAGCCGCGCTCGACGCGCCGTTCGCCACGGTGGAATCCGAGCGCCTGGGCAAGGCGATGCGCGCGCGCGATGCGATCGGCCGCTACATCGAATTCTGCAAGGCCAGCGTGCCGCGCGGTTTCGACCTGCGCGGGCTGAAGGTGGTGCTGGACTGCGCGCACGGCGCGACCTACCACATCGCGCCGCTGCTGTTCCGCGAGCTGGGCGCCGAGGTGATCGCGATCGGCGCCGCGCCGGACGGGCTCAACATCAATGCCGGGGTCGGTTCGATGCACATCGACAACCTCGCCAGCAACGTGCGCCAGCATGGCGCGCAGCTGGGCATCGCCTTCGACGGCGACGGCGACCGCGTGCTGATGGCCGACGACCAGGGCAACCCGGTCGATGGCGACGACCTGCTGTACGTGCTGGCGTGCGGCTGGCAGGCCAGCGGCCGCCTGCGCGGGCCGGTGGTCGGCACGCTGATGACCAACTATGGGCTGGAACAGGCCCTGGCTGCGCTGCAGTTGCCGTTCCTGCGGGTCAAGGTCGGCGACCGCTACGTGCACCAGGCGCTGGTCGAGCACGGCGGCGTGCTCGGCGGCGAGACTTCCGGGCACATGCTGTGCCTGGACCGCGCCACCACCGGCGATGCCATCGTCAGCGCGCTGCAGGTGCTGGAGGTGCTCAAGCGCTCGCGGCAGAGCCTGCGCCAGGCGTTGCAGGGCCTGCGCAAGGTGCCGCAGCAGACCGTCAACGTGCGCCTGCAGCAGGGCGCACGCCCGGCCGAGGCGGCCAGCGTGCAGGCGGCGCTGGCCGCGGCGCAGGCGGCGGTGCAGGGGCGCGGGCGGGCCTTCCTGCGTCCGTCCGGGACCGAGCCGGTGCTGCGGGTCACGGTCGAAGCCGACGACGCCGCGCTGATGCGCGATACCCTGGAAAAACTCGCCGAGGCGGTCCGTGACGCGGCGTGAGTCGATCGCCATCGGCATCGTGGTGGTCATCGCCAAGGCGGCCACCTTCTACCTGCTGTATCGCCTGCTGATCTGATCGCAGCGTTTCTTTCTTTTGCCATTACGGTTCCCGCCATGACCGCGCGCATTCCGACCCTGGACATCACCCGCTTCAGCAATCCCGTCAGTGCGGGCGATCGCGACGCCTTCATCGCCGAACTGGGTGCGGCCTACCGCGAGTGGGGCTTCGCCGGCATCCGCAACCACGGCATCGCGCAGGCGCAGATCGATGCGGCCTATGGCGTGTTCAAGGCGTTCTTCGCCTTGCCGGAGGAGGTGAAGCGCAAGTACCACGTGCCCGGCAGCGGCGGCGCGCGCGGCTATACCGCGTTCGGCGTGGAAACCGCCAAGGACTCCAGACATTTCGACCTGAAGGAGTTCTGGCATATCGGCCGCGAGATCGCCGGCGATTCCAGATACCGCGACGTGATGCCGCCGAATCTGTGGCCGAGCGAAGTGCCGGGCTTCCGCGAGCACGGCTACGGCCTGTATCAGGCGCTGGACCAGCTCGGCGCGCGCGTGCTGGCGGCGCTGGCACTGCATATCGGCCTGCCCGAGCACTATTTCGCCGACAAGACCGAGTCGGGCAACGCGATCCTGCGCCCGATCCACTACCCGCCGATCACCGCCGACGACATCCCCAACGTGCGCGCCGGCGCGCACGAGGACATCAACCTGATCACCCTGCTGGTCGGCGCCAGCGCCGCCGGCCTGGAAGTGAAGTCCAAGCAGGGCGAGTGGGTGCCGTTCACCTCCGACGCCGACACCATCGTGGTCAACATCGGCGACATGCTGCAGCGCCTGACCAATCACGTGTATCCCTCGACCACCCACCGCGTGGTCAACCCGCCGGGCGAACAGGCGCGGCAGCCGCGCTACTCGGTGCCGTTCTTCCTGCACCCGAACCCGGATTTCGTCATCGACGTGCTGCCCTCGTGCATCAGCGCCGACAACCCCAGCCGCTACCCCGAGCCGATCACCGCGCAGGGGTATCTGGAGGAGCGGTTGCGGGAGATCAAGTTGAAGTAGTCGGGACTGGGATCGGGACCAGGGACCGGGGACCGGGGACCCGGAAAAGCCAAGGTCTTCGCAGTCGGTTTGTTTCAGGTCGATTGACCCCGGGTCCCCGGTCCCCGGTCCCGAAGCGGGCAGGGCGGTGCAGGCGCGGCCGCATGGGATGGCGGTAGCGGTTCCTCACCGCGCATCGGCTATCCTTTTGGCACTTTTTCGCCGGAGAACGCGCCGATGCGACGCAAGATCGTAGCCGGAAACTGGAAGCTGTACGGCAACCGCCAGTTCGCTACCGCCCTGGTGCGGGAGGTGGCCGCAGGCCTGCCCGCCGACGGGGTGGAGGTGGTGATCCTGCCGCCGCTGCCGTACCTGGGCGACCTGATCGACGATTTCGAGGGCCATGCGCTGCGCTTCGGCGCGCAGGACGTGAGTAGTAACGAGAAGGGCGCCTACACCGGCGAGGTGTCGGCGGCGATGCTGGTCGATGTCGGCGCCGAGTACGGCCTGGTCGGGCATTCGGAGCGGCGCCAGTACCACGCCGAGAGCAGTGAGCTGGTCGCGCGCAAGTTCGCCGCGGCGCTGCATGCCGGGCTGATCCCGATCCTGTGCGTGGGCGAGACCCTGGAGCAGCGCGAGGCCGGCCAGACTGAGTCGGTCATCGCTGCGCAGCTGGCGCCGGTGCTGGCGCTGGCCGGTGCGCCGGGCTTCGCCAAGGCCGTGGTCGCCTACGAGCCGGTATGGGCGATCGGCACCGGGCGCACCGCCAGCCCGGCCCAGGTGCAGGCGGTGCACGCCTTCATCCGTGGCGAAGTCGCCGCCCACGATGCTAGAATCGCCGATTCGCTGCCGCTCCTGTATGGGGGCAGCGTCAAGCCCGACAACGCCGCCGAGCTGTTCGCACAGCCGGATGTCGATGGCGGGCTGGTCGGCGGCGCTTCGCTGGTCGCCGAGGACTTCCTGGCCATCGCGCGAGCGGCGGCCGCCCGTTAACCGAACGGTCGCCGCGCTGGCGGCCGCTCGCTACTTCAGTCGTACTGTCCGGACGGATTTCGAAATGCTGATGGTCATCCTCAATGTGGTCTATGTGCTGGTGGCGATCTCGATGATCGCGCTGATCCTGATGCAGCGCGGTTCCGGCGCGGCGGCGGGTTCGGGGTTCGGCGCGGGCGCGTCCGGCACCGTGTTCGGATCGCGCGGCGCGTCCAACTTCCTGTCCAAGTCGACCAAATGGCTGGCGGTGGTGTTCTTCGGCATCAGCCTGTTCATGGCCTGGTATGCCGGCCACAGCGCGCGCCCGGCCGCCGACGCCAACCTCGGCGTGATGTCGCAGGCCGCGTCCCCGGCGACCCCGGCGCCGGCTGGCGAGCTGCAGATCCCGCAGGCGCCGGCCTCGACCGCGCCGCCGGCCGCCGCGCCTGCCGCTGCGGTGCCCGCACAGCAGGCGCCGGAAAATGCACAACAAAAGTCGCCTGCCCCGTCGCAGAAACACTGAAGACGGTTACAATATGTTGCGCGGCGGGATGCCGCGCACGATACGCAAGCCCAGGTGGCGGAATTGGTAGACGCACTACCTTGAGGTGGTAGCGACTTAGGTCGTAGGGGTTCGAGTCCCCTCTTGGGCACCATTGTTTGGCTACGGTTTCTAGGCAGGAGCATCACGTCCCTCGCCTGAAGATCGTCTACCCCATGCCTGCGCCGCGCGCGCGCGGGCACAGGCAAGAGAGAATTGCGAGTGCTGGCCGAATATTTGCCGACCCTGCTGTTTCTGATCGTGGCCACCGCAATCGGCGTTGCGCTGATGCTGGTGGGGCGGTTCCTCGGTCCCCGGCGTCCCGATGCCAAGAAGCTCTCGCCCTACGA
Source organism: Xanthomonas graminis pv. graminis (assembly GCF_030168915.1). NCBI lineage: Bacteria > Pseudomonadati > Pseudomonadota > Gammaproteobacteria > Lysobacterales > Lysobacteraceae > Xanthomonas > Xanthomonas graminis. The sequence goes on along the minus strand of NZ_CP076255.1, from coordinate 3,030,546 downwards.
GTGCGGCTTCGAGGCCTTCGAGGACGCGCGCATGAAGTTCGATGTGCGCTACTACCTGATCGCGATCCAGTTCATCGTCTTCGATCTGGAAATCATCTTCATCGTGCCGTGGACGCAGGTGTTCATGGACCTGGGCGCTCGCTCCCTGGTCACCATGGGCCTGTTCGTCGGCATGCTGTTCCTCGGTTTTATCTACGTGTGGAAGAAGGGAGCGCTGGAATGGGAGTGATTCAGACCCTGGATCGCCTGATGACCAACCCGATCCCGGAAGGGCGGGTCGACGACATCCTGCGTCCCGAAGGCGAGAACCCGTTGCTCGACAAGGGCTACGTGACCACCAGCGTCGATGCGTTGCTGAACTGGGCGCGCACCGGCTCGATGTGGCCGATGACCTTCGGCCTGGCCTGCTGCGCGGTGGAGATGATGCATGCCGGCGCCGCGCGCCTGGACCTGGACCGCTATGGCGTGGTGTTCCGCCCGTCGCCGCGCCAGTCCGACGTGATGATCGTCGCCGGCACCCTGGTCAACAAGATGGCCCCGGCGCTGCGCAAGGTCTACGACCAGATGCCCGACCCGAAGTGGGTGATCTCGATGGGCAGCTGCGCCAACGGCGGCGGCTACTACCATTACTCGTACTCGGTGGTGCGCGGTTGCGACCGCATCGTGCCGGTGGACATCTACGTCCCGGGCTGCCCGCCGACCGCCGAAGCGCTGGTCTACGGCATCTTGCAGCTGCAGAAGAAGATCTGGCGAACCCAGACCATCGCGCGCTGATCCCTCGTACTTCCTAAGAGCACGCCAAGCCCCCATGGCAGAGCAAGCATCTTCCTTTAGCGACCGACTCGGCGCCCGTTTTCCCGGCAGCCAGGTGTTCGTGGTCCTCCCGCGTGGCGAAGTCACGCTGGAAGTGCCGGCCGACGCGTGGCACGCCACCTGTCTGGCGCTGCGCGACGAATTCGGTTTCGAGCAATTGTCCGACCTGTGCGGCGTGGACTACCTGGGCTACGGCAGCGACGAGTGGGATACCGCCGACGTGTCGTCGCAGGGCTTCAGTCGCGGCGTCGAAGGCAAGGGCATGGGCCGTTTCGGCTGGGGCGAATTCCCCAGCGGCGAGACCGCCGGCGACATCCAGCCGTTGCCGGTGCCGCTGCAACGCTACGCGGTGCTCGCACAGCTGATCTCCTATCGCCACAACCAGCGCCTGCGCGTGCGCTGCTATGCGCCGAACGAAGACCTGCCGGTGGTGGCCTCGGTCACCGACATCTGGCCGGGCGCGAACTGGTTCGAGCGCGAGGCGTTCGACCTGTTCGGCGTGGTCTTCGCCGGCCACCCGGACCTGCGCCGCATCCTCACCGACTACGGCTTCGTCGGCCATCCGTTCCGCAAGGACTTCCCGCTGATCGGCAACGTCGAAGTGCGTTACGACGAAGAGAAGCAGCGCGTGGTCTACGAGCCGGTGACCTCGGTCGAGCCGCGCGTCGGCGTGCCGCGCGTGATCCGCGACGATGCGCGCTACCAGATCGCCGCGGGCGAAGCATTCAAGGAGCCCGCCAAGTGAGCGAGTACCAGCAGGCGCACGACGCCTTCGCCAGCAATCCTGCCGAGAGCAAGCAGGAGATCCGCAACTACACCATGAACTTCGGCCCGCAGCATCCGGCCGCGCATGGCGTGCTGCGCCTGATCCTGGAAATGGACGGCGAGACCGTGGTCCGCGCCGATCCGCATATCGGCCTGCTGCACCGTGGCACCGAGAAGCTGGCCGAGTCCAAGCCGTTCAACCAGTCGATCGGCTACATGGACCGCCTCGACTACGTGTCGATGATGTGCAACGAGCACGCCTACGTGCGCGCGATCGAGACCCTGATGGGGATCGAGGCGCCGGAGCGCGCGCAGTACATCCGCACCATGTTCGACGAGATCACCCGCATCCTCAACCACCTGATGTGGGTCGGCTCCAACGGCCTGGATCTGGGCGCGATGGCGGTCATGCTGTACGCGTTCCGCGAGCGCGAGGAGCTGATGGACTGCTACGAAGCGGTCTCCGGCGCGCGCATGCATGCGACCTACTACCGGCCCGGCGGCGTCTACCGCGACCTGCCGGACCGCATGCCAAAATACAAGGAATCGCGCTGGCACAAGGGCAACGCGCTGAAGCGGCTCAACGCCGCGCGCGAAGGCTCGATGCTCGACTTCCTGGAAGACTTCACCAACAGCTTCCCGGGCCGGGTCGACGAGTACGAGACCCTGCTCACCGACAACCGCATCTGGAAGCAGCGCACCGTGGGCATCGGCGTAGTCACGCCGGAACAGGCCTATGGCTGGAGCATGACCGGGGTGATGCTGCGCGGCTCGGGCATCGAGTGGGACCTGCGCAAGAAGCAGCCCTACGCCAAGTACGACGCGGTGGATTTCGACATCCCGGTCGGCACCAACGGCGATTGCTACGACCGCTATCTGGTGCGCGTGGCCGAGATGCGCGAATCCAACCGCATCATCCAGCAATGCGTGAAGTGGCTGCGGGCCAATCCCGGCCCGGTGATGGTCGAGAACTTCAAGGTCGCCCCGCCCAAGCGCGCGGAGATGAAGGACGACATGGAAGCCTTGATCCATCACTTCAAGCTGTTCAGCGAAGGCTATTGCGTGCCGGCCGGCGAGACCTATTGCGCGGTCGAGGCGCCGAAGGGCGAGTTCGGCTGCTACCTGGCGTCCGACGGCGCCAACAAGCCGTTCCGCGTGCACCTGCGCGCGCCGGGCTTCGCCCATCTGTCGTCGATGGACGCGATCGTGCGCGGCCACATGCTGGCCGACGTGGTGGCGATGATCGGTACTTATGATCTGGTGTTTGGCGAGGTGGATCGATGAAGCCGGGACTCGGGACTCGGGACTCGGGACTCGGTAAAAGCCGGCCTGCAGGTTTCCTTTTTGTAAAAGCGGTTGTTCTTTCTCATGGTTCGGATACTGGCGGATACGGGCTCTTGCGAGTCCCGAGTCCCCAGTCCCGAGTCCCGGAGCTCCACGCATGAAAGCAACAGGTAATTTCGAAACGGCGCGCGACGTCGATCCGATGGTGGTGCTGAGCGACAAGACGCGCGCGCACATCGATCACTGGCTGGCCAAGTTCCCGCCGGACCGCAAGCGTTCGGCGGTGCTGCAGGGCCTGCACGCCGCGCAGGAGCAGAACCAGGGCTGGCTGACCGACGAGCTGATCGTCGGCGTGGCCAAGTATCTGGAACTGCCGCCGGTGTGGGCCTACGAGGTCGCCAGCTTCTACTCGATGTTCGAGACCGAGAAGGTCGGCCGCAACAACGTCGCATTCTGCACCAACATCAGTTGCTGGCTCAACGGCGCCGAGGACCTGGTCGCGCATGCGGAGAAGAAGCTCGGCTGCAAGCTGGGCCAGTCCACCGCCGATGGCCGGGTCTATCTCAAGCGCGAAGAAGAATGCCTGGCCGGCTGCGCCGGCGCGCCGATGATGGTGATCAACGGCCACTATCACGAGCACTTGACCAAGGACAAGGTCGACGCGCTGCTGGACGGGTTGGAGTAACGGCAATGGCACAGCATCCCCACGCTCCCACCGGCCCGGTCGGCCCGGCCCCACTGCCGCACCAGGTCGTGCTGACCACGCTGCACTACGACACCCCGTGGTCGTACGAGAGCTACCTGAAGACCGGTGGCTACGCCGCGCTGCGCAAGATCCTCGAAGAGAAGATCGCGCCGGAGCAGGTGATCGAGATGGTCAAGCAATCGTACCTGCGCGGCCGCGGCGGCGCAGGCTTCCCGACCGGCCTGAAGTGGTCGTTCATGCCCAAGGGCGCGCCGCAGAAGTACATCCTGTGCAACTCGGACGAATCCGAGCCTGGCACCTGCAAGGACCGCGACATCCTGCGCTACAACCCGCATTCGGTGGTGGAGGGCATGGCCATCGCCTGCTACGCCACCGGCAGCACGGTCGGCTACAACTACCTGCGCGGCGAGTTCCACCACGAGCCGTTCGAGCACTTCGAGCAGGCCCTGGCCGATGCCTACAGCAACGGCTGGCTGGGCAAGAACGTGCTCGGCAGCGGTGTGGACATCGACATCTACGGCGCGCTGGGCGCCGGCGCCTACATCTGCGGCGAAGAGACCGCGCTGATGGAGTCGCTGGAAGGCAAGAAGGGCCAGCCGCGCTACAAGCCGCCGTTCCCGGCCAACTTCGGCCTGTACGGCAAGCCGTCGACGATCAACAACACCGAGACCTACGCCTCGGTGCCGGCGATCATCCGCAACGGGCCGGAATGGTTCCTGGGCCTGAGCAAGACCAAGAACGGCGGGCCGAAGGTCTTCTCGGTGTCCGGCTGCGTGCAGAAGGGCGGCAACTTCGAGGTGCCGCTGGGCACCACCTTCGACGAACTGCTGGAGATGGCCGGCGGCCTCAAGCCGGGCCGCACGCTGAAGGGCGCAGTCCCCGGCGGCGTGTCGATGCCGGTGCTCAAGGCCGAGCAGCTCAAGGGCCTGCAGATGGACTACGACACCCTGCGCGCGCTGGGCACCGGCCTGGGCTCGGGCGCGATCGTGGTGCTCGACGACAGCGTGTGCTGCGTCAAGTTCGCCTGCCGCATCTCGCAGTTCTTCCACAAGGAATCCTGCGGCCAGTGCACTCCGTGCCGCGAGGGTACCGGCTGGATGCACCGCGTGCTGGAGCGCATCGTCGCCGGCAAGGCCACGATGGAAGACCTGCACCAGTTGAGGACGGTGGCCGGCCAGATCGAAGGCCACACCATCTGCGCGTTCGGCGAAGCGGCGGCATGGCCCATCCAGGGCTTCCTGCGCCAGTTCTGGGACGAATTCGAGTACTACATCGTGAATGGGCGATCCATGGTCGATGCCCGGTTGGGAGTGGCGGCATGAAGGTGTTTAGTGCGGGACTCGGGACTCGGGACTCGGGACTCGGAAAGCCGGTTTTGCCGCGGACGGCGATCTTCGCTGTTTATTCCATCATCAACACGGGATGTGTGCGTTCCTTTGTCGCACGAGTCCCGCGTCCCGCGTCCCGCGTCCCAACGGGAGCAGCCGCATGAGCGCCCAACCCGCCAATCCCAACGTCCCGCCGGACCATGTGACCGTCGAGATCGACGGCCAGTCCCTGGTCGTGCCCAAGGGCTCGATGATCATCCAGGCCGCCGACAACGCCGGCATTGCGATCCCGCGCTTCTGCTACCACGAGAAGCTGCCGATCGCGGCCAACTGCCGCATGTGCCTGGTCGATGTGGAGAAGTCGCCGAAGCCGTCGCCTGCGTGCGCGACGCCGGTGATGGACGGCATGAAGGTCGCCACGCGCAGCGAGAAGGCGCTGAAGTACCAGCGCAGCGTGATGGAATTCCTGCTGATCAACCACCCGCTGGATTGCCCGATCTGCGATCAGGGCGGCGAGTGCGAACTGCAGGACGTGTCGCTGGGCTACGGCCGTTCGGTCAGCCGCTTCAACGAGCGCAAGCGCGTGGTCGCGGACGAGGACATCGGCCCGCTGGTCGCCACCGAGATGACCCGCTGCATCCAGTGCACGCGCTGCGTGCGCTTCACCGCGGACATCGCCGGCACCTACGAGCTGGGCGGCATGTACCGCGGCGAGAACCTGCAGATCGGCACCTACGACGGCAAGCCGCTGACCACCGAGCTGTCGGGCAATGTCATCGACGTATGCCCGGTCGGCGCGCTGACCAACAAGGTGTTCCAGTTCCGTGCGCGTCCGTGGGAATTGACCGCGCGCGAATCGCTCGGTTACCACGACGCGATGGGCTCCAACCTGTTCCTGCACGTGCGCCGCGGCGAAGTGCTGCGCACCGTGCCGCGCGACAACGAGGCGGTCAACGAGTGCTGGCTGTCCGATCGCGACCGCTATTCGCACCAGGGCCTGTATGCCGCCGACCGCGCCACGCGGCCGCTGCGCAAGATCGATGGCCAGTGGCAGGAAGTGTCCTGGGCCGATGGCCTGGCCGCCGCCGCCGACATCCTCAACAGCAACCGCGGCGATGCGCTGGGCGTGCTCGCGCACCCGGCCACCTCCAACGAGGAAGGCGCCTTGCTGGCGCGCCTGGCCGATGGCCTGGGCAGCGGCAACCTGGACCACCGCATCGGCAACCGCGATTTCTCCGACGCCGCCGTGGCCGAGCCGTTCGCGGTGCCGCTGGCGCAGATCGAGCAGGCCGACGTGATCGTGGTGCTGGGCAGCAACCTGCGCCACGAACTGCCGCTGCTGCATGCCCGCATCCGCAAGGCGCGGATGCAGCGCCAGGCGCGCGTTTACTCGATCAATCCGGTCGATTTCGATTTCGCCTTCGACCAGGCCGGCAAGCAGATCGTGGCGCCGTCCGGCTTCGCCGCCGCGCTCGCCGATGCGGCGTTGCGCGAGGCGGTGCAGGGCGCCGCCGGGCGTGCGGTGCTGATCGTCGGCGCGCTGGTCGAGAACCATCCGCAGGCCGCCGCGCTGCGCGCCGCCGCGCGCGACTTCGCTGCCGCCACCGGCGCGGCGCTGTGCCGCGTGCCGCAGGGCGCCAATGCGGTCGGCCTGGCCAGGCTGGGCGTGCTGCCGAGCGCGCGCGACGTGGCCGGCATGTTCGCCGAGCCGCGCAGCGCCTATGTGCTGTACGGCATCGAGCCGGGCCTGGACTTCGCCGATGCCGGCGCCGCGCGCGCCGCGCTGGGCGCGGCCAAGGTGGTGGCATTCAGCCAATTCGCCTGCGCCTCCACCCGCGATGTGGCCGACGTGATCCTGCCGATCGGCGCGCTGCCGGAAATCGACGCGACGCTGACCAACCTGGACGGCGTCGAGCAGTTGGCGCGTGCCGCCGGCAAGCTGCCGGACCAGGCGCGCGAAGGCTGGCGGGTGCTGCGTGCGCTCGGCGGCGAGCTGCAGCTGGCCGGCTTCGACTTCACCGACCTGGCCGGCCTGCGTGCCGGCGTGCAGCCGCGCAGCGTGAGCCTGCGCGGTTCGGCGCAGAGCGCGGCGGCGGGCGAGGGCATCGAAGTGGCGGCGACGCCGGCGATCTACCGCACCGATGCGGTGGTGCGCCGTGCGCCCGCACTGCAGGCGCATCCGCTCAACGACGCGCCGGCGATCCGCCTGCATCCCGAGCATGCCGCGCAACTGGGCGTGGCCGCCGGGCAGGTGGTCAAGGTCGGCAATGCCGTCGGCAACGCGACGCTGCCGGTGGTGCTGGATCCGCGCGTCGCGGCAGGGGTGGCCTGGATCGAATCCGGCCATGGGGCGACGGCGCCGATCGGTGCCGGCCGGGTAACGGTGGTGGCTGCATGAACGAGATGCTGTTGAACGTGGTCGATCCGCTGCACCAGTGGTTCGTCGGGCTGGGCGCGATCGGCGTGGTCCTGTGGATCGTGCTGAAGATCCTGCTGATCACCATGCCGGTGATCATCTCGGTGGCGTTCTACGTGGTCTGGGAGCGCAAGCTGATCGGCTGGATGCACGTGCGCCACGGGCCGATGTACGTGGGCATGGGCATCTTCCAGGCCTTCGCCGACGTGTTCAAGCTGCTGTTCAAGGAAATCATCCAGCCCAGCAGTTCGCACAAGGCGATGTTCGTGATCGCGCCGCTGATCACCCTGGCGCCGGCGTTCGCGGCCTGGGCGGTGGTGCCGTTCGACGCCAAGCTGGTGCTGTCCAACGCCAACGCCGGCCTGCTGTACCTGCTGGCGATGACCTCGCTGGGCGTGTACGGCATCATCCTGGCCGGCTGGGCGTCCAACTCCAAGTACGCGTTCCTGGGCGCGATGCGCTCGGCCGCGCAGGTGGTCAGCTACGAGATCGCGATGGGCTTCACCCTGGTCGGGGTGATGATCGCCGCCGGTAGCCTCAACCTGAGCACGATCGTGGCCGCGCAGGCCGGCAACTCCGGCTTCTTCGACTGGTTCCTGGTGCCGCTGTTCCCGCTGTTCATCGTGTACTGGGTGTCCGGCGTGGCCGAGACCAACCGCGCGCCGTTCGACGTGGTCGAGGGCGAGTCGGAAATCGTCGCCGGGCACATGGTCGAGTATTCGGGCGGCGCGTTCGCGCTGTTCTTCCTGGCCGAATACGCCAACATGATCCTGGTCAGCTTCCTGGTCTCGATCTTCTTTCTGGGCGGCTGGCTGAGCCCGCTCCAGGGCTGGGTCACGGCGGACATCTCGCCGTGGATCAACTGGATCTGGACCGGCGGCTGGCCGTGGCTGCTGATGAAGGTGTTGTTCTTCGCCAGCGCGTACATCTGGTTCCGCGCCAGCTTCCCGCGCTACCGCTACGACCAGATCATGCGTCTGGGCTGGAAGGTGTTCATCCCGCTGACGATCGTGTGGATCGCGGTGACGGCATTGATGGTGTTCTACGGCGTGATCCACAAAGGCGTGTAAGCGATGAATAAAGTCACCCATTACTTCAAGAGCCTGCTGCTGCTCGAGCTGCTCGGCGGCCTGTGGCTGACCCTGAAGTACACGTTCCGTCCCAAGTACACCGTGCTGTACCCGATGGAGAAGTTCCCGCAGTCGGTGCGCTTCCGCGGCCTGCACGCGCTGCGCCGCTATCCCAACGGCGAGGAACGCTGCATCGCCTGCAAGCTGTGCGAGGCGGTGTGCCCGGCGTTGGCGATCACCATCGATTCGGCCAAGCGCGAGGACGGCACCCGCCGCACCACGCGCTACGACATCGACCTGTTCAAGTGCATCTACTGCGGTTTCTGCGAGGAAAGCTGTCCGGTGGACTCGATCGTGGAAACCCACGTGCTCGAGTACCACTTCGAGAACCGCGGCGAGAACATCGTCACCAAGCCGCAGCTGCTGGCGATCGGAGACCGGCTCGAAGCCGAGATCGCCGAGCGCCGCGCCGCCGACGCCGCCTTCCGCTGAGGTCCTGAAATGGATTGGGTAAATATCGCGTTCTGGATCTTCGCCACCATCGCCGCGGTCTCCGCCGGCGCGGTGATCAGCGTGCGCAACTCCGTGTATGCGGTGCTGTGCCTGATCCTGACCTTCTTCTCCATCGCCTGCGTGTGGCTGCTGGTGGGCGCCGAGTTCCTCGGCGTGACCCTGGTGCTGGTCTACGTTGGCGCGGTGATGGTGCTGTTCCTGTTCGTGGTGATGATGCTCGACATCGATACCGCGCGGCTGCGCCAGGGCTGGGTGCGCTACCTGCCGGTCGGCTTGCTGGTGGCGGTGGCGATGCTGGTGCAGATGGTCACCCTGATCGGGGTCAAGGCGCGCACCGCCGCGCCGTTCCCGGCCGACAACGCCGCCGCGCAGGCGGCCGACAGCTCCAACATCACCTGGCTGGCCAAGGCGCTGTTCACCCAGTTCCTGCTGCCGTTCGAATTCGCCGCGATCATCCTGACCGTGGCGGTGGTGGCGGCGGTGATGCTGACCCTGCGCAAGCGCACCGGCATCAAGACCCAGAATCCCGGCGAGCAGGCGCGGGTCAAGGCCGGCGACCGGCTGCGCATGGTCAAGATGGAGGCCGAAACGCCCACGCTGCACACCCCGGCGCCGGCACCGCAGGAGGGCCAGCCATGATCTCCCTAGGCCATATGCTGGCGCTCGGCGCGGTGCTGTTCTGCATCAGCCTGGCCGGCATCTTCCTCAACCGCAAGAACGTCATCGTGCTGCTGATGTCGATCGAGTTGATGCTGCTGTCGGTCAACATCAACTTCGTGGCGTTCTCGCGCCAGCTCGGCGACCCCGCCGGTCAGCTGTTCGTGTTCTTCATCCTCACCGTGGCCGCGGCCGAGGCCGCCATCGGTCTCGCGATCCTGGTGACGCTGTTCCGTACCCGCCACACGATCAACGTGGCCGAAGTCGATTCGCTGAAGGGCTGACCCGTAGATGGAAATCACTCTCTCCAAGAGTCTGCTGATCGCCGTGGTGCTCGCACCGCTGCTCGGCAGCATCATCGCCGGCCTGTTCGGCCGCCAGGTCGGCCGCAAGGGCGCCCAGCTGGTCACCATCCTCGGTGTGGCGGTCAGCTGCGCGCTGTCGTGCTGGACCCTGTACCAGCTGGTCGGGCAGGGCGCGGCGCCGTTCAACCAGAACCTGTACACCTTCTTCGAGGTCGGCCATTACGCGGCGCACGCCGGCTTCATGGTCGATCGGCTGACTGCGATGATGATGGTGGTGGTGACCTTCGTGTCGCTGCTGGTGCACATCTACACCATCGGCTACATGGCCGACGATCCGGGCTACCAGCGCTTCTTCAGCTACATCTCGCTGTTCACCTTCTCGATGCTGAGCCTGGTGATGAGCAACAACTTCCTGCAGCTGTTCTTCGGCTGGGAAGCGGTGGGCCTGGTGTCGTACCTGCTGATCGGCTTCTGGTTCAAGCGCCCGAGCGCGGTGTTCGCCAACATGAAGGCGTTCCTGGTCAACCGCGTCGGCGACTTCGGCTTCATCCTCGGCATCGCCGGGGTGCTGCTGTGGTTCGGCACGCTCGACTATGCCACCGTGTTCGCCAACGCCACCGCCGTGCTCGGCAGCGAGGCGGCCGGCGGCCTGGCCCAGGTGCAGCTGTTCCAGGGCCACCCGTGGAACGTGGCGACGATCATCTGCATCTGCCTGTTCATCGGCGCGATGGGCAAGTCGGCGCAGGTGCCGCTGCACGTGTGGCTGCCCGACTCGATGGAAGGCCCGACCCCGATCTCGGCGCTGATCCACGCCGCGACCATGGTCACCGCCGGTATCTTCATGGTGGCGCGCATGTCGCCGCTGTTCGAACTGTCGCAGACCGCGCTGAACTTCGTGCTGTTCATCGGCGCCACCACCGCGTTCTTCACCGGCCTGATCGGCATCGTGCAGAACGACATCAAGCGCGTGGTCGCCTATTCGACGCTGTCGCAGCTGGGCTACATGACCGTGGCGCTGGGCGTGTCGGCCTACTCGGCGGCGGTGTTCCATCTGATGACCCACGCCTTCTTCAAGGCGCTGTTGTTCCTGGCCGCCGGCTCGGTGATCATCGGCATGCACCATGAGCAGGACATGCGCAAGATGGGCGGCCTGCGCAAGTACATGCCGGTCACCTACTGGACCAGCGTGATCGGCACCCTGGCCCTGGTCGGCACCCCGTTCTTCGCCGGCTTCTATTCCAAGGACACGATCATCGAGGCGGCCGCGCACCATGCGCACGAATCGCACAACTGGATCGCGACCTACGGCTACTGGGCGGTGCTCGGCGGCGTGCTGATCACCAGCTTCTACAGCTTCCGTCTGCTGTTCCTGACCTTCCACGGCAAGGAACGCTTTCGCGACGCGCATATGCACGACGCGCACGCGCACCACGACAGCGCGCATGCCGACGCGCACGCCACGCCTGCGCATGACGACCACGCGCACGACGACCATGGTCACGGCCACGGCGCGCACGAGCCGCACGAGTCGCCGTGGGTGGTGACGGTGCCGCTGGTGCTGCTGGCGATCCCGTCGATCGCGATCGGCTTCTTCACCATCGGCCCGATGCTGTTCGGCACCGATTGGGCGGGGCACCACGCCGCGGTGGCGATCAAGGGCCAGGCGGTCGGTTTCTTCAGCGGCATCATCGACTTCTACAACCCGGCGCGCGACAGCGTCGGCGCGTTGGCCGAAGAATTCCACGGGCCGGTCGCGTTCGCGCTGCACGGCCTGACCCAGCCGCCGTTCTTCCTGACCCTGGCCGGCTTCGCCCTGGCCTGGATCCTGTACCTGTGGAAGCCCGAGCTGGCGGCGAAGGCGCGCAAGACGTTCTCGCTGCCGGTATGGATCCTCGAGAACAAGTACGGTTTCGACAAGCTCTGGATCAACGGCTTCGCCGGCGCCGGTCTCGGTCTCGGCAAGGTGTCGCGTGCGGTGGATACGCATGTCGTGGACGGCGTCATGGTCAACGGCACCGCGCGCGTGATCGACCTGGCGGCCAATCTGCTGCGTCGCACGCAATCCGGTTTCCTCTATCACTACGCCTTCGCGATGATCATCGGTCTCATTGCCCTGTTGGGCGTGCTGATGCATTTCTGGCGTTGACCTGTACGGACTAAGAACACGTGTCGAACTGGCCCCTGCTTACTCTCCTGATCTGGCTGCCGATCCTCGGTGGCGTGCTGATCCTCGCGCTGCGCGACGCCAAGGCGGCGCGCTGGGCGTCGCTGCTGGTCGCGTTGCTGACCTTCGCGTTGAGCATTCCGCTGCTCACCGGCTTCGACTACGCCAGCGACGCGCTGCAGTTCGTCGAGACCCATGCGTGGATCCCGGCCTACGACATCGGCTACAACCTCGGCGCCGACGGCATCGCGGTGGCGCTGATCGTGCTGACCACGCTGGTCACGGTGCTGGCGCTGATCGGCGCCTGGACCTCGATCGAGAAGCGGGTCAACCAGTACGTGGCCGCGTTCCTGATCCTGGAAGGCGTCACCGTCGGCATCTTCGCCGCCACCGACGCGATGCTGTTCTACGTGTTCTTCGAGGCGATGCTGATCCCGATGTTCCTGATCATCGGCATCTGGGGCGGCCCGCGCCGCATCTACGCCGCGGTCAAGTTCTTCCTGTACACCTTCCTCGGCTCGGTGCTGATGCTGGTCGGGTTGATCTACCTGTACCTGAAGGGCGGCAGCTTCCAGCTCGCCGACCTGTACCAGCTGTCGCTGACCTCCAAGGAACAGACCTGGCTGTTCTTCGCGTTCCTGATCGCGTTCGCGGTCAAGGTGCCGATGTTCCCGGTGCACACCTGGCTGCCGGACGCGCACGTCGAGGCGCCGACCGCCGGTTCGGTGATCCTGGCCGCGATCGCGCTGAAGATCGGCGGCTACGGCTTCCTGCGCTTCAACCTGCCGATCCTGCCCGACGCCAGCAACGAGTGGGCCTGGCTGGTGATCGCGCTGTCGCTGATCGCGGTGATCTACGTCGGCCTGGTCGCCCTGGTGCAGGACGACATGAAGAAGCTGATCGCGTATTCGTCGATCGCGCACATGGGCTTCGTCACCCTGGGGATGTTCGTCGCCTTCGCCCTGGTCGGCTTCGGCAGCACCGATGCGGCGCGCCTGGGCCTGCAGGGCGCGATGGTGCAGATGATCTCGCACGGCTTCGTGTCCGGTGCGATGTTCTCCTGCGTCGGCGTGCTCTACGACCGCATGCATACCCGCCGCATCGCCGACTACGGCGGCGTGGCCAACGTGATGCCGTGGTTCGCCGCGTTCGCGATGCTGTTCTTCATGGCCAATGCCGGGCTGCCGGGCACCAGCGGTTTCGTCGGCGAGTTCATGGTGATCATGGCCAGCTTCCAGGCACACCCGCTGCTCGCGGTCGGCGCCTGCACCACCCTGGTGATCACCGCCGCCTATACCCTGTGGCTCTACCGGCGCGTGTTCTTCGGCGAAGTGGCCAACGCGCACGTGGCCGCGCTGAAGGACATCAACGGCCGCGAGGCGCTGGTGCTGGGCGTGTTCGCGGTGGGCGTACTGGTCCTGGGCCTGTATCCGAAGCCGCTGACCGACCTGATGGAACCCTCGATCGCAAAGCTGGCGGCGCAGATCGCCACCAGCAAGCTGTAATCGGGCCGTCGAGCGAAATGATTCCAGAGAGTTGATGATGACCACCCCTGCGCTACTGCCCCTGACCGCCGTCGACCTGCCGCCCCTGCTCCCCGAGCTGGTGCTGACCGCCGGCGCCTTCGCCCTGCTGATGCTCGATCTGTTCGTCGGCGAGCGCAACAAGGTCTGGACCCACATCGTCTCGGTGGCGATCCTGATCGCGGTGTTCGCGATGCTGCTGGCCGGCGTGGGCGGGCAGGGCGACGTGTTCAACGGCATGTTCGTGCGCGACGCCGCCGCCGACGTGATGAAGACCGTGATCGTCGGGCTCAGCGCGCTGACCCTGATCTACGGCTGGAGCTACCTGCGCGAGCGCAAGCTGTATCAGGGCGAGATCCCGGTGCTGGTGCTGTTCGCCACGGTCGGCATGATGATCCTGGTTTCGGCCGGCAGCCTGCTGATGGTGTACCTGGGCCTGGAACTGCTGGCGCTGTGCTCGTACGCGCTGGTCGCGTCGAACCGCGACAACGGCATGGCCACCGAAGCGGCGATGAAGTACATCGTGCTCGGCTCGCTGGCCTCCGGCCTGCTGCTGTACGGCATGTCGCTGATCTACGGCGCCACCGGCACGCTGAGCCTGGCCGGCATCCACGAGGCGATCGGGTCCACCCAGGAGCGCACGCTGCTGCTGACCGGCACCATCTTCATGATCGCCGGCGTGGCCTTCAAGCTCGGCGCCGCGCCGTTCCACATGTGGCTGCCCGACGTCTACCAGGGCGCGCCGGCGCCGGTCGCGCTGTTCATCAGCTCGGCCTCCAAGCTGGCCGCGTTCGGTATGGCCTATCGGCTGCTGGAAGTGGGCGTCGGCCCGCTGGCCGAGCAGTGGCATTGGGTGATCGGCGGGCTGGCGGCGCTGTCGCTGCTGGTCGGCAACCTGATGGCGCTGGCGCAGAGCAACCTCAAGCGCATGCTGGCGTACTCGACCGTCTCGCACATCGGCTTCCTGCTGCTGGGCGTGGCCGGCGGCGGCGAGCGCGGCTATGCGGCGGCGCTGTTCTATGCGATCTGCTATGCGGTCATGTCCACCGCCTCGTTCGGCGCGATCATCGCGATGTCGCGCAAGGGCTTCGAGGCCGAGCACATCGACGACTTCAAGGGCCTGAACGCGCGCAACCCGTGGATGGCGCTGCTGGTGCTGTGCATCATGGCGTCGCTGGCCGGCGTGCCGCCGTTCCTGGGCTTCTGGGCCAAGCTGGCAGTGCTCGGCGCGGTGCTCGCGGTGCCGACCGACAATCTGTGGTGGACCGGCCTGGCGATCCTGTCGGTGCTGTGCGCGGTGATCGGCGCGTTCTACTACCTGCGCGTGATCAAGGTGATGTATTTCGACGAGCCGGTCGGCGAGCCGTTGCCGGCCAACGACGACCGCGTGCTCGGCGTGGTGCTCGGGGTCAATGCGATCGGTCTGTTGGCGCTGGGCGTGGCCTGGAGTCCGCTGATGGCGTGGTGCCAGCGCGCCTTCGCGCATCTGGCCTGAGCGCGCGCGAAAGCGCGGTTTTCATGCTGTTTGCAACAACGCCGCCAGCTTGGCGGCGTTGTCGTTTGTGCATCGATGGATGCTATCGGTCTTCCGCTTTCGGTCGCTTGCGGTTATCATGTCGCTCGAAGACCGGCGGCATCGCCACCGGGTCGGATGAAAATCAGGGCTTGCAATCATCGCGCTGATTCTTCATAATTCCGCTTCTGCTGCGGGGTGGAGCAGTCTGGCAGCTCGTCGGGCTCATAACCCGAAGGTCGCAGGTTCAAATCCTGCCCCCGCTACCATATTTTTCTACGGCGGCAACCAGTTCACCGGTTGCCTGCGGTAGGAGAAGCTGGGCTTCGCGAAGATGCATGTTCCCGTCTTTGCAACCGGAATCCAGCGTGACCGGAGTCGTACCGGACAAGGGGCCCAACGGGCCCTTCGTCGTTTCCGGGGTCCGGAAAAACCGCCAGGACCGAATTTTCTTCATTCAAATGCAAGGCAGGCTGTGAGCGACAAGGCAAACGAAATCGCGAATCTGCTGGGCCCGACCGTGGACGCGTTGGGCCTGG
Organism: Xanthomonas graminis pv. graminis; assembly: GCF_030168915.1. NCBI lineage: Bacteria > Pseudomonadati > Pseudomonadota > Gammaproteobacteria > Lysobacterales > Lysobacteraceae > Xanthomonas > Xanthomonas graminis. Next base: position 3,014,950 of record NZ_CP076255.1, on the reverse strand, counting down.
AACTGCTGGGGGCGGAATACCTGCCGGCCCCGGGCGGCGCCACGCTGCGCCTGTATATCGACGTGCCGCTGGCCGAACAGCCAGAGCGCATCGTCAACGTCGACGATTGCGAGCGGGTCAGCCGCGAAGTGTCGGCACAGCTGGACGTGGAAGATCCGATCAGCGGCAACTACACGCTGGAAGTGTCCTCGCCCGGCGTGGACCGTCCACTGTTCACCGCCGCGCAGTTCGCGCGCCACCAGGGCGAGTCGGCCAAGGTGGTATTGAAGCTGCCGCAGCAGGGTCGTCGGCGCCTGCAGGGGCGCATCGCCCAGGTCGACGTGGACGCCGGCCTCATCGTGTTCGAGGTCGACGGCGCCGAACTGGCGGTGGACTTCGACAATATCGACAAGGCGCGGATCCTGCCCGACTGGGCGGCGCTGGGCCTGGCCCCGACCAAGCCGGGCAAGACGCCCAAGCAGCCGGGTAGCACTCCCAAGCTGCCGGCCAAGCGCCCCAAGCCGGCCGGCAAGACCGCAAAACCCAATAAGAAACCATCCAACGAACCGGCAGCCGACAAGGCTGCGCGCGGAGCGAAAGAATGAGCAAGGAACTGTTGCTGGTAGTCGACGCGGTGGCCAACGAAAAAGGCGTGCCGCGCGAAGTGATCTTCGACGCGATCGAGGCCGCCCTGGCCTCGGCGGCGAAGAAGCGCTACCCCGATCAGGACGTGCTGACGCGCGTCACCATCGATCACAAGGACGGCAATTACGAAACCTACCGCCGCTGGGAAGTGGTGGCCGACGACGTGGTGATGGAATCGCCGGACCGGCAGATCCGCCTGATGGACGCGATCGACGAAGCCGAAGGCGTGGACGTCGGCGACTACATCGAAGAACAGATCGAGAACCCGGATTTCGGGCGCATCGCCGCGCAGGCCGCCAAGCAGGTGATCGTGCAGCGCGTGCGCGAGGCCGAGCGCCAGCAGGTGGTGGACGCGTGGAAGGACCGCATCGGCGAGCTGGTCACCGGCGTGGTCAAGCGCGCCGAGCGCGGCAACATCTATGTCGATCTGGGCGGCAACGCCGAGGCCTTCATTCCCAAGGACAAGGGCATCCCGCGCGACGTGCTGCGCGCCGGCGACCGCGTGCGCGGCTACCTGGCCGAAGTGCGCTCGGAGCCGCGCGGCCCGCAGCTGTTCATCAGCCGCGCCGCGCCGGAATTCATGATCGAGTTGTTCAAGCTGGAAGTGCCGGAAGTGGGCCAGGGCCTGGTCGAGATCAAGGCCTGCGCGCGCGATCCGGGCGACCGCGCCAAGATCGCGGTGCTGGCGCACGACACCCGCACCGATCCGATCGGCGCCTGCATCGGCATGCGCGGTTCGCGCGTGCAGGCGGTGTCCAACGAGCTCAACGGCGAGCGCGTGGACATCGTGTTGTGGAACGACAACCCGGCCAATTTCGTCATCAACGCGATGGCGCCGGCCGAGGTGCAGTCGATCATCGTCGATGAGGAAAAGCACTCGATGGACCTGGCGGTGGCCGAAGACCGGCTGGCGCAGGCGATCGGCAAGGGCGGGCAGAACGTACGCCTGGCGAGCCGCCTGACCGGGTGGCAGCTCAACGTGATGACCGCCGAGCAGGTCGCGGCCAAGTCCGAGGCCGAGCAGACCGTCGCCCGCCAGCTGTTCATGGAAAAGCTGGAAGTGGACGAGGAAATTGCCGCGATCCTGGTCGCCGAGGGTTTCAACTCGGTCGAGGAAATCGCCTACGTGCCGGTCGGCGAGTTGCTGGCGGTGGAAGGCTTCGACGAAGACATCGTCGAAGAGCTGCGGGCTCGCGCGCGCGATGCGTTGCTCAACGAGGCGCTGGCCGCCGAGGAAAGCGACGACAGCGGCGTGCCGGCGGCGGATTTGCTGTCGCTGGAAGGCATGGACGAGGCCACCGCCTACGCGCTGGCCAGCCATGGCGTGCGGACCAGCGAGGACCTGTCGGATCTGGCTGCGGACGAAATCCTCGAATTCGGCATCGAGGATGTGGACCAGGAGCGCGCCGCTGCGCTCATCCTGGCAGCCCGTGCCGAGGAGATCGCCCGATTGGAACGCGGCGAATGAGTCAGCGATGAATGCCGCCCTGAACCGATCAGGGCTTAGAATCCGCGCTACCTTCGCACGCGAGGGGGCGCCAACCAGATCATAGGATCCGAATGTCGCAGCAAACCACCATCCGCAAGCTGGCCGAACTGGTGAATACGCCGGTCGATAAACTGCTGGTTCAACTGGCCGAGGCCGGAATGAAGTTCAGCGGTCCCGACCAGGTCGTGACCAGTACCGAAAAGATGAAGCTGCTCGGCTTCCTGCGCCGTACCCACGGCAAGACCGACAAGCCGGTCGAGGAAGAAGCCCAGGCCGCGCCGAAGAAGATCACCCTGAACCGGCGCAAGCTGCAGGAAGTGACGGTCAGCGCCGGTCGCAGCAAGACCACGGTCAACGTCGAAGTCCGGCAGAAGCGTACCTACGTGAAGACCGCCGAGGATCTGGCTGCCGAGCGCGCGGGTATGTCCTCGGGCGGACGGGTGGATGACGAGCGCGCCGAGATCCTGCGCAAGCTGGAGGCCTCCAAGCAGCGCAATCTGGCCGAACAGCAGAAGCTCGCCGAGCAGGACCGTGCGCGCGCCGAGGAAATCGAGCGCAAGCGCCAGGCCGAGCAGGATGCGCGCGACCGCGTGGAAGCCGAGCGCAAGGCCGCGTTGGAAGCCGAGTCGGCGCCGCCGGCCGCGGCGGCCACGGCTGCGCCCGCTGCGACACCGAATGCCAGTGCCGGTGCCAGTGCCGGCACCAGTGCCGCCGCCGCGCCGCGCGCACCGCGTCCGGCCAGCGCACCGCACCATCCGCCGAAGCCGGCCGCGCCGCGTAGCGACGACCGCAACAACACCGGCAACAAGCACAAGACCCGCGGCTCGCACGTGATGGTCGCCGGCGTCGAGGACGACGACAGCACCAGCCGTTTCGCCGGCCAGCTGCATCTGTCCGCCGCCGACCGCGCGCGCCGTTCCAACGTGCGCGGCAAGCCGCGCGGCGGCAACAGCGGCGGCCGTCGCCAGCCCGAGCCCTCGCGCAGCGGCGGCGGTGCGCACGGCTTCGAGCGTCCGACCGCACCAGTGGTGCGCGAAGTGGCGATCGGCGAGACCATCACCGTGGCCGACCTGGCGCAGAAGCTCGCGCTGAAGGGCGGCGACGTGGTCAAGGCGCTGTTCAAGATGGGCGTGATGGCCACCATCACCCAGTCCATCGACCACGACACTGCGGCGCTGATCACCGAAGAGCTCGGCCACAAGCCGGTGCGCGCGGGCAGTGCCGACGCCGAGGACGCGCTGCTGGCGCATACCGAGGACGAGCAGGGCGAGAAGCGCTCGCGCCCGCCGGTGGTCACCATCATGGGTCACGTCGATCACGGCAAGACCTCGCTGCTGGACTACATCCGCCGCACCAAAGTCGCCTCGGGCGAAGCCGGCGGCATCACCCAGCACATCGGCGCGTACCACGTCGAAACCGACCGCGGCGTCATCAGCTTCCTGGATACCCCGGGCCATGCGGCCTTCACTTCGATGCGCGCGCGCGGCGCCAAGCTGACCGACATCGTGGTGCTGGTGGTGGCGGCCGACGACGGCGTGATGCCGCAGACGATCGAGGCGGTCAAGCACGCCAAGGCGGCCGGCGTGCCGCTGATCGTGGCGGTCAACAAGATCGACAAGTCCGGCGCTGATCCGCTGCGGGTCAAGAACGAACTGCTCTCGCAGGACGTGGTCGCCGAGGAATTCGGTGGCGACACCCAGTTCGTCGAAGTCTCGGCCAAGACCGGCGCGGGCATCGACACGCTGCTCGACGCGATCTCGCTGCAGGCCGAAGTGCTGGAACTGAAGGCGGTGTTCGATGGCCGCGCCAGCGGCGTGGTGATCGAATCCTCGCTGGACAAGGGCCGTGGCCCGATGGCGACGGTGCTGGTGCAGCAGGGCAGCCTGAAGCGCGGCGACTACCTGGTGTGCGGCGTGCAGTACGGCCGCGTGCGGGCGCTGTTCGACGAGACCGGCGGCCAGCCGGCCGAGGCGGGTCCGTCGATCCCGGTGCAGGTGCTGGGTCTGTCCGGCGTGCCGGATGCCGGCGACGACTTCGTCGTGGTCGACGACGAGCGCCTGGCCAAGGACGTGGCGCAGCAGCGCGAGACCAAGCGCCGCGAGTCGCGCCTGGTGTCCTCGGCGGGCAGCCGCATGGAAGACATCATGTCGCAGCTCGGCAAGGGCGAAGGCCAGCTGTCGCTGAACCTGGTGATCAAGGCCGACGTGCAGGGGTCGGTGGAAGCGCTCAAGCAGTCGCTGGTGGCGTTGTCCAACGAGCAGATCCGCATCAACGTGATTCACTCCGGCGTCGGCGGCATCACCGAGTCCGATGCCAACTCGGCGCTGGCCTCCAAGGCTACGGTGATCGGCTTCAATGTGCGTGCGGACGCTTCGGCGCGGCGCATCATCGAAACCAACGGCGTGGACCTGCGCTACTTCTCGATCATCTATGACGTGATCGACCAGGTGAAGCAGGTGGCCTCCGGTCTGCTCGGCGTGGAAATCCGCGAAGAGATCATCGGTACCGCGCAGGTGCGCGACGTGTTCCGCAGCTCCAAGTTCGGCGCGGTCGCCGGCTGCATGGTCATCGAGGGCGTGGTCAAGCGCAACAAGCCGATCCGCGTGCTGCGCGACAACACCGTGGTGTTCGAAGGCGAGCTGGAATCGCTGCGTCGCTTCAAGGAGAACGTCGACGAGGTGCGCAACGGCACCGAGTGCGGTATCGGCGTGAAGGCCTACAACGACGTCAAGCCGGGCGACCAGATCGAGTGCTTCGAGCGCATCGAAGTGCAGCGCACACTGTGATGTAGCCGGGACTCGGGTTCCGGGACTCGGGACTCGGAAAGGCAAGAGCTGTCGCTTTCGCTTTTCCGAGTCCCGAGTCCCGAGTCCCGAGTCCCGCATAAAGAGATTCCGGACCATGGCAACAAAATCCTTCCACCGTACCGATCGCGTTTCCGCGCAGATCCGCCGCGACCTTGGCACGATCGTGCATTCGGCCGTGCGCGATCACGGCCTGCCGTCGGTCAGCGTCTCCGATGTCGAGGTCACCCGCGACCTGGCCCATGCCAAGGTGTTCGTCACCGCGTTGCTGCCCGAGCGCTCGGTCGAGGCGGTCAAGGGCCTGAAAGAGCTGGCGCCGCAACTGCGTAGCGAGCTGGCGCGGGCGATGAAGCTGCGCCACGTGCCCGAACTGCATTTCCACTACGACGATTCGGTCGATCGCGGCGAGCGCATCGACAACCTGCTGCGCGACATGCCGGAACTGCAGAACACCGAAGACGATAACGGCGACAGCGAACCGGCTCCGTCCAAGGACTGAGCGGTTTCCTGCCGATGCACAGCATCGGTGCCGCAAGTCGCGTTGGCAAACGACAAGCAGACGACGGTGCGCACCGACCAGCGCGTCCAGCGGCGTCTTTTTGCTTGCATCTGCTCCCCGCTGCCGTGCGCTATTTCCCCAGTCCGGCCTGCGGCCATCGCAGGCTTCACCGTCAGACTCCAACTCCCGCTTTTCCGAGTCCCGAGTCCCGAGTCCCCGGTCCCGATCCCCCAATGCCCGTCTTCGGCCCCCGACTGCCCCGCATCTCCTTCCGCCGCCTCGACGGCATCGTGCTGCTCGACAAGCCGGCCGGCATGAGTTCCAACGCGGCGCTGCAGGCGGCGCGGCGCCTGTTCCGTGCCGAGAAGGGCGGCCATACCGGCAGCCTGGATCCGCTGGCCACCGGCCTGCTGCCGCTGTGCTTCGGCGAGGCGACCAAGCTGGCCGGGCTGCTGCTGGGCTCGGCCAAGGCCTATGAAGCCGAGATCGTGCTCGGGGTGAGCACCGACAGCGACGACGCCGACGGCGCGGTGCTGCGTACCCGGCCGGTGCCGCCGATCGATGCGGCGACCCTGCAGGCGGCGCTGGCGCCGCTGCGCGGACGTATCCGCCAGCGCGCGCCGATCTATTCGGCGCTGAAGCAGGGCGGCGAGCCGCTGTATGCGAAGGCGCGCCGTGGCGAGGCGATCGAGGCGCCGGAGCGCGAAGTCGAGGTCCACGCCATCGACGTGCTCGCCCACGACCGCGAGCGCCTGCACCTGCACGTGGCCTGCGGTTCCGGCACCTATATCCGCAGCTTGGCCCGCGACCTGGGCGAGGCGCTGGGCTGCGGCGCGCATATCGCCGGCTTGCGGCGCCTGTGGGTGGAGCCGTTCCGGCAGCCGCAGATGGTGACCCTGGAGCGGCTGCAGCAGCTGGCCGCGCAGGAGCCGCAGGCCTTGGAGGCGCTGCTGCTGCCGCTGGCCGCCGGCCTGGTCGACTTCCCGCCGTTGCGCCTGGACCCTGCTGCGGCGCAACGTTTCCGCATGGGCCAGCGCCTGCGCGACGCCGCCTGGGCGCCGGGCGCGGTCGCGGTGTTCGGCGACGATGGCCTGCCGCTGGGGCTGGGCCAGGTCGATGGCGACGGGCTGCTGGCGCCGCAGCGCATGTTCAACCTCTGATCCGAGTCCTGCCGAGCAGCCTTGCGCGGGCCGCCAGGCAACCCGTCTGGCCGTGACGCGGCGTTAACACCTTGTTCGTCCGGGCTGGGGCCGGTACAATTCGGCGGCCTTTACGGCAACCCTGCGCTCCGGCGCAATCCTTCGCAATCGGCGAGCCAGGCGGTGCGTCTCATCAGCACGTTCCTGCCGGCCCCGCATCTTTAGAGAAAACACAGCATGTCCATCGACACCCAGAAAGTCATCGAAGAAAACAAGCGCGGCGCCGCCGACACCGGCTCCCCGGAAGTGCAGGTCGCCCTGCTGACCGCGCGCATCGAGCTGCTGACCGGCCACTTCAAGACCCACAAGAAGGACCACCACAGCCGCCGCGGCCTGCTGCAGATGGTCAACCGCCGCCGCAGCCTGCTCGACTACCTGAAGAAGAAGGATGGCGAGCGCTACAAGGCGCTGATCGAGAAGCTCGGCCTGCGTCGCTGAGGCAACGAACCCTACCGCGGCGCAGTGATGCGCCGCGGTTTTGTTTTGGGTAGTACCGTGGCCCGGGGAATGCTCCGCGCCGCCGGCCGGATTCTCCCGGCCACCCGCCAGCGGCATGGGCCGTCAGCGGTCCATTCGAAGACAGCATCATCCAAGGAAACCCCGTGGCAAAAATCACCAAAACCTTCCAGTACGGCAAGCACACCGTCACCCTCGAAACCGGCGAGATCGCCCGCCAGGCCGGCGGTGCCGTCATCGTCAAGATGGACGACACCGTACTGCTGGTCACCGCCGTCGCCGCCAAGAGCGCGCGCGAAGGTCAGGACTTCTTCCCGCTGACGGTCGACTATCAGGAGAAGTTCTACGCCGGCGGCCGCATTCCCGGCGGCTTCTTCAAGCGCGAGGGTCGTGCGACCGAGAAGGAGACGCTGATTTCGCGTCTGATCGACCGTCCGATCCGTCCGCTGTTCCCGGAGGACTACAAGAACGAAGTGCAGATCATCGCCACGGTGATGTCGATGAACCCGGACATCGACGGCGACATCGCCGCGCTGATCGGCGCCTCGGCTGCGCTGTCGCTGGCCGGCACCCCGTTCAACGGCCCGATCGGCGCCGCCAAGGTCGGCTACAAGAACGGCGAGTACATCCTCAACCCGACCATCACCGAGCTGAAGGAGTCGCAGCTGGAGCTGGTCGTGGCCGGTACCGCCAACGCGGTGCTGATGGTCGAGTCCGAAGCGGCGCTGCTGTCGGAAGAGGTGATGCTGGGCGCGGTCACCTTCGGCCATCGCGAGATGCAGAAGGTCATCAACATCATCAACGAGCTGACCGTCGAAGCCGGCACCAAGCCGTCGGACTGGGTCGCCCCGGCGAAGAACGAAGGCATGATCGCGGCGCTGAAGGAAGCGGTCGGCGATCAGCTGGCCTCGGCCTTCCAGGTGCGCGACAAGCTGCAGCGTCGCGACGCGATCTCGGCGATCAAGAAGGACGTGCTGGCGCAGCTGACGCCGCGCGCGGCGGTCGAAGGCTGGGTCGTCGCCGACCTGTCCAAGGAATTCGGCGAGCTGGAATACCAGACCATGCGCGGTTCGGTGCTGAGCACCAAGGTGCGTATCGACGGCCGTGCGCTGGACACGGTGCGTCCGATCAGCGTCAAGGCCGGCGTGCTGCCGCGCACCCACGGCTCGGCGCTGTTCACCCGCGGCGAGACCCAGGCGATCGTCATCACCACGCTGGGCACCGCCCGCGATGGCCAGGTGATCGATGCGGTCAGCGGCGAGTACAAGGAAAACTTCCTGTTCCATTACAACTTCCCCCCCTACTCGGTGGGCGAGTGCGGCCGCTTCGGCGCGCCGAAGCGTCGCGAGATCGGCCACGGCCGCCTCGCCAAGCGCGGCGTGCTGGCGGTGATGCCGAGCATGGAAGAGTTCCCGTACACGATCCGCGTGGTCTCGGAAATCACCGAGTCCAACGGTTCCTCGTCGATGGCGTCGGTGTGCGGCAGCTCGCTGGCGCTGATGGACGCCGGCGTGCCGATCAAGGCGCCGGTCGCGGGCATCGCGATGGGCCTGGTCAAGGAAGGCGAGGACTTCGTGGTGCTGTCGGACATCCTGGGCGATGAAGATCACCTGGGCGACATGGACTTCAAGGTCGCCGGTACCGCCGAAGGCGTGTCCGCGCTGCAGATGGACATCAAGATCGAAGGCATCACCGAAGAGATCATGAAGCAGGCCCTGGCGCAGGCCAAGGCCGGCCGCCTGCACATCCTCGGCGAGATGGCCAGCGCGCTGACCACCCCGCGTTCGGAGCTGAGCGACTACGCGCCGCGCCTGCTGACGATCAAGATCCACCCGGACAAGATCCGCGAAGTGATCGGCAAGGGCGGCTCGACCATCCAGGCGATCACCAAGGAAACCGGCACCCAGATCGACATCCAGGACGATGGCACCATCATCATCGCCTCGGTCAACGCGATCGCTGCGCAGGCCGCCAAGGCGCGCATCGAGCAGATCACCTCGGACGTGGAGCCGGGCCGCATCTACGAAGGCAAGGTCGCCAAGATCATGGACTTCGGTGCGTTCGTCACCATCCTGCCGGGCAAGGACGGCCTGGTGCACGTGTCGCAGATCTCCAGCGACCGTGTGGAGAAGGTCAGCGACGTGCTGAAGGAAGGCGATCTGGTCAAGGTCAAGGTGCTGGAAGTCGACAAGCAGGGCCGTATCCGCCTGTCGATGAAGGCCGTGGAAGAAGGCGAGGGCGTGACGGCCGAATAAGCCGTCGGCGTCCAGCGCTACAAAGAAAGCGGGCTTCGGCCCGCTTTTTTTTATGCGCGGCGTGCTCCCCTCGTGCGGTCTGACACGCCCGCCATGCTCCCCCGTAGGAGCGGCTTCAGCCGCGACAAAATGTTTCCGCAACCGGAATTTCCCAGGCGCCGGTGTCGCGGCTGAAGCCGCTCCTACAACATCGATCCGGATGCTCTGACGAGCTTGTCGCGCGCTCAGTCCGCCTCGTCGCCGATCGCCGGATAGCGCGCCAGGTGCGCCGACAGCGGCCCCGGATGCGCCAGCTGGTAGCCTTGGCCGTAGCGCGCGCCCAGCGCCTGCAGGGTGGCCAGTTCGCTCTCGGTCTCGATGCCTTCGACGATCACGCTGGCGTCGGTTTCTGCGGCGAAGGACAGGATCGCCAGCGCCAGCCGCTGGCGCCGCGGTTCGGCATCGATGCCGCGGGTCAGGGTCAGGTCCAGCTTGATGATGTCCGGCGACAGATGCAGCAGGTGGCGCAGGCTGGCGAAGCCGGTGCCGGCGTCGTCCAGCGCGATGCGCAGGCCCCGCCGCTGCAGCGCGCCGATATGCTCGGACAGGCGTGAATAGTCCGGCGCCTGCAACTGCTCGGTGATCTCCAGCACCACCCGCGACAAGTCGTGGCCATGCAGCAACTCCTCAAGCTGCGGGTGCAGCAGGGTCTGCGCGGAGACGTTGATCGCCAGGTACAGCGGCGCCGGCAGCTGCGCCAGCAACGGCAGCGCCTTGCGCGCCGCGGCCAGCTCCAGTTCCAGCGCCAGCCCGACCTTGTTCGCGTCGTCGAACCAGCGCAACGGCGCCAGGCCGGGATTGGACGGGAACCGCGACAACGCCTCCACGCCGACGATGCGTTGCGTGGACAGCGCCAGCACCGGCTGGGTCACGATCTGCAGGCGTTCGTTGGCGATGACTTCGCGGATCCGCGTGGCGATCGCCGCCTTCTCGCGGAACGCGTGTTTCTCCGCGTTCTGGTGGCGCGCGATGTCGGTCTGCAGCGCGGCGCGGTCCATCGCCAGCGCCAGGGTCGCGCCGACCAGGGTCGCCAGCATCTCCAGCGTGCGCACGTCCTGCGCGGTATAGCTGCAGGGGTAGGGCGACATCACCTTGAGCACGCCGATGCCGCGCTCGCCATAGCGGAGCGGCACCACCAGCATCGAGCGCAGGCCGACCTTGCGGCAGGCCTCCAGATTGACCCGCGGGTCCTGCTCCGAATCGTCGCACTGCAGCACCTGGCCGCTGCGCATGGACAGCCCGGACAGGCTGCAGTCGCTGGGCAGGCGCAGGCCCAGGTGCTGTTCGGCGCTGCCGCTGGCCGACCAGTACAGCATGTCGTTGCCGTCGCGCATCTCCACCACCGCGCCGTTGGAGCGGGTCAGCTCCTGCGCGCGGCGGGTCACCACATCGACCACCTGCAGCGGATCGCTGCCGGCGGCGGCGATCTCGCCCTGGGCCAGGATGATCCGCGACAGCAGCAGCGCATCCTCGCTCATCGTCGAGACAACCGGGCCGGGCTCGGCAGTGGCATCGGCAGGGCGCTGGACCCAGTCCGAAACGTCGGATTCCTTGGTCATGCCCGGATCATGCGCCGATGGTTCGGCGCAGGGCAATCGGAATTCGCCGGAGTTGCGCTAGCGGAGCATGGAATTGCAGCGCGCATCACGCTGCGCCACTGCATGCCGGAGCGCGGCGTTCAACCGGCCGCGCCGCCCTTGCGCGGTTTGCCGTACAGGATGCGCAGCTCGTCCTTGGCCTGCTCCAGCACTTCGCGACGCTGCGCCGGCAACTGCTTGCCGGCGCGATTGATGTAGAACGTCAGCATCGACATCGCCGAGCGGTAGGGGCCGGTGCGGCGCCGCGCGCTCTTGTCCGCGGAGTGCTTGAGCGAACGGGCGATGGAGACCGGGTCGTCGCGTTCGAACACGCTGGGCGTGAGTTCTTGCGCATCGCTGCTTTCGTTCGCGCACTCGGCCCATTGGGTGGTGGAAACGTTCGACCTGCTTTGTGCCATCGGTGATGCTCCTTGGCTACTGAAAAAAGGTGGAGATGAAGTCACTGCGAAATCGCCGCCGCGCCGATGGCGGGCGGATGGATTGGGAAACGTGGAGGCGATGCGCCCAGCGTCCGCACCGTGCCGGTGCGAGCCGCTGCAGCGTGCGAAGGACGCGGCAATGCGCTGCAGTGCGCAATGCCGCCGCACGCACGCAGGCATGCGCCGCGAATGCGTTGCTGCGTCGGCATCGATGCCGTTGTTCGATCATGCTGCCATGCTGCATGCAAGGCTCCCCAAAGCGAATTCCACTTCCATGGCGCTAACGCTAAATGCGCGGGCGTGACGGCCTCGACAACATAACCGTGCATCTTGGTGTGCGTGGTAGACAGTGCGCATTCACTGAATCATTAACCAAAAAACCCTTGAAAACAGCTGCGCCACGCGTGCTCGCTTGATCTGCGTTGGTAACGTCACCATGTTTTCGGAGCGCGATTGACTCGGTTGTCGTGCCAAGGACAATCGGGACATTCCCTCTTTTCGCCGTCAGTGCATTCGATCGCGACGCTGCGTCGCAGGAGACCGCATGTCGTTCGTGCAAGCACGCTTCCATCCTGCCGTCGCCCGCTGGTTCGAGCGCCGTTTTGCCGCGCCGACGCCGGCGCAACTGGCTGCATGGCCGGCGATCCAGGACGGGCGGCATACGTTGGTGGCGGCGCCCACTGGCTCCGGCAAGACCCTCACCGCGTTCCTCGCCGCACTCGATGCGCTGCTGCGTGAAGGCCTGCGCGATGGCGGACTCGCCGACCGCACCCAGGTGCTGTACGTGTCGCCGCTGAAAGCGCTTTCGAACGATATCCGGCTCAATCTCGAAGCGCCGCTGGCCGGCATCCGCGCCGAGCTGGCCGCGCTCGGCCTGCCCGATGTGGAGATCCGCAGCGCGGTGCGCACCGGCGATACGCCGCAACGCGAGCGCGCGCAGGCGCGGCGGCGCCCGCCGCACGTGCTGGTGACCACGCCCGAGTCGCTGTACGTGCTGCTCGGGTCGGTGTCCGGGCGCGACGCGCTGCGCCACGTGCGCACGGTGATCGTCGACGAGATCCACGCACTGGCCGCGAACAAGCGCGGCAGCCACCTGGCGCTGTCGCTGCAGCGGCTGCAGCAGCTGTGCGCAACGCCGCCGTTGCGCATCGGCCTGTCGGCGACGCAGAAGCCGATCGACGCGGTCGCGCGCTTCCTGGTCGGCAGCGCGGCGGTGCCGGCGGGGCAGCCCGACTGCGCGATCGTCGACATCGGCTACGCGCGTGCCCGCGACCTGGCGCTGGAGCTGCCGCCAACGCCGCTCGGCGTGACCATGTCCAACGACCAGTGGCAGCAGGTGTATGCGCGCCTGGCCGAGCTGGTGCGCGCGCATCGCACCACGCTGGTGTTCGTCAACACCCGGCGCATGGCCGAACGCACCGCGCGGCATCTCGGCGAGCTGCTCGGCAACGAGGCGGTGGCGGCGCACCACGGCAGCCTGGCGCGCGAGGCGCGGCTGCTCGCCGAACAGCGGCTCAAGGCCGGCCAGTTGCAGGTGCTGGTCGCCACCGCCTCGCTGGAACTGGGCCTGGACATCGGCGATGTGGACCTGGTGTGCCAGCTCGGCTCGCCGCGTTCGATCGCCAGTTTGCTGCAGCGCGCCGGGCGTTCCGGGCATGCCGTCGGCGGCACGCCGTGTTTCCGCAGTCGCGCGACGACCTGGTCGAATGCGCGGCGTTGCTCGACTGCGTGCGCCGCGGCGAACTGGATGCGCTGCGCATCCTCGACGCGCCGCTGGACGTGCTGGCGCAGCAACTGGTGGCCGAGGTGGCGTGCCAGGAATGGGACGAGGACGCGCTGTGCGCGCTGGTGCGCGGCGCCTGGCCGTACGCGGCGCTGCCGCGCGAACGCTTCGATACCGTGTTGCGGATGCTGTGCGACGGCTTCAGCACGCGGCTCGGCCCGCGCGCCGGCTATCTGCATCGCGACGCGGTGCATCGCCGCGTGCGCCAGCGCCGCGGCGCGCGCATGGCGGCGCTGACCTCCGGCGGCACCATTCCCGAGACCGGCGACTACAGCGTGTTGCTGGAGCCGCAGGCCGAGACCATCGGCACGGTCAACGAAGACTTCGCGGTCGAGAGCCTCAGCGGCGATGTGTTCCAGCTCGGCAATGCCAGCTATCGCATCCTGCGCGTGGAGCCGGGGAAGGTGCGGGTGGAGGACGCGCGCGGCGCGCCGCCGAACATCCCGTTCTGGCTCGGCGAGGCGCCCGGGCGCAGCGACGAACTGTCGGCCGGCGTGTCGCGGCTGCGCGCGCAGCTGGAGCGCTGCCTGGAGCAGGGCGGTGCGGCGCAGGCGCTGGCCTGGCTGCATCAGGAACTGGCGCTGGACGCCGCCGCCGCGCAGCAACTGGTGGACTATCTGGGCCGCGCGCGCGCCGCGCTGGGCGCGCTGCCCACGCAAGCCTGCATCGTGCTGGAGCGCTTCTTCGACGCCAGCGGCGGCACCCAGCTGGTGATCCACAGCGTGTACGGCAGCCGCATCAATCGCGCCTGGGGCCTGGCCCTGCGCAAGCGCTTCTGCCGCACCTTCAATTTCGAACTGCAGGCGGCGGCCACCGAGGACGCGATCGTGCTGTCGCTGTCGACCCGACACAGCTTCGCGCTGGAAGAGGTCGCGCGCTACCTGCATGCGTCGTCGGCGCTGGAGGTGCTGGTGCAGGCCTTGCTGGACGCGCCGCTGTTCGGCGTACGCTGGCGCTGGAACGCCACCAACGCGCTGGCCTTGCCGCGCTTCAGCGGCGGGCGCAAGGTCGCCCCGCAGCTGCAGCGGATGAAGTCCGAGGATCTGCTGGCCACCGTGTTCCCGGACCAGGTCGCCTGCGCCGAGAACCTGGTCGGCGAGCGCGAGATCCCCGAACACCCGCTGGTCGCGCAGACCATGCACGACTGCCTGCACGAGGCGATGGACAGCGACGGCTGGCTGCAACTGCTGCGCGGCATCGAGGACGGCAGCGTGCGCGTGCTGGCGCGCGATCTGGCGGCGCCGTCGCCGCTGGCGGCCGAGGCGCTGGACGCGCGGCCGTATGCGTTCCTCGACGATGCGCCGCTGGAAGAGCGCCGCACCCAGGCCGTGCACAGCCGCCGGTACCAGGATCCGGACAGCGCCGAGGACCTCGGCCGGCTCGATCCGGAGGCGATCGCCGCGGTGCGCGAGGAAGCCTGGCCACAGCCGCGCAGCCGCGACGAGATGCACGAGGCGCTGGTCGCGCTCGGCGTGCTGACCGACAGCGAGGCCGCCGCACACCCGGCGTGGCCGAACTGGCTGGCCGAGCTGGCCGCCGATGCGCGTGCCACCCGCTTGCAGCAGGGCAGCGGCGGCGACGGCAGCGCGCTGTGGATCGCGGCCGAGTCGCTGGCGCTGATCGCGCCGCTGTATCCGCGGGCCGCCGCGCAGCCGCGCATCGCCGTGCCGGAGGGCTACGCGATCGACGACTGGCTACGCGACCGCGCGTTGCGCGAACTGCTGCGCTCGCGCCTGGCGGCCCTGGGGCCGGTGACCGCGGCGGCGCTGGCGGCGCCGCTGCAGATGCCGCTGGGCGAGGTGCAGGCGGCTCTGCTGGCGTTGCAGCAGGACGGCTACATCCTGCCGGGTCGCTTCAACCCCGGTGCCAGCGCCGACGAGTGGTGCGAGCGCCATCTGCTGGCGCGCATCCACCGCTACACGCTGGGCCGGCTGCGCCGCGAGATCGAACCGGTGGCGCCGCGCGACTACGCGCGCTTCCTGTTCCGCTGGCAGCACCTGGATGGCGAAGGCCGCGTCGCCGGCGCGGAAGCGCTGGCCAGCGTGCTGGCGCAGCTGGAGGGCTTCGAGGCGCCGGCGGCGCTGTGGGAGGCCGACCTGCTGCCGGCGCGGGTGCGCGACTATGCGCCGGCCTGGCTGGACACTGTGCAGCGCCGGACGCACGCTGTGGACGCGCCTGCGCCCGACAGCGGCCAGCGCGGGCGGTGCGGGCGGTGCGGGCGGCACAGGGTCGCTGCGCAGCACGCCGATCCTGCTGCTGCCGCGGCGCAGCGTCGCGCAGTGGTCGCGCCTGGCGCCTGCGGCGGCCGAACCGGGCACGCCCGGTTCACGCGCGCAGAAGGTCGCCGATTACCTGGGCACGCATGGCGCCTCGTTCTTCGACGAGATCGCCGATGCGACGCGGCTGCTGTCCACCGAACTGGAAGAGGCGCTGGCCGAGCTGGTGGCCGCGGGCCGCATCCACTGCGACAGCTATGCCGGCCTGCGCGCGTTGCTGGTGCCGGCCTCGAAGCGGCCGTCGGCGCTGTCGCGGCGCCGGCGCCGGGTGCCGCTGTACGGCATCCAGGATGCGGGACGCTGGGCGCTGCTGCGCGGCGCCGTGGATGCCGGCGACGCCGCGGCGCGCGGCGAGGCGCTCGAACACCTGGCGCGGACCCTGCTGCGCCGCTACGGCGTGATCTGCTGGCGCCTGCTCGACCGCGAGGCGGCGTGGCTGCCGCCATGGCGCGAACTGCTGCGCGTCTATCAGCGGCTGGAGGCGCGCGGCGAGATCCGCGGCGGGCGCTTCATCAGTGGGCTGTCCGGCGAGCAGTTCGCGCTGCCCGAGGCGATCGGCCTGCTGCGCCAGGTGCGGCGCCAGCCGCACGATGGCGCCTGGCTGTGCGTGGCCGCGGCCGATCCGGCCAACCTGCTCGGCAGCGTGCTGCCGGGCAGCCGCGTGCCGCGCGTGCCCGGCGCGCGGGTGCTGTATCGCGACGGCCTGCCGGTGGCGAGCTGGGTTGCCGAGCGTTTCGAACCGTTGCAGGAATTGAGCGCTGCCGACAGCGCGCTGGCACGGCAGCGACTGACTGAAGCGCCTGCATCCGGCGCGCGCGATGTGATCGCGGCCATGCTCGCCGGCCTGCGCTGAGCCGCGATTTTCGCCGAACCCCTGTTCAGTAACGCATTTCATTCAGGGATCGCGCAGTCAGGCCGGCGGCGGCAGAAATTTTCACGCTTTGTCTACGACCAGCCGAGGTTTCCATCTCACTTTCGCATCTGCCCGGCCCGGCCCGAATGCGTCTTACAGCACAAGTGCAGCATCTGCGCAAAATGCGGCAAAGCACTTTCCTGCAGCTTCCAAAGCGCCTCACCAAGGGCGGTCGTGCGTATTCATCGAATATGCGCAAGCGTGCGCATGTGTGCTGAATTCTGCAATTGAGGCATCGATTAAAGGCGGCTTCGGCGAACGCCGATAGCGTTCAGGCAACGGGCGATACCGCAGCAAGGACATCGCGGCCGTACGCACGTTGATGCTCATTCCCGACGACGTCAGGCGGATTGCCACGGGAAGGAGCATCGAGACCGGTCGTGGTGACACGGTCGTTACCAAACAATCGGGGAAACATCATGTTGGGCAATATGAAAATCGGTATCAGGCTGACCTGCGCGTTCCTGATCGTGGCGGCCATCGGCGCGTGCATCGGCGCGATCGGCATCCGCAATTCCGGGCGCATCAACGACTACGCCACGCAGTTGTACGAGCGCGAGTTGCTCGGCCTGTCCAACATCAAGGAAGCCAACATCAACCTGATCAACGCCGGCCGTGCGCGCGCCAACCTGCAGCTGTCCTCCACCCAGGAGGAGCGCGCCAAGCATCTGGCCAGCCTCGACAAGTACACCGCCAACGTCGTCGATTACGTCGCCAAGGCGCGGGGGTCATTCAGCGCCCCGGAGTCCAAGGCCAAACTGGCGCGTTTCGACACCGTGTGGAAGGACTACCTGCTGCATCGCGGCCGGTTCGTCGAAAAGGTCGCGCGCGCGCCGCTGCAGCATACCAGCCCGGAACTCGTCGACCTGTCCAGCAAGGTGCGCGGCGCTTCCGACGAACTTGATCTGCTGATGAGCGAACTGGCGGCCATCAAGGAAACCCGCGCCGCCGAAGCAAGCGCCGAAACCCATGCAATCCATGTCAGCAGCGCCAGGATGCTGACCGCGATCATCGTCGGCGGCGTGCTGCTCGGGGTCGGTATGGGCTTCTTCATCAGCCGCAGCGTGACCAAGCCGATCGGCAAGGCGGTGGATGTGGCCAATGCGCTGGCCGAGGGCGACCTGAGCGTGCTGATCGAGGTCAAGTCGAAGGACGAGGCGGGACAGTTGCTGCTGGCGATGCAGCGCATGGTCGGCAAGTTGCAGCAGGTGGTCGGCGAGGTCAACGCCAGCGCGCAGACCCTGGCCGGCGCTTCGGAGGAAGTCAATGCGACCGCGCAGTCGCTGAGCCAGGCCTCGACCGAACAGGCGGCCGGGGTCGAGGAGACCAGCGCCTCGCTGGAGCAGATGACCGCCTCGATCGGGCAGAACACCGAGAACGCCAAGGTCACCGACGGCATGGCCAGCAAGGCCTCCAGCCAGGCCATGGATGGCGGCGAGTCGGTCCGCGCCACGGTCGTGGCGATGAAGCAGATCGCGCAGAAGATCGGCATCATCGACGACATCGCCTACCAGACCAACCTGCTGGCGCTGAATGCGGCGATCGAGGCAGCGCGCGCCGGCGAGCATGGCAAGGGCTTCGCGGTGGTCGCCGCGGAAGTGCGCAAGCTGGCCGAGCGCAGCCAGATCGCCGCGCAGGAAATCGGCGAGGTCGCCGGCTCCAGCGTCGAGCTGGCGGAGAAGGCCGGGCGCCTGCTGGAAACCATCGTGCCCAGCATCAAGAAGACCTCCGATCTGGTGCAGGAAATCGCCGCCGCGTCGCAGGAGCAGGCGTCCGGTGTAGCGCAGATCAATGCCGCAGTGGTGCAGTTGAGCCAGACCACACAGCACAACGCCACCGCCTCCGAGGAGTTGGCGGCGACCGCCGAAGCAATGAGTGCGCAGGCCCTGCAATTGCAGGACAGCATGGCGTTCTTCCAGTTGCCCGGGCTTGCGCGCACGGGCAGCGCACAGATGCGCGAAGGCGATGCGGAAAGCTCGGCGCGCCACGCCCGATCGCGCGCGGCAGTGCGCGATCGGATGAGTGCTGCGCGCCGCCCGGGCAGCGCAAGGCCGGACCGCGGCGACGTGCGGCTGGGTCATGCCTGATGCGCCGCGCGGCGACACCGCGCGGCGATCGAACGCGTCCCTGCACCCATAACGTGCATCCCCTTTCGGAGAGAATTCCGTGATCAAAAACACCAAGATATCGACCAAACTCTACGGCGGATTTTCGGTCATTCTGTTGATTCTTTTGGCGCTGGCGGCGGTGGCCTACTACAACGTCAGCGCGTTGTCGCAGGCCAACTACTGGAATACGCACACCTACAAAGTGATCTCCGAAGTGGACGGCGCGCTCACCAGCCTGATCAACATCGAGACCGGCACCCGCGGGTTCTCCCTGACCGGCGAAGACGAGTTCCTGCAGCCCTACCGGACCGGCCTGGCCGATTTCGAGCAGCACCTGACGAAAGCCCGCAAGTTGACCGCGGACAATGCCGAACAACAGTCGCGGCTGAATGCGTTGAAGGAGACGCAGAAGCAGTGGCTGAGCCAGGCGGTGCACCCGCAGATCGCCTTGCGCCACAACGTCAACGGCGGCGACGCCACGATAGAGGCGCTCGCGGCCGCGGTGCGCTCTTCCAAGGGCAAGGCCTACATGGATGCCATGCGCGAGAAGATGGCCGAAGTGCGCCAGGCCGAGAGCGCCCTGCTGGCGGCGCGCGCGGTCGAGGCCGAGCAACTGCAGCGGCGCACCAGCATCACCTTGATCATCGGCAGCCTGGCCGCGGCGTTGTGCGCGGTGGTGATCGGGTTTCTGATCACGCGCTCGCTGATGACCGAACTGGGCGGCGAGCCGGGCGTGGTGATGGAAGTGGCCAGGCGTATCGCGCAGGGCGATCTCACCGTGCAGGTGCCGACCCGCGGCAACGACACCAGCAGTGCGATGGTGGCCTTGCAGCTGATGGTCGACCGGTTGGCGGAGGTGGTCGGCGACGTCAACAACAGCGCGCAGTCGCTGGCCGGTTCGTCGGAGGAGGTCAGCGCCACCGCGCAGACCTTGAGCCAGGCGGCCAGCGAACAGGCGGCCGGGGTCGAGGAGACCAGCGCCTCGCTGGAGCAGATGACCGCTTCGATCGCGCAGAACACCGACAACGCCCGGATCACCGAGGGCATGTCCGCGCAGGCGGCCAAGGAAGCCGTCCAGGGCGGTGAAGCGGTGCTGTCCTCGACGCATGCGATGAGGCAGATCGCGCAGAAGATCGGCATCATCGACGACATCGCCTACCAGACCAACCTGCTGGCGCTGAACGCGGCGATCGAAGCCGCGCGCGCCGGCGAGCATGGCAAGGGCTTCGCGGTGGTCGCTGCGGAAGTGCGCAAGCTGGCCGAGCGCAGCCAGGTGGCGGCACAGGAAATCGGCGAGGTGGCGGCCAACAGCGTTGCCCTGGCGGACCGTGCAGGCAACCTGCTGGAGACCATCGTGCCCAGCATCAAGAAGACCTCCGACCTGGTGCAGGAGATCGCCGCCGCGTCGCAGGAGCAGTCCTCCGGCGTGACCCAGATCAATCTGGCGGTGTCGCAGCTGAGCCAGACCACGCAGCAGAACGCCACCGCCTCCGAGCAGCTGGCGGCGACCGCCGAGCAGATGAGTTCGCAGGCCGAGTCGCTGCAGCATGCGATGGCGTTCTTCCGCTTGAACCGCGGCCAGGAGACGTCGCCGTCGCGCGGCGTCGAGCGGCCACGCACGGGCGTGGTGCGGCCGGCGCGCGCGGCGCCAGGCAAGGGCGCCCGCGCGCGGCCCTTGCCGGTCGCCTACGCGATGGTCGAATCCCCGGACGAAGCGCAATTCGTCAATTTCTAGAGGATGAGCGGATGCACAACGCGACGTCTGGCGCTTCGGCGCACGAGCCCGATCATGGCCCATTGCAGTTCCTGACCTTCCAGCTGGGCCAGGAGTTGTTCGGCCTGAGCATCGTGGGCATCAAGGAAATCATCGAGTACCGTGCGCCCACGCCGGTCCCGTCCATGCCGGCGTGCGTGCGCGGGGTGATCAACCTGCGTGGCGCGGTGGTGCCGATCGTGGATCTGCAACGGCGGCTCGGGCGCGCGTCCAACGAGGTCACCCGGCGCAGTTGCGTGGTGATCGTGACGCTGGAACGCGAAGGCGCCGATCAGGCGTTCGGATTGCTGGTCGACGCGGTCAGCGAGGTGCTGGATATTTCGCCGCAGCAGATCGAGGCGGCACCGTCGTTCGGTTGCGGTATTCGCGACGAACTGATGCAGGGCGTGGGCAAGCTGGACGGCCGGCTGGTGATCCTGCTGGAGCGCACTCGTGTGCTGGCGATGGACGGCGACGTGCATGCGCACGCGCCTGCGGCCGCGCTGGCCGCCTGAGCGATCTGCGCTGTCGCCGTGATACCCGCATCACGGTGGACCGGCTAGTGTCGTGGCGGTAGGGCATCCGCCCGCCACAGCGAGGTCCGTACATGCCGAACCAGGACAAACAGCACAGCGACGAGCAAGGCATCCGTGAAGGTCAGCAGGACCGCGCCCAGGACGACACCGCCAAGCAGCGGCAGGGGCTGGAGGACGAGAAACTGCGCCAGGCGCACGAGCGCGGCCCCAGCTCCTGCGAACACAGCGGCTGAAGCGGCCGGCGGCCGCCGTTCGCCGCGATGGCGAGCGCGGCGCCGCTGCCGCGTGCGGGCAGATCAGCAACTGCACCGCGCAGCGCCGATTGCCGCGCCATGCCATCGCGGCAGTAGCGTGGCCGCTCTGCGCCGGCGCCGCAAGGTAGCCACAAAAAAGCCCCGGAGTCGCCTCCGGGGCCTTTGTCTGAACGAGTGGGCGGAAGGCTCCCGAATAATACCTGCAAGTGACTGTAATGCAATAGGTATTTTCGGCGTGAGGAGTGCTGTTACCGCCATAGTTACCGCCAAGCTCATGCCGCTAGGCCGTGGGTACCATTACGTGCTTCTACCGCTGCACTCATCCATGCCGCCACTTCGGTGGAAACCCAAGCGGCAATGTTGCCACCGGGGAATTGTACTGGCTTCGGGAATTTGCCCGCAGCGGCCCAGGCATAGAGCGTGGACTTGCTGACGCCGACCGTCGCAATGACCTCGGGCAAGCGCATGAAGTGATACGGCAGTGTCGTCTGTGGTTGAGTCGTCATGGCTTCCTTGAAATGAGAAAGGCCCGCTGCATGAGATTGCAGCGAGCCTTTGGGTTGGTGTGGTGCCTGCCGTGGGCAGCTTTCCCCGGAGGGGGCGGCATGGGGGCGGCTGGGCCCTGGATGGTTGAAGTGACTGCCGCGTAATTTCGTAGCGAAAATCTTGTTTCTTCTCCCGCCGGCAGTGCGGTCAAATCAGGCTGGGGCTGTCAGTTGTCCAGATGTGCCGGTTGCGCTGGGACAGCGGGTGTCCCAATTGGGACAGGGCGGCGTGCTGGGCTGAAGGGAGCAAGAAGCTCCACCGATGCGAGTTGATCTGTGGCACTCACCTCGTCGTTCGCCAGCATCTCAAGCGCTCTGGCGCGCACGGCTGGGGATGAGCCATCCACGAGCTTGACTATGTGGCGCGCAACCCTTTCTGCATCCCGGTCTAGCTGCTGCTGGTCCGAGCTAGGCAGGCTTGTTTGCCAAGGGTTCTTTGCTTCGCGTACATGTCGCCACCTCGGCCAACCCGTGCCGGGATCTATCGCCAGCGTGTGGAACTCTGTAGCGATGACGTGCGGCATATTGGTGAGCATGCTGCTTACCGTACTCTTGCTGATGCCAAATCGAGCGGCGACAGAGCGTAAAGACTCCCCCGCACTAGGAAGCTCGATAGCTCCTCGATGCGTTAGATCTGCAAGGTACTGCCAAGCCGCGTCCCGGCGCTGCTCGTTGTGAAGGGCGAGCGATCTGCCGGTGCAGTTCACCAGCTTGGAAAGAACCAAGGCCGTCTGCCAACTTAGGGCCAAAACACGTGCCGGAACTTGCTGTCTCTTTGCTTGTTGGTATGCCTTCAGGCGGTGGTGACCATCCACTAGATACAAGCCAGCTTCCACTGGCTCGGCGCTACCAATTTCGGCAAGCCAAACAGGATCAAGCGGCCTGTCCTCAGTCGCGTCCAGTACCAAGCGAAGCGTTGTGATGTGTTGCTCGCTGCTCTCCTCGGCTCGCCCTTTGTCCTTGATCGGAACCAAGCGGGCAACACGCGGCTGCAAACCATCGTGAGTTCGTATGTCGCCAAGCGGGATCAGGCAAGTAGGGGCATCTTTGAAGTGCTCCATTACCGCGTCATATTTCATGGTTGTCTCCTTATGGGTGTTTACAGGAGACGCGCACAGCTCCCCGAGCTTGCTGCTACTGATAGGAGGCAGCTAATACTGTGTGCCAAAGGTACGCGCCAGCGGAAGATGCGTTCCCCCGCTGTAGGAGTACCAAAATTATGTTGCCTTAAAAATCAATGGCTTATAGTTATTGCCTGATTGGCCAATATCTGAAGTTACTGAGCTTTGGTGGGGGATGTTGGCTCTAGCAAGCAGCTCGGATGCACGCCCAGCGCCTCGGCAAGGCGGTAGATGTTCAGTAGCGCGATGTTGCGCTGTCCACGCTCGACGCCGCCTAGGTAGCTACGGGCCAATCCGCTCTCCAAAGCGAGACGTTCCTGGGAGAGTCCCTTGGCCTTACGGACCTCGGCAAGCCGCAGTCCAAACAGGACACGGGGATCGGTGGGCATCGCTTTCTCTGGCATGGGAGAACGATGCAGTGACAACCTCTATCGGGCCACGCCCTATGAGGACACCCTCTATGAGTGACATTGGCGCCTGGCTCTTCTATCATTCCTTGGTGGAGCGCTCGGACAGCTCTGCGACTGCCCTGTACAACCAAGGTCCGAATGCCAAGGGGATTCATCATGAAATTGAAGTTTTGCGGTGTGGCGGTCGTCGTGCTGCTTGTCGGGGCATGTGCCACTCACGCCGACTGGCTGGTAACCAAAGCGAGCCGCGCAGATGGTGTGATTGCGCTTTCATACGAGAGCAATGAATTCCAGCGCCCTGACCTAAGCGAGCAGCAGGTAATCCATCTCGCCGAGCAGAAGTGCCGGAACTGGGGTTATAAAGGGGCGGAGCCTTTCGGTTCGCAGAGTACCGAATGCCTGTCGCGCCGGGGATTCGGAAACTGCGGATCAAGGCAAGTAACTGTCGAGTTCCAGTGCATTGGTTCGCTCGGCCATTAGATAAGAAAAATCGATACAGATGCGCCTGGTAAGCAAGTGCATTAAGGAGCGTAGCTAAAGTTCACTCACGCTTATTGAAATCAATAATAAGTGCCTTGATCAGTATGGAAATGCCAGAATATGGATCGCGTAAAGTGAAAATTGCACTTGTCGGCTTGTCGCTCGCAACATTGCTAGCTCCTCTGTCCGGGCTTGGTTTGCTGGCCACGCTGTCTGGTTGTAATGCAAGAGAGGCGGAGGAGCCGTTGAAATTGCCTATCAGCTTGGAGTCTGCAACGCCGATTCGGGATCCGGCGCCGCGTCCTCTTAGCTACCCGTATGAGTCCAATAAGTTGCTCCCAGAAGGCACCGGTAAAGAAGCACAAGCTGCTGGGCTAATTAATTGCTCAACTGAGCGCATAAGGTCGCACCTTTTGATGCGCTGCGCTTCTGGATCAGGAGTGTTTGAGGGTTTGAATTACGAGTCAGCTTCCGTCTTGCTTGGGCCGAGGGGTCGCAGGATGGGCGACGGGGCATGGTACGTGCCTAAGCTATCTGAGGTGGAGTTCGTGGACTTGGCCTATACGGGCGTCGACTATTTGCTGGGTCCACTGTCTTATCCTCCAAGTCCAGACCCCGGATTCCGTAATCGCTACGACTATGTTCTTGCAACACGTGGATGGGTGCCTGACGCTCAGTCTTGGGGCAGCGATACATTTCCCCGTCGTTACTTCAAACGTGATTCCGATCATATGTTGGTAATAATGCCGAACAATGGAAATATGTTGCTCTCGGTTTATCGCTCAGAGGCTGCATCCGTTGCTGTGCAGTTTAGCCTGCTCGCCGAATATTATCCGGATGCCATGAATAAGATTGAGGCTCTGGCGAGGCGGTCTACGCCTCGCTGAGCTTCGGTCTATTTACGCGGCTTCGTGGATAAAGGGCTGCTGTTTCATTGCTTTCAATGCATGTAGATAGTTGCCCCAAGCCTGCATCATCTTGCGGCGTTCGTCCAAATACTGTGCTTGATTGTAGATGCCTCGTACTCCAGGCATCTTATGGGTTAAGGCGGATTCGATTGCATCCGGGTTCCAGTGGCCCATTTCGTTCAGTAGCGTGCTTGCCATGTGTCGGAAGCCGTGGATGGTGCTTTCGTCTTTCTCGATGCCGCAGCGTCGCGCTGCTACTAAAATGGCATTGCCAGACATGTGCTTGCGAGGGTCGCGCCCACCAGGGAAAACGAACTCGCCGCGTCCGGTAAGGGGGTGTAGGTCGCGCAGAATTTCCACTGCCTGAGTCGAAAGGGCGGCGATATGGGTGCGCTTGGTCTTGGTCACGAAGTAACGCCACTGTCCGGCGTCAAGGTCCAGCTCCGCCCACCTCATGCGGACAAGCTCGCCGGGTCTGGCGAACAGCAACGGTGCCAGTCGGAGGGCACTCCTGACCACTGGCCGACTGGTGCTGCTGTCAATCTTCCGCAGCACGCTCGAAGCTTCCTCCGAGGTGGTGGCAGCAGCGAACGGCATGGATCGCCAGGGAGTCAGCGCTCCTTTCAATGCACCTGTCGGATCGGCTTCGGCCCGGCCAGTACGCACTGCGTACCGAAAGACTGCGCCGCAGGTCTGCAAGGCTCGATGAGCGGTCTCGATGGCGCCTCGCTGTTCGATCCGCTCCAAGTGCTTCAGCAGTTCCGGGGCGGTAACGGCTGCGATGGGGCTGCTGCCGATCCAGGGGAAGATGTCGCTCTGCAAGCGGCGGATGATCTTGTCCGAGTACTGGGTACTCCAATCCTTCTGCTGCTTGGCGAACCACTCTCGGGCGACGACCTCGAAGCTGTTCGCGGCGGCGGCCTCGCCAGCGGCCTTGACGGCCTTCCGCTGTTCGCCGGGGTCGATCTTGGCCGCTAGTAGGCGGCGCGCTTCCGCTAGTCTCTCCCGCGCGTCCGACAGGCTTACTTCCGGGTAAGTGCCGAACGACAGGGTGTTGCGCTTGCCGGTGACCGGGCGGCGATAGTCGTAGCGCCACCAGCGTGCGCCGTCGGGTCGTAGCAGGAGATACAGGCCGTTGCCGTCGCGCAGCTTCTGGGGCGTGGCGGCGGGTTTCGCTTTACGGATGGCGGTATCGGTGAGAGGCATTGGGCGGCTCCTTGACGGTAACAGGGTAGGGGATGTTGTGGTCAAGTTTTGGTGGACACGTGGATAGGGGGTTTCAGGTAGTGGCTTTCTCGTAGTCGGCTGGAGATCGATAGCCGAGGGTGGAGTGCAGGCGGTGGGTGTTGTAGAAGCCGACGATGTAGTGGGTGATATCGGCGATGGCCTCGTTGGGGTTGGTGTAGCGACGCTGCCAGACGCGCTCCATTTTCAGGCTCAGGAAGAACCGCTCCATTACCGCGTTGTCCCAGCAGTTGCCCTTGCGGCTCATGCTGGCCACCAGCTTGTGCTTGGTCAGCAGGTCGCGGTGGGCCTGGCTGGCGTACTGGCTGCCGCGGTCGCTATGCACGATCAGCCCCGGCTTGGGCTGGCGCAGGGCAATGGCCATCTGCAAGGCGGTACAGACCAGCTCGGCCGGCATGGTCGGTGCCATTGCCCAGCCCACCACCTTGCGCGAGTACAGGTCCAGCACCGCGGCCAGGTACAGCCAGCCGCGCTCGGTGCGGATGTAGGTGATATCGGCCACCCAGGCCTGGTCGAGGGCGTCCGGGTTGAAGCGCCGATCCAGATGGTTGTCCGCCACCGGCATCTCGTGTCGGCTGTCGGTGGTATGGACGAACTTGCGCCTCCAGCGCGCCTTCAGTCCCTGCTGCTTCATCAGGCGGCGGACTCGATGGCGACTGGCGGGCAGACCCTGGGCCTTCAGGCTCGCGCTCAGCCGGCGGCTGCCATAGTTGCCGCCGCTGGCCTGGAACGCCGTCTGCAATGGCGCAGCGAGCGTGCACGCCCTCGGTGCTGAGCGCCGCCGACGGGCCGCATACAGCCCCGAGCGGCTCACGCCCAGCAGCTGGCACAGCCGGGCGGTTGCGGCCTTCTCCTGCCACTGATCGATCATCTGCTGGATCATTTCGGTTCCCGGGCGAAGAAGGCCGATGCTTTTTTTAACAAGCTGTTGTCCTCACGCAGTCGCTGGTTCTCCCGTTCCAACTCACGGATGCGTTGCTGCTCGGGGGTCAGGGGCCGACCTTGCCCAGGCTGGCCGGCATGCTCGGCCTCGTATTGGGCCAGCCAGCGACGCACGGCGCTATCGACCAAGTCCAGGTCGCGGCACACCTGACCCACGCTCAGGCCTTGGTCGCGGATCATTTGCACCACCTGCAGCTTGAAGGCGGTATCGAAATTTCTACGGATACGGGGCGTCATGTCGTTCAAAGTCCTCGCTGGGGATGATCATCCCCTATCGAGGTGTCCACGAGAATTAGACCAGGACAGGATGCCCTTGCTACCGCCAAAATTACCGTCAGCTACCGCCGGATTTGCGCGGTCTCGGCTAGACTGCCTCGGAAACAAAAAAGGCCGGAAAGCCTTGTGTCGCAGGGCTTTCTGGCCTCGTTTGCACCGTCTAGGACGGAAAGATGGTGGAGCGGAAGGGGATCGAACCCTCGACCTTCGCATTGCGAACGCGACGCTCTCCCAGCTGAGCTACCGCCCCACATCAGACGCGTAGTCTAACTGGCCCGGGGCATGCGTGCCAAGAGGGGCGGTGGGATCGGTGGCGGCGAGGCCGTCCTTGACGCGTCGCGTGCAGTGCGGCTTGCGCCGCGTATCCGCAGGCACGGTCGCCTGCCGCCCCTGGTCCATATGAAGACAGGAATGCGCCCGCGCATTCGGGCAACCGGCGGACAGAGTCGATATAATCGCAGGCCGAAATCCTCGCCAGACGATTTCGTCGTTCCGGATGAAATATTCCGTCCGTTCCAAATCTTTTATCCACGGGTCTTTGAAAAATGACGGAAGTTCGCAACTTGCAACAAATCGCCGAAGCCAAGGCCAAGCTGCACGAAGAGATTCGCAAGCTGGAAGAGCAGGAGAAGCAGGCGCGCGAAGGCGAGACCAGCGCCGCGCATGCCAACATCCTGTCGCTGCTGGAGCAGTTCGCCGAGTTCTTCAGCGCCAAGCAGCGCAACGAGATCGCCGCCTACGTGACCAGCGCCGCGCCGAAGCAGGCCAGCGCCAAGTCCGCCGGCGGCCGCAGTGAGGTCAAGCCGAAGTACCAGCTGCCGCACACCGGCGAGACCTGGTCCGGCCGCGGCCGCACCCCGAAGGCGTTCGCTGCCTGGGAAGGCACCGCCGCCTACAACGAATGGAAGGCCCGCCACCCGGACCTGAAGTTCCCGCTGGTCAAATACTGATCGGTCGAAAAAGGCCAGGTTTCCTGGCCTTTTTTATCCGCGATGGTTTTATGCGCGGCATTGGCGTTGCTTGCGCTTGGCCGCGGATAAACCGCGCTGGAGAAGGCCGGCGTTGCATGGATGCGCCTGAAGGCCCCGGGTTCGGTGGCGGCATTGCACCGCTGCGGCGGCAGGGTCGATGTGCGCAGGCAACAAACCCTTTAGGAGCAACTGTCTTCAGCTGCGACGAGCGCAGTGGTGAATGTCCCGAACCGGCATGCAGTCGGGACTGAAGTCCCTCCCACAAGAAGCCTCGCAGTTCCGCGGCGCCGATGGACTCCTTGTGGGAGCGACTTCAGTCGCGACGAGCGCAGCGGCGGGCCTTCCGGCTTCGGACGTTGTCGCGGCTGAAGCCGCTCCTACAGTGCACCCAGCCGGCTATTCGCAGGCTGTTGTAGGAGCGGCTTCAGCCGCGACGAGCGGAGTGGTGAATGTTCCGAACTGGCATGCAGTCGGTACTGAAGTCCCTCCCACACAAGGCCTCGCCGCTCCGCGGTGTGGGTGGAATCCTTGTGGGAGCGACTTCAGTCGCGACTAGCGCAGCGGCGGGCCTTCCGGCTTCGGACGTTGTCGCGGCTGAAGCCGCTCCTACAGTGCACCCAGCCGGCTATTCGCAGGCTGTTGTAGGAGCGGCTTCAGCCGCGACGAGCGGAGTGGTGAATGTTCCGAACTTGCATACGTCGGGACTGAAGTCCCTCCCACACAAGGCCTCGCCGCTCCGCGGTGTGGGTGGAATCCTTGTGGGAGCGACGTCAGTCGCGACGAGCGCGGCGGCGGGCCTTCCGGCTTTGGAAGTTGTCGCGGCTGAAGCCGCTCCTACAAATACCCTCGAATCCCTCTAGCCGGCGCTGCCGAGCAGCGGTTGTAGCGTCGCTTCCAGTTCGCGCCGGCGCCAGCCGGCCAGCGGCTGCGGCCATTGGCCGCTTTCCAGCAGCGCCTCCAGGTGCTTGCGCGAGGCGAGCAGGCCGTCGGCCAGGCCGAGTTCGGCGCTGCGTGCGGACACCGCGTCCTGCAGCCGCTTCAGGGCGGCCTTGTTGTCGTCGCTGGCGGCCAGCGCCAGCGGCGCGTCCGCTTCGTCGGCCAGCGCTGTGGTCAGCGCCTGCCACAGCGCGTCGCCGAGCTTGCGCGGCGCCTTGGGGTGCTTGTCCAGCATCGCCTGCAGCGCCTGGCGGTCGGAAGGCGGGAAGCGCGCCAGGGTGGCGGCCAGTTCGTTGTCCAGGATCCAGCTGCGCGGCTTGTCGCTGTGCCGCGCCTGCACGTCGCGCCAGCGCAGCAGGCGCAGCAGGCGCTGCTGCGCGGGCGCATCCATGAACTGCGCCGAACGCATGCCCAGGTGCGGCCAACGCTCGCCTTCGTCGTGCTCCACGGTGCCGAGCAGGCGTTCGCCGTCCTCGTGCAGCCAGGCGCTGCGGTCCAGCGTCTGCAGCCGTTCCTGCAAGGCGTCGTGGATCGCGAACAGGTGGCGCACGTCGTCGGCGGCGTAGTCCAGCTGCGCCGGCGACAGCGGGCGGCGCAGCCAGTCCGAGCGGGTCTCGCCCTTGGCCAGGTGCACGCCGGTGATTTCCTGGACCAGCTTTTGGTAGCCCATGCCGGCGCCGATGCCGGCCAGGCCGGCGCCGATCTGGGTGTCGAACAGCGGCCGCGGCAGCGCGCCGCAGGCGCACTTGAACGCGACCAGGTCTTCGCTGGCGCTGTGCATGACCTTGAGGATGGCCGGGTCCGACAGCCACGGCGCCAGCGCCTGCGGCATGCCGGGGATCAGCGGGTCGATCAGCAGGATCTCGTCGGCCACCGCCATCTGCACCAGGGCCAGTTGCGGCCAGTAGGTGCGTTCGCGGACGAATTCGGTATCCAGGCCGATCCTGGCCGGGCGCTGCGCCAGCCGTTCGGCCAGCTCGGCGGGTTGCTTGATCCAATAGGGCACGTGGTTTCCGTCGAATGCAGGGTTTGCTCAGGCAGGCGAGAATAGCCTAACGTCGGCCCGCCGGCCGTACGGACGCGGTGGCGCGGATGCCATCGGGAGGCCAATGTCGTTGGGAGGAAGCGTGCGTACGAGCGGCACCGTGATCGCCTGGACCCTGCTGGCCGCGCTGGCGTGCGGCTGCAGCGGGCCGGCGCCTGCGCCGCCGGCGCAACCCGCCAGGCAGGCGCCGGCCAAGCCTGCGCAGGCGGCGGCAACGGCGGTCAGCAAGCCGATGCAGGCACCCAGCGTCACCATCGGCGGCCAGGATGCCGCCGAGACGGTGGCGCGCTGGCAGCCGCCGCTGCCGGCGCTGGAGCGCACGCAACTGGCGCAGGCGCGCCGCGACGCCGCGCGCGCGCTGGCCGAGGATCGCCTGTTCGAGGACGCGCAAGCGGCGATCCCGCTGTATCTGGCGATCCGCGCGCTGGCGCCGCAGGACCCGGTCGCGCGCGACGGCCTGCGCACCGCGCGGCGCCGGCTGCTGCAACGCGGCGACGAGCTGTTGCGCGCATCGGAGCAGCAGGAGCAGGCGCTCGAGCGCGCCGACCGCATCGCGATGGTGGCGCTGTCGCTGGATGCCGACGATCCGGCGGTGCGGCGCCTGCAGCAGCGGGTGGAGACCGCGCAGCGGGTGCTGGCCTACGACCGCGCCGGCGAAGACGATCTGCGCGCCGGCCGGCTCGGCGAGGACGGCAACGGCGCGCTGGCCAACTTCCGCGAAGCGCTGCAACTGGACGCGGACGATGCGCGCGCGCGGCAGGGCGTGGCGGCGGTGGAGAGCGCGCTGATCCGGCGCGCCGAGGCGGCTGCGACGCTGTCCGATTTCGCCGCCGCCGGCAGCTGGCTGGCGCGCGCGGCACGCATCCGCGACGCCGCCGCCACCGTGCGCGACGCGCGTGCGCGGGTGGAAGGCGTGCGCAGCGCGCGCATCGCCGCGCTGCGCGATGCCGGCCTGCGCGACCTGGCCACGCCGGCCGGATTGAAGGCGGCGCGCGAGAAACTGGGCGAGGTGTTGCGCATCGCCGATCCGGGCGATCCGGTGGCGGCGATGCTGCGCGAGCGCATCGACCTGGTCACCCACTACGGCAGCTTCCGCCCCGGCCAGGTGTTCACCGACGCCATGAGCAACGGCGAGCGCGGGCCGCAGATGATCGTGGTGCCGCACGGCGGCTTCCGCATGGGCGCCAGCGACAGCGAGCCGGGCGCGATGCCGGCGGAGCAGCCGTTGCACTACGTGCGTTTCGACCGCGGCTTCGCGATGTCGATCACCGAGGTCACCGTGGCCGAGTTCCGCCGCTTCGTCGAGGTCAGCGGCGCGCGGCCGCGGGCCACGCGGCGCGGGCATTCGATCGTCTACGACGAGCGCAGCGGCAACTTCGTGCGGCGCAGCGGCACCGACTGGCAGTCCGGCTACAACGGCGCGCGCGCCGCGCCGAACAGCCCGGTGATGCACGTCAGCGTGCGCGATGCCGAGGCTTATGCGGCGTGGCTGTCGCAGCAGACCGGGCGCCACTACCGGCTGCCCAGCGAGGCCGAGTTTGAATATGCGCTGCGCGCCGGCGGCCGCGGCCGCTATCCGTGGGGCAACGCCGGCACCCCGCCGCGCGGCGCCGGCAACTTTACCGGCGGCGGCGACGTCTCGCCCGGCGGCCGGCACTGGAACAACGCCTTCGTCGGCTATGCCGACGGCTTCTGGGGGCCGGCGCCGGTCGCCAGCTTCAAGGCCAACGCCTGGGGCCTGCACGACATGGGCGGCAACCTCAGCGAGTGGGTCGCCGATTGCTGGCATTCCAGCTACCGCCGCGCGCCGGCCGACGGCGCCTCTTGGTACAACCCCGGCTGCCGCTCGCGGGTGGTGCGCGGCGGCAACTGGGCCAACGCGCCGGAGCAGACCCGTGCCGCCTGGCGGCTGATGCAGGACTCCGATACCACCAGCGCCCGGGTCGGGTTCCGCCTGGTGCGCGGAATTTGACGCGGCCGCGTAGCGCGCCCGGCTACAGTGCTGCGCACAGGCAGGCGCCATCGCCGCCGACCAGACAGCAAGGGGATTGGAGATGAGCAACGTGTTCGGCCGCCAGGGCGGTGAGCAGGGCGGGGGCCGCCGCGGGCCGCTGGGCGGCGTGCGCTGGCTGGTGCTGTTGGGCTTCGCGGTGTACGCCGGGTTCTACTGGTTCTCCAACCGCAGCGAGGATCCCTACACCGGCCAGAAGGTGCTGATCGACAATTCGCTCGGCGTCGAGGACGAGAAGGCGCTGGGCCTGCAGGCCTACCAGGAGATTCTGGCGCAGGAACACCCGGTCGATCCGCACTCGCAGGTGGCGCAGCAGGTGCGCGCGATCGCGCAGCGGCTGATCGCCAAGGTCGACGTGGTCGAGGACGCGCTGGCCGCCGAGCACGGCATGCAGGCCAAACACTACGCGCGCGGCTTCGACTGGGACGTCAACGTGATCGAGTCCGAGCAGGCCAATGCGTTCTGCCTGCCCGGCGGCAAGATGGCGGTCTATACCGGGCTGTTGCCGGTGACCAGGAACGCCGATGCGATGGCGGTGGTGATGGGCCATGAGATCGCGCATGCGCTGCTGCGCCACGGCGCGCAGCGCATGGCGCAGCAGAAGCTGACCCAGATCGGGCAGATGGCCGGCGCTGCCAGCGGCATGGACCCGCAACAGCAGCAGATGGCGATGGCGGCGATGGGCTACGGCTACCTGCTGCCGTACGCGCGCAGCCACGAGACCCAGGCCGACGAGGTCGGGCTGATGCTGGCCGCGGCGGCGTGTTTCGATCCGCGCGAGGCGGTGCCGCTGTGGCAGCGGATGAGCGCCAGCAGCGGCGGCCAGGCGCCGCCGGAGTTCTCGTCCACGCACCCGAACCCGGGCACGCGGATCCAGAACCTGCAGGCGCTGATGCCCAAGGCGCTGGAGTACCGGCAGCGCTTCTGCGAAACGGCGAAGACGGCGCAGCGGTAAGCGTGCCGTCGCCACGCGCCGCGGCAGCTGCCTGGTTGCTGAATGTGGCTGGGTGCGGCTGCGAGTGCGCGCATGGCGCGGGTGCATCATGCGCCTGTCGCCACCGCGAGACTCCTCCATGAAACGCTTGCTGCTGTCATCGCTGGGACTGGCCGCGCTGCTGGCCGGCTGCGCCAGCAACCGGATCAGCGACGACGAGCGCTTGGCGCTGTACCGCGCCCACGCCGCCGCGCCGGTGCGCGACTTCCAGTACTTCAACCGGCTCAGCGGCTGGACCGCGCTCGGCGATAGCGCGCTGGCGGTGTGGACCCGGCCGAACCAGGCCTATCTGCTGGAGCTGAGTGGCCGCTGCGCCGATCTGGACTTCGCGCCGACGATCGCCATCACCCATTTCAGCGACCGGGTGTCGGCGCGTTTCGACGACGTGCTGGTGATCGGCGGCAGCCCGGGCGCGATCCGCCTGCCGTGCCGCATCCAGAGCATCCGCCCGCTCGACATCAAGGCGCTGCGTATCTCGGAACAGGAATTGCGCGAGGCCAAGGTGCAGGAGCGGGTGCAGCGGCAGGCGCCGGCGCAGTAGCGGCGGCGTCAGGCGGGTTGCGGTCGGTGTCGAATAGGGGCGCAGCTTGTAGGAGCGGCTGCGGCCGACGAGCTTTGCGGATGGGTTCTGTCGCGGCTGAAGCCGCTCCTACAGGGGCTTGGCTTGCCTGGGCTCAGGATTCCTGCTCGGGTTCTACGTAGCCCTCGGGCTTGGGCGCGCCGCCCTGGAACAGGAATTTTTCCAGCTCCGCTTCCAGGAACGCGCGGTGCTTGGGATCGCGCGGCGATAGCCGGTTCTCGTTGATCAGCATGGTCTGGTGCGCCAGCCATGCCTGCCAGCCGGCCTTGCCGATCTGCGCGAACACGCGCTGGCCGAGTTCGCCGGGATACGGCACGTAGTCGAGGCCTTCGGCGTCGCGTTGCTGGTACTGGCAGAAGACGGTGCGGGGCATGGCGGTTCCTGGTGGCGCGGCGGGGGCGACGATCAGAGGCCGTCGAGCAGTTTGCGGATCGGGGCGGGCAGGCCGAGTGCGGACAGGTCGGCACGCGCCACCCAGCGCAGGTCGTCATTGTCGCGTACCGCGTCGCGCAAGGCGACCTTGCGCAGGCGCAGCGGCTGCAGGTGCAGGCGATAGTGGCTGAAGGTATGCACGATCGGCGGCATCGGCTCGGCCGCGTCGAAGTCGCGGCCGCGGGTCTGCCGTTCGAACCAGGCGCGCAGTTCGCTCTCGCTCTCGGCCTGCGGCAGCGTCCACAGCGAGGCCCAGATGCCGCTCGGCGGGCGCCGTTGCAGCAGCAACTCGCCGGCGGCGTTTTCCAGCAGCAGCGCCAGCGCCTCGCGTTCGGGCAGGGTCTTGCCCGGTTTCGGTGTGGGCAATGCCTCGACAAGGCCGTCGCGGCGTGCCACGCAGTCGTGCTGCAGCGGACACAGCACGCAGGCCGGGTTGGCGCGGGTGCACAGGGTGGCGCCGAAATCCATCTGCGCCTGGGTGTAGTCGGCCATGCGCCCGTCGGCGACCGCGGCCACGTGCGCTTCGGCGATCGCCCACAGCGGCTTCTCCACTGCCGGCAGGCCGGGATAGCCGGCGATGCCGTGGTAGCGGGTCAGCACGCGCTTGACGTTGCCGTCCAGGATCGGGAAGCGGTCGTTCCAGGCCTGGCTGAGGATCGCGCCGGCGGTGCTGCGGCCGATGCCGGGCAGCGCGTGCAGCGCATCGAAGTCGCGCGGCAGCTCGCCATCGTGCAGCTCCACGCAGCGTTTGGCCGCGGCATGCAGATTGCGCGCGCGGGCGTAGTAGCCCAGGCCGGCCCATTGCGCCATCACCGCATCGGTGTCGGCCGCGGCCAGGTCGGGCAGGGTCGGGAAGTGCTGCAGGAAGCGCAGGAAGTACGGGATCACCACCGCGACCTGGGTCTGCTGCAGCATGATTTCCGACAGCCACACGCGATACGGGCTGCGCGGATGCTGCCAGGGCAGGTCGTGGCGGCCGCTGCGGTCGAACCAGGCGAGCAGGCGGGAGGGAAAGCTGTCTGGGGGCTGGCGCATGCTGGCATCGAGTGGTTCCTTCTCCCACCGGGAGAAGGTGCCCCGAAGGGGCGGATGAGGCTACGGAGCGAAGCCTCGTGGATCCAAATCAGCGGGACGCTTTTCGCGCCGTACCCTCACCCCCAACCCCCGGCCCGCGCCCGCGGCGCGCACGCTCCAGAGCACGCGCGCCAGTGGCGCGCAAGCCGTACCCTGTCGCCCCGGTGGGAGAGGGGCTCAAGGTCAGGCGCCCAGCGCTTCCGGCAACAAGGCGTCGACGAAGGCTTCCGCGTCGAAGACGCGCAGGTCTTCCGGGCGCTCGCCGATGCCGGCGTAGCGGATCGGGATGCCGAACTCGCGTGCCAGTGCGAACACCACGCCGCCCTTGGCGGTGCCGTCGAGCTTGGTCACCACCAGCCCGGTGACGCCGACCGCGGCATGGAACTGGCGCAGTTGCGATAGCGCGTTCTGGCCGGTGGTGCCGTCGATGACCATCAGCACTTCGTGCGGCGCGGCCGGGTCGAGCTTGCCGAGCACGCGGCGGATCTTGCCCAGTTCGTTCATCAGCCCGGTCTGGGTGTGCAGGCGCCCGGCGGTGTCGGCGATCAGCACTTCGGTGCCGCGCGCCTTGCCGGCCTGCAGCGCGTCGAACGCGACCGAGGCGGCGTCGGCGTTCTGGCCCTGTGCGATCACGGTGACGCCATTGCGATCGCCCCAGGCCTGCAGCTGCGCCACCGCGGCGGCGCGGAAGGTGTCGCCGGCGGCCAGCATCAGGCTGTGGCCGTCGTCCTTGAAACGCTTGGCCAGCTTGCCGATGGTGGTGGTCTTGCCGACGCCGTTGACGCCGACCGTGAGCACCACGAAGGGCTTGGCGCTGCGGTCGATCTGCAGCGGTTTGGCGACCGGCTGCAGGATCGCGATCAGGTCGGCGCGCAGCGCCCGCAGCAGCGCCTGCGCATCGACGAATTCGCGCGCCTTCATGCGCTTGCGCAGGTTCTCGATCAGCGCGGTGGTCGCCGGCACGCCGACGTCGGCGCTGATCAGCGCGGTCTCGATCTCGTCGAGCAGGTCGTCGTCGAGCTTGGGATTGCGCGAGAACAGGCCGCCGAAGCTGCGTGCGATGGTGCTGTTGCGCAGGCGTTCGCGCCAACCGGACTTGCCGGCCGCGGCCGCGGGCAGCGCGTCGGCGCGCACGTCGAACGCGGCGGCGAAGGCCGCGGCCGGATCGGGAAGCGGCGCCGCCGCAGCCGGGGTCGCCGCGGGCGCCGGCACGTGCACCTCGGGCGGCGGCGTGGGTGCCTGTGGCGGGCCGGGGATGGGATCGGACGCGACCGTGGGCGCCTCGCGCAGGGCGACGGGCGCGGCTACCTCCGGCGGCGGCGATGCCGGCGCGGCTTCGGCCGCGGGCGCAGCAAGTGCGGCCGGCGTTGGTGCCGGCGTGGCGGCCTCGCCGGCCGGCTTGGGGAAGGCGGCGGCCAGTTCCTCGATGCTGTAGCGCTGGGCGCCGCGGCTATCGCCAGCGTGGTCCTGTGGCTTGTTGCGGCGGAATAGGCTGACCATGGATAACGCGTGTACCGGAAACGGGGAATGCTACCACTGGGCGGGACCGGGGACCGGAGACCCGGGACCGGGGGGGAGGACAGGCAGTTCATTTCCGCGTGATGGTCGTGCATACGAGGCGCCTCAGGCCATGCCGAGCGCGTGTCGCCTCACCTCGCGCAGCCTGCTTTTCCGGGTCCCGGGTCCCCGGTCCCCGGTCCCGCCTCCACTAGAGCTTCCCCTTCATCGACCGATAATCCCGCGGAGTCATGCCCACCGTGGCCTTGAACTGGCGCGCGAACGCGCTCTGGTCGGCGAAGCCGCAGGCCTGGCCGATGCTGGCGATGCTGTCCTCGCCATGCAGCAGGCGCATCGCCGCTTCGATGCGCATCTTGGTCAGCAACTGCTGCGGGGTCAGCTGGAACACGCGGCGGAAGTGCCGTTCCAGCTGCGCCACCGACAGTTCCGCCAGGTCGGCCAGGGTCTGCACGCGCAGGTTGTCGCCATAGTGGGTCTGCATGTGCTCCATCGCGCGGCTGATGCGTTCGTAGGCCGAATGGCGGTTGTCGGGCTGGCCCAGGTCGCGGGAGATGCCGACCACGCCGATCACCTCGTCGTGCTCGCACAGCGGGCGCTTGAAGGTCAGGCACCAGCCCGGGGTGCGGTTCGGGAACAGGTGCACTTCCAGCTGGTTCTCGATCATCTCGCCGCACAGCACGCGCCGGTCCTGCATCACGTAGCTGCCGCCCAGCGGCAGCGGGAACACTTCCAGCGCCGATTTGCCGATCAGGTCGGCACGGTATTTCTTGCCAAGACGCCGCACCAGGGTCAGGTTGACGTGGGTATAGCGGCCGTCGCGGTCCTTGACGAAGAACACCACGTCCGGCAACGCGTCGAACAGCGTCTGCATTTCCAGCGCGGAAATCAAAGTATCCATCTGCACTCACCGGGCGGTAGTAGGCTGCGGCGGCAGGCAAGCCGCGGCAAGCCCACCCCTGTTTGTCGATCCTAGCCTAAGTCGGGCCTTCCAGGACGTTCGGGTTGTGCGAACTTCCGCATTTATGACAAACAAACGCTGCTAGCCGCCAGTGGCCCGGAATGTGAGCATGGACCAATGCATACACTCGATGTGATCGACTCGCATACCGGCGGCGAACCGACCCGTGTCGTCGTCGCTGGCTTCCCCGACCTGGGCACCGGCCCGCTGGCACAGCGGCGCGATCTGTTCCGCGAGCGCTTCGATCGCTGGCGCAGCGCCATCGCTTGCGAGCCGCGCGGCTCGGACACCATGGTCGGCGCGCTGCTGCTGCCGCCGATCGCGGCCGATGCCTGCGCCGCGGTGATCTTCTTCAACAACGTCGGCTACCTGGGCATGTGCGGCCACGGCACCATCGGCCTGGTGCGCACGCTGGCCGAACTGGGCCGGCTGGCGCCGGGGAAGCACCGCATCGAGACCCCGGTGGGGACGGTCGGGGTGGAACTGCACGGCGACGGCCGGGTCTCGGTGGACAACGTGGAAAGCTATCGCCACGCCGCCGGCATCGAGGTGCAGGTGCCCGGCTACGGCCGCGTGCGCGGCGACGTGGCCTGGGGCGGCAACTGGTTCTTCATCACCGAGCAGACGCCGTGCGCGCTGGAGCTGCGCAACCAGCGCGCGCTGACCGCGTACACCGAAGCGCTGCGGCTGGCGCTGGAGGCGGCCGGCATCCGCGGCGCCGACGGCGGCGAGATCGACCATATCGAGATCAACGGCCTGGCGCCTGGCGCCGGCGCCGATGCGCGCAACTTCGTGCTGTGCCCGGGCCTGGCCTACGACCGCTCGCCGTGCGGCACCGGCACCAGCGCCAAGCTGGCGTGCCTGGCCGCCGACGGCAAGCTGGCGCCCGGCCAGGTATGGCGCCAGGAAGGCATCCTCGGCAGCCTGTTCGAAGGCAGCTACGTGCCTGGCAGCCGCGGCGTGCTGCCGCGGATCACCGGGCAGGCGCATCTCACCGCGCGCGCGCAGTTGCTGATCGATGCGCAGGATCCGTTCGCCTGGGGCATCGGCGCCGGATGAGCGGCTTCGACCTGATCGTCGTCGGCGCCGGCATCGTCGGCGCGGCCTGCGCCGATGCGGCCGCGGCGGCCGGGTTGCGGGTGGCGATCGTCGAGTCGGGCACGATTGGCGGCGGTTCCACCGCTGCGGCGATGGGCCATCTGGTGGCGATGGACGAGGATCCCGCGGAACTGGCGCTGTCGGCGTATTCGCTGCGCCTGTGGGAAGAATTCGCGCACTTGCCGGCGGCCGAGTTCAGCCGCTGCGGCACGCTGTGGGTGGCGCGGCAGGCGCATGAGCTGGAGGCGATCCCGGCCAAGATCCAGCGCCTGGCGGCGGCCGGCGTGCACGCCGAGGCGATCGATGCCCAGGCGTTGTACCGGCTGGAACCGGCGCTGGTGCCGGGGCTGGCCGGCGGCATGCGGGTGGCCGCCGAAGCGGTGGTGTATCCGCCGCGGATGGCGCGGCACCTGGTCGAGCGGGCGCTCGCCGCCGGTGCGCAGCTGTATGCCGGGTACCGCGCGCTGACGCTGGCCGGCGGCGGCGTGCTGCTGGACGACGGCAGCCGGCTGAGCGGGCCGGTGCTGGTCGCCACCGGCTGCGCGTTGCCGGAGTTGCTGCCGGAATTGCCGATGCGTGCGCGCAAAGGTCAACTGGTCATCACCGACCGCTATCCCGGCTTCGTCGGCCACCAATTGCTGGAGCTGGGCTATGCCGATAGCGCGCACGGCAGCGACGGCAGCAGCGTGGCATTCAACGTGCAGCCGCGGCCGACCGGGCAAATCCTGATCGGCTCCTCGCGCGAGTTCGATGCCAACGACCGCAGCGTGTCGATGCCGATGCTGCAGCGCATGCTCGAGCGCGCGTTCGGGTTCCTGCCGGCGTTGCGCCAGCTGCAGGCGATCCGGGTCTGGACCGGGCTGCGTCCGGCCACGCCCGACGGCCGTCCCTACCTGGGCGCGGTGCCGGAGCGCGACGGCGTCTGGGTCGCGGCCGGCCACGAAGGCTTGGGCGTGACCACCGCGCTGGGCAGCGCGCGCTTGCTGCTGGATCTGCTGCTGCAGCGCACCCCTACGCTGGATCCGGCGCCGTTCGCGCCGGCACGGGCGCTGTCGTGAGCGCGCCGATGCTGCGCCTGCACGTCAATGGGCAGACCGTCGAGGTGCTGGACGGTAGCAGCGTGGCCGCGGCGGTGGCGCAGGTGGCGGTGCATTTCCGCCGCTCGCGCAGCGGCCAGCCGCGCGCGCCGCTGTGCGGCATGGGCGTGTGCAGCGAATGCCGGGTGCGCATCGACGGCGTCGGCCAGTTGCGCGCCTGCATCACCCCGGTACGCGCCGGCATGCAGGTGTGGACCGATGGCTGAGCCGCGCGCGCTGCACTACGACGTGGTCGTGGCCGGTGCCGGTCCGGCCGGACTGGCGGCGGCGCTGGCCGCGGCCGGGCATGGCCGGCGCGTGGCTCTGGTCGATCTGCAGGCGCGTGCCGGCGGCCAGATCTGGCGTCACGACGTGGCCCATGCGCCGCCGAAGCTGGCTGCGCGCGTGCTGGCGCAGCTGGCGGCGAGCAAGATCGAATTTCTGGCGCAGACCCAGTTGCTGATGGCGCAGGACCGGCAACTGCTGGCCGATGGCCCGCAGGGCGCGCGCTGGATCGGTTACGACGCGCTGGTGCTGGCCACCGGCGCGCGCGAATTGCTGCTGCCGTTCCCCGGCTGGACCCTGCCCGGCGTCACCGGCGCCGGCGGCGCGCAGGCGCTGGCCAAGCAGGGCTGGCCGCTGGCCGGCAAGCGCGTGTTGGTGGCCGGCAGCGGTCCGCTGCTGCTGGCCAGCGCGGCGACGCTGCGCCGCCACGGCGCGCAGGTGCTGGGCATCGTCGAACAGGCCTCGCTGCGCAACCTGGCCGGCTTCGCCGCGCAACTGCCGTGGCGCTGGCCGGACAAGGCGCTGCAGGCGCTGAGCGTGCGCGCGCAGTTGGCCGGCGTCGCCTATCACAGCGGCAGCGTGGTGCTGTCGGCGCATGGCGACGGCCAGCTGCAATCGGTGCAGATCGACGGCCCGCGGGGCCGCCGCCGCATCGACTGCGAGCAGCTGGCGGTCGGCTATGGACTGGTGCCGAACGTGGAGCTGGCGCAACTGCTCGGCTGCCGGCTGGCGCGCAGCGGGGCGCATCCGTGCGTGGCGGTGGACGCGTACTTGCAGACCAGCGTCGCCGGCGTGTACGCCGCCGGCGAGGCGCTGGGCATCGGTGGCCGCGATTGCGCGCGCGTCGAAGGCGCCATCGCCGGGCATCTGGCGGCCGGTCAGGGCGCCGCGGCGCAGGCCTTGCAGCCGCAGCGGCGGCGCGCACGCGCGTTCGCCGCGCTGCTGCAGCGCCAGTTCGCGCTGGACCCGCGCATCCACGCGCTGGCCGCAGCGGATACGCTGGTGTGCCGCTGCGAAGACGTGCCGCTGTCGGCCTTGCGCGGCCATGCCGACCTGCGCGACGCCAAGCTGGTGTCGCGCTGCGGCATGGGCGCCTGCCAGGGCCGCATCTGCGGCAGCGCGCTGACCGAGCTGGGCCTGGCGCCGCGGCACGACGATTTTTCCGACGACGGCCGCCGGCCGCCGCTGTTCCCGGTGCGCCTGGACGCGCTCGCCCGATCGCTTCCCGATCCACTGCTTCCCGAACCTCCACTCACAACCCTCGACAAGGTGTAATCCCATGAGCAAGGCTTCTTTCTGGTACGGCGTGCTGCCGGCCATCACCACTCCGTTCAACGCCGACGGCAGCATCGACCACGCGTTCCTTGCCAAGCATGCGCAGGTCATGGTCGACGCCGGCTGCACCGCGATCGTGCCGCTGGGCTCGCTCGGCGAGGCCGCCACGCTCAGCTTCGACGACAAGGTCGCGATCCTGAAGACCCTGGTGCAGGCGCTGGACGGCCGCATCCCGGTGGTGCCGGGCATCGCCGCGCTGTCCACCGACGAGGCCGTGCGCCTGGCGCAGGCGGCTAAGCAGGTCGGTTGCGGCGGCATCATGGTGCTGCCGCCGTACGTGTACTCCACCGACTGGCGCGAGATGGGCGCGCATGCGCGTGCGGTCATCGCCGCCACCGACCTGCCGGTGATCCTGTACAACAACCCGGTCGCCTACAAGACCGATTTCAGCCCGGCGCAGATCGCCGAGCTGGCCGCCGAATTCCCGAACCTGCAAGCGGTCAAGGAATCCTCCGGCGACGTGCGCCGTTTCGCCGCGCTGGGCGAGCTGCTCAACGACCGCCTGGTGCTGCTGGTGGGCATGGACGATGCGATCGTCGAAGGCATCAGCATGGGCGCCCAGGGCTGGATCGCCGGCCTGGTCAATGCGTATCCGAAGG
The DNA here is from genome assembly GCF_030168915.1 of Xanthomonas graminis pv. graminis. Taxonomy (NCBI): domain Bacteria; kingdom Pseudomonadati; phylum Pseudomonadota; class Gammaproteobacteria; order Lysobacterales; family Lysobacteraceae; genus Xanthomonas; species Xanthomonas graminis. The sequence continues at coordinate 2,973,106 of NZ_CP076255.1, read as the reverse complement.
AGTCGGTGAAGCTGTTCGAGCTGGCCCGCGACGGCGGCTACCCGGCGGCCAAGGCGCTGTACGACTGGTTCCTGCCGCTGCTGCGGCTGGACACCGTGCCCAAGTTCGTGCAGTTGATCAAGCTGGTGCAGGAGAAGGTCGGCCTGGGCAGCGAGCGCGTGCGCGCACCGCGCCTGGTCGTCGACGGCGCCGAGCGCGAAGCGGCGCTGAAGGTGATCGACCACGCCATCGCCACCCACCCCGGGCTCTGAGATGAGCATGCAGCCGCTGTTGCTTGCCGGCCGTTGGCAGCCCTCGCTTGAAGCGCGCGGCAGCTTCCGCGCCGAAGATCCGCGCGACGGCAACGCGTTCGGCCCGGAGTTCCCGGTCAGCGGCGCCGCCGACCTGGAAGCGGCGTTGAGCGCGGCGGTGCTGGTCGCCGACGCGCTGGCCGCGGCCGCGCCCGAGCGCATCGCCGGCTTCCTCGACAGCTACGCCGCGGCGATCGATGCCGACGTGGAGCAGTTGGTCGCACTGGCGCATGCCGAGACCGGCTTGCCGGTCGAACCGCGCCTGGCCAAGGTGGAGTTGCCGCGCGCCAGCGGCCAGCTGCGCCAGGCCGCGCAGGCGGTGCGCAGCCATAGCTGGACGCAGCCGGTGATCGATACCGCAGCCGGCCTGCGCGCGCAGCTGGGGCCGCTGCACAAGCCGGTGCTGGTGTTCGGCCCGAACAATTTCCCGTTCGCGTTCAATGCGGTGGCCGGCAGCGATTTCGCCTCGGCCATCGCCGCGCGCAATCCGGTCATCGCCAAGGCGCATCCGTCGCATCCGGCCACCAGCCAGCGCCTGGCCCAGCTCGCGCACCAGGCGCTGCTGGACAACGGCCTGCCGGCCGCGGCGGTGCAGTTGCTGTACCACTTCGACAACACGCTGGGCCTGGAACTGGCCGGCGATCCGCGGCTGGGCGCGGTCGGTTTCACCGGTAGCCGTGCCGGCGGACTGGCGCTGAAGGCCGCGGCCGACCGTTCCGGGGTGCCGGCCTACGTCGAGCTGTCCAGCGTCAATCCGGTGTTTTTGCTGCCGGGCGTGCTGGCCGAACGCGGTGCGGCGCTGGCACAGGAATTCTTCGCCTCGTGCACGATGGGCAGCGGCCAGTTCTGCACCAATCCGGGCATCGTGGTGGTGCCCGAGGGCGAGGCCGGCGATGCGTTCGTCGCCGCGGCCAGCGCGCACTTCGCCGCCGCTGCGCCGAGCCTGCTGTTCTCGCGCGGCGTGCTCGAGCACCTGCAGCGCGGCGTGCTCACGCTGCGCAATGCCGGCGCCAGCGTGCTGGCCGGCGGCGAAGCCGCGCCGGCGCCGGGCTACCGACATGCGCCGACCCTGCTGGCGGTGTCGGCGCAGGCCTTCCTGCAACAGCCCGAGGCGCTGCAGACCGAGGCGTTCGGCCCGGTCAGCCTGGTGGTGCGCGCCGCCGGCCTGGCGCAGATGACCGCGCTGGCGCACAGCCTGGAGGGCAACCTCACCGGCACCGTGTACCGTGCCGCCGACGGCAGCGACGACGTACTATTCGCCGCGCTGGCCGCTGCGCTGCGGCCGCGGGTCGGACGCCTGATCTGCAACAAGATGCCGACCGGCGTGGCGGTCAGCGCGGCGATGAACCACGGCGGGCCGTACCCGAGCACCGGCCATCCGGGGTTCACCGCGGTCGGCATGCCGGCCGCGATCCGCCGTTTCGCCGCGTTGCACAGCTACGACGGGCTGCCCGATGCGCTGCTGCCGGAACTGCTGCGCGACCGCAATCCCGGCGGCGTGCAACGGCTGATCGACGGCCAGTGGAGCAGTGCCGACGTGGAGCGCACTGCATGAGCGCAACCGCGCAGCAGATCGGCGGGCTGAGCCTGGCCATGGCGCATGCGCAGCTGGCGCCGTGGCCGACGCCGGCGCCGCCGATCCAGCCGCAGGAATACCAGCAGCGGCTGGCACGGGCGCGCGAGTTGCTGCGCGCGCAGGGCGCCGATGCGCTGCTGATCGGCGCCGGCGCCTCGCTGCGCTATTTCACCGGCGTGGCGTGGGGCGCCAGCGAGCGCCTGGTGGCGATGCTGCTGACCGCCGAAGGCGATCCGCTGCTGATCTGCCCGGCGTTCGAGGAAGGCTCGCTGGACGCGGTGCTGCGCATTCCGGTGCGCAAGCGGCTGTGGGAAGAACACGAGGACCCGCACGGGCTGGTCGCCGAGGCGCTGAGCGAACTCGGCGCGCAGGCGCTGGCGCTGGATCCTGGCATCGCTTTCGCCGTGCACAGCGGGCTCAGCGCGGTGCTGGGCCGGGTCGCGATCCGCGACGCGACGCCGATCGTGGATGGCTGCCGCATGCGCAAGTCGGCGGCGGAACTGGCGTTGATGCAGCAGGCCTGCGACATGACCCTGCAGGTGCAGCGGCTGGCCGCCGGCCTGATCCACGACGGCATCACCACCGCCGAGCTGGTGCGCTTCATCGACCAGGCGCATCGCGCGCTCGGCGCCGACAACGGCTCCACCTTCTGCATCGTGCAGTTCGGCCATGCCACCGCCTACCCGCACGGCATTCCCGGCGTACAGGCCTTGCGTGCGGGCGAACTGGTGCTGATCGATACCGGCTGCACCGTGCACGGCTACCACTCCGACATCACCCGCACCTACATCTTCGGCGAACCGAGCGAGAAGCAGCGGCGCATCTGGCAGCTGGAGCACGACGCGCAGGCGGCCGCGTTCGCCGCGGTGCGTCCGGGCGTGAGTTGCGCGGCGGTGGACCAGGCCGCGCGCGAGGTGCTGCAGGCGGCGGGCCTGGGCCCGGACTATCGGCTGCCGGGATTGCCGCACCGCACCGGCCACGGCTGCGGCATGAGCATCCACGAGGCGCCGTACCTGGTGCGCGGCAATGCCTTGCCGCTGGCGCCGGGCATGTGCTGCAGCAACGAGCCGATGATCGTGGTGCCGGGCGAGTTCGGCGTGCGCCTGGAAGACCATTTCTACGTTACCGAACACGGCGCGCAGTGGTTCACGCCGCCGTCGCCGGCGATCGACCGGCCGTTCGCCTGATGCGCGCGGCGGCCGCCGGCGCGGCGCCGCCGCAGAGGTTCCATTCGCTTACCGGAGTCCGTCGATGAGATTCGCCCGCCTGTTCGTCCCCTGCGCGCTGGCTGCGGCATTGCTGGCCGCCTGCCAGCCGGCCACGCCGCCCGCGTCGCCGCAGCCGGCGGCCGCGGCGGGCGCACCGGCACAGCAGCCGGGCCAGGCCTTCGCCGCCTTGCTCGACGCGCAGTGGCAGTACCAGCTCGAACACCATCCGGAGTTCGCCAGCATCATCGGCGACACGCGCTACAACGACCGCTGGAGCGATTATTCGCCGGCGGCGCTGCAGGCCGAGCGGCAGGCCACCGCGGATTTCCTGACGCGTTTCGAGGCGATCGACGGCAAGGCGCTGTCGGCGCAGGACCAGCTGAGCCTGCAGATGATGCTGCGCCAGTTGCGCGACCGGCTGGAAGCGATCGCGCTGAAGAACGACGAGATGCCGCTGGAGCCGGTCGGCGGCATCCAGCTTGCGTTGCCGGGTTATGCGCAGGCGTTCCCGTTCGCCAGCGTCAAGGACTACGAGGACTACATCAAGCGCCTGCAGGCAATCCCGGCCTTGCTCGACCAGGTGGTAGCACTTTCGCGGGCCGGCGCCAAGGACGGGCTGGTGCAGCCGAAATACCTGCTCGAGCGGATCCCGGCGCAGGTGCGCGCGATCGCCGCGCCGGCCGGCGCCGATAGCCCGTTCGCGCTGCCGCTGAAGAATTTTCCCGACACGGTGCCGGCGGCCGAGCGCACGCGCCTGCGCGCGGCCATGCTCGCGGCGATCGACCAGCAGGTGCGTCCGGCCTACGCCAGGCTGGCCGATTTCGTCGCCGACGAATACGCGCCGCAGGGCCGCGCGCAGGAAGGGCTGTGGTCGCTGCCCGATGGCGAGCGCCGCTACCGCTATGCGATCCATACCCAGACCACCACCGACAAATCGCCCGAGCAGATCCACCAGATCGGCCTGGCCGAAGTGGCGCGCATCGAGGGCGAGATGAGCGCCATCGCCAGCCAGCTCGGCTATGCCGACCTGGCCGCGCTGCGCAAGGCGGTGGCGCGCGACCGCAAGTTCTTCGCCAGCTCGCGCGAGCAGATCCTGCAGCGCTACCGCGACGACATCGCGCAGATGCAGCCGCAACTGCCCAAGCTGTTCGGCCACTTGCCGAAGACGCCGCTGGAAGTGCGTGCGATGGCCGAGTTCCGCAGCACCGCGCCGGGCGCCGAGTACTGGCAGAGCGATGCGCAGGGCAGCAAGCCGGCGCTGGTGATGGTCAACACCAGCGACTACGCGCAGCGTACCCTGGTCAACATCGAGGCCACCGCGTATCACGAGGGCGTGCCCGGCCATCACCTGCAGATCTCGCTCGCGCAGAGCCTGCCGTTGCCGCCGTTCCGCCAGCAATCCAGCTACAACGCCTACGTCGAAGGCTGGGCGCTGTATGCCGAGCGGCTGGGCAAGGACGTGGGGTTCTACAAGGACCCGTACAGCGACTACGGCCGCCTGTCCGGCGAACTGCTGCGCGCCAACCGCCTGGTGCTGGACACCGGCGTGCACTACAAGCGCTGGACCCGGCAGCAGATGATCGCGTTCTTCCACGCGCATCCGTCCGACGACGAGCCCAGCATCCAGGCCGAGACCGACCGCTACATCGTGTGGCCGGGCCAGGCGCTGGGCTACAAGCTCGGCGAGCTGGACATCCTGGCGCTGCGCGAGAAGGCCAAGCGCGCACTCGGCGCACGCTTCGACATCCGCGCCTTCCACGACCAGATCCTCGGCGGCGGTGCGCTGCCGCTGGATCTGCTCGACGCCCGCATCGACGCCTGGATCGCGCAGGCCAAGGCCGGCGCATCCGCCACTCCGGAGAAACCGCAATGAGCCCGACCTCCCGACGCCGTGCGCCGCTGCTGCTGGCCATGCTGTGCGCGCTGGCAGGGCAGGGCGTGGCCACTGCCGCCGAACCCGCGCGACCGGCGGCCGCAGCGGCCGGCAGCGACGCCGCCGCACGCTTCAAGGCGCTGTACCTGCGCGAGTGGACATGGCGCCAGCAGCAGTCCGCCGGCGCCGACGACGAAGACAGCCAGGGCCAGGCCGCCGACCATTTGCCGAAGGTGGATCCGGCCACCCAGGACCAGCGCACCGCGTACTGGCAGCAGGCGCTGCGCGAACTGGAGGCGATCGCCCCGGCGCAGCTGTCGGCGCAGGACCAGGTGAACTACCAGGTCTACCGCCAGCAGTTGCAGGTGCTGCTCGACCAGCAGCATTTCCGCGCCTGGGAGATGCCGTTCAACAGCGACAGCGCGTTCTGGAGCGACCTGGGCTTCACCGCGCGCAGCACCCTGCACAGCCGCCAGGACTACCAGCGCTACCTCGGCCAGCTGGCCGACATTCCGCGCTACTTCGACGAGCAGATCGCCAACATGCGCGCCGGCCTGGCGCGCGGTTTCGCGCAGCCGAAGGTCACCCTCGACGGCCGCACCGAGTCGATCGCCGAAGTGGCGCAGGCGCAGGGCGAGGACAACCTGTTCTACGCCCCCTTCAAGCAGATGCCGGCGACGATTCCCGCCGCGGTGCAGGCGCAGCTGCGTGCGCAGGCGCAAGCGGCCATCGCCAAGCAGGTGGCGCCCGCCTACGCCAAGCTGCTGCGCTTCATGCGCGAGGAATACCTGCCCAAGACGCGCCCGGCGCTGGCCATCGAGTCGGTACCCGACGGCGCCGCCTACTACCGTGCGCAGATCCGCGAATACACCACGCTGGACATGACCCCGGAACAGATCCACGAGGTCGGCGTTAAAGAAGTGGCGCGCCTGCGCAAGGAGATGGACCAGACCATCGTCGACAGCGGCTTCAAGACGCCGGCCGGGCAGCAGACCTTCCCCGCGTTCCTGAATTACCTGCGCACCGATCCGCGGTTCTACGCCAAGACCCCGCAGGAACTGCTGAAGGACGCGGCCTGGATCGCCAAGCGGGTGGACGCCAAGGTCGGCGACTACATCGGCCGCCTGCCGCGGCGCCGCTTCGCGATCGAACCGGTGCCGGCGGAACTGGCGCCGTTCTACACCGGCGGCCGCGGCGGCCCTGGCATCTACCTGGTCAACACCTACGACCTGCCGTCGCGCCCGCTATACAACCTGACCGCGCTGACCCTGCACGAGTCCTCGCCCGGCCACGCGCTGCAGATGCCGCTGGCGGCCGAGCAGGACAACCTGCCGGACTTCCGCCGCTACACCTTCATCTCCGCCTACGGCGAAGGCTGGGCGGTGTATTCGGAGTACCTGGGGCAGGAGATGGGCCTGTACGACACGCCGTACGACCGCTTCGGCTACCTGACCTACCAGATGTGGCGCGCATGCCGGCTGGTGATCGACACCGGCATCCACCACTACGGCTGGACCCGCGAGCAGGCGCAGGCGTACCTGCGCGACAACACCGCGCTGAGCCAGCATGAGGTCACCACCGAAGTCGACCGCTACATCGCCTGGCCGGGGCAGGCGCTGTCCTACTACCTGGGCGAACTGAAGATCATCGCGTTGCGACGCAAGGCCGAGGCCGCCCTGGGCGAGAAATTCGACATCCGCGCCTTCCACGACGCGATCCTGGAAACCGGCTCGGTGCCGCTGCCGGTGCTGGAGCAGCGCATCGATCGTTTCATTGCAGAGGGCGGGAAGTCGCCGTGGGGCGCCGCCACGGACACACCGATGGCGCCATGACGAACGCGTCGCCACGCGCCTGGATGGCGAACGGCCCTTGTCGCGGTTCGCTGCCATGGTGCGTGCCGCGTCGTACCGGCGATCAGCCACCTCAACCACGAGCAGCGGGGGCACCATGACCACACAAGGCAAGTTCCACAAGCGTCTGAGCCTGACCGACCTGACCTTCATCGGGCTCGGTTCGATCTTCGGCTCCGGTTGGCTGTTCTCGGCCAGCCATGTGTCGGCCATCGCCGGCCCGGCCGGCATCGTGTCGTGGATCGCCGGCGGCGTGGCGGTGCTGCTGCTGGGCCTGGTGTATTGCGAACTGGGCGCGGCGCTGCCGCGTGCCGGCGGGGTGGTGCGCTACCCGGAGTATTCGCACGGCGCGCTGCTCGGCTGGCTGATGGGCTTCATCACCCTGATCGCGTTCTCCAGCCTGATCGCAATCGAGGTCGAGGCGGCGCGGCAGTACGCCGCGGCCTGGTTCCCCGCGTTGAACCAGGCCGGCAGCACCCATCCCAGCGTGGCCGGCTGGCTGCTGCAGCTGGCGCTGCTGCTGGCGTTCTTCCTGCTCAACTACTTCAGCGTCAAGACCTTCGCCACCGCCAACAACATCGTCAGCGTGTTCAAGTTCCTGGTGCCGCTGCTGGTGATCGTGCTGCTGATGGCCCACTTCAATCCGCAGAACCTGCATGTGCAGGGCTTCGCGCCATCGGGCGCGTCCGGCGTGGAGGCGGCGATCTCGGCCGGCGGCATCATCTTCGCCTACCTGGGGCTGACCCCGATCGTGTCGGTGGCCAGCGAGGTGCGCGATCCGCAGCGCAACATCCCGATCGCGCTGATCCTGTCGGTGGCGCTGTCCACGGTGATCTACGTGCTGCTGCAGCTGGCGTTCCTGGGCAGCGTGCCGACCGCGTACCTGAGCCAGGGCTGGGGTGGCATCGACAAGGCGTTCGCGCTGCCGTACCACGACATCGCGCTGGCGCTGGCGCTGGGCATGGGCTGGCTGGCGGCGCTGGTGATCTGCGATGCGATGATCTCGCCCAGCGGCACCGGCAACATCTACATGAACGCCACGCCGCGCGTGGTCTACGGCTGGGCGCGCAGCGGCGGCTTCCTGTCGGTGCTGACCCGGGTCGATGCCAAGTCCGGCATTCCGCGTCCGGCGCTGTGGCTGAGCCTGGCGCTGTCGGTGTTCTGGACCCTGCCGTTCCCGTCGTGGGACACGCTGATCCAGGTGGTATCGGCGGCGCTGGTGCTGAGCTATGCGGTGGCGCCGGTGACCGTGGCGGCGTTGCGCCGCAGCGCGCCGCAGTTGCCGCGGCCGTTCCTGCTGCGCGGTTTTGCCCTGCTCGGGCCGCTGTCGTTCATCGTCGCCGCGCTGATCGTGTACTGGTCCACCTGGAGCACGCTGTCGTGGCTGCTCGGCCTGCAGGTGGCGATGTTCGCGCTGTACGTGCTGTACAAGCTGCCGAGCGCGGCCGGACGCGCACAGCTGTGGCGGCAGGTGCGCGGCGCGCTGTGGCTGATCGGGTTCTTCGTGCTGGTGCTGCTGGTGTCCTACCTGGGCAGCTTCGGCGGCACCGGCCAGATCGCGCATCCCTGGGACACGCTGAGCGTGGCGGTGATCGCGTTCGGTTGCTACCACTGGGGCGCGCGCACCGGCTTGCGCAGCGACCAGCTGGCGCTGGAAGAGGACGACGGGGAGTAGGGGGCGCTCGCTTGTGTAGGAGCGGCTTCAGCCGCGACAGAACGTGCTGACACATCCTGTCGCGGCTGAAGCCGCTCCTACAGAAGACGCTGTATCAGGGGATATCGGAACGCAATGAACAGATTCGCTGCATCGATCGTGCTGGCCGCGGTGTCCTTCGCCGGCCACGCCCAGGCCGCGCCGAGCGTGGCCGACTACCAGCGCTCGCTCGGCCTGCGCGAGGCGTGGATGACGCTGACCGAGAACGTCGCCTGGCCGGCGCAATGGCGCGACGATGGCACGTTCTATTACCGCAAGACGGTGCCCGGCGGCTTCGCCTTCGTGCGCGAGGACGTGGCCACTCAAAGCAAGCAGCCGGCATTCGATGCGCTGCGGCTGGCGCGCGGGCTGAGCGCCGCGGCCGGGACCGAGTACCCGGCGCTGCGCCTGCCGTTCGAGCGCTTCGGCTATGCGGCCGATGCCGGCCGCGACAACGCCGCGATCGCGTTCCAGATCGACGACGCGGCGTGGCGCTGCACGTTGACCGACTACGTGTGCGCGCGCGCGGACACCGGCCCGCAGCCGCGGCCGCGCGGCTTCGGCGTGGTCCGCGATCCGGCGGTGGCCGCCGACAACACGCCGCGGCGCTCGCCGGACGGACGCTGGGACGCGTTCGCCGACGGTCACGATATCGTGCTGCGCAGCGTCGCCGACGGCCATGTGCTGCGCCTGAGCGCCGACGGCCGCGCCGACGATTTCTACGATCCGGAAACGCTGGCCTGGTCGCCGGATGCGCAGCGGCTGGCGGTGTACAAGGTGCGTCCGGGGTTCGCGCGGCGGGTGACCCGGGTGGAGGCGGCACCGCCGGGTGGCGGCCAGCCGCGCGTGCGCACCCAACTGTATCCCAAGCCCGGCGATGCGGTGGATATCGAGCGGCCGGTGCTGTTCGATCTGGCCGGGCTGTCCGCCAACGCCGGCGCGCGGCGTATCGTCATCGACGACGCGCTGTTCGCCAATCCGTACCAGCTGTCGCCGATTCAGTGGCGCACCGACGGCCGCAGCTTCGTGTTCGACTACGTGCAGCGCGGTTTCCAGCGCATGCGCGCGATCGCGGTGGACGCGGCCAGCGGCCGCGCACATGTGGCGGTGGGCGAGGACGCCAGGACCTTCGTCTACGCCGACCGCAGCTACCGCCACGACGTGGACGGACTCGGCAAGGAAATCCTGTGGATCTCCGAGCGCGACGGCTGGCGCCATCTCTATCTGTTCGATGGCGAAAGCGGCAAGGTCAAGACGCAGATCACCAAGGGCGCGTGGATCGTGCGCGACGTGCTGCGCGTGGACGATGCGCAGCGCCGTATCTGGTTCTCCGCCAGCGGCATGGACGCGGGCAAGGACCCGTACTACCGGCAGCTGTTCGCGGTGGATTTCGACGGCCGCCACCTGACCCGGCTGACCACGGCCGACGCCGACCACGACGTGGCCATCGCCGACGACGGCCGCCACTACGTGGACACCTATTCGCGCCCGGACCTGCCGCCGCTGATGGAGCTGCATGCCATCGACGGCACCCTGCTGCAGGTGGTGGAGCGCGGCGACATCGGCAAGCTGCAGGCCGCCGGCTGGCGCGCGCCGCAGACCTTCGTGGCCAAGGGCCGCGACGGCCGTAGCGACATCTGGGGCATGGTGGTGCGCCCGCGCGACTACGACCCGCACAAGCGATACCCGGTGATCGAGAACATCTACGCCGGCCCGCACGACAGCTTCGTGCCCAAGACCTTCTGGCCGTTCGGCTACCACTCCGGCGGCGACAAGCAGATCGGCATGCAGGCGCAGGCCGACCTGGGTTTCATCGTGGTGATGATCGACGGCATGGGCACCGCCAACCGCTCCAAGGCGTTCCACGACGTGGCCTGGAAGAACCTCGGCGATTCCGGTTTCCCCGACCGCATCGCCTGGCACAAGGCGCTGGCGGCCAAGGACCCGTCCTACGATATCTCCCGCGTCGGCATCTACGGCGCCTCGGCCGGCGGGCAGAGCACGCTGGGCGCGCTGGAACGGCATCCGGACTTCTACAAGGTGGGCGTGGCGTTCGCCGGTTGCTACGACAACCGCATGGACAAGATCAGCTGGAACGAGCAGTGGATGGGCTGGCCGGTGGACGCCAGCTACGCTGCCGCCTCCGGCGTGGACAACGCGGCCAGGCTGCGCGGCGAACTGCTGTTGATCGTCGGCGAGCAGGACAGCAACGTCGATCCGGCCTCGACTGCGCAGGTGGTGGATGCGCTGATCAAGGCCGGCAAGGAGTTCGACCTGTTGAACGTGCCCGGCGGCGAGCATACCGTGGGCCGTTCCAGCGGTCCGATCGACTACGTGCAGCGGCGCCAGTACGACTTCTTCGTGCGGCATCTGCTGGGCGTGCCGACGCCGCGCTGGAATGGGATGTCCCCAGGAGACGCGCAATGACCGAACGCCATCCGCACGCCCTTGTAGGAGCGGCTTCAGCCGCGACAAATGTTCCCGAAATCGGAATCTCCCCGGCGCCGGTGTCGCGGCTGAAGCCGCTCCTACATAAAGCGTCGTCAATTGTCCGGTACGCCATGCTGGCCATGCTGCTGCCGCTGCTAGCCCACGCCGAAGAAATGCCCCGCTACGTCAGCCGCGACGGCCACCACGCGCTGTTCGTCGATGGCGCGCCGTACAGCATCATGGCCGCGCAACTGCACAACTCCAGCGCCTGGCCGCAGGTATTGCCGCAGGCGCTGGATGCGGTGCAGGCGCTGCACGCGAACACGGTCGAGGCGCCGGTGTACTGGGAACAGTTCGAACCGGCGCCGGGCCGCTACGACTACCGCAACGTCGATGCGCTGGTCGAGCAGAGCCGCGCGCGCGGGCTGCGCCTGATCGTGCTGTGGTTCGGCACCTGGAAGAACGGGCAGATGCACTACGTGCCGGAATGGATCAAGCGCGATCCGGCCACGTATCCGCGCATGCGCGATGCCAAGGGCGAACCGGTGGACGTGCTGTCGCCGCATGCGCCGGCCAACCTGCAGGCCGATGCGCGCGCCTTCGCTGCGCTGATGCAGCACCTGCGCAAGATCGACGCCGGCCGCTACACGGTGATCGCGGTGCAGGTGCAGAACGAACCCGGCGCGATCGGTACCGTGCGCGACCATGGCGCCGCCGGCGAGCGTGCGTTCGATGCCGCAGTGCCGGCGGAAGTGCTGCAGCGGCTGGGCAAGCCGGCCGGCAGCTGGCGCCAGGTGTTCGGCAGCGATGCCGAGGAAATGTTCAGCGCCTGGAGCAACGCCAGCTACATCCAGCGGGTCGCCGCCGCCGGCAAGGCCGCGTATCCGCTGCCGCTGTACGTGAACACCTGGCTGCGCTACAAGGGCCGGACCAAGCCCGGCGAGGAATACCCGGCCGGCGGCGCCACCTGGAACGTGTTCGACCTGTGGCGCCTGGCCACGCCGGCGATCGACTTCATCGGCACCGACATCTACACCAGCGACTACGACGAATACACCAAGGTGGTCGGCCAATACGCACGCGCCGACAACCCGGCCTGGGTCTCGGAGACCGGTTTCGAGGCGGCCACCGCGCCGTACCACTTCCACGTGCTCGGCCGCGGCGGCATCGGCTTCTCGGTGTTCGGCATCGATGGCAACCAGGACACGCCGGAGAACCAGGCCGCGATCGCCGCGCATGCGGCCGGCTTCGGTCTGCTGGCGCCGCTGCAGCGCGAACTGGCCGCCGGCGCCTTCGCCGGGACGTTGCAGGCGGCGGTGGAGAAGCAGGGCATGCCGAAGCAAAGCCTGCGCTTCGGGCCATGGCAGGCGCAGGTGTCGTTCGGCGCGCCGGGCTGGGGCGAGGCGCCGGCGATCCTGCCTGGCACGGCGCAGCACGACGGCCGCGCGCTGGTGCTGGAACTGCAGCCGAACGTGTTCCTGGTCACAGGATTAAATTCCCGCGTTGAATTTGTGCGCGACCGGGCCGATGGCAAATACGGGCAACTGCTGCGCGTGGAGCAGGGCCGCTACGTCGATGGGCAGTGGCGGTTCGTGCGCCTGTTGAACGGCGACGAGACCGATTACGGGCTCAACTTCCGGCGCCGCGATCCCTACGTGCTGCGGGTGACCTTGGGAACCTACTGACCTTGCGGCCGCGCTGCGACCGCCCAATGAGCAAACGCGCATGAGTTCCATCGCCTCGGTGTCCTCGATCGCCCTGTCCGGCATGCGCGCCGCCGCATCCGGCCTGCAGGCGCGTGCCAACAATGTCGCCAACGCCGCCACCGAAGGCTTCCAGCGCCAGGTCACGGCCAACCAGGAAACGCCCGGCGGCGGCGTGAGCGTGCAGGTGCAGGCCGCGGGCGGCGAGGGCAGCGACCTGGTCGACGACATGGTCGGCGGGCTGTCCGCGCGCAACGATTTCCAGGCCAACGCGCGGGTGCTGCGCGCGGCCGACGACACCGTCGGCAGCCTCCTCGACGTCCTGGCCTGAAGCCGCGGCCACTCCCTTCTCCCTCCGGGACCATGGCCCCCTTCTTGGCGGATGGTGTCCCGAAGGGGCGGATGAGGGTATGGGCGCAGCCTCGCGCACCTGCTCCTGTGCAACCCCCACGAGCAAGCACGAAGCCCAGCGAAGCTCCTGGGCCGCACCCAACGCTATGCAATTTTCCGCACCGATCCTCGACACAGCGCACAAGACGTGGCTGCGCCTGCGGCGCACGATGATGCGCTATTGCTCATCGGGGGACGGTACATGGATCGCAGAGATTTCCTGCGTCAGGGATTGGCGGTCGGCGCAGTCGCCGGTGTCGAAGCCCTGGCCGGCGGCATCTCCGCGCCCGCCAACGCCGCGCCGTCCACGCCGCCAGCGCCGGCGGCGCCACGCCTGCAGCCGCTGGCCGCCGATGCGCTCGCCGGCCACACCCTGCAGTGCCGCTTCACCGAGGCCGGCGCGCAGTGGCAGGTGTACGAAGACCTGCGCCGCGCCGACGGCGACCTGACCCTGCTCGGCCCCGGCGGCGCGCTGGTGCTGGGCAAGCGCACCGAAGCGGTCTACCCCAGCGCGCAGGCGCCGTACTTCGGCATGCAGCTGGCCGAGGTGGCGATGGCCGAGGCCGACCTGCTCGCCGACCGCCTGCTGCGCGACGGCGACCCGCGCGCCGACGAAGTGCGCGACGCGGCGCCGCCGCCGGCCTCGCAACTGGATCCCAAGGACTACAACGGTCGCCTGCCGTGGACCACCTTCGTCGGCACCCGCGAATGCGCCGACACCATGCCGGTGTATCCGGACGGCCGCACCCGCTGCTATCGCGCGCTGCACGCCTTCCCCGAGCTGGGCAAGGCCGAGCTCGTCGCCCGCCGCCACGAGGGCCTGATCGGCGGCTGGATGCCGGCGGTGCGCAAGGTGGTGCCGGCCGGCGAGGGCCGCTACTACGACGTGCTGCTGTTCGCCGACGTGCTCGCCAGCGATCGCTTCATCGTGCAGACCTGGCATCGCAGCGCGCTGGTCGAGCACGGCCAGGTGACCAAGGTGGTGTACGGCTACAGCTATCCCGACTATCCGCCGCGGCGCGGCCCGCGCAGCGCCGAGGACTTCTACCGCGGCCTGCTGGCCTTCGCCGGCTACTGGCAGGGCCTGCTCGCCGACACCGTGCAGGCGCGGCTGCCCGACGCCAGCTGGAGCGACATGGCGCGCTTCGCCTTCGCCCGCGAACTGGTGGTGCGCCCCGGCGGCACCTATCCGAAGTACGGCGCGGTCGATCGCGACTACTACGGCAATGAATACGACGGCTTCCAGGACACCTTCACCAGCTCGCTGTATGCGAACCTGGAGTGGGGCCGCTTCGCCCAGGCCGCGGCGGTGCTGGACGGCTATTTCAGCGACTTCGTGCAGGACGACGGCATGGTCAACATGCGCGGCGCGGAGACCGGCCAGTTCGGCCTGACCCTGTCGCTGCTGGCGCGCTACCTGCACTACACCGGCGATGCGGCACTGCTGCGCAAGCACCGCGGCAAGATCGCCGCCACCGCGCAGATCTTGCTGGAGCTACACGAGGCCAGCCTGCAGCTGCCGGCCAAGGCGCCCGGGCATGGCCTGATCCACGGCTGGAACGAATCCGACGCCTGTCTGTTCCCGGATCCGACCCTGTGGTGGAAGCCGTACTACGCCAACAGCGCGCTGGCGATCCGCGGCTGGCAGGACATCGCCGCGGTGTGGACCGCGATCGCCGGGCCGGGCGCACAAGCTGCCGCGGTGCAGTGGCAGCGGCGCGCGCAGCAACTGACCGCGCAGTTGCACAAGACCCTGCGCGCCAATATCCGCCGCGACCTGAAGCCGGCCTACATCGGCCCGCTGCCGGGCGTGAAGCTGACCTTCCGCCAGTCGCTGCAGCAGGAGAGCCCCAGCGAGCAGGGCTGGCCGCACCGCGCCTACGCCGAACTGCTGCAGGCCGACGTGCTGCCCGCCGACCTCGCGCACCTGGTCATCGACTGCGTGCGCGGCCATGGCGGCACCAGCCTGGGCGTGGTCGGCAACATCGCTCCGCCCACCCCGGAAGGGCGCGACCTGCTCGGTTTCATTTCCTACGGCTACGCGCAGCAGCTGCTGCGCCTGGACCGGATCGAGGAATACCTGCTGTTCCTGTACGCGCACCGCTACCACGTGCATACGCGCGGCAGCTGGACCGCGGGCGAGGTCAGCGGCATCACCGGCGGCATGCCGCTGTTCTGCATCCCGGCGCAGATGACCATCCCGCTGCTGCTGCGCTGGATGCTGGTGTTCGAGGACAGCGCCGGCGAGGCGCTGTTCCTGGCGCGCGCGCTGCCGCGCGACTGGCTGGGCAGCGGCGAGCCGATCGCGATCGCCGCCGCGCCGACCCGCTGGGGCGCGGTGTCGCTAAGCCTGCGCGGCGATCCGGCCAGCAAGCGCATCGACGGTACGCTGACCCTGCCGGCGCAGGCGCCGGCGCGGACCTGGCTGACCCTGCGCGTGCCGGCCGGCACGCAGTTGCGCGAGGTGCTGATCGACGGCCGCGCGGCGGCCTTGTCCGGGCCGCGCAAGGAACGCGTGCAGGTGCCTGCCGGTGCGGCGCGGCAAATGACGATTTCAGCTGTCTACGGCTGAGTGGTGAAAAAGTCGGAAACGTGCCGTCGGGCGTCGCGAAGTGCGATATTCCGCACGTTTGACCGATAAATAAGACAAGACGAAGCCGTTACGATACGCGCACATTGTGTCGGTGCAATGAAGCCTCCGGGGGAGATTCCTGCACGATGCAGCGCCGCACGCAGCGGCGACGGCAGCAGCTTGCGCTGCCGCCACGCACTGCGCGCGACGCCCTATTCCGTCTCGCCAACGATCGCTGGCGATGGGGACGGCGGCCCGGGGAAGGGCAGCCGTCCCTGCTGCCGCCATGCATCGCCGCTCAGGAGAATCCGATGACGTCTTTGTCCGAACGCGCTGCGCCGCTGTTTCCGTCTGCATGGCGCCGCGCGCAGCGGCCTGGTCCGCTGGCAGCGGCGATCTGCACCGCACTGATGCTGGCCGCGACCGCACCGGCCGCGCTGGCGCAGGACGCCAGCGCCGACAACGCCGCCACCACCACGCTGGAAAAGGTCACCGTGACCGGCAGCCATCTCCGCCGCGTCGATGCGGAGACCGCCAGCCCGGTGATCACCATCGACCGGCAGCGGATTCAGGACAGCGGCCAGGACACGCTGGGCCAGCTGCTGCAGCAACTGCCGGCGATGGCCGGCAACATGCCCAACATCTCGCTCAATTCCGGCTTCAGCCACGGCCGCGCGCTGGTCTCGCTGCGCAACCTCGGCGCCGAGCGCACTCTGGTGCTGGTCAACGGTCACCGCATGGCCGGTCCGGCCAGCAGCGTGTCCGCCGCGCCCGGCGTGGACATCAATGCGATTCCGGCGGCGATGGTGGAGCGCATCGAGGTGCTGACCGACGGCGCCTCCTCGGTCTACGGCTCCGATGCCATCGCCGGCGTGGTCAACATCATCCTCAAGGACAAATACGACGGCGCCGCCGCCACCGTCGACTACGGCCAGAGCACGCACGGCGACGGCAACCGCCGTTCGCTGGGCGTGGAGTGGGGCAAGACCTGGGAGCGCGGCGGGCTGATCCTGGGCCTGAGCCGCAGCTCGATGAACGCGCTGTACGACGCAGACCGCAGCTACGCCAGGACCGCGGTGGACTACCTCGACGGCCAGGTGGTGGAACGCCGCGGCAACGGCACCCGCGCGATCCTCGGCGACGACCGCGTGCTGACCCCGAACAGCGGCCTGGCGCCAGGCGCGGTCGATGCCGGCGATTTCCATAGCAACAACATCGCCACCGATGGCTATAACTCCTATTACGGCCAGTACCTGATCACCCCGGTGCAGCGCACCAACTTCTCCGCCCACGCCAGCTTCGATTTCACCCCGAACGTGCAGGGCTACCTGGACATGTTCTGGACGCGCAGCGAGACCACCTCGCAACTGACCGCGTACGGCCTGGAACAGCCCAACGCCGCGCAGAACTACTACAACCCGTTCGGCAGCCAGCTGTTGCGCTACCTGCTGCGCTCGGAGGCGGCCAACACCCGCGTCTACACCTCGACCATGTACCAGACCAACATCGTGGCCGGGTTGCGCGGCAAGTTCGCCGACACCAGCTGGCAATGGGATGCGGCGGCCGGTTATGCGCGCTACAAGGACACCCTGGTGCGCAACGGCTTCTCGATCGCCTCGGCGCTGAACAACGCGGTCGGCGCCTCGTTCCTGGACAGCGACGGCGTGGTCAAGTGCGGCACGCCGGGCAACGTGATCTCCGGCTGTACTCCGATCAACGTGTTCAACCCGGACGATCCGGCGACCATCGCCGGGATCAAGGCCACCCAGAGCGCGGTCGACCTGATCGACGAGAGCACGATGAAGTTCGCCGAGGCCAGCGTCAACGGCGACCTGTTCGCGATGCCGGCGGGGATGGTGCAGGCCGCATTCGGGTTGTCGTTCCGCAAGAACGGATTCGCGCAGGGCACCAGCAATCCGGTCGCCGCCGCCGATCCCGAAGGCAACTGCGATTACAACGACGGCTGCATCATGAACCAGGGCCACGACGAGACGATCAAGGAAGCCTACGCCGAAGTGCTGATCCCGCTGCTCAAGGACGTACCCGGCGCGCAGGCGCTGAACCTCAACCTGGGCACGCGCTATTCCAAGTACGACTACTGGGGCAACACCACCAACAGCAAGGTCGCGCTGGAATGGCGCCCGATCGACAACCTGCTGATCCGCGCCACCGGCTCGGAAGTGTTCCGCGCGCCGGCGCTGGGCGACCTGTACGGCTCGCCGTACAACTCGGTGGTCGATGCCAGCGGCGACTACCGCGATCCGTGCAAGGGCTACACCGGCGGCCGCAATGCTGCCGCCTGCGTCAACGTGCCCACCGACGGCAGCTTCGTCAACACCTCCTCGTTCACCGTGCTGACCACCGGCTCGGCCAATGCCGGTTTTGCGATCAAGCCCGAGCAGGGCCGGTCCTACAACGTCGGCGCGGTCTACGATCCGGGCTGGGCGGACGGCCTGTCGCTGAACCTGGACAGCTGGCGGGTCACCCTCGACGACATGATCGGCGGCAGCGGCCTGAATCAGGTGCTGGGGACCTGCTACGGCGGCGATAGCGCGTACTGCCCGTTGATCCAGCGCAACGCCAGCGGGCAACTGGTCAGCGTGACCGTGCCGTTCGCGATCAACAGCGGCAAGGTCGATATCCGCGGCTACGACATCGGCCTCAAGTACGCGTTGCGCGATACCGCTTGGGGCAACTTCCAGGCCGGCGTCGATGCCACGTTCCTGTCCAGCTACAGGTTCAGCGGCGACGAGCACAACTACGTCGGCGAGATGTCCAGTTACGGCAACATGCCGCGCTGGCGCGCCAGCTTCAATCTGGGCTGGGACAACGGGCCGTGGCACGCCAGCTGGAACACCCGCCTGATCGGCCCGACCACGGTCGGCAGCGCCTACGAGGACTTCTGCTTGAACACCGCCGCCGACGGCAGCTGCGTCTACTTCAAGGTCGGCACGGTGACCTACCACGACGTCTCGCTGAGCCGGAAGTTCGAGAGCCTGCACACCACGCTGTCGGCCGGCGCCGACAACGTCGGCAACCGCAAGCCGCCGCAGTACTACGGCTATGCGAGCGCGGCCAATACCGACGCATTCACCTACGACACGCTGGGGCGCTACTTCTGGGCGCGGCTCAGGACCGAGTTTTGAGGTTGCCGGCAGGCGGCGCGGCCGCGGCATGGCGGCGGCCGCGCGCCGCCGCCGCGTTGCTCGCGGTGGTGCTGGGCGCGGCGTGCGGCGCGGTGGCGGCCAGCGCCGTCGCCGCGGCGGATGGCGAAGCGTTGCAGGCCAGCAACGCCGCGCTCGGCTATCCGCAGTTCAAGGGCACGCCGACACCGATTCCGGACAGCGGCGTGGCCTTCGCGCCGGGCGGCCATCTGCAGCGGGTGTTCGCCGCCGATCTGGCGGCCGGCGCCGGCACGGCGCCGGGCAAGGATTTCTGGATCGACCGCATGCTCGCGCGCAGCGGCACCGGCGGCGGCTTCGACGACGACAACAATTGGCTGTTCAGCCGCGGCCGCGCGGCCTACATGTACACCCACCAGCCGCAGCAGCCGGGCTTCGTCGGCGATGTCGCCTATGCGCACAAGACCGGCCACGATGCGCTGTTCCGGCTGCAGGCAGAGATCGACGGCAAGCCGCTGCAGCTGCTCGAGGACAGCACGCAGCGGCGGCAGACGCCGAGCTATTTCAGCAGCGTCTACGCCGATGCCGGCGCCGGCGTGCGGCTGCGCCTGGTCAAGTTCATCAGCGAGCAGAACGTGGCCGTGGCCGAGGCCACGCTGTCCAGCAGCGACGGCGTGGCACGCACGCTGACCCTGCGCGCGATCTCGCCGATGGCCACGCATGCCGACGGCGCCGAGCTCAGCGGCGCGTTCGCCACCCACAATACGATCACCACGGTGTTCCCGCGCTTGTCCGGCGACGGTTTCGCGGTCGAGGGCGGTTCCATCGCGCGCCGCGTGGCAGTGCCTGCGCGCGGCGAGGCGGCCACGCTGAAGGTACAGCTCGGGCTGGTCACCCGCGAGCTGCCAGAATCGCTGCAAGAGTACCGGCACATCGCCGCGCAATCGCCGCAGCAGGCCTACACCGAGCACGTGGTCGCCTATAACCGCTGGTGGGCCGACAACCTGCCATACCTGGACACGCCCGAGGACAACATCGACAAGACGTTGTTCTATCGCTGGTGGCTGCTGCGCTTCAATTTTCTCGACGCCGCGGTGCCCGGCAACGACTACCAGTTCCCGGTGGCGATCGAGGGCGTGCTCGGCTACGACAACGCGATCGTGCTGACCACCGGCATGTTCATCGACGACCTCAAGTACCTGCGCGATCCCAGCTACGCCTACGGCTCGTGGCTGGGCGCCGGCGAGACCGCCGGCGGCGGCAAATACGTGGACAATCCCGGCGCGCCGGAGAACTGGTCCAATTCCTACGCCCAATACCTCAGCGCCGCCGCCTGGCGTGCCTACCAGCTGCACGGCGGGCCGCCGGCGGTGGCGGCCACGCTGGCGCGCTACGCCAGCGCCGACGTGGATGCGTTGCTGCGCGCCTACGACCGCAACGGCAACGGCCTGATCGAATACGACTGGGCGGCGATGACCGGCAACGACGCCGATGCGGTGTCCTTCGACTGGGCAAAGCAGCACGGCCAGATCCGCATGGACCGCAGCGAGAGCGCCTACGTCTACGCCAACGCGCTGGCCGCGGCGCAGGCCGCGCAACTCGCCGGCGATGCGGCCACCGCTGTGCGCATGCAGGCGCTGGCGGCGAAGATCCGCCGCGCCGTGCTCGCCGTGCTGTGGCAGGACCACAGTGCCAGCGCCGACGGCATGGGCCTGCACGGCGACCTGCTCAAGCAGCGCCAGGCCGATGGCGCGCGGTTGCCGGTGGACTGGAAGGAGACCAACAACTACTACCCGTTCAGCGTCGGCCTGATGCCCAGGCACGGCGATGCCGAGTACGATCCGAAGTACGTGCGCGCGCTGCGCCTGTTCGCCGACGCGCGGCAGTATCCGATCTTCCCGTTCTATACCGCCAACCAGGCCGACCGGCAGGCGCGCGGCGCCGGCGGCAGCAACAATTTCTCGGTGATCAACTCCACCGTCGCCTTCCGCCTGCTCGGCAGCGCGCTGCGCGACTATCCAAGTCCGTATCTGGACGCGGACAGCTACCGCAAGCTGCTGTACTGGAACGCCTGGGCGCACTACATCGACGGCGACAACCGCTATCCGGACCAGAACGAGTTCTGGGCGCAGGGCAGCGCCGCCGACGGCGGCAGCATCGGCTACCGCTCGTGGATCCACCACACCCAGCTCGGCGCCACCAACTTCACCGTGATCGAGGATGCGATGGGCCTGCGTCCGCGCAGCGACGCCATGATCGAGCTGTCTCCGATCGACATCGGTTGGGATCATTTCGCCGCCGATGCGCTGCGCTATCGCAACCGCGACCTGGCCATCGTCTGGGACCGCGACGGCCGCCACTACGGCGGCGCGGTGCCCAAGGGCTATTCGCTGTACCTGGACGGGAAGCTGGCGTTCACCGTCGATCGCCTGGCGCATGTGCTCTACGACCCGGCCAGCGGCCGCGTGCAGGCGCTGCCGGATGCGGTCAATGCGGATGCCGCGCAAGTGCGGGTACTCAGCGCAACAGCCATCGCGCTGCAGACGCCAGCGCAGGTGCGCTTCGCTGCCGATGCGCGCATCACCGCGGTGCTGGCCGACGCCGGCGTGGACACCAGGCTACCGGCAACCGCGCGCAACCTCGCGCAAGGCGCGACGGTCAGCGCCAGCTATGCCGCCGACGGTTTCCCGGCCACGGCGGCGGTGGACGGCAGCACCGCCAACGAACCGTTCTGGGGCACCGTGGGGTCGCCGTCGCGCAGCGACTGGATCGAACTCGACCTGGGCCGGCCGCAGTTGCTGGACGACGTGCGCCTGTATTTCTACCGCAGTTCCTCGCCGCCCGGCGAGCAGCACGGTGTTCCTTCCGGCACCCGCGCCGGTTACTCGCCGCCGTGGCTGTACCTGCTGCAGTATTTCGACGGCCACACCTGGAAGACCGTGCCCGGCCAGGTGCGCGATGCGCCGATCGCGCAGGGCAACCGCAACCGCGTGCGCTTCCCGGCGTTGCGCGTACAGCGCTTGCGCGTGCTGGTGACCCATGCCGGTACGCTGCGCACCGGGATCAAGGAAATCCAGGCCTATGCCAGCGGCGCGCGTGTGCCGGCAGCGACGCCGAATCAGGCGCCGCAGGTCGAGGCCTGGCAACAGGACGGTGGCGGCGGCGCGCTGCGTGTCGTTGGCCGCGTCGGCGACGACGCGCTGCCGAACGGCAGCTTGGCGCTGCAGTGGCGCGTGCTGCAGGCGCCGCCGGGCGGCGCGGCGATCTTCGATGCGCCGCAGGCGGCCAGCACCGGCGTGCGCTTCACCGCGCCCGGCGCCTACACGCTGCGCTTGCAGGCCGACGATGGCGCGTTGCAAGGCCATGCCGACGTGGCCGTGGTCGCCGCGCCGACGCCGGTGGGGCAGGGCCTGGACGTGCAGGGCGAGGCCGAGGCCAGCGCGCAGGTCACCGCCGGCCATCACCGGCTGCAGGCGCTCAACGACGGGCTGCTGCCTGCGCCGGATCAACTTCCGTCCGCGGACCGGCGCTGGGGCAGCTGGGGCCGCGCACAACCGGCTTCGGTGTGGGTGCAGTACCAGTGGCGGCAACCGCAGCGCTTGAACGGCGCCGCGCTGTACTTCTGGGACGACCAGCCCGATGGCGGCGTGGCACAGCCGCGTGCGTGGAAGCTGCAATACCGCGATGGTGAGCAGTGGCGCGATATTGCGGTGCGTGGCGGCTATCCGCTCGCCGCGCGCGGCGAAGCCAGCCGCGTGGCCTTCGCAGCGGTGACCACCAGCGCGTTGCGTGCGGTGCTGGAGACCGCTGTGCAGGGCGACGGCCACGCCGCGGTCGGCATCGACGAATGGCAGGTGTTCGCCGAGCGCGCCGATGCGGTGGAGCCGATCGATGTGCGCGTGGCGCCGGGCCAGACGCCGGCGCTGCCGCAGCGCATCGCCGGCTATTTCGCCGACGGCAGCTGGGCGTGGCTGGGCGTGCGCTGGCCGCAGCTGGATGCCTCCACGCTGGCCGGCGAAGGCCGCGTGCAGGTGCAGGGCCTGGCCGATGGCGGCCTGCCGGTGAGCGCCAGCATCTGGGTGCGCGCCACCGCGCCGGGCCAGATCAATACGGTGCAGGCGCCGCCGCCGCTGCACGTGCGCGCCGGGCAGGTGCCGGCGCTGCCGGCGTTCGTCGGCGTGCAGTACAACGACGGCTCGCGCGAACGCGTGCCGGTGCAGTGGCCACCGTTGGCGCCGGCCGCGTATGCCGCGCCTGGCACCTCCAGCCTCGTCGGCAGCGCGCAGGGGCGCGGCGGCAGCGGGCAGTTGCCGGTGCGGCTGCAGATCGTGGTCGATGCCGCGGTGGCGCCATGAGCCTGCGCTGGGCCATGCGACGTGCCGCGCGCGTCGGCGCCTGCCTGCTGTTGGCGCTCGCCGTTGCCGGGGCGCAAGCGGCACCATTGCGCGCACGCAGCGTGCACAGCGCCGGCAATCCGATCCTGGCCGACGGCCGCGGCTATTCCGCCGATCCGGCGCCGCTGGTCGCCGACGGCAAGCTGTACATCATCGCCGGCCGCGACGAGGCGCCGCCCGACCTCAACGACTTCGTGATCCAGCGCTGGCAGCTGCTGGTGACCGACGCTGTCGGCAGCGGCAACTGGACCCACTATCCGGCGCTGCTGCGCCCGGAACAGGTCTTCGCCTGGGCCGCCGCGGGCCGCGCCTATGCCGCGCAGATCGTGCAGGGACCGGACCGACGTTACTACCTGTATGCGCCGGTGGAGGAAAAGCACTCGCCCAATGCCGATCCGTTCGCGATCGGGGTGGCGGTCGCCGATAGCCCGCTGGGGCCGTGGCGCGATGCGCATCCGCAAGGGCCGATCCTGTCGCAGTCGCTGCCGGTCAGGAACACCATCCAGAACATCGACCCGACCGTACTGGTCGACGACGACGGCCGCGTGTACCTGTACTGGGGTACCTTCGGCAAGCTGTTCGGGATCGAACTGGAACGCGACATGGTCACGCCCAAGGGCGCGGCGGTGGCGGTGACCACGCTGGACGGCTATTTCGAAGCGCCATGGCTGTTCAAGCGCGACGGTACCTACTACATGGCCTATGCCGGCAACCGTGCCGGGCCGGATTCCGACTGTACGCCGACGCTATACCACGCCTGCATCGCCTACGGCACTGCGCCGTCCCCACTGGGGCCGTGGACCTACCGCGGGGTGATCCTGCCGCCGGTGTCCTCGACCACCTCGCATCCCGGCATCGTGCAGTTCAAGGGCCAGTGGTATCTGGTCTACCACACCGCCGATGCCAAGGGCGGCGGCCACTTCCGCCGCAGCGTGGCGATCGACCGGCTGGACTGGGACGACACGCAACAGCCGGCGCGCATTCGCCCGGTGCTGGCCACGCGCGCGCCGCAGCCGCCGCAGCCGGTTGAGCGCAACGTCGCCCGCTACGCAGCCGCCAGCGCTTCCAACGGCCCGGACATCCCGCATCAATACTGGATCGCCGCGCTCAACGACGGCGTGGTCAAGCGCAATCCGCTGCCGCCGCAGATGTGGGGCAGCTGGACCGCGCACAATCCGCCGCAGCAGTGGATCCAGTACAGCTGGGCGCAGCCGGTGACGCTGCAGCGCAGCCGCATCGTGTTCTGGGCCGACCATCCGCCCGGCGCCAACGAAGGCGTGGCGCCGCCGGCGCGTTGGCACCTGGAATACCGCAAGGACGGACACTGGCTGCCACTGGCGCAAGCCGCGAACCGTCCGCTCGCGGACCGGGTGCAGACGCTGCGCTTCGCGCCGGTGACCACGCGCTGCGTGCGTGCGGTGTTCGATGCCTCCGG
Source organism: Xanthomonas graminis pv. graminis (assembly GCF_030168915.1). NCBI lineage: Bacteria > Pseudomonadati > Pseudomonadota > Gammaproteobacteria > Lysobacterales > Lysobacteraceae > Xanthomonas > Xanthomonas graminis. The sequence goes on along the minus strand of NZ_CP076255.1, from coordinate 2,948,570 downwards.
CGGCGACGGCGGCTATGCCGCGCTGGCGGTGCAGGAATGGGAAATGTGGGCCACGCGCGCGCAGCGCCTGGCCCAGGCCGGTGCTGCGGATGCGCAGCGCTGCGACACGCTTTGATGCATCGGGTGATTGACGGATGAAGACGGATCGAAACGGGCGGCGCGGCGCGGCGCCGGGTGCACTGCTGCTCGTATTGGCGGCGCTGGCGCCCTGCGCGCTGGCCGCGCCGAGTGCGGACGACTATCAGCGCGCGCAGGCGCTGAGCCAACGCTACGAGGCGCTGGTCGATCGCCAGCCGTCGGAGCCGGTGTGGCTGGATGCCTGGCATTTCCTGTATCGGCGTTCGCTGGCGCGCAGCGGCGCCGCACCGGCGATCGAGTACCGCCGGGTCGCGGTCGCTGACGGCCGCAACGAACCTGCCTTCGATCACGTGCGGCTGGCGGCGGCGATGTCCGCGGCCAGCGGCAAGCCGGTCGATGCGGCGGCGTTGCAGCTGCAGGAGGTGAAGCTGGATGCGCAGCGGCTGGTCTTCGAGAGCGATCGCGTGCGCTGGCAGTGCGATCTGCCGCAGTACCGCTGCACGCGCACCGAGATGGGCGCATTGCCGCCCGATTCCTACGACATGAGCATCCCGCTCAGGCAGGGCCCGGCGTATGCGCAGGCGTCGCCGGACGGCAAGTGGCGGGCCTGGGTCGACGCCGGCAACCTGGTGGTCACGCCGGCCGCTGGCGGCAGCCCGGTCGCGCTCAGCCGCGACGGCAGCGCCGCCGAGTACTACGCGGTGGAAAGCATCGCCTGGTCGCCGGATTCGACCCGGCTGGTCGCCTACCGGGTCACGCCGGCGCCGCTGCGCACGGTGCACTACATCGAGTCGGCGCCGCCGGACCAGTTGCAGCCCAAGCTGCACCAGCAGGTCTACGCCAAGCCCGGCGATCCGCTGCCGGTGCTGCAGCCGGTGCTGTTCGACCTGGCCTCGCGGCAGGCGCAGGCAGTACCGACGGCGCTGTTCCCGAACGCGTTCGCGCTGGGTTGGCCGCAGTGGCGCCGCGACGGCAGCGGCTTCACCTTCGAGTACAACGAGCGTGGCCACCAGCGCTACCGGGTGATCGAAGCGGATGGGCGCAGCGCGCAGACGCGCACCTTGATCGAGGAAACCTCGCCGACCTTCATCGAGTATTCCGATCTCAGCGGTAGCCACGAGGACGGCGGCAAACGCTATCGCCACGATTTCGCCGATGGCGCGCGCACCCTGTGGGCCTCCGAGCGCGACGGCTGGGAACAGCTATACCTGTACGACACGCGCAGCGGCGGCGCTCCGCGCCAGGTCACGCGCGGCGAGTGGGTGGTGCGCAAGGTCGAGCGCGTCGACGAGGCCGCGCAGCAGATCTACTTCACCGCCTCGGGCATGAACCCGGGCGAGGACCCGTACTACCGTCACGCCTATCGCATCGGCCTGGACGGCCGCGGGCTGACCGCGCTGACCCCGGCGCAGGCCGACCACGAGGTGGTGCTGTCGCCCGACGGCCGCTGGCTGCTCGACCTGTATTCGCGGGTGGACCTGGGGCCGGTGCTGGAATTGCGCCGCACCGACGACGGCACGCTGGTGCAGCAGGTCGAGCGCACCGACCTGACCCGCTTGCGCGCCGCCGGCTGGGTGCCGCCGCTGCCGTTCCACGCGCCGGGCCGCGACGGCAAGACCGAGATCTGGGGCGTGATCCATCGGCCGCAGGCGCAGGTGGACGGGCAGCGCTACCGCGTGGTCGAGAAGATCTACGCTGGGCCGCACGGCTCGTTCGTGCCCAAGGCCTTCAGTGCGCGCGTGCCGGCGCTGACCGCGCTCGGCTTCGCCGTGGCGCAGATCGACGGCATGGGCACCAACAACCGCTCGCGCGCGTTCCACGACGTGGCCTGGCGCAATCTCAAGGACGCCGGTTTTCCCGATCGCATCGCCTGGCACCGTGCCGTGGCGGCGCAGTATCCTTGGTATGCGATCGCGCAGGGCGTGGGCATCTACGGCACTTCCGCCGGCGGCCAGAGCGCGCTCGGCGCGTTGCTGTTCCATCCCGAGTTCTATGTCGCCGCGGTGGCCAATTCCGGCTGCCACGACAACCGCATGGACAAGATCTGGTGGAACGAGCAATGGATGGGCTGGCCGGTCGGGCCGTGGTATTCGGCCTCGTCCAATGTCGACAACGCCTGGCGCCTGCAGGGGCATCTGCTGCTGGTGACCGGCGACATGGACCACAACGTCGATCCGGCCAGCACCTTCCAGGTCGCCGATCGGCTGATCAAGGCCGGCAAGGATTTCGATCTGCTGGTGGTGCCGGGCGGCGACCATGGCGCCGGCGGCGACTACGGCCAGCGGCGGCTGGCGGACTTCTTCGTGCGTTGGCTGCAGCAGGTGCCGACGCCGGACTGGAATGGCGCGCCCGCCATGCCGCACGCCGGGACATGAGCGGCGCCGCCGCGCCGCAAGCACGGCAAGAAACATCGCATTGCGGTACCGGCGGCACATTCAAAACGGATGCGGTGATCGACCCTGAAATGGCTGCCCGGCAGGGCGTTGCCTGCGGCGTGGCGGATGCAACGCATTTTCGAACACGACGCTGTCGCGATCCGGCGCATGCGGCACGGACAGCGGATCGCGTTGTCGTGCTCGTCGCGGCGATGAGCGAGGGAACGTGTGTGGCCGCGCCTGACGGCGGATGGCGATGGTGTTGGGTGTCGATGCCGGATGTTCCTTCGTGTCTATGATTTAGGAGAGCTCCAATGAGCAAGGCGGTCTTTCGGAAGTCCTGTGTTGGGCGTCGCTGCATGGGCCGGTCGCTGTTGTTCAGTGCGATCCTGGCGGCCACGATCGCCATTCCCGCGGTACATGCGCAGGAGTCCAGCGGGGGGCTGTATGGCGCCGTCGCGTTGCAAGGCCGAATCGCCGATGCGCAGGTCCTGATCCGCAACCTCGATACCAATGCCACGCAGATCCGCAAGCCCGATGCGTCCGGCAAGTATTCGATCGCCGGACTGAGCCCGGGCAAGTACGAGATCGTGCTGAGCTGCGCCGAGCAGCGGCTGGCGAGCACGCAGGCGATCGTGCGCCCGGGCAGTTCCACCGCGGTGGCGCCACTGGCCGACCGGCGGGCCGCCGCCACCGAGCTGGGCGAGGTCAAGGTCAGCGCCGCCGGCATCAACAATGCCGCCGACAACACCGCGCCGATCGACGTCAGCACGCCGCAACTGGTGCGGCAGTATTCTCAGGAGCTGTTGCGCAAGACGGGTGTGGATACCAGCGGCAACAACGGCAGCAGCGGGCCGTACAGCAATCTGCTCACCGCGCTCCCGCAGCAATTCATGTCGCAGGTCGCCTCGCAACCCTCGGGCGGATCCGGGTACGCGTCCTTCGGCGGCGGTTCCGGCACCGAGACGCGCTACTACGTCAATGAGTTCGACACGACCTTCGACTACAGCGGCGCCGGCGCCAACATGGTGCCGGGCGAGCTGATCGGCTATGCGACGGTCATCGCCAACGGCGCTTCGGCCAAGTACTCCAACGCGATGGGAGGCTCGGTTTCGGCGGCGACGAAATCCGGCGACAACACGTGGCGTGCCGGGTTTTCCTCGTATATCGTCCCGCCTTACTCCAGGCTGCTCAGGCGCCACACCGAAGACGATGCGCTGATCGATGCCGACGGCAACAGGACATGGTTCCTGGAAGGAGGGATCGCCACCAACGGGCAGCAGGACACGGCGTTCAACAATACGTTTTGGGTTTCCGGCCCATTGCTGAAGGACCGCCTGTTCGTCAATCTGGCATACCAGGAGAGCCAGCCGGCGTCGCGCAGCAATTACCTGTACGGCAGCACGCTCGGCTATGCCGCGCAGTTCATGCACAACTACCATAACCCCGCGGCGACGCTGACCTGGAACGTCACCGAAAATCAGACCCTGGACGTGGTGGCGGCAAGCAACAAGACCAAGGACCACACCACGATCTGGAAATTGGACGAGCCGGGGGATGCGCAGTCTGCGAAGCAGTATTTCCGCAACGTGCTGTTCAAAATGGACGAGGACTTCTACGTCGGACGCTACCGCTGGCACATGAACGACAGCATGGACCTGTCGGTGATGGGCGGCTATTTCACCCATTCCGAGCAGAACCTGTTCAACGGCTTCGACATATTCGCGGCGCGCATCACCCGCGACTCCCGCGGCCAGAACGTCTACAACGTCGTTTCCGACGGTTCGCCCGACAGCGAAATCCCCTTCGACTACTCCAAGCGCGGGTTTCGCGCGGACTGGGTCTGGCAACCGGGCAGCCACAAGCTCGGCCTGGGTGCCGAGCGCTACGCGTTCTTCGAGAACAACCAGTCCGCTTATGGAGAGAGCGGCCACTACACCTACTTCGACTATGCGCTGGGATCGCCGAGCAAGGACGACGTCAGCGGCATCGCCATTCCCGCCAATACGCGGTACATGCGTTCCTTCGTGTCCTACTACGGCGGGCCGCTGACCCAGGTCAACCGCGGCGCCTACCTGGAGGATTACTGGCAAGCGCTGGAAAACCTGGTCGTGTACGCGGGCGTGCGCCGCGACAACAACCAGTCCATGTTGGGCAGCGGTCTGAGGGCGCTGAACTTCTGGACCACGTCCCCGCGCTTCGGGCTGTCGTGGGACGTCAAGGGCGACAGTTCGATGAAGGCCGGTTTCACCTATGGCCGCTACAGCATGGCGGTACCCGGGGTGATCCTGGCCAATGCCCTCAACGATTCCACCCAGCAGTACCAGTACTACACTTACGACGGCATCAACGCCGACGGCACGCCGATCGCTCCGCAGCAGTTCGGCAGCTATGCCGTTACCAGCACGGTTTCCGACCCGCGCGTGGTGTCCTCGCGCACTATCAGGACGTCGCAGCAGGAGAACCTGGGGCTGTATTTCCAGGACAACGGATTGATCCCGCACTGGTCGGAAACGCTCGAGCTGAACTATGCGAACGTGAAACGGGCGATTTCGGCCTGGCGCGACCTGAACACTCCCGGCTACAGCAGCGCCGCCTACCGCTATCTGCAGTCGTTGGGATACGAGGACCCATACATCGGCAACATCGTGCTGGTCAATCCGGGCAGGGACATCGTGCTGAGCAACGACTTCGATCATGACGGCAGCCTGGAGACCGTCGTCGTCCCCGCCAGCGCCGCAGGCCTGCCCAAGCCCAAGCGCAAGGCCTATACCTTCAGCGTCGAGATGGTCCACCCGGAAACGCCCGACCAGCCCGTGTTCCTGCAGGTCAGCTACACCTGGAAACACGTATGGGGCAATTACGAGGGCTATTACGCCGAAGGCGATCCGGCCAGCAATCTGCTGGGGTCGCAGGTGTTCCAGTATGCCGCCCTGACCCAGGGCGCGACGGGCAACCTGCCGCAGGATATCCGCCATGCGTTCCTGCTCAACAGCTCGCATACGTTCGGCAGCAGCGGATTCAGTGCCGGGCTGGGGCTGAACTGGCAGAGCGGCGCCAATACATCCTGCTACTCGCAGTATCCGCTGTCGAGCGATGCCGCCAGCACCGCCGGCGAGCATGCCTATTACTGCGCAGGCGTCGCGGTGAGCCGCGGCAGCCTGGGACGCCTGCCGAGCTGGTGGCTGCTCAATATGAATACCGCCTGGGAGCACAGCTGGGGATCGAACCGCCTGCGATTGGAGTTCAACATGGGCAATGTCCTGAACAAAAACACCCTGGTGTTCGTCAGCCCTTATTACGGCTATTACAACGGATCGGCGCTGGTCAAGGAGAGCCGATACGGCGGACAGGCCTATCTGGCGCCGCGTTCGGCGTCGTTCGCCATCCGCTACAACTGGAACTGACCGGGTGTTCGACGGCAATGGCTGCGGCCGGCGCCGGTCGCGCTTGCTGCCGACCTCCGAATCCATTCGCTGAGGCTGGCGCTCAGGCGTGCATGAGGTTGCAGCGAGGTGTGCCGGTTCCTGCAGTCCGTTGCGCTATATGACAAATTTCCACAGCAAAGGCGAAGTTTTTCCACAAGACGTTGCACCTGCCGACGTGAAACCCTGCAATGGCGATGTGCGCAAGCGCACACCGCATTTTGCGCCGTGCGGGGATGCACGGCCCCCATCGTCGATACCGGTTCTCGTTGCGTCGGGCAGCTAGGACGCGGCGTCGTGCGGCCTGGATCTTGCGTGCAGGCCGATCAACCGAGAGAACGCCCATGCATCACGTCCGCTTGCCTTCCATCCATGCAGCTTCGGTTTGCCGCGATCGCCGCGGGCAAGGGCGCAGCCTGCTGTGCGCCGCGATCGCCATGGCGTTGCTCGCGGCGTTGCCGGCGGCGGCGCAGCAAGCCGCCGTGGTGCCCGACAAGGCCGCCGCGGCCGATGGCAGCGGCAGCGACAGCGCCGCCGACGCCAAGACCCTGGACAGCGTGGTCGTCACCGGTTCGCGCATCCGCCGCAACGATGCGCTGGACGGCCCCACGCCGCTGACCGTGATCGGCGCCGAGCAGATCCGTGCGGCCGGCTATACCGAGATCGCCGATGTGGTCAATCAATTGCCGAGCCTGGCGCTGACCCAGACCAGCCAGACCAGCAACCTGGCCGGCAACCCCGGCATCAACGCGCTGGACCTGCGCGGCATGGGCACCCAGCGCACCCTGGTGCTGGTCGACGGCCGCCGCCAGGTGCCGGCGATTCCGGGCACCTCGGCGGTGGACGTGAGCAATATTCCTTCCAGCCTGGTCGAACGCGTCGAGGTCATCACCGGCGGCGCTTCGGCGCTGTACGGCGCCGATGCGGTCACCGGCGTGGCCAACTTCATCCTGAAGAAGGATTTCCAGGGCCTGGACGCCAGCGCCCGCTACGGCATCTCCAGCCGCGGCGATATGCGCAGCAGCAGCGTCGATGCGTTGTTCGGGCGCAATTTCGCCGACAACCGCGGCAACGTCACCGTGTACGGCTTCTACGAGCGCGAGCCCGATTCGGTGTCCGGCCAGGACCGGCCGTGGACCGCCACCGGCTACCCGATGTACACGCGCAACAACCGCAACCAGCGCTACTGGATCTCCGACAACAACCGCAACATCAACAACGCCGAGGACGCGCAGCTCATCCTCGGCGGCCGCCACTACGCGATGACCGGCGACGGCCAGCTGCGCGCGCCGGTGCTCGGCCCGGGCGGCTACGTCAACAGCGTGCCGCTGAGCCTGGCCGATCCGTCCACCGCGCTGGGCAGCCTGCTCACCGACGGCGGCGAGTACGGCGGCCGCTACGACTCGTGGTACCTGGCAGTGCCGTCGGATCGTTTCGCCAGCCGCGCCACGCTCAATTTCGACTTCAGCGACAGCCTGCGCTTCTTCGCCAACGTCGGTTATTCGCGGACCACCTCGCAATCGGCCTGGCGCGCGCTGAGCGCGTTCGGCAGCGAGGCGGTGCCGGCCGACAGCCCGTTCATCACCGACGAAATGCGCGCGGCCAACGGCGGCACGATCACCGACGGGATCTACTTCGCGCGCCACTTCGACGACGAACTGGGGCAGGCCGGCAGCCAGTACCGGCGCCAGCTGCTGCAGGGCGTGGTCGGCCTGGAGGGCGACTTCAGCCTGGGCGGCCGCGCCTGGAACTACAGCGCGTACTACTCCTACGGCCGCACCGAGCAGCGCAACCGCGACATCGATACGGTGTCCTACACGCGCTACTACCTGGCGGTGGATTCCACCGCCGGCGCCGACGGCAGCGCGATCTGCCGCAGCACGCTCACCGACCCGGGCAACGGCTGCGTGCCGTTGAACCCGTTCAAGCGCCTGACCGCGCAGGAGATCGGCTACCTGCGCTACACCTCGGACTGGGCCACCACCACCATGACCCAGCAGGTACTGTCGGCCTATGCCTCCGGCGGCATCTTCGACCTGCCCGGCGGCGAGGCGCAGATCGCGTTTGGCGGCGAGTACCGCAAGGAGCGCAACGACATCGGCGCGATCGCCCAGTACGATCCGGCCAATCCGGCCTACGACGCCAGCCTGGGCACCACCCAGCTGCCGCTGGTCGGCCAGTACGACGTCAAGGAGCTGTACAGCGAGCTGCACCTGCCGCTGCTGGCCGACAAACTGTTCGCGCAGCGCCTGGGCGTGGACGCGGCGGTACGCGTGTCCGACTACAACACCGCCGGCCGCACCGTCACCAACAAGTTCGGCATCGATTGGGCGCCGATCCAGGACATCACCCTGCGCGGCACCTACGGCAAGGCGGTGCGCGCGCCCAACATCGGCGAGCTGTACACCGCCAGCAGCATCGGCGGCATGTGGGTCACCGATCCGTGCAACAGCTACAACCAGCGCTACCGCACCGACCGCAGCCAGTACACCGCGGCCAACTGCGCGCAGCTCAATCCGTCGGACAAGAGCACCTACTGGCTGTACCGCGACATCATCACCAAGGGCAACCTGGACCTGGCCAACGAAACCGCCAAGACCCGCACCGTCGGCATCGTGCTGCGCCCGCGTTTCCTGCCGGATTTCTCGCTGTCGGTGGACTACTACAACATCGACCTGCGCGGCGCGATCGATTCGTTCCCGGCGCAGACCATCATCAACAAGTGCGTGGACGCGCCGACCCTGGACAACCCGTTCTGCTCCTTCGTCAGCCGCGATGCCGACGGCAACCTGCTCAACGCGGTCACCCAGAAGCTCAACCTGTCGCGCTACCTGACCCGCGGCGTCGACTTCTTCGCGCAGTACCGCTACGACCTGGCCGAGCGTTGGGGCCAGAATGCCGGCGCGCTGTCGTTCGACCTGAACTACACGCACCTGATCCGCCAGGACTACACGCTGGATCCGGACCAGCCGGAAGAAGTCACCCGCTTCGCCGGCGTGTTCGGCTCGCCGTCCTGGAAGGGCGTGCTGCGCACCACCTGGTCCAACGCGCACGCCGGCGCGACCTGGTCGCTGCGGCACTTCTCCAAGATGCGCAACAGCACCGAGATCAGCGACACCGACTACCAGAAGGTGTGGACCGGCAACGTGTTCTACAGCGACGTGTCCGGCTACTACCGGCTCAAGTCGGGGCTGGAAGTGTTCGGCGGGGTCAGCAACCTGTTCGATCGCGCGCCGCCGCGGGTGCCGGGCGCGGAGGCGGGCGGCGCCAATTTCGAGCTGGGCTACCACGCCGGCGTGTACGACGTGATCGGGCGCATGTACTACGGCGGGATCCGCCTGGCGTTGTGAGGGCAGGCCGGCGCCGCGTCGGTGAGCGCCGCATCGCTGCGCTGCCGAGGCGGTTGCGGCGAACGGATTTGCAGTCGCGGCGCTTGCGGCGGCCGTGGCTGGACATGCATCGCGCGATGTCTATGCAGCACGCAGGCGATCGTGCGTGCCTGTGTGATGGGCGTTACGCTGACTGCCGTGATCGGCGCTTCACTTCCTCTCTTTGTACAGAAAAAATTTGTAGTTCTGCGAGCGCATGCAGTGCGCCGAATTTCGCGCGCCCCTAGCATCTGCCGGGTCGGTCAGGCGCGCGGGCGGGTAACCAATGGAATTGGGTCGTTGGGGGTGCGCAAAAGCGTTCGATTGGTTTTCCTTGCCTGCCCCGCGCACTAGCGCGGTGCAACGCGGAGGATTTTCCGGACATTGCTGTGCGCTGTGTTCATGCACGGGGATGGACGTTCCTGCCGACGTGACGTTGCCGCTGGTCCGGCCGATGTATGCCCGACGCCGTGAAAGCCACGATCGACCCGACACTGTCGCGTTGCGATGCGCCATGCCGCGCTGGCGTGGTTTCGTCGCACAACGCTTGCGCCGTTTCGATCAGGCGCGCGCGATACCGCGCAACGCTGCCATTGCACGCGTTGCTGCTCCGAATGTGCAGTTCCTTAGGAGAGAGTGCATGAAACGTCCCCTGTCGTCCTTGTTGCGCATCGTCGCGCCCCTCTGCATGTCGGCTGGTTTGGCCCTGGCGTCGCATGTCGCGCATGCGGCGGCCGTCTGCAGCACCGGTCAATGGGTCGCCAATCCCAATGACACCGACATGCCGGCAGTGCGCTACGAAACCACGCACTTCGCGTTCCGCTGGGAAGACGCGGAAAATGTTCCCCGCGCCGATCTGGAAGCGGCAGGCGAGGAACTGGAGCTGATCTGGAACACCTACATCAATCGTATCGGTTTTCCGGAACCCTATTGCGCTTCGGCGACGAAGTACAAGGCCAGCATCTATTTGAAGTCCGACTTCGGCATGCAAGGCGGGCCCGCCGACAGTGGCGGAATGGGCATGTGGATTTCGCCCTCCTTTTTGCAGGATCACTGGGGTCTGGCGCATGAACTTACCCATGCGCTACAAGGCGCCACCGGCGGTTTGACCCGGTCGCAGTACACCGGCTGGATCTGGGAGTCGCATGCCAACTGGATGGCGCACCAGATCGATGAGTACCATAACACCGAGGTTCAATGCTCGACGATGCTTGTGAACTATCCGCATCTCTATCTGGGCTCGACCCGCGATCGCTACTGCAACTGGCAATTCATGGAATATCTCAAGGACCGTTTCGGCTATTCCATCATCAACGACATGTGGGCCAAGGCGCCCAAGTCCGGCGATCCCGGTCTGGCCGATGCGGATCCGTTCTCCGTCATCCGCGACAACATGGGTTGGACCCAGTCGCAGCTCAACGACGTGTTTGGCGACTGGGCGATGCATAACGTGAACTGGGATTACACCGATCCCGATGGTCGCGATCATGGCGTGTTGATGCGCGAACAATACGGCAGTAACGATGCGTTCGATCCCGAAAACACCTCGGATGAGTACAACCGCGATCTCGCCTTGCGTCTGACCCAGCTCGATCAGGTGCCGGGCCAGGAGCGCCGCTACCGCGTGCCGTTCGATTGGGCGCCGCAGCGTTGGGGCTACAACCTGGTACGGTTGATTCCCGCTGCGGGCGCCGCCGCGATCGGCGTCAAGTTCGCAGGCGATGTGCAGACGCAGTCCGCGGTGAACGCATTGCCGGGCTTGTACAACGACCCCAGTGCCATCGCCTCGCCCGATTCGGACTGGCGCTGGGGCGTGGTTGCGATCGATGCGGCGGGCAAGGCGCGCTACAGCCCTTTGCAGCGCGGCGCCAGCGCGTCGCTGCAGTTCGATCTGAAGCGCGGCGATACCGGGCTCTATCTGGTGGTGATGGGGACCCCGAGCAAAATGCACAAGATCAAGTGGGACCAGTCTTATTACTCGATCTATCGCTACCCGTGGAGCGTCACGCTCGACAACGCCTATCCATCCGGCCGCCAGCCGAATGCGCCGACGCCGACGGCGCTCGGCACCCGCCATGCCAACGGTGGCGGCTGGGTCGCGCGCAATGCCTATGTCGCGCCCACCGCCTACGTCGGCCCGGACGCGCGCGTGCTAGGTGGGCAGGTGCTGGGCAATGCCCGGATCCAGGACCATGCCACGATCATGGGCGGCACCGTCCAGGACAACGTCGTGGTCGGTGGCTTGAGCGTAGTGCAGGATGGAGCGAGGATTCGGGACAGCGCCCAGGTGCACACGGTGTTCATGGGGCCGGGCGCGTTCGAAGCATTCACGCTGTCCGGTACTGCCCAGTTGCGCGGCGATGTAGAGGAACGCGGGGCGTCGCTGAGCAAGGGCGTGTTCTACGGCTACGTGGATCCTGGGTTGATCCTCAACCCGGAATACGGTGCGGATCTGACCGGCGCAGTGCCTGAAGTCACCGCAACGCCGCGCTCGCAGTAATCCGCCGGGTCGCGCCATGCGGCGGCGTGCCCGTGCGGGTCCGCCGCCGGTGCCTGCGCGGCGATGGGTGATGCCCCTCGCCACGCCGAAACGGTCATGAGTGCTGCGCAGCATGGCGCTGCCGCGCGCGGCAGCAAAGCACCGCGTCCATGCGCGGTTTGTGCGTAATTCGGCATCCGTTCTTCTGTCTGTGCACAAGACGGCAGGGTGACGCGCGGGGGATGATGACAAATGGCCCGCCTACCTTCGCTGCGCAGGTTCGGTACGGCCAGCCATCATGCCGACAGCGTCGTCGGCCTCGGGGCCGTGGCCGTATTGTCACAGACCGTCCAACCAGGAGCAGCAGATGCCGATACCCATGTTGGTTTTCCCCGGGCTGGGCGCGTCACGTCGCGGTGATCTGCGATGAAATCCATGGAGTGCCTGTCCACCGATCCGCTGCCGCACGCCGATGCCTGTGCGCACGCGCTGGATCCATCGCGGCGGCGCTTCCTGCAGTGGAGCGCGCTGGCGGTGGCCGCGGGGTTGCTGCGCTTCCCGCTGGATGCCGCCGCGTCCAGCGCCGGCGCGGTGCAGGCGCTGCCGCTCAAGCAGGTCACGCTGAAGCCGTCGCTGTTCCTGGATTCGCTGCAGACCAACCGCCGCTACCTGCTGGAACTGGAGCCGGACCGCCTGCTGCACAACTTCCTGCACTACGCCGGCCTGCCAGCCAAGGGCGAGGTCTACGGCGGCTGGGAAGGCGACACCATCGCCGGGCACACGCTCGGCCACTACCTCAGCGCGCTGGCCAAGATGCATGCGCAAACGCGCGATGCGGCGCTGCGCCAGCGCATCGACTACATCGTCGCCGAACTGGCGCGCGCGCAGGCGCGCGATCCGGACGGCTATGTCGGCGGGCTCACCCGCAAGAACGACAAGGGCGCCATCGACAACGGCAAGCTGGTGTTCGAGGAAGTGCGCCGCGGCGTCATCAAGGGCAGCAAGTTCAATCTCAACGGCAGCTGGTCGCCGCTGTACACGGTGCACAAGCTGTTCGCCGGCCTGCTCGATGCGCACGAACTGGCCGGCAACGCGCAGGCGCTGCAGGTGCTGCTGCCGCTGGCCGGCTATCTGGGCGGGGTGTTCGACGCGCTCGATCACGCGCAGATGCAGACCTTGCTGGACACCGAGTTCGGCGGCCTCAACGAGTCCTACATCGAACTGGGCGCGCGTACCGGCGATCCGCGCTGGATCGCGCTGGGCAAGCGCCTGCGCCACGAGAAGGTGATCGATCCGGCCGCCGCCGGCCGCGACGAACTGCCGCACATCCATGCCAATACCCAGGTGCCCAAGTTCATCGGCGAGGCGCGCCAGTTCGAGGTCGCCGGCGATGCCGACGCCGCGGCCGCGGCGCGTTTCTTCTGGGAGACGGTGACCGGCCACTACAGCTATGTCATCGGCGGCAATGCCGACCGCGAGTATTTCCAGGAACCGGACAGCATCGCCGCGTTCCTGACCGAGCAGACCTGCGAGCACTGCAACAGCTACAACATGCTCAAGCTGACCCGGCACCTGTACCAGTGGACGCCGCAGGCGCGCTATTTCGACTACTACGAGCGCACCCTGCACAACCATACGATGGCCGCGCAGCATCCGGCCACCGGCATGTTCACCTACATGACGCCGATGATCAGCGGCGGCGAGCGCGGTTTCTCCGACAAGTTCGATTCGTTCTGGTGCTGCGTCGGCAGCGGCATGGAAGCGCATGCGCAGTTCGGCGATTCGATCTACTGGCAGGACGCGGCGTCGCTGTACGTCAACCTGTACATCCCCTCGACCCTGGACTGGCCCGAGCGCGACCTGACGCTGGAGCTGGACAGCGGCGTGCCGGACAACGGCAAGGTGCGGCTGCAACTGCGTCGCGCCGGCGCGCGCACGCCGCGGCGCCTGCTGCTGCGGCTGCCGGCCTGGTGCCAGGGCGGCTACACGCTGCGCGTCAACGGCAAGACCCAGCGCGGCACGGCCGCCGACGGCTACCTGGCGCTGGAGCGGCAGTGGCGCAGCGGCGATGTGATCGAACTGGACCTGGCGATGCCGCTGCGCCTGGAGCATGCCGCCGGCGACGCCGATACGGTGGTGGTGATGCGCGGTCCGCTGGCGCTGGCCGCCGATCTCGGGCCGGTCGCCGATCCCTACGACGCGCCGGACCCGGCGCTGGTGGCCGTGGCCGATCCATTGGCAGGGTTCGCCGAATTGCCGCAGCCCGGCCATTTTCTGGCCGCCGCCACGCAGCCGCCGGGGCTGACCTTCGTGCCGTTCTACGCGCAATACGAACGCCGCAGCGCGCTGTACTTCAAACGCCTGGCGCCGACGCAGTGGGCGCAGAAAGCGGCGCGGCGCGCGCGCCAGCAGGCCGAGCGCGCGGCGCTGCAGGCCACCGCGGTGGACATGATCCAGTTCGGCGACGAGGCCTCCGAGCAGGCGCACAAGCTGCGCAGCGATACGTCTTTCGGCGGCGCCTACCGCCGCCAGCAATGCCGCGACGTGCGCGGCAAGGGCTTCGTCGAGTTCCAGATGAAAGGCAGCGCACGGCCGCTGGCGTTGCGCCTGCGTTTCTGGGGTAGCGACAAGGGCCGCTTCAATATCCTGATCGACGGCAAGCTGGCGGTGGAAGTGCAGGTGGACCGCAGCCAGGTGATCGACTTCGTCGATCGCGATTACGCGTTGCCGCCGGCGCTGACCGGCGCCGCGCAGCTGACCTTCCGCATCGAGCCGCAGCACGGCGATACCGCCGGGCCGCTGTTCGGCGGCTGGTTGATCCCGGCCGCTAGCGCATTGTGATGGTTGCGGTTGCGGTTGCGGTTGCGGTTGCGCACGCGCGCGGCGCTGGCGTCGCGCCCTGACAGGAACCATCAATGGCGTCACGCCTGCGCTTCACTTTTCCCGCCAGCCGCTGGCTGTGGCGTGGTCTGCTCGCGCTCGCGGTAACCGGCAGTGGCGGCTGCGCGCATGGGCCGCCGCAGACCGCGGCCGTGGCAGCGTCCAGCCCGCTGCAAGGCGTCTGGGTGATTGCGCAGGGGCCGTCGTTTCCCGGTCCGCGTTACCTGCGCATCGTCCAGCGCGACGGTCAGGCGCAGGGCAGCATCACCACCGATTGGTACGGCGATGTGCCGATGCAGCAACTGCGCATCGACGGCGACGTGGCGCACTTCCAGATCGACAACGGCAATCCGCGGCTGCCGGCGCAGCCGTGGACCGCGACCCTGGAGCACGGCCAGCTGCACGTGGCCGGGCGCATCTGGGACCAACAGGTGGACGTGCGCGCCACCCGCGGCAGCGGGGCCGACGCGGCACGGCTGGCGTTTCCGGTCGCGCCACTGCCGCTCTACGCGGCGTTGCCCGGCGACGGCCTGGCGCGGACCCCGCCGCTGGGCTGGAGCAGCTGGAACCGCTTCGCCGAGCACATCGACGACGCCACCGTGCGCCGCATCGCCGACGCCATGGTTGCCTCCGGGCTGCGCGATGCCGGCTACGTCTACGTCAACATCGACGACGGCTGGCAGGGCCGGCGCGACCGCGACGGCGTGCTGCAGCCGAACGCGCGCTTTCCGGACATGCGCGCACTGGCCGACTACGTGCACGGAAAGGGGCTCAAGCTGGGCCTGTACAGCTCGCCCGGACCCAGGACCTGCGCCGGCTACACCGGCAGCTACGGCCACGTCGAGCAGGATGCGCACACCTGGGCCGGCTGGGGCATCGACTATCTCAAGTACGACCTGTGTTCGGGCGAAGGCATCTTCCGCGAACCGCAACAGGTGCGTCGCGCCTACCTGCAGATGGGCCAGGCGCTGCGCGCCAGCGGGCGGCCGATCGTCTACAGCCTGTGCCAGTACGGCCGCGACCATGTCGGCCAGTGGGGCCGCGAGGTCGGTGGCCACCTGTGGCGCACCAGCGGCGACATCGAGGACACCTACGCGAAGATGGCCGCGATCGGCTTCGACCGCAACGGCGATCCTGCCGACGCCGGGCCGGGCGGCTGGAACGATCCGGACATGCTCGAGGTCGGCAACGGCGGCATGAGCGCGGACGAGTACCGCACGCACCTGGCGCTGTGGGCGCTGTCGGCGGCGCCGTTGCTGCTCGGCAACGACCTGCGGCAGATGACGCCGGCGACGCTGGCGCTGCTGCGCAACCGCGACGTGCTGGCGATCGACCAGGATGCGCTGGGCGTGCAGGGCAGGGCGGTGCGCAAGGATGGCGTGATCGAGATCTGGCGCAAGCCGCTGGCCGACGGCGGCGTGGCGCTCGGCGTATTCAATCGCGACACGCAGCCGCATCGGCTGGCGCTGACGGCAGAGGATGCCGGCACCACGCTGCGTGGGCGCCGCTGGCGCGATCTGTGGCGCGGCGCCAGCCGGCCGGCCGGCGAACTGCGCAGCGTGCAGGTCGCCGCGCATGGCGTGGTACTGCTGCGGCTGTCGCCGCCGCCGGCTGCACACCCGCATTGAGTTCGACGGCAAGGCAGGACGCGCCATCCGCGCGCGCGCTGTGCGGCCTGCGCGCCCAGCAGCGGGTGGCGTGCGTGGCGCAGCTTGGCGATGGATCGCAGCCATTGCCGCGGTGCGACACCCGTTGTGCCAGGTTGCACGCAGCGTCGCGCCTGCATGCACCGGCTCCCTGGCTGAACCGAAAGCAATATGTATGCATGCCGATCGGCCGCACGATCGCGCCGCCGCGCCACGACCATGCGTTATTCCGCATGCAGAACCGCTAATTGCGACAAGACGCCGGTCGCAGTTACAGGCACATTGTGATTGCATCGTTAAAACGTGATGACCTTTGGTTTTCCGGCGCAGCGGCCGGTGTGCGGGACAGGATCCGCCACCGCCCTTGGCCACTCACCGCAGGGCCGGGATGAGCGCACGGGCAGCGTGCGAAGGATCGCAGGCATCCCGTAGTGGCGTCCGGCCTTGCCAAAGCCGCGGCGCAGGATGCGTATCACCGGAGTCGCTGTTGCAGCGTCGTCCTCATCGCACCTCCGACCGCTGGCGCGCGCCGGCGCGGATGTGTTCGGCCCATCGTTTTCGCTTATGCCCCGTGTCGCCCTCGCTCAGGAGATCTCCATGTCGTTCCCGCACGCACCCCATCCTTCCCATCGCCCGCAGCCGCTGGCGCTGGCCGTGGTCGCCGCGCTGTCGCTGGGCGCCGCATGCCCGGCGCTGGCGCAGGAGGCGAGCGCGGACGACGGCAAGGCCCAGACCCTGGACAGCATCGTGGTCACCGGCTCGCGCCTGCGCCGCGTCGATACCGAGACCGCCAACCCGGTGGTGACGATCAACCGCGCGCAGATCGAGGCGACCGGCAAGGCCACGCTCGGCGACCTGGTGCAGGAACTGCCATCGATCGCCGGCAACGCGACCAACCCCAACACCAACAACGGCGGCGGCACCGGCGCCTCGACCATCTCGTTGCGCGGCCTGGGCGAGAAGCGCACGCTGATCCTGGTCAACGGCACGCGCCTGGCCAGCAACGACGTCAACGCGATCCCGGCGACGATGATCGAGCGGGTGGAAGTGCTCAGCGACGGCGCCTCGGCGGTGTACGGCTCGGACGCGATCGGCGGGGTGGTCAACTTCATCCTGCGCAAGGGCTTCGACGGCATCGAGGCCAGCACCGACTTCGGCACCAGCTCGCGCAGCGACGGCAACCGCCGCAGCTTCTCGCTGACCGCCGGCAAGACCGGCGAGCGCGGCAGCATCGTCGCCGGCCTGTCCTACCACGACATCGATCCGGTCTCGGCCGGCGCGCGCAGCTACTCGAAGGATGCGCTGTCGCTGATCGACGGCGTGCCGGTGAAGCAGGGCTCCTCGGCCACGCCGACCGGCAGCATCAGCTTCGACGAAGGTTCCGCCCGGTCCAGGGCGCTGGCGGCGAGCAACGGCTGCGCGCGGGTCACCTTCAACGGCGGCAGCGGCAGCCCGACCAATGCCAGCCAGTACCACTGCTACGACGCCGCCAGCGATTCCTACAACTACCAGCCGTACAACCTGCTGCAGACGCCGCAGGAACGCACCAATGCCTTCGTGATCGGCAGCTTCCGCTTCAACGATCACCTGGAAGGCTACGTCAACACCTACTTCAGCAAGACCACCTCGTCCTCGATCATCGCGCCGATCCCGATCTTCGCCAACGGCGACAATTTCCTGGCCTCCGCCGGTAGCTATTACAACCCGTTCGGCGTCAACTTCGGCACCGACCGCAGCACCGCGACCTCGTACAACAGCTTCAACAGCCGCGCCACCGTGCTGGGCAACCGCCGCTACGAATACGACACCTACAATTTCCAGATCAATCCCGGCCTGCGCGGCAGCTTCGGCGACAGCTCCTGGCAATGGGACGCCAGCGTCAACTACGGCAAGGTCAAGCAGAAGTCGATCAACCACGGCTTCCTCGACTACGCCGGGTTCAACGCCGCGGTGGGGCCGTCGTTCCTGGACAGCGACGGCACGGTCAAATGCGGCAGCGCCGGCGCGGCGATCGCCGGCTGCACCCCGATCGACGCGTTCAACCTCAACAGCGAGAGCAACAAGGCGGCGCTGGAAGCGCTGGTGGTCAACCCGATCGTGACCAGCGTCTACAGGGTCAAGCAGTTCGAGGCCAACGCCAACGGCAACCTGTTCGACCTGCCGGCCGGCACGGTGAGCCTGGCCGCGGGCGTGTCCTACCGCAAGGAAAGCACCTCCACCGCCGCCGATCCGCTGTGGACCGGCGACGAGAACGGCATGTGCGGGGTGATCGAATTCTGCGCCAGCGTGCTCGGCGGCAGCTTCAGCGTCAAGGAAGCCTATGCCGAGGCGCTGTTCCCGCTGCTGGCCGACCTGCCGCTGGTGCATTCGCTGAACCTGACCGTCGGCAGCCGCTTCTCCGATTACGACAGCGTCGGCAGCAAGACCAACAGCAAGGTCTCGCTGGAGTACCGTCCGATCGAGAACCTGTTGCTGCGCGGCACCGTGTCGCAGGTGTTCCGCGCGCCGAACATCAACGAACTGTATTCCGGCGTGGTCGGCGACTCGGCCACGGTCAAGGATCCGTGCAACGGCTACAGCGGCGGCCATGCCGCGGCCTGCGCCAACGTGCCCACCGACGGCAGCTACCAGCAGGCCGACAACCAGGTCGGCGCCAAGGCCTCCGGCGCAGTGGTGGCCGGCTACCAGCTCAAGCCGGAGACCGGCAAGTCCTACGATTTCGGCGTGGTCTACGATCCGGGCTGGCTGGACGGCCTGTCGATGAGCGCGGACCTGTGGAAGATCAACCTGCAGGACACCATCACCCAGGTCTCGGCGCAGACCGTGCTCAACCAGTGCTATCCCAACGCGTCCAGCGCCTACTGCGCGCTGATCCACCGCAACGACAACGGCACCATCAATTACATCGCCGAGCCGACCGTGAACCTCGGCAAGCTGTGGGCCAGCGGCACCGACTTCAGCCTCAACTACCGCCTGCCGGACACCGCGTGGGGCAGCTTCAACGCCAGCCTCAACGGCACCTACGTGATCCGCTACGACATCAATCCGGACACTACCGATGCCAGCACCGTCACCATCCATAACGCCGGCAAGTACACCCAGGCCTACGGCAACTTCCCGCGCTGGCGCGGGCTCGGCGCGCTGAGCTGGAACCTGGGCGACTGGAGCGCGTCGTGGCGCATCCGCTACATCGGCAGCACCGAGATCGGCAGCGAAGATACGCGGCAGAGCCTGTCGGCCGATGCCGGCCTGCCGCACGCGGTGCGCCGCATCGGTTCCTATGTCTATCACAACGTGCAGGTCGGCTATAACCTCACGCCCTGGCACACCCGCCTCGAGCTGGGCGTGGACAACCTGGCCGACAAGCAGCCGCCGCTGTACTACGCCAACAACGTCACCAACGCCAACACCGACGTGGCCACCTACGATCTGCTCGGCCGCTACTACTGGGCGCGGGCGACGGTGAAGTTCTAAGCCCGCGTTCGGCCAGCCGAAACGTGACATTGCCGATGCCGATGCCGATGCCGTTCCCGGTCGGCATCTGCTCAGGCGCGGCTTGATGTAATGGTGCGCGGTACTGGCGGCAACCGCGTACGTGCGGCCGCCGTGCTGCGCGTGCTTACTCCAGCAACTTCAGCAGGTCCTGGTGCAGGTCTTGCGGAATCCGCACGCCCTCGCGAAGGCTGCGCGCGCGCGCCTGATAGCGGCGTTGCGAGGGCAACCGCGCACCGGTGTCCTGGTAGGCGGCGAAGAACGCCTCGGCGCGTGCCATGTGCGCGGCCCACTCCGCGCCCAGGAACCGCACCGGGTCCAAGGCCAGGATCAATTCGCCGTGGTAGGGGGAGGCACCGGCGCCGGCATCGTGCGCCAGCGATTCGGCGCTGGTGAGGTCGCCGATCAGCGGCCCGGCGATCAGTTCGATCATGGCGGACAGCGCCGAACCCTTGTGTCCGCCGAAGGTCAGCATCGCGCCACCGCCGCCGGCGACCACGTTCGGATCGGTGGTCGGCCTGCCGCTGGCGTCCACGCCCCAGCCTTCGGGAATCGGCAGGCCCGCGCGGCGGTGCAACTCGATCTCGCCGCGCGCCACCGCGCTGGTGGCGAAATCGAACACGAATGGAAGCGCGTCCACACGCGGCCAGCCGAACGCGAGCGGGTTGGTTCCCAGCAGGGGCGTGTGGCCGCCGGCCGGCGTGACCCAGGCATGGCTGGGATTGCAGATCAGCGCGACCAGCCCCGCTTCGGTGATGCGTTCGACTTCCGGCCATAGCGCGGAGAAATGCACGCAATGGTTGATCGCCAGCGCCGCCAGCCCATTGCCGCGCGCCTTTTCGATCAGCGACGGTAGGCCGCGCTCGAATGCCAGCAGCGAAAAGCCGCCGCATGCATCGACGCGGACGATCGCGGGTGCCTGATCGTGCACGACCGGTTCGGCATCGCCCGCGACCTTGCCGTTGCGCAGCGTCGCCACGCATCCCAGGGTCCGGTACAGCCCATGCGACGCGCAGCCGTCGCGTTCGCCGGCGACGATCGTGGCGGTGAGGGTTCGCACATGCGCCGGACCGAAGCCGGCATGGCGCAGGATGCGTTCGACCAGGGCGGTGGCTTGGTCCAGGGACAGGGTGACGGGATCGCTGGCGTTCATCGAAAAAGGCGCGGACGGGAGTGAACTGGATTCTCGCCCGCGCCGTGCTGTGTGAACACCCTCGGGTTGCCAAAAAACGCTACGGGGTTCTTCAGGGCTGACGATGCAGGGTCGGGACAATAAACAAAGCCGGCAGGATGCCGGCTTCGTTGTTACGCGCGCTTGGCCCGTGCAGCAGGCCTACGCCGACAACTCCAACAACAGCTTGTTGAGCCGGCGCACATAGGCGGCCGGATCCTTCAGGCTGTCGCCGGCGGCCAGTGCGGCCTGGTCGAACAGCACCCGCGCCAGGTCGCCGAAGCGCTCGCCGTCGGCTTCCGCGTCCAGCTTCTCGATCAGCGGATGCGCCGGGTTGAACTCGAACACCGGCTTGCTCTCCGGCAGCTTCTGTCCGCTGGCTTCCAGGATCTGCCGCATCTGCAGGCCCAGGTCGCCCTGGCCGATGGCCAGGATCGCCGGCGAATCGGTCAGGCGGTGCGACACGCGCACTTCCGACACGTCCTCGCCCAGCGCCTGCTGGATGCGCTCGACCAGGCCCTGCTTGGCCTTGGCCGCTGCTTCCATGGCCTGCTTCTCTTCCTCGCTGTCGAGCTTGCCCAGGTCCAGGTCGCCGCGCGCCACGTCGACGAAGGACTTGCCGTCGAATTCGGTGAGGTAGCTCATCAGCCACTCGTCGATGCGGTCGGTGAGCAGCAGTACCTCGATGCCCTTCTTGCGGAACACTTCCAGGTGCGGGCTGTCCTTGATCTGCGCGTAGCTCTCGCCGCTCAGGTAGTACAGCTTGTCCTGGCCGTCCTTCATCCGCGCCACGTAATCGGCCAGCGCCACGCTGTGCTCGGCGTCGCCGCTATGGGTGGAGGCGAAGCGCAGCAGGCCGGCGATCTTCTCGCGGTTGGCGAAGTCCTCGGCCGGGCCTTCCTTCAGCACCTGGCCGAAGTTCTTCCACACGCTCTTGTAGCGCTCGGGTTCGTCCTTGGCCAGCTTCTCCAGCATGTCCAGCGCGCGCTTGGTCAGCGCCGACTTCATCGAGTCGATCACTGGGCCGGACTGCAGGATCTCGCGCGACACGTTCAGCGGCAGGTCGCTGGAATCGACGATGCCCTTGATGAAGCGCAGGTACAGCGGCAGGAACTGTTCGGCCTGGTCCATGATGAAGACGCGCTGCACGTACAGCTTGAGCCCGCGCGAGGCGTCGCGCTGGTACAGGTCGAACGGCGCGCGCCCCGGCACGTACAGCAGCGAGGTGTAGTCGAGCTTGCCCTCGACCTTGTTGTGGCTCCACGCCAGCGGGTTCTCGTGGTCGTGCGCGATGTGCTTGTACAACTCCTGGTATTCGGCGTCCTTGATCTCGGTGCGCGGCCGCGTCCACAGCGCGCTGGCGCGGTTGACGGTTTCCCACTCCGGGGTTTCCGGCTTGTCCTTGTCCTCGCCGTGGTGTTCCTTCGGCAGTTCGATCGGCAGCGCGATGTGGTCGGAATACTTGCGCACGATGCCGCGCAGCTTCCAGCCGTCGGCGAAGCCGTCCTCGCCTTCCTTCAGCTGCAGCACGATGCGGGTGCCGCGCTCGGGCTTGTCGATGGTGGCGACCTCGAACTCGCCTTTGCCGCGCGAGGACCAGTGCACGCCCTCACTGGCCGGCAGCCCGGCGCGGCGGCTGTACACGTCGACCTGGTCGGCGACGATGAAGGCGCTGTAGAAGCCCACGCCGAACTGGCCGATCAGGTGCGAATCCTTCTTCTGGTCGCCGGACAGGTGCTTGAGGAACTCGGAGGTGCCGGACTTGGCGATGGTGCCCAGGTGCGAGACGATCTCCTCGCGGCTCATGCCGATGCCGTTGTCGTCGATGGTGACGGTGCCGGCGTCCTTGTCGAAGCCGATGCGGATGCGCAGCTGCGCATCGCCGTCCAGCAGTTCGGGCTTGACCAGCGCCTCGAAGCGCAGCTTGTCGGCCGCGTCGGAGGCATTGGAGATCAGCTCGCGCAGGAAGATCTCCTTGTTGGAATACAGCGAGTGGATCATCAGTTGCAGCAGCTGCTTGACCTCGGTCTGAAAGCCCAGGGTTTCTTTTTGGGTTTCCACGCTCATCGGTGCTTGCTCCAGGGGGTGGGATGGCTGGCCGCGCGGAGGAGGGCGCGGCTCTGCCTGCGGACATGGTGGCGGGCAGGCCCGGCTTCAAGCGCCAGGTGACGCAAGCGGCGGGCATGGCGCTGGTCTATCATCCTGGCCCCGTTCCTGCCGCCGCCGTCGATGCCGACCCCGTGCCCGTTGCTTCCCGATTCCCGGCCGTTGCGAGGCCGCCGATGAGCCGTGCCGGCGCCGGCCAGGTGCGCATCATCGGCGGCCGCTGGCGCAATACGCGGCTGCCGGTGCCGGACCTGCCGGGCCTGCGCCCGACCTCGGACCGGGTCCGCGAGACCCTGTTCAACTGGCTGCTGCCGGCGTTGCCCGGCGCACGCGTGCTGGACCTGTTCGCCGGCAGCGGCGCGCTCGGCCTGGAGGCGGTGTCGCGCGGCGCGGCCTCGGCCTGCCTGGTCGAGCGCGACCCGGCGCTGGCCGCCGGGCTGCGCGCCAGCATCGCCAGGCTGCAGGCGCAGGCGCAGATCCAGGTGGTGCAGGACGACGCGCTGCGCTGGCTGGCGGCGCCGGGCGCCGACGCCCCGGCCGACATCGCCTTCGTCGACCCGCCGTTCGCCGACGGGCTGTGGGACGCGGTGCTGCAGCGGCTGCCGGCGCGGCTGGCGGCCGACGCCTGGCTGTACCTGGAGTCGCCCGCCGGGCAGGCGCCGGCGCTGCCGGCGCCGTGGGCGCTGTACCGCGAGGGCGGCAGCCGCGAGGTCCGCGCTGCCCTGTACCGGCGCACCGCTGCTACACTTCCCGGCGACCTTAACGCGGTATCCAATGCATGACCGTGGCCCACAGCCGCATCGCCGTCTACCCCGGCACCTTCGATCCGATCACCAACGGTCACATCGACCTGGTCAACCGGGCCGCGCCGCTGTTCGAGCGGGTCGTGGTGGGCGTGGCGCAGAGTCCGTCCAAGGGGCCGACGCTGCCGCTGCAATTGCGCGTGGACCTGGCCCGCGAGGCGTTGGCCGGGCACCGCAACGTGGAGGTGATCGGCTTCGACACGCTGCTGGCGCATTTCGTGCGCTCGGTCGGCGGCGGGGTGCTGCTGCGCGGCCTGCGTGCGGTGTCGGATTTCGAATTCGAGTTCCAGATGGCGAGCATGAACCGGCATCTGATCCCGGAGGTGGAGACGCTGTTCCTCACCCCGGCCGAGCAACACAGTTTCATTTCGTCGTCGCTGGTGCGCGAGATCGCGCGGCTGGGCGGCGACGTGTCCGGCTTCGTGCCGCCGTCGGTGATGCAGGCGCTGGTCCAGGCCCGCCAGGCCGCGGCGCAGCGCTGAGCCGTCCGTCATTCACATACAAACAAGGGAGCCATCCATGAAGAACACCGTACGCGTGCTGCTGATCGCCTCGCTGGCACTGGGCTTCACCGCCTGCAAGAAGGAAGAGGCCGCCGCGCCCGCCGCCGACGCGCAGACGGCGCTGGTTGCGCCGTCCAAGGACGACGACGCCGGCTGGAAGAAGTACCTGCAGGAAGTGGCGTTGCAGAACATGGGCAACATCCCCAACAGCCCGTTCCTGTACTACCTGCCGCCGGAGTCGGATGCGGACTTCCAGGCCAAGTACGATCGCCAGGTCGAAAGCGCCACCACCGCCATCGGCCGCGGCATCCAGCCGGGCAACATGCTGGCGTTCGGCTCCTCGGCCTCGGCCAAGATGGCCGACCTGATCGCCGCGGCCTTCGCCAAGGTCGGGCCGAACACGATGAAGGGCGTGCGCGTGGTCTACATCGGCAGCGCCGCCGACAACGCCCGCGTGCAGGCCGTGATCCAGCCGACCGGCGCCGAGTACATCTTCGTCGAAGCGAAGTGAGGCATCGCCGGCGCGCCTGCCCGGGCGCGCCGGCCACGCCGCCTGCCAGGCGTTCGGCGCGGCGCAGCGGACAGGCGTGGCGGCCTCTGCGGCCGCCACCGATGCGCTGACGCAAGGTCAGTTGCGTGTGGGATCGCCGACTGCCTGGCGAGACCAATCCAGCCATTTTCGAAGCCGAGGCTGTCAGCTGCCGCGGTGCATGCGCGCGCCGCCGCCACGCCAGGCGACGCTGCGTTGCGCTTGCGCGCCGCGCCCTTCGCAGGGGCGCGCCGCGCGATCCGGTAAGATGCCCGGGTTAGCGCCGAATCCAGTGAAATGTCCCTCAAGATCAACGAGCTGTGCGTCAACTGCGACGTCTGCGAGCCGGCCTGCCCGAACCAGGCCATCGCGATGGGCGAGACGATCTATGTGATCGACCCGGCCCGCTGTACCGAATGCGTCGGCCATTTCGACGAGCCGCAGTGCGTGGTGGTGTGCCCGGTCGAATGCATCGATCCGGATCCGGCGATCCCGGAGAGCCACGACCAGTTGCTGGCCAAGCTGTTGCAGCTGCAGCGCGATCATCCCGAGTTGTACCCACAGGAGCCCCCCGCCGCATGAGAACCCTCGTCCGCCGTGTCCTGCTGCTCGCGTTGGTCCTGACGCCGTCGGCGTGGGCCGAGGCGCCGGTCGCTACCGCTGCCGCGCATCCGCCCGGCGCGGCCGTCGCCAGCGGCCACCGCCTGGCCACCGATGCCGGCCTGCAGATCCTGCGCGAGGGCGGCAACGCGTTCGACGCGGCGGTGGCGGTGTCCTCGACGCTGGCGGTGGTCGAGCCGATCAGCTCCGGCTTGGGCGGCGGCGGCTTCTTCCTGCTGCACGACGCCAGGACCGGCAAGGACGTGATGCTGGACGCGCGCGAAGTCGCCCCGGAATCGGCGACCGCCGACAAGTTCCTGGACGCCAAGGGCGCGCTGGACCGCGACCGCTCGGTCAACGGCCCGTGGTCGGCCGGCATTCCCGGCCTGCCGGCGGCGCTGGTGGAGCTGGCGACCCAGCACGGCAAGCTGCCGCTGCAGCAGTCGCTGGCGCCGGCGATCCGCATCGCCCGCGACGGCTTCCCGGTGTACCGGCGCATGGCCCAGGGCTACCAGTCGCGGCGCGAGGTGATGGAGCGCTATCCCGGCACCCGCGAGGTGTATCTGCGCAACGGCAAGCCGATCGCCGAAGGCGACCTGTTCAAGCAGCCGGAACTGGCCAATACCTTGCAGTTGCTGGGCGCCAAGGGCTTCGACGGTTTCTATCGCGGCGCCACCGCCAACAAGCTGCTGGCCGGGGTCAGGCAGGCTGGCGGCCACTGGACCGCCGAGGAACTGGCCGGCTATACGGTCAAGCAGCGCACGCCGATCCGTTTCGACTACAAGGGCTGGAGCATCACCACCGCGCCGCCGCCGTCGTCCGGCGGCATCGCCCTGGCCAGCATGCTGCAGATGCTGGAAGGCTACGACCTGAAGGCCATGGACCCGGTGCACCGCACCCATCTGGTGGTGGAAGCGATGCGCCGCGCCTACCGCGACCGCACCTTCTTCCTCGGCGATCCGGATTTCACCACGGTGCCGCAGCGCGTGCTGCTGAGCAAGGACTATGCGGTGGGCCTGCGTTCGACCATCAACCCGGAGAAGGCCACGCCCAGCGACCTGCTGTCGGGCCAGCCGACCCCGCTGGAAGACGACGAGACCACCCATTTCTCGATCATCGACGGCGAGGGCAACCGGGTCGGCGCGACCCAGACCGTGAACCTGCTGTTCGGCTCCGGGCTGATCCCCAAGGGCACCGGCGTGCTGCTCAACGACGAGATGGACGACTTCGCGCTCAAGCCCGGCACGCCCAACGCGTTCGGGGTGATGGGCTACGCCGCGAATGCGCCCAAGCCGGGCAAGCGCCCGCTCAGCTCGATGACGCCGACCTTCATGGAGAACGCCGACAAGACGATCGTGCTCGGCACCCCGGGCGGCAGCCGCATCATCACCATGGTGCTGCTCGGCATCCTCGGCTACGACGACGGCCTCAGCGCGCAACAGGTCGCCGCGCTGCCGCGCTACCACCACCAGTGGTTGCCGGACGTGATCGAGGCCGAGACCGGCACCTTCGACGCGGCCACCGTGCACGGCCTACAGGCGCTGGGCCACGCGCTCGAGCTGCCCGGCGACAGCGCCGAGGGCGGGCGCGGTTCCAGTCACGTGTGGGGCAACCTGCAGACCGTGGAGTGGGACAAGTGCAACAACGTGCTCAGCGGCGGCAGCGATCCGCGCAACGAGGTCGGCAGCGCCGAGGTCGTGCAACTGGCAGCGCCAGCGCGCTGAGTCGCACGCCGCGCGCTTTTGCGAATCCCCAATCCCGAATCCCGGCAATGAAACTCTGGTCCATCCAAGGCAATTCGCAGAAGCTCGACGGCGGCGCGATGTTCGGCAACGCGCCCAAGGCGATGTGGCAGCAATGGGCCGCGCCCGACGACGGCAACCGCATCGCGCTGGCCTGCCGCGCGCTGCTGGCGCGCCCGCTGGCCGGCAAGACGGTGTTGTTCGAGACCGGCGTCGGCGCGTTCTTCGCACCGGCGCTGCGCGAGCGTTACGGGATCCAGGAAGAGCGCCAAGTGCTGCTGGATTCGTTGCGCGAGGCCGGTGTCGCGCATCCCGATATCGACGTGGTAGTGCTGAGCCATCTTCACTTCGACCACGCCGGCGGGCTACTGGCGCCGTGGCGCGAGGGCGCGGCGCCGGAACTGCTGTTCCCGAACGCGCGTTTCCTGGTGGGTGCGGCGCATTGGCAGCGTGCGCTGCAGCCGCATCCGCGCGACCGCGCCAGCTTCATTCCCGAATTGCCCGGCTTGCTCGAGGCCAGCGGCCGCCTGGAGCTGGTCGACGGCGACTACTCGCGCGCGCTGGGCGAGGCGGTGCGTTTCCGTTTCAGCGACGGGCATACCCCGGGGCTGATGCTGGCCGAAATCGTCGGCGCGCGGCAGGCCGATGGCCAGGCGCATGGCGGCGTCGCGTTCTGCGCCGATCTGATCCCGGGGCGCTCCTGGGTGCATGTGCCGATCACCATGGGCTACGACCGCAACGCCGAACTGCTGATCGACGAGAAGCGCGCATTCCTGGAAGACGCGCTGGCGCGCAACGTGCACCTGTTCTTTACCCACGACCCGGACTGCGCGCTGGCGCAACTGGCGCGCGATGGCAAGGGCCGTTTCGTCACCACGCATGAGCTGCCGGCACTGCAGGCGCGCGTGCTGGCCGCTGGCATCCCGGCTGGCGGCTGAAAGACCTTGGCGCGGCGCTTGCAGCCGTCATCGCGGCCAGCCAGTATCGGCGCATGAACCTGCCTATCGCCTTGCGTTGCCTGCTTTTCGCCTGCCTGCTCGTCGCTGGCTGCGCCTCGCGTTCCGAGGATGCGGCCATGTCGCCGATCCGGCTCAACCAGGTCGGCTACCTGCCGGCCGCCAGCAAGCTCGCGGTGGTGCCCGATGGCCATGGCGACGCATTCGCGGTCGAACGTGCCGATTCGGGCGAGGTGGTGCTGCGCGGCACGCTCGGGCCGGCGGCGACATGGGCGCCGGCGCAGCAGACGGCGCGCATCGCCGACTTCTCCGCGTTGCGCGCGGCGGGCCGCTACCGCTTGCGGGTGGACGGACTGCCGCCGTCGGACAGCTTCGCCATCGCCGCCGATGCCTACGATGGGGTGACGCGCGCGGCACTGAAGGCCTACTACTTCAACCGCGCCAGCACCGCGCTGCCCGGCGAGTACGCCGGCCGCCACGCGCGCGCCGAAGGGCATCCGGATACGCATGTCCTGGTCCACGCGTCGGCGGCTTCGCCCGGGCGCCCGGCCGGCACCGCGATCTCCGCGCCGAAGGGCTGGTACGACGCCGGCGACTACAACAAGTATGTGGTCAATTCCGGCATCACCGTCTACACGCTGCTGTCTGCCTACGAGCAGTTTCCGGCTTACTTCGCCGCGCAAAAGGAAGGTATCCCGGACAGCGGCGGCGGCGTGCCGGACATCCTGCGCGAGGTCGACTGGAACCTGCAGTGGCTGCTGGCGATGCAGGATCCGGGCGACGGCGGCGTGTACCACAAGCTGACCAACCTGGACTTCGGCGGCATGCAGATGCCCGACCAGGCGCGCGCGCCGCGCTACGTGGTGCAGAAGAGCACCGCGGCCACGCTCGACTTCGCCGCGGTGATGGCCCAGGCCAGCCGCATCTACGCGCCGTTCGACGACCGCTTCGGCGGCGGCGTGTCCAAGCGCATGCTGCAGGCGTCGCGCCGCGCTTGGGCCTGGGCGCAGGCGCATCCGGACGCGGTCTACCGGCAGCCGGCGGATGTGCACACCGGCGGCTACGCCGACGACACGCTCGACGACGAGTTCGCCTGGGCGGCGACCGAGCTGTACCTGGCCACCGGCGAGGATGCCTTCTACGACGCGGCGATGGCGCGCAATGTGCCTGCGAGCGTGCCGAGCTGGGGCGCGGTGGGTGGGCTGGCCTGGATGTCGCTGGCGCAGCACCGCGCGCGGCTGACCGCGCATGCCGATCAGGCGCGCATCGCCCGCGAGATCGACGGCGTGGCCGCGCAGCTGCTGCGCGCCTGGCAGGATTCGGCGTGGAAGCTGGCGATGACCCCCGGCGACTTCCACTGGGGCAGCAACGGCAACGCGCTGAACCAGGCGATGCTGCTGTTGCAGGCGTATCAGCTGGAGCACAAGCCGCAGTATCTGCAGGCCGCGCAGTCGCAGCTGGACTACGTGCTCGGACGCAATCCGCTGGGCATGTCGTTCGTGACCGGCATCGGCGCACGCTCGCCGCTGCACATCCACCATCGCATCTCCATCGCCGATGGCGTCGCCCTGCCGGTGCCGGGCCTGCTGGTCGGCGGCCCGCAGCCGGGCCAGCAGGATGCCAAGGTGTGCAAGCATGCCTACGCCTCGTCGCTGCCGGCGCTGTCCTACCTGGACCAGGAGTGCAGCTACGCCAGCAACGAAGTGGCGATCAACTGGAACGCGCCGCTGGTGTACGTGAGCGCGGCGCTGCAGAACCTGCAGCGCTGAGGTCGCGCGGAGCTGCGGCTCAGGCGACCCGCGTACCGAAGATGCGGTCGCCGGCGTCGCCGAGGCCGGGCAGGATGTAGCCCTTGTCGTTGAGGTGGTCGTCGATCGCGGCGGTGTAGATCTCCACGTCCGGATGCGCCGCTTGCAGCGCCTGCAGCCCTTCCGGCGCGGCGACCAGGAAGATGCCCTTGATCCGCCGCGCGCCGGCGCGCTTGAGCATGTCCACGGTGGCGATCAGGGTGCCGCCGGTGGCCAGCATCGGGTCCAGGATCAGCGCGTCGCGTTCTTCCAGGCGGCCGGTGAGGCGCTCGAAGTAGGGCACCGGCTGCAAGGTTTCCTCGTCGCGCTGCAGGCCGACCACGCTGACCCGCGCCGTCGGAATCAGCGCCAGCACGCCGGGCAGCATGCCCAGCCCCGCGCGCAGGATCGGCACCAGGGTGATCTTGGCCCCGGCGATGCGTTGTACCTCGGTTGGGCCGGCCCAGCCGTCCATGGTGTGCGTTTCCGTCTCCAGGTCGGCGGTGGCCTCGTAGCCGAGCAGGGTGCCGAGTTCGGTGACCAGTTCGCGGAAGCCCTTGGTGCTAAGCGCGGCGTCGCGCAGCAGGCCGATCTTGTGCTGCACCAGCGGATGGCGGACTTCGACGATCTTCATGGGCGCGCTCGCAACGGGGATGCGCACAGTGTGCCGCAGCCGGCGCGAGCGTCGCCAGTTGCGTGCAGCGGCAAGTGCCGGCACCGGCGCCAGCCGGAGGCGCGAAATCCGGCCAGCCGCTGTGCTGTTCCGTCGCGTCGATGGCACGGGTAGCGCCGGCGCTCGAAATGCGTGCTGATCGCCGCCACCAGGTGTCCGCCCGCCGAGAAGCCCAGCACGCCGATCTTGATCAAAAGGAACGCTGGCTGCCAGCGAGGTAGTGGTCAGCTCGACCGAATGAGGCCGCCAGCGCGACTCACCGCGCCAGGCGGTAGAGCAGGAACGCGGCCAGTGCCAGCAGCGCCCAGCACGCCAGGCCCAGGATCATCAGCGCATCGTCGCTGGCGACCATGCTGCCGCTGGCGTCGCGATAGAGCAACGCTTGGCCGTGGTGGCGCTTGCCGGGCCGGTGCAGCGGCCGGTCGCGCCGGGCTTCGGCGCGAATCCAGCCCAGCGACAGCGCCGGTAGTAGCAGCCTGCGGCCGCTCCAGTAGCCGAACAGCTGCAGGACGCGTTCGAACAGCGGCCGGGCGATCGCCTCGGCCAGGTCCTGCAGCATGCGCCAGCCGGCCTTACGCGGCTGCGGCCTGCGCCAGGCGCGGACCCTCGCGCAGCGCGCGGCCGATCAGCCCGACCAGCAGGTCCAGCTCGTCGCTGTCCATCGCGAAATGCGGGGTGAAGCGCAGCGAGTTCTCGCCGCCGTGGATCACGTTGACCCCGTGCTGGCGCAGCCATTCCTCGGTGGAGCCGGCGCCGTAGCACTTGAACTGCGAGGCCAGCGCGCAGGAGAACAGCAGGCCGGTGCCTTGCACCTGGGTGATCAATCCGCCGAGCTCGCTCTTGAGCTTCTCCAGTTTCTGCACTGCCTCGGCGCCGCGCGCGCGGATGTTGGCGCGCACCTGCGGGGTCAGCTGCGCCAGCGTGGCGCTGGCCACGTCCAGCGCGCGCGGGTTGCTGGTCATGGTGTTGCCGTAGGTGCCCTTGCGGTACAGCTGCGCGGCATGCTCGGTCACCGCCAGCACCGACAGCGGATATTGCGCGGCGTTGAGCGCCTTGGAATAGGTTTCCATGTCCGGCGCCTCGAGTTGCTCGAAGCCGGGGTAATCCACCACCGACAGCACGCCGTGGGCGCGCAGCCCGGCCTGGATCGAATCGACCAGCAGCAGGCTGCCGTGGGCGCGGGTCAGTTCGCGCGCGGCGGCGTAGAACGCCGGCGGCAGCGCGCGGCCCGGGTCGCCTTCGCCCATCACCGGCTCCAGGAACACCGCCTCGACGAAGCAGCCGTGCTGCTCGGCATCGGCGAACGCGCGGCGCAGCGCGTCCACGTCGTAGGGCGCGATCGCGATCACCGAATCCTCGCCGCGATAGCTGGCCAGGTGCTGCAGATAGGCCTTGCGGCTGGAGTCGGAATACAGCCCGGGACGGTCGGTGCGGCCGTGGAAACTGCCCTTGACCACGATGCGCCTGATCCGGGCGCCGGCGTGGCGCGCGCCCGGGTCGGTCTGCAGCTTGGCGTTGATGTCGGCGATGCGCGCGGCCAGGCCGACCGCTTCGGAACCGGAGTTGAGGCACATGAACTTGCTGTACGGACAGCCGCCGCGGCTTTGGCCGATCTCGGCGCGCAGCGCGCGCTCGAAGCGCAGCTGCGCCAGGCTCGGGGTCATCACGTTGGCCATCGCCTGCGGCCGCGCCATCGCCTCCAGCACCGCGTCCGGGGTGTGGCCGAAGCCGAGCATGCCGTAGCCGCCGGCGTCGTACAGCACCGCGCCCTTCAGCGTGACCACCCATGGCCCGCGTGCGGTCAGCGCCACGTACGGGGTCACCGCGTCGTCGGCGTAGAAGTTGACGAAGCCGGCCTGCAGCGTGCGGATCTGCTCGATCTCGTCCAGCTCGAGCAGGTCGGCGAACTCCGTGACAAGACGCGCATGGTCCGCGGCGGCGGCGTCGATCGCGGCGCCCAGCTGCGGGTGCGAGGCGGCCAGACGGTCGATGCTGGCATCGTCCAGGCCAGCGGTCAGGCGTTCGCCGGCATGGGCGCGCAGCGGGGCGAGGGGGCCGAGGACGGACATGCGGGATCTCCTGGAGGCGGGGCGTTTGGCGATAGGCTTTCTATTATCAGGACCGGATCGTCGGTTGGCAGAGTTGATTTGTGCAGGAAATCGGATAATTTCGTCGATTCGACGAAATCTGGCCGCGCATGAAGATCACTTCCTCCGACGAACGCCTGCTCTCGCTGCTGCGCGAGGACGCCCGCGCCTCCACCGCGCAGATCGCCCGCAAGCTCGGCCTGTCGCGCACCACCGTGCAGAGCCGGATCGAGCGGCTGGAGCGCGAGGGGGTGATCTGCGGCTACACGGTGCGCACCCGCGACGACTTCGAGCAGGGCCACATCCGCGCGCACATCCTGATCACCGTGCTGCCGAAGAAGATGACCTCGGTGGTCAAGGCGCTGCGCGAGATCGACGAGGTCCGCGTGCTGCATTCGGTCAGCGGCTCCTACGACCTGATCGCGCTGGGGGTGGTGCCGGGCGTCAACGACATGGACGTGCTGACCGACCGCATCGGCGCGGTCGATGGGGTGGAGCGGACGACCTCGTCGATCATCTTGTCGACCAAGTTCGAGCGTTGAGGTGCCGGGATTGGGGATTCGGGATTAGGGATTGGTTAGAGCGGAGCCAGGCGCCGCGCTTTTTGCGAATCCCCAATCCCGAATCCCCAATCCCGGCCCTCCAGCTACAATGACCGGCCACCTGTACTGTGATGCGCCGGCCTTGAAGAAGTCCGATTTCCACTACGACCTGCCCGAGGAACTGATCGCGCAGGCGCCGCTGGCCGAACGTTCCGCCAGCCGCCTGCTGCTGGTGCCGCCGGCACCGGCGCCGTTCGCCGACCGCCAGGTGCGCGATCTGCCCGAGCTGCTGCAGCCGGGCGATCTGCTGGTGTTCAACGATACCCGGGTGATCCCGGCGCGGCTGTTCGGCAACAAGAGCAGCGGCGGTCGTGTCGAGATCCTGATCGAGCGCCTGCTCGGCGGCCAGCGCGCGCGCGCGCAGCTGGGCGTGAGCAAGTCGCCCAAGGCCGGCGCGCGCATCGCCCTGGATGCCGGCGGCGAGGCCGAGGTGCTGGACCGCGACGGCGAGTTCTACGTGCTGGAATTCCACGTACCCGACACCCTGGAGGCGTGGCTGCAGCAGGCCGGGCGCCTGCCGTTGCCGCCGTATATCCGCCGCGAGCCCGGGCTGGACGACCGCGAGCGCTACCAGACCGTGTTCGCGCGCGAGGCCGGTGCGGTCGCCGCGCCGACCGCTGGCCTGCATTTCGATGCGCCATTGCTGGAGGCGTTGCAGGCGCGCGGCGTGAGCGTCGGCCACGTCACCTTGCACGTGGGCGCCGGCACCTTCCAGCCGGTGCGGGTGGAGGCGCTCGCGCAGCACGTGATGCACCGCGAATGGCTCAATGTCGGCGCCAGCCTGGTCGAGCAGGTGCGGCGCACGCGCGCCGCCGGCGGCCGCGTGATCGCGGTCGGGACCACGGTGGTGCGCGCGCTGGAGAGCGCCTCCAAGGATGGCCAGCTGCATCCGTTCGCCGGCGAGACGCAGATCTTCATCCTGCCCGGCTACCGCATCCGCAGCGTCGATGCGATGGTCACCAACTTCCATCTGCCTGAAAGCACGCTGCTGATGATGGTTTCGGCCTTCGCCGGCCGCGAGCGCATCTTCGACGCCTACCGGCATGCGATCGAACAGCGCTACCGCTTCTTCAGCTACGGCGATGCGATGTTGTTGTGGGGCGGGGAATCGGGAATGGGGAATGCGGCGTCGTAAAAGCCAGAAGCCGTTGCTCCGTCCGTTGTCGTTTCCATTCCCGATTTCCGATTCTCCATTCCCGGCCTCTCCATGTCCCGATTGCAGTTCCAGCTCGATACCACCGACGGCGCCGCGCGCCGCGGGCGCCTGACCTTCCCGCGCGGGAAGGTCGAAACCCCCGCGTTCATGCCGGTCGGCACCTACGGCTCGGTCAAGGGCGTGCTGCCGGAGCAGATCAAGGCGCTGGGCGCGCAGATCATCCTCGGCAATACCTTCCATCTGTACCTGCGGCCGGGCCTGGACGTGATCGGCGACCACGGCGGGCTGCACGGCTTCGCCCGCTGGGACGGGCCGATCCTGACCGATTCGGGCGGCTTCCAGGTGTTCTCGCTGGCGCACCGGCGCAAGATCAGCGAGCAGGGCGTGACCTTCGCCTCGCCGACCGACGGCGCCAAGGTGTTCCTGGGGCCGGAGGAGAGCATGCGGATCCAGAAGGTGCTCGACTCGGACATCGTGATGATCTTCGACGAGTGCACTCCGTACCCGGCCACCGAGGACGTCGCGCGCCGCTCGATGGAGCTGAGCCTGCGCTGGGCGCAGCGCTCGCGCGAGGCGCACGACGGCCTGGACAACGACGCGGCGCTGTTCGGCATCGTCCAGGGCGGCGTGCATGCGGACCTGCGCACGCGCTCGATCGAGGGCCTGCAGGCGATCGGCTTCGACGGCTATGCGATCGGCGGGCTGGCGGTGGGCGAGCCGGAGCACGAGCGCAACGCGATGCTCGAACACCTGCATCCGCGTCTGCCGGCCGACCGCCCGCGCTACCTGATGGGGGTCGGGCGGCCGGAGGACCTGGTCGAGGGCGTGGCCCGCGGCGTGGACATGTTCGATTGCGTGATGCCGACCCGCAATGCGCGCAACGGCCACTATTTCACCGCGTTCGGCACCGTGCGCATCCGCAACGCCCGCTACGAGCGCGACCTGGCGCCGATCGAGCCGGGCTGCGGCTGCCACGCCTGCAGCGGCGGCTATACCCGCTCCTACCTGCGCCATCTGGACCGTTGCAACGAGATGCTGGCGCCGATGCTGGGCACCCTGCACAACCTCTGGTACTACCAGAAGCTGATGGCCGACATGCGCGCGGCGATCGCCACGGGAACCTTTGCCCAGTTCCGGCGGTCCTTCTATGCGGCGCGCGGGGCGGAAGCGACACCGCTTCCATCGGAGCAGTGACAAAGCCCCTCTCCTCCGGCAGAGGGGTTGGGGGAGGGGGCGGCGCGCAGCGTCTCGCGGAGTCTGGGTGCACCAGGCTGCGCCCGTACCCTCATCCGCCGCTGCGCGGCAGCTTCTCCCGACGGGAGAAGGAACAGCGGTCCCGGTGGGAGAAGAGAGGCGTTGCGGCCCGAACCAGGGGTAAGGAGAGATCGTGGCATAATCGGCGGCTGCTTGCCGCCTCAGGCGACAAACCAGCAGTCCGTGCCTTTCCCGGCGACGGGCTGCCCAAACCATAGGACACACCGATGAACCCGCTCGATTTCCTGATTCCCGTGGCCCAGGCGCAGACCGCCGGCGCCGCTCCTGCCGCCGGTGGCGGCATGCAGATGTTCCTGCTGCCGATCATCCTGATCGCGGTGATGTACTTCGTGATGCTGCGCCCGCAGATGAAGCGGCAGAAAGAGCACAAGTCGATGCTGGACAAGCTCGGCCGCGGCGACGAGGTCATCACCTCCGGCGGCGTGGCCGGCGTGGTCACCGATATCGGCGACAACTTCATCACCGTGGAAGTCGCCGACAACGTGCGTATCCGCGTGCAGAAGGCCGCCATCGGCAACGTGCTGCCCAAGGGCACGCTGAAGTCCGCCTGATCCATTTCTCTTACTGCTAGGCGCGGCGCCGGCGTGGCGTCGCGCGGGGTCCTGCAATGCTCGAGTTTCCGCGCTGGAAGTATTTCCTCATCCTGATCGTGCTGGCGTTCAGTGCGTTGTACGCGCTGCCCAACGTCTACCAGAAGGACCCTTCGGTACAGATCACCGCCAGCCGTGGCGGCCAGCTCGACGAGGCCCTGCGCGATCGGGTCAGCGCCGACCTGAAGGCGGCCGGGATCACCCCCAAGTCGGTGGCCAAGGAGGGCGACAGCCTGATGGTGCGCCTGCAGAACCTGCAGGCGCAGACCCGTGCCAACGACATCCTGCGCCAGCAGGTGGGCGAGAACTACACGGTGGCGCTGAACCTGGCCTCGACCGTGCCGCAGTGGCTGTCGGCGATCGGCGGCAAGCCGATGGTGCTGGGCCTGGACCTGGTGGGCGGGGTGCACTTCGCGCTGCAGGTGGACCAGAAGGCGGCGCTGGACAAGCGCCTGGACGCCTTCGCCGAGGACATCCGCACCACGCTGCGCGACAGCCGCATTCCTTACCGCTCGGTCGAGCGCCGTGCCGACAACAGCATCCAGGTCGGGCTGGGCGAGGGCGCCGACGTCAATGCCGCGCGCGCCGCACTGAGCAAGGCGCAGCCGACGCTGAGCTATGCCGTGTCCGGGCAGACCATCGCGGTCGGCGTGCCCGACGCCGAGCTCAAGCAGATCGCCGCCGGCGCGATCGAGCAGAACCTGACCACGTTGCGCAACCGCGTCAACCAGCTGGGCGTGGCCGAGCCGATCATCCAGCGCCAGGGCGAAGACCGCATCGTGGTCGAACTGCCGGGCGTGCAGGACACCGCCGAGGCCAAGCGCATGATCGGCGCCACCGCCACGCTGGAGTTCCGCGGCGTGGTCGAGGGCAATGCCGAGGACGCGGTGCGCACCGGCAACATCCCGCCGGAAGCCAAGGTGTTCCGCCTGCGCGACAGCGGCACGCCGGTGCTGCTGAACAAGCGCGTGCTGGTGTCCGGCGACCAGATGGTCGGCGCGGTGGTCAGCAACGACCAGAACGGGCTGCCGGCGGTCTCGGTGACCCTCAACAACGTCGCCGGCCAGCGCATGTTCGACTACACCAGCGCCAACACCGGCAAGCTGATGTCGGTGGTGTACATCGAGCGCATCCCGACCGTGAGCATGGTCGACGGCAAGGAAGTGCGCAGCGTGCGGGTCAAGGAAGAGGCGCTGGCGCCGACCCGCATCGCCGGCGTGTTTGGCAAGAACTTCCAGACCACCGGCCTGGAGAAGGTCGAGGCCGAGAACCTGGCCAAGCTGCTGCGCGCCGGTTCGCTGGCCGCGCCGATGGATTTCGTCGAGGAATACGTGATCGGCCCGAGCCTGGGCGCGGAGAACGTCGAGCGCGGCGTCACCGCGGTGGTCTATGCGTTCCTGTTCACCCTGGCGTTCTTCGGCGTGTACTACCGCATGTTCGGCGCGATCACCTCGGTGGCGCTGCTGATGAACCTGCTGATCGTGGTCTCGGTGATGTCGTTGTTCGGCGCCACCATGACCTTGCCCGGCTTCGCCGGCCTGGCTTTGTCGGTCGGTCTGTCGGTGGACGCCAACGTGCTGATCAACGAGCGTATCCGCGAGGAACTGCGGCTGGGCGTACCGCCGAAGTCGGCGATCGCCGCCGGCTACGAGAAGGCGGGCGGCACCATCCTCGACGCCAACCTCACCGGCCTGATCGTCGGCGTGGCCCTGTACGCGTTCGGGACCGGGCCGCTGAAGGGCTTTGCGCTGACCATGATCATCGGCATCTTCGCCTCGATGTTCACCGCGATCACCGTGTCGCGCGCGCTGGCGACGCTGATCTACAGCCGCCGCAAGAAGCTCAAGTCCGTTGCTATCTGATGCGAGTCCCTCGCAAGAGCCCGCACATCCCTGTGCGGGTTTTAAAAAATTGAAGAGCACGTCTCCATGAAAATTTTCCCGCTCCACCTGATCCCGAACGACACCAAGATCGACTTCATGCGTTGGCGGCGTCCGACCCTGGTGCTGATGCTGGTGCTGGCGGTGGCCTCGCTCGGGGTGATCTTCGGCAAGGGCTTCAACTACGCGCTGGAGTTCACCGGCGGTGCGCTGGTGCAGACCAGCTTCCAGAAGCCGGTGGACATCGACCACGTGCGCGAGCAGCTGGCCACGGCCGGCTTCGAGAACGCGCAGGTGCAGAACGTCGGCAGCGGCAACGCGATCGTGATCCGCCTGCAGCCGCAGGGCGAGCACAACAACGAAGACCTGACCAGGAACCTCGCCGAGCAGGTGCGCAAGGCGGTGACCACGGCGGAAAATCCGGCGACGGTGAAGCCGGGCGAATTCGTCGGCCCGCAGGTCGGCAAGGACCTGGCGCTGAACGGCGTGTACGCGACGCTGTTCATGCTGGTCGGCTTCCTGATCTACATCGCGTTCCGCTTCGAGTGGAAGTTCGCGGTGGTGGCCAGCCTGACCGCGCTGTTCGACCTGCTGGTGACGGTGGCCTACATCTCGCTCACCGGCCGCGAATTCGACCTGACCGTGCTGGCCGGCCTGCTGTCGGTGATGGGCTTTGCGATCAACGACATCATCGTGGTGTTCGACCGCGTGCGCGAGAACTTCCGCAGCCTGCGCGTGGAGCCGGTGGAAGTGCTGAACCGCTCGATCAACCAGACCCTGTCGCGCACCGTGATCACCGCGGTCATGTTCTTCCTGTCGGCGCTGGCGCTGTACCTGTACGGCGGTACCTCGATGGAAGGCCTGGCCCTGACCCACATGATCGGCGCGGTCATCGTGGTGGTGTCCTCGGTGATCGTGGCGGTGCCGCTGCTGTCGATCGGCCCGTTCCAGGTGACCAAGCAGGACCTGCTGCCGAAGACCAAGGATGTGGAGGCGTTGGCGCGGAGGCCGTGAGGAGCCGGGACCAGGGACCGGGGACCGGGGACCCGGAAGAGCGGGTTTCTGCTGCTGCAAGATTCCTGACAACAAAAAGCCGCGCATCTGCGCGGCTTTTTGTTTGACGAAGGGGCGGTAATGATCGGGGAGGGCGTCGCAATCGTCCTCGGCACCCCGGCTTTTGCTTTTCCGGGTCCCCGGTCCCCGGTCCCGAGTCCCGCCTCCTCAATCAAAACTTCGCGTCGAACTCCGCCGCATACCCGGTGTTGACGATCAGCTTCTGCAGCACTTCGCTGAGCTTGATGTTGCCGGCCACGATCTGGTACTGCGGGACGCCGCGGTCGTCGATGCGGCCCGGGGTGGCGCCCTTGAAGTCGGTGATGCGGCCGCCGGCCTCGCGCACCAGCAGCACGCCGGCGGCGATGTCCCAGGCCTTCACCCCCGCCTCGAAGTAGGCGTCGGTGCGGCCGCAGGCCACGTAGGCCAGGTCCAGCGCGGCCGAGCCGGTGCGGCGGATGTCCTCGGCCTGCACCATCAGCGCGTCCACGCACTTGAGCTGGGCGCTGGTGCGCTTGCGCTCGCGCGGGGCGAAGCCGGTGTTGACCATCGCCCCGTTCAAATCCTTGCGCTCGCTGACGCGGATGCGGCGGTCGTTGAGCACCGCGCCGTTGCCGCGGCTGGCGGTGAACAGCTCGTTGCGCAGCGGATCGAAGATCACCGCGTCGATCGGCTCGCCGTTCTCGACCAGCGCGATCGACACGCAGTAGTGCGGGAAGCCGCGCAGGTAGTTGCTGGTGCCGTCGAGCGGGTCGATCACCCACATGTAGCGGCCGCCGCCCTGCACGCCGCCTTCCTCGCCCATCACCCCGTAATCGGGATAGGCGCGGTGTAGTTCCTTGACGATCACCTTCTCCGCGTCGGCATCGACTTCGCTGGCGTAGTCCATGCGGTCCTTCTGCACCACGTTCAGCGCTTCCAGCCGGTTGATATGGCGCAGCAGCACATTGCCGGCGAGGCGGGCGGCCTTGACCATGACGGTGACGGCGGGTTTTTGCATGGCAACGGCTCCCGAGAGGGCGGAGAAGGATCTGGCGGAGGAAAAGAACAGTCCGGCGCGAAGGCCGGCCGCGCAGTTTACCATCTACGCCCCGTTCGCTCCGCATCTTCTCTGCCATGACCGCTTCTGCCCGCATCCGCTTCGTCCTGGTCGGTACCCAGCACCCCGGCAACATCGGCGCGGCGGCGCGGGCGATGAAGACCATGGGCCAGGCACGGCTGGTGCTGGTGGCGCCGGAGCGCGCGCTCGACGAGGACGCCTACCGGCGCTCGGCCGGCGCCGAGGACGTACTGCAGCAGGCGCCGGTGCTGGCCACCCTGGCCGAGGCGGTGGCCGACTGTCAGCTGGTGCTCGGCTGCACCGCGCGCAGCCGGCGGGTGGCGCTAGAAGAACTGCTGCCGGCGGACGGCGCGCAGCGCCTGGTGAGCGCGGCCGGGCAGGCCGAGGTGGCGCTGGTGTTCGGCCGCGAGCGCACCGGCCTGACCAACGAGGAACTGCAGCTCTGCCACGCGGCGGTGCACATTCCTTCCGATCCCGCGTTCAGCTCGCTCAACCTGGCCGCGGCGGTGCAGGTGCTGGCCTATGAGCTGCGCCTGGCGCACTTGCGCGGCGAAGGCACCGCGGCGGTGGCGCCGGAACCCGGCTTCCGCGAGGCCGCGGCCAGCCATGCTCAGCTGGAAGGGTTGTTCGGGCAATTGGGCGACACCCTGGACGACATCGACTTCCACAAGGGCCGCGCGCCGGATTCGGCGATGCGCAAGCTGCGCCGGCTGTTCCTGCGCAATGCGCTGAGCGAGCAGGAAGTGCGGCTGCTGCGCGGGATCCTGTCCGATGCGCAGCGCATGGCGCGGCTGGCGGGACAGGCGCGCAGTTAGTTTCGGGACTCGGGACTCGGGACTCGGGACTCGGCGAAGCAGGAGCCCTAGTCGTTGGCAGCTGGTCGCTTGTCGTGATGCACGGCACGTTCGTTTCCTTGCCGCGCCATGGGCGCCCCGAGTCCCCAGTCCCCAGTCCCGAGTCCCGAGTCCCGGCCCCAACAGCTGTTGCCAGCTGACGCTTTCGGCTAGGCTTATGGATTCTGCATGGGGAATGTGGTTTGCAAAGTTCGCGTTGGCGTGTCGTCATGGTGTGGCTGGCGCTGGCGATCTGCTGGCCTGCGGTCGTGCACGCGCGCCCGTCGGTGCTGGTGCTGGGCCGCATCAGCGACAACCCCAAGGCCCACTATGAGCAACTGAAACCGTTACTGGACTACGTGGTGCCGCGCATGCGCGATGTCGGCATCACCTCCGGGCAGATCCTGATGGCGCGCGACAGCCAGCAGATGAGCAGCTACCTGCGCCGCGGCCGGGTCGACTGGGTCACTGAAACCGCGGCCACCGCGATGGCGCTGCAACAGCGCGGCGGGGTGCGGCCGTTGCTGCTGACCGAGCGTGGCGGGGTGCGCGACTACCACACCGTATTC
Source organism: Xanthomonas graminis pv. graminis (assembly GCF_030168915.1). Classification (NCBI taxonomy): domain Bacteria; kingdom Pseudomonadati; phylum Pseudomonadota; class Gammaproteobacteria; order Lysobacterales; family Lysobacteraceae; genus Xanthomonas; species Xanthomonas graminis. The sequence goes on along the minus strand of NZ_CP076255.1, from coordinate 2,906,852 downwards.
TTCGTGCGCCGCGACGGCCCGCTGCACACCCTGCGCGACCTGCAGGGACGGACCCTGGCGCTGCAGAGCACCTTGTCCACCAGCGCCTACCTGGTGCCGATGATGACCCTGTTCGAACACGACCTGCACCCGGAGATCCTGCTCTCGCCGAAGGACCAGGCCTCGGCGAATACGGTCGGCTACGTGTTCGCGCGCTCCGAACTCAACATCGCCTCCTACGTGCACAAGCACCTGGTGGACGCCGGCGCGCTGAGCAACCTGGACTGGGATGACGACCGCCGCGTGCCGCCCGCGTTCCGCCGCGATTTCCGGGTGATCTACCGCACCGAGCCGTTCCCGCGCGCGGTGGAGATGGTGCGCAGCGACCTGGCCTCGCCGGTGGAGGCGCGTCTGCGCGAGGTGCTGCTGGAAGCCGCCGACGACCCGCAGGGCAGCGCCGCGTTGCACAAGTTCTTCGGCACCTCCGGCTTCTACCCGGTCGATCGGGCCTCGCAGAGGCGGCTGGACCAGCTGCGTGCCGGCGTTGCGCAGGTCAAGCTGGAAGTGGAATGAAGAGGCTGCGCTTCGGACTGCAGGCCAGGTTCCTGCTGGCGATGGGCGTGGCCGCGTTGCTGATCATGGCGATCCTGGCGTTGATGCTGGAGCGGCAGGCGGCGATGCAGAACGAGGTGCGCACGCTCAGCGGCAACGTGATCCATGGCCTGTTCGACCGCAGCATGCGCACCCGCGGCGAAACCCTGGCGCGGCAGCTGTCCGAGTCGCTGGCCAACCCCGTGTACTACTCGGACCTGGACGCGATCGGCACCCAGGTGCGCGCGGCGCTGGGCTACGTGGCGGTGGCCTACGTGCTGGTGTACGACGCCGACGGTCGCCTGATCCACGACGGCAGCGACGATCTGCCCGGCTACGGCCAGCGCATGCGCGGCCCGATGGCCGAGGCGGCGATCAAGGCCAATGGCCTGCTGGCGCAGGAGTCCGAGGAGATCCTGGACGTGTCGATGCCGATCATGATCGGCGACCAGCGCGTGGGCGGGGTGCGCGTGGGCATGTCCTGGACGCGGGCGCTGGTCTACGAGCGCAAGGCCGGCGAGAACCTGGACGAGCGCCTGGGCGCGTTGGGCAAGCGCCACCTGGGCTGGCTGTTGCTGCTGCTGGCGGCGCTGGGGCTGACCGCGGTGATGGTGGCGATCTACGTGCAGCGCACGCTGGTGGCGCCGGTACGCTGGCTGGCTGCGGCCGCGCGCCAGATCGAGGCCGGCGACTATGTGGTGGAGCGCCGCGACAGCGGCCGCCACGACGAGGTCAGCGAACTGCTGCGCGCATTCGTGCGCATGAGCGAGGCGATCGCGCGCCATGACCGCGACGTGCGCCACATGGCCTACACCGACGCCTTGACCGGACTGACCAACCGGCTCGCGTTCCGCGAGGCGCTGGACCACCGCATGCTGACCGCGCGCACCTCGCACCGGCGCCTGGCGCTGCTGTTCGCCGACATCGACGACTTCAAGCGGATCAACGACACCCTCGGCCACGAGGCCGGCGACGAGGCGCTGCTGCAGTTCGCGCGGCGCATCCAGCTGGCGGTGGATCAGCTGGGCGGCCACGACGCGCTGCTGGCGCGTTTCGGCGGCGACGAATTCGTGATCCTGGTCGAGGACGAGCATGCGGTGCAGGTCGCCACCAGCCTGGCCGAGCGGCTGGTGCAGGAACTGCGCGAGCCGCTGCGGATCCAGGACCGTGAGGTGTTCATGGGCACCTCGATCGGCATCACCGTCTACCCCGGCGATGTCGAGGACGCTTCGGCGCTGCTGAAGAACGGCGACATCGCGATGTACCAGGCCAAGCTGGCCGGCAAGAACTGCCACCGTTTCTACAGCCGCGCGATGGACTACGCGGTGGAGCGGCGCATACACATGGAGCACGAACTGCGCGGCGCCTGGGACCGCGACGAACTGAAACTGGTGTACCAGCCGATCTTCCGCACCCTGGACCGGCGCATGGTCGGGGTGGAGGTGCTGCTGCGCTGGCAGCACCCGGCGCTGGGCACGATCTCGCCGACGGTGTTCATCGACGTGGCCGAGCAGAGCGGGCTGATCGAGAGCATCGGCCCCAAGGTGCTGCGCGCGGCATGCCTGGAGGCCACGCAATGGCAGCGCTTCGACGGCAGCCGCGACCTGTTCGTGTCGGTCAACGTGTCGCCGCGGCAACTGCGCAGCGGCGACCTGCCGGAAATCGTCGCCGACTGCCTGCGCGAATCCGGGCTGCCGGCGGCGCAACTGCACCTGGAACTGACCGAGACCGCGGTGATCGGCGACGAGTTGCAGGCCGCGAGCATGCTGGCGCGGCTGCACCGCACCGGGGTCAAGGTGTGGCTGGACGATTTCGGCACCGGCTTCTCGGGGCTGAGCCATTTGCGCCAGGTACCGGTGGACGGGGTCAAGATCGACAAGAGCTTCGTCGCCGACCTGCAGCGCGACCCCGACGACCTGGCCCTGACCACCGCGATCATCGCCATGGCGCATTCGCTGGGCATCACCGTGGTCTCCGAGGGCATCGAGCAGGAAGTGCAGTTCGAACTGCTGCGCGAGCGCGGCTGCGAACTGGGGCAGGGCTTCTGGCTCAGCCACCCGCTCAGCGCCGCCGAATTCCGCCAGCTGCTGGCGAGCGAGGGCATGGCGCGCGGTCAAGTCTAGTTCGGGACCCGGGACTCGGGACTCGGGACCCGGAAGAGCGGGGTTCCCGGTGCTGCAAGATTCCGAATGAAAATGGCTGCGCGGATGGCGGCTTTTTATTCGGTGAAGGCCAGGGGAATGGGGTGTCGCCATCGTTCCCGGCGTCCCGGCTTTCGCTGTTCCGGGTCCCGAGTCCCGAGTCCCGACAAAACCTACAGCGCCCGCTTCCCCGTATCGCCAGCAATCTCACGCACCAGCTTCGGCACCAGATACCCGGACAGCCGCGCGGCCAGGGCTTGGTGCAGGGCGCGCGCGGTGGCGTCGTCCACTTCGAAATGGGCCACGCCTTCGACCCGATCCAACTGGTGCAGGTAGTACGGCAGCACGCCGGCGGCGAAGCTGCGCTCGCTCAGCGCGGCCAGCGCGGCGACGCTGTCGTTGACCCCGCGCAGCAGCACCGCCTGGTTCAGCAGCTGCGCGCCGCTGTCGCGCAGCTGCGCCAGCGCGGCATCCACGCTGGCGTCGAATTCGTTGGCGTGGTTGGCGTGGATCACGAACGCCACCGGCCACGGCAGCGCGCGCAGCCAGGCCAGCAGCGGCGCATCGACGCGCTCGGGCAGCACCACCGGCAGGCGGCTATGGATACGCAGGCGCTTGAGGTGCGGAATGGCCGCCAACGCCTCGGTCAGCTCGACCAGCTTGGAGGTGGCCAGCGACAGTGGGTCGCCGCCGGACAGGATCACCTCGTCGATGTCCGGGTCGGCGGCGATCGCCGCCACCGCCTCGCGCCAGCCGTCGCGTGCGGCGGTTTCCTCGGCATACGGGAAGTGGCGGCGGAAGCAGTAGCGGCAGTGCACCGCGCAGCTGCCGGTGGCGACCAGCAGCGCGCGGCCGCGGTATTTCTGGATCACCCCGTCGGCCTTCTTGGCCGCCGCGTCGCCGACCGCATCCAGCGCAAAGCCCGGCATCCGGCGCAGTTCGGCGTCGATCGGCAGCACCTGGCGCAGCAGCGGATCGTGCGCGTCGCCATGGCGCATGCGCGCCACGAAGCCGCGCGGCACGCGCAGTGCGAACTGCGTCGCAGCCTGTTCGGAGACGCCGAGCGCCTGCGGGTCCAGCCCCAGCAACGCCAGCAATTCGCGCGGGTCGCGCACGGCGTCGCGCCATAGCTGCTGCCAGCGCGGCGGGGCCAGGACGGCGGGGGACGGGGACGGCTGCATCGGGCGGGGGGCTGCGGTTATCATATGCGGTCATAAAACGAGTGCCCGCCGGTTGCGGCGGGGCTTTCCATTCTATCCGGCCGGCCGCCGAACGCGGCGGGTTTGCCTTACCCGAGGAGTTTCAGATGGCCAGCTACGGCATGAACGACGTCAAGAACGGGATGAAGATCCTGGTCAACAGCGAGCCCGCGATCATCACCGATACCGAATACGTCAAGCCGGGCAAGGGCCAGGCCTTCACCCGCATCAAGTACCGCTTCATCAAGTCCGGGCGCGTGGTCGAACTGACCATGAAGGCGACCGACAGCCTGGAAGCGGCCGACGTGGTCGATACCAACATGCAGTACCTGTACACCGACGGCGAGTACTGGCACTTCATGCAGCAGGAAACCTTCGAGCAGGTGCAGGCCGACAAGACCGGCGTCGGCGACGCCGCCAAGTGGATCAAGGGCGAAGAGGATTGCGTGGTGACGCTGTGGAACGGCACCCCGATCCAGGTCACCCCGCCGAACTTCGTCGAACTGAAGATCGTCGAGACCGACCCAGGCGTGCGCGGCGATACCTCCGGCGGCGGCGGCAAGCCGGCCACGCTGGAAACCGGCGCCGTGGTGCGGGTGCCGCTGTTCGTCGGCCAGGACGAAATCATCAAGGTCGATACCCGCTCGGGCGAGTACTTCTCGCGCGTCAAGTAAGCCCACGGCCGGCGCGGCCGGGCGGCACCTGGCCGCCCGCCGGCAACCGGCAGCGGCTGCGCTGGACGGCAGCAGGTCGCATGGGTTCGCCGCGTGCGGCCGCCACGCCGATGCAATGCCGAATCGCCGTGCGGCGATCGCGGCCGATCCGCTTCCAGGAATACCCGCGACCATGAGCCACGCCGCCGCCGATGCCAAGTACCCGCACGACCGGGTCGTGTTCTTCAGCGATGCGGTGTTCGCCATCGCCATCACCTTGCTGGCGGTGGAGATCAAGGTGCCTGGGCATGCCCAGGTCGAGGCCGCCGGCGGCATCCTGGCCGCGCTGCGGCACATGCTGCCGCTGTTCATCGGGTTCGCGGTCAGCTTCCTGGTCACCGCGTTGTTCTGGAAGTCGCATCTGCAGTTGTGCCGGCACATCCGCCAGTTCGACGAACGGCTGATCTGGCTCAACGTGCTGCAACTGCTGCTGATCGGCCTGCTGCCGTTTTCCACCGCACTGTATTCGGACTATTTCGGCAACCACGAGGCGTTCGCGGTGTATTGCGCGCATCTGGCCGCGATCGGCCTGGCCGCCTACCTGATGCATGCCTAAGCGGTGCGCAAGGAGGGCCTGGTGCAGCGGCTGGGCGCGCTGCAGGCGCGGGCGATGACGCAGCGCGTGGCGGTCGCGCCGGTGGTGTTCGCGCTGTGCATTCCGCTGGCGATGGTTGCGCCGCTGCTTGGGCGGCTGGGCTTCGTGGCCGTGTTCGTGCTGCAGTGGGGGGTGATGCGCGTGTACCAGCGGCGCATCGACCAAGCCCAGGCGGCGACCTGATCTTTCCTTTTCCAGAGCGCTTGCGATGACCTCCAATCCCGAATCCTGCGACCTGCTGATCGAAGCCGGCTACGTGGTCCCGATCGAACCGCACGCGGTGGTGCTGGAAGACCACGCGGTGGCGGTGCGCGGCAGCGAGATCGTCGCGCTGCTGCCGACCGCGCAGGCGCGCGCGCGCTTCGCCGCCGCGCGCACCGTGTCGCGCCCGGACGCGGCGCTGCTGCCGGGCCTGGTCAACGCGCACACCCACAACCCGATGACGCTGCTGCGCGGCATCGCCGACGGCCTGCCGCTGATGGTGTGGCTGCAGCAGCACATCTGGCCGGTGGAGACCGCGGTGATCGGCCCGGAGTTCGTCGCCGACGGCACCGCGCTGGCGATCGCCGAGATGCTGCGCGGCGGCACCACCTGCGCCAACGAGAACTACTTCTTCTCCGACGTGCAGGCCGCGGTGTACAAGCAGCACGGTTTCCGCGCGCGGGTGGGCACGGTGATCATCGATTTCCCGACCGCCTGGGCCAAGACCTCCGACGAATACTTCGAACGCGCCTGCGAGGTGCACGACCAGTGGCGCGACGATCCGCTGATCGGCATCGCCTTTGCCCCGCACGCGCCGTACACGGTCAACGACGCCAACTTCGAGCGGGTGCGGATGCTGTCCGACCAGCTCGACGTGCCGGTGCACCTGCACACCCACGAGACCGCGCAGGAGATCGCCGACTCGCTCAAGCAGTACGGCCAGCGCCCGCTGGCGCGGCTGGACCGGCTCGGCCTGGTCAACGACCGCCTGATCGCGGTGCACATGACCCAGCTCACCGACGCGGAGATCCACCTGTGCGCCGAGCGCGGGGTCAGCGTGGTGCATTGCCCCGAGTCCAACCTCAAGCTCGCCTCCGGCTTCTGCCCGGCCTGCGCGCTGCAGCGCGCGGGCGTGAACCTGGCGATCGGCACCGACGGCTGCGCCAGCAACAACGACCTGGACATGTTCAGCGAGAACCGCACCGCGGCGATCCTGGCCAAGGCGGTGGCCAACGACGCCACCGCGCTCGACGCGGCCACCACGCTGCGCGCGGCCACGCTGGGCGGCGCGCGCGCGCTGGGCTTCGGCGAGAAGATCGGCTCGATCGAGGTCGGCAAGCAGGCCGACCTGATCTGCGTGGACCTGTCGGCGCTGGAAACCCAGCCGCTGCACAACGTGCTGTCGCAGCTGGTCTACGCGGCCGGCCGGCAGCAGGTCAGCGACGTGTGGATCGCCGGCCAGCGCAAGCTCGAGCAGCGCGTGCTGGTGGACATGGATACCGACGCGCTGGTCGCCAACGCGCGGCAATGGCGCGAACGCATCCGCAGCGTGCACGCCTGATCCGCTTTACTGCCGTGCCGCGCTGCGCGCGCGGCCCAACCGAGATGCCGCCATGACCGCTTCCGCTGCCAATACGTCCGCCAACTTCGATCAGGCCGAACTGGACAAGTTCGGCGCCCTGGCCACCCGCTGGTGGGACGCCGACGGCCCGCAGAAACCGCTGCACGCGCTGAACCCGGTGCGCCTGCGCTACGTCGCCGAGCGGCTGCCGCTGCGCGGCGCCAGCGTGCTCGACGTGGGCTGTGGCGGCGGCCTGCTCAGCGAGGCGCTGGCCAAGGAGGGCGCGCAGGTCACCGCGATCGACCTGGCCCCGGAACTGGTCAAGGTGGCGCGGCTGCACCAGCTCGAGTCCGGGGTGGAGGTCGACTACCGCGTGCAGTCGGTCGAGGATCTGGCCGCCGAGCGCCCGGGCAGCTTCGACGCGATCACCTGCATGGAAATGCTCGAACACGTGCCCGATCCGGCGGCGATCGTGCGCGCCTGCGCGACCCTGCTCAAGCCCGGCGGCCAGCTGTTCCTGTCCACGCTCAACCGCACCCCGGCCGCGTTCGCGCTGGCCATCGTCGGTGCCGAGTACGTGGCGCGGCTGCTGCCCACCGGCACTCATCGCTACCAGGATTTCATCAAGCCGGCCGAACTGGCCGCGTGGCTGCGCCAGGCCGAGCTGCAGTTGCACGACGTCAGCGGCATGCTCTACGAGCCGTGGCGCAACCGCGCGCGGCTGTCCACGCGCACCGAGGTGAACTACCTGGCGTGTGCGCTGAAGCCGGGAAGCGGGAATGGGGAATAGGGAATCGGCACCGCCGGCGTGCGGCGGATTTCCGCGCGCGGTGCTGTTCGACCTGGACGGCACGCTGCTCGATAGCGCGCCGGATCTGCTGGCCGCGGCCAATGCGCTGCTGGCCGAACGCGGGCGTGCCGCGCTGACCCTGGAGCAGCTGCGCCCGGTGGTGTCCAAGGGCTCGCGGGCGATGCTGGGCGTCGCCTTTCCCGAGTTGCCGGCCGCGGAGCGCGATGCGTTGATTGCCGATTTCCTGCGCCAGTACGAGATGCGGATCGGCCGGCATTCGCAATTATTCGACGGCATCGCGGCGCTGCTGCAGCGGCTGGAGGACGCCGGCTGCGTGTGGGGCATCGTCACCAACAAGCCCGAATCCCTGGCGCGGCTGATCCTGCCGCAGCTGGGCTGGGAACGGCGCTGCGCGGTGCTGATCGGCGGCGACACCCTGGCCGAGCGCAAGCCGCACCCGCTGCCGCTGCAGGTCGCCGCGCAGCGCCTGGGCGTACCGCCTGAGCAGATCGCCTACGTCGGCGACGACGAACGCGACATCCTCGCCGCGCGCGCCGCCGGCATGGCCTCGGTGGCGGTGCTGTGGGGTTACCGCCTGGACGGCGAGGATCCGCTGGCCTGGCGCGCCGATGCGCTGGTCGCCGCGCCGGCCGACTTGCTCGATGCGCGCGCCTGGCCCGGCGCGCCGCAGCTTCCCTGACCTTCCGGACGTTCCGATCGCATGAGCAGCACCTCCGCCCTGGATGCCTTCCTCGACAAATGGCGCAGCCGCTGGCCGGAATGGACGGTGGCCGAGACCTTCGTGCCGGCGCCGCAGCGCACGCGCGCGGTGGCGTGGTTCGCGCTGCTGCAGGAATTCGACGACATCCTCAACATCGCCGGCGATCCGCTGCCGGCCGACGCCAAGCTGGCGTGGTGGGGCGAGGAATTGCGCAGCTGGGCCGGGCAGCGCTCGCGGCATCCGCTGGGGCGGGTGCTGGAGCCGATCGCCGCGCCATGGGCGGCGCTGGCCGAGGCCTTGCCGGGGCTGCTCGCCTCGCGTGCGGCCGCGGCCGATCCGGCGCACGCCTACGCGCGCCTGGAGGCGTTCGCGCTGGCCGCGGCGCAGGTCGAATGCGCGGTGTTCGAGGGCCAGCGCGACGCGGCGGCGGCACTGGCCACGCAGGTGCTGGCGCAGCGCCTGGCCGACGCCGGCATCGCCGCGGTGCCGTTGTCGCTGCGCGGCGGCGACGCGGCGCAGGCACAGCAGCGCTGGGCGCAGGCCTTGCTGCAACGCTGGCCGCGGCGCGTGGCCGGGCCACGGCCGCGGCGCATCGTGGCGGCGCTGGCGCGTGCGCGGATCGCGCAGCAGGCCCGCGCTGCGCGCAAGCCGCCGAGCCCGATGGCCACGCTGTGGCGCGCCTGGTGGGCCGGCCTGGGCTGAGCGCCACGGCGCGCCGCGGTCACGCAGCTCAGTCGGCGCTGCCCGCGCCGCTGTTGGCGTACTCGTAGAAGCGGTTGGCCGATTGCGTGCAGCCGCTGCTGCAATACGGGCGGCCGACCGTGGAGGCGTTCCATGGCGCGCTCTTGCGCACGTGCGCGTCCAGGCTGGACTCGCGGATCACCACCTTGCCGTTGGGCGAGCTGCCGTTGACGTAGTTGGACAGGCTGCCGACGCTCTCATCCCAGGCGCGGCCCAGGGACACCGTGTTCGCCGCCGCGCCGCCGACCGCGTCGAAGCTGCTGGCGACGGCCAGGAAGCCGTAGCCGCTGCCGGGGCGGGTACTGGGCGCGAAGATCACCCCGCCGCCGCTGGCGCCGCGGCGCGCGGCGGTGTAGCGGATGCTGCTGCCGGAGAACACCGCCACGCCGGAGCCGAAGATGAAGTCGGTGTCGCCCTCGATGCTGCCGCCCTTGAAGAACGCACGGATCACCTTGTTGGCGCTGGCGGCGCTGACCAGCAAGGTGTCCTGGTTGCCGGTGAGCGCCACGTTCTCCAGCACCGCCTTGTCGCCGCGCAGCGCCAGCGCCACCGCCGACTGGTTGCTGCTGGCGTAGGTGTCCTCGACGTAGCTGTTGACGATGGCCAGGTTGCGCGCCTGGAACTGCGCCGCGCGCACGGTCACGGTGCCGCTGTCGGAGGTACCGACCGTGCTGCTGGACGCGTTGCTGGCGCAGGGATGGGTGGCGCTGCCGCTCGGTTTCGGTGTTGGGTTGGCGTTGCCGAAGCTGATGGTGGTGTTGGCCGGCGCGCTGCCCAGGCCGAACAGGGTGATCGGCGGCGCCGCGGCGGGCACGCAGACCACTTCCCTGTAGGTGCCGGGCTTGACGCTGATGTAGCGCCGCATCGTGCCGCCGGCCGCGACCGCGGCATCGACCGCGGCCTGCACGGTGCGGTAGCGGGTGGAGCCGTCGGCGGCGACCGCGTAGTCGGCAGTGAGCAGGGCGACGCCGGCGCTGGGGTTCCAGTTGTCGGTGCTCAGTGCGCCGATGGTGCCGGCCTGGGCCAGGTGCTTGGCGACGGTCTGGTTGGCCGCTTCCGAACTGGTCAATTGCGGCCTGGAGGCGGTACCGGTCAGCGCCCAGGCGCTGGCGATGACGCCGCCGGCCAGGGCGAGGATGGCGGGGATCTGGAACCGGCGCGATGCGGTCATGGCGGTGTGCTCTCGGTTGGGATGGAGGGGCCGGGGCCAAGGTGGCGCCCCTTGCACGCTTGGTGATACCGGTGTCATCCGGCGGCCGGGAGGTGGCAACCGGCAGCCGTGGATGTGGCCGGCGCGAATGCTAGGCGCGCATCGCCGCGCTGCCGGGCGAAACCGCAGCCAAGTGCCGATTGTGGAGGAGCGATCACATTTCGGCGTGGACCGCTGCGTTGGCCATGCCGCCGCCGTCGCCGCAGGTGGGATCGGTTGCCCGGCGGCAGCGGACTCGCATCCCAGGCCGACCGGTGGCAGTGCGCGCGCTCGGCGCACGCTGTTGCGCTGCGCCACGCTGTCGCGCGAGGCGGTGCGTGCGAATGGACAGGGCGCGTGCGCTGTTGCAGGGCGCGGCCACCCACGGCGCCGCTGCGCGCGCGGTGCCGGGCGCACGCGCCTGCCTGCCGTTGCGCATCGTCACATCAGCGGCTTCCTCGCAGCCGCGCCGCCCATCGCCTCGACCGCTGCGCAGCCGCGGACGTGGCGCGCCGCAGCCGCCCTGGCGGCAGCGCTGGAGCAGCGCCGTGCGCACGCCGGCGCTGCGCATGCACGATGCATGCGATCAGATCGGCGAATCGGCCAGTACGCTGCTGTAAGTGACGAATGCCGCGCTGCAGTCCAGCGGCTTGCCGGTTCCGGGCTGGCCCTGCAACTGCACGTCGTACTGGGTGGACGGGGCCAGCAGGTTGGCGAAGCTGACCGGTCCGCCGGTGAAGCGGAAGTGCGTGGCCGCCGGATTGGCGTCCGGCCCGCCATTGTGCGGCGGGGCGAAGGAAATGGCGCCGCCCTCGAGCACCACGTTGTCCAGCGCGAGCGTGATCGGATAGGACAGTTTCGCGTCGCGGTAACCGTAGAAACTCAACTGGCCTGCGCCGAAGTCGCGTGAACCCAGCGAATGCACGTTGCGCAGCGTGATGTTGTCGAAACGCGGATATGCGCTGCCGAGATCGGCATTGGCCGGCTTGCTGTAGAACGCATCGAACACCAGCGGGCGCGCCACGTTGCGCATGCAGATGTTCTCGAAGGTGATATCGGAGACCTGACCGCCGCGGGTGCGGTCGGACTTGATGCGCAGGCCGTTGTTGGCGGCGGGGTCCTTGATCGCGTCATTGCTGTTGAAGCCGTCGATGCTCAGGTTCTGCACCTGGACGCGGCGGATGCCGGTATCGGTTTCGCTGCCGAAGGACATCCCATGGCCGTAGTAGAACTGGTTGTTGAGGAAGGCCATGTCGGTGGACGGATTGCTGGATGTGGCGCTCGCGTGCGCCTTGATGGCCACGTCGTCGTCGCCGGTGCTGATGTAGGAATACGCCAGCAGCACGTTCCTGGACTGGCCGGGGTCGAAACCGTCGGTGTTCTTGGCCGTTTCCGGGGTGAAGCAGGTGGCGGGCGTGCGCTGGTCCGGCGTGCTGCCGGCCGGGCAAGCGTAGCCTGGCCGGGTGTAGACCAGGCTCGGGCTGAGGATCTTGATGCCCCAGGCGGTCACGCCGCTGACGTTGTCGGTGACCACATGGAAATTGGGCGAATTCTCCAGGGTCAGCGCATACAGGGTGAAATCCTTGCTGTTGTCGATCTGCAGCAGGCGCGGCGCGTGCTGCACCAGCCCCTGGCTCACGTTCTGGTAGGCCACGTCCCACCAGCTGCGCTTGCCGGCGTTGGGGCCTGCGGTCAGCACGCTGCCGCCGCGTCCGTCGATCTTGCCGTCGCCGACCACGCCGCTGTTGCTGATCGCGTTGCCGTAGATCAGCGGCTTGCAGGATTTGCCCTTGTCGGTGTTGGCGATGCCGCAGGTGCCCAGGCCGTTATCGTAGTCGCGCGGATTGCGCGAGCCGAACAAGGTGACGCCCCGGTCGATCCACAGCGTCACGCCGCTCTTGAGGGTCAGTGGGCCGCTGAGGAAGCCGGATTCGCCATGGGCGCCGGTCACCAGCTGCACCGCGCTGCCGGCAGGGCAGTCGCTGATCGCATCCTGGATGCGCAGCGTGTCCGGCGCCGAGTAGGCCGGGTCGGCATCGACGCCGTCGAGCGAGCCGCCGATCGGTTGCAGCGTCGCCGCCAGTGTCATGCACACGTTCTGCGGCAGCGTTGGCTGATCGATTGTGCCCCAGCCGGTACTGACGTTGGCGGCCTGGTCGCGCTGGGCGAGAGGCGGGTGCACGGCTGCGTTGGCATGCAGCGAGGCGATCGCCAGCAGCGGCAGGGCGAGGTTGAGACGGGACATCGCGCTTGCAGTGGTCATGAGGTGGGGTCTTCGGGTTTGACGAGGGGAGGGGAATGGAGACGCTGGATGCCGGCCCCGGCAGCCGCGCGAACGGCGGCGCGGCCGGGGCGGCGCGATTCAGTCGGCGCTGCCGGGGCCGGTATTGGCATATTCGTAGAAGCGGTTGCGGGCGTACGCGCAATCGGCGCTGCAATAAGGGCGCTTGGAGGTGCCGATCACCGCCGCATTGGCGTTGGTGGCGCAGGGCTGGCTGGGCGTGCCGACCGGCTTTGGCGTCGGATTGGCGTTGTCGAAGTTGATCAGCGTCTGACTGCGGGTTTCGCCGAGGCCGAACAGGGTGATCGGCGGCGCGTCGGCGGGTACGCATACCAGTTCGTTGTAGGTCCCCGCTGCGAGGCTGATGTAGCGGCGCATCTTGCCGCCATCGGCGACGGCCTTGTCCACCGCGGCCTGGACGCTCCTGAACGCTGCGGAGCCATCGCTGGCGACGCGATAGTCGGCGCTCAGCAGCGCCACGCCGGCGCTCGGATCCCAGTTGTCGGTGACCAGCGCACCGATCATGCCGGCCTTGGCCAGGTAGGTGGAGACGGTCTGCTGGCGGGCATCGGCAGCGCTCAATTGCGGCCGGTCGGCGGACCCGGTAACGGCCTGTGCGTGAGCGCTGAAGACGCTGCAGATGGCCAGTAGCGCGGAAACTTGCAACGAAGCGGAGAAATGCATGGAGGTTGCTCTTGTTCGAAGCAGGATGGCGGCGGGCATCGGTCGTTGGGCGCGGATCTGTGCGTTGCCGCTGTGGATCGCCCGAAGTGGATGCTTCTGCAAGTTCGCGCACGGCGACGGGAGTTCGCTCGCCGCCGCGTTTTTTTGTAATGGGTTTTGTGTCTGCAGGAGATTGCCGCGAAGTTATAGCGGGTGCAGATGAAGCGGTCCTGCGTTTTTCGCGGGAAACATGCTTTTTTCCGTGTTTTGAAGTGCATCCGCGTTATTGCCTGTGCGCGCAATCGCGTTTTCCATGTGCGGCCTTGCCTTATGCGCGCCGCAGTGGGCATCGCCTGCATGGCCGGCTGACCATGGCGCGGCGGCGATGCTGGTCCCGGTTGCTGCAGGGCGTTGGCCGATGCCGCCTGTCGCGGCTGAAGCCGCTTGTGTCTGGAGATTGCTCTACAGTTTGAGTGGAGAGCGATGTGCGGCACGCCGACAGGCCGTAGTGTTCAAGCACGTGTAGGAGCCAGGGCGGCCGCACATCGACCTCGTTGCCTAGCCCGAACAGTTGAACGAGCGTTCGCTCGAACTTCACAAGCGTGGGCAGCGACGAGGTGGCTCTCTCCTGTCCCCCAGTCTACCTAACGCTTATGCCTCTTTGGATCGGTATCGATGTGGCCAAGGACACCTTGGCCGTCCACGTGCTTCCCCTGGACCAGTTGCTGTCCTTTCCCAATACCGCCCAGGGCCACCAGCGCCTGTGCGACCACCTTGCCGGGCACTGCGTCGGCAACGCGCTGCTGGAGGCCACCGGCGGCTACGAACGGGCGGTGATGACGGCACTGGCCACGGCAGGGATCCCGGTGACCCGGATCAATCCGCGCCGGGCACGCGCTTTCGCCACGGCCTTGGGCACAACCGCCAAGACCGATCCGCTGGATGCGGCCTTGCTGGCGCGCATGGCTCACCTGGTGCAAGCGCCCGCGCCGGCTCCCGATCCCTTGCGTGAGCAACTGCGCATGCTGGTCCAGCGCCGCGAGCAACTGGTCCAGCAACGTGACGACGAGCGCCGTCGCTTGCATCAGGCGACCCTGGCCATGGTGCGCGCGTGCCTGATCGAGCAGATCGGCGACGTGCGCCGCCGTATCCAGCGGATGAACCAGGCGATCAAGCAGGTGCGGTGCCAGCTCGACGATGCGCTGGCGCACGCCCTGGGCACGGTCCCGGGCATCGGCGAGGTCACCACCGCCAGCCTGATGGCCTATCTGCCCGAACTGGGGACGCTGGATCGTCGCCAGATCGCGGCCCTGGTCGGCCTGGCTCCCTACAACGTGGACAGCGGGCAGCACTGCGGCAAACGCCGCATCCGCGGCGGGCGTGCCACGATCCGACGAGTGCTGTACATGGCCTGTTGGAGCGTTGTGCGCACTCAAGCCTCCTTCAAGGAGCGTTATCAACAGTTACGGGCACGCGGCAAGCCCGCCAAGGTCGCCATCACCGCATGCATGCGCGTGCTGCTTATCCGACTCAACGCCATGGCACGAGATCGCACACCATGGCGTGAGGTTATCGGATGAGAAGACAGTTGCTCCTACAAGGCGACGGGGACGTGCCTTGTGCACTGTAGGAGCGGCTTCAGCCGCGACAGGTGCTACGTGGAAGGCCCGTCGCGACTGAAGCCGCTCCCACAAAAAAGCACAGACCGTTACTTGCTCCGCTCCAGCACCAACAGCGGATCGATCCGCACATCGAACCAGTTCATCCCCCAATGCAGATGCGGCCCGGTCGCGCGGCCGGTGGCGCCGACCGCGCCGAGCACCTGGCCCTGGGCGATGCGGTCGCCGACCTTCACGTCGATCCGCGACAGGTGCAGGAAGTTGGAGCTGACTCCGTAGCCGTGGTCGAGCAGCACGGTGCCGCCGGTCAGGTACAGGTCCGGCGCGGCGAAGGTGATCACGCCGGCCGCCGGTGCCTTGACCGGGGTGCCGGTGGGCACGGCGATGTCCATGCCGGAGTGGCCGGCGCCGGGTTGCCCGTTGTACACGCGGGCATTGCCGAAGCGGCCGCTGATGCGGCCCTGCACCGGCCAGATGAAGGGCGCGGCGAAGTCGGTGCGGTCGTCGTCGCGGTCGCGCGCGGCGGTGACCTGCGCCTGTTCGCGCTTGATCCGCTCGGCGATCGCCGGCGGCGGGTTGACCGTTTTCGGCGGCACGCCGTTGACGCGTTCCAGCGGCCAGTCGCGCGGCGTCACCGCGATGTCGATGGTTTCGTTGGAACCGTCGGCGTGCTGCACCAGGATCCGCAGCGGGCCGCGTTCGTCGCGGCCGATGCCGAACACCACGCTGCCGTAGCCGCTGACCCGCAGCGTGCGCCCTGCGTATTGCACGCGGCTGCCGGGCGCCACCTTGCCGATCACCAGCGCGCCCTGCGAGGCGCTGGCCGGGAACACGCTGCGCGTGTCGGCGCTGGCGGCGGAGCCGGCCTGCGCCTGCAGCGACGGCATCGCCAGCGCCGACGCCAGCAGGCCCAGCGCCAGCGCGGCGCCCGGCACGCGTACGCGCCGCATCAGCGGTCGAACGCCAGGCGCTGCCCGTTCGGGCTGCCGACCAAGCGGGTGCCGTCCCAGGCCAGTGCGCCGTTGACCCAGGTCGCGGCGATCTTGGAGCGGAACGTGCGGCCCTCGAACGGCGACCAGCCGCACTTGGACAGGATGTCCTCGCGGCGCACGGTGAAGGCGGTATCGTCGATCAGCACCAGGTCGGCGTGGTAACCCTCGCGCAGGAAGCCGCGCTGCTGCACGTCGAACAGCAGCGCCGGTGCATGCGCGAACTTGTGTACCACCTGGGCCACGCTGAGCCGGCCTTCGTGCACCAGCTCCAGCGCCGCGACCAGCGCGTACTGCACCAGCGGCAGGCCCGACGGCGCCTGCGCATACGGCTTGCTCTTCTCTTCCCAGGTGTGCGGGGCGTGGTCGGTGGCGAGCACGTCGATCACGTCCTCGGCCAGCGCGCGGATCAGCGCCTCGCGGTCGCTGGCGTCCTTGATCGCCGGGTTGCACTTGATCAGGTTGCCCAGCGTCGCGTAGTCGGTGCGGTCGAAGCGCAGGAAGTGGATGCAGGTCTCGGCGGTGATGCGCTTGCCCTGGATCGGGCCGGGCGCGAACAGCGCCAGTTCGTCGGCGGTGGAGATGTGCAGCACGTGCAGGCGGGTGCCGTGCTTCTTCGCCAGCGATACCGCCAGCTGCGAGGATGTCAGGCAGGCCTCGCGCGAGCGGATGTCCGGATGCATCTCCGGGGTCAGCGCGTCGCCATACTTTTCCTTGAACGCGGCCAGGGTCGCGTCGATGGTCGGGGTGTCTTCGCAGTGGGTGATGATCGGGGTCGGCGCGTCGCGGAAGATGGCGTCCAGCGTCTGCGGGTTGTCCACCAGCATGTTGCCGGTGGAGGCGCCCATGAACACCTTGATCCCGGGCGCGGTCTTCGGGTCCAGGGTCTGGATCGCGGCCAGGTTGTCGTTGCTGGCGCCCAGGTAGAAGCCGTAGTTGCCCCAGGCGCGGCCGCCGGCGGCGTCGCACTTGGCCTGCAGCGCCGCCGCGTCCAGGGTCGGCGGGTTGGTGTTGGGCATGTCCATGAAGCTGGTCAGGCCGCCGGCCACCGCGGCCGCCGACTCGCTGGCGATGTCGCCCTTGTGGGTCAGGCCGGGTTCGCGGAAGTGCACCTGGTCGTCGATCATGCCGGGCAGCAGCCAGCGCCCGGCGGCATCGACCACGGTCTCGCCGTCGCGGGCGGACAGCTGCGGGGCGATCGCGGCGATGCGGCCGTCGGCGATGCGCAGATCGCCCTGGGTTTCGTGGCCTTCGTTGACCAGGCGGGCGTTGACGATGAGGGTGGAGGAGGACATTCAGTGTTTTCCTGGGCAGCGGCAGGCCGGCGGCGCCGCGGGATCGGGCACCGGGTCGAACCCGCCGGGATGGAAGGGATGGCAGCGGCCGACGCGGCGGGCGGCCATCCAGCCCCCGCGCAGCGCGCCGTAGCGGGCGATGGCGGTGACCGCGTAGGCCGAGCAACTGGGCACGAAACGGCAGCGCTGCCCCAGCAGGGGGCTGATGAAGCGCTGGTACAGGTGCAGCAAGGCAATGAGAGCACGGGCGATCACCCGGCCATGATATGCCACTTGCGCAACGGGCCGCCGTTCCCCGGCCTGCCGTTCATTAGCGTGTAGACGGCGTGGTTGCCGCTGGGGGTAGGG
This sequence comes from Xanthomonas graminis pv. graminis, assembly GCF_030168915.1. Classification (NCBI taxonomy): domain Bacteria; kingdom Pseudomonadati; phylum Pseudomonadota; class Gammaproteobacteria; order Lysobacterales; family Lysobacteraceae; genus Xanthomonas; species Xanthomonas graminis. The sequence goes on along the minus strand of NZ_CP076255.1, from coordinate 2,889,455 downwards.
TAGGCTATAAAGGCCCGCTTTCCCGGGCCCCGGGGAAACCAAGGAAGAGCGATTCGTGGCTGCTAAAAAACCTGCAAAGAAGGCCGTCAAGGCCTCCACCAAGAAGCCCGTCCAGCCCGTTGCCAAGAAAGCGACGGCGTCCGCTGCTGCCAAGCCGCTGAAGAAACCGGCGGCCAAGCCGGCGCCGGCGAAGAAGGCGCCCGCCAAGGCCGTGGCGAAGAAGCCGGTGGCCAAGCCGGTCGCTGCGCCCGCCAAGAAAGCCGCGGCCAAGCCGGCCGCCAAGCCAGCGGCCACCGCCAAATCCAGCGCCTCGCCGGCCCCCAAGCCGGCCAAGCCCGCAGGCAAGCCGGTCGCGCCTGTCGCAAAGCCAAAGCAGGCCACCACCCCGGTCGCCCCGGCGGTTGCCACATCCGTACCGAAGCCGGCTACCAAGCCGGCGCCGGCCAAGTTTGTCCCGGCCAAGGCCGCCACGCCCGCCGCTGCACCGGTTTCCAAGCCGGTCGCCGCCAAGCCCGCCGTGCCTTCGGCCCCGTCACATAAGAATCCCGTGTCCGTTTCGAAATCCTCCGCGAAAACCCCCACCAAATCCGAATCCACCCCCAAGCCGCCGGTCGCCAAACCCACCGGCAAGGTCGCCGTCGCGGTGACCGCCAAGTCCAATACGCCGGCCAAGCCGGCCAAGTTCAAGGTGGTCGATTACAAGATCGACGAGGCCACCGGCCGTCCGATCCTGCCCAAGGGCTACAAGCCGGCGTCCGACGAGGAGTACATGAGCACGCTGCAGCAGGAGTACTTCCGCCAGCGCCTGCTCAACTGGCGCGCCGATCTGGTCGAGGAGTCCAAGCAGACCATCGAGAACCTGCGCGACGAAGTCCGCGACATCGGCGACGAAGCCGAGCGCGCCACCCGCGAGACCGAGAATTCGCTGGAACTGCGCACCCGCGACCGCTACCGCAAGCTGATCGGCAAGATCGACAGCACGCTCAAACGCCTGGATGCCGGCGACTACGGCTATTGCGTGGACACCGGCGAAGAGATCGGCCTGGAGCGCCTGGAGGCGCGCCTGACCGCCGAGCGCACCATCGATGCGCAGGAGCGCTGGGAACACCTGCAGAAGCAGCAGGGCGACTGATTCGCCAACCTCCGCGTCTGCGTTCGCCCAAGGCCCTGCTCGCGCGGGGCCTTGCGTTTTCTGGCCGGTCGCACCGATCGGGCCGGCACGCCTGCCTGCCGCCAAGCGTGCCATCCGCTGCCGCGGCGATGCGCGGGAGGCCAGCGACGCTGGCCTCCCGCGCATCGCGCGGTCGCTGCCCCTGCTGCGTCCGCGATGGCGCGTGCCTAGGTCCGGCGACGTCGCCGATCGCGTGTTGGCCGATCCGCGTGGCGCACGCCGGTTACCGCGCCGCGGGCGCGACGGCGACATTCAGCGGACGCCGTTGACCAGACCGCTTTTCGCGTCCTTGCGCAGCTTCAGGCCGGGCAGGCCGAAATTATCCAGGTCCGCCTTGCTGGCGGCGATGTTCAGCCCGACGATGGCCGAGGTGTCCGGATCCACGTCCACGCCCAGCGGCATGGCGGCGAACTGTACATAGTCGCGACTGTCGTTCCATTGCGGGCGGCCGCCGATCGCCTGGAGCAGGCGGTCGATGTGGGTGCCGGCCGGCTGGCCGAGCAGGGCGAAGGGCAAGGGGACGTTCGGATCGGCGAAGGCGATCAGGTTGGTGACCCGGTCGTTGCGCAAGCCCACGGCCAACGTGCTGTGGACCAGCGTGCCGGCCGCACGCGGATGCTGCGCCAGTTGCGCGTTGAGCTCGCGCGGGTACAGGTACACGACGCTGAGCATCTGTGGGTGTGCGGCATCGTTGCGGGTGACGTCCGGCTGGCCGAGCGCGGCCAGGACCTGTTGCTTGCGCATGCCCAGCGCGATCGGTCCGATCCGCGTGCACGCCGCGGGCAGGGTCGCCGCACTGGCGGAGGCGGCGAAGGCCTGGCGCAACGCGCGCGTGCAGGCGGCGGCGTCGCTGCCGGCGGCATGGGCCTGCGCGATGGCCATGCCGAAGGCGAGCAGGCCGAACAGCGAAAGGGACCTGGGTGTCATGGGAGATCTCCACAGCATGTCGTGGCGAATGAGGCCGGGATGCGCATCACGGCTTCACCGCTGGGTGACTGCGTTGCCGGTCGCAGACCGGCGCGACGTGGCAGCCGGCAATGGTGGCTGCGTGCCATGGATGGCCACGGCAATCGCGCGTTCCGCGGGGACGATCAGCGTGCCGAACGCTCACCTCCGGCGTTGCGCCGCCGCTCCCTCGCTGGAGCACACCAATTTCAACTGCAGCTGGCGGACAGTCCAATGCGACGGCGTGTCGATCGTCCCGGTCGCGTGGACATGGTAGGCGGGGCAGTCCGCATCCTCCTCGGGATTGTCCTTGATGTCGCAGCTGCCCTCGATCATGAACGTGTGGGTGCCTTTCGCTGCGCTGCGGGTGAATGTCAGATGCGGGCACGCCCCGAACGTCCTCGACAAGACGATGTCGTTCTTCAGGACATGGGCGAGCGCCTGTTCCGCTTCGTTTTCGGGAGCGGGTTGCATCGCCTGCAACGACCCTTGCACGGCGAAGGCGAGAAGCGACGCCATGAACATGCGCGGTAGCCAGAGGAACTTCATGGGGATCTCCGATAGGTGGTTGTCTCCCGGGCTGGAACGGCTCCGGTCCGGAAGACGGAAGTGAGGATCGAATGACGTGAAGACGCTGATATGGACCTGCGTCGTGTCGCTGCTTTCTCCGCTAGCGGACGTCCAGTCCGCGCTGGGGCTAGACCTGATGAAATTGCCGGCGGTGCCTTCTTCAACTTCGCACTGGAACACGTGGGCGGCGGCGAACGTGGGGTTGCGTCAAGACGCTGCCGCCGATTCTGGATTGACGGTTCCATGCGTGGCTTTCGCTAGCCTTTCCGCATAGAGGCGCTGCAGCTCGGCCGTGGTACGCAGGTCCGCTGCATGGCACCAGCGCGCGCGACCGCATGCGAGTCGCGCCGCGCGAGTGCCAGGAAAACCAAGTCCGCCGCAGTGCAAGCGAGCCGGCGCACACGACGCGGCAAGGTCGTAGACACATGCGCCGGATCCGCATGCGGCGAAGCTTGCGCAAGCCGGGAAGAGCGTGCCTGTGCGGCCGCATACGCCTGGCCGGTATCGGATTTAAATGCACCTGTCATGGCGCCACCCCACACTCAACGTGTGGCGCACGGCCACGTGGCCGCCGCTTTCCGATGCTTTCCAGTCGTCTTGTTTTTGCGCCGCAGCGCGCGGTTGCCTTGGCCGTGTATGGTCCTGCCGCGCGGCGCTGCGACGCTGTCGTCGCCGACAGCGCTACGCGCGGCGTGCCGGGCAGGTCGCCGCGTGCGCGGCGCTGTCCGCGGCGGGCAGCGGACGTGTGCACATGAGGCGTGGATCCGTTTCCGGCGCAGCGCGGCCGCGCGCGCTTGGCGCCCGTGTCTGGCGCTACGCGCGCTGGCCGCTGCTGTTCTTGCTGGTGCTGCTGGCGGTGCTGGCGCTGGGGCCGCGGGTCAGCCCGGCGCTGCCGCAGATCGCGTTGCCGGCGGTGCCGCAGGATCCGCTTGCGCTGCAAGCCTGGCTGGACGCGCGCGAACGGGCCACTGCCGGCCTGCGTGCGGACAACCAGGCGCGCATCGTCTGGGCCGATCCAGCGCATCCGGGACGGCGCGACTGCGCCATGGTCTATCTGCACGGCTTCACCGCCAGCCAGGGCGAGGGCGCGCCGACCCATCGGCGCCTGGCGCGCAGCTTCGGCTGCAATCTGTATCTGCCGCGCTTGCCGGGGCACGGGCTGGTCGCCGCCGACGCCTTGCGCGGCATCGATGCGCCGCGCCTGCTCGGCGGCGCCGCCGAGGCGTTGGCGGTGGCGCGGGTGCTGGGCCGGCGGGTGGTGGTGATCGGCAATTCGATGGGCGGCGCGCTGGCGCTGCAGACCGTGGCCGCACACCCGCAACAGGTGCAGGCCCTGGTGCTGTGGTCGCCGCTGGTGCGCGAGCACGGCGAGCAACTGCAGCCGATGCTGTGGCCGTGGGGCGCGCAGCTGCTGCTGTGGTCGCGCAACGGCGGCGATCCGGTCATGCGCTACCCGGTCGACAGCGGCTACTGGGCCGACGCCACTCATGTCGACGGCTACCGCGCGCTGGCCGCGCTGACCCGCGGCGGCATGCTGCCGGCGACCTATGCGCGGATCCACGTGCCGGTGTTCCTCGGTTACTACTATCGCGATGCGCAGCATCAGGACGCGACTGTGTCGGTGGCGGCGATGCAGGCGATGTTCGCGCAACTGGGCACGCCGCCGGCGCTGCGCCAGGCGGTGGATTTCGCCGATGCCGGCAACCACGTGCTGGCGTCGCCGATCCGCTCCAGGGCGGTGCCGGCGGTGTTCGCGGCGACCTGCCGGTTCCTGGCCGGCAAGGGCGGGCTGCGCCCGCCGGCGAACGTACCCGATTGCGCGGCGGCGTGGGACGCCGATGCGCGCGAGGACGCCGCCGCGCGCTGAGCGGTGCGGTCAGCGCACCGTCACTGCAGTTCGCGCAGATCCAGCTTGCGCAGCTTCGGCGCTTTCCAGGCAGTAACGCCGACCACGACCAAGGTCACGCATCCGCCCACCACCACCGCGGGCACTAGCGTGATCAGCCGCGCCATCACCCCATCGTAGAACGCGCCCAGCTCGTTCGACGAGCCGATGAAGATGCCGCTGATCGAGGACACGCGGCCGCGCATCGCATCCGGCGTGGCCAGCTGCAGGATGGTCGAACGCACGATCACCGACACCCCGTCGCACATGCCGTAGACCAGCAGGATCGCCGCCGACAGCCAGAAATGCCGCGACAGGCCGAAGGCGATGGTGCACAGGCCGAAGCCGGCCACCGCCAGCAGCAGGATGCGGCCGGCATTGCGCTGCAGCGGCCGCCGCGCCAGCCACAGTCCGACCAGCACCGAACCCAGTGCCGGCGCGCCGCGCAGGATGCCCAGGCCCTCGGGGCCGTAATGCAGGATGTCGTGGATGAAGGCCGGCAGCATCGACACCGCGCCGCCGAGCAGCACCGAGAACATGTCCAGCGCCATCGCCGCGAGCATGATCTGGTTGGACAACACGAACTGCGCGCCCTCGGCGATGCTGCGGAAGATCGGCGCACGCGGGCCTTCGTTGACCGGCTCGGTCACGCGCAGCAGCACCAGCGCCAGCATCGCCACGCAGGCCACCGCCATCGCCACGCCGTAGGACAGACCCTTGCCGCCCCAGCCGACCAGTACCCCGCCCAGCGCCGGCCCGATCACCATGCCGGCCTGGAACGCCACGCTGCCGACGCCCGCGCCGCGCGCATACGCCTCGCGCGGCAGCACGCGCGCGAACAGCCCGTTGTAGACCGGCGACAGGAACGCCCGCGCCGCGCCGGTCAGCGTGATCGCCGCGTAGATCGGCCACACGCCGTGCACCGGCAGCCAGCCATGGGTGAGCGCGGTCAGCACCGCCGCGGTCGAGATCACGCCCAGGCTGGCGAGCATGCCCAGCCGGCGCCGCGGCAGATGATCGACCAGGTAGCCGGCGAACGGCGCGATGCAGAAGAACGGAAGGATCTCGGCCAGCCCGATCAAGCCCAGCGAGAACGGATCGCGGGTGATCTCGTAGATGTGCCAGCCGACCGTGACCGCGACGATCTGGTAGGACAGCATCGTGCAGATGCGGTAGGCCAGCACCAGCGCGAAGCCGGGATGCGCCAGCAGCGTGCGCAGGCTCTGTGCGGGCGAGGGCAGCGGGGCGCTCATGCCTGCGCGCGCGCGCTGTCCTGGATGAAGCCCAGGATCGCGGCCAGGCCGTTGCTGCGGGTCGGCGACAGGTGCTTGCCCAGGCCGATCGCGGCGACGAAGTCCGGTGCGGTGGCCAGGATCTGCGCGGCGCTGCGCCCGGAGTAGACCCGCAGCGCCAGGTAGATCAGCCCGGAGACGATCGCCGAATCGCTGATCGCATGGAACACCAGCCGCTGCGCATCGCCCTCGGGCACGATCCAGACCATCGACTGGCAGCCATGCAGGCGGTGCTGCTCGGTCTTCCATTCCTCGGGGAACTCCGGCAGCTTGCGGCCCAGATCGATCAGGTACTGGTAACGCTCGGACCAATCGCCGAAGAAGCCGAATTCCTCGGCGATGGCGGCCTGGGCATCGGCGGGCGTGGGTTCCAGCGGGAAATCGGTATCGGTCATCGCAAATCCAGGATCAAGCGGTAAAGCCCGGCTCCCCTCGGGAGAGGGGAGGGAGGGTACAGGCGCACCCTCGCCCGCGGGGAGAAGCAAGGGCTCAGCTGCGCTTCCAGCGTACGCCTTGCGCCGTGTCTTCCAGCACCACGCCTTCGGCGGCCAACTGCTGGCGGATCGCGTCGGCGCGGGCGAACTCGCGCTGCTGCTTGGCGGCGCTGCGTTCGTCGATCAGCGCCTGGATGCGCGCGTCGTCGCCGTCGCCAACGCCGCGGTTGAACCAGGCTTCGGGCGTCTGCTGCAGCAGACCCAGCGCCAGGCCGGCGCCGAGCAGATCGGACTTGGCCTGCTGCAATTGCGCTTGCAACTGTGCGTCGCGCGCTGCGTCGGGGCCGCCGGCCGGCGCGAGCAGTTGCCGCGCCACCGTCGCGATCCGTGCCATTTCGGCCAGCGCCTGCGGGGTGTTGAGGTCGTCTTCCAGCGCGGCCTCGATCGCCTGCGGAATCGAGGCGCTGGCCTGGATCGCGTCCAACGCGCGCAAGGTGCCGTACAGCCGGTCCAGGGTGTTCTTGCACTGCTCGATCAGCGCATCGGACCAATCCAGCGGCTGCCGGTAGTGCGCGCTCAACAACGCATAGCGCAGCGCTTCCGGCGGATGCCGGGCGATCAGGTCGTGCACGGTCTCGATGTTGCCCAGCGACTTGCTCATCTTGGCGCCGCTGAAGTTGAGCATGCCGTTGTGCAACCAGAACCGGGCGAAGGTGGCGCCGCCGTGGGCGCACTCGCTCTGCGCGATCTCGTTCTCGTGATGCGGGAATTGCAGGTCCACACCGCCGGCATGGATGTCGATGGTCGGCCCCAGGTGCGCGGCGGCCATCGCCGAGCATTCGATGTGCCAGCCTGGGCGGCCGCGGCCCCACGGCGAATCCCAGCCCGGCAGGTCGCCGCTGGACGGTTTCCACAGCACGAAGTCGCCGGGATCGCGCTTGTACGGGGCCACCTCGACGCGGGCGCCGGCCAGCATCTCTTCCGGGTCGCGCCGCGACAGCTTGCCGTAGCCGGCGAAGCTGGCCACCGCGAACAGCACATGGCCCTCGGCGGCATAGGCGTGGCCGCTGCCGACCAGCCGCTCGATCATCGCCACGATCTGCGGGATGTGCGCGGTGGCCTCCGGTTCCAGGTCCGGCGGCGCCACGCCCAGCGCGGCCATGTCCTGGCGGTAGATGGCGGCGAAGCGGTCGGTGATGGTGGCGATCGGCACGCCCTGCGCCTGTGCGGCGGCGTTGATCTTGTCGTCCACGTCGGTGATGTTGCGCGCGTAGCGCAGCGCGCCGTAGCGGCGCCGCAGCAGCGCGGCCAGCACGTCGAACACCACCGGGCCGCGCGCGTTGCCGATGTGCGCGTAGTTGTAGACGGTGGGGCCGCACACGTACAGGGTGGGACCGGCGATCGGATCGAGCGGTTCGAAGGCGTCGACCCGGCGGGTCAGGTTGTTGTGCAGGCGCAGGCTCATCGGCATCGGGCGTGGGGAAGCTTTGCGATTCTACCGGCAGCGGCCCGGAGCGTCTCATCACTTACCCGTGCCGGCCGGGCGTGTGGCGCAGGACGCCCCAAGCCGGTGCATGCGGCTGCGGCGTGGGCTTGCGTTCAGCCCGACGCAAGCTGCGATGCCTACACTGATCGATCTGTCCTTCGAAGCCTGGTGCCGATGCGTCCGTACCTGTTGTTGCCGCTGGTCGGCCTGTTCGCATGCGCCGCGCCGGCCTGGGCGCAGGACAGCGAGGCGCGCAACCGCGTGGTGGTGATCGAGAACGTCAAGCTCGACTACGCGCAGGTGCTGAACGTGGAGCCGGTCTACCAGACCCTGCGTGCCACCCGCACCGAACAGCAATGCGATCCGGTGCAGGCGCCGCTCCCGGCCCCGGCCCCGGCCAAGCTGGAGGACGACAGCCGCCTGAACCGGCTGATGGATTCGGTCAAAGATATCTTCAGCCGCCGCCACGAAGAGGCGCCAGCGCCGGCCGCCGCCACGCCGGTGCCCGCGTCGAGCGGGCGCAACTGCCGCACCGTCGAGGTCGGCCGCGAGTTCCGGCGCCCGATCGCCTACGACGTGGACTATGTGTACAAGGGCACCAAGTACCGCTCGCGGTTGCCGGAGGATCCGGGCAACCGCTTGCGCATCCGCGTGTCGGTGGCGCCGTACGTACCCGACGCGGTCGTGGTGCCGCCGCGTTGAGCGCCGCGCGCGCTTGCGCCTGCGGCGTGCGCGTGCGAGGATGCGCGCCGATGAAAGCGAACCTGCCCCAGCACGATCTCAGCGCCGCACGCATGGCTTCGGGCATGACGTCGCGCGCGCGCCGACCGGAATCCCACATCCTGGCTGGGTAACCGGAGCGCTGTGCCGTTCGTTCTGAAAAACCCAGCCCGAGGCTGGGTTTTTTCGTTTTCATCCTGCGGAAAGGTTTCACCCGTAAAGAACTACCGAGCAACCCCTGCGCGTCCCGCGCACGCCACCGCCGCGGTGGCTCCACGCAGCAAAGGATGGACCGATGTCTCTGAAGCACTTCTTGAACACCCAGGACTGGAGCCGGGCCGAGCTGGACGCGCTGTTGACCCAGGCCGCGCTGTTCAAGCGCAACAAGCTGGGCAGCGAGCTGAAGGGAAAGTCGATCGCGCTGGTGTTCTTCAACCCGTCGATGCGCACCCGCACCAGCTTCGAGCTGGGCGCGTTCCAGCTGGGCGGGCATGCGGTGGTGCTGCAGCCTGGCAAGGACGCCTGGCCGATCGAGTTCGACCTGGGCACGGTGATGGACGGCGACACCGAGGAGCACATCGCCGAGGTGGCGCGGGTGCTGGGCCGCTACGTCGACCTGATCGGGGTGCGCGCGTTCCCGAAGTTCGTGGACTGGTCCAAGGACCGCGAGGACCTGGTGCTGCAGAGCTTCGCCCGGTACTCGCCGGTGCCGGTGATCAACATGGAGACCATCACCCACCCGTGCCAGGAGCTGGCGCACGCGCTGGCGCTGCAGGAGCATTTCGGCAGCCAGGACCTGCGCGGCAAGAAGTACGTGCTGACCTGGACCTACCACCCCAAGCCGCTGAACACCGCGGTGGCCAATTCGGCGCTGACCATCGCCACCCGCTTGGGGATGGACGTGACCCTGCTGTGCCCGACCCCGGATTATGTGCTGGACCAACGCTACATGGACTGGGCGGCGCAGAACGTGGCCGAGAGCGGCGGCTCGCTGCAGGTCAGCCACGACATCGACAGCGCCTATGCCGGTGCCGACGTGGTCTACGCCAAGAGCTGGGGCGCGCTGCCGTTCTTCGGCAACTGGGGCCCGGAGAAGCCGATCCGCGACCAGTACCAGCACTTCATCGTCGACGAGCGCAAGATGGCGCTGACCAACAACGGCGTGTTCTCGCACTGCCTGCCGCTGCGCCGCAACGTCAAGGCCACCGACGCGGTGATGGACTCGCCGAACTGCATCGCCATCGACGAGGCCGAGAACCGGCTGCATGTGCAGAAGGCGGTGATGGCGGCGTTGGTGCGGGACGCGGGACGCGGGACGCGGGACTCGTAAAGTCCAAGCCGGGCATCTTCGTATTTCTTTCTTATCCAGCATTCCCCCAGGAGTTCATCCATGTCGCAATCCACCGCTTCTCCGAGTCCCGAGTCCCGAGTCCCGAGTCCCGGCACCAAGGACATCGTCCTGGCCTTCTCCGGCGGCCTGGACACCAGCTTCTGCATTCCCTATCTGCAGGCCAAGGGCTATGCCGTGCACACGGTGTTCGCCGATACCGGCGGGGTGGACGAGGAGGAGCGCGACTTCATCGAAAAGCGCGCCGCCGAGTTGGGCGCGGCCAGCCACGTCACCGTCGATGGCGGCCCGGCGATCTGGAGCGGCTTCGTCAAGCCGTTCGTGTGGGCCGGCGAGGGCTATCAGGGCCAGTATCCGTTGCTGGTGTCCGACCGCTACCTGATCGTCGATGCCGCGCTCAAGCGCGCCGACGCGCTGGGTACCCGGATCATCGCGCACGGCTGCACCGGCATGGGCAACGACCAGGTGCGCTTCGACCTGGCGGTCAAGGCGCTGGGCGATTACGAGATCGTGGCGCCGATCCGCGAGATCCAGAAGGAGCACACCCAGACCCGTGCCTACGAACAGAAGTATCTGGAAGAACGCGGCTTCGGCGTGCGCGCCAAGCAGAAGGCCTACACGATCAACGAGAACCTGCTCGGCGTGACCATGTCCGGCGGCGAGATCGACCGCTGGGAAGCGCCGGGCGAGGGCACCCGCGGCTGGTGCGCGCCGCGCAGCGCGTGGCCGATCGAGCCGCTGACGGTGACCCTGAAGTTCGAGCACGGCGAAGCGGTGGCGGTGGACGGCAAGCCGCTGGAAGGCGCCAAGCTGCTGGCCAAGCTCAACAAGCTGTTCGCCCCGTACGGCGTGGGCCGCGGCATGTACACCGGCGACACCGTGATCGGGCTGAAGGGCCGCATCGTGTTCGAGGCGCCGGGCCTGATCGCGCTGCTGGCCGCGCACCGCGCGCTGGAAGACGCGGTGCTGACCAAGCAGCAGAACCGCTTCAAGCCGGACGTGGCGCGCAAGTGGGTGGAGCTGGTCTACGAAGGCTTCTACCACGATCCGCTGAAGACCGACCTGGAGGCGTTCCTGGATTCCTCGCAGGCCAAGGTCAACGGCGAAGTCACGCTGGAAACCCGCGGCGGTCGCGTCGATGCGGTGGCGGTGAAGTCGCCGCACCTGCTCAACGCCAAGGGCGCGACCTACGCGCAGTCGGCGGACTGGGGCGTGGCCGAGGCGGAAGGCTTCATCAAGCTGTTCGGGATGAGCTCGACGCTCTACGCCCAGGTCAACCGCGGTTGAGCTGGGCGTAGAGCCCGCGCATTCCACCTAACCCCCGCGCCGTTGGCGCGCCCCCTTCAACATGAAGGGGGCTCTGCTCCAGACGAGCGGATGCAGTGTTGAAGGATCCTCGATTCATGCTCGAACAGACGCTCGATCACCTGCACCAGCTGGTGTCCTTCGACACCCGCAATCCGCCGCGCGCGATCGGCACCGGCGGCATCTTCGACTATCTGCGTGCGCAGCTGCCCGGGTTCCAGGTCGAGGTGATCGATCACGGTGCCGGTGCGGTCAGCCTGTACGCGGTGCGCGGCACGCCCAAGTACCTGTTCAACGTGCATCTGGACACGGTGCCGGACTCGCCGCACTGGAGCGCCGATCCGCACCGCATGCGCCGCACCGAGGACGGGGTGATCGGCCTGGGCGTGTGCGACATCAAGGGCGCGGCCGCGGCGCTGGTCGCAGCGGCCAATGCCGGCGACGGCGATGCCGCGTTCCTGTTCTCCAGCGACGAGGAAGCCAACGATCCGCGCTGCATCGCCGCGTTCCTGCAACGCCGCATTCCCTACGAGGCGGTGTTGGTGGCCGAGCCGACGATGGGCGAGGCGGTGCTGGCGCATCGCGGCATCAGTTCGGTGCTGATGCGTTTCGCCGGCCGTGCCGGGCATGCGTCGGGCAAGCAGGATCCGTCGGCCAGCGCGCTGCACCAGGCGCTGCGCTGGGGCGGCAAGGCCCTGGACCACGTCGAGTCGCTGGCGCATGCGCGCTTCGGCGGCCTGACCGGCTTGCGCTTCAACATCGGCCGGGTCGAGGGCGGAATCAAGGCCAACATGATCGCGCCAGCGGCCGAGCTGCGTTTCGGCTTCCGGCCGCTGCCGTCGATGGACGTGGACGCGCTGCTGGCGAGCTTCGCCGGCTTCGCCGATCCGGCCGCCGCGCACTTCGAGGAGACCTTCCGCGGGCCGAGTCTGCCTTCCGGCGACATCGCGCACGCCGAGGACAAGCGCCTGGTCGCGCGCGACGTCGCCGATGCACTGCACCTGCCGATCGGCAACGCGGTGGACTTCTGGACCGAGGCCGCGCTGTTCTCGGCCGGCGGCTACACCGCGCTGGTCTACGGCCCGGGCGACATCGCCCAGGCGCACACCGCCGACGAGTTCGTGACGCTGCAGCAGTTGCAGCGCTACGCGAACTCGGTGGACCGCATCATCAACGGCGTGCGCTGAGCACGCGCCGCCGGGGCCACGGCCCTTCCATCCCGGATCACGGAACCGCCATCACCGCCATGCACGCCAACAAGCAAACCCGCCAGACCATCGTCCGCCTGCTCTCGAGCATGGCCAGCGCCAAGGAGATCAGCCAGTACCTCAAGCGCTTCTCGCAGCTGGACGCCAAGCGCTTCGCGGTGGTCAAGGTCGGCGGCGCGGTGCTGCGCGACGACCTGGAGGCGCTGACCTCCTCGCTGTCGTTCCTGCAGGAAGTCGGCTTGACCCCGATCGTGCTGCACGGCGCCGGCCCGCAGCTGGACGCGGAACTGTCGGCCGCCGGCATCGAGAAGCAGACCGTCAACGGCCTGCGGGTGACCTCGCCGGAAGCGCTGGCGATCGTGCGCAAGGTGTTCCAGGCGTCCAACCTCAAGCTGGTCGAAGCGCTGCAGCAGAACGGCGCGCGCGCCACTTCGATCACCGGCGGGGTGTTCGAGGCGCAGTACCTGGACCGCGACACCTACGGCCTGGTCGGCGAGGTCAAGGCGGTGAACCTGGCGCCGATCGAGGCCAGCCTGCAGGCCGGCTCGATCCCGGTGATCACCAGCCTGGGCGAAACCCCGAGCGGGCAGATCCTCAACATCAACGCCGATTTCGCCGCCAACGAACTGGTGCAGGAACTGCAGCCGTACAAGATCATCTTCCTCACCGGCACCGGCGGGCTGCTCGACGCGGACGGCAAGGTGATCGATTCGATCAACCTGTCCACCGAATACGCGCACCTCATGCAGCAGCCGTGGATCAACGGCGGCATGCGGGTCAAGATCGAGCAGATCAAGGATCTGCTGGACCGCCTGCCGCTGGAGTCGTCGGTGTCGATCACGCGCCCGGCCGACCTGGCCAAGGAACTGTTCACCCACAAGGGCTCGGGCACGCTGGTGCGGCGCGGCGAGAAGGTGCTGCGCGCCACGGCGTGGAGCGAGCTGGACACGCAGCGGCTGAAGTCGCTGATCGAATCCAGCTTCGGCCGCACCCTGGTGCCGGACTATTTCGACAAGACCCGGCTGCTGCGCGCCTACGTCAGCGAGAACTACCGGGCCGCAGTGATCCTGACCCACGAGGACGGCTACACCTACCTGGACAAGTTCGCGGTGCTCGACGACGCGCAGGGCGAAGGCCTGGGCCGCGCGGTGTGGAACGTGATGCGCGAGGAGACGCCGCAGCTGTTCTGGCGCTCGCGCCACAACAACCCGGTCAACATCTTCTACTACGCCGAATCCGACGGCTGCTTCAAGCAGGAGAAGTGGAAGGTGTTCTGGTACGGGCTGGAGAACTTCGAGCAGATCCAGCACTGCGTGGCGCATTGCGCCACCCGCACGCCGACCCTGCTGGGCTGAGCGCGATGCCCCTGGACCTGCTGCCTGCGCTGTGGCGCGCCGTGCCGACCCTGCAGGGCCGGCATGCGTCGCTGGAGCCGTTGCGGCATGCGCATGCCGAGGCCTTGCGCGCGGCGCTGCACGGCAGCGGCCTGGAGCGGCTGTGGTACACCAGCGTGCCGGCTGCGGACCAGGTCGATGGCTACGTGGCCGCGGCGCTGGACGCGCAGGCGCAGGGCCGGGTGCTGCCGTTCGTGGTGCGCGACGCGGCCGGCGCGGTCGTCGGCAGCACCCGCTGCTACGGGCTTGACCCCGAAGTGCCGACGCTGCTGATCGGCTACACCTGGTATGCGCCGCGGGTGCAGCGCAGCGGGGTCAATACCGAGGTCAAGCGCATGCTGCTGCAGTACGCGTTCGAGACCTTGCGCTGCCTCAGCGTCGGCTTCGAGACCAGCTGGTTCAACCACACCTCGCGCGCCGCCATCGCCCGCCTCGGCGCCAAGCAGGACGGCGTGCTGCGCAACCACAAACGCCACGCCGACGGCACCCCGCGCGACACCGTGGTGTTCTCCATCATCGACACGGAATGGGCCGGGGTGAAACGCCACCTGCAGTTCCGCCTGGACTCGCATACATGACTTCCAAGACCTACAGCGTCGGCATCGTCGGCGCGCGCGGCCATACCGGCGCCGAACTGATCAAGCTGGTCGCCGCGCATCCGCAACTGCAGCTGGCCTTCGTCTCCTCGCGCGAGCTGGCCGGCCAGCGCGTGGCCGAGCACAGCGCCGCCTACCAGGGCGAGCTGCGCTACGAGAACCTGGATGCCGACGCGGTCGCGGCCAAGCGCGCCGACGCGGTGGTGCTGGCGCTGCCCAACGGCAAGGCCGCGCCCTACGTGGCCGCGCTGGACGCGGCGGCGGCCGAGACCATCGTCGTCGATCTGTCGGCCGACTACCGCTTCGATCCCAGCTGGTACTACGGCCTGCCGGAACTGACCCGCGGCCGCTATGCCGGGCAGAAGCGGATCAGCAATCCCGGCTGCTACGCCACCGCGATGCAGCTGGCGATCGCGCCGCTGCGCGACCAGCTGGCCGGCCCGCCGCAGTGCTTCGGCGTGTCCGGCTATTCCGGCGCCGGCACCACGCCGTCGGACAAGAACAACCCCGAGCTGCTGCGCGACAACCTGATGCCGTACGCGCTGACCGACCACATGCACGAGCGCGAAGTGTCCATGCAGCTGGGCGTGCCGGTGGAATTCATGCCGCACGTGGCGCCGCATTTCCGCGGCATCAGCATGACCGTGAACCTGTGGTTGCAGCAACCGCTGACGCTGGACGCGATCCAGCGCCGTTACCGCGAGCGCTACGCCGGCGAGCCGCTGATCGACGTGCTCGACGAGGTTCCGTGGGTCAGCCGCATCGCCGGCAAGCACGGCGTGCAGATCGGCGGCTTCACCCTGGCCCCGGGCAACAAGCGCCTGGTGGTCGTAGCGACCCTGGACAACCTGCTCAAGGGCGCGGCGACGCAGGCGATGCAGAATCTGAATCTGGCGCTGGGACTGGACGAGTTGCTGTCGATTCCAGTGATGGGCCAGCCGCAATGACGCTATTGGGACGGGACTCGGGACTCGGGACTCGGGACTCGATAAAGGCAAAAGCATCTTCGTCTGGCCCGCGAACCGAACGACCGCAGCCAATCGCTTTCCGAGTCCCCAGTCCCGAGTCCCGAGTCCCGAAGGAACCCCAATGACCAATCTCCTCTGGCAAAAACCCGGCGTCGCCGTTGACGCCAAGATCCAGGCCTTCCTGGCCGGCGACGACGTGATCCTGGACCGCGAATTCTTCCTCCACGACATCGCCGCCAGCGGCGCGCATGCCGAAGGCCTGCAGCGCATCGGCATCCTGTCGGCCGACGAATTGGCCGGGCTGCAGCGCGAACTGGCGATCCTGGCCGAGGATTTCCGCAGCGGCGCGTTCGTGCTCGACGCGCGCTTCGAGGACGGCCATTCGGCGATCGAGGCGCGGCTCACCGAGCGCCTGGGCGATGCCGGCCGCAAGATCCACACCGGGCGCAGCCGCAACGACCAGATCCTGGTCGCCACCCGCCTGTGGCTGAAGGAACGGCTGGCGCAGCTGGCGCAGCTGAGCCGCGAGATCGCCAAGGTCGCGCTGGACCGCGCGCAGGCCGAGCAGGCGCTGCCGCTGCCGGGCTACACGCATATCCAGCGCGCCGTGGTGTCCTCGGCGGGGATGTGGTGGGCCGGCTGGGCCGAGGCCTTCATCGACGATGCGCTCCGCGCCCACGACACGCTGCGCCTGATCGACGCCAATCCGCTCGGCACCGCCGCCGGCTACGGCGTCAATCTGAAACTCGACCGCGAACACACCACTGCCGCGCTGGGCTTCGCGCGCATGCAGGTCAGCCCGATCTACGCGCAGCTGTCGCGCGGCAAGTTCGAGATGGCCGCGCTGGAAGCGCTGGGCAGCGCGACCCTGGACCTGCGCCGGCTGGCCTGGGACCTGTCGCTGTTCACCAGCGGCGAGTTCGGCTTCGTCGCCTTGCCGGCGCAGTACACCACCGGCAGCTCGATCATGCCCAACAAGCGCAACCCGGACGTGATCGAACTGATGCGCGCCACCCACGCCAGCGTGGCCGCGGCGCGCACCGAGATCGAGCAGTTGCTGTCGCTGCCGTCCGGCTATCACCGCGACCTGCAGAGCAGCAAGGGCGCGATCTTCCACGGCTTCGGCCGCGGCCTGGCCGCGCTGGAGCTGCTGCCGGCGCTGCTGGCCAACCTGGAGTGGCGCGAGGACAGGCTGCGCGCGGCGATCGACTCGGGCATGTATGCCACCGACGTCGCGGTCGAGGCGGCGCTGGCCGGGGTGCCGTTCCGCGAGGCCTACCAGGCCGCCGCCGCGTCGGCGGACAGCGCAGGGCAGGGGCGCACCCCGGAAGGCAGCCTGGCGGCGCGGGTCTCGCCCGGTGCCGCCGCCGATCTGCGTCTGGCGCAATTGCAATCGCGCTGGGACGCGCTGGCCGGCTGAGGCAGCAGGCTGCCACGCTGGGTTTACGGGTTTTCATCGGACGGAGGATGCATGAACCGATCGACCGCGCTGCCGCAGCTAGCCAAGCGCCTTGGCTGGGCCGTGCTGGCGGCGTTGCTGTTGCCGTTGCTGCTGGGGCTGTCCTTGCCGGCGCATGCGACAGCCGCAGATGGTGATGCGCTGAAGGTGGCGGTCTACCGGGGCAAGGCCGGTTGCCGCGGCTGTTCGGAAATGGTGGCGAAAGCGTTGCAGGGAAGCGGCCTGAAGCTCGAACTCGCCTATGTCGGCGAGCGCGAGCCGCTGAAGGTGAACGCGCGCACGTTGAGCGGATTCGACCTGTACATCCAGCCCGGCGGCGGGCAGGACATCCCTGCCGCCTATGCCGCCATCGGCGACGACGCGATCCGCGCGTTCGTGCGCAGCGGCAAGGGCTTCCTCGGCCTGTGCATGGGCGCGTATCTTGCCGACCGCGACTGGATCGGGCTGGTCGATGTGGCGCTGCAATCGGAGGTCGGGCGCCCGGGCTCGGGCATCGACGACGAAGGCGACCATACGATCGAGGTGCGCTGGGATGGGATGCTGGAACGCTTCTACTATCAGGACGGTCCGTATTTCACCGGCAAGGCCGCGTCGGGTTACGCGCCGATCGCCCACTACCGCAACGGCGACGTGGCCATGGCCCGCTACGGCTATGGCGCCGGCACGGTGCTGCTGACCGGTCCCCATCCCGAAGCCGACGCCAGCTGGATGGACGACGATGGCGGCGACGCTGCGGCGCAGGACAAGATGCGGCGCCTGCTGCGCTACTTCGCGGCGACACGCGTGGCGGTGGTGCGCTAGTGTCGGCAGCGGCCGCTGGCGGATGGTGCGGGAATGGCGCGCGGCCACGTTGGCCGGGTGGTGACCTGGTCGATCGAGGAGAAGCACGATGACGTTGTATCTGGTGATGGCGATACGCAAGCCGGACTTTCCGCTGTCGGTGGTCCAGCCGCACCGCGATTTTCTCGCCGCCTTGCGCGCGCGCGGGCTGCTGGAACTGGCCGGCGGTTTCGGCGACGGCAGCGGTGGCGCCTACCTGCTGAAGAACGTCGCCAGCCTGGAGCAGGCGCGGGCGATCGTCGCCGAGGATCCGCTGGCGATCGAGGACGCGTCCGCACTGAGCGTGCATGCATGGAACGCGCAATGAGCCGGGCGCGTCCGCGATGAGCGTGGTGACCGCTGCCGCATCGGCGTTCGTTGAGCAGGCGCTGCCGCCGTGGCGGCGCGCGGTGCTCAAGGTCGGCAGCAGCCTGCTCGCCGCCGACGGAGGTGGCGGGCTGTCGCCGCGTTACGCGCTGGGGCTGGCGCAGTTCGTCTCGGCCAACCTGGCGGCCGGGCGCGAACTGGTGATCGTGTCCTCCGGCGCGGTCGCCGCCGGCCGCGCGATCCTGCCGCGCGCCGCCGAGGCCGGCGCGGCGATCGCCGCGCGACAGGCGCTGGCCGCGCTTGGCCAGGCGCAGCTGATCGCGCTGTGGCAGCGTTTCTTCGAGCGCCCGGTGGCGCAGGTGCTGCTGACCCACGACGACCTGCGCAACCGCCGCCGCTACCTCAACGCGCGCGCTACCCTGGGCGAGCTGTTGCGGCTGGGCGCGCTGCCGGTGGTCAACGAGAACGACACCGTGTCGGTGGACGAACTCAAGCTCGGCGACAACGACAATCTCGCCGCGATCGTCGCCGCGCTGGTCGATGCCGACGCGCTGTTCATCGCCACCGACATCGACGGCCTGTACACCGCCGATCCGCGCAGCGACCTGCGCGCGCAGCCGCTGGACGACGTCCCCGAGCTGACCGCGGCGGTGCTGGCGATGGCCGGCGGCAGCGGCAGCAGCGTCGGCACCGGCGGCATGCGCACCAAGCTGGAGGCGGCGGCCAAGGCCGGCGCCGCCGGCATCGAGACCTATCTGTTCAACGGCCGCAGCGCCGAGGTGGTGCGCGGCCTGGCCCAGGACCGCCTGCGCGGCACCCGCATCCATCCGGCGCGCACCCGCCTCGCCGCGCGCAAGTACTGGCTGCGCCAGGTACCGGTGGAACCTGGCGCGATCCTGGTCGATGCCGGCGCCGCCGCCGCGCTGGCCGACAAGGGCGCCTCGCTGCTGCCCGGGGGCGTGGCCGGCGCCGAAGGCGACTTCCGCCGCGGCGACATGGTCCAGGTGCGCCTGCGCGACGGCGCCGGCGACCGCTGCCTGGCGCGTGGCGTCAGCCAGTACTCCGCCGCCGACGTGCGCCGCATCGCCCGCCGCCACTCGCGCGACATCGAAGCGATCCTGGGGTATAGCTATGGAGAGAATGTGATTCACCGCGACGATCTGGTGGTTGTTCGGGACTCGGGACTCGGGACTCGGGACTCGGTGTGAGCGTGGCCGGTCGGCGCATGCGCAGGCCGACACGCCACTGCATCGCGCACCTTCGGCAAATGCGAGAACGCGTCTAACGTTTTTCGCTTCGACGGCTTGACAGTCCTTACCGCCCACGCAGACTTTCCCGAGTCCCGAGTCCCGAGTCCCGAGTCCCGAGTCCCGAACCAACTGGAACCATCAATGAGCACGATCCGAACCCAAGCCCTGCAATGCCGCGATGCCGCGCAGGCGCTGGCGCAATTGTCTTCCGCGGCCAAGCAGGCCTTGCTGGAGGCGATGGCGGCGGCGCTGGAGGCGGATGCGGAGACGATTCTCGCCGCCAATGCGCGCGATCTGGAGGCGGCGCGGGCCAAGAACGTCGGCAGCGCCATGCTCGACCGGCTGGCGCTGGACGGCAAGCGTCTGGCCGGCGTTGCCGCGGCGCTGCGCGAAGTGGCGGCGCTGCCCGATCCGGTCGGCCAGGTCACCCGCGACGACGTGCGCCCGAACGGCATCCGCGTACAGAAGGTGCGGGTGCCGCTGGGCGTGATCGCGATGATCTACGAGGCGCGTCCGAACGTCACCGCCGATGCCGCGGCGCTGTGTATCAAGGCCGGCAACGGGGTGATCCTGCGTGGCGGCTCCGAAGCGATCCATTCCAACACCGCGATCGCCGCCGCGCTGCGGCGCGCGTTGCGCGAGGCCGGGATCGGCGAGGACGCCTTGACCCTGGTGGAAGACCTGCGCCGCGAGACCATGCTGGAACTGCTGCAGCTCAACGACATCGTCGACCTGGCGATCCCGCGCGGCGGCGAGGGCCTGATCCGCTTCGTCGCCGAGCACGCGCGGGTTCCGGTGATCAAGCACTACAAGGGCGTCTGCCACATGTTCGTGGACGCCTCGGCGGACCTGGCGCTGGCGGTGAAGCTGCTGGTGGACGGCAAGACCACGCGCCCGGCCGCGTGCAACGCGCTGGAGACGCTGCTGGTGCACGCCGATATCGCCGCGCGCTTCCTGCCGCTGGCGGCGCAGGCGCTGCAGCAGCGCGGCGTGGCCCTGCGCGGCGACGACGCCAGCCGCAAGCTGCTGCCGGACATCGACGCGGCCAGCGATGCCGATTACGCGGCCGAATACCTCGACCTGATCCTGGCGATCCGGGTGGTGCCGGACCTGGACGCGGCGATCGCGCACATCCGCCACTACGGTTCGGACCACACCGAAGTCATCGCCACCGCCGACGCGGCCAACGCCGAGGCGTTCGTGCAGGCCATGCGCGCGGCGGTGGTGATGGTCAACGCCTCCTCGCGCTTCTCCGACGGCGGCGAACTCGGCCTGGGCGCGGAGATCGGCATCTCCACCACGCGCCTGCACGCCTACGGCCCGATGGGCCTGGAAGCGCTGACCGTGGAGCGCTTCGTGGTGCGCGGCGCGGGGCAGGTGCGGCATTGACGCATGCGTTGCAGACGGGGAATGCGCGTTGTTGTAGGAGCGGCTTCAGCCGCGACGAGCGAAGTGGTGAATTGCCCGAACGGGCCTGCAGTCGGGACTGAAGTCCCTCCCGCAAAAGACCTCGTAGCGCGATTGCGCTGCGGAAGCCCTTGTGGGAGCGACTTCAGTCGCGACGAGCGCAGCGGTGGTCCTTCCGGCTTCGGACGTTGTCGCGTCTGAAGCCGCTCCTACAGTGCACCCACCCGGCTATCCGCAGGCCGTTGTAGGAGCGGCTTCAGCCGCGACGAGCGAAGTGGTGAATTGCCCGAACGGGCATGCAGCTGGGACTGAAGTCCCTCCCGCAAAAGACCTCGTAGCGCGATTGCGCTGCGGAAGCTCTTGTGGGAGCGACTTCAGTCGCGACGAGCGCAGCGGCGGTCCTTCCGGCTTCGGACGTTGTCGCGTCTGAAGCCGCTTGTGTCTGGAGATTGCTCTACAGTTTGAGTGGAGAGCGATGTGCGGCACGCCGACAGGCCGTAGTGTTCAAGCACGTGTAGGAGCCAGGGCGGCCGCACATCGACCTCGTTGCCTAGCCCGAACAGTTGAACGAGCGTTCGCTCGAACTTCACAAGCGTGGGCAGCGACGAGGTGGCTCTCTCCTGTCCCCCAGTCTACCTAACGCTTATGCCTCTTTGGATCGGTATCGATGTGGCCAAGGACACCTTGGCCGTCCACGTGCTTCCCCTGGACCAGTTGCTGTCCTTTCCCAATACCGCCCAGGGCCACCAGCGCCTGTGCGACCACCTTGCCGGGCACTGCGTCGGCAACGCGCTGCTGGAGGCCACCGGCGGCTACGAACGGGCGGTGATGACGGCACTGGCCACGGCAGGGATCCCGGTGACCCGGATCAATCCGCGCCGGGCACGCGCTTTCGCCACGGCCTTGGGCACAACCGCCAAGACCGATCCGCTGGATGCGGCCTTGCTGGCGCGCATGGCTCACCTGGTGCAAGCGCCCGCGCCGGCTCCCGATCCCTTGCGTGAGCAACTGCGCATGCTGGTCCAGCGCCGCGAGCAACTGGTCCAGCAACGTGACGACGAGCGCCGTCGCTTGCATCAGGCGACCCTGGCCATGGTGCGCGCGTGCCTGATCGAGCAGATCGGCGACGTGCGCCGCCGTATCCAGCGGATGAACCAGGCGATCAAGCAGGTGCGGTGCCAGCTCGACGATGCGCTGGCGCACGCCCTGGGCACGGTCCCGGGCATCGGCGAGGTCACCACCGCCAGCCTGATGGCCTATCTGCCCGAACTGGGGACGCTGGATCGTCGCCAGATCGCGGCCCTGGTCGGCCTGGCTCCCTACAACGTGGACAGCGGGCAGCACTGCGGCAAACGCCGCATCCGCGGCGGGCGTGCCACGATCCGACGAGTGCTGTACATGGCCTGTTGGAGCGTTGTGCGCACTCAAGCCTCCTTCAAGGAGCGTTATCAACAGTTACGGGCACGCGGCAAGCCCGCCAAGGTCGCCATCACCGCATGCATGCGCGTGCTGCTTATCCGACTCAACGCCATGGCACGAGATCGCACACCATGGCGTGAGGTTATCGGATGAGAAGACAGTTGCTCCTACAGTGCACCCACCCGGCTATCCGCAGGCCGTTGTA
The DNA here is from genome assembly GCF_030168915.1 of Xanthomonas graminis pv. graminis. Classification (NCBI taxonomy): domain Bacteria; kingdom Pseudomonadati; phylum Pseudomonadota; class Gammaproteobacteria; order Lysobacterales; family Lysobacteraceae; genus Xanthomonas; species Xanthomonas graminis. The sequence continues at coordinate 2,867,247 of NZ_CP076255.1, read as the reverse complement.
GGAGCGGCTTCAGCCGCGACGAGCGAAGTGGTGAATTGCCAGAACGGGCCTGCAGTCGGGACTGAAGTCCCTCCCGCAAAAGACCTCGTAGCTTGACTGCGCTGCGGAAGCCCTTGTGGGAGCGACTTCAGTCGCGACGAGCACAGCGGTGGTCCTTCCGGCTTCGGGCGTTGTCGCGGCTGAAGCCGCCTGCCCGTTTCACAACACCCGCAAACGTCCGCTCTGCGCCAACTCCACCGCGCGCGCCGTTGCCGCCGCTCCGGGTGCCGCCAGTTCCGTGTCCTGGCGCATCCGCACCGCGACCTCGTGCGGACACGCCGGACCCTGCGCGCCGCGCAGACACTTCCGCCCGGGAAGCGGTTGCGCCTACAGTCGTCGTCTCACTGCCCGGAGGTTCCATGCGCCCCATCGCCGTCCGCTTGCTCGTCACCGTTATCGCTGCCGCGCTGGCCGCTGCCGCCCAGGCGCAGACCGCGCCGATGACCCCCGACATCACCGGCAAGGCCTTCGTCGCGCCGACCGCGGCCAACGACTACGTCAAGCGCGAGGTGATGATCCCGATGCGCGACGGGGTCAAGCTGCACACGGTGATCGTGCTGCCCAAGGGCGCGCAGCATGCGCCGATGCTGCTGACGCGCACGCCCTACGACGCCAGCGGCCGCGCCAGCCGGCTGGCCTCGCCGCACATGCGCGACCTGTTGCCGCAGGGCGACGAGGTATTCGTCGACGGCGGCTACATCCGCGTGTTCCAGGACATCCGCGGCAAGTACGGTTCGCAGGGCGACTACGTGATGACCCGGCCGCTGCGCGGGTCGCTCAACGGCAGCAAGGTCGACCACGCCACCGACGCCTGGGACACCATCGACTGGCTGGTCAAGAACGTGCATGAGTCCAACGGCAAGGTCGGCATGATCGGCTCGTCCTACGAAGGCTTCACCGTGGTGATGGCGCTGACCGACCCGCACCCGGCGCTGAAGGTGGCCGCGCCGGAAAGCCCGATGATCGACGGCTGGATGGGCGACGACTGGCTCAACTACGGCGCCTTCCGCCAGGTCAACTTCGACTACTTCACCGGCCAGCTGAGCAAGCGCGGCAAGGGCAGCGGCATCCCGCGCCACGGCCACGACGACTACAGCAATTTCCTGCGCGCCGGCTCGGCCGGCGACTACGCCAAGGCCGCCGGCCTGGAGCAACTGCCGTGGTGGCACAAGCTCACCGAGCACCCGGCCTACGACGCGTTCTGGCAGGACCAGGCGCTGGACAAGGTGATGGCGCGCACCCCGCTGAAGGTGCCGACGATGTGGCTGCAGGGCCTGTGGGACCAGGAGGACATGTGGGGCGCGATCCACAGCTACCAGGCGATGGAGCCGCGCGACGCCGGCAACGACAGGAACTACCTGGTGATGGGGCCGTGGCGGCATAGCCAGGTCAACTACGACGGCTCGGCGCTGGGCGCGCTGAAGTTCGACGGCGACACCGCGCTGCAGTTCCGCCGCGACGTGCTCAAGCCGTTCTTCGACCAGTACCTGGTCGATGGCGCGGCCAAGGCCGACACGCCGCCGGTGTTCATCTACAACACCGGCGAGAACCACTGGGATCGCCTGCAGGCCTGGCCGCGCAGCTGTGCGCAAGGCTGCGCGGCGCGCAGCAAGCCGCTGTACCTGGGCGCCGGCGGCACGCTGTCGTTCGACGCGCCGACGGCCGGGCAGGGCGACTACGCCGAATACGTGTCCGACCCGGCCAAGCCGGTGCCGTTCGCGCCGCGCCCGGTCGCGTTCGGCGACCGCGACATGTGGACCACCTGGCTGGTGCACGACCAGCGCTTCGTCGATGGCCGCCCGGACGTGCTGACCTTCGTCAGCGCGCCGCTGGATGCGCCGCTGCGCATCGCCGGTGCGCCCGAGGTGCACCTGCAGGCCTCCACCAGCGGCAGCGACAGCGACTGGGTGGTGAAACTGATCGACGTGTATCCGGACGAAATGGCCTCCGATCCGAAACTGGGCGGTTACGAACTGGCGGTGTCGATGGCGATCTTCCGCGGTCGCTACCGCGAGAGCTTCGAAACGCCCAAGCCGATCGCGCCGAACCAGCCGCTGGCGTACCGCTTCGGCCTGTCCACCGCCAACCACACCTTCCAGCGCGGCCACCGGGTGATGGTGCAGGTGCAGTCCAGCCTGTTCCCGCTGTACGACCGCAACCCGCAGACCTACGTGCCCAACATCTACTTCGCCAAGCCGGGCGACTACCAGAAGGCGACGCAGCGCATCTGGCACACGCCGCAGCAGGCGAGCTACATCAGTCTGCCGGTGCGCTGAGCGGGCGGGCGCCAGCCGCACGGCGATCGCTGGCGCCGGCGCCGGCAGTCTGGCGGCCGCACTGCACGCGACCGCCAGACCGGTACGGCGGCGCCCGTTCGCGTGGCCGGCATGCCGCGGCACACCGCACAGGGGCGGCGGCGGCGAACTGCCGGTGACCGTGGCAGCGCGCCCGCTGCCGTCTCGGGCAGGGCTACACCGGCGGTGCCGGCGCTGCGTGCGGTGCCGGAGAGGCCTGCGATGTCGGAGAGGCCGGCGGCGACGGCAACGGCACATGCAGATCCTGATACGGAATGCGCTCATCCAGGGACGGCTCGCCATAGCCGAGTTTGCGCACCACGGTCGGAACAGATTCGAACACCGCGTTCATGCCATCGACGATGGCGGTGCCGAGTCGGTGCAGGAAATTGCGCTGCTGGCCGAGCCGCTCGTGCAACTCTTCCGGGCTGATCGTGCGTTCTTCGGCATCCATCTGTTGGCTGGCACGGATGAGAATGGTCTGCGCCAGGCGTGCGTGCTTGGTATCGTGGGAATCGAAGACCTTGGGGATATTGACGCGGCTGCTCAGCGCCAGCGCGTTGAGCGCGATTGCCTCGATCGGATTGAACACGGTGCTGCGGAAGATGCGCAAGACCCGTTCCGACAGCACGCCGGTCGCCTTGTCGCTGGCGATCAACGGGATCAGGCCGACCATCGCCGCCACGCCCATGGATTTGACCGCGGTGCTTTCGCCTGGCCCGATCTCCAGCGCATGCTTGGTCATCTGCTCGACCGTTTCCCGCGCCGAGTCCGCGTCGGCAGGCGCCGCGAGCACGCCCGCTCTCATGCTCTGGAACAGGCCTGCGCGCAGGTGTTCCTCGTTTTCCTTCACTTCGGGCGGAATCCCCGACGCTGAGCCGAAGATGGCCGCTTCGGTCGTCAGCACGTTGGCGGCAAGGTCCACGGGCCGTGACTGGAAGCCGGCGTATTGCAACAGGTTGTTGGGAAAGGAAACCACCGAGGAGATCGCGCCGGCGGTCGTGGCCTTGCGCAGCAAAGCGCTCAGCGGTTCGCTCTCGCCTTTCATGCGCTGCATGATGGACAGCACACACATGGTGTCCAATGTCTCGATCAGCATGGGCGGCACCGAATCGATGCCTGCCAATTGCAGCGCATGCTTGCTCGGCGAATAGTGGGCGCCGAAGAAGATGTCCTTCAGTGCCGGCGCCGCTTTCAATTCCCAAAGCGAGCCGAGTACGCTGCTCACGGCAAGGCTGCCGAGCAGCCCGATTGGAACCGTCTCTTTCTTGGTGGCGGCGTGCAGCAGCGACTGCGCGCCCAGGCGCACCAGTAGATCGCGGTCGCAGCGGACGCGTTGGTTGACGTTTATCTCCAGAGGGTCGTCGTTGGAGGTGATGATGGGGGCATGCAAGGCCAGGAACTGTGCTGCAGTCAACTCTTCGCCGTCGTGGGGGATCTTTGCATTTTCGCCAAATGCGCTCGCGCCTTTTTCGATGGCTTTTTGCAACACGGCAATATGAATGTCGCCCTTGACATCGTCGTAAACGCGCGCACCCGACGGATCCGTGGGGGAAAGCAGATTCGCTTGCTTGACCATGAAGGCGTCTTTGAAGGCTTCCAGCGCGACCTCGAGGTGAGGGTGAGCGCGTATTTCCAAGGTCGTGGGGGCATGGGGATTGCTTGCGATCGGTCCTGGCAGCGGATGGTTGGCTTGCACGAACGACAGCAATGCATGGATGACCGGATCATCGGACACCAGCCTTTGATTCTCCAGGCGCACCGCGCCGGCATGCAGGGTTTTGCCCGCAACCGCATCGGCGGATCCCGGCGGCAGCGATTGCTGTGCGTCGGCCGAGGCGACGCTGCCGCTGTCCGTGTTCGCCGAGGTCGTGGCGTTCGGGGTTTGTTGGGCCTGCAAGGCGCGACGCGGCGGCCTGCCTAGCGCTGCGACGGGCAGGTCGGTATGGCGGTTGCCCTGTTCCAGGTCGGGCTGCGACGCCTCCGCGTCGGTGTGCGGATGCTGCGCCGGCATGATCAGCGGAGTGTGCGATGACGAGTTTATCGATGCAGAAGGATGCATGTTTATTTAGTATCCATGGAAAGGATTCAGAGCGTCTGGATAAACGCGACGCGCAGCTTAGTGGCTGGCCTGGAACACGACGACGCGATCCCGAAGCGGCGCTGCCCTATGCGAATTCGGCGGCGGATTTGTCTGCGAAGCGAACCATCGCGCGCGATGGCCGAATGGCGCCAGTCACGCCCATGCTCGGCGCGCAGCGTCGCGTGTTCCTCGCCAATCCCCCATGCGCGCGGTCTGCGGCATCGCCGCGCGCCGGTTCGCGCGTGCTGCCGGAACATCGGGTCGTTTGCGCACACGGCAAGGTCGCGCGGCCGCAGTCTGCTGCAGCGCGCGGTTAGCGGCGGCGAGAGGGCGGATCCGCCGCACGCGGCGGCCGGCCGGTTCTGCCAGGCGGCGTCACCGCGCTGCGCGCTGCGGACACAAAAAAAACCCGGAAAACTGAGGTTTTCCAGGCTTCTTGTGACCTTGAAACTGGTCGGGGAGACAGGATTCGAACCTGCGACCTCTACGTCCCGAACGTAGCGCTCTACCAGACTGAGCTACACCCCGAAGGAGCCGCACATGATACGGGGCTCGCCCGCATTCGGCAAGATCCCTTGCGAAAAAATTTCAGTCGGCGGCGTCCGGGGCGGCGCCCTCGCGGGCCTCGAACCACATGCCGTTGAGGATGGCGGCGGTGGAGGCCAGGCCGACACCGAGAATCCAGGCGAAATACCACATGCTGCGATCTCCTAAATGGATGGGGGGGCGCGTCAGTACGCGTTGGGGGTGTCGTCCAGCGATGCGGCGCTGACCTTGCCCTTCAGCACCCGGTACACCCAGGTGGTGTAGCCGATGACGATCGGCAGGAACAGCGCGGTGGCCAGCAGCATGATCCACAGGGTCAGGCGGCTGCTCGAGGCGTCCCACACGGTCAGGCTGGAGCCGGGCTGGCTGGAGGAGGGCAGCAGGAACGGGAAGATCGCAAAGCCGACGGTGAGGATGATGCCGGCGATGGCCGTGCCCGAGGCGAGAAAGGCCAGCCCGCCGCGCCGCTTGTGCAGCAGCACCGCGCTGAGCAACAGCCCGAGCAGGCCGGCCACCGGCGCCAGCGCGGTCAGCGGCATCGTCTGGTAGTTGTGCATCCAGCCGCCGACCTGGCCCAGCACCGCGGTCTTCAGCAGCGGGTTGGTGGCGCCGTCGGTGACCACCGGTGAGGTCACCGCATAGCCGGGCAGGCCCAGCGCCACCCACACGCCGCCGCTGGCGAACAGCGCGCAGGCCACCAGTGCCGCCACGCTGCCGTAGCCGGCCGCGCGCTCGGCCACCGGGCCGTCGGTCTTCAGCACCAGCATCGCCGCGCCGTGCGCCACCAGCATGCTCACGCTGAGCAGGCCGGCGAGCAGCGCGAACGGCATCAGCAGGCCGAAGAAGCTGCCGGTGTAGAACACCCGCAGGGTGTCGTCGAAGTGGAACGGCACGCCCAGCACCACATTGCCCACCGCCACGCCCATGATCAGCGCCGGGATGAAGCCGCCGACGAACAGCGCCCAGTCCCAGCCGTTGCGCCAGCGCTGGCTGGGCAGCTTGCCGCGGAACTTGAACCCGACCGGGCGCAGGATCAGCGCGAACAGGATCACGAACATGGCCAGGTAGAAGCCGGAGAAGCTGACCGCGTACAGCGGCGGCCAGGCGGCGAAGATCGCGCCGCCGCCGAGCACCAGCCAGACCTGGTTGCCTTCCCAGACCGGGCCGATGGTGTTGACCACCAGCCGGCGTTCGGCGTCGTTCCTGGCCACGAACGGCAGCAGCGCGCCGACGCCCAGGTCGAAGCCGTCCATCACCGCGAAACCGATCAGCAGGATGCCGAGCAGCAGCCACCAGATCAGGCGCAGCGTGGTGTAGTCCAATGCAATGAAGTCCATCGTGGTTCTCCTGCCGGGATCAGAGTTGACCGGCGGCCGCAGGGGCGGCGAGCGGGGTGGCGGGGCGCGCGGTCGGTTGCAGCAGCGCGGGCAGATCGTCCGGGCCCTTGCGGATCGCCTTGAGCATCAGCTTGATCTCGATGACCAGCAGCACGCTGTAGATCGCCACGAAGCCGGCCAGGGTGATCACGATCTCGTGCAGGGCCAGGCCGGAGGCAGCGTAGAAGGTCGGCAGCACGCCTTCCACCGCCCACGGCTGGCGGCCGTATTCGGCGACGAACCAGCCGCATTCGATCGCGATCCACGGCGCCGGCAGGGACCACAGCGCCAGCTTCAGGAACCAGCGCTGGTCCTCGAAGCTGTGCCTGCACGAGAACCACATCGCGGCGACGAAGAACGCGATCAGGTAGAAGCCCAGGCCGGCCATGACCCGGAACGTCCAGAACAGCGGCAGCACGCGCGGCACGGTGTCCAGCGCGGCCTTGGAGATTTCTTCCGGGGTGGCATTGAGGATGTCGTCGCGGTAGCGCTTGAGCAGCAGGCCGTGGCCCAGGTCCTGCCAATGACGGTCGAACACCTCGCGCGCCTGCACGTCGTTGCGGTCGGCCTTGAGCCGCTCCAGCGCGCCGTAGGCGATCTGGCCGCCGCGGATGCGGTGCTCGGCGCGGCCGACCAGTTCCAGGATGCCGGGAATCGGCGTGTCCAGCGAGCGCGTGGCGACCAGCCCCATCAGGTACGGCACCTTGATCGCGTAGTCGTTCTTGCCGGTGGCCTGGTTGGGGATGCCGAACGCGGTGAAGTCGGCCGGCGCCTGCTCGGTCTCCCACATCGCCTCGATCGCGGCCAGCTTCATCTTCTGGTGTTCGTTGGCGGCATACCCGCTCTCGTCGCCGAGCACCACCACCGGCAGCGAGGACGCCAGGCCGAACGCGGCGGCCACCGCGAACGAGCGCCGCGCGATGGCGCGGTGCGTGCCGCGCAGCAGGAACAGCGCGCTGATCGACATCACGAACACCGCGCCAGTGACGTAGCCGGCGCTGACCGTGTGCACGAACTTGGCCTGCGCCACCGGGTTGAACACCACCGCCATGAAATCGACCACTTCCATGCGCATCGTGTCCGGATTGAACACCGCGCCGGTCGGGTTCTGCATCCAGCCGTTGGCGATCAGGATCCACACCGCCGACAGGTTGGTGCCCAGCGCCATCAGCCAGGTCACCATCAAGTGCTTGACCGGCGACAGCTTGTTCCAGCCGAAGAAGAACAGGCCGATGAAGGTGGCTTCCAGGAAGAACGCCATCAATCCCTCGATCGCCAGCGGCGCGCCGAAGATATCGCCGACGTAATGGCTGTAGTACGCCCAGTTCATGCCGAACTGGAATTCCATGACGATGCCGGTGGCCACGCCCATCGCGAAGTTGATGCCGAACAGCACGCCCCAGAACAGCGCCATGCGCCGCCAGACCTCCTTGCGGGTCATGACGAACACACTCTCCATGATCGCGATCATGAACGACAGGCCGAGGGTGAGCGGCACGAACAGGAAGTGGTACATCGCGGTCATGGCGAATTGCAGCCGCGACAGCTCGACGACAGTGGTGTCGATCATGGCTGTGCTACCTCGTGGAAAATATGCATCTGGGTGGCCGGGTGGCGGTAGGTTGAAGCCGATGTTCCGCTTCCGCCGCGCGCGCGGCCTTGATCCAGATCAATGCGGGTTCCGGCCGCGACCGGCACCGTGACGGCACGCGGCGGTCCCGGCCGGGATGCCGACTTACAATGGCGGCCTGTTCGCCGCGCAGAGTCCGTTTTGACCGATCCCGCCGAGTCGTCCGCCGCACCGCCTGCCGCATCGCCGCACCTGCGGCAGCAACGCGTGCGCTGGCTGGCGTCGCTGGCCAGCGCGGCGCGTGGGCGGCAACGGCTGGCCGCGGCCGCGATCGGCCTGTCCGGGGCGCTGCTGATCGTGCAGGCCGGCGCCATCGCCTGGTTGCTGCAGGCCTTGCTGGTGGAGCGTCGCGAACTGCAGCAGGCGCTGCCCGCATTCGCCGTCCTGGCGCTGGTGCTGGCCGTGCGCGCGCTGCTCGGCGCCTGCGCGCAGCGCGCCGCCGGCGACGTCGCCGATGCGGCGAAGTTCGAACTGCGCCGGCGCGTGTACCGGCGCCTGCTGCAGCGCGGCCCGCTGTGGCTGCGCGGCCAGCGCAACGGCGAACTGGGCGAATTGCTGCTGGCCCACGGCGACGCGCTGGACGGCTACTACGCCGGCTACCAGCCGGCGCGGCTGGAAGTGAGCGTGGTGCCGCTGCTGATCCTGCTCGCGGTCGGCTGGAGCGACTGGGTGGTGGGCCTGCTGCTGCTGTGCACCGCGCCGCTGGTGCCGATCTTCATGATGCTGGTGGGCTGGAGCGCCGAAGCCGCCGGGCGCCGCCAGCTGCGCGAACTGGCGCGGATGGGCGGGCACTTCGCCGATCGGCTCAAGGGCCTGGGCCTGCTGCGCCTGTACGGCCGTGGCGAGGACGAACTGCGCGGCATCGCCGCCGCTGCCGAGGGCGTGCGCGAACGCACCCTGAAAGTGCTGCGCATCGCCTTCCTGTCTTCGACCGTGCTCGAGTTCTTCGCCTCGGTCAGCGTGGCGATGGTGGCGATGTACCTGGGCCTGAGCTACCTGGGCATGATTGCGCTGCACGCGGCGCTGCCGACCCTGGGCGTGGGCGTGTTCTGCCTGCTGCTGGCGCCGGAGTTCTATGCGCCGCTGCGGCGCCTGGCCGCGCACTACCACGACCGCGCCAACGCGCTGGCGGCAGCGGCCGAGGTGGAGCGCCTGCTCGGCGAGCTGCCGGATGCGGCGGCATCGCTGGTGCCGTCGGTGTCCTCGCCAGCCGTTGCCGCGCCGGCGCGCTCATCGCCGGCGCCGCCGTTGTCTGCGCTCCATGCGCCCGCACGGCCGGCAGCGCCTGATGGGTCCGCCGTGCCGTCGCCTGCAGCACCTGCAACGCCTGTGGTGCCTGCAGCGCTCGCAGAGCCTGAAACGCCTTCGGTACCCGCAGTGCCCATGGCGCTGGCGATGCCGACAGCGCCGGCACAACCGCTGCTGCACGCAGAGAGGCTGACGCTGCGCCCGCAAGGCGCGCGCTGCGACGCGCTGCAGGATCTGTGCTTCAGCCTGCAGCCCGGCCAGCGCCTGGCCCTGGTCGGACCCAGCGGCAGCGGCAAGAGCACCCTGCTCGAAGCGCTGGCCGGCTGGCTGCCGCCGCGCGCCGGCAGCCTGCACCTGCGGCCCGGATTGCGCGTCGGTTACGCCGGGCAGCGCCCGTACCTGTTCCACGGCAGCATCGCCGACAACCTGCGCCTGGCCGCGCCGCAGGCCAGCGCCGCGCAGCTGCACGCCGCGGCCGACGCGGCGCAGGTCATGCGCTTCGCCGCGCGCTTGCCGCGGGGCCTGGACACCGTGATCGGCGAACGCGGCTTCGGCCTGTCTGGCGGCGAAGCGCGGCGCATCGGCCTGGCACGGCTGCTGCTGCGCGATCCGCAGCTGTTGCTGCTCGACGAACCCACCGCCTTCCTCGATCCGGACACCGAGGCCGAACTGTTGCGCACGCTGGCGACGTTCAGCCACGGCCGCAGCGTGATCGTCGCCACCCACAGCGAAGCGGCGATGCGCTGGGCCGACAGTGTGCTGCGGCTGCCGGCGCGGGTGCCGGTGGACGACGCGATCGGAGCCGTGCGATGAGTGGCCCCGCGCGCGACGACGACCTGCGCAGCGTGTTCGGCCGCCACCTCGGCCGCCTGCTGCTGACCGCGCTGCTGCTGTTGTGCACGATGCTGGCCGGGGTCGGCCTGCTCGGTCTGTCCGGCGGCTTCCTGACCGCCGCGGCGTTGGCCGGCGTGGCTGGCATGGGCAGCAGTTTCAATTTCTTCTCGCCCTCGGCCGGCATCCGCGCGCTGACCTTCGCCCGCATCGCCTCGCGCTACGGCGAAAAGCTGGTCGGCCACGACGCCACCTTGCGCATCGCCCGCGACCTGCGCGTGTGGTTCTTCCGCCGCGCGCTGCCGCTGGCGCCGGCCAGGCTCGGCGCCAGCCGCACCGGCGAACTGCTGGCGCGCTTGATGTCCGACATCGGCGAGGTGGATGGCCTGGTGGTGCGCGCCTTGGCGCCGCTGGCGGCGCTGCTCGGCATCGGCGTGGCCGGCGTGGCCGCGGCGGCGGCGATCTACTGGCCGGCGGCGCTGCTGCTGGCGGTGCTGGCATTGGCGATCGGCGCCGGCGTGCCGTGGGTGGTCGCGCGCGGCGGCCGCGTGCGCGAGCAGCGCCGCGCACAGCAGCGCGAGACGCTGCGCACGCTGGCCTACGAAGGCCTGGAAGGTGCCGCCGACCTGGCCGCGCTGGACGCGCAGGCCGCCTGGATCGCGCGCGTGGACGCCAGCGCGCACGACCTGCGCGCGCAGGACCGGCAGCAGCGGCAGCGCCTGATCGGCGGCAATGCGCTACACGCGTTGTGCGCCGCGCTGGGCTTGCTGGCGATGCTGTGGCTGGCGCTGGGCGCGGCGCGTGCCGCGCTGATCGGCGCCGAACAGGCGGCCGGATTGCTGTTCCTGAGCGTGGCCCTGCTCGAAGTCTGGGCCGGTGCCGGCCTGGCCTGGCAGGCGCTGCAGTCCGGCCGCGTTGCCGCGCAGCGGCTGCAGGCCATCGCCGGCCAGGCCGCGCCGGTGGCCGACGCCGCGCGGCCGCAGCCGCTGCCCGCCGCCGGCGACGTGCAGTTCGATGCCGTGGTCTTCGCCTGGCCCGGCGAAACCCGGCACGTGCTCGACGGCATCGACCTGCGTATCGCGCCGGGCGAGCGCGTGGCCATCTGCGGCGACAGCGGCAGCGGCAAGACCACCTTGTCGGCGCTGCTGCTGCGGCTGTGGGATCCGCAGCAGGGCAGCGTGCGTTATGCCGGCGTGGACCTGCGCGAGCTGGCCCAGGCGCAATGGCACCAGCGCATCGCCTGGCTGCCGCAGGGAGCGCCGGTGTTCGCCGGCAGCGTGCGCGACAACCTGCGCCTGGGCGCGATCGATGCCGACGACGCCAGCTTGCAGCGTGCGCTCGCCGACGTGCGCCTGGACGCATGGCTGCACGAAGTCGGCGGCCTGGACGCCTGGCTGGGCGAAAACGGCGCGACCATGTCCGCCGGCCAGGCGCGGCGCCTGGCCCTGGCCCGCGCGCTGCTGCGCAACGCCCCGCTGCTGGTGCTGGACGAGCCCACCGAAGGCCTGGACGTGGATACCGCACAGGCCCTGCTGCGCGACCTGACCCAGGCGCTGGGCCAGCGCAGCCTGCTGCTGATCAGTCACGACGCGCTGCCGGACGGCGTGGTGCATACGCGCTACCGCATGCAACAGGGACGGCTGCAGGCCGAGCCGTAGCATCGCGGGTACCGGCGGCGATGATCGGAGCGGCGCATGGGCTGAAGCTGGATGCAGTCGGGACTGAAGTCCCTCCCACAAGGGCGGTAGCATGCCCTTGCCTCGTCGCGCAAACGGTTTCGTGTGGCCTCGGGCCATGGCATGGCCCGCGACGAGCGAAGCCGCGAGCCATCCATCCGCGACCCCATCTCGGGGCCGAACTATCTGTCGGGGCTGAAGCCCCTCCTACATGACGCGGCAGATTCCCGCGCTCGCAAGACGCTCCCTGTAGGAGCGCCTTCAGGCGCGACCGGCATCCATGCAAGACATGCGATCTGCCCTGCTAGACCTCTTGCCGAGCCCGTCTTCGCGAACCATGAAGCGGTGCCTCACTCGCGCGGCGCACGTCCTTCGTGCAGCGCCGTCACCGTGGCCACCGAGGGGCCGGTGAAGGCGATCAGCTGGTCGCCGAGCAGCACCAGGCGGCCGCTGTGGCGATCGACGCCATCGTAGGAATAATCGAAGCGGAAGGTCCGCTCGAAGCCGAGCCAGCCGTTGGGCAGGCGCCGCAGGCGCAGGCCGGTGCCGTGCACGCTCTGGTCCAGCCACTGCACATCGGCGGCCTTGCAGGCATTGCGGCCGAGACGCTCGGCGCATTCGGCGGCGGCGCGCGACGCGTTCCAGAACGCGAACACCGCGGCGCCGGCAATCATCCACAGGATCAGGCTAGGCATGCGTCACTGTAGCGAGGCGCGGGGTGGGGCGGCAATGTTTGGTTCGGGACCCGGGACTCGGGACTCGAAGCCTGGGCCGGGGCCGGGATTCGAAGAGGCGCGGATTTCGAGCGGGGAGTTTGCGTGTACGTCTCATGGCCTTTTGCAGGAGCGACTTCAGTCGCGACGGGCCTCACCGACTAAGCTCACTGCGACCGATGGCCCCAGGTAAGCCGGCATGGATCCTGGAGGTCGCAAGCGGTCGACAAGACGCTAGCGCCGCGGCAGCGGTTCGGTCGCTTGCGGTTGCGGCACCGGAGTCGCCTGCGTAGCGGCCGGCGCGGTGCCGGATGCCGGCGCTGGCGCCATCGGCGCAGCGGCCGGCAGCGCGGCCGGCGCCACTGCGGGAACCACACCCGGCAGCGCCAGCGGCCGCAGCTGCGCCTGCGCTTGCAACTGCAGCAGCGCCGCCCAGTCCTGGCGATTGAAGTCGCACAGTTCCTCCCGGCCGGGCGTGCACTCCAGGCCGGCGCCATCGTCGCCGACCTGGTCCTGCGCCAGCGGTGCCTTCAGTTGCAGGCGGCCGGCGCGGTCCAGCGGCAACTTGCGCATGGTCACCGCGTTGAGCACGTTGCCGCCGATCAGGTACAGCGTGTGGTCGCCGCCGACGTTGGCCGCGACCACGATGTCGCAATGCGACTCCCACGGCAGCGCGCCGCGGCGCGCCAGCGCCTGGCGCAGCCCGGCCGCGCCCAGCGGTTGCTTGCGCCCGCGCAGGAAGCACAGCAGGTCGCCCGGCGCCGGCTTGGGCTGCTGCAGGTCGGCATAGCGGTAGGGCAGGCCGTCGCTACCGGCCTGGTAGGCGGCGCGGATGTAGTCGATGTGCCGCACCGAGGAATGGAAGCCATCGACCCCGGCGCGCACCATCACCCAGGACACGAACGCCGCCGACCACGGGTTGTCGACCAGGAACGCACGGCAGTCCGCCTGCCGGTAGCGCGAGCCGTCCAGCTGCTGGCAGCTGGCGGCGCCGTCGCTGCCGCCCATCGCGCCCAGCGTGCCGCTGTCGCGCCAATACGCGGCCACGCGCTGCCAGGCCTCGATGCCGTGATCGGCCAGATAACTGCGCTCGGCCTCGGTCACGCGCAGGCCGGCGAGCCGGCCGTTGCTATCGATGAACGGCCGCCACCACAGCCGGTGCTCGTTGCAGGCGGTGTGCACGATGGCCACCGCGGCCGGGCTCAGGCCGAAGCGCGGTGGCAGGTCGCACACCTCCGCGGCGGCCGCGCGGCCGGCGGGAAACAGGGCGGCGGCACACAACAACGCGAACCAGGGGCGGGCCATCGGCGCACTCGGGGAATAGGAATGTGCGCAGCGTCGCAGAGCGGTGCGGCCGCGGCCGTGAAGTCAGTGCGGCGGCGGTCCCAGCTTCAGCGACAGATCCACCGCCTGCACGTGCTTGGTCAGCGCGCCGATGGAGATGCAGTCCACGCCGTCGGCGGCGATCGCGCGCACGCCGTCCAGGTCGACGCCGCCGGAGACCTCCAACGGAATCGCGCGGTGGAACGGCGCGGCGGCGGCGATCGCCACCGCCTCACGGCGCTGCGCCGCGTCGAAATCGTCGATCAGGATGCGGTCGCAGCCCACCGTCAACGCTTCGCGCAGTTGCGCCAGCGTTTCCACCTCGACCACCAGCGGCAGCTGCGGCCACTGCGCACGCGCGGCCTGCACCGCCGCGCTCAGCGAGCCGGCGGCGTGGATGTGGTTTTCCTTCAGCATCACCGTGTCGTACAGGCCGAAGCGGTGGTTGCTGCCGCCGCCGCAGCGCACCGCGTATTTCTGCGCCAGGCGCAGGCCGGGCAGGGTCTTGCGCGTGTCGAGGATGCGCGCGCCGGTGCCGGCGACCGCGGCCACATAAGCGGCGGTGGCGGTGGCGGTGGCGGACAGGGTCTGCAGGAAGTTCAGCGAGGCGCGCTCGGCGCTGACCAGCGCGCGGCTGCGCCCGTGCAGCAGCGCCAGCACGGTGCCGGCGGCCACGTGCTCTCCTTCGGCAATGTGCCAGTCGATCCGCACCTGCGGGTCGAGCGCGCGGTGGCAGGCGTCGAACCAGGGCCGGCCGGCGATCACCGCGTCTTGCTTGCACAGCAGGTAGGCGCTGTCGGCGCGGTCGGGCAACAACGCGGCGGTAACGTCGCCGCTGCCGATGTCCTCGGCCAGCGCGCGCGCCACGTCGGCCTCGATCTGTTCCTGCGCGGGCGCCTGCAACGGCACCGCGGTGGCGCTCATTTGCCGGGGAAATCGGCGAGTTGGGCGGTACCGATCGCTTCTTCGGCCAACAGCACCGGAATGCCGTCGTCGACGCGGAACAGCTGCTTGCGGTCGCGGGTGATCAGCGCCTCGCGCAGCGCCTGCGCCTGCGGGCTGCCGTCGGCGCGCTGCACGCCGCCGGCGGCGATGGCGCGGTTCAGCGCCTCCAGCCCGCGCGCATCCAGCAGGGCCAGCGGTTGGCGGGTATCGGGCGAGCACAGCAGGTCGAGCAGTTTGCGATCCATCCGGTCTTCGTCTTGCGTGGAAGACGGCTAGAATACGTCTTTAAGGCAGGGGACGGCCATGACCTCCAAGCAAACCACGCCGCTCGTCGGCATCGTGATGGGTTCCCGCTCCGACTGGGACACCATGCAGCATGCGGCGCAGAAGCTCGATGCGCTGGGCGTGCCCTATGAAGTGAAGGTGGTGTCCGCGCACCGCACCCCGGACGTGCTGTTCGCCTATGCCGAAGCGGCCGGCGGGCGCGGCCTGCGCGCGATCGTGGCCGGCGCCGGCGGCGCCGCGCACCTGCCGGGCATGCTCGCGGCCAAGACCGCGGTGCCGGTGCTCGGCGTGCCGGTGCAGTCCAAGGCGCTGAACGGCCTGGATTCGCTGCTGTCGATCGTGCAGATGCCGGCCGGCATCCCGGTGGCCACGTTCGCGATCGGCAATGCCGGTGCGGCCAATGCCGCGCTGTTCGCCGCGGCGATGCTGGCCGCCGAACACGCCGACATCGCCACGGCGCTGGACGCCTTCCGCCAGCGCCAGACCGACGAGGTGATGGCCAAGGACGACCCGCGCCAATGACCACCACCGTCGGAATCCTGGGCGGCGGCCAGTTGGCGCGCATGATGGCCGTGGCCGGCGCGCCGCTGGGGCTGCGCTTCGTGATGCTGGATACGGTGGCCGACGCCTGCGCCGGCCAGGTGGCGCCGCTGCAGGTCGGCGACTACCGCGACGAGGCGGCGCTGGCCGCGTTCGCCGCGCAGGTCGATGTGGCCACCTTCGATTTCGAGAACGTGCCGGCGGCCAGCGCCGAGTGGCTGGCAGAGCGGGTGCCGGTGTTCCCGAACCCGCGCGCGCTGGCGGTGGCGCAGGATCGGCTGGCCGAGAAGACCCTGTTCCGCGAATTGGGCATCCCGGTGCCGGAGTTCGCCGCGATCGGCAGCCGCGCCGAACTGGACGCGGCGCTGGCGCAGGTCGGCATCCCGTGCATTCTCAAGACCCGGCGCCTGGGCTACGACGGCAAGGGCCAGTTCCGGATCACCTCCGCGGCCGATGCCGATGCGGCGTGGGCCGCGCTGGGCGCGCAGGCGGCCAGCGTGGGCCTGATCGTGGAAGCCTTCGTGCCGTTCCAGCGCGAGATCAGCGTGGTCGCGGTGCGCGGCCGCGACGGCGAGTTCCGCACCTGGCCGCTGACCGAGAACTGGCATGTGCAGGGCGTGCTGTCGGCCAGCCTGGCTCCGGCACAGGCCGATACGGCGCTGCAGCGGGCCGCCATCGCCCATGCGCAGGCGCTGGCCGAGCGCTTGCACTATGTGGGCGTGTTCGCGCTGGAGCTGTTCTGCCGCGACGGCGAACTGCTCGCCAACGAGATGGCGCCGCGCGTGCACAACTCCGGCCACTGGACCATCGAAGGCGCGGAGACCGCGCAGTTCGAGAACCATCTGCGCGCGGTGCTGGGCCTGCCGCTGGGCTCCACGCGCATGCTCGGCCATGCCTGCATGCTCAACTGGATCGGGCAGATGCCCGACGCCGCGCCGGTGCTGGCGCAGCCGGGCGGACATTGGCACGACTACGGCAAGCAAGCGCGCGAAGGCCGCAAGGTCGGCCACGCTACGCTGCGCGAGGACACGCCGGCCGCTTTGGCGCAGGCGCTGCAGACGGTCGGCGCGCAGCTGCGGCGCGACGACCAGGTCGCCCCGGTGATCGAGGCGCTGCGCGCGCAGGGCTGAGCGGATGCCGACGGCCGCGCCCCGGCCATGCCTGGGCGTGGCCGGGGCAACGCAACGATGCCGGCGGCCGGTCAGACCGAATCCCGAATCCGGGCCTCAAACCAGATTCGCGGCCACGAACTCCCAGTTCACCAGCTTCCAGAACGCTTCCAGGTAGCGCCCACGGTCGCCGCGGTACTCGATGTAGTAGGCGTGCTCCCACAGGTCGCAGGCCAGCAGCGGGGTGTCCTCGCCGGTCAGCGGCGAGCCGGCGTTGACGGTGGCGAGCAGCGCCAGCGTGGCGTCCGGGCGCTGCACCAGCCACACCCAGCCCGAGCCGAACACGGCCAGGGCCATGCGTGCGAACTCGGCCTTGAAGCGGGCGAAATCGCCGAAGTTCCTGGCGATGCGCTCGGCCAGCTCGCCGCCCGGCTCGCCGCCACCGCGCGGACGCAGCCCACGCCAGTAGAACTCGTGGTTCCAGACCTCGGCCGCGTGCTGGAACAGGCGGCCCTGGGTGCGGCGCACCAGGTCCTGCAGCGGCAGTTCGGCGAATTCGCTGCCGGCGATCTGGGCATTGAGCCGTTCCACCAGCGCACGCTGGTGCTGGCCGTGGTGCTGGTCCAGGGTCTCGGCGGACAGGTGCGGCGCCAGCGCCGCGCGATCGTACGGCAGGGGAGCGAGTTCGATGGCCATGGATCCTCGGTGGCGGTTTCGGGCGCGCATGGCGGTACTGCCATGCGCAGGGCTTACACTATGCGGCTACGCGAAAGTCTAGCCGACCGCAAAGGTCGTTCTTTCGCCCCAGCAGGAGAAAACCCGCATGCAGGTGATGGAGCGCATCCAGGCCGACGTCGAACGCCATCCCATCGTGTTGTTCATGAAGGGCACGCCGCAGTATCCGATGTGCGGGTTTTCCAGCCGCGCGCTGCAGGCCCTGCTGGCCGCCGGCGCCGATCGGCTGCACACCGTCAACGTGCTCGACGAGCCCGAGATCCGCGCCAATCTGCCGCGCCATTCGAACTGGCCGACGTTTCCTCAGCTGTTCATCCATGGCGAACTGATCGGCGGCTGCGACATCACCATGGAACTGTTCGAATCCGGCGAGTTGCAGCGCATCGTGGCCGAGGCCTACCAGCCGTGACAGCGGCGGCGACGCCGCACGCGGGCGCGCTGGCGCAGCGCGTGGTGCTGGTGTGCGGCGCCGCCGGCGGGCTGGGCAGCGCCGCGGCCATGGCCTGCGCCCAGGCCGGCGCCACGGTGGTGCTGCTCGGGCACAAGCCGGCGCGCCTGAACCGGGTCTACGACGCGATCGCCGCCGTCGGCGCGCAGCCGCTGCTGTATCCGCTGGACCTGCTCGGCGCCACGCCGGAGGACTATGCGACGCTGGCGGCGCGGGTGCAGGCCGAACTCGGGCGGCTCGACGGGCTGTTGCATTGCGCCGCCGATTTCGTCGGCCTGACCCCGTTCGAGCACGCCGACCCGGCGCAGTTCGCGCGCGCCATCCACATCAACCTGACCGCCCCGGGCTGGCTGACCCAGGCCTGCCTGCCGCTGCTGAAGCAGGCGCCGGACGCGGCGATCGTGTTCGCGCTCGACGACCCGGCGCGTGTCGGCCAGGCTTACTGGGGCGGCTACGGCGCGGCCCAGCATGGCCGCCGCGGCCTGCTGGCGACTCTGCACGGCGAACTGGCGGCCTCGACGGTGCGCGTGGCCGGGCTGCAACCCGGGCCGATGCGCAGCGCACTGCGCGCACGCGCCTACACCCACCAGGAGGACCGCGACGCGGTCGATCCGGCGCACTACGCGGCCGCCTGCGTGGAACTGCTGGCGCCCGCCGGCGCCGCGCGCCGCGGCGCGATCTGGAATCCCCTGGCATGACCATCCTGTCGGCAGCCTTGCTGCTGTTCCTGATCCTCGACCCGCTGGGCAACATCCCGGTGTTCCTCAGCGTGCTCAAGCCGCTGCCGGCCAAGCGCCAGCGCGTGGTGCTGGCGCGCGAACTGCTGATCGCGCTGGGCGTGCTGATGGGGTTCCTGTGGGGCGGCAAGTACGCGCTGGAAGTGATGCACCTGCGCCAGGAATCGGTGTCGATCGCCGGCGGCATCGTGCTGTTCCTGATCGGCATCCGCATGATCTTTCCGCGCCCGGAGGGGCTGATGGGCGAGATTCCCGACGGCGAGCCGTTCATCGTGCCGCTGGCGATCCCGCTGGTGGCCGGGCCGTCGGGCATGGCCGCGGTGATGCTGATGGGCAGCAACGAACCCACCCGCCTGGGCGAATGGAGCCTGGCGCTGATCCTGGCCTGGATCGGCGCCTCGGCGCTGCTGTTCTCCGGCACGCTGCTGTACAAGCTGCTCGGCATGCGCGTGCTGATCGCGGTCGAGCGGCTGATGGGCATGCTGCTGGTGGCGATCTCGGTGCAGATGTTCCTGGACGGCCTCGGCGTCTATCTGAAGCTGCCGGTCGCCGGCTGAGCGGCCGTCCGCCGCGTGCGCGCGGTGCCGTGCCCTCTCTGTCGATCCGTGCCAATGCGGCGATGCGCAGGATAGTGGCGGCAATCGCACGCCAGTTGCGCTGGCGCCGACGGCATAACCGCGCAAACTGTGATGTAGAGGGCGTCATGTCCGTTTGTGCCAGTTCGTCACGTTTCGGCAACAAATCGGCACTATGGTGTTAAGCTAATGTTAACCCTTGCGGGGGATCCAGCAAGGGGGCACGAACCTCATTCCGCTGCCGTGCGCCGACCAGGACGGCGAGCTATGCGCATTTCGTCAACTTCCATCGAGGCTATTGCAATGACTCAACCCCGCCGTCTCCGGATGTCCAAGCTCACCCTTGGCCTCGTTGCTGCGCTCGCCGCCGCCCCTGTGTTCGCCCAGAGCACCTCCTCCGGCATCGGTGGCATGGTTACCCACAATGGCCAGCCCGTCGCGGGCGCCGAAGTGACCATTACCCACGTCGAATCCGGAACGGTCAGCCGCGCCAGCACCGATGCGAGCGGCCGCTACAACGCGCGCGGTCTGCGCGTCGGCGGCCCGTACAACGTCACCATCACCAAGTCTGGCGATGGCACCCAGACCCAGGAAGGCATCTATCTGGGCCTGGATCAGGTCGCCAGCGTCAATGCGCAGTTGACCGGCGACGTCGCCACGCTGGAGTCCATGCAGGTCACCGCCCCGCGCGGTTCCGAGGCGTTCACCTCGGACAACAAGGGCATTTCCACCAATCTGTCGCGCGGCGATCTCGACCGCACGCCGATGCCGGACCGCTCGATCCAGAACGTGGTGCGTTCCGATCCCCGCGTCGTGGTCACCGACCGCGACCGCGGCGCGTTCTCGGCAATGGGCCAGAACAATCGCTACAACAGCATCACCGTCGACACCATCAGCGCGGGCGACCCCTTCGGTCTGAACGACAACGGCCTGCCGACCAAGGGCACGCCGATCTCGCAGGACGCGATCGAGAGCTACAACATCTCCACCGCCAACTTCGACGTCGCCACCCGCCGCGGCGTGGGCGCTTGGGTCAATGCCGTCACCAAGAGCGGTACCAACGATTTCCACGGCTCTGCCTACTACGTCTACCAGAACGCCGACGACATGATCGGCAAGGGCGAGACCGACGCCAAGTGGACCGGCTACACCAAGGACACAACCAAGGGCGCGACCCTGGGCGGGCCGATCCTCAAGGACAAGCTGTTCTTCTTCGCCTCCTACGAGGAGAGCGAGAAGACCGCGCCGGGCGCGATCTGGGGCACCTCCGATTCCAGCGCCATCAGCAAGGTGAGCGGCGTGACCACGGCGCAGCTTCAGCAGATCACCACGACCGCGCAGAACCTCGGGCTTTCGCCGGGCGACGACGGTTCGGCCAGCACTGATATCGAAAGCAAGCGCTACCTGGCCAAGCTCGACTGGAACATCAGCGACTACCACCGCGCCAGCCTGCGCTTCAGCCGTACCGAAGAAGACGAGCCGATCATCACCGCCAGCAGTTCCACCCAACTGAAGCTGTCGAGCAACTGGTACGTGTTGAACAAGACCAACACCAGCTACGCGCTGAGCTTCTACGACGACTGGAGCGAGAAGTTCTCCACCGAAGCGTCGGTGGGCTACAGCAAGTTCGAGCAGGACCGTGCGCCGCTGGTCGGCGGCTACCAGCCCGAAATCACCGTGCGCACCAGTGGCGCCGACACCGGCAGCAGCGTGCTGCTCGGCACCGACTATTCCAGCCAGGCCAATGTGCTGA
Source organism: Xanthomonas graminis pv. graminis (assembly GCF_030168915.1). NCBI lineage: Bacteria > Pseudomonadati > Pseudomonadota > Gammaproteobacteria > Lysobacterales > Lysobacteraceae > Xanthomonas > Xanthomonas graminis. The sequence goes on along the minus strand of NZ_CP076255.1, from coordinate 2,846,361 downwards.
GCGTCAAGAGCTGGAACGCGTACTTCGCCGGTAGCTGGTTCCTCGGCGACCACGTCGTCAAGGCCGGTATCGACTACCAGCAGGACGAGGTCTACAACCTGTTCCTGCAGCGCTACAACGGCACCTACGCCTTCAACTCGATCGCCGATTTCGCCAGTGGTACCTATCGCCGCTACCAGCTTTCGCAGCCGGCCTCAGGCTATACCTTGGACAACGTCGCCGCCATCTTCAAGATGAAGCAGTACGGCCTGTTCCTGCAGGACACCTGGCAGGCAACCGATCGCCTGTCGATCCAGTACGGCCTGCGCTACGACGTGCCGAAGGTCAATCCGATGCCGACCTACAATCCGTGTTTCGCCGCGGACGCGGGCGTCACCGGCAATTTCGGCGCTTGCGGCCTGCGCGCGACCCCGGCCAACGCCAACGCGTCAGTGGGTGGCTTCGGCTTCTCCAACACCGGCACCATCGACGGCAACAGCGTCCTGCAGCCGCGCTTCTCCTTCAACTACGACCTGGATACCGAGCGTCCGACCCAGCTGCGTGGCGGTGCCGGTCTGTTCGTCTCCAATACGCCGGCGGTGTGGGTGGGTAATCCCTATTCCAACAATGGCGTTGCTGTGACCACCTACGACGTCAACCGCCGTAAGACCGCCGCCGATCCGGCGTTCAGCGCAGCTCCGTTCGGCCAGAACGTCCCGGGCGGCACGGTGACGCCGCCGGGCCTGGGCAGCTCGAGCATGACCGTGAACGTGGTCGATCCCAACTTCAAGCTGCCGGCCGTCTACAAGTACACCCTGGGCCTGGACCACCAGCTGCCTTGGCAGGACCTGGTGTTCACCGCGGAATATCAGCACCTCGACGTCGACAAGGGCATCCTGTATCAGGATCTGAACATGGGCGCGCCGACCGGCACGCTACCGGATGGCCGCTACACCTATGCGCGCTTCCCGAACCAGGCACCGGGCAGCACCAACGCCGCGAACTGGAACAAGAATGCGTCGTTCAGCAACGTCATCTATCTGACCAATACGGACAAGGGCAAGTCGGACAACTTCACTGTGTCGCTGAAGAAGCCCTTCGACGGCACCTGGAGTGCGATGCTGGCCTACACCTACAGCCGCGCCACCGAAGTGAACCCGGGCACCTCCAGCGTCGCCTACAGCAGCTATCAGAATCGCGCCTGGTACAACCCGTCCGACGATGCCGCAGGCATTTCCAACTACTCCATCCCCAACCGCATCATCGCGCAGCTGAGCTGGGAGCATAAGTTCTTCGGCGACTACGCGACCCGCGTCTCCGCGTTCTACGACGGCCACAACGGCGCGCCGTACAGCTGGGTGTTCGGCAACGATGCCCAGGGCCTGGGTCTGTCGTCCGGCCGCTCGCTGGCTTACGTGCCGTCCGGTCCGAGCGATGTGGTCTGGGCCAATGCGACCTCGCAGCAGCTGTCCTCGTCGTTCTGGGAGTACATCGGCAAGCATCCGGAGCTGGCGCGCTACAAGGGTGACGTTGCCGAGCGCAATTCCTCGCGTGCGCCGTGGGTGAACCAGCTGGACATGTCCTTCAGCCAGGAAATTCCCGGCTTCGCCAAGGGCCACAAGGGCGAGATCCGCCTGGACATGTTCAATGTGCTCAACATGACTAACAAGGATTGGGGTGTGGAGCACCGTGCCGAGTTCCCGCTGGTGCGCAACCTGGCCAACGTGGCCGGCGTCACTGCCGACGGCAAGTACATCTACGATATCTCCAGCACCAGCCTGTACAACCGCAACGGCACCTATGCGCCGACCGATCTGGCCATCAACGAAACGCAGAACCCGTCGCAGCGCTGGTCGCTGCTGCTGACGCTGCGCTATACGTTCTAACCAGGCCTTCGCGCAGGCGTTACAGGAAACGGCCGGGGCGACCCGGCCGTTTTCTTTTGCGGAGGCTGACGCTACAGTCGCCGTTGACGACAACGACAAGAATTGCGATATGACGACGAGCAATACGGCGGCACGGGCGCTGCCGGTAGTGGACGCGCGGATCTACCCGCGCGGCGCCCTGGACATCCTCTCGCGCGTGGAAGTGGTGCGCCTGCGCGATGCGTCCAGCGGAGGGCTGCACGAACTGCTGCGGCGCTGCGCGCTGGCGGTGCTGACCAGCGGCAGCGCGTCCGACGACCCGCGCGCCGCGCGCGACCTCTATCCGGACTTCGACATCCAGGTGGTGCAGCGCGATCGCGGCGTGCGCATCGACCTGTTCAATGCGCCGGCGATGGCGTTCGTGGACGGGGAGATCATCAACGGCGTGGCCGAGCTGCTGTTCGCCGTGGTCCGCGACCTGGCCTACATGGCGATCGAACTGGGGCCGGAATCGGCCGCCGACCTGGAGTCCGGCGAAGGCATCACCAATGCCGTGTTCGGGCAGCTGCGCAACGCGCGCATCCTGCAGCCGGCCGATCCCAACCTGGTGGTGTGCTGGGGCGGCCATTCGATCTCGCGCGACGAGTATCTGTACACCAAGCAGGTCGGCTACGAGCTGGGCCTGCGCGGGCTGGACATCTGCACCGGCTGCGGCCCGGGCGCGATGAAGGGGCCGATGAAGGGCGCCACCATCGCCCATGCCAAGCAGCGCAAGCACGACAACCGCTACATCGGCCTCACCGAGCCGGGCATCATCGCCGCCGAGTCGCCGAACCCGATCGTCAACCACCTGGTGATCATGCCGGACATCGAGAAGCGCCTGGAGGCCTTCGTCCGCATCGGCCACGGCATCATCGTGTTCCCCGGCGGCGTCGGCACCGCCGAGGAGATCCTGTACCTGCTCGGCATCCTGCTGCGCGAGGAAAACCGCGCGCTGCCGTTCCCGCTGCTGCTGACCGGCCCGACCATCGCCGCGCCGTATTTCCAGCAGATCGACCGCTTCCTGCGCCTGACCCTTGGCGAGATCGCCACCTCGCGCTACGAGATCGTGGTCGGCGATCCGGTCGCGGTGGCGCGCAAGATGGCCGAGGGCATCCAGCAGGTGCGCCTGCATCGCAAGGAACACAAAGACGCGTTCTATTTCAATTGGTCGGTGGACATCCCGCTGGAATACCAGCGTCCGTTCGTGCCGACCCACGAGGCGATGGCCGCGCTCGACCTGCATCACGGGCGCCCGCCACACGCCCTGGCGGCGGACCTGCGCCGCGCCTTCTCCGGCATCGTCGCCGGCAACGTCAAGGAAGACGGCATGCGCCGCATCGAGCAGCACGGCCCGTTCGAAATCCATGGCGACGCGGACATGATGCAGGCGCTGGACGCACTGCTGCGCGCCTTCGTCGAGCAGCGCCGGATGAAGATCTCCGGCGAGTACCGGCCCTGCTATCGGGTCGTCACTTGAGGGGAAGCGGGCGCCAACGGCGCGTGCTCGGGTCGGCCCTTGCCTGGAGCGGGATGTCGATGGTCACCGCATAGCGTTCGTCGCAATCTTCGATGTGCAGGTGCGAGCAAGGATGCAGGTCGGAGATCCTCCGGCGGATCGAGGACTGTCCGATGCCGTGACCGCGGCTGTCCGGCCGCGCCTGGCGCGGTAGCGTGTCGTTGCTGACCGCGATCCGCACGCCGTCGGCGTGCCGGGCGATCGCGACGATCACCTTGCTGGCCGCCGTACGCGGTTCCACACCGTGCCGGACCGCGTTTTCCACCAACGCTTGCAGGCAGAGTGCCGGCAGGTGCAACGATGGCAGCGCACTCTCGATGCGCCACTCCACGTCGAGCCTGGGGCCTAGCCGCAACTGCTCGATCGCCAGGTAGCGGCGTGCGAGCTCGATCTCTTCCTCAAGCGGCATTTCGTGCCGACCCTGCAGGCTCGCGCGGAACAGGTCGGCCAGATCGAGCAGCAATCGCTCGGTCGCGTCGGGCTGGCTGTGCACGAGCGCCGCGCCCACGTTGAGCGTGTTGAACAGGAAGTGCGGGTGCGTACGCGCCTGCAGCGCCTCCAGCTCAGCGCGCACGGCGCGCACCGACAGCGCCTGGACACGCAGATGGTTGCGGATTGCCACCAGGCCCAGCAGCCCGGCGATGAAGGCGATGCCCATCGCATTCATGATCCCCGGCAAGGCGCCAGCCAGGGAGGGCGAGGGTGCCACGCTGCCGAACAACAGCATGAAGCAAAACTGCGCCAGTCCGGTGGAGGCGACCATCGTCAGTAGCGCGCCGCCGAGCTGCACGCCGACCGGCCATCTTTGCAGCCATCGCCGCGCCAGGTGCATGGTCAGCAGCGTGGACAGCGCGACCCATTGGATCAGCAGCGAGGCGATGCCGAATACAATCAATCGCTCGCCCGCGTTCCCAGGCGCTAGCGCCAATATGCACGCGAGGGCCTCGCCGGTGATCCATATCCCGATGATCACTGCCGGCTGTTGTAGTCCCTCCAACATGGACGGCGCATATGGTTCTGACTGTGGCATCGTGTCATTGAAGCTGGCTGAGTCCTTCATCATGCCACTCGTGCGGCGCATCATGCCGCTTGTCGCCAAGTGTTTGCCGGCCTTTGGTCGCACGATCTAAGATGACGAGGATAAATCGAGAGGGCGGGGTAATGGGCGAGGCAGACTTGCTCCCGGACGTTTGCGCGTCCCGTTCGGGGGGATTCACCTTGGTGGAGCTGATGGTCACGCTGGCGGTGCTGGCGGTGCTGGCCGCGATCGCCATGCCTTCGTTCACCTCCCTGATCAACAGTAACCGGCTGTCGGCGGCCTCTGACGACATCCTGTCCGCGCTGCAGTTCGCGCGCAGCGAGGCGATCAAGCGCAACGCGCCGGTGAGCGTCTGCGGCAGCAGCGATGGCGCCACCTGCGGCAGCGCGTCCACCTGGCAGGGCTGGCTGGTCGTGACCGGCAGCGCCGACAGCGTGTTGCAGTCCTATAAGGCGCGCTCGCCGCTCCGTGTCACCGGGCCGGTCACGCGGATCACCTATGGTGCCAACGGGACTCTGAAGACCAGCAGCGCCTTGTCAGTCATCGCTTGCATCGCGACCAACCGCCCGGCGGAGAACCAGCGCGCGGTAGCGCCGACCTCGGCCACCCGGGTCGCGGTGAGCAGCGTCAACGGCAGTGGGGTATGCCCCTCATGACTGCGCGCGCGATGACAAACCGCCGGCGGCAGGTAGGCGTGAGCCTGCTTGAGGTGCTGATCTCGGTGCTGATCCTGGGAGTGACCCTGCTTGGCATAGCCGCGATGCAGGCACGCGCGTTGAGCAACGGCCAGAGTTCGTTCGAGAACAGCCAGATGGTCATCCATACCTACTCGATCCTCGAGGCCATGCGTGCAAATCGCAGTGCCGCCACGAGCGGTGCCTACAACCTGACGATGACCTGCAGCGTGCCTTCGGCCGGCGGCACGCTGGCGTCCGCGGACATACGCGCGTGGCTCGAAAGCATGAAGACCGGGCTCAGCGGCGCCGCCAACGTTTCCACGGATACCACCACATGCGGTTCGATCGCCTGTACCAGCTCGACCTGCACGGTGACCGTGCAGTGGGACGATAGCCGGGGGCGCGCGGTGAATGCGTCCACTGCCGAGTCGGCCACAGGCACAGGCTGCACCATCCGCCAGCTGGTGACGGTGGCCCGGCTATGACCCGTGCCGTCCCGCGCCGCCGTGCTGCTATCGGCCTGTCGCTGATCGAGCTGATGATCGCAATGGTGCTGGGCCTGCTGCTGGTGGGAGCGGCGATCAGCATCTTTCTGTCCAACCAGCGGGTGTTTCGCACGGTCGAAGGCATGGGCTGGGCCCAGGATGGCATGCAGACCACCTTCGAACTGATGGCGCGCGACCTGCGCGAGGCCGGCGGCAACCCATGCGACGGAACCCTGCCGGTGGCCAATGTCATCAACAATGCCAGCAGCACCTGGTGGACGAACTGGAGCTTCCCGGTCGTCGGTTACGAAAACGGCGCATTGAGTGGAAGCGCGAGCGGGACCGACGCCATCCAGGTCCTTACCCTCGACCCCCATCTGGCTAACGTCACCGCTGCACAGAGTTCGACCAACATCACCGTGGACGATGCGAGTGGCCTGAGCGCCGGCAACACGGTGATGATCTGCGACAACACCCAGCTGGCGTTGTTCGCGGCCGGCAGCGTGACCGGCAATGTGATCAACCATGCCAGCAGCGCGAACTGCAGCAACAACAGCCTGAGCGTGCTGCCGGCGGTCTGCTCCGGTAATGCGGTGGCCTATTCCTATGGCGTGAATTCGGTGGTGAGTCGGCTGCGCGGCATCCGCTGGTACGTGGCGAGCAACGCTCGCGGTGGGCGCTCGCTGTATCGCAAGATCGACAACGGCGCGGCTGAGGAGATGGTCGAGGGGGTGCAGGATATGCAGATCACCTACCTGACCACTGGGGCCGCCGCCTACCAGACCGCGTCCACGGTCGGCCCCGCCTCGCCCCCCGACGCCGCCTGGGGCAACGTCATCGCCGCGAAGCTTGTGCTGACCGTGCGAGGCGGCGACAAGACCGGTTTCGGTGGCCAGCAACTCGACCGCACCGTCCAATACGTGATCAACCTGAGGAATCGTACGCTATGAGGGCGATCGCGCAGTCGCACGCCATCGGCCGCCGCCCCCGCGGCATCTCGTTGATCGTGGTGCTGATCCTGATGCTGGTGATGATCGTGGTGGGCCTAGCGGTGATTCGCGGGGTCACGCTGCGTGAGAAAATGAGCTCGAACATGCTCGACCGCAGCCTTGCATTCCAGTCAGCGGAAGCGGCGCTCCGGACGGGCGAGCAGGCCATCAGGACGGCGGTGGCGTCTGGCGGCAGAATCGGGGTCGATTGCAGCGGCGGCGCGTCCTGTCCGATCCCTCCGGCAGGTGCCTATACCGACGTCGGAACCGGCTGGGTCAATGCAACTTCTATCCAGTCGATCGGCGCGACGACGCCGCAGTACTACGTACAGTACCTGGGCCAACGCACTAGTCGCCAGCAGTTGTCGCTGGGCTACAGCGCCAACTCCAATCAATACGGAAGCGGCAGCAGCGCCGTGCTGCAGTCGGTCTATCGGGTGATCGCGCGCAGCCAAGATCCCACGCTGGCCGATGGCCGGTCGGTGGTGGTGCTGCAGTCGAACGTGACCGTCCAATGAGCAAGCCAATTCCCGCGATGGAAACCCGCGATATGAAACCAGGCGATCGCATGCGCCATGGCATGGCCCGATCCGAAGTGTCGCAGCGCCGGCGTACACGCTGGCTGGCGTTCGCGACGGGAGCCTTCGCGGCGCTGTGTTCGGGTAACGGCGCTTCGATCGATCTGGGCACGCGCCCGATCTCGCTGCCGACAGATATTCCTGGCGCGCTTACGCTGGTGCCTTCGGTCGAATACCCGACCATCATCAGCCAGGCCAACCTGGGGAGCTACAGCAACGCTTCGGAGTATGTGGGCTACTTCGATCCGGTCAAGTGCTACGGCTACAGCTACGACACCACGAACAAGATGTATTACTTCGTGCCGAAGTCCAAGAACAGCGCCGGCGTACATACCTGCAGTGGCTCGTGGAGCGGCAACTACTTCAACTGGGCGGCCACCCAGACCATCGACCCGTTCCGCTCCGCCCTCACCGGCGGCTACCGCATCATCGACCAGGTCGGGCTGACCGTGCTGCAGAAGGCCCGCCACGACCGCGACAGCGACTACGCCGACCGCACGATCTCCAGTTCGGTTTCCTCACTGACGCCGTTGCCATCGGGCTGGTCCAGCGTCAAGACCCGGATCAGGAGCCTGAGCCGCGAAATGTGGTTCACCGGCACCGGCAGCCTTACTACGGACGCCAGCAATGTGATCGACTACGATCCGTCGATCACCAAGCCGGATCCGACCAAGGTGTACAGGGTCTGGGTGCGGGTGAAGGTCTGCGATCCGAGCATCGGCCTGGAGTCCAACTGCACCAAGTACTCCGACACCAACTACAAGCCGGAAGGGCTGATCCAAGAATATGCGAACAAGATCCGCTATAGCATCTTTGGTTACCTGAACGATTCGACCGTTAGTCGTGATGGCGGCGTGCTGCGCGCCAGCATGAAGTTCGTCGGTCCCAACGCCTATTACCCGGAGATCGACAGCTACAGCAACCCGCGTAGGGAGTGGGATCCTGCCACCGGTGTGCTCTACAAGGATCCGGACAGCAATGCCGACAGCAGAATTGGCGTGGGAAATGTCCATAGCGGCGAACAGATCAATACCAGCGATAGCAGTAACAGCCGCAACAGCGGTGTCATTAACTACCTCAATAAGTTCGAGGAATTGACCACCAGCCAAGCCAAGTCGTTCGATCCGGTCAGCGAGCTCTACTACGCCGCGATCCGCTACTTCAAGAACCTAGGCAACGTTGCCTCCTACTCCACCCTGAGCTCGAACTTGGGCACGGCGAAGGTCCAGGCGGACTACTTCCCGGTGATCACCAGTTGGGATGATCCGATCCGCTACAACTGTCAGGTCAATGCCGTCCTCGGCATTGGCGATGTGAACACGCACCGCGACAAGAATTTGCCGGGAAATACCGCCTATCGCCTGGAGGAGCCTTCCATGCCTCCCGAGGTCGCCGCCGACACCAGCGTGAACGTCATCACCAGCACGCAGAAGGTGCTGGCGATGGAGGGGCTGGACACGACGATTTCCAACAGCTGGAGCGGCCGAAACAACTCGGCCTTCATCGCCGGTCGGGCCTACGATTCGCACACCGTGGACATGCGCCCGGACGTCGAAGGCAAGACCAACACCACCGGAAGCCAGACGGTGAGCACCTATTGGGTGGACGTGCGTGAGGCGCAAACCCTGTATGGTCCTTCCAAGAACATGTATTGGCTCGCTTCCAAGTACGGCGGCTTCACCGTGCCTTCGGGCTTTTCTCCGTACGCCTCGACCACTACCGGGTTGCAGCAGAGCTGGTGGTACACCACCCGCGACACCTTGTCCCCCAACAGTGGCGGCACCTATCCGCGGCCGGATAATTTCTATGTGGCCAGCGACGCCAAAAACATGGTCGCCAGCCTGAGGAGCGCGTTCTCCAAGATCCTCAAGGACGCCACCGGATCGGTCGCGGCGCTGGGATCGGACGCGACCGCCCTGAATACCGGTTCGGTGGTCTACCAGGCTCAATACACTGTAGGCGATGCCAATCAGTGGAAGGGCGAGCTGACCGCGTACAAGGTCGATGACGCCGCCCGTACGCAGACCGCGATCTGGAGCGCCAACGCCAAACTACCTGCCTATGCGAGCCGCAAAGTGCTGTATGCCAGCAATGGCAGCCTGGTGGATCTCACAGGGACTGTAGGTAGCCTGACCAGCGCCCAAGTCGAATACATCCGCGGCAGGCGGGACCAGGAAAAGGGTGCCGGCGGCAGCTTCCGCAATCGCCTCGGCGTGCTTGGCGACATCGTCAATTCGCAGCCGCTGTACGTCGGTACGCCCAATGCGTCGCTCTACAGCGGCAAGAGTTTCTCCGGTGCCGGCCTGTACCCCCAGTTCGCGGCCAACAAGGCCGAGCGTACCCCGATGGTGTACATCGGCGGAAACGACGGCATGCTGCATGCCTTCAATGCCAACACCGGCGTGGAGCTCTTTGCGTTCGTACCGACCGAGGCGATCTCCAAGCTCTCTTCCTCCGGTTTCACTTCTCCAGACTATACCCATGTCTATACGGTCGACGGGTTGCTGACTGCGGCCGACGTCTACCTCGGTGGCGAGTGGAAGAGCGTCCTGGTCGGCACGATGGGACGAGGGGGCAAGAGCGTGTTCGCGCTCGACGTGACCAACCCGGCCTCGCCGAGCCTTCTGTGGGAGGTGAATAGCGCCTCCCTGGGCAACGTGCTGGGCCAACCCATCATCGCCCAGGTCGCCGACGGCTCCTGGAGCGTGCTGCTCGGCAACGGCCCGAACAGTTCCTCGCAGAACGCGCAACTGGTGCGGATCGACATCGCCACCGGTACAGTGGCCTCGGTGGACACCGGGGTAGGCAGTGACAATGGCCTGAGTGGCGTCAATGCCTGGTCTTCCGACGGCAGCGGCATCGTCGACAAGGTGTACGCGGGTGATCTGAAGGGCAACCTGTGGCGGTTCAGCAAGAGCGTTAGCGGTTGGAGCGTCGGCCAGCTCTTCGCGGCAGGCAGCAGCAAGCCAATCACCGCCGCGCCGCTGGTGGCGCGCAACCCTTCGACGCTCGAAACCTGGGTGTTCGTCGGAACCGGGCGTTATCTCACCAGTGCAGATCTGGCCAACACCGACCAGCAGACCTGGTATGGCCTGATCGACAAAGACAGCACGATCAGCGCGTCCAATCTCAAGCAGATCCGGATCCTATCCGACACCACGCTCAATGGCTACAATGTGCGCACGATCGATTCGTCCACCGGTGCCGGTACCAGCGGCTGGTACATGGATTTCTACGAGACAGGTGAGCGCATGGTGGTGGCGAACTACTTCCAGGGGCTCTATCTGGTGGGCAGCACACGCATCCCGGATTCGAACGATATATGTAGCCCGAGCGGCAAGGGATACACCATGGTGATCGATCCCTTCACCGGCGGACGTTTGTCGTCGTCGTTCTTCGACGTGAACGGCGATGGCGTATTCGACAACAACGATGCTGTGAAGGGCGTTCCGGTGTCCGGCATCGGCACCAGCAAGGGATCGAGTGGGTCGACCTTCGTCGGTAGCGAGATGATTTCCAATCTGGACAACGCCTCGACGACGTCGATCTCGACCAACTCGTCATCCGGCACGGTGACGCGGGTGCAATGGAGAGAGCTGATCAATGAATGAGTCCTATGATCGCCGTCGGATGGTGGCACATCCTGGCATGGCCGGACCCGGCAATGGATTCACGCTGATCGAGCTGATGATCGTGGTGGCGGTGATCGCGATCCTTGCCGCGATCGCTTATCCGAGCTATACCGCGCATGTCGTGAAGGCGCGTCGTGCCACTGCCGCTTCCTGCTTGATGGAGCGCGGTCAGGACATGGAGCGCTACTACACCACGCATCTGACCTACGTCTCGGCGCCCGCCCTGACCCAGTGCGACGGCGTGACCGATTTCTACACGCTTTCCTTCAATGGTTCGGTCAGCGCGAAGGCCTACAGCCTTCAAGCCGTGCCCAAGGGTGCACAGCTGACGCGCGATACCAAATGCGGCACGCTCTATCTGAACCAGAAGGGCGAGCGCACCGCGAGCGTGTCCGGCACCGACCCAATGTCCTGCTGGTGAGCGGCGCGCCGCTCCGGCCGCGGCCAAGGGCCGAAGCCGGCTGCTGTAGTGCTCGTCGGGGGTGTTGATCTTTGTGCATGTAGATAGCTACAATGCGCACCCCGCCCGAATAGCTCAGCCGGTTAGAGCACTTGACTGTTAATCAGGGGGTCGTTGGTTCGAGTCCAACTTCGGGCGCCAGAAATAGCAAGGGCTTGCGGATCATCCGCAAGCCCTTTTTCGTTACACCGGTAAAATTGCCGTGAAAATCAGGCTTTTTCAGCGTTTCGCTTGGCAGGCCTGACTTGCCGCCGCCCTGGCCAAGCGGGTCCGGCCGGCGTTGTTCACGACCACCTCAGCCAGCAGGCGCCCCTTTCCGCAGATCCTGATGCTGAGGTTGCTGCCGGCGCTGCGGCCGTCCGGCAGAAAGCGCACGGCTTGTCTGCCGCTGTTCGAGATGACGGTGATGGAGGCCGCTGCCGGTGCGGTTTCCAGGCCCAGAATCCTGCCTGGGTCGGTCGGTTGCGCTTGTCGTTCCAGGTCGCGGTAGACCATCCATCCATGGCTCCAGTCGTTGTCGGCGCGGCATTTCCTGTCGCCATCCGATGGGCACACGCTGACCGGCATGCCGTAGCTGATGGCGCTGCTGCGGGCCAGGGCAAGTTGGGAACTGAGCCGATAGCTGGTGACGGCCAGGCGTTGGCGCAACAGAAGGTCCTGGAAGGCCGGTATGCCGATCGCGGTCAGCACGCAGATCATCGCCATCACGATTGCCAACTGCAGCAATGTGTAGCCTCGAACACTGGATTTCCACATGGGAGCCACCCTTCGATGGGGGGCTACCAGTCTCGGTCCCCTGGCGCAGGGGCTTGAATGAGAGGGTTCACCGTTCCCATGTAAGGAATCTTCCCGGCAGTGCGTCAGCCGAGGCTCCTGTACTCACATTCATCCCGAGGCCTGTCCATGTCCGACCGTTTCCAACTCGTATCGCCGTACTCGCCGGCCGGCGACCAGCCGCGGGCGATCGAGAAGCTGGTGGCCGGCTTCGAGGCCGGTCTGGCCAAGCAGACCCTGCTCGGGGTCACCGGTTCGGGCAAGACCTACACCATCGCCAACGTGGTCGAGGCGATCCAGAAGCCGACCCTGGTCATGGCGCCGAACAAGACCCTGGCGGCGCAGCTGTACGGCGAGTTCAAGGCGTTCTTCCCGAACAACGCGGTCGAGTACTTCGTCAGTTATTACGACTACTACCAGCCCGAGGCCTACGTGCCGTCCTCGGACACCTTCATCGAGAAGGACAGTTCGATCAACGAGCATATCGAGCAGATGCGCCTGGCCGCGACCAAGACGCTGCTGTCGCGCCGCGATGCGCTGGTGGTGGCAACGGTCTCGGCGATCTACGGCCTGGGTGCGCCGGAGGACTATCTGTCGCTGCGCCTGATCCTGTCGATCGGCGAGCATATCGAGCAGCGCCAGTTGATCAAGCATCTGACCGACCTGCAGTACACCCGCAACGAATACGAACTGCACCGCGGCACGTTCCGCGTGCGCGGCGAAGTCATCGACGTATTTCCCGCCGAGTCGGACAGCGAGGCGCTGCGCATCGAGCTGTTCGATGGCGACGTCGAGCAGCTGACCCTGTTCGATCCGCTGACCGGCGAGACCCTGCGCAAGCTGCAGCGCTACACCGTCTATCCGAAGACCCACTACGCCACCACCCGCGAGCGCACGCTCAGCGCGGTGGACACGATCAAGATCGAGTTGAAGCAGCGGCTGGAGCAGCTGTACGCGCAGAACAAGCTGGTCGAGGCGCAAAGGCTGGCGCAGCGCACCCAGTTCGACCTGGAGATGATGGCCGAGGTCGGCTACTGCAACGGCATCGAGAACTACTCGCGTCATCTCACCGGCAAGGCCGCAGGCGAGCCGCCGCCGACGCTGTTCGACTACCTGCCGGCCGACGCGCTGCTGGTCGTGGACGAGTCGCATGTCACCGTCCCGCAGATCGGCGCGATGTACAAGGGCGACCGCTCGCGCAAGGAGACGCTGGTGGAGTTCGGCTTCCGCCTGCCGTCCGCGTTGGACAACCGGCCGCTGCGTTTCGAGGAATGGGAGGCGCGTTCGCCGCGCAGCATCTACGTGTCGGCCACGCCCGGTCCGTACGAACTGCGCGAATCGGCCGGCGAGATCACCGAACTGGTGGTGCGCCCGACCGGGCTGATCGATCCGGAGGTGGAGATCCGCCCGGTCGGCACCCAGGTCGACGACCTGCTGTCGGAGATCGGGCTGCGCGTTGCCTTGGGCGATCGCGTGCTGGTCACCACGCTGACCAAGCGCATGTCCGAGAACCTCACCGAGTACCTGAGCGAACACGGGGTCAAGGTGCGCTACCTGCACTCGGACATCGACACGGTCGAGCGCGTGGAGATCATCCGCGACCTGCGCCTGGGCAAGTTCGACGTGCTGGTCGGCATCAACCTGCTGCGCGAGGGCCTGGACATGCCCGAGGTGTCGCTGGTCGCGATCCTGGATGCGGACAAGGAGGGCTTCCTGCGTTCCACCGGTTCGCTGATCCAGACCATCGGCCGTGCCGCGCGCAACCTGCGCGGCAAGGCGATCCTGTATGCGGACCGGATGACCCGTTCGATGCAGGCGGCGATCGACGAGACCGGGCGTCGCCGCGAAAAACAGGTGGAGTACAACCTCGAGCACGGCATCACCCCGAAATCGGTGGCGCGGCCGATCGTCGACATCCTGGAGGGCGCACGCGCCGACGGGGCGGTCGAGTCCAAGTCCGGCAAGGGCAAGGGACGCCGGGTGGCGGAGGAGCCGGCCGACTACCGCATGCTGGAGCCGGCGGAGGTGGCATCGCGGCTCAAGGCACTGGAGCAGAAGATGTACCAGCACGCCCGCGACCTGGAGTTCGAGGACGCGGCGCGGGTGCGCGACCAGATCAAGAAACTGCGCGACGCCAGCCTGGTCAGCTAGGTACGAGGCTGCCGGCCTCCTGCCGGCGGCTATTGTTCTTGAGCGCAAGGTGGGCTAAGATTCGCGCCCCTGCAGCGGTATGGTCGCAGCAGCGATGGGCGGTTAGCTCAGCGGTAGAGCACTACCTTGACATGGTAGGGGTCACAGGTTCGAACCCTGTACCGCCCACCACGACATGCAAGCGATGCATGCGTGGAACACGACAAGCCGGCGCCGCCGGCTTTTTTGTTGCCCGTCGTTCGGGGCGGGGAGGCTGTCGCATCGCGTGCGGCAGTGGCTCTGGCGCCTGGCTTGCTTTAGCATTGGAGCGACGATCAGGCGAGGAGGCCGTACGCATGATGGAATATCATCATACGATTCAAGTCAAAGGACGCTACCAGCTCGTGGCGTTGACGCGCGAGCCGGAATACAGCCCGGCCAACGTGGTCGGCTACACCGTGACCACCGAAGGCGGCGCGCGCCTGAATTCGCACGACCTGTCCTGGGACGAGGCGCGGGTCTGGATGGATAGCCTGGTCGAGCAGGACGGCGGCGGCGTCGGCGTGGAAAAAAAGGCGTCGAAGAGCCAGCCCGGCAGCGTGCGGCGACGCTAGAATAGGTGGCATGGTGGATCAAGGAGGATAGGGGCTTGGCCAATCGCAAAATCGTTACGGCGACGATGATCGTCGTGCTCACCGTGGTGGCCGGCTATTTCCTGTCCGGCTATCTGGTGCTGCTGCTGCTCAAGCTGGACACGCGACTGTTCGGGCTGGGCACCTACTACGAGTACGTGCATGCCATCGGCTTGCCGCAGGTCGCGCCCTATGTCGGCAAGATCAAGTGGGCCGGCTACCTGGGCTTCGGCTTGCCCGGATTGCTGTGCCTGCTGACGCTGGTCTTGATGTTCAAGCCGCGCAAGCAGGCCCTGCACGGCGACGCCCGTTTCGCTGGTGCTGCCGACCTGGCCAAGCACGGCCTGTTCAAGCAGAGCGGCAACGGCATTGTGGTCGGCAAATTCCGCGGCAAGCTGGTGCGCCTGAGCGGGCAGCAGTTTGTCATCCTGGCCGCGCCTACGCGCTCTGGCAAGGGCGTCGGTGTCGTGATCCCCAACCTGCTCGAATACCAGGAGTCGGTGGTGGTCCTGGACATCAAGCAGGAAAACTTCGATCTCACCAGCGGCTGGCGCGCCAGCCAGGGACAGGAAGTGTTCCTGTTCAACCCGTTCGCCGAAGACCGGCGCACGCATCGCTGGAAT
The DNA here is from genome assembly GCF_030168915.1 of Xanthomonas graminis pv. graminis. NCBI lineage: Bacteria > Pseudomonadati > Pseudomonadota > Gammaproteobacteria > Lysobacterales > Lysobacteraceae > Xanthomonas > Xanthomonas graminis. The sequence continues at coordinate 2,830,940 of NZ_CP076255.1, read as the reverse complement.
CCGCTCAGCTACGTGTCCGACGACCCGGCGTTCCGCGTTTCCGACCTGATGAGCATCGCCGCGATGCTGTATCCGGACGGATCGGACGACCAGAAATTCTGGGTCAGCCAGGCGCGCAATGCGTTCATGGCCTTCGCGCTGTACCTGTTCGAGAACTGGGACGACGAGCGCAACATCGGCTTCCCGGGCGGCCTGGGTACCCCGACGCTCGGAGCCATCTACCGGCTGTCCTCGGGTGACGGCAGCGACCTGAAGAAATACCTCAAGTCGTTGTCAGGACGGCGCTTCCTCAGCGGCAATGCCAAATCGGCGTTCTCCAACATGCTGTCGCAGGCCGAGGAAACCTTTGCGTCGATCCTGGGTACGCTGAAGGAACCGCTCAATGCCTGGATCAATCCGGTGCTCGACGCGGCCACCAGCGACAACGATTTCCTGCTGACCGACCTGCGCAAGAAGAAGATGACCATCTACATCGGCATCCAGCCCAACAAGCTGGCCGAGAGTCGCCTGATCATCAACCTGTTCTTCAGCCAGATCATCAACCTCAACACCAAGGAACTGCCCAAGAGCAACCCGGCGTTGAAGTACCAGTGCCTGCTGCTGATGGACGAGTTCACCGCGATCGGCAAGGTCGACATCATCGCCTCGGCGGTGTCATACATGGCTGGCTACAATGTCCGCCTTCTGCCGATCATCCAGAGCATGGCGCAGCTGGATGCGACCTATGGCAAGGACGTGTCGCGCACCATCATCACGAACCATGCACTGCAGATCCTCTACGCTCCGCGCGAGCAGCAGGACGCCAACGACTACTCTGAGATGCTCGGCTACACCACCTTCCGCAAGAAGAACATCACCCGCGGCAAGGATGTGACCCGTAGCGTGTCGGAAGAGAGGAGGGCGCTGATGCTGCCGCAGGAACTGAAGGCGATGGGGAACGATCATGAGGTGTTCCTGTACGAAGGCATCCCGCATCCTGTGAAGTGCGACAAAATCAAGTACTACAAGGACCGGCACTTCACCGCAAGGCTGAAGCCAAAGGTGGATGTGTCGACGCTTTCCTTGTGAAATAAGTGATGCAGTTCGCAAAATTATTGGCAATCTGGCTGGATTGAACGCTTTTTTGCTAAATGCTTGACGTGAGCTTAGCCCTGCGGCACATTCTCACGATGATGGTGTGGGGCAATTGGCAATAGGAACAGGGGCGTGGGTTTTCAGGACACACGCGAGGGTGACATGGAAAGTTTTCTGACAAATTCCGTTTTTCTCAGCGCTGACAGCCTGTCCTCGGACGTTCTTCGTCTGCAGGAGCGCGTGCGTGCGCCGGATTTACGCGGCCCCCGACTCTGTCACCAGGCTCTTGCGCCGGCTGTGTATCGCGCCGTGCCGTCCCTGTGGCGAAACCTGCAGTTCTCAGACCGTCGGCCGTTTGCCGGCCGTCCATCAAAAAACGTTTCCGCAATTTAGAGGCTCGCGTGAAAAGAACGCATATGTTTCGGATGATCGCCACTCTGAGCGCCGTTGCGCTGTTGAGCGCCTGTGCCACCAGGCCGGCGCCTGATTTCCGCGGCAGGTGGAAGCCGGTCAACCGGTTCTCCGAGTCGACGATGGAGATCCCGCTGTACTCCTCGTACGTCTACCAGGCGTCGCCGATGGACGGCACCTTGAAGACGATGCTTGAGCGCTGGGCCAGGGACTCGAACATGGAGCTGGCATACAGCATCCAGTCCGACTACACGCTCTATGCGCCAGTGGCCAAGATCAACACCACCAGCATCCAGCAGGCAGTCGCCGAACTCAGCGTGGTCTATGCGCAGGAAGGCGTCACCGTTTCCGCTGCGGGCAACCGCATTCTGGTGCAGCCTTCTTCTTCGCTGAGCGGGGGCGCGTCGCCGGCCGGCAGCGCGAAGTGACGTTACTTTCGGGCGCGCCCGTGCGCTCCCCACAGCCATATTACGAACCTGGTGAAGTCTGATGTTCGGTAAAAAACCAGTTGAGAGCGAAAGCGTCAACAAGGCGGTTGCAACGGCTGTCAACTACGAGATCAGCATCGCTGACATGGCGCGGCGCAGCGAGCGCCGTGCATGGTGGGTCGCGTTCGGCGCGATCGTCATGTGCCTGCTGTTGGGCGGCGGCTATTACTACATGCTGCCGTTGAAGGAGAAAATTCCGTATCTGGTGATGGCCGATGCCTATACCGGAACCTCTACGGTTTCCGTACTGAAGAATCCGGGCGAGGTCCGCAGCATCACCATGAGCGAGGCCTTGGCCCGAAGCAACGTGGCCCGCTTCATCACCGCCCGCGAGTCCTACGACTACGAGATGATGGGTCTCAACGACTGGAACACGGTGTTTTCGATGGCGCCGGCGGAGACCGCGGTAGGCGCCGAGTACCAGGCGCTGCATGCGCAGACCAATCCTTCGGCACCGTACTTCGTCTATGGCAAGGTCCGTTCCATCCGGGTGAATATTCTGAGCATCAACCTGCTGGGCGGCGGTGCCCAGCCTTATACCGGTGCGAATGTCCGCTTCCAGCGCAGTATCTACGACAAGAAGACCGGGCAGACCACGCTGCTGGACAACAAGTTTGCGATCATGGGCTTCCGCTATAACGGCAACGTCGTCATGAAGGACGACCTGCGCGTACAGAATCCACTGGGTTTTCAGGTCACTGACTACCGCGTCGACAACGATTACGCGGCGATTCCTGCGCCACCGCCCAGCGCGATTCAGCAGACGCCAGCCGCTACGACCGGCCAGCAACTGGTACCTGGTCAGGCGCCGGCGCAGCAGGTACCAGGCCAGCCGATGACGCAGCCGGCAGCGCCCGGGAGCAATGGCGCAATGCCCCTGCAGCAGGCACCTCCGGCCGCGCCCGGCACGGCGCCTGTCTATCCTGGTGCGCAGCCCGTCGCTGCGCCGCCGCTGCCCAACGCTGCACCTCAGAACACTGGCAATGGAGCGAACGTTCGATGAGTTTCATGACGAAAACCGGTTCGGCGTGTGCCGCGATGCTGGCATTGGCCTGGTTTGCGCCGCTTGCCTCGGCGCAGGTGGTCCAGCAGTACGAGTACGAGCCTGACAAGATCTACCAGGTACGCACTGGCCTCGGGATCACGACGCAGGTCGAACTGAGCCCGAACGAGAAGATCCTCGATTACAGCACTGGTTTTACCAGCGGCTGGGAACTGAGCCGGCGCGAAAACGTCTTCTACCTGAAGCCGAAGAACGTCGACGTCGACACCAATATGATGATCCGCACGGCTACCCATTCCTACATCCTGGAATTGAAGGTGGTCGCCACGGATTGGCAGCGGCTGGAGCAGGCCAAGCAGGCCGGCGTGCAATACAAGGTGACCTTCACCTATCCCAAGGACACCAGTTTCGCTGCGGCCACAGACGAGGTGAAGAACGAGTCTCAGCTCGATACCCGCCTGTCCAAGGATCGACATTATTATTTCGATTATGACTATTCGACGCGCTCGAAGCAGACATGGATCGTGCCGAGCAGCGTCTACGACGATGGTAAATTCACTTACATCAAGATGGATCTGACGCGCTTTCCGACAGGTAATTTTCCGGCCGTCTTCGGTCGCGAGAAGGAAAATGACGAGGATTTCCTGGTCAATACCACGGTCGAGGGTAATACCCTGATCGTGCATGGGACCTATCCTTTCCTGGTTGTCCGCCACGGCAAGAATGTTGTCGGCTTGCGTAGGAATAAGCAAAAGTGAACTCGAACATACCTCCGTCTGACGAAAATAACGGCCACGAACAGGGTCAGCCGCGTTCTCCGCAAGCCGGCGACACGGGCAAGGAAAATCCCTATTTCGCCCGCCAGCGCCAAGCTGCCGATCCGGATCTCGATGCCAACGAACCGGTGCTGCGCTCCAGCGACGTTCAGAAGCTCAACAGGAAGGCGCTGTTTTTCCTCGCCGGCATCGCGTTGTTGCTGATCCTGGCGATCTTCTGGCTGGTAGGCGGCAGCGGAACCAGCGAACCGCCGCCCAAGCCCAAGCAGGAGGCGGTCGTCGCGCCTGCGTTGCCGCAGACTGCCGCGCCGTTGCCGGCACAGCAGGCCGAACCGGTAGCGCTCGAGCAGCAGCCCAGCCTGCCGCCGTTGCCGCCGATGCCGACCGATAGCGACCCATCCAATGCGCCGGCCTCGCGGCAGGAGCGCGGCCCTTCACTGCTGGAGCGGCGCATGGCCGGAATGCAGGATTCTGGCGGCCAGCAGGGTGGCGGACTTGCCGGTATGTTGCCCGGGCAGCAGCCGGGTGGGGCAATGCAGGAGGAGCAGCAGACCTCGGCAAAGCCCATCGCCAATCCTGACGGCCTGCTGGTGCGAGGCACCTATATTCGTTGCGTGCTGGAGACGCGGATCATCACCGACTTCCCCGGTTTCACGTCCTGCATCATCACCGAGCCGGTTTACTCCATCAACGGCAGGCGCTTGCTGTTGCCGAAGGGCTCAAAGATGCTCGGCCAGTATGGTTCGTTGGAACCCACCGGTCCGCGGATGCAGGTGGTCTGGGACCGTATCACCACGCCAACCGGGATCGATGTGACGTTGATGGGACCCGGCGTCGACAACCTCGGCAGCGCCGGTCATCCTGGCCAATACAGCGCGCATTGGGCGAGCCGGATTTCTTCGGCGTTGATGATCAGCATGCTCAGCGATGCGTTCAAGTGGGCCGCGGCCAAAAATGGTCCGGCGACGACCACGGTGGGTATCAACTCGGGCGTTGTGACCGAGCAGCCGTACGAGAGCAACACCGCGCAAGCCATCCAGCGCCTGTCCGAACAGGCATTGGAGCGCCGGCGTCCTGCCACCGTGACCATCAACCAGGGCACCGTCGTCAACGTCTATGTGGCAAAAGACGTCGACTTCACCGCCGTGCTGCCGCGTTGATCGTGTAGAGACTGCATCGTGACCCTCGACGACTCCCCGACCGCGCAGATCTCCACGGATTTCCTGGATTACCAGTACTCGGTGCTGGGGATCCTGGATTACCTGAATTCGCCGGAAGTGACGGAAATCTGCATCAACCGTCCCGGCGAGTTGTACCTGGAGACGTTGCGCGGCTGGCAGAAGATGGACATCCCGTCGCTGACGTTCGATCGGGCTCGCCAGTTCTGCACGGCGGTGGTCAACGAAAGCAACACCGGCCAGCGCATCACCGATACCGATCCGGTGGTGTCGCTGACCTTCCCGACCGGGCAGCGTGCGCAGTTCGTCATTCCGCCTGCCTGCGATGCAGGCAAGGTGTCGATCACGATCCGCTTGCCGTCCAAGCACACGAAGACACTGGAGCAGTACAAGGAAGACGGATTCTTCGAGGAGATCCTGGAGCAGAAAGCGGGCGTCAGCGATCAGGATCGGGAATTGCTTGAGCTCAGGCGCGAGCGGAACTACGCCGAGTTCTTCAAGAAGGCCGTGCTGTTCAAGAAGAACGTCGTCGTCGCCGGCGCCACCGGCAGCGGCAAGACCACATTCATGAAGTCCTTGGTGAACCACATTCCCAACGAAGAACGTCTGGTCACCATTGAGGACGCCCGCGAGCTTTTCATCAGCCAACCCAATTCCGTGCATTTGCTCTATTCGAAAGGTGGACAAAGCACGAGTAACGTGACGGCCAAGAGCTGCATGGAGGCCTGCCTGCGCATGAAGCCGGATCGGATCATCCTGGCGGAGTTGCGCGGCGACGAATCGTTCTACTTCATCCGTAACTGCGCCTCCGGTCACCCTGGCTCCATCACCAGCTGCCACGCTGGCAGCATCGGCCAGACCTGGGATCAGTTGGCCTTGATGGTGAAGGCGTCATCCGAGGGGTCGGGCCTTGAGTTCTCGGTCATCAAGCGTCTGCTGATGATGACCATCGACATCGTGGTGCACATCAAGTCGCATGCCGGCCGTCGCTATATCACCGGCATCGACTTCGATCCGGAGCGCACGCTCCATGGGGGTCAATGAATATGTTCATTAAGGTGAGCTCCCATACCGCGTCGTATTGACTTTGATTTTCTCTTCGAACACGATTGTTTGCGTCATCTGCGACTCGCCAGCTATTCGCCGGCACGGTCGATGGACACAGGAGTAAGCGCGGCATGTTGCCAGGCATGGAACTATTGAGTTGCCCCGAAATGGCGGTTCCTGCCGAAGTGATGCAGCACGTCGTGCGCGTCGAGTCGTCGCGCAATCCTTTTGCGATCGGTGTGGTCGGCGGTCGCCTGGTGCGGCAGCCGCAGAACATCTCCGAAGCCGTCGCCACAGCGCGCATGCTCGAAGAAAAGGGCTACAACTTCTCGCTTGGCCTGGGGCAAGTCAACCGCTACAACCTGGTGAAGTACGGGCTGGACTCCTACGAGAAAGCTTTCAAGACCTGCCCGAACCTGCAGGCGGCCTCCAGGATCCTCGCGGAATGCTATAGCCGTTCGGGCGGCAATTGGGGGAAATCCTTCAGCTGCTACTACTCGGGCAATTTCGAGACTGGTTTCAAGCACGGCTACGTGCAGAAGGTCTACGCCTCGATCAACCAGGGGCGCGTGCAGGCTGACATTCCTGCAGGAGCGATTCCTCTGGTTTCATCCGGTGTACGCCGTATTGCTGGCGAGACTGCGAAAGCCGCGGTGGTGCGCGAACTCGATTCGGTCGTATCGCGCCGCATCGAGGCCGCAAGCCAGCTCGCGAGCGGGCTGGCGGCGCAACCGCAGCCGTCTGCGCTGTACCAGGCCGCCGCCGCGGCGCCGGTGCAGCAGCAGGCCGCAGTGGTCGCCGCCGCCGGCGGCACCGCGTTGCCGGCAGCCGCGTCCGACCCGGATCTCTACGTGATACGACCGACAGGTGCCGGCAAGGGAGTGGCCATGCCTGCGGTTAGCGGAGCCGATTCAGCTTCGCACGCGTCTGCAGGTGGTCCTCAGCCTGCTGCAGGCGCGGCCGTCCCTGGCCTGAACCGTCCGCCGCCCCCAGGCGACGGAGCTTTTGTGTTCTAGCCAGTAGCAGTAGTGCTGCCATGCGAATGGCTTTTTTCGATCCCCCCTCTGTTCCACTTAAGGAGATAGACTATGAAGTTCAACAAATCTGCAGTGAATTCGAACGCGAAGGCAGTCGGCATGGCCGCATTGAAGGCCGCGATTTTCACTGCTGCTGTGTTCGCCTCCGGCGTTGTCATGGCGGCGGATGGCGGCGGTATGTATGCCGGCGCCGACACCAAGGTTTGTAACTTTCTCGGCAAGACCAACAACATCCTGAACATGGCGTCGGTGGTTGTGGTGACGATTGCGGTCGTCTTCGCCGGCTACCAGATCGCTTTCGCGCACAAGCGCGTTTCCGAAGTGGCGCCTGTGCTGATGGGCGGCGTGCTGATCGGCGCGGCTGGTCAGTTGGCCAAGATGCTGATCGGCGATACCGGTCAGACGGAGTGCAAGGCCTCCGCAGCGATTCAGGTCATCCAGCACGTACTGCACTATGCATAAGAACGTACTTTTCCGGGGTTGCACCCGGCCCGCGATGTTTTTCGGGGTGCCTTACATCCCGTTCTTCATCGGCGCGGGCGGCGGCTTCCTGATGGGTATCTATTTCGATATGTGGCTGCTGCTGCTCATTCCGGTGATCGTCTTCGTCATGCAGCAGATGACCAAGCGCGACGAGATGATATTCAGAATGCTGGGGTTGCGCTGGATGCTCAGGATGCGAGTGCGCAACCTGCAGCGTTACTCCGGCATGTGGGTATTTTCTCCCAATGAGTACAGGAGAAATGTTCCAGGCGCCAAGCCGTAGCCCGATTTGGCCGTGTGCCTCGACCCCATGCACGAACGGTTTCGTGCATGGGGTTGTTCGGTTTCCGCACCACGGCCATCGGTGTGTGCGTACACCAGCAATTGTTCGACTGTTCCCGTCTCATCCGAGTCGGGCCTTGGCAAGACGAAATGCATTCAGAGTCATCCCACCATGTTCATTCCAGATACGTCGATCAGCGAGTTCATCCCCATCTCCACGCACGTGGCGCCTTCAGTGCTCAAGACGACGGGGGGAGACTTCATGTTGACCTGGCATCTGGGTGGGTTGCCGTTCGTCGGCCGCGAAGAGTGGGAGATCGAGCATCGCCATAATACGTTCAACCGGATGCTGCAGACCTTACGTGCGCCGGATTTCGCCAACGTGGCCTTCTGGGTGCATGACGTGCGCCGCCGCCGGCGTATCAAGTCGAGCGGAAAGTTCCGCCAGGCCTTCAATCAGGCGCTGTCGGACGAATACTATGGCGCGCTTTCTTCGCAGAAGATCATGCAGAACGAGTTGTATCTGACCATGATCTACCGCCCTGTTGTCACGGGAAAGCGGCTGATGAACAAATCGTCGGATATTGCACAGCTGCAGAACGAGCAGGATCAGGCGATCACCAAGATCATGGAGTTGGCCGGCAACGTCGAAGCCGTGTTGAAGGACTACTCGCCTTACCGGCTCAGCATGTACGAAGCCAGCAACGGCGTCGTGTTCTCCGAGGCGCTCGAGTTCTTCGGCTACCTCATCAACCGCATCGATGAGCCGGTGCCGGTGCTGCAGGCGCCGGTTCCCGCCTACCTGCCGGTCAGCAAGCACATGTTCGCCAACAAGACCGGCGACTTCGTGATCAAGACGCCTGAAGGCGTCAACCACTTCGGTGCGATCCTGAACATCAAGGAATACACCGATGGAACCTATCCGGGCATTCTGAATGGCCTGAAGTATCTGGATTTCGAATATGTCGTGACCCATTCCTTCAGCCCGATGGGGCGCCACGATGCGCTGAAGGTGCTGGACCGGACCAAGGGCATGATGATCTCGTCCGGCGACAAGGCGGTGAGCCAGATCCACGAACTGGACCTGGCGATGGACCAGCTGTCGTCGGGCAATTTCGTGCTCGGCGAATACCATTTCACCATCGCCGTCTATGCAGACTCCCAGGAAAAGCTGTCGCAGCAGACCGCGACCACACGTGCCGAGTTGTCCAACGCCGGGTTCGTCTCCACCAAGGAAGACCTGGCCATCGCGTCGTCCTTCTATGCGCAGCTTCCGGGCAACTGGAAGTACCGCACGCGCCTGGCCAATGTCAGTTCGCTGAATTTCCTTGGCCTGTCGCCGTTGCACAATTTTGCCCAGGGCAAGCGCGAGAACAACCCTTGGGGCGAGTGCGTCACCACGCTGCAGACCACCAATGGTCAGCCGTACTATTTCAACTTCCATGCCACGCATCCGGCCGAGAATTCGCTGGGCGAAAAGGCCATCGCCAACACCATGGTGATCGGCAAGTCCGGTACCGGTAAGACCGCGTTGATCAACTTCCTGCTCAGCCAGGTACAGAAATTCGATCCGATCCCGACCATCTTCTTCTTCGACAAGGACCGTGGCGCGGAGATCTTCGTGCGCGCCTGCGGCGGCAACTATCTGGCCCTGGAAAACGGCCGCCCTACCGGTTTCAACCCGTTCCAGTGCGAGCGCAGCGAGGCCAACGTGCAGTTCCTGGCCGACCTGATCAAGGTCCTGGCCGGCAAGCTCGAGTACACCTCGCGCGAGGAAGAGGACATCTTCCGCGGCGTGGAAGGCATGCTGGATACGCCGATGCACTTGCGCAGCATGACCAACTTCCGCAAGAGCCTGCCCAACATGGGCGACGACGGCCTGTATGCGCGCATGCGCAAGTGGACCGCGGGCAATTCGCATGGCTGGGTATTCGACAACCCGGTCGACACCATCGACCTGGAAAAGGCCAGCATCATCGGCTTCGACTACACCGACGTCATCGACAACCCGGAAGTGCGGGTACCGGTCATCAACTATCTGTTGCACCGCCTCGAGGCCTTGATCGACGGCCGCCCGCTGATCTACGTCATGGACGAATTCTGGAAGATCCTGGACGGCAAGGGCGGCCTCAAGGAATTCGCCAAGAACAAGCAGAAGACCATCCGTAAGCAGAACGGCATGGGCATCTTCGCCACGCAGAGCCCGGAAGACGCGCTGGCCAGCGATATCTCGGCGGCGCTGGTCGAGCAGACCGCCACCATGATCCTGTTGCCGAACCCGAACGCCAGCAAGGAAGACTACATGGAAGGTCTCAAGCTCACCGAAGCCGAGTACCAGGTGGTGGTCAATCTCGACGAACGCTCGCGCTGCTTCCTGGTCAAGCAGGGCCACGGCTCGTCGGTATGCCAGCTCAATCTGCGCGGCATGGACGATGCGCTGGCCGTCATCTCGGCGTCCACCGACAACATCGAAATCATGCACCAGGTGCTCGAGCAAAAGGCCAAGGCGCATGGCGTGGCGCCGGATGATCTAACGCCCCAGCAATGGCTGAGCGAATTTTATGCCAAGCGCAAGGGGTCCGGAAAATCCGGTCCCGCGAAGTCCTCTTCTTCCGATAACCGGGGCACGGCAGCGGTCGTCTGACTGCGTGCTTCGGTCGTCATGCGTGTGTCTCTACAAGTTCAGTGGTGAGGTATTTATGGACATCGTGATGAAAATTTCCAATCGGTTCCGAATCGTTGCTGCGGCGTTCGCGCTGTGCGCGTTGCTGCCGGCTACTGCGCTTGCACAGTGGGAGGTGGTCGACAACGATGGAAACACAAAGCTCGACGATGCGAACAAAAAGCTCGACAATATCCGTAAAGATCACAATCTCGGCGCAAAGCCGAAGCAAAATGCAAGCGGCGAGGAAGTCGAAAAGCCAAAGGAAAAGCTCGTAAAGAGGCAAGACGACGAGGGCGTTTCGCAATGTGCGAAATCCACGTCGGGTACGTCTGTTTCCAGCGAACAGCAGAAGACCTGCGAGATCATCGCGCGTACACGCAACTCGCAGTACAACTATATGGTCGCGATGTACGAAATCACGGAGAAGCGGTTGAAGCGCCTTCGTGAAATCGAGCAAGAGCGTCAGGGTCTTCAGCCGGAACAAATCGGCAAACTCGAAGACAACACCAACAAGCTGATCGCACTGAAGACGTTGATGGACATCGACCGCCAACAGACCGAGGCGGCGATGTTCGCCTACGAAAAGCGCATTGCATTTCTGAACGATGTGCAGTCGGCCGGAGCGCGGGCAGCGATGAATGGCCAGAGACCGCCATCGGCGGACGGAACGCAGGCCGGTGGTTTGTTCCCGGGTTGGGAAGGGCTGGGAGACATAGCGAGCAAAATGATTGGCGGTGCGGTCATGACGGGAGCGCTGGAAACCGCAAAGTCGTCGAAACCCGATGGGTTCCAAAAATTGAACATCGATTGATGATTCGCATTGTGCCGATTCCTTTTTGAGCGGATCGGTTCGTAGGAATTGCATTCAGCGATGAATGCGCTGCGCCATGGAGTAGTTTATGCCGGATGTGACCAGCTTGTTGAGTAACCTTGGCAATTATGCGTTATTTACGCTCATCAACAACTTCTTGCGTGACGAGATCGACTATTTTCAGTGGTCGCTCTTGATCCGCATGTCGTGGTGGGTGACAGTGACGGCGATGAGCGCGTTGACGGTGTGGGTGCTGTTCAAGGGTTACCAGGTGGCCACGGGCCAGTCGCGGCAATCGGCGATGGAGTTGGTGGTGACGGCGCTGCGCGCGTCGCTGATTGTCGGTGTGGCGATGGGCATGGTGTCGGCGGCCAAGCCGCATGGAGACGAGACCAGCCTGTACTGGCGGGCGACGGACGGGCTGAGCAGCGCGATCGTGAAGACGGTGACGGGGAGTTCGGACAGCCCGTACAAGGAGATCGACAAGAACCTGGCGCTGATGCAGGTGGGGATGACGATCATCGACCAGATCAATACGGCTGGGGATCCGGAGCGTGACAAGGAGAAGGATCGGGCGCGGATGTTCTCGGGCATAGGGATGGCCGGTCCGGGCGTGGTGGGCGGTTCGCTGTTGCTGCTGAACAAGCTGGCGATCGCGTTGTTCATCGGCTTTGGGCCGTTGTTCATCCTGTGCCTGCTATTTGATGCGACGAAGTCGTTGTTCCAGAAGTGGTTGCTGTACGGGATCGGGACGATGTTTTCGTTGTCGGTGCTGACGTTCACGGTGAGCCTGGCGACGAAGGTGACGACGGCGGTAGCGGCGGGTTTCATTGCGAAGTGGGCGGCCACCAATGGCACAGCAGGCGAGGGCGTGATGAGCATGGCGTTGCAGCAGGGAGGGATCGGGTTGGTACTGAGCACGCTGATCCTGGCCGCGCCGCCGATGGCGGCGGCGTTCTTCCAGGGCACGCTGGGGCAGTTCAATGCGTATTCGCAGCTGGGTCAGGCCGGCAAGGATCCAGCGACGGGGCGGCCTTATACGCCGCAGGAGCCTAGCAAAAACTCGCAAGGTGGTTCCGAGAATGTGCAGAAGTATGAGGCTAATGCTTTGGATAATCTAAACAGGACACCTAGTACCCAGGTCCAAGTAGCTGCACCTGGAAGTCGCGGAGCACACGGCAATAATGGGTAATTTTTATGAATAAAAGAACTAATTTAATTTTTATTTCTATTGTGTGGTGTTGCTTTTGCTTGGATGCAAGCGGGCAGACTCGCTGCCCAGTCGGAGTACAAGCAGGAAGCAGCCAGTGTCTACCAGACGATGAAGACGCTGCTCCCGCTCGTCCCACTGGTGAATGGATAAAGACGTGGGGCGCATTAGCTGCATCCAATGAAGCGCATGGATCATGGTCGACCACTGGAAAGTTCACCGAAGAAGATGCGCGTCGAGATGTATTAGATAGGTGCTATGAAACCGGTGCGTCGGATTGCGGTGTGATCACGACGTATTTTAATCAGTGTATTGCTGCCGTTGGCTCTGGTGAATCTGGTATCAGTATTGGTAAGGGAAAAGATGAGTCTGCTGCTAAAAGTTTTGCACTAAAGGAATGTGGGAAGCATGGGGGGGGGTGCGTAGTTAAATTTTCTGAGTGCACGGATCCTTTCTTCAAAAAATATTGAGCGGCGAAATTGGTGGTGCTGATTTCTTAAAGTGCTGACTGTTTGAAAATGCCCTTAATTTGGTGATTCTATGTTGCGCAATCTTCTTCTGGTTTTTCTATTTTTATCTTCATCGGGATGCACTTCTCCTGTTGAGTCGTCAGTTATTGATTCAAAACAGAGGGTTTCTGTTGCCGCAGATAATTCCTCTGCAGTGAAGGCTTCAAAAAAAAATAAAGATTCGATCTCCATTTTTGATAATTTTAAAAAGGGCATGTCTTACGGAGATTTAAGAAAGCTTGCCCTGACTAATGGCTGGCTTGCTAAACCTCATTCCTCTTGCAAGCAGGGAGTGGTCGGCGCTGCGTTTGAGAAAGTTTGCTCATCCAACCCCAAGCGCTGTGAAGCTTGCGAATTGGCCCCTGAGTTGAGTGAATGCAGTGGAGATGGATATTGCCTTATGGAGTTTGCTGATGCTGATGGTGGCAAATTGCTGGCAGTTGCGACTTATGGAGAAATTGAGGATGTACTAGTGACAGGGAAGGACTCGCGGCTTCAAGTCACTTCATGGGAAGTTAAGTCTGTAAAATAGCGATTGGTGTTAATTCATAAGGAGGATTTATGAGCAGTCCGTTAGCTGATCTAATCCAGCGTGGCGAGTCTGGGCGTATAGGATATAACGCTTACAATCGTGGTGCCTATCTCGGCGATGATGGGCGCGAGCGCGTCCGTGGAAGTGATGGCCCTATAGATTTCTCTGCAATGACAGTTGGTCAGGTGATGGATGCTCAGGCACTGCCAAGAGGTGATGAGCAACGATTATTTGCGGTGGGTAGATACCAAGTGATACCCGGCACAATGAAAGATGCTGTGGATTTGCTGGGTATCGAACGTTCCAAGGCGATGACGCCCGACGTACAAGATAAAATTTTCTCCGATTATCTTATGTCGCAGAAACGGCCTGCCATAAGGGAATACATAACCGGCCAGACTGGTGCGACACTTCATGATGCGCAAAAGGCGTTATCACAGGAGTGGGCAAGTATCGCTAACCCTGATACAGGGAGAAGCTATTACCCTGGTGGTGCGAATCATTCCTCCATTACTAATACGGAGACAGCGCAGGCGCTAAATGCGATGCGTGAGTCTTATTCTAAAGCGATCCAGAGCGGTTTGTCTCCAGACGATGCTTGGCGACAGATCAACTCCCAGCCCGCGCAACAATTGTCGGCACCATCGCATTCCCAGCGTGCCGAGCCGATGGCCGATGGCAAGCTCGAACCAGGCGAACGTGGCGACGCCGTCAAGCAGATGCAGGGCCAGCTCGCGCAACTCGGCCTGACCGGCCGCGATGGCAAACCCTTGCATCCAGACGGCGACTTCGGCCCGAACACCCGCTACGCTGTGGAACAGTTCCAGCGCGAGCATGGTTTGCATGTGGATGGCGTCGTCGGCCGCAATACCCGCGCGGCGCTGGATCAGGCCGTGGCGCAGCATGCGCCGACGCAGCAAACCGCAACGCCTCAGTCCGCCGCTGTAGCCGCAGCGCCATTACTGTCGGACCCCAGCCATCCGCAGCATGCCTTGTACTCGGGTTCGGTACGCGAACTGGAAAAGCTCGGCGAGCACGGCGGTTTCGCCAATCGCCAGGCTTTGGAGCAGGCGGCCGGGCAGATGGCGTTCGAGGCCAAGGTCAGCGGTCTTGATCGGATCGATCATGTCTTGCCGAGCAAAGACGGCCGTGGCTTGATCGCGGTCCAGGGTGAACTGAACGATCCGGCGATGCATCGCGTGTACGTCGATCGCGAGCAGGCGCAGGTGCAGCCGTTGCAGGAGAGCACGCGGCAGATGGCCGAGGAAGTGCAGCGGCAGTCGCAGACGCAGCAGGGCGAAGCGAGAGCGCCAGCGGCGATGACGCGTTAGGGCTTGCGCTATGAGCAGACCAACGGCGCCTTGAGCGCCGTTGGTTGCCGCTGTGCGCAGACGCGGCTACAGTTGATCTTGGTCCGCGACCACTGATTCGTCTAGCTGCTTCTTCCTGCTGTTCGCTCCTGATCCGCATGTCGTGGTGGGTGACAGTGACGGCGATGAGCGCGTTGACGGTGTGGGTGCTGTTCAAGGGTTACCAGGTGGCCACGGGCCAGTCGCGGCAATCGGCGATGGAGTTGGTGGTGACGGCGCTACGTGCGTCGCTGATTGTCGGTGTGGCGATGGGCATGGTGTCGGCGGCCAAGCCGCATGGAGACGAGACCAGCCTGTACTGGCGGGCGACGGACGGGCTGAGCAGCGCGATCGTGAAGACGGTGACGGGGACGTCGGACAGCCCGTACAAGGAGATCGACAAGAACCTGGCGTTGATGCAGGTGGGGATGACGATCATCGACCAGATCAATACGGCTGGGGATCCGGAGCGTGACAAGGAGAAGGATCGGGCGCGGATGTTCTCGGGCATAGGGATGGCCGGTCCGGGCGTGGTGGGCGGTTCGCTGTTGCTGCTGAACAAGCTGGCGATCGCGTTGTTCATCGGCTTTGGGCCGTTGTTCATCCTGTGCCTGCTATTTGATGCGACGAAGTCGTTGTTCCAGAAGTGGTTGCTGTACGGGATCGGGACGATGTTTTCGTTGTCGGTGCTGACGTTCACGGTGAGCCTGGCGACGAAGGTGACGACGGCGGTGGCGGCGGGTTTCATTGCGAAGTGGGCGGCCACCAATGGCACAGCAGGCGAGGGCGTGATGAGCATGGCGTTGCAGCAGGGAGGCATCGGGTTGGTCTTGAGCACGCTGATCCTGACCGCGCCGCCGATGGCGGCGGCGTTCTTCCAGGGCACGCTGGGGCAGTTCAATGCGTATTCGCAGCTGGGGCAGGTAGGCAAGGATCCGGCGACGGGGCAGCCTTATACGCCGCAGGCGCCTGGCTACGATTCATCTTCAAGAACTACTCATGACTATAATCCGTCTCAGTCCATCAATACTCATAGCTCAAGACAGCCACAGTTTGCATCTGATACAGGATCACAGACAGGTGGCGGCAGGTTGAGAAACGCTGATTCAAGTTAATTTTTTTGGAGAGATTGTCTTGAAAATTATATTTGGCGTGTGTTTTTATCTTTCTTTATGCTTTTGTGCATATGCTCAAACTGCCTGTCCCGTTGGTGTTACTGCGGGCAGTTCTCAATGCTTGCCCGATTCTGACTCTTCTTCTCAGCCGAGTCGACCAACAGGTGAATGGATCAAAACATGGGGTGCAATCGCCAGTTCTTCAAGTGGGGATATTGGAAGTAGTAAAGGTAAATTCTCCGAACAAGAGGCTAAAGATAACGCGCTAAGATTGTGCGCAAATTTTGGAAATTCAGATTGCGAGATCGTGACTACATATAAAAACCAGTGCGTAGCAGTAGTAAGAGCTGCTGATGGCCGTACTGGTGGAAAAATTGTCACAGCTGGAAGTGAAAATAGTGCAAAGGATAGCGCTCTCAGTCAGTGTAAAAAGTCTTCTGGTGGTGAATGCTCTGTAGTCGGTACGGACTGTTCAAAACCTTACTTTAGAAAATATTGAGATCTTCAGCCGATTTCGCTTTTTCGCGAGCATGGCCTAGAGTTGGATGGTGTTTTCGGCTTACTTGTGCGGTGCTTAATCAAGCGATCGCACAGCATACATTCGCTCAGCACTCTGCGGCAGTGTTGCTGCCGCTGTTTTCAGACCTAAATGATCAACAGTATCCTTTGTACCCTGGTGCACTTCGCGAATCGGAAGCTCTAGCCGGTTGCTGAAATACCAATTTGGATCTGACAAACCCAGAACGGTGAGCAGTCTCCTGTGAATTCTGCGTCCTCTGCGGACATAGGATGCCGGAGATTCCACGCAGAAGCCCCTAAACGGTGTATCTCGAGACGACAGTCATAGATCCTGTGAAATTTTTCAGCAGCCTGCTAGTCGAACGCGGCAGCTTTGCCCATGATCGCGAATTGGAGCAGTTGGCGGGTCAGATAACGTTTTATGCTAAAATCAGTGGCCTGGAAAACGGAAAAATTATACTTAGGCTTTAATATTAAATTCTTGAGGTGATTTTGGATTTATGAATAAAAATAAATTCCCTGTTTTTGCTTTCTTTATTTCTTTTTTTCTTTTATCGTGTCAAGAGAAAAAAGTAAATTCTACTGCTAATGAAGCTCAGGGGTTGGCAGAAAATAAATATCACATCGACGGTGTAGAGTCAGTTCAACACACGGAAGGAAATTCACATAGACAAGTTCCACTTGACAAGGGGGCGCTTGACTCCATTGTCAAGGCCGTTCTGAACTCTGCCTATGGAGCTGCTAATTTCGACTCGTCGCGAGGCTGTTGGCGTCATTCCTTTCAGGCTGGCGGCGATTCAATGGATTATTGTATGGTTGCTGCTACGCCTTATGTTATCAATAGCGGTGATGGCGCTAGGATTTATTTGCAGACCCATAGCGATCCGCAAGCTGGAATTTATTCTCAGGTTGATCCCGGTTTAGAGGGACTTTTCTTTATTGGCCTGGGTGCTAATCAGAAATGGACCGCTCTTGCCTCTAGTCCTGCGATCGATATGGGCCAAGCGGGGGATTGTGGTTGTAGTGATAGTAAGGTGATAGACGTAGGTCCTAACATTCATGGATGGTTATCCACAGTAGGTGGAGTATGGCAGGGAGTGCAGGTGACTCGTTACTCGCTCCAGGTGCCAATGGGTGGAAAAATTCGCGATGTATCAGAAATTCCTCGTGTTAGCGAGAATTCTCCGGATGAGAGTAATGCGTTAGAAGTTGATCGCGATGGTAAAGTGGTTGCGGGAATGTACCCAATAAAAGTTACCCAAACTCGTGCAGGTAATGTGCTAGGAACGCGTTTGGTTAGTTATGATGAAAGAAAGGGAGTCTACCCATGGGATCCTTGATTTTCAAATAAAAATTTCTTACAAGGAGAGAGTGTATGGCAAGGATTGATGATCGGTGGGTTGAGCATCGGCAGGAATTAGTAGATGCCGCGCGTGGCGCTGGTATAGATCCTGGCGTGATGGTGAAAATTACTGGCTTTGAATCAGGGTTCAACCCTCAGGCAAGGCCGGTGGCAACCACTAATCCCCAGAATAATACCGTAAGACAGTTTGACGGGACAATGGCAATCTCGTCAGCTTATGGATATGGTCAGTTTTTGGATGGAACTTGGCAGCAGATGATCAATGCCTATGGCGAGAAGTATGGTGTTGAAAATGCTGCGAATCTGACCCGTTCGCAGACCAATTCGCCGGAGTTGCGCCAGGATACACGTCTGCAAGCAGCGATGCTGGCTGAGTTTACACGCGAAAATATCGATCGTGCTTCTCGATATGGTGGCGCAGACGTCGCTGCAAATGTTTATGCAATGCATAACCTGGGCGTTGGCGACGGCTCTAGATTCTTGCAAGCCGTGCATGATCATCCAGATGCTAAGGTAAACACTGTGCTGAGTGCCCAGGTTATCAGAGGAAATGCCTCCCTCTATGGTGATGGGAATATTACTAATGCCCAGGCGTATGCAGCTATGGGGCGGCAAATGGATAAATATGCCGGCTATGCTGAGGGTGTAAAAAACCTGCCGCCAGATCATCAATCTAGGCATCCAGTGCAAGGGTCGCCGCATCAGACGCATCATTCGATTAATATCTTTAAGCTTGAACAAGGGCAGCATGGGCAGCCTGTAGAGCAGTTACAGCATCAGCTTTCTCAGCTCGGCCTGACTGGCCGCGACGGCAAACCCTTGCATCCAGACGGCGACTTCGGCCCGAACACCCGCTACGCTGTGGAACAGTTCCAGCGCGAGCATGGTTTGCATGTGGATGGCGTCGTCGGCCGCAATACCCGCGCGGCGCTGGATCAGGCCGTGGCGCAGCATGCGCCGGCACAGCAAACCGCAACGCCGCAGTCGACGGCCGCAGCGCCATTACTGTCCGACCCCAGCCATCCGCAGCATGCCTTGTACTCGGGTTCGGTACGCGAACTGGAAAAGCTCGGCGAGCGCGTCGGTTTCGCCAATCGCCAGGCCTTGGAGCAGGCGGCCGGGCAGATGGCGTTCGAGGCCAAGGTCAGCGGTCTTGATCGGATCGATCATGTCTTGCCGAGCAAAGACGGTCGTGGCTTGATCGCAGTCCAGGGTGAACTGAACGATCCGGCGATGCATCGCGTGTACGTCGATCGCGAGCAGGCGCAGGTGCAACCGTTGCAGGAGAGCACGCGGCAGATGAGCGAGGAAGTGCAGCGGCAGTCGCAGACGCAGCAGAGCGAAGCGAGAGCGCCAGCGGCGATGACGCGTTAGGGCTTGCGCTATAAGCTGACCAACGGCGCCTTGAGCGCCGTTGGTTGGCGCTGTGCGCAGACGTGGCTGCAGTTGATCTTGGTCCGCGACCACTGATTCTTCTAGCTGCTTCTTCCTGCTGTTCGCTCCTGATCCGCATGTCGTGGTGGGTGACAGTGACGGCGATGAGCGCGTTGACGGTGTGGGTGCTGTTCAAGGGTTACCAGGTGGCCACGGGCCAGTCGCGGCAATCGGCGATGGAGTTGGTGGTGACGGCGCTGCGCGCGTCGCTGATTGTCGGTGTGGCGATGGGCATGGTGTCGGCGGCCAAGCCGCATGGAGACGAGACCAGCCTGTACTGGCAGGCGACGGACGGGCTGAGCAGCGCGATCGTGAAGACGGTGACGGGGAATTCGGACAGCCCGTACAAGGAGATCGACAAGAACCTGACGTTGATGCAGGTGGGGATGACGATCATCGACCAGCCAGCAATGGCGCTGGATCAGGCGCAGTGCAGGCCGAGGGATTCGGGGACGTGCGGCTGCGGCGTTGCCGACGCTGCGAATTCACAATCCCGCCAAATGGGTTACCATTTGGTGATTCTTCAATGCGGAACTACGGGTGGCCCGCGGCAACGCCGGCCGAGCGTGCGACATGAGCACTACCATCGCCCCAGCATGAAACCCCGTCCAAGGCTGTCCGAGCAGGCGCCCTTGTGGCGCCTTCTTTGTATCCCGTGCCTTGCGCCGCCGGCTTCCGGCGCGCGGCGGGAAACGTCCGCCCCGCCTCGCTTTCCTTCTTGCCGACTCCCATGATCACGATCACGCTTCCCGACGGCAGCCGCCGCGAATTCGAACACCCCGTCAGCCCCATGGACGTGGCCCAGTCCATCGGCCCGGGCCTGGCCAAGGCGACCATCGCCGGTCAGGTCGACGGCCGCCTGGTCGACGCCTGCGACCGCATCGAGCACGACGCCAGCCTGCGCCTCATCACCGCCAAGGACGCCGAGGGCGTGGAGATCATCCGCCACTCCTGCGCGCACCTGGTCGGCCATGCGGTCAAGCAGCTGTATCCCGAGGTCAAGATGGTGATCGGCCCGGTCATCGCCGAGGGCTTCTACTACGACATCTACAGCGAGCGCCCGTTCACCCCCGAGGACATGGCGGCGATCGAGCAGCGCATGCAGGAGCTGATCGCGCAGGACTATGACGTGGTCAAGAAAGTGACCCCGCGCGCCGAGGTGATCGAACTGTTCCGCCAGCGCGGCGAGGACTACAAGCTGCGCCTGATCGAGGACATGGCCGACGACGTCACCGCGATGGGCCTGTACTACCACCAGGAATACGTGGACATGTGCCGTGGTCCGCACGTGCCCAATACGCGCTTCCTCAAGGCGTTCAAGCTGACCCGCATCTCCGGCGCCTACTGGCGCGGCGATGCCAAGAACGAGCAGCTGCAGCGCATCTACGGCACCGCCTGGGCCGACAAGAAGCAGCTGGATGCCTACATCCTGCGCATGGAGGAAGCGGACAAGCGCGACCATCGCAAGATCGGCAAGCAGCAGGGCCTGTTCCATCTTCAGGAAGAAGGCCCGGGCCTGGTCTTCTGGCATCCGAAGGGCTGGTCGATCTGGCAGGTGGTCGAGCAGTACATGCGCAAGGTCTATCGCACCAGCGGCTATGGCGAGGTGCGCTGCCCGCAGATCCTGGACGTGTCGCTGTGGCAGAAATCCGGCCACTGGGACAACTACCAGGACAACATGTTCTTCACCGAGTCGGAGAAGCGCACCTACGCGGTCAAGCCGATGAACTGCCCGGGCCACGTGCAGGTGTTCAACCAGGGCCTGCACAGCTACCGCGACCTGCCGATCCGCTACGGCGAGTTCGGCGCCTGTCACCGCAACGAGCCGTCCGGCGCGCTGCACGGCATCCTGCGCGTGCGCGGTTTCACCCAGGACGATGGCCACATCTTCTGCACCGAAGCGCAGATCGAGGCCGAGGTCACCGCCTTCCATCTGCAGGCGCTGAAGGTCTATGCGGATTTCGGCTTCTCCGACATTTCGGTGAAGCTGGCGCTGCGCCCGGACAAGCGTATCGGGACCGACGAATTCTGGGACCGCACCGAGGAGACGCTGCGCCGCGCGCTGCGCGCGGTGAACGTGGAATGGGAGGAGCTGCCGGGCGAGGGCGCCTTCTACGCGCCCAAGATCGAGTACCACCTGAAGGACGCGATCGGCCGCACCTGGCAGCTGGGTACCATGCAGGTCGACTACTTCATGCCCGAGCGCCTCGGGGCCGAGTACGTGGACGAGCAGAGCCAGCGCCAAACCCCGGTCATGCTGCACCGGGCCATCGTCGGCTCGATGGAGCGGTTCATCGGGATCCTGATCGAACACCATGCCGGCGCGTTCCCGGCCTGGCTGTCGCCGGTGCAGGCAATGGTGATGAACATCACCGATGCCCAGGCCGACTATGTAGAGAGCGTGCGGAAACTCCTTGCAAATCAAGGGTTCCGCATCGAGGCCGATTTGCGGAACGAAAAAATCGGCTATAAGATTCGCGAACACACGCTGCAGCGGGTGCCTTACCTGCTGGTGGCGGGCGACCGCGAGAAGGAAAACGGCGCCATTGCAGTCCGCACGCGATCGGGGGAGGATCTGGGAACCATGTCGGTTGCCGCCTTCGCCGACCGGCTGCGCGCCGAGCAACTGGCGTAAGACAACCCCGATGCGGGCGGAGCCTCCCTCCGCGTCGGTCCGATTCCCCTGGGAGATTGCAACATCAGTACCCCTGACAACAAACAGAACCGCAAGAACCAAGAGATCCGTGTCCCGCGCGTTCGCGTGATCGGCAAGGACGGCGAGATGGTCGGCGTGTTGACCCGCGACGAAGCCTTGGCGCTGGCCGAAGAGGATGGGCTCGACCTGGTCGAGATCCAGCCGCAGGCCGATCCGCCGGTGTGCAAGATCATGGACTTCGGTAAGTTCAAGTTCGAGCAGCAGAAGAAGGCGAACGAAGCCAAGAAGAAGACCAAGCAGGTCGAGATCAAGGAAATCAAGTTCCGTCCGGTCACGGACGAGGGCGATTACCAGATCAAGCTGCGCAACATGCGCCGCTTCCTCGAAGAGGGCGACAAGGTCAAGGTCAACATCCGCTTCCGTGGCCGCGAGATGAGCCACCAGGAACTCGGGCGCGAAATGGCGTCGCGGATCGAGGCCGACCTCGGCGAAGACATCGTCATCGAATCGCGTCCGCGCCTGGAAGGCCGGCAGATGGTGATGATGATCGCGCCGAAGAAGCGCTGACCAGCCGCTCCAGATCGCGCCCCCGCCCATGCGCGGGAGCGCGGTCGCCACGGGCGCCCTTCGTGTGTCCCGATCGCCGCGCTCCGCCGCCGCGCTG
Organism: Xanthomonas graminis pv. graminis; assembly: GCF_030168915.1. NCBI lineage: Bacteria > Pseudomonadati > Pseudomonadota > Gammaproteobacteria > Lysobacterales > Lysobacteraceae > Xanthomonas > Xanthomonas graminis. The sequence goes on along the minus strand of NZ_CP076255.1, from coordinate 2,808,334 downwards.
TTGCCGCGTGGTCGCGCATCGCGCAGCCTGTTCGAGTCCCGAGTCCCGAGTCCCGAGTCCCGACGCGCAGGCGCCAGGATCGAAATACATGATTTGCAAGGCATTCCAAGCCCTGGCATAATGCGCGGCCCAGTGCATCGGGTTTGCCGTCAACGCGGCAATAGGACCCGCCCTGATTCTTTGAGGATCAAGGGCTTACAAGCCGGTACGGGCACGGACGGAAAGCGTGGCACAGCCACCGCCCTGACCAGTGACAAAACACCATCAAGGACATTGCAATGCCCAAGATCAAGACCAACCGGGCGGCGGCCAAGCGCTTCCGCAAGACCGCCTCCGGCAAATACAAGTGCGGCCACGCCAACCGTAGCCATATCCTCACCAAGAAAGCGACCAAGCGGAAGCGCAACCTGCGGCAGACGAACCATGTTCGTGCCGAGGACGCTGGCCGTCTTGACCGTATGCTGCCTTACCTCTGAGGACTGAACCATGGCTCGAGTAAAACGTGGCGTCCAGGCACGCCGTCGTCACAAAAAAGTTCTGAACCTGGCCAAGGGCTATTACAACGCCCGTCGCAAGGTCTTCCGCGTCGCCAAGCAGGCGGTGATCAAGGCGCAGCAGTACGCCTACATCGGCCGCAAGCAGAAGAAGCGCGTGTTCCGTTCGCTGTGGATCACCCGCATCAATGCGGCGGCCCGCATCAACGGCCTGAGCTACAGCCGTTTCATGAACGGCCTGCTCAAGGCTGGCATCACCCTGGATCGCAAGGTGCTGGCGGACATCGCTGTGCACGACGCGCAGGGCTTTGCCGCCTTGGCGGAGAAGGCAAAGGGCGCGCTGGCGGCATAAGTGCGAGTTGCTCGCAGGAGCCCGCACATCCATGTGCGGGTGTCCAACGAGGCGCCATCGCCAACATGCAGGGGAAGGGCGCGAGTCCTTCCCCTTTTTGCGTTTTGGGCATCCCGAGATCGGGATCGATCACGTGCCGGGATGTCTCCCGATCGCGGAATCCGGGTCGGGTGGTCGGCTGAAATGAGGCGCGAGTGCAATGAGTGAGATCGAATCCCTGAGCGGGCAGGCGCTGGCGGACATCGCCGCGGCGCAGAGTCCCGAAGCGCTGGAGCAGCTGCGCGTCGCGCTGTTGGGCAAGAGCGGCAGCATCACCGCGCAGCTGAAGCAACTCGGCGCGTTGCCGCCGGAGCAGCGCAAGCTGGCCGGCGAGGCGATCAACCAGGCGCGCGACGCGGTCTCCGCGGCGTTGGCCGCACGCCGCGCGCTGCTGGAAGGCGCGGCACTGGATGCGCGCCTGGCCGCCGAGCGCATCGACGTGACCCTGCCGGGCCGGCGCGGTGAGCGCGGCGGGTTGCATCCGGTCACGCGCACGCTGGAACGCATCACCGAGATCTTCGCGCGGCTCGGCTACGAGCTGTCCGACGGTCCGGAGATCGAGGACGACTGGCACAACTTCGAAGCGCTGAACTTTCCGCCGCACCATCCGGCGCGGGCGATGCACGACACCTTCTACTTCGGCGACGGGCGTCTGTTGCGCACCCACACCTCCGGCGTGCAGGTGCGCTACATGGGCGAGCATGCGCCGCCGCTGCGCATGATCGCCGCCGGCAAGGTCTACCGCAGCGACAGCGACCAGACCCACTCGCCGATGTTCCATCAGGTCGAAGGCCTGCTGGTCGACGAGCATTCCACCTTCGCCGACCTCAAGGGCACCCTGTCCGAGTTCGTGCGCGCGTTCTTCGAGCGCGACTTCGAGATGCGCTTCCGCCCCAGCTATTTCCCGTTCGTCGAACCCGGCGCGGAAGTGGACATCGCCTGGCAGCAGCCCGACGGCAGCACCCGCTGGCTGGAAGTGCTCGGCTGCGGCATGGTCCATCCGAACGTGCTGCGCAGCGTCGGCATCGATCCGGAACGCTACACCGGCTTCGCCTTCGGCATGGGCGTGGAGCGCTTCGCGATGCTGCGCTACGGCGTCAATGACCTGCGCGCGTTCTTCGAGAACGATGTGCGGTTCTTGCGTCAGTTTGCTTGAGTTCTGTTCGGGACTCGGGACTCGGGACTCGGGACTCGCAGGAGCATCATCGGTGCTCTGCCTGTCTGCGAGTTTTGATGTCCGAGTCCCGGGTCCCGAGTCCCGAGTCCCGGAAAAACAATGAAATTCTCTGAAAACTGGCTGCGCAGCCACGTCCCCACCCAGGCCTCGCGCGATGAACTGGCCGCGACCCTGACCGCCATCGGCCTGGAGGTCGAGGAGGTCACGCCGCTCGGCGAGTCGCTGCAGCAGGTGGTGGTGGCGCGCATCGTCGAGGCGGTGCGGCACCCGGAAGCCGATCGGCTGCAGGTGTGCCAGGTCGATGCCGGGCAGGGCGACTTGCTGCAGATCGTCTGCGGCGCGCCGAATGCGCGCGCCGGGCTGGTCGCGCCGCTGGCGCTGGTCGGCGCCCAGGTCGGCGGCATCGCGATCAAGGCGGCCAGGCTGCGCGGCGTGGAGTCCAACGGCATGTTGTGCTCGGCCAAGGAGCTGGGCCTGGACGGCGATGCGGCGGGCCTGTTCGAACTGCCCGACGATGCGCCGATCGGCCAGGCGCTGAGCGACTACCTCGGTTTGCCCGACGCCAGCATCGAGATCAAGCTGACCCCGAACCGCGCCGATTGCTTCGGCGTGCGCGGCATCGCCTACGACGTGGCCGCGGCCTGCGCCAGCGAAGTGCTGCCGTTCGCGGCCGCGCCGGTCGCCGTCGCCAGCGAGCGTCGCCTCGAGGTGCGCCTGCAGGCGGGCGCCGATGCGCCGCGCTACTGCGGGCGCGTGGTCGAGGATCTCGACCCGGCGGCGAAGACGCCGCTGTGGATGGCCGAGCGCCTGCGCCGCAGCGGCGTGCGCCCGGTGTCGCTGCTGGTCGATATCACCCAGTACGTGATGCTGGAGCTGGGCCAGCCGATGCATGCCTTCGACCTGGACACGCTGCGCGGCCCGGTCGGCGTGCGCCGCGCGCGTGCCGGCGAGACGCTGACGCTGCTCGACGGCCGCGACGCGACGCTCGACGACGGCTTCCTGGCCGTCACCGACAGCGACCGCGTGGTCGCCCTGGCCGGTTTGATGGGCGGACACGACACCCGCGTCACCGATGCGACCCGGCATGTGTTCCTGGAGGCCGCGCATTTCGCGCCGGCCGCGATCATGGGCCGCGGCCGCAAGCTCGGCCTGCACACCGATGCCGGCCACCGTTTCGAGCGCGGCGTGGACCCGGCGCTGCCGCGGCCGGCGCTGGAGTTGGCGACGCGGTTGGTGCTGGAACTGGCCGGCGGCCGTGCCGGTCCCGTGGTCGAGGCCGAGTTGCCCGAGCACCTGCCGGCGCCGGCGCCGATCGCGCTGCGCCGCGCGCGCATCGTGCGTGTGCTCGGCATCGAGGTCGCCGACGCCGAGGTCGAGCGCATCCTGCGCGCGCTGGGCATGGAGGTCGCGGTTGTCGCCAATGGCTGGCAGGTCACTGCGCCGAGCCGGCGCTTCGATATCGCCCTGGAAGAGGACCTGATCGAGGAACTGGCGCGCATCCACGGCTACGACCGCTTGCCGACCACGCTGCCGGGCGGCGCATCGCGCATCGCCATGGGCAGCGAGACGCAGCTGGACGAATTGAGCGTGCGCCGCCAACTGGTGGCGCGCGAGATGCTGGAAACCATCAACTACGCCTTCGTCGATGCGGCGCTGCTCGACCAGTGGGGCTTGGGCGCCGGGCGCGTGGCGCTGGCCAATCCGCTCAGCGCCGAACTGGCGGTGATGCGTCCGTCGCTGTTGCCGGGGCTGGTCGCGGCGTTGGGCCGCAACGTCGCCCGCCAGGCTGGGCGGGTGCGGCTGTTCGAGCTGGGCAAGGTGTTCGAGGCTGCGGCGACCGCTGGCGCCGCGCCCACCGAGACGCAGCGCGTGGCCGCCGCGGTGTGCGGCGATGCCGACGCGCTGCAGTGGGGCGTGCCGGCGCGCAAGGTCGACTTCCACGACCTGAAGGGCGACCTGGACGCGCTGGCCAGCGCTGCCGGCGCACGCCTGGACTACCGTCCGTCGGCGCTGCCGTTCGCGCATCCGACCCGGTCGGCCGACGTGTACCGCGACGGCGCGCGGATCGGCTGGATCGGCCAGCTGCATCCGCGCTTGCTGCAGGCGCTGCAGATCGACGTGGAGGTGCTCGGCTTCGAACTGGATCTGGCGCCGCTGGCCGCGCGCGCGCTGCCGCGTGCCGCCGAGCTGTCGCGGTTCCCGTCGGTGCGCCGCGACCTGGCCTTCCTGGTGCCGGAGGCGGTGGCCTGGTCGGCGCTGGCGGGCAGCGTGCGCGGCGCGGTCGGGCCGCTGCTGCGCGAGGTGGTGCTGTTCGACCGCTACGTCGGGCCGGGGGTCGAGGCGGGTTTCAAGAGTCTCGCTATGGGCTTGATTTTGCAGGACAACTCGCGCACTCTGACGGATCGCGATGTGGAGGCGGTGGTCGCCGATGCAGTGGCGGCGCTGGCGCGCGAACACGATGCGCGGATTCGCGGCTGAGACGTAGGGGATAGCAGGGCAATGGCGTTGACCAAAGCGGAAATGGCCGAACGGTTGTTCGACGAAGTCGGGCTGAACAAGCGCGAGGCCAAGGAATTCGTCGATGCTTTCTTCGATGTGCTGCGCGATGCGCTGCAGCAGGGGCGGCAGGTGAAGCTGTCCGGTTTCGGCAACTTCGATCTGCGCCGCAAGAACCAACGGCCCGGTCGCAATCCCAAGACCGGCGAAGAAATCCCGATCTCGGCGCGGACGGTGGTGACCTTCCGCCCGGGACAGAAGCTCAAGGAGCGAGTGGAGGCTTATGCTGGACCCGGGCAGTAACCGCGAACTTCCGCCGATTCCGGCCAAGCGCTACTTCACCATCGGTGAGGTCAGCGAGCTGTGCGACGTCAAACCGCACGTGCTGCGCTATTGGGAAACCGAATTTCCCAGTCTTGAGCCGGTCAAGCGCCGCGGCAACCGCCGCTACTACCAGCGCCACGACGTGCTGATGGTGCGGCAAATCCGCAGCCTGCTGTACGAACAGGGCTATACCATCGGCGGCGCGCGCTTGCGCCTGGAAGGCGAGGGCGCGCGGCAGGAGTCGGCGTTGAGCAACCAGATCATCAAGCAGGTGCGGCAGGAACTGGAAGAAGTGCTGCAGTTGCTGCGGCGCTGAGCGGCCACGGCGCGACCGGCTAGGAATGGCCGCGCCAATCCCGCTATAATCGCCAACTCGCCGCAAGGCGGGACCGCCCAACGGCGGATGTTTTTACCGGGGTATAGCGCAGCCTGGTAGCGCACTAGTCTGGGGGACTAGTGGTCGTCGGTTCGAATCCGGCTACCCCGACCATCTTCGAAGGCCCATGTCAGCGACATGGGCCTTTTTCGTTTGGCGGCGTTTGCGCCACGCGATCGCAGGCGCCCAGCCGAGGCCTGCGCACGATTCGGCAGGCGTGGCGTCGCCTGGGTCTGGCATTTGCGCCATGGCGGCCGGGTGTTCTCGCGCGTTCTTTCCCGCCGCACGGCAGCGGACGCGAAGCGGCTCGGACGAAGGGGTAGACAAAGGCGCCGGCGCTGGCGTCATACGCGCGTAACCTGCCGGCGAGCGGGACGGGAATCTGGCAGCAAACTGCAGAATAGGGCCGTCAATGCCTTGACATGCGTCACGTTAACGTTGTGTATTTTGAGACGCGTCTTCGCTGTCCATGCTGAATGCCTGGACATGTAGTTGAATCCGCGCGGTATGGCGTCAAAAAAATGTCGGAAGATGTCTTGGTAGGGGCCAATAGCTGTGCCATAGTGCACTGCAGCACAAGGCTTCGCTGTTGGTCCGGGCCGTCGCCCCGGGCATGAAATGACACTGCAATCGTCTTGCCCCGACCGCTGATGGAGCGCTGGTTGGTTGGACGAGTGCGGCGTTCCCAAAATCACTCGACAGAGGGCATCTGCATCACGCATGGGTAAACTCTCCGGTACGTTCAACTGGGCATGGTGCCTGGCCCTTTCCAGTCTGGTCTTCCTGTCCGCCTGCAGCAGCGGGCCGAAGATGCGGACGGAATTGCCGCCTGGCGATCCGCTGGCCGGCTCCATGGGCCAGCCGGAATATTTGCTGGGTCCCGGCGATCTGCTGACGGTCAAGGTGTTCCAGGTGGACGACCTTGAGCGCCAGGTGCGGGTCGACAACGAGGGCCGCATCTCGCTGCCGCTGGTCGGCGACATCAAGGCCGCCGGGCTCAGCGTCAACGCGTTGCAGAAGGACATCACCGAACGCTACCGCAACGGCTATCTGCAGAACCCGCAGGTGTCGGTGCTGGTCAACGAGTTCACCGGCAACCGGGTCACCGTGACCGGCGCGGTGGGCGAGCCGGGCATCTACCCGATCGCCGGGTCGGCATTGACCCTGCAGCAGGCGTTGTCGCTGGGCAAGGGTGTCAGCGATGTGGCCAGCCGCGGCAACGTGGTGGTGTTCCGCAACGTCGGCGGGCAGAAGATGCTGGCCCGTTTCGATCTGCGCGATATCCAGAAGGGCCTCTCGCCGGATCCTGAAATCTACGGCGGCGACATCGTCGTGGTGTACCGCTCCGATGCACTTGTAGTGCTGCGCACCATGGTGCAGCTGACCCCGTTCGTCATGGTCTGGCGGGCATACCGATGAGTCTCTCGAGCATGCACACCCGTACTTCTTCGGCGCCGCTGAGCCCGGCCGACATCAGCCTGCTGGACTACTGGAACGCCCTGTACCGGCAGCGCTGGCTGATCGTCGGCATCACCGCGGCGGTGGTGTTGCTGGCGCTGCTGGTAACGTTATTGATGACCCCCAAGTACCGCGCCACCAGCGTGCTGCAGATCGAGCGCGAGTCCTTGAACGTGACCAACGTGGCGAACCTGATGCCGGTGGAATCGCCGCAGGACCGCGACTTCTACCAGACCCAGTACGAACTGCTCGGCAGCCGTTCGTTGGCGCGGGCGGTGATCCGCGAGGCGCACCTGACCCAGGAGCCGACGTTCAAGCCGCTGATCGACAAGGCGCTGGAGAAGCTGCAAGGTAATGGCGATGGCCGCGCGCCGTCGCCGCAGGCGCGCGCGGCTACCGCCGAGAACGCGGTGCTCGGTGCGGTGCTGGACGCGTTGATGATCGAGCCGGTGCGCGATTCGCGGCTGGTGCGGATCAACTTCGATTCGCCGGATCGGGCGCTGGCCGCGCGCGTGTCCAACACTTACGCGCGCATGTTCATCGCCTCGACCCAGGAGCGGCGCCTGCAGGCGTCCTCGTTCGCCGCCAAGTACCTGTCCGAGCGGCTGGAGCAACTGCGCGCCAAGGTGGAAGAGTCGGAGAAGAACGCGGTCGATTACTCCAGCAAGGAGCAGATCGTGTCGCTGGGCGACGACAAGCCCTCGCTGCCGACGCAGAACATGAGCGAATTGAACGTGCGCCTGGCCGCGGCCCAGGATGCGCGGATCAAGGCCGAGTCGGCATGGCGCCAGGCCGGCATCGGCGACGGCATGGGCCTGCCGCAGGTGATCAGCAGCCCGCTGATCCAGAGCCTGCGCACCGAGCAGGCCAAGCTGGAGGCGGATTACCAGCAGAAGCTGGCTACGTTCCAGCCCGGCTATCCGGAAATGCAGCGCCTGCATAACCAGATCTCCGAGACCAAGCGCCAGATCGGCAATGAGATCGCCAATATCCGCAGCGCGCTGAAGAACGATTACGAAGCGGCGCGGCAGCAGGAGACCCTGTTGTCCGAACGCATCTCCACCCTGAAGAACGACGAGCTGGATCTGCAGACCCGCAGCATCCGCTACAACATGCTCAGGCGCGAAGCCGACACCAACCGCCAGCTCTACGACGCGCTGCTGCAGCGCTACAAGGAGATCGGCGTGGCCGGCAACGTGGGCACCAACAATGTGTCGATCATCGACCGCGCCGATGTGCCGGGCAAGCCGAGTTCGCCGAAGATCTTGCTGAATCTGGCGCTGGCGTTCGTGTTCGGCCTGTTCTCGGCGATCGCCATCGCCTTGATCCGCTACTTCCTGCGCGAAGCCAATGCAGCGGCCGCGGCGTGAAGCGCATGGCGCACAGCCCGGCGCGATGCGGCGTGATCGCGATCGCGGCGGATGCGACGACGCAGGCACATCGTCTTTTTTTCTACGCAAATTCTTCAGCGAGGTGATACGTGATTCAGCTAAGTAAGGAGGTGCTCCATTATTTTCCTGATCGGTTGTACGCAGTCGTCCTTGTCTTGAATTAACACGGGCTGCCGTGGACCTGGGGTCGGTGAGGAAGGCACCGCAGCGGTCCACTGGCAGATGAGATCGAGGCTCGCATACGTTGCATGTTCCCCCGCATGCCACCGACCGAGTTTGGATGGGAATCCCGCCATGCTTCTTGCAGACCTGAGTAGCGCCACCTATACGACATCGTCCCCCCGCCTGCTGTCCAAATATGCAGCCGCCGCGGACATCCTGCTACGCGTGTCGGATCTGACGGTCATCGTCGCCGGCGCGCTGGCGACCCACCGCCTGCTGTTCTCCAGCTGGCTGCCGGAAGCGCCTTACCGGGTCGCGATCGGTACCACCTTGCTGTACGCGGTGATCTGCTTTGCCTTGTTCCCGCTGTACCGCAGCTGGCGCGGACGCGGCCTGCTGCGCGAAATGATGGTGCTGAGCCTTGCCTGCGGTGGCGTGTTCGCGCTGTTCGCGGTGCATGCGTTCGTGGTTCAGTTCGGGCAGCAGGTCTCGCGGCTGTGGATCGGCCTGTGGTTCGTCACCAGCCTGGCCACGTTGCTGGTCTCGCGCACCATGGTGCGCGGCGTGCTCAACCACCTGCGCTCGGAAGGCGTGGACGTGCAGCGCGTGGTGGTGGTGGGCCTGCGCCATCCGGTGGTCAAGATCCACAACTACCTGAGCCGCAATCCGTGGGTCGGCATGCAGCTGGTCGGCTATTTCAGCAGCGATTACGATCTGTCGGTGGCCGACCACCCGAAGAAGCTGCAGTGCCTGGGAGCGGGCACGCCGGAATCGCTGATCGACTACCTCAACAACAACGAGGTGGAGCAGGTGTGGATCTCGCTGCCGCTGGGCGAGCGCGACCACATCAAGCAACTGCTGCAGCAGATGGACCGCTACCCGATCCAGGTCAGGCTGATCCCGGACCTGTTCGACTTCGGCATGCTCAACCAGTCCGGCGACCAGATCGGCAACGTGCCGGTGATCAATCTGCGCCAGGGCGGGGTGGACCGCAACACTTACTTCGTGGTCGCCAAGGCGCTGCAGGACAAGCTGGTCGCGCTGGCCGCGCTGGCGATGCTGTGGCCGGTGATGCTGGCGATCGCGGTGGGCGTGAAGCTGAGTTCGCCGGGTCCGGTGTTCTTCCGCCAGCGCCGCCATGGCCTGGGCGGGCGCGAGTTCTACATGTACAAGTTCCGCTCGATGCGCGTGCAGCAGGAACCCAGCGACGTGGTGGTGCAGGCCAAGCGCGGCGACAGCCGGGTCACGCCGTTCGGCGCGTTCCTGCGCCGCAGCAGCCTGGACGAGCTGCCGCAGCTGTTCAATGTGCTCGGTGGCAGCATGTCGGTGGTGGGGCCGCGGCCGCATGCGGCGCAGCACAACACCCACTACGAAAAGCTGATCAACCATTACATGCAGCGGCACTACGTCAAGCCGGGCATCACCGGCTGGGCCCAGGTCAACGGGTTCCGCGGCGAGACGCCCGAACTGCGGACGATGAAGAAGCGCATCCAGTACGATCTGGACTACATCCGGCGCTGGTCGCTGTGGCTGGATACGCGGATCATCGTGCTCACCGCGGTGAAGGTGCTCGGGCAGAAGACCGCCTACTGATGCGCCCGATGTACCGTTACCCCGCCGACCGTTCCCACTGCCGGCGCCGCCCCGTCGTCGCCGTCGGCAGCGGGGACGGCGGCGGCTGGGCCGCGTGCCGTAGCACCATCGAGCTCGCTTGCCGCCGTGGCGTGCGCGCGGGGCGTGCCGCCGTGGCTGCGTGGCGGCCGTTTTCGCAGCGTGTGGCGCGTCGCGTCGCGCAGCGAGGTGCCGCGTGCTGAACACCGCCATCGATGCGCCGCCGATGACGCTGCGCGAGCAGCGCCACAACCTGCTGATCGAGCTGGTGCTGCTGTTCGCCATCGGCTACAACTTCCTGCTCGCGGTGGTGAACGCCAAGGTGTTCCGGGTCAGCCCGGCCATGACCTATGTGGTGGAAGTGGCGATCTACGGCGCCTGCTTCCTGATCGGGCTGTGGTCGCTGGACCGCAAGCGCACGGCGATGGTGTTCACCGGCATCGGCCTGCTAGCGGTGCTGATGCTGGTGCGGCTGTTCCTGGTCTGGTCGATCGATCCCAAGTTCTTCCGCGACGCGCTGATCCCGTTTGCGTTCCTGGTGCTGGGCGCGGCCTATACCGGTTCGCTGCCCAAGCTGTTCCTGCGCATGACGCTGGTCGTGTCGCTGGTGGCGGCGTTCGAGTTGGCCTTGCCCAAGGTGTACGGCGACGTGGTCAACCCGAAGAGTTACTTCGTCAATGCGCGCGGCGCCAGCGCGTCGAGCTTCTGGAACCAGGACAGCAACCTGTTCGTCAGCGCGACCCGGCCGGGCGCGCGCAACTTCCTGCCCTCTTCCAACCTGCCGCGCGCGTCCTCGGTGTTCATCGAGCCGGTGACGATGGGCAACTTCATCATCTTCTTCACCGCGATCCTGCTGACCTTCTGGCGCTGGATGCGGCCGCTGGGCATCGCCGCATCGGTGGCGATGATCGGCTTCCTGATCGTGGCCTCGGATGGACGCCTGGCCGCCGGCACCTGCGTGATGATGGTGGCGCTGACGCCGCTGCTGCTGCGCATGGACCAGCGCCTGGGATTCCTGATTTTCTTCGGCGTGCTGCTGGGCGCGTGGTTGATGGTATGGGCGTCCGGCATCCAGAGCTACGAGGACACCACGTTGGGGCGGGTGTTCTTCACCGTCTATTCGATCCGCAATATGACCGCCGAGTCGTGGCTGGGCCTGGATTTCGACACGCCGTACAAGTATTTCGATAGCGGCATCGCCTATTTCATCTCCTCGCAGTCGGTGGTGCTGGTGCTGGCGTTCCTGCTCGCCTATTCGTTCGCGATGCTGATGCGCACGATCGAGGGCCAGCTGTTCAAGAACCTGCTGATCTTCGCCTTCGCGCTGAGCCTGCTGGTGTCCAACGGCTACTTCTCGATCAAGACAGCGGCGCTGTGGTGGTTCGTCTGCGGCTGCCTGTGGCAGATGGTGCCGCGGCGCGCGACGGCGGATGCGTTGCCGCCGGCAAGCGACACGCCGCCGCGTACGGCGGTGGCGACATGAGCGCCTCCACGCAGGCGGTGCAGACGGTGCTGGCCGAGCAGCCGGCCAGCACCGGCGTGCGCGGCACGCGCGATGCGCGGATCGATGCGGCCAAGGCGCTGGCAATCCTGCTGGTGGTGTTCGGCCATGCCAAGGGCATCCCGCATGCCTATGTGATCCTGGCCTACAGCTTCCACGTGCCGATGTTCTTCGTGCTGTCCGGCTGGGTCGGCGAGGCGTTCGGCAAGCGGCCGCTGGGCTTGGCGACCTGGACCAAGCTGGCGCGCAGTCTGCTGCTGCCGTATCTGGCGTTCTTCCTGGTCGCTTACGCGTATTGGATGCTGACCCGCCACATCGGTTCCAAGGCGCAGCTGTGGGGCGACCGGCCGTGGTGGGAGCCGCTGCTGGGACTGGTCAGCGGCATCGGACCCAAGCTGTACGTGATGCCGGCGCTGTGGTTCCTGCCGGCGCTGTTCGTGACCACGCTGAGCTATCTGTACCTGCGCCGGCGCCTGTCGCTGGACGTGCTGGCGGTGCTGTCGCTGCTGCTGGCCTGGGGCTGGGCGATCTGGTTCCCGACCCAGGATTACCGGCTTCCGTTTGCGCTGGATGTACTGCCGGTGTCGTTGTGCTTCTTCGCGCTCGGTGCGGCGGCGGCCAAGCGCAGCGGTTGGCTGCCGACCAGTCGCACCGGCAATGCCGTGGCGGCGTTGCTGTTGGCGGCGGCGTGGTTCGCGATCGCCTGGAACAACGGCCGCGTGGACGTGAACATGATGAAGTTCGGCCATTCGCCGTTGGGGTTCCTCGCCGGCAGCCTGCTCGGCAGCGCGATGGCGCTGTGCGCAGCGCGGCTGGTGCAGGAGTGGGCGTGGGTGCAGTGGATCGGGCGCAATACCTTGCTGATCCTGTGCACGCATACGCTGCTGTTCTCGGTCATGGCCGGCGTGGCCAGCCGCACCGGCCTGGTCCGCGGCGATGCCTGGGGGCCGGCCTGGGCGGTATCGGTGGGCGTGTTCGCGGTGCTCGCCAGTGTGCCGATGCGCGCGGTGATCGTGCGCGTGGCGCCGTGGATGATCGGGGTGCGGCGCGAGCCGGCACGGCCGGAGGCGTCCTGATGGCGCCGTCGCAATACGGTGCGCTGGCGCACGGGAGTGTTCAATGAAGGTGGTCCACGTGGTGCGCCAGTTCCATCCGTCCGTGGGCGGCATGGAAGAGGTCGTGCTGAATATCGCGCGGCGGCATCTGCAGCAGGGCCGCGACCAGGTAGAAGTGGTGACCCTGGACCGGGTCTTCACCCGGCCGCAGGAGCGGTTGGCGCCGCGCGATGCCTACCAGGGCGTGCCGATCGTGCGCCTGCCGTTCCGCGGTTCCTCGCGCTATCCGCTGGCGCCGACGGTGCTGGCGGCGCTGCGCGGCGCCGACCTGGTGCACGTGCACGGGATCGATTTCTTCTACGACTTCCTGGCCTTGACCCGGGTCCTGCACGGCACGCCGATGATCGTCTCCACCCACGGCGGTTTCTTCCATACCACCTATGCCTCGCGGCTGAAGATGCTGTGGTTCAAGACCCTGACCCGGGCTTCGGCCTGGGCGTACGCGCGGGTCGTGGCGACCAGCGAGAACGATGGCCAGGTGTTCTCCGCGGTGGTCGCGCCGCAGCGCCTGCGGGTGATCGAGAACGGCGTGGACGTCGGCAAGTTCGCCGGGCAGGGCAGCGCGACGCCCGGGCGCACGCTGATCTATTTCGGGCGCTGGTCGGTCAACAAGGGCTTGCTGGAAACGCTGGACCTGCTGCGCGCGCTGGCGGCGCAGGATCCTGCCTGGCAGCTGATCGTGGCCGGGCGCGAATACGACTTCACCCAGGCCGATCTGCTGCAGGCGATCGCCGAACGCGGCCTGCAGGACTGCGTGCAGCTGCGCGTGGCGCCGTCGCAGGAGGAACTGGCGCAGCTGCTCGGCAGCGCGCAGTACTTCGTGTGCCTGTCGCGCCACGAAGGCTTCGGCCTGGCCGCGGTCGAAGCGATGAGCGCCGGCCTGCTGCCGGTGCTCAGCGACATCCCGCCGTTCGCGCGCCTGGTGCGCGAATCGGCGCAAGGGCTGCTGCTGGATCCGGCCGATTCGCAGCGCGCCGCCGACGCGGTGCAGGCCTATGCGGCCGCGACCGACGCCAGCTTCGCCGTGCAGCGGCAGGCGGCCATGGCCTATGCGCAGCGCTACGACTGGGAGCATGTGGTCGGCGCCTATCTGGACGAGTATCGCGCTGCATTGGGCACGGCGGAGGCAGGGCGATGAGCGGCGAACAGCGTTGCAGCGGCGATGCGCGCGTGCCCGGTCCGCCGATCAGCGTGCTGCTGTCGACCGAACGGCCGACCGCGACCACCAATCCCTATCTGACCCAGCTGTATGCGGCATTGCCGCAGCAGGTGCAGTTGCGCTTCTTCTCGATGCGCGCGGCGCTGCTGTCGCGCTACGACGTGCTGCACGTGCACTGGCCGGAATACATGATGCGGCATCCCACCGCCGTGGGCACGCTGGCCAAGCAGGCGTGCATGGCGCTGCTGCTGCTGCGGCTCAAGCTCGGCGGCGTGCCGCTGGTGCGCACCCTGCACAACGTGGCGCCGCACGAGGACAAGGGCTGGCGCGAGCGCCTGCTGCTGCGCTGGACCGACCGCCTGACCGCACGCTGGATCCGCATCAATGCGACCACGCCGGAACGCGCGCCGGCCACCGACACCATCCTGCACGGGCACTACCGCGACTGGTACGCGGCGATGCCGCAGCCGCCGCGGGTGCCGGGACGTTTGCTGCATTTCGGCCTGTTGCGTCCGTACAAGGGCGTGGAAACCCTGGTCGCGACGCTGCAGGCCTTGCCCGATCCGGCACTGAGCCTGCGCATCGCCGGCAATCCGATCGACGCGCAGATCCGCGCCGTGGTCGAACAGGCCTGCGCCGCCGATCCGCGGATCAGCGCGCGCCTGCAGTATGTGGAAGACGAAGTGCTGGCGCGCGAGGTCGCCGAGGCCGAGCTGGTGGTGCTGCCGTATCGGCAGATGCACAACTCCGGCACCTTGCTGCTGGCCTTGTCGCTGGCGCGGCCGGTGCTGGCGCCGTGGAGCGCGGCCAATGCGGCGATCGCCGAAGAGGTCGGGCCGGGCTGGGTGCTGTTGTACCAAGGCGAGCTGGATGCGGCGCAACTGGCCGACGCGCTGGCGCAGGCACAGCGCCTGCCCGCCGACGCGGTGCCGGATCTGTCGCGGCGCGACTGGTGCGCGATCGGCCTGCAGCATTACCGCAGCTATCTGGATGCGCGCGGCGTACGCAGCGAGGCACGGGCATGAGCGCGACCGAGACCCCAGGTTCCGCCACGCCGCCGCAGCGTAGTCTCGGTGCGCGCGCCGCCGGTGGCGCGGCGGTGACCATGGCCGGGCAGCTGGCGAAGATGGTGGTGCAGTTCGGCGGCATCGTGCTGCTGGCGCGCTTGCTGACGCCCTACGACTACGGCCTGATGGCCATGGTCACCGCGATCGTCGGCATGGCCGAGATCCTGCGCGACTTCGGCCTGTCCTCGGCCGCGATCCAGGCCAAGCACGTCAGCCGCGAGCAGCGCGACAACCTGTTCTGGATCAACAGCGGCATCGGCCTGGTGCTGGCGATCGTGGTGTTCCTGTCCTCGTCGTGGATCGCGCACTTCTATCGCGAGCCGGCGCTGCTGGGCATCTCGCAGGCGCTGGCGGTGACCTTCCTGCTCAACGGCATGACCACCCAGTACCGCGCGCATCTCAGCCGCGGGCTGCGCTTCGGTCAGGTCTCGCTGAGCGATGTCGGCGCGCAGGTCATGGGCCTGATCGCCGGCGTCGGCGTGGCCCTGGCCGGCTACGGCTATTGGGCGCTGGTGTGGCAGCAGGTGGTGCAGGCGCTGGTCAATCTGGCCATCGCCGGCGTCTGCGCGCGCTGGCTGCCGCGCGGCTATCGTCGCGACGCGCCGATGCGCGCGTTCCTGAGCTTCGGCTGGAACCTGATGGCCGCGCAGCTGCTCGGCTACGCCAGCCGCAACGTCGGCCAGGTGATCATCGGCCACCGGATCGGCGCCGAGGCGCTGGGCCTGTACAACCGTGCGTTCCAGCTGCTGATGATGCCGCTGAACCAGATCAATGCGCCGGCCACCTCGGTAGCGCTGCCGGTGTTGTCGCAGCTGCAGGACGACCCGCCGCGCTTCGGCAGCTTCCTGCTGCGCGGGCAGACGGTAATGGTGCATCTGATCGTGGCGCTGTTCTCCTTCGCCTGCGCACTGGCGTTGCCGCTGATCGTGCTGGTGCTCGGCGAACAATGGCGGCCGGCGGTGCCGCTGTTCCAGGTGCTGACCCTGGGCGGCATCTTCCAGACCGCGTCCTATGCCACCTATTGGGTGTTCCTGGCGCAGGGCCTGATGCGCCAGCAGCTGGTGTACTCGGTGGTCGGGCGGGTGATGCTGATCGCCTGCATCTTCGCCGGCTCGGTGTGGGGGGTGATGGGCGTGACCATCGGCTACACGCTGGGCCTTCTGGTGATGTGGCCGCTCTCGGTGATCTGGATCGCCAAGGTGGCGCCGCAGGTGCCGGCCATGGAGTTGTTCAACAACGCCCTGCGCGCGATCCTTGGCTATGGCGCGGCCGGCGCGGCGGCGTACTTCGCCGCGCAACAGTGGGGCGGCAGTTCGCTGTGGCAGCAACTGGCGGTGGGCGCTTTGGCCATGGCGATGGGCTGCGTGTTGGTGTTCGCGCTGTGGCCGGCATTCCGCCGCGACGTGATGGCGATCCTCAACATGCGCACGCTGTTGCGCGATGCCAGAGCCAAGCGATGAGCTGCGCGCTGTCGATTTTCCCCGAACACCCTTCCCGCAAAGGAGCAATGGCATGAGTGATTCTTCCGCGTCAGCGACGCTCGCCGCGGCACCGGCAGCGGCCCTCGCCGGACGTCCGCCGTGCTACCTGGTGCTGTCCGCGCACGATTACCGCACGCCGCGCCGCGCCAATATCCACTTCATCGCCGACGAGCTGGCCAAGCGCGGCACCACGCGCTTCTTCTCGTTGCGCTACAGCCTGCTGTCGCGGCTCAAGGGCGACCTGCGGCTGCCGCTGGACGCCACCGCCAACAGCGTGGTCGAGCACAACGGCGTGGAGTGCTACCTGTGGCGCGCGCCGCTGCACCCGTTCAACACGCGGCGGCGCTGGCTGCGGCCGCTGGAAGACCTGATGTTCAAGCTGTACGCGGCCAAGCCGCCGGCCACGCTGCTGCGCTGGATGCGCGAGGCGGACGTGATCGTGTTCGAAAGCGGCATCGCGGTGGCCTTCATCGAACTGGCGGCGCGCATCAACCCGACCGCACGCAAGGTCTACCGCGCTTCCGACGGCCTGAGCACGATCAACGTCGCCGACTACATCGAGCGCGAGTTCGCGCGCGTGGCGCCGAGCCTGGACGTGATCGCGCTGGTGTCGCCGGCGATGGCCGAGGAGATTTCCAGCCGCCACAACGTGTTCCATGTCGGGCATGGGGTGGACCACAACCTGGATACGCTCGGCGATCCGTCGCCGTACGGGGAGGGCATCCATGCGGTGGCGGTCGGCTCGATGCTGTTCGATCCGGAATTCTTCGTCGTCGCCAGCCGCGCCTTCCCGCAGGTGACTTTCCACGTGATCGGCTCGGGCATGGGCCGCGCGCCGGGCTACGGCGACAACGTGGTGGTGTACGGCGAAATGAAGCACGCCGAGACCATCGGCTACATCAAGCACGCGCGCTTCGGCATCGCGCCGTATGCCTCCGAGCAGGTGCCGGTGTATCTGGCCGACAGCTCCATGAAGCTGCTGCAGTACGATTTCTTCGGCCTGCCGGCGGTGTGCCCGAACGCGGTGGTGGGCAGCTACCAGTCGCGCTTCGGCTATACGCCGGGCGACGAGGCTTCGATCGTCGCGGCGATCGGGAAAGCGCTGCACGCGCCGCACGTGCGCCACCGCCAATGCCTGAGCTGGTCCGAAACCACCGACCGCGTCCTGGATCCGTCGGCGTATCCGGAAACCCGGCTTTTCGCAGGCGATGCCGCCTGACCAGAACCGATTCGCCGTCGAGCGCCATGCGCGCACCAACAGGAGGATGTTGCATTGTCCGCATTGCAAAAATGGATCGATTACGCGGAGCGCCGCGCGTTGTTCTGGTGGAAGCCGAAGAACGGGGAGATCAACGTCGGCGATCACCTGTCCAAGATCATCGTGTCCAACGTGCTGGGGCAGCGCGACCGGACCCTGCTGGACAAGCGCGACAAGCGCAAGCGCCTGATCGCGATCGGCTCGGTGCTGCATTTCGCCAGCGATGGCGACACGGTGTGGGGCAGTGGCGTCAACGGCAAGATCCCCGCCGACCGCCATACCTTCCGCACGCTCGACGTGCGCGCCGTGCGCGGTCCCAGGACCCGCGCCTTCCTGCGCGAGCGCGGCCTGGACGTGCCGGAGATCTACGGCGACCCCGGGCTGCTGATGCCGCTGTTCTTCCCGCGCGAAGCGTTGGAGCCGCCGTCCACGCGGCAGCCGTTCCTGATCGTGCCGCACTTCAACGAGCCGTCGGACAAATATGTGCGCTACAAGGACCAGCTGGTGCTGCCGAACCGTCAGCCGGCCGGGTTCGTGCGGCAATTGCTGTGCGCGGAACTGGTGGTGTCCAGTTCCTTGCACGGCCTGATCCTGGCCGAAGCCTACGGCGTGCCGTCGGTGTACCTGGAATGGGGCAACGGCGAGGATCGGTTCAAGTACGACGACTACTACCACGGCACCGGGCGCATGCAGTGGCATGCCGGTCACAGCGTGGAGGAGTGCCTGGCCCTGGGCGGCAACCGCCCATTCGATTTGAACGCCGTGCAACGCGGCCTGTTGGACAGTTTCCCTCATGACCTCTGGTAACCCGCAAGCCGAACCCCGGGAGGTGATGGCGCTGGGCGGCTATCCGATCCTGCGCACCACCGAAGCGGCATTCGCCGATGCGCTGTTCCAGGCGCAGGCGCATGGCGAGCAGCGCCTGGTGTTCTTCGCCAACACCAATTTCGTGGTGCAGTGCCAGGCGCTGCGCGCGGGGTTGCGCGCGCCGGGCGTGCGCATCGTCAACGACGGCATTGGCATGGACCTGGGCGCGCTGCTGGTGCATCGCCGCCGCTTCGCCGGCAACCTCAATGGCACCGACCTGATTCCGTACCTGTGCCGGCACAGCCGGCGGCCGCTGCGCTTCTTCCTGCTCGGCGGGCGTCCGGGCGTGGCCCAGGCCGCCGCGCAGACGCTGCGCCAGACGCTGGGCCAGGACGTGGTCGGGACCTGCGACGGCTATGCCGAGTTCGCCGCCGCGGGGGCCGCTCTGGCCGAGCGTATCAACGCCAGCGGCGCCGACGTGGTGCTGGTGGCGTTCGGCAATCCGCTGCAGGAAAGCTGGATCCTCGAGCATGCCACGCAGCTGGATGCGCGCTTGCTGTTCGGGGTCGGCGCGCTGCTGGATTTCCTGTCCGGCAACGCCCAGCGCGCGCCGGCCTGGGTGCGCCGCTTGCACATGGAGTGGATGTACCGCCTGTTGCGCGAGCCGCGGCGCCTGCTCAAGCGCTACAGCTGGGACCTGCTGGTGTTCTTCGGGGTCTGCCTGCGCAACGGCCGGCGCCTCGGCTAGCCAGCCGCGGTTGGCCGGCTGCCGCCGGCGCGCATCGAGCGCCAGGGCGGCGGACGCGTGGGTGCTCTAGCCCAAGCCGGCCGCCAGGCCCTAAACTGCGCCATGTCTACGAAATCGTCCATTCGCATCGCCACCTTGCTGCGCGACCTGTCGCTGCTGCCGCACCCGGAAGGCGGGCGCTATGCGCGCGTGCACACCTCCGCGTTGCAGGTCCAGCACGAAGGCACCACGCGCCCGGCCTGCACTGCGATCCGCTTCCTGCTGGTGCGCGGCGAGTACAGCGATTGGCACCGGATCGATGCCGACGAAACCTGGCAATGGGAGGAGGGCGGCGCGCTGGACTTGCTGAGCTTCGATCCGCAGCATGGCCTGCAGCGCTACCGGATGGACGCCAGCGAGCGCGGCGGCCTGCCGTCGGTGGTAATCCCGGCCGGCAGCTGGCAGGCGGCACGGCCGCTGGACGACTACAGCCTGGTGCGCTGCGTGGTGACCCCTGGCTTCCTGTGGGAACGTTTCGAATTGCTGCCCGCCACCGATCCGCTGGTCGCGTACCTGCCCAAGCTGGCAGGCTGAACATCCCGCGATGTGCGGCGCGCCGATAGCCCGGCGACGCCGCACATGCCGCACCACCAACGCGGATTGCGCTCAGCCGGCCGCGGTGCGCGGCGGATTGGCGCCGGCCGCCAGTTGCGGCCAGCGCGCCAGGATCGCAGTATGGATGCCGGCGGCGTCGATGCCGGCTTCGGCCAGCAACTGCTCGCGGCTGGCATGGTGCTGGAACGCGTCGGGCAGGCCCAGGTGCAGCAGCGGGCGCAGCACGCCTTCGGCATTGAGCAGTTCGGCCACGCCGGAGCCGGCGCCGCCCGCCACCACGTTGTCCTCGATGGTCACGAAGCCGTCGTGGCTGCGCGCAAGCTCGAGCAGCAGCGCACGATCCAGCGGCTTGACGAAGCGCATGTTGACCACGCTCAGTCCCAGCTCGCGGCCGACCTGTTCGGCCGCGGCCACGGTCGATCCGAATGCCAGCAGCGCCAGCGTGGCGCCCTGGAAGCGCAGTTGCGCCTTGCCGATCGGCAGCGTGTCCAGGGCGGTGCCGGGCGCCACGCCGGGACCGGTGCCGCGTGGATAGCGCACCGCGGCCGGGCCGGCGTGCTGCAGGCCGGTGCTGAGCATTTGCCGGCACTCGGCTTCGTCGGCCGGGGCCATCAGTACCAGGTGCGGCACGCAGCGCAGGAAGCTCAAGTCCAGGTTGCCGGCATGGGTGGCGCCGTCGGGGCCGACCACCCCGCCGCGGTCGATCGCGAACAGCACATCGAGCTGCTGCACCGCCACGTCGTGCACCAACTGGTCGTAGCCGCGTTGCAGGAAGGTCGAGTAGATCGCCACCACCGGCTTGGCGCCCTGCGTGGCCATGCCCGCCGCCAGCGTCACCGCATGCTGCTCGGCGATCGCCACGTCGAAGTAGCGCTGCGGGTATTCCTTGCTGAAGCGCACCAGGCCCGAGCCTTCGCGCATTGCCGGGGTGATCGCCAGCAGCGCCGGTTCGGCCGCGGCCATGTCGCAGATCCAGTCGCCGAACACGTCGGTATAGGTCGGCGCCTTGGCGCCCGGCTTGGACACCAGGCCCTTGCTGGGATCGAACGGGCCGACCGCGTGGTAGCCGATCTGGTCGCCCTCGGCCAGCTCGTAGCCCTTGCCCTTGGTGGTGATCACGTGCAGCAACTGCGCACCCTTCAGTGTCTGCAGGGTCTTCAGCGCGCCGATCAGCGCCGGCAGGTCGTGGCCGTCGATCGGCCCGGTGTAGTGGAAGCCCATCTCCTCGAACAGCGTGGACGGCACGAACATGCCCTTCCAATGCTCCTCCCAGCGGCGCACGAAACGCGCGGTGGGATTGCTCTTCTTGTCGCCGAGGATCTTCTTGCCGCCCTCGCGGATCGCATTGAGGGTCTTGCTGCCGCTCATCCGCCCGAGCATCTTGGTGACCCCGCCGACCGCTTCGGAGATCGACATGCGGTTGTCGTTGAGGATCACCAGCAGGTTCGGTTCCGGGTCCATGCCGCCGGCGTGATTCAGCGCCTCGTAGGCCATGCCGGCGGTCATCGCGCCGTCGCCGATCACCGCCACCACCTTGCGCTCGTCGCCGGCGCGTTGCAGCGCGATGGCCATGCCCAGCGCCGCGGAGATCGAGGTCGAGGAATGGCCGACGCCGAAGGTGTCGTACTCGCTCTCCTCGCGCTTGGGAAACGGCGCCACGCCGCCGGCCTGCTTGACCGAATGGATCTGGTCGCGGCGCCCGGTCAGGATCTTGTGCGGATAGGTCTGATGGCCGACATCCCACACCAATCGATCAACCGGGGTGTCGTACAGATAGTGCAGGGCCACGGTGAGCTCGATCACGCCCAGCCCGGCGCCGAAATGGCCGCCGCTCTTGCCGACGCACTCGATCAGGTAGGCGCGCAGTTCCTCCGCGATCGCCGGCAGTTCCGACTCCTCGAAGCGGCGCAGTTCGGCGGGGATCTGGATGCGCGCAAGGCGCGGATAGCGGGTGGGGTCGATCATCGGGATTCGGGTTCAGCGGACCGTCCATTTTCCTCCCCATTCCGGGCACGGGCAAGCAACCCGTTCAGTTGCGCACGGGCGCGGGCCAGGCTGGAAGGGAGGTGCGGCAATCCGTCGCAGTGCGCGGCGGCGTGCGGTTCAGAGCCACAGCTTCGAGCGCTTGGGCAATTGCGCCTTCAGGAACGACATCTGGTCGGCGAGGATGTTGCGGTTGGACAGGATCAGGTGCTCGATCCAGCTCGGCCGGTACGGCACCGCCAGCAGCGGCATCGACGCCTGCTGCGGGGTGCGGTTGCCCTTGCGCGAATTGCAGTGGAAACAGGCGGTGACCACGTTTTCCCAGGTGTCGCGGCCGCCCTTGGACACCGGCATGACATGATCGCGGGTCAGGTGCGGACGGCTGAACTGCTGGCCGCAGTACAGGCACAGCTGCGCGTCGCGGGCGAACAGCGCGGTATTGGTCAAGGTCGGTGTGGGATCGAGTGCGCGCGAGCGGGCATGGCCGCGCGCGGCGATGATCGGATGCAGGTGCAGCACGCTGCGCTCGCCGCTGGCGCGCGACATGCCGCCGTGGATGTGCATGCACGGCTCGCCCAACGTCCAGGCCACCGCGCCGCGCGCATACAGGCAGGCGGCCGATTGCCAGTTGATCCAGTCCAGCACCCGGCCATGCGCATCCAGCGACAGCAGTCGCACCGAAGGCAGGTGGGCGTGAACAGGGGACGGCGGCAACGACGCGTCGCCGGCCGAAGCGGCGAAGGCTCCGGTATCGATCAGACCAAGCGTTGTTGTGTCTGTCTCCATCGGGAAAACAGCTTATACCCGATTGTTGACGATTTGTGTATCGAAGCAGGACGGATCCGCGCGACCGGCGCGTTGCGCCGCCGGTCGCGCCGCGCGCGCTGCTCAGAAGTGCGCGTCGGACATCGCCATCAGCGGTTCGGCACCGGCCTCGATCACCGCGGCGTGGGTCAGCGTGCGCGGCAGGAGCTTGGCGTAGTAGAAGCGCGCGGTCTCGCGCTTGGACTGCTTGAACGTCTCGCTGTGCGCCGATGCATCCGCGGCGGCGACGCTGCGCGCCCACCAGTAGGCCAGCACCACGTAGCCGGAATAGAACACATAGTCGTAGCTGGCCGCACCCAGCTCGTCGGCGTTGCCGGCGGCGCGCTGCAGGATGCGCTTGGTCAGCGCCGCCCATTCGCCGGCCTTCGCGCGCAGCGGGCCGATGAACTCGGCCAGCGCCGGGTTGTCCGCATGCTCGGCGGCGAAGGCCTCGATCTGCGCCAGGAACAGCTTCAGTCCCGCGCCCTGGCTGGACGCGGTCTTGCGTCCGATCAGGTCCAGCGCCTGGATGCCGGTGGTGCCTTCGTACAAGGTGGTGATGCGCGCGTCGCGCGCCAGCTGTTCCATGCCGTGTTCGTGGATGTAGCCGTGGCCGCCGAAGCACTGCAGCGCGTGGTAGGTGTTCTCCACGCCCCATTCGGTCTGGCAGGCCTTGGAGATCGGGGTCAGGAAACTGACCAGCACGTCGGCCTGCTCGCGCTCGGCCGGATCCTGCGCGTGGTGGGCGATATCGATGAGGGTCGCGGCATGCAGCGCCAGCAGGCGGCTGCCTTCCGTCAGTGCCTTCACCGTCAGCAGCATGCGGCGCACGTCCGGATGCACCAGGATCGGGTCGGCCGGCTTGTCCGGCAGCTTGGCGCCGGTCAGCGAGCGCGACTGCAGGCGTTCGCGCGCATAGCGCAGGGCGTTCTGATAGGCGCGCTCGGACAGGCCGATGCCTTGCAGGCCCACGCCCAGCCGCGCCGTGTTCATCATCGTAAACATGGCCTGCAGGCCCTTGTGCGGCTGGCCGACCAGGTAGCCCTGCGCGCCGTCGAAGTGCATCACGCAGGTGGCCGAGCCGTGGATGCCCATCTTGTGCTCCAGCGAGCCGCAGCGCACCGCGTTGCGCGCGCCGACGCTGCCGTCGCGGGCGACCTTGAACTTGGGCACCACCAGCAGCGAGATGCCCTTGGCCCCAGCCGGCGCATCCGGCAACCGCGCCAGCACCAGGTGCACGATGTTGTCGGTGAAGTCGTGCTCGCCGGCGGTAATGAAGATCTTGGTGCCGCTGACCGACCAACTGCCGTCGGCGTTGGCGTCGGCGCGGGTCTTGAGCAGGCCCAGGTCGGTGCCGCAGTGCGGCTCGGTCAGGCACATGGTGCCGGTCCAGCGGCCATCCACCAGCGGCTTCAGGAAGACCTCCTGCTGCCAGGCCTCGCCGTGCTGCTTCAGCGCCTCGACCGCGCCATGCGACAGCAGCGGGAAGTTGCCCCAGGCCAGGTTGGCCGCGTTGACCATTTCGTTGAGCGGCACGCCCAGCGTATGCGGCAGGCCCTGGCCGCCGAATTCGGTGGCTGCGGTCAGCCCGGTCCAGCCGCCCTCGGCGAACTGCCGGTAGGCCTCACGGAAACCGGGCGCGGTGGTGACTGCGCCGGTGGCCGCGTCCAGCGTGCAGCCATGCTCGTCGCCGACCCGGTTCAGCGGCGCCAGCACCGTGCCGGTGAAGCGCGCGGCTTCCTCCAGCACGGCGTCGACCACGTCGGCGGTGGCCTCGGCATAGCCCAGGCGGGCGAACAGCGCCTCCACCTGCAGCACGTCGTGCAGCGCGAAGCGCAGGTCGGTCAGCGGGGCTTGGTAGGTGCTCATGCGGTCGCTCGGACAGGGGCCGCGGCGCGGCCGAGGTGCGCAGGATACTACGGCGTATGGATGTGGGGCGGGGATTGGGGATTGGGGATTCGTAACGGCCGTCGCGCGGTGTGGATGGGTCTGAGGCTCGCCGTTGGCTTTTGCGAATTCCCAATCCGCAATCACGGCCCCCCATGCACCGTCACTGTCGCGGTCATGCCGGCGGCCAGGATCGTATTCGGTGGGACGCTGGCCGGATCGATGCGCACCCGCACCGGCACCCGCTGCGCCAGGCGGAT
Organism: Xanthomonas graminis pv. graminis; assembly: GCF_030168915.1. NCBI lineage: Bacteria > Pseudomonadati > Pseudomonadota > Gammaproteobacteria > Lysobacterales > Lysobacteraceae > Xanthomonas > Xanthomonas graminis. The sequence goes on along the minus strand of NZ_CP076255.1, from coordinate 2,783,790 downwards.
CCAGTTGAAGGTGGGGCTGACGTCGGCGAGTAGCGAGGCGCTGGTCGGGTTGTCGCTGTCGGCGATGCCCTCGACCGTGCCGTGCAGCAGCACCCCGCCGCTGATCAGGCGGATGTCGGCGCGATCGCCGACGTGCACCCGCGGCAGCTCTGTTTCCTCGAAATAGCCGTAGATCCACATCGCGTCGTCGCGCACCAGCGCCAGCCGCGCGCTGCCCGCCTGGGCGTCGTCGCCGACCCGCAGGTCCAGGGTGGCGATGCAGCCTTGCGGCTAGCGCAGGACGCCGTCCAGGCCCGGGGCAGGGGTGAGCATGTTGCGCGTGTCGATCTCGAAGTTGCGCTGCTTCTTCTCTTCCGGCGTGGCGTCGATGCTGCCCTTGAGCGTGTAGTCGAGGCTGCGGCGGCCGGCCAGCGCATCGGCGACGGCGATGCGGGCGGCCGAACTCGGGCGTAGCGCGATGCTGACCACGTCCGCGGTTTCCGGTCCGATCGAGATCGCGGGCGCAAGCTGCAGGGTCCCGGCGGCTTCGCCGCCCACGCCCAGGTCCAGGCGCACGCGGTCGTAGCGCATCGGAATGCTGCTGTAGTTCTGCAGACGCAGTTCCACCTTCCAGCTGCCGTCCATGTTGACCGTGACTTGCTGCAGGCTGGCCGCGGGGTCGGACACGCGCCGCACCATGCCGTCGCCGCAGGCGGCCAGCAGCGCAGTGCACAACACGAGCAAGCCGAGGCGGAGCCGCTGACGCATGACCGGATTCCAGGACGTGAAGACCGGCGAAGAATACTACGGCGCCAGCGTACCCAGCGTGTGGCCAGCGCCCAGCTGGACATGCGCGCCCGCGCTGCCGTCCAGCTGCGGTTTGCGCCTGTCCAGCCAGGCCGCGGCATCCTGTCGCCGAGGTCCTGTCGCCGCAGCTGTGTCCGGCCCAGCCGCCCGCACCGAGTTCGCGCGCGCTGCTGCGCGACCGCGCCGGCCTCCGCGCCCCATTCACCTTGCCTTCCCGTGGGTCGGCAGTGTCCGAGGCCTGTGGGGCGCGACCGACCCGCGGGACACACCGATGCCGGCGCTGGTCAGCTGCCCGGATCGGACGCCTGTGCCGACAACGTCATCGGCGCAGCGGCTACGACGATGCGCTGGCCGCTTCGCGCGGCCTGGCCCACGACCATCGCCAGGGGCATCCGTGCCCGTGCATGTACCAGGCCGCCGAGAACGCCATCAGCGTGCGCGGCGGGGCCGCCTGGCGCAGTCGGTGCAAGCCATGCCGGCCGGTAGGGAAAATCCGCAATGCCACACTTGCCCAATCCCGAGCGCATCGCTATGATGCGCGTCCCCGCACCGGTCCTGCCGCGTTGCGCAGTGGCCGAGTAGCTCAGTTGGTAGAGCAGGGGATTGAAAATCCCCGTGTCGGCGGTTCGATTCCGTCCTCGGCCACCATATATAGGCAAGGCTCTGCAGCGATGTAGAGCCTTTTCTGCTTTTCGGCTTGCAGCGAATTTGCACCGATCCGTGCCCCCGGCGCCGCCATGCGTGAACGGGATGCCGGAACTGTGACGGGCCATCGCCGTTAACGCATTGTGTGCCGATTTCCGCATCCTGGCTGGCCTGTTCATGCTATCGCTGGCGGCCGTGGCCATGTCCACGTTCGTAGACAAGAGCATGAATTTGGGTTTTACAGGGATGTAGCGCTCAACTATGCGGCGCGGATGTCGTAATCATTAGCACATGGTTAATCCGGGAGTGGGCTAATGCACAGGGACTTCACACGGGGATGTGTACTAGCCCTTTCATTGGCGGTGGCCGCTGGCGCCAGCGCCGCGCCGACGGCGAGCAAGCCGGATGCCGATTCCTATCAGGGCGGCCCCAATCCAGGCGCTCCATATATTGAGCAGGTCGGCTCCGAGTGCGTGATGGTCAACGTGTACCTGGAGCAGCGCGACGGTGTCGCCCAGCAGGTCATCCTGCGCGAGCCGGTGGAATGCACTGGCGGCAACCAGGGCAAGGATCTTGCCGTGGCCCACTTGTCCAACTAGCAAGCGTCGGCCTGGCGCGCTGGCGGTCTCCTCATTATTTCGGCGATTGCCGCCCGTGGCAACGGGCGAAGCCTCTTGCGCCCGGTGCCGCGTAGCCGGGTCCGCTGCATTGCATGCATTGCCGCCGCGCTTCGCCCGGTATGGTCCATCCGCAGCTTGCTTCGCTTGCGTCATGTTGGCCTGTCGTAACGGCCAGGCCGTCGGCTGTCACGGCATCCCGCCGCAGCGGCCGTTGGCCAGAGACCTGCGCCAAGGCTGCGCTTTACATCGCCGCGTCGCTGCTGCATAAGGCTGGTCTTCATCTTTTTTGCAGGACCGCTCGCATGCGTCATCCATCGATCGCGGTGCTGCTGGCCTGCCTGCTGTGCCTGGCGCAGCAGGCGCGGGCCGCGCAGCCGGTGCGCTCGGTCGCCGAGTTCGATCTTGGCCGCTACGCCGGGCAATGGCACGAAATCGCGCACCTGCCGGTGTCGTTCCAGAAGAAGTGCGTCGCCGACATCACCGCCGCCTACGTGCTGCGCGACGACGGGTTGGTGGGCGTGCGCAATGTCTGCCGCACCGGCAAGGGCGACCTGCTTGCCGCCGAGGGCGTGGCGCGCCGGGTGGCGGGCCATCCCGGGCGGCTGCAGGTGCGGTTCGCGCCGGATTGGCTGGCCTGGGTGCCGCTGGTGTGGGCCGATTACTGGGTGATCGCGCTGGATCCGGAGTATCAGTGGGTGCTGATCGGCGAGCCGGACCGCAAGTACCTGTGGGTGCTGTCGCGTTCGCCGCGGATGCCGCGTGCGCTGTTCGAGCAGATCAAGGCCAGGGCAACGGCGATGGGCTACGACCTGGATCCGTTGTTGGTCGTCGCGCCGCTGGACTGAACCGCCTGCCGGTCTGCGTGCACGCGCGGCGCGGCGCCGCTAACCGGCGAAGCAGGCGCGGGCCGCATCGAGCAGTCGCGCGCTGGCGCCGTCCATCAGCAGCTGGCGCGGCGTATGCCCGCCGAGCTGCGTGTGGCGGCTGTTGAGCCACTGCGACACCGCGGCACCGTCGCCGCCGCAGCCGTTCCAGATCACGCAGATCATCTCGCCGACATCGAGTAGGTGCTCCTTGCGCAAGTGCGCCAGCGTGTCCGCATCGCGCGCCAGCCAGTCGATCACGCGCTGCGCGTCTGCAGTGGAGCCGTAGGTGGCGCCGTCGATCAGGGACAACAGGTTGTTCGAGCGCGCCAGTTGGCCGGCCCTGGCGCGCTCGGCACGGCGCATGCCATGCAGCACCGCCTTGATACGTTGTTCGTTGGAGGTGGGCGGCGACATGCGGATGCGGTGACCATGCGTGACGGCGTATAGGTGTACCGCATTCATTCTGTACGCAGCGTCACCTCGCCATCGGCAAGCCGTGCGCGCAGGCGGTCGCCTGGTGCGAGCTGCGCGGTCGAGCGCACCAGCGTGCCGTCGTCGATCCGGCTCAGGATCGCGTAGCCGCGGGTCACCGTGGCCAGCGGGCTGACCGTCTCCAGCGCGCGGGCCAGTGCGCGCAGGCGCTGCGTGTCGGCCTGCAGTTGCCGCGCCATCGCGGCCTGCGGGCGCCGGCCGAGCGCGAGCAGGCGCTCATGCAGTGCGGCCAGGCGCCGTTGCGGCTGGGCCGCGCGCAGGACCGCGGCGGCATGGCGCAGGCGCGCGCCTCGGCGTTCGTGCTGCTGGCGCCACACCGCCAGCAGCCGGCGCGCCGCATCCTGCTGGCGGCGCTTCAGCAATTGCAGTTGCGCCTGCGGACTTTGCGCCTGCAGCCGCAGCAAGGCGCGGTCGGCGCGTTGCATCGCCTGGCGCAGGCGGTGCTGCTGCCACTGCAGCAGCCGCGCGTGCTGGCCGCGCAGGCGCACGGCGAGGTCGCGCTGGTCGGGGGCGAGCAGTTCCGCCGCGACCGAGGGGGTCGGCGCGCGCAGATCGGCGGCGAAGTCGGCCAGGGTCACGTCGGTCTCGTGGCCGACCGCCGACACCACCGGCGTGGCCGCGGCGGCGATCGCCCGCGCCAGGCGTTCGTCGTTGAACGCCCACAGGTCTTCCAGCGAGCCGCCGCCGCGGGTCAGCAGGATCGCGTCGTAGCGGCCGCTGGCATCGGCACGCTGCAGCAGCGAGGTCAGCTGCGCAGCGGCGCTGTCGCCTTGCACCAGGCTCGGCAGGATGTCCACCTGCAGCAGCGGCAGGCGCCGGCCGAGCACGCTCAGCACGTCGCGCACCGCTGCGCCGCTGGGCGAGGTGATCACCGCCAGGCGGCGCACGAAGGCGGGCAGGGCACGCTTGCGCTCGCTGGCGAACAGGCCCTCGGCGGCGAGCCTGGCCTTGAGTTCCTCGAACGCGCGGCGCAGCGCGCCTTCGCCGGCTTCCTCCAGGTGATCCAGCACCAGTTGGTAGTCGCCGCGCGCCTCGTACAGGGTCAGCCGGCCGCGGGCGAGCACGCGCAGGCCTTCGCGCGGAACGAACTTCAGCCATTGGCTCTTCGGCTTGAACATCGCGCAGCGCACCTGCGCGCGCGCGTCCTTCAAGGTGAAGTACAGATGGCCGGACGAGGGCCGGGTGACGTTGCCCAGCTCGCCTTCCACCCAGGCCAGCGGGAACGCGCTTTCCAGCAGGTCGCGCGCCAGCGTGTTGAGCTGGCTGGGGCTGAGGATCTGGTCGTCGCGATCGGGCATGCGGGCGGTGCGTGGGCGTGCGGGCGCCTATCCTCGCATGCCGCCGTGAGCGGGCGGTGGCGGCGCTGCTGCGTTGTCCGCGCCGGTCTGCCCGGCATGCTGCGCCAGCGCCCATTGCACGTGCTCGCGCACCAGCGGCGAGGCATGCTGCGCGCGCGCGCCGAGCGCGGCCAGCACCTGCGGCGTGGTCGGTGCGTTGCCCAGCGCCACCGCCAGGTTGCGTAGCCAGCGCTCGTGGCCGCTGCGGCGGATCGCGCTGCCTTCGGTGCGGCGCAGGAACTCGTCCTCGTCCCAGGCGAACAGCTGCGCCAGCGTGGCCCGGTCGAGATCGTTGCGGGCGCGGAAGTCGGGTTCGTCGCTGCGCTTGGCGAACTTGTTCCAGGGACACACCAACTGGCAGTCGTCGCAGCCGAAGATGCGGTTGCCGATCGCCGGGCGCAGTTCTTCGGGAATCGCGCCGTCGTGCTCGATGGTCAGATAGGCGATGCAGCGGCGCGCGTCCAACCGGTACGGGGCGACGATTGCCTGGGTCGGGCACACGTCGATGCAGCGCCTGCAGGTGCCGCAGTGCGCGCTGGCCGGCGGATCGATCGGCAGCGGCAGATCGACGTAGATCTCGCCGAGGAAGAACCAGGAGCCGCCGTTGCGGTCGATCAGGCAGGTATGCTTGCCGATCCAGCCCAGGCCGGCATCGCGCGCCAGGGCGCGCTCCAGCACTGGCGCCGAATCGACGAAGACGCGATGGCCGAACCGGCCGATCTCAGCCTGGATGCGCTCGGCCAGCTTCTGCAGGCGGTTGCGCATCAGCTTGTGGTAGTCGCGGCCCAGCGCGTAGCGGGCGACGTAGGCGCGCTCGCCGTCGCGCAGCGTGTCCCAGGCCGAATCGTCGTCGTTGCGCCCGTAGTCCAGTCCGACCGAGATCACCCGCAGCGTGCCTGGAATCAATTCGGCCGGACGCGCGCGCTTGTCGCCGTGCTGCGCCATCCATTGCATCGTGCCGTACAGGCCTTGCGCCAGCCAGTCGCGCAGATGCGCTTCGTCCTGTTGCAGTTCGATCCCGGCGATGCCGCAGCGCTGGAAGCCGAACTCGCGCGCCAGCGTGCGGATGCGCGCGGCGGCGGCATGGGGGTCGGCGTGGGCGGCGCTGCTGGACATGGCGCAAGTATAGAATCTCGCGCATGTCCGACTCGTTCGATCTCTACGACACCGCCGCCGCGCGGCGCATTGATGCGCAGGCCACGGCCTTGCTGGGCGGCGATAGCTATACCCTGATGCAGCGCGCCGGCCAGGCCGCCTGGCAAGTGCTGCTGCAGCATTGGCCGCAGGCGCAGCGCATCCTGGTGGCCTGCGGCAGCGGCAACAACGGCGGCGACGGCTATGTGTTGGCACGGCTTGCGCATTGCGCCGGGCGCCGCGTGCGCGTGTTGCAGTTGTCCGGCCCACAATCGGCGTTGGCGCAGCGCGCCTGCACCGACTACATCGGCGTCGGCGGCCGCATCGAGGTGTTCGATGCGGCGCTGGAAGCGGCCGACGTGGTCGTCGATGCGTTGCTCGGCATTGGCCTCAATCGCGCGCCCGACGCCGAACTGTCCGCCTTGCTCGGCGCGCTTGGCGGACTCGGCGCGCCGGTGCTGGCGCTGGACGTGCCCAGCGGCGTGGATGCCGAACACGGCAGCGTGCCCGGCGCGGTATTGCCAGCGACGCTGACCGTGCAATTCATCGTCGCCCACGCCGGGTTGTACACCGGGGCGGCGCTGAACCAGGTCGGCGCTACCGCGCTGGCGACGCTGGAGGTGCCGGCCGCCGCATTCGACGGCTGTGTGGCGCAGGCGCAGGCCTGGACCGGCGCGGCGCTGGCCGCGCGCCTGGCGCCGCGCCGGCGCGACAGCCACAAGGGCGATTCCGGGCATGTGCTGTGCATCGGCGGCAATTTCGGCAGCGGCGGTGCGGTCATGCTCGCTGCCGAAGCGGCATTGCGTAGCGGTGCCGGCCTGGTCAGCGTGGCCACGCGCGCCGCGCATGTCGCGCCGCTGCTGGCGCGGTGTCCGGAGGCGATGACGCATGCGGTCGAGGACGGCGCCGCACTGGCACCGCTGTTGCGCAGGGCCAGCGTGGTCGCGCTCGGTCCGGGACTGGGTCAGGACGAATGGGCGCAAGGGCTGTGGCGGCTGGCACTGGCGGCCGAGCTGCCGTTGGTGATCGACGCCGATGCGTTGAACCTGCTGGCGCAGGCGCCGTGTGCGCTGCCGGACGCGGTGCTGACTCCGCATCCGGGCGAGGCCGGGCGCCTGCTCGGCCTCGCCACCGCCGAGGTGCAGCGCGACCGTTTCGCCGCCGCTGCGGCGCTGGCCGAGCGCTACCAGGCGGCGGTGGTGCTGAAAGGCGCCGGCAGCATCGTCGCCGCGCCGGGACAGGTCCCGCGGGTGATCGCTGCCGGCAATCCGGGCATGGCGGTCGGCGGCATGGGCGACCTGCTGACCGGGGTGATCGCGGCGCTGCGTGCGCAAGGCCTGGCCGCCTTCGAGGCGGCCAGCGTCGGTGCGCTGCTGCATGCGGCGGCCGGCGATCGCGCCGCCGCCGAAGGCCAGCGCGGCCTGCTGCCATCCGACCTGCTGCCCGCGCTGCGCCAGCTGGCCAATCCGGAAGCTAGGCCATGATGCGGCTCTACCTGGAACACAGCGACGCCACCGAGCGCCTCGGCCAGGCGCTGGCCGCCACCCGCCCGGCGCAGGCGACGGTGCACCTGCGCGGCGATCTGGGGGCCGGCAAATCGACCCTGGCACGGGCGCTGCTGCGCGCGCTGGGCGTGCAGGGCGCGATCCGCAGCCCGACCTACACCCTGGTCGAGCGCTATCCGCTGGCCGATGGCGAAGCCTGGCACCTGGACCTGTACCGCATCGGCGCTGCCGGCGAGCTGGATTTCCTGGGGCTGGACGAAGCCGCGGCGACGTTGTGGCTGGTGGAGTGGCCCGAACGCGGCGGCGATCTGCTGCCGCCGGCCGACCTGGTCGTCGCGCTGGCGCTGCATGACGCGGGGCGCGAAGTGCAATTGCAGGCCGGCACGGCGGTGGGCGCGGCCTGGTTGTCGCGGATGGCCGAACGCGATGACTTGCGGGGTTTTTCTGCCGGCTGACACTAGGAAGTGCAGGCAGGTTATGGATTATTAAGGGAAAACCGCTTGTGTTTATGTCCCGGTGATGCTTGAATCGCCTCCATGCGCCTGGGGATCCATTTTTTCGCTTGTTCCGTTATCGCCGCAGGCTGCTGCCTGGCGGCGCAATCGGCGTTTGCGGGCCAGGTGCAGACGGTGTCGGTCGGCAACGGCGCCACCGGCACCCGTGCCGAGATCCGGCTGCAGGGCAGCGGCGGCTTCACCACGCTGACCTTGTCCAACCCCAACCGGCTGGTCGTCGATCTTCCTGAATCCTCTGCCGCGCAGGGCCTGAAGCTGCCTGCGGGCACCGGCGTGGTCACGGCGGTGCGCACCGGTCATCCGGTCCCGGGCACCTTGCGCATCGTGTTCGACCTGAGCAGCCCGGTGGTGGCGTTCAAGCCGCAGATGCAGACCGTGGCCGGCAGTTCGGTGCTGGTGATCGAGTGGCCGGGCGATGCGTCGTCGGCCAAGCCGCTGGCCAGTGCCGGCAATGGGACGGCGACGCCCGCTCCGACGGCATCCGCGGCGCCCACCGCAGTGGCGGTCGAACCCAAGCCGACGCCCGATCCACGTCAGGATGCGGCGCGTGCGACCGCGGCCCTGACCTCGTCGGTGCTGCAGCGCGCAGCGCCGCCGCCGACACCAGGACACACAGCGACGACGACCGCGGCGGCTCGCCCGGGCGTGGTGCCGGCGCCGGCCGCTGCGCCCGCCAGCGCCGTTAGCTCGATGGCGCCGACCGCATCCGCGTCCGCGTCGGTCGGCGCCGCGGTGCCGGCGCAGCAGGGCGCCGTCGCGCCAGCGCCGATGCCCGATCGGCCCGACGCGGCCGGCATCGACGATGCGGCGGTCGCTGCCGCTGCCGAAGCGCGCCCGGTGATGCCGAGCGCGTCGTCGCGGGTGGCGATGAAGCCGGGCATGCGGCCGTTGATCGTGGCCATCGATCCCGGCCACGGCGGCCAGGATCCCGGCGCGATGGGCCCGACTGGCAAGCGCGAGAAGGACGTGACTCTGGCGATCGGCCGCGAACTGGCGCGGCAGATCAACGCCACGCCGGGCATGAAGGCCTACATGACCCGCGATACCGACGTGTTCATCCCGCTGCCGATGCGCGCGCAGAAGGCGCGTGCGGCCAAGGCCGACATCTTCATCTCGATCCACGCCGACGCCGCCGAGAACCGCAGCGCGACCGGCTCCTCGGTCTATGTCCTCTCGACCAAGGGCGCCTCCTCGCAGCGCGCGCGCTGGCTGGCGGACAAGGAAAACGCGGCCGACCTGGTCGGTGGCGTGCGCCTGCAGAAGACCGACAGCACCCTGGCCAGCGTGTTGCTGGACCTGGCCCAGAGCGGGCACATGAAGGCCTCCGAAGACGCGGCCGGCCACGTGCTGGGCGGACTCAAGCGGATCGGCAACAACCACAAGCCGGAGTTGGAGCGCGCCAATTTCGCTGTGCTGCGTACCTCGGACATGCCGGCGATGCTGGTCGAGACCGCCTTCATCTCCAATCCGGACGAAGAGCGCCGGCTGACCGATCCGGGTTACCAGCGGCGCCTGGCTGGCGCGGTGCTGGACGGCGTCGATACGTTCTTTACCCGCCAGCCGCCGCCAGGCACGCTGTTCGCCGCGCGCGCGCAGGCCGAGGCGGAAGCGGCAAGCACCGTGGCCGGCGGCAGCCGCTGAGGCGCTCGGCTATCATCGCCGGCTGATCCCGATGGCGGCGTCCGCGCCGTGAGCCGTGCCGATGTCCTGTAACCGTTTCTGCTCTCCCGTTTCCGAATTCCACGCGATCGCGCGGCGCGCGCATTGCGCGTGCACGCCGCTGCGCGGGCGGGAGCCGGCATGAGCATTCGCCAATTGCCCGAGATCCTGATCAACCAGATCGCCGCCGGCGAAGTGGTCGAGCGCCCGGCCTCGGTGGTCAAGGAGCTGGTCGAGAACGCGCTGGATGCCGGCGCGCGCCGGGTGGACATCGACCTGGAAGAAGGAGGCGTCCGCCTGATCCGGATCCGCGACGATGGCGGCGGCATCCCGCCCGAGGAATTGCCGCTGGCGGTGTCGCGGCATGCGACCAGCAAGATCGCCTCGCTCGACGACCTGGAGTCGGTCGGCACGCTCGGCTTCCGCGGCGAGGCGCTGCCGTCGATCGCCTCGGTCAGCCGCTTCACCCTGGCCTCGCGCCGCCCTGGCGACGAGCACGGCGCCGCGCTGCAGGTCGATGGCGGCAAGGTCGGGCAGGTGCAGCCGCGCGCGCAGGCGCCGGGCACCACGGTGGAGGTGCGCGAGCTGTTCTACAACGTGCCGGCGCGGCGCAAGTTCCTGCGCGCCGAGCGCACCGAACTCGGCCATATCGAGGAATGGCTGCGCTCGCTGGCGCTGGCGCGCCCGGACGTGGAATTGCGCGTGTCGCACAACGGCAAGCCGTCGCGGCGCTATAAGCCGGGCGACCTGTATTCGGACGCGCGGCTGGGCGAAACCCTGGGCGAGGACTTCGCGCGGCAGGCGTTGCGCGTGGACCACAGCGGCGCCGGGCTGCGCCTGCACGGCTGGATCGCGCAGCCGCATTATTCGCGCGCCAGCGCCGACCAGCAGTACCTGTACGTCAACGGCCGCTCGGTGCGCGACCGCAGCGTCGCGCATGCGGTGAAGATGGCCTATGGCGACGTGCTGTTCCATGGCCGGCAGCCGGCCTATGTGCTGTTCCTGGAGCTGGAGCCGGCGCGGGTCGATGTCAACGTGCATCCGGCCAAGCACGAGGTGCGCTTCCGCGATGCGCGGCTGATCCACGATTTCGTCTATCGCACGCTGCAGGACGCGTTGGCGCAGACTCGCGCCGGCAGCACGCCGACTGCCGGCGATGCCGCGCAGGCGGCGCCGCTGGCGTATGCCGGTGGCGCGTTGCCGATGGCGTCCGGCAACCCGAGCGGTGGTGGCTCGGGCGGCCAGGGCTACGGCGCGCAATGGCGCCCGGCGCAATCGCCGCTGGGCCTGCGCGTCAACGAGGCGCCGGCCGCCTACGCCGCGCTGTACGCCGCGCCTGCAGGTGCGGCCGATGCCGCAACGGGCATGCCGCTGCAGGCTCAGGATGCGGCCGGCGGCCTGCCGGCGACCTCGCCCGACAGCGGCGTGCCGCCGCTCGGTTACGCGATCGCGCAGCTGCACGGCATCTACATCCTGGCCGAGAACGCCGAAGGCCTGATCGTGGTGGACATGCACGCCGCGCATGAGCGCATCGGCTACGAGCGGCTGAAGAACGCGCACGACGGCATCGGCCTGCATGCGCAGCCGCTGCTGGTGCCGATCACCCTGGCGGTGGGCGAGCGCGACGCCGACACCGCCGAGCGCGAGGCGGAAACGCTGGCCGCGCTCGGCTTCGAGATCACCCGCAGCGGCCCGCAGTCGCTGCACGTGCGCAGCATCCCGGCGTTGCTGGCCCAGGCCGAACCGGAAGCCTTGCTGCGCGACGTGCTGACCGACCTGCGCGAACACGGCCACAGCCGCCGCGTCGCCGGCGCGCGCGACGAACTGCTGTCGACGATGGCCTGCCACGGAGCGGTGCGCGCCAACCGGCGCCTCACCGTGCCGGAAATGAACGCGCTGCTGCGCGACATGGAGGCCACCGAGCGCTCCGGGCAGTGCAATCATGGGCGCCCGACCTGGGCGCGCTTCACGCTGGGCGAGATCGATCGTTGGTTCTTACGGGGGCGCTGATGGGCAAGCGGGGAAGGGCGGCGGCGCTGCTGGCAGCGCTGCTCGCGTTGGCTGCCTGCGGCAGGCAGGCGCCGGCACCGGCCGCGCCGGCGGTCGCCGACAAGGCGTTTTTGGCCGATGAACAGCGCTGGCGCGCGCAGCGCAAGCAGGAGCTGCTCGCGGCCGACGGCTGGACCAGCCTGGTCGGCCTGCACTGGCTGGAACTGAAGGAGCACTACATCGGCAGCGGCCCCGGCAGCGGCATCCGCCTGGCGGTCGGACCGGCGCGGATGGCGCTGGTGTCGCGGGTGGGCGCGCAGGTGTTCCTGACCCCGGAACCCGGCGCGGCGCTGAGTATGGACGGCACGCCGCTGCAGTGGCGCACGCGCGTGTACAGCGACCACGACGCGACGCCGAGCGTGATCGACTTCGACGGCGGCAAGGGCAAGCTGAGCTTGATCGAGCGCGGCGGCCGCTATGCGCTGCGGGTCAAGCATGCCGATGCGCCGACCCGGCTCGGCTTCGCCGGGCTGAACGATTGGCCGACGGCCGAATCCTGGCGCATCCGCGGCCGCTTCGTGCCCAACGCGCCGGGCAAGACCCTGCCGATCGTCGACATCATCGGCGTCACCACAGAATCCCCCAACGCCGGCGCGCTGGAGTTCGAGCGCGACGGCAAGCGCTTCCGCCTGGAAGCGATCGGCGAACCCGGACGCCCGCTGTTCGTGGTGTTCGCCGATCGCAGCAGCGGCCGCGGCAGCTATCCGGCCGGGCGCTTCCTCGACGTGCCGGCGCCCAACGCCGACGGCAGCGTGGTGCTGGATTTCAATCGCGCCTACAACCCGCCGTGCGCGTTCACCCCGTTCGCGACCTGTCCGCTGCCGCCGCCGGAGAACCGGCTGGACCTGGCGGTGCAGGCCGGCGAGAAGACCTACGCCGCCGCACACTGAACCGAGACTTCCGATGACCCCGATCCCGCGCCTGCTGCGCTGCCTGCTGTTGTGTCTGACCCTGTTCGCCGCCGCGCCGGTGCCGGCGCGCGCACCGCCTCCTCCGGCGGCAGCGCCCAGCGCGACGCCTGCGCCGCCGACGCCGCTGTTGTGGAAGGTCAGCGGGCCGCGCGGCGCGCTGTACCTGCTCGGTTCGTTCCACCTGCTCAAGCCGCAGGACTATCCGTTGGCGCACGAAGTGGATGCGGCCTACGCGGCGTCGTCGCGGCTGCTGTTCGAACTGTCGCCGCGGGAGGTGGACTCGCCGCAGCTGGGTGCGCAGATGCTGCAGGCGGCGCAGCGCCAGGACGGCAAGCGCCTGCAGGACGACCTGGATGCGGCGATCTGGCAACGCCTGCGCCGCTATGCTGCCAGCCACGGCCTGCCGCTGGAACAGATGGGCGGGTTCGAATCGTGGTTCGTCGGCCTGAGCATCAGCATCGCCGAGATGAAGGCGCAGGGGCTGCAGGCCGATGCCGGCCTGGACCGCCATTTCATGGACATGGCGATGCAGGCCGGCAAGTCCGCCGAGGGCCTGGAGACCGCGCAGGCGCAGATCGCGATGCTCGACGGCATGGAGCCGGTCGAGCAGAAGCAGATGCTGGTCGAAGCGCTGGACGATGCCGAGCAGGGCGTGGCGCAGACCCAGCGCCTGTACGTGGCCTGGCGCCGCGGCGACGAGCGCCTGCTGTGGCAGGACATGGGCATGGAGATGAAGCGCGACTATCCGCGCCTGTACCAGCGCATCAACGTCGATCGCAATCAGGCCTGGGTGCCGCGGCTGGAGCAGCGTCTGCGCGACGGCCAGGGCGACACCCTGGTGGTGGTCGGCGCCTTGCACCTGCTCGGCCCCGACGGCGTGGTCGAGGCGTTGCGCGCGCGCGGCTACAAGGTCGAGCGGATCTGCGCCGGCTGCCTGCCGTCGCCAGCGCCGCGTTCGCGCTGAGGTAGCGGCAATTTTGTAGGAGCGGCTTCAGCCGCGACAGGCTCTCCGGATAGATTCTGTCGCGGCTGAAGCCGCTCCTACATAGGGGGCTCGCCGCGCAGGCGCGCTAGAGCGCGGCTCAGCGCGCCCGCGACTTCGGTGCGGCGCCGGCAGCGGCCGGCGGCTCGCTCGGCTTGCTGCTGCCACCCGCGGCGGGGCGGCCGAAGCCGGTACCCAGGTTGCGCTGGAATTCCTGCCACAACTCCATGTTGCGCTCGGTCAGCTGGTTCATCATGGTCCACGGGGTCTGCCCGAGCAGGTTGCCCATCTGCTGGCGGAACTGCTGCTGCTGGTCCAGGAACACCTGCATGCTGCGCTCCAGGTAGTTGCCCATGAAGCCCTGCAGCGAATCGCCGTAGAAGCGGATGATCTGGCTGAGCAGCTGGGTGGACAGCATCGGCTCGCCGTCCTGTTCCTGGTCGGCGATGATCTGCAGCAGCACCGCGCGGCTCAGGTCTTCGCCGGTCTTGGCGTCGCGCACTTCGAATTCTTCGCCGTCGATGATCAGCTGGCGGACGTCTTCGATGGTGATGTAGCTGGAAATCTCGGTGTCGTAGAGGCGGCGATTGGGATACTTCTTGATGATGCGGATCTCAGCCATGAAGCGGTCGCTCTTGACGGTAGGCGCGCAGCATGGCGCAGCGCAGCAGGGCTTGCAACTGCCACAAGCCCCTGAACTGCGGCGGAACGGCAAAAAAATGCTGCGCAGTACGTGCGCAGCACGGGTGCACGGCGCGCAGCGCCAGCTGCAGCATTTTCGGTAGCGTTACCTTGACTGTGCCGCGCATCGACCTGAGCGGTTCAGCCGGCTGCCGCTACCAGCCCATGTGGTGGCCGCCATTGATGTCCAGATTGGAGCCGGTGATCCAGGCCGCCTCCTCGGCAACCAGGAACGCGACCGCATAGGCGATCTCTTCCGGCCTGCCCAGGCGCCCGGTGGGGATGTCGGCGATGATCTTGGCGCGCACCTCGTCCGGCACCGACATCACCATGTCGGTGGCCACGTAGCCCGGCGATACCGTGTTGACGGTGATGCCGTGGCCGGCGTTCTCGCGCGCCAGGGAAATGGTGAAGCCGTGCATGCCGGCCTTGGCCGCGGCGTAGTTGGCCTGGCCGTACTGGCCCTTGAGGCCGTTGATCGAACTGATCTGGATGACCCGACCCCAGCGCTGCTTGCGCATGCCTTCGATCACCGGGCGTGTGACGTTGAACACCGAGTTGAGGTTGGTGTTGATGACCTCGTGCCACTGCTCGGCGGTCATCTTGTGGAAGGTGGTGTCGCGGGTGATGCCGGCATTGTTGATCAGCACCTGGATCGGGCCAAGCTGTCGCTCCACCTCCTGCACCAGCGCCTGTGCGTGGTCGGGCGAGGCGACGTCGCCGGCGACGATGGCGATCTCATGGCCGCGTTCGCGCATGCGCTGCTGCCAGGCGCGCGCCTTGGCCGCGTCGCGGTAGTTGCTGGCCACGCGGTGGCCCTGCGCGGCCAGCCGCTCGCAGATCGCAGTGCCGATGCCGCCGGTACCGCCGGTGACCAGCGCAACGCGTGATGTCATGGATTCGCTCCGGATAGGTGAAGAAAAGGGGGAGAGCCGCTGCGGCCGAACCCGCGATTCTAGTCAGCCTTGGCGTCGCTGGGGATACCGGCCGCATCGGCCAGCGTCCGATCCTGCGCCGGCAGCCGCGCCGGCTCGAACGCGCGCCGCGCTGCGGCCAGCAATGCGGCCACCGAGCCGGCCGCGGTCAGCGCCGCCGGGGCCTGGCCCAGCAGGGTCCAGGCCAGGCGCAGCGCGGGCAGCGGATCGGCGTCGTCCAGCGGCAGCGCGGCATGCGACTTGGACAGCTTGCGGCCGTCCGCGCCGAGCAGTAGCGGCAGGTGCAGGTAGTGCGGCGTCGGTAGGCCCAGCGCGCGCTGCAGCAGGATCTGCCGCGGCGTGGAGTCGAGCAGGTCGGCGCCGCGGACCACGTCGCTGATGCCTTGCGCTGCATCGTCCACCACCACCGCCAGCTGATAGGCCCAGCAGCCATCGGCGCGCAGCAGCACGAAGTCGCCGACCTCGGCATGCACGTCCTGTGCGATGTCGCCGCGCAGGCCGTCGCGAAACCCGATCGCGCTGCCTGTCGCGACCCGCAGGCGCAGCGCCGGCTGCGGCCGCGCCTGTGCGGCCACGCAGCGGTGGTGCACGCCGCCCTGCGCGGCCAGTTCGCTGCGGCTGCAACTGCAGGCGAACGCCTGGCCAGTCTGCAGCAGGCGCTGCGCCGCGGCCTGGTAGGCCGCGGCGCGCTCGCTCTGGCGCAGGACCGGTCCGTCCGCCTCCAGCCCGCAGGCGCGCAGGCTGGCCAGTTGCCGCGCAGCCGCGCCAGGCACGCTGCGCGGCCGGTCCACGTCCTCGATGCGCAGCAGCCATTCGCCGCCGGCATGCCGCGCCAGCAGCCAGCTGCCGAAGGCGGCGAGCAGCGAGCCCAGATGCAGCGGGCCGGTGGGCGAGGGCGCGAAACGGCCGCGGTAGGGAGACGAGGACATGGGCAAGCTGAATCGTCGGTCAGGTATGCGCTTGAATTCAAGCTGTACGCGCCGCAGATCCGAACCAATCCTTCATGTTTCCAGGTGCGGAGTCCACGCTCACATGTTCAATCGAATCGCCTTGTTCCTCATCACCAATCTGGCGGTGCTGGTGCTGGCCGGCATTGTCATGTCCGTGTTCGGGATCAATCCCAACCAGATGGGCGGCCTGCTGGTGATGGCCGCGCTGTTCGGCTTCGGCGGCTCGCTGGTGTCGCTGCTGCTGTCCAAGTTCATGGCCAAGCGCGCCACCGGCGCGCAGGTGATCGCCGAGCCGCGCAACCACACCGAGCGCTGGCTGCTCGAGACGGTACGGCGGCAGGCGCAGGCCGCCGGTATCGGCATGCCCGAGGTCGCGGTCTACGACGGCCCGGAGATCAATGCCTTCGCCACCGGCGCCAACCGCAACAACGCGCTGGTGGCGGTGTCCACCGGCCTGCTGCAGAACATGACCGAAGACGAAGCCGAGGCCGTGCTGGCCCATGAGATCAGCCATGTCGCCAATGGCGACATGGTGACGATGGCGCTGCTGCAGGGCGTGCTGAACACCTTCGTGATCGTGCTGGCGCGGGTGGTCGGCGGGGTGGTGGACGGCTACCTGTCCGGCAACCGCGACGGCCGCCGCGGCCTGGCCTACTACGCGATCGTGATGGTGCTGGAGCTGGTGTTCGGCCTGTTCGCGACGATGATCGCGATGTGGTTCTCGCGTTACCGCGAGTTCCGCGCCGATGCCGGCGGCGCCAGCCTGGCCGGGCGCAACAAGATGATCGCGGCGCTGCAGCGGCTGGAACTCAACCACGGGCAGAGCACGCTGCCGTCGCAGGTGCAGGCGTTCGGCATCGCCGGCGGCCTGGGCCAGGGCGTGCGCAAGCTGTTCATGAGCCACCCACCGCTGTCCGAGCGCATCGCCACGCTGCGCGCCTCGCACCGCAACGCGACGGTGAGCTAAAGCCACCGCACCAACGGAACGCAGCGGCTCATCATCCGTTTCCACCCATAGCGTTTCAGCGTCAGTCAACCGCTTTCCCGAGTCCCGGGTCCCGGGTCCCGAGACCTTCAAGCAAAATCGAACGTCATCCCCGGCCCAGCCAGTCCGACGAATTCGCCCTGCACGTAATCCACGCCGGCGCTGAACAGCAGGCTCATCGAGGCGGCGTCGGCGACGCACTCGGCGATGCTGCGGATCCCGGCCGACTGCGCGCGCTCGGTGATCTCGCGGATCTTGTCCTGGTGCTCGCGGGTCTGCGCCAGGTCCTGGGTGAAGCCGGGGTCCAGTTTCAGGAACGAGGGCTGGAAGTGCGCCAGCAGTTGGAACGAGTCCAGGCCCGAACCGAACTGCTCCAGTCCGACCTTGCAGCCCAGGCCGGCGGCTTCGGCCAGGAACTGCTGCGCGTTGCGCAGGTGGGTGAACACCTTGGCTTCCGGCGTCTGCAGCCACAGCCGCTCGCCGGGCACGCCGTGCGCGGCCAGTTCGCGCCGGATCAATTCCACCATCTGCAGATCGGCGAAGGCATCCGGGCTGATATTGACCAGCAGGCTGGTGGCGTGGCCGGCACGCTGGCGCTCGCCGATCACCGCGATCGCGCGCGCCACCACCCAGCGGTCGATCTCGGCCATCAGCCCATGTTCGGCGGCGATGCCGAGGAACGTGGTCGGGCCGATGATCTCGTCGTTGCGCTCCAGGCGCAGGTAAGCCTCGTACAGTTCGTGTTGCTCGCCCTGCAGGTTCAGCACCGGCTGGTAATGCAGCAGGAAGCCGTCGCCGGCCAGCGCCTCGCGCAGCTGCTGGACCCAGCGCTGGATGCGCTCTTCCTCGACCCGGTCGGCCGCGCCGGGGTCGAAGATCTTGCAGGCGTTGCCGCCCAGTTCGATGGTGGCCTGCACGTTCTCGCTGGCGCGGGCCAGGACCTGGCCGACGGTGGCGATCTTCTCGCCGATCTGCACACCGCCGATGCTGACGGTGACCGTGGCCGAGCGCTCGCCGACGCTGAACACGTGCGCCGCGTAGGCGTTGAGCAGGCGTTCGGCCTGCGCCGCGGTACGGCCGTAGTCGCCCTGCAGCAGCAGCGCGAAGTTGTGCTCGCCGAAGCGCGCGGCATGCACGTCGCCGTCGATCGCCGCGGCCAGATGCTGGGCCAGCGCCGCGACCAGCGCGTCGGCCGAGTCCAGACCGATGTCGGCCAGCAGCCGCGTGTAGTGGTCGGGTTCGACCAGCAGGAAGCCGTAGTGGCTATCGCCGCGGCCGACCTGGGCCACCGCGTTCTCCAGCGCCAGCATGAAAGTCGGGCGGTTGAGCAGGCCGGTGACCTGGTCGCGCTGGCGCAGGTCCTCGACCTCGCGCGCCAGTTCCGGATCGAATTCCTCGCGGCGGCGGAACACCACCTGCACGCAGGCCTCGCCCTCGTAGCTGGCGGTGGCGAACTCCATCGTCGCCGGGAAGCTCTCGCCCTCCATGGTGCGCGCATCGACCTGGTACTGCGCCGGCGGCGGTTCGCCCTTGCCCAGCGACTTCAGCAATTGCTTGAATTCCTCCACGTGCTGCGGCGCGACCATGTCCAGCAGCGAGACGCCCTCGACGTCGTCGAACGAGCCGAAGCCGAACATCTCCAGGTAGGCGTCGTTGGCGCGGATGTGCATGCCTTCGTGGATGTAGGCGATCGGATCGCGCGAGGAGGCGATCAGCGCGTCGCAGCGGCGCTCGGTCTCGCGCATCTGCGCCTCGATCCGGCGCAGCCCGCGGCGCGCCTGCAGGTCGGCCCAGGTGGTGCGCAGTACCGACAGCAGGTGCTCGGGGCGCTGGCGCAGGGCGATCGCGCGGGCGCCGCCGGCCACCGCCTCCACCCATTCGTTCTCGTCGATGCTGTCGGCGAGCAGGATCACCGGGATGTCCTTGCCGCTGGCGCCCACCCGCTGCAGCACCTGCGGCAGCGGGATGGTCTGCGAGCGCGCGCTCAGCACCAGGTCGATCGGCTGTGCGGCGAGCATCGCGCCCAACTCCTCGGCGTGCTGCGGCCGCGACGGCCGCACCGCGATGCCGCTGTTGCGCAGGCTGCTGACGATCGCTTCGGCGTTTTCACCGCTATCGTCGACGATCATCAGACGTAGGGTGATGTCTTTGCCTGGTTGCATGAAGCCTCCCTGAGACGGGGTTTAATACACGATGCCCGCTGTGGCGTCCATGTGGGGTGCAGGGATGGCGAATCCCAAATCCCCGCTTTCAACAGCCGAATGGCTGCTCATCCCGGCCCTCAGACCACCGAGCCAGCCGCGTGGCCCGAGGCCCAGGCCCACTGGAAGTTGTAGCCGCCCAGCCAGCCGGTCACGTCCAGCACTTCGCCGACGAAATACAGGCCGGGCACCTGGCGCGATTCCATGGTCGCCGACGACACCTGATTGGTGTCCACCCCGCCCAGGGTGACCTCGGCGGTGCGGTAGCCTTCGGTGCCGCTGGCCACCAGCGGCCAGGCGCCGAGCAGGGCGGCGGCGGCGCGCAACTGCGGTTCGTCGAGCTGGCGCACCGGCTTGTCCGGCAGCCAGACCTCGCACAGGCGCTGCGCGAAGCGGCGCGGCAGCGCCTCGCCCAGCACCGTGCGCAGCTCGGCGGCGCCGCGCAGGCGCTTTTGTTCGCGCAGCCAGGCGGCCGCGTCCTGCCCGGGCAGCAGGTCCAGGCGCAGGTCGTCGCCCGGCTGCCAGTACGAGGAGATCTGCAGGATCGCCGGGCCGCTGATGCCGCGGTGGGTGATCAGCATGAAGTTGCGGAAGCTGGCGCCGTTGCAGCTGGCTTCCACCGGCAGCGCCAGTCCGGACAGGTCCTGCAGGCGTTCCTGGTGCTTGCCGCTGAGGGTCAGCGGCACCAGCCCGGCGCGGGTCGGCAGCAGCGCGTGGCCGAACTGGCGCGCCAGTTCGTAGCCGAAGCCGCTGGCGCCCAGGCTGGGGATGGACAGCCCGCCGCTGGCCACCACCAGCGAGGCGGCATGCAGCGGGCCGTCGTCGGTGTCGATGCGGAAGCCCTCGCTGCCGCGTTCCACCCCGCGCACCGCACACTGGGTGCGGATGGTCACCCCGGCCGCGTCGCACTCGTCCACCAGCATGCGCACGATCTGCTTGGAGGAGATGTCGCAGAACAGTTGGCCCAGTTCCTTCTCGTGGTAGGCGATGGCGTGGCGCTCGACCATCTCGACGAAGTCGGACGGGTGGTAACGCGCCAGCGCCGACTTGCAGAAGTGCGGGTTGGCGGACAGGAAATTGCCCGGGCCGGTGCCGGTATTGGTGAAATTGCAGCGCCCGCCGCCGGACATCAGGATCTTCTTGCCGACCTTGTTGGCGTGCTCGATCACCCGTACGCGGCGGCCGCGGCGGCCGGCGGTCAGCGCGCACATCAGCCCGGCGGCGCCGGCGCCGATGACGGCGACATCGACGCGGAGAGGCTCGGCGCGCGCGTTCATGCCGCGGCTTTGCGCACCGTCGGGGTGAAGGTGACGCTGGCCTCGTCGCCGAGCAGTTGCACTTCGCCGTCCTGGATCACCACGTCGAAGCGCATGCTGCGCTGGATCAGTTCGGCCGCCGCGGCGACCGCGTCGCCGGGCAGGTCGAGCACCTGCAGCGGCTTGAGCTTGAGCAGGCCGGAGCCGTTTTTCTCCCACCAGATGTCGGCGAGGCGGCCGCCATAGTTGACCACCAGCACCTCGCGGGCGCGGCCGCAGGCCTTGCGGATGCGCGATTCGTCGGGCTGGCCGACCTCGATCCATTGCTCGATCGCGCCGGTGTAGTCCATCCGCCACAGGTCCGGCTCGTCGTCGCTGCTCAGGCCCTTGCCGAACAGCAGGCGCTCCTCGGCGAACAGGGCGAAGGTCAGCAGCCGCGCCATCAGCCGCTGGTCGGTCTCGGACGGGTGCTGGGCCAGGGTCAGCGAATGCGCCGCGTAGTAGCCGCGGTCCATGTCGGAGATCTGCAGTTCGGCCTTGCGGAGGGTGGCGGTGAGGGCCATGCGGCTACCGGGATCAAAGGGCGGCCATGATAATGCGTGGCGATGTCCGATCCCCGCCCACCGTCCGCATTGGTTCCGGCCCCGAGCCGCTGGCAGCTGCCGCCGGGGCCGTGGCCGACCCTGCTGGACGGCTTGTGCGCGCGCTTCCCGCAGGTGTCGCGGGCGCAATGGCAGGAGCGTTGCGATCGCGGCCGGGTACAGGATCGGCACGGGCGGCCGCTGCCGGCGGCGCTGCCGTACCGGGTCGGGCTGGACGTGCGCTACTTCCGCGAGGTCGCCGACGAGGCGCCAATCGCCGGGGTGGAGCGCATCGTCTACGCCGATGCGCACCTGGTGGTGGCCGACAAGCCGCATGGGCTGCCGGTCACCCCGTCCGGGCGCTACCTGCGCGAGACCTTGTTGGCGCGGCTGGTGGCGCGATTGGGCAATCCGGCGCTGGTGCCGCTGCACCGGCTGGACCGCGCCACCGCCGGGCTGGTGCTGTTCTCGGCCGATCCGGGCAGCCGCGGCGCGTACCAGGCGTTGTTCCGCGAGCGGCGCATCGCCAAGACCTATCAGGCGCTGGCTCCGGCCTTGCCGGGACGGGCGTTTCCGCTGCTGCGTGCGAGCCGGCTGGTGCGCGGCGAGCCGTTCTTCCGCATGGCCGAGGCCGACGGCGAGGCCAACAGCCTGACCCGGATCGCGGTGCTGGATGCGCCGGACGGACCGCTATGGCGCTATGCGCTGGCGCCGGTGACCGGGCGCAAGCACCAGCTGCGCGTGCACATGGCCGCGCTGGGTGCGCCGATCCTGGGCGATACGCTGTATCCGCAGTTGCGTGCCGAAGGCGAAGGCGAGCCGGCCGGCGTCCTGCAATTGCTGGCGTGCGGCTTGGCGTTCCACGATCCGCTCAGCGGGCAGGCGCGCAGCTTCGCCAGTGCGCAGGCGCTGGTTTGGCCGGCGGAATAGCCGGCGCAATGGGGGGGCCTCATGCGCTTGAATCAGCGGGACGCCTCGCGCCTGACCCTCACCCCAACCCCGCTCCCGGGGGGACCTGATTAGCGCTGTGTCTCAGCTGTCGTACGCAGTTGCTGCTCTGTGAGCCTTCCCGCGCCGGCCAGGGCACTGGCCAGGCGCGGCACCATGGCGGCCAGGTTGAAGCGGCGATTGAAGCGGTAGGCATGCGCATGCAGGTAGCGCGCGCCGTATTTGGGGAAGTCCACCGCATGGTGGGTGCCGCTAAGCGCCGTTTTGAGATTGCCCAGGATCGTATTGACCCAACGCAGACGAGGCTGCTGGACGCCTTTGCGGCCGCTTCCGGTCACGATGGCATCGTGGGTCAGGCCTGCCCAGCCCACACCGGTGAACGCTGTCAGCCCATCACTGACGACATGGGTGCCCGGTGCCAGTGCCTGCTGAGCCCACGTGTGCACGACGCTTCTTCGGAAGCTGGAGACCACATCCAGGCGGAGATAGCGCGGGCGCCCTTGATGCAGGGAAACCGCTGCAATAAACGGCACTTTATTGCGCCACTGCGGTTGGCCTGGACCACCGGCGCGTTCGCCGCCCAGATAGGCATCATCGATCTGGACCTCTCCGTCGAGCCGGCGTGACTGCTCACGATCGGCCATCGCCGACATCACTTTGTGCTTGATCCGCCATGCAGTGCGATAGCACACGCCCAGTTGCCGAGCCAGTTCCAGCGCAGCAATTCCGTTCTTGGCTTGGCTCACCAGATAGATGGCCAGCCACCACACCCGCAAGGGAAGCTTGGTGTCTGCCATGGGCGTGCCGGCGGTCAAGCTGGTCTGTACCCGGCAGCGCGCGCACTGCCACAGGTGCTGGCGTCCCCGCTCAAAGCCACTGGCATGCGTGTGTCCGCACTGCGGACACACGAAGCCATTGGGCCACCTGGCCTGAACCAAGGCCTCGACACATTGCGCCTCGGAGCCGTAGCGGCTCAGAAAAGCCGGAATCGAAAGCCCCTTTTGGAACTGGATCCGATTGAGCGTCATCGCCGTATCTCACTGAAGAACCTGCATTTCTAAACCAAGGCAGCATCACCAGCTGAGACACAGCGCTAATCAGGCCGGGGGGAGAGGGGCTATGCATCTCATTCCCTTCTGCCACCGGGACCATGGCCCTTTTCGGGCGGAAATGGCCGGCAGGGCCGGATGAGGGTCCGGGCGAAGCCTCGTAGGGTCGGAACTGCGCTAGGCTTTGCGCGGAATGGCGAGGGTATCGGCCGCATCGGCCAACGCTTTAGGCCTGGGTTCAGCTTCTTTGTGGGGGATCTCGGTTTGTCTACACAAACTTGTCGCTTTTTGGGAACGACCCGCGTATGGTGCATCCCACTGTGTTTGCTAGGGTCACCGTGAATCGTGGCCTGGTGCAGTTGATCTCGCGATCCGCTTCATCGTTCCGCTTTACCAACGCCTGCAACTCAGTCTCGGCCCCGATACCCGGTGGCTGCGATTTTCTTCAATTCAATGTTTCAGGAGTTAGTAAATGAGCGATCGTCAGAGCGGTACCGTCAAGTGGTTCAACGATGCCAAGGGCTTCGGCTTCATCACCCCGGAAATCGGTGCGGACCTGTTCGTGCATTTCCGCGCGATCCAGGGCACCGGCTTCAAGTCGCTGCAGGAAGGCCAGAAGGTGACCTTCGTCGCCGTCCAGGGCCAGAAGGGCATGCAGGCCGACCAGGTGCAGGCCGTCTGATTTAGACGCCAGCTACCGCAAGGTTGCCAAAACGCCGGGAGCGCAAGTTCTCGGCGTTTTTCATTTGCGCGCCGTGGCGCCGCGGTTGCCACGATCGGTCCGTGCTCGCATCGGGGCGTAGCCGCGCCTGCATTGCATGCGCGGCCTGCCGCCGGGTACGGCTACCATTGCCGGCCCCGCGTCCTCCGGAGCCGTCGCCATGATCACCGTCCATCACCTCAACCAGTCCCGTTCCCAGCGCGTGCTGTGGCTGCTGGAGGAACTGGCGCTGCCCTACCAGGTGGTCAAGTACCAGCGCGACAAGCAGACCATGCTGGCGCCGGCGGAACTGCGCGCGATCCATCCGCTGGGCAAGTCGCCGGTGCTGGTCGACGACGGCCACGTGCTGGCCGAATCCGGCGCGATCCTCGATTACCTGGTGGAGCGCTACGACACCGGGCGCGCGCTGTCGCCGTCGCCGCAGCCGCTGGAGGCGCCCGAGCGCCTGCGCTACCGCTACTGGATGCATTACGCCGAAGGCTCGGCGATGCCGCCGCTGCTGATGAGCCTGGTGTTCGGGCGCATCCGTTCGGCGAAGATGCCGTTCTTCGCGCGGCCGATCGCCCGCGCCATCGTCGACAAGGCGATGCACGGCTTCGTCGGCCCGCAGCTGACGCTGCACCTGGACTGGATGGAGCGCGAGCTGGCCGCCACCGGCTGGTTCGCCGGCGAGCGCTTCACCGCCGCCGACGTGCAGATGAGCTTTCCGGTGCAGGCCGCGGCCGCGCGCGCCGGGCTGCAGGCCTATCCGAACCTGGCCGGTTTCGTGCAACGGATCGAGCAGCGCCCGGCTTACCAGCGCGCGCTGCAGCAGGGCGGGCCGTTCGAGCTGCTCGGCAGCGGCAAGGCCGGCTGAGGCCGGGCGTCGCGCGCGGCGCGGGCGCTCGCCACGCCGTGCCGGGTTCACGGTGGCGGCATGCGCGGCTGGCACTGGCGCACGAAGGCGATGCTGTCGGCCATGACTGGCAGCGCCGGATCGTCCTTGCGCAGCGCCAACGCCAGGGGCAGGTGGCCGACACCGGGATAGAGCTTCAGTTCGGCGGGCACGCCGGCGCGTTGCAAGGCCGCCTGCAGCGACTGGCTGTCGCGCGGTTCGACCACGCGGTCGTCTGCGCCGTGCAGCAGCAGCGCCGGCGGTTCGTCGCCATCGACGAAGGCGACCGGTTGCGAGCGCCGCTGCTGCGCCGGGTCGCGGCCGAACATGCCGATCAGGTCGGGATCGGTCAGCGGCAGGAAGTCGTAGGGACCGGCCAGGCCGACCAGACCGCATAGCTGCCGCGGCGACAGGCCCTGCGCCTGCAGCCAGCGGCCGTCGCTGGCCAGCAGCGCGGCCATGTGCGCGCCGGCGGAATGGCCCATCAGCACCAGCCGCTGCGGGTCGCCGCCGTGCTCGGCGGCATGGCGCTGGCTCCAGGCCACGGCGGCGGCGGCGTCGTGCATGAAGCCGTCCAGGGTCACCTGCGGGTATTTGCGGTAATCCGGCACGATCGCGACCACGCCGTGCCGCGCCAGCGCCTCGCCGGCCCAGCGGTATTGCTGGCGGTTGCCGGTCTTCCAGGTGCCGCCGTGGAAGAACACCACCACCGGCGCGTCCTCGGCTGCGGCCGGGCGGTAGACGTCGAGCTTCAAACCATGCGCTGCATCGAACACGATGCCGCGCTGCTCGCTCAGCCCGTGGCGCCCGGAGCCGGCGTTGAGGCCGGCGAAGAACACGCTGCTGCAAGCGGAGACCAGCAGCGAGGACAGCGCGACCAGCAGGTGGCGCGGCCAGCGCGGCGGCAACGGCGAACGTTCGGACATGGACGGTACCTGCAGGAAAGGAGCGGAAGCATGCCGCATGCGCATGTCGGCAGCGAGTGCATGGTGTGGCGGTGCTGCAGGCACTACGCGGGAGATGACGTTGCGGATGCGCTGTGCCGGCTGCAGGCGCAGCCTCGTGCACTCCACTGCGCCAGGCGCTTTGCGCCGGACCCTCACCCCAACCCCTCTCCCGACGGCCTGATTAGCGCTGTGTCTCAGCTGTCGTACGCAGTTGCTGCTCTGTGAGCCTTCCCGCGCCGGCCAGGGCACTGGCCAGGCGCGGCACCATGGCGGCCAGGTTGAAGCGGCGATTGAAGCGGTAGGCATGCGCATGCAGGTAGCGCGCGCCGTATTTGGGGAAGTCCACCGCATGGTGGGTGCCGCTAAGCGCCGTTTTGAGATTGCCCAGGATCGTATTGACCCAACGCAGACGAGGCTGCTGGACGCCTTTGCGGCCGCTTCCGGTCACGATGGCATCGTGGGTCAGGCCTGCCCAGCCCACACCGGTGAACGCTGTCAGCCCATCACTGACGACATGGGTGCCCGGTGCCAGTGCCTGCTGAGCCCACGTGTGCACGACGCTTCTTCGGAAGCTGGAGACCACATCCAGGCGGAGATAGCGCGGGCGCCCTTGATGCAGGGAAACCGCTGCAATAAACGGCACTTTATTGCGCCACTGCGGTTGGCCTGGACCACCGGCGCGTTCGCCGCCCAGATAGGCATCATCGATCTGGACCTCTCCGTCGAGCCGGCGTGACTGCTCACGATCGGCCATCGCCGACATCACTTTGTGCTTGATCCGCCATGCAGTGCGATAGCACACGCCCAGTTGCCGAGCCAGTTCCAGCGCAGCAATTCCGTTCTTGGCTTGGCTCACCAGATAGATGGCCAGCCACCACACCCGCAAGGGAAGCTTGGTGTCTGCCATGGGCGTGCCGGCGGTCAAGCTGGTCTGTACCCGGCAGCGCGCGCACTGCCACAGGTGCTGGCGTCCCCGCTCAAAGCCACTGGCATGCGTGTGTCCGCACTGCGGACACACGAAGCCATTGGGCCACCTGGCCTGAACCAAGGCCTCGACACATTGCGCCTCGGAGCCGTAGCGGCTCAGAAAAGCCGGAATCGAAAGCCCCTTTTGGAACTGGATCCGATTGAGCGTCATCGCCGTATCTCACTGAAGAACCTGCATTTCTAAACCAAGGCAGCATCACCAGCTGAGACACAGCGCTAATCAGGTCCCGACGGGACAGGCGCTGTAAGCTGATGCTTATGCCTGCATTGCGCTTCGACAACCGTTTCACCGCCGAATTGCCCGGCGATCCCGAGCATGGCCCGCGCCTGCGCGAGGTGTTGGGCGCGCTGTGGTCGGAGGTCGCGCCGACGCCGGTGGCCGCGCCACAGCTGCTGGCCCACTCGCGCGAGGTCGCGGCGATGCTGGGCTTCTCGGAGCAGGAGGTGCTCGCGCCGCAGTTCGCCGAAGTCTTCGCCGGCAACGCGCTGTACCCGGGCATGCGGCCGTACGCGGCGAACTACGGCGGTCACCAGTTCGGGCATTGGGCCGGGCAGCTCGGCGACGGCCGCGCGATCGCGCTGGGCGAGGCGCTGGGCGCGGACGGACGACGCTGGGAGCTGCAGCTCAAGGGCGCCGGGCGCACGCCGTATTCGCGCGGCGCCGACGGCCGCGCGGTGCTGCGCTCGTCGATCCGCGAATTCCTGTGCAGCGAAGCCATGCACCACCTCGGCGTGCCGACCACGCGCGCGCTGAGTCTGGTCGCCAGCGGCGAGCGCGTGGTGCGCGACATGTTCTACGACGGCCATCCGCGTGCCGAGCCGGGTGCGGTGGTGTGCCGGGTCGCGCCATCGTTCGTGCGCTTCGGCAGTTTCGAACTGCCGGCCGCGCGCGGCGACACGGCCTTGCTGCGGCAGCTGGCCGACGTCGTGATCGACCGCGATTTTCCCGAACTGCAGGCACGTGGCGCCACGCGCTACGCCGACTGGTTCGGCGAGGTCTGCGCGCGCACCGCGGCGATGGTGGCGCAGTGGATGCGGGTCGGCTTCGTGCACGGGGTGATGAACACCGACAACATGTCGATCCTGGGGTTGACCATCGACTACGGCCCTTACGGCTGGATCGACGACTACGATCCGGACTGGACGCCGAACACCACCGATGCGCAGGGCCGCCGCTACCGTTTCGGCACCCAGCCGCAGATCGCGTACTGGAATCTGACCCGCCTGGCGCAGGCGCTGGCGCCGTTGTTCGCCGACGTGGCGCCGCTGCAGGCTGGACTGGCGCGTTTTCGCCAGACATACGCGCAGGCCGAACGCGACACTGCCGCCGCCAAGCTCGGCCTGGCCGCATGCGGCGAGACCGACCTGGCGCTGATGCAGGATCTGTTGCAACTCCTGCAGCAGGGCGAGGTGGACATGACCCTATGGTTCCGCCTGATTAGCGCTGTGTCTCAGCTGGTGATGCTGCCTTGGTTTAGAAATGCAGGTTCTTCAGTGAGATACGGCGATGACGCTCAATCGGATCCAGTTCCAAAAGGGGCTTTCGATTCCGGCTTTTCTGAGCCGCTACGGCTCCGAGGCGCAATGTGTCGAGGCCTTGGTTCAGGCCAGGTGGCCCAATGGCTTCGTGTGTCCGCAGTGCGGACACACGCATGCCAGTGGCTTTGAGCGGGGACGCCAGCACCTGTGGCAGTGCGCGCGCTGCCGGGTACAGACCAGCTTGACCGCCGGCACGCCCATGGCAGACACCAAGCTTCCCTTGCGGGTGTGGTGGCTGGCCATCTATCTGGTGAGCCAAGCCAAGAACGGAATTGCTGCGCTGGAACTGGCTCGGCAACTGGGCGTGTGCTATCGCACTGCATGGCGGATCAAGCACAAAGTGATGTCGGCGATGGCCGATCGTGAGCAGTCACGCCGGCTCGACGGAGAGGTCCAGATCGATGATGCCTATCTGGGCGGCGAACGCGCCGGTGGTCCAGGCCAACCGCAGTGGCGCAATAAAGTGCCGTTTATTGCAGCGGTTTCCCTGCATCAAGGGCGCCCGCGCTATCTCCGCCTGGATGTGGTCTCCAGCTTCCGAAGAAGCGTCGTGCACACGTGGGCTCAGCAGGCACTGGCACCGGGCACCCATGTCGTCAGTGATGGGCTGACAGCGTTCACCGGTGTGGGCTGGGCAGGCCTGACCCACGATGCCATCGTGACCGGAAGCGGCCGCAAAGGCGTCCAGCAGCCTCGTCTGCGTTGGGTCAATACGATCCTGGGCAATCTCAAAACGGCGCTTAGCGGCACCCACCATGCGGTGGACTTCCCCAAATACGGCGCGCGCTACCTGCATGCGCATGCCTACCGCTTCAATCGCCGCTTCAACCTGGCCGCCATGGTGCCGCGCCTGGCCAGTGCCCTGGCCGGCGCGGGAAGGCTCACAGAGCAGCAACTGCGTACGACAGCTGAGACACAGCGCTAATCAGGATGGTTCCGCGGGCTGAGCGCGGCGCAGCTGCCGACGCTGGCGGACCTGGCCGTTGCGTTCTACGACCCGGCCAAGCTGGCCGCGCAGGCGCCGGCATTCGACGCCTGGCTGGCGCACTATGCGCAGCGGCTGCAGGCCGATCCGCTGCCGGCGGCCGTGCGCGTGGCGAAGATGCGCGCGGCCAATCCGCGCTACGTGCTGCGCAATTACCTGGCGCAGCAGGCGATCGACCGGGCCGAGCAGGGCGACGCCGACGGCATCGCCGAATTGCTGGACGTGCTGCGCCGGCCCTACGACGAGCAGCCGGGACGCGAGGCGTTCGCGGCGCGGCGCCCGGACTGGGCGCGCGAACGCGCCGGCTGCTCGATGCTGTCGTGCAGTTCCTGACGATGCGTGAAGCACTGTAGGAGGGGCTTCAGCCCCGACGCTTTGCCGGCAACATGTCGGGACTGAAGTCCCTCCTGAAAGCTCCGCATCGCCGTGATTTCTCAGTCGCGCCGTCAGGCCCGGATGGACGTCAGCGCGGCGCAGCTGCGCGATAGCGCCAGGCGGCAAGGAACGTGGCCACCACTTCCGCCGCCAACGCCTGCTGGCTGTCGCGATCCGGGGCCTGCCCGTTGAGCATCGCGCCGGGGTAGGCGTAGCCGATCGCCGCGCCGATGAAGGCGCTGGCGGCCAGCATGGGCGAGGCCACGCTGACGTCACCGCGCGCATCCAGCCTCTGCAGCAGGTCGCTCAGGCGCTGGCGCAGGCGCCCGGTGCGGCGCTGGTGCATCGACTGCAGCAGGTCCGGCATCTGCGCGCTGGCCTGCACCAGCAGCCGATGCAGGCGCAGCGAGGACGGCGCGTACAGGTGCGCCTGCACGGTCAGCGCGATCTGCTGCAGCGTGCGCGGCAGGTCCTGCGAAGCCGCATCGCCGATGTTCTCCAGCTGCGCCTGCAGTTCCTCGTTCAGCGCCTCGAACACCTGCATCAACAGGTCGGCCTTGCTGGAGAAATGGTTGTACAGGCTCTGCCGGGTGAGCCCGGCATGCAGCGCGATCTGCTCCAGCGAGACCTCCAGGCCGTGCTCCAGCAGCAGTTCGCGCGCGGCGCGCAACAACCGCGGCCGCGCCAGCGCGGGACGCCCGCGCTGACGGCCGGCCGGCGCAACCACGCCTGTCTCGGCGGCCGCTGCGACGGGGTGAGGCGGCGTCGCGCGGGCGATTGTGCGATCCTTCATGTTTATTTATTTGTCTTTAAGTAAATTAAATGATCCTCCCCCCAGCCTCCAGGATCAAGCGCATGCCCGCGCCTCTCGTCCAGCGTTCCCGCCGCACGCTGTCGCTGCTGCTGTGCATCGCCCTCGTCACACTCGCCGGCTGCAAGGGCGAACGCACCGCACCGCCGGCGCAGGCCAGGACCGTGGGGGTGCTGACCTTGCAGCCGCAAAGCGTGCCGCTCAGCGCCGAACTGGCCGGGCGCACCGCCGCCTCCGAAGAATCCGAAGTGCGCCCTCAGGTCGGCGGGATCCTGCGCAAGCGGCTGTTCGAGGAGGGCGCGATGGTGCGTGCCGGGCAGCCGCTGTTCCAGATCGAGCCGGTCCTGTACCAGGCTGCGGCCAACGAGGCGCAAGCCAACCTGGCCACCGCCGAGGCCACGCTGGCCACCGCCAAGTTGCGTGCCGAGCGTTATCGCGAACTGGGCAAGACCCGGCTGGCCGCGCAGCAGGACGTGGACGACGCCCAGGCCACCTACAAGGAAGCGCTGGCCAGCCGCGACGCCAACCGCGCCGCGCTGGACACCGCGCGCACCCAGCTGCGCTTCGCTACGGTGGAGGCGCCGATCAGCGGCCGCATCGGCCGCGCGCGGGTGACCCCGGGCGCGCTGGTCACCGCCAGCCAGGCCGATGCGATCGCCAAGATCCAGCAGCTGGATCCGATGAACGTGGACATCACCCAGTCCGGCAGCCAGTTCCTGGCGCTGCGCCGCGCGATCGCCGCCGGCGGGGTGCAGCCGGCGGCCGCCGAGGTGCGGCTGAAGCTGTCCGACGGCAGCGACTACCCGCTGCCGGGCACGCTGCAGTTCGCCGACATCGACGTGGAGGAAACCACCGGCAGCGTGACCCTGCGCGCGCGCTTCCCCAACCCTGACGCGCAGCTGTTGCCCGGCATGTACGTGCGCGCGATCGTCGGCCAGGGCATCCGCCAGCAGGCGCTGCTGGTGCCGCAGGCGGCGGTGGACCGTACGCCGCGCGGCGACGCGCAGGCCTGGGTGGTGGGCGCCGACAACATCGTGCGCCAGCGCCAGTTCACCACGCTGCGCGCGGTCGGCGACCGCTGGCTGGTGGGCGATGGGCTCAAGCCCGGCGAGCGGGTGGTGGTGGAGGGCCGGCAGGGACTCAGCGACGGCGCCAAGGTCACCGTCAAGCCGGCCGCCGCTGCCGCCGGCAAAGGCTGAGCCGGCATGCTCGCGCGCTTCTTCATCGCCCGCCCGATCTTCGCTTGGGTGCTGGCGATCTGCATCATGGCCGCCGGCACCATCGCCGTGGTCACCCTGCCGGTGGAGCAGTACCCGGACATCGCCCCGCCCACGGTCAACGTCACCGCCACCTACAACGGCGCCTCGGCGCAGACGGTGGAGGACAGCGTCACCCAGGTGATCGAGCAGCAGATCAAGGGCATCGACCACCTGCTGTACTTCTCCTCGACCAGTTCCTCGTCCGGGCAGGCGCGGATCAGCATCACCTTCGACCAGGCCGCCAATCCCGATATCGCCCAGGTGCAGGTGCAGAACGCGGTCAACCAGGCGCTCAACCGCCTGCCGCAGGAAGTGCAGCAGCAGGGCGTGACCGTGGCCAAGTCGCAGGGCGACAGCCTGATGGCGGTGTCGCTGTACGACAGCACCGACCGGCTGGACAACGTCGATATCTCCGACTACCTGATCAGCACCCTGCAGGACCCGATCAGCCGCATCAACGGCGTCGGCGAGATCAACGTGTTCGGCGCGCAGTACGCGATGCGCGTGTGGCTGGACCCGCACAAGCTCAATGCCTACAAGCTGATGCCCGGCGACGTGCGCAGCGCGATCGAGGCGCAGAACACCCAGGTCACCGCCGGCGAACTGGGCGCGCTGCCGACCGGCGCCGAGCAGGCGCTCAACGCCACGGTCACCGCGCAGTCGCGGCTGCGGACCGCGGAGCAGTTCCGCGCCATCATCCTGGCCACCCAGGCCGACGGCTCCAGCGTGCACCTGGGCGACGTGGCGCGGGTGGAGATCGGCGCGGAGAACTACCAGAACAGCGCCACGCTCAACGGCCATCCGGCGTCCGGCTTCTCGGTGACGATGTCCTCCGGCGCCAACGCGGTGGCCACCTCCGATGCGGTGCGCGCCACCATCG
Source organism: Xanthomonas graminis pv. graminis (assembly GCF_030168915.1). Classification (NCBI taxonomy): domain Bacteria; kingdom Pseudomonadati; phylum Pseudomonadota; class Gammaproteobacteria; order Lysobacterales; family Lysobacteraceae; genus Xanthomonas; species Xanthomonas graminis. The sequence goes on along the minus strand of NZ_CP076255.1, from coordinate 2,751,325 downwards.
AGCGGCTCAAGCCGACCTTCCCGCCGGGCATGGAGGTCGCCTATCCGCGCGACAGCACGCCGTTCGTGCGGATCTCGATCGAGGCGTGGTGCACACCCTGATCGAGGCGATCGTGCTGGTGGTGGTGGTGATGTTCCTGTTCCTGCAGAACGGCCGTGCCACGCTGATCCCGGCGATCACCGTGCCGGTGGTGCTGCTGGGCACGTTCGGCATCACCATCAACACGCTGACCCTGTTCGCGATGGTGCTGGCGATCGGCCTGCTGGTGGACGATGCGATCGTGGTGGTGGAGAACGTCGAGCGGATCATGCATGAGCAGCATCTGCCGCCGCGCGAGGCGACCGAGCAATCGATGGGCGAGATCACCGGCGCGCTGATCGGCATCACCGTGGTGCTGGGCGCGGTGTTCCTGCCGACTCGCCGCGGCCGGCTTCTGGCGTTCTTCGGCGGTTCCACCGGCATCATCTACCGGCAGTTCTCGATCACCATCGCCTCGGCGATGGCGCTGTCGGCGCTGGTCGCGCTGACCCTGACCCCGGCGCTGTGCGCGACCCTGCTCAAGCCGGTGGAAAAGGAGCGCCAGCTCGGACGCTTCTTCCGCTGGTTCAACCGCGGCGTGGAGCGCAGCCAGCACGCCTACCAGCGCCGGCTCGGCGCGATGCTGCGGCAGCCGCGGCGCTGGATGGCGCTGTACGTGGTGATCGTGCTGGCGATGGCGGCGCTGTACGCGCGCATGCCGACCGGCTTCCTGCCGGTGGAGGACCAGGGCCAGGTGCAGATCCAGTTCACCACGCCTGAGGGCACGCCGCTGGCCAGGACCGAGGCGCTGGGCCGGCGCATCAACGATTACTTCCTGGCCCATGAGAAGCACAACATCACTGCGGTGTTCATGGTGATCGGCCGCAACAACGCCGGCACCGGGCAGAACGCCGGCCAGGCCTTCGTCGCGCTGCGGCCATGGGGCGAGCGCAACCGCGACAACACCGCGCAGGCGATCATCGACCGCGCCAATGCGTATTTCCGCGGCACCGCCGACGCCAAGGTCAGCGTGCTGTCGCCGCCGGCGGTGCGCGGCCTGGGCCAATCCAGCGGTTTCGAACTGTGGATCCGCGACAGCGACGGCGCCGGCCGCGCGGCCCTGCTCAAGGCGCAGCAGCAGGTGCTGCAGGACGCCGGCGACGATCTGCAGCTGACCGCGGTGCGGCTCAACGGCCTGGGCGACAAGGCGCAGCTGCAGGTGGATATCGACCAGGCGCAGGCCAGCGCGCTGGGCCTGGCGCAGGGCGACATCAACGGCACCTTGTCCACCGCCTGGGGCGGCAGTTACGTCAACGATTTCGTCGATCGCGGCCGGGTCAAGCGCGTCTATGTGCAGGGCGATGCGCCGTACCGCTCGCTGCCGGAAGACATCGGCCAGTGGTATGTGCGTGGCAAGGACGGGCAGATGGCGCCGTTCGCCAGTTTCGCCAGTACCCACTGGACCCGCGGCCCGCAGTTGCAGCAGCGCTTCAATGGCCTGCCGGCGGCGCAGATCCAGGGTGGCGCGGCGGCCGACAGCAGTTCCGGCGAGGCGATGCAGCGGATGCAGGAACTGGTCGCCAAGCAGAAGGGCTTCGACCTGCAGTGGAGCGGTCTGTCCTACCAGGAGCAGCTGTCGAGCAACCAGACGCTGTGGCTGTACACCGCCTCGATCCTGTTCATTTTCCTGTGCCTGGCGGCGCTGTACGAGAGCTGGTCGATCCCGGTAGCGGTGCTGCTGGTGATTCCGCTGGGCGTGCTCGGCACGGTGGTCGCGACCACCCTGGTCGGCTTCGTCAACGACATCTATTTCCAGGTCGGCCTGCTGACCACGATCGGTTTGTCGGCGAAGAACGCGATCCTGATCGTGGAGTTCGCCGAGGCCGAGCAACGCGCCGGGCGGCCGTTGCTGGAGGCGGCGCTGGAAGGCGCGCGGCTGCGCCTGCGGCCGATCGTGATGACCTCGCTGGCGTTCGTCGCCGGCGTGCTGCCGCTGGCGCTGTCCACCGGCGCCGGCGCGGCCAGCCGCCGCGAGATCGGCGTCAGCGTGATCGGCGGCATGCTCTCCGGCACGGCGCTGGCGGTGCTGCTGGTGCCGCTGTTCTTCGTGCTGGTGCGGCGCCTGCTGCATGGCCAGGCGCCGCACACGCCGGCGGGGTAGGCGCTGGATGCGCAATGCGGTGCCGCTGCACGGCGCCGCATTGCGCCTAAAATGGGCGTTTCCCCACGCTGCGATGTGCCGATGAACGATTCCTCCTGCTGCGGCGCGCCCAGCGACGCACCGGCCCACTGGTCCGGGCGCATCCGCGATATCGCCGATTTCCCGAAGCCGGGCGTCGTGTTCAAGGACATCACCCCGCTGCTGGCCGACGGCCCGGATTTCGCCTCGGCACTGGACGAGATGGCGCGTCCCTGGCGCACCACGCCGCTGGACGCGGTGCTGGGCATCGAGTCGCGCGGCTTCATTCTGGGTGCGGCGCTGGCGCACGAACTGCGCACCGGCTTCGTGCCGATCCGCAAGCCGGGCAAGCTGCCGGGCAGGACGGTGACCCAGGACTACACGCTGGAATACGGCAGCGACCGCATCGAAATGCACGCCGACGCGCTGCCGGCCGGCGCGCGGGTGCTGATCGTCGATGATGTGCTCGCCACCGGCGGCACCTTGCGCGCGGCGCTGGCGCTGGCGCGGCAACTGCAACTGGAGATCGTCGGTGCGGTGGTGCTGGTCGAGCTGCAGGCGCTGCAGGGGCGCGAGCGCTGGAGCGAGGACGTGCCGCTGTTGGCGACGCTGACCTATTGAGGGCGACGCGGTGCGGCGGCCGTCACGCGCGGCCGGCAGCGGACCGCGGTGGCCGTGGTCGCGGCGCGGCCTTGTGCGCCAGCGCGGTCACAGTTTGCTGACCCGGAACCGGCGGCCCTTGATCTTGCCCGCCTGCAGCTGCCCCAGCGCCCGGCCGGCGTGCTCGCGGGCGATGGCGACGTAGGAGCGGGTGGCGTAGATCGCGATCTTGCCGATCGCCGCGCCGGACAGCCCGGCGTCGCCGGTCAGCGCGCCGAGGATGTCGCCGGCGCGCAGCTTGTCGGTCTTGCCGCCGTCGATGCGCAGCGTGACCATCGCCGCCTGCAGCAGCTGCGCCGGGCGCGCGGTAGCTAGCGGCGCGCGCGACCAGCGCAGCGGCTGGCCCTGTTCGGCCTCCAGCGCCTGCGCGCGCGCCAGCTCGCGTGGCGCTACCAGGCTCAGCGCCAGGCCGCGCTTGCCGGCGCGCGCGGTGCGGCCGATACGGTGGCGGTAGGTTTCGGTATCGGTCGGCAGTTCGTAGTTGAGCACCGCGGCCAGGTCTTCCACGTCCAGTCCGCGCGCCGCCACGTCGCTGGCGACCAGCACGTTGCAGCTGCGGTTGACGAAGCGCACCAGCACCTCGTCGCGGTCGCGCTGTTCCATGTCGCCGTGCAACGCCAGCGCCGAGAAGCCGAACTGCTGCAGCGAGCCGGCCACCTCGTCGACCTCCTTGCGGGTGTTGCAGAACACCACGCTGGACTCGGGGGTGAAGCGCAGCAGCAGCCCGGCCACCGCCTTCTGCCGGTAGGTCGGGTCGACTTCGAAGAACTGCTGCTCGATCTCCGGCGCGCTGTCGGCGCCTTCGATGGTGATTTCCACCGGTTCCTTCAGCAGCTCGCGGGCCAGGGTGCGGATCGCATCGGGGAAGGTGGCCGAGAACAGCAGGCTCTGGCGGTGCTTGTCGCAGCGGCTGGCGATCTCGCGGATCGGCTCCTCGAAGCCCATGTCGAGCATGCGGTCGCCCTCGTCCAGCACCAGCGTGCGCACCCCGCCCAGGTGCAGCGCGCGCTTGCGGGCCAGTTCCTGGATGCGCCCGGGGGTGCCGACCACCACCTGCGGGTCGTGCGCCTCCAGCGAGGCCAGCTGCGGGCCGAGCGGCATGCCGCCGGTCAGCACCACCAGCTTCATGTTGGGAATGCCGGTGGCCAGCTTGCGCAGCTGCTTGCCGACCTGGTCGGCAAGTTCGCGGGTTGGGCACAGCACCAGCGCCTGCGCGCGGGTCAGCGCCGGGTCCAGCTTGTGCAGCAGGCCCAGGCCGAACGCGGCGGTCTTGCCGCTGCCGGTAGGCGCCTGCACGATGACGTCGCTGCCGGCCAGGATCGGCGGCAGGCTCTGCGCCTGCACCGGGGTCATCGTGGTGTAGCCGAGCGCGTCGATGCCCGGCGCCAGCGCCGGGGAGAGGGACAGGGTGTCGAAATCGTTCATGGCGCATTTTAGCCGGGACTCGGGACTCGGGACCGGGGACTCGGCAAATCAAACGCCAATGCGCTGCGTAAACCCGGCCGGCTGCGCGCTTGGTCCCGAGTCCCGAGTCCCGAGTCCCGTACAATTCCTCCCATGCCTCTTATCACCCTACAGAACGTCGACTACAGCGTTGGCGGCCCCTTGTTGCTGGAAAAGACCGAACTGTCGATCGAGCCGGGCGAGCGTATCGCCCTGATCGGCCGCAACGGCGCCGGCAAATCGACCTTGATGAAACTGATCGCCGGCGAGCTCAAGCCCGATGACGGCGAGATCCGCGTCCAGAAGGGCGTGCGCATCGCGCGGCTGGAGCAGGAGGTGCCGCATGGCGCCGCCGGCAGCGTGTTCGACGTGGTCGCCGACGGCCTGGGCGAGCTCGGCCACTGGCTGGCCGAGTTCCACCGGCTCAGCCATGCCGCCGAGTTCGACGGCGATGCGCTGGGCGCGGTGCAGTCCAAGATCGACGGCGCCAACGGCTGGGCGCTGGACCAGCGGGTCAACGAGACCCTGACCCGGCTCGATCTGGACGGCGACGCGGAGTTCGCGCGGCTGTCTGGCGGCATGAAGCGGCGCGTGCTGTTGGCGCGCGCGCTGGTGTCGGCGCCGGACCTGCTGCTGCTCGACGAGCCGACCAACCACCTGGACATCGAGGCGATCGACTGGCTGGAACTATTCCTGAAGGGCTGGAACGGCAGCGTGGTGTTCGTCACCCACGACCGGCGCTTCCTGCGTGCGCTGGCCACCCGCATCGTCGAGATCGACCGCGGCCAGGTCACCAGCTGGCCCGGCGACTGGGCCAACTACGAGCGCCGCCGCGAGGAACGGCTCAACGCGCAGGCGCAGGAAAACGCGCGCTTCGACAAGATGCTGGCGCAGGAAGAAGTGTGGATCCGGCAGGGCATCAAGGCGCGCCGCACCCGCGACGAAGGCCGCGTGCGGCGCCTGGAGTCGATGCGCAACGAGCGCACCCAGCGCCGCGAGCTTGGCGGCAACGTGCGCATGGAAGCGGCGCAGGGCGAGTCCTCAGGCAAGAAGGTGATCGAGGCCAAGGAGCTGAGCTTCGCCTTCGGCGCGCGGACCATGGTGCGCGACTTCTCCAGCACCATCCTGCGCGGCGACCGCATCGGCCTGATCGGCCCCAACGGCAGCGGCAAGACCACGCTGCTGAAGCTGCTGCTGGGCGAGCTGACCCCGGCCAGTGGCGAGGTGCGCACCGGCACCAACCTGCAGGTGGCCTATTTCGACCAGTACCGCGCCACCTTGCGCGAGGACTGGAGCGCGATCGAGAACGTCGCCGAGGGCCGCGATTTCATCGAGGTCAACGGCAAGCGCAAGCACGTGCACGGCTATCTGCAGGATTTCCTGTTCACCCCGGAACGCGCGCGTGCGCCGATCACCCGCCTGTCCGGCGGCGAGCGCAACCGCCTGCTGCTGGCGCGGTTGTTCGCACAGCCGTCTAACCTGCTGGTGATGGACGAACCGACCAACGACCTGGACGTGGAGACGCTGGAGCTGCTGGAAGAGCTGCTCGGCGACTACACCGGCACCTTGCTGCTGGTCAGCCACGATCGCGACTTCATCGACAACGTGGTGACCTCGACCATGGTGATGGAAGGCGACGGCCGCATCGGCGAATACGTCGGCGGCTACAGCGACTGGGTGCGCCAGCGCGCCGCGCCGCCGGCCAGTGCGATGGCGGTGGCCAAGGCTTCGGCCACTGCGGCGGCCACCGCGCCGGCGGCGGCCGCTGCCGCGCCGGCCGCCAAGCGCAAGCTCAGCTACAAGGACGCGCGCGAACTGGAGCAATTGCCGGCGCGGATCGAGACCCTGGAGCAGCAGGTCATGGCATTGACTGCGGCGATGACCGAGTCCTCGTTCTACCAGCGCGATGCGGCAGCGGTGAGCGCGCATACCCAGGCGCTGACCCAGGCGCAGACCGAGCTGGACGCGGCCTATGCGCGCTGGAGCGAGCTGGACGCGTAGCGGCGCAGGGTGGTGTGGCGATCTCTGCTGCAGGCGCTCGCCATTGGATGGCCGGGCGCACTGTAGGAGGGATTTCAGTCCCGACAGCGTCCGAAGCCGGCAAGTCCACCGCTTCGTTCGTCGCGACTGAAGTCGCTCCTACAGGAAGCTTGCGCCTTGCTCGCAGGTTGCACTGTAGGAGCGGCTTCAGCCGCGACAGACAGCATCAGTAAAGCGCGGTCGCGGCTGAAGCCGCTCCTACAAAAGGTCTCGCGGCCAGCTGCCTGGTGCATTGTGGAAGGGACTTCAGTCCCGACAGCATCCGAAGCCGGCAAGTCCACCGCTTCGTTCGTCGCGACTGAAGTCGCTCCTACAGGAAGCTTGCGCCTTGCTCGTAGGTTGCACTGTAGGAGCGGCTTCAGCCGCGACAGACACCATCAGTAAAGCGCGGTCGCGGCTGAAGCCCTACAAAGGTCTTGCGGACAGCCTTGCTGGGTGCACTGTGGGCGGGACGTCAGGATCGAACAGGCGCCATCGGCGCGACTGCGTAGCCGGCGTTGGCTCAGCGCGAAGCGGCTTCCTCGTCGTCGTCTTCATCCAGATCATCGGCCTGGCTGGTGCGCTCGTCGGGTTCGACCTCGTCGCCGGTCAGCAGGCCGACGAAGGCGACGAAGGCGATGCCGTCCTGCGCCCATTCCTTGGCCACGTCGTCGAGCAGTTCCAGCAGCACGTCGAAATCCTTCTTCGCCACCGATTGCAGTTCGGCCGCGTCTTCCAGCAGCAGCGCGTAGCCGCCCTTGGCCGGCAACCACGACAGGTCGCGCAGGCCATCCATCAATGCATCCCAGTTGCGGCCGAAGCCGATCGGGAAGTCCAGTTGCGCGGCCAGCCGCATCAGCAGCATCGGTTTGCTGCTGCAGCCCTGCAGGTCGATCCGGCACAGCCGCAGGCCGGCGTCGCGGCCGAGCGCGGCGATGCTGTCCAGGTCGCTGTTGGCGACGCGATAGACGCCGGAGGCGGCCGGCTCGGCCAGGTTGAGCGAAAAATTGAAGGTGTTCATGGCGACGGCCTCCCGGAGGCGATGCTGAAACTGCGGAAACTGGCGTAGTGGTCGTCGCTGTAGTACCAGACGTCCGGCGGGTCGCCGCCGGTGACGATGCGCCGCGTCCCGCGGTGCTCCAGCCCCGGCGTGTCGACGGTGTATTCGCGATAGTAGCCGCGCGGGCGTGACGGCAACCGGTTTTCGCGGTTGCCGAACACGCTGCCGTCCTGGCGATGCGGGAACGGACCGCCGCGCTGGATCAGCGCGATGGTGGCGCGCGCTTCGGGCGGCAGGAACGGCGGCAGCGTGGCGTCCGCGTTCGCGGCCGGCGTGGCCGGCGGCGGTGCCGGTGCAGGCGCCGGCAGCGGCGCGGGATTGGTGAGCGCCGGCGCGAACTGCGGATGCGGCCGCGGCTGCAAGGCGCGGATGCCCCACAGCCCGGCGGCGAGCAGCGCGATCGCGACGATCAGTAACACGGGCTTGCGCATCGAGGAGGAGCTCCAGCGAGAACGGCGGGCGCCGCGTTCTGGCGCAGCAGCGGCACAGTATGGGCGAGTGCGGCTGTTCGTGCTCTTAACCAGGCGCCGGCAACGCTGGCCTGGCATCGCAGCGGCGCTGCCGATGCCGCTGCAACTCGCGATTCACATTCGACTAACCGGGTGCTGGCGCATCGTAGCCGCCGATCCGCGGCGTCGGCCGACACGGCAGCTGCGCGATGGGACGATGTTTCCGCAACGCCGGTCTTGGTATGGTCGCCGGTCGTCCCTACCATTCATCACGCAACGTCCGTCCTTCCGGCGGGCGAAAGTCCAGGAGAACTGCATGGCCTACACCCTCCCCAAGCTGCCCTACGCCTACGACGCGCTGGAACCGCACATCGATGCGCAGACGATGGAAATCCATCACACCAAGCATCACCAGACCTATATCACCAACGTCAACGCCGCGCTGGAAGGCACCGAGTACGCCGACCTGCCGGTCGAGGCGCTGGTGTCCAAGCTGAAGTCGCTGCCGGAGAACCTGCAGGGTCCGGTGCGCAACAACGGCGGCGGCCACGCCAACCATTCGCTGTTCTGGACGGTGATGGCGCCCAACGCCGGCGGCACCCCGGTCGGCGCCGTGGCCAAGGCGATCGACAGCCAACTGGGCGGTTTCGACAAGTTCAAGGAAGCCTTCACCAAGGCCGCGCTGACCCGCTTCGGCAGCGGCTGGGCGTGGTTGAGCGTCACCCCGGACAAGAAGATCGTGGTCGAAAGCACCGCCAACCAGGACAGCCCGCTGTTCGAGGGCAATACCCCGATCCTGGGCCTGGACGTGTGGGAACACGCTTACTACCTGAAGTACCAGAACCGCCGCCCGGACTACATCGGCGCGTTCTTCAACGTGGTGGACTGGAACGAAGTCGAGCGCCGCTACCACGCCGCGATCGCCTGATCGCAGCGGCGTCGCCGTCGCACCGAAGGCCGGGCTTGCCCGGCCTTTGTTTTTGCGCAGACATGCATGCCCCTGGCAGGCGCGCGGTCAGCGCGGCGGCAGCGGCAGTGCCTCGATCGGCAGCGGATCCAGCGGCTGCAGCGCCACCAGCAGGCCGCGCGGGTCGCTGCCGCGCGCGGCGCCCGGGGTGCGCGGCAGCAGCCGCGCGCTGCGCAGCGGACGGAAGCGGTCGCGTTCGAAGAACACATGGTCGGCCTGCGCGGACAGTGCGAACAGGTGCGGATCCAGGCCGTTGCGCGGGGTGTCGTTGCGTGCGCCGCGCAGGCGCGCATCGCTGTCGCCGAAGCGCGCGGCCAGCGGCGCCAGCTCCGGCGCGTCGGCGGCGGCGAAGAAGCCACCGGCCAGCAGCGAGGGCACGCCCTCGGCGGTGGCGTCGATCCACGCCATCAGGTCGTCGGCCTGCTCGCGGCGGCTGGCGCCGCCATCGCGTTCGGCATGCAGGCGGGTGAAGTACAGGTTCACCGGCTGCCCGCGCAGGTCCACGCGCACCAGCCCGGCCACGCTGTAGTCCTCGAACGGATGCAATAAGGTTTCCGCTTCCTCCAGTACCGGCAGCCGGGTCAGCAGCGCATTGCCGCGGCGTTGCGGCCGGCTCGGCGGATCGGCGCTGATGAAATGGCAGTGGTAGCCGAGCTGTGCGGCCAGCCATTGCGCCTGGTTCGGCAATCCCGTGGTCTGCAGCACTTCCTGCAGCGCGATCGCATCGGGTTGCAGCCGTTGCAGCGTCTCGACGATACGCACGCGGCGCGCCGGCCAGTCGTTGCGGTCCTGCTCGAGATTGAGGCTGACCACGCTGAGCGTGGCGGTCGGGGCGGGCGGCGGCGCAGGCAAGCCGGCGGGCAGCGCTTGCGCACCCGCATGCCCGACCAGGGCCAGCAGCAGCCAGCCGAGGCGATGCCGTCGTCGTGGGGTCCCGGTCGTGCGCGTCATGCGCTGGATGCTAGGACGTGTGGCTTCAGCGCCGCGTGTACATGGACACGCGGCGCTGCAGTGTCTAGCGCGGCAGCACGCTCTCCGCCAGACGCAGCGGCACGCGGGCCGCGGCCTGCGTCGCCGAGCGCCCCAGTACCAGCGCGTAGTCGCCGGCGGCGATGCGCCACTGGCGCTGCACCGGATCGTAGTCGGCCAGGGTCCTGGGTTCGGCGACGATGCTGACGCGGCGGGTTTCGCCGGGTTTGAGCGTGAGCTTGTCCCAGCCGACCAGGCGGATCGGCGTGTGGTGGCCCTGCGGCAGGCGCAGGTACAGCTGCGGCACGTCGGCGCCTTCGCGTTCGCCGCTGTTGCGCACGTCGAAGCTGGCGATCACGCGGCTGCCGTCCACCTGCACGCTCAGGTTGGTGTAGTCGAAGCGGGTGTAGGACAGGCCGTGGCCGAATGCGTACAGCGGCTCCAGGCCGCGCGCGGCGAACCAGCGGTAGCCGACGTTGGCGCCTTCGATGGCGTAGTCGACATTGCTGCCTGCCGGTTGCGCCGGCTTGAAGCGCAGCCCCGGGATCGACGGCCGCGGCAGCTGCGCCACGTCGCGCAGCCAGGTCACCGGCAGGCGCCCGGACGGGTTGGCGTCGCCCAGCAGCAGCCGCGCCAGCGCTTCGCCGCCGCGGATGCCCGGGTACCAGGCTTCCAGTACCGCCGGCACCTGCTGCAGCCACGGCATCGCCACCGGGCCGTTGGTTTCCAGCACCACCACCGTGCGTGGGTTGGCCTTGGCCATCGCCGCGATCAGCGCGTCCTGCTTGCCGGGCAGTGTGATGTCGGGCAGGTCCACCGATTCGGCCGACCACTGCGTGGCGAACACGATCACCGCCTCGGCGCCGCGCGCGAGCCTGGCCGCGGCGGCTACATCGTCGCCGCTGGCGTAGTCGATCTGCGCCTGCGGCAGCGCCTTGCGCAGCGCCTGCAGCGGCGAGGACGGATGGAACATCACCGGGCCCGGCCAGGTGGTCGGGGCCAGCCCCGGTACCGCGTTGCCGCCGTTGACGGTGAAGCCGACCATCGACGAGCCGCCGCCGCCGATCACGCCCTTGTCGGCATGCCCGCCGATCACCGCGATGCGCCGCAGCGTGCGCGGCAACGGCAGCGTGTCGCGCTCGTTGCGCAGCAGCACCGTGCCTTCCTCGACCACCTTCTGCACCGCGTCGCCGCCGGCGCCGTCGTCGATCGGCTGCCGCTGCGGCGGATGGTCGAAGCTGCCGGTGGCGATGAAGGCGCGCAGGATGCGCCGCACCATGTCGTCCAGCCGCGCCTGCGGCACCGTGCCGCCGGCCACCGCCAGACGCAGCGGCTGGTCGAAGTACACCGCCTTGTCGAACACTTCGCCGGCCGATTGCTGGTCCAGCCCGGCCAGCGCCGCCTTGGAGCCGCTGTGCACGCCGCCCCAGTCGGACATCACGTAGCCGGGGAATTTCCATTCCTGCTTGAGCACCTGGTTGAGCAGGTAGTCGTGCTCGCAGCCGTAGATGCCGTTGATGCGGTTGTAGGAACACATCACCGAGCCGGGCTCGCCGATCTGCAGCGCCAGCTCGAACGCCAGCAGGTCCGATTCGTGCATGGCCTGCGCGCCGATGTCGGCGCTGTGGGTGTTGCGCCCGGTCTCCAGATCGTTCATCGCGAAGTGCTTCATCGTCGACACCACGTGCTGGCTCTGCACGCCGCGGATCGACTCGCCGACCATCACCCCGGCCAGCAGCGGATCTTCGCCGGCGTACTCGAAGTTGCGGCCGTTGCGCGGATCGCGCTGCAGGTTGACGCTGCCGGCCAGCAGCACGTTGAAGCCCTGCTGCCAGGCTTCGCGGCCCATCGTCGCGCCGCCGGCGTAGGCCAGTTCGCGGTTCCAGGTGGCGGCGGTGGCCGGGCCGGACGGCAGCGCGGTGGCGTGGTCGCCGCGGCGCACGTTGCCCGGATTGGTCACGCCGACGCCGGCATCGGCCAGCTGTTGCGCGGCGATGCCCAGGCGTTCGATCGCCGGCACGAAGCCGGCCGAGCCGAGCGCGCCGGGCGGCAGCGGACCGCCGTCCTTGCCCAGGCCGAAGTAGCTGTGCAGCATCTGGAATTTCTCGTCCTGGGTCATCGCCTGCACCAGCAACGCGGCGCGGCGGTCCGGCGCCAGCGCGCGATCGGTCCACGGGCGCTGCGCATCGGCGGTGGCGCTGGGCGCCAGGCGCAAGGTGCTGACCAGGCCGAAATGATCCGAGGCCCACACGCCGTTGGCGTCGGGTTTCTGGAACAGGATGCGGCTGCTCACCGGTTCGAAGCGCTCGCGCTGGAAGAACACGTGGTCGATGCGCCGGGGCGGGTTGAACTTCGGGTTCAAGGTGCTGTCGGCGCGGCGGTCCTTGGCGCCGTGCAGGCTGCCGTAGCTGTCGCCGAAACCACTGCGCAGCGCGGCCAGTTCCGGTGCGTCGGCGCTGGCGTTGAAGTCGCCGGCGAGCAGCGACGGTGCGCCGTCTGAGGTCTTCTCGACCCAGGCCAGCAGGTCCTGCAGCTGGCGTTCGCGCAGCGCGCCGCCGGCCTCGGTCCAGTGCAGGTGGGTGACGTAGAGATTGACCGCGCGGCCGTCCACGTCCAGGCGCAGGCGCCCGGCCGTGCGGCTGTCGTCGAGCGGGTTCAGGCGGATCTGTTCGCGCGCCAGGATCGGGCGTCGGGTCAGCAGCGCATTGCCGTAGCGCTGCGCGGCGCCGGGCGGATCGACGCTGGTGAAGTAATACTCGTAGCCGAGCTGCTCGGCCAGCCATTGCGCCTGGTTGGGCAGCGTGTCGTGCTGCAGTACTTCTTCCAGCGCGATCGCGTCCGGGTGCAGTTCGCGCAGGGTCTGCACGATCTGGGTACGCCGACTCGGCCAGTCGAGCTTGTCGTGATACAGGTTCAGCGTGACCACGCTGAGCGTCGGGGTGTCCTTGTCGGTCGCGGGCGCAGGCGCGGCGAAGGCCGGCCAGGCCAGCGCGAGCGCCAGGCAGAGGAGTCCTGAAAACGTTTTCATAGCGGGGCGTAAGGCCTCTCTAGCAGCTGAAGGGATTGCGCATCGGGGGGAGTTGGGGGGAGGGGAGAGCCGGTGAAGCGCTAGGACGGCGCTTCGTCGTTACGCATCACCGGATACAACCGGTACTGCGCGTCCCAGGAGGAATGGCGGCGGTGGAAGAACTCCAGCCGCGCATGCGGATCCTTGGCGAAGTCGGCATCGTGCTCGAGCTTGCCCTCGAATTCGGCCTTCAGTGCCGGGTCGCTGGCCAGCATCTGCCGCGCCACGTCCTCGGCCACATAGTCTTCCATGTATTCGGTGCGCTCGAAGGCGCTGTTGAACTCGCCCCATTGCAGCAGCGAGTCCGGCGCCTGCGGTTCCAGCAAGGCCATCAGCAGCCGCGCCTTGGGCTGGGTGATCGGCACGAACAGGGCGCCGGCGCCGATGGCGCGCGTTGCGGGGGTCCAGGCGCCCTGCACGCTGAGCCGTTGGTGGCCTTCGGAGGAACGCGCGGCGAAGCTGGCATCGTCGGCGCGGAACGTCTGCACCGGCAGCGTGGCCTCCGCGTCCAGGGTGCGGAAGGCGATGCCGTGCTGGCGCAATTTGGCGGCGACCAGCGCGGCCTGCGCGGCCGGCACCAGATATCCGGCGCGCGGCGCCACGACTTCGACGCTGGGCACGATGTGATCGCGCAGCGGCACCCGCCAGATCTGCGGGGTGCGCTCGTCGTAGCGTGTCATCAGCGCGCCGGACACCGGCGACAGCGTGCGGGTATAGGCGTAGCCGCGGAAATCCACCAGGTGCGACTGCTCGGTGGTGCGGTAGTCCAGCGCCACCGTCTTCCCGCCCAGCTGCTGCGCGCGTGCGTCGGCGGCCAACGCGTCGGCGCGCCAGCGGCTGCCGTTGCGCGCCACCAGCTGCAGCACCGAGACGATGGTGTTGCGGGTGATGCGCACGCGCTGCGGGTAGGGCTTCCACGAATGGGTTTCCACCAGCATGCCAAAGCGGTTGCGCAGCTGGAAATAGCCGTGCGAGAAGCGCGGCGTGGCCACGCCGTCCTCGAAGCCGGAGGCGGGATCGTCGTTGACCACGAACGAGGGGTAGTAGGGCAGCGGCAGCGAGCCCTGGCGCTTCAGATCGGCGAGCACGCCGTCGCGCAGGCGCAGGCCGTCGCCGCGCAGCGCGGTGTCGCCGGCGTGCAGCGGTTCCACCTGCACCGACACGTCGTGCTCGAACTGCGCGCCGTCGGTGACGTGCAGGTCCACGTACAGCAGTGGATCCCACTGTTCGACCAGGCGCAGCATCGCCTGCATCTCCGGCGCGTCGGCCTTGACGTAATCGCGGTTGAGGTTGAGGTTCTGCGCGGTGGTGCGCCAGCCCATCTGCTCCGGGCCGCGCTGGTTGGGCCGGTTCCAGGCGCCGAAGCGCTCGTGGCCATCGACGTTGAACACCGGCACGAACAGCCACACCTGCTTGTCCAGCGCGCCGCGCGCGGCCTGGCCGTCGAGCAGCTGGCGCAGCGCCAGGAAGCCGGCGTCCTTGCCGTCGATCTCGCCGGCGTGGATGCCGCCCTGGATCAGCACCACCGGCAGCTTGCGCGCTTGCGCGGCGGCCGCATCCAGCGCGCCGGACGTGGAGACCGCCAGCGCCTTCATCGGCCGGCCCTCGGGCGTGGTGCCGAAGTCGAAGCACCGCACCGCCTGCGGATAGCGCTGCGCGAACGCGTCGCACAGCGCGATGGTCTCCGCGTAGCGCCCGGTACGCAGAAAACCGCTGCGCTCGGCCTCGGTGGTCAGGCCCGCATCGCTGGCCAGCAATGGCATGCTGCACAGCAGCATCGACAGCAGGAGGGGGACCAGCCAGGGTCGGATCATTGCGGCACCGTCGCGGGATAAGCCCCCATGATGCGTGCAGCGCGCCGATTGCGAAAGCACTTGCGTGCCGCCGCGGCCGCTGCAGGCGGTTCGATTCGCCCGGAACGATCGGGTAACCTTCTGAAAATTTTGCCTGGACCCCTGCCTGTGACGAGCGAACCATCGACGAGGAAGTGCGGATGAGTGCGGCCAACGCACACGCCGGCGTGCGGATGCCGCGGCAGATCCCGTACATCATCGGCAACGAGGCCTGCGAGCGTTTCAGCTTCTACGGCATGCGCAACATCCTGGTGCAGTTCCTGATCACCTCGTTGTTGCTGCAGGAAGTGACCGCGCCCGGCCGCGAGGCCGAAGCCAAGCACGTCATGCACAGCTTCATGGTCGGCGTGTATTTCTTCCCGCTGCTCGGCGGCTGGCTGGCCGACCGCTTCTTCGGCAAGTACACCACCATCCTGTGGTTCAGCCTGATCTATTGCGCGGGCCATGCCTGTCTGGCGCTGTTCGAGGGCAGCCGCGAAGGGTTCTTCGTCGGCCTGGGCCTGATCGCGCTGGGCGCCGGCGGGATCAAGCCGCTGGTGGCCTCGTTCATGGGCGACCAGTTCGACCAGTCCAACAAGCATCTGGCCAAGCTGGTGTTCGACGCGTTCTACTGGATCATCAACTTCGGTTCGCTGTTCGCCTCGCTGCTGATCCCGCTGGCGCTGAAGAACCTCGGCCCGGCCTGGGCATTCGGCATTCCCGGCCTCCTGATGTTCGTGGCCACGCTGGTGTTCTGGGCCGGGCGCCGCCGCTACGTGCGCGTGCCGCTGCCGCCGCGCGATCCGCATGGCTTCGCCCAGGTGGTGCGCAGCGCGCTGCTGTCGCGCGCGCCCGGCCAGAGGCGTCCCGGCCTGGCGCTCGCCGCCATCGCAGTGGTGCTGGCGCTGGCCAGCTTCGCGCTGCTGCCGACGCTGGGCATCGTGATCTGCCTGTGCCTTTCGCTGGTGCTGCTGCTGGCCGGGATCGGCGGCGGCACCTGGTGGCAGCTGGAGCGCGCCCGCACGGTGCATCCGGACGCGGCGGTGGACGGCGTGCGCGCGGTGCTGCGGGTGCTGGTGGTGTTCGCGCTGGCGACCCCGTTCTTCTCGCTGTTCGACCAGAAGGCCTCGACCTGGGTGCTGCAGGGCCAGCAGATGCAGATGCCCGACTGGTTCAGCGCCTCGCAGATGCAGGCGTTGAATCCGGCGCTGGTGATGCTGCTGATCCCGTTCAACAACCTGGTGCTGTACCCGCTGCTGCGCCGCGGCGGCTACGAGCCGACCGCGCTGCGGCGGATGACCGCCGGCATCGGCTTCAGCGGCCTGGCCTGGATCGTGGTCGGCGCGCTGCAGGTAGCCATGGACGGCGGCGATGCGCTGTCCATCGCCTGGCAGATCCTGCCGTACGCGCTGCTGACCTTCGGCGAGGTGCTGGTCTCGGCGACCGGGCTGGAGTTCGCCTACAGCCAGGCGCCGCAATCGATGAAGGGCGTGGTGATGAGTTTCTGGAACCTGACCACCACGGTCGGCAACCTGTGGGTGCTGCTGTCCAACGCGGCGGTGCGCAACGCCACCGTCACCGCGCACATCGGCAGTACCGGGCTCAGCGAAACCGCGTTCCTGATGTTCTTCTTCGCCGCCTTCGCCTGCGTCGCCGCGCTGTTGTTCGGGCTGTACGCGCGCCGTTACCGCATGGTCGATCATTACCGTACCGCCTGAGGCCCCCGCATGCCGTCCGTCACCCCCGTCAACCTGATCCTGATCGTGCTCACCGTGCTGGTGTCGTGGGCGGCGTTCAACAACCGCAAGCTGCTCGACCGGCTGATCCTGTGGCCGCCGGCGATCGACCGGCACAAGCAGTACGACCGGCTGCTGACCCATGGCTTCATTCATGCCGATTTCCCGCATCTGCTGTTCAACATGGTCACGCTGTATTTCTTTGGCGGCCCGATCGAGCGGCTGATGGAGCGATTGACCGGCAGCCTGCTGACCTATCCGCTGTTCTACCTGGCGGCGCTGGTGGTGGCGATCCTGCCCAGCTACCTGAAGAACCAGAAGAACCCGAACTATTTCAGCCTGGGCGCGTCCGGCGCGGTGTCGGCGGTGCTGTTCGCCTACATCCTGCTGGCGCCGTGGACCGGGATCTACTTCTTCTTCATCCCGATCCCGATCCCGGCGATCCTGTACGCGCTGTTCTACGTGGGCTACAGCATCTGGATGGACCGCCGCGGCGGCGACAACATCAACCACAGCGCGCACCTGGCCGGCGCCGCATTCGGGGTGATGTTCCTGTTGATCATGGAGCCGTCGGTGCTGCAGCACTTCCTCGACGAGCTGGCGCAGCCGCGCTTCGGCCGCGGCTAGCGAGCGGCACGCGCACCGCGCTGGCGTCGCGCGGGGTGGGCATGCAGTTGCGGGAAATGCGGTCGGCGCGCGCCGCGCGTGGCGGCGGCTCGGGCGCCACCGGCAGGATTGTGCGCCGCGTCGCGGGCCGGCGCGTCAGGCTCAGCCGGCCATGCTGCCGCGCAGCTGCACCTTGGCGCTGCCAATGGCGGCGTGCTCGTAGGTTTCCTTCAGCCGGTCGTAGACCTCGTTGCTGAGCTGCTCGAATTCCCAGCCCTGGGTCTGCCCGTCCACCACCAGCTGGAACAAGCCTTCCAGCAGCGATGTGTCGTGGTCGCCCTGGATCTGTTCGTTGTCGCTCATGCGTCTTGCCCTTGTTCGATTAAATCGTGATGGATTGCACAAAAAACATGCTAGGTTCGTACGATAGTGCAGGATCGATAGCGGCTGCCTGCGGCGTTGCTTTAGCCCGCAGGGTCCGTTCCACAAGCCGGCGCACAATTCGCGCGCCGCGCAGGGCGGGGCACCGGTTCGATGCCGGCATGCCCCAGGCCGGAAGTGACGCAGCGCGGCGCGCGGCTTCACATCGCCACGGCGCGCGCGACCAGACTGTGCATTCCGTCGCACGAGCCGGGTCATGAGCGCAGCGTCCCCTCCCCCGATCGAACACGATCCGCAGCGGCAGCGCTTCACGCTGCAGTTGGACGGCCATGAGGCCGAGCTGGATTACCTGCTGCAGGACGGGCGCCTGGTCGTCACCCATACCGGCGTGCCTGGCGCGATCGGCGGCCGTGGGCTGGCGGCGCGCTTGGTGAGCGCGGCGCTGGAGCATGCGCGGGCGCAGGGATTGAAGGTGGTCCCGGCCTGTTCGTATGCCGCGGTATTCGTGCAGCGCCATCCCGAATACGCCGACGTGCTCGGTTGAGTGCGCGCGACGCGACGACGGCGCGATAATTCGTCATCACACACAGGCAGCACACAGGGGAAGCGGACGTGAGGCACAGCGCACAGACGGGGCAACACATTGCATGGCGGTGGACGGCGCTGGCGTTGGCGGCGAGCCTGGCCGTGGCCGGCTGCAAGCGCGAGGCCGCTGCGCCCGCCGCCGCACCGGCACCGGCACCGGCCGCCGCGCCAACGCCAGCGGCAGCGCCGGCCGCCCCGGCGCCGGCGGAACTGAAGGATGTGATCGAGCATACGCCCAGCTACGTGGTCGGCATCACCTTCCCGCCGGCGCTCAATCGCTACCCGGGCCTGGCCGAGGCGGTTGGCCGCTACGCGCAGGCCGCGCGCGGCGAGTTGATGGAGGCGGTCGGCGGCCTGGGCAACGACCGTCCCCGCGCACCCTACGAGTTGTCGCTGCAGTTCGAGATGCTGCTGGAACGGCCCGAGCTGGTGGCGGTGGCCGCCGACGGTAGCCGTTACACCGGCGGCGCCCATGGCGAGCCGCTGGTGGCGCGCTTCGTGTGGCTGCCGCAGCGGCAGCGCATGCTCACCGCCGACACGCTGATCCCCGATCCCAAGGGTTGGGCGCAGGTGGCCGGCTATGTCGCCACGCAATTGCGCCAGGCGGTGCAGGCGCGGGTGGATGCCGAGCAGCTGCCGCCGGAGGACCACGACGAACAGGTCCGTAGCGCCGACAAGATGATCGCCGAAGGCACCGCGCCGCAGGCGCAGAACTTCAGCCAGTTCCAGCCATTGGTCGACGCTTCCGGCAAGATCGTGGCGTTGCGCTTCGTGTTCCCGCCGTACCAGGTGGGACCGTATTCGGATGGCACGCAGTCGGTGGACGTCCCGGCCAGTGTGTTGCGCTGCCTGGTGGCGCCGGAATACGCGGCGCTGTTCGCGGCGTAAGCGGCTGCGGCATCGCCTGCGCGCGGGACGGGCGACGGGCTGTTCCTGCTGCACAGCATCGGCAGTAACGCCTCGTGGCAGCGCACCGATCCGTGGATCGCGCGCTCCCGCTTCCCCACTTCGATGCTGCCGTCGGCCGCGTAGCTGGCCGCGGCGCTGGAAGGACGCGAGGACTGGCACAACGTCGGCGCCGGCCACGGGCGCACCCTGCAGGCCCGGCACGACAACGGCGAGGTTGCCTGGCCGCGGTGCATGCGCAGCGCTACGAGCTGCGTTTCCGGCGCATGTAGCGCTTCCATCTGGCCGGGTCGATGGTCAGCTTGGCGCTGCAGCCGCGCGCAGCTGTGACAGCGGCTGCTGTCGCCCGAAGGTGTACCGGGAGGGTACCGCGCACCGCGCTGAACGGCCGTGGCTGGTCGGCGCCGCACAACAGCCGGTAGCATTGGCGGCTTCGTCCCCCACAAACGATTGCATTCTCCATGGGAAGTTTTGATCAGACCGAGCGACGCGTCGTCTTCACCTGCGAGCGCTACCATGCCTTCCCGCGCGAACCTGCCGTGGTGATCAGGCTCGTCAAGCATCTGTACAAGCGCATCCACGCCAATGCCAGCGTGCGGCTCAAGGCCTACGGCATCAGTCCGCCGGAGTACGACATCCTGATGATGCTGTACGGCACTCCCGGCGAGTGCATCACCCCGACCGAAGTGGCCGAGGCCGCGGGCGAGAAGCCGGCCAACATCACCCGTCTTACCGACAGCCTGTGCAGTAAGGGCCTGATCCTGCGTTCGGCCAGCCCCGAAGACAGACGCAAGATCAGCATGACCCTGCTGCCGGCCGGGACCGCGCTGATCGAAGCCATGCTGCCGGAGGTCTGCAGTTTCCTGGAAGAGGAAACCGCCGGCCTCGAGGAGGCCGAGCAGGTGCAGCTGGAGAGGCTGCTGAAGAAGATGCTCGCCGGCATCGACAGCGCCGGCTGAGCGCGCCGCGTGCGCGCCTGCCGGCGGCACGCTTGCGGCGGCGACGCAAACGAAAACGCCGCTCGGGACGCGGGCGGCGTTGGGCGGCGCATGCTGCCGGAGCCAGGGGGCTGGCCCGCGGCGCAGCGCCTGCGGCAACCGAGCTTGCCTTCGCCGCGGCGGCGGCGTCATATAGCGGCTGGCCGAGGCAGACCACTGCCATTGCGTGAAGACGACCGACCGCAGGGAGACACCATGAAAGCGATCTTTGGCGATCCGACCCGCGACATCGCCGAGCTGTGCAAGGTCGCCCTGGCGCTGAAGCGGCGCGGCGCGGACTACACCAGCGAGATCTACGCGGCGCTGGGCATCGCCGCGCCCGCGCGCATCGCCACCATCGAGGATTGAGCGCATGGACACCCCCACCACCGCCTACGCCTTCACCGCCACCGACCTGGATGGCCACGCGCAGCCGCTCGCCGACTACACCGGCAAGGTGCTGCTGATCGTCAACGTCGCGTCCAAGTGCGGCTTCACCCCGCAATACGCCGGGCTGCAGGCGCTGTGGCAGCAATATCGCGAACGCGGGCTGGTGGTGCTGGGATTTCCCTGCGACCAGTTCGGCCACCAGGAACCCGGCGACGCGGACGAGATCAAGCGCTTCTGCGCGCTGACCTACGACATCGATTTCCCGATGTTCGCCAAGGTGCAGGTCAACGGCGACGCCGCGCATCCGCTGTGGCAATGGCTCAAGCAGCAGAAATCGGGGCTGCTCGGCATCGCCGCGATCAAGTGGAACTTCAGCAAGTTCCTGGTCGGCCGCGACGGCCATGTGCTGGCGCGCTATGCGCCGACCGACAAACCGGAAGCGCTGGCGGCGGACATCGAGCGCGCGCTGGGCTGAGCGGACTTGCTGCGCGATGCGGCCCGCTGTTCTGTAGGAGCGGCTTCAGCCGCGACAGGCTCTACGGATAGTAGCTGTCGCGGCTGAAGCCGCTCCTACAGTGACGCGGCGAGGTGGGCTTGCGCAGGCACGCGGCCGTGCGTCACTTCTCGACGAAGGCGCGATCGAGCGCGTGCTGTGCTGAGCGGACTTGCTGCGCGATGCGGCCCGCTGTTCTGTAGGAGCGGCTTCAGCCGCGACAGGCTCTAGGGATAGTAGCTGTCGCGGCTGAAGCCGCTCCTACAGTGGTGCGTCGCGATTGGCCGGCGCAGGGATCGCGGCCGTGCGTCACTTCTCGACGAAGGCGCGCTCGAACACGTAATGGCCCGGCGTGCCGATCCGCGAGGAGGCGACGAAGCCGCGCGCGTCCAGGGTCTGGCGCAGGTCGGCCAGCATCTGCGGGCTGCCGCAGATCATCGCCCGGTCGTAGTCCGGGTCCAGCGGCGGCAGGCCCAGGGTCTGCTGCATGCGCCCGCTGTCCAGCAGTTCGGTGAGGCGGCCGCGGTTGCAAAAGTCCTCGCGGGTCACCGCCGGGTAGTACAGCAGTTTCTCGCGGATGGTCTCGCCGAGGAACTCGTGCTGCGGCAATTCGTTCTCGAAGTAATCGCGGTAGGCCAGGTCTTTTTCGAAACGCACGCCGTGGGTCAGGATTACCTTGTCGAAGCGCTCGTAGGTCTCCGGGTCCTTGATCACCGACAGCCACGGCGCCAGGCCGGTGCCGGTGCCGAGCAGGTACAGGTGCCGGCCCGGGTGCAGGTCGCTGATGAGCAGGGTGCCGGTGGGCTTCTTGCCGACCAGGACCGCGTCGCCCGGCTGGATGTGCTGCAGGCGCGAGGTCAGCGGGCCGTCCGGCACCTTGATGCTGAAGAACTCCAGCCGCTCTTCCCAGTTGGCGCTGGCGATGGAGTAGGCGCGCAGCAGCGGCCGCGTCTCCGTCTCCAAGCCGATCATCACGAACTGGCCGTTGTCGAAGCGGAAGCCTTCGTTGCGAGTAGTGGTGAAGCTGAAGTAGTCGTCCGTCCAGTGACGGACGTCGAGCACCGTTTCGGGGCCAAAAGCAGAGGACATGCCGTTGATCGTGATGGGGAAGGAGCGGGCGCCATTCTACCCCATGCCGGCCCAAATGAGAGGGAATCTCATTTGTGGCGGTTCATCCCTGCGCGCGTCACGTGTCGAACGACAGTTCGTAGGACAGGTACAGCGGCACCTTCGGCGGGACCAGCAACGGACGTTGGCGCAGGAAGCGCTCCAGGCACAGCGCCAGCGGCGTGGTGCCGTTGCGCCAGCTGGCGCCAACGTTGCCGTCGGCCTGCAGCTGGACCACGACGACGAACGGCGAGGTGTCCGGGCGCGGCGTGGCGCAGCTGGCCACGCCCTCGTCCAGCGCCGCGCGTTGCAGCGCCTGCAGGCGCTGGGCCAGCGCGCCGGGCAGCGCGGCCTCGTCGCGGTCGGCCAGGGCCTTGGCGGCGGCGTAGTCGGACGGGCCGGGAACCGGGTCGGCCGCGGCAGCGGGGAATGCCGCGGCGGCGGCAAGCAGGCAGGGCAGGAGGCGTCGCAGCATGGCGGATCCGCAGGACAGACGATGCTCAACGATACCCAGCGGCCTGCAATTCGAACAGCTCCGCGTAGCGGCCGCCCTGCGCCATCAGTTCGGCATGGGTGCCGCTGGCCTCGAGCTGGCCGCCGGCCAGGACCAGGATGCGGTCGGCCATGCGCACGCTGGAGAAGCGGTGCGAGATCAGCACCGCGGTGCGGTTGTCGGACAGCTCCTTGAAGCGCTGGAACACCTCGAACTCGCTGCGCGCATCCAG
Organism: Xanthomonas graminis pv. graminis; assembly: GCF_030168915.1. Lineage (NCBI taxonomy): Bacteria > Pseudomonadati > Pseudomonadota > Gammaproteobacteria > Lysobacterales > Lysobacteraceae > Xanthomonas > Xanthomonas graminis. The sequence goes on along the minus strand of NZ_CP076255.1, from coordinate 2,728,756 downwards.
CGCCGCGGTCGGCTCGTCGAGGATCATCAGCTGCGCATCGCGCATGTAGGCGCGCGCGATCGCGATCTTCTGCCACTGCCCGCCGGACAGGTCCACGCCGGACTTGAAGCGGCGGCCGATCAGTTGGTCGTAGCCGTGCGGCAGGCCCTCGATCAGCTCGCTGGCCATCGCCCGCTGCGCGGCGGCGCGGATCCGCGCCGCATCGGCCATCGAATCGACCCGGCCGACGCCGATGTTCTCGCCAGCAGTGAGGTGGTAGCGCACGAAGTCCTGGAAGATCACCCCCAGGTTGGCGCGCAGATCGTCCAGGTCGTAGTCGCGCAGGTCGCGGCCGTCGAGCAGGATGCGGCCTTCGTCCGGGTCGTACAGCCGCGCCAGCAGCTTGACCAGGGTGGTCTTGCCGGCGCCGTTCTCGCCGACCAGCGCCAGCACCTCGCCGGCGCGCAGCGCGAAGTCCAGGTGCCGCACCGCCCATTGCTCGGCGTCCGGATAGCGGAAGCCGACGTTCTCGAACACGAAGCCGCGCACGATCGGCCGCGGCACCGGCACCGCGCCGGGGCGGGTACGGATCTCCGGCACGACGCGGAAGAACGAATACAGGTCGTCCAGGTACAGCGCCTGTCCGGCCACCTGCGAAAACCCGATCAGCAGCCCTTCCAGCAGCTGGCGCAGGCGCAGGAAGCTGCCGGCCAGGAAGGTCAGGTCGCCGATGCTGAAATCGCCGCGCACCGTGCGCCAGGCGATGTAGCCATAGGCGGCGTAATAGCCCAGCGTGCCCAGCGCCGCCAGCAGCGTGCCCCACAGCATGCGCTTGCGCGCCAGCGCACGGTTGGCCTGGAAGAAGCGGTCGGCCAGCGCGCGGTAGCGCTCGATCAGGAAGCTGTGCAGGTTGAAGATCTTCACTTCCTTGGCGGTCTCGACGCTGGCGCCGACCTGACGCAGGTAGTCGAGCTGGCGCCGCTCGGCGGTCCACTGGAAGTTCAGCGAATAGCCCAGCGCGTTGAAGTGCGCCTCGCCGACGAAGGCCGGGATCAGCGCGACGGCCAACAGCAACATCAGCCACGGCGCGTACACCACCAGACCGATCGCAAAACTGACCACGGTGATCGCGTCCTGCACCTGGCCGAACAACTGGCTCATCAGGTTCATCCGGCCCATGGTCTGGCGCCGCGCGCGGTCGAGTTTGTCCTGCTGCTCGGGGTCCTCGAAATCCTCCAGGTCCAGCTGCGCGGCATGTTCCATCAACTGCACGCTGGTGACGTTGTTGAACAGCTCCGACAGCAGCGTGTCGGCATAGCTGACCAGCCGCCCGAGCAGGTCCGAGCCGATCGCCAGCGCCAGTTCCAGCGCCAGCAGTTCCAGCAGCCGGGCCAGCCGCCCGCTGGCCAGCGCCTCGCCGAACGAGGTGAAGCCGGGCGACTGCCCGACCAGGTGGATCGCCTCGTCGATGATCAGCTTGCCGATGTACAGCGAGGCCACCGGGATCAGCGCGCGCAGCATGCGCAGGCCGATGCTGGTCAGGGTCAGCCAGCGGCTGGTCCGCCAGATCTGGCGCAGGAACGGCGGCAGGTTGCGCATCGCATCGAAGCGCTCGCGCAGGCTGGGGCCGGTACGGGGAGACGGGCGCGGCGCGCCATGGACAGGAGAAGGGGAAGCCATCGGCGCATTGTGCCGGGGCCGGGTGTGCGCGGGGAGTGTTCGGGCGGCGTGCAGAACGCAAGGTCGGCGCGCGGCAGTGCGGGCTGGTCCGCTGTTGCGCCTGTCTGCACTGCAGTGGGCTTGGTCGGTAAGGCCTGTCGCGACTGAAGTCGCTTGTGTCTGGAGATTGCTCTACAGTTTGAGTGGAGAGCGATGTGCGGCACGCCGACAGGCCGTAGTGTTCAAGCACGTGTAGGAGCCAGGGCGGCCGCACATCGACCTCGTTGCCTAGCCCGAACAGTTGAACGAGCGTTCGCTCGAACTTCACAAGCGTGGGCAGCGACGAGGTGGCTCTCTCCTGTCCCCCAGTCTACCTAACGCTTATGCCTCTTTGGATCGGTATCGATGTGGCCAAGGACACCTTGGCCGTCCACGTGCTTCCCCTGGACCAGTTGCTGTCCTTTCCCAATACCGCCCAGGGCCACCAGCGCCTGTGCGACCACCTTGCCGGGCACTGCGTCGGCAACGCGCTGCTGGAGGCCACCGGCGGCTACGAACGGGCGGTGATGACGGCACTGGCCACGGCAGGGATCCCGGTGACCCGGATCAATCCGCGCCGGGCACGCGCTTTCGCCACGGCCTTGGGCACAACCGCCAAGACCGATCCGCTGGATGCGGCCTTGCTGGCGCGCATGGCTCACCTGGTGCAAGCGCCCGCGCCGGCTCCCGATCCCTTGCGTGAGCAACTGCGCATGCTGGTCCAGCGCCGCGAGCAACTGGTCCAGCAACGTGACGACGAGCGCCGTCGCTTGCATCAGGCGACCCTGGCCATGGTGCGCGCGTGCCTGATCGAGCAGATCGGCGACGTGCGCCGCCGTATCCAGCGGATGAACCAGGCGATCAAGCAGGTGCGGTGCCAGCTCGACGATGCGCTGGCGCACGCCCTGGGCACGGTCCCGGGCATCGGCGAGGTCACCACCGCCAGCCTGATGGCCTATCTGCCCGAACTGGGGACGCTGGATCGTCGCCAGATCGCGGCCCTGGTCGGCCTGGCTCCCTACAACGTGGACAGCGGGCAGCACTGCGGCAAACGCCGCATCCGCGGCGGGCGTGCCACGATCCGACGAGTGCTGTACATGGCCTGTTGGAGCGTTGTGCGCACTCAAGCCTCCTTCAAGGAGCGTTATCAACAGTTACGGGCACGCGGCAAGCCCGCCAAGGTCGCCATCACCGCATGCATGCGCGTGCTGCTTATCCGACTCAACGCCATGGCACGAGATCGCACACCATGGCGTGAGGTTATCGGATGAGAAGACAGTTGCTCCTACAATGGTCTTGCCGACGACGGTTACCATTCAGGCGACCGGCAGTACGCCGGCGACGGCTGGCAGTGCCGGGATACTGTAGTCCACTGTCGGGCCTGTCGGCTTCACTGTGGGAGCGACTTCAGTCGCGAGGGGCCTTACCAACAAGGCCCGAGTCGCGAGTGATGGCCCGAGGCCATCCGGAGTCACGCCCACAAGGAAAAACGCAAGCCCCGGGCTCACTCGTCCAGGCGCAGGGTCAGGCACTTGGCCGCGCCGCCGGCCTTGAGGAATTCGTCCAGCGGGGTCTGCACCACGCGGTAGCCGATCCGCGCCAGTGCCGCGCACAGCTCGGGCGAGGCGCGGTTGAGCAGCAGGTGCTGGTCTAGGTCCACCGCGTTGCAGGCGAAGGCGAGGGCGTCGGCTTCGCTCACCGCGATGCGCTGCGCCGGCGGGATGCGGCGGGCGATCGCCTGCTGCGCGTAGTCGTCGAAGGCGGCCGGGTAGTACAGCAGGTAGCCGTCGCGCAGCGGGCAGAAGCAGGTGTCCAGGTGGTAGAAGCGCGGATCGACCAGGCGCAGCGGCATCACTTCGATGTCCAGCAGGTCGGCCAGCTCGTGCGCGGCGGCGAGGTCGCTGCGATGGCCGTGGCCCATCCACAACCGGCGTGCGCCGCGCTCCAGCAGCGCATCGCCGGCGCCCTCGAAGCGCACGTCCTCGGGCAGCGCGCGGATGCGGAAGCCGGCGCGGCGGCACCAGTCGGCGAACAGCGCTTCCTCGCCGCGGCGCTCGGCGTGGCGGAAGCGGCTGGGCACGAAGCTGTCGCCGAGCACCAGGCCGGCATTGGCGCTGAAGACCATGTCCGGCAGGCCGGCGGCCGGAGCGATCCGCTCGACCCGGGCGCCGGCCGCCTCGGCTGCGGCGACCAGGGCGTTCCACTGCGCCTGCGCGCGCTCACGGCTGGCGGCGTGGACGTTGCCTTCCATCCAGGGGTTGATCACGTAGTCCACCGCGAAGTGCTGCGGCGCGCACATCAGCAGGCGGTGGCCTGCGTGCGCGGCGGTGGACGCCTGCATTTCCGGCTCGGCGAGCGCCAGGTCGGTGTCCTCCGCGGCCGCGCCACCCGCCAGGAATTTCTCGCTCATGCCCGCCTCGCTCTGCGTTTGTGATGCGCAAACGCTAGCGGTGTCGTGTTGCGGTTTGCGGTCACGCAAGCCGGGAGCACCCACCATTGGGCTATTGAAAGCGGCAATTGGGGATTGAGAGGCGGGCGGCGTAACGGCATGCGCCGCTGCGCTTGCGGCATTGCCGGTTGCAGGCCTACGCCGAGCCGGTTCCAGGCATTGATGAGGGCGATGGCCATGGTCAGCGCGCTGATGCCGTGTGCGTCGAAGTGCGCCGACAGGGCGTCGTAGGCATCCTGCGGCGGCGCGCCGGAGGGCAGGGTGGTGAGCGCCTCGGCCCAGGCCAGCGCCAGCCGTTCGCGCGGATCGAAGAAGCGGCTCTCGCGCCAGCCGGCAAGGGTGTCGAGCTTGCGCGGTTCGATGCCGGCCTCGCGCAGCGCGGTGGCGTGCATGTCGATGCAGTAGGCGCAGCCTTTGAGCTGGGAGACGCGCAGGAACACCAGCCCGAGCAGCTGGCCGATCTGCGCGTAGTCGTAGTCGAACGGCTCCTTCAGCAGGAACGCGGCGCGCTCGTCCGGACCCAGCCGTTCCAGCAGCGCCAGGAACGCCACCGACACCTGCTCGGCGCGCGCGTGGCGCGCGGCCGGATCGATGTCCTCGGCGATCTCCAGCGGCTCGGGCAGCCACGGGCCGGTGTCGTGAATGCGGGCGCTGCGCGCCGCGCGCAGCCGGTCCAGCCCGAGCCGGGTGGTGGCGGTCACCAGCCAGGCCTCGGGGTCGCGGATCGCTGCGCGGGCGCTGGCCTGCCAGCGCAGCCAGGCGTCCTGCAGCACGTCCTCGGCGTCGCTGCGGCTGCCGAGCAGGCGATAGGCCAGGCCGAACAGCCGGGGACGTTGCGATTCGAAGCCGGGATCGCGGCTCATGGCGACCAGGACGGAACAGCGCGTGCCGGCGTGACAGCGGGCGAGGCGGTCACTTTGCCCTAAAATGGACGGGTTTCCCCCCGCCAGCCGTAGAGCCAGCCGTGACCTCGATCAAGCAGGAAGACCTCATCCAGTCCGTCGCCGACGCGCTGCAGTACATCAGCTACTACCACCCGGTCGATTACATCAAGAACCTGGCCGCCGCCTACGAGCGCGAACAGTCGCCCGCGGCCAAGGACGCGATCGCGCAGATCCTGATCAACTCGCGCATGTGCGCCGAGGGCCACCGCCCGATCTGCCAGGACACCGGCATCGTCACCGTGTTCCTCGAAATCGGCATGAACGTACGCTGGGACGACGCCACGATGGGCGTGGAGGACATGGTCAACGAGGGCGTGCGCCGCGCCTACAACCATCCGGACAACAAGCTGCGCGCCAGCGTGCTGGCCGATCCGGCCGGCAAGCGCGCCAACACCAGGGACAACACCCCGGCGGTGATCAACACCAAGATCGTGCCGGGCGAGCACGTCGAGGTGATCGTGGCGGCCAAGGGCGGCGGTTCGGAAGCCAAGAGCAAGTTCGCCATGCTCAATCCGTCCGACTCCATCGTCGACTGGGTGCTCAAGACCGTGCCGACCATGGGCGCCGGCTGGTGCCCGCCGGGCATGCTCGGCATCGGCATCGGCGGCACCGCCGAGAAGGCCATGCTGCTGGCCAAGGAAGCGCTGATGGAGCCGATCGACATCGTCGATCTGCAGGCGCGCGGCGCGTCCAACCGTGCCGAGGAACTGCGCCTGGAGCTGTACGAGAAGGTCAACGCGCTGGGCATCGGCGCGCAGGGCCTGGGCGGCCTGACCACGGTGCTGGACATCAAGGTCAAGGACTACCCGACCCATGCCGCCAACCTGCCGGTGGCGCTGATCCCGAACTGCGCGGCCACCCGCCACGCGCATTTCACCCTGGACGGCAGCGGCCCGGTGATGCTGGAGCCGCCGTCGCTGGAAGACTGGCCCAAGCTCACCTACAACCCCAGCAACGCGCGCCGGGTTAACCTGGACACCATCACCCGCGAAGAGGTCGCTAGCTTCAAGCCGGGCGAGGTGGTGCTGCTCAACGGCAAGCTGCTGACCGGCCGCGACGCCGCGCACAAGCGCATGATCGACATGCTCAACCGCGGCGAGACGCTGCCGGTGGATTTCAGCAATCGCTTCATCTACTACGTCGGCCCGGTCGATCCGGTGCGCGACGAAGTGGTGGGTCCGGCCGGTCCGACCACCGCCACGCGCATGGACAAGTTCACCCGGCAGATGCTGGAACAGACCGGCCTGCTCGGCATGGTCGGCAAGTCCGAGCGCGGCGACGCGGCGATCGATGCGATCCGCGACAACAAGGCGGTGTACCTGATGGCGGTCGGCGGTTCGGCCTACCTGGTATCCAAGGCGATCAAGGCCGCGCGCGTGCTGGCGTTCGAAGACCTGGGCATGGAGGCGATCTACGAATTCGAAGTCAAGGACATGCCGGTCACGGTGGCGGTGGATGCCAGCGGCGAGTCGGTGCACAAGACCGGCCCGCGCGAATGGCAAGCGCGCATCGGCAAGATCCCGGTGGTGGTCGAGCCGGCCTGAGCCGGCGCCAGCGCAGGCACCGCGCGACATGCGAGACTGCCGCCGCCATGGTCATCCGGCTGCGGCGACTGACTTGGGAGACTGCATGAGCGCCACTTTGTACTACTCGCCCAGCACCGCCGCCCTGTTGGTGCACTGGCTGCTGATCGAGCTGGAGGTGCCGCATACGCTGCACGCCCTGGACTTCGAACGACGCGAACATAAGGCGCCTGAGTACCTGCAGCTCAATCCGGCCGGCGTGGTGCCGACGCTGCTGCTGGACGGGCAGGTGCTGACCGAGGCGGCGGCGATCGCGCTGCACCTTGCCGACCTGCATCCGCAGGCCGGGCTGGCGCCGCCGCCCGGCAGCCCGGCGCGCGCCGCGTACTACCGCTGGATGCTGTTCTGCGCCAACACGCTGCAACCGGCCTACCGCGCCTGGTTCTATCCGCACGAGCCGGCCGGCGCCGACAACGCCGAGGCGAGCAAGGCGCAGGCGCGGCAAACGCTGGAGGCGGCCTGGGAACAGGTCGCGCAACATCTGCAGGCGCACGGCCCATACCTGCTCGGCGCGCAGCTGTCGGCGGCCGATTTCATGTTGACGATGATGATGCGCTGGTCGCGCAACATGCCGCGGCCCAGCGACAGCTGGCCGGCGCTGCAGGCGCATGCGCAGCGGATGAAGGCGCGTCCCGCGTTCCAGGAAACCTACCGCCGCGAAGGCCTGACCGACTGGACCTGAACGCGCTGGCGGCAGCGTCGCGCGACGGCCGCTGAGGGCCGCCGCGCGATGGTGCTCCAAGGCCGCTCGGGCCTCAGTACCACTCCAGCAGTGACACGCCCAGGCCCACATAGGTGGCGCGGTGGTTGTAGTCGATCATGCTCTCGCCGTAGCCGTCGAACACCTGCACATGGCCGCGCAGCAGGTTGCTGATCGGGAAGCCCCAGTCCAGCTGCAGCGCGCCGTGCGAGCGGTCGCCGCTGCGCAGCGAATGCCGCGCCATCAGCGAGATCTCGTGGCCGCCGCGGTTGTAGGTCAGGGTGGCGTCGCCGCGGCCCATGTAGTCCTCGATGTCCGGATTGTTGTCCTGGCGGTCGTTCTCCGGGATCCGGTACCACGGGCGCAGCACCAGCGCCCAGTTCTCGCGGTCCAGGCCGACGTTGAGGATCGCCCGGTTCCAGCTGCGCGAGAACGGATCGCTGCGGCCGTTGGACTGGTGGGTGAGCTGAATCCCGGTCATCCGCCCCTTCCAGCCGAACAGGCTGTAGTTGTTGCGAAACACCAGCGCCAGTTCCGGCTCGTAGTTGGTCTCGCGGAACGGCCGCGATTGCTCGCTGTTGTAGACCTGCCAGCGCGAGCTCTGGGTATAGGCGCCCCACAGGTCGCCGTTGTCGCCGAAGATGTTCTCCACGATCTTGGTCTTGAAGCTGAGCTGGAACTTGGCTTCGATGCTGTCCAGCGACTCGGGGTTGGTCACCGTGTTGTTCGGATTCGGCGAGGACGGCGTCTCGTTCTTCTTGCTGGTCCAGAACGCCGGCAGCAGGTACACCGGCTTGTAGGCGCGCAGTTGGAAGGTCCCCAGCTTGGAGTCCTTGGCCAGCTCCCAGCGGCTGTCCAGCAGCGAGCCCTTGCCGGCGTTGGCGATGGTGGCGTCGTAGAGGTCGTTCTTGAACAGCGAGGCGGTGCGCTGGCGGGTGCGCTCGGCCAGGCCGGCGTCCTGCGGGATCGTTGCATCCAGCTGCTGCTTCTGGTTCTCGCTGGCCATCTTCGCCGCCGCATCGGCTGCCTGCGGATCGGCGACCCGACGCGACAATGCCTGGTCGTAGCAGGACAGGCGCGCGGCGTTGCTGGTGATCGCGACGCAGGCTTCGGGCGAGGCAGGGGTGGGTTTCACTTCCTGGGCGTGCGCCAGCGGCATTGCCGCGAAGGACAGCAGCAACAGGGGACGGGCCGGGCGATGGATCATGCAGGTTCTCTCGAAAATGGGCGGCGCGGGCGGGGAGTGCGCTGCCGATGTGAATGGCCTGCTGCGAAAATACAACAGCCGGCACAACGGGGTCATCACACGTTCATGTCGCCGCCGCGGCGCCGCGACTCAGAACAGCCAGGCCGCCGCGAACAGGCCGACCATCGCCAGCGCCAGGGCCAGTTTTGCGGCGGTGCCCAGCACGATGCCCAGCCAGGTGCCGAGGCCGACCCTGGTCGCCTGCTGCAGCTGCCGGCCATGCCAGTACTCGCCGGCCAGCGCGCCGACGAAGGGGCCGATGAACAGGCCGATCGGCATGAAGAACAGGCCCGCCACGCTGCCCAGCACCGAGCCCCACAGCGCCTTGCGGCTGGCGCCGACGCGCTTGGCGCCGAACACGGTAGCCAGGAAATCGACCAGGAACGACAGCAGCGTCAGCACCCCGAGCAGCGTCAGCATCACCCAGCCCACCCGCTGGAAACCGTCGGCCCAGGCCGCCAGCAGCAGCCCGGCGAACAGCAGCGGCATGCCCGGCAGCGCCGGCAACGCCACCCCTGCCAGCCCCAGCAAGACCAGCAGCCCGGCAATCATGTAGTAGATGAACGTAGGATCCACGCGGTTTGCTCCGGGGCGATTTTGGGGTTGACAGAATGGGTGGTCTTGCTGATTGCATTTTCATTTTCGCCGCGGTAAGTTTTCAGACGCTGCGTTTGCAAAGGTCACCATGAATCGTGGCCCGGTGCGGTAGATCCAGTGCTCCGCTACAGCGTTATACCTCGCTTCCTCCTTGCAACCAGCCGCCGAACCCCCGGCGTACCCACCTCTGAGACTGTTTCAAGGAGTAAGTCCATGACTGACGGCAATCGCGAAAACGGCACCGTGAAGTGGTTCAACGATGCCAAGGGCTTCGGTTTCATCAGCCGCGAGAACGGCGAGGACGTGTTCGTGCACTTCCGCGCCATCCAGACCCAAGGCTTCAAGAGCCTGAAGGAAGGCCAGAAGGTCAGCTTCACCGTGGTGCAGGGCCAGAAGGGCCTGCAGGCCGATGCAGTGCAGCCGGTCTGACCGCGGCGCGCACACGCCGATCGCGTGCGCAACCGGCGCGCGCAGCAAAAAGGCCCGCAGTCGCGGGCCTTTTTGCGTTGCGGCGGACCGTGCCAGCGTTTAGCGCGGCACCACGCGGCCGTTGACCACGCGCACATAGGTGTTTTCGCGGATCCCGGCCAGGTCGCGCTGGTTGACCACGATCACCCGGCCATCGTCCATCTGCACGTGCACGTCGTAGCTGTCGCTGGTGACGTTGTTCTGGATCTGGTTGCCGGCCAGGGCGCCCGCCGCAGCGCCGGCCACGGCCGACACGTTCTGGTTGCCCTTGCTGCCGCCGGTGTGGTCGGAGATCTCATGGCCGGCGATCGCGCCGACGATGCCGCCCAGGACCGCGCCGGTGCCGGTGGGTGCGGTGCGGCCGGAACCCACGGTATCGATGCGGGTGACGATGCCGCAGTCCGCGCAGCGATTGTCCGAATAGCCACGCGACGGCTGGCTATAGCCGCCGCCACCGCCATAGCCGGGGGACGTGGCGCAGCCGGCCAATGCCAGAACGGCGATGGCGCCAGTGGCCAGTAGATGAATCTTCATGTGTGCTCTCCTCGACGGACGGTGATCGCGGCAGACCCGCGTTTGCACGCATCCTGTCCGCCAGCGTGTGAATGCAACGCCAATCGCGACGCGGGTGCGGCGCTGGCGCTTTGCAGCGTCAGGGGCAATTCATCGACAGGCGCGATCGCGGGTCAGCGGAAATCGCGGTGGCAGGCGGCGCAGTCGTCGTCCAGGCGATGGGTGAGCTGGTCGAGCGCGGCGCAGCTGGCCGGTAGCGTGGTCTGCGCCGCATCCAGGGTGGCCCGCAGCGTGCGGGCGTGCTGCTGGAAGCGACTGTCGTCGCTGAGTCCGGGAAACGCGGTTTCCAGATCGTCGCCGAGCAGGCGCAGCGTCTGTACCCGCGCTTGCAGGTCGGCGGCGCTGCAGCGGTTCTGGGCATGGCTGCGTTGCAGCAGGGCCAGTTGCTTGTCCATCACCTGCATCAGACTGCGCGGGAACGGATCCTGGCGCGCCTGCAATGCGCGCATCGCCATCACGGTTGCGACCAGGCCGATCAGCAGCCCGGCGAGCAGCACGAACAGGTAGCGCGAGGCGCTGGAAGCGGGGGCGTGCGGGCTGGCCATGGCGGGCGGGCGTGCAGGACGAAAGCGCGATAGTACGCCCGTCGCCGGGATTGCGTGGCGCCGCCGCCGCGTCGCCGATGAAATAAACTGCGCGCATGAACGAACAACTGCGTGAGCGCTTCGCCGGCATCGACCGGCTGTACGGGCGCGGGACCATCGAGCGCCTGGCGCAATGCCGCGTGGCGGTGGTGGGCATGGGCGGTGTCGGCTCGTGGGTGGTGGAAGCCTTGGCGCGGTCGGCGGTCGGCCATCTGACCCTGATCGATGCCGACGACATCTGCGTCTCCAACACCAACCGCCAGTTGCCGGCGCTGCAAGGCCAGTACGGGCGCAACAAGGCGCGGGCGATGGCCGAGCGCTGCGTGGCGATCAACCCGGCGATCGAGGCGAGCGCGGTCGAGGCGTTCCTGACCCCGACCAATATCGCCGAGCTGCTCGGCGGCGGCTTCGATCTGGTCATCGACGCCTGCGACAGCTTCCGGGTCAAGGTCGAAGCCATCGCCTGGTGTCGCCGGCGCAAGCTGCCGCTGCTGACCGTGGGCTCGGCCGGCGGGCGCACCGACCCGACCCTGGTGCGCATCCGCGACGTGTCGCGCACCGAGCACGACGCGATGCTGGCGCTGATCCGCAAGAAGCTGCGCGGCGAGTTCAATTTCCCCAAGAACCCGCAGCGCTACTTCGGCGTGCCGGCGGTGTACTCGCTGGAGAACGTGCGCTATCCGCAGGCCGACGGCAGCGTGTGCGGACTGCGCCCGCAGCTGGGGCCGGATGCGGCGCTGAATCTGGACTGCGGCGCCGGACTGGGCGCGGCCACCCATATCACCGGCGCGTTCGCGTTCGCCGCGGCCGGCAAGGCCTTGGAGATGCTTTTGAAGCCGAAACGGGAACCGCAGGCGAGCGTGGCGACGGCCACAGTGCAGGCGGCCGACGCGGCGAGAATCGATGCGGTCTGAGGCGAATTGCGTTGCAGAAATCAACGCGTTCGCACTTGTTTAAACACTGTGGGAGCGACTTCAGTCGCGACGTGCTTTACCGATAGCGCAGCCCCAACGGATGGCCCAAGGCCACCGGCGCTCGCTTCCACAGACGGCAACTCACCAGATATGCCAGCCGCCGCCGCGCCCCCCAAGTTTGGGTCAGGCAGGCCGTGCAGCCAGCGTCTGCAATCCGAACAGTTGCTGCGCGTTGCGCGTGGTCTGTTCGGCGATCTCGGCGGCGGGCTGGCCCCGCAGCATGGCGATGGTGTCCAGCACCGTGCGCAGCCGCGCCGGCTCGTTGCGCTGGCCGCGGATCGACGCGTCGGGCTGGTCCGGGGCGTCGGTTTCCAGCAGCAACTGCTGCAGTGGCAGTTCGGCCGCCAGCCGGCGCAGCCGCTGCGCGCGTTCGTAAGTGACCGGGCCGCCGAGGCCGATCAGGAAATCCAGCCTGTGCAACTGCTGCGCCTGCTCGGTGCTGCCGGCAAAGCTGTGCACCACGCCACGCAGGCGCCCGACCTTGCGGATCGCCAGGATCACTGCGTCCACCGCGCGCCGCGCGTGCACGATCAGCGGCAGGTCGAACTCGCGCGCCAGCTGCAGCTGGCCGAGGAAGTAGCGCTGCTGTTGGGCTTGATCCAGTCCTTCGACGAAGAAATCCAGCCCGCATTCGCCGATGGCGCAGGGTCGCTCGCGTGCGATCCACTCGCCGAGCAACGGCAGATGCGCGGGGCGGTGCTCATCCAGGAACAGCGGATGCAGGCCGTAGGCCGGAGACAGGCCGTCGGCCATCGTGCAGACCTCGCGCAGCTTCGGCCAGGACGCCGCTGTCACCGCAGGCAGCACCTGCGCGGCGATGCCTGCGGCCTGCGCGCGCGCGATCACCGCGGCGCGGTCGCCGTCGAACTCGGCGGCGTCGAGATGGCAATGACTGTCGATCAGCCGCATCGGCGGTCAGCGGCGCACGCGCCGCGCGCTGGACGCGATCGTCTCCGCCGCGGCGGGCGCAGGCGTGCGCGTCTTCCAGTTGGCCAGCAACAAGGTGCCCAGGCCGAACACGATCTCGTCGATGAAAGGCAGCGGGTCGGGCAGCAGCACGCTCAGCACGAACAGCCCGGCGGTGAGTTTGAACAGCGTCGGGTAGCGCAATTTGCCGGCCCAGCGCAGTAAAGGCAGCAGGATTGGGTTGGGCATGGACGGTTCTCCGGCAAACTGATGAAAACGCTAACACCCTTGATGTGGCGGCTTTCCAGGCGCGTCACCAGAGCACGTCGCGGATTTTTGCTGAATAGGGAGCGGATTGGTTCAGCTTCGGCATGGTAATCACAGCACCGTAGACAACGCGGCCAGACCGCAGGAGAGCAACGATGAAAAGCAATACGACAACCATTCTGGTCGCGGCTGGCGCATTGCTGGTCGGCGGTGTGGCCACCGCGGCCTTCATGAACAACCGCGACAAGCAGGAATTCGTCGGCAATGGCGACGTGCGTCCGGCCCTGGACAATAGCCCGAGCGGCGACGCGGTCGCCAGCAACGGCGTCGGCGGCAAGCTGGAATACGCTGACGTGGTCCGGGTCGATCCGATCACCCAGCAGGAGCAGCGCTACGCCGAGGTGATCGGCACCGAGCCGCTGCGCGAGACCTCCAGCACCACCACCCCGCGCCAGGTCTGCAACGACGTGGTGGTGCAGGAGCGCCTGCCCGAGCGCGACGGCAACGTCGGCGGCACCGTGGTCGGTGCGCTGGTCGGCGGCCTGCTCGGCAACCAGGTCGGCCACGGCAATGGCCGCAAGGCGGCCACTGCGGCTGGCGCGGTGGCCGGCGGCTTCATCGGCAACGAGGTCGACCGCAACCACGTGGGCGGCCGCGTGGTCGACCGTACCGAGCGCAAGTGCCACACCGAGAACAGCACCGCCGAGTCGTCGCGGATCACCGGCTATACCGTGACCTACCGCAACGACGATGGCAGCACCGGCACCATGCGCACCGACAGCAAGCCGGGCAGCCGCATCGCGCTGGGCAGGGACGACGTGGTCAAGGGCTACCAGGTCACCTACCGCTACGACGGCCAGGAGAAGACCGTGCGCATGGACGACAGGCCGAACAGCGACCGCCTGCCGGTGCTCGACGGGCGCCTGGTCACCCAGACCGCCTCGGCCAGCGACGTGGTCAGCCAGCGCTGAAGCGGCGTACGCCAGTAGTGTGGTGAGCGAGGCCGGCCGCAGCGCCGGCCTCTGCTTTTTTTCGCGGCGCGTGCGCTCCGATACACTGTGGTTTTCGCCCCGAGTCTTGCCATGCCGTTGCCCTGCGACGATCTGTTCGATGTGGCCTCGCTGCTGAGCGAGGAAGAGCGCGCGATCCAGCACGCGGTGGCGCGCTTCGTCGACGCCAGGGTGCTGCCGATCATCGGCGATGCGTTCGACCAGGCGCGGTTTCCCGCCGAACTGGTGCCGGAACTGGCGCAGCTGGGCCTGCTCGGCGCCACGCTGCCGCCGGCCGATGGCGGCGCCGGCCTCAATGCGGTCTGCTACGGCCTGATCTGCCAGGAACTGGAACGCGGCGACAGCGGCCTGCGCAGTTTCGTCAGCGTGCAGTCCTCGCTGTGCATGTATCCGATCCACGCCTACGGCAGTCAGGCGCAGCGGCAGCGCTGGTTGCCGGCGATGGCCGCCGGCAGCGCGATCGGCTGCTTCGGCTTGACCGAGGCACAGGGCGGTTCCGACCCGGCGGCGATGCAGACCCGCGCGGTGCGCGACGGCGACGGCTGGCGCCTGAGCGGCAGCAAGATGTGGATCACCAACGGCAGCCTGGCCGACGTGGCGATCGTGTGGGCGCAGACCGAGGACGGCGTGCAGGGCTTCCTGGTCGAGGCCGGCACGCCCGGCTTCGGTGTGCACGACATCGCGCACAAGATGAGCCTGCGCGCGTCGGTGACCTCGGCGCTGTTCCTGGACGCGGTGCGCCTGCCCGATACCCAGCGGTTGCCAGGCGTGCGCGGGCTGAAAGGCCCGTTGGGTTGCCTGACCCAGGCCCGTTACGGCATCAGCTGGGGCGCGATCGGCGCAGCGATCGCCTGCCTGCGCGAGGCGCTGGCCTATGCCGGCGAGCGGATTTTGTTCGGGCGCCCGCTGGCGGCCACGCAGAGCGCACAGATCAAGCTGGCCGACATGGCCCGGCGCATCGCCGGCGCGCAGCTGCTGGCGCTGCAGCTGGGCCGGCTCAAGGATGCCGGCGCGCTGCAGCCGGCGCAGGTGTCGCTGGCGAAGTGGAACAACGTGCGCATGGCGCTGGACATCGCCCGCGAATGCCGCGACCTGCTCGGCGCTGCCGGCATCACCACCGAGCACGGCGCGATCCGCCATGCCTTGAACCTGGAATCGGTGATCACCTACGAAGGCACCGAGACCGTGCACCAACTGGTGGTCGGCCGCGAGCTGACCGGGATCAATGCGTTCTGAACCGGTTCGCGGCGCTGGCGTGGCCGCCGACGCAACCCATGACCTACACGAGGAGGCGAGGGCATGAGCGTTCGCCGCCGACAACGCCAATTCCAAGGCGGTGGCGGCCAAGCTCGGTGCGCGCTACCTGCCCCAGGACCGCCTGCCAGAGCCGCTGCAGGCGCACGCGGTGGAGGTGTGGGGGCAGTCGCGCGCGGACTGGCAGGCGCGGCGCTGAGCCGCCTGGCGGCGGTCGCCTCGCCCGTATTCACTTGGCCGCGCCGCGCCGGCGGCTAGGCTGCAAGCCCCAAATCGGTCAGGAGTACGCCATGAGCCAGTACCGCATCGCGGTTTTCGTCGGCAGTTTGCGCAAGGAGTCGTACAACCGGCGCCTGGCGCTGGCGCTGGAGACGCTGGTCGGCGACCGCGCCCGTTTCGAGTACGTGGAGATCGGCGACCTGCCGCTGTACAACCAGGACCACGACCACGACTACCCGGAGCAGGGCAAGCGGCTGAAGGCGCAGGTCAGCGACGCCGACGCGGTGCTGTTCGTCACCCCCGAATACAACCGCTCAATCCCGGGCGTGCTCAAGAACGCGATCGACCTGGGCTCGCGGCCCTATGGCGACAGCGCCTTCGCCGGCAAGCCGGCGGCGCTGTGCGGGGTCTCGCCCGGCGCGCTCGGCACCGCGCTGGCGCAGCAGCACCTGCGCAACGTGCTGGCCTACCTGGACATGCCGGTGCTGGGCCAGCCGGAGGTGTTCTTGCAGTTCACGGATGGACTGATCGACGCCGACGGCAACATCGGCAACGCCGACACGCGCAAGTTCCTGCAGGGCTTCGTCGACAAGTTCATCGCCTGGGTCGACGAACTGCAGGCCTGAGCGCGCGCCGGGTCCGGCGCGTTCGGTCGCAGCCGGCGCGACGCGTCGCGGCGATGCTGGCGCTGCGGCAATCGCCTTGCGTGGCGTGGCCTGTGCGCAGTTCTCAACGGGTTGTCCACAGACTTGTCCCTAGCCGCGCCGTGCGCCGCTGACTAAGATGGCCGACCGGGCCGCGCCATCGCGCCGCCCGTGTCCCGCAGTCCCGCAGAGAGAAGACCCAGCCCATGTCCGCCCGTCCCGGCTACCGCGGCGACCGCAAAAGCGAGCGTGGCGAACGCAGCGAGCCGCGTATCGATCAGTTGCGCGTGCCGCCGCATTCGATCGAGGCCGAGCAGGCCGTGCTCGGCGGCCTGATGCTGGCGCCCGACGCCTACGACAGGGTCAACGACCAGCTCACCGACAACGACTTCTACCGCCGCGACCATCAGCTGATCTACCGCGCGATCCGCGAGCTGGCCGAGAAGGGCCGCCCGTTCGATGCGGTGACCCTGGGCGAGTGGTTCGAATCGCAGGGCAAGCTGGAGATGGTCGGCGACGGCGCCTACCTGATCGAACTGGCGAGCACCACGCCGTCGGCGGCCAACATCGTCGCCTACGCCGAGATCGTGCGCGACAAGGCGGTGCTGCGGCAGCTGATCGAGGTCGGCACCAGCATCGTCAACGACGGCTTCCAGCCGGAAGGGCGCGAGAGCGCCGAGCTGCTGGCCAGCGCCGAGAAGGCGGTGTTCAAGATCGCCGAGGCCGGCGCGCGCGGGCGCAGCGATTTCGTGGCGATGCCAGGCGCGTTGAAGGACGCGTTCGAGGAATTGCGCAGCCGCTTCGAGAGCGGCGGCAACATCACCGGCCTGCCCACCGGCTACAGCGACTTCGACGCGATGACCGCCGGCCTGCAGCCGACCGACCTGATCATCCTGGCCGCGCGTCCGGCGATGGGCAAGACCACGCTGGCGCTGAACATCGCCGAGTACGCGGCGATCAAGTCGAAGAAGGCGGTGGCGGTGTTCTCGATGGAAATGTCGGCCTCGCAGCTGGCGATGCGCCTGATCTCCTCCAACGGCCGGATCAATGCGCAGCGCCTGCGCACCGGCCAGCTCGAGGACGAGGACTGGGCGCGGGTCACCGGCGCGATCAAGATGCTGAAGGAAACCAAGATCTTCATCGACGACACGCCGGGCGTATCGCCGGAGATCCTGCGTTCCAAAGCGCGCCGGCTCAAGCGCGAGCACGACCTGGGGCTGATCGTCATCGACTACCTGCAGCTGATGTCGGTGCCGGGCAACAGCGAGAACCGCGCCACCGAGATCTCGGAGATCTCGCGCTCGCTCAAGGGCCTGGCCAAGGAACTGGGCGTGCCGGTGATCGCGCTGTCGCAGCTCAACCGCTCGCTGGAAACGCGCACCGACAAGCGTCCGGTGATGGCCGACCTGCGCGAATCCGGCGCGATCGAGCAGGACGCGGACATGATCGTGTTCATCTACCGCGACGACTACTACAACAAGGAAAATTCGCCGGACAAGGGCCTGGCCGAGATCATCATCGGCAAGCACCGCGGCGGCCCGACCGGCTCGTGCAAGCTCAAGTTCTTCGGCGAGTACACACGCTTCGACAATCTGGCGCACGATTCGGTGGGCGCGTTCGAATAGGCGGCGCGCGACCGCGCTTGCGGTCGAGCGCCAGCTGCGGTGCGAGAGGTCTTGCGTCGGCGCGTGCCTTCATCGATCGCGCGCGCTCACGCCGGCTGCGCGCCGGCCATGCGTATCCTTGCGCGTCCTTTTCCGGCCCGTCCTGCGCATGAGCTACGCCATCGTCTGGTTCCGGCGCGACCTGCGCCTGCACGATCACCCCGCGCTGCACGCGGCGCTGGCCGCCGGGCACACGCCGGTGCCGGTGTATGTGCACAGTCCCGGCGACGAAGGCGCCTGGGCCGCCGGCGCGGCCTCGCTGAGCTGGCTGCAGCGCGCGCTGGCCGCGCTCGACGCGCAGCTGCAGGCGCGCGGATCGCGCTTGATCCTGCGCCAGGGTCCGGCCGAGACCGTGCTGCGCGAGCTGATCGCCGAATGCGGCGCGGTCGCGGTGTACTGGAACCGCCGCTACGAACCGGCCACGCAGCCGCGCGATGCCCGGCTCAAGCGCGAACTGCGTGCGCAGGGCCTGGAAGTGCACAGCTACAACGGCGCGCTGCTGTTCGAACCGTGGCAGCTGGCGACCCAGCAGGGCGGGCCGTACAAGGTGTTCACGCCGTTCTGGCGCAGCGCCCTGAGCCATTGGCAGGTACCGGCGCTGCAGCCCGCGCCGAAGACGCTGCCGCCACCACCGCCGGCCCTGCCCAGCCTGCCGCTGCAACAGCTTGGGCTGGCGCCGGCGCTGGGCTGGGACCGCGGTTTCTGGGAGGTATGGCAACCGGGCGAGGCGGGCGCGCACGAAGCGCTGGAGGTGTTCGTCGACGGTGCCTTGCGCGGCTATGTCGCAGGCCGCGACCGTCCCGACCAGGTCGGTACCTCGCGGCTGTCGCCGCACCTGCATTTCGGCGAGATCGCGCCGTGGCGGATCGTCGCCGCACTGGAAAACGCGCGCAGCGCCGCCACCGGCGCGGCGATCGACGGCTACATCCGCCAACTCGGCTGGCGCGACTTCGCCCATCACCTGCTGCACCATTTCCCGGCCACGCCCGAGCACAATCTCAATCCACGCTTCGCCCGGTTCCGCTGGGCCACGCCGGACCCGGCGCAGCTGCAGGCCTGGCAGCGCGGCCGCACCGGCGTGCCGATCGTCGATGCCGGCCTGCGCGAGCTGTGGCACACCGGCTGGATGCACAACCGGGTGCGGATGATCGTCGCCAGCTACCTGTGCAAGCACCTGCGCGTGCACTGGTCGGAAGGCGCGCGCTGGTTCTGGGACACGCTGGTCGATGCCGACCTGGCCAACAACACGCTCGGCTGGCAGTGGGTGGCCGGCACCGGCGCCGACGCCGCGCCGTATTTCCGCGTGTTCAATCCGGTGACGCAGGCGCAGAAGTTCGATCCGCAGGGCCGCTACATCGCGCGCTGGGTGCCGGAACTGGCGGCGCTGCCGGTGGCCGAGCGCTTCGCGCCGTGGCTGACGCCGCAACGCCTGGCCACCAGCGCGCCGCACTATCCGCGGCAGCCGATCGTGGATCTGGCCGCCGGCCGCGACGCCGCGCTGGCCGTCTATCGCGAGACCGGCGGCAGCGGCTGACGCCGGCCAGCGCGGTGCGCGCCTGCTGCGCTGCGGCGTGAACCGCGGCAGCGCAGGGCAGGGTGCCGCGATTGACGCCCTTCGCCGCGCCATGATTCACTCCGGCCACGCACAGGAGCATGCATGGTCACCAGCACAGCCCGCCGCAAGCCGCGGCGCGAACCGATGTCGCGTGTGGATACCGCCTGGTTGCGGATGGAGCGGCCGACCAATCCGATGATGATCACCGGCGTGCTGATGCTCGACGAGGCGCTGTCGCTGCCGCAGTTCAAGCAGTTGGTGCGCAAGCGCTTCCTGTCGTTCCCGCGCTTCCAGCAGAAGCCGGTGGACACCGCGACCGGCGCCTACTGGCAACACGACGACGACTTCGACCTGGACTGGCACGTGCGTCTGTCGGCCTTGCCCGGGCGCGGCGGCAAGAAGGCGCTGGAACGCTTCGCCGGGCAGATGGCGTCCACGCCCTTGGACAAGACCAAGCCGCTGTGGCAGTTCCATCTGATCGAACGCTACGAGGGCGGCTCGGCGCTGGTCGCGCGCATCCACCACAGCTACGCCGACGGCATCGCCCTGGTGCAGGTGCTGCTGTCGCTGACCGACATGCAGCGCGTACCGGAACCATCGGCGCAGCTCGGCCGTGCCTGGCTGAAGGACGACGGCAAGGACGTGGTGCGCCGGGTCGGCGCCATCGACCGCTACCTGAAACTGGGCGGACGCATGCTCGACAAGGGCCGCGCCATGTACCAGGACCCGAACCTGGCGCAGATGCTGGCCAAGGAAGGCGGCCTGATCGGCCGCGAACTGGCCAATGCGCTGCTGCTGTCCGACGATCCGCCGACCCTGCTGCGCGGGCGCCTGGGGGTCAGCAAGCGGGTGGCCTGGGCCGCGCCGCTGGACCTGGACGAAGTGAAGGCGGTCGGCCGCGCCTGCGACTGCACGGTCAACGACGTGCTGATGGCGACCATGGCCGGCGCCCTGCGCGACTACATGCTCGAGCGCGGCGAAGCGCTGGACGGGGTGACCCTGCGCGCCACGGTGCCGGTCAACCTGCGCCCGCTGGAACACGCGCGCAAGCTCGGCAACCATTTCGGGCTGGTGTTCCTGGATTTGCCGGTCGGCGAGGCCAATCCGGTGCGGCGCGTGCAGCGCGTGGCCGCCTCGATGCAGCAGCTCAAGCAGTCGCGGCAGGCGATGGTGGTGTTCGGGCTGCTGGCCGCGGTGGGCATGGCGCCGGCGGCGCTGCAGTCACTGGCGCTGGACCTGTTCAGCCGCAAGGCGACCACCGTGGCGACCAACGTGCCGGGGCCGCAGCAGCCGCTGTACCTGGCCGGCAGCCGCGTGCGCGAGATGATGTTTTGGGTGCCGCAGACCGGTTCGATCGGGGTCGGCGTGTCGATCATGAGCTACAACCATCGCGTGCATTTCGGCCTGATCGGCGATGCGCGGCTGATTCCCGACCCGGATGCGGTGATGCGCCGCATCGGCGCCGAATTCGAGAAGCTGCTGTACCTGGCGCTGATGGGCGACTGGGAGCATCCGCTGCGTGCGGTGGATGCGGAGGCGTTGCTGCCGGCTTCCTGAACGGGGCGCAGTGCGGCGCGCGCAGCGTTCATCCCCGTCTCGCAGCCCACTGTTTATGCTGGCTCCCACTTCATTTCAGAATCGGGAGAGAGCGCGATGAAACGCACCGCTATCCAAGGCATGTCCATGACGCTGGCCAGCGCGCTGCTGTTGTCCGCCTGCGCCACTGGCGGCTCCTACGTGCAGCGCGACCAGTACGGCAACCAGACCGAACAGCAGAACGAACGCACCGGCCGCGGCGCGCTGATCGGCACCGCGGTCGGCGTCGCCGCCGGCCTGCTCAGCGGCAGCAGCGCCACCGAGCGCCGCCAGCACGCGATGATCGGCGCCGGCATCGGCGCGCTCAGCGGCGCGGCGATCGGCAACTACCAGGACCGCCAGGAACGCGCGCTGCGCGAGCGCACCGCCAACACCGGCATCGACGTGCGCCGCGACGGCGACAACATCACCTTGAACCTGCCCGACGGCATCACCTTCGACTTCAACCAGTCCACGCTGAAGCCGCAGTTCTATTCTGCGCTCAACGGCGTGGCCTCGACCCTGGGCGAATACAACCAGACCATGATCGAAGTGGTCGGGCATACCGACAGCGTCGGCAGCGATGCGGTCAACCAGCGCCTGTCCGAGCAGCGCGCCGCCTCGGTGGCGGCGTACCTGACCGCGCAGGGCGTGCAGCGCGAGCGCATCGAGACGCTGGGCGCGGGCAAGAAGTACCCTATCGCCGACAACAGCACCGAGGCCGGCCGCGCGCAGAACCGCCGCGTGGAGATCCGCGTGGTGCCGCTGCGCTCCTGAGCCGCGACCGCCGCGCTGGAACGCGAACGGGCCGCTGATGCGGCCCGTTTCGCGTTGTGGCGTCCCCCGTGCGCCGCGGCGCAGACATGTGCGCCGAGCGCGCAGCCAGCGCCAGCCGCCGCGGTCGCTACGCGCCTGCCTGCTCAGACCAGCGCTTCTTCCTCCAGTTCCGGCGCCGCTTCTGCATCGCGCAACGGCAGCGCGGGCAACTGCGGCAGCGCCAGGGTCTGGGTATTCATCGCCACGCCGCTGCACAGGGTGAACTCGGCGCCGCTGTCGGCATGTTGCGTGGCCAGCTTGGCCGGGCACTGCGCCAGCATGTAGTTGACGTCGAAGTTGAGCTTGTCGACCAGGAAATCGACGAAGGCGCGCACCTTCGGCGACAGCATGCGCCCGCCGGGAAACACCGCGTTGAAATCCAGGTCCGGGCCGACCCAGCCGCCGAGCACGCGGCGCGCCTTGCCGGCCTCGATCAGCGGCTTGATCGTCGCATCGCTGGCCAGCACCAGGCCTTCGCCGCACACCAGCCCGCCGATCAGCGCGGCCGAGTCGTTGGCGAGCAGGATCGGCTGGATCGCGAAGTCGCCGCTCTGCTTGCCGTTGCGCAATGGCCAGCTGAGCCGGTTGCCGCCGTTGCGGCCATTGCTCAGCGCCAGCGTGCGGTGGTGTTGCAGGTCGTCCGGATGCAGCGGCTCGCCGTGGCGTTCGATGTAGTGGGGGCTGGCGAACACCTGGGTGCGGAAGGTGGCCAGCTTGCGCGCGACCATGGTCGAATCCAGCAGCGCGCCCATGTGCAGGGCCACGTCCACGCCCTCGGCGATCGGATCGACCTTGTCGCTGGTCATGATCATTTCCAGGCGCACTTCCGGATGCTGCTTGTGGAATTCGCCCAGGATCGGCGCCACCCAGGAAATGCCGGCCGAGTAGGGCACGCTGAAACGCAGCCAGCCGCGCGGGCCGGCCTGCAGCTGCCCGACCGCGCTCTCGGCTTCTTCCAGCTCGCGCGCGATGCGCTGGCAATGCTCGTGATAGACCGCGCCGGCTTCGGTCAGGCCGAGGCGGCGCGTGGTCCGGTGCAGCAGGCGCGCGCCCAGGCGTGCCTCCAGATCCTGCACCTTGCGACTGACGGTGGTCTTGGGCAGGCCGAGCGCGTTGGCCGCGGCGATGAAGCTGCCTTGCTCGACCACCTTGACGAAGATCAGCGTGTCGTTCAGATCGTGGGTCATGGCGGGTTCCTGAGGAGGGAGAACGATTGGACCGGTGACGGGACGATTATTCCCCTTAATTCGGACTAATCAAGTGCGACTTTGACGCTTAATTTGTACGCATTCGCCGCCACCCAGGCCAATTGCTCATGTCGTTGCGTACTTTGTTGCCGTTTCTCGCCGGCGTCCGTCGCCCCAATCGACGCGATGGTACGCCCATCGACGCGCTGGAAACCGGCTATCTCAAGGCCTTTCGCGAGTTCACCCCGCCGCCGCGCAGCCAGGCCGGCGGCGCGATGCAGCTGGGCCAACGCGGCAGCGGGCGACTTGGCCGCATTGCGATTGTCCCGTTTGCGGGAGTAAAAGTCCCGTGAGCGGGACGCTGGACCCGGAGGTCTTGGTGCTCGGCGGCACCGGCACCATCGGCCGGGGCGTGGTCGGCGCCTTGCTCGAGGCCGGCAGCCCGGTGCTGGCGGTGGCGCGCGACCGCGGCCGGCTGCGCGCGCTGCGCGATCGCTACAGCGACGAGCCGGCGCTGCACGTGCTGCAGGGTTCGGTCGCCAACGATGCCACCGCCGCCACCCTGGCCGCGGCCGTGGCGCAGCGGCCGCGGCCGTTGGCGGGAGTGGTCGCCAGCCTCGGCAGTGCGCTGCGCTGCGGGCGCCTGCTGGACCAGCCGCTGACCGCGCTGCGCCGACGCATGGAGGCCGACCTGCTGCCGCATCTGGCCGCGGCCCGGCACCTGCTGCCGCTGCTGGCGCAGGCCGAGCGCGGCGGCTGCTACCTCCTGCTCGGCAGCCCGTGCGCGCTGCGCGCCTGGTCCGGGCATGGCGAGAGTTCAGTAGCCGCGGCGGCGATCCGCATGCTCGCCCAGGTCCTGCACGAAGAGGCCAAGCCGCTGGGCGTGCGCGTGCAGTTGCTGGCGCTGGCGCATCCGGTGTGCCGCAGCGAAGCCGGCAGCGACGACTGCCCGGAATGGTTCACCGCGCTCAGCGTCGGCCGCGCCGCGGTGGCGCTGCTGGCCGACGCCGGCGTGCCTGGCAAGGCCATCGTCGATATCGACAAACACCACTACGCGCATCCACGCACCTTGTTGATGACCGCCGCGCATTTTTCTTCCTCCACTCACGAGGTTTCTCCATGAACCCGATTCCGATGTCGTTCCATTCCCCATCGCGCGCCTGGCGCCCGCTGGCGATCGCGCTGCTGGCCGCGGCCCTGGCCGCCTGCGGCAGCAAGGCCGACGGGCAGGGCGCGCCGCCGCCGCCGGCGGTCGGTGTCGCGCCCGCGCTGCAGAAGCAAATCAGCCAGTGGGACGAGTTCAGCGGTCGCGTCGAGGCGGTCGAGCGCGTCGATCTGCGTCCGCGCGTGTCCGGCTACATCGACAAGGTCAACTACGTCGAAGGCCAGGAACTGAAGAAGGGCGATGTGCTGTTCACCATCGACGCGCGCAGCTACCGCGCCGAACTGGCGCGCGCCAACGCCGAGCTGGCGCGGGCGCGGACCCAGTCCAGGCTCAACGGCAGCGAGGCGGCGCGCGCCAAGAAACTGTCCGACCAGCAGGCGATCTCCACCGAGAGCTGGGAGCAGCGCCACGCCGCCGCCGAACAGGCCGAGGCCGACGTGCTCGCCGCACAAGCCGCGGTGGACACCGCGCGCCTGAATCTGGAATGGACCCAGGTGCGCGCGCCGATCGCCGGCCGCGCCGGCCGCGCCCTGGTCACCGCCGGCAATCTGGTCAGCGCCGGCGACAGCGCCAGCGTGCTGACCACACTGGTGTCGCTGGACAATGTGCACGTGTACTTCGATGCCGACGAAGGCACCTTCCTGCGTTATGCGCAGATGGCGCGCAAGGGCGAGCGGCCCAGCGAGCGCGACGGTCAGCTGCCGGTGCAGGTCGGCCTGGTCGGTGAGGACGGGTTCCCGCACGCCGGCAAGGTCGATTTCCTCGACAACCAGATCACCCGAAGTACCGGCACCATCCGCGTGCGCGCCCTGCTCGACAACGCCGACCGCAGCTTCACCCCGGGCCTGTTCGCGCGCGTGCGCTTGCTCGGCAGCGGCCGCTTCAACGCGCTGCTGATCGACGACCGCTCGGTGCTGACCGACCAGGACCGCAAGTACGTCTACGTGGTCGACAAGGACGGCAAGGCGCAGCGCCGCGACGTGCAGCTGGGGCGCAGCGCCGAGGGCCTGCGCATCGTGCTCGGCGGGCTCAACGCTGGCGACCGGGTCATCGTCGACGGCGTGCAGAAAGTGTTCATGCCCGGCATGCAGGTGCAGGCCAAGCCCGTGGCGCTGGCCACGGCGTCGCCGGCCGCCGCACGCAAGGCCGTCGCCCTCGACTGAGTTGCACCGATTGCGCCGCCCCCGACAGCCGGGGCGCGTGCAGCGACGTAGACCGGTCGCGCTGGCGGCCGGTGCTTGCCGGCCGGGCCACGGTTGTGGCCCGGCGTCGCCGCCGCTTTGCCCGCGTTCCTGTTAGGCCGCCCGATCCACCTTCGTTTCCAGGACCACCACCCATGGACTTTTCCAGATTCTTCATCGACCGGCCGATCTTCGCCGCCGTGCTGTCGATCGTCATCTTCGCCGCGGGATTGATCGCGATCCCGATGCTGCCCATCGGCGAATACCCCGACGTGGTACCGCCGTCGGTGATCGTGCGCACGGTGTATCCGGGCGCCAATCCCAAGGTCATCGCAGAGACCGTCGCCACGCCATTGGAAGAAGCGATCAACGGCGTGGAGGGCATGATGTACATCAAGTCGGTGGCCGGCTCCGACGGCGTGCTGCAGATGACCATCACCTTCCGCCCGGGCACCGATGCCGACGATGCCGCAGTCAAGGTGCAGAACCGCGTCGCGCAGGCGCAGGCACGCCTGCCCGAGGACGTGCGCCGACAGGGCGTGACCACGCAGAAGAAGTCGCCGACCTTCCTGATGGTGGTGCACGTGACCTCGCCGAAGGGCAAGTACGACACCCTGTATCTGCGCAACTACGCACGCCTGCACGTCAAGGACGCGCTGGCGCGGATCCAGGGCGTGGGCGATGCGCAGGTGTTCGGCGGCGGCGACTATGCGATGCGCGCCTGGCTGGATCCGGAGCGCATCGCCGCGCGCGGGCTCACCGCCGGCGACGTGGTCGCCGCGATGCGCGAGCAGAACGTGCAGGTCTCGGCCGGCCAGCTCGGCGCCGAGCCGATGCCCGACAGCAAGTTCCTGACCCTGATCAACGCCCAGGGCCGCTTGCGCAGCGAGCAGGAGTTCGGCGACATCGTGCTCAAGGTCGGCAGCGATGGCGAAACCGTGCGCCTGGGCGACGTCGCGCGCCTGCAACTGGGCGCCGGCGACTACACCCTGCGCTCGCAGCTGGACGGCAAGAACGCGGTGGGAATCGGCATCTTCCAGGCGCCGGGCGCCAATGCGCTGGAGATCCGCGATCAGGTGATCGCCAAGATGGACGAACTCACCAAGCAGTTCCCGGACGACGTGAAGTACGAGGCGGTGTACGACACCACGATCTTCGTGCGCGACTCGATCACCGCGGTGGTGCATACCTTGCTGGAAGCGGTGCTGCTGGTGGTGCTGGTGGTGATCCTGTTCCTGCAGACCTGGCGCGCCTCGATCATTCCGTTGATCGCGGTGCCGGTGTCGGTGGTGGGCACCTTCGCCGCGCTGTACGTGCTGGGTTTCTCGATCAACACGCTGACCCTGTTCGGCCTGGTGCTGGCGATCGGCATCGTGGTGGACGATGCGATCGTGGTGGTGGAGAACGTGGAGCGCAACATCGAGGAAGGGCTGACTCCGCTGGCCGCGGCGCACCAGGCGATGCGCGAGGTGTCCGGGCCGATCGTGGCGATCGCGCTGGTGCTGTGCGCGGTGTTCGTGCCGATGGCGTTCCTGTCCGGGGTGACCGGCCAGTTCTACAAGCAGTTCGCGGTGACCATCGCCATTTCCACGGTGATCTCGGCGATCAACTCGCTGACCCTGTCGCCGGCGCTGGCCGCGCTGTTGCTGCGCTCCCACGACGCGCCCAAGGATGCGGCGTCGCGGCTGATGGACCGCCTGTTCGGCGGCTGGCTGTTCCGTCCGTTCAACCGTTTCTTCAACCGCAGTTCCGAGCGCTATCAGGGCAGCGTGTCGCGGATTCTCGGCAAGCGCGGCGCGGTGTTCGCGGTGTACCTGGTGCTGCTGCTGGTCACCGGGGTGATGTTCAAGGCGGTACCGGCCGGCTTCATTCCGACCCAGGACAAGATGTACCTCATCGCCGGGGTGAAGCTGCCCGAGGGCGCCTCGCTCGAGCGCACCGACGCGATGCTGCGCAAGGTCGCCAACATCGCGATGCAGACCGATGGCGTCGAGCATGCGATCTCGTTCCCCGGTTTGAACGCGCTGCAGTTCACCAACACGCCCAATACCGGCGTGGTGTTCCTGACCCTGAAGCCGTTCGCCAAGCGCCACCGTAGCGCGCTGGAGATCAATGCCGAGATCAACCAGCGCATCTCGCAGCTTGGCGAAGGCATGGCGTTCGCGTTCATGCCGCCGCCGATCCTGGGCCTGGGCAACGGCAACGGCTACCAGCTGTTCATCGAGGACCGCGCCAATCTGGGCTATGGCGCGCTGCAGAACGCGGTCAACGCGATGCAGGGCGCGGTGGCGCAGACCCCGGGCATGAGCTATCCGATCGGCACCTACCAGGCCAACGTGCCGCAGCTGGACGCCGAGGTCGATCGGGTCAAGGCCAAGGCGCAGGGCGTGGCCCTGACCGATCTGTTCGATACGTTGCAGACCTATCTCGGTTCCACCTACGTCAACGACTTCAACCAGTTCGGCCGCACCTGGCAGGTGATCGCGCAGGCCGATGCGCCGTTCCGCGAGAGCGTGGAGGACATCGCGCGGCTGCGCACCCGCAACGCCGCCGGCGAAATGGTGCCGATCGGCTCGATGGTCACGATCAAGCAGAGCTACGGTCCGGATCCGGTGCTGCGCTACAACGGCTATCCGGCCGCCGACCTGGCCGGCGAGGCGGATGCGCGCATGCTGTCCTCGGCCGAAGCGATGGCCAAGCTCACCCAGATCGCCAAGCAGGTGCTGCCCAACGGCATGGAGATCGAATGGACCGACCTGAGCTACCAGCAGGCCAGCCAGGGCAAGGCGGCGCTGGTGGTGTTCCCGCTGGCGGTGATGCTGGCGTTCCTGGTGCTGGCCGCGCTGTACGAGAGCTGGACGCTGCCGCTGGCGGTGATCCTGATCGTGCCGATGACGCTGCTGTCGGCGCTGTTCGGGGTGTGGCTGAGCGGCGGCGACAACAACGTGTTCGTGCAGGTCGGCCTGGTGGTGCTGATGGGCCTGGCGTGCAAGAACGCAATCTTGATCGTCGAGTTCGCCCGCGAACTGGAGCTGCAGGGCAAGGGCATCGTGGAGTCGGCGCTGCAGGCCTGCCGCCTGCGCCTGCGCCCGATCGTGATGACCTCGATCGCGTTCATCGCCGGCACCGTGCCGCTGGTGTTCTCGCATGGCGCTGGCGCGGAAGTGCGCTCGGCCACCGGCATCACGGTGTTCGCCGGCATGCTCGGCGTGACCCTGTTCGGCCTGTTCCTCACCCCGGTGTTCTACGTCGCCCTGCGCAAGCTGTCTGGGCGTCCGCTGGTGTCGCATGCGCCGGCGCACGCCGCCGATGCGCCGCCCCACGCCTGATCCATCCATTCCCTCCTTCAAGGAAATCCGCATGACCACGACCCAGAAGATCGCCCTCGTCACCGGCGCCACCCGCGGCATCGGCCTGCATACCGTGCGCCAGCTGGCCGAGGCCGGCGTGCACACGCTGCTGGCCGGCCGCGATTCCACCCGCGCCACGGCCGCCGCGCTGGAACTGCAGGGCGAAGGCTTGCCGGTGGAGGCGCTGACCCTGGACGTCACCGACGCCGCCAGCATCGCCGCCGCGGTGGCGGCGGTGCAGGCGCGCCACGGCCGGCTCGACATCCTGGTCAACAACGCCGGCATCATGATCGACGATATGAAACTCGCGGTCTCGCAGCAGACCCTGGACACCTGGCGCAAGACCTTCGATACCAACGTGTTCGGACTGATCGCGGTGACCCAGGCGTTCCTGCCGCTGCTGCGCGCCGCGCCGGCCGCGCGCATTGTCAATGTGTCCAGCGTGCTCGGCTCGGTCGCGCTGCACAGCCAGCCGGGCTCGCCGATCTACGACTTCAAAATACCGGCCTACAACGTGTCCAAGAGCGCAGTGAATGCGTGGACCGTGCAACTGGCCTACGAACTGCGCGACACCCCGATCAAGGTCAACAGCATTCACCCCGGCTACGTGAAGACCGACATGAATGCCGGCGAAGGCGAGCTGGAAGTGGCCGACGGCGCGCGCAGCAGCGTGATGCTGGCGCTGCTCGACGCCGACGGCCCGACCGGCAGCTACGCCCATGTGGGCCAGGTGCTGCCATGGTGATCCGTCCTGCGATCGGCGCGCTGGCGCTGGCGCTGCTCAGCGCCTGCGCCAGCGTCGGCCCCAACTACCGTGCGCCGGAACAGGCGTCGGTGACGCTGCAGGGCGCGGCGGCACCGGTGTTCGCGAGCGCCTCGCCGGTGGCGTCGTGGTGGGCGCAGTTCGACGACCCGGTGCTGGAGCAACTGGTGCACCAGAGCCTGGTCGCCAACCTCGACCTGCGCATCGCCCTGTCGCACGTGCACGAGGCGCGCGCGGTCTTCGCCGAACAGCGTCTGGACCAGGCGCCGCACGTTACCGCCAACGGCGACTACAGCCGCGGCAAGGCGCCGGATGCGGACGCCGGCGGCGCGCGCGTGCTGACCGAGCGCTACAGCCTGGGCTTCGATGCCGGCTGGGAGCTCGATTTGTTCGGACGCCAGCGCCGCGCCAGCGAGGCGGCGCGCGCCGACCTGGAAGCCGAGCAGGCCGGGATGGCCGATGCGCAGGTCACCGTGGCCGCGGAAGTGGCGCGCAACTATTTCGAGTTGCGCGGCGCGCAGAAACGCATCGCGGTGGCGCGCACCACGCTGGACAACCTGCGCGATACCCAGCGCCTGACCGAGACCCGCTCGCAACTGGGCGCCGGCAGCGAACTGGACGTGCAGAGCAGCCGCGCCCGGCTCAAGGCGATCGAGGCCGACATCCCGTTGCTGGAAGTCAGCGAAGCGCAGGCCCGGCATCGGCTGGCGGTGCTGCTGGGCCGTCCGCCGGGCGCGCTGGACGAGCTGCTGGCGCCGCGCGCCACGCCCGCCTACGCCCGCGCGCTGCCGCTGGGCGATACCACCCAGCTGCTGCGCCGGCGACCCGACGTGCGTATTGCCGAGCGCCGGCTGGCGGCGGCGACGGCGCGGATCGGCGTGGCCACCGCCGACCTGTTCCCGCGGATCAGCCTCAGCGGCTTCGTCGGCTTTCTGTCCGGCGATGCCGGCGCGCTGCTGCAGGGCGGCAGCAAGGCCTGGTCGCTGGCCCCGTCGATCAGCTGGGCGGCGTTCGACCTCGGCAGCGTGCGCGCGCGGCTGCGCGCCAGCGAGGCGCAGGCCGACGGCGCCGCCGCCGACTACGAGAAGGCGGTGCTCGGCGCACTGGAGGACACCGAGAACGCGTTGACGTCCTACGCCAAACAGCAGGCGCGGCTGGCGATCGTTGCCGAGCAGGCGCAAGCGGCGGGCCGTGCCGAAGCGTTGGCGCAGATCCGCTACCGCGCCGGCTCGGAGGACTTCCTGACCCTGCTCGATGCCCAGCGCACCAAGCTGAGCGCCGACGATGCCCTGGCCGATGCCGAGGCCTCGGTCAATGTCGGCGTGGTGCGGGTGTACAAGGCGCTCGGCGGCTGGGGCCAGGACGCGGTGTTGCCGCAGGAGGTGGCGCTGGCAAAGCCGCCGCCGGCGCCGGTCGCGCACTGACGGCGCGGGCGTCCGCGACGCCGCGCACGACCACGAACACGTTGCGCATCATCACCAGGTACAGCCGCGTTACCGCAGCCCGGTGCAGGGCCTGGCTGACCGACGCGCTGTCCAACGGCCAGTTCAGGCGCAGCAGCGCGTCGATGCGGTCGCCGCCGCGGTGTAGCGCCAGCCAGCTGTGCAGTTCGGCCAGCGCGATTCGGCTTGGCACCAGAACGGCGCCAGCCGGGTCCGGGTGGGATGGCCGCCGCACTGCGCCATGGCCTCGCAGCGGCGCTGCCATGGTGCGGCGAAGGCCACGCGGCGCATGGGCTTACGCCTCGCTGCCGTCGATGGCTTTCAGCCCTTTCTGGCTTAGCGCGAGATCGCCATCCTCGCCTTGCGCGGCATAATTCTCGCGCACCGCCCAAGTCGTCTCCGCTTCGCCGACCGGCCTGGTGGCATGGATCTCTTGCAGGATGCGCAGTTGTTCCTGGGTCAATGACATGGCGGGGCGTCCTGATCTTGGAGGTCATGGCCTACCGTACAGACCGGCGGTGACGGGCATGTGGGCGAGGGGCGGATGTGTCTCCGCTGCAGGTCCCGTGCCCCGGATTGGTGTCTTGAGCGTGGTCGGCGCGTTCCGTTTCTTGCCCCACCGCGGCGGCTCCGACATCATTCCGCAACGCCCCAAGGACGCTGCCGTAACGGATGCGCGCGCATGATTCGCCTACCAGCTGTGCGGCCGAAGGCGACGCTCGGGGCTGCTTCAAGGATGCAGGCATCCGCGGCTGGACCACTTTCATTAAGCACCGGTAGATCTCATGCCTGCTGCTACCGACATTGCCGGATGGCGCTGCGTTCAAGCGTTGCCCGGCCGTTGCGGCGGGCAACTTGCTTGCGACAGCCTGTCTGGTCACCAATTGCCGCAATGGCCAGATGAAAAAACCGGATTGCCCGGATGCTTGGGGAAGATCGGGTTCTGTGCGTGGGCCTTGGATTCAGGCGACCATCGCACCCACCTAGACTTCGCCCCACCGATCAGGGTTTCGCGCCGAACCCGTTATCCGCTGCGCTTCAGATCGATCATGCCGTGCATACGCCATGCAGCGAACGAGGACTGCCATGCCACGCGTCAACAGCTCGCGCGCGCCAGAAACGCCAGCGGAAATTCCGCAGCACGCCGAATCGAGTACGAGCGCAGCATCGGGCGAGCGGACGCCGCCGCTTGGCGCAACGCAACCCAGTTCTGGCCTGCTCAGCGGCCTGTTCAGACGTTTTCCTCGTCAGCGCGCGCGCCATCCGTCAACGCCATCGCGGCGCAGCGATGCGCCCGGCCATCAACCCACCCCGGATGCGCTCCACCATCCGATGCAAGCGGCGGCGGCACCTTCTCCGCGCATCCTGGCGACACCTTCGCCTGCGCAAGCGCTGCAGCACCAGCCGCTCCTGCAAAGCAGCGAACCGATTCGATCTTACGCGCACGTGCTATCGCAGTGGCGCCAGCAATGCGAGGCTGAAAGCTCCAGTTGGTTAGGCGCCTCGAGCTCCATCTACGCGCCGGCACATAGAATCGAGTCCCATCCCCGCGTCGCGCTACAAGCCACTGCAAGGATGCTGGCACGTGCAACGTCTCCCAACGTCACCTCATTGGATATCGAATATCTCCCGCTGCCACGGCTCCCGGAGCAGACGTTCCGCTTTTCGCATCTTCAAAATATGACGATCAGAGGAACTGGCCTGATGGAACTTCCCGAGTCCATCGGCGACCTGACCAGCCTGCGGACATTGAAGTTAGATGCAAATCTGATCAGCGCGCTGCCCGCGTCCATTTCCAGGCTGAAGCAGTTGCGAGAGCTCTCCGTCATCTCCTGCCCGGATTTGTCCGAACTCCCCGAGGATCTTGCGATCCGCAACGCATCCGGCGAGCGCGAAGGATTGGTCAACTTGCAGAAGCTTGAACTGTCGAACACCGGGATCCGCTCGCTCCCGCCGTCCCTCCGACGCCTGAAAGAGTTGAAGGAAATAAAGATTGCCAATTCACCACTTGCCGAACTCGACAGCAGCATTCATGGCCTGCCCAAGCTGGAGCAACTGGATCTGAGTGGCTGCACGGAGTTGCGCGAATACCCGCTTATTTCACAAGCGCGAGCGCCGCTGAAGAAAATCATTCTGAGAGACTGCAGCAATCTGCGCTCGTTGCCACATGATATACATAAACTGTCGCAACTTCAGAAGCTCGACTTGCGCGGCTGCGACAATCTGCAAAGGCTGCCTGTCAGTATTTTTCGGCTACCTGCGGATTGCACGATCCTAGTTCCACCACGTCTGCAACATGAACTCGACCGACTCCTCTCTATCCGCTCCGAGCCGACTTCGGCCCTGGCGGCCTGGGCAGCTCGGGTGGCCCGGGAGGTCCAGGCTGCCTGGGCTGCCCGGGAGGCCCAGGCCACCCAGGCCGCCACGGGTGCATCGTCTTCCGCCGCGACGTCCAGCAGCAGTGAAACGCAACAGCAAGCGCACCAGAGGATCGATGACACCGCGTACGCCCTGCTGGATCTGGTGATTGAGGATAGAAATCCCTTCGTTGCGGACGCTCCGTTTTTCATTCCGGAAAAGCGCTGCCCTGGAACTCCCACCATGCTTGGTGAGGTATCCTCAATCGCCATGATGCTCAGTGAAAGCAAAACCACTGAATTTATCGAGAAATTGGATGGAATGGCGCAAAGGTTGCGCGAAAGTGCACCTATCCGCAGCGGTGCCGAAGCGCAAGGCGATTATCTGGCCGCTACGAACGATTGGCTGGCGCTGAAGAATTCGCATCTTGGCATCCGTGACGAGAATAATAACAATATATTTCGTGATGATAGCGAGATCAATGCAGTCAATCTGTCTAAAGCGGTGCAGATGTGGAAGGTGCGCGAAATGCTGGTTCTTGAAGATCCGAGAGACCGCGAACACTTTCCCGAGATAGCGCTTCATATCCCGGACGAAGCGCACGAAGATTCTGTAAATGATTGAGAGCTGCCAACAAAACCGATTGAGCGCTGTATCCGGCTCCGGTCAGGCCTGCATCGCATCATGACAGTGGCAAGTCCTGGAAGCAGTCCGCGCAAATGTGATCTGCGCTTGCAACGGTAGTCGGCTTCGGGCAAATACGCCTTGCATATTTGCCTTGCGCGATGGCGCGATGCCGATGACGCGTTTGACATTGCCGAGCACCACGTTGCCCCACCGTGCAGCAGGCGCGGCGGTCGCAGCACGGCCGCCACCAGTATCCAGCGTCGTCTGCGCGTGTCCAGCGTCTTCCAGCCGACGGAGCATGCCAAGTCCAGCCGGGCGGGGCGTCGCCCCGGCCGGGCAGGGTACGCGCGAGGAAGTGGCAGCCTGTCGATGGGCGCAGGTCAGCGTGCAGGACAACGCTGGCATGGAGCCCGCTTGCACGCTTCAAAAGAACGTGTCTGGGCAAAACGATACCTCAAACGATACCTGGAAGAGGTATCGTTTGAGGTTCGTAAATCACCAATAAACCTTGCAAAATCAATCTACTTGCATTGATTTTGCAGGTGCGAATGGTGGAGGTGGGCGGAATCGAACCGCCGTCCGAAGGCACTCCATCCCCGGCACTACATGCTTAGCTCATCGTTGGATCTCATCCCGGAACAGCACGATGTGCGAAGCGCATCCCGGGACCAGCCTGCTTCATTTAGCCAATGGCTGACAGGCAGCCACCACCGGCGATTCCGTGATAATGACCCTACGTCGCGAGCACGGACACAAGCGATTTCGGGGCTAGGCCTTAAGCGGCCAGTGCGTAGTTGTCGTCGTTGGCAACTATAAGTTTGCTGCTGGATTTACGAGGAAAGCGGCCCCCTCGGCATGCGCCAAGCGATTTTGCAACCCCCGTCGAAACCAGTGCACCCCCAGGGAAAACGTAAAACGCTGACGAACACATTGTAGGGATCGGGGAGGGCAGTCACAAGCCTTGCGACGAAGGCGGCTTAAGCTGGCTTCACTCGGCACTGCCGCTACCGGCGTGTGCCGACGGATCTCCCCAGGCATTGAGCACCGCGATGGCAACCAGGCAACAGCGTGCGCGCGCCGCCGGGCGGGCGCAGAAGCGAGCGGCCGCGGCCGCGACGGCAGCGCCAAAACCGACTGAAGCAGCAGCGCATGCCGGCCGGGCGCCGCCCGCGCGGCGAACCGCTGCGGCAAAGCAGGCCAGGCCGAAGAAGGCGGTTGCGCAGCCGGCCCAGGCGAAAACCGCGGAAACGGCCGCCGCGCGGCCGAGCAAGCCAACGCGGCGCATCGCGGCGAAAACAGGGACTGGCGACAAACCCAGGACCGGCGCGCCCAAAGCGGCCAAGCCCAAGACAGCCAAGCCGGAAGCTTCCCCCAGGCGCGTGCCGTCCTCTCATCGCAGCGCAGCCACCGCCAGCGCTGCGCGCGCGCGGGCGCCTGCCCGCACGACCCGGCCCAGGGCCACAGGCGAAGGCTCGTTGGCGCAGGGGCGGGCGCGCACGGTCGTCTACCTCCATGGCATCGGTAACAAGCCGCCGGCCGAGGTGCTGCGCTGCCAGTGGGACCGCGCCCTGTTCGGTCGCCAGATGGGCGAACGCACGCGCATGGCGTACTGGGTCAGCCGCGAGCGCTATCCGTCGCCGGAGCCGGGCGGTTGCCAGGACCAGGACCACGGCCCGGCGCTGAACCAGGCCGAGCAGCGGGTGCTCGGCGCGCTGGGCGTGGTGCCGCAGCTGGCCGATCTGCGCCAACTGGCCGATACGCTGGCCGGCAGCGACGCCGAGCGTGCATGCCTGCAGCAGTTGCTGGACGAGGTGCAGGCCGCCGCGCCGGAGGCTGCCGGCCTGCACGCGCAGGGGCCGATCGACGTGCTGAACCGGATGCTGCTGAAGCTGATCTCCGCGGCGTTGCTGCAGGACGTGCACGATTTCTTCTTCGTGCCGGCGCGGCGCGAGCAGATGCGCGAGAGCCTGCTGCAGCGCATGCGCGCCGGCGGCGGTCCGTTCGTGGTGGTCGCGCACAGCCAGGGCTCGCTGATCGCCTACGACGTGCTGCGCGCATTCGAGGCCGAGGGCTGCGAGGTGTCGCTGTTGCTGACCCTAGGGTCGCCGCTGGGCCTGCCGGTGGTGCGCAGCATGTTCAAGCAGTGGAGCGGCACGCCGAAGTTGCCGTTTCCGGCCTGCGTGAAGCGTTGGGTCAACGTCGCCGAGCGGCGCGATCCGGTGGCGCTGGACGACGACCTGAGCGACGACATCGCCGATGCGCAGGGGCGCTTCCACAATATCGCTGGGTCGCGGATCAATCCGGATTGGCAGCGCAATCCGCATTCCGCTTCCGGCTATCTGTCCATCCCCGAGGTCCGCGCCGAGGTGCGGCGCGCGGTGGGGGTCGGTTTCGACCAGCCGATCGCGCATCCGGTGCTGATCAAGGACCTGTCCGATCAGTTGGAGGCGCGCGCGCCGGACTATCGCCACGAGGTGCTGATCGAGCTGGACCGCCTGCCGGGCGAGCGCGCGCCGGCGCAATTGAAGCGCGATCTGGTCGCGGCGCTGCGCGCGTTGACCCAGGCCTCCACGGGTTTGCAGGGCGACGCGCTGGACGCAGCGATCGAACTGGAGGACACGCTGCAGCGCTACGTGTCAGTGCGCCTGACCCGGTTCGAGATCGAAAGCCTGCGCGATCGCTGTCGCGGCCTGAGCCTGAAGCGGCTGTGGCGCGACGCCGGCAAGCGCGCCTTGATCTACCAGTCGCGCAGCACCGTGCAGGCCGACGCGGCGCAGGTGGCGTACCGTGCGCTCGGCGCCGGCATCGGCTGGGCGGTGCTGGACAGCGGCATCGCCGCGGCGCATCCGCATTTCCAGCAGCCCGGTTTGCCCGAAACGGTCCTGGCGCAATGGGACTGCACCCAGCGCGGCCGCGCCCGCGAACTGCGCCGCCGCGATGGCGCCGGTTTCGCCGCGCTGGACGGCAACGGCCATGGCACCCACGTGGCCGGGATCATCGTCGGGCAGTGCGAGGCGCCGCTGCCCGGCATGGCGCCGGCCACGCCGCTGCGCTTCGCCGGCATGGCGCCGCAGGCGCGGCTGTACGGGCTGAAGGTGCTGGACGACGATGGCAATGGCCGCGATTCGTGGATCATCAAGGGCGTGCAGCAGGTCGCCGAGATCAACGAACGCGCCGGCGAGCTGGTCATCCACGGGGTCAACCTGAGCCTGGGCGGCTACTTCGACGCGGAGAGCTACGGCTGCGGCTTCACACCGCTGTGCAACGAACTGCGCCGGCTATGGCGGCAGGGCGTGGTGGTGGTGATCGCGGCCGGCAACGACGGCCTGGCCTGGCTGGTGCAGAACGACGGCCAGGCCTATCCGTTGAACCTGGACCTGAGCATCGGCGATCCGGCCAATCTGGAGGAAGCGCTGGCGGTGGGTTCGGTGCACAAGAGCAGCCCGCACAGCTATGGCGTGTCGTATTTCTCCTCGCGCGGGCCGACCGCCGACGGCCGGCACAAGCCGGACCTGGTGGCGCCGGGGGAGAAGATCGTCTCGGCCCATCACCGCTACGCCGCCGACGCCCCCGGCACCTGGATGGTGGAGATGAGCGGCACCAGCATGGCGGCCGCGCACGTGTCCGGACTGATCGCCGCGTTCCTGTCGGTGCGCCGCGAGTTCATCGGCTTCCCGGACCGGGTCAAGCAACTGCTGCTCGACCAGTGCCTGGACCTGCGACGCGATCCGTACATGCAGGGCCATGGCCTGCCGAGCCTGATGCGGATGCTGGGCGGGACGTGAGGGTGTTGTTGGGCTCGGGACTCGGGACTCGGGACTCGGGATTTTCGCAAGTTCGCTGCATTTCTGCTTTTCTGTAGGAGGGGCTTCAGCCCCGACGCCTTACCGGTAACGCGTCGGGGCTGAAGCCCCTCCTACAAAAAAAGCGGCTGCGCTCGAGCTGCAAAAAAAAGCCGCTTTTTTTAAAAAAATCGGCCCTTTTTGCATCAAATCGCTTGACATCGATATGCCCCGGGACATCATCCCGAGTCCCGAGTCCCGAGTCCCGAGTCCCGAGTCCCGAGTCCCGAGTCCCGGCCTCACGCGTTCTTGTTATGCCGCCGCATGATCCGCTGCTTGTCGCGGGCCCAGTCGCGGTCCTTGGCGGCGTCGCGCTTGTCGTGGTCCTGCTTGCCCTTGGCCAGCGCGATCTCGAGCTTGATCTTGTTCTTGCTCCAGTACATCGCGGTGGGCACCAGGGTGTAGCCGTCGCGTTCGACGCGGCCGATCAGCTTGTCGATCTCGCTCCGGTGCAGCAGCAGCTTGCGGGTACGGCGGTCGTCGGCGACCACGTGGGTGGAAGCCTGGATCAGCGGGGTGAACTGCGCGCCGAACAGGAACAGCTCGCCCTGGCGCACGAATGCATAGCTCTCGCCGATGTTGGCGCGGCCGGCGCGGATCGACTTGACCTCCCAGCCCTGCAGGGCCATGCCGGCTTCGTAGCGGTCCTCCAGGTGGTATTCGTGGCGCGCACGCTTGTTCAACGCGATGGTCTTGTTGGCCGTCGCGCCGTTTGCTTTATCCTTGGCGGGTTTCTTGCTCATCTTGCTATTGTCTCCGATTCGGGGCCTCCCGAACGTCTTGGTCCACTTTCCCCGCACCGAATGCCTATCATCCGCCGCAGCGCCCTGGTCGAACATCCCGCAACGCGCATGTTCGACCTGGTCAATGATGTCGCCGCCTACCCGCGCCGCTTCGCCTGGTGCGATGCGGCGCATGTGCTCGAACACAGCGACCAGCACCTGGTGGCGCGGCTGGACCTGGGCCTGGGCTCGTTCCGGACCTGGTTCACCACCGAAAACCGGCTGCAGCGCCCCGACCGCATCGATATGCTGCTGCGCGACGGCCCGTTCAAGCGCCTGCAGGGGCAGTGGGAGTTCCACGGCTTCAACGACCATGCCAGCAAGGTCAGCCTGATGCTGGATTTCGAACCGGCCTCGCGGCTGCTGGGGCCGGCGCTGGCGCTGGGGTTCCAGAGCCTGGCCGACCGCATGGTCAACGATTTCGTGCGCGTGGCCGACCGCGAACACGCATGAGCGGGCTGCGGGTCGAGGTGGTGCTGGCCTGGCCGGAGCGCTTCGTCGCGCGCAGCTTGCACCTGCCCGAAGGCGCCACCGTCGCCGATGCGCTGGCGGCGGCTGAGCTGGCCGAGGCGGAGCAGGGCATGCCTTGCGCGATCCACGGCAGCGTCGTCGCACCGACCCAGCTGTTGCACGACGGCGACCGGGTCGAACTGCTCAGGCCATTGCTGGCCGATCCGAAGGACGCCCGGCGGCGGCGCGCGAAACGGCGCTAGCGCCGTCGCACCGGCCGCCGCTGCGCCGGCTTACTCGCTGCGGCGCTGCTTCTTCTTGTCCTTGGCCAGGTTGCGGCCGAACTGGCGCACGCTGTTCTTGGCCAGCTCCGAATCGTTCTCCGGGAAATAGTCGCCTTCCCAGCGGGTCACCGTGTCGTTGTCGAAATAGACGACGAAATTCTTGATCTCGGTCCTGCCCAGGCGGTCGAGGCGCTCGGTCGAGGTGTAGTCCCAGCGCTGGGCATGGAAGGGATCCGGGATCGACGGGGTGCCGAGCAGCGCGTTGACCTGCTGCTTGCTTTGGCCGACCTTGAGCTGATCGACGGCCGCCTGCTTGATCAGGTTGCCTTGGTAGATAGGCTGCTTATAGATGATCCCGCAGCCAGCGGTGGACAGGGCAACAGCGGCGACCAGCAAGAGATTGCGCATCGGGGACAGTACTGAGGGAAATCGGGTCGATGATACACTCCCGCCGACCGCCGCGACCCACCCCGAGGCAGCTGGCGTTAAACCAGCTATGAACGGAGCCACCATGGAATCCCACGATCTGCGCAAAGTCGGCCTGAAGGTCACGCATCCCCGGATGCGCATCCTGGAGCTGCTCGAGCAGAAGTCGGCGCGTCACCATATGACCGCCGAAGAAATCTACCGCCAGCTGCTCGACCACG
Organism: Xanthomonas graminis pv. graminis; assembly: GCF_030168915.1. Classification (NCBI taxonomy): domain Bacteria; kingdom Pseudomonadati; phylum Pseudomonadota; class Gammaproteobacteria; order Lysobacterales; family Lysobacteraceae; genus Xanthomonas; species Xanthomonas graminis. The sequence continues at coordinate 2,688,973 of NZ_CP076255.1, read as the reverse complement.
GCGACGAGATCGGCCTGGCCACGGTCTACCGGGTACTGACCCAGTTCGAGGCGGCCGGGCTGGTGCTCAAGCACAATTTCGAAGGCGGCCAGGCGGTGTACGAGCTGGACCGCGGCGGCCACCACGACCACATGGTGGACGTGGATACCGGCAACGTCATCGAGTTCGAGAGCGCCGAGATCGAGGAACTGCAGCGCAAGATCGCCGCCGATCACGGCTATGAGCTGGAAGAGCATTCGCTGGTGCTGTACGTGCGCAGCAAGCGCCCGAGCGCCAAGAAGGGCTGAGCCGGCGCCCGCGGGTGCGGTGGCGTGCGACTCAGGGCCATCGCCGCGGATCGCCGCCGTCGGGACTGGCGACGAACTGGCTGGGTGCACTGTGGCAGGGGCTTCAGCCCCGACTGCTTCCGAGACCGGAACAGCTGGTGGCTTCGTTCGTCGCGGTTGAAACCGCTCCTACAGGGGAATCGCGGCGAGCTGGCTGGGTGCACTGTGGGAGGGGCTTCAGCCCCGACTGCTTCCGAGGCCGGAACAGCTGGTGGCTTCGTTCGTCGCGGTTGAAACCGCTCCTACAGGGTAATCGCGACGAACTGGCTGGGTGCACTGTGGGAGGGGCTTCAGCCCCGACTGCTTCCGAGGCCGGAACAGCTGGTGGCTTCGCTCGTCGCGGTTGAAACCGCTCCTACAGGGGCTCGCGACGAACTGGCTGGGTGCACTGTGGCAGGGGCTTCAGCCCCGACTGCTTCCGAGGCCGGAACAGCTGGTGGCTTCGTTCGTCGCGGTTGAAACCGCTCCTACAGGGGAATCGCGGCGAGCTGGCTGGGTGCACTGTGGGAGGGGCTTCAGCCCCGACTGCTTCCGAGGCCGGAACAGCTGGTGGCTTCGTTCGTCGCGGTTGAAACCGCTCCTACAGAGAACTCGCGACGAACCGGCTGGGTGCACTGTAGGAGGGGCTTCAGCCCCGACCCGACACCATCCGAAGCCTGCAGCTGCATATCGCCTGACGGCTCGAATCACAGGGCTCGAGTCGCCTGATGGCTCGAGGCGACCCAGCGACATGCGCGCAGTAGCGCTCCGGTTGTCGAACCGAACCCCAGGCCCAGCCCGCCAGCCCGGCGCAGCCTGGCACAGCGCCTCAACCAGCACTCTGCAGCAGCCGCTTGGCCGCGGCGAGGGCTTCCTTGCTGACTTCGACCCCGCCCAGCATCCGCGCCAGTTCTTCCTCGCGCTGGCGCGGCGCCAGCAGTTCGACCGAGCTCTGCGTCATGCCCTCGACCGGCGCCTTGCTGACCCGGTAATGGGCATGGCCCTGCGCGGCGACCTGCGGCAGGTGGGTCACGCACAGCACCTGGCGCTGCTCGCCGAGCGCGCGCAGCTTCTTGCCGACGATGTCGGCGACCGCGCCGCCGATGCCCGAATCCACTTCGTCGAACACCATCGTCGGCACCGCGTCCAGGCCCAGCGCGGCGACCTCGATCGCCAGCGAGATGCGCGACAGCTCGCCGCCGGAGGCGACCTTGCGCAGCGCCCGCGGCGGCTGCCCGGCGTTGGCCGCGACCAGGAACTCGACGCGCTCGGCGCCGGCCGGGTCGGGACGCTCGGCCTCGTGCGGCTCGAGCTGGATCTCGAAGCGCCCGCCGCCCATGCCCAGTTCGCCGATCAGCGCGGTGGTGTCGCGCGACAGCGCCTGCGCGCCGCGCTGGCGGGTGCCGCTGAGTGCGGCCGCGGCGTCGCGCCAGGCCCGGGTGGCGCGGGCGATCTCCGCATCCAGCACGTCCAGCAGTTCGCCGGCGCCGCGCAGGCCCTCGACTTCGGCCAGCAGCGCGTCGCGGTGCTCGCCCAGCGTGTCCGGGGTGACCCGGTGCTTGCGCGCCAGGTCGTGCAGCCGGCCCAGCTTGCGCTCCATGTCCTCGAACTGCGCCGGGTCGGCGTCGAGGTCGTCGCGCACCCGGTCGATCAGCGCCAGCGCCTCTTCCAGCTGGATCGTGGCGCTGTCGATCAGCGCCTCGACCTCGGCCAGGCGCGGCTCGTATTCGCCGACCTTGCCGAGTTCGTGGCGGGTCTGCTGCAGCAGGGCCAGCACCGCCGGCGCCTCGTCGCCGTTGAGCCGCTGCGCGGCGCCCTCGCAGGCGCCGATCAGCGCCGCGGCGTGGGCCTGCCGGCGATGGTTGGCGTCCAGCGCGGCGATCGCCGCCGGCGCCAGGTCCTCGCGCTGCAGCTCGGCCAGCTGGTGTTCGAGGAAGCCGATGCGGTCGGACACGTCGCCCTGCGCCAGCAGCGTTTCGCGCTCGGCCAGCAGCGCCTGCCAGCGGGCGGCGGCGGCGCGCACCGCAGCGCGTTCGGCCTCGTTGCGGGCGTAGGCGTCGAGCAGGCCGAGCTGGCTGCCGCGCGAGAGCAGCGCCTGGTGTTCGTGCTGGCCGTGGATCTCGACCAGGTGGCCGGCCAGTTCGGCCAGCTGCGACAGGGTCACCGGACGGCCGTTGATCCAGGCGCGCGAGCCGCCGTCGGCGCGGATCACCCGGCGCAGCTGGCACTGGTCGTCGTCGTCGAGTTCGTTTTCGCGCAGCCAGGCGCGCGCCGGGGCGGCCTCGGGCACGGCGAATTCGGCCGACAGTTCGGCGCGGTCGGCGCCGTGGCGGACCACGCCGCTGTCCGCGCGCAGCCCGGACAGGAAGCCGAGCGCATCCACCATCAGCGACTTGCCGGCGCCGGTTTCGCCGGACACCACGGTCATGCCAGGGCCCAATTCCAGTTCGGTCCCGCGGACGACGGCGAAATCCTTGATCGAGAGATGTGTGAGCATGGGGGTCGCAATCCAGGGCCGCGCAACGCTAGCACGCGGGGGGAGGTGGGCCAATCACTTGCCAAGCCGGCATGCAGCCATTATCTAGTGTCCAGTCTCACGGATTGATTGCATGCCCGCCTCCCCGGTCCACTCCTCGCTCGACCCACGCGCCCGGCAGCTGTTGCGCACGCTGATCTCGCGCTATATCCGCGACGGCGAGCCGGTCGGCTCGCAGACCCTGGCCCGCCACGCCGGGCTGGACGTGAGTCCGGCGACGATCCGCAACATCCTCGCCGACCTGGAGGACGCCGGCCTGCTCAGCTCGCCGCACACCTCGGCCGGGCGCATTCCCACCGCCACCGGCTACCGGGTGTTCGTCGACAGCCTGGTGCAGATGCGTCCGCCGGGCGAGGGCGAGGTGGCGCGGCTGCGCGCGGAGATGAACAACGCCGCCGGCACCCAGGCGCTGCTCGGCAGCGCCTCGGAGTTGCTGTCGGCGATGACCCACTTCGTCGGCGTGGTCAGCGCGCCCAAGCGCGAGCAGTTCGCGTTCCGGCATATCGACTTCGTGCCGCTGGACGCGCGCCGGGTGCTGGCGATCCTGGTGTTCGCCGACAACGAGGTGCAGAACCGGGTCATCGAACCGCGCAAGGCCTACGAGCCGGCCGAGCTGGAACGGGTGGCCAATTACCTGAACGCGCATTTCGCCGGGCGCGCGTTGGCCGACATCCGCGCCAGCCTGGTGCGCGACCTGCGCCATGCGCGCGACGAGATGGAACTGCTGCTGGCGCACAGCGTGGAGCTGGCCGAGCAGGCGCTGGCCCCGGCCGGCGACGACATGGTGCTGGCCGGGCAGACCAAGCTGATGGGGGTGCAGGACCTGTCGGACCTGGAACGGCTGCGCGAACTGTTCGAGATCTTCGCCAGCAAGCGCGAGATCCTGCAGCTGCTGGAGCGCACCATCCGCGCGCCGGGGGTGCGCATCTTCATCGGCGAGGAGACCGGGGTGGTGCCGCTGGAGAGCGTGTCGCTGGTCACCGCGCCGTACATGGCCGGCGGCCAGGTGCTGGGCGTACTGGGCGTGATCGGCCCCAAGCGCATGGACTACGACCGGGTGATCCCGCTGGTGCAGACCGCCGCCGAAGTCCTCGGCGCGGCCCTGGACCCGACCCCACCGAGCGAACGCTGACCGCCCCGCGCCCGCAGCGCCGGCACCCCTTTCCGCCAGCCAGCCAAGCCCCAGGCCGCGTATCCCCGGGTCCCCGGTCCCCGGTCCCGAGTCCCGAACACGCAACACAGCATCTTGAATCCGCCGCACACGCCCACATAGGTGGTGCGGTAGGGCGGGTGCATCTCCCGCCAGGGAACCGGAAATGAACCAAGATCACCCCGAATTCGATTCTGAACACCTCTCCGAGGCACAGCAGCCGGCCTCCGATCCGCTCCAGGCGGAGATCGAGATGCTGCGCAGCGAGTTGGCGCTGGTCAAGGCCGATGCGCTGCGCGAGCGTGCCGACCTGGAAAACCAGCGCAAGCGCATCGCCCGCGACGTCGAGCAGGCGCGCAAGTTCGCCAACGAGCGCCTGCTCGGCGACCTGCTGCCGGTGTTCGACAGCCTGGACGCCGGCCTGAGCGCCGCCGGCAGCGAGCCCAGCCCGCTGCGCGACGGCCTGGAACTGACCTACAAGCAGCTGCTCAAGGTCGCCGCCGACAACGGCCTGACCCTGCTCGACCCGACCGGGCAGCCGTTCAACCCGGAGCACCACCAGGCGATCAGCCAGGCCGAGGCCGACGGCGTCGCCCCGGGCCATGTGGTCCAGGTGTTCCAGAAGGGCTACCTGCTCAACGAACGCCTGCTGCGGCCGGCGCTCGTGGTGGTCGCCAAGCACGATTGACGCGCGGCGCCGGTGCGCGGCGCCTGAATCGGGCGCGGCCGCGGCGCAACGCTAATTTGCGGTGATGGCTTGAATGACCTGCGGCCATCCCTATATCCGAACCAGACCCCGGCAGCGGCCGGACACCAGAAATTTTCAGGAGTCATCCAATGGGCAAGATCATCGGTATCGACCTGGGCACGACCAATTCGTGCGTGGCGATCATGGACGGCGGCAAGGCCCGCGTCATCGAAAATTCCGAGGGTGACCGCACCACGCCCTCGATCGTCGCTTACACCAAGGACGGCGAAGTGCTGGTGGGCGCCTCGGCCAAGCGCCAGGCGGTCACCAATCCGAAGAACACCTTCTACGCGGTGAAGCGCCTGATCGGCCGCAAGTTCACCGACGCCGAAGTGCAGAAGGACATCGGCCTGGTGCCGTATGGCATCGTCCAGCACGACAACGGCGACGCCTGGGTGGCCACCGCCGATGGCCGCAAGCTGGCCTCGCAGGAAATCTCCGCGCAGGTGCTGGAGAAGATGAAGAAGACCGCCGAGGCGTTCCTGGGCGAGACCGTCACCGAGGCGGTCATCACCGTGCCGGCGTACTTCAACGACAGCCAGCGCCAGGCGACCAAGGACGCTGGCCGCATCGCCGGCCTGGACGTCAAGCGCATCATCAACGAGCCCACCGCCGCGGCGCTGGCCTACGGCCTGGACAAGGGCCAGGGCGGCGACCGCAAGATCGCGGTGTACGACCTGGGCGGCGGCACCTTCGACGTGTCGATCATCGAGATCGCCAACGTCGACGGCGAGAAGCAGTTCGAAGTGCTGGCCACCAACGGCGACACCTTCCTGGGCGGCGAAGACTTCGACAAGCGCGTCATCGATTATCTGGTCGAGGAATTCAACAAGGACCAGGGCATCGACCTGCGCAAGGATCCGCTGGCGCTGCAGCGCCTGAAGGATGCGGCCGAGCGCGCCAAGATCGAGCTGTCGTCCTCGCAGCAGACCGAAGTCAACCTGCCGTACGTCACCGCCGACGCGTCGGGCCCGAAGCACCTCAACATCAAGCTGACCCGGGCCAAGCTCGAGGCGCTGGTCGAGGACCTGGTCAAGCGCACCATCGAGCCGTGCCGCACCGCGCTCAACGACGCCGGCCTGCGCGCCAGCGACGTGACCGAGGTGATCCTGGTCGGCGGCCAGACCCGCATGCCGAAGGTGCAGCAGGCGGTGTCCGAGTTCTTCGGCAAGGAACCGCGCAAGGACGTCAACCCCGACGAGGCCGTGGCGCTGGGCGCGGCGATCCAGGGCGGCGTGCTGGCCGGCGACGTCAAGGACGTGCTGCTGCTCGACGTGACCCCGCTGAGCCTGGGCATCGAGACCCTGGGCGGCGTGTTCACCAAGATCATCGAGAAGAACACCACGATCCCGACCAAGGCCTCGCAGACCTTCTCCACCGCCGAAGACAACCAGTCCGCGGTCACCGTGCACGTGCTGCAGGGCGAGCGCGAGCAGGCCCGCTACAACAAGTCGCTGGCCAAGTTCGACCTGTCCGGGATCGAGCCGGCGCCGCGCGGCCTGCCGCAGGTGGAGGTGTCCTTCGACATCGACGCCAACGGCATCCTGCACGTGTCGGCCAAGGACAAGAAGACCAACAAGGAACAGAAGGTCGAGATCAAGGCCGGCTCCGGCCTGTCGGACGACGAGATCCAGCGGATGGTCGCCGACGCGGAAGCCAACCGCGAGGAAGACAAGAAGTTCCACGAGCTGGTGCAGGCGCGTAACCAGGCCGACGGCCTGATCCACGCCACCCGCAGCGCGATCACCGAGCACGGCAGCAAGGTCGGCGGCGACGTGATCGGCAAGGTCGAGTCGGCGCTGGCGGACCTGGAAACGGCGATGAAGGGCGACGACAAGGGCCAGATCGAGGCCAAGACCAAGGCGCTGGAAGAAGCGGGCCAGTCGCTGTACGCGGCCGCGGCCGCCGGCGAACAGCAGCCGGGCGCCGCCCCGGGCGGCGCGCAGGCCGCCGGCGACGACGTGGTCGACGCCGAGTTCACCGAGGTCAAGGACGACAAGAAGTAAGACCGGGACTCGGGGCTCGGGACCCGGGACTCGGCAAGGCGACTTGCCGGGTCCCGATGGTTTCCGGTGCCGCCATTTTTTCCGGTCCTGCCGTTATCGCCTGGAGTAGCTGCTTTGAATCACTTCCCCTTCCTGCCGGGTCCCGAGTCCCGAGTCCCGAGTCCTGATCTATGAGCAAACGCGACTACTACGAAGTGCTGGGCGTGGCCCGTACCGCCAGCGACGACGAGCTGAAGAAGGCCTATCGCCGTTGCGCGATGAAGCACCACCCGGACCGCAACCCGGGCGACCACGCCGCCGAGGCCGCGTTCAAGGAGTGCAAGGAGGCCTACGAGGTCCTGTCCGACGGCAGCAAGCGGCGCATGTACGACGCGCACGGCCATGCCGCGTTCGAGCACGGCATGGGCGGCATGGGCGGCGGCGGCCCTGGCGGCCCGGACATGGGCGACATCTTCGGCGACATCTTCGGCAATATCTTCGGCGGTGCCGGCGGCGGCGGCCGTGCGGCGCGGCGCGGCGCCGACATCGGCTACGTGCTGGAACTGGACCTGGAAGAAGCGGTGGCCGGGACCGAGCGCCGCATCGACATCCCGACCCTGGGCGAATGCGAGCACTGCCACGGCAGCGGTTCGGAAGACGGCAAGGTCGAGACCTGCACCACCTGCCAGGGCCGTGGCCAGGTACGGATCCAGCGCGGCATCTTCGCGATGCAGCAGAGCTGCCCGCATTGCGCCGGGCGCGGCCAGATCGTGCAGAACCCGTGCGGCAGCTGCCACGGCGCCGGCCGCGTCGAGGAAACCAAGGTGCTGTCGGTGAAGATTCCGCCAGGCGTGGACAACGGCGACCGCATCCGCCTGTCCGGCGAGGGCGAGGCCGGTCCGGCCGGCACCCCGCCTGGCGACCTGTACGTGGAAGTGCGGGTGCGCGAGCACGCGATCTTCCAGCGCGACGGCGACGACCTGCACTGCGAAGTGCCGATCCGCATCTCCCAGGCCGCGCTGGGCGACACCGTACGTGTGGCCACCCTGGGCGGCGAGGCGGAGATCCGCATTCCCGCCGAAACCCAGACCGGCAAGTTGTTCCGGCTGCGCGGCAAGGGCGTGCGTTCGGTGCGCAGCCGCAGCGAAGGCGATCTGTATTGCCGCGTGGTGGTGGAAACCCCGGTCAACCTCACCGCCGACCAGCGCAAGCTGCTGGAGCAGTTCGAATCCACCTTCAACGGCGAGGACGCGCGCAAGCATTCGCCGAAGTCGGCGACCTTCATCGACGGGGTGAAGGGGTTCTGGGATCGGATGACGTCTTGACGGGACTCGGGACTCGGGACTCGGGACTCGGGACTCGGGACTCGGGATTTTCGCAAGTTCGCTGCATTTTTGCTTTTCTGTAGGAGGGGCTTCAGCCCCGACGCGTTACCGGTAACGCGTCGGGGCTGAAGCCCCTCCTACAGAAAAACGGTTGCGCGGAGTTACAAAAAAAGGGCCGCTTTTTTTTAAAAAAATCGGCCCTTTTTGCATCAAATCGCTTGACATCGATTTACCCCGGGACATCATCCTGCAGTCCCGAGTCCCGAGTCCCGAGTCCCGAGTCCCGAGTCCCGAGTCCCGAGTCCCGAGTCCCGAGTCCCGAGTCCCGAGTCCCGAGTCCCGAGTCCCGAGTCCCGAGTCCCGAGTCCCGAGTCCCGAGTCCCGAGTCCCGAGTCCCGAGTCCCAGGCCTTAAACTACGGCGATGAACGCACCCGCCGAAAGCCATCTGATCCACGGCCGTCGCCAGCGCCCCGACGGGCCGGTTCCGGTCGATGTCATTTCCGTGCAATCGCAACTGGTCTACGGCCATGCCGGCAATAGCGCGGCGGTGCCGCCGCTGCGTGCGCTGGGCCTGCGCGTGGCCGAGATCCCGACCACCTTGCTGAGCAATGCGCCGTTCTACGCCACGCTGCGCGGCAAGGTGCTGCCGGCGGACTGGTTCGCCGAGCTCTTGCTCGGCGCCAGCGAGCGTGGCCTGCCGCAGCGCGCGCGGATGCTGGTGTCCGGCTATTTCGGCAGCGTCGGCAACGGCACCGCGTTCGCCGACTGGCTCGACACCACGCTGCCGCAGTGCCCGGCGCTGCGCTACTGCCTGGATCCGGTGATCGGCGATACGCATACCGGGCCTTATGTCGAGCCGGGGCTGGAGCGCGTGTTCGCCGAACGCCTGCTGCCGCATGCCTGGCTGGTTACGCCGAATGCGTTCGAACTCGGCCGCCTGACTGGCCTGCCGGCGCTGGCCCAGGACGATGCCATCGCCGCGGCGCGCGTGTTGCTGGCGCGTGGGCCGCAGTGGGTGCTGGCGCACAGCGTCAGCGGCGACGCGGGCCACCTGGTGACCCTGGCGGTGAGCCGCGAGGCGGTCTACCGCTGGTGTTCGCCGCTGTTGCCGGTGGACGTGGCCGGCACCGGCGACGTGCTGATGGCGTTGCTGGTCGCGTTCCTGTTGCGCGGCGACGCGTTCGAGCTGGCGATCGGCCGTGCCATCGCCGGCGTGCATGCGGCGCTGGAAGCGACCCTGGCCAGCGGCTACGAGGAACTGGACGTGCTCGCCGCCGCACCGGCGGCGCTGGCCACGCCGCTGCGCTTCGCCGCCGAGCGCCTGGCGTGAGCCAGCGCCCGGTCGTCGGCATCGTCGGCAGCGCCGGCGCCTATGGCCGCTGGCTGAGCCGGTTCTTCCGCGAGCGCATGCAGCTGGAGGTGGTCGGCCACGATCCGGCCGATCCGCAGTCGCTGGATCCCGATGCCTTGCTGCAGCGTGCGCAGGTGCTGATCTTCTCCGCGCCGATCCGGCACACGCCGGCGCTGATCGGCGACTACGTGCGCCGCGCCGCCGGGCGCGAACGCGATCAGCTGTGGCTGGACGTGACCTCGGTCAAGCGCGAGCCGGTGGCGGCGATGCTGGCCTCGCAGGCGGAGGTTGCAGGCCTGCATCCGATGACCGCGCCGCCGAAGTCGCCCACGCTCAAGGGCCGCGTGCTGGTGGTCTGCGAAGCGCGCTTGTCCCACTGGAGCGCGTGGCTGCAACAGCTGTGCACGGCGCTGGAAGCCGAATGCGTGCGCAGCACGCCCGACCACCACGACCAGGTGATGGCCTTGGTGCAGGCGATGGTGCACGCCAGCCATCTGGCCCAGGCCGGCGTGCTGCGCGCGCATGCGCCGACGCTCGGACCGCTGGAGGCGCTGATGCCGTACCGTTCGGCCTCGTTCGAACTGGATACCGCGATCATCGCGCGCATCCTGGCGTTGAATCCGGCGATCTACGAAGACATCCAGTTCGGCAACCCGCATGTCGGCGGCGTGCTCGACGGCTTGATCGCGCAACTGTCGCGGCTGCGCGACCAGGTCGGTCGCGGCGACGATGCGGCGCGTGCGCAGTTCCGCGCCGAGTTCCTCGACGCCAATCGCCAGGCCTTGGGCGAGGCGGCGATCGCGCACGGCAACTACAGCTACGAACGCGTCGGCTATCTGCTCGCGGATCTGACCGAGCAGCTGACCCTCAGCGTCTACCTGCCCGAAGACCGCGCCGGATCGCTACGCAGCTTGCTGTACGTGTTCGAGCGCCACGGCGTCAGCCTGGCCTCGATCCATTCCTCGCGCACGCCGGCCGGCGAGCTGCATTTCCGCATCGGTTTCGATCCGGCCACCGTGGCGACGGCATTGGATGCCGCGGCGGCGGAGATCGACGCCAGCGGCATCGGCCGGGTGTTGCCGCGCTAGTCCGACGCAGACAGCCGACCCTGTAGGAGCGGCCTCAGCCGCGACAGGCAGTACCGATCATGCGATTGCTTGTGGTCGGTGGGCAGCATGTTGCGCATGCATGTCCGTGTCCAGATAGACCCGGTCGCGGCTGAAGCCGCTCCTACAAGGAGGCAGGTACATCCGGTTGCCGCCGTCGCACTTCATCCACAGGCAGTGTGGATGGAATGCGCGCAAACATGTGGATAAGTGTCTGCACGCCTTGCTGGGCGGGCGTGTCAAGAGGCTTGGTCAATAATTGACCACTGGCCCGCCGCGCGCATTGCGCAGCAGGCGGAGCTATCGCACCACCGCTCGTCGCCGCGCGGCAGTGCACGCACTCACGCCGCGGTCAGGGTCAGTTCGCCGCCGGTGGTCGTGAATTGCTGGCCGCGGCGGATCAGTTTGCGGCCGTCGGCCAGTTCGTAGCGCAGCGCCGGCGTGGACGGCGCGTCGTGCTGCGCCTGCTGCTGATGCTGGGCTTCGTTCTGGAACTCGGTGATCAGATAGGCCTCGCCGTCGGGGCCGAGGGCGGGCAGTTGGCGAAAGGACATGACGTGTCTCCTGTCGAATGCGACTCATCGAACCGAGTTGCGCCGCGTGCGATGCCGGCGCCAGTGCGCCGCAGCTGCTGCATGGGGCGCAGCGGGACCGTAGTCCCGCCGGTGTTAGCGCGGCGTGCTCAGTCGATGAATTGCAGGCGCGCCAGTTCCGCGTACAGGCCGCCCTGCGCCAACAGTTCGGCATGGGTGCCCTGGGCGACGATACGGCCGTTGTCCATCACCACGATGCGGTCGGCCTTGAGCACCGTCGCCAGGCGGTGCGCGATCACCAGCGTGGTGCGCCCGGCCATCAGGCGTTCCAGCGCCTGCTGCACGGCGTGTTCGCTCTGCGCGTCCAGCGCGCTGGTGGCTTCGTCCAGCAGCAGGATCGGCGCGTCCTTGAGCAGGGCGCGGGCGATGGCGATGCGCTGCTGCTGGCCGCCGGACAGGCGCGCGCCGCGCTCGCCCAGTTCGCTGGCGTAGCCGCCCGGCAACTGGCGGATGAAGGTATCGGCTTCGGCGGCGCGCGCCGCGGCTTCGACTTCGGCCTCGGTGGCCGCGAGCCGGCCGTAGCGGATGTTGTCGGCGGCGCTGGCGGCGAACAGGGTCGGATGCTGCGGCACCAGGCCGATGCCTTCGCGCAGCTGCGCCGGGTCTAGTTCGCGCAGGTCGGCGCCGTCCACCCGCACGACGCCGGCTTGCGGATCGTGGAAGCGCAGCAGCAGCGACAGCACGGTGCTCTTGCCGGCGCCGGAGGGGCCGACCAGGGCCACGCTCTCGCCGGGCCGCACGTGCAGGTCGAAGCCGTCCAGCGCCGGATGGTCGGGGCGTTGCGGATAGCGGAACACCACGTTCTCGAAGCGCACCTCGCCGCGCAGCGGCTGCGGCAGCGCAAGCGGCTGCGCCGGCGCCAGCACCTCGGGGCGTTCGGCGAACAGCTCGGCGATGCGGCCCATGCCGCCGGCGGCGCGTTGCAGGTCGTTCCAGACTTCGGCCAGCGAGGCCACCGAGCCGCCGCCGAACATCGCATACAGGACGAACTGGCCGAGCGCGCCGGCGCTCAGCTCGCCGGCGGCCACTTCGTGCGCGCCGGACCACAGCACCAGCACGATCGCGCCGAACACCAGCACGATCGCCACCGCGGTGATCAGCGCCTGCGCACGCACCCGGCGCCGCGCCACGTCCACCGACAGCGCAAGCGCCTGGCCGAAGCGGCCGCGCTCGTAGGGTTCGCGCGCATGCGCCTGCACCGTGCGCACCGCGCCCAGGGTTTCGGCGGCCAGGGTATTGGCGTCGGCGACGCGATCCTGGCTGGCGCGCGAGATCTTCTGCAGGCGGCGCGCGCCGAGCACGATCGGCAACACCGCCAGCGGAATGCCGAGCAGCGCGTAGGCGGCCAGGTGCGGGCTGGTCACGAACAACATCACGATGCTGCCGATCGCCGTGACCGTGCTGCGCAGCGCCACCGACATGGTGCTGCCGATCACCCCGCGCAGCAGCTCGCTGTCGGCCGACAGCCGCGACACCAGCTCGCCGCTGCGGTTGCGGTCGTGGAAGCCGGCATGCAGGCCGATCAGGTGCGCGTACAGGCGCCCGCGCAGGTCGGCGACGACCTTCTCGCCCAGCAGCGACACGAAGTAGAAGCGCAGCGCGGTGGCGATCGCCAGCACCACCGCCACCGCGAACAGCAGCGCGAAGGACTGGTTGATCCTGCTGCTGTCGCTGAAACCGTGGTCGATCATCTGCCGGACCGCCACCGGCAGGCTCAGCGTCGCGCTGGACGACACCGCCAGCGCCAACAGCCAGGCGCCGAACAGGCCACGCTGGCGCTGCACGAACGGCCACAGGGTGCGCAGGCTGCCGAGTTTGCGCAGCGACTTGGCCTGGTCGGCCGACGGATCGTTCATGCGGGGGAGGTTTCCGAACAGCGGACCCTGTTCCGAGTGGCGTCGCGCAGTCGCGTTTTCAAGGCGTCGACGCGATCGCTGGGCAGGCGCAGGCGCAGTTCGGCGCCGTCGGCGTCGAAGCGTTCATCGAGTTTTTCGGCGGCGCAGGCGCTCAGCGCCGCGTGCACGGTGCCCAGATCGTCGAAGCCGCAGTGCAGGCTGATCAGGCTCAAGGCGAGCAGCGGCTGCCGCGGCGCCAGGCGCAGGCACTCGGCGGCGGTGCCGCCGTAGGCGCGGACCAGGCCGCCGGCGCCGAGCTTGATGCCGCCGTACCAGCGCGTGACCACCACCGCCACGCGGTCGAAGCCCTGGCCGTCGATCGCCGCCAGGATCGGGCGGCCAGCGGTGCCGGCCGGTTCGCCAGCGTCGCTGGAGCGGTAGTCGTCGCCGACCCGGTAAGCCCAGCAGTTGTGGGTGGCATCGGCCACCGCGACCTGCTGCACGAACGCCAGCGCCGCGCCGGTGTCGGCGATTGGCGCCGCCTGCGCCAGGAAGCGGCTGTGCTTGATGTCCACGCTGTGGCTGACGGGGTGGGGAAGCGTATCGGGCATCGGCGCCATTCTAGTCGAGGTGTCGCAGCCGACCGCGGATGTGGGGGGATGCGAGCGTCGCTTGCGATGCCGGTGAGCTGCGCCATTGGGCATCGCGCGCAATAAGGCAACTGCGCCGATGTACGCACAGCTGCGAACGGCAGTGGGCGGGTTCGGGTTGCGGCGCATGCGTGCAAGGAATGCGCGAGGCGGATGCTGTGCCGCGATCGACGGCGCCGAATCGGTCCGTAGCGCCGCCAGCGCGGTTGGGCGCGGATGCGACTCAGTGGTCGAGCAGGTCGCGCAGGTCGTCGGGGATGCGCGTGTGTGGATGCTCGCGTTGCAGCCGTTGCAGGCTGGCGCGCGCGGCCGCGTGCTCGCCGGCGTCGCGGCGTTCGCGGACGCGTGCCAGCCAGCGTCGTGGCGGCAGGCCTGCGTCGCTCTCTACGGCGGCCGCAAACGCCGGATCGGCGTCGTAGGCGTCTGCGGCTGCGACAGGCGCGTCCGGTATCGCGGCGAGCGGTGCGGTTGCCGGCACTGCGCTGAGGTTGCCCTCGACGCGCGCGGCGTCGCCTTCCGCTTCCCATGCCTGTGCGCTCGCCGCGGCGTTGCCTGCACGCTCGCCGCGGTCTTGGCGGCGTTGCTGCAGCACGCGGCGGTCTTCGTGCTGCGCGGCATCCGCTTCGCGCGAGCGCGTTGCCGGCTTCGCCAGCGCCTGCGGTTGCGCAGGCGCGAGTGCGTTTGCGGGGGCGGGCATGGCCGGGGCCGGCGGCGCGACCGGGGAGGGTGGCTCGACCATCAGCGCCGGCTCGGCCGCAGCGGGCAGGTCCGCGGCCGCTGGCGCGGGTGCGGCGCGCATCGCGTCGCGGTCGGCAGCCGCCGGCGCCCGCTTCGGCGCAGGTGTTGACGGCGGTGCGGGCGGCGTCACCGCGGTGGCGTTTTGGGGTGCGTCGTCTGCAGCGGCAGACGCAGTTGCAGCCTCTTGCGGATCGACCGGTCGCTCGGCAGCGGCCTGCTTGGCACTCGTTGCGGCAGGGGTGGGTTCCGGCACGACGGGCGGTGCCGGGGTGCGCAGTTGCCAGGCGATGCCGACGGCCAGCGTCAACGACGCCGCCAGCCCGGTCCATGCCGGCCAGCGCGCCCGGCGCCGCGGCCGTGCGCCGGGATCGGCCGCATCCGCCGCCAATGGCGCTGCCGCGCGCGGCGCCGGCGCGGTGGCGGCTGCGTGTGGCTGCGGCGTATCTGCTTCGGCGGATGCGGCGACCGCGGCGCGCGCCGCGGCCAGGATCGATGCGTCCAGCGCCGCCGACGGCAGCGCCTGCCGGCCCTGTCGCAGGCGTTCGGCGAGGGCGCGTTCTTCCGGGGTCAGCGGTTCGTCGGCGTTCATCCGCCCAGCCTCGCGCGCAGTTTGTCCATCGCATAGCGCAGCCGCGATTTGACCGTCTCGCGGCCGACCCCGGTGATCTGTGCGATCTCCTCCAGGCTCAGTTCCTGTTCCAGGCGCAGCAGCAGCACTTCGCGTTGGTCCTCCGGCAAGTCGTCCAGCGCCAACTGCAGTTGGCGCCGCTGTTCGAACGCGGACAGCTGCCGCTCCGGGGTATCCGGGTCCGGCACGCTGGCCGTGCGCAGTTCGGCGTCGGCCGGCGCCGCGGGGCGGTGCTTGGCGGCGCGCCAGTGGTCGCCGAGCCGATTGTGGGCGATGCGCAGCAGCCAGGTGCTGAATGCGGCCTGCGGCTGCCAGCCCTGGCGCGCGGCGATGACCCGTTGCCACACGTCCTGGAACATCTCCTCGGCCAGCGCCACGTCGCGCAGTTGGCGCAGTAGGTAGTGGTAAAGGCGGCCGCGGTGACGCGCGTACAGGGTCTCGAATGCGCCGGCGTCGCCGGCCGCATAGGCCAGCATCAGGGCTTCGTCGCTCGTTTCGACCAGGGCATCCACGGCGGCAAGCCTAAGCGTTTGCCGCGCCGGCGCATAGCGCGGCGTGTGCACGGCGGCGGCGGCGGGCAGGGGTGGGAGGGGCGCGGACATCGTAGACAGTGAACGTGCCAGCGGCCTGCGTGGGGTCATCGTATGTGCGCCTGTTCACGTAAAAGGTATGCTGCCGTCCAGGGGGGAGACGTAGGGCAGGTCCGACGTCATGGAGGAGTTGTTGTCGATGTTGTTCGAGCCGTCCGCGATCGTCCGCCAGGATCAACCCGACGGCCCCGCTTTCACGCACACCGCAGTGGCACTGTGCGGCTTGCTGCCGCCTGGCAGCGAGGTGGCCATCGCTTGCGGCGACGACGCGGTCGGCGGGCGCCTGTTCGGCGCCACGCCGGATGCGCCGGCCTGGCTGCCGGCGCTGGTGCGGCGTTGCCTGGCCGAAACCGTGCCGGCGCCTGCGCAGACGCTGCTGCACGTGCTGAAGACGGCCGATGGCGCCCGCGTGGCGGTGGCCGCCCGGCTGCAACACCCGTTGTCCGAGCCGCAGTGCGCCGCCTGGTGCGAGATGGCGGCCGCGTTCGGCCTGGCACTGCTGGAAACCGAACGGATGCGTGCGCGCATCGAGGGCCTGGAGAAGTCCAAGCAGCTGCAGCAGGCGCTGTACGAGATCGCCGACCTGGCCGGTGCGGATCTGGAAATGGGGCAGATGCTGCAGCACGTGCATTCGGTGCTGGCCTCGCTGATGTACGCGGAGAACTGCTACATCGTCGAGTACGACGAAGAACAGCAGAGCATGCGCTTCCTGTATTTCTCCGACCGCCACGACGATTTCGTTGCCGATCCGCAACGGCTGTACTACCAACGCGACATGCCCAACAGCCTGACCTTCGCCCTGCTGCGCCACGGCCAGGCGGTGCGCGGCCCGTCGCCGCAGGTGCGCGACCGCCTGCGGGTGGACTACGACGCCGTGCATGGCCCGGACAGCAAGGATTGGCTGGGCGTGCCGATGTTGCGCGAAGGCCGCGTCTGCGGCGCGATCGTGGTGCAGAACTACGACCGCGCGCTGCACTACACCGATGCCGACCGCGCGCTGCTGGCCTACGTCGCCCAGCACGTGCTGACTGCGATGGACCGGCGCCAAGCGCAGGTGCAGCTGGAGCGGCGCGTGCAGTTGCGCACCCAGGAACTGCAGCGCGCCAACCACGACCTGCAGGACGAGATCCAGGAGCGCAAGCGCGCCGAGACCCTGCAACTGGCCTTGTTCCGCATCGCCGAGCTGGCGATCCGTTCGGAGAGCCTGCAGCAGTTCTACGCCGAGGTGCATGCCATCGTCGGCGGGCTGATCGACGCGCGCAATCTGTACATCGCGCTGCTGTCCGACGACGCCAAGATGCTGGAATTCGTCTACTCGGTGGACGAGCACAGCCCGCGGCGTCCGCTGCGGCGGCGGGGCAGGGGCATGACCGAGTACGTGATGCGCAAGCGCCGGCCGATGCTGCTGGAACTGGCGGAGATCGAGGCGCTGGTGGCGCAGGGCGAGGTGCAGGAATACGGCACGCGTTCGCACAGCTGGCTGGGCGTGCCGCTGTTCGACGAGGGCGAGGTGGTCGGTGCGATCGTGGTGCAGAGCTACACCACGCAGGTGCGTTTCACCGAATACGACCAGCGCCTGCTGACCTTCGTCGCGCACAACGTCGGCGGCGGCCTGGCGCGGCAGCGCGCGCAGGAGCGGCTGCGGCTGGCGCATGCCGAACTGGAGCAGCGGGTCGCCGAGCGCACCCGCGAACTGGCCGAGGTCAACCAGCAGTTGCTGGCGCAGATCGCCGAACGCTGGCGTGCCGAGCAGCGGCTGACCCATCAGGCGCTGCACGATGCGCTGACCGGCCTGCCGAACCGCTCGCATCTGCTGGACCGGCTCGGCGAAGCGATCAACCGCGCGCGCAACGGTGACGGCATGGCGTTCGCGGTGCTGTTCCTGGACCTGGACCGGTTCAAGCTGGTCAACGACAGCATCGGCCACGCCGCCGGCGACGACATGCTGGTGGAGGTGGCCAAGCGCATCGTCTCCACGCTGCGCAGCGACGATGTGGTCGCGCGTCTGGGCGGCGACGAGTTCGCGATCCTGGTCAGCTGCGAAGAGGGGCTGGAGGGCGTGCGCGAGTTGGCGCAGCGCCTGCTCGGCGTGCTCGGCCAGCCGATGTGGGTGGCCGGGCGCGAGCTGTTCCCGTCCGGCAGCCTGGGCATCGCCGCCTGGCATCCGCGCTATAACAGCGGTGAGGAACTGCTGCGCGATGCGGACGCGGCGATGTATCGGGCCAAGGTGCAGACCCAGGACCGCTGCGCGGTGTTCGACGAGGCGATGCGCGAGGCGGCGCTGCGCAGCCTGGACCTGGAGGCGGACCTGCGGCGGGCGATCAAAAGCGGCGATTTCGAGCCGTTCTACCAGCCGATCGTGCGCCTGGTCGACGGCGCGGTGGTCGGCCACGAGGCGCTGCTGCGCTGGCGCCACGAGAGCCGCGGCCTGCTGGTGCCGAGCCAGTTCATCGATCTGGGCCAGGACAGCGGGCTGATCGAGCAGGTGGACTGGTTGCTGTACGCGCAGGTGATCCAGCGCCTGGCCAGGGGCGGTAGCGGCTATGTGTCGGTCAACGTCTCGCCGCGGCATTTCCGTTCGCCGGACTTCACCGAACGGCTGTTCGGGCTGATCGACAGTGCCGGCGCCGATCCGCAGCGCTTGCGGGTGGAGATCACCGAGGTGGCGCTGCTCGACGATGCGCCGCGCACGCTGGCGATCCTGCAGGCGCTGCGCGATCGCGGGGTGTTGGCGCAGTTGGACGATTTCGGTACGGGGTTTTCGGCGCTGTCGTATCTGCACCGGTTTCCGATCTCGGCGTTGAAGATCGATCAGAGTTTCGTCGCCGGGTTGCATGGCGAGAGCGGTGCGGGCAGTTATGCGCTGGTGCGCAGCATTCTCGCGCTGGCCAGTACGCTGGGTATCGAGACGATCGGTGAGGGGATCGAGACTGAGCAGCAGCTGGATACGCTGCGTGAGCTGGGTTGCGACTATGGGCAGGGGTATCTGTTGGGACGGCCTGCGCAGCACGATTGATGGCGAGCGAGCGTGCGCGTTGGTTTGGCTCGCGTGGTTTCGGCATCCGCATTGAGGCTAATGCGGTGCAGACAGTGCCGATGTTTATTTGTACTGATGCTTTGCTTCTGCTGCTGTTTAAAGCTTAGAGGCGAGCAAAAGCTTTCGCGCTTGGGCGCGAGTCACTTTTCTTTGCTCGCGCAAAGAAGCGCTCCTCAGCAGCCGCAGGCTGATCAAAGTAACCAAAAGAAAGCGCGCCCTGCCTTGCGCCCTCCGCGCTGCGCCCTCCGCGCTGCGCGCTCCGGGTCCGCGTCCATGACGGGGATTCGCGGAAGGGGCTTGTCCGCTACACGGCCAAGTCCGGGGCAGTCGCCTCGCGGCGCCTGCCCGCCCGCCGGGGCGAAGCAGTGCTTCGCCTTTTTCCGGCGAGCCCTGCCCCTGCCGCGAACGGCGCACATCCCTGTGCGCCGCCCTTCGGGTTTTTCCCCGCCATGGCCGCCGCTGCAGAAGGGAACCCGGTAAATCAAAAGCAGCAGCAACAGCAAGAGCAGCAGCGACAGCGACAGCAACTAGCCTGGCAGAAGCCCCTTGTGGGAGCGACTTCAGTCGCGACGAATGCAGTGGGAAATCTCCAGACTTCATAGCGCACCGACCCGCGCTCCGAAGTCCCTGTAGGAGCGGCTTCAGCCGCGACAGACGTCGCCCGCATGCGGCGGACTGTGCGGCTTATCGGGGCTGAAACCTCTACCGGGGATGCTAGGCGTGTTGCCAGGCGCCCTGGGGTTGCAGCTGTTTTAAGAGCGGCGGGCTTCAGCGCAGCGCGTTGCGGCGCTTTTCGTCGATCCACTTCGATGCTTGCGCGGGGGTGTAGTCGTGCATCCAGGCCAGCATGGTGTCGATGTCGTTGCCGTACCACAGGTCGGCGCGCTGGTCCGGGTGCAGGAAGCGCTCGGCGACCATGCGGTCGATCATGCCGATCAGCGGCGCGTAGAACGCTTCCACGTCCAGGAATGCGCAGGGTTTGTTGCCGATGCCGAGCTGGCGCCAGGTCAGCATCTCGAAGATCTCTTCCATCGTGCCGAAGCCGCCAGGCAGGGCGATGAAGCCGTCGGACAGGTCGAACATGCGCGACTTGCGCTCGTGCATCGAGCCGACGATTTCCAGTTCGGTGAGGCCGCGGTGCGCCACTTCCCAGTCGGCCAGTTGCTTGGGAATCACCCCGGTGACCTGGCCGCCGGCGGCGAGTACCGCATTGGCCACGGTGCCCATCAGCCCGACGTTGCCGCCGCCGTAGACCAGGCGCAGGCCCTGCTCGGCGATGCGCGTGCCCAGCGCGGTGGCGCGCTCGGCGTAGGCGGGTTTGTTGCCGGCGTTGGAGCCGCAGTAAACGCAGATCGATTTCATTGAGCTTTTTCCGTCGATGCGACCGGGAGGTCGGTCATTCAGTCGGTGTCCGTTCTTGTTTTTTGCTCTTGGCGCGCAGCAGCCACGCCACGCCGATGGCGACGAACATCGCGCCGCATCCGGCAAAGGCCAGCTGCCTGCCGATCGCGGCGGCGGCGAAGAACATCAGGCCGGCGGCGACGAACACAATGCCGCCGAGGGAGGTGTGGAGTGGAACTGCCATGGCGGGGTTCCTTCACTGGGAAACGCAAGAAGGCTTCGTCGCGAGACGAAGCCTTCTGCAACGACCAGCTACCGAGGTGGCTCAATTGGCTTTATGGATCGCCCGCTTGCTCACTGCCATCGCGGCGTCGTGGATCGCCTCGGATAGGGTCGGGTGGGCGTGGCAGATGCGCGCCAGGTCGTCGGCCGAGCCGTTGAACTCCATCGCCAGCACGCCTTCGTGCACCAGTTCGGAGACGCCGACGCCGACCAGGTGCAGGCCCAGCACGTGGTCGGTCTCGGCATGCGCGATGACCTTGACGAAGCCGGCCGGCTCGCCCATCGCCACGGCGCGGCCGATGGCGGCAAACGGGAAGCTGCCGGTCTTGTACGGCACGTCCTCGGACTTGAGCTGCTGCTCGGTCTTGCCGACCCAGGCGATTTCCGGCTCGGTGTAGATGACCCAGGGGATCGTGTCGAAGTTGACGTGGCCGGGCAGGCCAGCGATCAGTTCGGCGACCGCGATGCCTTCCTCGAAGCCCTTGTGCGCCAGCATCGGCCCGCGCACGCAGTCGCCGATCGCCCACACGCCATCGACGCCGGTGTGGCAATGCGCATCGACTTCGATCTGGCCGCGTTCGTTGAGCTTGACCCCGGTGCCTTCGGCCAGCAGGCCCTTGGTCGCGGCGCGGCGGCCCACGGCCACCAGTAGCTTGTCCACGGTCAGGCTCTTCTCCCCTTCGCCATCGGTGTAGGTGACGACGACTTCCTGCTTCTTGCCCTTGCCGGTGACCTCGGTCTTGGAGACCTTGGCGCCCAGCTGGATGTCCAGGCCCTGCTTCTTGAATTCCTTCAGCGCGGTCTTGGCCACTTCGGCATCGGCCAGGGCCAGGAAGTCCGGCAGCGCCTCGAGGATGGTGACCTCGGCGCCCAGGCGCTTCCACACGCTGCCCAGTTCCAGGCCGATCACGCCGGCGCCGATCACCGCCATGCGCTTGGGCACTTCGCTGAAGTCCAGCGCGCCGACGTTGTCGACGATGCTGGCGCCGTCGAACTTGGCGAACGGCAGTTCGATCGCATCCGAGCCGGCGGCGAGGATCACGTTGGTGCCCTTGAGCTCGACGATGCTGCCGTCGTGTTGCTTGACCTTGACCACGTTGCCCGCCTGCAGCTCACCGAAGCCGTAATACGGGGTGATCTTGTTCGCCTTGAACAGCATCGTGATGCCGCCGGTGAACTGTTTGACGATCTTGTCCTTGCGCCCGACCATCGCCGCGACATCGATCTTGGCGTCCTTGAAGCTGATGCCGTGCTCACCGAACAGGTGGCCCATGTTCCAGAACTGGCGCGAGGAATCCAGCAGCGCCTTGGATGGGATGCAACCCACGCGCAGGCAGGTGCCGCCCAGCGCCGGCTTGCCGTCCTTGCCCAGCGCCGCGTCGATGCAGGCGACCTTCATGCCCAGCTGGGCGGCGCGGATTGCCGCGTGATAACCGGCCGGACCGGCACCGATGACGACGACGTCGAAATGTTGTTCTGACATGTTGCGGGAGTCCTGTGCTTTTGCGGGACTCGGGACTCGGGACCCGGGACCCGCAAAGCTATCGCCTGCATGTCCCGCGTCCTGCTTGATCTGCATTGCCGAGTCCCGAGTCCCGAGTCCCGCGTCCCGGCAGCTGGATTACAGGCCGAACAGCATCCGGCCCGGGTTTTCCAGCTGGTTCTTGATGTCGACCAGGAACTGCACCGAGTCCTTGCCGTCGATGATGCGGTGGTCGTAGGACAGCGCCAGGAACATCATCGGCGCGATCACGACCTGGCCGTTCTCGGCGATCGGACGCTCCTTGATCGCGTGCATGCCCAGGATCGCGCTCTGCGGCGGGTTGATGATCGGGGTGGACAGCAGCGAGCCGAAGGTGCCGCCGTTGGTCACGGTGAAGGTGCCGCCCTGCAGTTCTTCCAGGCTCAGCTTGCCGTCGCGCGCCTTCTTGGCGTAGTCGGCGATGCCCTTCTCGATCTCGGCGAACGACTGCCGCTCGACGTTGCGCAGCACCGGCGTGACCAGGCCCTTCTCGGTCGAGACCGCGATCGAGATGTCGCTGTAGCCGTGATAGATGATGTCCTCGCCGTCGATCGAGGCATTGACCAGCGGGAAGCGCTGCAGCGCGTTGGCCGCGGCCTTGACGAAGAAGCTCATGAAGCCGAGCTTGATGCCGTGGGCCTTCTGGAATTCGTCCTGCAGTTCCTTGCGCGCGGCCGAGACCTTGGCCAGGTTGACCTCGTTGAAGGTGGTCAGCATCGCGGTCGAGTTCTTCGACTGCATCAGGCGCTCGGCGATGCGCTTGCGCACGCGGGTCATCGCCACGCGCTCTTCCGGACGCGCGCCGGCGGCCTTGCCGGCGCCGCCGTTCTTGGCGTAGTTGAGGATGTCTTCCTTGGTGACCGCGCCGCGGCGGCCGGTGCCATCGACCTGGGCCGGATCCACGCCTTCGGTGATCGCTGAGAAACGCGCGCCCGGGGGCAGGCTGGAGACGTCGCCGGCGGCCTTGGCCGACTCGATCTTGGCCGCCTTCGGCGCTTCGGCGGCTGCGGCTTTCGGTGCGTCCGGCGCGGGTGCGTCGGCGACCTTGGCCGCGGTCGGAGCCGCCGCGGCGGTGGCGCCTTCCTCGATGATCGCCAGCAACTGCGAGCTGGTCACGGTGGCGCCGGCCTCGAACTTGATCTCCTTCAGCACGCCATCCACCGGGGAGGGCACTTCCAGCACGACCTTGTCGGTTTCCAGGTCCACCAGGTTCTCGTCGCGCTTGACCGCGTCGCCGGCTTTCTTGTGCCAGCTGGCGATGGTGGCATCGGATACGGATTCGGGCAGTACCGGAACTTTGACTTCGGTGGCCATTGCAGGGAGCGTCCTAGTGGGGTCTTTTGGAAGGGGAAGGCGGGTTATTCAGCGACTTGGTCGTTGAACGGATTCAATAGCGCGTCGGCGACCAGCTTCAGCTGCTCTTCCAGATGCTCGGCGAAATGGCCGGCAGCGGGAGACGGCGAGCGCGGGCGGCCGGCGTAATGCAGGCTTTGCGCGTCGGCCAGGCAGGCCTGCAGGTGGTGCTTGATCTGGTACCAGGCGCCCTGGTTCTGCGGTTCTTCCTGGCACCAGACCAGGTCGGTGGCGTTGCCGTAGCGCTTCAGCTCCGCGGCCAGCAGCTCGCGCGGGAACGGGTACAGCTGCTCCACGCGCAGGATGGCGACGTCGTCCTGGCCGCGCTTGGTCTGGTCCTCGAGCAGGTCGTAGTAGACCTTGCCCGAGCAGGCCACCACGCGCTTGACTCGCTTGGGATCGGCCTTCGCATCCGGGATCAGGTGCTGGAACTCGCCGTCGGCCAGTTCTTCCAGGCTCGACACCGCCAGCTTGTGGCGCAGCAGCGACTTGGGCGTCATCACCACCAGCGGCTTGCGCGTGGTCATGCGCATCTGCCGGCGGATCATGTGGAAGCACTGCGCCGGCGTGGTCGGCACGCACACCAGCATGTTCTCCAGCGCGCACAGCTGCAGGAAGCGCTCCAGGCGCGCGGAGCTGTGCTCCGGGCCTTGCCCTTCGTAGCCGTGCGGCAGGAACAGCGACAAGCCGCTGATGCGGCCCCACTTGGCTTCGCCGGCAGCGATGAACTGGTCGATCACCACCTGCGCGCCGTTGGCGAAATCGCCGAACTGCGCTTCCCAGATGCACAGCGCATTGGGATCGGTGGTCGAGTAGCCGTACTCGAAGCCCATCACCGCTTCCTCGCTGAGCAGCGAGTCGATCACGGTGGCGTCTTCCGGGTTCTCGACCAGCTGGCGCAGCGGCAGGTAGTAGCTGTCGGTCTTCTGGTCGTGCAGGATCGCGTGACGGTGGAAGAACGTGCCGCGGCCGGCGTCCTGGCCGACCAGGCGCAGCTTGTGGCCCTCGCCGAGCAGGGTGGCGTAGGCCAGATTCTCGGCGAAGCCCCAGTCGCCCGGCAGGTCGCCGGCGGCCATCTTCACCCGGTCCTCGTAGATCTTGCCCACGCGCGGGTGCAGCTCCACGCCGGCCGGGATCGTGGTGATGATCTTGGCCAGCTGGTCCAGGGTCTTGCGCTTGACCGTGGTGTCGACCTTGTCGGCGAGCTTGCCGGACAGGTAGTTGCTCCAGTCGATGGCGAATTCGTCCGGCTTGCGGGTCGCCAGCTCGGTGGTGTATTCGCCCGAATCGAGCTTGTTGCGGTAGCTGTCGACCAGCGCCTGCGCCTCGCCCGACTGGATCACGCCCTCGCTTTCCAGCTGCGCGGCGTACAGTTCGCGGGTGGTCTTGTGCTTGCGGATGGTCTGGTACATCACCGGCTGCGTCGCCGCCGGCTCGTCGGCCTCGTTGTGGCCCCAGCGGCGGTAGCAGACCAGGTCGATGACCACGTCCTTCTTGAACTGCTGGCGGAAGTCGTAGGCCAAGTTGGCCACGAACGCCACCGCGTCCGGATCGTCGCCGTTCACATGGAACACCGGCGCGCCGATCATCTTCGCCACGTCGGTGCAGTACAGCGTGGAGCGGGCGTCGTCGCGGGCGCTGGTGGTGAAGCCGATCTGGTTGTTGATGACGATATGCACGGTGCCGCCGACCGCGAAGCCGCGCGCCTGCGACATCTGGAACAGCTCCATCACCACGCCCTGGCCGGCGAACGCGGCATCGCCATGGATCACCACCGGCAGCACCGTCTTGCGCGCGGCGTCGCCGTAGCGCTCCTGGCGCGAGCGCACGCTGCCGACCACGACCGGGTCGACGATTTCCAGGTGAGAGGGGTTGAACGCCAGCGCCAGGTGCACCGAGTTGCCGTTGGCCACCGCCACGTCGGCGGAGAAGCCCATGTGGTACTTGACGTCGCCGGTGTGCGCGCGATCGTCGTGGGCATGCTCGAACTTGCCTTCGAACTCGTCGAACAGCTTGCGCGGGTTCTTGCCCAGGGTGTTGACCAGCACGTTGAGGCGGCCGCGGTGGGCCATGCCGACCACGATGTCCTTGACCGCATCGGCGCCGGCGCGGCGCACCACCACGTCCATCATCGGGATCAACGCATCGCCGCCTTCCAGCGAGAAGCGCTTCTGGCCGACGTACTTGGTGTGCAGGTAGCGCTCCAGGCCTTCGGCGGCGGTGATCCGCTCCAGCGTGCGGCGGCGGCTGTCGGCATCGGCGGCGATGTTGCCGCCGGCGTTCTCCAGCCGCTGGTAGATCCACTGGCGCTGCTCGAATTCGGAGATGTGCATGAATTCGGCGCCGATCGACCCGGTGTAGGTCGCCTTCAGCCGTGCCAGCAGGTCGCGCAGCTTCATCCGCGGCTGGCCGCCGAGGCCGCCGGTGCTGAACTCGCTGCCCAGGTCGCTTTCCGACAGGCTGTGGAACGGCAGGCCCAGGTCCGGCGGATTCACCGGCGGGGTCAGGCCAAGCGGGTCCAGGCGCGCGCCGAGGTGGCCGCGCGAGCGGTAGGCGGTGATCAGCCGGCCGACATGGCGTTCGCGCTCGTCGCCGCCGGGGCTGGTGCCGCTGTTGGCGGCCTGCCGCGCTGCGCTGGCGATGTGGGCGATGACCGCGGAGTGGGGAACGTCACCGGCATCGCGGCCCTGGAAACCGTCGAAGTAGGTCTTCCACTTGGGGTCGATGCTGTCGGGAGAGACCAGGTACTGCTCGTACAGGTCTTCGATATAGGCGGCATTGCCGCCGGCGAGTTGCGATGACTGCGCAAACTGCTTTAGGAGATTGTCCACGATGGTGGGGTCGGGTCGCTTTGGTGGGTTGGCTGACGGCTGGAACCGGCGGACGCGTGGCCCGCGCTGGCGTAATCAAGCAAAAAAATTATACCCCCATGACGTAGCCAGGGTGTGCATTTCGGAGACATGGGGGCGATGTCGGGTTCATTCACTGCGCCATCGGCCGCCGCGACGCGGCGCTACCAGCCCAGCGCGCGCAGCTCGGTGCAGTCGCGCGAACGCTCCCAGACCCGCGCGAACGCGTCGCGCAGCTGGCGCGCGCGGCCGCCGCCGAGCAGGTCGGTTTCGCCGTCGTAACGGTGACCCAGCGCACGGAAGTAGTAGCCGCCGCCATCGTCGACCAGGTAGGCGGTGGCATCGCCGCGATCGACCGGATCGACCACTTCGCGGAACCGGAACACGCTGGGCAGGCGCTGCGCCAGGGCCAGCAGCGGCGCGGCGGCGCGCTGTGCGGCGGCCGCGTCGTGCAGCAGCACGCGCACCTGCTTGTCGTGCGCGGCCACCGCGAAGCGGCGCAGTTGCGCGAGCAGCGGCGGACTGTCCAGCAGGCCCGGATCCAGCGCGCGGCTATAGATCAGCAACTGGCGCCGCGCCTGCGCGACCACCGCGGTACTGGCTGCGATCGCCGCGGCGGCGTCCTCCACTGCGGCGGCGCTATTGAGCAGCCGCTGCATCGGCTGTGCTTCGCCAGCGCTGCCGGCGCCGCGCGCGCCGACCGGCAGGAAGCCGTGCCGCGCATAGAAGTCGAGCGCGGCCGGTGGCGCCTGCAGCTCCAGCCGCGGCCAATGCCGGCGCCGCGCTTCCTGCAGCAAGGCGGCCAGCAGCGCGCTGCCGACGCCACGGCCGCGCCAGGC
The DNA here is from genome assembly GCF_030168915.1 of Xanthomonas graminis pv. graminis. NCBI lineage: Bacteria > Pseudomonadati > Pseudomonadota > Gammaproteobacteria > Lysobacterales > Lysobacteraceae > Xanthomonas > Xanthomonas graminis. Next base: position 2,662,209 of record NZ_CP076255.1, on the reverse strand, counting down.
CGGCAGCACCGCCATGCAGTCGATGCGCCGCTCTGGGCCGAGCCGGGCGCTGCCGAGCGGCTGGCCGTCGCCGGCGCGGGCCAGCACGTGGTAGCTCAGCGCATCCAGGGCCTGGTCAGCCGCATCCGCAGGCGTCGCCAGGCCGGCCTGCGCGCGCAGCGCACGCAGTTCGCCGGCCTGACGGGCCGGGTCGAGCGTTTCGATGCGCAAGCCTGGGGCGGCGGGCATGGCGGGCGGCTCAGTCCTGCGCGTGGGCATCCTCGTCGCCGCGGTCGGGTTCGTCCAGCGGCTGGTAGAAGCCAGCCTCGACCAGCTGCAGCAGGGTGTCGCGGCCGGCGGCGGACAGCGCCGCGTAGTCGCCGCCGTCGAGCTGCTCGGCCGCGGCCAGGCGCCGCGCGTCCTTGATCGGCAGGGCGAATTCCAGGCCGCTGCAGAACAGGGTGGCGCCGCGCGTGGCCCGGCGCCAGGCCGGCCGCGCCCACGGGTGGCGCTGCAGGATCAGGCCCTGTTCGAGGGCCGCGGCCACTTCCTGCGGCGCCGGAGGGTGGGTCGGCGGCAGGATTTCGCCGGCGGCACGGTAGGTGGTGATGAAGCGGCCGAACCAGGCGCCGAGGCGGTCGGGGTCGTTCATGCGCAGCGCGTTCAGCGCCTCGACCACGCGGCCCATCGCCGCCGCGTCGATCTCGTACGGATCGGCCGGTACCTGCAGGTCCTCGTCGTGGTAGCGCAGCGCTTCGTCGGCGCCGTCGATCAGGGTGTCCAGGTAGTCGCCGATCAACTCGGCCGAGGACGGCGCGCGCGTGCCTACCGAGAAGGTCAGGCAGGCGTCTTCGGCGACGCCGTGGTGCGGCACCAGCGGCGGCAGGTACAGCATGTCGCCGGGGCCGAGCACCCACTCATGGGTGGGGCTGAAGCTGCGCAACAGCTTCAGTTCGACGTCCTCGCGGAAGTCGGTCGGCGGCGCGGTGCGGCCCATCGAAGCGCTGGCGTCGATCTGCCAGCGGCGGTGGCCGTGCGCCTGCAGCAGGAACACATCGTAGTGGTCCACGTGGGCGCCGACCGAGCCGCCGGGGGCGGCGAAGCTGACCATCACGTCGTCCACGCGCCAGCGCGGCAGGAAACGGAACTGCTCGAGCAGGGCGCGGATGTCCGGGTCCCATTTGTCCACGTCCTGTACCAGCAAGGTCCAGTCGTGGTCGGGCATGCCCGGGAATTCGCTTTCCTGGAACGGCCCGCTGCGCACGCTCCAGCGGTCGTTGCCGCGTTCGTGCACGATCAGCCGCGACAGCGCGGCCTCTTCGCAGGCCAGGCCGGCCAGATCGCCCGGCTCGATCGGTGAGACGAAGCCGGGGAAGGCGTTGCGGATCAGCAGCGGGCGCTTGTGCCAGTAGTCGCGCAGGAAGCGCGCGGCGGGCATGCCCAGCGGCTGTTGCCGGGTGGCGTCGATTTCGATCGGGAACGAGGCGGGTTTGGTCATGGGCAGGCGGTCCGGCAGGGGCGAGGCCGACAGGGAGGCCGGCGATGGCCGCCATTGTCGCCCAGCCCGCCGCAGGCTGTGTTGTCCGTGCGCATGGCGGCGGCTGCGGCGGCGTGCCTGCGGGCGCCGTGCCGTTGCAGTTCGCCCGCCGGTGCGGCGCCGGTTTGACAAGCGGCCTGCGCGCAGGCTGAAGTGCGCGCCTCAGGACCAGGAGGGAAGGGAATGCGTTCACTGCCGATCTTGCTGTCGTCGTTGTTGTTGGCCGGGTGTGGGGCCGCGGACAAGCCGGCTACGCCGTCCGCGCCGGCAGCTGCCGCAGCCAAGACGTCCGCCACGCCCGACACCACGCCCGCCGCTGCGGCGGACGTGCCGGAGTTCCCGGCCATTCCGCTGATCGTGGTCCCGGAAATCCTCGGGGTGACGCCTGCGCAGCGTGCGCTGGAAGCGTCGATGAAGGGCGCGTTGGATCCGATGCAGGGCGTCAGCATCGCGCCGGCGCGCTGCGGCACCGATGGCGTGCTGGTCAACGATGCCGGCATCACCGGCGTCGATGCGCAGGGCAATCTGCTGCGCAACGGCGAGGACGGCCTGTTCAAGATCAACGCCGACGGCAGCGGCACGGCCAACTTCGAAGGCGGCCTGGTCCAGGTCAACGCCGACGGCAGCGGCACCATCAACGGCACGGTCGGCGACGGCGAGGACGCGATCGTGCGGGTGCAGGCGGATGGATCGGGCAGCTACAACGGCCCGGCCGGCCTGATCACGCTGGACGGCCGGGGCGCAGGCACCTGGAACGGCGGCAGCGGCCTGATCCAGAACAATGGCGACGGCAGCGGCACCTGGAACGGCGAGCACGAAATGATCCGCAACAACGGCGACGGCACCGGCATGATCGGCACGCCCGGGCGCAAGGTGGCGATGGCGCCGCTGTCCAAGGTGCCGCCGGCCGGGCGCTTCCCGCCGCTGCGCAAGTTCGCGCCGCCCGGCGCGCCATGCGGCTATCTGATCACCTTGAACGATCGGGTCCTGTTCGACTTCGACAAGTCGCAGATCCGCGCCGATGCCGCAAAGGTGCTCGACACGCTGGCGACCGCGCTCGGCACCGTGCAGGCGCGCGACCTGGAAGTGGGCGGGCATACCGACAGCAAAGGCGGCGACGACTACAACCAGGCCTTGTCCGAACGCCGTGCCGCGGCGGTGCTCGAGGCGCTACGGGCGCGCGGACTGGCGCTGAAGGCGTCCGCCAAGGGCTACGGCGAATCGCGTCCGGTGGCGCCGAACCAGTTGCAGGGCCAGGACAATCCCGCCGGGCGGCAGTTGAACCGGCGCGTGGAGATCTTCGTCAGGACCTGAGCGCGGTGCGCGGTCCGGCCGCGAGCGGCCGGCCGCGTGGCGTCGGCACGCTCAGTTGCCGGCGATCTGATTGTCGCGGCCGTAGTCCTGGACTTGCGCCGTGCCGGTTTGCTGGGTGAGCTGGTTCTTGCTGCCTTGCAGGGTCGCCGAACCGATGGCGACCGCGCGCAGCTGGTTTTCGTCGCCCGGCACCGCCAGCGTCTCGATGCGGCCCATCTGCAGGTTGCCGTGGCGGCCGAACAACTCGACGTTCTTGGTGTCGCTGCTCATGACCACCTGCGCGTTGTCGCCGACCACGCGCACGCCTTCGGCATGCTCGATCTGCAAGGTGCCGTTCGCGCCCAGCAACGCGATCATGCCGCACTGTCCGCGCAGCACGAGCCGGGCATCGCGGCCGGTGATGTCCAGGTTGTGGCCGTCGCAGTCGATCGTGCCGCTGGTCGAGGTCACCAGCAGCGTCGGACGTTCGCCGTTCGGCTGGCCGCTGGCCTGCGCGTCGCCCGTCGCTGGTGCCGACATGCTGGGGACTGCAGGCACCGGCGCGATCGATGTCGCGGCCGTCGTGGCGGCGGCAGGCGCGGCCGCTGCAGGTGTGGTCGCAACGGCGGCATCGGTGCCGGAGGGCGAGGGCTGCTGTGTGCAGGCCGCCAACGCCAGCAGCGGCAGGCAGAGAAACAGATTCCGCGTCATCGCATATCTCCTTGTCGGGGTTCGAAAGCGGTGTTGCTGCGCCGGCGAAGGGGTCTACCGGCGGGTCTGGCTCAGATCGCGCGTGCCAGGCGCTCGGCCAGGCCGGTGTAGCCGCCTGGGGTCAGCGCGCGCAGTTGCTGCTTGGCGTCCTCGGGCAGGTCCAGGGTTTCGACGAAGGCCTGCATCGAGGCGGCTGTGATGCCCTGGCCGCGGGTCAGCGCCTTGAGCTGCTCGTACGGGTTGGGCAGGCCGTGGCGGCGCATCACCGTCTGCACGGCTTCGGCCAGCACTTCCCAGGCGGCGTCGAGGTCGCCGTCCAGACGCTCCGGATTGACGGTCAGCTTGCCCAGGCCCTTGGCCAGCGAATCCAGCGCCACCTGGCTGTGACCGAACGCGGTGCCGAGCGCACGCAGCACGGTGGAGTCGGTGAGGTCGCGCTGCCAGCGGCTGATCGGCAGTTTGGCGCTGAAATGCTCGAACAGCGCGTTGGCGATGCCGAAGTTGCCTTCGGCGTTCTCGAAGTCGATCGGGTTGACCTTGTGCGGCATGGTCGAGGAACCGACTTCGCCTTCCTTGAGCTTCTGCTTGAAGTAGCCCAGCGAGATGTAGCCCCAGATGTCGCGCGCCAGGTCGATCAGGATGGTGTTGGCGCGGCGGGTGGCGTCGCCGAGTTCGGCGATGTTGTCGTGCGGCTCGATCTGGGTGGTGTAGGGGTTGAACACCAGGCCCAGGCCCTCCACGAAGCGCTGCGCGAACGCCGGCCAGTCCACGTCCGCATAGCTGGCCACATGCGCGTTGTAGTTGCCGACCGCGCCGTTGATCTTGCCGGTCAGCTCGACCGCGGCGATCTGCCGGCGCTGGCGTTCCAGGCGCGCGACCACGTTGGCGATCTCCTTGCCCAGCGTGGTCGGCGAGGCGGTCTGGCCGTGGGTGCGCGACAGCATCGGCTGCGCGGCCTGCGCATGCGCCAGCGCGCGCAGCGAGGCGATGACGCCGTCCAGCGTCGGCAGCAGCACTTCGCGCCGCGCCTGCTCCAGCATCAGACCGTAGCTGAGGTTGTTGATGTCCTCGCTGGTGCAGGCGAAATGCACGAATTCCAGCGCCGGGCCGAGTTCGGCGTCGTCCTTGAGCTGCTCCTTGATGAAGTACTCCACCGCCTTGACGTCGTGGTTGGTGGTGCGCTCGATCTGCTTGACCCGCGCCGCGTGCTCCACGCCGAAACCGTCGGCCAGCGCGCGCAGCCGCTGCGTGGCCGCGGCCGAAAATGCGTGCAGCTCGGCGATGCCCGGTTCGGCGCCCAGCGCCAGCAGCCATTCGATCTCCACCTTCACCCGCGCCTTGATCAGGCCGTATTCGGAGAAGATCGGCCGCAGGGCATCGACCTTGCCGGCGTAGCGGCCATCGAGCGGGGACAGGGCGAGCAGGGCGGAATCCGACATGGGCAGGGGCAGGGCGGCAGCGGTGGGGCGGCTATTCTAGCCGGCCGCGCACCGACCATGCCGTGCCGGCGGTGGCCGGACGTCGGCGTGCAGCGGCGCGGGCGGGCCGGTGAACGCGACCGCCGCGCCGCACCGAAGCCCTGTTGCGCGGCCGTGGGCGCGCTGGCGCTGGAGCAACGCGAGTTGCTACACTGCCCGGCTGTAACCGTTTTCAACAAGGACGTACTCGCATGACTTCCCGCTTCCGCCTGGCTGCGCTGGCCGCTGCCGTCTGCGTTTTCCTGGTCGCCTGCGGCGGCAAGCCCTCGGCCACGCCAGCCGCCCCGACCGACGTCAAGGCGCCTGCCGAGCACGCCGCGAGCGATCCGCACGAGGCGCTGACCAGCAAGCTCAACGCGTATATCGAATGCTTCAACAAGGTCGATGCGGACATCCAGCGCGGTGCCCAGTCCTATGTCGGCTGGATGAAGGACCCCGCCGCCGGCCCGACCGGCAAGGAAACGAGCGTCTACGGGCCCGCCGAGATCGACCAGTACGACATGAAGGTCTGCGATGCGCCGATGCTGCAGGCGGTCGCCGCCAAGCCGCTGCTGCCGGCCCTGGATGCCGCCGCGAAGCGTTACGTGGCGGCGCTGAAGACGCTGCAGCCGCTCGGCAACCAGGTACGCGATTACTACGAGCGCGAGGACTATCAGGACGACGGGTTCGCCAAGGGCAAGCAGCTGCATGCGCCACTGATGGCCGCCCTGTCCGAATTTTCCGAGGCCAGCCATGCGTTCAGCGCCGAATTGGATGCGCAGAACGACGCCGCGCAGCGCGAGCAGCTGAAGGCGATGGAAACGGCCGACGGCCGCACCCGCGATTTCTACCGGCTGTCGATGATGCTTGAGGCCAAGGACATCGTCGCCCTGCTGCAGGAGGATGCGTTCGATACGGCCAAGGCCACCGCCTTGCTCGACGGCTTCAACACGCTGTCCGACGAAGCGCACGCCAAGGTCGCCGACCAGGAACCGGGCAAGCTGGACTGGAACAGTTTCGAAACCGCCGCGGAGAACTTCCGCAAGGAAGGCAAGGCGCGGATCAAGCGGGTCGTCGAAAAGACCCCGTACAGCCGCATGGAACAGGGCTGGCTGGACAACCCGACGCTGGCGCCGGAAGGCTCGCCGGGACGGCTGCTGAAGACCTACAACAACCTGGTCTTCCAGAGCAACCGCCAGTAACCGCGGGTCGCCGCGGCCGGCTGCGACGCGGCCGCCGCTGCGCCTGGATCGGGAACCCGGCCGCGCGGCGATGTCGTGCCGGGCGCTGCGCCGCCCCTCCAGGCCTTGCTAACAACCCTTGGCGCACACTGCTGACGCCGGGCGCTATGCCGCGGATAATGCCTGCGCCAGCCGCAGCTCCGCCAGCCTGCCTGCCCGGTCGTCCTTCGCGACAGCGCCGGGTGGATTCCTCTTATGCAGATGTGGAGAGTGCGCAATGAGCGATAAATTCAGGGTCGAGCACGACAGCATGGGCGCGTTGCAGGTGCCGGCCGACGCGCTATGGGGCGCCCAGACCCAGCGTGCGGTGCAGAATTTCCCGGTGTCCGGGCAGCCGATGCCGCGCGGCTTCATCCGCGCGCTGGGCCTGATCAAGGCCGCCGCGGCCGGGGTCAACGCCGATCTGGAGCTGCTGCCCAAGGCCGTGGCCAAGGCGGTGCAGGCGGCCGCGCTGGAGGTGGCCGACGGCAAGCACGACGCGCATTTCCCGATCGACATCTACCAGACCGGCTCGGGCACCTCGTCCAACATGAATGCCAACGAGGTCATCGCCACGCTGGCCTCGCGCGCGGCCAAGCCGGGCGCGCCGGCGGTGCATCCGAACGATCACGTCAATCTGGGCCAGAGTTCCAACGACGTGGTGCCGACCGCGATCCGCGTTTCCGCCCAACTGGCCACCCAGGAACAGCTGCTGCCGGCGTTGAAGCACCTGCGCAAGGTCATCGACAAGCGCGCCAGGCAACTGGACAAAGTGGTCAAGACCGGCCGCACGCACCTGATGGATGCGATGCCGCTGACCTTCGGCCAGGAATTCGGGGCGTGGTCGGCGCAATTGTCCTCGGCGCAGGAGCGGCTGCAGGACAGCCTCAAGCGGCTGCGCCGGCTGCCGTTGGGCGGCACCGCGATCGGCACCGGGATCAACGCCGATCCGCGCTTCGGCGGCAAGGTGGCCAAGGCGCTGTCGGCGCTGACCGGCAGCAAGTTCGACAGCGCCGACAACAAGTTCGAAGGCCTGGCCGCGCAGGACGATGCGGTGGAACTGTCCGGCCAGCTCAATGCGCTGGCGGTGGCGCTGATCAAGATCGCCAACGACCTGCGCTGGATGAACGCCGGGCCACTGGCCGGCCTCGGCGAGATCGAATTGCCGGCCTTGCAGCCGGGCAGCTCGATCATGCCGGGCAAGGTCAACCCGGTGATTCCCGAGGCCACGGTGATGGTCTGCGCGCAGGTCATCGGCCACCACACCGCGATCACCGTGGCCGGGCAGACCGGCAACTTCCAGTTGAACGTGGCGCTGCCGCTGATCGCGGCCAACCTGCTGGATTCGATCAAGCTGCTGGCCAACGTGTCGCGGCTGCTGGCCGATGCGGCGATCGCCGGGCTGAAGGTGCGCGAGGATCGTGTCCGCGAGACCCTGGACCGCAATCCGATCCTGGTCACCGCGCTGAATCCGATCATTGGCTACGAAAAAGCGGCGGCGATCGCCAAGCGCGCCTACAAGGAGAACCGCCCGGTGCTGGAGATCGCGCTGGAGGACAGCGGCCTGGGCGAAGCCGAGCTGCGCAAGCTGCTCGACCCGGCGGCGCTGACCAAGGGCGGCATCCACGCCGGCGCGGGTGGCGGCTGAGGCGTGCTTGCATGGTGCGGCGGGTGCGTTGCCATGCGGTTGGTATGTCGTGTTCGGGAGCGAATCTGGCGAGCTGGAGATGCCGACGCTGGAGCGCGAATGCATCCGCTGGGATGCTGCAGCGAAGGTCCGGGTGCCTCGGACGCAGTCTCGTCGGAAAGTTCGACGGCTCCGTCGGTCGCGGCTGAAGCCGCTCCTACAGGGGAGCCTGCGATGGAATGTCGGGGTGCACTGTAGGAGCAACTTCAGCCGCGACAGGATCCGGCGTTGCACGTCCATCGTCACCGCCGCGGTCGCGGCCGACTGGAACGAATTCGGCAAGCTGGCGATGCCGACGCTGGAGCGCGAATGCATCCGCTGGGATGCTGCAGCGAAGGTCCGGGTGCCTCGGACGCAGTCTCGTCGGAAAGTTCGACGGCTCCGTCGGTCGCGGCTGAAGCTGCTCCTACAGGGGAGCCTGCGATGGAATGTCGGGGTGCACTGTAGGAGCAACTTCAGCCGCGACAGGATCCGGCGTTGCACGTCCATCGTCACCGCCGCGGTCGCGGCCGACTGGAACGAATTCGGCAAGCTGGCGATGCCGACGCTGGAGCGCGAATGCATCCGCTGGGATGCTGCAGCGAAGGTCCGGGTGCCTCGGACGCAGTCTCGTCGGAAAGTTCGACGGCTCCGTCGGTCGCGGCTGAAGCCGCTCCTACAGGGGAGCCTGCGATGCAATGTCAGGGTGCACTGTAGGAGCGGCTTCAGCCGCGACAGGATCCGGCGTTGCACGTCCATCGTCACCGCCGCGGTCGCGACCGATGGCGTGTGTGCGGCAGGCGCCAGCTACTTCAGCGCCGCTCTGCCTGCAGGTTGCCGAAGCTTTCCTGGTACGGCTGCAGCGACGGGATATCGTGCAGCACCGCGCTCTGCAGGGCGCTGATCTCCGGCGTGGTGGCAAAGCCGACCGAGCGCATGTTCGGGTCCGGCGCGGCGGTTTCCAGGGTGCGCTGGCGCTGCATCTGCAAGTGCATGAACAGCTGTTGCAGCTGGGTGCGCTGCGCCTGCGGCAGCGGCAGTTCGATGTCGTCGATGCGCAGGCTGCCGTCGGGGCCGATCGAGGCGTTGGCGGCCGGGGCGCGGCGCAGCATCACGCTCATGCTGTCCACCGACACGCGCGGCTTGCCGCGCTCGGCGCGCGAGGACGCGGCGGCGCCGTCGCGCGCGCCGCACGCGGCCAGCAGCAGGCACAGCGCGATCAGGGAAAACCAGGCGACTAGCGTCTTCTTCATTGATCGATTCAAAACAGGAGGGTCCCGGCCATTTTAGGCCGGGACCGCCGCAATTACTTGACCGATTTGTCGCAGTCGCTGATGTCGCTGGCGTCCAGGCTGGCATAGGGGCGGAATGCCGGCACTTTCTGCGCCAGCGTGTCCTGCGCCTGGCGCAGCGTCGCCACCTGCGCGCAGATCTTCAGCGCTTCCTGCTTGAGCTTCTCGGCCTGCGCCTCGATGTGCTCGCCGACATGCTCGGTGTTGCCGCTGATGACCCCGGCCAGCGCGTCGCCGGCCGCCTTCATGCCCAGCGCCGCGCCTTGCTTGCCGACCTCCAGGCCCTGCATGCCGACCGCGCCGAGTTGTTGGCGATAGCGAGCCAGCACGGCGTGCTGTTCAGCGTCGAGCGCGACCTGCTTGCCGTCGATCAGCAACTCGCCAGTGCGGGTGATGGTCGCCGGCGGTTGCCCGGACACCTTTAGCGTGATGTCGCCATTGTCGAAACTGAGGCTGCGCGCGCTGGGCGTGTTGCTGGTCGTCCTGTCGGACTGCGGGGTCGAGGGCTGGCAGGCGGCCAGGGCCAAGAGCGCGATCAGGGCGATGCCGGCCAACGGCAGGGAACGATGCTGCATGGGTGAGTCCTCGGTCGAAGCGGGAAGGGAAGGCCGCGGCTCAGCGCGGCTTCGGCACGTTGACGCTGCCGCGCACGCCGCTGTGGTGGATGTCGCCGCTGCCGACCCGCTCCACGGTGAGATTGCCGCCGACGCCGCTGACTTCCAGGTCGCCGGAGCCGATCGATTGCAGCGCCACGTTGCCGCTCACGTCGCGCAGCTGCGCATCGCCGGAGCCGATGCTGCCGATCTGCAGCGCGCCGCGCACGCCGTGCACGGTCAGGTCGCCGGAGCCGACGGTGCCGATCCTGACGTCGCCGCCGACCTGGCTGGCCTTGACGTCGCCCGAACCCAGTGTCGGCAGGCTGAGGCTGCCGATATCGCGCAGTTCGATGTCGCCCGATCCCACCGTGGCGCTGACCGCGCCGCGCACGCCGTGCGCATGCAGGTCGCCGGAGCCGACCGTGGCGTCGAGCGCGGCCACGCCGCCGATGTCGGCATCGCCGGAGCCCAGCCGCAACTGCACCGGCAGGGAACTCGGCACGCTGCCGGCCAGATCCAGGTAGGCGTAGCGGGTGCCCGAGCTGATGCCGTGGATCCTGCCGTCGTGCTGCAGGGTCACGATCAGCGTGTCGCCTTCGCGGCGCTGGCGCACGGTCAGCTCCTTGAGCATGTCCGCATTGGAGGCGCAGGCGCGGCCGCGCAGTTCGAACGCGGCGCCGCTGGCGCCGGTCAGCTTGAGGTTGTTCTGCTGCGCGTCGAAGATCACATTCTTGGCGCCCGCCAGGTCAAGTTTCAGGTTGCGCGGCTCGGAATGCCGGCATTCGTCGGCCAGCGCCAGGGCCGGGACCAGCAGCAGCGCGGACAGCGGCAAGGTCTTGCGCATCATCGTGAACTCCATAGGCAAAGAGGGAATGGGGAAAGGGACAGCGGGATGGCGCTGCGGATCAGGCTTCGTCGCGCCAGCGGCGCAGGTAGATCGCCGCGACGATGAAGGCCACGCCGATCGCCGCGCCGATCCAGATGTCGGCGCTCTGGAAGATGCGCCAGGCATCGCTGAGCTGGATCGCGTTGGCCAGGTCCTGCGCGGCGTCGATCTGCACCGGCGGCGCGCTCTCGCTGAGCACCGGCAGCCAGGTGCCGGGCAGCACGCTCAGCAGGCCGCGGTAGACCACCGTGTACCAGATCGCGTTGTGGTTCACGTGCAGCATCGGCAGGATGCCCATCATGCTCGCCATGACGCAGCCCAGGACCGGGATCAGCACCGCCCACAGGAACGGCTTGGTGCGCGCCCAGGCCGAGCAGAACATCAGCCAGCCGATGGTCGGCAGCGACCACATCACGTAGATCGGCAGGTTCGACAGCACCCCGCCGATGATGCGCAGCGGATGCGAGTGGGTGAACACCGCGCTGCTCTGGCTGACGCCGTTGACCGACAGGGTCAGCGCGGTGACCAGCCACAGGCAGATGCCGATCAGCAGGCCGATCCCGATCGCCACGATCGGCGCCAGCAGCAGCGCCCAGGTGGCCTTGGACAGCACCGTGTTCAGATCCGACAGCGGCAGCGATTTCCAGAACAGCACGCTGCGGTCGCGGCGGTCGTCGTACAGCGAACCCAGCGCGTAGAAGAACACCACGAAGCCCAGCACGACGCAGACCAGGACCACGCCGGCCAGCATGGTGCCGTCGCCGACCGCGCCGATGATCTCGTTCAGCCTTTCCGGTCCGCCGTCGATGTTGAAGCCGTTGCTGCCGTCGCCGTGACCGGCCACGGTGCCGATCAGCGCCAGCAGCGCGTACAGCACGGTGATCACGCTGCCGGCGATGACCGGCGCCCACAGGAAGCCGCCGCGGTGTTCCCAGAACTCGCGCTTGAGCAGCCACTTGAAGCTTGACAGCGCGGAAATCTGCTTGGCAGGTGCGTTCATGCGTAGGTCCCCTTCATGATGGCGACGAACAGGTCGGCCAGGCCAGGTGTGCGGGTTTCGCCCAGCGCCGCCAATTGCGCCTGCGGCACGCCGTCGTACAGCAACACGGTCTTGCCGAACGGCAGGCCGCGCTCGTCGATTGGCTGCAGCGCGCGCGCCGCGTCGATGCGTTCGGCCGGCACCAGCAGTTCGGTGTAGCGCGTGGCCATGTGTTCCATGTCGGCGCTGAGCACGATGCGGCCGTCGCGGATGAACAGCACGTCGGTGAGGATGTGCTCGATCTCCTCGACCTGATGGGTGGTGATGATGATGGTCTTCTGTTCGTCGAAGTAGTCTTCCAGCAGGCGCTGGTAGAACTCCTTGCGGTACAGGATGTCCAGGCCCAGGGTCGGTTCGTCGAGCACCAGCAGGCGCGCGTCGATGGCCATCACCAGCGCCAGGTGCAGCTGCACGATCATGCCCTTGGACATCTCGCGCACGCGCAGCTTCGGCGTGAGCTTGGTATTGGCCAGGAAACGCTCGCACTTGGCGCGGTCGAAGCGCGGATGCACCCCGGCGACGAAGTCGATCGCCTCGCGCACCCGCATCCAGCGCGGCAGCACCGCCACGTCGGCGATGAAGCACACGTCGTTCATCAACTCGTTGCGCTGCTTGCGCGGGTCCACGCCCAGCACGCGCAGTTCGCCCTCGACCGCGGTCAGGCCGAGCACCGCTTTCAAGGCGGTGGTCTTGCCGGCGCCGTTGGGACCGATCAGGCCGACGATGCGGCCCGGCGCGATCGCGAAGGAGGTATCGGCCAGCGCCGGTTTGTGGTTGTAGGTCTTGCGCAGCGAGCGCGCGGAGACGACGGATTCGGATGCGGCGACAGCGGCAGTCATGGTGTTTTCCCCGGTGGCAACAAGTCTTCCAATGTCAGGCCCAGGCGCTGGATGCGTTCCAGCACCAGAGGCCACTCTTCGTTGAGAAAGCGGTCGCGTTCGCTGCCGCGCAGCTTCCTGGCCGCTTCTTCGGTCATGAACATGCCCAGCCCGCGGCGCTTCTCGACCAGGGCCTCGTCGGCCAGTTCCTGGTAGGCGCGCGACACGGTGATCGGGTTGAGCTGGTATTCGGCGGCGACCTGGCGCACCGAGGGCAGTGCGTCGCCGGGCTTGATGATGCCGTCCAGCATCATCGCGATCACGCGATCCTTCAGCTGGCGGTAGATCGGAGCGCCATCGCTCCAGTGGATATCGCTCATGGTCAGCTCCGTGGGCGCAGCGTGTGCGCGAAGGAGAAATAGGGCATCGACAGCGATGCACGCATCCGCCGCACCGGCGCAGGCGCGGCGGGAGGGGCGTGGCTGTCTTCCTGCGGCTCGCTGGCGCCATAATCGGGCGACCGTCCCTGGCTACCTTGGGCGCCGACCCAGCTCACCGAGAACAGGGCGCCGACGATGACCATGGCCGGAAGGCTGCGCTGCATGCGTTGGAGGTTCATCGTTTGCCCTGCTCTGGGTGAGTGGTGTTGTATTTAACTATAACACCGTCACACGTCATGTCAACACAGCGACCACCCCAACGCATGACCTAGTGCCTGCGCGTTTCCCTTTCTCCTTACGGTGCACCGATGAAACTATCCAAACGCTTGTTTTTCCTCGCGATCCTGGCCGCTGCTGGCACTGTCGGCAGTGCCTGGGCGGCGTCGTTGCTGGACCTGGACTACCGTCCGCTGGCCGGCAAGGACAAGGTGAATCTGAACAAAACCTATGGCGGCAAGGTGCTGCTGGTGGTCAATACCGCCAGCAAGTGCGGCTTCACCCCGCAGTACGACGGCCTGGAACAGCTGCAGCAGCGCTACGCCGCGCAGGGCTTCAGCGTGCTCGGTTTCCCGTCCAACGACTTCAAGGGCCAGGAACCCGGCTCGGAGCAGCAGATCCAGGAATTCTGCAAGTTGACCTACGGGGTCAAGTTCCCGATGTTCGAGAAGGTCCATGTGCTCGGCGCCGAGGCGACGCCGCTGTACCAGCAACTGACCAAGGCCACCGGCGTGGCGCCGGGCTGGAACTTCCACAAGTATCTGATCGCGCGCGACGGACGCGTGGTCGCGCAGTTCCCCAGCAAGATCGCGCCGGACGATCCGGCCCTGCGTGCGGCCATCGAACGCGAACTGAAAGCGCCGTCGGGATCACATTGAATCCAGGTCGATATCGTTGCCGCGCATGCGACAATGCGGCCTCTGCGCCATCGGGCGCCTCTAGTTCACTTCCAGGAACGTAGCGAATGAAGATGGGAATGCGCGGCGCAGTGGCGTCGCTGTTGATGGGGATGGCGGTGGTGGCCGGCGGCGCGTCCGCGCAGGCGCCGGCGGCGGCCAAGCCGGCGGCGTTGGGCAGCGAGAAGCAGAAGGTCAGCTACGCGATCGGCATGGACGTGGCGCGCTCGTTCGAGCCCATCGCCCAGGACATCGATCTGGACGCCATGCAGCGCGCGATCGAGAATGCGTTCAAGGGCGGCAAGCCGCTGCTGTCCGACGAGCAGGCGCAGGCCACCGACACCGCATTGCGCACGCAGATGGCCGCGCGCAGCGGGCAGCCGGTGCCGGGCATCGCGCCGGGCAGCCAGCCGCCGCCGGTGTCCAAGCAGAACGTGGGCCTGATGCTCGGCGACCGCGCGGTCGGCCCGTCGCTGGCGCGGATCCAGAACGAGATCGACCTGGCCACCTTGATGGGCGCGGTGCGTACCGTGTTCGCCAAGGGCGACACCGCGATGACCCAGGAGCAGGCGACCGCCACGCTGCAGGCGTTCAGCGCCTCCAAGCAGGCCGCCGCGGCCACCGAGAACCGCGAGAAGGGCAACGCCTTCCTGGCCCAGAACAAGACCCAGAAGGGCGTGGTCACCACGCCGTCGGGCCTGCAGTACATGGTGCTGCGCCAGGGCAGCGGCGAGCGGCCGATGCCGACCAGCAAGGTGCGGGTGAACTACGAAGGCAAGCTGATCAACGGCGAAGTGTTCGACAGCTCGTACAAGACCGGCCAGCCGGCCGAGTTCTCGCTCAGCCAGGTGGTGCCGGGCTGGAGCGAGGGCGTGGCGCTGATGCCGGTCGGTTCCAAATACCGTTTCTGGATTCCGTCGAACCTGGGCTACGGCCCGCAGGGCACGCCGGGCGGCCCGATTGGCCCGGATGCCATGTTGACCTTCGACGTGGAACTGTTGGGCATCCTTCAATAACCGAAAGGGAGATTACATGCGCGTAGCGATATTCGGCACCGGCTATGTCGGGCTTGTCACCGGAACCTGTCTGGCCGAGGTAGGCCATCACGTGGTATGCGTGGACATCGACCAAGCCAAAGTGGATGGGCTCAACAAGGGCGTGGTCCCGATCTACGAGCCTGGCCTCTCGCCGATGGTCAAGGCCAATCACGCCGCACGGAGGCTGTTCTTCACCACCGATGCGGCCAGCGCCATCGCGCATGGAGATATCGTGTTCATCGCCGTCGGCACGCCGCCGGACGAGGACGGTAGCGCCGATCTGCAGTACGTGCTGGCGGTGGCCCGCACCATCGGCCAGCACATCCAGGGACCGACCGTGGTGGTCAACAAGTCGACAGTGCCGGTCGGGACCGCCGACAAGGTGCGCGCGGCGATCGCCGCCGAACTGGACAAGCGCGGCGAGAGCATCGAGTTCGACGTGGTGTCCAATCCGGAATTCCTGAAGGAAGGTGACGCGGTCGCCGACTGCATGCGTCCGGACCGCATCGTGATCGGTAGCAGCAAGCCGGGCACCGCCGCGCGCCTACGCCGTCTGTACGCGCCGTTCAACCGCAACCACGATCGCATCGTGGAGATGGACGTGCGTTCGGCCGAGTTGACCAAGTACGCGGCCAACGCGATGCTGGCGACCAAGATCAGTTTCATGAACGAGATCGCCAACATTGCCGAACGGGTCGGCGCCGACGTGGAGAAGGTGCGCCAGGGCATCGGCTCGGATCCGCGCATCGGCTGGCACTTCATTTACCCAGGCGCCGGCTACGGCGGCTCGTGCTTCCCCAAGGACGTGCAGGCGTTGGCGCGTACCGCGCAGCAGTACGGCCACCAGGCCAAGTTGCTGGACGCGGTGGAAGCGGTCAACGAGGCGCAGAAGGGCCACCTGTACGAGCTGATCCAGCGCCACTACGGCGGCCAGAGCGTGGCCGGCAAGACCTTCGCGGTGTGGGGCCTGGCGTTCAAGCCCAATACCGACGACATGCGCGCCGCGTCCAGCCGCCGCCTGCTGGCGCAGCTGTGGGAGGCCGGGGCGACGGTGCGTGCCTACGATCCGGAAGCCACCGAGGAAGCCAAGCGCATCTTCGGCGAACGCGACGACCTGAGCTTCTGCGAGGACGCCTTCGCGGCGCTGGAAGGCGCCGATGCGCTGGTCGTGGTCACCGAATGGAAGCAGTTCCGCAGCCCGGATTTCACCCGGATCAAGGAACTGCTCGGCGACGCGGTGGTGTTCGACGGCCGCAATCTCTACGATCCGCAGGAAATCGAGAGCTTCGGCCTAGCTTACTATGGCATCGGTCGCGGGCGTTCGATCAGTGAAGCATGACTTCTCCACCCAGGATCGATTGCTGGAGAACCGGTTGATCGAGCTGGAGACGCGCCTGTCCTTCCAGGAACAGGCGCTGTCGGAGGTGAGCGATGCGTTGGCCGAGGCGCGAGCCGAAAGCCAGCGCAACGCCACGCTGCTGCGCCACCTGCTCGAAGACCTGGGCAAGGTGCGCAGCACGCTGTATGCCGATGCCGCCGACGAACCACCCCCTCCGCATTATTGATACCGATCCGATCCTGCCACGATGAGCGATACCCTCCGCGACCAGCTGCTGGGCCTGGGCTTCAAGCCTGTGCCGAAACCCGAACGCCCAGAGCGCAATGCCACGCCCGCGCAGCCAGCGCGGGGGCGGCCCGGCCAGCATCCGGGGCAGGCGCACAAGCCGTCAGGCGTGCGTGGCGAACGCCCGCACGCCGCCGGCAAGCCCGGTGGCGCGCGCGCGCATGACGGCGCCGGCCGTCCGCGTGGCGACGGCGCCGCGCGTCCGCACGCGGCAGGCGACGGCCGCGGCCGTCCACAGGGGGCAGGCCGTCCGCAGGGCGCGCCTGGCCAGCAACCGGCGCGTCCGCAATCGGCACGGCCGCCGCGCTCGCGCGAGGACATCGATCTGGCCAAGGCCTATGCGATCCGTGCGCAGCGCGAGAAGGACGAGCGCATCGAGGCCGAGCGGCTCAAGCAGGAACAGGCACGGCTGCGCCGCGAGGCGCGGGCCAAGCTCGACGAACTGCTCAAGGATCAGGCGCTGAATCACGCCGAGGCCGACATCGCCCGCCATTTCCCCTATGGCGGCAAGATCAAGCGCATCTACGTCACCGCCGAACAGCTCAAGGCGCTCAATGCCGGCGAGCTGGGCGTGCTGCAGCAGAACGGGCGCTATCTGCTGGTGACGGCGGCGCTGTTGGATCAGGCCGAGGCGATCTTCCCGGCGTCGGTGGCGCTGCGGGTGGATCCGAACGCCACCGCCGAAGAAGATCCCTACGCCGATCCGAAGTACCAGATCCCCGACGATCTGGTCTGGTAAGGGTGGCGTTCCCAGGGACGGGGAGCGCAGGCACCGAGCGCCTGCACCCGCCATCGCCCGCACACGCGGCGGGCGGCTATCTGCCGTATATCGACGGACTGCGTGCGCTCGCGGTGCTGGCGGTCATTGCCTACCACCTGGATCCGGACTGGCTGCCGGGCGGGTTCACCGGCGTCGATGTGTTCTTCGTGATTTCCGGTTTCGTGGTCAGCGCCTCGCTGCAGCGCTTGCCGGCGGCCGGCAGCTGGGGCGTGTTCGCGCAGTTCTACGCGCGGCGCATGCGCCGCATCGCGCCGGCGCTGCTGGCCTGCCTGCTGGTCACCGCGCTGGCCAGCGGTCTGTTCATCCCCGACTCCTGGTTGAGCGAGACCAGCGCACAGACCGGGCGCATGGCCTTCGTCGGCCTCAGCAACTGGGTGCTGGCCGCCACCGGCAACGATTATTTCTCGCCGAAGGCCGAGTTCAATCCGTATACGCACACCTGGTCGCTGGGCGTGGAAGAGCAGTTCTACCTGCTGTTCCCGCTGCTGTTCCTGGCCTGGAACCGCGGCGGCCGCGGCCGCGTGTGGTCGCTGCTGCTGGTGGCGCTGGCCTCGGCCGGCTCGCTGGCGCATGCGCTGCTGCGCAGCCGCGGCGGCGGTGAGACCGGCGATGCGTTCTACCTGACTACCGCGCGCTTCTGGCAACTGGGTAGCGGCGTGCTGCTGTACCAGGCGCTGGCGCTGAGCGGGCGTTTCGATGGCGGCGCTGCGCCAGTGCCGCGTGCGGCCTGGAGCTGGCGTTCGCCGTTGCTGGCGTTGGCGCTGGGCCTGGTCGGCTTCGGGTTGTGGCGCGCGCGCCCCGGGCACTCGCCGTGGCCCGACGGCCTGTGGCCGGTGCTCGGCACGCTGGGCCTGCTGGCGCTGCTGCACGGCGCGCCCGCCGGCTGGATCAAGCGGGCGCTGTCGCAGCGCGGGGTGGTGGCGATCGGCCGCGTCTCGTATTCGCTGTACCTGTGGCATTGGCCGGTATTCGTGCTGTTCCGCTGGACCGTGGGCCTGGAGTCGGCGCTGGCCAAAGCGCTGGCGCTGCTGCTGGTCGCGGCGCTGGCGATCGCGTCGTACCGCTGGGTGGAATTGCCGTGGCGCAGCGGCCGCATCGGCAGGATGCGCACCCCGGCACGGACCATCGCCGCCGGACTGGGCCTGATCCTGCTCGCCGCCGGCGTGCATGCGTTATTGCTGGGCACGCAGCGCTACTACGCGCTAAGCACGGTGAGCCGGCATCCGCTGGACTGGTACGCGTATGCCAAGGGCATGCGCAAGGAGTTCCCGCATTGCACGCTGAAGACCGGACGGGCGGAGCTGCAGATCGGCAGCGCCAAGCTGTTCGAGCGCGGCGACTGCGATCTGCGCAACCGCGATGGCGGGCAGCTGTTCGTCGCCGGCGATTCGCATGCGCTGGCCTACACCGAACTGCTGCGCCGCTTTGCGTTGCGCAGCGGTGTGGCGGTGCGCCTGTACGGCGTCGGCGGCTGTCCGATCGTCGGTCTGCAGGCCTGGCAGGCGACGCATGCCGGTTGCCAGGCCTACGAGCGCAGCACCCTGGCCGACGTGCAAGCGCAGGCGCGCGACGGCGATGTGCTGTTCCTGCCCGCGCTGCGGCTGCTGCGCCTGGCCGAGCAGACCCAACTGTTCGACGAGGCGGCGGTGATGGCCGAGCAGGACAGTGTGCAAGCGCAAGCGGTACGCGCGGCCGGCGAGGAGGCGGCGGTGGCGCTGCTGCAGCCGCTGGCGCAGCGCGGCGTGCGCATCGTGTTCGAAGCGCCCAAGCCGCTGCTGCGCGCGCCGCCGTACCGCTGTGCGGACTGGTTCAACCGCGGCAACGCGATCTGCGCGCGTGGCACGCAGATCCCGCGCGACACGATGGAACGCTACCGTGCGCCGGTGCTGCAGAGCCTGCAGCGGATCGCCGCGCGGCTGCCGCATGCCTCGGTCTGGGATCCGTTGCCGGTGCTGTGCGAGCCGCAGCGTTGCGCCGGCATGCGCGACGGGCATCCGTTGTTCTTCGATGCCGATCACCTCAGCGGCTACGGCAATCGGCTGCTGTTGCCGAGCTTCACGGCGCACTTCAAGGCGGTGCAGGCAGAATCGGGGGCGACGCCGTGAGCGGCGGCGTCGCCCACTTTCACGGAGTCCGACGATGACCATAGCCCTTCCTGTTGGCCCGCAGCGAGCGAACGTTCGCGTCCGGCGCGGTTACCCGCCCATACTGGGGTGTGCGCTGGTTCTGCTTGGCAGCCTGGGCGCGGCCGGAGCCGCCTGCGCCGATGACGCGCCGGTCTTCGACCGTCCCGGCATCGGCTTCGCCTCGCAGACCCTGCCGGCCGGCAGCGTCGCCTGGGAGCAGGCGCTGTCGGACGTGAGCTACGACCGCAGCGGCGGCGTGCGCAGCACCGAGTACGTGGCCGACAGCCGCTTGCGGATCGGCCTGAGCGCGCAGGCGGAACTGCAATTGGCCCTCGACAGCCAGGTCTGGCAGCGCGTACGCGGCACCGGCCAGGATTTCCGCGGGCATGGCGGCGGCGATGCCAGCGTCGGCCTGAAATGGGCGCTGCCGAGCGCGCGCGACAGGTTTTCCTGGGCGCTGTTCGCTACCGCCGCCGTGCCGGTGGGGCGCGCGCCGTACGGCGACGACGGGCAGCGCTACGACCTCGGCGTCAGCGCTGGCTGGGACCTGGACGGCGGGCGCAATGTCGCGCTGTACGCCAACCTTAGCGACAGCGATGACGGCCACGGCTGGACCGTGTCGCCGAGCTATACGTTCTACGCGCAGGGCAACCTCAGCGCCTATGCCGAAGCCGGCATCGGCGGCGGCGAGGACGAGATGCGCGCGCTCGGGACCGGCCTGACCTGGTTGATCGCGCAGCGCGTGCAACTGGACCTGTCGGTGCTGCGCGGCTTGTCCGCGCCGAGCTCGGACTGGCAGGGCGGACTCGGCCTGTCGGTGCTGCTGCGATGAGGCTTTAAGCCCCTGTCCCGTCGGGACCTGATTAGCGCTGTGTCTCAGCTGGTGATGCTGCCTTGGTTTAGAAATGCAGGTTCTTCAGTGAGATACGGCGATGACGCTCAATCGGATCCAGTTCCAAAAGGGGCTTTCGATTCCGGCTTTTCTGAGCCGCTACGGCTCCGAGGCGCAATGTGTCGAGGCCTTGGTTCAGGCCAGGTGGCCCAATGGCTTCGTGTGTCCGCAGTGCGGACACACGCATGCCAGTGGCTTTGAGCGGGGACGCCAGCACCTGTGGCAGTGCGCGCGCTGCCGGGTACAGACCAGCTTGACCGCCGGCACGCCCATGGCAGACACCAAGCTTCCCTTGCGGGTGTGGTGGCTGGCCATCTATCTGGTGAGCCAAGCCAAGAACGGAATTGCTGCGCTGGAACTGGCTCGGCAACTGGGCGTGTGCTATCGCACTGCATGGCGGATCAAGCACAAAGTGATGTCGGCGATGGCCGATCGTGAGCAGTCACGCCGGCTCGACGGAGAGGTCCAGATCGATGATGCCTATCTGGGCGGCGAACGCGCCGGTGGTCCAGGCCAACCGCAGTGGCGCAATAAAGTGCCGTTTATTGCAGCGGTTTCCCTGCATCAAGGGCGCCCGCGCTATCTCCGCCTGGATGTGGTCTCCAGCTTCCGAAGAAGCGTCGTGCACACGTGGGCTCAGCAGGCACTGGCACCGGGCACCCATGTCGTCAGTGATGGGCTGACAGCGTTCACCGGTGTGGGCTGGGCAGGCCTGACCCACGATGCCATCGTGACCGGAAGCGGCCGCAAAGGCGTCCAGCAGCCTCGTCTGCGTTGGGTCAATACGATCCTGGGCAATCTCAAAACGGCGCTTAGCGGCACCCACCATGCGGTGGACTTCCCCAAATACGGCGCGCGCTACCTGCATGCGCATGCCTACCGCTTCAATCGCCGCTTCAACCTGGCCGCCATGGTGCCGCGCCTGGCCAGTGCCCTGGCCGGCGCGGGAAGGCTCACAGAGCAGCAACTGCGTACGACAGCTGAGACACAGCGCTAATCAGGCCGTCGGGAGAGGGGTTGGGGTGAGGGTCCGGCGCGCAGCGTCTCGCGGAGTTTGGATGCGCGAGGCTGCGCCCGTCCCCTCATCCGGCGCTGCGCGCCACCTTCCCCCAAAAAGGGGGCCATGGTCCCGAGGGGAGAAGGAACAGCCGCTTGTCCCGGTGGGAGAAGGACGCCCTCACTCCGGATCGTAGTCCAGGTTCGAGGCCAGCCAGCGCTCGGCCTGCAGCAGCGGCACGCCCTTGCGCCGCGCGTAGTCGGCGACCTGTTCCTTGCCCAGGCGCCCGACCACGAAATACTGGCTCTGCGGATGGCTGAAGTAGTAGCCGGAGACCGCCGCGGTCGGCAGCATGGCGAAGCTTTCGGTCAGTGACATGCCGGCGTTGCGTTCGGCGTCGAGCAACGCGAACAAGGTCTTCTTCTCGCTGTGCTCGGGGCAGGCCGGATAGCCGGGGGCAGGGCGGATGCCGCGGTACTTCTCGGCGATCAGCGCCTCGTTGTCCAAGGCCTCGTTTTCGGCATAGCCCCAGAATTCGCGGCGCACGCGCTGATGCAGGCGTTCGGCCAAGGCCTCGGCCAGGCGATCGGCCAGCGCCTTGAGCAGGATCGCATTGTAGTCGTCGTGCTCGGCCTCGAAGCGCGCCACGTGCGGCTCGATGCCGATGCCGGCGGTGACCGCGAACGCGCCGATCCAGTCCTGCCTGCCGCTGTGCTTGGGCGCGATGAAATCGGCCAGGCAGAAATCGGGGCGTTCGACGGGTTTGTCGACTTGTTGGCGCAGGAAGTGCAGGAGGTGGCGGGACTCGGGACTCGGGACTCGGGACTCGGAAGCGCTTGCCTGCAAGGCCGGACCGGCAACGGATGCATCTGCCGAGTCCCGAGTCCCGAGTCCCGAGTCCCGCCCCATCACCACCTCCACATCATCCCCCACCGCCTGCGCCGGCCACAGCCCGAACACCGCCTTGGCGGTCAGCCATTTCTCGCCGACGATGCGCTTGAGCATCGCGCGTGCGTCGCGGTACAGGTCGCTGGCCTGTTGGCCGACCACCGCGTCGCTGAGGATCGCCGGGAACTTGCCGGCCAGTTCCCAGGCCTGGAAGAACGGGGTCCAGTCGATCAGGTCGATCAGCTCGGGCAGCGGATAGTCGTCGAACACGTGCAGGCCTGGCTGTTTCGGCACCGGCGGGGTGTACGCGTCCCAGCCGCCGTCGAAGCGCTGCGCGCGCGCCTTTTCCAGCGAGACCAGGCGCTTGGCGTCGCCACGGTTCTTGTGACGCTGGCGGATCTCGGCGTAGTCGGCGTCGTTGGCGGCCACGAACGCGGCGCGCAGCTCCTTGGAGATCAGCGACTGCGCCACGCCGACCGCGCGTGAGGCGTCCTTCACCCACACCGTCGGCGCGGCGTAGTGCGGATCGATCTTCAGCGCGGTGTGCGCGCGCGAGGTGGTGGCGCCGCCGATCAGCAGCGGCATCGAGAAGCCCTGCCGCTGCATTTCGCGCGCGACGTGGCTCATTTCCTCCAGCGATGGCGTGATCAGCCCGGACAGGCCGATGATGTCGGCGTTCTCGGCGCGCGCGCGGTCGAGGATGGTCTGGGTCGGCACCATCACCCCCAGGTCGATCACGTCGAAGTTGTTGCAGGCCAGGACCACGCCGACGATGTTCTTGCCGATGTCGTGCACGTCGCCCTTGACCGTGGCCATGATGATCTTGCCGTTGGACTTGCCGGTGTCGCCGGTGCGCAGCTTTTCCGCCTCGATGTACGGCAGCAGGTAGGCCACCGCCTTCTTCATCACCCGCGCCGACTTGACCACCTGCGGCAGGAACATCTTGCCGGCGCCGAACAGGTCGCCGACCACGTTCATGCCGTCCATCAACGGGCCTTCGATCACGTCCAGCGGGCGCGATGACAGCTGCCGCGCTTCCTCGGTGTCGAGTTCCACATAGGCGTCCACGCCGTGCACCAGGGCGTGCGCCAGCCGCGCGCGCACCGGCTTTTCGCGCCAGCTCAGGTCCTCGACGCTGCTCTGGCCCTTCTTGCCCTTGTAGCGCTCGGCGATCTCCAGCAGGCGCTCGGTGCCGTCGCGGCGGCGGTTGAGGATCACGTCCTCCACGCGCTCGCGCAGGTCCGGGTCCAGGTCGTCGTAGATCGGCATGCCGCCGGCGTTGACGATGCCCATGTCCATGCCCGCGGCGATGGCGTGGTACAGGAACACCGAGTGGATCGCCTGGCGCACGGTCTCGTTGCCGCGGAACGAGAACGACACGTTGGACACGCCGCCGGACACGTGGCAGTGCGGCAGGGTCTTGCGGATGATGCGGGTGGCCTCGATGAAGTCCACCGCGTAGTTGTCGTGCTCCTCGATGCCGGTGGCCACGGCGAAGATGTTCGGGTCGAAGATGATGTCTTCCGGCGGGAAGCCGACCTGCTCGGTCAGGATCCGGTAGGCGCGGCTGCAGATCTCGACCTTGCGTGCGCAGGTGTCGGCCTGGCCCTGCTCGTCGAACGCCATCACCACCGCGGCGGCGCCGTAGCGCAGCACCTTGCGCGCGTGCTCGACGAACACCGCCTCGCCTTCCTTCAGCGAGATCGAGTTGACCACGCTCTTGCCCTGCAGGCACTTCAGCCCGGCCTCGATCACGCTCCACTTGGAGGAGTCGACCATGATCGGGATGCGCGCGATGTCCGGTTCGGACATGATCAGGTTGAG
Source organism: Xanthomonas graminis pv. graminis (assembly GCF_030168915.1). Taxonomy (NCBI): domain Bacteria; kingdom Pseudomonadati; phylum Pseudomonadota; class Gammaproteobacteria; order Lysobacterales; family Lysobacteraceae; genus Xanthomonas; species Xanthomonas graminis. The sequence continues at coordinate 2,638,213 of NZ_CP076255.1, read as the reverse complement.
AAAGCGGGTCATCGCCTTCTCCGAATCGATCAGGCCCTCGTCCATGTTGACGTCGAGGATCTGCGCGCCGCTGGCGACCTGCTGGCGCGCCACCTCCACCGCTTCCTCGTAGCGCTCTTCCTTGACCAGCTTGCGGAACTGCGCGCTGCCGGTGACGTTGGTGCGTTCGCCGACGTTGACGAACAGCAGGTCCGGGGTCAGCAGCAGCGGCTCCAGGCCGGACAGGCGGGTAATGCGCACGGACATAGGTCAGCCTTGCAGGATCGTTGCGGTGGGCGCGCGTGCGCCAGCGGCGGGGGCGGCGCTCGCCGCGCCGCGCGCGCATGCAGGAAGCGGCAGCGGATGCGCGCGCATCTCAGGCCGCCTGCGCCTGCGCCGCCAGCGGCGTGCGCGGACGCAGCCCGCGCATCGCCTCGGCGATCGCCTGGATATGCGCCGGGGTGGTGCCGCAGCAGCCGCCGACCAGGTTCAGCAGGCCGGATTCGGCGAACTCCTTCAGCGTCGCCGCCATTTCCTCCGGGGTCTCGTCGTACTCGCCGAAGGCGTTGGGCAGGCCGGCGTTGGGATGCGCGCTGACATAGCCGTCGGCGATCCGCGCCAGGGTCTCCACGTGCGGGCGCAGGTCGCTGGCGCCGAGCGCGCAGTTCAGCCCCACCGACAGCGGCCGGCCGTGCGCGACCGAGGCGTAGAACGCTTCGGCGGTCTGTCCGGACAGGGTGCGCCCGGAGGCGTCGGTGATGGTGCCGGAGATCATCACCGGCAGGCGCCCGCCGCGCGCGTCGAACACTTCCTCGATCGCGTACAGCGCCGCCTTGGCGTTGAGCGTGTCGAAGATGGTTTCCACCATCAGCGTGTCGGCGCCGCCGTCGATCAGGCCCTCGACCGCTTCGCGGTAGGTGCCGCGCAGCTCGTCGAAACTGGTGTTGCGGAAGCCGGGATCGTTGACGTCGGGGCTGATCGAGGCGGTGCGGCTGGTCGGGCCGAGCACGCCGATGACGAAGCGCGGCTGGTTCGGGGTGAGCGCCTCGACCGCGTCGCAGCAGTCGCGCGCGACCTGCGCGCCGGCCTTGTTCAATTCGTAGACCAGGTGTTCCAGGTGGTAGTCGGCCTGGCTGATCGAGGTGGCGTTGAAGGTGTTGGTTTCCAGCAGGTCGGCGCCGGCGTCGAGGTAGGCGCGGTGGATGCCGGCGATCACCTCCGGCCGCGACAGCAGCAACAGGTCGTTGTTGCCCTTCAGGTCATGGCCCTGCGGCGCGTGGTCGCAGCCGGGTCCATGCACGTGCGCGCCGTCGTAGCCGGCGGCGAAGCGCGCGCCGCGGTAGTCGGCTTCCTGCAGGTCGTGGCGCTGGATCATGGTGCCCATCGCGCCGTCGATGATCAGGATGCGTTCGGCTAGGGCCTGCAGGAGTTTCTGCGTGCGCTGGGGGTGGAGCCAGGGCAGGCCCGGGACTCGGGACTCGGGACTCGGGACTCGGTCAAAAGCGGATGTACTCATGATCTTGCTCCTGCTTCGGCTCTGGCTTTTCCGGGTCCCGAGTCCCGGGTCCCGAGTCCCGAGTCCCGACGCCTCCGGCTTCACCGCAATCAACGACACCACCTCGAAATGCGGCGGCCGTTTCTCGCGGGTCACGGTTTCCAGGCTGGACACGTCCAGCCCCGCTTTGTGCACGAACTTGCGCAGTTCCTTGGAGGCGAAGCCGAGGTTGACGTGGCCGTAGGCATGCACCGCGGCCTTGTGTTCGTGGCGGGCCAGGCTGCACAGCAGCAGGCGTCCGCCTGGGCGCAGCACCCGCGCCGATTCGGCCACCGCCTGCGCCGGCTTGGACGCGTAGGTCAGCGCGTGCATCATTACCACCAGGTCGAAGCTGGCGTCGGCGAACGGCAGCGCGTGCATGTCGCCTTCGCGCACTTCCACGTTGCCGAGCCGGCGCAGGCGTTCGCTGGCCGCGGCCACCACCCGTGCGCTGGTGTCGATGCACACGTAGCGGCGCGCATGCGGGGCCACCAGTTCGGCCAGCACGCCGTCGCCGGAGGCGATGTCGAGCACGTCGCCGGTTTCCAGCAGCGGCAGCGCGGTGCGCGCCAGCGCTTCCCAGGTGCGGCCGGGCGAATAGTGGCGTTCCATGTCGCCGGCCACCGAGTCGGCCCAGTTCTGGTCGGCGGCGCGGTTGGCCAGCACCGCGGCCACGCGCTCGGCGTCCTGGCGCAGCAGCGGATCGTCGCTGCCGGTGCTCAGCGCCAGCCACAGCGCGCGCTGCGCCGGGTCCAGCTGCGCCTCGTCGAAGCGGTAGTAGGCCGACACGCCGGCGCGGCGGTCGCGCACCAGCCCGGCCTCCTTCAGCTTGGCCAGGTGGGTGGACACGCGCGGTTGCGCCAGCCGGGTGATCGCCGACAGCTCGGCCACGGTCAGCTCTTCCTGCTCCAGCAACGCCAGCAGGCGCACGCGGGTCGCATCGGCGAACACCTTCAGCCGGGTCGACCAGTCCTCCAGATCCATAATATCTTCCTATCGCGATATAGAGATATTCTGGTCCCGCGGGCGGATCCGGTCAAGTCGTGCACACGCCTGCGTATGGTTTGGGTGGCTACAATGGCGCACCAGACAGCCCGGGAGGGGTTCTACGTGGATTTCAGCTTTACTGAAGAGCAATTGATGATCCAGGACGTGGCGCGACGCATCGCCCAGGAACGGATCGCGCCCAGCGCCGAGCATCACGACCGTACCGGCGAATTCCCGCTGGAGAACATCCGCCTGCTCGGCGAGAACGGCTTGATGGGCATCGAGGTGCCGGAGGAGTACGGCGGTGCCGGCATGGACCCGATCGCCTACGTGCTGGCGATGGTCGAGATCGCCGCCGGCGACGCCGCCCATTCCACCATCGTGTCGGTCAACAACTCGCTGTTCTGCGCCGGCATCCTGAAGAACGGCAACGAGGCGCAGAAGCAGACCTACGTGCGCGCGATCGCCGACGGCAGCCACATCGGCGCGTTCGCGCTGACCGAGCCGCAGTCCGGCTCCGACGCCACCGCGATGCGTTGCCGGGCGGTGCGCCAGGCCGACGGCAGCTTCGTGATCAACGGCAAGAAGAGCTGGATCACCTCCGGCCCGGTCGCCAAGTACATCGTGCTGTTCGCGATGAGCGAGCCGGAGCAGGGCTCGCACGGCATCACTGCGTTCGTGATCGACACCGACAAACCCGGCTTCCATCGCGGCAAGACCGAGCCCAAGCTCGGCATCCGCGCCTCGGCCACCTGCGAGATCGAGTTCCAGGACTACGTGGCGAGCGCCGATGAGGTCCTGGGCGTGCCGGGCGAGGGCTTCAAGATCGCGATGAGCGTGCTCGACGCCGGCCGCATCGGCATCGCCTCGCAGGCGATCGGCATCGCCCGCGCCGCCTACCAGGCCACCCTGGACTACGTGAAGGAGCGCAAGGCGTTCGGCTCGCCGATCGGCGCGTTCCAGATGACCCAGGCCAAGATCGCCGACATGAAGTGCAAACTCGACGCGTCGCTGCTGCTGACCCTGCGTGCGGCGTGGGTGAAGGGGCAGGGCCAGCGCTTCACCACCGAGGCTGCGGTGGCCAAGCTGACCGCCTCCGAAGCGGCGATGTGGATCACCCACCAGGCGGTGCAGATCCACGGCGGCATGGGCTATTCCAAGGAAATGCCGCTGGAGCGCTACTTCCGCGATGCCAAGATCACCGAGATCTATGAAGGCACTTCGGAGATCCAGCGGTTGGTGATTGCGCGGAATGAGACGGGGTTGCGGTGAGGTTTTCGGGACTCGGGACTCGAAAAGCCTAAGGGCGGCTAACAAAACTCTGGAAGTCGCCGTAGGCAGATGACGCAACAGGCCATGGACAGCAGCGCCAGGTGGATATCGATCCGGCGTTCGAAGCGGGTCCGCAGTTTTCCCATGCCCTGTACGCCCTGCTAAGGCAAGTCTTTTGATCCTTCTCCAGCTCCTGCACGGCCACCCTCAGTGCGGGCATGCAGGCGATGCCTATGGCATCGACTAGAGGGAGTAGGTACCGCCCGTGCGGCGGCATCCCCGGGCAGTGCTGCCTAGGCGTTGTCTCGTCTGCCGCCGCGCTCTGGCCCCTGCGTGCCCCACGCCACATCGCCCATAAATTCGGCCAATTTCGTAGACAAATTTCATGCAACAACCTGGGCCATTACGCAGCAAACTCGGCTCTGCGCGAGGTCAATGAAATGAGGCGCAGCGACCTCGCGCTCTATGATGCAGTGGTGTAATAGAAATTCTGCAGATCCTATGCTAATTTGGCTCTGCAGGGGGAACCTGCTTTAACATAAGGAATTGTGCATGAAAAGAAGCACGGGCAACAAAGACAAAGGAATAATTAACGTCTATTGCGCCTTATTCGCCATTTTTCTAGTGACGCTCACGGGTGTACCTAGCGCTCTGGCCGAGCAACAGCATCAACCGGAAAAGCCGACTGCGGTGACCCCAGAAGGTTGGGCAAAAATACAACCCCTTCTGCAGTCGGACCTTCAAAACCTCGTAGACAATCAAAAGCGCCTGCCTGGGCAAGATGAAAAGATAGATGTACGAGTAGTTTATGAAAAGTCCACCAATAAAATTTTAGTTGATTTGGGGGAAGGATATATCCCCAAAGGAATGACAAAATTCTCCGAAACACTTGGAGAGGCACTTGACGAAGTTAGCCGTAGAGGGCACGAATTAGTTGATGGCGTACTAGCAATTGATGTCGTTACGCTACGATTCAATGGACGAACCATCAATGAGCTTTTCCCTGATGACTTCCCCGTGAAACACTCGTGGAAACAGGTCACGAAAGCAGCGGCGGCAGCGGCGGCGGAAACTCCGCCGCCTGTTGTCATTAACCCAGGGCATGGAGCCTATCACAATTACCAGTATAACGACTGGCGATATCAAAGAGAGCGTTCTTTTGGCGTCTTGGAAGACCTTATAACTCTTGATTATGCCGATACGCTATATACTTACTTATTGGCTCGAAACCCAACAACCGTCACGAGCGTCAAATACACGCGCAGCACAGACGGGTCGTCTCTTTATAGCAGCAGCCCTGGCGTTTATACAACCTTTACCTACAACCAGATGGCTTCCAGATACTATCTAAAAGAACTATACCCAGATCTCGGTTCAACGATGTGGAATCTTTTCCCGAACGGCAGCTCGCCCGACCGGCTTAGTTTGCGTGAACAAGATGATGATATTGCAGCACGACCGCTATATGCTAACCATATAAAAGTGCAAGCCATTCTATCCATCCACACCAATGCTAGCGATGATGCTACCACGCGTGGCACTACGGTGTGGGTGCAACCAGAAGATGAGCCGAGCAAAGTGCTCGGCAGCAGCGTCCTTTGTTACCTGAAAGAACAAGTTCATTCAGTGCCAGGCTATACAGATTTCAGAATAGCCGACCGCGTGGGCGAAGCAAATAAGGGCGAGAATAGAAGAGCGACTGTGCCGGCCATCATCGTGGAAGTAGCCTTCCATACGAATTCGCAAGATGCAGCGGCGCTTCAAGACACCAATTTCCAGCAAGCGTCGATGCGCGGCGTAGAGAAGGGCTTCCGTTTAAAGGACAAGCCCTGCACCACATTTAAAATTACCGCAATCCCTGCTGTCTCGGATCGATGGAAGAATGTGGTCATCCCTGTGAAGTATGAAGGATTTCCGCGCTATCCAATTACTAGCAGAACCATTTCCTGCCGGGCCAGCGACGATTGCGATAAAACAACGAGAATTAGTTACTCCGACGCAGGCGATAATACAATGAAAATCCAGCCCATCTGTGGCGAAAAGTTCGGCCCCCCTGCAACGAAATATAATGCCACGACCACCTTAACTGACGGAGATGGCGTAGTAACTGCAGCCTTTAAGCATTCCTACACATGCCAGCCATAGGGTTAATCTAAATTCGATAAGCTGGCGGTTAGCATTACTGTATTTCAAAGTAATGCAATTTTAAATGTATATTGCAGATTTCCGAATGGGGATCTGACTCCAGAGCATCGCACTGAATCCCCCTCCGGGAGCCGGCCGCATCCTACCGGCACTGCGGTCGGCCTCTTCCCGAGCACTGCGCGTCACCTGAAGTGTCACCTGTCGCGCTAAACACCTGATTTGCCACGCCTCGCGATGGATTCCCTATCCAAACGCCGGCTCCACGAGCGCCATACGCGCGCATTCGGTGCATTTGCGATGTCCTGCATGCTTTCGTGTCTGTCTCTTCCTATCTGTCGTTTTGCTCGCGCCGTCCTAGAGCACCGCCGACCGCTGCCCGTCCACTTAGAGCTGCTAACAAAATTTTGGAAGTCGCCGTAGGCAGATGACGCAACAGGCCATGGACAGCAGCGCCAGATGGATATCGATCCGGCGTTCGAAGCGGGTCCGCAGTTTTCCCATGCCGGCAAACCAGGCATGCGTGCGTTCAACCACCCAGCGGTATCGGCCCAGGCGATCGTTGCCTTCCACGCCCTTGCGGGCGATGCGTGGGGTCATCCCTCGTCGCTTCAGGTGGTTCCAGCACCGATCCATGTCGTAGGCCTTGTCGGCATGCAGCGTGTCCGGCCAGCGTCGTGGCCGTCCAGGTTTGCCGGCAATGGAGGGCAATGCATCGACCAGTTCCTCGAATACGACCGAATCGTTCCGGTTGGCCCCGGTCACGCAGAACGCCAGGGGGACGCCGTGCCGATCCGTGATCACGTGCCGCTTGCTGCCGCGTTTGCCGCGGTCGGTCGGGTTCGGCCCCGTATAGGCGCCTCCCGGGGGCCTGATTAGCGCTGTGTCTCAGCTGGTGATGCTGCCTTGGTTTAGAAATGCAGGTTCTTCAGTGAGATACGGCGATGACGCTCAATCGGATCCAGTTCCAAAAGGGGCTTTCGATTCCGGCTTTTCTGAGCCGCTACGGCTCCGAGGCGCAATGTGTCGAGGCCTTGGTTCAGGCCAGGTGGCCCAATGGCTTCGTGTGTCCGCAGTGCGGACACACGCATGCCAGTGGCTTTGAGCGGGGACGCCAGCACCTGTGGCAGTGCGCGCGCTGCCGGGTACAGACCAGCTTGACCGCCGGCACGCCCATGGCAGACACCAAGCTTCCCTTGCGGGTGTGGTGGCTGGCCATCTATCTGGTGAGCCAAGCCAAGAACGGAATTGCTGCGCTGGAACTGGCTCGGCAACTGGGCGTGTGCTATCGCACTGCATGGCGGATCAAGCACAAAGTGATGTCGGCGATGGCCGATCGTGAGCAGTCACGCCGGCTCGACGGAGAGGTCCAGATCGATGATGCCTATCTGGGCGGCGAACGCGCCGGTGGTCCAGGCCAACCGCAGTGGCGCAATAAAGTGCCGTTTATTGCAGCGGTTTCCCTGCATCAAGGGCGCCCGCGCTATCTCCGCCTGGATGTGGTCTCCAGCTTCCGAAGAAGCGTCGTGCACACGTGGGCTCAGCAGGCACTGGCACCGGGCACCCATGTCGTCAGTGATGGGCTGACAGCGTTCACCGGTGTGGGCTGGGCAGGCCTGACCCACGATGCCATCGTGACCGGAAGCGGCCGCAAAGGCGTCCAGCAGCCTCGTCTGCGTTGGGTCAATACGATCCTGGGCAATCTCAAAACGGCGCTTAGCGGCACCCACCATGCGGTGGACTTCCCCAAATACGGCGCGCGCTACCTGCATGCGCATGCCTACCGCTTCAATCGCCGCTTCAACCTGGCCGCCATGGTGCCGCGCCTGGCCAGTGCCCTGGCCGGCGCGGGAAGGCTCACAGAGCAGCAACTGCGTACGACAGCTGAGACACAGCGCTAATCAGGTCCCGGGGGGAGGCCACACTGGCCGCGTCCAGGCTGGCCCGGCTGAAATCGAGCCGGTCGGCGCGGCGAAGTTCGGCCAGCAACACCTGATGCAGACGGTGCCACACACCCGCCGCCTGCCAGTCACGCAATCGGCGCCAGCAGGTCATGCCGCTGCCGTCGCCAAGTTCCTGGGGCAGATCCTCCCAAGCGATGCCAGTGCGCAGCACGTACACGATGCCGCTGAGTGCGCTGTGGTCGTCTACGCGCGGCCTACCGCCCCTGGGCGAAGGCGGCACGACCGGGATCAAGGGGGGGATGCGCTTCCACAGCGCTGTGCTGATTTCTTTGCGGTGAGCCATCACCACAAAGTGGTGGCTCAACAGACGTGTTCAAGGGGCTTTTGTTAGCCGCTCTAAGGGCTCAAAACAAAAAAGCGGCCGATCCGGCCGCTTTTTTGTTGCTTGCAGTTCAACCGCTCTTAGAAACTCAGCGCTCTGACTCGGGTCCCGAGTCCCGACAACAGCCTCACCGATCCGGCTGATGCCGGTTCTGCCCTTCCTGCTGGATCGCCACGTATTCCTTCGACGGTTCGTCCAGCTTGTCGCCGAGCATGCGCCGCACCACCACGAAGAACAGCGGGATGAACAGCACGCCGAACAGCGTCGCGAACACCATGCCGCCGATCACGCCGGTGCCGATCGAGTGGCGCGCGTTGGCGCCGGCGCCGCTGGAGATCGCCATCGGCAGCACGCCGAGGATGAACGCGAACGAGGTCATCAGGATCGGGCGGAAGCGCAGGTGCGCCGCCTCGGTGGCCGCTTCGCGCAGGGTCTTGCCCGCCGCACGTTGCTCCACCGCGAATTCCACGATCAGGATCGCGTTCTTCGCTGCCAGGCCGATCACCGTGATCATGCCGATCTTGAAGTAGATGTCGTTCGGCAGGCCGCGCAGCAGCGAAAAGGTGATCGCGCCGAGCACGCCGATCGGCACCACCAGCAACACCGAGACCGGAATCGACCAGCTCTCGTACAGCGCCGCCAGGCACAGGAACACCACCACGATCGACAGCACCAGCAGCAGCGTGGCGCTGTTGCCGGCGATGATCTCCTGGTACGACATGCCGCTCCAATCGAAGCCGAAGCCCGGCGGCAGATCGTTGTTGACGATCTCCTCCATCGCGCTCATCGCCTGGCCGGAACTGCCGCCCGGGGCCGGGTTGCCGACCACGTTGACCGCCGAGTAACCGTTGTAGCGGCTCAGCGACGGCGAGCTGTAGATCCAGTTCGACTTCACCACCGTGCTCAACGGGATCATCTGCGGCAGGCCGTCGCTGTCGGTGGCGCTGCTGCTGGGCACGTAGAAGTTGCGCAGCGACTCCGGACCGGTGCGGAACGGCGCGTCGGCCTGCATGTTGACGCGCTTGATGCGGCCTTCGTAGAAGAAGTCGTTGACGTACACCGGCGCCAGCATCATCTGGATCGACTGGTAGATGTCGCTGACCGACAGGCCCATCGATTGCGCCTGCACCCGGTCCACGCTCAGCTGCAGCTGCGGTGCGTTCTCCAGCCCGTTGGGGCGTACCCCGGCCAGCGCATCCTGGCGCGCGGCGGCCTTGCCGAGCAGGATGTTGCGCGCCTGCATCAGCGCCTCCTCGCCGGCGCCGGTGCGGTCCTGCAGCCACATGTCGAAGCCGCCGAACTGGCCCAGCCCGTTCACCGTGGGCAGGTTGACCACGAAGATCTGCGCGCCCTTGATGCCGTAGAAAATCCCGTTCAACTGCTGGATCAGGTCGGTGGCGGTGACGTCGCGGTCGGCCCACGGCTTGAGCCGGATGAAGCCCATGCCGACGTTCTCGCCGCGGCCCAGGAAGCTGAAGCCGGCCACCTGCAGCATGCCTTCCACGGCCTTCTGCTGCTGCAGCACGCCGCGCATCTGCGCGAACACCTCGTTGGTGCGGCCGACCGTGGCGCCCGGCGGCAACTGCACGATCGCCAGCGCGAAGCCCTGGTCTTCCTCGGGCAGGAAGCTGCCGGGCATGCGCGTGAACAGGAAGCCGCACAGCACCACCAGCAACGCGAACACCGCCATCCAGCGCGGCGCGCGGCGAATGGTGCCGCCGACCGCGCCGACGTAGCGGTTGGCCAGCTTGTCGTAGTACTTGTTGAAGGTGCGATACACCCAGTTCGGGTTCTCGTTGTGGGTGGCCTTCAGGAACGCCGCGCACAGCGCCGGGGTGAAGCTCAGCGCCAGGAACGCCGAGAACCCCATCGCCATGGCGATGGTGATCGCGAATTGCTTGTAGATCGCGCCGGCCGCGCCGGGCTGCATCGCCGAGGGGATGAACACCGCCGCCAGCACCACGGTGATCGCCACCACCGCGCCGGTGATCTGGGTCATCGCCTTCTGCGTGGCCGCCTTCGGCGCCAGGTGCTCTTCGGACATGATGCGTTCGACGTTCTCGATCACCACGATCGCATCGTCGACCACGATGCCGATCGCCAGCACCATCGCGAACAGGGTCAGCTGGTTGATGGTGAAGCCGATCACCCACATGCCCAGGAAGGTGCCGAGCAGCGCCACCGGGATCACCAGGGTGGGAATGATGGTGGCGCGGAAGTTCTGCAGGAACACCAGCATCACCAGGAACACCAGCACGATCGCCTCGGCCAGGGTCTTGACCACTTCCTCGATCGAGATGCGCACGAAGGTGGTGCTTTCGTACGGGGTGAACCAGCTCACGCCCTGCGGGAAGCTCGGCTGCAGCTCGTCCATCTTGGCCTTGACCGCCTCGGACACGCTCAGCGCATTGGCGCCGGGCAGCAGCTGGATCGCGAACGCGCCGGTCGGCTTGCCGTTGTACTGGGTGTCGAAGCCGAAGCTGGTCGGGCCGAACGCGACCCGCGCCACGTCCTTCAGCCGCACCACGCTGCCGTTGCCGTCCGCGCGCAGGATGATGTTCTCGAACTGCTCGGGCGAGCTGAAGCGGCCTTCGGCGGTGACCGTGGCGGTGAACGACTGTCCGGACGGGGCCGGATCGGAGCCGATCGAGCCGGCGGCGAACTGCACGTTCTGCGCGCTGATCGCGTTGTACACCTGGCTCGGGGACAGGTGATAGCCCTGCAGCTTTTCCGGGTTCAGCCAGATGTCCATCGCGTATTCGGCGCCGAACTGCTGGGTGCTGCCGACGCCGGGCACGCGCGAGATCTGCTCCAGCACGCGCGAGCCGACGATGTCGTTGAGCGCGCTGCGGTCGATCGACGGGTTCTCCGAGCGCAGCGCGATCACGCTGAGGAAGCCGGCGTTGGCCTTGGCCACCACCACGCCCTGCGCGGTCACCTGCGAGGGCAGGCGCGGCGTCGCCAGCGATACCTTGTTCTGCACCTGCACCTGGGCGATGTCGGCATTGGTGCCGGTCTCGAAGGTCAGGGTGACGGTGGCGGTGCCGCTGGAGGAGGACGAGGAGCTGAAGTACAGCAGGTGATCGATGCCGGTCAGCTGCTGCTCGATCACCTGGGTGACCGAGCGTTCGGTGGTGTCGGCGCTGGCGCCGGGGTAGGTCGCGGTGACGGTGACCTGCGGCGGCGCGATCGAGGGATAGGATTCGACGCCGAGGTTGAGGATGGCGATCACGCCGCTGAGCGAGATCAGGATCGCCACCACCCAGGCGAAGACCGGGTGTTCGATGAAGAACTTAGGCATGGCGGGGGTCCGTTACTGCTGCTCGGGCTTGGAATCGGCCGCAGCGGCCGGCGTGTCGCCGCTCGCTGCGCCCTGCGGTTGGCCGGCGGCCTTGTCCTGCGATGCGGCGGCAGCGGGCGCCTGGCCCTGCGGCGCGGCGCCGCCCGCGGCCTGGCCGGGCGTCCGGGGTCCACGGCGTGGCCTTGGCCGGCGCGCCTTCCTTGGCCTTCTGCAGGCCGGAGACGATGATCTGGTCGCCGGCGGCCAGGCCGGAGCCGACGATCCACTTGCCCTCCTGCTGGCCGACCGTGACCACGTCCTTGCGCAGCACCTTGCCGTCCTTGCCGACCACCAGCGCGTAGGCGCCTTTGGCATCGCGCTGGATCGCCTGCTGCGGGATCAGGTAGGCGTTGTTGCGCTGGCCCAGGTTGGCGGCGAAGCTGACGAACGCGCCGGGCAGCAGCACCCGGTCCGGATTGGGCAGCAGGGCGCGCAGGGTCACCGAGCCGGTGCTCGGATCCACCGCGGTGTCGGAGAAGTCCAGCGTGCCGGACTGCGCATAGACGCTGCCGTCGCCGAGCTTGACCTGCACGGTCGACTTGCCCGCGTCGTTGAGCGCCACGTTGCCCTGGATCTGCGCCTGGCGCAGCTGCGCCAGTTCGTCCGAACTCATCGAGAAGTTCACGTACAGCGGATCGAGCTGGTCGATCGTGGTCAGCAGCGTGGTGTCGCCCTGGCCGACCAGCGCGCCTTCGGTGACCTGCTGCTTACCGGCGCGGCCGGCGATCGGCGCGGTGACGGTGGCGTAGCCCAGGTTGATGCGCGCGCTTTCCACCGCGGCGCGCGCCTGCTGCACCGACGCGGCCGAGGTGCGCTCGGTGGCTTCGGCGCTGTCCAGATCGGACTTGGAGACATAGGACTGGGGCGCCAGGCTGCGCGCGCGCGAGGCGGCGACCTTGGCGTTGGCGTAGGTCGCCTCGGCCGCGGCCAGCTGGCCCTGCGCCGAGGCCAGCGAGGCGCGCAGCGGCGCCGGGTCGATCTGGAACAGCGGCTGGCCTTCCTTCACGTCGGTGCCTTCGGTGTACAGGCGCTTCTCCAGCACCCCGGCCACGCGGGCGCGCACGTCGGCGCTGCGGTAAGCGGACAGGCGCCCGACCATGTCGCGCTGCAGCGGCAGCGTCTGCGGCTTGGCTTCCAGCACGCCCACCTCCGGCGGCGGCATGGCCTGCGGTTCCTCTTGTTTCTTGCAGGACGCCAACACCACCACGACGGCGCAGGCCAGGGCGAGAGAACGCAACGGGGAGGTCATCGGGTGGTACTCCGGTCTGGTGTCGAAAACGAAAGGGAAGAGGAAGAAGGCGCGGCGAACGCGCGCAGGAAACCGTCGACGGCGAATTCGGCCCAGGCGCGCTGCGCGGCGGCGTCGCTGCGATGCGCGGTATGGAAGCGCTGGCGCTCGAAATCCATGCCGACGATCATGCTCAGCAGCAGTTCGGCCATGCAGTGCGGATCGTCATGGCGCAGCTGGCCGGCGGCCACCGCCAACTGCAGGCGCTCGCTCAGGCGCTGCATCAGCGCCTGCGCGCTGTCGCGGAACAGCGCGCGCACCTGCTCGGGGAAATGCCGCGATTCGGCCGCGATCAGCTGGCAACTCTGAAGCACGCGCGGCTCGGACAGTTGTTCCAGGTGCTCGCGGGCGAAACGCAGCAGGCTGCCGCGCAGTTCGCCCTGCGCCGGACCCAGATGGGTGGCGCTCAGTTCGGTATGGTCCTGGATCACCCGCTGCAGCAGGTCCTGCTTGCTGCGGTAGCGGCTGTACAGGGTCTGCTTGGAGCAACCGGCGCGGGCGGCCACCGCATCCATGCTCAGGCGCATGCCCGCTTCGGCCAACAGTTCGCGCACAGCGGTATACACGCGCTGGTCGCGCGCCTGGGACAGGCGGGGCGGGGTTGGGGAGGCGACCATAGAATGTGGACTATACCGTCCAGTTTAGAATTAGAACAGCCTTGACAGCAGTGCGCCGATCGCGACAAGCCGCGACATCGGCGACGCTGTGCTGGAACAAGTGATAGCGGTGTGACGGTGGCGCTGGCGCGACCTTGCCCGATATGGCGTGTGGTTTCGCTCCCCATCCCGGTTTGCGCCATGCAGCAAGGGAGTTGCACGCGCCACCGGTACAATTCCGGCTTTCCCATCGAGCATCGTTGTTGCTCCCCGTCATGAAACCCAAATCAGACGCCTCCCGTTCCAGCACGTCCTCGGCCGGATCCTCCAGCAAGTCCGCGTCCAAGCCCGCTCCCAAGTCTGCCAAGGCCGCGAAGGCCGCGCCGGTCGCCGGCAAGCGCGCCGTGCCGCGCGCGGCCGCCACTGCGCGGGCGAGCGATGCCACGCCGGCCGCGGCCGCTGGCGACTTCAGCCTGGAGCCGGTGTACGCAGCGCTGCGCCAGCGCTATCCGAGCGGCCGCCAGGCCGAGGCGCAGCTGTTCGCTGAGCAGTTCTACAAGCGTATGGAGGAGGACGAGTTCCCCCACCACAGCGTGCAGGAGTGGGCGGCGCTGGCGGCGTCGATGCTGGAATTCGCGCGCAAGCGCAAGCCGGGCACGGTCAACGTGCGGGTGTTCAATCCAAGCGTGAAGGAAGACGGCTGGGAGTCCTCGCGCACGGTGCTGCAGATCGTCAACGACGACATGCCGTTCCTGGTCGATTCGGTGAGCATGGCGCTGTCGGAGCTGGGCATCGGCGTGCACGTGCTAGGCCACCCGGTGCTGCGCATGAGCCGCGACAAGGCCGGCAAGCTGGAGACGGTCGGCGAGGGCAAGCCGGAATCGCTGATGCTGCTGGAGATCGACCGGCAGCCGCCGGAGGACATGCCGCGGGTCGATGCGGCGATCCAGCGCATCCTCGGCGAGGTGCGCAACATCGTGCGCGACTGGAGCGGCATGCGCGAGAAGATGCTGACCCTGGCCGACGACCTGACCACGCGGCGCCTGCCGGTGGACGACAAGGGCCGGCGCGAGGCGCAGGAATTCCTGCGCTGGGCCGCGGCCGATCATTTCACCTTCTTCGGCTACCGCGAGTACCGGGTCGAAAAGCAGGGCGGCGAAGACGTGCTGGCGCCGCTGGAGGATACCGGCCTGGGCCTGCTGCGCGGCCACGACAAGTCGCCGGCGCGGCCGGTGCGCACGCTGGCCGCGCAGGGCCTCAGCGAATCCGGCGTCAAGGAAGCGCTGATCCTGACCAAGACCAATGCGCGCTCGCAGGTGCACCGCAGCGGCTACATGGACTACATCGGCGTGCTGGAATTCGACGCCAAGAGCCGCATCGTCGCCGAGCAGCGCTTCCTCGGCCTGTTCACCTCCAGCGCCTACAACCGCCGGCCGTGGGAGATACCGCTGGTGCGCGAGCGCTACGACTACGTGATGCGCAGTTCCGGGCTGACCCCGAGCAGCCATAGCGGCAAGGCGCTGCGCCATATCCTGGAGACGCTGCCGCGCGAGGAACTGTTCCAGTCCAACGAGGAAGAGCTGTACCGCACCGCGATGGGCATCCTCGGCCTGCAGGAGCGGGTGCGCAGCCGCCTGTTCCTGCGCCGCGACAAGTACGGCCGCTTCATTTCCGCGCTGGTCTACATTCCGCGCGAGCGCTTCAACACCGACGTGCGCCTGCGCATCGAGGCCTTGCTGAAGGACGCGTTGCACGGCGAATACATCGATTCCAGCGTGGTGCTGGGCGAATCGCCGTTGGCGCAGCTGCACCTGATCGTGCGACCCAAGCTCGGCGAGGCGCTGGAATTCGACACCACCGAACTGGAAGCGCGCCTGGCGCACCTGCTGCGCAACTGGCAGGACGATCTGCGCGAAGCGCTGGTCGCCAGCCGTGGCGAGCGCGACGGCCTGCGCCTGTCGTCCAGCTACGGCCGCGCGCTGCCGGCCGGCTACATCGAGGAATCGACCGCGCAGATCGCCGCGCGCGACGTCGAGCGCCTGGCCGCGCTGCGCGGTCCCGACGACCTGCACCTGAGCCTGCAGGCGCTGCCCCGCGACGGCGCCGACAGCCTGCGCCTGAAGCTCTACCGCCAGCGCGACGACCTGCCGCTGTCGGACGTGCTGCCGATGATGGAGAACCTGGGCCTACGGGTGATCTCCGAACGCCCGTACCGGCTCACCGTGGACGGCACACTGCTGTACATCCAGGATTTCGAAGTGGAGCCGCTGGCCGGCAGCCTCGACGTCGCACGCGCCGACGCGCCGCTGTGCGAGGCGTTCGTGCGCATCTGGCGCGGTGATGCCGAGAACGACGGCTTCAACCGCCTGATCGTCGGTGCCGGGCTGAGCTGGCGCCAGGTGGCGATCCTGCGCGGCTACTACAAGTACCTGCTGCAGACCGGCGTGCCGTTCTCGCAGGCCTACGTCGAAGAGACTTGCAGCCGCTATCCGCTGCTGGCACGGCTGCTGGTGGAACTGTTCGAGGCGCGCTTCGATCCGGCCACCGGCAACGAGAGCAAGGCGCAGATCGCCGACGGCCAGGCTGCGCTGGCGACGCAGCTGACCCTGCTGGCCGGCGGCGACGAAGGCGCGCTGAAAGCGTTGCAACCGGCGATCGACGCACGCCGTGGCGGCCGCGATGCGCAACTGGAAGCGATCAACGCCGCGCTGCTGAGGCTGTTCGACCAGGTCGCCAGCCTCGACGAGGACCGCATCCTGCGCAGCTTCAAGGGCGTGATCGAAGCGACCCTGCGCACCAGCTACTACCAGACCGGCAAGGACGGCCAGCCGGGCCATTGCATCAGCTTCAAGCTCGATTCGGCCAAGGTGCCGGACCTGCCCAAGCCGCGCCCGTACCGCGAGATCTTCGTGTACGGCCCGCGCGTGGAAGGCGTGCACCTGCGCTTCGGCGCGGTGGCGCGCGGCGGCCTGCGCTGGTCGGACCGGCGCGAGGATTTCCGCACCGAGGTGCTGGGCCTGGTCAAGGCACAGATGGTCAAGAACACGGTGATCGTGCCGGTGGGCGCCAAGGGCGGCTTCTTCTGCAAGCGCGCGCCCGCCGGCGGCGACCGCGACGCGGTGCTGGCCGAGGGCATCGCCTGCTACAAGCTGTTCATCCAGGGCCTGCTCGACATCACCGACAACATCGTCGGCGGCAGGATCGTGGCGCCGCCGCAGGTGGTGCGCCACGACCAGGACGATCCGTACCTGGTGGTCGCCGCCGACAAGGGCACGGCCACCTTCTCCGACATCGCCAACGGGCTGGCGATCGACCACGGCTTCTGGCTCGGCGACGCGTTCGCCTCCGGCGGCTCGGTCGGCTACGACCACAAGGGCATGGGCATCACCGCGCGCGGCGCCTGGGAGTCGGTCAAGCGCCATTTCCGCGCGCTGGGCCGCGACTGCCAGCGCGAGGACTTCAGCGTGGTCGGCATCGGTGACATGTCCGGCGACGTGTTCGGCAACGGCATGCTGCTGTCCAGGCACATCCGCCTGCTGGCCGCGTTCGACCATCGCCACATCTTCCTGGATCCCACGCCTGATCCGGCCGCCTCGTTCGCCGAGCGCGAGCGCCTGTTCAAGCTGCCGCGCTCCAGCTGGGCGGACTACGACGCCAAGCTGATCAGCGCCGGCGGCGGCATCTACCCGCGCACGCTGAAGTCGATCGAGATCAGCGCACCGGTGCGCGAGGCGCTGGGCCTGGCGCCGGGCGTCAAGCAGCTCTCGCCCAACGAGCTGATGCACGCCATCCTCAAGGCGCCCGTCGACCTGTTCTGGAACGGTGGCATCGGCACCTACGTCAAGGCGGCCAGCGAGACCCATGGCGATGTGGGCGACCGCGCCAACAACGGCCTGCGCGTCAACGGCGGCGAGTTGCGCTGCAAGGTGGTAGGCGAGGGCGGCAACCTGGGCCTGACCCAGCTCGGCCGCATCGAGGCCGCGCAGGTCGGGGTGTTGCTCAACACCGACTTCATCGACAACTCGGCCGGCGTGGACACCTCCGACCACGAGGTCAACATCAAGATCCTGCTCAACGACGTGGTGCAGGCCAGGAAGCTGAGCGTGGCGGCGCGCAACACGCTGCTGGCGTCGATGACCGACGAGGTCGCCGAGCTGGTGCTGTGGGACAACATCCGCCAGAACCAGGCGCTGAGCCTGATGGAGCGGATGAGCGTCAAGCGTCTGGGCTCCAAGCAGCACTTCATCCGTACCCTGGAAGCGCAGGGCCTGCTCGACCGGCAGATCGAATACCTGCCCTCGGATGCGGAGATCTCCGCGCGCAAGGCCCGCGGCCAGGGTCTGACCCGGCCGGAGCTGGCGGTGCTGCTGTCCTACTCCAAGCTGGTCGCGTTCCAGCAGCTGCTGGAATCGGACATCCCCGAGGATCCGTACCTGTCCAAGGAGCTGCAGCGCTACTTCCCGCAGCCGCTGCAGAAGAAGTACGCCGATGCGATGGAGCGGCACCGGCTGAAGCGCGAGATCATCGCCACCGCGGTGACCAACGCCACCATCAACCGCATGGGGTCGACCTTCCTGATGCGCATGCAGGAAGACACCGGACGCAGCATCGGCGAGGTCGCCAAGGCGTATACGATCAGCCGCGAGACGCTGGACGCGCGCGCGCTGTGGACGCAGATCGACGCGCTGGACGGGCAGGTGCCCGAGTCGGTGCAGATCGATGCGCTGGAAGTGATCTGGAAGCTGCAGCGCGCGTTCGTGCGCTGGCTGCTGTTCCGCCCCGGTCCGATGCCCGGCATCACCGCGGCGGTGGAGCGCTACCACGAGCCGTTCAACGACATCCGCGTCGCCTCCGGCGTGCTGTCGGACTCGCAGCGCCCGCTGTACGAGGCGCTGGTGCAGGAATGGCAGGACAAGGGCCTGCCGCCGGCGCTGGCGCAGCAGCTGTCGGAACTGCGCTTTCTGGAGCCGGCGTTCGACATCATCGAGATGGCGCGCACCCGCAAGCTCAAGCCGGTGGAGGTGTCGAAGGTGCACTTCCGCCTCGGCGAGGCCTTGCAGCTGCCGTGGATCTTCGAGCAGATCGACGCGCTTGAGGTCAACGGCCGCTGGCATGCGGTAGCCCGTGGCGTGCTGCGCGACGAACTGGCCAAGCACCACAGTGCGCTGGCCGGGCAGGCGTTGGCGCTGCCGGGCGGCAACGCCGAGGCCAAGGTGCAGCAATGGTTGCAGCGCGACGACAGCAGCCTGCGCTTCACCTTGAACCTGCTGCAGGAACTGTCGGCGCAGAAGGCGCTGGACTACCCGACCGTGTCGGTGGCGGTGCAGCGTCTGGGCCAACTGGCGGCGCACGGCGTTTGACGACACACTGGGTTGTACCCTGGGATCAGGCCCGCTTTGCGGGCCTGATCCAAAAGTTTGCACAGCAAACTTTTGGTGCCGCCCGGCCACTTCGCCTATCCCCCGCGGCTGTCGCCGCGCCCCCCTTAACAGAAGGGGGCTTTGCTCCAGAAGCATTGCGTGAGCCGGGTTTTCTCGGCTCGCGCTTGTCCGTGTGGACGCGAAGCGCGCGGGTAACGGTGCGCCGGGTATGATCGGGGCCATGAATGCTTCCGTCCTGCCGTCTTCTCCCCGTATCTGCTTTCTTGCCAGCACCGCGCCGCCTGCGGTGCAGGCGCGCGATCAGTTGATCGCGCGCTATGGCGACTGCGCGCCGGCCGAGGCCGACGTGCTGTGCGCGCTTGGCGGCGACGGCTTCATGCTGCAGACGCTGCACCGCCACGGCAGCCTGGGCAAGCCGGTGTTCGGCATGAAGCTGGGCTCGGTCGGTTTCCTGATGAACCAGTACCGCGACGACGACCTCGGCGTGCGCCTGGCGCAGGCCGAGCCGGCCAAGCTGCGGCCGCTGGAGATGCTGGCGCAGACCGAATCCGGCACCACCACCGGTTCGCTCGCCTACAACGAAGTGTCGCTGCTGCGGCAGACCCGCCAGGCCGCGCACGTCAGCATCGACCTCAACGGCCAGACCCGGGTCGACGAACTGATCTGCGACGGGGTGATGGTGGCCACGCCGGCCGGCAGCACCGCCTACAACTCCTCGGCGCACGGCCCGATTCTGCCGCTGGGTTCGCACACGCTGGCGCTGACCCCGATCGCCCCGTACCGGCCGCGGCGCTGGCGCGGCGCGATCCTCAAGGCCGACACCGAAGTGCGCCTGCGCGTGCTCGACCCCTACAAGCGCCCGGTCAGCGTCACCGCCGACTCGCACGAAACCCGCGACGTGGTCGAAGTCACCATCCGCGAATCGCGCGACCGCCTGGTCACCCTGCTGTTCGATCCGGAGCACAATCTGGAAGAGCGGATCTTGAGTGAGCAGTTCATGGTGTGAAGCCGGGACTCGGGACTGGGGACTCGGGACTCGGGACTCGATAAGAGCAACTGCTGCTTCGCGTGCTTCGATCGCATGGCCGGTGCCGGCTAAACTTCCGTTATGGGACGCTTTTCGAGTCCCGAGTCCCGAGTCCCGAGTCCCCCAAAAATGTCCGACAACGCCCCCCGCCTGCTCACCGTCGCGATCACCTCGCGTGCCCTGTTCGATCTGGAAGAGGGCCATGCCCTGTTCGAGAAGGAAGGGGTGGAGGCGTACAGCGCCTACCAGCGCGAGCGCGAGGACGATGTGCTGGCGCCGGGCGTGGCGTTTCCGGTGGTGCGCAAGCTGCTGGCGCTGAACCAGGGCACGCCGCCGGAGACGCCACCGGTGGAGGTGATCCTGCTGTCGCGCAATTCCGCCGACACCGGGCTGCGCATCTTCAATTCGATCCAGCACTACGGGCTGGGCATCGTCCGCGCCACCTTCACTTCCGGCGAGGCCACCTGGCCCTACGTCAAGCCGTTCGGCACCGATCTGTTCCTGTCGGCCAATCCGGAGTCGGTGCGGCGCGCGCTGAGCCACGGCATCGCCGCGGCGACGATCCTGCCCAAGCCGGCGGGCGAACATGCGCAGGAGGCGGCCGCGGCGGCCGGGGCGATCGATTCCGAGCGCCTGTCCACGCAGCTGCGCATCGCCTTCGATGGCGATGCGGTGATCTTCGGCGACGAGGGCGAGCGTTTGTCGCGCGAGCAGGGCGTGGAAGCGTTCGGCCGCTACGAGCGCGAGAACGCGCGCGAGCCGCTGACCGGCGGGCCGTTCCGCAATTTCCTGTCCGCGCTGCATGCGCTGCAGTCCGCGTTCCCGGCCGGCGAGGCCTCGCCGATCCGCACCGCGCTGGTCACCGCGCGTTCGGCGCCGGCGCACGAGCGGGTGATCCGCACGCTGCGCGAGTGGGGCGTGCGCCTGGACGAGGCGCTGTTCCTCGGCGGCCGCCACAAAGGGCCGTTCCTGCAGGCGTTCGGCGCCGACATCTTCTTCGACGATTCGCAGCACAACATCGACAGCGCCGCACGCGAGCGCGTGGCCGCCGGGCACGTGCCGCACGGTGTGGCCAACCTCATCGCCAAGCCGTGAGCGCGGCCTCCGGCGGCAACCGCGGCGCAGGCGGTCGCTGGGCCACGCTGCGCCAGCTGCTGCGGCCGGACCGCGCGCAGACGCAGGCGCTGCCCCCGGGGCGGCCCTATCTGGAACGCGGCTGGCGCTACACCAGCCTGCAGTTCAAGGGCGAGGTGACCCAGAGCCGGATGCTCACCTGGTGGCCGCACCTGCTGGAGGTGGGCTATACCCGCAGCATGCTCGGTGCGCTGCTGCTGCGGCCGGAGCCGCGCTGCATCGGCATCGTCGGCCTGGGTGGCGGTTCGCAGGCCAAGTTCTGTTACCGGCACTTGCCGCAGGCGCGGATCGAGGCGATCGAGGCCGATGCCGATGTGCTGGCGCTGCGCGACGCTTTCCACATCCCGGCCGACGATGCGCGCTTCCAGGCGCTGCACGGCGACGGCGCGCAGCTGCTGCCGCAGCGCCGCGGCCGCTACGATCTGCTGCTGCTCGATGCCTACGATGCCGAGGGCATCCCCGCGGTGATGCGCACGCGCGGGTTCTACGATGCGTGCCACGCCGCGCTGACGCTCGGCGGCGTGCTGGCGGTGAACCTGTACGCCACCGACACGCGCCAGCATGTGGCGCACTTTCGCAAGATCTTCGGCGGCCGCGTGCTGCGCATGGACGAGCCGGAACTGGACAACCACATCGTGTTCGCCTGGACCGGCGGGCTGCCGGCGCTGGATGCGCGCGCCGTGCTGGCGCGCCTGCCGTGGTCCGCGCGCTGGCAGCTGCGGCCCACGTTTCAGCGCCTGCAGCGGGCGCTCGAAACGACCGCCTGGCGCCGCTGAGCGGCGTGTTGCTTCGCTGCGACGTGCCGCCCGTCACTGTGGGAGCGGCTTCAGCCGCGACGGGCGGAGGCGGATACCCTCTTGGTTTCGGTGCCTTGTTGGCGCGGATGCATCGAGCAGTCGGGACTGAAGTCACTCCCACAGTGCAGCCAGCTGGCTTGCCGCAAGCCCTTGTGGGAGCGACTTCAGTCGTGACGAGTGGAGTTGGAAGCCGCTATGGTTTTGGCAATCTGTGGGGGTGGGTTGAAGCCTGCACCTCACCGATTCGGTCGCAAGCTTCCTGTAGCGACTCTGGGTGGCCTCGGGCCATCAGTCGCGACTGATGTTTCTTCCGGCGCCGATGTCGCGGCTGAAGCCGCTCCTACAACGGCAGCAGGATGTTGCTGAGCTTCCAGCGCAGCCCGTCGCGGGTGAACACGCACGGCACTGCGGTGCCGTCGGCGGTGTGGAGGGTGGCGACGAAGCGCGAGGTGGATTCGAAGCGGTGTTCGGCCTGCCGCAAGGGTTGCGGCGGACGCGGCGCGGCGTAGGTGTCGCCGCCCACGGTGTCGCCGCTGGCGCGTTTCCATAGTGCATCGCCCTGCAGCAGCGCGCCGATCCCGGCTGGGGTGACCATCGCATCCACGCCGATACCGCTGACGCTGCCGGCCAGCGACAGCAGCGCGCCGCCGAACAGGCCGGACTGCAGGTCCGGCCCGGCGCGGCGCAGCACCGCATCGTCCACCTGCGCCTTCAGGTTGACCCGCAGGGTGGGGAAGTCGACGTAGCGCTCCAGCGCCGCCGCATCGCGCTGCTGCAGCGCCTGGCTGATGCCGCGGATCGCCAGATAGGGCCCGGCGACGACATAGCCGCCGAGCGCGAGCAGGGCGAGGAACAGCAATGCCAGCCATTTCTTCATGGTGTGCCTCGTTGGGGCGCGAGCTTTTGTAGGAGCGGCTTCAGCCGCGACGGGCGTTACCGAGAGTGCCTGTCGCGGCTGAAGCCGCTCCTACAGAAAGCACGGCCATCTCTAGAATTCCAGATCCAGCGCCGCGCACAGGTAGTCCACGAACGGGGCCAGCGTCTGCAGGTCGGCTGCCACCAGTGCGCGCAGTTTCGGCCCGGTCATGGTGGCGTCGTCGAGCTGGCGCCAGAACACCCAGTTCTTGTGCTTGAGGTCGTCGATGAATTCGAACTCGGCGGGGAAGCCGCGCGGCGGCCGCACCAGCATTTCCGTGGCCTCGAAATCGAAGCGGCGGCGCAGCTTGGGCGCGTGCGCGGCGGCTTTCCAGCTGCCAGGGTTGTCGAAGATGAACTGGCGCACCTTGCGCTGCGTGTCCGCTTCCGGATGCCACAGGCCGGCGCCCACGAAGCTCTCGCCCGGCTGCAGGTGAATGTAGAACGACGGCGCCGGCGCCTGCTTGCGCCGCTCATGGAACAGGCGCGCGCCCTGCCAGGTCTTGTACGGCGATTTGTCGTGGGAGAAGCGCGCGTCGCGATGGATGCGGAACAGCGAGCCGCCGACCCCGCGCGGGTCGGAGCGGAAATGCTCGCTGACCTGGGCCAGGTCCGGCTGCAGGTCGGTGATCAGGCGCAGGAACGGCTGGCGCACGTGTTCTTCGTACTTGTGCCGGTTGTCGTTGAACCAGGCCTTGTCGTTGTGCCGCGCCAGGGCACGCAGGAACTTGAAGCTGGCGTCGCTGAAATAAGAGGTCATAGGGTGCGTTGCAGGTCCTGGCCCCAAGCGGCCAGCTGGTCGAGCAGAGCCTGCTTGGTAGCATCGTCGGGGTGAGCCAAGCGTAAATCGGCGAGCTGCGCGTAGTAGCCGTCGAAGCCCAGTTCGGACAGGCAGCTGTCGCCGTGCAGGCGTTGGCGCCGGTAGTCGTCCCAGCGGCCCTGCTCGGCGATCGACAGCGTCTGCGGCCAGTTGCGCGCGCGATAGCGGAACAGCAGTTCGGGCAGGCGCGGATCGCGGAAGCCGTGTTCGAGCGGCGCCAGCTGCGCCGGCGGGGTGGCGCGGACCTGCGCCATCGCGCGCTTGTCGGCGTCGGCCAGGAAACCGTCGTACAGCGAGGCATCGACATCGGCCGGGGCCGACGCGCGTTCGTTGCCGAACACGCGGCGCACCTTCTCGGCCAGCGCCGGCCCTGCCTCGCGCAGGCGCGCGGCCTTGGCCAGGATCTGCGCCGGGTCGATCTGCAGGCGGGCGAAGTCCGGTTCGCGCAGATGCGACCAGGCGACCAGCGCCGGCGCCTTGTTCAGGTGCACTTCCTTCAACGGGATGCGCTGTTCGCCCTCGGGCAGGTCGGCCTGCGGGGTGTACAAGCGGTCGGCGATCTGTTCCGGGGTGTAGCGCAGCAGCGGCTCGATGTCGCCTTCCAGGTCGAACACCAGCACCCGGCTGTCGATGCGCGGATGCCGCGCCAGCGGCAGCACCGGCGCCGCGCACAGGCGTGCGGCCGGATAGCGCATCGACACATGCAGCACTGGCTGCATCGCCACCACGTCGAGCAGGCCGCCGCAGAAGCGCTTGTCGCGCAGTTTCAGTGCGTAGTCCCACAGCCGCGGCTGCTGTTCGCGGAACAGCCGCGCCATGCCGATGGTGGCGTGGACGTCGGACAGCGCCTCGTGCGCGTCGCCGTCGCGCACGCCGTTGGCCAGCGCCAGCTGCTCCAGCTTGAACGAGGTGGCGCCGTCCTCGCGTTGCGGCCAGACGATGCCGTCCGGGCGCAGCGCGTGCATCAGCCGCAGCATGTCCAGCAGGTCCCAGCGCGAATTGCCGCCGCGCCACTCGCGCTCGTACGGATCGTGGAAATTGCGGAACAGGCCGTGGCGCACGAATTCGTCGTCGAAGCGCAGCGAGTTGTAGCCCAGCGTGCAGGTCTGCGGCCGCGCCATCTGCTCGGCGATGCGCGCGAACGCGTCGGCCTCGTTGATGCCGTCGCGCAAGGCCTGTTGCGGGGCGATGCCGGTGATCAGGGTGGCGATCGGCGAGGGCAGCAGGTCGTCGGCCGGCTGCACGAAGAAACTGATCGGTTCCTCGACCGGGTGCAGCGCCGCATCGGTGCGCAGCGCCGCGAACTGGGCGATGCGTGTGCGCCGCGGATCGGCGCCGAAGGTTTCCAGGTCGTAGAACAGAAAGCTGTCGGGCATGGTCGGACCAGAGCGGTGTGGGGGAGTGCGTGTGGGCTCGCTTTTTGTAGGAGCGGCTTCAGCCGCGACCAGCGCTACGGGTGATGCCGGTCGCGGCTGAAGCCGCTCCTACAGGGTAAGGCAGGATCGGCTCAATGCGCGCCGTCCAGCGGCGCCAGGCGCGCGTGCACGATCCGCTGCAGCCAGGCCCAGTCGATCCGCGACAGATCGCTGTGGCCTTGCGTGGCCTGCACCAGGATGTCGCGCTGGATCTCGCTGCGTTGCAGCGCCAGCGCATACGGCGTGCGCAGGAAGGTGACCATGGTGTAGTGCGGCACGAAGCGGGTCGGATGGCGCTCCTGCAGCGCCTGCTCCAGTTCGCGCTGCAGCAGGAAGCCGGCATCGCCGACGCGGTCGCGCATCTCGATGTAGTTCTCCAGCGCCATCTGCTGGATCGCGCTGGCGTTGGGTTTGCGCTCGGCCTCGAATGCGGCGTAGGCGCGGCCCAGGTCCGGCTCGCGCTGCAGGTGCGCGGCCAGGGCCACGCAATCCTCGAACGCGCAGTTCATGCCCTGGCCGTGGAACGGCACCATCGCGTGCGCGGCGTCGCCGAGCAGCACCGCGCGTCCGTCCAGGTGCCAGCGTTCCAGGCGCAGCGTGCCGAGCAGGCCCGGCGGGTGCTGTTCCCAGTGTTCGGCCAGTTGCGGCATCAGCGGCAGCGCATCGGCGAAGTCGCGTTGGAACAAGGCCAGGGCTTCCGCGCCGCTGCGGGTGGTGGCGAAACTGGGCTCGCCTTCGTTCGGCAGGAACAGGGTGACGGTGAAGGTGCCTTCGTCGTTGGGCAGGGCGATGCACATGTAGTGCCCGCGCGGCCAGATGTGCAGCGCGTTGGCTTCGATGCGGAAGCTGCCGTCGGCGTTGGGCGGGATCTCCAGTTCCTTGTACGAATGGTCCAGGAACTCGGTGTGCTCGGCCATCGGCGCCTTGCGCTGCATCGCCGCGCGCAGCGCCGAGCCGGCGCCGTCGGCGCCGATCATGCTGCGGAAGCGGATGTCGTGCGGCTGGTCGTCGCGGTCGTCGATGAAGCGCGCGTAGCCGGCGTCGAAGTCCACCGTGTGCAGGCGCCGGTAGAAGTGGATCTGCGCGCCGGCCTGCTCGGCCAGCTGCAGCAGGGTGATGTTGAGGTCGTTGCGGTGCACCGACCAGATCACTTCGCTGTCGTCGCGGCCATAGCGTTGCAACTGCTGGCGGCCGTCGGCGAAGTGCACCATGCGCCCGCGCATCATCACCGCCTTGGCCATCACCGCGGCATCGGCGCCGGCCTGGCGCAGCGCGTGCAGGCCGCGCTCGGCCAGGGCCAGGTTGATCGAGCGGCCGCGCTCGTAGTCCTGGATGCGCGGGTCGCCGCGGCGCTCGTAGACGGTGACGCGCCAGCCCTGGCGCGAGAGCAGGATGGCGAGCAGGGAGCCGGCCAGGCCGGCGCCGATCAGGGTGATGCTGCGGGGGGAGGCGCTCAAGGAAACTTCCGGCAAGACGCGCGGCCGCGGCCGCGCAGAAGGGGGCGGCTCAGACGCCGGCCCAGGTTTCCACTTCTTCGACGAAGCGGTAGACGTCGCAATAGCGGTTGTACAGCGGCACCGGGCTGATCCGGATCACGTCCGGCTCGCGCCAGTCGCCGAGCACGCCGACCGACTGCAGGTACTCGAACAGCGCACGGCCGCGCTCGCGCCCGCCGATCACGCGCAGCGACAGCTGGCAGCCGCGCTGCGCCGGGTCGGCCGGGGTGAGGATCTGCAAGGTCGCGGCCAGGCGCGCGCGGATCAGCGTCTCCAGGTAGCCGGTGAGCTGCAGCGACTTGCGCCGCAGCGCCGGCAGCCCGGCGCGTTCGAACAGCTCCAGCGAGGCGCGCAGCGGCGCCATGCTCAGGATCGGCGGATTGCTCAGCTGCCAGCCGTCGGCGCCGGGCGCGGCGACGAACTCCTGCCGCATCTGGAAGCGGGTGCGCTTGTCGTGGCCCCACCAGCCGGCGAAGCGCGGCGTGTCGCCGTGGCCGTGGCGTTCGTGCACGAAGGCGCCGGCGACCGCGCCGGGGCCGGCGTTGAGGTACTTGTAGTGGCACCACACCGCGAAGTCGGGCGCGCTGTCGTGCAGGCTCAACGGGATGTTGCCGACCGCATGCGCCAGATCGAAGCCGACCGCGGCGCCGGCCGCGCGCGCCAGCCGCGCCACCGCGTCCAGGTCGAAGGCCTGGCCGGTGCGGTACTGCACGCCCGGCCATAGCACCAGCGCCAGGCGCGGGCCGTGTTCGGCGATGGCGCGTTCGATCGCGGCCAGCGATACGAGGCCGTCGATGCCGTCGGGCTGCACTTCGATCAGCTCGGTGGCCGGATCGAAGCCGTGGAAGCGGATCTGCGAGGCCAGCGCATGCTGGTCGGACGGGAACGCGCCGGCCTCGGTCAGGATCGCCGGGCGCTCGCGGGTGGGGCGGTAGAAGCTGACCATCAGCAGGTGCAGGTTCACTGTCAGCGTGTTCATCGCCACCACTTCGTGCGGCAGCGCGCCGACCAGCTGGGCCAGCGGCGCGGCCAGCAGTTCGTGGTAGGTCATCCACTGCGTGTCGCCGCTGAAGTGGCCTTCCACCGCCAGCGCCGCCCATTTGTCCAGCACCTCCTGCACCGCGGCGCGCGCGCCGCGCGGCTGCAGGCCGAGCGAGTTGCCGACGAGGTAGGCCTGGTCGGCGCCCTGGTGCTGCGGGAACAGGAATTCGCGGCGCAGCTCGCGCAGCGGGTCGGCGGCGTCGAGCGCGGTGGCGTGGTGGCGGGTCAGGATCTCGTTCATCGGCAGCGGGCAGCGGGGCGAGGGTACAGTCTACCGGTCGCGCTGCGGCGCTTCGTCGGCGGCCGTGGCGGCGGCCGGCAGCATGGCGCCGCGCAGCAGGTGGGTGAGGGTGCCGACGCTGTCGGCGACCCGGTCGCTGGTATCGGCCAGCGCGGCCAGTGCGGAGCCGTCGCCGGCCTCCTGCAGGTGTGCGGCCAGCGCCTCGGCCAGGCGCCGTTCGTCGTGGCGCAAGGTCGCCTGCGCCGGCGCGGTGCCGCTGCGCAGGCTGTCGGCCAGCTGCGTCAGCGCCGCATGCGCCTGCTGCCGGAACTGCTCCAGTTCCGGCAGCGGCGGCAGCGACGGGCTGTCGCGCAACACCGCCTCCAGCGCCAGCGAGGCGCGGAGCAGGCGGTTGCCGTTGGCCAGGACCGATTCGGCCAGGGTCAGTTCGCGCAGATTGCGCTTGCGCCGCGGCTCGCCGCGCAGGCGCTCGATCGAGGCCTGCACGTTGGTGCGCGCGGTGCGGGAGGCGGCACGGGTCTCCGGCAGCGCCTGCAGGTGGCCTTCGAGCAGCGCGGCGAGATGGTCGCGATAGGCCAGCAGCAGCTGCGCCAGGGTGGCGCGGATATGCCGGCGTTCCCAGGTCGGCCACAGTGCGTAGGCGACCAACGCCAGCGCGCTGCCGAGCACGGTGGCCTGGATGCGCTCGCCGATCGCCTCGCCCGGGGCCATGCCCTCGAACGACAGCAGCAACACCAGCATGCCGGTCAGCGAGGCCACGCCGAGGCCGTAGTTGACCTGGGTCAGCAGGCGGAAGCCCAGGCAGAACACGGTCAGCAACAACAGCCGCAGCACCGCGCCGTCCATGCTGAAGTGGGCCAGCACGGTGGCCAGCAGCAGCCCGGCAAAGGTGCCGGCCACGCGCAACGCGCCGAAGCTGAGGGTGCCGCCGAAGTCCGGCTTGAGCACGATCGCGGTGGTCATCGGGATCCAGTAGCCGTGCGGGATCGCCTGCCAGCGTGCCAACAGCACCGCCAGGCTCAGGCACACGCCGCAGCGCAAGGCATGCCGGAACGCGACCGAGCAGAAGCCGAGGTTGGCGCGCAGGGTCTGCAGCGGTGCCAACGGCCGCAGCGCCGCCGGCAACCTGGCCTCGGCCAGTTCGGCCTGGATTTCGCCGCGGCTGCTGGCCCAGTGGCCGTTGCGCACCAGCGCGCGCAGCTGCCCGCCCAGGCTCTGCACGCGGGCCACGGCGATACGCAGCAGGCGCCGTTCGCGGGTGTCCTCGGCCTGTGCCTGGGCCTGCGCCAGCGCCTCGGCCAGATCGTCGAAGCCAGTCATCGAGGCCTCCGCCGCGGCTGGGTCTTCGGCGTTGTCCAGCGCGTAGGCGAGCTGGTCCAGCACCACCGCGCTGCGTTCCAGCACGCGCTCGATCGGAAGCCGCGCGGGCGACACCTCGTCCAGGCGCCCATGCAGGTCGGTCAGGGTCAGCAGCTCCAGCCGCGCGCGTTCGCACAGCTCGGCGATGATCCGGAACGACTGCACCGCCAGCCCACGCGAACGATGCTCGCCGTGCAGCATCACCATCGCCTCGAGCACCGCCTCGGTGGCCGGCGGCGCCAGCGTCGCGCTCGGCCGCTGGCGGGCGATGCCGGCCAGCTGGCGCATCAGCTCGGCCAGTGCGAACCGTTCCGGGCGGTAGCGCTGCAGCGGCCAGGCGGCCAGCGCCATCAGCATCTGCAGCACGCCGCCGGCGAAGATCAGCGCGGCCACGCCGACGCTCTGCGCCGCCGGCAGGCGCACGTCGGCGCTGACCACCAGCAGGATCATGCTGGTCAGCCCGACCCGCGCCGCGACCGGGCCCAGCGCCACCAGCAGGCCGCCGCCCAGCCCCAGCAGCAGCGCCGCCAGTACCAGCGCCGCGGTATGCGCGCCGATCAGCATGCCCAGCAGCGCCGCGCCGCCGGCGGCCAGCGCCGCCATCAGCATGCGTTGCATGCGCGCACGGTACGGCCCCGGCTGGTCGGAGAACATGGTGTTCAGCGCGCCGGTGGCCATCGCCAGGCCGAGTTCGGCGTGGCCGCCGGCCACGCCCACGGCGAGCGGGGCGACCACCGCAAAGGTGTTGCGCAGGGCCACGCGCAGCGGAACGTCGCGCGGCTTCAGCGCGATCAGGCCATGCAGCAGCGCGGACCCGCCACGGCGGTCGGCGAGGGCGCTCACGGCGCGGTGGCGGGCGCCGGCAGCGGGTGCACCTGTCCGCACTGGTTGCAGGTGCGCAACGCCTCGGAGGCGTAGAAGCGCGCGAATACCGGCGGGAAATCGGTCTCGATGTTGCGCAGCGGGAAGTAGTCTGCGTACAGCAGGTGATTGCAGCGTTCGCAATACCACTGCAGGCCGTCGTTCTCGTGCGGCAGGCGCCGGCGTTCGATCACCAGACCCACCGAATCGGGCCCGCGCTGCGGCGAATGCGGCACCTTCGGCGGCAGCAGGAAGGTCTCGCCGGCGCGGATCGGGATCTCGCGCACCGCGCCGCCTTCCTGGATCTTCAGCAGCATCTCGCCTTCGAGCTGGTAGAACCACTCCGGGCCTTCGTCGTAGTGGAAGTCCGCGCGTGCGTTCGGCCCGCCGACCACCATCACGATGAAGTCGCCGGCATAGATGCACTTGTTGCCCACCGGCGGTTTCAGCAGGTGCCGGTGGTCTTCGATCCAGGCGTGCAGGTTCAGCGGGGCGGGCAGCATGCGGTGGTCCTTGGTCAGTCGCGGCGGCGCGGGTGCCGCGCCGGATCAGCGATCCTCGCGATCCTGACAGATCCGCGCCAGTGCGGCATCGTAGCGCGGCGCCAGGTCCTCGATGCGCTCCAGTTCCAGGCCCAGGTCGTGCACCCGGCCGTCGCGCAGGCTGTAGACCCAGCCGTGCACGGTCAGTTCCTGGCCGGCGGCCCAGGCGTCGCGCACGATCGAGGTGCGGCTGACGTTGACCACCTGCTCGAGCACGTTGAGTTCGCATAGCCGCGCGTGCTGCAAGGTCAGGTCGCCGGCCTGCTGCAGGCAGTCGTCGTGCTTTTCGGCCACGTCGGTGACGTGACGGATCCAGTTGTCGACCAGGCCCAGGCGCGCGCGGGTCAGTCCGGCATGCACGCCGCCGCAGCCGTAGTGGCCGACCACCAGGATGTGCCGCACCTTCAGCACTTCCACCGCGAACTGGATCACCGACAGGCAGTTGAGGTCGGTATGCACGACCACGTTGGCGATGTTGCGGTGGACGAACACCTCGCCCGGCGCCATGTCGATGATCTGGTTGGCCGGCACCCGCGAATCGGAGCAGCCGATCCACAGGTATTCCGGGGTCTGCTGCTTGGACAGGCGGCCGAAGAAGTCCGGATCCTCGCGATTGATTCGCTCGGACCAGGCGCGGTTGTTGTGCAGTAGCTGATCGATTTTGCTCATAGCCGCGCATTATTCCAGAAGCCGGCGCGCGGATGCAGCCGCCATCGCGGCGCCGGGCGCGCCGGTTCATCGGCCAGCGCGGCGGGCGCCGGCACACACGCCTGCGTATGGCGGCGCAGCGCGCAGCCGGCGCGCGGGCGACGCCGCGCTGACAGGGTGCGCCGGCAGGGCGCGCAGGCTCAGTGTCTGCGCGCCGCCGTATCGGGTTTTTGCCGATCCCGCCGCCTGCGCCCGCTCGCCACACTTCCTCCAAGCCCGCTGACGGGCGCACTCCCGGAGGATCGCAATGGCCGACTTCAATGCGTTTTTTCCCACCTTGCTCAAGCACGAGGGCGGCTTCGTCAACGATCCGGTGGATCCGGGCGGCGCCACCAACAAGGGCATCACCCTGGCCACCTTCCGCCTCTACGCCAAGTCGCTGCTGCAACTGGAACCCAGCCTGGACAACCTGCGCGCGCTCAGCGACGCCCAGGCCGCGATGATCTACAAGGCCTGCTACTGGAATGCGGTGCACGGCGACGAGATCGCGCTGCAGCCGCTGGCCGAGATCCTGTTCGACTTCCAGGTCAATGCCGGCAGCAACGCGACCAAGCTGCTGCAGCGCGTGCTCAACGACCAGAAGCCGACGCTGCAGTTGCCCGCGGACGGCAAGTTCGGCGCGGCCACCCTGGCGGCGCTGCAGGCGGCCGACCAGCGCAACCTGTATACGCGCTACAAGCAGGGCCGCCGCGACTACTACCGGCGCCTGGTCGATGCCAAGCCCGCGCTCGGCAAGTTCCTCAAGGGCTGGCTGGCCAGGGTCGACGCGTTTCCCGATCTGAACTGAGCGTGCGGCGCCGCGCCGCCGTCCGCGCATCCCGCTGCCGGCGCGGCGGGTGCGCCAGCGCGCTGCGCGACACAGATCCGCTGCCGTCGCCGACGGCAGCCCCCTTTCTCCAGGAGCGAACATGGCTGGGCAGACCGCATTGAATGACCTGATCGAAGCGTTGGCCGGTGCGGTGATCGAGGCGCAGGACCGCATCGAACAGCACCAGATGGCCAACCTCGGCGATTACTTCGACGAGTTCCACCGGCCCAAGAGCGTGATCATCCGCCTGCCGTCGCAGCATCCGCAGGCCGGCGAGGACGACGAGGACTACTACCGCGCGCCGCTGCTGCCGCTGGTCTCGACCAATGTGCTGCGGATCAAGGACGTGGAGATCAGCTTCGACGCGCAGCTCGGCGACATGGGCGGGTTGCAGTCCAGCGAAGGCTTCTACGCGCCGCCGCCGTCGGCAACCGACCCCGCCGCGGCGCAAGGCGCCTGGCGCTCCAAGCGCAGCGCGGCCAAGTCCAGCGTGCGCGTGGACACCAGCGCCAGCGCGAAGAGCCAGCGCCACAGTGCCGTCCACGTGGTGTTGCGCGTGGAAGGGACCGAACCAACTGACGGAGCGGCCAGGCTGATGAATCACCTGGCGCAGACGCAGGGCGTGTTCAAGACGGTCATGGCCGACAAGCCGACCGCCGCGGGCACGGACGATGTCACCAATCCACCTACCTAAGGAGTTACTGCAATGCCTGACGAACTCGTAAACATCTCCAGTCAGTTCAAGGGTCTGCCGATGGCCGACCTGATCGGCGGTCCGCTGGATGCGGCCTGCGACGCGCAGGTCAAGCTGGCCCGCGCCACCGCCGATTTCATCCGCGTGATCGGTTTCATGCCGCCGGACGCCGGCAGCACCGATCCGCAAGCCCTCGGCGCCACCCGCACCGCGAGCTTCCGCTTCAAGCGGCCGGTCGACGACCCGACCACCGCCGGCGGCATCGCCGAAGAAGAAGTGGAGCTGGAAGTGCCGTTGCTGGCGATCGTCAATGTGCCCAGCCTGAGCATCCGCACCGTGGACGTCACCTTCGACATGGAAGTGAAGTCGTCCTTTTCCGAGAAGTCCTCCACCGACGCCTCGGCCTCGCTGTCGGCCGACATGGAATTCGGCTGGGGCATGTTCAAGGCCAAGGTGCACATCCAGGGCTCGGTGGCCACGCACAAGGAGAACACCCGAAGCTCCGACAACGCGGCCAAGTACCACGTCTCGGTGCACGCCGAGGACCGGGGCATGCCGGAAGGCCTGGCGAGGGTGATGGACATCCTGCAGAGCTCGGTGGCGCCGCGCAAGGTCGGCGCGCCGGTACCGGTTGCCGCGTAAGGCACTAGTTGGACCATCTCGTCGGGGGACTCGTCAACGATGTTCGACCTCACTGAAGTCAAGTTCGTCAAGCGGGTCGTGGTCGGCAGCGACAACCCGACGCAGATGCAAACGCCCGAGCAGATCGAAGCGGCCCGGGCCTTGCTCAACCGCTGCCTGAGCGATACGCCGAAGGGCGCGATCATCGGCACCGAAAAGAATTTCGCCGTGCTCCAGGTCGGCGAGCACCAGGTGGTGATGCAGTGGCTGTGCTACCACGTGGGATTCCCGCGCAGGCCCGCCTGGCTGAAGGACGAATGATGCGCGCGCTGCGCTGCGAGTTCGATCTGTTGCTGCAGGGCCTGTCGGCGGCGTTGCTGGATGCGCAACAGCGCTGCCGTGCCCGCCACCAACAGGTGTTGCGGGCCTGCTTCGGCGGCGAGGCCACGCTGCCGCTGGCAGCGGCCACGGACGACGCGCCGTCGCTGCAGATCCCGTTGTGGGAGCTGCGCGCCTGGCAAACCCCGCAGATCGGGCACCTGACGCTGGCCTTCGAGGTCGAGCTGGATGTGCTGGACATGCCCGACGAAGCGCCGCGCCTGCTGTTGCAGGTGCTGCCGCGCAAACCGCGGCGACCCGGCCACCGCCTGCAGATCGTGTTCGAGGGCACGCACGCGCCGCTGTGCGAAGTGCTGTTCGACGGGCAGCGGCTGAAACTCTGGAACCTGCAGCGACCGCCTGGCGCGCAGCAACCGCCCACGGAGCCAGACCATGCGTAGACACGGTTTTGTCCTGTCGCGGCGCGACACCGACCAATGGTGCCGGGAGCTGCGGATCGACCTGCTGTCGCTGGCCCGCGCGCAGCGCCGACGGCGGCACAGGCGCATCGCCTCGGCGCTGTTCGCGGTGCTGTTGGCATGCGCCGCGTTGCTGGCCATCGCCTATTTCTTCGCGCTGCCGTGGTGAGCGGCGGCCGCTGTCCCATCCATTCCCAACAGGAGAGTTGCATGGCCATCCAAACGCGTCGTTTGCTGCCCCCACGCCGCTGGCCGGCGCTGTGCCTGGCGCTGGCGTTGCCGCTGAGCGCCAGCGCCGCACCGTTGCCGCCATCGGCGCCTGCAGCACCCGCGGCACCCGCGGCACCCGCGCCACTGCCGGCCGGCGACTGGCGCGGCAGCCTGGCGCTGGATGCGCGGCGCATGGCCGCGGTGCAACTGCTGCAAAAAGCCGGCAAGACCCGCCTGCAGTTCGGCGCGCCGCTGAACTGCGGGCTGAGCCTGCTCGCGCAGGATGGCGCTGCCTACCGTCTGGAGTCGATCAACGGCGGCATCTATTGCGACAGGCTGCTGGGCAAGACCCTGACCGCGCAGCGCAGCGCCGACGACCTGCAACTGCGCATCGACGGCACGCCGCTGCCGCTGCTGCTGCACAGCTTGCCGGCGCCGGCGAGTGCGCTGCAGGGCAACTGGCGCCTGCTCGCAGGCACCAGCGGCGCCAGCCGCCCCGCGGCGTTGACCCTGAAGATCGCCGCCACGCCGTTGGCGCCCGGTGCCGCCGTGGCCACGCTGCGCTACGGCAGTCCGCGCGATTGCCAGATCGAAGCGCGCTATGCCGGCACGCGCGACACCACCGTGGTGCTGTCGCTCGGCGTGAACGACGCCGGCTATTGCGGGCGTCTGAGCGATGGCCAGGCCGAACTGCAGCCGCAGCAGGACGGGAACGTCAGCCTGCAGATCTTCGACCGCCTCGGCACCCGCGCCGACAGCGGAACCCTGCAGCGCATGCCTTAGCCCGGGCGACCGCCGCCCCTCGCCACACGGCGGCGGGGCAGCACGCCTCTGTCGCCGCCGGCCCATCCAGGAGTGCTCCGATGAACGCATGGATCCAGGACATGGGCGCGGCGGCACGGCGCTGGCTTGCCGGCGTCGGCACGGCCGCCGCCGCGCGGGTTCCGCCGCCGGGCATCCTGCCGCAGCTGCGGGTGGAGTGCGAGGCGATGGCGCGTTACGCGCTCGAACACGGCATGGCGGTTCCGCCGGAACTGGTCGCGCGCCTGTCGGCGTTGCTGGACGGCATCGCGCCCAGCGCCGCCGGCAGCGAGCACGGCGCGTACGAGCTGGCGGTGACGCATCGGCGGCTGGCGCAGATCATCCGCCCGGCGACGCCGCAGGCGGTGTTCCTGCTCGATGCGGAGCGCCGCCGCCGGCACTGGGCGACCTTGCTCGGCCCGTTGCCGCTGGTGCGCGCGCTGACCGCGACCTCGCTGCTGTTCCTGTTCGCGGTGGTGGCATCGGCCTTGTCCAACGATGTCAGCGCCGACAATGTGCGCCTGGGGTTCCTGGATTCCTCCGGCAGCGTGCTGCTGTGGAATGCCGTGTTCCTGCTGTCCTGCGCCGGCCTGGGCGCCTCGTTCTCGTCCCTGTTCCAGGTGCATCGCTACGTCGCCAACGCCACCTACGATCCCAAGTTCGATGCGTCCTACGGCGCGCGCATGATCCTGGGTCTGATCGCCGGGCTGATCCTGGTCGAGGTGCTGCCCGGCGACCTGTTCGAGAGCGGCGGCATGCGCACGTTCGGCAAGCCGACCCTGGCGATGCTGGGCGGATTTTCCGCGACCGCGGTGTACCGGTTGCTGCAGCGCCTGGTCGATTCCATGGAAACGCTGGTGCGCGGCGACGCCGCGGCGCAGACCCAGGCGACGCTGGAGGTGCAGCGCGTCGGCAACGATTCCGAACGCATGCGCTGGCAGGGCGAACTAGCCGCGCAGCTGATGGCGCTGCAGCAGTCGATCGACGCCGGGACGCCGCCTGCCGCGGTCCAGCAGCGGCTCGCCGATTTCGCCCGAGCGGTGCTGCAGGCGGACAACCCGGCGCTTCCGGCCGCGCTGCCGAAGCCGGACTGATCGCCGCCGCCGCCACGCCGCTGCCGGCGCCTGCCGTTGCGCCGGCGGCGGCGTGTTCGCGTGCGCGCCGGCGGCGCGGCAGGCACGACGTTTTCTCCGCTGCCAAGCACACATTGCGCGCCGTTTCGATAGCGCATGTCTACGCAGCGAGACGAATGCGCGAATCCCTGCAAGTTCAGGTATGGCCGCCACCCATATCAGCCTGCGGCCGATGGCTGCAATTGCGCGGCGTGACAAGCTGATTGCGCCACGCAAGTGGCGTCACGCTGTCGCATCGGTTCAAAAGGGGCGTTTCGCGCCGTAGGGAACGCGTGTTTTCGCGCGGCGGCGAGGAGCGTAGGGAGATCCATGGCGAGGACAACGGATAGAGAATGAAAACACGTATCGTGATTGCCGCCGAGCGCAGCATCGTGCTGGAGGGCATGGTCGCCCTGTTGAACAACACGCCGGACATCGACGTGGTCGGCCATGCCGCCGACGGACTGGAATGCGTGCAACTGGTGACCAGGAGACAGCCCGACATCGTGCTGATGGACGTGATGCTGCCGGGCCTGAACGGGATCGAGGCCACGCGCCGGCTGCTGCAGCGCAGCCCGCAGAGCAGGGCGATCTGCATCGCCGCCTCCGATGCGGCGGCCAACGTGCGCGCAGTCATCGATGCCGGGGCCAAGGGTTACCTGGCCCGCAACAGCACCTTCCACGAACTGCTGCGGGCGATCCAGCAGGTCAGCAACGATCAGCTTTACATCAGCCCGGGCCTGTCGCAATCGCTGGTCAGCGAGTACCGCTGCCCGCAGGGCGACGCCGTTTCCGCCTATACGCTGCTGACCTCGCGCGAACGCGAAATCGTGCAGTTGCTGTCCGAAGGCCTGTCCACCAAGGAAATCGCCGCGCGGCTGCACATCAGCGTCAAGACCATCGGCACCCACCGCGAGCACATCATGCTCAAGCTCGGCATGCACGGCATCGCGCAACTGACCCGCTATGCGATCCGCGAAGGGCTGTCGCCGCTGGACGGCGGCATGGCGACCAGCAGACGTGCGGACAGCGACCGGCAGCGGCTGCTCAGCAACTGCGGCTGAGCGGCGCGTGCAAAGCCCCTTTCCCGTCGTGAGAGGGGTTGGGGTGAGGGTCCGGCGCGAAAGCGACTCGTAGCGTTGGGAGCACGGGGCTGCGCCCTTACCCTCATCCGCCCCTTAGGGGTATCTTCTCTCGAGGAAGAGAAGGAACTGATGCCTGCGCCGCTCAGCCGTGCGGCAGGCGCGCGCGCATCAGCGCGGCGACCGCCTGCGCGCCGGGATCGGCCTGCGCCTGCAGCGCCCGGCGCACCGCGTCCACGTTGGCGGACGGATGGTTCTGGCTGAGCTTGAATTTCAGTTCCACCCGCTCCGGCTCGAAGCGGAAGCCGACGATGCCGCGCAACTGGCGCCGTTGCGCGTCGTCATGCGGCTCGAAGCGCCAGTCGCTGCCGAGCGCGCGCTCGTGGCGTTCGCTGAGCCGCGCCACCAGGTCGGCCAGCAGGGTTTCGTCGTCGCTCACCTGCAACCGGCCATGCAGCTGCGCGGTGGCGTAGTTCCAGGTCGGCACCCGCGCCATCGCCTCCTTGTCCGGATACCAGCCCGGCGACACTTAGGCATGCGGGCCATGCACGATCAGCAGCGCCGGGCCGCGGTGCCGCGCCTGCGGATTGGCACGCGCCCAATGGCCCTCGATCACGATGCGCGTGCCGTCGCGGCGGTACAGCACCGGCAGCGGCGTGGCGCAGGGCAGGCCGTCGTCGCCGACGGTGACCAGGGTCGCGAACGGATCGCGCGCGATCAGCGCGTCGAGCGCGCCCAGGTCGGTTTCGGCGAACGCCGGCGGGATATGCATCGGCGGCTCAGGCGCGCGTGCCCAGGGTCTGGGTCATGCGTCCGCGCAGCGCCGCGTCGTCGTCGGCCTGCGGCGGCGCCACTTCATGCAGCGAAAATCCGCGCGCCAGCGCATCGTCCTCGTCCAGGCCGTCGTAGGCGACGAACTCGGCGTCGAACAGCGCCGCCTGCGCGGTGTCCTCGCTGTCGTAGCTGAGCGTGTTGCCGTCGCTGTCCAGCACCTCGGCGGTGCCGGCCGCGCGCACGCGCAGGCGCGCCCACACCAGGATGCGGCCGAGGCTGGCCAGGTACCACCGATCGGCGGCGGATGCGTCTGACGTCATGGAATCACCAGGGAAAGCAGCCAGAGCAGGGCCGCCATGCCCAGGCCGAAGAAGATGGTCAGCAGCGACAGCCAGGCCGGCGTCGCCAGCCCGGACAGCGAACGGTCGCCGAGCGTGCGGTAGCGCCGCGCCAGCAACCAGCCCAGCGCCACCGGCTTGAGAAACGCGCCGGGGCCGAACGCCGCGACCAGCGGCGGATGCCGGTCGCGGATATGCACCAGGGTCAGCGGCCAGAAGATCAGGAACGCGCTGCACCCGGCGATGGCCACGCCGACGAAGCACAGCGCGAAGAACAGGATCATGGTGCGTCCTCTGGATGCCTCAGAACTCGGCGCTGCCCGGCGCGCGCGGGTAGGGGATCGCATCGCGGATGTTGCTCAGCCCGCAGATGTAGACCACCAGGCGCTCGAAGCCCAGGCCGAAGCCGGCGTGCGGCACCGTGCCGTAGCGGCGGAAATCGCGGTACCAGCCGTAGTGCTGCGGGTCCAGGCCGAACTGCACCATGCGCGTGTCCAGCACGTCCAGACGCTCCTCGCGCTGGGCGCCGCCGATGATCTCGCCGATGCCCGGGGCCAGCACGTCCATCGCCGCCACGGTCTTGCCGTCGTCGTTCAGGCGCATGTAGAAGGCCTTGATGTGCTCGGGGTAGTTGGTCACCACCACCGGGCGGCCGACGTGCTGCTCGGTCAGCCAGCGCTCGTGCTCGGTCTGCAGGTCCAGGCCCCATTCCACCGGGAACTCGAAGGTGTGCCCGGATTTCTGCAACAGGGTGATCGCGTCGCCGTATTCGATGCGCTCGAACGGCGAGTTGATGAACGTCTCCAGCTTGCTGATCGCGGTCTTGTCCAGGCGCTCGGCGATGAACGCCAGGTCGTCGCCGCGCTCCTCGAGCACCGCGCGGAACAGGTGCTTGAGGAAGTCCTCGGCGACCCGCGCGTTCTCGGCCAGGTCGGCGAAGGCGATCTCCGGCTCGATCATCCAGAACTCGGCCAGGTGGCGGGTGGTGTGGCTGTTCTCGGCGCGGAAGGTCGGGCCGAAGGTGTAGACCTTGCTCAGCGCCAGGCAGTAGGCCTCCACATTGAGCTGGCCGGACACGGTCAGGAAGGTTTCCTTGCCGAAGAAGTCGCGGCCGAAATCGACCTGGCCCTTGCCGTCGCGCGGCAGGTTGGCCAGGTCCAGGGTCGACACGCGGAACATCTGCCCGGCGCCTTCGGCGTCGGAGGTGGTGATGATCGGGGTGCTGATCCAGTTGTAGCCGTTCTGGTGGAAATAGCGGTGCACTGCCTGCGCCAGGCAGTTGCGGATGCGGGTCACCGCGCCGAACAGGTTGGTGCGCGGGCGCAGGTGCGCGACCTCGCGCAGGAATTCCAGCGAATGCGCCTTGGGCTGGATCGGGTAGGTCTCCGGGTCCTCGACCCAGCCCACCACCTCGATCACCTCGGCCTGGATCTCGAAGCTCTGGCCCTGGCCCTGCGAGGCGACCAGGCGCCCGCGCGCGATCACCGCGCAGCCGGCGGTCAGCCGCTTCACGTCCGCCTCGTAGTTGGGCAGCTCGGCCGGCGCCACCACCTGGATCGGCGCGAAGCAGGAGCCGTCGCTGACGTTGACGAAGGACAGCCCCGCCTTGGAATCGCGCCGGGTGCGGACCCAGCCGCGTACCGTCACTTCGCCGCCCGCCGGGATCTTCCCGGCCAGCGCATGCTCAACGCTCACCACCGTCATGACTTGAATCCTCGCCGCAGCGACTCGATATGGAACGGGCAAGTGTACTGGCTGAACCGCGGCGCTTGCGAGGCGTGGCGCGCATCCGCCGCCGCGCTTCCTCCCTATAATGACCGTTCGCTGTTCCCGGAGTCGTTCGCCATGGCCATTCACCTCACTCCCGTCGCCTTCGAGCGCGTGCAGCGCTTCGTCGCCCAGACCCCTGGCGCGCTGGGCCTGCGCTTCGGTGTGGAACGCACCGGTTGCTCGGGATGGGGCCACGTCACCGACTTGGCGCGCGAGGCGCACCCGGACGATGCGGTGTTCGAGCAGGACGGCGTGCGCATCTACGTCGATGCCGCCAGCCTGCCGCTGGTCGATGGCACCGAGATCGATTTCGCCAAGCAGGGCCTGGGCGAGACCTTCATCTTCCGCAATCCCAACGCCACCGCCGAATGCGGCTGCGGCGAGAGCTTCACCACCGCCGCCGAGCATGCGGCGGCCGCCGCGGGCTGAGCGCCGGCGCTGCGCTCACCACGCGTAGTGGGTCAGCACCAGCTGCGGATCCAGGTCCAGCCGCGCGAAGCCGATCTCGCAGACCTGACCTTCGGTGAACTGCGCGCATAGCGCCTCGGTGAGCCGCAGGCGCAGCCGCAGGCGCGGCATGTCGACCGCACATACGCGCGCCGCTTCGAAATCGAAGTAACGCCCGACCGCGCCGAACGCGGCCTTGAACAGGCTTTCCTTGGCCGAGAACAGCGCGGTCAGCAGCGCATCGTGCGACCACTGCGGATCGGCCGCGGCGGCCAGCATATCGGCTTCTTGCGCATTGATCGCCATGCTCAGCACGGCTTCGCGCGCGGCGGGCGCGAGCAGCCGTTCCAGGTCGATGCCGATGCCGCGGCCCTGGCTGGCCGGCAGCGCCACCGCCGCCGCGCAGCCGTCGCCATGGGAAATGCTGCCCAGGCTGCCGGCCGGCCAGCGTGGCTCGCGCGCCGCACCGATCGCGATCTCGGCCTGCGCGTGCGCCGGACCCAGCGCTGCGCCCAGCGCCAGCCGTGCGGCCAGCCGCCCGAACAGGAATTCCGCCTGGCGCTTGCGCACGCTGCGCGCGACGCTGTCCGGGCAGGCGATCGCGGCCGCGGCGAAGGCCTGCGGCTGGAAGCGCTCGGCATCGAAGGCAAGCGCGTACAGCGGCGTGCCGTCGTCCAGCAGGTAGCGGCGTGCGCTGCGCAGGGCGATGGCAACTGCTGGCGGCAGTTCCAGCTGCAGCGGCTTGCCGATGCGCAGGGTAGGGTCGGCGTGCAGGTGGGCGTTCAATGCGCGTCCCTGGACGACGTGCCGCAGGGCCAGGCGCGTGCGGCGCAGCATTCGGCGCGGCGCACCCACGCAGGCCGGGCCGCAGGGGCGCGGCCTGCGGCAGCAGCGGGCAAGGCCGGGGAACGTGCACGCAGGCGTGCAGCACGCAGGCTTACAGGAAGAAGCTTGGCTTCGGTGGGTGAGTGCGGGGGCGGTCTGCGATTCACCCGGCAAGTGTCGCAAAACCGGCGCCGCCGCGGCAGCTGCGGCCCATGTCGGCGCATCGTCCGCAGCAGGCGACGCCCGCCGTGCATGCACCGGCGGGCGCCAACTTGCGGCGCGGCCCCTGCGCTGCCATACTTTCCGGCTTCCTGCGCCCGTCGTGGCGGGATCCCTTGCCCCACCGCACCCGTTTTGGGCCTCGCGGGGGGCTGTCCGGCCCTCGGGCCACATCCGAAAGGTATAACCACATGAGTCGTCATTACGAAATCGTGTTCCTGGTCCATCCGGACCAGAGCGAGCAGGTCCCGGCCATGATCGAGCGCTACAAGTCGCTGGTCGAGAACGGCAGCGGCACCATCCACCGTCTGGAAGACTGGGGCCGCCGCCAGCTGGCGTACCCGATCCAGAACCTGGTGAAGGCGCACTACGTCATGCTCAACATCGAAGTGGACCAGGCCATCCTCGCCGAACTGGTCGAGAGCTTCCGCTTCAACGACGCCGTGCTGCGCCATCTGGTGATCAAGCGCGACGGCCCGGACACCGAGCAGTCGCTGATCATGAAGAGCAAGGACGAGAAGGGCGACAAGCCCGAGCGTAGCGAGCGCCGTCGCCGCGACGACGAGGAAGGCGATGCGCCTGCCGCCGCCACCGAAACCGACGGCGACGCCGCCGAAGCCGCCTAAGGAGCACTGCCATGTCCAAGTTCTTCCGTCGCCGCAAGTTCTGCAAGTTCACCGCCGAGGGCGTCAAAGAGATCGATTACAAGGATCTCAACACCCTGCGCCAGTACCTCACCGAGAACGGCAAGATCGTGCCGAGCCGCGTGACCGGCACCAAGTCCAAGTACCAGCGTCAGCTGGCCACGGCTGTCAAGCGCTCGCGTTTCCTGGCGCTGATCCCGTACACGGACAACCACGATATTTGATCCGAGTCCCTC
Organism: Xanthomonas graminis pv. graminis; assembly: GCF_030168915.1. Taxonomy (NCBI): domain Bacteria; kingdom Pseudomonadati; phylum Pseudomonadota; class Gammaproteobacteria; order Lysobacterales; family Lysobacteraceae; genus Xanthomonas; species Xanthomonas graminis. The sequence continues at coordinate 2,595,674 of NZ_CP076255.1, read as the reverse complement.
GGAAGAGCCCGCACATCCATGTGCGGGGTCCAACAGGAAAGCGGTTCTTTTTCAGGTCCAACTCTCCATTCCCGTCCTATTCGGACAGCACGCGTTGCGTCGGCCGTGAGCCGGCGCTAACGAATAACGGAGCAACACCATGCAACTGATTCTTCTGCAGAAAGTGACCAACCTGGGCGGCCTCGGCGACAAGGTCGACGTCAAGCCGGGCTATGGCCGCAACTTTCTGGTGCCGCAGGGCAAGGCCGTGCCGGCCACCGCCGCCAACATCGCCGAGTTCGAGGCCAAGCGCGCCGACTACGAAGCCAAGGCGCAGTCGATCCACGCCGACGCCGAGGCCCGTGCGGCCAAGCTGGAAGGCGCCAGCGTGACGGTCAAGGCCAATGCGTCCACCGAAGGCAAGCTGTACGGCTCGGTCGGCCCGCGCGACATCGCCGAGGCGTTCACCGCCGCCGGCCTGCCTCTGGAAAAGGGCGAGGTGGTGCTGAGCGAAGGCGCGTTCCGCAACATCGGCGAGTACGAGGTGCTGGTGCGCCTGCACGCCGACGTCGAGACCACGGTCAAGGTCGTGGTCGAAGCCGAAGCCTGATCCACGGTTTCCTGCTGTACCGAAACGGGCACCGCAAGGTGCCCGTTTCGTTTGCGGCCTCCGGCCCCGGCCCCCGCTGGCTGCCGTTATACTCATCGGTTCGTGCCTGTTTCCTGTCCTGCGATCGTAGTCGTATCAAGGGCTTGGGAGCGGGACTTCACCTGGATATTCATTAGCGGCAGCGCGTGCCGGCATGCCGGCCGCGCCTGCCATGGATTGCCTGCCCCATGCGCCTGTCGACCATCAAGCTGTCCGGCTTCAAGTCCTTCGTCGATCCGACCACGCTGCACCTGCCGACCAACATGACCGGCATCGTCGGTCCGAACGGCTGCGGCAAGTCGAACATCATCGACGCGGTGCGCTGGGTGATGGGCGAAAGCTCGGCCAGCCGCCTGCGCGGCGACTCCCTGACCGACGTGATCTTCTCCGGCTCCTCGGCGCGCAAGCCGGTGTCGCAGGCCACGGTGGAGCTGATCTTCGACAACTCCGACCATACTATCTCCGGCGAGTACGCCTCGTTCAACGAGATCTCGGTCAAGCGCCAGGTCAGCCGCGACGGCGGCAGCAGCTACTCCCTCAACGGCACCAAGTGCCGGCGCCGCGACATCACCGACCTGTTCCTGGGCACCGGCCTGGGCCCGCGCAGCTACTCGATCATCGAGCAGGGCATGATCAGCCAGATCATCGAGGCGCGCCCGGAAGACCTGCGCGTCTACCTGGAAGAGGCCGCCGGCATCTCCAAGTACAAGGAGCGGCGCAAGGAGACCGAGACCCGCATCCGCCATACCCGCGAGAACCTGGAACGCCTGGGCGACCTGCGCGAGGAGATCGGCAAGCAGCTCGAGCACCTCAAGCGCCAGGCGCGCCAGGCCGAGCAGTACCAGGCGCTGCAGGAAGAGCGCCGGGTCAAGGACGCGCAGTGGAAGGCGCTGGAATACCGCGGCCTGGACGGCCGCCTGCAAGGCCTGCGCGAGGCGCTGGGCCAGGAAGAGACGCGCCTGCAGCAGTTCATCGCCGAACAGCGCGACGCCGAGGCGCGGATCGAGACCGGCCGCGTGCGCCGCGAGGAAGCCGCCGACGCCTTGAGCAAGGCCCAGGCCGAGGTCTATCAGGTCGGCAGCACGCTGGCGCGCATCGAGCAGCAGATCCAGCACCAGCGCGACCTGTCGCAGCGCCTGCACAAGGCGCGCGACGAAGCGCAACTGGCGCTGGCCGAACTCGGCCAGCACATCAGCGGCGACGAGGCCAAGCTGGCGCTGCTGCGCGAGTCGGTGGACATCGCCGGGCCGCAGCTGGAGCAGTTGCAGGAAGACAACGACTACAAGCAGGAAGCGCTGCGCGAGGCCGAGGCCAGGCTGGCCGACTGGCAGCAGCGTTGGGAAACCCACCAGCGCTACACCGCCGAGGCCTCGCGCGCCGGCGAAGTGGAGCGGACCCGCGTCGATTACCTGGACCGGCAATCGCTGGAAGCCGAGCGCCGCCGCGAAGCGCTGGCCGCCGAGCGCGCCGGGCTGGACCTGGACGCGCTGGCCGCCGCCTTCGAACAGGTGGAGCTGCAGCACGAGACCCAGCGCGCCGCGCTGGACGGACTCAACGAACAGGTCGAAACCCGCAAGCAGGCGCTGACCGCGCTGCAGGAACAGCAGCGCGGCGCGCAGGCCGAGCTGGCCGAGGTGCGCAAGCAGGCGCAGGCCGCGCGCGGCCGGCTGTCGTCGCTGGAAACCCTGCAGCAGGCCGCGCTCGGCCAGGAGCAGGGCGCCGCGGTGGCCTGGTTGAAGGCGCGCGGGCTGGATTCGGCGGCGCGCGTGGGCGAGCGCATCAGCGTCGAAAGCGGCTGGGAAAACGCGGTCGAAGGCGCGCTCGGGCAATTGATCGAAGGCGTGCTGGTCGCGGCGCCGCAGACCCTGGTCGATGCGCTGGGCGAACTCGGCGAAGGCCGCATCGCGCTGGTCAGCAGCGACGAAGAGGCCGGCAACTTCGCGCCGACCTCGCTTGCCGCCAAGGTGCAGGGCCCGATCGCGATCCGCCGCCTGCTGTCGCGGCTGCACGCGGCCGAGGACCTCGCCGCCGCACGCGCCTTGCTGCCGCAGCTGGGCGAGGGCGACTCGGTCATCACCCGCGACGGCGCGCGCCTGGGCGAGGGCTGGCTGCGCGTGTCGCGCTCCGGCGCGGCCAAGCAGGGCGCCTTGCTGCGCGAGCGCGAGATCCAGGCGCTGCGCGGCCAGATCGATGCGCTGCAGGACCGCGAAGCGGAACTGGACCAGCGCCTGGCGAGCCTGCGCGAGCAGTCGCTGGCCGCCGAGCAGCAGCGCGAGGAAGCGCAGCGCCAGCTGTACCAGGCGCACCGCAGCGTGTCCGAACTGGCCGGGCAGTTGCAGAGCCAGCAGGGCAAGGTGGATGCCGCGCGCACCCGCATCGCGCGCATCGAGACGGAGATCGCGCAGCTGCTGGAAACCCTGGACAGCAGCCGCGAGCAGGCACGCGAGGCGCGCTCCAAGCTGGAAGACGCGGTCACCAGCATGGGCGACCTGGAAAGCACCCGGCACATGCTGGAGAGCGAGCGCCGCCAGCTCACCGAAGCGCGCGACCTGGCCCGCGATGCCGCGCGCCGGGTGCGCGAGGCCTCGCATGCGCTGGCCCTGACCCTGGAATCGCAACGCACCCAGATCGCCTCGCTGAGCCAGGCGCTGGAGCGCATGGGCAACCAGCGCGGGCAGCTGGATTCGCGCCTGGGCGAACTCAGCGCGCAGCTGAGCGAAGGCGATTCGCCGGTGCATGCGCTGGAAGCCGAGCATCAGGCCGCGCTCAGCGAACGCGTACGCACCGACCGCGCGCTCGGCGAGGCGCGCGCGCTGCTGGACGGCATCGACAACGAATTGCGCGGCCTGGAACAGACCCGCCAGCAGCGCGACGAACAGGCATTGGCGCAGCGCGAGCGCATCGCCCAGCGCCGCCTCGACCAGCAGGCGCTGGTGCTCAGCGCCGAGCAGCTGTCGGCGGCCGTGGTCAAGGCCGGTTTCGTGCTCGAGGACGTGATCAACGGCCTGCCCGACCAGGCCGATCCGGCCGAGTGGGAGCAGGCGGTGCAGCAGATCGACGGGCGCATGCGCCGGCTGGAGCCGGTCAACCTGGCCGCGATCAGCGAATACGGCGAGGCCGCGCAGCGCGCCGAATACCTGGAAGCGCAGGACATCGACCTGAACACCGCGCTGGAAACCCTGGAGGACGCGATCCGCAAGATCGACCGCGAAACCCGCGGCCGCTTCAAGGACACCTTCGACCGGGTCAATGCCGGGGTGCAGGCGCTGTATCCGCGCCTGTTCGGCGGCGGCCACGCCTATCTGGAACTGACCGGCGAAGACCTGCTCGACACCGGCGTGGCGATCATGGCGCGCCCGCCCGGCAAGCGCGTGTCCAGCATCTCGCTGCTGTCCGGCGGCGAGAAGGCGATGACCGCGGTGGCGCTGGTGTTCGCGATCTTCCAGCTCAACCCGGCGCCGTTCTGCCTGCTCGACGAGGTCGACGCGCCGCTGGACGAAGCCAACGTCGGCCGCCTGGCGGCGATGGTCAAGGAAATGAGCGAGAAAGTGCAGTTCCTGTTCGTCAGCCACAACAAGGCCACGATGGAGGCGGCGCACCAACTCAGCGGCGTCACCATGCGCGAGCCGGGCGTCAGCCGCCTGGTCAGCGTGGACCTCGAGGAAGCCGCGCGTTTGGCGGGCGCGGCCTGACGTGACATGCTAAATACCTTGTCTTCCCCCTACGCACCCCTGCCGGAGTAACCCCCGTAATGTCCGACATGGCACTGCTGCGCATCGGCATCCTCGCCGCCGGTCTGTTGCTGATCGCGGCGATCTTCCTGTTCGGCCGCCCGAAGAAACCGACCCAGGGCCGGCGCGTGGAACCGGCCGACCCGGCCGCGCCGCGGCGCGAGCCTTCGCTCGGCGATGCCGCGGTTGCCGCCGACGGCGACGCGCTCGCCGCGCCCGACCAGGACGGCGCCCTCGGCCAACCCGAACTGGGCCTGTCCGCCGCCGAAGCGGCCACCGCCGAACTCGGCAAGCGGCCGAGCCAGGACTTCGACAAGATCGTGTCGCTGTACGTTGCCGCGCGCGCCGGGCAGGTGCTGCGCGGCGAGGACATCGTTGTTGCCGCCGAGAAGACCGGCCTGGTGTTTGGCCACATGAACGTGTTCCACCGCCTGATCGAAGGCCATCCGGAGCGCGGCCCGATCTTCAGCATGGCCAGCATCATGAAGCCGGGCAGCTTCGACATGGCCCACATCCGCGAGATGGAGACCCCGGCGATCGCGTTCTTCCTGACCCTGCCGGCGCCGCTGACCGCGCTCGACGCCTGGGAGAAGATGCTGCCGACCGTGCAGCGCATGGGCGAACTGCTGGACGGCGTGGTCTTGGACGACAGCCGCAACGCCCTTGGCCGGCAGCGCATCGCGCACATCCGCGACGAACTGCGCGCCTACGACCGCCAGCACCAGGCGCCGCCGTTGACGAAGGCGCCGCGCTGGTAGGTTCGGGACTCGGGACTCGGGATTTTCGCAAGTTCGGCGCATTTTTGCTTTTCTGTAGGAGGGGCTTCAGCCCCGACGCGTTACCGGTAAGGCGTCGGGGCTGAAGCCCCTCCTACAAAAAAAGCAGCTGCGCCGGAGCTGCAAAAAAAAAAGCCGCTTTTTTTAAAAAAAATCGGCCCTTTTTGCATCAAATCGCTTGACATCGATTTGCCCCGGGACATCATCCTGCCGTCCCGAGTCCCGAGTCCCGAGTCCCGAGTCCCGAGTCCCGAGTCCCGAGTCCCGAGTCCCGAGTCCCGAGTCCCGAGTCCCGAGTCCCGAGTCCCGAGTCCCGAGTCCCGAGTCCCGAGTCCCGAGTCCCGAGTCCCGCTACTTGCGCGCTTTCAAGAACGCATCGCGAAACCGCAGCATTTCCGCCTCGCTGCCGACGGTGACGCGCACCAGCTTCGGCCAGACCGGCCAGCTGCGGCCGATCATCACCCCCTGCTTGGCCATCGCCGCGGCGAACGCCTTGCCGTCGCGCTTGACGTCGACCATGAAGCAGTTGGCCTGCGACGGCAGGCACGTGTAGCCCTTGCTCTGCAGCCAGGCGATGGTCTCGTTGCGGATGCGCGCGTTGTCCGCGCGCCGCACCGGCACCAGTTGCACGTCGCGCAGGCTGGCGATGCCGGCGGCGACCGCGGTCACTGCCGCCGGGTTCTGGCCGAACGCCGCCAGCTTGGTCAGCAACCCCGGCGAGGCCACCGCCAGGCCCAGGCGCAGCCCGGCCATGCCGTACAGCTTGGAGAAGGTGCGCAGCACCAGCAGGTCCTGGCGCTGGCCGATCAGGTCGATCACCGAGGGCTGATCGCTTTAGTGGATATAGGCCTCGTCGACCAGCAGCACGCTGGACGCCGGCTTGTTGGCCAGCAGCCATTCGATGTCGGCGCGCGCGGTGACCGAGCCGGTGGGGTTGTTCGGATTGCACAGATAGATCAGCCCGGCGTTCGGATCGGCGCTGGCCATCGCCTTGACGTCGTGCGCGCCATCGGCGCGCAGCGGCACCCGCCGCACCGGCGCGCCGTGCGCGGCGGCGACATCGGCCACCGCCTCGAAGGTCGGATCGGCCACCACCACGCCGGCGCGGGCCGAGGTGAACGCACGCGCGGCGCGGTTGAGCGGGTCGCTGGAGCCGGGATACACCGCGACGTGGTCGCTGGGCAGTTGCTGCGCGCCGGCGAACAGGGCGATCAGGTCGTTCTGCAGCTCGAACAGGTAGCGGCCGGCGCGCGGCAGGATCGCCTGCGCCGCATCCAGCGCGGCCGGCGCCGGACCCAGCGGGCATTCGTTGAAATTCAGGTACACCGGACCGGCGGCCGGCGCCACCCCGGGCGCTGCGACGGCCGCCGCCTTGCGCTTTGCCGCCTCCGCGCCGGGCGCCAGGCCCAGTGCACCGACCGCCAGGCCCGAGGTGGCGAGGGAAAGGAAGCAACGGCGCGAAACAGGTAGCGACACGGCACTCTCCAGGCGAAACGTCGTAGCGGGGAAGGCAAAGCTAACGTTATCTTAACGTTTGGGCAAGCTGGGGCCGGGGCCGGGGACCGGGGACCCGAAGAACGGAAGTCGGTAGAGCTTCCGATCGCGACGTTGCGCTTTTCCGGGTCCCCGGTCCCGAAGCCCGCCCCCCCACATTTCCCCTTGCCAGGCACCCAGTTACTATCGCCACCTCTCCTTTACCAAGCTCCGGCCGCATGCCCGCTCCATCCGATCTCCAGCAGCGCGCCGCCGACCTGCGGCAGCGCATCGAAGACGCAAATCATCACTACGAAGTGCTAAATGAGTCTTTGATCACCGATGCCGAGTACGACGCGCTGATGCGCGAGCTGGAGGCACTGGAAGCCGAGCACCCGCAGCTGGCGCGCGACGACTCGCCGACCCGTACGGTCGGCGCGCGGCCCGACGGCGGTTTCCCGGAAGTGCGCCACGCGATCCCGATGCTGTCGCTGGCCAATGCGTTCGAGACGCCGGGCGTGGCCGAGGATGCCGACGACCGCGAACGCTTCGCCGAAGTCGCCGATTTCGAGCGCCGCATCGAGCGCGCGCTGGACCTGGCCGCGCCGGTGTTCTCGGTCGAACCGAAGCTGGACGGCCTGGCGATCAGCCTGCGCTACGAGGACGGCGTGTTCGTGCAGGGCGCCACCCGCGGCGACGGCAGCACCGGCGAGGACGTCACCGCCAACCTGCGCCAGGTGCGCTCGGTGCCGTTGAAGCTGCGCGACCTGGGCACGCCGTTTCCTACGGTGCTCGAGGTGCGCGGCGAGATCTACATGCCGCGCGCCGCCTTCGCCGCCTGGAACGCCCGGGCGCTGGAACGCAACGAGAAACTGCTCGCCAACCCGCGCAACGGCGCCGCCGGTTCGCTGCGCCAGCTCGATCCGGCGGTCACCCGGCGGCGGCCGCTGGCGTTCTTCGCCTATTCGGTCGGCGAGGTGCGTGGCCTGGAACTGCCCGAGACCCATTCGCAGACCCTGGCGCTGCTGCGCCGCTATGGTTTCCCGGTGGCGCCCGAGGCGGCCACGGCAACCGGCTTCGACGGCCTGATCGCGTATTTCCGCCATATCGGCGCCAGGCGCGACACGCTGCCGTACGACATCGACGGCGTGGTCTACAAGCTCGACGACTACGACCAGCAGGCGGCGATGGGCTTCGTCTCGCGCGCGCCGCGCTGGGCGCTGGCGCACAAGTTCCCGGCGCAGGAGCAGTCCACCGTGCTGCGCGCGATCGAAGTGCAGATCGGCCGCACCGGCGCGGTCACGCCCGTGGCGCGGCTGGAGCCGGTGCAGGTCGCCGGCGTCACCGTCACCAACGCGACCTTGCACAACGCCGACCAGATCGCGCGGCTGGACGTGCGCGAAGGCGATACCGTCATCGTGCGCCGCGCCGGCGATGTGATTCCCGAGGTGGTGCGGGTCATCGAAGCGCGCCGTCCCGCCGGCACGTTGCCGTGGACGATGCCGGCCGCGTGTCCGGTGTGCGGTTCGCACATCGTGCGCGAAGAGGACGCGGTGGCCTGGCGCTGCAGCGGCGGGCTGGCCTGCGCAGCGCAGCGCAAGGAGGCCGTGCGCCACTTCGCCTCGCGCCGGGCCATGGACATCGAAGGCCTGGGCGATCGCCAGGTCGATGCCCTGGTCGAATTCGGTTTCGTGGATTCGCTGGCCGATCTGTACGCGCTGAGCGTGCAAGACCTGGTGCGGATGAAGGCGGCGCTGGACGCGGCGACCGCGGCCGATCTGGTGCAGGCCGTGAACGACAGCAAGGGCGCGCTGACGCTCGATGCGCAAGGGCAGGCGCTGCTGGCGCAGGAATCCCCGGACTGGAAGCGCGCCGACTTCCTGCGCGCGCATCTGGCGGTGGATCTGGGCGGCAAGCTGGCGACGAAATGGGCCGAGAACCTGGTCGCCGGCATCGCCGCAAGCCGCAATACTACGTTGCCTCGGTTCCTGTTCGCGCTCGGCATTCCGCACCTGGGCGAGACCACGGCCAAGGCGCTCGCGCACTGGCTGGGATCGCTGCACTTCGTGCGCAGCACGCCGGCGGTGCTGCTGCAGGCGCTGCCCGACATCGGCGGCGAGGTCGCGCGTTCGATCGCCACGTTCTTCGAACAACCCGGCAACGCCGCAGTAGTCGATGCGCTGGTCAAGGCCGGCATCCGCTTCGCCGACGAGGGCGCGCCGCCAGCAGAACTGCGCGAACGCCTCGACCTGGCGCATCTGCTGACCACGCTGCCGGTGGACAAGCTCGGCGGCAAGAGCGCGCAACGGCTGGCCGCGACCTACGGCACGCTCGATGCGCTGCTGCGCGCCAACGAAAGCGGCTGGACCGGCGCCGGGCTGTCGGCGGCCGGCGCGACCAACCTGGCCGCCTATCTGGCCGATGACGCGAACGTGCAGGCCTTGCGCCAGGCCGACGCGGCGATGCGGTGCCTGCTCGACGCGGCGCCGGCGCAGGCCGCGCGCCGCGCCGCGCCGCTGGACGGGCAGACCGTGGTGCTGACCGGGACCTTGCAGCAGCTCAGCCGCGACGCGGCCAAGGCGCGGTTGGAGGCGCTGGGTGCGAAGGTCGCCGGCAGCGTGTCGAAGAAGACCAGCGTCGTCGTCGCAGGCGCCGAGGCCGGTTCCAAGCTGGACAAAGCGCAGGAGCTGGGCGTTGCGGTGTGGGACGAGGCGCAGTTGCTGGCCTTGCTCGGCGAGCACGAGGGGCAGGCATGAACCGCCTGCCTGCATCGCGCTGGTCCGGCGGATCGCCGCGATGAGCCACGCCGTGGACATCGCCGCGCTGCGCCTGCGCGCCGCCCTCAACGCGCGTATCCGCGCCTTCTTCGCCGCGCGCGACGTGCTCGAGGTAGAGACGCCGATGCTGTCGGCGGCCGGCAACACCGAACCCAACATCGACAGTTTCCAGACCCGTTTCAGCGGCCACGTCGATGCCGGCCCGGCGCTGCGCTGGCTGCGCACCTCGCCCGAATATCCGCTGAAACGGCTGCTGGCCGCCGGCGTCGGCGACTGCTACGAACTGGGCCGGGTGTTCCGCAACGGCGAGGCCGGCGGCCGCCACAATCCCGAGTTCACCATGCTCGAGTGGTACCGGGTCGGCTGGAATCATCTGCAACTGGTGGACGAGACCGTGGCGCTGGTGCGCGAGGCGCTGGCGCTGGTCGCGCGCACGGCCACGTTGCACGTGGTCACCTATCGGCAATTGTTCCTGGATATGCTGCGCCTGGATCCGTTGCTGGCGCCGCTGCACGCGCTGCAACAGCCGTTGCGCGACGTGCATATCGACGCGGCGGGGCTGACCCGCGACGACTGGCTCGACTTGCTGATGACCCATCGCCTGCAACCGGCATTCCCGGCCGACCGCATCACCGTGGTCCACGACTGGCCGGCCACGCAGTGCGCGCTGGCGCGCATCCGCGACGAGCACCCGCCCATGGCCGAGCGCTTCGAACTGTACCTGGGCGGCTACGAACTGGCCAACGGTTACCACGAACTCAACGATGCCGCCGAACAGCGCCGCCGCTTCCTGCACGATCACGCGCTGCGCCGCGAGCGCGGCGCGCTGCTGCCGCCGCTGGACGAGCATTTGCTGCAGGCCTTGCCGGCGCTGCCCGATTGCGCCGGCGTCGCCGTCGGCGTGGATCGCCTGCTGATGGCGATGCGCCGCACCGCTTCGATTGGCGATGTGCTCGCCTACGATTTCGCGCGAGCCTGAACCTGCACCGCGTTCGTGTAGCATCTTCTTGCTTTGTCGACATCGATGATGGTTTGATCCAGCCCAGCATGCGCTCGGCGCGACATGTCGATGGTGTCGTCTTCCGTTGTTCAGGTTCTACGCACAGAGGCAGAGCCAAGCATGAAGTGGTCGTATCGGCTCGGTGGCTGGTGGTGGTTGGGATTGGCGGTTTCCGCGTGTCCGGCGAAGGCGCTTGCGCAGGTGCCGGACGGTTACGACGCGGCGGTGGTGCGCTGCGAATCGCGCGATATGAGCTGGGTGCATTGTCCGATGCCGACCGAGCGGGGCGTGGAACTGGTCCGGCAACTGTCCGATAACGACTGCATCCGCGGCAGCGAATGGGGCTCGGACAGCACCGGGGTGTGGGTGACGCTGGGCTGCCGCGCCGAATTCCGTTCCAATCCGCCCGAACCCTCGCGCAACGCGATGCGCCGCGTGTTGCGTTGCGAATCCGACGGCCGGCTCGAAAGCTGCTCGGTGATGCTGCGCGGCGCGCCGGTGCGGCTGATGCGCCAGCTGTCCTCGGTGCCGTGCCGCGAAGAACGCAGCTGGGGCGTGCGCCGCAACGAGATCTGGGTGTCGCGCGGCTGCCGCGGCGAGTTCGAGATCGGCGCCAGCGACGGGTCCGGCTTTCCGGTCGGCGCGCGCCCGGTGCTGTGCGAGTCCAAGGGCCGTTCGCTGCGGCGCTGCGGGGTCAGCGTCCACAACGGCGTGCAGTTGCGCCGGCAGCTGTCCGGCACCGCCTGCGTACAGGACGACAGCTGGGGCTGGGACCGCGACGGCATCTGGGTGGACAAGGGCTGCCGCGCGGAATTCAGCGTCAACTGAGCGCGGTCTGCAGGTCCGGGCGTTCCATGGCGCCGCCGCCGTCGCATTGGCGCATCCGCGCTTTCCCACCGCCGGATGGCTGGTCATCCTCAAGAATCCCGCGCCGTTTACAATAGGCCGATGAACGCCGCCCTCGATATCGATTACGCCCGCTACGACCACATCCGCCCGATCCTGTGGACCGGCGAGGCGCTGGAGCTGCTGGACCAGCGCAAGCTGCCGTTCGTGGTCGAACACCTGCAATGCACCGACAGCGACCAGGTCGCCGATGCGATCCACACCCTGGCGGTGCGCGGTGCGCCGGCGATCGGCATCGCCGCCGGCTGGGGCGTGGTGCTGGCCGCGCGCGCGATCCAGGCCGACGACGGCGCACAGGCGCTGGCCAGGCTGGAACCTGCGCTGCAGCGGCTCAATGCGGCGCGGCCGACCGCGGTCAACCTGGCCTGGGCGCTGATGCGCATGCGCAACACGCTGGCGGCGGCCGGCGCCGACTGGCGCGCGGCGATCGCGCGACAGGCGCAGGCCATCGCCGAGCAAGACCTGGCCGCCAACCGCCACATGGGCGCGCTCGGCGCGGCCCTGATCGCGCCCGGCAGCGGCGTGCTGACTCACTGCAATACCGGCTCGTTGGCCACCGCCGGCTTCGGCACCGCGCTGGGCGTGATCCGCGCCGGCATGGCCCAGGGCCGCATCGCCAAGGTGTTCGCCGGCGAGACCCGGCCGTGGCTGCAGGGCGCGCGGCTGACCGTGTGGGAACTGCAGCAGGACGGCATCGACGCGACCCTGATCGCCGATTCGGCCGCCGCGCACCTGATGAAGACCGGGGCGGTGCAGTGGGTGATCGTCGGCGCCGACCGCATCTGCGCCAATGGCGACACCGCCAACAAGATCGGCACCTACCAGCTGGCGATCGCCGCGCGCCACCACGGGGTCAGGTTCATGGTGGTGGCGCCGTGGTCCACGGTGGACATGGACACCGACGACGGCGCGCAGATCGAGATCGAGCAGCGCGACCCGGGCGAGCTGTTCGGGGTGGGCGGGGTGCGCACCGTGGCCGAGGGCATCGCTGCATGGAACCCGGTGTTCGACGTGACCCCGGCCGCGTTGATCGATGCCATCGTCACCGAGCGCGGGGTGATCGAGCGGCCGGATCCCGAGCGCATGCGCGCCCGCGCCGCGTTCGGCGGCTGAGCCGCGGCAACCGCGCCGAACGCCCAGCACGGCCCCGCAAATTCACGCAAGTGCTTGTTCGGGCCGGCAAAAACCGGGCATTCGCACGCCTGTCATGATAGAATCCGGCGGTTCGATCGACCGCTGCGCGCCGTAGATTTTCGGTGCCGGCAGGCCCGCTTGCCGCGGGCCGGCGTCCTGGTCGATTAGCCACCAGACTTACGGAACCCGAATGGCAGAATCCGCCAAGGAAATCATCCAGGTCAACCTGGAAGACGAGATGCGCAAGAGCTACCTCGATTACGCGATGAGCGTGATCGTGGGGCGTGCCCTCCCGGATGCGCGCGACGGCCTCAAGCCAGTGCATCGCCGCGTGTTGTTCGCGATGAACGAGCTGGGCGCGCACAGCAACAAGCCCTATTACAAGTCGGCGCGTATCGTCGGCGACGTCATCGGCAAGTACCACCCGCATGGCGACCAGTCGGTGTACGACACCCTGGTGCGCATGGCGCAGCCGTTCTCGCTGCGCTATCTGCTGGTGGACGGGCAGGGCAACTTCGGCTCGGTCGACGGCGACTCCGCGGCGGCGATGCGCTACACCGAGGCGCGCATGTCGCGGCTCACCCACGAGCTGATGGCCGACATCGACAAGGAAACCGTCGATTTCCAGCCCAACTACGACGAGAAGGAACTGGAGCCGACGGTCATGCCGACCCGGTTCCCGAACCTGCTGGTCAACGGTTCGGCCGGCATCGCGGTGGGCATGGCGACCAACATCCCGCCGCACAACCTGACCGAGACGATCAACGCCTGCATCGCGCTGATCGACAATCCGCAGATCGATGTCGACGGGCTGATGGAATACATCCCCGGCCCGGATTTCCCCACCGCTGGCATCGTCAACGGCACCAGCGGCATCGTCGCCGGCTACCGCACCGGCCGCGGCCGCGTGCGCATGCGCGCCAAGGCCGAGATCGAGATCCAGGACAACGGCCGCGAAGCGATCGTGGTCAACGAGATCCCGTACCAGGTCAACAAGGCGCGGCTGATCGAGAAGATCGCCGAGCTGGTCAAGGAAAAGAAGCTCGAAGGCATCAGCGAACTGCGCGACGAGTCCGACAAGGACGGCATGCGCATCTACATCGAGATCAAGCGCGGCGAAGCCGCCGATGTGGTGCTGAACAACCTGTACCAGCAGACCCAGATGGAGTCGGTGTTCGGCATCAACATGGTGGCGCTGGTCGATGGCCGCCCGCAGCTGATGAACCTCAAGCAGATGCTGGAGGCGTTCGTCCGCCACCGCCGCGAAGTGGTCACCCGCCGCACCATCTTCGAGCTGCGCAAGGCGCGCGCGCGCGCGCACATCCTCGAAGGCCTGACCGTCGCGCTCGCCAACATCGACGAGATGATCGAGCTGATCAAGACCTCGGCCAACCCGACCGAAGCGCGCGAGCGCATGCTGGCCAAGCGCTGGGACGCGGGCCTGGTCGGCGCGCTGCTCGGCGCCGCCGGCGCCGATGCCTCGCAGCCGGAAGACCTGCCGGCCGGGGTCGGCCTGCTCGCCGACGGCTACCAGCTGACCGAAGTGCAGGCCACGCAGATCCTGGAAATGCGCCTGCACCGCCTGACCGGGCTGGAGCAGGAGCGCCTGACCGAGGAATACAAGCAACTGCTGGACGCGATCGCCGGACTGATCCGGATCCTGGAAAACCCCGACGTGCTGCTGCAGCTGATCCGCGAGGAACTGCTCAGCATCCGCGAGGAATACGGCGATGCGCGCCGCACCGAGATCCGCCACAGCGAGGAAGACCTCGACATCCTCGACCTGATCGCGCCGGAAGACGTGGTGGTGACGCTGTCGCATGCCGGCTACGCCAAGCGCCAGCCGGTCAGCGCCTACCGTGCGCAGCGCCGCGGCGGCCGCGGCCGCAGTGCGGCGGCGACCAAGGAAGAGGATTTCATCGACCAGCTGTGGCTGGTCAACACCCACGACACGCTGCTGACCTTCACCAGCAGCGGCAAGGTGTTCTGGCTGCCGGTGTACCAGCTGCCGGAGGCCGGCCCGAATGCGCGCGGCCGCCCGATCATCAACTGGATCCCGCTGGAGAACGGCGAGCGCGTGCAGGCGGTGCTGCCGGTGCGCGAGTACGCCGACGGCCGCTACGTGTTCTTCGCCACCCGCAACGGCATGGTCAAGAAGACCCCGCTCAGCGAGTTCGCGTTCCAGCTCAAGCGCGGCAAGGTCGCGATCAACCTCGACGAGGGCGACGCCCTGGTCGGCGTGGCGCTGACCGATGGCGAGCGCGACGTGCTGCTGTTCGCGTCCAACGGCAAGACCGTGCGTTTCTCGGAACGGCCCAAGGACGATGAAGCCGAGGACGGCGCCATCGACGAGGGGGCGGGCGAGGACAACGGCGACGACGACGTGGTGCTGGCCGAGGCGGTCGAAGACGGCGACGACGCGCGCAGCCCGCGCCGCAAGAGCCGTGGCGGGGTCAAGCCGACCGGCCGCAGCAGCCGCGGCGTACGCGGCATCCGTCTGGCCAGGAGCGAGTACGTGGTCAGCCTGATCGTGGCCGAGCCGGCCGAGGGCCAGGACGAGGATGCCGAGGACGTGGAGTCGGCGCTGGAGGTGGACGCCGACGCCGATGCCGAGGGCGTGGTGCGCAACGGCGACGAGCCCGATGCCTACATCCTCACCGCCACCGAGAACGGCTACGGCAAGCGCACCCCGCTGGCCGAGTACCCGCGCAAGGGCCGCGGCACGCAGGGCGTGATCGGCATCCAGACCAGCGGGCGCAACGGCAAGCTGGTCGGCGCGGTGCTGCTGAGCACCAAGGACGAGGTGCTGTTGATCTCCGATGGCGGCACCCTGGTCCGCACCCGCGCCTCGGAGATCTCCCGCGTCGGCCGCAACACCCAGGGCGTGACCCTGATCCGCCTGTCCAAGGGCGAGAAGTTGCAGGCGGTGGAGCGTCTGGACGGGTCGCTGGTCGAGGAAGATCCGGCCGAGTCGATCGTGGGCGAAGATGGCAGCGTCGAGGCCGTCAGCGAGTTGCCGCCGGAAAGCTGATCGCGCGAGCGAGAGCGGTAGACGACGCCGGCGCAATGCCGGCGTCGTCGTTTCCGGCGCGGAGAGGGCGCACCACTATCGCTGATGCAATGCAGACACACCCGCTTTAGCTCCTGTCCCGCCGGGACCTGATTAGCGCTGTGTCTCAGCTGGTGATGCTGCCTTGGTTTAGAAATGCAGGTTCTTCAGTGAGATACGGCGATGACGCTCAATCGGATCCAGTTCCAAAAGGGGCTTTCGATTCCGGCTTTTCTGAGCCGCTACGGCTCCGAGGCGCAATGTGTCGAGGCCTTGGTTCAGGCCAGGTGGCCCAATGGCTTCGTGTGTCCGCAGTGCGGACACACGCATGCCAGTGGCTTTGAGCGGGGACGCCAGCACCTGTGGCAGTGCGCGCGCTGCCGGGTACAGACCAGCTTGACCGCCGGCACGCCCATGGCAGACACCAAGCTTCCCTTGCGGGTGTGGTGGCTGGCCATCTATCTGGTGAGCCAAGCCAAGAACGGAATTGCTGCGCTGGAACTGGCTCGGCAACTGGGCGTGTGCTATCGCACTGCATGGCGGATCAAGCACAAAGTGATGTCGGCGATGGCCGATCGTGAGCAGTCACGCCGGCTCGACGGAGAGGTCCAGATCGATGATGCCTATCTGGGCGGCGAACGCGCCGGTGGTCCAGGCCAACCGCAGTGGCGCAATAAAGTGCCGTTTATTGCAGCGGTTTCCCTGCATCAAGGGCGCCCGCGCTATCTCCGCCTGGATGTGGTCTCCAGCTTCCGAAGAAGCGTCGTGCACACGTGGGCTCAGCAGGCACTGGCACCGGGCACCCATGTCGTCAGTGATGGGCTGACAGCGTTCACCGGTGTGGGCTGGGCAGGCCTGACCCACGATGCCATCGTGACCGGAAGCGGCCGCAAAGGCGTCCAGCAGCCTCGTCTGCGTTGGGTCAATACGATCCTGGGCAATCTCAAAACGGCGCTTAGCGGCACCCACCATGCGGTGGACTTCCCCAAATACGGCGCGCGCTACCTGCATGCGCATGCCTACCGCTTCAATCGCCGCTTCAACCTGGCCGCCATGGTGCCGCGCCTGGCCAGTGCCCTGGCCGGCGCGGGAAGGCTCACAGAGCAGCAACTGCGTACGACAGCTGAGACACAGCGCTAATCAGGCCGCCGGGAGAGGGATTGGGGTGAGGGTCCGGCGCGCAGCGTCTCGCGGAGTTTGGGTGCACGAGGCTGCGCCCGCACCCTCATCCGGCCCTGCGGGCCAAAGCGGGCCATGGTCCCGGTGAGACAAGGGGAAGGCACATGCATTGCCCTGCGGCCGGCTACTCCAACTGCTCGCGCGCGAACGCCGCGTCCAGCGCTTCCATCGCGTCGCGTGGCTTGAGCCTGGCCGCTTTTTCGAATGCGCCGGCGGCGGCGTCCTCGCGCTTGTCGCCGTGCAGCAGCAACAGCACGTTGGCGTACTCGACATGCGCGATCGGCGCATCCGGGGTCAGCTTCAGCGCCTGCTGGATGTGCTGTTCGGCGGTCGCGGCCTTGGCGCCGTAGGTCAGCCCGCCGATCATCGCGCCGACCTTGCCGATGATCTCGGCGTGGTACAGCGCCAGCGCCATGTGCGCCTCGGCGTGCTTGGGTTCCAGCTCCAGCGCGGTCTCCAGCGATTGCCGCACCTTGCCGGCGATGCCTTGCTTGAGCGCCTTGACGATGCTCAGGCCCTGGCTGTAACGGCCCAGCGCGAAGGCGTGGCGGTAATGGCTGTTGGCCTCGTCCGGCAGTGCGGCGATCGCCGCCTCGGCCAGCGTCGCGGCCTGCTGCAGGCGCTGCAGTTTTTGCGTGTCGTCCTCGACCAGGTAGCTGGCGTGGATGCCCAGCGCCTTGACCGCGACCGACGCGCCGAACACGCCCAGCGCCTGTCCGGCGCCGTAGGCCTGCTGGAACTGGCCCTGGTGGAAGGCGCGCCAGGCCTCGATCAATGCGGCCGACAGCGTGTCCGCAGCGTGACCCTTTCCAGCCTTGCCCGCTGCGGCGAGCATGGCCTGCGCGCGCGCCAGATCGGGGTAAGGCTCGCGGTCGCCGGCGTGCAGCTTGGGCCAGGCTTTCTTCAATGCCTCGCCCGGATAGGCGTAAGCCTTGGCGTCGTATGGAAACGGCGCCCATGCGGTCGGTGTCGCTGCCATGCCTGGCCTCCCTGGAGTTCGCAGCGAGCATGGCGCCGCCATGGCCGCCTGGCAAGCGTCGCTGCAGATAGTGTGTTTGCTCAAGCCGCTGCCGCCAGCATGCGTCGCATCGGTGCCGCTGCCGGCATCCAAGGAGACCCGCAATGGCGACCAAGAAGCGTTCCACTTCCGCACCCAGGCCCGAAACCCTGGCGCCGCGGCACCTGTGGCTGGCCGGCCTGGGCCTGCTGTCGCTGACCCGCAAGCGCGCGCAGGCGGCCGCGGCCGATGCCGCCAGCGGCGCGAACACGTTGAAGGCGCTGGTGGCGCAGTTGGCCGACGACGCCGAAAGCAGCGTGCGCGAAGGCGCTGCGGCGCTGCGCGGCCAGGTGCAACCGTTGAGCGCCGAGGTCGAGGCGCGGCTGCAGCCGGTGTTGGTCAAGCTCGGCCTGCAGCCCCCCAAGCCGCGCGCCACGCCGCGCAAGCGTCCGGCGGCGACCAAGCCCGCCAAGCGCGCGACCAAGAAGACCGCTGCGCCGCGCCGCGCGGCGAAGCGCAGCGCACGCTCGCAGTGACAGCGAACGGCACTGTCGCCGGATGTGGGAGCGCTTCGGGTGCGGGCACCGCGATCGGAGTGCCGTGTCCTGGATGCTGTCGCGGCTGAAGCCGCTCCTACACGGCCTGCGGATTGCCTGCTGGGTGCACTGTAGGAGCTTCAGCCGCGACAACGTCCAAAGCCGGAAGGCCCGCCGCTGCGCTCGTCGCGGCATCAGCGTCGCCACGGCAGATCGCCGGGATCGCGTCCAGCCAGGGGCGCAGCCGTTCGATGTCCAGGGTCGGGTCAGCGCGTGCAGCCCCGCCGGCTCAGTCCAGATAGGCCTGCATCAGCGTGGCCAGGTGCGCGCGTTCGGCCTCGCGCAGGAACGGGCTGATCAGCCGCATCACCTGCACGATGCCGTGGCGGATCGCCAGTTGCTCGTCCTTCTCGCCGCGCGCGGCGGCGTAGTTGAGCCAGAACGTGGCCACCACCAGCACATTGGTGGCGATGCCGCCCAGTTCCTGCGCGGTGGCGCGCATCGCGCCGGCCTGCGCCAGGCCCTGGAACACCGCCTGGGTGCTGTCGTCGGCGCGGCGCAGGATGCGCGCGAAGCGCAGGCGCAGGCGCCGGCTGCGGCTGAGGATCTCGATCAGGTCGCGGTACAGGAAGCGGTAGTCCCAGATGCACTCGAACACCAGGTGCAGTTGCAGCCAGATGTCCTCCAGCCCGGGCAGGCGCGCGCTCGGCAACTCCAGCGCCGCGTCCATGCGCTCCTCGTAGCGCGCGAACAGGTGCTCGATGATGTCGTCCTTGTTGCGGAAGTGGTAGTACAAATTGCCGGGGCTGATCTCCAGCTCGTCGGCGATATGGTTGGTGGTGACGTGCGGCTCGCCCTGCGCGTTGAACATCGCCAGCGCGGTGTCGAGGATGCGCTGTCGGGTATCGCGCGCCATCAGGCCAGCAGCTTCTTCACCAGGTCCACGTACTTCTTCTGCGCCTCGGCCTGCGGCATGCCCTTGAGCTTGGCCCAGGCCTCGTATTTGGCGGTGCCGACGAAATCGAAGAAGCCGGGCTTGGCGCCGGCGACATCGCCTTCGGCGCCCTGTTTGTACAGCGCGTACAGGCGCAGCAAGGTGTCGTTGTCGGGACGGTCCTCGCGCTGCCTGATGTCCTTGGCCGCTTTCTCGAAGGCCGCCTTGATGTCGCCATGCTGCTGCTCCCGCCCTGATCGGGACGCATCACAGCACGCGCGACCGGCCCGGTCAACGCTGCGGCATGCTGGCCCTGCCTGTGGCGTTGCTGCGTGCGTAGGCAGCGCGCGGGCCTGGGTCAGGCCAGGGATACCGCGTGCGCAGGCTCGCCGGCCTGCGTCTGCGCCTGCCTGGCCAGCGAGGCCTTGGCCGCGATCGAGCGGATGGCGTCGGTCACATCGGCGAGCGGGACGTGGCTGCTCAAGCGCTGGAACGTGTCGCGGCTGTTGTAGCCGGAGCCGTCCTTCAGGTACTGCTCGTACATCGACAGCAGTTCGGTGCAGGCGGCGGTCAGGGTATCCACGTTGCCCCTGCCCAAGGCGTGGCCGATCTGGTCCAGGCTGTGCAGGCAGTCGGACAGCCAGTGCAGGTCGTAGCGCGCGCTGCTCGACTCCGGTGCGTTGTGGCCGCGGCTGTAGGCGCTGTAGCGGCGGATGCTCCTGGCCACCCGCGCCACGTGGGCGAGCAGCGTGCCGATCTCTGCGGAAATGTCCAGGCGCTCCATCACCAGGATCGGCACCGGTGGCCGCTCCTCGGCTTCCTGCGCCGCGTGCGGTTCCTGCGTCTCTTCCAGTGTCTGCGCTTCCAGTGTCTGCCGCAGGCTGGCATAGGCCTGCTGCAGCGTCTCCAATTCGCGCGCGCTGGCCGCCGCCCGCGCCTTCAGCTGCGACAGCGCGGCCTGATAGCGCTCAATGGTGTCCTGCGCGCTGGCCTGTTCCTGTTGCTCGCGGCGCAGACGGTCGAAAAACACCCATGCTAGAACCGAGGCGGTGAGCGCCCAGAGTGCGATGGCAGGAACCAAGTAGATCAGGACGCCCATGAAGGCTCCTTGAAATGTTGCCTTTGTTTTCGGCGCTGCGCCGGCGAACTTGAGCGCGACGCTGGCGATGCGTGACGGCGGTCGTATTGCGTGTGCGTCGGCTTGCGCGCCGCCGCGTTGGCGCTGGCTCGGATGCAGTCGATTCGCCCGCGCGGCAACGGCGCAGATCGGGTCCGCGACGGACGCTGTGCCGGCCGCCCGTCATGATTGGCCGCTTGCGCCAGACAGCGGCCTCAGCCCAGGAGGCCCGGCAGATCCAGTCCCTTTTCCCTGGCGCAGTCGATCGCGATGGGGTAGCCGGCGTCGGCATGCCGCATCACGCCGCTGGCCGGGTCGTTCCACAGCACGCGGGCGATGCGCTTGGCCGCGGCCTCGCTGCCGTCGCAGACGATGACCATGCCGGCATGCTGGGAGAAGCCCATGCCGACGC
Source organism: Xanthomonas graminis pv. graminis (assembly GCF_030168915.1). Lineage (NCBI taxonomy): Bacteria > Pseudomonadati > Pseudomonadota > Gammaproteobacteria > Lysobacterales > Lysobacteraceae > Xanthomonas > Xanthomonas graminis. Next base: position 2,575,025 of record NZ_CP076255.1, on the reverse strand, counting down.
CGCCGCCGTGGTGCAGCGAGACCCAGGTGGCGCCGCTGGCGGTGTTGAGCAGGGCGTTGAGCAGCGGCCAGTCGGACACGGCGTCGGAGCCGTCGGCCATCGCTTCGGTCTCGCGGTTGGGCGAGGCGACGCTGCCCGAATCCAGATGGTCGCGGCCGATCACCACCGGCGCCTTCAGCTCGCCGCTGGCCACCATCGCGTTGAACGCCAGACCGAGCCGGTCGCGATCGCCCAGGCCGACCCAGCAGATGCGCGCCGGCAGGCCCTGGAACTTGATCTTCTCGGCGGCCATGTCCAGCCAGCGGTGCAGGTGCGGGTTGTCCGGGATCAGCTCCTTGACCTTGGCATCGGTCCTGGCGATGTCTTCCGGATCGCCGCTCAGCGCCGCCCAGCGGAACGGGCCGATGCCGCGGCAGAACAGCGGACGGATGTAGGCGGGTACGAAGCCGGGGAAGTCGAAGGCATTCTCGACGCCTTCTTCAAGCGCCATCTGTCGCAGGTTGTTGCCGTAGTCCACGGTCGGCACGCCCAGCGCATGGAAGGCGAGCATGGCGCGGATATGGTTGGCCATCGCATCGCGCGCGGCGGCTTCCACCTCCTTCGGCGCGCTCGCGCGCTTTGCGTCCCACTGCTCGACGCTCCAGCCCTGCGGCAGGTAGCCGTTGACGGGGTCGTGCGCGGAGGTCTGGTCGGTCAGCAGGTCCGGCTTGACCCCACGCACCAGCAGTTCGTCCAGCACGTCGGCGACGTTGCCGAGCAGGCCGACCGACAGCGGCTTCTTCGCCGTGCACGATTCCTCGATCAGGCGCAGCGCCTCGTCCAGGTCATCGGTCCAGGTGTCCAGATAGCCGGTGCGCAGGCGCATCTCGATGCTGCTCTTGCGGCATTCCACCGCCAGGCACGAAGCGCCGGCCATCACCGCGGCCAGCGGCTGCGCGCCGCCCATGCCGCCCAGCCCGCCGGTGAACAACCACTTGCCGGCCAGGCTGCCGTTGTAGTGCTGGCGGCCCATCTCCACGAAGGTCTCGTAGGTGCCTTGCACGATGCCCTGCGCGCCGATGTAGATCCAGCTGCCGGCGGTCATCTGCCCGTACATCGCCAGGCCTTTTTTATCCAGCTCGTTGAAGTGGTCCCAGGTGGCCCAGCGCGGCACCAGGTTGGAATTGGCGATCAGCACGCGCGGCGCATCGGCGTGGGTGCGGAACACGCCGACCGGCTTGCCGGACTGCACCAGCAGGGTCTGGTCGTCGTCCAGGCGCCTGAGCGCGGCCACAATCGCGTCGAAGGATTCCCAGTCGCGTGCGGCGCGGCCGATGCCGCCGTACACCACCAGTTCCTGCGGGCGCTCGGCCACGTCCGGATCCAGGTTGTTCATCAGCATGCGCAGCGGCGCTTCGGTCAGCCAGCTCTTGCAGCTGAGCGTGCTGCCGGTGGGCGCGTGGATGCGGCGGGTGGGGTCGAGACGGGTCATGCGGCGCTCCGGGAGTGGGCGAATTCAAGGCAGGACGCGAGCACCTGCTGCAGCGTGCGGCGCAGCGGTGCGGCGTGGTCGGGGTCCAGCGGCGTGGGCCAGCTGCGCTCGTCCACGCACGCGGGTTCGTGCATGTAGCCGCGGCAGGCCAGTTCCATCTGCAGCGTGTGCACGCCGCCGGGGATGTCGCTGTAGTGGCGGGTGATGTAGCCGCCCTTGAAGCGGCCATTGCGCACATGGCGCATGCCGCTCGCCGCGCACACGGTCTCGACCGCGTCGGTGAGCGCGTTGTCGCAACTGCTGTCTGGCGCACCGGACGGACCAGCGCTGCCGATGTTGAACTGCGGCAGCTCGCCCGCGAACAGGTGCGGGATGTGCGAGCGGATCGAGTGCGCGTCGTACACCACCACGGTGCCGTGGAGCGCGCGCAGGCGGGCGATCTGCGCGGCGAGTGCGGCGTGGTAGGGCGCGAACCAGGTGTCGCGGCGGCGGGCGATCTCCGCCGTATCCGGGCCATGCCCGTCGCGGTACAGCGGCTGGTTATCGAAGGTGGTCAGCGGGCACAGGCCGGTGGTGTTCTGGCCCGGGTACAGCGAGGCGCCGCTCGGGTCGCGGTTGAGATCGATCACCGAGCGCGACACCGACGAACGCAGCGTGGTGGCGCCCATGTCGCGGGCGAACGCGTACAGCTCATGCACCCACCAGTCGGCATCGCGGCGCGCCAGCCACGGCGAGACGAAGCGCTCGGCCAGCGCTTCCGGAAGGTCGGTGCCGGTGTGCGGAAAGCTGACGATCAGTGGCGCATCGCCGCGGTGCAGGGTGAGCCAGTTGGGGAGAGACGTCATGCAGAGCCTCGCTTTTTTGTAGGAGCGGCTTCAGCCGCGACCTGAGCTATCCGGTAACGCCCGGTCGCGGCTGAAGCCGCTCCTACAGGTCATGATCCGGACGTTGCATCGGGGAGGGACACGTCGACAGCCGCGGCCAGCGCGCCAGCGCGCACCAGTGCCGTGGCGGCCAGCATATCCGGATGGAAATAGCGGTCGTCCTGCAGTGCCGGCACCTGCGCGCGCAGCAGCGCGCGTGCCGCTTCCAATGCGGCGCTGGAGGTCAGCGGCGCGTGGAAGTCGCAGCCCTGTGCGGCGGCCAACAGTTCGATGCCGACCACGTTGGCCGCGTTCGCGGCCATCGCCAGCAGCCGTCGCGCGCTGTGCGCGGCCATCGATACGTGGTCTTCCTGATTGGCCGAGGTCGGGATCGAATCGACGCTGGCCGGGTAGGCGCGCTGCTTGTTCTCCGACACCAGCGCCGCGGCGGTGACCTGCGGGATCATGAAACCGGAATTGAGCCCCGGCTTCGGAGTCAGGAACGCCGGCAGCCCGGACAGCGCCGGATCCACCAGCATGGCCACGCGGCGTTCGCTGATCGAGCCGATCTCGCAGATCGCCAGCGCCAGCATGTCGGCGGCGAAGGCCACCGGCTCGGCGTGGAAGTTGCCGCCGGACAGCGCCTCGCCGGTGTCGCTGAACACCAGCGGATTGTCGGACACGCCGTTGGCCTCGATCGCCAGCGTGGTCGCGGCCTGACGCATCACGTCCAGCGCCGCGCCCATCACCTGCGGCTGGCAGCGCAGGCAGTACGGATCCTGCACGCGCACGTCGTTGTCGCGGTGCGAGTCGCGGATCGCCGAGCCGTGCATCAACGCGCGCAGCGCCGCGGCGGTGGCGATCTGCCCGTGCTGGCCGCGCAGCGCGTGGATGCGCGGATCGAACGGGGTGTCCGAGCCCTTCGCCGCCTCGGTGGATAGCGCGCCGGCGACCAGCGCGGCATGGAACACGCGCTCGATCTCGAACAGCCCGGCCAGCGCGTAGGCGGTGGAGAACTGGGTGCCGTTGAGCAGCGCCAGGCCTTCCTTCGCGCCCAGCGCCAGCGGCTGCAGCCCGGCCTGCGCCAGCGCCTGCGCGGCCGGCATGCGCTCGCCGCCGACGAAGGCCTCGCCGACGCCGATCATCACCGTGGCCAGATGCGCCAGCGGCGCCAGGTCGCCGGAGGCGCCGACCGAGCCCTGGCACGGCACCACCGGGATCACGTCGTGCTGCAGCAGCGCGTCCAGCAGCGCCAGTGTGGCCGGTCGCACGCCGGACGCGCCCTGCGCCAGGCTGGCCAGCTTCAGCGCCAGCATCAGCCGCACTACCGGCACCGGCATCGGCTCGCCGACCCCGGCCGCGTGCGACAGCACGATATTGCGCTGCAAGGTGTCCAGGTCCTCGCGCTCGATGCGCAGGCTGGCCAGCTTGCCGAAGCCGGTGTTGATGCCGTACACCGGCGCGCCCCTGGCGACGATCGCCTCCACCGTCTGCGCGCTGCGCAGCACCGCCTCGGCGCAGCCGGGATCCAGGCGCACGCCGGCGCCGCGATACACGGCGCGCCACTGCGCCAGGCTCACCGCGCCCGGGCGCAGCACGATCTCGTTGCTCATTGTCCCCTCCAGATGCGCGCATGCAGCGGGTTGAAGCCCATGCGGTAGACCAGTTCGGCCGGTTCTTCGATGTCCCAGATCGCCAGGTCGCAGTGCAGCCCGGCGCGCAGCCGGCCGACCTGTTCATGACGACCCAGTGCGCGCGCCGCCTCGCGGGTGAAGCCGGCGAGGCATTCGGCCACGCTCATGCGGAACAGCGTCGCCGCCAGGTTCATCGCCAGCAGCGGGCTGGTCAGCGGCGAGGTGCCGGGGTTGCAGTCGGTGGCCAGCGCGCGCGGCACGCCGGCGGCGCGCAGCGCGGCGATCGGCGGCAGCTGCGTGTCGCGGGTGAAGTAGAACGCGCCCGGCAGCAGCACCGCCACGGTGCCGGCGGCCGCCATCGCGGCGATGCCGGCGTCGTCCAGGTACTCGACGTGGTCGGCCGAGCGCGCACCGTAGCGTGCCGCCAGCGCCGCGCCGCCCTGGTTGGACAACTGCTCGGCATGGATCTTCAGCGCCAGGCCATGCCGCTGCGCGGCCTGGAACACCTGCTCGGTCTGCGCGAGGGTGAAGGCAAGGTGCTCGCAGAACACGTCCACCGCCTCGGCCAGGCCTTGCGCGGCGACTTCGGGAATCATTCGTTCGCAGACCTCGTCGATGTAGGCCTGCGCGTCGGCGCCCGGCGGCACCGCGTGCGCGCCGAGGAAGGTGGGCGACACCGCGACCGGGCGCAGTTCGCCCAGGCGCCGCGCCACGCGCAGCATGCGCAGTTCGTCGTCCAGGGTCAGTCCGTAGCCCGACTTGATCTCCACCGTGGTCACGCCTTCGGCCAGCAGCGCATCCAGCCGCGGCAGGCTGGCGGCGAGCAGCGCGGCCTCGTCGGCGGCGCGGGTGGCGCGCACGGTGGCGACGATGCCGCCGCCGGCGCGGGCGATGTCGGCATAGCTGGCGCCGAGCAGGCGCTGTTCGAACTCGCCGGCGCGGTTGCCGGCGTAGACCAGGTGAGTATGGCAGTCGATCAGGCCCGGGCCGATCCAGCGCCCGCCGCAATCGACGCTGCGCTGCGCGGCCAGCGGTGCCGGCAGCGCCGCAGCCGCGCCGGCATAGACGATGCGGCCATCGCGGCAGGCGACCACGCCGTCGCGGACCAGGCCCAGGCCGCCGTCCTCGGCGTCCAGGGTCATCAGGTGGGCGTTGTGCCAGAGCGTGTCGCAGGGCATGGTCACGGGCGGGCTCGTCGGTTATTTTGTATATACAATATTGTGGTCGATGGAGGGTGTCCAGTGCAGACTCTGGCGCAGCAACAGGCGGATGGAAACGAGGGGACGAGCGCTGTCTGGTGCGCGCACGCGCTGCTGCCGGACGGCTGGGCGCGCGACGTGCGGATCGAGGTCCGCGGCGGGCGCATCGCCGCGCTGCAGTCCGGCGTGGCTGCGATGTCCGGCGACCAGGCGCTGGCGATCGCCGTGCCCGGGCTGGGCAACCTGCACAGCCACGCGTTCCAGCGCGGCATGGCCGGGTTGACCGAAGTCGGCGGCCGCAGCGGCGACAGTTTCTGGAGCTGGCGCGAGCTGATGTACCGCTTCCTGCAGCGGCTGGACCCGGACAGCATGCAGGCCATCGCCGAACAGGCCTACGTGGAGATGCTCGAGGCCGGCTTCACCCGGGTCGGCGAATTCCATTACCTGCACCATGCCGCCAACGGCCGTCCGTATGCCGACCGCGCGGAGATGGCGCAGCGCCTGGCCGCCGCCGCGCACACCAGCGGCATCGGCCTGACCCTGCTGCCGGTGTTCTACGCGCATGCCGATTTCGGCGGCGCCGCACCGAACCCGGCGCAGCAGCGCCTGATCCACGACGTGGACGGCTACGCCGCACTGCTCGACGGCAGCCGGCGCGCGTTGCGCGGCCTCGACGATGCTGTGCTGGGCATCGCCCCGCATAGCCTGCGCGCGGTGACCCCGGACGAATTGACCGCGCTGCTGCCGCTGTGCGACGGCCCGGTGCACATCCACATCGCCGAGCAGACCCGCGAGGTCGAGGCCTGCCTGGCCTCGAGCGGGCAACGGCCGGTGCAGTGGCTGCTGGCGCATGCGCCGGTGGACGCGCGCTGGTGCCTGGTCCACGCCACCCACGTCGATGCCGCCGAAGTGCAGGCGATCGCCGCCAGCGGCGCGGTGGTCGGCCTGTGCCCGATCACCGAGGCCAATCTCGGCGACGGGTTGTTCCCGATGCGCGCATTCGTCGCTGCCGGCGGGCGTTTCGGCGTCGGCTCCGATTCCAATGTGCTGATCGATGCGGCCGAGGAATTGCGCCTGCTCGAATACGGCCAGCGCCTGCAGCTGCGCGGGCGCAATGTGCTCGCCGGCGACGCCGCGCAATCCAGCGGCGGTTTCCTGTTCCGGTCCGCCGCGCACGGCGCGGCGCAGGCGCTGGGCGTGGTGCAGGGCCTGCAGGTGGGCGCGCCGGCCGATCTGGTCGAACTGGATCCGGCGCATCCGGCGCTGTGCGCGCGCAACGGCGATGCCTGGCTGGATAGCTGGATCTTCGCCGCGCGGCGCGGCGCGGTGCGCTCGGTCTGGCGCAACGGCCGCGCGCTGGTGCGCGACGGGCGCCATCATCGCCGCGAGGCGGTCGCCGCGGCCTATGCGCGAGCGCTGACCGCGCTGTTGCACGCATGACCCGTCTGCGCCATGCCGCCGCGCGGGAGCGCCGATGAGCCAGGCCCGGCCCGCGGCGACGTTCAACCAGCGCATCCGCCGCGACATCGAAGGGCATATCCGCAGCGGCGAATGGCCGCCCGGCCATCGCATTCCCTCCGAGCACGCGCTGATGGCGCAGTACGCTTGCTCGCGGATGACGGTCAACAAGGTGCTGGCGATGCTGGCCGACGCCGGCATGATCGAGCGCCGCCGCCGCGCCGGCTCGTTCGTGGCGCGGCCGCATCCGCACATGGAGCAGGTGGCGCTGGAGATCCCCGACATTCCGGTCGAGGTCGCCGCGCGCGGCCATGCCTACCGCTTCGAATTGCTCGAGCGGCGCCAGCGCGCGCCGCACGCCGCGCTGGCACAGGAGGCCGAGGTCGCCGCCGCCGGCACGCTGCTGTCGCTGCACTGCCTGCACTTCGCCGACGGGCGCCCGTTCGCCTTGGAGGAGCGGGTGATCAATCCGGTGGCGGTGCCGGAGGCGCTGCAGATGGATTTTGCGGTCGTCGTGCCCGGCAGCTGGCTGCTGCAGCACGTGCCGTGGACCCGCGCCGAGCATCGCATCAGTGCGGTCGGCGCCACCCCCGCGCAGGCGGCGCGGTTGCAGGTGGCGGCCGGCACCGCCTGCCTGCTGATCGACCGGCAGACCTGGCGCGGCGAGCAGGCCGTGACCTTCGTGCGCCAAGTGTTCCTCGGCGACACTTACGACCTGGTCGCGCGCTTCTCGCCAGGGGTGCGTTGAGCGCCACGCGGCAGGCGAAAACCGCCGTGTCGCGTGCCGCCGATGCTGCGCTGCCGCACGCTGCGCGCACGCGTCGTACCCTGGCGTGCGTTTGTCCTGCCTGCCGCACTCTGGCAAGTTAGCGCCCAGGACGGGGCGAGGGGCCGCGGCCGCAGCGCAAGGAATGGTTCGGCATGACGTATTTCGTTACGGGCGCCACCGGTTTCATCGGCCGTTATCTGATGGCCAACCTGATGCGGCGCAAAGGCCTCATCCACGTCCTGGTGCGCAAGGAGTCGCAACGCAAGTTCGATGCGCTGGTGCGCGAGCAGGGCTGGGACGGCAAGCGCCTGGTGGTGCTGCATGGCGACGTCGGCGCCGACTGTTGCGGCCTGGACGAGGCGCAACGCAAGGCGCTACACGGCAAGGTCAGGCATTTCTTCCATCTGGCCGCGTTGTACGACCTCACCGCCAAGGCCGAGGCGCAGCGCGTGGCCAATCTCGACGGCACCCGCAACGCGCTGGAACTGGCCGCGCAGATCGGTGCCGGCATCTTCCACCACACCAGCTCGATCGCGGTGGCCGGGATGTACCCGGGCATCTTTCGCGAGGACATGTTCGAAGAAGCCGAAGGCCTGGACGATCCCTACCTGCGCACCAAGCACGATGCCGAGGCGCTGGTGCGCGCGGAAACCCGGATCAAATGGCGCATCTACCGCCCCGGCATGGTGGTCGGCCATTCGCGCACCGGCGCGATCGACAAGATCGACGGGCCGTACTACTTCTTCCCGCTGATCAAGAAGCTGCGCCAGCTGCTGCCGCCGTGGGCGCCGATGCTCGGCATCGAAGGCGGGCGCATCAACCTGGTGCCGGTGGATTTCGTCGCCGATGCGATGGACCACATCGCGCACAAGCCCAAGCTCGACGGCCACACTTTCCACCTCACCGATCCGGAGCCGCTGCGCGTGGGCGAGGTGCTCAATGTGTTCTGCCGCGCCGGCCACGCGCCGGAGATGACCTTGCGGGTGGACGCGCGGATGTTCGCGTTCGTGCCGGCGGGGATCCGCGCCGCGGTCGGCGGGCTGCCGCCGATCCGGCGTTTCACCGGCATGCTGCTGCGCGATTTCCGCATCCCGCGCGAGGTGCTGAAGTTCATCACCTATCCCACCCGCTTCGACAGCCGCGAGACCGAGCGCGCGCTGAAGGGCAGCGGCATCGCCGTGCCGCGGCTGGAAGACTACGCTTGGCGCCTGTGGGACCACTGGGAACGGCACCTGGATCCGGACCTGTTCGTGGACCGCACGCTGAAGGGCAAGGTGCGCGGCAAGGTGGTGCTGATCACCGGCGGTTCCTCGGGCATCGGCCTGGCCACCGCGCAGCGCGTGGCCGAAGCCGGCGCTACCACCGTCATCGTCGCCCGCGGCGAGCAGGAGCTGTTCGCCGCACGCGATGCGATGAACGCCAGGGGCGGCAAGGTGTTCGCCTACACCGCCGACCTGTCCGACCTGGCCGGCTGCGATGCGCTGCTCAAGACCGTGCTCGAAGCGCACGGCCATGTCGATGTGCTGATCAACAACGCCGGCCGCTCGATCCGCCGCTCGATCGAACTCAGCTACGACCGCTTTCACGATTTCGAGCGCACCATGCAGCTGAACTACTTCGGCAGCCTGCGCCTGATCATGGGCGTGCTGCCGGGCATGACCGGGCGGCGCAAGGGCCACATCATCAACGTCAGCTCGATCGGCGTGCTGGCCAACTCGCCGCGTTTCTCCGCCTACGTGGCGTCGAAGGCGGCGCTGGACGCATGGAGCCGCTGCGCGCAGGGCGAACTGTCGGGCAAGGGCATCAGCTTCACCACGGTCAACATGCCGCTGGTGAAGACGCCGATGATCGCGCCGACCAAGATGTACGACAGCGTGCCGACACTGAGCGTTGAAGAAGCCGCCGACCTGATGGTCAAGGCGATCATCGAGCGCCCGAGCCGGGTGGCGACGCGGCTGGGCATCTTCGCCGCACTGGTCAACGCGGTAGCGCCGAAGGCCTACGAGGTGGTGATGAACACCGCCTTCGAATTGTTTCCGGATTCGGCCGCGGCCAAGGGCGACCGCAAGGCGCTACGCGAAGCCAAGCCCAGCCAGGAGCAGATCGCGTTCGCGGCGTTGATGCGGGGGGTGCATTGGTGAGGCCGGGACGCGGGACTCGGGACTCGTAAAAGCGACAGCGGCTCGATTTGCCGGCCGGGTATCGGCACTCGACGGACAATCCGCTTTTACGAGTCCCTGGTCCCGAGTCCCGAGTCCCGACTCAAAACGTCCTACATTGCCGCCAACGCACCGGCTCGTTGCGGTCGGGGCGCGGATTGAGCTGGATGCGCGCGGTGCGCAGCGAGGGATAGCGTTCCACTTCCTTGCAGATCCGCGGCCAGACCTGCGCGTCGTCGCCGCTTCGGTCGATCACCAGCGTCATCTGGGTCTGCCAGATGCCGCGGATCACGCCGGGCGTCCTGGCCAGCGTCTTGGACACCGATTGCCTGTCGGCAGCTTCGGTAACGGCGTCGGGTGCTGCGCTGGCCGGTTCGGCCGCGTCCACCGGCGCGGCTGCCGGCGCTGTCGCAGCGGCGGGCGGGGTGTTTGGCGTGGGCGGCGTTGCCGCCGGCTTGAGTGGGACGGGAGCGGCGAGCTGCGTGGCGGACGCGGCATCGGCGCTGCGTTGCTGCAGCGCCAGCCCACCCAGTCCCACCAGCAGGCCCAGGGTCAGCGCGGCCAGTGCGGCGATCGCGGTATGCCGCTGCGCGCGGCGGCGGCTGGCGCCGATCACCCCGTCCTCCAGTTCGCTCGGCAGGTAGCGCTTGAGCATCGGCCAGATGCGGCGGCCGTCGAGGATTTCCACCGACTGTTTCTCGGCCGCGGCGATGCCGTCGCGCTGCACCTTGCCCTCGGTGACCAGGATGCCGCCCTGCGCCCCCATCAGCCGCGCCGCGGCGGCCAGTTCGTTGACCGCGGCCGATCCGATCCGGTAGGCGCGGCCGTGCTTGCACGACAGCAGCCAGCGCGCGTCGCCGCGGGTCATCACGAAATCGCTCTGCGGTTCCTGGGGGTTGTCCTTGTCGGCCACCGCGTCGTGCAGGTCGCGTTGCTCGCGCATCGCGCGCCGCACCATGCACGAAAAATCGCGCCAATGCAGTCCGGCCAGGGCATTCAGCCCGGCGCTGGTTTCGTTCTCGCGGCGCCGGACCACCCACAGGTAGAGCGTGGCAGCGAGCCATGCGCCCACTGCCAAGACCGTTGCCACTATCCAGGAAAACATGCTCGTACCCGCGTAACGCTATTCGATGACGCCAGTTTATCGCCAGCGTGTCATAGCGCCGGCAAGGCGACAGCGGGGAACGGCTGACAGAAGAAGACCCGCCAGTCCGAAGCCGCGAGGGGAGGGGAGCAAACGGTCTTCAGAGGGACTGGCGGGTCCGTCCCAATTTTCGGAAAAAAACTGCTGCTTTGCAACAAAGCCTTATTCAGCCGGCGTCTGCGCCGTGGCGCGCTTGCGGCTGGCGCGTTTCGGTGCGGGCGTGGCGCTGGCCACGACCGGACCGGCACGGCGTCGCGCCGGCGCTGCCTGCCTGGTCGGGCGGGATTTGGGCGTGGCGGTCTTTGCCGTCTTCCTGGCTGCCGGCGCCTTGGCCGGTGCCTGGCGTGCGCGGCGGCCGCCGCCCAGGTTGCGCAGTTCGGCATTCAACGCATCTACGCGATCGACCAGCGTGCCGAGGTCTTCGCGGCTGGGCACTTCCAGCCTGCGCAATGCGCGTTGCACCCGGTCCTCGAACACCTTCTCCAGGCGGTCCCAGGTATCGGCGGCGCGTTCGCGCGCCTGGCCGACCCGGTTCTCCACCACATCGCGCACCGCATCGACGCCGCCGCCGGCCAGCTTGCGCGTGCTCTGCTCCAGGGTCAGGCCTTCCTTGACCAGGGTTTCGAACAGCTTGCCGCCTTCGGCCTGGGCGCGGCCGAACGCGCCGACCCCGGCCAACCACACCTGCTGCGCCGATTCGCCCAGGCGCCTGGACAGCTTTTCCGCCTGCGCCTGCAGGCCCTCGTCGGCGGCGGCAGTCTTCTTCTTGCGTGCGGATTTCTTCAGAGTGGCCATGACGATGCGGTTCCTTTGGCGGTTGGGTGGCTGGATGCGAGACTTACGGCGTTGGTTAGAGCAATCACACCAGCGCCGGCGCCTCAGTCGGTGGCGAGCGGCGGTGTGCGCCGCGTGCGGCGGCTGGCGCGGCGCCGGGCGATGACCTGATCGACGTCGTCGAGCGCGCGGCGCAGGCGCGCAGTGGCTTCGGTGGTGCGCCCTTGCTGCACGTCCACGCCGTCGGTGAAGGTGCGCTGGCGATCGTTGAGGATGTCGTGGCGCAGCGCGATGCCGTGCGCGGCCAGCATCGGTTCCAGCACCTCGGCGTTGCGGCGCAGGTCGGCCAGGGTGTTGCGGTAGGCCAGCTGGCAGACGCGGTGGCGTGCGGAATAGCTGAACAGATTGGTGAAGAACAGTTCGCTGTTGTCGGCATTGGGCTCGAACACCAGTTGGTCCACCCGCGGGTATTGCTGTGCGTACTTCTCCAGCCCGACCTGCATGCGCGATTGCAGCAGGGTGCGGAAGGTCTGCGACAGCACTGCCGGCAGGCCGCCGCTGAGCAGCCGCGCGCGGTCGATCTGGCCGTTGCGGCGTGGCGCGTGGGTGGCGTCGTAGGGCACCAGCGGATTGATCCCGATCATCAGGTCGATGCCGCGCTCCAGCAGGGTGGAGGCGTGCATCGTGCGCCGCAGCGCGCCGTCGACGTAGTGGCGGCCGTCGATCTCCACCGGCGGATAAAGCCCCGGCAGCGCGGCGCTGGCCTGCACCGCCAGCGAGATCGGCACCTGGTCCATGCCCGGTTCGCCGAAACGCACGGTGCGGCCGCTGTCCAGGTCCACCGCGACCACGAACAGATCGGTGTCCAGCGCGCGAAAATCGTTGCTGCGGCCGCGCCGGCTGAACACGTCCTGCATGAAGCGCTCGACCCCGGCGTTGTCGAACAGCCCGCTGGGCACCAGCCCGCCGAAGCGAGTGATCAGGTCCGACCAGCGGGTCTTGCGCGGCTCGGTCAGCAGATCGTGCCACCAGCCGTAGGCGAGCTTGGGCAGGGTTGCGGCGCGGCGCAGGTATTCGTAGACGTTGGGGCGCAGGAAATCCTCGGGCCGGAAGCGCGCATCGTCGCTGTTGCCGGTGACGAAGATCCGGCAGATCTCGGCGCTGCTGATGCGATTGGCCAGGCCGGCGGTCAGGAACGCGCCGGAACTGACCCCGACGTAGCAGTCCAGCCGCGTCAGGTCGAGTCCGTCCAGGGCCTCGTCCAGCGCGCGCAGCGCGCCAAGTCCGTACATGCCGCCGATCGGGCCGCCGCCTGCGATGGCCAGGCCGATACGGCCGTGGGAACGGGGGCGTGGCGAGGCGCTGTGGAGGGAAAGCATGCGCGGTCCGCGAAGGGCGTTGGCCGCAGTGTAGCCGAGCGGCATGATGCTTGCGGTCACGCCCGGCGACCAGCATCATCGGCGCCCATGGCGCGCAGCAATCCCGTCCTGGAGCGACTCGGCCGCCGTCTGGCGTGGCATCAGGCTGTGCACGATCCGGCGCGCGAGCCGCGCAACGCGCTGCGCTGGCTGCAGGAACTGCGGCGCTGGCAGACGCAGCGGCTGGAGCGCAGCTTCGAGCACTTCCTGGAGGACCCGCAGCGGCGCCCGGCGGCGATGTTCTTCCTGACCGACGTCTATGGCGACCGCGATTTCAGCCGGCGCGACGCCGACATCGTCAAGGTGCTGCCGATGATGCAGCGGCTGATGCCGGCCACGCTGCTGGACACGGTCGCCGACGGCATCGAACTGGGCGCGCTGACTCACGCACTGGACCTGCGCATGGCCGAGGCGCTGCAGGCGCTGGCGCCGCGCCGCAAGCGCCTGGACGACGACTTGTACGCGCAGGCCTACCGGCACACCGGCCTGCGCCGCCTGCGCCTGCATCAGATCGACCTGATCGCCAGCGTCGGCCTGGGCCTGGCCACCGCGGTGCACACCCCGGGCGTACGCATGCTGCTGCGCTTCGCCCGCGGCCCGGCCAAGGCGGCGGGGCTGTCGGAGCTGCAGGGGTTCCTGGAACGCGGTTTCGACGCGTTCTCCAAGCTCGGCGACGCCGAAGGTTTCATCGGCGATATCGAGACCACGGAGCGCGAGGTCTCGCGGCGTTTGTTCGCCGGACACCCGCAGCCGTTCGCTTTCGACTGAGCGGCGCGCCTTCTCCCGTCGGGACCATGGCCCCCTTTGCGGGGAAGGCGGCCCGCAGCGCCGGATCAGGGGACGGGCGCAACCTCGCGCCCCCAAACTCCGCCAGACGCTGCGCGCCGGACCCTCACCCCAACCTCTCTCCTGGCCCTGATTAGCGCTGTGTCTCAGCTGGTGATGCTGCCTTGGTTTAGAAATGCAGGTTCTTCAGTGAGATACGGCGATGACGCTCAATCGGATCCAGTTCCAAAAGGGGCTTTCGATTCCGGCTTTTCTGAGCCGCTACGGCTCCGAGGCGCAATGTGTCGAGGCCTTGGTTCAGGCCAGGTGGCCCAATGGCTTCGTGTGTCCGCAGTGCGGACACACGCATGCCAGTGGCTTTGAGCGGGGACGCCAGCACCTGTGGCAGTGCGCGCGCTGCCGGGTACAGACCAGCTTGACCGCCGGCACGCCCATGGCAGACACCAAGCTTCCCTTGCGGGTGTGGTGGCTGGCCATCTATCTGGTGAGCCAAGCCAAGAACGGAATTGCTGCGCTGGAACTGGCTCGGCAACTGGGCGTGTGCTATCGCACTGCATGGCGGATCAAGCACAAAGTGATGTCGGCGATGGCCGATCGTGAGCAGTCACGCCGGCTCGACGGAGAGGTCCAGATCGATGATGCCTATCTGGGCGGCGAACGCGCCGGTGGTCCAGGCCAACCGCAGTGGCGCAATAAAGTGCCGTTTATTGCAGCGGTTTCCCTGCATCAAGGGCGCCCGCGCTATCTCCGCCTGGATGTGGTCTCCAGCTTCCGAAGAAGCGTCGTGCACACGTGGGCTCAGCAGGCACTGGCACCGGGCACCCATGTCGTCAGTGATGGGCTGACAGCGTTCACCGGTGTGGGCTGGGCAGGCCTGACCCACGATGCCATCGTGACCGGAAGCGGCCGCAAAGGCGTCCAGCAGCCTCGTCTGCGTTGGGTCAATACGATCCTGGGCAATCTCAAAACGGCGCTTAGCGGCACCCACCATGCGGTGGACTTCCCCAAATACGGCGCGCGCTACCTGCATGCGCATGCCTACCGCTTCAATCGCCGCTTCAACCTGGCCGCCATGGTGCCGCGCCTGGCCAGTGCCCTGGCCGGCGCGGGAAGGCTCACAGAGCAGCAACTGCGTACGACAGCTGAGACACAGCGCTAATCAGGTCTCCTGGCGGGAGAAGCGCTTTTACTGCTCAGCTCAGCTTTTCGGCCAGCACGCGGCGGATCTCGCTTTCCACCGTCCCCTTCAGCGCCGACAACAGAAAGCCCAGCTCGGCGGTGACGTGCACCTGCTTGGGCAGCAGTTCGATACGCCCGTCCACGCCGGAGCGCGAGAACAGCAGCGCATCGCCGTCCCAGCGCGATTCCAGATCGAAACGTTCCGATAGCTTCTTGGCGGCGTCTTCGATCGCCTTGCGTGCCTGTGCGGGGGTCTTGCCGTGGTCGTGGCGGATGTCGATGCTGGACATGCTGGCTCCTGTGCGGGCATGCGGCCCATGGAAAAGATCAGGCATTGTGCGTATGCGCGCAGTGTTGTCCAGGCGCGGCACGCTTCTTCAAGCGCGGGCAACCTGCTAGGCTCCCCGCCGTGCCTGACCTGCAAGTCCATTTCAGCAACCGCCAGCAACCCGACCGACCCTTGCGCGCGGGCGTGCACCGCATCGTGCGGCAGGCGTCCGGGCAGGTGCGCGTGGTCGACGACACCCAGGGCGCGCTGCTGCTGGCGCAGTTCTGCCTGGACCGGCGCGGACTATGGCTGCAGGTGGCCAACGGCGCCCGCGGCATCCACGTGAATGGCCGTCCGGTGCGGCGCATGGCGTTGTTGCGCGCCGGCGACGCGGTCTATGCCGATGGCGTGGAAATGGTGGTGCAGGGCGCGTGCGAGCCGCTGCAGCGCCTGCCCGATGCGGCCGAAGGCGAGGGCGACGATCCGCGGCTGGTGCTGCGCGGGGTCGGCGGCCAGCACCATGGCCGCAGCTATACCCTGGACCGGGTGCGCAGCATCGGCCGCCTGCGCGACTGCGACATCTGCATCGACGATCCGGCCTTCGCCGAACGCCATGCGCGCCTGGAACGGCATGGCGAACGCGTGCTGCTGCGCGGGCTCGGCGATGCGCAGACCCAGGTCAACGGCCATGCGGTACGCGATTGCTGGCTGCAGCCGGGCGACCAACTGGTGTTCGACACGCAGCACCGCTTCGTGCTGGAGGTACCGCAGGTGGTCGCCGGCGAGCCGCTGAAGCACGATCCGGCCAGCGTGGCGCCGGCCGCCGCGGCGGAACCCGCAGCGCGCCCGGCCACCGCCTTGCGCTGGCCGTGGCTGCTGCTCAGCGCCTTGCTGCTGGCCGCCGCGCTCAGCGGGCTGCTGTGGTTCGGCGCGCGCTGAGCGCCCGCCAGCCGCGCCAGCCCAGCAGCAGCGCCAGGATCGCCGCGTACAGCAGCGGTTCGCGGATGTCCGATTTCACCAGCCACCAGAAGTGCAGCACCGCCAGCACGCCGATCGCGTAGATCGCCTTGTGCAGCTTGCCCCAGTTGCGCTTGAGCCGGCGCATCCAGCCCTGGGTGGAAGTGATCGCCAGCGGGATCAGCAGCAGCCAGGCGATGAAGCCGACGGTGATGTAGGGACGCTTGATGATGTCCTCGAAGATCTGCGCCCAGTAGCCGCGCAGATCCAGACCCAGATACACGCCCAGGTGCACGCAGGCGTAGAAGAACGCGTACAGCCCGAGCATGCGCCGGAACCGCAGCAGCACCGATTGCCCGCTCAGCTGCCGCAGCGGCGTGATCGCCAGCGTCAGCAACAACAGGCGCAACGCCCACAGCCCGGTGCGGTGCTCGATCTCGGCGACCGGATCGGCACCGAGCGCATCGCTGCCGCTCTGCCACACCTGCCAGAACTGCCAGCCCAGGTAAGCCAACGGCGCCAGCGCCAGCACATGGACCATGCCCTTGGCCGCGATCAAACCACAGGGCCCGGACTTCACCGCCATGTGGCGACTGCCCCGACCAAGCAACGCGCCCGCCCAACGCCGAAACCGCCGGCTTTTTCCGGGTCCCGAGTCCCGGGCCCCGAGTCCCGATCATTCAATACCATTTCTTGAGATCCATCCCCGCATACATCCCGGCCACCTGCTCGGCATAGCCGTTGAACGGGCGGGTCGGGATGCGTTCGGCGAACAGCTTGCTGGCCTTGCCGGCGATGCGGCGCTCGGTCTTCTGGCTCCAGCGCGGATGGTCCACCGCCGGATTGACGTTGGAGAAAAAGCCGTACTCCGACGCCTGCAATTCGTGCCAGGCGGTTTCCGGCATGCGCTCGACGAAGCGGATCTCGACGATCGACTTGATGCTCTTGAAGCCGTATTTCCACGGCACCACCAGTCGCAGCGGCGCGCCGTTCTGCTGCGGCAGCGGCTTGCCGTACAGGCCGGTGGCGAGCAGGGTCAGCGGGTTCATCGCCTCGTCGATGCGCAGGCCTTCCTTGTACGGCCAGTCGATCGAGCGGTAGCGGATGCCGGGCATCTGCTGCGGATCGGCCAGCGTGGTGAAGGCCACGTACTTGGCCTTGGAGGTCGGGCCGAAGCGCTTGAGCACCGCGGCCAGCGGCACCCCCAGCCACGGGATCACCATCGACCAACCCTCCACGCAGCGCAGCCGGTAGATGCGCTCCTCCGGGCTGCTGCCCTTGAGCAGGTCGTCCAGCGCCAGGGTGCCGGGCTTTTCGCATTCGCCGGACACCTTCACCGACCACGGCGCGGTGCGCAGGGTCTTGGCCGCCTTCGACGGGTCGGTCTTGTCGGTGCCGAATTCGTAGAAGTTGTTGTAGCTGGTGACGTCCTCGTAGCGGGTCAGCTCCTCGCTGGTGCGAAAGCCGCTGCGCGCCTGTTCCGGGGTCACCGCGGTCTTCGGCGGGGCCGGCGGCTCGGCGTCGGCGCAGCCGACCAGACCGACCGCCGGCGCCAGCGCCAGGGCCTGCAGCAGCCGCCGCCGATCGCGGTAGAGCGCCTCGTCGGTGATCTCGCGGCTGGGGATGTTGAGCACATCGCGCAATGACATGGCTGACTCCTGGAGGGGCGGACGACCGCCGACGACTTCAGCACAGACTACGCGTGGGCGGGGTCAATGGATGCAAATGCAACCTAAATTGTCCGGGCCGCAAGCTGCTGCGCTGCGGCATACTAGGCGTCTTGTCCGATAGGTGCCCCATGACACGCGCGTTCAATTTCAGTGCCGGCCCCGCTGCATTGCCGGAATCGGTCCTGCGCCAGGCGCAGGCGGAGATGTTGGAGTGGAACGGCGCGGGCGCCTCGATCGTGGAGCTGAGCCACCGCGGCGCCGAGTTCATGGCGGTGGCGGCCGAGGCCGAGGCCGACCTGCGGCGCCTGATCGGCATCTCCGACGACTACGCGGTGCTGTTCCTGTCCGGCGGCGCCACCACCCAGCAGGCGCTGCTGGCGCTGAACTTCGCCGCGCCCGGGCAGACCGTGGACTACGTGGTGACCGGGCATTGGGGCAAGACTGCGATCAAGCAGGTCACTCCCTACGCCAACGTGCACGTCGCCGCCAGCAGCGAGGCCGGCGGCTTCCATGACATCCCGCCGCGCGCCAGCTGGCAGCTCAGCGCCGATGCCGCCTATGTGCACATCACCGCCAACGAGACCATCCACGGCGTCGAATTCCGCGACGCGCCGGACGTGGGCGCGGTGCCGCTGTTCGCCGACTTCAGCTCCAGCATCGCCGCCGAGCCGATCGACGTGTCCAGGTACGCGGTGATCTACGCCGGCGCGCAGAAGAACCTGGGGCCGGTCGGGGTGGCGGTGGTCATCATCCGCAAGGACCTGTTGCAGCGCAGTGGCCAGCCGCGCGCCGACATCTTCGACTACCGCTCGCACGTCGCGCGCGATTCGATGCTCAATACGCCGCCGACCTGGAACTGGTATCTGGCCGGGCTGGTGTTCAAGTGGATGCTGGCCGAGGGCGGGGTGGAAGAGTTCGCGCGCCGCAACCAGGCCAAGTCGGCGCTGGTGTACGCGGCGATCGACGGCTCCGGCGGCTTCTACCGCAACGACGTGGTGGCGGACGCGCGCTCGCGGATGAACATCCCGTTCTTCCTGCCGGACGACACCCTCACCGCGCGCTTCGTCGCCGAGTCCAAGGCGGCCGGATTGCTGGCGCTGAAGGGCCACAAGGCGGTCGGTGGCATCCGCGCCTCGCTGTACAACGCGATGCCGGTGGCCGGCGCGCAGGCGCTGGTGGCTTTCATGCGCGACTTCCAGCAACGCAACGGCTGAGCCATCCCCTGTAGGAGCGGCTTCAGCCGCGACCGGATCGCCCAGCAGGCGCTCCGGAACATCGAGGAACCACGATCCATGGCCGCAAAGCCGAACAAATCCCGAACCGCACACGCCGAATCGAGCAAGCCGGCCAAGCTGAGCAAGCCTGGCAAGCCGACATCGACCGCCATCGCCACGCCCGCCGCCACGGCGCCGGCGCTGGCCGACGTGCGCGCCAAGATCGACGAAATCGACCGCACCATCCAGGCGCTGATCGCCGAGCGCGCGCAGTTCGCGCACCAGGTCGGCAAGGCCAAGGGCAAGCTCGCCGCGGCGGTGGACTATTACCGTCCCGAGCGCGAGGCGCAGGTGCTGCGCATGGTGGTGGACCGCAACCAGGGGCCGCTCAGCGACGAGGTGCTGGTGCATGTGTTCCGCGAGATCATGTCCGCGTGCCTGGCGCAGCAGGAGCCGCTGAAGATCGGCTATCTCGGCCCGGAAGGCACCTTCAGCCAGCAGGCGGTGCTCAAGCATTTCGGCCGCTCGGCAGTGGGCCTGCCGATGGCGACGATCGAGGAAGTGTTCCAGGAAGTGGAGAATGGCAACGCGGATTTCGGCGTGGTGCCAGTGGAGAATTCCGGGCAGGGCACGATCCAGGTCACCCTGGACATGTTCCTGACCTCGAACCTGAAGATCTGCGGCGAGACCGAGCTGCGCGTGCACCAGTACCTGCTGTCGCGCAATGGCCGGCTGGATGCGATCGAGCGTATCTATGCGCATCCGCAGTCGTTCGCGCAGACCGCGGGCTGGCTGCGCGCGCACCTGCCGAAGGTGGAGAAGATCCCGGTGTCGAGCAATGCCGAGGGTGCGCGGCGCGCGCGCAATGCGGAGGATGCGGCGGCGATCGGCGGGGAGAGTGCGGCGCATGTGTATGCGCTGAAGAAGGTGATCATGAAGTCGATCGAGGACGACGACGACAATACGACGCGCTTTCTGGTGATCGGCCGGCAGATCTTTCCGCCGTCGGGGCACGATCGGACGTCGGTACTGGTGTTCATCCACGACAAGCCGGGTGCGCTGTTCGATGTGCTGAGTCCGTTCGCGCGGCATGGGATCAGCATGAACCGGATCGAGTCGCGGCCTTCGCATCAGGCGAAGTGGGAGTATGGGTTCTTCATCGATCTGGCCGGGCATGTGGAGGATGAGTCGATGAAGCAGGCGCTGGCGGAGTTGAAGGCGCATTCGGCGCAGATCAAGGTGTTGGGGTCTTATCCGGTGGCGGTGCCTTGATCTTGCCGATGCACTTGCGAGAGTTGGTGTAACAGCAACAGCAACAGCAGAGGCAAGAGCTTTCGCGCGTTGCGCGACTTACTTTGATCGGCCTGCGGCCGCTGAGGAGCGCTTCTTTGAACGGCCAAAGAAAAGTAAGCAAAAGAAAGGCCGCCCCAGTCGGGTCGCCCCGCGCTGCGCGCTGGGTCCGCGAGCAACCTGGGATTTTTCGATGGCACATCCATGTGCCAGCGAAAAACGACGCCCATCCTGCGCGCCGCCCCTGCGGGGTTTTTCCCGGGCCGCTCGCCGACCCTCAATGGGGACCCCTGAAGAGCAAACGCAACAGCAACTGCAAATGCAAATGCAAATGCAAATGCAAGATCAACAGCGGCGGCAAGATCAACAGCAACAGCGGGTCCGCGGGACGGGTCGCTGGCAATCTCAGGAATAGTGATGAGCAACGAGCAGTACTGGATCGCGACGAAGGGCTCTGCTTTGCAGGGGACGTTGAATGTGCCGGGCGACAAGTCGGTCTCGCATCGGGCGGTGATGTTCGCGGCGCTGGCCGATGGCGTGTCGCGCATCGATGGGTTCCTCGAAGGCGAGGACACGCGGTCGACCGCGGCGATCTTCGCCAAGCTCGGGGTCAGGATCGAGACGCCGTCGCCGTCGCAGCGGATCGTGCACGGGGTCGGTGTCGATGGGCTGCAGGCGCCGCAGGGCGAGCTGGATTGCGGCAATGCCGGGACCGGCATGCGGCTGCTGGCCGGCTTGTTGGCGGCACAGGCGTTCGATAGCGTGCTGGTCGGCGATGCGTCGCTGTCCAAGCGGCCGATGCGCCGCGTGACCGAGCCGCTGGCGCTGATGGGCGCGCGTATCGACACCGACGCCAATGGCGTGCCGCCGCTGCGTATCCATGGCGGGCAGCCGCTGCACGGCATCGACTTCGCCTCGCCGGTGGCCAGTGCCCAGGTCAAGTCGGCGGTGCTGTTGGCCGGGCTGTATGCCGATGGCGTCACTTCGGTGCAGGAGGCGCATCCGACCCGCGACTACACCGAGCGCATGCTGTCCGCGTTCGGCGTGGAGATCGCGTTCGAACCCGGCCGGGCGCGCCTGCGCGGCGGCCAGCGGCTGCGCGCCACCGATATCGCGGTGCCGGCCGATTTCTCCTCGGCGGCGTTCTTCATCGTCGCCGCCAGCATCGTTCCCGGCTCGGACATCACCCTCGAGGCGGTCGGCCTCAATCCGCGCCGCACCGGCCTGCTTGCCGCGCTGCGGCTGATGGGCGCGGACATCGTCGAGCACAATCACAGCGAACACGGCGGCGAGCCGGTGGCCGACTTGCGCGTGCGCTACGCGCCGCTGCGCGGGGCGCAGATCCCGGAAGACGTGGTGCCGGATATGATCGACGAGTTCCCGGCGCTGTTTGTCGCCGCCGCCGCGGCGCGGGGCCAGACCGTGGTCAGCGGCGCGGCCGAGCTGCGGGTCAAGGAATCCGACCGCCTGGCCGCGATGGCCACCGGTCTGCGTAGCCTGGGCATCGTGGTCGACGAGACGCCCGACGGCGCCACGATCCATGGCGGCCTGCTGGGTGGCGGGGTGATCGAAAGCCATGGCGACCACCGCATCGCGATGGCGTTCGCGATTGCCGGCCAACTGGCCGATGGCCAGGTGCGGATCAACGATGTGGCCAACGTGGCGACCTCGTTCCCAGGCTTCGACACGCTGGCGCGCACTGCCGGATTCGGCCTGGCCGCCATTGGTTAAGGCGAGTCGCGGCCGGCAGCACGCGGCCGCTTCAACCACCGATCACCACCGCACGGTGGTGAATCCAAGGTAGGGAAGCGCGGGTCTACGGAGCGCGCGGTGGATCGCTGGCCGGCGTCGCCGGAGCCGGCGCAGTGGGAGGGATCTGGTCTGCGCGATCGCGGCTTAGCCACCAACCGCCGGCGGCCAGCACCAGCGCGATCACGACGATCCATGCCCACGGCGACCCACCATGCGCTTGCGGAGGCAGTGCGTCATCGTGCTTGCGCGGATACAGTTCCTGCGTATCGTGCGGTCTGGACATGGGCGTGCTCCTGCGTCGTGGAACGCGGGCAGTCTTGCCCCGATACGGTTAGCGGCGTGTCAGCCACCCGTGAACGATGCACGCGCGCCGCAAGCGCGGTTCAGCTTACTGAGCCGGCTTGAAATCGAACGGAATCTCGAGGCTGCCGGCCACCGCCTGGCCCTTCTGCTGCGCCGGACGGAAGCGCCAGTGGCGCACGGCTTCCATCGCCGCGCGATCCAGTTCGCGCGAACCGCTGCGCCTGACCAGGGCCACACCGCCGGGAGTGCCGCTGGCGTCCACCTCGACCCGCACCACCACCGTGCCGCTGTCGCCGCGGCGCAAGGCCGTCGGCGGATAGCGCGGCGGCGGTTGCCCTTCCAGCGGCACCGGACGATCGCCCGGTGCCAGTGCGGTGGCGTTCGTCCCTGCAGCAGCGCCTTCGCTGCCGCCGGGCACCGGCGCCATCGCATCGGCGGGGAGCGGTGCAGGCGCGGTCTCGACCAGTTTCGGCGCATCCTCCGCGGTGGGCGGCTTGGCTTGCGGCATGTCGCTGGCGCCGCTGCCGGCGGGCAGGGGTTCGGGCAGTGGCTTGACCTCCGCCGCATCCTGCTGCACCTGCGCCGGCTGCGGCTTGTAGAAGTCGTTGTCCTTGCGCCCGGCCAGCCACACCGCCAGGAACAGCATCAGCCCGGCGCAGAAGGCGATGCCGACGATCATGAGGAGGCGGCGCGGCAGGCGCAGCACGATGCCGCTGTTGGACGACGGAGGCGACGTGGACATAGGACTCACCGTAGGGAACCGCTGGATTCTGGCATAGCCGCGGTTAATCGGGTGCGCAGCGGCCCGCAGCCTCCTTAGTTTCAGCAAAAGCGCGGCCGACAGGCGATAATGCGCGGCTCCGATCCATCCACGTGCCGCGTCCATGCTCGATCCCGTCCTGCTCCGCCAACAGCCTGCCGACCTCGCCGAGCGCCTGCGCACCAGCCGCGGCTATGCGCTTGACGTGGCCGCCCTGGAAGCCCTGGAGGCCGACCGCAAGCGCATCCAGGTGCGAACCCAGGAGCTGCAGAGCCTGCGCAACAGCCGATCCAAGGCGATCGGGCAGGCCAAGGCCAAGGGCGAGGACGTGACCGCACTGATGGCCGAAGTCGCCGGATTCGGCGACGAACTGAAAGCCTCCGAACAGCGCCTTGACGAGATCCGCGCACAGCTGGAGACGCTGGCGCTGGAGATTCCCAACCTGCCGCAGGCCGACGTGCCGGCCGGCAAGGACGAGGCCGACAACGTCGAAGTGCAGCGCTGGGGCACGCCGCGCAGCTTCGGGTTCGAGGTCAAGGATCATGTGGAACTGGGCGCGCGCCACGCCTGGCTGGACGGCGAGACCGCGGCCAAGCTGTCGGGCGCGCGCTTCACCGTGCTGCGCGGACCGATCGCGCGCCTGCACCGCGCGCTGGCGCAATTCATGCTCGATCTGCATACCGGCCCGCACGCCTACCAGGAAACCAACGTGCCGGTGATCGTCAACGCCGACAGCCTGTACGGCACCGGCCAGTTGCCCAAGTTCGAAGAGGACATGTTCGCCACCCAGTTGGGCGAACAGAAACGCTACCTGATCTCCACCTCGGAAATCTCGCTGACCAACCTGGTCCGCGACGAGATCGTCGAGGCCGAGCGCCTGCCGTTGCGCATGACCGCGCACTCCCTGTGCTTCCGTTCCGAGGCCGGCAGCGGCGGCCGCGACACCCGCGGCATGATCCGCCAGCACCAGTTCGAGAAGGTGGAGCTGGTCAGCATCTGCCGTCCCGAGGACAGCGCCGCCGAGCACGAGCGCATGACCCGCTGCGCCGAAGTGGTGCTGGAAACGCTGGGGCTGCCGTATCGCAAAGTGCTGCTGTGCACCGGCGACATGGGCTTCTCGGCGACCAAGACCTACGACCTGGAAGTCTGGCTGCCGTCGCAACAGACCTACCGCGAGATCTCCTCGTGCTCCAACTGCGGCGACTTCCAGGCACGGCGCATGCAGGCGCGCTGGCGCAATCCCGCCACTGGTAAGCCGGAACTGCTGCACACGCTCAACGGTTCCGGCACCGCGGTCGGCCGCGCGATGATCGCGGTGATGGAGAACTACCAGAACGCCGACGGCTCGATCGACGTGCCCGACGCGCTGCGTCCGTACATGGGCGGCCTCGACCGCATCGGTTGAGCCTCAGGCGCTGCGCACGCGGCGCTGTGGGCGGTCTTGCGGCAATACCGGCGGTCATTGTAGGAGCGACTTCAGTCGCGACGGGCATTACCGAGAAAGCCTGACCGAGAAAGCCTGTCCCGACTGAAGCCGCTCCCGCAGGTACCGCCAGTTGACGAAAACCGCTCCGCTTTGGCGGCCTGTGCCTGGCCGCTGTGCGGATGCGTGGCTGCGTATTCGCCCACCCCCGTGCAATAGTTCCATCCGACCTGCTATCCCCCGGCACTTCGCTCGCCTGCTTCGGAGCCAGACGCGTTCGATCGTATCGGCGCACCGGCAACCACGACACCGTTGCCGCCCCTGCTTGAATCGCGGCAAATGGCCCGTCAGCCATTTGCCGATGCAAAGCACAGGGTCGGGGCAGGGGGTTCACATGACCATGCTGTCATGAAGCGGGAGCCGCTGCGTCGTTGCTGCCGAACGGGCCGCCGCGGCTGCGTTCGCAATGCGCCATGCCAGGTGAAGGCTCGATTACACGGCCCGAATCGTTGTGGGGGTAGAATGAACCCAACGCGATTTCATCCATCGTTCTGAATATCGAAAGAACATGCACGATCTCAACGACCTGTACTACTTCGCGATGGTGGTCGATCACGGCGGTTTCGCCGCCGCCGAGCGCGCCTTGGGCATTCCCAAGTCGCGCCTGAGCCGCCGCATCAGCCAGCTGGAAGCCGATCTTGGCGTGCGTCTGCTGCAGCGTTCCACGCGCCGCTTCGCGGTCACCGACCTGGGCATGAGCGTGCATCGGCATGCGCAGACGATGCTGGCCGAAGCGCAGGCCGCGCGCGAGGTGGTGGACCGGCTCAGCGCCGAACCGCGCGGTCTGGTGCGGGTCAGCGTGCCGGTGTCGCTGGCGCAGATGCAGCTGCCCAAGCTGCTGCCGATGTTCCTCGACCAGTACCCGAAAGTGCGCTTGCAATTGAACATCAGCAACCGCCGCGTGGACATCATCAACGAAGGCTACGACGTCGCGCTGCGCGTGCGCTCGCGCCTGGACGACGACGGCAGCCTGGTGATGCGCAGCTTCGGCCAGGTCCAGGAACTGCTGGTGGCCAGCCCCAAGTACCTCGACCGCGCCGGTCGTCCCAAGGATCCGGAAGAACTGTCCGCGCACGTGACCTTGAGCATCAGCGAAGACGAGGCGCGGCAGCGCTGGGAACTGCACGGACCGGCGGGCGAAGTGCGCCGCGTCGACCTGCAACCGCGCGTGGCCGGCTTCGACTTCCCGCTGCTGCAGTCGATGGTCAAGGACGGCTTCGGCATCACCCTGCTGCCGGAGACGGTCTGCGCCGACGCGGTGCGCAACGGCGAACTGGAAGTGGTGCTGCCGGAATGGTCGCTGCCGCAGGGTATCTGCCACGCCGTATTCGCTTCGCGCCGCGGCCTGCTGCCGGCGGTACGCGTGTTCATCGACTTCCTCGCCGAGCACCTGCCGCGCCAGATCGAGGACTCGCGCCTGGACTGCGGCAGTTGCCCGGAGCGGGCCAAGGCCAAGCATTCGACC
Organism: Xanthomonas graminis pv. graminis; assembly: GCF_030168915.1. Lineage (NCBI taxonomy): Bacteria > Pseudomonadati > Pseudomonadota > Gammaproteobacteria > Lysobacterales > Lysobacteraceae > Xanthomonas > Xanthomonas graminis. The sequence goes on along the minus strand of NZ_CP076255.1, from coordinate 2,549,009 downwards.
CTGGGCGCGATGGCGGTCGAGGCCGGCTGAGCAAAACCCGAGCCGGCTGAGCAAAACCGGCGCGGCCGTGCGAAAATGCGCGGCGGCACGCTGGCTCAGCATCGCGATGTCTTTGGCGATGCGGCCGTCAACGTGGCGCGATGATGTTGCGGCTGAAAGCGCAGGGCATGGGCACTTCCTGCATGCGCTCGTCCAGCGTGACGCGGTCTGGTTGCAATCGGAGAGATGGCCGAGCGGTTTAAGGCACCGGTCTTGAAAACCGGCGAAGGGTCAAACCTTCCGTGGGTTCGAATCCCACTCTCTCCGCCAATTCCTGCTACATCATTGATTTTAAGTTGAAATAATTGGTTGGGGCTGATTGGAAGGCAGGAAGCATGCAGAGGAAACACTCGCATGCGCATCCCGCGTCATGTGAGCCGGTCTGCCACCGGCCGCTGCTCGTTCGTCCAGCGAGTGCCTGTCGATCGTCAGGCAGGTGTCCTTGATGTCGATCTTCGAGCAGGCCGCCGATGAAGCCCATAACGCGCGCATCGGCCGGGCGCTCCGCCAGTGACATCCGGCGGACGTGCAGGCCGTCGTTGGCACGGCCGAAAGGGGAACCACGGGCATGCGTGGATAGGCCACCCGATGCCTCGGGCGCGGCGCTTTCCGTTTCGCCCCGGGCCACGGTTATTCGGCCAGTTGCGCGCGGTCGTGATGGAGCGACGAAAGAATGGCGCCCCATCCAATGTGTGAGGTGATGTATGCGTCCAGGGACACTGACGTCTGCAACGCGCCGAGTGGCGAGGCACACGCAGGACGGTGTGGCCACCGAGCCCGAGGCCAGCTCCTCTGCACCCGCGCAGGACCCGCATGCCAACACGCAACTGGTCCAAAACCTGCCACGGCGGCCAGTACGCGAGGCGCCGCTCAGGGCCGCCCAGCCTCACGAACAGGCTGCTGGCGTGCGTGTGGCCAATGTTGTACGTAGCACGGCAAATAATCTCGCTCGGGGCTCCGGCGCGGTGTCTGGCGCTGCCACATGTCAAAGTTTCTTCAATATGATACAGGGCTATGGCACGAATACGATACACGGCGATTTGGCGCATAACTCGTACCATGGCCTTGCTTGGGACCGTGGCAAGATAGCGATGGGTGCGGCAGCGGCATACGGTGGCTTTAAGGCAATCGAGTCTCTCGCCTCCCGGTACATACAGTTACAGGCGCAAATCCCCCGGCAAAGCCTTGTGCAAAAAGCCGATCGGGCAAGGGAATTGGGGACAACCGAAGCTTGCCTGGACAAGGCGGTCGAGATGGTGACCATGCCCGATGACGATGGTCCTGGCCCTCACCTGAGCGTGGGCGAGCAGACGGCCCTGGCCAAGGATCTGCTGAATGTCATCACCGCAGAGCGTTCGCGCTTGCCTCCGGAACTCTGGAACGCGGCCAGCAATGTTGGCGACGATGCGCACGAGCTGGTCAATCGGCTGCTGCTGGCAGCCAGAGACCGCGCAGCGCAAGAGGCGTCTACGTCGTCGGCAGGCTGAGCGCGCCTGCCATGCAACTTCTGGGGAGCGGGCGGTCCCCGATGGGCGCACCGGTGCTGCTGCAGGGCTACAGTGGCGCCGACTTCAGAAGGTCGTTCAGCACGGCGACGCGCTTTACTCGAAGCAAGCGGTGGTCCGTTGGCATGTTGGAGAGTCACTCCGTGGCCCATTGACCGCCGGCCGGGAATTCGAAACGCGGACGAGGCCGGATCGGCCATGCCTGCTGCATGCGTCGCGCTCCCTCGGAAAATTCCGATCTGGCCCAGCGTTGATTGCAGCGAAGCGATGTCCGGATTGGCTGGCGGTTGAGGTCAGGGAAATCTGACCCGATATCAGGCTTTGCCCTGATAACGTTGTCGCCGGCCGGCTGCGATACTGCGCCTGCCTGACGCAGGTACCGCCGCGCTCTCCTAGAGGAGCGAACAGGCTGGTCACTCGCCCTGCGTGCCGAGCCTTGAGTAAGCGCGGTTTGGTGTTCTTTTCAGCATGATGACAGCGCAGTGCGACTAGTTGAGAAAACTGGGAGGGCTGGATGATTTTGTCTACAAATTTCGGTTGCCCTGAACAATTCACGCCGCTAGTCTGACCATGCGGCGTTCGCTGCGTTGGGGTTATACGAGATGGCCATTAGAGTTTTTTTGGTCGACGATCACGCTCTTGTCCGCACCGGCATGAAGCTGATCCTTTCGAATCAGACGGATATCGAAATCGTCGGTGAGGCCGAGAGCGGCGAAGTCGCCATGCCGCAGATCCGCCAACTCAAGCCGGACATCGTGCTTTGCGATCTGCACATGCCTGGCGTCAGCGGGCTCGAGGTCACCGAACGCATCGTCAAGGGCGATCACGGCACCAAGGTCATCATCGTGTCGGTGCTGGAAGACGGCCCGTTGCCCAAGCGCCTGCTCGAGGCCGGCGCGTCCGGCTACGTGGGCAAGGCCGGCGACGCGCAGGAACTGCTGCGCGCGGTACGCGATGTGGCGATGGGCAAGCGCTACCTCGGCGCCAACATCGCGCAGAACCTGGCGCTGGCCAATCTGGAAGGCGGCGGTTCGCCGTTCGATGCGCTGTCTCCGCGCGAGCTGGAAGTCGCATTGCTGCTGACCCGCGGGCTGCGCCAGGAAGACATCGCCAAGCGTCTGAGCCTCAGCGCCAAGACGGTCAACACGCACAAGGCGCGGCTGTTCGAGAAGGTCGGCATCCACGACAACATCGCGCTGGCACGGCTGGCGACGCAGTACGGTCTGCTGGATCCGGCGCATCCGCTGTAGCGCCACGGATTTTCCTTGGGCAAAGGAAAGCGACCTGACGGGTCGCTTTTTTTGTGCCCGCCGTGTGCATGCGGTGCCGTCGGACGCCGCCAGCTTGCAGGGTTTGCTTCGGGTGTCCGCCCGCGGCATCATCCGCGGCATGCACACCGTTGCCTCCATCCTGTGGCGCAGGCTCGACGCACCGGGCCATGACGCGTGCCGGCTGCAGCGCAACGCCAGCGCATGGCAGCTCGACGGCGCCGCCGTGTTCCGCCTCGAACACGGCCGCATCGGCCAGTTGCAGTACCGCGTGCAATGCGACCTGCACTGGCACACGCAATGGGGCACCGTGCGCGGCTGGCTCGGCGGCGGGACGGTCGACCTCGCGATCGCGCGCGATGCGCGTGGCCACTGGAAGCTCAACGGCCGGCCGGTGGCCGACGTGTCACACTGCATCGACCTCGACCTCGGCTTCACGCCGGCCACCAACCTGCTGCAACTGCGCCGGCTGCGCCTGGCAGTGGGCGAGGGCGCCGACGCCCCGGCCGCCTGGGTCGACCTCGACGGCGGCGGCACGCTCAGCGAGCTCATGCAGCGCTACGCGCGCACCGCCGACGATGCCTACGCCTACCAAGCGAAGCGCTTCGGTTATGCGGCGACGCTGTGTGCGACCGGCGAGGGCTTCGTGCGCGACTATCCGGGGCTCTGGACCGCAGAGGCCTGAGCGCTCGCTCCAAGTGCGAGCGTCTGCCCCCAGCGGTTCCCGATTCCGTTTTCGGTCCGCGCCGATCGCGTGCGCCCAAGCTGCCCACGGCCCGGAGGTGTTGTGCGAATAGAGAGGGATCCACGCCCAGACAAAAAAAGCGGCCCGAAGGCCGCTTTTTTCTGTTGCGAAGAACGGCGCCGGATCAGCTGGTGCGTTCCTTGTGCTCCTTGTCGTCGTCGCTCTCGCCTTCGCCGGACTTGCTGGCATGCGGCTGGTGCTGAGCGACGCTGACCGGTGCGTCCGCCGGAGCGGCGGGCGGCGCATCGAACAGGCCGTTGCCAGCCACAGCGGCAGGTGCCGCTTCGGCATCGCCGACGTGCCGGCTTTCGACGCTGTCCGGCACCGGAGCGGCGGCCACCGGCGCGTGCACCGGCGTCGTTTCGACCGCGGCGGCCGGTTGCTCTTGATGGAAGACGTCCAGCAGGGTGGTCTGCACCGGCACGTAGGCCGGCTTGCTGGGCGCCTCTTCCTCGGCGAGCGGTTGTGTCGTCGTCGTGGTTTCCTGCTGCGGCTTGCTCGGCGTGGATGCCGTGACCGGCTCTTCGACCTGCGTGGCCGACGCCGCAACAGTTTCCATTCCGGCGTCGCGCTTGGTCGTGGCGACTGGGACGGGCTGCTCGACGGTCGGCGCCGGTGTCGGCTGCAGTGCGTCCTCGATGGTCTTCGGCGACGCCGTTTCGGAGGCGGCCGGCTCGGTGACGATCGACGGAGCAGGCGCCGCGGCAGGCACTGCCTCGGAACGTGCCGCTGGCGCCTCGGCGACGACGGGCGGCAGCGGTGCTGCCGCTACCGGCGCCACCGTTTCCGCCTGCGCGGTGGCGACCGGTGCCGCGTCGACCGCTGCCGTCTCGGCAACGGAAGGCGCGGTTGCGATCGCTGCGGCTGCGGCTACTGGCGCGGCCTGCACCTGCGCGCTGCCGTCATCGGTCTGCGGTGCTGCGGTTGCGGCTACCGGTGCGGCCTGCTGTGCCGGCGCGGTATCGCCCTCGGCCTGCGGCACCTCGCTTGCAGCTGCGACGATCGGCGCCGGGGCGTTAGGGGTCTGCTTGTGCCGCGGCTGGCGCGGCTCGCGCTTCTCCCGCGGCGCACGCGGCGCTTGCTGCGGCTTGGCCTCGGTGGCCTCGGCGGGCGCTGCGTCGTCGTCGAAGTCGAACTCCGGCTGGCTGCGGCTCGGCGCCGGCGCGGTTTCGCCGTCGCTGTCGCTGTCGCTGTCGCCGGCATCCAGATCGTTGTCGTCGAACGCCGCACCCTCGCTGCCGCTGCCGGCTTCGCCATTGCCGCGACGACGGCGACGGCCGCCACGACGGCCGCGACGGCGGCGGCCACCGGCCTCGCCATTGGCGTCGTCGGCTTCGCCGTTCTCGCCGATCGGCACGGCCTGTGCGGTTTCCGCTGCGCTCTCGCGCTCATCGACGCCTGCCGGTGCCGGGTTCGGCTGCGCCGCAACCGGGGTCGCTGCCATGGTGTTGGCCTCGCTGGCCTGCGCATCGCTGCTCAGCGCGGCGGCACCGCCGGCCGCGGCCGCGGCCGCGATCGTGGTGGCGTCCTGCGCCGCAGCGGCAGGTATGGTGACCGGCTTCGCTGCGCCCTCGTCCTGACGCGGTTGACGCTGCGGCTTGTCGCCCTGCAGGGCGGCCTGCGCCGGATCCTGCTGCGGCTTGGGCTGGCGCGCCGGGTTCTGCGGTTGCTGCTGCTTCGGCGCCTTCGGCTGCTGCTGCGGGTTCTGCTGCTGCGGCTTGGCCTGCTGCGGCGCCTGCTCGTTGCGCGCCGGCTTGGGCGCAAGGTTCTGCTGGCTGCCCTGCACGTTGCCGCCGCCGTTACCCGGACGACGCTCGTCGCGGCGCACGTTGCCGCCGTTGCCACGTGCGGCATTGCCGCCCTGGCCGCTGTTGCGGTTGCCGTCGCGCCGCGCGTTGCGGTCGCCGCGGTCGTTGCGGTTGCGGTTGCCGTTGCCGTCGTGGGCGCGCTGGCGCTGCGCCGGTTCGTTCGCGGTCGGCGCCGGTGCCGGGCTTTCGCCGGCACCGAAGATCCGCTTCAGCCAGCCGACCACGCCGGTGGCTGGGGCCGCGACCGGGGCGGGGGCCGGCGCCTGGACCTGCACGGGCGCAGCGACCGGTTCGGGCGCCTCGACCACTTCGCGCACCGGGGCCGGCTGCGAGTGCTTCACGTTGGTCACCGCGGGCGCCGGGATGTTCAGCTGCGCCTTGGTCAGCGCATGCACTGGCAGCTTGCGCGGGGTGTTGCGCTGGTAGCTGGGCTTGGCGCTTTCCTCGCCGAGCTCGTTCTCGCGCAGGCGGGTCACTTCGTAGTGCGGGGTGTGCAGCTGCTCGTCGGCGACGATGACGATCGGCGCGTCGTGGCGCTTCTCGATCTCGCTGAGCGCGCGGCGCTTCTCGTTGAGCAGGTAGTTGGCGATCTCCACCGGGGCCTGCACCAGCACCTGTCCGGTGTTCTCCTTCATCGCATGCTCTTCGGCGACGCGGATGATCGACAGCGACATCGACTCGACGCTGCGCATGCGGCCATGGCCGTCGCAACGCGGGCACACGATCTGGCTGGACTCGCCCAGCGACGGACGCAGGCGCTGGCGGCTCATCTCGAGCAGGCCGAAGCGCGAGATGCGGCCGATCTGCACCCGCGCGCGGTCGTACTTGAGCGCGTTCTGCAGGCGGTTCTCGACTTCGCGCTGGTGCTTGTTGGAGGCCATGTCGATGAAGTCGATGACCACCAGGCCACCGAGGTCGCGCAGGCGCAGCTGGCGCGCCACCTCTTCGGCGGCCTCCAGGTTGGTCTGGAACGCGGTGTCCTCGATGTCGCTGCCCTTGGTCGCGCGCGAGGAGTTGACGTCCACCGCGGTCAGCGCTTCGGTCTGGTCGACCACGATCGAGCCGCCGGACGGCAGGCGCACGCTGCGCTCGTAGGCCGCTTCGATCTGCGATTCGATCTGGAAGCGGTTGAACAGCGGGATGTCGTCGGTGTAGTGCTTGAGCTTGCGCAGGCTCTGCGGCATCACCTGCTGCATGAACTCCTGGGCATCGCCGTACATCTCGGGGGTGTCGACCAGGATCTCGCCGATGTCGGCGCGCAGGTAGTCGCGCAGGGCGCGGATGATCAGTCGCGATTCCTGGTAGATCAGGAACGGCGCCGGCTTGGCCAGCGCGGCCTCGGCGATCGACTTCCATACCTGCAGCAGGTAGTCCAGGTCCCACTGCAGCTCTTCGGCATCGCGGCCGACGCCGGCGGTGCGGATGATCACGCCCATGTCGTCGGGGATGTTCAGCTTGTCCAGCGCTTCCTTCAGCGCGGCGCGGTCCTCGCCCTCGATCCGGCGCGAGACGCCGCCGGCGCTGGGCGAGTTCGGCATCAGCACCATGTAGCGGCCGGCCAGCGAGATGAACGTGGTCAGCGCGGCGCCCTTGTTGCCGCGTTCTTCCTTGTCCACCTGGACCACCACTTCCTGGCCCTCGCGCAGCAGTTCGCGGATCGTCGCCTTGTTGTGGTCGACGCCGGCCTGGAAGTAGTCGCGGGAGATTTCCTTCAGCGGCAGGAAGCCGTGGCGCTCGCCGCCGTATTCGACGAAGGCCGCTTCGAGCGAGGGTTCGAGTCGCGTGATGCGGCCCTTGTAGATGTTGGACTTCTTCTGTTCCTTGGACGGCTGCTCGATGTCGATGTCGTACAGGGTCTGGCCGTCCACGATGGCCACACGCAGTTCTTCCGCCTGCGTGGCGTTGATCAGCATTCGCTTCATTGTTGCGTTCCTCGCGCTGCTACCGCGCGGAACGCCATGGGGTTTCGCTTCTGGTCACGCTTCGCCGCCCATCGCGCAGGCGCGGGGAGGGCAGCTTGGGTTTCCAGCGCTACGACACCACGGCGAGCCGCGGGAGCGCTTCTTTCTTTTAGGTGGTTCAGGACCGGCGGCGACTCCAGCCAGGCTGGGCGCCGCACGGGGCATGTTCAGCGCGGACGCTTGTGGCGTCCGGCGATGGCCGGGTAGGCCGGTGAGCCGCTAACATGGCCGCCCCGGGGGCGGTGGTCGCGCACTGTGCCGGAATCGTCGCAAGCCGGGCTTCTGGCCCTGCGCTAACTTCCAACGAAATCAAACCCTTATCTCGCCGCCCGAGTGTAACAGAATAAACTGCCTGATGACTTCCCCCCCGATCCCTCCCAAGCCGCGCGATGTCGCGACCAGCGCGGTGCGCATTCTCAAGGTCCCGGAAGACAGGGCCGGACAGCGCGTCGACAATTTCCTGCTCGGCCAGCTCAAGGGCGCCCCGCGCAGCCTGATCTACAAGCTGATGCGCAGCGGCCAGGTCCGGGTCAACGGCGGCCGCACCAAGGCCGAGCGCAAGCTGGAGGCCGGCGACGAGGTGCGCATCCCGCCGGTGAAGCTGCACGAGGAGGGCGAGAAGACCGCGCCGCCGGACGCGTTCATGGCCCGGCTGGAGGCGGCGATCGTCTATGAGGACGCGCGGCTGCTGGCGCTGAACAAGCCGTCCGGGGTCGCCAGCCATGGCGGCAGCGGGATCAGCTTCGGCGCGATCGAGACCCTGCGCGCGTTGCGCCCGAACCAGTCGCTGGAACTGGTGCACCGGCTCGACCGCGACACCTCCGGGCTGCTGATCGTGGCCAAGAAGCGTTCGGCGCTGACCGAGATGCAGGCGCTGATGCGCGAGGACGACCGGGTCGAGGGGCGTGGCATCAGCAAGCGCTACCTGACCCTGCTGGTCGGGCGCATGCCCGACGGGGTGATGAGCGTGGACGCGCCGTTGCACATCGGCCTGCGCCAGGGCGGCGAACGCCATGTGCAGGTGAACGCGGGCGGCAAGGAATCGCTGAGCCATTTCCGGGTGCTGGAGCGGCGCGGCGGGCATTCCTATTGCGAGGTGCGGATCGAGACCGGCCGTACCCACCAGATCCGCGTGCATGCCCAGCACCTGGGGCATGCGGTCGCCGGCGACGACAAGTACGGCGATGCCGCAGTCAACAAGCGCCTGCGCGAGCAGATCGGGCTCAAGCGCCTGTTCCTGCATGCCGCGTCGCTGGAATTCACCCTCGATGGTGGCAAGACCCCGTATCTGCTGAATGCGCCGCTGGCCGACGAGCTGGCCGAGGCGCTGAGCCGCCTGGGCGGCTGAACCACGCGCGGCCGAGCAGCGCTGCCGCACGCCGCCCGGCCCATGCCGTCTACCCGTTGTGCTTGTCGTGCTCGTGGTGCGGCTCGGAGTGCGCTTGCGCCGGTCGCGGCGCCGGGCGCGGCTCGGCCGCGCGCATCGGCTGCTGCCGCGGCGGCGCGATCCGGGCCATGTGCTGCTCCTGCATAGGCGGACGCTGCTGTTCCTGTCGCGGCATGGCCTGAACGCGCTCAGGGAACTGCCGCATCGGCGCCTCCCGGTGCGCGGGGGCCTGCTGCTGGGCAGTGAAGGCGGCGAACTGGTGCGGCGCCTGCCGTGGCGGTTCGGACTGGGCGAATCGGGCCTGCTGCGCGCGCGCATCCTCACGGTGCGGTGCGGGCATGGACAGCGCATGCGGCGGCGCTGCATGCGCCATGTGCATGTTGCCCATCGGCATCGGCATCGGCGCGTTGGCGTGTTGCGCCTGCGGCATGTCGCGGTGTTGCGTTGCGGCGGTGTTGGCCATTGCCATGGCGTGGCGGGGATCGCTGGCGGACATCGGCATCGGCGCGTGCAGCGATTGCGCGAATGCCGGCTGCGCACGCGCATCGTGGGCAGCATCCCTTGCGTTCTGGCCGCCCAGCCCTGGCAGCGGCGCGCGCTGCGCGGCGTTCGCGACGACCGGACGGCCCGGTTGCAGCATCCGCTCATTGAAATGCGGTGTGGACAGCTGCGCATAGTCGAGCGCGTGGCGTGGCGCCGCCGCCCGCGCGAACTGCGGCGCGGGGCCGTGCAGGTTCTGCGCCAGATGCGGCGCCAGTGCCGCGGCCGCCGCCGCCGCAGGCATCGCCGCCAGCGCCGCCAGCGCCGCCTGCTGCGGGAAGCTGCGGTTGTCGTTGTGCACGAAGCGGCGCGCGTCGATCCGGTTGTTGCTGATGTTATTGGTGATGTTGTTGTTGATGATGGTAGTGCGCGGCGCGTAGACGCGGTTCTGGTAGACCACGTAGTGCGGCGCCGAGGGCGGGGCGTTCCAGTTCATGCCCCAGCTGTTCCAGCCCCAGGGGTGCCAGGCCGGTTCCGGTTGCAGCCAGCCCAGCGGACCGTGGTGGCGGTGCTCCAGCGCGTCGCCGACCAGCACGCCGACGCCGAAGGAGATGATGCCGGCGGTGACCAGATCGCCTTCGCTGTAGTAGCGCGGGTGGTAGCGGTACTCGCGGTAGACGTCGACCGGTGCGCCGTAGACCACGTCCGGATCGTAGCGCGGCACATAGACCACATCCGGCTGCGCCGGTTCGATGACGATGGTCTGGCGCGGCGGCGGGATCCGCTCGTCTGCATAGGCCGGTTCCACCACCGTGCGTTGCACCACCTGCACCCGTTGCTGCGGCGTGCTGCGCAGGTGGCCCTGCGCCTGCGCGCGCCCGCGCATGACCTGGATCGCGTCGAGCACTTCGTTGGGGTCGTGCGCATAGGCATCGCCGAGCGCGCGGGTCCAGTCGCCGTTGCTGGCCAACTGCTCGATCACGTCGGGAAACGCGGTCAGCGCCTTGACGCTGGGATCCCATGGCTGCGCCGCGGCCGCCTTCAGGCGATCGGTCGCGGCCAGGCCGCTATTGCTGCGCAGCCAGCCCTGGGCGTCGCCGACCTGGTCCGGATACACCGAGGCGGCCAGGGTCTGCGCCAGCAGCTTGTCGGGGAACAACGCGATCGGTGCGACCAGCTTGTACAGCTGCTCGGCGCTGGGCGGCACGTAGGGGGCGGGCGCGGGTGCGGCGGCGGTCGCGGCGGCCGGGGCTGCTGTTGGCGACGGCTGCTGCTGGCACGCGCTCAGCGCCAGCATGCTCGCGGCGGTGACCAGCGCCAGCGCCAACTTCGTTGATGGCAGGGAGCGGATATCCATGCGGCACCTTTGCGACTGTCGTTCGTGAAGTTGCGTGCAGGATGCTCTGTGTTGCATGTCTGCAAGCTTTCTGCGAAGCGCCGCGACGCCGGTCGCGCCAGCGTCCGTTCAGACAGGCCGCCTTCGCCGGCTCAGGGCGTGGTGGACAGGCGAAACAGCACCAGGCTCAGCGCCAGCGTGGCCATGCCGGCGACCAGTCCGTACACGGTTTCGTGGCCCTTTGCGTAGCGCTTGGCGGCCGGCAGCAGTTCGTCCAGCGCCAGGAACACCATCACCCCGGCGATGACGCCGAACACCGAGCCGAAGATCGCCTCGGACAGGAACCGCGACAGCGCCACGTAGCCGATGATCGCGCCGATCGGCTCGGCCAGCCCCGACAGCAGGCTGGCGGCGAAGGCGTAGGACTTGCGTCCGGTGGCGTAGTGCACCGGTACCGCGATGGCGATGCCTTCGGGAATGTTGTGCACGGCGATCGCGAACGCCAGCGGCATGCCCACGGTGGGGCTTTCCAGGGTGGCGAAGAAGGTCGCCAGGCCTTCCGGGAAGTTGTGCGCGGTGATCGCCACCGCGGTCAGCAGGCCGACGCGCTTGACGTAGGCGCGGTTGTCGGCGCGGAACAGCGGGTCATGGGCGTTGAGGCTTTCGTGCGGATTGGGCACCAGCCGGTCTATCACCATGATCAGCGCCATGCCGGCCAGGAACGCCAGCGTGGCATAGGCGTAGCCCAGGCGCGGATCGAACGCGTGGCTGAAGGCGGCGACCGACTTGCCGAGGATCTCGGTCAGCGACACGTACACCATCGCACCGCAGGCGAAGGCCAGGCCGAAGGCGAGCAGGCGCGGATTGGGGCCTTTGGTGAATAGCACCAGTACGCTGCCCAGGCCGGTGGCCAGACCGGCGGCCAGGGTCACCGCCAGGGCGACCCAGACGTTGTGCGACGGAATATCCAGCATGCGCCAGGCGGCTCCTGTGTGCAGACGGCGATGAGAGCGGGCGCGAGGCTGGCGCAGTGTGAAGGCGGCGCCGCGCCGCGATCGGCACTGCGCGCGCAAGCGGCCTAGCGGCCGCGCTCAGTTGGCGTGGTGCGCCTGCGCGTCGAGTGCGAAGCAGCGGTCCGGCCGCGGCTGCGGCGGGTTGAAGTTGACCGGCACCTGGATCGTGCGCGGCACCGCCTTGCCGTCGCGCGTGGCGGGGTTGAAGATCCACTCGCGTACGCGCTGCTGCGCCGACGCGTCGAGCTTGGGCTGGCCGCTGCTGCTGACCAACTGCACGTCGGTGGGCTTGCCCTGCACGCCGACCACCACGCTCAGCACCGCCTTGCCGCCGAGTCCGGCGCAGGCCAGTTCGATCGGGTAGTCCGGCGGCGGGGTCTGCACCGCGGCGACTTCGGTCGGCGCGGTAGCCTCGCGCTGGGTCTGCGCTTGTTCGGACTTTCCGCAGCCGCCGAGCAGCAGCAAGGCGGCGAGCGGCAGGCAGGTGGCGGTGAGGATGGAACGGCGGGATGCGGCAGGCATGGGGGTCATTCCGATAGGGCCGAGGCTTTGGCGGCGCAGATGAAGTCGTTTTCGCTGAGGCCGCCGACATCGTGGGTGGAATAGTGCACCACCACGCGGTCGTAGTGCACGCCCAGGTCGGGGTGATGGTCTTCGTGGTGCGCGATCCAGGCCAGCGCGTTCACGAACGCCAGGGTGCGGTAGTAGTCCGGGAAGCGGAACGTGCGGCTGATCGCCATGCCGTTCTCGACCAGCTCCCAGCCGGGCACCTGCGGCAGCAGTTCGGCCAGGCGCGCCTGGGTGAGCTTGTATTCGCTGCCCTTGCAGGGCGCGCAATGGGCCTGCGCGAGCGGGATCAGGTCGTTCATGTCGGGGTCTCCGCGGCGTGGCGGCTGAACGTGCCGCCGATGGGGAAGGGTCGCGATGAGCCGGTCGCGTGGAAGCGCTAGAATAACCGCATGATCCAGATCTCCGACAACGCGCAGACCCATTTCCGCAAACTGCTCGAACGCGAGGCCGTGCCCGGCATGGGCGTGCGCCTGAGCGCGGTCGATCCCGGCACCGCACGCGCCGACGCGCGGCTGGAGTTCGCCGAACCGGCGGACCTGGCCGGCGACGAATGGGCGATCGACTGCGCCGGCTTCACCTTGTATGTGGCCGCCGACAGTGTCGGCTGGCTGGATGGCGCCGAGATCGACTACGTCACCCAGGGCACCGGCCAGCAGTTGACGATCAAGGCGCCGAAGATCAAGGGCGAGGCCCCGGGCGAGGCCGCCTCGCTGGTCGAGCGGGTGCGCTGGGTGGTCGAGAACGAGGTCAACCCGCAGCTGGCCCAGCATGGCGGCCGGGTGGCGGTGCAGGAAGTGTCGGCCGAGGGCGTGGTGCTGCTGCGCTTCGGCGGCGGCTGCCACGGCTGCGGCATGGCCGACGTGACCCTGAAGCAGGGCATCGAGAAGACGCTGATGGGGCGCGTACCGGGCATCACCGCCGTGCGCGACGCCACCGACCACGACAGCGGCAGCGCCCCGTACATCCCGCGCGACTCCGCGGCCTGATTCCTTCGCCACGCCGGTGACGCGCGCCGCCGACATCCTCGACGCGTTGTTGGCGCGCTCGCCGCGCAAGCTGCTGCGCGATCGCCGCGGCAGCCTGCCGTACGGCTGGGCGCACTGGATCTCCTCGCAGCCGGCCGTGCCGCGCCCGTTCGTCTGCTCCGAGTTGCTCGCGGCGCTGCCGCAGCCGCTGCCGGCAGCGACGTCGCGGCTGCCCGCACTGAGCCCGTGGCAGGCGTTCCGCCGGCTGTGGTGGCAGGACTGGGATCCGGCACCGTACGACCAGCGCTGGTGGCGGCGGATCGCGGCGCTGGTCAGCCTGGCCTTGCACTTGCTGTTCGCGCTGTTTCTGCTGTGGGTCGCCTTCGTGCGCTGGTTGCCGCCGCGTCCGGACGCGGGCGAGGCCGGGCGCGTGCAGGTGGAATTCGTCGGTCGCGGCACCCAGGCCGACACCGGTGGCGGCGCGGCGGCGCACGATGCCGCGGCCGCCGCGCAGCAGGCTGCAGCGGCAAGTGCGCAGCGAGCCGCGGCGACGACTGCCGCCACGCAACCTAAGACCGCCACGGCGGCGCCTGCCACCTCCGCCGCAGCGGCTGCAAGCACCGCGCAGGCCGTGACCAGCCAACCGCCTGCGCCGCCGGAGCAACCGCTGCAGGTCACCGAGACTGCGCAGCCGAGCAGCGATTTCGTGCTGCCGCCGCCCAGCGTGCGCGAACCGACCCTGACCCTGCGCGAGATCGCGCCGCCGAGCGTGCAAGTGCCGGAGCGCGAAGTCGACGTGGTCACCGAGATTCCGACGGTGGCGCCGCTCCGTCCGCGCGAACTGCCGGTGCCGCGCGCGCCCGAGCCGCAACTGCAGGTGCGCGAGCGCGAAGTGCCGGCACCGTTGCCGCAGGTGCAGGTGCAGGTGCAGGTGCAGGTGCCGATGCCGCAGATCCGCGCGCGCGACCCGGCACCGACGCTGCGTACGCCGGAGGCGCCGCAGGTGCGGCAGATCGAACTGCCGACCCCCGCCACGGTGGCGACGCCGACGCCGGCAGCAGCTGCTGTGCAACCAGAGGCGACGGCAAACACGCCGGCGGCCAGCACGGCCACGGCGCAGACGCCGGCCCAGGCCAGCACCATGGCGCAGGGCAAGGCCCAGACGCGAACGCCGACCGGCAGCGGGGCCGCGCCGCCGGGTAGCCAGGCATCCGCACCGGGCAGCGGTCCTGCGGCGGTCGCGCACGACGGCGGCTGGGCGACGCCGCAGCGCGGCGACGACTGGGGCGCATCGGCGCGCAACCGCGCCGGCGACGCCGGAGCCGGCGCCAGCCCGCGCAATGGCATGTTCAACGCCGATGGCGGCGTGCGCGTGCCCGGTGGCGAGGGGCAGGGCAAGGCGCCGACGCGCGGCGCGCCGGGAAGCGAAACCGACAGCTGGTCGCGCGACCAGATCGCCAATGCCGGGCAGTGGCTCAAGCGTCCGCCCTACGACTACACGCCGACCTCGTTCGACAAGTACTGGTTGCCGAACGCGACGCTGCTGGAAGAGTGGGTGCGGCGCGGCATCAAGAGCGTCAACATCCCGATTCCCGGCACCAGCAGCAGCATTTCCTGCGTGGTCTCGATCCTGCAGCTGGGCGGCGGCTGCGGCATCACCGATCCGAATCTCAACGACCAGCCCGCCAGCGCGCGGCCGCCGCCGGCGGTACCCTTCAAGCCGGGCCTGCAGGACGACAACGGCAGCGTGAAGTAGGTAGCGGCAGCGGCGCATCTGCACGGTGGAGCCGACAGCGATCCGCCAACATGCAGACGCCTGGATCCTGTAGGAGCGGCTTCAGCCGCGACAGGCGTTACCGATAGATTCTGTCGCGGCTGAAGCCGCTCCTACAGGACGCGCGGCCGAAGCGGTGCGTGCACTGCCCGGCACCTGGCGCCGGCTACGCCGCGTCTGCCGCACGCACTGGCGGCAAGACGCCGGCGCACGCGGTCACTTCAGCCCGTGCAGATCGCGCAGCTGGGTGGCGCGCGAGCCGAAGTACGCGGCCAGATCGGCGACGTCCTGGTCGCTGAGCGGCGCCGCCTGCGGGGTCATCAGCGGGTGCTGGCGATCGCCGGCGCGGTAGGCCTGCAAGGCATGCGCGACGTAGTCGCCGTACTGGCCGCCGAGCTTGGGATAGCTCGGGTCGATCGGCGCGTTGCCGTCGGCGCCGTGGCAGTCGATGCAGCTCTGCCCGGTGGCCTTGCCCTTGGCGTGGGCCAGTTTCTCGCCGGCGGCGACGCGCCCGCCGGGCAGGCCGGCGGACGAGCCGGAACCGTGCTCGCCGCTGGCGTGGCCGGGGTCGCCAGCAGACTGGCTGGTGGATTCCACCTGCGATTGCGAACACGCCCCCAGGCACAGGGCAGCAAGCAGGACGATGGCGGGACGCAATGCGTGCGCGGCTTTCGGCATGAGATGGCTACTTGAGGGTGGTCAGGTAAGCGGCGATGTCGGCGATGTCCTGGTCGGAGAAGCTCTCCGCCTGGGCCTGCATGGTCGGATGCTTGCGTTTGCCGAGCCGGTATTCGCTCAGTGCCTGGGTCAGGTACTGCGCCGACTGGCCGCCGATCTTGGGGACCCGGTAGCTCGGATAGGCGTTCTTGTAGCCGGTCACGCCGTGACAGCCCTGGCAGGTATAGGTCAGCAGCCTGCCGTTGTCGGCATTGCCGGCGACGGCTGCGGCTGGAGCGGCAGCGGCGGGCGCCGGCGCGGTCTGCGCCACGGCCGGGGCGACCCCGAGAGAAACGAGTACGGCCAAAGCAAAACAAGCGGCTAGCGGCTGCGTGCGCATGGTTTCGTGGTCCGGAGGACGGGACTGGGCGTTCCGGCGTGGGGGAACACGGAACGACCCGAGTATAGCCTGGCCTTTCGCGGCTCCGAAACAGGCCCTGGCAATCCTCCACGCTGCACCACGCGGGGGGGCATGACCTTTGGCTCATTCACCTGAGCGTCATCAGGTGATCTACTTACCTACAACACCATTCACGCCATCCGCCAAGGACACGACGATGACGCGATATTCCACGCGCCGACGCACCGCCAGCTGCGCCGCCGCGCTGTTGATCACCTCCACACTGCTGCTCGGCGGCTGCAAGCCGGCGGCCGGCGATGCGCAGGCCAAGGCCAAGCAGGCCGAGAAGGCGCCCGACGCGGTGCCGGTCGAGGTGGCCAAGGTCGGCCGGCGCGCGGTGGCGGCCAGCTACAGCGGCACCGCGGCGCTGGAGGCGCGCGCCGAATCGCAGGTGGTGGCCAAGACCTCCGGCGTGGCGCTGGCGGTGCTGGCCGAGGAAGGCCAGCAGGTCCGCGCCGGGCAGCCGCTGGTGCGGCTGGACCCGGACCGCGCGCGGTTGGCGGTGGCGCAGAGCGAGGCGCAGCTGCGCAAGCTGGAGAACAACTATCGGCGCTCACAGCAATTGGTCGGCCAGCAGCTGGTCAGCGCCGCCGATGTCGATCAGATCAAGTACGACCTGGCCAACGTGCGCGCGCAGCACCAGCTGGCGTCGCTGGAACTGTCGTACGCGACGGTGGTCGCGCCGATCTCCGGGGTGATCGCGTCGCGTTCGATCAAGACCGGCAACTTCGTGCAGATCAATACGCCGATCTTCCGCATCGTCGACGACTCGCGCCTGGAAGCCACGCTCAACGTGCCCGAGCGCGAGCTGGCCACGCTCAAGGCCGGGCAGCCGGTGACGCTGCTGGCCGATGCGCTGCCGGGCAAGCAGTACCTGGGCAAGGTCGATCGCATCGCGCCGGTGGTGGATTCGGGCAGCGGCACGTTCCGCGTGGTGTGTGCGTTCGAGGAAGGCGCCGAAGCCTTGCAGCCTGGCATGTTCGGGCGCATCCGCATCGACTACGACCAGCGCGCCGATGCGCTGGTGGTGCCGCGCCTGGCGCTGCTCGACGACGGCGAGCCGGCGGTGTTCCGGGTCAGTGCCGGCAAGGTGACGCGGGTACCGGTCAAGCTGGGCTATGCCGAAGGCCCGTGGGTGGAGATCCGCGGCGGCCTGCAGCCCGGCGACCAGGTGGTCACCGCCGGCAAGGTCGCCTTGCGCGACGGCAGCCGCGTGCAGGTGATCGCGCCGCAACGCGAGGTCGCCGAGGTTGGCGGCGGCGCCGCGGTCGGAGCGCACTGATGACCAGCGCCGGTTCCGATCACGGCAGCGATCCGCACGACCACGCGCCGCCCGGTGTGCGCGGCGGCGGGCTGGTCGAATTCGCCACGCGCCGCCGCGTCACCATCGCGATGGCCACGGTCACGTTGCTGCTGTTCGGCGTGATCGCGCTGAACAGCCTCAAGGTCAATCTGCTGCCCGACCTGAGCTATCCGACCCTGACCGTGCGCACCGAGTACACCGGCGCGGCGCCGTCGGAGATCGAGACGCTGGTGACCGAGCCGGTCGAGGAAGCGGTCGGCGTGGTCAAGAACCTGCGCAAGCTCAAGTCGGTGTCGCGCACCGGGCAGAGCGACGTGGTGCTGGAGTTCGCCTGGGGCACCAACATGGACCAGGCCAGCCTGGAGGTGCGCGACAAGATGGAGGCGCTGCAACTGCCGCTGGAAGCCAAGGCGCCGGTGCTGCTGCGCTTCAATCCCTCCACCCAGCCGATCATGCGCCTGGTGCTGGCGAGCAAGGCGACGCCGGCCAGCGACGCCGATGCGGTGCGCGCGCTGACCCAGCTGCGCCGCTATGCCGACGAAGACCTGAAGAAGAAGCTGGAGCCGGTGGCCGGCGTGGCCGCGGTCAAGGTCGGCGGCGGGCTGGAAGACGAGATCCAGGTCGATATCGACCAGCAGCGGCTGGCGCAGCTGAGCCTGCCGATCGACAACGTCATCACCCGGCTCAAGGAAGAGAACATCAACATTTCCGGCGGGCGCCTGGAACAGGGTTCGCAGCGCTACCTGGTGCGCACGGTCAACCAGTTCGCCGACCTGGACGAAATCCGCAACCTGCTGTTGACCACCCAGGGCGCGGGCAGCAGCGCCGCCGATTCGGCGATGCAGCAGATGTATGCGATCGCCGCCTCGACCGGTTCGGAAGCGGCGCTGGCTGCGGCCTCGGCGGCGCAGAGCGCCTCGTCCAGTGCCACCACCACCATCGCCAACGGCATGCCGGTGCGGCTGAAGGACGTGGCGCAGGTGCGCCAGGGCTACAAGGAGCGCGAGGCGATCATCCGCCTGGGCGGCAAGGAAGCGGTGGAGCTGGCGATCTACAAGGAGGGCGACGCCAATACCGTGTCCACCGCGGCGGCGCTGCGCAAGCGCCTGGAACAGCTGCAGGCGCAGATCCCGCCGGACGTGGAGCTGACCACGCTGGAAGACCAGTCGCGCTTCATCGAACACGCCATCGGCGACGTCAAGAAGGACGCGGTGATCGGCGGCCTGCTGGCGATCCTGATCATCTTCCTGTTCCTGCGCGATGGCTGGAGCACGTTCGTGATCGGCCTGTCGCTGCCGGTGTCGATCGTGGCCACGTTCTTCTTCATGGGCCGGCTCGGGCTGAGCTTGAACGTGATGTCGCTGGGCGGCCTGGCGCTGGCCACCGGGCTGGTGGTGGACGATTCGATCGTGGTGCTGGAGAGCATCGCCAAGGCGCGCGAGCGCGGCCTGAGCATCCTCGATGCGGCCATTGCCGGCACCCGCGAGGTCAGCATGGCGGTGGTCGCCTCGACCCTTACCACGATCGCGGTGTTCCTGCCGCTGGTGTTCGTCGAGGGCGTGGCCGGGCAGCTGTTCCGCGACCAGGCCTTGACCGTGGCGATCGCCATCGCGCTCTCGCTGGTGGTGTCGATGACCCTGATCCCGATGCTCAGTTCGCTGAAGGGGCGCCCGCCGCTGGCGTTCCCGGCCGAACCGGAGCAGCCGCACTGGCAGCCGCAGCGCGGCTGGCTGAAGCCGGTGGCGTGGGGCCGGCGCGGCGCCGCGGCGGCGGTGCGCGGCGCGTTCTTCGGCGCGGCGTGGCTGCTGGTGCGGCTGTGGCGCGGCGGCGTGGCGGTGATCGCGCCGGTGATGCGCAAGGCCAGCGACCTGGCGATGGCGCCGTATGCGCGCGCCGAACGCGGCTATCTGCGCTTGCTGCCGGGCGCGCTGGCGCGGCCGTGGCAGGTGCTGGGCCTGGCCGCGCTGGCGTTCGCGGCGACGCTGGCGGTGCTGCCGATGCTCGGCGCCGACCTGATCCCGCAGTTGGCGCAGGACCGCTTCGAGATGACGGTGAAACTGCCGGCCGGCACGCCGTTGCGGCAGACCGATGCGCTGGTGCGCGAACTGCAGGAAACCCATGGCAAGGACGCCGGCGTGCAGGCCCTGTATGGCGTCAGCGGCAGCGGCACCGGGCTCGATGCCAGTCCCACCGAAAGCGGCGAGAACATCGGCAAGCTGACCATCGCCATGGCCGGCGGCGGCAGCGCGCAGTTCGAGGCGCAGCAGACCGAGCGCATGCGCGCGACGATGCGCAAGCATCCCGGCGTGCAGGTCGGTTTCAGCCGCCCGGAACTCTTCAGCTTTTCCACGCCGCTGGAAATCGAGCTGCGCGGGCAGGACCTGGAGACCATCCAGCACGCCGGGCAGAAGCTGACCGCGATGTTGCGCGGCAACGGCCACTACGCCGACGTGAAATCGACGGTGGAAGAGGGCTTCCCGGAAATCCAGATCCGCTTCGACCAGGAACGTGCCGGTGCGCTGGGCCTGACCACGCGGCAGATCGCCGACGTGGTGGTGAAGAAGGTGCGCGGCGACGTCGCCACCCGCTACAGCTTCCGCGACCGCAAGATCGACGTGCTGGTGCGCGCGCAGCAGAGCGATCGCGCCAGCGTCGACAGCATCCGCCGGCTGATCGTCAATCCCGGCAGCAGCAAGCCGGTGACGCTGGATGCGGTCGCCGACGTGGTCGCCACCACCGGGCCCAGCGAGATCCACCGTGCCGACCAGATCCGCGTGGCGATCGTGTCGGCCAACCTGCGCGACATCGACCTGGGCGGCGCGGTGCGCGAGGTGCAGGAGCTGGTTGCGCGCGAACCGCTCGGCGCCGGCGTCGGCATGCACATCGGCGGGCAGGGCGAGGAACTGGCGCAGTCGGCCAGGTCGCTGCTGTTCGCGTTCGGCCTGGCGATCTTCCTGGTGTATCTGGTGATGGCCTCGCAGTTCGAATCGCTGCTGCACCCGTTCGTGATCCTGTTCACCATCCCGCTGGCGATGGTCGGCGCGGTGCTGGCGCTGCTGCTGACCGGCAAGCCGGTGTCGGTGGTGGTGTTCATCGGCCTGATCCTGCTGGTCGGGCTGGTGACCAAGAACGCGATCATCCTGATCGACAAGGTCAACCAGCTGCGCGAGGACGGCTTGGCCAAGCGCGAGGCGCTGATCGAAGGCGCACGCTCGCGCTTGCGCCCGATCATCATGACCACGCTGTGCACGCTGTTCGGCTTCCTGCCGCTGGCGCTGGCGTCGGGCGAGGGTGCCGAAGTGCGCGCGCCGATGGCGATCACCGTGATCGGCGGCCTGCTGGTGTCCACGCTGCTCACGCTGGTGGTGATCCCGGTGGTCTACGACCGCCTGGATCGTCGCGCCGACGGCTACTACGCCGAGCGCGGGCAGCGCGCGCGGCGGCGTCTTGAAGGGCTCGGCCACGGCACTGGCACGGGCGAACCGGCATGAGCGTCGCCGAGTTCAGCATCCGCCGCCCGATCACCACCATCATGTGCTTCGTGTCGCTGGTGGTGGTCGGCTTGATCGCGGCGTTCCGGCTCCCGCTGGAGGCGCTGCCGGACATCTCGGCGCCGTTCCTGTTCGTGCAGTTGCCGTACACCGGCTCGACCCCGGACGAGGTCGAGCGCAACCTGGTGCGGCCGACCGAGGAAGCGCTGGCGACGATGACCGGGATCAAGCGCATGCGCTCGACCGCCACCGCCGACGGCGCCAACATCTTCATCGAGTTCTCCGATTGGGACCGCGACATCGCCATCGCCGCCTCCGACGCGCGCGAGCGCATCGACGCGATCCGTGCCGACCTGCCCGACGACCTGCAGCGCTACCACGTGTTCAAGTGGTCCAGCAGCGACGAACCGGTGCTGAAGGTGCGCCTGGCCGGCGCGGCCGACCTGACCGGCGCCTACGACATGCTAGACCGCGAGTTCAAGCGGCGCCTGGAGCGGATTCCCGGCGTGGCCAAGGTTGAGGTGTCCGGCGCGCCGCCGAACGAGGTCGAGATCGCGATCGTCCCCGACCGGCTCAGCGCGCACAACCTCAGCCTCAACGAGCTCAGCGAGCGCCTGGGCAAGCTCAATTTCTCGCTGTCGGCCGGGCAGATCGACGACCACGGCCAGCGCCTGCGGGTGCAGCCGGTCGGCGAGCTGCGCGACCTGCAGGAACTGCGCGACCTGGTCATCGACCCCAAGGGCTTGCGGCTGGGCGACATCGCCGACATCCGGCTGAAACCGACCCGGATGAACTACGGCCGGCGCCTGGACGGTCGCCCGGCGGTGGGCCTGGACGTGTACAAGGAACGCAGCGCCAACCTGGTCGATGTCTCGCGCGCGGTGCTGGCCGAGGTCGAGCAGATCCGCACCCAGCCGGCGCTCAGCGACGTGCAGGTCAAGGTCATCGACAACCAGGGCAAGGCGGTTACCTCGTCGCTGAGCGAACTGGCCGAGGCCGGCGGGGTCGGCCTGCTGCTGTCGGTGACGGTGCTGTTCTTCTTCCTGCGCCACTGGCCCTCGACGCTGATGGTGACCCTGGCGATCCCGATCTGCTTCACCATCACCCTGGGCTTCATGTACTTCGCCGGAGTCACCCTCAACATCCTGACCATGATGGGCCTGCTGCTGGCGGTGGGCATGCTGGTGGACAACGCGGTGGTGGTGGTGGAGAGCATCTACCAGGAACGCGAACGCATGCCGGACCAGCCGCAGCTGGCGTCGATCATCGGCACCCGCAACGTGGCCATCGCGCTGTCGGCCGGCACCCTGTGCCATTGCATCGTGTTCGTGCCGAACCTGTTCGGCGAGACCAACAACATCAGCATCTTCATGGCGCAGATCGCCATCACCATCTCGGTGTCGCTGCTGGCCTCGTGGCTGGTGGCGGTGAGCCTGATCCCGATGCTGTCCGCGCGCATGCGCACGCCGGCGCTGGTGCGCTCCGAGCGCGGCCTGATCCCGCGCCTGCAGCGCCGCTATGCGCGGCTGCTGCGCTGGTCGCTGGCCCACCGCGGCTGGAGCGTGGCGGCGATCGCGCTGATCGCCGCGCTCAGCGTGGTGCCGATGCTGCAGACCAAGAAGGACATGTTCGGCGGCGACGGCGGCGAGCAGATCTTCATCGGCTACCACTGGAAGGGGTCGTACACGCGCGAGCAGCTGTCGGCGGAAGTGGCCAGGCTGGAACGCTTCATCGACGCGCGCCGCCAGCGCTACCACGTCACCCAGGTGTATTCGTGGTTCAGCGAGGTGGAAGGCAGCAGCACCACGCTGACCGTGGACCTGAAGCAGGTGCGCGACCTGCCGGCGCTGATCGAGCAGATCCGCAAGGAGCTGCCGCGCTCGGCGCTGGCCGACTACAGCGTCGGCAGCAATGGCAACGGCGATGGGCAGGGCAGCGGCGCGCAGAGCGTGCAGGTGCAACTGGTCGGCGATTCCACGCAGACCCTGCGCGCCATCGCCGACGACGTGGTGCCGCTATTGGCGCGGCGCAAGGAACTGCGCGACGTGCGCGTGGACGCCGGCGACCGCAGCAGCGAGCTGGCGGTGCGGGTGGACCGCGAGCGTGCGTCGGCGTTCGGCTTCGATGCCGAGCAGGTCGCCAGCTTCGTCGGCCTGGCGCTGCGCGGCGCCTCGCTGCGCGAATTCCGCCGCGGCGACACCGAAGTGCCGGTGTGGGTTCGCTTCGCCGGCGCCGAGCAGACCACGCCCGAAGACCTGGACAGCTTCAACGTACGCACCAAGGACGGGCGCAGCGTGCCGCTGTTGAGCCTGGTGGACGTGCAGACGCGACCGGCGGCGACCCAGATCGGACGCACCAACCGCCAGACCACGCTGACCATCACCGCCAACCTCGGGGTCAAGGTCACCCCGGCCGAGGCCAAGCAGGCGATGGAGGACACGCTGAAGGGCGTCAGCTTCCCGGCCGGCTACCACTACAGTTTCGATGGCGCCGACGGCCAGGACGAGGACCAGGCCGGCAAGCAGATGCTGTTCAACCTGCTGATCGCGCTGCTGATGATCTACGTGGTGATGGCCGCGGTATTCGAATCGCTGCTGTTCCCGGCGGCGATCATGAGCGGCGTGCTGTTCTCGATCTTCGGCGTGTTCTGGCTGTTCTGGCTCAGCGGCACCAACTTCGGAATCATGGCCTTCATCGGCATCCTGGTGCTGATGGGCGTGGTGGTGAACAACGGCATCGTGATGATCGAGCACATCAACAACCTGCGCCGGCGCGGAATGGGCCGCACCGAAGCGCTGGTGGAAGGCTCGCGCGAGCGGCTGCGGCCGATCATGATGACCATGGGCACGGCGATCCTGGCGATGGTGCCGATCTCGTTGACCACCACGCAGATGTTCGGCGACGGCCCGGCCTACTATCCGATGGCGCGTGCCATCGCCGGCGGCCTGGCATTTTCCACCGTGGTCAGCCTGCTGTTCCTGCCGACCATCTACGCGATCCTCGACGACCTCAGCGGCGGCGTGGCGCAGTTGGTGCGCCGCGCCCACGGCGGCCGTGGTGTTGCGGTGCCGCAGGTGTCCTGACAGGGAGATGTGCCGCGCGCCGCAATGGCTGGCGCGCCGTCGCCTGCTGCATCGCGCGGAAAAACCTGTGGGAGGGGCTGAAGCCCCTCCCACAATGTTCAACATGCAATGGGGCAGGGCGCATGGCCCTGCCGCCGCGGCGCGCTCAACCGGCCAGCTTGCCGAAGATGCGGAAACCCGCCAGCCACACGCCGATCATGCTGCCGAGGTTGGTCAGCAGGAAGGTCAGCACCACCCGCGAGACGCGGTTGCGGTACCAGCCGCGCAGGTTCTGCGCGTCGTCGCGCAGCGCCAGGAAGTCGCCGTACGCCGGCTTGCGCATGTGCACCTCGACCAGCGCGCTGAACGCACCGGCCGGCACGCCGGGGCGGAACGGCTTCAGCGGCGCGGCGATGGCGCCGGCGATGATGCTCAGCGGATGGCCGCCGGCCAGCAGGCAGCCCAGCCCGGCCAGGCCGCCGGTGAACAGCACCCATTGCAGCAGCAGATCGGTGCCCAGCGCGAAGCCGCCGCGCCAGTAGCCCCAGGCCACGCCGCCCAGCACCAGCGCGGTCAGGGTCAGGGTGATCCACGGAACCTTCTTCTTGGTCGGCACGTCTTCCAGCGCCTTGCGCAGCGTGGCCGGATCGTCCTGGTCGTCCTGCAGGTGCCTGGCCAGGCCGGCAAGATGGCCGGCGCCGACCACCGCCAGCACGTCGCGGATGCCCTCGGCGCGTGCGGTCTCCAGATAGTCCGGGGCCGCGATCGGCGTCTGGCTGGGCGCCCTGCGCTGCGCGTGTTCCTCGCGCAGGCGCGTGGCCATGTAGCGGTCGCGCTCGGCGATGATGGTGTCGTACAGCGCCGGGCTTTCGCTGGCGAAGTCGCCGAAGCTGGCCTCGAGCATGTCGCCCTGCTTGAGCTTCTCGATCTCTGCCTCGCCGACCTCGTCGGAGGCGAACAGGCCGCCGAGCAGGCCGCTGCCGAGCTTGAGCTTGCCGAACAAACCAAGCCGGCCGGAGGCGCGCTTGAAGGTCAGCCCGACCTCGCGGTCGATCAGGTACACCGGCAGTTGCCGTTCGCGCGCCAGCAGCACCGCGCGCTTGAGTTCGGCGCCGGGTTCGATCCCCAGTTGTTCGGCCAGACGCCGCTGGTAGGCGGCCAGCGCCAGGTTCGCCGCGAACAATGCGACCCGGCCCTTGCGGATCACCTGCACCAGGTCGAGCTTGGTCAGCGCGTCCGGGTCGGTCAGCGCCTGCAGCCGTTGCGGGTCCAGTTCGACCGCGACCGCATCGAAGCGGCCGCTGTCGATCGCGCGTTCCACCGCGGCGACGCTGGCCAGCGACACATGCGCGGTGCCGAGCAGGGTGTAGCGCACGCCATCGCGCTCGACGATGCTGTACGGCTGGCCTGCGAACAGCGCGTCGTCGCCGGCCTGGGAAAGTTCGTTCATTCCATCACTCATCGGAGGGCGCCTGATCGGCGCCGGGGTGCGGCAGGTAGTGCATCTGCTGCCTGTGCAGCGGCTCAGTCGATGTAACGCTTCAGCAGGTCGCCATAGGCGTCGATGCGGCGGTCGCGCAGGAACGGCCAGATCCGCCGTACGTGCTCGCTGCGCTGCAGGTCCACGTCGCAGACCAGCACGGTCGGTTCGGCGCCGGCTTCGGCGATGAACTCGCCCTGCGGGCCGAGCACGTGGCTGTTGCCCCAGAACTGGATGCCGGCCGCGCCGACCACGCCATCGGCCGCGAGCGGCGAGGCTTCGTGGCCGACCCGGTTGCAGCTGAGCACCGGCACGCCGTTGGCGACGGCATGGCCGCGGTGGCTGAGGATCCAGGCGTCGCGCTGGCGCTCCTGCTCGGCCTGCGCATCGCTGGGATCCCAGCCGATCGCGGTCGGATACAGCAGCAGCTCGGCGCCGGCCAGCGCCATCAGCCGCGCCGCTTCCGGATACCACTGGTCCCAGCACACCAGCACGCCCAGGCGCCCGACCGAGGTCTGGATCGGGGTGAAGCCGAGGTCGCCCGGGGTGAAATAAAACTTCTCGTAGAAGCCCGGATCGTCCGGAATATGCATCTTGCGATACTTGCCGAGCAGGCGGCCGTCCTTCTCGAACACCACCGCGGTGTTGTGGTACAGGCCGGCGGCGCGGCGCTCGAACAGCGACGCGACAAGTACCACGCCATGGCGCCTGGCCAGCGCGCCGAGGCGCTCGGTGCTCGGGCCGGGGATCGGCTCGGCCAGATCGAATTCGTCCACCGACTCGTGCTGGCAGAAGTAGGCGCCATTGTGCAGTTCCTGCAGCAGCACCAGCTGCGCGCCTTGCGCCGCGGCCTCGGCCACGCGCGATTCGATGACCGCCAGATTCGCCGCGGCATCGCCATGGTTGCGCTCCTGGATCAGCGCGACGGAAAGAGTGTTTCGGCTCATTGCGGAAGGATCGTCGGCGAAAGCGCGCATGGTAACGCGGATGGCGCTGCGGCAGGTTCCCGGCAGATGAATCCCGCCCGGCGCGCTGCGGCCATGTTCCGGTGGCTCGGCGTCGGAGACGCCAGCGCCATGCGGCGCCGAATCCGGTCCGTTGCCGGAGTTCCACCGAGGGATCGGAATTCCGGCGTTCTGCCGCCATCGCCGCCTCGGGAGCGATGTCCTTCGGCGGCGCGCATGCCGATTGCTGCGGGTCGATGCGACCCAGCGAACGCCTGCCGTCGTTGTGTCCGCCTTCGATCAGCGAACGCGGATCAGGCCGCCAGTACGCCCTCGGGCAACTGCATGGTGATGCAATGCAGGCTGCCGTTCTGCCAGATCAGCGCGCGGCACGGAATCGGCACGATCTCATGCTGCGGGAACGCCTGCGCCATCACCGCCTGCGCCTGCGCATCGGCGGCATCGCCATAGGCCGGCATCAACACCGCGCCGTTGACGATCAGGAAGTTGGCGTACGAGGCGGCCAGGCGCCGGCCGTGATCGAGCACCGGCTGCGCCCACGGCAGCGGGAACAGCCGGTACGGGCGGCCATCGGCGGTACGCAGCGCCGCCAGTTCGGCGCCCATCGCCTGCAGTTCGGCGTAGTGCGAATCGCTGGCGTCGTCGCAGGCCTGGTAGACGATCGCGTCTTCGCTGGCGAAGCGGGCGAGGGTGTCGATATGCGCGTCGGTGTCGTCGCCTTCCAGGTAGCCATGGTCCAGCCACAGCACCCGCTGTTGCGCCAGCCAGTCGGCCAGGTCATGGCTCAGCGATTCGCGCGCGCGCTGCGGATGGCGTTCGTGCAGGCACTGCCAGGTGGTCAGCAGGGTACCGGCGCCGTCGCTGTCGATCGCGCCGCCTTCCAGCGCGAAATCGATGCTGCGCACATCGCTGTCGGCAAACAGCCGCTGCGCCGCTAGCGCGCTCACCAGCTGGTCGTCGCGGCTGGCCTGGAACTTGCCGCCCCAGCCGGTGAAGCGGAAGTCCAGCAACTGGAAACCGCCGCCGGCGCGGGCCAGGGTGATCGGGCCCGAATCGCGCAGCCAGGTGTCGTCGTACTCGGCCTCGACGAACCGCACGCGCTGCATGTCCACCCGCGCCGAGCGCAGCCGCGCCTCGGCGTAGATCTGCAGGTCGGCATCGGCGACGCAGATCAGCACGCGCTGATAGCGCACGATCGCCGCGACCAACGCGATATAGGTCTCCTCGACCTCGGCCAGGCGCTCGGCCCAGTCGGTGCCGGCATGCGGCCAGGCGATCAGGATGGCGGACTGGGGCTCCCATTCCGCGGGAAGGCGAAGGCGATCAGTCATTGCGACCATTACTCACGTGTTGCCCGCCGAAGCCAGGCTGTTATTTAAATCCCCGCACATGGATGTGCGGGCTTTTGCGAGGGATTCGCATACCGACTCGCACTACCGAATCGCAGGCTTCGGCCCAACCTCGTTGGCATCGGCCTTGTTGGCCACCACATCCACCACCTTGTGCTTCTCGAAGTACACGGTGAAGGCCGGATACACCCAGCGGTTGATGGTCGGCCACTGCCGCTTCTGCCCGCCGCGCGGTTCCAGCTTCGACTGCGGGGCGCCGTAGCGCGACTCGACCTCGCCCATGCTCAGCCCGCGCGCCGGCATCGCCGCCACGGGTTCCTGCTTGACCCGCTCCACCAGCAGGGTCTCGGCGTGGGCGACCGCGGCCAGGCCCAGGACGAGCAGCAGCGGCAGTGCGGACAGACGGTGCTTCATCACGGTGTGCTCCCCAGAGGACGAACGGCGATTACAGCAAATTTCTGCAACAAAAAACCGCCCGAAGGCGGCTTTCGTCGATGACCCGCAAGCGTGCGCGCGGTGCCGCAGGGCGGGCCGTCGTCGGATCAGCGCTGGCGAGCCTTGAAACGCGGGTTCGTCTTGTTGATCACAAAGACCTTGCCGCGGCGGCGGACCACCTTGCAGTCGCGGTGACGGGCCTTCGCCGACTTCAGGGAGGACAGGACTTTCATGGCACACCTCGGCGTAAACTTGTGGATTAGAGAAGGAGACGGCGTGGCGAAACCACGTCGCTGGATCAGTAAGCCGGCGAGTATAGCCTGGTTTTCTTCATGGTTTCAACTGCTTGCGCCAGCCAGGCCGGCGCCGGGGCTACAATGCGCGGCCCCCCGTCCGAGGAACCGCATGAACGACCCCGCTCCCGTCCTGACCATCGATGGCCCTTCCGGGGCCGGCAAAGGCACCGTCAGCCGCATCGTCGCCGCCAAGCTGGGCTGGCATTACCTGGATTCGGGCGCACTGTACCGGGCGGTCGGGGTGGCCGCCAGCTGGGCCAACCTGGACATTTCCGACGCCGCGGCGCTGGTGCGCTGCACCTTCGATACCCATGTCAGCTTCGAGGACCTGGCCGGCGGCGGCCTGCGGGTCAGGATCAACGAGGTCGACGCCACCGACGAGCTGCGGCTGGAGACCACCGGCGCGGTGGCCTCGGCGATCGCCGCGATCCCGGAGGTGCGCTCGGCGTTGAAGCAGCGCCAGCGCGCGTTCCGGCGCCTGCCGGGGCTGGTCGCCGACGGCCGCGACATGGGCACGGTGATTTTCCCGGACGCCCCATACAAGGTGTTTCTGACCGCCAGCGCCGAGGAGCGCGCCATGCGCCGGCATAACCAGTTGAAGGAAAAAGGAGTTTCCGTTATATTTGACGACCTGCTGCGCGAGATCATGGCCCGCGACGCACGCGATGCCCAACGTTCGGTGGCGCCCCTGAGGCCGGCAGACGATGCCGTTCTCCTCGACACCACCGGCATGGACATCGAACAGGTGGTCGGCCGCGTCCTGGAATTGCTGCCCGCCTGAGGGTCGCGCCGGGAGTAGGGCAGCAGCATGGCGCCGCTTCGGTGTCAGCCAGGCGAGTTGCACCGCAGTGCGCTTCACCCGTAATGCCGCAATACCGTTGTTCCACGCTCCGCCGCGCAATGTCGCGCTGCGGTTTTTCCCATTTCACACCCGGCCGCGGTTTGGGCCGACTAACCAGGTGGGCAGTTCGCCGTTTCCAGAAGAAACGCCCTGTCCGTGTGTCCACGAGAGTAATTTCAAAATGACCGAATCTTTTGCCGAACTGTTCGAAGCCAGTCAAACCAATCTGGCCAAGCTGAAGCCGGGCTCCATCGTCACCGGCGTCGTCGTGGAAGTCCGCGGCGACGTGGTGGTGATCAACGCCGGCCTGAAGTCCGAAGGCATCGTGCCGATCGAACAGTTCCGTAACGACGCTGGCGAGATCGACGTCGCCGAAGGCGATCTGGTCAAGGTCGCCCTCGACTCGCTCGAGAACGGCTTCGGCGAAACCGTGCTGTCGCGCGAGAAGGCCAAGCGCGCGATGGTGTGGGACGAGCTGGAAGAAGCGTTGGAAAAGAACGAGACCATCACCGGCCGCATCAGCGGCAAGGTCAAGGGTGGTTTCACCGTGGACATCAAGGATGTCCGCGCGTTCCTGCCGGGTTCGCTGGTCGATGTGCGCCCCGTGCGCGACCCGGCCTACCTGGAAGGCAAGGAGTTGGAGTTCAAGCTCATCAAGCTGGACCGCAAGCGCAACAACGTGGTGGTCTCGCGTCGTGCGGTGGTCGAGAGTGAGCACTCGGAAGAGCGCGAGCAGCTGATGGACAAGCTGCAGGAAGGCGCGATCCTGAAGGGCGTGGTCAAGAACCTGACCGACTACGGCGCGTTCGTGGACCTGGGCGGCATCGACGGCCTGCTGCACATCACCGACATGGCCTGGAAGCGCGTGCGCCATCCGTCCGAAGTCGTGAACGTCGGCGACGAGCTGGACGTGCGCGTACTGAAGTTCGACCGCGAGCGCAACCGCGTTTCGCTGGGTCTGAAGCAGCTGGGCGAGGATCCGTGGGACAACATCGCGCGTCGCTACCCGGCCAACAGCCGCGTGTACGGCAAGGTCTCCAACGTCACCGATTACGGCGCGTTCGTCGAGATCGAGCCGGGCGTGGAAGGCCTGGTGCACGTGTCGGAAATGGATTGGACCAACAAGAACGTCAACCCGTCCAAGGTCGTGCAGGTCGGCGACGAGGTCGAGGTCATGGTTCTGGACGTGGACGAGGAGCGTCGCCGCATCTCGCTGGGCATGAAGCAGGTTGCCGCCAATCCGTGGGAAACCTTCGCTGCCACCCACAAGAAGAACGACAAGGTGTCCGGCCAGATCAAGTCGATCACCGACTTCGGCATCTTCATCGGCCTGGACGGCGGCATCGACGGCCTGGTGCACCTGTCGGACATCAGCTGGAACACCACCGGCGAAGACATCGTGCGCAACTTCAAGAAGGGCGACACGCTGGAAGCGGTGGTGCTGGCGGTGGATCCGGAGCGCGAGCGCATCAGCCTGGGCGTCAAGCAGCTGGAGCAGGATCCGTTCGGCCAGTACATGGCCGCCAACCCGAAGGGTTCGAAGGTCGAGGGCGTGGTCCGTGAAGTGGACGCCAAGGGCGCCACCATCGACCTGGCCGACGGCATCGAGGGCTACGTCGCCGCGCGCGACATCGCCAACGAGCGCGTCGACGATGCGACCCAGCACCTGAAGGTCGGCGACAAGATCGAAGCCAAGTTCGTGGGCATGGACCGCAAGGGCCGCACCCTGCAGCTGTCGATCAAGGCCAAGGACGATGCCGAAATGCGCGAAGTGCTGGAGGAATACCAGTCCGCGTCGGGCGGCACCACCCAGCTGGGCGCGCTGCTGCGTGCGCAGTTGAACGGCAATAAGTCCGAGTAATCCGCCACACGCAGCGTTTCTGTCACGGCCCGGTCGATCCGGGCCGTGCCGGGTTGTACCCCCATCGCACGAAGCCTTAATGACCAAGTCCGAACTGATCGAAATCCTGGCGCGCAAGCAGGCGCATCTGAAGGCGGACGACGTCGATCTGGCGGTGAAATCGCTGTTGGAGATGATGGGCGGTGCGCTGTCCGGCGGGGACCGCATCGAGATCCGCGGTTTCGGCAGTTTTTCCCTGCATTACCGGCCGCCACGCCTGGGACGCAATCCCAAGACCGGCGAGTCCGTCGCGCTTCCCGGCAAGCACGTGCCGCATTTCAAGCCAGGCAAGGAATTGCGCGAACGCGTCAGCGGCGTCGTTCCGGTCGAGTCCGACACGCCCTGATACGCCCCGCGCCTGTCCCGCTGCGTCCCGGACTTTTCCGGAACCCACGCCGGTTCGGCTAATCTAGTGTCTCCCGGCGCTGGAGAGTTTCATGAAAATTGCCCGTCTGCTGCTATTGCTGCTGTTCCTGTTGGCCGGCCTGGTCATCGGATCGCTGAATTCGCAGCAGATCGTCATCAATTTCGGTTTCACCGGCATCAGCACCACCTCCGGTATCGCGATCATCGTCTCGTTGTTCGCCGGCGTGGTGATCGGCGCGGCACTGCTGCTGGCCACGTTGGTGATCCCGCTGTACGCCAAGCTGCGCCGCGCCAACAAGGCCGCGATCGCCGCTGCCGCACCGGCCGTCGCGCCGGTACCGACCTATCCCCCGCCTGTGGACGGACGCTGATCTTCGATGGACTTCCTGACCGAGTGGTTCTGGTTCTTCCTGTTCCTGCCATTGGCGGCGCTGAGCGGATGGGTGATCGGCCGCCGTGGCGGCCAACGCCATGGCGACACGCAGGTCAGCCGGCTTTCCAGCACCTATTTCCGCGGCCTGAACTATCTGCTCAACGAAGAGCCGGACAAGGCGATCGAGCTGTTCCTGCACATCGCCGAACTGGACAAGGAAACCTTCGAGACCCAGGTCGCGCTCGGTCATCTGTTCCGCCGTCGCGGTGAAGTGGATCGGGCGATCCGCCTGCACCAGGGTCTGGTGCAGCGCGCCGACCTCAGCGATCCGCAGCGCGTGCAGGCCTTGCTGGCGCTGGGCGAGGACTACATGAAGTCCGGCCTGCTGGACCGGGCCGAGACCGTGTTCACCGAGTTGGCGCAGATCGACCAGCGCGCGCCGCAGGCGCTCAAGCACTTGATCGGCATCTACCAGGCCGAGCGTGAATGGGAAAAGGCGATCGACAACGCCACCCGCTACGAGGACGTGACCGGCGAGCCGATGGGCAAGCTGATCGCGCAGTTCGAATGCGAACTGGCCGACCGCTACCGCGCCTCCGGCAAGTCCGAGCTGGCGCGGGCGGCGATCGCGCGCGCCTACCAGGCCGACGCCACCTCGGTGCGCGCCGGCATCCTGGAAGGGCGCATCGACGTGGACGACGGCAACGACGAGGCCGCGATCCGTGCCTTCGAACGCGCCGCCCGCCACGATCCGGACTACCTGCCGGAGATCATGCCGGCACTGATGGACTGCTACCGTCGCGGCAACGATCTCAGCGGCGCGCGCGCCTTCCTGTCGGAAATGACCGAGCACTACCGCGGCATCGCCCCGGTGCTGGCGCTGACCCGCTTGATGGAATCGCAGGAAGGCGTGTCCGCGGCGCGCGCCTACCTCGGGCGGCAGCTGAAGGACCGGCCCTCGGTCCGCGGCGAATCGGCATTGATCGACCTGACCCTGGCCGAGGGCGCCGATTCGACCGCCACCCTGCAGGATCTGAAGCACATCACCGACCAGTTGCTGGTGCGCAATCCCAGCTACCGCTGCACGCGCTGCGGTTTCGGCGCCCGCACCCACCACTGGCAATGTCCGAGTTGCAAGGAGTGGGGCACGGTCAAGCCGCTGCTCAACTACGCGGTGGTGTAGGTGCCGGTCGCAGGGTGGGCGCTGCTCGCGGCGCTGGCGGCGTTCAGCGCGGTCGGGACCTGGCTGTCGCGCCGCTATGCCCTGACGCGCAAGTTGATGGACGCGCCCGGCGAGCGTCGCAGCCATACGGTGGCGACGCCGCGCGGCGGCGGCGTGGCGATCGTGGCCGCGGTGCTGGCGGCGTGCGCGTATGCGGCGGCGCTGTGGCCGCCGCAGGGCATGGCCATTGCGGCGTTCGCTGGCGGGCTGGTGCTGGTCGCCGGCATCGGCTGGTGGGACGATCACCGCCCGCTGTCGGCCGCGCTGCGGCTGCTGGTGCATGCGCTGGCCGCCACCCTGTTGGCCGGACTCGTCTACCGATTGCAGCACAATCCCTGGCTGACCGCGTTGACCTGGCTGGCGACGATCTCGCTGATCAACGTCTGGAACTTCATGGACGGCATCAATGGCCTGGCGACCAGCCAGGCGATGCTGGTGGCGTTGGGCTTCGCCTGCCTGCTGCCCGCGCCGTTGCGCTGGCCGTGCTGGGTGCTGATCGCGGCCTGTGCCGGCTTCCTGCCGTTCAACTATCCGCGTGCGCGCATCTTCCTCGGCGACGTCGGCAGCGGGGCGCTGGGATACCTGGTCGCCGCATTGTTCGCGCTGTGCAACAGCGTGACCCATCTCACGCCATGGTTGCTGCTGATACCAATTTCCGCATTCGCCATCGACGCCGGCTTCACGCTGCTGTCGCGCATGCTCGCGGGCGAACGTTGGTGGCGACCGCATGCGCAACATTTTTACCAGCGTTGGGTACATACAGGCAGGAGCCACACGCTTGTGACCTTCGCCTATGCCCTGTTCAGCATTGTCGCGATTACAATTGCCTGGTTAGGTGAAACGTTGCAAACCGCGGGGCAGGCTGGGTTGGCGCTTGCCTGGTATGCAGTGGCGAGTGCGCTTTGGCTGACTTTGCGCAAGGGACTGTGCTGAACTCTCATGGATAACTGATGCTATCGACCCGCGACCGTCTGACCGAGCTGTTCCCCAAGGCCTCCGTGGTCGTGCACGATCTTGTGATCGTGTGGATCTGCTGGCAGTTGCTGCATGCGGCGCGCTATACGATGCTGCCCGGCGAGCATCCCTTGCCCTTGTGGAATCTCAATACCGCCATCGTGCTGCTGGCGCAGGGCCTGGTGTTCTGGAAGGTCGGCCTGTACCGCGGGCTGTGGCGCTTCGCCAGCGTTCCGGATCTGCTGAACATCTTCAAGGCCAGTTTCTATGGCCTGGTCGCGATCGTGCTGGGGCTGGCGTATAGCCGCTTCGATGCCATTCCGCTGTCGGTGCTGATGGTGTATCCGTTCGCGCTGTCGGCGCTGCTCGGCGCGCCGCGGCTGCTGTACCGCGCCTGGAAGGACTACCAGATCGCGCATTCGGACGGGACCGCGCGGCGCGTGCTGATCGTCGGCGCCGGCCGTGCGGCCGAGGCGCTGGTGCGCGACCTGCGCCGTTCCGGCGCCTATCATCCGGTCGGCTTCGTCGACGATGCCGGCCATCTGCACGGCGCCAAGCTGCAGGGCCTGCCGATCCTGGGCCGGATCGACGAAGCCGGCGCGATCGCCAAGGAAACCGCGGCCAAACTGCTGGTCATCGCGATCCCGTCGCTGGATGCGACCGGCATGCAGCGGGTGGTGGCGATCTGCGAAAGCACGGGGCTGCCGTTCCGGACCGTGCCGCGCCTGCTCGACGTGCTCGAAGGCCACTATCTGCCGGGCGAACTGAAGGAGGTCGCGATCGAGGACCTGCTCGGGCGCAAGCCGGTGACCCCGGACTGGAAGCTGATCAATGCCTGGTTGTCCGGGCGCACGGTGATGGTGACCGGCGCCGGCGGCTCGATCGGTTCGGAACTGTGCCGGCAGTGCGCGCGCCATGGCGCGCGCAAGGTGGTGCTGCTGGAGATCGACGAACTGGCCTTGATCACCATCCACGCCGACCTGCATTGCACTTTCCCGGACCTGGAGATCGAGTGCGTGCTGGGCGACTGCGGCGATCCGGCGGTGACCCGCCATGCGATGCGCATCGCCGAGCCGGATGCGGTGTTCCATGCCGCCGCCTACAAGCAGGTGCCGCTGCTGGAGAAGCAGTTCCGCGAGGCGGTCCGCAACAACGTGCTGGCCACCGAGAACGTGGCGCGCGCCTGCGTCGCCGCCAAGGTTTCGACCTTCGTGTTCATCTCCACCGACAAGGCGGTCAATCCGGTCAACGTGCTCGGCGCTTCCAAGCGCTACGCGGAGATGGTGTGCCAGTCGCTGGACGACCAGACCGTGGGCACGCGTTTCGTCACCGTGCGCTTCGGCAACGTGCTGGATTCGGCCGGCAGCGTGGTGCCGCTGTTCCGCGAGCAGATCCGCCAGGGCGGCCCGGTCACCGTGACCGATCCGCAGGTGACCCGCTATTTCATGACCATTCCCGAGGCCTGCCAGTTGATCGTGCAGGCTGCCGCGTCGGCATCGCACGGCGCGATCTATACGCTGGACATGGGCGAACCGGTGCCGATCCGCCTGCTCGCCGAGCAGATGATCCGCCTGGCCGGCAAGCAGCCCGGTCGCGACATCGCCATCGTCTACACCGGGCTGCGTCCGGGCGAGAAGCTGCACGAGACCTTGTTCTATTCCGACGAGAACTATCGTCCCACCTCGCATCCGAAGATCCTCGAGGCCGGCGCACGCACGTTCTCGCGCGAGAACGTGTTGCAGGGCCTGCAACAATTGCGCGCCGCGGTGGCCGAATACGACAGCGATAGCATCGAAAAAGTGCTGCGTACGACAATGCCCGAATTCTCGCCGCTGCGACAACAAGCTGGTCAGGATAGCTCCGCTACAATTGTTCCCTTCCCCGCACGCGAGGCCAGAAGGCTCTGATGAGCAAGAGAATCCGCAAGGCAGTTTTCCCGGTTGCAGGTCTGGGTACCCGCTTCCTCCCCGCCACCAAGACGGTGCCCAAGGAAATGCTGCCGATCATCGATCGGCCGTTGATCCAGTACGCCGTGGACGAGGCGATCGAGGCCGGTTGCGATACCCTCATTTTCGTCACCAACCGCTACAAGCACGCGGTTGCGGACTATTTCGACAAGGCCTACGAGCTGGAACAGAAGCTCGAACGCGCCGGCAAGCTCGAGCAGCTGGAACTGGTGCGCCACGTGCTGCCCAACGGGGTTCGCGCGATCTTCGTGACCCAGGCCGAAGCGCTCGGCCTCGGCCATGCGGTGCTGTGCGCCAAGCCGATCATCGGCGACGAGCCGTTCGCGGTGCTGCTGCCCGACGACCTGATCTGGAACCGCGGCCCCGGCGCGTTGACGCAGATGGCCGACGTGGCCGAGCGCTCCGGCGCCAGCGTGATCGCCGTGCAGGACGTGCCGCATGAGAGCACCGGCAGCTATGGCATCGTCGCCACCGAGGCGTTCGACGGCAGCGAAGGCAAGATCACCGCGATCGTCGAGAAGCCCAAGCCGGCCGATGCGCCGAGCGACCTGGCCGTGGTCGGCCGCTACGTGCTCAGTTCCAAGATCTTCGATCTGCTGGAAAAGACCGTGCCGGGCGCCGGCGGCGAGATCCAGCTGACCGACGCGATCGCCGCGCTGATCGAGAGCGATCCGGTGCATGCCTACCGTTTCGAGGGCACCCGCTTCGACTGCGGCACCCATATCGGCCTGATCGAGGCGACCATCCGCTACGCGCTGGAGCACGAGAAGCTGAGCAAGCCGGCGCAGGACATGATGCGTCGTGCGCTGGCCGACGTGGACGCCGGCAGCAAGTAAACGCACGGCGAAGCTGCCGAAGCGCGCGGGTCCGCCGCGTTGCGTACGGGGTTCGGCAGCGCAACCGCCGATGCAAGAAAAAGGGCAGCCTGGGCTGCCCTTTTTCGTTGCCCGAACGCGCCGCTCAGAGCGCTTCGATGATGCCGGCCGCACCCATGCCGGTGCCGATGCACATGGTGACCATGCCGTACTTCTGCTGGCGGCGGCGCAGGCCGTGCACCAGCGTGGCAGTACGGATCGCGCCGGTGGCGCCGAGCGGATGGCCGAGCGCGATCGCGCCGCCGAGCGGATTGACCTTGGACGGATCCAGGCCGCTGTCGCGGATCACCGCCAGCGACTGCGCGGCGAAGGCTTCGTTGAGTTCGATCCAGTCGATCTGGTCCTTGCTCAGCCCGGCCTGCTTGAGCGCCTTGGGAATCGCCGCGATCGGGCCGATACCCATCACTTCCGGGCGCACGCCGGCGACCGAGAAGCTGACGAAGCGGGCGAGGGGAGTCAACCCGTAGTCCTTGATCGCCTGCTCGGAGGCCAGCAGCACCGCGCCGGCGCCATCGCTCATCTGCGAGGAGTTGCCGGCGGTGACGCTGCCTCCGAACTGGCCGTTGCGGAACACCGGGCGCAGCTTGGCCAGGCCTTCGATCGAGCTGTCCGGGCGCGGACCCTCGTCGGTATCGACCAGGCGCTTGCGCAGCGCGATGACGTTGCCGGCCAGGTCGGGCTGGTGCGACACGATCTCGTACGGACTGATCTCGTCGCGGAACTCGCCGGCGGCGATCGCGGCGATGGCCTTCTGGTGCGAGGCGAGCGCGAACGCGTCCTGGTCCTCGCGCGACACCTTCCATTCCTCGGCCACCTTCTCGGCGGTGATGCCCATGCCGTAGGCGATGGCGACGTGGTCGTCGGCGAATACGCTCGGCGACAGCGCGACCTTGTTGCCCATCATCGGCACCATCGACATCGACTCGGTGCCGCCGGCCAGCATCAGGTCGGCATTGCCCAGGCGGATCTGGTCCGCGGCCAGCGCCACGGCCTGGATGCCGGAGGAGCAGAAGCGGTTGATGGTCTGCCCGGCCACCGAATTCGGCAGCCCGGCCAGCAGCACGCCGATGCGCGCCACGTTCATGCCTTGCTCGCCCTCGGGCATCGCGCAGCCGATGATCGCATCGTCGATGCGCGAGGTGTCGATGCCCGGCGCCTGCGCGACCACCGCG
The DNA here is from genome assembly GCF_030168915.1 of Xanthomonas graminis pv. graminis. Classification (NCBI taxonomy): domain Bacteria; kingdom Pseudomonadati; phylum Pseudomonadota; class Gammaproteobacteria; order Lysobacterales; family Lysobacteraceae; genus Xanthomonas; species Xanthomonas graminis. Next base: position 2,510,990 of record NZ_CP076255.1, on the reverse strand, counting down.
CGCAGCACGTGCGCCAGCAGGTCGTCCGGACGGGTATTGCGGAACACGCCCTTGGGCGCCTTGCCGACCGGGGTGCGGGTGGCGGCGACGATGTAGGCGTCTTGGATTTGTCTGGTCATTTGGGGAGTCTCGAATGGCTGGAAGTTTGCTGGTTCGGGACCGGGGACCGGGGACCAGGGACCCGGAAAATCAAAAGCGCTGCTCCGCTCTTGCCTTTCCGGGTCCCCGGTCCCCGGTCCCTGGTCCCGTCTTCAATCAGTTCCTCAACGGCTTACCCGTCTTGAGCATGTGCCCGATCCGCGCCTGGGTCTTTTCCTGCTGGGCCAGTTCGACGAAGTGCTTGCGCTCGAGCTTGAGCAGCCACTCTTCGTCCACCAGCGCGCCGCGATCGACTGCGCCGCCGCACAGCACGGTGGCGATGCGGGTGGCGATCTCGTAGTCGTACTCGCTGATGAAACGGCCTTCCAGCATGTTGACCAGCAGCATCTTGAAGGTGGCGATGCCGACGTCGCCGGCGACCTGGATGCGGCGTGCCGGCAACGGCGGGCGGTAGCCGCTCTCGGCCAGCGCGCGCGCTTCGGCCTTGGCGATGTACAGCGCCTCGTAGCTGTTGAACACGACCTTGTCGGTGCCGCGCAGCAGGCCCAGTTCCTTGGCGTTGACCGCCGAGGTGGAAACCTTGGCCATCGCCACGGTCTCGAAGGTCTTCTTCAGTTCGGCGAACACGTCGCCGCCTGGGCCGGCCGCCTGCGAGGCGCGCACCGCGATCTCCTTCAGGCCGCCGCCGGCCGGCAGCAGGCCGACGCCGGCCTCGACCAGGCCGATGTAGCTCTCCAGCGCGGCCACGGTCTTGGCGCTGTGCATCTGGAATTCGCAGCCGCCGCCCAGGGCCAGGCCGCGCACCGCCGCGACCACCGGCACCAGCGAATACTTGATGCGCTGGCTGGTGGCCTGGAAGTTGGCGACCATCGCCTCGAACGCATCGACCTTGCCGGCCTGCAGCAGGCCCAGCGCGCCCGCCAGGTCGGCACCGGCGGAGAAGGGTTCCTTGTGCTGCCAGAGCACCAGGCCCTTGAAGCCTTGCTCGGCGCGGCCGACCGCTTCCTGCAGGCCGTCGAGCACCTGGTCGGACACGGTATTCATCTTGGTCTTGAAGCTGACCACGGCGATGTCGTCGCCGTCGTGCCACAGGCGCAGGCCGTCGTTCTCGAACACGGTCTCGCCCGGCGCGAATTTTTCGCCCAGCAGCGGGTCGGGGAAGCGCTGGCGCTGGTACACCGGCAGCGCCGAACGCGGCAGCTTGGCGTTGCGCGCCGGGCTGTAGCTGCCTTCGGCGGCATGCACGCCGTCGCGGCCGTCGAACACCCAGTCCGGCAGCGGTGCGCTGGACATGGTCTTGCCGGCCACGATGTCGTCGGCGATCCACTGCGCCACCTGCTTCCAGCCGGCGGCCTGCCAGGTCTCGAACGGACCAAGCGACCAGCCGTAGCCCCAGCGGATCGCCAGGTCCACGTCGCGCGCAGTCTCGGCGATGTCGGCCAGGTGGTAGGCGCTGTAGTGGAACAGGTCGCGGAACGTCGCCCACAGGAACTGCGCCTGCGGATGCTGGCTCTCGCGCAGCTTGGCGAACTTCTCCGCCGGGTTCTTGATCTTCAGGATCTCGACCACGTCCGGCGCCGCGCTGCGGTCGGCCGGACGATAATCCTGCTTCTCAAGGTCCAGCACCACGATGTCCTTGCCGACCTTGCGGAAGATGCCGGCGCCGACCTTCTGGCCCAGCGCGCCCTTGGCGATCAGCGCGTCCAGCCACTTCGGCGAGGCGAAATACGGGTGCCACGGATCGTTGGGCAGGGTGTCGGCCATGGTCTTGATGACGTGCGCCATGGTGTCCAGGCCGACCACGTCGGAGGTGCGGTAGGTGGCCGACTTCGGGCGGCCGACCAGCGGGCCGGTCAACGCGTCCACTTCGTCGAAGCCCAGGCCGGACTGCGCGGTGTGGTGGATGGTGGACAGGATCGAGAACACGCCGATGCGGTTGCCGATGAAGTTCGGGGTGTCCTTGGCGTAGACCACGCCCTTGCCCAGGGTGGTGACCAGGAACGCTTCCAGGCCTTCCAGCACCGCCGCATCGGTGCCCTTGGCCGGGATCAGCTCGGCCAGGTGCATGTAGCGCGGCGGGTTGAAGAAATGCACGCCGCAGAAGCGGTGGCGCAGCTGCTCGGGCAGCACGTCGGACAGCGCGTTGATGCCCAGCCCGGAGGTGTTGGAGGCCAGCACCGCGTGATCGGCCACGAACGGGGCGATCTTCTTGTACAGGTCCTGTTTCCAGTCCATGCGCTCGGCGATGGCTTCGATGATCAGGTCGCAGCCGCGCAGTTGCTCCAGGCCGGAGGTGTAGTTGGCCGGGGTGATCGCCTCGGCCAGGGTGGCGCTGGCCAGCGGGGCAGGGCTCAGCTTGGTCAGGTTGGCGATGGCCTTGAGCACGACGCCGTCGGGGTGGCCGTCCTTGGCGGGAAGATCGAACAGCACGGTGTCGACGCCGGCGTTGGTCAGGTGCGCAGCGATCTGCGCGCCCATCACGCCCGCGCCCAGGACGGCAGCACGGCGGACTAGCAGGGGGTTGGACATAGCGATCAGCCTCTGTGGGTCAACGATTGCGGGATGTGGTCGGAACGGGGTGTTGCGGAATCAGGGCGCGCTGCGGGCCAGGAAGCCGGCCTCGGCGAAGCGGATCAGCTCGCGCGCGGCATGCGCGCGATGCGCGCCTTCGCTGACCCCGGCGGGACGCTTGATCAGGCCGAAGTCGGCCATGGCGTAGGTCAGTGCGCCGGCCAGGAAGTCCAGGCGCCAGTACAGTTCTTCCTTGCTCAGTTCGGGCGCGCAGACGGCGATGGCCTTGCCGAATTCGCGCAGCACATGGCCGTAGTGGTCGGACAGGAACTGGCGCAGGCTGTCGTTCTTCTCGGCATAGGCGCGGGCGATCACGCGCACGAAGGCGCCGCCGCTCTGGCGGTCCTGGGCCATCGCCAGCGCCGGTTCCACGAATGCGGCCAGCACCGGCCCGAGTTGGCCAGGATGCGTGCGCTGCGCGGTTTCCAGCTGCGTCAGGCGCGCCGCGGTCATCTCGTCCATGCGCCGCCGGAACACCTCGTTGACCAGGTTTTCCTTGGAGCCGAAGTGGTAGTTCACCGCGGCGATGTTGACGTCGGCCTGGCTGGTGACCTGGCGCAGCGACGTGCCGGAAAAGCCGTGCTGGGCGAACAGTTCCTCGGCCGCGCTGAGGATGCGGTCCTTGGTGGAGAAGTGCGCTTGCTTTGCCATACCGCCGCCAGAATCAATCAAACGATTGTTTGAGTCTAGGCCTGGCATCCGCCTGCGTCATGCTGCAATGCAGCACGATTCTGCCGGCGGCCGTGCAAAGCGCGTTGCGATTGGATAGAATTGTCCATCGCAATTCTGGCTAAGCCCGCGTTTTGACGCGGGTTTTTTTCATGCTAACCTCGGGCCAACTGATCTAGTGGCCCGCCCAACGGAGAACTTCCCATGGCGCTGGAGCGCACCTTGTCCATCATCAAGCCCGATGCCGTCGCCAAGAACGTCATCGGCGAGATCTATTCCCGCTTCGAGAAAGCCGGCCTGAAGGTCGTGGCCGCCAAGTACAAGCAGCTGTCGCGCCGCGAGGCCGAGGGCTTCTACGCCGTGCATCGCGAGCGTCCGTTCTTCAACGCGCTGGTCGAGTTCATGATCTCCGGCCCGGTGATGATCCAGGCGCTGGAAGGCGAGAACGCCGTGGCCGCGCACCGCGACCTGCTCGGCGCCACCAATCCGAAGGACGCCGCGCCCGGCACCATCCGCGCCGATTTCGCCGACTCGATCGACGCCAACGCCGCGCACGGTTCCGATTCGGTCGAGAACGCCGCCAACGAAGTGGCGTATTTCTTCGCTGCCACCGAAGTGGTTTCGCGCTAAGAGGTCATCGTGAACGAGGTCGTCCACACCCCGTTGGCGCTCGCCGATCCGATCCGGACAGGTGCGGCCGCCAAGCAGAATCTGCTCGACCTCGATCGCGAGGGCCTGGAGCGCTTCTTCGCCGAGACTCTCGGCGAAGCGCGTTACCGCGCCCACCAGGTGATGAAGTGGATCCACCATCGCTACGTCACCGACTTCGACCAGATGACCGACCTCGGCAAGGCGCTGCGCGCCAAGCTGCAGCAGCATGCCGAGGTCGTCGTCCCCAACATCGTGTTCGACAAGCCCTCTGCCGACGGCACCCACAAGTGGCTGCTGGCCATGGGCAGCGACGGCAAGAATGCGATCGAGGCCGTGTACATCCCCGACAAGGGCCGCGGCACGCTGTGCGTGTCCTCGCAGGTCGGCTGCGCGCTCAATTGCACGTTCTGCTCCACTGCCACTCAAGGCTTCAACCGCAACCTGTCCACCGCCGAGATCATCGGCCAGGTGTGGGTGGCGGCGCGGCAGCTGGGCAACGTCCCGCACGGCAGTGCTGCTAAAGGCTGGCGCCGTCTCACCAACGTGGTGATGATGGGCATGGGCGAGCCGCTGATGAATTTCGACAACGTCGTGCGCGCGATGAGCGTGATGCGCGACGACCTGGGCTACGGCCTGGCCAACAAGCGGGTCACGCTGTCCACCTCCGGCCTGGTGCCGATGATCGATCGCCTGTCCACCGAGAGCGACGTGTCGCTGGCGGTGTCGCTGCATGCGGCCGACGACGCGCTGCGCGAGACGCTGGTGCCGCTGAACAAGAAATACCCCGTCGCCGAGCTGATGGCCGCGTGCGCGCGCTACCTGCGCGCCAACAAGCGCCGCGAGTCGGTGACCTTCGAATACACGCTGATGAAGGGCATCAACGACCAGCCCGAGCATGCGCGGCAACTGGCGCGGCTGATGCGCCAGTTCGACAACGCGGTGCAGACGTCGAACGCGGGCAAGGTCAATCTGATTCCGTTCAATCCGTTCCCGGGCACGCGCTACGAGCGCTCCGGCGAGACCGAAATCCGTGCGTTCCAGAAGATCCTGCTCGATGCGCAGGTGCTGACCATGGTGCGGCGCACGCGCGGCGAAGACATCGACGCGGCCTGCGGCCAGCTCAAGGGGCAGGTGCTGGACCGCACCCGCCGCCAGGCCGACTTCCAGCGCCAGTTGCAGACCCAGGCGGACCGGGATGCGGCGGCCTAAGCACGCCCTGTGCATCGCAGTGTCGGTCGCGGCGCTGCTGGCGCTGTGCGCCTGCGCCGGACGCAGCAGCAAGCCGGGCAAGCTGCGCAGCGTCGAGCAGGTGGCGCCGGACTACGATTTCCGCGACAACGGCCAGGTCAAGGCGCGCTATGCGCTGCAGGAACAGCTGGGCCTGGCCGGCAACCGACTCAGTGGCGGCGATCTGGCCGGTGCCGCCGACCATGCGCGCAAGGCCTTGGCGCTGGCGCCGGAGTCGGTGCAGGCGCACACGCTGCTGGCGGTGGTCGCCGGGCGCCGCGGCGATGCCGTCACTGCCGGCGAGCATTACCGCAAGGCGGCCGAACTGGCGCCGAACCGCGGCGAGACCTTGAATAACTACGGCGCCTGGCTGTGCGCGAACGGCGCCATCGCCGAATCGCTGCAGTGGTTCGATCGCGCGCTGGCGGCCCCCGGCTATGCCACGCCGGCATCGGCCCTGGCCAATGCAGGCGGTTGCGCGTTGCAGATCGGCCAGCGCGAGCGCGGCGTACGCGACTTGCGCAAGGCGCTGGCGCTGCAGCCGGACAATGCCTACGCGCTGGAAGCGATGGCGCGCGACGAAGCGGCGCAGACCCGCTTTTTCGAGGCGCGCGCCTTCTCCGAACGGCGCCTGTCGGCTGCGCCGGCCACTGCATCCGTGTTACAACTTGCGATTCAGATTGAACAAGGGCTGGGCGACATGGCTGCTGCCGGCCGTTACCAACAGCGGTTGCGCAAGGAGTTTCCCGATGCCGCGACCACCACTCCCGGGGCTAGTGCATTGTGATCAGTGATTCCAATCCGAACGCTTTCGACGGCGCCAAAGGTTGCGGGCAACAGCTCCGCGACGCGCGCGAAGCCGCCGGCCTGAGCATCGACGACGTCGGTAGCCGCTTGCGCATGCCGCTGCACGTGATCCGTGCATTGGAAACCGAGCAATGGGAGCGCCTCGGCGCGCCGGTGTTCGTGCGCGGCCAGCTGCGCAGCTATGCGCGCCTGCTCGGGGTGGACCTGGATCCGCTGCTGGCCAGCGCGCACATCGCGCCGGTGCAGCCGGTGGAGTTGATCAGCCACACGCATACGCCGCCGCTGCGGCGCATGCTCGAGAGCGCCACCCGGCGCCTGGTGTACGTGGTGATCACCGCCGGACTGGCGGTGCCGGTGTGGTACGCCACCCGCACGCATTTCGCCGAGGACGGCCCCAGCACCGCGTCGCTGGACGTGGTGCCGGCCGCGCCGGGCGATGCCGCGCCGTCCGCGGCCGCCGGCAAGGGCGGCAAGGCCGGCAACGGCAACGCCGCTGCGCCCGCGCCGGTCGCCCACACCGCGCCCAGCGCGGCGCCGTACATCGCCTCGCTGACGCCGCTGCCGCGGGCGTCCAGCGAGGCGGACAAACCCGGCCTGAGCCTGTCCTTCCAGGGCGACAGCTGGGTGCAGATCATCGCCCCGGACGGCACGCCGCTGGAGAAGGCGTTGCTGAAAGCTGGCGAAAAGCGCGACTACGCGCCGGGTCAAGTGGGCCGCATCGTGCTCGGCAATGCCTCGGCGGTCCAGGTTCAGCAATCCGGTAGTACCGTGGATCTGACGCCGTACAAGCGCGCGAACGTGGCCCGCTTTGCGGTATCCTCTGACGGTTCCGTGGTGCCAGCGTCCGAGTGACGGCGGCGCGGTTCCTCAATCTCAACATTTCATGTCCCGTCGTTGCGGCGGGGCGAGAGTACGCATGGCGATCGACGACCTGCTCGACGAGCACGAACAAAGCGAACGCGTCCGCACTTGGCTCAGGAAAAACGGCGCCGGCCTGATCGGCGGCATTGCCCTGGGCATCGGCGCGATCATTGGCTGGCAGTGGTGGACCAAGCAGCACTCCAACGATCTGGCGCTGGCCAATTCCCGCTACGACGCCGTGCTCAAGAGCATCCAGGCCAAGCAACTGGACAAGGCCAGCAAGGACATGGCGGCGCTGCAGCAGGGCCCGGCCAACATCTACGCCGAACTGGCCGCGCTGCGCCTGGCCAAGGCGCAAGCCGACGACAACAAGTACGACCAGGCCCTGGCGACGCTGCGCGGCCTCAAGGCCGAGGGCGAGCTGAAGCTGCTGGTCGACCAGCGCGTGGCGCGGTTGCTGATCGAGACCGGCAAGAGCGATGAAGCGCTGAAGCTGCTGGCCGCGGCCGACGACAACCAGAGCCTGGAGCTTCGTGGCGATGCGCTGATCGCGCAGGGCAAGCGCGACGCGGCACGCGAGGCGTACGCCAAGTCGTTGACCACCCTGGACGTGGCGGCGCCGCAACGGCGACTGCTGGAAACGAAATTGATGGATGCGGGCGGCACCGTGCCGAATCCTGCGGAGCCGATCTGATGAAGGTAGTCATGTTCAAGCGCATCGCGACCATCGCGCTGCTGGGTCTGGCGCTGTCCGGCTGCAGCACGGTCAAGGGCTGGTTCGCAGGCAAGGACGCGGCCGCCAAGAAGGCCGCCGAGCCGGCCGAACTGGTCGATTTCAAGCCGTCGGTGAAGGTCGTCAAGCTGTGGTCCACCGATGCCGGCAAGGGCGAGAAGCGGATCGGCGTGCGCCAGCATCCGGCGGTGGCCGACGGCAAGGTGTACCTGGCCGCGGCCTCCGGTTCGGTCTACGCGCTGGACCTGCAGACCGGCAAGATGCTGTGGGAATACGACGCCAAGAAAGCGCGCAAGGAGCGCATGTCGCAGGTGCAGGCGCAGCCGGAGAGCCAGGTCGAGGGCGAGTCCAGCAAGGGCCTGTCCAAGGACGAGCGCGTGGCCTACAAGCAGCGCCTGCGCAACGAGAAGCAGCAGGCCAAGGAGCGCAAGCGGCTGGAGAAGAACCGTCCGCTGCCGCGCTTCGCCGGTGGTCCTGGCGTGGGCGAGGGCTTGGTCGTCGTCGGCGGCCTGAATGGCGAAGTGATCGCGCTCGACGCCGCCAGCGGCACCGAGAAGTGGCACGCCAAGGTGCCCAACGAAGTGATCGCCGCGCCGGTGGTCTCGCAGAACCTGGTGTTCGTGCGCAGCAACGATGGCCACGTCACCGCATTCGATGCGAGCACCGGGCAGCAGCGCTGGTTCCACGCGCAGGAACTGCCGACCCTGACCGTGCGCGGCAACGCGCCGGTGGTGTCCGGTCCGGGCGTGCTGTTCATCGGCAACGACGACGGCACCCTGGCGGCGCTGGCGATGCAGGATGGGCGCGTGCTGTGGGAGCAGACCATCGGCGTGCCGGAAGGGCGTACCGAACTGGAGCGCATGGCCGACGTGGACGGCGCGCCGGTGCTGGAAGGCACCACCCTGTACGCGACCAGCTTCAAGAATCAGACCGTGGCGCTGGAAGGCCCCAGCGGGCGTCCGTTGTGGACCCGCGATCATGGCGGCGCCGGCGGTGTCGGCGTCAGTTCCAGCAGCGTGGTGGTGTCCGACAACGCCGGTTCGGTGTGGGCGCTGGACAAGGCCACCGGCTCGGCGACCTGGTCGCAGCCGGCGCTGGCGCGGCGTTCGCTGACCGGCGTGGCGATCCAGGGCGACTACGCCGTGGTCGGCGATTACAAGGGTTACCTGCATTGGTTGAAGCTCGACAACGGCGAGATCGCCGCACGCGAGCGGGTGGGACGCAAGGCGCTGGTAGCGCAGCCGGTGGTGGCCGATGGCATCCTGCTGGTCCAGAACACGAAAGGCGACCTGACCGCGTTCCGGTTGGGTCAATAAGGGAAGGAATTCGCGATGCTGCCGCTGGTCGCCCTGGTTGGACGGCCGAATGTCGGCAAGTCCACGCTGTTCAATGCGCTCACGCGCAGCCGCGATGCGCTGGTCCATGACCAGCCGGGCGTGACCCGCGATCGCAACTACGGGGTGTGCCGGCTGGAGCCGGACACCCCGTTCGTGATCGTCGATACCGGCGGCATTTCCGGTGAGGAAGAAGGCCTGGCCGGCGCCACTGCGGACCAGGCGCGTTCCGCGGCCGGCGAAGCCGATCTGGTGCTGTTCGTGGTCGATGGCCGCGAGGGCTCGTCCTCGCTCGACGACGAGATCCTGGCCTGGCTGCGCAAGCTGGCGCGGCCGACGCTGCTGCTGATCAACAAGATCGACGGCACCGACGAGGACCAGGTGCGCGCCGAGTTCGCGCGCTACGGCCTGGGCGAGGCGATCGCGGTGTCCGCGGCGCACCGCCATGGCATCGACGACCTGCTCGAGGAAGTGCTGTCGCGCTTGCCGGAAGAGGGCGCCGGCGCCACGCTGGACACCGATCCTGCGCGCATGCGCATCGCCTTCGTCGGCCGTCCCAACGTCGGCAAGTCGACGCTGGTCAACCGCCTGCTCGGCGAGGAGCGGATGATCGCCTCGGAAGTGCCGGGCACTACCCGCGATTCGATCGCGGTCGATCTGCAACGCGACGACCGCCTGTACCGCCTGATCGACACCGCCGGCCTGCGCCGGCGCGGCCGGGTCGAGGAGGCGGTTGAGAAGTTCAGCGTGTTCAAGACGCTGCAGGCGATCGAGCAATGCGAGGTCGCGGTGCTGCTGCTCGACGCCACCGAAGGCGTCACCGACCAGGACGCCAGCGTGCTCGGCGCGATCCTCGACGCCGGCCGCGCCCTGGTGGTGGCGGTCAACAAGTGGGACGGGCTGACCGACTACCAGCGCGAGCAGGCCGAGGCGCTGCTGTCGCGCAAGCTCGGCTTCGTACCCTGGGCCGAAGCGGTGCGGATCTCGGCCAAGCACGGCTCCGGCCTGCGCGAGCTGTTCCGCTCGATCCACAGCGCGCATGCCTCGGCTGTGCGCGTCTTCAGCACCAGCGAAGTCAACCAGGCGCTGGAAGTGGCCTACGAGACCAATCCGCCGCCGAGCATCCGCGGCCACGTCTCCAAGCTGCGCTACGTGCATCCGGGCGGCAGCAATCCGCCGACCTTCATCGTCCACGGCACCCGGCTGAAGGTGCTGCCGGAGTCGTACAAGCGCTATCTGGAGAATTTCTTCCGCAAGCGCTTCAAGCTGGTCGGCACGCCGGTGCGCTTCATGTTCCGCGAAGGCGCCAATCCGTACGAAGGCAAGAAGAACGTGCTGACCGAGCGCCAGGTCGCCAAGAAGCGGCGCCTGATGAAGCACGTCCGCGGCAAGTAGCGCGATGGACGCGCGGCGCGAGGTCACGCTGGGCATCCTTGCCGGCGGCCGCGCGCAACGCCTGGGCGGCCGCGACAAGGCCTGGCTGCAACAACGCGATGGGACGCCGCTGGTGCAGGGCCTGGCGCAGGCGTTGGCACCGTCGCTCGCGGCGGTGTTGGTCAGCGCCAACCGCGCGCTGCCGCGCTATGCCGCCGCTGGATTGCGCGCGGTGCCCGATCGGGTGCTCGCGCCGCCGGGCGCCGAACGTTCGCTGGGGCCGATGGCCGGCCTGGATGCCTTGGCCGCGGCCTGCGCGACGCCCTGGCTGCTGACCTTGCCGGTGGATCTATGCCGGTTGCCGCCCGCGTTGCTGGTGATGCTGATCGCCGCCAGCGGCGCTGGCGCCGGCGCCTATGCCGAGGACGACGACGGCGTGCAGCCGCTGGTGGCGCTGTACCGGGTCGACGCGCTGCGTCCCGCGCTGGCAACGGCGCTGGCGACCGCGCACTACGCACCGAGCATCCTGCAGCAACAGTTGGCGATGGTCCGCGTACGCCTGCCCGGGGTGACCCTCGGCAACCTCAACACGCCGCAGGACCTGCGCGCAGCGGGTATCCTGCCGGCGCCATGAACGACTATCCCTCCCGCATTGCCTATTCCGAAGCGCTGGCCATCGTCGCCGCCGTTGCCCAGTCGCGCCCGTTGCCGACCGAACGCCTGGCGCTGCCGCGCGCCGACGGGCGCATCCTGCTCGCGCCGCTGGACGCGCCGATCGACCTGCCGCCGTTCGCCAACAGCGCGATGGACGGCTTCGCGCTGCGTCATGCCGATCTGCGTGCCGATGCGCCGACCATGCTGCGCTTGGCCGGCGAGCAGTTCGCCGGCGAGGACTTGCAGCAGGCGATCGGCGTCGGCGAATGCCTGCGCATCACCACCGGCGCGCCGCTGCCGGCGGGTGCCGATACGGTGGTGATCAAGGAAAACGTGGTCGAACGCGACGGCCAGGTGCAGGTGCCGGCCGTGCCGTTCGCCGGCGCGCACGTGCGTGCGCGCGGCGAAGACGTGCGTGCCGGCGAGCGCGTGCTCGAAGCGGGCGTGGCGTTGACGCCGTCGCGAATCGGCCTGGCCGCCGCGCTCGGCGTGGCGCAGGTGGCGGTGGCGGCGCGACCGACCGTGGCGGTGTTCGCCACCGGCGACGAGCTGGTCGAGCCGGGCATGCCGCTCAAGCCCGGGCAGATCTACAACAGCAACCGCGACATGCTGATGGCGCAGTTACGCCTGCTCGGCCTGGAGCCGACCGCGTGGCCGACGCTGCCGGACGATCCGCAGCGGATCGCGAGCATGCTCGGCGATGCGGCCTCGGCGTTCGACGTGGTGCTGACCTGCGGCGGCGTGTCCGCCGGCGAGAAGGACTATCTGCCGCGGCTGCTGGCCGAGCGCGGCCGCATCCATTTCTGGAAGGTGCGCATGCGCCCCGGCATGCCGCTGCTGTTCGGCGAGCTGGACCGCGCCGTGTTCCTGGGCCTGCCCGGCAACCCGGTGTCGGTGCTGGCCACCTTCATGGCGATCGGGCGGCCGCTGCTGGACGCGCTGCAGCAGCGCACCGAGCCGCGCCCGCAATGGCGCGCGCGTCTGGCCTCGGGCTGGGACAAGCGCCACGACCGCCTGGAATTCCTGCGCGGGCGCATGCGCTGCGACGCGCACGGACAGCTGTGGGTGGAGCCGAATCCGGCCGATGGTTCGCACCGCCTGCGCGGCGCCGCCGACAGCGACGTGCTGCTGCGCCTGGACGAGGGCGCGCGCCGTTTCGATGCCGGCGACGTGGTCGAGGTGTTCGCGTATTGAGCCGCGCGCGTGTGGGTTGCTGAGCGAAGGACGCACCACAGGTTTGCGCTGATAATGCTTGCATGAGCATTCGACAACTGACCCCGCAGCAGGCCCGCGCGCGCATCGCCCAGGGCGCGCGGCTGATCGACGTGCGCGAGGAACACGAGCGCGCCACCGGCATGGCCGAGGGCGCGCTCGGCGTGGCCCGCGCGCAGTTGCAGGACGATCCGGTCACGCATGTCGGCGCGGCCGACGCCGAGACGATCCTGATCTGCCAGAGCGGCAAGCGCTCGCACGAGGCGGCGCTGTTCCTGCAGCATGCCGGGTATTGCGCGGTCGCCTCGGTGCTGGGCGGCACCACGCGCTGGCAGCGCGACGGACTGCCGCTGCAGCGGCCGGCACTGGCGCCGGAGCAGCAGGATTTCTTCGAGCGCTATTCGCGCCACCTGCGCCTGCCCGAGGTCGGCATCGACGGCCAGCGCCGCCTGCAGGCGGCGCGCGTCCTGCTGGTCGGCGCCGGCGGTCTGGGTTCGCCGGCAGGGTTCTACCTGGCGGCGGCCGGGGTCGGCCAGCTGCGCATCGCCGACGACGATGTGGTCGATCGCAGCAACCTGCAGCGGCAGATCCTGCATACCGAAGCGCGGATCGGGCAGCCCAAGGTGGCGTCGGCGGCCGCCGCGCTGGCCGCGCTGAATCCGGGCGTGCAGGTCGAGCCGATACGCGAACGGGTAACGTCGGCCAATGTCGAACGCCTGCTGCAGGACGTGGACGTGGTGCTCGACGGCTCGGACAATTTCCCCGCGCGCTACCTGCTCAACGACGCCTGCGTGAAACTCGGCAAGCCGCTGGTGTACGGCGCGGTGCAGCGCTTCGAAGGCCAGGTCAGCGTGTTCGACGCCGGCCGCCGGCGCGGCCAGGCGCCCTGCTACCGCTGCCTGTTCCCGGAGCCGCCGCCGCCGGAGTTCGCGCCCAGTTGCGCCGAGGCCGGCGTGCTCGGCGTGCTGCCCGGCATCGTCGGCCTGCTGCAGGCCAACGAAGTGCTGAAGCTGCTGCTGGAGATCGGCGAGCCGCTGCGCGGGCGCCTGCTGTACTTCGACGCGCTGGCGATGCGCTTCCGCGAAACCCGCCTGGCCGCCGACCCGCAGTGCCCGGTCTGCGCGCCCGGCCTGGCGTTCCCCGGCTACATCGACTACGTCCAGTTCTGCGGCGCCCACACCTGAGCACGGCATCCGGGCTTTTCTGTAGGAGCGGCTTCAGCCGCGACGTGGCTTCACCGGTAAAGCCCGTCGCGGCTGAAGCCGCTCCTACAGGGGAGGGGGCGACCGATTTTGTGGAACGGTGTTTCAGTCCCACCGCGCGGATGGCGAAGCGAACGTTGCAGGCGAAAGCGACATATCGATGGCGCCGCCGCCGCAGTATGCCGTCCCGCACATCGGTGCATGAGACCGGTCCGACCATGTGCGTAGAATCGACGCATGACCAGTGCAGCCGACAGCAGCGAATTGATCAAGGTGGTGGCGCTGCTCGGCGCCGCGGTGGTGGCGGTGCCGGTGTTCCGCCGCCTCGGCCTGGGCTCGGTGCTCGGCTATCTGGCCGCGGGCCTGGCGATCGGGCCGTTCGGACTGGGCTGGTTCGCCGATCCGCAGGCGATCCTGCACGTGGCCGAGCTGGGCGTGGTGATGTTCCTGTTCGTGATCGGGCTGGAAATGCGGCCCTCGCACCTGTGGAGCCTGCGCAAGCAGATCTTCGGCCTGGGCACGCTACAGATCGCGGTCTGCGCGACGGTGCTGACCGGGGTCGGGCTGGCGCTGGGGCTGTCCTTGCCGGTGGCGTTCATCGCCGCGTCCGGCTTCGTGCTCACCTCCACCGCGGTAGTGATGCAATTGCTCGGCGAGCGCGGCGACATCGCCTTGCCGGCGGGGCAGAAGATCGTCGCGATCCTGTTGTTCGAGGACCTGCTGATCGTGCCGCTGCTGGCGGTGGTGGCGTGGATGGCGCCGGTGCCGGTCGCCGCCGATGCGCCCTCGCGCTGGATCGGTATCGGCGTCGGCGCGGCGGCCATCGTCGGCCTGCTGGTGGCCGGGCGCTGGCTGCTGAATCCGCTGTTCCGCCTGCTGGCCGCGGCCAAGGCGCGCGAGGTGATGACCGCCGCCGCGCTGCTGGTGGTGCTGGGCGCGGCCTTGCTGATGCAGCTCGGTGGGCTGTCGATGGCGATGGGCGCGTTCCTGGCCGGGGTGCTGTTGTCCGAATCCACCTTCCGCCACCAGATCGAGGCCGATATCGAGCCGTTCCGCGGCATCCTGCTCGGGCTGTTCTTTCTCGGCGTGGGCATGGCCCTGAACCTGGCGGTGGTGGCGGCTAACTGGACACTGATCCTCAGCGGCGTGCTCGCCTTCATGGCGGCCAAGGCCGCGTGCATCTACCTGGTCGCGCGGCTCACCGGCAGCGGCCACGCGCAGGCGCTGGACCGCGGCGTGCTGATGGCGCAGGGCGGCGAGTTCGCGTTCGTGCTGTTCGCCGCCGCCGGCGCGGCCGGGGTCATCGATGCGCAGGTCAATGCCAACCTCACCGCGATCGTGGTGCTGTCGATGGCGCTGACCCCGCTGTTCGTGCTGCTGTACCGGCGCTGGGCGCCGGTGGAGGCGCCGTCGCTGGATGGCGTGGAGGCGGCCGACGGGCTCACCGGCAGTGTGTTGATCATCGGTTTCGGCCGCTTCGGCCAGGTCGCCAGCCAGTCGCTGCTGGCGCGCGACGTGGACGTGACCATCATCGATAACGACATCGAGATGATCCAGAGCGCGGCCGAGTTCGGCTTCAAGATCTACTACGGCGACGGCACCCGGCTGGACGTGCTGCATGCCTCTGGCGCGCACAGCGTGCGCGCGATCGCGGTGTGCATCGACAACCGCGAGGCGGCCAACCGCATCGTCGAGCTGGCCACGCAGGAATTCCCGCACGCCAAGCTGCTGGTGCGCTCCTACGACCGCGAGCATTCGCTGAAGCTGATCGCCGCCGGGGTGGACTACCAGATCCGCGAGACCTTCGAATCGGCGGTGGAATTCGGCCAGGCCGCGCTGATCGAACTGGGCATGGCCGAGGACGAGGCTGCGAGCATCGCTCGCGCGATCCGCCGTCGCGATGCCGAGCGCTTTGAGCTGGAGATCGCTGCCGGCGACGTGCGTGCCGGTAGCGGGCTGATGTACGGCAATATCGCCCCGACGGTACCCAAGCCGACCCCGTTCACCCCGCCGCGGCGCGAGAGCCGCACGCTCAATCCCGAAGCGGTGCCGGTGGACGAGCGCCGGAACGACTGAGGCACCGCCCACCTGTAGGAGCGGCTTCAGCCGCGACCCGATCTCTCCGGAAACGTTCCTGTCGCGGCTGAAGCCGCTCCTACAGTGTCTGCGGTTCAGCGCAAAAACGCCTGCAAGGCCTGCGCATAGCGCGGGTCGGCGCTGATGTCGTCGTGGCCTGCGCGCGGCATCGCGACCACGGTGGGCGTCTGCGCCAGGGAGTCGAGCAGGCGCTGGGTGCTCGCCGCCGGCACCACCTGATCGCGGCCGGCCCGCAACACCAGCAACGGGCCACGATAGGTGCGCAGCGCGCTGGCCTAGTCGTAGCGGTCGCGCAGCAGCCAGCGCACCGGTGCCCACGGATAATGCGCCTGGGCGGCCGCGGCCAGGCTGTCGAACGGGGTGACCAGCACCAGCCGCGCCAGCGGCCGCCGCGCCGCCAGCTGGCTGGCGACGCCGCTGCCCAGGCTGCGCCCGAGCACCACGATCTCGGCCTGCGGTTGCGCGGCGCGCACATGGTCGTACAGCGCCAGCGCATCGCCGATCAGCGCCGCTTCGTTCGGCGTGCCGTCGCTGGCGCCGTAGCCGCGGTAGGCCAGCAGGTACACGCTGTAGTCGGGCAGCAGCGGCGCCAGTTGCGCGCGCGCCTGGCGCAGGTCCTCGGCGTTGCCGCCGAAGTACAGCAACACCTTGTCGCGGCCGGGATTGAGCTGCCAGCCGCGCAGGCGCAACGCCGGGCTGCGCTGCAGGGTGAAATCGGTCTGCGCCGCCGCCACGCGGGTCGCCTGCGGGAAATACAGCAGGTCGCGCTGGCCCAGGTAGAGCAGGGCGCAGACCACCAGGTAGGCGACGGCCGCGATCGCCGCCACGATGCCCAGGTGACGCAGCATCTATGAGTGCCGGCGTTGTGCGTCGGCGAAGGCCGCCAGTTGTTCCGGCGTGGCTTCGGCCTGGAACTGCGCCTTCCAGTCGGCGAACGGCATGCCGTAGACGCGTTCGCGCGCCTGTTCCTTGCTCATCATCTCGCCTTCGGCGGCCGCGGCCTCGCGGTACCAGTCGGCCAGGCAGTTGCGGCAGAAGCCGGCCAGGATCATCAGATCGATGTTCTGCACGTCGCTGCGCTCCTGGTTGAGGTGCTGCAGCAGCCGCCGGAACGCGGCGGCCTCGATGCGGGTGGTGTCGGTCATGGCGGAATCGGGGACAATGGGGGTCCCCAAACTCTACACCCGCTCGCCTCGATGACCGATTCCGCGCCCGTCTCCTCCGTTCCGGCCCGCATCCTCGACGGGCGGCGCATCGCCGACGAACTGCTCGACCAGCTCAAGCTGCGGGTCGATGCGCGGCTGGCGGCCGGACAGCCGCGGCCGGGCCTGGCGGTGGTGCTGGTCGGCGGCGATCCGGCGTCCGCCGTCTACGTGCGCAACAAGCGCCGCGCCGCGCAAAAGGTCGGCATCGAGGCGTTCGACTACGACCTGCCGGCCGGGACCGGCGAAGCCGAGCTGCTGGCGCTGATCGACCGCCTCAATGCTGATCCCAAGATCCACGGCATCCTGGTGCAGCTGCCGCTGCCGGGCATTCCCGACGCCAGCCGGCTGATCCACCGCATCGACCCGCGCAAGGACGTGGACGGTTTCCATCCGGAGAACGTCGGCCACCTGGCGTTGCGCGAATTCGGCCTGCGCCCGTGCACGCCGCGCGGCATCGTCACCTTGCTGGGGCATACCGACCAGCCGGTGCGCGGCCGCAACGCCACCATCGTCGGGGTCAGCAACCACGTCGGCCGGCCGATGGCGCTGGAACTGCTGATCGCCGGCTGCACGGTGAGCTGCTGCCACAAGTTCACCCCGCCGGAGGTGCTGCAGGCCCGCGTGCGCGATGCCGACATCCTGGTGGTGGCGGTGGGCCGTCCCGGCCTGATCCCGGGCGAGTGGGTCAAGCCCGGCGCGGTGGTGATCGACGTGGGCATCAACCGCCTCGACGACGGCCGCCTGGTCGGCGACGTCGGCTTCGACGCGGCCGCGCAGCGCGCCAGCTGGATCACCCCGGTGCCGGGCGGGGTCGGGCCGATGACGGTGGCCACGCTGATGCAGAACACGATCGAGGCGGCGGATGGGGCTGGTGTTGCCGGGACCGGGGACCGGGGACCGGGGACCCGGTAGAAGCTAAGGGCCGAGCCGAAGCACCGGCGGCCGATACATGTTGCTTTACCAAGAAACGTTCTTCGGGTCCCCGGTCCCCGGTCCCGGCTTCTCCTCCCATAGCCTCAGCCCCCCATTTCCGGTTAAAATGCCGCGCTTCCCCACATTCGGGTCCGCCGATGCTGCGCATCCAGGCTGAAGCTCTTACCTACGACGACGTTTCGCTCGTCCCCGCTCATTCGATCGTCCTGCCGAAGGACGTCAGCCTGGAAACCCGGCTGACCCGCAACCTGCGCCTGAAATTGCCGATCCTGTCGGCGGCGATGGACACGGTGACCGAACACCGCCTCGCGGTGGCCATGGCCCAGCTCGGCGGCATCGGCATCATCCACAAGAACCTGACCCCGGCGCAGCAAGCGGCGGAAGTGGCCAAGGTCAAGAAGTTCGAGGCCGGGGTGATCACCGAGCCGTTCACCGTCGGTCCGGAAACCACCATCGGCGAAGTGCTGAAACTGACCCGCGCGCGCAACATCTCCGGCGTGCCGGTGGTCGATGGCAGCGAGCTGGTCGGCATCGTCACCAGCCGCGACATGCGCTTCGAGAAGAAGCTCGACGATCCGGTCCGCCACATCATGACCAAGAAGGATCGCCTGATCACCGTGCGCGAAGGCGCCAGCGACGAGGAAGTGCTGCAGCTGCTGCATCGCAACCGCATCGAGAAGATCCTGGTGGTCAACGACAGCTTCGAGCTGCGCGGCCTGATCACGGTCAAGGACATCCAGAAGAAGACCGACAACCCCAACGCCGCCAAGGACGCGTCCACGCGCCTGCTGGTCGGCGCGGCGGTCGGCGTCGGCGGCGATACCGAGCAGCGCATCGAACTGCTGGCCGCGGCGGGCGTGGACGTGGTCATCGTCGATACCGCGCACGGCCACTCGCAGGGCGTGATCGACCGCGTGGCCTGGGTCAAGAAGACCTATCCGCAGCTGCAGGTGATCGGCGGCAACATCGTCACCGGCGATGCCGCGCTGGCCTTGATGGACGCCGGCGCCGACGCGGTCAAGGTGGGCGTGGGTCCGGGCTCGATCTGCACCACGCGCGTGGTCGCCGGTGTCGGCGTGCCGCAGATCACGGCGGTGGACATGGTCGCCGAGGCGCTGCAGGACCGCATCCCGCTGATCGCCGACGGCGGCATCCGCTACTCCGGCGACATCGGCAAGGCGCTGGTCGCCGGCGCCTCCACGGTGATGGTCGGCGGCCTGTTCGCCGGCACCGAGGAAGCCCCGGGCGAGGTCGAGCTGTTCCAGGGCCGCAGCTACAAGAGCTACCGCGGCATGGGCAGCCTGGGCGCGATGGAGAAGGGCAGCAAGGACCGATATTTCCAGGACGCGTCCGACGCCGACAAGCTGGTGCCGGAAGGCATCGAAGGCCGCGTGCCGTACCGCGGCCCGCTCAGCGGCATCATCCACCAGTTGGTCGGCGGCCTGCGCGCCACGATGGGCTACGTGGGCTGCGCGACCATTGAGGACATGCGCACCAAGCCCAGCTTCGTCACCATCACCGGTGCCGGCCAGCGCGAGAGCCATGTGCACGACGTGCAGATCACCAAGGAACCGCCGAACTACCGCATGGGGTAAGCGCCGGGACTCGGGACTCGGGACTCGGGACTCGGCACAGCAGTTGGACGGCGACGGACGGAGCGATTCCTCCTCGCCGTTTCTTCATCGTCGATCGCTACCGGATCGCGGGATCCCGAGTCCCGAGTCCCGAGTCCCGAGTCCCGATGTCAAACATCCACAGCGACAAGATCCTCATCCTCGATTTCGGCGCGCAGTACACGCAGCTGATCGCACGCCGCATCCGCGAGTTGGGGGTCTACTGCGAGATCTGGGCCTGGGACCACGATCCGGCGCAGATCGCCGGCTTCGGCGCCAAGGGCATCATCCTGTCCGGCGGCCCCGAATCGACCACGCTGCCGGGCGCACCTGTCGCGCCGCCGCAAGTGTTCGACAGCGGGCTGCCGGTGTTCGGCATCTGCTACGGCATGCAGACCCTGGCCGCGCAGCTGGGCGGTGCCACCGAGGCCGCCGATCAACGCGAGTTCGGCCATGCCGAAGTGGACGTGGTCGCGCCCGACGCGCTGTTCTCCGGCCTCAGCGACCACCCCGGCGCCGCGCGCCTGAACGTGTGGATGAGCCACGGCGACCACGTCTCCAAGGTGCCGCCGGGCTTCACCATCACCGCGGTGACCGAGCGCATCCCGGTCGCGGCGATGGCCAACGAAGCCAAGCGCTGGTACGGCGTGCAGTTCCATCCGGAAGTCACCCACACGCTGCAGGGCCAGACCCTGCTGCGCCGCTTCGTGGTCGACGTCTGCGGTTGCGAGACCCTGTGGACCGCGGCCAACATCATCGACGACCAGATCGCGCGCGTGCGCGCCCAGGTCGGCGACGACGAGGTGATCCTGGGCCTGTCCGGCGGCGTCGATTCGTCGGTGGTCGCCGCGCTGCTGCACAAGGCGATCGGCGACAAGCTGACCTGCGTGTTCGTCGATACCGGCCTGCTGCGCTGGCAGGAAGGCGACCAGGTGATGGCGATGTTCGCCGAGCACATGGGCGTCAAGGTGATCCGGGTCAATGCCGCCGACCGCTATTTCGACGCCTTGGCCGGCGTTAGCGATCCGGAAGCCAAGCGCAAGATCATCGGCAACCTGTTCGTGGAGATCTTCGACGAAGAGTCGAACAAGCTGGCCAATGCCAAGTGGCTGGCGCAGGGTACGATCTATCCGGACGTGATCGAGTCGGCCGGCAGCAAGACCGGCAAGGCGCACGTGATCAAGAGCCACCATAACGTCGGCGGCCTGCCCGAGCACATGAAACTGGGCCTGGTCGAGCCGTTGCGCGAGCTGTTCAAGGACGAAGTGCGGCGCCTGGGCGTGGAGCTCGGCCTGCCGCGCACGATGGTCTACCGCCATCCCTTCCCCGGTCCCGGCCTGGGCGTGCGCATCCTCGGCGAAGTGAAGCGCGAGTACGCCGAGCTGCTGGCCAAGGCCGATGCGATCTTCATCGAGGAGCTGCGCAAGGCCGACCTGTACGACACCACCAGCCAGGCGTTCGCGGTGTTCCTGCCGGTCAAGTCGGTGGGCGTGGTCGGCGACGCGCGCGCCTACGAATGGGTAATCGCGCTGCGCGCGGTGGAAACCATCGACTTCATGACCGCGCACTGGGCGCACCTGCCGTACGACTTCCTCGGCACCGTCTCCAACCGCATCATCAACGAACTGCGCGGCGTCTCGCGCGTGGTCTACGACATCTCCGGCAAGCCGCCGGCGACGATCGAGTGGGAGTGACCCAGTTGCCTGCGGCCGGTCGTTACTGGCGGCCGATCGCGGTCTGAGCGTCGTTGCGGGAATCGTGCAGATGTCGAAGACAGGCGCGAGCGCATGCGCCGACTGGACCGACCCTGCTGTTTGCTGGCGATCGCGGTCCGCGGCCAGGCGGCCGAGGGAAACCGAAGACGCGGCAGCTGCCGCACCGCGTTGAGAATTCCACTGGCGCGGACTGTGCCGATCGCATGCGCGCATAGCGTACGGATGCAGTTGCAAGCTTCGGTTGATCGTCCGGCCACATGGCGTACACTTTTTCGCAAAGCGAACGCCATGTGCCCGTGATGGGCGAAAAGGGAGTGTCATAATGCGGATCGGGCGACACAGGTTGCTGGCGGCGGCGTTGCTGAGCTTCGGGCTTTGGGTATCCGTTCCGTCAGCGTTCGCTGCTGCGATGCAGGCCGCTGCTGCCGCGCAGACCGGCCTGGATGCGCGCGGACATCTGCGCGCTGTGGCGGCAGCAAGCGGCGAGTCGTTCGCGTACACGCGGCTGCAAGAAGGCGTCCAGGTCCGCATCGGCCAGATCGTCAAGAACGTGATCTTCTACGGGCCGCAGACCGTTCGCGTGAATGCGAACCTGGGTGAGAATTACTGGACCGCCGCCAGCCTCGCGGTGACCGGCAAGCCGCAACGGGTCGCCTTCACCACCAGCGAGACCACCGACACGCTGACGCTCGAAAGCGCCAGGTTGCGCGTGGAAATCAGCAAGAAGACCGGTGCGCTGCGTTTCTTCGACGCGGCAGGCAAGCTCTATACGGAAGAAAACCGCGACGCGCCGCAGACCTTGAAGAAGCTCGTGGTGTCGGGCGCGCCGACGTTCGAGGCGGCCAACCGCTTTAGCTTGCGCCCGGACGAGGCGATCTACGGTCTGGGCTTCCTCGGCGAGGAGAGCAGCAATCGGCGCGGCAAGGAACTGCTGCTGGTGCAGACCAACGTGGGCATCGTCATCCCCGTGCTGATGTCCTCGCGCCGCTACGGGATCCTGTGGGATACCTATTCGCAAATGCGCTTCAAGGACGATGCGAACGGCGCATCGATGTGGGCCGAAAGCGCCCCCGGTGGCGTCGATTACTACTTCATGGGCGGCGACACCCCGGATGCGGTGGTCGCGGCCTACCGGGCGCTGACCGGCCAGGCGCCGATGTATCCCAAGCAGGCGTTCGGCCTGTTCATGAGCAAGGAACGCTACAAGACCCAGGAGCAACTGCTCGACGTCGCCCGCAGCTTCCGCAACGACGGATTCCCGCTCGACTACATCGTGCAGGAC
Organism: Xanthomonas graminis pv. graminis; assembly: GCF_030168915.1. NCBI lineage: Bacteria > Pseudomonadati > Pseudomonadota > Gammaproteobacteria > Lysobacterales > Lysobacteraceae > Xanthomonas > Xanthomonas graminis. The sequence continues at coordinate 2,488,751 of NZ_CP076255.1, read as the reverse complement.
TGGCAGTACTGGGGATCGGACAAGGACGGCAGCTGGAGCGGCATGGCCTGGGATCCGGTCCGCTATCCCGATCCTGCCGGCATGGCGCGCCAGGTGCACGACCTGCATATGAAGCTGATGGTGTCGATCTGGCCCTCCGTCGGCGACGATACTGCGCTCGCCCACGAGCTGGACCAGCACAACCTGCGTTTCGCGCCGTTGCACTGGATCTCCAAGCACGCGCGCGTCTACGACGCCTACAGTCCGCTGGGGCAGCAGATCTACTTCAAGCACCTCAAGTCGGGCCTGCTCGACAAGGGCGTCGATGCGCTGTGGATGGACGGCACCGAGATCGAAGTCAGCAGCGCCATGTGGAATGCGCAGGACAATATCCGCGACACCAAGGCGCTGGGCGCCAACGCCCTGGGCGACTTCACCCGTTACCTCAATCCCTATTCGCTGCTCACCACGCAGGGCACGTACGACGGCCAGCGCGCCACCAGCGACAAGCGCGTGTTCACGCTGACCCGCTCGGCGTGGGCGGGCGCGCAGCGCACCGCGGCGGCGTCCTGGAGCGGCGACATCTACGCCAGTTGGAAAACCTTGAAACAGCAGGTCGCCGACGGGGTGAATGTCACGGTAACCGGCAACCCGTATTGGACGCAGGATACGGGCGGCTTCTTCGTCGCCGATTTCCCCGGTGGCGAGAACAATCCGGCGTGGCGCGAGCTCTATGCGCGTTGGCTGCAGTTCTCCGCGTTCAATCCGATCATGCGCATCCACGGCACCAACGTCGAGCGCGAGCCCTACCGGTTCAAGTCGACCGACCCGGCGGTCTATGCCTCGCTGCTCAAGAGCACCCAACTGCGCTATCGCCTGCTGCCGTATCTCTACAGCCTCAGCTGGAAGGTGACCTCCGACGGCTACACGCTGATGCGGCCGCTGATGATGGATTTCCCCGACGACCGCGCCACCGACAGCATCGACGATACCTTCATGCTCGGTAACGCTTTTCTCGTGCATCCGGTGACGCGACCGATGTACCACATCGAGCCGCCGCCGGCGACGACCATCCCGGGCGCGGTGCTGCGCACGCCGGACGGGAAGCCGGGCCTGGCGGGTCAGTATTTCGAAGGCGAGAATTTCGACACGCCCAAGAGCCGCTTCGTCGATCCGAAGGTGGACCACACCTGGCCGGATCCGCCGCTCGCCGAGGTGCCGGCCGGCCTTTCCGGGCTGACCCACTTCTCGGCACGCTGGCAGGGCAGCCTGACCGCGCCGGAAGCGGGCGAGTACGAGATCGGGGTCGAAGCCGACGACGGCTTCCGGCTGATGCTCGACGGCAAGACCGTCGTGCAGGATTGGGACACCGGCGCCGCGCGCTACAAGGCAACGACGGTCGCGCTGCGCAAGGGCCAGGTGGTCAAGCTCGGACTCGAGTATTACCAGGGCGATGCCGAGCGCGTGCTGCGCCTGGCGTGGAGAACGCCGAGCGAGCGGCAGGCGCTCGCCGCCCCGCGCGCCGCCATGGACGACAACATGGAGACCTATCTGCCCAAGGCTGTGGGCTGGTACGACTTCTGGACCAACCAACGCTTCGATGGCGGCCGCCGCGTCGCCCGGCGCACGCCGCTGGATCTGCTGCCGCTCTACGTCCGGGCCGGGTCGATCGTGCCGATGGGACCGCATGTGCAATACGCCACGCAAGACCCGGATGCGCCGTACGAGGTCCGCATCTATCCGGGCGCGAACGCGCGCTTCACCCTGTATGAGGACGACAACGAGACCTATGCCTATGAAAAGGGTGCCCATGCCACCTACGAACTGGTCTGGAACGATGCGGCCAGAACCCTGAGCATCGGCCCGCGGCGGGGCGGCTTTCCCGGCATGATCGCGCAGCGCGAGCTCGACGTTGTGCTGGTGGACGGCGCCGCCAACGGCGGCTTGGAACCGGCGCCGGTCACCAAGCGCATTTCATATACCGGCAAACCTGTCACCGTCCGGTTCTGAAATCCCCGTTCATTGTTGTCCGCAGGAGTGCAGCCTTGTCGAAGCCTGCCATTTTCGCCGCACTGGTCCTCGCCGTCGGCCTGCCGCTCGCTGCGGCGCGCGCCGACAATCCCATCGTGCAGACGCGGTTCACGGCGGACCCGGCGCCGCTGGTCCACGACGGCGTCCTGTATCTCTACACCAGCCATGACGAGGACGATGCCGCCGGCTTCAAGATGCTCGACTGGCGGCTGTACCGTTCCACCGACCTGGTCAACTGGACCGACCGCGGCGTGGTCGCCTCGCTCAAGACCTTTCCCTGGGCGGTGCAGAGCAACGACGCCTGGGCGCCGCAGGTGGTGGCGCGCGGCGGCAGGTTCTATCTCTATGTGCCGATCAGCGTGGCCGGTTCGCCCAAGAACGTCATCGCGGTCGCCGTGGCCGACACGCCCGACGGGCCATTCCGCGATGCGCTGGGCAAGCCGCTGATCGCGCCGGCCGAGGGCTTCTTCGACCCGACCGTGTGGATCGACGACGACGGCCAAGCGTACCTGTACTGGGGCAACCCGGACCTGTGGTACGTCAGGCTCAACCCCGACATGGTGTCCTATTCCGGCCCGATCACCAAAGTGGAAAGCAAGCCGGCGGACTATCAGGAGGGGCCGTGGTTCTACAAGCGCGGCGGCCGTTACTACATGGCCTACGCATCGACCTGTTGCCCGGAAGGGATCGGCTATGCGATGAGCGACGGTCCGACTGGCCCGTGGGTGCACAAGGGCAAGATCATGGACCCGAACCAGGGCTCCACCGGCAACCATCCCGGCATCGTCGATTACAAGGGCGGCTCCTATCTGTTCGGCTTCAACTACTGGCTGAACTTCGAAATGACGCCGATCCATCGCGAGCGCCGCTCGGTCACCGTCACCAGGTTCCAGTACCGGCCCGATGGCACCATTCCCAAGCAACCGTGGTGGGACCGCAAAGGGGTGGCGCAGCTCGGCACCGTCGATCCGTATACGCGTGTGGAGGCCGAGACGTTCGCGTGGACGTCGCGGATCAAGCGCGACCGCGACCGGCCGTACGACTGGGCGCCGGGCGTGGACACCGCCGGCGACGCGCGTACCGGTATGTACGTCACGCGCATCGCCGACCGCAGCTACATCAAGGTCGCCGGCGTCGACTTCGGCACGCCGGGCGCCAAGCGCTTTATCGCCAGCGTGGCCAACGCGGTGGCGCCATCGTCGATCGAACTGCGGCTCGACGGCGTGGACGGTCCGCTGATCGGCACGCTGCAGGTCGGCGCCAGCGGTGCCGCGGGGCGGTGGCAGGAACGCACGGCGTCGGTGTCCGGCGCTGCCGGCACGCACGATCTGTACATGCTGTTCAAAGGCGGCGCGGAGCCGTCGCTGTTCGATTTCGACGATTGGCGTTTCGCGCGTTGAAGTCTCGCCTACGGCGGCACCGGCGTTGGACGGTCCTCGGTAGTCCGGTCTGGAAGGACGGTGCGCTGGTCGGCTACACGCGAGGCGATGCCACCTACGATCTGGTCCGGAACGATGCGGCCAGGACGCTGCCCATCGGCCCGCGACGCGGCGGCTTTCCTGGCACGATCCGGCAGCGCGAACTTGTGCTCGTGCACGGCGATACCCATGGCGGTATGGAGCCCGCGCCCGTCACCAGGTGGATTTCCCATGCCGGTACAGCGGCCGCGATCCGGTTCTGAAGCTGCCCGTCGTTGCCGTACGATTGCAGCCAGGCCAGTCGGCAATGCCCGGCCAGGCGGTCGCGTCGAGTTTCTCCAATCACATGCCGCCGCAGGGGCCGCACGCAGATCGCTCGGCGCAGCGCGCGTTCGCCGATAGCGCCAAGACGTTCTTGGCGCTTCGACGGTAGTGCGGCCGCCTTTCCGGCACTGCTGCGACAGTGACAATCCGCCGCTGGCAGGGCGCGACCGCTCTACACAAGACCATCACTTTGCCGAACGTAGGGTGATTGGAGTGTGCGATTCGTGCGCCGAGCGCGGCCTTTTGGCGCGCCTGTCGCAGGATCGGGCAGGGCGTGCTTGCGAAGGTGGACTCGGTTCGAGTCGCTGCGCGTGGCCCGCAGCGGCGACGGAACACCGGCGCCTTTCATCCAACCGCAAGTAAAGGACGAGCATGACGCCCCATCGGCAGCACGATCACGTGAATGGCGACGATCCGCCGCGCATCTCGACCGGCAGCGCGGGGCTGGACGACATCCTCGGCGGCGGCGTGGACCCCAATCGGCTCTATCTGTACGAAGGCCGCCCAGGCACCGGCAAGACCACGATCGCCTTGCAGTTCCTGCTGGAAGGCGCGCGCAACGGCGAGCGGGTGCTCTACATCACCTTGTCCGAGACCCAGCGCGAACTGAGCCTGGTCGCCAGCCGCCACGGCTGGAGCATGAACCAGGTCGACGTGTTCGAACTGGTGCCGCCGGAGACCGCGCTGGATCCGCAACGCGAACTCACCGTGTTCCATCCGGCGGAAATGGAGCTGACCGAGACCACCAAACTGATCTTCGACAAGGTCGAGCAGCTCAACCCCACGCGGGTGGTGCTGGACAGCCTGTCCGAGTTGCGCCTGCTCGCGCAGAGCCCGTTGCGCTATCGCCGCCAGGTGTTGGCGCTGAAGCATTTCTTCGCCAGCCGGCAATGCACGGTGATCATGCTCGACGACCTGTCCTCGCAGGAAAACGACCTGCAGCTGCATTCCATCACCCACGGCGTGGTGCTGCTGGAACAGTTGGCCATCGACTACGGCTCGGAACGTCGGCGCCTGCGGGTGATCAAGATGCGCGGCATCCAGTTCCGCGGCGGCTACCACGACTTCACCATCGAGAAGGGCGGGCTGGAAATCTATCCGCGCCTGATCGCGGCCGAATACAAGCCCCACCATATCGAGGAGGTCGCGTCCAGCGGCAACGACGAACTGGACCGTCTGCTCGGCGGCGGGCTGGAGCGCGGTACCAATGCGTTGCTGCTGGGCGCTGCCGGCGTGGGCAAATCCTCGCTGGCGCTGATCTATGCCATCGCTGCGGCCGAGCGTGGCGAACACAGCGTGTTCTTCGCCTTCGACGAGGGACGCAGCACGGTGCAGGCGCGTGCGCGCACGCTGGGCCTGCCGCTCGAGGAAAAGCTCGATAACGGACTGATCCGGTTCCAGCAGATCGATCCGGCGGAGATGTCGCCGGGCCAGTTCGCCGCCAACGTGCGCCGCAGCGTGGAAGTGGACGGCGCGCGGGTGATCGTCATCGACAGCCTCAACGGCTATCTCAATGCGATGCCGGACGAACGCTTCCTGATCCTGCAGATGCACGAACTGCTCAGCTATCTGGGCCAGCAGGGCGTGTTGACCATTCTGGTGCTGGCGCAGCATGGGCTGATGGGGCCGATGGAAACGCCGTTGGACCTCAGCTATCTGAGCGATTCGGTGCTGATGCTGCGCTATTTCGAAGTGGACGGCACGGTACGCCGGGCGTTGTCGGTGGTGAAGAAGCGTAGCGGCAGCCACGAGAACACCATCCGCGAGTTCCAGCTCAGCCGCAACGGCATCGATGTCGGTCCGCCGATCAAGGGCTTCAGCGGCATCTTTTCCGGAACGCCGCGTTACAGCGGAGGGGAGATGCCGTTGCTGGATACGCCTGCATGAGCAGCAGCGATGCGATCGAGCACCGCGTTCTGGTGCATGCCCCGATCGGCCGCGACGGCGGTGCGTCGGTGGAGCTGTTGCGGCGTGGCGGCGTGGTGGCCTGCCATTGTCCCGATCTGGACAGTTTGGTCAGCGAACTGGAGGTCGGTGCCGCCGCGGTGTTCGTCGCCGAGGAAGGCCTGTTCGGCAGGGATGCGTCGGCGCTGTTCGGCTGGGCCAATGCGCAGCCGGCATGGTCGGATCTGCCGTTCGTGGTGCTGACCAGCCATCAGGAGCAACCGTCGGTGGTGAACTGGCGGCGCAACCTGGTGGCGTCCCTGCGCAATGTGGCCTTGCTCGAGCGGCCGGTGCAGGCGATCACCTTCACCAGCACCATCAAGGCCGCGCTGCGCGCCCGCGCCCGCCAGTACGAAGTGCGTTCGCTGCTGCAGGCGCAGGCCTCGGCGGCGCAGGAGCTGGAGGCGCAGGTGGTGGCGCGCACCTGCGAGCTGGAAGAAGCCAACCGCCTGCTGCGCACGCAGATGGACGAGCGCGCGCGGGTCGAGGAGACCCTGCGCCACGCCCAGAAGATCGAGGCCATCGGGCAATTGACCGGCGGCGTGGCGCACGATTTCAACAACCTGCTGATGGTGATTTCCGGCGGCCTGGCGATGCTCGACATCCAGGCCGACCCGGCTGTGCGCAAGCGGCTGATGGACGGTATGCAGAAGGCGGCGCAGCGCGGCGCCGGACTGACCCGGCAGTTGCTGGCGTTCTCGCGGCGGCAGGAGCTCAAGCCGGAGCCGGTCGACCTGACCCGGCAGATCGGCGGCATGCGCGAACTGCTGGACCGCAGCCTGCGCGGCGACGTGCATGTGGATTTCGATCTTGCCGAGGACCTGTGGCCGATCGAAGTGGACCCGGGCGAGCTGGAACTGGTGGTGCTCAATCTGGCAGTCAATGCGCGCGATGCGATGCCCAGCGGCGGCACCATCGTGGTGCGGGCGCAGAATCTGCCCGGCGTCGGCAAGACCGATCCGGACTTCATCCGCCTGTCGATCGTCGACACCGGCACCGGCATGGCACCGGAAGTGAAGGCGCGGGTGTTCGAGCCGTTCTACACCACCAAGGACATCGGCAAGGGCTCGGGCCTGGGCCTGGCGCAGGTGCACGGCTTCGTGCAGCAATCCGGAGGCGCGATCCACATCGACAGCGACCTGGGGCAGGGCACGGCCATCCACCTGTTGCTGCCGCGCTCGTTCCGCGCGCCGGCGCTGGACGAGCGGCATCTGATGGACCTGCAACAAGTGGCGCGCCGCGCCCCGGGCGAGGCCGGCTACGTGCTGCTGGTGGAGGACGACGACGAAGTGGCCGCGCTGGTCGGCGAAATGCTGCGCCAGCTGGGCTACCAGGTCACCCGCGTGGCCAGCGCGGCCGCGGCGCTGGGCGCGTTGGCCAACGAGCGCGTGGTGGACATCGTGTTCTCCGACATCATGATGCCCGGCGGCATGAACGGCCTGGAGCTGGTCCACGAGATCCGCATGCGGCGCCAGCAACTGCCGATCCTGCTCACCAGCGGCTACGCGGAAGCGGCGAAATCGGCGGCCGAAGCGGAAGGCGTGCAGATCCTGCCCAAGCCCTACCGGCTGGACGAGCTGGCGGCGGCGCTGCAGCATGTGCGTGCCAATCCCGGCGCCCACGGCAAACCGGAAGCGGCTCCGCTGTATTCCTGAACGCACCCGCGGTTGGCGCCGGCAAGCGCGGGCCCCGCAGCGTTCCGGCAGCGCGCCAGCGCCGCGCCGTGCTGGCGCCAATTCAGTGCAGCAGCATGTCACCGAGCAGCTTCGCGTTCAGCACCACGATCAGCGCGGCGATCACCCACGATAGCCAGACCAGCCAGCGCGGCGCGACCAGTGCGCCCATCTTGCGTTTGTCGGCGACGAAGCGCACCAGCGGGATCACCGCGAACGGCAGCTGCATCGACAGCAGCACCTGGCTCAGCACCAGCAGTTTGGCGGTGCCTCGCTCGCCGTAGATCCAGGTCACCACCACCACCGGCACGATCGCCAGGCCGCGGGTCAGCAGGCGCCGCGCCCAGGCCGGGATGCGCAGGTGCAGGAAGCCTTCCATCACGATCTGCCCGGCCAGCGTCGCGGTCACCGTGGAGTTGATGCCCGAGGCCAGCAGCGCTACCGCGAACAGGGTCGAGGCCAGGCCGACGCCGAGCATCGGCGCCAGTAGTTCGTAGGCTTGCTCGATTTCCTCCACGTCGGTGCGGCCGTGCGCATGGAACACCGCCGCGGCCAGCACCAGGATCGCGGCATTGACGAACAGCGCCAGGCTGAGCGCGATGGTGCTGTCGGCCAGCGCCCAGCGCAGCGCCGAGCGGCGGCCGTCGTCGCTGCGTTCGTAGGCGCGGGTCTGCACGATCGACGAATGCAGGTACAGGTTATGCGGCATCACCGTCGCGCCGATGATGCCGATCGCCAGGTACAGCGCGGCCGGGTTGGTCACCACCTCGGCGCGCGGGATGAAGCCGGCCAGCACTTCGCGCAGCGGCGGTGCGGCCAGCACGATCTGCACCAGGAAGCAGGCGAAGATCACCATCAGCAGCGCGATCACGAATGCCTCCAGCGTGCGGAAGCCGCGCCGCATCAGGTACAGCACCAGCAGCGCGTCGATCGCGGTGATGATCGCGCCCAGGGTCAGCGGGATGCCGAACAGCAGCTTCAGCGCGATCGCGGTGCCGATCACCTCGGCCAGGTCGCAGGCCACGATCGCCGTCTCGCAGGCCAGCCACAGCAGGAAATTGACCGGTCTGGAATAGTGCTCGCGGCAGGCCTGCGCCAGGTCGCGGCCGGTGGCGATGCCCAGCCACGCGGCCAGGCCCTGCAGCACGATCGCCATCAGGTTCGACAGCAGGATCACCGACAGCAGCAGGTAGCCGAAATGCGAGCCGCCGGCGATGTCGGTGGCCCAGTTGCCCGGATCCATGTAGCCCACCGAGACCATGTAGCCCGGCCCCAGGAACGCAAGGAAGCGGCGCCAGCCGAGTCCGCCGCCGGGCACGGCGACGCTGCCGTTCATGCGTCCGAGGCTGCGCCGCGGCGGCTCGCTGGCCTGCGGCCAGGCGGCATCGGAATCGGGCTGGGGCAGGGGCAGGGGCTGGGGATCGGCCATGGCGCAAACGTGTGTGGGAGAAGCACGACCGAGTATATAGCACTTGCTATGCTGTTTAGCATTGGCAAACCGAATCGCTGCGATAGACGCGATTTCGGCCAGAATAGGCGGCGGCCGGCGTTCGCCGGCACCGGACAAGGGCGTTGCGATGCACAAAAGCGGGAAGTCGACAGCACCGGGGGCGGTGCTGCTCGACGCCGAAGTACAGGTCGAGAGCTTCCGCCAGGTGCGCGAGGCGCATCGCCTGGAACTGATCGAGGACTACGTGGAGCTGATTTCCGACCTGCTGGCCGACGGCGGCGAGGCGCGGCAGGTGGACATCGCCGCGCGCCTGGGCGTGGCCCAGCCGACCGTGGCGAAGATGCTCAAGCGCCTGGTCAAGGGCGGCTGGGTGATCCAGCGGCCGTATCGCGGGGTGTTCCTGACTCCCGATGGCGAAGCGCTGGCGGCGGCCAGCCGGCAGCGGCACCAGACCGTGGAGCAGTTCCTGCTTGCGCTGGGCATCGACGAGGACATCGCGCGGCGCGATGCCGAGGGCATCGAGCACCATGTCAGCGAAGCCACGCTGGCGGTGTTCGCCGAGTTCGTGCGCAAGCATGCCGCGGCGCGATGAACGGCGATAGCGAGATCGCCGCGCGCGACGAGCGCTGGATGCGGCATGCGCTGGCCCTGGCCGACCGCGCCGAACGCGAGTTCGACGAGATCCCGGTCGGCGCGGTGCTGGTCTCGGCGCAGGACGAGGTGCTGGGCGAAGGCTGGAACCTCAACATCGCCGAGCACGATCCCAGCGCGCACGCCGAGATCGTGGCGCTGCGCCAGGCCGGGCGCCGGCTCGGCAACCATCGCCTGCTCGGCAGCACCCTGTACGTGACCCTGGAGCCGTGCGCGATGTGCGCGATGGCGCTGGTGCACGCGCGCGTGGCGCAGTTGGTCTATGCCGCCGCCGATCCGAAGACCGGCGCCTGCGGCAGCGTGTTCGACCTGCTCGCCGATCCGCGCCACAACCACCGCGTGCAGGTGCGCGGCGGGGTGTTGGCGGCGCCTGCCGGGCTGCGCCTGAGCAACTATTTCCGCGCCAAGCGCGGCCGGCCGCCGCTGCCCGGGTGAGCGCCGCGCTGTGCTGGCGGGCGGAGGTGAACCCGCTGCGTCGCGCGCGGTATCATGCGCGACCGATACGAAACCCCCGCGCCGGCAGCGCCGCCGCGAACGACTGGATGGTGATATGGCGGAACCGCAGGTGGACAACGATCGTCTGATCTGGATCGATCTGGAAATGACCGGATTGGATACCGACAAGGATTCGATCATCGAGATCGCCACGGTGGTCACCGACAGCCAGCTCAACGTGCTCGCCGAGGGTCCGGAATTCGCCATCACGCATCCGCTGCAGACGCTGCAGGCGATGGACGAGTGGAACCGCAACCAGCATCGTCATTCCGGGCTGTGGCAGCGCGTGCTCGACAGCACGATCACCCTGGGCCAGGCCGAGGCGCAGACCGTGGCGTTCCTGGCGCAGTGGTGCAAGGCCGGCGCATCGCCGATGTGCGGCAATTCGATCTGCCAGGACCGGCGCTTCCTGCACCGGCAGATGCCGCGGCTGGAACGCTTCTTCCACTACCGCAACCTGGACGTGTCCACGCTGAAGGAACTGGCGCGGCGCTGGGCGCCGACGGTCGCTTCGGGACTGAACAAGACCTCGTCGCACACCGCGCTCAGCGACGTGCACGACTCGATCGACGAACTGCGCTACTACCGCCCGTTCATGGGCGCGTTGGGCGGGCAGGGCGGCGGCACGCGCTGAGTCGCGCTGCGCGGCACGCAGGCCGCGCCTGTCCGGCACGGCCCTGCGCAATCCCTTGCGTCAACGGGCCAGCGGCGGCCCTTGCCTGGTCTCGCCGTCGTCGGTCACGCCCTTCAGCAGCAGCTCGGCGATCGGACGGCCATCGGCATCGTGGTGGTACACGTGCAGATCGCGCTGCGGGTAGGGAATGCTGAGCCCGTTCTCCAGCAACCGGTTGCGGATGTTCTCCAGCGTGCTGCTCTTGGCCGCGCCGAAGTCGCCGTTCCTGGCGTAGGCGAACAGCATCAGGTCCACCGTGCTCTCGCCCAGGTTGGTGACCTGCACGAACGGCGCCGGCGTCTCCAGGATGTTCGGATTGTCCTGCGCGATCTGCAGCAGCAACTGCTGCGCCTTCTTCAGGTCGTCGCCGTAGCCGACGCCGACGGTGATCTCCAGGCGCCGGTTGGGCAGGGTGCTGTAATTGACGATCGGCGCGGTGGTGATGGTGCTGTTGGGCAGGGTGATCATGCGCTCGTCGAAGCTGCGGATGCGGGTCTGGAAGATCCGGATCTCGTCGATGATGCCTTCCTGGCCGGCCACCACCACATGGTCGCCGTCGCGCATCGGTCGCAGCACGATCAGCATCACCCCCGAGGCGATGTTGGACAGCGAATCCTTCAGCGCCAGGCCTACGGCCAGGCCGGCCGCGCCGAGCACCGCGAACAGCGAGGTCGGCGGCACCCCGACCTTCTGCAGCGCGGTCACGAACACCAGCACCAGCAGCAAGGCATAGGCGACGTTGCGCAGGAAATTGCTGAGGGTGGTCTCCACCCGCGCGCGGACCAGCACGCGGTGCAGCCACTGGCTCAGGCGCTTGGCGATCCACATCCCCAGCACCAGGATGACCAGCGCCACGCCCCAGTTGAGCGCGTACTGCGCCCAATCCAGGTCTCTCCAGTTGAACGGCTGCTGTGTCCGCTCCGCCGGCGCGGCCGAGGTCGCCGCCGCGACCGCCGCCAGCAACGTTGCCGCCGTGCTCATCAGCCAGCGGCTTTCAGCTTGGCCAGACGCAGCCAGGTATCGACCACGGTGTCCGGATTCAGCGACACCGACTCGATGCCTTCCTGCATCAGCCACTCGGCCAGGTCAGGATGGTCCGACGGGCCCTGGCCGCAGATGCCCACGTACTTGCCCTTGGCGCGCGCGGCCTTGATCGCCATCGACAGCAGCTTCTTGACCGCGGCGTTGCGCTCGTCGAACAGGTGCGCCACGATCGACGAATCGCGATCCAGGCCCAGGGTCAGCTGGGTCAGGTCGTTGGAGCCGATCGAGAAGCCGTCGAAGATCTCCAGGAACTCGTCGGCCAGCAGTGCGTTCGACGGCAGCTCGCACATCATGATGATCTTCAGGCCGTTCTCGCCCCGCTTGAGCCCGTTCTTCTCCAGCACCTCGATGACCTTGTGGCCTTCTTCCAGGGTGCGCACGAACGGGATCATCACCCACATATTGTCCAGGCCCATCTCGTTGCGGACCTTGAGCACGGCCTTGCACTCCAGCGCGAACGCGGCCGAGAAGCTCGGATCGACATAGCGGCTTGCGCCGCGGAAGCCGATCATCGGGTTCTCTTCGTGCGGCTCGTAGTTGCTGCCGCCGATCAGGTTGGCGTACTCGTTGGACTTGAAGTCCGACAGGCGCACGATCACCGGGTTCGGCGCCACCGATGCGGTCAGCGTGGCGATGCCTTCGGCCAGGCGGTTGATGTAGAAGCTGACCGGGTCGGCATAGCCGGCGATCTTCTCGTCGATCTTCTTTTTGGTCGCCGCGTCCTGCTTGGCGTATTCCAGCAGCGCATTGGGATGGATGCCGATGTGCGCGGCGATGATCATTTCCAGCCGCGCCAGGCCGATGCCGGCGTTGGGCAGCTGGCCGAAGTCGAACGCGCGCTCCGGGTTGGCCACGTTCATCATGATCTTCAGCGGCGCCGGCGGCATGTTGCCCAGATCGGTGGTGGTGCGGTCGAACGGCAGCAGGTCGGCGTAGATGAAGCCGGTGTCGCCTTCGGCGCAGCTCACCGTCACCTCGCGGCCGTCCTCGATCAGCTCCATCGCGTTGCCGGTGCCGACCACTGCCGGCACGCCCAGCTCGCGGGCGATGATCGCCGCGTGGCAGGTGCGGCCGCCGCGGTTGGTGACGATCGCCGAGGCGCGCTTCATCACCGGCTCCCAATCCGGATCGGTCATGTCCGCGACCAGCACGTCGCCGGGCTGCACCCGGCTCATGTCGTCCAGGCTGCGCACCACGCGGGCGACGCCGGCGCCGATCTTCTGGCCGATGGCGCGGCCTTCGGCGATCACCGTGCCGCGCTGTTCCAGCGCGAAACGCTCGATCTGGGTGGCATGGCCGCGCGATTTCACCGTCTCCGGGCGTGCCTGCACGATGAACAGCTTGCCGCTGACGCCGTCCTTCGCCCACTCGATGTCCATCGGCCGCTGGTAGTGCTTCTCGATCACCAGCGCCTGCTTGGACAGTTCCTGCACGTCCTCGTCGCTGATCGAGAAGGTGTTGCGCAACTCGGCCGGGGTGTCCTCGATGCGCACGCGCTCGCCCGGCACATCCGAATACACCATGCGGATCAGCTTGCTGCCCAGCGAACGGCGCAGGATCGCCGGCTTGCCGGCGGCGAGGGTGGGCTTGTAGACGTAGAACTCGTCGGGATTGACCGCGCCCTGCACGACCATTTCTCCGAGGCCGAAGCTCGAGGTGACGAACACCACGTCGCGGAAACCGGATTCGGTATCGAGCGTGAACAGCACGCCGGCGGCGCCGACGCCCGAGCGCACCATCAGCTGCACGCCGGCCGACAGGAACACGTCCTCGTGCTTGAAGCCGTGGTGCACGCGGTAGGCGATGGCGCGGTCGTTGTACAGGCTGGCGAACACTTCCTTGACCTTGTGCACCACGTCGTCGGCGCCGGTCACGTTGAGGAAGGTCTCCTGCTGGCCGGCGAAGCTGGCGTCGGGCAGGTCTTCGGCGGTGGCCGAGGAGCGCACTGCCACGGCGATCTCGCCGCCGCCGTTCTCCGCGCACAGCTGCGCATAGGCATCGCGGATCGCCTGGTCCAGCTCCGGCTGCAGCGGCGCTTCGGTGACCCAGCCGCGGATTTCCTTGCCGGCCACGGTCAGCGCGGCGACATCTTCCACGTCCAGCGTCGCCAGCTTGTCGAAGATGCGCTGGTACAGATTGTTGTGGGCGACGAACGCCTTGAACGCTTCGGCGGTGGTGGCGAAGCCGCCAGGCACCGAGACTCCGAGACCTGCCAGGTTGCCGATCATTTCGCCGAGGGAGGAGTTCTTGCCACCGACACGGGCCAGGTCGGTCAGGCGCAACTCGTGCAACCAAAGGATGTTCTCGTTCAAGCGCGATGCTCCGTAGGGCCATCGCCCGAAGCGGGCTAAGTGGCCGCGTCCGTGGGGGAAGAAGCCGATATCATGCAGTGCGCACCCGAGTCGGCACAAGCGCGGCCGGGCGCATCCGTTGGGTTTCAGCAAGGAGAATCCAGGCAATGTCGACGATCCGACCGGTGTTCTACGTGTCCGATGGAACCGGTATCACCGCTGAAACCATTGGGCATAGCCTGCTTACTCAGTTCAGCGGTTTCAGCTTCGTCACCGACCGCATGTCGTTCGTAGACGACCCGGAAAAAGCGCGCGAGGCGGCACAGCGCATCCATGCCGCGGGCGAGCGCTACCAGGTGCGGCCGATCGTGGTGAACTCCTGCGTCGATCCGCAGCTGAGCATGCTGCTGTCGGAGAGCGGCGCCTTGATGCTCGACGTGTTCGCGCCGTTCATCGAGCCGCTGGAGCGCGAATTGAACGCGCCGCGGCATTCGCGGGTAGGGCAGGCGCACGGCCTGGTCGATTTCGAAACCTACCATCGCCGCATCAACGCGATGAACTTCGCGCTGACCCACGACGACGGCATCGCGATCAACTACGACGAGGCCGACCTGATCCTGGTCGCCGTCTCGCGCGCCGGCAAGACGCCGACCTGCATCTACCTGGCGCTGCACTACGGCGTGCGCGCGGCCAACTATCCGTTGACCGAGGAGGATCTGGAGCACGATCGGCTGCCGCCGCGGCTGCGGCCGTACCGCAACAAACTGTTCGGGCTGACCATCGATCCGGACCGGCTGCAGCAGATCCGCCAGGAACGGCGGCCGAATTCGCGCTATTCCAACCTGGAGACGTGCCGGCGCGAAGTGTCCGCGGCCGAGACCATGTTCAGGATGGAGCGGATCCCGACGCTGAGCACCACGCATACCTCGATCGAGGAAATTTCCAGCAAGGTGCTGGCGACGCTGGGGCTGCAGCGCGAGATGTTCTGAATGCCGTGGCGCCGACGCGGTCAGCTGGGTGAAATCCGCGTACCCTGGAGGCTGGGCCAGCCGCCGAGCAGACTTCCAAGGTAGGCCGGCGCGCACGATCCGTCAATGCTGCCACGCGGGCGTTGCAGCGTGTAGCATCGGTGCCATGCAGCACGCCCTGACCCGCAGCGAACGCATTCCCCGGCTGAGCCGATTCGGCTGGCTGATGGGCCTGTACGCCGAGAACTTCGTGCACCTGAACCGCCTGTTCGTGCCCTCGGACCTGGCCGTGGGCAGCTACCTGTCCTCGATCGGCGACGGCCTGGACCTGCGCCTGGACGTGATCGAGCACCACCGCTACACCGTGGAACTGCGCCTCACCTACGACCTGTGCGACCCGCTCACCGGCGAGCCGGATCCCTCGGCCTACGTGCGCCTGTACCGCGACGCGCGCCAGGCCGAGACCACGCATTGCTATGTCGGCCGCCGCTGGCAGGACGTGATGGGGCTGTATCCGCCGCCGGCGGAACTGATCAGCCACCGCATGCGCATGAACACCTTCCTCAGCAAGTGGCTGGAATACCTTGCCGAGCGCGGCCACGGCGTGGCCACGCTGAAGCCGGCCGGGCCGCTGCGGCGCCCGGCCGAGGACACGGCGGCACCCGCGCGCTGATCGTCGGCCGCGGCGGATGCGGCATACTGCGCGCCCGCCGACTCGCCCGCCTGCCGCATGCCTTACACCCCGATCGTCGCCACGCTGGGCTACGTGCTGTCGCCCGACCGTTCCAAGGTGCTGCTGATCCACCGCAACGCGCGGCCTGGCGACCACCACCTGGGCAAGTACAACGGCCTGGGCGGCAAGGTCGAGGCGGACGAGGACGTGCTGGACGGCATGCGCCGCGAAATCCGCGAAGAGGCGGGCATCGAATGCGACGCGCTGCAACTGCGCGGCACCATCAGCTGGCCCGGTTTCGGCAAGCATGGCGAGGACTGGCTGGGTTTCCTGTTCCTGATCAGCGCCTACAGCGGCGAGCCCTTTACCGAGAACGCCGAGGGCACAGTGGCCTGGGTGCCGGTGGCGGACATGCAAGCGCTGCCGCTGTGGGAAGGCGACCGCCACTTCCTGCCGCTGGTGTTCGACGGCGATCCGCGCCCGTTCCACGGCGTGATGCCGTACCGCGACGGGCGCATGCTGTCGTGGCGCTATTCGCGGGTCTGAGCGGCATCGCGCCCGCGCTGCGCTTGTCCACAGCGGCTGTGGATCGATCCTGCACAAGCCTGTGGGCAAGCACGGCAAGTTGCTGAAATCGCTGCCGGATTTTTGTGCCTGGCGAAAATTTCGCCAGTGCGCGCGGCGCTTCTCCACAGCGGGTGTGGATGGAAGCGGCCAAAGTCTGTGGATAAGCGCATCGCCGCGTTGCAGCGCAGGGCTTGGCGGCTGATTGGCGAAAAATTCGCCAACCAGGATTCCCGTTGCTACCCAGGCCGCTGTTGCGGCACGCGCCGCGCCGCTATTGCGCGGTCCAGCCGCCATCGATGGCGATGGTCTGCGCGGTGATGTTGCGCGCCGCCGGCGAGGCCAGGAACGCGATGCAGCCGGCCAGTTCGTCGTAGGCGATGAACACGCCCTTGGGCATCGGCTTGAGCATCACGTGCGCGATCACGTCGGCTTCGGAAATGCCGCGGGTGCGCGCCTGGTCGGCGATCTGCCTGTCCACCAGCGGGGTCTGCACGTAGCTGGGGCACAGCGTGTTGATGGTGATGTCGGTATCGGCGGTTTCCAGCGCCACCCCCTTGGAAAACCCGACCAGGCCGTGCTTGGCGGCGACGTAGGCGCTCTTGTAGGGGCTGGCGACCAGCGAGTGGATGCTGCCGATGTTGACGATGCGGCCGAAGCCGCGCGCGCGCATGCCCGGCAGCACGGCCTGGGTCAGTCGCGCCACGCCGGTCAGCATCACCTCGATCAGCAGGCTCCACTTGGCCATCGGGAAGTCCTGCAGCGGCGCCACGTGCTGCAATCCGGCGTTGTTGACCAGCACGTCCACCGGTCGCGAAATCGCCGCCAGCGCCGCATCGATGCTGGCCTGGCTGGTCACGTCCAGCGCCACCGATTCGGCCGCGCCGCCGGCTTCGCGCAGCTGCGCGGCCACGGCGGCGGCCGCGTCCACATCCAGGTCGCTGACGATGATGTGGCGGCCGCTGGCGGCCAGTTCGCGGGCAAGGCCGGCGCCGATGCCGCTGGCGGCGCCGGTGATCAGGACGGTCTGCATGCAAGGCACCTGTCGGGGAAAGGGCGCAGCGTAGCAGCGTGGCGCGATGGCGCCATGGCTGCGGTCCTCGCCAGTGCAGTGGCGCCACGCTACCCTGTGCCGGTCGCACCCTTCTCACGCTGGATCCGCCACGCTATGCCGATGAAACGCCACTTTTCGATGCTGCGCGAATTCCAGTTGGCCGACTGGTTCACCCTGGCCAATGCCTTCTGCGGCACCGGCGCGGTGTTCGCGTCGATGCGCTTCCTGCAGGAGGGCCGGCGCAGCGATCTGCTGATCGGCATGGCGCTGATCCCGCTGGCGTTCGTGTTCGATGCGCTGGACGGGCGCGTGGCGCGCTGGCGCAAGTCCTCGTCCACGCTCGGCCGCGAGCTGGATTCGCTGGCCGACGTGATCTCCTTCGGCGTCGCCCCGGCGGCGCTGGCCTATGCCTGCGGCATGCAGGGCGGCTGGGACTGGCTGGTGCTGAGCTTCTTCGTGTGCTGCGGGGTCAGCCGCCTGGCGCGCTACAACGTCACCGCCGAGCAGCTGGCCGGCGACGGCGACAAGGTGCCGTATTTCGAAGGCACGCCGATCCCGAGCAGCCTGGCGCTGGTGATCGTGCTGGCGGTGGCCGCGCACCTGGGCCATGTCGGCGATGCGCTGTGGTGGGGCGAGTGGCGGCTGGGGCCGTGGCTGCTGCACCCGCTGGTGCTGCTGTTCGCGCTGTCCGGTTCGCTGATGATCAGCAAGACCCTGCGCATTCCCAAGCCTTGAGCGCTGGCAGGTTGTTATCATCCCGGTCTGACCTGGGAGGGTGGCGATGAAGGCTAGCGGCGGCAACGATGCCGGCGATTTCGAGGTGGTGGCGCGTCAGTACTGGAGCGCCTGGAGCGACGCCTTGCGCCAGGGCGGCGCCATCCCCGCAGCGCAGCCCGCCGCAGGCGTCGGCGGCGGCTGGCGCGAGGCGATCGAGACCTGGGCGCAGTGGTTGCCGCGTGGCACCGCGGCGCAGGCCGAGGATGCGGTATCGCAGTTGCAGCAG
Organism: Xanthomonas graminis pv. graminis; assembly: GCF_030168915.1. Taxonomy (NCBI): domain Bacteria; kingdom Pseudomonadati; phylum Pseudomonadota; class Gammaproteobacteria; order Lysobacterales; family Lysobacteraceae; genus Xanthomonas; species Xanthomonas graminis. Next base: position 2,470,516 of record NZ_CP076255.1, on the reverse strand, counting down.
CAGGCCGGCGAGTGGTTCGGCGCGATGCAGCAGGTGGCGGCGCAGTTCGCCGGGCGCGATGCCAGCAGTGCCGATGTGGCCGACGCCTGGAAGCAGCAGGTGCAGGGCCAGCGCGAGCAGATGCTGCAATGGCTGCTCGGGACCGCGCGTGGCGCCGGCCAGGCCGGCGTGGATCCCTGGCTGCAGCAGGCGGCGCACTGGCTGCAGCCCTGGCAGCGCGACAGCGGGCCGTGGCTGCAGATGCCGGGCTTCGGTCCGGGCCGCAACCACCACGCGCGCTGGCGCGCGCTGGCCAAGGCGCAGCAGGAGTACCAGGCGCAGCTGCAGGCTTACCTGGGCCAGCTGCAGGGCGCGATCGATCGCGCCTTCGGCGTGTTCGAGGCCAAGCTGCGCGAGCACGAGGATCCGGGTCGCCAGCTGACCAATGCGCGGGCGATGTTCGACCTGTGGATCGATGCCGCCGAAGAGGCCTATGCGGCGTCTGCGTTGTCGGAAGAATTTCGCGAGGTTTACGCCGGTTTCGCCAATGCGCAGATGCGCTTGCGCGCGCTGCTGCAACGCGAGACCGAGCAACTGTGCGAACAATTGGGCCTGCCCACACGCACCGAGCTGGATGCGGCGCATCGGCATATCGCCGACCTGGAGCGGCGGCTGCGGCGGCTGGAGCGAGGCGCTGCTGCGGCGCCTGCGGAACCGAGCGCGAGCGGCAAGGCTGCGCCGCGTCCGCAGTCGCGCTCCAGGCCAGCGGCCGCTGCGGCGTCGGCGCCCGCCGGCGCAAGGGCCAAGGTCGCTGCCGAGCCGTCCGCTGCGCGCGCCGCTGCCACGCCCAAGCCGCCGGCCAAGTCCACCAGGCCTGTCGCGAAACCCAAGGCCGCTGCGGCCAAGCCGACGCGTGGCAAGCCGGGTACGGCGCCGCGCCGGAGCCGCGCATGAAAGGGCCGTTGAGCTTCAGTAGCGACGATCTGCTGCAGGAAACCCTGGAACTGCAGCGCAAGCTCATGGAAGGACTGCGTGTGCTGCCGGGGCTGGACGAGGTGCAGTACGGCGTCACCGAGCGGCAGGAAGTGTGGCGCGACGGCAAGGTGGTGCTGTACCGCTTCGTCGGCGAGCGGCCGCCCACTGCGAAGGTGCCGCTGCTGATCGTCTACGCGTTGGTCAACCGGCCGTACATGGTCGATCTGCAGGCCGACCGCTCGCTGGTCAAGGGCCTGCTGGCGCTGGGCGAGGACGTGTACGTGCTGGATTGGGGCTATCCCGACCGTTCCGAGCGCTACCTGACCCTGGAAGACTATCTGCTGCGCTACATTGACGGGGCGGTCGATCACCTGCGCGGTGCCGCCGCGGCGCCGATCAACGTGCTCGGGATCTGCCAGGGCGGCACCTTCTCGCTGTGTTACGCGGCGCTGCAGCCGCACAAGGTGCGCAACCTGGTGACCATGGTCACGCCGGTGGATTTCCATACGCCGGACAACATGCTGTCCAACTGGGCGCGGCAGGTGGACGTGGATCTGTTCGTGGACACGCTGGGCAACGTGCCGGCGGACCTGATGAACGCCAGCTACCTGATGCTCAAGCCGTTCCGGCTGAACCTGCAGAAATACGTGGGGTTGCTGGACATCCTCGACGATCCGCGCGCGCTGGAGGATTTCCTGCGCATGGAAAAATGGATCTTCGATTCGCCCGACCTGGCCGGCGAGACCTTCCGCGAGTTCGTCAAGCAGTTCTACCAGGACAACGCGCTGATGCACGGTCGCGCGCGCATCGGCGAGCACGCCGTGGACCTGGCCCAGGTGCGCATGCCGGTGCTCAACATCTACGCCGAACAGGACCATCTGGTGCCGCCGGACGCCTCGCGCGCGCTGCGCGGCCTGGTCGGCAGCGACGACTACGCCGAGCTCAGTTTCCGCGGCGGTCACATCGGCATCTACGTGTCCGGCCGCGCGCAGCGCGAAGTGCCGGCGGCGTTGCATCGCTGGCTGGCCGAGCGCGATGGCGGCGCGTGAGCGCGTGATGCGGCGTGCTGCGCGATTCCCGCAGCGGCTCGGCGCGCGCTTGCTGGCGTTCGGCCTGGCCTGCGTCTGCACGGTCGCCGCTGCGGCCGCGCCGTCGCCGCTGGCCGAGCGCGAAATCGACGCGCTGCTGGCGGCCTTGCAGGCCTCGCCGTGCCGGTTCCAGCGCAACGGCAGCTGGTATCCGGCGGCCGAGGCCAAGGCGCATCTGCAGCGCAAGTACGACGATCTGCGCAAGCGCGACCTGGCCGCCAGCGCCGAGCAATTCATCGCGCGCGGCGCAAGCTGCAGCAGTAGCAGCGGCAAAGCCTACCGGGTGGCCTGTCCGGGCCAGCCCGAGCAGCACGCGGCGGCCTGGTTCGCGCAGCAGCTAGCTGCGCTGCACCGTCACGCCGCATCGGCGGCGCAGCGCCCAGACTAGCTGCGCCTTCGCCGCAGGAGCCGTCGCCATGTCCCAGCCCACCCGCACCCTGTCGCGCTCGCTCGACGACCGCATGCTCGCCGGCGTGATCGGCGGCATCGCGCACCGCTTCGGCTGGAGCGCGACCCTGCTGCGCGTGGTGTACGTGGTCGGCTCGATCGCCTCGGCCGCGTTCCCCGGCATCCTGGTCTACCTGATCCTGTGGCTGCTGATCCCCAACGAAGCCGATTGACGCCGCCCGCGCTGGCCGCGCTGCGCCTGGCCGGTGTGGCACTGGGCGCGCTGTGGACGTCGCCCAATACGCTGCTCGGCCTGATCGTCGGACTCGCCGGCATACCCTTCGGCGCGCGCGTGCGCTTCAGCCGGCGCGAGCTGGCGCTGGTGTTCGACCGTTTCCCCTGGGGGCCGCGCGGCGCCTTGACGCTAGGCAACGTGATCCTGGTCAGTGCCGACGACCTGGACGTGGCGTGCGCCACCTACGAACATGCCGCCGGCCGCTGCCGCCATCCGAACGTGCGCCTGGGCGACCACGAGCGCGCCCACGTGCTGCAATATCTGCTGCTCGGCCCGTTGTTCCTGCCGGTGTACTTCGCCTGCGGCGGGGTCGGCGTGCGCAACCCGTTCGAGCGCGCCGCCGACCGCTATGCCTTGCACGGCCACGGCTGGTGGCCGTGGCGGTGCTGATGCTCAGTCCAGCCGCGCGAAACCGAACAATTGCTTCAGCGGATGCGCGCGGCGCTCGATCTGCGCGCGCAGCAGGCCGGCGCCGAGCATGCTGTAGGTGATGCCGTTGCCGCCATAGGCCATCGCGAACTGCATGCGCGGCCCGTGCTGCGGGTGCGGGCCGAAGAACGGCAGGCCGTCGGCGGTCTCGGCGAAGGTGCCGGCCCAGGCGAAGGTCGGCTGCACTTCAAGGCCCGGCAGCGCCTTGGCGATCTTGCGGCACAGCTTGCGCGCCTTGGCGTCCACCCGCGCATCGCGGCGCGCGGGAATGTCCACGCTGTCGTCCTCGCCGCCGGCGACGATGCGGCCGTTGCCGGTGCTGCGCAGGTACAGGTAGGGGCGTGCGCTTTCCCACACCATGGTGTCCTTCAGTGCGCCGAGCTGGGCGTCGTCCAGCGGATCGCTGACGAAGGCGTAGCTGCTGCGGTTCCTGGCCACGCGCTGCTCCAGCCAACCCTGGCTGGCATAACCGGCGGCCATCACCACATGGCCGGCGCGCACCTGCACGCCTTGCTCGGTGCGCAGGATGGCGCCGCGGCCGTGCACCTGGATATTGGTGATGCGGGTGCGGTCGTAGACGCCGGCACCGCGCTTGAGCGCGCGGCCGAGCAGGCGATAGGTCAGGCGATAGGGATCCACGCGTGCGGCCTGGTGGCTGAGGATCGCGCCGTACGCCTCGACCCCGTAGCCGCTGCGCAAGGCCTGCGCATCCAGCCATTCCACGTCCAGCCCGTGGCGCGCGCGCAGTTGCAGTTCCTGCTGCAGCACGCGGACGTGGCGACGGCGGCTGGCGTAGTAGAGGCTGTCGTTCCAGCCGAAATCGACGTCGCGCAGCGGCCGCACCAGCGCACGCAACTGCTCCAGCGCCTGCGCGCAGGAACGGTAGGCGAGGGCGGCGGCGTCCTCGCCGTAGCGCTTGGCCAGGTCGAGCATGTGCGTGTCGATCTCGTATTGCAGCAGCGCGGTGCTGGCCGAGGTGCTGCCCCAGCCGATGTCGCGTTGCTCCAGCACCGCCACGTCGTGGCCATGCGCGACCAGTTCGTCGGCGATCAAGGCCGCGGTGATGCCGCCGCCGACGATCGCCACATCGCAGCGCAGGTCGCTGTGCAATTGCGGAAAGCTCTGCATCAGGCCGTTGCGCACCGACCAGAAGGGATAGCCGCTTTTGAGATCCATGCCTGTTCGATGCAATGGGAAGTGCGCGACTAATGCGCACCGGCGGTTAAGCCGGCGTGAGATGCGGTTAAGCCCTGTGCTGCCGACAGCCGCGATTAACCCGCGTGCAGACATCCGTCACGATGCGCTGTGTAGGCTGCGTGCCAGTTCCACGAATTCCCAGCAGAGGAAGCGTCATGTCGGTCGTTCTGTATATCGGTGGCAGCAAGGATGGCCAGAAGGGCGTGATGCCCTATGGCTTCAGCAAATCGATGAAAGAGACCGATGCCGGGCCGGAAATCTACGTCGAGCGCGTGCTGGCGCTGAGCGACCGTCGTGTCCGGATCATGGCGCTGGAATCGCTGCAGGACGAGATCGTGGTGGAACGGTTGCACCAGTATTATTCGCGTTGACGCCGGCATGCGGACCCCGGCGTGGCTGCCCACCTAGCCGGGCCAGCAACGGTTCGCATCGAACTGCCCTCGAACATGCTCGCATCCGATACCCGCAAGGCCTCGCGCGTCACCGTCCACGAAAGCACCACCGCCGATCTGTCCGAGCACCGCAGCGATATCTTCTTCGCCGCCGTGGAAACCACGCGTATGCCGATGATCGTCACCGATCCGCGGCAGGCGGACAATCCGATCGTGTTCGTCAACCGCGCGTTCCTGGAGATGACCGGCTACAGCAGCGAAGAGCTGCTGGGCAACAACTGCCGCTTCCTGCAAGGACCCGACACCGACCGCGACACCGTGGACAGCGTGCGCGAGGCGATCGCCGCGCGCAGCGAAGTGGCGGTGGAGATCCTCAACTACCGCAAGGATGGTTCCAGTTTCTGGAACGCGTTGTTCATCTCGCCGGTCTACAACGAGCACAGCGAGCTGGTCTATTACTTCGGCTCGCAGCTGGACGTCAGCCGCCGTCGCGACACCGAGGACGCGTTGCGCCAGGCGCAGAAGATGGAGGCGCTGGACCAGCTGACCGGCGGCATCGCGCACGACTTCAACAACCTGCTGCAGGTCATGTCCGGTTATCTGGAATTGATCGAGCATGGCCTGGAACGCGAACCGCTGGATCCGGCGCGGCTGCGCAAGAGCGTGGAGCGCGCGCGAGACGCCTCCGGCCAGGCCGCGCGGCTGACCCAGCAACTGCTGGCCTTCGCACGCAAGCAGAAGCTGGAAGGGCGCGTGCTCAACCTCAACGCGCTGGTCGCCGGCATGAGCGACGTGGCCGAGCGCACCCTGGGCGACGGCATCGCGTTCTCGCTGGACCTGGCGGCCGACCTGCGCAACTGCCGGATCGATCCGACCCAGGCCGAAGTGGCGCTGCTGAACATTCTGATCAACGCGCGCGATGCGATGGCCGAGCAGCCCGTGCGGCGCCTGGTGATCCAGACCCGCAACGTCTCGATCCGCGCCGACGAACCCACTACCTACGACAATCTGCTGCCCGGCCACTACGTCTGCGTGTCGGTCACCGACAACGGTAGCGGCATGCCGCCGGAGGTGCTGGCGCGGGTGCTGGATCCGTTCTTCACCACCAAGGAAGAAGGCAAGGGCACCGGCCTGGGCCTGTCGATGGTGTACGGCTTCGCCAAGCAGTCCGGCGGCGCGGTGCGGCTGTATTCGGAACGCGGCCACGGCACCACGGTGCGGCTGTACTTCCCGATCGACGACAATGTCGAGAACGTGTCGCCGCGCGACTCGCGTGCGCGCCGCGCCTCCGACCGGCAGGGCGACGAGACCATCCTGATCGTGGAGGACCGGCCGGACATCGCCGAACTGGCGCGGTTGTTCCTGGAGGACCAGGGCTACGCCACCCACGTCGCGCACAACGCGCGCGAAGCGCTGGAACTGCTCGACAACGGACTGCAGGTGGACCTGCTGTATTCGGACCTGATCATGCCCGGCGGGCTCAACGGGGTGATGCTGGCGCGCGAGGCGCGGCGGCGCCGGCCCAAAATCAAGGTGCTGCTGACCACCGGCTATGCCGAGACGTCGATCGAGCGCACCGACGCCGGCGGCGCCGAGTTCGAGGTGCTGTCCAAGCCCTACAACCGCCAGGAACTGACCCGCAAGGTACGGACCGTGCTGGATGGTCCCACCGGGGTGAGCTGATCCGGTCAGGGCGGCCGATTGCGCGCGCCGACGCCGACAGGTCGGGGCGCGCCTGTCAACGGGTTCCCGGATGGCGCCGGCACTGCGAAAATAGCGGTTTTCCGCAAGGCGGCTCCGGCCGGACGCAATGCACGACACTCAGCTCGCCCAGCAGATCGCCAACACCATCGCCGCCGAGATCGGCGCGCAGCCGGCGCAGGCCCGCGCCGCCATCGCCCTGCTCGACGAAGGCGCCAGCGTGCCGTTCATCGCGCGCTACCGCAAGGAAGTCACCGGCGGCCTCGACGATACCCAGCTGCGCAACCTGGAAACCCGCCTGAGCTATCTGCGCGAGCTGGAAGAGCGCCGCGCCGCGGTGCTGGCCAGCATCGACGAACAGGGCAAGCTCAGCGCCGAATTGCGCGCGGAGATCGTCGCCGCCGACACCAAGTCGCGGCTGGAAGACCTGTACCTGCCGTACAAGCCCAAGCGCCGCACGCGTGCGCAGATCGCGCGCGAGGCCGGCCTGGAACCCTTGGCCGACGGCCTGCTGGCCGATCCGTCGCTGACCCCGGAGAGCGTTGCCGCCGGCTTCGTCGATGCCGACAAGGGCGTGGCCGACGTCAAGGCCGCGCTGGAAGGCGCGCGCGCGATCCTGATGGAACGCTGGGGCGAGGACGCGGCGCTGGTCGGCGAACTGCGCGGCTGGCTGGCCGACGTCGGCGTGATCCGCGCGCGCGTGGCCGAGGGCAAGGAACAGGAAGGGGCCAAGTACCGCGATTACTTCGACCACGCCGAAGCGCTGGCCAGGATTCCGTCGCACCGGCTGCTGGCGCTGTTCCGCGCGCGCCGCGAGGAAATCGTGTACCTGGAGCTGGAACCGGGCAGCGATGCCGAAGCCGGCCACCAGTACGCCGAAGGCCGCGTCGCGGTGCGCGCCGGCATCGCCAACCAGGGCCGTCCCGGCGATCGCTGGCTGCTCGACGCGTGCCGCCTGACCTGGCGCGCCAAGCTGCACATGCACCTGTTGCTGGACCTGTTCAACCAGGCGCGCGAGAAGGCCGAAGCCGAGGCGATCGCGGTGTTCGGCGACAACCTGCAGGACCTGATGCTGGCCGCGCCGGCCGGCGCGCGGGTGACCCTGGGCCTGGATCCGGGCATCCGCACCGGCTGCAAGATCGCGGTGGTCGATGCCACCGGCAAGCTGCTCGCCACCGACACCATCTATCCGCACGAGCCGCGCAAGCAGTGGGACCAGTCGCTGCACACGCTGCGGCAGCTGTGCACGCAGCACGGCGTGGAGCTGATCGCGATCGGCAACGGCACCGCCAGCCGCGAAACCGACAAGCTCGCCGCCGACCTGATCAAGCAGAACCCGCAGCTGACGCTGGAGAAGATCGTGGTCAGCGAGGCCGGTGCGTCGGTGTATTCGGCGTCCGAATTCGCGGCCAAGGAGTTCCCGCAGCTGGACGTGTCGTTGCGCGGCGCGGTGTCGATCGCGCGGCGCCTGCAGGACCCGCTGGCAGAGCTGGTCAAGATCGAGCCGAAGGCCATCGGCGTGGGCCAGTACCAGCACGACGTGGACCAGTACCGCCTGGCGCGGGCGCTGGATGCGCGCGTAGAGGACTGCGTCAACGCGGTCGGCGTGCACGTCAACACCGCCTCGGCGGCGCTGCTGTCGCGCGTGTCCGGGCTGTCGGCCAGCGTGGCCGAGAACATCGTCCGCCACCGCGACGACAACGGCCCGTTCAAGCGCCGCAAGGATCTGCTCAAGGTGCCGCGGCTGGGCGACAAGACCTTTGAGCAATGCGCAGGCTTCCTGCGCATCGCCGACGGCGACGAGCCGCTGGACGCCTCCTCGGTGCACCCGGAAGCGTATCCGGTGGTGGAGCGCATCGTCGGCGCCACCGGCAAGCCGATCAAGGCGCTGATCGGCGACGGCGGTTTCCTGCGCGCGCTCAAGCCGGAGCAGTTCACCGACGACACGTTCGGCGTGCCGACCGTGCGCGACATCCTCAAGGAACTGGAGAAGCCCGGCCGCGATCCGCGCCCGGAGTTCAAGGCCGCACGCTTCGCCGACGGGGTGGAGGACATCAAGGACCTCAAGCCGGGCATGGTGCTGGAAGGCGTGGTCAGCAACGTCGCCGCCTTCGGCGCCTTCGTCGATATCGGCGTGCACCAGGACGGGCTAGTGCACATCTCCGCGTTGTCCGACAGCTACGTCAAGGACCCGCGCGATGTGGTCAAGGCCGGCGACATCGTCAAGGTCAAGGTGCTGGAAGTGGACGTGGCGCGCAAGCGTATCGCGCTGACCCGGCGCCTGGACGATGCGCCGCCAGCGGCATCGGCGCGTAGCGGCGAGCGCGATGGCGGCGCGCGTCCGGCGCCGGGCGCGCCGCGCCGCGAACGCGATGCGCGTGGCGGCAACGCTGGCGGCAACGGCAAGCCGCGCACGCCGGCGCCGCCCCCGCTGAACAGCGCCCTGGCCGACGCGTTCGCCCGCGCCAAGCGCAACTGAGCGCACGCGCGCGTCGGCGCGGCCGCGGCACGCGGCCCGCGTTGGCCGGCTCACGCCGATTCGGCTTTCGCGTTCGGGTCCGGTTCGGCGGCGATCTGCGGCTGGGTCAGCGAGGCGGCCAGCGCGACCAGCTTGACCGGGTCCACCGGCTTGCCCAGGTGCGCATTGAAGCCGGCCTCCAGCGCCAGCAAGCGATCCTCGCCGCGCACGTACGCGGTCAGCGCGATCGCCGGGATGCGGCTGACCGCGCCGGCGCCGCGTGTACGCACACTGCGGATCAGGCTGTGCCCGTCGCGGCGTGGCATGCCCACGTCGCTGACCAGCAAGGCGTAGGGACGCTCGCGCAGCAGCGATTCGGCATCGTCTGCGGAGACCGCCGCCTCGGCCACGGCGCCGGCTTCCTGCAGGAAGCGTTGGGTGACCCCGCGCGAGTCCATGTCGTCGTCGACGACCAGCACGCGCACCCCGTTCAGGCGGATTCCACCGCGTTGCAACGCCGCTGCGGCGATCGCCGCGCCATCGTTGCGCCGCGCCGGATCGATGCCGTGCAGATCGTTGCGCGGCAGCAGCAGGGTAAAGGTCGCCCCCAGGCCGATGCCGTCGCTGCTGACCGACAGCTGGCCGCCGTGCATTTCCGCCAGTTGCTTGGCGATCGCCAGGCCCAGGCCGAGTCCGCCGGCGCTGCGCGTGCTGCTGGCGTCGGCCTGGCGGAAGCGGTCGAACACATGCGGCAGGAACAACGGATCGATGCCGACGCCGCTGTCGCTGACGCTGATCCGCAGATGGGTCGTGCTGCTGTCCAGCGTCAGCGTGATCTTGCCCGCGCTGGGGGTGAACTTGATCGCATTGCCGATCAGGTTGGTCAGCACCTGCTGCAGCCGCACCGCATCGCCAACATAGGACAGCACCGGGCTGTCGGCGCAAGGCGTCAGCACGATGTCGATGCCTTTGCCCTCGGCGCCGGGCCGGGCCGCATCGATCGCCTCGCCGACCAGCGCGCACAGATCCAGTTCGGCCGGGTCCAGGCGCACCTTGCCGGACAGGATCGCGCTCATGTCCAGCAGGTCGTCGATGATCTGCGCCTGCGCATGGGCGCTGCGCTCGATCACCTCCAGTCCCCTGACCAGGTCCTTCTCGCGCACCGCATCGCCCTGCATCAGCCGCGACCAGCCCAGGATCGCGTTCAGCGGCGTGCGCAGTTCATGGCTCAGCGTGGCCAGGAATTCGTCCTTCATGCGGCTGGCGCGCTCGGCCTCGCCGCGCGCGCTCTGCTCGGCGGCGAGCAACTGCTGCAGGCGCTGGTCGGTCTCGCGGCGTTCGATCACGATGCCGGCCAGGTGCGAGGCCGAGCGCGCCAGGTCCTGCTCGTACATGGTCGGGTAGTGCACGAACGGGTAGTACAGCGCGACCACGCCCAGCACCTGGCCGTCGCTGGCCAGGATCGGCGTGGAGCAGCAGGCCACGATGTCCGCTGCGGTGGCCGCGACCAGGTACTCCTGCCAGTGCGGATCCACGCGCACGTCGCTGCACAGCACCTGCCGGCGCAGGAACGCGGCACGGCCGCAGCAGCCGCTGCGTTCGCCGATCGGCAGGCGCTGCATGGCCTTGCGGAACCCGGCGGGCATGCTCGGCGCGGCGCCCTCCAGCAGGGACTGGCGGTGTTCGTCGACCAGCATGATGGTGCAGCGCAGGCCCACGTCGCTCTGCGCCTCGATGCTGCGCGCGATCGATTCCAGCACCGCGCTCAACGGCTTGCCGGTGGTGATCATCTCCAGCGCCGCGCGTTCGGCGGCGGTGGCGTTCTCGATGCGCTTGCGCTCGGCGATATCCAGCACCGAGCCGATGAAGCCGAGGAACTGGCCGGAGGAACTGAAGCGCGGCGAGGCGGTGTCCACGCACCAGCGGTACTCGCCGTCGTGGCGGCGCAACCGGTATTCGATGGCGAACGCGCGACGGTCGGCGGCGGCACGCGTCACTGTACGCCCGACCGCGGCGGCGTCGTCGGGATGGATCTTCTCCATCCAGCCCGAGCCCAACGCCTCCTGTTCGGTCTGCCCGGTGAACAGGTACCACTGGCGGCTGACGTATTCGCAATCGCCGTCGGCATTGGCCATCCAGATCAGCACCGGCGCGTTGTCGCACAGGTTGCGGAAGCGCAGCTCGCTTTCCTGCAGCCGCTGCTCGACCACGCGGCGGTCGTGGATGTCGGTGTTGGTGCCGATCCAGCGCACGATCCGGCCCTCGCCATCGCGGATCGGAAGCGCGCGGCCCAGATGCCAGCGATAGCTGCCGTCGTGGCGCCGCAACGGATACTCGATCTCGTAGCCCTGGCCGCTGCGTACCGCTTGCGGCCAGCTCTGCATGGCCCGCGCCAGGCCATCCTCGGTATGCACCTTGCGCCAGCTGTCGTAGCCGGATTCGCCGGCCGGCAGGCCGGTGTACTCGTACCAGCGCCGGTTGAAGTAATCGATCTCGCCGTCGGCGGTGGCGGTGAACACGATCTGCGGCATCGCGTCGGCCAGCTCGCGCAGGCGCGCCTCGCTGCGCGCCAGGTCCGATTGCGCGCTGGCGCGCTCCATCGATTCCCAGCAGCGCGCCGCGACCAGCCGTACCAGTTCGATCTCCGCCGAGGTCCACACCCGCGGCTGCAACTGGTGCACGCCGATCGCGGCGACCAGGCGGCCGGCCTTGTGCAGCGGCGCGCTCAGCACCGCGCGGGTGCCCATGCGCCGGTAGCCGGGGTCGTCGAAGCGCATCGGCGGCGCGTGCGCCTCGGTGTCCTGCACCACCCACGGCCGGTTCTCGCGCATGCATTCCAGCAGGTCGCTGCCGAAATCGCTGAAGCGGAAGCGGCCGGTCACGTGCTCGGTGCGGTCGACGTAGTCGGCGCGGATCTCGAACGCATCCTCGTCGGCATCGACGATCGCATACGCGCAGCGGCTGGCATGCAGGTGCCGGCCAAGCAGGACGGCGCCGGTCTCGCAGATGGCCTCGGCGCTGTCCAGGTTCTGCAGCGCGTCCTCGAGCATCAGCAGGAAGCTGTCGTGGGCCTGCGCGCGGGTCTGCTCGGTGCGGTCGATGCCGTGCACCAGCACGCCGGTGACCTCGCCTTCGGCGTCGCGCATCGGCTGGTACACGCATTCCAGCGTGGTCTCGGAAACCGCTTCGTGCGGCGTGCGGCGCAGGTTGAAGGTCATCGACTCGCCGGTGAGGGGCAGGCCGCTGGCGCGCACGTTGTCGAGCAGGCGGATGAAACCCTGCTGCTGGATCTCCGGGATCGCCTCGGCCAACGGCTTGCCGACCACTTCGCGCGGCCCGACCAGTTGCTGGTAGTGCTGGTTGACGCTTTCGACCACGTAGTCCGGGCCGCGCAGGATCGCCAGCGCCGCCGGCGACTGCTCGAACGCGTCGGCCATCTGCATGCGTTGCGCGTCCAGCGTCCGCAGCAATACGTCGCGCTCGCGTTCCAGCTTGATCTGCGCTGTGTCCTCGGTGCACACGCACAGCACGCCGCCGATGCCGCCGCGTTCGTCGAAGATCGGGCTGTAGGAAAAGGTGAAATACACCTCTTCTTTGTAGCCGTTGCGCAGCATCACGAACGGCACGTGCTCGTTCCAGGTCGACTCGCCGGTCGCCAGCACGTGCTCGGCCTGGCTGGCGACCGCCGGCCACACATCGGGCCACACCTCGGACACTTCGCGCCCGAACGCGAAGGGATGGCGCATCCCCAGGATCGGGATGTAGGCGTCGTTGTAGAAGTTGATCATCCGCGGGCCCCAGCGGATCACCATCGGGAAGCGCGAACTCAGGCAGAGCGACAGCGCCGAGCGCAGGCTCTGCGGCCAGTCCTGGATCGGCCCCAGCGCGTGGCCGGACCAATCGGTGGCGCGCAACAACTCACCCGTGGCGCTGTTGGCGGGCAGCCAGACAGGAGGGGGCGAACAGTCGTTAGCGTTGATGGCGATGTCCCTCGAATCGATCCCTGCGGGGCAGGCTCCCAGTCCAGGATTGTCAAGGTCCCGCGGTCATCTTGGCGTGAGCATCGACCAGCGCCTTGATCAGCTGTTCCGACAGGTAGGGCTTGGTCAATACCACGCCGGCAGCGAAGCCGGCTGGGAGCGACTCGGCGGCGACGCCGGTGGCCAGCACATATGGGATGGCCTGCTCGGTGAGGGCGCGCGCGACCGGCTCGCTGGTCTCGCCAGCGGCCAGGCGGAAGTCGAGGACCGCCCGGTCCGGCCGTTCCTGCTCGATCAACGCAAGCGCCTGGCGCACCGACTCGGCAGGGCCGATCACATCGGCGCCGGCTTGGGCCAGCTGCAGTTCCAACAGTGTGGCGTTCATTTCGTCGTTCTCGACCACCAGGATATGCAGGCCCCGCAATGCCGACATCGCTTGCTCGTTAATGTTTGAGTAATGGAAATTATACCGGTTGCCGCGCTGGCCCTGGTTGGATCGCGATCCCAACGAAGATGAAGGGTTTACCCCTGTCGCAGGCGGTTGCGGTCGGCTATACTTTGCGGCCGCGCCGAAGTGGCGGAATCGGTAGACGCAGCGGACTCAAAATCCGCCGCCCTTAAAAGCGTGTGGGTTCGAGTCCCACCTTCGGCACCAGGACCTACGGCAGCTTCGGCTGCCGTTTGTTTTTTGCGGCGTCGGCTGGGTGCGCCGCACTGGCCTGCGACTACGCCGCAGCGCTCGGCCACGATCACCACCGGCCCAACCGGCGCTGGCGTGGGTGCGGCCTGTGCGGATTGCGGTCCGAACGCCATTGAAGCGGGCAGGGCATCTCTCTATCGGAACGCAACCGCGGCGTATCGCTGCATCTCGCCGTCCATGGATTGCATAACGCGCATGCCTGGCCGTGGCACAACGAGGGTGCGCGGGGGGGGGGGGGGGGGGGGCGATCCGGGGGGGAGTGCGTACAAGGCGACGGCATGGGCTTGAGCCGATCGCGATCGCCGTCGGCGCAAATCCCGCGCTGCACCGCGTTGAAAAAACTTGAAAAAACGCTTGCGTGCGCGGGATGGCGTCGCTAATATTCCGCTCCTCGCAGCACACGTGGGGCCATAGCTCAGCTGGGAGAGCGCTTGCATGGCATGCAAGAGGTCGCCGGTTCGATCCCGGCTGGCTCCACCAACTTTTTCGGGCACTAGGCCTGTCCGCAGAAGCTACATCGTTATCAGCGTCCCCATCGTCTAGAGGCCTAGGACATCACCCTTTCACGGTGGCGACCGGGGTTCGAATCCCCGTGGGGACGCCATTTTATTCGCAAGAAACCTGAAGTCCGGCGATGCCGGACTTTTTTTGTGCGGTGTTTGTACATCGCACAGGAATCGAGTAAGATTCCGCTTCTGCCAGTACACGTGGGGCCATAGCTCAGCTGGGAGAGCGCTTGCATGGCATGCAAGAGGTCGCCGGTTCGATCCCGGCTGGCTCCACCAAGTTTTCGGACATAGGCCTGTCCGCAAAGCGGCAACAGCATCAGCGTCCCCATCGTCTAGAGGCCTAGGACATCACCCTTTCACGGTGGCGACCGGGGTTCGAATCCCCGTGGGGACGCCATTTCATACGAAGACACCCGGCACTGCCGGGTGTTTTTTTGTCCGCGTGTTGCCTGCGCCGCACCGCGTGGACGACTTCGGTCGCGATCATGGTGACCGCCATGCCGCTCGACAGCGGCCCGACGAACAGTATCGGCGGGACCAGGCTGACGATACAGGTCAGCTTGGTCACCACGATCGGGCGCAGGCGCTTTAGCGCTGCGGCGATCACCGCTTCATGCCGGCGAAGGCCATCGGCCAGTTCGGCATCAATGCGCTCCAGCAGCAGCGCCGCGTTGTTGACGATGATGCACGCCAGCGCGAACAGGCCAAAGGTGGCCATGAAGCCGAACCGGTAGCCGCTGACGAGCAACGCCAGGGCCGCGCCGATCAGCACGAACGGGTGGGCGCCTACGTGCACAAGCTGCGCAAGAAGCTGCAAGGCGAGCGCATCGGTGGCGTGCTGGGACGGTGCGCGCGATATCGGCTACCGCTTCCGATGACATGGAAAGGGCGAGTCGCGCGCACGCGCCGATGGTCGATCGCTTCTGGCACACCGAGGACGGGCGCGACGTGGTCGCGTTCTCCATGTAATCCCGCGCAGGTAGGGGCGCCGCGTCGCTGCGCGATACCGGCGTCAAGGCCGGCCCGCTCACGCTGGCTTTGGCAGTAAAATTGTTCCTGGCCGATGCAAGCGGCCAACCTGGATTTCCATCACCGGACAAACGCATTGACTGCAAAGCGCCCAGCCGGCACGACCGGCACGACCCCTTCACAGTGGCAGGCGATCGAGCGCGCCGCAGCGCAGGAGCTGCAGCGCCGAACCGGCGAGGCGCATGCGGCGATCCTCGCACTGCTGCAGCGCCATGCGCAGGATTTCAGCCCGCGGCAGATCGCGGGGCTTCAGCGACGCTTGCGCAAAGGGCGTTGAGGGATAGGCGAGGGCGCACGACGCGCTCGGCACGGAAGCATCGCGCCATGGATGGAGCGTCGCGTCGAAGCGCTGCATCTCGGGCCTGCACCGCCAGCAGCCCCATTGCCGCGGCATGGATCTGAACAGAGACTCAGCCAGTGTCCCGCTGCACGCGCGCCCGGAACGCGCGCGCATTGTCGCCGCGGATGCGACTTTCCTGTGTGCCCGTGATCGTGTCGATCTTGCTGTCCGAGCCGGTCACCGGCTTGGCCTCGACCCTCGTCTCCCGCTCGAAAGCGTGCGACTTGTCGGTGTTGCGGTAATACCGGTACAGGGTCCAGTACAACGCGCTCGCGCCGGCCGGACCGGCCAGCAGCAACCAGAGTCCGCTGTCGTCGCTCATGAGCTGCCTGCCAGGATCCACAGTGCGATGGCTTCGATGAAGGTGCCGGCGGTGAGCGCGGTCAGCAGCAGCTTCCACTGCTGCACCGGCACGCTGCCCATGGTTTCGCCGGTACGGCCGTTCACCGCGATGTAGTGCAGCATGCCGCCGTTGCGGCCGGGCTGGTGGTACGAGTACAGCCACACCGGCAGGTACATCGACACCCAGCGCGTGCCGTGGACCTCGAGCCGCTCCTGCTCCCAGCGCACGCCGCGGTCGTAGCGGCCGACCGAGTCTTCGACCTGGGCGCGGGCGATCGACAGCAACTGGTCCTCCAGCCGCGGCCGCAGCTGCTCGACGTCGCGGTTGCGCTTTTCCGAGGTGAAACCCGCCAGGTACGACGCGTTCCACTGCACCGCGTTCTTGGTGTCGAACGGCAGGATCGTGTTGATGATGTTGTTGGTGTTCGCCTGCGTGTCCAGGTTGCCGCGTTCGGAAGACGATTCCAGCGGCAGGTCGTCCACAGTGAAATCCACGTGCCGTTGCACCTGATACACGTCGGCGTCGTAGTACGTGGTCTTGTTCTTTTCCGTGCCGCGCGTATACCTGCGCGTCTCGATCTCGCCCTTGCCGGCCACGCTGGCGCTGACGTTGCCGTCGACGATCATGTAGGGCAGGTAGACGCCGACCACGTTATCGGGCGTGAACTGCTGCTTGAACGCCTTCAGCGCGAACAGGCGCCGCTTGTCCACGAACTGGCGGATGCGCGCAACCGCATTCTCCTTGTCGATGTGGAACGGCAGCACCGCGTCGGGCACTGCGCCGTTGGCCACTTGCTCGTTGACGCCGAACACGTGGCGGCACCAGTGGCAGCGTGCGGTCATCGTGCTCTCGGTGTTGACCGTGACCTCGGCGCCGCAGCCGCTGCACTTGAAGCTCATCAGGACGGCGGCGTCGGCGGCGATGTCGCGCGCGCCTGAGGCGATGACCGTGCCGCGCAGCGCGTCGAGACCTTCGCCGAACCCGAATACCTCCTCGACCCGCGCGCCATGCCATTCGTTGCGGCAGTACTGGCAGACCAGCAGGTCGGTGCCGAGCTTGGGGCGGATGTCGGTGGCGCCGCATTTCGGGCAGCGGTTGAGGCCGTCCTTCAGCGCGTTGGCGGCGGTGTCGATGGCCAGCGGATCGGGCGCCTGCAGTTCGTCGCGGATCGGAGCGGGCAGGGTGGCCGGATCGAGCGGAAAACTGCCGGGCAGGGGCGGCACATCCTGCGGCGAGCCGGGGCCGCTCACCGCCGCCGCCGGCAATGGCGGCGGCGCGGCCGGCCGCGGTGGCAACGGCGGGGGGATCGGCGGCAACGGCGGCGGGGTGCTGGGGTCGGACATGATCGCGGCGTCCGGCGGCTTACAGGCCCAGCGCCTTGGCCTTGGCCGCGTCGTAGTCGCTTTGGGTGATCAGGCCTAGGTCCAGCATCTCCTTGGCCTTCTTCAGCTTGGCGACCGCGTCGTCGGCGGCCGGCGCGGCGGGCGCGACCGGCTGCTGCAGACTGCCCACGCCGCCGACCATGCCCGTGGCCATGCCGACCCCGACCAGGCCCGCGGCGCCGCCATGCTCGCCGGCCGACTGGATGCCCTGGGCGACGCTCGCCTGCAGGTTGGCGTTGCCGCGCGCGCCGGCCAGCGCGTCGGCGCGCTGCACGGTCTTGAGCAATTCGCGCGTGTTCGCGTCGTACTCGATCGACACGATCGCGGTCTTGACGATGGCCAGGCCGCGCTCGGAGCGCCATTGGTACGCCTGCTCGACCGCAGCGGACAGGCTGGCGGCGAAGCTGAGCGAATCCTGCTGCAACTTGGTGATGCGGTTGCCCTTGCCCGGGTCGTTGGTGTACAGGCTGAAGGCCGGCGCCAGCGAACCGATCACCTCGTTGAACAACTGGTTGGCGGCGGCGTTGTCGAGATCGGTGAAGTCGAACACCTGGCCCGGCTGCAGATAGCGCGCCGGCACGAAGTTCTTCACGAACAGGATCGGGTCGACGATCTTCAGCGTATACGCGCCGCGCGTCACCGCGCCGACCTGCGTGCCGAGGAAACCGTCATCCCAGTAGATCTCGGACTGCGTGCCGAAGCGATTGTCGGGCAACTCCTTCAGCGACACGAAGAACGCGGCCTGCTGCGAACCCGGCTGGCCGCCGAACTTGAAGCGCTCCCAGCTCTGCCGGATGAGCGGCGCAACCAGGCCGTCGCCGGCGAAGATCGACTGCGCATTCGGATCCTCCGAGCGCCATTCGTAGCCGCCCGGCTCGGCGACGAAGCCGGTGACCGCACCGTCCTGGATCAGCAGCAGCCCATAGCCTTCGGGTACCACGATCTTCGAGCCGTTGCTGATGATGTTCGACGACGCGCCGGTGTTGGCGCCGCGCCCGGCATTGGTGCCGTGCGGCACCGCGGCGAACAGCGCCGCTGTCGCCGGCAGGCCGGCCGGCACGCTGTAGAAATCCTTCCATTGATCGGCGAGAACGCCGCCGACCGCACCCGCCACCGCCTGTACCAGACCCATGACAACTCCGTTTGATGCGTGGATGGGCACTATGCCCATCGTGCTCGCCGGACTATATCAGCAGCGGGCAGGGCGTGAAGGAGGGGGCCGGCCTGGTCCCGGCGTATCTGGTCCCGGCGTGTCGCTGGCTTCGTGCCGAAGAAGCCAACGCAGGAAGTGCACGCCGAAAAACAAAGCCCCGCTGGAGCGGGGCCTTGTCGGCTTGCATGGTTTCAAGGCGCGGACTGGTGCAGCGCCGGTAGCCGCCTTATGGCAGGTTGCACTTGAGCTTGCCATCCACGTAGTAGGGCTTGGGGACATCCGGGTTCTGGCTGGTCTTCTCGAACACCACCTCGAACGAGTCGGGATCCGGCGTGCCTTTGCGCGACGTGCAAGCATCCTGCAGCTTTTTCTTCACCGCGGCGATGCCGGCGTCGCGATTGGCCCCATCCGCACTGTTGGTCAAATTGACGACCTCCGCGGATGCCAGCGGGCTCAGGCCGAGCAGGCATCCGGCGAACATGAGTACGTGCAGCTTCTTCATAGAATCTCCTTTGCGATGTCGATGTCCGTTGGCGGCCGGCGACGTGCTCTGTACGTCACGGATATGTGTGACGGCGTGGCAGGCATGGTCCGGCGCGTCGGTAGGATAGGGGGAGGAAGTTAAGGCTTCGTCAGGATGAGAGTCCGCTCCCTCGGCTTGGCCTGGATATCGAGCGCAAGCTGCGTCCACGTCGCGTTTCGATGTGCATGAAAGCCCGTTCTTCCGCTCTTAGATGAAAATAGCTTTTGCGCATGCATGCAACCTATGTGACTTGCTCGGCGGATGTTGCACTTGGACGTTGAGTGCAAACTTGGCGCTTGCTAGGGTGCATTGCTTGACGATGCAACTGCCGCTTTGTGCGCAGATGATCGCGCTTCAGGAGAGCGTATGAAAGAGATCGATGGCATCCGCTACCCGGTGCGCACTGATGCAGCGCCTGCCAGCGAATCTGCCGGGATCGACCGGCGGCGCTTCCTCGGCCTGGGGTCGGCGGCCGTGGTGGCCGGGATCACGGGCTTGCCGGCGCCCGCGGCGGCGCCCGTGATCGGCGAGATGCGCGCCACCTGGGTCACCAGCGTGTTCAATCTCGACTGGCCCAGCGCGGCGTCTACCCAGATCGCCGACCCTGCCGAACGCGTGCGGGTTCAGCAGCAGGAGTTGCTGGCCATCGTCGACCAGGCGGCGGCGCTGCATTTGAACACCCTGGTCTTTCAGGTCAAGCCTTGTGCCGATGCGCTGTATCGCTCGCGCATTCTGCCGTGGTCGTCAGTCTTGACCGGCGTGCTCGGACAAGACCCCGGCTTTGACCCGCTGGCCTTTCTGCTTGCGCACGCGCACGCGCGCGGCCTGAAGGTTCATGCCTGGCTCAATCCCTACCGGGTGTCGACCGGCCTGGATCAGGCCACGCTGGACGCGCTCACCAGCGTATCGCCCGATTCGCCTGCGAGTGTGTATGTGCGCCACCCCGACTGGGTCGGCGTTGCGGCAAACCGGTTAACCCTTGATCCAGGAATCCCGGCTGTGCGCCGCTGGATCTGCGAGGTGGTGGCGGAACTGGTGATCTGCTATCGCGTGGACGGCGTGCAGTTCGATGACTACTTCTATACCGAATCCGTGCAGTCGCCACTCGACGACGCACAGACCTACGCAACGTATGGAGCGGGATTCGCCGACAAAGGCGATTGGCGCCGCAACAACACCTATCGATTGATGCGCGATGTGGCCAGAACCATCCGCGTGATCAGGCCCGGCGTGGCCTTCGGCGTCAGCCCGGCCGGCGTATGGCGCAACCGCCAGGACGATCCACTTGGATCGGACACCCAGGCCGGCGCACCCGCGTTCGATAGCGCGTACGCAGATACACGGCGTTGGGTCCGCGAAGAGATCGTCGACTACATCGTGCCGCAGATCTACTGGCCGCTTGCGCGCCCGGCGGTGCGCTACGACACGATCGCCCGCTGGTGGGCTGAGACCGTGCGCGGCTATCGCGTGCAGCTGTACATTGGCATGGCCTTGTACAAGGTCGGCATCGCCAATCCGCTGGAGCCGGATTGGACCGTGGACGGCGGGGTGCCGGAGATCGCCAGGCAATTGGACGTGAATGCATCGCTGTCGCAGGTGCGCGGATGCATGTTGTTTCGCCAAGGCTTCCTGGCTGCTCCACAGACCCAGCAGGTAGTGGAGTATCTGAGGCTGCGTTGGCAAGCGCCTTAGCCCGGTACGGAGAACATCCACGTTGATGGACGGGGAGCAATCGCGCCAGTCGTAAGCTGGTGATTCGTATCGTCGGCGGAAGAAAATGGGGCGGGTTGTATGGCTTGATCTGCCGGCATTCCTCGACAGCGTGGTGGGCGACTACGAAGACATCGGCAAGCCGGTGGAACGCCTCTCAGGCGGTCGCGCTATGCTGTAGACCCAAGGGAAGGGTGATCATCGAGGTGCTCGACCGCGGCCCCTGTATTCCCGAAGCGTGGATGGCGGCTGTACTGCAGCCCTTTCTCCGATCTCGGCCCAACGCGGACATCGAGTGGATGGCTACTCCTTTGAATGGTCCGGATATCCGTGCCTGCCGCTAGCAGGTGTGTGGCAAAGGAATGTCGTAGCATGTGGACTGATGCGTGCTTGGCAATGCCAGCCCGATGCAGATCTGCCTTAAACGCCATCTGCAGCAGCGGCCACGTGAGCTTCGGCAGCACGCGCTTCCCCGTGGTGAAGAGCCACGACTCACTTGGTCGCTTCCATGAACAACGAGAAAAAAGAAGTACGTACTTCAGACGGGCCACGCCGCCGCTCAAGAATCCGTCCTTGAGCCGATAGAAGGCCTGTCGCGCCTGGAATTATCAGCCGTTCGCGCGCCTCGGCCACGTCGAGTTTCTTTGCGGGTTCGGCCTGGGCGCCGCGGCTTGTTGTTTAGGGGAATCGCGGTGTTCGTTCATCGGCATGGATTCCTAAAGCGGGTGCGGCGTCAGCGCAGTTCCTTGCGGAAGTTCAGGCGCGCCACGCTATAGCCCATCTGTTCGTTGAGTCGGATCATGGTGGGGTTGTCGACGCGGACGTTGCTGTCCATGAACTCCGAGCCCATCGCGCGCGCCCACTCTTCGCTAAGTTCCTTGAGCCTACGTGCGATGCCGCGACCTCGGTAGTCAGGGTGTACCCACAGCCCCTGCACGTGGCAAGCTGGCCGCTTGTCGATGATCATCCGGTCCAGGCTTATCACTCCGGCCATCGCGCGGTCGTCGAACGCGGCCAGGGCGTGGTACTTGCGATCGCTGCGGGTCAGGTTGGCGATCAGCGCTTTGGTCTTCCGATTTCGCTCGTTTTCCGAGTCGGCGACGTAGGCGCTGGAAGAGTCGCGCCACGAATATTCCCAGAACAGATTGAACTTATAGGCTTCCTGGAAGTTGTCCGGGTCGATGGTTCGGTAAACGATGGACATGCCGTGTCGTGCCTGTACGAAGCGGCGGCCGCGCTGGCTGCCGGAAGAAGAAGGGGATGTTGACGCAGGGACACTGGCGCGAAGGGCACCCGTGCGCTAACTCTGGATCGTGTCCATGGTGAAAGGAAAAAACCTTTGAAATCAACCAGGAGCACGATCCAACCAAAAAGGACACGAACTAAAGAAACCGACACCACAGTCTCCGACGGGATCGCCCAAAATTCTCTGCGGTGAACATACATGGTGCTGCCGCTGGTGCAAGGGTTGCCGGTTGGGCCTGCCCTTGATTTCGCATAATGTATATTATGTTATTTCGCAGGCGCTACGGTACTACGCTGGGCTGCTGCGGCTCTTGTTGGCATCACTCTTGCCTCCTGGGAAGCCTCCCCGAGGTCAAGGAAGGATGGATGCATGTGTGAGTATCTGAGCGGACGTTTCGCAGGCTGGCGTGTCGCGGGCAACTACCTGGTCAGCCCCGACGGCGACAGGATGACCCCGGAACGCCTGAAAGGTCTGGCATGGCGTGACCACATGGAGTTGCTGCGTGCCGGCTACGCCTCCAGGCGCAAGGCTGAGGCGGGACGGAAAAGAGCCGGTCAGCAGTCGATGGTCAAGGTCGTCGTCGTGGACATGGCCAGCTGGCGCGAACGCTACTTCGGATCGATGGCAGGATAAGGCGTCTACGCAGGGGCAAGCCCCTGCACCCCGGTAACAGCGTGGGGCCACTGGCCCCACACCCCTTTTAGGCACGGCAACCACGTGCAGATGCGAGCAGCTACGCAGCTCGCCGGATAGGACACTGGGCGGCTTTGCCCCGACAGATATAGGCGTCTGCCTTGCACGCTGGTGAAGCGGTCAGCAGGAGGAAGTGTGTGCATCATGCCGATGCCTGCACTGCAGACCACAGTACACAAGGGCCGATACACCGAAGGTGCGGGTGAAGCGTGGAGCGTCTCCGTAGGGGCGATGCCCCTACAAGGTCAATCGCTGGGAACTATAAATGATAGCTGACCGGAATATGAACTAAACATAAATGGCACGAATCTTGCGCTATTGCAATTAAATCCAGTTGTTGCTAGGCAATCTCGCCGCGATCGCAGGACTAGGATACCAGGATCACATGTCCAACGTGGTCGGCGGCGTGTACGTGCTGCCGGCCTTGGAGGGCGACTCGGGGAACGTGCCAAGCGATCGGGGATGCTTAGAGATGAGCGAGCCAGGAGGGGCCGCAAAAAGCGCTGGACGGGGCGCAGAGGACTCAGGGCTACCCTGCCCGCTCTCCTGGGTAGCAACAGCCTCCTGCACACGCTGGCTTGGCGCCTTGAAAGGGTTGTAAGGCTCACCGTTGCGGGCAATGTCACGGCAGACATCATCGCGGATCGCAGGCACACGGGTGTTCTGCTCGGTGACACAGCGGCAGCTGTTGACCGTGCTCATGCAGTAAACATGCGGGTCAGAGACAACAGGACGATTGAGAAAGGCCGGCGCGGACCAAGGCACATCAGAAACCAAAGGGGTGATGCTGGCCACGTAGGACTCGCCGCTGTCCACCTTCAGCGCCCCACCAGATGCGAGAGCCGAAGAGCCGGCCTGGGACGGCCCCGAGGGGGCCGTCTTATCGGCCGGCTCATCCTTCTTCGCAAACATGGTGTCGCGGTAAACGGCGTACCACGCGCCAGCGGCAAGTAGCATGGCAACGGGCAAAATCATCAGTGCACGCTTCACCAACGCCGGCATCTGATATTTAATCGTGTGCGTCTGAGCAGAGTCATAGCACTTGAAATACTTGGCGTTGAATTTATACACCTGGCGGATTCAACTCCGATTCGCAACGCTGTTGAGGACCTCCTCGGAGAAGACTTCGAGGGGCGTTTTGAATCCGAGTATCTTGCGCGGACGATTGTAGAGTCGCTGTTCGATCCATCGCAGGTGCGCATCGGTGATGGTGCTGAAATCGATGTGTCGTGGCAAGTACTGGCGCGTCAATCCGTTGGCATTTTCGTTGCTGCCTCGCTGCCATGCGCAGTACGGATCTGCAAAATAGAAGTCGCTCTGCAAGCAGGCGGCAATGAGCCGATGATCGGCGAATTCCTTGCCGTTGTCGGCGGTGAGGGTGTGCACCGTGTGGCCTAGGCCGCCCAGGCGCTGGACGATGGCGTTGCGCACGTTCTCGGCGGTGCCGTCAGGCGAGTAAGCCAGCAGATGCAGGCGACTGCGGCGTTCGGTCATGCTGACCACCACGGCCTTTCCGTGTGAGGCCCGGAGGGTATCCAGCTCCCAGTCGCCGATGCGGCTTCGCTGCTCCACCACGCTGGGGCGCTGTGTCCAGCTGCGCCGATGTGTCAGCTGTCCGCGGCCATCGCGCACGCCCCGCCGACGGCGCTTGCGGCGGCGCTTGCGTAGATGCGTGAACAACTGGCCACCGCGCTTGTGGTCAGCGTAGATGTGCCGATAGATCCATTCGTGACTGGCCAGGCCGGTGCGACCGGCAATCTGTTCCGGGCTGAAGTCCTCGCTCAGCAGGACCTCGATCTGTGCGATGCGCTCAGCGTCGATGCGTGGACGCCGGCTGGCCTGCGTGCGCCGATGCTCGCTGATGCGCTGTGCGTGATCTGGCAGATAGTGCCGAGCGTGCTGATTGCGGCGCAGTTCGCGGCTGATCGTGCTGGGCGCGCGCTCCAACGCATCGGCGATGGCCCGCATCGACATCCCGGTTTCATATAACGCATGCAAACGGTATCGTTCGGCCTGGTCCAGGCGGCTGGATGACATGGGCAACTCCACTTGGCGGTGAAGTCGCTCAAGTCAGGTCGCCGGGCCACTTCACAACCGTTGGTGTTGCGAATCGGAGTTGAAGCCGCCCCTGATAATCGTAATTGCGTTTGATGGTGGCGGTTTTCTGCCGCACTACGTCCATCACCTGATTCTCTCGGAACAAAAAACTTTCCTGCCGACCGTCGCGCCGCAGCAGGTGTTCATGGTAGCCAATCAAGCCACGTAGATAGGTGTCCAAATAGTTAGGCTGCTGCGTGCCAAGGACGATGCGGATGCCATCGTGTCGAATTTTATTCATCCGCACGCACTCAGGCGGCTCACCGCCGCGACGCTCAGGGAAAAACGCCTGCGCCTCATCCACAAAAAGGATGGCGCCCACAGGAAGCTCGCGCCACCGTTTCGCATCGTCCCACAGCGTGACGCCAGGGATACGCAGGCCATCAATATTGCAGGCGTAGACATGCTCGCCCTTCTCCACAAGCTTGCTGATCGCCTCAGCCATGCGCAAGCTTTTGCCAGAGCCAGGCAAGCCGGTAAGCAGCGAAATGGATGCGGTATCACCAATCATGACGCTTGATTCCTACGTTGGATAAAGATGCGCTCTGCGCCGCGAATCCCATACGCACTGAGAATGATAGAAATACCAGCATCGATACCGAAGGCGTGCACCCAATTAGCAATACCGACCGGGACAGCGGACCAAGAATTCTGCGCGTAATCGATAATTGGATTATAGATAAATTTCTGCGCAGCAAATCCAAGACCAACCGCAGACAGCAATCGACCAAGCCAAATAGCCGCCTTGAGCTTTATTAACTTGTGGATTGCATCGGTAGCATTCGCGAAGAAATTATCTGCAAAATTCCTAGCCCAATCGAACATTAGATATTCCTCCCAACAACAAACATAGCGATGACCGTGCACATAGCAATAATGACCATGCGAACAGCTGCAATTGCATCGTAAAACCCCTGCGGAACAGTCCAGTGCGAACCCTCTATCTCAACGTCCGGGAGAAGACTTCCACCACCGCCAACCTGAACGAGATCCTGGCGCAACGTCAGCCCTGAACCGGCAGACTCTCCACCCCAGATACCAGAGACAACGCCAGCATCGTCCCCATTGGAAATGCCAGCTGCACGGGTAGCCATGCCCTCGCCTAGAGCCTGAGCAGCACACCGTTGCTTCCACTGCTGAAGAACGCTCGCATAGTCCGCAGATTTGCAGCTGTCACCAGCACACACAGGCACGTCACCCTCTGCACAACCGTCACCCTTAGTGATTTCGCTACGCAAGGTATTGCACTGAGTTTTCCAAGTGAATTTAAGTTGCAAACACTTGAGAGTGTCACCAACGCACACAGGAGGCACCGTACAGTTACCACTATCGCTAGCGCTATCTCCGTCGTCATCGTCGTCACCATCCTTCGTACCTTTGCCAGGTGCACCATTGCCAGACGTGTTGCCGGTGCCGGTAGACGTGTTATCACCAGTCGAATTCTTCGCAGTACCAGCGGCCACGCTGGAATAATTAGTGACGTTGTACGTCGTACAAGTGTTGCTGACGCACGAAGTCTGCTGATGCCCCTCTTTACGCTGCCATTCTTGATCTTGAATCGTAGTGCTTGGCGGGGTAACTGAATCACCTTTTGTAGACTTAACTTGAGCCTCACCACCATCCGATTTTTTGCCGGCGGCTTCAACTCCGATTCGCAACACCAACGGTTGTGAAGTGGCCCGGCGACCTGACTTGAGCGACTTCACCGCCAAGTGGAGTTGCCCATGTCATCCAGCCGCCTGGACCAGGCCGAACGATACCGTTTGCATGCGTTATATGAAACCGGGATGTCGATGCGGGCCATCGCCGATGCGTTGGAGCGCGCGCCCAGCACGATCAGCCGCGAACTGCGCCGCAATCAGCACGCTCGGCACTATCTGCCAGATCACGCACAGCGCATCAGCGAGCATCGGCGCACGCAGGCCAGCCGGCGTCCACGCATCGACGCTGAGCGCATCGCACAGATCGAGGTCCTGCTGAGCGAGGACTTCAGCCCGGAACAGATTGCCGGTCGCACCGGCCTGGCCAGTCACGAATGGATCTATCGGCACATCTACGCTGACCACAAGCGCGGTGGCCAGTTGTTCACGCATCTACGCAAGCGCCGCCGCAAGCGCCGTCGGCGGGGCGTGCGCGATGGCCGCGGACAGCTGACACATCGGCGCAGCTGGACACAGCGCCCCAGCGTGGTGGAGCAGCGAAGCCGCATCGGCGACTGGGAGCTGGATACCCTCCGGGCCTCACACGGAAAGGCCGTGGTGGTCAGCATGACCGAACGCCGCAGTCGCCTGCATCTGCTGGCTTACTCGCCTGACGGCACCGCCGAGAACGTGCGCAACGCCATCGTCCAGCGCCTGGGCGGCCTAGGCCACACGGTGCACACCCTCACCGCCGACAACGGCAAGGAATTCGCCGATCATCGGCTCATTGCCGCCTGCTTGCAGAGCGACTTCTATTTTGCAGATCCGTACTGCGCATGGCAGCGAGGCAGCAACGAAAATGCCAACGGATTGACGCGCCAGTACTTGCCACGACACATCGATTTCAGCACCATCACCGATGCGCACCTGCGATGGATCGAACAGCGACTCTACAATCGTCCGCGCAAGATACTCGGATTCAAAACGCCCCTCGAAGTCTTCTCCGAGGAGGTCCTCAACAGCGTTGCGAATCGGAGTTGAATCCGCCGCCCGTTTCCTGAGGCGTCCAACAGAAAGTTTTACCGCTCGATGCAGTAGCACAATAATCGCCATTGGTCTTTATACATGCAGTTTGCCCCGAATCCAATGCAGTGCACTCCGGACCCTTCGCCTTATTAGCATCATCCTTGTCAGCTTTAATTTGAGAGATATCAGTAGATGCCTTCGTGGGTGGGCATATCTGGCCGCTATAAGTGCGATCCCTCATGCCGTAAATATTAACGCCGCCCGTTTGAGTGCTAAATGCAGTTCCTTGCACCTGACAACCACCAACGCAGGTGGCAACCCCCGAGGAAGAATAAGATTGAGCAGCATCAGCAAGTTTTGTGGAATTTCTAGCGGCGCAAGTTTGTGCCGGTTCAAATGAATAATCATATGCACCACCTTGGGGTGCACCATAATTACCCGAAAAGGCAGCGCAGCCACTACCGCCATTATTAATAACACAAATATATGTGTAATTTCCAGCTGTGCCGGGATCAATCACACACGCCTTAACTACAGCCCAAAAAGAATCGCCACGAGCAGTGTTTTCCGCCTTAACCTTAGCCTGCGCCGCAGACAAATGCGCCTGACAAACAGAATACGCAATGCCTTGGTCGCCATATGATGCCGCACTAGCAGGCGCACACGTCTGCACCAGCACAGCGAGAACACCGGCCACAACGAGATAGGCAACACGGCGAACAACCGACATAGCGAAGTAACGTGCGAGCCAGCGCATCACTGCCAACCGCTAGCGCAGACATGCGCGGCGTGGATCAGGAAAAGCAGCACGATTAAGCCTTCCATCGTCATCACCTCTCAAATAAAAAAGGGGAGGGTCACCCCTCCCCCGCTGTCCTGATTAGCGCTGTGTCTCAGCTGTCGTACGCAGTTGCTGCTCTGTGAGCCTTCCCGCGCCGGCCAGGGCACTGGCCAGGCGCGGCACCATGGCGGCCAGGTTGAAGCGGCGATTGAAGCGGTAGGCATGCGCATGCAGGTAGCGCGCGCCGTATTTGGGGAAGTCCACCGCATGGTGGGTGCCGCTAAGCGCCGTTTTGAGATTGCCCAGGATCGTATTGACCCAACGCAGACGAGGCTGCTGGACGCCTTTGCGGCCGCTTCCGGTCACGATGGCATCGTGGGTCAGGCCTGCCCAGCCCACACCGGTGAACGCTGTCAGCCCATCACTGACGACATGGGTGCCCGGTGCCAGTGCCTGCTGAGCCCACGTGTGCACGACGCTTCTTCGGAAGCTGGAGACCACATCCAGGCGGAGATAGCGCGGGCGCCCTTGATGCAGGGAAACCGCTGCAATAAACGGCACTTTATTGCGCCACTGCGGTTGGCCTGGACCACCGGCGCGTTCGCCGCCCAGATAGGCATCATCGATCTGGACCTCTCCGTCGAGCCGGCGTGACTGCTCACGATCGGCCATCGCCGACATCACTTTGTGCTTGATCCGCCATGCAGTGCGATAGCACACGCCCAGTTGCCGAGCCAGTTCCAGCGCAGCAATTCCGTTCTTGGCTTGGCTCACCAGATAGATGGCCAGCCACCACACCCGCAAGGGAAGCTTGGTGTCTGCCATGGGCGTGCCGGCGGTCAAGCTGGTCTGTACCCGGCAGCGCGCGCACTGCCACAGGTGCTGGCGTCCCCGCTCAAAGCCACTGGCATGCGTGTGTCCGCACTGCGGACACACGAAGCCATTGGGCCACCTGGCCTGAACCAAGGCCTCGACACATTGCGCCTCGGAGCCGTAGCGGCTCAGAAAAGCCGGAATCGAAAGCCCCTTTTGGAACTGGATCCGATTGAGCGTCATCGCCGTATCTCACTGAAGAACCTGCATTTCTAAACCAAGGCAGCATCACCAGCTGAGACACAGCGCTAATCAGGCCCCGCTGTGGGAACCGCTGCCGATCACTTGCCGCCGATCAGGCCCAGCGCACGCAGGGTCCAGCGACCAAGCGCGAACGCCGCCAGGATGGTGACGCCGATGGCGGTGTAGGCCACCACCTTGGCGACGATGGTACTGCCGTCGAAATCAGCGCCGTCGGCGGCCATGGCGAAGCCCGGCACGACAACCAGAGCGGTGAGACCGGCATAGCCGGCAGTCTTGGCGCTGCCGAAAACACGGTTCAGGGTGTTGATGAAATTGGGCATTGGTATTACTCCTCGATGGTTTTGGGATTGAGCAGTCCACGAACGACTGCAAGGGTCATTAGGCCGACAAAATAAGCACCACCCACCACGCCGGCCTGTTGGACGGTGGGTAACATGTCCACCCAGCTGGCTTGATCCAGCCAGGCGGTTTGAGCACACGTGCCGTCCTGCGCCGGCACTGCGTCGATGCAGGTCAGCACGCGCGCCATGACTTACGCCGCCGCTTTGGCGCGGTTGTGCTGCGGATCCACCAGGGTCATACGCCGCGCCAGTTCAGGACCGAAGCGGCCCGGCACCAGATCGGACACCAGATCCCATTCCTTGACGGCACCGACTGGATAGCCGGAATTTGGGCCGTCCACTTCCACATCGATCTGCACGCGCATCAGTTCGGTTTCGAGCGTGGCTTTCTGGCTGTAGATGGCCTTCGGCAGTCCCTTCGAGGTCGTGACGTTGCGGGTATCGACCGGGCCATTGATGGTGATCTTCGGAGCGTTCATTCGGTCTGTTCTCTCTGTCGTTGAGTTGGCTTGCTTACGGTTGGGTTGCTGCAAAATTCGGGCGGTACTGTGGGGTCAAGCTAAGTCCCCCCCTACCCCCCCGAAGGCGGACGTGGTGGGCGCTTGTTGACCCGTTGCGCGATGCTTGCATCAGTCCGCCCGGTGATCCTCTGTGCTGCTGGTTTAGGCCGGGATCAGGCCGTCTTGCTCGGGTCGTGCGGTGTAGTCGATTGGCGGTGGCAACCACGCGCCGAAGTTCTTGCTGAAATCGACCTCACCGCCCTTTGTTACGTATTTCGATACATAGCCGGTGATATCTGATTGGCTACGTGGTGCTTCGATCTTGTTGCGGCCAAATTCGCGATACCAAAATTCGTGCCATTGGTAACGGCTTATAAGGCGGTTTAAATCGTCGTTAGGCGCAGCTGCAACGGCGTGGAAATGCAGGCGTCCGTCGCGGTGGAACTCTTGCCCGCGCGCCCACTGCAAACCACGATGGGCTTTGGTGTTCCATTTGGGACCGTAGATTTCGCGATTGATGCTGCTGACGAAAAAACGGAACGCTTTGTCTGCGGCTTCGACGTGAACACCACCGTTTCGGCCTGTTTTATTGAGCCGAAATGTGAGCGTCCAAAACTGTTGCCAGGGGATGCGCTGTAAGAGTTCTGCATAGCCCTGCGCTTCGAGGTCAACAGGCCGCAGCTTGTGCAGAACGTTAGGCAAGCGTCCGTCGCGTTGATCGTCTGCAAGCTGCCCCCGCAGTGATAGCAAGGACGGTTCGGGTAATGCGCGTTCATCCGGCATCGCCCTGCCCCGACCCGACCCACCTGATGCGTGCTTCTATCAGTCGGTCGAGTCGGTCGCGTTCTTCGTTCGTCGTCGCTTGCTTGCGCTGGTCGATCAGTTGCCAAAGCTTGAGTGAGCTATCAGTCGTAAGGGTCATAAAAGACCTCACGCTGACGTGCAGTTACACGATCGACATAGCGCTTGGATTCCTGCACCAATGCAGTCGCACGAAATTCAGCGTCCATGCGCTGCATAAAATGACGTTTCTGGAACCGCAGGAACGCAAACGTGGCGCGGACCAGACACGCAAGGGCGAGAACCACAAGCGCGATAATCTGTATTTCGTGATGCATCACGATACCCCCATCGAAACGCGACGCACGCGGAACTCACGAATCACCAGGGCGAAAAGCCGGCCGTGTTCAACCTCGGCGGCCACATGCTCTAGCTTCTGTTCCTGCGCGTCGTAGTAGTCGGTGCACACGTCAACGACGACCCAGCGGCGACCATCGCGTTGCTGAATTTCGTATTCGTGCAGCATGCGAATTTCCCCCGAAGAAAAGGGCGCGTTATGCGCCCTTCCCCTTCTTCGGCGCGGTGCCGGCATCGGTTGCCGGATCGACCGTGACCAGCTTGGTCGGTTTGATGCGCTGGGCCGCGAGACAAGCGGTCAGCAGGAGGCGCGATACCTTCGATTCGCCAAGCTCGGCGAATTCCAGGGCGGTGCGCTGAAGCTCAGCAATGCGCGGCTGGATGTCCTTGTACTGGTCGAGGTTCATGCAGCCACCTGCTGAGCGACCGGCACGCGTCGAATCTGGAACAGCGTAGGCATGCGCATACGGCGAGACTGAGCTGCATGCACCTGGTCACGATGAACCTGCGCAGCCTGGCGAGACGGAAACAGGCCAGCAACCACCCGGCGGCCTTTGACCAGGTAAAACAGTTCGAACTTATCCATGTGTTGATCCCCATGCGTGGGTTGGCGATATCAGGCCGACTGCTAGATCGAGCTGCGACATCGACTTCCCTTGCGCCCCTGCCCGCTTCTGGCAGTAGTCAGCGAACGGACGGCAGTGACGACTACCCCTACCCTGGACCCCAGACACCCCGGGGGGTGCCGGGGGCTGGGAGCATCCACATGTGTGGACACAAGACACTGTATAAACGTCCGTGGATGCCCTGTCAACAGGCGTGGATATGACAACGCAAGAAAAATTGATCGAGGCCATGAAAATGGCGTTCCCGAACGAGTCGCAAGCAGGACTTGCGAGGAAAGCGGGACTCGGAGTGCAGCGCTATAACAACTACGTCGTAGGCGTCAGAAAAATGGACGTTGACGCAGTGATCGGATGCGCGCAGGCACTGGGATGGGACGTTCGAGCGACAGTCGCCGACCATCTGCTAGAAGTAGCGGAATCACCACGCGAAAAAGCGCTATGGAAACGAGTGGCAGCGACAGCCGCCGTTTTTTTATGCGTAATTGGGTTGGCTGAAAATGCTGTGCCAGCGAAGGCTTCGGAAAACAATGCGCCTCAGTCTGTATATTATGTTAAATTCGTTACGGTACTACGCTGGGCTTCTGCGGTGTCCGCCCACTACAACTCTGTATCCCTTGGCGCACCAAGCTGCCTCATACGCATACCAGTGTGCGAGCCTGAAACACTGGCACGGTAGCCCCATCACCTGAGCGTTGCGCGGCATAACGCCTGTCAAGCTCCTTCTGAATGTGACAGCGGCGCCAAAGTTCGGCGTTAGAAGGCTCGGCAACCGGAGCGGCACCCACGGACTTAGCAGCAGTGCCGGATGAACACGGCGCTGAAAAGACTGCGAGAGTTACCGACTAGGCTCCA
This sequence comes from Xanthomonas graminis pv. graminis, assembly GCF_030168915.1. Taxonomy (NCBI): domain Bacteria; kingdom Pseudomonadati; phylum Pseudomonadota; class Gammaproteobacteria; order Lysobacterales; family Lysobacteraceae; genus Xanthomonas; species Xanthomonas graminis. Next base: position 2,437,930 of record NZ_CP076255.1, on the reverse strand, counting down.
TCAACGCCGCGAACACCGCGCGAGATCCCTTGTACGGCTTGCGCCCGTGAGCGAATTTCATGTTGTCGAGCAGCAAGACATCGCCGGGCTGCCAACGAAAAATAAGAGCCTCGCTAGAGAAAGCCCGTTGGATCCGGTGCAGATCCTGCTCGGAGATTTCCGTGCCGTCGCCGAAGCGCGCATGCCTTGGCAGCTTGTCGGCGCCAAACATGTTCATCATTGCTTGGGACTGTGCGTGCCCCAGGCTGGAGACATGGAACAGGTGAGCCTGATTGAAGAAGACTTTCTCAGAAGTCGCCGGATGGAAAGCGATGCCCTGCGCCCGATTCGAGGTGCGAAGCAAGCCGTCGGCGCTCCAGTGGGAAGAGATGCCGTTATGGGCGCAATATTCGTCGACCTTCGATCGATCTTCTGTTTGGAATACGGTTTCCCAGGGGAGATCGATGTTCGGGTGGTAATGGCGAATATATTCGATCCCCTTTTCTTCCATTCGCTCGATCAGTTCCTTGCCAATGTTTCGGGATACCGCGCCCATGGGGGCGATCGGAGTTTGTCCGCCCTCAGTCGGTGCTTCAATGCAGCAGAACGCCAACAAGAGTGGCCACGTCGTATGGTATGCGCATTCGTTGTGCATCGGAATTTCAAGGCGCGCTGGATAGTTTGTCGCGGTGGATACCCGGTGCGTTATCTCGGTCCTTGGCGTGGATCGATAGACATATTTATAATGTTGTCGCGACACACTGTCGACAAACGCATCGAATTGTTTTATTTCCGAGACCTCGAAGCCACGCAAGAGAATGGCGCCATGTTCGTTGAGTTCCTGCCGGTAGCGCGGCATGTCGGGAACGATGACGTCAAGCAGCGAGTGCCGGCCGCCCGTCGGTGAGATGATGGTTGGCCCCTTTCTGTTTTCAAATAACGGGGAATATTTGAGCATATGTCCTCTTTATCATCAAACGTTGGGGTGTCTTGCCTGGGCGATCGCTATTGTCAGGGACGCACTCGCCTTTGGATATAGACCTGCCGCGCGTTGGCGCGCTGCGGCAAGTCGCTGCCACGATCAAGCAAGTATCGGCCCCACCTGGGTCACAGACTGCGATTCATCATCGCTATGCCCTGCCTGGTCGCTCTCCAATGACATCTACCTGCTTCCGGCTCTCCGAACACGTCCGCTTGCTTCCGCGTATCAATGGCTGGTTCGCCCATCCGTATCTGATTTCGCCGCTCACCTTCGGTCTGTATACCGAACATTCGCATCTGGCGATGATGGAGTCGTTCCTGGAGGATCCGGAACAGCACCGCGCGGCACTGCGCGAGCCTGACATGCGTGGCGGCCCTTTCATCGACCATGCCGGCGATGTCGCCGATATCCGCAAGCTGCGCGATCAAACCCTGCAACGCTGCGCGCCCCAGCTGCGCTACGCCGAGGCGATCGCCGCGCTTTACCAAGTGCTGCACAGTGAAGCCAAGGGTGCGGGCCTGGCCGGGTTGTACGGCAAGATCGATCCACTGATCCGCGACAAGCTGGAAATCTTCTACGATGTCAGCAAGCAGCCTGGTGTGCGCTTCATGGAACGCCAGTTCTACGCCAGCGACGCCTACGATCCCGGTCTGCAGACCGCGGTGCTGGAACCGGTCAGTGAACAGGAGCGCGCGTTCGCGCTGAGCACGCCGCAGTTGCCGTCGGCAGCCGGTTCGCTGGAGTTGAGCGTGCCCTTCGCCGATCCGTTCTGGGACCAGCTGTGCGGCGGCATGTCCGATGCTGATGCCCTCGTCGATCTGATCCTGCGCCACGCGCCGACTGGTACCACGCGCGCTGAGGCCCTCGCCTTGCTGACCGATGCGCCGCTGCCCGAACACCCGACGCCGGAAGGCGTGCGCGTGCGTTACTTCGGCCATGCCTGCGTGCTGATCGAAGGCGCCGGAGTCAGCATCCTGATCGATCCGCTGATCAGCTATCCGGGCGAATGCGCCATCGACCATTTCACCTTCGACGATCTGCCGGCCAAGATCGATTATCTGCTGATCACCCATCCGCACCAGGATCACGTGGTGATGGAAGCGCTGCTGCGGATCCGCCACCGCGTCGGCACCGTGGTGGTCGGACGCGCCGGCGGCGGCGACTTGCAGGACATTTCGCTGAAACTGTGCCTGGAGCGATGCGGCTTCGCCAATGTGGTGGAACTGGCCGACTACGAGGAACTGCGGTTCCCGCAGGGAAGAATCGTCGGTGCGCCGTTCTATGGCGAACATGCCGACCTGGATATCCGCGCCAAACTGGTCCATGCGGTGGAACTGGACGGTAAGGTGTGCGTGCTGTTCGCCGATTCGCGTCCGCCGATGGTGGAGTGCTACGCGCAACTGAAAGCGCTGTTCCCGAAGATCGACTGCATGTTCCTGGGGATGGAATGCGTCGGTGCGCCGGCGACATGGCTGTACGGCCCGCTGCTGCAGAAGATGCTGACCCGGGGCGAAGACCAGTCGCGCCGCCTGGACGGTTGCGACTGCGCGCTGGCCAGCGCGCTGCAGGACTTCTTCCTTCCCGAACGGCTCTACGTCTACGCCATGGGCGCCGAACCCTGGGTCACGCACATCACCAGCATTCTGTATTCCGAAGATCTGCCGCAGTTCCGCGAGGCGCGCCAGTTGGAGGCGACCGCGCACGCGAAAGGACACCATGCCGAACTGCTGTTCGGCCGCTGCGAAATTACGCTCTAGTCCAGGTATCGCTCATGTCCGATGCACCACGTTATCTGCGCGCCAATGCCGTGGCGCGTCCGCTGCTGAATCACTGGATCCTGTGGGACATGCTGATCCCACCGGTGCAGTCGGCGCTGGTGGTGGCCAAGCAGCAGTTGCCGATCCTGGAGTCCTATCTGCGTGCGCCCGCGCAGCACGCCCAGGCGGCGCGCGATCCTGTTCTGATGGGCGGGCCGTGGATCAATTATCCCACCGACAAGAGCACCGAGATCGCGCAGTTGCTTGAGCGCACCCGGGCCATGCAAGGCGATACGCTGGCGCTGGCCGCAGCGCTGCAGGCCCTGGACGATCTGTTGCGCCGGCAGGCAACGGGGCAGTCGCTGGAATCGCTGTACGCGCAGATCCCTGCCGAGCTGGCGGGCCTGGTTGAACTGGTCTACGACCTCAACGATCATCCCGGCCTGCGCTTGCTCGAAGGCCTGCTGTATCGCAGCCGCTTCTATCGACGCGACCTGCAACAGTTCGCTTTTGGCCTGGTCGAACGCGACTGGCTGCCGTACGAGCGCAGCACACCGGTGCTTGAATCAGCTGAGACGCCGGTGCTGAACCTGCCCTGGGACGATACCCGGCTTGATGCCTTGTTCTGCGCCGAGCGCACGCCGGTGGTGGTCGATGAACTGGCCGAACTGCTCGGCATCACCGCCGCGCAGCGTCCAGGATTTGCGAGCTTGTTCGATCTTGCGCCGCCAGCTCAGCGCCATCGTCCACCCGTTGCCGGGGTGCGGATCCGCTATCTGGGCCACGCCTGCCTGCTGATTGAATCTGACCAGGTCAGCATCCTCATCGATCCTTTTGTCGCTTACGAGTATCCGACCGACCTGCCCCGCTACACCCTGGCCGATCTGCCCGAGCGCATTGACTACGTGCTGATCACCCATGGGCACAGCGACCATATCCGTCCGGAGATCCTGCTCAGGCTACGCAACCGGATCGGCAGCGTGGTGGTGCCGCATAGCGCCGGGCGACGCCTGCAGGATCCGTCGCTGAAACTCATGCTGCAGGCGCTTGGATTCGAGCGGGTCATCGAACTGCACGAATTTGAACGCATTGCGCTGCCCGATGGGGCCATTACTGCGTTGCCCTTCCTCGGCGAACATAGCGATCTGGATATCCAGGGCAAAGCCGGCTATCACGTGCACATCAAGGGCTGCAGCGCTGCATGCCTGGCCGATTCCTGCAACCTGGATCCCACCCTGTACCGGCATATCGTCGCCGAACTAGGCGACATCGATGCGTTGTTCCTGGGGATGGAATGCGAGGGTTCGCCGCTGAGCTGGGGCTATGGCCATCTGTTGACCCGGCGCATCGATCCTAAGCTTGACCGCAGCCGGCGTGATCGCGGCTCGCATGCCGACGAGGCCATCGCGCTGATCGAGGCCTGGCCAGCGCGCAGCGCCTACGTGTATGCAATGGGCCAGGAGCCCTGGTTGAATCATGTGCTGGCGATCAACCAGTCTGGCGAGCACCTGGGCCTGCGCGAGGCTGATCGGTTCCTTGCCTATTGCCGCGCGCGTGGCATCGATGGCGAGCGTCTTTTCGCAATGAAGGAACTCACCCTGTCCGCAGGCTGAGCGTGGATAACCGGTCGCGCCGGTTTTTGCCTTTTCCCCTGCCCCGCCCTGCCCCCCTGTCCTCCCGACGGCATGCCGTCAGGAGGCAGGGCAACACGGCGCTCAGTGTCCCGCCGCTGCCATGGCGTCGCGCAGGCTCTTCGGACGCATGTCGGTCCAGTGTTCGTTGACATAGTCCAGGCAGGCCTGCTTCGGGTTGGGGCCGAACACCACCGACCAGCCATTCGGCACCTCGGCGTAGTCCGGCCACAATGCGTATTGTTCTTCGTGGTTGATGACCACGACGTAGATCTGGTCTTGCTCGTCGTCTTGGATCGACATCTGTACGTCCTCCGTTGGGGATGAGTGGCGGCGTGTTGCACGCATCGGGCGATGCGCGGGGCGCCGGCCGCAGGTTCGACGCGCCCGTGGTCTTTCGATCAGATCCCCGGCGGCATGCCGGGGACCTGCAGTTCTTCCAGCGCCGGCCCGCGCAGGTCCGCATGGCACTGCGCTTTGCGTGTTGGCTCCGGCCCGACCAGGTGCCCGTAGTCCAGCGTCAGCACATGGTCGGCCAGGTGCCGGTAACCCTGGTCGTGGGTCACCAGCACCAGCGTCTTGCCGCGCGCGCGCAACTCGGGCAACAAGACGGTGTAGAAACGCTCACGAAACGCCTGGTCCTGGTCGGCGGTGAGTTCGTCGAAGATCATGACCTGGCGGTCGTCCAGGCAGGCCTGCACCAGGGCCAGGCGTTTGCGCTGTCCCTGCGACAGATCCACGCTGTTGAACACGCCAGCGGCCTGGTCGAAACCGACCTTCGCGGCAAGATCCACGCGCTCCAGCCAGGCGTGCACCTGTGCCGGATCGGCCGGTGCCGCGTCGGCCCCGATGGCGTGCTCGAACAGCATGAAGTCGAAGAACACCGCACTGAACATCGCCCGGTAGCTGGCCAGCGTCAGGCTGGTCCCCAGTTCCTGTCCATCGACCAGAATGCGTCCCTCGCTGGGGCTCAGCAGACCGCTGAGCAGCAGCAGGGTCGATTTGCCGCTGCCGTTGCCGCCGGTGACGAAGACCGTTTCGCCGCGCCGCAGGGTGAGGTCCACGGGGCCGAACTGAAAGCGATCGCCGTTGTCGCCGGCATAGCGATAGGCCACCTGTTCCAGGCACAGCGTGGTCCACGTCGGTGCCATGCTGGCCGGTGTGGCGGCGACCGCTGCCGGCGGCGCGGACGGCGCATCGTCCAATCCCACTTCGCGCAGGTGGCGTACGCTCGCCGATGCGCTGCCGACCTGGGCGCCGAGATCGAACAGCGCATTGAGCGGACCGCTGATGAACAGTCCGGTGATAACGAACTGCAGGATCGTGGCCGATGGCAGTTCGAACAGATAGCGCCCGGCCAGGATCGCGGACAGCACCCAGCCATAGCCGATCAGCTCGGCGCAGGCATCGCTGATGCCCCAATGCATGCTGGTGTCGAATTGAGTGCGGCGTGCGCGCTCGATCGCCGGCCGCAGCTGCGCCTGGGCGAAGTGCCCGGCCCGCGCTGGCGACAGGGTCAGTTCCTTCTTGCCCTCCACCAGTGTGCGCAGCAGGCCGTTGAGTGTTTCCTCGGCCTTGCGCATACGGTCGAAGGCCGGACCGGTGAAGCGCCGGGTCACGTAGAACAGCACGCCTGACAGGCCGATGAAAGGCACCACCACGGCAAACAACGGCAGCGACACCCAGGCCAGGTACAGCAACCCGCCCAGCGACAGCAGGCTGTTGGTCAACAGCACCGGCCCCATCTGTATCATCTGCGCCAGGCGTCCGACATCGCCGATCAGTGCGCCGAACACCGCGTGCTTGCGGTGCATCAACCGCTCCAGCGGTAGCTCCAGAAAGCGCGCCGACAACTCCGCGCGCAGGTCCGCCATCAGTCCGCTGCTGACGCGCGCCGCCAGGCGTGCCGACAGCAGGCGCACGACGAGAGCGGCGCCCAGCAGCAAGCTGCCGCGCAGCAGCGCATCGCGCATATCGGCATGCAGCGCATTGGTCGCGGTGGCGTTGAGGTAGTCCAGCAGCAGCATCGAGGTGCCCGCACTGGCCGCCGACAGCAGCGACATGCCGGCCAGCATGCGGGCATGTCGACGCAGGTAGCGCTGGATCAGCATGGCATCTCTTCTTCGCCTGTGGTGGAGGCAGTTCCATCGGCCAGCATGCGGCCGCTCGCCGACGACGTTGCCGCGCTCATCGGCCAGCCCAGCGCGGGGCGCGCTTTTCCACGAACGCCAGCGGCCCTTCGCGGCTGTCCTGGCTGTGGCGCCGACGTTCCTCCCAGGGATAGCGGGTGGCGAAGGCATCGGCCAACGGCAAGCATGCCGCCGTGGCCGCCGCCTGCTTGATCGCGCGCAGCGACAACGGCGCGCACGCCAGCAGATCGGACAGCCAGCTGTCCACGCACGCATCCAGCTGCGCGGCCGGGACCACGTCGTTGACCAGACCCAAGGCCAGGGCACGCGCCGCGTCGATGCGCCGGCCGGTGAGCAGATAGCCCATCGCCGTGCGGTATGGCAATTGCCGAGTCAGGCGAAACACCCCGCCAGCCCCAGGAATCAAGCCGAGTCGTGCCTCGGGCAGTGCGAACTCGGCGGTGTCGGCGGCGACGATGATGTCGCAGGCCAAGGCCAGTTCGAATCCGCCCCCCAGCGCCAGACCGTTGACCCGGGCGATCACCGGCTTGCACAGTTCGAAGCGCTCGGTGAGGCGTGGCCATCCCGCCGCACCCTGGCTGCCGAACGACGACGACGGCGCGCCGTCGGCAAGCCGCGCTGCCAGTTCCTTCAAGTCCTGACCGGCCGAGAAGGCGCGCTCGCCGCTGCCGCTGAGCACGGCGACCCACAGCGTATCGTCGTGCTCGAAGCTGTCCCAGGCCTCGGCAAGCGCGGCATGGGTGGCCAGATCGAGTGCGTTGAGCACCGCCGGGCGGTTCAAGGTGATGCGGGCGACATGGCCGTCGCGTTCGAACAGCACCGGCATGTCGTTCATCCGAGGACCCGCGGGTCGCACAGGAAGCGGCGCAGGCGTCCGACCCCGTCGTCGATCTGCGCATCGGTGAGATAGCTGCAGGACAGGCGCAGGCTGTGTTGGCCACCGTCGTCCACGTAGAACATGCGCATCGGTGTCCACAGCACGCCGTAGTCGCGCGCGGACAGTTCCAGCAACGCCGCGTCCACCGGTATGCCGAGGTGCATGCAAACGAAGAAGCCGCCCTTGGGTCGGTTCCAGCGCAAGCCCGGATGCGCGGCGGCCAGATCGCCGAGCTCGCGCTGCAACGCAGCCAGCAGGCAGGCGAGCTTGCCCTGGTAGAACGCTCCGCGATCCGCGCCCAGCGCAGCGAGCGAACCGCCACTGCCCAACAGCATGCCGGCGGCGATCGCCTGGCACACCGGCGAGGTATTGACCGTCATCATGCTCTTCAGCGTGGCCAGGGCATCTGCCAGCACCCGCGGCGGCCGATCGGCCACGCACTGATCGGCGATCACGAAGCCGACGCGGATTCCCGGCAAGGCGATCTTGGCGAAGGTGCCCATCTGGATCACTCTGCCCGTGCGATCCATCGCCTTCAGCGACGGCACGCCATGCGCGTGCGGGACGGTGAAACCATAGGTATTGTCCTCCAGCAGCCAGAAATCGTGCGCGTCGGCCGCATCGAGCAAGGCATGGCGTTGTCCACGATCGAGCAGACTTCCGGAGGGATTGGAGATATCCGGAGCCACGTACAAGGCGCGCACCCGGCGGCCCTGCGCGCGCAGTTCGGCACAGGCGCGATGCAATCGATCCACATCGACGCGGCCATCGCGCTCGTCGATGCCGAGCAACGCGATGTCGAGCGCGCGCGCCGCGCCCAAAGCGCCGACGAAACACGGTTGCACCACCGACAGGACGTCGCCGGGCGCGGCGAACAGCGCCCGCAGCACCAGAAACATCGCCTCCTGGAAGCCGACCGTGACCACGATGCTCGACGGCGCGATCTCCAGTCCCTGATCCTGGCGCAGCGCCTGTGCCAGCAGCGCATTGATGATGCCGCGGCTGGGGCCGTACTGGAACAGGCGCCGGCGCACCTGCAGCTCGCTGAGGCCCTCGGTCCGCGCCAGGTGTGCGAGATAGGTCTGCAGGTGGGCGCTCAGGTCCAGCGGTTCCAGCAAGGCCGGCGCCGGTGCGCCTGGCGCGAACGAAATGGCGTCCGGATAGCGGTCGATCACTTCGTTGAGAAAGTCGATCGCTCCCAGCACCGGTTCGCCCAGGCTGGGATGCAATTCACGCGGGTCCAACGTTGCCAACGCCGGCGGCTGCGGATCAGCCAACGGGGCGCTGGCGTGGACGCTCATTCGGCCCACCGCTGCCGCAGGCGCGCAAGCACGTCGTCGGCATAGATGCGGCTGCACTGCACCAGGACGAATTCGGTCATGTAGCGACGGAAATCCTCCGGCGATTCTTCCGCCACGCACAGCATGCGCCGGTTGGGCGCCACCGCTTCGCAGCGCATCTGCTGCACCGCCCGGGCGATCGCCGCATCCATGTCGCCGGCGTCGACGACGTCGTCGGCCAGGCCGGCGGCATCGGGCTCCTCTGCACGGATCACGCGTCCGCGCAGGATCATGTCGCGGGCGATCCGATTGCCGGTACGCAGACCCAGGCGTAGATTGGCCGAGCCTGGGACGATGCCCTCCTTGGCCGCAGGCAACACGAAATAGGCCTCGCGTTCGGCCACCACATGGTCGAACACCAGCAGCAATTGCAGGCCGCCACCGATGGCGAAAGCGTCCACCCCCGCGACCCAGGGTTTCTCGATGGTGTGCTGGCGCGCATCGGCGCCCGGCCAGCACAGGCCGCGTCGGATCTTGTTGAGATAGGTGAACTCGCGACGCAGCAGGAAGTCGACGAAGGAAATCTTGCCCTGGTGCAGATGCTGCAGGTTGATGCCCGAACAGAACACCCGCCGGCCAAGATATTTGGGATGTTGCATCGGGCCGCCACGCACCACGCCGACCATGACCTGCTCGTCGAGCAAGGCCAGATCGACGGCCACTTCCATCGCCTCGACCAAGGCGTTGTCCTCGGCGTTGAGGCCGGTCTGGTTGGCGACGGTCAACCAGGCGGCGCCATCGCGGCGCTGCACATGCACCGGGCCGATCTGCACCTGCGCTTCGCTGCGGAACTGCGGCAGCAGCTCGAGCGCGCGCGCGGTCGGCCGCAGCAGGCTTTCGATGAGATGGTGGCCGCACTCCGGCTGGCGCAGCACGCCCCACAAGACGATGCCCTGTTCGATCTCCCAGCCTTCTTTTTCCGACTGGATGCAGGTGCTTTCGTGCGCCCATTGCGCCTGGCTGGGCAGCAGGCCAGGCACGAGCTCGGCGGCAGCGTGCAAGACCTCGTCCAGGCGTAGCGCCAGGGTCCGCTCCTGGGTCAGCGTCGCATACAGCCAGTCGCCGTGGTGGCGCATGAAATCCATGCGCGCGGCCCGGCAGCGCGCATGCACGGCGGCGGCGTGCTGGGCCTGCGTCTGATCGCGCTGCGCAGGCGCTGGCAAGGCGGCGAGCGCTTGTTCGGACCAGGCCGCCAACGCCTGCAACTCTGCCATCCCGTCTGCCAGCAGTTTCATGCCGACACCATCTGCGCCGGAGCATCGTGCCCGCACTCGGCAGGTGCATGCTGGGAGGCACGCAGCCGGCGGCGGCGCAGCTCCACGTCGCAGGCGGCCAGATGCTGGCCCACGGCCTGTTCGTAGGAATGGGCGGCGCCTTCGAGCAGCAACAGGCGCCGACTCGGCAGCACCTGCACGTCGACGCCGGCCAGCGACGCCAGCCACGCGGCGATCGCGCCCTGGCCATCGTCGCTGACCTGATCGACCACACCCAACTGCGCCATGCGCGCGCAGCACAGTTGCGTTTCGAACAGGAACACCGCGCGCGCCGCGCCCATCCCCAGGCGGGTGCTCATGCGCCGCATCGCCATGCTCGGCCATGCGGCTTCGCCGTTGTGCACGCAGATGCTGGCCGTGGGCGCGGCGATGCGCTTGTCCACCGCCAGCAACAGGTCCAGCATGCCGGCCGAACAGGCGTTCTCGATCCAGGCCAGCGACAGACCCTGCAGGCGTTCGAAGCGGCGCATCGCCTTTTCCCAGCGGTTCACCAGGTCCAGGCTCACCGCTCCCGGCCAGCACGCCGCAGCCGGCAGCTTGGCCGTCCCGCGCAGGTGCAGGATCAGGATCGCCGGTGTCGCGGCGTCCTCGACCTCATCGCAGGCGTCGGTGAGCCGTTGGATCTGTTCGTCGTTCAGCGCGCTGGCGGCGTCGATATCCAGATGCACGAGATGCAACACGGGGCTTGATGGATCGCTCATGAAAAGTCCGCAGGGGTCGATGATCGGAATCAGGCGTGGTTTACCAGCGCAGCAGTGCGGTCTCGATCGACGAGCCCGGCCCCATCGTCATCATCACGCCCCAGTCGCCGGGGCGAACCTGCCCCTCGTCGAGCAAGCGTGCGTAAGAGAACAGGAACGAACCGCTGGACATGTTGCCGTGTTCGCGCAACACGTCGATGGTGTGGCGCATGTCGTGGCTGGTCAGCATCAGGTTGGCCGAGATCGCGTCGATGACCTTGCGTCCGCCCGAGTGCACCAGCCAATGGGCGATGTCGCGGCGGCGCAGACCGGTTCCCTCGAGCAGGCGGTCGACCACGGTCGGCGCATTGGCTCCGACCACGTACGGCACGTCTTTGTGCAGACGGAAATGGAACTTGCCCTGCGCCTGATCCCAGACGAAGCGCATTGCGTCCAGTGCCTCGGGAATCACCTGGCTGGCGAACTTGCACACGCGCGGCCCGCCATGGCCCTCGGCGCTATCGGCGATCACCGCCAGCGCCGCGGCGCCGTCGCCGAACAAGCTGTTGACCACTGCTGTCTCGATTCCCTCGTCGTCGACGTAGGCCGCCGAACACACCTCGATGCATAGCAGGATCGCGAGTTTTCCCGGATTGGCGCTGGTCCAGTTGACTGCCGCGTTGAAGCCGTTCAAGCCGGCGTTGCAGCCCATGCCGACCACATCCAGACGCACGCAGTCCTGACGCAATCCCAGGCGCTGGATCAGCAGCGAACTGAAGCCCGGCGTGAGCAGCCCGGTGGTGGTGACGCAGCACAGATACTGCACCTGATCCAGTTGCGCCCCGATCGATTGCAGGCAGCGGGTCAATGCGTGTTCGCCGATCTCCAGGCCGATGTCGCGGTGCTTGTCGAGCAACTGCGCCTGCGTTTCGCGCGGCGCCGCGCCTGTGTCGTCGCGCTGCGGCAGGACCAGGCTGCGCGAGTCGATACCGTTGCGCAGGAACACCAGGCGCCGGCGCTGATCTTCGATGCCGAAGCGGTCCAGCACATCCGGCTGCGAGTAGCGGCTGCCGGGCGTTGCGGTACCGACGCCACGAATGCGCGGCGCGGTGGATGGCGGTGCGTCCGTCGATGCAATAGCCGCATTGAAATTCATGCGTATCCAGGTTCCAGCGTTGCCCGGGATGGATCGCCAAACGATCAGGGCGACAGCGATGCAGAGCATGGTGGTCGAGGCCCTGTCGGGGTACTTGCTCGTGTGCGCCGATCAGTTGCCTGTCAGCGTCACTGGACATGGCGCGCAGGCGACACCCGGCATCGGCGCTGCGGGGGCGAACGCCGGGTTGGCGGCAAGGCGAAGTCGTTGCGCGGTTGGCGCAGACACGACCGCCAAAGACAAACCGCAGTCACTGCCAGTCAAGTGCGCACTTGCCCGAAGCACTACAACACCGATCTACGCAACCGCAAGTTGGGTCAGGTACGTGCAACGTCCGATATCGATGATCCTGTTCCGACGCGATCGCCAAGTGCCGCGTCTTCCGCCACGTACTGCCAGGCGCACGTTCCGGTGCTGGTCACGCCTGCTCGAGGATCCCGTCCATCATGGATAAGTCTGCAAAGACCCTTCCTGCCTCGTTCGTGCAAAAACGCATGTGGCTGCTCGCCCGGCTGGATCCGCAGGCGTCGATCACCTACCACATCGCCAACGGCGTGCGCCTGATCGGCGAGCTGGACATCCACGCGTTGCAAGCTGCGCTGGATCGCATCGTGGCCCGGCACGAGGTGCTGCGCACCAGCTTGGTCGAAGTCAATGGCCAGATCCGTCAGCGCATCCAGCCGGCAACCGGCTTCCCGCTGGTGCATAAGGACCTGAGCGATTGCGCTGCGGACCCAGCTGCGGTCGCGCGCATCGTGCAGCAGGAAGCCAGGCAGCCTTTCGACCTGGAACTGGGGGCTCCGGTGCGTGGTCGCCTGTTGCAGCTGACAGCGCACGAACACGTCCTGCTGCTGACCTTCCATCACATCGCATGCGATGGCTGGTCAATCGGTGTGCTCTTGCGCGAGTTGGAAGTCTTGTACGGGGCCTTCATCCAGCAACAGCCCGATCCGTTGCCGCCCTTGTCGATCCAGTATGCAGACTATGCAATCTGGCAAAGCGAGCAGTTGCAGGGCGATACCCTGGAGACACAGCTGCGCTTCTGGACTGCGCAATTGGCTGGCGCTCCGTCGCTGCTGGCACTCCCGACTGATCATGCACGACCGGCCATGCAGGACTATCGCGGCTCGGTGGTGGACGTGTTGCTGCCGCCTGCGTTAGGCCAGCGGCTGAATGGGTTGGCACGGCGCCACGGATGTTCGTTGTTTGGCACGCTGCTGGCCGGCTGGGCGCTGCTGCTGGCGCGCATCAGTGCGACCAACGATGTGGTGATCGGCACGCCGGTGGCCGGACGGACCCATCCGGATCTGGAGCCACTGATCGGTTGCTTCATCAACACCTTGGCGCTGAGGCTCACCGTGTCGGGCACGCCCAGCGTGGCACAGTGGCTGATCTATGTGCGCGATGTGGTGTTGAACGCACAAGATCACGAGGCGCTGCCGTTCGAGCGCCTGGTCGAAGCGCTGCAGCCAAACCGCAGCTTGAGCCATACGCCAGTGTTTCAGGCTCTTTTCAGTCTGGATGGCTTCAGCGGTCACCAATCCCTGCACATGCCTGGACTGCAGCTGGAGCCGTTGGCCGATGCATCGGACATGTGCGGGTTTGATCTGGTACTGGCGATGCAGGAATCACCGGCCGGACTGGGTGCGTGCATCAAGTACCCGATTGCCCTGTTCGAACGCAGCACCATCGAAGGCCATCTGACCCAGTTCATCAGCCTGCTGCACGGCATGGTGGCTGACGACAACCTCCGCGTCGATCGACTGCCGCTGCTGAGTGCGCCTGCACGCGAACAGTGGCTGCAGACACTGGCGCTTACGCAGCGGGTGTTTGCCGACGATCGCTGTCTGCACAGCATGTTTGAGCAACAGGTCGCCCGGGCACCGCAGGCCATCGCGGTGGTGCACGACGATGTGACCATCAGCTATGCCGAGCTCGACACCCGTGCCAACCAGCTCGCCCATTATCTGATCGCCCAGGGCATTGGTCCGGAAGATCGCGTGGCACTGTATCTACAGCGGGGCATCGACCTGATCGTGGCCTTGCTCGCCGTGCTCAAAGCCGGCGCCGCCTATCTGCCGCTGGACCCGGCCTACCCTGCGCAGCGGCTGGCTTTTATGCTCCACGACGCGCAGCCGCGCCTGCTGCTGGCCCATCGGGCGCTGGCAGCCACCCTGCCAACCGATTCCGACATCGCCACGCTGCTGCTGGACGCTGATCCGGTATGGGCGCAGCAGCCGACACACGCGCCTCAGCGCAGCGACGTGCTGGCCCAGCATCCGGCTTACGTCATCTACACCTCCGGCTCCACCGGCACCCCCAAAGGTGTGATCGTGGCCCATGCCCAGGTCGTGCGCCTGCTGCATGCCACCCACGCCTTGGTTGCTCCAAGCGCCCAGGATGTCTGGACCCTGTTCCATTCCTGCGCCTTCGATTTCTCGGTCTGGGAGTTGTGGGGCGCGCTGGCCCACGGCGGACGCCTGGTGGTGGTGCCGCAGCACACCGCACGCGATCCGGTCGCCTTCCACGCCCTGCTCTGCCAGCAGCGCGTGAGCGTGCTCAATCAGACCCCAAGTGCCTTTCAGGCGCTGCTTGATGCGCAGCGACACAGCCCCGCGCAGCACAGCCTGCGCCTGGTGATCTTTGGCGGCGAAGCGCTGCAGACGGCCATCCTGGCGCCTTGGTTTGCCCAGCACGGCCAGCGCACTGCCCTGCTCAACATGTATGGCATCACCGAGACCACGGTGCATGTCACCGCCCATGCGCTCACGGCGGACGATGCCCAACGCTCCGGGCACAGCCCGATTGGCGCACCGCTGGCCGATCTGCGCGCCTATGTGCTGTCAGACGATGGCCAGTGCCTGCCGGTTGGCGTGGCCGGCGAACTGCACGTGGCCGGCGCCGGCCTGGCCCGCGGCTATCTGGGCCGCCCAGGATTGACCGCCGAACGTTTTATCCCCGACCCGTTTGCCGAGCAGCCCGGTGAGCGCATGTACAAGACCGGCGACCTGACCCGTTGGCATGCCGACGGCAGCTTGGAATATCTGGGCCGCAACGATGATCAGGTCAAGCTGCGTGGCTTCCGTATCGAACTGGGCGAAATCCAGGCCGCCTTGCGCGCCTGCGATGGCGTGCGCCAGGCAGCGGTCATCGCTGGTCACGACCGTCGGGGCGACACGTGCCTGGTGGCCTATCTGGTTGGTGATACCGATGTTGCGCTCAATCCCGAGGCCGTACGCACCCAGCTCAGCGCACGACTGCCGGACTACATGCTGCCGGCCGCCTATGTGCAGCTCGATACGCTGCCACTGACCGCCAACGGCAAGCTGGATCGGCGGGCCTTGCCAGTGCCCGATGCCCATGCTCTGGCTGTGCAGGCCTATGTCGCCCCGGAGGGCGAGCTGGAAATGCAATTGGCCACGCTGTGGAGCGAGCTGCTCGGGGTCGAACAAATCGGCCGCCACGACGACTTCTTCGCCTTGGGTGGGCACTCGCTGCTGGCGGTGCAGTTGCTCGCACGCGTGCGCCAACGGCTTGGTCTGGACGTGAGCTTGGCCGGGATCTTCGCGCATGCGCGTCTGGCTGATCTGGCCGCTGCCTTGACCAGTGCGTCGGTTGATACGCCGCCGGCAGTGGTGCCGTGTCCGCAGCTTGGGCCGCTGCCGTTGTCGTTTGCGCAGCAGCGCCTGTGGTTTATCGACATGCATGGGCAAATCGGCACCGCCTACTCGCTGGCCTACGCGCTGCGACTGCGCGGCAGCCTTGAGGTGACTGCGCTGGGGCGTGCGCTGGAGCGCATCGTCGAACGCCATCAAGCGCTGCGGACCTGTTTTGTGACGGTGGACGGACAGCCGCAACAGGTGATCCAGCCAGCCGATCGCGGCTTTGCACTGATCCATCACGACCTCAGCGCCGACAGCGATCCGCTGCAGGCCGCCTACGAACACGTCGAATCGGAGGCGCAGGCGCCGTTCGACCTTGCCAGCGGGCCGTTGCTGCGCAGTCGGCTGCTACGCCTTGGCGAGCACGACCACATTCTGCTGTTGACCGTGCATCACATTGTCGCCGACGCCTGGTCCGGCGCAGTGCTGGTCAATGAACTGAGCACCTTGTACAGCGCCTTTGTGCAAGGGCTGGACGATCCGCTGCCGCCGTTGCCGATCCAGTACGCCGACTTTGCCATCTGGCAGCGCCGCTGGATCGCCGGCGAGCGGCTGCAACGCCAACTGGCGCACTGGGTGGAGCACCTGCACGGCGCCCCGGCGCTGCTCGACCTGCCCACCGACTACCCGCGCCCATCGCAGCCAGACCATCGCGGCGAAGTGCTGCCGTTCCGCCTGGATGCCGCGCAGTCTGCGGCGCTGAAGGCACTGGCCCAGCGTCATGGCGCGACCTTGTTCATGGTCATTCTGGCGGCCTGGGCAGCGCTGCTGTCGCGCTTGTCGGGGCAGCGTGAAGTGGTGATCGGTACGCCCATCTCCAATCGCCATCAGGCCGAACTTGAATCCTTGATCGGGCTGTTTGTTGATTCGCTGGCCTTGCGCATCGACCTGAGCCAGGACCCGAGCGTGGCCGCGTTGTTGGCCCAGACCCGGGCCACGGCACTGGCGGCACAGGCCTGTCAGGACATTCCTTTCGAGCATGTGGTCGAGGCGCTCAACCCGGTGCGCAGCAACGCGCACAATCCGGTGTTCCAGGTCATGTTTGCCTGGCAGAACGCGCCGGAGGGCGAACTCACCCTGCCGGGACTGAGCTTGGAGTCGCTGGAGCGCAGCGGCCGCAGCGCGCAGTTCGATCTGGAACTGTCGATGCAGGAAGACGCCGACTGCATCGTCGGCAGCCTGGGTTTTGCCACGGCCTTGTTCGCCCGCTCGGCCATCCAACGCCACATCCGCCAGTTGCTCACCCTGCTGGGCCGGATGGCGGCCGCCGACAGTGCTCCGATCTCCGCCCTGTCTGTGATCGAGCCGCAGGAACTGGCACGGCTGCAGGATTTCAACGCGACTGACATCGCGATGGCTGACGTTGCCGGTGTGCATACGCTGCTTGAACGCCATGCCGAACAAAACGGATCGGTCATTGCGGTAGTCGATGCCCAACGCAGTGTGTCCTATGCCGAACTCGACGCCCAAGCCAATCAGCTGGCCCGCTACCTGATCGAACTGGGCGTGGGCCCGGACCGCCGGGTGGCGCTGTGTCTGGGCCGCAGCATCGAGCTGATCGTGGCGATGCTGGCCATACTCAAAGCCGGCGGCGCTTACGTGCCGCTGGATCCGGCTTACCCACCGCAACGGCTGGCCTTCATGCTGGCCGACAGTGCCACGTGCGTGCTGCTCACCGATGCCCAAGGCGCTTCCCAGCTGGGCACGCAGGCTGGCATCCCCGTCCTCCTACTTGACCAGTCAGATCCAGATTGGGCGCAGCCGCCGCATACCGCCCCGCGTGTGCCGGCGCTGCAGCCCCAGCACCTGGCCTATGTGATCTATACCTCCGGCTCGACCGGCACGCCCAAGGGCGTGGCGGTGGACCATGGCGGATTGCGCAATTACTGCGTGGCCGCCGCCGCCCGCTACGTATTACGCAGCGGCGACCGGGTGCTGCAATGCAGCTCGCCCAGTTTCGATATCGCCGTGGACGAAATCTTCGCGACCCTGGCCAGCGGCGCCACGCTGGTCCTGTTGCCCGGTCAGCGCTTGCCGGCCATCGCCGAATTCGTGCGGGTGATCGAGCAGCAGCGGATCAGCGTGCTCAACCTGCCCACCGCCTACTGGCATGCCTGGATGGCAGAACAGTCGCATAGCGTGGCGCCACTGCCGGCGACGTTGCGCCTTGTGGTCTGCGGTGGCGAAGCGCTGAACCCTGCGCATGTTCAAGGCTGGCACACGCTGGCAGATCAGCACGTGCAACTGATCAACGCCTATGGCCCCAGCGAGACCGTCTCCGGGGTCAGCTTTGGCACGGTGCTGCCCGGGCAAGCGGTGCACATCGGCGGCCCCATCGCCAATGTGCGCCTGCACGTGCTGGACCGCCGGCAGCAGCCGCTGCCGATTGGCGTCAACGGCCAGTTGCATATCGCCGGCGCACAGCTGGCGCGCGGTTACCTGGGCCGCCCGGATCTGACCGCCGAGCGGTTTGTTCCCGATCCGTTTGCGCCGCTGCCTGGCGCGCGCATGTATCGCAGCGGCGATCTGGTGCGCTGGCGCGAGGATGGCACGCTGCTGTTCGTCGGTCGCGATGACCAGCAGGTCAAGCTGCGCGGTTTCCGCATCGAACTGAGCGAAATCGAGGCCGTGCTGCGCACCGCACCGGGCGTGCACGACGCAGCCGTGCTGGTCCGCGAAGACCGAACAGGCGAGCGCAGCTTGGTTGCCTATGTGGTCACGTCGTCGCTGCAGGTGGATGCCGTGCGTGCGCATCTGGCGGCGCGGCTACCGGACTACATGGTGCCGGCGAGCTATGTATGCCTGGACGCGCTGCCGCTCACCGCCAACGGCAAGCTTGATCGCCAGGCGCTGCCGGCGCCGGATGCCGAACGCAGCGATCCGGCCGGCGCGTCCCCGCAAGGCGCCAACGAGCAGGCCCTGGCCCAGCTGTGGTGCGAGTTGCTGGCGATTGATCAGGTCAACCGCGACGATGATTTCTTCGACCTGGGCGGACACTCGCTGCTGGCGGTGCAACTGATTGCGCGGGTCCGCGATAGTCTGGGGGTGGAGCTGCAGATCGGCGATGTGTTCACCCACACCCAATTGCAGGCGCTGGCGCGATGCCTTGACCGCAGCAGCCCTAGCGAGGCACAGACCATCGTGGCGGTGGACCGCAGCGCAGCGCTGCCGCTGTCCTTTGCCCAGCAGCGGCTGTGGTTTCTGGACCGCTTTGATCCGCAGAGTCAGCTGGCTTATCTGATGCCCGGCGGGGTGCGCTTGAGCGGTCCGCTGAACCGCACGGCCTTGCGCCGGGCGCTGGACCGCATCGTGGCCCGGCACGAGTCGCTGCGGACCGTTTTTGGCGTCGAAAATGACGCGCCGGTGCAGCTGATCGGGATCCCGCAGACCGGGTTTTCACTGGACTGTATCGACCTGACCACGCTGCCCGATCCGGAGGCAGCCGCCCGCGAGCACGCGTTCCAGGAGGCCACCACCGGCTTCGACCTGCAGCATGGCCCGCTTCTGCGTGGCCGTCTGCTGGCTCTGGCTGAGCACGAACATCTGCTGCTGGTGACCATGCACCACATCGTCTCTGACGGTTGGTCGATGGGTGTGTTCATCCGCGAGCTGGGCGCCTTGTACATCGCATTTGTGCAGGGTCGCGACGATCCGCTACCGGCGCTGCCGGTGCAGTACGCCGATTACAGCAGTTGGCAGCGTCGCCGGATCAGCGGCCAGACCCTGCAGCGCCAGCGCGACTTCTGGCGCGCGCATCTGCAAGGCGCGCCGACCTTGCTGGAATTGCCCACCGACCGACCGCGCCCAGCGCGCCAGGACTACACCGGCGACATGGTCCACTTCAGCCTGGATCCCGCTCACAGTGCCGCGCTCAAGCAGCTGGGCCAGCGCCACGGCACCACCGTCTACATGACCTTGCTAGCTGCCTGGTCGGTGCTGTTGTCGCGCCTGTCCGGGCAGGCGGATGTGGTGATCGGCACCCCGGTGGCCAACCGCACCCATGCCGAACTGGAGCCGCTGATCGGCTTCTTCGTCAATACCCAGGCACTGCGGGTGGATCTGTCATCCAACCCGACCGTGGCCAGCCTGCTGGCTCAGGTGCGGGAGACCGCGTTGGCTGCACAGAGCCATCAGGATCTGCCCTTCGAGCAACTCATCGAGACCCTCAACCCGGATCGCAATCTGGGCGCCCATCCGCTGTTCCAGGTGATGTTGAGCTGGGAGAACTTGCCCGAACCGGAGTTGAGCCTGCCCGGCCTGCGCCTGCAGGGCGTGGACCTGCAGCTGCCGACGATCAAGTTCGATCTGAGCATGGGCTTGCAGGAACACGATGGCTGCATTGTCGGCACGCTCGGCTATGCCAGCGCGCTGTTTGACCGCAGCACCATCCAGCGCCACGTCGCCCAGTTCGTGCAGGTCTTGCAGGCGATCTCGGCAGGCGACCAGCAGCGTGTCACCTGCCTGCCGCTGCTGCCGCCAGCGCAGCAGCGCCAGCTGCTGGAGATGAGCCATGCTCGTCCAGCGCGCACGTTGGCACAGGCGAGTCTGCATGCCCTGTTCGCGCAGCAGGCCGCGCTGACCCCTGATGCCCCGGCCATCGTCAGCCAGGCCGCAACCCTGTCCTATGCCGAGCTGCTGGCCCAGTCACAACGCTTGGCGCAGCAGCTCATGGCCGCAGGTGTTCACCCTGGCGACCGGGTAGCGGTGGTGCTGCCACGCTCGGCCCAGCTGATCGTCGCCCAATTGGCCGTGCTCCACTGCGCTGCGGCTTACGTGCCGCTGGATGCGGAACATCCGGGCGAGCGCCTGGTCGAACTCATCGACCACTGCGCGGCGCGTGCAGTGCTCAGCGATAGCAGCATCGCGCTGAAGAATCTGCAGCTGCCGCGCCTGGATCTGGACTGCCTGGCGCCTGCTGATCAGCGCCAGGCGATGCCGATCGCGGTCGCCGCGCACAGCCCCGCCTACGTGATCTATACCTCTGGATCGACCGGCACGCCCAAGGGTGTGGTGGTAGCCCATGAGGCGGTGGTCGCCTTTGCCATGGGCGGTGGACATGTCCCCATCCAGGCCGACGACCGGGTCGCGTTTCTGGCCAACCCGGCATTTGACGCGGCGATCTTTGAGGTATGGGTTGCCTTGTTGCACGGCGCGGCCATCGTCATCGTCGAGCAGCACGTCTTGCTCGATCCGCCAGCCCTGGCCGAGCATCTGGCCAGCAACGCGGTCAGCATCCTGCACCTGACTGCCGGGCTGGTGCCCAGCTACTGGCGCGCTTTGGCTGGCTGGCTGCCGAAATTGCGCTGTCTGTTGACCGGCGGCGACCGGGTTGACGCGCGCGCCATCGGCGAACTGCTCGCCCAGGCGCCCCCGCAGCGGTTGCTGCATTGCTATGGCCCCACCGAAACCACGGTCTTTGGCGTGATCCATCCGTTGGCAGCGGTCGAACCTGGCGCCGAACGCCTGCCGCTCGGACGGCCCCTGCCCGGCACCTGCGCTTACGTCCTGGATCGGCACGGCCAACTGGCTCCGATCGGCACCAGTGGCGAACTGCATCTAGCCGGCGCGCAATTGGCCCAGGGCTATCTGCATCTGCCAGGGCTGACTGCCGAGCGCTTCATCCCTGATCCGTTTGCCACTGCACCCGGCCAGCGCATGTATCGCACTGGCGACCTGGCACGCTGGCGCAACGACGGTACGCTCGACTTCCTCGGTCGCAACGACGACCAAGTCAAGATCCGCGGTTTCCGGGTTGAGCCGGCCGACGTCGAAGCGGCCTTGCGCGATTGTCCCGGCGTGCGCGAAGCCATCGTGCTGACCGACATGCCACGCCCCGGCGAGCGGCGCCTGGTGGCCTATGTCGTGGCCAGCGCGATCACCCCCGAGGCACTGCGCACCATGCTGAGCGCCAAGCTTCCGGCGTACATGGTGCCGGCCGCGTATGTCTGTGTGGACGCGCTGCCGCTCACCGCCAACGGCAAGCTTGATCGGAAACGCCTGCCAGCGCCGTGCAGTGACGACCTGGCCAGCGATGCCTATGCCGCACCGCAGGGACTGCTGGAACAGACTCTGGCCAGTCTGTGGTGCGAATTGATCGGCGTTGCACGAGTGGGTCGCCACGACAACTTCTTCGCCCTGGGCGGGCACTCGCTGCTGGCGGTCACCCTGATCGAACGGCTGCGCCGGCATGGTTGGCACGTGGACGTGCGCAGTTTGTTCAGTGCACCAACGCTGGCCGGCCTGGCGGCGGGTCTGCGGGCGGCCGTCAAGGTGGTCATCCCAGCCAATCTGATCGCCCCGGACTGTCGTCGGATTACCCCGGAGCTGCTGCCGCTGGCAGCGCTGACCCAGGCCGAGACCGATCTGGTAGTGGACAGCGTCGATGGCGGCGCGGCCAACGTCCAGGACATCTATCCGTTGGCGCCGCTGCAGGAAGGCTTGCTGTTCCACCACCTGGCCGACACCGTGCGCGATCCATACCTGCAGCACACGCTGCTGTGCGTGGACACGCGCGCCGGTCTGGATCGCTTGCTTGCCGCCCTGCAGGTCGTGATTGCCCGCCACGACATCCTGCGCACCGCCATTGTCTGGGAGCGGCTGAGCGCCCCGATGCAGGTGGTCTGGCGGCATGCGCCGCTTTCGGTGCAAGAACACCCGTGGACCGGTTCGGTCGAGCGCCTGCGCGAGCATGTAGCGCAGGCACCGATGTGCCTGCAGCAGGCACCGCTGTTGTGCGCGCACGTGGTCCACGACACCAGCCAGGATCGCTGGTTACTGGGTCTGCAGCACCATCATCTAGTGATGGATCACACCACGCTGGAATTGGCGATGGACGAGATCCAGGCCTGCCTGGCCGGGGATCAGGACCGTTTGCCGCCGCCGCTGCCGTTCCGCGATTTCATCGCGCATGCGCAGTTGGGGATGCCGCCATCGGAACACCGAGCGTTCTTCACCCAGATGCTGGCCGATATCGATGCACCCACCGCGCCGTTCGGACTGCCCACACGCGACGATGCATTGCTCGACAGCGAGCAAGCGCATCTGTCGCTGGATGACACGCTGGCCCACAGCCTGCGCAGCCATGCCCGACGCATGGGCGTGAGCGTTGCCAGCCTGTTCCATGTGGCCTATGCCCTGGTCGTGGCACGCAGCAGTGATCGCGATACGGTGGTGTTCGGCACGGTGTTGTTCGGACGGATGTGGGCTGGCGACGGGGCTGACCGGGTGCTCGGCATGTTCCTCAACACCTTGCCGCTGCGTCTGGACTGCGACGCAACGGGCATTGCCCAGGCGATTGCGGACATGCAACACCGGCTTGCCCAGCTGCTGCGCCATGAGCATGCGCCCTTGGCGTTGGCCCAGCGCTGCAGCGGCGTGCAGCCGCCGGCGCCCTTGTTTACTGCGGTGCTGAACTACCGTCATGCCAGTGACGGGCGCACGGCCGCTGCCGGTCCCGATCACGCCTGGGACGGGATCGCGTCGCTGTCAGTGCAGGAACGCACCCACTACGCGCTGCTGCTGTCGGTCAATGATCACGGCGATGCACACGGATTTTCGCTGGATGTCCAGGCCATGCCCAGGGTCGGCGCCCAGCGCGCCGGCCGGATGATGCTGCAGGCCTTGGTTGCGCTGGACAGCGCCTTGCTGCTGGCACCGACAACGCCGCTGCGGGCGTTGGACGTATTGCCGCAGCAGGACATCGCAGCGGCGTGTGCATCCCATCCAGCGGCGCCGATAGCCGCTGCGGAGTATTGCGTGCACCAGGTGTTTGAACAGCAGGTGGCGCGCAGCCCACAGTCCATCGCCGTGCTGTTTGGCGATCACGCCCTCTCCTATGCGCAGCTCAACGTGCAGGCCAACCGCCTGGCCCATCACCTGATCGCCCTGGGTGTGGGGCCAGACAGTCGCGTGGCGCTGTGTCTGGAGCGCGGTCCGGAGATGATGGTCGGGGTGTTGGCGGCACTCAAAGCCGGCGCCGCCTACGTGCCGTTGGACCCGAGCTATCCTGCACAACGCCTGGCCTTCATGCTTGAGGACAGCGCACCGCACTGCGTGCTCAGCCACACCGCGCTGAGGGCATTGTTGCCGACCGGCAAGGTTCCGCTGCTTTGGCTGGACGACAGCAGCGCATGGGCGCAGCAGCCCGAGCGCAACCCCG
This sequence comes from Xanthomonas graminis pv. graminis, assembly GCF_030168915.1. Lineage (NCBI taxonomy): Bacteria > Pseudomonadati > Pseudomonadota > Gammaproteobacteria > Lysobacterales > Lysobacteraceae > Xanthomonas > Xanthomonas graminis. The sequence goes on along the minus strand of NZ_CP076255.1, from coordinate 2,414,284 downwards.
ACCCGGCTGAGCAAGGTCTATGCCCGCACCACCTCGCGTATGTGATTTACACCTCTTGCTCCAGCGGACGTCCCAAGGGCGTGATGGTCCAGCACGCGGCTGTGGTCAATCTATGGCAGGCCTTGGATCGGGTCGTGCATGGGGACGCCACGTCCACGCCGCTGCGCATATCGGTCAATGCCTCGCTGTCGTTCGACGCCTCGGTCAAGATGTGGGTGCAACTGCTCTCCGGCGACAGCCTGGTCATCGTCCCGCAGGCGCTTCGCCTGGATGGCGAGGCGCTGCTGGCCTGGATGCGCCAATCACGCCTGGATGTGCTCGACTGCACTCCCGCACAGCTGCAACTGCTGCTCGACCACGGCTTGCTTGATGCATCGGCTGGGGTACCGAAGAAGGTCTTGATCGGTGGCGAGGCGATCCCTCCCGCCATGTGGCAACGCTTGGGTCAGTGCGCGCATATTGGCTTCTTCAATGTCTACGGCCCAACCGAATGCACGGTGGATGTCACCGTAGCCGCGATCCAGTCCGATGATCCGCTGCCCACGCTGGGGCGGCCGTTGGCCAACGTGCGACTGTCCTTGCTTGATCGACGTCGCCGGCCAGTGCCGGCTGGCGTCGTCGGCGAACTCATGGTCGGCGGCGTCCAGGTGGCACGCGGCTATCTGCATCGTCCGGCGCTGACCGCTGAGCGCTTTATCCCTGATCCGTTCGCCGAGCGGCCAGGCCAGCGCATGTATCGCACTGGCGACTTGGCGCGCTGGCGCAGCGATGACGTTCTGGAATTTATGGGCCGCAACGACCATCAAATCAAGCTGCGCGGCTTCCGCATCGAGCTGGGAGACATCCAGGCAGCGCTGCTGCGCTGCGACGGCGTGCGCGAGGCGGCCATCATCGCCCGCGATGACGGCCATGGCGATGTTCGCCTGATCGCTTATTGGGTCGGCGATGCGCGCAACCTCTCTGCTGATGGCTTGCGCGCGCAGCTGTCTGCGGAGTTGCCCGATTACATGGTCCCCACCGCGTATCGGCAGCTGGAGGCGCTGCCGCTCAATGCCAACGGCAAGCTCGATCGTCAGGCCTTGCCGTTGCTGGATGCGGCCATGCCGGTGCGTCACGGCTACGTGCCGCCAGCCAATGCCATCGAACGCGCCTTGGCCAAGCTCTGGGCCAGCGTGCTGGGGCCGCAGCGTATCGGCCGCGACGACCACTTCTTTGAATTGGGTGGACATTCGCTATCGGTGGTGCGGCTGATCGCCGCAGCCAAGCGCAGCAGCTTCGAGCTGACCGTGCAGATGGTGTACCAATCCCCGACGCTGCGCGCACAGGCTGCGCATCTGACCGCAGGCGTGCAGACGCCGGGGCAGCAGGCGCTGGCGGCCCGTCGCGGTGGCACCCGGCCTGCGCTGTTTGTGCTGCCGACCGGGGTGGGCGACATCACCTATGCCTTCGAGCTGGCCGCCCACATCGATACCGATATCCCCGTCTATGCCTTGCCCTGGCCAGATCCGCTACCGGCCACGTTGGAGGCGCTGGCCGCGCACATGGTCGAGCTGATCCAGACGGTGCAGCCGCACGGTCCGTATCATCTGCTCGGCTACTCCTCCGGCGGCTTGCTTGCCTATGCCATCGCCCAGCACTTGGGCATGCACGACCAGCCCGTCGCCTTCCTGGGTCTGCTTGATTGCGACGTGCCGGCAGCGCCAACGGAAACAGACACGCTCGACGATGCGATTGGCCGGACCTTGCTGCGTCAACTGGAAGGATTGCAACGCCATCGCCCCTACCAGGACCGCGATGACGTCCAGGACGCGTTGCGGTCGTTGCTGGACCGCATCGGCGACAGCGCTTACCAGGACATGGCCCTGGCCTGCCAAAGCGATCCGATGCTGGCGCAGTTGGCGGGTGAAGAGCAGACCACGGTCGCGGCCCTGCTGCACAGCTGCGTCACAAGTACCTGTTTCAATCGCTTGTGGCCCACCTTTGCGGTGCAGCCACTGCCGATGGCCTGCCGACTGCATCTGTTCCAGGCCACCGAGCCCGAACCGGCCAGTGACGCCTATGGCTGGCAGCATCTGCTGAGCGATGCGCAGATCGAACGGATCCCGGTCGAAGGCGAACACACCACGCTGATTGAGGCCGAACATATCGCCGCACTCGCGCGCCGCATCGAACAGGCGCTCGACAGCGCTGCGCGCATGACCACACAGGGGATTGCATGAGCGCTGTCGAGCTGGCTTGTCCGGCCCTGGTTGCGGTGCATCCGCTCGGCTCGGCTCAGCAAGGTGTCTGGCTTGGTCAACTGCTCGCCCCGGACCAGCCCAGCTACACCATCGGCTGCGTGATGCACTTCGAGGGCACGCTGTGCCGGGATGCCTGGGAGCACGCCGTCACAGCCGTGATCGCACGCCACGACGCCCTGCGCATGGTCCTGATCGAAGGATCGCCGCTGCCGAGCCAGCACGTGCTGGAGACCATGCCCTTTTCGCTGCCCTGGCACGATTATTCGCACAGCAGTGACGGCCAGCAACGCGCCTGGGAACACATCCGGCAGGCGATGACACAGCCGTTGCTGCGCTATGGCCAACCGCTGTGGGACATCCAGTGGCTGCAGACCTCGGCCACCGGTGGCGATTGCCTGTATCGCTGCCACCACATCATCGCCGACGGCGTTTCACTGGGCATGCTGTCCAAGCAGATGGTCGATTGCTACAACCAGCGCCTGCGCGGCCAGCCCGACCAGCCGCCAGCGCCGTCCTATCTGCAAGCGCTCGATGCCGACCAGGCCTATCTGGGCTCCAGCCGCTATCAGCGCGATCTGGCGTACTGGCGCGCCCGCCTGCAAGCGCGACCGGAACCGCTGTATCCCAGCCTCACCGCTGCGCTGGGCCATCAGCGCAGCGTGCAGCTCAGCTGCGCGCTGGACACCCCGGACTTCCTGGCCCTGAGCGCACTGGCCGAGCGCTTGGGCGGCTCGTTCACCAGCTTGTTCCTGGCCTGCCTGGCCAGCGGTCTGTCTCGGCTGAGCAATCACCAGGCGCCGATTGCCATTGGTCTTGCCGTCCACAATCGCCACAACGCGATCGAACGCGACATGTTCGGCATGCTGTCCACGCAGCTGCCGCTCTACCTGGGCGTCTCGCCGCACGCGGACATCGCCACCGCCATGCGCGCCATCGCGGTGGAATTGCGCGCGGCGATGCGCCACGCCCGCTGCCCGCTGCAACATGCCCTGCGCCAACTGGGCGAGGCCGGACAGCGGTCACCGCGTCCATTCGACATCAGTGTGTCGGTCGAGGACTTCAGCGCATTCGGCGATGCGCCCATCGTCGGCGGCCGCTGGCACATGCTGCCGCTGCACGCCGGGTATGAAGACACTGCGCTGGGCGTGTTTGTGCGCCGCTACAGCAAGCAGCATCCGGTCGTACTGGAGTTCAACGTCAATCCGGACCGGTTGCCCGTGCCGCTGGCCGAACAGGCCCTGGCTGCGCTGCGGCAGATGCTGCTGGCCCTGCTCGCGGATCCGCAGACGCCGTTATGGCGCCTGCCGCTGCTAACGGCCTCGCAGCGCCAGCAGGTGCTATACGCGTTCAACGACCAACCCGGGCAAGCGCATAGCGACCACCAGGTGCATCACGCATTTGAACGCCAGGTCGTCGCCACCCCGGAGGCCATCGCGCTGGTGTTTGAAGACACCCGCCTCAGCTACGCGGACCTGGATGCCCAGGCCAACCGGCTGGCCCATCACCTGTGTGCGCTGGGCGTGGCGACCGACGATCGTGTGGCCGTGTGCCTGCCGCGCGGCATCGCCATGGTGGCGGCGGTGCTGGCCACGCTCAAGGCCGGCGCCGCCTATGTGCCGCTGGACCCAAGCTATCCGCCCGAGCGCCAGGCCTACATGCTGCAGGACTGCCGGGCGTGTGTCCTGCTGACCACGCCGGCCTGCGTCGACGCACTGGCCTTGCCTGCCGACCTGGTTGTGGTCTTCGCCGACGCCCCACAGCCAGCGTGGCAGTCGTTGCCGGCCACCGCACCGGCACGCGCCAGCTCGCCGCTGCAGGCCGCCTACGTCATCTATACCTCTGGCTCCACCGGTCAGCCCAAGGGCGTGGTGATGCCGCATGGCCCGCTGCTCAATTTGCTCCACTGGGAAGCCGAGCACTGCGCTGCGGCCGGGCTGCAGGCGCTGCGCACCCTGCAGTTTTGTGCGCTGGGTTTTGATGTCAGTTTCCAGGAAATCTTCAGCACCCTGGGCAGCGGAGGCTGCCTGGCGCTGATCGACGATGCACAACGCCGCGACGCGCATGCCCTGTACCGCTACATCTGCGCCCAGCGCATCCAACGCCTGTACATGTCCTACATCGCCCTGCAGTCGCTGGCCGAGATGGTGCTGGCCGATCCGGCGCTCGATGCGCTGGACTGTCCGCTGTGGCAGGTGCTCACCGCGGGCGAACAGCTGCGCATCACCCCGGCGATCCGCGCCTTCTTTGCCGCGCGTCCGGCCTGCCGCCTGCATAACTACTACGGCCCCACCGAGACCCACGTCGCCTCGGCCCAGCTGTTGCCGGCCGACACCGAGCGCTGGCCGCTGCTGCCGCCGATTGGCACCGCGCTGCCGCGCACGCCGCTGTATGTGCTGGATGCGCAGCGCCAGCCGCTGCCAATTGGCGCCATCGGCGAGTTGTTCATCGCCGGCGTGCAGGTTGCACGCGGCTACCTGCACCGTCCGGCGTTGACCGCCGAACGCTTCGTTCCCGATCCGTTTGCCGCTCAACCCGGCCAGCGCATGTATCGGACCGGCGATCTGGCCCGTTGGCGTGCCGAGGGCAGCGTCGAGTTTCTTGGCCGCAACGACGATCAGGTCAAGCTGCGCGGCTTCCGGATCGAGCCGGGCGAGATCGAAGCGGCATTGCAGGCTTGCCCGGGCGTGCGCGATGCAGCGGTGCTGCTGCGCGAGGATCGCCCTGACGACAAGCGTCTGGTCGCCTATCTGGTCGGCGATGGCCTGAGCGTTGAGCCGCTGCGTGATCGGCTCGCCGCCGGCTTGCCCGAGTACATGGTCCCAACGGCGTATGTCGTGCTGCACGCCATCCCCACCACCAGCCACGGCAAGCTGGACCGAGGCGCTCTGCCGGCACCCGATGCCAGTGCCCTGGACGTGCAGACCTATGTGGCCCCGCAGGGCGAACGCGAAGTCCTCCTCGCCGCGCTGTGGAGCGAGCTGCTCGGGGTCGAACGGATCGGCCGCCACGATAGCTTCTTTGCTCTGGGCGGCCATTCGCTGCTCGGGGTGCAGCTGCTCTCGCGCATCCGCAGCGCGCTGGGCCTGGAACTGCCGTTGGCTGCGGTGTTTGCCCAGCCGCGCCTGGCCGAGCTGGCCCAGGCTCTGGACCACGCGACGGCCAGCAAACTGCCGGCCATCGTGCCGCTGCCGCGCACCGGCCCGCTGCCGCTGTCCTTTGCCCAGCAGCGGCTGTGGTTCCTGGCCCAGTTCGATCCGCGTGCCGACGTGGCCTATCTGATGCCTGGCAGCGTGCGCCTGCACGGCACACTCAACCTGGCCGCGCTGCAGCAGGCATTGAACGCCATCGTGGCCCGGCATGAAGCCCTGCGCACTTGTTTTGTCGAAGGCGATGACGGCGCCACCCAGCGCATCGCATCGCCGCAGATCGCCTTTGCCCTGGACATCATTGACCTTCGACACGCACCGCATCCGCATGACGAAGCCCAATGCCATGCCGAACGTGAAGCCAGCACCGCGTTCGATCTGGCACATGGCCCGCTGATCCGTTGCCGCTTGCTGCGCCTGGCCGAGCACGAACATCGCCTGCTGATCACCCTGCACCATCTGATCGCCGACGGCTGGTCCATCGGCGTCTTGCTGCACGAACTTGGCGCGCTCTACAGCGCTTTTTCCCAAGGTCAGCCCGATCCGCTGCCGCCGCTGCCGATCCAGTACGCCGACTACACCGTGTGGCAACGTCGCTGGATCGAAGGCCCGCTGCTGCAACGCCAGCTGGCCTTCTGGCGCGAACACCTGGAGGGTGCCCCGGCGCTGCTGGAGCTGCCCACCGACCGACCGCGCCCGGCCGAACAGGACTACGCCGGCGCCGCGCTGCCGGTACTCTTGGACGCGGCACTGACCCAGGCCTTGACCGCCCTGAGCCAGCGCCACGGCACCACGCTGTTCATGACCGTGCTGGCCGCCTGGGGCGTGCTGCTGGCGCGTCTGGCCGGACAGGATCACGTGGTGATCGGCACTCCGATTGCACAGCGCACCCGGGCCGAAACCGAGTCGCTGATCGGCCTGTTCGTCAACACCCAGGCCCTGCACATCGACCTGCGCGGGCATCTCTCGGTCGCTGCATTGCTGGCCCAGGTCCGCACTACCGCGCTGGCCGCACAGGAGCATCAGGACCTGCCCTTCGAGCAGCTCATCGAAGCCCTCAACCCGGTACGCAGCCTGGCCCATCATCCAGTCTTCCAGGTCATGTTCACCTGGCAGAACACGCCTCAGGTGAGTCTGGCGCTGGCCGCGCTGGACAGCCAAGTCACGCTCGGGCCGGCCCACGATGCCAAGTACGATCTGGATCTGGATCTGCATCTGGACGGGCCGTGCATCGTCGGCAGCCTGCGCTTTGCCACCGCGCTATTTGACTCGGGCACGATCCAGCAGCAGCTGGACAGCCTGGGCATGCTGCTCCAGGCCATGGCCAGCGACGACCAGGCACCGGTGACACGGCTGGCGCTGCTCTCGCCCAGCCAGGGCCAGCAGCTGCAGCGCTTCAATCACCGCGACACCGCCGCGACCGACACGCGCTGCCTGCACCAATGGTTCGCCCAGCAGGTGGCCGACACGCCTGAGGCCATCGCCCTGGTATGCGGCCAGAGCGCACTCAGTTACCAGCAGCTGGACCAGCAGGCCAACCAGCTGGCGCATCGCTTGATCGCGCTGGGCGCGCGGCCAGAGCGCTGCGTGGCGCTATGCCTTGAACGCGGCATCGCCCAGATCGTGGCGGTGCTCGCCGTGCTCAAGGCCGGCGCCGCGTATCTGCCGCTTGAGCCCGGCCAACCGCGTGAGCGCTTGGCCGGGGTGCTGGCGGACGCAAAGCCCACCCTGGTGATCGTGCAGGACGCTGACCGCGTAGGATTGGCTGCCGATCAAACCATCCCGGTGCTGGCCATCGCCACCGAGCAGGCGGCCGCTGCGGCCTATCCGGACCACCTGCCGGTGGTACCCAATCAGCATCGGCAACAGCTGGCCTATGTGATCTACACCTCCGGCTCCAGCGGCCGGCCCAAGGGCGTGATGGTCTCCCACCAGGGTCTGGTCACCCGCTTGCATGCCTTGATCGACACCTATGGTCTGGGTCCGCAGGAGCGCGTGCTGCAATTTGCCACGCTGGCCTTCGATGCCTCGGTTGAAGAACTCTTCGGTGCCCTGTGCAGCGGCGCCACCCTGGTGCTGCGCGATGATCACTGGCTGGAGACCGACCGGTTCTGGCAGCACTGCGCGCAGGCTGGGATCACCGTGGTGGATCTGCCCACCCGCTTCTGGGCCCAGCTGTGCACCCAGTCGCTGCAGATTCCTGACTGCGTGCGCCAGGTGATCATCGGAGGTGAGGCGCTCACCGACGCCATGCGCAAGACCTGGATCCAGGGCACGCGCACGGCGCTGCTGGACACCTACGGCCCGACCGAAGCCATCGTGGTGGCTACCGTCCAGGCCATCGGCGCCGGTACCCCAGCCGGGATCGGGCGTCCGCTGCCGCACACCCAGGCCCATGTGCTGGATCGCCACGCTCAGCCGCTGCCCATCGGCGCACGCGGTGAACTGCATCTGGCCGGCGCGGCGCTGGCACGTGGTTATCTGGGCCGCCCGGATCTGACCGCCGAATGCTTCGTGCCCGATCCGTTTGCCAGCAGCCCCGGCCAGCGCATGTACAAGACTGGCGACCTGGCCCGCTGGCGCGCCGAGGGCGTGCTGGAGTATCTCGGCCGCAACGACACGCAGGTCAAGATCCGCGGCTTCCGCATCGAACTGAGCGAGATCGAAGCGGCCTTGCGCGCCTGTGATGGCGTGCGCCAGGCGGCGGTGGTCGTGCGCGAGGACAACGGCGACAAGCGCCTGATCGCCTATCTGGTCTGCGACAACGATGTCGCCCTCAACGCGGAGGCACGACGCAACCTGCTCAGCGCCCGTCTGCCCGACTACATGCTGCCTGCGGCCTATGTGCCGCTCGATGCGCTGCCGCTGAACGCCAACGGCAAGCTCGATCGCCGCGCCCTGCCCGCACCCGATGCCGACGCGCTCGCCACTCAGGCCTACGTGGCTCCCGAAGGCGAACGCGAAATCCTGCTGGCCGCGTTGTGGCACGAACTGCTCGGCGTCGAACGCGTCGGTCGCCACGACAGCTTCTTCGCCCTGGGTGGACATTCGCTGTTGGCCGTGCGACTGATCTCGCGGATTCGCACCTCGCTTGGGCTGGAACTGCCCTTGGCCACGCTGTTCGCCCAGCCGCGCCTGGCCGATCTAGCCCAGGCCCTGGACAACGTCGCCGCCAGCACGCTGCCGGCCATCGTGCCGGCCGACCGCAGCGCACCGTTGCCGCTGTCCTTCGCCCAGCAACGGCTGTGGTTCCTGGCCCAGTTCGACGCCCGTGCCGCACAGGCCTATCTGCTAGCCGGCGGTGTGAATCTGCACGGCGCACTGAACCTGCCCGCGCTACAGCAGGCGCTGGACCGGATTGTGGCCCGGCATGAAGCGCTGCGGACTCACTTTGTCGCGGCCGACGATGGCGCTATCCAGCGGATCGCAGCGCCGGACATCGGCTTTGCCCTGGCGTGTGTGGATCTGCGCCAGGCAGCAGACCCACACGCCGACGCTCAACGCCATGCCGCGCTTGAGACCAGCACGCCTTTCGATCTGGCACATGGCCCGCTGATTCGCGGCCGCTTGCTGCGTCTGGCCGAGCACGAACATCGCCTGCTGGTCACGATGCATCACATCGTCACCGATGGCTGGTCCATGGGCCTGCTGGTGCGCGAACTCAGCATCCTGTATGCCGCCTTCGCTTTGGGCCAGCCCGATCCGTTGCCGCCGCTGCCGATCCAATACGCCGATTACGCCCAGTGGCAGCGCCGCTGGCTTGATGCGCCGCTGCTGCAACGCCAGCTGAGTTTCTGGCGCGAACACCTGCACGGCGCCCCGGCGCTGCTGGAACTGCCCACCGATCGCCCGCGTCCGGCGCTGCAGGATTACCGCGGCGACAGCATCGAGATCGCCCTCGATGCCGAACTCACCAGCGCCTTGCGCGGCTTGAGCCAGCGTCACGGCAGCACCGTCTTCATGACCGTGCTGGCGGCCTGGTCAGTGCTGTTGTCGCGCCTGTCTGGCCAGGATGAAGTCGTGATCGGCGCGCCGGTGGCCAACCGCACCCGCAGCGAACTCGAAGCGCTGATCGGCTTCTTCGTCAACGCCCAGGCGCTGCGCATCGATCTACGTGCCAACCCCTCGGTCGCCGAGCTGCTGGCGCAGGTGCGCAGCACTGCATTGGCTGCGCAGGACCATCAGGACCTGCCCTTCGAGCAAGTGATCGAAGCGCTCAATCCCCCCCGCAGCTTGTCCGCCCAACCGGTGTTCCAGGTGGTGCTGACCTGGCAGAACTTCCCCGATGCGGAGCTGAGCTTGCCGGGCATCGAACTGCAGCCTTTCCAGTCGCCATTGGCCGATGCCAAGTTCGATCTGGAGCTGTTCCTGGGCGAAGTTGGGGACCGCATCGTCGGTAGCCTGAGCTATGCCAGCGCGCTGTTTGACCGACCTACCATCGAGCGCCATCTGGCCCAGTTCGTCCAGCTGCTGGCCGGCATGGCCGCCGATGAGCAGCTGCCCATCGCGCAGCTGCCGCTGCTGCCTGTCGACGAACGCGCACAGCTGCAGCGTTTCACCACTACCGAGACCGCTGCGCTAGATCAGGCGCAGTGCATCCACCACCTGTTTGAAGACCAGGTGCGGCGCACTCCCGATGCCGTGGCTCTTTTGGAAGCCGACGTTCAACTCAGCTACGCCGTCCTCGAAGCGCAGGCCAATCAGCTGGCCCATCGCCTCTCCACTTTGGGCGTTGGAGCGGAGAGCCGCATCGGGCTGTATCTGCCGCGTGGGATCGATCAAGTCGTGGCCCTGCTCGCCGTCCTCAAGGCCGGCGCAGCCTATCTGCCGTTGGATCCGGAGTTGCCCAGCGAACGCCTGGCCTTCCTGCTCGCCGACAGCCGCCCGCGCGTGGTGCTGACCTGTGGCGAACTGCGCGAGCCGCTCCAGTCCATCGGCAGTGCCATGCAAAGCGTCAGCGTGCTGACCTTGGATACGGACGCACACACCGATCTTAACGATCCCGGCGCACCGACTGTCCCCGGCCTATGCCCGGACAACCTGGCCTATATCATCTACACCTCCGGCTCCACCGGCCAGCCTAAGGGCACCCTGCTCACTCATGCTGGCGCTGCGCATTACCTGCAATGGGTCATTGACACCTATCGTCCGTTCCCCAGCGCGGTGGTGTCTTCCTCGCTGGCCTTCGATGCCACGCTGACCAGCCTGCTCGCGCCGCTGCTGTGCGGCGCACGGGTCGAGCTGCTGCCTGAGCACGACACCTTGGACGCCCTGCGCCAGCGACTGTGCAATCCGACCCCGCTGGGCCTGGTCAAACTCACCCCGGCGCATCTGGAAGTGCTCGGCCAGCAGTTGGCTGAGCATGAAGGACCGCTCAGCCCAGCGGTCATGGTCATCGGCGGCGAAGCCTTGCCTGCGGCCACCCTCGCCCGCTGGCAGGCCCTCGCACCGCACACGCGCCTGATCAACGAATACGGCCCTACCGAAACCGCGGTCGGCTGCGTGGTCCACGACACCACCCGCGAAGACGCACTGGACCCCAGCGGCCGCGTGCCGATTGGTCAGCCCATCGCGCATCTGCGCATCCACGTGCTCGACGCGCACGGTCAACTGGCACCGATCGGCGTCGCCGGGCACCTGCATATCGCCGGGCCACAGCTGGCGCGCGGCTACCTGGGCAGGCCTGATCTGACCGCCGAACGCTTCGTCCCCGATCCGTTCGCCGACCAGCCAGGCCAGCGCATGTATCGCACGGGTGACCTGGCGTGCTGGCGTGCCGACGGCGCCCTGGACTATCTGGGTCGCAACGACGACCAGGTCAAGCTGCGCGGCTTCCGGATTGAACTGGGCGAAATCGCCGCCGCCCTGCGTGCTTGTGCCGGCGTGGACGATGCCGCTGTAGTGCTGCGCGAGGACCCCCCCGGCGAGCCGCGCCTGGTCGCTTATCTGGTTGGCGACGCCGAGCAGCTCAGCGCCGACACCCTGCGCACCCAGTTGGCCGCACGCCTGCCCGAGGTGATGCTGCCGACCGCCTATGTGCACGTGGACGCACTGCCACTCACTGCCAACGGCAAGCTGGATCGCCGCGCCCTGCCGGCACCGGACGCCGATGCGCTCGCCGTGCAAGCCTACACGCCGCCGGAAGGTGCGCTGGAACAGACCCTGGCACAGCTATGGAGCGAGCTGCTCGGGGTCCAACAGGTCGGCCGCCACGACAGCTTCTTCGCCCTCGGCGGCCACTCGCTGCTCGGCGTGCGCCTGATCTCGCGCATCCGCAGCACGCTCGGCCTGGAACTGCCGCTGGCGACACTGTTCGCCCAGCCGCGCCTGGCTGAGTTGGCCCAAGCCCTGGACACTGCTGCCGCCAGCACTTTGCCGGCCATCGTGCCGGCAGACCGCAGCGCATCGCTGCCGCTGTCCTTTGCCCAGCAGCGCTTGTGGTTTCTGGATCAACTCGACGACCGTGCCAGCTTGGCCTACCTGATGCCCGGTGGCGTGGATCTGCACGGCGCACTGAACCTGCCCGCGCTACAGCAGGCGCTGGACCGGATCGTGGCCCGGCATGAAGCCCTGCGCACCAGTTTTGTCGCCGCCGACGATCGTGCCACCCAGGTGATCGCAGCGCCGGAGATCGGCTTTGCGCTGGAATGTGTCGATCTGCGCCAGGCAGCAGATCCGCATGCCGACGCTCAACGCCATGCCGAGCTTGAGACCAACACGCCTTTCGATCTAACACACGGCCCGCTGATTCGCGGCCGTCTGCTGCGTCTGGCCGAGCACGAACATCGCCTGCTGGTCACGATGCATCACATCGTCACCGATGGCTGGTCCATGGGCCTGCTGGTGCGCGAACTCAGCATCCTGTATGCCGCCTTCGCTCTGGGCCAGCCCGATCCGTTACCGCCGCTGCCGATTCAGTACGCCGACTACGCCCTGTGGCAGCGTCGCTGGCTGGAAGGCCCGCTGCTGCAGCGTCAGCTCAGCTTCTGGCGCGAACACCTGCACGGCGCCCCGGCGCTGCTGGAACTGCCCACCGATCGCCCGCGTCCGGCGCTGCAGGATTACCGCGGCGACAGCATCGAGATCGCCCTCGATGCCGAACTCACCAGCGCCTTGCGCGCCTTAAGCCAGCGTCACGGCAGCACCGTTTTTATGACCGTGCTGGCCGGCTGGGCGGCGCTGCTGGCACGCCTGTCCGGACGGGACGAGTTTGTCATCGGTACGCCGGTCGCCAACCGTACCCGCAGCGAACTCGAAACGCTGATCGGCTTCTTCGTCAACACCCAGGCACTGCGCATCGACCTGCGCGCCGCCCCCTCGGTCGCCGAGCTGCTGGCCCAGGTGCGCAGTACCGCCCTGGCCGCGCAAGACCATCAGGACCTTCCGTTCGAGCAGGTCATCGAAGCGCTCAACCCAGCGCGTCATCTCGGCCATCACCCTGTCTTCCAGGCCATGCTGGTCTGGCAAAACAACGCGGAAGTCGCGCTGGATCTACCAGGACTGGACAGTCGGGTGCTGGAACAGGGCAACACCACCGCCAAGTTCGATCTGCAATTGACCTTGCAAGCGCAGGACGAGCGCATTGCCGGCCAGCTCACGTATGCCACTGCATTGTTCGATCACAGCACCATCGAACGCCACCTGGCCCAGTTCGTGACGCTGCTGCGTGGCATGGTCGCCGACGACAGCGCCCGCGTCGACCGACTGCCGCTGCTGAGCGCGCCCGAGCGCCAGCAATGGCTGCAGACGCTGGCGCAGACGCAGCGCGTGTTCGCCGACGATGCCTGCCTGCACAGCCTGTTTGAACAGCAGGTCGCGCAGGCGCCCCACGCCATCGCCGTGGTACACGACGACCTCGCGCTCAGCTATGCCGACCTGGACGCCCGTGCCAACCAGCTCGCCCATCATCTGATCGCCCAAGGCAGCGGTCCGGAAGATTATGTGGCGTTGTACCTGGAGCGCGGCATCGATCTGGTCGTGGCGCTGTTGGCCGTGCTCAAGGCCGGCGCCGCCTATCTGCCCATGGACGCAGCCTACCCCGCGCAGCGGCTGGCCTTCATGCTTGACGATGCGCAGCCACGCCTGCTGCTCACTCATCGTGCGCTGGCGGCCAACCTACCCAATGAATCCAGCATCGCCACGGTGCTGCTGGACGCCGATTCCGAAAGCTGGGCACAGCAGCCGACCCATTCGCCCCAGCGCACGGATCTGCTGCCGCAACATCCGGCCTACGTTATCTACACCTCCGGCTCCACCGGCACCCCCAAGGGCGTAGTCGTGGCCCATGCCCAGGTCGTGCGCCTGCTGCACGCCACCCGCGCCTGCATCGCACCCACCGCCGAGGACGTCTGGACCCTGTTCCACTCCTGCGCCTTCGACTTCTCGGTCTGGGAGCTGTGGGGCGCCCTGGCCCACGGCGGCCGCCTGGTCGTGGTGCCGCAGCACACCGCGCGCGATCCGGCCGCGTTCCATGCCCTGCTCTGCCAGCAACGCGTCAGCGTGCTCAATCAGACCCCCAGCGCCTTCCAGGCGCTGCTCGATGCGCAGCGACACAGCGACTTGCAGCACAACCTGCGCCTGGTGATCTTCGGCGGCGAAGCGCTGCAACCGGCCACTCTGGCGCCGTGGTTCGCTCAGCACGGCCAGCGCACCGCGCTGATCAACATGTACGGCATCACCGAGACCACGGTGCATGTCACCGCGCATGCGCTCACTGCGGACGATGCGCAGCGCCCCGGGCACAGCCCGATCGGCGTGCCGCTGGCCGATCTACGCGCCTATGTGCTGGCAAGCGACGGCCAGTGCCTGCCGATCGGCGTGGCCGGCGAACTGCATGTGGCCGGCGCCGGTCTGGCGCGCGGCTATCTGGGCCGTCCGGGACTGACCGCCGAACGCTTCGTGCCCGCCCCGTTTGCCGAGCAGCCCGGGGAGCGCATGTACCGCACAGGCGACCTGGCGCGTTGGCAGGCCGACGGCAGCTTGGAATATCTGGGCCGCAACGATGATCAGGTCAAGCTGCGCGGCTTCCGCATCGAACTGGGCGAAATCCAGGCCGCCTTGCGCGGCTGCGACGGCATACACCAAGCCGCGGTCGTCGCCCGCGAGGACAACCCCGGCGACACGCGCCTTGTCGCCTATCTGGTCGGCGATACTGAGGTCGTCCTCAATGCCGACGCATTACGCACCCAACTCGGCGCCCGTCTGCCCGAGTACATGTTGCCGGCCGCCTACGTGCAGCTCGATGCCCTGCCGCTGACCGCCAACGGCAAGCTCGATCGCCGTGCCCTGCCGGCGCCGGATGCCGACGCGTTTGCCGTGCAGGCCTACGCGGCGCCGGAAGGCGAGCTGGAACTGCTGCTGGCCGCGCTGTGGAGCGAGCTGCTCGGCGTCGACCAGGTCGGTCGCCACGACAGCTTCTTCGCCTTGGGCGGACACTCGTTGCTGGCGGTGCGGCTGTGCTCGCGGATTCGCAAGCAACTCGGCGTGGAAGTCGTCCTGGCCGACCTGTTCGCGCAGCCGCAGCTGGCCGCACTGGCCGCGCGCGTGGCGTGCGCGCAACCCAGCGCGCTGCCGCCGATCGTGCCGGCCCCGCGTACCCGGCCGCTGCCCTTGTCCTTCGCACAGCAACGCCTGTGGTTCCTGAGTCAGCTCGACCCCGCTGCCGGTCTCGCCTACCTCATCGATGTGGGCCTGCGCCTGCACGGCAGGTTGCGGCCGGATGCGCTGCAACGGGCGCTGGACCGCATCGTCGCCCGCCACGAGGCGCTGCGCACGCGTTTCAGCAGCGGCGACGGCAAGCCTGTGCAACACATTCTGCCCGCCTGCGCCGTCGCGCTGGACTACCACGATCTATCGCAACAGCCCGATCCCGACGCTGCGCTGCGCGAACACGCGCAGCTGGAAGCATCACGGGCCTTCGATCTGGCGGACGAATCGCTGATCCGCGGCCGGCTGCTGCGCCTGGCCGAGCACGAACACGTCTTGTTGCTCACCCTGCACCATCTCGTCGCCGACGGTTGGTCCATGCGCATCCTGGTCGAAGAATTGGGCGCCCTGTACACCGCGTTCGCCCAAGGACGTCCGGACCCGTTGGCGCCGCTCGCCCTCCACTACGCCGATGTCGCTGCCTGGCAACGGCAATGGATCGACACCGACAGGTTGCAGCGGCAACGCGCCTTTTGGCAGGCGCACCTGGAGGGCGCGCCGACACAACTGGCCTTGCCGACCGATCGACAACGGCCGGCCATCCATGACTACCGTGGCGCGTCGATCCAGGTTGCGATCGACGCGGACATGACCGCCGCGCTGAAAATGCTGAGCGCGCGTCACCGCACCACCTTGTTCATGACCGTGCTGGCGGCATGGGGCGTCGTGCTGGCGCGCCTGTCCAATCAGGATCAGGTCGTCATCGGTAGCCCGATCGCCAACCGCACCCGTAGCGAGCTGGAGCCGCTGATCGGCCTGTTCGTCAACACCCAGGCACTGCGCATCGACCTGCGTGGCAACCCCTCGGCCGCCGAGTTGCTGGCGCAGGTACGCACCACCGCCCTGGCAGCCCAGGACCATCAGGACCTGCCGTTCGAACACGTCATCGAAGCCCTCAATCCGCAGCGCAGCCTGGCGTATCACCCCGTGTTCCAGGCGATGCTGGCCTGGCAGGAGCAACTGGATGCATCGCTGGATCTGCCTGAGCTACGTGTTCGCCCGCTCGAACTCGGCGACGCCAGCGCAAAATTCGACCTGCAACTGACGCTGCAAACACAGGACGCGCGCATCGTCGGCCAGCTCACGTATGCCACTGCATTGTTCGATCACAGCACCATCGAACGCCACCTGGCCCAGTTCGTGACGCTGCTGCGTGGCATGGTCGCCGACGACAGCGCACGCGTCGATCGGCTGCCGCTGCTGAGCGCGCCCGAGCGCCAGCAATGGCTGCAGACGCTGGCGCAGACGCAGCGCGTGTTCGCCGACGATGCCTGCCTGCACAGCCTGTTTGAACAGCAGGTCGCGCAGGCCCCGCACGCCATCGCCGTGGTGCACGACGACGTCGCGCTCAGCTATGCCGAGCTCAACGCCCGTGCCAACCAGCTCGCCCATCATCTGATCGCCCAAGGCAGCGGTCCGGAAGACCGCGTGGCGCTGTTCCTGCAGCGCGGCATCGACCTGGTCGTGGCCATCCTGGCCGTGCTCAAGTCAGGCGCCGCCTACCTGCCGATGGACCCGGCCTACCCTGCGCAGCGGCTGGCCTTCATGCTCGACGATGCGCAGCCGCGCCTACTGCTTGCCCATCGCGAACTGGCTGCCGCGCTGCCCACCGACGCCCGCATCGCCACCGTGTGGCTGGATGCTGGGGCCGACGCCTGGGCGCAGCAACCGGCCCACGCGCCGCAGCGCACCGACGTGCTGCCGCACCACCCGGCCTACGTCATCTACACCTCCGGTTCCACCGGCACGCCCAAGGGCGTGGTGGTTGCCCATGCCCAGGTCGTGCGCCTGCTGCACGCCACCCGCACCTGCGTCGCACCCACCGCCGAGGATGTCTGGACCCTGTTCCACTCCTGCGCCTTCGATTTCTCGGTCTGGGAACTGTGGGGCGCGCTGGCCCACGGCGGACGCCTGGTCGTGGTGCCACAGCACATCGCACGCGATCCGGCCGCGTTCCATGCCCTGCTCTGCCAGCAACGCGTCAGCGTGCTCAATCAGACCCCTAGCGCCTTCCAGGCGCTGCTCGATGCGCAACGGAAGAGCCCTGTGCAGCACAGCCTGCGGATGGTGATCTTCGGCGGCGAAGCGCTGCAACCGGCCACCCTGGCGCCCTGGTTCGCCCAGCATGGTCAGCGCACCGCCCTGCTCAACATGTACGGCATCACCGAAACCACGGTGCATGTCACCGCCCATGCACTGACTGCGCAGGATGCGCAACGCCCCGGCCACAGCCCGATCGGCGTGCCGCTGGCCGACCTGCGCGCCTATGTGCTGGCAAGCGACGGCCAGTGCCTGCCGATCGGCGCGGCCGGCGAACTGCACGTGGCCGGCGCCGGCCTGGCGCGTGGCTATCTGGGCCGTCCCGGACTGACCGCCGAGCGCTTCGTCCCCGATCCGTTCGCCGAGCGACCTGGCGAGCGCATGTACAAGACCGGCGACCTGGCGCGTTGGCGTGCCGACGGCAGCCTCGAGTATCTCGGCCGCAACGACGAGCAGGTCAAACTGCGCGGCTTCCGGATCGAACTGGGCGAGATCCAGGCCGCCTTGCGCGGCTGCGACGGCGTGCGCCAGGCCGCGGTCGTCGTGCGCGACGACAACACCGGCGACACGCGCCTGGTCGCCTATCTGGTCGGCGACACCGAAATCACGCTCAACGCCGACGCGTTGCGTACCCAGCTCGGCGCGCGCCTGCCCGACTACATGCTGCCGGCCGCCTATGTGCAGCTCGATACGCTGCCGCTGACCGCCAACGGCAAGCTCGATCGCGGTGCCCTGCCGGCACCCGATGCCGACGCGCTCGCAATGCAAGCCTACGCGGCGCCGGAAAGCGAGCTGGAACGGCTGCTGGCCACGCTGTGGAGCGAGTTGCTCGGCGTCGAACGCGTCGGTCGCCACGACAGCTTCTTCGCCTTGGGCGGGCACTCGCTGCTCGGCGTGCAACTGATCTCGCGCATCCGCAGCGCGCTAGGACTGGAGTTGCCGTTGGCGGCGCTGTTCGCCCAACCTTGCCTGGCCGATCTGGCTCAGGCACTGGCACACGCCGCGACCAGCACGCTGCCGGCCATCGTGCCAGCCGACCGCGCCCAACCACTGCCACTATCCTTCGCCCAACACCGTCTTTGGTTCCTGGCCCAGCTCGACGCCCAGGCCGACCTGGCCTACCTGATGCCTAACGGCCTGCGTCTGCACGGCCCGCTCGATCGCCACGCCCTACGCCAGGCGCTGGATCGCATCGTCGCCCGTCACGAAACCTTGCGCACCCGTATCGTCCTGCACAACGACGAGCCGGTGCAACGCATCGACGCCGACAGCGTCGGCTTCCGGCTGTCCGAATACGACCTCAGCGCTTATCCCGATCCAGAAGCACAGGCCCAACGCCAGGCCGAAGAAGAAACGCTGACTGTCTTCAATCCGGCCCACGACACCTTGGCACGCGGCCGCTTGCTGCGTCTGGCCGACGACGACCATCTGCTGTTGATCACCCTGCATCACCTGATCGCCGATGGCTGGTCCATGGCATTGCTGGTGCGCGAACTGAGCACCCTCTACACCGCCTTCGCGCAAGGCCTGCCCGATCCCTTGCCGCCGCTGCAACTGCAGTACGCCGATATCGCCGTGTGGCAACGCCGCTGGATCAGCGGCGAGGTGTTGCAACGCCAGCGCGACTTCTGGATCGAGCACTTGCAAGACGCCCCGGCACTGTTGGAACTGCCGACCGATCGCCCCCGTCCGGCACTGCCGGACCACTGCGGCGATACGCTGGAATTTGCCGTGGATGCGGAACTGAGCGCGGCGCTGAAGACCGTGAGCCAGCGCCACGGCACCAGCGTGTTCATGACCGTACTTGCGGCCTGGGGCGTGTTGCTGGCGCGCCTGTCCGGCCAGGACCAGGTGGTCATCGGCACCCCGGTGGCCAATCGCCATCGCAGCGAGGTCGAACCGCTGATCGGTCTGTTCGTCAACACCCAGGCGCTGTGCATCGACCTGCGCGCCAATCCGTCGCTTGCGGACCTGCTGGCCCAGGTTCGGGCCACGGTGCTGGCCGCGCAAGCGCATCAGGATCTGCCCTTTGAGCAAGTCATCGAAGCGCTCAACCCTGTGCGCAGCCTGGCCCACCATCCGGTGTTCCAGGTCATGTTCGCCTGGCAGAACATGCCCGACCGCGACGTCGCCCTGCCTGGACTGGCGCTGCAGCCAGTGCAGCAGAAGCTGGCGGTGCGCAAGTTCGATCTGGAACTGACGCTCGAAGAGCGACACTCGGCCATCGTCGGCGCGATCGGCTATGCCAGCGCATTGTTCGAACGCAGCACCGTGCAGCGCGTCCTCGCCTGCTTCGTGCATCTGCTTCAGGGCATGAGCACGCAAGACAGCGTCCCTGTGGCCCAGTTGCCCTGGCTGCCCACAGACCAACGCGTCCAGCTGCTGCATGCCTTCAACGCCAACGAGTCCATCCCGACGCCGGTCGCGACCCTGAACCAAGCTCTGCACGCACAGGTCCAGCGCACCCCGCAGGCACCGGCACTGATCGACGGCGAGTTGGTCGTAAGCTACTCCGAGCTGCAGGCGCGGGCCACCGTTCTGGCCCAACGGCTGCTCGCCTCGGGCGTCACGCCGGGTGCCTGCGTGGCGCTGCTGCTGCCGCGCTCGGCACTGTTGATCGTGGCCGAACTGGCGGTGCTGATGTGCGGCGCCGCCTATGTCGCCCTGGACCAGACGCAGCCGCAAGCGCGCTTGCGCGCACTGCTGCACGACTGCGCAGCCGCCGCGCTGCTGTGCAACGCCGACAGCCCGCTCGATGCAGTGTCCATGCCACGTCTGGAGCTGGACTGGGCCGCGCTCGTTGGCGAGGCCGACGCACCGAACGTCGACGTCACGCCCGGCAGCGTCGCCTATGTCGTCTACACCTCCGGTTCCACCGGCACCCCGAAAGGCGTGGCCGTGTCGCATGCAGCCGTGCTGGCCTTCGCACTCAGCCAGCAGCATGCACCGTTGCAGCCGCAGGACCGCGTCGCCTTCCTCGCCAATCCTGCCTTCGATGCCAGCACGTTCGAAGTGTGGGCCACGCTGCTGCATGGCGCGGCCATCGTCGTCGTCGACCAGCAGACCCTGCTCGACCCGACTGCACTGGCGCAGTACCTGACCGCCAGCGAGGTCAGTATCCTGCATCTGACCGCCGGGCTGTTGCCTGGCTACTGGCAAGCCTTGCGCACAGTCCTGCCGACGCTGCGTTGCCTGCTCACCGGCGGCGACAGCGTCGATGCCGGCAGCGTCGCCGCGATCCTGTCCCAGGCCGCACCGCAACGGCTGCTGCATTGTTATGGCCCGACCGAAACCACCACCTTCAGCGTGGTCCACCCGGTCGCGACAGTGGCCGCAGACGCGGCGCGGATCCCGCTCGGCCGGCCGTTGCCGGGCAGCCGTGCCTATGTGCTCGATCGCCACGGTCAGCCGGTTCCGATCGGCGTGGCCGGCGAACTGCATCTCGCCGGCGCGCAGCTCGCCCAGGGCTATCTGCACCGCCCCGGCCTGACCGCCGAGCGCTTCGTCCCCGATCCGTTCGCCAAGCACGCCGGCGAGCGCATGTACCGCACCGGCGACCTAGCGCGCTGGCGCGACGACGGGCTGCTGGAGTTCCTCGGCCGCAACGACGATCAAGTCAAGATCCGCGGCTTTCGCATCGAACCGGGCGAGATCGAAGCGGCCTTGCGCGGCTGCGCTGGCGTGCAGGAAACCGTGGTCGTCGCGCACGGCGACGCCGCAGAAAAACGCCTGGTCGCCTATCTCGTCGGCGACAGGTCAGCACTGGAACCGGCAACGCTACGCAGACAACTCGCCGCGCGTCTGCCCGAGCACATGCTGCCGGCCGCTTACGTGCAGTTGGAGGCGCTGCCGCTGACACCCAATGGCAAGCTCGATCGCGCCGCCCTGCCGGCACCCGACGCTCAGGCACTCGATCTGCACGCCTATGTCGCCCCGCAGGGCGACCTCGAACACGTCCTGGCCACGCTATGGAGCGAGCTGCTCGGCGTCGAGCAGATCGGCCGCAACGACGACTTCTTCGCCCTCGGCGGCCACTCGCTGCTGGCGATCAAACTGATCGAACGCCTGCGCCGGCTTGGCTGGCAGTTGGACGTACGCAGCCTGTTCAGCACACCGACCCTGTCACGCTTGGCGGCAACGTTGGCGGCGGCGTCCGACGTGATCGTCCCGCCCAACCCGATTGGCCCGGCGGCTTCAACTCCGATTCGCAACACCAACGGTTGTGAAGTGGCCCGGCGACCTGACTTGAGCGACTTCACCGCCAAGTGGAGTTGCCCATGTCATCCAGCCGCCTGGACCAGGCCGAACGATACCGTTTGCATGCGTTATATGAAACCGGGATGTCGATGCGGGCCATCGCCGATGCGTTGGAGCGCGCGCCCAGCACGATCAGCCGCGAACTGCGCCGCAATCAGCACGCTCGGCACTATCTGCCAGATCACGCACAGCGCATCAGCGAGCATCGGCGCACGCAGGCCAGCCGGCGTCCACGCATCGACGCTGAGCGCATCGCACAGATCGAGGTCCTGCTGAGCGAGGACTTCAGCCCGGAACAGATTGCCGGTCGCACCGGCCTGGCCAGTCACGAATGGATCTATCGGCACATCTACGCTGACCACAAGCGCGGTGGCCAGTTGTTCACGCATCTACGCAAGCGCCGCCGCAAGCGCCGTCGGCGGGGCGTGCGCGATGGCCGCGGACAGCTGACACATCGGCGCAGCTGGACACAGCGCCCCAGCGTGGTGGAGCAGCGAAGCCGCATCGGCGACTGGGAGCTGGATACCCTCCGGGCCTCACACGGAAAGGCCGTGGTGGTCAGCATGACCGAACGCCGCAGTCGCCTGCATCTGCTGGCTTACTCGCCTGACGGCACCGCCGAGAACGTGCGCAACGCCATCGTCCAGCGCCTGGGCGGCCTAGGCCACACGGTGCACACCCTCACCGCCGACAACGGCAAGGAATTCGCCGATCATCGGCTCATTGCCGCCTGCTTGCAGAGCGACTTCTATTTTGCAGATCCGTACTGCGCATGGCAGCGAGGCAGCAACGAAAATGCCAACGGATTGACGCGCCAGTACTTGCCACGACACATCGATTTCAGCACCATCACCGATGCGCACCTGCGATGGATCGAACAGCGACTCTACAATCGTCCGCGCAAGATACTCGGATTCAAAACGCCCCTCGAAGTCTTCTCCGAGGAGGTCCTCAACAGCGTTGCGAATCGGAGTTGAATCCGCCCCCCAACTGCACGCGCATCACCCCCGAGTTGCTGCCGTTGGTCGCGCTGACCCAGCCGGAGATCGATACGGTGGTGGCCACCGTCGACGGCGGCGCGGCCAACGTCCAGGACATCTATCCATTGGCGCCGTTGCAGGAAGGCCTGCTGTTCCACCACCTGGCCGATCCGCTTGCCGACCCCTATCTGCATTCGTTCCTGCTTAGCTTCCCGTGCCGCGACCAACTCGATGCGTTCCTCGACGCGCTCGATCAGGTCATCGCCCGCCACGACATCCTGCGCACCGGGTTCGTCTGGCAAGGCCTGCCTGCACCGGTGCAGGTGGTCTGGCGCCAGGCCACGCTCGTGCGTCGCCTGCATGTCTTCGACGGACCCGACCCTGCCGCTGAGTTGCAGGCTTGCATGCACGCACCGGCCGCCGCGCTCAGCCTGCAGCAAGCTGCGCTGATCCGCGCCCATCTGGCCCACGACCCGAACGCCGGACGCTGGTTGCTCGGCCTGCAACAGCATCATCTGGTGATGGACCACACCACCCTGGAACTGGTCATCGAGGAGGTGCGCGCCTACTTGGGCGGGCAGCAGCGGCATCTGCCGGTGCCACTGCCGTTCCGCGATTTCATCGCCAACGCGCGCAACGGAATGTCCGAGCAGGAACACCAGGCCTTCTTCAGCACGATGCTTGCCGACATCGATGCACCCACCGCCCCGTTCGGCGTGCTTGCACCGGTACACGACCCCGAGACCCTGCAGCAGATTCACCGGACGTTGCCCGCAGCGCTGGCCCAGGCGCTGCGCACCCAGGCACGCCGCTGGGGCGTCAATGTCGCCAGCCTGTTCCACCTGGCCTACGCCTTGCTGCTGGCCCGCAGCAACGGGAGCGACGAGGCGGTGTTCGCCACCATGCTCTCCGGGCGCATGCATGCCAGCGCCGGCGTAGACCGTGTGCTGGGGATGTTCCTCAACACCTTGCCGATCCGCCTGGGCAGCGCACACGACACCGTCCTGGACGCCGTACGCCATACCCAGGTCTGCCTGGCCCGGCTGCTGCAGCACGAACATGCCCCGCTCGCGCTGGCACAGCGCTGCAGCAACGTGGACCCGGCGCTGCCGCTGCTGTCTGCCCTGTTCAATTACCGCTTTGCCGGCGGCAGCAAGGTGCTGGCTGCTGACGCTCTTCCGAAGCACGATCCCTTGCGCGAGGTGCAGGAAATCGGCGGCCAGGAGCGCACCCACTATCCGCTGGCAGTGTCGGTCAACGATCACATCGAGGAGGGCGGCTTCTCCTTGGACGTGCAGTGCGTGGCCCGGAGCGGCGCCGAGCGCATCGCAGCGATGATGCTGCAGATCGTGCACGCCCTGGTCCAGGCGCTGGAGCAGGCGCCGGACGCTCCACTGCACGCACTGGAACTACTGCCCGCGGACCAACGCACACAGTTGCTGCAGCAGTTCAACCACAGCAGCGCGCCATGGCCCGACACGCCCTTGCTGCAGCCGCTGTTCGACGCGCAGTGCCGGCGCAGCCCCGACGCACCGGCCTTGTCCGATGCGCAACTGCAGCTGTCCTACGCCCAGCTCGTTGCGCGCGCCAACCGCCTGGCCCACCGCCTGATCGCCGCCGGCGTGCGCCCGGATACCCGCGTGGCGCTGTACCTGCCACGCGGCGCTGAGCGCCTGGTCGCCCTGCTGGCCGTGCTCAAGGCCGGCGGCGCCTATGTCCCGCTCGACCCCGATCATCCCACAGAGCGCCTGGCCTTCATGCTCGCCGATGCGCGCGTGCGCGTGGTGCTGACCGATGCCCAGCGGCAGCAGCAACTGCCCGCCAGCCGCGCCCTGCAGCGGACCACCGTGATGCTGCTCGATGCACCCGGCCCGGCAGCGGACCCGGCCCACGACCATGCGCCGCTCATCGACGGCCTGCACCCGGACCACCTGGCCTACGTCATCTACACCTCCGGCTCCAGCGGACAGCCCAAGGGCGTCATGGTCAGCCATCGCGGCCTGGTCAACCTGGCCCTGGCCCAGATCGCCGCCTTCGCTGTGCAACCGTCCAGCCGCGTCTTGCAACTGGCCAGCATCGGCTTCGATGCCTGCGTGTCCGAACTGCTGATGGCCTGGCTGGCTGGCGCCTGCCTGCACGTCCCCCCCACCGAGGCGCTGGCCGGACAGGCGCTGCTGGAGGTCATCCACGACCAGCGCATCACCCACCTGACCGTGACCCCGAGCGTGCTGGCTTCGCTGCCCGCGCAGGCGCGTTGCCCCAGCGTGCAGACCCTGGTGCTGGCCGGCGAGGCGGCCGACACCGACCTGGCCCGCCACTGGCAGGCGCAGACCCGGGTGATCAACGCCTACGGCCCCACCGAGGCCAGCGTCTGCGCCAGCCTGCATCTGGACGGGGTCCAGGACGGTGAGCGCCTGCCGATCGGCCGGCCGCTGGCCAACGTGCGCCTGTACGTGCTCGATCCGCGCGGTCGCCCCGCGCCGATCGGCGTAAGTGGCGAACTGCATATCGCCGGCCATGGCCTGGCGCGCGGCTATCTGGGCCGCGCGGACCTGACCGCCGAGCGCTTTGTCCCCGACCCGTTCGCCGAAGACCCAGGTGAGCGCCTATACCGCACCGGCGACCTGGCGCGCTGGCGTGCCGACGGCACGCTGGATTTCCTGGGCCGCAACGACGCGCAGGTCAAGATCCGCGGCGTGCGCATCGAACTGGGCGAGATCCAGGCTGCCCTGCGGACGTGCCACGGCGTGCGCGAGGCGATGGTCCTCGCCAGTGCCGACAGCAATGGCGACAACCGCCTGGTTGCCTATCTGGTCGGCGACGCCGAGGCCGCGCTCGATGCCGACGCCATGCGTACCCAGCTCGGCACCCGCCTGCCCGAGGTCATGCTGCCGGCTGCCTATGTGCGGCTGGATGCGCTGCCGCTCACCGCCAACGGCAAGCTCGATCGCCGTGCGCTGCCGGCACCCGATGCCGATGCGCTCGCCGTGCAGGCCTACGTCGCACCGCAAGGCGAGCTGGAACGCCTGCTGGCCGCGCTGTGGAGCGAACTGCTCGGCGTCGACCGGGTCGGCCGCCACGCCAACTTCTTCGCCCTGGGCGGGCACTCGCTGCTGGCGATCAAGCTGATCGAACGCCTGCGCCAGCATGGCTGGGCGCTGCAGGTGCGGGCCCTGTTCGGCGCCACCACCCTGGCCGACCTGGCCGCCGCGCTGCGTCCCAGCGCTGCGGTGGAGGTGCCGCCCAACCGCATCGCCGCCGACTGCACCCGCATCACCCCCGAGCTGTTGCCGCTGGTCCAGCTGACCCAGGCCGAGATCGACGCGGCCGTGGCCAGCGTCGAAGGCGGCGCGGCCAACGTGCAGGACATCTACCCGCTGGCGCCGCTGCAGGAGGGCCTGTTGTTCCATCATCGGGCCAGCCCGGTGGGCGATGCCTACCTGAGCTTCAGCGTGCTGGCCTTCGACACCCGCGCGTACCTGGATGCGTTTGTCGCCGCGCTGGAGGCGGTCATCGCCCGCCACGACATCCTGCGCACCGGCTTCGCCTGGCAAGGCCTGCCCATGCCGGTGCAGATCGTCTGGCGCCATGCATCGCTGCCGCGGCACGAACACAGCATCGATGAGCCCGATGTACTGGCAGCGCTGAAGCGGCACATGGATCCACGCAGCATCCGCATGAATGTCGGCCAGGCACCGCTGCTCCGCGGTCATCTCGCCGAAGATCGGCAACAGTCACGCTGGCTGCTGGGCCTGCAGACCCACCACCTGATGATCGATCACACGACTCTGGAATTGTTGATCGAAGAAGTGCAGGCGCATCTGGAAGAACGACAGCAGCAGCTGCCCGAGCCGCTGCCATTCCGCAATCTGGTCGCCCAGGCACGCCTGGGCGTGAGCGACGACGAGCACCGCGCCTTCTTCACCCGGCAGTTGGGCGATCTGGACACCCCCACCGCGCCGTTCGGCTTGTGGGAAGTGCGCGGCAGTGGCGCGGATATCGAACAGATCCGGCAGCCCTTGCCACAACCGCTCTGCACCGCCTTGCGCCTGCACGCGCGCCGTCTCGATGTCAGCCCCGCCAGCCTGTTCCATCTGGCCTACGCCCTGCTGTTGGCCCAAAGCAGCGGCCGGGACGATGTCGTGTTCGGCACAACCCTGTTCGGACGCATGCACGCGGGCAGCGGTGCACACCGTGTGCTGGGCATGTTCATCAACACCCTCCCCATCCGCCTGCGACGCGACGGTCGCGGCGTCGCTCAGTGCGTGCGCGACACCCAGCAGCGGCTCGCCCAATTGATCCATCACGAACATGCCCCGCTGGCCCTGGCACAGCGCTGCAGTGGCATCGCCGCGCCCGCACCGCTGTTCATCGCACTGCTCAACTACCGCCATGCCGGCGGCAGCGCGGTGCAGACACCGGCCGAGACGTCGCAGGCCTGGCTCGGTACGCAAATGCTGGAGTCGCAGGATCGCACCAGTTACCCGCTGACGCTCTCGGTCGACGACATCGCCGCGAACGCAGGTTTCTCGCTGGAAGCACAGGTGGACCAACGCATCGGCGCCGCGCGCGTCATCGCGTTGATGCTGCAGGCCGTGCAGGGATTGGTGCAGGCGTTGGAGCAGGCGCCGGACACGAGCTTGCGCGCCCTGGATCTGCTGCCCGCCGACGAACGCGCCCAGCTGCAGCGCTTCACCGTCACCGAGACCGCTCCGCTGGCGCAGGCCCGGTGCATCCACCGCCTGTTCGAAGACCAGGTGCGCCGCACGCCCGATGCCATCGCGTTGCTGGATGGCGATGTCCAACTCAGCTACGCCGCGCTCGAGGCGCGCGCCAACCGGTTGGCCCATCGCCTGCACAAACTGGGCGTTGGACCGGAGAGCCGGGTCGCCCTGTACTTGCCGCGCGGCATCGAGCAGGTCGTGGCGCTATTGGCCACACTCAAGGCCGGCGCCGCCTATCTGCCGCTGGCCCCCGACCTGCCCGACGAACGCCTGGCCTTCCTGCTCGCCGACAGCCGCCCGCGCGTGGTGCTGACCTGTGGCGAACTGCACGAGCGGCTTCAGTCCATGGGCAGTGCCTTGCAAAGCATCAGCGTGCTGACCTTGGATACGGACGCACACACTGAGCTTGACGATCCTGGCGCGCCGAGCGTGCCCGGCCTGTGCCCGGACAACCTGGCCTATGTCATCTACACCTCCGGCTCCACCGGACAGCCAAAGGGCACCCTGCTCACTCATGCCGGCGCCACGCATTACCTGCAATGGGCCATCGACACCTACCGCCCGTTCCCCAGCGCGGTGGTGTCCTCCTCGTTGGCCTTCGATGCCACGCTGACCAGCCTGCTCGCGCCGCTGCTATGCGGCGCTAGAGTCGAACTGCTACCCGAGCACGACACGCTCGACGCTTTGCGCCAGCGCCTGTGCGATCCGACCCCGCTGGGCTTGGTCAAACTCACTCCGGCCCATCTGGAAGTACTCGGCCAGCGGTTGGCTAACCATCAAGAACCGCTCAGTCCTGCGGTGATGGTGATCGGTGGCGAAGCCTTGCCTGCGGCCACCCTGTCCCGCTGGCAAACGCTTGCACCGCACACGCGGCTGATCAACGAATACGGCCCCACCGAAACCGTGGTCGGCTGCGTGGTCCACGACACCACGCGCGAGGATGGACTGGACCTTAGCGGCCGCGTGCCGATTGGTCAGCCCATTGCGCATCTGCGCATCCACGTGCTCGATGCGCACGGTCAGCTAGCTCCGATTGGGGTCAGCGGACAACTGCATATCGCCGGACCGCAGCTGGCGCGCGGCTATCTGGGCCGTCCCGATCTGACCGCCGAACGCTTCGTCCCCGATCCGTTCGCAGAACAGCCCGGCCAACGCATGTACCGCAGCGGCGACCTGGCCTGCTGGCGTGCCGACGGCACATTGGACTTCCTCGGCCGCAACGACGACCAGGTCAAGCTGCGCGGCTTCCGTATCGAACTCGGCGAGATCGCCGCCGCCCTGCGTGCCTGCCCCGGCGTGCACGACACCGCCGTGCTGCTGCGCGAAGATACTCCCGGCCAGCCGCGCCTGGTCGCCTATCTGCTTACCGAACGGCCCGACCAGGCCGACCCGCTGGCGCTGCGCGACACCCTGGCCACGCGCCTGCCCGAGGTCATGCTCCCCAGCGCCTATGTGCGACTCGACGCCCTGCCGCTGACCGCCAACGGCAAGCTCGATCGCCGCGCCTTGCCCGCACCGGGTGCGGACGCGCGCGCCGCGCAGGCCTATGCGGCCCCCGCAGGCGAGCGGGAAACCCTGCTGGCCGCGCTGTGGAGCGACCTGCTCGAGATCGACCGGGTCGGCCGCCAAGACAGCTTTTTCGCCCTCGGCGGGGACTCGCTGCTGGCGATCCTGTTGATCGAACGCCTGCAGCAGTCGGGCTGGCAGTTGGACATCGGCGACCTGTTCAAGACACCGGTGCTGGCCACGCTGGCCGATGCGCTGCGTCCGGCGGCGGTCGTGCCGGTGCCGGCCAACCGGATCGCGCGCGATTGCACGCGGATCGTGCCCGACGACCTGCCGCTGGTCGTCCTGACCCAGACCGAGATCGATGCGGTGGTGGCGACCGTGGCAGGCGGCGCCGCCAACGTGCAGGACATCTATCCACTCGCCGCGCTGCAGGAAGGCCTGCTGTTCCACCATCTGCAACACACCGACAGCGACCCTTACGTCATGCCCGGCCTGCATGCGTTCGCCACGCGTGCCGAGCTGGATCGGTTCCTGGCCGCACTGAACAGCGTGATCGCGCGCCACGACATCCTGCGCACCGCCTTCGTCTGGCATGGGGTCCGCGAAGCGGTGCAGGTGGTCTGGCGACACGCTCCGCTGCGGCTGCATTCCCATGTCTTCGACGGCAGCGACGCGTTGGCGCAACTGCAGCGCTGCCTCACATCGCCGCAGGCGCGGGTCGACCCGCAGCAGGCACCGCTGCTGCATGCGCATCTGCTCCACGATACGATCCAACAGCGCTGGCTGCTCGGCATCCTCTACCACCACCTGGTGATGGACCACACCTCGATGGATCTGGCCATCGAGGAAGTCGGCGCGTTCCTGGCCGGCCAGGCGCAGTCCCTGCCGGCGCCGCTGCCGTTCCGCGAGTTCGTCGTCCGTGCGCGGCTGGGCGGTTCGGCACAGGCGCAGGAAGCGTTCTTCGGCGACCTGCTGGGCGACGTCGCGCAGACCACTGCGCCCTACGGCATGCTCGACGTGCACGGCGACGGCAGCAATGTGCGCGAAGCGCGCCTGCCGGTCCCCGACGCGCTGACCCAGGCGCTGCGCGCGCAGGCGCGGGTGCTGGACGTGGGCATGGCCAGCCTGTTCCATCTGGCCTACGCGCTGGTGGTGGCCACGACCAGCGGACGCGACGACGTGGTGTTCGGCACTACACTGTTCGGCCGCATGCAGGGCGGCAGCGGCATCCACCGCGTGCTGGGCATGTTCCTCAACACCTTGCCGCTGCGCCTGCGCATCGACGCTACCAGCGTGGCCGATGCCGCAGGCACGGTGCAGGCGCTGTTGGCGATGCTCATGCAGCACGAACACGCGCCGTTGAGCCTGGCCCAGCGCTGCAGCGGCGTCGCCGCACCGGCACCGTTGTTCACCGCCCTGCTCAACTATCGCCACGTCGGCGGCAACCAGGTGCTGGACCAGGTGCCGGATTGGGGTGGCATGCAATCGCTTGGCGCCAGCGAACGCACCAACTATCCGCTGTCGTTGTCGGTGAACGATGACGACCGCGGTTTCTGGCTGGATGTCCAGACCGGCCCAGCGGTCGCACCGGAGTCGGTCGGGCATCTCATGCTCGAAGCCTTGCGGCAACTCGCGCGCGCGCTGGCCGATGCGCCAGGCACCGCATTGCACGACCTCGACATCCTGCCGGCGACCTTGCGCACCGGCATCGTCGCTGGATTCAACCCGGCGCCCACCGACGCACCCGACGCCGGCGTATCGCACATGTTCGCCGTACAGGCGGCGCGCACTCCGCAGGCACCGGCGCTGATCGATGCCGACGGCACCAGCCTCAGCTATGCCGAGCTCGCGCAACGCGCCGAGCATCTGGCGCGTAGATTGCACGCGTTGGGCATCGGGCCGGAAGCGCGGGTGGCGGTGTGCATGCCGCGCGGCATCGATCTGGTGGCAACGCTGCTGGGCGTGTTGCAGGCCGGCGCGGCCTACGTGCCGCTGGACCCCGAGTATCCCGAGCAACGCCGCGCCGACATCCTGTGCGACTGCCGGCCACAGTTGCTGGTGACAACCTCCGCGTGCGCGCACACGCTGCCGCCACAGGCCGACGTCCCGCTGCTGTGCTACGACGACGGCAACGACCCGGCCATCGCCGCGCCGACCGCCCTCGCCGCTCCCCGCGCCGAGCAATTGGCCTATCTGATCTATACCTCGGGCTCCAGCGGACGTCCCAAGGGCGTGATGATCGAGCACGGCGCCTTGGCCGCCTACTGCGTCGCCGCCGCCGAGTTGTTCGGCCTGAGCGGCGAGGACTGCGTGCTGCAGCAGAACTCGATCAACTTCGATCTGTCGCTGGAAGAACTGTTGCCCGCGCTGATCGCCGGCGCCTGCCTGCGGCTGGCGCCGCTGCCGTTGGACGCGGTTGCCACCCCAACGCCCGCCAGCGTGCTGCATCTGACCAGCGCGCATTGGCATGCGCTGGTGAGCGCATGGACACAGGCGCCCGAGCAGGCCCGCCTGCAGCTCCAGCACGTGCGCCTGATCAACATTACCGGCGACGTGCTGTCGCCATTCCACCTGCGGCAGTGGTACGACCTGGGCCTGCAGGCGATCGCCCTGGTCAACACCTATGGCCCCACCGAGACCGCGATCTCCTGCACGGCCGCCCGCCTGTGCGCCGCCGACGCCAGCACCGCCCGTATCGGCATCGGCACGCCGCTGCGCCACGCGCGCCTGTACGTGCTCGATGCGCGCCGCCGTCCGCTGCCGATCGGCGTGGCCGGCGAGCTGTATGTCGCAGGCGCCCAGGTCGGTCGCGGCTACCACACGCAGCCGGCACTGAGCGCGGAACGCTTCCTGCCCGATCCGTTCGCGCTTGGCCCCGGGCAGCGCATGTATCGCACCGGCGACCTGGCGCGCTGGAACCAGGACGGCAGCCTGGAGTTTCTCGGCCGCAACGACCAGCAGCTCAAGCTGCGCGGGTTCCGGGTCGAGCTGGGCGAAATCGAGAACGTGCTGCTGGACTATCCAGGCGTGCGCGAAGCGGCGGTCTGCGCGCGCCAGGACGCCACCGCGGCGACGCGTCTGATCGCCTACGTGGTTGCCGACGCGATCGATCCGGACCGCCTGCACCAGCACCTCGCACAGCGCCTGCCCGACTACATGCTGCCCAGCGCCTATGTCCGCCTGGACGCACTACCGCTGACGCCCAACCGCAAGCTGGATCGCCACGCGCTGCCGGCAGCGGACACCGGCATGCAGATCGAGGCGCACGCCCATGTGCCGCCGCGCGGGCCCTTCGAGCAGACCCTGGCGCTGCTGTGGGCGGAACTGCTCGGCTGCGACCGCGTCGGCCGCGAGGACAGCTTCTTCGCGCTCGGCGGGCACTCCCTGCTCGCGGTCCGCCTGGCCTCGCGGCTGCGCAGCCATTTCGGCGTCGATGTCGGCCTGGCCGACATCTTCGCCCATCCGCGTCTGGCCGACTTCGCCGGCTGCGTCGCGGCCGCCGCAGCGGACACCTTGCCGCCGATCCTGCCCGTCCCACGGGACACGCTGCTGCCGTTGTCCTTCGCCCAGCAGCGGCTGTGGTTCCTGTCGCAGCTGGACCCCGAGACCGACCTCGCCTATCTGGTCTGCACCGGCATGCGCATGGACGGCGCGCTGGACCTGCCGGCGCTGCGCAAGGCCCTGGACCGCATCGTCGCGCGCCATGAAACGCTGCGCACGCGCATCGTCGCCAGCGCTGGCGAGCCGCGGCAAGAGGTGCTGCCGGCCGACACCGGATTTGTCTTGCGCCAGAGCGACCTGTCGGCGCTGGACGACGCCGCCTCGCGGGTGCAGCAACTGTGCGCGGACGAACGCCGGACCGCCTTCGCTCCGGCCGCCCCGCTGGTGCGCGGCCATCTGCTGCGCCTGGCGCCGCAGCAGCACGTGCTGTTGATCACCCTGCATCACCTGGTCTGCGATGGCTGGTCGATGGGCGTGCTGATCGGCGAACTGGGCGCGCTGTACGCCGCCTATGCCCAGCACGCGCACGATCCGCTGCCGCCCTTGCCGCTGCAGTACGCCGATGTCGCGGTGTGGCAGCGCCGCTGGCTGGAGGGCGAGGTTCTGCAGCGTCAGCTCGATTACTGGCGCGAGCGCCTGCGCGACGCACCGCGGCTGCTGGCCCTGCCGACCGACCACACGCGTCCGGCACGGCAGGACTTCCACGGCGACAGCATCGCCTTCTCGCTTCCTGCCACGGTGAGTTCGGGCTTGCAAGCGCTGAGCGTGCGCCATCGGGTCACGCCGTTCATGACCCTGCTCGCCGCCTGGGCGCTCTTGCTGCACCGCTACAGCGGCCAGGAAGAGGTCGTGATCGGCACCCCGCTTGCCGGCCGCGATCGCAGCGCGCTCGAACCCTTGATCGGCTTCTTCGTCAACACCGTTGCGCTGCGTCTCGATCTGTCCGGGCGTCCCAGCGTCGCGCAGTTGCTGGAACGCGTCCGCAACGCGGTGCTCGGAGCGCAGGCGCACCAGGACCTGCCGTTCGACCGCGTCATCGAAGCGGTCCAGCCCACCCGCACGCTCGCGCACGCGCCGCTGTGCCAGGCGCTATTTTCGTCCGACACCACGCCGTCGGGCGCACTGGACATGCCCGGCCTGCAGTTGCAGCCGCTGCAAGGCGGCAACCCGGTCGCGCTGGCCGATCTGGCCCTGGAAATGCGCGTCGGCCGCGACGGCATCGTCGGTTCGCTGGTCTATGCAACGGCGCTGTTCGAACGCGCGACGCTGCAGCGGCATCTGGCGCATTACCAAGCGCTGCTGTGCGCCTTCGCCGACGCTGGCGAGGTCCAGGTGGCCGACGACCTGCCGCTGCACACCCCGGCGCAACAGCAGCGGCCGCACGCCCCTCCCTGCGAAACGGTGCAGCCGATGCCGGCCAGCGTGCATGCGGCCTTTGCGCAACAGGCGCAACGCACGCCGGCTGCGCCCGCCGTCTGCGACGGGACGCTGCAGCTGGACTACGCCGAGTTGGATGCGCGCTCGGACGCCTTGGCGCAGCAGCTACGTGCTGCCGGCGTCGGCGCCGGCGCCACGGTGGCGACGGTATTGCCGCGCAGCGCCGCCCTGGTGATCGCGCAGTTGGCCATCCTCAAGCTGGGTGCCGCCTACCTGCCGCTGGACCCGCAACAGCCCGCCCTGCGCCTGGCCCAATTGGTGGAGGATTGCCGCGCCGCCGCGCTGCTGCATCCGCCACAGGCACGCCTGGCCTGGGCCGGCGCATCGCACTGCCTGGCTGTCGACGTGGATGCGCCGACCGCTACAGCGGCGCGGTTCGCCGCTGCGGCGGTGCCGGGCAACGCACCTGCCTACGTCATGTACACCTCCGGCTCCAGCGGTGTGCCCAAGGGCGTGTCCATCACCCATCGCGGCATTCTCAATCTCGTCGCCGCGCCGGACTACGCCGATTGGAAAGCGCAGGACCGCTTCGCCTTCGCCTCGAACCCGGCGTTCGACTCCACCACCTTGGAAGTCTGGGCGCCGCTGCTGTGCGGTGCCTGCGTGGTGGTGGTCCCCCAGGCGGTGGTGCTCGATCCCAACGCATTGGCGGGCTTCGTCCGCACGCAAGCGATCAGCGTCCTGATCCTGGTGGCCGGTGTGCTGCGGGCGTACGCACCGCAGCTGGCAGCGTCCCTGCCCAGATTGCGCTATCTGATCACCGGCGGCGATGTCGCCGATCCGCATGCGCTGTCCCTGCTGCTGGGTTCTGCCGAAGCGCCGGAGCAACTGCTGCAGACCTACGGACCGACCGAGACCACCCAGTTCGCCACCACCCTCGCCCTGCGCCAGCCGCCGCCGCCGGATCGGCGTGTTCCGATCGGACACCCGATCCGCCACATGCAGGTACGCCTGCTCGACGCCCGCGGCAAACCGGTGCCCATCGGCATTCCCGGCGAGCTGCATCTGGCCGGTGCCGGCCTGGCTCAGGGCTATGTCGGGCGTCCCGGCGCGACCGCCGAACGGTTCGTGCCGGATCCGCATGCCACCGCACCTGGCGAGCGCATGTATCGCACGGGCGACCTGGCCCGTTGGCGGGAAGACGGCAGCCTGGATTTCCTCGGGCGCGCCGACGCGCAACTGAAGTTGCGTGGCTTCCGCATCGAACCGGGCGAGATCGAGGCCGTGCTCGGCACCCACCCGCAGGTGGCGCAGGCGGTCGTGCATGTCCAGCTCGACCGTGCCAATCAACCGCGCCTGCTGGCGTACATCGTCGCAGACGCCGCAGCCGAAGAAACCGCGCTGTGCCAGCGCCTGCGCCCCTGGCTGATCGACCGATTGCCCGACTACATGCAACCGGCCGCCTACATCCCGCTGCCACGGCTGCCGCTCACGGCCAACGGCAAGCTCGACCGCAACGCATTGCCGATCGACACCGGCCAGGCGCGCAGCGGCGAAGCGGCGCAAGGCGCGAGCGAGCAAGCCCTGGCGTGCCTGTGGTGCGAACTGCTCGGCCTGGAGACGATAGGCCGCCATGACGATTTCTTCGAGGTCGGTGGCCATTCCCTGCTGGCGGTGCAACTGATCGCACGCATCGAGTCGCAGCTGCAGCGACGCATCGCCGTTTCGCAACTGTTCGCCCATTCCAGCGTGGCCGCGCTCGCGGTCCTGCTGGACGCTACCGAGATGCACAGCGACGACATGATCACGACCAGCGACCGCGAGGACTACACCCTATGAGTCGTTTCGGCCAGCACACGCGCGTGTCCGCCAGCGAAGGCGGCACCGCGCAACGGCAACGCCTTCTGCGCACGCGTTCGCTCAGCGCGGCGGCAGCATGCACCCGGCATGGCGCCACTGCGAACGAGCGCAATGCCGCTGCGAACACAGCGCCCAAGCGCAACGCGGCGACCACGCAACGGCCACCGCGCGCAACCGCGCTGCGCATCGGGCAACCTCGCTCGACCTAGCGCGCACGCCGGCGCGAACGTTTCTATTCGCTATCGAC
Organism: Xanthomonas graminis pv. graminis; assembly: GCF_030168915.1. Classification (NCBI taxonomy): domain Bacteria; kingdom Pseudomonadati; phylum Pseudomonadota; class Gammaproteobacteria; order Lysobacterales; family Lysobacteraceae; genus Xanthomonas; species Xanthomonas graminis. Next base: position 2,378,698 of record NZ_CP076255.1, on the reverse strand, counting down.
CATGACGCGCGCGCCGATCAATAATCGCCACGCCGATAGCGTAGCGGCGACGCGCCCATTTGCTGCTTGAACAAGCGACTGAAATGCGGGCAACTGCTGAAACCGAATGAATACGCGATCCCCGTGATACTCAAATTACTGGAGCCGCGCAGCTCCTGCGCACATTGTTCTATTCGTCGCCGCCACAGGTAACCGTTCAAACTCTCGCCGTTACCACCCTTGAATGCGCGGTAAACCGTGCGCTTGCTCCACCCGAGCGCGCGCGAGATGGTGTCCGGGGACAACGTCGGATCGCGCAGATTGCGCTCGACGAACTGCAACACCATCTCGCGCGAGGGCCGGCTGGGTTCTGCCTGAGGCTTCGCCGCGGCAGGCTCCTTGAACGCCAGCTCCAGCAGCTTGATCATCGCTTGCGCAAAGAATTGACCGCTCTCCGGGTTGCATAGATCAGGTTCGTTGAACAGGCGTTCGACGAAACTGGATGCCAGACGCTGCATCGGTGCCGGCCCACAGCGCCGATGCGAGGCGACGCCATCCATCATCCTGATCGCATGCCGCTGCTTCTCGAACCAGATGAAATGCTGTTCGACACTGGATTGATTGACGATGCGCAACGCGCGCTGGATCGGCAGCACCACCATCTCGCCGGCCCGCAACTGCAACGGCACGCCATCGTGCACGAACTCGCTGGTACCCTTGGATTGCAGCGCGATCAGGATGCGGGGATGACGCTCGGCACTGCCGCGGAACGTGAATTCCAGCGCGTGTCCGCTGGCCGACACCTTGGAAACATGCAAGGCGCCCAGGCGTAATCGGGTGACGGAACCCTGGAACGCCGATTGCGCGGCATCGAAGGAAAACGTGTGCCGCCCGGGCGTGTCGTCAACATCCGCACCGACCGAGCCTGCCATCCACTCGAGCCAGCGCAGCACACGCTCGCCGGGGTGAACTTGCGAGGTGGAAAACGCATTCACTATATCCAACGATGACGCAGACTGCACATGCGGTGCGCAACGTGAAATTTCAATTTGTGCTCGGTGTGACTTATTCATTCCATCCGGCCCTCATGAATCAGGTTGTGGCGCCGGCATGCTAGGCAGGCACTGCGTCCTTTTCGTGACAGGCTCGTAAAATTTCGTCGTTGATCTGTAGAAATAAAATTTATCCAAATTAAAGTTTCGATTTGAATGCGGATGTCATTCCATGGAAATGCGACGAATTATATTGCATGCGCAAATATATAAAAATGAAGTTTTTTTATAAATTCAACGTTAATCCACAGGGAAATAGCGAACCGTCGCTTCGGATTCACCCCATGGTCGCCTGCATGTCACAGCCTTTTCTTAATTGCGGATCATCCTGGATGCTTGCTTCTGAGCACCGCATGCACCTGAATTCTTCTCCACGCCTGCGCCGATGCAGAACGACTCAGCTTCGACGTCAACGCATACGGGCTGGCCAAGATGCCACTGTCGTCGGCAACGCAGCGCCTTTCCCGATGACATACGGAGCGTTCGATGACCAAGAGTGTTCAACAACCCGATACTGCGCCGCGTTACCACAAGATCGATCACATCGCACTGGCGGTCAACGATCTTGAAGCAGCGATCGCGCTGTTCCGCGACCAACTCGGTTTTGCGTTGACCGGGCGGCGCCACATCAGCGGCAAGACAACCGGCATGCTCTCGGCGGAGATGCAGCATGGCGATCTCATATTCGTGCTGTGCCAAGGCACCGAACCGCAATCGCAGGTGTCGCGACTGATCGAGAGTCACGGCGTGGGCGTCGCCCATATCGCGCTGCGCGTCGACGATGCCCATGCGGCCGCCAAGCACCTGCGCGAACGCGGCCTGGCCTTCGACACCAACGTGATCGAAGGCCAGGGGCTGCGGCAGACCTTCTCCAAACGCGACGAGGTCACTGGCCTGAGCTTCGAATTCATCGAGCGCAGCGGCGAAGTCGGCTTCCAGGATGCCTCGGTCAACGAGCTATTCGCGCAATTGGAGCGCAGCGGCGCCTATTGACCGAACATCCCGCACGTCAGGGAGCCAGCCGATGCCAAGCACAAGCGCCTCTCCAGCAGCCGGCGGCAATCGCCTGGACGTGATGACCTTTCTCAACGAGGCGTCGTCCCGACACCCCGACGCCATCTCGTTCGTTTCAGGACGTCCGACCGACAGCTGCTTCGATCTACAGTCCTGGATGCGCACCGTCCCGCGCTTCGCCGCGCACCTGGCGCAGCGTCACCACATCGGCCAGGCAGATGCGCTCGGTCTGATCGCGCAGTACGGAACCACCCAGGGCATCGTGGACGACCTGGTCGTGGCCCAGCTGGCCGTGGACGAAGGCGTACCGGCCAGCACCGACCGCATGCTGATCACCGCGGGTTGCCAGGAAGCGCTGCACTTGTGCGTCACCGAATTGTGCCGACAGCCGAACGATGTTGTGTTGGTACGCAACCCTACCTATATCGGCATCACCGGAGTCGCCGACAGCCACGGCATCGCCATCACCGCGTTCAATCGCGGCGGCCGCGCCGATGCCGAGGCACTGGCTGAGACGCTGGAAGCGCTGAACGCCGCCGGGCAGCGTGCGCGTCTGCTCTACCTGGTACCGGATTTCGACAACCCCACCGGAACGGTACTGCCATACGCTCAGCGCGAGGCGATCATGGTCCTGTGCGCCGCGCACGGCATCCTCATCCTCGAAGACAATCCCTACGGGCTGTTTGCGTTCGAAGCAGAGCGCGTACCCACGATGCGCGCATTGGACAGCCATGGTTGCGTCATCTATCTGGGCACCTACTCCAAGACGCTCTGCCCAGGCCTGCGCGTGGGCTTCGTGCTGCTGCCGCCGACGCTATTGGGCAGTGCGGCAGCGGCAGGCGCATTGCACCAGGCGCTGATACGGCGCAAGAGCTTCGGGACGCTCAACACCAGCCAGGTCACCCAAGCCATCGTCGGCGGCGTGCTGATCGAACACGGCGGCAGCCTGGCGAGCCTGATCGAGGCGCCGCGTGCCCTGTACCGGCGCAATCGCGACCGCATGCTGGAATGCCTGGCGCACGAACTGGGCGAAATGACCCCGCAGATCCATTGGAACGTTCCGGCAGGCGGTTTCTTCCTGGTGGTCACGCTGCCGTTCGTGTTCGCCGCCGAAGAAGCCGCGTGTTGCGCGCGCGAGTGCGGCGTGCTGGTGATGCCGCTGTGCTTCTTCGCGATCGATGGCGGCTGCCGCCAGCAAGTACGGCTTGCCTACAGCAACGTGGCAACAGACCGGATCGCCGAAGGCATCGCGCGGTTCGCGCAATTCGTGCGCCATCGACTGCATGCGGGCAATGGCCTGCGCCAGTTGGCGCCCAGCCTTCCGTAATAGATCCCTCAATACCCCCGTTGCCCGGTAATGCGCATTCGGGCAAAGCAGGCACAACGCAAGCAGACCCGCCACGCGATCTCCATTGCTGTGGTGAAGACGCGGTTCCTGGGCGTCCACCAGCTGACATCGCTGCGCCGGATGCGATCAATCCAGCACGACCGAGCGATCGATCTCCGCGATCCGGGTCCGTCCGCACAAGGCCATCGTCAATTCCAGTTCGCGCTGGATCAACGTCAACACCCGCGCCACGCCCTGCTCGCCGAGCGCCCCGAGTCCATACAGCCAAGCACGGCCGATATAGGTGCCGCACGCCCCGAGTGCCAGCGCCTTGAGCACGTCCTGGCCACAGCGGATGCCGCTGTCCATGTGCACCTCGGCGCGGCCGGCGGCGAGTTCGGCGATCGCAGGCAGGGCGCGAAGGCTCGAAACGGCACCATCGAGCTGTCGTCCTCCATGATTGCTGACCACCAACGCGTCGGCGCCGGCCGCCAATGCCTGCCGCGCATCTTCCGCATCGAGCACGCCCTTCACCACCAGCGTCCCACGCCAGCGGCTTCTGATCCAGGCCAGGTCGTCCCATCCCAGGCTGGCGTCGAACTGGCGAGCGGTCCACTCCGCAAGCGTCTGCAGATCGCCTCGATCAGGCGCGTACTCGAGCAGATTGCCGAAGCAACGGCGGCGCGTGCGCAACATACCCAGTGCCCAGCGCGGATGGCTCAGGAAATCCAGCAGCACCGCGGGCCGCAAGCGGGGCGGCACGCTCAGTCCGTTGCGAAGATCGGCATGGCGCTGGCCCAGGAACGGCACATCCATCGTCACCACCAACGCGCTGCAGCCGGCAAGGGTCGCACGCTCGATCAACGCCGCGACCACGCCGCGATCACGCAGCGGATAGAGCTGAAACCAGCAAGGCTGGCGCACACTCGCGCAGACCTGCTCCAGCGAGCAGATGCTCATCGTCGACAGGACGAACGGCACGCCGAACGCCTCGGCCGCGCGCGCGCCGAGAATTTCGCCATCGGCGCGGATCAGGCCTGCCAGTCCGGTCGGCGCCAGCGCCACCGGCATCGCCACCGCACGCCCGAGCATGAGCGTGGCCGTGCTGCGTAGCGAAACATCGCAACCGATGCGCTGGCGCAGCGCAAGCGCATCGAAATCGCGGCGATTGGCCTGCACTGTCGATTGCGACCAGCTACCGGCGGTCGCATAGTCGTAGAACATGCGCGGCACCCGGCTACGCGCCAAGGCTTGAATATCGTCCAGGCAGGTCAGGGTTCGCATCGTACGAGTCTAAGCCGCGCAGATGACCACAATACGCTGCACATGCCCATGCAGCGCGGCAGGCCAGGCGGCTACGCCGCAGACAAGCCCGCGTCACGGCCAGTCAAGACGCCGGCAGGGCATCGCCTTAAAAAGACCGGCATCCAAGGCCAGGCGCGCCCCGCACCGTTGACCGCTGGCGGATGCACCGTGGCCCACAACCTCGCTCGCCGCCAGCATCGGGCACGCCGTCAGCAAGCAGGATCGACGCATCTGGTCTTCCCTGATCGGGATGCTGTTGCCACGAATCAGGACTGACATGAACGACCATCGCCGGCTGTTTGAGCAGCATGAATCCAATGTGCGCAGCTATTGCCGCGCATTGGACGCGCTATTCGTACGCGGTGCGGGCAGCGAGCTGTTCGACGCTCAGGGACGCCGCTACATCGACTTTCTCGCCGGCTGCGGCGCACTCAACTACGGTCACAACGATCCGGACATGACCGAGACACTGGTGGCGCACCTGCGCGATGGCGGCCTGGCGATGTCGCTGGACCTGCATTCGCAGACCAAGCACGACTTCATCGACGCCTTCGTGGCGCACATCCTGCAGCCGCGCGGGCTCTCGCACCGGCTGCAGTTCACCGGTCCGACCGGCGCCAATGCGATCGAGGCCGCACTCAAACTGGCGCGCAAGCGCACCGGACGTCACAACGTCATCGCCTTCAGCAATGCCTACCACGGCCTGTCGATGGGAGCGCTGGCCGCCACCGGAAGCCGCCACCACCGCATGGACCTGCCGCATGGCGGCGTCACCCGACTACCGTATGATGGCTACCTCGGCACCGGAGTCGACAGCGCCGCCTTGCTCGAGGCGCTGCTCGACGATCCTTCCAGCGGGATCGACCCGCCTGCGGCGATCGTGCTGGAACTGGTTCAGGGCGAAGGCGGACTCAACGTGGCGTCCACACCGTGGTTGCATAGGGTGTTCGCGGCCGCTCGCCGTCATGGCGCGTTGACGATCGTCGATGATATCCAGGCCGGATGCGGACGCTGCGGAAATTTCTTCAGTTTTGACGGCCAGGAACTGGTCCCCGACCTCATCGCATTGTCCAAGTCATTGTCGGGCTTCGGCCTGCCGTTTTCCCTGCTGTTGGTCGCTCCCGAGCACGACGGCTGGCTACCCGGAGAGCACACCGGCACCTTCCGCGGCAACAACCATGCCATGCTCACCGCGACCGTGGCGCTTCGCAAATTCTGGACAGACGATGCGCTCTGCACGCAGATCGACAGGCGTGGCCAGATCGTGGCCCAGGCGCTGACACGCATGGCGGAGCACGTGCCGGGAGCCCGGCTCAAGGGACGCGGCATGTTCATGGGGCTCGACATGCGCACGCGCGAACGTGCTGCCTGCGCAAGCGCAGGCGCATTCCGCAACGGACTGGTGATCGAAACCGCAGGGTCGCGCGGCGAAGTGCTGAAAGTCATGGCCCCATTGACCACGCCCGATGCGTTGCTGCACGAGGGCCTGGAGATCCTGTCGCAAGCGGTGCTCTCGGCACGCGGATAAGCTGCGCAAGGACGGCGTCGAGCGCTCCAAGAGCGCGAGCGCCGGCAGCATGCACAGGCGCACTCAGCTTGCCCGCCACGGTGCGCCTGAGCACCGTGCAGCAGTTGCTGGCGCAGCTGCGTTAGCCGCAGGCCGATAGCGAACAGGAAAAGTCAATCCAGGCGGATGGGGCATGCACTGCTGCAACCCGCAGCGTGCGTCGCAAATGGCATGCAAGTTTCGCCGCGAGCAGGACGGTGGGCAGGCGAATTGACTAAATTGCAGGCATGAAAACCTCCAACGTCAATCTGAACGCATTGCGCACGAACCTGTCTTTCCCTCGCGAGGACCAGGCCATCCCGGCCGGGGAACAAGCTGCGCTCAGCACCCGCGATGGTCAGCCGCCGCTTGCACGGCCACCGGCCAAACGGCGGCGGCTGGAGCCAGACGCTCACTCGCACCGGCACGATGATCCCGGCGACCGACGCGGTATCGCTGCCGAGCGACGCCCGGACAGAATGCCGGCTTCCTCGTCCTCGCAGCGTCTGCCACAACGCCCAAGGCATGGTGTACAGGCGCCGGCAGATCGTCGCCTGACCGAACAAAGGTCCGACCGGGCGGGCGGAAAACGACCGCGCGAGCAGCAAGAGCCGTATCGGCAGCAAAAGCGGCCACTGCATGGCGTGGAGTTGACGCCGGCCGAGCTTCGCCTGGCCGAACATCAGCTCGACTCGGCGGAAAAAGAACAGCTGCAGGCAGAGCGAGAGCGCTATCGGCGGCAGTTGAGTGCGCCCAACCGGTTGGCGCAGACGCACAACGCGCGCCTGAGCGTCTCCATGACGCAGGACAACGTACTGGCGCGCCGCATGAGCTGCAAGCTGGCCCTGCCCTTCCTGGATGAGAACGCCCACGCGCAAGTCAATGCGCATTTGCTCGACAAATATCTTCAGATGATTGCCAATGCAAGGCGGTCCATAGGGCCTGGCCTGACACACCGCGATCTCGATCGTTGCACCGAACTTGCGGCGCAGTATCTCTACAAGACCGGGTGGTTCGACGGTGCATCGCTGAAACAGCTTGCCCATGTGGCCAACAAGCTGAGCAAGCACCCGCACCAAACGGCGTGCATGGATGCAATCGCGTGGCTCGCTGGAGAGGTGATCCAGGCCGATGCTCCGTTGGGGCTGGATGGCCCCCCGTCAACCCTCCTCCTGAACGCCTTCGCCAAGAACACCGACAGCGGCAGGTGCGAACGCGCGGTGGCGCGTCTGGCACGTCACCTGCAACGTGAGCACAAGGCCCGGCAGTCCATGGACGCGAAGGACATCGGCCTGGTCCTCAATGCCTTCAGCAAGTGGTCCGACAACCCCGACTGCCAGTCCATGGCGCACTCGCTTGCCGGGCTGCTCGCCAGCAACGGCCACCTGCGTCATGCGATGGATGCACAGAGCATTGCAAACACGCTCAACGCCCTGAGCAAATGGCCCGACGCGAAGCTGTGCGCAGCCGCCGCCAGCGCGTTGGCCTTGCGCCTGGCCACCGAGCGCGGCGTGTGCAACGCCTTCAAACCGCAAGAAGTCGGAAACACGTTAAATGCCCTGAGCAAATGGCCTGACGCGCCTCACTGCGCGGCGGCCGCCAGCGTGCTGGCCTCGCGATTGACCAATGATGGCACGTTACGCAACCGCCTCGAGCCGCAAAGCGTGGTCCAGGTGTTGAACGCCCTGAGCAAATGGCCCGACACACAGGTCTGCGCGGTGCCCGCCAGCGCGCTGGCCGCGCGATTGGCCAATGATCGCGATCTGTGCAACTGCCTCAACGCGCAAGGCGTGACCAGCGTGCTCAACGCTTTGAGCAAATGGCCAGACACGCCGGTGTGCGCCGCCGCCGCGGAGGCGCTGGCGGTGCGGCTAGCCGACGAGCCCGGGTTGCGCAATACCCTTAACGCGCAAGGTGTGGCCAACGCGCTCAACGCCCTGAGCAAATGGCCCGATACGCCCGACTGCCAGGATGCCGCCAACGCACTGGCCTGGCGACTGGCCGACGAGCCCGGGTTGCGCGACGCCTTCGAAGGGCAACACATGGCCAACGCGCTCAACGCCTTGAGCAAATGGCCCGCCATATTGCTCTGCGCTGCCGCCGTCGAGGCACTGGCCTCACGCTTGGCCGACGATCCCGGGTTGTGCGACGGCCTCGAACCGCAAGGCATGGCCATTGCGCTGAACGCCCTGAGCAAATGGTCCGGCACGCCGGTGTGCGCCGCCGCCGCGGAGGCGCTGGCGGCGCGACTGGCCGACGATCCCGGGTTGTGCGACGCCCTCAAACAGCAGGAACTGGGCATCATCCTGAATGCCCTGAGCAAATGGCCCGGCATACCGGTCTGTGCCGATGCCGCCAGCACGGTGGCATCCCGATTGGTGAACGAGCCCCGGGTGTGCGGCGACCTCGACGCGCGAGGCGTGGCCAAGGGGCTCAACGCCTTGAGCAAATGGTCCGACACGCAGGCCTGCAAGGATGCCGCCAACGCATTGGCCGCGCGGCTGGTCAACGAGCGCGATTTGCGCAATGCCCTCAACGCGCTGGACGTGGACCACGTGTTGAACGCCCTGAGCAAATGGCACGAAACGCCCGTGTGCGCCACCGCCGCGGAAGCGCTGGCCGCGCGACTGGCGGACGATCCCAAGTTGTGCAACGCCCTCGATCCGCAAGGCCTGACCAACGCGCTCAACGCTCTGAGCAAATGGCCCGACACCCCTCTCTGCGCTGCCGCGGTCGCGACACTGGCGGCGCGACTGTCCGACGATCCCGGGTTGTGCGACGCCTTCGAAGGGCAACACATGGCCAACGCGCTCAACGCCTTGAGCAAATGGCCTGACGTACTGCGCTGCGCTGCCGGCGTCGAGGCACTGGCCTCACGCCTGGCCAACGATGCCGGGTTGTGCGGCGCGCTGGAACCGCCAGAAGTGGCCATTGCGTTGAACGCCCTGAGCAAATGGCCTGGCACGCAGGTCTGTGCGGACGCGGCCAATGCGCTGGCGTCGCGGTTGGCGAACGCGCCTGGTTTGTGCCAGGCGCTGGATCCGCAAGGCGTGGCCAATGCGCTCAACGCCCTGAGCAAATGGCCCGCCAGCGCGCTCTGCGCTGCAGCGGTCAAGGCACTGGCCTGGCGGCTGGCTGACGATCCCGGGTTGTGCAACGCCCTCACGCCGCAAGGCGTGGCCAACGCGCTGAACGCCTTGAGCAAATGGCCTGACCTATCGCGCTGCGCTGCCGCCGTCGAGGCACTGGCCGCACGCTTGGCCAACGCTCCCGGGTTGTGCGACGCGCTCGAACCGCAAGAAGTGGGGATGGCCCTGAATGCGCTGAGCAAATGGCCCGGCACGCGGGTCTGTGCGGACGCCGCCAGTGCGCTGGCGGCGCGGTTGGCGAACGCGCCTGGTTTGCGCCAGGCGCTGGATGCGCAAGGCGTGGCCAATATACGCTCAACGCCCTGAGCAAATGGCCTGCCAGCGCGCTCTGCGCTGCAGCGGTCAAGGCACTGGCCTCGCGACTGGCCGACGATCACAGGTTGTGCAACGCCCTCGAAGGGCGACACATGGCCAACGTGCTCAACGCCTTGAGCAAATGGCCTGACGTACCGCGCTGCGTTGCCGGCGTCGAGGCACTGGCCGCGCGCTTGGCCGACGATCCTGGGTTGTGCAACGCCCTCGACCCGCAAGGTGTGGCCAACGTACTCAATGCCCTGAGCAAATGGCCCGACGCGCCCGACTGCAAGAATGCCGCCACTGCGCTGGCTTCGCGACTGGCCAATGATCGCGACCTGTGCAACGGCCTCGCGCCTCAATGCGTGGCCAACGTGTTGAACGCCCTGAGCAAATGGCCCGACACGCCTGGGTGCAAGGATGCCGCCAATGCGCTGGCCTCGCGACTGGCCGGCGATCCCAAGTTGTGCAACGACCTCGACCCGCAAGGCGTGGCCAGCGTGCTCAACGCCTTGAGCAAATGGCCCGACGCGCCTGAGTGCAAGGCTGCCGCCAATGCGCTGGCCGCGCGCCTGGCCGACGATCCCGGGTTGTGCAACGACCTCGACCCGCAAGGCGTGGCCAACGCGCTCAACGCCCTGAGCAAATGGCCCGACGCGCCCGACTGCAAGGCTGCAGGCAATGCGCTGGCCGCGCGCCTGGCCGACGATCCCGGGTTGTGCAACGACCTCGACCCGCAAGGCGTGGCCAGCGCGCTCAACGCCCTGAGCAAATGGCCCGACGCGCCCGACTGCAAGGCTGCAGGCAATGCGCTGGCCGCGCGCCTGGCCGACGATCCCGGGTTGTGCAACGACCTCGACCCGCAAGGCGTGGCCAACGCGCTCAACGCCTTGAGCAAATGGCCCGACGTGGAGTGCAACAAGGCCGCCGCTGACGCCTTGGCCTGGCGGCTAGCCGACGAGCGCGTTTTGCGTAACGCCCTGCGCCCTATCGACCTGGCCCAAGCACTCAACGCGCTGAGCAAATGGCCCGGACGTGCGAACGACGTGCTGGCCGACAGGCTGACGGAGGACCACGACCTGCGCCACGCCATGCAGGCGCGAGACGTGGCCGTGTCACTCAATGCACTGAGCAAAGGCCTCGAAAGGCCGGCGTGTCAAACAGCAGCGGTGCTGCTCGCCGAATACGCCGGCTCGGCCACGTTGCCGTGGCAGCAGTTCGATATGCGTGGGCTGGTCATGGTGGCCAACGCGATGTCCCGCCTGCGGCACTTGGACGATGAACAGTTGCAAACACTGGGTGGCGCCAAACTGCAGGCGATCGCCGGGCACCTGGAGCTGCACCGCGAACGTTTTGAGGCAGCCTCCGCCGGAGAGATCGGGGTGCTCTTCAAGGCCCTTTCATCGGCGCAACTGCATCGCCAGATGCGTCCGCTGGCAGGGCCAGCACTGCAGCGGGTTTCGGCGCTCGCGCAGGATGACGGATTACGTGAAACCAACCTTGAGGGTCTCGGCAGCCTATGCATGGGACTGTTGCCAGTGATCCGCAACCCGGAGCTGACCCCGCGCCATCGCAGACGCGCATTGCGCGTGTTCAACGCGTTGCAGCCCATTGCCGAGCGCAAGATCGACTTGTACTTGGGCGGCGCTGGCGCGCAGGCTTCGGCCGACACCGAACAGCACGCAACGCGATGCCCGGCGTTGTCCTTCTTCCAGGTGCTCAAGGCCTATGGCGTGGTCTCCGGGCAATGGAAGACGCGCCATGTCGAAGGCTCACGCAAGCAAGTGCAGCAGCGCCGCGAGCAATTGACGACATGGGTAGAGCGGACGCTGGAGCGGACCCGCGAGGCCATCGAGGCGGACCTGGGCGAGATGAGCTGGAACTTGATCGCGCAGATCGAGGCCGGTGACCAGGTGTTTGACACGCTGGACCTGCGCATGGCGAAGGAGTCGGCGAAGATTGCGCAGGCCCATCCACCGAGCAGCTTCGACCTGGACAGCGGGCGCTTGAGCATGCGCTCAGCTCCGGGCCAGCCTGCCGCCCCCGTCACCGGCACGGGCAGCACGACGCATGTCGTGGTCGACATGCGGGGCAAGGAAATCTCGAACAATCTGGCCGAAGCGGACAAGCCGTACTCGCTGTTCGCGCGTCTGACCGGCCTGCCGCTGGTAGAAGTCCAGCTGCCGGGGGCGATTTCGACGTTCATGCTGGCGCGTACGTTCAACTATCAGGATGAGCCATGGCGCTTCGACATGTTCGGCGGCAGCCGCGCCGATGGCAAAAAATCTGCCAGCAACGGCCTGTCGCTGCCAAGCCGACCTGAAAAGACCTCGCTGTTGCCGGCGTTCCGTTATGCCGACACCGTCCCGGGCAGCAGCCTGATGCAACTCGCAGCCAAGCTCGCCCCGCAACGTGAGGACTGGTCGCGCATGCAGCGCTCGCTGCTGGAGATGGTCCCGAGCGACCATGTCGTCGAGGGCACGTTGCGCCTGGGCTTTTTCGATGACGTCGAAGGCCCTGCGCACCCGTTCAAGCCGTTGGCATCGGATGGGAGCCCGCTGGCGCTATGCCCCAACGATGGCTGCGGCTTTCTGAAGTTGGAGGTGGCCTTGTGCATCCCTGCCTTCCGCAAGCGTTACGACGCCTGGCAAGCGGCGCAGGCCGGCCAGGCCAGCCAGGAGCAGCGCGAGCTTCTGGCCGTGTACAAGGGTCCTTCGATGATGCCAGCGCAGGCGCTGCAGCACTTTCCGCGCGACGAGGCGGCATTGCAGGAGGCGCGCGAGGCGATGCAGCAGCGGCTGAAGGCGCTGCCGCCTGGATCGGGTGAACTCCTCTCGACGTACAAGCTTGCCGTCGGCGGCGGCTACCAGGGCCAGAGAGTCAAGGCGGTGCCGTCCGCCGATGACAAGGTGCACCTGCCGCGGCAGCGCAGCCAGGCCTTCGACGCCGCAGGCGGTCCCTTGCTGCTCGGCAAGCCGCCCTACGACAAGGAGAACCTGCTGCCGGTGCCGGAGGAGCGCGTCGCGACCGTGGCGCAGGGCGACGCCACCGCCGAGTTCCTCTCGCAGTCGTTCGGCATCCAGTACAGCTACACCGGCTTCGACGACGGATCGGGCGACGACCCCCAGATGCTGCACAGCAAGGGCATGCTCATCGTGGTGCCGAAGACCAACTGGCCGGCCGATTTCGCCAACAAGGATCTGGTCTGCTCCAAGGAGGATCTCAAGACGCTGTCGAGCTGGACCACCGGCCGCGACCGCAATGCCTTGCCGCGCGACATGCGCAGCACCGGCAGCCTGCGGCTCAAGGACATCGCGGAGCCCGGGCGTCTGGGCGCACTGCCGATCGCCGAGTTGCGCAAGCGCAACATGGATACCGACGGGGACGACGCCTTCGTGTACGCAGGCTACCCCAAGCTGGCCGCGCTGATTTCGCGGGTGATGGCCGAGCGCGAGGTGAGGCTCGGTCGGCAGCAGTCCTTCAAGCCACCGAAGACGGCCACGCCGGCCGTCGACCCCGTCACTGGCCACTACCAGGCCGGGCGGCTGTCGGAGATCATCTCCTTCAAACGCGGGCAGCACATCACAAGCGCGGCCGCGACCCTGGCGTCGCGCTTCATGGCGCAGCCCGACGAGCTGCGCGAGGCGATGGCGCGCAGCATGATGTTCGGCACCTACGATGGCATCGAGCGCGACCTGCGCAACGGCTTGCGCGAGATGCTCGAAGACGACGCCCGCGATCCGCAGATATTGGCGGAACTACGCACCCAGGCGCAGGAAGCGATCGGACGCGCCCATATGCCCGAGGCGCGCGAAGCCGCCGAGTTGCTGTACGCGCAGCTGGCTGGGCTCGAGCCGGGTTCGGCCGCCAGCAGCGACGCGCCGCGTCTGCCCGACGCATTGGCCGAGGCGTTTCCGCAGCTTGCCCAGGCCTACGAGGCCGCGCCTGGCGTAGAGGCGCGCATCCACGCCATCCTCGACAACTACCCGGTGTGCCGGCTATCGCACGCGCAGTTCCCGAACGGGCAACCGGGGCTGGTCAAGGATGAACCTGAACTGAGCATTCGCAACCTTTTCACCATCGCGATCAAGGTCGGCACCGATGCACTGAAGTCCGACACCGGCACGGCGCTGTTCGCCAAGATCGTGGAGGCGTGCGAACGATCCGAGCGGGCGTTCGCCGAGCGCGTGTCGATCGTGCCGTACGGCAAGGCGACCGCCCGCGCAATGCACGACGGTCGCTTCGATCCCGAACGGACCAAGGGACTGCTGCAGCGCATGCCGTCGATGGCCGCGGGTGTCATGGAAGACGCGCTTGGCGCGCTACAGCAGGCAGGCCTGATCGCCCCGCCGCCGCCGCCGGCAACGCGTCTGCGTGAGGTTCGGCGCGAGGACATGGCGCTGCAGGCGCAGGCCTTGCTGACCCGTGCACGCGAAATGGAACCCAAGGTCACCGACATGCTGAGGCGCGTCGCCGCACCTCATGGCGGGCGACTGGAGGGAACACAGCATCAACTGAAGTCGCACGGCTCGCTGCTGGCAAAGCTCGAACAGCGCATTGCGTTGAAAAAGCAGACCCTGGAAGAAGCCGTGGCCGGCGTGAACGACGCGCTGCGCTACAGCGTGGTACTGGAACCGCAGGATTTCACCGCCGGCCTGCGCGGTGTGCTGGCCGCACTGGACGATCAGGGGCATGTACGGGTCAAGCTGAACAACCACTTCAGCACGTACCGGCAGACCTTCAAGGCGGTCAATGTCACCTTGCGAAGCCCGGAAGGCGCGCTCTGGGAAATCCAGTTCCACACCCCGCACACCTTCCAACTCAAGGAGCAATTCCATGACCTTTACAAGCGCTCATTTGCGCTGAAGCTCGGCGGCGCTTCACCGGCCGAGAAGCACGAACTGGAGGCGCCTGCGCTAGCGGCTTTCAGTCGCGTGGCTTCGCCGCCAGGGTGCGAGGAGATCGAGGATTGGGAAGAGTCCAGCCCTTGACGCGGCGTATGTCAAGCACCAGTGAGGGCTGCTGATCGTCGTAGGCCCTGTTGCAGGGGCGGCCGGGATTCGTGCAAACGCAGCGATTTCTCCGGCCATATCCCGCATGATCTTGCCTGATCAGCACTCTCCTTCAGCCCGGTGATAGCCTGTGAGCCAGCCAGCCTGCATATTCACGGCACATCACTCGTGCAGAAGTCAGTTCATGGCAATGAACCGTGTTCATTTCCAATCCGGGATGTCGCTGTCGGCCTTTCTGGCTGAGTACGGCGGCGAACGGCATTGACCACGGATTCCTACCGGCTCTGTGATGGTAGAAGACCCGAAGCTATGGGCGGTATGGTCGCGGATACCAAGCACGGGACCAGCGACACCAGCTTCGGACGCCATCACGTTAGCAAGCGGCCGCACGGGTTGGTCCGGCAATCCGCCGCGCGCTAATATCTTGACGCCACTGATTTGCCGAATGCCAAGAAAGACGGAGCCGCCGCCGTCGAGATTCAATGACGACGCGCCAGCACCCTCATGCCCCGGCCGCAATGCGTCGGCCACACTTTGCGCCCCGAGCGCAGTGATGGTTTGCCATTGGGCCATGGTAGCGCCAGCCTTCCGGTTTCCGCCCGTTGTCAATGTTTGCAGGACCACTTTAATGGCTGCGGACAAGTGGGTGGGCACCAGGCTGACAGCAGAGCGCTCATTGGCATCACTGCAATGCGTCAGTGCGCCTGCGAGCCGATTGAGCGGGTTGTCCTTGCCATCGATGCGTTAGCGAAACCTGTCTGCGTCCTCGATCGGCCGAGACCTTCCGTCGAGCGCCAATAGAGGTGCGCTGCTTAATATGGGTTCATCATTGGCCGTGATCGTGGCGTAGTCAGACCCCCAAGGGCCTGGCACCGGAATGAAATCCCGGCGGCCGGCCACTTGTCCTACCGGACAACCGAGACTGTCGATGGTCTCGCCGCATCCTGTTTGCAAGCCGGCCTTGTGGACGAAATAGCCGCCGTTTATTACGGCAGCGCCCGGGGCGGCGCTCTGTGCCAGTTCTTGGGGTGCACGCACGCCTTCGTCATCGCGCGTCCCATGGATGTCAAGCGTCCCACCCGACACCGATACCCGGGTGAACGTCGCGGCTGTCTGCAGGTGCTGCTGGATATCTGACACGAACGTTCCCGGTGCGACAGACAACGACAGCGGATGACGGGGAGCACGGATCGTCGTGGAGACAACGCCATGGCTTTGGCTGGCGATCTGGACCTGCTGGCGCACCTGGTGGCCGCGTGTCGCTGCCTGCAGCTTGACAGCTGCCTTTTTCAAACATCCGGCGGCAGGCCGGCTCGGCAAGCCTTCCCATACAGGTTGTGCCGACGGACACGCACGATTCGATGGATCGTCAGGAACCGAGTCGGAAACTACGTGATCGGAAGAGCTGGCAGACTGCCACCTGCTAGATGCGATCTTTGTCATTGTTCATCTAATCTCGGAAATGAACCGCCCCGGTATTAGTGGTCTGAAGCGCAACTGAACCAATAGCCCAGTTTACGCTTGGCGCCAATCTTAGCTGCACTTTCAGTTTCGTTGCGCCTCAGACACCGGCTACTACATGCTGATCGGCGACATGGACTCCTCGCTTTCCGGCGGCCAGAAGCAGCGAATCGTCTTGGCGCACACGCTACAAGAAGCCGCACATCCTGCTTCACCAAACCCGACCGATCGCGGCAAGCTCGGCAGCAAACGGGCCGTTGCGTCGGCAACGAGGCTAGCCATCGCGGACCGCGCCCGCAGGCGCTGCCGGGCAGTGGGGGTGCTGCGCCGTCGGCAACGGTGCCGATGCCGGGCGCGCCAGGTGCAGGCAGCGGTCGGCCACGCTGGACAGGCTGGTCCGGTGCGACACCACGACCAGCGCGGTGCGCGGCAGGCGCTGGCGCAGCGTCGCCAGCACCTGCTTTTCCGAGACCGCGTCGAGCGCGCTGGTGGCTTCGTCCAGCAGGGCGATCCGCGGTTGCCTGAGGATCACCTGCGCCAGCAGCAGGCGCTGCAGTTCGCCACCGGAGAGTTTGGCGGCGGCGCCGCTCAGGGTCGTGTCCAGGCCTTGCGCGCCGTCGTGCAGGCGTGCGGCCAGGCCGACGTCGCGCAGCGCCTGCCACATCGCCGCGGCGCTGGCGCCCGGCTCGGCCCAGGCCAGGCAGTCGCGCACCGTGTGCTGCCAGGGACGCACGCTCTGGCCGACATAGGCGCCGTGCCGGACCAGGGCGCGGTATGCCGCGAAATCCAGGGTTTGTCCATCGCACTGCGCCGCGAACACGCGCGGTTCGACCATGCCGGCGAGCACGTCCATCAGGCTGCTCTTGCCGGCGCCGGAATGTCCGCAGATCAGGGTCATGCTGCCGGGCGCCAGGATCAGTTCGCCGATCGCGAGCGCGGCCAGCGGCGGCGCCAGGCCGATGCTGTGGATCCGCAGCGGGCCATGCATGGGCGCGGCCGCGTGCGGCGGTGCCGGCAGCGCCCTCGCCGTCCCCAGCTCCACATAGTGTTGCCATAGCTCCAGCGCCGGTGCCGCCGAACGCAGTTGCTGGAAGCTTTGCCGGGTCGAGACCAGGTACGGCAGCAGCCGTCCCAGCAACAGGCCCACGGTGATCAGCGCGGCGCGGTCGATGCCATGCCACAGGCCGGCCAACAGCATGATCGCGGCGATGGCGGCGACCGCGCTGAGTTCGAGCAGCAGCCGGCCCGAGGCGACCAGTGCCTGCTGCCGCCAGTACCCATGGCTGAGCCGGCTGGAGATCGCGTCGTAGCCGCCTTTCTCCAGGTCTTCGCGTTCGAACGAACGCACGTGGCGCAGGCGCCGCGGGAAATCCTCGCTGAGCCAGAACAGCCGGGTCATGTCGGCCACGTACTGGCGGCTCACCCGCGCCTGTTCCTGGCCGGAGATGCGGAACGCGAGCACGGCCAGGCCCAGCAGCGGCGGCAGCGCCAGCACCAGGGCCGGCGACACCAGAAAGGCGATGCACAGGCTGACGCCGGCGGTGATGGCCGCCACCAGCAACTGCAGCAATGCGCTGAAGCCCTGGACGATGATCTCGATGTTGTAGGTGAGCACGTTGGCGATTTCCGCCGAGCTGGCGCCGGCGAGCGCCGGCAGCGGCGCGGCGAGCAGGCGCGCGTGCACCTGGCGGCGCAGGCGCAGCGCATGGCCGCTGGCCAGGCTTGCGGCCAGCCGCGCGCCCGCCCAGCGCAGCAGGGCGAAGCCGGCACTGGCGACGACGAAGATCGCCGCCTGGGCAAGGACGCCGTCGGGCAGCGCCAGGACGTGGCCACCGAGCGTCAGCGCATGCCCGGGTTGCACCAGCGGCACCAGGGCGACCGTGGCGACGACGCCGGCCAGCGCGCACAGCAACGACAGCACGACGTACAGACAGATGCGCAACCGCTCGCCACGCTCCAGGGTAGCGCTGAAGGCGTGCAGCAGCGGCTGTGCCGGGTCGGGCGCGGTGGTGTCGTGCGCGCTCACCGGTGGCCGCCTGGGAATGCCGGCTGTCCACTGGATGCCACGGCTGGCGGCGGCGGCCGCGTGGCGACGCGGCGGCGGCCCTCGCCTGTGCGCGAGGCCATGCTCATGGCACGCCTCCGCTCTTCGCCGCCGCGCTCATCGCAGCAACTGCAGCAAGGCATCGACCGAGGCATCCGGATCCGCACCGCGCTGCAGTTCGTGCACGCCCAAACGCTGCAGTTGGCGCGCGAACAGCGGCCATCCCGGTTGCGCGGCGGCGTACGGCTGGTCGGCGCTCAGGCGTTCGAGCAGCGCGTGTTCGGCGATGGGCCGCAACAGCTGCTGCGGATCCGCGGCGGCCGTGCTGGACACGAACACCGCCGCGGCCAGCTGCAACGGCGCAGGCGCAAGGCAGGCGCGGCCGTGGCGAATATCGACTTCGTGCTTGGCCACGCCGCTGCGGCGCCGGATCGTCGGCGCGGTGGCGATCCAGGCGTGCGTCGGCGCATCGACCAGCCGCAGCAGATCCGGCCGCAGGTGCAGGAAGTTGCCGATCCCGGTGGCGAGCATGCGCTGCGGCTCGACGAACAACGCATCCTCGGCGAGGAACTGCAGGCCGCGCAGCAGGCTGTGCAGGGCCAGCGTGGACTTTCCCGCACCGCTGGCGCCGAGCAGCAGCACGCCGCGCCCGCCGGCGCCGACACAGGCGCCGTGCAGCGGCACCAGGCGCATCGCGCGCGCCGCCAGCACGAACACCGCGAACTCGATCAGTTCGTAGCGCACATGGTAGGGATGGGCGAGCATGTCTTCCGACACCACCAGCAGCGCCCTGCCCTGCTCCGGCGACAGCACCATGTAGTTGTCGGCGTCGATGACGCCGCACAACACGCCGGCCCCCGCATGCGTGCGCACCGGCGGCGGCTCCAGCGCGAACACATAGGGCGCGTCGTTGCGCGCGACCAGGTTCAGTTCGATGCGAAGCTCGGCGGCATCGGGAAGTTGGTGCGCCGGCACCCCGCCGAATGCCGCTTCGACCAGCTGCAGCAAGGCCTCGCTGTTGCTTTCGAAGTGGAAGCGACAGCCCAGCAGCTGCTTGCTGAGGACATGGTCGCGCCGCCGCCGCTCGTGGAACGGATCGGCGGCCACGCCAGCGTGCGTGGCGCCGGGGCTGGCCACAGGCGCCCAGCGTTGCGTGCGCACGGTCGAGAGCGGCATCGGGATTGGATCCATGGGGGTCGATGCGCGTGAGTGCGCGCAGCGGCGGCAAAGGTTGCGCGCCAGGCGCCGCATTGCACTGTCGGCCGCGCACGCCGCTGCGCCGGTGCAGCGCGCACAACCAAACACGACGCTGGCGGCACTTACAGCACCGCCACCTGTGCGCGGCCACTGCTGCATGCGCCGCGGCATTCGTTGCCGGCGCCGAACGAGACCCTTCCGCCGATGCCAAAGATCCAGGTCAGCCATTCCTATTTCCTGCGCTACGATCCCAAGCAATGGGAGCGCGGCAAGCCGTATCCGCCGCTGGCCACGCTGCAGGTGGCAACACTGCTGCGCCGGCACGGGCACACGGTGACGCTGTTCGACGCGATGCTGGCCGACGGCGTGGAGGACTACCAGGCCTCGCTGCGCGCCGCGCAGCCGGACCTGGTGGTGTTCTACGAGGACAACTTCAATTTCCTGACCAAGATGTGCCTGAGCCGGATGCGCGAGGCCGCCTGCCGGATGATCGCCGAGGCGCGCGCCGCCGGCAGCCGGGTGATCGTGGCCGGCTCCGACGCGTCCGACCATCCCGAAGCGTTCCTGGCCGCCGGCGCGCACGCGGTGCTGATCGGCGAAGGCATCGCCGCGCTGCTGGAACTGGTCGAGCGGCTGCAGCAAACGCCCGAGCTCGATGCCGCGGCCTGGGTGGCGGACGTGGTGGCCGATATCGCCACCGCCGCGCGGCCGCAGCTCAACCGCGCGCAGATCGGCGCGCGGCCGCCGGACCCGCGCCTGTCCGGGCTGGCCGCCTGGGACCTGGTCGATATCGAGCGCTACCGGCGCCTGTGGCTGCAGCGGCACGGCTATTTCAGCCTGAACATGGCCGCCTCGCGCGGTTGCCCGTTCCGCTGCAACTGGTGCGCCAAGCCGATCTGGGGCAACCACTACAAGCGCCGCAGCGCGCCGGAAGTGGCCGCGGAAATGATCCACCTCAAGCGCGCCTTCGCCCCCGACCATATCTGGATGGCCGACGACATCTTCGGTTTCCACATCGACTGGGTGGAAGAATTCGCCGCGTTGCTGGCCGCGGCCGATGGCTCGATTCCGTTCACCATCCAGACCCGCGCCGATCTCGGCAGCGAACGCATGGCCGCCGCGCTGGCCCGCGCCGGTTGCGCGGAAGCGTGGATCGGCGCGGAAAGCGGCAGCCAGCGCATCCTCGACAAGATGACCAAGGGCACCGCGGTGGAGGACGTGATCGGCGCCCGCCAGCGCCTGGGCGTACAAGGCATCCGCGTCGGCTTCTTCCTGCAGCTCGGCTACCTGGAGGAGCAACTGGACGACATCCTCGCCACCCGTGCGCTGGTAGCAAAGGCACGCCCGGACGACATCGGCGTCAGCGTGTCGTACCCACTGCCCGGCACCAAGTTCTATCAGCAGGTGAAGAACCAGCTTGGCCGCAAGACCCATTGGCAGGATAGCGACGACCTGGCGATGATGTTCCGTGGCGCCTACGACTCGGAGTTCTATCGGCGCGTGCGCGATCTGCTGCACCGGCAGGTGGACCTGCAGTGCAGCGAGGACACGCGGCAACCGCTGGATTATGCGCAGGACTGGGCGGCACTGGATGCGCAATGGCAGGCGCTGATCGCCAGCGAAGGCCGGCACCGGAGCGACGCCGCCATGCCGCCGGTAACCACGGCCTGCGACCGCGGCATCCCCCTGGCGCAACGCGAATGACCGCGCAAGCGCAAGCGCCCTGCTCCAGCAACCCCCTTGACGACCGCGCAGTGCAGCCCGCATTGAAGCATGTCGGCAAGGGCCTGCGCCTGGCGACGGAAACTCTGGCGCGCGAGCTGGCGCGGCCGGGCAACGCGATGCCGCAGTGGAACCGGCTGCAATGGCAGCTGGCCGCGGCGGCGACCGCCGCGCACGGCATCGGGCCGTTGCTGAGCCGACGGTCGGTGTGGCCCGATCGCGACTGGAGCGCGTTCCTGGCCGGACAGCGCGAGCACGTCGCCCACCGCTACCGGCGCATCGCCGCGCTGCTCGAGCGGATCGACGCACTGGCGCAGGCCGCCGGTGTGGCGATCGTGCCGCTGAAGGGCGCGGCCTTGCACGCGCAAGGCCTGTACCTGCCGGGCGACCGGCCGATGGCCGATATCGACCTGCTGGTGCGCGCCGAAGACGCCGCACAGGTGGGCGCGCTGCTGGGCGAGCTCGGCTACGTGGCCGAATTCGCACAGTGGAAGCACCAGACCTTCCGCCCGGCGCAGGCGCAGCCCGTCGCCAGCCTGGGCGAGCATCGCGACACGCCGATCAACATTGAGCTGCATCTGCGCATCCAGGAACGGCTGCCGCTGAGCACCGTCGACATCAGCAAGCAGGTGTTCCCGCACGACAGCCGCCCGGGGCTGAATCCCTATCCATCCAACGGCGCGCTGATGAGCCATCTGCTGCTGCATGCGGCCGGCGGCATCTGCGGCCGCAGCCTGCGCCTGATGCATCTGCACGACATCGCGCTGCTGGCCACGCGGATGAGCGGCAAGGACTGGCGGGTGCTGTGCGAGGCCAGCGATGGCGCGCCGTGGTGGGCGTGGCCGCCGTTGCAACTGATGCTGCGCTACTACCCTACGGCGATTCCGAAGGCGGTGTTGGCGCCGTTGCGGGCGCAGTGTCCGCCGCTGCTGCGGCTGGCCGCGCGGCGGCTGGACCTGACCGGCGCCTCGTGCTCGCAGCTGTGGCTACCGGCGCTGCCCGGGATCGAGTGGGCGCGTTCGCTCGGCGAGGTGCTGCGCTATCTGCGGCAGCGGCTGCAGCCCTCGCAGGAAAGCCGGCAGGAGCGCGCCGATATGATCCGCACCCAGCTGTGGCTGCAGGGCCAATCCTGGGTCGCGCTGCCGCAGCGGCGGCGCGTGCTGCTGCGCCTGCTGCGGCCGGTGCCGCGCATGGATACGCTGTATGCAGTGCGCAGCGCCTTGCAGGGATATGCGGCGGGGTAGGTAGGAGCAACTGTCTTCTCATCCGATAACCTCACGCCATGGTGTGCGATCTCGTGCCATGGCGTTGAGTCGGATAAGCAGCACGCGCATGCATGCGGTGATGGCGACCTTGGCGGGCTTGCCGCGTGCCCGTAACTGTTGATAACGCTCCTTGAAGGAGGCTTGAGTGCGCACAACGCTCCAACAGGCCATGTACAGCACTCGTCGGATCGTGGCACGCCCGCCGCGGATGCGGCGTTTGCCGCAGTGCTGCCCGCTGTCCACGTTGTAGGGAGCCAGGCCGACCAGGGCCGCGATCTGGCGACGATCCAGCGTCCCCAGTTCGGGCAGATAGGCCATCAGGCTGGCGGTGGTGACCTCGCCGATGCCCGGGACCGTGCCCAGGGCGTGCGCCAGCGCATCGTCGAGCTGGCACCGCACCTGCTTGATCGCCTGGTTCATCCGCTGGATACGGCGGCGCACGTCGCCGATCTGCTCGATCAGGCACGCGCGCACCATGGCCAGGGTCGCCTGATGCAAGCGACGGCGCTCGTCGTCACGTTGCTGGACCAGTTGCTCGCGGCGCTGGACCAGCATGCGCAGTTGCTCACGCAAGGGATCGGGAGCCGGCGCGGGCGCTTGCACCAGGTGAGCCATGCGCGCCAGCAAGGCCGCATCCAGCGGATCGGTCTTGGCGGTTGTGCCCAAGGCCGTGGCGAAAGCGCGTGCCCGGCGCGGATTGATCCGGGTCACCGGGATCCCTGCCGTGGCCAGTGCCGTCATCACCGCCCGTTCGTAGCCGCCGGTGGCCTCCAGCAGCGCGTTGCCGACGCAGTGCCAGGCAAGGTGGTCGCACAGGCGCTGGTGGCCCTGGGCGGTATTGGGAAAGGACAGCAACTGGTCCAGGGGAAGCACGTGGACGGCCAAGGTGTCCTTGGCCACATCGATACCGATCCAAAGAGGCATAAGCGTTAGGTAGACTGGGGGACAGGAGAGAGCCACCTCGTCGCTGCCCACGCTTGTGAAGTTCGAGCGAACGCTCGTTCAACTGTTCGGGCTAGGCAACGAGGTCGATGTGCGGCCGCCCTGGCTCCTACACGTGCTTGAACACTACGGCCTGTCGGCGTGCCGCACATCGCTCTCCACTCAAACTGTAGAGCAATCTCCAGACACAAGCGGCTTCAGCCGCGACAAGATCTATCGGTAACGCGGGTCGCGGCTGAAGCCGCTCCTACACGGCCTGCGGACCGCCTGCCGGGTGCACTGTAGGAGCGGCTTCAGCCGCGACAACGTCCGAAGCCGGAAGGCCCGCCGCTGCGCTCGTCGCGACTGAAGACAGTTGCTCCTACATTGGATCCGCGTGCTCACGCGCTCTGCGGACACAGCCGCCGGTACAGCGTGTTGAAGCTGCGCACGGTGTGCTCGGCGTCCTCGCGCACCGCGCGGCACTGCGCGGACCAGGCCAGGCGCAGGCGCAGTTCGTCGTCGGCCAGGACCTGGCGCAGGGCGTCGGCCAGGCCGGCCCAGTCGCCGGTCGGCACCGCCAACGCCGCCGATGGCGCCCATTCCAGCAGGTGCCCTACCCCGGTGCCGACCGTGGGCACGCCGGCCACCGCCGCTTCCAGCAACACCAGCGGCCCGGCTTCGTGCAGCGAGGACAACACCAGCAGATCGGCGGCCTCCACCAGCGGGCGCAGTTCGCGCTGGGTCTTGAAACCGAGGAAGCGCACCTGCTGCGACAGCCCGAGCTGCGCGACCAGGCGCTGCATCTGGCCGTCGAGCGTGTCCACGCCAACGATGTCGATGCGGAACGCGACCCCCGCGCGCGCCAGCGCCGCCAGTGCGCGCAACAGCGTCGGCTGGTCCTTGACCCGGTTGAGACTGGCCACGTGCAGCAAGCGCGCGGTGGCGCCATTGCGGCGGCGCGGCGCGCGCGGCGGCCAGGCGCGCAGGTCAACGCCCAGCGGCACGCGCTCGGCGGCGATGCCCAGCGCCTGCAGCGCCTCGACGATCGGCGCGCTGGCCGCGGTGACCGCGTCGGCCAGCCGCAACACCAGCGCTTCGCGCAGCCGCCCCTGCCATTTGCGCCGCCCGCCGTAGCCGATGGCATGCAGCGCGACCAGTTCGCCGCCGGCGATGTGCACCAGGCTCGGCCGCCGCAGCAGGCGCGCGGCGGCCACCGCGATCAGGCTGCAATGACCGGAGAAGATCGATTGCACCAGGTCGAACGGCGCCAGGCGATGCTCTGCGCGGATCGCGGCGACCGCGCGCAGGCGGGTGCGGCCGTCGCCGATGTTGTGGATGCGCGCGCCAAGCAACTCCCAGCAGGCCGGCGCAGGCTCCTGGTGCAGCACGAACACATGCAGTTCATGGCTGCGCGCCAGGCGTTCGATCAGGGTCAGCAGCACCGGGATCACCCGGTACTCGCCGCTGCGATCGACCCCGCCCGGCACCACCAGCGCCAATTTCATGCCTCGCTCCGCGCGGCTTGCTGCAGCAACTGCGCATAGGCGCGCGACCAGCGCCGGCCGACCGCCGCGAACGACAGCTGCGCATCGAAATGGGCGCGGACCTGGGCTGGCGACAGCGGTTCGGCGGCGGCATGCACCAGCGCCTCGGCGAGCAGCCCGGCATCGCCGCACGGCCACAGTTCGCCGACGCGGCCGCAGTCGGTGAGCGCGCGGAACGCCGGGATGTCGGTCAGCACCGGCAATGTGCCGCAGGCGAAGGCTTCCAGTGCGGCGTAGCCGCAGCTTTCGGCCAGGCTGCCCGACACGAACAGATCCGCCGCACGCATCAGCGTCTGCACCTGCGCATGCTCGACCTTGCCCAGCAGATGCACGCGCCCGCGCAGCCGCGGATCCTGCTGCACGCGTTGCTGGACCGCTTCCAGCAACGGCGCACTGCCGAACGCGCAGAACAACTGCAATCCAGGCAGCCGCGCGGCGGCGCGGGCCACGCCTTCGAGCACAGTCAACGGATCCTTGCCGGCGCTCATGTGCCCGACCCACAGCACGCAGGGCGCGCCATGCAGGCCGCTGTCACACCTCGCCTGGGCGCGATCGCCGGGGGTGAAGCGGCAGCTGGATTCGGGAATCGCGAACAGCCGGATGGACGGCGCGAACAGCCCGGCATGCACGAACGCGCGCGCCAGATCGAGCGAGGTGAAGGCGATTCCCGCCGCGGCCGCATACCACTGCCGCCACTGCGAACGGCGCCACCAGCGCGGCGGGCGATTGGCATGGTCCTGCAGCAGGATCGGTACCTGCGGCAGCTGC
Organism: Xanthomonas graminis pv. graminis; assembly: GCF_030168915.1. Lineage (NCBI taxonomy): Bacteria > Pseudomonadati > Pseudomonadota > Gammaproteobacteria > Lysobacterales > Lysobacteraceae > Xanthomonas > Xanthomonas graminis. The sequence goes on along the minus strand of NZ_CP076255.1, from coordinate 2,353,095 downwards.
TGCGCCATCGCGTAGGCCTCGCGCGCGAATTCCAGGCCGTGCACGTGGACCACGTCGGCGCCGATCGCGTGCACGATGCCGGCGATGCAGCGCGCACGGCGGCGGCTGCCGGCATCGCCCGGATCGATGAAGTGATATTCCACGCCGTTGCGCAGCAACTGCTCCGACGTCTCCGCGGCCTGGATCACCGACACCCGGGTACCGGCGCTGGCCACCGCTTCGGCGATGTCGGCCAGCGACGGCCAGTGCGCGAACACCTGCGCCGGCGCCAGTCCCGGCGGCGTGCGGACGAAATTGATCTGGGCGACGTGCATGGGGTTTGCGCTGCGAGGCGACATGCCTAGATGCCGGAAACCTGCGGCCGGCGCAGGCGCACCAGCCAATTGGCCAGGTTCAGTTCCCACGGCCGGTCGTAGCGCCGGTAGCGGTAGCGCCACGCCGCCATCGCGCTCAAGCCGCGCTTGGCCCAGCGCGGCGAGCGCAGGTCCTGCGCGGTGGGATAGCGGCAGCCCAGCACGGTGACGAAGTCGCGGATGCGCCGGCGCAGCGCGTCGTCGAGCCAGGGCGCGTCGGCATGGCAGGCGTAGTCCACCCATTGCGGCTGGGTCCACTCTTCCGGGGTGCGCGGGAACAGCACCGGCGCGCCGTGCAGGTCGCGCAGCGGCATCGTTGCGCGCTTGCCGCGGTCCTTCTCGTGGCGGCTGGCGTCCGGCAACGGCGTGTACACGTAGACGATGATTTCCGATTGCGGATTGATCTGCTTGAGCTCGCGGATGAATTCGAAGGTCTGCTCGGTCTCGTGCACGGTGTTCTGCGGCGGCGCGACCATGAACGACAGCTCCGGGATCACCCCGTTGCGCCGGCACAGCTCGGCCACCTGCAGGGTCTGGTCCGGGCGGGTGCCCTTGCGGATGTCCTTGAGCATCGCCCCGCTCGGCGATTCGGCGCCGATGTAGGCCATGCGCAAGCGGCTCTTGCGCACCAGCGCCCAGGTGCTCTCGGACAGGTTGAGCAGCGCGTCGGCGCGCGCATAGCACCACCACGGCATCTCCAGCTTGGCCATGACCTCCAGCAACGGGATCATCTCCGCCTCGCGGTCGAAGAAGTTGTGGTCGAAGAACTGGATCGAATCGGCGCCCAGTTCCTCTTTCAGATAGCGCAGCTCGCGCTCCAGCCGCGCCGCGGTGGGCAGCGCCGTGGCGCCGCCGAACATCGCCGCCACCCCGCAGAAGGTGCAGCGGAAACGGCAGCCGAGCGCGGCCTGGTGCGAGGCGGTGCGGCGGCCGAGGAAGCTGCGGCCCAGGTACTGGCGCGGGTCGCCGAGCTTGGCGTACGGCAGCGCCGGCGCCGCCTCGCCGCGGCTGAAGCCGCGATTGCGGTTGTGCACGATCGCGCCGTCCTGTTTCCACGACAGCCCGTCGATCTGCGCCAGGCCGGGGCCTTCGCCGCGCAACGCGGCGACCAGTTCCGGCAGGGTGTCCTCGCCCTGCGCGCGGATCGCGTAGTCCACGTACGGCGCGCTCAGCGCGGTGTCGGTGTACAGGGTCGGGAAATAGCCGCCCCAGACGATCGGCATGGCCGGGAAGCGTTCGCGGATCGCGGTGGACAGCGCGATCGACGGCGCGATCTGCGGCCCGCCCATGACGCTGATGCCCACCGCGTCGTAGCGTTGGTACTGCAACGCCTGCAGCGCGCTGTCGATGAAGCCGCGATCGACGTTGCCGTCGATGATGCGGCTGTCGCCGCTGCGGTCCAGCGCCGCGGCCAGGTTCAGCAGCGCCAGCGGGAAGCGCGCGTTGCCGCGCGAGGTGATGGTCGGATTGACCAACAGCGTGTTGGCTGTGGAAGGCATGCAGGGAGATCGCAAGGCAAGGCTCATGGCAGGCGCCGCAGCCGGAATACCAGCGCCACCGGCACCTGCAGCGCGGCAGGATCGAAGTGCGCGCCGGCGGGAATGTCGGCGGGGTCGAGCATCGGTTCGCGCACCGCCTCGATCGCCAGCCCGAGCGCGGCACAGGCCGCATGCCAGTGACTGTAGAGGTGTTGGGTATGGCGCACCGCGTAGCGCTGGCCGTCCGCCTTGAAATCGCGCTTCCAGCCCAGCGCGTGACCGATCGGGTGCACGTCGCTGCACAGTACGCTGCCGCCCGGACGGGTGGCGCGGTGCAGTTCGGCCAGCGCCGGCTGCAACTGCGGCAGATGCCCGACCGCCAGCGCGCAGATGCTCAGGTCGGCCGCGGCAGCGGCCACCGGCAGTGCGTCCAGGCTGCCTTCGCACAGCGTGTAGCGATTGCCGGCGCCGGCCGCATCGAGCTCGCGCGCGGCGCGGCCAAGCATCTGCGGCGACAGATCCACGCCGGTGGCATGCGCGGCATGGCGTTCCAGCGCATGCAGCAGATAGCGGCCGCTGCCGCAGCCGGCATCGAGCACGCGCTGGCCGTGCAGCGCCGGCGGCAACAGCGCCAGCATGGCGCGCTGCTCGGCCTGCATCACCGGATTGTGCGCATGCGCCGGATAGCTCGCCGCCCACAGCGCATAGGCCTCGAACGGGTCCAGGATCGGCACGGCGCTCATGCGCGCCGCGCCTGCAGGATGGACGACTCCGTTGTAAGACGCGCATCCGCTTGCAGCTCCAGCCCGGGTTCCAGCGCAATCAACGCCGGGTCGGCCAGCTCGGCGGCCAGCAGCTTCGGCACGCCGTCCAGCGTTACCGGCACCGCCGCCACGCCGCTTGCCTCGAACCAGTCGGCGAAATCCGGATCGGCGATGCGCGGGCGCCCATCGCGCACCACCGCACGCAGTTCACTGCGCGCCAGCCCGACCAGGCTATGCGCCGGATCGCCGCCGCGGTCGCCGACGATCAGCAGATCCGCGGCAGTGCCGACCGCGAGACTGCCGCGTTCTGGCAGACGCAGGATGCGTGCCGCGGCGGTGGTCGCCAGTGCCAGCGCCTGCCCGGCATCCACGCCGTTGGCGGCGGCCACCTGCAGTTCCTCAAGCAGGTCGCGCGCGCCGCTCAGGCGCGAATCGCTGCCCAGCGCCAGGCGCCCGCCGGCGTACAGCCGCTGCGGGTCCAGCGTGCGTCCCAGCAGCGTCAGATTGCTCGACGGGCACCACACCACGGCGGCGCCGCAGGCGAGCACGCGCGCGATGTCGGCCGCGCTCAGGCCGACGCCGTGGATCAGCACGCTGTTGGCCGCCAGGCAACCGCGCCGCTCCAACTCGGCCAGTTCGCCGGCGGCGACCGCATCGGTGCCCTCGGCCAGGTGGATCATCCACGGGCGGTCGGCGGCGGTCGCGGCGAAGCTCTGCGCCAGCGGCGGGCCGTAGTCCGGGCCGTGCAAGGCGTAGCTCCAGCCGAACTCGCGCAGCAGCGCGACCGGGAAGTCTGCCGCGTCCAGTTCGGCATGCCACGGATCGTGCTGGGCGACGCAGGTGACGCCGGCGAGCAGGTTCTTCAGCGCGCCGTGGCGCATGCGCAGCGCTTTGGGGACTTGCAGCGCGGCGGCGACCGCAGGATCGCGGAAATGCGCGGCGAACGCCTCGATCCAGGCATAGCTGTTGGCGAACGGCGCGGTCTGCGGCAACGGCGGCACCGCATTGACCTGCAGGTGCTCATGCGCATTGATCAGCCCCGGAAACACCAGGTGCCCGTGCAGCGCGACCCGGTACGCCGCAGTGGCCGGCGCGGCGACGATGCGTGCGCCGCGCAACGCCAATGGCGCGCGCACCGCGCCGGCCGGCGTGGCCAGGCGCGCGCCGTGCAGGCAGATCTCGGCGCTAGCGGGATGGGTGCGCATCGTTCAGCGCTTGCGCATCACGATCAGGAAGTGATCGCCCATGTCGCGCAGCAGCGGCCAACCGCCGATGCGATCGTCCAGCCGGCCCAGGCGTTCGCCCCAGCGCGGGTGGCGGCGGTAATGCTCGACCAGGTACGGCGGCGGCAGGCACAGGCTGAGCGCGCGATAGGAGTCCAGTTCGAAATGCGCGGAGAAGGCGCGGTAGAACTCGCGCGGCAGGTAGTACCAGGTCCAGATCGTATGCCCGTTCATGCCCACCGCGGTGACCCCGCGCGCGCCACGCACCGCGGCGCGGCGGAAGCGTCCGCGCAGCGCGTAATGGCCCACTTCCCACGGACACAGGCGCCCGATCACCGAGAACACCAGGCGCCCGTCGCGGCGCAACAGGCGCGCGCATTCGGCCGCGACCGCGGGCAGATCCGGCGCGCAGTTCAGCGGGCCGAAGTTGGAATACATGCCGTCGAACTCGCCGTCGAGGCGGTCCAGTTGCTGGATGCCGACGTGCGCGGCGCTGAGCCGCCCCTGCAACGCCGGGTCCTGCGCCCGCTGCCGGGTCCGCGCCACCATCTGCGGCGACCAGTCGGTGGCCAGCACGTGGTAGCCGCGCTGGGCGAATTCGTGGGCGTCCAGGCCAGTGCCGCAGCCCAGGTCGATCAGCCGCGCGCCGACCGGCAACTGCGCCGCCACCGTATCCCACAGGGTGGTGCGCATGCGCTGGATCAGCTCGTTGTTGCCGCGCGGGCCGTCGTAATCGGCGGCGACGCTATCGAAGGCGCGCTGGGTTTCCAGCAATCGCGCCGGATCGATCGTCGCCGCGCGCGCAGCGGCGCCGGGCTTGCCATTCGCAATCACATCCACTCTCCACTCGCCTGCCGTCGTCGGGAACTGCCGTGCCGGCCGCAAGCGCGGATCGCACGGTACGCCCGTGAGTGCGGGCAGCGGCCGGTTTGGTTGAATCGGCGTGCGCGCTGTCGTGCGGTGTCGCGCTTATGCGCCGCCAGCGGCCGGCACAGGCAGCGTGCTTGCGGCCTGCCGGCGCCGCAGCGCGTTGCGGGCGATCGCGGCGAATACGCCCAGAGCGCCGCCCAGCATCAGCGCCACCGCCAGCACCAGCAGCGGATTGGGAAACGCGGGGCGCTCGGGCACATAGGCCGCCCATGGCGCGGAGGTGTCGTAGGTATAGCGTGCGCCGAGCCGGGCGAGCAAGTCGTCGCGCTCGGACTTCAGGCTGCGGATGGTCGCGTTCTTCTCCGACAACAGCATGTTGCCGAGCAATTGTTGCTCGACGCTGCCCTTGCCCTCGGTCTGCCGCTGCAGCAAACGCGCGCGCTCGTCCTGGGTCGCGGCGAGTTCGCTGCCGATGTCCTGCAGGCGTTCGCTGGCCTGCTGCATCGGGACGGCCTGGATGCGCCGATGCAGCGCCTGCAGCTGCGCCGTCGTCGCCGCGGCCAGGGCGCGCGCCCGCTGCGCGGACTCGGCACGCAGGCTCAACGCGATCAGGTTGGCGTAGGGATCCGGGTCCAGTTTCAGGCTGCTGCGGTACAGCGCGGCCTCACGCCCGTCCAACGGCAGGCCCAGGCTGCGCAGCACCTGGTCCTGGAACAGCCGGGTCTTGATCCGCTCGATCACCCGCTGGAACGGCTCCAGCTTGGGATCGCGCCCGGCCGGGGTCGGGCCGAATTCGCCGACCTGGACCCACGCGGTGGCCTGCCACTGGCGCGTGGCGACATGCAGGAAGGCCAACGCCAGCGCCAGCGCGGCGAGCAGCGGCAGCACGCACCAGGTCCACTCGCGGCGCAGGATCCGCCACAGGTCGATCAGGTAGATTTCGTCTTCTTTCATGGCAAGGCACTTCTCGGAGAAAAAGGTGGCAACGGCGCCTGCCCCGCCCTGCCGGGCGCGGCCGCCAGCGCCGCGTGGCGGTTCGGCAGCAGCCCGCTGCAGGCGTGCAGGACCAGGCACAGCGCGATGAAGCCGGCGTTGGTCCAGGTGAAGGCCTGCGGCGCGAACGGCGACATCAGGCAGGCGTAGGCGATGCGCAGGAACACCAGCAGGTTGAACAGCGACACCGTGCTGCCGAGCAGGCGCACGCTCCACAGCAGCGCCGCGTACAGCGCCAGCATCGCCGCCAGCGCGGCGCCGGCGCCGCCGGCCAGCAGGAACGGGAAGAATTCGGTGCCGACATTGATGTTCGGCGCATCCAGCGGAATGCCGGTGCCGGCGGTGGCGATCGAGCCGCTCAGCGGCACCAGCTGGTTGACCAGGAAACTGGCGTTGACGTAGTCCTTGGCCAGCATCGCGCCGAAGTTGTACGGGCCAGCGCCGATGTACAGCAGCAGCCACTTGATGCCCTGCGGCGCGGCGCGGTACAGCGCGCCGAACGGCAGCGTCACCGAATCCAGCGAGCCCGAGCGCAGCGTGCCCAGCAGCGAGAACGCCGCGCCGCCGGCGCACAGCAACGCCACGATGGCCTTCCACGGCAGCGGCCGCGCCGGATCGCGACGCAGCAGCAGGAGCAGCGCGAAGCTGAACAAACCGGCGAAGATGCGGTTGCGGTCGATCACCAGCACCGGGAACACGAAGCCGGCGAGGATCATCGCGTTGCGCAACGCCTTGTCGCGTACGCACAGCAGCGCGATCGGCGGCAGGATCCAGCACATGTTGGACAGGTGCCGCACATGCGCATGCAGTGGCGTCAGGTCGGCATACGCGGAAGGATTGGTGAACAGCGGGATCGGGAACAGCGCCAGGTCCAGCACGCAGAACACGCCGACCAGCGCAGCCAGGCACAGCGCGACGAAGGCCTCGCGGGTGCCCGCATAGCGGCGCGCACGAAACGCGGCCAGCGACGGCAGGCGGATGCCGTGCAATGCATCCAGCAACAGTGTCGTGGCGGCCGCCGCGGCCAGCAAGGCGATGCCGGAGGCATAGCCGGGCGGCAGATCGAACGTGAGCAGGGTCAGCGCGCAACTGAACAGCAGCGGCAGGCCGAAATAGCTCGACGGCATGCGCAGCAGGCGTTTCATGCGCGCTCGGCCAGCGGCGCCGCTGCGGCCGGCCGCATGCGCGCCAGCAGCGACAGCCAGGCATGCGCCAGCAGGTGCCCGCCGAGCGCCGCCGGCTGCCGCCGCAGGAACGCGATCTTGGCCGCGATGTAGTGCGCCTGCGCATGCAGCAGCGTGCGGCACGGCGCATCGAACAGCGCCGCGCGGCGCAGCGCCACCTGCCGCGACTCGGTCAGATTGGCCAGGCGGCTGGGCAGGTGCCGGGTGCGGCTGGCGTTGGCGCCGTGCAGCCGGTACGCGCAGACGCCGACGTCGATGAAGCCCAGCGCGTCGCGCGCGACCAGGCGCAGGAAGAAATCCCAGTCCTCGATGTGCAGCTCCTCGTCCCAGGCCACGCGCGCCTGCAGCGCGCTGCGCCGCACCAGCGCCACCGCCCCGCTCACCGCCCAGTGCCGGATCACCGCGCGGCGGATGCCGGCGTCGCTCAGGTACAGGCGTTTGTCCACGCCGTGCAGGTCGCGCATGCTGCTCTGGTGCAGCAGGCGCCCGTCCGCATCGACCACCACCGCATCGCCGATCACCGCGGTCTTGCCCGGCGATGCGCGCAGATAGGCGACCTGCGCGGCCAGGCCGCCCGGCAGCAGATAGTCGTCGCTGGCGCCCAGGCGCAGGAACTCGCCGCTGGCCATCGCCACCAGATGGTTCAGCGTGGCGGCGATGCCGCGATTCTCGCGCGGCCAGAACCGCACCGGGATGCGCTGCCCGTGCAGCGCAATCCACTCGGCGATGCGCGCGGCGGTGGCGTCGCTGGAGCCGTCGTCGACGATCACCAGTTCCTTGTTCGGATACGGATCTTCCAGCGCGCTGTCCAGGCAGCGCTGCACGAAGCGTTCGTGGTTGTACGCCGGCACCAGCACCGACACCAGCGGCGCATCGTGATGCAGTCCAAGCTCGTCCATCAGCGCAAGCCTCCCAGATAGCGCCGCACCACCACGACGTTGAACGCCAGGTACAGCGCATAGTTGACCGCGAAGGCGTATGCCGCCCCGATCAGGCCCATGCGCGCGGTGAACAGATACACCAGCCCCAGATAGCTGGCGGCGAATACGCATTCGGACACCACGAACAGCCGCGTCATCGCCTTGGCCAGCATCAGGTACGAAAGGACGAACGCGGCGATCTTGATCACGTCGCCGACCAGCTGCGGCGCGTACAGCGGTGCGGCGGCGGCGAAGTCGGCGGCGAACAGCAGCCGCGTGAGCCAGTCCCGGCACAGGTAGATCGCCGCGGCCAAGGCGATCACCGCCGGCAGCACGTAGCGGTAGGCGGTGCGCAATTCCAGCAGCAGCCCGGCGCGATCGCGCAGCGCCGCCAGCTTGGGCAGGTAATAGACATTGATCGCGGTGGTGAAGAACAGCAGATAGGCCTCGGACACCTTGCTCACCGCCTGCCAGTAGCCGACCTGCTGCCAGCCGAAGGTCGCGGCCAGATGGTCGCGCACGCCGATGTTGACCAGCAGCGGCAGCAACGCCGAGGTCAGGGTCATCACCGAGAACGCGGCCAGGCGCCGGGTCATTTCCGCATCGAAGCGGATGCGCAGCATGTCGCGGCGGAAATACGGGCTGCGCCGCAGCGCCGGCAGGCCGGCGCACAGCCACAGCACCTGCCCGGCGACCAGCGCCAGCAGCGCGCCGTACAGCTGCAGCCAGCGCGACAGCCACAGCACCACCAGCACGCTCAGCACCGAGCCGGCGACCTGGATGAAGGCCAGCCGGCGCACGTCCATGAAACCGTTGACCACGGCCAGGATGTAGTTGACCAGGGCGATGCCGAGCTGGGCCACGGCCAGCACGCAGATCAGGCTCTGGTAGTGCGGATCGCCGAGCAGGCGCTGCGCGATCTGGCGGCTGAACAGCAGCGCGACCACGCCCATCGTGCAGGCCGCGCAGCACGCATAGCCCAACGCCGAGCCGAGCAGCCGCGCCAGCTTCTGCGCATCGTCGCGGTACTCGGCCACGTACTTGACGATGCCCGCGCCGATGCCGCCGCCGGCCAGCACCGCCAGCAACGACATCAGGCTGGTGAACTGGCCGAGCCGGGCCACGCCGGCCGGCCCGGCATACACCGCGACCAGCTTGAGCACCAGCAACGCGGCCAGCAGCTTGGCCGCGGTGGCCACGCCGCTGTACAGGCCGCTGCGCAGCACGTTCATGCCGTGGTGGCCCCGAACGCCAGGCAGGCGTCGATCACCCGCTGCACCGCGGCCGCCTCCAGGGTCGGCCCGATCGGCAGGCTCAGCACCTCGCGGTGCAGTTGCTCGCACAGCGGCAGGCTGCGTCCGCTCAGTGCGGCATAGGCCGGCTGCCGGTGCGGCGCGACCGGATAGTGCACCAGGCAATGGATGCCGCTGGCCAGCAGATGGCGGTGCAGCGCGTCGCGCCGGGTGCAGCGCAGCACGAACAGATGCCAGGCGTGGGCCGCCTCGTCGGCCACCTGCGGCAGCTGCAGCTGCGGATGCACGATGCCGGTGCGGTAGCGCCGCGCCACATCGCGGCGCAGGGCGATGTCGGCATCCAGGTGGTTCAGCTTGACCCGCAGCAGCGCCGCCTGCATTTCGTCCAGGCGCGAGTTCACGCCCTGCACCAGGTGCCGGTACTTGATGTCCGACCCGTAGTTGCGCAGCATCCGGATCTGCGCGGCCAGCGCGGCATCGTCGGTGGTCACCGCGCCGCCGTCGCCGAGCGCGCCCAGGTTCTTGCCGGGGAAGAAACTGAAACCGGCGGCGTCGCCGAAACTGCCAGCGTGGCGCCCGTGCAGGCGCGCGCCGTGCGCCTGCGCCGCGTCCTCGATCAGCAGCAGGCGATGCTGCCGCGCCAGGGTTCGCAGCGCGGCCATGTCCGCCAGCTGGCCATACAGGTGCACCGCCATGATCGCCCGCGTGCGCGGGCCGATCGCGCGCTCCACGCTGGCCGGATCCAGGTTGAAGCTGAGCGGGTCCGGCTCCACCGGCACCGGCAGCAGCCGGTTCTCGCTGATCGCCAGGAAGCTGGCGATGAAGGTGTTGCCCGGCACGATCACCTCGTCGCCGTCGCGCAGCCGGCCCAGTTCGCGGTAGCCGCGCAGGATCAGGCTCAGCGCGTCCATGCCGTTGCCCACGCCGATCGCATGTTCGGTGCCGCAATAGGCGGCGAACTCGCGCTCGAACGCGTCGAGCTCCTCGCCCAGCACATACCAGCCCGAGTCGATGACCCGTGCCGCCGCGGCCTTCAGTGCGTCGGCATAGCGCGCGTTGAGCGCGCGCAGGTCCAGGAACGGCACGCTCATCGCAGGTCCCAGGCGTAGAAATCGTGGACAACGCCACGCGCGCCGAAGCGCTCCTTCTGCGTGACCAGTCCGTCGTTGAGCACCTGGCCTTGCTGCTCGGTGGAAATGCCGAGGCTGAAGTAGTCGCGCTGCGCGTAGCGGTCTTCGATCAGGTCGGCCAGCAGCAGGCTCAGCGCGTCCACGCGCCGGCCCTGCTCGGAACAGGCCAGGTACTGCGTGTGCACCACGCGGCCGAAGTCGTACAGCAGCGTGCCGGCCAGCAGCGTGTCGCCGTCGCGCACTTCGTACAGCAGCAGCTGTTCCGGGAAGCGCCCGCACAACAGGCGCAGTTCCTGCAGGCTGTGGGTGGGCGTGGCGCCATGGCGCTGCAGCACCTCGCTCAGCAGCGCATGGAACGGGGCCGGGTCGTCGCTGCGCTGCACGCGCAGGCCGGCCTTGCGCGCCTTGCCGATCGAGCGCCGCCGTTCGGCGGCGAAGCGCGGACGTTCGCGCAAGGCGATGGCCGAGGACAGGTCGCGGCGTTGCAGCCGCGCGCCGAGCCGATGCAGGGCATAGAGATCCTCTTCCGCCGGCGACGCATGGAACAGGTGCGGCACCGCCTTGTACAGCAGTTCGTGCACGCCGCGGGCGCGGTAATGCGCGGCGATCTGCTCGAACACGTCCAGCGTCGCCGCCGCGCGCAGGCCATGCGCGGACAGCAGCCCGGCATAGCTCAGCCCGGCATGGCTGACCACGCGCGCGCCTTCGATGTTGGCCGGGAACACCGCCAGCAGCGCACCGCCGCGTTCGACCAGCAGCGAGGCATCGACGAAGCGCTCGGCGTGGTAGTCCATATAGCCGCGCCGGTGCAGCAGGTTGCCGTTGCGGGATGCGGCGATCAACGCGTCCCAGGCTGGCGCATCCTCGGCGCGATAGGGCCTAACCGAATACATCGCCGCTCCCCTCGCCTGCGCCCTGCGCCAGCGGCGCCACCGCCACGCCGAAGCCGTCGCGGCCCATCTCGTTGCCGTTGTAGAACATCAGCACGCGGTCGCGGTGCCGGATCAGTGCCGGATAGCACAGCGTGCGCGCGTCCCAGCCGCCGGGCGAAAGCGCCAGACCGAAGGCATCGTCGCAACGCTGCCAGTGGCGGCCGTCGGCGCTGCGCGCCACGCCGGGGAAATACGCGCCGCCGACATTGCCGCGGGTGAAGTACATCAGGTAGCCGCCCTGGTGGCGGTAGACGCGCGGGCGGCCGATCCGGTATTCGCTGCCCTGCGGCTGCAGGCACAGCGTGTCCTGGCGCGGGATCGCCTGCAGGTCGTCGGTCTCGGCGTAGCGGATGTGGTAGCGCGGGAACGGCGTGCCGTCGATGTGCTCCCAGTCGTCGCCCACGGCGTACCACAGCCGCCAGCGGCCGTCCTCGTAGCGCGCCGAATGCACCGCGGCGATGGTGCTGCGCCCGGGGGCGCGGTCCAGCAGCGGCGTGTCCTGGCGGCGCTGGAACGTCTCGCCGCCGTCGCCGGACACCGCCAGTCCGGTGAAGGCCAGGAACTTGGCCTTGGCCACGCGCTGGAAGCCGACATAGAACATGTACAGCCCATCCGCCGCGGCGACCACGTCGCCGAGGATCATGCCGTTGTCGTCGAAGCAGCCGTCGCGGCCGATGTCCAGCACCGGCGCGGCGCTGACCCGCACCACCCGGGTCGGATCGTCGCCACGCACATCGACATAACCGATGCGGCTGACCCCGGCGTCGTCGCGGAAGCCGGCGTAGACCCGGATCAGTTCGGCATCCAGGCGATGCGGGGTCGGCGTCAACGCCGAATGCCGCATCCAGCCGCCGACGCCGTCGCGTGCGGTGGCGAACACCAGGCCGCGTTTGCTCCAATCGAACATGGCGTCAGAGCGTCACGTCGAAGCTGGACTTGCCGGCCACCGCGCGCGCCGGGGAACCGACGTAGACCCGGCCCGGCTCGGTGTCGCGGGTGACCAGCGCACCGGCGCCGATCACGTTGTCCTTGGCGACCTTGACCCCGTCGCTGAAGGTGGCATTGACCCCGATGAAGCTGCTCTGGCCGATCTCGCAATAGCCGGAAATCACCGCATGCGAGGCCACGAACACGTGGTCGTGGATCACCGTGCGGTGGCCGATGTGGTTGCCGCTCCACAGGATGCAGTTGTCGCCGATGCGGGTGAACGGCTGCACCACATTGCCTTCGAACACGAAACAGTTCTCGCCCAGCTGCGCATTGCGCCAGACGAAGGCGCGCGAACTGACGTAGCTGGCCAGGCGATAGCCGCGGCGCTTGGCGTCGAGGAAGAACCGCGTGCGCAGGCGGTTGAGGCCGCTGGCCGGAATCGCCACGAACGCCTCGACCTCGCCCGGCGGGTACAGCCGCTCCAGGTCTTCGTACGCCACCACCGGGCGCTCGGCCAGCGTCGGCGCGGCGAGGTAGGCGCGCTCGGCGCTGAAGGCCAGCACTTCGTAGTCGCTGTCGTGGCTGAAGTACTCGCAGGCGATCTGTGCCAGTTCGCCCGCGCCGATGATCACCAGTGGCCGTGCCATGCGCCTACGCCTCCTGCCTGCTGACGCCGCCCGCTTCGCGCAGGAATTCGTCGTAGTCGAGGATGTAGTCGGCCGGATCGTAGGCCTGGTCGGCCAGCACCATCAGCACGCAGTCGCCGCTGAAGTCGTACAGGTCGCGCCACACCATGCTGCCCAGCAGCAGGCCCTGGCAGGGATCGTCCAGCACTACCTGCACCGGTCCGCTGCCGTCGTCGAGCAGGAACGACACCGAGCCATGCAGGGCCACCGCCAACTGGTTGAGATGGCGGTGCGCGTGCTGCCCGCGGTGCACGCCGTTCTTGGTGGCGAACAGGTAGTACACGCGGCGGATGTCGAAGGGCACGTCGCGTTGCTGTTCCAGGGCCACCAGCAGGCCGCGCTCGTCGCCGTGCGTGCGCAACTGGATTCGTTCGATTGCCATGAGTGTGTCCGACACGGACTCCGACGCGGAGGTACCAGGCTGAGTGCCGCCGGCCGGCGCAAAGGTTGCGCCATGCCACATGCAACACCGATGCGAAGGCCACCGCCACGCCGACGCAACCTTTTGCCAAGCGCCCGGCACCCATCTGCGACCACCACTGCGCCAGCCGCTGCGCTGCCCGCGGGTGGCGCAGCGCGACGCCACGCACGGCAAAGCGCATTCCATCGACACGACCTGGACAGGGCACTCCACCATGACTTCACCCACGCAGGCCGACGACGGCACCCCGCTCTCCACAGCGCCAGCGCAGTCGCCGCGCCCATTCGCAAGCGCAGGCTTGCCGCGGCCAATGGTGCTCCTGCACTGGCTCACCGTGCTGTGCCTGGTGCTGGCGGCGAGCCTGATCCTGCTGCGCGAAGAGGTCGAGGGCCGCGCCGTACGCCAATGGTTGCTGGAGGGACACCGGCATTTCGGCCTGTTCGTGCTCGGCCTGTTCTTCCTGCGCGTGGCGCTGCGCCTGCGCCTGGGCAAACGCCACGATGCCGATGCCGCCTCGCCGCTGCTGCGTGCGCTCGCCGGGCTCACCCATGTGGTCATGTACGCGCTGCTGCTGACCCTGCCGGTGCTGGGCTGGGCGCTGAGCCAGTCCATGGGCAAGCCGGTGCATCTGTTCGCCATCACCCTGCCGGAGCTGGTCGCCCCCGATCCGGATCTGGCCGACACGCTCGGCGCCTGGCACGTGGATGCCGCCTGGGCGCTGCTCGGGCTGATCCTGCTGCATATCGGTGCCGCGCTGTGGCACCACTTCGTGCGCCGCGACGACACGTTGCGGCGAATGCTGCGCCTCCGCCGCGGCTGAGCCGCGTCTTACGCCCTTTCCCTCGTCCACCGCCGCGCCGACCCGCTCAAGGACCACCCGCATGCAGACCATCCCGTCTTCTCCTTCCTTCTTCCGCGCCGCCAGGCGGCGTGGCGCCGAGCAGGCCCTGCTGTGGTCCACGCTGGGCTCGCTGTTGCTGCTGGTCAGCCCGCGCGCCGCGGCGGTGCCGGCGTTCGCGCGGCAGACCGGCTCCTCCTGCGCGGACTGCCACATCGGCGCCTACGGCCCGGCGCTGACCCCGTACGGCATGCGCTTCAAGCTCAACGGCTACACCGACAGCGACGGCAACGGGACCAAGATCCCGGCCTCGGCGCAGCTCACCGGCACCCGCAGCGTGCCGGTGCGCGGCAAGACCAACAACCAGCTCAGCGAGGCCGACCTGTACCTGGCCGGGCGGGTCAGCGACAACGTCGGCGGCTATATCAAGGTCTCCAGCAGCAACAACGGCAAGGACAAGTTCACCACCAGGCTGGACAACGTGGACCTGCGCTTCGTCGCCAAGACCTTCAAGCTCGGCGGCAAGGACGCGCTGCTCGGCGTCAGCGTCAACAACAATCCCGGCAGCCAGGATCCGATCGGCATGCTGCCCAACGCCTCCGGCCTGGGTCCGGCCTCGGCCTACGCCAGCTCCACCACCCTGCTCAACCAGTCCTCGCTGTCCAACCGGGTGATCGGCACCAGCGTCTATGGCGTATACGACCGCAACTGGTACGGCGAGATCGGCACCTACAACGCGTTGCCGGTTTCCACCCAGGACGATCTCGGCTACGCGGTCGGCGGCGATCCGGGCAAGCTCAGCGACACCGGCTACCTGCGCCTGAGCTACATGAAGGACCTGAAGAAGCAGTTCTTCTCCGCCGGCGTGGTCGCCCTGACCACCCAGCGCCAGCTGCCGCGCAGCAGCGGGCCGCGCGACGACTTCACCGACCTGGGCTACGACCTGAACTACCAGTTCCTGGGCACCCGCGAGCACATCCTCAAGCTCGGCTATCTCAACATCTACGAACGCCGCCGCTACGGCAGCGCGCTGATCGACCCGGCCGACCCGAGCGTGGCCGGGCTGCGCCGCGGCAGCATCCGCGACCAGTCGATCAACCTCAACTACACCTACAGGCAGAGCTACGGCCTGCTGCTGGCGCACTTCATCAATACCGGCTCGGACGACGCGTTCCGCTACCGCCCGTACGGCGCGCCGGACACCACCAGCAACCTGATCAGCGCCTCCTGGGCGCCGTTCGGCAAGGACGATTCCTTCACCTCGATCGCCAACCTGCGCCTGTCCGCCAGCTGGTTCCGTTTCAGCAAGTTCAACGGCAGCACCGGCAACGTGTTCGGCGCCCTGCCGGTGACCCGCCCGCACGACCTGAACCAGTTCTCGCTGGCGCTGAGCCTCGCGTTCTGAGCACACCTTTCCCCCAGTACGGATCGTCATGAAACCAGCCAACGCTTTTCCCCTGTGGTGCACCTTGATGGCCAGCCTGCTGCCGCTGGGCGTCTCGCTCGCGCCCGCCGCGCATGCCGGCGGCGGCCTGCCCGGTGCCGGCGTGTTCGCCACCGAATGCGCCGAATGCCATAGCGCGGCGCCGGGCAAGAACAAGAAAGGTCCGACCTTGTTCGGCGTGGTCGGGCGCAGCGCCGGCAGCGTGCCGGACTACCGCTACTCGGACGCGATGAAGAAGACCCAGTGGACCTGGAGCGACGACAAGCTGCGCAGCTACCTGTCGCAGCCGGCGTCCAAGGGCATTCCCGGCGCCAACATGAAATACGACGGGCTCGACGACAGCAAGCAGCTGGAGGAGCTGATCGCCTATCTGCATTCCCTGCATTGACCTGCGCGGTAGTGAAGGCGGCCCCCGGTCGCGCCATCTTCGAAACTGAACCGGGCGTCCACAAGCCGGCGCCCGGCGCGTCGCAGCCGGGCGGCAATGCCGATAATGCCGACCCGCCCCGGGGAGCGAGCGCTCCGGCATTGCCGCCGCCCGGCCCCTAGCGTTCCCCGCGATTGGACCCGCGACCATCGAGCGACCGTGTACAACCGTCCTTCCGCCGCCCGGCTCCCTGTCTGCGTGCGCCATGCCTGCACCCGCTGCGCGCGGCGGCGGCGGTCGTCGGCGTCCTGCGTGCGCCGGCTGATCGGGATGGTCGCGGCTAGTCTTGCGCCAGCTGCCGCGCGCACGCTGTCCGCGCGTGCGCCGTCCGGGGGCATGTCTGCGCTGCTCGGCGCGCTGGTGCTGGCGGCGGCAATGTGCGTGCCGGGCACGGCGCTGGCCGCCAAGGTCGGCGGCGCGGTCGGGATCAGTTCCCAACTGGTCGATCGCGGCATCGCCGTGACCTCCGATACCCCGTCGCTGCAGCTCGCCGGCTACTGGTTGCCTGCGCCGGGCTGGTCGCTGAGCGCCTCCGCCAGTTCGGCGCTGAACGCGCCCGGCCACCAACTGCTGACCACGCTCGAACTGTCGCGCAGCTGGACCCTGTCCGACAGCTGGCAGATGCAGGCCGGAGTGGTGCGCTACAGCTATCCCGGCAACCGCATCAACCGCATGCTGAACCGTAACGAGGTAAGCATCGGCGGATCGTACCGTGACCGGCTGAGCGTCTCGGCGGCCGCGTTCACGCTGCCCGACAGCTACCCCGGCCGCTGGTTCGGCGCCGCCGACCTCACCGTCCACCAGCCGCTGCCGGCGCACCTCTCGCTGTCGGCCGGGATCGGCATCAGCCAGGCCCCGGCGGCCCTGTACGGGCTGGATTATGCGAATCACTACAGCTACGGCCACGCCGGGCTGATGTGGAATGCCGGCGCCTGGAGCGTGGAGATCGACCGCATCTTCAGCGACGCGCACAGCATCTACACCAAGCGCCGCAACGGCATCTGGCCGTGGGTGGCGACGCTGTCGCGCGCGTTCTGATCCGCACGCAACCTTTCCGTGCCGACCCGGCACATACCGGTGCCCGTTGCCAAGCCTGCCCTCCATGACCGACACCGATCCACTAGGCGATGCCACCGACCGCATGCTGCTGCGGCGCATGGCCGGCGGCGACCGCGACGCGCTGGCGACCCTGTACCGCAACTACCACGGGCGCCTGTGCCGGTTCCTGTCGCGGCTGACCCGGCGCCCGGACATCATCGAAGAGGCGATCAACGACTGCTTCTGGATCGCCTGGCAGAAAGCCGGCGATTTCCGCGGCGACTCGCAGGTCTCGACCTGGATCATGGGCATCGCCTACCGCTGCGGGCTCAAGGCGATCCGCCACCACAGCGACGATGCGATCGAGGACGGAGTGAACGCCGAAGACCACTTCGCCGCGACCGACCCGGACGAGGACCGCGAGCTGCGCGACTGGCTGGGCAAGGGCCTGGAGCGGCTGTCGGCCGACCAGCGCCTGGTGGTCGAACTGGTCTACGGCCTGGGCCACAAACTCGAAGAAGTCGCGGCGATCATGCAGTGTCCGGTGGGCACCATCAAGGCGCGGCTGTTCCATGCGCGGGTCAAGCTGCGCAACGTGCTGCCGGGATTGGCCGGCGGCACTTCCCCTCTGACGGAGAGCGTGTCATGAAGACAGGCTGCAACGAGCCGGGCAACGAATGCTCGCACGCCTGGGAACTGATGCCGTGGGTGCTGCAGGCCAGCGCCACGGAAGAAGAACATGAGTGGCTGATCGCGCACCTGGCCAAGTGCGCCTCCTGCAGCGCCGAGTTCGCGCAGCAGAGCCGGCTGCGCATGGCGATGTCGCTGCCCAGCGACGTGCCGGTGGATGCCGAGGCCGGGCTGCAGCGCCTGCTCGGCCGCCTCGACGCGCCCGAGCCGCAGCGCCTGCCGGCGCGGGTGCGCGCCAGCTGGACCACGCGCGCCCTGGTCGCCGCGGCGCTGGTGCAGGCGGTGGGGCTGGGCGTGCTCGGGGTCAGGCTGTCCGCCAGCGACCAGGGCAGCAGCTACCGCACCCTCAGCGAGACCGCGCAGCCGCTGGCGGCGGACGCGATCCGCGTGGTGCCGGACACGCGCATGACCCTGGGCGACTGGGACGCGGTGCTGCACAAGCTGCAGTTGCGCGTGGTCGCCGGCCCCAATGGCGCCGGCGCCTACACCGTGGTGCCGGTCCAGGCCGGGGCGCCGGCACAGCCGCAGCGCAGCGTGCAACAGCTGCGTGCGACGCCGGGCATCCGCCTGGCGGAGCCGATTGCCGCACCATGAACCTGCGTCGCGCCTGCCTGCTTGTCGCCTGCCTCGCCCTCGGCGCCTGCGCCCATGGCGGGCGCAACGCCACCGACGCGCCCGCCGCTGCCGCAGCGGCACCAGCGAAAACCCCGACCCTGGACGCCTCGCCGGCCTTGGACAGCCAGCGCCAGATCGTGCTCGCGGTCGCCAACCCGATGGCCGCGCCGGGCCGGCACGCCGGCTCCAACCTGATCGGCTATGCCTCGTCCAAGTATTACGGCGCCGGCACCCAGGCGGCGGAAACGCTGGACGCGCTGACCCAGCACTACGGTCTGCGCCAGGTGACCGGCTGGCCGATCAAGCCGCTCGGCGTGTACTGCGTGGTACTGGAGCCGGCGCCGGGCGTGGAGCGCGACGCGCTGCTCGCCGAACTGGCCAAGGACGAACGCGTCACCCTGTCGCAGCCGCTGCAGGAGTTCGCCACCTACGCCGACGCCGCGCCGCCGGCCCAGCCCGCGCAAGCGCTGCGCTACAACGATCCCTACGTGGACATGCAACGCGGCTTCGCCGCGACCAACGCCGCCAGCGCGCAGCTGCTGAGCCAGGGCCAGGGCGTGGGCGTGGCCATCGTCGATACCGGCGTGGACACCGCCCACCCGGACCTGCAGGGCCGGCTGCGCGAGGTGCGCGACCTGGTCGGCGCCGACCCCACCGCGTTCAATCGCGATCACCACGGCACCGAAGTGGCCGGGATCATCGCCGCCGGCAGCAACAACCATCTGGGCATCGTCGGCATGGCGCCCAAGGCCATGCTCGACGTGTACAAGGCCTGCTGGTATCCGCAGCGCGCCGGCGCCGGTGCCGGCTGCAACTCCTTCACCCTGGCCAAGGCGCTGGTCGCGATCGGCGACACGCGCACGCGCATCATCAATCTGAGCCTGGGCGGCCCGGCCGATCCGCTGCTGCGCAAGCTGCTCGAGCAGTTGCTGCGGCAAGGCCGCATCGTGGTCGCGGCGATGCCGCCGGGCGGCCGCCTGGACGGCTTTCCCGATGCCACCCCGGGGGTGATCGTGGTGCGCAGCAGCAGCGCCACCGCATCGCCGCCGGGCGTGCTCAGCGCACCGGGCGAGGACATCCTGACCACCCAGCCCAACGGCGGCTACGACTTCACCTCCGGCTCGTCGATGGCCACCGCGCACGTCAGCGGCGTAGTCGCGCTGCTGCTGGCGCTGGCGCCGCAGCTGGATGCGCGCAGCGTGCATGAACTGCTGCAGCGGACCAGCCGGCAACGCGACGGCCTGCTGCAGGTCGATGCCGCCGCCGCGGTGCAGGCCCTGCCCCGCGCCGCCGCCGCGGCACGCTGAGCATCGCGGCCATGGCCAAATGGATTCCGCAATGGCTGCACCGGCTGTCCTCGCCGCCGACCTTTTACCGCGTCGCCGGCGCGATCCGGCCGTGGGCGCTGGGCGCGGCACTGCTGCTCGGCGCAGTCGCCTTCTACGGCGGGCTGGTGCTGGCGCCGCCGGACTACCAGCAGCACGACGCCTACCGGATCATCTTCATCCACGTGCCCAGCGCCTGGATGAGCCTGTTCGTCTACGGCGCGATGGGCGCGGCCGGCTTCGTCGCCCTGGTCTGGCGGCTGAAACTGGCGGAAGTGGCGTGCATGGCCTCCGCGTCGATCGGCGCCGCGTTCACCTTCATCACCCTGTGCACCGGCTCGCTGTGGGGCAAGCCGATGTGGGGCACCTGGTGGACCTGGGACGCGCGGCTGACCTCCGAACTGGTGCTGCTGTTCCTTTACCTGGGCGTGATCGGCCTGTACCGCGCGATCGAGGACCCGCGCCAGGGCGCGCGCGCCGCCGCACTGCTGGCGCTGGTCGGGCTGATCAACCTGCCGATCGTGCACTTCTCCGTGGTCTGGTGGAACACTTTGCACCAGGGCTCCACGGTGCGCGTGCTGGGGCCGTCGAAGATGCCGCTGGCGATGCTGTGGCCGCTGCTGACCGCGGTGCTGGCGAGCAAGTGCTACTACCTGGCCAGCCTGCTCGGGCGCATGCGCACCGACCTGCTGGCGCTGGAGCGCGGCAAGGGCTGGGCGCGTGCGCTGGCGCTGGCCGCACCCGCGCCGGCAGCGGCACCGGCGGCGCCGGCCATGCCGGCAGAGCGCGCGGCATGAGCGGGTTCTGGGCCATGGGCGGCTACGCCGGTTACGTGTGGAGCGCCTACGCGCTGTTCCTGCTGGTGTTGCTGCTGGACACGCTGCTGCCGCGCTGGCGGCAGCGGCGCCTGCTCGCCGAGACGCGCGCGCAATTGCTGCGCGAACAGGCGCGGCGCCAGCGCGGCGCCGCTTCCCGATTGCACGGTAGCGCCGATGAATCCCACCCGTAAGCGCCGCCTGCTGCTGGTGCTGCTGGTGCTGGGCGCGGCCGCGCTCGCCACCGGCCTGTTCGTGCTGGCCCTGCAGCACAACATCAGCTACCTGTTCACGCCGAGCCAGGTGCAGGCCGGCCAGGCCGACGGCTACCGCGTGTTCCGGCTCGGCGGCATGGTCAAGGCCGGCTCGATCCGGCGCAGCGCCGATTCGCTGCGGGTGGAGTTCACCGTGATCGACAAGTCCGGCGCCACCGCGGTCGCCTACACCGGGATCCTGCCCGACCTGTTCCGCGACAACCAGGCGGTGATCGCCACCGGTTCGCTGCATGGCGCCGGTTTCGTCGCCACCGAGGTGCTGGCCAAGCACGACGAGACCTACATGCCGCAGGAACTGAAGGACGCGATGGCGCAGGCCCATGCGGGCCGCACCGCGGCGGCGGTGGCTGCGCCGGCCGCCCGGTCCGCCACACCATGAAGCGGATGCCGCCCTGCCGCGCCGCGCTGCGCTGGCCGCACTCGGCCGCCCTGCCGCAATGACCGCCGAACTGGCCCAGCTCGCGCTGATCCTGGCCTTGCTGCTGGCGCTGGCGCAGGGCGTGCTGCCGCTGCTCGGCGCCTGGCGCGGCGATCGTGCGTTGATGGCGGTGGCGCGGCCGGCCGCCTATGCGCAGGCGCTGTTCGCCTGGCTGGCCTTCGCCCTGCTCGCGTATGCGCTGCTGCGCCTGGATTTCTCGGTGCGCTACGTGGCCGCCAACGCCAACCTGGCGCAGCCCTGGTACTACCGGCTGGCCGCGGTGTGGGGCGCGCACGAAGGCTCGCTGCTGCTGTGGATCGCCATCCTCAATCTGTGGACGGTGCTGCTGGCGCGCAGCAGCCGGCACCTGCCGGAGGCGTTCGCCGCGCGCGTGCTCGGCGTGCTCGGCCTGATCGCCGCCGGCTTCCTGGCCTTCGTGCTGTTCACCTCCAACCCGTTCGCGCGGCTGTCGCCGATGCCGCTGGACGGCAACGAACTCAACCCGGTGCTGCAGGACCCGGGCATGGTGTTCCACCCGCCGGTGCTCTACACCGGCTACGTCGGCTTCTCGGTGGCCTTCGCCTTCGCCATCGCCGCCCTGCTCGGCGGCGAACAACAGCAGGCCTGGGTGCGCTGGGCGCGGCCGTGGACCAATGTCGCCTGGGGTTTCCTCACCGCCGGCATCGTCGCCGGCAGCTGGTGGGCCTATGCCGAACTGGGCTGGGGCGGCTGGTGGTTCTGGGATCCGGTGGAGAACGCCAGCTTCATGCCGTGGCTGGTCGGCGCGGCGCTGATCCACACCCAGGCGGTCACCGAAAAACGCGGCGCGCTGGGCGCCTGGACCCTGCTGCTGTCGATCCTGGCCTTCTCGCTGTCGCTGCTGGGTACCTTCCTGGTGCGCTCGGGCGTGCTGACCTCGGTGCACGCCTTCGCCGCCGACCCGCGCCGCGGCCTGTACATCCTCGGCTTCCTGATCGTGGCGGTCGGCGGTGCGCTGCTGCTGTACGCGCTGCGCGCGCCGCGGCTGGCCGCCGGCAAGCCGTTCGCCGCGCTGTCGCGGGAAACCGCGATCCTGGTCGGCAACCTGATGCTGACCGTGGCCGCGGCGATGGTGCTGCTGGGCACCCTGTTCCCGCTGCTGGGCGATGCGCTGAAGCTGGGCAAGGTCTCGGTCGGCCCGCCCTATTTCGGCCTGCTGTTCCCGCTGCTGATGCTGCCGGTGGTGCTGCTGCTGCCGTTCGGCCCGTACCTGCGCTGGGGCCGGACCGAAGCGGGCGCGCTGCAGGCGGTGGCCGTGCGCGCCGTGCTGGCCGCACTGGCCTGCGCGCTGGTCGCATGCGTGCTGAGCGACGGCTCGGCCCGCGCAGTGGCCGGCGTCGCCGCCGCCACCTGGATCGGCGTCGGCACCGCCTTGTACGCGTACAAACGCCTGCGCGAAGCGCCGCGCGGGCGCCGCTTCCCCGCCGAGCTGGCCGGCATGCTGCTGGCGCATGCCGGGGTGGCGGTATTCGTGGCCGGCGTGCTGCTGTCGGACAGCCTGTCGATCGAGCGCGACGTGCGCCTGGCGCCCGGGCAAAGCGAGCAGATCGGCGGCTACGCGTTCCGCTTCGACGGCGTGCGCATGATCGACGGACCCAACTGGAAGGCCGAGCAAGGCACGCTGACGGTGAGCCGCGACGGTGCGGCGGTGGCGGTGCTGCATCCGCAGAAGCGCCTGTATTCCAGCGAGCGGATCCAGACCGAGGCGGCGATCGATGCCGGCGTCACCCGCGATCTGTACGTCGCGCTGGGCGAGCCGATGGACGACCAGCACATCGAGAACGCCTGGACCCTGCGCCTGTACTACAAACCCTTCATCCGCTGGATCTGGCTGGGCGGCCTGCTGATGATGCTCGGCGGCTTCGTCAGCGCCTGCGCCCGGCGCTTGCGCGCGCCGCACACGGGCGCACACGGCGCCGAACCTGGCGCAGCCGTCGCCACGCGCGCAGCGGCGGCAGCGCCATGAGCCGGCTACTGCCCCTGCTCGGCTTCCTGCTCCTGGCCGCGCTGTTCGGCTTCGGCATTTACTGGAGCCGTACTCACGATCCGCGCGAGGTGCCCTCGCCGCTGATCGGCAAGCCGGCGCCGGCGTTCTCGCTGCCGCGCCTGGACGATCCCGCGCAACACGCCGGTAGTGCCGAATTGCGCGGCCGCCCCTACCTGCTCAACGTGTTCGGCAGCTGGTGCCTGGCCTGCGGCGAGGAGCATCCGCTGCTGCTGGCGCACGCCCACGACCTGGGCGTGGCGCTGATCGGCTACGCCTACAAGGACGACCCGCGCGACACGCGCGCCTGGCTCGCACAGCGCGGCAATCCGTATGCGCTGGTGGTGGTCGATCCGGACGGACAGCACGCGCTCGACTTCGGCGTCTACGGCGCCCCGGAAACCTTCCTGATCGATGCCCAGGGCGTGATCCGCTACAAGCACGTCGGCGTGCTGACCCCCGCAGTGATCGCCGGCGAATTGCGCCCGGCGATCGCCGCGCTGGACGGAGCGCGGCGATGAGCGGACCGTGTGCGCGGATGCGGCGTGGCCGGCGGTGGACCAGGCCGTGGCCATGGCTGCTGGGCTTGCTGCTGTTCGCGCCCATGCTGCCGGCGGCGGCGCAGGCAGTGGATCCGCTGCCGTTCCGCGACCGGCAACAGGAGCTGCGCTTCCAGCACCTGACCGCGCAGTTGCGCTGCCTGGTGTGCCAGAACGAGAACCTGGCCGACTCCAACGCCGCCCTGGCGCGCGACCTGCGCCACCAGGTGTTCGCGCAATTGCAGGCCGGCCGCAGCGACGCGCAGATCAAGCAGTACATGGTCGATCGCTATTCGCAGTTCGTGCTCTACGATCCGCCGCTGGCGCCCGGCACCTGGCTGCTGTGGTTCGGACCGCTGCTGTTCCTGCTCGGTGGCGCAGCCCTGGTCGTGGCCACGCTGCGGCGCCGGGCCGCCGCAGCGCAAGTCCCTGCGCAACAGGAGCCGGAAGAACAATGGTGAGCGCCGGCTTCTGCATCGCCGCCACGCTGATGGTGGCCGTCGCATTGGGCACCTTGCTGTGGCCGCTGCTGCGCCGGCAGCCGGGCGCACGCAGGGTGCGGCTGACCGCCGCGGTGCTGCTGGCGACGACGCTGCCGCTGGCGAGCGCCGGCCTGTACCTGCTGGTCGGCGACCCGGCCGCGCTCGCCGGCGTTCCCGTGCAGGCCACGCCGGCGCCTGCGCCAGACCCGGCGCCAGCGGCACTGCAGCAATGGATGGACAAGGCGCTGGCCGCTGCGCAGGCGCAACGTCCTGCCCAGGCGCGCGACGCCTACGCGCAGGCGCTGCGGATCGATCCGGACAACGGCGAGGCGCTGCTCGGCTGGGTCGAGGCGGACATGGCGCAGCAACCCGACTTCGCCGTCGGCGCGACCGCGCGCGGTATGCTCGAGCGCGTGCTCGCGCAGCAAGCGGACAACCAGCGCGCCCTGTGGATGCTCGGCATCGGCGAATTCCAGCGGCAGCATTACGCCGACGCCGCAGCGCACTGGCGGCATCTGCGCAACCTGCTGCCCGAAACTTCCCCGCTACGCGAAGCGGTCGCGCAGAAGATCGCCGCCGCCGAAGCGATGGCCGCGGCGCCTGATGCGGCGCCCGCTGCGTCACACTGAAACGCGACTGCTTGCGCGACCTGTCGACCGCTCTCGGCATCCAACTCGGCGAACGATGCGGAGCAGCCGGATTCTTGCCCTGAGGCGAAAGGAATCCGCCCCGACGCTGCTGCCCGCCAGCGGATCGCATGTCCACGCGTTCGACGCTTTCCGGCCAATCTCGGTTAGGCTGCGGGTCCGCGCCTTGCGGCCGCCGCCAGGATCGGAAGCGAAGACAAGACCATCCTGCTGCAGGCGCCGTAACGCAGGATGGATGCCACCCGCGCTGTCTTTCGTCGTTCAACGAGAGTGCGAACCGCACTGTGGAGCATCCCATGCCAGTTTCCCCGACCAGCCCGAACAACAGCGTCCATCCAATCAGGCCGACGGCAGGCAAGCTCGGCGTCTGCGGCCTCGCGCTGACCGCGTTGATCGCGGCCTGCCTCTGGCCGCGCGACGGGACGGCGAAGGTCGCGATGACGCCGGGCATCACCGGGCACCTGCTGGTCCCCGTGTTCGTCAACGGCAAGGGACCCTACAACTTCATGCTCGACACCGGCGCCGACACCAGCGCGGTCTATGCATGGTTCGCGTCGCAACAGCGTCTGCCCTCCGGCAAGACCGCGACCATCAGCGGCGCGACCGGGGATGTAGAGGAAACGACGACGCGGGTAGCGTCGCTCTCGCTCGACGGAAGGGCGATCCAGCATCTGGACGTGGACACCATTCCCGACCGGACCGACGGCGTGAAGATCGCGGGAATCGTCGGCGCCGATCTGCTGATGGACCGCATCACGGTGATGGATACCGGGTGCGAGACCGTCGCGCTGCTGCCGCGCAGCACGAATGCGGCACGGCTCGCCGGACGCAGCGCAACCCTGATCGAGGCGGGTTCGATCAGAAACGGCAAGCAATTGACACTGCCGGTCACGGTCAACGGCGTGGCCGGCGTTGCGACGCTCGACAGCGGCGCCCGCTCGTCGATGATCAATACCACCTTCGCCAACGCCGCGCAGATCGATCCCGGCTCGGCCGCTTTCCGTGACGGACCGCCCGCGCGTGGCGCCGTCCAGACGCCCATCCCTTCGCGTATCGGCCCGATCGGCACAGTGCGCTTTCCGGGATCGACCCAGCGCAACGTCGTGGCGCGCGTCGTCGACCTGCCGGTGTTCGACGATGCCGGATACGCCAACGGGCACGCCTTCAACATCGGCGTGGACATGCTCCACGCCATGCGCATCACGCTCGATTACAGTGCGCGCCGGGTATGGATCGGCCCGTCACGCTGTGTTGCCAAGTGAGCCGCCTGGCCTGATTCCAGCTCATGCCACGCGTTCGATGGATGCTGCAAACCCAGCCACATCCCACAGTTGCCGCGGCGGTGTCCGCGCAACCTGCAGCAATGGCCGCTCCCGGGCATCGCTGCCGCTGCTGTGGCCGACCCTGCGCGCGCAGGCGATGCTGAGCGGATGATGCTGGGCATCCTGGTCTGCGCCTGCAGCGCGTTGTGGGCGTTCGCCACGCGCGCCTGGCTGGGGATCGTCGCGCTGCTGGCGCCGATGGCGCTGGCCATCGCCTGGCTGCCGCGGCACGCGCCATGAAGCAGGGATTCCGCCAGTCGAGGGCCTGACTGCATACCTGGACCGGGCGGCTGGTCGGCTGGGTGCTCTGCCGCTGATCTTCATGGCCGGCACCGACCGCCAGCTATTTCCGCGACGAGATCAGCCGCTGGATGCCCCCGGAACTGCCGCGCGCGCCGCTGAGCACCGCGACCGTTGCCGCGCGCGCGGTCGCGCTGCTGCAGCGCGAAGCGCCGCAATGGACGGTGGAACTGCCGGGCGCACGCTCCTCGTTCGCGCAACTGTTCTGGCGCAATCCGCCGCCGGCCGACGGCAGCGTCCAGAGCGGCAAGCAGATGTTCGGCGAGTTCAATCCCATACGGCTCCGGGATCGGCTCCACGTCAATCAGGTAGTCTCCGGCTGAGCCTCAATGAGGCAATAGCTCCCTCAACCATGCGATCTCCTCTTCGTCGAATGCCGGGAAATCTTCCGCTGCGCCTGCGACGGGGTCCGCATCTTGCTCCCAGAACGCAGCGCTGGACGCTGCCAGGTCGCCGTGCGTCGGCGTCCCAGGATCCGGGAGGCCGCCGCCGATCCTGGTACGCGGGCGTTTTAGACCCCAACCACTGAAGGGGAGCACATGCAGCGTATCGCGCTGTTCGGGAACGAGCACCTCGGTAGCCTGCTGTGACGAGGAGCGGTTGACACCACTGTCCGATCGGGACCGTTTGCGGCGGCTGCTTGCCAGACTCTGGCCTGCCTGGTGCATTGGGCTGGCCGCGTCCAGTTCACGTTCCAGGGAATCGGCGAATGCATCCAAGGACTCCTGGCCCGGAGTTTGAGCCGAAGCAGAGGACGGCGTCATCCTTTTCATCCCTGATGCTTGCAGGATGCGGTGCCAACGCTGGGAGGCTGGGGGAAGCGTTCCACCGCGAGCTTCGAGTTCTGTGACGCCCACCCGGCGAAATAGCTGTAACAACCCGAGCCTGCTCATCCCGAATTGCTTCATCGCTTCATCAAATGCTTGCGCTGGGTGGGAGTGGCACTGGAAAAAACTCAGCACGCGAACCACTTGCGCGAGATCGGCAACGCGATGGGACGTGCGTTCGGGAATACGTGCATTGGTTCTTCTGATCAATGTCGGCGCGTGCGGCAATCCCTTTTTCACTGCATCCAGCGCAGGACATCCGCCGATGCAGGCCAAAGCGACGAGGTGGTCGTTGGTCAACACGGCCAACGCCGGATCAGGGCTGGATAACTGGGCAAAAATACTTTCCAGCGCCGGCTTGCCACCGCCATTGCTGGCGA
The DNA here is from genome assembly GCF_030168915.1 of Xanthomonas graminis pv. graminis. Classification (NCBI taxonomy): domain Bacteria; kingdom Pseudomonadati; phylum Pseudomonadota; class Gammaproteobacteria; order Lysobacterales; family Lysobacteraceae; genus Xanthomonas; species Xanthomonas graminis. The sequence goes on along the minus strand of NZ_CP076255.1, from coordinate 2,325,553 downwards.
TGGCCACCACCTGGTCCGGGGTCAGGCCATGGTCCTGGCACAGCACCGGCAACAGCCGCTGCACCGTCTCCAGCGCCTGCTTGCCGCCATCGTGGCTGGCGATGGCCACCACCTGGTCCGTGGTCAGGCCATAGGGGGCCTTGCACAGCAACGGCAACAGCCGCTGCACCGTCTCCAGCGCCTGCTTGCCGCCATTATTGCTGGCGATAGCCACCACCTGGTCCGGGGTCAGGCCATAGGGGGCCTTGCACAGCACCGGCAACAGCCGCTGCACCGTCTCCAGCGCCTGCGTGCCGCCGCCATTGCTGGCGATGGCCACCACCTGGTCCGGGGTCAGGCCATAGGGGGCCTTGCACAGCACCGGCAACAGCCGCTGCACCGTCTCCAGCGCCTGCGTGCCGCCGCCATTGCTGGCGATGGCCACCACCTGGTCCGGGGTCAGGCCATAGGGGGGCTTGCACAGCACCGGCAACAGCCGCTGCACCGTCTCCAGCGCCGGCTTGGCGCCATCGTGGCTGGCGATGGCCACCACCTGGTCCGGGGTCAGGCCATAGGGAGGCTTGCACAGCACCGGCAACAGCCGCTGCACCGTCTCCAGCGCCGGCTTGCCGCCATTATTGCTGGCGATGGCCACCACCTGGTCCGGGGTCAGGCCATAGGGAGGCTTGCACAGCACCGGCAACAGCCGCTGCACCGTCTCCAGCGCCGGCTTGCCGCCTATATTGCTGGCGATGGCCACCACCTGGTCCGGGGTCAGGCCATAGGGGGGCTTGCACAGCACCGGCAACAGCCGCTGCACCGTCTCCAGCGCCTGCGTGCCGCCAGTCTTGCTGGCGATGACCACCACCTGGTCCGGGGTCAGGCCATAGGGGGGCTTGCGCAGCACCGGCAACAGCCGCTGCACCGTCTCCAGCGCCTGCTTGCCGCCATTATTGCTGGCGATAGCCACCACCTGGTCCCGGGTCAGGCCATGGGGGGGCTTGCGCAGCACCGGCAACAGCCGCTGCACCGTCTCCAGCGCCTGCTTGCCGCCATTATTGCTGGCGATAGCCACCACCTGGTCCCGGGTCAGGCCATGGGGGGGCTTGCACAGCACCGGCAACAGCCGCTGCACCGTCTTCAGCGCCTGCGTGCCGCCGCCATTGCTGGCGATGGCCACCACCTGGTCCGGGGTCAGGCCATAGGGAGGCTTGCACAGCACCGGCAACAGCCGCTGCACCGTCTCCAGCGCCGGCTTGGCGCCAGTCTTGCTGGCGATGGCCACCACATGGTCCGGGGTCAGGCCATAGGGGGGCTTGCACAGCACCGGTAACAGCCGCTCCACCGTCTCCAGCGCCGGCTTGCCGCCATCGTGGCTGGCGATGGCCGCCACCTGGTCCGGGGTCAGGCCATAGGGGGGCTTGCACAGCACCGGCAACAGCCGCTCCACCGTCTCCAGCGCCTGCGTGCCGCCATCGTGGCTGGCGATGGCCACCACCTGGTCCGGGGTCAGGCCATAGGGGGGCTTGCACAGCACCGGCAACAGCCGCTCCACCGTCTCCAGCGCCAGCTTGGCGCCATCGTGGCTGGCGATGGCCACCACCTGGTCCGGGGTCAGGCCATAGGGAGGCTTGCACAGCACCGGCAACAGCCGCTCCACCGTCTCCAGCGCCGGCTTGGCGCCATCGTGGCTGGCGATGGCCACCACCTGGTCCGGGGTCAGGCCATAGGAGGGCTTGCGCAGCACCGGCAACAGCCGCTCCACCGTCTCCAGCGCCTGCTTGCCGCCATTATTGCTGGCGATAGCCACCACCTGGTCCCGGGTCAGGCCATGGGGGGGCTTGCACAGCACCGGCAACAGCCGCTGCACCGTCCCCAGCGCCAGCTTGCCGCCATTATTGCTGACGATGGCCACCACCTGGTCCGGTCGCAGGTGCAGGGGGGCGCCAGTCAGCGCATTGCGCGATGCATGCACGGCCTCCACCGCTGTCACGCCGCCACGTTTTGCAATCTTGAGGAGTTGGCCTGTGTCCAACTGTAACGGTGGACTTCTCAAATCTTCCGCCACCGTGAGCAAGGCCTCCAGGGCCCGTGCGCCCGACCACTGTTTGCCGACGCCAACGATGTCTTCGTGTGTGGCCTCTGGCAACGCCGCAATCATCTCCGAATACCTGGCCGCGATGGTCCCTAACGCTGCCGGGTGTTTGCTGAGCTCAACGATGTGCGCGTGTGTAAACCCATGGCCGACCAGTGCCGCGTGGTGCTGCGCCACTGTCGAACGAACCGTCGGTTTGATCTTCTCCTGTTGCTGCTGGCTGTAGCCGAACCTGCTTAGATCCACATCCGCGGCAGGCGAAGCGTCGGAGGTTTGCGCAGCACGCCGTGGCCGCCGGGCCGGCTTGGCGCGCGGCGGCCGCGCGGCAGTGACAGCGACGCGCACGGGGGGCTGCGGGTCATCGGCTGCACGCAGACCCGATTGCAACCCATCCAACACGCCTGGAGCAGCCTGTGCATGATGAGCGCCGAAGGCAGGCATCGAATCAAAAAGCGACGGATCAACCTGACGTAACGCAGGCACGCTTGCAGGGGGCGACGGCAGCCGGGTCCGGGACATCGTCCGCCGAGCGGGCAAGCCATCCAGGGGGCTACCAGCAAGCGGAGACACCCCCCGATCTGCAGTCGGCTGGACCCCATCCGGCTGGCCCCCATCCGATTGGGATCCGGCCAGAAGCTCGCGGGCAGGAATTGGCGTGCGAGAACGAATGGGATCCATCAGGCATTGCTCTTTCAGAGAACGTCGTCGCCTCAAGACTAAGGTCTCTGGTCCCGACGCGGTTTCTCCAAATTCGCATAGCAGGGCACAACTTCCGATTCCGATAATCCTGGGAACCCTCGACTACCGGGTTTGAGGCGCAGTGGAACGGGAACCCGGCAGACGCCGGCCAGTTCTACAACGTGGTCGAACAGACCCGGATCATGAAGTCTCTGATGCCGATCGCGCGCCTGCTGGACGTGGCCCGCACCGAATGGGGCGCGCAGGCGCCGATCGCCGGATTCTCGCTGTACAACCCCGGCGACGCCGCGGCGGTGATCGAGATCCGCCAGGACGAGGGCCGGCGCCTGGCCTACGACCCGCCGGTGCTGCTGCTGGACGCCCGCAACCGGCAGATCCTGGCGCGCAGCGGCAGCCCCGCCGCCGCAACGCAGACCCGCAGCACGCTGTACGGCCTGCACCTGGCGCACTTCGCCGGGTCCGGACTGCGCTGGCTGTTCTTCGGTTCCGGCCTGCTCAGCTGCCTGATGGTGACCAGTGGCGTGATCCTGTGAGCGATCAAGGAGCGGCCCAAGCATGCCAAGGCAGGCCGGATCGGCGTCGGCCTGCGCCTGGTCGATGCGCTGAACATCGGCGCGGTGGCCGGATTGCCGATCGCCTTCGCCGCCTACTTCTGGGGCAAGCAGCTGATCCCGGTGTCTGCGGCCGAGCGCCCGGAGCAGGAAGCGGCAGTGTTCTTCCTCGCCTGGGCCGCGGCGTTGCTGGGCGCCTTCGTCTGGCCCGAACGCGCGATGTAGGCCTGGCAGTTGTACCTGGGCGCCGCGCTATTCGGGCTGCTGCCAGTGCTCAATGCGCTTTGGAGCTATACGGGGCGCAGCGGCGGCTGGCTACTGCTGGCCGCGGCGTTCGCCTGCTGCGTGACAGCGCCGGGCTGGAGCATCGGCCGGTGCTGTGGCTGGGCACGCTCAGCGCCAGCGCCGCGCTGCTGACCTACGGCCTGCTGCCGTACCGGCCGCGCGCCATCGTGCCGCTGGCGCTGGCGGCGCCGCCGTTGGGGCTGGCCGCGGCGCTGCTGTGCTGAGCCGATACGCTGCCCGGCCTGGCTACCGCGATACCGGCATTGCGATGCCCAATCCGCCGCCAGCGCATGCCGATCGGCGGATGCAGGTGCTGGCGGTCCGGCTCGGTGAAAAAGCTGAATCGCGTGGCCCCGGCTGTGCTGGAGATCGGGAACTACAGCCGCAGCGCGCCAATAGGCTGCTGGCTGCCCTCGCTCACTGGACGCCCTCCTCGCTCGCGCTTGCGGACGCGGTATCGCCCTGCGGCGTTGGCGATCGTTCTCCGGCCTGCCGCTGTTGTTGCGCGCGAAACTGCCCCAGCTCGGCAATACGCAAGGCCTCCGGAACGGCCTGCCGAAGGCCGCGGTGCTTGCCATGGCCCACGCGCTGGGCGTGGTAGATGCCGGTGTGGCCCGAGAACAGGTACGCGGTGACGCAACCGATCGCCGCCAGCGGGCCGATGTCGACGCCGAACAACTCCATGGCCATCAGCGTCGTGGCGATCGGCGTATTGGCGGCGCCGGAGAAAACGGCGACGAAGCCGATTCCGGCCAGCAGCGGGAACGGCAGGTGCAGCAGCGGCGCCAGCGCGTTGCCGAGGGTCGCGCCGATGTAGAACAGCGGCGTGACTTCCCCGCCCTTGAAGCCGGTCCCCAGCGAGGCCACGGTAAACGCCAGCTTGCCGAAGAAATCCCACGGCGCCATCGGCTGCTGGAAGGAACGCACGATGTCGGGAATGCCCAGACCGATGTAGCGGTAGCCATCGAGCGCCCACACCGCAATGGCGACCACGATGCCGCCCACGGCCGGCCGCAGCGGCGCATAGCCGATGCAACGTTTGACCAGCGCGCCGAGCCGGTGCGTGGCAGTGGCGAACAGCATGCCGACCAGGCCGAACACGATGCCCGCGGCGACCACCGCCAGCACGCTCGACACGCCGACTGGCACCACCTGACCCACCGCATAGTGCGTGTGATGAACGCCCCACGCCAGGCACGCCTGATCGGCGACGATCGCGGCGACGATGCACGGGAACAGCGCGTCGTAGCGCATGCGCCCGATCGCGAGCACTTCCAGGCCGAACACAGCGCCGGCCAACGGCGTTCCGAACACCGAGGCGAAGCCGGCGCTGATGCCGGCCATCAACAGGATGCGCCGGTCCTGACGCTGCATGCGCAACACGTGCGTGAGCTGGTCGGCCAGCGCCGCGCCCATCTGCACGGCGGTTCCCTCGCGACCGACCGATGCGCCGAACAGATGGGACACCACCGTTCCGCCCAGCACCAGCGGCACCATGCGCAAGGGCACGACCTTCCTGGGGTCGTGGATCTCGTCGATGATCAGGTTGTTGCCGCCATCGACGCCCTTGCCCAGCAGGTGATAGACCAGCCCGACGCCGAATCCGGCCGCGGGCAGCAGCCAGATGACCCAGCGGTGCGCTTCGCGCCAGGCCGTGGCGCGATCGAGGGAAAACAGGAAGAACGCGGAGGCGGTGCCTGCAAGCAGGCCAACCACACTGGCGATCAGCAGCCACTTGCCCAGATAAGGCAACAGTTCGAGTTGTTCGGGTCGGCGGAATATGCGCATCGGTCTAGTCTGCTCGAAGGGATCGGACTGACCGACAGCAAGGGAAGCGGACGCATGCGCCTACAGCCCCGACCGTGGTCAGGTGTCTGTAGGCGTCATCAACTGCGCCGTAGGGGCAGTGGTTGAAGGAGGAACGCCATCTCCTGTGAGCACATTATGGAACGCGGCCAGAAGCGTGTCCAGCCGCGAGCCGATGTGCCCTGCCCTGCAATTCGGCGGACGATCCAGCCGCAGCGGCGGCGACGTTGCGCAAAGCGCTGCGCAGGACGGTCCCCTGCGGCGCCGTCGATTACGGCGGTGGCTTGGCCTTGTCGGCCCGCGCCTGCTCACGCGCGGCGCGCAAACGGTCGAGCTTGTCCTTGAGCTTGATCTCCAGGCCGCGCTCCACCGGCCGGTAGTACACGCGCTCGCCCATCGCATCCGGAAACCCGGTCTGATCCAGGGCGATGCCGCCCTCGGCGTCGTGGTCGTACTGGTAATGCTCGCCGTAGCCGAGGTTCTTCATCAGCTTGGTCGGCGCGTTGCGCAGATGCAGCGGCACTTCCTGGGTGCCGCTCTCGCGCACCTCGGCCTTGGCCTGGTTGAACGCGGCGTAGCCGGCGTTGGACTTGGCGGTGCTGGCCAGGTACAGCACCAACTGCGCGAAGGCCAGCTCGCCTTCCGGGCTGCCCAGCCGCTCGTAAATGTCCCAGGCTTCCAGCGCCATCTGCTGCGCGCGCGGATCGGCCAGGCCGATGTCCTCGATCGCCATGCGGGTCAGGCGCCGCGCCAGGTAGGACGGGTCGCAGCCGCCGTCGAGCATGCGCGTAAGCCAGTACAGCGCCGCATCCGGATTGGAACTGCGCACCGACTTGTGCAGCGCAGAGATCTGGTCGTAGAACTGCTCGCCGCCCTTGTCGAAGCGGCGGGTGCGGTCGGCCAGCACCTGCAGCAGGGTCTGCGCGGTGATCTCGCCGTCCTCGCCCTGGGCCAGCTCGGCGGCGATCTCCAGCAGGGTCAGCGCGCGCCGCACGTCGCCGTCGGCGGCGCTGGCGATCTCCAGCAGCGCCGCGTCCGCGACCCGGATCGCCTCGCCGCCCAGGCCGCGCTCGCTATCGTGCAGCGCACGCTGCAGCGCCTCGACGATGTCCTGCGGCGACACCGATTCCAGCACGTGCACGCGGCAGCGCGACAACAGCGCCGAGTTCAGTTCGAACGACGGGTTCTCGGTGGTGGCGCCGACGAACACAATGGTGCCGCGCTCGATGTGCGGCAGGAACGCGTCCTGCTGCGCCTTGTTGAAGCGGTGCACCTCGTCCACGAACAGCACCGTGCGGCGCCCGTCGGCGAAGCGCTGCGCGGCGTCGGCCAGCACCAGCCGCACCTCCGGCAGCCCGGACAGTACCGCCGAGATCGCCTTGAATTCGGCCTCGGCATAGTGCGCCAGCAGCAGCGCCAGGGTGGTCTTGCCGCAACCCGGCGGCCCCCACAGGATCATCGAATGCACGCGCCCGGATTCAACCGCGCGGCGCAGCGCGCTGGCCGGCGCCAGCAGGCGTTTCTGCCCGACCATCTCCTCGAGCGTGCGCGGGCGCATGCGCTCGGCCAGCGGGCGCATCGCATCGCGATCCACGCTCAGCAGATCGGGGGTATCGGCGAGGAGTCTGCGCTTGGCCACCCGCCCATTCTATCGCCCAGCTGCGTGCAACGTGCGGCACTGCAGCCGGCGCCGGCGCTCGCGAGCGCTGGCGCAGCGGCCAGCCGCTGGCGTACATCCACTGCCGCACTGCCGGCGACCGTTCCGTTTTCAACACACCACTTCGCCAACCGGTCTTCGCGATCGACCGGGTCATGGGACTTTCTGCGCCACGCTGCCGCAAGCCCGGAGGCCACGGCTGGCCATCGCACGCCAAAGCGAAACCATAGAAGGCATCGCGAACGTGAAAATGTCATTGCGCGAATCATTCCTATGCCTAAGTTTCCACTGCGGCCGTATGGTGTTTCGGCCTGCCTGCCGGGCATGGCCGAAACCGTCTCGCATCCATCCGCCCCCTCGGCACGGCGGCAAACCCACAACAAGCTGGCCACTCCCGAGCCAAGCGCGTTCGAAGCCGAACTGATCGCAGCGCAGGATGCGCCCCTGACCTGGTCGGCCGCACTGTTGCAAAAGGCCGAGCGGAACAAGGCGGTTGCATTCACCCCGGTCAGCGCGGACAAACAGCGCTCATGGACCCTGCCCTGGCGCAAGGCAGGCGCGATCCTGGGACTGGACAGCGGCACGCCGCTGCCCCATCGCGAACTGCTTCGCTATGCGTCCTCCTCCGCCAGCCCTGCCGACAACGCGCAGCGCGCCGCGCCGCGCCAGCCCGAGGCTGACTCGCCACAGCCCGCTGACGCGCCGGATCTGAATGCGGCGTTGCTGTCGCACCTGGAGCACGCCAATGGCCGCCTCGCCACCGGCATCGCCCGGCGCCATGCCGGCGAACTGAAATACGCGCATACCCAGACCTTGCAGGCGGCGCGCGAGCGCTTGGCGTTGCTGGCGCGCCGCGCCGGCAACCTCGGCGACCGCATCGCCCGACTCAGCCAGCAACGCGACGACCTGCTGCGGCAGATGCAGCAGTGCGATGCGCAAGCGGACGCGGCGGCCGCCGCGCTGCTGGACCTGGAGCCGAAGATCGCGGCCACGCGCGACGCCCTGGCGGCCGCGCCCCGCCCCAGCCAGCCGCCGCGATCCGCGGCGCCGGCCGGATCGCCGTCGGCCGCGGCGCAGGCGGATGCCGCCATCGCCCAGGCGCGCGCGACGCTGGCCCGGCTCGAAGGCGAACTCGGCCGCGCACGCAGCAATGGCAACGCACTGGCCAAGGCGGTCTTCTTCGGCCGCGGCGGCGCGCAAGCCGAGGCGCTGGCGCAACAACTCGCGGACGCCAATGCCGAACTGGAAGCGCTGCAACACGCGCATGCGCAGGCACAGACACAGCTGCACTCCCTGCAACGAGGCGCGCAAGGCACGCCGGGCGCGGCAAACGCCTCCACGTCGGCATCCGCTGCTTGCGGCCCGGCAGACACGCAGACGCACCCCCTTCGCAACCAACTCGTGCAACACGAACGCATGCAGGCCTTGCAACGCGATCACGGCGCGCGTTGCCAGCGGCACAAGCGGCGGCTGCAGGACGAATTGCGGCGCGTGGACACGCAGTTGCAGCAGGCGCGGCAGTCGTCGCAGGTCACTACCAGCGAACTCTGGCAGCAGGACCGGACCGTGCAGGCGCTCGAGGAAGCGCAAGGCCGGATGGAACAGGCCGTGGTCCAGGTGGAGCAGGAGCTGTCCACGGCCGAAGCGCAGCACGCTGCGGCGCAGGCGGCATGCGCCAGCACCACCACTGACGCCGCCGAACGCCTGCTCGAGGCCCTGCCAGGCTTACATGCGCAGCCGCTGTGCGCCGCCGACCAGCAGACCTTGCGCACCTGGGCCGCCGCGGTGCAGGCGCGTGCCGCGGCGTTCGGCAGCGACGCATTGTCGCCGGCCGACGCCATTGGAATCGGCTTGCAGGCGCTGTCGATCGCCAGCAACGGCGACAGCGCGCAGGCCGCGCAGACCCTGCGCGCGCTGAGTGCGATCGGGTTGCGCGAGCTGGTGCCGGCGCCGGGGACCGAGACGCCGGCGTTGCCCGAGGCCGCCGCCGCCTGCGTCGGCTTGCTGGCTGGGGTGCCGCGCGGCATGCAGGTGCTTGCGCAGATGCTGCGGGCCGAGCAAACGGCGCCGTCCAGGGACCAGCGGGAGGCCGCGCAGGTCTATCTGCGCGCTGGCCAGTTGCATGCGCACACCGACGAGGCGCAGGACGCCCAGCGCACCTGGCTGGCCGCGGCCCAGGCCGGGGCGCAGCATGCACTGCATGGCGCATCGCCGAGCGACGGCTTGCAGGCGGCCACACAGATGCAACGCAGCGCGTTCCACGCCTTGCGCAACGGCTATGAGAGCACTGCCGACGGCTCGCCCTATACGCAGGTCAACGCCAGCCTGCAGATGTTCGCGCAATGGGCACGTGCCGGCAGCGCGAGCGCACCGCGCGGCCAACTCAACCCCTTGCATGCGCTGCACCTGGGAACCCGGGTGGGCGCTGCCGAAGCGCTGCCCACCCCGGCGCGGCGCGCCGGCGAGGAACTGCGCAAGGCGGCGGCGCACCTGACCGCCTGGCTGAGCGAACGCCGCCATGCCCAGCGGGCGGCTGGGCAGATGCCGGCCCCGCAGGAGCTGGCGCTGCAGGCGCTTGCCGAATGCGTGCACTGGAGCCCGGCCGAACAAGATCTGACCCGGCTCGCCTTCACCCCCAGACTGCTGCGCGACATCGAGCGGCGCGCACGGGATCTGCAAGACCACGCTGCGCGGTCGGCGGGCACCGACCCGGCTGGACCCACGGCCGCATGCCATCCTGCGGTCGCGGCCGCCTGGAGCGCCTTGCACGCTGGCGGCATGCGCCTGCCGGACATGATGCGCCTGCTCCAGCGCGGCCTGCTCGACCACCGCGAGCAGGCCGACGCAGGCGCCGGCGAGGACACGCTGGAATCGGCCGAACGGCAACGTTTCCATCAGGCCGTCGCCAGCGCCAGCCGTCTGCTGCACGATGGCGACAGCGCCCGCGTCCGATCGCCAGAGGCCTTGTTCGATGCGCTGCGCGACCTGCTCGGCCATCTGGCATGGCGCGACAAGCTGCGCATCACCGAACAACGCGTGCTCGGCCTCAACGCAGCGCCGCTGTCGGCCGCGCTGGCGGTGATCCCCGCCGGGCTCGGCCTGAAGCTGGCGCTGGGCGGACAGGCCAGCACCGAGGCGTCGGTGGAAATCTACATGGGACGCACCGGCCTATCGCTGCAGATCGGGCGACAGGCGACGCGGCAGCTGCAGGCCGCGGCGGGAATCAGCGGCGGTTTGCTGCTGCCAGGCACCGACGCCGCGCCGGTGGGCCTGGGCGCAACCGCCGACTGGCGCCTGAAGATGGAGTCGAGTCTAGAAAATGGCGTGCAGATCCGCGTGCCACGGCGCGGCAAAGGCCACGAACTGGAGCAGCGCGCGCAATTCCTGGCCATGTTCGAGCATCTGTTGCGCCTGGCCGGCGAACCCGACAGCGACGGCGTGCCGCTTGCGCAACGCGACCTGCTGGGAGCATTGCTGGCGGAGCATCCCAGCATCACCGTCGGTGTGATCGACGCTGCCCAGCGCACCTCGTCGAGCACCGAATCCAGCATCGCCGCCACCGCCGGTGTGCGCGTGGGGGAGCTGGACGGTCGGCCGCGACGCGCCACGCTCGGCGCGTCCGTGGGGGTCAAGGCGCGCCGCGAAAGCGCCAGCTCGCAGACCCCGATCGCCGGCTATATGAACATGCTGCTGAAGGATTCGACCGCGCAGTCCAGGGTCGATCTGGCCGCGCGCGCTTCGGCCAGCGTGGTCGCCCAGCAGTGGCATCGCCCCGCCGTGGCGGATGCCGCGCCCACGCCGGTGGCGCGGCTGTCCACCGGCACGCTCGAGCTGGGTTTCAGCAAGGAACTGCATTCGGCCGGCAGCACCACGTTCACCACGCTGTGGATGTTCAACAACGAAATCGATCCGGTGCGCACCGACCGCGGGTTCGAGTTCCAGAGCTTCGCTCAGTTCGAACGCGATGTGCGCCGCAACTGGCCGCTATGGACCAATTACGGGGTCGCCAAGCTGCGCGGCAAGGTCGACGAACAGCGCCTTTACCTGGTGGCCGAGCGCCAGCTGGAAGACTTCATGGACCGAGTGCGCGTGCATATGCGCGACAACCGCTTCGCCTCGCTGATCGTGGACTGGGTGTTGCAGCCCGAGGCCGCGCCGCGCCTGGACGCGCTGCGCGCGCAGAGCCAGCTGCTGCGCATGGCCGGGCGCGAGGCGGAGGCGGCGCAGGCCGAGCGCGACTTCGACGCGCTGCTGAGCCAGCCCGCGATCTGGGAACCCACCATGCTGATCCTGCGCGAGAAGGGCAAGCGCCAGCGCGAGCGCGGCATCGACTTCTTCGTCAAACGCCAGACCAACCAGATGGCCGAAGCGATGCGCACGGTCGGCCAATGGACGCCTTACGAACCGGTGCCGTGAACGCGCCGGCCTGGCGCCGGCAGACCAGCCCTGCCCTGCCGCAACCCAGGCCCGCCCGGCGCCTCAGCGGTCGCCGACCACGTCCACGTCCTTGTCCGGCACGTAGCGGAAGGTGCCGGCGGCGAAGGCCGGGTTGCGCTTCCAGCCGCTGAAGCTGATCTCGGTGCGCTGGCCGACCGCGTCCACCACCTCCATCCGCGCCAGGCCGCCGCCGTCGAAGCCGAGCTTGGCGATCTGGAAGCTGGCCTCGGTGTCCACCTTCGGCGTCATCGACAGCCACTGCAGGCCGTCGCGCGCCACCGCTTCCTCGCTGACGTCGTACTGGCGGTCCAGCTTGCCCGGGTCGATCAGCGCGGTCAGCGGGCTGTTCTGTTCCTCGGCGCCCTGGGTGCGCACCGTGGCCTGCTTCAGGTCCGGATCGTAGACCCAGACCTTGGCGCCGTCGGCGACGATCAGCTGCGTATAGGGCTTGCGGTATTCCCAGCGGAACAGGCGCGGCGCCGACAGCGCGACGCGGCCGCTGGCGGTTTCCTTCAGCGCGCCCTTGCCGTCGTAGACCTTCTGCGCGAACTGGCCGTCCAGGCCCTTGAGCCCGCGGGTGAAGGTGTTCAGGTCGTCGCGCGCGCCGGCGAAGGCGCTGCCGGCCAGCAGCGCGCTGGCGAGGACGGTATAGCGGAGTGTGCGAAGCATGCGGATGGAGTTCCGGATGGAGTGTGGGAAGTGTGCCGCGAACAAGCTGAATAGGCGATCAGACCTCGATGCGCTCAGTGCCCGGTCTGCATGCGGCCGAGGTCGCCGTACAGGATCTGGCCGCGGAAGCCGCGCCGCACCTGCTGGTACAGCTCGCGGAACGCGGCATAGTCCTGCGGCTGGCACAGCGCCTCGGGGCCGTGCACCGCACGCCGGTGCAGCGTATGCGTGGCGACCACGGTCTGCCCGTCGCGCACCCAGGTCGCGGCGTATTCGCCGGCGGCGTTGCGGAAATGGGTATCGGCCGGGATCGCGATGATCGGCACGCTGTCCGGGAAGGTCAGCCGGTAGGTCTCGCTGCGCGCGTTGTCGTTGCAGTAGAACGGGGTCAGGTTGCGCTCGGCCGAGGTGGTCGCATAGACCCCGCGCACCGAATCGGCGCCGGGCATCTGCGGCAGGGCCATGCCGCCGACCACGCCGAAGTCGACGTAGTCGCTGGCACGGAACCGGTAGGCGTAGCCGAACGGTCGGCTCAGGTCCTGCGGCGCGCCCTGCAGCTCCAGTTCGCCGCTGCCGTCGAAGCCGGACGCGGCCAGGATCGATTCCTCGATGCGGGTGCGGTTCTGAGTATTGAGCTGCACGAACATGGTGCGCAGGCCGATCTCGCCGATCTGGCCGCTGTCCAGCCGGGTGGTGCCGTGCAGGCTGCCGTCGGCGGCGAAGCGGTAGTCGGCCTCGGCCCGGTACAGGTTCAGCCGCGCGTCGTTGGGCGGGGTGCGCGCCACGCTGCCGTCCACGGTGTGCAGCACCGGCACGCCCAGATCGCCGGCCGGCAGCTGGCCGAAGCGCGCGTAGGGATTGGTCGAGTCCACGTACAGCTTGAACTCGGGCAGATAGGTGATGGCGTGGTTGAAGCGGCCGAGCACCGGCACGTCCGGCAGGGTCGGCCCGCCTTCGGCGCCGATCAGCACCGGCGTGCTGGCGATGCCCTTGGCCGCCAGCAGCGCTTCCAGCACCACGGTGTGGTCCTTGCAGTCGCCGTAGTGGTTGTCGAGGATGCTGTCGGCGCTGTTCGGCTGCAGCCCGCCGTTGCCCAGGTACACCGCCACGTAGCGGATATTGCGCGCCACCCACTCGTACAGCGCCGCCGCCTGCGCGCGGCGCTCGCCGATGCCGGCGGTGATCTGCTCGGCGCGCGCGCGCACCTTCGGCGTCACCTGCGCGGCGACGCCGCTGCTGCGCTGGTAGGCCTGGCCCATCTGCGACCAGCGGCGGAAGCTGCTGGCCATGATGGTCGGACTGAACTCCCAGGTCGCCGCCGCCCAGTTCTGGCTCTTCATCGGCTCGCGGCGCTGGTAGCGCCATTCCCAGCGCGCCTGCGCGCCGTCGATCTTCGGCGTGTTGGCGCCGTCCACGCCGCGCGTGTACAGGTGCATCGGCATGCGCCGCGGCGCGACCAGGGTCACCGTGGCGTCGTCGTACTGGGAGAACACGCTGAAGGTCTCCCACAGGCTGAAGTAGCCGGGGAAGTACGGCACGGCCTGGGTGCGGCGCACCCGGTACACCAGCCGCGTGCCCGGCATCAGGTTGGGGAACACCACCACCTTGACCTTGCGGTCGGCGTACATCGCCGCCGAGGCGCTGGAATAGCTTTCCTGGGTGTAGATCTTGTCCGCCGGCACGTCGTGGCGCAGCCCGTCCGGGGTGATCGCGTAGGCGGCCAGCACCTCCAGCGTCTCCAGCTTCTCGCTATAGCTCAGCCGCACCTGGCTGAACTTGTCCACGCCGGCCTTGGTCTTCAGCAGCAACTCGTACTCGTCGGTCTCCACGCTGCTGGCGTCGTCGCGCACCTCGTAGTCGGCGCGGTAGCGCACGTAGCTGTAGTTGTTGGCGACTTCGGGCGTGGCCGCGGCCGGGCTGGCCGCCGCAGCGGCGGCTGGCGGTGGCGCGGCGGCAGCGGACCCGGCCATGGCCAGGACGGCGCACACCAGCAGGCGCAGGGGGCAGGCGGTTCGGGACATCGGCGACGGCAGCGGGCGGGAACGGCCGCCAGCATCGCATGCGGCGCGGCACCGGGCGGTTGGGATGCCCGGGAACCGGGGTGCGGGCCGCAGCGCGCGTCTCACTTGGGCGGCGGCGGCGCCAGCACGCTACGGTCGCCGTTGTGTTCGGGGGGGCTGACCACGCCGGCCGCCTCCATCGCCTCGATCAGCCGCGCGGCGCGGTTGTAGCCGATCTTCAGCCGCCGCTGCACGCCGGAGATCGACGCGCGGCGGGTCTCGGTGACGATGCGCAAGGCTTCGTCGTACAGCGGATCGGATTCGTCGCCGCCGCCGCCGCTGCTCTCCGGCAGGCCGGTGGCGCCGACCACGGTGCCGTCGCCCATGGTCTGCACCTCGTCGAGCACGCCCTCGATGTAGTCGGCCGGGCCGCTGGCCTTGAGGTGCTCGACCACGCGGTGCACTTCCTCGTCGCTGACGAAGGCGCCGTGCACGCGGTCGGGCATCGCCGTGCCCGGCGGCAGGTACAGCATGTCGCCGTGGCCGAGCAGGGTCTCGGCGCCGGATTGGTCGAGGATGGTGCGCGAATCGATCTTGGAGCTGACCTGGAACGCGATGCGGGTCGGGATGTTGGCCTTGATCAGGCCGGTGATCACGTCCACCGACGGGCGCTGGGTGGCCAGGATCAGGTGGATGCCGGCCGCACGCGCCTTCTGCGCCAGGCGCGCGATCAGCTCTTCGACCTTCTTGCCGACGATCATCATCATGTCGGCAAATTCGTCGATGAAGATGACGATGAACGGCAGCGTGTCCAGCGGCCGCGGCGCCTCGGCCAGGTCCGGGTTGGGCTTGAACAGCGGGTCCATCATCGGCTGCCCGGCGTCCTGCGCGTCCTTGACCTTCTTGTTGAAGCCGGCCAGGTTGCGCACCCCCACCGTGCTCATCAGCTTGTAGCGGCGCTCCATCTCCGCCACGCACCAGCGCAGGCCATTGGCGGCCTCCTTCATGTCGGTGACCACCGGCGCCAGCAGATGCGGGATGCCCTGGTAGACGCTCAGCTCGAGCATCTTCGGGTCGATCATCAGCATCCGCAGTTCCTTGGCCGAGGCCTTGTACAGCAGGCTCAGCACCATGGCGTTGACCGCCACCGACTTGCCCGAGCCGGTGGTGCCGGCGACCAGCAGGTGCGGCATGCGCGCCAGGTCGGCCACGGTCGGGCGGCCGGCGATGTCCTTGCCCAGGGCCAGGGTCAGCGGGCTGGGCGACTTGTCGTATTCCTTGGAGCGCAGCAGCTCGCTCAGGTAGATCATCTCGCGGCTGACGTTGGGGATCTCCAGGCCGACCACCGACTTGCCCGGGATCACGTCGACCACGCGCACCGACTTCACCGACAGGCCGCGCGCGATGTCCTTGTCCAGCGAACTGATCTGGCTGACCTTGATGCCCGGCGCCGGCTCGATCTCGAAACGGGTGATGACCGGCCCCGGATAGGCACCGACCACCTGCGCCTCGATGCGGAAGTCCTTCAGCTTGAACTCGATCTGCCGCGACAGGGTTTCCAGGGTTTCCTCGGAATAGCCCTTGGTCTGCGGCTTGGGGTCGTCGAGCAGGGCCAGCGGCGGGATGCCGGACTGGTCGCCGCCGGTGCCGTGGAACAGCGGGATCTGCTGCTCGCGCTTGGCGCGCTCGCTCTTCTCCACCACCGGCGCCGGCGGCGGCTCGATTTTGACCGGCTCGCGCTTGGCGCGCTGCACCGCATCGACCTTGCGCACTTCCTCGCGTTCCTCGCGCATGGCGCGGGTCTGCTGCCATTCGTTGGCCTGCTGGCTGCCGCGCCGCGCCAGCGTCGGCAGGGTCATCATCGCGCGGCCGATGCGCTCCATCACCGCGAACCAGGACAGGCCGGTGGCCAGGGTGATCGACACCAGCAGCAGCACCAGCACGAACAGGTTGGCGCCCAGCGCGCCGAAGCCGGCGGTCAGCGAGCTGCCGACCAGCTTGCCGAGGATGCCGCCGGCGCCGGCCACGTCGCCGCTGAACAGGCGCAGGTGCAGCAGCCCGGTGCCGGCGATCAGGAAACCGACGATGCCGACCAGGCGCAGCGCCGGGCCCAGGTCGGCCTCGCCGTCGCCATCGCTGTCCATGCCGAACAGTGCGATCCAGGAGATCGCGCCGATCACCACCGGCAGCAGGAATGCCACGTAGCCGAACAGCTGCAGCAGCACGTCGGCGATCCAGGCGCCGAACTTGCCGCCCATGTTGTGCACCGGCGCGACCACGCTGCCGGTATGCGACCAGCCCGGATCGGTCGCCGAATAGGTGGCCAGACTGGCCAGCAGGTACAGCAGCAGCGGCGCGATCGCGATCAGCGCCAGGTCGCGCCACAGTTTCTGCCGGCGCGGATTGGCCGCGGCGGCCTGCTTGCGTGCGGCCGCGTTGGCGCCCTGGGATTTGCCGCGTTCCGGAACCTGCTTCGCCACGCTATGACCAGACCTTAGAAATACACCGTTAGTGATTGATAATAAACGAATCGGCCTGGCATTTCAGCAGTCGTAACCTGAATCGTCCCGCGGCGCTTGCGGCAACGCCCGGCACCCCGCGGCGGCAGGCACACACGGCGTTGGCACGGTGACAGGCGGGCCGCAGGCTGCGGCGTTCTCGCCACGCGGCTTGATTCATCCCAGGCCGGCCGCCACTCTATGCGACTTCGCCGGACACCGCGCAATGCCGCGCATCCGCCGCCATTTCAACCTCTTCGCGAGTATACATGAGCCCCCCTGCCCCCCCTTCCGCCAAGCATTCGCGCCTGCTGATCCTGGGTTCTGGCCCGGCCGGCTGGACCGCCGCGGTGTACGCCGCGCGCGCCAATCTCAAGCCGCTGGTGATCACCGGCCTGCAGCAGGGCGGCCAGCTGATGACCACCACCGAGGTCGACAACTGGCCCGGCGACGCCCATGGCCTGCTGGGACCGGACCTGATGGCGCGGATGCAGGCGCATGCCGAGCGCTTCGAGACCGAGGTGATCTTCGACCACATCCATACCGCCGACCTGTCGCAGCGCCCGTTCAGGCTCAGCGGCGACAGCGCCGAGTACACCTGCGACGCGCTGGTCATCGCCACCGGCGCCACCGCCAAGTATCTGGGCATCCCCTCGGAAGAGGCGTTCAAGGGCCGCGGTGTGTCCGCCTGCGCCACCTGCGACGGCTTCTTCTACAAGGACCAGGACGTGGTCGTGGTCGGCGGCGGCAACACCGCGGTGGAAGAAGCGCTGTACCTGTCCAACATCGCCCGCAAGGTCTACCTGGTGCACCGCCGCGACACCTTGCGCGCCGAGAAGATCATGCAGGACAAGCTGTTCGCCAAGGTCGTCGCCGGCAAGATCGAGACCGTCTGGCACCACGCCATCGACGAAGTGCTGGGCAACGAGGCCGGCGTCACCGGGGTGCGGGTCAAGTCCACCCAGGACGGCAGCACCCGTGAGATCGCCGCGCACGGGTTCTTCGTGGCCATCGGCCACCACCCCAACACGCAGCTGTTCGACGGCCAGCTGGCGATGAACAACGGCTACCTGGAGATCCGCTCCGGGCTGGGCGGCGCGGCCACCGAGACCTCGGTGCCGGGCGTGTTCGCCGCCGGCGACGTCGCCGACCAGCACTACCGGCAGGCGATCACCTCGGCCGGCTTCGGCTGCATGGCCGCACTGGATGCCGAACGCTATCTGGACAAGGGTGCCTGAGCACGCCGCCACGCGCGCGCTGACGGCGTCCACCACGCGCGCGCGGGTGCGGGCATGAGCAGCGTGCGCTGGCTGCACCGGCTCGACGAGGTCGCAGCCGCCGACTGGGACGCGCTGCACGACGGCGGCAACCCGTTCGTCGCCCACGCGTTCCTGTCCGGCCTGGAACGGCACGGCTGCCTGCGCCCGGACTGGGGCTGGACGCCGCTGCACCTGACCCTGTGGGACGGCGACACGCTGGTCGCCGCCGCGCCGGGCTACCTGAAGACCAACTCGCACGGCGAATTCGTGTTCGACCATGCCTGGGCGCATGCCTACGCGCGCTACGGCCAGGACTACTTCCCGAAGTGGCTGTGCGCAGTGCCGTATTCGCCGGTGACCGGGCCGCGGCTGCTGGCGCGCGACACGGCCCGGCGCCAGGCGCTACTGGCCGCGATGCAGGCGCTGACCGCGGCCAGCGGGTTGTCCTCGGCACACGTCAACTTCCACAGCGCCGCGGAAGACGCCGCGTTCGGCGACGACTGGCTGGCGCGCAGCGACGTGCAGTACCAGTGGCACAACGAGGCAGGCTGGACCGATTTCGATGCCTACCTGGCGGCGATGGACCACAAACGGCGCAAGAACATCCGCCAGGAGCGGGCCAAGGTGCAGCGCGCCGGCATCGGTTTCCGCGTCCTGCATGGCGACGAGGCCAGCGCCGCCGACCTGCAGGCGATGTACGCGTTCTACCTGCGCACCTTCGACGACTACGGCAATTCGCCGGCGCTGACGCTGGAGTTCTTCTCGCACATTGCACAAGAAATGCCGCGTAACTTCCTGATATTCCTAGCCACGCTGGATGAAACGCCCGTGGCCGGAGCGCTCTGCCTGCGCGGCGGCGACACCTTGTATGGCCGCTACTGGGGCGGCGCCACCCTGCCCGGCCTGCATTTCGAGACCTGCTACTACCAGGGCATCGACTACTGCCTGCGCGAAGGCCTGACCCGGTTCGAGCCCGGCGCGCAGGGCGAGCACAAGATCGCCCGCGGCTTCCTGCCGCGGCTGGTGCGCAGCCGCCACTGGATCGCCGACCCCGGCTTCCGCGCGCCATTGGCCGACTGGTGCGCGGAGGAGACCGCCGCGGTGCGCCAGCATGCGGCGACCCTGCTGCGGCACTCGCCGTTCCGCCACGACTGAGCCGCCCGCCCGATCGGCTACGCTGCGCCGATGCGCCGTCTCCCTGCCCTGCTTGCCGCCGATCCGGCCGCCCCGTTCCCGCCCGCGGCGAGCGCGCTGCGCGAACCGGACGGCCTGCTCGCGATCGGCGGCGATCTGACCCCGACGCGCCTGCTCAATGCCTACGCGCACGGCATCTTCCCGTGGTACTCGGACGGCGATCCGATCCTGTGGTGGAGCCCGGACCCGCGCACCGTGTTCCGCAGCGACGCAGTGCGACTGTCCTCGCGCTTCCGCCGCGCGCTGCGCCACTCGCCGTGGCGGGTGCGCGCCGACACCGCGTTCGCGCAGGTGATCGCCGCCTGCGCGCAGGCGCCGCGGCGCGGCCAGGACGGCACCTGGATCACCGCCGAGATGACGGCCGCCTACGTCGCCCTGCACCGCGCCGGACACGCGCACTCGGTGGAGGTGTTCGACGGCGAGGAGCTGGTCGGCGGCATCTACGGGGTGGCGCGCGGGCGCATGTTCTTCGGCGAGAGCATGTTCAGCGCGCGCAGCGGCGGCTCCAAGGTGGCGCTGGCGGCATTGGCCAGGCGCCTGCACGGCTGGGGCTGGCCGCTGATCGATGCCCAGGTCGAAAACGACCACCTGCTGAGCCTCGGCGCGCAGCGCTGGCCGCGCGCCGCGTTCCTCGCTGCGATCGCCGCGCTGGTGGCCGAGCCCGGCCTGACCGGCCCGTGGACGCCGCGTTTCGGCGAACTGGCCGCCGCGGAACTGGCCTTGCCCTGAGCGGCTTTAACGCAAACTTTGCATGCTGCGGCCGAGGCGGGTAAAATCCTCGCTCTTCAGGCCTTTGTGGCCGTTCGCGAAATCGCACAGGATTACATGTCGAAAGACGACTCCATCGAATTCGAAGGCACCGTCAGCGAGACGTTGCCCAATACCACCTTCCGGGTCAAGCTGGAAAACGGGCACGAGATCATCGCCCACATCTCCGGACGCATGCGCAAGAACTACATCCGCATCCTGACCGGCGACCGGGTGAAGGTCGAAATGACCCCATACGACCTGACCAAGGGTCGCATCACCTACCGCATGAAGTGACCGCCTCGCCGCGGTTGTGAAAAAGGCAGCCCTCGGCCGCCTTCTCGTCTCATCGGTGACATCGCAAGGCGACTGCAGGTTCTGCAGCCGCCTTTTGTCGCGGCTGGCGTTCTAGGACGCCATCACTCGACGGTCGCCGGCAGCAGGCGCTCCGGCTCGGCCTGGGTCTCCACCACCAGTTCGCCGTCGCGCACGTCGATGGTGACGCGGCCACCGCCGACCAGCTTGCCGAACAGCAGTTCGTCCGCCAGCGGGCGCTTGACCTTGTCCTGGATCACCCGCGCCATCGGCCGCGCGCCCATCAGCGGGTCGAAGCCGTGCTGGGCCAGCCAGTCGCGCGCGGTCGGCGTGGCCGACAGCGACACGTGCTTTTCCTGCAGCAGCATCTCCAGTTCGATGATGAACTTGTCGACCACGCGCAAGATGTGGCTGAACGCCAGCGGCTGGAACTGCACCACCGCGTCCAGGCGGTTGCGGAATTCCGGGGTGAAGCTGCGGCGGATGGTTTCCATCGCGTCGGTGGAATGGTCCTGCTTGGTGAAACCGATCGAGCGCCGCGAGGCCTGGGTGGCGCCGGCATTGGTGGTCATCACCAGGATCACGTTCTTGAAGTTGGCCTCGCGCCCGTTGGTGTCGGTGAGCACGCCGCGGTCCATGACCTGCAGCAGGATGTTGAAGATGTCCGGATGCGCCTTCTCGACCTCGTCCAGCAGCAGCACGCAGTGCGGGGTCTTGACGATCTTCTCGGTCAGCAGGCCACCCTGGTCGAAACCGACGTAGCCCGGAGGCGCGCCGATCAGGCGGCTGATCGAATGCGACTCCATGTACTCGGACATGTCGAAGCGCACCAGCTCGATGCCCAGCTGCAGCGCCAGCTGCTTGGTCACCTCGGTCTTGCCGACGCCGGTGGGACCGGCGAACAGGAAGTTCCCGATCGGCTTCTCCGGATTGGCCAGGCCCGAACGCGCCAGCTTGATCGACGAGGCCAGCGTCTCGATCGCCGGATCCTGGCCGAAGATCACCATCTTCAGGTTGCGCTCCAGGTGCTGCAGCACGTCCTTGTCGGTGGCGCTGACCTGCTTGGCCGGGATCCGCGCCATCTTGGCGACGATGGTCTCGATTTCCTCGATGTCGATCAGCTCCTTGCGCACGCCTTGCGGCAGCAGCCGCTGGCGCGCGCCGGCCTCGTCCATCACGTCGATCGCCTTGTCCGGCAGCAGGCGGTCGCCGATGTGCTTCACCGACAGGTCCACCGCCGCCTGCAGCGCGTCGTCGGCGTAGGTCACGCCGTGGTGCGCCTCGTACTTGGGCTTCAGGCCCTGCAGGATCTCGAAGGTCTCGCCCACGGTCGGCTCGACGATGTCGATCTTCTGGAAGCGCCGTGCCAGCGCGCGATCCTTCTCGAAGATGCCGCGGTATTCCTGGAACGTGGTCGAGCCGATGCAGCGCAGATCGCCCGAGGCCAGTGCCGGCTTGATCAGGTTGGAGGCGTCCATGGTGCCGCCCGAGGCCGAGCCGGCACCGATGATGGTGTGGATCTCGTCGATGAACAGCACCGCGTTGGGCACCTTCTTCAGCGCGGTCAGCACGCCCTTCAGGCGCTTTTCGAAGTCGCCGCGGTACTTGGTGCCGGCGACCAGCGCGCCCAGGTCCAGCGAGTAGATGACCGCGTCGGCCAGCACCTCGGGCACGCTGCCCTCGACGATGCGCTTGGCCAGGCCCTCGGCGATCGCGGTCTTGCCGACGCCGGCCTCGCCCACGTACAGCGGGTTGTTCTTGCGCCGGCGGCACAACACCTGGATGGTGCGCTCGATCTCGTCGGCGCGGCCGACCAGCGGGTCGATGCGGCCATTGCGCGCCTGTTCGTTCAGATTGCTGGCGTATTCGGCCAGCGCGTCGCCTTTGGCTTCGCCGTCGCCCGCCTCGCCCTTGGCCTCGCCGTCGGGCGGCGCCGGGGTCTCGCCTTCTTCGCCGAGCTTGGCGATGCCGTGCGACAGGTAGTTGACGATGTCGAGCCGGGTGATGTCCTGCTGATTCAGGAAATACACCGCATGCGAGTCCTTTTCGCCGAAGATCGCGACCAGCACGTTGGCGCCGGTGACTTCCTTCTTGCCCGAGGACTGCACGTGGTAGACCGCGCGCTGCAGGACCCGCTGGAAGCCCAGCGTGGGCTGCGTGTCGCGGCCGTCGTCTTCGGCCAGGCGCGACACCGAGGCTTCGATGGCCTGCTCCAGCTCGCTACGCAGGCGCTCGGTATCGGCGCCGCAGGCCTTCAGCACCGCCTGCGCCGAAGGATTGTCGAGCAAGGCCAACAACAGGTGTTCGACCGTCATGAACTCATGGCGGGCTTCCCGGGCGCGCTTGTAGCACTGGCCGATGGTTTGCTCGAGATCTTTGCTGAACATGGTTCACTCCGACGTCTGTTGCCAACAATATGCGGCTGGAGTTGCGAATTTCTACAACCCTATCGTATCACTGTGTTCAGACCGCGTTAGTCCGTGCAAACCGGTGACCGACGCTTACCACTATCAGGCTTTTTCCATCGTGCACAACAGGGGATGCTGGTTCATTCTGGAAAACTCGTTGACCTGAGCTACCTTGGATTCAGCCAACTCGCGGGTATACACCCCGCAGACGCCGCGGCCGCGGGTATGCACGTGCAGCATCACCTGCGTGGCCTTCTCCAGGTCCAGCGAGAAAAACTGCTGCAACACGGTCACCACGAAGTCCATCGGGGTGTAGTCGTCGTTCAGCAACAGCACTTGGTACATCGGCGGGCGGGCGATCTCCGGCTTGCCGGTCTCCACCATTACGCCGTGATCGAGGTCTGAAGAATTCTTGCGAGGCATGCGCCGATTATATACGGCGGCTGTCGGCCCGGATTGGACGATCGCCGATCCTGCCCGCACAATTCCTCTTCTTTGATGGCGCAACGCATGCATTCGACGAATTTCCGCCCGGCCGCCCTGCTCGCCGCGCTCCTGCTGGCCGCGCTGCCAGCCGCCGCCGCGCCGGACCAGGCGCTGGGCAAGCGCCTGAAGGCGATGGGCTACGACGTCCAGGCCGATGCCGACGGCGACTACCAGTTGCTGTTCGGGCTGCGCGAGCAGGGCCGCGAGCGCCAGCAGCTGATCTACGTGCGCTCGCCAGTGGAGACCTTCGGTAGCCACCGGATCCGCGAGATCTGGTCGCCGGCCTACCAGGCCAAGGGCGACACCCTGCCCGCCGCGGTCGCCAACCGCCTGCTGGAAGACGCGCAGGCCGACATCCTCGGCGGCTGGGTGCGCCAGGGCGGCACCGCGGTATTCGTGGTCAAGGTCGCCGCCGATGCCGACGACAGCGCCTTGCGCGAGGCGCTGGAAGCGGCCGCGCGCGGCGCCGACGCGATGGATGCCGAACTCAACGCCGGCAAGGACGCGTTCTGATGGCGCTGGCCCCCGGCCCCTGGCAGCCCGACGTGACCGTGGCCACGGTGGTGGTGCGCGACGGGCGCCTGCTGCAGGTGGAGGAATCCATCGCCGGCGCGCTGGTGCTGAACCAGCCGGCCGGGCACCTGGAGCCGGACGAGAGCCTGCTGCAGGCGGCGCTGCGCGAGACGCTGGAGGAAACCGGCTGGCAGGTGCGGCTGACCGCGTTCATCGGCGCCTACCAGTGGAAGGCCGACAACGGCCGCCACTACCTGCGCTTCGCCTTCGCCGCCGATCCGCTCGCGCACGACCCGCAGCGGCCGCTGGACGACGGCATCGTGCGCGCCCTGTGGATGACCCCGGCCGAACTGCAGGCAGCCGCGCCGCGCTGGCGCAGCCCGCTGGTGTGGCAGGTGGCCGCCGATTTCCTTGCCGGCAAGCGTTATCCGCTGGACCTGGTGCGGCAACTGGCATGAACGGCGCGCGGATCATGGTCGGCGTCTCCGGCGGGGTCGATTCGTCGGTGGCGGCCTGGCAGCTGGTGCAGCAAGGCGCCGACGTGGCCGGCCTGTTCATGCAGAACTGGGCCGACGACGGGAGTGGAGACTGCCGCGCCGAGGACGACCGCCGCGACGCGGTGGCGGTGTGCGGCCTGCTCGGCATGCCGTTCCACTTCCGCGATTTCTCGCAGGAATACTGGCAAGGCGTGTTCGCCCACTTCCTGGCCGAGTACGCCGCCGGGCGCACCCCGAACCCGGACGTGCTGTGCAACCGCGAGGTCAAGTTCAAGCATTTCCTGGACGCGGCGCGCGAACTCGGCGCCGAGCGCATCGCCACCGGCCACTACGCCCGGGTTGCCTTCGCCGACGGCCGCTGGCGGCTGCTGCGCGGGCTGGACCGCAACAAGGACCAGAGCTATTTCCTGCACCAGCTCGGCCAGGCGCAACTGGCTGCGACCCTGTTCCCGGTCGGCGAGCTGCCCAAGGAACAGGTGCGGCGCATCGCCCGCGAGGCCGGCCTGCCGACCCATGCGAAGAAGGATTCCACCGGCATCTGCTTCATCGGCGAGCGCGACTTCCGCGAGTTCCTCGGCCGCTACCTGCCGGCGCGGCGCGGCGAAATCCGCGACCCGCAGGAACAGGTCGTGGCCGAGCACCCGGGCGTGTTCTACTTCACCCTGGGCCAGCGCGAGGGCCTGAACATCGGCGGCGTGCGCGGCCGCGCGGCGGCGCCGTGGTACGTGGTCGGCAAGGACGTGGCGCGCAACGTGCTGTACGTGGACCAGGACCGCGACAGCCCGCATCTGCTGTCCACGCAGCTGCAGTCCGAAGCCGCGCACTGGATCGCCGGGTCGGCGCCGGCGCGGCGCTTCGACTGCACCGCGCAGACCCGTTACCGCCAGGCCGACGAGCCGTGCATGGTCGAGGTGGCCGACGACGGCACCCTGGCGGTGCGCTTCGCCCGCCCGCAGCGCGCCGTGACCCCCGGCCAGTCGCTGGTGCTGTACCAGGGCGACGAGTGCCTGGGCGGCGCCGTGATCGCCACCACCGATGCCCCGCTGCAACGCCGTCTGGCGCAGCGCCCCGCTTCACTAGAGGAAACCACCCGATGACCGATTCCATGGATGCGCGCGTGCTGGCGCTGGCCGGCGTCGCCCAGGCCCTGCAGCAGGTGCGGCGCATCGCCGAGACCGGGCAGTCCGAGGCGTCGCTGGTGCGGACCCTGCTCGACAGCGTGTTCCGCACCGATGCCGACACGCCGCAGGCGGTCTACGGCCAGGTCGGCGACGTCGCGCCCGGGCTGCGCCTGCTACACAACTATTTCCGCAACCAGGGCCAGGACGAGGTGCTGCCGCGGCTGGCGCTGGCGGTGATGCAACTGGAGCGGCGCTTCGTGCGCGACACCGAGACCGGCGCCAAGGTCAGCGTCGGCATCGCCCGGATCGCGCCGCTGCTGGCCGAGCACGCCGACAGCGCGCATCCGGAGGTGATCGGCGCGCTCGGCCAGCTGTATGCCGATACCATCAGCCACCTGCGCCCGCGGGTGATGGTGCAGGGCAATCCGCATTACCTGGGCCAGGCCGGGGTGGTGGCGGAGATCCGCGCGCTGCTGCTGGCCGCGGTGCGCTCGGCGGTGCTGTGGCGGCAGATGGGCGGCAGCCTGTGGGATTTCCTGCTGGCCAAGCGGCGTATGATCGACGCGGTAGACCGCGCGCTGGGCTGAGCGCGGCGCTGGCGCTGCCGGCACGGGCTCGATGCAGCGCACGTTTCGCCGCGCGGACGCGATCGGCACCACACCGCTGCTAAAGACCGAGGGGGTACGGCCGATACAGCAATCGTGAATCTGCCGAGAACGTCCATGTACTCACGCCTCTTGATCCGTCTGGCTGCTCCGCTCGCCCTGACGCTGCTGTTCCCCATCGCCGCCGGTTTCGATTGGCCGGCCCCGGTCCGTTGGGCCATCCTTACCACCATGACGCTGAGTTGGCTGGGCTTCGCCGCCTGGACAGCCTATAGCCAGAGCCGGCGTTCGCCGGAGCAGTCCAAGATCATGCGCGAGCAGGATCAGCTGCTGTCCGAGCTGCGCAACTTCGTCGGCAACGAGATCGAAGGCTCGCGCAGCGAGATCGAACGGGCCCGCGAACTGATCCGCCAGGCGGTCAGCGGCCTGGGTGGCAGCTTCGAGGCGATGAACCGCAAGTCGCGGCAGCAGAACGTCGCGCTGGCGCGGATCGTGGATCGCGCCGGCGACGACGGCGGTGCCGGGGTCGACGTGGCCCGCTTCGCCCAGCATGCCAGCCAGCGCATGGAGCAACTGGTCGAGGCGCTGGAACAGGTCAGCGGCCAGAGCAGCGCCACGGTGCACTACATCGACGACATGTCGCAGCACCTGGATGGCATCTTCGCTCTGCTGGAGGACGTCAAGTCGATCGCCGACCAGACCAATCTGCTGGCGTTGAACGCGGCGATCGAAGCGGCGCGTGCCGGCGAGGCGGGCCGCGGCTTCGCGGTGGTCGCCGACGAGGTGCGCAACCTGTCCGAGCGCTCGACCACCTTCAACGAGCAGATCCGCAAGCTGGCGCACAGTTCCAAGGACGCCATCGCCAAGGTCCGCGAGACGGTGTCGCACATGGCCTCGCGCGACATGGACCGCTCCCGCGAGGCGCGCGCCGAGGCCGCGTCGATGCTGGACAACGTGGCGGCGATCAACAACTCGCTGGGCGAAGGCATGCGCGAGATCTCCGAGTGCGGCCGCGCCATCGACAGCAGCGTCGCCGAAGCGGTGCGCGCCCTGCAGTTCGAGGACATCGCCACCCAGGCCCTGGGCGGCGTGCACACCCACCTCGACCGCCTGACTGCGATCAACCGCGAGGCCGTGGGCCTGCAGGAACTGCTGCATCGCAATGGCGGCGTGTTCGACAACGAACTGGTCGAAGCCCTGCAGCGCGTCGGCACCCGCCTGCGCGAGATGCGCGTGGAGTGGGAGCGTCCGCCGCACAAGGCGGTGGCGCAGCAGAGCATGGGCGCCGGCACCGTCGAACTGTTCTGATCGACGCCGTGTGCACCCTGCCGCATCATGAAGCGACCCGTCCCCGGCCCTGGCCGGGGCTTGTCGTTGCTGCCCTTCCCCGTTTGGCCGAGTCGATGCCCTTTCAGTCCCTGTCCCGAGTAGAGGCCATGTCCTGCGACGACCTGACCTGTGCGCACGAAACCCCGCCCGCTGCCCTGCACCCGGTTGCCGGCCTTGCCGCCAGCGGCAGGCCGGTTGCGGCGCGGCGCCAGCCGGGCAGCGCGCTGCGGCAGCTGGAAATGCGGGCGCAGGACGAGTTGCGGCAGATGCTCGGCCGGCGTGGCCCGGTGGCGCGGAGCGACAGCATCGCCGACCTGGTCTGGGCCGGCCTGTCCTGGGACATGGGCTTGAACGGGGCCGCCATCGCCGCGGCCGGTACGCCGGCGCCGCTGCCCGGCTACGCGGCGCTCGCCGATCACGATTGAACCGCTCTGTGCGGTCGCAGTTCCGAGCGCCGCCAATCCCTGTAGGAGCGGCTTCAGCCGCGACCGGAACTTTCCGAAGGTGCCTGTCGCGGCTGAAGCCGCTCCTACAACCGCCTGCGGATCGCCTGCTGGGTGCACTGTAGGAGCGGCTTCAGCCGCGACAGGTTCTACCCGTAGGGCCTGTCGCGGCTGAAGCCGCTCCTACAGAGGCGCCGTTACCGACCGTCGACGAAGCCTAGCTGGGATTCTCCAGCGAGAACAGGTCGGCCTGCTTGTCGTAGGCGAAGTACTCGGCGTAGCGCGCCCAGCTGATCACCGCCTGCACGGTTTCGGCCGCATAGTCCTCGGACATGTGGTCTTCCAGCTCGTCGCGGAAACGCCGCGCCGGGGCATGGTGGGTCGGACGTTCGTCGAGCACGCGGCGGATGTGCGCGGCCAGCGGCACGTAGGTGGCCAGGTGCTGGGCGAACATCTGCTTGCGCGCATCGGTGCCGAGTTCGGCGAAGCGCTGCCCGGCCGGGGTCAGCTGCAGGTCGCCCTGCTCGAACACCGCGAAGCGCAGCAGCTGCAGGGTCTCGGCGATCGGGAACAGTTCGTCCACTTCCAGCTGCAGGCCGGCGGCCAGCGGCGGCAGGTCGGCGCGGCCGTGGTACGGCTCGGCCGCCACCGCCTCGACCAGGCCGGCCAGCAGGTTGCTCGACACCCGCGGCAACACCATCGCGATGCCGCTGCCGGGAAATACGCCTTCGCGCGCCTGCGGCCGCTGCGGGCTGGCGGTCATGCGCGCGTAGATGTCGTCGACCAGGGCGCGGAACGCCGGCGCCAGGCGGTTGCGCGGCTGCGGCAAGGTGACGTGGATCTCGCCGATCACCCGGCCCGGATTGGCGCCGAAGATCACGATGCGGTCGCACATCAGCACCGCTTCCTCGATGTTGTGGGTGACCATCAGGATCGATTCGATCGGCATGCGCCCTTCCGACCACAGGTCGAGCAGGTCGGTGCGCAGGGTCTCGGCGGTCAGCACGTCCAGCGCCGAGAACGGCTCGTCCATCAGCAAAAGTTTCGGCCGCACCACCAGCGCGCGGGCCAGGCCCACGCGCTGGCGCATGCCGCCGGACAATTCCTTCGGATAGGCGCCCTCGTAGCCGTCCAGGCCGATCAGGTCGATCGCCGCCAGCGCGCGCCGGCGGCGTTCGTCGGCGGCCACGCCGCGCGCCTCCAGGCCGACCTCCACGTTCTGCAGCACGGTCAGCCACGGGAACAGCGCGAAGCTCTGGAACACCATCGCGATATCGTCGATCGCCTGGGTCGGGGTGGCGTCGCGGAACACGATGCTGCCGGCGCTGGGCTGCAGCAGCCCGGCGATGGCGCGCAGCAGCGTGGACTTGCCGGAGCCGGAGCGCCCGAGCAGGCCGACGATCTGGCCCGAATGCAGGGTCAGGTCGACGTCGTCCAGCACTACCAGCGGCGTCGCCCCGCCCTTGTCGTAGCTCTTGCGCACGCCGTGCACGCGGACCAGCGGGGCGCGCTCGGGCGCGCTTGCGGAAAAGGTCATGGTCGGGATCTCCAAGGGGGTCAGTCGAAACGCAGGCGGCGTTCGGCGAAGGCGTACAGGCGCCGCCACACCGCGCGGTTGAAGACGGTCACGAACAGCGACATCACCGCCACCCCGAGCAGCACCCGCGCGCCGTCGCCGGCGGCGGTGGCGCGGGCGATGTAGGAGCCGAGCCCGTAGGCCTGCACCTGGGTGTCGCCCCAACTGGCGAGTTCGGCGACGATGCTGGCGTTCCAGGAGCCGCCGGAGGCGGTCAGCGCGCCGGTGATGTAGTACGGGAAGATGCCCGGCAGGATCACCCGCCGCCACCAGGTCCACGAGCGCAGCTGGTAGACCGTGGCCGCCTCGCGCAGGTCGGTGGGAAACGCGCTGGCGCCGGCGATCACATTGAACAGGATGTACCACTGCGTACCCAGGATCATCAGCGGCGACAGCCAGATGTTGGGATTGGCACCGGTGGCGACGATCGCCAGCACCGCGAACGGGAACAGCACGTTGGCCGGGAACGCGGCCAGGAACTGCGCCAGCGGCTGCACCCGCTGCGCCACCTTCGGGCGCAGCCCGATCCACACCCCGATCGGCACCCACACCACGCTGGCCAGCGCGATCAGCACCACCACCCGCAGCAGCGTGGCCAGCCCGCCGCCGAACGCTTCGGCCAGATCATGCACGCTCAGGTGCCGGCGGCCGTAGTCGAACGCGAACCAGGCCGCGGCCAGCGCTGCGACCGCCAGCGCCGCGCTCCACAGCCGCTCGCCCCATAGGTTGGCGGCACCGTCCCGCGCAGGCGCCGCCGCAGGGCGCGGGCGCCGCGGCGCCCAGCGCCACAGCAGCGTGCGCTGCCAGACCCAGGCCAGCGGCGCGACCAGGCGCTTGGCCAGGCGGGTGCGCCGCAGCAGGTCGTACAGCCACGATTGCGGCTTGTCCTGCGAGGCGGTGAGTTCGGCGCGGAACTTGTCCGACCAGGCGACGATGGGACGGAACAGCAACTGGTCGTACAGCACGATCAGCACGGCCATCGCCAGCACCGCCCAGCCGACCGCGGCGAAGTTGCGTTGCGCGATCGCCAGCGCCAGGTAGGAGCCGATGCCGGGCAGTTCCAGGGTGTGGTCGCCGACCGTGATCGCCTCGGAGGCGACCACGAAGAACCAGCCGCCGGACATCGACATCATCATGTTCCAGATCAGCGCCGGCGTCGCATACGGCGCTTCCAGCCGCCAGAAGCGCTGCCACGACGACAGGCCGAAGCCGCGGGTGACCTCGTCCAGGTCGCGCGGCACGTTGCGCAGCGACTGGTAGAACGAGTAGGCCATGTTCCAGGCCTGGCTGGTGAAGATGGCGAAGATCGAGGCCAGCTCGGCGCCGATCTGGCGGCCCGGGAACAGGCCCAGGAAGAAGGTCACGGTGAAGGTCAGGAAGCCCAGCACCGGCACCGACTGCAGGATGTCCAGCGCCGGCACGATCAGCCGCTCGGCGCGGCGACTCTTGGCCGCCAGGGTCGCCACGACGAAGGTGAACAGCAGCGAGGCGGCCATCGCCGCGAACATGCGCAAGGTGGTGCGCAGGCCGTATTCGGGCAAATGCTGCAGGCCCAGCGAGACCGCTTCCGTGCCCGGCGGCGGCAGCGGCGCGCGCATGTCGGCGGCGCCGTGCAGCAGCAGCACACCCAACGCCAGCAGCAGCGCGAACACCGCCAGATCATGCAGATTGGGCAGCACGCCGGGGCGTGCGGCGACATGGTCGGGCGCGTTGCGGTCGCGGGGGAATAGCACCATGGGAAGGTTCCGGCAGGACGGCGGCGCCAGGCGCGCCGCACGGGTGGTAGGGAATCACGGAAACGCGGGTGGGACGACCGCCCAGTGTCGCGCGCGAATGTTCCAGCCAGGCGTCAGCCGCTGCTGCGCCAGCGCCGCGCTGCGCGGCCGGGCCGCTGCCGCGATGGCGGCCGCGACCGCGGCAATCGCGCTGTGTGACAGCAGGCGCCGCGATGCGGCATGGACCGGCCGCGGCATGCGCGCGGGCAACCGGCAGTGACGAAATGCATGGCGACAACGACGACAGGCATGGGCGGCTCCGGATGCGGAAACGCCAGCGGCTACGCTCGGGGTCCTCGCGGATCGGGCTTGCGTACTGCGGGGTCTGTGGTCAGCGCCGGTGCGGCGCTGGCGAACGATCCCGTCCTGAGCGGACGGGACCCATCTGGGACGAACCCAGACCTTGGCGGTCCTGTCAGCTCGACAGCTGCAGCGTCGGTCTAGGATGACTGTCCAAGGAAGTGGCCTCTGGCCGGGAACGATGGGCGCGAAGTATAGCCAGCAAATGCGGCGCTGCAACAGCGCCGCGCAAGCGCCCGCAGCGCGCGTTCACTGAGCAGCAAGCACCAGCCGCGGCAAGGTCGCCGGCAGCACGCTCTGGCGCGCCCGCAACCACGCGGCCAGTTCGCGCGGCGGCAGCGGACGCGAGTGCAGATAGCCCTGGATCTCGTCGCAGCCCTGCTCGCGCAGCAGCGCCTCTTCCTGCGCCGTCTCCACGCCCTCGGCCACCACCTGCATGCCCAGCGCATGGCCGAGTTGCACGATCGCCTGGGTGACCTTGGCGGTGCCGCTGTCGATGAGCATGTCCTGCACGAAGCTGCGGTCGATCTTCAGCCGCTGCACCGGGAAGCGATTGAGGTAATGCAGGTTGGAGAAGCCGGTGCCGAAGTCGTCCACCGCCAGCAGCACGCCCTCCTGCTCGAACAGTTCGAAGCAGCGGCGCAACGATTCGGTGTCGCGGATCAGCGCCGATTCGGTCAGCTCCAGCTCCAGCCGCTTCGGCGACCAGTTGTTGCGCTGGCACAGTTCCAGCACCCGCTCGGCGAAGCCGCGGTCGCGCAGCTGCATCGCCGACACGTTCACCGAAACGCGGTCGAAGTGCAGCCCCGCCGCATCCCAGGCCGCGGCCTGGCGGCAGGCTTCGTTGATCACCCAGTCGCCCAGGCGCACGATCTCGCCGCATTCCTCGGCGATGGGAATGAACTCGGCCGGATTGCAGTGACCATGGCCGGGGCGGTGCCAGCGCAACAGCGCCTCGACCGCCGGCGCGCGTTCGCCGGCCGCGTGCACCAGCGGCTGGTACACCAGCGAGAACTCCTCGCGGTCCAGCGCGCCATGCAGCGCATGCTCGATCTCCAGGCGCCGCTGCGCGCGCAGCAGCACATCCTGGCTGTAGTAGTGGCAGGTGTTGCGGCCGGATTCCTTGGCCGCATACATCGCCGCGTCGGCGGCGCGCAGCAGGCTGTCGAAATCCTGGCGCCCGTCTTCCATCAAGGCGATGCCGATGCTGGCACCGATCTTGATCACGTTCTCGCCGTTGTGCAGCGGCTCGGCCAGCGCCGCGATCAGCTTGCGCGCCACGTGGCCGGCGTCGCTCGGCTCGGCCAGGTCGCGCAGCACCACCAGGAATTCGTCGCCGCTGAAGCGCCCGAACAGGTCGCTGGTGCGCAGCTGCTGGTGCATGCGCGTGGCGGCCAGCTTCAGCAGCGCATCGCCGGTGGCATGGCCGAAGGAATCGTTGATGCTCTTGAACCCGTCCAGGTCGACGAACAGCATGGCCAGGGTGCTGCCGCGCTCCACCGCGTCGTGCATCGCGGTTTCCGCCTGCTCGCGCAGCAGTTGCCGGTTCGGCAATCCGGTCAGCAGGTCGTAGTGGGCCAGCAGTTCGATGCGCTCGCTGGCCTCGCGTTCGCGGCTGATGTCGCGGAACAGCACCACGAAGCGCGGCGGCAGACCGTCGCGGTCGTCCAGTTCGATCAGCACCTGCACCCACACCCGGTGCCCGGAGGGCCGGTGGAAGCACAGATCCAGTTGCTCGGGCAGCCCGCCCTGGGCGATCCGCGCCAGCGCCGCTTCGAACGCATCGCGCGAATCCAGGGTGTACAGCGCCAGCGCCTGGTCCAATTCCAGGGTTTCCTTGCGCAGGCCGTGGATGCGGTAGCACTCCTCGGTCCATTGCATGCGCCGGGTATCGACCTCGATCTCGCAGCCGCCGATCTTGCCCAGCGCCGAGACGCGGTTGAGCAGTTCGGTGCGCCAGCGGATCAGCGCGTCGGTCTGGCGCTGCTCGGTGATGTTCTGCACCTGGCCGAGCACGCGCTGGATGCGGCCATCGGCTTCCAGCTGCGGTTGCGCCCAGACCCGCAGGTGCAGCGGCGCCTCGCTGCCGCGCACCAGCTCGACCTCGAAGTTGGCCTGCTTGCCGTCGCGCTGCATGCGCCGCCAGGTCGCCAGCACCTGCGCCGCCGACTCGCGGCTGAGCAGGCGCAGCCAGCCGCGGCTGCTCGGCGGGTGTTCCTCGGCCAGGCCGGTCACGCGCAGGAATTCGCG
The DNA here is from genome assembly GCF_030168915.1 of Xanthomonas graminis pv. graminis. Lineage (NCBI taxonomy): Bacteria > Pseudomonadati > Pseudomonadota > Gammaproteobacteria > Lysobacterales > Lysobacteraceae > Xanthomonas > Xanthomonas graminis. Next base: position 2,292,059 of record NZ_CP076255.1, on the reverse strand, counting down.
CGACCACCAGATCCGGTTCTGCGGCGGATCCCACGACCAGCTACCCATGCTGGTCATGCGCTGCGCCTCGCGCAGCAGGGTCTGCTGGTCGCGCAGGCGCTGCTCGAGCAGCTTCTGTTCGTGGATGTCGGTATGCGTGCCGACCATGCGCAGCGGGCTGCCGTCGGCGGTGCGCGCGACGATGCGGCCGCGATCCAGGATCCAGCGCCACTGCCCGTCCTGCTGGCGCAGCCTGAATTCGCACACGTAGGTCGCGGTGCGGCCTTCGAAATGGGCGCGGATCGCCTCGCGCAGGCGGACCTGGTCGTCTCTGTGCACCAGCGGCAGCAGCGCATTGAGTCCGTAGTCCGGCGCATCGCCCTGGTAGCCGAGCATCTGTCTCCAGCGCTCGGAACGGAAGGTCCTGTCGCTGGGGATGTCCCAGTCCCACAGGCCGTGTTCGGCGCTGTCCAGCGCGATCTCCCAGCGCGTGGCGCCGTCGCTGCCGACCGGCTCGGGCACGCTCAGGGTGTAGGCCAGCAGCGCGCCGGCGTCGTCGCGCACCGCGCGCAGCCAGCCGTCCAGGCGCCGCCCGGCGGTGCCGGGCAGCGCGCAGGCGAGCATGCTCTCGTCGCCGCACAGGCGCTCGCGCACGTCGCGCATCAGCTCGGCATAGGCCTCCACCGTACGCGGCAGCTCCAGCGCCTGCGCGGCCCGGTTCGCGGCCAGCGGCCGCCCTTCGGCGTCCAACAGGACCACGGCCGAGGTGAGCGGATGCTGCAGCAAGCTTGCGATGACGCCTTGATCCACGCCGAAGTGCTCCGTTTCTACCAGCGCCGATGCTGGCGGACGAAGGTGATAACGGCACCCGGCAGCATTAGTTGAGCGCCCCGCCTGGCCGGCGGCGGCGGCCGCAGTGGGCCGCGGCCGGCGCTTGCCGGTAAGATGGCAGTGGATGAATAACGCCGCACCAGGCTGTCGGGGCATGCAACCACAACGCGATCTCTCCCCGACCTCCCCGTCCTCGGGCATGCGTCTGGCGCAGCGGCTGGACCGGGGCATCTGGCGGACCGCACTGCTGTACCTGCTGCTCGGCCTGATCTGGTCGCTGGGCAGCGACCTGCTGCTGGTTCGATTCATAGACAACACGCAGACGCTGGCCGTACTGCAACTGGTCAACGACGCCGTGTTCCTGCTGTTGACCGCCATCGCCCTTTACTGCCTGCTGCGCCCGCTGGTACGCGGCGCGGTGCAGGTGCACGCGCAGCTGGCGCTGTCCGAGGCCGGCTACCGGCAAATGTTCCAGGCCAATCCCAGCCCGATGCTGGTCTACGATCCGGAAACGCTGCGGGTGGTGGACGTCAATCCGGCCGCGGTCGCCTTCTTCGGCTGGCCGCACGACACCTTCGTCGGGCTAGAACTGGGCCGGCTGTGGCCACCGAGCGCGGCCGAACGCATGGGCGAGGTGATCCAGTCGATCCGCGACACCCCGTCCAAGGTCTGCGTGGTGGCCGAGCCGCTGCGCCTGCGCGACGGCAGCCTGCGCATGGCCGAGGCGCGCAGCACCGGCCTGGACTACCGCGGCCGCGGCGCGCGGCTGGTGGTGATCAGCGACCGCAGCGCCGAGCACGAGGCGCAGCAGCGCCGCGACCAGGCGCTGCTGCGGCTGGAGGAGGCGCAGGCGATCGCCCGCCTCGGCTCCTGGCAACTGGACCCGGCCAGCGGCCTGGGCCGCTATTCCGACCAGGTGTACCGGATGCTCGGCCGGCGCGCGCCGGAGCAGCCGCGCCAGCATCGCCTGGACGAACTGCTGGTGCCTGCCGACCTGGCCTCGCAGTCGCGCATCCAGCACATGCTCGAGGAGTTGTGCGGCGCCGCACCGGTGCAGCTGGACATGCTGCTGCCGGTGCTGGCCGCCGACGGCCAGGCGCGCATGCTGCACCTGCGCGCCGAATCGGCCAGCGACGACGCCGGCGCGGCCTGCGTGCGCGGCACCCTGCAGGACGTGACCGAGCACGAACGTTCGCGGCGCCTGCTGCACGAGCGCGAGGAACAGTTCCGCGAACTGGTGCGGGTGCTGCCCGACGGGGTCGCGATCCTGCACCAAGAACACGTGCTGTACGCCAACGCGGCCTGCGCCGGACAGTTCGGCTACGAAGGCGAGAACCTGCTCGGCGAGCCGCTGCAGGGCCTGGTTTACCCCGGCGATCTGCAGCAGGTGCGCGAACAGATGCGCGATGCCGGCAACAAGCGCGAGCGCAGCGCCGCCGCGCGCATGCGCCGCCGCGACGGCTCCTCGTTCCACGCCGGGCTGTCGTTCGGCAAGGTCCGCTACAGCGGCCGCGACTGTCAGTTGCTGATCGTGCGCGACCTCAGCGAACCGGAGCGCATGCGCGACGCGCTGGCGCTGAGCAACCGCGAACTGCAGGCGATGGCGCGACGGCTGTTCTCGCTGCAGGAGGACGAACGCCGCGCGATCTCGCGCGACCTGCACGACGACATCGGCCAGGCGATCACCGCGATGAAACTGTCGGCGCACGCGGCGCTGGACGAAGCCGATGCCGAGCGCCGCCGCGAGGACCTGAACGAGATCGTGCAGCTGGCCGACAGCAGCATCACCAAGCTGCGCAACCTCTCCACCTTGCTGCGCCCGCCGCAACTGGACGCGCTCGGCCTGGAGGCGGCGCTGCGCTGGCAGGCCGGCATGCTGTTCCGCGCCTCGCCGGTGCGCCTGCACCTGGAGATCGCCACCCTGCCCGCGCGGCCCAGCGGCGAGGTCGAGCAGGCCTGCTTCCGCATCGCCCAGGAGAGCCTGACCAACGTGCTGCGCCACGCCTGTGCCGGCGAAGTGCGCATGGCGCTGAGCGACGAGCAGCACCAGCAGTTGCGCCTGGAGGTGGTCGACGACGGCGACGGCTTCGATCCGGCCGGCCCGCGCGGGCTGGGCCTGATCGTGATGCGCGAGCGCGCGCAGAGCGCAGGCGGTACCCTGCAGATCGACACCGCGCCCGGTGCCGGCACGCGGGTGACGCTGTGCCTGCCCTATACCACGGCGGCGACGCCAACCCACCCACCTGGACCCTGACACGATGTGGAACCCCGCTGCCCCCGTGCCGCAAGGCGACGAACTGCCGTCGCGCCTGGGCGCAGGCCATCCGGCGCTGACCGGCATGATCGCCGAGGCGCTGGCCGGCGGGCCGGGGGTGATGCTGCTGCACATCGACATCGACCACTTCGCCTCGATCAACGAGAACATGAGCGCGGAAGTCGGCGACCACGCGTTGGCGCTGCTGGCGCAGCGGCTGCAGGCGCATCTGCGCGGGCGCGGTCTGCTGTGGCGCCACGGCAGCGACGAGCTGATCATGGCGGTGCCGCGCACCGCCGACGTGCCGCCGCCGGAGGCCTTCGCCGAGGAGGTCCGGCAGCAGATCGAATTGCCGCTGTCGGTGCTGCCCTACACCTTGTTCATGACCGGCAAGATCGGCGTGAGCCTGTGCCCGGAACACTCCGCGCGCCTGTCCACGCTGCTTGACTATGCCGAGGACGCGGTCTACCAGGCCGCGCGCGAGGGCGGCAACATGGTGCGCCTGTACGCGGCCGACGGCCCGCCCAGCGCACACAGCGAGAGCATCATCTCGCGGCAGATCGTCGATGCGATCCCCAACGGCGAGCTGCGCCTGCGCTACCAGCCGATGGTCAGCGCCCGCGACGGCCGCGTGGTCGGCATGGAATCGCTGCTGCGCTGGCAGTCGCCGACGCTGGGCATCCTGGTGCCGGAACGGTTCATGCGCACCGCCGAGCGCTTGGGCGTGATCGTGCAGATCGGCACCTGGGTGATGGAGGGCGCGCTGCGCCAGGCGCGGCTGTGGCGCGACCAGGGCTTCGACGACTTCACCATCTCGGTCAACGTCTCCACCCTGCAGCTGCTGCGCCCGACCTTCTTCAACGAAGTGATGTCGGCGCTGCAGGCGGCCGGCGTGCCGCCGCAGATGATGGTGCTGGAGATCAACGAAAGCGCGTTGACCAACAACGTCAACTTCGTCCACGAAACCCTGGCCAACCTGTGCCGCGAGGGCATCAGCCTGAGCCTGGACAATTTCGGCACCGGCGATTCCAGCCTCAGCGCGCTGGTGCGCTATCCGGTGGACAAACTGAAGATCGACCGCAGCTTCATCAAGAGCGCGCCGGCCGGCAATCGCGAGGCGGCGATCGCCCGCGCCATCATCGCCATGGGCCATCAGCTGGGCATGGTGGTGATCGCCAACGGCGTGGAGTCGCAGGCGCAGCTGGGCTTCCTGCGCCGCAACGACTGCGACATCTTCCAGGGCTACCTGTTCGGCGAACCGATGTCGGCCGAGGCCGCGGGCATGGCGCTGCGGCGCCGCTACCTGCGTCCGGAATCGTTCACCGAGACCCGCCCGGACCGCACCCTGCTGCTGCTCGACGACGAGGAGAACGTGCTGCGCTCGCTGGTGCGCCTGTTCCGCCGCGACGGCTACCGGATCCTGGCCGCCGGCAACGTGCGCGACGCCTTCGACCTGCTGGCCACCAACGACGTGCAGGTGATCCTGTCCGACCAGCGCATGTCCGACATGAGCGGCACCGAGTTCCTGGGCCGGGTCAAGATGCTCTACCCCGACACCATCCGCCTGGTGCTATCCGGCTACACCGACCTGGCCACGGTCACCGACGCGATCAACCGCGGCGCGATCTACCGCTTCCTGACCAAGCCATGGAACGACGACGAACTGCGCGAGCACATCCGCCAGGCGTTTCGTACGCATGATGAGCAGCGGCGGGATGGGCAGGCTTGAAATCGGGGACCAGGGACCGGGGACCGGGAACCCGGAAGAGCAAAGGGCAACTGCACGACAACGCCGCCACGCCAGGATCGACGCTTTTTCCGGGTCCCCGGTCCCGGCCTTACTTCGGCTGCCTAACCGGAATCACGATGCGAAAACAAGAGCCTTCGCCGACGGTGCTGGTCACGTCGATGCGGCCATGGTGCTTGTTGATGATGCCGTAGGAGATCGACAGGCCCAGGCCGGTGCCGCTGCCGACCGGCTTGGTGGTGAAGAAGGGGTCGAAGATGCGCTGCAGCAGGTCCGCCGGAATGCCGGCGCCGGAGTCCTTGAACTCAATCCAGACCTCCTCGCCGTCCTGGCCGGTGCTGACCACGATGCTGCCGCGCTCGCCGATCGCCTGGCCGGCGTTGAGCAGCAGGTTCATGTACACCTGGTTGAGCTCGGACGGCAGGCACTCGACCAACGGCAGGTTGCCGTAGTGGCGGTCCAGGGTGACCTTGTACTTGAGCTCGTTCCAGATGATGTTGATCGTGGACTCGAGCCCGGCATGCAGGTCCACCAGCTTCCACGATTCCTCGCGGCCGGAATACGAGAAGTCCTTGAGGTCGCGCACGATGCGCGTCACCCGCTCGATGCCTTCGCGCGATTCGGCCATCAGCTGCGGCAGGTCGCGGCTGATGAAGTCGATGTCGAAGCGGTTGCGGATGTCGTCGATCTCCGGGATCAGCGCCTTCGGATCGGGCGCGCGCAGGGCGCGCTCGTAGGCCTCGATCAGGGTGAACAGGCTGCGCAGGTATTCCTGCAGGCTGCCCAGGTTGGAATGCACGTAGCCGATCGGGTTGTTGATCTCGTGCGCGACGCCGGCGGCGAGCTGGCCGATCGAGGCCATCTTCTCCGACTGCAGCAGTTTTTCCTGCGCGCCATTGAGGCGCAGATAGGCCTGGCGCAGCTCGGCGTGGCGTTGCTGAAGTTCCTGCTCGTAGTCCTGCTGGCCTTCGATGCCCTGGATCAGCACCAGATAGTGCCCATCGTCGCCGTCGGCATGGAAATACAGGTGCGCCAGCACCACGTGTTCTTCGGTCGGCAGGCTGCCGCTCCAGCGGCCATGGCTGCGCGCCTGCGACAGCGCATCGCTGGGCAGCCACTGCGCCAGGCGCTCGCCCAGGGCGCAGTCGTCGAAGACGTCGGCATTGCACAGGTGGCCGCGTGCGGCGCTATTGGCCAACAGCAGGCGGCCGTCGGCGCGAAACAGCACCAGGCCTTCGTCGATCAGCTCGCTCAGGGCGAGCAGGCTTTTGCGCGAAGGCAACGGCACCGTATCGGTGTAATCGGGATCGGCGAAATTCACGAAAGGCAACGGGTAACGAGCGGACGCTCAATATACGCCGATGCCATTATCGGAGCGTGGACACGGCAGCTGACCGCCACGTCGCCTTGGAGCCTGGCGACGCCGTTGGCGTCGCCAGGGACTTAGGCGATCGCCAGCGAGCGGCTCATGCGTAAGGTGCTGGACTGGCCGTTGGCATCGTAGGACGGCGCGCTTTCGCTGCGGCCCAGGTGACGCAGCGCCCAGTTCACTTCGCGCCGCCGCCGCGACAGCAGTGCGCCGTTGGCACGGTTGGCGTCGGCCAGTTCGCGCAGCCGCGATTCGGCTTCGGCCCCGGCCGGCACATCGGCCTCCAGCGCCCGCAGCGCCGCCAGCTTGTCGCTGGTGGCCTGCATCAGCCCTTCCACGTTGTGATCCAACAACGCCTGCCGTTCGCCGGCGAGTGCGTCGCTGAGCTGTTGCAAGGGGTTGGTCACGGAGATGTTCATGCGCTTAGCTGCTGGTCCAGATCGAGCATGCGGGTGGCGATCGCGTCCGGGTTGATCTTGTAGGTGCCGCCCTGCAATGCGCTGCGCACCGACTCGACCCGGTTGCTGTCCACCGCCGGCGCTGCCGACAGCTGGCGCTGCAGGCTCTGCAGGCCGGACGCTTCGCCGGTCAGGCGCAGGCTGTCGGTCGCGGCCGTGGCGCCCACCGCACGGTTCTGTCCATCCTCGGACGCACCGGAGGCGGCCTTGGTGTTGACGGCCGTGGTACGGAGCGTGGCCTGGCTGGGCAAGCTCCCTTCGATTTTCTGGCTCATGTGGGTGATCCTGCTACGGGTTCGGTGTAGGTAACGGCCCTACACCGACGAACTTTAGGCCAGATCTCAACGCGTCACAAAAACGTCGCCATTTTGTGACACGGTCCCCTGAACCACCCGCCGCGACGACAGGTTTTCGACGGTCACCCGCTCGTTCTCGCCGCCATCGCTCAATGCGCGCCCGGCCATGCGCACTTCCAGTCCCCCGTTGCGCGCCACCAGTGCCACATTGTCGCCGCGCCGCACCAGCCGCTGCGCGACCAGATCGCTCGCCGACAGTAGCGTGCCGGCCGGCAGCGTGCGCCGCACCACCCGCCCGATCGCGGCCGCCGGATCGGTCATTGCCGCACCGACGATGCGCGCCGCGTCGCGCTTCTCGATGACCATATCGGCGGCGCCGACGGTTTCCCCAGCGGCCAGCCCGCGGCCCAGCACCAGCACGTTCTGCAGACGCCGCACCTTGAGCGGCACGAACAGGCGCCAGCCGGCCTCGCGCGGACAACTCACTTCCACTGTCGTGGTCCCGGTCGGCTGCGCCTGCAACGAAACCGGGCACAGCGGTACGCGCACCGACGGGTCCAGCGTCGCCTCGGCTTCGGCATCGGCGCCAAGGGTGGACAGCGCTGCGGCGCGGATCGAGTCCACCGATTGGAATTCCGCGGCCCAGGCCGGCGTCGCCGCCAGCAGGGCCACTAACAGGATCAGGCGCATGGCCGTCGCTCCAATAGAAGGTGTCGCCATTGCCATGCAAAGCCCGTGCCGCGATTCGCGGGCGCATTGCCGCAGCCCGGCCTCAAGTTCCGCCGCGAGGGCGCCGATATGAACCCCATGTCTCATGACCTGCTCAACCGAATCGACCAGCGCACCCGCTTGGCGGGCCACAATCGGCTTGCCCTGCTGCTGTTCCGGCTGGGCGGCCGTCAGCTTTTTGGCGTGAACGTCTTCAAGGTGCAGGAAGTGCTGCGCCGTCCGGAGCTGTTCCAGGTGCCGGGGCTGCCATTGCAATTCTCCGGGGTCGCCGATGTCCGCGGCCGTTCGGTGCCGGTGCTCGATCTGGGCCTGGCGATCGGCCATCCGGAACGCGAGACGCACGCCGACAAGGCGCCCGGCTACCTGGTGGTCACCGAGTTCAACCGCTCGGTGCAGGGTTTCCTGGTGAGCGGCGTGGAGCGCATCGTCAACATCGCGGTGGAAGACATCCATCCGCCGCCGGAACTGGGCGCCGAATCCAGCTATCTGACCGCGGTGACCCGCTTCCAGGGCGAGCTGATCCAGGTCATCGACGTGGAAAGCGTACTGGCCGACATCGCCCAGAACCGCACCGACGCACAGATCGACCCGGCGCTGGCACTGATCGGCTCGCAGCTGCAGGTACTGGTGGTGGACGACTCGCGCGTGGCGCGGCAGCAGATCCGCAGCGTGCTCGACCAGCTCGGGGTCGGCGCCACCCTGCTGTCCGACGGCCGCCAGGCGCTGGACCATCTCTTGCAGATCCACGCCGGCGGCGAGAATCCGGCCGACCGCTATGCGATGGTGATCTCCGACATCGAGATGCCGGCCATGGACGGCTATACGCTGACGACGGAAATCCGGCGCCATCCCGGCCTGGCCGGCCTGTATGTGCTGCTGCACACCTCGCTGTCGGGGGTGTTCAACAACGCCATGGTCGAGCGCGTCGGCGCCAACGCCTTCGTCGCCAAGTACAGCCCGCACGAACTGGCCGACTACGTGCTGGCGCGGCTGCGAGTGGTCGCCGAGGCCCAGGCCGCCTAGCGTTCCGCGGTGCCCGGGCGACGCCGGGCACCGCAGCCGCACGCCTTGCGCCGCACTGGCGAAGGCCGTTCCCCCGCGCCGCACCGCGCGCGCACCCCGGTTCTGGCACAGACTTTGCCTGCACTCCTGCAACGAACCTCGGGAGCGCGCCATGCCCAATCTGATTTCATCCTATCTAGGTGTCCACGGCGACGCCCTGCCGCTGCGCGAGCAACGGATGAAGCTGATCGCCAGCAACCTGAGCAATGTGGACACGCCCGGCTACAAGGCCCAGGACCTGGATTTCGACGCGGCGATGCGCGCCGCGCAAGGCCAGCGCGACGGCAGCCAGCTGCAGGCCACCGACAGCCGCCACATCGCGGTCGGCGGCAGCGGCAACGGGCTCAACCCGTTCCAGGTCACCCGCGAGGCCAAGCAGCCCAGCCTCGACGGCAATACCGTCGATGCGGACGTCGAGCGCGCCGCCTATGGCCGCGCCGCGCTGGAGTACCGCGCCTCGCTGAGCTTCGTCGAATCCAAGGTGCGCAGCATGCTCACCGCGATCACAGGCCAATAAGCATGAGCAATCTGCCCATCTTCGATGTCGCCGGCTCCGCGCTGCAGGCGCAGTCGGTGCGCCTAAGCACCATCGCCAGCAACCTGGCCAACGCCGATTCGGTGGCCGGTTCGGCCGAAGCGGCCTACAAGCCGATCGAGCCGATCTTCCAGGCCGTGCGCAACCCGCACGACAGCAGCTTGACCGGGGTCAACGTCAAGGAAATCACCCAGAGCAAGGATCCGCCGATCAAGCGCTACGAGCCCGGCCATCCGCTCGCCGATGCCGACGGCTACATCTATTCGCCGGACGTGGACCCGGTGTCGCAGATGGTCAACCTGATCTCCGCCTCGCGCAATTACCAGGCAGGCGTGGAAGTCCTCAACACCGCCAAGGAACTGGCGTTGGCCACCTTGACCATGGGCCGCTAAGCGCCCTCCCTCCCGCCGCCTTAGGGCCTAGGACGTACCGATGAGTACCGTTTCCAACGACATTTATTCCAGCCTCGGCTTGACCGGCGCCAGCGCCGGCAAGACCACCGCCAACAAGTCGTCGTCGCTGAACCAGGCCGACTTCCTGAAGCTGATGACCGAGCAGCTGCAGCACCAGGACCCGCTCAAGCCGATGGACAACAGCCAGATGGTGTCGCAGATGGCGCAGCTGTCCACCGTGCAGGGCATCGGCGACCTCAACAAGACCGTGACCGCGCTATCCAGTTCGATGAGCAGCGACCAGATCCTGCGCGGCGCGCAGCTGGTCGGGCACAAGGTGCTGGTGCCGTCGGCGACGATGCCGCTGGGCAGCGACGGCGGCGCCAACGGCGTGATCGCCGCGCCCGGCGCCGGCATCGTCAACCTCACCGTCAGCGACGCCAACGGCAACGCGGTCAAGCAGATCAGCGTCAACGCCAGCAAGGCCGGCGAAGTCAATTTCAGCTGGGACGGCACCAACAGCGCCGGCACCCGCCTGCCGCCCGGCACCTACGGCGTCAGCGCCACGCTTACCGACAGCAAGGGCACCAATACCGCGCTGTCCACCTACGTCCAGGCCCCGGTCGAGAGCGCCACCATCGGCTCGGACGGCATCTACCTCGACCTGACCGGGCTGGGCACCGCCCCGCTCGCCAACGTGCTCCGCGTCAGCTGAGCCGGCCAATCCACAGGAGTCCATCATGGGTTTCAATACTTCGCTGTCCGGCATCAAAGCGGCCAACTCCGACCTCAACGTCACCGCCAACAACATCGCCAACGTCAACACCACCGGCTTCAAGGAATCGCGCGCCGAGTTCGCCGACCTGTTCTCCGCCACCGGCTACGGCCTGGCGCGCAACGCGATCGGCGCCGGCGTGCGTGTCAGCAACGTCGCCCAGCAGTTCTCGCAGGGCAACGTCGATCCGACCGGGCGCAACCTGGACATGGCGATCTCCGGCGACGGCTTCTTCACCCTGACCAACAACGGCGCCAAGGTCTACTCGCGCGCCGGTAACTTCCAGACCGACGAGAACGGCTACGTGGTCAACCCGCAGGGCGCCAAGCTGCAGGTGTTCCCGCCGGCGGCCAACGGCAACGGCTTCGCGGTCGGCACGCTGACCGACCTGCAGTTGCTGACCACCGACAGTTCGCCCAAGCAGAGCGAAACGGTGAACCTGATGTTCACCCTGCCCGGCAACGCCAAGACCCCGACCGTCGCCACCTTCAGCCCGAGCGACGCCAACAGCTACAACCATTCCACCGGCGGCATCACCGTTTACGACTCGCTGGGCGTCAGCCATACCCAGACCTCGTATTTCGTCAAGACCGGCAACGCCAACGAATGGCAGGTGCACAACTATGTCGACGGCACTGCGGTCGGCACCCCGAGCACGATCCAGTTCGACGGCAACGGCAAGCTCACCACGCCCGCCGACGGCAAGATTGCGCTGAGCACGTTCACCCCCAGCACCGGCGCCGGCACCCTCAACCTGACCCTGGACGTGAGCGGCTCGACCCAGTACGGCGAGGCGTTCGCGCTGCGCGACGCGCGCCAGGACGGCTACGCCAGCGGCAAGCTCAACTCGATCAGCATCGACGCCAACGGCGTGGTCTTCGCCCGCTATTCCAACAACGCCGACAAGGCGCTGGGCCAGGTGGCGATGACCAACTTCGTCAACCCGCAGGGGCTGAGCTCGCTCGGCGACAACGTGTGGGCGGAAAGCTCGGCCTCGGGCAATGCCCGCACCGGCGCGCCGGGAACCTCGGATTTCGGTAGCGTGCAGTCCGGCGCGCTGGAAGCCTCCACCGTGGACCTCACCGAACAGCTGGTCAACATGATCGTCGCGCAGCGCAACTTCCAGGCCAACTCGCAGATGATCTCGACCCAGGATCAGGTCACTCAGACCATCATCAATATTCGTTGATGGTGATGTCGGGACCGGGGACCGGGGACCCGGAAAAGCGAGGGCAGCAGCGGCGGCGCAGTAGCGTCGGCGCGCCGACTTCCACGCTTTTCCGGGTCCCCGGTCCCCGGTCCCCGGTCCCGGCTCCCAGGAGCTCCAGATGGACAAAGCACTCTACGTCGCCATGACCGGCGCCCGCGCTTCGCTGCAGGCGCAGGGCACGGTGTCGCACAATCTTGCCAACGTCGATACCGCCGGTTTCAAGGCGGCGTTGGCCAATACCGAGGCATTCCCCATCAAGGGCGCCGGTTATCCGTCGCGGATCGATGCGCTGCACATCGACCAGGGCTTCAACCGCGACGTCGGCGCGCAGCAGGTGACCGGCAATGCGCTGGACGTCTCGCTCAGCGCCGACAACTGGCTGGCAGTCCAGGCCAGCGACGGCAAGGAGGCCTACACGCGCGGCGGCGAGCTGGCGGTGACCCCGAACGGCCAGCTGGTCACCTCCAGCGGCCGCGCGGTGCTCGACGACCAGGGCAATCCGATGGCGATCCCGCCGCACCAGTCGCTGGAGATCGGCGAGGACGGCTCGGTGTCGATCGTGCCGCTGGGCGAAGGCCCGCAGGCGATGGCCGTGGTCGGCAAGATGAAGGTGGTGCAGGCGCCGGCCGAGCGCCTGGAACGCCGTCCGGACGGGCTGATGCGCAATATCAGCGACGACCCCACCCAGGCGTTCGCCCTGGCCACCGGCAGCGCGGTCCACACCGGCGCGCTTGAAGGCAGCAACGTCGATGCGGCAGGCGCGCTGGTGCAGATGATCCAGCTGCAGCGCCAGTTCGAGATGCAGATCAAGGTGATCAAGCACGGCGACGAGAACGCGCAGTCGGCCAACACCTTGCTGCGCCTGAACGGCTAAGCCAATTACGCGCGCCGTGCCGCCGCCGCCGACAAGCCGGCGCATTTGTGGCACGGCACATGCATCAGTCCCCCTGCCCCTCGCGGATCTCGGGGCCACCATCAGAGGAATCGGGTCATGAATCAGGCTTTGTGGGTCGCCAAGACCGGACTGGATGCGCAGCAGACGCGCATGTCGGTCGTGTCCAACAACCTGGCCAACACCAACACCACCGGCTTCAAGCGCGATCGCGCCAGCTTCGAGGACCTGCTGTACCAACAGGTGCGTCAGCCTGGCGGCGCGACGTCGGCGCAGACGCAGTTGCCCTCCGGCCTGCAGCTGGGTACCGGCGTGCGCGTGGTGTCCACCTCCAAGGACTTCGAGCAGGGCAATCCGCAGCAGACCGGGCGCGCGCTGGACGTGATGGTCAACGGCCGCGGCTTCTTCGAAGTGCAGATGCCCGACGGCACCACGGCCTACACCCGCGACGGCAGCTTTCAGATCAATTCGCAGGGCGAGCTGGTGACCAACAGCGGCTATGCGGTGCAGCCCGGCATCCAGGTCCCGGAAGGCGCGCAGTCGCTGACCATCGGTACCGACGGCACGGTCAGCGTGCAGGTCGCCGGCACCGCCGCGGCGCTGGAGATCGGTTCGTTGACGCTGAGCGACTTCATCAATCCCTCGGGCCTGCAGGCCAAGGGCGGCAACCTGTACGCGGAAACCGCGGCCTCCGGCCCGGCGCAGAACGGCACGCCCGGCCTCAATGGCCTCGGCACCACCGTGCAGGCCTCGCTGGAAGGCAGCAACGTCAACGTGGTCGAGGAGCTGGTCAGCATGATCGAGACCCAGCGCGCCTACGAGATGAACGCCAAGGCGATCTCCACCACCGATTCGATGCTCGGCTATCTGAACAACAACGTCTGATCCCGACACTTCTTCTGGAAACCGCCATGTCGCGTCTGTCCTCCCTCTCTCTCACCGCTGCGCTGCTCCTGCCCGTGCTGCTCGGCGGCTGCGCCGGCCTCGGCGTCGCCGCCGGCGACGTGCGCCCGTACGCGCCGATGGCGCCGATCGTGCCGGTGGTGGCGCAGGCCGCGCCGCCCAGCGCCGGCGCGATCTATGCCGCCGGCCCAGGCCTGTCGCTGTATTCGGACCGGCGCGCGCGCGACGTCGGCGACCTGCTGACCATCACCCTGGTCGAAAGCACCAACGCCAGCACCACCGCCAACACCAGCATCACCAAGAAGGACGCGGTGACGATGGCCACGCCGACCCTGCTCGGCGCGCCGCTGACGATCAACGGCGTCAACGTGCTCAACAATTCCACCAGCGGCGACCGCAGCTTCGCCGGCAAGGGCAACACCGCGCAGAGCAACAATATGCAGGGCAGCATCACCGTGACGGTGATGCAGCGTTTGCCCAACGGCAACCTGGTGATCCAGGGGCAGAAGAACCTGCGCCTGAACCAGGGCGACGAGCTGGTGCAGGTGCAAGGCATCGTCCGCGCCGCCGACATCTCCCCGGACAACACCATTCCTTCCAGCAAGGTCGCCGACGCGCGGATCGCCTACGGCGGTCGCGGCGCCGTCGCCCAATCCAACGCGATGGGCTGGCTGAGCCGCTTCTTCAACTCGCGCATTTCGCCGTACTGAGGCCCACCATGAACCTTCTGTCCCTGTCCTGCCGCCTGCTCGCCGCGTTCGCGCTGTGCGCCGGCGTGGCCGCCCCGGCCGCCGCCGAACGCATCAAGGACCTGGCCCAGGTCGGCGGCGTGCGCGGCAACGCGCTGGTCGGCTACGGCCTGGTGGTCGGCCTGGACGGCAGCGGCGACCGCACCAGCCAGGCGCCCTTCACCGTGCAGAGCCTGAAGAACATGCTTGGCGAACTGGGCGTCAACGTGCCGTCGAACGTCAATCCGCAGCTGAAGAACGTGGCCGCGGTCGCGATCCACGCCGAACTGCCGCCGTTCGCCAAGCCCGGCCAGCCGATCGACATCACCGTGTCCTCGATCGGCAACGCGGTGTCGCTGCGCGGCGGCTCGCTGCTGATGGCGCCGCTGAAGGGCGCCGACGGCCAGGTCTACGCGATCGCCCAGGGCAGCCTGATCGTCGGCGGCTTCGGCGCGCAGGGCAAGGACGGCTCGCGGATCTCGGTCAACGTGCCCAGCGTCGGCCGCATCCCCAACGGCGCGACGGTGGAGCGTGCGCTGCCGGACGTGTTCGGCAGCAGCGGCGAGATCACCCTGAACCTGCACCAGAACGATTTCACCACGGTGTCGCGGATGGTCGCGGCGCTGGAGAGCACCTTCGGCCCGGGCAGCGCGCATGCGGTCGATGGCGGCACCGTCGCGGTGCGCTCGCCCACCGACCCGAGCGCGCGCATCGGCCTGCTGGCGCGGATCGAGAACGTGGAACTGTCGCCGGGCGCGGCGCCGGCCAAGGTGGTGGTCAACGCCCGCACCGGCACCGTGGTCATCGGCGCGCAGGTACGGGTCAGCCCGGCGGCGATCTCGCACGGCTCGCTGACCGTGACCATCAGCGAAGGCACCCAGGTCAGCCAGCCCAACGCACTGAGCAACGGCCAGACCGTGGCTGCGCCGAAATCGACCATCACCGCCACCAACGAAGGCAGCCGCATGTTCAAGTTCGAGGGCGGCACCTCGCTGGACCAGATCGTGCGCGCGGTCAACGAAGTCGGCGCCGCGCCGGGCGACCTGATCGCGATCCTGGAAGCACTGAAGCAGGCCGGCGCGCTGAGCGCGGAGCTGGAGGTGATCTGACATGCGTATCTCGGCCTCTCCCATCGAACTGAACCCGACCACCCAGAACGATCCCGCGCGGATTGACAAGGTGTCGCGCCAGTTGGAAGGACAGTTCGCGAACCTGCTCGTGAAGAGCATGCGCGACGCCAGCTTTGGCGATTCCCTGTTCCCGGGCGAGAACCAGACGTTTCGCGACATGTACGACAAGCAGATGGCCAAGGCGCTGACCGAGGGCAAGGGGCTGGGCCTGGCGGGGATGATCGCCAAGCAGCTGGGCGGCGGCAAAAGCGCCGACGCACCGGCCACCAACACGTCCATCGGTGCCGCCTCGATCGGTGCCGCGCAGGCGGCCAAGGCGTATTCGCTGGTATCCGCCCAGGGCGGCGCCGCCGGCAATCCGGCGACCGCTGGCGCCGCAGCGCTGGCCGATACCGGTGCCGCGGTTGGCGCCGGCGCCTGGCGCGGCATGGACGCGGGGGATGCGCCGCAGCACCAGATCGCGCGCGTGCTCGACCTGATCGCTGGCCGCGAGACCAGCGCCATGCACGACGCGATCGGCAGCAACCCGGCCGACGGCAGCGCCAGCGTGGCGTGGACCGGCGCCGACGACCGCTGGTCGGATCTGGCGGCGACGGCAGGCGCCGACGCCAGCAGCAGCATCGACGCCAGCGCCACCGCCGCCGCCAAGGCCGCCGCGGCCAGCCTCGGCGAGCGCACCCCGGAAGGCTTCGTCGCGCAGATCTGGACCCACGCGCAGAAGGCCGCCAAGGAACTGGGCGTGGATGCGCGGGCGCTGGTCGCGCAGGCCGCGCTGGAGACCGGCTGGGGACGCCGCGGCATTTCCCGCGGCGACGGCGCCAGCTCCAACAACCTGTTCGGGATCAAGGCCACCGGCTGGAGCGGCGAGCGCGTCACCACCGGCACCCATGAGTACGTCGATGGGGTCAAGCAGTCGCAGACCGCCGATTTCCGCGCCTACGCCTCGCCGGCCGAGAGCTTCGCCGACTACGTGCGCCTGCTGAAGACCAATCCGCGCTACCAGCAGGCGCTCAATGCCGGCACCAACATCCGCGGTTTCGCCCAGGGCCTGCAGCGTGCCGGCTACGCCACCGATCCGTCCTACGCGGCCAAGATCGCCGCGATCGCCGGCGGCCCGACCATCGACCGTGCTGTCGCGGCGATCGGCAACGCCGCCGCCAGCGGCCTCGAGCGCGCGTTCGCCAGCACCTCCGATCCCTCCAGCAGCGCGTTGCGCTGAGGTAGCCGCCCATGTCCGTCCTTTCCACCGGCACCAGCGCCCTCATCGCCTTCCAGCGCGCCCTGGCGACGGTGAGCCACAACGTCGCCAACATCAACACCGACGGCTACAGCCGCCAGCGCGTGTCGTTTGCGACCACCACGCCGACCCAGTACGGCTCGGACTACATCGGCAACGGCACCAAGATCACCGACATTTCCCGTGTCGCCGACCAGTTGGCGACCTCGCGGCTGCTGGACAGCGGCGGCGAACTGGCGCGGCTCAAGCAGCTGTCGAGCCTGTCCGACCGCGTCGACGGGCTGTTCTCCGACAAAGCCACCAACATCTCCGGGCAGTGGTCGAACTTCTTCGACGCCACCACCGGGCTGTCGTCCAACGCCTCGGCCACCGCCAGCCGGCAGAACCTGCTGGACAACGGCAACTCGCTGGTGACCCGCTTCAAGCAGCTCAACGGGCAGATGGACGCGCTCGGCAACGAGGTCAACAACGGCCTGCTGTCCGGCACCACCGAAGCCAACCGCCTGGCCGGCGAGATCGCCAAGATCAACGGCCAGATCGGCGGCGACGCCAGCTCGGCCGCACCGGACCTGCTCGACCGGCGCGATGCGCTGATCACCCAGTTGGTCGGCTACACCGGCGGCAACGCGGTACAGCAGGACGGCGGCGCGATCAACGTCTATACCGCCGGCGGCCAGGCGCTGGTGGTCGGTACCACCGCCTCCACCCTGACCACGGTCACCGATCCCTACCAGCCCGGGCGCCTGCAGGTCGCGCTGAAGGCGCAAGGCACCACCATCAGCCTGGGCAACAGCGCGCTGGGCGGACAGATCGGCGGCCTGATCGAGTTCCGCAGCAACGTGCTGGATCCGACCAAGGCCGAAATGGGCCGCATCGCCACCGGCCTGGCGGTCAGCTACAACCAGCAGCACAAGGCCGGCGTGGACCTGTACGGCAACCTCGGCAGCGATTTCTTCTCGCTGTCCGCGCCCAACGTCAACGCCAACGCCGCCAACACCGGCAGCGCCAGCTTCAGCGCCAGCGTCGGCGACCTGAGCAAGCTCGACGGGCAGAACCTGCTGCTGAAGTTCGACGGCAGCAACTGGACCGCCAGCCGCGCCGACACCGGCGCCAGCGTGGCCATGACCGGCAGCGGCAGCAGCACCGATCCGTTCGTGGTCAACGGCGTGAGCCTGCAGCTGTCCGGCACCGGCGCGGCCGGCGACAAGTTCCTGCTGCAGCCCACCGCCAACGCGGTCACCGGCCTGGCGGTGGCGATCACCGACCCGTCGCGCATCGCCGCGGCCACCCCGATCACCGCCAGCGCCGACCTGGACAACCTCGGCACCGGCAAGGTCAGCAACGTCCGCGCCACCAACGCCGGCAACGCCAATTTGCTGACGCCCGCCAGCATCGCCTTCATCGACGCCAACCAGTACACCGTCGACGGCGCCGGCCCGTTCACCTATACCGCCGGGCAAACCATCAGCGCCAACGGCTGGAGCATGACCCTGGATGGCGCGCCGGTCGCCGGCGACACCTTCGCGGTGAAGCCCACCGGTGCAGGCTCCAGCAACAACGGCAACGCCCTGACCCTGTCCAACCTGGACGATGCCAAGGCGTTCAACGGCGGCACCATCACCCTCAACGGCGCGGTGTCCGGGTTGACCACCACGATCGGCTCGGCCGCGCGGCAGGCGACCTACGCCGCAGACGCGCAGGACGTGATCCACACCAGCGCGCAGGACGCGCGCGACTCGGTCTCCGGCGTCAACCTGGACGAGGAAGCCTCGGACATGTTGCGCCTGCAGCAGGCCTACCAGGCCGCCTCGCAGTTGATCTCCACCGCCGACACGATGTTCCAGTCCATCCTGGGTGCGATCCGATGAGCAACCGTATTTCCACCGGCATGATGTTCAGCCAGTCGGTCAGCACCATGCTCGGCAAGCAGGCCAAGATCTCGCACCTGGAGCAGCAGCTGGCGACCGGCCAGCGCCTGGTCACCGCCGCCGACGATCCGGTCGCTTCCGGCACCGCGGTCAACCTGGACCGCGCAGTGGCCGAACTGGAGCGTTTCGGCCAGAACGCCAACAATGTGCAAAATCGCCTGGGCCTGCAGGAGAATACCTTGTCCCAGGCCGGCGACCTGATGGCACGGGTCAGCGAGTTGACGGTGGAAGCGAACAGCTCGGCGCTGACCACCGACGACCGCAAGGCGATCGCCTCCGAACTCAAGTCGCTGCACGGCAGCCTGCTCAGCCTGTCCAACAGCACCGACGGGAGCGGCCGCTACCTGTTCGCCGGCGCCGCCGACGACGCCGCGCCCTTCGCGGTGGTCAACGGCAACGTCGTCTACAGCGGCGACCAGACCCAGCGCAGCGTGGAAGTGGCCGCCGACACCCAGGTCGCCGACGCCCTGCCCGGCAGCGAGATCTTCATGCGCATCCGCACCGGCGACGGCACCGTCGATGCGCATCCGGCCAGCACCAACACCGGTACCGGCCTGTTGCTGGACTTCAGCCGCGACTCCGGCACTGGCGGCTGGAACGGCAGCAGCTACAGCGTCGCCTTCACCGCCACCGACACCTATGAAGTGCGCGACAACACGGGCAGCGTGGTCAAGACCGGCACCTATGCCGCCGGCGAGACCCTCAGCTTCGCCGGCCTGAAGATGCGCCTGGACGGCGCGCCGGCGGCCGGCGACAGCTTCCAGATCGGCGCCTCGACCAACAAGGACGTGTTCTCCACCATCACCACCCTGGTCAATGCGCTGAGCACCGACCCGCTGACCGCAAGCGACAAGGCCTCCCTGCAGAACACCTTGCAGTCGTCGATGCGCGACATCAGCCAGGCCTCGTCGAAGATGATCGACGCGCGAGCATCGGGCGGGGCGCAACTGGCCGCGCTCGACAACGCCGCCGAGTTGCGCGAATCCAACGAAGTGACGCTGAAGACCACCCTGTCCTCGCTGCGCGACCTGGACTACGCCGACGCGATCGGCCAGTACCAGCTGGAACAGGCCGCGCTCAAGTCGGCGCAGACCATCTTCACCCGAATGCAGTCGATGTCGCTGTTCAACATGATCCGCTGAATCCCGATTCCACTCTATAAGCGAAGGCCCGGGGCGCGGCAACGCCTCCGGGCCTTTTGCGTTATACCGAGTTCGTCATCGCTGCCGGGGCCTGGTAGCGTCACCTGCGGATCGCTAAAGTTTGGCAAAGCGCGGCCGAAACAAGCTCTTCGCCGCGAGTGCCACAGGCTACCGGTTCGCCGCATCGCGATAATTTCCGCAGCGAATCGCTAAAGGTTATTGACATCGCGCCGTTACTTATCTCAGCAGCGGCAACGGCCAATTGATGGCCCCCCTGCGGAGGCTCCAGGCACCGATCGGTTGCCGGATAAATCGCTTAGAGGAGATATCAAAATGGCACAGGTAATCAACACCAACGTAATGTCGCTGAACGCTCAGCGTAACCTCAGCTCCAACAGCGCCAGCCTGGCACTGACCATCCAGCAGCTGTCATCGGGCAAGCGCATCACCAGCGCCTCGGTCGACGCCGCCGGTCTGGCGATCTCAGAGCGCTTCACCACCCAGATCCGCGGCCTGGACGTCGCCTCGCGCAACGCCAACGACGGCATCTCGCTGGCCCAGACCGCGGAAGGCGCGATGGTCGAAATCGGCAACAACCTGCAGCGTATCCGCGAGCTGTCGGTGCAGTCGTCGAACGCCACCAACTCCGACACCGACCGCGAGGCGCTGAACTCGGAAGTCAAGCAGCTGACCTCGGAAATCGACCGCGTCGCCAACCAGACCAGCTTCAACGGCACCAAGCTGCTGAACGGCTCGTTCTCCGGCGCGCTGTTCCAGGTCGGTGCCGATGCCGGCCAGACCATCGGCGTGAGCAGCATCGTCGATGCCAACGTCGATTCGCTCGGCAAGGCCGGCTTCGCCGCCACCCAGACCGGTTCGGCCGCCCTGGCCTCCGGCACCGCGACCGCCAGCGGCAGCTTCTCCGGCATCTCGGTCAACGGCACCAGCATCGCCTCGGTGGCCGTCGCCATCGGCGACAGCGGCAGCGACATCTCCAAGAAGATCGCCTCCGCGATCAACGACAAACTGGACCAGACCGGCGTCTACGCTTCGGTCGACAGCACCACCGGCGCGTTGAAGCTGGAGTCGCTGAAGGCGGGCAAGGACTTTTCCTTCACCGCAGGCTCGGCCACCGGCGCCACCGGCGTCACCTTCAGCAACGCCGGCATCGCCGCAACGGCCGCCTCCACCGCCGGCACCACCAACACCCTGACCGACCTGGACATCTCCACCTTCTCCGGCGCGCAGCGTGCACTGGAAATCGTCGACAAGGCGCTGACCTCGGTCAACTCCTCGCGCGCCGACATGGGTGCGATCCAGAACCGCTTCACCTCCACCATCGCCAACCTGAGCACGACCTCGGAAAATCTGTCGGCCTCGCGCAGCCGCATCGCCGACACCGATTATGCCAAGGCAACGGCCGAACTGACCCGTACGCAGATCCTGCAACAGGCCGGTACCGCGATGCTGGCGCAGGCCAAGTCGGCCCCGCAGAGCGTGCTGAGCCTGCTGCAGTAACAGCCCGCTCGACACTGGTACGACGAGAAGCCCCTCCGCAAGGACCTGATTAGCGCTGTGTCTCAGCTGGTGATGCTGCCTTGGTTTAGAAATGCAGGTTCTTCAGTGAGATACGGCGATGACGCTCAATCGGATCCAGTTCCAAAAGGGGCTTTCGATTCCGGCTTTTCTGAGCCGCTACGGCTCCGAGGCGCAATGTGTCGAGGCCTTGGTTCAGGCCAGGTGGCCCAATGGCTTCGTGTGTCCGCAGTGCGGACACACGCATGCCAGTGGCTTTGAGCGGGGACGCCAGCACCTGTGGCAGTGCGCGCGCTGCCGGGTACAGACCAGCTTGACCGCCGGCACGCCCATGGCAGACACCAAGCTTCCCTTGCGGGTGTGGTGGCTGGCCATCTATCTGGTGAGCCAAGCCAAGAACGGAATTGCTGCGCTGGAACTGGCTCGGCAACTGGGCGTGTGCTATCGCACTGCATGGCGGATCAAGCACAAAGTGATGTCGGCGATGGCCGATCGTGAGCAGTCACGCCGGCTCGACGGAGAGGTCCAGATCGATGATGCCTATCTGGGCGGCGAACGCGCCGGTGGTCCAGGCCAACCGCAGTGGCGCAATAAAGTGCCGTTTATTGCAGCGGTTTCCCTGCATCAAGGGCGCCCGCGCTATCTCCGCCTGGATGTGGTCTCCAGCTTCCGAAGAAGCGTCGTGCACACGTGGGCTCAGCAGGCACTGGCACCGGGCACCCATGTCGTCAGTGATGGGCTGACAGCGTTCACCGGTGTGGGCTGGGCAGGCCTGACCCACGATGCCATCGTGACCGGAAGCGGCCGCAAAGGCGTCCAGCAGCCTCGTCTGCGTTGGGTCAATACGATCCTGGGCAATCTCAAAACGGCGCTTAGCGGCACCCACCATGCGGTGGACTTCCCCAAATACGGCGCGCGCTACCTGCATGCGCATGCCTACCGCTTCAATCGCCGCTTCAACCTGGCCGCCATGGTGCCGCGCCTGGCCAGTGCCCTGGCCGGCGCGGGAAGGCTCACAGAGCAGCAACTGCGTACGACAGCTGAGACACAGCGCTAATCAGGCCGCAAGGAGGGGTTTTTTTTGCGTCTGGCCATCCGCAGGCACGGGATTTGCATCGCCCTCGGGGCATCGCCGACGCACGCGCGAGCTCAAGAACCTTCGTACGCTGCCGATACCCCTATCTACCGCTGGCCTGCGTGCCCGCTCTCGTAAGGAAGTCCACATGGCTACTTCATCGCTGTCTAGCGTCGGCTCAGGGATGGACATCGCCGCAGTCGTCAAAGCCTTGGTCGCCGCCCAGCGCGCGCCGCAGGAAAACCGGATCAACGCCGACGGCACCGCCTCCAGCGCCCAACTTTCGGCGCTGAGCACGATCAAGGGCGCATTGTCCAACTTGCAAACGGCCATGGATGCGATCGCCAAGAGCGCCGACAAGAGCGCGGTCAAGGCCACCGTCGCCGACGGCGCCGGCTACACCGCCAGCCTCACCGAGAGTGCCACTGCCGGCAACTACAGCGTGGAGGTGGTGAAGCTGGCCGAACGGCAGAAGCTGACCTCGGCCGCCTATGCCGACAACGCAGTGGTCGGCGACGGCAGCTTGACCATCGCTTATGGCGACAAGACGCTGAACGTCACCGTGGCCGAAAACAGCAAGCTCCGCGACGTCGCCGCCGCGATCAACAAGGCCGCCGGCGGCAGCGGCGTGACCGCCAGCGTGGTCAGCGCCGACGACGGCGATCACCTGGTACTCAACGCCGTCGATTCCGGCACCAAGGGCGCGCTGACCATCAGCAGCTCCGGCGGCAACGGCGGACTCGCCGCGCTGACCTACAGCAGCGGCAGCAGCGGTGGCCTGACCCAGACCGTGGCCGGGGCCGATGCGGTGGTGCGCGTGGACGGCTTCGAGCGGACCTCCAGCAGCAATGCGATCGCCGACCTCGTCCCCGGCGTTACCCTGAACCTGACCAAGGCCGCGGAAGGCACCAAGTACAGCCTGAGCATCGCCAACGACAGCAGCGGCCTGAAGGCGAACCTCACCGCATTGGTGAGCGCCTACAACACCGTCAACACCGTGCTGAAGTCCTCCAGCGCCTATGACGCCACCAACAAAAAGGCCTCGGCGCTGACCGGCGACTCGATGGTGCGCGGGCTGCAGCAAACGCTGCGCAAGCAGGTCAGCGACAACACCAGCGATCTCAAGGCGCTGGGCGTGACCATCGACAAGAACGGGGTGATGAGCTTCAACAGCGCAAAGTTGGACAGCGCAGTAGCCAGCGACCCGGCCTCGGTCAAGGGGATGTTCGGTACCGATGGCAGCTTCACCACTGGCATGAAAACGTTACTGGACAGCAATCTCGACGCCAGCAACGGCACCCTCTCCCAGCGCACCACTGCGCTCAACAAGCACATCAGCGACCTGACAGACCAGCTCGGCAACCTGGACAGGCGGATGGACACGCTGACCACCAACTACACCGCCAAATTCACCGCGATGGATACCATGGTCGCGCAGATGCAGTCGGTCAGCGATACCCTCACCAAACAGTTCTCCTAGCGCCGACGGCATTGGAATGAAAGACGCTGCTGGTGCTCAAGTCCGTCCAGGCAGCGGCCGATATCTTTAGCATCGACAGTCATTCAGGACTGGCAGCACGTACCGTCGCCACGGCGCCTTCGCCGACCGGCGCGGCAGCACGGCACCAGGCCACCCGAGGGAGTTTCCATGTACGGTTCCAGCCGCCAATACGCCGAGCAATACCGCAAGATGAGCGTGTCCACCAGCATCACCGATGCCGACCCGCACAAGCTGGTGGCCTTGCTGTTCGCCGGTGCCTGCCAGCGTATCCGCCAGGCACAGGCCTGCCTGGCGCAGGGCGACCAGGCGCGCAAGGGCAAGGCGATCGGCGAGGCCTGCGCCATCGTCGGCCACCTCAACGGCTCGCTGGACCACGAGGCCGGCGGCGAGATCGCCAATAATCTCTCGGCGCTGTACGACTACGTGATGCACCGGCTCACCGAAGCCAACCTGCACAACGACGAAAGCGCGCTGGTCGAATCGCTGGAACTGCTCAGCGAGATCGATGCGGCGTGGAACGCCATTCCCACCCAGCAGCGCGAACTGCCCGCGGTCGCCGCACTATGATCGCCATCAGCATCGACTCGCTGCACGCCGAACTGCGGCAACTGCAGCAGGTGCTGCAGGGCGACGACCACGCGCTGGCCGAGCGTATGGTGTCCGAGCACGAGCAGCATCTGCGCGAATACCTGCAGCAGGCCGGCACCGACGTGTCCCGCGACGGCATCGGTTCGCTGCTGAAACTGCAGCAAGCGGTGATCGCGCAGATGCTGCAGGCGCGCGACGAAGCCGGCGACTGGCTGCGCGCCAACCGCCTGTCCAACAATGCCGCCCGCGCCTACTCGCAGGCCGGATCGCTGAGATGAACAGCGCGTCCGACGGCGCCGTGCACCATCCCGCCGAAACCGAACTGTTCCACGACACCCTCAGCTGCGAACTGGCGTTGCCGGCCGACTTCAGGCTCGGCAATAGCATCGGCCGCTTCGGCGCCGGCGAAGCCCTGTTGCGTGGACTGGCCCAGGTCGAAGACCTGCGCAGCGAGGACGGCGGCGAAGAGCGCAGCGAGCAGCCGCTGCAGTTGCAGCGCATGGACGCCAAGCTCGACCTGATGCTGGTGCTGCTCGGCCGCCTGGCCCGCCAGCACGAGGAAGGTTTGCCGTTGCGCCCGCTACGATGGTCGCATCGAGGGCTGAGACTGGAGTTGGGGTCGCGTTCGGGCGCCCTTCCCGGCGCCGCCGGCCTGCTGCGCCTGCAGCCCTCCGACTGGTTGCCCGACCATCTTGAATTGCCGGTCCAGGTCGTGGCCGAAGCCGCCAGCGGCGGCGGTTTCCATCTCTGGCTACGATTCGAGACACAGCCGCCAAGCCTGCAGGAAGCACTGGAACGGCACCTGTTTCGCCTGCACCGGCGGCAGATCGCCGACAGCCGGCGCACGCGCTGAGCCACTGCCGGCCGCGCCCCGGGGAGACGCACGGTTGGCGGCGGCGGCGCGCTCGGCTAAGGTGCGGGACTAGCGAAAGAGACCTTCCCACCGTGCGAGTCATCATTGTCGACGATCACACCCTGGTCCGCGCCGGCCTGAGCCGGCTGTTGCAGACGTTCGCGGACGTCGACGTGGTCGCCGAGGCGAGCAACGCGCAGCAGGCGGTGGACCTGGCCACCCTGCACCGCCCCGACCTGGTGCTGATGGATCTGTCGCTGCCCGGGCGCAGCGGCCTGGACGCGCTGACCGACGTGCTGCAGACCTCGCCCAAGACCCGCGTGGTGATGATGTCGATGCACGACGATCCGGTACACGTGCGCGATGCGCTGGACCGCGGCGCCACCGGCTTCGTGGTCAAGGACGCGGCGCCGCTGGAGCTGGAGCTGGCGCTGCGCGCGGCCAGCGTCAACCAGATGTTCCTGAGCCCGCAGATCTCCTCGAAGATGATCGCGCCGATGCTCGGCCGCGAACGCCCGGTCGGCGTCGCCGCGCTGTCGCCGCGGCAGCGCGAGATCCTGCGCCAGATCGGCCGCGGCCAGAACAACAAGGAAATCGCCTCGGACCTGGGAATCAGCGTCAAGACCGTCGAAACCCACCGCGCGCGGATGATGGAGGCGTTGGGTTGCCGCCGCGCCAACGATCTGGTCCTGCTGGCCGCGCGCCACCAGAACGAACTGAGCTGAGGCCGGCAACGGGTTCCCGACACGTCACATTGGCATGCGGCTTGCCTTAACCGGTCAGCTGCCGCCGTGAAACCTGCGAGGCCCGCCAGCATTGGCTCCGGCGCGCCGACCTACCGGCGCCCCCTACATCGACGTAGGGATTTTCCTTACATGGCGTCGGGGATTTGACTACATCACTCAGGAACGCCCTGATTCTGTTACCGTCAGGTGGCAAGCACTATGCATTCCACGGGCGCCGGAGGGTTGGCGCCAAACCGAGGAAGTCCGCATGAAGCCGACCGTTTCCGCCCAGCTAGGCCAGCAACTCCACCTGACCCCGCAATTGCTGCAGTCGATCCGGCTGCTGCAACTGGACGGGATGCAACTGGAAATGGAAATCCGGCGCGCGCTGGAAACCAATCCGTTGCTGGAACTGGAAGAGCCCGAAGGCGTGCTCGAGCCGGTGCTCGACCACGACAACGCGCTGGAAACCGCGGCGTTCGACGAACTGCCCGAATCCTCGATGTGGGACATTCCCGCCGCCGGCTGGAGCGAGGGCGAAGACGACCGCATGCAGCGCATCGCGGCCGGCGAGTCCACCGATCCGCAACTGCGCGTGCTGCAGCGCCTGGCGCTGGAACTGGACGAATCCGCATTGGAAGTGGCCGCGTTCTGGCTGGAGCACAGCGACGATGCCGGCTATCTCGACGGCGCGCTGGACACGCTGACCCAGTTGGCCTGCGCGCGCTTCGACCGCTCCGCCGCACAGGTGGAAGCGATCCGCCAGCGGCTGCTGCACGGCGATCCCGCCGGCCTGGCTGCCTGCGACCTGCGCGAATGCCTGAGCGTGCAGCTGGCCGCCCTGCCCGGCCGCGTCGCCGGCCGACACCTGGCCGCGCGCCTGCTCGCCGGCGACCTGAATCTGCTCGCCAGCCACGATTACCCGTTGCTCGCGCGCCAGCTCGATGCCGAGGCGGACGACGTGCGCGAGGCGGTGCGGCTGATCCTGTCGCTGCAGCCGCGTCCGGGCGACAGCCTGCTGCCAGAGAACCTGGGCCACGTGATTCCCGACGTGGTCGCCTGGCACAGCGACGGCACCTGGCGGGTCGCGCTGAACCCGGCCACCACCCATCGCGTCAGCGTCAATCCGATGCACGAGCGCGCCCTGGCCGAGGCCGGCGAGGCCGCGGCGCCGCTGCGCGAAATGCTGCAGGAGGCCCGCTGGCTGACCCGCGGCCTGTCGATGCGCTACGAGACCCTGCTGCGCACCACCCGCGCCATCGTCGAGCGCCAGGCGGTGTTCCTGGTCAAGGGCGAGGAAGCGATGGCGCCGCTGACCCTGAAGGAAGTGGCCGACGCGATCGGCATGCACGAATCCACCGTGTCGCGCATCACCACCGGCAAATACCTGCAGACCCCGCGTGGTACCTTCGAACTGAAGCATTTCTTCGCCGTGCGCCTGGAAGGCGCAGCGGTCTCGGGCCAGGCGGTACGCGCGATGGTGCGCCGCCTGATCGAGTCCGAGCCCGCGGGGCGACCGCTGGCCGACGAGGCGATCGCCGCGCTGCTATCGCGACAGGGCGTAAACGTGGCCAGGCGTACCGTGGCCAAGTACCGTGAACAACTGGATATCGCTCCCGCTCGCGAACGCCGTCGCGCCAAGCCGTTGCTGGCCCGCGCGGGCTAAGGAAACAATGCACATGAACAAACTGTCCGTGCTTCTGGTCGACGACCACGAAGGTTTCATCAACGCGGCGATGCGCCACTTCCGCAAGCTCGACTGGATGGAAGTGATCGGCAGCGCCGCCAACGGCCTGGAGGCGATCGAGCGCTCCGAGTCGTTGCGCCCGCAGGTGGTGCTGATGGACCTGGCCATGCCGGAGATGGGCGGCCTGCAGGCCACGCGCCTGATCAAGACCCAGGACCAGGCCCCGTACATCGTGATCGCCAGCCATTTCGACGATGCCGAGCACCGCGAGCACGCCATGCGCGCCGGCGCCGACAACTTCGTCAGCAAGCTGTCTTACATCCAGGAAGTGATGCCGATCCTGGAGGGCTTACGCACAGAGGGAGTAGCGGCATGAGCGAATCGCGGATCCTGGTGATCGACGACGATGCGGTCCGCGCCGAACGCACGGTGAGCCTGCTCGAATTCATGGACCTCAACCCGCGCTGGGTGACCGACGTGGCCGACGTCAATCCCGGCCGCCACCGGCAGAGCGAGTGGATGGCGATCCTGGTCGGCGGACTGGACGACCAGGCCCAGGCCGACGCCTTCTTCGGCTGGGTCGCGCGCAGTCCGCTGCCGCCGCCGGTGCTGCTGCTCAACGGCGAGGCGCAGGCGTTCGCGCAGCGCCACGGCCTGCACGAGGCCAACGTGTGGCAGCTGGAAGCGCCGCTGCGCCACGCACAGCTGGAAACCCTGCTGCGCCGCGCCAGCCTCAAGCGCCTGGACGCCGAGCACCAGGCCGGCGCGGTGCAGGACAGCGGCCCGACCGGCAACAGCGCCGCCGTGGTACGGCTGCGGCGGCTGATCGACCAGGTCGCCGCGTTCGACACCACCGTGCTGGTGCTGGGCGAGTCCGGCACCGGCAAGGAAGTGGTGGCCCGCGCGATCCACCAGCAATCGCCGCGCCGCGACGGCCCGTTCGTGGCGATCAATTGCGGCGCGATCCCGCCGGATCTGCTGGAAAGCGAACTGTTCGGGCATGAGAAAGGCTCCTTCACCGGCGCGCTGTCCGCGCGCAAGGGCCGTTTCGAGATGGCCGAGGGCGGCACCCTGCTGCTCGACGAGATCGGCGACATGAGCCTGCCGATGCAGGTCAAGCTGCTGCGCGTGCTGCAGGAACGCAGCTTCGAGCGGGTCGGCGGCAACGTCACCATCCGCTGCAACGTGCGCGTGATCGCCGCCACCCACCGCAATCTGGAAGAGCGCATCGCCGGCAACCAGTTCCGCGAGGATCTGTTCTACCGGCTCAACGTGTTTCCGATCGAAATGCCGGCGCTGCGCGAGCGCAGCGACGATCTGCCGGCGCTGGTCAACACCATCGCCGCGCAGCTGGCGCGCACCGGGCGCGGCGAAGTGCGCTTCTCCGAAGAAGCCCTGCAGGCGCTGCGCGGCTACGACTGGCCGGGCAACGTGCGCGAGCTGACCAACCTGGTCGAACGCCTGGCGGTGCTGCATCCCAGCGGCCTGGTGCGGGTCCAGGACCTGCCGGCGCGCTACCGCGGCGACTTCGCCTCCTCGATCGACGTGTCGGCGCCGCCGGCGCCGATCGCCACGCCGGATGCGCGCCGGGTACCCAACGTGGTCGACCTGCACGTCGGTCCCAAGGCGTTCGCCGATCCATCCGAAGCGGCGGCGCAAACCGCCTCGACGCTGCCGGAAAGCGGCCTGGACCTGCGCGGGCACATGGCCAACATCGAACTGGCGCTGATCAACGAAGCGCTGGAGCGCACCCAGGGCGTGGTCGCGCATGCGGCGCAGCTGCTGGGCCTGCGCCGCACCACGCTGGTGGAGAAACTGCGCAAGTACGGCATCGACCGCGACCAGACCGAACTGGCCGGCTGAGGCAGCGGCCGCGGCCGCTGCCGATGTCACCGCGTCGTCGCGCGCTTGCTGCGCTATGCAACGACCGCGGTTCGAAACTGAAGTACCCTCACCCTTCGCATCGCATTGCTTGCCGGACGCGCGTCCGGGCGCGCGATGGATGCGTCTGTTTCGCGAGCGATGGGGATCGCAGCGCGCCACGCTTCATGGCAGCGCTCGCGGAAGCAGTGGACACCTCTGTTGGCATATGGCTTGCTTGCAGAACAGGAACCACGTCGCAACGCGTCGCGCCGCGGATTTTCCACACGCACCCATGCAGGCCACCATGCCCATTCCCGTCACCAGCCCGCTGCTGCCTCCCCTGGACGAGTTCGTGCCGTACCTGGAGAAGATCTGGAGCAGCCGCATCCTGACCAACGGCGGCGGCATGCACCAGGCGCTGGAAAAGGCGCTGGCGGAGTACCTGGGCGTTGGACACCTGGCCTTGCTGACCAACGGCACCCTGGCCCTGCTCACCGCGCTGCAGGCGCTGCGCGTCACCGGCGAGGTGATCACCACGCCCTACTCGTTCGTCGCCACCGCGCACTCGCTGCTGTGGAAAGGGATCAAGCCGGTGTTCGTCGACATCGACCCGGTCACCCTGAACCTGGACCCGCAGAAGATCGAGGCGGCGATCACCCCGCAGACCACCGCGATCATGCCGGTGCACTGCTACGGCACGCCCTGCGACACCACGGCGATCGAACGCATCGCCGACACCTACAACCTCAAAGTCATCTACGACGCCGCGCATGCGTTCGGGGTCAAGGACGACGGCGGCTCGATCCTGCGCCACGGCGACCTCAGCGTGCTCAGCTTCCACGCCACCAAGGTGTTCAACACCTTCGAGGGCGGCGCCATCGTCTGCCCGGACGCCAAGACCTACCAGCGCATCAGCCGCTTGAAGAACTTCGGCTTCGTCGACGAGACCACGGTGGTGGCCACCGGCATCAACGGCAAGATGAGCGAGGTGAACGCGGCCTTCGGCCTGCTGCAGCTGCAGCACATCGATCGCGCGCTGGCGCAACGCCGCGAGATCGACGCCGCCTACCGGCAACGCCTGGCACAGGTGGCGGGCGTGCGCTGCCTGCCGCCGAGGTCGCCGGAGCTGGCCAACTACGCCTCGTTCCCGATCCTGATCGAGGACGAGTTCCCGTTGACCCGCGACGCCCTGCATCAGCTGATGCGCGAGCACGAGATCCTGGTGCGCCGCTATTTCTATCCGCTGATCAGCGATTTCCCGATGTACCGCGGCCTGCCCTCGGCCGCGCCGGCCGGCTTGCCGGTTGCGCGGCAGATGGCCGAACGGGTGCTGTGCCTGCCGATCTATCCGGGCCTGAGCGCCGGCGACGTGGAGACCATCGCCGACCTGATCGCTGGCGCCGGTACAGCCGCATCAACCGCTGCAAAAATCGGTCGCCCTGCCGCGACCATCCCTTCCTCCGCCCACCCCGTGGAACAAGAATGAGCCAAGAGACGTTTATCGAGAATTTCCTGTCGGCGACCGATTTCCAGACTCCGGTCGAGGTGACGACGGACACCGTGCTGCGCGAGCTTCCCGAATGGGATTCGCTGGCCGCACTCGGCGTGATCGTGATGTTCGACATGGAATACGGCAAGACCATCACCGGCGAACACCTGGCCGCCGCCGTCACCGTGGGCGACCTCTATCAGCTGACCGAGGCGTAGCATGCCGACCTCCACCCTGCACAACGTGCGCTTTGCCGGCATGGCGACCTGCGTGCCCAAGCGCGTCGTCTCCAACCTGACCGATTGCCGGCCGCAGATCCGTTCCGAGCGCGAGCGGCTGGTGCGCAACATCGGCATCGAGACCCGGCGCATGGCGCAGGAGTGGCAGTGTTTTTCCGACCTGGCGTTCGACGCGGCGCAGGTATTGATCGAACGGCTGCAATGGCAGCGCGAGGAAATCGATGCGCTGATCGTGGTCACCCAATCGCCGGACTACCCGATCCCGGCGACCGCGATCATCCTGCAGGACCGGCTGGGCCTGTCGCATGCCACCGTCGCCTTCGACGTCAACCTGGGCTGCTCGGCCTACCCGTTCGGCATCAACCTGCTGGGCTCGATGATCGCCGCCGGCGGGGTCAAGAAAGGCCTGCTGCTGGTGGGCGACCGCAGCGCCAACCTGGAGGACCCGATCTTCTCCGATTCCGGCACCGCCACCGCGCTGGAATTCAGCGCCGACGCCGCGCCGATGTATTTCGACCTCAACAGCGACGGCAGCGGCTACAAGGCGATCATCCTGCCGGTGGGCGGACAGCGCGAGCCGGTCGGCATTCAACATCTGGTTCCCTATCGTGAGAACGAGAAGGATCGCTGGCACCAGGCGATCGACCTGCAGCTTGATGGGCCCGCGGTGCTGAGCTTCTCGACTCAGCGCGTGCCACCGGCAGTCGAAAAGTTGATCAATTACGCGGGCGTGGGCAAGGACGACATCGACTATTTCGTGTTTCACCAGGCCAACCGGATGATCAACGAGACCATCCGCAAGAAGCTCGGCCTGCCGGTGGAGAAAGTGCCTTCGACCCTGCGCGACTTCGGCAACACCAGCGGCGCCTCGCTGCCGGTGACCATGACCGCACGCATCAACAAGGAGCTGGAAGTCGGCCGCAAGCGCGTGCTGCTGTGCGGCTTCGGCATCGGCCTGTCGTGGGGTACCTGCCTGATTGATATCGAAGGCGCGGTGTTTCCGGAGTTGATCGAGTCGTGAATACCGACATCGATCCGAACGACCCGTTCGCGCTTCAGGGCAAACGTATCCTGGTCACCGGTGCTTCGTCCGGCATCGGACGGCAGATCGCGCTGAGCTGCGCGGAGATGGGCGCGCAACTGGTCATCAGCGGTCGCAACGAGGCCCGCCTGGCCGAGACCTTCGCCACATTGCAAGGCGCAGGGCACGCGCAGGTAATCGCCAACCTGGACAAGCAGGAGGACATCGACCATCTCGTGGCTTCGGTCGGTGTCCTGGATGGGGTCGCACACGCGGCCGGCATCGCCCGGCTAGCACCATTCCGGATGATCAACCGCGCGCATCTGGACGAAACCTTCGCCAGTAATGTCTATGCACCGCTGCTGCTGACGCGCGGCCTGCTGGCGAAAAAGCGCATCAACGCCAACGGCTCGATCCTATTTATCTCGGCGGTGGGCTCGCACATCGGCCCTGTGGCCACCGCCGCCTACTCTGCCAGCAAGGGAGCCCTGCTCGGCGCAATGCGTACGCTGGCACTGGAAGTGGCAAAGCACGGTATCCGCGCCAACTGCATCGTGCCCGGCTACGTGCGCACGCCAATGCTCGAGGGCCTCAACCACAGCGGCGGCAACATCGACGAGCATGCCAAACTGACCCCACTGGGGCTGGGCGAACCGGAAGACGTGGCTTACGCGGCGGTGTTTTATCTGTCCGACGCAAGTCGCTGGGTCACCCGCAACTACTTCGTCGTAGATGGTGGCCTGACCGTGCCGATGGACATCTACGCATGAGCAATCCGACTCGCAAGGCCTTTTCCCTAACTGGCAAGACCATCCTGGTCACCGGCGCATCGTCCGGCCTTGGTCAGGAAATCGCACTGACCTGCGTACGGCGCGGCGCGCGCTTGGTCATCAGCGGTCGCGATCCCGAGCGTCTCCAGCAAACCCATGCGCAACTGACCGGCGACGGGCATGTGCAGGTGCAGGCCGACCTGACTGTTTCGGAGGACCGGGAGCGCCTGGTACAAGCCAGCCAGCGCATCGACGGCGTAGTGCACTGCTTCGGCGGGCAGATGCTGTCGCCGATCCGCCAGCTGAAGGAAGAACTGATGACGCGTATGTACCAGGTTCATTTCCTGGCACCGGTCATGCTGACGCAGCGTCTGCTGCAAGCCAATGCCATTAACACCCAAGGCTCCATCGTGTTCATGCTGTCCACCTCCGCGCATATTGGTACACGCGGCGTGGGGCCGTACTCAGCAATGAAGTCCGGCCTGCTGGGCATCATCCGCTGCTTGGCACTGGAACAGGCGAGGCACCGCATGAGAGTCAACGGGATTTCGCCATCGGCTGTGCCCACTCCGCGCCTTTGGGGTGAGGACAACGGGCTCAACGAACTACTGAACCAACAACGCGCGCGCCATCCACTGGGTCTGGGCACACCGCACGATGTCGCCAACGCCGCGGTCTATCTGCTGTCCGACGCCAGCCGTTGGGTCACCGGCACCAGCCTGGTCATGGACGGCGGGGCGGTGCTCTGATGGACCGGGCACTCATTATCGGCGCCGGCGGCTGGGGCCGCGAAGTCCTGGAGCAAATGCATGACGACGCCGGGCATGGCAAGGACTGGCTGATCGGCGGGTTCCTGGACAGCCGCGCCGATATCCTGGACAGCTACGGTGTCGACACACAGATCATCGGCGATCCGATGAGCTACCTGCCACAGCCTGACGATGTATTCGTCTGTGCGATGGGCAACCCCTACGACCGCCACCGCTACGCACGGCCGATCCTCGAGAAAGGCGGGCGGTTCATTCCCATCCTTACCGACGTCCGCCTGGGCAGGCGGGTGCACTTCGGCCAGGGCTGCTTCTTTGGCCTGCTGGTCCATTCCGGGCCGGACGTGCGCATCGGCGACTTCGTCACCATCCACGCCCAGAGCATGCTCGGGCACGACGTAAGCATCGGCGACTACGTGCACGTTGGCGCAATGGCATTCATGGGCGGCGGCGTCCAGATCGGCAACTTCGTCACCGTACATCCGCGCGCCACCCTGATGCCCGGCGTCAAGGTCGGTGACGGCGCGGTCATCGGGGCCGGCGCGGTGGTCATGAAAGACGTACCAGCCGGCGCCAGCGTGTTCGGCAACCCTGCCCGAATCGTGTTCCAGAAAGACCTTTGACAAGGCAGTTATTCATGCGCTCGCGAATGCACCCCAGGTACTACCTGTCACCGGAGATTTTTTCCCGCGAGCAGGAAAAGATTTTTCGCAAGGTTTGGCTTTTCGCCGGTCTGAAGACCCTGCTGACGGAGAACAACAACTTCATCACCCGCAAGATCGCGGGCATCCCGGTGGTCATCCAGAATTTCAACGGCCAGTTGCGCGCATTCGAGAACGTGTGTCTGCACCGCAGCGCGCCGCTCCAGACCGCGCCGACCGGACGACGTCCACTGGTATGCCCCTACCACGCTTGGAGCTACGACCAGGACGGCGCGATCAAGAACATCCCCGAATGTCGTGCCCTGTACCGCATAAGCCGGGCCGAACAGCAGAAGCTCCGGCTGCGGGAGTTCGCCCTGCACGCTATCGGCAACGTGCTGTTCGTCAACCTGGACAGCGACCCGATGCCGATCGAGGAACAGTTCCCCGCGCACTTCATTTCCATGCTGGAAAGCAGCTCAAACCTGTACGACGGCGAGGTGATGGTGACCACCTGGCACTGCAAGTTCAACTGGAAGCTGGCGTACGAGAACCTGCGCGACGCCAATCACCCGCGCTTTGTCCATCCCAAAAGCCTTGCCCGGGAATTCGACTTCATCCCCTACGTCGATACTGAACTGGCGGCCGAAGGCCTCCGTCCCCTGGCCGACACCAGCCCCACCGGGCTACGCGCGGAGATGCGCCGCTTCAGCTCGGCCGGCGCTGACGCGCCGATCACCGAGCCCAAGCCTCTGCCATTTCATGACATGGTCGAGCGCTGGGGGGAACAGGACGCCTATTTCAATTGGCTGGGCGGCTTCAACTCCGATTCGCAACACCAACGGTTGTGAAGTGGCCCGGCGACCTGACTTGAGCGACTTCACCGCCAAGTGGAGTTGCCCATGTCATCCAGCCGCCTGGACCAGGCCGAACGATACCGTTTGCATGCGTTATATGAAACCGGGATGTCGATGCGGGCCATCGCCGATGCGTTGGAGCGCGCGCCCAGCACGATCAGCCGCGAACTGCGCCGCAATCAGCACGCTCGGCACTATCTGCCAGATCACGCACAGCGCATCAGCGAGCATCGGCGCACGCAGGCCAGCCGGCGTCCACGCATCGACGCTGAGCGCATCGCACAGATCGAGGTCCTGCTGAGCGAGGACTTCAGCCCGGAACAGATTGCCGGTCGCACCGGCCTGGCCAGTCACGAATGGATCTATCGGCACATCTACGCTGACCACAAGCGCGGTGGCCAGTTGTTCACGCATCTACGCAAGCGCCGCCGCAAGCGCCGTCGGCGGGGCGTGCGCGATGGCCGCGGACAGCTGACACATCGGCGCAGCTGGACACAGCGCCCCAGCGTGGTGGAGCAGCGAAGCCGCATCGGCGACTGGGAGCTGGATACCCTCCGGGCCTCACACGGAAAGGCCGTGGTGGTCAGCATGACCGAACGCCGCAGTCGCCTGCATCTGCTGGCTTACTCGCCTGACGGCACCGCCGAGAACGTGCGCAACGCCATCGTCCAGCGCCTGGGCGGCCTAGGCCACACGGTGCACACCCTCACCGCCGACAACGGCAAGGAATTCGCCGATCATCGGCTCATTGCCGCCTGCTTGCAGAGCGACTTCTATTTTGCAGATCCGTACTGCGCATGGCAGCGAGGCAGCAACGAAAATGCCAACGGATTGACGCGCCAGTACTTGCCACGACACATCGATTTCAGCACCATCACCGATGCGCACCTGCGATGGATCGAACAGCGACTCTACAATCGTCCGCGCAAGATACTCGGATTCAAAACGCCCCTCGAAGTCTTCTCCGAGGAGGTCCTCAACAGCGTTGCGAATCGGAGTTGAATCCGCCCTGGCTTTTCCCAACATGCATATCGCCTGCCCCAACGGCGGCTATTCCTTCACCCTGGAACATCACATCCCCGTGGCCCCGGACAGGACCGACCTGGAAATCTATTGGTTCACCACGCGCAAGAAGAAGCCTTATGCCTTTTCCAGCTGGAACCTGCTCTCGCACATGCATGGCAGCCGGCTGGTGACAGGCGAGGATGTGGAGATCATGGAACATGTGCAATCAGCGCTGCACATGAACGCACCGATGCCGACCCAGGGGGTCTACGAGTTCACCAACCGCTTGGTGGAGCGCTGGTACGCAACACTGATGGAGACAGAACATGGCCTCTAGATGCGTCATAGGAACCGGCATCTGCCTGGAACAGGTCTTCAATGCCTGGAGGCAGGCCGAGCCGCAGGCCGACGTGCGCAGGATCGAGGTTTCGCTACGCACCGACTACAGCTTCGACCTGGACGCACTGGATGGGCTGGACCCGGCCGAGGACAGACTGTTCGTTGCCTACGACGAACGCTTCGGCAATTTCAAGCGCATGGAGCTGATGCAGCTGGCGATGGCGCGCGGCTTTAGCCTGGAGCCTTTCGTCAGCACTTCGGCCGTGGTCGCTGCCGATGCAGTGATCGGCCGCAACTGCTTC
The DNA here is from genome assembly GCF_030168915.1 of Xanthomonas graminis pv. graminis. Classification (NCBI taxonomy): domain Bacteria; kingdom Pseudomonadati; phylum Pseudomonadota; class Gammaproteobacteria; order Lysobacterales; family Lysobacteraceae; genus Xanthomonas; species Xanthomonas graminis. The sequence goes on along the minus strand of NZ_CP076255.1, from coordinate 2,255,204 downwards.
ATCGGCGACGGCGTGGTGGTCGGCGCGGGTAGCCGTATTGACTACAACACCGTGCTGCATAGCGGAGTCAAGATCGGCGCTGGCGTGCACCTGCGTCCATCATGTTGGTGCGACATCGGCGTAAGCATCGGCCACGGCACGGAGATCGGCGCGCACGCCATCCTGCGCATGGGTGCGGTGGTTGGCCCTGGCGTCCGAATCGGCCGCCACTGCGAACTGGGCTGGTCACGACTGTATGACCGGGACGTGCCCAGCCGCACGGTGTACGACACCCGCTATGACGAGCCGATCCATGTCTATGGTCATTAAATCCAAGGATAGCCGCACGATGAAAGACTACGCGCTGAAAAGCGGAGAGAGATATCACACCCTCGACCAGAATCTGGTCGGCGGAGACCACTTGTGGCGATATCGCTACGCAGCCTCGCGTTTACCCAATGGCCATGCCCAGCTTTTCGGCGCGGACGTTTTCTGCGGTTCCGGATACGGAGCGGCGCTGGTGGCGCGCGAAACCCACGCTTCTATCCTTGCAATCGACGGATCGGAGGAGAGCATTGCCATGGCAAGCCACAGAATCCACGCTCCAAATATCATTTGGGCCGCCAAGTTGTTTCCCTTCGATCTACCCGACGGCTGCTTCGACTTCGTGATGAGCATGGAGTCGCTAGAACATGTCAAGAATCATGAAGCTCTTTTCTGGGTATTGAGCAAATCCCTGAAACGCGGCGGGCAACTTTTCATTTCCTGTCCCAATGAGAGTGTCATGCCTTACACGGGCTACAAATGGCATTACCGCCATTTTGTGCCGGAAGAAGTTCGCACGCTTGCACGCGAAAACGGACTTGAAGAAGTCGCCGCATTCTCGACCCTGTGTTGCGGACTTAAAGATGGAAGGACCGCGATCTTCTATCCCCACCAGATGCGCAACGACCAAGCCCTGGATGTTGAAGTCGGCGACACCATGTTATTTGAATTCAGGAAGCCATGATGCGAATTTACGCAGCCGGCTGGGCCTTGCAGAGCCCAGCACTCAACTTCTTCAAACGTTTCCTAGTCCTGAATGCGATTCAGCTATCGGGCATCGTGTATCCGCGCCAAATTCCCGATGATCTGGATGGCATTCCAGTGCTGGACTTCGAAACTGCCAGGAGCGAGCTGCACGTAGGAGATGTCGTGCTGGAGTGCCATCGTCCTGGCGTAGATGACCAGCGCATGGGCACTGCGCTCAGTGAATTTTTCGCAACGCTCCGTATCCAGACCGTGGGGGTGGCAGCCTTCATTTCCAGTCTGATCGAGCAGGATCAGGGCGATCTCCTGCGTTTCCCGGTTGCCGGCGTCACTTCGACCCACTTGCGCGGCCTGCGCGATGAACCTTTGCCGCGCCTCATCGAAGACGGCTTCGTCGATCTGCGTTCTCACCAGGTCGCCACCAGGCTCGATGCAATCGCCAGAAGCTGTGATTGGGACCAGATGCTGGCCTTCGATCAGGATCAGACACCGGAAGAGGAGCTGCATGTCGTCGTGGCAGAACTGCATGCTTACGGCATGCTCCAACGCGTGCATGTACTGGACACGCCGCTGCCCTTTCTGGAGGCGCTGCTGGCACTGAAGGTCCAGGCACCCGAAAGCGAGCTCGTAGTGGAACTGGCCGCGGCTGCGGCACAGGCGCTGGGGCCGCAGCTGGAATTCTACCGGCGCAGCCTGGGCTGTCTTCAGGTGGCTGAGGCGTCGGCTGGGGTCACCTATTTGTCCGGTTCAGCCGATGCGATTGCCAGGGTGATGCGCCCAGGACATATGAGTGCTCCTGCGGTTTTCTTCATGCGACGTTCGATTCTGGACATCGGTACGATTCGGCGTGCGAGCGGTGCCCAGCCGTATCGCATCATGCTGCGTCAGCCGGACACCAGCCCTGGCAACCTGATCGCGGCGCTGCTGAACTGAAAGCCGAGAAGTGCCCCTCCGTGCATGCAACCTTTGATTGTTCAAGATGATCGATCACCGATAATTTGCGATGCCTTGGCCAGCATTGTCATGCCCGCCTACAAGGGAGCCTACAACAGCTACCTCCCCACATAATACATGACATCATAGCTATGCGTGAAGGCAGCTGTTATAAAAATGGCAACTGATTAGCACGCTACTTCAGCCCAGTCGCAAGATATGAGCGGGCGTGTCTGCACAGTGGCGTTCGGTCACATCAAGCAGGCAAGCGATCATGGCAATGAACCGTGTCCAGTTCCAGGCAGGGCTGTCGCTGCCAGGATTTTTGGCGCGTTACGGCAGTGAAGTGCAATGCGAGCAAGCGCTGGAAGCCACCCGCTGGCCGGACGGGTTCACCTGCCCGCGCTGTGCAGCCAAACGTTGCAGCAAGTTTTACCGGTATGAACAGGCTTACTGGCAGTGTTTGCAGTGCCGCCATCAAAGCAGCCTGCGGTCGGGGACGGTGTTCGAGCACAGCCGGCTGCCCTTGAGGACCTGGCTGCTGGCGATGTATCTGCTGGGCCAGAGCAAGACCAACCTGTCGGCTTTGGAGTTGATGCGGCACCTTGGGGTGAGCTATCCGGCCGCCTGGCGGATGAAGCACAAGCTGATGCAGGCCATGGACGAACGAGAAGCAGGGCGCAAACTCGGCGGCGTGGTGCAACTGGATGATGCCTATCTGGGCGGGGAACGCAACGGCGGCAAGGCGGGCAGAGGTTCGGAGAACAAGCGTCCTTTTGTCATTGCCGTGGAGACCACGCAGGACGGTCGTCCACGGCAGGCGGTGATCGATCCTGTGCCGGGCTTCACCAAGGCGGCGCTGGCCGATTGGATCGAGCGGTGGTTGCGGCCGGGGGCTGACGTGTATAGCGACGGACTGGGCGCTTTCCGGGTCCTGGAGGCTGAGCATGCCCATACAGTGATCGAGGGAAGTGGCCGGAGCCGTTGCGAGGAAGCCAACGCCCGCTGGGTCAACGTGGTGCTGTCCAATCTGAAGCGGTCACTGGACGGGGCGTATCACGCCTTCAAGTTCACCAAGTATGCGCATCGCTATCTGGCCGAGACGCAAGGGCGGTTCAACCGGCGCTTTGATCTGGCGGCCCTGGTGCCGCGACTGCTGGTGGCCGCAGCCCGGATCAAGCCATGGCCCGAATCTCGTTTGCGCGCTGTCCCAGTCTTTTCGGCTGAAGTAGCGTGCTAGTCAGGTGAGGATTTCGTGCCGGCCGATCATCCACTGCGTCCGGTCCGGCTGATGATCAATGAAGCGTTGGTGCGATTGGACAGCCTGTTCGCCGCCATGTACGCCTCCAGCGCCAAGGGCGGTCGCCCCAGCATTGCGCCGGAGAAGTTGATGCGTGCGATGCTGCTGCAGGTGTTCTACAGCATCCGTTCGGAACGGCAATTGATGGAGCAGGTGCAGTACAACTTGCTGTATCACTGGTTCATCGGGCTGTCGATGGACGATGCGGTGTGGGTGCCGACGGTGTTCAGCAAGAATCGGGAACGGCTGATCGAACACGATGCGGTGATTGCACTGTTCAATGAAGTGGTGGAGATCGCCGATGGACGCGGCTGGCTGTCGGGCGAGCATTTCAGCGTGGATGGGACGTTGATCCAGGCCTGGGCCGGGCACAAGAGCTTCAAGCGCAAGGACGGCAACGACAAGGACGGCGACGATTTCCGTGGACACTCCCGCAGCAATGACACGCACGTTTCCACCAGCGATGCGGATGCGCGGCTGTATCGCAAGGGCAATACGGCCAGCGAACTGCGCTACATCGGGCACACGCTGAGCGACAACCGCCATGGGTTGATCGCCAATGCACGCGTGACGCGAGCGGATGGATACGCCGAACGCGAAGCGGCCAAGGCGATGATCGCCGATGCCCGGCAGGCGGCAGCGCCGGAGGCGGTGCTGACCCTGGGAGCGGACAAAGGGTATGACGCGGCCGAGTTCATCCAGGGGCTGGAGGAACTGAAGGTCGTGCCGCACGTGGCGGAAAACACCTCGGGTCGGCGTTCGGCGGTGGCAGATGCGGTGGCGGCCAGTGAGGGGGATGCGATCTCCCAGCGCAAGCGCAAGTTGATCGAGCAGGGATTTGGCTGGGCCAAGGCCGTGGGTCGTATCCGGCAGGCGATGGTGCGCGGCCTGGAAAAGGTGGACCAGATGTTCGTGCTGAACATGGCGGCCTACAACCTAGTGCGAATGCGCACGCTGGGACAGTTGCGCCTGCCGACCGGGGCAAGGGCATGAACCGGGGTATCCGGGTTGCTTGGATGCCGTATTGCTGGGGGAAATGTGCTTTTTTCGGGCTGGCCTGCCCGATCAGCAGCGGTCGCAGGAATCGGCAACGCTCTGACCAGCGGTAGATGGGCTTTGGTATTTCAGCAGCCTGCTAGGCCCGCAGCGCAAGTACGCGCTGCGAGCAATGTTCAATGCATTGTGCCGGATGGCGCATGCTGGAGCGCCGTGGCACCTGCTGCCCAACGCCCCCCCCTACGAGCCAGAGTCCTGCATCGGAGTGGGCTCGTTCAGACCTTCCCTAATCCTATAGCTAAATGGCGTTACTCAACATACCATCGCATTGGATAGATATATTTTCCATTCGTATATACCTCGCCAGCAGCAATCTTTATATCAACCTCGGCGTACTGACCAGATGTATTCAAAAGATAATGACCTGAAATGGATGGATTACTGGGAGAGCCAAACTGACCCCCCATCCCAATATTCATATAGTGATCGTCATGACTCACGCAAACCACAGCTTGCGAATCATCCAGCTTCATGGATGTATTTGTACATATCACACTCCAAGTATGACGCGTATTCTGACTTGGCGCGGTCACAAGAACTTTGACGCTGGCTCCATTGTCCACTGCTGTCCGGAGCGATTGTAACGCCCCCCCCTGAAACACTCCCACTAGCATCTGTTGCATACACCAAAGTCCAAGCTTGCGAGGTACCCGCGACCAGAGTGAGAGCGGAAAAAAGGAAAAATTTACGAAAAATCATAATCATCCCCCATCAAAAATAAGAGGATGTGTCCTGTAATATATTTATTACCACGTATTTGCCAAATTCGTACAACTATATTGCATTTATTTTATCACCTGCGATAACCAGAGATGCGGTGCTGGCATCGGCATCGCATCTATCCAGTGCAAGACGCGATGATCGGCATGCGTCCTTCATCGTCGATACGCGGCCAGTGCAACCCTGCATGTGACAGATGATCCCTTCGAGGATTGCTGGACCCGCACCACACTGGTCGCACAGTGTCGATCGCGGCTATGCTGGCTTTGCTCGGAAGCAGCCTGCAGCAACGCGGCCACGGAGCATGCCAGGGCAGCCTGCTGATCCGGCACATACATTGCATCACTAGCAGATCGGGCCGCACCCGGCAGCTAAGCCTCATACCGCGATCGCTGTTTTTTCTTCAAGCAAGATGGTCAAGCCTGCATGACTTCCCCCACCCTGGTCAGCATCGTCATGCCGGCCTACAAGTTCCGGTACTTCGAGCGGACGCTCGACAGCGTGCTGGGCCAGACCTATCCGACGCTGGAACTGGTGATCTGCGACGACAATCCCGATGGCACGATTGCCGCGGCGGTGGAGCGCAAGCGCGCAAGCGCGAGCTTCCCGATCCGCTACGAGCGCAACCCGTTCCGTCACGGCGAACTGGGCAGCACCATCAAGGGCATCGGCCTCGCGCAGGGCGAATACGTCAAATTCCTGCACGACGACGACGTGCTGGAACCCGATTGCATCGCCGCGCTGGTGCAGGCCATGCAGTCGAGCCCCGACGTGGTGCTGGCTTCCTCGCGCCGGCAGCGCATCGACGGCGACGACGCGCCGCTGCCGGACATCCACGCCACCAGCTTCCCGTTCGCCAGCGACGTGCTGCTCGACGGTCCCGAACTGTTGTCCTTCCTCGCCGATCACACCATCAACTTCATCGGCGAGCCCAGCTGCGTGCTGTGCCGGCGCCAGGATCTGCTGGAGATCGGCGATCAGCTGATGATGCTCGACGGCCGCCTGATCCACTGGGTCGGCGACCTGGCGCTGTACGCCAAGCTCCTGCACCGCGGCAACCTCGCCCTGCTGGCCAGGCCACTGACCCGCTTCCGGGTGACGCAGGACCAATACAGCCAGGCCGGCCGCGACCGGCCGGGGATCGGCGACCAGGGCCACGCCGATTTCCGCCGCGGCGTGCGCGCCATGGGCTGGTACCGCGGCGACGGCGACGTGCGCCTGGTCCATGTGACCCCGCTGGACGGTGGCGACGCCGCACCGGTCGATCTGCTGCAGGCGATCCAGGCCGAGTATGCGCGCGGCCGCGCCCAGCTGGCGCTGCGCGACTGGCAGGCGCAGCGCCAGCTGCCGCCGGTCCAGCGCGCCCTGTTCGACGCGCGCCTGGCGGAGCTGGGCGGCGGCGCGCGGCTCGCGGTGCTGTTGGATGCGCGCAACGGCGACACGGACGCGCTGCACGCCAGCCTGCACAGCCTGCTGCTGGACGGCGCCGCCTTCGCCACGCTGAGCGTGGCCGTGCTCGGCGCCGCGACGGCCACGCCGTGGCCGGATCCACGGGTGCGGCATCTGCCGCTGGCGTCCGCCGACGAAGCCGCAGACCTCAACGCCGCACTGGCCGAACTCGGCCACGCGGACTGGTTCCTGTGCGCCAGCGCCGGCACCCGTTTCTACGCAGGCGGCCTGCTGCGGTTGCTGCTGGAACTGGCGCAGCAGCCGCACTGCAGCGCGCTGTATGCCGACGAATGGCTGGCGCTGGACGGCCAGACCCAGGCCCCAGTGCTGCGCCCGGATCCGGACCTGGACCTGTTGCTGGGCAATCCGCTGGCGACCGCCGGGCATTGGGTGTTCCGCCGCGCCCTGGTGCAGGAGCTGGGCGGGTTCGATCCCGATCACGACGGCGCACTGGAACTGGAGCTGATCCTGCGCCTGTTCCAGCGCGATGCCGGCGCCAGCCTGGCGCATCTGCCCGAGCCGCTGCTGATCGCGCCACCGACCGACGCTGCCGCGGGCGCCGAGGCGCGCCAGCGCGCCGTCGCCAGTCACCTGCGCGCACGCGGCTATGCGGCCGCCCAGGTCCATGCGCTGCCAGGCGGTCTGCAGCGCATCGACTACGGCCACGCCCAGCAAGCCCCGGTCTCGATCGTGACCATCGCCCAGGACAATCTGCCGGCCCTGCAGCGCCTGGTGGTCGGCCTGCTCGAGACCACCGCCTACCCGGCCTACGAACTGCTGCTGGTCGACAACGCCAGCACCTCGCCGGCGGTCGGCGCATGGCTGCAGGCGGTGGCCGAACTGGGCAACGGCCGCATCCGCGTGTTCGCGCTGGAGCAGCGCGTGGCCCAGGCCGAGGCGCGCAACCTGGCCGCGACCCAGGCGCATGGCGACTACCTGCTGTTCCTGGACGCCGACAGCGCCGTGGTCCAGGGCCGCTGGCTGCACGAACTGATGAACCATGCGCAGCGCCCGGAGGTCGGCATCGTCGGCGCCAAGGGCGTGTCCGCGGACGCCACCATCACCCACGCCGGCTTGCTGCCGGGGCTGTTGCCGGGCACCGGCCATGCCTTCGCCGGCGAGCCGATGGCGCAGTCCGGCTACATGGGCCGGCTGCAGGTGGCGCACCGCTACAGCGCCGTGTCCGAGCGCTGCATGCTGGTGCGGCGCGACCTGTTCGAGCGGCTGTCCGGGTTCGATGCGGGCGGGTTCGGCGACGGTGGTGCCGACGTGGACCTGTGCCTGCGCGCCGCCGCGCTGGGCGAATGGACCCTGTGGACGCCGGAAGCGCTGCTGCTGCAGCCCGCCGCGCCGCCACGGCCGCAAAGCGCCGACGACGCGCTGCTTCAACGCTGGCTACCGGTCATGGCACACGATCCGGCCTACTCGCCGAGCCTGGGCCTGGAGCAGCCGGGCGGCTTCAAGCTGGGCGAATCCGAGTTCTCCTGGCAGCCGCTGGCGTGGAAGCCGCTGCCGCGGATCCTGGCGCATCCCGGCGACGCGTTCGGCAGCGGCCACTACCGGGTGATCCAGCCGTTCCAGGCGCTGGCCGAGGCCGGGCAGATCGACGGCGTCTACTACGCGCGCCTGCTCGACCCGGTGGAGATGGAGCGCATCGCCCCCGATGCGGTGGTGGTGCAGCGCCGGGTCGGCGACGTCGAGCTGGCGAAGATGGAGCGCATGCGCCGTTTCTCCACCGCCTTCAAGGTCTACGAGCTGGACGACTACCTGCCCAACCTGCCGCTGAAGAGCGTGCATCGCGAGCAGATGCCCAAGGACGTGCTGCGCTCGCTGCGCCGCGCCGCGGCGCTGGTGGATCGGGTGGTGGTGTCCACCCCCGCCCTGGCCGAGGCCCTGGCCGGCCTGCATGCGGACATCCGCGTGGTCCACAACCGGCTGGATCCACGCATGTGGGGCGATCTGCCCGCGCCGACCAGGACCAGCGCAGGCGCCAAGCCGCGGGTCGGCTGGGCCGGCGGCGCCAGCCACACCGGCGACCTGGAATTGATCGCCGACGTGGTGCAGGCGCTGGCCGGCGAGGTGCACTGGGTGTTCATGGGCATGTGCCCGGAGCGGCTGCGCCCGCATGTGGCCGAAGTGCACCCGGGCGTGGACTTCGAACGCTATCCGCAGGCGCTGGCCGCGCTGCGCCTGGACCTGGCGCTGGCGCCGCTGGAAGACAATCTGTTCAACCGCTGCAAGAGCAACCTGCGCCTGCTCGAATACGGCGCCTGCGGCTACCCGGTGGTGGCCAGCGACCTGCCGCCCTACCAGAACGGGTTGCCCGCCACCCTGGTCAAGAACCGCTTCCGCGACTGGGTCAACGCCATCCGCATGCACCTGGCCGATGCCCCTGCCCGCGCCGCGGCCGGCGAGGCGCTGCACACGGCGGTGCGCCGCGACTGGATGCTGGAAGGCGCCAACCTGCAGGCCTGGCGCGCGGCCTGGCTGACGGACTGAGCGCAGCGGCCGCCGGAACCGGCACCAGGATTGCATCCTGATCCGGGCCAGGACCCGCGCCGGCGCGGCGCGTCAATCGGCCGTCACCAGGGGAGCGAAGACCGCGACCGGGCTGCGTCGGGAAGCCGACGCCGCCGTCGGCCCTCCCACGGCACCTTCTCCCTTGTCCCCCCGGGAGAAGGTGCCCCGAAGGGGCGGATGAGGGTACGGGCGAAGCTTGGTATCGTTCGATGCGGCCATGCGTTCGCCCGTCCTTCCGGGTAGCCGATCGGCACCCGCCGGATTTCGGCACACCGCTTGCATCCATCCCGGGTAGCCGCCCCGGCATGGACATCCCCGTATGAGCGACTCCATCAGTTCCATCCTCTCGCAGATCCGCAGCTACCAGAGCCAGGTCGGCCAGGCCGCGCCTGCGCAGGTGGCCGATGCCGGGCGCAGCAATGCGATCGAGGGCCTGACCGGGACCCAGGGCACGCAGGGCCCGAGCTTCAGCGACACCCTGCGCAGCGCGATCAGCGGCGTCAACGAAACCCAGCAGAAGGCCGGCGATCTGGCCAAGGCCTTCGAAATGGGCGACCCCAACGCCGGCCTGGCCAAGGTGATGATGGCCGCGCAACAGTCCCAGGTGGCGTTCCGCGCCACCGTGGAAGTCCGCAACCGACTCGTCCAGGCGTACCAGGACGTGATGAACATGCCGCTGTAAGGTAGACAACGATGGCTCTTGCGCTCAGCAAAGACACTCTCAGCGGCGAAAAGGCAGGCGCCTGGTTCGATCGCCTGCAGAGTCTGCAGATCACTCGCCGCATCGGTCTGATGGCGATGATCGCCGTGGCCGTGGCCGCGGGCCTGTTCGTGTTCTTCTGGTCGCAGAAGCCCGCCTACACCCCGCTGTACACCGGCCTGGACGAAAAGGGCACGGCCGAGGCCACCGACCTGCTGCGCACCGCGCAGATCCCGTTCAAGCTCGACCAGACCACCGGCGCGATCACCGTGCCGGAGGACAAGCTCTACGACGCGCGGCTGAAGCTGGCCGGCTCCGGCCTGACCGAGAACGGCGGCAACATGGGCTTCGAGGTCATGGAGAAGGATCCGGGCTTCGGCGTCAGCCAGTTCGTCGAGAACGCCCGCTACCAGCACGCGCTGGAGACCGAGCTGGCGCGCACCATCGCCAGCCTGCGCCCGGTGCGCGAGGCGCGGGTCCACCTGGCCATTCCCAAGCCCAGCGCGTTCACCCGCCAGCGCGACGTGGCCAGCGCCTCGGTGGTGCTGGAACTGCGCGGCGGCACCACCCTGGAGCGCAACCAGGTCGATGCGATCGTCAACATGGTCGCCTCCAGCATCCCCGACCTGACCCCGGAGCGGGTCACCGTGGTCGACCAGAGCGGGCGCATGCTGACCATCGCCGACCCGAACAGCGACGCGGCCCTGAACGCGGCCCAGTTCGAGCAGGTGCGGCGCCAGGAAAGCTCCTACAACCAGCGCATCCGCGAGCTGCTGGAGCCAATGACCGGCCCCGGCCGGGTCAATCCGGAAGTCAGCGTGGACATGGATTTCTCGGTCACCGAGGAAGCGCGCGAGCTGTACAACGGCGAGCCGCCGAAGCTGCGCAGCGAGCAGGTCAGCGACAGCAGCACCGCCGCGAGCGGCCCGCAGGGCATCCCCGGCGCGACCAGCAATTCGCCGCCCGGCGCCGCCGCACCCGGACAGCCCGGCGCCGCCGGCACCCCGGGCGCCACCCCGGCCAACGCCCAGCAGGCCGCCGCCGCGACCCCGACCGAAAGCTCCAAGAGCGCCACCCGCAACTACGAGCTGGACCGCACCCTGCAGCACACCCGGCAGCCGCCGGGCCGGATCAAGCGCGTGTCGGTGGCGGTACTGGTCGACCACGTGCCGCGGCCCGGCGCCAAGGGCAAGATGGTCGAGCAGGCGCTCAGCGCCGCCGAGCTGACCCGCATCGAAGGCCTGGTCAAGCAGGCGGTCGGTTTCAACGCCGAGCGCGGCGACACCGTCTCGGTGATGAATGCGCCGTTCGTGCGCGAAGCGCCGGAAGCGGCGGACAAGCCCGGTTGGTGGGAAGATCCGCGGGTGATGAACGGCTTGCGTCTGCTGCTCGGCGCGGCGGTGGTGCTGGCCCTGCTGTTCGGCGTGCTGCGCCCGGCGCTGCGCCAGATCGCCGGCCCGGCGCCGGCCAAGAACAAGAACGCCGGCAAGGACAAGTCCGAGCCGCACAACGCCAATGTGTCGATGCTCAACGACGACGACCCGCTGCTGCCGTCGATGGCCGACGACACCGCCAGCATCGCCGGCGGCAGCCGTCCCGCGATCGCGCTGCCCGACGCCTACGAAGAGCGTCTGCGCCTGGCGCGCGAAGCGGTCAAGCAGGATTCCAAGCGTGTCGCGCAAGTCGTGAAGGGATGGGTGGCCAGTGAAGCCTGATGCAGATGCAATGAACGGGACCCAGCGCGCCGCGGTGCTGCTGTCGCTCGGCGAAAGCGATGCGGCCGAAGTGCTCAAGCACATGGAACCCAAGGAGGTGCAGAAGATCGGCATCGCCATGGCGACCATGAGCGGCATCTCGCGCGACCAGGTCGAGAAGGTGATGGACGAGTTCAACAACGAACTCGGCAGCAAGACCTCGCTGGGCGTGGGCGCCGACGACTACATCCGCAACGTGCTGGTGCAGGCGCTGGGCGCGGACAAGGCCGGCGGCCTGATCGACCGCATCCTGCTCGGCCGCAACACCACCGGTCTGGACACGCTGAAGTGGATGGACCCGCGCGCGGTCGCCGACCTGGTGCGCAACGAACACCCGCAGATCATCGCCATCGTCATGGCGCACCTGGACAGCGACCAGGCCGCCGAGGCGCTGAAGCTGCTGCCAGAGCGCGTTCGCGCCGACGTACTGATGCGCATCGCCACCCTCGACGGCATCCCGCCGAACGCATTGAACGAACTCAACGAGATCATGGAGCGGCAGTTCTCCGGCAACCAGGGCCTGAAATCGTCCAACGTCGGCGGAGTCAAGGTCGCCGCCAACATCCTCAACTTCATGGACAGCGGCCAGGACCAGGGCGTGCTGGCGGCGATCGGCAAGATCGACGCCGAGCTCAGCACCCGCATCCAGGACCTGATGTTCGTGTTCGACAACCTGGTCGAACTGGAAGACCGCGCGTTGCAGACCCTGCTGCGCGAAGTCAGCGGCGACCGCCTCGGCCTGGCCCTGCGCGGCGCCGACATCAAGGTGCGCGAGAAGATCACCAAGAACATGTCGCAGCGCGCCGCCGAGATCCTGCTCGAGGACATGGAAGCGCGCGGCCCGGTACGCCTGGCCGATGTGGAAGGCGCGCAGAAGGAAATCCTCACGATCGTGCGCCGGCTGGCCGATGAGGGCGTGATCAGCCTCGGCGGCGCGGGTGCGGAGGCGATGGTATGAGCGGCAACGTGGTGCGCTGGTTCGCGCCGGAACTCAATGCCGCGCCGGCGCCGGAGCCGCAGTTCGAGGACGCCTTGCCGGAAGAACCGGTCCTGCGCCCTCCGACCCTGGAAGACATCCAGGCGATCGAGTCCGCCGCGCAGCACGAAGGCTTCGAGCGCGGCCACGCCGAGGGCCTGGCCCAGGGCCAGGCCGAGATCCGCCGCCTGACCGCGCAGATCGAAGGCATCCTGGACAATTTCTCGCGGCCGCTGGCGCGGCTGGAAAACGAAGTGGTCGGCGCGCTCGGCGAACTGGCCGTGCGCATCGCCGGCAGCCTGGTCGGACGCGCCTACGAGGCCGATCCGGCGCTGCTGGCCGAACTGGTCGGCGAAGCGCTGGACGCGGTCGGCGGCGCGCGCCGCGAGGTCGAGGTGCGCCTGCACCCGGACGACATCGCCGCGCTGACCCCGCTGCTGGCCTCGATGGCCGACGGCACCCGGCTGGTGCCGGACCTCACCCTGAGCCGCGGCGACCTGCGCGTGCACGCCGAAGCGGTACGCATCGACGGCACCCTGGAAGCGCGCCTGCGCGCGGCGCTGGAGACGGTGCTGCGCAAGTCCGGAGCGGGCCTGTGAGCGCGCTGTCCGGCACCCATCCGGCCGACTGGCTGGACGCGCGCAACCTGCGCCTGGCCTCGCGCCTGGGCCAGCTCGGCCTCGACGCCGCCGCCGGCCGCGGCCTGATCCGCGAAGGCATCCTGCGCCGCGCGGTCGGGCTGACCCTGGAAGCGGTCGGCTGCGAGGCGCCGATGGGCGCCACCTGCAGGGTCGAGGTCGACGGCGGCTGGGTCGATGCCGAGGTGGTCGGGTTCTCCGGCGAGCGCACCTCGCTGATGCCCAGCGCCGAAACCCACGGCCTGCTGCCCAACGCGCGGGTGGTGCCGGTGCGCCGCCGCGGCGGCGTGGAAGTGGGCGAAGGCCTGCTCGGCCGGGTCATCGATTCGGATGGCGTGCCGCTGGACGGCAAGGGCCCGATCCGCGCCGAAGGCTCGGTCGGCATGGCCGGTATCTCGATCAACCCGCTGGCGCGCGAACCGATCACCATGCCGCTGGACGTGGGCGTGCGCGCGATCAACGCGCTGCTGCCGATCGGCCGCGGCCAGCGCGTGGGCCTGTTCGCCGGCTCCGGCGTCGGCAAGTCCACCCTGCTCGGGATGATGACCCGCTACACCGCCGCCGACGTGATCGTGGTCGGGCTGATCGGCGAACGCGGCCGCGAAGTGCGCGATTTCGTCGAGACCACGCTGGGCGAGGAAGGCCTGCGCCGCGCCGTGGTCGTGGCCGCGCCGGCCGACCGCCCGCCGCTGGCGCGCCTGCACGGCGCCTACCGCGCCACCGCGATCGCCGAATGGTTCCGCGACCAGGGCCTGAACGTGCTGCTGCTGATGGATTCGCTGACCCGCTTCGCCCAGGCGCAGCGCGAGATCGGCCTGTCGGTCGGCGAGCCGCCGACCACCCGCGGCTACCCGCCGTCGGTGTTCGCCAAGCTGCCGGCGCTGGTCGAGCGCGCCGGCAACGGCGCCAAGGGCCGCGGCTCGATCACCGCGTTCTACACCGTGCTGACCGAAGGCGACGATCCGCAGGACCCGATCGCCGATGCCGCCCGCGCCATCCTCGACGGCCACATCCTGCTGTCGCGGCGCGTCGCCGACAGCGGCCTGTATCCGGCCATTGACGTGGAATCCTCGGTCAGCCGCGTGGTCCAGGACATCGCCGACGAGCCGTGGCGGCTGCGCATCCGCGCGCTGAAGCGGCTGGTCTCGGCGTACTCGGCCAACCGCGACCTGATCACCATCGGCGCCTACCAGCGCGGCAACGATGCGGCCGTGGACGAGGCGCTGGAGCGCTGGCCGGAGATCATGGAATTCCTCGGGCAGGATGTCGCCAAAGCCGCAGATCTGCCCCACAGCCAAGCCGCGTTGAAGCGCCTGGTCGAACGTGAGAATTAAGCCATGATGCAATCACAGCGTATCGATCCCCTGCTCCGCCGTGCCCAGCAGCACGAGGACGAGGTCGCCCGCGATCTGGCCGAGCGCCAGCGCGCGCTGGAGACCCACGAGTCGCGGCTGGAAGAACTGCGCCGCTACGCCGAGGAATACGCCAACAGCCAGATGTCGGCGACCAGTCTGGCGCAACTGGCCAACCGCCGCGCGTTCCTGGATCGCCTGGAAAGCGCCGTGCAGCAGCAGTGCCAGACCGTGGACCGCAATCGCGAGAAGGTGGAAATGGAACGCAGCCGGCTGCTGCTGGCCAGCCGCGACAAGCAGGTGCTGGAACAACTGGCAGCCAGCTACCGCGCCCAGGAACGCAAGGTCGACGACCGCCGCAGCCAGCGCGAGATGGACGACCTCGGCGCGCGCCGGGTGCGCCTGGCGGTGGCCGCCGCCGACAGCGACTACGAGAACGGAGACAGCCGATGAGCAACCCACTTTCCGCGCTGGGCGGCAACGCCCGCGCCAGCGCCTCCAGCAACAGCGGCGATCCGCAGGGCCAGGGCCGCAGCGGCGGCCAGGACTTCGACAAGCTGCTCGGCAACGACGGCGCGCGCGCCGCGCCCAAGCCGGCGCCGCGACCCAACGCCAACAAGACGCAGCAGGCCGCGGCCGACAAGGACGCGGCGGCCAAACGCCCGCAGAGCGAGGAAGACACCGCCAGCGAGCCGGCGCGCAGCGCGCAGGCCGGCGCGCAGGCCGCACGCGACAACCAGAAGAGCGGCGACGAAGCCAAAGCCCCGGCCAAGGCGCCGTCCAAGGGCAGCAAGGCCGACGCCAAGCAGGGCGAGGACGCCGAGGAAGACGCCGGCTGGCCGCCGGCCGGCCTGGCCGGCATCGGCATGAGCCTGTTGCCGACGCTGGCGGCCGCGCTGCCGGCGGCGAGCGCCGGTCCGCTGGGCGCGGCCGGGCTGGCGATCGGCGTCGCCGGTGCCGCCGCCCAGGGCGTGGCCGCGCTGCTCGGAGGCGACACCCTGGCTGCAGCGGCCGGCGCCGAGACCGCCGCCGGTGCGGCCGCGACCGCCGCCGCGCCGGCGACCGCTGCGGCCAGCGCTGGCGCCAGCGCCGCCGGCGGTTTCGGCGGCATGCTGGCGCAGGTCGCCGGGGCCGCGGCGCAGGCGGCCAGCGGCGGCGACGCCGCGGCACCGGTCGCCGCGCTGGCGGCGCTGGCGAGCGCCACCGACAAGAGCACCGACAGCGGCAGCAACGTCGCCAGCACCGGCACCGATCCGATCAACCTGCTGGCGACGGCCGGGATCCACGCGCCGGCGCGCAGCGCCGACCCCGCCGCGCCGTTCACCGGCTCGCCGACCCCGACCCCGAACCTGCACGGCGACCACTTCGACGACGAACTGGGCGCACGCATGAGCTGGCTGGCGGACCAGAAGATCGGCCACGCCCACATCAAGCTCAGCCCGGCCGACCTGGGCCCGGTCGAAGTACGCCTGCATCTGAGCGGCGACCAGGTCAACGCCAGCTTCTCCAGCGCCCAGCCAGAAGTGCGCCAGGCGCTGGAGAACAGCCTGCCGCGGCTGCGCGAAATGCTCGGCCAGCACGGCTTCCAACTCGGCCAGGCGGACGTGGGCCAGCAGCAACAGCAGGCCTCGCAGAACGCCCGCCAGGGCGGCGGGTCGAACGGCGGCAATGCCGCTGGTGGCACTGGCGACGAGCTGCTGGGCAGCGTCGGGATTCCGTCGGTGGTGCTGCGCCAGCGTGGCCTGCTGGACGCCTACGCCTAATCCAGCGGCAGCATCGCGGCCGGACCGACGCCGGCCGCTCCTTGTGGGAGGGGCTTCAGCCCTGACGGGCATCACTGATAAAGCCCGCCGGGACTGAAGTTCCTCCCATAAAAAACGCCGCATGGCGGGCCGTCGCGGCCCGCGTCAAATATCCGGCAAGCCCACCCCGCCGTTTCGGCACACCGATTGCATCCTCAGGGGCAGAGTCCCCCCTTAAGGAGCCCATCCGTGGCAGCAGCAGCCGACAAATCGAAGAAATCCGCCGACGCCAAGGACCCCAAAGAGGCCCCGGAGGGCGGCAAGTCGAAGAAGAAGCTGCTGATCATCGTCATCGCCGCGGTGCTGGTGCTGGGCGGCGGCGGCGCCGGCGCCTGGTTCTTCCTGAAGAAGCCCGACGCCGCACATGGCAAGCCCGCGGCCAAGACCGCCGAACTGCCCAAGCCGGCGCAGTACTTCGCGATGGACCCGGCCTTCGTGGTCAACCTCAACGGCAGCCCCGACGAGGGCCCGCACTATCTGCAGATGGAAGTGCAGCTGATGACACGCGACCCGGAAGAGCTGAAGCTGATCACCGAGAACGCCCCGGCGATCCGCGCGCACCTGCTGATGCTGTTCTCGCAGGTGAAGGCGCAGGACATCGCCGACATCGCCGGGCGCAAGAAGCTGCAGGCCGCGGCACTGGCCGACGCGCAGAAGCTGATGACCGCCGAGACCGGCAAGAAGTGCGTGGAAGAGCTGCTGTTCACCAGCTTCGTGACCCAGTAAGGGCCGACGACAATGACCGACCTGCTTTCCCAAGACGAAATCGATGCCCTGCTGCATGGCGTCGATGCCGGCGCGGTGGACACCGGGCCGGCGCCGCCGGAGCCGGGCGAAGCGCGCCAGTACGATTTCTCCAGCCAGGACCGGATCATCCGCGGGCGCATGCCGACCCTGGAGATGGTCAACGAACGCTTCGCGCGGCTGTGGCGCATCGGCCTGTTCAACCTGATCCGACGTTCGGCCGACATGTCGGTGCGCGGCATCGACCTGATCAAGTTCAACGACTACATGCATTCGCTGTACGTGCCGAGCAATCTGAACCTGATCAAGTTCAAGCCGCTGCGCGGCACCGGCCTGATCGTGTTCGAGCCGACCCTGGTGTTCACCGTGGTCGACAACTTCTTCGGCGGCGACGGCCGCTACCCCACCCGCATCGAAGGCCGCGAATTCACCCCGACCGAGATGCGGGTGATCCAGCTGATGCTCAAGCAGACCTTCGCCGACCTGCACGAGGCCTGGGCGCCGGTGATGGAAGTGGAGTTCGAATACATCAATTCCGAGGTCAACCCGCACTTCGCCAACATCGTCACCCCGCGCGAATACGTGGTGGTCAGCCGCTTCCACGTGGAGCTGGAAGGCGGCGGCGGCGAGATCCACATCACCCTGCCGTATTCGATGCTGGAGCCGATCCGCGAACTGCTCGACGCCGGCATCCAGAGCGACCGCGTGGACCGCGACGAGAGTTGGAACATCATGCTGCGCGAGCAGCTCAACACCGCCGAGGTCACCGTCTCCAGCGTGCTGGCGCACAAGCAGATGACCTTGCGCGAGCTGACCCGGCTGAAGATCGGCGATGTGCTGCCGATCGATCTGCCCAAACACGTGCCCCTGTGCGTGGAGAACATCCCGGTGTTCACCGGCGAGTTCGGCATCTCGCGCGGCCAGAACGCCGTGAAGATCACTTCGACCCAACCCCCGGGCGCGCTGCGCCGCCGCCCCGCCCTTCAGGAAGACGCGTCATGAGCCAGAACGAAATCCCCGAGCCGGTCCCGGCCCAGTTCGACAGCCTGCAGCCGGAAACCGGCAGCGAGGGCGGCGAACTGAATCTGGACATGATCCTGGACGTACCGGTGACGCTGTCGCTGGAAGTCGGGCGCAACCGCATTCCGATCCGCAACCTGCTGCAGCTCAACCAGGGCTCGGTGGTGGAACTGGAGCGCGGCGCCGGCGAGCCGCTGGACGTGTACGTCAACGGCACCCTGATCGCGCACGGCGAAGTGGTGACGATCAACGACCGCTTCGGCGTGCGCCTGACCGACGTGGTCAGCCCCAGCGAGCGCATCCGGAGACTGCGGTGAGCCTATTGCTCGCAGCCGCCACCCAGGCGGCCAGGTCCGCCTCGGGCGTCGGCAGCGCCGCGCCCTCGCCGCCGAGCCTGATCGGTGCGGTGCTCGCCCTGCTGCTGGTGCTGGGGTTGATCCTGGGCATGGCCTGGGTGCTCAAGCGCCTGCCCGGCAGCGGCTTCCGCCCGGCCGAGGGCCTACGCGTGGTGGCCAGCCTGGCGGTCGGCGCCAAGGAGCGTGTGGTGGTGATCGACGTCAACGGCGAGCAGCTGCTGCTCGGGGTGTCGCCGGGCGGGATACGCACCTTGCATCACCTGCCCGAGCCGCTGCCGCAAGCGCCGGCGCCGTCGCTGCCGAACCTCAGGCAGCTCAAGCACCTCCCCGATTTCGCCCAGCTGCTTGCACAGAAGCTGCGCAAGGACAAATGACCATGTCGCTTCGTTGGAACCGCTACGGGCGCAGCCTGCGCAGGCTGCTGATCTTGCTGACGCTGAGCCTGCTGCCGGCGCTGGGCTGGGCCCAGGCCGCGCCGGCGGCACTCGCCGCGCCGGCCGCGCAGAACGCCGCGCCGACCCTGCCCTCGCTGCCGGAAGTGAACGTCGGCAAGGTCGGCGCGCAGCAGGTGAGCCTGCCGCTGCAGACCCTGATGCTGATGACCGCGCTCACCCTGCTGCCGTCGATGCTGCTGGTGCTGACCGCGTTCACCCGTATCACCATCGTGCTCGGCCTGCTGCGCCAGGCGATGGGCACCGGGCAGACCCCGTCCAACCAGGTGCTGATGGGCCTGGCGCTGTTCCTGACCGCGATGGTGATGATGCCGGTGTGGGAAAAGGCCTGGGGCCAGGGCATGAGCCCCTACCTCAACGGCCAGCTCGACCTCCAGACCGCCTGGACCCTGACCACCCAGCCGCTACGCGCATTCATGCTGGCGCAGGTGCGCGAGGCCGACCTGATGACCTTCGCCGGCATGGCCGGCAACGGCACCTACAACGGCCCCGACGCGATCCCGTTCCCGGTGCTGGTGGCCTCGTTCGTGACCTCGGAGCTGAAGACCGCGTTCGAGATCGGCTTCCTGATCTTCATCCCGTTCGTGATCATCGACCTGGTGGTGGCCAGCGTGCTGATGTCGATGGGCATGATGATGATGTCGCCGATGCTGATCTCGGCGCCGTTCAAGATCCTGCTGTTCGTGCTGGTCGACGGCTGGGTGCTGACGGTCGGCACCCTCGCCGCCAGCTTCAACGGAGTCTGAGCCGATGAGTCCCGAACTGGCCCTGACCGAACTGCGCGGCGGCCTGATCACCGTGCTGTGGGTGGCCGGCCCGTTGCTGCTGTCGATGCTGGTGGTGGGCGTGGTGATCGGCGTGTTCCAGGCCGCCACCCAGCTCAACGAACCGACCATCGCCTTCATCGCCAAGGTCATCACCCTGACCGCGATGCTGTTCGCCACCGGCAGCATGCTGCTGGCGCACCTGGTCGAGTACACCACCATGCTGTTCCAGCGCATTCCGCATCTGATCGGGGGTTAGGCGTGGCTGGCGAGAACGGGACCGGGGACCGGGGACCGGGGACCGGGAAAAGCAGGGGCAACCTCTGGGCTTTCCCGATACGCGCCGTTCGGGTCCCCGGTCCCCGGTCCCCGGTCCCGGCCTTTCCCCCTCGCTGCCCGGTCCCCGCCTGATGGATTCGGCAACTCAAATGGTCATCGATGGCCAGCAGGCCTTCGCGATGGTCGGCGCGATCCTGTGGACCGTGCTGCGCATCGGCGCGATGCTGATGGCGATGCCGCTGGTCGGCAGCCGCGCGGTGCCGGCGCGGGTGCGGGTGATGCTGGCGGCGACGCTGGCGATGGCGCTGGCGCCGCTGCTGCCGCCGGTGCCGGACTGGAACGGCTTCGACGCCGCGGTGGTGCTGAGCGTGGCGCGCGAACTGGCGGTCGGGGCGAGCATGGGCTTCATGCTGCGGCTGATCTTCGAAGCCGGCGCGATGGCCGGCGAACTGGTCTCGCAGAGCACCGGCCTGGGCTTCGCGCAGATGGCCGATCCGCTGCGCGGGGTCACCTCCGGGGTGATCGGGCAATGGTTCTACCTGACCTTCGGCCTGCTGTTCTTCACCGCCAACGGCCATCTGGCGGTGGTGGCGCTGCTGGTGGACAGCTACAAGGCGCTGCCGATCGGCAACGCGCTGCCGGACGCGCAGGCGATGGCCTCGGTGGCGCCGGATTTCTTCATGAGCATGATGCGCGGCGCGTTGACCCTGGCGCTGCCGGTGATGGTGGCGATGCTGGCGGTGAACCTGGCGTTCGGCGCGCTGGCCAAGGCCGCGCCGGCACTGAATCCGATCCAGCTCGGCCTGCCGGTGGCCGTTGTGCTGGGCCTGGCGCTGCTGGCGGTGCTGGTCGGCGAGATGGGGCCGCCGGTGCAGCGCCTGTTCGATGCCGCCTTCGACGCCGCGCGGCAGATAACCGCCTAGAATCGGCTGGCGCAAGCCCGCTGCCGGGCCTTGCGCGATTCAAGCCTTGCGCGAGAGCGCCGATAGTCTCTTCAGCGGTGCTGCACGCGCAGCACCCACCCTCGCGCAGTGCCTTCCGGGGACGCCAGTCATCGCCTTGCCGAACAGCCACCCGTCGCTGTCGCCCTCACTATCGCGCGGCATCGCGTGGCAGCTCGCCGCCGTGCTCGCGCTATGCGCCTGCATCGGCGCCGTGGCGGCGCAGGAATACAGTTTCCGCAACTACGCCCAGGCCGACGGCCTGCAGGGCTTGACCATCAACTGCCTGTACGCCGATCGGCACGGCGTAGTCTGGGCCTGCACCGAACTGGGCCTGCACCGCTACGAACGCGAACGCTTCGAGCAGATCGGCGCCGATACCGGCTTCGGCAGTCCACTGGTCGATGCGATCGCCGAGGATCGCCGGCAACGCATGTGGGTCGGCACGTCCAATGCGCTGTACGTCGGCGACGGCCGCCGCTTCGCCGCGGTTCCCGCTGCAGACGGGCGACGCCTGCGGGTCGACCAGGGCCAATCGCTGGCGGCGTTCGGCGACGACATCGTCGTGCTCAGCGACAAACGGCCGCTACGGATCTCCGCAAGCGCCGCTGGCGGCTGGCAGGTCGCGGCGCTGCGCACGAGCGACGCCGCGCCGCTGGCCGAGGTTTACGGTGTCACCGCGATCGGCGAGGCGCTGTGGCTGGGCTGCGGCCGCCAGCTATGCCGGCTGGATGCGCAAGGCCGCTTGCGCCGGCTCGGCCCCGCCGACGGCGTTCCCGAGGATATCTGGCTGGCGCTGCTGCGCGACCGCAACGGCACGCTGTGGGCGCGCAGCATCCACCACATACTGGCCTGGCCGGCCGGCGCGGCAGGCTTCAGCGAACGCGCGCCGCCGCCGGGCAGCGGCTTGTCGACCACGGCGGTGGGCATCAACCTGGTCGAGGACGCCGACGGCCGGGTGCTGACCCGCAGCGACACCGGCCTGCTGCGCTGGGAAGGCGGGCAGTGGCGCGCCTTCGAGCGCGCGCAGGGGCTGGAAGCGCTGGCGCCCAACATTGCGCCCCTGCTCAGCGATCGCCAGGGCCGCCTGTGGATGGGCACCCGCGGCCGCGGCGTGCAGCGCTGGCTGGGCTATGGGCTGATCCAGCATTGGGAAGAACTGCAGGGACTGGCGACCGGGCCGACCTGGTCGATCCTGCGCAGCCGCGGCGATGGCCGCCTGTACGTCGGCAGCGAAATGGGCGCCAACGTGCTCGATCCCGACAGCGGCCACATGCTGCCGCTGACCGACGGCGACGGGCAGGCGCTGCGGCAGACGGTGCAACTGGTCGATGCGGCCGACGGCACCCTGTGGCTCGGGCAATCGTCAGGGCGAGTGTTGCGGCTGGACCGCGGCAGCGACCGCATGCTGGAGCAGGCCAAGGTGCTGTCGGCGATGAAATGCATGTTCTTCGACGATGCCGGCACCCTGTGGATTCTGACCAGCCGCGGCCTGTTCCTGCTGCCGGCGGGCGGACGCAGCGCAGAGCCGGCGCGCGACCTGCCGCACGACCAGTTCGTCGGCGGCGGCTACGATGCGCGCCACCGCTTATGGCTGGTCGGCCAAAACGGCCTGTACCTGCGCCAGGCGCAGGGCTGGCAGTCGATCCGCCTGCGCGGCACGGCCCTGCCGGACGCAGAACTGAGCAAGTTCAGCATCAGCGCCAACGACGAGGTCTGGCTGTCGTTCGCCGATGTCGGGGTCTGGCGTGGGCAGTTCGAGCCGCGCAGCGCCAGCGTGTCGCTGCGCAAGGTCGACGACCCGCTGCTGGCACGGATCGTGCCTTACGTGCTGCACCAGGACCGGCAGCAGCGGCTATGGATCGGCAGCAGCCAGGGCCTGGATCTGTGGTCGGGCGGGCGCTGGATCCGGGTCACCCAGGCCGACGGCCTGCTGTGGGACGACACCTCCGAATGGGCTTTCTTCCAGGACGCCGACGACTCGGTGTGGATCGGCAACACCAAGGGCGTCAGCCAGATCCTGGACCCGGCGCGGCTGTTCGCCTTGCGGCCGCTGCAGCTGCAGTTGCTGCGCGCCACTCGCGCCGGCAAACCGGTCACCGCCGGCGCGCAGCTGCCTTGGTCGCAGCAGCCGATCGAATTCGCCGTCTCGGCCCTCGGCGCGGTCGGCGGCAGCGACACCATCGGCTTCCGCTATCGCCTCAAGGGCCTGCAGGAGCAATGGGCCAGCACCCAGCAGGCGCATCTGAGCTACACCCTGCTGTCGCCCGGCCATTACGCGCTGGAGGTGCAGGCGCTGGACGAACGCCAGCGCACCCGCAGCGATGTGGTGCGCCTGGAGTTCACCATCCTGCCGCCCTGGTGGCGCAGCCCGCTGGCGTGGATCGCCTACGCGCTGGCCGCGGCGCTGCTGCTGACCGCGGTGTGGCACTGGCGGGTGAAGCAGTTGCTGAGCCGCGAGCGCACCCTGGCGCGGCTGGTCGCCGAGCGCACATGCGAGCTGGAACACGACAAGCGCGAACTGGAGCAGGCGCGCGCCGCGCTGGCGCTGAAGGCGGTGCGCGACGATCTGACCGGCCTGCTCAACCGCGTCGGCATCCTCGACGCATTGGCGCTGCAGATGCAGCTCAGCCGCAACGACGGCACCGCGCTGGCGGTGGCGATGATCGACCTGGACCACTTCAAGCAGATCAACGACCGCCACGGCCATCTGATCGGCGATGCGATGCTGGCGCGGGTCGGCCGGCGCATGAACGCAAACCTGCGCGGTGCCGACCTGATCGGCCGCTACGGCGGCGAGGAACTGCTGGCGGTACTGCCGGGCCTGCTGCCGCCGGCGCACAACCGGTTGCACGCGCTGCACCAGGTGATCGGCGCCACGCCGTTCCTGACCGACGCCGGCCTGCTCGAGATCACCGCCTCGATCGGCGTGGCCTGGCACCGCCCGGGCGAGACCCTGCAGCAGTTGCTCAGCCGCGCCGACGAGGCGCTGTACCGGGCCAAGCATGGCGGCCGCAACCGGGTCGAACTGCACCTGGACCCGCAGCCGGGACACGCCCTGCAGCGCTGAGCGATTGCAGCTCAAGCCAAGTGGCAGCGCGGCCGATACCAAGGATTGCCACGCGCTGCGCGCGCGCATCGCCATGGCCGCGCGCCGCGGCGGACAGGGCGCGGCACGGCGCGCGCTTCTTCTCCACTTTCCTGCCCGGTGCCGCACGCGATGTCGCATTCCCTGCCAGCCCCCGTTGATGACTGCCGCGGCGCACGCGGCGGCTGAGGGGCGCGGCATGCGCGCGCGCCACCCCTGCCTGCGGTCGCTGCAGGCCCTGCTGCTGTGGCTGGCCCTGGAACTGCTGCTGGGCAACGGCGCGCGCGCGCAGTCGATCCCGTTGCGCCGCTACGCCCACGACCAGGGCCTGCTCGGCCTGGCCGACACCTGCCTGCTACAGACCGGCAACGGCAACCTGTGGGTGTGTACCGAGAGCGGGCTGTACCGCTTCGATGGCCATCGCTTCGAACAGGTCTCACTGCAGGGGCAGCGCGGCCATTCCATCAGCGCCGCGAGCGAGGACACCGGGCAGCGGCTGTGGGTGACCACCTTCGATGCGGTCTACGTCGACGACGGCATGCAACTGCGGCGGCTGGCGCCGGAGGAAACCGGGCCGCTGCACAGGAACAAGCTGCGCCTGGTCAGCACCACGCGCTGGGGAATGGTGCTGCTCAACGGCGAGCAGGCGCTGCGCGCGGTGGCCGGCGCCAGCGGGCGCTGGCGGCTGCAGCCGCTGTTCGACGCGGTGACGCTGGCGCGGCTACCGCAGCTCGGCAAGCTCGGCGAAGCGCAGAGCGAAGCCGACACGCTATGGCTGAGCTGCGGCGAGGAGCTGTGCCAACTCGCTGCCGACGGCTCGGTGACGGTTTACGGCCAGGCGCAGGGGTTGCCGCCCGATCGCTGGCGCAGCGTCGTGCGCGACCGCGACGGCGCGCTTTGGCTGCGCGGCGTTCATCACCTCATGCGATTACCGGCCGCGGCCGATCGCTTCGTCGCGCAGGAGCCGCCCGGCAGCGACCCACCTAAGGTCGTCGGGCAAGCGCAGATTCTGCTCGACCCGCAAGGGCGCGTGCTGATGCGCAGCGGTCAGAGCCTGGTGCGCTGGGAACACGGCCACTGGCGCCGCTTCGACCGCAGCAACGGCTTGCCCGACGCCGGCATCGTGGTGCTGCTGTTCGATCAAGCCGGCGACCTGTGGATGAGCGTAGACGGCGAAGGTCTGGTGCGTTGGAAAGGCTACGGCTGGATCGAGAACTGGGACGTCACGCAGGGCATGAGCACCGCGCCGACCTGGAGCATCCTGCGCAACGGCGACGGCGCGCTGTTGCTCGGCAACGAAGCCGGTATCAACCGCCAACGCCGTCCCGACCAGCGCTTCCAGCCCTGGCTGGCGGATGCCGGGCTGCAGGTCATCAGCCTGCAGAACGCGGCGGACGGATCGCTGTGGAGCCTGGGCTCGCTGGGCGAGCTGCGCCACCACGACCGCCAGGGGCGCCTGCTGCGCAGCTATCCGCGCCTGGGCGCCACGATCAGACGGCTATTTCTGGACGCCGCCGGCCGGATCTGGATCCTCTCCGCGGATGGCATGTACCTGCTGCAGCGGCCGCATTCGGACGATCTGCCGCAGCGGGTGAAAGAGCTGCCGGCCGGCGAGTACTCGGACATCCAGCAGCGCCGCGACGGCAGCCTGTGGCTGGCCGGCGCGGCCGGCGTGTTCCGGCTGCGCGGCACCACCTGGACCCCGATCCGGCTGCAACTGGACGGCAAGCCGGCGCAACTGTGGGTCATCGAACTGCTGATCCAGGAAGACGGCCAGGTCTGGGCCGCGCTGTACAACCAGGGCGCGTGGCGGGGCCGGCTCGACGGCGACACCCTGCAGTTGCGGCCGAGCGCGCAGTCCGAACAGCGCGAGCTGCAGATCTACCTGATCCGGCGCACCCGCAACGGCTGGATCTGGATCGGCCACAACCAGGGCGTGGACGTCTACGACGGCCGCCGCTGGTCGCGCCTGAACCAGTCGCAGGGGCTGCTGTGGGACGACATTTCCGAATCGGCGTTCTTCGAGGACCACGACGGCTCGGTGTGGATCGGCACCAGCAAGGGCGTCAGCCACGTGCTGGCCCCGCAGCGCCTGTTCCAGGCCAGCGCGCCGCGGGTGACGCTGAGCGAATTCAGCCGCGGCGGCCATCCGATCGCGGCCGGCGCGCGCCTGCCCTGGAACCAGGAGCCGCTGCACATCGAGGCCGGTTCGCCGGACCTGTACGACGACCGCAACCGGGTCTCGCTGCGCTACCGCTTCGAAGGCGCGCAGACGCAGTGGATCTACACGCCCAACTTCGAGATCGAACATCCGCCGCTGGCGCCGGGCGACTACACGTTCGAACTGCAGCTGCTCGATGCCTACCGGCACAGCGCCTCGGCGCCGGTGCGGGTGGCGTTCTCGGTGGCGCCGGTGTGGTGGCGCAGCCAGAGCATGCTGGCGCTGTACGTGCTGCTCTGCAGCGGGCTGGTGATCGCCGCACTGCATTGGCGCGAGCGCCACCTGCGGCAACGCGAGCGCCAGCTGGCCGAGCTGGTCGCGCTGCGCACCCAGGAACTGGAACACGACAAGCGCGAGTTGGAGATCGCCCGCGCCGCGCTGGCGGTGAAGGCCTCGCACGATTCCCTGACCGGCCTGCTCAACCGCGCCGGCATCCTCGATGCGCTGGCCGCGCAGATGCGGCACAGCGTGGCCGAGCAGCAGCCGCTGGCGGTGGCGATGATCGACCTGGACCACTTCAAGCGCATCAACGACACGCACGGCCACCTGATCGGCGACGCGGTACTGACCAAGGTCGCACAGCGCCTGAACGCCAATCTGCGCGAATCGGACCAGATCGGCCGCTACGGCGGCGAGGAACTGCTGGGCGTGCTGCCTGGACTGCCGGTCCCGTCACATGAACGGTTGCAGGACCTGCGCGTGGCGGTCTCCGGGCATCCGCTGCGGGTCGGCACGCAAAGCCTGGCGGTCACCGCCTCGATCGGCGTGGCTTGGTATCGGCATGGCGAGAGCATGCAGCAATTGCTGGCCCGCGCCGACAAGGCGCTGTACCGGGCCAAGCACCTGGGCCGCAATCGCGTGGAACTGCAGCAGGACTAGCTTGCGTCGACGCGGCCGGAAGAAGCCGCGGCCCGCCGCGGACCGGCCGCCCAGCGAACGGTACGGTCCTTGCAGGAGGCTGGGTTGAATCCCCTGCCCGGCGCGCCTCACCGTCATGTCCGAAAACGAAGAAGGCACCGAAAAAACCGAACAACCGACCGAAAAACGCCTGCGCGAGGCACGCGAGCAGGGCAACATCCCGCACTCGCGCGAACTGGCGACCGCGGCGGTGTTCAGCGCCGGCATCTTCGCCCTGATGGGCATGTCCGGCTCGCTGGCGGCCGGCGCGGCGAACTGGATGAAGGGTGCGCTGCGCCCGGATCCGCGCCTGCACGACAACCCGGACGCGCTGTTCGGCCACTTCGGCGAATTGCTGCTGGGGCTGCTGTGGGTGACCCTGCCGCTGGTCGGCATCTGCGTGGCGGCCGGCTTCGTCGCGCCGATCCTGATGGGCAGCCTGCGCTTCTCCGGCGCGGCGCTGATCCCCAAGTTCGAGCGGCTCAACCCGATGGCCGGGCTGACCCGGCTGTACGGCCCGGAAAGCCTGGCCGAACTGTTCAAGTCGATGCTGCGCATGGGTTTCGTCGGCGGCGCCGCCGCCCTGTGCATCTCCAACAACGTGGACGGCCTGCGCAGCCTGATGCGGCAACCGCTGGAGACCGCCATCGGCGACGGCCTGGGCTTCACCCTGCACCTGCTGCTGTACACCGCCGGCGCGCTGGCGCTGCTGGCCGCCATCGACGCGCCCTACCAGAAGTGGAATTACACCCGCAAACTGATGATGACCCGCGACGAAGTGCGCCGGGAAATGAAGGAGAGCGAGGGTAGCCCGGAGGTCAAGGGCCGCATCCGGCAGATGCAGATGCAGCTGTCTCAGCGGCGGATGATGGAGGCGGTACCCAGCGCCGACGTGGTGGTGGTCAACCCCACCCACTACGCGGTGGCGCTGAAATACGAGAGCGGGCGCATGCGCGCACCGACCGTGGTCGCCAAGGGCGTGGACGAACTGGCCTTCCGGATCCGCGAGATCGGCGAGCAGCACCGCGTCGCAGTGGTGTCTGCGCCACCTTTGGCACGCGCTTTGTATAGGGAAGGACAACTCGGCAAGGAAATTCCCGTGAGACTGTATTCGGCCGTGGCCCAGATCCTCTCCTACGTCTACCAGCTGCGCTCCTGGCGCAGCGGGCCGATGCCGCCGTTGCCGCCGCTGGAGGTCGATGAATTCGCCCCGGGGAGCAAGCCGTGAGCCAGCCCGCCGCGCAAATGAACACGCGCAAGATGATGGACATGATCAAGCACGGCCTCGGCGCGCCGGTGATCGTGGTGGCAATGCTGGCGATGGTGGTGGTGCCGCTGGCCGCGCCGGTGCTGGATGCGCTGTTCACCTTCAACATCGCGATCTCGCTGATGGTGCTGCTGGCGGTGGTCTACGTGAAGCGGCCGCTGGAGTTCAGCATCTTCCCGATCGTGCTGCTGATGACCACGATGCTGCGCCTGGCGCTGAACGTGGCCTCCACCCGCGTGATCCTGATCAACGGCCAGGACGGCCACGGCGCCGCCGGCAAGGTCATCGAGGCGTTCGGCGAGTTCGTGATCGGCGGCAACTACGCGGTCGGCATCGTGGTGTTCGCGATCCTGACCATTATCAACTTCGTGGTCATCACCAAGGGCGCCGGGCGCGTGTCGGAAGTGACCGCGCGCTTCATCCTCGACGCCATGCCCGGCAAGCAGATGGCGATCGACGCCGACCTCAACGCCGGCCTGCTGACCCGCGAGGAAGCCAAGGCCCGGCGCGAGGAGGTCCGCGAGGAAGCCGACTTCTACGGCTCGATGGACGGCGCCAGCAAGTTCATCCGCGGCGACGCCATCGCCGGCATCCTGATCCTGTTCATCAACCTGATCGGCGGCATGGCGGTCGGCGTCCTGCAGCACGGCATGCCGGTGGCGCAGGCCGCGTCCACCTATACGCTGCTGTCGATCGGCGACGGCCTGGTGGCGCAGCTGCCGGCGCTGCTGGTGTCCTCGGCGGTGGCGATGCTGGTCACCCGCGCCTCGCGCTCGCAGGACATGGGCGCCTCGATGATGGGCCAGGTGTTCGGCCAGCACAAAGCGCTGGCGGTGGCCGCGGCGATCCTGGGCCTGGTCGGCCTGGTCCCGGGCATGCCCAACGTCGCTTTCTTGACGCTGGCGCTGATCCTGGGCCTGCTGGCCTGGAAAATGTGGAAGCGCAGCCTGCTGCCGGAAGAAGCCAAGCCGGATCCGGCGCAGCAGGCGGCCAGCGCCGGCGCGCAGGCCAACGCCGAACTGGGCTGGGACGAACTGCGCCCGATCGATCCGCTGGGCCTGGAGGTCGGCTACCGGCTGATCCCGCTGGTGGACAAGACCCAGGGCGGCGAACTGATGGCGCGGATCAAGGGCGTGCGCCGCAAGCTGACCCAGGACATCGGCTTCCTGATCCCGCCGGTGCACATCCGCGACAACCTGGAGCTGCCGGCCAACGCCTACCGCCTGCTGGTGCACGGCGTACCGGTGGCCACCGCCGACATCCATCCCGACCGCGAGCTGGCGCTGGACCCCGGCGGCGCGCTGGGCAAGATCGACGGCATTCCCGGCAAGGATCCGGCGTTCGGCCTGGACGCGATCTGGATCCAGCCGCACCAGCGCGCCCAGGCCGAGACCATGGGCTACACCGTGGTCGATCCGGCCACGGTGATCGCCACCCACCTGTCGCACCTGATCCGCGAGCACGCCCCGGAGCTGCTCGGCCATGAGGAAGTGCAGCAGCTGCTGGCCACGCTGGCCAAGAGTGCGCCGAAGCTGGTCGAGGACCTCACCCCCAAGGCGCTGCCGCTGTCGGTGGTGGTGCGCGTGCTGCAGAACCTGCTGATCGAGAAGATCCCGGTGCGGCAGCTGCGCAAGATCGTCGAGGCGCTGGTCGAACAGGCCCCGCAGAGTCAAGAACCCGGCGTGCTCACCGCCGCGGTGCGCAACGCGCTGGGCCGGTTCATCGTCCAGGAAATCTCGGGAATGTCCGCCGAACTGCCGGTGTACACCCTGGCCCCGCAATTGGAACGTGTCTTGCAAGACTCTACGCAAGGCAACGGTGCCGCGCTGGAACCAGGGTTGGCCGAGCGACTGCACCAGAGCCTGGCCGAATGCGTCAGCAAGCAGGAAGCGCGCAACGAACCGGCCGTGGTGCTGGTACCGGCGCAAGTCCGCGCCGCGCTGGCCAGGCTGGTCCGCCACAGCGTCCCCTCGCTGTCGGTGCTGTCCTACAGCGAAGTACCGGAAGACAAGCGGTTGAAGTTGGTGGGAACGATTAGTTGAAGCCGGGACCCGGGACGAGGGACCCGGGACTCGGAAGCGCAACGGTCAGGAATCGGAATAGACAAATGAATGCTCGCAAACACATCCCCATCCAAACGCGATCGCAAGCTGCGGCCTCCAGGCGCTTGCTGTTGCCGAGTCCCGGGTCCCGAGTCCCGCCCCGAAGGTGACCGCATGAAAATCAAACGCTTCGTAGCTCCCGACATGCGCACCGCGTTCCGCATGGTGCGCGACGAGCACGGCCCGGATGCGGTGATCCTGTCCAACCGGCGCACCGACGAGGGCATCGAGATCGTCGCCGCCAGCAACTACGACGAAGCTCTGGTGCAGCAGGCCCTGGATGCGGCGCGGCCGGAAGAGCCGGCGCCGCGGCTGCAGGTGTCGGCCGCCAATCCGGCGCCGCGTGCGGCCAAGTCCGGCGCCATGGCCAACCCGGCGATGGCGATGATGGCCGCGATCAGCGAGCGCCGCTCCCCGGCCACGGCCAGCGTGGCCACCGCCGCGCCGGCGCGGCCGCTGACTCAGCCCGCCGCGATCGCCGTCTCGGCGATGCCCGCCGGCAGCGCACCCGCGCCGAACCGTCCGGCCGCCGCAGCGCAGGCCCCTGCCCCGGCTCCGGCCGCCGCCGACGTGCCCTTCGCCGAATTCCGCATTCCCGAGGACGTGTTCCGCAACGCGCCGATCAGCGTGCCGATGGCGAGCCCGTTCGCCGTCCCGGCCGCGGCCAGCGCCGCGGCCAGCGCCGCCGCCGTGCCGGCGTGGCTGGAGGACATCGCCGCGGTGTCGCTGAGCCCGGCCGCCACGCCGGGCGCCCCGGCTGCGCCCAGCGCCGAACCGGTCGCCGCCGCCACGGTGCCGGCCCCCGCTGCCGGCAGCGCCGGGATCCCGGCGCTGCCGGCCCTGACGCCGGTGCCGAGCTTCCCGGCAGCGCAGAACGACGAACAATTGACTCAGCTGCGCGACGAACTGGCGCTGATGCGGCAGATGATCGAGCGCGAGATGAACCGGCTCACCGACGAGCGCCTGCGCGGTTCGCCGGTGCGCGCCCAGGCGCTGGAGCTGATGGACGACTACGGCTTCGACAGCGGCCTCATCCGCGACGTGGTCATGCAGATCCCCGCCGACCTGGAGCTGCACCGTGGCCGCGGGCTGATGCTGGGGCTGCTGTCCAAGCGCCTGCCGATCGCGCCGCTGGATCCGATCGAGGAAGGCGGCGTGATCGCCCTGATCGGCCCCACCGGCGCCGGCAAGACCACCACCATCGCCAAGCTGGCCTCGCGCTTCCTGGAACGCCACGCCGCCCGCGACGTGGCCCTGGTCACCACCGATACCATCCGCGTCGGCGGCCGCGAACAGCTGCACAGCTACGGCCGCCAGCTCGGCATCGCCGTGCACGAGGCCGACAGCGACGCCGCCCTGCAGCAGTTGCTGGAGCGCCTGCGCGACTACAAGCTGGTGCTCATCGACACCGCCGGCATGGGCCAGCGCGACCGCGCCCTGGCCGCACAATTGCACTGGCTGCGCGCCTCGCGAGTGGTCCGGTCCTTGCTAGTACTCCCTGCCAACGCGCATTTCTCCGACCTGGACGAGGTGGTGCGCCGGTTCGCCGGCGCCGATCCACAGGGGGTGATCTTGACCAAGCTGGATGAAACCGGGCGGTTTGGCAGTGCCCTGTCGGTGGTCGCGGACCACCGGCTTCCCATCACCTGGGTGACCGATGGTCAGCGCGTGCCGGACGACCTGCACCGCGCCAACGCCGCCAGCCTGGTATTGCGCCTTGAAGATTTGCGGCGCGCTGCCGATAAGCCCTGTACTCCGGAGCAGAACCATGCCGTCGCGTGATTACGCCAATCTCACCAATGCCTTCCCCCTGTCGGCAACCCGCAGCGAACCGCTGGGTCCGCTAGGCCCGGTGCGCACGATCGCCGTGACCGGCGGCAAGGGCGGCGTGGGCAAGACCAACATCTCGGTCAACCTGTCGATGGCGCTGGCCGACATGGGCAAGCGCACCCTGCTGCTGGACGCCGACCTTGGCCTGGCCAACGTCGACGTGCTGCTCGGGCTGACCCCCAGGTTCACCCTGGCCGACCTGGTCGCCGGGCGCTGCACCCTGGAAGAAGTGCTGATCGACATGCCCAACGGGTTGATGGTGGTGCCCGCCGCCTCCGGCCGCCGGCACATGGCCGAACTGCCGCCCGCTCAGCACGTCGGCCTGGTCAACGTGTTCTCCGAGCTGCAGCGCGAGCTGGACGTGATGATCATCGACACCGCCGCCGGCATCACCGACAGCGTGCTGACCTTCTGCCAGGCCGCGCAGGACGCGGTGGTGGTGGTCTGCGACGAACCGGCCTCGATCACCGACGCCTACGCCCTGATCAAGGTGCTGTCGCGCGAACGCGGCGTGGACCGGGTGCAGATCGTCGCCAACATGGTCCGCGACGCCAACGAAGGCCGCCTGCTGTACGACAAGCTGAGCCGGGTGTGCGAGAAATTCCTCGGCGACGTGTCGCTGAACTACCTGGGCTGCGTGCCGCAGGACGACTGGCTGCGCCTGTCGGTGCAGCGCCAGCAGCCGGTGGTCAAGGCCTACCCGTCCAGCCCGTCGGCGCAGGCGATCACCGAAATCGCCCGCCGCACCTCGCGCTGGCAGGCGCCGACCGTGCCACGCGGCAACGTCGAGTTCTTCGTCGAACGGATCATCCAGCGGGGGGTCGCCGCATGAACGCCGCCGCCCAATACCGCGCCGTGCAGCGCAACAGTTCCAACGACTACATCGCCCAGCATTCGGACCTGGTGCGGCGCATCGCCCACCACCTGGCGGCCCGGCTACCGGCCAGCGTCGAGATCGACGACCTGATCCAGGCCGGCATGATCGGCCTGATCGAGGCGTCGCGCAGCTACGACGCCGACCAGGGCGCCTCGTTCGAAACCTACGCCTCGATCCGCATCCGCGGCTCGATGATCGACGAGATCCGCCGCGGCGACTGGGTGCCGCGCTCGGTGCACCGCCGTGCCCGCGACGCCGCCTCGGCGGTGCGCAAGATCGAACAGAGCACCGGCCGGGCCGCTGCCGCCAACGAAGTGGCCGCGGCGATGGACATGCCGCTTCCCGACTACATGCGATTGATGGAAGATGCCGCACGCGGCCAGGTACTGAGCCTGGAGTCGCGGGTCGAGGACCATGGCGAGCTGGACACCATCGCCAAGGGCGGCCCCAATCCACAGCAAATGCTGGAACGCAGCGAGTTCGGCCGCGAGCTGGGCAAGGCGATCGGGCAGTTGCCCGAACGCGAGCAGCTGGTGCTGTCGCTGTACTACGAACAGGAATTGAACCTGAAGGAAATCGGCGCGGTGCTCGGTGTCAGCGAGTCGCGCGTCTGCCAGATCCACGGCCAGGCCACGGTACGCTTGCGCGGACGCTTGAAAGCGTTCGAAGCGGCAGACGCCGGCCTGGAAGACGAAGAATAAGACCCAAGGGAGTTAGCGGTGAACAAGAACATGCGGATTTTGATCGTGGACGATTTCTCGACGATGCGGCGCATCGTCAAGAATCTGCTCGGCGATCTGGGCTTCACCAACACTGCAGAGGCCGAAGACGGCAACAGTGCGCTGGCGGCACTGCGCTCGGCACCGTTCGAGTTCGTGGTCACCGACTGGAACATGCCCGGCATGACCGGCATCGACCTGCTGCGCAACATCCGCGCCGACGACAAGCTCAAGCACCTGCCGGTGCTGATGGTGACCGCCGAGGCCAAGCGCGAGCAGATCATCGAGGCGGCGCAGTGCGGCGTGAACGGCTACATCATCAAGCCGTTCACCGCGCAGACGCTGCAGGAGAAGCTGGGCAAGATCTTCGAACGCCTGGGAGCGACCGCCTGATGCAAGCCACCGCCGAACGCAGCGCCCTGATCGAACGCCTGCAAGGTGCGCTGGACGCACTGGAGCGCGGCGACGAAACCGCCTGGCGCAAGGAAATCGACACCCTGGCCGCCTGGCGCACGCGGCCGATGATGCAGGGCCTGAGCCGGCTGGCGCGCGACCTGGGCCAGGCGCTCGGCGAGCTGCCGGTCATTCCCAGCGAAGCCGGCGAACTGGACGACGCCTGCTCGCGCCTGGACCACGTGGTGGAGATGACCGAGAAGGCCAGCCACCGCACCCTGGACCTGGCCGAGGAATGCCGCGCGCTGGCCGAACAGCTGCGCGCCGGCGGCCTGACCGGCGACCAGGGCGAGATCCTCGACAAGATCCGCCACAATCTCACCGAGATGGCCCTGGCGCAGAGCTTCCAGGACCTGACCGGGCAGATCATCCGCCGCGTGGCGACCATCGTGCGCCGCGTGCACGAGGGCTTCGGCGCGCTCGGCCTGCCGCCGAAGGACGACAAGAAACCCGACGGCGGCCTGGCCGGCCCGGCGCTGGCCGGTCTGGACCGCCACGGCGTGTCGCAGAACGACGCCGACGATCTGCTGTCCGGGCTAGGGTTGTAATCCGATGAGCGCCGTGCCCGACGACATCGCTGCCGACTTCATCATCGAGGCCCAGGAAATCCTGGACCGGCTCGGCGAGCAACTGGTGTCGCTGGAGCATGCGCCCGAGGACAGCGAACAGCTCAATGCCGTGTTCCGCGGGTTCCACACGCTCAAGGGCGGCGCCGGATTCCTGGCGATCAACGCCATGGTCGAGCTGTGCCACGCCGCCGAGGACACCCTGGGCCAGGCGCGCGCCGGCCAGGCCACGCTGCAGGCGCGGCACTTCGACGCCGCGCAGCAGTCGCTGGACTACCTGCAATCGATGCTCGACGCGTTCGGCAGCGGCAGCGAACCGCCGCGCGCGCCGCAACAGCTGATCGCGCAGTTTGCGACCAGCGGCGAAGAAACCGCCGTGCCGTCGGGACCCGGGACTCGGGACTCGGGACCCGGCAAAAGCGCTGCACATGCAACGGCCGGTTCCGCCGATTCCGAATTGATCAGCGACGACGAGTTCGAAGCCCTACTGGACAACCTGCACGGTGCCGCTCCCGGCGCCGGAGCACCGCTTTCCCGAGTCCCGAGTCCCGAGTCCCGAGTCCCGACGGCGCCGAAGGCAGCCGCAGCGCCAGCCAAAGCCTCCGAACCCGAACAAACCGTGCGCGTGGACACCAAGCGCCTGGACGCGATCGTCAACCTGATCGGCGAACTGGTGCTGTCGCGCAACCGGCTCAAGACCCTGCGCGTGCGCCTGCGCGACGAAGAACTGGACCGCGCGGTCAGCAGCCTGGACATCGCCACCTCGCGCCTGCAATCGGCGGTGATGCGCACCCGCATGCAGCCGGTCGGCAAGGTGTTCTCGCGCTTCCCCAAGGTCGCGCGCGACGTTGCCCGCTCCTTGAACAAGGAAGTGGACCTGGAACTGATCGGCGCCGACACCGAACTGGACCGCAACCTGGTCGAGGCGCTGGCCGATCCGCTGGTGCACCTGGTGCGCAACGCGATCGACCACGGCATCGAATCGCCGGCGCTGCGCGAGGCCACCGGCAAGCCGCGCGGCGGCCACGTGCGCCTGTCGGCGCAGCAGGAAGGCGACTACGTCAGCATCGAGGTGCAGGACGACGGCGCCGGCATCGACCCGGAACGGCTGCGCGCCAAGGCGCGCGAGAAGGGCCTGATCGATCCGGAAGCCGCCGCGCGCCTGACCACCGAAGAATGCCTGCACCTGGTGTTCCTGCCCGGTTTCTCGACCAAGGCCGAAGTCACCGACATCTCCGGCCGCGGCGTCGGCATGGACGTGGTGCAGTCGCGCATCCGCGAACTCAGCGGGCAGATCCAGATCCAGTCCGAACTGGGCCGCGGCAGCCGCTTCCTGATCCGCGTGCCGCTGACCCTGGCGATCCTGCCGACCCTGCTGGTGCAGGCCGGCGACACCGTCTATGCGCTGCCGCTGGCGCGCGTGGTCGAAGTGCTGCATGCGCCGCGGCGCGCGCTGGGCTGGTTCGACGGCCGCGCCGTACTCGACCGGCAATCGCACACCTTGCCGCTGGTGGACCTGCGCCAGTGGCTGAACATCGAGGCGCCGGAACTGCCGCTGCTGACCGTGGTGGTGCTGCAGGCCGGCGAATCGCGCATGGGCCTGGTCGTGGACCAGGTCCGCGGCCGCGAGGAAGTGGTGATCAAACCGCTGCCGCGCGCACTGCGCGGCCTGCCCGGCTACGCCGGCGCGACCCTGATCGGCGACGGCCGGCTGGCGCTGATCCTGGATGTGGATGGGTTGAAGAGCTGAGGGACCGGGGACCGGGGACCGGGACCGGGACCGGGACCGGGACCGGGACCGGGACCGGGACCGGGACCGGGACCGGGACCGGGAGATGGTGTCCGAGCGAAAATCGCTGTCAAGCGATTTGAAGAAGAAATGCCGTTTTTTTTTGAAAAGGAAACGGCCATCTTGCCATTCAAGCGCAGCGCTTTTTCTGTAGGAGGGGCTTCAGCCCCGACGCTTTACTCGTAACGCATCGGGGCTGAAGCCCCTCCTGCAGCAAGCAGGAATGCAGCGCACTCGCGATCATTCCCGGGTCCTGGGTCCCGGGTCCCCGGTCCCGAAAAACAGCCCCACCATCAAGTCCCTCCCCTCACTGCCGATAGTTTCTGCATGGACAAACTCAGTCTCATTGGCTTGCTGTTGGCGATCGCTTCGCTGGTCGGCGGCAGCATCCTCAAGGGCGCCGGCGTCTCGGCGCTGTGGTCGCCGGCCGCGTTCGTGATCGTGATCGTCGGCACCATCGCCGCGATCCTGGTGCATACCCCGCCGGCGGTGTTCAAGCGCGCGTTCCAGATCGCCAAGTGGATCCTGCATCCGCCGTCCAGCGATCGCCAGGCGCTGCTGCAGCAGATCGTGGAGTGGAGCAACATCGCCCGCCGCCAGGGCCTGCTCGGCCTGGAGAACCAGGTGCAGCAACAACAGGACCCGTTCGTGCGCAAGGGCCTGCAGATGCTGGTCGACGGGGTGGAGCCGGAATCGATCCGGCACATGCTGGAAATCGACCTCGACGGCCAGGAACACTGCGACCTGGCCGCGGCCAAGGTGTTCGAAGGCATGGGCATCTACGCACCGACGCTGGGCATCATCGGCGCGGTGCTGGGCCTGATCGCGGTGATGAAGAACCTCGCCGACCCGAGCAAGCTCGGCCACGGCATCGCCGCCGCGTTCACCGCCACCATCTACGGCATAGCCTCGGCCAACCTGCTGTTCCTGCCGATGGCCAGCAAGCTCAAGAGCGTGATCAAGCACAGCAGCGGCGAGCGCGAAATGATCATCGAAGGGCTCATCGCCATCGCCCAGGGCGAGAACCCGCGCAACATCGAATCGAAGCTGGCCGGCTTCTTGCATTGACCCACGACTATGGCCCGCAAGCGTCAGCACGAAGATCACGTCAACCATGAGGCATGGGCCATCCCCTATGCCGATCTGATGACGTTGCTGCTCGCCTTCTTCGTGGTGATGTACGCGCTGTCCACGGTCAACGAGGCCAAGTACCGGGTCATGGCCGACGCGATGAGCACCGCCTTCGGCGGCGCGCCGCGGACCATGAGTCCGGTGCAGGTCGGCGAGCACCTGATGCAGGGCCAGGGCGGCGCACGCCCGACCCCGATCAAGTCCAGCCCGGCGCTGTCCCTGCCCGATCCGAACCGGCTGCCGTCGACCTCGCCGCTGCGCGCGCCCGCCGCGCTGCGCGACGAGGACCAGTTACGCCGCGCACAGCGCCAGCTCGACGGCATCGCCGACCGGCTCGGCGCCGCGCTGGCGCCGCTGATCCAGAAGAATCTGATCAGCGTGCGCCATGCCGGACTGTGGATCGAAGTGGAGATCAACAGCGACATCCTGTTCGGCTCCGGCTCCGCCTCGCTGGACCAGAGCGCCCGCGCCACCCTGGCGCAGCTGGCGCAGGTGCTGGTGCCGGTGCCCAACGGCGTGCGTGTGGAGGGCTATACCGACAACAGCCCGATCGCCACCGTGCAGTTCCCGTCGAACTGGGAACTGTCGGCGGCGCGCGCGGCCAGCGTGGTGCATCTGTTCGCCGACCAGGGCCTGCAGCCGTCGCGGCTGTCGATGATCGGCTACGGCGAGTTCCGCCCGCGTGCCGACAACGACAGCCAGGCCGGCCGCAACGCCAACCGCCGCGTGGTGCTGGTGATCCTGGCCGACGCCGGCGGTCCCGACAGCGGCAGCGACCCGGCGCCCGGCGCCACGGCCGGCACCCCGTCGCCGCAAGACCGATCGACCCATACCGCCGGCGCCGCGCCGGCGACCCCGCTACATGCCGTCGCGGCGGCTGCCGGCCATGCCGGCCAGCCCCGCGCGGTACCTGCCGCCATTGAAGGAGTGAACTGATGCGCATCTGGGCGATTGCCAACCAGAAGGGTGGCGTGGGCAAGACCACGACCACGCTGGCGCTGGGCCGCGGCCTGGCCATGCTCGGCCACCGCGTGCTGATGCTGGATCTCGATCCGCACGCTTCGCTGACCCGCGCTTTCGACGTGCCGCAGGACCCGCCGCCGAACGGCGTGCTCGACCTGTTCGCCACGCCACCGAGCGACCTGGCCGCACTGGCCCGCGACAGCGCCATCGAGCGCCTGAGCTATGTCTGCGGACAGACCGCACTGGCCACGCTGGAGCGGCGCAGCGCCAACCAGCCCGGGCTGGGCCTGGCCCTGCAGCAGGCGATGGCGCGGCACGCCGGCCAGCACGACTACATCCTGCTCGACTGCCCGCCGACCCTGGGCCTGCTGATGATCAACGCGCTGGCCGCGGCCGACCGGGTGATCATCCCGACCCAGGCCGAGCCGCTGGCGCTGCACGGCCTGGCCAGCATGGTCCGCACCGTGGACATGGTCGAGCGCTCGCGCCGCCGTCCGCTGCCCGCCTCGATCCTGCCGACCCTGTTCGACAAGCGCACCCGCGTCGGCAACGACACCTTGCGGCAGATGCAGGACAGCTACGGCGAGCGGGTCTGGGAAGACGCGATCCCGGTCGACACCAAGATCTGCAACGTCAAGGCGTTGACGGTGGCCGGCGTCCCCGGCGACTACCCCGGCCGCGGCCTGGCCGCCTACCGGCGCGCGCTGGAATGGCTGGTCGCCAGCGACGTGGCGCCGATGGAGCAGGCCGCATGAACACCCCCGGGGTCATCGACGATTATCTGGAAGGCCTGCTGCACGACGTGATCGCCGAGGAGCACGACGCCGCACGCCAGGCGACGCTCGCCGCGGTCAGCGCCGCACCGGCACCGGAACCGCAACCGGCGCGCGCCGTCGAGGCACCCGCGCCGGTGGTTCCCACCCCGGAAGAACTCGCCGCCGCCGTACTGGCCGAAGCCGACGCCGATCCAGCCCTGGCCGGGATCATGTCGCAGCAGGCGCTGGCGCCCAAGCCGGCCGGCCCCACCCCGGAGGAACTCGCCGCTGCGGTGCTGGCCGAAGCCGACGCCGATCCGGCCCTCGCCGGGATCATGTCGCAGCACGCCCTGGCGCCCAAGCCGGCCGGCCCCACCCCGGAGGAACTCGCCGCCGCGGTGCTGGCCGAAGCCGACGCCGATCCGGCCCTGGCCGGCATCATGTCGCAGCACGCCCTGGCGCCCAAGCCGGCCGGCCCCACCCCGGAGGAACTCGCCGCCGCGGTCCTGGCCGAAGCCGACGCCGATCCGGCCCTGGCCGGCATCATGTCGCAGCAGGCCCTGGCGCCCAAGCCGGCCGGCCCCACCCCGGAGGAACTCGCCGCCGCCGTGCTGGCCGAAGCCGACGCCGATCCGGCCCTGGCCGGCATCATGTCGCAGCACGCCCTGGCGCCCAAGCCGGCCGGCCCGACCCCGGAGGAACTCGCCGCCGCCGTGCTGGCCGAAGCCGATGCCGATCCGGCCCTGGCCGGCATCATGTCGCAGCAGGCGCCGTCCGCGGCCGAGCGCCAAGCCGATCTGGAGGTGGTCGCGGCGATGGAACTGCAACGTGCCGCCGCGCCGCCGCGCGACCTGGCCGCCGAAGACGATGCCGCCGCCGCCCGCGCGATCAAGCGCCCGCCAATGGGGGTGCCGCCGGAACGCCGCGTCGAGGCCGAGCGCGCGCAAGCGGCAGGCGCACGCCTGCCGCCCAATCTGCAGGCGTTCATGGCCCCGAGCGTGCCGCACGAAGCCTCCCCGCACCAGCGCCGCGCGCCGGACCGCAGCACCCGCTGGCTGCGCCTGCGCTGTGGCGAACAGGCCTATGCGCTGGAACTGCTGAAGGTGCAGGAAGTGGTGCTGCCGGTGCCGTTGCTGGCCTTGCGCGGCACCCCGCCGGCGATGCTGGGCATCATGAACCTGCGTGGCCAGGTGGTGCCGGTGATCGACCTGGGCATCCACCTGGGCGCCGCACCGATCGAGATGGACATGCTGACCCGGGTGGTGGTGCTGGAAGAGAACGGCGAGACCCTGGGCCTGCGCGTGTCCGCGGTCGAGGACGTGGCCAGCCTCACCGACCAGCAGATCGAGCCGCCGGACAACGCCCGCATCTGCCGCATCTCCAACCACCTGTTCCGCGGCGTGGCGCGTCTGGCGCAGCAGCCGATGATCCTGCTCGACGCCGAGCAGTTGCTGCACTGAGATCAGGCGCATGGTCCCGCCGCGCCTGGACGCGTACGGGTCGAGCAGCACCAAGAACCGCGGGCGCGTTACGGCAAGCGAGCGCCTCACCCAGCCGTCTCCCGCGCGCCCGGCAAGGCCTGGCGCGCGCCCGTCGCGACACCACCCGGCCGCGGCCCCGCGCCGCGCCAGCGGCGATGTCCCACGGCACCGCCAGACGGCAACTGCCAATCCTGCCGCACTTTCCCGATGCGCCGCTAAAGCTTCCCGCGTATTGGCCGTTATCTGCCCTAGAACCATTCCGTGCGGAGCAATGATGAGCACAGTCACCCTTGGCGAAGATCTCGGTATCGAGACCAGCGCCGACCTGAAACAACGGCTGACGCCGTTCCTGGCGTCAGACGACGAGCTGCAGTTGGACGCCGGCGAGGTCCGCCGCATCCATACCGCATCCGTGCAGGTGCTGTGCGCATTCGTCGACGCCCGTCGGCAGGACGGCAAAAGCACTGTGTTCGCGGCCTGCAACGACACATTCCGCGACGCGGCACGCCTGCTAGGGGTCAGCGCATCGCTGGGCCTTCCTGCAACCCCTGACAACCTGAAATCTGTGGAGAACGCGGCATGAGCGCACGTATCTTGGTGGTGGACGATTCGGCGTCGATGCGCCAGATGGTCTCCTTTGCCCTCACTTCGGCCGGGTTCGCGGTCGAGGAAGCCGAAGACGGCCAGGTCGCCCTCGGCCGCGCCCAGGGCCAGCGCTTCAACGCGGTGGTCACCGACGTCAACATGCCGAACATGGACGGCATCTCGCTGATCCGTGCGCTGCGCCAGCTGCCGGACTACAAGTTCACGCCGATGCTGATGCTGACCACCGAGTCGGCGGCGGACAAGAAGTCCGAAGGCAAGGCCGCCGGCGCCACCGGCTGGCTGGTCAAGCCGTTCAACCCGGAACAACTGATCGCCACCGTCCAGAAAGTCCTGGGCTGATTCCCTCTCCACCCTTTTCCGGATTCCCCGCCCATGAGCATGGACCTGCAACGTTTCCACGCGACCTTCTTCGAGGAAAGCCGCGAAGGGCTGGACGCGATGGAAGCCGGATTGCTGTCGCTGGAAGAAGGCAACCGCGATCCCGAAGTGATCAACTCGGTGTTCCGCGCCGCGCACTCGATCAAGGGTGGCGCCGCCACCTTCGGCTTCGAGGCGATGGCCGGCCTGACCCACGTGCTGGAGACGCTGCTCGACGAGCTGCGCTCAGGCAAGCGCGACGTGGAAGCGCACGCGATCGACGCGATCCTGGGTTCGGTGGACGTGCTGCGCGCCTTGCTGCGCGAAGCCGAGCACGGCACCCCGGCCGATCCGGTCGCGGTCAAGGCCGTGCACGACCGCCTGCAGCAAGCCCTCAACGGCAACGCCGCCGCCGCGCCCGTGGCGACCCCGGCCGCCAACCAGCCGGCCGAACCGGAAGCCTGGCAGATCGGCTTCACCCCGGCGCCGTCGCTGTTCATGAGCGGCAACGACCCGCTGCGCATCATCCGCGAACTCGAACACCTCGGCCCGCTGCAGGTCGCCTGCCGCACCGCGCGCATGCCCGGCTTCAGCGACCTCGACCCGCTCGAAGCCTATCTGGCCTGGGACCTGGGCCTGGTCGGCAAGATCCCGCGCAGCGCGATCGAAGACACCTTCGCCTGGGTGATCGACGATTGCGAACTGGACATCCGCGCGGTGCCGCCGCCGAGCCTGGCCAACGCGCCCGCCCCGACCCTGGCGCAGCCGCCGGCCAGCGCCACCGCCGCGCCGGCCGCCGCCGTCGCCGCCAATGCACCGGCCGGCAACGCTGCCGCCGCGCACGAAGCGGAAAGCTCGATCCGGGTCAGCGTCGACAAGGTCGATGCGCTGATCAACCTGGTCGGCGAACTGGTCATCACCCAGGCCATGCTCAAGCAGGTCTCCGGCGACCTCGACCCAGCCCACGCCGAACGCCTGTTCGCCGGCCTGGACCTGCTCGAACGCAACACCCGCGACCTGCAGGAAGCGGTGATCGGCGTGCGCATGCTGCCGGTGGACGCAGTGTTCCGCCGCTTCCCGCGCCTGGTCCGCGACCTGTCCAGCCGCCTCGGCAAGCAGGTGCGGCTGCGCACCATCGGCGAAGGCACCGAACTGGACAAGGGCCTGATCGAGAAGATCGCCGA
Source organism: Xanthomonas graminis pv. graminis (assembly GCF_030168915.1). NCBI lineage: Bacteria > Pseudomonadati > Pseudomonadota > Gammaproteobacteria > Lysobacterales > Lysobacteraceae > Xanthomonas > Xanthomonas graminis. Next base: position 2,212,154 of record NZ_CP076255.1, on the reverse strand, counting down.
TCCGCTGGTGCACCTGGTGCGCAATTCGATCGACCACGGCCTGGAAATGCCCGAAGCGCGCCGCGCCGCCGGCAAGGACGAGACCGGCACCATCACCCTGGCCGCCTCGCACCAGGGCGGGCACATCGTCATCGAAGTCAGCGACGACGGCGCCGGCCTCAACCGCGAGCGCATCCTGGCCAAGGCCACCGAGCGCGGCCTGAGCGTGCCGGACAATCCGACCGACGCGCAGGTGTGGGACCTGATCTTCGCCCCCGGCTTCTCCACCGCCGACGCGGTCACCGACCTGTCCGGCCGCGGCGTGGGCATGGACGTGGTCCGCCGCAACATCCAGGGCCTGGGCGGCGAAGTGCAGCTGGAAAGCAACTCCGGCCGCGGCACCCGCGTGCTGATCCGGCTGCCGCTGACCCTGGCGATCCTGGACGGCATGACCGTGTCGGTCGCCGGCGAGACCCTGATCCTGCCGCTGGCCTACGTGCTCGAAGCGCTGCAGCCGCAGCCCGACGACATCCGCAGCATGGCCGGCGAAGGCCGCGTGTTACGGGTCCGCGGCGAATACCTGCCGATCCTGTCGCTCAGTGATTCCTACGGCTACGGCCGTACCGAGCAGGCCGAGCCGCTGGTGGTGGTGGTCGAGGCCGACGGCCAGAAGATCGCGCTGGAAGTGGACGAACTGGTCGGCCAGCAGCAGGTGGTGGTCAAGAACATCGAGAACAACTACCGACGCATCGGCGGCATCTCCGGCGCCACCATCCTCGGCGACGGCCGCGTCGCCCTGATCGTGGACATCGGCGGGCTGGTGCGTTCGCTGAAGGTGCCGCAAGCGGCCTGAGCGCAGCGGCACACGCACCGACGGCGACGCTGGGTCGCGTCGCCGGCTAAAGAAATCGCGGCCGAAGGCGTTGCTTAAGGGACAAGCGGCATCCTGGACGGGCCACAGACATCGTGACGCAAACGGGTCCGTCCAGACCAAATTGAGGTTGGCGTTCGGTTCGGTGCAATGCCGACCACGTCCAGGGCATGATGCCTACTCACGGATGCGCCTGATGCACACCGTGAAGTTCCCGAAGATCAGGTAGGCGAACACGCATTCCCGCCCGATCAGCTTTACCCGCATCGCGCGCGCAACGCACAGGCTGCAGCGGCGATGCAGCAGGCCGCATGCGCCCAGCGCATGCGCCCCGGGAATGCCGGCCGTGTTGTTGCCGCGGAGAAAACGCAGTCCTGACGCCGTCGCTGAAAGCTGAAGTTTCATCTTTCCCGACGCAACGACCGCCACGCCACGGAGCACACAGGCGCCGCCCCGTCTCCGTGGGGATGCGGCCTTGCGTTGCGGTCGTCATCCAATTGCTGCATGGACGCAGCAAACGCAACTGTCACCCTCACGTCAGCCGCTCACCTTGCCCCTGGTCTTACTGGAATTTCGTCATGAATGCACTTCTGCAACGCTACAACGTCGGCCGTCGGCTGACGCTGGCCTTCGGCCTTTTGATCCTGCTGTCCTGCTCGCTCGTCGCTGCCGGCGTCGCCACCATCGCCAAAGCACGCAGCGAGCTCGACGGCATCGTCAACGTCAACATTGAAAAGATCCGGCTATGGAGCGAGATGCTGGATGCCAACAGCAGCATCTCGATCGCGTTGCGCGACCTGTCCATGGCCAAGGATGCCGATGAAATCGCCACCGCCAAACGGACCATCGACAGCGAGCGCCTCCGCTACGACACGAACCGCGATGTCATATTCGCTACCAAAACCGATGCGCAGGGCATGCAGAACCGCGCGCAGGTGTCCAAGCAACGGGAGATCGCCCGCATCGCCAACGATGCGATCATCGCCAGCGCCATGGCAGGGCGCCAGGCCGAGGCGCAAGCGCTGTTGATGGGTTCTGGCGGCGCCGCGATGAACGGCTGGCAAAAAGCGATCCGTAACTGCGTTTCCAGCCAGCGCAAGAAGGCCACCCTGGCCTACGCCAAGGCAACCCAGGCACTGGTCAACGGGCGCAATACACTGATCGCCGGGGGCGTCGGCGTGCTGCTGGTCAGCAGCCTGCTGGCCTGGCTGATCACCCGCAGCCTGACCCAGCCGCTGGAGCGCGCCACCCGCGCCGCCGAGGCGATCGCCAACGGCCACCTGGACAACGACGTCGTCACCCAGGCACGCGACGAACCCGGCCGCCTGCTCAATGCGATGGAGAACATGCAAGGACAGCTGCAGCGCTTCTCCAGCGAAACCGCGCAGATGATCGAACTGCATGCGGACAAGGACATGAGCCACCGCATGCCGCTGGACTTCCCCGGCGTGTACGGCGACCTGAGCAAAGGCATCAACACCATGATGTTCGAGCACCTGGATGCCATCGTCGATGCGATCGCGGTGCTCAACGAATACGCCAACGGCGACCTGCGCCGCGATGCGCGGCGCCTGCCCGGCAGCCGCGCGGTACTGCACCAATCGATGGACGCGGCCAAGACCAGCCTGCTGGCGATCAACACCGAGATCAAGCGCCTGGCCGCCGCAGCCGCCGCCGGCGACTTCAGTGCGCGCGGCGATGCGCAGCACTTCCAGCACGATTTCCAGGCGATGGTGCAAGGCCTCAACGCGATGATGGAAGTCAGCGACCGCAACCTCGGCAAGCTCTCCGCCTTGCTGCAGTCCATCGCCGCCGGCGACCTGACCGCGCGCATGCACGGCGAGTTCCAGGGCGTGTTCGCCCGGATGCGCGACGATGCCAACGCCACCGCCGACCAGTTGACCGGCATCGTCGGCGGCATCCAGACCGCCACGCTCAGCATCAATGCCGCGGCCACCGAGATCGCCACCGGCAACGACGACCTGTCGCGGCGTACCGAGCAGCAGGCCGCCAGCCTGGAAGAGACCGCCGCCTCGATGGAAGAACTGACCTCCACGGTCAAACAGAACGCCGAGCACGCGCGCCAGGCCAACCAGCTGGCGGTCGGCGCCGCCGCGGTCGCCTCGCAGGGCGGCGACGTGGTGAGCCAGGTGGTGAGCACGATGAGCGGCATCGAGACGTCCTCCAAGAAGATCGCCGACATCATCTCGGTCATCGACGGCATCGCCTTCCAGACCAATATCCTGGCCTTGAACGCCGCAGTGGAAGCGGCGCGTGCCGGCGAACAGGGCCGCGGCTTCGCCGTGGTCGCCAGCGAGGTGCGTACCCTCGCCCAGCGCTCGGCCGGTGCGGCCAAGGAGATCAAGAGCCTGATCGACGACTCGGTCACCCGTGTCGCCGAAGGGTCGACGCTGGTGCGCCAGGCCGGCCAGACCATGACCGAGATCATGGCCTCGGTGCAGCGCGTCACCGACATCATGGGCGAGATCTCCGCCGCCTCGCAGGAGCAGTACGCCGGCATCGAGCAGGTCAACCAGACCGTCACCCAGATGGACGAAGCCACCCAGCAGAACGCCGCGCTGGTCGAGGAAGCCACTGCCGCGGCGCGCGCGATGGAAGACCAGGCTGGGCAGCTCAGCGCGGCCGTCGCGATATTCAGACTCGACGGCCACCTGCAGGGCACGGCGGTACCGAGCCGGACAGCGGCCGCGGTGAAGGCGCTACCGAAGCGACCTGCGCCGGCGAGCGGCATGCGCACGCCAGCCGTTCGCGCGATTCACGGCAATCGCACCGCCGCCCACCCTGCGACCAACACGGATTGGCAAACGTTCTGATGGAGTGCCAGCCGGGCGGTTCGCCTGGCTGCACGCTCGGCACCAGCGTCGCATGAACGCCGACGCATCATCGCAAGCCTGTAGCGCGTAGGGAACGCACTCGCCCAAGGTCGGGAGTCGCCCTACACCTAAGGTTCCATACGCCAACCCAGCCTCCGTGCCGCTATTGCATTCAGGCGACGGCACAACAGTTGCAGCACAGCTGGACAGAAACGCAGCGACACAATGAAACAGTCGAATTCTTTCTCCATTTGTTTACCGCCAAGTCTCGCCGCTACAGACATTTCTTCGGCAATGCCGCTCTGCAGGGACGTTGCCCACCGAACCGTTACAGCAACCTTTGGTAATCAAAGAGGTCCACCATGAATTCGTTCCTGCAACGCTACAACGTCGGCCGCCGTCTCGGTGGCGCTTTCGGCCTGCTGATCCTGCTCTCCTGCCTGCTGGTGGCGGCAGGGCTGCTGTCCATGTCGCGTGCCCGCGAGGAGCTCGACAACATCGTCAAAGTCAACGTCGAGAAGGCCCGGATCGGCAACGGCATGCTCGATGCCAACACCAACATACTGGTCGCGCTGGGCACCCTGTCCATGATCACCAGCAAGGAACTCAACCAGCAGGCGCTGGCCGAGATCAAGACGCAGCGCCAGCGCTATGCGGACTTGCGCAAGCAACTGGAGGCATTCCCCGCCGACGAGAAAGGCAAGGCGCTTCGTGCCGGGATCGACGCCGCACGCGCCATCGCCCGCACCATGAACGACGAAGTGATCGCGCTTGCCACCTCCGGCCGCAATGCCGAAGCGCAAACCGCGCTGAGCGAGCGCTCGCGCCCCGCCACCCTCGCCTGGATCGCGAAGATCCGTGACAACGTGGACCTGCAGGACCAGCAATTGCAGACGGCCTATGCGCAGGCGACACACGCAATGGCCCAAGGCCGCAACATGCTGATCGTCGGCGGCATGATAGTGCTGATCGTCAGCAGCCTGCTGGCCTGGGCGATCACTCGCAGTCTGACCCAGCCGTTGAATCGCGCCACCCGTGCCGCCGAAGCCATCGCCGACGGCCGCCTGGACAACGACGTCGTCACCCAGGCACGCGACGAACCCGGCCGCCTGCTCAATGCGATGGAGAACATGCAAGGACAGCTGCAGCGCTTCTCCAGCGAAACCGCGCAGATGATCGAACTGCATGCGGACAAGGACATGAGCCACCGCATGCCGCTGGATTTCCCGGGCGTGTACGGCGACTTGAGCAAGGGCATCAACACCATGATGTTCGAGCACCTGGACGCGATCGTCGATGCGATCGCAGTGCTCAACGAATACGCCAACGGCGACCTGCGCCGCGATGCGCGGCGCCTGCCCGGCAGCCGCGCGGTACTGCACCAATCGATGGACGCGGCCAAGGCCAGCCTGCTGGCGATCAACACCGAGATCAAGCGCCTGGCCGCCGCAGCCGCCGCCGGCGACTTCAGTGCGCGCGGCGATGCGGCGCACTTCCAGCACGATTTCCAGGCGATGGTGCAAGGCCTCAACGCGATGATGGAAGTCAGCGACCGCAACCTCGGCAAGCTCTCCGCCTTGCTGCAGTCCATCGCCGCCGGCGACCTGACCGCGCGCATGCAAGGCGAGTTCCATGGCGTGTTCGCCCGGATGCGCGACGATGCCAACGCCACCGCCGACCAGTTGACCGGCATCGTCGGCGGCATCCAGACCGCCGCGGTCAGCATCAATGCCGCTGCCACCGAGATCGCCGCCGGCAACGACGACCTGTCGCGGCGTACCGAGCAGCAGGCCGCCAGCCTGGAAGAAACCGCCGCCTCGATGGAAGAACTGACCTCCACGGTCAAACAGAACGCCGAGCATGCGCGCCAGGCCAATCAGCTCGCAGTAGGCGCCGCCACGGTCGCCTCGCAGGGCGGCGATGTGGTCAGTCAGGTGGTGAGCACGATGAGCGGCATCGAGACGTCCTCCAAGAAGATCGCCGACATCATCTCGGTCATCGACGGCATCGCCTTCCAGACCAATATCCTGGCCTTGAACGCCGCAGTGGAAGCGGCGCGTGCCGGCGAACAGGGCCGCGGCTTCGCCGTGGTCGCCAGCGAGGTGCGTACACTCGCCCAGCGCTCGGCCGGTGCGGCCAAGGAAATCAAGACCCTGATCGATGACTCGGTGAGCCAGGTGGCCAACGGCTCGGCGCTGGTGCGCCAGGCTGGCCAGACCATGACCGAGATCGTGTCCTCGGTGCAGCGCGTCACCGACATCATGGGCGAGATCTCTGCCGCCTCGCAGGAGCAGTACGCCGGCATCGAGCAGGTCAACCAGACCGTCACCCAGATGGACGAAGCGACCCAGCAGAATGCGGCACTGGTCGAGGAAGCCACCGCCGCGGCGCGCGCGATGGAAGACCAGGCCGGCCAACTCACCGCAGCGGTGGCCGTGTTCAAGATCGAAGCGGCCAAGGCCGCGCCGGCAAACCGGACAGCGGGGCGCAGCCTGCCGGCACAACCAGCGCAGTTGCGTCAGGCATAGACGCAATGGCCTAGGCCACACAACGATGGCGGCGACCAGGAATCCGGTCGCCGCCTGACCCAGCGCACAGCGACACCCGTCGGCCGTGGAATCTCCGCGGCCGATTCACGTTCTGTGACGCAGTTCTAATTGTGGCCGGCTGTGATACGTCGCAGGTGTCTGCCGTGGCACAGACCACAACCTCACCGCGTGGCGTGTCCTAAGTCAAGCAAATTAAAGGCTCAGCATAGAAAACACCCAATAACGATTGATGGAGACTATCTTTTACGGTCGAGAAATCGATTGAACTTGATCGTGGATCGGCCGTTACAGAAAACATGGATGCAGCGATCGGCATCCGCGCTGCCGTCCTGCTGTCATAGCCCGTTTCATCCTCAACTTCGGGATCCATCGATGAAGACCAAGAATCTGCCCATTTCGGCACAACTCGCCATCGGCTTCGGTGCCGTCGTGCTGGTGCTGCTCATCGTTGGCGCGATCAGCCTGCGCAGCCAGTTCCAACTCAACGATGCCATGGCCATCAACGAGCACACCTTCAATGTGCTCGCGACCGGCGAACTGATGCAGGCCAATGCACTGAACGTGGAAACCGGAACCCGCGGCTACCTGCTGACGGGCGACAAGGCGCATCTGCAGCCGTTCGTGTTCGGCCAGGCCGGCTTCGAAAAGAGCTACGCCGAGGCCAAGCGCCTGACCGCGGACAATCCGCGGCAGCAGGCGCGCCTGGTGCAGCTGGACGCCAAATACCAGGAGCTGCTGCAGGTCGAGAAGCAGATCATCGCGCTGCGCGCAGGCGCCAACGGCCAGAACCAGGTGTTGTCCGCGTTCGCCGAAGGCCGCGACCGCAAGGCGATGGGCACGATCCGCTCGCTGCTGAGCGCCTTCGCCGACGAGGAAAGCAGTTTGCTGGTCAAGCGCAGCGAGCAGTTGGCTGTGGTGCGTGCGCAAGGCAAGTGGTCGGTGCTGCTGGGCAGCCTGGTCGCGATCCTGGTCGCAGTGGGCATGGGCATCCTGATCCGGCAGCAGTTGCTCAAGCGCCTGGGCCTGGCGATCGGTGTCGCCGACGCCATCGCCTCGGGCAAGCTGGACAACGCCATCGACACCCAGTCGCGCGATGAGACCGGTCGCTTGCTGGCCAGCATGGGCATCATGCAGACCCAGTTGCGCGCGGTGCTGGCGGCGCAGGCGGAAATGGCGCAGCGCCACGACGCCGGCCAGATCAGCTACCGCATGGACGAGACCGTCTTCCCCGGCGACTACGGGCGCATGGTCCGCGACAGCAACGCACTGGCCGCCTCGCACATCGCGGTGAAGCTGCGCCTGGCGCAGATCATGGGCCGCTATGCGATCGGCGACCTCAGCGAGGACATGGACCGCCTGCCCGGCGAGAAGGCCGCATTGACTGCGACCATGGATACGGTCAAGCAGAACCTGACCGCGATGAACCGCCAGATCGGCCAACTCGCCACGGCCGCAGCGGCCGGCGACTTCAGCGTGCGCGGTGATGCGCAGCGCTTTCAGTACGACTTCCGCGCCATGGTCGACAGCCTCAACCAGCTGATGGCCACCGCCGACGGCAACCTGCAGTCGCTGTCGGCACTGCTGCAGGCCATCGCCGCCGGCGATCTGACCGCGCGCATGCATGGCGACTTCAACGGCGTGTTCGCCAGCATGCGCGACGATGCCAACGCCACCGCCGAGCAGTTGGCCGGCATCGTCGGCCGCATCCACAGCGCTGCGCTCAGCATCAATGCCGCAGCCAGCGAGATCGCCACCGGCAACGACGACCTGTCGCGGCGTACCGAGCAGCAGGCCGCCAGCCTGGAAGAAACCGCCGCCTCGATGGAGGAACTGACCTCCACCGTGAAGCAGAACGCCGAGAACGCGCGCCAGGCCAACCAACTCGCCGCCGGTGCGGCCGCGGTCGCCTCGCAGGGCGGCGAGGTGGTCGGCCAGGTGGTCACCACGATGAGCGGCATCGAGACCTCCTCCAAGAAGATCGCCGACATCATCAGCGTCATCGACGGCATCGCCTTCCAGACCAACATCCTGGCGCTCAATGCTGCGGTGGAAGCGGCGCGTGCCGGCGAACAGGGCCGCGGCTTCGCCGTGGTCGCCAGCGAGGTGCGTACCCTCGCCCAGCGATCGGCCGGCGCGGCCAAGGAGATCAAGCATCTGATCGACGCCTCGGTGAGCCAGGTGTCCACCGGTTCGGCGCTGGTGCGCCAGGCCGGCCAGACCATGGGCGAGATCGTGTCCTCGGTGCAACGGGTGACCGACATCATGGGCGAGATCTCCGCCGCCTCGCAGGAACAATCGGCCGGCATCGAGCAGGTCAATCACACCGTCACCCAGATGGACGAAGCGACCCAGCAGAACGCCGCGCTGGTCGAGGAAGCCACCGCCGCGGCACGCGCGATGGAAGATCAGGCCGGCCAACTCACCGAGACCGTCGCCCTGTTCAAGATCGAGCCGGCCCATGCCGCGCCATCGTCGCGGTCCCGCCCTGCTGCGGCAGGCATGCAGCGGCGCGCGCGCGGCTAGCGGCGATCCAACGCACGCCGCAGCGATACGCCTGCGGACGGCGCCATGCAGGAACCGACCAGCCTTGGCCGCGGAGCGCTTCTGCGGCCAAGGCTGTGTGCGTCGCCACCCGGGCGACGGCGGCCCGGCGGCGAAGGCATGGCCCAAGCGCCCTGCCCCAGGTTTCGGCATCCGATCGGCAATCCTCTAAAGCCAGCGCGTTTCCCGTCGATAACATGAAGAGCCGGTGATTGTCGGCGCAGTGCCCGTCGGGGAGCCCATGCACGATGCCACCATTGCCCAGGCGGATCTTCCGCGACGGTCGTCGCGGTTGCCGATCGGCATGCTGTTGCTCGCTGTGTGGGCTAGCTGGTCGGCCGCCGGCCTGCTCTTGCTTGCCAAGCCGCCGGCCAGCGCCAGCGCCGACGCCATCCGCCGGCAATTGCAGGCCTTCGCCTCCACCACAGCACCGCGCGGCCAGGCGGTGGCGTTCCAGTTGCGCGCGGCCGGATGCGGTTGCGAGGCTGGCGCTGCGGCGTCCACGCCGCCGGGCCTGCGCAGCGTCGATCTGCGCCAGCGGCCGGCGCCGGCGGCACTGCCCTACGCGCTGGTCGTGTTCGACGCCGGCGATCGCCTGGTCTACGCCGGACCTACGCAGATCGAAGGCTGCGGCAAGCCGATTCCCGCCGCGACGCTGATCCCGCGCTTGCTCGCGGCCGGCAATGCCTCACCACTGATCCTTCCCACCCACTGTGCATGCCGATAAGGAACCACCGCATGAGCGCATCGAACACCCAAAGCAGCTTCCTTGTCGGCAACGAACGCTACGTCTACCTGCAGAAGCTGGCGGCGGACGCCGACCGGCTGTTCCTGGCGGTGGCCGCGTTCGTCGGCCTGATCGGCCTGGCCATCGCCTGGCGCCAGGGCGTGTGGACGCCGTGGCTGGCGGTGACCTTGCCGACCCTGATGGTGATCGCGCTGCAGGTGCAGCTGTATCCGGGCACGCTGCTGAGCCGCTGTACCATGGCGCTGGGCTTGATGGTGCTGGCCGCCATGCTGATCCAGCAGGCCGGCGGCATGACCGAAATCCACTTCGGCGTGATCGTGCTGATCGCCTTGTTGCTGTACTACCGCGACTGGCGGCCGATCCTGGTCGCCTCCGCGGCCATCGCCGTGCATCACCTGCTGTTCTTCTGGCTGCAGCATCGCGGCCTGCCGCTGCGCGCGTTCGCCGCCGACGCGGGGATCGGCATCCTGGCCATGCACGCCGGCTATGTGGTGGTCGAGGCCGGCATCCTGATGGCGATGGCCGTGCAGATGCGCAAGCAACTGCTGAACGTGGGCCATGAACCGCGCGAGCTGGCGCTGCTGGCGCGCGCCATCGCCCGCCAGCAACCGCTGCCGGCCTCGATCCGCGGCCTGACCCTGCCGGAAGGCTCGATCGCGCATACCCTGGTGGTGGCCAGCGAGCAATTGCTGAGCAGCCACGCACAGCAAGCGCAGGCGCAGCACGAGAACCTGCGCATCCGCACCGCATTGGAGAACGTCACCGCCAACGTGATGATCGCCGACGCCGAGCGCAACATCGTCTACGTCAACAAGCCGCTGGCACGCATGCTGTCGGCCGCGCAGGACGACCTGCGCCGCGAGCTGCCCGGCTTCGATGCGAACGACCTGCTGGGACGCAACATCGACGTATTCCACAAGCGCCCCGAGCACCAGGCCAAGCTGCTGGCCGCGCTGCAGCACACGCACACCGCGCAGATCCGGGTGGGCGGACGCACCATGCGCCTGATCATCAATCCGGTCATCGGCGATGCGTCCGAGCGCCAGGGCTTCGTCGTGGAGTGGGCCGATCGTACCGACGAGATCCAGGTCGAAGAGGAAGTGACCCAGATCGTGCGCGCGGCCGCCGCCGGCGACCTCGACAGCCGCATCGGCCTGGACGGCAAGCAAGGCTTCTTCCTGCTGCTGACGCAGCAACTCAACACCTTGCTGGACAACAACGCCGACGGCCTGGCGCGCATTTCCCGGCTGCTGTCGGCGTTGTCGCAGGGCGACCTCACCGCGCGCATGGACGGTGATCTGCATGGCGTGTTCGCGCGTATTCGCGACGACGCCAACGCCACCGCGCTGCAACTGGCGACGATCGTGCGCCAGATCCAGGGCGCATCGGATTCGATCAACAACTCGGCCGGCAATATCGCCACCGGCAACGATGACCTGTCACGGCGCACCGAGCAGCAGGCGGCGAGCCTGGAGCAGACCGCTGCCTCGCTGGAGGAGCTGACCTCCACGGTCAAGCAGAACGCCGAGCACGCGCGCCAGGCCAATCAGCTGGCGGTCGGCGCCGCCGCGGTCGCCACCCAGGGCGGCGAAGTGGTCGGCCAGGTGGTGAGCACGATGAGCGGCATCGAGACGTCCTCGAAGAAGATCGCCGACATCATCAGCGTCATCGATGGCATCGCCTTCCAGACCAATATCCTGGCCTTGAACGCTGCGGTGGAAGCCGCGCGCGCCGGCGAACAGGGCCGCGGCTTCGCCGTGGTCGCCAGCGAGGTGCGGACGCTGGCCCAGCGCTCGGCCAATGCCGCCAAGGAGATCAAGGGCCTGATCGACGACTCGGTCGGCCGCGTCGCCGAAGGCTCGGCGCTGGTCGACCGCGCCGGCCGCACCATGCAGGAGATCGTGGCCTCGGTGCAACGCGTGACCGACATCATGGGCGAGATCGCCAGCGCCTCGCAGGAGCAGTCGGCCGGCATCGAGCAGGTCAACCGCACCGTCACCCAGATGGACGAGGCGACCCAGCAGAATGCCGCGCTGGTCGAGCAAGCCACCGCCAGCGCACGCTCCATGGAAAGCCAGGCCGGCGAGCTGGCGCGGGCGGTGGCCTCGTTCACGCTGGTGCAGCGTGCGCCGGCCGGCGCCGCGGGCAACGTCGCCATGTTGCATGCAGGCTACAAAAAAGCCGAACACGGCCGATAGCATCGTGGGACGGGCGCAATACGCCGCCCCGCCCCATCCATCATCCTATTGCCCACCCATGGCCGAAGGCACCAACAGCGACTCAACCGAACCGTCTGCGCATGAGGCGACGGAACAGGACGACCGCTTCCTGCTGACCAACCCGCGCGAGATCCGGCAACTGCTGCGGTCGCTGATCAATCAGCGCTCGCAGATCAGCGCGCATGTGGGCGGCCGCGACCAGTCGTTCTCGACCGCGCTGCTGGAGATGGACGATGACAGCGTGCTGCTGGACCTGAGCGTCAACGAAGCCAACAACCACTCCGCGGAGCAGGCCGAGTACCTGCTGTGCTTCGCGCAGGTGGACAAGGTGCGTCTGCGTTTCCGCATCGTCGGCCTGGAACGGGTCGCGCACGGCGAAGCGCCCGGCTTCCGTGCGCCGCTGCCGGAGTCGCTGTACTACCTGCAGCGCCGCGAGCACTTCCGGTTGGAGACGCCGATCACGGAATCGCCGATGTGCGTGCTGCGGCTGGACGATGCCAGCCCGCCCACCGAACTGGTGCTGCGGGTCATCGACATCAGCGGCGGCGGCCTGGCGGTGGCGCTGTTACCCGGCCAGCCGCTGCCGGAGGAGCGGCAAAGCTATCCGTGCTGCGTCTTGCAGTTGCCCGATGCCGACGCCATCCGGCTGACCCTGCAGGTCTGCAACATGTATCCGCAAAAGCTGGCCAACGGCCAGGACACGCTGCGCGTCGGGCTGCGCTTCGCCGACCTGCCGCGCGGCGCGGACGCGGCGATCCAGCGCTACATCTTCCGCATCGAGCGCCAGCGCAGCGCGCGCAAGAGCGGTGTGCTGTCCTGAACAGCACCTCGACCGCACAAGGCGCCCCTGTAGGAGCAACTGTCTTCTCATCCGATAACCTCACGCCATGGTGTGCGATCTCGTGCCATGGCGTTGAGTCGGATAAGCAGCACGCGCATGCATGCGGTGATGGCGACCTTGGCGGGCTTGCCGCGTGCCCGTAACTGTTGATAACGCTCCTTGAAGGAGGCTTGAGTGCGCACAACGCTCCAACAGGCCATGTACAGCACTCGTCGGATCGTGGCACGCCCGCCGCGGATGCGGCGTTTGCCGCAGTGCTGCCCGCTGTCCACGTTGTAGGGAGCCAGGCCGACCAGGGCCGCGATCTGGCGACGATCCAGCGTCCCCAGTTCGGGCAGATAGGCCATCAGGCTGGCGGTGGTGACCTCGCCGATGCCCGGGACCGTGCCCAGGGCGTGCGCCAGCGCATCGTCGAGCTGGCACCGCACCTGCTTGATCGCCTGGTTCATCCGCTGGATACGGCGGCGCACGTCGCCGATCTGCTCGATCAGGCACGCGCGCACCATGGCCAGGGTCGCCTGATGCAAGCGACGGCGCTCGTCGTCACGTTGCTGGACCAGTTGCTCGCGGCGCTGGACCAGCATGCGCAGTTGCTCACGCAAGGGATCGGGAGCCGGCGCGGGCGCTTGCACCAGGTGAGCCATGCGCGCCAGCAAGGCCGCATCCAGCGGATCGGTCTTGGCGGTTGTGCCCAAGGCCGTGGCGAAAGCGCGTGCCCGGCGCGGATTGATCCGGGTCACCGGGATCCCTGCCGTGGCCAGTGCCGTCATCACCGCCCGTTCGTAGCCGCCGGTGGCCTCCAGCAGCGCGTTGCCGACGCAGTGCCCGGCAAGGTGGTCGCACAGGCGCTGGTGGCCCTGGGCGGTATTGGGAAAGGACAGCAACTGGTCCAGGGGAAGCACGTGGACGGCCAAGGTGTCCTTGGCCACATCGATACCGATCCAAAGAGGCATAAGCGTTAGGTAGACTGGGGGACAGGAGAGAGCCACCTCGTCGCTGCCCACGCTTGTGAAGTTCGAGCGAACGCTCGTTCAACTGTTCGGGCTAGGCAACGAGGTCGATGTGCGGCCGCCCTGGCTCCTACACGTGCTTGAACACTACGGCCTGTCGGCGTGCCGCACATCGCTCTCCACTCAAACTGTAGAGCAATCTCCAGACACAAGCGGCTTCAGCCGCGACCGGGGCGTTACCAGGAAACCCCAGTCGCGGCTGAAGCCGCCCCTATAGGTCACGCCATCTGTATCGCATCCACCAAGCCGGCCGCGGCGGTGACAGGACCGCTAAAGTTCCGCCCCACCACGCCGATCTAGTGCAAGAGCCGCATTTCCCGCTTCCCGCCATCCCTCCGCAATTCCGTGCGCACCAGGAGCACACGATGAACGACAAGAACACCTCTGCCTCCGGTGCCACCGGCGGCGAATTCCTCAGCTTCACCCTCGGCGAAGAACACTACGGCGTCGACATCCTGAAAGTGCAGGAGATCCGTGGCTACGATTCGGTCACCCGGGTCCCGGACGCCCCGGAATACATCAAGGGCGTGATCAACCTGCGCGGCACCATCGTGCCGGTGATCGACCTGCGCCTGAAGCTGCGCCTCAAGGAAGCGCGCTACGACGCCTTCACCGTGATGATCGTGCTCAACGTCGAGGACCGCGTGGTCGGCATCGTCGTGGACAGCGTCTCCGACGTGATCCCCCTGAACGAGGAGCAGATCCGGCCGACGCCCGAATTCGGCGCCGCGGTGGATACCCGCTTCATCTCCGGCATCGGCACCCAGGACGACAAGATGCTGATCCTGCTGGACATCGAGACCCTGCTCGACAGCGCCGACCTCAGCCAGCACGCGCACGTCGACGAAGCCGCCTGAGCGGCCTGAGCCGCGGCCGCGCCGCGGTTGCGCACGCAATTCCCGACCCGCCGTCCATCGGCGGGTTTTTTCCTTCGGCGGATTCAACTCCGATTCGCAACGCTGTTGAGGACCTCCTCGGAGAAGACTTCGAGGGGCGTTTTGAATCCGAGTATCTTGCGCGGACGATTGTAGAGTCGCTGTTCGATCCATCGCAGGTGCGCATCGGTGATGGTGCTGAAATCGATGTGTCGTGGCAAGTACTGGCGCGTCAATCCGTTGGCATTTTCGTTGCTGCCTCGCTGCCATGCGCAGTACGGATCTGCAAAATAGAAGTCGCTCTGCAAGCAGGCGGCAATGAGCCGATGATCGGCGAATTCCTTGCCGTTGTCGGCGGTGAGGGTGTGCACCGTGTGGCCTAGGCCGCCCAGGCGCTGGACGATGGCGTTGCGCACGTTCTCGGCGGTGCCGTCAGGCGAGTAAGCCAGCAGATGCAGGCGACTGCGGCGTTCGGTCATGCTGACCACCACGGCCTTTCCGTGTGAGGCCCGGAGGGTATCCAGCTCCCAGTCGCCGATGCGGCTTCGCTGCTCCACCACGCTGGGGCGCTGTGTCCAGCTGCGCCGATGTGTCAGCTGTCCGCGGCCATCGCGCACGCCCCGCCGACGGCGCTTGCGGCGGCGCTTGCGTAGATGCGTGAACAACTGGCCACCGCGCTTGTGGTCAGCGTAGATGTGCCGATAGATCCATTCGTGACTGGCCAGGCCGGTGCGACCGGCAATCTGTTCCGGGCTGAAGTCCTCGCTCAGCAGGACCTCGATCTGTGCGATGCGCTCAGCGTCGATGCGTGGACGCCGGCTGGCCTGCGTGCGCCGATGCTCGCTGATGCGCTGTGCGTGATCTGGCAGATAGTGCCGAGCGTGCTGATTGCGGCGCAGTTCGCGGCTGATCGTGCTGGGCGCGCGCTCCAACGCATCGGCGATGGCCCGCATCGACATCCCGGTTTCATATAACGCATGCAAACGGTATCGTTCGGCCTGGTCCAGGCGGCTGGATGACATGGGCAACTCCACTTGGCGGTGAAGTCGCTCAAGTCAGGTCGCCGGGCCACTTCACAACCGTTGGTGTTGCGAATCGGAGTTGAAGCCGCCTTCTGAAATGCGAACTGCTACGCACTTGCGCCGGTCAAGTTCGTCGTTACCACGCCGATAGCTGATTGGTAGCCGCGATTCAGTTGCGCCCGATTCATTTTCCCACCCCTTCCCGCCTCTAAAGGAGTTTCTCCGTGAAACCGAACTTCCCGTTGCTGCTGATCCTGCTGCTTGCCGCCAGCCCGAGCGCCTTCGCCCAGTCGCAGCAGATGATCCCGCCGGAGATGGCGGCCCGCTTCGTCGGCAAGGACGGCATGGTCTGCGGCAAGGTCGAGAAGGCCAAGTACGCGCAGAACTCCGAAGGCGAGCCGACCTTCCTGTACATGGGCGGCATGTTCCCGCGCCACACCTTCTCCGCACGCATCGCCGGCGCCGACCGCGGCAAGTTCGGCTTCGCGCCGGAAAGCCTGGAAGGCAAGGACGTGTGCGTGATCGGCAAGATCGAACGCGACAGCTCGCGCGCCGAGATCCAGGTCAGCGCGCCGTCCAGCCTGAAGCTGGCCACGATCAAGTAAGACGACGAAGCGTCGCCTCGCCGGAGCCCATGCGCGCCGGCAAGGCGGCGTTTTTGTTTTTCTGATGCTTCGCCGCCGTTGTCGAACCAAGGGGAAATGCGTTCATGCAGTGGATAAAAAATCTGAAGCTGATGCCGAAGCTGATGCTGGCGTTCGGTCTCGTGCTCGCCATCATGTTGATCCAGGGACTGGTCGCCTACAACGGCCTGCATTCGATCAACAACGTGGCCGACAATGCTTCCAACCAAGTGGTGCCCAGCGTGCGCACCGGCGGCGAGATGCGCGGCATCCTCGGCGAATACCGCAGCGCGGCCTACCAGAGCCTGATCCGCAGCAGCGAAGCGATCAAGAAAGACGCCGAAACGCGCAAGGTGGCGCTGAAGAAGCGGATGGACGAGATCATCGCCCAGTATCCGCCGATGGTCAGCAACCCGCAGGAGCGCGCGATCTACGAGCGCACCGCGGCAGACTGGAAGAAGGCCGTCGCCTCCTACCAGTCGGTGGACGAGATGCTGCAGCTGGAACTGCACGACGATGCGATCGACACCTTTACCGGCGAGACCCGCACCCTGCACAACAAGGTCGTGGACGACGTGATCGCGCTGATCGCGGAGAACAACCGCCAAGCGCAGGTCGCCGCGGTGGTCGCCAACACCACCTACCGACGGTCCTCGGCCTTGCTGCTGATCTGCGTGGTGATCGGCGTCATCGGAGCCGTAGGCCTGGCCTGGCTGTTCGGGCGCATGCTGGCCAGCAACGTGCGCAGCGCGGTCAAGGTCGCCAACGAGGTCGCCGGCGGCAAGCTCGACGGGCACATCGACGCCAGCGGCAAGGACGAGATCGGCGAACTGATGCAGGCGCTCAAGCGCATGCAGCAGGACCTGCGCGAGCGCACCGAGCGCGACGCGGCAGTGGCTGCCGAGAACCTGCGCATCCGCACCGCGCTGGACAACTCCTCCACCGGCATGTTCATCGCCGACCTGGACTACACCATCGTCTACGCCAACCCGTCGATGCAGGGCATCGTCGACAAGTACGCCGGCCAGATCCACAAGGTCGCTCCCGCATTTGATTCGAGCATGCCGCTGGTCGGCTCCTCGCTGTCGGTGCTGGAATACGGCAACCAGATCGACACCCGCACCGTGGCCGCGATCGAGAAGCACGGCGTGGCCGAGCGCGAGATGGCCTACGGCGATGCCCGCATCGCGCAGATCGTGTCCAGCATCCGCGACGCGCACGGCAGCCATGTCGGCTTCGTCTGCGAATCGCGCGACCGCACCGTCGAGGCCCAGGTCGAAGAGGAAGTGGCCAAGATCGTGCAGGCCGCCGCCGCCGGCGACCTGTCCGGACGCGTGGCCACCGACGGCAAACAGGGTTTCTTCCTGCAGCTGGCGCAGCAACTCAACGGTCTGCTGCAGGCCAACGGCGACAGCATCGGCGAAGTCTCCAAGCTGCTGACCGCACTGTCGCAGGGCGACCTGACCGCACGCATGCATGGCGAGTTCGACGGCGTGTTCGCGACCATGCGCGACGACGCCAATGCCACCGCCGAGCAACTGGCCGCCATCGTCGGCCGCATCCAGACCGCCGCGGTCAGCATCAACGCCTCCGCTGGCGAGATCGCCGCCGGCAACGACGACCTGTCGCGCCGCACCGAGCAGCAGGCGGCGAACCTGGAAGAAACTGCCGCCTCGATGGAAGAACTGACTTCCACCGTCAAGCAGAACGCCGAGCACGCCCGCCAGGCCAACCAGCTCGCGGTCGGCGCCGCGTCCGTCGCCTCGCAGGGCGGCGCCGTGGTCGGCCAGGTGGTGACCACGATGAGCGGCATCGAGACTTCGTCGAAGAAGATCGCCGACATCATCAGCGTCATCGACGGCATCGCCTTCCAGACCAATATCCTGGCGCTCAACGCTGCAGTGGAAGCGGCGCGTGCCGGCGAACAGGGCCGCGGCTTCGCCGTGGTCGCCAGCGAGGTGCGCACCCTCGCCCAGCGTTCGGCCAATGCCGCCAAGGAGATCAAGGGCCTGATCGACGCCTCGGTCACCCAGGTCGCCAACGGCTCGGCGCTGGTGCGCCAAGCCGGCCAGACCATGAGCGAGATCGTGTCCTCGGTGCAGCGCGTCACCGACATCATGAGCGAGATCGCGGCCGCGTCCCAGGAGCAGTCGTCCGGCATCGAGCAGGTCAACCAGACCGTTACCCAGATGGACGAGACCACTCAGCAGAACGCTGCGCTGGTCGAGGAAGCCACTGCCGCCGCACGCTCGATGGAAGAACAGGCCGGGCAGCTGACCGAAGCGGTCTCGATCTTCCGCGTGGAGCAGGCGCCGGCCAGCGCGCCGACGCCGACGCCGACGCCGCGCCATGCGCAGGTGCACTCGATCCGCACGGTGGCCACGAAGCCGGCCGCGGTGCCATCGAGCAAGTCGGCGCTGGCCACCCGCAGCAAGAAGTCGGTACCGGCCCTGGCTGATTCGGACTGGCAGGAGTTCTGAGTCGCCGGCAATCGCCGCGTTCATGCACTTCCCGATCCCCGGCCACGCGCCGGGGATTTTTTTGCCGGACGCATCTCGCGCGGCGGGTCGCGCCGTTCGGTCGGGGCCGGCGCGCGCCTGGTCTCAACCAGGCGGCAGGTACGCGCGTGGCAATGGCCCAAACGGACTGGGCGAAGTTCCGTATCCAGTGCCATGAGCGGGCCATCGAATCCAAATTGCATCACAGTTGAACCGGTTCCGTGCAATGGTGAACTCAAGCGCTAGGCGCCGCAGTCGATATCCGATTAACGATACGTGAACGCAGCCTGCCACTGCCCTCGTCATCGCCGCCGTTTCGGAGCCTGAGATGCCACGCCATACCGATCTGAAATCGTCCCTGCTCGCTGCGCTGCTGTGCGTGCTGGGCTGCGCCACGGTGGTCGCGGTGGCGTATCTGGGCACCCGCAACCTCGATGACTCGCGCGAGCACCTGCAGCAGTTGCAGACCCGGCAAGCGCCAGCGGCCATGGCCTTGTGCGAGCTGCGCGCGCAACTGGCGGAATTGCGCCTGTACCAACTGTCGCTGATCGCCGCCACCGGCAATGCGGCGGAGGTGGCCGACTACGACCAGCGTATCGAGCAATCGCTGCGCGGCGCGCGCAAGCAGGTGGCGCTGTACATCGCCACCATGCCCAGTGGCGAAGAACGCCACCGCTTCGCCACGATCCAGGCCGAACTGGATGCCTACCTGAAGTTGCAGCGGCAGATCGGCACGGCGGTGCATGCCGGGGATCGCGAACGCGCCAGCCAGCTGTCCACGCAGCAGGCGCTGCCGCAGCGCCGCGCCCTGTTCGCCGACCTGGAGGAATTGAGCCGCATCAACGCCCGCCACGCGCCGCACGCGGACGCCGACGTGTTCGTCTACACCCCCCGCTAGCTCCGGCGCACCGCATCGCATCGCCACCGTCTTCGACCAATCTGCTGCACGGAACCTTCAATGCACCTCCTCAAACAGCTGAAAATCCGCGACAAGCTGATCTTCGCATTCGCCATGACCACGCTGCTGACCTTGGTCCTGGGCGTGTTCACCTATTCGCGCACCACCCTGGCGATGGCCGAACTCAAGCGCATCGAACTGGATTGGTTGCCGGCCACGCAGGCGCTGGCCGAAGTCCGCGCGCAGCTCGGCGAGTTCCGTACCTACGAACTGGCGCAGATTGCGCGCGCCGACGATCCGGAAGCGATGGCCGACTACTTCAAGCGCATGCAGAAGGCGCGCACCGAAGTGGCGAAGAACCAGGCGATCATCGAACGGGTGATGCTGGAGCAGACGCAGCGGCAGATGTATGCCGGGGTCAGGGAAAAACTGGACGCCTACCTGCAGAGCAACACCGCGATGGGCGATGCGCTGCGGGCCGGCGACGTCGCCGCTGCGCAGGCCATCTCCGACACGCAGTCGCGGCCGCTGCGGCGCGCACTGTTCGAACGCATCGTGGCGCTGACCGAGTACAACGTCGCCCAGCTGAACCAGGAAATGGACATCATCAACGCGCAACTGTCGCGCACCAAGCTGCTGATCCTGAGCCTGCTGGTGCTGGCCATCGCCGCCGCGTCCGGCATCGGCTGGCTGTTCTCGCGCGGCATCGCGCGGCAGCTCGATGCGGCACGGCAGCTGTCGCAGGCCATCGCCCGCGGCGAGCTGGACAGTGCGGTGCGCGCCCATTCCAGCGACGAGATCGGCCCGCTGATGGGCGACATGCTGGACATGCGCGGCAGCATCCGCGCGGTGATCGACGCCCAGAACCAGATGGCGCAGCGCCACGAGCAGGGCACGATCAGCTATCGCATGGACGCGACCGCCTTCCCCGGCGACTACGGACAGATGGTCAAGGCCAGCAACGACCTGGTCGCCGCGCACGTGGCGGTGAAATTGCGCCTGGTGCAGATCATCCAGCGCTATGCGGTCGGCGACCTGAGCGAAGACATGGAGCGCCTGCCCGGCGAGAAAGCGGTGCTGACCGAAACGATGGACACCGCCAAGGCCAACCTGACGGCGATGAACGCGCAGATCAAGCAGCTGGCCGAAGCCGCCGCGGCCGGCGATTTCAGCGCGCGCGGCGACGCCGAGCGGTTCCAGTACGATTTCCGCACGATGGTGCAGAACCTCAACGCGATGATGCAGGTCAGCGACCTGACCCTGGGCGAGCTGTCGCAGCTGCTGCAGGCCATCGCCGCCGGCGATCTGAGCGTGCGCATGCATGGCGAGTTCCATGGCGTGTTCGCCAGGATGCGCGACGACGCCAACGCCACCGCCGAACAGCTGGCCGGCATCGTCGGCCGCATCCAGGCCGCGGCGGCCAACATCAACGTCGCCTCCTCGGAGATCGCCGCCGGCAACGAGGACGTGTCGCGACGCACCGAACAGCAGGCCGCCAGCCTGCAACAGACCGCCACGTCGATGGACGAGCTGACCGCCACGGTCAGGCAGAACGCCGAGCATGCGCGCCAGGCCAACCAGCTGGCGGTCGGCGCCGCCACGGTCGCCTCGCAGGGCGGCGAGGTGGTCAGCCAGGTGGTGCGCACGATGAGCGGCATCGAGGTCTCTTCGAAGAAGATCGCCGACATCATCAGCGTCATCGACGGGATCGCCTTCCAGACCAACATCCTGGCGCTCAACGCCGCGGTGGAAGCGGCACGTGCCGGCGAACAGGGCCGCGGCTTCGCTGTGGTCGCCAGCGAGGTGCGCACCCTGGCCCAGCGCTCGGCCGGCGCGGCCAAGGAGATCAAGCAGCTGATCGATGACTCGGTCACCCGCGTCGCCGAAGGATCGGCGCTGGTCGATCAAGCCGGCCGCACCATGCAGGAGATCGTGTCCTCGGTGCAGCGGGCCACCGACATCATGGGCGAGATTTCCGCCGCCTCGCAGGAGCAGTCGTCGGGCATCGAGCAGGTCAACCAGACCATCAGCCGAATGGACGAGGCCACCCAGCAGAACGCCGCGCGGGTCGAGGACGCCACCGCCGCCGCGCGCACACTGCAGACCCAGGCCGGCCAGCTCAGCGCCACCATCGCCGAGTTCAAGCTGGACCCGCACGGCAGCACGCCGCCAGGACACGCCGCGCCTGGCGCCGCGCCGCGTCCGCGTGACCAGGCCAAGGCGCGACCGGCGGCAGCCGCCGCGCGGCAGGCGGCGCGCATGCGCAGCGCAGCGGGCAGCGCGCGCACGGCCGCCGCCGAAGACCATTGTCAGCAATTCTGACCGCGGCAGCGGCGCCGGCACAGGCCGCGTCTTGTTCCGGCGTCAACTTCCCTCGGCGCCGGCCGATAACCCGATAGACCGATCACCGCTGCGAGCCATGGCCACTCCAACGTCTTCCCTGCCCCATCCCGGTTCCGACAATCGCGACTTCGACTTCAGCGATCGCGATTTCAAACGGGTCTGCGACCTGATCTACCAGAAGGCAGGCATCGCCCTGGCACCGGCCAAGCGCGACATGGTCTACGGCCGCCTGTCGCGGCGCCTGCGCACGCTGGGCCTGCGCTCGTTCCGCGACTATCTGGACTGGCTGGAGCGCGACGGCGGCGACGAGTGGGAAGCGTTCACCAATGCGCTGACCACCAACCTGACCTCGTTCTTCCGCGAGCCGCACCACTTCGAGCGCCTGCGCGAGGAGCTGCAGAAGCATGCCAGCTCGGCGCCGCTGAAGATCTGGTCGTGCGCCGCCTCCACCGGCGAGGAACCCTATTCGCTGGCGATCACCGTGTGCGAGGCGTTCGGCACGCTGACCCCGCCGGTGCGGATCCTGGCCACCGACGTGGACACGCAGGTGCTGGCGACCGCCTCGCGCGGCGTATACGCGGTCGATCGCATCGCCAGCCTGGACCCGGCATTGAAGCGCAAGTACTTCCAGCGCGGCAGCGGCGCCAACGAAGGCCAGTGCCGGGTGGTGCCGGCGCTGCGCGAGCTGCTCGAATTCCGCCAGTTGAATCTGCTGGAACCGCGCTACGACGTCAGCGGCCCGTACCTGGCGCTGTTCTGCCGCAACGTGATGATTTATTTCGACAAGCCGACCCAACGTGGCATCCTGTCGCGGCTGATCCCGCACCTGGACGACGAAGGCATGCTCTACACCGGCCATTCGGAGAACTACCTGCATGCGGCCGACCTGATCCAGCCCTGCGGTCGCACCCTGTACCGGCGCGCCGCCAAGGCACGCGCATGAGAGCCGCCACGATGGTCGCGGATCAGGTGATGCGCTATCACGACACCCGCTTCCAGACCATAGCGGCCAAGCTGTTGCCGACCCAGTACCTGGTGGTGGACGACGACACCGCGCTGACCACCATCCTCGGCTCCTGCGTGGCCGCCTGCATCCGCGACCCGCTGCTGAAGATCGGCGGCATGAACCACTTCATGCTGCCCGACGGCCAGGCTGGCGACGGCGCACCGGCGCGCTACGGCAGCTATGCGATGGAAGTGCTGATCAACGACCTGCTCAAGCGCGGCGCCAGCCGCAGCCGCCTGGAAGCCAAGGTGTTCGGCGGCGGCAACGTGCTCAAGGGGTTCACCAACAACCCGGTCGGCACCCGTAACGCCGAGTTCGTGTTGCAGTATCTGAAGGCCGAGCAGATTCCGGTGGTGGCCGAGGACCTGCGCGGCATCCATCCGCGCAAGATCTGGTTCTTCCCCACCACCGGCCGCGTGGTCGTGCAGCGCCTGCCGCATGCGCACGAAGAAGCCGAAGTCGCCGCCGCCGAATCGGCGGTGCGTGCCCGCCTCGCCAAAGCGCCGGTCACCGGTGCCGTGGAGTTGTTCGAATGACCTCAGAAATCCCTTGCCGCGTGCTGATCGTCGACGATTCCGCGGTCGTTCGGCAGATGTTGACCGAAATCCTGTCGCGTGCGCCCGGCATCGAAGTGGTCGGCTCGGCCGCCGATCCGATCCTGGCGCGCGAGAAGATCAAGCGGCTCAATCCGGATGTGATCACCCTGGACGTGGAAATGCCGCGCATGGACGGCCTGGCGTTCCTGGAAAACCTGATGCGGCTGCGGCCCACGCCGGTGGTGATGATCTCCTCGCTGACCGAGCGCGGCGCCGACACCACGTTGCAGGCGCTGGCGCTGGGCGCGGTGGATTTCATTTCCAAGCCCAAGCTCGACGTGGCGCGCGGCCTGGAGGAGTACGCCGAGGAAATCATCGGCAAGGTCAAGGCGGCGGCCAAGGCCAAGGTCCGCGCACTCGACCGCCCGGCCGCGCCGCGGCCTGCCGGCAACGCCGTGGCGGCGCCCAGCGCGGTGTCCACGCTGAAGTTCCGCACCACCGACCGGCTGATCGCGATCGGCGCCTCCGCCGGCGGCACCGAGGCGCTGCGGGTGGTGCTGGAAGGCATGCCCGCCGATGCGCCGGCGGTGGTGATGACCCAGCACCTGCCCGCCGGCTTCAGCACCGCCTTCGCCGACCGCCTCAACCGGCACTCGGCGATGGCGGTGCGCGAGGCCAGCGAGGGCGAAGCGATCCTGCCCGGCCACGCCTACCTGCCGCCCGGCGGCAAGCACCTGCAGGTGGTCCGCGACGGTGCGCGCTGGCGCTGCAAGATCGACGACGGCCCGCCGGTCAACCGGCACAAGCCGGCGGTGGACGTGCTGTTCCAGTCGGTGGCGCGCAACGCCGGCGCCAACGCGATCGGCGCAGTACTGACCGGTATGGGCGACGACGGCGCGCGCGGCCTGCTGGAAATGTTGCAGGCCGGCGCCAGCACGCTGGTGCAGGACGAGGCCACAAGCGTAGTCTGGGGCATGCCCGGCAGCGCATTCCGGCTGGGCGCCGCACAGGAAGTGTTGCCGCTGGACAGGATCGCCGAGCGCCTGATCGCGTTATCCAACCAGACCCGCTAGGGGCTGTGCGACGCGATCGGGAGACGTCGCGCCGTGCTTGGGCACGTGCGCGGCAAGCAACAACGGGAAAAGATATGTCGATTAGCGAGCGAGTGATGACGCCATTGCGCACGCACCAGGGCACGGCGCGCCGGCTTGCCGTGCGCGCTGTCCGACACGGCCATGCGGCCTGCCGCCATCGCGTTGCCGGACCCTAGGCCATGCCGCGCCAGCGCGCCAGCAAACCGACTGCGCCCGGCGCCGGCAGCGCCGTCGCCACCACGATGCTGCGCAAGCTGCAAGCGCCCGAGCAGGCACTGCTGAACTGTCTGCAGCAGGCACCCGACGGCGTGGTGGTGATCGACGCGGACGCACGCATCCTGGCCTTCAACCAGACCGCCGAAGCGCTGTGGGGGTTGCCGCAGGCGCAGGTACTGGGGCGTCCGCTCGGCGAGCTGGTGCCGGAGGATGCGCGCGCGGCGTTCCTGGCCAGGTGCATGCAGCGCGGCTCAGGCGCGCCCGGCGACAGCCACGAACTGCAGTTGCCCGGCAACGACGGCGTGCAGCGCTGGGTGGCGGTGAGCGCGGCGACGGTGCCGCAGGAGCCCACGCCGCTGTACGTTGTGTTCGTGCGCGACATCAGCGCCGAACGCGAGCGCGACGCCAAGATGCGGATCCTGTCGCTGGCGCTGGACCGCAGCGACAACGCCATCGTGGTGTGCGACGCGCAGTTGGCCATTCTCTACGTCAACCCCGGTTTCGTGCACATGTTCGGCCATGCCGCCGACGACGTGCGCGGGCTGCTGCCGAGCAGCGTGCTGCACGGCGCCGGCACCGACATGCAGGTGATCCGGCAGATCCGCGAGCGCGTGGTCGGGGGCCAGGGCCACCAGACCGACCTGCTGGTCTACCGCAAGGACGGCTCGCCGCTGTGGACCACGATCGTGGCCAATCCGATCGCCGACGCGGACGGCTGCACCCAGCACTACGTGCTGTCGTTCACCGACATCACCCAGAGCAAGATGCACGAAATCCTGCACAAGAACGTGCTCGACGCGCTGGTCCGCGAACAGCCGCTGGTCGAGGTGGCGACCTTGATCTGCAGCGAGGTCGAGCGCATCGCCCCGCAGGTGGTGGCCTCGATCATCAGCGTCGATGGCAATGGCCGGCTGCACCCGCTGGCCTCGCCGAGCCTGCCGACCGCGTTCAACGCGGCGGTCGAATCCATGCGCGTCGGCCCCGCCTCCGGTGCCTGCGGCACGGCGATCTGGCACGGCACGCAGGTGCTGGTGCGCGACGCCGCCACCGATCCGCTGTTCGCCGATTACCGCGCGCTGGTGCAGCAACTCGGCCTGGGCAGCTGCGTGGCCAGCCCGATCAAGTCCAACGGCGGGCGCGTGCTCGGCAGTTTCGCGCTGTATTACCGCGACGTCTGCGAACCGCAGGCCTGGCACCTGCGGCTGATCGAGCTGTGCCTGCACCTGTGCGCGCTGGCGCTGGAGCGCGAGCAGACCAAGGCGCGCGTGCACCAGCTGGCGTTCTACGATGCGCTGACCGACCTGCCCAACCGGGTGATGTTCAGCGCCCGCGCCGAACAGGCGCTGGCCGCCGCCGAATACCACGCGTTTCCGGTGGCGATCCTGTTCGTCGACATCGACCGTTTCAAGCGCGTCAACGAGACCCAGGGCCATGCCGCCGGCGACGGCCTGCTGCGCGACATCGCGCGACGCCTGGGCGAAACCTTGAGCGCGACCGACCTGATCGGTCGCCAGGCCGGCGACGAGTTCGTGCTGATGCTGCCGCAGTGCGGTGCCGAGCAGGCGGCCGGGGTGGCCGAGCGCCTGCTGCTGGCGCTGGCCGAGCCGACGGTGGTCGGCAACGTGACCCTGCACCCGGGCGCCAGCATCGGCGTGGCGATGTTCCCCGACGACGGCCGCGACATCGAGACCCTGCTGCGCCACGCCGACCTGGCCATGTACCGGGCCAAGAACGAAGGCGGCGGCAGTTTCCGCTTCTTCAGCGCCGACATGAACCGCATGGCGCAGGAACGCGTGGCGCTGGAGACCGCGCTGCGCGAGGCGCTGCGCCGCGATCAGCTGCAACTGCACTACCAGCCGCAGCTGCACAGCCAGCCGCCCTGCGCGCTGTACGGCGTGGAAGCGCTGCTGCGCTGGCAGCACCCGCATCTGGGCGACATCTCGCCGGCCCGTTTCGTGCCGATGGCCGAGGAATGCGGGCTGATCGACGAACTCGGACATTGGGCGCTGCGCCAGGCCTGCCGGCAGATGGCCGATTGGCGCCTGCGCGGGGTGCCGGTGCCGCGCGTGGCGGTCAACCTGTCGGCCAGCAACTTCGCCGACGCGCAGCTGCCCGCGCGCGTAGCGCAGACGCTGAGCACGCATGGGTTGCTGCCCAGCGACCTGGCACTGGAGATGACCGAGAGCGTGATGCTGTCCAACGCACCGGCGGTGCTGGCCAATCTGCGCCAATTGCAGGCCAGCGGCGTGCGCCTGTCGCTGGACGATTTCGGAACAGGCTATTCCAGCCTCAGCCATCTGCACCAGTTGCCGGTCAACGAACTCAAGCTGGACATGAGCTTCGTGCGCGACCTGGAACACAGCGAGACCGCGCGCGCATTGACCACCTCGGTGCTGCGCATCGGCGAGAGCCTGCGCCTGCACACCGTCGCCGAGGGCGTGGAAACCGAGGCGCAACGCGCCTTTCTGTCATGGCTGGGTTGCGACGTGCTGCAGGGTTTCCTGTTCGCGCCGGCGTTGCCGGCCATCCAGCTGGAACGCTGGCTCGACGCGCGCCAGGCCGACGCGGATCGTGCAACGCCGCCGCCCGGTTCCCCCCGCGCGAAACCGCGGGACGCGCCCCCCATCCCGTAGCACCCCTCATCCATCCGCGAGCCGATCGCGGCACAATTCCGGCACCGCCTTGCACCGCTACGACACCGTGCGCCGGCAATGGTTGCCGGCACCGGCGCCGGTGCGCGGCTGGCGCGCGACGCGCAGCAGCGGCTGTGGGCGGTCGATGTCGATGGGCAGGTGTTGCACGACGGCGACGATGGCGGTGGGCTGCGGCCGTTGCCGACCCCGGCACTGTCGGCGGCGCGCAGCCTGCTCGGCGACCGCGACGGCAACCTGTGGCTGGGCAGCAACGTACACGGCCTGCTGCGCATCGCGCGCTCGCGCATCGGCCTGCGCAACGACGCGCAACAGGGCGCGGCAGCTCGTCGCGCAACCGGTCGCGGTTGAAACCGCTTCTACAAAGCCTGCGGCGAGTTGGCTGGGTGCACTGTAGGAGCGGTTTCAACCGCGACCAACGAAGCCAGCACGCCATCGGCTTCGCGATCGCCCGGTACTCGAACCGCGCAACACAATGCGACCGGACGAGCGCCGCAAACGAAAAAGCCCGGCATCGCCGGGCTTTTTCGTCACAACATCGAACCACCGTGGATCAGGCGGCGACCGTATCGGCCACGTCCTGGTATTCCTGGATCTGATCGAAGTTCATGTAGCGATAGATCTGCTCGCCGCTGGTCTTGATCACACCCACGTCGGCCATGTACTCGTCCTTGGTCGGGATGCGGCCCAGGCGCGAGCAGATCGCCGCCAGTTCCGCCGAGCCCAGGTACACGTTGGTGTTGCGGCCCAGGCGGTTGGGGAAGTTGCGGGTGGAGGTGGAGAACACCGTGGCGCCCTCGCGCGCCTGCGCCTGGTTGCCCATGCACAGCGAGCAGCCCGGCATTTCCATGCGCGCGCCAGCCGCGCCGAAGGTGCCGTAGTGGCCTTCCTTGGTCAGCTCGGAGGCGTCCATCTTGGTCGGCGGCGCGACCCACAGCCGGGTCGGGATGTCGCGCTTGCCTTCCAGCAACTTGGCCGCGGCGCGGAAGTGGCCGATGTTGGTCATGCACGACCCGATGAACACTTCGTCGATCGCCGCGCCGGCGACCTCGGACAGCGTCTTGACGTCGTCCGGATCGTTCGGGCAGGCCACGATCGGCTCGTGGATGTCGGCCAGGTCGATCTCGATCACCGCGGCGTACTCGGCATCGGCATCGGGCTCGAGCAGCTGCGGATCGGCCAGCCACTCTTCCATCTTCTTGATGCGCCGGCCCAGGGTGCGCGCATCGGCGTAGCCCTCGGCGATCATCCAGCGCAGCAGGGTGATGTTGCTGGTCAGGTATTCGATGATCGGTGCCTTGTCCAGGCGCACGCTGCAACCGGCGGCAGAGCGCTCGGCCGAGGCGTCGGACAGCTCGAACGCCTGCTCCACCTTCAGGTGCGGCAGCCCTTCGATTTCGAGGATGCGGCCGGAGAAGATGTTCTTCTTGCCCTGCTTGGCCACGGTCAGCAGACCGTCCTTGATCGCGTACAGCGGGATCGCGTTGACCAGATCGCGCAGGGTCACGCCCGGCTGCATCTCGCCCTTGAAGCGCACCAGCACGCTCTCCGGCATGTCCAGCGGCATGACCCCGGTGGCGGCGGCGAACGCGACCAGGCCGGAGCCGGCCGGGAACGAGATGCCGATCGGGAAGCGGGTGTGCGAATCGCCGCCGGTGCCGACGGTGTCGGGCAGCAGCATGCGGTTGAGCCAGCTGTGGATCACGCCATCGCCCGGACGCAGCGACACGCCGCCGCGGGTGGAGATGAACTCCGGCAGGCTGTGGTGGGTCTTGACGTCCACCGGCTTCGGATACGCGGCGGTGTGGCAGAACGACTGCATCACCAGGTCGGCAGAGAAGCCCAGGCAGGCCAGGTCCTTCAGCTCGTCGCGGGTCATCGGCCCGGTGGTGTCCTGCGAGCCCACCGAGGTCATCTTCGGCTCGCAGTAAGTGCCCGGACGCATGCCCTCGCCTTCCGGCAGACCGCAGGCGCGGCCGACCATCTTCTGCGCCAGCGAAAAGCCCTTGCCGGTATCCGGCGGCACCATCGGCAGGCGGAACAGGTCCGACGCCGGCAGGCCGAGGAACTCGCGCGCCTTGGCGGTCAGGCCGCGGCCGACGATCAGCGGGATGCGGCCGCCAGCGCGCACTTCGTCGAACAGCACGTCCGACTTCATCGCGAACTCGGCGATCACCTGCCCGTTCTTCAGCGCCTTGCCGTCATACGGGCGCAGCTCGACCACGTCGCCGTGCTCCATCTGCGACACGTCCAGCTCGATCGGCAGCGCGCCGGCATCTTCCATGGTGTTGTAGAAGATCGGTGCGATCTTCGAACCCAGGCACACGCCGCCGAAGCGCTTGTTCGGAATGAAGGGAATGTCCTCGCCGGTCCACCACAGCACCGAGTTGGTCGCCGACTTGCGCGAGGACCCGGTGCCGACCACGTCGCCGACATAGGCGACCAGATGGCCCTTGGCCTTGAGGTCGGCGATCGCCTGGATCGGGCCGCGCTTGCCGTCCTCTTCCGGCACGAACGCGGCGCCGTCGCGCTTGTTCTTCAGCATCGCCAGGGCGTGCAACGGGATGTCCGGGCGCGTGGTCGCGTCCGGCGCCGGCGACAGGTCGTCGGTGTTGGTCTCGCCCGGCACCTTGAACACGCTGACGGTCAGGCTCTGCGGCACTTCCGGCTTGCTGGTGAACCACTCCGCGTCGGCCCAGCTCTGCAGCACCGCCTTGGCGTGCGCGTTGCCGGCTTCGGCCTTTTCCTGCACGTCGTGGAACGCATCGAAGATCAGCAGCGTGTGCTTGAGGCCTTCGGCAGCCACCGCGCCGAGCTCGGCGTTGTCCAGCAGTTCGATCAGCGGATGGATGTTGTAGCCGCCGAGCATGGTGCCCAGCAGCTCGGTGGCGCGCTTGGGCGAGATCAGCGCGCACTGCTCGCTGCCGAAGGCGAGCGCGGCCAGGTACGAGGCCTTGACCTTGGCCGCGTCGTCGACGCCGGCCGGCACGCGCTGGCTCAGCAGTTCGACCAGGAACGATTCTTCGCCGGCGGGCGGGTGCTTCAGCAGCTCGACGACCTCGGCGGTCTGCTGCGCGCTCAGCGGCAGCGGCGGGATACCGAGCGCAGCGCGCTCTGCAACGTGGTGGCGGTAGGCTTCCAACATGCGGGTTCTCCGGAAATTTCGGTAGGGGTGAGCGGTAAACGAATAACGGCGTCAGGCGGACGGCTTGGGCACGATGATCTTCAGGCCCTTGAAGTAGTCGCGGAAAAAGCCGTCGTCGTGGGTGATCAGACCATCGCATTGCAGCAGCGCGTGGGCGCCGATCAGGAAATCGGCCACCACCCGCTCGCGCTGGCCGCCGCGGGCACGGAAACGGCGCTGCATCTCGCCGGCGCGCAACGCCGACTTGGCTTCCAGCGCGTTGAAGCGGATGCTCATGTCCTCCAGCACCGACAGCGCCTCGGCACCGTCGCGCAGCGCGCTGCAGACCTCGGCCAGGACGATGTCGCAGACCACCACCGGGCCGGTGCTCAGGCACTGGCGCAGGCAGGCTTCGGTGGCGTCGGCCTGCGGACCGTCGGCCAGCAGGTCCACCAGCACCGACGAGTCGATCGCGATCATGGCTTGGCGGCGGGTTCGAACGGATCGCCCGGCGCGCGGCCGCGGATCGCGCGCATCGCCTCGTCGGTGCTGGCGAAGCCGTCCAGCTTGAAGCGGCCGCGGGCGCGCGAGATCGCATCGTCCACGCTCTTGCGCAGGATGATGCGGCCGCCGTCCAGCTCCACCTTCAGGATGGTGCCCTTGCTCAGGCCCAGCGCATCGCGCACGGCCTTGGGCAAGGTGATCTGACCGCGCTCGGCGACGGTGGCTTCCATGGGCAGGCTCCACAAGGTATGCACAAATTTTACATACTTCAGGCGTCATACTCAAGCCTGCATACAGCGCCGGTCACACCATCCGTACACACTGAATCGGTCAGACTGACCGCCGTCCCTACAGCCGCGACGCCATAGGAGTTCCGTGATGAGCGATTCCTTTTCCACCCGCACCTCGCTCGAGGTCAACGGCAAACGCTACGCCTATTACAGCCTGCCCAAGCTGGCCGAGCGCTTCGACATCGGCCGCCTGCCCTACTCGCTGAAGATCCTGCTGGAAAACCTGCTGCGCCACGAAGATGGCGGCGTCACCGTCGGCAAGGACCACATCGAGGCGGTGGCGAAATGGGATCCCACGGCCGAGCCCGACACCGAGATCGCGTTCATGCCGGCGCGGGTGGTGCTGCAGGACTTCACCGGCGTGCCGTGCGTGGTCGATCTGGCCGCGATGCGCGATGCGGTGGTCAAGCTCGGCGGGCGCCCGGAGCAGATCAATCCGCTGATCCCCTCGGAACTGGTGATCGACCATTCGGTGCAGGTGGACGTGTTCGGCAAGGCCGATGCGCTCGACCTCAACGGCAAGATCGAATTCCAGCGCAACAAGGAGCGCTACGGTTTCCTGCGCTGGGGCCAGAAGGCGTTCGACAACTTCAAAGTGGTGCCGCCGAACACGGGCATCGTGCACCAGGTCAATCTCGAGCACCTGGCGCGGGTGGTGATGACCGGCGAGCGCGACGGCGAGGCGCTCGCCTATCCGGATACGGTGTTCGGCACCGACAGCCATACCACCATGATCAACGGCATCGGCGTGCTCGGCTGGGGCGTGGGCGGCATCGAAGCCGAAGCGGCGATGCTCGGCCAGCCTTCGTCGATGCTGATCCCGCAGGTAGTCGGCTTCAAGCTGACCGGCAGGCTTCCCGAAGGCGCCACCGCCACCGACCTGGTGCTGACGGTGACGCAGATGCTGCGCAAGCACGGCGTGGTCGGCAAGTTCGTCGAGTTCTTCGGCGAGGGCCTGCAGCATCTGCCGCTGGCCGACCGCGCCACCATCGGCAACATGGCGCCCGAATACGGCGCCACCTGCGGCATCTTCCCGGTCGATGCCGAATCGCTGACCTACCTGCGCCTGTCCGGGCGCAGCGAAGAGCAGATCGCGCTGGTCGAGGCCTACGCCAAGGCGCAGGGCCTGTGGCACGACGCCGACACCGCGCACGCCGCCTACAGCGCCACGCTGGAGCTGGACATGGCCGAGGTCAAGCCGTCGCTGGCCGGGCCCAAGCGGCCGCAGGACCGGGTGCTGCTGGAAGACATGCAGCGCAATTTCCGCGACAACCTGGTGCCCTTCGCCGAAGCGCGCCACAAGCGCCACAGCGACGCCAAGCAGGAAGACCGGCTCAAGAACGAAGGCGGCGGCGGCACCGCGATCGGCGCCAAGGCGGCGCACGCCGAGACCGGTGCCGACAGCGGCGCCGGCTGGCAGCTGCGCGACGGCTCGGTGGTGATCGCCGCGATCACCTCCTGCACCAACACTTCCAATCCGGCGGTGATGCTCGGCGCCGGGCTGCTGGCGCGCAATGCCGTGGCCAAGGGCCTGAAGGCGCAGCCCTGGGTCAAGACCTCGCTCGGGCCGGGCTCGCTGGTGGTCACCGATTATTTGAAGAAGGCCGGGGTCATGGACGACCTGGAACGCCTGGGTTTCTACGTGGTCGGCTACGGCTGCACCACCTGTATCGGCAATTCCGGCCCGCTGCCGGACGACGTGTCGGCGGCGATCGCCAGGGACGACCTGGTGGTGGCTTCGGTGCTGTCGGGCAACCGCAACTTCGAAGGCCGCGTGCACCCGGAAGTGAAGATGAACTACCTGGCCTCGCCGCCGCTGGTGGTCGCCTACGCCATCGCCGGCACCACCGACATCGACCTGAGCCGCGACCCGCTCGGCACCGGCAGCGACGGCCAGCCGGTGTACCTGCGCGATATCTGGCCGAGCAACAAGGAAATCGGCGACACCATCGCCGCCACGGTCGGCCCGGAGATGTTCAAGCAGAACTACGCCGACGTGTTCAAGGGCGACAGCCGCTGGGCCGCGATCGCCTCGCCCGACGGCGAGCTGTACGCCTGGGACGCGGCGTCCACCTACATCAAGAACCCGCCCTACTTCGACGGCATGACCATGCAGGTCGGCAACGTCGACGACGTGCACGGCGCGCGCGTGCTCGGCCTGTTCGGCGACTCGATCACCACCGACCACATCTCCCCGGCCGGCAACATCAAGCAGGACTCGCCGGCGGGCCGCTTCCTGCAGGAACGCTGCGTGCAGC
The DNA here is from genome assembly GCF_030168915.1 of Xanthomonas graminis pv. graminis. Classification (NCBI taxonomy): domain Bacteria; kingdom Pseudomonadati; phylum Pseudomonadota; class Gammaproteobacteria; order Lysobacterales; family Lysobacteraceae; genus Xanthomonas; species Xanthomonas graminis. Next base: position 2,178,624 of record NZ_CP076255.1, on the reverse strand, counting down.
CTGCCGACTTCAACAGCTACGGCAGCCGCCGCGGCAACGACGACGTGATGGTGCGCGGCACCTTCGCCAACATCCGCATCAAGAACCTGATGTTCGGCGGCGAAGAAGGCGGCAACACGCTGTACCGCGGGCCCGACGGCGCGCAACCGCAGAAGCTGGCGATCTACGACGCGGCAATGCAGTACAAGGCCGATGGCGTGCCGCTGGTGGTGATCGCCGGCAAGGAGTACGGCACCGGCTCCTCGCGCGACTGGGCGGCCAAGGGCACCAATCTGCTTGGGGTCAAGGCGGTGATCGCCGAGAGCTTCGAGCGCATCCACCGCTCCAACCTGGTCGGCATGGGCGTGCTGCCGCTGCAGTTCCTGGACAACGAGAACGCGCAGTCGCTGGGCCTGGACGGCTCGGAAGTGTTCGACATAAGCGGCTTGCAGGACGGCGCCAGCAAGCGCGCCACGGTCGATGCGAAGAAGGCCGACGGCAGCGTCAAGCAGTTCCAGGTCAAGGTGCTGCTGCTGACGCCGAAGGAAGTGGAGTACTTCAAGCACGGCGGCCTGCTGCAGTACGTGCTGCGCCAGCTGGCGGCACGCAAGGCGGCCTGAGGTCGCGACGGCGCGTGTCCTGCGCGCGCCGTTGCGCTCGCGCAGGCACGCACCGCCGTTCGTGCACGCCGCTGGCGCATCGGCATCGCGTTTCCAAGTACGGGTCTTTGCTGCCACACCGATAGATTGAAGGCACCGCGTTTTCCGAACGGAGCCCTTGCCTTTCGACGCTGGCGGTTGCCGCCCCGCAGTTGGATCGACAGTGGCCTGTTGCTCATGCCGATCCGGCTATTGACCAGGAATTGCGCGCGCAACAGGTTGTGCAGCGCAGCACGATCCATCCCCGCCTCGCCCGCGAAATCCGCGGCCAGCGCAGCCAGCGCATCGCGGCGAGGTCCTTGCACAGCCGCGGTTCCGCCGAATCGCGCTGGCAGCCGCGCAAGGCCAGCAGCAGTGCGCATCCGCATCCCCACGCACACGCCTGACGCATCGGATTGCCTCTCGGTTTCGTCTTTTCCATACGGAACGGTATGCTGCCACCCGCCACGCCGCAGTGTTGCGTCGGCGTGCGGCAGCATTCCACACCAGGGGGTAGTACATGAGTCAGGAACGTCCGTGGTTGCAGAGTTATCCGGCCAGCATTCCCGCCGAGATCGATGTCGATGAATACCGATCCGTCGCCGCCGTCTTCGAAACCTCCGTCGCCAAGTTCGGCGACCGTCCGGCCTACTGCAACTTCGGCAAGACCCTGACCTACCGCGAGGCCGGCGAACTGGCCCGGCACTTCGCCGCCTACCTGCTGGGCGAACTGCAGCTCAAGAAGGGCGACCGCGTCGCGCTGATGATGCCCAACTGCCTGCAGTATCCGATCGCCACCTTCGGCGTGCTGCTGGCCGGCATGACCGTGGTCAACGTCAACCCGCTGTACACGCCGCGCGAACTGCGCCACCAGCTGGTCGACTCCGGCGCCAGCGCGATCGTGGTGATCGACAACTTCGGCAAGACCGTGCAGGACGTGCTGGCCGACACGCAGCTCAAGCAGGTCATCACCACCGGCCTGGGCGACATGCTCGGCTTCCCGAAGGGTCCGTTGGTCAACTTCGTGCTGAAGTACGTCAAGAAGCTGGTTCCCGATTACACCATCCCCAACACGGTGCGCTTCCGCGACACGCTGACCCTGGGCCGGCGGCACACGCTGCCGCAGCTGGACATCGAGCCGGACGACATCGCCTTCCTGCAATACACCGGCGGCACCACCGGGGTGGCCAAGGGCGCGATGCTGACCCACCGCAATCTGGTCGCCAACATGCTGCAGGCCGGCGCCTGGATCGCGGCGACCGGCAAACTGGAGGAAGGCAAGGAAGTCATCATCACCGCGCTGCCGCTTTACCACATCTTCGCGCTGACCGCGAACGGCCTGGTGTTCATGAAGCTCGGCGGCCTCAACCACCTGATCAGCAATCCGCGCGACATGCCCGGTTTCGTCAAGGAGTTGCAGAAGACCCGCTTCACCGCCTTCACCGGGGTCAACACGCTGTTCAACGGCCTGCTCAACACGCCCGGCTTCGACACGGTGGATTTTTCGACGCTGAAGTTCACCCTGGGCGGCGGCATGGCGGTGCAGCGCGCCGTGGCCGAGCGCTGGAAGCAGGTGACCGGGGTGACCTTGGTCGAGGCCTACGGCCTGACCGAGACCTCGCCCGCCGCCTGCATCAACCCGCTGACGCTACAGAACTACAACGGCGCCATCGGCCTGCCGATCCCGTCCACCGACGCCTGCGTCAAGGACGACCAGGGCCAGATCCTGGCGACCGGCGAGGTCGGCGAACTGTGCATCCAGGGTCCGCAGGTGATGAAGGGCTACTGGCGCCGCCCCGAGGAAACCGCCGGCGCCATCGATGCCGACGGCTGGCTGCACACCGGCGACATGGCGCGGATGGATCCGCAGGGCTTCTTCTACATCGTCGACCGCAAGAAGGACATGATCCTGGTCTCGGGCTTCAACGTGTACCCGAACGAAGTCGAGGACGTGATCGCGATGATGCCCGGCGTGCTGGAAGTGGCCGCGGTCGGGGTGCCGGACGAGAAATCCGGCGAAGTGGTCAAGGTGGTCATCGTCAAGAAGAACCCCAACCTCACCGCCGAGGACGTCAAGGCGCATGCCCGCGCCAACCTGACCGGCTACAAGCACCCACGCATCGTCGAGTTCCGCAAGGAACTGCCCAAGACCAACGTCGGCAAGATCCTGCGGCGGGAATTGCGCGACAGCCAGGCGTAGCGATCCAGCAGACACACGGGGGTAGCCCAGCCCCCGCGGCGACCGTCAAGCAAGCAGATACCGAGAGCAAAGGCCAGGTGTAGCATCGCCCGGGTGGAAACGCACTCGCCCGCTGCGCCACGACCTCTCCGCGGGCGTTTCTTCCGAGAACCCTGCCATGAGCATGATCGACACGCTACCCCGTTCCCGCTTCTATTCCACCATCCGCGTCGATTCGGACCGCGCCAACGACAGCCATTGGCTGTACATGCATGCCGGCGCCGGCCACAGGCCATGCTTCCATCCCACGCTGATGCGCGAGATGCACAGCTACCTGTCCTCCATTTCGCACCCCGGCCAGCAACAGCAGGCACAGCTCAACAGCCTGGTACTGGCATCGGATGGCAACGCCTTCAATCTCGGCGGAGACCTGGACCTGTTCGGGCAGTACATCCGCCGTCGCGATCGCGACGGACTGCTCGCCTATGCGATGAGCTGCATCGAAGGCGTCTACCAATTCCACAAAGGTCTGGACGGCAGCTTCCGCACGATCGCGCTGCTGCAGGGCGATGCGCTCGGCGGCGGCCTGGAAATGGCGCTGTCCTGCCACCTGATCGTGGCCGAAGAGGACGTCGGCATGGGATTGCCGGAGATCCTGTTCGGGCTGTTTCCCGGGATGGGCGCGTACTCGTTTCTAAGCAGGCGCGTCGCCCCGAATCTTGCGGAAAAGATCATCATGGAAGGACGCATCTACAGCAGCCAGGAGATGCACCGGATGGGGATCGTCGACGTCCTGGTGCCCAAAGGCGATGGCGTGGCGGCAGTGCAGGAGCTGATCCGGCAACAGCGTCGTGCGCCGCTGGCGCAGCTTGCGATGAATGCCATACGCAACGTGGTGCAACCGGTCCGACACGAGGAATTGGTCGCAGTCACCGAGATCTGGGTGGACACGGCGCTGACGCTTGGCGAAAAATCGCTGCGCACGATGGATCGCCTGGTACGGGCGCAGACCCGACGGGCGCAAGCCGGCGTTGCCGCCTAGCCGGGCCTGGGTCAGGAGAACGGCCCGGCCTCGCGCCGGGCTTCCGCTAGCGCAATTCCTCGCCGTCTTGCACTGCGCTTTGCCTGGCGCGTAGCTCCAGCGCTTCGCGGCCCTCGGTCAGACTGGCATTGAGCGCCATCAACCGATGCCGCCACTCGCCGCGCATCTGCCATTCGGCCATCTGCATCAGTTCGCCGCCCAGGCTTGCCAACTTCACCAGCCCCAGGTTGCTCGCAACGCCCTTGATCGCATGCGCGTGCTCGCGCAGACGTTCCCAGTGCTCGTCATCCCCAGCCACCTGCATGCCGCCGAGGCAGCCCTCGGCATCGTTGAGACATTGCGAGATGAACTCTCGCTCGAAGCCGTCGCCCATGCCGAGCCCGGCCAGTTCATCGAGAACGGACGGATCCAGCACGCCTTCGATCGATGCGGCGAGCGGGCGCGCCGATGTCTCATTGGCACCGCTTAGCTTGCCGTCGGTGGCAATGTCGGTCAGCGTGTCCAATAGTCGGTTCGCCACCAGCGGCTTGGCCAGGAAGGTGTGCGCGCCGGCCTGCTCGCAGCGCTGGATCGATTCGGGGGTGACATCGGCACTGAGCACCACCACCGGCGTGTATGGCCCACCGGCCTGCATCACCCGCAGCTGCTTGAGCATGTCCAGCCCGCTCATGCCGGGCATATGCAGATCGACGATCACCGCGTCGAATTCGCTTTCGGCCAGCGCGTCGAGCACCGCCTCGGCGCCATCGACGCAGATCGCCCGATGGCCCGCCTTCTGCAACATGCGCTGCAGCACCATGCGGTTGGCAGCATGATCGTCGGCGACCAGAATGCGCATCCCGCGCACGCGCGCGCGATGGCGCAGGAACGGATCGAAAAAGGCAATGACGTTGCCGCTGGGATCGAACTGCTCGGCTGGCGCCGTTGTTGCGCCAGCTGTCGCTGCCGCTACCGTGGTCTGCGCAGCGCTGGCCACGAACGGCAGTTCGAACCAGAAATGGCTGCCGCGCGGCGGATGTTCCTGGTAGCCGATGCTGCCGTCCATGGCCTCGACCAAGCCCTTGGCAATCGTGGTGCCCAGGCCAGTACCTTCGTAGCGACGCGACAAACCGACATCCGCCTGTTCGAAGGCTTCGAACAGCCGCGCGCGCATCTCCAGCGGCACCCCGATGCCGGTATCGATAATGCCGAAACTCAACCGTTTCGGCTGGCCCTGCTCGCCGTTCTGTATCCGCACGCGGATGTCGACCCGGCCCATCTCGGTGAACTTGATCGCATTGCCCGCCAGATTGAGCAGGACCTGGCGCAAAAGGCCAGGATCGCCCGACAGACCGTCCGGTACGTCGGCGGCCACATCCACGTGGTAGATCAGGCGCTTGGCACGCGCCTGCGGCTGCAGGATCAGACTGATGCCTTCCAAGGTCTCGCGCAGCGAAAAATCTCGCTTTTCCAGGTGCAGCTTGCCGGCCTCGATCGCCGAGATGTCCAGCACTTCCTCGACCAGCGACAACAGGCTGCACGCCGAAGCCTGGATCGTGTTGACACATTCGCGCTGCTCCGCGTCCAGACGCGTGGTCGCCAGCACCTCGGTCATACCCGACAGGCCGTTCAATGGAGTCCGGAATTCGTGACTCATGTTGGCCAGGAAACGGCTCTTGGCCTCGCTGGCGCGACGCGCCTCGGCGGTGGTGGCGGTCAATTGCCGCAGCAGCCCTGACAGATACATCGGAATCGCCGCCAATCCAACCAGCAGGCCGATGCCCAGACCGCGATTGGCGATCCAGTAATCGCTGGTCAGCAAGGTCACGCTGAAACTGACCACCGCCATGGCTACTGCCAGATACAGGTAGCGGTTGCCATAGCGCAAACCGTTGCCGATCGCCACCCACATGACGATCACGTAGATGCACGCCATCGGTTCGCCGATCGCGCTCATCGCCATGCCCATCAGGCCGTAGTCGGCGATCATGCCGATCACCCGACGTACATCCGACCGCTGCGGCCGCAACAAGATCCAGGTCAGCACCACCAGCGCGACCGCCTGCGAGATCAACGTCAGGCCGATGACGTAGGCTTGCTGCCTGGTCGGGATGCCCCAGGTGCGAGCGAAGATCAGTTCGTACACCAGGATCAAGGCGACCATGGCGATACGCACCAGCGCCTGTCCATGCTCGCTGTCGGTGCGGTTGGCGAGCCGATGTCGTAACCAGGCGATCGCTGACGTCATCTCACACCCCCGGCCGAACCGAGGCTGTCGAGAACTTCTCGCAGATCATGTGCAACTGCTCGCGCCCGCGGAACAGCGCGTCCACGCAGCGCGGGTCGAACAGGCGGCCGCGTTGCGCGTAGAGATAGGCGAGGGTCGCATCCATGGTCCAGGCTTCCTTGTAGGGACGCGGCGAGATCAGCGCGTCGAAGACGTCGGCGACCGCCACGATCCGCGCTTCCAGCGGAATCGCGTCGCCGACCAGGCCGTCGGGGTATCCGCTGCCATCGTAGCGCTCATGGTGGCGCAGCGCGATCAGCGCGCCAACCTGGATGAAGCGGTTTTGGCTGCCGCTGAGCAGTTCGTAGCCGATGCGCGGGTGCATGCGCATCACCGCCATCTCCTCCTCGTTCAGCTTGCCGGGCTTGAGCAGCACCGCATCGGGAATGGCGATCTTGCCCATGTCGTGCAGGCTCGCGGCCATCTCGATGACCCGCACCTCGTCCTCGGACAGGCCCAGCTGCTCGGCGATCAGGCCGGCCACGTGCGCCATCCGCTCCAGGTAGGCGCTGGTCCCGGCGTCGCGGTACTCGATCGCCCGCGCCAGCCGCGACAGGGTCTCGCGCTCGCGTTCCTCGACCTCGCGCATGCTGGCCAGCAGGCGCTGCTCCAGCGACATCGCACGCTGCTTGATGTTTTCGCTCTGCAGCCGCAGCTGCAGCAGGTTGTGGCAGCGCGCGCGCAGTTCGCGCGGGCGGATCGGCTTGACCAGGAAGTCGATGATCCCGGCTTCCAGCGCGGCCTGGCGGATCGGCTCGTCGCCGACCACGGTGATCAGGATGATCGGAATGTCGCGGTGCTTGGGCAGCCGCCGCAGCCGCCGCGCGAACTCCAGCCCGTCCATGCCGGGCATGCGGTAGTCGAGCAGCAACAGGTCGACCTTGCCGGCCTCGCACCAGGCCAGTGCGGCCTGCGAGTCGCCGAAGTCGCGGACGGTGAGCTCCGGGGCGATGTCCTCGATCACGTGGCGCAGCATCGTGCGCGCGGACGTCTGATCGTCGACGATGACGATGTTCAAGCGATTGTCCGCCCCCTGCGCCCAGTCCGGGCGGTCGCTGCTGGAGGATACTCCTGACAGGCTCATGCTGGCATCTTGCATCTGCGATCCTCTCGCCCATGGGCATCGGGTTGCTGGGACAACAACGGGAAACGCTCCGGCGCCGGCCGCGCCGACCCAACCGCCTCACTTCCGCTTGCTTGCCAACCACTTGCTTGCCGACGCCCGATACGAGAACCCCACGCCAAGGCTACCGCCGCCTGCGGCTAGATTAAGCCTCCGGACGCATGTACGGGAACAGCAGCACGTCACGGATCGAACTGCTGCCGGTCAGCAACATGACCAGACGGTCGATGCCGATGCCCAGGCCGCCGGTGGGCGGCAGGCCGACCTCCAGCGCACGGATGTAGTCGGCGTCGAAGTGCATGGCCTCGTCGTCGCCGCCCTCCTTCGCCGCCACCTGGGCCTGGAAGCGCGCCGCCTGGTCTTCCGGATCGTTGAGCTCGGAGAAGCCGTTGGCGATCTCCTTGCCGTTGACGAACAGCTCGAAGCGGTCGGTATAGCCCGGCTCGGTGTCGCTGGAACGGGCCAGCGGCGATACCTCGACCGGGTGGTCGGTGATGAAGGTCGGCTGGATCAAGGTGTGTTCCACGGTCGCCTCGAAGATCTCCAGCAACAGCTTGCCCCAGCCGTAGGACGGCTTGGTGCGGATCTTCAGCCGCTCGCAGTGGCGCAGCAGCGCGTCGCGGTCGGTGCAGTCGGCGGCGCTGATCTCGGGATTGTGGTGGCGCACCGCCTCGTCCATGCGCCAGCGGCGGAACGCCGGGGCCAGGTCGATGTCGGCGCCGTCCCAGTGTACCTGGGTGGTGCCGAGCACCTCCTGGGCCACGTCGCGGATCACGCGCTCGGTCAGGTCCATCACCTCATGGTACGTGGCGTAGGCCTCGTACAGCTCCATCATGGTGAATTCGGGATTGTGCCGGGTGCTGACGCCTTCGTTGCGGAAATTGCGATTGATCTCGTAGACGCGTTCCAGGCCGCCGACCACCAGCCGCTTCAGGTACAGCTCCGGCGCCACGCGCAGGTACAGGTCCAGGTCCAGCGCGTTGTGGTGGGTGGTGAACGGCTTGGCGGTGGCGCCGCCGGGAATGTAATGCATCATCGGCGTCTCCACTTCCAGGAAGCGGCGCGCGTCCAGCCAGGCGCGCATCGCGCGGATGATCCTGGAGCGCTTGACGAACACCTCGCGCGCCTCCGGCGACACGATCAGGTCCACGTAGCGCTGGCGGTAGCGCTGCTCCACGTCGGACAGGCCGTGCCACTTGTCGGGCAACGGGCGCAGCGCCTTGGTCAGCAGCCGCAGCGCGCTGGCGCGCACCGACAGCTCGCCGGTCTTGGTGCGGGTCAGGCCGCCTTCCACACCGATGATGTCGCCGATGTCCCAGCCCTTGAACGCGTCGTAGGCCGGGCCCAGCGCGTTGGCCTGCAGGAACAGCTGGATGCGCCCGGATTCGTCCTGCAGCTGCACGAAACTGGCCTTGCCCATCACCCGCTTGGCCAGCAGGCGCCCGGCCAGGCGCAGGCTGCGGCCCTCGGCCTCCAGCGCCTCGGCGCTCCAGCGCTCGGCATCGGCGAATTCGGCCTGCAGGTCGCCGGCGAAATCGTGGCGGCGGAAATCGTTCGGATAGGCCACGCCCTGCGCACGCAGCGCTCCCAGCTTGGCGCGGCGTTCGGCGATGAGGCCGTTTTCGTCGACGGGAAGGGACGGCGCGGGGGTCTGCTCGGTCATGGCAATGGGTACGCGGAGAAGAAGGGAGAGGATGCAGCAGATGCGGGTGACGTGCCGCGGGGCCGGCTTGCGCCACGGTGGGCGCAGGCCGCCGGTTCAGGCGTCGCTGCGTTTGGCGCCGACTTCCAGACCGGACTTGAGGCTGGCCTCGACGAATTCGTCCAGGTCGCCGTCGAGCACTTTTTGCGTGTCGGTGCGTTCGATGCCGGTGCGCAGGTCCTTGATCCGGCTCTGGTCGAGCACGTAATTGCGGATCTGGCTTCCCCAGCCGATGTCCGACTTGGTCGCCTCGACCGCGTCGCGCTCGGCGTTGCGCTTCTGGATCTCCAGCTCGTACAGCTTGGCGGCGAGCATCTTCATCGCGTTGTCGCGGTTCTGGTGCTGGCTGCGCCCGGTCTGGCAGGCGACCACGATGTTGGTCGGGATATGCGTGATGCGCACCGCCGACTCGGTCTTGTTGACGTGCTGGCCGCCGGCGCCGGAGGAGCGGTAGACGTCGGTGCGCAGGTCGGCCGGATTGATCTCGATGTCGATGTTGTCGTCCACTTCCGGCGACACGAACACGGAGGTGAAGCTGGTGTGGCGGCGGTTGTCCGAGTCGAACGGCGACTTGCGCACCAGCCGGTGCACGCCGGTCTCGGTCTTCAGCCAGCCGTAGGCGAAATCGCCTTCCACGCGCAGCGTGGCCGACTTGATCCCGGCCACTTCGCCGCCGGAGACTTCCATCAGTTCGGTCTTCCAGCCGCGCGACTCGCACCAGCGCAGGTACATGCGCAGCAGGATCTCGGCCCAGTCCTGGGCCTCGGTACCGCCGGCGCCGGCCTGGATGTCGACGAAGGCGTTGCTGGCGTCCATCTGCCCGGAGAACATGCGCTGGAACTCCAGCTTCTCCACGTGCGCCTGGAAGCGCTCGACATCGGCGACCACCGCCAATGCGGTGTCCTCGTCGTCCTCGCTCTCGGCCAGCTCGAGGAACTCCAGCGCCTCGTTCAGCCCGTCGAGCACGCTGGCGATGCCGCCGACGGTCTTCTCCAGGTTGGCGCGTTCGCGGCCCAGGCCCTGGGCGCGTTCGGGGTCGTTCCAGACATCGGGGCTCTCAAGCTCCCGGGTGACTTCCTCTAGGCGCTCTTTCTTGACGTCGTAGTCAAAGAAACCCCCGAAGCGACAGCACCCGCTCGGACAGATCGGCGATGCGGTGGCGGATGGGATTGAGTTCGATCATGGCGGCATTCCGGCAAACGGCAAACAAGAGCGCGATTCTAGCAATTCCGGCCGCCGTGCCACAGCGCGCGCGGCGCCGCCCAGGCCGGGCAGCGCCGCGATCACGCGGCGACCGCCGCCTCGCCCTCCCCGGCCGCCGCGCGCAAGGCGGCGCGGTAGCGGCGGCTGCACGGCACATGGCTGCCGTCGCGCGCCTCGCCGGCCTCCAGCGGCTCGATCGAGACCACGCAGCCCAGGTTGACCATGTAACTGCGGTGGATGCGCACGAACACGGCCGGGTCGAGCATGGCCTCGATCGCGGCCATGGTGCTGCGCAGCGGGTAGTCGTGGCCGCGCACGCGCAGGTTGACGTAGTTGCCCGAGGCCTGCAGCCATTCGATATCGGCAGCGGCGACCAGGAAATCGCGGCCGAGCTTGCGCACCAAAAAACGCTCCGGGCGCTCCAGCGACTTCACCGGCGGGCCTTCGTCGGGCGCGCCGAGCAGGGCCGCCTCGCCCTGCCAGCGGCGCAGCAGGAGGCGGTACATCTCCACGCACAGCAGCATCGAGGCAAGGCTGCGCAGGTCCTCCAGGTATTCGTAGGCCAGCCCTTGCGGCCACGATCCGAAGTCGTAGTGCTGGCCCTGCAGGCGATACACCACGCTGCGGATCGCGACCATGCCCAGCACGTGCAGCACCGACAGCGCGACGCTGCCCAGCAGGTAGGCCGGCAACCGGCGCGGCCAGTTGTCCCAATGCAGCGGATAGCGCCGGGTCAGCGCCGCCAGCAGCGGCACGATCAGCAGCAACACCAGATTGCTGGACCATTCCCACAGCGCCGGTTCCCACGCGGCGAAGTGCAGCCCGGACCTGCGGATGTCCATCAGCACGGTGGTGCTGTTGGCGCTGCCGTTGACCAGGGTCAACGCGACCCAGAAGCCGATCTCGAAACTGCGGCGCCACGGCAGGAAGCGGGAGTAGACGCTGGTAACTGGCGATTCGGACATGGCGCATTTTAGCGCGCCGGCCATTCGACAATGGCCGGCACGCGGACCGCCTCAGCGCACCTCGAACTCGCCGACCAGGATCGTCTCCTTCCTGTCCTTCAGCCGCAGCGTCACCTGCTGGTCGCGCTGCGTGGCGCTGGCCCAGCCGGTGCTCAGCTGCAGGTACAAGGTGGTGGCGCCGGTGACCAGCGGCTGGCGGTCGCCGAAGAAGTTGGCCTCCACCTTGTACTTGCCCGGCTTGGCCCGGCGCAGCGAGAACTCTTCCGGCCCGTAGCCGCCGGTGAAGTCCTGCGACAGCTGCCCGCCCTGGTAGGTGGAGCGGTCCGCGTAATAGCAGCGCTCGCCGTTGGGGTCGGTCACCCACAGGTCCATGTCGCTGTTGTCGCTGTCCCAGTTCAGCACCACGCGCAGATCCAGCGGCAGATTGCGCTGCAGGCGCGGGTCGATGAAGCCGGTCTGCAATGGGCGTTGCGACCGCGCCACGATCGCGTTCAACTCGTTCAAGGCGATCAGCGCCACGCCGTCGAAGCGGCTGTCCCAGTCGCGCGCCACGACCTGGTACAGCTGTTCGATCGCGGCCTGCGCATCGCCGCGCGCGGCGTAGGCCAGACCCAGGTCGCGGAAGCTCTGCGGCTCTTCCTCGCCCAGCCGCAGCAACTGTTCGAACACCGGCACCGCCAGGTCCGCCCTGCCCGCCTGCAGCAACCGGTAGCCCAGCACGCGCAGCACATGGCGGTTCTCCAGCTGCAGTTCGGCCAGGTTCGACAGCACGCGCAGCGCCAGTTCGCGCTGGCCACGTTCGAACAGCACGTCGGCCACGTCCAGGTAGAACGCCACGCTGTCGGCGTGCGCGGCGCGCTCGCTCAGGTACAGCGGATACACCGCGTCCGGCGCGGCGGCGCGCAGGCGCCGGGCGTAGGGCGAATCCGGCTGCCACGGCTGCAATGCCAGGGAAATCGTGGTGGACGCACGCGCGCCGGCAGGCGCATCGGCGTTCGCCGCATAGCCCTCCGGTGCCGCATCCGCGGCGCTGACGGCCATCGCCTCCAGCTCAGCCGACTCGGCGGCCGGCATCGGCGCCGCGGGTGCCGGCGGCGGCGCCATGGCCATCACCGGTGCGGGCTGCGAAACGCCGTCAGCACGCTGCAGGCTGTAATCGTCCTGCCCGCGTTGCGGCTTGGGCGGCGGCGGCGCGTTCTTCGGGAACGTGCGCTGCCACCAGGCGACGCGCTGCGCGAAATCCTCGGCGACGCGATCGATGCGCCGCTTACGCTGCTCGCCCAGCTCCTGCTGGCGCTGCGCCTGCGCGCGGGCCACCGCCTCGCGAAGCGCCGCTGGCGGCGCGATGGCGTAGCGCACGTAGTCGTCCACGTTCTCCAGCACCAGCAGCGAGGTGTCGGCGCTGACCAGACCGAAGCGGCTGGCCAGTTGCTGGCGGCGCGCGGCGTCGCCGAGCGGATCGGCGGCCAGGCGGCGCAGCATGGCCCGCGCCCAGGCGCCGGGTACCAGATCGCCCGGCACCTCGCTGGCGCCGTGCAACGGGATGCTCAGGCGGCGCGTGCTGGCGGCGGTGGCGATCTCCAGTTGCAGCGTCGCATCGGCCGCGAGCAGGCGTCCGGCGATGCGCAGATAGCCGTCGTCGGCGTAGCGAGAATCGGCGACCAGATCGGCGACGCCTTCGCCCTGCAGCGCCACCAGTTCGCCGCCGCGCTGCAGCAGGCGTTCGCTGGCTTGCTGCACGCCCTGTACGCCATGCAGCTCGATCAAACGGCCGCCGCGCGCTTCCGCCGATGCCGCCAGGCGTGCGGCATCGGCATGGGCACCGGCCGAATCGACCGCGAACAATCGCTGGCCCGGCGCCAGCGCCGGCACGGTCTGCGCGCCGTAGTTGCCCAGGCCATCGCTGAACAACAGATACTCCTGCACGTCCGCCGCTGGCCGCCAGTCGCCCAGCGCGCTGGCGCCGTCCGGTTGCAGGCCCTGCAAGGCCGCTTTCAACGCGCTCCAGTCGCCGGCGCGGACCTGGAAACGGCGCGGCGCCTCGGCGCGGTCGCGCAGCACGATCAGATCGACCTGCGCGTTGCCGAGTGCGGCGAAATAGCGCTGCAGCAAGGCCAGTTCCGCAGGAATGTCGCGCTGCCGCGCCGAACCCGATGCATCCCACAGCAGGCCGATGCGTTGCGGCAGCGGACGTGTGCCGCGGAGATCGGCGATCGGCAGCAGCGCCTGGAAATAGCGCTGGCCGTCGTGGCTGCCAAGCGCGACGCGTGGATCGCGGGTTGCGCGCAACGACAGCGCCAGTTCCTTGGGCAATTGCGCTGGCGTGCCCGACCACGCCGCCGCATAACCGCCGGGTGCCGGTGACAAGCGCAGGCCCGCAGGCAACGCCGCCGCGTCCACCGGCGCCGCCTGCGTGCTCAACTCCAGGCGCAGCGCCTGGGCGCTGGCCGCATAACCCAGCGGCAGCCGCCACTGCCAACCGGCGACGGTGCGCGGCAGCGACTCGCGATAGACCAGGCGCACGCGGCGGCTGCCGTGTGCGGGAATCGGATAGAGCCGCAGTTGGAACTGGTTGCCGGCGGTCTGCTCGACCAGGCCCGGGTCCACGCCGCGCCGTTCGATCGCCTCGAACACCTGCCGCCCGCGCGCCTTCGGCACTGGTACCGCGTCGCGCATCTGCCCGTCGATGTCCAGTGCGAAGCCGCTGATCTGCTGGCCATCGCGCAGCGGGAACGCCAGTTGCCCTTCCAGCACCCGCGCATTGGGGTTGAAGAACAGCAGATCCACCGTGGTTTCGGCCAGACCGGCCGCGGCGTGCGCGCTCACCGTGGCCGAGCGCAGTTCGACCGGGCGCTCGCCCTGATCGGTCTTCAGCAGTGGGGCGAGGAGTTGCCGCTCCGGCGCGGTTTGCGCCCACGCGGATACGGCGACGGCCGAGGTTAACGACAGCAACAGCAGGCACAGGCCTTTGCGCGCGATGGACGGCATGGATCACTCCTTGATGGGACGGTACTGCTTGAACGTCCGGTGCGGCGCTGCGGGGTTGTTGTTCCTTCTCCCATCGGGACCATGACCGCCTTTTCGGGGGAAGGTGGCCCGCAGGGCCGGAGAGGGTGCGGGCGCAGCCTCGCGCAGCCAAACTCCGCGAGACGCTTCGCGCCGGACCCTCACCCCAACCCCTCTCCCGGCGGTAGAGGGACTAAACGCGATAGATCAGCCCGACAGTCTCTGACAGTACTCCACCACCAGTTGCACCGCCTCGCCGCCGCGATAGTCGTCGGCGACCAGGCGGTAGGCGATGTGCACGCGGCGGCCGGGTTCGTCGCCGCGCCAACCGTTGAAATGGATCGCGTTCAACGGCTCGCCGCGGCCGGCGCAGCGCAGGCTCAGCTTGAGGTGGCGCTCCTTCAGCAGGCGCCACTGCAGCACCTCGAACTCGCCGTCGAACAGCGGCTCGGGGAAGCCCTGCCCCCATGGCCCGGCCAGGCGCAGCGCCTCGGCATGGCGATGGTCCAGTTCGTGCGGATCCAGCGCGCCGTCGCTGAGCAGTTCGGCCTGCAGCAGCGCCGCGTCCAGGCTGGCCAGCGCATGCGCGCGGAACAGCTGTTCGAACTCGGCCAACGCGGCGTGCGGCAGGCTCAGGCCCGCGGCCATCGCATGGCCGCCGAACTTGTCCATCAATCCGGGCCGGCGCGCCTCCACCGCGGCCATCGCGTCGCGGATGTGGAAGCCGGGAATGGAGCGCGCCGAGCCACGCAACTGGTCGCTGCCCGGCTCGGCCGGGGCGAAGGCAATCACCGGGCGGTGCAGGCGGTCCTTCATCTTCGAGGCGACCAGGCCGATCACGCCCGGATGCCAGTCGGCATCGAACAGGCACACCGCCACCGGCGGCGCGTCCGGCGCGGCCAGCAGCGCCTGCGCCACCGTGGCCTCGGCCTCGTCGGTCATCTGCTGCTGCACCGCGCGGCGCTCGCCGTTGATCTGTTCCAGCGTGGCGGCGATCACGCGCGCCTGCTGCGGGTCTTCGCACAGCAGCAGCTCGATGCCCAGTGCCATGTCCTCGAGGCGGCCGGCGGCGTTGAGCCGCGGCGCCAGCGCGAAACCGATGTCGCTGGCGCTGAGCCGCGCCGGATCGCGGCCGCTGGCTTCGATCAAGGCGCGCAGGCCGACGCAGCCGTCGCCGCGCTGCAGGCGGCGCAGTCCGGCCGAGACCAGTGCGCGGTTGTTGGTGTCCAGCGGCACCAGGTCGGCGACGGTGCCGACCGCGACCAGATCCAGTAGCACGCTCAGATCCGGCGCCTGGGTGGCGAACGCACCGCGCTCGCGCAGGTGCCGGCGCAACGCCAGCAACACGTAGAAGATCACCCCGACGCCGGCCAGCATCTTGCTCGGGAACGCGTCGCCGGCCAGGTTCGGATCGACGATCGCGTCGGCCGACGGCAACACGCTGCCCGGCAGATGGTGATCGGTGACCAGCACCTGCCAACCCAGCGCCTTGGCCGCGGCGACGCCGGCATGGCAGGCGATGCCGTGGTCGACGGTGACCAGCAGGTCCGGCTGCAGCGGCGCCAGTTCGGCGACCAGCGCCGGCGACAGGCCGTAGCCGTGCACCATGCGGTTCGGCACCGCATGCAGCACCTGCGCCGCGCCGAGCAGGCGCAACCCACGCACCGCGACCGCGCAGGCGGTGGCGCCGTCGCAATCGAAATCGCCGACCACCAGGATGCGTTTGCCGGCGGCGATCGCCGAAGCCAACAAGGCGACCGCCGCGTCGATGCCGCTCAGCGCATCCGGCGGCAGCAGCTGCGCCAGCTTCGGCTGCGCCAGGCTGGCGTCGTGCGCGCCGCGGGCGGTGTAGATGCGGCGCAGCAGCGGCAGCACGCTGTCCGTCCACGGGCCGCCCTCGGCGGCCGGCCGCCGGGTGATGCGCCGCGGCGGGCTCATGCGTCCAGGCGCGCCAGCGGGCGCCGCCAGAAGCGCCACCGCTGCTCGCGCTCGATCCGGAAACGCGTGCCGTCCTCGAAATCCAGCAGCAGTTGCTGCAGTTCGCCCAGGCGCAGCGCTTCCAGCAGCGGCTGCATCACCTCGCCGACGAACTGCTCGGGCGCGCGCAGCTGGCGCAGATCGACCAGCGCATCGACGCGCGGCGTTTGCTCGGCGTCGATGCCGGCGGCCTGGCTCAGCGCGCGCAGCAGCGGCTCGCGGCTGCGCACCTGCGCATGCGCGGTGCTCACCGTGGCCGGCAACGCGCCGCCGCCCCAGAACCACAGCGAGTTGATCGCCGGCTGCCCGCGCGCGCTGCGTTCGCGGTTCCACGGATGCTGGTGCAGCAGCACCTGCGCTTCGGTCAGCAGCGCCCGCCAGCGCCGCCCGCCCTCGCCCTGCGGCAGATGGTCGAACAGATCGGCGCCGAGCACCTGCGCCGGTGCGGCGAACTCGGGCAGCACGCTGTCCGATGCCAGGCGCAGATACCAGCGGGTCGGCTGCGGCGCGTCGAGCAGCAGGCCGGACTCGGCGAACAGGTCCTGCAGCGACGGCAGCAGCGCGGCCAGGTCGATGGCGTCGATCGCAAGCATGTCGCCATGCGCCATCAGCCGCGCGCCCTGCATGTCCGGCACCACGTAGGCCGGATCGGCGCGCAGCCACACGCCGTCGCCGGCATCGCCGGCATCCAGCTGCCGGGTCAACGCCGCCACCGGCCATTGCCCGGGCGGCAGGGTGAAATGGCGGCGCAACTGCGCTTCGGAGCCGGGCTCCAGGCGCGCGCGCTCGGCGCGGCCGAACGCCCGCGCCACCTCGCCGGTCAGCACCGGACCGGCCAGGCGCGCGCGCTCCGGCAACAACAAGGTGGCGACCGCCACGGCGTCAGCCGACGTATTCGACGCTGACGATCTCATACTCGCGGCGCCCGGCCGGGGCGTCGATGCTGACGCTGTCGCCTTCCAGCTTGCCGATCAGCGCGCGCGCCAGTGGCGAGGAGATCGCGATCAGCCCCAGCTTGATGTCCGCTTCCAGATCGCCGACCAGCTGGTAGCGTTTCTCTTCGTCGTTTTCCACGTCGGCCAGGGTCACGGTCGCGCCGAACACCACCTTGCTGCCGACCGCCAGCTTGCTGACGTCGATGATCTCGGCGTGCGACAGCTCGCTCTCCAGCTGCTTGATGCGGCCTTCGATGAAGCTCTGCTGCTCGCGCGCGGCGTGGTACTCGGCGTTTTCCTTCAGGTCGCCGTGCGCGCGCGCCTCGGCGATCGCGGCGATGACCTGCGGCCGCTTGACCGACTTCAACTGGTCCAGTTCCTCGCGCAACCGCAGCGCGCCTTGCATGGTGATCGGGGCTCTCACGCTTCCAGCTCCTTGTGCAGTTCCTGCAGCGCCCAGACCGGACCGGTGCCGCGGAATTCCAGTGAATGCACCAGCGCGCGGGCGCCGGCAACGGTGGTCGAATAGGTCACCCGATGCTGCAGGGCTTCGCGCCGGATCGAAAACGAATCGGAGATCGCCGCACGGCCTTCGGTGGTGTTGACGATATACACGATTTCGCCGTTCTTGATCAGATCGACGATATGCGGGCGGCCCTCGGCCACCTTGTTGATCTGGTCGCACTGCAGGCCGTGCTGGCGCAGCCACGCGCAGGTGCCGCTGGTGGCCACCAGCGTGTAGCCGCGCCCGACCAGCGCCTGCGCCACCGGCAGCACGCGCTGCTTGTCCGGGTCGCGCACCGACAGGAACGCCTTGCCCAGCGGCGGCGCCTTGATCCCGCCGGCTTCCTGCGCGCGCGCGAACGCGGCGCCGAAGCTACGGCCCACGCCCATCACCTCGCCGGTGGAGCGCATCTCCGGGCCGAGGATCGGGTCCACGCCCTGGAACTTGGCGAACGGGAAGATCGCTTCCTTCACCGAGTAATAGTCGGGCACGATCTCCTTCAGCGCGCCCTGCTCGGCCAGGGTCTTGCCGGCCATGCAGCGCGCGGCGATCTTGGCCAGCGCCATGCCGGTGGCCTTGGACACGAACGGCACCGTGCGCGAGGCGCGCGGGTTCACTTCCAGCAGGAACACGATGTCGTCGCCGGCCTCGTCCACCTGTACCGCGAACTGGGTGTTCATCAGCCCGACCACGTTCAGGCCCTTGGCCAGCATCACCACCTGGCGGCGCAGTTCGGCCTGGGTCTTGGCCGACAGCGAATACGGCGGCAGCGAGCACGAGGAATCGCCCGAATGCACGCCGGCTTCCTCGATGTGCTCCATCACCCCGCCGATCAGCACCTGGCCGTCCTTGTCGGCGATGATGTCCACGTCCACTTCCACCGCGTTGTCGAGGAAGCGGTCGAGCAGCACCGGCGAGTCGTTGGAGACCTTGACCGCGTCGCGCACGTAGCGCGCCAGGTCCGATTCGCCATAGACGATCTCCATCGCGCGGCCGCCGAGCACATAGCTGGGGCGCACCACCAGCGGATAGCCGATCTCGCGCGCCAGCACCAGCGCTTCCTCGGCGTTGCGGGCGATGCGGTTCGGCGGCTGCTTCAGGCCCAGCGTGTCGACCAGCTGCTGGAAGCGCTCGCGGTCCTCGGCCAGGTCAATCGAGTCCGGGCTGGTGCCGATCACCGGCACGCCGTTGGCTTCCAGCGCGCGCGCCAGCTTCAGCGGGGTCTGCCCGCCGTACTGCACGATCACGCCCTTGGGCTGCTCCAGCTCGACGATCTCCAGCACGTCTTCCAGGGTCAGCGGCTCGAAGTACAGGCGGTCGGAGGTGTCGTAGTCGGTGGACACGGTCTCCGGGTTGCAGTTGACCATGATGGTTTCATAGCCATCCTCGCGCAGCGCCAGCGCCGCGTGCACGCAGCAGTAGTCGAACTCGATGCCCTGGCCGATGCGGTTGGGGCCGCCGCCGAGGATCATGATCTTGTCGCGATTGCTCGGCCTGGACTCGCACTCGTCCTCGTAGGTCGAATACAGGTAGGCGGTGTCGGTGGCGAATTCGGCCGCGCACGAGTCCACCCGCTTGTACACCGGGCGCACCTTGTGCGCGCGGCGCAGCGCGCGCACCGCCGCCTCGTTGGTGCCGCACAGCTCGGCCAGGCGCGCATCGGAGAACCCGGCGCGCTTGAGCGTGCGCAGGCGCGCGGCGTCCAGCGAACCCAGGCCGTCGGCGGCCAGTTGCTTCTCCTGCGCGATCAGGTCCTCGATCTGGTCCAGGAACCAGGGATCGATGAACGACAGCGCATGCACCTGCTCCACGCTCATGCCGGCGCGGAACGCGTCGGCGACGTAGAACAGCCGCTCCGGACCGGGCGCCTTCAGCTCGCGCTTGAGCGCGGCCATGTCGTCCTCGCTGCCCAGGTCCAGCCCGGTCGGGTCGAGCCCGATCTTGCCGGTTTCCAGGCCGCGCAGCGCCTTCTGCAGCGATTCGGAGAAGGTGCGGCCCATCGCCATCACCTCGCCCACCGACTTCATCTGCGTGGTCAGGCGCGCATCGGCCTGCGGGAACTTCTCGAACGCGAAGCGCGGGATCTTGGTGACCACGTAGTCGATCGACGGCTCGAACGAGGCCGGGGTCAGGCCGCCGGTGATTTCGTTCTTCAGTTCGTCCAGCGTGTAGCCGACCGCCAGCTTGGCCGCGACCTTGGCAATCGGGAAGCCGGTGGCCTTGGACGCCAGCGCCGAGGACCGCGACACGCGCGGGTTCATCTCGATGACGACGACGCGGCCGGTCTGCGCATTGATGCCGAACTGCACGTTGGAGCCGCCGGTGTCCACGCCGATCTTGCGCAGCACCGCGATCGAGGCGTCGCGCAGGCGCTGGTATTCCTTGTCAGTCAGGGTCTGCGCCGGGGCCACGGTGATCGAGTCGCCGGTGTGCACGCCCATCGGGTCCAGGTTCTCGATCGAGCACACGATGATGCAGTTGTCCGCGGTGTCGCGGACCACTTCCATCTCGAATTCCTTCCAGCCCAGCACCGACTCCTCGACCAGCACTTCGCTGGTCGGCGACAGCTCCAGGCCGCGGCCGACGATCTCGATCAACTCTTCGCGGTTATAGGCGATGCCGCCGCCGCTGCCGCCGAGGGTGAAGCTGGGGCGGATGATGGTCGGATAGCCGACCCGGGTCTGGATCTCCAGCGCTTCTTCGAGGCTGTGCGCCACCGCCGCCTTCGGGCATTCCAGGCCGATCTCGCCCATCGCCACGCGGAACAGCTCGCGGTCCTCGGCCATCATGATCGCTTCGCGCTTGGCGCCGATCAGTTCCACGCCGTACTTTTCCAGCACGCCGTGGTCGGCCAGGTCCAGCGCGCAGTTCAGCGCGGTCTGCCCGCCCATGGTCGGCAGCAGCGCATCGGGTTTTTCCTTGGCGATGATCTTCTCGACCGTCTGCCAGTTGATCGGCTCGATGTACACGGCATCGGCCATGTTCGGGTCGGTCATGATCGTGGCCGGGTTGCTGTTGACCAGCACCACCCGGTAGCCCTCGTCGCGCAGCGCCTTGCACGCCTGCGCGCCGGAATAGTCGAACTCGCAGGCCTGGCCGATGACGATCGGGCCGGCGCCGATGATGAGGATGGTTTTTAGGTCGGTGCGCTTGGGCATGTCAGCTCCGGGACTCGGGACTCGGGACTCGGGACTCGGATTCGAGCTTCTGCAGCAAGCTGCGATACAGCTTGTGCAGCATGCGGCCGACCCGGTCACACGTAGAAAGGGCTTCTTCGATTGCTGCTGCGTCGCCCAGGAAAAGCTCAAGCGCCAACAGCAATTGCGTTTGCAGTTCGGCGCAGGATCCCTGCGCCATGGATATGAATCTTGCGTAGTCACGCGCGCCGTAGCGTGCGTTGCCTTCGGCGATGTTCGAAGGAATGGAGACGGCGGAACGTTGCAGTTGCGACGTCAGGCCATAACGCTCTTCCTGCGGAAGCTCCGCGGTGATTTCGTAGACCTGCTTGGCCAACACCATCGCCAGCTGCCAGACATCGAGTTCTCGGAAATGCGAGGGACTCACTGCATCGAGCCCGAGTCCCGAGTCCCGAGTCCCGAGTCCCGCATCAGCGCCGTAAACCGATCAAACAACGGCGCCACATCGCGCGGACCCGGCGAGGCTTCCGGGTGGCCCTGGAAGCTGAAGGCCGGCGCGTCGGTCAGTTCGATGCCCTGGTTGGTGCCGTCGAACAGCGAGCGATGGGTCACCCGCACGTTGGCCGGCAGCGACGCTTCATCGACCGCGAAGCCGTGGTTCTGCGAGGTGATCATCACCCGGCCGCTGTCCAGGTCCTGCACCGGATGGTTGGCGCCATGGTGGCCGTGGCCCATCTTCAGGGTCTGCGCGCCGGCGGCCAGCGCCAGCAGCTGGTGGCCCAGGCAGATGCCGAAGGTCGGGATCTTGCTGGCCACGATTTGCTTGATCGCCGCGATCGCGTAGTCGCACGGCGCCGGATCGCCCGGGCCGTTGGACAGGAACACGCCGTCCGGCTGCATCGCCAGCACCTCGGCGGCGGGCGTCTGCGCCGGCACCACGGTGACCTCGCAGCCGCGCTCGGCGAGCATGCGCAGGATGTTGAGCTTCACGCCATAGTCGTAGGCGACGACCTTGTACGTCGGTGCGGCCTGGGCGAACGCGTTGCTGTCCAGGTCGAGCTGGCCGTCGCGCCACGGATAGGCCTTGCCGGTGGAGACCACCTTGGCCAGGTCCATGCCTTTCAGCCCCGGGAAGCTGCGCGCCGCTTCCAGCGCCGTCTCCACGTTCACTTCGCCGGCCATCACCGCGCCGTTCTGCGATCCCTTCTCACGCAGGATGCGGGTCAGCTTGCGGGTATCGATGCCGGCGATGGCGACCACGCCGCGCTGGATCAGCCAGTCCGGCAGCGACACCTGGCTGCGCCAGTTGCTGGGACGGCGCGGCACGCTGCGCACGATCAGACCGGCCGACCACACCTGGGCGGCTTCGTCGTCCTGGTCGGTGCAACCGGTGTTGCCGATATGCGGGTACGTCAGGGTGACCAGCTGACGGGCGTAGGAGGGATCGGTGAGGATCTCCTGGTAGCCGGTCATCGCGGTGTTGAACACCACTTCGCCGACGGACAGGCCGACGGCGCCTACGGATTCGCCCTCGAACACGGTGCCGTCTTCAAGGACAAGGATTGCGGGTTGAGTCACGGGGTTCGCCTTGGGGAGAGAGGAACCCTGCCCCACCAACTTGCGGCTGCAAGAAACCGCGAACTCGGCGCTTCTCCGGGTCCGTGGCGATGGGTAACAGGCGAGCGAGAATTGTACCGACGCGGACCTGTCCGCGCCAGACGTTTATGTGAAAGCGCCGTTCAGCCGAGCAGATCGCGCAGCCGGTAGGCGCCGGGCGCGCGGCCCGGCAGGCGCGCGGCGGCATGCAGCGCGCCGCGGGCGAAGATGTCGCGGTTGCTGGCGCGGTGCACCAGTTCCACCCGCTCGCCGAGCCCGGCGAACTGCACCAGGTGCTCGCCGACGATGTCGCCGGCGCGCAGGCTGGCATAGCGCGGCTGCGCGCCGCCGTGCGCGGCCGCCTCGCCCAGGGTCAGCGCGGTGCCCGACGGCGCGTCCTGCTTGTGCACGTGGTGCGATTCGACGATGTCGCAGTCCCAGCCTGGCAACGCCGCGGCGGCGCGTTCCACCAGGTCGTTGAGCACCGCCACGCCGAGGCTGAAGTTGGACGCCCAGATCAGCGGGATGCGCGCCGCCGCGTCGGCCAGCGCCTGCCGCTGCGCCTCGCCCAGGCCGGTGGTGCCGGACACCAGCGCCGCGCCCCGCGCCACGCACAGCGCCAGCACCGGGTCGAAGCCCTGCGGCAGGCTGAAATCGACCGCCACGTCGAACGCCGGCGCACCGTTGAGTTCGGCCGCGGCGAAGTACGGCACCCCATCGACGACCCGCTGCGCCGGCGCACGCCGGATCACCGCCGCCGCCACCTGCAGCGTCGGGTCCTGCGCGGACAGCCGCAACAGCGCCTGGCCCATGCGGCCGGACGCACCATGAATCAACACACGGACGGGGGAACTGGTCATCGCCACAAGGTAGCGGTTTGTCGCGGTGGGCGACAGGGGTATTGGGCCATGGCGCTGCTTGGCGATGGCGACCGGCTGAGCGCCGACAGCATGCGAAGCCGGAAAGTCCGGCACTGCGCTTGTCGCGGCTGTTGCTCCTACAACAGCCTGCGAATAGCCGGCTGGGTGCACTGTAGGAGCGGCTTCAGCCGCGACAACGTCCGAAGCCGGAAGGCCCGCCGCTGCGTTCGTCGCGACTGAAGTCGCTCCCACAAGGGCTCGCGGCCAACCCGCCGGGTGCACTGTGGGAGGGACTTCAGTCCCGACACCATCCGCAGCCGGAAATTCCATCGCTCCGCTCGTCGCGGCTGAAGCCGCTTGTGTCTGGAGATTGCTCTACAGTTTGAGTGGAGAGCGATGTGCGGCACGCCGACAGGCCGTAGTGTTCAAGCACGTGTAGGAGCCAGGGCGGCCGCACATCGACCTCGTTGCCTAGCCCGAACAGTTGAACGAGCGTTCGCTCGAACTTCACAAGCGTGGGCAGCGACGAGGTGGCTCTCTCCTGTCCCCCAGTCTACCTAACGCTTATGCCTCTTTGGATCGGTATCGATGTGGCCAAGGACACCTTGGCCGTCCACGTGCTTCCCCTGGACCAGTTGCTGTCCTTTCCCAATACCGCCCAGGGCCACCAGCGCCTGTGCGACCACCTTGCCGGGCACTGCGTCGGCAACGCGCTGCTGGAGGCCACCGGCGGCTACGAACGGGCGGTGATGACGGCACTGGCCACGGCAGGGATCCCGGTGACCCGGATCAATCCGCGCCGGGCACGCGCTTTCGCCACGGCCTTGGGCACAACCGCCAAGACCGATCCGCTGGATGCGGCCTTGCTGGCGCGCATGGCTCACCTGGTGCAAGCGCCCGCGCCGGCTCCCGATCCCTTGCGTGAGCAACTGCGCATGCTGGTCCAGCGCCGCGAGCAACTGGTCCAGCAACGTGACGACGAGCGCCGTCGCTTGCATCAGGCGACCCTGGCCATGGTGCGCGCGTGCCTGATCGAGCAGATCGGCGACGTGCGCCGCCGTATCCAGCGGATGAACCAGGCGATCAAGCAGGTGCGGTGCCAGCTCGACGATGCGCTGGCGCACGCCCTGGGCACGGTCCCGGGCATCGGCGAGGTCACCACCGCCAGCCTGATGGCCTATCTGCCCGAACTGGGGACGCTGGATCGTCGCCAGATCGCGGCCCTGGTCGGCCTGGCTCCCTACAACGTGGACAGCGGGCAGCACTGCGGCAAACGCCGCATCCGCGGCGGGCGTGCCACGATCCGACGAGTGCTGTACATGGCCTGTTGGAGCGTTGTGCGCACTCAAGCCTCCTTCAAGGAGCGTTATCAACAGTTACGGGCACGCGGCAAGCCCGCCAAGGTCGCCATCACCGCATGCATGCGCGTGCTGCTTATCCGACTCAACGCCATGGCACGAGATCGCACACCATGGCGTGAGGTTATCGGATGAGAAGACAGTTGCTCCTACAGGACTCGCGGCCAACCCGCCGGGTGCACTGTGGGAGGGACTTCAGTCCCGACAGCATCCGCAGCCGGACGCCTCATCGCACCATTCGTCGCGGCCGCACGTTGACAGCCTTACTCGGCCGCGGGTTGCCCCAGCAGGCGCTTGTCCCAGCATTCGACCTCGCGCTGGGCCAGGCGCCGCTCGAACAACACGCGCCAGTTCGGCACCAGCGGCAACGCCAGCACCTGCTCCAGCTGCGCCAGGTCCAGCTCGCGCCGATACAGCAGCTGGATCAGGCGGGCCAGCGACCAGCCCGGATACGGCCGTTCCAGCAACACCAGCCGGTCGCCGGCGGCGACCTCGCCCGGCTGCAGCACGCGGTAGTACCAGCCGGTGCGGCCGCTTTCCTGCACGCGCCGCGCCAGCGCGGCCACGCCGAAGCGGTCGGACAGCTTCCAGCACGGCTGCCGCGACTGCGACACCTCGACCAGCGCCGTGCCCAGCCGCAGCCGGTCGCCCAGGCACAGGTCGGCCTCGGTGGCGCCGTGCGTGCTGAGGTTCTCGCCGAATGCGCCGGATGCGTCCAGCAAGGCGTGCGCACCCAGTTCCTGGCGCCAGGCCGCGTAGTGGTCGCGCGGATAGTGGTGCAGCGCCTTGTCCGGGCCGCCGTGCACGCGGCGGTCGCCCTGCTCGTCCAGCTCCAGGCCTTCCATGCCGATCCGCAACCGCCCGGACAACGGCCGCTTGGCGATCGCACTGCGGCTGCCGGGCCGGGTGAAGTCCTGCACACGGCCGACCAGCACCGCGTCCACGCTCAGCTCCAAGGCCGCAGCCGGGTTCATGTGCAGGCGCACGGGCGCCGGATCAGGCCGCCGCGCCGCGATGCGCGGCGATTTCGGCCTGCAGCAGTTCGCCGAGGATGCGCACGCCGGTCTCGATGCGCGCTTCCGGCACGGTCGCGAACGACAGGCGCAAGGTGTTGCGCTGCGGCTCGACCGCGTAGAACGGTGCGCCCGGCACGAAGGCGACGTTGCGCTCGATCGCCTTGGCCAACAGCGCGCCGCCGTCCATGCCGGCCGGCAATTCGACCCAGATGAACATGCCGCCGGCAGGACGATTCCAGCGCACCTGCGAGGGAACGTATTTCTCCAGCGCCGCGAGCATCTGCTGGCAGCGGCTCGCGTACAGGGTGCGGATGGAGGGGATATGCGCATCCAGGAAGCCGTCCTGCACCGCCTCGTAGACGATGCGCTGGCTGAACGAAGGCGTGTGCAGGTCCGCCGCCTGCTTGGCCTGCACCAGCTTGGCGTGCACCGCTTCCGGCGCCACCACGAAGCCCAGGCGCAGGCCCGGCGCCAGCACCTTGGAGAACGAGCCCATGTAGATGGCGCCGTCCGGATGCATCGACAGCAGGCTCGGCAGCGTGTCGCCGCTGTAGCACAACTCGCCGTAGGGATCGTCCTCGACGATGGGCACGCCGGCGGCCGCCGCGCGCGCGACCAGCGCCTGGCGCCGGTGCAGCGGCAGGCGCCGCCCGGTCGGGTTCTGGAAATTCGGCAGGCAGTACATGAAGCGCGCGCCGGCCAGTTGCGCGTCGTCCAGCGCGTCCACCACCAGCCCGTCGTCGTCCGACTGCATCGCCGCGAACGCCGGCTGGAACAGCGAGAACGCCTGCAGCGCACCGAGATAGCTCGGCGTCTCCACCAGCACCTTGCTGCCTTCGTCGATGAACACCTTGCCGAGCAGGTCCAGGCCCTGCTGCGAGCCGGTGGTGATCAGCACCTGGCTGGGGCGGATCGTGGCGCCGTCGCGGCTCAGGCGCGCGGCCACCCATTCGCGCAGTGGCAGATAGCCTTCGGTCGGGCCGTATTGCAGCGCGGCCTGCGGCGCTTCGCGCAGCACCTTGTCGCAGGCGTACTGCATGCGCGCGACCGGGAACGTGTCCGGCGACGGCAGTCCGCCGGCGAAGGAGATCACCTCCGGACGCTCGGTGACCTTGAGGATTTCGCGGATCGCCGAACTGGTCAGCGCCTGCGCACGGCGGGAGAACTGGAAGGAGGTCGTCATCGGCATAGGATAATCCCGGCGGTGCCGGCGCGCAGCGCCATGCGCCCCGGCGCTTCTGGACCATGGCCGGGACCTCAGAACCCAGTGAAACCCATGCAAGAAGCCGATGCGCGCGCAGCGGACGCTGCGGCGATACCGCGACGCGAGCCAGTCCCGCGCCCGCGCTTACGCGAACAAGGGCAGGCGTTTGCAGGCGCCCTGTCGGCCCTGCCCGTTGCCGCCAGGCTCAGTGCCGCCGCGGCGGTGCCGGGCCGCAACTGTCGCAACCGCCGCACGCGCCTGGGCCGCCGCTGGCCGCAGGCGCGATCCTGCGGCCCAGCGCCTGCAACCAGGTCGCCCGGCCCGGCTTGAGCAGGCGCAGGGCGATCGCACTGCGCAGCGTGCGCGCAGTGCCGGGAAACTGCTTCTTCAGCACCACCCAGGCGCTGAGCAGCACCGCCAGCGCGATCACCAGGTACTGCAGCAGCAGCGACGTGCTCATCTCAGCCTGCTCCCAGCGCCGCCGCGACCTGGTAGGTGAGCAGCGAGGCCAGATACGCCAACGCGAACAGGTAGAACGCGGCGAAGCTCATCTGCTTCCACGAGTTGGTCTCGCGCTTGATCGTGGCCAGGGTGGAAATGCACATCGGCGCGTAGATGTACCAGACCAGCAGCGACAGCGCGGTGGCCAGCGACCAGCCATCGTGGATCAGCGGCGACAGCGCCTGCGCGGCGGCATCGTCGTCGGCCGCCGACAGCGCGTACACCGTCGCCAGCGACGCCACCGCCACCTCGCGCGCGGCCAGGCCGGGGATCAACGCGATGCAGATCTGCCAGTTGAAGCCCAGCGGCGCGAACACCGTGGTCATCGCGTGGCCGATGCGGCCGGCGAAGCTGTAGTCGATCGCCGGCAGCGTGGCGTTGGCCGGCGCGGCCGGGAACGACAGCAGGAACCACAGCAGGATGGTCAGCGCCAGGATGATGCCGCCGACGCGCTTGAGGAAGATCGCCGCGCGCTCCCACAGGCCCAGCGCCAGGTCGCGCAGGTGCGGCACCCGGTACGAGGGCAGCTCCAGCAACAACGGATGCTCGCCCTTGTCGCGGCGCCACTTCTTCATCGTCCACGACACCGCCAACGCGCTGGCGATCGCGGCAAAATACAAGCCGAACAGCACCAGGCCCTGCTGATTGAACACGCCCCAGACCTGTTTCTGCGGAATGAACGCGCCGATCAACAGCGTATACACCGGCAGCCGCGCCGAGCAGGTCATCAACGGCGCGACCAGAATCGTGGCCAGGCGGTCGCGCGGGTCCTGGATGCTGCGCGTGGACATGATCCCTGGCACCGCGCAGGCGAAACTGGACAACAGTGGGATGAACGAGCGCCCGGACAGCCCCGCCGCCGCCATCATCTTGTCGAGCAGAAACGCCGCGCGCGGCAGATAGCCGGATTCCTCCAGCGCCAGAATGAAGGCGAACAGGATCAGGATCTGCGGCAGGAAGATCACCACCCCGCCGAGGCCGGCGATGATGCCGTCGACCAGCAGGCTGTTGAGCGGCCCCGCCGGCAGGGCTGCGCCGACCCAGGCGCCGAGCCCCTTGCTGCCGGCATCGATCAGATCCATCACCGGCTTGGCCCAGGCAAACACCGCCTGGAAGATCAGGAACATCACCACCGCCAGGGTCAGCAGCCCGGCGACCGGGTGCAGCAGCCAGCGGTCCAGCGCGTCGTCGATGCGCGAAGTGCGGCTCGGCATCGATACCGCGGCGGCGAGGATGCGCCGCACCTGCTGGTGGTAGTCGCCCTGCCCTTCGGCCGGCGCCACCGCCGGCGCCACCGCCGGCGGCAGCGCCGGCGGCAGCGCCGGGGCCAGGGCGTCGAGCCGCTCGACCAGCGCCCTGGCGCCGTTGCGGCGCACCGCCACGGTCTCGATCACCGGCACGCCGAGCGCGTCTTCCAGCGCCTGGCGGTCGATCCGGATGCCGCGGCGCTGCGCGGCATCGACCATGTTCAGCGCCACCAGCATCGGCTTGCCCAGCTCGCGCAGCTCCAGCGCGAAACGCAGGTGCAGGCGCAGGTTGGTGGCATCGACCACGCACACCAGCACGTCCGGCGCCGGCTCGCCTGGATAGAAGCCGCGGCACAGGTCGCGGGTGATCGCCTCGTCCAGGCTGGCCGGCTGCAGGCTGTAGGCGCCCGGCAGGTCGAGCACGGCGAAGTCGCGCCCGGACGGCGCGCGGAAGCGGCCTTCCTTGCGCTCGACGGTCACGCCGGCGTAGTTGGCCACCTTCTGCTTGCTGCCGGTGAGCTGGTTGAACAGCGCGGTCTTGCCGCAGTTCGGGTTGCCGACCAGGGCCAGGCGCAGCGGACCGGCGTCCACGCTCATGACCGCGTCTCGGCGCTGACGCTGACCTGCACCCGCGCCGCTTCGCTACGGCGCAACGCGAAGCGCGTATAGCCGACCTGCACCAACAACGGCTCGCCGCCGACCGGCCCGCTCGCCAGCACCTGCACCTGCTCGCCGGCGACGAAACCCAGCTCGCGCAGGCGGCGCGCGATGGCGTCGTTGGGCTGGCGGTCGTGCACGGTCTCCACGGTGGCAGTGCTGCGCAACGGCATATCGGACAACGTCACGGAACGTTCCGTCGATAAGAATGGTTATCAATTGTAGCACCGCCGCAGCGCATGATGGCGCGGCCGGCACAGCCCGCTATCATCGGCCGTATGGCTGCCGTTATCCCTTCGCGAGAGAACCGCCGATGAGCGATGCACTGCTGCTGGAGCGCTCAGGCAAGGTCCTGACGCTGCGGTTGAACCGACCCGAGGTACGCAACGCGTTCGACGCCGCGCTGGTCGCGCAGCTGACCGAAACCCTGCACCAGATCGGCGCCGATCCGAAGGTCAAGGTCGTGGTGCTGGCCGGCGCCGGCGCCGCGTTCTCGGCCGGTGCCGACCTGCAATGGATGCGCTCGATGGCCAGCGCCAGCGAGGCGGAGAACCTGGCCGATGCGCTGGCGCTGGCGCAGCTGATGCGCACCCTGGACGAACTGCCCAAGCCGACCGTGGCGCGGGTGCATGGCGCGACCTTCGGCGGCGCGGTCGGGCTGGTCGCCTGCTGCGACATCGCCGTGGCCTCCACCGATGCCCGCTTCGGACTCAGCGAGAGCCGCCTGGGCCTGTTGCCGGCGGTGATCTCGCCGTATGTGATCGCCGCGATCGGCGCGCGCCAGGCGCGGCGCTGGTTCGCCAGCGCCGAAGCGTTCGATGCGGCGACCGCCACCCAGATCGGCCTGGTGCACCAAGCCGTGGCGCCGAACGCGCTGGACGCGGCGGTGCAGCGTCAGGTGGAACTGCTCGGCCAGGCCGGCCCGCTCGCCGCCGCCGGCGCCAAGGCGCTGGTGCGCCGGGTCGCCGCCGGCGGCGACAACGCCATCGTGGACCGCGACAACGCCGCGCTGATCGCGCGGCTGCGGGTCTCGGCCGAAGGCCAGGAAGGGCTGAGCGCGTTCCTGGACAAGCGCGACCCGAACTGGCTGGGATTCTGGTGAGCCCGCTCGATCACATCGGTCTGCGCTGCACCGACCTGGAGCGCAGCCTCGCCTTCTACCGCGCCGCGTTGGCCGCGCTCGGGCTGGACATCGTGATGGAGGTGAGCGCAGCGCAGAGCGGTGATCGCCGCCACATCGGTTTCGGACGCGACGGCAAGCCCAGCGTCTGGCTGACCGACGGCGCCACGGCTACCGGCGGCGGATTGCATCTGGCCGTCGTTGCCGCCGACCGCGCCCAGGTGGATGCCTTCCACCGCGCCGGCCTGGCCGCCGGCGGTCGCGACAATGGCGCGCCCGGCCTGCGACCGCATTACCACCCCAACTACTACGGCGCCTTCCTGCTGGATCCGGATGGACACAACATCGAAGCCGTCTGCCAGCGGCCGGCGAGCGCCTGAGCGGCGCCTTCCGGTAGCGGTCGTACTCGCGCAGGCTGCAGCTTGCGCCGCTCGGCGACGGCGCGCAGCCGTCCACTCCAAGGAATGCCTGTGACCGCCAATTCGCCGTTTCCCTCCTGCCCCACGCAGCCTCTGCCGATCGCGCCCGTTTGCGCGCCGCGCTGCAGGCGCCGCCGATGAGCGACTTCGTGCGCCTGGTGGAAGTGGGACCGCGCGACGGCCTGCAGAACGAGAAGGCCTGGGTCGCCACCGCCGACAAGATCGAGCTGATCGCGCAGCTGTCGCGCACCGGCCTGCGCAGCATCGAGGCGACCAGTTTCGTCAGCCCCAAATGGGTGCCGCAGCTGGCCGACGCGGCCGAGGTCTACGCCGGCATCGTGCCGGCGCCGGGCGTGGACTACCCGGTGCTGGTGCCGAACCTGCAGGGCTACGAGCGTGCGGCCGCGGTCGGCGTGCGCGAGGTCGCGGTGTTCACCGCCGCCTCGGAAACCTTCAACCGCACCAACACCAATGCCGGCATCGACGAATCGCTGGCGCGCTTCGCGCCGGTGCTGGCGCGCGCGGCCGCCGATGGAGTCAAGGTGCGCGGCTACGTCTCCACCGTGCTCGGCTGCCCCTACCAGGGCGAAGTGCCGCTGGCCGATGTGGTGCGGGTGGCGCGGCAGCTGCACGCGATGGGCTGCTACGAGATCTCGCTGGGCGACACCATCGGCGTCGGCACCCCGGGCAAGGCGCGGGCGATGCTGCGCGCGGTCGCCGCCGAGGTTCCGATGGCGGCGCTGGCGGTGCATTTCCACGACACCTACGGCCAGGCCCTGGCCAATATCGCCGCATGCCTGGAGCAAGGCGTGCGCGTGGTCGATGCGGCGGTGTCCGGCGCCGGCGGCTGTCCCTACGCCAAGGGCGCCAGCGGCAACGTCGCCAGCGAGGACGTGGTCTACCTGCTGCACGGCAACGGCGTGGCCACCGGCATCGACCTGCCGGCCCTGGCTGCGACCGGGCGCTGGCTGGCGCAGAAACTCGGCCGTCCCACCGGCAGCAAGGTCGGCCAGGCGCTGGCGGCGTCGTAACCGCAAGCGGCCGGCGCGCCGGCAGCGCTCGTCCTCGGCGCCCTGCTGCCCCACGCCACCCACCAAGCACGGCGGCGACGCATGCACGTCCCGACCGTAGCGACACAGAACGAAGCCTTCCCGAGAGACGTTCTTCGGGTCCCGAGTCCCCGGTCCCCGGTCCCGAGTCCCCACTCCCCAGTCCCGACCTCCAGCCAGCTAAAATGCCCGCTTCCCTGGAAAGGAGCACCTCATGCAGCTTGCCGATCTCCGCGCGGTCGTCACCGGCGGCGTTTCCGGCCTCGGCCTGGCGGTCGCGCAGCGCATCGTCGCCGAGGGCGGTAAGGTCGCGCTGTTCGATCTCAACGACGACAAGGGCGCGGCCGCGGTCGCCGCGCTCGGCGCCGCGCAGACGCGCTATTTCCGCACCGACGTCAGCGACGAGGCGCAGGTGGCAACGCAGCTAAGCGCGGCGCGCGACTTCCTCGGCGGGCTCAATGCCGCGATCAACTGCGCCGGCATCCTCGGCGCCGGCCGCGTGCTCGGCAAGGAAGCGCCGATGCCGCTGGCCACCTTCCAGGGCACGGTGATGGTCAATCTGGTCGGCAGCTTCAACGTCGCCAAGGCCGCCGCCGACCTGATGCAGCACAACGCGCCGGGCGAGGACGGCGAGCGCGGCGCGATCGTCAACACCGCCAGCGTCGCCGCCTACGAAGGCCAGATCGGCCAGGCCGCGTATGCCGCCTCCAAGGGCGGCGTGGTGGCGATGACCCTGCCGATGGCGCGCGAACTGGCGCGCTTCGGCATCCGCGTCAACACCATCGCCCCGGGCATCTTCTGGACCCCGATGGTGGACGGCATGCCCGAGGCGGTGCAGCAGTCGCTGGCCGCGTCGATCCCGTTCCCGCCGCGGCTCGGCCGCCCGGAGGAATTCGCCGACACGGTGCTGTTCCTGCTGCGCAACCGCTATCTCAACGGCGAGGTCATCCGCCTCGACGGCGCGGTACGCTTGGCGGCCAAGTAGCCGGGAATCGGGAATGGGGAATCGCAAAGCGCATCCCTGTCACTGATTCTCGCCCGCCTGCTTGACGCTTTTCCCATTCCCCAATCCCGATTCCCAGCCCCCCATGAAAGCCAACGAAATCAAGAAAGGCAACGTCGTCGAGTACAACAACGGCGTGTACCAGATCCGCGACATCGAACGCAGCTCGCCGCAGGGCCGTGGCGGCAACGTGCGCTTCCGCTTCGTGATGTACAGCGTGCCGGGCGGCAACAAGCTCGACGCCAGCTTCGACGGTGATGACGACCTGCGCGAAGTCGACCTGCTGCGCCGCCAGGCCACGTTCTCGTACAAGGACGGCGAGGCGTTCGTGTTTCTGGACGACGAGGACTACACCCCGTACACGCTCGATGCCGACGTGATCGGCGACGACGCCGGCTACATCACCGAAGGCCTGAGCGGCCTCTACGTGCAGGTCATCGACGACCAGCCGGTGGCGGTGCAGTTGCCGCAGAGCGTGACCCTGGAAGTGATCGAAACCCCGCCGGAGCTGAAGGGCGGCACCGCGACCAAACGGCCGAAGCCGGCCAGGCTCAGCACCGGGCTCGAGATCATGGTGCCGGAATACATCGGCAACGGCGAGCGCGTGCTGGTCAACACCACCACCGGCGAGTTCGCCGGCCGCGCGGACTGAGTCGGTGCGTGTACGGCGCGGTCTGGTGCTGGCTGTGCTGTTGATCCTGCCGGGCCTGGCGGCGGCCACGCCAAGGCCGGCTGCATGATCCCGGCGGAGGTGGATCCCGAGCACCACGCAGGCTTCTGCGCGCTGCCGCAGGAGATCCGCGCCTTCGTCGCGCGCAAGGACGTGTGCAGCCACTTCGCCGGCGAAGAAGCCGACGATGCCGCGCGCCGCCGCGAGTTGGAAAAGGCGATGGCGAAGTAGTGCGACGGCAACGAGGCGACCTGGGCCAGGCTGCGCGCGAAGTATCGGCAGGATCCTGCGCGCGATGCTTGGCTGAATCGCCATGGCGAAGACGTGGGTCGCGATTTGCCGTAATGGCGGCTGGTTGCGCGAGCTGCGCCAATGGTCCTGTCGCGGCTGAAGCCGCTCCTACAGGGAGCGGCAAGCTCTTGTAGGAGCGGCTTCAGCCGCGACAGACCGTGCCAGGAAATGCATTAGCGTCCGCTGGCGTCAAGACGCCTTGGGTCGCTCTGACATGCCATGTCGTGACCGGAATCGAATCATCACGCGGCGCGCGTCAGCCTCGAACGACCTTACCAGCGCCGCCATTACGATGCCGCGCGCCGTCGCGAGCTGGAAAAGGCGATGGCGAGGTAGTGCGACGGCAACGAGGCGACCTGGGCCAGGCTGCGCGCGAAGTATCGGCAGGATCCTGCGCGCGATGCTTGGCTGGATCGCCATGGCGAAGACGTGGGTCGCGATTTGCCGTAATGGCGGCTGGTTGCGCGAGTTGCGCCAATGGTCCTGTCGCGGCTGAAGCCGCTCCTACAGGGGGCAGCAAGCTCTTGTAGGAGCGGTTTCAGCCGCGACAGACCGTGCCAGGAAATGCATTAGCGTTCGCTGGCGTCAAGACGCCTAGGGTCGCTCTGACATGCCCTGTCGTGACCGGAATCGAATCATCACGCGGCTCGCGTCAGCCTCGAACGACCTTACCAGCGCCGTCATTTCGTGTCCGCAGGCTGCAGCAGCGACGGCGACAGCAACTGCAGCCCCCCGCCTTCGCGGTTGAGATCGCGCAGCCGCGCGCCCAGCGCCGCCAGGTTCGCGTCGATCTGCTGCAGTTCCGCGCGCAGCGGCGGCGGCAGCAAGGCGTGCAGACGCGCCTGCAGCACGGCGCCGTCGCTGCGCAGCGCGTCGATCCGCGCCTGCCCCTGATGCTGCAGCCAGGCGCGCTCCTGCGCCTGCGGCAGCCCATAGCCCGGCTGGCCCTGCAGCAGCATCGACGGTTGGCTCAACAGACCTTGCTGCGCCAGCACCGCGCGCACTGCGGCAGCCGCATCCTGGGTCTGGACACCCGTCGCGTCGGCGACCGAGGTGGCGTCACTGGCACCAGCAGCGACGCCGGAGCCGGCAGCGGCAGGCAGGTGCCCCCTGGCCAGATAGCGCCGTTTCAATGCATCGCGACCACGCTGCTCCTGGCGCCGGCGCGCGGCGTTCTCCAGCAACAACAGTGCGGCGCTGGCGCGCAGGTCGCCGCGCTGCAGCCAGGGCGCGCGCTGCGCCGCCGGCACGTCCAGCCAGGCTTGCGCAGTGCGCGCCGGCAGTACCAGCTGCGCGCGCGCGACCGCGAACATCGCCGCGTAGTGCGCGCTCGCCGGGGCGAAGTAATAGCCCTGGCGTGTGGCCGCATCCGCATCGTCCAGCACCGCGGTATCGGCGATGCCGGCGCGGGCCAGGCGCCGCAGCAGGCCGGTGGGGCTGATCCCGGACAACCGCGCGCCGGCCAGGCGCGGCACGCCGTCGTGCAGCAGCGTGTAGGTTTCCACCGCGCAGTTGTTGCTGAGGAAGTAATAGCGCCCGTCGTAGCTCCAGTGCAATTGCGCGGCGCGTTCCAGCAGTGCCGCAATCTCCTCAGGCGCCAGCCGCAGCGGAATCGACTGCAGGCCGCGCAGCTGCACCTGGGTATAGTCGTCCACCACCTGGCGCAGCGGCAGCACGAACAGCCGCGACGGATACGAACCGAGCAGACCGCGCAGGTTGGAGATCTGCACGTCGTCGACGAAGGCACGGAACGACAGCACCTTGTGATACGCCAGGTCCAGGCGGCAATCCGGACCCGACGCGCGCCCCGGCGCGCAGATCACCAGCCGCAACATGCTGTGGCCCCAATGGCTCATCGGCTGCGCGTTGCCCTCGGCCAGCAGGTAGTCCACCGCGTAGACCCGCGCAGGATCGACTTGCAGCAGCGCCGCCTCGTCGGCCAGCGGATCCTGCAGGTAGGCCAGGCCGGGCGCGCAAGCCGTCGCCGGCGGCGACCAGGCCAGGCGCTGCGCGAAATAGCGCGCCAGCGCCGGGCGCCGGCAGGCATAGTCCGGATCGAGCAAGAAGTGCTCCAGGTTGACCGCGACGAATTCCGCCGGCGACGCCAGTTCGTACCGGTCCGGGCTACGCTCACTGAAGGCGTTGCGGCCCCGGCGCAGGCCCAGCCGCATCGGGCTGACCTGCCAGCCGGCCAGATCCAGCAGGCGCGGATCCGACGACAGCCGGCCCGTCGCGGAACGGTCGTAGAAATGCGCCAGTTCGTGCAGCAGCGCGGCGACCGCCGGCCGCCGTGCCGGGTCTGCCGCGCCAGCGTCGGCGGCAGCAGTGGCAGGCTGCAGCACCATCCACGCGCGCAGCAAGGCCTTGTTCAATAGCAGCTGCCGCGCCTGCGCCCGTCCGTGCACCTGTTCGGGCAGATCGTCGCGCCATTGCACGGTCAGCGGTGCCGCGATCGCCGCGCTCCAGGCCGGGGGCAGCCTCGGCAGCGTCGCGTCAAGCAGCGCCTGGCTGGCCGCGCGTTCGGGCGCGCTCAATCCGCTCGCATCGACCTGCAACTGCAAGGCCTGCGCAGGCATTGCGCACGCCAGCCACAGCAGCGCCAGCCATGCCAGCCGGCGCCGCGGGCGCGGTGTCACAGCGCCAGGATGGCCTGCGCCAACTGCAGGTCGCTGGCCTGCTGCGCCTGCGGGTTGCGCTCGCGCAGCACGCGCAGCGCCGCCTCCAGCTGCGCGCCGCGGAGGCGGCCGGCGCTGGCGACGAAACCGGCCGCGTCGTCGCGCGCCTGCAGCACCAGCTTGTCGTTGCCGGAGCTGCTGTCCGAGGACGCCGAACTGCCGGCCGAACCGGCCGAGGCCGAGCCGGCGGAACTGCCGGCGACGCTGGATGCCTGCGCGAACGCCGGGACGGTCAGGATCAACAACAGCGCGCAGCGCGCGGTCACTCGGTTCATCGCATCGGTTCCAACGGGATCGGGAAGGAGAAGCGGCGGTGGCCGCCTCGGCATAGCCTAGCCGGCCGCCGCCGCGAGCGCGAGCATCGCCGCAGCGCCCGCGCCTGCACCGCCGGCGCGCGGCTCAGGGATCGAACAGCTTGCCCGGATTGAGCAGCCCGGCCGGATCGAACACACGCTTGACCGCGCGCATCAGCGCGATCTCCTCGGCGCTGCGGGTGCTTTGCAGATACGGCTTCTTGACCAGGCCGATGCCGTGTTCGGCGGAGATGCTGCCGCCATGCTCGGCCAGCACCTGCGCCAGCAGCTTGGTGACCTGCTCGCAGGCGGCGATGAAGTCGGCGTCGGCGGTGGCGTCGGGCTTGAGCACGTTGATGTGCAGGTTGCCGTCGCCGATATGGCCGAACCAGACCACGTCGAACTGCGGGTAGGCGTGGCCAAGCAGCGCCTGGGTCTGCGCCAGGAACGCCGGCATCGCCGAGATCCGCACCGACACGTCGTTCTTGTACGGCGTGTAGCGCGCCACTGCCTCGGTGATGCCTTCGCGCAGGCGCCACAGCTGCGCGGCCTGCGCATCGCTCTGGCTGATCACCCCGTCCAGCACCCAGCCTGGCTCCATGCAGGCCTCGAACGCGGCCAGCGCCGCGGCTTCCTGCGCCTCGTCGCCGCTGGCGTATTCGGTAACCACGTAGTACGGATAGACCGTGTCGAACGGCGCCTGCGCGCCGTGCGCCAGCACATGCTGCAGCGCGCGGTCGGTGAAGAATTCGAAGGCCTCCAGCTGCAGGCGGCTGCGGAACGCGGCGAACACCTGCATCAGCACTTCGAACGAAGGCAGCGCCAGCAGCATCACGTTGCTCGGCGGCGGCGGGTCGGTCAGCCGCAACGTGGCCTCCACGACGATGCCGAGGGTGCCTTCCGAGCCGATCAGCAACTGGCGAAAATCGTAGCCGCTGGAATTCTTGATCAGCCCGCGGTTGAGCTCGAGCAACTCGCCGCTGCCGGTCACCACCTTGAGCCCGGCGATCCATTCGCGGGTATTGCCGTAGCGGATCACGCGGATGCCGCCGGCATTGGTGGCGATATTGCCGCCGATCGAACACGAGCCGCGCGCGGCGAAATCCACCGGATACACCAGCCCGTGCTCGCGCGCGGCGTTGTGCACCGCTTCCAGCGGCATGCCGGCCTGCACGGTGAGGGTGCGATCGACCGCATCGAACGCCAGCGCCTTGTTCATCCGCTCCAGGCTCAGCACCAGTTCGCCGTGCGCGGCCACCGCGCCGCCGGACAGGCCGGTGCGGCCGCCGGAAGGCACCACCGCCACCGCGTGGTCGTTGGCCCAGCGCAGCACCGCCTGCACCTCCTGCACCGTGGCCGGCAGCGCGATCGCCAGCGGCGCCGGCGTCCAGCGCCGGGTCCAGTCGCGGCCGTAGTGCTCCAGGTCGGCGGGGTCGGTCTTCAGGCGCAGTCCGGGAACGGCGTGCGTAAGGGCATCCAGGCGCGGGTCGGTCATCGGCTCAGAGGTCGTGGCGAAGGCAAGCGTTCAAGCGTGCCAGCGTTGTGCGGTGGCGTCTAGTTGTGTGCGGGACTCGGGACCCGGGACTCGGAAAAGCGAAGGGCCACCGGCTCGAAGCAAGGACGACTGTCAGGCGCACGCTCGCTCCGAGTCCCGAGTCCCGAGTCCCGAACAAGATGCAACTGAAACCGTCGCCACCGTTGCATCCGCGCCCTCCCGGCGTCCTATTGCGTCGCACCAAAGCGCGGATCCATCTGGCATAGTGACTGCCCCTTTCGCCAGGCCTCGTCGCTGCAATGTCGCCCAAGAAAACCTCGTTTCCGAAGCAGGATATCCGCGTGCTGCTGCTCGAAGGCATCAGCCAGACCGCCATCGACGTGTTCCGCGCCGCCGGCTACTCGCAGATCGAACTGCACGCCAAGTCGCTGCCGGAAGACGAACTGAAGGCGCGCATCGCCGAGGCGCACATCGTCGGCATCCGCTCGCGCACCCAGCTCAGCGCCGAGGTGCTGGCGCAGGCCAAGCGCCTGATCGCGGTCGGCTGCTTCTGCATCGGCACCAACCAGGTGGACCTGGACGCGGCCGAGCTGGCCGGCATCCCGGTGTTCAACGCGCCCTATTCCAATACCCGCAGCGTCGCCGAGCTGGTCATCGCCGAGGCGATCCTGCTGTTGCGCGGGATTCCGCAGAAGAACGCCGAATGCCACCGCGGCGGCTGGTCGAAGTCGGCCGCCGGCAGCCACGAGACCCGCGGCAAGGTGCTGGGCATCGTTGGCTACGGGCATATCGGCACCCAGGTCGGCGTGCTGGCCGAGTCGCTGGGCATGCAGGTGATCTTCCACGACATCGAAGCCAAGCTATCGCTGGGCAACGCGCGCGCGGCGACCGACCTGGACGAGCTGCTGGCGCGTTCGGACGTGGTGACCCTGCACGTGCCGGAAACGCCTGCGACCAAGGACATGATCGGCGCGGCGCAGATCGCGCAGATGAAGCCGGGCGGGCACCTGATCAACGCCTCGCGCGGCACCGTGATCGACATCGCCGCGCTGGACGCGGCGCTGACCTGCGGCCACATCGGCGGCGCGGCGGTGGACGTGTTCCCGGTCGAGCCGAAGGGCAACGGCGACGCGTTCGAATCGCCGCTGGCCGCGCACGACAACGTGATCCTGACTCCGCACGTGGGCGGCAGCACGCTGGAAGCGCAGGACAACATCGGCGTGGAGGTGGCGGCCAAGCTGGTGCGCTACAGCGACAACGGCAGCACCGTGTCGGCGGTGAACTTCCCCGAGGTCAGCCTGCCCGAGCACGCCGAGAGCCTGCGCCTGCTGCACATCCACCGCAACGTGCCGGGCGTGCTGTCGCAGGTCAACGAACTGTTCTCGCGCCACAACGTCAACATCGACGGCCAGTTCCTGCGCACCGACCCCAAGGTCGGCTACGTGGTGATCGACGTCGCCGCCAGCGAGCAACTGGCGGCGGTGCTGAAGGACGAGCTGGGGCAGATCGCGGGGACGGTGCGGACGAGGGTTCTTTACTGAGTTCGGGACTCGGGACCCGGGACTCGGGACTCGGAACAGCGGCGACGCCGGCGAGTCCGCTCTCCGACTGCGACCAGGCCTGGATGGATGGCGGTGGCGCAAACGCACGAACGCTTGAGACGCAGAAAACAAGCGCGGAAAAGCAGATCACGCAACCCACGCTCTTCCGAGTCCCGAGTCCCGAGTCCCCAGTCCCGATCAGGGCTGCAATTCACCGCGCAACCCCTCGCTCAACAGATAATCGTCGGCCTTCAGGTACCACCGCTCCGGGCCGGT
Source organism: Xanthomonas graminis pv. graminis (assembly GCF_030168915.1). NCBI lineage: Bacteria > Pseudomonadati > Pseudomonadota > Gammaproteobacteria > Lysobacterales > Lysobacteraceae > Xanthomonas > Xanthomonas graminis. Next base: position 2,138,696 of record NZ_CP076255.1, on the reverse strand, counting down.
GGTGACGGCCTCCATGTATAGGCCGGCGCCGTCCTCGCGCGGCGGGCGCTGCAGGCTGACGATCGCCACGCCATGCGGCGGCCCGCTCAACGCCAGCAGCGCACGGTGCACGGTGCGCGCCAGTTCGGCCGACGCCATCCGTTCGTCGAGCGGGCGGAACGCCAGGCGGTAGGTGAAGGCAGCAGCGGTGCGGGACATGGGCATGCACGGGCAACGGGCGCCCAAGGGTACCCAATCCCGCGATGCACGCCCAGCCAGCGGCGGATGCTCAGCGCCCGCGCACGCCAGTCAGGCAACGCCCGTCACCTGCGCATCAGCGTCCGCGGTGCGCCAGCCACTTGCCGGCCATGCGCCGCAGCGACGGATCCAGGTCCGGCTCGGACAGCAGTTCGGCGATCGGGCGCCAGGCCAGGGCCAGCGACTCGGCGCTGACCGCGAACGCCTCGTCCGCGCCGGCGCGCACCACGTAGCGCGCGTCGAAGTGCCAGTGTCCGGGCACGTCGCTGCGCTCGGGGATCCAGTGCCGGTCCAGGTCGAACAGGGCGCCGTCCTCCAGCGCCAGCCCGGACAGCCCCGATTCCTCCGTGGCTTCCTTCAGCGCCACCAGCGCCAGGTCGCGCTCGCCGTCGGCATGCCCGCCCAGCTGCAGCCAGCGCTGCAGCTTGCGGTGGTGGGTCAGCAGGGTGCGGGTGCCGTCGGCGCTGACCAGCCAGGCCGAACCGGTGAAGTGGCCGTCCAGGCGTTCGCGCACGAACGGGTCCTGCGCATCGTCCAGCACTGCCAGGAATTGCGCGGCAACCTCGGCCTGCTGCGGCCAAAGGGTGGCATAGGCGTGCAACTGGCGGCGCAGGGAAAGGTCCGGCATGGGCGGTTCTCGCGATCGGGGCCGGCCATTATCGCCGCCGACGGCGCAGCGCTGCTTGTGGCGGCCGCCCGGCTTTGGCATGGTACGACGCTTGCGTGGCCTGCTTGGGCCTAGCGCACCATCGTTACCGGGGCGAGACCGCTCCGATCGCCACTGGGAAATGCACCGCATGCTGAAGTCTGTGTTGAGGGTCAAGCCGATCGAGCCTGCCGGCCACGTCGATGCCGGCGAACCGTTCGAAGGCAGCCTGGAAGGCGAAGCCACGCTGCAACGGACCCTCACTGCCAAGCATCTGATCATGCTCGGCATCGGCGCGGTGATCGGCGCGGGCATCTTCGTGCTGACCGGCCAGGCTGCGGCCAACCACGCCGGACCGGCGGTGATGCTGTCGTTCGTGTTCGCCGGCATCGCCTGCGCCTTCGCCGGCCTGTGCTATGCCGAATTCGCGGCGATGATGCCGGTGTCCGGCAGCGCCTACTCCTACTCCTACACCACCCTGGGCGAAGGCGTGGCCTGGTTCATCGGTTGGTGCCTGGTGCTGGAATACCTGTTCGCCGGCTCCAGCGTCGCGGTCGGCTGGTCGGCCTATCTGATCAGTTTCCTCAGCGGCACCCTGGGCCTGCCGTTCCCCGCCGAACTGGCCGGCGCGCCGCTGGTCTGGGACGGCGATGCCTTCGTCGCCTCCGGCAACATCGTCAATCTGCCGGCGGTGCTGATCGTGGTCGCGGTCAGCGCGCTGTGCTACGTCGGCGTCACCCAGTCCGCGTTCGTCAACGCCATCGTGGTGGCGATCAAGGTCGCGGTGATCTGCCTGTTCGTCGGCTTCGGCATTTCCCACATCGATCCGGCCAACTGGCATCCGTTCATCCCCGAGAACACCGGGCCGGGCCAGTTCGGCTGGAGCGGCATCTTCCGCGCCGCCTCCATCGTGTTCTTCTCCTATATCGGTTTCGACGCGGTCTCCACCTCGGCCGGCGAAACCAAGGACCCGCAGCGCAACATGCCGATCGGCATCCTGGTGTCGCTGGCGGTGTGCACGGTCATCTACATCATCGTCTGCGCGGTACTGACCGGCCTGCTGCCCTACACCCAGCTCGGCACCGCCAAGCCGGTCGCCACCGCGCTGGAGCACTACCCGAGCCTGGCCTGGCTGAAGACCGCGGTGGAGATCGGCGCGATCGCCGGCCTGTCCTCGGTGGTGCTGGTGATGCTGATGGCGCAGCCACGCATCTTCTACACCATGTCCCGCGACGGCCTGCTGCCCAAGCTGTTCGGCAAGGTCCATCGCAAGTTCCACACGCCCTACGTCGGCACCATCTTCGTCGGCGTGGTGGCCGCGCTGCTGGCCGGCCTGATCCCGCTGGACGTGCTCGGCGAACTGGTGTCGATGGGCACCCTGCTCGCCTTCGCCACGGTCTGCATCGGGGTGATGGTGCTGCGCTTCACCAAGCCCGACCTGGGGCGCCCGTTCCGGGTGCCGCTGGCGATGGTGATCTGCCCGCTCGGCGCGCTGGCCTGCCTGTTCCTGTTCCTGCAAGCGTTCCAGGAACACTGGAAGGTCTTCGTCGGCTGGACCGTGATCGGCCTGTTCATCTACTTCGGCTACGGCATCCGCCACAGCCGCCTGGCCACCAAGGCGTAATTGCGCGTCCCTCGCAAAAGCCCGCACGTCCGTGTGCGGGATTCAAATCTCGCGTCCCTCATGCAAGAGCCTGCACGTCCATGTGCAGGGATCAACAGGAACCGCTCCATGTTCAAACAACTCTGGGCCACCAAACACCCCCATGCCGCTCACGAGGACGCCGGCGGCCTGGGCCTGCAGCGCTCGCTCGGCCCGTGGGGCCTGACCGCCTTGGGGATCGGCGCGGTGATCGGCGGCGGCATCTTCGTCATCACCGGACAGGCCGCGGCCAACCATGCCGGCCCGGCGATCATGCTGTCGTTCGTGCTGGCCGCGCTGTGCTGCGCGTTCTGCGCGCTGGCCTATGCCGAATTCGCGGCGATGGTGCCGGTGTCCGGCAGCGCCTACACCTACACCTACGCCACCTTCGGCGAGCTGGCGGCCTGGTTCATCGGCTGGATGCTGGTGCTCGAATACAGCGTGTCGTCCTCGGCGGTGGCAGTGAGCTGGACCGGTTATTTCCTGAGCCTGCTCGATCATTTCGGCATGCACCTGCCCGCGGCCCTGGTCAACGCGCCGCTGGACGGCAAGCTGCAGCGCACCGGCGCGATCGCCAACCTGCCCGCCGCCGGCATCGTGCTGCTGCTGACCTGGCTGTGCTATGCCGGCATCCGCAAGTCCTCGGCGATGAACATGGCGATGGTGATCCTGAAGACCGGGCTGATCCTGCTGGTGATCGCGGTCGGCTGGAAGTACGTGGACACGGCCAACTGGCATCCGTTCATCCCGGCCAACGCCGGCCCCGGCAAGTACGGCATGGACGGGGTGCTGCGCGGCGCGGCGATGGTGTTCTTCGCCTACATCGGTTTCGAGGCCGTGTCGGTGGCGGCGCAGGAATCGCACCGGCCGCAGCGCGACCTGCCGATCGGCATGATCCTGTCGCTGGTGATCTGCACCGTGCTGTACATCACCATGGCGGCGGTGATGACCGGGCTGGTGCCCTACACCCAACTGGGCACCGACGAGCCGGTGGTGACCGCGGTGGCCGCGCACCCGCAGTTGGCCTGGCTGCGGGTGGTGGTCGAGGTCGGCGCGCTGATCGGCCTGTCCTCGGTGGTGCTGGTGATGATCATCGGCCAGCCGCGGATCTTCATGATCATCGCCCGCGACGGGCTGCTGCCGCCGGTGTTCACCAAGATCCATCCGAAGTACCGCACCCCGCACATCAACACGGTGATCACCGGCATCGGCATCGCGCTGCTGGCGGCGCTGTTCCCGCTGGACGTGCTCGGCGAACTGACCTCGATGGGCACGCTGATCGCCTTCGCCGCGGTCTGCGCCGGGGTGCTGGTGTTGCGCCGCACCCAGCCGGACCTGCCGCGTCCGTTCCGCATCCCGTTCGCCTGGCCGATCTGCATCGCCGGCATGCTCAGCTGCCTGGCGCTGCTGTCGGCGATGACCGCGCACAACTGGCTGCTGATGGGCGGCTGGACCGGGCTCGGCCTGCTGATCTATTTCGGCTACGGCTTCCGCCACAGCCGTCTGCGTGCCACACGGGCTGGCTAGAATAGGGGCATGAACGCACAGCCCTACGATACCGAACGCCTGCGCACGCTGGCCCAGCTGCTGATCGGCAACATCCGCGAACTGTCGGCGGCCGGCTGGACCCCGGCCACCAGCAGCAACTTCTCGCACCGGCTCGACGCCGCGCATGCCGCGATCACCGTGTCCGGCCGCGACAAGGGCCGGCTGGTCGAGGCCGACATCATGGTGGTGGACTTCGACGGCAAGGCCGTCGGCAGCGATCACCGGCCCTCGGCCGAGACCCTGCTGCACACCCAGCTGTACCGCCGTTTCCCGGAAGTCGGCTGCGTGCTGCACACGCATTCGCCAGTGCAGACCATCGCTTCGCGGCTGTACGCCGGCGCCGGCCACGTGCGCCTGGAAGGCTACGAATTGCTGAAGGCGCTGCACGGCAACCAGACCCACGAAACCGCGGTGGAGCTGCCGGTGTTCGCCAACACCCAGGACATGACCGTGCTGGCCGCGCAGGTGGACGCGCTGCTCGACCGCGCCCCGCTGTGGGGCTACCTGATCGACGGCCACGGCCTGTACGCCTGGGGCCGCGACATGGCCGAGGCGCGCCGCCACCTGGAAGCGATCGAGTTCCTGCTGCATTGCGAGCTGGAACTGCGCAAGCTGCGCGCAAGCGGCTGAGGCCCGGCGCGCCGCGCCGCGCGACAGCGTTCCAGCGCCGCAACGGCGGCTTACCCCCCAGCTGCTACCCTTTTCCTCCCCTCCACGACGCCCTCGCCCGCCGCCATGAGCCGACTCCGCATCTTCGCCGAAACCACTCCCGACGCGCCGCTGTTCGACAGCCGCGATGGCGACGCGATCGCCGCCGAACTGCGCAAGATCGGCGTCACCTTCGAGCGCTGGCAGGCCGACCAGCCGATCGAGGCCGGCGCCACGCCGGAAGCGGTGATGGCCGCCTACAAGACCGACATCGACCGGCTGGTCGCCACGCACGGTTTCAAGACCGTGGACGTGGTCAGCATCGCCCCGGACCATCCGCAGCGCGAGGAGATGCGCAGCAAGTTCCTCGACGAGCATTTCCACAAGGAAGACGAAGTTCGGTTCTTCGTCGCCGGCTCGGGCCTGTTCACCCTGCACGTGGACGGCAAGGTCTACGAGATCGAATGCGTGCAGAACGATCTGATCGCGGTGCCGGACGGCACCCACCACTGGTTCGACATGGGCCCGGAGCCGCGCTTCATCGCGATCCGCTTCTTCACCGAGCCGGACGGCTGGGTCGGTCATTTCACCGACACCGACATCGCCCAGCGCTTCCCGCGCTACGAAGCGGCGCTGCGCGGCGAGGCGAACTGAACGATGAGCGCCCCCCGCGTGATCCTGACCGACATCGAAGGCACCACCAGCAGCATCTCCTTCGTCAAGGACGTGCTGTTCCCCTACGCGCGCCGCGCCCTGCCCGACTTCGTGCGCGAGCACGGCCAGCAGCCGCAGGTGCGGCAGTGGCTGGACGCGGTGGCGACCGAATCTGGCGGCATCTGCACCGATGCGGTGATCGTGGAGACGCTGCAGGGCTGGATCGACCAGGACCGCAAGCACACAGCGCTGAAGGCGCTGCAGGGCATGATCTGGGAAGCCGGCTACCGCGACGCCGACTTCGCCGCGCACATCTACCCCGACGCGGCGCCGGCGCTGCGCCGCTGGCATGCCGACGGCCACCCGCTATACGTGTACTCGTCCGGCTCGGTGCCGGCGCAGAAACTGTTCTTCGGCCATAGCGACGCCGGCGACCTGACCGGGCTGTTCTCCGGCTGGTTCGACACCGAAGTCGGCGCCAAGCGCGAGGCGGCCAGTTACGCGCGCATCGCCGAGGCGACCGGCGTGCCGGCCGCGCAGATCGTGTTCCTGTCCGACGTGGTCGCCGAACTCGATGCCGCGCGCGAGGCCGGGCTGGACACGGTGCTGGTCGATCGCCGCGAGGACTATCCCGAACCGCGCCTCGGCGATGCCTGCAACGGCCACCGGCGCGTGGAGCGTTTCGCCGAGCTGGCGTTCTGAGTGCAGCGCGGCATCGCCACGCGCTGCCGCGTCCTTCTTCCGTCGCATCCGCCGCCGCCCATGCCTTGGTTCTTGCGCAGCAGCTTGCCGTACCGACGCCTGGCCCTGACCCTGCTGCTGGCGCTGCTGCTGCCGGCCTGCCATGCGGATGCCGGCGCGGCGCAGGCACAGGCGCAGGCCGATGCACCGGCGCCGGTCGATCCGATCGACCAGGCGCAGCTGCGCAAGGCTTTGGCCGCGCTGCAGCCGCAGCGGCCGGGCAGCACCGACCTGTACGTGGTCGGCTTCGCCGGCGACGCCAGCGAAGACGTGTTCCGCAACGAGACCCGGTACCTGCGCCAGCTGTTCGCGCAGCGCTTCGGCGCGGCGGGACGCATCGTCACCCTGATCAACCACGCCGACAATCTAGGCGCCCACGCCTACGCGCCGCAGGCCTCGTACGACAACCTGGCCGATACGCTGCAGCGGATCGGCAAGCTGATGGACCGGCGCGAGGACGCGCTGCTGCTGTTCCTGACCAGCCACGGCACCGAACAGCACGAGCTGTATGTGCAGTTCGGCCCCGGCGAGGACGCCGACTACGACACCATCACCCCCAAGGAACTGCGCGGGTTGCTCGACGCCGCCGGCATCCGCAACCGGGTGATCGTGCTGTCGGCCTGCTACTCGGGCGGCTTCGTGCCGGCGCTGAAGAGTCCGGACACGCTGATCATCACCGCCGCGCGCCGCGACCGGCCCTCGTTCGGCTGCGGCAACACCGCCAGCGCCACCTATTTCGGCCGCGCCTGGCTGATCGACGCGCTGGCGCGCACCACCGATTTCGTCGAGAGCTATCGCCTGGCCACGGCCGAGATCAGCGCGCGCGAACAGGCGCAAGGCGAAGCGCCGTCGTATCCGCAGCTGTACGTCGGCGCGCGCATCGCACCGCTGCTGCAGCGCTGGCGCGCACAGTTGCGGCCGGTCGCGGCGCCGGCGTATCCCTATCCGGAACCTGAGGCGCAGACGCAGACGACAGCAGCGCCGGACACCCCGGCCGACGGCAAGGCCGGGCAATAGCCAAGCCGGACGAGGCTTCGGCTCCGAATGCCGATGACGAGGCCGAGACGGCAGATTCGGTGCGCGCGCGGCAACCTTCGAAAGGATCGCGAAATGGCTTCGCCCCGACCCTTACCCCAACCCCTCTCTCCCACGGGGACTTCCTTCGGTCGCCGGAGGGAAAGGGGCTTCAGTGCGGCGAACGGGCACCGCCTTCCGCGGTCGTACCTACCATGTGCGTCGCGCGACGACAGCCGCTCAAGATGATCCAACAAAGTGCGTAGTGCGGCATCGAGGGCATGTCTTTTGTGCGCCGCCTTGCGAGAAGATGCGACTGAGTCGCGTTTGATCGCCAAATCTTGGCGCTCGCTAGACTTGGCCCCGTAGCAAGCCCGCCAGCCTCACGCCAGCCAGCTGCGCCCGATCCTTCCGCCCGCTCGCCTTCGCTCGCCAGCCAGGATCATTTGCTTTCGACAGCCTCCCGCGTGGAGGCGTTTTTGTTTTCGGGATTCGGAAATCCATCTGCTGCTCTTGTGTCTTGTGGCCAGCGGTGCCGACAGATCCGCGGGCTCTGAAGGGTTTGCTACTCGCGCTCGTCGCGACTGAAGTCGCTCCCACAAGAACTCGCGGCGAGCCCGCCGGGTGCACTGTAGGAGTGGCTTCAGCCACGACAGTTAGCGTGCACAGCCGACGCATTTGCCGACGCATTTGTCGCGGCTGAAGCCGCTCCTACAGGAACCTGCGGCCTGTTCGCCGGGTGCACTGGGGGAGGGACTTCAGTCCCGACGCTGCCCGGTCGCGGCACCTCCACCGCTGCGCTCGTCGCGACTGCTGGCACGACGCGGGAAGTCGAAACGCTAGCCGCTTGCCAGGCCAGGCACCCATCGCCTCAACGCGCCGATGCGCGACGCGCACTCAGGGCGTCGCGTCCTGCAGACGATAGCCGGTGCTGGCGCGTTGCTCGCCGCGCCAGCGGTCGAAGGCGCGGACTTCGATGCGGTGCGCGCCGGCACCCAGGTCGGTCGGCAAGGCGCCGCGCCACAGGTGCTGCGAGGGGATCGCTTCCGGCGAACGGTCGTAGCCGCGCAGTGCGTCGGCAGCATCGTCGCGCGCGTTTTCGGCGAGCAGATCCGGATCCGGCTGCTGCACGCGGGCCATCGGCTTCCACGCGCCGTCGTCGATGCGGTATTCCACGCGGCTGTCGTCCTCGCCCATGAACACGTTCGCATACACCGCCCAGGCCGGATACGCGCCGCGGCGCAATACCTTCGGCGCATGCAAACGCATCTGCGCATCGGCCGCGGCACGCGCGGCGTGGTACGCAAGCGCGTAGCGGCCATCGCGCTGCACGGTCAGCAGCGCATAGCCGTTCGGGGTGCCGTCGGCCATCGTCGCCGCGGGAATGCCGTCGGCGTCCTTGGCCCCGGACCAGAACGCGCCGCAGGCCGCGCCCACGTTGTATTCGTGCAGCGGCTGCGCGCCGTGCCAGCCATCGGCGGCGCCGTGATAGTAGTGGCGCTGGGTATGGCTGTGGCCGCTGAGCACCAGCACCTGCGCGAACGGTTGCAGCAGCGCGAACAGGCGCGCGCGGTCGGCATGGCGGAACGTCTCCTTGCCCGGCGCGGCGTCGAACAGCGGGATGTGCATGCCCAGCACCAGCAGCCGCTGCTTCGGCAGCGTGGCCAGGTAGGCCTGCAGGAACGCGAACTGGTCCTCGCGCAGGCCGCCGACATACTTGGGCTGCTGCTGCGGCTGGTAGACCACGTCGTCGAGGAACACGAAGCTGGCGCCGCCCTCCTCCACCGCATAGGTGTCCGGCCCGTAGACCGCGCGCCAGCTGGACAGCGAGTGGGCATCGTCGGCCGCATCGACATTGAGGTCGTGGTTGCCGGGCACGTGGAACCACGGCACGCCGAGCCTGGCGGTCTCGGCGTTCAATGCGGGATACAGCGACAGGTCGTCGCTGACCACGTCGCCCAGGGTGGTACCCAGGCGCGCGCGGGTCTTGCCGAGCAGCGGCGCAACGATGTCGCGCGCGTAGTAGCCGATGTCGGTCACCGAGGCGGTCTGGGTGTCGGCGAACACCAGCACTTCGGTGCTGGCCGCGGCCGGTTGCGCGCGCAGCGCGAAATCCCAGCCGTCGCTGGCGCCGCTGGTCGGCGCGATGCCCGGGTAGTTGAGCTTGGGCGATCCGGCCGGCGCGTAGTGCCGCCAGTACGCCGGCAAACCGTTGCCGGCACTGGCGAAGGCATAGCCGTCGGGCTTGATCACGAACACCGTGCGCCCCGGCACCACGTCGAGGCGGTAGCGGCCCTGCGCATCGGTGCGCACGATCTGCACGCCGTCGGAGACCTGCACGCCGGCGATGCCGCGCTCGCCACTGCCGCGGCCCGCATGGCCGTCGCGCTCCTGATAGACGCTGCCGCTGATCGTGGCGGTCTGCGCCGGCGCGGGCGCGGCGGCGGTCAACAGGCAGAGAAGCACTACGGCACGCAGCGACATGCGGGATATCCGGCAATCGAAACCAGCCGCGATTGTAGCCATCCGCCGCGGCACGGCGCCGACCGCCGTGGCGCGAACCTACTTGTGCCGCGCTTCCAGCACCGCAACCGCGTCGGCCAGCGCCAGGCCGCGCGCGCGCAGCAGCACGGTCAGGTGGTACAGCAGGTCGGCCGATTCGCCGAGCAGCGCTGCATCGTCCTGCGCCACGCCGGCCAATGCGGTTTCCACGCCTTCCTCGCCGACCTTCTGTGCGATGCGCCGCGTGCCCTTCTCGAACAGCTGCGTGGTGTAGCTGCCGGGCGGTCGCGTGCGTTCGCGCTGTGCGACCAGGCGGTCCAGCGCCCCCAGGAACTGGCCCGGCGCCTGCGGAAAGCAGCTGCTGCGGCCGAGGTGGCAGGTCGGCCCGTGCGGGTGCGCTGTGACCAGCAGCGTGTCGCGGTCGCAGTCGGTCTCGATCGCCACCAGCGCCAGGGTGTTGCCCGAGCTTTCGCCCTTGGTCCACAGCCGCTGCTTGCTGCGGCTGTAGAAGGTGACCTTGCCGCTGGCGCGGGTCGCGGCCAACGCGTCGGCATTCATGTAGCCGAGCATCAGCACGCGCAGCGTGGCCGCGTCCTGCACCACTACGGGCAGCAGGCCGTCGCCCTTGCTCCAATCCAGCGTGCTCCAATCCAAGGTGTCCCCAGCAAACGCCGCATCCGCGGGCGCGGCGGCGGCTTCGTGCTCATGCGCCATCGCGCACCTCGATCTGTCGTTGGCGCAGAAAGCGCTTGAGGTCGGGAATCGGAATCGCGCCGCTGTGGAACACGCTGGCGGCCAGCGCGCCGTCCACGTCGGCCTGTTCGAACACGTCGGCGAAGTGCTGCATCTGCCCGGCGCCACCGGAGGCGATCAGCGGCACCTTGCACAACGTGCGCACCTCGAACAGCTGGGCGATGTCGTAGCCGCGGCGCACGCCGTCGTTGTCCATGCAGTTGAGCACGATCTCGCCGGCGCCCAGCTGCTGCGCCTCCACCACCCAGTCCACGGTGCGCACGCTCAGCGCCTGGGTCTTGTCCGGGTCGCCGGTGAAGCGGCGCACGCGCCACTGGCCGTCGTCCTCGCGGATCGAATCGATGCCCACCACCACGCATTGCACGCCGAACGCTTCGGCCAGTTCGGCGATCAGCGCCGGCCGCTCCAGCGCCGGCGAGTTGATCGAGATCTTGTCGGCGCCGGCATGCAGCACCGCGCGCGCGGTGGCCACGTCGCGGATGCCGCCGGCCACGCAGAACGGGATGTCGATCAGCCGCGCCACGCGCTCGACCCAGGCGTAGTCCACCGAACGCCCTTCCGGGCTGGCGCCGATGTCGTAGAACACCAGTTCGTCGGCGCCCTGGTCGCGGTAGCGCAAAGCCAGCTCGACGATGTCGCCCATGTCGATATGGTCGCGGAACTTGACGCCCTTGACCACGCGGCCTTCGCGCACGTCCAGGCACGGGATGATGCGCCGGCTCAGCATGCCAGCGCCTCGTCCAGGCGCAATCGCCCTTCCAGCAGCGACTTGCCAAGCACTGCGCCGGCGCAGCCGACCTCGCGCGCGGCGCGCACGTCGGCGGCGTTGCGGATGCCGCCGGAGGCCTGTACGTCCACGCCCGGCGCGATCCGGCGCAGGTAGGCGTACAGCGCCAGGTTCGGTCCGGACAGCATGCCGTCGCGGGCGATGTCGGTGCACAGCAGGTGTTTCAGTCCGGCCGCGGCGTACTCGACCGCCAGCGCTTCCAGGGTCAGCGAGGAGGTCTCGGTCCAGCCCAGCACCGGCAGCCGCCACACGCCGTGCGCGTCCTGGCGCGTGTCCAGGGCCACGGTGATGCGTTCGGCGCCGAACTCGGCCAGCCATGCCAGCACCGATTCGCGGTCGCGCACCGCCAGCGAGCCGATCACCACGCGCGCGGCGCCGGCGTCGAGCATGCGCTGCACGTCGGCGCGCGAGCGCACGCCGCCGCCGGTCTGCACCTGCAGCCCGGTCTGCGCGCGGATCTGGCTCAGCAGCGGCGCCAGGGTATAGCCGCCGGCACGCGCCGCGTCCAGGTCGACCAGATGCATCCAGCCTGCGCCGGCATCGGCGAAGGCCTGCGCGCGCGGCAGCGGATCGTCGCCGTAATGGGTTTCGCGGGCGTAGTCGCCTTGCGCCAGCCGCACCACGCGGCCGTCGCGGATGTCCAATGCGGGATAGACGATGAAGCTCATCGGAAATCGGTCTCGAGGAAGTTGCGCAGGATGCGCGCGCCGGTGCTCGCCGAGCGCTCGGGATGGAATTGCGCGCCACAGCGGCGGCCATGCTGCACCACCGCGGTGAACAGGCCGCCATGATCGCAGGCGGCCACGGTGTCGGCGGTGACCGGTGCGGCGTAGCCGTGCACGAAATAGGCGCTGGCGTGCTCCGGCACGCCATCCAGCAGCGGCGAGGCACGCATCGGCAACAGCCGGTTCCAGCCCATGTGCGGGATGCGGACGCCCAGTGCCGGCGGCATGCGCCGGACCACGCCGGTCAGCAGACCTAGGCAATCGACGTCGCCTTCCTCGGAATGCTCGAACAGCAGCTGCATGCCCAGGCAGATGCCGATCAGCGGCACCTGCAGCGTGCGCAGCGGCTCGATCAGCCCTTGCTCGCGCAGCCGCGCCATCGCATGCGGCGCGGCGCCGACCCCGGGCAAAATCACCCGGTCCGCGCCCTGCAGCCCGGCGGCGTCGCGCACCAGCCTGGCTTCCACGCCCAGGCGCTCCAGCGCGTAGCGCACCGAGCCGAGATTGGCGCCGCCGGCATCGATCAGGGCGACATCGCTCATCGCAGCCTCCATGCGCGGGCGCCGCGCATCACAGCACGCCCTTGGTCGAAGGCAGCGCGGCGCCCTCGCGGCGCAGCGCCTGGCGCAAGGCGCGCGCCAATGCCTTGAAGCAGGCCTCGACCTTGTGGTGGTCGTTGTCGCCGTGCACGCGCAGATGCAGGTTCAGGCCCGAAGCGTCGCACAGCGAGCGGAAGAAATGCGGCACCAGTTCGGTCGGCAGGTCGCCGACGCGCTCGCGCTTGAACTCGCCTTCGAACACGAAATACGGGCGGCCGCTGAAATCCAGCGCGGCGCTGGCCAGGGTCTCGTCCATCGGCAGGGTGAAGCCGAGGCGCGCGTGGCCGCCGGCCGCCAGCCACGGGCTGTCCGGCGGATCGAAGCCGTAGCGGCCGATGCCGCGCTTGTCACCCAGCGCCTGGCGCAAGGCCTGGCCCAGTGCCAGGCCGGTGTCCTCGATGGTGTGGTGTTCGTCGATATGCAGGTCGCCCTCGGCGCGCACGTCCAGGGCGAAGCCGCCGTGCTTGCCGATCTGCTCGAGCATGTGGTCGAAGAACGGCAGCCCGGTGGCGCAATGCGGATCGCGCGCCAGGTCCAGGTCGATCTCGACCGCGATCCGGGTCTCCTTGGTGTCGCGCTGCACCCTGGCGCGGCGCGGCGCATCGGCCAGTTCGTGGGCGATGCCGGCCCAGTCCCAGTCGCCGCCGAACTGTTCGGTCTTCAGCTGGAAGCCGCGGATGCGCAGATTCTCGGCGAACTGGACGTCGGTGAGGCGGTCGCCGACCATCGCCGAGCGCGCCCAGTCGATGCTGCGGTCCTGCAGGTACGGCAGCATCAGGCCGATGCCGGGCTTGCGCGTGGGTGCGTTGTCGGCCGGCCAGCTGCAGTCGATCAGTACCTCGCGGAAGGCGATGCCCTGGCTGGCGAAGATCTGCAGCATCAGGTCGTTGGGGCCGTCGAACGCGGCCTGCGGAAAGGCTTCGCTGCCCAGCCCGTCCTGGTTGGTGACGATGACGAACTGGTAGCCGGCATCGCGCAATTTCAACATCGCCGGGATCACGCCCTGCACGAAACGCAGCTTCTCGTAGGCGTCGATCTGGAAATCGGCCGGCTCCTCGATCAGGGTGCCGTCGCGGTCGACGAACAGGATCGGGCTCATGCCGCCGCCCTCCCCGCCTGCAGCGCGCCGAGCACGCGCTGGTTCTGTTCCGGGGTGCCGAGGGTGATGCGCAGCGCATCGCCCAGGGTCGGCGCGGCGCGCTGGTCGCGCACCACCAAGCCGGCGGCCAGCAGCGCGCGGAATGCGCCTTCGGCATCGTCGAAGCGCAGCAGCAGGAAGTTGCCCTGCGAGGGATACACCCGGCGCACGCCAGGCAGCGCGGCCAGCGCGGCAGCCATGCGCTCGCGCTCGCCGCGGATCTCGGCCACGCGCAGCGCGGTCTGGCGCAACGGCGCGGGCTGCAGTGCGGCCAGCGCCAGCTGCGTGCACGGCGCCGGAATCGGGTATGGCGCCTGGCAGCGGCGCAGCACCGCGATCAGTGCCGGATCGGCGATCACGCAGCCGATCCGCGCCGCGGCCAGCGCATGCGCCTTGGACAGCGTGCGCAGCACCGCCAGGTTGGCGTGGCGCGCCAGCAGCGTGCTCGCCGAGGGCACGTCGGAGAATTCGCCATAGGCCTCGTCGACCACCAGCAAGGCGCGCCCATGCAGGCGCTCGGCGGCGCGTTCGATCTGCGCAAGCGGGAGTGCGGCGCCGCTGGGATTGCCGGGCGAGCACAGGAACACCAGCTTGGCCATCTGGCTCAGCGCCGCCTCCACCACTGCATCGATGTCGGTGACCAGGCCGGCCGCGTCTTCGCGCAACGGCACTTCGACGATGCGCGCGTTCTGCAGCCGCGCGCACACCGCATACATGCCGAACACCGGCGGGGTGATCACGATCGCGTCGCGGCCCGGCTCGCACAGCGCGCGCAGTAGCAGATCGATGGCCTCGTCGCTGCCGCGGCCGAGCAGCACCTGGTCCGGTGCGCAGGCGTACAGCGACGCCAGCGCCGCACGCAACGCCGGCGGCTGCGGATCCGGATAGCGGCGGTTGCCGGCGTCGCGGTCGGCGGGATTGGCCCAGGCCGATTCGTTGGCGTTGAGCCAGACATCGCCGTGCAGCACGCTGCTGCGCGCCGAAGAATAGCCGGCGAAGTCGCGCAGGTCGTGGCGCACCAGCGCCAGCATCGAACCCGGTATCGGCGTCGCGTCCGCCGCGCTCATGCCGCCTTCTCCATCCGCAGCGCCACCGCATTGGCATGCGCGTCCAGGCCCTCGGCGCGGGCCATGGTCACCGCGCAGGCGCCGATCGCGGCGATGCCGGCGCGGCTGGCGCTCTGCACGCTGACGAAGTTCTGGAAACTGGCGACGCTGACTCCGCTGTAGGCGCGCGCCGCGCCATTGGTCGGCAGCACGTGGTTGGTGCCGCTGCAATAGTCACCCAGCGCTTCCGGGGTGAAATCGCCGAGGAACACCGAACCCGCGGCCTCGACCCGCTCCAGCCAGGCGCGCGGCTCGCGCAGCGCCAGGATCAGGTGCTCGGGCGCGTAACGGTTGCTGATCGCGAACGCATCCTCGAGCGTGCCGACCTGGATCAGCCGCGACGCAGCCAGCGCCTGGCGCGCGATCGCCGCACGCGGCAGCGTCGCCAGCTGGCGCTCGATCTCGTCCTCGACCGCATCGATCAGCTCGGCGCTGTCGGACAGCAGCAACACCTGCGAATCCGGGCCATGCTCGGCCTGCGACAGCAGGTCGGCGGCGACGAAGGCGGCATCGGCGCCGACGTCGGCGATCACCAGCACCTCGGACGGCCCAGCCGGCATGTCGATCGCGGCCACGCCGGCCTGCGCCAGCTGCTGCTTGGCCTCGGTCACATAGCCATTGCCCGGCCCGAACAGCTTGTCGCAGGACGGCACCGAGGCGGTCCCGAAGCCCATCGCCGCGATCGCCTGCGCGCCGCCGAGCTTGAAGACGCGATCCACGCCGGTCAGCTTGGCGGCGACCAGCACCGCCGGATCGGCCGAGCCATCGGCGCGCGGCGGCGTGCACAGCACCACCTCGCGGCAGCCGGCCAGCGCCGCCGGCACGCACAGCATCAGCGCGGTGGACGGCAGCGGCGCGCTGCCGGCCGGCACGTACAGGCCGACCCGGCCGATCGGCCGCACCACCCGCTCGCAGACCACGCCCGGCGCGGTTTCCACCGCATACGGTCGCGCCATGCCGGCGCGGTGGAAGGTCTCGATCCGCGCCGCGGCCTGCGCCATCGCCTCGCGCAACACCGCCGGCACCGCCGCTTCTGCCGCGGCGAACTCGTCGGCGCCGACTTCGAAGCGCTGCAGCACCACGCCATCGAAACGCGCGGTGATCTCGCGCAGCGCGGCGTCGCCGCGGCTGCGCACCTCGTCCAACAACTGCGCCACCGCGGCGCGGGTCTGCGCGGCGACGGTCTGCGCCGGCCGGGTCAAGGCCTGCGTGCGCGCCGGCGCGTCGAGCGAATTCCAGTCCAGTCGGTTCATGCCAGCGAGCGCTCCACGGTCAACACCATCAGCCCCTGCGCGCCGGCGCGCTCCAGTTCCTCCATGCGCTGCCAGGTGATCGCGCCATGGCACATGGTCTGCAATTGCAGCGGGCCGTCGCCGTCGCCGGGCAGTTGCACCAGCGGGTCGGCATCGGGCAGCAACCGGGTCAGTTCGGCGACGTGGTCGCGCGCGGCGCGGAACATCAGCAACTTGCTGTCGCGCAGCTTGAGCACGCCGTCGAGCCGGCGCAGCAGCATCGCCGCCAGCCCGGCACGGGCGTCGCCCGGCTCGCGCACCGGCCCGGCCAGTACCGCCTCGCTTTCCAGCAATGTCTCCACCGGCTTGAGCTGGTTGGCGGCCAGGGTCGCGCCGCTGGACACCAGGTCGCAGATCAGGTCGGCGGTGCCCAGGCGCGGTGCGATCTCCACCGAGCCGGACAGCTCCACCACCTGCGCGTCGAGGCCGCGCGCTTGCAGCCAGTCGGCCAGCACCGCCGGGTAACTGGTGGCGATGCGCTTGCCCTGCAATTGTTCCGCGCCGGTCCATTCCCAGTTGTCGGGCACCGCCAGCATCAGCCGGCATTGGCCGAAGTTCAGCCCGCGCAGCGCGCGGTAGGCCTCGGGCAGGCCGTTGCGGCGGCGTTCGCCGGCCTGCTCTTCCAGCTCGTTGCGGCCGACGATGCCGAAGTCGCAGACGCCGTCGGCGATCAGCCCGGGGATGTCGTCGTCGCGCACCAGCAACAGATCCACCGGCAGCGATTCGCCGTAGCAGAACAATTTGTCGCGGCTTTCGCGCCAGCTCAGCCCGCAGGCGGCCAGCACCGCGCGCGCCGGCTCGGCCAGGCGGCCGCTCTTCTGGATCGCGATACGCAGCCGGTCACGCGCCGGCGCTGCCAGGGAAGCACTCATCAGGACATCTCAATGGGAATCGGAGGGGCGCGCCGCTTGCCGGCGCAGCGCCGTGGCATAGCCGCCGGCGCCGTATTCCAGGGTCCGCGCGACGCGGCCGATGGTGGTCACGCTGACCTGGGTCAGCTCGTGGATTTCGCGGTACGGCACGCCCTTGAGCAGCAGCGGCACCACCCGCCAGCGGTCGGACATCGCCTCCAGCTCGGCCGGCGTGCACAGGTCCCGCAGGAACGCGGCGACCTCCTGCGGCTTGCTCAGCTGGGCCAGGGCGCGCGACAGCGCCTTGAACGAGGGGTCGCTGTCGCGATCGGGTTGCGTGGAAGGTCGTTGTTTCATTGCGATAATGTAATAGCGTGTTAGTACATTAGCGCGATTGGACAGATCGGGTCAAGCCGCGGCGCACGCGAGCGTTATTAGGATATGTTCGATCGCCGATGGACACGAGGGCGCCATGCGATCTGTCGCGGCTGAAGCCGCTCCTACAGGGAGCGGGGTGCGCGTGCGCTTTCATGCGCTTCTGTAGGAGCGGCTTCAGCCGCGACAGGCACTCACACGATCGCGCAGGCCCAAGGGTGCAGGCACAGCTCCGGCCGCCCCTACGGGAACACCTGGTTGCAGGTGACGAACGCGCGTTGCGCTCACCCTTGCGTGAGCAGCTTCGGTGGCGACAGGCCCAGGGCCATCCGCGTCGCGACTGAAGTCGCTCCCACAAGGGACATGCGGCGCGCCCTCCAGGTTGCGCCACGCCAGGCCCGGCAAGCCAGCTCAGGGCATGACCTTGGACTGCTCCAGCTCGACCAGCAGGGCGCTGGCCAGCTCGTCGCGGGCGACCTCGAACTGCTGCTCGCGCACCAGGTCCTTGACCGCGACCACGCCGCGCGCCAGCTCGTCGTCGCCGGCCAGCACCACGAAGCGGATGCCGGCCCGCGCGGCGTACTGGAACTGCTTGCCGACCTTCTTCGGCTCCATCTGCACTTCGGTATTGATCCCGCCGACGCGCAGGCGCCGGGCGATGTCCAGCGCGTCGTCCAGCTTGGCCTCGTCCATCAGCGCGACCATCGCCTGCACGCTGCTGGAGGCGATGCCGTCGATCAGCCCGGCCTCGCGCAGCTGCCAGAACAAGCGGGTCAGGCCGATGGAAATGCCCACGCCCGGCAGCCTGGACTTGCTGTAGTGGCTGGCCAGGTCCTCGTAACGCCCGCCCGAGCAGATCGAGCCGATCTGCGGGTAGTCGGTCAGCAGGGTCTCGTAGACGGTGCCGGTGTAGTAGTCCAGGCCGCGGGCGATGGAGAAATTCAGGCAGTAAGCGGTTTCGGGCACGCCCAGCGCCTTGACCAGGGCCAGCACCTCGCGCAGCTCGGCCACGCCCTCGCCCAGCGTGGCGCTCGATGCGGCCGCCGCGGCCAGCGCATCCAGCCGCGCCAACGCGTCGTCGTGGCCGCTGGAGCGCACCGCGACAAAGGCCAGGATCCGCTCGACCTGCTCGGCCGGGATATCGAAACCCTCCCCGGCCAGCGTCTCGCGCACGTAGTCGGCACCGCGCTTGTCGAGCTTGTCGACCTCGCGCAGCACCGCCAGCTGGCGCTCGCCCTCGGCCACGCCCAGGCTCTCGAAGAAACCGCGCATCAGCTTACGGTTGTTCAACTGCACCGCGAACGCGCCGATGCCCAGTTCGGCGAACACCGCGTGGATCACCGCCAGCACTTCGGCGTCGTAGCGGATGCTCAGCGCGTCCTTGCCGATCACGTCGATGTCGCACTGGTAGAACTCGCGGAAACGGCCGCGCTGGGCGCGTTCGCCGCGGTACACGCGCTGCATCTGGTAGCGGCGGAACGGAAAGCTCAGCTCGTGCTCGTGTTCGGCCACGTAGCGCGCCAGCGGCACGGTCAGGTCGAAACGCAACGCAAGTTCCGGCAACCCGCCCTCGCCGCTGGCCTCGGCATTGGCCAGCGCGCCGGTGGACTGCACGAAATACACCTGGCGCTCGGTCTCCCCGCCGGACTTGGTCAGCAGCACGTCGGACAGTTCGAACACCGGCGTCTCCACCGGCAGGAACCCGAACCGCTCGTAATTGCGGCGGATGACGTCCAGCATGCGCTGGAACGCGATCTGCTCGCGCGGCAGCAATTCCATGATGCCGGGCGGCGTACGGGGCTTGATCACGTGCAAAACTCCTGCGTCTTGGGGGCAAACAGACGCCAATTCTAGCCGTACTGGGATGCCGGCGATCGTATCGGCGTATCATCCCGGGGTGCCAACTCCGCCCGTCAAGCGCATGCACCGGACCGTCCCAGGCTTCGCCATGCCCTATGTCGAAGCGGCCGTGGCCCGCGATCCGAACGCGCACGAGTGCCTGCATTGCGCCGTGCGCCACCTGGCGATCTGTTCGGCGCTGGCCTGCGACGAGGTGCAGGCGCTGGAACGGGTGACCACCTCGCTGGCCTACGCCGCCGGCGCCACCGTGGTCCGCAGCGGCGAGGCGCGGCAGTCGGTCTATACCGTCACCTCCGGCGCACTGCGCCTGGTCCGCAGCCTGGCCGACGGCCGCCGCCAGGTGGTCGGCTTCGTGCTGCCGGGCGACTACGTGGGCCTGAGCGAATCGGCGAAATACCGCAACGACCTCGAAGCGATCGCCGACAGCCGCGTGTGCCGGGTCTCGGTGGCGCAGATGCGGTTGCTGCGCACCCAATACCCGCAGCTGGAGCGCAAGCTGTTGCAGCGCGCCTGCCTGGAACTGGACGCGGCCCAGGATGCGGCGCTGGCGCTGGCGCGCCTGCAGCCGCTGGAAAAGCTTGCCGACTTCCTGCTCAAGCTGGCGGCGCGCACCGCCAGCCGAGGCGATCCCGGCAACACGGTGACCTTGATGATGGGCCGCGGCGACATCGCCGACCATCTCGGCCTGACCATGGAAACGGTCAGCCGCAGCTTCACCAAGCTGCGCCAGCAAGGCTTGATCGCGCTGCCGCAGCTGCACGTGGTCGAGATCCGCGACTTCGCCGCCTTGCACCGGCTGGCGTCCGTCGAAGAGTGAGCCGATGCACGCCGGCGATTTTTTCGCCAGCCCCTGGCTAGGCCTTGCACCACCGCGCCCGCAGCGACTTATCCACACGTTTCCACGGCAACGCTCCACATGCGCTGTGGACAACCGCGCTGCCGAGCCGGCGACGGGCCGACGCGCCGGCGACGCCCGCCGGCGTATTCAATGAATGCTTCAGGCCGCGGCCGCACCCTGCACCGCGTCCAGGCATAGACTTGCGACCGCAACACACCTGCGGCGTCGCCGCGGTGCCGGTGGGGGGAACCATACGGGAGGCAACCATGCTCGTCGCCATCGATATGCTGCATGACACGCGCGCCTGCGTGATGCTGGATCGCGAAAGGGAACTGGACTACTGGAAGGCGCATTTCACCCAGGCTCCGTTCCATCAGCCCGGCCATGCCTTCACCGACTACGAGCCGGCGCTGAAGCTCGCCTACGACGCCTACCTGAAGTACCACGGCCAGCGCTTCGAGGACGTGGTGCCGCTGCTGCGCGACGTGTTCCTGCGCGATCACCCGCGCTCGCGCCTGGACTGGCTGCAGGTGCGCAGCGTGGTGCAGGCCGCCTGGCAGCGGATGCAGCCGCAGGATCAGGACCGGGCGTGAGCCTGCGCGCCTGAGCTTGCGCGCCGCCATGCCTGGCCAGTGCAGGCGGCAACGCGGCACCCCGGGCAGCGGCAGCGCCGCTGCCCCGTCAATGGCGGCGGCCAGCCTCAGCCGGCCAACAGGCGCGCGCGCAGCGCCGCGTAGTCCGGCGCGATCGGCTCGGCGTGCGCCGGCCGCTGCAACAAGGCGGCCAACGCCGGCGGTACCGGCACCGGCTGCCCGATCAGCGGCTCCACCACCGCCTCGAACTTGGCCGGATGCGCGGTCGCCGCCACCGCCCAATCGCCGGCATCGGCCTCGGCGCCCTCGGCGCGGATCTGCTGCAGCACATGCAATGCGGTGGCGGTATGCGGGCAATGCACCTCGCCGTAGCGGCGGAAGCGCTCGCCGATCAGCTGGCGGATCTGCGCATCGTCCACCGAATAGGACTGGAACTGCGCGCGCAGCGCGGCATCGTCGCCGTGGTACAGCCAGCGCAGGCGCTCGAAATTGCTCGGCGCGCCGACGTCCATGGCATTGGCCACGGTGGCCACGCTGGGCTGCGGCGCGTAGTCGGCGCCGGCAAAATAGTCCGGCAGCACGTGGTTGGCATTGGTCGCCAGCACGATGCGGCCCAGCGGCACGCCCAGCCCGCGCGCCAGAATCGCCGCCAGCGCATTGCCGAGGTTTCCGGTCGGTACCACCAGGTTCAGCGCCTGCGCATGCGCGGCGTAATGCACCAGTGCGCTGTGCGCGTAATAGCTCATCTGCGGCAGCAGCCGGCCCAGGCTGATGCTGTTGGCCGAACTCAGCGGCGCCTGCGCCTGCAGTTCGACATCGCGCAAGGCCTGCTTGACCAGCGCCTGGCAGTCGTCGAACGAGCCGGCCACGCGCAGCGCCTGGATGTTGTCGCCGAAGCAGCCCAGCTGATGCGCCTGGCGCGGCGACACGCGCCCGTCCGGATACAGCACCACCACGCGCAGGCCGGGCTGGCGATGGAAGGCCGCCGCCACCGCCGCACCGGTATCGCCCGAGGTGGCGACCAGGATGGTCAGCGGCGTGGCGGCATCGCGGCGCAGCCGCGTCAGGCAGGCGGCGAGGAAGCGCGCGCCGAAATCCTTGAACGCGGCGGTCGGCCCATGGAACAGCTCCAGCGCGTGGTCGCCGGGCGTGGCCAGCGGTTGCAGCGGCGCGGCGAAGTCGAAGGCCTCGGCGCAGATCGCCGGCAACTCGGCGGCGAGCGCGTCGCCGTCGAAGAACGGCGCCAACAGGTCCGCTGCGGTTGCAGCCAGAGTGGCGCCGGCCCGCAGTGCGCGCGCTGGCGGCATGCGCTCGGGAACGTAAAGCCCGCCGTCGGGCGCCAGGCCGGCGGCGATGGCCTGGCTGAGCGTGGCGGCGGGGGCGGCATGACGGGTGGAAATGAAGTTCATCGTTGATCCATGACGGGAAGAATGCGCGCCACCGCCGCCGTTTCGCCCTCGCCTTGCGCGGAGTCGTGCCGGCAGCGCGAGCGGGACCCACGCGCCTTGGCGAGCGAAGCGCGGGTTTGCCCGGCGGCAGTGGGCCGGAGCCGGGGCCGCCACCACCGCCCGACCGAGGGAAGTGGCGCATGCGCATCGGCACCTGCCGGTGGCGAACGTTACCAGATGGCGCGCGGCGGCGTCCTTTCCCGGACCCGGCGCGGATAGCGCCCGCCGCGGCGACCGCGCGCGCTTGCGTGGCGACCGGCAACGCCAGCGGCGCCTGCCCTGCGTGCGGAGGATCGTGCAAAGCGAGGATGGTGCAAGACACGGCGGCGGCTGCACTGTCTCCGCCGCAACGCACCGACAGCTGACGCCTGTGCCACTGGCTGCTCGGCTGGATCGCAGACGCATTCACGGCAACGGCGACGGCACGACCGCCAGCTCAGACCATGGCAACGGAGCTGGTCAAGCGCGTCCACCGAAGCAGGCCGCAGCGCTGGCCGCGTGCCAGGCCGGTGCCCGCGGCGCGTCTGCGCCGCCTTCCGTGCGGCCAGGGCGGCGCCAGCCAGGCGGCGCCGCCTATCGCCTGTTGTGCCGGGCGAACGGCCGCAAGCCCACGCGTGCGAGCGCCCGGCTTATCGGCCTTGCGCCGCGCCTGGCAACGGCGCGCGCGCAGGCGCCGCACCGTCGAGATAGGCACCGCGCGGACTGTCCACACAGATGAAGTTCTGCGCATCGTCGGCGCTGCCCTGGCCGATCCATAGCGCCGATTGCGGATAGTGGCAGAGCGGCCGGGTGCGGGCCACGCCCTTGGCCGGGTCGTCATTGACGTATTTTGCCGCGACGATGCGCTCCGGCGCGATGCCTTGCTCGACCCACGCCACCATCGCCGACAACACGTCGTGCTGGCGATCGATGGCCAATGCGGGCGGCCCATACAGCGCGCCGAAGGCCGATGTGCCGGGTCCGCCGGTGAAGTGGCCCATGCCGGGCACCATGAACAGGCGGAAGAACTGCTGGGTCTGCGCAAGCGCATCCTCGGATCTGGTGATCTGCGGGTTGTCCAGCCATTGCCTGGCCACGACCGATTCGTAATAGCTGATCGCGCCTCGCGGCGGAACCACCGGATCTTCCCAGCCGATATACAGGATCATCTTGCCGCTGCGCGCGCGAAATCCGCTCAGATCCACCGAGATGGCGTCGATGACGCTGAACAGCGGCTCGCCCATGACCGGCTTGGCTTCGGCACGGACGACATCGGTATCGAAGTTGACCTGGGTATGGTCGAACCCGGCGCTGCCGGTATCGAACACCATGTTGGCGAAGAACTGGTTGGCGAACAGCGCATGGCCGCCACCGGGAACCGCGGCGTTGCCGGTGACCCACTGGTCCCATGTCCCCGGCGTGGCGACCGCGAACGGCTCGAAACCGTAGTAGATGCGTTCGCCGGTGCGCGGGTTGATCGGGCCGGTAAGGAGGGCGGCGAGCGTCTGCAGCTGCGTCGCAGTGAGACAAGCGTCGCTCTCGGCACCGCTGCACAACAGCACGCGAGGATCGAAGCGGCACCGGCGCGGGTCGTTGACCACGCCGTCGGCCGTGTGGTCCTTCGCATCGCATTGGGCGAGCGCGGCGGCCTGGATGGCCGGCAGCTTGGCCGCCGAGATGGTCGCCGCCGGACTGCCGAACTGGGCGTCCTCCGACCACAGCCAGGAAAACGCGTTATGGATCCAGGCGCTGGACGGCGCATCGGCGATGATGCCATCGAAGGCGCCCGGAAAGCGCTGCGCCGCCATCAGCGCATCGCGGCCACCATTGGAGGCGCCGAAAAAGTAGGAATAGCGCGGCGCGCGATGCGTATAGGCGGAGACCAGCGCCTTGCCATTGGAGATCGTCGTGCCCAGCGCCCGATAGCCCCAGTCGACGATCTTCTGCGGGTGGCCGAGCGCAAAGCTGGCATCGCCGATCGACGCCCGGTGGCCGCCGTCGGTGGTGGCGGTCGCATAGCCGCGGCGCAAGGCGAAACCCAGCGACCGGTATTGAATGTTGCCGGCGAAAACGACCGTACCGACCTGCAGGTAGTTCTGGTTCCAGCCCGCGGACGGAATCCACACCTCGAACCCGATTTCCGAATCGCTGGCCGGCCGCGACACGCCGACGACGCGACAGAACGCCGGCAGTCCGTCGAGCACGGTGCCGTCCGGCGCGGTGAAGCTACCGGCGGGCACGTCGGTAGCGCTGCTGATCGTGGTGGACGGCAGCGACAGCCCGAGCATGTCGGCGCAGGCGGCCGACGCCGATGCCGTTGTCAGCAAAGCGCCGGTTGCCGCCAGCGTCCGTAATAACACGCTTAACCCGTTCAATCGCAACATGAGCATTTCCTTTGGTTGAAGAGGCTGTCGCAGCGGGTACGCGTTCGACGCGAGCCCAATGCGAAGGGATGACTCGGTGCGCGCCGCCGCAGCGCATGAAGCGCTGCGCGGCCGTGCTTAGCGACGCAAGTGCTTAGCGACGCAAGCGTTCCAGCAGGCAGACGCTGGCGTAACCGTCCTGCGGCAGACCTTGGTCTTTCTGGTAGGCGCGGATGGCGGCGCGTGTCATCGGCCCAA
Source organism: Xanthomonas graminis pv. graminis (assembly GCF_030168915.1). Lineage (NCBI taxonomy): Bacteria > Pseudomonadati > Pseudomonadota > Gammaproteobacteria > Lysobacterales > Lysobacteraceae > Xanthomonas > Xanthomonas graminis. The sequence goes on along the minus strand of NZ_CP076255.1, from coordinate 2,114,099 downwards.
TCACGCCGTCGGCATTGCCTAGCGTATAACCCTTGGCGGTCAGCCGCTTCTGCAACTCAATGATCTCCGCCATGCTATCCAGGGGCGGATCGTCGGTCGGCCACGGGTGCGACACGCCGTTCCCGCCCGCATAACTGTCGGCCAACAGGCTGATCCCGAGCGCATAGGCGACGGCGTTGTTGTAGCGCAGGATGCTGCGGAAATTATCCAGGATCAGAAAGGCCGGCCCGCGATAACCGGCCGGCAACAGGATGGAGGCCTGCTCCTGTGCGAGCGCGTCCGGGATCGCGCGCGTGGCTCCCGCCACGCCGAGCTGTCGCCATTGGGCAACGGACTTCTTGATCGACAGGTCCGCCTGCGCGTAATCGAAACTCGCGGGTATCTGCACTTCCTGACCCCAGGGCGTGTGCGCATTCCAGCCGCTGCGCTGCAGGTAATTGGCCGTGGATGCCAGCGCATCGGCGCGGGAGGTCCACACGTCGCGCACATGGTCGTGATCGGCATCGACGGCATACTCCAGATAGTTGGTCGGAATGAGTTGGGTCTGCCCCATCGCGCCCGCCCACGAACCGACCAACTGCCCGCGCGCAACGTCGTTGTTCTGCAGGATGCGCAGTGCGGCCAGCAGCTGGGTGGTGCCGTAGCGCATGCGCCGCCCTTCGTAGGCGAGCGTGGCCAACGACCGGATCACATCGCGGCTGCCGATAAACTTCCCGTAGTCGCTTTCGGCACACCAGATGGCCGCCACGATCCTGGGATCGACCCCATAAACCCGCTTCACCTCGGGCAGTGCCGGTTCGCTGCGCAGCAGTTGCTGGCCTTGCTGGATGTTCTCCGCGCTCAGGCGCTTGGCCAGATACTCCCAGATGGGGGTGATGAATTCCGGTTGTTCCGAGTCCAACTTTTGCACGGAAGGATCGGGCGTGACGCCGCGGAAAGCGAGATCGAGCGTGCTTTGGTCGATGCCCTGGGCACTGGCATCGCGGCGGAACGTCGCCAGCCATTGCTGGAAATCCGCCTGGGACGCGGCATCGTCTGGCGCGCTGGAAGTCGCATCCGCGGCAAAACAAGCGGGAGCGGCCGCTGCAGATGCAAGCGCAACGACCATCAGCGATGTAACGAGAATCTTGGAACGCATAGGTGGCTTCTCCATGAAAATTGCGTTGTCAAACGCCGCGCGGTTGAGATCAATCGCGGCGCTTACTTCAGGAATGAAAATTTTCCCCCTGAGGCCGATCATCTGTCGCTACCACAGCCGGCGTCGAGCGCAAGAAGCGAACAACCCGCTGCGCAAGCGAAAAACGCCGTAGACAGCGCAGCGCTTGCCGCCCTGGCCGATTCGCCGTACCTATGGCCATGTGTGAGCACTGCCGACGCTGGGCGCTGGCAGCGCCACCCGATCGGGGAGGCATGGCAGGGCGTTGCCGCGGAACGCCCACGCAGCGGTACGGCGGAACGCCGGCGCGGGCCCGGTCTACAGCAGCCTGGCGCCCTGGCAGTTCAGCGAAGACACCCAGCGCTGGCTGGCGAAACCGGCCGCCGCGAACGCCACCTGCACTGCCGGCGCCGCCGCTTCTGCCGCCGCACGCGTCGGGAACCAGGCGAACAGGCTGGGACCGGCGCCGGAAATGCTCGCGCCCATCGCGCCCGCCGCCAGCGCGGCTTGCTTGGCCGCATCGAAGCCGACGATCAGCGGCGCACGCCGCGGCTCGATCAACACATCGCGCAAACCCGCGCGCACCAGTGCTTCGTCGCCGGCATGGCAGCCCGCCAGCACCAGCGCCAGATTGGAACTCTGCGCCACGAACTCGCCGAGCCGGTAGTCGCCAGCCAGCGCCTCGCGCGCGCGGCGCGTCTCCAGCACCGCGTCCGGATGCACCAGCAGGCTGTGCCAGGCCGCCGGCACCGGCACCGGCACCATCCGCTGCAGCGTGGACAGCACCAGCCCGCCCAGGAACATCGGACCCAGGTTGTCGCCGTGGCGGCTGCCGCTGGCCACCGCCTCGCCTTCCAGTGAATGCAGGTAGAGCTGCTCGCGCGACAACGGCGCGTCCAGCAGCGCATTGGCCGCCACCAACGCGGCCACGCACGAGGCCGCCGACCCGCCCATGCCCGAACTGAGCGGGATGCCCTTGTCGATCTCGATCTCGAAGCCGAACGGCAGCGCCAGCGCCTCGCGCAGGGCGATCAGCGCCGCCCCGGCGGTGTTGCGCGCCGCCTCCAGCGGCAGCGCCACGGTGGTGCCGCGGATCGCGGCGATGCGCACCTGCGGCGCGTCGATACGACGCACGGTCACAGTGTCGCCGACGCCTTCCACCGCATAGCCGAGCAAGTCGAAGCCCACCGCCACGTTGGCCACCGAGGCCGGCGCGAAGGCGCGTGCCTCGCGCGGCGCGGCGCGGGCAGCGGCGTGCGGCGCCAACGACGTGTGCGCCTGGCTCACAGCCGCGCACCCTCGCCCGCCGCCACCCGCAGCAGGTCGGCGAACACGCCGGCGGCAGTGACTTCCGGACCGGCGCCGGGGCCTTGCACCACCAGCGGATTGTCGCAATAGCGGCGGGTGGTGAACTGCACCACGTTGTCGGTCAGGCGCAGGTTGGCGAAGGCATGCTCGGCCGGCAATTCCACCAGGCCGACGCTGGGCGCGCGCTCCGGGGTCAGCTGCGCCACGTAGCGCAGCACGCAGCCGCGCGCCCTGGCCGCCTGCAGGCGCTGCGCGAACGCCGCGTCCACTTCGTGCAGGCCCGCCATGAAATCCTCCACGCTGGCCTGGCGCAGCGCTTCCGGCACCAGACTCTCCACCGTCACGTCCTCCAGGCTCAGCTCGCGCCCGGCCTCGCGCGCCAGGATCACCAGCTTGCGCGCCACGTCGGTGCCGGACAGGTCGTCGCGCGGATCCGGCTCGGTATAGCCCATGCCGCGCGCATCGGTGACCAGCTGCGAGAACGGCACGCTGCCGTCGTACTTGTTGAACAGCCAGGCCAGGGTGCCGGAGAAGATGCCCTCGATCGCGGTGACCACGTCGCCGGTATCGACCAGGTCGCGCAGCGTGGTGATCACCGGCAGGCCGGCGCCGACCGTGGCTTCGTAGCGGAAGCGCGCGCCGCTGCTCGCGGCGGCGGCGCGGATCGCGTGGAAACGCGCCAGCGGTCCGGCCCCGGCCTGCTTGTTCGGGGTGACAACGTGGATGCCGGCGGCGAGCCAGCCGGCGTAGCGGTCGGCAACGTCGGCGCTGCCGCTGCAATCGATGATGACCGCATGCGGCAGGTGCGCCGACAGCAGGTGCGCGGTGAACGCATCCAGGTCGGTGGGCTGCTGGCCGCTGGCGAAGGCCTGCCGCCAGTCGCCGGTGATCGCGCGGGTTTCCAGGCACATCGCGCTGCGCGAGGCGATCGCGCGCAGGCGCAGGTCGAGGTTGGCCTTGGCCAGCAGCTGCGGCTGGGCGGCGCGCAGTTGGTCGAGCAGCGTCTTGCCGACGTTGCCCGGGCCGATCACTCCGACCGAGAAGGTCTGCGGCGACAGCCAGAATCCGGCATGCGCCGCGCGCAGCGCCTTGGTCGCATGCGCGCTGTCGATCGCCACCGAAATATTGCGCTCCGAGGAACCCTGCGCGATCGCCAGGATGTTGACCTGGGCGCGGCCCAGCGATTCAAACAGGCGCGCGGCCACGCCCGGCTGCCCGGCCATGCCGTCGCCGACCGCGGCCAGCACGCTGATGCCCGTGGTCAGTTGCACGCGCTGCACCTGGCCGAGCACCAGTTCGTGCGCGAACGCCGACAGCAGCGCGTCGCGCGCGCGTTCGCATTGGTTCTGCCGCACCACGCAGCAGATCGAATGCTCCGAGGAGCCCTGCGAGATCATCACCACCGACACCCGCGCGTTGCGCAGCGCGGCGAACACGCGCTCGGCGGTGCCGGGCACGCCGATCAGGCCGGTGCCTTCCAGGTTCAGCACCGCCAGGTCCGGACTCAGGGTCAGGCCCTTGATCGGCCCACTGGTGGCGCTGCTGGCGGTGATGCGGGTGCCCGGGTGTTCGGGCTGGAAGGTGTTGCGGATGATGATCGGCAGGCCGCGCTCGATCGCCGGCGACATGGTCTGCGGATGCACCACCTTGGCGCCGAAATAGGCCAGTTCGCAGGCCTCGTCGTAGCTCAGCGTCTCCAGCTGCACCGCTTCGGGCACCACCCGCGGGTCGGCCGAGAGCACGCCGTCCACGTCGGTCCAGATATGCAGTTCGTCGGCATCGAACAGGGCGGCGAAGATCGCGCCGGAGTAGTCGCTGCCGTTGCGGCCGAGCGTAGTGATGCGCCCGGCGCGGTCGCGGGCGACGAAGCCGGTGACCACGATGCGCTGCTGCGGGTGCTGCGCGCGCCAGTCAGCCAGGCGCGCCGCACTGGCCTCCCAGTCCACGTCCACGCCCAGTTCGCCGCGGTCCACCACCAGCACCTCGCGCGCGTCCAGCACCGCGCACTCCTCGCCCAGCGCGCGCAGGTGCTCGCCGAGCAGTTGCGCCGAATACACCTCGCCCAGGCCCTGCACCCTGTCCAGCACCTCGCGCGGCAACTCGCCGATCACCGCCAGCGCGCCGAGGATCTCGGCCAGGTGCGCGAAGCGCGCATCCAGCCATTCCACCGTGGCGCCGGCATGCTCGCCGAGCAGCGATACCGCCGCGGCGCGGTGCCGGGCGCGGGTCTCGTGCCAGCGCTCGCGCCAGTCGCCGTTCTCGCTGGCGGCCAGTTCGGCCAGCCCGATCAGCGCATCGGTGACACCCTTCATCGCCGAGACCACGGTGATCTGCAGGGTTTCCGGGCGCGCCAGCAGCAGCTGCGCGACATGGCGATAACAGTCGGCGTCGGCCACCGACGTGCCGCCGAACTTGTGGACGACGGTGCGCGCGGCGAGCGCGAGATCTGCGGAGGGTACGGAAGCGACAGCGGGGGACGGCATGGGAGACCTCGGAGTAGAGGCCCCGCTCGCATCAGGCCGACGGGTTCCCCCGCATCCTGATCCGGGTGCGGGGCCGTGGGTTTCGAAAGTTACGCGAAAACGACGGGCCGCACCGGGCGAATGGTGTGGATGGTAATACCGATGTTAATGCCCGCGCAAAGCGCCGCCGTGCGCCGCAGCGCGGGCGAAACGACACAGCTGGCGAGGGCGAAGGCGTGGTGCATGGCGGCAAGGGGACATCATGCGCCGGGGTGCTGTCAAGCGCCGCACGCGACCTGGCCGCGAATGCACCGCGGCCGGGTCGATCGGTTGCAAAAGTTACTATCGGCGCGGCATCCGGGATCGCGCGCCATCGGGCGCTGCCGCCGGTGGCGCCGCGAGCGCATGGCCAGTGGCCTGGCGCATGCGCCGCGGACGCACGCAGATTCCGCTGCTGCGTGCGCGGCCTAGCGGTCAGTGCTGCGGTTTGTCGGTGGTCGGCTGCTGCTGCGGATCGGTGGTGGGTTGCTGCGGATCGGTGGCCGGCGGCGTGGCGGGCTGTGCGCCTTGGGTTGCGTCGCTGCCCATCGCCGCATCGCCGGTGGTGCCTGCTGCCGGGGGCGTGGCTGCGTCCTGACCGGCGGCCGGGGCCGTGCTGCCATCGGCGGCCGGTGGCGGCGCTGCGCTCTGCTCATGCGTGGGCTGGTCGCCATCGCGATGGCAGGCGACCAGGGCGGCCAGGACCGAACCGATCAACGCGACTTTCAACGTCTTGCTCATGTGCTTGCGCATGTGGGTGACTCCTGCTTTGGCATTCGTACGGTGCCGAGTGGGTGCGGCCGCGCTCGGGCGACCGGAGGAACGAGCCCGCATCTGCAATGCCGCCGCGCAGGTCGCGTACGCGATCCGGGCCGGCAGCGGCAAGCGCGGCAACGACGGCGTTGCTGCATTGGCGGACCGGCATAGGTTACGCAAGACGGCGCTCAGATCGCGTCGGCATAGGGTGTAGATCGCGTTATCCGCAGTCGCGGCATCTCACCTGCATCGACGGCGCTGCTGCCGATGGCGCGCGCAGCGAGCGTCGGCAGCGACCGCGCAGGCTGCGCGACTGCCACTGCGGTGGTGACCCCGGCGCGATTCGAACGCACGACCTGTCCCTTAGGAGGGGACCGCTCTATCCAGCTGAGCTACGGGGCCTTGGCCGGCGCATTGTCGCACGATCGCCGCGCTTGCCAAGCCCGGCGTAGCGCGCGGCGGCTGCGGCCGGACCCGCCCGGTCTGCTAAAGTCGGCGGCTAACCGCGCCCCGCGTCCCCCGCCTGCGGTCGCCTTCCCTGTCGCAACGATTTTCCAGGAGATTCCATGTCCGCTGACCTGCTCAAGGCGCTCGGCCTGACCGCGTCCAATTCCGGCACCTACCTCGGCAACGGCGAGTGGTCCACGGCCACCGGCGCCGGCGTGCTGCAGCCGCTGAACCCGTCCAGCAACGCGGTGATCGCCGAGGTGCAGGCGACCACCATGCAGGATTACGAAACCGTGGTGGCCCGCGCGCAGGCCGCGTTCAAGGTGTGGCGCAGCACGCCGGCGCCGCGCCGCGGCGAGGCGGTGCGGCTGTGCGGCGATGCGCTGCGCAAGCACAAGGACGCGCTGGGGTCGCTGGTCGCGCTGGAAATGGGCAAGAGCAAGCCCGAAGGCGACGGCGAAGTGCAGGAGATGATCGACATCGCCGATTTCGCGGTCGGCCAGAGCCGCATGCTGTACGGCTACACGCTGCACTCGGAGCGTCCCGGCCACCGCATGTACGAGCAGTACCAGCCGCTGGGCCTGGTCGGCATCATCAGCGCGTTCAACTTCCCGGTCGCGGTGTGGGCGTGGAATGCCTTCCTGGCCGCAATCTGCGGCGATATCTGCCTGTGGAAGCCGTCCAACAAGACCCCGCTGACCGCGATCGCGTCGATGAAGATCTGCAACGCCGCGCTGCGCGACGCCGGCTTCCCGGACATCTTCTTCCTGATCAACGACGCCGGCACCGAACTGGCCGAAACGCTGGTCGAGGACAAGCGCATCGCGCTGATCAGCTTCACCGGCTCGACCCAGGTCGGGCGCAACGTCGCCGAGAAGTGCGCGCGGCGTCTGGGCCGCTGCCTGCTGGAGCTGGGCGGCAACAACGCGATCATCCTCGACGAGAGCGCCGACCTGAAGCTGGCTATCCCCGGCATCGTGTTCGGCGCGGTCGGCACCGCCGGCCAGCGCTGCACCACCACGCGCCGGCTGATCGTGCACGCCTCCATCTACGACACCGTGCTGGCGACGCTGCTCAAGGCCTACAAGCAGGTCGAAGGCAAGATCGGCGATCCCACCGACCCGGCCAACCTGATGGGGCCGCTGAACAGCCGCGGCGCGGTCGAGCAGTTCCTGGCCTCGATCGCCAAGGCCAAGGCCGCCGGCGGTACCGTCGAGACCGGCGGCACCGCGCTGGACCGTCCCGGCAACTTCGTGCTGCCGGCGATCGTCACCGGCTTGCACAACGGCGACGAGGTGGTGCAGCACGAGACCTTCGCGCCGATCCTGTACGTGATGAAGTACGACACACTGGACGAGGCCATCGACATGCAGAACGGCGTGCCGCAGGGCCTGTCCTCGTCGATCTTCACCCAGAACCTGAAGGCCGCGGAAAAGTTCCTGTCGGCGGCCGGCAGCGACTGCGGCATCGCCAACGTCAACATCGGCACTTCGGGTGCGGAGATCGGCGGCGCGTTCGGCGGCGAGAAGGACACCGGCGGCGGCCGCGAATCCGGCTCGGACGCGTGGAAGGTGTACATGCGCCGGCAGACCAACACGATCAACTACTCCGACTCGCTGCCGCTGGCGCAGGGCATCAAGTTCGATCTTTGACACAATGCGAGCGGCGCCCTGCCGCACGATCCCCCCCCTTGCCTCCAGGAGTCCGGCCGATGAGCAACGTCCGCGAAACCAATTCCCTCGCCGTGGTCAGCCTGGTCGCCGGCATCCTCGGCTGGACCCTGATGCCGGTGCTGGGCAGCCTCGGTGCGATCATCACCGGACACCTGGCACGCGCCGAGATCCGCCGCCAGCCGCAGCGCTTCCAGGGCGACGGGCTGGCGGTCGGCGGGCTGATCCTGGGCTGGACCGCGGTGGTCGTCGCGATCCTGTCGGTGCTGGCGTTCGTGCTGTTCTTCGGCGGGCTGGCCTGGTTCGCCAGCACCCGGTCCTGAGCCGATGAGCGCCTCCGCCCCGCGCGAACGCTTCAGCGACCGCGTCGCCGACTACGTCCGCTACCGTCCCGACTATCCGCCGGCGCTGCTGGACTGGGTGCACGGCGAGCTGGGCGTGGCACGCGACGCGCAGGTCGCCGACATCGGCGCCGGCACCGGCATTTCCACCCGCATGTTCCTGCTGGCCGGGCATCCGGTGCTGGCGGTGGAGCCGAACGCGGCGATGCGCGCCGCCGCTGAGAGCTCGCTGCGCGACGTCCCCGGCTTCGCCGCGATCGACGGCAGCGCCGAGGCCACCACCCTGCCCGCCGCCAGCGTCGATCTGATCAGCGCCGCGCAGGCCTTCCACTGGTTCGATCTGGACGCGGTACGCCGCGAATGGGCGCGGGTGCTGCGTCCCGGCGCGCTGGCGCTGGTGTACTGGAACTCGCGCCTGCTCGACGGCACGCCGTTCCTGCAGGACTACGAGCAATTGCTGCGCGACTACGGCACCGACTACAGCGCGGTAGCCGAGCGCTACCACGACGATGCGACGATGCAGCGCTGGTTCGGCGCCGGGCTGCGCGGCACCGCGCAGTTCCCGAACGTGCAGCAGCTGGACTACGACGGCCTGCGCGGGCGCCTGCTGTCCTCCTCGTATGCGCCGCTGGCCGGGCATCCGCGCCATGAGGCGATGCTGGCCGCGCTGCGCGCGCTGTTCGATCGCCATCAGGTCGATGGCCTGGTCGATGTCCACTACCGTACCCGTGCCTTCGCCGGCACGTTGAACTGAGCTGTGCCCATGTATTCCCTCGCCCGCCCGTTCCTGTTCGCCTTCGACGCCGAGCGCGCCCACGCGCTGGGCCTGCGCGCGATCGAGATGGCCTACCGCACCGGCACCAACCCGCTGCTGGCCAGGGCGATCGCGCCGATGCCCACGCGCACGTTCGGCCTGGAGTTTCCCAACCCGGTCGGGCTGGCCGCAGGCCTGGACAAGAACGGCGAGCACATCGACGCGCTGCTGGCGCTGGGCTTCGGCTTCGTCGAGATCGGCACCATCACCCCGCGCCCGCAGACGGGCAATCCGAAGCCGCGCATGTTCCGGCTGCCGCGCGAGCAGGCGGTGATCAACCGCATGGGCTTCAACAACCTCGGCGTGGACGCGCTGGTGCGCAACGTCGAACGCGCGCGCCGCCGCCACGGCCTGCTCGGCATCAACATCGGCAAGAACAAGGACACCCCGAACGAGAACGCCGCATCGGACTATCTGCATTGCCTGGAAAAGGTCTACCCGCTGGCCGACTACGTGACCGTCAACATCTCCTCGCCGAACACCGCCGGCCTGCGCGAGCTGCAGGAGGAACAGGCGCTGCGGCAGCTGGTGTCGCAGCTGCGCGAGGCGCAGGAAGCGCTGGCCGCGCGCCATGGCAAGCGTGTACCGATGCTGGTCAAGGTCGCGCCGGACCTGAGCGACAGCGACATCGATGCGGCGGCGCGGGTGCTGTCGGACCTGCAGGTGGACGGCGTCATCGCCACCAACACCACCGTCGCCCGCCCCGGCCTGGAGCGCAGCGCGCCGGGCGCCGAGGCCGGCGGCCTGTCCGGCGCGCCGCTGCTGGAGCAGTCCACGCTGGTGCTGCGCCGGCTGCGCGCGCGCCTGCCCGAGGCGATCCCGTTGATCGGGGTCGGCGGCATCCTGTCCGGTGCCGATGCGGTGGCGAAGATGGCCGCCGGCGCGGCCTTGGTGCAGTGCTACAGCGGGCTGGTGTTCCGCGGCCCGGCGCTGATCGGCGAATGCGTCGAGGCGATGCGCCGGCGCCGCGAAGCGCCCAGCCGCGGCGCGGTCGCCGCGCTATGAGCAACGCCTGGTCGCTGACCGCCAATGCCCCGCTGCAGGCGCTGAACACCTTCCATGTCGCCGCGCAGGCGCCGTGGCTGCTGCAGATCTTCGCCCCCGAGGCGCTGCCCGAGGCGCTGCTGGCGCCGCAGCTGGCCGGCGCGGCGCTGCTGCCGCTGGGCAGCGGCAGCAACCTGCTGTTCGCCGGCGACGCGCCCGGCGTGGTGCTGGCCTTCGCCAACCGCAGCATCGACACCCTCGAACACCGCGCCGACTACGCCATCGTGCGCGCCGGCGCCGGGGTGGGCTGGCACGAACTGGTGATGTGGTCGCTGGCGCAGGGCCTGTCGGGCCTGGAGAACCTGGCGCTGATCCCGGGCACGGTCGGCGCCGCGCCGATCCAGAACATCGGTGCCTATGGCGCGCAGGTCGGCGAGTTCGTGCACGTGGTCGAGGCCTACGACCGCGCCGATGCGCGCTTCGTGCGGCTGGATGCGGCCGCCTGCGAATTCGGCTACCGCGACAGCCTGTTCAAGCGCCAGCCCGACCGCTATCTGATCGCCGCGGTGGAATTCAACCTGCCGCGGCTGCATGCGTTGCGCCTGGACTACGCCGGCATCGGCGAGGAACTGGAGGCGCTCGGCATCGCCATGCCCGGCGCGCCCGACGTGGCGCAGGCGGTGATCAACATCCGCCGCCGCAAGCTGCCCGACCCGGAGGTGCTCGGCAACGCCGGCAGTTTCTTCAAGAATCCGCTGCTGCCGGCCGAACAGGCGCAGGCGCTGCAGCACGCCTACCCGGCGCTGCCGGTGTTCCCCGGCGACGGCGAGGACCAGCGCAAGCTGTCGGCGGCATGGCTGATCGAGGCCTGCGGCTGGAAAGGCCACCGCGACGGCGACGCCGGCGTGTCCGCGGCGCACGCGCTGGTGCTGGTCAATCACGGCCAGGCCAGCGGCACCGAGCTGCTGGCGCTGGCGCGGCGCATCTCCGCCTCGGTGCTGGAGCGCTTCGGCGTACTCCTGGAGCCGGAACCGCGCATCGTCGGCGCGCACTGGTGAACCAAACCGTCTCGTTGCGCGCGGCCGCGCTGATGCTGGCCAGCACGCTGTCGTTCGGATTGATGGTGGTGGCGATCCGGCTGGCCTCCGCGCACCTGGCCACGGTGGAGATCGCCTTCTTCCGCAACCTGTTCGGCCTGCTGTTCCTGCTGCCGATGCTGCTGCGCCCGGGCCAGCCGTTGCCGCGCACCGCGCAGCTGCCGCGCTACCTGCTGCGCACCGCGATCGGCCTGGTGTCGATGCTGGCCGGGTTCTGGGCGATCGGCCACCTGCCGCTGTCGCAGGCGATCGCGCTGTCCTACTCCACGCCGTTGTTCGTGACCCTGGCCGCGGCATTGTGGTTGGGCGAGAACGTGCGGCTGCGGCGCTGGATGGCGGTGCTGTGCGGCTTCGTCGGCGTGCTCATCATCCTGCGCCCCGGCGCGGCCACGTTCAGCGCCGGCACCCTGGTCGCACTGCTGGCAGCGGTGATGGGCGCGCTGGTGGCGATCCAGATCAAGCAGCTGGCGCGGGTGGATGCGGCCAACACCGTGGTGTTCTACACCTATGCGTTCTGGGTACCGATGTCGCTGCTGCCCGCCCTGTTCGCCTGGACCTGGCCGCACGGGATCGACTGGCTGTGGCTGCTCGCCACCGGCCTGTTCGGCACCCTGGGACAACTGCTGTGGACGCGCGCACTGCGCATCGGCGAAGTCTCGGCGCTGACCCCGATCAGCTTCGTGCAACTGCCGTTCGTGGCGCTGCTGGGCTGGTGGCTGTTCGCCGAGACGATCGCCCCGCATACCCTGCTCGGCGCCAGCATCATCATCGCCGCCAACGTCTACATCGCCCATCGCGAATCGGTGCTGGCCAAGCGCGCCGCCACGCACGCGCCGCTGGAAGGCGCAAAACCAGGCGAATGAGGGTGCCGCCACGTCTGCGCAAACACCATCCATGGGCGCACGATCGATTCCATCAGCGCCGATACGGCGCCTGCGCTTGCCTGGCAGCGTTGCGCTCGCCTGTTGCTGCGGCCGGCACCGCCCGCCTGCGCCATCGAGGTTCCCGCGTCTACACCGCCCCGCATGCGCCAGCGCGTGGGCGTCGCGGCCGCGACCAGCCCGTGTCGCAACCTGGCCGCAGCCGCGACACTCGACATCCTCGTTCACCGCGACGCTCGAGCGGCTGTCCACAGTCGCCGCCCATCTTTTCGGTGTGTGCCGGATGCCAAGCGCGGTGGTGTCGCCGCTAGCGCGAGAAGCCTGCGTGCAGCCGGGCTGCGACCCGCAAGCGGCCACCCTTCAACCACCTGCAAGCGTCCAGCTGCATGCTCAGGACCTACCGTGTTGCCACTGCCGCAGCTGTTCCTTGTCACCATAGGCAGTTTTAACCGTCTGCAACTGTGCGATCAACTCAGCGGTCAACGCAGGGTCAAGCAGACGCCCACCGTCACTGGCCTCTTGCAACATGGCCAACCGATCAAGTGCATTTTCGACAGCCGCAAGCAAGACCGACGGCGTGCTTTTTTGGTCTTTTAGCTGCTGCAAATCGTCGCGTAATGGGCCAGCGCCAGGGCTGAGCGGCACCGGCACGCCAGCGCCTTCTTCCATCGAGCGCGCAACATCGGCCTCCACTGGCGGCGAAAGCAACGCGATAGTCGTGTCCAGAATCTTGGCGATATCCTGCGGCGTGCACGAAATCGTTCTGTCCTGCTCGGCTACCGCAATGGCACGCTCTTGGTCCAGTCGTGTGGCCTGGGTCGCGTTGGTACCGTTCTTGGCTTTGAACGCATTCCAGACCAGGTCGTTGAAGAACATCTGCGTTCCTTGCTGCAACATCCATGCTGGCGAATTGTCAGCCTCTCCCGGCAGGCTGCCACCGCCATACCCGCCGCGCAGGGTGGACGCGATCAATCTGGTGGCCCCGAGCGAGGCAATATTGGACAGCACGTTGCCGACCATATGACGTCCCAGCACGTCGCGTAGTGCCGTCGTTGCCGCATTGGCCGTGCTGAAGGCCTGACCGGCCAGCGCCATCGCTTCCTTACCGGTCTGCAGAACATAATCGGGGAAATGCACGGCGTCGGACCACGTGGCCGGAGGACGTGTCTTGTCCGGCAATGCCAGGGCGAACAGATTCAAGCGCTGATGCCCACCAAACAGATCGGGAACCGTCACCTGACCAGTGCGCCCCATGACCTTGGCGGCGTCCAGCAGCGCTTTGTGCAAAGCGCCTGCGCCGCCAATGGCGAGCGCGCTCAAACCGACCTCGGCAGCGGCCGTACGGGTTGCAGGATCGCCTGAGGTGCGCCTGGCGGCGTTAAGGACGCCGCTGATCGATGGCCTAAACAGCATCGTGTCCAGCGCCGTATCGTCAAGTGTGGATTGGCGCTGGGATATCGCCGCACGGAGGTCGTAAGCCTGTGCCGTGAGTTCAGCGCGCGTCGGCGTGCCGTTCTCACCGGGACGCATGAAGCGTTTGCTTTCGTCCGAAGCTATTTCCAACAGGACCGGAGGCGGGTCTGGCACCAGGATTTTAGGGTCGACCGCCTGGAAACGCGGCAGGTTGGCGACCCGGGCACGCCGGTCCATCGAGGGGAGCAACAGCGTATCGCAGGTATACGATCCCATCCCCGATATCACCCCGGCAAGCATCGCCGTACTCACCGGCTCGGATACGGGAGCGCGACTGCTCTGATAAGCGGCGGCCGCCGAAATTCCGAGTGGCGTGCGCAGTGCGCCAACGAGAAATGATCTGAGACATTCGTAGGCAATGGGCAGCGATGCTTTTTTGCCCAAGGCCTGCATATCCCCGGCAACTTCGTAGGCGGCGTCCGGTCCGAACGCATCGGCACGTTCCTGGAGACGGGCATCGGCCCATTGCAAGTAGCGCGCCTGCAATTCCTCCTGCTCGTTCGAAGGCTCGGCAAACGGGCGCTTCTTCAGATCGGCACGCAGCTGCGCCTTCAGTCGGTCGGTAGTAGCCGAACGACGCTCTGCCAAAGAACCCGACGTAGCCGATGCGGTGACCATCTGCTGGCTGCCTCGCGGCTGTCCAGCGCGATAGCTGCTGTCCGCGCGCTGAGATGAAGTGCGGGAAGACTCTCCGGCTTCTAGGTGCTGCTGTCTCGTCTCGGTGGAGGATGCTTCGCCCCCAGGCAGGTTGGCGTTCGTCTTTGCGCGCGCGACCGCGCGCTTGGTGAAGATAGGCCTTCGAGTGGCGCGGGGCGCGACGGCTGCGTTGCCGGCACAAAACCATCGCTGTCATGCGCTGCGTTGGCATGCCCGGATGACGCACTCGGGATAGACGCTGGAGCGCTGTTCTGGCGTGTGAGCTTCATACGGTCGCTTCCTTAGCGCTGCCGGCCTGTGTGACCAGCGCATCCAAGACGACACGCGCGATGAACTGTCCGCGCTCAAGGGTGGCTGCCACGTCTTCAGGCGTCTGCGCGAGCAACAACGGGCAGATACAGAGCAAGCCGAGATTGGACATCGTCAACCGCCAACCGTATTCGGTCAGCAGTTGCTCCTGTAGCGCCAGCAGTGTCACCACCTCGTCTCCACCCAATTCGCGTGCGGCCAACGGCAGGATCACTTCCGGAAAACCTGCCACAGCGTCGTCCTGCACCCGCGTATGCACGCGGCACAGCATGCCTGCAGGTCCGAGGACGGTCTCGCCTTCGCGCAGCCGCTGCACCAACGCATCGGTTAACCCGAGGCGTACGCCGAGGCTGGAAAAAAACGCCGTGCCCATGGAATCGTGATGAGTTTGATCAGACATCATTGAGATACTTCAAAGTGAGAATTTCGACATGTTTTATGTGTCAACTTGCCCCGTTGGGCAACATTTTGACAGCCATGGACGAACGATCGGGATGACAGCGCGAATCACCGGCGCAGCGCACGAAGCGCGCCGGCGTTACTTTCAAAAACGCATTCGACCAACGCACTCTGATTCGGGAAAAACGAAAAAAACTTCGCAGGAAGCGATCCCAGCTTGGAGCGGCCAAAAAAATCATCTTGCACTGCCGAACATAATGGCAAAATGCCGGCATTGCCCGTCGCGAAGATATTCCGATTGCGCCGTGGAAGCGCATTGAGCCGCTGATTCCGCACGTGAAGCCCTCGCGCCCAAGGGCGGTCGGCCGCGCATCAGCGATCAGCAACCCTCAACGCCATCCTCTACGTCACGCGCACCAGCATCGCCGGGGAAGATTTGCCGCCGGAGTTGGGCTATGGCAGTGGCATGACCTTCTGCCAGCGTCTGCGCGACTCGCACGCCGCCGGTGTGTGGCATCGATCGAGCGCAATGATCGGCTGAGGCGACATCGCTGGGTGGTAGCCTGAGCGACCACCTGTCTTCGTCGTCTTTTGGGGGTTTGTCAGCCGCTCCAAAAGTGAGCGCTTGCGCAGGCAATCAGCACTGACTGGACGTTTTTCATTTGTCTGCGAGGGAAAGGCCGCTCGATGCTTTAGATAGAAAGCATGGCGCTGTGACCGCGAGGACGCAGGCAGGCAGAGTCATCCAGGGCTCCGCGGACCGGTTGCCAACCACAGCATTGCCCAGATGTCGCGGATGGAAAAAGACCGGAAAGCTCACTCCGCACCGCAATCGGGCGGCGCGCGCCGAGACCGCCAGCGCGGCCGCAGTTCGCCGCGGAACAGCAGCAAATACAGCCCGAGCACCCACACCAGCGCCGCGCACCAGCCGCCGAGGATGTCGGAGGGGTAATGCACGCCCAGGTAGATCCGCGACACGCCGACCAGCAGCGCGAACGTGCCTGCCAACAGCAGCACCGGCCAGCGCCAGCGGGTGCGCCAGGCCAGCGCGATCAGCACCGCGGCCAGGGTCATCGAGCCCATCGCGTGGCCGCTGGGAAAACTGAAGGTGTGCTCCGGCGCGATCGACTCCCACAGGCTGGGCCGGTCACGCTGGAAGAACTGCTTGGCGCTCATGTTCAACAGCGCCGAACCGACGAACGAGAAGCCGGCGAACATCGCCTCGCGCCAGCGCCGCAGGCCCAGCAACAGCAGCACGATCAGCGTGTCCAGCGGGATCACCCCGTACTGGTAGCCGGCCTCGGTGACGACGGTGAAGAACCGGTCCCAACCCGGCGAGGCCAGGCCGCGCATGCTCCACAGCAGCGGCTCGTCGAAGTAAAGGCTCTCCAGTGCGTGGACCTCGTCGGCCAGCGCCACGAACACGCCCATCGGCAGCAGCACGCCAGCGAACAGCAGACCGATGCGCCAGGCGTTGCGGCGCACCCAGTGACGCAAGCCGGCGGCTTGCTCGGCCGGGGTTTCACCCGGCGCGGCGGACATACTTGGTTTCGACGTACCGGTCGATGAGCGCGACGAACTCGTGGGCGATGTTCTCGCCGCGCAGGGTGACGGTCTTTTCGCCATCGACGAACACCGGCGCCGACGGCGCCTCGCCGGTCCCCGGCAGCGAGATGCCGATGTTGGCGTGGCGCGACTCGCCCGGCCCATTGACCACGCAGCCCATCACCGCCAGGGTCATGTTCTCGGCGCCGGGATGGCTCACCTTCCACTCCGGCATCTTCGCGCGGACGTGGTTCTGCACCACCTTGGCCAGTTCCTGGAAGAACTCGGAGGTGGTGCGGCCGCAGCCCGGGCAGGCGGTGACCAGCGGGGTGAAGGCGCGCTGGCCGGTGGTCTGCAGCAGTTCCTGGGCGACGATCACCTCCTGCGTGCGCGACTGCCCCGGCTCGGGGGTCAGCGAAATGCGGATGGTGTCGCCGATGCCTTCCTGCATCAGCACCGCCAACGCCGCGCTGGAGGCGACGATGCCCTTGCTGCCGATGCCGGCCTCGGTCAGGCCCAGGTGCAGCGCGAAATCCGAGCGCTGCGCCAGGTCGCGGTACACCGCGATCAGTTCCTGCACCCCGCTGACCTTGCAGCTGAGCACGATGCGGTCGCGGCCCAGGCCCAGTTCCACCGCGCGTTCGGCCGAATCCAGCGCCGAGCGGATCAGCGCCTCGCGCAGCACCCGGCCGGCGTCCCACGGCGTGTCGCGGCGCGAATTCTCGTCCATCAGCTGCGCCGCCAGGGCCTGGTCCAACGAGCCCCAGTTGGCGCCGATGCGCACCGGCTTGTCGTACTTCAGCGCGAACTCGATCAGCTGCGCGAACTGGGTGTCCTTCTTCTTGCCGAAACCGACGTTGCCGGGGTTGATCCGGTACTTGGCCAGCATCTGCGCGCAGGCCGGTTCGGCGGCCAGCAGCTGGTGCCCGTTGTAGTGGAAATCGCCGATCAGCGGCACCTCGATGCCCATCATCCGCAGCTTGTCGACGATGCGCGGGATCGCCGCGGCCGATTCGGCGTTGTTGACGGTCAGCCGCACCAGTTCCGAGCCGGCGCGCCACAACTCGGCCACCTGCTTGACCGAGGAGGCCACGTCGGCGGTGTCGGTGTTGGTCATCGACTGCACCACGATCGGCTTGCCGCCGCCCACGACGACGCCTCCGACGCGGACCGGCTGGGTGGAACGGCGCGCCCAGGGCGCGGCGTCGCTGGGGGGGGTGGGTCGGCTGACGGCGTCGTACATGCGCGCATTTTAGCGTGTACGGGCGTCCGCGCCCCAGCCCATCGCGCTGCCGGGTTCAGCGGCGCGCCGGGCGCTGCGACGGTTTGTCGCAGACAGCCACGCGCGCCAGCGCATACGATGCGGGCCATGACTTCCACCGATGCCTCGTTCCTGCGCACCCTGTGCAGCCTGCGCTGGCTGGCCACCGCCGGGCAGGCGGCGACGATCCTGGTCGCGACCTGGGCGATGCGGCTGCCCTTGCCGCAGCTGCCGCTGTGGTCCGGCGTGGCCGCATTGGCCCTGTTCAACCTGTATGCGCAGCTGCGCCTGCGCCATGCCGACACCGCCGCGCCGGCCACCGCCTTCGGCCACATCCTGGTCGACGTGACCGTACTGACCTGGATGGTCGGCTGGAGCGGCGGCATCGGCAACGCCTTCGGCTCGCTGTTCCTGGTGCTGATCGCGCTGGCGGCGCTGGCCCTGCCGCTGCGCTGGGCGCTGGCGGTGGCGCTGGCCTGCGTGGCCGGCTACGCAGTCAGCGCGCTGTTCGGGCTGCCGCTGCCGCGCGGCCCGCAGCAGACCCTGGACCTGCAGCGCTGGGGCATGGCCGCCAACTTCCTGCTGTCCACCGTCGTGGTGCTGGTGTTCTCCACCCGCCTGGCGCTGTCGCTGCGCGAACGCGAACGCGAGCTGGCACTGCTGCGCGAGCGCTTCACCCGCAACGAGGGCATCGTCGCCCTGGCCACCCATGCCGCCTCGGTCGCGCACGAGCTGAACACGCCGCTGGCGACGATGACCCTGCTCACCGACGACATCGTCGAACAAAGCGCGCAGCCGGAACTGCGCGAGGACCTGGAAACCCTGCGCGAACTGCTGGTGCAGTGCCGCGAACGGGTGCTGGCGCTGGCCGCGCCGGCGCAGCGCCCCGGCGGCGGCACGGTGGCGCTGGCGCACGTGCTGCACCAGTGGCAACTGGTGCGCCCGACCGTGCAACTGCGCCGCAACGACGACGCGCCGCTGCAGCTGCGCATGGAGAGCGCGATCGGCCACCTGCTGCAGGTGCTGCTGAACAACGCCGCCGATGCCGGCGAACGCGCCGGCCATCCGCAGGTGGACCTGAGCGTGCGGGTCACCGGCAGCGAACTGGTCGGCGAGGTCCGCGACTACGGCGGCGGCTTCGACGCCAACCAGGTCGCGCTGCCGGCCACCCTGTTCCGCAGCGGCAAGCCCGACAGCATGGGCGTGGGCCTGGCGCTGTCGCACGCCACCATCGAACGCCTGGGCGGCGAACTGTGGACCCAGCCCGCGCCCGACCACGGCACGCGGGTCGGTTTCCGCCTGCCGCTGCTCGCCCTGGAGACGCCTGCATGAGCATCGACGCACCGCTTGGCCTGCTGGTCGACGACGACCCGCTGTACCTGCGCACCCTGCAACGCACCCTGGCCCGCCGCGGGCTGGAGACGCTGACCGCCGACAGCGGCACCACGGCGCTGGCGCTGGCTACAGCGACGCCGCCGGACTACGCGCTGATCGACCTCAAGCTCGGCGACGAGTCCGGCCTGGCGCTGATTCAGCCATTGCGCGCGATCCGTGCCGACATGCGCATCCTGCTGGTCACCGGCTACGCCAGCATCGCCACCGCGGTGGAGGCGATCAAGCTCGGCGCCGACGACTACCTGCCCAAGCCGGCCACGGTGCAGATGATCCTGCGCGCGCTGAGCCTGGAGGCGGAGCCTGCGGACGAGGACGATGGCATCGACCTGCCGGATGCGATGACCCCGCTGAGCCGCCTGCAGTGGGAACATATCCAGCAGGCCATGCACGAGACCGGCGGCAACGTCTCGGCCGCCGCGCGCCTGCTCGGCATGCACCGCCGCTCGCTGCAGCGCAAGCTGGCCAAGCGCCCCAGTCCGCAGCGCGAGCCGCCACGCTGAGCAGGCGCGAGCGGCATGTGCGGCAGCGTGATTGCCTCGGCGGCCTCCACATCGCCCTCACTTTCCCGACCGGAAGGTGTCGGCCAGGCGCGCATGTGGCCGCCAACGGTTCAAGTCGTGCGCCCGCGCGCCGCTAACCCGGCATGACTCCATCCTCTCCCCCACTGCCGCCCGACGAATCGAAGAGGCTGGCCAAGCTGCGCCAGCTGTGCCTGCTCGATACCCCGCCCGACCACGCCTTCGACCTGATCACCCAACTGGCCTCGCGCATCCTGCGCACCCCGATCGCGGTGGTCTCGCTGATCGACGAGCAGCGCCAGTGGTTCAAATCCAAGGTCGGCCTGGACGCGCCGCAGACGCCGCGCAGCCAGGCCTTCTGCGCGCATGCGATCCATAGCAACGAGCTGCTGGTCGTGGCCGACGCGCGGCAGGATCCGCGCTTTCGCGACAACCCGCTGGTCACCGGGCCGCCGTTCATCCGCTTCTACGCCGGCGCGCCGTTGCTGCTGGCCGACGGCACCGGCCTGGGCACGCTGTGCGTGATCGACACCGAGCCGCGCAACGAGTTCGATGCGCCATCGCGGCAGACCCTGCAGCAATTGCGCGATCTGCTGCTGTTGCGGATCGAGACCCTGAGCAAGACCGGCTACGTCGATGCCCTGACCGGCATGCCCAACCGCAGCCGCTTCAACGAAGACCTGACCATGTGGCTGTCGCTGCAGAGCACCGACCAGCACGACACCGCCGTGGCGATCGACGTCTGCGGCACCGAGTACTTCCGCAACATGGTCAAGGCATTGGGCTGGGAATACGCCGAGGGCTACCTGCTGGCCACCCGCGACCGCCTGCTGCACGCCCTGGAAGGGCTGCCGACCTACCGCATCGATACCACCAGTTTCGCCTTCGTCGTGCAGGGCGACGACCCCGCGCAGCTGGCACAGCGCTGCGAGCGCGTGTGCAGCGCCTTCGCCCAGGCGATCGAGCACCAGGGCATTCCGCACGCCGCAACCGCGTCGCTCGGCGCAGTGCGCCTGGACGGTGCGCTGAGCGCCAACCATACGCTGCGCTCGCTGACCACCGCGGTGGACATGGCGCGCCAGCGCGGCCTGCCGTGGAGCCTGTACGAGCGCAGCCACGACGCCAGCCAGCGCAACGCGTTCCGCATCCTGGCCGCGTTGCCGGAGGCGCTGGACGCACGCGAGCAGTTGAGCCTGCATTACCAGCCGCGGGTCAGCCTGCGCAGCGGCGAGTGCGTCGGCGTGGAGGCGCTGCTGCGCTGGCAGCATCCGCTGCTCGGCAATGTCGCGCCCAACGACTTCATCCCGCTTGCGGAAAAGACCGCGCTGATGAGCCGGGTCACCACCTGGGTGCTGCAGGCCGGCATCGCCCAGGCCGCGCTGTGGCAACGGCAAGGGCATCGCTTCAGCGTCTCGCTGAACGTGTCGGCGGTGGATCTGGAACGGGCCGATTTCATCGCCACGCTGCGCGAACTGCTGGCGCAACATGCGCTGGAACCGGGCCGCATCGAGATCGAGTTCACCGAAAGCGCGATGATCCGGCATCCGCAGCGCGTGGCCGAACAGCTGCAGGAGATCAGCGCGATGGGGGTGAAGATCGCCATCGACGATTTCGGCAGCGGCTACAGCAACCTCAGCTACCTCAAGCGCATCCCCGCCAACGCGCTGAAGATCGACCAGTCGTTCATCCGCTCGCTGCCGGACAGCCGCAAGGACTGCATGATCGTGCCGTCGATGATCCGGCTCGGCCACGACTTCGGCCAGCAGGTGGTGGCCGAAGGCATCGAGAGCGAGCAGATCTACGGCATGCTGCGCGAATGGGGCTGCGACGAGGGCCAGGGCTACTGGATCGCACGGCCGATGCCGGCGGCCGCGCTGGACGCCTGGCTGGCCACGCCCTGGCGCGCCCACGCCTGAGCGCGCGGGCGAACCCGCAGCGGCCGCGAACGCGCAGCCGCTGCGGCGACGCTCAGGTCGCGCTCACCAGAACACCGCGTACAGCGCGATCAGGATCGCGAGCACGCCCACCGCCCCGATCTTGAAGCCGAGCGTGGTGGCATAGCCGACGTCGTCGGTGCGGATCAGGTCGCGCGCCTGCGTGGCCGGGGTCAGCAGCGACACAACCACCGCCAGCACCAGCGCCGCCACGAACACCACGCCGATGCGGTCCATGAACGGCAGTTCCGGCCAGGCGAACTTGAGCGCGAACGACAGCGCCACCGAGCCGATCGCCGCGGTCAGCGCACCGGCCTCGTTGGCGCGCTTCCAGAACAGGCCGAGCATGAAGATCACCACCACGCCGGGGGTGAAGAAGCCAGTGAATTCCTGGATGAACTGGAAGCCCTGGTCGAAGTTGCCGAGCAGCGGCCGCGCAGTGAGGATGCCGACCAGCACCGACGTCACCGCGGCGATGCGGCCCACCCGCACCAGGT
The DNA here is from genome assembly GCF_030168915.1 of Xanthomonas graminis pv. graminis. Classification (NCBI taxonomy): domain Bacteria; kingdom Pseudomonadati; phylum Pseudomonadota; class Gammaproteobacteria; order Lysobacterales; family Lysobacteraceae; genus Xanthomonas; species Xanthomonas graminis. Next base: position 2,092,156 of record NZ_CP076255.1, on the reverse strand, counting down.
GCTTCTGTTCGGTCTGCGGGCGGAACTTGGCGTAGAAATCCAGGGTGAAGATCGTCGCCACCGAATTGATCTTCGACGCCAGCGAGGCCACGATCGCGGCCACCAGCGCGGCGAACACCAGGCCCAGGATGCCGCTGGGCAGCAGCTGCATCATGGTCGGGTAAGCCTGGTCGGGCTTGGCCAGGTCCGGCGCCAGCACCACCGCGGCGATGCCCGGCACCACGATCACCAACGGCATCAGCAGCTTCAGGAACGCGGCGAACACCATGCCCTTCTGCGCCTCGCCGAGGTTCTTGGCGGCCAGCGCACGCTGGATGATGTACTGGTTGAAACCCCAGTAGCTGATGTTCATCACCCACAGCCCGCCCAGCAGCACGCTCAGGCCCGGCAGATCCTTGTAGAACGGGTTGTCCTTGGACAGGATCATGTGGAAGTGCGCGGGGTGCGCGTTCCACAGTTGCTTGAACCCGGCCAGCACGCCGGCGCCGTCGCCGATGCGCGACAGGGTCAGCCCGGCCACCAGCAATCCGCCCAGCACCAGCAGGGTGACCTGCACGATGTCGGTCAGCGCCACCGCCTTGAGCCCGCCGTACAACTGGTAGACCAGCGCGAACACGCCGATCAGGGCGAGCGCCAGCGTCTGGTCCATGCCGGTGACCTGGCTCACCGCGATCGAACCCAGCCACAGGATCGAGGTCAGGTTGACGAACACGTACAGCAGCAGCCAGAACACGGCCATCAACGTGCGGATCCACTTGCCGTAGCGCTGCTCCAGGAACTGCGGCATGGTGTAAATGCCGTTGCGCAGGAAGATCGGCAGGAAGAACTTGCCGACGATCAGCAGGGTCAGCGCCGCCATCCATTCGTAGGACGCGATCGCCAGGCCGATCGCATAGCCGGAACCGGCCATGCCGATGATCTGCTCGGCGGAGATGTTGGCCGCGATCAGCGACGCGCCGATCGCCCACCACGGCAGGGTCTTGCCGGCCAGGAAGTAGTCCTCGGCGCTCTTGCTGTGCCCGGCCTTTTCCCGCGATACCCACTGCGCTAGCACGAAGATGCCCGTCAGGTAGACCACTACGATCACACTATCCAATGTCGCCAGACCCACTGCATTTCTCCCACGGGCCGAGGCCCTTTCGCCTGTTATCGATGCGCCCATCCGCACAGGACGGGCCTTGTCTTTGCATGGCCGAGCGCGACCGCGAGCGGTGTGCGCCGCGACTGGCGCTATCCGCCTTCGCCGCTGTCCCGGCATCCCGCCCTGCGCCGCTTGCGTCCGTCTTGGTCGCAGGCGACGCCATCCGGCGACGGCACCACTGCACTGTGCTCAGGCGCGCATCAGCGCACCGGGCAATCGACCACGCTCTGCGCGTCGTTGCTGGCGCCCAGCGCGATCCGCGACAGCGCCAGGTCCAGCGTGCCGTCGCTCTCGATCACCGGCAGCCGTTCCAGCCTGGACACGTCGGCGCCGGCGACGCTGAAACACTTCAACGGCACCCCCAGCGTGCGCCATTCGCCCTTGGGCAGCGCCGCCAAAGCCTTGCCCAGATCGACCTGCGCCGGCTTACAGCCATTACCGCAGGTCACGCCGATGCGGGTATCGCCGCTCGGCGCAGCGTCCACCTTCAGGGTCAGGATCAGCTGCACGTCGCCGTTGCTCTCGCGCGACACGTCCAGCGGCCTGGGCAGCACCAGCGCCATCCCCGCCTTGCCCTTGCCCGACCATTCCAGACGGCGCGCATCTTCCTGCGCCTTGTGATCGACCGAGGTCATCCTGAGCGACCCATCGGCCAGCGCCACCGGCGTCGTCACTGCCGGCAGATTGGCCTGGCTGGCGCCTTGCAGGATCATGGTGATGCCCGCCGCCGGCTTGCCGCGCTCGAAGTACACCCCGCCCACCGCCTGCGCACCTGACACGCCGGAGACTTCCGACAGCCGGATCAGATCGCCCTTGTCGGCAGAGCGCAGGCCATAGCCGAATGCGAACTGCGGGTTGTAGTTCTTCTGCCCGACGTTGTTGGCGTACTGGGTGGCGGTGCGCGGCCAGGAGAAGCTGAGCTTGCCGTGGAAATCGTACTGGATGCCGCCATCGGGCTTGCGCAGCAGCACGTCGGCGATGCCGCCGCCTTCCGACCCCGGCAGCCACGCGGCGACGAACGCATCGGCGGCATTGATCTCGCGGTTCACCCACAGCGGGCGCCCGCTCAGGAACACCGCCACCACCGGAATGCCCTCGGCCTTGAGCTTCTTGATCAGTTGCAGGTCGCTGTCGTCGCCGGGCTTGTACAGCAGCGTGGCGATATCGCCCTGGAATTCGGCGTACGGGTTCTCGCCGAACACCACCACCGCCACGTCCGGCTTGGTCTGGTACTTGCCGTCGATCGCCAGCTCGGCGCTGCCGCCGGCGGCCGTGACCTGCGCCTGCAGGCCTTCCCAGATCGTGTTGCCGTTCGGGTAATCGGCGCGCTTGGTGCCGGTACCCTGCCAGTTCAGCGTCCAGCCGCCGGACTGCTTGCCCATGTCGTTGGCGCCGTCGCCGGCGACCAGCACCTTGCTCTGCGGCTTCAGCGGCAACAGCTGCTTCTGGTTCTTCAGCAGCACCAGCGACTCGCGCACCGCCTGCCGCGCCACCGCGCGGTGCTCGGGCGCGCCAAGCAGTTCGAACTTGCCGCCGAGCGGGCGCTGCGACGGCTTGCCGGCCTCGAACAGGCCCAGCCGCAGCTTCACCCGCAGGATCCGCCGCACCGCATCATCCAGCCGCGTCATCGGGATCTCGCCCGACTTGACTGCCTTCAAGGCGCTCTCGTAATAGCCCTTCCAGCTGTCCGGCGCCATCAGCATGTCCACGCCGGCATTGAACGCGGCCGGGCAGTCGTCGTTGCGGCACCCCGGCACCTGGCCATGGCCGTTCCAGTCGCCGACCACGAAGCCGCCGAAATGCATCTGCCCCTTCAGCACCTCGGTCAGCATCGGCGTGTTGCCGTGCATCTTCACGCCGTTGAAGCTGTTGAACGAGGCCATCACCGTCTGCGCGCCGGCGGCGATCGCCGGCGGATAGCCGGCGCCGTGGATGTCGCGCAGCTGCTGCTCGCTGACCCGGGTATCGCCCTGGTCCTTGCCGTCGGTGGTGCCGCCGTCGCCGAGGAAATGCTTGACCGAGGCGATCACGTGCGAACCGTCGAGGAAGCCGGGCTGCCCGGGCACGCCCTGCAGGCCTTCGACCACCTTGCCGGCGAAACTGGCGACCACCTCGGGCGATTCGGAATAGCCCTCGTAGGTGCGGCCCCAGCGATCGTCCTGCGGCACCGCCACGGTCGGCGCGAAGGTCCACTCCATGCCGGTGGTGCGGGTCTCGGCGGCGGTGACCGCGCCGATCTTGCGCATCAGCTCCGGGTCGCGCGTGGCGCCCAGGCCGATGTTGTGCGGGAACAGCGTGGCGCCGACGATGTTGCTCTGCCCGTGCACCGCATCGATGCCGAAGATGATCGGGATCGCCAGGCCGCCGTTGCCCTTGTCCATCGACGCGGCGTAGTAGGCGTCGGCCAGCTTCAGCCATTCCCCCGGGCTGGCGTCGTACTTGCCGCCGGGATCGGAATTACCGCCGGCCAGCACCGAGCCGATGTGGTACTTGCGCACGTCGTCCGGGGTCATGCTGGCGATATCGCCCTGCACGATCTGCCCGACCTTCTGCTCCACCGTCATCTGCGCCATCAGCTTGGAAATGCGCGCCTCCAGCGCCGCATCGGCGGCCAGCGGCCAGACCGGCGACGGCCACAGCTGCGGATGGATCGCCGGCGGCGCGGCGGCGGCAGCGGCGGCGGTAGCCGGAGCCGATTGGCCGGGGCCGGCCGCGGCCAGCGCCAACAGGCCCAGCACGGCCGCGGTGGCCAGCGCATTGCGAATCGGCGCAGACACGCCAGCGGACTGTTTTTGCAAGGTCTTCCCTCCCAGGAACGGCAAACGCGCGACACACGGCGGCCGCGCTCCCCCCCGAGACGCGCGCTAGGCGCCTACGCTTCATTAATCGCCCCGATGCTGTCAACCATGCCGCGAGGTATGCCTGGCCCCGCTATGGATATCGGATTGCGCTATAGCGATGGAATACCGCGAACACCGATCCGATGCATGGCCGGGCGTTCGTCGTCCGCGTCCGCGGCAGAAGCGCCAGACCCACGTTGCTGCACCGCAACACCGGGCCGCTCGACGACTGCGCAAACTTCGCGGCGACGCCGCCGCGTCCCGACGCCGCTCCACAAGCATCGGCACGACCACATCCGGCGGCGGTCAGCGGCCGTTCTCGCTTCGGATGCGTGCAGCCGCGGGAACGGCGTAGGTTCGCCGCGGGCGCTTGGTCGGCGCAATGCCGCCGATCTCTCTGCGCGTTCTTGCATGGCAATGCAATCGCCCGCGAAGCAAAAAAGAACGGGGCCAGCAGGCCCCGTCGCATGGCAACCGCGTGCGCGCCTCAGCCGCGCAAGCGTGCCAGCACCGCGCGCGTCACCTGATCGGCGACTTCGGTGGTTTCGCCCTGCAGCGCCGGCAGCAGCTGGCTGGCCAGTTGCTTGCCCAGCTCCACGCCGAACTGGTCGAAGGCGTTGATGCCCCAGATCACCGACTGCACGTAGACGCTGTGCTCGTACATCGCGATCAGCGCGCCCAGCGCCTGCGGGGTCAGCGCGTCGAGCAGGATCAGCGTGCTCGGGCGGCCGCCGGGGTAGTCGCGGTGCGGGTCGTCGCTGCCCTGCCCGTTGGCCAGCGCCTCGGTCTGCGCCAGCAGATTGGCCAGCAGCGCCTGGTGGTTGACCGTGTACGGATCGTCGTTGTGGATGCAGCCGATGAAATCGGCCGGCACGATGCTGGTGCCCTGGTGCAGCGCCTGGAAGAAGCTGTGCTGCACGTCGGTGCCGGCACCGCCCCACCACACCGGCACGGTATCGGCCTGTACCGGGCTGCCGTCCAGGCGCACGCGCTTGCCCAGGCTCTCCATCACCAGCTGCTGCAGGTAGGCCGGCAGCAGCGCCAGGCGCTGGTCGTAGGTCATCACCGCCTGCGTGGCGTAGCCGAGCGCGTTGCGGTTCCACAGCGTGGTCAGCGCATGCAGCACCGCCACGTTGCGCGGCAGCGGCGCGCTCAGCGCGTGTGCGTCGAATTGCGCGGCGCCGGCCAGCAGTTGCTCGAAGCCGTCGGCGCCGATCGCCAGCGCGATCGGGAAGCCCACCGCCGACCACAGCGAGTAGCGCCCGCCGACCCAGTCCCACATCGGCAGCACGCGGCTGGCGGCAATGTCGAAGGCCTTGGCGGCGCGTTCGGGATTGGCGCTGACCGCATACAGGCGCGCGCTGCCGCCGAGCCAGTCGCGCAGGATCTGGCCGTTGAGCAGGGTTTCCTGGGTGCCGAAGGTCTTGGAGATCAGCACGCCGGCGGTGCGCGCCGGATCCAGCGTAGCCAGCGTGCGCTGCATCGCCGCGCCATCGACGTTGGAGACGAAATGCACGCGGAAACGCGCGCCGTCAACCGGACGCAGCGCGTCGGCGACCAGCCGCGGGCCCAGGTCGGAACCGCCGATGCCGACGCTGACGATGTCCGTGACCTCGGTCTGCGCCAGTGCGTCGATCAGCGCGCGCATGCGCTGCTGCACGTCGCGCGCGCTGGCGTTGGCGTCGGCCGCGACCGGCGCGCCGCTGAGCTCGCCGCGCAGCGCGGTATGCAGCGCGGCGCGGCCTTCGGTGACATTGACCGTCTCGCCGCGGAACAGGCGCTGGAACGCGCCGGCCACGTCGTGCGCGGCGGCCAGCGCCAGCAGCGCGTCGAGCGCGGCACGGTCGTATGTCTGCCGCGCGAAGTTGAAGTACAACGGCCCGACCTGCAGCGCCAGGTCGTCGACCCGGCCCGGCTCGGCGGCCAGCAGTTCGGGAAGGCGCGCCCCGCGCAAGCGCTGGGCGTGGGCGTGCAGTGCGTCGAAACCGTTGGACTGTGTCATGCGGCCTGCTTCGGGATGCTGTGGTTGGTATGGGTGATCTTGTTGGCGCCGTCCACGTAGACCAGGGTCGGCTGGAAGCGCGCGGCTTCCTCTTCGCTCATGCCGGCGAAGGCGGCGATGATGATCAGGTCGCCGACCTGCACGTGGCGCGCGGCGCCGCCGTTGAGCGAGACGATGCCGCTGCCTTCGTCGGCGCGGATCGCATAGGTGCTGAAGCGTGCGCCGTTGGTGACGTCCCAGATGTGCACCTGCTCGAACTCGCGGATGCCGGTGGCGTCCAGCAGCAATCCGTCGATGGCGATCGACCCTTCGTAATTGAGCTCCGAATGGGTGACGGTGGCGCGGTGGATCTTGGTCTTCAACAGGCTCAGCTGCATGCTTGCGGTACTGCGGTGAGGAAAGAAGCGCAGTTTAGCAGCCGAGGGGTTAAGCGGCAGTGGCAGCAAGGGTGGGCGGTACGTCTGCGGCGTTGTCCGGCGTGCGTCTTGGCATGCCCGCCACAGGACATGGCTTGACCGCTTGATGCGGCACTGTGCGATGCGAGCTCTGCCAACCATGGCCGGCAGAGCGGCGCATCCCGCGGTTGCCGATGGCATCGCGAAGCGGCGGTTCTGACGGCTTCGGACAGCCTCGGGGCTGAAGCCCCTCCTACAGTGCACCCAGCCGGCTCGCCGCAAGCCCCTGTAGGAGCGGCTTCAGCCGCGACGAACGAAGCGGCAGGTTCGACGGCTTCGGACACAGTCGGGGCTGAAGCCCCTCCTACAGTGCACCCAGCCGGCTCGCCGCAAGTCCTGTAGGAGCGGCTTCAGCCGCGACGAACGAAGCGGCAGGTTCGACGGCTTCGGACACAGTCGGGGCTGAAGCCCCTCCCACAGTGCACCAGCCGGCTCGCCGCAAATCCCTGTAGGAGCGGCTTCAGCCGCGACGAACGAAGCGGCAGGCTCGACGGCTTCGGACACAGTCGGGGCTGAAGCCCCTCCTACAGTGCACCCAGCCGGCTCGCCGCAAGTCCTGTAGGAGCGGCTTCAGCCGCGACGAACGAAGCGGTGAGCTCGACAGCACCCCTGTGGGAGCGACTTCAGTAGCGACGCGCGAAGCCAACCGGCGACCCAGCACCCTCGAGCGCATTCGGCACATTGCCGGCGCCGGCGCCGCGACAGCCGCAATCCGCTGCCGCGCTCAGAACTCCAGATTGTCGATCAACCGGGTGCGCCCCAGCCGCGCGGCGATCAAGGCCACGCGCGGGCCTTCCTGGTCCTGCGGCTCGCTCAGGTCGGGCAGGCGCAGCACGGTGTAATCGACCTCGAAGCCGGCGGCCTGCAGCTGCGCGCTGGCGGCCGCCTCGATCTCGGCGCGCGGACGCCCGGCGCCATGGCCGTCGCGCATCGCCAGCAGGGTCTGGCGGATCTGCGCCGCGCGCGGCCGCTCCTCGGCCGACAGGTACTGGTTGCGCGAGCTCATCGCCAGGCCGTCGGCCTCGCGCACGATGCCCCCGCCCAGGATCTCGATCGGGAACGCCAGGTCGGCGACCATCTGCCGGATCACCGCCAGTTGCTGGTAGTCCTTCTTGCCGAACGCAGCCAGGTCCGGCTGCACCTGGTTGAACAGGCGCGCGACCACGGTGCACACGCCGTCGAAATGCCCCGGACGGCAGGCCCCTTCCAGCACTTCGCTGACCCCGGGCGTGTGCATGCGCAGCGCCAGCTCCACGCCCAGCGGGTACATGCTCTCCACCGTCGGCAGCCACAGCACGTCGCAGCCGGCGCCTTCCAGGCCGCTGGTGTCGGCTTCGGGCGTGCGCGGGTAGCGGGTGAAGTCCTCGTTCGGGCCGAACTGGGTAGGGTTGACGAACACGCTGGACACCACCCGGTCGGCGTACTGCCGGGCCAGCATCACCAGCGAGAAATGCCCGGCATGCAGGTTGCCCATGGTCGGCACGAAGGCCACCCGCAGGCCCTGCCGCTTCCAGCCGGAAACGGTGGCACGCAGCCGCGCCAGGTCGGTGAGGGTGTCGATCATTTGGCGTAGGCGTGTTCGGCGTCGGGGAAGGTGCCGGCGCGCACCGCGTCGGCGTAGGCGCGCACCGCGCCGGCGATGGAACCGCCTTCGGCCAGGAAATCCTTGACGAAGCGCGGCCGCCGGTGGCCGCTGTCCAGGCCCAGGAAGTCGTGCAGCACCAGCACCTGGCCATCGCAGTCGGGACCGGCGCCGATGCCGATGGTGGGGATCTCCACTTCGGCGGTGATCCGCGCCGCCAGCGGCGACGGCACGCATTCGAGCACCAGCAGCGCGGCGCCGGCCGCGGCCGCCGCCTTGGCGTCGGCGAGCAGTTTGGCCGCGGCGGCTTGCTCGCGGCCCTGGATCTTGTAGCCGCCGAAGGTCAGTACCGACTGCGGGGTCAGGCCCAGGTGCGAACACACCGGGATGTCGCGCTCGCTGAGGAAGCGGATCACCTCCAGCTTGTGCCCGGCGCCCTCCAGCTTGACCATCTCCGCGCCGGCCTGCAGCAGCCGGGTCGCCGCGTCCAGCGCGCGCTCGGGGGTGGCGTCGGACTGGAACGGCAGGTCGGCCACCAGCAGCGCGCGCTGCAGCACCCGCGCCACCGCAGCGGTGTGGTAGACGATGTCGTCCACGGTCACCGGCAGGGTCGAATCGTGGCCCTGCACCACCATGCCCAGCGAATCGCCGATCAGGATCAGGTCCACGCCGTTGGCCTCGAACACGCGTGCGAAGCCGGCGTCGTAGGCGGTCAGCATCACCAGTTTCTGCTGGCGGCGCTTGGCCTCGGCCAGGGCGGGAACGGTCCAGGGCTTGCTATCGGCGTGGCTGCTCATAAGCTCATGCGGTGCGGTGATAAGCCGGGCATTATCTACCGATTGCCACGATCCCGTCGGTTTCGCTGCGGTCGCTGACGTCACGCACCGTTCCATGGCCCAGGATGGTCGCCTCGGCGGCGATCTCGGCCAGCGGCAGCAAGGCGAAGCCGCGCTGGTGCAGGTGCGGGTGCGGCACCTGCAACCCGGGCAGGTCGATCACCGCCTCGGCGTACAGCAGCAGGTCCAGGTCCAGGGTGCGCGGCCCCCAGCGCTCGCCGGGGATGCGCTGGCGGCCGTGGCGGGCTTCCAGCGCCAGCAGCGCCTGCAGCAGGTCCGGCGCCGGCAGCGCGGTGCTGAGCACCGCCGCGGCATTGATGAAATCCGGCTGCGCCTGGTTGCCCCAGGCCGGGCTGCGGTACAGCTGCGAGGCGCGCAGCAGGCGCGTGTGCGGCAGCGTGTCCAGCGCGGCGATGGCCGCGCGCAGGGTCGCGACCGCATCGCCTAGGTTGCCGCCCAGGCCGATGCAGGCCTGCACCGGCGCGGGACCGAGCGCGGCGCTCACTCGGCCGGTGCGGCGGCATCCGGACGCCGGCGCCGGCGCCGGCGGCGCTTGGGGGTTTCCTCGCTGTCGGCCGGGGCCATCGCCACCTCGTCGCCGACGTAGTCGATCTCCGGGTCGAAGCCGCGCGGCGGCGGCGCATAGCCGGGCTGCTGCTGCAATTCGCGCCAATAGGCGATGTCGGCCTCGTGCTCGGCCGAGGCCGACTGGCGCAGGATCAGGAAATCGAACGCGGCGCGGAAGCGCGGATGCGACAGCGTGCGCACCACCCGCTTCTTCTGCCGCGAGGTGAAGCGCGACTGCAGCAGCCAGATCTCCTGCATCGGCAGCGAAAAGCGCCGCGGCAGCGCGACCGTGCTCAGCTGGTGCAGGGTCACCCGGTCGGCGGCGCGACGCTGCGCTTCTTCCAGCTGCATGCCCTGCTTCTGCAGCGCCATCAGCGCGCGGCAGTAGGCCGGCCACAGCAGCAACGCGAACAGGAACGCCGGCGACACCGGCTCGTCGTTGGCCACCCGCGCATCGGTGTTGCGCAGGCCTTCGATCAACATCCGCCGCAGCGCGCCGCTGCGGTTGGAATGCAGCGCCGCGGCGCTTTCCGGGAACAGCGCGGCGAGCAGGCCGTAACGCTCCAGGCCTTCGAAGCTGGCCACGCCGTCGCCGGACAGGAACAGCTTGAGCACTTCCTCGAACAGCCGTGCCGGCGCCGCTTCGGCCAGCAGCCCGGCCAGGCGCGGGATCGGCTCGGCGGTGCTCGGCTCGATCTCGAAGTCCAGCTTGGCGGCCAGGCGCACCGCACGCAGCATGCGCACCGGGTCTTCGCGATAGCGCTGCTCGGGATCGCCGATCATGCGCATCAGCCGCGCCTGCACGTCGGCGAAGCCGCCGGTGTAGTCGCGTACCGAGAAATCCTCGATCGCGTAGTACAGCGCGTTGCAGGTGAAGTCGCGGCGTACCGCGTCGTCCTCGATGCTGCCGTAGACGTTGTCGCGGACCAGGCGCCCGTTGTCGAGCTCGCGGTCGCCGCTGCCGTCGTCGACGTTGGCGCGGAACGTGGCGACTTCGATGATCTCGCGGCCGTACACCACGTGCGCCAGGCGGAAGCGGCGGCCGATCAGGCGGCAGTTGCGGAACAGCTGCTTGACCTGCTCGGGGGTGGCGTCGGTGGCGACGTCGAAGTCCTTGGGCTGCAGCTCGACCAGCAGGTCGCGGACCGCGCCGCCGACCAGGTACGCGCCGAAGCCGGCTTCGCGCAGCCGGTACAGCACGCGCAACGCATTGGGACTGATGTCCTTGCGCGAGACGTTGTGCTGATCGCGCGGGATCAGTTGCAGGGTGAACGGCACAGGAACTGGCGGATTGATGATGGCGCTTCCGTATCGAGTTGCGGGATTGCCGCCGGGCGGCTAGCCCCATATACTAGCGCCCTGCAATCGATGCGACCAACCTGCTCCCTTCGTCTAATGGTTAGGACGTGGCCCTCTCAAGGCTAAAACAGGGGTTCGAGCCCCCTAGGGAGCACCATCGCCGCCTCGCCTGCAGCGAAAACCACAAAAGCCCCGCCCTGGCGGGGCTTTTGCGTTGTGGGGCCGGCCCCGGACCGGGTGCGCTCACCACTGGTTGCGCAGGCGCCGGTAGCCCTCGACCAGGCGGATGTTGGTCGCGGCCACCTCCTCAGAGAATTCGCTGGCCGCGACGCTGACCCGCGCGATCTTCGACAGGTCGGTGCGCGGCCCGATGCGCTCGGTCGAGGGCACATAGAACCCCGGCGGCAGATCGCAGCCGTCGACCACGGCGTTGTGCCGGACCACGCAGCCGTCGCCGACCTCGCAGTTGAACAGCACGCTGTTGAAGCCGATGAACACGCGCTCGCCGACCGTGCACGGCCCGTGCACGATGGCGCGGTGCGCGATCGAGGTGCGCGCGCCGATCAGCACCGCCGCGCCGGCCTTGGAATGGATCACCACCCCGTCCTGGATATTGGCGTAGGCACCGATGTGGATCGGCTCGATGTCGCCGTCGGCGGTGGTCTCGTCGGCGCGGATCACCGCATACGGGCCGATGAACACGTGCGCGGCGACGATCACCCGCCCGCACAGGATGGCGGTGGGATCGACGAACGCGCTCTCGTCGACCACCGGCAGGTCGCCGCGCGGATTGCACCGGATCATCGGGCGCCCTCGCCCGCCGCGAACGGGTCCGGATCGCCGGATCCGCGCTCGGGAGCCACGGCCTCGGCCACCGCGTCGTGCGGGTGCAGACTCTCCAGGTGCCGCACCTGCACACGCACGCCCTGGTAGCGCGCGCCCAGCGCCTGCTGCAGGCGCCGCGCCGCATCTTCCACGTACATCAGGTTGGCGCCATTGAGGCGGGCGAAGGCCTGTTCGTCGGCGCGCCGCACCGCGGCCTGCACCGGCGTGGCCAGGGCCTGTTCCGCCAGTTCGATCAGCGCGTCAAGGTCGAAGCGCACTGCGCGCGGCGACACCGCCACCCGCAGCGTGGCGATGCTGCGCTGGCTGTGCGGGGTGGCATGGCTGCCGTGCTGCAGCAGCCAGTCCGCCACGGCCTCGCGCTGCAGCGACGGCTGCGCGGCATGCTGCTGCAGGAACGCCGCGCTGAGCAGTTGCCGCGCCAGCGCCGCCGAGCACGGACAGGTCGAGGAATAGAGCACGTCCACGGCGACCTGCACGCGCACGCTGGCGCCGCGCAGCACCGCGTCGATCCGCAGCGGATACGCCTTCCAGCCCGCCAGTCCTTCGCTGCGCAACGCCGGGCTGCGCCGCAGCAGCGACAGGCGCAGCGATACCCGCGCCGCGCTGGAGGCGCAATCGGCATGGCTGTGCACCATCGCGCGCAGCAGCTGCGCCAGCAACGACGGCGACAGTGGCTGCTGCGCGTAGTCGTCCAGCAGCCGGTACAGCCGCGACATGTGGATGCCCTTGACCTGCACCGCCGGCAGATCGACGTGCAGCGCCGCCTGCGCCGGCAGAGCGTCGCTGGCGACCGCATCGCACAGGCGGATCGGCAGGGCGATGCCGTCCATGCCGACCCATTGCAGCGGCGCGGCGATCGTGGAGGGTTCGCTGCTCGCGATGTCGGGCAACGGCGATTGCCTGGGCAGGTTCATTGGAGGGGCAAGGGCCAGTGGAGGGGAACGCAGCGGCTCAGGCATGCACCGGGAACGCCTGGAAGTAATCGTCGATGCCCAGTTGCAGCGACTGCGCCAGTTCTTCCTGGTGGCGGTCGCTGACCAGCCGGCGGCAATCGTCGGCGTTGCTCATGAAGCCGGTCTCGACCAGCAACGACGGGATGTCCGGCGATTTGAGCACCGCGAAGCCGGCCTGGCCGACCTCGCCCTGGTGCAACCGGGTGACCTGCTGCAGGCGCCCGAGCATGCGCTTGCCGAACTGCAGGCTGGTGGCGATGGTGCCGCTCATCGACAGGTCCACCAGCACCTTCGACAGCACCGGGTCCTTTTGCCGCAAGTAGCGCTCGGCGACGTTGCCGTACTGGTCGGCGCTGTTTTCGCTGTCGGCGATCCAGCGCGCCAGCGCCGAGCTGGCGCCGTTCTCCGACAGCGCGTACACCGAGGCACCCTGCGCGCTGCGGTTCGGCGCGGCGTCGGCATGGATCGACACGAACAGGTCGGCCTTGCGCTGATGCGCGATCACCACCCGCTCGTGCAGCGGCACGAAGCGGTCGTCGCTGCGGATCAACGTCGGCCGATAGCGCGGGTCGGCCTGCAGCACCTGGTGCAGGCGCCCGGCCACGCCCATCGCCACGTGCTTCTCGTAGCGGGCGTCGGCGCTGACCGCGCCTGGGTCCTTGCCGCCATGGCCGGCGTCGATGGCGACCACGCGCGGCCGCGACGACAGCGCGATCGACGTGCGCGGCGGCACCACCAGCGTGGCCGCAGCCGCAGCCGGATCGACCGGGCCGAGGTCGAGCAGCAACTGCGGCGGCATCGCCGCCTCGCCGGTGTCCCAGCGCGCGCTGGCCGCCACCGGCCGGCGTAGCTCCAGCACGATGCGCACACCATCGTCGCGCGCGCCGCTGCGGATCGCGCTGACCACCGTGCCGGGTTGCGGCGTCGGCAGCGGCGGCAGCGGCGCCGCGGCCACGGGCAGATCGATCACCAAGCGCTCCGGATCGGACAGCGCGAACAGCCGATAAGCCACCGTCGCCTGCAGTTGCAGGCGCAGGCGCAGGCGGCCCGCCTCGGTTTCCAGGGCGCAGGCGCTCAGCTGGATCGGTGTGCCGGCGCTGGCGAACGCCGGCGCCAGCAGCAGGGTCGAGCCGGCCAGGCGTAGCCACTGGCGCCGGTTCATGCGCCGCTGCCGACCGCGGCAAGGCGCGGCCTGGACGTAGCGCCGGGAGCATTAGCAAAACAAAGGTGACCGCACACGGCACTGCTCCACGGTATTGATTATGTTATAAAGTAACATAACTTGCCGCGTCGCACCATCGACACCGGCCTGCAAGCAGGCGCGCGTAGACAACTTCCAGGATCGCCGAGCCACGCTCCCGACGGCGTGGTCCACTCGGCGCCCTCCCCCAGCACTGGAAGAACCACGTCATGCCCGCTCCACGTCGCACTCCCCTGACAATCGGCGCGCTCTGCGCCATGGCCGCCGTCACCGCCGCGGCACCCGCCGCCGCCTCGCACGCGCGCGGATGGTCCGACACCGGCACCCGCAGCCAGATCGAGAACGGACAGCCGCGGGCGCGGCCGGAGCGCGCGGTGGCGCTGCAGCCGGCGCCGCCGCAGATGCCGCTGCACATCGGCATCGTGCTCAGGCCGGCCGACAGCGCCGCCCTGCAGCAGGCCAGCGCCGCGCTGCTGGCGCGCGGCGCGGCCGATCCCACACTGCAGGCGCACCTCAAGGCGCGCGCGGCGCCGAGCGCGGCGCACCTGCGGCAGGTGCAGGACTATCTGCTGGGCAAGGGCATCACCGACATGCGGATCGCCGGCAACGGCAGCCTGATCCTGGCCACGGCCAGCGTCGCGGCGGTCCAGGCCGCATTCGCTGTCTCGATCCGCACCTATCAGGCCGACGGCAGCACGTTTTACCTCAACGACGGCGCGGCCAGGGTTCCGGCCGCGCTGGCCGGCGTGGTCGGCGGCGTGCTCGGCCTGGACAACGTGCGCGGCGCCGCAGTGCCGCAGGCCGCGCCGCACGTCCAGGAGCGAAGTGCGGCCGCCGACAGCCAGCGCAGCGACGCGCAGTCCACGCGCGGGCCGATGGCGGTGCACCATGCAGTGGAGGATTTGCCAGCGCTGTACAACGCCTCTGCGCTGCCGATCGCCTCCGGCACCACCGCCGCGATCGTGGCGGTGGGCAACCTGGACAGCACCCTCGCCCACCTGCGCAGTTTCCAGCGCAAGCACAACCTGCAGACCAGGGTCACGGTGATCAAGACCGCCGACCCGACAGCGGCCGGCTACGCCGACAGCAGCGACGAGATCGAATGGGAGATGGACACGCAACTGCTGCTGGGCAGCGCCGGCGGCCTGGACAACCTGGTCATCTACGACCTCCCCGACTTCCTGTGGACCAGCCTGATCGAGGGCCTTCAACGCGCCGCCGACGACAATGCGGCCAGCCTGGTCAGCATGTCCATCTACGCCCGCGAGGATTCCGCGTCCGACGATATCGAGCAGGCATTGAACGCCGCGCTCAACCAGGCGGTCGGCAACGGCCAGAATTTCCTGGTCTGCAGCGGCGACGACGGCATCTACACGCCGTTCAGCGCGGCCAGCAGCCCGCCCTACTATCCCAGCCTGCAAGGCAGGCCGCAGCAGCGCGCAGTGGCGCTGCCGGCGAGCCACCCGTATGCGATCGCGGTGGGCGCCACCGAGCTGCGCAGCGCGGCCAATTCCAGCAGCACCTATGTGGACGAGAGCGTCTGGAATGCCCGGCGCGGCAAGCAGATCAGCCAGGGCGGCCTGAGCAAGCGCTATGCCGCCCCCAGCTGGCAGCAGCGCACGATTCCCGACATCGTCGGCAACGGCTACCGCGCCGTGCCGGACGTCAGCTTCAACGGCTCTGCCAACAGCAGCGCGATGATCCTGAGCAGCGACGCCAACGGCCAAGAGACCGAAGAATACGTCTACGGCAGCAGCGCCGCGACGCCGACCTTCGCCGGCCTGCTGGCCAGGCTCGAGCAGGCCAACGGCCACAGGCTCGGCTTCATCGCCCCTGCGCTGTATGCCTATGCCAAGGGCGCCGTCGGCAACCGCCACGACGTGCTGCAAGGCGACAACGGTCTGTATGCGGACGGCTACAGCGCCGCAAGCGGCTTCGACCCTGGCGTCGGGCTGGGGCAGCATCGACATGCTGGCATTCGGCCGCTACCTGCAGTCGCACTGAACCCGACGCGGCAGCCGGCGCGCATCGCGGCGCGCCGGCGGCGCGCGGCTCAGCCCTGCATCTGCTCCAGCTCGCGGCCCTTGGTCTCGTACACGTACTTGAGCACGAAGAACACCGAGACGAACGCGGCCACGGTGTAGATGCCGTAGGCGCCTGCCAGGCCGATGCTGCCGAGCAGGATCGGGAACGACACGGTGATGGCGAAGTTCGAGGTCCACTGCGCCGCGCCCGCCACCGCCAGGCCGGAGCCGCGGATCTGGTTCGGGAACATCTCGCCCAGCATCACCCACATCACCGGGCCCCAGGACATGTTGAAGAAGATCACGTAGACGTTGGCCGCGACCAGCGCCAGCCGGCCCATGCCCGGCGACATCGCCAGCTTGCCCGCCGCGTCCAGCGAAGCGCTGGCGAAGGCCAGGGTGACCAGCGCCAGCGACACCGCCATGCCGGCCGAACCGATCCACAGCAGCGGTTTGCGCCCGATCCTGTCGATCAGCAGCACCGTGATCAGGCAGGCGCCGATGCTCAGCGCGCCGGACAGCACGTTGATCAGCAGCGAATCGCTTTCGGAGAAGCCCACCGCCTGCCACAGCACCGCGCCGTAATAGAACACCACGTTGATGCCGACCAGCTGCTGGAACGTGGCCAGGCCGATACCGATCCATACGATCGGACGCACCTTGCCGGTGACCTTGCTGACCAGGTCCGACAGCTTCGGCTTGTGCTGGTCGGCGGCCAGCGAGGCGGAGATCTCGGTCAGCTTGGCGTTCGCCTCGCGCAGGCCGTAGAGCCGGGTCAGCACCGCCAGCGCATCCTCGCGGCGGCCCTTGACCACCAGGTAGCGCGGGCTCTCCGGGATCGCCAGCAACAGCAGCAGGAACAGCAACGACGGGAACGCCTGCATCCAGAACATCCAGCGCCACGCGGCCTGGCCCAGCCACAACGGCTCGGTCGAGGCGCTGGCCAGCTTGACCAGCACGTAGTTGCTCAGGAACGCGGTGAACAGGCCGCTGATGATCGCGATCTGCTGCACCGTGGCCAGGCGCCCGCGGTAGCGCGCCGGCGCGACCTCGGCGATGTAGGCCGGCGACATCACGCTGGCCGCGCCGACCGCGAAGCCGCCCATGACCCGGGCGAAAACGAAGAACATCGAACTGTGCGAGGCGCCGGCGCCGAGCGCCGACAGCAGGAACAGCACCGCGGAGATGATCAGCACCGCACGGCGACCGAGGCGGTCGGCCAGCCAGCCAGCGAAGAACGCGCCGAACGCGCAGCCCAGCAGCATCGAGGCGACCTCGAAGCCGGTACCGGCGGCGCTGGAATGGAAGGTCTGCTTGAGGCCGTCGACGGTGCCGTTGATCACGCCGCTGTCGAAGCCGAACAGGAAGCCGCCGATGGTGGCGACGCAACTGATGAGGATGATGAGACGCGTGTTTTCGCCTGCGCCCGGGGCGCGGTCTAGGGATACGCTGGACATTGAGTCACCTGGTGTCGTGCAGAAAGGAAGGCAGCCATCGGGGGATGGACAGCACGGCCGGCGGCAAGGGTGGCGCCGGCCGTCGCCCGCATCAGCGGATCAGATACTGGTTGATCAGGTTCTCGTAGGCTTCCTGGCGGCCGCTGACCTGCTTCGGCGCGCCGGCCTTGGCCGCGTGCGCCGCCAGCTCCGCCAGCGTGCTGTTGCCGGCCGCGAACGCCGCGCCAGCGCCGCTGTCGAAGCTGCTGTAGCGCTCGGCGCGCCATTGCTCCAGCGGCGAGGCGGTCAGCAGCGCATGGGCCACTTCCAGCCCGCGCGCGAACGCGTCCATGCCGCCGATGTGGGCCAGGAACAGGTCCTGCGGATCGGACGACTCGCGCCGCACCTTGGCGTCGAAGTTCAGCCCGCCCGGCGCCAGCCCGCCCTGCCGCAGCACCACCAGCATCGCCCCGACCGTGTCGTACAGGTCGGTCGGGAACTGGTCGGTGTCCCAGCCGTTCTGCGGGTTGCCGCGGTTGGCGTCGATGCTGCCGAGCAGGCCCGCATCGGAGGCGACCTGCAGGTCGTGCTCGAAGCTGTGGCCCGACAGCGTGGCGTGGTTGGCCTCGATGTTGAGCTTGAAGTCGTTGTCCAGCCCATGCTGGCGCAGGAAGCCGATCACCGTGGCGCTGTCGAAGTCGTACTGGTGCTTCATCGGCTCCATCGGCTTGGGCTCGATCAGGAAATTACCGGTGAAGCCGATGCTGCGGCCGTAGTCGCGGGCGATGGTCAGGAACCGCGCCATGTTGTCCTGCTCGCGCTTCATCTGCGTGTTGTGCAGGCTGGCATAGCCTTCGCGGCCGCCCCAGAACACGTAGTTCTCGCCGCCCAGCTCGACGGTGGCATCCAGCGCGGCCTTGACCTGCACCGCCGCGCGCGCGACCACGTTGAAGTCCGGGTTGGTCGCCGCACCGTTCATGTAGCGCGGGTGCGAGAACAGGTTGGCGGTGCCCCACAGCAGCTTGATGCCGGTGTCGGCCTGGCGCTGCTTGGCGATGCCGACCATGTGCTTGAGGTTCTTCTCGTACTGGCCGACATCGTCCGCGTCCGGCGCCAGATCGATATCGTGGAAGCAGTAGTACGGCACGCCGAGCTTGGTGAAGAACTCGAACGCCGCATCGGCCTTGGCCTCGGCACGGCCCAGCGCATCGCTGCCGGCGTCCCACGGATAGGCGCGCGTGCCCGGCCCGAACGGATCGGCGCCATTGCCGCAGAAGCTGTGCCAGTAGGCGACGGCGAAGCGCAGGTGCTCGGCCATGGTCTTGTCGCCGATGCGCTTGTGCGCGTCGTAGACCTTGAACGCCAGCGGGTTGTCCGAGGCCTTGCCTTCGAACGCGATGCGGCCGATGCCGGGGAAGTATTCCTTGGCGCCGATGTAGGGGGAGTGGCTCATGACGACATCCTGGTGTGCGTTTGCGGGGGAAAAAGTGGATCAGCCAGCGTAGAGCGGGCCAATGGCGTGCAAGTGCTGCAAGAAGGTCTGGTAGTGCGCCTGGTAGTGCGCGCCGCGGTGCGGATCGGGCTGCGCGGACAGCGCGGTATCGTCCTGCTGGTGCTGCAGCACCACCTCGGCCAGGCTTGCGCGGTCGCCCTGCGCGTGGCCGTCGGCCCACAGCGCCTGCAGCGCGGCGCCGAACGCGGCGCCCTCGGCCTGCGCCGGCACGTGCACCGGCAAACCGAACAGGTCGGCGATCAGCTGGCGCCAGCCGGCACTCTTGCTGCCGCCGCCGGTGACGTAGATCGAATCGAACGCCAGACCGGCATCGACGAAGGCATCGAAGCCGTTGCGCAGGCTGTAGCTGGCGCCTTCCATCGCCGCGCGGTAGAAATGCGCCGGGGTGGTGTTGTGCAGGTCCATGCCAGTCATGCAGCCGCGCGCGGCCGGCAGGTTCGGAGTGCGCTCGCCGTTGAAGAACGGCAGCAGCACCAGGCCGCCGGCGCCGGGCGCGGTCGCGTCGAGCAAGGCCTCGCCCTGCCCGGTCTTGATCCCGAACAGGCGCGAGATGGTCTCGGTGGCCACAGTGCAGTTCATCGTGCAGATCAGCGGTAGCCAGCCGCCGCTGGACGAGCAGAACGCGGCCCAGCGCGCGGCAGCATCCACCACCGGCCGATCGGCGTACGCGAACAGCGTGCCGGATGTGCCCAGGCTCATCGTCAGCCGCCCCGGCACCACGTTGCCGGTGCCGATCGCGGCCATCATGTTGTCGCCGCCGCCGGTGGCCACGCGCACGTCGCGCGGCAGCCCCAGCGTCTGCGCCGCCGCGGCGGACAGGGCGAAGGTGGTCTCGGTCGGTACCAGCGGCGGCAGCGCCGCGGCCAGGTCGCGCTGCGAATCGATCGCCTGCAGCAGCGGCGCCGACCACTGCCGTGTGCGCACGTCCAGCCAGCCGCTGCCGGAGGCGTCGCCGAACTCGGTGTAGCGCTCGCCGGTGAGCCAGAAATTGACGTAGTCGTGCGGCAGCAGCACCGAGGTCATCGCCGCATAGGCGTTGCTGCGGTGCTTGCGCGTCCACGGCAGCTTGGAGGCGGTGTAGCCGGCCAGGATCGGGTTGCCGGCCAGTTCCACGCAGCGCTGTTCGCCGCCGGCGGCCTGCATGATCTCCTCGCACTCCAGTTGGGTGCTGGTGTCGCACCACAGCTTGACCGGTGCGGTGACCTGCCCTTGCGCATCCACCGGCACGAAGCCGTGCTGCTGCCCGGAAACCGAAATCGCCCGCACCTGCGCGCGCTGCTCGGCGCTCAGCGCGGCGAAGCAGGCGACGATGCCGTCGATCCACCACTGCGCCTGCTGCTCGCGGGTGCCGTCGTCGCGGCTGATCAGTTCCAGCGCATGGCCGTGCGTGGCGACCACGCGCCGGCTATCCGCGTCGTAGGCCAGCAGCTTGACGCTCTGCGTGCCCACGTCCAGGCCGATGTAAAGACTCACTGCCACACCAGCCGATCGTCGTGCAAACCCAGTTCCATCGTCGCTCCAGGAGAAAGGTCAGCGGTCAGGGTCTGCCCGCCATAAGCCAAAGTGTAGTGCCCGCCGCGCTCGCTGCTAAGTCGCGCGTACTGCAGGCGGCCGTCGCGCCAGGCCAGATCGACGCCGGCCGCGCCGCGCACGCGCAGACCGCGCACCTGCCCCTGCGGCCAGGCCTGCGGCAGGGCAGGCAACAGCCAGATGCTGTCGCCCCAACTCTGCAGCAGCATCTCGGTGATGCCCGCAGTGCCGCCGAAGTTGCCGTCGATCTGGAACGGCGGATGCGCGTCGAACAGATTCGGGTAGGTGCGCTCCGGCGACAGCAGCAGCGCCAGGATACGGTGCGCGTGCTCGCCGTCGTGCAACCGCGCCCACAGATTCAGGCGCCAGCCGAGACCCCAACCGGTAGCGCTATCACCGCGGAGCTGCAGCGAGCGCCGCGCCGCGGCGGCCAACGCCGGGGTATCGCGCAGGTTGATCTGGCTGGATGGATGCAGCGCATACAGATGCGAGACGTGGCGATGGTGGAGTTCCGGGGCCTGCATGTCCCAATCCTGCTGCCACTCCTGCAACTGCCCGGCGCGGCCGATGCGGTCCGGCGGCAGCTGCGTGCGCAGCGTCGCCAGGCGCTCGCCGAAGGCCGCGTCCACGCCCAGCAACGCGCCCATTTTGATGCACTGCGCAAAAAGATCGCGCAACAATTGCGCGTCCATCGCCGGGCCGGCGCACAGTGCGGCGCCGAACGGATGCCGGTTCTCCGGCGACAGCGACGGATTGGTCACCATCGCCCCGCTCTGCGGATCGCGCACCAGGGTGGCGACGAAGAACTCGGCTGCGCCCTTGAACAGCGGATAGATGCGCCGCAGGTAGGCGCGATCGCGGCCATAGTCCCAGCGGTCCCACAGCTGTTGCAGCAGCCACACGCCGCCCATCGGCCACAGGCTCCACTTCACGCCGTCGACCGGCCCGGCCTGGCGCCACAGGTCGGTGTTGTTGTGCACCACCCAGCCCGGCGCGGCATACATCGCCTGTGCGGTATGCGCGCCGGTCTCTGCGAGATCGAACAGCATCGCCTCCAGCGGTTCCACGCATTCGTGCAAGGCGTTGGCCTCGCTGGGCCAGTAGTTCATTTCGGTATTGATGTTGACCGTGTACTTGCTCTGCCACGGCGGCTGCATCAGCTCGTTCCAGACGCCCTGCAGATTGGCCGGCTGGCTGCCCGGGCGCGAGCTGCTGATCAACAGGTAGCGGCCGTACTGGTGGTAGAGCGCGGCCAGCGCCGGATCGTTGCCGTCGGCGAAACGGCGCACGCGTTCGTCGGTGGGCAGCTGCGCGGCGGCGCTGCTGCCCAGGTCGATCGCGACCCGGCGGAACAGGCGCCGGTGTTCGGCCAGATGGCGCTGCAGCAACTGCGCATAGGACAGCGCCGCCGCAGTGCGCAGCTGCGCGGCGCTTAACGCCAGCGGATCGCCGCCGACGTCGTCGTAGCGCTGGTAGCTGGTGGCCGCGGTCAGCAGCAGCACGACCTCGTCGGCGCCGTCGATGCGGATGCGTCCGCGCTCGATGCGGGTGCTCCCGCCGCTGGCGCGCGGCAGCACGCGCAAGGCGAAGCGCAGCCCGCCCTCGATGCCGGCGAAACCGGCATTGCGTCCGGCGAATAGCAGCGCGCCCTGCTCGTGCGTGACCTCCCCCGCCTGCGGACTGTCGATGCCGATGCGCAGCGCGATGCGTCCGGGGTGATCGCAGGACAGGCGCACCACGATGCACTGCTCGGTCGCCGAGACGAACACCTCGCGCAGATGGGTGGCGCCGTCGGAGACGAAACGGGTGCTGGCCAGCGCCGTGTCCAGATCCAGTTCGCGCCGATAGCCGTCGATGCCGTCGGCGCGGTCGTAGTCGAGCAGCAGGTCGGCCAACGGCTGGTACGGCATCTGCTTGCGCGGGCGCGACAGCAGCTTCGCGTCGGCCAATGCTTCGGCCTCGACGTAGCGGCCGGCGAAGATCAGCGCGCGCACCTGCGGCAGCGCGGCCAATGCCTCCGGCGAGGTCGCATCGTAGGGCTGGCCCGCGTACAGCGTGTCTTCGTTCAACTGCAGGCGTTCGTGGGCGATGCCGCCCCACACCATCGCGCCGAGCCGGCCATTGCCGAGCGGCAGCGCCTCCACCCACTGCGTGGCAGGGCGCGGGTACCACAGGGTCAGCGCGGCCGGATCGGCAGCCGGATCCGATGCCGCTGCCGACCGGGTGCGCTCGGCGGCAGCGGCAGCGGCTGCATCCGCTGCGCTTGCCGCTGCGCGTGGCGCCCTTCGCCGCCGTGCGCGCCACGCGCAGCGGCTTGCCGCTGTACTGCACGCGGGCGTCGGCCTTGGGCTCCAGCGCGCCGGTCTCCTCGCGCACGCCGTCGACGAAGCGCACGTTGATGGTGCGTTTGGCCAGCATGCCCGGCCAGCGGCCCTCGCGCGCGCCGATGCTCAGCACGCCCCTGGCCTGATCCCAGCGCAGCGGAATGCGGCTGAATTCGCCCTTCTCGTAGCCATAGCCCTTGCCGTCGTCCTCGTACAGCGAGAACTGGCCGTCGGCGCCGGTGTAGACGACCACGGTCAGCGGCGCGTTCGGCACCTCGTCCACGTATTGCTGCACGGTGGTGGTGGGCACGATGGCACCGGCGCGCACGAACAGCGGCATGCGCTGCAGCGGCGCGGCGGCGTCGATGCGCTGGCCGCCGTCATAGCGCTTGCCGCTGTTGAAGTCGATCCACGAGGTCCCGGCCGGCAGGTAGACCTGGCGCGAGGCGGCGCCGAAGGTGGTGACCGGGGCGACCAGGAACGCCGGTCCGAACAGGTACTCGTCGTTGATGGCGGCGACCTTGGGATCGTGCGGGAAGTCCATCGGCAGGCCGCGCATCATGCTGCCGTCGCGATGGTAGGTGTCGCCGGCGAGGGTGTAGATGTACGGCAGCAACGCATACCGCAGGCGGCTGTAGTAGGCCATGCTCGCATAATACGGCGAGCCTTCCGGGGCGATGTTCCAGATCTCGCGGAACGGGAACTGGCCGTGCGAGCGGAACAGCGGCACGAACGCACCGAACTGGAACCAGCGCGTGTTGAGTTCGCGCCATTCGCTCTGGTGCGCCGGATCCTGGTCTTCGTAGCGCTTCTCCACCGCGAAGCCGCCGATGTCGAAAGTCCAGTTCGGCAGGCCGGACATGGAGACGTTGACGCCGGCGGAAATCTGATCGCGCATGTCGTCCCAACGCGAGACGATGTCGCCGCTCCACACCGCCACCGCATTGCGCTGAGTGCCGGCATAGCCCTTGCGCGAGAGGATAAACACGCGCTTGCCGTCGGCGGCGCGATCGCCTTCGTAGACGCCATGGGTGTGCGGCAGCGGATAGGCATTGAAGAACTCGGTGGACGGACCCAGCGCGGTCGGCGTGGTCCGCGCCTTGCGCTCGCCGATGTCCAGGTTGGAGTGCACGTCCGGCTCGTCGGCATCCATCCACCACGCATCGAAGCCCTTGCTGTTGAGCTTGTCGTTGATCTGGCGCCAGTAGATCGCCTGCGCGTCGGCCGAGTACGGGTCGTAGAAAGAATTCCTGTAGCCCTTGCCGATCCAGTCCAGCTCGCCGACTTCAACGTTGCGCTTGTACATGTGCCCGGCGGCGTCGAGTTCCTTGTAGTTGGCGGTGGTCGGATAGAACTTGGGCCAGATCGAGATCATGATCTGCGCGTGCATGGCGTGCACCGACGCGACCATGCCGTCCGGATCGGGGAAATGCGCCTTGTCGAAGTCGTGCGAACCCCATGCGTCCTGCGGCCAGTACGACCAGTCGAGCACGATGTTGTCGATCGGCAGCTTGCGCTTGCGGTACTCGGCCAGCGCGGCGACCAGTTCGTCCTGGCTCTTGTAGCGTTCGCGGCTCTGCCAGAAACCATAAGCCCACTTCGGCAGCAGCACCGCCTTGCCGGTCAGTTCGCGGTAGCCGGCGATGACCTGGTCGGCATCGGCGCCGGCGACGACGTAATAGTCGATCATCTGCCCGGCCTCGGACCACAACGACAGGTCCTTGGCCTCGGCCGCCGGCAGCGGGTCGCGGTGCAGCAGCGCGATGTAGCTCGGATCGATCAGATCCCACTCGACCTTGAGCTTGTGCCGCTGGCCCGGCTGCAGCGCCAGGGTGAACTCGTTGTGCCACGGATTCCAGTTCTGGCGCCAGCGGTCGACCACCAGTTTGCCGTCGACCCACAGCTTGGCGTACTCGCTGGAGTACAGCGAGAAGCTGTGCTCGCCGTCGCTGCTGGCCTCGATCTCGCCTTCCCAGCTGACCTGCATGCGGCGCTTGTCGCTGGGCCTGGCCTTGGCCGGGAACTTGGCCAGGTCCTTGAGGTACTGGTAATTGATTTCCTGCTCGCGGCGCTCCAGTACCTGCTTGCCGTTGACCGAGTAACGCGCGGTCAGCGCGCCCGCCTTGCCCTTGGCGTCGTACAGCTTCAGCGAGGCGGGCAACGGCTGCAGGCCGCGCGGATCGCCCATGCGGGTGATCGAATTGTTGTCCCACAGGATGCCGTAGTTGCGGCTGGATACCAGGTACGGCACCGCCATGTCGATATTGCTCTGCAGCAGCTCGACGTTATGGCCCTTCTGGTTCATCCGGCCCTGCTGGTGCTGGCCGAAACCGTAGAAGGCCTCGTCGTCGGGCGAGGCGAAGCGCTGGCGCATGCTCAGGTAGGAGTTGCCCTCCACCTTCAGCGGCGCGAAGCTACGCCCGCCGGCCACTTCCGCCAGCAGCGGCTTGCCGGCGGCATCGGCAAAACTGACATGGCCATCGAGCGTGGACACCTGCGCGGTGAGCTTGGCGGTCATGATCCGCACTGTGTCGCCCTGCTCGTCGAACTGGTACGCGCTGTCGCCCTGCACCGGCACCCGCATCAGGCTCGGGCTGCGCTTGAAATCGCCGTGCGGATCGGCGCTGACGCGGATGATGCCGCTGTCCACCACCTGCAGCCGCACCGGTGCCGCGCCCTTGGCGCTGGGATGCACGGTGACACCATCGGCGTCCTGCTTCACTTCCTGCGCGTGGGCGCCGGCGGCGAGCAGCGCCAGCGACAAGGCCAGCAGGCGCGGCAGCGGCTGCAGCGCCAGGCGGACGGGACGGTTCGCGTTGTGCATGTTCACTCTCTCTGTCGCGGGTGACGGCGCCGCCCGCTGGCGGCGCCGAGGTGTCAGTAGGTGGCCAGCTTGATCTTCAGCACTTGCGGCAGATCGGAAAAATTGACGCCGTAGTCGGTCTGATCGCCGTTCCAGTTGCGCTCGAACTGCCGCTGGCCGCCATAGTAGAAGTGAACCGCATCCCGGCGCCAAGAGCCAACGACATCATTGCACGCGCACCGCAGCCTCTGCGCCGAAGGGAGCGACAGCTCGCTGACCAGGCCGCCACCGATGGCGACGCGGCACCACTGGCAGGTCAGTCGCTCGCCCGCCCCGCTCGGCACCACGCACAGCAAGACCGGCAGCAAGCAGACAAATACGGACGGCGCGCAGCGTGCGGCGTAAGCGGCGATGCGCCTGGGATGGCGCGCGCGCATTGAGCGCGCAGTCGACGCTGACGGAAACGCGTCCATGCAATCGCCGCATGCGGGCCGGTAACGAGCGCTGCGGATCGTTATCAATTGGCGCGCAACACCAGGGAGTAGCGGCGGTCGTTGACGAACCAACTGCGGGTGTACAGGTGGCGGTCGACCTCGCCATCGCTATAGGAGGTCGGCCCCATCAATACCTTAGTCATCGAGTTGGTGATGTTGTTGGCCTGCAGGCCCAGTTGTACGTGCGGCGTGAAACGGTAGAAAAACGATCCGTCCAATTGCCCGAAATCGTCCGCCCAAGCGGGCAGGTTGGTGATCACGTCGCTGGCGGTCAACAGGTAGCGCGATCGCCAGTTGTAGGCCAGGCGAACCGATAGCGGCCCCTTCTCGTAGATCCCGGCCAGGTTGTAGCTACGCCGTGACAACCCATCCAAGGGCAGACGCACGCCGCCGACGGTGGTGCGGGCGTTGGGATCCGTCGCGCGATGGATCCCGCCACTGCTGTCGACGAAGGTGAAGTTGGCGTTGACACCTAAGCCGCTCAACCAGCCAGGCAGCGAATCGAAGAACTGGGTGTAGCCGTACTCGAAGCCGCGGATGCGCCCCTTGTCCATGTTATACGGGCGGGTCACCAGCCACGGCCGCCCGTCGTAGACCTAGCTGACGGTCTGGTTGGAGAAGTAATCCTTCACGTCTTTATAGAACACGGTCGCATACATCATGTCGCTATTGTCGAAGTACCATTCCAGCGCGGTGTCGTACTGGTTGGCCTGCATAGGCTTCAAGTTCGGATTGCCCGCGGTGCCGGTCCATCGCGTCACCATGCCGTCCTGGACCGTCGCAGCGAGCAGCAGATACGCCTGCAGTTGGTCGTAGCCCGGTCGCGCCATCGCCTTGGAGGCAGCGATACGCCACTGCAGCGCATCGGAGAACTTGAAGCGCATATTGAAACTCGGGAGCACGTTGGTGTAGCTGCCTTGCGCGCTGTTGGCGAAGTACTGGCCGGTGTACTGCTTCCGCAGCGCTTCCGATCCCGCGCTCCCAGAGAGATCGGGAAACTGGCCGTAACCATTGGCGTCGGTCTTGGTCTGCACCACGCGCACGCCGATGTTGCCGTCCACGGGCAGCCCCAGCTGATCCTCGTTGCCGAAGTACAGCGCCGCATACGCAGCCTGAGTGCGCTCGAGCTGGTGGTTGACATCCTTCAAGCGGTAGTTAACCGGCGACCAGCCGGTGCCACGCAGTGCGACGATCTGCTCGATCAGCTTCGTGGTACCGGCATAATCCTTCACCGCAGCGTCGCTGGGGAAATACAACTGTCCGGGTACATTCGCCTTGCCCCGGAACAGGTTCGACAAGGTGTACCACGATGAGGACTCGGTCATGTAATCGGCCAGATCGGCCAGCCCGTTGACGGCACCGGGGACGGGAGCCGACCTGTCGGAAATCACGCCCCAGTTGTAGCGTGTGTTCTTGTTGGTCTGGGTGTGATCGGTGGCGCGAATGCCGGCGCGGAAACTGCGCAACCAATTGTCGTCGTATGTGTATTCAAGATCGAAGCGCGTGGCAAGTTCACGACCCTGGTTTTGCTCAAGATGATCCATCGCCGCTCTCCAGAAATAGTTTGACGGGTCAGCGATGTAGCTGGTATCGGCGATCGTGGCCGCCGGGTACCTGCCGCTCAGATCGACCGCCAGGCCCGGCAGGTAGATCGTGTTGAACAGGGAAAAATCCAACGTGTCGTTGTGCGACTGCACCAACTGCATATCGCCGCGCATACTCAACCTGTCGGTCAGGCGATGGGTGAAGCCACCGGCCAGATCAGCGGTCGTGGTGGTTTTTTGGGAGTAGCGACTCTGGGTATTGAAGCGCACCCTGTCATTGTCGGCACTCTGCCCGCGCCACAAGCTCGACCCGGGCTGCCCCCTCAAAAAGCGGCCTTCATCATTGTAGGAAAACACGGTTCCAGGCACGGGGCTGATCGCATTGCTCTGATCGTTGAAGACTGCAGCGTGATCCCCCCAGTTCATGTCATAGGCAAACCGAATGTACTGCAGGTAGAGTTCCGTGTCTTCGCTGGGCCGCCACTGGAACGCTCCCGCCAGGCCCTTGCGCTTGCGCTCAGACAGCATTTGCCGCCAATCGAGCCCGCCCGGCACATACACTTCGGAAAACTGCGTCCCTGCCAGCAACGCCGGATCGGTACGACGCACGAACGGCTCCACCTGGACGCCATCGCTGCGCGTGACCATCGACGAGCACGACGCATCCAGCATCAGGCCCATTTCGCCGAGGCCGGTAGCCCAGCGATCACTGAACAGGAACGAACCGGACGGTCTGGGGGTCTTGCCGAGATCGCCCTCATTGGCGTCTGCGTTGAACGCGATGGTGCGGGCTGGCTGATCGAACGGCATGCGCGTACGCAGGTTGACCGTGCCGCCGAGGCCGCCCTCGATGATCTCGGCCGAAGGGTTCTTGTACACGTCCACGCCGGCCATCAGTTCGGCCGGCACGTCCTCGAAGCTGAGCCCGCGGCCGCTGGCGGCGCTGAAGCTATCGCGGCCGTTGAGCTCGCCGCGCACCTGGGTCATGCCGCGGATCATCACGCCGCTGCCTTCGGCAGAGAAATGGTCGGGGTCGTTGCGATCCATGAAATGGTCGATGGTCACGCCGCTGACCCGCTGCAGGGTCTCGGTGACGCTGCGGTCGGGCAGCGCGCCGATGTCCTCGGCGCTGACCGAATCGACCACTTGCTCGGCATCGTGCTTGATCGACTGCGACTTGATCAGGCTGGCACGCACGCCGCGCACCTCCACCATGTCCAGATCCACCGGAATGCTGGCATTGCTCGAGGGCGCTGTCTGCGACGATGGCGCCTGCTGTGCATGTACCGGCGCAGCGAGCAACAGACCGATGCTCACAGTCATGACAGAACCACGTAACGGAGCAAGGCCACAGGGGCACAGACGGCTTTCTGCCAGTGTTGCTTTTGAAAATGGATGCATCTTGATGAATACCGGAAAGCAAAACGAGTGAAAATGGCTGCCGCGCACAAGAGGCGCGTGGCCAGGCGAAAGATCGGCGATGACGCCTGCCGCTCCCGATCTGGCATACGCTTCAGTGCACTTAAATGACATGTACCCACGAGAACGCGCCTAATCGCTGAACCATTAGACGACATTGCTCAGCGCGGCATGCGCCATCGAACGTTTCGATCATTATCCGAATAACGTATCCCACCCACTGGATCGGGATATCGTCTTTGCTCAAGGGTACGCAGCAGCGGCGAGCGATGCTCACCGCCGGCGAAAGGGTGTCATTGCTTACGAATGCATCCAGCGCCACCCCGCCCCACGTGATAGGCGGCACAGTTGGCAGCGTAACCGAATCGGCGCTCCCGCTCCCACCGGCAAACCGATGGATCGGTGCCCGCCACGTGGCGGTGTCGACGCGACAAACAGGATGAGGTCTCGACAGCATGCGTGGGGACTGCGCATCTGTTTCAGGAAATCGCGAGTCAGGCAGTGCATGCACCACGCTGTTGGCGCTCCAGGGATGAGACCAGCACGATCACTCACTGTCGATGCGGCTACAGAGGCCCGCACAGCGGACGGCCACACCTCACCGATGCCATCGTGATCAAGACGAGCGGCGCGAATGCCCGCCCGTCGTTACCAGTGCCGCATCCGCTCCCTGCATGCGCCGTTGCTGTGGAGGAGGCACGATCATCCCGATACGCACAGGGGACGACCGTGACATCGCACGAGGAGCCATGCCTGCAAAGCGGCTGTTGCACCAGCCAGCAAGCGCCACGATGCGGTCAGGTCCGGCATTCCGGACAGACCTGCCGCGTCTGCGCGCAAACGCGAGCCGGCACGCAGCGAGCGCATGATCGCACGCACTTACCAATTCATACGCAGCACCAGCGAGTAGCGGCGGTCGTTGACGAACCAGCTGCGCGTATACAGGTGGTTATCGACCTCGCCGCCGGTATACGAGGTCGGCCCCATCAACACCTTGGTCACGGTATTGGTCAGGTTGTTGGCCTGGACCCCGAGCTGCAGGTGCGGGGTGAAGCGATAGAACGCCGAGGCGTCGAGCTGGCCGTAGTCGTCCGACCAGGTCGGCAGCTTGGTCGACACGTCGCTGGCGGTCAGCAGGTAGCGCGAACGCCAGTTGTAGGCCAGGCGTACCGACAACGGCCCCTTTTCGTAGATGCCGGCGAGGTTGTAGCTGCGCCGCGACAGGCCTTCCAGCGGCAGGCTCACCCCGGTGACGGTGGTCTGGGTAAACGGATCGGTCGCCGAATTCACGCCGCCGCTGCTGTCCACGAAGGTGAAGTTGGCATTGACGCCGAAGCCGCTCAGCCAGCCCGGCCACGAGTCGAAGAACTGCGTGTAGCCGTATTCGAAACCGCGGATGCGGCCCTTGGCCATGTTATAGGGGCGGGTCACCAGCCACGGCCGCCCGTCGTAGACCTCGGTGAGGGTCTGGTTGGAGAAGTAATCCTTCACGTCTTTGTAGAACAGGGTCAGATACATCATGTCGCTGGTGTCGAAATACCATTCCAGCGCGGTGTCGTACTGGTTGGCCTTCATCGGCTTGAGGTTCGGATTGCCCGCGGTGCCGGTCCACTTGGACACGCTGCCGTCGTCCTCGGTGGTCGCCTCCAGCAACAGATAGGGCTGCAACTGGATATAGTCCGGACGCGCCATCGCCTTGGACGCGGCGATGCGCCACTGCAGCGCATCGGAGAACTTGAAGCGCATGTTGAAGCTCGGCAACACATTGGTGTAGCTGCCCTGCGCGTTGTTGGGGAAGAACTGGCCGGTGTACTGCTCCCTGAGCGCCGCGGATCCCGCACTCCCCGACAGATCGGGGAACTGGCCGTAGCCGGCGGCTTCAGTCTTGGTCTGCACGATGCGCACGCCGACGTTGCCGTCCACCGGCACGCCCAGCGCATCGTCGTTGCCGAAGTACAGCACCGCGTAGGCGGCCTGGGTGCGCTCGAACTGGCGGTTGGTGTCCTGCAACTGGTACTGGTCCGGCGCCCAGCCCGAGCCACGCAGCGCCACGATCTGCTCGATCATCTTCGAGGTGCCGGCATAATCCTTGACTGCGGCATTGCTCGGGAAGTACAGGCTATTGGGCACGCTGATCTTGCCGCGGAACAGGTTGGAAAACGAGGACAGCTGCGAGGATGCGGTCATGTAGCTGGCCAGGTCGGCCAGGCCGGTCCCGTTCGCGGTACCGGGAAGCATCGCCCAGTTGTCGCTGATCACGCCCCAGTTATAGCCGGAGTTCTTGTTGGTCTGGGTGCGGTCGGTGGCGCGGATGCCGGCGCGGAAGGTGCGCAGCCACGCAGTGTCGTCGTAGGTGTATTCCAGGTCGAAGCGTGTGGCCAGTTCGCGGCCGCGGTTCTTCGCCAGGTGGTCCATCGCCGCGCTCCAGAAATAATTGGAGGGGTTGGACGTGTAGCTGCTGTCGGCGATCGACACCGACGGGTACTTGCCGCTCAGGTCGAAGGTCAGGCCCGGCAGGTAGATCGAACTGAACAGGGTGAAGTCCAGCGCGTCGCTTTCCGAGCGCACCAGTTGCATGTCGCCGCGCACGGTCAGGTTGCTGGTGAGCTTGTGGCTGAAGCCGCCGGACAGGTCGGAAGTGGTGGTGCTCTGCTGCGCGTAACGGTTGTCGGTGTAGAAGCGCACGCCATCGTTGCCGGTGATGTTGCCGCGCGGGGAACTGGACACCGGCGAACCGCTGACGAAACGGCCGTCGGCGTCGTAGGTGAAGCTGGTGCCGGGGGCGGGACCGACCAAGTTGGTTTCGTCGTTGAAGAACGCCGCGCGCTCCTGCCAGTTCATGTCGTAGGTGGAACGCATGTACTGCACGTAGATGTCGGTGTCGTCGCTGGGCCGCCACTGGAACGCCCCGGCCACGCCCTTGCGCTTGCGTTCGAAGTCCAGCTGCCGCCAGTTGACGCCGCCGGGCACGTAGACCTTGTCGAAAGCGGTGCCGGCCAGCAGCGCCGGATCGGTACGGCGCACGAACGGCTCCACCTGGATGCCGTCGCTGCGGGTGGCCAGCGCCGAATAGGCCACGTCCAGCATCAGCCCCATCTCGCCGACGCCGGTGTTCCAGCGATCGCTGAACAGGAACGAGCCGGACGGCTTGTAGGTCTTGCTGAAGTCGCCGTAGTTCTCGTCGGCGGTGAAGCCCATCACCCGGCCCGGCTGGTCGAACGGCATGCGCGTGCGCAGGTTGACCGTGCCGCCGAGGCCGCCTTCGATGATCTCGGCCGAGGGGTTCTTGTAGACGTCCACGCCGGCCATCAGTTCGGCCGGCACGTCCTCGAAGCTGAGTCCGCGGCCGCTGGCGGCGCTGAAGCTGTCGCGGCCGTTGAGCTCGCCGCGCACCTGGGTCATGCCGCGGATCATCACCCCGCTGCCTTCGGCAGAGAAATGGTCGGGATCGTTGCGTGCCATGAAATGGTCGATGGTCACGCCGCTGACCCGCTGCAGGGTCTCGGTGACGCTGCGGTCGGGCAGCGCGCCGATGTCCTCGGCGCTGACCGAATCGACGATCTGCTCGGCATCGTGCTTGATCGCCTGCGACTTGATCAGGCTGGCGCGCACGCCCTTGACCTCGATCGCGTCGAGTTGGGTCACCGGATCGGCGCTCTTGTTGCTGGCGCTGTGGTCGGCGTCCTGCGCCATCGCCTGGGCGCTCAGCAACAGGCCGATGCTCAGCGCCATGGCCGAGCGAGGTAAACTACAGGTGCTGCGAAGCGTTGCGGTCGGCGAGGCCGGACCACAGTAGTGACGCGATGACATGATGCTTCCCTCCCAGGACACATGCACACACGGGTGACGGTCGCGCGTACGCGCCGCCTTGCTGGTTGTGACGGCGACAAGCCATGGCCCGCTGCCGTATCGCTGGCGTGGCGGAACGTCGCAACGACGCGCCGCGACAATCGGTCACGATCAGCGGAGCCTAGAAGTGAATTTCACGTTAAGCAAATAAAGAAATCACGCCGAGCTATATTTTTTCCGACTATCTTGACGGCGAACAGGAATGCCCCAGGCAACGGACCTCGGGTCGCACGCAACCAACAACGCTGGGCGCTGCATGCCCACAGCTGCCGACGCACGGCACGCCGTGCGCCCGATAGCCCCTGGCGTGCAGCAGGGACACGCGGCCGTCCCCGCGCTATCCCGCTCAACCCGGCGCGCGCTCCGGATACAGACGCTTGGCCGCGTTGCGCAGCGCCAGCAGGATGCGTTCGGCACCTGGCGGCAGCATGTAGTCGCGGCGGCGGATGATGCCGAACGACTCCATCCGCACCCCCAGCGCGATCGGCAGCACCGCCAACAGCTTGGCCTGCACGTACGGCGCCACCGCGTCGGCCGGCAGCGCCGCAAGCAGGTCGCTGCCGCGCAGCAGGCTGGTCATCACCGGCAGCGACGCGGTCTCGATGACGTTCTGCGGGGGCGGCACGCCGTGCTCCAGGAACATCGCATCCAGCCGCGCGCGCAGCACGCTGTCGGTCGGCGGCAGCACCCAGCCGTAGCGCACCAGGTCGCCGTGGCGCAGGTCGGCGCGCGCCGACAGCGGATGCCCGGCACGCGCCACCGCCGAATGCGGCTCGTCGGCCAGCGGCTCGAACTCCAACTCATCGCCGCCATGCGGGCCGAGGATGCGCCCGATCACAATGTCGAGCTGGCCGTCCAGCAGCTTGGCCACCAGCGGCCGGCTGTAGTCCATCTCTACCCGCACCAGGATCCCGGGGAACTCGCGCTTGACCTCGGCGATCGCCTGCGGCACCAGGTTGGTGCCGGGATTGACCACGGTGCCGATCGAGACCTGGCCCATGCGCCCCTCGCGCAGCGCCGCGATCTCCTCCTGCGCACGGCCGATCTCCGACATCGCCGCGCGCGCGCGGCGGATCAGCACCTGCCCGTACCAGGTCGGCTCCACCCCGCGCGCATGCCGCTCGAACAGCTTGACCCCGAGCAGATCCTCCATTTCCGCCAGCAGCTTGGAGGCGGCCGGCTGGGTCATGCTCGCCGCCTCGGCCGCGCGCAGCACCGAACGGTGCTCGTGCAGCTGCAGCAGCAGCAGCAGATGGCGGGTCTTCAGGCGTGCGGCGTTGAACCAGGGATTGGCGGGAGCGGTCATCAGCGGAAGGTGTCCAGGAAATGAAGATGCATATTCACAACCGGAATAGCATATGTCTAAAATTTCATTTGCCGAGCATATCTTCGCGCGCGCAGGCTATTGTCCAGTCGCGACTCCGGCCGCGACGCCATCCCACCGTCACATCCGCCTCGTGAAGG
The DNA here is from genome assembly GCF_030168915.1 of Xanthomonas graminis pv. graminis. NCBI lineage: Bacteria > Pseudomonadati > Pseudomonadota > Gammaproteobacteria > Lysobacterales > Lysobacteraceae > Xanthomonas > Xanthomonas graminis. The sequence continues at coordinate 2,058,034 of NZ_CP076255.1, read as the reverse complement.
CGCCGGCGCGGCGCGCCAGCGTAGATCAGCAGGACGCTCCGCCAGCGCACCGGTCGATGGCGCCCGCCCGCTCGTCGCCAACGGGACGGCCGCGCAGCGACGTGCCATTGCGGCCGCACGCTGGCGACGTCGCGGTGGACGCCTTTCGCTCCATGCCCGTTGCCAGGTAAGCCGATGTCCGCCGTCTCCCCGTTCCAGTTTCCCCTGATCGCGATCCTGCGCGGCCTCACCCCCGCCGACGCGCTGGATCATGTCGGCGCGCTGGCAGAGGCCGGCTACGACGCGATCGAGATCCCGCTCAACTCGCCGCGCTGGGCCGACAGCATCGGCGCGGCCGCGCAGGCGTTCGGCCAGCGCTGCTGGATCGGCGGCGGCACGGTGCTGAAGATCGCCGACGTCGACACCCTCGCCGACCTCGGCGCGCGCTTCATCGTCACCCCGAACACGCGCCCGCCGGTGATCCGCCACGCGGTCGCGCGCGGCCTGCAGGTGGTGGCCGGCTTCGCCACCGCCACCGAGGCCTTCGACGCGCTCGACGCCGGCGCGCAGATGCTCAAGCTGTTCCCCGCCGCCACCTACGGCCCCGGCCACCTGCGCGCCCTGCGCGCGGTGCTGCCGCCGACGGTGCCGCTGTTCGTGGTCGGCGGGGTCAGCACCGACACCCTGCACGACTACCTGGCCGCCGGCGCGATCGGCGCCGGCATCGGCGGCGAACTGTACCGGCCCGGGCAGGCGCTGGCGCAAACCCGGGCGCAGGCCGCCGCCTTCCGCCAAGCCTATTTGGACCACGCATGAAGATCGTTCGCCTTACCACCTACCACGCCGCGCCGCGCTGGCTGTTCCTGAAGATCGAAACCGACGAGGGCATCACCGGCTGGGGCGAACCGGTCATCGAAGGCCGCGCGCGCAGCGTCGACGCCGCGGTGCACGAGCTGAGCGGCTACCTGATCGGCAAGGATCCGGCGCGGATCAACGACCTCTGGCAGCTGCTGTACCGCAGCGGCTTCTACCGCGGCGGGCCGATCCTGATGAGCGCCATCGCCGGCATCGACCAGGCGCTGTGGGACATCAAGGGCAAGGCGCTGGGCGTGCCGGTGTACGAACTGCTCGGCGGGCTGGTGCGCGAGCGCATGAAGACCTACCGCTGGGTCGGCGGCGACCGCCCCTCGGCCACCATCGCGCAGATCCAGAGCTACCGCGAGCTGGGCTTCGACACCTTCAAGTTCAACGGCACCGAGGAAATGAAGCTGATCGACGGGCCGCGCGCGGTGGATGCGGCGGTGGCCAAGGTCGCGCAGATCCGCGAGGCGTTCGGCACCAGCATCGACTTCGGCATCGATTTCCACGGCCGCGTCGCCGCGCCGATGGCGCGCGTGCTGCTGCGCGAACTGGAGCCGTTCAAGCCGCTGTTCGTCGAGGAACCGGTGCTGCCGGAACTGGCCGAATACTATCCGCGCCTGGCCGCCTCCACGCCGATCCCGCTGGCGGCCGGCGAGCGCATGTACTCGCGCTTCGACTTCAAGCCGGTGCTGCAGGCCGGCGGCCTGTCGCTGCTGCAGCCGGACCTGTCGCATGCCGGCGGCATCACCGAATGCCTGAAGATCGCCAGCATGGCCGACGCCTACGATGTCGGCCTGGCCCCGCACTGCCCGCTCGGCCCGGTCGCGCTGGCCGCCTGCCTGCAGGTCGATTTCGTCTCGCACAACGCGGTGCTGCAGGAACAGAGCATCGGCATCCACTACAACGAAGGCGCCGACCTGCTCCACTACGTGATCAACAAGGAAGACTTCGCCTGCGACGACAGCGGCAGCATCGCCGCCCTGCCCAAGCCCGGCCTGGGCGTGGAAATCGACGAGGAGCGCCTGCGCCATGCCAACCAAAACCCGCCCGACTGGCACAACCCGGTCTGGCGCCACGCCGACGGCAGCATCGCCGAATGGTGAGTGAGCCCATGAGCGCCGCCCCCGCCCCCGCGCACACCGCCACGCTGGCCGTGGACAGCCGCTGCACCCACGGCGAAGGCGTGGTCTGGTGCGAACGCCGGCAAGTGCTGTTCTGGGTCGACATCGATGGACGCCAGCTGTGGCGCCACGACCCGGCCAGCGGCGCCAGCCGCCACTGGACCCTGCCCGACCGCCCCGGCTGCCTGGGCTTGTTCGACGACGGCCGCCTGCTGCTGGCCTTGGCCAAGGGCGTGTATGCGGCCGATCCGGACGCCAGCGCCGCCAACGCCACCGACCTGCCGCTGCACAAGCTGGCCGACCTGGAGCCGGAGCGCGACGACACCCGCGCCAACGACGGCCGCGCCGACCGCCACGGCAACTTCGTGTTCGGCACCATGAGCGAACGCGCCGACCAGGCCCCGGTCGGCAGCTTCTACCAATGGTCCGCACGCCAAGGCCTGCGCCGCCTGCCGCTGCCCGGCGTGGCGATCCCCAACGCGATCTGCTTCAGCGCCGACGGCCGCACCCTGTACTACTGCGATTCGGTACGCCCGCAGATCCTGTGCTGCGACTACGACGCCGCCAACGCGCAGACCGGCAACAGCCGCGTGTTCGCGGACGTGGACCACCCCGGCGCCGAACCCGACGGCGCCATCATCGACGCCGAAGGCCACCTGTGGAACGCGCAATGGCGCGCCTGGCGCGTGGTCCGCTACCGGCCCGACGGCAGCGTCGAGCGCAGCGTCGCGCTGCCGGTCAAGCACCCTACCTGCCCGGCCCTGGGCGGCACCGACGGCCGCACCCTGTACCTGAGCACCTCGCGCATGGACCATGCCGACGCCGAACTGGCGCGCACCCCGCAGGCCGGCGGCCTGTTCGCCGCCGCGGTCGGCATCGCCGGCCTGCCCGAAGGACGCATCGCCAGCGCATGATCGCCATCGATTGGGGCACCAGCAGCCTGCGCGGCTACCGGCTCGCAGCCGACGGCCGCGTCCTCGAGCAGCGCCGCAGCGACCAGGGCATCGGCGCCTGCCAGGGCCGCTTCGCCGCGACCCTGGCCGCGCTGATCGACGGCTGGCCCGGCGACGTGGTGCTGTGCGGCATGATCGGCAGCCGCAACGGCTGGATCGAACTGCCTTACGCGCCCTGCCCGGCCGACGCCGACGCGCTGGCCGCGGCGATGCAGCCGCTGCAGGACCCGGCGCTGCCCGGACGCATGCTGTGGTTCGTACCCGGCGTGGCCAGCGCCGCCGAGGCGGTGCCGGACGTGATGCGCGGCGAGGAAACCCAGTTGATCGGGCTGCTCGAGATCCTGGCGCAGGAGCCGCAGGGCGCCGGCCGCCACAGCGTGTGCCTGCCCGGCACCCACAGCAAATGGGTCGATCTGGAACACGGCCGCATCGCCGCCCTGGCGACGATGATGACCGGCGAGCTGTACGCGCTGCTGCGCCGGCACAGCCTGCTGGCACGGCTGATGGACGCCGACGACGCGCACTTCGACGGCGCCGGCTTCGACGCCGGCCTGCAGCGCAGCGGCGCGCCCGGCGGCCTGCTGCACCACCTGTTCGGGGTGCGCAGCCTGGGCCTGTTCGAGCGGCTGAGCGCGGCCGCCGCGCCGTCCTACCTGTCCGGCCTGCTGATCGGCCACGAACTGCGCGCACGCCTGCCGCTGGCGCCGAGCGTGCACCTGATCGGCGGCAGCGGCCTGCTCGACCGCTACGCGCATGCGCTGCGCGCCTTGGGCAGCCAGGTCCGCAGCCATCCCGAAGACCTCGCCGCGCATGGCCTGTACCGCCTGGCGCAACGCCGCGGCGGCATCGGCCACTGATCCGGCGCGGCCGGCCGCGCGCATTCCCCACGCGGCGGCGCCGACTGCTTTAGAATTGCGCGCTTAACCGCCGGATCGAACCATGCCTTTTGTCGTCACCGAAAACTGCATCAAGTGCAAATACACCGACTGCGTGGAAGTGTGTCCCGTGGATTGTTTCCACGTGGGTCCCAATTTCATGGTGATCGATCCGGACGAGTGCATCGACTGCACCCTGTGCGAGCCGGAGTGCCCGGCCAACGCGATCTACCCCGAGGACGACGTGCCCGCCGGCCAGGAAGGCTTCGTCGCGCTCAATGCCGAGCTGGCCAAGGCCTGGCCGGTGCTGACCACGCGCCAGGAACCGCTGCCCGACGCCGCCGAGTGGGACGGCAAGCCGAACAAGCTGCCGCTGCTGCTGAAGTAAGCGGCGCGCAGCGCCGTCGAGGCAGAGCGGTTGTTGTAGGAGCGGCTTCAGCCGCGACAGGCACGATCGGTAACGCCTGTCGCGGCTGAAGCCGCTCCTACAAGGGATTTCTGGAACCGCAGCATCCGGCGCCAGCACCTTCCCCAAAACGACACGGGCGCCCTGCGGCGCCCGTGTCTGTTTGTCGCAACGGCCGGCGCGAACGCAGGCAGGCACCACCGGCTCAATGGCCGAGCTTGGCCTTCAGCGCCGCGATCAGCTTGACCGGGGCATCGCCGCTGGCCGGCATGCCGCGCGGATCGACCGCCGACACGTACACCCCGGCCTCCACCGCGACCACGCGCACCAGGAAGTTGCTGCCTTCGTAAGCCACGTCGTAGGAACCCAACACCTGCGCGCGGCTGGCGATGGTGACGCCGGCGATGCCGCCCAGCGCGTCGCCGACCTGGCCGAACACCTGATCGCGCGCGCCCGGCACCACGAAGCCGCTGTTCGACGCCGCCGGGGCCTGGCCCGGCGCGCTGCTGGCGCCGGGGCGCTGCGTGGCCGAGGCCAGTGCCGGCACCTTCATCGCCGCCGAGGTGTCCGGGGCGGTCAGGTCCGGCGGCACTTCCAGCGGACGCATTTCGGGGGCCAGCGCATAGTCGCCGCGCGGCTTGCCCTTGTGGAACCAGCTGCACCCGCTGGTGGCCGCGACCAGGGTGGTCGCCAGCACGGCGGCCGACAGCACGCGGACGTAGGGAACGGAAGCACGCATCGATAAATCTCCTGAGGTCAGGCCGCGAGCGTTTCGCGGCTGGATAGTTCTTCCAACGCGGCTGCGTCGGTGGCGAGACGGTCGGCCGTGGCGTGGTGCGCCGCGGACAGCGGCAGCAGCGGCAGCCGCAGGCCCTGGCCGATGCCGGCGCGCTGCAGCAGCGCCTTGACCGGGATCGGGTTGGATTCGATGCCGCAGAAGGCGTGGAACGGCTGCAGCCGCGCATCCCAGGCCTGCGCCGGCTCGGCCTGGCGCGCACGCGCCAGGTCGCACAGGCGCCGGTAGGAGGCCGGCAAGGCGTTGGAGGCCACCGAGATCAGCCCGTCGTAGCCGCCGAGCATGGCCTGCAATGCGCTGCCGTCGTCGCCGCTGAGCACGGCGAAGCCGTCGCTGCGCAAGGCCAGCAACGCGGCGATGCGCTGCGGATCGCTGCTGGCGTCCTTGATGCCGACGATGTTCGGATGCTGCGCCAGGTGCGCCACCGTGTCCGGCAGCAGGTCGCAGCCGGTGCGCCCGGGCACGTTGTACAGCACCACCGGCAGGCCGCCGTGCTCGGCCACCTGCAGGTAGTGCGCGAGCAGGCCGGCCTGGGTCGGGCGCACGTATGGCGGCGTCACCACCAGCGCGTACTGCGCGCCGTTGGCGGCGGCACGGCGGGTCAGCGCGACCGTCCTGGCGGTGCCGGACAGGCCGGTGCCGGCCAGCAGCGGCACGCGTGCGCCGATGAGCTGCGCCGCTTCGCGCAGGATCAGGTCGTACTCCTCGTCCAGCAGCGTGGCCGCCTCGCCGGTCGATCCCGCCACCACCACGCCCTGCACGCCGGCGTCCAGCTGGCGTTCGAGCAGCCGCTGCCAGGCGTCGAGGTCGAGGTCGCCATTGCCCTGGAAGGGCGTGGCCAGGGCGGTGATGATGCCGGAGAGGGACAAGATGCCTGATGCTCGCTGGATGAGAGGGCCGCGTGCGGCCTGCACGGACGGGATTCGTCCCGCATGTTACTTGCGGCCCGAAAGCACGGGCAAGTATGCTGCATAATGCGCCGAGCGACCGCCCGGACGCCGTTCAGCCTTACGCAATCCTACGCAATGCCGGAAGCCCCTTTGACAGACACCACACCCCGGCCCGCGCCGACCGAAAACCACCTCCTGATCAACGCCTATACGACGCATCCGGAGTCGCCGCTGTTGCCGGTGACGCGCCGCATCGCCGACAGCGGCTGCAATCTCGTCGATGCGCGCCTGGCCACGGTCGGTCGCGACGTGTCGGTGACCGCACTGGCGACCGGCTCGTGGGACGCGGTGGCCAAGCTCGAGGCCATGCTGACCCGGCTCGACCGCGAGGAAGGCATGAAGCTGGTGTGGTACCGCACCGGCGCCAAGCAGGCGCAATCCAACCTGCTGCCCTACATCGTCGAGGTCATCGCCGCCGACAAGCCGGGCATCCTGTTCCAGCTGGCGGATTTCTTCGACCGCCAGGGCATCACCATCGAGAACCTGCAGAGCACCCGCTACCGCGCGATGCAGACCGGCGCGGAGATGTTCTCGGCGCAGGTGACCATCGGGGTGCCGGCGAACATGCACATCGCCGCGCTGCGCGACGATTTCCTCGAGTTCTGCGACCACCTGAACCTGGACGCGATCATGGACCCGATGAAGTTCTGATCCGCGCTGGACATCGACGCAGTCGAACGCAGATGATGGCGATGCACGCGGAGGACACCCCATGAAAGACGGCGACACCCTGGATCGCACCACGCTGGCATTGCCGCTGGCCTTGTCCGGCGGCGCCAGCGCCACGCTCGGCGATTACGCCGGCCGCTGGCTGGTGCTGTATTTCTATCCGAAGGACAGCACCCCCGGCTGCACCACCGAGGGCATCGACTTCAATGCGCTGCTACCGCAGTTCGAGCAGGCCAATGCCGCCGTGCTCGGCGTCTCGCGCGATTCGCTGAAATCGCACGACAATTTCTGCGCCAAGCAGGGTTTCCGCTTCCCGCTGGTCAGCGACGCCGACGAGGCCCTGTGCCGCGCGTTCGACGTGATCAAGGAAAAGAACATGTACGGCCGCCAGGTGCTCGGCATCGAGCGCAGCACCTTCCTGATCTCGCCTTCGGGCCTGCTGCTGCGCAGCTGGCGCAAGGTCAAGGTTCCCGGCCACGCCCAGGCCGTGTACGACGCGCTGCAGGCCGCCGCCCAGCAGTGATCATTCGCGCTTCCCGCACGTCGCATCACCCTGCCCTGCGCAGGCGGTGATGGTCTTTCCCTGTCCCACTCCCAGGAATCCACGATGACCCGAGGCAAGCGCATCTACGTGCTGGATACCAACGTGCTGATGCACGACCCGACCGCGCTGTTCAAGTTCGAGGAACACGACGTGTTCCTGCCGATGCAGGTGATCGAGGAGCTGGACAACGCCAAGAAGGGCATGTCCGAAGTCAGCCGCAACGCGCGCCAGGTCAGCCGTTTCCTCAACGAGCTGATCGAGGGCGCCGGCGCCGAACAGATCGAGTCGGGCATCCCGCTCAGCCATCCGCAGGGCATCCAGCTCAAGAGCAGCGGCAGCATCGGCCGGCTGTACTTCCAGATCCGCCCGGTCGAGCCTGGGCGCAGCTTCGGCACCGTGGCGCCGGACAACAAGATCCTGGCCGCGGTGCTGGCACTGCGCGAGGAAGGCCCGGAAACGCCGGTGATCCTGGTGTCCAAGGACATCAACCTGCGGATCAAGGCGGCGATCAGCGGCCTGATCGCCGAGGATTACGAGAACGACCGCGCGCTCGACGATTTCAGCCTGCTGTACACCGGCGCGATCGAGCTGCCGGAGGATTTCTGGCAGAAGCACAACCAGGACCTGCGCAGCTGGAGCGACAAGGGCCGCACCTGCTACGAGATCGCGCTGGCCAACGACGAGGACTGGTATCCGAACCAGTACTTGTACCTGCCCGGCGACGACGAAGTGGAACTGCGCGTGGTCAAGGTCAGCGGCGAGCGCAAGGCGACGCTGGCCCTGGTCGACGATTTCCGCAGCGGTCAGCACGCGGTGTGGGGCATCGCCGCACGCAACCGCGAGCAGAACTTCGCGCTCAACGCGCTGATGGACCCGGAGATCGACTTCGTCACCCTGCTCGGCACCGCCGGCACCGGCAAGACCCTGCTGGCGCTGGCGGCGGGACTGGCGCAGACCATGGACCAGCAGCGCTACCGCGAGATCATCATGACCCGCGCCACGGTCAGCGTCGGCGAGGACATCGGTTTCCTGCCCGGCACCGAGGAAGAGAAGATGACGCCGTGGATGGGCGCGCTGACCGACAACCTGGAAGTGCTGACCCACAACCAGGAAGGCGGCGCCTGGGGCCGTGCGGCGACCAACGACCTGCTCGCCAGCCGGATCAAGATCCGCTCAATGAACTTCATGCGCGGGCGCACCTTCCTGTCGCGCTACCTGATCCTGGACGAAGCACAGAACCTGACCCCCAAACAGATGAAGACGCTGATCACCCGCGCCGGCCCCGGCACCAAGATCGTGTGCTTGGGCAACGTCGAGCAGATCGACACGCCGTACCTGACCGAGACCACCTCGGGCCTGACCTATGCGGTGGACCGGTTCAAGGCCTGGCCGCACAGCGCGCACGTCACCCTGCGCCGCGGCGAACGCTCGCGCCTGGCCGACTACGCTTCGGAGGTGCTATGAACGCCGCCAACGCACGCCGCCTTGGCGGCGCAGCCCTGGTCCTGGCCCTGCTCGGCGCATGCAGCACCGCGCGCGGGCCGGCCAGGGTGCCGACCGCGATCAAGGTCGGGCAATCGTGGATCGTCACCCGCAACAGCGCCGCCGCCGAGGTGCTCGACCCCTGCTCGCGCGACAGCCCGGCACGCCAGGGCGGCGTGCTGAGCGGCTACTGGGTTCCGACGATCGAGCAGATCGCACAGCTGGAAGCACGCCTGCCGCAACTGCAGCCGACCATTGCCGCTCCGGCCAGTGCCGACCGCCAGTACGTCGGCATCCTCTACCGCGGCAAACACGCGATCTACGTCAACGCGTTCAAGCCGCATGACGACAGGGACGTGGATCCCAGCGTCGATGCTGTGCGCGTGTGCGGTGGCGGCAGCGGCTTCTGGGGCGCGGTGTTCGATCCTGACAGCGGCACCTTCTCCGAGATCGCCGTCAACGGCGCGAAGTAGGCCGCACCCCATGCGCCGGCCGGCCTCGCCCAGCCCGTCGCGCGCCGCGCGGCGGCGGCGGCGGCGGCGGCGGCGGCGCGGCGCATGAACGTCGAACTGCCGCGCTGGGCCTGGGTGTTCGCCGGCGCGCTGGCCTGCGTCGCCGGCATGGTCAACGTGGTCGGCTACCTGGGCTTCGAGCACCAGGCGGTGACCCACCTGACCGGCACCACCACTCTGCTCGGCGCGGCGCTGGCCGACGGCGACCTGCGCGTGATCGGCCAGTTGCTCGGCGTGGTCCTGGCCTTCCTCGGCGGCGCCGTGCTCAGCGGCATCGTGGTGCAGGACAGCCGCCTGCGCCTGGGCCGCCGCTACGGCGTGGCGCTTGCCTTGGAAGCATTGCTCCTGCTGGCGGCGATGCAGGCGTTCAAGCAGCAACAACTGCTCGGCGCGCTGTTCGCGGCGAGCGCCTGCGGGCTGCAGAACGCGATGACCACCACCTACAGCGGCGCAGTGGTGCGCACCACCCACCTGACCGGCATGTTCACCGACCTGGGCATCGGCCTGGGCCAGGCGCTGCGCGGCCTGCCGTTGCCGCGGCGGCGCATCCGCCTCAGCCTGCTGATCATCGGCGGCTTCCTGCTCGGCGGCGTGCTCGGCGCCTGGGCCTACCGCCAGGTCGGCTTCGATGCGCGGCTGGCGCCGGCGCTGCTGACCGGCCTGGTCGGAACCGGCTATGCGCTGCAGGCCCACTACCGGCGCCACGCGCGTTGAACGCGCAGTCGCCAAGCCACGGCCGGCGCTGCACAATCGGCGCATGAGCGAACCCACCGTCGTCTCCGCACTGAGCATCGCCGGCACCGACTCGGGCGGCGGCGCCGGCATCCAGGCCGACCTGAAGACCTTCGCCGCGCACCGCGTGCACGGCCTGTCGGCGGTGGCCGCACTGACCGCGCAGCACACCCGCGGGGTCAGCGCGGTGCACGTGCCGCCGCTGCCGTTCCTGCGCGCACAGATCGACGCCTGCTTCGCCGATTTCGACATCGGCGCGGTCAAGCTCGGCATGCTCGCCAATGCCGCGGTGATCCACCTGGTGGCCGATGCGCTGGAGCAATACCGTCCGCCGTTCGTAGTGCTGGATCCGGTGATGGTCGCCACCAGCGGCGCCAAGCTGCTCGAGGACGACGCGCTGGATGCGCTGCGCCATCGCCTGTTGCCGCTGGCGACGCTGGTCACCCCGAACGCCCCGGAAGCGCAGCTGCTGCTGGGCCGCACGATCGAGCACGGCGACGACGCCGAGCACGCCACCGCCGCGCTGCTCGCAGCCGGCGCGCAGGCGGTGCTGCTCAAGGGCGGCCACCTGGACGAAGGCCCGCGGGTGATCGACCGCTACGACGACGGCGTCAGCCGCAGCGACTTCAGCCATGTGCGGCTGGCACTGCAGGCGCACGGCACCGGCTGCACCCTCGCCGCCGCGATCGCCGCGCAACTGTGCCAGGGCCTGGCGCTGCCGGTGGCCTGCGAGGCGGCGATCGACTACGTCGCGCGTGCGCTGCAGGGCGGCTACCGCCCCGGCCGCAGCGAGGCGGTGGTGCTGGACCACTTCGGCGCCGCGCGCCACGCGTGAGCATGCACGCGCTGGCGAGCGCGGCGCTGCCGGCCCGCGTCGGCGATGGCCAGCGCGGGTCGCTGCTCGCACGCATTCCCGCGACGCGGCGCCAGGCGCTGCTGAGGCTGCCGGCGCTCGGCGTAGCCGCGCGCCATTTGGATGGCGCCGGAGACCCCGCTGCTCGCCCTGCTGCGCAAAATGATGCGGCGCAGGCTCGATCTGCACTCACGGATGCGGCCCAGCTGGGCGCCCCCCCTTTCGCCGGGATGCAACGGCCGGCGGCCGTGGCGCAGGCCCTGCCCGGCAGCGCAGGCTGATTTTTTTCGCGAAGGGCATTGACGGGTCCAGGCGACTCGGTAATAATTCCGCTCCTGACGACGCGCCCGTAGCTCAGTTGGATAGAGTACCTGGCTACGAACCAGGCGGTCGGGAGTTCGAATCTCTCCGGGCGCACCAGTCAGATGAAAAACGACAGACTCGGTTTGTCGTTTTTTTTTTGCGTGTTCGCCGGCCATTTGCAGGCGTGCGCGCGCAACGTGGCGCGCAGCCCGACGGCGCATCGGCGCATGCCGCTGTAGACGAATCGGCAGAACTCGGGAATAATCCCGCGCCTGACGACGCGCCCGTAGCTCAGTTGGATAGAGTACCTGGCTACGAACCAGGCGGTCGGGAGTTCGAATCTCTCCGGGCGCACCAGTCAGATGAAAAACGACAAGCCTGCGCTTGTCGTTTTTTTTGCCTTGCGTTTGCCTCTGCCCGCGGCTTGAGCGCGCGCGCCTTTACGCAGCGACCTTGCCGCCGACATCGGGCGCCTGCGCTACCGCGCTGCCGTCCAGCCCGATCACCGCATAGCCCGCCGCACGCCACGCGTGCAGCCCGCCGCGCAGCGGCAGCACATCCTCGTAGTGACGCTGGCGCAGGCGCGTGGCCAGCACCGCCGCCGACACCTCGTTCGGGCAGGCGCAATAGATGACGATCTTGCGATCGCGCGGCAACGCCGCGACGATGGCGTCGATGCGGCGATCGTCCACCTCCAGCGCACCGGGAATCGCGAACGGCTCGATCGCCCGATAGCCCGGCGCGCGGATGTCCAGCAGCACCGGCACCGCCTCGCCCTGCATCAACGCGTACAGTTCGTCGACGTCGATGCGCAACGTCTCCATCGACTTCAGCAACGCATGCCGGCGCCACGCGCGATAGCCGATATAGAGCACGAGCAGGCCCGCCAGCAGCAGCACCGCGCGCGTGCCGAGCAGGCTCAGCCAGTCCAGCACGTCCTGCACCTGGTCGGCGAAGGCCAGGCCCAGAAGCAGCCCGCAACCGGCCCACAGCGCCGCGCCCAGCGCGTCGTAGCGCAGGAACTGACCAGGCCGCACCCGCATCGCCCCGGCCATCGGCACCGACACCATCGACAGGCCGGGCACGAACTTGGCCACCGCCAGCACGCGCACGCCCCAGCGGGTGTAGAAGCGCTCGGTCTGCTTCATGCAGGTATCGCGCGACAGCGACAGCCGGCACAGCGACTGCAGCGTGCGGTTGCCGTAGCGGCGGCCGGCGCCGAACCAGACCAGGTCGCCGATCAGGCTGGCCACGATCGAGACCGACAACGCGGCCAGCAACCCGCTCCACACCGCGCTGCCGTGGAGCAGCGCATAGGTCGCACCGACCAGGATCAGCGTCGGCAATGCCGGCACCGGCAGGCCCAGCGACAAGGCCAGCACATTGACGAAGACCAGGCCCAGGCCGTAACGCGCGATCAGTTCTTGCATGGCCGTGCCTGCGCCTGGGAGAAGAAAGGATGCGGCATTATCCTCCCGGCAGCGACGCCCGGCGCGCGCAACGCCACAGCACCGGCGGAACAGACCCGCCCACCCTCAGTCCAATCGCGCCTGCAACTGCGCCAGCCACGCCTCGAACACGCCGGGCTGGCGCATGCGCGTGCGCCACCAGGCCAGCGCCGCGCCTTCCTCGCCGCTGCGCCACGCCAGCTGGAACACCTCGTCCGGCTTCGGCTCCTCGACCTGCTTGCGCAGCAGCGCGCCGCACGCCAGCGCCGCCCGCGCGTAGGGTTCGGGCAGGAAACCGAAACCCAGGCCGGCCAAGTGCAGCAGGTACTTGCTGCGCATGTCCGGCACGGTCAGCGCGTCCTGGCCGAACAGCAGCCCGACCGTGCGCGGCAGCAGCCGCCGCGCCGAATCGGCAACCGCGATCGCACGATGCTCGGCCAGCTGGCTGCGGCCGAGCGGCTCGGCCGCCTGCGCCAGCGGATGGGTGGGCGCGACCACGAATACGAACGCCAGCGTGCCGAAGGGTTCGGCCACATAGCCACCGCCGCTGGGGCCCTCCCCGGCCGCGCCGAGCAGCAAGTCCACGCGCCGGTCCAGCAGCGCCTCCCAGGTGCCGGACAGCGATTCCTGCACGATCCGCAGCCGGGTCCGGTCGGCGACCGCATAGAACGCGGCGATGTCCTCGGCCAGGCAGTCCGGCGCGAACAGCGAATCCAGACCCAGCGCGAACTCGGTCTCCCAGCCGGAGGCGACGCGGCGCACGCGCAGTTCCAGATCGGCGGCCGCGCGCAGCAGGTGCCGGCCCTCGCGCAGCAACTCGGCCCCGGCCGCGGTGAGCACCACCTTCGGCCCCAGGCGCTCGAACAACTGCACGCCCAGGTCCTGCTCCAGCTTGGCCACCGTGTAGGAAATCGTGGACGGCACCTTGTACAGCGCCTTGCCGGCCGCCGAGAACGAGCCGCGGCGGTCGATGGCGTCGATGATCTGCAGCGCGTCGAGGCTGATCATGAGCATTCGAATTTTTCGATGATAGGTACCGAATCTATCCGTTTTTCAAACCCGGTGATAGTGCGGATACTCGTCATCAGCGCTAGACAGCCACGACATCAAGCGGATATCGCGAGCGTCCTGCCTATCGATCCACTTGCACATACCGCCACTACCGGGAGCTTCCCATGTTGCAGATCCGCACCAGCGATAGCCGCGGCCGCGCCGAGCACGGCTGGCTGTCCTCGCGCCACACCTTCTCCTTCGGCCACTACCACGACCCGCGCCACATGGGCGTCGGGCCGCTGCGGGTGATCAACGAGGACCGGGTGCAGCCGGGCCAGGGCTTCGGCACCCATGCGCATCGCGACATGGAAATCCTCTCCTACGTGCTCGACGGCGCGCTGGAGCACAGGGACAGCATGGGCAACGGCTCGGTGCTGCGCTACGGCGACGTGCAGCGCATGAGCGCCGGCTCCGGCGTGACCCACAGCGAGTTCAACCACTCCGCCAGTGAGCCGCTGCACTTCCTGCAGATCTGGCTGCTGCCGGAACGTGCCGGGATCGCCCCCGGCTACGAGGGAAAGCACTTCACCGCGCAGACCAAGCGCGGCCAGCTGCGCCTGATCGCCGCGCCGCAGGGCGAGGACGGCGCGGTGCGGATCCACCAGGATGCGCGGATCTATGCGGCGATCCTGGACGGCGCCGAGCGCATCGCCTACCCGCTGGCCAGCGGACGCGGCGCCTACGTGCAGGTCCTCCGCGGTGCGCTGACGGTCAATGGCCAGGCACTGCAAGCAGGCGACGCAGCGCAGATCGTCGACGAGACCGAACTGGACTTCGCTGACGCGCAGGACGCGGAATTCCTGCTGTTCGACCTGCCGCGCTGAACCGCTGCGCCAGCCCGAGTGCTGCCGCAGCACAGGCCGCACACGAAGCATCTGCCCGATGGCGGATGCTTCGCATTGGCGCAGCGGATTCGGCGCCGTACCGCGCGCTCCCCACGCCTCCCTCGGAAGGCCATGACGCGTCCTGCACGGCACCCGCGTCAATGCTTGTGCTCTTTTCCCCATGCCGGCATGCCGGCCGAGAGCCCTCCCCCGATGCGCCCCCCCCCCGCCAGCGCCGTCTACGCCACTCCCTCGCGCATCCGCCAAGGACGCCCCTTTCCCCGCGGCGCCGTGTTCGACGGCCAGGGCACCAACTTCGCCCTGTTCTCCGCGCACGCCACGCGCGTAGAGCTGTGCCTGTTCGACGACGCCGGCGCGGAAACGCGGCTGGACCTGCCCGAGTACAGCAATGAGATCTGGCACGGCTACCTGCCCGACGTGCAACCCGGCCAGCGCTATGGCTATCGCGTGCACGGCCCGTATGCGCCCGGCGAGGGTCACCGCTTCAATCACAACAAGCTGCTGCTCGACCCCTACGCCCGCGAAATCGAGGGCGACCTGATCTGGGCCAACGAACTCTACGGCTACACCGTCGGCCACCCGGATGGCGACCTCAGCTTCGACGAACGCGACAGCGCGCCGTTCATGCCCAAGTGCGTGGTGGTCGAGGACACCTACGACTGGGGCGACGACGCGCGCCTGCAGACCCCGTGGAGCGACACCCTGGTGTACGAGATGCACGTGCGCGGCTACACCATGCGCCACCCGCAGGTGCCGCAGGAACTGCGCGGCACCTGCGCCGGACTGGCCCAGGAACCGGTGCTGCGCTACATCAAGGCGCTGGGCGTCAGCGCGGTGGAACTGCTGCCGGTGCACGCCTATCTCGACGACCAGCACCTGCTCGACAAGGGCCTGCGCAACTACTGGGGCTACAACACCCTGGGCTTCTTCGCGATCAAATCGCGCTACCTGGCCAGCGGCCACCGCGACGAGTTCCGCGACATGGTCAAGGCCATGCACCGCCAGGGCCTGGAGGTCATCCTCGACGTGGTCTACAACCACACCGCCGAAGGCAGCGAACTCGGCCCGACCCTGTCGTTCCGCGGCATCGACAACGCCAGCTATTACCGCCTGGCCGAGGACAAGCGCTACTACATCAACGACACCGGCACCGGCAACACCTTGAACCTGAGCAACTCGCGGGTGATCCAGCTCGTCAACGACTCGCTGCGCTACTGGGCCGGCGAGATGCACGTGGACGGCTTCCGCTTCGACCTGGCCACCATCCTCGGCCGCGAACCCACCGGCTTCGACCAGCGCGGCGGCTTCCTGGACGCCTGCAACCAGGATCCGCTGCTGTCGGAAGTGAAGCTGATCGCCGAGCCCTGGGACTGCGGCCCGGGCGGCTACCAGGTCGGCCACTTCCCGCCGGGCTGGTCGGAGTGGAACGACAAGTTCCGCGACAACGCCCGCGCCTTCTGGAAGGGCAACGACGGCATGCTGGCCGAGTTCGCGACCCGCTTCACCGGCTCAGCCGACCTGTTCGATCGCCGCGGCCGCCGCCCGTGGGCCTCGCTCAACTTCATCACCGCGCACGACGGCTTCACCCTGCGCGACCTGGTCAGCTACAACGACAAGCACAACGACGCCAACGGCGAGGACAACCGCGACGGCTCCAACAACGACGGCTCCTGCAACTACGGCGCGGAAGGCGCCAGCGACGACGCCGACATCCTGCAACTGCGCGAACGGCAGAGCAAGAACCTGCTGGCCACGCTGCTGCTGGCGCAAGGCACGCCGATGCTGCTGGCCGGCGACGAGCGCGCCCAGACCCAGGGCGGCAACAACAACACCTATTGCCAGGACAACGAGATCACCTGGCTCGACTGGGACAACGACCCCACTGAGGGCCGACTGACCGACTTCGTCAAGGCGCTGAGCGCCTTGCGCAAGCGCTACCCGATCCTGACCCGCGGGCGCTTCCTCAACGGCCAGTACAACGAAGAAGCCGGCGTGCGCGACCTGACCTGGCTCAATCCCGGCGGCACGGAGATGGAAGAGGCGCACTGGACCGAGGCCGGCGCGCGTGCGATCGGACTGGTGCTGGAAGGCAAGGCGCAGACCTCCGGAGTCAAGGAGCTGGCCAACGACGACACGCTGCTCATCGTCATCAATGCCTACCACGAAGGCGTGAACTTCGTGCTGCCGTCGGCCGAGCAGGAACTGCACTGGAAGCTGGTGCTGTCCACCGACGAGACATTGCAGGCTGACACGATGCCGGCAGGCGCCAGCGACTTCATGGCGCCGCCGCGCAGCGTCAGCGTGTTCGAGTACCAGGCGCCGCAGCCCGGTTGACGATCCGCAAGCCGCGAGTCGGTCGTCGCGAAGCGACTTGGGCAAGTGCGGCGCAGGAAGTAGCCGCCGGGAGAGACAAACGCCTCGGCGCCCGTTTGCAATCACCCGCCTCGCATGGCGCGCGCAAGGCGGAGCGCGGGCCATGCTGAGAAAAGCGACAACGCCGCCAACAGGCGATTGCCGGCCTTTCCCAAGGCTGGCCGGATGGCGAAAGCACCGATCAGCGTGATTGGCGCCTGGCGACGCAACCGCGCTGGATTGGAACATCGCCCCGACACTCAAACTTTCCAGCGCCTAAACGTCGCTCTCGAATGCGCTCGATCTTCACCGAAGGCACACCGCACTGCGCGCAGCGTGGCGATGCCCGCTCAAGGGCATTCACTTACTCGCGGAGTTAACGATGGACAAGAATCGCACTGAAGGCGCCAAGAACCAGATCAAGGGCACCGTTAAAGAAGTTGTCGGCAAGGTCACCGGCAACAAGCTGAAGGAAGTCGAAGGCAAACTTCAGAACGGCGCCGGCAAGATCCAGAGCGAAGTCGGCAAGGCGCGCGACAACGCCCGCAACTGAGCAACGACGCATGCCTCGGGGCCTTGCAGCACAAAGCTGCCCAAGCATTGATCCAGCCCGGATCCATCTGAGGGCCGATGCTGCGAAGCCTCGAGCATGCATGGCGCTGCTGCAACAGCAAGCGCACAGTGGATCGCAGCACGGCCGAACACCTGGCCGGTGCTGCGCTTGACGACTTTGCGACCGAAGCGCGCCTGCAGGATCCGCAGGAATGCGCAAACGAACGTAGAGGCGGCCGGTCTCGCCGCGCGTGATGTCTTGCGGCCGACTGCCTTCTCACGCCCGCCCCTACCTGGCCAAGGGCTCTCAGGCGCAAAAAGCAAAGGCCTCGCATGCGAGGCCTCTAGTCGTTGGCGCTTGGGTGGAGGTTCTGGCCCCCGTCCCCAACCATGGTGGGTGAAGTGGCCTGACGACGGAGACAGATTGCCATGAAGAGCGCAGATATGCGATCAGTTGAAGGCTGACCGCAGCATCAAAAAGCTCCTACGCGGACCTGAGATCTCGCCTTGCATAGCCTTCACTTCTTGCAAGTCGAATAGGCTTTTTTCTCAAAATCTCCATCCAAGCGCACGCTCTCCTTAAGTTTATCAATCGCGCGGCAAGCAGGGGTCAATCCATTGACTGGGAACGAGTAAATTTCTTTTTCTTTACTGGCGGCTTCAACTCCGATTCGCAACACCAACGGTTGTGAAGTGGCCCGGCGACCTGACTTGAGCGACTTCACCGCCAAGTGGAGTTGCCCATGTCATCCAGCCGCCTGGACCAGGCCGAACGATACCGTTTGCATGCGTTATATGAAACCGGGATGTCGATGCGGGCCATCGCCGATGCGTTGGAGCGCGCGCCCAGCACGATCAGCCGCGAACTGCGCCGCAATCAGCACGCTCGGCACTATCTGCCAGATCACGCACAGCGCATCAGCGAGCATCGGCGCACGCAGGCCAGCCGGCGTCCACGCATCGACGCTGAGCGCATCGCACAGATCGAGGTCCTGCTGAGCGAGGACTTCAGCCCGGAACAGATTGCCGGTCGCACCGGCCTGGCCAGTCACGAATGGATCTATCGGCACATCTACGCTGACCACAAGCGCGGTGGCCAGTTGTTCACGCATCTACGCAAGCGCCGCCGCAAGCGCCGTCGGCGGGGCGTGCGCGATGGCCGCGGACAGCTGACACATCGGCGCAGCTGGACACAGCGCCCCAGCGTGGTGGAGCAGCGAAGCCGCATCGGCGACTGGGAGCTGGATACCCTCCGGGCCTCACACGGAAAGGCCGTGGTGGTCAGCATGACCGAACGCCGCAGTCGCCTGCATCTGCTGGCTTACTCGCCTGACGGCACCGCCGAGAACGTGCGCAACGCCATCGTCCAGCGCCTGGGCGGCCTAGGCCACACGGTGCACACCCTCACCGCCGACAACGGCAAGGAATTCGCCGATCATCGGCTCATTGCCGCCTGCTTGCAGAGCGACTTCTATTTTGCAGATCCGTACTGCGCATGGCAGCGAGGCAGCAACGAAAATGCCAACGGATTGACGCGCCAGTACTTGCCACGACACATCGATTTCAGCACCATCACCGATGCGCACCTGCGATGGATCGAACAGCGACTCTACAATCGTCCGCGCAAGATACTCGGATTCAAAACGCCCCTCGAAGTCTTCTCCGAGGAGGTCCTCAACAGCGTTGCGAATCGGAGTTGAATCCGCCACTCAATTTGTTCAATGCCCACCAAACACGCTCCCCCCCCACTCGGAAACGCACAGCACTTTGACCCTCAATCTTCGCGACAAGCAGATCACTTTTGTTTTCCGTATATTGGAGGTCAAGCGCCTGCAAGTTTCCATATACAGTCTTTTCGCCAACCGAGCAGCCAACTCCGTTCATCAATATGGCAAAAACAAAGACCGACAATGAAATTATTTTCACCTTCATTCTCCATTCTTATATTAATGACTCGGATTGTAACTTGAGAGACCAGCAGGAACCCTGCCACCCTTGGGCATAAGGTAATAGCCACTCTTGGCATCGCTGCCCAATAAATTCATGAATGTGCTGCTTGGAAGTATAGAGTCACCAGCATCGATTCCAATACTGCTCAACCCGGCTTCAACTGTCGTTGCGCAATTACTAGAGAAAACATGATACGGGTTTTTTGCATCGGCGGCTTCAACTCCGATTCGCAACACCAACGGTTGTGAAGTGGCCCGGCGACCTGACTTGAGCGACTTCACCGCCAAGTGGAGTTGCCCATGTCATCCAGCCGCCTGGACCAGGCCGAACGATACCGTTTGCATGCGTTATATGAAACCGGGATGTCGATGCGGGCCATCGCCGATGCGTTGGAGCGCGCGCCCAGCACGATCAGCCGCGAACTGCGCCGCAATCAGCACGCTCGGCACTATCTGCCAGATCACGCACAGCGCATCAGCGAGCATCGGCGCACGCAGGCCAGCCGGCGTCCACGCATCGACGCTGAGCGCATCGCACAGATCGAGGTCCTGCTGAGCGAGGACTTCAGCCCGGAACAGATTGCCGGTCGCACCGGCCTGGCCAGTCACGAATGGATCTATCGGCACATCTACGCTGACCACAAGCGCGGTGGCCAGTTGTTCACGCATCTACGCAAGCGCCGCCGCAAGCGCCGTCGGCGGGGCGTGCGCGATGGCCGCGGACAGCTGACACATCGGCGCAGCTGGACACAGCGCCCCAGCGTGGTGGAGCAGCGAAGCCGCATCGGCGACTGGGAGCTGGATACCCTCCGGGCCTCACACGGAAAGGCCGTGGTGGTCAGCATGACCGAACGCCGCAGTCGCCTGCATCTGCTGGCTTACTCGCCTGACGGCACCGCCGAGAACGTGCGCAACGCCATCGTCCAGCGCCTGGGCGGCCTAGGCCACACGGTGCACACCCTCACCGCCGACAACGGCAAGGAATTCGCCGATCATCGGCTCATTGCCGCCTGCTTGCAGAGCGACTTCTATTTTGCAGATCCGTACTGCGCATGGCAGCGAGGCAGCAACGAAAATGCCAACGGATTGACGCGCCAGTACTTGCCACGACACATCGATTTCAGCACCATCACCGATGCGCACCTGCGATGGATCGAACAGCGACTCTACAATCGTCCGCGCAAGATACTCGGATTCAAAACGCCCCTCGAAGTCTTCTCCGAGGAGGTCCTCAACAGCGTTGCGAATCGGAGTTGAATCCGCCATCGCTTTTGATTTTTTCAACCAACTCTGCCTCTTGTTTCTGAGTAGTTTTAAGAGTGACTACCTCCACAAATCTATCGCCAAGCTGGTCTGACATGTATTTATCAAAGCTTGACCCCCAGTCATGGCTAGTTCCTCGGCTGTAGATGCCACGGCCAGTCACCGCGACAGCTATATGCCCAAAAGGGTTTCCTGGCGCAAACCCCGACAATATTACCGCCGTCTCTAGACCATAATAATCTACCGAGCCCATAGGGCCACTCAGCACGTATGCATAAGTGCTGCTACATCCACTCAGCCCGATTAGATCGCTTTGCGAATACCGCCCAGTGACAGCATCATAGTCTCGGAAATAGTTCTGGTTAAGCCCCGTCGCACCGTCATAGCGCTGCCCCGGAAAGCGCATGCCGAACACGAACGCCGTGCCATCGCGATCCGCGTCCTGGTCCGGCGGCGTGTTGCCGAACGCTTCGCCCTTGATGTCCCACTTCCAGATCGCCACGTCGCGCACCGGTCGATGACCGTCCGCGGCGTGCCGAGGTGGTCCGGCTGCACGTAGTTCAAGGCAGTGCCGGCCAGCACACCCACCGGCAGGTCGTCGAGCCAGATGGCTTGCTGGAGCGCCTTGCCGTTGCTGTCGTAGTCGCCCAGCCAGTGCCCGGCTTCGTCGTAGAGCGTGTAGGTGTTGGTCGTGCCGAGGAAGCGACGCACCTGCTCGCCGCGGTCGTTGTAGCGATACTCCATCGCCAGCGTGCCGCCGCGCTTGGCCTGGCTCATGCGCCCGGTCGCATCGTAGGCGAACTCGCGTGCCTTGCCGTCGATGGCCGTGGTGTTGCCCGCCGCATCGTAGCTGCGCGCGGCGCCGGCCTCGCTCGCCAGGCGGTGGCTGTCGGTCGGGTAGCTGTAGGCCTGGGTGCTGCCGTTGACCTGCGCGCTGAGGCGGTTGCCGGTGGCGTCGTAGCTGTAGCCGTCGATCACCGTGCCGGTCGGGCCGTCCTTGAAGGCGGTCAGGCGGCTGAGCGTGTCGTAGCCCAGACTGACCACGGGAGCCGTATTGCCCGGCGCGGTCAGCGCGGTGAGGTTGCCGACCGGGTCGAAGGCGAAGCCGATGTTGAGGCCGTCGCTGCGGCTGCCCTGGATCGCCTGCGGGCGGTAGTCCTGGTCCAGCACGCGCTGCAGCGGCCGGCCGTTGCCGTAGGACCAGCCGGCGATGGGGCCGAATGGGTAATAGTTGGCGCCGCCGAGTAGCTTCTGCCGGGTGCCGCCGGCTGCGGTGACGCCCACTTCCGTCGCCTGGCCCAGCGCATTGCGCACGTAGTCCACCACCGCGCCGTCCGGGTAGGTCACCCGGCTCAGACGGCCGCCCTTGGTGTAGGCATAGCGCACCGTCAGCGCCTTGCCGTTGGTGGTCTGCACCTTGCGCACCAAGCGCCCGAAGCGGTCGTAGCAATACTGGGTCAGGCCGCTGCCGTCCTGCAGCTTGCTGAGGCGACCCAGGGCGAAGGTTTCACCGGTGGCGCAGATGGTCTGGCGGGCGTCGTAGGTATAGCTCGCGATCAGCGCCTTGTCCGCGTAGGTTGCCTTGGCCAGGCGGCCGAGCACGTCGTAGATGTAGCTGGTCTTGGTGGCGCGCGCGTCAGTCTGGGTGAGCAGGTTGCCGGCGCTGTTGTAGGTGTAGCTGGTCACGCCGGTGTCGGGGCTGGTCAGCTTCAGCAGATCGCCGAGGCCGTTGTATTGGTAACTCGTCGCCAGCCCCTTGGGGTCGGTGACCTTGGTGGTGCGGTCCAGCGCGTCATACTCGAACTGGGTCTTCGCGGCGATGCCGCCGACGTCCTGCAGGGCCTGCTTGACCCGGTTCAGCGGGTCGTAGTCGGTCTGCGTCTTGCGCTTGAGGGCATCGGTGACCAGCTGGACGTTGCCGTTGCTGTCGTAGCTGAAGTCGGTGGGATCGGCCTCGGCGGTGGCCTGCGTCGCCAACTGGCCGAGCTTGTTGTAGATCCGCGACAGCGTGTGCTTGAGCGCGCCGGACGCGTCCTTGGTGTCTTCCTTGGCCCGGTTGCCGGAGGCGTCCAGCGTGTAGTGGATGCTGTTGCCGGCACCATCGGTCACGTCGGTCAGGCGATGCGCAGCGTCGTAGCCGTAGGTGACGAACGTTCCGTCGGGATCGGTGACCTTGCTGACGCTGCCCACGGCATCGTAGGCCATGAGCGTGGTCTGATCCTGGTCCGAAGGCGTGCCGTCGGCATTCGCGCGCAGCGTGCTCGATGCCGCCCAGCCGCGCGGGGTGTAGGTGAGGTCGCGGATCAAGCCATTGGCGTCCTGAGTGCGCGTCGGGCGGCCGTTGCGGTCGTAGGCCACATAGGTGGTGGCCCGGCCCAGCGCATCGATCACCTGATACAAGTCCCCTGCCCGATGGCAGGCGCCGCCAGTGCTGACGCAACCGGATTCGTCGGCGGTCAGGTAATAGCGGTAGGTGATGGTGTCGGCCACATCGGTGCGCGGGCCGTCCTGGCTCAGCACCAGGCCGATCTGCGGGCACTGCGTGCCATCGACGGTATCGCAGTAGCTGGTAATCCACTGACGCACGCCGGCAGGTGCCTTGGCCGCGCTGCCGCAGCTGTAGCTCATGGCCTCGGACACCGACGGATCGGCCAAGCAGCGCGCGGTTTGCTGACCGCGTGTGTTGTAAGCCCATGCCGTCTTGGCCACGGTCTTGCCGGCGGCATCGAGCACCACGCGGGTCAACGGCACGCGCAGGCTGGCGTTCCAGGTGGTGTTGGTGGTACGCTGCTGGGCGGTGCCCGAGGCATCGATCTGCTGGGTCAGCAAGCCCCCCGCCGCGTAAGTTGTCTTGGTGACGTTGTCCTTGAAGTCCGTCACCGACGCCGGATACCCGTTGTCGTCGTAGGTCAGCGACTTCCACGGCTGGTTGCATTGTTCGCCGCATGCCACATCGGCCCCCGTCGGCTTCAACGCGCCGTAGCCGCTGTCGGTGTAGGTCAGGTAGACCTGCGTGCCGAGTGGCGAGGTGACCGTGGCCGGGGTGGCCCAGTTCGAGGTGGAGGCCGAATACTCGACCGTGATGGCATCGACGTTGCCGGCGAAACTTGAGGCAATCGCATTGCCACTACTGGCGTAGCGCGTGGTTTCGAAGCGCACGCCCTTCTCGTCGATGACGCCGGTCAGCGCCGTCGGCTGACTTTTGTTGGAGGTGAGCGACGCCTCGTTGTAGACGTATTGACGCGTCTTGCCGTCCGGATACTGCACGGAGGTCAGATTGCCGGTGCTGTCGTAGCCATAGGTCAGCGTGCCGCCGTCGGGCAACGTGACGGTGCGCAGGCGGTTGTTGCTGTCGTAGGCGAAGCTCAGCGAGCGGCCGCCGGCATCGGTGACCCGCTGCAGCAGGTTCGGTGGCGGTTTGGTGCCGGCCACAGGCGGCAGGTCGCTGTAATCCAGGGTCAGCACGGTCTGGCCCATGCGATCGAAGACCGAGCGCAGCAGGCCAGCGGTATCGTAGATCTCGGTCTGCTGGGTCGCCGCCACGGCCAGGGAGTAGCCCAGCAACACGCCGGCGCTGTCGCGGCGCTCGGTCAAGCTATCGGCGATGTCCGGATCCGGCGTCCATGCTCCATTGTTAGGACGAAACCGTTCCACCCCACCGTCGGGACGTTGGACATCGATCCGGCTGCCGCCATTGGCGGTCCCCGAAAGCATCAGATCCAGCTTGCGCTCGAAGGAATGACGCCACTGCTTGCCCAGCGCAACAGAAGTCACGAAGGTCTTGCTGTTGTAGAAGCGGCGCAGGGTCAGCCAGGTCGGCGAGTCGTAGTCGGTGTCCTGGCGGAAAAAATTGCCGGTGGCCGTGTTGATCGGATCGCCTTAGAAGGCGGTGCCCCGGTGCACCCCATCCTGCTTCAGCGCCGCGTTGCCGCTGCTGCCATGCGGGCCGGTGTTGTCGCCGGCCTGGCCCAGCCCGCCGGTGCACATGGTGTTGCAACTGCCCGTGTTCTTGACCGGCTGACCTTCGCCCGAAATCTTGTCGTTGGCGTAGACATCGCCCCACCAATGCCCGTTGGAATACACGCTCGCGGCCGCGAAGCCGTCGCTGTAGGAAACGGTAAAGACGGGCGGTTTTTCGCAGCCATTGGATTGGCACAGACGCATGGCGCCATCGATGATGAACTGCACCGCCTCGTTCACGGTTGGAAACGATTGCGAACCGCTCGTGGAATCGCCCGTATAAGGCGGTCCGTATTGCGTCCGCGGCGTAGCCGCAAAACTGGAGGGAACACTCAGCACGCCGGTAAGCAGCAACAGGCAGGCCATGCCGATACAGCGAGAGAGGCGAACGGGAGAGTTCGACATTGCGTCATCCTTGAGCTTGGATAGAGTTGTAGGCGGGGCAACCGCGTTGCGCGGGCATTGCCCGGCACCAGCAAATCTTAGCGATCTTTGTTGCAAATTTTGAGACAGCCAGAAATTTTTTCCGGCCGACCGGCCGACCGGCCGGCCCAGCCCAGCTAGCAACCGGGCAACCCCGTGAGGCCCCACCTCAACCGCGACGCCCACCGCTCTGCCAAGCTCAAGGGTGACCCGTGAGCCTACGCTCTACCGAGAGCTGACTTCCTGCGAGGAACCAGCGCTTAGACCGGATACTTCGGGAACTTCTCGTCCGGGTGACTGACCTTCCACTGCTTGTAGGCAGCGGTGCCCTCCCACGCCTTGAACGCCCTAGGAGGACGGCCCAGTCCGCTCCAGGTCTCATGGGTATGGGGCAACCAATACTTGGGGGTGACTTCCTTCTTGGCCTGGGTCGGAGCAGCCTTGCGGCCACGGCCCGGGCTGCTGGCGCCAATGGCAACCGCCAGCTCGGCCTTGCGCTGGCTGGCGACGAAGACCTCCAGGTCCTTTAGGGCCCGGGTCTTCTGAACGATGGTCTTGGCGGTGTTCTTGCCCTGGATGCTGACCAGATAGTTGTCGCGCGCATCTGCGAGGGTCAGGCCGACAGTGCGAGCCTCACCGATGGGCTTGACGACCCTGCGCGGCGGGAACGGCGCCAGCGCGGGCACCGAGTGCTCCGCCGCCAACTTCTGGAACAACGACAAATCGTTCTGGTCGTTGATCTCCACCTGCCCGAACGAGGCCCCGCCCGGCAGCTTCACGTCCTTGAGGATGAGCTCGAGCGACGACGTGCCCTCCAGGCTCCTCAAGAGCTCATCCAGCTCCGATCCCATGCTGCCGTTCCTGATGGCTGCGAAGGCTCGAGCATACCGCTGCTGCATCAGCAACGCGTAGCCAAGCGCGGCGCGATCGCACGTCGTGCCAGTGCTGCGCTTGACGACTTTGCGACCGAAGCGCGCCTGCAGATCCGCAGGAATGCGCAAACGAACGTAGTAGCGGCCGGTCTCGCCGCGGGTGAGGTAGTGCGCTACTCGCATGGAAGTGTCCAAGCAAGTGTCCAAGGCGCGGAAAAAGAAAAACGCCCACAAATCGTTGATTTGCGGGCGGTTTCTTGACAATGGCGGAGTGAGAGGGATTCGAACCCTCGATAGAGCTTTTGACCCTATACTCCCTTAGCAGGGGAGCCCCTTCAGCCGCTCGGGCATCACTCCGGATTTATGCGTTGCGGATATTCCGCGACCGGGCGCGAAGGATAACGGTTTGTAGGGCCTCAGGTAAACCCTTTCGACGCATCAATCGGAAGATTGATCGTCATGGCCGCCGCCATGCGACGTCGGCTCGTCGCCACGCTGGATGCGCTGATAGATTTCTTCGCGATGCACCGGGACGTCCTTCGGTGCGGTGATGCCAATACGCACTTGATTGCCCTTGACCCCGAGCACTGTCACGGTGACCAAATCGCCGATCATCAAGGTTTCGCCTACCCGGCGAGTCAGGATCAACATTTTTAAAATTCTCCAGGGAACCGGTGATTCCCACTGGTACGGCGTCCCGACATGGGCCGCCCCATCACGAAAGGGAACAAAGAAGATCGATGTTAAGGGAAGCCGCGCCCTGCCAGCAAGGCGGCGCGAGTTCGTGTTCAGGGGAGATGTTGCTTGACCCAGGCAGGCACGCCCTCGAGCGCAAGCGCAAGGGCGGGCCCGTCCTCGCCACCACCCTGGGCGAGGTCCGGGCGGCCGCCGCCCTTGCCCGAGATTTGACTGGCGATATGGCCCAGCAGTTCCCCGGCCTTGACCGGGCCCATTGGGCTGCCATTCACCCCGGCGACCAGGGCTGCCTTGCCCTCGCTGGCGCCGGCCAGCACGATCACGCTGTCGCCCAGCTGCTGCTTGAGGCGGTCCATCGCCTCGCGCAAGGCTTTGGCGTCGAAGCCTTCCAGGCGCACCGCGAGCACCTTCACCCCGGCCACCTCGACCGCGGCGGCGGCCAGGTCGGCGGTGGCGCCGGACGCCAGCTTGGCCTTCACCGCCTCCAGCTCGCGCTCCAGACGCTTGTGCCTGTCGCCCAGCTGGCGAATCTTCTCGACCACATCGCTGGCGCTGCCGCCGACCAGCTCGGCCGCCTCCTGCAGCTTGGCCTCTTCGGCCGCCACATGGTCCAGGGCGCCCTGCCCGGTCACCGCCTCGATGCGGCGCACGCCGGCGGAGACGCCGCCCTCGCTGGTGATTTTGAACAGGCCGATGTCGCCGGTGCGCGCCACGTGCGTGCCGCCGCACAGTTCGGTGGAGTAGTCGCCCATCTTCAGCACGCGCACGCGTTCGCCGTATTTCTCGCCGAACAGCGCCATCGCGCCGAAATCCAGCGCTTCCTGCATGCCCATGTGGTGCACTTCGACCGCATGGTTGGCGCGTACCTGCGCGTTGACCTTGCGCTCGACCACCGCCAGTTCGGCGGCGCTCATCGGCTGGAAGTGCGAGAAGTCGAAGCGCAGCCGGTCCGGCGCGACCAGCGAGCCCTTCTGCTGCACGTGGGTGCCCAGCACCTCGCGCAGCGCGGCATGCAGCAGGTGCGTGGCGGAATGGTTGAGGATGGTGGCGCCGCGGCGGTCGCTGTCGACCTGCGCCGACAGCGTGGCGCCGACCTGCAGGCGGCCGCTGCGCAGCTGGCCGACATGGCCATGGAACTGGCCGGCGAACTTCTGCGTCTCCTCGACCTGGAACAGCACGCCGTCCGCGCTCAACTGGCCCAGGTCGCCGACCTGGCCGCCGGATTCGGCATAGAACGGGGTGCGATCGAGCAGCACGATCGCCGCCTCGCCGGCCTCGACCGACTCGACCGGGCGCCCGTCCTTCAACAACGCGACCACCTTCAGCGCATCGGCCTGCAGCGCGTCGTAGCCGAGGAACCTGGTGGGCAGCAGCTGCGCCACCAGGTCGGCCGGCAAGGTGGTGCCGCCGCCGAACTTGCCGGCCGCGCGCGCGGTTTCGCGCTGGCGCTCCATCGCGCTTTCGAAGCCGGCCATGTCCACGTCCATGCCGCGCTCGCGGGCGATGTCCGCGGTGAGATCGACCGGGAAGCCATAGGTGTCGTACAGGCGGAACGCATCCGCGCCGGGGATGCTGCCGCTGGCGCGGGCGGCGATCTCGTCGAAGATCTTCATGCCCGAATCCAGGGTCTCGGCAAAGCGCTCCTCTTCGGCCTGCAGCGCACGTTGCACGGTGGACAGCGCCGCCGGCAGTTCCGGATAGGCTTCGCCCATCAGCTCGGACAGGGTGGCGGCCATCTTGTGGAAGAAAGGCTGGCGCACGCCGAGCATCCAGCCGTGGCGCAGGGCACGGCGGATGATCCGGCGCAGCACGTAGCCGCGGCCTTCGTTGGACGGCAGTACGCCATCGACGATCAGGAACGCGCAGGCGCGGATGTGGTCGGCGATCACGCGCAGCGACTTGTTCTCCAGGTCGGCCATGCCGGTCAACTCGGAGGCGTGGCGGATCAGCGTCTGGAACAGGTCGATCTCATAGTTGCTGTGCACGTGCTGCAGGATCGCGGCCAGGCGCTCCAGGCCCATGCCGGTATCCACGCACGGCGCCGGCAGCGGCACCAGGGTGCCGTCGGGCTGGCGGTCGAACTGCATGAACACCAGATTCCAGATCTCGATGAAGCGGTCGCCGTCCTCGTCCGGGGAACCCGGGGGGCCGCCGGCGATGTGCGCGCCGTGGTCGTAAAAGATCTCGGTACACGGGCCGCACGGGCCGGTGTCGGCCATCTGCCAGAAGTTGTCCGAGGCATACGGCGCGCCCTTGTTGTCGCCGATGCGCACGATCCGCTCCGGCGGCACCCCGATCATGTCGCGCCACAGCTCGTAGGCCTGCTCGTCGGTGTGGTAGACGGTGACCAGCAGGCGCTCCGCAGGCAGCTTCCAGACCTGGGTCAGCAGTTCCCAGGCCCAGGCGATCGCCTCTTTCTTGAAGTAGTCGCCGAACGACCAGTTACCCAGCATTTCGAAGAAGGTGTGATGGCGCGCGGTATAGCCGACCGCATCCAGGTCGTTGTGCTTGCCGCCGGCGCGCAGACAGCGCTGCACGTCGGCCGCGCGCACGTAGCTGCGCTTCTCGGCGCCGAGGAACACGTCCTTGAACTGCACCATGCCGGAATTGGTGAACAACAGCGTCGGGTCGTTGCCCGGCACCAGCGGCGCGGACGGCACGATGGTATGGCCCTTCCCATTGAAGAATTCGAGGAAGTCGCTGCGGATCTGGGAGGTGGAGAATTTGGCGGGTGCGTTCATGGGCTGGCTATAGACGAGCGGATGGATGTCCGGGCGTATTCCCTCAAGATCAGGGCGTGCCGAAACCGGACAAGACAATCCGCCAAGGTTAGCAGGCCCGGCCCGCTCAGTCCTCCGGCTCGTAGCGCGTGGCTGCGCGGATGCTGTCGCCGTCGAAACCGCGCCGCGCCAGCAGATCGGCGGCCTTGCGCCGTTGCGGCAGGTCCACCGGTCCGGCCGCGCCGAAGCGGCGCTGCACCAGATCGCGGGCGTTTTCGCTCCAGTCGCCGTCGAATGCCGCCATCGCGGTGGCGATGGCCTCGCTGTCCAGGCCATGGGTGCCCAGTTCGGCGCGGATGTGCAACGGGCCGTAGCCGGTATTGGCACGGCTGCGCACCAGCAGTTCGGCGAAGCGGCCATCGTCCTGCCAGCCCTCGCCCGCCAGGCGCTCCACAGCGGCTGCGGCGACGTCCGGCTCCACGCCGCGTGCCCGCAATTTGCGGGTCAGTTCCTTGCGCGAATGTTCGCGACGCACCAGCAGGCCCAAGGCCCGCTGCAACGGCGTCTGTTCCGGCTGCCGGCGGCGCCGGCGCGGTTCCTGTACGTGTTGTTCGTCGTCACCCATGCAGGCTCACCCCGCCACGATCGTCAATGTGCCGTCCCTGGCACCTGCCCTCCTGGCTTGCTCAAGACTGCCGAGGGAGACGAGTGGCACTGACTCCACCGCTCCCCCGGCAGAAGACCATTACGCCTCGGCGTCGGCGTCGGCATCCTCGGCTTCAGCCGCGCTCGGCGCGACTTCCGTCGGCTGGAACTTCTCGCGCAGCTCGCTTTCCAGCTTCGCCGCCACCTGCGGGTTGTCGCGCAGATACTGGCGCGAATTGTCCTTGCCCTGGCCGATGCGCTCGCTGCCGTAGCTGTACCAGGCACCGGCCTTCTCGACCAGCTTGGCTTCCACGCCCATGTCGATCAGCTCGCCTTCGCGGCTGATGCCCTCGCCGTACAGGATCTCGGTGATGACCTGCTTGAACGGCGGCGCCAGCTTGTTCTTGACCACCTTGATCTTGGTCTGGTTGCCGATGATCTCGTCGCCCTTCTTGATCGCGCCGATGCGGCGGATGTCCAGGCGCACCGAGGCATAGAACTTCAGCGCATTGCCGCCGGTGGTCACTTCAGGACTCTGGCCGGGCATCATCACGCCGATCTTCATGCGCAGCTGGTTGATGAACACCACCAGCGTGTTGGAGCGCTTGATGTTGCCTGTCAGCTTGCGCAGCGCCTGGCTCATCAGGCGGGCCTGCAGGCCCGGCAGCTGGTCGCCCATCTCGCCTTCGATTTCGGCCTTCGGGGTCAGCGCCGCGACCGAGTCGACCACGACGATGTCGACCGAGCCCGAACGCACCAGCATGTCGGCGATTTCCAGCGCCTGCTCGCCGGTATCGGGCTGCGAAAGCAGCAGTTCGTCGACGTTGACGCCGAGCTTGCCGGCATAGATCGGGTCCAGCGCATGCTCGGCATCGATGAAGGCCGCGGTGCCGCCCTTCTTCTGGCACTCGGCGATGGCCTGCAGGGTCAGGGTGGTCTTGCCCGAGGATTCCGGACCGTAGATCTCGACGACGCGGCCCTTCGGCAAGCCGCCGATGCCCAGCGCGATATCCAGCATCAGCGAACCGGTCGGAATCACCTCGACGGCCTCGATGATGCGATCGCCCATCCGCATCACCGAACCCTTGCCGAACTGCTTCTCGATCTGGCTCAGGGCGGCAGCGAGCGCGCGCTTCTTGTTCTCGTCCATTTTGGTGTCCTTCGGAGGTGAGGGTGATTTGCGGGGTAGGTTCAATTTAGCGGCCAGGTATCGCACGGGCTGAGACAGTGCGGGGCAAAGAAAAAATAATTCGTCCGGGCAGGTCTACAGCAGCGGCGAACAGCGATGTCGCGGGTCGGGAAAATCCGGCCTGCGGGGTAGTGCAATATCCAAAATCAACGGTTGGGGCGCAGCAGGCCGCAATACAGGCCTTCGATGGCGAAATCCTGGTCCGGCAGCACTTCGATCGGCGCGTAGTCCGGGTTGCGCGGCAGCAGGCGGATGCGGTCTTTGCCGATCTTCAGCAGCTTGACCGTGATCTCCTCGTCGATCCGCGCCACCACGATCTGCCCGGAGCGGGCGTCGCGGGTGCGGTGCACGCCGATCAAGTCGCCGTCGAAGATGCCTTCGTCGCGCATCGAGTCGCCCTGCACCTTCAGCAGGTAGTCCGGTGCCGGCGAGAAGAACACCCGGTCCAGCACCACGAAATCGTCCGAACCGATGTCCGCGCCGATCGGCAGGCCTGCAGCGACCCGCCCCAGCACCGGCAGGCGCAGGATGTCGGCGCTGTCCACCTGCGGTGCCGGTGCCGGCGCGGCCGCGCCGGCCACCAGGCGGATGCCGCGGGCCTGGCCCGGCACGCGACGGATCGCGCCGGCCTGCTCCAGGGCTTCAAGGTGATATTGCGCAGCGCGCACGCCCTTGAAGCCGAAGGCGCGGGCGATCTCGGTCTGCGACGGCGGTGCGCCGTCGTGCTCGATACGCTCGGCGATCAGGTCGAGGATCGCTTGCTGGGTTTCGGTCAGTTCCATGGTTAGTAGTAATACTACTAAAAACGGAAATGGGCAACAGCTGTGTGGATCGGATCTAGGATGGCCGCCACCACGGTTGCCGCGCGCCCTGCTGGATCGGTTGCCGCGCGCCGCATTGGGCTGCGGCCGCCGCAGCAACCGCTCCGCTCAGCGGCCGCTGCGCCAGATCGAGATCAGGATCCACACGCCCGACAGCGCCGCGCCAATGAAGCCGCCCACCCCGATCGCCAGCAGCCAACGGCTGGAGACGCCGCCGACGCTGTTCATCACGATCGAGGAACCGATGATGAGCGCGGCGGTGACGATGCCCATGGTCAGCCGATTCGCGGCGCGGTTGACCTGGTCGCCGAAGCCCTTCAGCGACGTGGTCTCGACGTTGAGCTGCAGCCGTCCGCGCCGTGCCGCCTGCAGCAGCCGGCGGGTGTCGCGCGGCAGGTCGCCGAGCAGTTCCAGCGCGCCGAGCATGGTGCGCCGGCCGCGCTTGGCCATCGCCCGCGGGGCGAAGCGCTGCAGCATCACCCGCTCCAGGTACGGCGCTGCGGCACCGGCCATGTCGAAATCCGGATCGAGTTGGCGCCCTACCCCTTCCACGGTCAGGAAGGTATTGATCATCAGCGCCAGGTCGGCCGGCAGCGCCAGTGCGTGCTGGCGCAGGATCGCGGTGACGTCGCCGAGCATCGCCCCGACCCGCAACTCCTTCAACGGCACGCCGCGGTACTGGTCGACGAAGCCGGCGATCTCCAGTTGCAGCCGCGCCTCGTCGATCTCGGCATCGCCGTCGGTCCATTCCAGCAGCACGTCGGTGACCGCTTCGGCTTCCTGGGTGACAAGGCCGTGCAGCAGCTGCACGACCTGGTAACGGCGCTGCTCGGAGATGCGCCCGACCATGCCGAAATCGATCACCGCGATGCGCTCGCCCGGCAGGTAGAAGATGTTGCCCGGGTGCGGATCGGCGTGGAAGCAGCCGTCCTCGAGCACCATCTTCAACACGATGTCGGCGCCGACGCGGGCCAGTTGGCGACGGTCCAGGCCGGCGGCATCCACACCCGCCAGGTCGCGCCCGCCGATGCCGGCGACGAAGTCCTGCACGTTGAGCGTCTCGCAAGTCCACTGCCAGTGCACGCGCGGGATCAGGATCTCGTCGTGGCCCTGGAAATTGGCGGCGATGCGCTCGGCGTTGCGGCATTCGCCGGCGAAATCCAGCTCGCGCCGCAGCGACACGGTGAACTGGTGCACCACCTCCGCAGGGTGGTAGCGCTTGAGGTCGGCCGCGCGCGCCTCGACGATCTCGGCGAGCCGCGCCAGCAGCCGCAGATCGGCCTCGATCACATCGCGGATGCCGGGGCGGCGCACCTTCATCACCACCGCGGTGCCGTCGTGCAGCCAGGCGCGATGGGTCTGCGCCAGCGACGCGGCGGCCAGCGGAATCTCCTCGACCTGGGCAAAAAGCGCCGACGGCGCCTCGCCCAACGCCTCCAGAAGTTGCGGCAGGATCTGTGCGTAGGGCAGCGCCGGCGCCGCGTTCTGCAGTTCGCCGAGTTCGTCGATCCACTCCGGCGGCAGCAGGTCCACGCGCGTGGCCAGCACCTGGCCGAGCTTGACGAAGGTCGGGCCAAGATCCTGCAGCGCGCGCCGCACCCGCTGCGGCGCCGACATGCGCAGCATTTCTTCGGCGTTATGCCAGTGCAGCAGGCGCCCGGCGCGTTCCAGCACGTCGGCCATGCCGATGCGGCGGACCACGTCGCCGAAGCCGTAGCGGATCAGCACCGAGGCGATTTCCTGCAAGCGCCCCAGGTCGCGGACCGTGCTCAGCGCCTCCCACATCGCGGTCGCCATCTACAGTCCGCCAGGGCTCACAACAGCGCGCCAAGCCCGCGCAACGCGGCAGCCACGGTCTGCCGGCGCACCGCGTCGCGGTCGCCGTCGAAGTTGAACAACTGCGCGCTGGCGTAGCCGCCGCGCCGCTTCCAGCCCACCCACACGGTGCCGACCGGCTTGTCGCCGGAGCCGCCGCCGGGGCCGGCGATGCCGGTCACCGCCACCGCGATGCTGGCGCCGGAATTGACCAGCGCGCCGGACACCATCTCGATCACCGTCTCGCGGCTGACCGCGCCGTGCTGCTCCAGGGTCTGCGGACGCACCCCGAGCAACGCCTGCTTGGCTTCGTAGCTATAGGCGACCATGCCGCAGTCGAACCAGTCCGAAGAGCCGGCGATGTCGGTCATCGCCTTGGCGATCCAGCCGCCGCTGCAGCTCTCGGCGGTGACCAGGCGCTCGCGCGTGGTGCGCAACTGGTCGCTGAGCGCAGTGGCGAGTTGCAGGAGTTGCGGATCGGTGAGGACAGTCATGGCACTGCTCGGGAAACCAATGCGCTTTGTAGCCCAATTCGCAACGGCTGTCGCGCTTGCGCGACGTAGGGCGAGGCGTGGCTTCAGCGATGGCGGTGCAGCCGGCGTGGCTGTGCTGGTGCGTCAGATATAGCTTCGCTGGCATGGCTGCACCAGTATTGCCTTCGCGCCGCAACGAAGCAGAACAGCGACTTGCTGATTGAGATGACGCTATCTGTAGGAGCGGCTTCAGCCGCGACAACGTCCGAAGCCGGAAGGCCCGCCGCTGCGTTCGTCGCGACTGAAGTCGCTCCCACAGGGGCGCCACTGGCGCCGCGGAGCGGCGAGGCCTGTTGTGGGAGGGACTTCAGTCCCGACTGCATGCCAGTTCGGAACATTCACCGCTTCGCTCGTCACGGCTGAAGACAGTTGCTCCTGCAGAATTTGCGCAGGCTGTAAACGCCTGAGCGAAGATGCACCCAGGCAACGGTGGCGACCGCGTCATCGCACGCGGCAGCTAACGCCGTTGCCACTCCTCTTCCTCGCGCGGCGGCAGCAGCGCGCGGATCGGCGCGCCGTCGGCGCTGGCGGCCAGGCGTTCGGCCTCGGTGATCGGGATGTCCACCTGCAGCAGCCAGCCGTCTTCGTCGGCCTGCTCGCTGCGGATCACCTGCAGTTGGTGCAGCTGCGAGCGCAGGCGCCCGGCGCTGGGCGGCAGGCGCAGGCTGCCCTGCACGTGCTGCAACCCCAGGCGCTGGCCGAGCACGCCCTGCAGCAGGTCGAGGCCGCGTTCGTCGCGCGCCGAGATCCACACCCGCTCGCGGCGCGCCTCATCCGGCACGCCGTCCTGCGCATCGTGGCGCACGTCGGCGCCTTCGATGCGGTCGATCTTGTTGAACACCAGCAACTGCGGCAGATCGCCGGCGCCGACCGCGTGCAACACTTCGTCGACCTGGGCGATGCGCTCTTCGCGCAGCGGATCGGCGGCATCGACCACGTGCAGCAGGAAGTCGGCCTCGCGCGCCTCGGACAGGGTCGAGCGGAACGCGGCGACCAGCTCGTGCGGCAGGTTGCGCACGAAGCCGACGGTGTCGGCCAGCATCGCATTGCCGCCGGGCAGCGCGATGCGGCGCACGGTCGGGTCCAGCGTCGCGAACAGCTTGTCCGCGGCGTAGGCCTCGGCGCCGGTCAAGGCATTGAACAGGGTCGATTTGCCGGCGTTGGTGTAGCCGACCACCGCGATCCGCGGCAGTTCGCTGCGCACCCGCGCACGGCGCATCTGGGTGTGTTGCACCTCGACCTTTTCCAGCCGCTTCTGCAACTGCTCGACCCGCTTCTGCAACAGCCGGCGGTCGGTTTCCAGCTGGGTTTCGCCGGGGCCGCGCAAACCGATCGAACCGCCGCGCTGGCGCTCCAGATGGGTCCAGCCGCGTATCAGCCGCGTGGCCATGTGCCGCAGCTGCGCCAGTTCGACCTGCAGCTTGCCTTCGTGGCTGCGTGCGCGCTGCGCGAAGATGTCCAGGATCAACCCGGTGCGGTCGATCACGCGCCGCTCCAGGTATTTCTCCAGGTTGCGCTCCTGGCCCGGACTCAAGGCATGGTTGACCAGGATCAGGTCGGCGCCGCTGGCCTCGGCCGCGGCCTTGACCTCCTCCAGCTTGCCGCTGCCGATCAGCGTCGACGGACTCGGCTTGTCGATGCGCGCGGTCAGCGTGGCGGCGATGCTAGCGCCGGCGGAGCGCGCCAAGTCGGCGAACTCCTCCAGCACGTCGTCCTCCAACGGTCCACCGGCATAGGGCTGGATCAGCAGTGCGTGTTCGCCGCGGCGGGAACGATCAAACACCCGCGGCTCCGGTCTTCAACAGCGTCCTACTCGGCTTCGTCATCGTCCGCACTGCCACCCTCGTTCTGCTGCACATAGCCACCGCCCGGTCCGACGCGCACGTTGCGCACCGGCACCACGGTGGAAATGGCGTGTTTGTAGACCATCTGGCTCACGGTGTTGCGCAACAGCACCACGAATTGGTCGAAGGACTCGATGGTACCCTGCAGCTTGATGCCGTTGACCAGGTACACCGAGACCGGCACCCGTTCGCGACGCAGCGCGTTCAGGAAAGGATCCTGTAAGGATTGCCCCTTGGACATGCTTCACTCCCGTTTATTGTTTTTATGTGCCCGGGTCGGCACTGCAGCTCCCCTGCCGTGGCCCGGACCGTCGATGTTACACAACCGCGGGCTTCAGCACAGCGCGGCGTGTAGCCAAATCAGCGAAGAAAGTCCGCCACTGCGCCATCCAGGCGCGCGCCGTCGGATTCGGGGTCGAACCAACGCGCGTCCAGTTCCCCGCGCAGCCAGGTCAGTTGGCGCTTGGCCAGCTGGCGGGTGGCGAAGATCGCACGCTCGCGAAACGTCGCCGCATCGCTGGCCCCGTCCAGGTGTTCCCAGGCCTGGCGGTAGCCGACGGCGCGTACCGCCGGCAGTTCCAGTGGCTGCGCTACCTGGCGCAGCGCCGGCAAGGCGCGCAGCGCGCGCACCTCGTCGAGGAAGCCCTGTGCCAGCATCGCGTCGAAGCGCAGTTCGATGCGCTGGTGCAGCAGCGCGCGCTCGGCCGGCGCCAGCACCAGTTTCAGCACCCGCAACGGCAGCCGCGGCGGCCCCGGCTGCGCCTGCCACTCGCTGATCGGGCGGCCGCTGAGCTGGAACACTTCCAGCGCACGCTGGATGCGCTGCGCATCGCCAGGCCGGATCCGCCGCGCGGCCAGCGGATCGACCTGCTGCAGCTGCGCATGCAACGCCGCCCAGCCTTCGGCCTGCCCGCGTGCGCCCAGCGCCGCGCGCAGTTGCGGATCGGCCGGCGGCATCGGCGCCAGGCCTTCCAGCAATGCCTGGAAATACAGGCCGGTGCCGCCGGTCAGGATCGGCAGGCGGCCGCGGGCGACGATCGCATCCAGCGCTGCACGCGCGTCCACCGCGAATTCGGCGGCCGAATAGGGCTGCCACGGATCGCGCAGGTCCAGCAGATGGTGCGGCACGCGCGCCAGCTGCTGCGCGTCGGGCTTGGCCGCGCCGATGTTCAGGCCGCGGTACACCAGCGCCGAATCGACGCTGACGATCTCGCCGCCGTAGCGCTCGGCCAGGGCGATCGCCGCGGCGGTCTTGCCCGACGCGGTCGGCCCCATCAGCGCGATCGCGCGCGGGCGCCGGTCGGCCGGCATCAGTCCTCGTCCGGCCAGCGGATCGCGGCGGGCGCGGTACCGCTGCGCGGCAACGGCACCGCCGCCAGCGCCTGCCAGACCTTCAACGCGTCCACCGTGGCGGCGACGTCGTGCACGCGCAGCAGCAGCGCGCCGCGCTGCGCCGCCAGCAGGTGCGCCGCTACCGAGCCGGCCACGCGCTGCTCCGGCGCGGTGCGCCCGGTCAGTTCGCCGATGCTGCGCTTGCGCGACAGCCCGGCCAGCACCGGCACGCCGAGTTCGACCAGGCGCGACAGCTGCGCCAGCAATTGCAGGTTGTCGGCGGTGCCCTTGCCGAACCCGAAGCCGGGATCGACCAGCAGGCGGCGCTTGTCGATGCCGGCCATTTCCGCGGCGAAGATGCGCTCGGCCAGGAACCGGTGCACCTCGCCGACCACGTCGTCGTAGTGCGGCGCGCTGCCGGCGGCATAGGCGTCGTCGGGCATGTGCATCAGCACCACCGGCACCCGCAGTTCCGCCGCCGCGTCCAGTGCGCCGGGCCGGCGCAAGGCCTGGATGTCGTTGATCATGCCGGCGCCGGCGGCGACCGCCGCGCGCATCACCTCCGGCTTGAACGTGTCCACGCTCAGCGGCACTGCGGTCTGCGCCGCCAGCCGCTCGATCACCGGGATGACCCGGCGCAATTCTTCTTCCACCGGGACCGGGATGGCGCCGGGGCGGGTCGATTCGCCGCCGATGTCGAGCAGGTCGGCACCCTCCTCCACCAGCCGCAGGCCGTGCGCGACCGCCGCTTCCAGCGTCGCATGCGCGCCGCCATCGGAAAACGAGTCGGGGGTGACGTTGACGATGCCCATCACCCGCGGACGATCCAGCAGCAGGCGGCGGCCGCCGCAATCCAGGCTCGGCGAGGTCTCGAACATCAGCGGCGCTCCTGGGCGTTGCCACGCTGCATGGGAATGCTGCGCGTGTCTTTGGTTGCGACCGGGGCTGCAGCGCGGAGCGTCGTGGCGACGGCGGCGTTGGCAAGCGGCGGCAGCGATGGACGAGCGAGCGATGGCATGGGCGGCGGGCAGTGATGACGGAACGCCATTGTCGCCCAGTCGTAGCGCCTATGACGCGGCGGCGGCGGGGATGTACCCCAAAAGATCGGCCGGAGCGATGCAAGCCTCACTCCGGCGGCCTGCCCTGCTCTGCCGGATATACAAAAGCAAAGCAACAAAAAAGCCAGGGATCGCTCCCTGGCTTTCTGCTGGACCCGAGCGGGCGCTTACAGCTGCTCGGCCGGCCCGGTGATCGGCGGCAGCGGCCGCGAACTGCCCTTGTCGTTGCCGCCGTCCTTGCCATCCTTGCCGGACTTGTTCCAGCCCATCGGCGGCGGCGGATCGCGGCCTTCCATGATCGCGTCGATCTGCGGCACGTCGATGGTTTCGTACTCCAGCAGCAACTTGGCCATCACGTGCAGCTTGTCCAGGTTCTCGGTCAGGATATGCGTGGTCTTGGCATAGGCCTTGTCGAGGATCGAACGCACCACTTCGTCGATGCGGCGCGCGGTATCGTCGGACACGCTCTTGTGCTGGGTCACCGAACGGCCCAGGAACACCTCATCGTCTTCCTCGCCGTAGGCGATCGGCCCCAGTTCGTCGGACAGGCCCCACTTGGTGACCATGTTGCGCGCCATCTTGGTCGCGCGCTCGATGTCGTTGGAGGCGCCGGTGGTGACCTTGTCGGTGCCGAAGATCAGCTCTTCGGCGACGCGGCCGCCGTACAGCGAGCACAGCTGCGACTGGATCGCGACCCGGTTGATCGAGTATTTGTCGCCTTCCGGCAGGTACATGGTCACGCCCAGCGCCCGCCCGCGCGGGATGATGGTGACCTTGTAGACCGGATCGTGCTCCGGCACCAGGCGGCCGACGATGGCATGGCCGGCCTCGTGGTAGGCGGTGAGCGTCTTCTCTTCCTCGCTCATCGCCATCGAACGGCGCTCGGACCCCATCAGGATCTTGTCGCGGGCACGGTCGAAGTGGTCCATGCGGACCTCCTTGACCGTTTCGCGCGCGGCGAACAGCGCCGCCTCGTTGCACAGGTTGGCCAGGTCGGCGCCGGAGAAGCCCGGGGTGCCGCGCGCGATCACCATCGGCTCGACGTCGTCGGCCAGCGGCAGCTTGCGCATGTGCACCTTCAGGATCTGCTCGCGGCCGCGCACGTCCGGCAGGCCGACCACCACCTGGCGATCGAAACGGCCCGGACGCAGCAGCGCCGGATCGAGCACGTCGGGGCGGTTGGTGGCGGCGATCACGATCACGCCTTCGCCGCCCTCGAACCCGTCCATTTCCACCAGCAACTGGTTCAGGGTCTGCTCGCGCTCGTCATGACCGCCGCCCAGGCCGGCCCCGCGATGACGGCCGACCGCATCGATTTCGTCGATGAAGATGATGCACGGCGCGTGCTTCTTGGCCTGCTCGAACATGTCGCGCACGCGGCTGGCGCCGACGCCGACGAACATCTCGACGAAATCGGAGCCGGAAATGCTGAAGAACGGCACCTTGGCCTCGCCGGCGATGGCCTTGGCCAGCAGCGTCTTGCCGGTGCCGGGCGGGCCGACCATCAGCACGCCGCGCGGAATCTTGCCGCCGAGCTTGGTGAACTTGGTCGGATCGCGCAGGAAGTCGACCAGCTCGCTGACTTCTTCCTTGGCCTCGTCGCAGCCGGCGACGTCGGCGAAGGTGATCTTGATCTGATCCTCGCCCTGCAGCTTGGCGCGCGATTTGCCGAACGACATCGCGCCCTTGGCGCCGCCGCCACCGCCCTGCATCTGGCGCATGATGAACAGCCAGAAGCCGATGATCAGGATGACCGGCAGGAAGTTCAGCACCAGCGACCAGAAGCTCGGGCCATTGGCCGGCTTCTGCCGGGTCATCTCCACGTTCTTGCTGTACAGCACGTCCACCAGCTTGTCGTCGCGCGGCCCGTAGACCATGCTTTCGCTGCCGTCGTTGCGCCTGAAGCGGATCGCGGTCACCGACAGCCCGGTGTCGTCGGTGAAATCGACCGTCTTCACCCGTCCGCCATCCACTTCCTTCAGGAACTGGGTATAGGTCACGGTGTCGTTGCCGGGACCGCCGGCCAGCCGTGGCGAGAAGCTCTGGAACACCACCATCAGCACGACGGCGACGACTACCCACAGCAACAGATTCTTGGTCAAGTCGTTCATCCTCATTGGCTCCGGTGTCCCTTCAACTCTTTCTCGATGCGTGATGCGACGGTTTCAGCTTACTTGATCTGGGCACGCTTGCCCTGTCCGAGGACATAGACCTCCGGCGAGCGCTTGCGCGACGCCGCCGGTTTGCGGATGGACACCTTTTCGTAACGGCGGCGCATCTGGCGGATGTAATCGTCGGACCCGACGCCCTGGAACAGCTTGATCAGGAACGCCCCGCCCGGTTTGAGGTGGGTATCGGCGAACGCCATCGCCAATTCGGCCAAGTGCATCATCCGCGGCTGGTCCACCGCATCCATGCCGCTTTTATTGGGGGCCATATCCGACAGCACAAGGTCTACCCGGTTGTCGCCGAGCATCGCCTCGAACTGCGATAGCACCTCCTGCTCCCTGAAGTCGCCGTGAAGGAACTCCACGCCGGCCAGCGGCGGCATCTCCAGGATGTCCAGCGCCAGCACCCGGCCACGCTCGCCCAGCGACTTGCGCACCTGCTGCGACCAGCCGCCCGGCGCGGCGCCGAGATCGACCACCAGCATGTCCGGCTTGAGCAACTTGTCGCGCTGCAGCAGCTCTTCCAGCTTGTAGGCGGCGCGCGACCGCATGCCTTCGGCCTGGGCCTTCTTCACGAAGGGGTCGGCGAAATGTTCGCGGAGCCAGCGTTGGCTGCTTTTGCTGCGGGTTGCCATGGGTGCGCGGTCGTGGTGGGCGGCCATGATACCCTGATCGCCCTTGGCAACCCCGTTCCCGCCTGCATGTCGATCAGCCTGACCCCGTCCCAGAACCGCTTCCTGCGCGGCCTGGCGCACGACCTCAAACCCCTGTTGCAGATTGGCGGCAAGGGCGTCACGCCGGCCTTCCTGGCCGAACTGGACGAGGTGCTGGAGCGCCACGAGCTGGTCAAGGTGAAGGTCGGCGGCGACGACCGCGAGGCCCGCGACGCGAGCATCGCCAGCCTGGTGGAGCAATCGCACAGCGTGCTGGTGCAGCGCATCGGCCACACCGCGATCCTGTATCGCCCGGCCAAGGAAGACCGCCAGATCGTGCTGCCGCGCGGCTGATCCGCTTGCCGGTGCCATCATGCAGCTGACCCACGACCTGCCCGACTACGCCTACACCCTGCGCATGGCCGACGGCCGCCAGGCCAAGGTGAACGACCGCCTGCTCACCCGCAGTTTCATTCTTGCCCCGGACACCCTGGTCGAGCACTGGGACGCCCCGGCCGCGGCCGAGCTGCAACCGCAGCAGCTGCAGCCCTTGCTGGAACTGAATCCGGCGCTGGTGATCCTGGGCACCGGCGAGCGCCAGGTGTTCCCGCCGGCCGCCGCGCTGGCGCTGTTCCTGACCCGCGGTATCGGCATCGAAGTGATGAACAACGCCGCGGCGGCGCGCACCTACAACGTGCTGGCCGCCGAAGGCAGGCGCGTGGCGGTCGGGTTCCTGCTCGAGGGCTGAGCTTGACACCGCGCCGAGCGGTGTGTGATCTACGGGTTACAGCCGCCACGCGTTGTAGGAGCGGCTTCAGCCGCGACCAACCACCACAGGTAATGCCCTGTCGCGGCTGAAGCCGCTCCTACAAAAAGCAGCAACAGCTGCGCGCTGCGCCGGCCGGAGATCTGCCCGAACGACGACCCGCCGGTTACTTGCTGGGCAGATACAACAGCGGATCGACCGGCTTGCCGTTGTAGCGAATCTCGAAGTGCAGCATGTCGCGCGCCGCGCCGCTGCGGCCCATCTCGGCGATCTGCTCGCCGGCCTTCACGTTTTGGCCTTCGTTGACCAGGCGCTTGCGGTTGTGGCCATAGGCCGACAGCCATTGCTCGTTGTGCTTGATGATGATCAGTTCGCCGTAGCCGACCAGGCCGGCGCCCGAATACACCACCACGCCATCGGCGGCGGCACGCACCGCCTGGCCGCTGCTGCCGGCGATGTCCACGCCCTGCCTGGTGGTCTCGCCGACCACGAAACGGCTGACCACCGCGCCGTCGGCCGGCCAGCGCCAGCTGAAGCCGCTGCTCACCGGCGTCGGCGCCGCCGCGGCGGGCGGGCGCGTTGCGGTGGCTGGCGGACCCGGCGGCAGCACCACGGCGCTGCCAGGCCGGGCTGCGACGGTGCCGCCGCCCGGCGGATACAGCTTCAACGATTGCCCGGGGTAGATCGTGTACGGCGGCGGCAGCCGGTTCCAGGCGGCCAGGTCCTGCGGCGCGATGCTGTTGGCGCGGGCGATCGCGTACAGCGTGTCGCCGCGGCGCACGGTCGCGCTGACCCCAGGCTTGGGCACCGACGGCCGCGGCGCCGCAGCGCCGGGCTTGCTGCCGGGCGCCCCGGAGGTGCGCACCACGGTGGCGCTGCTGCAGGCGCCAAGCCCGATCGCCACCAGCAAGCACAGGCTGCCACGCAGGCCGTTACGCACCACCCGATCGACGCTCATCCGTACTTCGCTCTCCATATGACCCACACCACCAGCAGCGCCAGGATCGCCATCGCGACCCAACCGAGCGGTTCGATCCAGCGGCGCAACGCGGCTTCCGCACGCGGCCCGCCCAGGCGGATCGCGCCGGCCACCAGATAGACGCGCTTGCCGCGGCCGACCAACATGCTCGCCAGGAACGGTAGCAGCGGGATTCCAACGATGCCTGAGGCCCAGGTAAATATCTTCAGCGGGATCGGGGTGAAACCGGCCAGCACCAGCAGCCAGAACGCACGCCACGGCGACTCGGCGACCACCTCGCGCAGATGGCTGACCTGTGCATCAATCTTCTGCGTCCAGCCCAGCCATTCGATCAGCGGCTGCACCGCGGCGAAAGCGAAGTGGCCGAGCATGTAGCCGACCAGCGCGCCGGCCACCGAGCCCATCAGGCTCAGCGTGGCGAACCACAGCGCGCGCCGCGGCTGCGCCAGCGACATCGGCGCCAGCATCACCTCCGGCGGCACCGGGAACACGATCGCCTCGGCAAAGCTGAGCGCGGTCAGGAACGTCGGTGCGCGGCGGTGGCGCGACCAGGCGATGGCGCGTTCGTACAACGGCCCGAATATCTTCATGCAACGCAACTCCGGTGATTCGATCCAGGGTGATTCAATGCAGCCTGATTCAATGCGGCGTGATTCAATCCAGCATGCCCGACAGCAGCGGGACGAAGCTCACCGGCGCCAGAATGTCCTGTTCGATACGGCCTTCGGCATCGCGGCGCAGGCGCACCAGCGATTGCGACGAAGGACCGCCGACCGGCGCCACCAGGCAGCCGCCCGGTGCGAGTTGCTCGACCAGCGCATCGACCAGCGCCGGCGCCGCGGCGGTGACCACGATCGCATCATAGGGGCCGTGCTCGGCCCAGCCGATGCGGCCGTCGTCGTGCTTGCTGCGCACGTTCATGCCGAGCTGGCGCAAGCGCTTGCGCGCCTGCCGCAGCAGGTCGCCGATGCGCTCCACGGTATAGACCTCCAACCCCAGCGCGGCCAGGATCGCGGCCTGGTAGCCGGAGCCGGTGCCCACTTCCAGCACCTTCTTCGGCGCCGCCGCGAGCACGGTTTCGGTCATCCGCGCCACCACCCACGGCTGCGAGATGGTCTGGCCGTGGCCGATCGGCAACGCGGTGTCCTCGTAGGCGCGCGAAGCCAGCGCCTCGTCGATGAACAGGTGCCGCGGCACCGTGCGCACCGCGTTGAGCACGGCTTCGTCGCGGATCCCTGACTCGCGCAGGCGCTCGACCAGGCGGTCGCGCACGCGCTGCGAGGTCATGCCGATGCCGATCGCTTCCGGTTGCAGGCGCAGCCGCGGGGTCATGCCGGGTCGCTCAGCGCGGCGCTGAGGC
The DNA here is from genome assembly GCF_030168915.1 of Xanthomonas graminis pv. graminis. Lineage (NCBI taxonomy): Bacteria > Pseudomonadati > Pseudomonadota > Gammaproteobacteria > Lysobacterales > Lysobacteraceae > Xanthomonas > Xanthomonas graminis. Next base: position 2,013,702 of record NZ_CP076255.1, on the reverse strand, counting down.
CGCCGACCCAGCTGGCGACGGTCTCCAGCGCCTGATAGCGGGTCAGATCGACCTGGATCGGGGTGATCGAGATGAAGCCGGTGCGTACCGCATGGAAATCGGTGCCGGGGCCGGCGTCCTGCTCGCGGCCGGCCGGGCCGATCCAGTACACGGTGGCGCCGCGCGGGTCGGACTGCGGCAGGCACGGTTCGGAGCGGTGGCGATTGCCGAGCCGGGTGACCTCGAAGCCCTTGATCTCGCCCCAGGGCAGGTCCGGCACGTTGACGTTGAGGATGGTGTCCGCCGGCAGCGGATCGGCCTTCAGCCGCGCCACGATTTCGACCGCGGCGCGCGCAGCGGTCTGGAAGTACTTGGGTTCGTGGTTGTGGGTGACCAGCGACATCGCCAGCGCGGGCAGGCCCAGAAAGCGCCCCTCCATCGCCGCCGAGACGGTGCCCGAATAGATCACGTCGTCGCCCAGGTTGGCCGAGTTGTTGATCCCGGAGACCACCATGTCCGGTTCGTCGTCGAGCATGCCGGTGAGCGCGAGATGCACGCAATCGGTGGGCGTACCGGCGACGCTGCAGGTGTGCGGGTCGATGCGCTTGATCCGGATCGGCAGATCCAGCGTCAGCGAGTTGCTGGCGCCGGAGCGATCGCGATCGGGTGCGACCACGGTCACTTCATGCCCCGCGCTGCGCAGTTGCTCGGCCAGCATCTTGATGCCGGGGGCGTCGACGCCGTCGTCGTTGCTCACTAGTACGCGCATGGGACTCCTCGGATAACCCGAGCATGATACCGGATGCGTCCCTCGCCTTCCGCCATTGTGCACGGCTTGCGCCGCGCGACCGGCGGGTTACGCTGTGCGCCATGTCGCATCCCGAAGACGAAGATCCCGCCGCGCTGTTCCGCGCGGCGATCGGCGCGGTCACGCCGATCAACGCGACGCCGCCGGCCAACGCCAAGCCGCGGCCGAAGCCGCGCGCGCGCATGGCCGAGCGCGACGATGCCGAGGCGCATAGCGAGTTCCAGCGCCTGTTGCGCGACAGCGCGCCGCTGGAGGCCGGCGACGTGGCCAGCTACCGCCGCGAGAACGTGCCGGCGCGGGTGTTCCAGCGCCTGCGCCGCGGCCAGTTCTCCGCGCAGGACGAACTCGACCTGCATGGCGCCAACGCCGTGCAGGCCGAGGCGCTGCTGCGCCAGTTCATCGCCGAGGCGCATGCGCACGAGTTCGGCTGCGTGCGCATCGTGCACGGCAAGGGCCTGCAGTCCGGCGGCATCCCGCTGTTGAAGAACCTGGTCGATCGCCTGCTGCGGCAGCGCAACGACGTGCTGGCGTTCCATTCGGCGCCGCCCACGCAAGGCGGCACCGGGGCGATGCTGGTGTTGCTGGCGCGGCGCTGAGGCGGCGCCGCGCGACCTATTCCTGCGCCGCTGGCTCGGCCTGCGCGCCCTGCCCGGCATCGACCACCTCGCCCAGCTCGTACAGCAGCGCGGTGGCATAGCTGCCCGGCGGCAGCGCGAAACGCAGTTCCAGCGCGTCGTCTTGCGTGTCCAGCCAGCGCCACTGCAGCTCGGCCGCACGCAAGCGGGTGGCGCGTCGCTCCTGCTTCAGGCCTTCGCGCTCCAGGCCTTCACGCAAGCGCAGCGACGTCGCATCCTCGAGCGCGGCCAGTTCCAGCGCGCGCGCCGCGTCGGCGCTGCGCAGTTCGCCCGCGCCCCACAATGGCGCCGAAGGATGGATGTCGAAACGCTGCAGGCGCTCGGCCAATACCTCGGACCAGGGCTCCGGGCCGAACACGCTGCGGCTGCCGTCGAGCAGCCACACCTCGCCGTCCAGCGCGGCGTCCCAGTTGCCCGCCGCCACGCGCGCGGCCAGGACTCGGTTGAACAGTTCCGAGCGCGCCGCCGACAGCAGCAGGGAGCGCTGCTCGCGCCGCACCCGACGCCCGCCGAACATCGCCAGTGCATTGCCGACGTTGCTGCCGTCGCGGCCGAAGCGCTGTTCGCCGAACCAGTTGGGGATGCCGCGCGCGGCGATCTGCGCCAGCCGCGCCTCGATCGCGGCGCGCTCGCCGCGCACCTGCCGCAACACCAGCACGAAGCCGTTGCCGGCTAGCGCGCCGCGCGGCAGCTTGCGGTTGTGCCACTGCGACTGCAGCACCTGCATGTCCTCGCTGTGCAGCGCGTCCAGCGCCGGCGCCACGCGCTTGGGCAGGTGCACCGAGAACCGCTGGGTGGTGACCGCGTGGCGGTCTTTCATGCCCGCGTAGCCGATCGCCATCTCCGCCACGCCGGCCCACTGCGCCAGGCGGCGCGCGGCGAAGGCGGTGTTCATGCCGCGCTTGCGCACGGTCAGCAGCAGATGTTCGCCCTCGCCGCTGGGCTCGAACGCGGGCATTTCGTCGACCTGGAAATCCTCGGCCACGCTGCGCATGCGCGCCTGCAGCGGCGCGGCGCCGAACGCACGCGGCAACTCGCTCACAGCGCCACCAGCAACACCGCCGCCTGCGCCGCGATGCCTTCGCCGCGGCCGGTGAAGCCGAGTTGCTCGCTGGTGGTGGCCTTGACGCTGACGCGGTCGATGCCGACCTGCAACAGCGCGGCCAGGCGTTCGCGCATCGCCGGCGCATGCGGGCCGACCTTGGGTCGCTCGCAGATCACGGTGACGTCGGCGTTGCCGAGCTGCCAGCCGCGCTCGCGCAACAGATGTTCGCAATGGCGCAGGAACTGCGCGCTGTCGGCGCCTTTCCAGCGCGCATCCGAGGGCGGGAAATGCTGGCCGATGTCGCCCAGCGCCAGCGCGCCCAGCAGCGCATCGCATAGCGCGTGGATCACCACGTCGCCGTCGCTGTGCGCGAGCACGCCGCACGTGTGCGCCACGCGCACGCCGCCGAGCATCACGTGGTCGCCATCGCCGAAGGCGTGCACGTCGTAGCCCTGGCCGATACGGAAGGGAGGAAAGTCAGGCATGGGCATCGCAGCATCGCAAAAGGAAAAAGGAAAGGCATCGGCGGCGCGACGCCGCAGCGCGGCGCGGCCGCGTCACGGCTGCCGCGCGCGCAGGAACAGTTCGAACTCGAAGCGCACCAGGTCGGCCGGGGTGGTGACCTTGAAGTTGTCCTCGGCGCCCTCGACCAGCAGCGGCCGCAGGCCCAGCAACTCCATGGCCATCGCATCGTCGGTGACCTCGACGCCGGCGGCCGCGGCCTGTTCCAGCGCCCGGCTCAGTTGCAGGCGCCGGAACAACTGCGGGGTCAGCGCGCGCCACAGGCGCTCGCGCGGCTCGGTGGCGTCGATGCCGCCGTCGTCGCCGGCGCGCTTGAGGGTGTCGCGCACCGGCGCGGCCAGGATCGCGCCGACCGGATCGCCGCGCCCGGTTTCCAGCAGCCGGTCCAGGTCGGCCAGGGCCAGGTTCGGGCGCGCCGCATCGTGCACCAGCACGAAATCGTCCGCCTTGACCGAGTCCGGCAAGGCCTGCAACGCGGCCAGCACCGAGCCGGCCCGGCTGGCGCCGCCGACGCAGGTCAGCACCGGCTTGCCGTCCAGTTCGGTCCAGCCCGGCCAATCGGCATCGTCTTCACCGAGGGCGACCATCGCCCCGGCCACCGCCGGGTGCGCCAGCAAGGCCTGCAGCGCATGCGCGATCAATGGCTGCCCGCCCGCCTGTAGGTATTGCTTGGGCAGGGGACTGCCGAAACGGGTGCCGCGGCCGGCGGCCGGCACCACCGCCCAGACCGTGGCCATCAGGGTTGCTCGCTCGGCGGCGCCGGCGCCTGCGTGCCGTCGGCGGCCGGCGCAACGGGCACCGGCGCGTCCTCGACGACGCGGTAGAACTTCTCGCCCGGCTTGATCATGCCCAGCTCGCTGCGCGCACGTTCCTCGATCGCCGCCTCGCCGTCCTTGAGGTCCTTGACCTCGGCGGCGAGCGCGGCATTGCGTTGCTGCAGGCCTTCGTTATCGCGCCGCTGGTGCTCGACCTGGCTTTCGAGCACCAGCACCTCGCCGGAATTGCCCGGACCGAGCCAGAAACGGTACTGCAGCCACGCCAGCAGTCCCGCCAGCACCAGCAGCAGCCAGCGCCAGTTGCGCACGGCTTACCGCTTGAGCGAGACGAATGCGTCGCGCCCTGCGTAGCGCGCGCCGCTGCCCAGCGCTTCCTCGATCCGCAGCAGCTGGTTGTACTTGGCCACGCGGTCGCTGCGGCACAGCGAGCCGGTCTTGATCTGGGTGGCGGTGGTGGCCACGGCGATGTCGGCGATGGTGGTGTCCTCGGTCTCGCCGGAACGGTGCGAGACGATCGCCGCGTAACCGGCGGCGTCGGCCATGGCGATCGCTTCCAGGGTCTCGGTCAGGGTGCCGATCTGGTTGACCTTGATCAGGATCGCGTTGGCGGTGCCGGACTCGATGCCCTGCTTGAAGATCTTCGGGTTGGTGACGAACAGGTCGTCGCCGACCAGCTGCACCTTGCTGCCGAGGCGCTCGGTCAGCAGCTTCCAGCCGGCCCAGTCGTCCTCGGCCAGGCCGTCTTCGATGCTGACGATCGGGTACTGCGCGGCCCAGTCGGCGAGGAAGTCGACGAACTGCTCGCTGGTCAGGCGCTTGCCCTCGCCCACCAGGTGGTACTTGCCGTTGTCGTAGAACTCGCTGGAGGCCACGTCCAGGCCCAGCAGCACGTCTTCGCCGGCGGTGTAGCCGGCCTTGCCGATCGCCTCAAGGATGGTGTCCAGCGCTTCCACGTTGCTGCGGAAGTCCGGGGCGAAGCCGCCCTCGTCGCCGACCGCGGTGGACAGGCCATGGCCCTTCAGCACCGCCTTGAGCGCGTGGAAGATCTCGGTGCCGGCGCGCAGCGCCTCGGAGAACGACGCGGCGCCGACCGGCAGCACCATGAATTCCTGGAAATCGACGTTGTTGTCGGCATGCGCGCCGCCGTTGATGATGTTCATCATCGGCACCGGCAGCGCCACGTTGGCGGTGTTGGCGCCGGCCAGATACTGCCACAGCGCCTGCTTGCGCGAGGCGGCGACCGCATGCGCGTTGGCCAGCGACACCCCGAGCAGCGCGTTGGCGCCGAGGCGGCCCTTGTTCTCGGTGCCGTCCAGGTCGATCAGGCGCCGGTCCAGACCCTGCTGGTCGGCACCGTCGAAACCCTGCAACGCGCTGGCGATGGTGGTGTTGACGTTCTCCACCGCCTTGCGCACGCCCTTGCCCAGGTAGCGGGTCTTGTCGCCATCGCGCAGCTCGACCGCTTCCTTGGTGCCGGTGGAAGCGCCCGACGGCACCGCGGCGCGGCCCAGCGAGCCGTCGGCCAGCGTGACTTCCGCTTCGAGCGTGGGATTGCCGCGGGAATCGAGAATCTCGCGGGCGTGGATCTTGGCGATAGTGGTCATAAGTCCAGTCGGTTACCAGGAAAGAAGGGGGACACCGGAAACCGTCGGATTATGGCCGCAGCGCCGCTGCTTGCCAAATGCACCGCGCGCCGCGCCGGCGCCGTGCACGGGTCCGAACAGGGCGAGCGCTGCGCAGGATGCGGGTGCGTGCGCAGAGCCGACGCACCCGCACGCGCGCCGCATCAGCCCAGCCCGTGCTCCAGGAAGCCGCTGCGCTTGGTGATCGCGTCCAGCGCCATCAGCGTCTCCAGCAGCGCTTCCATCTTGTCCAGCGGCCAGGCATTGGGGCCATCGGACAGCGCCTTGGACGGATCCGGATGGGTTTCGGCGAACACGCCGGACACGCCCACCGCCACCGCCGCGCGCGCCAGCACCGGCACGAACTCGCGCTGGCCGCCGGAGGTGCTGCCCTGCCCGCCCGGCAACTGCACCGAATGGGTGGCGTCGAACACCACCGGGCAGCCGGTCTCGCGCATCACGCTCAGCGAGCGCATGTCGCTGACCAGGTTGTTGTAGCCGAAGCTGGCGCCGCGCTCGCAGACCATGATCTGCTCGTTGCCGGTGGACCTGGCCTTGTCCACCACCGGCTTCATGTCCCAGGGCGACAGGAACTGGCCCTTCTTGATGTTGACCGGCTTGCCGGCGGCGCAGACGTTCTTGATGAAGTCGGTCTGCCGCACCAGGAACGCCGGGGTCTGCAGCACGTCGACCACCGCCGCCACTTCGTGCATCGGCGTGTATTCGTGCACGTCGGTCAGCACCGGCACGCCGATCTGCTTCTTCACCGCCTCGAGCACCTTCAGCCCTTCTTCCAGGCCAGGGCCGCGGAAGCTGGTGCCGGAGGTGCGGTTGGCCTTGTCGAAGCTCGACTTGAAGATGAAGTTGATCCCCAGCCTGCCGGTGATCTCCTTGAGCTTGCCGGCCACGTCCAGCTGCAGCTGCATCGACTCGATCACGCACGGGCCGGCGATCAGGAACAGCGGCTGGTCCAGGCCGACTTCGAAGCCACACAGTTTCATTGGATCACCTATTGGGTTGAGCCCCTCTCCCATTGGGAGGGGGTGGTGTAAGGCACGGGCGAAGCTTAAGCCCCTCTCCCACCGGCGACCGAAGGAAGTCCCGCGGGAGCAAGGGGTTGGGACGAGGGTGCGGGCGCAGCTTCATGGAAATCGTCTGCGCGAGGCTGCGCCCGTACCCTCCTCCGGCGCTTCGCGCCACCTTCCCCCGAAAAGGGGGCCATGGTCCCGGAGGGAGAAGGAATCAATCAGGCGCGCGCTTCCTTCAACAGGTTGCCGCCGGCCTTCTTCTCGCGCGCGGCGCGCACGAAGCCGATGAACAGCGGATGGCCGTCGCGGGGCGTGGACAGGAACTCCGGGTGCGCCTGGCAGGCCAGGAACCACGGGTGCACCTCGCGCGGCAACTCGATCATCTCCACCAGGGTGTCGTCCATCGACTTGGCGGAAATCACCAGGCCCGCATCCTCCAGCTGGGTGCGGTAGCGGTTGTTGAACTCGTAGCGATGGCGGTGGCGCTCGGACACCACGTCCTTGCCGTACATCTCGCGCGACAGCGTGCCGGGCTTGAGCCGCTGCTCCTGCAGGCCCAGGCGCATGGTGCCGCCCAGATCCGACTTCTCGTCGCGCTTCTCCACGTCGCCGCTGGCGGTACGCCACTCGGTGATCAGGCCGATCACCGGATACGGCGACTGGCGGTCGTTCTCGGTGCTGTTGGCGCCGTCCAGACCGGCCACATGGCGCGCGTAATCGACCACCGCCGCCTGCATGCCGTAGCAGATGCCGAAGTACGGCACGCGGTGTTCGCGCGCATAGCGCGAGGTCAGCACCTTGCCTTCGAAGCCGCGGTCGCCGAAGCCGCCGGGGACCAGGATGCCGTCCACGTCGGCCAGCGCCGACAGGTCGCTGCCTTCCAGTTCCTGCGCCTCCAGCCACTTCAGGGTGACCTTGGTGCGCTGGCGCAGGCCGCCGTGCTTGAGCGCCTCGCCGACCGACTTGTACGCGTCCTGGTGGTCCACATACTTGCCGACCACGGCGATGGTGACCTCGTCGAGCGGATGCTTGGTGGCGTCCACCACCGCTTCCCATTCGGACAGATCGGCCGGGCCGACCTTGTCGCGCAGCTTGAACTGGTCGATGACGATCTCGTCCAGGCCCTGCCGGTGCAGTTCCAGCGGCATGCCGTAGAGCACGTCGATGTCGGCGGCGCTGATCACCGCGCGCTCGGAGACGTTGGTGAACAGCGCGATCTTGCGCCGCTCCGAATCCGGAATCGCCTGCTCGGAGCGGCACAGCAGCACGTCCGGCTGGATGCCGATCGAGCGCAGTTCCTTGACCGAGTGCTGGGTCGGCTTGGTCTTCAACTCGCCGGCGGCGGCGATGTACGGCACCAGGGTGAGATGCATGAACAGCGCGCGCTCGGCACCGCGCTCGGTGCGCACCTGGCGGATCGCCTCCAGGAACGGCAGCGACTCGATATCGCCAACGGTGCCGCCGATTTCCACCAGCGCCACGTCGAACCCGGCGGTGGCCTCGTCAACGCAACGGCGGATCTCGTCGGTGATGTGCGGGATCACCTGCACGGTGGCGCCCAGATAATCGCCGCGGCGCTCCTTGCGGATCACGTTCTCGTAGATGCGGCCGGTGGTGACCGAATTCTTGCGCGACAGGCGGGTGCGCACGAAACGCTCGTAGTGGCCCAGGTCCAGGTCGGTCTCGGCGCCGTCGTCGGTGACGTACACCTCGCCATGCTGGAACGGGCTCATCGTGCCCGGGTCGACGTTGATGTAGGGGTCCAGCTTCATCATCGTGACCGACAGGCCACGTGCTTCGAGAATGGACGCAAGCGAAGCGGCCGCGATGCCCTTGCCAAGCGAGGACACTACGCCGCCAGTAACGAAGATCAGGGGGGTCATGGCTCGAAGGCCTCCCGGAAAGCCATAGTTTAACGGGTGAAGCCGATTTGCCCAAGCGCTTTCGGACCGATCGACCCCACAAAACAAAACGCCCCGGCAGCAGCCGGGGCGTCGCAGGTCGCAACAGGGCGCGCGCTCAGGGCTTGCGCGCTTCCTCTTCTTCCTCTTTCTTCGGCGCAGCCGCGTCCTTGCCGGCCTTGTGCTCGGCCGCCGCCGCGGCGCGGCGCTTGGCCTTGGCATCGGCCTCGGCCTTCTCCTTCGCGACCTGCGCCTCGTAGGCGGCGGCGCCGGAGGCGGCCGGATCGGCGCTCTGCGCCTGGGCCATCGCCACCGGGATGGCCACCGCGGCGGCGACCAGCGCAGCCAGGGTCATCAGCTTGCGAACGTTCATGGCGTACTCCTCTGTAAGGCTGCAACGACAATGGGGATGCCGTCGCGGATTTTCCAGTGCAAGGCTAACGCGCCGCCACGGCACTGGCCCTGAACACCGGCGACGTGCAAAAAGCCGCCGCACACCGCACACTTCCGGATCTGCTTCGCGCCACCTGTTGAGACGCATGAATACCCGCTACAACGCCGCCGACATCGAAGTTCTCTCTGGCCTGGACCCGGTCAAGCGCAGGCCGGGCATGTACACCGACACCGCACGCCCCAACCACCTGGCGCAGGAAGTCATCGACAACGCCGTGGACGAGGCGCTGGCCGGCCACGCCCGGCACATCGAGGTGACCCTGTTCAAGGACGGCAGCTGCGAGGTCTCCGACGACGGCCGCGGCATGCCGGTGGACATCCATCCGGAAGAGAAGATTTCCGGCGTCGAACTGATCCTGACCCGGCTGCACGCCGGCGGCAAGTTCAACGACCGCAACTACACCTTCAGCGGCGGCCTGCACGGCGTCGGCGTCAGCGTGGTCAATGCGCTGTCGAAGAAGGTGGAGCTGTTCATCAAGCGCGACGGCAACGAATACCGGATGGAATTCGGCGACGGCTTCCCCGCCTCGAAACTGGAGATCGTCGGCAGCGTCGGCAAGAAGAACACCGGCACCCGGCTGCGGTTCTGGGCCGACCCCAAGTATTTCGACACGCCCAAGTTCGCGGTGCGCGCGCTGCGCCACCTGCTGCGCGCCAAGGCGGTGCTGTGCCCCGGCCTGACCGTGAAGCTGCACGACGAGGCAACCGGCGAGCAGGACACCTGGTATTTCGAGGACGGCCTGCGCGACTACCTCAAGGGCGAGCTGGCCGAGCGCGAGCCGCTGCCGGCCGACCTGTTCGTCGGCAACCTGAAGAAGGACCGCGAGATCGTGGACTGGGCGGTGGCCTGGGTCGCCGACGGCGAACTGGTGCAGGAAAGCTACGTCAACCTGATCCCGACCGCTCAGCACGGCACCCACGTCAACGGCCTGCGCAGCGGCTTCACCGACGCGCTGCGCGAATTCTGCGACTTCCGCAACCTGTTGCCGCGCGGGGTCAAGCTGGCGCCGGAAGACGTGTGGGACCGGGTCACCTTCGTGCTGTCGCTGAAGATGACCGACCCGCAGTTCAGCGGCCAGACCAAGGAACGCCTGTCCTCGCGCCAGGCCGCCGGCTTCATCGAAGGCGCCGCGCACGACGCCTTCAGCCTGTGGCTGAACCAGAACGTGGACACCGGCACGCGCATCGCGCAGATCGCGATCGACCGCGCCAGCGCGCGGCTGAAGACCGAAAAGCAGATCACCCGCAAGAAGGTCACTTCCGGCCCGGCCCTGCCCGGCAAACTGGCCGACTGCATCAGCCAGGACCTGTCGCGCACCGAGCTGTTCCTGGTGGAGGGCGACTCGGCCGGCGGCAGCGCCAAGCAGGCACGCGACAAGGACTTCCAGGCGATCCTGCCGCTGCGCGGCAAGATCCTCAACACCTGGGAAGTGGCCTCCGGCAGCGTGCTGGCCTCCGAGGAAGTGCACAACCTGGCGATCGCGATCGGCTGCGATCCGGGCAAGGACGACATCAGCGGGCTGCGCTACGGCAAGGTGGTGATCCTGGCCGACGCCGACTCCGACGGCCTGCACATCGCCACCCTGCTCACCGCGCTGTTCCTGCGCCACTTCCCGACGCTGGTGAAGGCTGGCCACGTGTTCGTGGCGATGCCGCCGCTGTTCCGCGTCGATGTGGGCAAGCAGGTGTTCTACGCACTGGACGAGGAAGAGAAGCGCTCGCTGCTGGAAAAGATCGCGCGCGAGAAGCTCAAGGGCCAGCTCAGCGTGACCCGCTTCAAGGGCCTGGGCGAAATGAACCCGCAGCAGTTGCGCGAATCCACCATCCACCCGGACACGCGGCGGCTGGTGCAGCTGACCGTCGCCGACGGCGACGAGACCGGTTCGCTGATGGACATGCTGCTGGCCAAGAAGCGCGCCGGCGATCGCAAGCAGTGGCTGGAGACCAAGGGCGACCTGGCGTCGCTGGAGGTCTGAGGGGCTGGGTTTGAGGAGTCGGGATGGGTCTGGCGGCGACTCGACCATCCTGCGCAAGCGGTCGAGCCGAAGCATCCTGTAGGAACAACGGTCTTCAGCCGCGACGAGCGCAGTGGTGAATGTTCCGAACGGGCATGCCGTCGGGACTGAAGTCCCTCCTACAAGAGGCCGCGCAGCTCGGCGGCGCCGATGCAGCGCTTGTAGGAGCGACTTCAGTCGCGACGAACGCAGCGGCGGGCCTTCCGGCTTCGGACGTTGTCGCGGCTGAAGTTGCTCCTACAGTGCACCCGGCAGGCGATCCGCGGGCCGTGTAGGAGCAACTGTCTTCTCATCCGATAACCTCACGCCATGGTGTGCGATCTCGTGCCATGGCGTTGAGTCGGATAAGCAGCACGCGCATGCATGCGGTGATGGCGACCTTGGCGGGCTTGCCGCGTGCCCGTAACTGTTGATAACGCTCCTTGAAGGAGGCTTGAGTGCGCACAACGCTCCAACAGGCCATGTACAGCACTCGTCGGATCGTGGCACGCCCGCCGCGGATGCGGCGTTTGCCGCAGTGCTGCCCGCTGTCCACGTTGTAGGGAGCCAGGCCGACCAGGGCCGCGATCTGGCGACGATCCAGCGTCCCCAGTTCGGGCAGATAGGCCATCAGGCTGGCGGTGGTGACCTCGCCGATGCCCGGGACCGTGCCCAGGGCGTGCGCCAGCGCATCGTCGAGCTGGCACCGCACCTGCTTGATCGCCTGGTTCATCCGCTGGATACGGCGGCGCACGTCGCCGATCTGCTCGATCAGGCACGCGCGCACCATGGCCAGGGTCGCCTGATGCAAGCGACGGCGCTCGTCGTCACGTTGCTGGACCAGTTGCTCGCGGCGCTGGACCAGCATGCGCAGTTGCTCACGCAAGGGATCGGGAGCCGGCGCGGGCGCTTGCACCAGGTGAGCCATGCGCGCCAGCAAGGCCGCATCCAGCGGATCGGTCTTGGCGGTTGTGCCCAAGGCCGTGGCGAAAGCGCGTGCCCGGCGCGGATTGATCCGGGTCACCGGGATCCCTGCCGTGGCCAGTGCCGTCATCACCGCCCGTTCGTAGCCGCCGGTGGCCTCCAGCAGCGCGTTGCCGACGCAGTGCCCGGCAAGGTGGTCGCACAGGCGCTGGTGGCCCTGGGCGGTATTGGGAAAGGACAGCAACTGGTCCAGGGGAAGCACGTGGACGGCCAAGGTGTCCTTGGCCACATCGATACCGATCCAAAGAGGCATAAGCGTTAGGTAGACTGGGGGACAGGAGAGAGCCACCTCGTCGCTGCCCACGCTTGTGAAGTTCGAGCGAACGCTCGTTCAACTGTTCGGGCTAGGCAACGAGGTCGATGTGCGGCCGCCCTGGCTCCTACACGTGCTTGAACACTACGGCCTGTCGGCGTGCCGCACATCGCTCTCCACTCAAACTGTAGAGCAATCTCCAGACACAAGCGGCTTCAGACGCGACGAACGCAGCAGGCCACCTCCGACCGCCGCGGCCGCGGCAGCGGGCGAAGCGTTTGGCGATCGCCCCGAGTGCCGGCTGTTCAAGCGTCTGCAGCGCCGTGACGATCCAGGGCAGCGCCCAGGGCCATCCGCCACCGCGATCATTGGCGCGCCGACCATGCCTTTGTGCACATCCGCGCGCGCCGCGCCGCGGCCTAGCATGCCGGCTCCCCTTGTGCAGAGCGCCCTCCCCGTGCCGAACCTGTTCAAACCGCTGCTGGCGGCGTTGTTGCTGGCCGTGCTGCCGATCTCCGCCGCCTTGGCCGACGCTGCCGACACGCCAGACAAAACCGATAAAGCCGACAGCGCCGAGCCGGCCAGGCCGGCCGCGCTGCCGGCCGACGCGAAAGTGCGCCAGGTCACCCACGTGGACGGCAAGTCGCTCAGCTACACCGCCACTGTCGGCACGCTGCCGGTGAAGGACGCACAGGGCAAGACCGTGGCCGACGTGGTGTTCACCGCCTACACCGTGGACGGCAAGGACCGCCCGGTGACCTTCGCCCTGAACGGCGGTCCCGGCGCGGCCTCGGTCTACCTCAACCTGGGCGCGATCGGGCCGAAGGTGGTCAGCTTCGGCAGCGAGGGCGACAGCGCCTCGGCGCCGGCGACGCTGCACGACAATCCCGGCACCTGGCTGGACTTCACCGACCTGGTGTTCATCGACCCGGTCGGCACCGGCTTCAGCCGTGCGCGGGTCGCCGACGAGCAGGCCAAGAAGCTGTTCTACAACCCGCAGGCCGACATCGAATACCTGTCGCGCACGATCTACGACTGGTTGCTGAAGAACCAGCGCCTGCAGTCGCGCAAGTACCTGGTCGGCGAGAGCTACGGCGGCTTCCGCGGCCCGCGCATCACCCATTACCTGCAGACCCAGCTGGGCGTGGCGATGAACGGCGTGGTGCTGGTCTCGCCGTACCTCAACCCGAGCCTGGACGACAACGGCGACGTATCGCCGCTGGCGTGGATGCTGACCCTGCCCTCGATCGCCGCCGCGCATTTGGAGCGCGAGCAGCGGCTGACCCCGGAGGCGATGCGCCAGGTGATCGACTACACCCGCGGCGACTACGTCACCGCGCTGCTGCGCGGGCGCTCGGATGCGGCCGGCAGCGAACGCATGATCCAGCAGGTGGCGGCGATGACCGGGCTGGACCCGATCTACGTGCGCCGCGCCGGCGGCCGCCTGGAGACCCAGGCCTACCTGCGCGAAGTGTTCCGCGACAAGGGCCAGCTCGGCAGCCGCTACGACTCCAACGTCACCGCATTCGACCCGTTCCCGAACGCGCCCGAGCAGCGCGCCAACGACCCGTTGCTGGACAGCATCATCGCCCCGACCACCACCGCGATGGTGAACTTCGTAACCCGCGTGGTCGGCTGGAAGGTGGACGCGCGCTACCAGGCGCTGAACTACGACGTGAACAAGCTGTGGGACTGGAACGACGAACTGCGCAAGGGCTCGGTGACCGACCTGCGCCAGGCGGTGGCGATCGACCCCCGACTGCGGGTGCTGATCGTGCACGGCTGGAACGACCTGTCATGCCCGTTCATGGGTTCGGTGCTGACCGTGGACCAGATGCCGGTGATGGGCAACGACCCGACCCGGGTGCAGGTCAGGAACTATCCGGGCGGGCACATGTTCTACAACCGTCCTGATAGCCAGCGGGCGCTGCGTGGGGATGTTATGGCGATGTATCGGGCTAACTGATCGGGACCCGGGACCCGGGACTCGGAAGAGCGCCGCGCCGCGAACTGAAGCTTTACCGACTTCCGTTCTTCGAGTCCCGAGTCCCGGGTCCCGAGTCCCGCCTCACCCCACCCAGCCGAACAACGCGAACATCCGGAAGATCAAATACGCCACCCCGGCCGCCGCCGGGATGGTCAGGATCCAGGCCCAGACGATGCGCTCGATCACCCCGAAGCGCAGCGAGCGCGGGTTTTTGGCGAAGCCCACGCCCATGATCGCGGTGGAGATGCTGTGGGTGGTGGACACCGGCATGCCGAAGTGGGCGGCCAGGGTCAGGATCGTCGCCGAGCTGGTTTCCGCGGCGAAGCCGTGGATCGGGTGCAGCTTGACCATCTTGTGGCCCAGCGTCTTGATGATCTTCCAGCCGCCCGACGCGGTGCCGGCGGCCATCACCACCGCGCAGGTCAGCACGATCCAGGTGGCGATGCCCTGCCCCGCGCTGGCCGCCGGATGCAGGAATGCCAGCCAGGACGGTAGTTCGTCCAGCGCGCCGGTGCTCTGCGCGCCGACCAGGGTCATGGCGATGATCCAGCGCGGCCGCGCCAGCCGCCCGATGCGGCCGCCGAGCGCGGCCATGCCGGCGATGATCGCCCACAGCAGCAGCATCACCGCGATGCCGAGCAGGAAGCCGGCGATCGGCGAGGTGATCATCGGCACGAACACCTTCCACAGCAGGCCCTTGTTCCTGGCCCAGTCGCCGACGTTCTGCGACCAGATCAGCGCGCCCCAGTTGTTGTGCGCCGCGGCCAGGCCGGCGCCGCACAGGCCGCCGATCAGGGCGTGCGAGGACGAGGACGGCAGGCCTTTCCACCAGGTGATCAGGTTCCAGACGATGCCGCCGAGCAGCGCGCACAGGATTACCTGCGGGGTGACCGTGACCACGTCGGTGTTGAGCAGGCCCGAGGCGATGGTCATCGCCACCGCGGTGCCGGTCAGCGCGCCGAGCAGGTTCATGCCGGCGGCCAGGATCACCGCCCAGCCGGGGCTGAGCACCTTGGTCGCGACCACGGTGGCGATGGAGTTGGCGGTGTCGTGGAAGCCGTTGATGAACTCGAACACCAGCGCGGCCAGGATCACGATCAGGACCAGCGTCAGCATCGTGCGCTCCTCGCGCCGGAGGCCGATGTCGCGGCGGCGGGCATGGCGGCGCGGCCATGCATGCCGCGGATGCGTCCGGTGTCCATTACGAATTCTTCAGCACGATCTGGTAGACCACCACGCCGGCCTCGCGGCAGCGGTCGATGGCCTTCTCCAGGATCTCGAAGAACTCCTTGAGCAGGAACATCTGCAGGTTGTCCAGGCGCCCGGAGTAGATGTCGCGGTATAGCTCGAGCATCAGCCGGTCGGCCTCGTTCTCCAGCGAGCGCAGCCGGTCGTTGAGCGCGCTCATCCGGTCCAGGTGCATGTTGCGCAGGTCGTGGACCATCTCCACC
The DNA here is from genome assembly GCF_030168915.1 of Xanthomonas graminis pv. graminis. Lineage (NCBI taxonomy): Bacteria > Pseudomonadati > Pseudomonadota > Gammaproteobacteria > Lysobacterales > Lysobacteraceae > Xanthomonas > Xanthomonas graminis. The sequence goes on along the minus strand of NZ_CP076255.1, from coordinate 1,998,264 downwards.
ACCACCGCCGCAGCCTGTTCCAGCATCGCCGCGCGCGGCGCGAAATCGATGTGCTCCAGGTGCTGCACCGCCAGCGAATAGCGGTCGGCGAACTTCTCCACCTGCTTGGGGATCTTGTACAGCGCCGAGCCCAGCGCCTCGATGTCCTCGCGCTCGATCGGGGTCATGAAGCTGTCGACCAGGGCCTGGCCGATCTTGTCGGCCGCGGCGCGTTCGCGCAGCCGCGCCAGCTTGAAGGCGTCCAGCGCCGGCTGCCGGTCCGACTCGCGCATCATCGAATGCAGGGCCTTGGTGCTGTCGTAGGCGGCCTGCGCCGCCTCGTCGAGCAGGGTGTAGAACTGCTTGCCGGAACCGAAGATGGTCTGCAACGAGAACATGAAACGCGCTTCCCGCCGTCGCGGGAGGGACGGCACCGGGGCGGAATTATGACCGTTTGCTGACAACACGGGGGAATCCGGCGACCGGCGGCAGCGCGTCGGCGGCGCGTGGACGCCGCCACCGTCCGGGTTTGCTACCATGCAGCTGCGCCGTTGTCTGGCGCACCCTATGGACGACCACCCCAGCCCCCCTCCCCCGCGCCGCCTCGGCGCTCATGTCCCCGTCTCCCTCGCCGCCAGGGAGCGCGCGCATGCTTGAATTATTGGTCGTGGCAGCCCTGGTGCTGCTGAACGGCTTCTTCGCGATGTCCGAGATGTCGCTGATGACCTCGCGCAAGAGCCGCCTGAAGCAGATGGCGCAATCCAGCACGCGCGCGGCCAAGGCGCTGGCGCTGGCCGAGAACCCGGAAAACTTCCTGTCCACGGTGCAGATCGGCATCACCGCGATCGGCATCCTGACCGGCGTGTTCGGCGGCGACGCCATCGGCGAGGCGATCGCGACCAAGCTGCAGTCGCTGTTTCCGACGCTGTCGGCCACCTTCAGCCTGATCGGGCAGCCGCAGCCCTGGTCGGCGGTGATCGGCAAGACCCTGGCGATCGTGCTGATCACCTTCCTGACGCTGATCTTCGGCGAACTGGTGCCCAAGCGCCTGGCGCTGACCCGCTCGGAAGTCATCGCCGGCGTCGTCGCGGTGCCGATGGGCTGGCTGGCCCTGATCGCCGCGCCGGCGGTGTGGGTGCTGTCGCGCTCGACCCGGCTGGTGCTGCGCGTGCTCGGCCTGGGCAACGAACAGTCGGCGTCGGTGACCGAAGAGGAGATCCGCATGCTGGTGGCCGAGAGCCACGAGGCCGGGGTGATCGACAGCCACGAGCGCGACATGATGAACCGGGTCATGCGCCTGGGCGACCGCACCGCCGACAGCCTGATGACGCCGCGCAACCGCATCGCCTGGCTCGACGCCAATGCCGAGCCGGAGCGCAACTTCCAGGCGATGCGCGAGCACGAGTTCTCGCGCTATCCGGTGTACCGCGGCAGCGACCAGGACATCGCCGGCGTGCTGGAAGTGAAATCGCTGGTCACGCGCATGGACGGCGACGCCACCCAGCTGTTCCAGAGCCTGCGCGAGACCCTGTTCGTCTCCGAGTCCACCCATGCGATGAAGCTGCTGGAGATCTTCCGCGAGGAACAGCAGTCGATGGCGCTGGTGGTGGACGAGTACGGCGAGATCCAGGGCCTGGTCACGATCAGCGACCTGATGGGCGCGGTGGTCGGGCGCCTGCAGTCGGTGGACAACGCCGACGAGGACGCGCTGGTGGTGACCCGCGCCGACGGCTCGCTGCTGATCGACGGCTCGCTGGCGATCGAGGACCTGCGCGAGCTGCTCGGCGGCGCCGAGCTGCCCAAGGCCGAGGAAGGCGACTACAACACCCTGGCCGGGCTGTGCATCTACTACTTCGGCCGCATCCCGCACGCCGGCGAGTTCTTCGACTGGGCCGGCTGGCGCATCGAGATCGTGGACCTGGACGGCGCGCGCGTGGACAAGCTGCTGCTGAGCAAGCTGCAGGACGAGAACAGCGATGACATCACCGGGTGAGACACCCGGCACGGACGAGGCTCACGGCTACCGCGCCGAAGGCATCCGCACCCTGCTCGACAGCTTCCTGCTCGGCGATCCGGACGAACAACTGCGGCTGCGCACGATCCTGGCCGACCTGCAGCACAGCGCGTTCGGCGTGTTCCTGTTCGTGGCGATCCTGCCCGCATTTCTGCCGGTGCCGGGCCTGGCCGGCGGCCTCAGCGGACCGCTGGTGACGCTGATCGGCGCGCAGATGCTGATCGGCCTGCGCAAGCCCTGGCTGCCGCGCTTCATCGGCGAACGCGGCCCGCGCCGGCGCACCATGCAGCGCTTCGTCGGGCGCATCGCGCCGTGGCTGCGGCGGCTGGACAAGCTGCTCAAACCGCGCCTGCCGGCGCTGGTCGAGACGCTGCCGGCACGCGCCTTCAGCGGCCTGCTGCTGGTGGTGCTGGGGATCTTGCTGTCGCTGCCGATCCCGTTCACCAACTACGCCTTCGGCGCGATGCTGCTGCTGTTCTCGCTGGCCCTGCTGGAGCGCGACGGCGGCCTGATGCTGGTGTCGTGGCTGGGCGGCATCGCGGTGGCGCTCGGCCTGGGCCTGGCCTCGGACCAGGTGGTGGAGCTGAGCCGCGCGTGGCTGCACAAGCTGTAGTCCGCGCTTGGCGGGGAAGATGGTCGCGCCGCAGCCGTGCCACGCACGCCGCGGACACGACGGGTCCGGCAACGCGGCGCTAATCCGAACCCGGCACCTCGGGGAACACTTGCCTGCGCAGCGGCTGCGCCGCCTGGGCCTCGTACGCCGTGCGCTGCAGACGTTGCAGCTGCAGCGCGAGCTGATGCAAGACGGCCTCCAGGCCGCAGCCGCGCGCGGCCGGCGGCAGGTATTCGGATTCCATGTGACGCCCCCTGTTTCGATCCGTGGATGCGTGGCGCCGAGCGGCGCGATGCCGTGTCCTGCCACGTGCGCACCAGCCCTTGGCGCGCCATCCGAATCTGAGCCACAGCATAGGCAACGCGGAGTGAAAACCGCCGCTGTCGCCGCGACTTGTCTACTTTGCGCACCAAACCAGCCCAGGCCGCTGGCCTGCGCACGCGGCCGTGCGCTGCGGCCGCGCCTGCCGACGCCTACGCAGCCAGCGCCTGAGTCCAGGCCTGCGCAGCGATCGCGAACGAGCGCAGCCGCGCCGCGTGGTCGTGGATGTTGGCGGTCAGCAGCAGTTCGTCGGGACGGTGGCGGGCAACGAACTCTGCCATGCCGCGCGCGACCTCGGCCGCATCGCCGAGTACGGTGCAGGCCAGCGCGCGCTCCACACCGGCTTTTTCGTGCGGTTGCCAGAACGCTTCGATGTCGTCGATCGGCGGCGGGATCAGGCCCGGGCGGCCGCGGCGCAGATTGACGAAGCTCTGCTGCTGGGTGGTGAACAGGCGCCGCGCCGCGTCCATGGACGCGGCGCCGACGACGTTCAATGCCAGCACCGCGTACGGATCGCGCAATCGCGCCGAGGGGCGGAACTCGCGCCGGTACACCGCCAACGCCTCGTCCATCGCGTCCGGGGCGAAGTGCGAGGCGAACGCGAACGGCAACCCCAGCGTGGCTGCCAGGCGCGCGCTGAACAGGCTGGAGCCGAGCAGCCACACCGGCACCTCGATGCCGGCGCCGGGCACCGCGCGCACCAGCTGGCCGAGCTCGGCCGGTTCGAAATAGCGCAGCAGCTCGGCGACGTCGTGCGGAAACTGGTCGGCGCTGTCGAAATAGCGGCGCAAGGCACGCGCCGTGGCCTGGTCGGTGCCAGGCGCGCGGCCCAGGCCCAGGTCGATGCGCCCCGGGTACAGCGAGGCCAGGGTGCCGAACTGCTCGGCCACCTGCAGCGGCGCGTGATTGGGCAGCATGATACCGCCGGCGCCGACCCGGATACGGCTAGTGCCGCCGGCCACATGCCCGATCAGCACCGCGGTGGCGGCGCTGGCGATGCCGGGCATGTTGTGGTGCTCGGCCAGCCAGTAGCGGTGATAGCCCCAGCGCTCGGCGTGCTGCGCCAGGTCCAGCATGTTGGCGAAGGCCTGGGTGGTGTCGCTGCCTTCGCAGACCGGGGCGAGATCGAGGATGGAGATCGGCATCATGGAGATGGGTTTCCTGCAAAGCGATGCATTGGAATTGGGGGCGCGAGGCACCGATTGCAGCGGCCGGTGCCGGAACGCTGCTTTGCGGTGGCGGTGTGCCTGGGCGAGGGTTCGCGTGCGGGCGTACCCTCACCCCAACCCCTCTCCCGGGGGCAGCGGAGCTCACGCTTTCCTTCTCCCTCCGGGACCATGGCCCCCTTCTCGGCCTGATTAGCGCTGTGTCTCAGCTGGTGATGCTGCCTTGGTTTAGAAATGCAGGTTCTTCAGTGAGATACGGCGATGATGCTCAATCGGATCCAGTTCCAAAAGGGGCTTTCGATTCCGGCTTTTCTGAGCCGCTACGGCTCCGAGGCGCAATGTGTCGAGGCCTTGGTTCAGGCCAGGTGGCCCAATGGCTTCGTGTGTCCGCAGTGCGGACACACGCATGCCAGTGGCTTTGAGCGGGGACGCCAGCACCTGTGGCAGTGCGCGCGCTGCCGGGTACAGACCAGCTTGACCGCCGGCACGCCCATGGCAGACACCAAGCTTCCCTTGCGGGTGTGGTGGCTGGCCATCTATCTGGTGAGCCAAGCCAAGAACGGAATTGCTGCGCTGGAACTGGCTCGGCAACTGGGCGTGTGCTATCGCACTGCATGGCGGATCAAGCACAAAGTGATGTCGGCGATGGCCGATCGTGAGCAGTCACGCCGGCTCGACGGAGAGGTCCAGATCGATGATGCCTATCTGGGCGGCGAACGCGCCGGTGGTCCAGGCCAACCGCAGTGGCGCAATAAAGTGCCGTTTATTGCAGCGGTTTCCCTGCATCAAGGGCGCCCGCGCTATCTCCGCCTGGATGTGGTCTCCAGCTTCCGAAGAAGCGTCGTGCACACGTGGGCTCAGCAGGCACTGGCACCGGGCACCCATGTCGTCAGTGATGGGCTGACAGCGTTCACCGGTGTGGGCTGGGCAGGCCTGACCCACGATGCCATCGTGACCGGAAGCGGCCGCAAAGGCGTCCAGCAGCCTCGTCTGCGTTGGGTCAATACGATCCTGGGCAATCTCAAAACGGCGCTTAGCGGCACCCACCATGCGGTGGACTTCCCCAAATACGGCGCGCGCTACCTGCATGCGCATGCCTACCGCTTCAATCGCCGCTTCAACCTGGCCGCCATGGTGCCGCGCCTGGCCAGTGCCCTGGCCGGCGCGGGAAGGCTCACAGAGCAGCAACTGCGTACGACAGCTGAGACACAGCGCTAATCAGGCCTTCTCGGGGGAAGGTGCACCGAAGGGGCGGATGAGGGTACGGGCACCAACACCTCGCGCGCCCGACACGCGCGACGCAAGGCAGCCACGCCGGCTGCACGACGGCCCAATTACGCTGCACACTCCGTCACGCGAGCTTGCGCCATGCCCCTGATCCCGCCAGTCTCCACCATTCCCGCCCTGCCCCTGCACGATCGCGTAATCCTGGTCACCGGCGGCGCGCAAGGCATCGGCCGCGGCGTGGTGCAGGCGGTGCTGGGCGCCGGCGGCCGGGTCGCGTTCGGCGATCTGGACGCCGAGGCCGGGCGCGCCTGCGTGGCCGAACTCGATGCCGGCGAGCGCGTGCTGTTCCGGCGCCTGGATGTGGCCGCCGAGCCCAGCGTGCGTCGCTTCGTCGACGCCGCACTGGCGCAGTTCGGCCGCATCGACGGCCTGGTCAACAATGCCGGCATCGCCGATCCGCACAGCGGCCCGCTGGAGCGCCTGGCGCTGCGCGAATGGAACCGGCGCCTGGGCGCCAGCCTGGGCGGCGCCTTCCTGTGCAGCAAGCATGCGCTGCCGGCATTGCGCGACAGCGCCGGCGGTGGCGCGATCGTCAATATCGCCTCGACCCGCGCCCACCAATCCGAGCAGGACAGCGAAGCCTACGCGGCGGCGAAAGGCGGCCTGCTGGCCTTCACCCACGCACTGGCGATCAGCGCCGGGCCGGCGCTGCGGGTCAACTGCATCAGTCCCGGCTGGATCGCCACCGACGCCTGGCGCAAGCCCGGCGCGCGGCGCAAACCGGCGCTGTCGCGGCAGGATCATGCGCAGCACCCGGCCGGGCGGGTCGGTACGCCGCAGGATATCGGCGCGCTGGCGGTGTATCTGCTGTCGAACGATGCCGGGTTCGTGACCGGCCAGGACTTCGTGGTCGATGGCGGGATGAGCCGCAAGATGCAGTACGCGTAGTCGCCGCGCTGCCGCCAATCCGATCCTGTTTTTTGCAGGAGCGGCTTCAGCCGCAACCGCACGACGCGTGCAAAGCGGTCGCGGCTGAAGCCGCTCCTACACGGCGTCCACCAGCGGCTGCAGCTGCGGGTCCAGCGCCACGCGTTCGTCGAAGACGAAGCAGCGGCCGTCGTAGCCTTCGCCGCCTACTTGCTCGAAATAGCCAAGGATGCCGCCATCCAGTTGCAGCACGTTGTCCATGCCGTCGGCACGCATCCACAGCGCCGCCTTCTCGCAGCGGATGCCGCCGGTGCAAAAGCTGACCACGGTGGCGTCGGCCAGGTCGGCGCGATGCGGCGCCAGCGCCTCGGGCAGCTCGGTGAACTTGACGATCGGCAGGGTCAGCGCGCCGGCGAAGGTGCCGTAATCCACTTCCTGCGCATTGCGCGTATCCAGCAGCACCACGCGGCGGCCGGCGTCGTCGTGGCCCTGCCGCAGCCAGCGCTGCAGCGTCGCCGGCGCCACCGCCGGCGCGCGTTCGGCGCAAAGCGGCGAGGCCGTATCGCGGCGGAAACTGATGACCTCCGGCTTGACCTTGGTCTTCAGCCGCGCGAACGGCTGCTGCGCGCTGCTGCTGGTCTTGACCCGCAGGTCGGCGAAGCGCGGGTCGGCGCGCAGTTGCGCGTAGAAGGCGTCGATCGCCTCCGGCGCACCGGCCAGGAACAGGTTGATGCCCTCGCCCGCAACCAGGATGGTGCCGCGCAAGGCGCCGGCTTGCGCCCGGTCCTGCAACTGCGCGGCGAGCGCGTCGGGATCGGCGATGGCGACGAAATGGTAGGCGGCGGTGTTGGCGATCATCCGCGCATTTTAGCGTGCGCCGCGCCGCTCAGCCGCGCAGCAGGAAGAACGGCAGCAGCACCAGCGAGGCGATCAGCAGCATGCCCAGCAGCGTCGCCAGCACGAACAGCGGGCGCCGCCGCAGCAGCGTGGCGAAGGTCTCGGCGCTGCCGTCGCGCAGCGCCGCGGCGCGTTCGGCACGCGCGCGTTCGCCGCGCTGTGCCTGGTAGTCGGCCAGCAACGCCTTGGCCCGCGCCTGCTCGGCATCCTCGCGCAGCCACACGCCGCCGGCGGAAATGCCGAAGGTGCCGGGGCGGGTTTCGTAGTAGTCGATGCGCGCGGCATCGAGCAGTGCACGCACCTCGGCGAGTTCGTCGTCGGGCACGTGGCGCAGGTTGAGCAGCAGTGTGGCCATGCGCCGATGATAGCCGCTGCGGCGATGCGCTACCCTTGCACGCCCTGTTCGCCATGGATGTCCGCATGCGCCGTGTCCTGCTGCTGTTGAGCCTGTCGTTGCCGGTCTGGCTGTTGAGCGGCTGCACGCCGCCGGGTCCGCCGCCGGGCGGCAGCATCGCCGCATTTCAGATGATCGACGAGCAGGTCGGCAGCGGCGCCGAGGCGCGACCCGGCAACCAGGTCACCGTGCACTACACAGGCTGGCTGTACGACGAGAACGCCAAGGACCAGCGCGGCGAGAAGTTCGATGCCTCCGCCGACCACGGCCAGCCCTTCAGCTTCACCCTCGGCGGCGGCCAGGTGATCCGCGGCTGGGACGAAGGCGTGGCCGGCATGCGCGTGGGCGGCAAGCGCAAGCTGATGATCCCGGCCGAATACGGCTACGGCGCCAGCGGCGCCGGCGGGGTGATCCCGCCCGGCGCCTCGCTGGTGTTCGAGGTCGAACTGCTCGACGTCAAGCCGCGTTGAGCCGCAGCCGCCGATGCCCGCCAACAAGCTCGCCGCCGCCGTGCGCGGCCGCATCGCCATCGTCGGCGGTGGCCCGGCCGGACTGATCGCCGCCGAGACCGCGCGCGCGGCCGGCGCCGAGGTCGATGTGTACGAGGGCAAGGGTTCGGTGGGGCGCAAGTTCCTGATCGCCGGCAAGGGCGGCCTCAACCTGACCCACTCCGATCCGTTCGCGCTGTTCGTGTCGCGCTACCGCGAACGCGCCGCGCAGGTCGGCGCATGGCTGGCCGACTTCGACGCCGACGCGCTGCGCGCCTGGGCGCAGGCGCAGGGCGTGGCGACCTACGTCGGCAGTTCCGGCCGCGTGTTCCCGCTGGACCGCAAGGCCGCGCCGCTGCTGCGCGGCTGGGTGCGGCGACTGAAGGACGCCGGGGTGCGCTTCCACGTGCAGCATCGCTGGCAGGGTTGGAACAGCGAGGGCGCACTGCGCTTCGCCAGCGCCGACGGCGAACGCCTGGTGCCAGCCGATGCCTGCGTGCTGGCGCTGGGCGGCGGCAGCTGGCCGCAGTTGGGTTCCGATGGCGCCTGGCAGGACACGCTGCGCGCGCGCGGCGTCGAGCTCGCGCCGCTGCAGCCGGCCAACTGCGGCTTCGACATCGACTGGAGCGCGCATTTCCGTGAACGCCATGCCGGCGCGCCGCTGAAACCGGTGATCGCGCACTGGCACGACGCGCAGGGCCGCGAACACGCGCTGCAGGGCGAATGCGTGGTCGGCGAACACGGCCTCGAGGGCAGCCTGGTCTATGCGCTGTCGGCGGATCTGCGCGAGGCCATCGCCGCGCACGGGCCGACCGCGCTGTGGCTGGACCTGGCGCCGGGCCGCGACCTGGCGCGGCTGCAGGCCGAGCTGGGCAAGCCGCGCGGCGGGCGCAGCTTCGGCGAGCACCTGCGGCGCCAGGCCGGCATCGACGGGGTCAAGGCGGCGCTGCTGTTCGAGGTGCTGGGCAAGCAAGCCGGCGACGATCCGGCGCGTGCGGCGGCCACGCTGAAGCGGCTGCCGCTGATCCTGCTGCGCCCGCGTCCGCTGGCCGAGGCGATCAGCAGCGCCGGCGGCGTGCGCCTGGAGGCGCTGGACTCGGCGCTGATGCTGCACGCCCTGCCCGGCACCTTCTGCGCCGGCGAGATGCTCGACTGGGAAGCGCCGACCGGCGGCTACCTGCTCAGCGCCTGTTTCGCCAGCGGCCTGCGCGCCGGGCGCGGTGCGGTGGCGTGGCTGCACCAACACGGGCGCGACTGAGCCGCGCCGGCATCGCCGGGGCAGCTCAGAGGTCGGCGATTCGAACGCGTCGCAGGGGATCGCGCTTGGCGCTGTACATGGCCTCGTCGGCGCGCTGGATCAGCAAGGCCGGATCGAATTCCGGGCCGGTCTGCAGTGCGATGCCGATGCTGGGCTGCAACGGCAGGCGCTGTCCGTCGACCATGCAACCGTCGTGCGCGGCAGCCAATACCCGCGCCGCTGCCGCCTGCGCTTCGCCGCGGGCGTCGGCCAACTGGTCCAGCAGCACCACGAACTCGTCGCCGCCCAGGCGCGCGATGAAGTCCTGCTCGCGCAGGCAGGCCCTGAGCAAGCGCGCGAAATGCACCAGCACCGCGTCGCCGGCGTGATGGCCGAAACGGTCGTTGACCGTCTTGAAATCGTTGAGGTCCAGGAACATCACCGCCACCTGGTCGGCGCCGCGGCGACCGGGCTGGGCCAGCATCCGGCGCAGGGTCTCGTTCCACGCCATCCGGTTCGGCAGCCCGGTCAGTTCGTCGCGCAGCGCGCGCGCTTCCATCAGCCGCGCCAGCCGGGTCTGCCCGGTGATGTCGCTGATCATGATGTGGAAGCCGGGGCGCGCCGGCGCCATGGAATCGTCGGGCAGGTAGTTGGAGTGCATCACCCGCAGTTCGCCGGCCGCGTCGCGCAATTCCGTATCGAAGTGCTGCGCCTCGCCGTCCAGCACCCGCTGCAGATAGGGCCGGATCCTGTCCAGGTGCTGCGCATCCAGCAGGTCCGGCAGGCGCCGGCCGATGATCGCCGCCGGCGCCAGCGCGAACCAGTCCGCATAGGGCTTGTTGACGAACTGATAGCGCAATTGGCTGTCGACGTAGGCGATCAGGGTCGGCGCGTTGTCGGCGATCGTGCGCAGCTGCGATTCGCTCTGGCGCAGGCGCACCTCGGCCAGATGCTGCTCGGTGACGTCCTGGATCTGCGCCACCAGGTGCAACGGCCGCTGGTGTTCGTCGCGCACCAGCGACACCGCCTGGCGGGTCCACAGCGTGGCGCCGTCGCGGCGCAGGTAGCGCTTTTCGAGGTGGTAGCCGCTGCGTTGCCCGGCCACCAGTTCGGCCGTCAGCGCCAGGTCCGGGGCGACATCCTGCGGATGGCTGAGCTGGGGGAAATCCAGCGCCAGCAGCGCGTCGCGATCGTAGCCCAGCATCACGCACAAGGCGTCGTTGACCTCGAGCCAGGCGCCTTGCAGCGAGACCAGCGCCATCCCGTGCGCCGCCGCCGAGAACGCGCCGGAGAACCGCTGCCCGGCCAGCAGCGCGGCGCGCAGCGCCTGGCGTTCGACGGTGACGTCGCGCATCACGCAGACCGCGCCCAGCGCGCGCCCGTCGGCGTCGTGCAGCCGTTCGGCGCTGCACAGCACGCTGCGCGGCGGCTGTCCGGCGGCGGCGACGACGATCTCCGCATCGCGCACCGATTCGCCGCGCCAGGCGCGGAACAGCGGGACCTGCTCGCTGTCGAGCAGGCGCCGGCCATCGGCGTCGAACAGGTCGAAATACCGCGCCCATTGCGCCGGCGGCAATGCGCGCGGATCGGTGCCGTGCCAGGCGCGCGCGACCCGGTTGAACTGGGCCAGCGTGCCGTCCGCCGCACACGACACGACCCCGTCGGGCACCGTCTCCAGCAACAGGTTCAGCAGCTGCGCCTGGGTCCGCGCCGCGCGTGCGTCGCGCCGCGCCTCCAGTTGCATCGTCACCTGCGCGGCCAGGCGCCGCAGTCCTTCGCGGTGCGCGGTGCCCAGCTGCCGCGGCATGGTGTCGATCACGCCCAGGCTGCCGTAGAGATAGCCGCCGCTGCCGCGCAAGGGCATGCCGGCATAGAAGCGGATATGCGGCGGCCCCTGCACCAGCGGATTGCCAGCGAAGCGCGGGTCCTGCAAGGCATCCGGCACTTCCAGCAATTCCGGCGACAGCAGCGCATGCGCGCAGAACGCCAGCTCGCGCGGCGTCTGCGCCACGTTCAGACCGCGGCTGGCCTTGAACCACTGGCGGTGTTCGTCGATCAGCGTGATCAGTGCGATCGGCACGTCGCACAGCTGGCTGGCCAGCCAGATCAGGTCGTCGAAGACCGGCTCCGGCGGCGTGTCCAGCATGCCCAGTTCGGCCACCGCACGCAGCCGCTCCAGTTCGTCGGCAGGCAATGGCGCGGGGATGAAGCCGGGGGGCGGTCGCTGGGACATGCGCGGCAAGTGGAATGGGACCCGATCACGATAACTGGCCGCGGGCGGGGATGGCAGTCGCACAAGCGCGGTTGGCGACATGCACCACATTAGGCGCATCGCCAGTGGCCCGGCAGGCCGCCTGCTGCGGCGCAAGCTGCGCCTGCGCAGCGCAGCAGCGTGCGGGCGTGGCGCGATGCAGCGTAGCCCCAGGCAGCCGCCGGCAAAGCCGCTAGACGGCGGCCACCGGTGCGCCGGCGTGCGCCTGCCCAGGGTATTTTCCATGTGGGTGCGGGCCAGCGCGATGCCGCTGGGATGCGCATAGCGGCCCTGCCGCAGCACCGCGTAACCCTGCGCCAGATAGAAAGCGACCGCGTTGAGCGCGGCGGCCAGACGGATGCGCGCGCCAGGCACCAGCTTGGCTTACAGCGCCTGCAGCAGGTGTCGCCCCAGTCCACTGCCGCGCAAGTCGGGATCGACGAACAGCCCATCGATCGCGCTGCCGGCCAGATCGGCCACGCCGCAGCCGCGCAGGCGCCCGCCGACGCCCTCGGCGAGCACCGCGCCGCCGCTGGCGATCAGCTGCGGGTACGGCGCCGGCGATGCGGCCTAGATCACCTCGGGCGGACAGTGCGTACTGCAGACCTGGCGCACGCAACGGGTGCGCAGCGCCCACATCGCGTCGATATCGGCGTGCCGCGCCGCGCCCAAGGCGACGGCCCCTGGCGGCGGCGCGGCGGCGCTCATCGCGACTTGCTGTCGCGCAGACTGCGGATCCGCACCGGCGGCTGGAACGAATCGCTGCGCGCATCGGCCCAGTACTCCTGGAACACCGCGTGGTCGGGCACGCCGTCGCGCAGCAGTTCGCCCGGCTCCAGATAGCGGTACAGCGAGGCCAGCGAACGGATCTCGACCTGCGAGATGCGCCGCAGGATGTGTTCCGGCCCCAGTTGCGACGGATCCGCCAGGCCGGCGGCGCTGAGCAGTTCGCGCAGCGCATGCAGGGTGTTGGCGTGGTAGTGCTGCACCCGCACCGCCTTGTCGGTGGGATCCAGGTGCTTCCAGCGGCGCTGGTCCTGGGTGGCGATGCCGGTCGGGCAGCGGTCGCTGTGGCAGCTCAGCGACTGGATGCAGCCCAGCGCGAACATGAAGCCGCGCCCGGCGTTGCACCAGTCCGCGCCCAGCGCCAGGGTGCGCGCGATGTCGAAGGCGCTGGTGATCTTGCCGGCCGCGCCGAGCTTGATCCGCTCGCGCAGATCCAGCCCGACCAGGGTGTTGTGCACCAGCAGCAGCGCCTCGTGCATCGGCACGCCGACATGGTCGATGAACTCGGCCGGCGCCGCGCCGGTGCCGCCTTCGGCGCCGTCGATGACGATGAAATCCGGGTACAGCCCGCTTTCCTGCATCGGCGATCGCGAACCACTCCCACGGATGCCCGATCGCCAGCTTGAAGCCGCTCGGCTTGCCGCCGGACAACGCACGCAGCCGGGCAACGAACTGCAGCAGTTGCAGCGGCGTGGAGAACGCCGAATGGCGTGACGGCGACACGCAATCCTGGCCCATCGCCACGCCGCGGGTGGCAGCGATCTCGGCGCTGACCTTGGCCGCCGGCAACACCCCGCCGTGGCCGGGCTTGGCGCCCTGCGACAGCTTGACCTCGATCATCTTCACCTGCGCCAGGGTGGCGTTGGCGACGAAGCGCTCCTCGCTGAAGCGCCCGTCCGCATCGCGGCAACCGAAATAGCCCGAGCCGATCTCCCACACCAGGTCGCCGCCGCATTCGCGGTGATACGGCGAGATCGAGCCTTCGCCGGTGTCGTGGTAGAAGCCGCCGCGGCGCGCGCCTTCGTTGAGCGCGCGGATGGCGTTGGCCGACAGCGCGCCGAAGCTCATCGCCGAGATGTTGAACACGCTGGCCGAGTACGGCTGCGCGCAGTCGGCGCCGATGGTCACGCGGAAATCGTGGTGGGCGATCTCGCTGGTCGCCAGCGAGTGGTTGATCCACTCGTAGTCGGTGGCGTAGGCGCTGCGCAGGGTGCCGAACGGCACCACGTCCATGACGTTCTTGGCGCGCTGGTAGACCAGAGCGCGCTGCTGGCGCGAGAACGGCGCCTCCTCGATATCGCTCTGCAGGAAATACTGGCGCATCTCCGGGCCGACCGATTCCAGCCCGTAACGGAAATGCGCCAGGATCGGATAGTTGCGGCGCAGCGTACTGCGCGTCTGCAGCAGATCCCAGGTGCCGAGCACGGCCAGGATCGCGAAGGCGGCCACGCCCCAGCCCCACAACGGCCAGATCGCGCACAGGGCGATGGACAGCGCCAGCGACACGCAGCTGGCGACATAGGCTAGGTAGCGGTGCATCGCGTTCCTCGCGAGTTTCGGAAGCCCGCGAGTGTAGGCGCTGCAGGCCGGCAATGGCGCTGGCGGCACCGACCGCCCGCTTGGGCGGCGTACAGCTTGGCGGTACCCGGCGTGCGGCGTTTTCCGCTACAGCCGATCGTCCACCGCCTCGCGCGGCCACACCGACTTGACGTCGTAGACCACCAGGTTCGGCGTGCCCAGCGCGCGGATCTGCGCGGCATCGAAACCGCGGTATTCGTCGTGCGCCACTGCCAGCACCACCGCGTCGTAGCGGCCGGCGACCGGCGCCGGCAGCAGTTCCACCCCGCCATGTTCGCGCGCCAGCTGCGGCGCGGCCCACGGATCGCAGGCATCGACCCGCGCGCCGCTGGCGGCCAGCGCCTGCACCAGCTCCAGCGCGCGGCTGTTGCGCAGGTCCGGGCAGTTCTCCTTGAAGGTGACGCCGAGCACCAGGATCGTGGCCGCGGCCATGTCAACGCCCTTGTCCGCCAGCAGCGCCTGCACCCGCGCCGCGACATGCGCGCCGACCCGGTTGTTGACCTGCCGCGCGGTGTGGATCAGGTCCGGGTGGTAGCCCATGCTCTCGGACTTGTGCAGCAGGTAGTACGGATCCACGCCGATGCAGTGGCCGCCGACCAGGCCGGGGCGGAACGGCAGGAAATTCCATTTGGTGCCGGCCGCCTCCAGCACGTCCTGGGTATCGATGCCGAGGCGGTCGAAGATCAGCGCCAGTTCGTTGACCAGGGCGATGTTGACGTCGCGCTGGATGTTCTCCACCACCTTCGCCGCCTCGGCCACACGGATCGACGGCGCGCGCCAGGTGCCGGCGCCGATGATGCTTGCGTACAGCGCATCGACCGCATCGGCGGCCGCGGCGCTGGAGCCGGAGGTGATCTTGCGGATGTCGGCCAGGCGCCGCTGGCGATCGCCTGGGTTGACCCGCTCCGGGCTGTAGCCGCAATGGAAATCCTCGTTGAAACGCAGGCCCGAGCCTTGTTCCAGCAGCGGCACGCACACCTCTTCGGTGGTGCCCGGATACACCGTGGATTCGTAGATCACCAGGTCACCGCGCTTGAGCACGCCGGCGAGCAGCGCGCTGGCCTGGCGCAGCGGCTGCAGGTCGGGCTGTTCGTAGGCGTCGATCGGGGTCGGCACGGTGACGATGTAGACGTTGCGGTCGCGCAACGCGGCGGCATCGTCGCTGTAGCGCAGGTGCACGCCGGCGCGCAGTTCGTCCGGTTCCATTTCCAGGGTCTGGTCGTGACCATCGCGCAACTGCGCCACGCGCTGCGCGTCGATGTCGTAGCCGAGGGTGTCGTAGCGCGCGCCGAAGGCCACCGCCAACGGCAAGCCGACATAGCCCAGGCCGATGACGGCGATGCGCAGTTGCGCGGGATCGAACACGAGAGCGACGGGCATGCCGTTCCTTTCAGGGCGCCGCGACGGCGCTGTGAGCCGGCGGCGCGGGTGGTCGCGGAAGTGCGGATGTCCGCGGCGCGGACCCACGGCCATGGTAAGCGCCGCGGCGGCGCGCTCCAAGCGGGCCTGCAAGGCGCGTTCCCGCGGCGCGCGCGGCATTGCGCAATGGCTGCGCATGCAACGGTTCTTGCCACCGCCGCGACGCGGATGTGACCTGGCCTTTACGCCACACGCCTTATGGTGGACGAACGCCTCTGCGCAATTCCGCAACAACCCCCCAACTACAGGAGATCTCGCCGTGAGCCACGCTCCGAGCCTGCTCGTGGATGTCGAAGCCGAACTGGCGCATTGGAAGATGCTGCACGGGGAAGGCAAGCTGGGCCCGCAGTCCTTCAGCGAGCATGCGCGCCTGATCAAGATGGCCTGCGACGTGTTCCTGCAACTGCCGCGCGAGCCCAACGCGGTGCGCATGCAGCGCCTGCGCCAACGCTACGACGCCGAGCATCCGTGGCCGCGCATCGCCTGGAGCGACGCCGAGGCGCTGGTGCTGGGCTGCTGGGCCAGGCTGGACGGTTCGGAACGGCGCGATACCCATCCCGATCCGGCCCCTGTCCCGGCCTGACCCTGCAGACACCCATGGCCAGCACCTGCAATGGCGAGAACGCGCACAGCTCCCAGCAGCGCAGCCACACGCCCGACAAACTGCACAACGACAATGCGCAGTGGAAGGATCGCGACCAGCCCGACAGCGATCCCGAGCGCAATCACGCCGATCCGGAACGCGACTATCCGCGGCCAGACGGTGGCGAATGACCAGGACACCGGTCGCGCAGCCCTAAGCGCCACCACCCGCTCAGCGCAGGCTCGACCCGCGCACGATGCAGCGACCGCTCAGCACCACCTTGCGCATCGGCAGGGTCGGCGCATTCAGCCGCTCCAGCAGCAATGACATCGCGGTGCGGCCCATGTCTTCCACCGGCTGTTCGATCACGGTGATGCCCGGCTCGACCAGATCGGTCCAGCTCTCGTTGTCGAACCCGGCCAGCGCCAGCTCCTGCGGAATGCGCAGGCCGGCGCCGCGCGCGGCCTTCAGCGCGCCCATCAGCAGCAGGCTGTTGCTGGCCACCAGCGCCTCGGGGCGCTCGGGTTGCGCCAGCCATGCCTGTACCTCGGCCGTCGCCGCCTCCGCGCTCGGCGCCACCTCGCGGTAGTCCGGCGCCAGGCCGTGCGCCTGCATCGCCGCCAGATAGCCGTCGCGGCGCTCGGCGGCGGTGCTGCTGGTCTTGCCGAACAGCCCGCCGATGCGACGCAAGCCGCGCCCGGCCAGGTGCTCGATCAAGCTCGCCATCGCCGCGGCGTTGTCCAGCACCACGCTGTCGTGCACCCCGGCCTTGCCGGCACGGTCGAGCAGCACCACCGGATAGTCGAAGTTCAACGTCGGCAACTGGCTCTGGGTGGTGCGGGTCGGCGCGAAGATCAGACCGCTGACCCGTTCCTCCTGCATCAGTTGCAGGTACAGCGCCTCGCGCTGCGGATCCTCGTCGGTGTTGCACAGGATCACGCGCATGCCGGCGCGATAGGCCACCTCCTCGACCGCGCCGATCGCCGCGGTGAAGAACGGGTTGCGGATGTCGGCCACGATCAGCCCGACGATCCCCGAATGCTGCGAGCGCAAGCGCCGCGCCATCAGGTTGGGCCGGTAGCCGGTCTCGCGCACCGCCGCCTCGACCCGCGCCCGCACCTCCTCGCTGACCGGGCCCTGGCCCAGCGCCCGCGACACGGTCGAGGTCGAGACCCCGGCCACCCGCGCCACGTCGTGGATACTGACTGTCACTGGCAACGTTCCCGCAAAATTCCCACTGCAACCCCCTTCCAAGTGGCCGGATTCGATAGTAGCACCGGTATTTCACCAGCAAATTGTGCAGTGCACATTGACGCGACAGTGGGAACGTTCCCACACTGCGCCCACTCGCCGCCCCAGATCTTCGAAGGATGCCCCCCGCGTGACCCAGACGAATCTCCCCGTATTGGTCGCCAGCGAACTGGTCCGCATCAACGTCCAGGTCCGCGACAAGGCCGACGCCATCGCCCAGGCCGCGCAACTGCTGGTCGCTGCCGGCTGCGTGCCGCCGGCCTACGCGGCCAGCATGCTGCGCCGCGAGGCGCTGGCCAACACCTTCCTCGGCCACGGCGTAGCGATCCCGCACTGCACCGGCGACGATCGTCATCTGGTCCAGCGCGACGGCATCGCGGTGCTGCAGATCCGCGACGGCGTGGAGTGGAATCCCGGCCAGACCACCCACCTGGTGGTCGCCATCGCCGCGCAGTCCGATACCCACATCACCCTGCTGCGGCGCTTGACCCGGCTGATCCAGGACCAGCCGCGGCTGGACGCGCTGTTCGCCAGCGACGATCCGCAGGCGATCGTCGACGCGCTGAGCCAGGATGCGGTCGCTGCGGCGAGCGGGAAGCCGGTCGCCGACTTCGGCGAGCGCTTCGAGTGGACCGTCGCCTACCCCACCGGCCTGCATGCGCGCCCAGCCACGCGCTGGGTGGAAACCGCGCGCGGCTTCGCCTCCCGGATCCAGGTACGCGCCGGCGAGCAGACCGGCGACGCCAAGAACCTGGTGTCGCTGCTGCAGCTGGGCCTGCATGCCGGCGACACGGTGACCATCTCGGCCGAAGGCCAGGACGCCGCCGCCGCGCTGGCGCGGCTGCGCAGCGTCATCGACGGCCTCACCGCCCAGGAGAAAGCCGACGCACAGGCCGCGGCGCAGCGCCGCGCCGCGCCGGTCACCGGCTGGACCCCGCCGCAGGCGCAGCCGGCCATCGTCGGCATCGGCGCCAGCCCGGGCCTGGCGATCGGCGTGGTGCACAAGCTGGCCGGCAACGACGGCCCGGTACCGGACGCGCCGGTGCCGCTCAGCGACGGCGGCGCG
The DNA here is from genome assembly GCF_030168915.1 of Xanthomonas graminis pv. graminis. NCBI lineage: Bacteria > Pseudomonadati > Pseudomonadota > Gammaproteobacteria > Lysobacterales > Lysobacteraceae > Xanthomonas > Xanthomonas graminis. Next base: position 1,980,067 of record NZ_CP076255.1, on the reverse strand, counting down.
CTGCTGCACGACGCGCTGCTGCGCACCCGCCAGCAACTGCAGGCGATCGAGGACGACACCCGGCGCCGGCTCGGCGCCGGCGACGCGGCGATCTTCCGCGCCCAGGCCGAACTGCTCAACGACACCGACCTGATCACCCTGGCCTGCCAGCTGATGGTCGAAGGCCACGGCGTGGCCTGGTCCTGGCAGCAGTCGGTCGAGCGCATGGCCAACAAGCTGTCGGCGCTGGGCAACGCAGTGCTGGCCGGACGCGCCAGCGACCTGCGCGACGTCGGCCGCCGGGTGCTGACCCAGATCGATCCGAGCCTGGCCAGCGGCAGCCTGGAGCACCTGCCCGATCGCCCCTGCATCCTGCTCGCCAGCGACCTGTCGCCGTCGGACACCGCGCACCTGGACACCAGCCGCGTGCTCGGCCTGGCCACCGCGCTGGGCGGGCCGACCTCGCATACCGCGATCCTGTCGCGCACCCTGGGCCTGCCGGCGCTGGTCGCCGGCGGCGCCGACCTGCTCGACCTGGACGACGGCGCCACCGTCATCGTCGACGGCAACAGCGGCCGCCTGTACCTGGCGCCGTCGGAGGCCGACCTGGCCTCGGCCCGCGCCTATATCGAAGAACAGCGCCAGCTGCGCGAACGCGAGGCCGAGCAGCGCAACCAGCCGGCGCAGACCCAGGACGGCCACCGCGTCGAGATCGGCGCCAACGTCAACCTGCCCGAGCAGGTGCCGATGGCGCTGGCGCAGGGCGCCGAGAGCGTGGGCCTGATGCGCACCGAATTCCTGTTCCTGGAGCGCGGCAGCACCCCCAGCGAGGACGAGCAGTACGCCACTTACATGGCGATGGCCAAGGCGCTGGACGGCCGTTCGCTGATCGTGCGCGCGCTGGACATCGGCGGCGACAAGCAGGTCGCGCACCTGAACCTGCCGCGCGAGGACAACCCGTTCCTCGGCGTGCGCGGCGCGCGCCTGCTGCTGCGCCGCGCCGACCTGCTGCAACCGCAGCTGCGCGCGCTGTACCGCGCGGCCAAGGACGGCGCCAAGCTGGCGATCATGTTCCCGATGATCACCTCGGCGGCGGAAATCGTCGCGCTGCGCGCCGCGTGCGAGCGCCTGCGCGCGGAGCTGGACGCGCCGGAGGTGCCGCTGGGCATCATGATCGAGGTGCCGGCGGCGGCGATCCAGGCCGACGCGCTGGCGCGGCATGCCGACTTCTTCTCGATCGGCACCAACGACCTGACCCAGTACACGCTGGCGATCGACCGGCAGAACCCGGACCTGGCCGCCGAGGCCGACAGCCTGCATCCGGCGGTGCTGCGCCTGATCCGCACCACGGTCGAGGGCGCCGCGCGCCACGGGCGCTGGGTCGGCGTGTGCGGCGGGCTGGCCGGCGATGCGTTCGGCGCGGCGCTGCTGACCGGACTGGGCGTGCACGAGCTGTCGATGACCCCCAACGACGTGCCGGCGGTGAAGGCGCGCCTGCGCGGCAGCCGCCTGGACGCACTGCAGGCCTTGGCGCTGCAGGCGCTGGACTGCGAGAGCGCGGCCGAGGTGCGCGCGCTGGACGGAACCGGCGCATGAGCGTGCAGGCCGTCAGCGTCAGCCTGAACCCGGCGATCGACCTGACCGTGGCGATCGACCGGCTGCAGCCCGGCCAGGTACATCGCGCCAGCAGCGCGCACGCCATCGCCGGCGGCAAGGGCATCAACGTCGCCGCCTGCCTGGCCGATGCCGGCATCGCCACGTCCGCGCTGGGCGTGCTCGGCGCCGGCAACGCGCACCTGTTCGACACCCTGTTCGCCGCACGCGGCATCGACGACCGCTGCCTGCGCGTGCCCGGCGACACCCGCACCAACCTCAAGCTGGTCGCCGCCGACAGCGGCGCCACCACCGACATCAACCTGCCCGGCCTGCCGCTGGGCGCGGCCGAGCTGCAGGCGGTCGGCGCGCGCCTGGCCGAGTTGCTGCGCCCGGGCATGCCGGTGGTACTGACCGGCAGCCTGCCGGCCGGCCTGGCCGCCGACAGCTGGCGCACGCTGCAGGCGCAGGCCGCCGCCGCCGGCGCGCGGGTGCTGCTGGACACCAGCGGCGCGCCGCTGCGCGAAGCGCTGGCCGCGCCGCGCGCGCAGCTGCCGTTCGCGATCAAGCCCAATCGCCACGAACTGGAAGACTGGGCAGGCGCGCCGCTGCACGGCAGCGCCGACGTGCTGGCGGGTGCGCGCGCGCTGCTGGCCAGCGGCATCGCACTGGTGGTGGTGTCGCTGGGCACCGACGGCGCGCTGTTCGTGCGCGGCGAGCAGGCGCTGCTGGCGCACCCGCCGCAGCTGGCCGGCGGCAGCAGCGTCGGCGCCGGCGATGCGATGGTCGCCGGCCTGGTCGCCGCGCTGCTCGCCGAGGCCGACCTGGCGACCTGCGCGCGCCAGGCCACCGCCTTCGCCGTGGCCACGCTCGGCAGCGGCGCCGCACGCCGGCTGCCGCGCGAGCGGGTCGCCGGCATCGCCGCCGCGGTACGCATCGAGGCGCTGCAATGAACGCCTCGTCGCCCCCCATGCCTTCGAAGCGAATGTCCTCGAACTCCACGCCGCCGCCATCGCGCGCGGCGTCCCCCTGCGTCCATCGGGAGCAAGCATGAATCCTATCTTCGTGGTGATCGTCGCCGGCGAGCGCAGCACCGAAGCCGTCCTCGCCGCCGAAGCCTTGCGCCATGCGGCCAGCGCGCACGGCGCGGTACTGCACGCCGAGGTGCGCACACCGCAGGGCGTGATCGCGCCGCTGGACCTGGCCGCGGCCGGCAGCGCCTATCCGCTGCTGCTGGTCGGCGACGGCGATGCCGACGCGGCGCGCTTCGCCGGCGCCGCGCCGCTGCGCGCCAGCCTGGATGCGGTGCTCGACGACGCCGCCGGCGCGCTCGCGCCGCTGCTGGCCGCGGCCGATGCCACGCCGGCCACCACCGCCAGCGCTGCCACGCAGACGGATGCTCCCAAGCGCATCGTCGCCGTGACCTCCTGCCCCACCGGCATCGCCCACACCTTCATGGCCGCCGAAGGCCTGCAGCAGGCGGCCAAGACCCTGGGCTACCAGATCCGGGTCGAAACCCAAGGCTCGGTCGGCGCGCAGGACACGCTCAGCGCTGCCGAAATCGCCGACGCCGACCTGGTGCTGATCGCCGCCGACCGCGAAGTGGACCTGTCGCGCTTCGGCGGCAAGCGCCTGTTCAAGAGCGGCACCAAACCGGCGATCAACGACGGCCCGGCGCTGATCCGCAAGGCGCTGGCCGAAGCCGGGGTGCACGCGGCCAGCGGCAACGGCGCCACGCCGGCGAGCAGCGAACGCGGCAAGTCGGCCGGCCCGTACAGGCACCTGATGACCGGCGTGTCGTTCATGCTGCCGTTCGTCACCGCCGGCGGCCTGCTGATCGCGCTGGCGTTCGCGCTGGGCGGCATCTACGCCTTCGACGACGCGCACAAGGGCACCCTGGCCTGGTCGCTGTTCCAGATCGGCGCCAAGGCCGGCTTCACCCTGATGGTGCCGGCCCTGGCCGGCTACATCGCCTACTCCATCGCCGACCGCCCCGGCATCGCCCCCGGCATGATCGGCGGCATGGTCGCGGCCAACCTCGGCGCCGGCTTCATCGGCGGCATCTTCGCCGGCTTCATCGCCGGCTACGGCGTGGCCGCGCTGAACCGCGCGATCAAGCTGCCGCGCACCCTGGAAGGGCTCAAGCCGGTGTTGATCCTGCCGGTGCTGGGCACCTTGCTGGTCGGCCTGACCATGCTGTACGTGGTCGGCCAGCCGGTCGCCGAAGCGCTGGCCTGGCTCACCGACTGGCTGCGCGGCATGCAGGGCAGCAGCGCAGTGCTGCTGGGCCTGCTGCTGGGCGCGATGATGGCCTTCGACATGGGCGGGCCGGTCAACAAGGCCGCCTATGCGTTCTCCACCGGCCTGATCGCCAGCCAGGTATACACGCCGATGGCCGCGGCGATGGTCGCCGGCATGACCCCGCCGCTGGGCATCGCACTGGCCACCTGGGTGTTCCGCAACCGCTTCACCCGCGAGGAGCGCGGCACCAGCGCCGCCACCGGCGTGCTCGGCCTGGCCTTCGTCACCGAAGGCGCGATCCCGTATGCGGCGCGCGACCCGTTGCGCACCATCCCGGCGCTGATGCTGGGGTCGGCGCTGGCCGGCGCGATCTCGATGGCCGCCGGCGCCGAGCTGAAGGTGCCGCATGGCGGCGTGTTCGTGTTGCCGATCCCCAACGCGGTGACCCATCTGGGCATGTACCTGATTGCCCTGCTCGCCGGCACCGTGCTGACCGCGGTGGCGCTGCGCGTGTTGAAGAAGCCGGTCGCCGAATAAGTCCTGCGCCGGCGCGCCGCCGGGGGCGATGCCCCTCTCCCGTCGCCCACGGCGGCGCGCCGGCCTCCATCCCACCCCAGGAGTCTCTGCCATGCCCCTCCCCCTGCCCCTCACCCGGCGCCTGTCGCTCACCGCCCTGGCCCTCGCCCTCGCCCCGCTGGCCCATGCCCAGGACGCCAGCGACGCGTTCAAGCTCAAGCTCGCCTACACCGGCGAAGCCGCGGTCTCGCTGGACGGCGGCAAGGAACAGGGCAGCGCCTACGCCGGCCAGCTGATGCTCGGCACCGACGTCGACCTGCAGCGGCTGATGGGCTGGAACGGCGCCACGCTGAAGGTCTACGCGATCAATCGCCACGGCACCAACCTGGCCAACAGCGACATCGGCAACAGCACCTCGGTGCAGGAAATCTATGGCGGCCAGGGCACGCGCCTGACCACCTTCACCCTGCAGCAGAAGCTGTTCGACGACCGCCTGGAACTGGAGGCCGGACGCAGCGAGGCCAACGTCGATTTCCTCGGTTCGGCCCTGTGCGGCTACTTCCAGGGCAACTCGTCCTGCGGCAACCCGACCTTCGTGTTCCGCACCAGCAACTTCACCTACTGGCCGGTGTCCAGCTGGGCCGCGCACGCCAAGGCCTGGCTGACCCCGACCGTGTACGTGCACGTCGGCGCCTACGAGGTCAACCCGACCCAGGCCGAAGACGGCCAGCACGGCCTGAACTGGAGCACCCGCGACAGCACCGGGGTGATCGTGCCGTACGCGGTCGGCTACAAGACCGACGCGGCCAGCGTGCGCTTCCCGGCCATGTACGAACTGGGCGGCTGGCAGGACAACTCCGACTACAAGGACCCGCTGACCGACCGCAACGGCACCCCGGCGCGACTCAGCGGCCTGGACTACGCCCCGCGCAACGGCCGCTCCGGCGCGTTCATCCGCTTCGAGCAGCAGGTCACCCGCCCCAACGCCGACAGCGCGCGCGGGCTGGTGCTGTTCGGCTCGGTGCTCAAGGGCACCTCCGGGCAGCTGATCGAGGACCATTTCCTGGAGCTGGGCCTGGTCCAGCGTGGCACCTTCGCCAGCCGCGAGCAGGACAACATCGCCTTCGTCGTCACCCAGCAGCGCTACAGCGACAAGGCGCTGGAAGACCTGCGCCTGGCGCGCGCCGCGGCCGGCGGCAGCGGCACCCCGCGCAGTTCGCAATACATGATGGAACTGAGCTACGGCATCCAGGTCACACCGCAGCTGCGCATCGCGCCGAACCTGCACTACATCGTGCACCCGGACCAGTTCAACGAGCCCTCGCGGACCCGCGATCTGCCGAATGCGTTGGTCGCCGGCGTGCGCGTGGATTGGGCGTTGTAGGGCCGGGATTGGGGATTGGCCGGACCCGGCTGACGCCGACGCCAGCCTGCGCAGACCCGTGTTCTGCGCAGGCGCGGCAAAACAACCTGTACCCGAACGCACGACGCCCCGGCATGCCGGGGCGTCGTGCGTTCGGTCCGTGTCACTCCGTTCGCATGCAACTGCGCCAGTCCATCGGCGCATGCGGGAACGAAACAGGTGGCCGGCGAATCGAGATCCGTTCGATTCCGTGCAAGCGCGCATCCCTGGTGCGGGAGCGATGACGTTGCCGACGGGGAGATGATGCGCGCCGACGCGGGCGCTGGCGATCGGCCGACCCCGCGCCCGGCTGTAGGACTTTTCCGACACGGCTCGCGGCGGCCCGGCGTGCCCCCCCTCCCCTCTCCGGCGCGTCCGCGGCACGCTTGCCGCGCAACGGTCACCGCCGCTACATAAACGGATCCCATCGTAGCGGCCTCGCCACCGCCGATTACGACGGTTTTCCAACATCCACGTTGCAAGCATCTCGCGCCATGCGCATCCTGGTTGCCGAAGACGATACGTCCATTGCCGTTGCGTTGCGCGACTCGCTGGCCGAGTGCGGGCACGTGGTGGACCACGTCAACGACGGCGCCGCCGCCGAGCGCGCGCTCAGCACCGAGTCCTACCACCTGCTGGTGCTGGACCTGGGCCTGCCGCGGCGCGACGGCTTGCAGGTGCTGCAGCGCGTGCGCGAACGCCGCGACGAGGTCGCGGTGCTGGTGGTGACCGCGCGCGACGGCGTGGAAGACCGCATCCGCGCCCTCGACCAGGGCGCCGACGACTACCTGATCAAGCCGTTCGAACTGTCCGAGTTCCTGGCCCGCACCCGCGCCCTGCTGCGCCGGCGCAGCAGCGGCGGCATTCCCGAACTGGCCCTGGGCCAGTTGCGGATCAACCTGGCCGGGCGCCGGGTGTGGCTGCAGGACGAACCGCTGGAACTGACCGCGCGCGAGTTCGCGCTGCTGGAAACGCTGCTGATGCGCAGCGGGCGCGTGGTCAGCCGCGGCCAGCTCACCGACGCGCTGTGCGACTGGCAGCACGAGATCACCGACAACGGCCTGGACATCTCCATGCACCGCCTGCGCCGCAAGCTGCACGGCTCCGGGGTCGGCATCCGCACCATCCGCGGCCTGGGCTACCTGCTGGAAGAATCCCGCAGCGCGGACGCCGACGCCGCCCACGACCCGCAGGCGTCGTGAGCGCGGCCATGGCAGCCGAGGCGGCGGGCGCAGCCCCCGCCCATCCCAGCCTGCGCCGGCGCCTGCTGGCCTTCCTGCTGATCCCGACCCTGCTGCTGATGCTGGTGGTCTCGGCGCTGTTCTACCTGCTGATGCTCAAGTACTCCAACCATGTCCACGACATGGACCTGAAGGAGGACACGCTGGGCCTGGCCAAGGCGGTCAACGACGCCGGCGCCAGCCTGCCGCTGCCGCTGCAGGCACGGCGCCTGCTCGAATACAGCAGCGACGGCCGGGTGTTCTTCGAGGTGCGCAGCCGCGACCACGGCGTGATCAGCAACAGCGCGCAGCCGATCCCGGCGCACGACGCGCCCGCCGCACTCGGCCGGGTGGCGCTGCGCGACGAACGCATGGCCGACGGCACCCCGGTGCGCGTGGCCAGCCTGATCGTGCCCTCGGCGTGGGAGGCCAACGACCGCCTGACGATCTCGGTGGCCGAGACCCTGAACGATCGCCACCGGCGGGCGCGCGAGATCCTGATGCTGATGTTGCCGACCGAACTGCTGCTGACCTGCTCACTGCTGGCGCTGGTCTGGCATGGCGTGCGCGTGGGCCTGCGCCTGCTGCAACCGGCGGTGCGCCGGCTCGACGACAGCCAGCGCGACCTCAGCCCGGTGTCCGGCCCCGACATCCCGATCGAAGTGCTGCCGCTGACCCAGGCCATCGACGGCCTGCTCGGCCGCCTCAAGCAGCTGATGGCGCTGCAGGAGCGCTTCGTCGCCGACGCCGCGCACCAGCTGCGCACGCCGCTGGCCGGGCTGAGCATGCACGTGCAGCGCGCCCAGGCCAGCACCCGCCCGCAGGACACCGCGCAGGCGCTGCAGCACATCCGCCAGCTGACCGACCGCGCGATCCGCAGCTCCACCCAATTGCTGGCGCTGACCCGCGCGCAGGCGCCGCGCGAGAACATCCGCCCGCTGCTGCCGCTGGACCTGGCCGTGTGGCTGCCGCAGGCACTGGCCGAGCGCATTCCCGACGCGCTGCAGGCCGGGGTCGATCTGGGCTACGACGACGACAGCGCCGACGGCGGGCCGGCCTGGGTCGCCGCCGACGCCTGGTCGCTGCGCGAGCTGCTCGACAACCTGCTCGACAACGCCTTCAAGCACGCCGCCGGCAGCATGGTCACGGTCAGCCTGCGGCGGCAGCCGCAGCACCTGCAACTGGCGCTCGACGATGCCGGCGCGGGCGTGGACGAGGCCTTGTTGCCACGCCTGGGCGAACGCTTCTTCCGCGCCCCGGATGCGCCCGAAGGCGGCACCGGCCTGGGCCTGGCCATCGTCGCCAGCATCGCCGCGCGCCACCACGCGCCGCTGCGCTATCGGCGCTCGGCGCTGGGCGGCCTGCGCGTGGAGCTGGAGCTGCCGGCCAGCGCGGCACCGCCCGCATGAGCCGGCGCCGCGCATCCCGGCTGGCCGGCCTTGCCGTGCTGAGCGCCGCGGCGCTGGCCGGCTGCGTCAGCACCCCGCTACCCGACCTGACGCAACCGCTGCCACCGCAATGGACCGCGCTGCCAGCCGCGGCCGCCCCGCGGCCGGCCGGCAGCGCCTGGTGGCAGGACCTCCATGATCCGCAACTCGACGCCCTGGTCGCGCAGGCACTGCGCGACGACCTCGACGTGGCCCAGGCGCTGGCCAGGCTGCGCGCCGCGCGGCGCATGGACCGCGTCGCCACCGCCAAGCTGAAGCCGCAGCTGCATGCGCGCACCGAAGAACCGATCGATCCCGACGCCAGCGCCTCGTTCCTGGTCGCCGGCTTCGACGCGGAATGGGAACTGCCGCTGTTCGGGCGCGGCGAAGCTGCGCGCCGCCTGGGCCGCGGCGACCTGCAGGCCGCGCAGGCCAGCCTGGAGCAGGTCCGCACCGCCACCGTTGCCGACGTGGCGCGCAACTGGATCGAACTGCGCCATGCGCAACAGGCCGAACAGCTGCTGCAACGCATCGCCGACGCGCGCCAACGGCAGGCGACGTTGAGCGCGGCGCTGGTCGCTCTGCGCCTGGCGCCGCCGGCCGCCGCCGCCCAGGCGCAGGCCGCGCAATTGCAGGCGCAAGCCGCGCTGGGCGAACCGCGCGCCGCCAGCGCCGCCGCCGCGCAACGGCTGGCGGTGCTGCTGGCGCGCAGCGCGCCGGACCCGGCGTGGAGCGCCACCGTTGCAGCCGCCGCTGCTCCGGACGCGGCGCCACCGGGCCTGCAGATCGGCGCACTCGACGCGGTACCCGCCGACCTGCTGCGGCGCCGCCCGGACATCGCCGCGCGCGAGGCCGAGGTGCTGCGCGCAGCCGGCGAACTGGGCATCGCCCGCGCCGACCGCTACCCCAGCATCGGCCTGGGCGGCGCCATCCACTGGTCCACCAACCTGCTCTCGCATCGCCGCACCGCCACCCCGCACGAAATCGCCTCGCTGGGGCCGCTGATCGATATCCCGCTGTTCGACTGGGGCCTGCGCCAGGCCCAGGCGCAGGCGCGCGGCGACCTGCTGCAGGCGGCGGCGCTGGCCTACCGCCAATGCGTGCTGGAGGCGGTGGCCGAAGTGCAGAACGCGCTGACCGCGCTGGAACAGCAACGCCAACGCGCACTGGCGCAGCAGCAGGCACTGCAGGCACTACAGCAGGCCGCCGACGCGGCGCAGGCGCGACGCAAGCTGGGCCTGGGCAGCGACCTGGACGTCGCCACGCAACAGGCCGCACGCGACCAGGCCGCGCTGGAACTGCTGGAGACGCAGCGCCAGCGCGACCTCGACTACATCGCGCTGCAGACCGCGCTGGGCAGCGCGGACACGCAGACCGCCGGCACCGGGACCGGCGCGGCAGGCGCGGCGCCCTGATGGTCGCGCTGGCCCGCCAGACCCTGCGCCACGAATGGCGCCGCTTCCTGCCGGTGGTGGTCTCGGTCGGCTTCGCCAGCCTGTTGCTGCTGCTGCAGACCGCGCTGGTGCTGGGCATCTTCGGCAGCGCCAGCGTCTACGTGTCCGGCTCCACCGCCGACCTGTGGCTGGGCTATCCGGGGACGCAAAGCGTGGACCAGGGGCGCCCGATCGATCCGGATGCCGCCACCGCGCTGTACCTGGATCCGCGGGTGCTGCAGGTCGAACCGTTCCTGTGGTTCGACGGCGACTGGCGCGGCCCCGACGACACCGGCGCGGTGTCGATCTACATTTCAGGCATCGACACCCGCAGCGACGGGCTGATGTTCGCGCGGCTGCTGAGCCCCGCCCTGCGCGCGGCGCTGCGCGAACCGGACACGGTGGTGGTGGACCGTGCCGAACTGGACAAGCTCGGCGTCGGCATCGGCCGCAGCGCGCGCATCAACGGCCACCGGGTGCGGGTGATCGGGGTCGGCCGCGGCCTGCGCGCGCTGGGCGGGGTCAACGTGCTGGCCTCGCTGGAAACCGCGCGCGCCTTGAACACCGATGCCGTGCATCCGGACTGGCCGACCTACATGGTCGCGCGGCTGCGGCCCGGCAGCGACGCCGCGGCGGTGGCGCACGGCCTCGCCGGCAGCGCCGCGCCGGCGCGCATCGAGGCCTGGAGCGCGCAGGAGTTCGCCCGCCGCAGCATCCTGTTCTGGATGTTCGACACCGGCGCCGGCTCCGGCGTGCTGTTCCTCGGCGGCATCGTGCTGCTGGTCGGCGTGGCGATCACCAGCCAGACCCTGCTGGCCACGGTGCTCGGCGCCGCACGCGAGTACGCCACGCTCAACGCCCTGGGCGTGAGCATGCGCGCGCTGCGCTGGGTGGTGCTGGAACAGGCGGCCTGGGTCGGCGCGCTCGGCCTGCTCGGTGCCAGCGCGCTCGGCGCCGCGCTGGTGGCGCTGGCGCGCGCGCACGACGTGCCGGTGGCCTTCGACGGCAACGGCTGGGCCGCATGCGTGGTCGCGGTGATGCTGCTGACCCTGCTGTCGGCGCTGGCCGCGCTGCGTGGCTTGCGCCGCGCCGATCCGGCGTTGCTGCTGCGATGAACCGGGCCGCCGTCCCCGCCGCGCTGTCGCCCGACGCCGCCACCGTGCATGGCAGCGGCCTGTGCAAGAGCTTCGTCTCCGGCAAGCTGCGCACCGACGTACTGCGCGAGGTGACGCTGCAGGTGTGGCCCGGCGAACTGACCCTGATCTCCGGACCCTCGGGCTGCGGCAAGAGCACCCTGCTGTCGATCCTCAGCGGCCTGCAGCGCGCCGACCGCGGCCGCGTACAGGCCTTGGGCCAAGACCTGGGCGCGCTCGACGCGAGCGCGCTGGAGCGCTTCCGCCTGCGCCACACCGGCTTCATCTTCCAGGGCTTCAACCTGTTCCCGGCGCTGAGCGCGCTGGACCAGGTGCGGCTACCGCTGCAGTACATGGGCATGGCCGCGGCCGAGGTGCGCGCCCGCGCCGAGGCGGCGCTGGCCGAGGTCGGCATCGCCCACCGCCAGCAACTGCGCCCGGCCGAGCTGTCCGGCGGCGAGAAACAGCGCGTGGCGATCGCGCGCGCGCTGGCCAAGCACCCGGCGCTGCTGTTCGCCGACGAACCGACCAGCGCGCTGGATGCCGGCAACGGCCAGACCGTGATCGACCTGCTGCACCGCATCGCCCGCAGCCACAACACCATGGTGCTGTGCGTCAGCCACGATCCGCGGCTGATCCGCCATGCCGACCGCGTGCTGTCGATGGAGGACGGCCGCATCCTCGACGACCGCCGCCTGGCGCCGCCGCCCTCGCCCCCCTCTTCGCCCCGGATGTCCGCACCATGAAAGCGTTCCTCGCCGCTCCTCTGCTGGGCCTGCTGCTGGCCGCCTGCGCGCGGCCGCCGCAGGCTGCGCCCGCGACCAGCGCGGCGCCGGCCTACCTGGCGGTGGCGCGCGGCCGCATCGATGTGGAAGGCGGCCTGCTGCGGCTGAGCCTGCCGGTGGCCGCGACGCTGCAGCGGGTGGCGGTGCACGAAGGCGACGCGGTGCGCCGCGGCGCGCTGCTGATCGCCGCCGACGACCGCGCCGCGGCGCTGGACCTGGACATCGCACAGACCCGTGCACAGGCCGCAAACGCGCACGTGCAGCAGCTGCAGCAGCGTCTGGCGCATGCGCAGCAGCGCCAACGGCGGCTGGCCGAAGCGGCGCGGATCGGCGCCGGCGACGGCCAGAGCGCCGACGACGCCGGCGACGCCAGCCAGACCCTGGCCGACGCGCTGCAGGCCGCGCGCAGCGACGCCGCGCTGGCCACCGAGCAGGTGCACCAGGCGCAACTGCAGCGCGACCAGTACCGCCTGTATGCGCCGACCGACGGCCGTGTACTGCAACTGGCCGCCGCGGTCGGCGCGCGCAGCGACGGCGGCGCCACGCCGCTGCTGACCCTGCTGCCGGACGCGCCGCGCCTGGTCCGCGCCGAATTGAACGAAAGTTACGCCGCCGCGGTGCGCCCGGGCATGCAGGCCGAGGTGATCAGCGACGACGGCCGCCAGACCGCGTTGGGCGCCGCCGTGGTGCGCTGGCTGGCGCCGGCGTTCGGCCCGGCGCAGCTGCACGACGACGCCGATGGCGCCAGCGCCGGCAACGACCGCAGCGTGGCCTGCGTGCTGGCGTTCCGGCAACCGTCGGCGCTGCGCCTGGGCCAGCGCGTCCTGGTGCGCTTCCGCAACCCCACCGCGACGCAACACTGACGAAAGGCTGCTGAAACGCCTGTCCGCCACGCTGCGCGCGTTCCTTCGCCGCCAACCCCGTGCCGCCATGATCCAATCCGCCGAATTCCACTTCCAGGGCGGCCGCCACGGCGTGCTGCTGATCCACGGCCTGACCGGCACCCCCAGCGAGATGCGCCTGCTCGGCAAGAGCCTGCATCGCCAGGGTTTCAGCGTGCACGGCGTGCAGCTGGCCGGGCATTGCGGCAACGAGGACGACCTGCTCGCCACCGGCTGGCGCGACTGGAGCGCCAGCGTCGAACAGGCCGCGGCGCAGATGCGCCCGCAGGTGGACAAACTGTTCGTGGCCGGGCTGTCGATGGGCGCGCTGCTGGCGCTGCAATTGGCCCAGGAGCGGCCGGAGTGGGTCGATGGCGTCGGCGTGCTCGGCGCCACCTTCCGCTACGACGGCTGGAACATCCCGCGCCGCGCGCGGCTGGCGTTCCTGCTGCCGTGGTTCAAGCGCCTGGGCATCGGCCGCCGCCGCATGTTCCTGGAAGAACCGCCGTACGGCCTGCGCGACGAGCGCATCCGCGCGCAGGTCAGCGGCGCGATGCTCGGCGGCGACAGCAGCGCCGCCGGCCTGCCCGGCAATCCCTGGCACGCGCTGGCCGAGATGCACCTGCTGTCGCGGCGGGTGCGCCGCAACCTGGCCAAGGTGACCGCGCCGTGCCTGGTCGCGCATGCGGCCGAGGACGACATCGCGCACCTGCGCAACGCGCAGCTGGTGGTGGCCGGCGTGTCCGGGCCGGTGGAACTGCTGCTGCTGCACGACAGCTACCACATGATCACCCTGGACCGCGAACGCCGCGTGCTCGGCGCGCGCCTGGCGCAGTTCTTCGCCGCGCAGGCTGCGCCGCGCCAGGCCGCCTGATGGCGCTGCAGGCACCCGTGGTGGGCGTGTGGCTGGCGACTGTGGCGCTGGACACGGTCGGCCAGCTGGCCTTCAAGCACGTGGCCAGCGACCCGCTGGCGAGCGGCGCGGCGCGTTGGCGGCGCATGGCGCGGCAACCGTGGCTGTGGCTGGGCATGGCCTGCTACGCGTTCGAATTCCTGGCCTGGACCGCGTTCCTGTCGCTGGTGCCACTGGGCCGCGGCGTGCTGCTCGGCTCGATCAACATCGTGGCGATCATGCTCGCCGGGCGCTGGCTGTTCGGCGAGCGGCTGGGACGCATGCAGGTGGCCGGAATCTGCCTGGTCAGCGCCGGCGTGGCCGTGGTCGGGCTCGGCACATGACCCGCCCATCGCTGCAACGCTACGCGGTCGGCTTCGCCCTGCTGCTGGGCTTCGACACCCTGGCCCAGTTCGGCTTCAAGCTCGGCGGCGCGCACGCCTTCCCGCCGCAGGCCGACTGGGCCTGGGTGCTGCGCCTGCTCGCCAGCCCCTGGCTGTACGCCGCGCTGCTGGGCTATGTCGGCGCCTTCTTCACCTGGATGAAACTGCTCGAACACGCGCCGATCGGGCCGGCCTTCGCCGCCTCGCATCTGGAGATCGTCAGCGTACTGCTGCTGTCGGCGTGGTGGTTCGGCGAACCGATCGGCGTGCTGCAGGCGATCGGCGCGGCACTGATCGTGGCCGGCATCGTCTGCCTCGCGCTCGGCGAGCGCGCCGCGCCGGCCGATGCGCACTGAGGTTCCGCCCACCGCCGGCCTGCCGCTGCACTGGCGCGATCTGTGGCCGGCGCGCACGCCGCAGCGGCTGGCCGCGCAGCTCGGCTTGCCCGACGCGCTGCTGACCTGCTCCGGCACCGCTGCCCTGGTCATCGCGCTGCGCACCCTGGCCGCCGGCAGCCGCCGCCGGCAGGTGCTGGTGGCCGCCTACACCTGCCCGCTGGTGGCGCTGGCGGTGGCCCATTGCGACCTGCAACTGGTGCTATGCGATCTGCTGCCGGATGCGATCGAACCCGACCCCGCGCAGCTGGTACAGCGTTGCGGCAACGACACCCTGGCGATCGTCGCCACCCATCTGGGCGGACGCCTGACCGACCTGGCCCCGTTGCGCCATGCCGCCGCGGCCTGCGGCGCGGTGCTGATCGAAGACGCCGCGCAGGCGCTGGGCGGCGTGCACGCCGACGGCCGCCCGGCCGGCCTGGGCGGCGACATCGGCGTCTGCAGCCTGGCGGTGGGCAAAGGCCCGACCCTGTACGAAGGCGGCCTGCTGATGTCGCCGCACGCACCGTTGCAACGCAGCCTGGCCGCGATGGCCGCGCGCCTGGCCCAGCCCGACTGGCGCCGGGAACTGCAGCGCAGCCTGCAGTTGCTCGGCTACGCCGCGCTGTACCGGCCGCACCTCTTGCGCTGGGCCTACGGCGCGCCGCTGCGCCGCGCCTTGCGCCGCGGCGACCGCGTCGCCGCGGCCGGCGACCATTTCGATGCCGCGATCCCGCAACACGCGGTCGGCGCCTGGCGCGAAGCCGTCGGCGTGCGCGCCAGCGCACGCTGGCCGACATTCCTGGCGCAGGCGCGCGAACAGGGCCGGCGCCGCAGCGCACGCCTGGCCGCGGTCGCCGGACTGAAGGTCATCGCCGACAGCGCCGGCGCGCAAGGCAGCTGGCCGGCACTACTGGTGCTGCTGCCGGACGCGGCCGCGCGCGAACGCGCCCTGGCGCAGCTATGGCCGCGCGGCCTCGGCGTCGGCCTGCTGTTCGTGCACGCCCTGCCCGACTACGCCTACTTGCACGGCATCGTCGATGCCACCTCGATGCCCCACGCACGCGACTTCGCTGCGCGCTGTCTAAGCATCAGCAACAGCCCATGGTTGGATGAGGACGGGTTCGACGCGATCGTCGCGGTATTGGGGAAGGTGTGTGCCGAGCGGATGGGCTGATCCAGCAACTGCCGTACACACATTCAATGTCGCACCCCACACAATCCTGTAGGAGCAACTGTCTTCTCATCCGATAACCTCACGCCATGGTGTGCGATCTCGTGCCATGGCGTTGAGTCGGATAAGCAGCACGCGCATGCATGCGGTGATGGCGACCTTGGCGGGCTTGCCGCGTGCCCGTAACTGTTGATAACGCTCCTTGAAGGAGGCTTGAGTGCGCACAACGCTCCAACAGGCCATGTACAGCACTCGTCGGATCGTGGCACGCCCGCCGCGGATGCGGCGTTTGCCGCAGTGCTGCCCGCTGTCCACGTTGTAGGGAGCCAGGCCGACCAGGGCCGCGATCTGGCGACGATCCAGCGTCCCCAGTTCGGGCAGATAGGCCATCAGGCTGGCGGTGGTGACCTCGCCGATGCCCGGGACCGTGCCCAGGGCGTGCGCCAGCGCATCGTCGAGCTGGCACCGCACCTGCTTGATCGCCTGGTTCATCCGCTGGATACGGCGGCGCACGTCGCCGATCTGCTCGATCAGGCACGCGCGCACCATGGCCAGGGTCGCCTGATGCAAGCGACGGCGCTCGTCGTCACGTTGCTGGACCAGTTGCTCGCGGCGCTGGACCAGCATGCGCAGTTGCTCACGCAAGGGATCGGGAGCCGGCGCGGGCGCTTGCACCAGGTGAGCCATGCGCGCCAGCAAGGCCGCATCCAGCGGATCGGTCTTGGCGGTTGTGCCCAAGGCCGTGGCGAAAGCGCGTGCCCGGCGCGGATTGATCCGGGTCACCGGGATCCCTGCCGTGGCCAGTGCCGTCATCACCGCCCGTTCGTAGCCGCCGGTGGCCTCCAGCAGCGCGTTGCCGACGCAGTGCCCGGCAAGGTGGTCGCACAGGCGCTGGTGGCCCTGGGCGGTATTGGGAAAGGACAGCAACTGGTCCAGGGGAAGCACGTGGACGGCCAAGGTGTCCTTGGCCACATCGATACCGATCCAAAGAGGCATAAGCGTTAGGTAGACTGGGGGACAGGAGAGAGCCACCTCGTCGCTGCCCACGCTTGTGAAGTTCGAGCGAACGCTCGTTCAACTGTTCGGGCTAGGCAACGAGGTCGATGTGCGGCCGCCCTGGCTCCTACACGTGCTTGAACACTACGGCCTGTCGGCGTGCCGCACATCGCTCTCCACTCAAACTGTAGAGCAATCTCCAGACACAAGCGGCTTCAGCCGCGACAAGATCTATCGGTAACGCGGGTCGCGGCTGAAGCCGCTCCTACACGGGCATGCGCTACCGCCGCAGCCCAGCCTCGGCCAGCGCTTCCAGCAGCCGCAAGTTCAAATCGTGCTGCTGCGCCTGCCATGCGGCCAGCGAGTGCGGCGACGGCGGCGGCTGCGCATCCAGCGCCGCCAGGCGCCGCTTCCACCATTGCGGATACCGCGCTTGCGACACCTCGCCGGTGATGTCGCTGCCGAGCAGTTGCCCGTGCAGGTAGGCGATGGCGGTGAGCAAGTGCGGCACCCGCAGTTCACCCTGATCCCAATTGGTACGCACGTCCTGCGGATCCAGCACGTCCTTGTCCAGCGACAGGTAGGTCGGCATCGGCGTGCTGCGCAGATACTGCAGGAAGGCGTCGATCATCTCCATGCTCGAGCCGAAGCCGCGTACCGCGCGGCCCAGGCCCAGGCGTCGCGCCCAGCC
This sequence comes from Xanthomonas graminis pv. graminis, assembly GCF_030168915.1. NCBI lineage: Bacteria > Pseudomonadati > Pseudomonadota > Gammaproteobacteria > Lysobacterales > Lysobacteraceae > Xanthomonas > Xanthomonas graminis. The sequence goes on along the minus strand of NZ_CP076255.1, from coordinate 1,962,947 downwards.
CACGTCCACGCCGCTGCACCAGTAGCGCAGCTTGCCGCGGTACAGCGGCCGCAGATGGTTTTCCCAGGCATGCGCCACGCCGACATCGCCCGAGGTGATGCCGACCACCTCCACCCGCGCCACCTGCGGCAACGCCGCCACCCGCCATACCCACGAACCGCAATGCACGGCGAACGGAAAACGCATGTTGTCCGGGTGGTTGTCGAACACCACTACCCGCAGCGGCGCCTGCGCGCGCTGCGCCTGCCGCACGATCAGCGGCAGGCTCAGGTGATGGAAATCGCCGCTGCCCAGCAGCACGGTGCCGTGCCGGGCCGGCAGCACGCCGTCGAGGGCAGTGCCGAAACGCCGTAGCCGGCGCAGCGAACAGGCGAAGCGCAGCCCGTCGCACCATTCCTGCAGCGGCAGGCGCAACGCGCCCGGCACTGCGCCGAGCGAGTCATCCAGGTCCAGCAGTACCGGTGCGCTCATCTCATAGCGCCAGCTCGGCATCGGTGTCGGCCAGGCCGACGTCGTCGGCCTCGAACAGCGGCCGCAGCCGCCGCAGCGCGATGCGCAGCAGCGGGTTGCGCAGGTACACCGCATGCCAGGTGTAGGTGAAGCTGGCGCCGAGTTGCGCCTTCACTTCCGGATCGGTCCAGCCGGCGACGTAGGCGCGCAGGCCATGGCGGCAGGCGTAGTCCAGGTTGTGCATCCAGCTCAGCGCGTACAGGTTGTGCTCGCGCGCCTCCGGGTAGTGCAGGCCGATGTACTTGTCCAGCAGCCGCCCGTCGTGCACGTAGCACAGGTTCCAGCCGATCAGCCGGCCCTGGTGGCGATAGGTGAACACCAGCCCCCCGGCGTCCGCATCGGTCAGCAGCGCGTCGAAGAACGCTGCGGTCAGCAGATCGAAATGCACCTCGCTCTGCGCGTAGACCTGCAGGTACAGCGCATAGCAGTGCGCGCGCAGCGCCGGGTCGGCGAAGGCGGCGCCGGTCGGCAGCGCCTCGATCTGCAGATCGGCGCGCGAGCGCAGCTTGCGGCGGATGTTGCGGCGGCGGCCACGCGACAGGCGCGCCAGGTAGTCGTCGGTGGAGGCGAAATCGATCGGCACCCAGGCCAGCGCCTGCCCGCGCAGCAGCACGTAGCCGCTGCGCTCGCACGCTTCCAGGAACACGTGCGCCCAGGCGTTGTCGGTGGCATCGAGCAGCGGCGAATGCTGCGGGATGTCCTTGACGATCAGCAGCGGGCGCTTGCGCCCCAGCTGCGCCCGCCACTGGCCGGGCAGCTGCGCCGGGTCGGCCGCGCGCGGCAGCCAGGCGTATTCGCTGACGGTGCTGCCGACGAAGCTGGTGCGCGGCCGCAGCCAGCGCCGCCACAGCCGCTGCAGCGGCCAGCCGGCCACGCGCGCGCGCAGTGCCGGGTCGGCGGTGGTGAGCAGGTCGAACACGGCGTCGAACGCAGGCACGCCATGCTCCAGGGTCCGCGCCTGGAAATCCTGCGGGGGATGCGCGAGGAACTGTTGCTGCAGCGCCCGCGGTTCGAGTTGGCTTACGAAAGGCATCTGCAAGATTGACCGGCTAGCGTGGAGGATGGACGCCGCAGCCGTGGGCCGCGGCCTGCCTTCCACCGGCGGCACGCGCCGCGCGGTGGCCTTTCATTTCGCGGAGGACTGCCATGACCCCGTCTATCGAGACACAGATCCACAGCATCGTCGCCAAGCATGGCGAGATCGACCCCGCCGGCCTGAGCGCGGACACCAAACTGCAGGACCTGGGCGTGGATTCGCTCGAGGCGATCGAAATCCTGTTCGACATCGAGGAGCACTTCGACATCACCTTCCCGCAGCGCGATCCGAACCTGGACGACGGTTCGCTGGGCAAGCTGGCCGAGGCGGTGCAGCAAGCGCTGGACGCCAAGGCCGCCGCCGCCGCGCCGGCACCGGCGCACTGAGCCGGCATGGACCGCTCGGCGCAGGGACACCGCGTCGTCGTCACCGGGATGGGCGCGGTCAGCGCGCTCGGCCTGGGTGCCGATGCCCTGTGGCGCGGCATGTGCGAGGGCCGTAGCGGCATCGCCGCGCTGGCCACGCCCGATCCGCAGGCCACGCTGAAGATGCGTCTGGCCGCCAGCGTGCGCGATTTCGCGCCGCAGGCGGCGCAGTTGCGCGGCATCGCGCCGGGCCAGCTGGATCGCATGACGCAGATGGCGCTGGTCGCGGCCTGCGAGGCCGTGGCCCAGTCCGGGCTGGCGCTCGATGGCGCAGCCGCCGCACGCGCGGCGGTGGTGATCGGTACCGGCGTCGGCGCCGAACTCAGCCGCGACGAACAATCGCGGCGGCTGTACCGCGAGCAGGCCGAGCGCCTGCATCCGCTGACCATCGTGCGCAGCATGAACAACGCCCCGGTCAGCCAGATCAGCATCGCCTTCGGCCTGCGCGGCCCGGCCTTCGCCGTGTCCAGCGCCTGCGCCTCGGCCAACCACGCGCTGGCACAGGCGGCGTTGCTGATCCGCCACGGCCTGGCCGACGTGGCCATCGCCGGCGGCAGCGAAGCCTGCCTGAGCCTGCCGCTGATCCGCGCCTGGGAAGCGATGCGGGTGGTCAGCAACGACACCTGCCGGCCGTTCTGCGCGCAACGCAGCGGCCTGGTGCTGGGCGAAGGCGCCGGCATCTTCGTACTGGAAAGCGCCGCGCACGCCACCGCGCGCGGCGCAGTGCCGCTGGCGGAACTGGCAGGCTTCGGCCTGGGCGCCGATGCGCACGACATCGTCGCGCCCAGCGCCGACGGCGCCGCCGCGGCGATGCGCCTGGCCCTGCAGGACGCCGGCCTGGAGCCGCAGCAGATCGACTACATCAACGCCCACGGCACCGGCACCCTGGCCAACGACCGCGGCGAGACGCAGGCGATCCGCCAGGTGTTCGGCCCCCACGCCGATGCGCTGGCGGTGAGTTCGACCAAGGCGGTGCATGGACATGCGCTGGGCGCCGCCGGTGCACTGGAGCTGGTCGCGGCGATCGGCGCGCTGCGCGAGCAGCGGGTGCCGCCGACCGCCAACTTCCTCGATCCGGATCCGGACTGCGACCTGGACTACGTGCCCAATCAGGCCCGCGCGCAACCGGTGCGCGCGGTGCTCAGCAATTCCTTCGCCTTCGGCGGCCTCAACGCGGTACTCGCCTTGCGCGAGGCGCGCTGAGGCGCAAGCCGCGGCGGCGGACGGGAGGCAACGCGGCGCCAACGCGCTGTCTCCCGCCATTTCACGCCACCCGCTTGGCGCGGGTCAGCAACTGGTCCAGCAGCGACAAGCCCAGATCGATCTCGTCGTGGCTGATGTGCAGCGACGGCGCCAGGGTGATCACGTTCTTGTAGTAGCCGCCCACGTCCAGCACCAGGCCGATGCGCTTGCCGTTGTGGCGCAGCTCGCCTTCCAGGCCCATGTCCACCATCGTGTCGAGCAGCTTGCGGTTCGGGGTGAAGCCGTCCGCCTGGCAGATCTCCGCGCGCAGCGCCAGGCCCAGGCCATCGACGTCGCCGATTTCCGGATGGCGCTTCTGCAGGTCGCGCAGGCCGTCGAGGAAGTGCGCACCCTTTTCCATCACCATCGTCTCGTAGTCGGTCTCGGCCAGCATGCGCATGGTCTCCAGGCCCACCGCGGTGCCGAGCGGATTGGAGGCGAAGGTGGAATGGGTCGAACCCGGCGGGAACACGGTCGGGTTGATCAATTCCTCGCGCGCCCAGACGCCGGCCAGCGGGTTGAGGCCGTTGGTCAGCGCCTTGCCGAACACCAGCACGTCCGGGGTCACCCCGAAATGCTCGATCGCCCACAGCTTGCCGGTACGGAAGAAGCCCATCTGGATCTCGTCCACCACCAGCAGGATGCCGTACTTGTCCAGCACCCGCTTCAGGCCGGTGAAGAAGTTCGGCGGCGGGATCACGTAGCCGCCGGTGCCCTGGATCGGCTCGACGTAGAACGCGGCGTACTCGCACTGCCCGGCCTTGGGATCCCACACGCCGTTGTACTCGGTCTCGAACAGGCGCTCGAACTTGGCCACGCACTGCTCGCCGTACTCTTCCTTGGAAATGCCCTTGGGGCCGCGGAAGTGGTACGGGAATTCGATGAACTGGGCGCGGTCGAAATGGCCGAAGCGGCGCCGGTAGCGGTACGAGGAAGTGATCGCCGAGGCGCCCAGGGTACGGCCGTGGTAGCCGCCCTCGAAGGCGAACATCAGGCTCTTGCCGCCCGTGGCGTTGCGCACCAGCTTCAGCGAATCCTCCACCGACTGCGCGCCGCCGACGTTGAAGTGCACGCGGCCCTTGCGGCCCCACTTGCGTTCGGCGTCCTGGGCGATGGTCTTGGCCAGTTCGATCTTGGTCGGGTGCAGGTACTGGCTGGCGACCTGCGGCAGGCTGTCGATCTGCCGCTTCAGCGCGCCGTTCAGGCGCGGATTGGCGTAGCCGAAGTTGACCGCCGAATACCACATCTGCAGGTCCAGATACGGCACGTCCTCGGTGTCGTACAGATAGCTGCCGTCGCAGTGCGCGAAGATCCGCAGCGGTTCGCTGTAGTGCACGGTGTCGCCGAACGAGCAGTATTCGGCCTCGTCGGCCAGCATCTGCGCATCGCCGAGCGCGGCGTGGTAGGCGGAGCCGGTGCGCAGCAGCGCGTCCGGATCGGGCGCGGCGTCGAGCGTGTCGAGATCGCCGTGGAGCGACGCAAGCGCGGTGGGGAGCGGAACATTCCGATTCATGGGGATCAGGCTCGTTGGGGAACGGGGAGTGGGAGGCGCGCGCTGGCGGTGACCGGCGCGGCGAGTTCGTGCAGCAGCGCGATGGCGTCGTCGAACCCGCCGATCGCGCGGTGGTTGATGCCGATCGCGCGGCAATGGCGCAAAAGCCCGTCCTTGGCGAAGACCAGATCGGCCTTGCCGGCCACGCAGAAATCGGAACGGCCGTCGCCGATCAGCAGGGTCGAGCGCGCCGGCTCCTGCTGCGCCATGACCGCGCACTTGCAGGTGCCGCTGGCGCAGTCCGGCTGTGCGTGCGGCGAGGCCATGCGCCATTGACCGGCGTCGGTGCGCAACAGGCGGTTGGCGATGATCGGCAGCTGATGCAGGCCGTGCTGCGCCAGGATCCGTGCGATCGGGTAGTCCAGACCGTCGCTAACGATGCTCAGCGGCATGCCCAGGTCGCGCGCCAGATCGACGAAGCGGACGAACGCCGGGTCGATACGGACTTCGTCGAGCACCCGGTGCAGCGCGTCCACGTCGCCGTCGAGCAGCGCCACCTGGCCGCTCATGCACTCGCGCGCACCGATGCGCCCGGCCACCCAATCCTCTTCCAGCGCGCGCCAGCCCGGCTGGCCGAGGCGCTCAAGCAAGGTATCGGTCACGTCCTGCAGCGACACGGTACCGTCGAAATCGCAAAGAATTTTCCACTGGACGCGCAAGGCGGCTCTCCGGCTAATTCGGGCAGAGCCTAGGCCGGCTGTCTTTCGTGCTCCTTTCGGGCAGATCTCAAGCAGGTGCCGCGCCGGCGGCACGCGCGGTTCCCAATTCGGACACAATCAGGCACGCTAGCGGCACCAGGCCCGGATGGCGAAACTGGTAGACGCATCGGACTTAAAATCCGCCGGGGGCGACCCCATGCCGGTTCGATTCCGGCTCCGGGCACCATCGCGTTTCGGCGTGTGCAACCGCAGATGCAGGCCTGCGCAACGCGCACGCTGCAGCAGTCGACGGCCATGCAGGCCGTCGCGGTGCCACAGGCTCAAGACAAAGGCCCCGGTACCGCCGCCATGACGGGACCGGGGATGCCATCGGCAAACGGTGCAGCTATCCGCGGGCGGCGCTCAGATCGCCCGCGAATAGCGCGCAGGCTGCGCCGGCTGGCGCAGGTAGCGGTCGAAGCACATTGCGATCAGACGCAGCAGCGGGCGCCCGCGCGCGGTGGCCTGGATAGCGCCATCGCGGTAGTCGGCCAGGCCGTCGGCGCACAGCGGCGCCAGCGCCTGCAACTCCTCGTGGAAATAGCGGGCGAAGTCGATGCCGTGGCGTTGCGCCAGGGCCGCCACGTCGGCGCGGCCCTGGCACATCAGCTGCTGGATCAGCTCCGCGCGCAGCGCGTCGTCGGCGCTGAGCTGCAGGCCGCGCAGCACCGGGCTGTCGCCGGCGTCCACCGCCGCCTCCCAGGCCGGCAACTCGCGCTGGTTCTGGCTGTAGCTGTCGCCGATGCGGCTGATCGCGCTGACGCCCAGGCCGAGCAGGTCGGTGTCGGCGTGGGTGGTGTAACCCATGAAATTGCGCTGCAGCCCGCCCTGGCGCTGCGCGCGCGCCAGGTCTTCGTGCGGCAGCGCGAAATGGTCCATGCCGATGTACTGATAGCCGGCCGCCGACAGCTTGCGCACCGCCAATCCGAGCAGCGCGAGCTTGTGCTCGGCATCGGGCAGCTGCGCCTCGGCGATGCGCCGCTGCGCCTTGAACAGCTGCGGCATATGCGCATAGCCGTAGACCGCCAGGCGGTCCGGGCGCGCCGCGATCACCGTCTCCAGGGTGTGCGCGAAGCCGGCCAGGGTCTGCTGCGGCAGGCCGTAGATCAGGTCCACGTTGACCGAGCGCATGCCGTGCACGCGGCAGGCGCGCAGGATGTCCAGCGTCTCGGCCACGCCCTGGCGGCGATTGATCGCCTGCTGCACCAGCGGGTCGAAATCCTGGATGCCCAGACTGGCGCGGTTGAAGCCCAGCGCGGCCAGCGCGGCGATGTCCTGCGCGGTCACCGTGCGCGGGTCCAGTTCGATGGAAATATCGCGATCCGGCGCCTCGCTGAAGCGGAACAGCCCGCGCAGGCCCTGCAGCAGTTCGCCGAGCAATTCCGGCGCCAGGAAATTCGGCGTGCCGCCGCCCAGGTGCAACTGCACCACCTCGCGCTCGGTCTCCAGGCAGGCGGCCATCATCGCCGCCTCGCGCAGCACGCGCTGCACGTAGCCGCGGCCCTTGCCGACATCGCGGGTGATTACCCGGTTGCAGCCGCAGTAGAAACACGGGCTGCGGCAGAACGGCACGTGCACATACAGCGACAGCGGCCGTGCCGGATCGCTGGCCTGCACCGCCGCGAACAGCTGCGCCGGGCCGAAACCGGACTGGAAATGCGGCGCGGTCGGATACGAGGTGTAGCGCGGGCCGGGGCGATCGTGGCGGCGCAGCAGCTCGGCGTCGAAGTCCCAGGCGGCGGCGGGATCGGGAGTGGTGAGGATGTCCATGGACGCCAGTATCCGCAGCCGCTGCCGACCGGCCTTGATCAGGATCAATGTCGCCACGCGTCGTGCTGCCTAGTCTGCGTTGGCGGCATGCGCCGGCGCCGACGGGGGATCGGCGGCGCGGCCGCATGCAGGTACCGCCAGCACCACCCGGCGCATGCCGCACCTCCCCTTCCACGATGGAGTCCGCCCGTCATGCCCCCCAGCGACGATGCCCTGCTCGACCCGCTCGATCCCGCTGCGCCGCGCCCGCTGGTGCAGCGGCTGGGGGTGATCCTGTGGCCCAGCTTCCTGGTCGCCGGCGCGATGAGCGCACTGTTCTTCACCCTGGTCGATCCGTTGGCGCTGCGCGACATCGCCTTCCCCGGCCGCGCGCTGAGCCGCGAACTCGGTTACACGCTAGGCTTCTTCATGTTCTGGTCGGCCACGCTGAGCTCGAGCCTGCTGACCGAATTCCTGCTGCGGCCGGCGCCGCATGCCGCCGCAGACGACGACGCGCCGTCGTCGTGAGCGGAACGCCGATGTCCCGCAACATTCCATTGCGCACGCTCCGCGCCGATGCCGCAAACACCGCCATCGATGACCCGGCAACGCCGCGCAGCCGCTACACGCGCCTGCGCCGCTGCAGCCTGTGGCTGCTGTTCGCCGCGTTCTACCTGCTGCCGTGGCTGCGCTGGAATGGCCGCCAGGCGCTGCGCGTCGATCTTCCCGCGCGGCGCCTGGATCTGTTCGGCTGGACCCTGTGGCCGCACGACCTCGGCTGGCTGCTGCTGACGCTGTTCGCCGCCACTGTCGCATTGGCGCTGGCGACCACGCTGGGCGGACGCGTGTGGTGCGGCTTCGCTTGCCCGCAGTCGGTGTGGAGCCATGCCTTCGCCTGGCTGGAACGCCGCTGCGCGGCCTGGCCGGCGGCCGCGCGGCATGCGGTCTGGGCGGCGCTGGCGCTGTGGACCGGGATCGGTTTCGTGGGCTACTTCGCGCCGATCGCCGATCTGGTCGCGCGCCTGCACCCGTTCGCCTGGAGCGGCGGGGAAACCTTGTGGGTGCTGTTTTACGCGTTGGCCATCTGGGGCAATGCCGGCTTCCTGCGCAGCCAGGTGTGCCGCTACCTGTGCCCCTACGCCCGGCTGCAGCCGCTGCTGTGCGATCGCGACACGCCCTTGATCGGCTACGACGCGATGCGCGGCGAACCGCGCGGCGCGCGTGCCTGCGGCCAGGGCAGCGTGGCCCAGCGCGGACGCCGCCTGCTCGACGCCGGCACCGCCCGCGACTATGCGCTGCGCGCCAGCATCGCCCGGCGCGCCGGCCAGGACGGCGACCGCCGCGAGGCACTGGCCGCCTACGCCGGCACCCTGCCCACGTTCACCGACACGCAACTCGGCGACTGCGTGGACTGCGGCGCCTGCGTGGACGCCTGCCCTGCGCACATCGACCTGCGCGACGGCCCGCACTACGCATGTAACGCCTGCGGCGCCTGCGTGGACGCCTGCGACCGCAGCATGGACCGCCACGGCTTCGCCCACGGCCTGTTGCGTTGGGCCGGCGCCACCGCGATCGCGCGCCAGCCGCGACGCCGGCAGCGGCCGCGGCCGCTGGCCGCTGCCGCACTGCTGCTGGCGGCGTTGCTGGCGGCGTCGCTCGCGACTGGTTGACTGGCACGCGCTCGGCAGCGAGGAAGAACAGGCATCGTGAGCAAGCATCCGGTGCGAACGGCCGGTCGCACCGTGCTCCCGGCCGCGCGAATGCCGCCGTCGGATTTTTTTGCCCGAAGGCTGGCGCAATGCCCAGCAGGGCTGTAGAATGGCTGGCTCACAAGCGGGAATAGCTCAGTTGGTAGAGCGCAACCTTGCCAAGGTTGAGGTCGCGAGTTCGAGTCTCGTTTCCCGCTCCAGATTCAGACAGAGCCCCGTCAGCGGGGCTTTGTTTTGTCGGACACCGCTATTGGCGGTTTCGGCTAGAATTCAGTCCACCGGCCTGGTGGCAGAGTGGTTATGCAGCGGACTGCAAATCCGCGTACGCCGGTTCAATTCCGACCCAGGCCTCCATCTGCAAATTCGACGCCCGCTAGATCCACGATCTACCGGGCGTTTGCGTTTGTGGCTGCCCGACGATCTGGCTGGCGCTCGCCACGGTGGAGCGCCGCCGCGCATGCCGGGTCTTTTGCTGCGCGACACGCGGCTGTGCCTGGCCGGGCGAAGACCGCTGCCGCATCGCCAGCGCCGCCGGCGCGAGCGCGGACTGGAATCTCCACCACAGCGCCTCGCCCGTCGAGGTAGACAAGTGCCAGGACGTGCAGGCGTCACCGCACACACCTGCGCCGTCCCTGCCCCTAGCATCGCAGCCGCACCCATCCCGAAGGATCGCCATGAACCAATCGACAGGCTACAGCGGCGCGTTGGTGTGCCTGGCCGCGGCCAGCGCCGCGCAGGCGCAATCCGGCCGGCTGCAGACGCACACCCTGCCCTTGCCGCTTGTCTCCCAGCACATGCCGGAACACGCCTACCAGGTGCGGGTGCAGGTCGGCACGTCGGCGAATTCGGCCGCCGCCAGCCAGGTCCTGGAAGTGGACACCGGCTCCACCGGCGTGGTCGTGCGGCTCAGCCCGGCGATCCAGCAAGCCTGGGACGCCTCGACCAAACTCGGCTACATCTTCTATTCCAGCAACAGCCAGTACCACCCCGGCAAGTACGTGCAGGTGCCGATGCGACTGGGCGTGTCGGCCGACGGCAAGAGCGCTGTGGCAAGCATCGACTCGATCGAAGTCCTGGCCGCGCAATGCAGCTGCGGCGTCGCCGCGATTCCGAAGGGAACGCTGCCGGGTTCGGTGCAGACGCTGAGCCAGGCGCCGGACAACTGCACCGCCTACAACAACACTCTGGCACTGAGCAGCCGCGGCAAGCAGATGCTGAAGAAGTGCACAACGATCCCTTCCACCTTCGGCACGATGGGCGTGGGCTACGACCGTGGCGTCGATGCGGCGCGCAATCCATTCCTCAACCTCGTACAGATGCAGGCCGGCAGCATCAGTCCGGGCTACATCGTCAGCGCATCCGGCATCACGCTGGGCGTCAGCGATCAGGCGCTGCAAGGCTTCTCGCTGATCCCGCTGCAACGCACCGCGGCAAGTGCAGCCAGCGGCGCCGACTGGCAGGCGCCGAACGCGTGCGCCCGTTTTCCGGCCAGCAGCAGCGACTACCAGGTCTGCGGCAAGCTGCTGCCGGATACCGGCATCACCTACATGATGCTGACCCCGACCAAACAACCGCCGGCGCCAGCGAAATTGCAGCAGACGCTCACCACGCCGGCAAAGCCTGCAAGCGCAGCGTCCGGGCAGACCTGCGACACCAGCGCGACCACCTCGCTGGTGGTGCCGGATGGGACGCCGATGACGCTCGCCATCGGCCCAACCGGGCATCCGGTATTCAGCTACGGCTTCAAGGTCGGCGGCGCCACGCCGGCGACACCGGACGGCGTGCAATGGCGGGCAGCGCTCGACGTGCCACCCGCGTATATCAACAGCGGGCGCCATGTACTCGCCGCGACGGACTATGCCTACGACGCCGCCTGCGGCCATGCGGGCTTCCGCCCGGCGGCGGCCACGCCTTGATGCATCGGCCTGCCAACGCCACCGCGTTGGCGGCGCAGGGGTCGCCTGCGTCGCAGTCGTTGACGCAGGTACCACGGAGCGCTTGAGCGGCATGCCTCAGCGCGCGGCGCCAGCGGTATTGCCGAGCGATCACGCCGTCTTCGCGGCACGGCGCAGTCCGCTTCAAGCCCACTCGGATGCGCACGGCGCAACGTGCGGCGGCAGCGGGCCGACTGCTTATTCGCTCACGGCGCCTGCCCTGGCAGTTCGCGATAGATCCGCTCCAGCGCTTTCGGTTCGCCTGCGTCGTCGAAGCCCGCATCCTCACGTCCCTTCATCAGTTCCAGCCCTTCGAAGGCGAGTCCTTGCAGTCCGCTGCGGTTCCATGCGGCCTGCAGCACGCGGTCTGCATGCTTGCCCATGCCCAGTTCGAAGCGAGCGCGATTAAGTGCCGCGTGCACGTTGCGGCTCGCGCCGAGCAGCGAGTGACCGCTCGCGCGCATCGCGCTCACCAGCACATTGCTCCATCCGAGCAGCACCACGCTCCAGGCGACGCTGCGCACGATGGCGATCGCCTGCTCCAGCACGGGCCCGGGTTGCAGGAAGACGCGCACCGCGAACGGTGCGAGCAGGTGCGCAGCGACCACGAACAGCACCGTGACCAGCGCGTTCAAGCGCAGCCCCGTCCTAACGATCGCCGCGGTCGCGGGCCTGACGCGTCTGATCGCGGTCGCCGCCATGCCGCCGCGCTTAGTGCACGCGCTTGCGCAAGGCCACTGCAGCGTCGTCTGGTTGCGCGGCGAGCCAATCCCGGTGCTCAGCAGCAGTGTCACTTCCCGCGCGACCGCGCCAAGCTTGGGGCGTCCGCGGCCACTGATCGCCTGAGTCGGCACAGCCTCCGTATAGCGGGCTGCGACGGCGTCCTCGCCACCGTGCAAGGTTCAGGCCCACAGACTGTCCGCTGGCCTTGTTGAAGACGAGCGGTTGCCACTTCGGTTGCGCCCGCTGCGCATGCAGCACGGCCACGACGCCTCGCACAAGGCGCCGGTGGTCATGCAGCGCACCGCGCCGCGGCGCCGCACACGGCACCCGAACGTCGGCCATGGCCGGGCTACTAGGCGTTTTGGGCCAACGCCCATCACTGTTTGCGGCAAAGCGCCATGGCCGGCTGCGCAGCGCGCGTCCACACTGACTGACGCCCAGGCACCGGGTGACCCGCGCATCGTCGCGCTTCGGCGTCGCTCCGACCGGCCAAGGACGACAGCGCGGACATCTTGTTCACTTCCGATCCGCAAATGCTCGCCAGCGAATGGCGCGCAGCGGAGAGCCATGCATGCAAGCGCGGCGACCCGGCGCGCCAAAACCGAAAACGACACCACGATCTTGCCGCACCGCTCCGGGCAAGACCGCACTCACCCAACATCCACTCTCGGGAGACTCTCCATGAACGCCACACACACCGATCCACTGCCCGCCGTCGGTCACACCTACCGTGTCGACTTCGGTGGCGGCAACGCCTTCGAAATCAGCTTCGGTGAGGACGCAAAGATGACCTTCACCAAGCTGCAGGAACCCAACAAGGGCACGGTGGAAACCATCCGTTACACGCACAGGAAACTGCGCGACGGCCTGTACCTGGTGTACTGGCAGGAACAGGACGGCACCAACGTGATCCATGTCGAGGATTTCGTGCTAGGCCGCGTGCACACCAACATCAGCTTCGCGGACCGCACGTCCTACCACGGTGTTTCCGCCCTCGAACGGATCCGCTAATGCGGACGACACGCAGATCCGCGCCACTGGCCGTGGCCTGCGCCCTGGCGCCACCCGTCCTGCTGGGGGCGGATGCCGGACACCCACTTCGCTACAGCTCCCCCCCACCCCCGGAAACGACCATGAACAAGCACGTCCCCCAACCGCAGACCGCACCGCTGACCGTCCAGGTCTTCAATCCCGGGGAGGACGCCGTCTTTGACTTCGCCGTCAGTTCGGTGCTGGTGGAGGGCAAGCGAGAGGCGCTGTTGATCGACGCGCAGTTCCTGACCGCGCGGGCAGGCAAGCTCGTCGAGCAGATCCGCGCCTCGGGCAAGCACCTGACCACCATCTACATCAGCCACGGCGATCCGGATTTCTACTTCGGCCTGGACACGCTGCACAGCGCCTTCCCCGACGCCAAGATCGTCGCCACGCCGCAGGTCGTCGCCCACATCGAAGCGACCAGCCAGGAAAAGCTGCAGATATGGGGACCGCGCCTGGGCGAGAACGCACCCAAGCGCATCGTCGTGCCGCAACCGCTCGCGGGCGATACGCTGACCCTGGAAGGCATGGCGCTGAAGGTGATCGGCCTCGATGGCCCGACCCCGGACCGCAGCTTCGTCTGGATTCCCTCGATCAAGACCGTGGCCGGCGGCATCCCGGTGGTGGCCGGCGAGCACGTGTGGATGGCCGACACCCAGACCCCGCAATCGCATGCGCAGTGGCAGGCCACGCTCGAGCGGATCAAGGGCCTGGCGCCGACCAGGGTGATCCCCGGGCATTTCGCCGGCGCGCTGCCGCCGGGCCTGGAGGCCGTGGACTTCACCGCCGGCTACATCCGCGCCTTCGATGAAGAGACCGCCAAGGCCGCCCATGCCGCCGAACTGGTCGCCGCGCTGCAACGGCGCTATCCCGGACTCGGCGGCGCGAGCGCACTGGAACTAAGCGCCAAGGTCGCCAAGGGTGAAATGGCATGGAAGTGAGGCCACTGCCGCGGAGGCGGTCGCCGCGCGATTGATCCTCGCCCACATCGCCAAGCGCGCGCCGTCGGGAAAATTCTCGACGGCGCGCTTGTCGTGGGCGCACCACTGTGCGGATCAACCGGTGGCGTGGCGATTTCGATGATTTCGCCGCGACGGCGGCGCGCGGCTCGATGCAGATATCCGCAAACCGCCGAGCTGCAGGCGAGAAATTCGGGCACGAAAAAAGGGCTTTCGCCCTCTCTTGTTTTTCGAAGATCGCCAGCCTCGACAACGCTGGGAATCGTGATTTGGAGCGGGAAACGAGACTCGAACTCGCGACCTCAACCTTGGCAAGGTTGCGCTCTACCAACTGAGCTATTCCCGCTTGAGGCCGCGAATTTTACCGGGAACCGGCAGGCTGTCAACCATTGCCTTCGATTTTCTTCGCATTCTTGTCCGCGACCGCGGCGCGCTCGTCGGCACGCAGGCTCGGCCAGGCCGCATGCAGGTACTGGATGCCGGACAGCAGGGTCAGGATCGAGGCGATCGCCAGCGTCCAGTCGCCGATGTGGAAGATGAACAGGCCCATCCACACGCTCTCCGGCGGCGAGCCGTCGGGCATCACCGAATACAGCAGGCACAGCAGCGCCACCATCTGCGCGGTGGTCTTGACCTTGCCGATCATCGCCACCCGCACCTTGGCGCGCTGGCCGATCTCGGCCATCCACTCGCGCAGCGCCGACACCGCGATCTCGCGGCCGACGATCACCGCCGCCCAGAACGCCATCCACGGCGTCGGGTGGCCCTGCACGATCAGGAACAGCGCCACCGCGACCATCAGCTTGTCGGCCACCGGGTCCAGAAACGCGCCGAACGCCGAATACTGGTGGTAGCGCCGCGCCACCCAGCCGTCCAGCCAGTCGGTGAACGCGGCCAGGCCGAAGATCGCCGCCGAGGCGAAGTTCGTCCACGTGTAGGGAAGGTAGAACACCAGCACCAGCACCGGAATCATCACGATGCGCAGCAGCGTCAGCCAGGTGGGGATGGTCAACTTCATCGCGCTGCTCTACTCGCCTGCCGGATCGGGCACCGGCAGCCCGTGCAGGTTAGCGTAGATTCGTGCGGCGAGCGCGTCGTTGATGCCTTCCACGCGCGCGATCTCGGCTTCGCCGGCGGCCTTGAGTCCGGCCAGTCCGCCGAAATGCTTCAACAGGCTGGCGCGGCGGCGCGGACCGATGCCGGGGATGTCCTCCAGCTTGCTGGTCATGCGCGCTTTCTGGCGCCGCCCCCGGTGGCCGGTGATCGCGAAACGGTGCGCCTCGTCACGCACCTGCTGAATGAACTGCAATGCCGGCGACGCCGCACCAGGGCGCAATTCGCGTCCGTCCGGCATCACCAGCGTTTCGTGGCCGGCGCGGCGCTCGGCGCCCTTGGCCACGCCGATCACCAGGATGCCGTCCACGCCCAGGTCGGCGAGCGCGGCGTTGGCCTGCGCCAGCTGGCCGGCGCCGCCGTCGATCAGCAATACGTCGGGCAGCACCGCATCGCCTTTGCCCTCGCCTTCCGCGGCGCGGCGGAAACGGCGCTCGATCGCCTGGCGCATCGCCGCGTAGTCGTCGCCCGGCTCGATGCCGCTGATGTTGTAGCGCCGGTACTGGCTGCGCACCGGGCCGCTGGCGTCGAACACCACGCACGAGGCCACGGTGGCCTCGCCCATGGTGTGGCTGATGTCGAAACATTCCGCGCGCCGGACCGGTTCGGCCAGCCCCAGCAGCTCGCGCAAGGCCTCGCTGCGCGCGTGCTGCGCGTTGCGGCTGGTCAGTTCGGTGGCCAGCGTGGCCTGCGCGTTGCGGCTGGCCAGGTCCAGGTAGCCGGCGCGCTCGCCGCGCACGTTCCAGCGCAGTTGCACCTTGCGCTCGGCGGCCGAACCCAGCGCCGCTTCGATCAGTTCGGCATCGGCAATTTCGCGATCCAGCAAGATCTCGCGCGGCGGCGCGTGCTCGGCGTAGTACTGCGACACGAACGCGCCGAGCACCTCGGCCGCGCTGTCCTCGCCGTTGGTCTTGGGGAAGAACGCGCGGGTACCGAGATTGCGCCCGTCGCGGAACGCCAGCAGCAGCACGCAGGCGTTGGCGCCCTGGGTGGCGCAGGCGAGCACGTCCAGGTCGGCGGCACGGCCGTCCACGTACTGGCGGCTCTGCATGCTGCGCAGCGAGCCGAGCAGGTCGCGCAGGCGCGCGGCGCGTTCGAATTCCAGCTGTTCGCTGGCGGCCTGCATCGCCTGCACCAGTTCCTCGCCGAGCTGGTCGCTGCGCCCGTCCAGGAACATCGTCGCGCGGCGCACCGATTCGGCGTAGTCGTCGGCCGCCACCAACGCCACGCACGGCGCACTGCAGCGGCCGATCTGGTATTGCAGGCACGGCCGCGAGCGGTTGCGGAACACGCTGTCCTCGCAGCTGCGCAGCTTGAACAGCTTGTGCATCAGGTTCAGCGTCTCGCGCACCGCGGTGACGCCGGGATACGGGCCGAAGTAGCGGCCGGGCACCGCGCGCGGGCCGCGGTGCAGCGCGATCCGCGGCCACTCCTCGCGGGTCAGCAGCACGTAGGGATAGCTCTTGTCGTCGCGCAGCGACACGTTGTAGCGCGGCGCCAGCGACTTGATCAGCTGGTTTTCCAGCAGCAGCGCCTCGCCTTCGCTGCGGGTCACGGTCACGTCCATGCGCGCGACCTGGGCCAGCATCGCCATGGTCCGCGCGTTCTTCGGCGAGGCGCTGAAATAGCTGGCCACGCGCTTGCGCAGCGCGCCGGCCTTGCCGACGTAGAGCAAGGTGTCGTCGGCCGCGTACATGCGGTACACGCCGGGCGCGGTGCTGAGGTTGGCGGCGAAGGCCTTGCCGTCGAACGCAGGCTGCAAGGACGCGGTCATTCGCTGATCGGCACGTCGCTCAGTTCGCCGCTGGCGATGTCGTAGCGCAACACCGCGTGGGCATCGGTCTCGGCGATCCACACCGTGCCGGCGCTCACCGCCAGCCCGGCCGGCCCGTGCAGGCGCCGCGGCAAGGGCGTGGTCGACAGTTCGCCGCCGCCCAGGCGCAGGCTGCGCAGGCTGCCGTTGCCGCTGTCGGCGATCCACAGCAGCGGCGCGTCCGGACTCAGCGCGATCGCCTGCGGGAACTGCAGCCGCGCGCGGCTGCGCGGGCCGTCCTCGTTGCCGAAATCCCACGGCCCCTGCCCGCCCAGCAGGGTCTGCACCAGGTCGCCGCGCAATTGCAGCGAGCGCACCGCCGAACCCAGCGCGTCGCACACGTACAGCGCCTGCTGCACCGCGGCCAGACTGCACGGCTGCGCGAACGCCGCCAGGTGGCCGCTGCCGTCGCGCAGTTCCAGCGCGCCGGCGCCGGCACGCCAGCGCAGGCTGCGGTTGCCGAGTTCGTAGCTCCAGATGCGGTTGTCGCCGGCCATCGCGAGATGCACCTGGTTGTCGGCCACCACCACGTCCTGCGGGTGGTTCAGCGGCGCCTGCTGCGGGTGCTGCACCGGGCCTTCGACCGGCTCGCCGGCACGGCCGTTGCCGCACAGCGTATCGACGTGGCCGCTGAGCAGGTTGATCCGGCGCAGCGCGTGGTTGCCGGTATCGGCGACGTACAGCACGCCGCGCTCCAGCGCCAGTCCGCGCGGCCGGTGGAACGTCGCCTCGCCGATGCCGCCGTCGATGAAATCGGCGGTGCCCAGCCCGAACTGGCGCAGCATGCGGCCGCCGCTGGTGCATTCGACAATGCGGTGGTGGCCGCTGTCGGCGATGTACAGGCGATCGTCGGCGAGCGCCAGACCGACCGGGAAGCGCAGGCTCAGGCGCGGCTCGGGCTGGATCTCGCGCGCATCGCGAAGTTCCTCGTCCAGCGGCAGCGATTGCCCGGCGCACAGCGCGTTGAGCGCCTTTTCCAGATCCGCGCCGCCGATCCCGACCAGGCGCTCGCGTTCGTAGCCGCCGGCGTCGAGCAGCACCAGGGTCGGCCACGCCTGCACGGCGAACCGCTGCCAGGCGGCCCAGTCGGCGTCGAGCAGGATCGGCGCCGACACGCCCTGGCTGCGCAGCAGCTTCAGCGCGCGCTGCGGTTCGCGCTCGCTGTCGAAGCGCGGCACCTGCACCACGATCAGCTGCAAACGCCCCGGATTGCGCGCCTGCCACTGCGCCAGTTCGCCCAGGCGCTGCGCGCACCACACCGAGGCGGCGTTGACGAAGGCCAGCACCAGCGCGCGACCCTGCTGCTCGCGCAACGTGGTCGGCGCGGCATTGAGCCAGATGCCGGGCTGCGGCAGTTCCAGGGCGGCGATCGCGTTCATCGGCCGATTATGCCGGAGCCGCCGTCGGCGGACAGTCGCGCCACGCTGCCGGCGGCGGCTTCGTCTACCAGGCGCCAGACGTCCTCGAAGTGCTGGCTGCCGCCGGTGTACGGGTCGGGAATCTCGCGGCGCCCGTCCAGGCCCGCCCACGGCAGCCACAGCGCCACCCGTTGCAGCGCGGCGGCCGGGGCGCGTTGGCGCACGTCGCGCAGGTTGCTCGCGTCGGCGCACAGGATCCAGTCGAAGTCGGCGAAGTCGGCGGCCTGCAGCTGGCGCGCGCGCAGCCCGGCGATGTCCACGCCATGGCCGCGGGCGCAGGCGATCGCGCGCCGGTCCGGCGCCTCGCCGCTGTGCCAGTCGCCGGTCCCGGCCGAATCCACCTGCACCTGGCCGGCCAGCGGCGAGCGCTCGAGATGGTGGCGCAGCGCGCCTTCGGCCATCGGCGAGCGGCAGATATTGCCCAGGCACACCAGCAGCAGCTTCATGCCAGGGCCTGCAGGTGCGCCTCGGCACGGGCCAGGTCCTCGGGCGTATCCACCCCGGGCGGGAACCGCGCCGGCGACAGCGCCACCGCGATGCAGAAGCCGGCTTCCAGCACCCGCAGCTGCTCCAGCGCCTCCAGCTGTTCCAGGCCGCCCGGCGGCATCGCCGCGAAACGGCGCAGGAACCCGGCGCGGTAGGCGTAGATGCCGATGTGGCGCAGCCACGGGCCCGGCGGCAGCCGTTCGCGCGAGGCGGCGAACGCGTCGCGGTGCCAGGGAATCGGCGCGCGGCTGAAATACAGCGCATCGCCCTGCGCGTTGCGCACCAGCTTGACCACGTTCGGATCGAACAGGCTCTCGGCCGATTCCACCGGCGTGCCCAACGTCGCCATTTCCGCGCCGCTGGCGGCCAGCGCCTGCGCCACCGCGACGATGCCGGCGGCCGGCGCGAACGGTTCGTCGCCCTGCAGGTTGACCACCAGGGTGGCGTCGTCCCAGCCAGCGAGGTCGGCGCATTCGGCCAGGCGATCGGTGCCGGAGACGTGCGCCGCCGAGGTCAGCGCCACGTGCACACCGTCCAGATCGGCCACCGCCGCGGCGATGCGCGGATCGTCCGCGGCCACCCACACCTGCTGCGCACCGGCGCCGAGCGCACGGCGCGCCACATGCCGCACCAGCGGTTCGCCGCCGAGCAGGCGCAGTGGCTTGCCGGGCAGGCGCGAGGCGGCGTAGCGCGCCGGAATGGCGACCACGAACGGCGGCGGCAGCGCGGGCGTGGCGCTCATGCGCGGCGCGCGCCGGCGCCGGCGGCGGCTGAATGCTGGAATGCGTGGGATCCAAACATGGATGGTCTTCTCCGTGGTCGATGGGGGGCAACGCGTCTTCGAAGGCTCGGCGGCGGCAGCCGGTTCGCTGCAGCCAGGCACGCCAGCCGCCGCCGAGCGCGTGGCGCTCGCCGTTGCTGCCATTCTATAGACCCTGTCGATCGCGCTCTGCAGCTATTCCGCTTGGGCGAAAGCGTCTGCAGGGTCGGCGACGGCGACGGCTGGTCCGCGATGGCAGCAGAAGCGCACACAACGCCTTCCCGTGGCCGGGCGACGCCATTTCGACCCGGCACCGCAGCCAGCGCGGGACCGTGTGGGAGCGACTTCCGTCGCGACGGGCGTTACCGGTAGAACCTGTCGCGACTGAAGTCCTACACGGCCTGCGGATAGCCTACTGGTGCGCTGCAGGAGTGGTTTCAGCCGCGACAACTTCCGAAGTCGGAAGGCCCGCCGCTGCGTTCGTCGCGACTGAAGTCGCTCCCACAAGGATTCCACCGGCGCCGCGGAGCTGTGAGGCCTCTTGTGGGAGGGACTTCAGTCCCGACTGCATGCCGGTTCGGAACATTCGCCACTGCGCTCGTCGCGGCTGAAGACAGTTGCTCCTACATGATTCGCCTGCCGTGGTACGTGCCTGCAAAGGTCGCGGATGCGCTGTTTGCGAACCGCTATTCGATGGCGTCGCCGCTGCGCCCGCGCAGCTTGTCCAGCCGGTCGAGCAGGCCGATCCAGAACGCGGCCGGCAACTCGGCCAGCAGCGGCACGCTGAAGCACCAGTCGTTGACCAGCGACGCGCACTTGACCGCATCCTTCTCGGTCATCAGCACCGGCAGTTCGCTGCCGAACGACAGGTCGGCGGCGCGGTAGCGGTGATGGTCGGGAAACGCGTGCGGCACCACGCCGATGCCGTGCGCGCGCAGCATGTCGAAGAAGCGCTGCGGATGGGCGATGCCGGCGACGGCATGCACGCGCTGCCCGGCGAAGCTGCGCAGGGCGCGCGCGCGGCCGCCCTGCAGCGGTTGCGCGCTGTCGATGCGCAGGCGCATCGCCCACTCGCCGAACCCGGCCTGGACTTCGCCGACATCGCTGGCCTGGCCCAGGTTGATGACCCGGAAATCGCATTCGCGGCCGCGCGCCACCGGCTCGCGCAGCGGCCCGGCCGGCAGCAGGCGGCCGTTGCCGTAGCGGCGATGGGCGTCCACCACTTCGATCTCGATGTCGCGCTGCAACCGGTAGTGCTGCAGGCCGTCGTCGCAGACCACGATGTCGCAGCCGGCCTGCAGCAGCGCGCGCGCGGCGGCGACGCGGTCGCGGTCCACCCGCACCGGCGCGCCGGTCTTGTGCGCGATCAGCACCGGCTCGTCGCCACCGAGTTCGGGGGTGGTGCCGGGCTCGATCCAGCGCGCGACCTGGTCCTGGCTGCGGCCGTAGCCGCGGGTGGCCACGCCCGGTTTCCAGCCGGCGTCCTGCAGCTTGCGCACCAGGGCGATGGTCAGCGGGGTCTTGCCGGCGCCGCCGGCGGTGAGGTTGCCGACCACCACCACCGGCACCGCGATGCTGTAGCGCTTGCGCCAGCCGCGCCGGTACAGCGCGCGGCGCAGGCCGATCGCCGCCGCGTACAGCGGCGTGAGCAGCTGCGCGTACAGCGGCGGCGTGCCCTGGCCATACCAATAGCCAGGCGTGTGTGGCCCGCGACCGCTCATCAGGGCTGCCTTTCGCGGAACTGCATGCTGTGCAGGTGGGCGTACAGGCCACCCTGGGCGAGCAGCGCGTGGTGGGTGCCGCGCTCGACGATGCGGCCGTGGTCCATCACCAGCACCTGGTCGGCAGGTTCGATGGTGGACAGGCGGTGCGCGATGACCAGCGTGGTGCGCTCCGGCATCAGCCGGTGCAGCGCGTCCTGCACCAGGCGCTCGGATTCGTTGTCCAGTGCGGCGGTGGCTTCGTCCAGGATCAGGATCGGCGCGTCGCGCAGGATCGCGCGAGCGATCGCCAGGCGCTGGCGCTGGCCGCCGGACAACAGCGCGCCGTTCTCGCCGACCGGGGTGCGCAGCTGCAGCGGCAGCCGTTCGATGAATTCCCAGGCGTTGGCCGCCTCGGCCGCGGCGCGGATCTGCGCGTCGCTGGCCTGCGTGCCGTAGGCGATGTTGGCGGCGATGGTGTCGTCGAACAGCATCACCCGCTGGCCGACCAATGCGATCTGCCGGCGCAGGTCGTGCAGGCGGTAGTCCTGCAGCGGCACCCCGTCCAGGGTGATGCTGCCGCCGCTGGGTTCGTAGAAGCGCGGCACCAGCCGCACCAGGCTGGTCTTGCCGCTGCCGGAACGACCGACGATGGCGGTGACCGTACCCGGCCTGGCCGTGAAGCTGATGTCGTCCAGGGCCAGGCCGCCGTCCTGGAGGTAGCGCAGCATCACCTGGTCGAACGCCAGTTCGCCGCGCACGCGCTGCACCGACACGCTGCCGCTGTCGCGTTCTTCCGGTGTGTCCAGGATCGAGAACAGCCGCTCGGCCGCGGCCACGCCGCGCGAGATCGAGGTCTGCACGCTGGTCAGCCGGCGCAGCGACGGGATGATCGCCATCATCGAGGTCATCAGCGCCATGAACTGGCCGGCGTTGAGGCGCCCGGCCAGCGCCTCGCGGGTGGCGACCCAGACGATCGCCGCCAGCGCCACCGCGGCCAGGAACTGGACCATGCTCGAGGCCAGCGCGCGGGTGGTCTCGACCTTCATGTTCAGGCCCAGCATGCGGTTGGCCAGCGCCGCGTAGTAGCTGATTTCCAGCGCCTGGGTGCCGTGCACCTTCACTTCCTGCTGCGCCCCCAGCGACTGCTCGGCGCGTTGCGCCATCGAGCCCATGCCGTCCTGGATGCCGCGGCTGATCTTGCGGTAGCGCTTGCCGACGTAGGACACGATGACCCCGATCAGCGGCGCCACCACCAGCAGCGCCAGGGTCACCTTGACGCTCATCTGCAGCATCACCACCAGCATGCCGATGATGGTCAGGGTGTCGGCCACCAGTGTCTTCAATGCATCGGACGCGGCCTGGGTGACCTGTTCGGTATCGAAGTTCAGGCGGCTGACCATCACCGGCGTGGCCTCGACGTCGAAGTGCGAGGACGGCAGGTGCAGGTACTTGGCCAGCACCTGCTCGCGCAGATCGCGCACCACGCTGCGCCCGGTGCGGGCCATGCAGTAGTCGCCGACGAAGGTGGCGACGCTGCGCATCAGGAACAGGCCCAGGATCGCCAGCGGCAGCAGCACCGCCATGCGCGCCTCGGGATTGACGAAGCCGCGGTTGACCAGCGGGTCCATCAGCCGGGTGAAGAAATAGCCGGCGGTGGCCTCGATCACCATCGCCACCACCGCCGCGGTCAACATCGCCCAATAAGCGTGGGTATAGCCGAGCAGCCGACGGTAGATCGGCCAGACCGGTGCCGACTTCGCACTCACTGCTTGACTTCCGGCGCGGTGGCGATGGCGATGCGGCGGAAGCCGAGTTGACCCAGCGCGTCCTGCGCGGTGACCACGGCCTGATAGGGAGTGCGCGCATCGGCACGCAGCAGCACCGGCTGCGCGCGGTCGTCGCCGGCGACCTGGGCGATGCTGCGTTTGACCGACTCCACGTCGGTGCGCAGCACTTCCTGGTCGTTGATGAAGTAATGCCCGTCGGCATTGACCAGCACGCTCAGCGCACGCGGCGGCGCCGGGTCGTGCTGGTCGCTGGCGTTGGGCAACTGCAGCTGCAGCGTGGAACGGGCGTCGAAGGTGGTGGTCACTACGAAGAAGATGATCAGAACCAGGATGACGTCGATCAGGGGTACCAGGTCGATCTGCGGCTCGTCCTGGGCGCGGTCGTCGCGGATCCGCACCGGTCAGCCCTTGGCCTGCGCAGCGGCAGCGCTGCGCGAAGCCGGCTGCGCCGCCGCCGCGGTGGCGGCGCCGGGGCGGCCATGGCCGTCGAGGACATCGCTCAAGGCGGTGGCTTCGCGCTCCATCTCGATGATGTAGCCGGCGATGCGGCCCTTGAAATAGCGATGGAAGACCAGTGCCGGCACCGCGATGATCATACCGGTGGCGGTGCACACCAGCGCCTTGCCGATGCCACCGGCGAGCTGGTTCACGTCGCCGACACCGTGGTCGAGGATACCCAGGAACATCTGGATCATGCCAACCACGGTGCCGAGCAGGCCGAGCAGCGGCCCGGCCGAGGCCACCGTGCCCAACGCGTTCAGGAACCGCTCCATGCGATGCACGACGTGGCGGCCGGTGTCCTCGATGCGTTCGCGGACGATCTCGCGCGGCCGGTTGCGCACGTCCAGGCCGGCGGCGAGCAGCTCGCCCAGCGGCGAATTGCGCCGCAGCGACTCGATGTGGGTCGGGTCGAGCTTGCCGCGGGTGGCCCAGTTGCACACTTCCTGGCCCAGCCCCGGCGGCAGCACTTCGCTACGGCGCAGGCTCCAGAACCGCTCCAGGACGATCGCCAGCGCGACCACGCCCAACAGCAGCAACGGCACCATCGGCCAGCCACCGGCCTTGACCAGTTCCCACACGTCGCAACCCTCCGGCACGTTCGGCCGTTCGTTCACCGGCCGATAGGATAGCAGCCGCCCGCGCCCGCTCCGCGGCATCCCACAGCCGCGCCCGCCACGGCCGCCGTTCGCGCAGTTGCAGGCCGGCGCGTCCCAGCCACACGCGCAGCGCGCCGCCCTGCGGGGTGGTCGCGACCTCCGCGCCGGACGCCTGCCAGCGCGCCACCACCGCCGGCCGCGGATGGCCGAAGCGGTTGCCCTCGCCGGCCGAGATCAGCACCAGGCGCGCGCCGGTGGCGGCGACGAAGGCCGCCTGCGAGGAATGCGCGCTGCCGTGATGCGGCGCCAGTACCACCTCGGCACGCAGGTCCTGCGGCGCCTGGCGCAGCAGGCGGCTCTCGACCACCTCGCCGATGTCGCCGGTCAGCAGCATCGCGCCATGCGCGCTTTCCACCCGCAGCACGCAGCTCGACTCGTTGTCGAGATAGGGAAAGCCGGGCGCCGGATGCAGGAAGCGGAAGCGTACCCCATCCCATACCCAGGCGGTGCCGGCCAGGCACGGCCGGTCCACCCGCACCGGCGCGCCGGCCGGCGCCTCGGCCAAGCCGACCGGCAGCGCCGCGCGCACCGCCTCGAACCCGCCGGCATGGTCGTTGTCGCCGTGGCTGATCACGGTCCTGTCCAGCCGCGCCACACCGAGCGCGTGCAGCGCCGGCACCACCGCGCGCTCGCCGGCGTCGTAGCCGTCCTTGATCGCCGGGCCGGCGTCGTACAGCAACTGGTGCTGCGCGGTGCGCACCAGCACCGACAGTCCCTGTCCGACATCGATCATCACCAGTTCCACCTCGCCCGCGGCCGGCCGCTCCAGCGGCGGCCAGAACAGTGGCAGCCACAGCAGCGCCGCCAGCGGCTTGCCCGGCACCGCGCGCGGCAGCAGCAGCCAGAACGCGCCGAGCAGCGCCAGCGGCAACGCCCAGTCGCGCGCTTCCGGCAGCCACCACAGCGCGAAACGGCTTTCGCCGAGCGCGGCGAACAGCGGCCAGGTCAGGTCGAAGCACGCCGCCGCCGCACGCCATGCCCACACGCCGGCGCCGGCATGCAGCGCCTCCAGCGCGGTGCCGAGCAGCGCCAACGGCACCACCACCAGGCTCCACCACGGAATCGCCAGCAGGTTGGCGAGCGGACCGACGGCCGAGGCCTGGCCGAACAGCATCGTGCTCAGCGGCAGCAGGCCGAGCGTGGCCACGCCCTGCGCAGACAGGAATTCGCGCAGCTTGTCGCGCCAACCGCTGCCCGCGACCGGCATGCACCAGGCCAGCCAGGCCACGCCGAGGAAGCTCAGCCAGAAGCCGGCCGACAGCACCGCCAGCGGGTCGAAGGCCAGCATGACGATCGCGGCCAGCGCCAGCGCATCGACCACCCGCACCGGGCGCCGCCACAGCCGCGCGACCACGACGACCGCGATCATCAGTGCGGTCCGCACGGTGGGCAGCGCCATGCCCGACAGCAGGGTGTAGCCGCCGGCGCCGAGCACTGCCAGCAACGCGGCGGCCTGGTGGCGCGGCCAATAGCGCCCCAGCCGCGGCCACAGCCGCCACAGGCCGCCGCCGAGCAGCGCGAACGCGCCGGCGACCAGGCCGACATGGAAACCAGAAATGGCGATCAGATGCGTCAGGCCCGCGGCGCGCAGGATGCGCCAGTCGCGATCGTCCAGCGCGCGCGTGTCGCCGAGCGCCAGCGCCTGCACGTAACGCGCCGACGCGCTCGGCACCGCCGCCGCAATCCGCGCCGACAGCCGCTCGCGCCAGGCATCGATGCCCTGACCAGGCGCCAGTTCGGCGGCTTCGTGAGGCGCGGTCACGTAGCCGCTGGCGCTGATCCGCTGCGCCAGCGCATAGGCCTCCGCGTCGAAGCCGCCCGGATTGCTGAGCCCGCGCGGCGCGCGCAGGCGCACGCTCAGGCGCCAGCGCGCGCCGGCGTGCAATGCCGTGCGCGGACCAGGCGCGTGCGCGCCGAAATCGTCGTACCAGGCCAGTTGCAGCAGGCGCCCGCGCAACGGCGCCGGCTGCGTGGCATCGGCGTCCACCCGGAACATGAACCGCGTGCGCCGCACCTCGGCCTGCGGCAGTTCCAGCACCTGCCCGTGCAGCGTCGCCACGCGTTTTCCCCAACCGGCGGGCAATTGCCGCGCCAGGACCATGCCGGCGATCAGCCCCAGCCACGCAAAGCCCACGGCGAAGGCGCCCAGCCAGCGCCAGCGCGGCATGCCGATCCACACCGCGCTGCCGCCGAGCAACAGCAGCAACGACAGCGGCCACGGCGCCAGCCGCGGCAGCCACAGTGCCGCCAGCACACCCGCGGCGAGCGCGGCGGCGACGGCGATGCCGAACGGGGCGATCGCCTCGGCACGCACACGTCCTGGTGCGGCAAACCCAAGACCAGGCGCAGACTCAGGATGCTGCTGCATGCGATCGCCGCTCCTTGGCGTGAACAGGGTGCAGAGGTAACAGCGGCGATCGCCACAGGCGGCGACAACCGCGACGAGGCCAGGTCGATAGCCTCGCGCGCCGCGGTGATGTGCGCCATCGGCCAAGCCCTGCAAGCGGTGTAGGAATTCGCCTGGAGATGCACGACGACGCGCGACGCATGGGCGCTTTTCGCCATACTTTCATCGGCCTGCGGCTAGCGTACCCGGTTTACACAGAAGGAATTCGCGCATGCGCAAGGGCACCGCACTGGTGGTCGGGGTCACCGGCATCTCCGGCTATAACCTGGCCAATGTTCTGGTCGCGGACGGCTGGACCGTCTATGGCCTGGCACGCCGCCCGATCCCGCAGGAAGGCGTGATTCCCGTGGCCGCCGACCTGCTCGACCGCGATGCCACCGCGGCCGCGCTGCGCGGGCTGCCGATCACCCATGTGTTCTTCTGCACCTGGACGCGGCGCGACACCGAGAAGGAAAACGTCGCCGCCAATGGCGCCATGCTGCGTCACCTGTGCGAAGGCCTGGACGGCGCCGCGCTGCAGCACATGGCGCTGGTCACCGGCACCAAGCACTATCTGGGCTCGTTCGAGCAGTACGGCAGCGGCAAGGCGCAGACCCCGTTCCGCGAGAGCGAGCCGCGCCAGCCGGGCGAGAATTTCTATTACACGCTGGAAGACCTGCTGTTCGACGCCGCCGCGCGCCATGGTTTCGGCTGGAGCGTGCACCGCTCGCACACCATGATCGGCCAGGCCAACGGCAGCAATGCGATGAACATGGGCGTGACCCTGGGGGTGTACGCCACGCTGTGCAAGCACAGCGGGCAGCCCTTCGTGTTCCCCGGCTCGCGCGCGCAGTGGGACAGCCTCACCGACCTCACCGACGCCGGCCTGCTCGGCCGGCAGCTGGCCTGGGCCGCGACCAGTCCGGCCGCGCGCGACCAGGCGTTCAATACGGTCAACGGCGACGTGTTCCGCTGGCGCTGGATGTGGGGCGAGATCGCCGCGTTCTTCGGCCTGGAGGCAGCGCCGTATCCGGATGCGCCGATGCCGCTGCAGCCGCGCCTGCAGGACACCGCGCCGGCGCAGTGGCGCGCGATCGCCGAACGCCATGGATTGGTGCAGGCGGACGTGGACCAGTTGGCGTCGTGGTGGCATACCGATGCCGACCTCGGCCGCGAGATCGAGTGCGTCAACGACATGACCAAGAGCCGCGACCTCGGCTTCCTTGGCTACTACGACAGCCGTGCTTCGTTCCTGGAGCTGTTCACCAGGCTGCGTGCGCAGCGGGTGATTCCGTGAGGGGTGCGGCATCGGCGGGCGAGTTGCTGCCGCGGGGAGATGGGCGGTGCAGGATCGTCGGCTAGACAGGCTTTCCAGCGGTTTTTTTCATCCGATTGTCCGTCCGCATTGCGGGAGCGCTTGCGGGTGGCCCCGGGACATCGGCGCCGACCCATTCCGCAGCCGGACAGACTTCGGCTTCGTTGGTCGCGGCTGAAGCCGCTCCTACACGGTGCGGTTGGGTGCACTGTAGGAGCGGCTTCAGCCGCGACCGATCGCCGACACCGCCATGGCTCCGGGTTGCACGCGTCGCGGCCGCCGGGCCGCGGTCATCCCGGCGCGTTCCATACCGGCACGCGCGCCGCTACACGTCGGCAGGCGCCAGTTCGCGCAGCTTGCCCTGGTGCAGTTCCAGCACGCGGTCGAGCTTGCGCGCCAGGCCGCGGTCGTGAGTGACCAGGGCCAGGCTGGTACCGTGCGCGCGATTGAGATCGAGCATCAGCGCGAACACGTTGGCCGCGGTCTTGTCGTCGAGGTTGCCGGTCGGCTCGTCGCCGAGCACGCAGGCCGGGCGGTTGACCAGCGCGCGCGCCACCGCCGCGCGCTGGCGTTCGCCGCCGGACAGTTCGCCGGGCTTGTGCTCCAGGCGATGGCCCAGGCCCACCGATTCCAACAAGGCGCGCGCGCGCGCGTCGGCGTCCTTGACCGCGGCGCCGCCAAGCAGCACCGGCATCATCACGTTCTCCAGCGCGGTGAATTCCGGCAGCAGGTGATGGAACTGGTAGACAAAGCCGAGCGAGCGGTTGCGCAGCTGGCCGCGCGCCGCGTCCGACAGCGCCGACATGCGCTGCCCGGCCACGTACACCTCGCCGGCGGTGGGCACGTCGAGGCCGCCGAGCAGATGCAGCAGCGTGCTCTTGCCGGCGCCGGACGCGCCGACGATGGCCACGGTCTCGCCCGGCGCCACGCTCAGGTCCAGCCCGTCGAACACCGGGGTGCGCATCTTGCCCTCGGCATAGGTCTTGCCCAGGCCCTCGGCGCGGATCGCCGCGTCTGCCTGCAGTGGCTGGTGCACTGCCGATTCCCGATTCCCGATTCCCGATCTGCGGCCGTCATTCATAACGCAGCGCCTCCGCCGGTTGCGTGCGCGCGGCGCGCCAGGCCGGATACAGCGTGGCCAGGAAACTCATCAGCAGCGCGACGAGGGTGATCACCACCACGTCGTGCGGCTGCATGTCGGTGGGCAGGCCGGTGATGTAGTACACGTCCTCCGGCAGCAGCTTGATGTTGAACACGGCCTCGATGCCGGCCAGGATCCGCTCCAGGTTCAAGGTCAGCAGGATGCCGCCGATCACCCCGGCGATGGTGCCGAACACGCCGATCAGCGTGCCCTGCACCATGAACACCTGCATCACCCCGCCCGGGCTCAGCCCCAGCGTGCGCAGGATGGCGATGTCGGCCTGCTTGTCGGTGACCAGCATCACCTGCGAGGACACCAGATTGAATGCGCCCATCGCGATGATCAGCGACAGCAGGATGCCCATCACCGTCTTTTCCATCTTCAGCGACTGGTACAGGTTGGCGTTCTCGCGGGTCCAGTCGCTGACCATGTACGGGCCGTGCAGGTTCAGCGCCAGGTCGCGCGCCACCTCCCAGGCCAGATCCATGTTGTGCAGCTTCAGGCGCACGCCGGTGACGCCGTCGCCGATGCGCAGCACGCGCTGCATGTCCGCCATGCTGGTCACCGCCAGGCCGCGGTCGATCTCGTTGTAGCCGGCCTCGAAGATGCCGCTGACGGTGAAGCGCTTGTAGCGCGGCACCATGCCCATCGGGCTGGCCTGCGGTTCGCCGAGCATCACCACCACCTTGTCGCCCACGCCCACGCCCAGCCACAGCGCCAGTTCCTGGCCGAGCAGGATGTTGTAGGAACCGGGGGTCAGGCTGTCGATCGAGCCCTGCTTCATCTTCTGCGCCAGCACCGAGACCTTGGCCTCTTCGCTGGGCAGGATGCCGCGCACGATCGCCGGCTGGTTGCGCTGCCCGGTGAGCAGCGCTTCTTCCTCGACATACGGCGCGGCGCCGGCCACGCGCGGATCGCGGGTGGCCACGTCCACCGCGTGCTGCCAGTTCTGCATCGGCGCGCCCTGTGCGCTGACCGTGGCATGCGCGGCCATCTGCAGCAGGCGGTCGCGGATCTCCTTCTGGAAGCCGCTCATCACCGCCAGCGTGGTGATCAGCACGGTCACGCCCAGGGCGATGCCGAGGATCGAGGCCATCGAGATGAAGGAGATGAAGTTGTTGCGGCGCTTGGCGCGCAGGTAGCGCAGGCCGATGGCCACGGGTAAGGGTTTGAACATGCGCAGCCACCATCCTAAGGAGCGCTATGGTGCCATCTGCGGCGGCGCAGACGAAGCGGCACGGGCCTGAGCGGCCAGACGCAGTTCACGTCGTGCCGCTAGCGGCAGCGTATCCGGCCACCAGGCCAGGCGCCCCACCCTGCCCTGCGCGTCGCGCCAGCGCACGAACGCCAGCGGCCCGCGCCAGTCCACCTGCAGCGCCGCGACCGGCTGGCCATCGACGCTTGCCGCCGCGCTGCCCTGCGCCGGGAGCAGCAGCGCACGCGGCGCCCGCCGCGCCTCGCGCCGCAGCAGCCACGCCGCGTACAGCGCGGCCAGCGCCGCCGCCGGCCAGGCGCAGGCGCGCGGCATATCCGAGCCAAGGATCGACAGCGGCGCCAGCACGCTCAGCAGCGCCAGCGCCGCCAGCAGCCAGCGCGAGGGGCGCCACTCAAGCCGGCAGGGCGCGGATGGTGGCGATGAGATCGGCGGCGCGTGCATCGGGACAAGCCTCGTAGCCCATGAACCAGCGCCACAACTTATCGTCCTCGCAGTCGAGCAAGTATAGGAAAACCCCGCGCTCGGCCTCGGCGGCCTGCGCCCAGCGCCGGTCCAGGTAGCGCCCGAACAGCTGATCCAGCTCGCGCATGCCGCGCCGGCAGCGCCAGCGCAGCTTCTTCAGTTCGGTGGCTTCGTCCATCGCATCGCACCCTTGTCTTGGTGGGCGGACGCCTGCTGCGGCGACCGCCGAAAACGCGCGCGGCACCGAACCCGAGAGCCGGTGCCGCGAAAGTCGAACGGGCCTGCCGTCCGTGGTTGCAACGCTAGCCGATCAGGCGCGGCGCGCCATCATCAGCTTCTTGATCTCGGTGATCGCCAGCGCCGGGTTCAGTCCCTTCGGGCAGGTCCGCGCGCAGTTCATGATGGTGTGGCAGCGGTACAGCTTGAACGGGTCTTCCAGGTCGTCCAGGCGCGCACCGGTGTCCTCGTCGCGCGAGTCGATGATCCAGCGGTAGGCCTGCAGCAGGATCGCCGGACCCAGGTAGCGCTCGCCGTTCCACCAGTAGCTCGGGCAGCTGGTCGAGCAGCACGCGCACAGGATGCACTCGTACAGGCCGTCGAGCTTCTTGCGGTCTTCCGGCGACTGCAGCCGCTCGCGGTCCGGCGGCGGCGGAGTCTGGGTGCGGATCCACGGCTTGATCGACGCGTACTGCGCGTAGAAGTGGGTCAGGTCCGGCACCAGGTCCTTGATCACGTCCATGTGCGGCAGCGGATAGATCGGCACTTCGGCCTTGCCGCAGTCGGCGATCGCCTTGGTGCAGGCCAGCGTGTTGGTGCCGTCGATGTTCATCGCGCACGAACCGCAGATGCCTTCGCGGCAGGAACGGCGGAAGGTCAGGGTCGGATCGATCTCGTTCTTGATCTTGATCAGCGCGTCCAGGACCATCGGGCCGCACGCGTCCAGATCCACCTCGTAGGTGTCGGTGCGCGGATTGCTGTCGTCGTCCGGATTCCAACGGTAGACCTTGAAGGTGCGTGCATTCTTCGCGCCGGTGGCGGGAAAGTGCTTGCCCTTGCCGATCTTGGAATTCTTGGGGAGGGTGAACTCTGCCATGGCTTTAAAATCCGGGAATGGGGATTGGGGAATGGGGAATGGGAAGCAGGGGCGAAGAGCGCAGGCGCTGTTCTCGATTCCCCATTCCCGATTCCCGTTTCCCGGCTTTGGTCAGTACACGCGCGGTTTCGGCGGCACCACGTCGACATCCTTGCTGAGCGTGTACATGTGCACCGGGCGGTAGTCGAAGCTGCACTGGCCCTTGTCGTCGACGCTGACCAGGGTGTGCTTCTGCCAGTTGACGTCGTCGCGGTCCGGGAAATCCTCGTGCGCATGCGCGCCGCGGCTTTCCTTGCGTTGCTCGGCCGAGTTGATCGTCGCCACCGCGTTGAGCAGCAGGTTGTTCAGCTCGTAGGTCTCGATCAGGTCCGAATTCCACACCAGCGAGCGGTCGGAGACCTTCACGTCCTCGAAGGTGGCGTAGATCTCGGCCATCTTGTCCACGCCTTCCTTGAGCGTCTTGCTGGTACGGAACACCGCCGCGTCGGACTGCATGGTGCGCTGCATCTTGTCGCGTATCACCGAGGTCGGGGTGCCGCCGTTGGAATTGCGCAGCTTGTCGAGCAGGCCAAGCGCCTTGTCGCAGGCATCGCCGGGCAGGGTCTTGTGCGGCGCGCCGGTCTTGATGGTCTCGGCGCAACGGATCGCCACCGCGCGGCCGAACACCACCAGATCCAGCAGCGAGTTGGAACCCAGGCGGTTGGCGCCGTGCACCGACACGCAGGCCGCTTCGCCGATCGCGTACAGGCCGGGCACCACCGCATCGGGGTTGTCGCCGTCCTTGCGCACCACTTCGCCGTGGTAGTTGGTCGGGATGCCGCCCATGTTGTAGTGCACGGTCGGGAGCACCGGGATCGGCTGCTTGGCTACATCGACGCCGGCGAAGATGTGTGCGCTCTCGGCGATGCCGGGCAGCTTCTCGTTGATCACTTCCGGGCCGAGATGGGTCAGGTCGAGCAGGATGTGGTCCTTGTGCTCGCCGACGCCGCGGCCTTCGCGGATCTCGATGGTCATCGAACGCGACACTACGTCGCGCGAGGCCAGATCCTTGTAGTGCGGTGCGTAGCGCTCCATGAAGCGCTCGCCGTTGCTGTTGCGCAGGATGCCGCCTTCGCCGCGCACGCCCTCGGTGATCAGGCAGCCGGCGCCGTAGATGCCGGTGGGGTGGAACTGCACGAACTCCATGTCCTGCATCGGCAGGCCGGCACGCATCACCAGGCCGCCACCGTCGCCGGTGCAGGTATGCGCGGAGGTGGCGCTGAAGTAGGCGCGGCCGTAGCCGCCAGTGGCCAGCACCACGCCGTGGGCGCGGAACAGGTGCAGCGAGCCTTCGGCCATGTCCAGCGCGAGCACGCCGCGGCACACGCCTTCCTCGTCGAAGATCAGGTCGAGCGCGAAGTACTCGATCATGAAGCGCGCGTCGTGCGCCAGCGACTGCTGGTACAGCGTGTGCAGCATGGCGTGGCCGGTGCGGTCGGCGGCGGCGCAGGTGCGCTGCGCGGACGGGCCTTCGCCGTACTTGGTGGTCATGCCGCCGAACGGACGCTGGTAGATCTTGCCGTCCTCGGTGCGCGAGAACGGCACGCCGTAGTGCTCCAGCTCGATGATCGCCGGGATCGCCTCGCGGCACATGTACTCGATCGCGTCCTGGTCGCCCAGCCAGTCCGAGCCCTTGATGGTGTCGTAGAAGTGGTAGCGCCAGTCGTCCTCGCCCATGTTGCCGAGCGCGGCGGAGATGCCGCCCTGCGCGGCCACGGTGTGCGAACGGGTCGGGAAGACCTTGGTCAGACAGACCGTCTGCAGGCCCTTGGCGGCCAGGCCGAAGGTGGCGCGCAGGCCGGCGCCGCCGGCGCCGACCACGACCATGTCGTACTTGTGTTCGGTGATCTTGTAAGCGGACATCTAATTTGAATTCCTGTTCCGGGCGCCGATCAGGCGCTGCCCAGCGCGATGCGGGCGACCGCGAATACACCGACGAGCGCGCCGAGCACGGCGACGAACTTCACCGTGGTCTGCAGCGCCAGGGCCAGCAGCGAGTTGTGCACATAGTCTTCGAGGATCACCTGCAGGCCGATCTGCGCATGCCAGAACATCGCGATCAGGAAGCCGACCAGCAGCACCGCGTTCCACGGCTTGGCCACCGCCGCGGTGGCGGTGACGTAGTCGGCGCCGAGCAGGCTCAGCACGAACACCAGGAACCACAGGCTCAGGCCGACCAGCGCGGTGGCGGTGAGCCGCTGCAGCACGAAGTGCTCGGTGCCGGACTTGGCCGCGCCCAGGCCGCGCACGTTCTTCAACGGGGTGCGATAGCGGCTCATGCGGCGGCTCCGGTCAACACGTAGGCCCAGATCAGCGCGACGATCACCAGGCTGCCGATCACCGACAGCCAGCTGTTGCGCACGAAGGCGGGGATGCTGAAGCCGTGGCCGAAGTCCTGCACGATGTGGCGCAGGCCGTTGCACAGGTGATAGGCGAAGGCCCAGCTCCAGGCGAACAGGAACAGCTGGCCATACCAGGCGCCGGCCATGCCGCGGAAGCAGTTCCAGGACGCCGGGCCGAGCATCAGCACCAATAGCGCGGCCGCAAGGATCAGGGCACCGACCGACAGGATGATGCCAGTGGCTCGATGCAGGATCGAGGTGACCATCTGGATCTGCCAGCGATAGACCTGCAGGTGGGGGGACAGGGGACGTTCGCGCGTAGCCATTCGCTGGGCTCGTTGTCTCGGCTGGGCGGCGTGCTTAAGGCCGCGTTGGCTCAAAGCTGCTCAAAAATCGATGCAGCGTCCGTTTTTTTCCCAGTCGCCGTAGCGCGTCGGCTCGAGGCCGCCGCGACCGCCGATTTCCCGCGGCGCAGGCGTCGCGTGCGGAGTGTTCTCCTCGGCGGGTCGCTGCGTTTCGGGCTCGGGCTCGGGTGTGGGGGTTGCTTGGCTTATCATGCGGGTCTCACAACAGTGTAATTTTAGTCCTCCCCCTCGTGCCTGACAACCTGAATCTCACTTCCGCCGGTTTTTCCGCGCTCCCAGATCTGCAATACGTGGCATTGAGCGGCACGGATGCAGTGGCTTTCGCCCAGGCGCAGTTCGCCAACGATGTGCAGGCGCTGGGCAACGGCCACTGGCAGTGGAACGCCTGGCTGAGCGCCAAGGGCCGGGTGATCGCGCTGTTCGCGCTGCTGCGCCGCGCCGACGACGCATTGCTGGTGCTGCTGCCGGATGGCGGTGCCGCGGAGTTGGCAATCGCGCTGAACCGCTTCGTGTTCCGGCGCAAGCTGCGCATCGCCGCGCACGACGAGTTGCATGCCTACGCGCGCCTGGCGGCGCCCGCGCAGGCGCAAGGTGCGGCGCTGGCGGAGCGTGGCGACGGGACGATCGAACTGGACATGGGCGGCGCCGGCCTGCCGCGCACGCTGCTGCTGGTGCCGGCAGCGCAGGCCACGCAGGACGCGGCCGACCCGGCCTTCGTCGCCGCCTGGCGCCACGCCGACCTGCACCTGGGCCTGGCCCGGCTCGACCCCAGCCAGCGCGAGCAATGGACCCCGCAGCAGCTGGCGCTGGACCGGCTGCACGCGTTCAGCGTGAAGAAGGGCTGCTATCCGGGCCAGGAGATCGTCGCCCGCACCCATTTCCTGGGAAAGGCCAAGCGCGCGCTGCAGTTGCTGGAGGTAGAAGGCGTGGCCGAGGTCGGCGCGCAGGTGTTGCGCGACGGACAGCCGCTGGGCAGCGTGGTCAGCGTCGCCGGCGCGCTGGCGCTGGCGGTGCTGCCGCTGGAAGAAGTGCCGCCGACCGGCTTGTCCATCGGCACGCACCCTGCGCATTGGCAGCCGCTGCGCGACGGCCTCGCGCGCTGAACCAGCCCGCCCGCAGCGCCGCCTTGGCTTATTGCAGTTCCGAGTCCCGAGTCCCGAGTCCCGAGTCCCGAGTCCCGCGCCCCAAGTCCCGAGTCCCCCGCCTCCAGACGCTCTCCGCTTTCCGCATCGAAGAAATGCAGCGCCTCGCCGCGCACCGCCACGCGCAGGCGCTCGCCCAGGCCAGGCAGCGTGCGCGGCGCCACCCGCATCACCAGCGGCTGGCTGCCGTAGCTGAGGTTGACGAAGATCTCGTTGCCGACCGGCTCGATCACCTCGACCGTGGTCTCGAACCCGCCCTGCCCGTCCGCGCTGGGCTGCAGGTGCTCCGGGCGCACGCCGATCGCGATCGGCCGGCCAAGCCATTGCGGCGCGACATGCGCGCCGTGCAGCGGCACGCGGCTACCGTCAGCCAACTGCAACTGTTGCAAG
Source organism: Xanthomonas graminis pv. graminis (assembly GCF_030168915.1). Classification (NCBI taxonomy): domain Bacteria; kingdom Pseudomonadati; phylum Pseudomonadota; class Gammaproteobacteria; order Lysobacterales; family Lysobacteraceae; genus Xanthomonas; species Xanthomonas graminis. The sequence goes on along the minus strand of NZ_CP076255.1, from coordinate 1,927,247 downwards.
CCGCCCTCTTCAACCAATTGGCCCTGCAACACGTTCATCGCCGGGCTGCCGAGGAAGCCGGCCACGAACAGGTTGGCCGGGCGGTCGTACAGCGCCATCGGCGTATCGATCTGCTGGATCAGCCCGTCCTTGAGCACCACGATGCGCTGGCCCAGGGTCATCGCCTCGACCTGGTCGTGGGTCACGTAGATCATCGTGGTGCCGAGCTTGCGGTGCAGCTGCGCGATCTCGGTGCGCACCGAATGGCGCAGCTTGGCGTCCAGGTTCGACAGCGGCTCGTCGAGCAGGAACACCGCCGGTTCGCGCACCAGCGCGCGGCCCAGCGCCACGCGCTGGCGCTGGCCGCCGGACATCGCCCGCGGCAGCTTGTCCAGCATCGGGGTCAGGCCCAGGGTGTCGGCGGCGGCGGCGACGCGGCGCGCGATCACATCCTTGCTTTCGCCGCGCAGCTTCAACCCGAACGCCAGGTTCTCGGCCACGGTCATGTGCGGGTACAGCGCGTAGCTCTGGAACACCATCGCGATGTCGCGGTCCTTCGGCGCCACGTCGTTGACCACGCGCTCGCCGATGCGCAGCTCGCCACCGCTGATCTCCTCCAGCCCCGCGATCATCCGCAGCAGGGTGGATTTGCCGCAGCCCGAAGGCCCGACCAGCACCATCAATTCGCCGTCGGCCACTTCGAAACTGGCCCCGTGCACGGCGACCTGACCGTTGTCGTAGACCTTGCGGATGTTGTCCAGTTGTACGTTCGCCATGGTGCGGTATCCGGTTTCCGGCAGGAGGGACGGGCTGCCGCCGGTCCCTCCCGAAGGCAGTGCATACGAATGCATTTCGCATCGTGCCAGCGACACAGGCAACAATGGGAGCGCAATGCGGTATTCTGCCATGTAACCGTTTTCACGGGGCAACATCGACGCCTGGGAGGGCCGCCGATGCGATCCGCCAGCCGCCGCCGTCCGGGCGTGCGCCGAGCACCGACTCTGATGCTTGCTGCATTAGGCAGGTATGCTGGGAGGTCTGGCCGTCGTCTTCATCTCCCGGTTCGTGCGCTCCCGCCTGGCGGTCGTAATCGCCATGCCCCCGCGCGAGCTGCAGGACGGATACAGGCCGCCTCCGCCGCTTGCTTACCAACGCCACGTCACTACTAGCCCCAGGTAATCGACGAAATGTCACCCGAAACCGAAAACCGGTCGATGCACGATACGTTCCTGCTGTTTGGCGCCACCGGCGACCTCGCCCAGCGCTACCTGTTCCCGTCGCTGCTGCGCATGCTCGACGACGGCTTCCTGCCGGACGACTTCCGCATCCGCGCGCTGGCGCTGTCGCCGCACGACACCGCCAAATTCCACGACATCCTCAAGCCGCGGCTGCAGGCGGCGATGCCGCAGGTCAGCGAGGCGGTGATCCAGTCGCTGCTGGATCGCACCGACTACCGCTCGGTAGACCTGCGCAATGCCGAATCGGTAGCCGACGCGGTGCGCGAGCTGGCCGGGCGCAAGTGCGTCAGCTACCTGGCGATCCCGCCGGGGCTGTACATCAGCACCTGCCAGGGCCTGGCCCTGGGCGGCGCGCTGGCCGCACCGAACCGGCTGATGCTGGAAAAGCCGATCGGCCACGACTCGGCCAGCGCGCGCGAGATCCTGCAGGCGATCGGCGCACTGATCGACGAGGACCGCGTGTTCCGCCTGGATCACTACCTGGGCAAGGCCGCGGTGCAGAACCTGATCGCGCTGCGCTTCGGCAACACGCTGCTGGAAGCGGTGTGGAACCGCAACTACATCGAGTCGGTGGAGATCCTGGTCGCCGAGAGCGAGGGCGTGGACGGACGCGACGCCTATTACGCGCGTTCCGGCGCGCTGCGCGACATGGTCCAGAGCCACATCCTGCAGCTGCTGTGCCTGGTGGCGATGGAGCCGCCGGCCTCGCTGGAAGCGGACCGCATCCGCGACGAGAAGGTCAAGGTGCTGCGCGCGCTGCGTCCGCTGCAGGCCGCGCAGGCCGCGCGCGACAGCGTGCGCGGCCGCTACACCGCCGGCACCATCAACGGCCAGCAGGCGCAGGCCTACCAGCCGCCGGAAGGCAGCGACGTGGAGACCTTCGTCGGCGTCACCACCTACATCGACAACTGGCGCTGGGCCGGGGTGCCGTTCCGGCTGTGCACCGGCAAGCGCCTGGCCGAGCGCACCACGCGCATCGTGGTCACGCTCAAGCCGGTCACCCATTGGTTGTTCGAGCGCCCCGATGCGCAGCACGTGGCGCCGAACCGGCTGACCTTCCAGCTGCAGCCGCAGGAGAACATCGAACTGGGCCTGATGAGCAGCCTGGCCGGCCCGGAATGGGGCGCGCTGGAACTGCAGCCGCTGGAACTGGAACTGTCGATGCCGACCGGTCTGCATCGCCGCATCGCCTACGAGCGGCTGATGCTCGATGCGCTCAACGGCAACCACGCGCTGTTCGTGCGCGACGACGAAGTGCGCGCGGCCTGGGCCTGGATCGACAGCGTCAGCGACGCCTGGGCGCAGGCGCAACTGCCGCTGCTGCCCTACCCGGCCGGCAGCTGGGGACCACAGGAAGCCGAACGCTACGTGTCCGCCGACGACGCCAGCGCCGTGCAGCGGGACACGCCATGAGCGCGCCGCTGCGGCCGGTGCTGGTCGCCGACATCGGCGGCACCAACGCGCGTTTCGCGCTCGCCGACCTCGGCGCGTCCACGCCGCTGCTCGACGACAGCACCCAGACCTATGCGGTGGTGGAGTTCCCGTCGCTGGGCGACGCGGCGCGCCACTACCTGCAACAGACCGGGGTGGAGGCACGCAGCGGCGTGTTCGCCGTGGCCGGGCGGGTGGATGGCGACGAAGCGCGGATCACCAACCATCCATGGGTGATTTCGCGTTCGCGCACCCGCGCCATGCTCGGCTTCGACGCCCTGCACCTGATCAACGACTTCGCCGCGCAGGCGATGGCGATCAGCCTGCTGCAGCCGCAGGACGTGGTCCAGGTCGGCGGCGCGGCGTGGCAGCCGGCGCCGATCGCGCAACCGCGCAACTACGCGGTGATCGGCCCCGGCACCGGCCTGGGCGTGGGCGGCCTGCTGATCCGCGGCGGCCGCTGCTATCCGCTGGAGACCGAGGGCGGCCACGTCAGCTTCCCGCCGGGTACGCCGGAGGAAATCCGCATTCTCGAGCTGCTGTCGCAGCAGTTCGGGCGCGTGTCCAACGAACGCCTGATCTGCGGTCCCGGCCTAGTCAACATCCATCGCGCGCTGAGCGAGATCGCCGGCGACAATCCGGGTCCGCTGCAGCCGTCGGACATCACCGCGCGCGCGGCGCAGGGCGACTACCGCGCGATGCGCACCATCGACGTGTTCTGCGCGGTGTTCGGCGCCATCGCCGGCGACCTGGTGCTGATGCACGGCGCCTGGGACGGCGTGTTCCTGACCGGCGGGCTGGTGCCGAAGATGCTAGACGCATTGCAGCACTCCGGCTTCCGCCAGCGCTTCGAGCACAAGGGCCGCTTTTCGTCGATCATGGCGCGGGTGCCGTCGCTGGCGGTGACCCACCCCCGTGCCGGTCTGCTCGGCGCCGCCGCCTATGCGGTCGATGCCGAACGGCAATCCCCAGGAGTCGTTGCATGAGCCCCACGTTGTCCGATCGCATCACCCTGATCCGTTACGACGATGCCGACGAATGGATCGACGCGGCGGCGGCCGAGATCGGCGCCGCGCTGCGCAAGGACATCGACCTGCGCGGCGGCGCGCGCCTGCTGCTGTCCGGCGGCACCACCCCGGCGCCGGTGTACCAGGCGCTGGCCGAGCTGCCGCTGGACTGGAGCAAGCTGGAAGTGGGCCTGGTCGACGAGCGCTGGCTGTCGCCGCAGGACAGCGACAGCAACGCCTACCTGGTCCGGCAGAGCTTCCTGGAGCGTGCCGAAGGCGCGCGTTTCGAACCGCTGGTGCGAGTCGGCCAGCCGCTGCAGGATTGCGTGCACGCCGCCAACCTGCATGCGCAGCACGCGCCGGCCGCGTGCATGGCGGTGCTGGGCATGGGCGGCGACGGCCACACCGCGTCGCTGTTCCCCGGCGCCACCGACCTGAACAAGGCGCTGGCCAATCCGCTGCCCTACGCCGCGCTCGACGCCACCGGCTGCCCCGGCGCCAACACCTGGCCGCTGCGCATCACCCTGACCCCGGCCGGGCTGGCGCCGATCGGCCAGCGCATGCTGCTGCTGCGCGGCAAGCAAAAGCTCGACGTGCTCGAACGCGCGCTGGCCGGCAACGATCCGCACGAATTCCCGATCCGCGTCGCCTTCGACACGCCTGGCGCGCGCTTGCGCGTGCATTGGTGCGAATGAAGCCGGGACTCGGGACTCGGGACCCGGAACAGCCCAGCGCTGCCGCATTCCCGCTCTTTCGAGTCCCGAGTCCCCAGTCCCGAGTCCCGACTACACCCCAACACTTCATAGCCACTTCTGCCAATGACCCTGCATCCTAAAATCCACGCGATCACCGAACGCATCCGCGCGCGCAGTGCGCCGTCGCGGCGTGCCTATCTGGCCGGCATCGACGCCGCGTTGCGCGACGGCCCGTTCCGCAGCCGCCTGAGCTGCGGCAACCTGGCGCACGGCTTCGCCGCCTGCGGCCCGACCGACAAGAGCCGGCTGGAAGGCGGGATCACCCCGAATCTGGGCATCGTCACCGCCTACAACGACATGCTGTCGGCGCACCAGCCGTTCGAGCACTACCCCGAGATCATCCGCAGCACCGCGCGCGCGCTCGGCGCCACCGCGCAGGTCGCAGGCGGCGTGCCGGCGATGTGCGACGGCGTGACCCAGGGCCGCCCCGGCATGGAACTGTCGCTGTTCTCGCGCGACGTGATCGCCCAGGCCGCCGCGATCGGCCTCAGCCACGACATGTTCGACACCACGATCTACCTGGGCGTGTGCGACAAGATCGTGCCCGGCCTGCTGATCGGCGCGCTGGCCTTCGGCCATCTGCCGGCGGTGTTCGTGCCGGCCGGGCCGATGACGCCGGGCATCCCCAACAAGCAGAAGGCCGAAGTGCGCGAGCGCTACGCCGCCGGCCAGGCCACCCGCGAGGAACTGCTCGCCGCCGAATCGGCGTCCTACCACGCGCCCGGCACCTGCACCTTCTACGGCACCGCCAATTCCAACCAGGTATTGCTGGAGGCGATGGGCGTGCAGTTGCCCGGCGCCTCGTTCGTCAATCCAGGCACGCCGCTGCGCGATGCGCTGACCCAGCAGGCCACCGAGCGCGCGCTGCGCATCACCGCGCTGGGCAGCGATTTCCGCCCGCTCGGCCGGCTGATCGACGAACGCGCGATCGTCAACGCCGCGGTCGCGCTGATGTCCACCGGCGGCTCCACCAACCACACCATCCACTGGCTGGCGGTGGCGCGCGCGGCCGGCATCGTGCTGACCTGGGACGACCTGGACGAACTGTCGCAGATCGTGCCGCTGCTGACCCGCGTGTACCCCAATGGCGAGGCCGACGTGAACCATTTCGCCGCGGCCGGCGGCGTGGGGTTCGTGTTCCGCGAGCTGATGGATGCGGGACTGATGCACGACGACCTGCCCACCATCGTGCCCGGCGGCATGCGCGCCTACGGTGACGAGCCGTGCGTGCAGAACGGCGCGCTGGCCTATGTGCCGAGCCCGGCCAAGAGCGCCGACGAAACCGTGGTGCGCCCGGCCTCCAATCCGTTCGAGGCGCAGGGCGGGCTGCGCCTGCTGCGCGGCAATCTCGGCCGCTCGCTGATCAAGCTGTCGGCGGTGAAGCCGGAATTCCGCAGCATCGAGGCGCCGGCGGTGGTCATCGACGCGCCGCAGGCCTTGAACAAGTTGCACGCCGCCGGGGTGCTGCCGCACGACTTCATCGTGGTGCTGCGCTACCAGGGACCGCGCGCCAACGGCATGCCGGAACTGCATTCGCTGGCGCCGCTGCTGGGCCTGCTGCAGAACCAGGGCCGGCGCGTGGCGCTGGTCACCGACGGGCGCCTGTCCGGCGCCTCGGGCAAGTTCCCGGCGGCGATCCACGTGACCCCGGAAGCGGCCCGCGGCGGCCCGATCGCGCGCGTGCGCGAAGGCGACATCGTGCGCCTGGACGGCGAGGCCGGCACCCTGGAAGTGCTGGTGGATGCCGCCGAATGGGCGACGCGTGCGCTGGCGCCGAACACCGCGCCGGCCGCGCACGACATCGGCCGCAACCTGTTCGCGCTCAACCGCCGCGTGGTCGGCCCCGCCGACCAGGGCGCGATGTCGATCTCCTGCGGCCCGCCCGCGGCCGATGGCGACGTCTGGGACTACGACGCCGAGTACGACCTGGGCCGCAACGCCGAGGCCGCCGCGGCACCGCACGAGGCGAAGGACGCGTAAGCCTGCGACCACGCGGCGCCGCGCGCCATGCCTGCCCCGCGCTGGCCGCCTGCGGCCAGCGCACTCCTGACCATCATTGCGAACACGAGAGTGCCATGACGATTGCCGAACACCAGAACACCGCCGAGCAGCTCCTGCGCGCCGCCGGCATCCTGCCGGTGGTGACCGTGCACAGCCTGGACGAGGCGCGCCGCGTTTCCGCCGCGCTGCTCGAAGGCGGCCTGCCCGCGATCGAACTGACCCTGCGCACGCCGGTGGCGATGGATGCGCTGGCGATGCTCAAGCGCGAGCTGCCGGACATCAAGATCGGCGCCGGCACCGTGCTCACCGACACCCAGCTGCAGCAGGCGATCGACGCCGGCGCCGATTTCATCGTCACCCCGGGCACGCCGCCGGCGCTGGCCGACGCGCTGGCGCGGGCGCCGCTGCCGGTGGTACCGGGCGCGGCCACCCCGACCGAACTGCTGGCGCTGATGGCGCGCGGCTTCCGCGTGTGCAAGCTGTTCCCGGCCACCGCGGTCGGCGGCCTGGCGATGCTCAAGGGCCTGGCCGGTCCGCTGGCGGACCTGAAGCTGTGCCCCACCGGCGGCATCGGCGAAAGCACCGCGGCCGAGTACATGGCGCAGCCGAACGTGGTCTGCATCGGCGGCTCGTGGATGGTGCCGAAGGACTGGCTGGCCAACGGCGAGTGGGACAAGGTGCGGGAGAGCGCGGCGAAGGCGGCGGCAATTGTGCGCGGGACTCGGTAGAGCCGGGACCGGGGACCGGGGACCCGGAAAATCAAGAGCAAACAAAAAGCGCCGGCATGCCGGCGCTTTTTGTTTGGCTGTTGCTGTCGCGTTTGCCGTTCCGGGTCCCCGGTCCCGGCTCTACCGAGTCCCGAGTCCCCAGTCCCGACGCCTCACCTCACCTCAATCTGCACATCCGCCGGCAACGACCGGATCCGCAGTTCCCCATGTTCCCATTGCGCCGGCTCGCCGTTGATCTGGGTGCGCCCGGGTTCGCCCGGATACGGCCACGGCAGCACCAGGCCGCCGCTGGGCATGCGCAGGCCGCCGCTGATGCCCAGGGTCAGGCGGTTCTTCTGCCGGCGCAGCTGGTAGCTCAGTTCGCCCTGCGGGGTGCGCAGGTCCTGGATCGCGATGCCCTTGCCGTCGAACCACGCCACCGGCACGCCGGCCGCCAGCACCAGGCTGTCGTCGATGTCGCGCGCGTAGGCGAACATGTCCAGCGTCGAGCGCACGAAATCCGATGCCACCCAGGCGTGCGGCAGGTCGCCGACGAAGAACGGCTTGCGCGGCGTATGCGAGACCACCTCGGCCCACTGGTTCCACGGCTGCGGCGCGCGGTCCTTGAAGAAGAACTGGGTCGCGTCCCAGGCGCGTTCGCGCCAGCCCAGGCGCACGAACGCGGCCACGTTGCGCCACTCGTACGGGGTGTAGTCCTTCCACTCGCGCTTGCCGTCGCGGCGGCTGGCGAACTCGCCCCAGTAGCGCTCGAAGGTGCCGTTCAGCAGCTGCGGCGGCAGCCGGCCCTGCTCCCCGCCCGGCGCCAGCGCGATGGTCGTAGAGGTGGGATCGAAATCGCCCAGCTCGGCCGAGCCCGGCAGGAAATCGATGTGGTGCTGCTGCGTGGCGGTCTGCAGCGAGGCGTACAGGTCCTGGCGGAACTCGTCGCGCGCGGCGGCGAAGCGCGCCACATCGTCGATCCGGCCCAGCTCGGCGGCGATCTCCACCGCGTCCTTGTAGCCGCGCAGCGTCCAGAAGTTGTCCCAGTACGAATGCATCGGCTTGGCCGAATAGCCTTCGTGGCTGATCGACACCGGCATCATCCCGTAGAACGCCGGGTTGCGCGCGCGGTTTTCTTCAGTGCGCTCGCTCAGCCGCAGCTGGTCCATGTACTCGTACGCGGCCAGCACGTGCGGCCACATCTTTTCCAGGAACGCGCGGTCGCCGCTGTAACGGTAGTAGTCGGCGACGCCGAAGATCAGCTCGCCATGGCTGTCGTTCTCCGGCACCGGATCGCTGCCGCGGTCGTCCACGCAGCACGGCACCATGCCGTTGGCGAACTGGTACGGCGCGTACCAGTCCAGATATTCGCGCGCCACGTCGGCGCGGCCCAGGCGCAGCAGGCCTTCGGAAATCATCGCGCCGTCGCGGATCCAGCTGCGCGAATACGAGCGCGTACCCGGCTGCAGGCGCGGCCCGATCCGCGAGATCAGCATGTGCGCCAGCGCAGTGCGCAAGGTGTCGGCCAGCGGCTTGCCCTCGGCCGGGACGTTGAGCTGCACCCGGTCCAGCTTCTCGCGCCACTGCTCGGCCACCTGCTGTTGCGCACGCGCCGCGTCGAACCCGGACGGCAGCGCCTGCACGCCGGTCTGCGGGATCAGCAAGGCCACGTCGCGCACTTCGCCCGGGGCCAGGCGCCCGCGGTACAGCAGCGCGCCCGAGGCCAGGCCGTCGGCATCCTGGGCCTGCTGCGGCAGCGCGGCGGTATCGGCGGCCAGCCGCTCGATGTCGATGCCGGCGTCGAACGCGGTGGCGTAGGCCGCGTCGGGCTTCTGCACCGCGAACACACGCGGCTGGCCGTTGACCTGCACCTGCGCGCCGTCGAACGCCAGCGAACGGATCGGACTGACCCCGCCGACGGTGTTGAGGAACTGGCTGGGCGGGTTCACTTGGAACGGCCGCACCGCCAGCGCCAGGGTGTAGTCGTGCGGCTTCTTGCTCGGGTTGCTGAGCCGGTAGCGCGCCACCAGCTGCGCCTGCTCCGGGGTGCCTTGGACGAAGGCGGTGATGCGCAGGCCGGCGTTGTCGTGGTTCCAGTCAACGCTGGGGATCGGCAGGTAGTCGTCCTGCAGGCTCTGCGCGCTCTTCACGTCGGCCCAGCTCAGGCGCTTGCCGTCCAGCAGCAGGAACGGCTCGATGCTGAAGGCGCCCTTGCCCACTTCGATCGCGCCGTCCTCGCCGACCAGGCCCTGCTCGCGGCCGCCGTCCAGGCCGACGATGGTCCAGTACGGCTGCTCGCCGCTGAAGCCGCGCGGGAACCAGCCGCGGGGGGAATCGGCCGCCACCGACTTGACGAAATCGTTCGGGGTGGCGGCGAAGGCCAGCGGCTGCAGCGCGATGTCGGCGATGCCGTAGCGGAAGCTGGGGCCGTCCTCCAGGTCGATGCGCACGTAGCGCGCCTCGGTGTCGGGCATCGGCAACCAGTCGGTGCCGCCGTTGCCGGCGGTGACGTTGCGCAGCTCGCGCCAGCTGCGGCCATCGGCCGAGCCCTGCACCCTGTAGCGCGAGGCGTACACGCCCGGCGCCCATTGCAGCTTGGCGCCGCCGAATTCGCGCACCTTGCCCAGGTCCAGCATGATCGTCTGGGTCTTGGCGTTGCCGCTGTACCACACCGTGTCGGCCTTGCCGTCGGCGATGCGCTGCTCCAGCGCCGGCGCGGTGTCGGCGCTGACCTTCACCGTCAGCGGCGAGGTGTCCTGCGGCGGCAGCGGGGTCAGGGTCAGCTGGTCGAAGCACACCGTGCCCTTGCCGCCGACCTGGTTGTAGAGGGTGAACTCGACCTGCGCGCTGCGCTTGAGTTCCTTGTCCGGGCTCGGCCCCCAGGCCTTGTCGATCTGCCGCTTCTTGAAGCTGACCGTGCTCCACTGCTTGGGAAAGGCGTAGCGCGGCCGGTTGACCCACCACACGTTATCGCCGCTGGCGTCGACCAGCTTGAACTGCAGGTCGTTGCTCGGCGAATCGCCGCGCAGCTGGAACGCGAACTGGTAGTTGTCCGGATAGTCGATCGGGATCGCGCGGCGGATCCCGGCATAGCCGGAGACGCCGTTGAAGTCGTAGTCCAGGCAGATCGCCTTGGCGCGGCCGCCGCTGGCGGCCTGCACCAGCCGGGTCGAGGCGGTGACCTGGTTGGAGACCACGATCTGCCAGTTGTCGAGGTTGTTGAAGCCGTCCAGCTGTACCGGCGCGGTCGGTGCCGCGGCGAAGGCCTGCGCCGCCGCCAGGCCCAGGATGGCCATCGCCCACCGTCTGCTCGTCATCGCCGCTCCCGTCATGAACCTCGTCCCCGTTGTGTCGTTGGCTTTTTTGTAGGAGGGGCTTCAGCCCCGACGCGTGACCGGTAAGGCGTCGGGGCTGAAGCCCCTCCTACACGTGTGCGTCGATCATGGCCTGCGATTGGCACGCCCCACACGCGTGCATTCGCCATGCCGTCCCTGGCGAAGCATACCGGCTCCGGACAAACCGGCCCGACCATCCGTGGCCGGGCGTTCGGGAACGCGCGAGCCAGTGGCTCGCAAGCGCGTCCGCTCACCCCTTAACGCTACCCAATAGCAGTCCCTGGATGTAGTAACGCTGCAGCGCCAGGAACAGCGCCAGCACCGGGATCACCGTCACCACCGCGCCGGCCATCATCATCTCCACGTCCATGATGTGCTCGCGCGACAGCGCCGCCAGCGCCACCGGCAAGGTGTAGTGCTCCTGGTCGGTCAGCACGATCAGCGGCCACATGAAGTCGTTCCACGCGGCCATGAAGGTGAAGATGGTCAGCGTCACCAGCACCGGCTTGAGCATCGGCAGCACGATCTGGAAGAAGATGCGCAGCTCGCCGGCACCGTCGATGCGCGCCGCCTCCAGCAGTTCGTCCGGGATCGAGCGCGCGTACTGACGCACCAGGAAGATGCCAAACACGGTCGCCAGCGCCGGCACCACCACGCCGCCGAAGTTGTTGACCAGGTGCAGCTGCTTCATCAGCAGGAACAGCGGCAGCATCGCCACCTGCGCCGGGATCACCAGCGCCGCCAGCAGGATCTGGAAGATCCGCTCCTTGCCGGCGAAGCGCAGCTTCGCGAACGCATAGCCGGCCATGGTGTTGATCAGCAGCGAGCCAAAGGTGATCGCGCACGACACCAGCAGGCTGTTGGCGAAGTTGCGGGCCATGCCGGTGCGCGAGAACAGCTCGCCGTAGTTGGCCAGGGTCGGGCCGGTCGGCAGCATCGGCGGCGGGAAGCGGCTCGCCTGCCCGGCCGGCATGAACGACACCGACAGCATCCACAACAGCGGCGCCAGGCTGACCAGCGCCAGCAGCAACAGCCCGCCGTTGACCAGCAGCGTGTTCCAGCGCGACGCGCCGATTTCGCGGCTCATACCAGGTCCTTCTTGCGGCCGAAGCGCAGCATCACGGAGGTCACTCCCAGGATGATCAGGAACAGCAGGAACGCCACTGCCGACGCGCGGCCGAGGTTCCACCACTTGAAGCCTTCCTCGAACATGAAGTACAGCACGCTGACCGTGCTTTGCAGCGGGTCGCCGCGGGTCATCACGTAGGGTTCGGCGAACAGCTGGAAATAGCCGGACACGGTGATCACCCCGACCACCAGCAGCACCGGCCCCAGCATCGGCAGGGTGATGTGCAGGAACTGCCGCCACTTCGACGCGCCGTCGATGCGCGCGGCCTCGTACAGGTCCTGCGGGATGCCCTGCAGGCCGGCCAGGAAGATCACCATATTGTAGCCGAAGTTCTTCCACACCGCGAACAGCATGATCGTCGGCATCGCCCAGTGCGGGTCGCCGAGCCAGTCGATCGGGCCGATGCCCAAGTGGCTCAGGCCGTAGTTGACCAGGCCGTAGCTGGTGTGGAACAGATAGCGCCAGATCACCGCCACCGCCACCAGCGTGGTCACCACCGGCGCGAACAACGCGGTGCGGAACAGCGGCTTGAACCGCGCCACCGGCGCGTTGAGCAGCAGCGCCGCGCCCAGCGAGGCGCCGATCGACAGCGGCACGCCGACGATGACGAAGTAGGTGGTGTTCCACAGCGACTTCCAGAACATCTGCGTCTGCAGCAGCTCGATGTAATTGCCGAAACCGACGAAGCGCAGGTGGTTGCTGTCGGCCAGCGCATACAGGTCGAAGTCGGTGACGCTCAGCGCCAATGCCGACAGCACTGGCAGGCCGAAGAACACGCCGATCACGATCAGCGCCGGCCCGGCGAACAGCCAGCCGACCAGGGACCCGCGCTTCATGGCGCCGCTCCCGCAGCCGGCGCCGCCGCTGCCTGCGGATGCTGCTGCTGGTAGATCCAGCGCCGCTTCTCCAGGATTTCGTCCACGCGCTTGTCCAGGTCCTGCACTGCCTTCTCCTGGCTTTCGCCGCCGCGCACCACGCGCTCGGTGACCAGCCGCATTTCCTGCACGATGCGCTCCCATTCCAGCACCTTCGGCGCCGGCTTGACCCGCTCCAGCTGGTCGCGGAACGCGTGCGCCAGCGGATCGTTGGCCAGCGACGGGTACTCCCAGGTGCTGCGCCGCGGCGGCATGTCGCCGATCAGCGCATGGAAACGCGCCTGGGTCTGCGGCCGCGACAGGAACTCGATCAGCTTCCACGCCGCGTCCTTCTGCTGCGACTTGCGGAAAATCACCAGGCTGGTGCCGCCGGCGATGCCGGCACCCGGGCCGTCCGGACCCGGCAACGGCATCGTGCCCCACTGCCCTTTCAGCGCCGCCGGCTCCAGCTTGCGGAACTCGCGGATATTCCACGGCCCGGAGATGTAGAACGCGTAGAAGCCGTTGAAGAACTCGTCCCAGACGTTGGAGATCTGGGTTTCGGACATCTTCGGCGCCCAGCCCTGCTCGAACATGTTGGCGTAGAAGCCCAGCGCCTTGCGGAAACCGGGACTGCGGAAGTTGCCGTAGTTGTTGTGGTCGCGCAGCAGCGGATCGTCCAGCTGCAGGCCCAGCGACAGCTGCTGCTCGAATTCGTTGATCGGCATCAGGATCGCATAGCGCTTGGGCCCCACGTGCCGCTTCACCGCGGCCATGGCCTGTTCCCACTCGGCCCAGGTCTGCGGCAGTTTTTCCACGCCCGCATCCTTGAGCATGTCCTTGCGATAGAACAGCAGGCGCGTGTCCACGTACCACGGCACCCCGTACAGTTGGCCGTCAATGACGCTGGTGTCCCAGATGCCGGCGAAGTAGTCCTTCGGATCGATCACCTTGGATTTATCCACGTACGGTTGCAGCGGCTGCAGCGTGTCCAGCGCGGCGAACTCGGGAATCCAGGTGTTGCCGAGCTGGCACACGTCCGGCAGCCCGTCGGCGGCGAACGCGGTCAGCAGCTTTTCGTGCGCGGCGGTCCACGGGATGTTCTGGATATCCACGTGGATGCCGGGATGTTCCTTCTCGAACTCGGGGATCAGCTCGGCCACCACCTCGGCCTCGCGGCCCATCGCCCAGAACCGCACCACCTCGCCCTGCGGCGCGCGCGCGCAACCGCACGCGGCCAGCACCAGCACGCCCAGCGTCGCCCAGCGGCGCATCGTCGGCAATGCGCTCATTGCGGATTCTGCGGTTGGCGTTGCGCGGGATTGGGCTGCGCCTCGGCGGAGGCGGCACGCGACTCGGCGATGCCCAGCGCGCGGGCCGTGGCGGCCTGCTCGTCCTTCTTCGGCACCGGCGGGGCCTCGCCTTCCGGGGTCAGCCAGCCGCCGCTGAAGCCGGCGCGCTCCAGGCCGGCACGCAGGTACTTGTTCTTCTTCATCACGTTCCACACGAACTCGTTGCGGTAGTTGGCGATCATGGTGACGATCGCGCCCTGGTCGATGCCGATGTAGTCGCCTGCGACCCAGCCGCGGTTGGGCAGCATGCGCCCGGTCTTGAGCGGGATATCGTAGTTGAAGCTGGGATTGAACGAATCCAGGAAACCATAGCTGGAATAGATGTAGTCGCCGAAGCGCTTGTGCATCTCCTGCGTCGCCGGGATCACCACCTCCGGCGCGAACACGATCGAGGACACCGTTGCGGTCGGCGCGATGGTGCCGTCGTCGAAGGCTTCGAACAAGCCGGCGCCGCGGGTGCGGTAATGGAAGAACTGGCGTGGTTCGCCGCGGTAGTCCTGGGTGGTGTTCTGCGGGCCGTCGCTGGCGGTCAGGCCCCACACGTTCTCGCCGTACTCCTTCCACTTCATCGGGTTGTCGATGGCGTACTCGCGCTGCGCGAGCGTGGCGCGGCGGCTGTTGAGGAAGTAGTCGATGCCGTGCTCGCGCATGTACTGGTCCTGGATGTCGCGGAAGTCGATCCAGACGTGGTTGTACTGGTGCGCGAACAAGGGCCCGAACGCCAGGTATTCCTGGCCGTAGTACACGCCCCAGTCCTTGTTGTAGGTGCGCGTCCACTCCTGCCACGCATCCGGTTCCACCGGATGGGTCGGCGAGCCCAGCGCCAGCAGGTAGACCATCATGCCTTCGTTGTAGCCCATCCAGTCGTGCTGGATGAAGCCACGCTCGGGGTACCAGCCCATCGTGATCAGCGGCGTGCGCTGCTGCATCCACTTCCAGTCCACGCGCCGATACAGCGTGTCGGCGATCTGGCGGATTTCCTTTTCGTCGGCGCTGTCGCCCTCGTAGTAGGACTGCGCGAACAGCACGCCCATCATCAGCAGCGCGGTGTCCACGCTCGACAGCTCCACCCACTGGTCGTAGCGCAGGCCTTTCTGCATGTCCAGGAAGTGGTAATAGAAGCCCTTGTAACCGGCGCGGCCGGTGCGCTGCGGGCCGACCGGCACGTCGCGCAGGAAACGCAGCGTGGTCAGGGTGCGCTGCACTGCCTGCTCGCGGCTGATCCAGCCGTTCTCGTAACCGATCGGATAGACGGTGAGCGCGAAACCGACCGAGGCGATGCTGGCGAACGGGCGCGACGGGTAGCGGTCCACCGCCATGCCGTTCTGCTCGTTGGTGGTGTCCCAGAAGAACTGGAAGGTGCGCCGTTCGATGTCGTCGAACAGCGGCGGCAATTCGGGTTTGACCAGCTTGGGGGGCAGTTCGGCTTCGATCAGGATCACTTTTACCGGCTTCTTGTCCGCAACGGAGGGCTCCTCGGGTTTCTTGCACGATGCCAGCAGCGTTGCCGCCGCCAGCAGCAGCAGGACCAATGGTGAGCGTGCGACGCTGCCCGGTTTCATGCTTTCGACACCCCTGTGAAATCGCTTACATGCGCGGTTGAAACTATCCCATTCCAGGACCTGCTGCTGCGGCCGCCCCGGAAGCTTCCGGGGCGGCCTTGATGTCGCCGCTTACCAATTCAGGCCGAACGACAGCCGGAACGTGCGCATCTGACCATAGATCTGATAATCGGTGGTGCCATACGCGGTGTCCGGATCGGTGGCGGTCCCGGTATTGGCGCCGTAGGAGTTGTAGTTGATCCAGTTGAACACATTGAGCACATCGGCACGGACGTTGAACTTGACGTTGCTGCCGGTATCCCACTGCTTGTTCAAGGTCAGGCTCAGGTCCTTGTAGCCGATGCTGCGGTCCGGGGTGAACTCGATGATGGCGCACTGGTCGTTGCCGGCCAGGCAGTTGGTGCCGTAAAACGGCGTGGGCGTGGACAGGGTCAGCTTGCCGGACAGGGTGATGTCCCACGGCAGATCGTAGATCGCAGTGGCGACCAGGCGATGCTTGGGCACGCCGGCGGCCTGGTGCCAGCCGTAGCCACCGATGCTCGGGTAGTCGAGCGAATAGTGCTCGCCGAACTTGCGGTTCTCCTTGGCATTGCTGAAGGTGTAGGCCACGGTCATGCCCCAGCCGGATTTGGCGGTGTACGGCTTGTCGATCTTCAGCCCGAGGGAATCGTTGCGCGTCTCCAGCGCATTGGTGCCGAGCAGCACGCTGCCGAAGCCGTCCGGGCCTTCGCCGAACGGCGCGCCATAGAGGGTGCCGGGGGCGAAAAACGAACCGTCGGCGCGGCGGTTGCCGAGCATGAACGCGAAGCCGTCATGGCTGGCGATGTGCGACAGCGTCACTTCGGTGTTCCACTGATTGCCCCACAGATCGACCGCATTGCGCATGCCCAGGCTGAACTGGTCCGAGTACGGGGTCTTGATGTCGTTGTCGATCAGGTAGATCTCGCGGCCGCTGCCGGCGCCACCGCCGGCCACCAGCGCCTGCAACGCAGCCGGATCCAGGTACGCCGGATCCCAGCCCAGGCATGGCTGGCCGCGGCATGGATTGGCTGCCGACTGGAAGTAGTAGGTGTAGGAACGGAAGCTGCCGTTGAGCTGCTCCAGCGACAGGTGGTCGAAGATGTTGCGGTCGTAGGCACGGCCGGCGCCGCCGAAGATCACGTGGCGCTGGTCGCCCGCCAGATCGTAGGAAAAGCCCAGTCGCGGCTGCCAGGCATCCTTGAACGCCTTGCGGTTGTTGCCGGTGCTGATGTAGTTGCGGATGTTGTAGTCGGCGTTGTCCAGGTTGCTCCAGTTCAACAGCGCCGAGCTGACGTCGCCGGGGGTCTGGAAGTTCAGGAACGACGGGGTCTTCTCGTAGTCCCAGCGCACGCCCAGATTCAGGGTCAGGTGTTCGTCGACCTCCCAATCGTCCTGCAGGTAGATGCCGTACTGCTTATTCTTGGAGATGGCGTTGCCGCCGCTGGTGCCGGCGACCGCATCTCCGAACTGCACCTGGTAGGGAATCTGGGTGCTGGTCAGGATGTTGTAGTAGAACTGCGGGTTGTACGGGATCTGCTGCAGCGTGTTGAGTTCCACGTCCTTGTACTTCACGCCCATCTTCAGCGTGTGGGTGCCGTGCCACTGCAGGTCCTGGATGGTCAGGTCGTCCTGCAGGCCCACGCCCTTCTGGCCCTTGCGCTGGTAGTTGGAGCCGGCGCCGACGCTGAGGATGGTGTCCGGATTGCCGTCGGCCGGGTAGTACATCAGGTTGTAGCCGAGTCCGCCGTTGACCGACTGCGGATTGACGAAGGAATTCTCATAGGTCACGTGCGCATCGTTGATGATGCGACCGTAGGTGAACTGGTAGCGCAGATCTGCGCGCTTGTCTTCCTGGTAGGTATCGGTCGCATACGACGCAGCGTCGGTGCCGTCGATGCCGTCGATCGAGCTTTCCTTGCGATACTTGCCGCTGAGCTCGAAGTAGTGGTTCTGGCCGATGGTCCAGTCGAGCTTGCCGAAGTACAGGTCTTCCTTGAAGGGCTGCGGATAGGTGCCGATCTGCGACTGCAGGTTGGCCGGCAGTTCGTCGACACGGTCGCGATAGATCGAACCGGCCTGGACCACGCCCGGGGTCACGTATTCCTTGGCCTCGTAGGCAACGAAGAAGTGCGCCACGTCCTTGAGGATCGGGCCGCTGAAGGTGGCGCCGTACTGCTCTTCCTTGAACTCGTCGCGCTTGCCGTCGCGTTCTTCCAGCGGGCTGGGCTTGCGCCACTTGTCGTTGGTGTAGTCCCAGAAGAAGCTGCCCTCGAAGGTGTTGCCGCCCGAGCGCGTGGCCGCGACCACCGCGGCGCTGCTGAGCTGGTCGAACTCGGCCTTGTAATTGGAGGTGATGACCTTGTACTCGCCGATCGCCGACTGCGGGAACGGGTTGCCGCGGCTGGAGTCCTGACCGCTGACGC
This sequence comes from Xanthomonas graminis pv. graminis, assembly GCF_030168915.1. Taxonomy (NCBI): domain Bacteria; kingdom Pseudomonadati; phylum Pseudomonadota; class Gammaproteobacteria; order Lysobacterales; family Lysobacteraceae; genus Xanthomonas; species Xanthomonas graminis. The sequence continues at coordinate 1,909,453 of NZ_CP076255.1, read as the reverse complement.
CGCCGGTGAGCACGTAGTTCTTCTGGCTGACTCCGTCGATGAAGACGTTGGTGCCGTTGGCCGAGGTGGCGCCGGAGCGCATCGTCGTGTTGCCCTGGCCGTCGCGGCTGAACTGCACGCCCGGCACGGTATCGGCCAGTTCCAGGAAGTTGCGCGTCGCGCGCGGCAGCGACTCGATAAGCTTGTTGGAGATATAGGTGGCATTCTCCGAGGTACGGGTTTCCACCAGTGCCGGCGCGGTGACGTTGACCGCGCCGAGCGTGGTGGCGTCGCCGGCGGTCGCGCTGGCCGCCTCGCCGCCCACCCCCAGGTTCAGCGTCGCCACCTGGCCGACCTGCACGGTGACGTTCTGCGAGGTGGTCCGGCCATTGGCGGTGACGTCGATCCGGTAGGAGCCCGGCGGCAGGCCGCCAACGGCGTACACCCCGTTGTTGGCCTGCACGCTGCGGGTCAGGCCGGTGGCCAGGTTGGTGGCGGTGACCTGCGCCGCGGTGGCGGGCGCGGAGTCGACCATGACCTGGCCACGGATGGTGCCGCCGGTGCTCTGCGCGAGCGCCGGTGCGGCGCCAAGCAGCAGACAACTGGCCAGAGCGCAACTCAACAGCTTGGGTGCGGGCCGCGCGGAACGTCGTGGGTGCTTCATGTGGTGCTTCCCTCCAGGAATGGCAGTGCTCGTTATGGGTGCTGAGTGGTGCTTGGGATACGGACAAAGCGAAACAAGACAGCTGCGACGCGGACAGCGGCGCCGCTAGGAACGGGGCATGCTGGAATCGCGCACGACCAGTTCCGGAACCAGGGTCTGGCGCTGCATGTCGTCGGTGCCGGGGTGGTCGATCAACTGCAGCAGGCGGCGCAGCGCCTGCTCGCCAAGCCCGGCGATGCTGACCCGCATGGTGGTGAGAGAGGGGTGAACGAAGCGCGCCAGCGGAATGTCGTCGAAACCGGCCAGGGCGACCTCGTCGGGCACGCGCACGCCGGCCTGGGCGAAGGCGTACAGGCAGCCGAGCGCGGTCATGTCGTTGGCGGCGAACACCGCGTCGGGCAGCGGGCCGGCCTGCAGCAGCGCCTGCCCGGCGCGATGGCCGGAGGCTTCGTCGAACTGGCCGGGAAATTCCTGGCCCTGCGCCTGGCCCGGATGCGCGGCGATCGCGTCGCGGAATCCGCGCAGGCGTTCGCGCGCATCGAAGTTCAGTTCCGGACCGCCGACGAAGGCGATGCGGCGGTGGCCCATCGCCAGCAGGTGCTCGGTCATCGCCACCGCGCCGGCATGGTCGTCGATGCTCAGCACCGGATACTCGGCGCCGGGCAGATGGGTGTTGATCAGCACCGTCGGCAGCGCCTGCGGCAGGTTGTCGGTGAGGAAGCCGGGCCGCTCGGCATACGGCGACAGCACCAGCAGGCCGTCCACGCGCCCGCGCATCGCGCGCAGCGCGCGGCCCTGCTCTTCCGGATCGCCGTGGTAGCTGGACACCAGCAGGTGCTGGCGGCGCGCGCGCGCGGCACCGTCGATGCCGCGGATCAATTCGGAGAAGAACTCGCCGTACAGGTCCGGCAGCACCACGCCCAGGGTCTGGGTGCGGCGGCTGCTGAGGCTGCGCGCGGCCGCATGCGGGGTGTAGCGCAGGCGCTCGGCCACTTCCAGCACCAGCTTGCGCACCGGCTCGGCGACGTTCTCGTGCCCGTTGAGCGCACGCGACACCGTGGCCACGGATACCCGGGCCTCGCGTGCGACATCTTTGATGGTGATCGCGCTCTTCGCCATCGTGCCGCCCTCCGCGGCCGAGACATTGAGAAACTGGCGCGGACTGTAATCGTTTTCAGGACAGGGCAGAAGTGTTTTGTTAGTTTTTCAATAAAAACCTTTCAATTCAACCACTTGATTCATCGCAAAATCGCCGGAATCATGCCGCGTCGCAGCATAATGTCGCTGTGGATTCCGTTTTTCCTGGCTACCGCGGCATCGCCTGGCCCCGTGGCGAGCGGCCACGCGCGACCTGCGCGGTAAATCAGGCAACCTCGCGCGGCGCCTCGGCACGGATCGACAGCGCATGGATGTCGCTCTGCATCATCGCGCCGAGCACGGCATAGACCGCGCGGTGCCGGGCCAGCGGCGCCATGCCGGCGAACGCGGCGCTGACGATGCGCACATTGAAATGGCCGCGCCCGTCGCGCGCGCCGGCATGGCCGGCATGGCGATGGCTGTCGTCCTCGACCTCCAGCGCCTGCGGCGCGAACGCGGCCTGGAGCGCGGCGCGGATGCGTTCGACCCGGCCCGCGGCCGTCTCGCTCACGGCAGGCCCGCTCACGGTAAGGTCTTCCGGAACGGCCGCACCTCGACCCGCGCGTAAACACCCGCGGCCACGTACGGATCGGCCTCGGCCCAGGCCCGGGCCTGCGCCAGCGAATCGAACGCCGCCACCACCAGGCTGCCGCTGTAGCCGGCCGGACCCGGATCCTCGGCGTCGATCGCCGGGCACGGACCGGCCAGCAGCAGGCGTCCGGCCTGCTGCAATGCCTCCAGCCGGGCCAGGTGCGCCGGCCGCGCCGCCGCCCGCCGCGGCAGCGCATCGGCGCCGTCGTATCCTTCGATCACATACCACATACCGCCACCGCCCTTCGTTTCGCAGATGAACCCCGCACAATTCTAGCGCCACGGCGCTGGACACCGACCCGGCTGGCGCATTACCCTTGGGTCCATTGCACGCGGCCGGATGCAGCGGCCCGTCGGTGATTGGCTCCCCCAGCCCCTTCCGACGACCGATTCGCTGCCCGACACCGCCCGCGCAGACGTCCTCCTCAAGCTGTTCCATCGCCGCGACTCGTGCGGCGTATGCCTTGTGCCCTGTTGAAGTGTGTGTGGCTCGCGTTGCGGGGATGACGCGACATGCAACCGTAGTCCTGCAGGCAAGGCGCCGCGCCGGATCGCCCCTGCCCGGCCCTTCGCTACCGCAACACCTGATGTCCCTGATCTCCAACTGATGACCTCCGAACTCGCGCTCGACGCGAACCCGCCAATCCAGCCGACCGCGCCACAGCAGCAGGAAATGCCGCTGGCGGTGGTGCATGGGCAACCGGTCCTGCAGATCCCGCAGGACCTGTACATCCCGCCGGACGCGCTGGAAGTGATCCTGGATGCGTTCGAAGGCCCGCTCGACCTGCTGCTGTACCTGATCCGCCGGCAGAACCTGGACATCCTGGACATCCCCGTCGCCGAGATCACCCGGCAGTACGTGGACTACATCAACGTGATGCAGGAGCTGCGCTTCGAACTGGCGGCCGAATACCTGGTGATGGCCGCGATTCTGGCCGAGATCAAGTCGCGGATGCTGCTGCCGCGGCCGCCGGCGCAGGAAGGCGAGGAAGCCGATCCGCGCGCCGAACTGGTCCGCCGCTTGCAGGAGTACGAACGCTTCAAGCAGGCCGCGGAGGACATCGACGCGCTGCCGCGGCAGGACCGTGACACCACGCCAGTGCAGGCGCACGTGCCGGACCGCGCCGCGGTGAAGCTGCCGCCGCCGGTGGAGCTGAAGGAAATGCTGCTGGCGCTGTACGACGTGCTCAAGCGTGCCGAACTGTTCAGCGGCCACGCGATCAAGCGCGAAGCGCTGAGCGTACGGCAGCGGATGGGCGATGTGCTGAGCCGGCTGGACGACGGCCGATTCTACCGTTTCGAATCGCTGTTCAGCGCCGAGGAAGGCAAGCTGGGCGTGCTGGTCACCTTCCTGGCCTTGCTGGAACTGGCCAAGGAACAGCTGCTGGACATCGTCCAGGAGCCGATGGAGCAGGCCGTTCGCAATGGCGAACGGCTGCCGCTGGCGCCGATCTACGTCAAGTCGCTGGCGCTGGGCAACACCAACGAACCGCTGCAGTTCAACAGCGAGTTCGACGATACCGACGCCGCCAACGACCCTACCTGAGTTTTCGAAGACCCCCTTCCGCATGGATCAAGCGCTGATCAACCGCATCGTCGAGGCCGCCCTGCTCGCCGCCAACCAACCGCTGCCGCTGGCGCAGCTGCACGGCCTGTTCCCCGAGGACGAGCCGGCGCCGCCGGGCAGCATCGAGCGGGCGCTGGAGCAATTGCGCGAGGCCTGCGCCGGGCGCGGCGTGGAACTGGTGGAAGTGGCCTCGGGCTTCCGCTACCAGGTCAACAGCGAGGTGCACCCGTGGGTGGCGCGGCTGTGGACCGAACGCAAGACCCGCTACACCCGCGCCACGCTGGAAACCCTGGCGCTGATCGCCTACCGCCAGCCGATCACCCGCGGCGAGATCGAGCAGGTGCGCGGCGTGGCGGTCAGCAGCAACATCATCCAGGCGCTGGAAGAGCGCGAGTGGATCCGCGTGGTCGGCCACCGCGACGTGCCCGGCAAGCCGGCGCTGTTCGGCACCACCAAGGGCTTCCTCGACTACTTCGGGCTCAAGCGCCTGGACGAACTGCCGCCGCTGTCGGAACTGAAGGACATCGGCGAACTGGAACCGCAACTGCAGCTGGACCGCGACACCCTGCCGGTCGGCGACCTGGCCCAGGCCGGCGCGGACGTGGACAAGCCGGCAGCTGATGCCGACGCAGCCGACGCGCCGCCCGCCGCGGCGAGCGACGACGACGCCACATCCGATCTGGAGACGGCATCCGATTCGGACGCAGCGCAGGCCGACGGCGACAGCGCAGCTGCTGCCCACGCTGCGGACGCCACGGCCGCCGCACCCAGCGATAACCACACCGAACGCGACACCGATGCAGACGCCACCACGGCCGATGCCTCGTCTCCCGACACCGCCCCGACGGGCGAACCCGAAGCCGCGCCGGGAGAGCGCGCGGCGGATGCGAACGAAGCCGAAGACAACGCCGTCGCGACGACGACCGTGGCTGTTGACGATGCCGATTCCGAACCACAGGCCGACGCCCCCCGCGCCGGCCGGAGCCAAGTAAATGAGTGACACCTCCCGCAAGCTGTCGTTGAACAAGCTCTCGCTCAAGCGCGATACCGCCGGCGAGCAGCCGAAACTGGAAGAACGCCTGCACAAGGTCCTGGCCCAGGCCGGGCTGGGATCGCGCCGCGCGCTGGAGCAGCGCATCGCCGACGGCCTGGTCAAGGTCAACGGCGAAGTCGCGCAGACCGGCATGTCGGTCAAGAGCGGGGACCGGATCGAGCTGGACGGCCGCAGCTTCGTCGCCAGCGCGCTGACCGAGCCGGCACGCGTGCTGATCTACAACAAGCCCGAAGGCGAAGTGACCACGCGCGAAGACCCGGAAGGCCGCCCGACCATCTTCGAGGCGCTGCCGGCACTGAAGGGCGCGCGCTGGATCGCGATCGGCCGCCTGGACATCAACACCACCGGCCTGCTGCTGCTGACCACCGATGGCGAGATGGCCAACGCGATGATGCATCCGTCCTACGAGATCGAACGCGAGTACGTGGTGCGCGTGCGCGCCCCGGAAGGCGAGGACAATGTGCCCGACAGCATGGTCGAGCGCCTCTCGCGCGGCGTGCTGCTGGAAGACGGCAGCGCAAAGTTCGACGAGATCGAACGCATCGGCGGCACCGACTCGCACGACTGGTTCCGGGTGGTGGTCAAGGAAGGTCGCAACCGCGAAGTGCGCCGGCTGTGGGAATCGCAGGGCTGCCAGGTCAGCCGCCTCAAGCGCACCCGCTACGGCAAGGTCGGCCTGCCGCGCGAACTGCTGCGCGGGCAGTCGCTGGAACTGGCGCAGGACAAGGTCGAGGCGCTGCGCGCCGAACTGAACCTGGAAGAAGGCACCCCGTCGGCGCTGACCCTGCAGCCGGTGATCGGCCAGCGCAAGGCGGCCAAGGCCACCGTGCAGGTCGGCCGCGGCGGCAATGCCTACGTCAACGGCCACAACGTCGCCGACGAAGGCCGCGAGCTGCGCCGCTTCGACAACTTCCGCGAGGACCGCGGCCGCGGCCGCGGCGGCAAGAAGCCGCACGGCGGGCTGACCGTCAGCGGCGAGATGGCCGCCCAGCAGGCGCAGAAGCCGTTCAAGCAGCGCACCCCGAAGGGCCCCAAGCCGCTGCCGGACGGCAACCCCGCCGCGTTCCGCACCTGGTACGTGCCCGACGGCGTCAGCACCGGCCCGACCGGCCACCGCAATGCCGGTCCCGCCGCCGCGCGTGGCCCGGGGCAGGGCCAAGGCCAGGGCCGTCCCTACGGCAAGCCGCGCCCCGGCAGCGCCGGTGCCGGCCAGGGCGCAGGCCAGGGCCGCGGCGGCCAGGGTCAGGGACAAGGCCAGCGCAAGGCGCACCCGTACGGGCATCCGGGCAATGCGCCCAGCTTCCCGTCCGACCATGCCAACCCCGGTTTCAGCCCGTACGGCGCCGCACCGCGCTCGGCGCGTCCGGCCGGCCCGCGGGCCGACGGGCAGAAGCGCGGCCCGGGCGGTCCCGGTGGCCCCGGTGGTCGTCCGGCCGGCAATCGCCCCGGCGGCGGTCGCCCCGGCGGCGGTGGCAACCGCGGCCCGCGCGGCGGCGGCTGAACACCCCGCGGCCGGCACCCGTTGCCGGCCGCAGCAGCCAAGACCAAGGGCGCCTGCGCATGCGGCGCCCTTTTTGCTGGGCGCAGCAGCGGCAGGCGCTGCAGGATGTCCTCGCTGGTCAGCGGGAGATGGCACAGGCGATGCCGACGCAGACGCGCGCCGCGGTACCGCCGGCCAAGGTATGGCGTCGATTCCCGAGTCAGTCGCTGACGCTGTCGGGTCGCCGGCCGGCGCTGCCTGGCAGCGCCCGACTGGCGGTCGGGTCATCGAGCCGCGCGGTGTCGGCCGGCGGCCGGCGGCCCGACCCTCAACGTCGCTGTTGCGCGTGCGCGCTGCCGTCTCGGCGTTCTGGCACGGACAACATCTGGCTCCTTTACTGGCCTTGCCGCATGCACGCGCGAGCGTGGCGCGATCCGCTCGTGGCTGGATGCCGCTCCCTAAGGCGAGCCTGGCCGGCATTCCTGGCTGTACGCCACGGCATAGGATTTTTCCATGCACCGCGCCAGCCCTTCGACGACGTCCGCATTCGGCGGCCAGCGCATCTTGATCACCTGCCCGTCCTGCATCGGCAGTGCGATGACGCCGTCCTGCAACGGCGGCAGGTCCGGCGACGGCGGCAGCGCGTCCAGCGCCTTCTTTGCCGCCGCCAGGCCCTTCTTGTCGTGGGCGAGGAAGGCCATCGTCGCATCGACGTAGGGATTCCATCCGGTAGGGTCCTGCGGCGCAGGCTTCTTGGACGCCTGCATCAGCGCCATCGCGGCGGGATAGTCGCCGGCGAACGCGCGCAGCTGTCCCTCATGCCAATAGAGAAGGCCCGGGTCGTCGGGATGCGCCCTCCTGTAGTCGCGGACCAGATCGGCCGCGGCGGTTTCGCAGCCGGGACGCGCCGCTACGGCGCGCCAACCGCCGCCGGCACCGCGCACGTCCTGATCGAACTGTTGCCGATCCAAGGCCAGCAGCCCGGGCCTGTCGATCTCGCAGGCTTGCCTGCCCTGCCCGGCTGCGGACGCCTCGCGCGCCGACAGCAGCGCCATGAACACAATAGCCAGCCCGATCCTGCCCATCGATCGCCTCTCCTGCCTGCAGCATGCGCATACGCAGGATGTCGGTGGCGATCTTGCCACGCAAGCGACGGGCGACGAACCAGCGTTCGACCGGTCTGCGTCCGCACAGGTGGGACATGGCGTGAAGGTCCGCTGCGGCATCCGCGCATGGCCGCATTCCCGAGGCGCCGATGCGCAAAGCCGGCGAAGCCGATATCCTGCACATCCTGAGCTGCCCACTTTCGCGGCGGCGCCTCTACCTATCGGGAGATTCCATGTCACGGAAGATACTGCTGCCCCTGTTGATCGCCGCCGTGCTGAGCCTGGGCGCGTGCAAGAAAGTGCAGGAAGAAGTCGCCGCCGCGCAGAACCCCTACCCCAAGAGTTCGCCGCTGCATGAGCCGTTCGACCGCATGCTGCGCAAGCTGGTCAACGATCCGCGTTATGTCGCGCTGCTCGGCAAGGGCGACAAGACGCAGGCGCAGCGCGCCGGCTTCGAACTGGCGCAGAAGGGCATCGCCCGGCTCGATCACGCGACGCTGGAACAGCGCCTGGAAATCCTGGCGGCGGCCAGCGACAAAGTGGACGCCGCCAAGTGCGCGGTGCTGGCCCGCGGCGGCGATCCGCGCGACGCGCAGGCGATGAGCGCGGCCATGCTGCAGGGACTGGAAGCGCTGCCGCCGGCGCAGATCGATCAATGGTTCGACATTTCGCTCAAGGCCACCGACGCGCAGCTGAGCAACAAGCCGCCGCAAACCGTGGCGCCGGCCGACGTGCAAGCGGCGATGAACACGTTGATCACGTCCTTGCCGCCGGACCAGCAGCAGCGCCTGCTGAAGGTGCTGCCGCAGATGGCGCAGGCCAGCGACGAAGACGCCTGCTGGGCCGCGCGTACGCTGTACAAGCAGACCCTGGCCACCAAGGAACCGGTGCGCGGCCAGCTGGCCTGGGTGTTCGCTCAGCAGTGAGCGGACCTGCCGGCGCTGCAGCCTCCCTCGGGAAGCCGCAGCGCCCCCTGGCGCCGCTGCGATCGCAGACGGCGACGCGCGGCTCAGCGCCGCTCGATGGTGAAACCGCCGACCGCCACACCCAGGTCCCAGCCCTTGCCGGTGCCGGCCAGGGCCAGCGAGATATCGCCCTTGGTCATCACCTGCGCATCGGAGGACTTGACCGCGCCGGCATGCGCCTCGGCCACCGCATAGGTGCCGAACAGGTCGTTGAGGGTGTAGGCGCCGGTGAAGCGGCCGCGGCCGTCGACGATCTTCGACTTGCCCACGCTCAGGCCGCCGCCCTTGGCGCTGATCTTGACCGGGATCTTGGCGCCGTTGTCGCAGGTGATGGTGCCGGTACCGGTGGCGGTCTTGTAGAACACCGACCAGCCGGACAGGTTGAAGCGCAGCTGGCAATCGATGTTGCCGGCGGCATGCGCCTGCGGCATGAAGGCGATGCCGGCGAGCAGCGCGGCGGTGGTCAACAGTTTGTTGTACATGGCGACGCTCCGTGGATGGGAAAACCGCGCCGAGCGTAGCAGCGCGCCGCGCACGGCAGCGTGGTGAAAACCGCCTCCGGCACGGCACCGTTCAGCGATCGGCGTTGGCCGCGCCGAGGCTGAAGGCGTCGGCGTCGAGCATGGCCGGGAAGCGCGCGCGGTGCGCGGCCAGCGCCGCCGCCGAGATCGTGGTGGTGGCCACCTGCTCGCGCTCGCGGATCTCCAGCTGCGGCTGGCCGAGGAAGTCGATGACCGCGCTGTCGCCGGCATAGTGCAGGCCATTGCCGTCTTCACCCACCCGGTTGACCGCGGCCACGAAGCACAGGTTCTCGATCGCGCGCGCGCGCAGCAGGGTGCGCCACGGGTGGGCGCGCGCCGACGGCCAGTTGGCGACGAAGATCTGCAGGTCGAAATCCAGCTCGCCGGGGCGCTCGACGTCGTAGCGGTTGCGGCAGAACACCGGGAAGCGCAGGTCGTAGCAGACCTGCGGATTGATCCGCCAGCCCTTCCAGTCCACGCACAGCCGCTCGCGCCCGGCAGCATAGCGCTGGTGCTCGTTGGCGTAGCGGAACAGGTGGCGCTTGTCGTAGTGCTGCAGTGCGCCGTCGGGCGTTGCCCACAGCAGGCGGTTGAACACCTTCGCGACGCCGTCCTCGCCGGGTACGCGCAACTGCACGCTGCCGGTCACCGCCGCTCCCAGCCGCGCCGCCTGCTCGCGGATCCAAGCCACGGTCGGCCCGTCCATGCCCTCGGCCTGGTCCAGCGCCTCGTTGGAGAAACCGCTGGTGAAGGTCTCCGGCAGGATCACCAGATCGGTGGCCCCGGCCAGCGGCGCCAGCAGGTCGGCGTAGTGCGCGCGATTGCCGGCCGGATCGTGCCAGCGGGTGTCGCCTTGGATCAGGGAGATGCGGAGGTCGATGGGGTGCATGGAGAGTGTCCGGTTCTGAGGTGGCGGGACTCGGGACTCGGGACTGGGGACTCGTAAAAGCGACGTCGCCGATTCACGCTCTTGATTTTACGAGTCCCGAGTCCCGAGTCCCGGTGCGGCGCATCAGAGCCGCACCAATCGCTCGATCGCCGCATCCAGCGTCGCTTCGTTCTTGGCAAAGCACAGCCGGGCCAGGCGCTGGCCGGGCGGCGGGGTCTGGTAGAACGGCGACAGCGGGATCGCGGCCACGCCCTTCTCGATGGTCAGCCACTTCACGAACTCGGTGTCGGGCAGGTCGCTGATGGCCGAATAGTCCACCAGTTGGAAATAGCCACCCGGCACCGGCAATGGCTGCAGCCGGGTGCCCAGCAGCTGTTCGCGGAAGCGGTCGCGCTTGGCCTGGTAGAACGCGCCGAGCTGTTCGTCGTGCTCGGGCTCGTCGCGGATCATCGCGGCGAAGGCGTACTGGGCCGGGCCGAAGCTGGTGAAGGTGTTGTACTGGTGGACCTTGCGGAATTCGGCGCTCAGCGCCGGCGGCGCGATCGCGTAGCCGATCTTCCAGCCGGTGCAGTGGTAGGTCTTGCCGAAGCTGGAAATCACAAACGCGCGTTCGCGCAGTTCCGGCCAGCGCAGCACCGATTCGTGGCGGCGGCCGTCGAACACGATGTGCTCGTAGACTTCGTCGGAGATCAGCAAGATGTCGCTGCCGCGCAGCAGGTCGGCCACCGCCTGCAGGTCGTCGGCGCCGAGCATCGCGCCGGACGGGTTGTGCGGGCTGTTGAGGATCAGCAGCCGCGTGCGCGGGGTGATCGCCGCGCGTACCCGCTCCCAGTCCACCGCGAAGCTCTGCGGGTCCAGCGGCACGTGCACCGCGCGCGCGCCGGCCAGGTCGATCGCCGGCTCGTAGCTGTCGTAGGCCGGATCCAGCACGATCACTTCCTCGCCCGGCCGCACCACCGCATGGATGGCGTTGAACAGCGCCTCGGTGGCGCCGCTGGTCACGGTCACCTCGGTATCGGGGTCGACCTGCGCGCCGTAGCAGCGCAGCGCCTTGCCGGCGATCGCCTGGCGCAGCACCGGCACCCCGGTCATCGGCGGATACTGGTTGTGGCCGTCGCGCATCGCCTGGGCCAGCGTGTCGATCAGCCGCGCCGGTGCGGCGAAGTCGGGAAAGCCCTGGCCCAGGTTGACCGCGCCGTGCTCGGCGGCCAGTTGCGACATCACGGAGAAGATGGTGGTGCCCACCTTGGGCAGCTTGGTCTGCGGGTGCATGCGTCCGGGTACGGGAGCGGGAAAGCGTCGAGTGTACGCAAAGCCGCTTGCCGGCGATGCGTCGCCGCTGCGCAAAACAGCGTTCCTCACGCAGCCCCGCGGCACCGGCGCCGCCGTCGCCGCGGCGGCGCCCGCGCCGGGTGGCCGCATGCCGATACAATGCGCGCCTCCCGCACCCACCGCCTGCCACCGCGCCCGTCCCGGCGCGGCACTCCGCCGATGACCGATCCGCTGCATTCCCCGCCGCCGCTGCTGGCCGCGCACGGGCTCACCTTCGCCCGCGACGACGCCGCCGTGTTCGGTCCGCTGGACTTCCATCTGGATGCGGGCGAGGCGCTGCTGGTGCAGGGCGACAACGGCGCCGGCAAGACCACCCTGCTGCGGGTGCTGGTCGGGCTGCTGCGTGCCGAGGCCGGACGCATCGAGATCGACAGCCGCCCGGTGCGCCGCGGCGACCGCGCGCGCTACATGGCCTACCTCGGCCACCTGGGCGCGCTGAAGGCGGACCTGAGCACCCTGGAGAACCTGCACTACCTGTGCGGCCTGCAGGGCCGCCGCGCCAAGCAGATGCCGGGCAGCGCGCTGGCCATCGTCGGCCTGGCCGGCTACGAGGACACGCTGGTGCGGCAGCTGTCGGCCGGGCAGAAGAAGCGCCTGGCGCTGGCCCGGGTGTGGCTGTCGCCGGCGCCGCTGTGGCTGCTCGACGAGCCCTACGCCAACCTCGACCTGGACGGCATCACCCTGGTCAACCGGATGATCGCCGCGCACCTGCGCAGCGGCGGCGCGGCGCTGGTGACCACCCATGGCGCCTATGCCGCGCCGCCGGTGCGCACGCGCATGCTGAGCCTGAGCGGAGTGGCCGCATGAGCCTGGCCGCACCGCTGCCCTCGTTGTGGCAGGCCACCCGCGCGCTGCTGCTGCGCGACCTGCGCCTGCTGTGGCGGCGGCGTGGCGATGCGCTGCAGCCGGCGCTGTTCGCGCTGCTGATCGTGGCCCTGTTCGCGCTGGCGCTGGGCAACCAGCCGCGCCTGCTCGGCGAGGTCGCCGGCGCCGCGCTGTGGCTGGCCGCGCTGCTGGCCGGACTGCTGGCGCTGGACAGCCTGTTCCGCGGCGACGCCGAGGACGGCTCGCTGGAACAGTGGCTGCTGGCGCCGGTGCCGCTGGCCTGGCTGGTGCTGGTGCGGGTGCTGCTGCACTGGCTGACCACCGCGCTGCCGCTGATCGTGGCCACCCCGCTGCTCGGCGAATTGCTGCACCTGCCGCATGACCGCATGCCGGTGCTGCTGGCATCGTTGGCGCTGGGCACGCCGCTGCTGAGCCTGATCGGCGCGGTGGTGGCGGCGCTGACGGTGAGCATGAAGCGCGCCGGGATCCTGGTCGCGCTGCTGGCGCTGCCGCTGTACGTGCCGGTGCTGGTGTTTGGCGCCGGCAGCGTGGCGGCCGCGGCGCAGGGCCTGGACCCCGGTGGCGGCCTGCTGCTGCTGGCGGCCGGGCTGGTGCTGGGCCTGGTGCTGGCGCCGCTGGCGGCGGCCGCGGCGATCCGGATCTCGTTGAGCTGAGCGTGTCGGCGCCGCGTCCGCGCGGCGCGCGCCGTACCATCTGGTCTATTGTTGAAGCGCTGTCGCCGCACCGTCGCAAGCCCTCCGCCCGCTAGAATCGACCGCATGTCCTCCGTCGTCCGCTGGTTCCACCAACTCGGTTCGCCCCCCGCCTTCGACCGCTTCGCCGCGCGCTGGACGCCGTGGTGCTACCTGGCCGCGTTGCTGCTGGGCGGGCTGGGGATCTGGCAGGCGCTGTTCGTGGTGCCGGCCGACCGCCTGCAGAGCGACGCCTTCCGCATCCTCTACATCCACGTGCCCAGCGCCTGGATGAGCCTGTTCGTGTTCGGGCTGATGGCGCTGTACGCGGCGATCGCGCAGGTGTGGCGGATCAAGCTGTGCGAGGTGCTGGCGATGGCCTGCGCGCCGATCGGCGCCGCCTTCACCGTGATCACCCTGCTGACCGGCAGCATCTGGGGCAAGCCGATGTGGGGCGCCTGGTGGGACTGGGACCCGCGCCTGACCACCGAACTGATCCTGCTGTTCCTGTACATCGGGGTGATGGGCCTGTACCTGGCGATCGAGGACCGCCGCAACGCCGCGCGCGCCGCCGGGCTGCTGGCCATCGTCGGCGTGGTGCTGCTGCCGGTGATCCGCTATTCGGTGGTGTGGTGGAATTCGCTGCACCAAGGCCAGACCATCCGCCTGTTCGGCCAGTCGAGCATGGACCCGAGCATGCTGCCGCCGCTGTGGCTGATGGTGGCGGCGACCAAGTTCTGGTTCGCCGGCGCGCTGCTGGCGCGCGCGCGCGCCGACAACCTGCGCCGCGAGGCCGGCAAGGACTGGGTGGCGAAACTGGCGGAGGCGCGCGGATGAACTACCTGCCCTACGTGATCGGCGCCTATGCGGTGTTCGTCGGCGTGCTGCTGGCCGACTTCGTGCTGGCGCGGCTGCAGCTGCGCGGCGCCCTGCGCGCGGCGCGGCTACGCGCGCAGCGCAAGCAGCAGCCCAAGCCCGACCCGGCCGCGCTGGACCTGAGCCGATGACCCCGCAGCGCAAGCGCCGCCTGCTGCTGTTGATGGTGCTGGTGCTGGCCGCCGGCCTGACCACCACGCTGGTGGCGATGGCGCTGCAGCGCAATACCGCCTACCTGTACACCCCGGCCGAAGTGCTGGCCGGCCAGACCGGCGAGCACGCGCGCTTCCGCCTCGGCGGCATGGTCGAGAAAGGCTCGTTCCAGCGCGCGCCCGGCTCGCTACTGGCGCGGTTCCGGGTCACCGACGGCGACGCGCAGCTGACCGTCAGCTACGACCGGATCCTGCCCGACCTGTTCCGCGAAGGCCAGGCGGTGGTGGCCACCGGCCGCATGCACGACGGCGTGTTCGTGGCCGAGGACGTGCTGGCCAAGCACGACGAGACCTACATGCCCAAGGAACTGGAAGACAAGATGGGTAGTGCGCATCGCAAGCACGATGTGGCGGAGGCGGCGCGGTGACTGGAGTTTTTTGCGGGACTCGGGACTCGGGACTGGGGACTCGTAACAGCCAACGCCCAGGCCGCGCGCGGTCCCGCTTTTCCGGGTCCCGAGTCCCGAGTCCCGAGTCCCGGCCCCGCGATGCTCCCTGAACTCGGCCAAATCCTGCTCATCCTGGCCCTGCTCGCCGCGCTGCTGCAGGCGGCGCTGCCGCTGGCCGGTGCGCAGCGCGGCGACGCGCGCTGGATGGCGGTGGCGCGACCGGCCGCGTTCGCGCAGCTGGCGCTGGTCGCCGGCGCCTTCGCGGTGCTGACCCATGCGTTCCTGGTGCAGGATTTCTCGGTGGCCTACGTGGCCGAGAATTCCAATTCGCTGCTGCCGCTGGTGTACCGCTATTCGGCGGTGTGGGGCGCGCACGAAGGCTCGCTGCTGCTGTGGACGCTGATCCTGGCGCTGTGGACCGGCGCGGTGGCGCTATGCTCGCGCAGCCTGCCGGCGCCGGTGGTGGCGCGGGTGATCGGCACGCTGGCGCTGGTCAGTCTGGGCTTTTTGGCGTTCCTGCTGTTCACTTCCAACCCGTTCGCGCGGCTGCTGCCGGCGCCGCTGGAAGGCCGCGATCTCAATCCGCTGCTGCAGGATCCGGGGCTGGTGATCCATCCGCCGCTGCTGTACGCCGGCTACGTCGGCTTCGCGGTGCCGTTCGCGTTCGCGATCGCCGCGCTGCTCGACGGCCATATCGATGCGCGCTGGCTGCGCTGGACGCGGCCGTGGACCAACGTGGCCTGGGGCTTTCTGACCATCGGCATCGCCTTGGGCAGTTGGTGGGCGTACTACGAACTGGGCTGGGGCGGCTGGTGGTTCTGGGACCCGGTGGAGAATGCCAGCTTCATGCCGTGGCTGGCCGGCACGGCGCTGCTGCATTCGCAGGCGGTGACCGAAAAGCGCGGCAGCTTCACCGCATGGACGCTGCTGCTGGCGATCGCCGCGTTCTCGCTGTCGCTGCTTGGTACCTTCCTGGTGCGTTCGGGGGTGCTGACCAGCGTGCACTCCTTCGCCGCCGACCCTAGCCGCGGCCTGTTCATCCTGGTGTTCCTGAGCCTGGTGTGCGGCGGCGCGCTGCTGCTGTACGCGCTGCGCGGCGGACGCGTCGGCGCCAGCGCCGGCGACGAACGCCAGCGCTTCGCCGCGTCCTCGCGCGAGACCCTGCTGCTAGCCAACAACCTGCTGCTGACCTGCGCCTGCGCGATGGTGCTGCTGGGCACGCTGTATCCGCTGCTGGCCGACGCGCTGGGGCTGGGCAAACTGTCGGTCGGCCCGCCCTACTTTGGCACCTTGTTCGTGGTGCTGATGGCGCCGCTGGTGGCGCTGCTGCCGTTCGGGCCGCTGACCCGCTGGCAGCGCGAACAACCGTCGCGGCCGCTGGCGCTGCTGGCGCCGTGGGCCGGGCTGGCGCTGCTGGCCGGCGTGCTCGGTTTCTTCCTGGCGCCGCAGGGACCGTGGAAGACCGCCGCCGGCGTGGCCGGCGCGGCCTGGGTGCTGCTGGGCACCGCGCGCTTCGTGTGGAGCCGCTTCCAGCTCAAGGGCAGCCGCTTCACCGCCGAGATGCTGGGCATGACCCTGGCGCATGCCGGCATCGCCGTGTTCCTGACCGGTGCGCTGCTGGTCGAAGCGCTGGACCAGCAACGCGAAGTGGCGCTGGCGCCGGGGCAGAGCCTGCAGATGGGCCGCTACCGCTTCGAGTTCCAGAGCCTGGACCAGCTCCGCGGCCCCAACTACCTGTCCGAACGCGCGCACGTGCAGGTGCTGCGCGACGACCGCCCGCTGGCGCTGCTGCATCCGGAAAAGCGCGTCTACGCCAGCGGCGGGCAGAGCCTGAGCGAGGCCGGCATCCATCCCGGCCTGTTCGGCGACGTCTATATCGCCCTGGGCGAACCGCTGGGCGGCAACGCCTGGGCGATGCGCCTGCATGTCAAACCGTTCGTTCGCTGGATCTGGCTCGGCGCGGCGCTGATGGCGCTGGGCGGCTTCGTCACCGCCGGCGACCGGCGCTTCCGTCGTTCCCCGGAGAAATCCTGATGTCCGCTCCTGCTCCACGTCGTCTGCCGCTCGCCGCCATCGTGCTCGGCGCCCTGTTCTTCCTCGGCCTGCTGGCGCTGATGGTCTATGCGGTGCAACGTTCCGGCGTGGCCGATCGCGATGCGCTGCCGTCGGCGCTGATCGGCAAGCCGGCGCCGGCATTCGAGTTGCCGGTACTGCACGATGCGTCGATCCGCGTGCGCAGCGCCGAACTGCGCGGCGCGCCGTACGTGCTCAACGTGTGGGGCAGCTGGTGCGCCACCTGCCGCGAGGAACACCCGGTGCTGACCCGCTTCGCGCTGACCAAGCGCGTGCGGGTGATCGGCTACGACTGGAAGGACACCCGGCAGGATGCATTGCACTGGCTGGAGCAGTTGGGCAATCCGTTCTTCGTGGTGCTGTTCGATCCGGACGGGCGTACCGCGATCGACTGGGGCGTGGCCGCGGCGCCGGAGACCTTCCTGGTCGATGCGCGCGGCGTGGTGCGCTGGAAGCATTCCGGCGCCTTGACCGACCGGATCGTGCGCGACGAACTGCTGCCGGCGCTGCTGCAGGCCGAACGCGACACGCCGACCGCCAGGCAGGGCCGGGCCACGCCGTGACGCGCCGTTGGCTCGCGCTGCTGCTGGTGCTGCTGGCGTGCGCCGGGCACGCCGGCGCGCAGCCGGTGGCCGATCCGACTCCGCTGGCCTACCGCTCGGCGGCCGAGGAAGCGCGCTTCCACGCGCTGACCGCCGAACTGCGCTGCGTGCAGTGCCAGAACCAGTCGCTGGCCGACTCGCATGCGCAGATCGCGCTGGACCTGCGCCGCGAAGTGCTGCAACTGATGCAGCAGGGGCGTTCGGACGCGGAGATCAAGCGCTTCCTGGTCGATCGCTACGGCGAGTTCGTGCTGTACCGGCCGCAGCTGGAAGCGCGCACCTGGCTGCTGTGGTTCGGGCCGCTGGCGCTGCTCGGCGCCGGTGCGCTGCTGGTGGTCTGGGTGGTGCGCCGCCGCGCGCCGGCCGGCGCGGCGCCGCCAGCGCAGGAGGAACAGGAATGGTGAGCCGATGCTGAGCTGGGGCATGCATGCCGCCGCGGCGGTGCTGGCCGCGTTGGTGTTCGGCGCGGTGCTGTGGCCGTTGCGGCGCGGCCGCGGCCGCGGCGACATGGCGCTGCTCGGCGTCGCGGTGCTGGCGCTGGGCGTGGCCGCCGCCGCGCTGTACGCGCTGGTCGGCACGCCGCGCGCGCTGCAGGCGCAGAACCGCGAAGCGCCGCGCAATCTCGAAGACGGCGTGGCGCAGTTGCAGGCGGCGCTGGCCAAGGATCCCAACCGCGCCGAAGGCTGGGCGCTGCTGGCGCGCTCGCAGATGTCGCTGGGCCGCCCCAACGAAGCCGCCGCCGCGTTCGCCCGCGCCGTGCAGCTGGCGCCGGACGAAGCGCAATGGCTGGTGCAGGCGGCCGAAGCGCGCGCGCTGGCGGCGCCGCAGCGCCAGTTCGATGCGCAAGGCGTCGCCTGGCTGCGGCATGCCTTGCAGGTCGAACCGAACAACGAGCGCGCCGCCTGGTTCCTGGGCATTGCGCAGCGCCAACGCGGCCAGCCTGCCGAGGCCGCCGCGACCTGGGAAGCGCTGCTGCCGCGCGTGGATGCCGCCACCGCCGCCGCGCTGCGCCCGCAGATCGACGCGGCGCGCGCCGATGCCGGGTTGCCGGCACTGCCGGCTGCTGCTGCGCCAGGCGCTGCGGCAACGGCACCGGCAAGCGCGACCGCAGCGTCGAACGCCGCAGCAGCGCCTGCATCCGCCGCCGGCATGCTGACCGTCGCAGTGTCGCTGGACCCGCAATTCGCCGCACGGGTGCGCCTGCGCGGCGACGCCAGCGTGTTCGTGATCGCGCGCGTGCCTGGCGGCCCGCCGATGCCGGTCGCGGTGCAGAAGCACCCGCTGCAGTCGCTGCCGCTGCGCGTGACCCTGAGCGACAGCGACAGCCCGATGCCGACGCAGCAGCTGTCGCAGCTCAAGCAAGTGCAGGTGCTGGCGCGGCTCTCGAACAGCGGCAACGCGATGCGCCAGGAGGGCGACCTGGAATCGGCACCGGTGACAGTGACGCTGCCGGCGAAGACGCCGGTGGAGTTGGTGATCGGCAAGCCATAGCTCGGCTTCCCTGTAGGAGCGGCTTCAGCCGCGACAGGCACTCTCCGGAGCCGACATGGTCCCAGCGGCGATGTCGCGGCTGAAGCCGCTCCTACAAAGGCGCACGTGACGCCACACCCACGCCGCGTCCGCCGCGGCACGGCTAGAATCGGCGCATGACCGAATTCATCCCTCCCGGCAGCCGCTTCCTCGCCCTGCCCTCGCCGTTCCCGATGAAGCGCGGCGGCCAGCTGCGCGATGCGCGCGTCGCCTACGAGACCTGGGGCACGCTGGCGGCGGACCGCAGCAATGCGCTCCTGATCGTTACCGGCCTGTCGCCGGACGCGCACGCCGCCGCGCACGCCGATGATCCCACCCCCGGCTGGTGGGAGGCGATGCTCGGCGCCGGCAAGCCGATCGACACGCAGCGCTGGTTCGTGATCTGCGTGAATTCGCTGGGCAGTTGCAAGGGTTCGACCGGCCCGGCCTCGCCGCATCCGGACGACGCGCAACCCTATCGCCTGCGCTTCCCGGAACTGTCGATCGAAGACGTGGCCGACGCTGCCGCGCACGTGGTGCGCGCGCTGGACATCGAGCGGCTGGCATGCCTGATCGGCAACTCGATGGGCGGCATGACCGCGCTGGCGCTGCTGCGCCGGCATCCGGGGCTGGCGCGCAGCCATATCAACATCTCCGGCAGCGCGCAGGCGTTGCCGTTCTCGATCGCGATCCGCTCGCTGCAGCGCGAGGCGATCCGCCTGGATCCGAACTGGAACGGCGGCGACTACGATGAAGCCACGTATCCGGAGTCGGGCATGCGCATGGCGCGCAAGCTGGGCGTCATCACCTACCGTTCGGCGCTGGAATGGGATGGCCGCTTCGGCCGCGTGCGGCTGGATTCGGACCAGGCCGACGAGGATCCGTTCGGCCTGGAATTTCAGGTCGAAAGCTATCTGGAAGGCCATGCGCGGCGCTTCGTGCGCCGCTTCGATCCGAACTGTTACCTGTACCTGAGCCGTTCGATGGACTGGTTCGACCTCGCCGAATACGCCGATGGCGACGTGCTCGCCGGGCTGGCGACGCTCCGCATCGAGCGCGCGCTGGCGATCGGCGCCAACACCGACATCCTGTTCCCGGTGCAGCAGCAACAACAGATCGCCGACGGCCTGCGCGCCGGCGGCGCCGAGGCGCAGTTCCTGGGCCTGGACTCGCCGCAGGGACACGACGCGTTCCTGGTCGATTTCGCGCGTTTCGGTCCGGCGGTGAAGGGGTTTTTGGATGCGCTGTAGCCGATCCTCCAGCAGCGGCTGGCATCGCGCTTCGTTGTCGGGCGCGGATGAGGGGTTTACCGCTCCGTTCGTCGCGGCTGAAGTCGCTCCCACGGAGAGCGTCTTGCGAGCGCGGGAATCTGACGCCTCATGTAGGAGGGGCTTCAGCCCCGACAGGTAGTTCGGCCCCGAGATGTGGTCGCGGATGGATGGCTCGCGGCTTCGTTCGTCGCGGCTGACGCCGCTCCTACAGGGAGCGTCGTGCGAGCGCGGGAATCTGCCGCCTCATGTAGGAGGGGCTTCAGCCCCGACGGGTAGTTCGGCCCCGAGATGTGGTCGCGGATGGATGGCTCGCGGCTTCGTTCGTCGCGGCTGAAGCCGCTCCTACAGGGAGCGTCGTGCGAGCCCGGGAATCTGCCGCCTCATGTAGGAGGGGCTTCAGCCCCGACGGGTAGTTCGGCCCCGAGATGTGGTCGCGGATGGATGGCTCGCGACTTCGTTCGTCGCGGCTGAAGCCGCTCCTACAGGGAGCGTCGTGCGAGCGCGGGAATCTGCCGCCTCATGTAGGAGGGGCTTCAGCCCCGACAGGTAGTTCGGCCCCGAGATGTGGTCGCGGATGGATGGCTCGCGACTTCGTTCGTCGCGGCTGAAGCCGCTCCTACAGGGAACGTCGTGCGAGCGCGGGAATCTGCCGCCTCATCTAGGAGGGGCTTCAGCCCCGACAGGTAGTTCGGCCCCGAGATGTGGTCGCGGATGGATGGCTCGCGGCTTCGTTCGTCGCGGCTGAAGCCGCTCCTACAGGGAGCGTCGTGCGAGCGCGGGAATCTGCCGCCTCATGTAGGAGGGGCTTCAGCCCCGACAGGTAGTTCGGCCCCGAAATGTGGTCGCGGACGGATGTCTTGCGGCTTCGTTCGTCGCGGCTGAAGCCGCTTGTGTCTGGAGATTGCTCTACAGTTTGAGTGGAGAGCGATGTGCGGCACGCCGACAGGCCGTAGTGTTCAAGCACGTGTAGGAGCCAGGGCGGCCGCACATCGACCTCGTTGCCTAGCCCGAACAGTTGAACGAGCGTTCGCTCGAACTTCACAAGCGTGGGCAGCGACGAGGTGGCTCTCTCCTGTCCCCCAGTCTACCTAACGCTTATGCCTCTTTGGATCGGTATCGATGTGTTGTGGTCAAGTTTTGGTGGACACGTGGATAGGGGGTTTCAGGTAGTGGCTTTCTCGTAGTCGGCTGGAGATCGATAGCCGAGGGTGGAGTGCAGGCGGTGGGTGTTGTAGAAGCCGACGATGTAGTGGGTGATATCGGCGATGGCCTCGTTGGGGTTGGTGTAGCGACGCTGCCAGACGCGCTCCATTTTCAGGCTCAGGAAGAACCGCTCCATTACCGCGTTGTCCCAGCAGTTGCCCTTGCGGCTCATGCTGGCCACCAGCTTGTGCTTGGTCAGCAGGTCGCGGTGGGCCTGGCTGGCGTACTGGCTGCCGCGGTCGCTATGCACGATCAGCCCCGGCTTGGGCTGGCGCAGGGCAATGGCCATCTGCAAGGCGGTACAGACCAGCTCGGCCGGCATGGTCGGTGCCATTGCCCAGCCCACCACCTTGCGCGAGTACAGGTCCAGCACCGCGGCCAGGTACAGCCAGCCGCGCTCGGTGCGGATGTAGGTGATATCGGCCACCCAGGCCTGGTCGAGGGCGTCCGGGTTGAAGCGCCGATCCAGATGGTTGTCCGCCACCGGCATCTCGTGTCGGCTGTCGGTGGTATGGACGAACTTGCGCCTCCAGCGCGCCTTCAGTCCCTGCTGCTTCATCAGGCGGCGGACTCGATGGCGACTGGCGGGCAGACCCTGGGCCTTCAGGCTCGCGCTCAGCCGGCGGCTGCCATAGTTGCCGCCGCTGGCCTGGAACGCCGTCTGCAATGGCGCAGCGAGCGTGCACGCCCTCGGTGCTGAGCGCCGCCGACGGGCCGCATACAGCCCCGAGCGGCTCACGCCCAGCAGCTGGCACAGCCGGGCGGTTGCGGCCTTCTCCTGCCACTGATCGATCATCTGCTGGATCATTTCAGTTCCCGGGCGAAGAAGGCCGATGCTTTTTTTAACAAGCTGTTGTCCTCACGCAGTCGCTGGTTCTCCCGTTCCAACTCACGGATGCGTTGCTGCTCGGGGGTCAGGGGCCGACCTTGCCCAGGCTGGCCGGCATGCTCGGCCTCGTATTGGGCCAGCCAGCGACGCACGGCGCTATCGACCAAGTCCAGGTCGCGGCACACCTGACCCACGCTCAGGCCTTGGTCGCGGATCATTTGCACCACCTGCAGCTTGAAGGCGGTATCGAAATTTCTACGGATACGGGGCGTCATGTCGTTCAAAGTCCTCGCTGGGGATGATCATCCCCTATCGAGGTGTCCACGAGAATTAGACCAGGACAATGTGGCCAAGGACACCTTGGCCGTCCACGTGCTTCCCCTGGACCAGTTGCTGTCCTTTCCCAATACCGCCCAGGGCCACCAGCGCCTGTGCGACCACCTTGCCGGGCACTGCGTCGGCAACGCGCTGCTGGAGGCCACCGGCGGCTACGAACGGGCGGTGATGACGGCACTGGCCACGGCAGGGATCCCGGTGACCCGGATCAATCCGCGCCGGGCACGCGCTTTCGCCACGGCCTTGGGCACAACCGCCAAGACCGATCCGCTGGATGCGGCCTTGCTGGCGCGCATGGCTCACCTGGTGCAAGCGCCCGCGCCGGCTCCCGATCCCTTGCGTGAGCAACTGCGCATGCTGGTCCAGCGCCGCGAGCAACTGGTCCAGCAACGTGACGACGAGCGCCGTCGCTTGCATCAGGCGACCCTGGCCATGGTGCGCGCGTGCCTGATCGAGCAGATCGGCGACGTGCGCCGCCGTATCCAGCGGATGAACCAGGCGATCAAGCAGGTGCGGTGCCAGCTCGACGATGCGCTGGCGCACGCCCTGGGCACGGTCCCGGGCATCGGCGAGGTCACCACCGCCAGCCTGATGGCCTATCTGCCCGAACTGGGGACGCTGGATCGTCGCCAGATCGCGGCCCTGGTCGGCCTGGCTCCCTACAACGTGGACAGCGGGCAGCACTGCGGCAAACGCCGCATCCGCGGCGGGCGTGCCACGATCCGACGAGTGCTGTACATGGCCTGTTGGAGCGTTGTGCGCACTCAAGCCTCCTTCAAGGAGCGTTATCAACAGTTACGGGCACGCGGCAAGCCCGCCAAGGTCGCCATCACCGCATGCATGCGCGTGCTGCTTATCCGACTCAACGCCATGGCACGAGATCGCACACCATGGCGTGAGGTTATCGGATGAGAAGACAGTTGCTCCTACAGGGAGCGTCGTGCGAGCGCGGGAATCTGCCGCCTCATGTAGGAGGGGCTTCAGCCCCGACAGGTAGTTCGGCCCCGAGATGTGGTCGCGGATGGATGGCTCGCGGCTTCGCTCGCCGCGCCTGAAGGCGCTCCTACAGGGGCGCGATCCACCCTGGCGTTGGCGGGCGGGAACCGTGGCGAATGCTGCGCAGCGTCTGGCGCTGGGCGCGATCGGCGGGGCATCGACACCAACAGCGGACGGACCATCGCGGCGGCGCGGACCCGAGGTCGCCGTTACTTCACCACGCGCAGATGCGGACGCTTGCCGCCGGCGCCATCGTCGGAACCGCTGGGCCGCGGCGGCGGGGTGTCGTCGCCCGGCGGCTCGCCGGCGCCGTGGATGTCGTCCGGCAGCGCCATGCCCTGCCCGGTCTCGCGCGCATACACCGCCAGCACCGCGGCCATCGACACCTGCACCGGATAGCTGACGCCGCCGAAGCGCGCGGTGAAGCTGACCCCGTCGTTGTCGATCTGCAGCCGCACCACCGCGCGTTCGGCGATGTTGAGCACCACCCGGCCGTCCTTGACCGCGCTCGGCGGCACCTGCACGTTGGGCAGGCCCGCATCCACCAGGATGTGCGGGGTCATGCCGTTGTCGTTGATCCACTCCACCAGCGCCCGCAACAGGTACGGGCGATGGCTGGTCATGCGGGAAATATCGTCGGTCATGCGCCAATTCTACGCGCCGGCACGCGAAGGCGCCGGGGCAACTCGGGAAATATCGGATGCGCCACGCGCGGCCGGAGCATCAGGCCGGCAGGTCGCGCAGCTTCTTTTCCTGATCCGTCAGGCTGCGGATGAAACCGGGATTGCGGAAGATGCGGTTGCCATAGTCCTCGATCGCCTTGCCGTCCTTGGGCAGCGGAATGTCCAGCGCCTGCAGGCGCCAGATGATCGGCGCCATCGCGCAATCGGCCAGGCTCATTTCCGGGTTGAGGAAGAACTTGCTGGCCTTGAACAGCGGCACCGACGCGGTCAGCAGCTCCTTGAGCCGCTTGCGCCCGGCCTCGGCCTGGGCCTTGTTGCCGAGCTGGATCGCCTGCACCTGCGGCACCCAGTCGTGCTCGATGCGCAACATGGCCAGGCGCAGCCGCGCGCGCGACAACGGATCGACCGGCATCAGCGGCGGATGCGGATAGCGCTCGTCCAGGTATTCGCTGACCACGGAGGCGGCGTACAGCACCAGCTCGCGCTCAACCAGCGTCGGCACCGAATGGTAGGGATTGAGATCGATCAGGTCTTCCGGAGGATTCTGCGGATCCACCGCCACGAAATCGTAGGTCACGCCCTTTGCGGCGAGCACCAGACGGACGCGGTGGCACAGCACATCATCCGTGGAAGAAAACAACGTCAAGGTATTTCGCATACGCACACTCGCCGCCATTCAAGGCTCTCCGACGACCGGAATCCGCCGGCCGCATCGACGCCGCCAGCACCTTGCTGACGGTCGTCACGGTCCCCGAGTGTGCAACCCTCGCTCGCAAAAGCCAATAGGATGAACATGGGATCGGGTCAGCAACGATGCAGAGAACGCGCCGGCACCGCGGCCGACGCTCAATGCACGTCCTTCCAGTATTCCTTCTTCAGCAGATAGGCGAGGAAGGTCAGCAGCGCCAGGAACAGCACCACCCACACGCCCAGGCTCTGCCGCTTCAGCGCCGCCGGTTCGCCGGCATACTCGAGGAAATTGCTGATGTCGCGGACCGTCTGGTCGAACTGGGCCGGCGTCTGCCTGCCCGGCGAGGCCAGTTGCAGCCGCTCCACCGGCTTGTCCACGCCGGGCTGCTCGGCCTTGCCGTAGATCGGCTGCTGCAGGCCCTGCAGTTCCCACAGCGGATTGGGCATGGAGGCATTGGCGAACAGCTTGTTGTTCCAGCCCAACGGGCGCGACTGGTCCAGATAGAACGACTTGAGGTAGGTATAGACCCAGTCGGTGCCGCGCACGCGCGCGATCAGGCTCAGGTCCGGCGGGGCCTTGCCGAACCACTTGGCCGCCGCATCGTGCGGCATCGCCGCCTCGATGTGCTCGCCGACCTTGGCGCCGGTGAAATTGAGGTTGGCCATCACCTCGTCCTCGCTCAGGCCCAGATCCTCGGCCATGCGCGAATAACGCAAGTATTTCAGCGAATGGCAGCCGGAGCAGTAATTCATGAACAGCTTGGCGCCGCGCTGCAGCGAGGCGCGGTCGCCGAGGTCGTTGCCGGCCTGCTGGGTGGCGCCGCCCTCGGCGGCCAGCGCCGAGGCGGACAACAGCAGCGCGGAGGCGAAGCAGGCCAGCACGGACAGCAGGCGCTTGCTCATAGGGATCCCTCCGCCATCGCAACGAACCAGGAGCCGAGCGCCTGCCGGCCCCGGAACACGATCTGCCGCAACGGCAGCAGGTAGCGCATGGCGGACACCAACGAGACGCTCGCGAAGCAGGCCAGCACGGCAATCACGGGCTTAGTCATGGGTGGTCACCCGCTCCGGCACCGGCTTGGTCCGGTCCAACGTGGTCCAGACCGGCATGGTCAGGAAGAATCCGAAGTACAGCACGGTCAGCACGCGCCCGATGATGGTCTCGCTGGCATCGGTGCCGGGACCGGAGCCGATCACCCCGAGCCACACGAAGCACACCGCCAGCACGCCCAGCATCACCCTGGAGAGCCAGCCGCGATAGCGGATCGATTTGACCTTGGCGCGGTCCAGCCATGGCACCAGGAACAGGATCGCGATCGCCGAGAACATCACCAGCACGCCGCCGAGCTTGTTCGGCACCACCCGCAACATCGCGTAGTACGGCGTGTAGTACCACACCGGCTTGATGTGCTCGGGCGTGACCAGGCGGTTGGCCTCGGTGAAGTTGTCGTGCTCCAGGAACAGGCCGCCGAAGGCCGGCACGAAGAAGATGATGAAGGCGCCGATCAGCAGCAGGAAGCCGACCCCGACCAGATCCTTGACCGTGTAGTACGGGTGGAACGGAATGCCGTCGGCCGGCTTGTTCGGATCCCAGCGGTTGCCCTTGGGGCCCTTCTTGATGTCCACGCCGTCGGGGTTGTTGGAGCCGACCTCGTGCAGCGCGCCCAGGTGCAGCACCACCAGCAGCAACAGCACCAGCGGCAGCGCGATCACGTGCAGCGCGAAGAAGCGGTTGAGGGTGGCGTCGGACGGCAGGTAGTCGCCCATGATCCACTCGGTCAGGCCGTTGCCGATCACCGGGATCGCGCCGAACAGCGAGATGATCACCTTGGCGCCCCAGAACGACATCTGCCCCCACGGCAGCACGTAGCCCATGAACGCTTCGGCCATCAGCACCAGGTAGATCAGCATGCCGAGGATCCACACCAGCTCGCGCGGCTTCTTGTAGCTGCCGTAGAGCAGGCCGCGGAACATGTGCAGGTAGACCACGATGAAGAACAGCGAGGCGCCGGTGGAGTGCATGTAGCGGATCAGCCAGCCCCACTCGACGTCGCGCATGATGTACTCGACCGAGTTGAATGCCTCGGCCGCGCTGGTCTTGTAGTGCATCGTCAGGAAGATGCCGGTGACGATCTGGTTGACCAGCACCACCATCGCCAGCGAACCGAAGTAGTACCAGAGGTTGAAGTTCTTCGGCGCGTAGTACTCGCCGACGTGCTTGCGGTAGAACGGCATCAGTCCCGGCGCGCGTTCGTTGACCCAGTCGAACACGTTGCCCGCGGTGCGGGTGAGGAGATTGTCGGCCATGGCTTACGCTGCCCCCTTCGCGGACGAACTGGGATCGACGCCGATGATCAGCGTGTTGTCGTCCTGGTAGTGATGCGGAGGCACCAGCAGGTTGATCGGCGCAGGCACGCCCTGGAACACGCGGCCGGCCATGTCGAAGCGCGACTTGTGGCAGGGGCAGAAGTAGCCGCCCTTCCACTCCGGATCGTAGGGTTCGGGGCGGATCTCGGCGACCATCTCCGGCGAACAGCCCAGATGCGTGCACAGCCCGACCAGCACCGAGATATCCGGCTTGATCGAGCGGCCTTCGCCCTTGATGTAGGCCGGCTGCTGGTCGGTGACCTCGGACTTGGGGTCCTTGAGCCGCCCGTCCAGCGTCGGCAGCGCGTCCAGGATCGCCTTGGAGCGCTTGACGATCCAGATCGGCTGACCGCGCCACTCCATGATCAGGCGCTGGCCTTCCTGTAACGCGCTGATGTCGGCGGTGACCGGCGCACCGGCCAGTTTGGCCTTGGCGCTGGGGTTCCATGACTTGATGAAAGGAACCGCGACGAAACCCGCACCCACCGCGCCCACCACCGCCGTGGTGGCAGTGAGAAAGCGGCGGCGTCCTGCATTAACAGAATCGTTGACCCCATCGTTGGCCATCCGGCACTCCGATTTTTGATTGGGTAGCGTGAGGCTGCCAGCGGCTCGGTGGGGGTCGAGCCGCATAAAATCCACTGCAGTGTAGCGGAACCCTTAACGCGCAGACAATGCATTGGGGCGACGGCAACCAGAATGCCTCAATGCGCCGCCGCCAGCACGCCGCGGTAGCGGTCGGCGAGCACGCCGACGCGCTGCACGTAGCGCTGCGTCTCGCTATAAGGCGGCACCCCGCCGTGTTTGTCTACCGCGCCTTCGCCCGCGTTGTAGCCGGCGGCGGCCAGGCTCAGGTTGCCGTTGAAGCGTTTCAGCAGCCAGGCCAGGTACTGCACGCCGCCGCGGATGTTCTGCGCCGCATCGAACGCATCGCTGACCCCGAAGCGGCGCGCGGTCGGCGGCATCAGCTGCATCAGGCCCTGCGCGCCGGCGCGGCTCAGCGCCATCGGGTTGTATGCCGATTCGGCATGGATGATCGCGCGCACCACCGCCTCGTCGACCCCGTACTCGCGCGCGGCGGCGGCGATCTCGCTCTGGTAGGCGGTGGTGTTCAGCCGCACCGCACCGAAGTTCAGGCCGGGGTTGGCGCAGGCGTAGCAGGTCTCGATGAAGCTGTAGTGGATGGTGCGCACCGTGCCGACGCTGGCGACCTGGGTTGGCCGCGCGCTGGTGTAGTGGCGCACGCCGTCCTTCATATAGGAATAGACCTGGCCGCTGACCACCCGCCGCGGCGCGATACCGGCCATCGCAGGCACGGGCGCCACCCGCGTCGGCGCCGCGCTGGCGGCGACCGGCGCCGTGACCGGGGGACGACTGATGATGGTAGCAGGGGCGCCGGCCTGCGCCGCGGCCAGGGCGATGCCCCCGCGGCTGGGCGCGCGCTCGGCCGAAGCCGGAGCAAGCGCGGGCGCCGCGCGCACGGCACGGCGCTCGGGCGCATAGCGGCCGACCACGCTGCAGGTGGCACCGGCCACGCGCTTGCCGCCGTAGCTGGGCGCGCCGTCGCCACCGATGCACTTGTACAGGGTGCCTGCGCTGGCCGGCATGACCGACAGCGTTGCGATTGCCAGCCCCACAAGCCCCGCCATCCCCTTCATGGCCGCGAGTGTCCCAACTTCGCCGGCACTTGCCAAGTGCGCGGCGGCGGCAGGGGGACCGGCCGCCCGTGTCGCCGCCCGACCCGCCTGGCGCCTGGCCGGCTCATTCGAGCGTGGCCGGCGCCGGCCCGGACCCGGCGGGTGTGCAGCAAGCCGATCAGGCGCAAGGCGCGTGAGACAGGGGACGGCATGGCGCACGGAATTGCAGACAGACTCCGTCCGCAATAGCGCCTAGCATGGGCGCTCGATCACCGAGGAGAGCCGCCATGCCCATCGCCGACCGCCATGTGACCCTGTACCACAACCCCAAATCCCGCTCCAAAGGCGTGCTGATCCTGCTCGAGGAACTGGGCGCGGACTACGCGCTGCAACGCATCGACTTCGCCAGCGGCGCGCAGCTGGAACCGGAGTACCTGGCGATCAACCCGATGGGCAAGGTGCCGGCGATCGACCACGCCGGCGCGGTGGTCACCGAACAGGTGGCGATCTACCAATACCTGGCCGACCTGTACCCGGAAGCCGGGCTGGCCCCGGCGATGGGCGATCCGCGCCGCGGCCCCTACCTGCGCTGGCTGGCGTTCTACGGCTCGGCGTTCGAGCCGGCGGTGATCGACCGCGCGCTCAAGCGCGAGGCGCCGCCGCGGGCGATGTCGCCATACGCCGACTGCGACACGGTGATGGGCGTGGTCGACGACCAGCTGGCGCGCGGCGACTATCTGCTCGGCGACCGCTGCACCGCGGCCGATGTGCTGTGGGGCAGCGCGCTGGGCTGGATGATCGGCTTCGGCCTGGTCGACCCGCCGGCGCCGACCCGCGCCTACGTCGAACGCATGGCGGCGCGGCCGGCGGTGCAGCGCGCGCAGGCGATCGACGCGGCCGCCGAGGCCTGAGCCGCCTGCGCGGCGCGGCCGGCCCAGGTAGACTAGCCGGCTGTCCTCAACTACCCGCCTGGATTAAGCGCCATGACCGGGAACGCCCTGCATCCCCTGCCCTCCGCCGACACCGCGGCCGCTGCCGCACCCGCGGTCCGCGGCAAGCTTTACATCAAGACCCACGGTTGCCAGATGAACGAGTACGACTCGGCCAAGATGGCCGACGTGCTCGCCGCCGCCGAGGGCCTGGAGCTGACCGACAACCCCGAAGACGCCGACGTGGTGCTGGTCAACACCTGCTCGATCCGCGAGAAGGCGCAGGAGAAGGTGTTCAGCCAGCTCGGCCGCTGGAAGGCCCTGAAGGCCGGCGGCAAGCCGGTGATCATCGGCGTCGGCGGCTGCGTGGCGTCGCAGGAGGGCGAGGCGATCGTCAAGCGCGCGCCCTACGTGGACCTGGTGTTCGGCCCGCAGACCCTGCACCGGCTGCCGGAACTGATCCGCGCGCGGCGCGCATCGGGCAAGCCGCAGGTGGACATCAGCTTCCCCGAGGTCGAGAAGTTCGACCGCCTGCCGGAGCCGCGCGCCGAAGGCCCGTCCGCGTTCGTGTCGATCATGGAGGGCTGCTCCAAGTACTGCTCGTTCTGCGTGGTGCCCTATACCCGCGGCGAGGAGATCAGCCGGCCGTTCGAGGACGTGCTGGTGGAAGTGGCGCAGCTGGCCGCGCAGGGCGTGCGCGAGATCAACCTGCTCGGCCAGAACGTCAACGCCTACCGCGGGCCCTACGCCGACGCCGAGGCCGGCGAGCAGCCGCAGTACGCCGACCTGGGCCTGCTGATCCGCAGCATCGCGCAGATCGACGGCATCGGCCGCATCCGCTTCACCACCTCGCATCCGCTGGAGTTCAGCGATTCGCTGGTGGACGCCTACCGCGACGTGCCGCAGTTGGCCAACTACCTGCATCTGCCGGTGCAGGCCGGCAGCGACCGCATCCTCAGCGCGATGAAACGCGGCTACACCGCGCTGGAATTCAAGCAGAAGATCCGCAAGCTGCGCGCGGTGCGGCCGGACATCTCGATCAGCTCGGACTTCATCGTCGGCTTCCCCGGCGAGACCGACGCCGATTTCGACAAGACCATGCAGCTGATCGAGGACGTGGGCTTCGACCAGAGCTTCTCCTTCATCTACTCGCGCCGCCCAGGCACGCCCGCGGCCGATCTGGAAGACAGCACCCCCGACGCGGTCAAGCACGCGCGGCTGGCGCGGCTGCAGGCGCACATCAACGCG
Organism: Xanthomonas graminis pv. graminis; assembly: GCF_030168915.1. Lineage (NCBI taxonomy): Bacteria > Pseudomonadati > Pseudomonadota > Gammaproteobacteria > Lysobacterales > Lysobacteraceae > Xanthomonas > Xanthomonas graminis. The sequence continues at coordinate 1,878,801 of NZ_CP076255.1, read as the reverse complement.
CACTCGCTGCAACTCTCGCGCGCCATGGTCGGCAGCGTGCAGACGGTGCTGGTCGAAGGCCCGTCGAAGAAGAACCCGGCCGAACTGACCGGCAAGACCGAGAACATGCGCTCGGTGAACTTCCCCGGGCATCCGCGCCTGGTCGGCCAGTTCGTCGCGGTGGCGATCACCGAGGCGCTGAGCAATTCCTTGCGCGGGCGCTTGGTCGCCGACGACGCCTGAGCGCCGCGGGCCGTCAGCCGCCCGCGGCGACGCCGACTGGCCCTTCACCGCCACGCGCGCTACGCTTCCATCCCCAGTCCTGAACGACCCCCGGCCGCGCCACGCGCGCCGCGTCAGCACCGAATGAGCCTACCCGCGCAACGCGATTTCACCCTGGACCCCGCCGACAGCGAACGCCTGGCCAACCTGGCCGGGCCGTTCGACGCGCACCTGCGGCAGATCGAACTGCGCCTGGGCGTGGAGATCTCCAACCGCGGCAACGTGTACCGGGTGACCGGCCCGGCCACCGCGGTCGCCGCCGCCGAGACCGTGCTGCAGGCCCTGTACGCCGAGTCGGACAGCGTCGTGTTCGACGACCAGGCCATCCACCTGCGGCTCAACCAGGCCAATGTCGATCTGGTCGCCGAGCGCGCCTACGCCCCGCAGGACGTGGCGATCAAGGTCAAGCGCGGCACCGTGCGCGGCCGCGGCGCCAACCAGGCCAGGTACCTGCACCAGATCGCCAGCCACGACATCAACTTCGGCGTCGGCCCGGCCGGCACCGGCAAGACCTTCCTGGCCGTGGCCAGCGCGGTCGAGGCGCTGAACGAATCGCGCGTGCAGCGGCTGATCCTGGTGCGTCCGGCGGTGGAAGCCGGCGAGAAGCTCGGCTTCCTGCCGGGCGACCTGAGTCAGAAGGTCGATCCCTATCTGCGCCCGCTGTACGACGCGCTGTACGAGATGCTCGGCGTGGAGAAGGTGATCAAGCTGCTGGAAAAAAACGTTATCGAGATCGCGCCGCTGGCCTACATGCGCGGACGCACGCTCAACGACGCCTACGTGATCCTGGACGAGGCGCAGAACACCACCATCGAACAGATGAAGATGTTCCTGACCCGGCTCGGCTTCGGCTCCACCGCGGTGGTCACCGGCGACCTGACCCAGATCGACCTGCCCAAGCACGTCAAGTCCGGTCTGCGCGACGCGATCGAAGTGCTGCATGAGGTCGAAGGCGTCAGCTTCACCTTCTTCGAGGCGCGCGACGTGGTGCGCCACCCGCTGGTGGCGCGCATCGTCACCGCCTACGAGAAACGCGACGTCATCGACAAGACGACCGGGCCGGCGCCATGACCAAAGGTCCGGTTCGCCTCGATGTCGGCGTCAGCTACGCCCTGCCCCGCGCCGGGCTGCCGGCGGCGGCGAGCTTCCGCAAGTGGGTGGCCGCCGCGCTGAAGAGCCGCATCCGCGAAGCCGACCTGGCGATCCGCCTGGTCGACGCCAAGGAAGGCCGCGCGCTCAACCACCACTACCGCGGCAAGGACTACGCCACCAACGTGCTCAGCTTCCCCGCCGAGTTGCCCGAAGGCCTGCCCAAAGGCGTCAAGTTGCCGCTGCTCGGCGACCTGGTGATCTGCGCACCGGTGGTGGCGCGCGAGGCCGCCGAACAGGGCAAGCCGCTCAACGCCCACTACGCGCACCTCACCGTGCACGGCGTGCTGCACCTGCTCGGCTGGGACCACGAGGACGACAAGGAAGCCGACGCGATGGAGCAGCTGGAGCGCGAGATCCTGGCCGACCTGGGCGTGGGCGACCCCTACGCCGGGGAACGCTGAGGCTGGCGATGGCTGGTCAAGCGCGGGCGCGGGCGCTACCGTTGCCGCGCGGCCGCCGCGCCACGCCACTTCGCTCACCGGCCCGAGGTCCAGCGCGTTGATCCGTCCATCCTTGCTTGTGCTCGCGCTCGCGGCCGCGCTGCCCGCGGCGGCCGCCCCCGCCATCGACCTGCCAGCGCTGCTCGAATGCCGCCAGGGCGTGGCCGACTTCGCTGCGCTGGGGCCGTTGCTGGCCGATCCGCTGAAAGCGGTGGCACAGGGCTGGCGGCCGTTGCCGCAATCCAACCTGTTCATGAGCGAATACGAACTGGTGCGGCCGATCCAGGTGTTCGGCCACAGCACCACGCGCATCGGCGTGGCCGGCGCCAGCGTGATGGCGATCCTGGATCTGGCCGATCCGCGCCCGCTGGCCAGGCAGTTGCAGCTGGAGGCGGCGGTGGATACGCCGCAGAAGGCCATGTTCGGCCGCGAAGTGGTCAGCCGCGACGTGACCGACCCGAAGACCGGCGAGCCGATGATCGAATCGATCATCCTCAGCCTGTCCACGGTGCAGTCGCATCCCGGCAAGACCCTGGCCGGCTGCAGCTACAGCCTGGACCTGCCGGAGGATCCGGCCGCCGCGCCGGCGCCGGACCCGCTGCACGCGCCTGCCAGCGGCGGCTGAATCCGTCCCCGCGCGCGCCGCCACGGCCGCCATCGGCGTCGCGGCTCTGTCCCATTGGCCCTGCTAGACTTGCGCCCATCGCCCGGCAGACCGGGTGCCGTATCCACAGAACATGTCAGAAGACGACTCTAGTAACTCCCCTTCGGAAACCCACGAAAAACGCCGCGGCTGGCTGGAACGGCTGAGTTCGGTCTTCTCCAGCGACCCGCACACCCGCGACGACCTGGTCGAGGTGCTGCGCGACGCCCAGCACGACGGGCTGATCGCCGCCGACACCTTGCGCATGATGGAAGGCGCGCTGTCGGTGTCCGAACTGACCGTCGGCGACGTGATGATCTCGCGTTCGCAGATGGTGTCGCTGTCGGCCGAATCGCGCTTTCTCGACCTGATGCAGCAGGTGGTCGAATCCGGCCATTCGCGTTTCCCGGTGCACGGCGAGAACAAGGACGACATCCTCGGTATCCTGCTGGCCAAGGACCTGCTGCGCGGCGTGGTCGCCGACCACGGTCCGGGCACGGTGCGCGAGTTGCTGCGCCCGGCGGTGCTGATCCCCGAGTCGAAGAAGCTCAACGTGCTGCTCAAGGAGTTCCGGCTCTCGCGCAACCATATGGCGATCGTGGTGGACGAGTACGGCGGCGTCGCCGGGCTGGTCACCATCGAGGACGTGCTGGAGCAGATCGTCGGCGAGATCGACGACGAGCACGACGACGCCGAGGACGAAGCCTCGCTGATCGCCGCGCAGGCCGACGGCCAGTACGTGGTCGATGCGCTGACCCCGATCGAGGATTTCAACGAACGCTTCGGCGCCGACTTCTCCGACGACGACTACGACACCGTCGGCGGCCTGGTCACCGAGGCCATCGGCCACCTGCCGGAAACCGGCGAGGAACTGACCCTGGGGCGCTTCGCGTTCCGCGTGGCGCGCGCCGACGCGCGCCGGGTGCAGGCCTTCCACGTCACCATCCTGCCGCCCGACCCGCAGGAAGACGCTTGATGGCGCGTGCGCTGTCGCGCGGGCCGGCACGCGGCTGGCCGCACTGGCTGCTGGGCACGCTGCTGGCCGGCTGCGCGGCGCTGGCGTTCGCGCAGGCCGGCGCAGCCGACCCGGCTGCACCGCCGGCGCTGGCGCCCGCGGCCACCGCGGCGCCCGCCGCCGAACCGCCCGGCGACGATGCGTCGGCACCGGCGCCGCGCATCGGCGTGGCCACGATGCAGCCGGGCGAGGTGTTCTTCGAGCGCTTTGGCCACGATGCGATCGTGGTGATGGATCCGCGCAGCGGCCAGGCCACTTCGTACAACTTCGGCTTCTTCGATCCAGGCGAGCCGGATTTCGTGAGCCGCTTCGCCGCCGGCGACATGCGGTATTACCTGGTCGCGCTGCCGTTGCAGGAAGACATGGCGCAGTACCGCGACGCCGGCCGCGGCATGGACATCCAGTGGCTGGACATGGAACCGGCGCAGGCGCGCGCGCTGCAGCGGGCGCTGGCCTGGCGCGCGCGGCCGGAAAATGCGCGCTACCGCTACGACTACTACACCGCCAACTGCGCCACGATGGTGCGCGACGCACTGGACAGGGCGCTGGGCGGCACGCTGCACGCGCAGCTGTCCGGGCGTTCGCGCGGCAACACCTACCGCAGCGAATCGGTGCGCCTGGCCTCGCCGGCGCCGTGGATGTGGCTGGGCTTCGACCTGGGCCTGGGGCCGTTCGCCGACAAGCCGCTGTCGCGTTGGGAGGAGGCGTTCGTGCCGATGCGCCTGGCCGAGAGCCTGGGCGAAGTGCGCAACCGCGCCGGACGCCCGCTGGTACAGGCGCGCCAGCAATTGCTGCCGCAGCGGCTGGCGCCGGAACCGACCGAACAGGCGCGGCACTGGTGGCCGTGGCTGCTGGCCGGGCTGCTGGTCGCCACCGGCGTGATCGCGCTGGCACGGCGGCCGCGCTGGCTGGCGGCGCTGGCGTTGCCGTTCTGGCTGCTGTGCGCGCTTGGCGGCGGCGTGCTGCTGTACTTGTGGGGTTTCAGCGACCACCGTGCGGCCTGGGCCAATCGCAACCTGCTGCTGCTCGACCCGCTGTGCCTGCTGCTGGTCGGCGGCGCCATCGCGCAGCTGCGCGGCCGCCAGCCCGGACGCTGGTTCGGCATCGTGCTGTGGCTGGTGGTCGCCCTGGCCGGCGCGGCCTTGCTGATCCATTGGCTGTCGATGCTGCAGCCGCAATTCAACCTGCAGTGGATCGCCCTGCTGCTGCCGGTGCACGCCGCGCTGGCCTGGGCGTTCACCCGGCGCCGCTTGCAGCGCTGATCCTGCCCGCACACGATTCCCACCCATGGCTACCGTCCCCGCAAATCCCGCCTGCGTCATCAACTGCGTGCACTACGACGGCGACGGCCGCCGCCACGACATCGCCCTGGAGCAGATCAGCGACGTGCTGGCCGGCGACGACGGCTTCGTCTGGGTCGGCATGTACGAACCCGCCGACCATGTGCTGCAGCAGTTGCAGGACGAATTCCAGCTGCACGACCTGGCGATCGAGGACACGCGCAAGGCGCACCAGCGGCCCAAGGTCGAGGCCTACGGCAATTCGCTGTTCCTGGCCGTGCACACCGCGCAGGTGATCGACGAACGCATCGTCTACGGCGAGACCCACGCCTTCCTCGGCGCGCGCTTCCTGCTGACCGTGCGCCACGGCGCCTCGCTGCCGTACGCGCCGGTGCGCGAGCGGCTGGAGCGCGAGGCGTCGCTGATGCAGCTCGGCCCGTCCTACGCGCTGTACGCGGTGCTGGACTACATCGTGGACAACTACCAGCCGATCCTGGACGAGTTCCGGCAGAGCCTGGAGCGCCTGGAGAAGGACATCTTCGCCGAGGCCTACCGGCGCGACACCGCGATCCGCCTGTACGAACTCAAGCGCGAACTCAACCAGATGCGCCTGGGCGTGGCGCCCCTGCAGGACGTGCTGTCCCACCTCAAGCGCAACCCCGGCCCGCTGATCCCCGACGAAGTGCGGCTATACGTACGCGACGTGCTCGACCACGCGGTGCGCACCAACGAAGCGATCGACACCTTGCGCGAGATGCTAGGCACCGCGCTGAGCGTGAACCTGTCGCTGGTGACCCTGGCCCAGGGCGAGACGGTCAAGCGCCTCGGCGCCTGGGCGGCGCTGCTCGCCGCGCCGACCCTGATCACCAGTTGGTACGGCATGAATTTCAAGCAGATGCCGGAACTGGAATGGCCCTGGGCCTACCCGCTGATGGTCGGCGGCGTGGCCGCGGTGTGTCTGGGGCTGTATGTGGCGTTCAAGCGGGCGCGGTGGCTTTGAAGCCGGGACCGGGGACCGGGGACCCGGGACCCGGAAAAGCGGAGCTTGCGATGGCTGAAACTCTGCGCGTAAAGCGGTAGCCACCCGCTTTTGCCTTGGCTTTTGCCGTTCCCGGTCCCCGGTCCCGGCCTCACCCAACATACACCGACTTGATATTCATGAACTCATGAATCCCGTGCTCGGCCAGTTCGCGGCCGAAGCCGGAGCGCTTGATGCCGCCGAACGGCAGGCGCACGTCGCTCTTGACGATGGCGTTGACGAAGGCCGCGCCGCACTGCAGCTGGCGGGCGACGCGCTCGCCGCGGGCGCGGTCGGCGCTCCAGACGCTGCCGCCCAGGCCGAAGCTGGTGTCGTTGGCCACGCGCACGGCTTCGGCCTCGTCGGCCACGCGCAGGATCGCGGCGACCGGGCCGAACAACTCTTCGTCGTAGGCTGGCATGCCCGGCACCACATGATCCAGGATCGAGGCCGGGTAGCCGGCGTGGGTGGCGGTGTCGGGCGCGGCGCCGAGCAGCGGCGTGGCGCCCTTGGCGATGCTGGCCTGCACCTGCTTGTGCAGCTCGTCGCGCAGATCCTGCCTTGCCATCGGCGCCAGCGTGGTCGCCTCATCCTGCGGATCGCCGAGCCGGCGCTCGGCCGCCGCGGCCACGAAGCGGCGCACGAAGTCGTCGGCAATGGCATCGACCACCACGAAGCGCTTGGCCGCGATGCAGGTCTGCCCGGCATTGTCGAAGCGCGACTTCACCGCCGCAGCTACTGTGGTGTCCAGATCGGCGTCGTCCAGCACCACGAAGGCGTCGCTGCCGCCGAGTTCCATCACGCATTTCTTCAACTGATCGCCAGCGTTGGCGGCGATCGAGCGGCCGGCGCGCTCGCTGCCGGTCAGGGTCACCGCGGCGATGCGCGCATCGCGCAGCACCGCGGCGGCCTGGTCGTTGTCGAGATGCAGCACGTCGAACACGCCGGCCGGCACGCCGGCGGCGGCCAGCGCGGCGTGGATCGCATCGGCGCAACGCGGCACGTTGCTGGCGTGCTTGAGCAGCGCCACGTTGCCGGCCATCAGCGCCGGCGCCAGGAAGCGGAACACCTGCCACAGCGGGAAGTTCCACGGCATCACCGCCAGCACGCAGCCCAGCGGCTCGTAGCGCACGTAGCTGCGCTGCGCATCGGTGGCGATCGGCTGCTCGCGCAGGTAGTCGGCCGCATGTTCGGCGTAGTAATCGCAGGCGTCGGCGCACTTGTCGATCTCGGCAAGCGCCTCGTTGCGCAGCTTGCCCATCTCCGCGGTCATCAGCCGCTGGATGTCCTCGCGGCGCGCGCGCAACTGCGCGCCGACCTGCCGCAACAGCGCGCCGCGCTGCGCCAGCGGCGTTTGCGCCCACGCCGGGAATGCCTGCGCGGACGCGGCCAGGCGCTGTTCGACGGCGGCGGCATCCATCAGCTCCAGGCGGTAGTCGACCTGGCCGGTGGCGGGATTGACGGTGTCGTAGGGCATCGCGACGGACTCCTGGAAAAAGTCCGCCCAGCCTAGCGCTGCGCAGGTTGCGGCGGCGTGGCGATGGCGCCGACGCGATGCACCACAGCGTTCTGCGGCGGCCGCAGCTTTTGTAGGAGCCGCTTCAGCCGCGACCGGGCGTTACCGGTAACGCCCGGTCGCGGCTGAAGCCGCTCCTACAGAAAAGCGAAGCGCCCTAGCCGCCCTGCTGCAGCGCCAGCTGGATGTCGCGCTGGCGGCGCTTCTCGCTGCGCGCCATCAGCCACCAGCCGACGAAGGCGGCGATCGACACCGCCAGCACCATCAGCGTGGCCAGCGCGTTGATTTTCGGCTTCAAGCCCATCCGCACCGAGGAAAACACCGTCATCGGCAGCGTGGTCGAGTTGGGTCCGGCCACGAAGTTGGCGATCACCACGTCGTCCAGCGACAGGGTGAAGGCCAGCAGCCAGCCGGACACCAGCGCCGGGGCGATGATCGGCAGCGTGATCAGGAAGAACACCTTGAGCCGGTTCGCGCCCAGGTCCATCGCCGCCTCTTCCAGCGAGCGGTCCAGCTCCTGCAGGCGCGAGGACACCACCACGGTGACGAAGGACAGGGTGAAGGTGACATGCGCGGCCCAGATCGCGGTGACGCCCTTGGGCGGGATGCCGATCAGCCCGCCCATCGACACCAGCATCATCATGATCGACAGGCCGATGATCACCTCCGGCATCACCAGCGGCGCGGTCACCAGCGCGCCGAACAGGCTCTTGCTGGGGAAGCGGCGGAAACGGGTCATCACCATCGCCGCCAGCGTGCCGATCACCATCGACGCGGTGGCGGTCCAGAACGCCACCTTCAGGCTGATCCACGCCGCCTGCAGGATCTGCCGGTCGCGCAGCAGTTCGCCGTACCACTTGGTGGAGAACCCCGCCCACACCGTGGCCAGCTTGGAAGAATTGAACGAGTACACCATCAGCAGCAGGATCGGCAGGTACAGGAAGGCGAAGCCGCCGCCCAGCACCGTCCAGCGCAGCACCCGCCCGCCGCGCAGCGCGCCCGCACCGCTCATGCCTGGCCCCCGGCGAGCTGGCGCTGCTGGTAGCGGTTGAAGATCAGGATCGGCAGCATCAGCAGCGCCAGCATCGCGATCGCCACCGCCGAGGCCGCCGGCCAGTCGCGGTTGTTGAAGAACTCGCCCCACAGCACCCGGCCGATCATCAGCGTGTCCGGCCCGCCGAGCATTTCCGGGATCACGAACTCGCCCACCGCCGGGATCATCACCAGCATGCAGCCGGCGACGATGCCCGGGCGCGACATCGGCAAGGTGATGGTCGCGAACGCCTTCCACGGCCGCGCGCCAAGGTCGTAGGCGGCTTCCAGCAGGCGGTGGTCCTGCTTCACCAGTGTGGCGTACAGCGGCAGCACCATGAACGGCAGATAGCAGTAGACGATGCCGATGTAGGCGGCGATCGGGGTGTACAGGATGCGCAGCGGCTGCTCGATCAGGCCCAGCGCCAGCAGCGCGCGGTTGAGCACGCCGTTGCTGTCGAGGATGCCGATCCAGGCGTAGACGCGGATCAGGAACGAGGTCCACGACGGCAGCACCACCAGCATCATCGCGATGTTGCGCGCCGACGGCGACAGGCGCGCGATCACGTAGGCCATCGGATAGCCGATCAGCAGGGTCAGCAGGGTGGAGATCCCGGCGATCTTGATCGAGCCCCAGTAGGCCTCGATGTACTGGTTGTCGCGCACCAGCGCCAGGTAGTTCTGCAGGGTGAACTTCAGCGTCAGCACGCCGTCCTTGTAGTCGACCAGCGCGCTGTACGGCGGGCTGCTGATCGCCTGCTCGGCGAAGGAGATGCGCAGCACGATCAGGAACGGGATCGCGAAGAACAGCAGCAGCCACAGATACGGTGCGGCGATCACCAGCCAGCGCGCGCCGGGCAGGCGCCGCTGGCGCAGCCGCTGCAGCAGCCGCTGCAGCAGGCGCGCAGCGGCGGGTGCTGCGGCAGGCGCGGCGGCGGCGGGCGCGCTCATGCGGTCAGCACCACGCCGTCGTTGTCGCCCCACCACACCCACACCGCATCGCCCCAGGTCAGGGTGTCGCTGGCCCAGCGCTGCCGGTTGGCGAAGTGGGCCATCAGCTTGACCCCGCTGGGCAGGCGCACGTGGTAGACCGAATGGCTGCCGAAGTAGGCGATGTCCTCAATCGTGCCCTGCGCCTTGTTGTGCGCCTGGTCCGGCACATCCTTGCCGATGCCGAGCTTCTCCGGGCGCACCGCGAACGACACCGGCTGCCCGCTGATGCCGGTGATGCCGTGGCCGACGTAGATGCTGTCGGAGAACGCGCCGCTGCGCAGGGTCACGTAGTCCGGCAGGTCTTGGTCGATGACCGCCTCGATCAGATTGACCGAGCCGATGAACTCGGCGGCGAAACGGTTGGCCGGCTGCTCGTAGATCTCGTCCGGGGTGCCGACCTGCTGGATCCAGCCGGCATCCATCAGTGCGATGCGGGTGGCCATGGTCATCGCCTCCTCCTGGTCGTGGGTGACCATCACGCAGGTCACCCCGGAGGTTTCGATGATGCCGACCAGTTCCAACTGCATCTGCGAGCGCAGTTTCTTGTCCAGCGCGCCCATCGGCTCGTCCAGCAACAGCAGCTTCGGTCCCTTGGCCAGCGAGCGCGCCAGCGCCACACGCTGCTGCTGGCCACCGGACAGCTGGTGCGGCTTGCGCTTGCCGAGCTTGCCCAGTTGCACCAGCTCCAGCATCTCGCCGACGCGCCTGGCGATGGCCGCGCGCGACAGCCCGTCCTGCTTCAGGCCGAAGGCGATGTTCTGCTCCACGCTCATGTGCGGGAACAGCGCGTAGGACTGGAACATCATGTTGAGGGGGCGCTCGTACGGCGGCAGATCGTCCAGCGGCTGGCCGTCGAGCACGATGCGGCCGCGGCTGGGTTGTTCGAACCCGCCCAGGCAGCGCAGCAGGGTGGACTTGCCGCTGCCCGAGCCGCCGAGCAGCGCGAAGATCTCGCCCTTGCGGATATCCAGATCGACGTCGTCGAGCGCGACGAAACCGTCGAATTCCTTGCGCAGGCCGGCGATGGACAGGTAACCGCTGCCCTTGGCCGGCGGCGCTGCGGCGGCCGCGATCGCGGCCGGCAGAAGATCGGGTCTCGCTGCGCTCAACGCCATCTGTTGCTCCCCGTGGAAGACACCACGGCGCGCGTCCGCCGATGCTGCCGGGATTGCGCGGCCGATTCCCGTGTCGTTGCGGCCCAGTGTAGCCGCGGCCGCCGCATCGGCGATACCGCAGCGCAGGCGGTTATTGCGTCTGCGTCTGCGCTGGCGGCGCCCAGCCCAGGCCCAGGCTCTTCTGCAGGGCCACGTAGCGCAGCAGCACCTGGGTGCGCGCCTGCACCGCGCTGTCCTGCGCCGAGGCCTGCTGGCGCTGCACGTCCAGCGCATCGATCAGCGACGAGGCGCCGGCCGCGTAGCGCTGCTGCAGCAGCGCCGCGGAACGGTCGGCCGACGCTTCGGCCTTGGCCGCGGCCAAGGCCTGCTGGCGCGCGGCGCCGAACCGCGCCAGCGCGCTGTTGGCGTCCTGCAACGCGGCCAGCACGGTGCCTTCGTAGGCGGCCAGGCGTGCGTCGTTGCCGGCGCGCGCCTGCGCGACCTTGGCCTTGGTCGCGCCGAAATCGAAGAGCGACCAGCGCAGGAACGGCGCCACCACGCTGTTGATCGCGTCGCTGCCCAAGCCGCTCAGCGAGGTCGCGGCCATGCCGATGTTGCCGAGCAGGGTCACCTGCGGGAAGTACGCGCTCAGCGCCTGCCCGATCTGCGCCGACGAGGACGCCAGCTGGCGCTCGGCGCGGCGCACGTCCGGGCGGCGGCGGATCAAGGCACCCGCATCGTCCACCGGCACCACCGCCGGCAGCGTCGGCAGCGGCCGGTCGGCGGCCAGCGCGGCATCGAGCGCGCCCGGCTCGCGGCCGATCATCAGCGCCAGCTGGTCCAGCGCCTCCTTCGCCTGCGCCTGCAGGTCCGGCAACACCGCTTCCTGCTGCTGCAGCTGTGCCTGCGCGCGTTCCACCTGCAAGTCGGCGTCGGCGCCGCGCTCGCGGCGCTGCCGGGTCAGTTGCAGGGTCTGCCGCGCCGCTTCCAGGTTGCGCTGGGCGATGGCGATGCGCTCGCGGGTGCTGCGATAGCCCAGGTAGGCCTGCCCCACTTCGGCGGCCAGTTGCACCTGGGTGTCGGCCAACTCGGCCTCGTCGGCCTGCGCATCGGCCAGCGCGCCTTCGCTGGCGCGGCGGCGGCGGCCGAAGAAATCCAGTTCCCAGCTGGCATCGAAGCCGACGTTGTACAACTGCGCATGCGGATCGATGGACAGTGGCTGGCCGCTGCGGGCGGCGACGCTGCCCAGGCCGTCGGCCAGCGCGTCCGGCGCCCTGGCGTTGAGATAGGCGGCATTGGCGCCGACGCTGGGCAGTCGCTCGGCATGGCGCTGCTGCACCAGCGCGCGCGAGGCGCGCAACTTGGCCTGCGCGGCGCGCAGGTTCGGGCTGTTCTGCAGCGCCTGCTCGACCAGGCCGTTCAATTGCGGATCCTGCAGCGCCTCCCACCAGCGCTGCGGCGGCGCGGCCGGCACCACGCCGGCGGCGGCGGCGACCGCATCGGCGCGATGCAGCTGCGGCTGCGCCTGCGCCGCCGCGGCCACCGGCGGCGGCTTCACGTAGTTCGGGCCGAGCACGCAGGCCGACAGCAGCAGCGGCAACGCGGCGGGGACGAGCACACGGGAAAAACGCTGAGCCATGGAATCCTCAATGCATCGCAAGCGGAGCGCTGCCCTTGGGCAGCGGTTTGAGCAGCAACCCCAGCGGAATCGTGCACACCACGATCACCCCGAAGATCCAGAACAGGTCGTTGTAGGTCATCACCAGCGCCTGCTGCTGCACCATGCGCGCCAGCTGCGTCACCGACTGCAGCGCCGCGCCGGCGCCGGAAGCGGACTGCAGCTGCGCGGCCAGGCCATGCAGGTAATCCTGCGCCAGCGGTGAATTGGCGCTGGTGCCGCTGCCGATCATCTGCGTGTGGAACACCATGCGCCGCTCCTGGAAGGTGGAGATCAGCGCCAGGCCGATCGAGCCGCCCATGTTGCGCGCGGCGTTGAACAGCCCGGAGGCGTCGCCGGCCAGTTCCGGCGGTACCGACGAGATGGCGGCCTGGTTCAGCGACATCATCGCCAGCGCCAGGCCGCAGCCCTGCAGCAACTGGCCGACCACGAAATGCATGCCGACCGAATCGGCACTGAGACGCATGTTGACGAAGCAGGCGATGGCGAAACAGCTGAGCCCGCCGATCACCAGGATGCGCACATCGACGTTCATCAGCATCTTCGGCATCAACGGCATCAGCAGCATCGTCGGCACGCCGGACAGCAGCACCACGTAGCCGGACTGCTCGGTGTTGTAGCCGGAGATCGTGGCCAGGAACTGCGGGATCATGTACATGACCCCGAACAGGATCATGCCCACCGCCATCACCATCACGAACACCGCGCCGAAACTGCGCTGCAGCAGGATCGACAGGCGGATCACCGGCTGCCGGCTGAAAAACTGCGAGGCGACCAGGGCGACGAAGCCGAGCAGCGAAAGCAGGCTCAGCAGCACGATCTCGGAAGACTCGAACCAACGCTCGCGCTGGCCTTCCTCCAGCACCACGGTCAGCGCGCCGAGCCCGGCGGTCAGCCCGAAGATGCCGAGCCAGTCGGCGTCGAGCAGCCCGCGCAGGTTCATGCGCTCGTGCGGCAGACCGAGCAGCAGCAGCGCCACCAGCCCGGCGCAGATCGGCACGTTGATGAAGAACGCGTAGTGCCAGCTGACGTTCTCGGTCAGCCAGCCGCCGAGCAGCGGCCCGATCACCGGTCCCAGGATCACGGTCATGCCGAACAGCGCGGTGCCCATGGTCTGCTGCGCCGGCGGCAGCCGCGTGGCGACGATGGTCAGCGCGGTGGGGATCAGCGCGCCGCCGGCGAAACCCTGGCCGACGCGGCCCAGGATCATCATCGGCAGGCTGTTGGACAGGCCGCAGACCACCGAGAAGAAGGTGAACAGCAGCGCGCAGATCAGCAGGAAATTGCGTAGCCCCAGGGTCCGCACGAACCAGCCGGTCAGCGGGATCATCACGATCTCGGCGACCAGGTAGGCGGTGGAAATCCAGGTGCCCTCGGTGCCGCTGGCGCCGACCTCGCCCTGGATGGTCGGCAATGCGGCGTTGACGATGGAGATGTCCAGCGTCGCCATGAACGAGCCGATGGTACCGGCGGCGACCGCAAGCCACGCGCCGGCATCGGCCTTCTGCTGTGCGCCGGCACCCGCCGCCGGCGCAGCGGCGGCCTCGTTCACGGGGTGCCCTCGCCCTGCTTGCCTTCCTGCTGCACGCGGTCCTTGGCGTCCTTGGCCGCGCGCGTATCCACGGTGACCGTCGCCGACATGCCCGGCACCAACACCTTGCGCGCCTCCGCGCCGGCCTTGAGCCGGATCCGCACCGGCACCCGCTGCACCACCTTGGTGAAGTTGCCGGTGGCGTTCTCCGGCGGTAGCAGCGCGAACTGCGAGCCGGTGCCCGGCGCGATGCTTTCGACCACGCCGTCCAGCTCGACCCCGGACAATGCATCGACCTCGATCCGCGCCGGCTGCCCGGGCCGCATCAGCCCGACCTGGGTTTCCTTGAAATTGGCGCTCAGGTACAGCGCATCGACCGGCACCACGCTCATCAGCCGGGTGCCGGCGGCGACGAACTGGCCGACCTGCACGGTCTTGTCGCCGATGCGCCCGTCGATGCGCGCGGTCAGCCGCGTGTCCTCCATCGCCACCTGCGCCTGATCGGCGTCGGCCTGCGCCTGCTGCAGCCCGGCGCGGGCCTGGTCCAGCTGCGCGCCCGCGCCCTGCACCTGGCTCTCGGCAGCGACCACCTGGGCCTTGGCCGCGTCGTACTGGGCCTGGGCGCGATCGCGGTCGTGGACGATGCTCTCGTAGTGCTCATGGGTGTCGGCGCCGGACGCGGCCAGCGGCGCGAAGCGCTTGGCCTCGGCCTGGGCGAAGCGCAGGCTGGCGGTAGCGGCAGTGACCTGGGTGCGCGCCTGCAGCAGGGTCGCGTGCTGCGCCTGCAGGCCGGCCTCGGCGGCGGCGATATCGGCCTGGCGTACCGCGACCACGGCCTGCGCCTGCTGCTGGGTGGCGCGGTAGCTGCGCTCATCGATCTGCAGCAGCGGCTGCCCGGCCTTGACCGTCTGGTTGTCGCCGACGAACACGCCGGTCACGTAGCCGTTGACCCGCGGCGCCACCGCCACCGCATCGGCCTGCAGATAGGCGTTGTTGGTTTCCTGCAGGTAGCGGCCGGTGGTCAGGTAATAGACCAGCCACGCCAGCAGGGCGATCAGCACGATCAGGCCGATCAGCAGCAGCGTCCATTTCACCTTGGGATTCTTCAGTGGCGACGGCTTGTCGGGCTGCCTGGCATCGTCCTGGGCCGGCGCGGCGCGCGCTTCGTCCGAAGTGGCCTGCCGTTGCGTCTGCGTGGCATCTGGGTCGTGGGTGCTCAAAGTCGCAGGTTCCTGGGTGTGGGGACCATCGTCGCCAGTGCGCTTGACGGTGCAGGGACAGCGCTGCACTGCCAGGCGGCGCGCTCACCAGACGGCGGCGTACGGCAGACTTTACAAGTATCTGTATCGCAGGGTCCAGAGTGTGTGAGTACGGCTGGCGGTAGCGTTCAGGCGTCGCCGCGAGCGGCTCCCCATCCCGATCCTTGCCCGCCGTAACGATGGCCGATGGCGTGCGGCCAGGCGCATCGAGTGCAGCGTGCTGCTCAGGAATGCCGCCTGCGCCGTACCCTCACCCAGTCTCGGAACGACATGCGTGCGACAGGCCGCCCACTGCGGCCTGCCCCTTTCCCCGCGCCATCCCCATCAGCGCCCCGTCTTCAGTTCGGTCCACAGCCGCGTGTATTGGCGGTCCACTTCCGGCGGCATCACCGCCAGCGCGAACAGCTTGGCCTGCACGTCCGCCGGCGGGTAGAGGGTGCGGTCGCCGCTGATCGCCGCATCGATCAGCGGCAGCGACTTGGGCACCGCGTTCGGATAGCTGACGAAGTTGGTATTGGCCGCGGCCACTTCCGGCGTGAGCAGGTAGTTGATGAACTGGTAGGCGTTCTCCGGATGCTTGGCGTCCTTGGGAATGGCCAGCATGTCGAAGAACTGCAACGCGCCTTCCTTCGGGATCGAATAGGCGATGTGCACGCCGTTCCTGGCTTCCTCGGCGCGGTCGCGCGCCTGCAGGATGTCGCCGGACCAGCCCACCACCAGGCCTGATTAGCGCTGTGTCTCAGCTGGTGATGCTGCCTTGGTTTAGAAATGCAGGTTCTTCAGTGAGATACGGCGATGACGCTCAATCGGATCCAGTTCCAAAAGGGGCTTTCGATTCCGGCTTTTCTGAGCCGCTACGGCTCCGAGGCGCAATGTGTCGAGGCCTTGGTTCAGGCCAGGTGGCCCAATGGCTTCGTGTGTCCGCAGTGCGGACACACGCATGCCAGTGGCTTTGAGCGGGGACGCCAGCACCTGTGGCAGTGCGCGCGCTGCCGGGTACAGACCAGCTTGACCGCCGGCACGCCCATGGCAGACACCAAGCTTCCCTTGCGGGTGTGGTGGCTGGCCATCTATCTGGTGAGCCAAGCCAAGAACGGAATTGCTGCGCTGGAACTGGCTCGGCAACTGGGCGTGTGCTATCGCACTGCATGGCGGATCAAGCACAAAGTGATGTCGGCGATGGCCGATCGTGAGCAGTCACGCCGGCTCGACGGAGAGGTCCAGATCGATGATGCCTATCTGGGCGGCGAACGCGCCGGTGGTCCAGGCCAACCGCAGTGGCGCAATAAAGTGCCGTTTATTGCAGCGGTTTCCCTGCATCAAGGGCGCCCGCGCTATCTCCGCCTGGATGTGGTCTCCAGCTTCCGAAGAAGCGTCGTGCACACGTGGGCTCAGCAGGCACTGGCACCGGGCACCCATGTCGTCAGTGATGGGCTGACAGCGTTCACCGGTGTGGGCTGGGCAGGCCTGACCCACGATGCCATCGTGACCGGAAGCGGCCGCAAAGGCGTCCAGCAGCCTCGTCTGCGTTGGGTCAATACGATCCTGGGCAATCTCAAAACGGCGCTTAGCGGCACCCACCATGCGGTGGACTTCCCCAAATACGGCGCGCGCTACCTGCATGCGCATGCCTACCGCTTCAATCGCCGCTTCAACCTGGCCGCCATGGTGCCGCGCCTGGCCAGTGCCCTGGCCGGCGCGGGAAGGCTCACAGAGCAGCAACTGCGTACGACAGCTGAGACACAGCGCTAATCAGGCCATCCGCTGGGGCTGCCGATTCCGCACACCGCGATTATCCCGCACGGCAAGGCGCGCATCGCCGACAGCCTGGCGCTGTTCGTGCGCGACCATTTCCTGGAACCGACCGCGCTGCTGGCCAAGCTCAGCGCGTTCGATCCGGCCAAGCGGCTGGGCCAGTGGCTGGCCGAACCGGCGCAGGCCGGCAAGCTGGCCGAGCTGGCCCGCGGCTGGGCGCTGCAGGCACTGGATCTGCTCGACGAAGCCGCAGTGCGGCGCCGCATCCACGGCTTCGTGGTGGCACGCCTGCACGAATGGAACGCGGCCGCGACCGCCGGCGAGATCCTCGGCCTGCTCACCGCCGACGGCCGCCACCAGGCGCTGCTCGACGAAGCGCTGACCCGGCTCGGCCGGCACCTGGACGATGCGACGGTGAAGCAGCGCGTGTCGGCGATGATCGTCAAGTACGCGCGCCGCGAATGGCCCAAGCTGGTCGGCACGGTGGAATGGGTCAAGCCGGTGGAAGGCATCGCCGACACCCTGGCCGAACGCCTGGCGCATGCGCTGCTGGACGAACTGCAGGACGTGCTGTCGCAGCCGCAGCACCCGCTGCGCCAGGACTACGAGCGCTGGCTCGGCGGCTACGTGCAGCGCCTGCGCAACGACCCGGCCACCGCCGACAAGCTGCAGGCGATGAAGCAACGGCTGATCGAGCATCCCGGCGTGCAGGACTACGTGCAAGGCCTGTGGGAGCAGATCCACGCCAGCCTGCGCGAGGACCTGTCGCGCAGCGACGGGGTGTTGGTGCAGCATCTGCAACGTTCGCTGGGCGCGCTCGGCGAGTCCTTGTCCCAGGACCGCGCCTTGCGCGACGCGCTCAACCAGCACCTGCTCGGCGGCGCGGAGAAGCTGACCCAACGCCTGCGTAGCGGCGTCACCGAGCACATCGCGCAGACCGTGAAAGGCTTGGACGAACGTCACCTGGTGGAGCAGCTGGAGCTGAGCGTCGGCCGCGACCTGCAGTACATCCGTTTCAACGGCACCCTGGTCGGCGGGCTGATCGGGGTCGCGCTGCACGCAGCCGTCACGCTGATTCCATGAAGGTCCTAGATGGGCATCCCTGCTATGCGCCGAGGGTGCTGGTAAGGCAGCGACGATCGCGCTAGCGTGCGTTGCAAGGCACCTGCAGGGCCGCCGCTTTCATCGTCAAAGCCATCCCGTACAGACCGAAGGGGCGCCGATGCCTGCGCATCGCCAGCGCTCGCAAAAGGAAAGCGGCTCATGTCGAAGAACCACTGGACACCCGCTGCCGGCCCTGCGCGCTCGGCGCTCGGCGCCGCACTGGTAGTGCTGCTGCTCGGCTTGCTGGCCGCGGCGCTGATCGCGCGCGGCCTGCAGCAACGCAATCTGCAAGAAGCCCACGACCGCTTCCAACAGCTCGCCACCCATGTCACCGGCGAACTGCAGCAACGCCTCAACGTCTACGAACACGGCTTGCGCGGCGCGCGCGGCGCCGTCATCGCCGCTGGTGGCGACCACATCAGCCGCGAACGCTTCGAGCGCTACAGCAACTCGCGCGAATACCAGCGCGAATTTCCCGGGGTGCGCGGCTTCGGCTATATCCGCCGGGTGAGGCAGGCCGACGAAGCTGCCTTCCTGCAGCAGGCACGCAGCGACGGCGCCCCGTCGCTGCAGATCCGTCAGCTGACGCCGCACGACGGCGAGCGTTTCGTGATCCTGTATATCCAGCCGCTGCGGCTCAACAATCCTGCGCAAGGCGTCGACATCGCCTCCGAGCCCGCGCGGCGCGCGGCGGCGCTCGCCGCAGCACGCTCGGGCCAGCCGACCATCACCGCGCCGATCCGCCTGGTCCAGCGCCCCGGGGTCGGCAACAGCGGTTTCCTGCTGCTGCCGGTCTACCGCGAAGGCCTGCCGCTGCAGACCCCGGAGCAGCGCTGGCAGGCCACCACCGGCTGGGCCTATGCACCGTTGAACATCGACGAGGTGCTGGTGGCCTCGCCCAACCACGCCCACGAATTGCAATTGACCCTGGCCGACAGCGAGAACGGCACCCAGCCCTTCTATCGCGGCGGCGACCCCGCCGCGCGCACCCCGGCAATGGAACTGCACGCCGAACGCAGCCTGCCGGTCTACGGCCGCCGCTGGCTGCTCGGCGCGCAGGCCACGCCGGGCTTCGTGCGCTCGCTCAACCAGACCTCGCCGCTGCTGGCCGGCGGCCTGGCCGGCGGCATTTCGGCGCTGCTCGCCGCGCTGCTGTACCTGTACCTGACCGGCCGCCACCGCCGCGACCTGATCCTGCGCGAGCAGAGCCAGCTGGCCGCGCTGGTCGGCAGCTCCAGCGAGGCGATCGTCGCCGAGGACCTGCATGGCCGCATCACCCACTGGAATCCGGCCGCCGAACGCATCTTCGGTTACGCCGCTGAACAGGCAATCGGCCAGCCCCTGCAGGAGCTGCTCGGCGCGCAGGTGCGCGACGTTGCCGGCAACGGCTCGCAGCTGCGCAAGCTGCAGCATCGCGACGGCCATGTGGTCAACGTGCTGGCCAGCGCCTCGCCGATCGTGGACAACGACGGCGACGTCATCGGCCACTCGCACCTGCTGCACGACGTGTCCGAACGGGTGCGTGCCGAAGCGCGGGTGCTGGAACTCAACGCGACGCTGGAGCAACAGGTGGCGCAGCGCACCAGCGAACTGGTCACCTATTCGGCGCTGCAGCGCGCGATCCTGGCCAACGCCGGCTACGCGATCGTGGCCACCGACCCGGACGGCACCATTACCCTGTTCAACCCTGCCGCCGAGACCATGCTCGGCTATCCCGCGCACGAGATGATCGGGCGCAAGGCCACCGGCCTGTTCCTGGATCCGGAGCAATTGGCCAGCCGCGCCGAACGCATGACCGCGCAATCGGGCATCGCGGTGGCGCCGGCGTTCGAATCGGTGGCCGCGCTCTCCACGCTGGGGCGCAGCGACACCCGCGAATGGACCTACGTCAGCAAGGACGGCCGCCCGTTCCCGGTGCTGCTGACGCTGAGCACGCTGCGCGACGACAACGACCAGGTGATCGGCTATCTCGGCATCGCCGTCGATCTGACCGAGCAGAAGCGCCGCGAGCGCGAACTGCGCCTGGCGATCGACGCGGCGGAGACCGCCAACCAGTCCAAGAGCGATTTCCTGGCCAACATGAGCCACGAGATCCGCACGCCGATGAACGCGATCCTGGGCATGCTGTACCTGCTGCAGCACAGCGAACTGCCGCAAGCGGCCAAGGACATGATCCAGAAAAGCGACGCGTCGGCACGCGCGCTGCTGGAGATCATCAACGACATCCTCGACTTCTCCAAGATCGAATCCGGGCGCATCGACCTGGAATCGGAACCGTTCGGCCTGAATCAGCTGCTGGAGAACATCGCCGCGCTGATGACCTCGGCGATCAGCGCCAAGCCGGTGGAGATGATCGTCGAACCGCTGCCGGCCGGCTGCCGCTGGCTGCGCGGCGATGCGCTGCGCCTGAACCAGGTGCTGATCAACCTGGTCGGCAACGCCATCAAGTTCACCGAGCAGGGCGAAGTGGCGCTGTCGGTGCGCAGCTTCCCCAGCGGCGAACCCGGCAAGATCAAGCTGTTCTTCTCGGTGCGCGACAGCGGCATCGGCATCCCGCGCGACAAGCAGAGCCTGATCTTCTCGCCGTTCCTGCAGGCCGACACCTCCACCAGCCGCCGCTACGGCGGCAGCGGCCTGGGCCTGACCATCAGCCGGCGCCTGGTGGAACTGATGGGCGGCCAGCTGGAAGTGCAGAGCACGCCGGGCCGCGGCAGCGATTTCTATTTCGCGATCAGCTTCCCGGTGCTGCCGGCGCCGGCCGCCGAGGCGGAGCATCCGGAGGCGCGGCGGGTGCTGATCGCCGACGACCACGACCTGGTGCGCAGCAACCTGAGCAGCATCGCCAGCGGCTTCGGCTGGCAGGTGGAAGCGGTGGCCAACGGCACCGACGCGATCGCCGCGGCCGGCCCGCAACGCGAGGGCTTCGACGTGATCCTGCTCGACTGGCGCATGCCCGACCTGGACGGGCTAAGCGTGGCGCAGCGCATCCGCGCGCAATCGGCGGCGGACCGGCAACCGATCATCGTCATGGTCACCGCCTACGAGCGCCGCCTGCTGGAAGAGCAGCACCACGCGCCCAGCGACGTGGACGCGGTGATGACCAAGCCGGTCACCGCCTCGGCGCTGTACCGCACCATCGCCACGCTGCTGGCACGGCGCCGCGGCGACGGCCCGCCGCCCTTGCTCAGCGGCGACGGCACCCCGCGCCTGGCCGGCGCACGGCTGCTGGTGGTCGACGACAGCGAGATCAATTGCGAGGTCGCGCAGCGCATCCTCGAAGGCGAAGGCGCGCTGGTGGAACTGGCCCACGACGGCGAGCAGGCGCTGCAACGGCTGCGGCGCGATCCCAGCCGCTTCCAGCTGGTGCTGATGGACGTGCAGATGCCGACCCTGGACGGCTACGAGGCCACCCGCCTGCTGCGCGAAGACCCGCGCCTGGCCGGCCTGCCGGTGATCGCACTGACCGCCGGCGCTTACCGCCAGCAACAGGAGCTGGCGCTGGCCAGCGGCATGAACGGCTTCATCGCCAAACCGTTCCAGGTCGAGGAACTGATCGCGATCATCCGCCAGTTCCTGCCGCTGCGGCTGCCGCCGGCGCTGGACCCGCTGCCGGCCGCCACGGCCGAGGTCTGGCCCAATCCCGATCCGCAGCTGCTCGACGCCGCGCAGGCGCAGCGCCTGTGGAGCGAACGCGCGCCCTACCAGCGTTACCTGCTGAAATTGCTGCAGGACACCCCGGATCCGGCGGCGACGCTGCAGGCGTTGCTGGATCCGCAGGCGCCGGCGGCGGCGATCTCCTACGTGCACAAGCTGCGCGGCTCGGCCGGCTCGCTGGCGCTGCCGGCGCTGGTCGCGGCCAGCGCCGAACTGGAGGAACGGCTCGGCGACGCGCCGGCGCAGGCCGAC
Source organism: Xanthomonas graminis pv. graminis (assembly GCF_030168915.1). NCBI lineage: Bacteria > Pseudomonadati > Pseudomonadota > Gammaproteobacteria > Lysobacterales > Lysobacteraceae > Xanthomonas > Xanthomonas graminis. Next base: position 1,857,124 of record NZ_CP076255.1, on the reverse strand, counting down.
GCCGCGATCGCCGCGCTGGGCGCGGCCATGCAGGCGACGGCCGCGGCGATCCAGCGCTTCGTGGCCGCGGCCGAGGCGGCGCAGGCCCTGCGGGACGCGCCCCTAGCCGGCGACGGCGCTGCGGGCGACGGCGCCGCGTCGGCGCTGCCGCTGCAGCAGCAGTTGCAGCACCTGCTGCAGGCCCTGGACAGCGACGATCCGGACCGCGTCGAGCGGGTGCTGGATGGCCTGGCGCCAGCGCTGCCGGTGGCGATGGCCACCGAGCTGATGCAGCTGGTCGAGAGTTTTTCCTTCCGCGAGGCCGAGGCTAAAGTCAGGCGCTGGCAGGCCGATGCAATCCAATAGCATGCGCAGCGCCGGTCCCATCCAGCTGCCGTTGGGTGCACACGACAAGGAACGACGATGGTTCAGTCCCCCATCCTGTGCGTAGACGACGAAGCCAGCAACCTGGCGCTGATCCGCCAGATCCTGCGCGAGGACTACCCGCTTACCTTCGCCAAGAACGGCGCCGAGGCGCTGCGCGCGGTGGTCAAGCACCGCCCGGCGCTGATCCTGCTCGACATCGACCTGCCCGACCTGGACGGCTACACCATCGCCCGCACCCTGAAACAGGACCCGCGCACCGCGGCGATCCCGATCATCTTCGTCACCGCCAAGGACAAGGACGCCGACGAGAGCATCGGCTTCGAGGCCGGCGGCGTGGACTACATCACCAAGCCGTATTCGCCGAGCATCCTGCGCGCGCGGGTGCGCACCCACCTGTCGCTGGTCAGCGCCGCCAGCCTGGCCAGCAGCCATCGCGACGCGATCCAGATGCTGGGCATGGCCGGCCACTACAGCGACTCGGACACCGGCACCCATATCTGGCGAATGGCCGCCTATGCGCGCGCGCTGGCGATCGCCGCCGGCTGGTCGGGCGAGGACGCCAAGCTGCTCGAGCAGGCCGCGCCGATGCACGACACCGGCAAGATCGGCATTCCCGACGCCATCCTGAAGAAGCCCGGGCCGTTGGATGCGGACGAATGGACGGTGATGAAGCGGCATCCGCAGATCGGCCACGACATCCTCAGCCGCAGCAGCGCGCCGCTGTTCCGGCTCGCCGCCGAGGTCGCGCTGCACCACCACGAGCACTGGGACGGCAGCGGCTATCCGGCCGGCCTGGCCGGCGAGCGCATTCCCGAATCGGCGCGGATCGTGGCCGTGGCGGACGTGTTCGATGCGCTGACCACGCCGCGTCCGTACAAGGACGCATGGCCGTTGGCGAAGGTGATGGAGCTGTTCCAGCAGCAGGCCGGCGCCCAGTTCGAACCGCGCCTGGTCTGCCTGTTCACCGAGATCCTGCCGCAGATCCTGCAGATTCAGCACTACTGGAGCGAATGCGCGCCGGGCGAGGACGTGCCGCAGCGCACCAGCACGGATGCCGCGGCGCGGCACAGCGACGGCTGAGCCGCGCGGCCGCCGCTACACCCGATGCAGGAGCGGCTTCAGCCGCGACAGGCGCTCTCCGTAGCGCCTGTCGCGGCTGAAGCCGCTCCTACAACAGCGAGACCAAGACGAAAACGTCGCGACGCCCGCCCCCTCAGCGCCGTTGCAACCGCCAGGCGCGGTGAATCCGCGGATTGCGCTCGAAATCCGGCGCGATGGTCTGCGCGGTGATCTCCTCGCACGAGGCGAATTCGCCCAGCGCGTCCTGGTCCAGCTTGAAGCGGCGGAAATTGTTGGAGAAGTACAGCACGCCCTCCGGCATCAGCCGCGCCACCGCCGCGCGCAGCAGCCGCACGTGCTCGCGCTGCAGATCGAAATCCTCGGCGCGCGCGGAGTTGGAGAAGGTCGGCGGGTCGCAGAAGATCACGTCGTAGCGGTTCTTCTCCGCCTCCAGCCAGGTCAGCGCGTCGGCCTGCACCAGGCGGTGCTGGGCGCCGCCCTTGCCGTTGAAGCCCAGGTTGTCGGCGCACCACTGCAGGTAGGTGCCGGACAGGTCCACGCTGGTGGTGGAATCGGCGCCGGCCACCGCGGCCTGCACGCTGGCCACGCCGGTGTAGCAGAACAGATTGAGGAAGCGCTTGCCGCGCGCCTGCTGCGCCATCGCCCCGCGCAGCGGGCGATGGTCCAGGAACAGGCCGGTGTCCAGGTAATCGAACAGATTCACCCGCAGTAGCGCGTCGTGTTCGCGCACCACCAGGAACTCGCCGCGCTGCTCGAAGCGCCCGTACTTGCTGCCGCCCTTACCGCGCTCGCGCGACTTCAGCGCCACCCGCTCGGCCGGCACGGCGAACACCTCGCGCGCGGCGGCCAGCAACTCGTTGCGGCGGCGGCGCACATCGGCGTCGGGGATTTCTTCGGGTGCGGCGTATTCCTGCACGTGCAGGTAGGTGCGCGCCTGGCCGCCGTCTTCCTGGTACACGTCGATCGCCGCCGCGTACTCGGGCAGGTCGGCGTCGTAGGCGCGGAAGCAGCTGACCCGTTCGCGCGCGCGCCAGCTCTTGAACTTGCGCAGGTTCTTGCGCAGCCGGTTGGCGACCATCTGTGCGCCGTCGCTGAGCGCGCGCGGCGCCTCGGCCGGCGCGCGCTGCGCGACCGCGATCGGGTCGCAGACGATCAACGGACATTCCAGCGCGCCATTGAACATCTGGTATTTCTTCGCCGCGCGCAGGCCGGTGGCATAGGCCAGGTCGGCATTGCCGCACAGCAGGCTGGCGCGCCACTGCGGCACCGCGCACTTGAGCGCCTCGCCCAGGCGCCGGTACAGCGCGGTGTCGGCGGCCAGGCGTTCGTCGTAGGGCGGATTGCACACCACCGTGCCCAGCGCCTGCGCCGGCGTGCGCAGGTCGGCGACATCGCGCACCTCGAACACGATCGCCGCGGCGACCCCGGCCGCCTGCGCGTTCTCGCGCGCGGCGCGGATCGCATGCGGATCGAGGTCGCTGCCATGGATCACCGGCTGCAGCGCGGCGCGGCCGGCGGCCTCGCGCTGCCGCGCCTCGGCCAGCAGGCTGCGCCAGGCCTCCTGGTCGAAGCCCAGCCAGCGGCTCGGCGCGGCGCTGAATGGCAGCGGGCCGGCGTCGCCACGGCGTGCGGCGGCCAGATCGCCGCGCAGCAGCCCCGGGGCCACGTCGGCGGCCATCAGCGCGCCTTCGATCAGCAGCGTGCCGCTGCCGCACATCGGATCCAGCAGACCGCCGCCCTGCGCGTACAGCTGCGGCCATTGCCCGCGCAGCAGCACCGCCGCGGCCAGGTTCTCCTTCAACGGCGCCGCGTTCTGCACCTGGCGCCAGCCGCGCCGGTGCAGCGAGCCGCCACCCAGGTCCACCGACAGCGTGGCGCGGCCCTTGCGCAGCGACAGGTTCAGGCGCAGATCCGGATCCTCCACGTCCACCGACGGCCGTTCCAGGCCTTCGCCGCGCAGCGTGTCCACCACCGCGTCCTTGACCCGCTGGGCGGCATAGCGCGCATGCGTGATCGCGGTACCGGACACGTGCGCGTCCACCGCCAGGGTGTGCTGCGAGGTCAGGTGCTGGCGCCACGGCAACGCCGCCACGCCGGCATACAGCGCGGTCTCGTCGGGACAGTCGAACTCGTCCAGCGGCCACAGCACGCGGCTGGCCAGGCGCGACCACAACACCGCACGCTGCGCATCGCGCAGCTCGCCCTCGCTATTGACCCCGGACACGGTGGCGGTGGCGGTGGCGACGCCGAGCGCGAGCAGCTCGTCGACGAGCAGGTATTCCAGGCCCTTGGCGCAGGAGACGAAGAATTTCACGGGAATGCGGACCACACGAAGAAGGAGGGATGCGCGGGCGGGCGCCAGGCCCGCCCCGCGCGTATCGCGGCAGCGCGGCCCACGGCGGGCGGGCGGCGGCAACGGACGGGAAGACGCGAATGGTCGGCCATCGCGCCCACCATTACCAGCCCGGGGCGCGGTCCACGCCTGGTTGCCGGCGCTGCGCACGGTCGAGAGGGTTGCTCGGTTCGGCCGGGATCAGCACATCGGCGTCGGACAGCCAGGCGCCGAGCAGCGGCACGCGCATCGCTTCGCTTGGCAGCCGCTGCGTTCGGCCGCCGGCCGCTGCGCGGTCACAGCGCCGAGCCCGCGGCGCGCAGCCGCTGGGCGATGTCCCAGCGCTCGCCGAGCGAGCCGAAGTCGGCCGGATCGTTTCGGAGAAATCCTCGGCTCGCTCATCGCAGGCACGATGGTAACCCGTGTATCCGCGGCCGCGGTACAACCGCAGCGGCGACGCTCAGCCTCCGACCAGGAACGCGTCGTGGTACTCGGCCTCGGCCACCGGCGGCATACGGTCGCCGAAACCGATCACCTGGAAGTCCCCGGCCGGCACGCCCGGCAGTACCAGTCCCGGTTCCGGCGCGAAGCCGAAGCGCGCGTAGAACGCCGGCTCGCCGAGCACCACGCAACCGGCCGCGCCCAGCGCCTGCAGCTGCGCCAGCGCCTCGCGCACCAGCCGTGTGCCCAGCCCCTGGCGCTGATGGCCCGGCCCCACCGACAGCGGTCCCAGCGCGTACCAGCCGCGGCTGCCGTCGGACAGTTGCAGTGGCGACACCGCCACATGGCCGACGATGTAACCGTCGTGCTCGACCACCAGCGACAGGGTCAGCGCGCCGTCCGCGCGCAGCCGTTCGATGATCTGCTGCTCGTCGTGGCGGCTGTGCGCGACGCGGAAGAACGCGACCAGGATCAGCGCCTCGATCGCGGCGTGGTCGGCTTGGGTTTCGGCGCGGATGTTCAGTTCCATCGGTGGCTCCGGTTGATGCAGTCTGCTGCGCGGAACACGAAGCTCACAGCGTTTCCAACAGTTCGGCGAACGCGCGCGCCGACGCTTCGACGTGGCCGCCCAGCCGGTGCATGTCGTCGACCAGCAGCAGCCGCGCCGCGCGCGCCTGCGCCCAGGCGATCACCTCGGCGGCGGGAATCAGCTCGTCGTGCCAGGCGTGGACGATCGAGATCGGCACCGGCGCCGCGTCCAGCGCCGGCATCCAGCCCATCCGCGTCGGCGGCACCATCAGGAACAGGCCGCGCACCGGCACCTGCAGCGACACCTGCGCGGCGATGTACGCGCCCAGGCTGGACCCGGCCAGCACCACCGGCCCGCGCTGCGCGGCGGCCTGCGCCAACCCCAGCAGGCGCTGCAGCCGCGCCGGCACGTCGCCGAGCTGGCTGACCTCGCGGCGCGCGTCCAGGTCGGTGAAATCCGGGCGCTCATGGCTCCAGCCCAGGCGCTGCGCGACCTCGGCCAATGCCGTGACCTTGATCGCGTCCGGACCGCTCTCGAACCCGTGCGCGAGGATGCAGTGGCCGCGGCTCACAGCGCCAGCACCGTATCGCCGAGCCGCAGCGTGCCGCCGTGCACGATCCGCGCGCACAGGCCGCCATGGCCGCGCATCGCGTTGTAGCCGCCGGGACCCAGCGCGTCCTCCATCCGCGAGCACGGATCGCACGGCGCGATGCCTTCCAGCTCGACCTCGCCGATGCGGAAGCGGCGCCCCTTCAATGCGATCAACGGGATGCCGGAGACGACCAGGTTGCGCCGCAGCGTCGCCGGTGCCACTTGCGCATGGCCGGCCAGCGCGGCGATCGCCGGCAGGTGTTCGGCCTGGATCAGGGTCAGCCCGCGCCTGCCGTTGCGGCCGGCGTAGCGGTCGCCGAACAGGCCGGCATCGGCATGCGCCACCGCCTGCGCCACTTCCAGCATCGGCACATCGCGCGCCGGGCGCAGGCCTATCCAGTCCACGCGTCCGGCGCGCGGCAACGTGGCGAGCAGCGTCGCCAGCGGGCTATCGGGATTCAGAGTCATCATCGGGATTCACAGCGATCGGCGAATGCTAGCATCCGTGCATGCCGCAGATCCCGCCGTTGCCGATCCACGATGTCCCCCTGCCCTACGTCGAACGGCTGCAGGCGCGCACGCTGGATGCGATCGACCTGGCGGTGATCCATTGCACCGAACTGCCCGACCTGGCCAGCGCGCGCGCCTATGGCGAGCGCGTGCTGTATGCGTCCGGCACCGGCAACAGCGGCCACTTCTACATCGACCGCGACGGCAGCGTGCACCAGTACGTGCCGCTGCAGCGGGTGGCGCACCACGTGCGCGGCTACAACGCGCAGTCGCTGGGCATCGAACTGGTCAACCGCGGGCGCTATCCGCACTGGCTGGATTCGCGCCACCAGGCGATGCATGAGCGCTACCCGCCGGCGCAGATCCAGGCGCTGATCGCACTGCTGCAACAGGTGCAGGCCGAGCTGCCGCAGCTGCGCCATATCGCCGGCCACGACGCGCTGGACCGCAGCCGCGAAACCGCCAGCGACGATCCGGCGCGGCAGGTGCAGCGCAAGCTCGATCCCGGCCCGCGTTTTCCGTGGCCGCAGGTGCTGGAGGCGGTGGCGCTGACGCCGTATGCGCCTTCGGCGGATGCGCCTTCCGACCGCTGACACCGCTCCCTGTAGGAGCGGCTTCAGCCGCGACGAGCGAAGTGGTGAATGTTCCGAACGGGCAGGCAGCCGGGACTGAAGTCCCTCACACAAGATGCCTCGCCGCTCCGCGGCGCCGATGGAATCCTTGTGGGAGCGACTTTACGCAGCGGCGGGCCTTCCGACTTGGGAAATTGTCGCGGCTGAAGCCGCTCCTACAATGCACCCAGCCGGCTATTCGCAGGCTGTTGTAGGAGCAACTGTCTTCTCATCCGATAACCTCACGCCATGGTGTGCGATCTCGTGCCATGGCGTTGAGTCGGATAAGCAGCACGCGCATGCATGCGGTGATGGCGACCTTGGCGGGCTTGCCGCGTGCCCGTAACTGTTGATAACGCTCCTTGAAGGAGGCTTGAGTGCGCACAACGCTCCAACAGGCCATGTACAGCACTCGTCGGATCGTGGCACGCCCGCCGCGGATGCGGCGTTTGCCGCAGTGCTGCCCGCTGTCCACGTTGTAGGGAGCCAGGCCGACCAGGGCCGCGATCTGGCGACGATCCAGCGTCCCCAGTTCGGGCAGATAGGCCATCAGGCTGGCGGTGGTGACCTCGCCGATGCCCGGGACCGTGCCCAGGGCGTGCGCCAGCGCATCGTCGAGCTGGCACCGCACCTGCTTGATCGCCTGGTTCATCCGCTGGATACGGCGGCGCACGTCGCCGATCTGCTCGATCAGGCACGCGCGCACCATGGCCAGGGTCGCCTGATGCAAGCGACGGCGCTCGTCGTCACGTTGCTGGACCAGTTGCTCGCGGCGCTGGACCAGCATGCGCAGTTGCTCACGCAAGGGATCGGGAGCCGGCGCGGGCGCTTGCACCAGGTGAGCCATGCGCGCCAGCAAGGCCGCATCCAGCGGATCGGTCTTGGCGGTTGTGCCCAAGGCCGTGGCGAAAGCGCGTGCCCGGCGCGGATTGATCCGGGTCACCGGGATCCCTGCCGTGGCCAGTGCCGTCATCACCGCCCGTTCGTAGCCGCCGGTGGCCTCCAGCAGCGCGTTGCCGACGCAGTGCCCGGCAAGGTGGTCGCACAGGCGCTGGTGGCCCTGGGCGGTATTGGGAAAGGACAGCAACTGGTCCAGGGGAAGCACGTGGACGGCCAAGGTGTCCTTGGCCACATCGATACCGATCCAAAGAGGCATAAGCGTTAGGTAGACTGGGGGACAGGAGAGAGCCACCTCGTCGCTGCCCACGCTTGTGAAGTTCGAGCGAACGCTCGTTCAACTGTTCGGGCTAGGCAACGAGGTCGATGTGCGGCCGCCCTGGCTCCTACACGTGCTTGAACACTACGGCCTGTCGGCGTGCCGCACATCGCTCTCCACTCAAACTGTAGAGCAATCTCCAGACACAAGCGGCTTCAGACGCGATGAGCGACATGGTGAATTTTGCGAACTGGCAGGCTCAGCGCAGACCGAGATAGTTCTTCTCGCCCGCGGTCACCGCCTGCTCCAGGCGATTGCCGACCGGCGCCAGCGGGCACACCACGTGCGCGGTGAACGCGCAGGGCGGGTTCTGCGCCAGGTTGAAGTCCAGCACGATGCGCCCGCCCTGCGCCGGCTCGACGAACAGATAACGCGCGCCGCCATAGCTCTCGCGGCCGCTGGTGCGGTCGGTGAACGGGAAGAACAGCCGCTTGCCATCGTCGTCGCGCAGCGCCTGCAGCCGGTAGCGGCGGCCACCGAGGGTGAATTCGGCGCTGCCCGCCAGCGCCAGCGGCTGCGGCGTGCCGATCGACGTGAGCAACACAAGTGCGCGCGGCAGCGGGGCCGGATGCCAGTCGGCGACCACCCGCCAGCGCGGATCGATCGGAAAATAGTCGATGCCGTGGAAGCTGCTGCGCGCGGCCGCGTGCGGATCGCGGAAGCGCCAACCGAACAGGTTGCCGGTGCGCACCACGTAGAACTCCTGCTCGCCCAGCGCCAGCCGCGTCTCGGTGCCGTGCGCCGCATCGGTGCCGAGGCGACCGGCCCGGAACGCCTGCCCGCGCACCGTCGGCATGGCGTCCGCGGCGGCCTCGAACACCACGCCGGCATCGGCATCGATACGCAAGCTGCCCAGGTGCGCGGGACCGGCCGGCAGTTGCACGTCGTTGTCTGCGGCGCTGCCCACCTGGTGCACGCCGCTGTGCAGGCGACCGGAGCCGGTATAGCTGAGCCAGCCGCCCGGCGCGCGCAGCCGCGCCACCCGCTGCGCGCGGCGCTGCTCCACCGCCATCCGGTAGTGCGCGTCGGCTTGCGAGCGCGGCGAGGCGTCGGCGCCGGCCGTGCGCGGACGTTCGCCGCAGGCGGCCAGGCTCAGCGCTACCGTCAGCATCCACATCCCACGCCAGCGCATCGTCTCAGCCCCTGTACTTGTCACCCATGCCTCCTCCACACCACGCCGATCCGGCGTGCCTGCCGCAGCAACTAGCCGCTGGCACGCGGCCGCGCAGGATCGGCGATCCAGCCGCTCCACGATCCGGCATACACGCGCGCACCGTGCAGGCCGGCATGCTCCAGCGCCAACAGCAGATGGCAGGCGGTCACGCCCGATCCGCACATCAGCACCACCTCGCGTGGATCGCGCCCGTGCAGCAACGGCTCCAGTTCCGCGCGCAGTTCCTGCGGCGGGCGCAGGCGCCCATCGCGCAGGTTCTGGCCCAGCGGGCGGTTGATCGCGCCGGGCACGTGTCCGGCGACCGGATCGATCGGTTCGACCTCGCCGCGGAAGCGCTCGCCGGCGCGCGCATCCAGCAGCCAGCCCGGCGCCTCGTGCAGGCGCGCGGCGATCTCCTCGGCAGCGGCGATACGGCTGGCATCGAAGCGTTGCGGATACGGCGGCAGCGGCGACGGCGTTGCGGCGGCATCGGTTTCCGGCAAGCCATGCCGGCGCCATTCGGCCAGGCCGCCGTCGAGCACGGCGACGCGGCGATGCCCGAGCAGGCCAAGCATCCACCACAGCCGCGCCGCGGCCATGCTGCCGTCGCCGGCGTCGTAGACCACCACCTGGGTGTGCGGCGCGATGCCCCAGCGCCCCAGCGTCTGCGCGAACGCATCGGCCTCGGGCAACGGATGCCGACCCAGGCCCGGACGGCCAAGGTCGGACAGATCCGTGTTGAGATCGGCGTACACCGCAGCGGGCAGATGCGACTGCGCGTAGGCCTGGCGCGCGAGCTGCGCGGCCTGCGGATCGGCAAGCGCGGCGGCAGCGAAACGCGCATCCACGATGCGCAGATCCGGGTGGCCGAGCGCCGCGGCCAGCGTCGGCACATCGACCAGCCGTTGCCAGTCGGGTGACGGTTCGCTCATGCGGTTTGCTCCAGTCGTCGGCGCAGGTTGAGCAGGATCGCTGCGGTCGCGCCCCAGATCCGCTGCCCCGGCCAGCCGTATTCCAGCACCACCCGCGGCCGCCCGCGGTAGTCGGTCTCGATGCTGCGCAGGTTGTCCGGCGCCATCAGGTAGGCCAGCGGCACCTCGAACACTTCGGCCACTTCGCCGGGATGCGGCTGCGGCACGAATGCCGGATCGATCGCGGCCACCACCGGCATCACCCGGAAACCGCTGATGGTCACGAACGGATCGAGATAGCCCAGCGCTTCCACCTGCGTTGGGGACAGCGCGATTTCTTCCTCGCTCTCGCGGATCGCCGCGGCCACCGCATCGGCGTCGTCGGCTTCGATGCGGCCGCCGGGAAAACTGACCTGGCCACCGTGGTGGCGCAGGCTGTCGGTGCGGCGGGTGAGCAGCACGTGGGTGCCGTCGGCGCGCGGCAACAGCCCGACCAGCACCGCCACCTCGGCCGGTGCGCCGTCGGGCAGCAGATCGTGCAGTTCGTGATGGTTCCAGCCGGGGCCGCCGGGCGGCAGCTGCAGCGGATGCAGCGCGCGCAGCAGGCGCGTGCGCTCGGCCAGGCGCTGGCCTGGCGTGGGCGACCAGCCGCGCTGCGGCAATATCTCCTGCATGTAGCGCTGGCGCTCGGCGTCGCTCATGCCGCGCCAACGCGCGATCTCGTCGCCGTTGCGCAGGCAGCCCGCGCAGTAGCCCTGCGCGTCGAGGGCGCAGATGCCGATGCAGGGCGTGAGCAGTGCATGGGGGACGGGATCCATCGGATTCGACACCTGCTCAGACTAGCGCGATTTGCCGGCAACGGCACTTTCCCTGCCGCAAAAAAAATTGCGCCGGCGTTGCCGCCGGCGCAATCGTCATGCACTGCGCAGCGCGCTTACTTGACGCTGATCAGCTTGATCTCGAACTGCACCGCCACGTTCGGCGGGAACGGCGTGCGCGGGTCGGCGCCATAGGCCTTGTCCGGCGGCAGGGTCACTTCCCACTTGGAACCGGCCGGCATCTGCAGCAGCGTGTCGCGCATGGCCTGCATCTCCACTTCGCTGACCTTGATCGACGGGATCTGCTGCGCCGGACGCGACTGCGCCGGGCGCTGGCCGAACGGATACGGACCGGCCACTTCCAGCTGCACGGTGCTGGCCTGGGTCGGCTTGGCACCCTTGCCGGCTTCGATCACGCGGTACTGCACGCCGCTGGGCAGCGTCTGCACGCCGGCCTTGGCCTTGTTCTGCGCGATGAACTGCTCGCTCTTGGTCTTGTTCTCGGCAGCGGCCTTCTCGTAGTCGGCCTTGGCCTGCTGGGCACGGCCCTGCTCGCGCTTCTGGAACGCTTCGACCGCCGGCTTCAGCTGGTCGGCGGCGACCGCCGGCTGCTTCTTGGCGTAGGCATCCTGCAAGCCCTTCACCACTGCATTGATATCGAGCTGCTCGCCACGGCCCGACAGTTCGGCAAGGTTGTTGCCGTAGTCGTAACCGAAGTAATAGCTCAGCTTGCCCTTCTCGGACGAGGTGTCCTGGGCGAACGCATTGCCGCTCAGGGCTAGGGCCGCCACGGCGACCGCAATAGAACGCAACTTCATCAAACAATTCTCCAGGGTGGTGGCACAGGGCGGCCTGTGCCGCCTGAGATGACGCGTTAGGATAGCCTCCGCGGCGCATATCCGCTACCGACGACGCAACTCTGACCAACTTGCGCCACCGGAGTTCCCTTCACTCTTTTTTTACATCTTCAGGAATAGCCATGTCCGGCACGCCGGTGCTCAGCGCGACCCAGGATGCGATCCGCATCATCACCGTGAACCGCGCTGACAAGCTCAACGCGTTGAATCGGCAAACATTGCAGGCGCTGGACGCGGCCTTCGCCGAGGCCGAAGCCGACCCCGCGATCCGCGTGGTGGTCCTAACTGGCGCCGGCGAGAAGGCCTTTGTGGCCGGCGCCGACATCGCCGAAATGAACGAACTCACACCGGTTCAGGGCCGCGACTTCTCGCAACTGGGCCAGCGCCTGATGCGCCGCATCGAGCGCCTATCCAAGCCGGTACTGGCGATGGTCAACGGCTTCGCGCTCGGCGGCGGGCTGGAACTGGCCATGGCCTGCCACCTGCGCATCGCCGCCGACGGCGCCCGGCTCGGCCAGCCGGAGATCACCCTCGGGCTGATCCCCGGCTTCGGCGGCACCCAGCGCCTGGTGCGCCTGGCCGGCCGCGCCGCGGCGCTGGAACTGTGCCTGCTCGGCACGCCGATCGATGCGGCGCGCGCGCTGCAGCTGGGCCTGGTCAACCGCGTGGTGCCTGCGGCCGAGCTGCGCGCGGCCACGCTGCAACTGGCGCAGCAACTGGCCGCCGCCGCGCCGCTGGCGTTGCGCGGCATCCTCGATGCGATCCAGGTCGGCGCCGAATCGGCGATCGAACAAGGCCTCGAATACGAGACCGCGCAGTTCGGCCTGTTGTTCTCCAGCGAGGACATGCGCGAAGGCACGCGTGCGTTCCTGGAACGGCGCCCGCCGCTGTTCCGCAATCGCTGAGCCGCGCGCGCCGATGTCCGACCTACCCTCCCCCGCATCGCCGCTGCAACTGCTGCGCTGGGTGCTCGACGACGATCTGGACGCGGCGATCGATGGCGGCCTGATGGCCTACGCCGGCGCGGCCGACGACGACCGGCTCGATCCGGCGCATCCGCAGCTGCGCGCGCAGCTACTGGCGGCGCAACAGCGCCTGCGCGAGGCCTGGGCCGCACGCGAACGCTACCGCGCGCGCAGCGCACGCCTGGCGCGCCGCGCCGCCGCACGCGAGGCACGGCGCGCGCCGCCAGCGACCGTCGCCGCCGCGGTGCCGTCGCTGCCGCCGGCCGCGTCAGCGATCCTGGCTCGAGCCAAGGCCAAGGCCGCCGCGCGGGGTCCGCAATGAGCGCAGCGGCCGCCGCGCCGCGGCGTGGACCCACGTTGCGCAAGGCCGAGATCCACGAACTGTTCTCGCGCCTGTCCGAACTCAATCCCACGCCGACCACCGAGCTGGACTACAGCACGCCATTCGAGCTGCTGATCGCGGTGATCCTGTCGGCGCAGGCCACCGATGTCGGGGTCAACAAGGCCACGCGCCGTCTCTATCCGGTGGCCAACACGCCGGCGGCGATCCTGGCGCTGGGCGAGGATGGCCTGAAGCGCTACATCTCCACCATCGGCCTGTTCAACGCGAAGGCCAAGAACGTGATCGCCACCTGCCGCATCCTGGTCGAGCAATACAACGGTGCAGTGCCGCGCGAGCGTGCCGCGCTGGAGGCATTGCCCGGGGTCGGCCGCAAGACCGCCAACGTGGTGCTCAACACCGCCTTCGGCGAGCCGACCATCGCCGTGGACACGCATATCTTCCGCGTCGCCAACCGCACCGGCCTGGCCCCAGGCAAGGACGTGCGCGCGGTCGAGGACGGCCTGCTCAAGCGGGTGCCGGCGCAGTTCATGCACGATGCGCACCATTGGCTGATCCTGCACGGCCGCTACGTGTGCAAGGCGCGCAAGCCGGAGTGCCCGCGCTGCGTGATCCGCGACCTGTGCCGGTTCAAGGACAAGACGCCGGAGTGAAGTTGCTCGAACATCTCAGCCATCGGATCCGCCGACCAAATGCGCTGTAGGAGCAACTTCAGCCGCGACACACTGGTGCAGAAAGAAATGCGGCTTCGGTGGAATCAGCTCGCGGCTGAAGCCGCTCCTACAACGGCCTGCAAATAGCCGGCTGGGCGCACTGTAGGAGCGGCTTCAGCCGCGACAACGTCCGAAGCCGGAAGGCCCGCCGCTGCGCTCGTCGCGACCGAAGCCACGCCTGCACGATTGCTGTGGTTGCGCATCAGAACAACGCGGCACGCTACGCCGCGCGCCGCCCCTCCACGCGCCGGTCCAGTTCCTTCCAGTCCACCACCAGGGCGCAGCCGCGGGCGGCGGCGTTGCGGCTCCAGTCGCGCAGCAGTTCCAGGCAGGCATGGTCGACGTGGTGCAGCCGCGCCACGTCCAGGTGCAGTTCGGTGTTGGGTGGCAGCCGCTCCAGGGTCCGCGCCATGGTCGGCACACGCAGGAAGGTGGCCGAACCCTCCAGCGACAGGCGCAGCTTGCCGGTGCCCGCCGCCGCGCTGCCGTCGCCGTCTTCGTGCGCATGCACGCCGACCTTCAGCCGCGACTGCTGCAGCGCCAGCCGCAGCAGCGACAACGCGAAGCCGATCAGCACACCGGTGAGCAGGTCGGTGGCAACGATGGCGAAAGTGGTCGCCAGGTAGATCGCGGCGGTGCCGCGGCCGTAGGCGGCCAGGTCGCGCACCTGCCCGAGCTTGACCATCTTCAGCCCGGTATAGACCAGGATGCCGGCCAGGCACGCCACCGGGGTCATCCGCAGCAGCCACGGCAGCAGCAGCGCGAACACCAGCAGCCAGCCGGCGTGCAGGATGGTGGACATGCGGGTGGCGGCGCCGGCCTGCACGTTGGCCGCGCTGCGCACGATCACCCCGGTCATCGGCAACGCGCCGAGAAACCCGCACAGCATGTTGCCCACGCCCTGCGCGGCCAGTTCGCGGTCGTAGTCGGTGCGCGGCCCCTCGTGCATGCGGTCCACCGCCGCGGCCGACAGCAAGGTCTCGGCGCTGGCGATGAAGGCGAAGGTGAAGGCCGACAGCAGCAGCGTCGCGTCGAACACGCCGAGCATCTCGGCCAGGGTCGGGGTCTGGATCGCCGAGAACAGGTTGGCCGGCACGTCGACCTTGCGCACGTCCATGCCCTGCAGCTGCACCAGCGCGGTCATCGCCACCACCGCCAGCAATGCGCCGGGCACGAAGCGCAGCCGCTGCGGGCGCAGCCGCTCCCAGGCCAGCATGATCGCGATGGTGCCCAGGCCCACCAACAGCGCGGCGCGGCCCACGCCCGCATCCAGCGCCTGCCACAGCACCGCCGGCAAGGCGGCGAAATTTTCCAGCCCGCGCGCCTTCGGTGCCGCATCCATCAGCACGTGCGATTGCGAGGCGACGATCAGGATGCCGATGCCCGAGAGCATGCCGGCGACCACCGCCGGCGAGGTCATGCGGAACCACACCCCGGCCCGACACAAGCCGGCGACCAGTTGGATCGCGCCAGCCAGCAGGATCACCGGCCCCAACGCGGCCACGCCATGCTGGCGAACGAGTTCGAACACCAGCACCGCCAGGCCGGCGGCCGGGCCGCTGACCTGCAGCGGCGAGCCGGCGATCATGCCGACCACCAGGCCGCCGACGATGCCGGTGATCAGGCCGGCGGCCGGCGGCATGCCCGAGGCGATGGCGATGCCCATGCACAGCGGCAGCGCGACCAGGAACACCACCACCGAGGCCAGCAGGTCGCGGCCGAACACGCCGTTGCGCAGATAGCCGGCGAGCGCCGACGCACCAGCGCGTGAGGGTTCTTTCATGGTTCGCATGGTCGACTCCTTCAGACCGCGACGTTGCGCAGGACCGGCACCAGGCGCGGCCGCGGGGTGGCTTCGGGCGCACGCTTGCCCTCTTCCGGCAGCAGCGGCAGGAAACGCCCCTGCTCGGCGTCGAAGGCGCGGATCTCGCCGTGGGCGATGTCGTAGATCCAGCCATGGATCCGCAGCGCGCCGCGGGCCAGCCGCGCCGCCACCACCGGCTGGGTGCGCAGGTGGTCCAGCTGCGCCACCACGTTCTCCTCGGTCAGGCAGTTCAGCGCGTCCTCGGGATGCCCGGCATGATCGTGCTGCGCGGCGACCTGGCGTGCGCTGTCGGTGTGCTTGAGCCACGCGGCCACGTTCGGCACCTCGCGCAGCGAGTCGGGATTGAGCACCGCCTTCATCGCGCCGCAATCGGTGTGGCCGCAGACCACGATGTGCTTGACCTGCAGCACCGCCACCGCGTACTCGATCGCCGCGACCACGCCGCTGACGTGCTGCGAGTACGGCGGCACCACGTTGCCGATGTTGCGGTAGACGAACAGTTCACCGGGCTGCGCGGCGAACATCAGTTCCGGCATCACCCGCGAATCGGCGCAGGTGATGAACAGCGTATGCGGGGTCTGGCCGCCGGCCAGTTGCCGGAACAGGCCGCGCTGGCGCGGGTAGACCTCTTTGCGGAAGTGGCGGAAACCATCGAGAAGACTGTCCATGGGAATACCTCGGAACAAAGGGACGAGGGAACGGCGTCGCCGCGGCGGATGCCGCAGAACGGGGGAACGGGGATGGAACGCGGCGACCGCGCCGTCGGCAGCGCGTCATCGCATCGGGCGCCGGGGGCGGACGCTGCCGGAACGGTGATCGAGCTCGCCGCGGCCGTGGGCCAGGCGAGTCAGGATCCAGCGGCTCAGGCGCTGGGAGGTCGCAACCGTGGCTGCGGATGGGTGCCCGCGCCGTGCCAGGCGGCTGGCTCGGGCCAACCGGGCGTCGTCAAGCGCACCTGCCGCCAGGGCGCCGGCGGCACGATTGCGCTGTCGTAGTCGTCGAGCGGATCGGCGATGTCGCGCGATTCGGCCTGCGCGTCCGCCGCCGGCATTTCCGGCGCTGCCAGCAGGCCACTGTCGGTCACCGCAGGCGCCAGCGTCGCCGCTGCCGGACACAACGCCGGAATCAGCGCCAGCAGCGCGATCAGCAGCAGGGCGGCGAGCGTCGGCATCCGATTGCGGGCATGCGAGTTCATGGCCCCACGCTACCCAGCGTTTTCGGCATCGACAAGTGGTGCGGCGCACAAAAAGACCGATCGGTGGTGCGATCGCGAGACGATGCCCAGCTTTGTGATGCCCGTCGTCGGCGACAACCGCCATGCGCCGTTTCATCTGCGCGCCATCGGATCGCAACATGCGGCGCGTTCAATGGCGCAGACGACGCGATGGCGTGCATCGGCGTGCGCGGCCGATGTCCGCCAAGTGTCATATTTACGCAATCTTTACATATTAGCCTGCGCGCATCTTCCAACCGCCCAGGCAACCCATGAAACTGTCTCGCACCCTCCTCTCGGCAGCCGTGCTCATCGCCGTGTTCGCGCCTGCAGCGCACGCCGAAATCGCCATCGACGTGATCGGCGGTTCGGAAGTCTCCTTCGAAGGCCTGGTCCAGGCCGACGGCAACTGGTACGACAACGACGTCCAGGACCTCAACGGCACCACCGGCAACAACGGCAAGAACGCCGAGTTCGGCATCCGCCGCGCCGAGCTGATCGCCAAGGGCAAGGGCCCGGGCAACTACGAGTGGGTGGTCGGCTACGACGCCAGCGTCCTGCGCGAGTCGGCCAACAACGGCACCACCGTGCGCAGCACCGGCAAGTTCCTGGACAACAACATCAAGTACAAGTTCGGCGGCAACGCCAACAACTTCCTGCAGGTCGGCCAGTACAAGCAGCCCAACAGCCTGGAAGAACTGTCCAGCACCAAGAACAACGACTTCATCTCCAAGGCCTCGGTCACCAATACCTACGCGGTGTCGCGTCGCCTCGGCGGCGCGGTCGGCTACGGCGACAACAACTGGAGCGTGGTCGGCAGCGTGTTCGGCCGCGAGCTGACCCGCAATCTGGCGCATGGCAGCGGCTACGGCGCGCGCGGCACCTTCGCGCCGATCAACGAGTCGGGCAACATCCTGCACTTCGGCCTGAGCTACGTGAACTACGACACCGACGCCGACACGCTGCGCCTGCGCGCACGTCCGGACGCGGACCTGGCCTCGGTGCGCCTGGTGGACAGCGGCAACCTGACCAACACCGACCGCATCGGCGTGATCGGCGGCGAAGCGATGTGGGTCACCGGCCCGTTCAAGACCCAGGCCGAGTACTACAACGCCAAGGTCGAGCGCTACGGCTCCAGCGACAATTACAGCAGCGACGGCTGGTACCTCAGCGGCGTGTGGAACATCACCGGCGAGACCTGGGGCTACAAGGCCGGCGTGCCGACCACCCCGCTGCCGAACGAGCCGGCCAGCGGCATGTGGCAGCTGGGCCTGCGCTACGACAGCATCGATCTGAACGACGGCGACCTGGTCGCGCGTCCGGTCGGCGCACCGCTGATCGACGGCGTGCTCGGCGGCAAGATGAGCACCTGGACGGTGGGCGCCAACTGGTACTGGCGTTCCAACTTCAAGCTGGCGCTGAACTACGTGATGGTGGATAGCAGCAAGTACAGCAGCACCACCCGCGGCAACGTCAGCGACAAGCCGAACATCCTCGAAGCGCGCGCGCAGTTCTACTGGTAATCGCCGCGGCCCGCTGCAGTGCGCGGCGCAGGCCGTGCGCTGCAGCGGCGCCATGCTCCATCGCAGCGTCATGTTTCCGTCATGTACCAGCACCGACACCGTCATCGAACGGTTATGTAATGGCCGCATGCGGTGCCCCGCATACCCTACTTCAGGAGCTTCCTCCGTGATCCTCTCGCTCAAATCCCGCGTCGCGGCTGCCGCCGTCGCCGCGTCGTTCGTGTTCGCCGCCAACGCCGCCGATGTCACCGGCGCGGGCGCCTCGTTCATCTATCCGGTCATGTCCAAGTGGTCGGCCGACTACAACACCGCCACCGGCAAGAAGGTCAACTACCAGTCGATCGGTTCCGGCGGCGGTATCGCCCAGATCAAGGCCGCCACGGTCGACTTCGGTTCCTCCGACGCGCCGCTCAAGCCGGACGAGCTGGCCGCGTCCGGCCTGGCCCAGTTCCCGTCGGTGATCGGCGGCGTGGTGCCGGTGGTCAACGTGCAGGGCATCGCCCCGGGCGCGCTGAAGCTCGACGGCAAGACCCTGGCCGACATCTTCCTGGGCAAGGTCAAGACCTGGAACGACCCGGCGATCGTCGCCCTGAACCCGGGCGCGAAGCTGCCCGACGCCAAGATCACCGTGGTGCACCGCTCCGACGGTTCGGGCACCAGCTTCAACTTCACCAACTACCTGTCCAAGGTCAACCCGGACTGGAAGAGCAAGGTCGGCGAAGGCACCGCGGTGCAATGGCCGGTCGGCATCGGCGGCAAGGGCAACGAAGGCGTTGCCGCCTACGTCAAGCAGATCAAGGGCGGCATCGGCTACGTCGAGCTGTCGTATGCGCTGCAGAACAAGATGGCCTACACCGCGATGAAGAACGCCGCCGGCAAGTTCGTGCAGCCCAGCGACGAGAGCTTCGCCGCCGCGGCCGCCAGCGCCGACTGGGCCAACGCCAAGGACTTCTACCTGGTGATGACCAACGCCCCGGGCGAGGCCGCGTGGCCGATCACCGCGACCAACTTCATCCTGGTCCACAAGCAGCCGAAGAACCCGGCCAGCGCCAAGGCCACCAAGGACTTCTTCAAGTGGGTCTACGCCAACGGCGACGCCCAGGCCAAGCAGCTGGACTACGTGCCGCTGCCGGACGCGCTGGTCAAGCAGATCGACGCTTACTGGAGCGCCAACCTGAAGTATTGATCGGCGTTCTCTCTCCGCCGATCGCTACCCGACGCGGGCCCCTCACGGGGTCCGCGTTTTTTATTCCTTCTCCCACCAGGACCATCGCCCCCTTTTCGGGGGAAGCCCGCAGGGCGGATGAGGGTAGGCGGGAAGCGGTGCCTGGTGAGGACGCGAAGCAGCCTGATAGCGCAGGGCATGCAGGAGCGCGAAGCGGTGCCGGATGTCGCAGACGTACAAGAGCCGCCCAGATACCCAGGACGCGAGCACCAGCGCAGCGATTCCGCCCAACTGCGCGAGGCTTCGCCCCTACCCTCCCCCCGGCCCCTCGCCCGATGGCCTGATTAGCGCTGTGTCTCAGCTGTCGTACGCAGTTGCTGCTCTGTGAGCCTTCCCGCGCCGGCCAGGGCACTGGCCAGGCGCGGCACCATGGCGGCCAGGTTGAAGCGGCGATTGAAGCGGTAGGCATGCGCATGCAGGTAGCGCGCGCCGTATTTGGGGAAGTCCACCGCATGGTGGGTGCCGCTAAGCGCCGTTTTGAGATTGCCCAGGATCGTATTGACCCAACGCAGACGAGGCTGCTGGACGCCTTTGCGGCCGCTTCCGGTCACGATGGCATCGTGGGTCAGGCCTGCCCAGCCCACACCGGTGAACGCTGTCAGCCCATCACTGACGACATGGGTGCCCGGTGCCAGTGCCTGCTGAGCCCACGTGTGCACGACGCTTCTTCGGAAGCTGGAGACCACATCCAGGCGGAGATAGCGCGGGCGCCCTTGATGCAGGGAAACCGCTGCAATAAACGGCACTTTATTGCGCCACTGCGGTTGGCCTGGACCACCGGCGCGTTCGCCGCCCAGATAGGCATCATCGATCTGGACCTCTCCGTCGAGCCGGCGTGACTGCTCACGATCGGCCATCGCCGACATCACTTTGTGCTTGATCCGCCATGCAGTGCGATAGCACACGCCCAGTTGCCGAGCCAGTTCCAGCGCAGCAATTCCGTTCTTGGCTTGGCTCACCAGATAGATGGCCAGCCACCACACCCGCAAGGGAAGCTTGGTGTCTGCCATGGGCGTGCCGGCGGTCAAGCTGGTCTGTACCCGGCAGCGCGCGCACTGCCACAGGTGCTGGCGTCCCCGCTCAAAGCCACTGGCATGCGTGTGTCCGCACTGCGGACACACGAAGCCATTGGGCCACCTGGCCTGAACCAAGGCCTCGACACATTGCGCCTCGGAGCCGTAGCGGCTCAGAAAAGCCGGAATCGAAAGCCCCTTTTGGAACTGGATCCGATTGAGCGTCATCGCCGTATCTCACTGAAGAACCTGCATTTCTAAACCAAGGCAGCATCACCAGCTGAGACACAGCGCTAATCAGGGCCCGATGGGAGAGGGGTGCGAAGCGCTTGTTTTCCTTGACCAATTTCACGCACGGGCAGCCGCGTCATGAGGTTGTAACAAAAACATCATTTCATAGCGAGCATCCGCCGGAGCTTCCGGCCCTCTTCGCTACGGAGTGACTCCATGAAACTGCAGCCGGCACGCTTTGCCGTTCTGTCCCTGGCCCTGGCCTTCGCCGTGACTGCCTGCCAGCCGGGCAATGGCGACAAGCCGCAGGGTGCCGCCGATGCGGCAGGTGGTGCGCCCGCAGCCGCTGCGGCCGACGGCGCCAAGACCGCCGCGGAGATCTCCGGCGCCGGCGCGTCCTTCATCTATCCGCTGGTGTCCAAGTGGTCGGCCGATTACCACACCGCCACCGGCAACAAGATCAACTACCAGTCCATCGGCTCCGGCGGCGGCATCGCCCAGATCAAGGCCGGCACGGTCGATTTCGGCTCCTCCGACAAGCCGCTGGACAGCGCCGAGCTGGCCGCCGCCGGCCTCGGCCAGTTCCCCTCGGCGATTGGGGGGGTTGTGCCGGTGGTCAACCTGGACGGCATGGAAGCGGGTAAGCTGAAGCTGACCGGCGCGGTGCTGGCCGACATCTTCCTCGGCAAGGTCACCACCTGGAACGATCCGGCGATCGCCGCGCTGAACCCCGGCACCACCCTGCCCAGCACCAAGATCAACCTGGTGCACCGCTCCGACGGCTCGGGTACCAGCTTCAACTTCACCAACTACCTGTCCAAGGTCAGCCCGGAGTGGAAGAGCAAGGTCGGCGAAGGCACCTCGGTGCAGTGGCCGGGCGGCGTCGGCGGCAAGGGCAACGAAGGCGTGGCCTCGTACGTGCAGCAGATCAAGGGCTCGATCGGCTACGTCGAACTGGCCTACGCGCTGCAGAACAAGATGCCGTACGCCTCGATGCAGAATGCGGCCGGCAACTGGGTGCAGCCCAACGCCGACAGCTTCGCTGCGGCCGCCGCGTCGGCCGACTGGGCCAACGCCAAGGACTTCAATCTGGTCATCACCAACGCCAGCGGCGCGCAGGCGTGGCCGATCACCGCCACCAACTTCATGCTGATGCACAAGCAGCCGAAGGACGCCGCGCGCAGCAAGGCGACCCTGGCGTTCTTCAAGTGGGCGTTCGAGAAGGGCCAGCCGCAGGCCAACGAACTGCACTACGTGCCGCTGCCGCCGGAACTGGTGCAGCAGATCGAGGCGTACTGGGCCAAAGAGTTCAAGTAAGCGCAAGCGCGCTTGCGCCCTCGCCGGCGCAAGCAGGCGCGCGGACGCGGTACGCGCCGCGCAGGTGAATCGCGCCCGGCGCCGCTGCAGGCGGCAGCGGGCGCCAGATCGGCACCACGTATTCCGGACTTTCGGGTTCCCGCTTGCGCGGGAGCGACGCAGCCACCCACCGCGTGCGGCCACCGCCGCCGCGGCAACGACCGGACCGCGCCAGCGCGCGCTCCGGCAAACACCGAGCCCATGAACGCCACTGTCATTCCCGAAGCGATATCGGCGCCCGGCGGACGCGACCTGCGCGACGCCCGTGCCGACCGTCTGTTCCGCTGGACGCTCACCGCCACCGTCGTGTTCGTTCTCATCGCCCTGGCCAGCGCGGCGCTGTCGATGCTGTGGGGCGGCCGCCATGCCCTGCAGATGCAGGGCCTGAGCTTCTTCTACTCCAGCGAATGGAACCCGGTCGAGAACAAGTACGGCGCGCTGGCGCCGATCTACGGCACCCTGGTCACCGCCATGATCGCGATGCTGATCGCGGTCCCGGTGAGCTACGGCATCGCGTTCTTCCTGACCGAAGTGTCGCCGCGCTGGCTGCGCGGCCCGGTCGGCACCGCCATCGAACTGCTGGCCGGCATCCCCTCGATCATCTACGGCATGTGGGGCCTGTTCGTGCTGGTGCCGGTGATGACCGAATACGGCACCCCCTGGCTCAACGACCACATCGGCACGCTGCCGGTCATCGGGCCGATGTTCCAGGGCCCGCCGCTGGGCATCGGCCTGCTCACCGCCGGCTTCGTGCTGGCGATCATGGTGATCCCGTTCATCTCCTCGGTGATGCGCGAAGTGTTCCTGACCGTGCCGACGCGCCTGAAGGAATCGGCCTACGCGCTGGGTTCGACCAAGTGGGAAGTGAGCTGGGACATCGTGCTGCCCTACACCCGCTCGGCGGTGATCGGCGGCATCTTCCTGGGCCTGGGCCGCGCGCTCGGCGAGACCATGGCGGTGGCGTTCGTGGTCGGCAACACGGTGCGGCTGTCGCCGTCGCTGCTGGAACCGGGCACCACCATCGCCGCGCTGATCGCCAACGACTTCGGCGAGGCCACCGAGACCTACCGCTCGGCGCTGCTGCTGCTGGGCTTCGTGCTGTTCATCGTGACCTTCGTGGTGCTGGCGATCGCCCGCCTGATGCTGCAGCAACTGTCGCGCCGGGAGGGCAACTGATGGCCGCCGACATCGCCGACCGCCTGTACAACCGCCGCCGCGTGGTCAACGTGTTCGCGCTGCTGCTCTCTTGCCTCACCGCGCTGTTCGGGCTGGCGTTCCTGGGCTGGATCCTGTGGACCCTGCTGTCCAAGGGCATCGCCGGCATCAACATCGACCTGTTCACCCGCATGACCCCGCCGCCGGGTGAAGAAGGCGGCCTGGCCAACGCGTTCTTCGGCAGCGCGGTGATGTGCGGCCTGGCGCTGCTGATCGGCACCCCGCTGGGCGTGGCCGCCGGCACCTGGCTGGCCGAATACGGCAACGCGCGCAAGACCGGCCAGGTGGTGCGCTTCGTCAACGACATCCTGCTGTCGGCGCCGTCGATCGTGCTCGG
The DNA here is from genome assembly GCF_030168915.1 of Xanthomonas graminis pv. graminis. Taxonomy (NCBI): domain Bacteria; kingdom Pseudomonadati; phylum Pseudomonadota; class Gammaproteobacteria; order Lysobacterales; family Lysobacteraceae; genus Xanthomonas; species Xanthomonas graminis. Next base: position 1,833,753 of record NZ_CP076255.1, on the reverse strand, counting down.
CCTGTTCGTGTACACGCTGTACGTGATGCAGACCGGCGGGCGTTTCTCGGCGATGGCCGGCGCGCTGTCGCTGGCCTTCATCGTGCTGCCGGTGGTGGTGCGCACCACCGACGAAATGCTGCGCCTGGTGCCCTCGCAGATGCGCGAAGCGGCGCTGTCGCTGGGCATTCCGCAGTGGAAGGTGACGGTGCAGGTGCTGTACCGCAGCGCCTCGGCCGGCATCGTCACCGGCGTGCTGCTGGCGCTGGCGCGGATCAGCGGCGAGACCGCGCCGCTGTTGTTCACGGCATTCGGCAACCAGTACTGGAACAACAACGTGATGCAGCCGATGGCGAGCGTGCCGGTGGTGATGAACTCCTTCGCCGGCAGCCCCTACCCGAGCTGGCAGCAGCTGGCCTGGTCCGGCGCGCTGGTACTCACCGTGTTCGTGCTGCTGGTCAGCCTCGGCGCGCGCGGCCTGCTGCGCCGCTACAAGACTTCCAACGATTGAGCCACCTATGGAACCGGCCATGAACGATCAGCACAACACCGCACCGATGCACCGCATCGCCATGCCCGCCGGACACACCGCGCTGGCGCCATCGCCGGTCAAGGTGGCCGCACGCGGCCTGGACTTCTACTACGACAAGTACCATGCGCTGAAGAGCATCAATATCGAGGTGCCGGAAAAGCGCGTGACCGCATTGATCGGCCCGTCCGGTTGCGGCAAGTCGACCCTGCTGCGCATCTTCAACCGCATCTATGCGCTGTATCCGAAGCTGGAGGCGCGCGGCGAGGTGCTGCTGGACGGCGAGAACATCCTGTCGCCGAAGTACCCGATGAACCGCCTGCGCAGCAAGGTCGGCATGGTGTTCCAGAAGCCGGTGCCGTTCCCGATGACCATCTTCGAGAACGTCGCCTACGGCATCCGCCACCACGAGAAGCTGTCCAAGGCGGACATGACCAACCGCGTCGAGCAGGCGCTGCGCCAGGGCGCGCTGTGGGACGAGGTCAAGGACAAGCTCGGGCAGAGCGCGCTGGGCCTGTCCGGCGGCCAGCAGCAGCGCCTGTGCATCGCCCGCGCGGTGGCCCTGCGCCCGGACGTGCTGCTGCTCGACGAGCCGACCTCGGCGCTGGACCCGATCTCCACCAGCCGCATCGAGCAATTGGTCGAAGAGTTGAAGACCGACTACACCATCGTCATCGTCACCCACAACATGCAGCAGGCCGCGCGCGTGTCCGACTACACCGCCTTCATGTACCTGGGCGACCTGATCGAACACGACCGCACCGAGATCATCTTCTCGCAGCCCAGCAAGCAGCAGACCGAAGACTACATCACCGGTCGCTTCGGCTGAGACGCTCCGATGCCAGTCCCGCGCCGCCCGGACGGCTGCAGCGACATTCACGAATCCAACGGACCTACGACATGAACACCCAGCCGAACGAGCACATCGTGAAGAGCTACGACGAAGAACAGCAGCGCCTTGTCGCCGAGATCGTGCGCATGGGCGAGACCGCGGTGGCGCAGCTGGAAGCGGCACTGGACGTGGTCGAGCGCCGCGACGACAACGCCGCACTGCGCATCGTCGTCAACGACGAGGCGATCGACGCGCTGGAACATTCGATCAGCAGCGACGTGATGCGGCTGGCGCTGCGCGGGCCGATGGCCCGCGACCTGCGCGAGATCCTCGCCGGCCTGCGCATCCCGGCCGACATCGAGCGCATCGGCGACTACGCCGCGAACGTGGCCAAGCGCTCGATCGCGCTGAACACCTCGCCGCCGATGCCGCAGACGCTGGGCCTGCGCCAGCTCGGCAAGCTGGCCGCGCAGCAGGTGCGCGAAGCGCTGATCGCCTACCGCAGCAACGACGCCGACGCCGCGCTGCGGGTACGCCAGAGCGATGCGCTGCTGGACGCGCAGTACACCGCGCTGTTTCGCGAACTGCTGACCTACATGATGGAAGACCCGCGCAACATCACCCCGTGCACGCACCTGCTGTTCATGGCCAAGAACCTGGAACGGATCGGCGACCACGCCACCAACATCGCCGAGAACGTGTGGTTCCTGGTGCACGGCGACCAGCCGCTGCCGCCGCGCGACAAACGCGACGAGACCAGCACCACCTCCGGTATCTGAGCGCAGGCTCCCGCGGCATGGACACGTGATGGATGCGGTCGATCCGTGGCCACACCCATCGACCGCGAAGCACACCTGGCCCCGCTTCGGCGGGGCCTTTTCGTAGACGACGGCGTAGCGCCGCATGCGGCCGTGTACGCCAGCGGGTACGCTTGGCGTACACGGTCGGCGTGGCGACGCCGGCGCCCTGTCCCGCCTGCCTGGAGAGTCCGCATGTCCATCCCGTCGCGTCCGTCCACCGCCCTCGCCGGCGCCGTCCTGCTCGGCGGCCTGGGCCTGTCCGCCTCCGCACTGGCGATGACCGAACTGGCCCAGGGCTATGCGCTCGGCGCACAGGCCGTGGCGCCGCCGAGCGCCGACAGGGCAGCGAGCACGCTGCCGGCGCAGCCCAAGTCCAGGTCAACGTCCGCCAATGCCACAGGCGCCGGCAAGGCCGCCGAGGCCAGCGGCGCGGCGCATGCGCAGGACGCCGCGGCGGCCAAGCCGGACAAGCCGGACAAGTCGGCCGCCGCCGCGGCCAAGCACGACGACAAGGCGATGGCCGAAGGCAAGTGCGGCGAAGGCAAGTGCGGTGGCGGCGGCTGATGCCGCCCCGCGCGGGCCGGCCGCGGCGAGCGCCGGACTTGGCCTGCGCCGCGGCCTGCTGCCGGAACTGCTGCAGGCAACGCCGGCCGCATTCGATTTCCTGGAGTGCGCGCCGGACAACTGGATCGGTGTCGGCGGCCGCCTCGGCGCGATGCTGGACACGCTGGCCGCGCGCCATCCGCTGAGCTGCCATGGCCTGTCGCTGTCGCTGGGCGGCATGGCGCCGCTGGATGCGGTGCTGCTGCGGCAGACCCGGCAGTTCCTCGATCGACACAAGGTCGCCCTGTACAGCGAACACCTCAGCTACAGCGCCGACGACGGCCAGCTCTACGAACTGCTGCCGCTGCCGTTCACCGACGAGGCGGTGCGCCACGCCGGCGCGCGCATCGCCCAGGCGCAGGACGCGCTGGGCCGGCGCATCGCGGTGGAGAACGTGTCCTACTACGCCGCGCCCGGCCAGGCGCTGAGCGAAGCCGCGTTCGTCGCCGCGGTGCTGGCCGAAGCCGACTGCGATCTGCTGCTGGACGTCAACAACGTCTGCGTCAACGCCGCCAACCACGGTTACGACGCCCTCGCCTTCCTTGCCGCGATGCCGAGCGCGCGCATCGCCTCGTACCACATCGCCGGGCATCGCGACGACGCCGCCAGCGCGCTGAAGATCGACACCCATGGCGCGGCCGTGGCGGCCGAGGTGTGGGATCTGCTCGACGCCGCCTATCGCCTGCATGGCGTGCGCCCGACCCTGCTGGAGCGCGACAGCCACTTGCCGCCGCTGTCCGACCTGCTGCACGAGGTCCAACGCATCCGCGAGGCGCAGGCGCGGGCCATGGCGACGCAGGCGGCACCGCTGGCGCATGGCTGAGTCGCTGCACGCGCAGCAGTTCGCGCTGGCCCTGCACCTGCGCGATCCGCAGCGGCATGCGCCGCCGGCGGACATCGAACCGCGGCGGCTGGCGGTATACCGCGCACTGTTCTTCGACAACATCGCGCAGCTGCTCGCCGCGCATTTCCCGGTGCTGCGCGCCACCCTCGACGCGGACGCATGGCAGGCCCTGCTGCACGCGTTCTGCGCCGAACACCGCGCCCGCACCCCCCTGTTCCCGCGCGTGGGCGGCGAGTTCGTGCGCTTCCTGCAGCAACGCGCGGTGGATGCGCAACGGCCGTGGCTGGCGGAACTGGCGCACTACGAGACGGTCGAGCTGGAAGTGCAGATCGACGACGCGCCGCTGCCGCCGCACGACCCGCACGGCGACCTGCTCGCCGGCGTTCCGCAGCTGTCGCCCTGGCTGCGCCTGCTGCGCTATCGCTGGCCGGTGCAGCGCATCGGCACGGCCTGGCAAACGCGCGAGGCGCCGGCGCAGCCGACCTGCCTGCTGGCGCGACGCGATGCCGACGGCCAGGCGCGCTTCGCCGAACTGGCACCGTTGGCCCATGCCGTGATCGAGCGGCTGCGCGAGGGCGAGCACAGCGGGCGCGCCCTGCTGCTGCGCCTGGCCGCCGAACACGGCCATGACCCGAGCACCCTGCTGCACGACGGCGCCGCGCTGCTCGAGCGCCTGCGCGAACAGGGCAGCGTGCTCGGCACCCGCCTGCCGGCCTGAAGCGCGCAACGCGATAGGCAAGCACGGTGGCATTTCGGTTCACCGGTCATGTGCCACTGTAGGAGCGACTTCAGTCGCGACAGGCGTTCACGGTAAAGCCGTCGCGACTGAAGTCGCTCCCACAACACCCCGCCGACGGCGCCCCCCTCGATCTGCACGTCGCATCACCGATCTGCAGAAATTGGTCTCGCCGCGTGCCGTGGCGCCTGTATCGAAGGCGCGCGCCTGTCCCGATCCGTCTTCGCCAAGCCCGCGCGCGCCCTGTCGCGGCGGAGGTTTAGCCGCGCTCTGCTACCCTTGCCGGATGAACGATCACGTCGACAGCCCGTCCCAGCCCCTTGCGGCCACCCCGATGTCGCGGCGTTTCCGCGGCTATCTGCCGGTGGTGGTGGACGTGGAGACCGGCGGCTTCGACTGGAACCGGCATGCGCTGCTGGAGATCGCCGTGGTCCCGATCGAGATGGACGCTGCCGGCCAGCTGTACCCCGGCACCACCGCCAGCGCGCATGTAGTGCCGGCACCCGGCACCGCCATCGACCCCAAGTCGCTGGAAGTCACCGGCATCATCCTCGACCACCCGTTCCGCTTCGCCAAGCCCGAACGCGAAGCCCTGGACCACGTGTTCGCGCCGGTGCGCGCGGCGGTGAAGAAGTACGGCTGCCAGCGCGCGATCCTGGTCGGCCACAACGCCCACTTCGACCTGAACTTCCTCAACGCCACCGTGGCCCGCTGCGGCCACAAGCGCAACCCGTTCCACCCCTTCAGCGTGTTCGACACCGTGACCCTGGCCGGCATCGCCTACGGCCAGACCGTGCTGGCCCGCGCCGTGCAGGCCGCCGGCTTCGACTGGAATGCCGCCGACGCGCACAGCGCGGTCTACGACACCGAGCAGACCGCGCGCCTGTTCTGCAAGATCGCCAACGCCTGGCCGGGGCCGCAGATTAGTTGAGGTATGCACCGACCGATGCGGTGGCGCATTCACAACCGAAGGACAACCGCTCATCCAAGACGAAGTCGGCTGGTGGCACGCCTCAGTTCGGCCCAGTCGCACTAGCCAGTCAGAAGAATACGGTAGGTATAACCGTGTCGCGACGCGGATATGACCGCAAGAGCCGACTAAACCACCACCCCGGCGACTACAGGATGAAATTCGAAGCAGCAGCCACCAGCTTGGTTGCCGCGCAGCAACCTGTATAAGCGTTTCCTCACAGCGCAGGGAATCGGCAGGCATTCGCAAAAGAAAATTAAACTTCGCCAATTGCGAAAGCCAGGCGCAGTGATGAGGCCATGCTCGTACGACACTACAATGCCTCATGATCGACATGCCAAAAATCAATCGTTCCAACCAATCTTACGAACCATCTACGGCTCATGACGGCCTGACCGGCTTCAGCCAGGAACCCGTCGTTAAATTGCACCAATATTCGTCACCCGAATTTCTCGGACTGAGTTCCTTCAGGTCGAAAAAGGTAAATGTCAACTCATCCACCATAGAAAACTTGAAGCTGGCAGAGGAGGCAGTAATGAAAACAAAATATCTACTGCCTTATGGCGCTGGAAATCAGAAAACTGATGTCAGCTACACGCAAGGAGAATCCTGGGCAAGGCAGACCATGCTTCGAGATAACGAGTATAACGAAAATCCAATCCAGAACGCAGGCAAAGCCGCCGTTTATCAAGCAGGTAACTGCGGCGAACATGCAAATGTCGCCTACACCCTGCTGGCGGCGAAATCCCTGAATGCTCCGCTACTCCGAGTAAATGACCGCAATCAGGATCATGCCTATGTGCTGATCGGCGATCCTCGCGATCGCACCTGGGGCGAAAAGGATACCGTCGTCGTGGACGCCTGGGTGACGCACCCGGCCGCGACGACGCTAGAACAGTCGAACGACCTGAGTCCGAACGTCACTCCGCTCGCACAGCGCGCCCCTCGCAGCCAGCCAGATCCAAGAGCAGTCTCCGCATACGCCAATGTGACGCCGGTATCAACCGAAATGGTCAATGCATACCTTATGCAACGCGGCGCTCATCCTATCGGCAGTGGCCTGGTGGAGAACATGGACACCTATGCGGACACCAGCAGATTCTTCAACGAACGCACCTCTGCCGCTGACCCCAGCACCAAGTATCGCTCGTCGATCATGTCTTCTAATTCATTTGACAAGATAATGTATTGCACAATCGACAATGAAAATTCCGCGCATACGGCATGGCAAAACAATGGCTGCAGGTGGTAGTGCAACTGAAGAGCGGCGAGCAACCCGCAGCGCGGAGTGGTCAGGCGTAACCAACGCGGAGGCCACTGCATTACGGCAACGACGAACTGGCAGGCGCGACCTGGGCGGCGGCAGGGAGATCGTTAGCTGTCCCGCGCCGTTCGCCCACATCAAGGCCGTGCTGCGGCCGCCCGCGCGCGGCCATTGGTAGCGCCGCGCGCGCCGGCAGCGCGCGACATGACCCGCAACCTGCTATTCGTATGCAGCCGGAACCGGCTGCGCAGCCCATCGCCGAGCCGGTGTTCGCCACCGGGCCTGGCCGTGGAGACCACCTTCTTCCGCCACCGTGCAGTCGGGGCTGAAGTCCGCCACAGTGCGCCCGACAAGTATCCGGAGCCCTCGGTGGGAGCGACTTCAGTCGCGACAAACGAAGCGGGCGGACCTACCGGCCCCGCGCCCGTTCCACACTGACCGCGCAGCCTAGCAACGCCCACGCTCAACGTACCTGCGCACCGCCCTCACCCCATGCGCTGCCGCACCGCCTCGAACAGGGTCACGCCGGTGGCCACCGACACGTTGAGGCTCTCGATGTCGCCCGGCATCGGGATCTTGACCAGGCCGTCGCAATGCTCGCGGGTGAGCCGGCGCAGGCCGTCGGATTCGCCGCCCAGCACCAGCGCCACGTTGCCGCGCAGGTCCTGCGCATACAGGGAGGTCTCGGCTTCGCCGACCAGGCCGTAGATCCATACGCCCTGCTTCTGCAGGTCGCGCAGGCAGCGCGCCAGATTGGTCACCGCCACGATCGGGATACGGTCGGCGGCGCCGGCCGAGGTCTTGCGCACCGTGGCGTTGACCGGCGCCGACTTGTCCTTGGGGATCACCACCGCAGTGGCGCCGGCCGCGGCCGCACTGCGCAGGCAGGCGCCGAGGTTGTGCGGATCCTGCACGCCGTCGAGCACCAGCAGCAGCGCGCGGCCTTCCGCGGCGGCAACCAGGCCTTCCAGTTCGTTCTCGCCCCAGGTGCGCGCGGCCGCATAGCGCGCAGCCACGCCCTGATGCCGCACCGAGCCGCCGACGCCGTCCAGCGCCTGGGTGTTGACCCGCCGCACCTCGATGCCCTTGCGCCGCGCGTTCTCCTCGATCTCCACCAGCCGCGGGTTCTTGCTGCCCGCCTCGATCAGCACTTCGCGCACGTTGTCGGCATCGTTCTCGATCGACGAGGCCACGGCGTTGACGCCGACGATCCACTGGTTCTGCTTGCTCATGAGGCGGGGGCTGCAAGATAAGGAAAACGGGAATGGTAGGCGTTGCCGGCGCTCGCGTCACATCGCCTGCGCCGCGCAAGCGCGCCGACCGGGCATCGGCGCCATGCGCAGCAGGACCACAGAGTCCGACCCAGCCGCTGTCGCGCAGCGGCGCCGAGCAAGCAGCGCGCACCGGAAATCCCGCTTACCCGGCAGCAACGCAAGCCGCCTGCTGCGGGCGCAGCGGCCTGCGGCAACACACCCAAACGTCCATGCGGCGCTCGCGGCGCCATGCGCAGCGGCCTTCGGCCACGCCCCCTGCGAACAGGACCGGGACCGGCCTGCGGCGACAGCCGACTCAGGCCGGCCAGCGCTCGGTGTCGTGGTCCGGATGCTGGTGCGACACCAGTTGCGCCAGGAACGGCGCCGCGTCCAGATCGGCCTCGGTGCGGATCGCCGGTAACCGGTGCAGGCCGTCCACGAACGGCAGCCTGGCTTCCAGCCCGTACTGGATCCGCGGCGGCAGCGCCGCCGGGTCGTCGAACGCGCCGGCGGCCACGGCGACGCCGTCCGGCGCCTCGTAGGTCAGCGGCGTGCCGCAGTCGGCGCAAAAGCCGCGCCGCACCAGGTTGGACGATTGAAAATGCTTCAGCGCCCCGCGCGTCCACAGCAGTTGCGCACCGCGCGTGGACACCAGCGGCGCGTAATAGGCGCCGAACGCCTTCTGGCACATCCGGCAATGGCAGATCGACGCGTCGTCGAGCCGGCCGCGCACGCGGAAGCGCACCGCGCCGCATTGGCAACCGCCGCTGTAGTGGTCATGCTCCATGTCGGCTCTCCGCTGCGAACCGCGGTGCGCGGGCCGCGCCCCTTGCGCTGCGCGCAGGGGGCGAACGATCGCGGCGGCCGCCAGGCGGCACGCCGCGACGCCGCGCCGTCAGTACTTCTTTTTCTTGCGCTTGGCCGGCTGCTGCCCACGTTCCGGCGGCGGCGGCATATCGGTCATCGGCTCGCCTTCCACCACCAGGCGGAAGTCGATCTTGCGCTCCTCCATGCTGGCCTTCAGCACCAGGATGCGGACCCGGTCGCCAAGCCGGAACTGCATGCCGCGGCGCTCGCCGGACAGGGTCTTGCGCACTGCGTCGAACTGGTAATAGTCCTGCGGCAGCTGGGTCACGTGGATCAGGCCGTTGACCTTGGACTGGTCCAGCTCCACGAACAGGCCGAAGCTGGTGACGCCGCTGACCACGCCATCGAACTGGCCGCCGACGTGCTTTTCCATCCACGCCGCACGGTAGCGCTCGTCGACCTCGCGCTCGGCCTCGTCGGCACGGCGCTCGCGCTCGGAGCACTGCAGCGCCAGCGCCGCCATCTCGCGCGGCGAATACAGGTACTTGTCCGGCGCGCCGCGGGTCAGCGCGTACTTGATCGCGCGGTGCACCAGCAGGTCCGGATAACGGCGGATCGGCGAGGTGAAGTGCGCGTACGCCTCCAGCGCCAGGCCGAAGTGGCCGGCGTTGTCCGGCGAGTACACCGCCATGCTCTGGCTGCGCAGCAGCACCGACTCCAGCAACGCCGCGTCGGGGCGCTCGCGCACCTTCTTCAGCAGCTTGGTGTAGTCGCCCGGCACCACCTTGCCCCACGGCGGCAGGCTCAGCTTGAATTCCTTGAGGAACTCCAGCAGGTCGGCGTACTTGGACTCCGGCGGCCGCTCGTGCACGCGGTACGGCGCCGGGATGCGCGCCTCCAGCAGGTGCCGCGCCGCGGCCACGTTGGCGGCGATCATGCATTCCTCGATCAGCTTGTGCGCGTCGTTGCGCACCAGCATGCCGGCCTGGGTCACCTCACCGGTGTTGTCGAGCACGAAACGCACTTCCGAGGTCTCGAACTCGATCGCGCCGCGGCGCGAGCGCGCCTTGGCCAGCACCTGGAACAGCTGGTACAGGCGCTCGATCTGCGGCAGCACCGCGGCCACGTCCTTGCGCACCTGCTCGTCCTTCTCGCCCACCGCCTGCCACACCTGGTCGTAGGTGAGCCGCGCGTGCGAATTCATCACCGCCTCGTAGAAGCGCGCGCCGGCCACCTCGCCCTGGCGATCGATCTGCATGTCGCAGACGAAGCACATGCGGTCGACCTTGGGATTGAGCGAGCAGATGCCGTTGGACAGCGTCTCCGGCAGCATCGGCACCACGAAGCCGGGGAAATACACCGAGGTCGCGCGGCGGATCGCTTCCACGTCCAGCGGCGTGCCCGGACGCACGTAATGCGACACGTCGGCGATGGCGACCACCAGGCGGAAGCCGTCCGCGTTCGGTTCGCAGAACACCGCGTCGTCGAAGTCCTTGGCGTCGGCGCCGTCGATGGTCACCAGCGGCGTCTGCCGCAGGTCCACGCGGCCCTTGATCGCCGCCGGCTCCACCGTCAGCGGCACCGCCGCGGCTTCGTCGAGCACCGCCTGCGGGAATTCGTAGGGCAGCTCGCGGCCGTGGATGGCGGTTTCCACCACCAGCGACGGGGTCAGCTTGTCGCCGAGCACCGCGATGATCTTGCCGATCGGCGGGCGCCGCCCGTCCGGGGTGGAGGTCAGTTCGCACACCACCAGCTGGCCGTCGCGCGCCTCGCCGATCGCATCGGTCGGGATCTGGATGTTGCGCTGGATGCGCTTGTCGTCCGGCACCACGTAGGCGATGCCGCCTTCCATACTGAAGCGGCCGATCAGCCGGCTCAGGCCGCGCTCGAGCACGCGCGCGATGCTGCCTTCGCGGCGGCCGCGGCGGTCGATGCCGGTGACGTTGGCCAGCGCGCGGTCGCCATGCAGCACCTTGCGCATCTCGTAGGGCGGCAGGAACAGGTCGTCGCCGCCTTCGTCCGGGCGCAGGAAACCGAAGCCGTCGGGATTGGCGATCACCACGCCGGGGATCAGGTTGGTCTGCTGCACCGGCGCGTAGCCGCCGCGGCGGTTCTGCACCAGTTGCGCCTCGCGCAGCATCGCGCCCAGGCGCTTGCTCAACGCCTCCATGCGCGAAGGCTCGGTCAGGCCGAGTTGCGCGGCCAGCTCTTCCAGCGTCTGCGGGCCGTCGCAGCGGTCCAGCAACTGCAGGATCGCCTCGCGGCTGGCGATCGGCTCGGCATAGCGCTCGGCCTCGCGGGCAGCGAACGGATCGGCCACCGCAGCGGCCGGCTTCTTGCGCGAGGACGCGGCGGCCACCGGCTCAGGTGGAGGCAGCGGCTGCAACGGCGGCTTGGGGCTGCGCCGCAGGAAACTGGGGAGGCTGGGCATCCACGACGGCATCCTGGATTTCTTCGGCGGAGGCGGAGCCGCCGGGGCGCCGGCCTTGCCGGCGGGCGTGTCGTGGGATGCGGATTTGCCGGGCTTGCCGGACTTGGTTTTTCGATTGGTCATCCACCCATGGTACTCGCTGGGCCGTCAACGCAGGCAAACCGGCGAGCGCAAGCTGCGGCGGGCGGTTGCCAGAAACGACGAGGCCCGCATCAGCGGGCCGGTCGTTGCGGGAGTTCAGCGCTCCCGCGTGTTGCATGTGGTGCCCAGAAGAGGACTCGAACCTCCACGAAGTTGCCCCCGCTAGCACCTGAAGCTAGTGCGTCTACCAATTCCGCCATCTGGGCGCTGAAGGCCGCGAATTCTGCGGGCAGCGCGCGCCCTTGTCAATGCCTCCGCGCAACGCGGCGTCCGGCGGCGCACGCGCCGCTCGGCACAGCGCGCAGTGCGCGGCGCACGGATCGCCCGAGCACCAGCCAAGGCGACGCGCCTGCTGCGGCGACATGGCTGGGCCACGGCGCCAGCGGCAACGCATGGCGGCGCCGGATCGCGCGCGGCCACCTGCTGGCAGAGCGATCTGCGCAGGCGCGGCGCATTCGGCAAAAAACCGCATCTTTCATGCGGATCCGGACACGACGCGCAAGCTGCGCCAGGGCGAGCGGAACTGCTTCGAACAAATGCTGTGACGCAGCCGCGAAAACGCGATTTTGTCGATTGACAGCGCAGCGCAAGGGACTAGCGTGCGTGCGGCGAACTGCCCCTCCCTCCCCCATGCTCCGGAGCTCCGCATGAAGTCCCTGTCCCTGTCGCTGCTGGCCGCCTCGCTGCTCGCCGCCACGCCACTCGCCTTCGCCCATCCTGCCGGCGCCGCCACGCCGCTGGATTCGCTCGCCGAGATCGAACGCGCGCTGGACAGCGGCGCCTCGGTCGCGGTCGCGATCGACCTGAGCCAGTGCACGCCCACCAGCGGCGGCGCCACGCCGACCCAGACCCGCGGCGGCCTGCGCATCGGCGCCTACCGGGTGATCGCCGACGGCACCCTGTCCTTCGCCGACGAGCACCTCACCGTGGGCCGCGACGGCAAGCCGATCCAGCAGTTCCTGCGCTACCAGGTGCACCCGGACAGCAGCGTCGACTTCAGCATGGCCGTGTTCGCCCTGCCCGGCTACCAGCAGAACGGCACCACGCTCGGCTACCGCTGCGCGATCAACCAGGGCCTGCGCTTCACCGCCAGCTGATCGCGGCGGGGCGGTGCCTGCGCTGTAGCCACGGCGCACGCGCCGCCGAAGCGCGCATGCAAAACGCCGCTTGACAGCGGCGCGCGCAACCGACAAAATTCTCGGCCTGTATCGCCCAGGTGGCGGAATTGGTAGACGCACTAGCTTCAGGTGCTAGCGGGGGCAACTTCGTGGAGGTTCGAGTCCTCTCCTGGGCACCAGATACAGCAAGCAGTAAAAGAAAAACCCGCTTCGGCGGGATTTTTTTTGCCTGGCGTTTGCGGGAAAGCAATCGATCCCGATGTTGTGCAGGCGCGGCAACCACGGCGGATGCCTGCAAGAACGTGCGCATTGATGAGGCTGCCGCAGCGACTGGTGCTGCAGGTTCGCCGCAAGCGCTGTGCGCGGCCATGCGGCGGAAATCACGGCGCTCCTTCTGCTTCTGCGACACCCGTGCCGCAGAAGGAGCGCACAGCGCATGTCCTGGTGCGCGCGTCCCGCGTTCGCTCGCCTAGCGATCCGGCGGCCGGAACGCGCCAATGTCCACGCGCACGCCGTCCACCCACACCGCGACCATGTACGCCCGATAGCCTGGGTTGTGGCGCTCGGCGGCGCGCGCGGCCAGATACGCGTTGGCGGCGTGGACCAGCACGTACAGCGCCGGCTCCAACTGCGCCACGCGCCTGAGCTTCACTTCGTAGGTGGGCATGCCCCACCCTGTGCTGCAGCCGTGCACGGATCGCCGGCCACCGCTGCGGTCGTCTGGCGCAACGCCACTGCGCTGCACTGCGCCGTCGCGGCGACGGCGATGAAAACTGGGCCAAACACCATGCACTCCTCGGTCGTCCTTGTCCGGCGTGCGCGCGCTCACGTGTCGGCGTCGCCCGCACCGCCAAAGTATCGAATCTCAGAACATCTAGAGTCAAGCATGGCTGTACGACAAGGTTACGGATGCTCCATATCTTGGTAGGCCCTGTCTCTGCAAGGCCCACCGCGATGAAAAGCTTCGGCGACCGATTGCGCGAGGCCAGGAAAGCCGCCGGGCTCACCCAGGAACAATTGGGTTTCGCGCTGGGCGTGACCAAGTCGTCGGTATCGGCATGGGAGAACGATCGCGAAACTCCGAGCTTCCGCCTGCTGCCCAACCTGCGCGGCACGCTCAAGCGCTCGCTGGACGAGCTGATCTGCGGCCAGGGCAGCGCACGCCTGCAGGACATGCCGGCCGATTACGCACTGCAGGCGCACGACCCCCACGAACAGGCGCTGCTGACCCGTTACCGCAACCTGCCGGCGCGGCGCCGCGAAGCGGTGCTGGAACTGCTCAAGCCGGACAAGGGCTGAGCGCGCCGCATCCGCTCCTACAGGGGGCCGGTTTCAATCGCCCACGCCGATCTCGCGCAGCGCCTCGCCCCAGATCCGGTAGCCGTCCTCGCTGGGATGGGTGCTGTCGGGCATCAGCGCCTGCGGCAGGCCGCCATCGGGCTGCAGGAAGCGCGCGCCGATGTCCAGCCAGCGCACCGCGGGATCGTGGCCGAAGCGCGCGGCCAGCAGGCGGTTGGTCTGCGCGATCGGCGCGCGCAGCGGCGCGTCGGCGGCGAAGCCGCGCGGCAGGATGCCCATCAGTACGATCCTGCTGCGCGGCAACCGCTGCCGCACCTCGGCGACCACCGCGGCCACGCCGTCGGCGGCTTCCTGCGGCGTGCTGGCGCGTGCGTGCTCGGTGCCGGTGAGGTTGTTGGTGCCGATGTTGATCACCACCCAGCGCGGCGCCAATCCGTCCACTTCGCCCTGGCGCAGCCGCCACAGCAGGTTCTGGGTGCGGTCCCAGCCGAAACCCAGATTCAGCACCTTGCGCGCGCCGAAGGTACGCTGCCAGGCCCGCGCGCCGCCGACCCGGGTGGCCTGCGGCGGCCCGCCCCAGAAGTGGGTGATCGAATCGCCCAGCATCACCACCTCCGGCTGCACGTGCCGCGCTGCGTCCAGCGCCGCGTGGTGGCGCGCGTACCAGTCGTAGGAATCCTGCTCCAGCCATGGCACCGGGATCAGCGCGGTGTTGGCCGCGGTCATCGCCGCCAGCGGTACCCGCGGCGGCTCGCCGAGCAGGCGCGCCAGGGTCGGCTCGATCGCCTCGGCCATGCGCCGCTGGCCGCGCGTGTCCGGATGCAGCGCGTGGCCGGGCGGCTGCAGCCGCGGATCGTAGAACAGGCGCTGGTCGAGCGCGCCGTCCTTGCGGAACACCGCGCCGATGTCGAGATAGGCGACGCGCGGATTGTCGCCGTAGCGCACCGCCAGGGCGCGATTGACCTCGGCATCGCGCGCGGTCTTCTGCACCGAGCCTGCGCTGGGCAGCAGCCCGAGTAGCAGGATGCGCGTGGTCGGCAGGCGCTGTTCCAGCGTCGCCACCACCGCGTCGATGCCGAGCACGGTGTCGGCGGCGCTGTGCTGCTCGTACCCGGTGTTGTTGGTGCCGATCAGCAGCACCGCCACCTTGGGCTGCAGGCCGTCCACCTCGCCGTGCTGCAGCCGCCACAGCACGTGCTCGGTGGCATCGCCGCTGAACCCCAGGTTGAGCGCGCCGCGGCTGCCGTAGAAGGTCTGCCAGGTCGGCTGGAAATCCTGGTCCGGCGCGTTCGCCTTGTCGTAGTTGTGGGTGATCGAGTCGCCGATCAGCAGCAGCGGCGTGTCCGCATGCGCGCGCGCCTGCGCCAGCACCTGCTGGTGGCGCTGCGCCCACCAGGCTTCGTGCAGGCGATCGGTCGGGGTGGTCGCGGCCACGCCCGCGTCGGCCTGCGCCGCGGCGCTGCCGAAGGCGCCCAGGCACAGCAGCAGCGCCGCACGCGGCCAGGTGCGTGCAGCAGCGCGGCGCGGCCGCGAGCAGTCCGAGCGAGCGCACAAGGCGCGCAGAAAACGCTGCATGTCCGAACCTGCCGAGGGCTGCGAGGAAGCCGCATTCTGGTCTGCCGCACGCTGCGGCGGCAAGCGTGGCGCACAAACGAAACCCCGCAGCAGGCCCTGATTAGCGCTGTGTCTCAGCTGTCGTACGCAGTTGCTGCTCTGTGAGCCTTCCCGCGCCGGCCAGGGCACTGGCCAGGCGCGGCACCATGGCGGCCAGGTTGAAGCGGCGATTGAAGCGGTAGGCATGCGCATGCAGGTAGCGCGCGCCGTATTTGGGGAAGTCCACCGCATGGTGGGTGCCGCTAAGCGCCGTTTTGAGATTGCCCAGGATCGTATTGACCCAACGCAGACGAGGCTGCTGGACGCCTTTGCGGCCGCTTCCGGTCACGATGGCATCGTGGGTCAGGCCTGCCCAGCCCACACCGGTGAACGCTGTCAGCCCATCACTGACGACATGGGTGCCCGGTGCCAGTGCCTGCTGAGCCCACGTGTGCACGACGCTTCTTCGGAAGCTGGAGACCACATCCAGGCGGAGATAGCGCGGGCGCCCTTGATGCAGGGAAACCGCTGCAATAAACGGCACTTTATTGCGCCACTGCGGTTGGCCTGGACCACCGGCGCGTTCGCCGCCCAGATAGGCATCATCGATCTGGACCTCTCCGTCGAGCCGGCGTGACTGCTCACGATCGGCCATCGCCGACATCACTTTGTGCTTGATCCGCCATGCAGTGCGATAGCACACGCCCAGTTGCCGAGCCAGTTCCAGCGCAGCAATTCCGTTCTTGGCTTGGCTCACCAGATAGATGGCCAGCCACCACACCCGCAAGGGAAGCTTGGTGTCTGCCATGGGCGTGCCGGCGGTCAAGCTGGTCTGTACCCGGCAGCGCGCGCACTGCCACAGGTGCTGGCGTCCCCGCTCAAAGCCACTGGCATGCGTGTGTCCGCACTGCGGACACACGAAGCCATTGGGCCACCTGGCCTGAACCAAGGCCTCGACACATTGCGCCTCGGAGCCGTAGCGGCTCAGAAAAGCCGGAATCGAAAGCCCCTTTTGGAACTGGATCCGATTGAGCGTCATCGCCGTATCTCACTGAAGAACCTGCATTTCTAAACCAAGGCAGCATCACCAGCTGAGACACAGCGCTAATCAGGGCAGCAGGCGGGGTTTCGTCGTGGCCGGCAGCCCGGACTCAGTGACCGCCGGCGGCCGCCGCGCCGCCGCCGCCCGCGAACGGCGGCTTGGCCAGCCACAGGAAGAAGATGATCGCCAGGAAGGTCCAGCCCAGCAGGTAGAAGATGTCGTTGAAGCCCATCTGCGAGGCCTGGTGGTTGATGGTGTTGTTGAGGAAGGCCGCACCGCTCTGCAGGTCGCCCCGCCCCATCGCCTGCACCTGCTCCTGCATGCCCGGCGTATAGGCCGAGATATGCTCGGTGAGGTGGGCGTGGTGCAGCTGCGTGCGCTTGGCCCACAGGTAAGTGGTCAGCGAGGCGGCGAAGCTGCCGCCCAGCGTGCGCAGGAACGTGGCCAGGCCGGAACCGGCCGCGATCTCGCGCCCGTCCAGGTCCGACAGCAGGATCTGCAGCACCGGCATGAAGAACAGCGCCACGCCCACGCCCATCAGCAACTGCACCCCGGCCACGTGCGCGAAATCGACGCGCAGGCTGAAGTCCGAGCGCATGAAGCTGGTCACCGCCATGAAGATGAAGGCGATGCTGGCGAGCATGCGCAGGTCGAAGCGCGAGGCGTACTTGCCGACGAACGGGGTCATCAGCACCGGCAGGATGCCGATCGGCGCGGTGGCCAGGCCGGCCCAGATCGCGGTATAGCCCATGTCGCGCTGCAGCCACTGCGGGATCAGCAGCGACACGCTGAAGAACGCGGCGTAGGCCACGATCAGCGCCAGCGTGCCGGCGCGGAAGTTGCGGTGGCGGAACAGGCGCAGGTTGACGATCGGATCCTTGTCGGTCAGTTCCCAGATCAGGAACACCGCCAGCGCCACCGCCGAGATCGCGGCCAGCACCACGATCTTGTTCGAACTGAACCAGTCCTCGTCGTTGCCCAGGTCCAGCACCAGCTGCAGGCAGCCCACGCCGATGATCAGGGTGATCAGGCCGACGTAGTCCATGCGCGGGCGCTCGGTCGGTTCCGGACGCTCGCGCAGCTGCGAGCCGACCACGATTGCGGCGATGATGCCCAGCGGCACGTTGATCAGGAAGATCCATTCCCAGCTGTAGTTGTCGGTGATCCAGCCGCCCAGGATCGGGCCGGCGATCGGCGCGACCACGGTGATCATCGCCAGCAGCGCCAGGGCCTGGCCGCGTTTCTCGCGCGGGTAGATCGATACCAGCAGGCTCTGCGTGATCGGGTACATCGGCCCGCACACGAAGCCCTGGACCGCGCGCGACACCACCAGCATGCCCATGCTCTGCGCCAGGCCGCACAGCAGCGAGGCGAGGGTGAAGGCCAGCGTGGCCCACACGAACAGCTTGGTCTCGCCGAAGCGCCGGCTCAAAAAGCCGGTCAGCGGCAGCGCGATCGCGTTGCTGACCGCGAACGAGGTGATGACCCAGGTCGCCTGCTGCGAACTGGCGCCGAGGTTGCCGGCGATGGTCGGCAGCGAGACGTTGGCGATGGTGGTGTCGAGCACCTGCATGAACGAGGCCATCGCCAAGCCCACCGTGCACAACGCCACGCTGGGCGGGCGGAAGCCCATCGCCGCGTCCGGAGCTCCGGGCGCGGCAGGAGTGGCAGCTTGGTTGGACATGGCCGGACTCAGTTCGCCTTGGCGGCGTCGGGCAGGTTGGCGTGAATGATCTGCGCGATGGTTTCGTCGGCCTGGCCCAGCTGCTGCGCATAGACGTCGGTGTCCAGCAGCGTGCCGGTGGCGAACTTGCTCGGCAGCACGCCGCCGCTCTGCTGGTGCAGGTTCACGTCCACCTTCATCGACAGGCCGATGCGCAGCGGGTTCTGCGCCAGCTGCTTGGCATCGATGGCGATGCGCACCGGCACGCGCTGCACGATCTTGATCCAGTTGCCGCTGGCGTTCTGCGCCGGCAGCAGCGAGAACGCGCTACCGGTGCCCAGGCCCAGGCTCTGCACCGTGCCCTGGTAGTGCACCGCGCCGCCGTACAGGTCCGACTGCAGTTCCACCGGCTGGCCCAGGCGCATGTGCTTGAGCTGGGTTTCCTTGAAGTTGGCTTCCACCCACACCTGCTCCAGCGGCACCACCGCCATCAGCGCGGTGCCGGGCTGCACGCGCTGGCCGACCTGCACCGAGCGCCGCGCGACATAGCCGGACACCGGCGCGACGATCGCGCTGCGGGCGTTGTTGAGGAACGCCTGGCGCACCTGCGCAGCGGCAGCCTGCACGTCGGGCTGGTGGGCCACGCCGTTGTCGTCGATCAGCGCGCGGTTGCGCTCCACCGTCTCGCGCGAACCGCTGACCGCGGCCTCGGCGGCGGCAAGCTGGTCGCGCGCATGCGCCAGTTCCTCGGCGGAAATGGCCCCGGTGGCGACCAGGCTGCTGCGCCGGGCGACGTCGGCGCGGGCGCGCTGCAGGGTCACCTGCTGCGACGACAGTTCGGCCTGCGCGCCTTGCACGCTGCGGAACAGGCCGCGCACCTGGCGCACGGTGCGCGCCAGATTGGCCTCGGCCTGCTGCAGCGCGACCTGGGTGTCGGCCGGATCGAGCTTGACCAGCAACTGGCCGCGCTGCACGCGCATGCCATCGTCGGCGCCGATGCTGACCACGGTGCCGGCCACCATCGGCGTGATCTGTACCAGGTTGCCCTGCACGTAGGCGTCGTCGGTATCTTCGTGCCAGCGGCCGGAGACAAAGTACCAGATCGCCAGCGCGATCAGCACCAGCACCACCAGCACGGCCAGGCCGCGCAACAGCTTGCCGCGCCGGCTGGTGGCGGGAGCGGAGGAATCGGGAGTCGTTGTCTGATTCATTGCAGCGGTCTCAGGAATGCGTGGAAGCGGAAGAGGTCGACGGCGCGTCGGCGGCGGGGGTGGCGTCGTAGCCGCCGCCCAGCGCCTGGTTCAGGCGCACCGAGACCAGGATCTGGTTGGACTGCAGCGAGGCCAGGCGCTGCTGCGCTTCGAGCAACTGTTGCTGCACGCTCAACACGTCCAGGTAGTTGCCGATACCGGCGCGGTAGCGCTGCTGCGCCAGGCCGAAGGCGGCCTGCGCGGTGCTCACCGCCTGCGCCTGCTGCTGCGCCTGCTGCGCCAGCGAACGCGCCGCGCTGACCTGGTCGGCGACCTCGCGCAGTGCCGCCACCAGCGCCTGGTTGTAGCTGGCCACCGCCAGGTCGTAGTGCGCGTCGCGCTCGGCCAGCTGGCTGCGCAGGCGTCCGCTGTCGAACAGCGGCAGGCTCACGCTCGGCGCGAACACGCCGAGCAGCGCGTCGCCCTTGAACAGGTCGGCAGGATTGGCGGCAGCCACGCCACCCAGCGCGAGCAGGTTGATGCTCGGATAGAACTGCGCCTTGGCCGCACCGATACTTTGCGAGGCGGCCTCGACCCGCCAGCGCGCGGCGACCACGTCCGGGCGGCGCCCGAGCAGGTCGCTGGGCAGCACCGAGGGCAGTCGCACCGCCGCCGGGTCCAGCGGCCGCGGCCGCTCGATCTGCAGGCCGCGATCCGGACCGCGGCCGAGCAAGGCCGCCAGCGCGGTCCGCGCCTCGTCGATCTGCTGCTGCGCGGCCTGCTGCTGCTGGCGTGCCGCCGGCACCCGCGCCTCGGCCTGGCGCAGTTGCAGGTTGCTGTCGATGCCGGCGTCGCGGCGCTGCCGCACCAGCTTCAGGCTGTTGTCCGAGCGCGCCAGTTCTTCGCCGGCCAGGTCGTACAGGCGCCAGGCGTAGCCGAGCTGCGCATAGGCGCGGGCCACACCGGCCGACAGGTCCAGGCGCGCGGCCTGCGCATCGACCTGCGCCGCATGCGCCTGGTCCACAGCCGCTTCCCAGGCCGCGCGCTTGCCGCCCCACAGGTCGAAGCCGTAGCTGAAATCCAGCACCGCCTGCTCGGCATGGATGTACTTGCCGCCAATCTCGTCGCCGGCCAGCCCCTTGGGCAGCTGCAGCCCGGTATAGCCGGCCGACAGCGACAGCTTGGCGCCGCGGTCGGCATTGGCCGCGCCGGCCTGCGCCTGCGCCAGGCGCAGCCGCGCGTCGGCCGCTTCCAGGTTCGGCGTACCCTGCAGCGCCTCGGCGATCAGCGCGTCGAGCTGCGGGTCGCCCAGCGCCTTCCACCAGTCCTGCTGCGGCCAGGCGGCCGGCGCCAGCTGGCCGGCGGCCAGGGTCTTGCCGGCCTGCAGTTGCCGGTCGGCGTCGAGCCGGCGGCCCTGCGGTTCCAGGCCACGGCTGCTGGCGCAGGCGGCCAGCGCCAGGGTGAGGGCCGCGGCCGCGAACGGGCGCAGGCGATGGGACGAAGCGGAGAGGTTCATAAGCGGAGTCATGGCGAATTGAGGGAGTCGCGGACGCGGGTCAGCAACGACGTGAGGTGCTCGCGCTCGTCGGCGGAGAGGTCGCGCAAGGCGCTGGCGATGGCCTCGTCGCCGCGCTGCTTGAGCTGCTGCCACAGCGCGCGGCCCTCGTCGGTCAGCACGATCTGCAGCGCGCGGCGGTCCTGCGCATGCGCTTCACGGCGCACCCAGCCCAGGTCCTGGAGCTTGTCCAGCAGGCGGGTGACCGCGCTGGGGTTCTGGTCGATGGCCTGGGCCAACTCGTTGGCGGTGCATGGCGACATGTACGCCAGCGCCTTCATGCCGATGTAGTGGCTGAAGCCCAGGCCGAGCTCGAGTTCGGCCATGGAATCGTCCAGGCGGCGCATCAGCCCGTCGCGGACCTGCCGCAGCAGCAGGCCGAACGACGGCGGACCGGGATGGGAGGGAACGCAGTTCATGGACGCCAATTATTTTCATTTGGAAATATATGTCAAGAAAATATCGCAGAAATAAGTAAATACTGTGTTGCAGCCACGCAACGCTGGCGTCGCCACCCTCCCTGAACGCGGACCAACAGCGGATCTGCGCAGTGCTGCTGGACGCACTGCGCCGGGCGCCGCTCGATCGCCTGCCCCTGCCGAACCGCAGCGACCGGCGCCTGCCGCGGATCACCGCGCAATTGCTCGCCCCCCTGCCGATGGCCGCTGCCTGTCGTAGTGGGCAAAGTGGGCCGGACTGTCCCCCGCGCAGCCTGAGCCGGCAGTTGCGCGAGGAGGCCGGGCTCAGCTTCGCCTGCTGCCGGCAGCAGGCGCGGCTGCCGAGGCACTGCGGCGGCTGAACGACGGCGCCAGCGTCGCCGATGCCGCGCACCGGCTCGGCTACAGCCGCCCCAGCGCCCTCGTCACCGCCTTGCGCGGCCATTGCGGCCATCCTCCGGCACGCGATCCGGCCGCTGCCGGCGGTGCCGGCGCGACGCGCAGCTTGGCATCGCCGGCCGCATCCGGATAATCGACCGGCTGACCTGCGGCGCCCGCCGCCGCGTTCCCCTACAGGTATTCCCCGCGCATGACCGATCTCGCCCGCCCCGCCTTCCATGGTTTCGAACAGCTGCCGCTGCGCGAATACGCCGAACGCGCCTATCTCGACTACTCCATGTACGTGGTGCTGGACCGCGCCCTGCCGTTCCTGGGCGACGGCCTGAAACCGGTGCAGCGGCGCATCATCTACGCGATGAGCGAGCTGGGCCTGAATGCCGGGGCCAAGCCGAAGAAGTCCGCGCGCACCGTCGGCGACGTGATCGGCAAATACCACCCGCATGGCGACAGCGCCTGCTACGAGGCGCTGGTGCTGATGGCGCAGCCGTTCTCCTACCGCTACCCGCTGATCGAGGGCCAGGGCAACTTCGGCTCCACCGACGACCCGAAGTCGTTCGCGGCGATGCGCTACACCGAATCCAAGCTGACACCGATCGCCGAAGTGCTGCTCGGCGAACTCGGCCAGGGCACGGTGGACTGGTCGCCGAACTTCGACGGCACCATGGACGAGCCGACCTGGATGCCGGCGCGGCTGCCGCACCTGCTGCTCAACGGCACCACCGGCATCGCCGTGGGCATGGCCACCGACGTGCCGCCGCACAACCTCAACGAGATCGTCAGCGCGCTGATCCGCCTGCTCGACGATCCCGACGCCAGCGTCGCCGACCTGTGCGAACACGTGCGCGGCCCGGACTACCCGACCACCGCCGAGATCATCACCCCGGCCGCCGACCTGCGCGCGATCTACGAGACCGGCCACGGCAGCGTGCGCGCGCGCGCCACCTTCCAGAAGGAACACGCCAACATCGTGATCACCGCGCTGCCCTACCAGGTGTCGCCGTCGAAGGTGATCGAGCAGATCGCGCAGCAGATGCGCGCCAAGAAGCTGCCGTGGCTGGAAGACATCCGCGACGAGTCCGACCACGCCAATCCGGTGCGAGTGGTGCTGGTGCCGCGCTCCAACCGGGTCGACGCCGAGCAGCTGATGGGCCACCTGTTCGTGACCACCGACCTGGAGCGCAGCTACCGGGTCAACCTCAACGTGATCGGCCTGGACGGCCGCCCGCAGGTCAAGAACCTCAAGACCCTGCTCGAGGAATGGCTGCGCTTCCGCAGCGACACCGTGGTGCGCCGGCTCAACCATCGGCTGGAGAAGGTCGAGCGCCGCCTGCACCTGTTGGAAGGCCTGCTGGTCGCGTTCCTCAACCTGGACGAAGTGATCCGCATCATCCGCAGCGAGGACGAGCCCAAGCCGGCGCTGATCGCGCGCTTCGCGCTCAGCGAGGAACAGGCCGACTACATCCTGGAAACCCGCCTGCGCCAGCTGGCGCGGCTGGAAGAAATGAAGATCCGCGGCGAGCAGGACGCGCTGGCCAAGGAGCGCGAACAGCTGCAGGCGGTGCTGGCCAGCAAGACCAAGCTGAAGAAGATGATCAAGGACGAGCTGGTCGCCGACGCCAGGAAGTTCGGCGACGCGCGGCGCTCGCCGCTGGTGCAGCGCGGCGCGGCGCAGGCGATCGACGAGACCGAGCTGGTGCCGAGCGAACCGATGACCATCGTGATGTCGGAGAAGGGCTGGATCCGTGCGGCCAAGGGCCACGACGTGGACCCGGCCGGCCTGTCCTACCGCGACGGCGACAGCCTATTGGCCGCGCTGCGCGGGCGCAGCACGCAGCAGGTGGCGTTCCTGGATTCAGAAGGCCGCGCCTACTCCACCCTGGCGCATTCGCTGCCCTCGGCGCGCGGCAACGGCGAGCCGCTGACCGGGCGTTTCTCCCCGGCCTCCGGCGCGTCGTTCCAGGCCATGGCCAGCGGCGAGAACGACAGCCGGCTGGTGCTGGCGTCCTCGCACGGCTACGGCTTCGTCACCCGCTTCGAGAACCTGACCAGCCGCAACAAGGCCGGCAAGGCGATGCTCAACCTGACCCCGAACGCCAAGGTGCTGCCGCCGGCCTCGGTCGGCAACGCCGAGACCGACCGCATCGTCGCGGTGACCAGCGCCGGCCACCTGCTGGCGTTCCCGCTTGCCGACCTGCCCGAGCTGGACAAGGGCAAGGGCAAGGGCAACAAGATCATCGACATCCCCAAGGCCAAGCTCGGCACCGAGCGGGTGGTGGCGATCGCCGCGGTCGCGCCGGGCAACACGCTACTGGTGAAGAGCGGGCAGCGCACCATGTCGCTGTCGTTCAAGGACCTGGACGCCTACCTCGGCGCGCGCGCCAGCCGCGGCGGGCTGCTGCCGCGCGGGTGGCAGAAGGTGGATGATCTGGCGGTGGAGTGAGGTGGGGCCGGGACTCGGGACTCGGGACTCGGGACTCGCAACAGCGAACAGCAAATCGGCCCTTTCGGGCCGATTTTTTTTGCCTCGCCATCCATCGGCGGTGAGCGGTAGGCTCTACCGAGTCCCGAGTCCCGAGTCCCGAGTCCCGAGTCCCGAGTCCCGAGTCCCGTTACTCCCCCACCCCACTCCCACCGATCTTCGAAGTCTGATACAGCGCCATGCCCAGCCGCTTGATCAGGCCCAGTTGCTGTTCCAGCCACCAGGCATGGTCTTCTTCGGTGTCCTGCAGCTGCTTGAGCAGGATGTCGCGGCTGACGTAGTCGCCGTGCTGCTCGCACAGCTTCATGGCGGCGGCCAGGTTCGCGCGCACTTCGTATTCGACCTTCAGGTCTTTTTCCAGCATCTCTTCGACCGTGCGTCCGGGTTCGAACGCGTGCGGGCGCATGTCCGGGTCGCCTTCCAGGAACAGGATGCGCCGCAGCAGCGCGTCGGCGTGCTCGGTCTCCTCTTCCATCTCGTGGTTGATCCGCGTGTACAGCGCCTGCAGGCCCTGGTCCTCGTAGCGCCGCGAGTGGATGAAATACTGGTCGCGTGCGGCGAGTTCGCCGCGCAGCAATGCGATCAGGCATTGCACAACTTCAGGATGTCCCTTCATGGGGCAGGCTCCGTCTCAACTAAGGCCGCCATAGTGCCCGAGCCGCGCGGCCCGCGTTCCAATCGGAATCATTAGCATCCCGATTCCATCGGCGCAGCGGCGCAGGCGAAGCTGACCACGCCCCAACCGCACGCGAGCGCCCGCCGGATGTACGCAAGAACGACACGCAGTCGCGTCTAAAATCGGGCATTGGCCGGTGGAGATGCTTGGATGCAGAGCAAGTGGAAACGAGGGATGCTGTGGCTGGCGGCGCTGGCGATCGGCCTGCTGCTGGCGATGTGGCTGCTGCTGCGCGGCAGCCTGGCCACGCTCGACGGCCAGGCCGACTTGGACGGGCTGGCGGCACCGGTGCAGATCCAGCGCGACGCGCTGGGCACGGTCACCATCGACGCCGGCAACGAGGCCGATGCGATGCGCGCGCTCGGCTACGTGCATGCGCAGGAACGCTACTTCCAGATGGACCTGATGCGCCGTGCCGCCGCCGGCGAACTGTCGGAGTTGGTCGGCAACGCCACGCTCGGGGTGGACAAGCAGCGGCGCATGCACCGCCTGCGCGCGCACGCCGCCGCGCAACTGGCCAGCTTCGGCGGCAGCCATGCCGCGGCGCTGCAGGCCTACAGCGCCGGCGTCAACAACGGCCTGCACGCGCTGCGGGTGCGGCCGTGGCCCTATCTGCTGCTGGTCAAGGCGCCGCGCGACTGGCAGCCGGTGGATTCGGTGCTGGCCGGCGACGCGATGTATTTCGATCTGCAAGGCCGCCAGCTCGGCCGCGAACTGTCGCTGTACCGGCTGCAGCAGCACCTGCCGGCGCCGCTGTTCGCGCTGCTGCGTCACGACGGCAGCAGTTGGGACGCGGCGCTGGACGCGCCGGCGCGCGGCGACGCCACGCTGCCCGACGCCAGCCAGGTCGACCTGCGCACCCTGCCCGATGCCCCGCGCGACGCCGGCACCGCAGACCATGCCGCCCCCGGCAGCAACAACTGGGCCATCGCCGGCAGCCGCAGCGCCGACGGCCGGGCCATCGTCGCCAACGACATGCATCTGCAGCTGGGGGCGCCCAGCCTGTGGTTCCGGGTGCGGCTGCGCTACGCCGACGCGCAGGCGCCCGGCGGGCGCGTGGACATCACCGGCTTTTCGCTGCCGGGCCTGCCGGCGGTGATCGTCGGCAGCAACGGCCACGTCGCCTGGGGCTTCACCAACAGCTACGCCGACAGCAGCGACTGGTACCGCTTGACGCCGTGCGCGGCGACGCCGCAGCCCGGCTGCACCGCGGTCGTCCACCACCGCGAGCGGATCAAGGTGGCCGGCGGCCTGGATGTCGCGCTGGACGTGGAAGACACCGTCTACGGCCCGATCCTGCAGCACGAGCCGGACGGCACGGCATTGGCGCAACGCTGGGTGGCGCAGCTGCCCGGCGCGCTGAACCTGGGCCTGGCCGACCTGGCCCGCGCCGATTCCCTCGCCAGCGCCTTCGCCAGCGCGCAGCGCATCGCCACGCCGGCGCAGAACATGCTGCTGGCCGACAGCGCCGGACATATCGGCTGGCGCGTGCTCGGCGCGCTGCCGCTGCGCGGACCCAACTGCCGCAGCGACGCCCTGGTCCACGACGTCAGCGCGGCGGTGCCGGCAGCGCAGCGCTGCGCGCCGTGGCCGATCTCCACGGCGCATTCGCCGCAGCGGATCGATCCTGCCGACGGGCAACTGTGGACCGCCAATGCGCGCGTCGTCGGCGGCGACGAATTGGCCGTACTCGGCGACGGCGGCTACGCGCTGGGCGCGCGCGCGCAGCAGATCCGCGACGACCTGCGCCTGCATCCGCAACTGGACGAACGCCAGTTGCTGGCGATCCAGCTCGACGACCGCGCCTTGCTGCTGCAACGCTGGTGGAGATTGCTGCAGCAACGCGACGGCGCCGCCGCCACGCCGGCGTTGCACGCGCTGGCGCAGGCCAGCAAGCACTGGGAAGGCCGCGCCAGCACCGACTCGGTGAGTTACCGGCTGGTGCGCGCCTGGCGCCTGGCGCTGCTGACCCGGATCCGCGACGGCCTGATCGCGCCGGCCCGCGCCGCGCTCGGCACCGATTACGCCATGCCGCCGTTGCCGCAGCTGGAAGCGGTGGCCTGGCCGATGCTGCAGCAGCAGCCGCCGCATCTGCTGCCGCGCCGCTACGCCAGCTGGCAGGCCTTGCTGGAAGATGCCGCCACCGAAGTGCGCGACCAACCCGACCAGGACGCGCCGTTGCCGCAGCGCCATTGGGGCGAACAGAACACCGCCGCGGTCTGCCATCCGCTGGCGCGCTCGCTGCCGGGAGTGCTGCGGCGCTGGTTGTGCATGCCGACCGAGGGCTTGCCCGGCGACAACGACATGCCGCGGGTGCAGCGGCCGGACTTCGGCGCCTCCGAGCGCATGGTGGTCGCGCCCGGCCACGAGGCCGACGGCATCACGCACATGCCCGGCGGCCAGAGCGAGCATCCGCTGTCGCCGTTCTGGGGGGCCGGCCACGACGACTGGGTGCAAGGCCGCGCCTCGCCGTTCCTGCCCGGCCCGGCGCGCTACACGCTGAGCTTACGGCCACCTGCGCGATAATGAGCGATTACCGCGCCACCCGCGCACGGTACTGCACGCCGTGTCGCCAGCGTTGCGCGGCGCCTGCGGCCGATCGCCGCGTCCTTCCCTCCCCCCAAGCGGAGCCTGTCCCCCAATGAATTCCCGTCCCCTGCTCGCCCTGTTGTTACCGCTCGCCGCCTGCCTGTCGAGCGGTTGCGCCACCGCCGCCGCACCCGCCTCTGCTGCCACCGACTGCAGCGTGCGCGCCGAACCGGGCGACGACCTGCAAGCCGCGGTCGATCGCGTACCCAACGACGGCAAGCCGGCCACGGTGTGCCTGACCGCCGGCGATTTCCACGTGACCAAGCTGCTATCGCTGCAGCGCGACGGCCTGCGCCTGCGCGGCCAGGGCGACGCCACCGTGCTGCGCATGCAGGACGGCGTGCAGCAGCCGGTCATCGTGGTCGGCGACTACCAGAACGAGCGCCCGCAGCGGCCGATCCGCGATGTCGTGGTCGAACAGTTGCAGATCGTCGGCGGCAGTGCCGACAAGGAATTCATGCCCGAGCGCCCGTACCTGAGCAACAGCCTGGTGGTGGTGCGCGCCGGCCAGAACATCCGCCTGTCCGGGCTGCGCGTGAGCAAGTGCCGCAGCGCCTGCCTGCTCAGCGAATACGACAGCCGCGACCTGCTGATCGAGCGCAACGACGTGTCCGGCGCGATCTGGGACGGGGTGTCGTTCAACCGCACGTCCAAGGTCAAGCTGATCGACAACTACATCCACGACAACGTCGCCGCCGGCATCACCACCGAGCACCTGGAAGACAGCGAGATCCGCAACAACCGCCTGGAGCGCAACGGCAGCCAGGGCGTGTACCTGGCCGATGCGCGGCGCAACCAGTTCGTCGGCAACCAGTTCACCGGCAACAAGGGCGCCGGCATCTACCTGGCCTGCTCGATCCGCCAGCGCACCCCGGAGATCCTGTGCTGGGACAACAGCATGAGCCAGGACAACACCTTCGAGAACAACACCTTCCAGGGCAACCCCTACACCTACACGATCGGCGTGGACCGCGCCGCCAACTGCAGCGGTCCGGACTTCCGCCAGAACGTGTGGCGCAAGAACAACCAGGCCGACGCCTCCGGCGTGGACATCCAGCCGGAGCGTTATGGGCGCTGCATGCGGTTCGAATAGCTGCCTGGATTCGGGACCGGGGACCGGGGACCCGGGCCCGGAAAAGCGCGATAAGGCGATCTGAAGCTCTACCGACTTCCGTTCTTCCGGTCCCCGGTCCCTGGTCCCTGGTCCCGACCCCGCCGGCCATTGCCGACGGGGACGCGCCGGCTCACGAAGCCAAGGCTTGCTCGTGGACCCCGGCCACCGCGCGGCCGGACGGGTCGGCGGCGTTGGCGAAGCTCGCGTCCCAGGCGATCGCCGCCGGCGAGGAGCAGGCGATCGACTTGCCGCCGGGCACGGTCTCGGCCGCGGCCGGCGTGGGGAACGCGCGCTCGAACAGCGTGCGGTAGTAATAGGCTTCCTTGGTCTGCGGCGGGTTGACCGGGAAGCGCTTGTCGGCCGCGGCCAGTTCGCGGTCGCTGACCTGCGCCTCGGCGTGCGCCTTGAGCCCGTCGATCCAGCCGTAGCCGACGCCGTCGCTGAACTGCTCCTTCTGCCGCCACAGGATCGAATCGGGCAGATAGCCTTCGAACGCCTCGCGCAACACGCCCTTTTCCATGCGCGTGGCGCCGCCGCTGGTCTTGTCGATCATCTTGTACTGCGCGTCCATGCGCATCGCCACGTCCAGGAACTCCACGTCCAGGAACGGCACGCGCGGCTCCACGCCCCAGGCCATCATCGACTTGTTGGCGCGCAGGCAGTCGTAGTTGTAGAGCGCGTCGAGCTTGCGGATCAGCTCCTCGTGGAACTCGCGCGCGTTCGGCGCCTTGTGGAAGTACAGGTAGCCGCCGAAGATCTCGTCGCTGCCCTCGCCGGACAGCACCATCTTCACTCCCATCGCCTTGATCCGCCGCGCCAGCAGGAACATCGGCGTGGACGCGCGGATGGTGGTGACGTCGTAGGTCTCGATGTGCCGGATCACCTCCGGCAACGCGTCCAGGCCTTCCTCGAAGGTGTACTCGAAGCCGTGGTGCACGGTGCCCAGCGACGCGGCGGCGATCGCCGCGGCGGCCAGGTCGGGCGAACCCTTCAGGCCGATCGCGAACGAATGCAGGCGCGGCCACCAGGCCTCGGCCTGGTCGTTGTCCTCGATGCGCTTGCGCGCGAAACGCGCCGCCACCGCCGCCACCAGCGACGAATCCAGGCCGCCGGACAGCAGCACGCCGTACGGCACGTCGGTCATCAGCTGGCGGTGCACGGCGCGCTCGAACGCCTCGCGCAGTTCCTGCTTGCTCACCTGCACGCCCTGCACCGCGGCGTAGTCGCGCCACGGCTTGCGGTAGTACTGCTGCAGTTCGCCGCTGGCGCTGTCGTAGTAATGGCCCGGCGGAAACTGGGCGACGTCGGCGCAGCTGTCGGCCAGCGACTTCATCTCCGAAGCCACGCGCAGCCGGCCCTGCTGGTCGTGGCCCCAGTACAGCGGACACACGCCCATCGGGTCGCGCGCGATCAGCACGCGCCCGGCGGCCTTGTCCCACAGCGCGAAGGCGAAGATGCCGTTGAGCCGGTTGAGCAGCGCGGCCGGCGTCTCCTCGCGGTACAGCGCATTGATCACTTCGCAATCCGAGCCGGTCTGGAACGCGTAGGGCTGGGTCAGCTGCTGCTTCAGTTCGCGGTGGTTGTAGATCTCGCCGTTCACCGCCAGCGCCAGTTGCCCGTCTGCGGACAGCAACGGCTGCGAGCCGCCGGCCGGATCGACGATGGCCAGGCGCTCATGCACCAGGATCGCGCCGTCGTCGACATACACGCCGCTCCAGTCCGGACCGCGATGGCGCTGCCGCTGCGAGCAGTCCAGCGCCTGCCGGCGCAGCGCCTGCAGGTCGTCGCCGGGTTGCAGGCCGAAGATGCCGAAGATCGAACACATGGAAAAGCTCCTGGATGGTGTGTGGGGGTAACAGGTCGTTGCGGCGATGGTCTGCAGCGGTTGCCGGCCGGCAGCGCGATGCGGGGAAAAATTTCACAAAAAATCTCACACATAAAAAAACCCGCATCGGCCGATGCGGGTTTCCTGGAGACTGGACGCGGTGTTTCGGTAGCGCCTAGTCGCAGACCCGCATCGGCCGCGCACGATTGTTCGCCAGCGCATTATTGCGGCCGTTGGCGTGGATCGGGCGGAGGGCGGACATGGAGATCATGCGGCGAACGTAACCCGGCCGGCGCAATGGCGCAACTGTTTCAAGGGCAACGATGAACACCCGCCCGCCTGCACAGCGGCGACCCAGGCAGGAGCAGCGCCGACGCGCGGTGCATGCCGTAGCCAATGCAGCCAGCGCATGGGGCTCGCAGCAACTGGCGGCACTGCGCTTGCTAGACTCGCGCACGCCGTTTTGCGGCAACCGGCAAGGCGCGTGCGCAACGTCGCGTCTGCTTGCCCTTCACGCCGTGGCCAAGGACCGTCGCGTCCCATGCCCCGGCCGCAACTCCAGAGTAGCCAAGAGATGAAAACATGTCTGATCTGGGCCGCGGCGCTGCTGCTGCCCACCACGGCGGCGGCACGCAGCATCGTGTTGACCGACACGCAGGCCAACCAGGCGCAAGGCGACTGGCGCATCGACAGCCAGGCGCTGGGAATCCATGAGCACCCCTTCAGCATCGAACAGAGCGTGCTGCACGGTGGCCGCCAGGAAGGCAGCAAGATCATCACCATCCGCAGCGAGGACGGCCTGGTCATCGTGCTGAGCCCGACCCGCGGCATGGGCCTGTTGCACGTCACCGGCAAGGGCGTACGCCTGGGCTGGGACTCCCCGGTGGACGAGGTGGTCAATCCGAATAGCATCACCCTGGAAAGCCGTAACGGCCTGGGCTGGCTGGAAGGCTTCAACGAGATGCTGGTGCGTTGCGGCTATGAATGGACCGGCCATCCGGTCACCGCGCAAGGCATGCTGTATACCCTGCATGGCCGCGCCGGCAATACGCCCGCCTCCAAGGTGATCGTGGACATCGACGAG
This sequence comes from Xanthomonas graminis pv. graminis, assembly GCF_030168915.1. Lineage (NCBI taxonomy): Bacteria > Pseudomonadati > Pseudomonadota > Gammaproteobacteria > Lysobacterales > Lysobacteraceae > Xanthomonas > Xanthomonas graminis. The sequence goes on along the minus strand of NZ_CP076255.1, from coordinate 1,802,501 downwards.
CACGCGCCGTATGCGATCAGCGTGCGTGGGCTGCTCAAGGAGCGCAGCTTCAAGAAGTCGCAACTCGAAACCTGGACCGAATTGCGCTACGTCCCGGGCAGCAACGCGTTCACCATCCACGACGTGCTGAGCAACGCCGGCGACTATGCCCAGGACTACCAGATCATCTACCACAGCAACTTCGGGCGGCCGATTCTCGAACAAGGCGCACGCCTGCTGGCGCCGGCGCGGGAGGTGTCCCCGTTCAACGACTACGCCAAGGCCGGCCTGGACGCATGGCAACGCTACCAGGGGCCGACCCGCGGCTTCGACGAGCAGGTGTTCAACATCGCTCCCTATGCGGACAGCGCCGGCAAGACCTTGGCCGCCTTGGTCAATCGTGCCGGCGACAAGGGCGTGTCCATCGCCTTCGACACCCAGCAGTTGCCGGTGCTGACCTTGTGGAAGAACACCGATACCGAAAAAAAGGGCTATGTCACCGGAATCGAACCTGGCACCAGCTATGCCTACCCGGTGACGATCGAACGCGCGCAGGGCCGGGTGAAGCAGCTGCAGCCAGGACAGCATGCAGACTTCGAACTGACCTACACCCTGCTCGCCGATCGGGCGCAGGTGCGCGATGCGGAACAGCGCGTGACGGCGATCCAGGGAGGCCGTGCCACGACCTTGACGCCGACGCCGATGGCCAAGGAATAAGCGCGGCCAGGCGCAGGCGGGCGGCGCCGCCTGTTGCGGCCGCGAGCGTCCGGCGCGATCGCAACGGTAACCGCGGCCGCCCCAGGCGGCCGCCCCGAAGGTTCACTGCAACAGCTGCTCCAGCAATGCCAGATACAGCCCTGGCAGCGCCTCCAGGTCGGCGACGCGCACGTGCTCGTCCACCTGGTGGATGCTGGCGTTGACCGGGCCGACCTCGATGCACTGCGCGCCGAGCGGTGCGATGAAGCGCGCGTCGGAGGTACCGCCGCCGGTACTCTCTTCCGGCGCCGCGCCGGCGAAGTCCCCCAGCACCGCGCGCGCGACACTGCGCAGGCGCCCTTCCGGGGTGTAGAACGGCTCGCCGCTGCGGTGCCAGCGCAGCGTGTAGTCCAGGCCGTGGCGATCGAGCAGCGCGGCGATCTCCGCTTCCAGCCGCGGCGCGTCCCAGTGCGGGTTGTAGCGCAGGTTGAAGGCCACCTGCAGCTCGCCGGGGATCACGTTGTTGGCGCCGGTACCGGCATGCAGGTTGGAGATCTGCAGGCTGGTCGGCGGGAAACTCTCGTAACCGTCGTCCCAATGCCGCGCGACCAGCTCGGCCAGCGCCGGTGCGGCCAGATGGATCGGGTTGCGCGCCTTGTGCGGATAGGCGACGTGGCCCTGCACGCCTTTCACCAGCAGCGTGGCCGACAGGCTGCCGCGGCGGCCGACCCGCAACAGGTCGCCGAGCCGTTCGGTGGAGGACGGCTCGCCGGTGATGCACCAGTCGATGCGTTGGCCGCGCGCGCGGAAGGTCTCGGCGACCTTGCGCACGCCGTCCAGCGCGTCGCCTTCCTCGTCGGAGGTCAGCAGCAGCGCCAGCGTGCCGGGATGCTCCGGATGGGCGGCGGCGAACTGCTCGGCGGCGACCACGAACGCGGCCACCCCGCTCTTCATGTCGGCGGCGCCGCGGCCGTACAGCACGCCGTCGCGGATCTGCGGCACGAACGGATCGCTGGCCCAGGCCTCGCGCGGCCCCGGCGGCACCACATCGGTATGGCCGAGCAGCGCCAGCACCGGCGCGCCGCTGCCATGCGTGGCCCACAGGTTGTCGACGTCGCCGAAGCGCAGCGGCTCGATGGCGAAGCCGGCCCGCGCCAGCCGCTGCGCGATCAGTTCCTGGCAACCGGCGTCGTCGGGCGTCACCGACGGGCGGGCGATCAATGCGCAGGTGAGGTCAACAATATCGGTCATGGCAGAAATCACTGTAGGAGCGGCTTCAGCCGCGACAGGAACGGAGGGTGCCAGGCATGCCGGCCACTGCGCTTGATCCGGGTTTCGATGAAGTCCCGGGCGATACGGTCGCGGCTGAAGCCGCTCCTACAGGGATACAGGGAGCGAACAGCGGCGCCACCGGCTCAGCCCACGCCGAAGCGCTGCTTGAAGCCGTTGTCCGAGAAACCCTGGCTGAGCAGGCCATCGTCAGTGACCACCACCGGCCGCCGGATCAGTTGCGGGTATTCGCGCAGCAGCAGTTTCCATTCGGCCTCGGAGCCGGGCGTTTTCTTGTTGTCCGGCAACTGCCGCCAGGTGGTCGAGGATTTGTTGACCAGCGCATCGAAACCGCCGGCCTTGCCGGCCCATTCGACCAGAGTCTCCGGGCTCGGCTTGTGCTCGCGGTAATCGACGAACGCATAGGCCACGCCGAAGCGGTCCAGCCACTTGGTTGCTTTCTTGCAGGTATCGCAGTTCTTCAGTCCGTACAACGTCGTCATCGAAAATGTCCCATCGAGCGAATATAGCCCCTCTCCCAACGGCGACCGCAGGAAGTCCCCGCGGGAGAGAGGGGTTGCGGTGAGGGTACGGTGCGAAAGCGTCTGGCTGACCCAACTACACGCAGCTTCGCCCGTCCCCTCATCCGGTGCTGCGTGCAAGCTTCTCCCGATGGGAGAAGCAGATGCGTCAGTCCGCCAGGCCGCGCAGCAGATCGTTGACGCTGGTCTTGCTGCGGGTCTTGGCATCGACCTGCTTGACGATCACCGCGCAGTACAGCGAGTGCGAGCCGTCCTTGGACGGCAGCTGCCCGGACACCACCACGCTGTACGGCGGCACATAGCCGTAGGAAATCTCGCCGGTGGCGCGGTTGTAGATGCGCGTGCTCTGGCCGATGAACACGCCCATGCCGATCACGCTGTGGTGACCGACCACCACGCCTTCCACCACTTCCGAACGCGCGCCGACGAAGCAGTGGTCCTCGATGATGGTCGGGCCGGCCTGCAGCGGTTCGAGCACGCCGCCGATGCCGGCGCCGCCGGACAGGTGGCAATGCTTGCCGATCTGCGCGCACGAACCAACCGTGGCCCAGGTATCGACCATGCTGCCCTCGCCCACGTGCGCGCCGATGTTGGTGAAGCTCGGCATCAGCACCACGTCCTTGCCGAAGTAGCTGCCGCGGCGCGCAATCGCGCCCGGCACCACGCGCACGCCGGCCTTGCGGAACTCGGCCTCGTGGTAGCCGGCGAAGCGCGACTCGACCTTGTCCCAGAACGGCGCCGGCTGCGCCTCGACCACCGCCATCTCGTTGACCCGGAAGTACAGCAGCACCGCCTTCTTCAGCCATTCGTTGACCTTCCAGCCGCCATGCCCGTCGGGCTCGGCGACGCGGAACTCGCCCGCTTCCAGGCCGTCGATGACGCGGTTGACCACTGGCCGGGTCGAGCCTTCGATCTCGTCCAGGGTCAGCGCGGTGCGGCGCTCGAAGGCGCTGTCGATGGTGAACTTCAGCTCGTCGGTGCTGGGAGCGGCGGCCGGCTTGGCGCGCAGGGTCCTGGCCGGCGATTTCGGTGCGGCGCTGGGCTTGGACGGCGCGGCGGCGGCGGCGGTCTTCGTGGCCGCCGCCTTCTTCGCGGAGGTCTTGCCGGCGGCGGCGGTCTTGGCAGCAGGCTTCTTGGCGGCGGCAGGCTTCTTGGTGGCCATTAGCGGGAGTCTCCAGGCGGGGTATCGGGGTCCAGACAGGCCTGCAGTGCGGCGTGCAGCGCCTGGCGGGAGGAGTCGGGCAACGGCAGGTTGTGCTCGTCGGTGATCTGGAACACGTCCTCGGCGCGTTCGCCGAAGGTGGCGATGCGCGCGTCGTGCACGCGCAGCTGCTGGCGGCGCAGCACCTGCGCCACGTTCGACAGCAGGCCGGGCCGGTCCGGCGCGACCAGGCTCAGGCGGGTGCGGCGGCCGTCCACGCTCTCGCGGAATTCGATGCGCGGGGCGAAGCGGAAATGCCGCAGCTGGCGCGGCACCACGCGCCGCGCCGGGCGCAGCCGGGTCAGGTCGCCGGACAGCGCCTCGCGCAATGCCGCTTCCAGCTGCGCGGTGTCGCCGCTGGCGAAGGCGTCGGCCGGCATCACCTCGAAGGTATCGAAGATCGCTTCATGCGGTGCGTCGAGCACGCGCGCGCGGTGAATGCCGTAGCCGCGCCGGTCCAGGGTCATCACGATCGCGGCGAACAGGCCGTCGCGGTCCGGCGAGTAAACGAACACTTCCAGCGCGTCGTCGTCGGGGGTCACCGGGCGCACCTTGACCAGGGTGTCGCCCAGTTCCACTTCCATCAGCGAACCCGCCTGCCAGGCGAGCTGTTCGGGGCGGAAGCGCAGGAAGCTCTCGTCCGGCATGCCGGCGAACTGGCGGTCGATGACCGCATCGTCGTGGCCCTGGATGTGCATCAGCGCGCGCGTGGCCTCGCGCGCCTCCTGCACCCGCTCGGCGATCGGCCGCGGATGCTCCAGGCCGTCGCGCAGCGCGCGCCGCGCGGCGAAGTACAGGTCGGCCAGCAGCCGGTCCTTCCACGCGTTCCACAGCTTGGGGCTGGTGCCGGCGATGTCGGCGCAGGTCAGCAGGTACAGATAGTCCAGGCGCTCGCGGTCGCCGACCAGGGTGGCGAAGTGGTGGATCACGTCGGCATCGGAGATGTCCTGCTTCTGCGCGGTCACCGACATGCGCAGGTGCTGCTCGACCAGCCACACCACCAGGTCGGTATCGGCCGCGCTGAGGCCGTGGCCGGCGCAGAACGCGCGCGCATCCACCGCGCCGAGTTCGGAATGGTCGCCGCCGCGGCCCTTGGCGATGTCGTGGAACAGCCCGGCCAGCAGCAGCAGTTCCGGCTTGCGCAGCCGCGGCCACACCTCGTGCGCGATCGAGAAGCGGTCGTCGGCGCGGGCGCTGGCGAATACCGCGATGTTCTTCAGCACCATCAGCGTGTGCTGGTCCACGGTGTACACATGGAACAGGTCGAACTGCATGCGCCCGGAGACCTGCGCGAACGCCGGGATCCACTGCCCGAGCACGCCCAGCCGCGCCATCCGGGTCAGCGTCTGCACCGCGCGCGGGCCGCGCAGCAGCGCGAGGAAACGCTCGCGCGCCAGCGCGCTGGCGCCGTCGTAGGCGGGCAGTTGCGACAGCGCCTCGGCCAGCGCGCGCGCGGTCAGCGAATGCAGGCCGCGGACCTCGCCATGCGCGGCCCAGGTCGCGAACAGCGCGAACACCTGCACCGGATCGGCCTGCGGCCAGGCCTCGGCATCGGCGGCCAGATAGCCGCGGCGCAGCGAGAAGCCGGCGCCCAGCGGCTGCGGCTGCGCCTCGCCGTCGAACTGTTCTTCGAAGCGCTGCAGCAGGCGGTCGCTGAGCCGGCGCACGATCGCCGCGCTGCGGTAGAAGCGCTGCATCATCTTCTCCACGCCCAGGCTCTCGGCGTCGTCGGAGAAGCCCAGCCGCTGCGCCAGGGTCTTCTGGTAGTCGAAGCGCAGGCGCTCCTCCGGGCGGTTGGCGACCAGGTGCAGCCCGTAGCGCAAGCGGGCCAGCTCGCGGCGCTCGCGGCGCAGCGCCGCGGCCTCGTCGCTGCCGACATGGCCGAGCCCGACCAGCGGCTCCAGGTCGCGCACGCCGAACGCGCGCAGCGCCATCCAGCCCAGCGTATGCAGGTCGCGCAGGCCGCCCGGCCCGTCCTTGATGTCCGGCTCCAGGTTGTCGGCGGTGTCGCCGAAACGCTGGTGGCGGGCCTGCAGTTCCTCGCGCTTGGCCAGGAAGAAGGCGCGCGGCGGCCAGACCTGCTGCGGCGCGATCGCCGCGGCCAGCGCCGCCTTGGCGGCGGCGTCGGCAAGCAGCGGGCGCGCCTCGATCAAGGCGGTCAGCACGCTCTGGTCGGCGCAGGCGGCGGTGCATTGCGCGGCCGAGCGCACCGCGTGGCTGACCGGCACCCCGGCATGCCAGAGCAGCGCGAACAGCCGCGCCAGCGCCTGTTCGTGCGCGCGTTGGCGCTCGGATTCGCCGAACACCAGCAGATCGATGTCCGAGCGCGGGAACAGCTCGCCGCGGCCGTAGCCGCCGACCGCGTACAACGCCAGCCCGGCGTCGCGCGGCAGGCAACGGCTCCACGCATGTTTGATCAACTGGTCCAGCGCGCGTGCGCGCAGCGCCAGCAGGCGGTCGATGTCGTCGTCCTGGTCGAAGCGCTTGCACAGCCGCGCGTCGGCCTGCGCCAGCAACTGCCGCGCCGCCGCGGCCCACTCGGCATCGTCGGCGGCCGCGTCGGGCATGCCGGCATCGCTACCGGCCGGCAGCAGGCTCACGGCTCGCCGAGGTTGCCGGGCGACAGGGTCAGCACTTCCACGCCGTCCTCGGTGACCGCGATGGTGTGCTCCCACTGCGCCGACAGCTTGCGGTCCTTGGTCACCACGGTCCAGCCATCCGGCAGTACGCGGGTGTAGCGCGAACCTTCGTTGATCATCGGCTCGATGGTGAAGGTCATGCCCGGCTTCAGCACCAGGCCCTCGCCGGGCCGGCCGTAGTGCAGCACCTGCGGCTCGTCGTGGTAGACCTTGCCGATGCCATGGCCGCAGTATTCGCGCACCACGCTGAAACGCTCGCTTTCGGCGTATTGCTGGATCGCGTGGCCGATGTCGCCGAGCGTGGCGCCCGGCCGCACCGCGCGGATGCCGCGCCACATCGCCTCGTAGGTCGCCTGGACCAGCCGCCGCGCCATCACCGACGGCGTGCCGACGTAGTACATGCGGCTGGTGTCGCCATGCCAGCCGTCCTTGATCACGGTGACGTCGATGTTGACGATGTCGCCGTCCTTCAGCACCTTGCTTTCGCTGGGGATGCCGTGGCAGATCACGTTGTTCACCGAGCTGCATACCGTCTTCGGGTAGCCGCGATAGCCGATGTTGGCCGGCACCGCCTGCTGCACCTTGACGATGTGGTCGTGGCAGATGCGGTCCAGCTCGGCGGTGGTCGCGCCGGGCTTCACATGCGGCCCGATGAGGTCCAGCACCTCGGCGGCCAGGCGGCCGGCGATGCGCATCTTCTCGATGTCCTGGGGAGTTTTCAGATTGACGGTCATGCCCGCCATTATCGCTCATTCGCGGCCTTCCTGAACGCGCCGCTGCGCACTGACGGTTTTTCGGCGCCGGGCCGGGATTCCGCCGCCTTCACAAATGAAAACCGGGACAACCGCTGAACCCATCACTTTCAAAATTTAGATGCCCATCCAGAACACTGCGGATTGGCCCGCACTTTGCATTGGGTTCGGCACCGACGGACTCCGTCATTCCGAAGAGCCTCACCCCATGCAAACTCTCCACAGTGCACTCGCCATCGCCGTGTTGCTGGCCGCCGGAACCGGCGTAGCATCCGCCCAGACCGACTCGCGCACCTTCAACGTCAAGATCGTGATCACCAGCGTCTGCGACATCCAGACCGCACCGACCGACGTCGATTTCGGCAGCGTCAACTCCACCCAGACCTCGATCAACAGCACCGGCACCTTGAACGTGCGCTGCACCTCGGGCACGCCGTACAACATCGCGCTCAACGCCGGCAGCGGCTCCGGCGCGACGGTGACCGCGCGCACCATGGGCAGCGCCGATGCGGGCAACACCGCGCGCGTGCCGTACGCCCTGTACCGCAACTCGGCGCGCACCCAGAACTGGGGCTCGACCATCGGCAGCGACACCCAGGCCGGCACCGGCAATGGTGCGGTACAACCCCTGGTCGTCTACGGCCAGGTCGCCAGCACCAATTATCCTGCCGGTTCGTATAGCGACGTCGTCACCGCCACTGTCACCTGGTAACAGGAGCGTTCCATGTCCCTGCGATCCTCCTTCCCGCTGCGTTTACCGATCGCCCTGGCCGTATGGCTGGCGGCGACGCTGGCGGCGCAGGCTGCCAGCCTGCAGGTCGCGCCGACCTCCGTGCAGTTGACCGCGGAAGAGTCGGCGCAGGGGCTGTGGCTGAGCAACAGCGGCGACAAGCCGCTGCAGGCGCAGGTGCGGGTGTTCCGCTGGCGCCAGCAGGATGGCGAGGATCTGCTCGACCCCAGCGACAGGATCGCGATCAGCCCGCCGATGCTGGAACTGGCGCCGCACTCGCGGCAACTGGTGCGCATCATCCGCCTGGACGCTGCGCCCAGGAGCACCGAGGACACCTATCGGGTGCTGGTCGACGAACTGCCGGCGGCGGACGCCACGGCCAGCGCGTCCGGCCTGCAGTTCGTGCTGCGCTACTCGGTGCCGATCTTCGTCAAGCCGGCCGCCGCCGCCGCGCCCGTGCTGCAGGCGCGGCTGATCCGCGACGCCAGCGCGCCGGCCCTGGAAGTCGTCAACAACGGCAGCGAACACGCGCAACTGGTGGACCTGCATTTCGTCGCCAGCGACGGCACCCGTGCCGCGATTGCCGACGGCCTGGCCGGCTATGTATTACCGGGCCAACGCAAGCGCTGGCCACTCCCGCCTGCACTGCTGCGCGCCGACGGCGCGTTCAAGGCAACGATCAACGGTGAACCCATTGCTCAATCGCTCGCGCTGGAAGCAAAGGCTCCTTGAGCTGCTGCTGGTGCTGTGGGCGAGCGCCGCGCACCTTGCCGCCGCCCAGCCGAGCGGCCCACCGGTGGAACAGGAAACCCTGTACTTGGAAGTCACCCTCAACGAGACCCGCAAGCCCGGACTGTTCCGCTTCCAGCGCGACGGCGAACGCATGCAGGCCGAGGCCGCCACGCTGCGCCAGATCGGCCTGCGCATCGATGCCGATGCCAACGCCACGATCGCGCTGGAGAACCTGGACGGGGTGCGCTACCGCTACGACGCCGGCCTGCAGCAGCTGGCGATCGATGCGCCGGTGGCGCTGCTCGACGTGCCGCTGACCCGGATCGACGCGCAGGACAGCGGCCCGGCGCTGCCGGCGACCAGTTCGCCCGGCGCGTTGCTGGACTACGACCTGTACGCCAGCCGCCAGGGCAATGCCAGCAACCTCACCGCGAGCGGCGAACTGCGCGCCTTCGGCCTGGGCGACGGCGTGCTCGGCCGCGGCATGTTCCGCCAATCCTTCGTCGGCCGCCTGTACCGCGAGCCGCAGCGCGACTGGCGCAGCCAGGCGATCCGCCTGGACACGCAGTGGCAGTGGTCGCTGCCCGAGAGCATGACCAGCGTGGTGATCGGCGACACGCTGAGCAGCAGCACCAGCTGGAGCCGCACGTTGCGTCTGGGCGGGATCCGCGTGGGCCGCGATTTCGGCCTGCAGCCGTACCGCGTGACCACCCCGCTGCCGGAATTCCTCGGCGAAGTGACGGTGCCGTCGAACGTGGATCTGTACGTCAACGGCATCCGCCAGTACGGCTCGGAGCTGCCGGCCGGGCCGTTCCAGCTGTCCGCCGCGCCCGGCGTGGACGGCGCCGGCAACGCGCAACTGGTCATCACCGACGCCTACGGCCGCAGCCGTTCGGTCGAAATCCCGTTCTACGCCACCCAGGACCTGCTGGCCGACGGCCTGGACGACTGGTCGCTGGCGCTGGGCCGGGTCCGCGAGGGCTACGGCAGCGACGCCTTCAACTATGCCGGCGACACCGTCGCCAGCGCCAGCTGGCGCCGCGGCATCAGCGCCCGCTTCACCGCCGAGGCGCACGCCGAGGCCGGCGCCGGAGTGCGCAACGCAGGTGCCGGCGGCATCTGGCTGCTGCCGCGGGCCGGCGTGGTCGGCGCCTCGCTGGCGCACAGCCAGGGCGATGGCCGCAGCGGCCACCAGTACGCGCTCAGCTACCGCTGGAACAACGGCCGTTTCAACGTCTCGATGGACACCCAGCGCGCGCAGCCCGGCTATCGCGACGTGGCCTCGCAGTACGGCGCGCCGCCGCCGCGGATCAGCGAACGCGCGCTGGCCGGGGTCAGCTGGGAGCAGATCGGCAACGTGGCGCTGAGTTATGTGCGCCTGTCCTACCCGGACAGCGGCGACCTGCGCTACGCCAGCCTGTTCTGGACCCGCGCGCTGCCGTGGCAGTCCTCGCTCAATCTCAGCGTCAACCAGAATCTGGATCAGGCCAGCGACCGCAGCATGTACCTGGGCTGGTCGATCTCGCTCAGCGGCGCGCGCCAGGCCAGCGTCGCCCTGCAGCGGGTCGGCGACCGTCTCAGTACCGCCGCCGACCTCAGCCATTCGGCCGCCGCCGACGGCGGCAGCGGCTGGCGGCTGCAGGCGCGCAGCGGCGAGGACAGCGCCGGCGGCCTGGCCGAGGCCAGCTGGCGCGGCGAGAACGCGCGCTATGCCGCCGGCCTGGCCAGCTACGGCGGCCAGACCTACGGCTATGCCGAGGCCGCCGGCGGCGTGGCCCGGATCGGCGGCGGCTGGTTCCCCGGCCGCGATCTCGACCAGGCCTTCGCCCTGGTCTCCACCGGCGGCGTCGCCGGCGTGCCGGTGCTGCTGGAAAACCGCCCGATCGGCGTCACCGACGCGCGCGGCTTCCTGATGGTCACCCCGCTGATGGGCTGGCAGCACAACCAGGTGTCGATCGATCCGATGCAGTTGCCGCCGCAGATGCGCCCGGAGCGCATCGACCAGATCGTGGTGCCGCGCGACCGCAGCGGCGTGGTGGTGGACTTCCCGATCCGCACCAGCGACGGCGTGCTGGTGCAATTGCATGATGCGCAGAATCAGCCGCTGCCGGTCGGCAGCCGGGTGCGCGGTCCCGGCATCGACGCGGTGGTCGGCTACGACGGCGAGGCCTACCTGGAAGGCCTGAAGATCGGCCGCAACGACCTGCAGGTGGAGATGAGCGCAGGCCGCTGCCAGGTGCGCATCGAGTACACGCCGCAGCAGCGCCCGACCCGCCTGGGACCGCTGCGCTGCACCGCGGGGCCGGCGCCATGAGCCGTGCCGCATGGGGCTGCGCCGCCCTGCTGGCGCTGCTGGCGGCGCTGGCGCCGCTGCGCGCCGGCGCCGCCACCACCTGCACGGCGGTGACCACCGCGCTGGACTTCGGCACCCTCTCCACCAGCGCCGCCACCGACAGCAACGCGCAGATCACGGTGACCTGCCAGACCGGCGCGCTCAGCATCCTGGGCACGATCTACGTGCGCATGTGCCTGAACATCGGCGAGGGCGCGCAGGGCGGCGGCCTGGGCATCGCGCCGCGGCGCATGCTCAACCCGCTCAACGACAGCCTCGGCTTCCAGATGTACCGCGACAGCGCGCGCAGCCTGATCTGGGGCAGCGCGCTGAACGCCTCCACCCCGCTGCAGGTGGACCTGACCTATTCGTCGCTGGTGACCGGCGGCAGCGGCAGCGCCACCTACACCATTTATGGACGCATCCCGCTGCAGAGCGGCATCGCCACCGGGCTGTACCAGAACAACTTCAACGGGGCGTTCACCAACCTGCAGTACCGCTACGACGAACCGCTGATCGGCACCCCGGCGAGCATGCCCGCCTCTTGCACCACCGGCGGCCGCGGCGGCGCCACCGCGGTGCAGTTCCCGTTCGTGAGTTCGGTCACCGCGGCGCCGGTCTGCACCATCGCCAGCATCGCCGACCTGGACTTCGGCAGCCAGTCCGGCCTGGTCGATACCGCGCTGAACTACACCACCGCGCTGAGCATGGACTGCCGCCGGCGCACCGCCTGGCAGGTCGGCCTGGACAACGGCCAGAACGCCAGCGGCAACACCCGGCGCATGCGCAACGCCGCCGGCCAGTACCTGACCTACGAGCTGTACCGCGACGCGGCACGCAGCCAGCGTTGGGGCAGCACCCTGAACAGCGACACCCAGACCGGCACCGGTACCGGCAGTACCCAGTCGCTGACCCTGTACGGCCAGGTGCCGGCCGGGCAGACCCCGCCCCCGGGCAGCTACAGCGACGTGGTCAAGGTGACGGTGACCTACTGAGAGCTAAACGCGGACGCGGACGCGGTAAAGTTGCCTCGCCGGACGCCGTTATCTGTCGCGTCCTCCTTGGAATGCCATCATGACCGCCAGGCCGTTCATGCAATCGCTGCTGCTCGCCAGTTTTTGTGCCGTCTGCGCGAGCGCGGCGGCGCAGATTCCCGGTGCGAACGAAAACACGGCGTTCCGGGTCGGCATCCGCCTGCTGGGCAGCTGCGAGATCGACACCGCCGGCCGCAGCCAGCCCGGCGCGGCCGCCGCGCAGGTGGCCTGCAGCCGTCCGCTGCCCTACCAGGTCAGCATCGACGGCGCCGCCTCGCCCAACGCCGGTGCGCTGGCGCTGAGCCTGAGCGTGGCCAACGGAGTGCAGCGCCAGGATTCGCGCTACGCCACGGTCGCGTTCTAAGTGGACGGCCGCCATCGCGGACGCATCGCCGGCCTGCTGCTGGCGCTGTTACCGAGCCTGGCCGCGGCCGCCGGCGTGCGCATCAGCCCGACCATCGTGCAGATGCCGCCAGGCACGCAGACCGCCGAGATCTGGGTGAACAATACCCAGGACCGGCCCTGGCAGGCGCAGGCGCAGCTATATCGCTGGCATCAGGGCGAAGGCATGGAGCAGCTGCAGGCGACCGACGAGGTCCAGGTCAGCCCGCGCCTGATCGACATCCCTGCGCAGGGGCGGCAACTGCTGCGGGTGGTGCGCATCGGTCCGGCCGCGACCGACAGCGAGCTTGCCTACCGCCTGGTGCTGGAAGAACGCCCGGCCCCGGACAACAGCCCTGCGGACCCGCGCCTGCTGCTGCGCTATTCCACGCCGGTGTTCCTGTCCCCGCCCGGGACCGCGCCGAGCGCCGCGCTCAGCGTCAGCCTGGTCGCCGGTGCCTACGGCCATGAGTTGCAGGTGCGCAACCGTGGCAAGGCGCATGCGCGACTGAGCGATCTGAGCTTCATCAGCGCCGACGGCCGCCAGCTGACTCTGTTCAGCAATCTGGCCGGCTACGTGCTGGCCGGGGAACAGAAGCGCTGGCAGCTCCCGGCCGAGGTCGGGGCCGCGCGCGGCGGCCATTTCGCCGCCCGCCTCGAAAACCAGGCCGAACTGCAGCCGTTGCTGGCCGAATGAGCCGCGCTGGCCGAATGACCCGGCCTGCCCACATTTGCGCCGCAGGCCGCGGCCCGTTATAGTTCCGCGGCTGCGTTGCGCCCATCCGGGCCAGCACACCGTCCACGCCGGACGCACCGGCGAATCCACACCTGCTGCCATCGCCCGTGCCGGGGTGCTCCGCGAGGAGTTCGGTCACGTAAGGCCGCAGGGAGGCCCAACCCCGGAATCGTCGTGCACGCCCCGCAAGGGCCTGCATGTCCATGCGCGGACTCCACTCACACCGCCCGCGCATGGCCGGTTCCCCATCAGGAGTCACTGCAATGCCCCAAGTCACCATGCGTCAGATGCTGGAAGCCGGCGTCCACTTCGGCCATCAGTGCCGTTACTGGCACCCCAACATGGCCCAGTACATCTTCGGCGCGCGCGGCAAGATCCACATCATCAACCTCGAGAAGACGGTTCCGCTGTTCAACGACGCGATGAACTTCATCTCCAGCGTCGCGCAGAAGCGCGGCACCATCCTGTTCCTGGGCACCAAGCGCAGCGCCCGCGACTCGGTCAAGGAAGAAGCCGAGCGTTGCGGCCAGCCGTTCATGACCCAGCGCTGGCTGGGTGGCACGCTGACCAACTTCCGTACCGTCAAGCAGTCGGTGGCGCGCCTGAAGGAACTGGAAGCGGCCGAAACCGACGGCACCTTCGACAAACTGGTCAAGCACGAAGTGCTGACCCTGCGCCGCGAGCGCGAAAAGCTGCTGGCCTCGCTGGGCGGCATCAAGGAAATGAACCGCCTGCCCGACGCGCTGTTCGTCATCGACATCGGCCATGAAGACATCGCCATCAAGGAAGCCAAGAAGCTCGGCATCCCGGTGGTCGCGGTGGTCGACACCAACTACAACCCGGCACTGGTGGACTACGCCATCCCGGGCAACGACGACGCCATCCGTGCCGTGCAGCTGTATGCGCGCGCCGCCGCCGACGCCGTGCTGGAAGGCAAGGCCGCCGCGCCGAACGCCGCCAGCGTGCGCGAGGAAGAGTTCAGCGAAGCCGGCGACGACAAGGGCCGCGGCCCGCGCAAGAACGGCAAGAAGGCAGAAGAAGCCGCTCCCGCCGCCGAGTAACCGGCGCGCCATGCGATTGCGCGAGCATGCGCAGTCGCCACCCGGCGCGCGCTGAGCGCCCGGGTCCGCGGGCGCCGCAAGCGCCCGTTCCCGAGAATACCGGCCGGCCGCAAGCCGGCCCTTTCCCACCTTTTGTGAGGTCACCCCGTGGAAATCACCGCTTCCCTGGTCAAGGAACTGCGCGAGCGCACCGGCGCCGGCATGATGGAATGCAAGAAGGCGCTCACCGAGAACGCCGGCCATATCGAGAACGCCGCCGAGTGGCTGCGCAAGTCGGGTCTGGCCAAGGCCGACAAGAAGGCCGACCGCGTCGCCGCCGAAGGCCGCATCGCGATCGCCCAGGACGGCGGCAAGGCCGTGCTGGTCGAGATCAACTCGGAAACCGATTTCGTCGCCAAGGACAACAACTTCCTGGCCTTCACCGAAGCCGTGGCCCAGGCCGCGCTCAGCTCCGGCGCCGCCGACGCCGAGGCGCTGAAGAGCGCCAAGCTGCCCGCCGGCGAGACCGTCGAGGAAGCCCGCGCCGCGGTCATCGCCAAGGTCGGCGAGAACGTGCAGGTGCGTCGCCTGGTGCGCATCGATAGCGCCAACAACGTCGCCGCCTACGTGCACGGCGGCCGCATCGGCGTGCTGGTCGAGGTCAAGGGCGGCGACATCGAACTGGCCCGCGGCATCGCCATGCATATCGCGGCGATGAACCCGCCGCACGTCAAGGCCGCCGACGTCCCGGCCGAGTTCGTCGCCAAGGAAAAGGAGATCGAGCTGGCCAAGATGTCGGAAAAGGACAAGGCCAAGCCGGCCGACATCCTGGAGAAGATCATCAGCGGCAAGATCGCCAAGATCGTCAACGAAGTCACCCTGTACGGCCAGCCCTACGTGCTGAACACCGACCAGAGCGTGGAGCAGGCGGTCAAGGCCGCCGGCGCCGACGTGATCGGTTTCAAGCGCCTGGCGGTGGGCGAAGGCATCGAGAAGGTGGTGGAAGACTACGCCGCCGAAGTGATGAAGCAGGCCGGCCTGGCCTGAGTCCGGCCCATCCGGAAAAAAAGCCGCGCCTGGTCGCGGCTTTTTTTTTGCCGGTGGTACGCTGCACGCGTTGGGACGCAGTGTTGCCGTCCCCATCACATTCCACGCGGAACCGCATGCGCCCTGAACTCGAAGCCATCCTGGCTCACTCCCGCAACCTGCCCTCACCGCCCGGGATCGCACTGCGCATCATCGACCTGGCCCAGGATCCGGACGTCGATCTGGCCACCGCCGCCGATACCATCGCGATGGACATGGCGCTGAGCGCGCGCATGCTGCGCATCGCCAATTCGCCGCTGTACGCCAGCCGGCGCCGCATCGACAACCTCGGCCAGGCGCTGACCATGCTCGGGCTCAACGCCGCGCTGAGCCTGGCGCTGGGCTTTTCGATGGTGCAGAGCCTGCGCAGCGACACCGTCTCCAGCGACCTGCAGGAACGCATTTGGCGGCGCAGCGTGCTGTCGGCGCTGGCCAGCCGCCTGCTAGGCCAGGCCATGGGCATGCGCAAGCACGAGGAACTGATGCTGGCCGGACTGCTGCAGGACATGGGCGCGCTGGCCCTGCTGCACGTCTGCCACGACGATTACGCGCCGCTGCTGCGCGAGGCCGGCGACAGCGACGGCGAGACCTTGCTGGCGCTGGAGCGCGAGCGGCTGGGCTGCGACCACGCCGAGGTCGGCGCCTGGTTGGCGCAGAAGTGGAAGCTGCCCGGCTACCTGCAACGCGGCATCGGCCGCAGTGCCGACGCGGATCCGGCGCAAGACACGTTCGGCCGGTGCGTGCTGCTGTCCGGCAGCGTCGCCGACATCTGGCTGAGCGCCGACACCGATGCCGCGCGCTGCCAGGCGATGGAGCGCACGTATCGCGAACTGCAACTGGACAGCCGCCGCTTCGACGAGGTGATCGCCGGCATGGCCCAAGCCCTGCCGGTGATCGCGCCGATCTTCGACGTACGCGTCGCGCAGCCGGAGCGGATCGACGCGATCATCAGCCATGCCCGCGAGTTGATGGTGCTACGCAACCTGCGCGAGATCCAGGAAGCCACCCACGCCCGCCAGCAGGCCGACGAATCGGAGCACCGCGCGCGCCGCCTGGCCGAGCAGGCCAGCCGCGACGCGCTGACCGGCGTGTACAACCGGCACCAGCTGGACATCCTGCTCAGCCAGCAGTTCGACCTGGCCAGCCGCCACGACTGGCCGCTGTCGATCGCCTTCATCGACCTGGACGACTTCAAGAAGATCAACGACGCCCACGGCCACCTGATCGGCGACCAGGTGCTGCGCGCGTTCGCGCAGGCCTTGCAGCCGCTGTTGCGCAGCAGCGACACCGTGGCGCGCTTCGGCGGCGAGGAGTTCCTGGTGCTGCTGCCCAACACCAGCGAGGAGGCCGCGCTGAGCGTGATCCAGCGCATCCTGCTCGACATCGTGCAGCGGCCGATGGTCGAACTGAAGAGCGGGCCGCTGTACATCAGCTTCTCCGCCGGCGTGGCCACCCAAGGCGGGCGCGAGCGCTTCGGCACCGCGCAGGAGCTGCTGCAGGCCGCCGACGACATGCTCTACAGCTCCAAGCACGGCGGCCGCAACCGGGTCACCGCGCGCTCGTTCCGCGACACCCTGGCCTGAACCGGGCCACTGCACGCACGCGTGCGCGCGGCAGATTCCGCGCCGCGCTTCGGCTAGAATCGCGTGGTTTGCCCGTCCCCCCACGAGGTCACCATGTCCCAGCTCGCCTATCGCCGCATCCTGTTGAAACTTTCCGGCGAAGCGCTGATGGGGGATGGGGATTACGGCATCGACCCCAAGGTCATCAACCGCCTCGCGCATGAGGTGATCGAAGCGCAGCACGCCGGCGCGCAAGTGGCGCTGGTGATCGGCGGCGGCAACATCTTCCGCGGCGCCGGCCTGGCCGCCGGCGGCATGGACCGGGTCACCGGCGATCACATGGGCATGCTGGCCACGGTCATCAACGCACTGGCGATGCAGGACGCGCTGGAAAAGCTCGGCGCCAAGGTGCGGGTGATGAGCGCGATCAAGATCAACGACGTGTGCGAGGACTTCATCCGCCGCCGCGCGATCCGCCACCTGGAAAAGGGCCGCATCGCGATCTTCGCCGCCGGCACCGGCAATCCGTTCTTCACCACCGACTCCGGCGCGGCGCTGCGCGCGATCGAGATCGGCGCCGACCTGTTGCTGAAGGCGACCAAGGTCGATGGCGTGTACGACAAGGACCCGAAGAAGCACGCCGACGCGGTGCGCTTCGACAGCCTGACCTACGACGAAGTGATCGCGCGCAACCTGGAAGTGATGGACACCGCCGCCTTCGCCCTGGCCCGCGACAGCGAGCTGCCGCTGCGCATCTTCAACATGGGCCAGCCGGGCGAACTGCTGAGGATCCTGCATGGCGCGGAGATCGGGACGCTAGTGAAGGGGCGCAGCTGAAGGCGGCCGGGACTCGGGACTCGGGACCCGAAGAACGGAAGTCGGTAAAGCTTCAGTTCGTGGCGCTGCGCTTTTCCGGGTCCCGAGTCCCGAGTCCCGGGTCCCGGGTCCCAAGTCCCAAGTCCCAAGTCCCGAGTCCCTGGTCCCGAGTCCCTGGTCCCGGGTCACGGGTCCCGAGTCCCGGCAGTTACCCGCTATAATCGTCCGATTCAGATTCAGCACGGACACCGGCGATGCTCAACGAAATCAAACAAGACGCACAGACCCGCATGGCCAAGAGCATCGATGCGCTGCGCCATACGCTCATCAAAGTGCGGACCGGCCGCGCCTCGACTGCCCTGGTCGAACACTTGAAGGTCAATTACTACGGCTCGGAAATGCCGCTGAGCCAGGTCGCCAGCGTGGCCGTGGCCGACGCCCGCTCGCTGACCATCAGCCCGTGGGAAAAGCAGATGGTCAGCGCGGTCGAGAAGGCGATCCTGGCCTCTGACCTGGGCCTGACCCCGAACACCTCCGGCACCACCATCCGCCTCAACCTGCCGGCGCTGACCGAAGAGCGCCGCCGCGAGTTGTCCAAGGTCGTGCATGGCGAAGGCGAGGACAGCAAGGTCGCGATCCGCAACATCCGCCGCGACGCCAACCAGCAGATCAAGGATCTGCTGAAGGACAAGCAGGTCACCGAGGACGAGGCCCGCGCCGCCGAGGACGACATCCAGAAATTGACCGACAAGGCGATCAAGGACGTCGACGACGTGGTCAAGGGCAAGGAACAGGAACTGATGGCGGTCTGAGCCTGCGCCTCGCGGCCATGTCTTCGGACCCCTCTTCCATGTCCCTGCCCCGCCACATCGCCATCATCATGGATGGCAACGGCCGCTGGGCGCAGCGGCGCCGGCGGCCGCGGGTGATCGGCCACCGCGCCGGCGCGCGCGCGGTCAACCGCACCATCGACTTCTGTCTGGAACGCGGCATCCCCGCGCTGACCCTGTTCGCCTTCTCCAGCGAGAACTGGGGCCGGCCGCAGGAAGAAGTGGACGCGCTGATGAAGCTGTTCCTGCACGCGCTGGACCGCGAGGTCGAGGAACTGCAGCGGCGCGGCGTGCGCGTGCGCTTCATCGGCGACCGCTCGCGCTTCGCGCCGTCGCTGCGCCAGCGCATGGCCCAGGCCGAAGCCGGCACCCAGCACAACCAGGCCCTGCACCTGTCGATCGCCGCCAGCTACGGCGGCCGCCAGGACATCGCCCAGGCCGCACGCGCGCTGGCCGAAGACGTCGCGGCCGGGCGCCTGCGCCCCGAGCAGATCGACGAGGAACAGCTGTCGGCGCGCATGGCGCTGTCCGACCTGCCGCCGCCGGACCTGTTCATCCGCACCGGCGGCGACGTGCGCATCAGCAATTTCCTGCTGTGGCAGCTGGCCTACACCGAATTGTGGTTCACCGAGACCCTGTGGCCCGAGTTCGGCGCCGAGGTGCTGCAACAAGCCCTGGACGACTACGCCAGCCGCGAGCGGCGTTTCGGCCTGACCAGCGCGCAAGTCGCCCCGGCGACGGAGAACACATCCGCATGACCCGTACCCGCGTCATCGCCGCGCTGATCATGGCACCGCTGGCCATTTGCGCCATCGCGCTGCTGCCCACGCAATGGCTGGCGGCGCTGGCCGCGCTGATCTTCCTGGTCGGCCTGTGGGAATGGCTGAAGCTGGCCGAAGTCGACGACACCTTGCCGCGCACCATCCTGCTGGTGCTGAACCTGCTGCTGATGGTGCTGCTGGTGTGGGCCTCGGCCGGTTCGCTGGTGCTGTTCCAGCTGACCACCCTGGCCGGCGTCGGCTGGTGGTGCGTGGCGCTGCTGTGGCTGCGCTTCTTCCAGTTCGGCTCCGACCACGCCACCTACGCGCGGGTGTTCAAGCTGGCCGCCGGCACCCTGGCGATCGTCCCGGCCTGGGCCGCGCTGGGCCTGATCCACGCCAGCGAACCGAACGGACACCGCTGGCTGCTGACCGCGCTGGTCACGGTGTGGGCGGCCGATTCCGGCGCCTATTTCGCCGGGCGCCAGTTCGGCAAGCACAAGCTGGCGCCGCGGATCAGTCCCAACAAGACCGTGGAAGGCCTGCTCGGCGGGCTGCTGGCCGGCCTGGTCTGCGCCGCCGGCTTCGGCTGGCTGGCCGGGGTCACCCTGCCGCAGCTGCCCGGGCTGCTGATCGTGGCCGCGGTCAGCGTGCTGGCCTCGGTGGTCGGCGACCTGTTCGAAAGCCTGCTCAAGC
This sequence comes from Xanthomonas graminis pv. graminis, assembly GCF_030168915.1. Lineage (NCBI taxonomy): Bacteria > Pseudomonadati > Pseudomonadota > Gammaproteobacteria > Lysobacterales > Lysobacteraceae > Xanthomonas > Xanthomonas graminis. Next base: position 1,782,690 of record NZ_CP076255.1, on the reverse strand, counting down.
GCCACGTCGGCGCCAAGGACTCGGGCCACGTGATCCCCGGCCACGGCGGCGTGCTGGACCGCATCGACGGCGTGCTGGCGGCGCTGCCGATCTTCGCGCTGGGCAAGGACATCTTCGGGTTCTGAATATGGCCGATGCCGTCCGCCACATCGCCGTGCTCGGCGCCACCGGTTCGATCGGCGCCTCCGCGCTGGATGTGATCGCACGCCATCCGCAGCGGTTGCGCGCCAGCGTGCTGGCCGCCGGCGGCAACGTCGCCGCGCTGCTGGCGCTGTGCGCCACGCACCGGCCGGCGCACGCGGTGATCGCCGACCCGGCCCTGTACCCGGCGCTGCGCGACGGCCTGCGCGCTGCCGGGCTGCGCACCCAAGCGCATGCCGGCGCAGCCGCGCTGGAGCAGCTGGTGGCCAGCGACGCCTGCGACAGCGTGGTCGCCGCCATCGTCGGCGCCGCCGGCCTGGCCTCGACCCTGGCCGCGGCCCGCGCCGGCAAGCGCCTGCTGCTGGCCAACAAGGAATCGCTGGTGCTGGCCGGCGAGCTGGTCACCGCCGCGGCCGCCGCCGCCGGCGCCGAGATCATCCCGATCGACAGCGAACACAACGCGATCTTCCAGTGCCTGCGCTCGCGCCAGGCCGGCGCCGAGGTGCGGCGGGTATTGCTGACCGCCTCCGGCGGCCCGTTCCGCGGCTGGGACCGCAAGCGGCTGCAGGGCGTGACCCCGGCGCAGGCGGTGGCGCACCCCAAGTGGTCGATGGGGCCGAAGATCTCGGTCGATTCGGCGACCTTGATGAACAAGGGCCTGGAAGTGATCGAGGCGCACCACCTGTTCGCGCTGCCGCCGGCGCGCATCGAGGTGCTGGTGCACCCACAGAGCCTGGTCCACTCGCTGGTCGAGTTCATCGACGGTTCCACCTTGGCGCAGATGGGGTTGCCGGACATGCGCACCACCCTGGCGGTGGGCCTGGGCTGGCCGCAGCGGATCGAATCCGGGGTCGCCGGGCTGGACCTGCTGGCGCATGGCCGCCTGGAATTCGAGCCGGCGGACCTGGACGCCTTCCCCTGCCTGGGCCTGGCCTGGCGCGCGATGCAGGCCGGCGGCAGCGCCCCGGCGATCCTGAATGCGGCCAACGAAGTGGCTGTTTCAGCCTTTCTTCAGGGCCGTATCGGTTTCCTATCGATTCCTGCGCTGGTCGAGAACGCCCTGACCGTGCTGCCTGCAGGCGCGGCCGACTGCCTGGACGCGCTGCTGGCGGCGGACGCGCAATCGCGCAAGATCACCGAACTCGCCATTGCCCGCCAGCCTGCCCATGTCTGACACGCACGCCCCTATGAGCCACGCGCATGGGTGATTTCATCGGGTCCGTCTGGTGGATGATCGTCAGCCTGGGCGTGCTGGTGACCTTCCACGAGTACGGCCATTTCTGGGTCGCGCGCCGCTGCGGGGTCAAGGTGCTGCGCTTCTCGGTGGGCTTCGGCAAGCCGCTGTGGTCGTACTACGACCGCCACGGCACGGAGTTCGCGATCGCCGCGATTCCGCTGGGCGGCTACGTGAAGATGCTCGACGAGCGCGAGGGCGAGGTGGCCCCGGCCGAGCGCGACCAGGCGTTCAACAACAAGCACGTGTGGCAGCGCATCGCCATCGTCGCCGCCGGTCCGGTCGCCAACCTGGTGCTGTGCGTGGCGCTGCTGTGGGCGATGTTCGTGATCGGCAAGCAGGATTACGCCGCGATCGTGGGCCGCGCCGACGGCCTGGCGCTGCAGGCCGGGCTGCAGCCGGGCGAGCGCATCGTGCGCATCGGCACGCGCGAGGTGTCCAGCTGGAGCGATGCCAGCATGCAGCTGACCGTGGCGGCGATGGACCGCGCCGACGTGCGCATCCAGACCGAGGATAGCCGCGACGGCGCCACCCGCGTGCACACGCTGCGCCTGTCGCAGCTGCCTGCCGACTTCGACGAGCAGCAGGTGCCGCGCCTGGCCGGCCTCACCTGGCGCTTCGCCCTGCAACCGGCGATCGTGGCCAAGGTGAGCCCGGGCTCGGCTGCCGACGGCGTGCTGCGCCCCGGCGACCGCATCCTGGCGGTGGATGGCGCCGCGGTGGTCAGCGCCGACCAGGTCGCCCCGCAGGTGCGGGCCTTGGCCAGGAACGGCGGCAGCGGCCTGGTCGAGGTCGAGCGCAACGGCGAGCGGCTGGCGCTGGACGTGCGCCTCACCCCGAGCAAGGATCCGCGGCTGAAGGGCCTGTCGCTGGGCGTGGACCTCGGCCAGCAGGACCGCCCGCCGCCGGCATTCGACGCCAGGCTGCAGTACGGCCCGCTGGCGGCGATCCCGGTCGCGTTTCGCGAGACCGGCAAGCTGGCCGGGGATACGCTGGGGCTGATCCGGCGCATGCTGACCGGCCATGCCTCGATGAAGAACGTGTCCGGGCCGATCAGCATCGCCAAGGTGGCCAACGGCTCGGCCAAGCAGGGGCCGGACGTGTTCCTGTATTTCCTGGCGCTGTTGTCGCTGAGCCTGGCGATCATGAACCTGCTGCCGATTCCAATCTTGGACGGCGGGCACTTGCTGTATTACCTTATTGAGTTGGTCAAGGGTAGCCCGCTGAGCGAGCGAGCCATGGCCGCGGGGCAGGTCGTCGGTCTGACGATGCTGGCTGGGCTGATGGGGTTGGCGTTCTACAACGACATCTTCGGCCAGGTCTTGCGATGAACCCGATGCTGATCCACTCGACCCCGCTGTCGTCGTCTTACGCCGGCGCCCATGCAACAACGATATCGACCTCTACCGGACGTGACATGACGCGATTTCCCACTCGCCGCCTGCTAGCCCTCGCCCTCGCCGCCAGCCTCAGCTTGCCGGTCCTGGCCCAGGCGACGGAGCCCTTCACCGCCAGCGACATCCGCGTCGACGGTCTGCAACGCATCTCCTCCGGCACCGTGTTCACCTATCTGCCGGTGGAACGCGGCGATACGGTTGACGACGCCAAGGTCGGCGAGGCGATCCGCGCGCTGTACCGCACCGGCTTCTTCGAGGACGTGCAGGTCGATCGCCAGGGCAACATCCTGGTGGTCACGGTCAAGGAACGCCCGGCGATCAACAAGCTGACCGTCACCGGCAACAAGGACATCAAGAGCGAAGAACTGCTCAAGGGCCTGTCCGACATCGGCCTGAGCGAGGGCGGCACCTTCGACCGGCTGAGCCTGGACCGGGTGACCCAGGAACTGACCCGCCAGTACAACAACCGCGGCAAGTACAACGTCGAGATCACCCCGACGGTGAGCCCGCTGGACCGCAACCGGGTCGATGTGGCGATCGCGATCAAGGAAGGCAAGGCCGCCAAGATCCAGCACGTCAACCTGATCGGCACCGAGAAGTTCGCCACCAAGGACATCCTCGACAGCTGGGAATCGCGCGAGCACAACTGGCTGTCGTGGTACCGCCGCGACGACCAGTACTCCAAGGAAAAACTGTCCGGCGACCTGGAGAAGCTCAACTCCTGGTACCTGGACCGCGGCTACGTCGATTTCAGCGTCGATTCCACCCAGGTGGCGATCAGCCCCGACAAGCGCGACATGTACCTGACCGCCGGCATCACCGAAGGCGAGCAGTACAAGATCTCCGACATCAAGGTCACCGGCGATACCGTGCTGCCGCAGGAAGAGGTCGAGAAGCTGGTGATCCCGAAGCCGGGCGACACCTTCTCGCGCGCGCTGCTGGAGTTCAGTTCCGACGCGATCACCAATACTCTCAGCAACATCGGCTACGCCTTCGCCAAGGTCAACCCGATCCCCACCACCGACCGCGAGAAGCGCACCGTCGCGATCAACCTGCAGGTGGTGCCGGGCCCGCGCGTGTCGGTGCGGCGCATCGTGTTCAAGGGCAATACCCGCACCTCCGATGAAGTGTTGCGCCGCGAGATGCGCCAGTTCGAGAACAGCTGGTACTCGCAGGCAGCGATCGACCGTTCCAAGGTCCGCCTGCAGCGCCTGGGCTACTTCGAATCGGTGAACGTGGAAACGCCGCCGGTGCCGGGCAGCAACGACAAGGTGGACGTGGTCTACAGCGTCAAGGAAACCACCTCGGGCAGCTTCACCTTCGGCGTGGGCTATTCGCAGACCTACGGCGTGAACACCTCGGTGCAGCTGTCGCAGAACAACTTCCTGGGCGGCGGCAACCGCGTCTCGGTGGACGCCTCGCGCAGCAGCTACCAGGAGCGCTACGCGTTCTCCTACACCAACCCGTTCTTCACCGACGACGGCGTGTCGCTGGGCTACAACGTGTCCTGGCGCAAGCTCGACTACTCCGACTTCGGCACCGCCCAGTACAACAGCAAGAACGGCGCGGCGCAGATGATCTTCGGCGTGCCGATCACCGAGAACGACACCGTCTCGCTGATGTTCGGCATCGACAGCAACCAGATCACCACCTACGCCAACTACACCCCGCAGGCGATCATCAACTACATCGATGCGATCGGCCAGCGCACCTTCCACGCCTGGCGCAGCGAGCTGGGCTGGGCGCGCGACACCCGCAACGACTACTTCATGCCGACCCGCGGCATGTACCAGCGCGTCGGCCTGGAAGCCACCCTGCCCGGCTCCACCGTCGAATACTGGAAGCTGAACTACCAGATCTCCAAGTACTGGACGCTGATTCCGTCGCTGGTGCTCAACACCCGCGCCGAGTTCGGCTACGGCGACAGCTACGGCAGCGACGTCAGCCGCACCCTCACCAACCCCGACGGCACCACCCGCACGGTCACCGCCGCGGGCCTGCCGTTCTACGAGAACTTCTACGCCGGCGGCACCAACTCGGTGCGCGGTTTCGAGGACAACACCCTCGGCCCGCGTTCGGAGGCCACGCAGTCCTACAGCCGAGGACAGCCGCTGGGCGGCTCGTTCAAGACCGTGGGTTCGGCGGAAATGTACTTCCCGAAGCTGTTCGACAGCCCCTCGGCACGCATCTCCGCGTTCGTCGACGTCGGCAACGTGTTCAACGGCGTGGACAATTACAAGACCAACGAACTGCGCGCTTCCACCGGCGTGGCGCTGCTGTGGCGCGCACCGGTCGGCCCGATCTCGATCAGCTACGCGATCCCGTTGAAGAAGGAAGACAACGACGAGATCGAGCGCCTGCAGTTCACGTTTGGTGGGCAGTTCTGACGAACTGCCCACCCGCCGCCAGGGCGTTGCCCTGGCGGCCCCAGGCTCCCGCGTAGCGGGAACCTGGGTCCCTGGGCTTAGCTCGCCAAATCCCCGCGCCTGTCGGCGCGCCCCCTTTACTAAACCTGATTAGCGCTGTGTCTCAGCTGTCGTACGCAGTTGCTGCTCTGTGAGCCTTCCCGCGCCGGCCAGGGCACTGGCCAGGCGCGGCACCATGGCGGCCAGGTTGAAGCGGCGATTGAAGCGGTAGGCATGCGCATGCAGGTAGCGCGCGCCGTATTTGGGGAAGTCCACCGCATGGTGGGTGCCGCTAAGCGCCGTTTTGAGATTGCCCAGGATCGTATTGACCCAACGCAGACGAGGCTGCTGGACGCCTTTGCGGCCGCTTCCGGTCACGATGGCATCGTGGGTCAGGCCTGCCCAGCCCACACCGGTGAACGCTGTCAGCCCATCACTGACGACATGGGTGCCCGGTGCCAGTGCCTGCTGAGCCCACGTGTGCACGACGCTTCTTCGGAAGCTGGAGACCACATCCAGGCGGAGATAGCGCGGGCGCCCTTGATGCAGGGAAACCGCTGCAATAAACGGCACTTTATTGCGCCACTGCGGTTGGCCTGGACCACCGGCGCGTTCGCCGCCCAGATAGGCATCATCGATCTGGACCTCTCCGTCGAGCCGGCGTGACTGCTCACGATCGGCCATCGCCGACATCACTTTGTGCTTGATCCGCCATGCAGTGCGATAGCACACGCCCAGTTGCCGAGCCAGTTCCAGCGCAGCAATTCCGTTCTTGGCTTGGCTCACCAGATAGATGGCCAGCCACCACACCCGCAAGGGAAGCTTGGTGTCTGCCATGGGCGTGCCGGCGGTCAAGCTGGTCTGTACCCGGCAGCGCGCGCACTGCCACAGGTGCTGGCGTCCCCGCTCAAAGCCACTGGCATGCGTGTGTCCGCACTGCGGACACACGAAGCCATTGGGCCACCTGGCCTGAACCAAGGCCTCGACACATTGCGCCTCGGAGCCGTAGCGGCTCAGAAAAGCCGGAATCGAAAGCCCCTTTTGGAACTGGATCCGATTGAGCGTCATCGCCGTATCTCACTGAAGAACCTGCATTTCTAAACCAAGGCAGCATCACCAGCTGAGACACAGCGCTAATCAGGTTTACTAAAGGGGGCTTTGCTACAGCCAGTTGATCGTGATCTGACTGGGGTTCTTGTTCAGATGGGTATCGCGCTATGGGCTGGTCAGGGGCTTTCCTGCAGCTGGTTGATCGCCACCTGGCCGATCGGCAGGCGGTGGCTGATCCGTGCCGCGCTGCCCGCTGCACAGGCGCAGCATGACCGTACCGGTGGCACACGGTAGAATCTCAGAGTGAGTACTCCTTCCCATACCGCATACGAGATCGCCGAGCGCTTCGGTTTGCAGGTGCATGGCGACGGTGCCGTTGCCGTGCACGGCGTCGCCACGCTGGCGCATGCCGGCCCCGGCCAGCTCAGTTTCCTGGCCAATCCGCGCTATCGCGCGCAGCTGGCCGACAGCGCCGCGGCGGTGGTGGTGCTGCGCGCCGACGATGCCGAAGCGGCGCCCGGTACCGCGCTGATCGCGCGCGATCCGTACGTCGCCTTCGCCAGGATCGCCGCGCTGTTCGAGGTGGCGCCGGCGCGTCCGCCCGGCCTGCATCCCAGCGCCAGCATCGACCCCAGCGCGCAGATCGCCGCCAGTGCGCATATCGGCGCCTTCGTCAGCATCGGCGCGCGCAGCGTGATCGGCGACGGTTGCGTGATCGGTCCGGGCTGCGTGATCGGCGACGATTGCCAGGTCGGCGACGGCTGCGAACTGATCGCCCGGGTCACCCTGGTCACCCGCGTGCGCCTGGGCAAGCGCGTGCGCATCCACCCCGGCGCGGTGCTCGGCGCCGACGGCTTCGGCCTGGCGATGGACGCCGGCCACTGGATCAAGGTGCCGCAGCTCGGCGGCGTGACGATCGGCGACGATTGCGAGATCGGCGCCAACGCCTGTGTCGATCGCGGCGCGCTGGAAGACACCACGCTCGAAGAAGACGTGCGCCTGGACAACCTGGTGCAGGTCGCGCACAACGTGCACATCGGCGCGCACAGCGCGATCGCCGGCTGCACCGGCATCGCCGGCAGCGCCAGGATCGGCCGCTACTGCATGCTCGGCGGCGCGGTCGGCGTGGTCGGCCATCTGGAAATCTGCGACAAGGTGGTGATCACCGGCAAGTCGGTGGTCCGCAACTCCATCCATGCGCCGGGCGAATACTCGTCCGGCACCCCGTTGACCGACAACCGCACGTGGCGCAAGAACGCCGCGCGCTTCAAACAGCTCGATGCCCTGGCCCGTCGCATCCTGTCTGCCAGCAAGGAGAAGCAATGAGCCACGACCAGACCCTGCCGGACATCCAGCAGATCCAGAAGTTGATCCCGCACCGCTATCCGTTCCTGCTGGTGGACAAGGTGGTGTCGCTCGACTACGAGAACCGCAAGATCGTCGCGCACAAGAACGTCAGCGTGAACGAGCCGTTCTTCCAGGGCCATTTCCCCGGCAAGCCGATCATGCCCGGCGTGCTGATCATCGAGGCGCTGGCGCAGGCCGGCGGCGTGCTGACCCAGCTCGCGATGGGCCGCGATGCGCAGTCCAAGCTGTTCTACATGGTCAAGGTCGACAAGGCCCGCTTCAGCAGCCAGGTCGTGCCCGGCGACGTGCTGGAACTGCATGTGGAAATCAAGCGGGTGATCCGCAACATGGCCGTGTACTACGGCGAAGCCAAGGTCGACGGCAAGCTCGTCGCCTGCGCCGAGGTGCTGTGCGCGGGCACCCGCGAATGAGCCCAGGCAGGAGACCTGCGATGAGCGACAACGCCCCTCTGATCCATCCCACCGCGGTGATCGATCCGTCGGCGACGCTGGCGGCGGATGTGCGCGTCGGCGCCTTCAGCCTGATCGGCGCCGAGGTCGCCATCGGCGCGGGCAGCGTGATCGGCTCGCATTGCAGCATCGTCGGCCCGACCCGGATCGGCCGCGACAACCACCTGGTCGGCCACGTCGCGCTGGGCGGCGATCCGCAGGACAAGAAATTCGCCGGCGAGCGCACCGAACTGGTGATGGGCGACCGCAACGTGATCCGCGAGTTCGTCACCGTCAGCCGCGGCACCGGCAACGGCGGCGGCATCACCCGCGTCGGCAGCGACAACTGGTTCCTGGCCTACACCCACGTCGCCCACGACTGCGTGGTCGGCGACCATTGCGTGTTCTCCAACAACACCACCCTGGCCGGGCATGTCGAAGTCGGCGACCACGTGATCATCAGCGGCTTCGCCGGCGCGCACCAGTTCTGCCGCATCGGCGATCACGCCTTCCTGGGCATGGGCGCGCTGATCAACGGCGACGTGCCGCCGTTCACCATGGTCGGCGGCAATTCGCTGGGGCGCCCGCGCGGCATCAACAGCGAAGGCCTCAAGCGCCGCGGTTTCGACACCGAGCGGCTGGCCGCGATCAAGCGCGCCTACCGCGCGCTGTACGTGGCCGGCCTGCCGCTGGCCGAGGCCAAGCAGCACCTGGCGGTACTGGCCGAAAGCAGCGAGGACGTGCGCGCGATGCTGGAATTCATCGAAGCCAGCGAGCGGCCGTTGTTGCGATGAACAGTGGAAACGGGACTCGGGACTCGGGACTCGGGACTCGGAACTCCGGCCGGGGAGCTGCGCGATGTCGTGCCGTTCCGGGTCCCGAGTCCCGAGTCCCGAGTCCCGGCGCAGCGAAGCTGCGCTTCGCCCTGGTCGCCGGCGAAGCCTCCGGCGACCAGCTTGGCGCCGGGCTGATCGAGGCGCTGCGCGCGCGCTACCCGGATGCCGAATTCGCCGGCATCGGTGGCGACGCGATGCGCAATGCCGGCTGCCAGACCTGGTTCGATGCCAGCGAACTGGCGGTGATGGGCCTAATGGAGGTGCTGCGGCATCTGCCGCGGCTGTTGAAACTGCGCCGCGCGCTGCGCCAGCGCCTGTTGGACTGGCGCCCGGACGTGTTCGTCGGCATCGACGCACCCGACTTCAACCTCGGCGTGGAGCGCTGGCTCAAGCAGCGCGGCATCCGCACCGTGCACTACGTGAGCCCGTCGGTGTGGGCCTGGCGCGAGCGGCGCGCGGCCAGGATCGGCGCCAGCGCCGATCGGGTGCTGTGCCTGTTCCCGATGGAACCGCCGATCTACGCCAGGCACGGCGTGGATGCGCGCTTCGTCGGCCACCCGATGGCCGACGCGATCGCCCTGCACGAGGACCGCGGCGCGGCGCGCACAGAGCTCGGCCTGCCGGCCGCCGCGACCGTGCTGGCGGTGCTGCCGGGCAGCCGCCTGGGCGAGATCGGCCGGCTCGGCGACACCTTCTTCGCCGCCGCCTGGGAGGTATTGCAACAGCTACCGGGCGCGCACGTGGTGGTGCCGGCCGCCAACCCCGCGTGCAAGGCCTTGCTGGCCGAGCAGCTGTCGCGCTCGGCGTTGCCGGTGGTGTATTCGCATCTGCTCGACGGCCAGGCGCGCACCGCCCTGCTCGCCGCCGACGTGGTGCTGCTGGCCTCGGGCACCGCCACGCTGGAGGCGATGCTGGTGAAGCGGCCGATGGTGGTCGGCTACAAGGTCGCGCCGCTGACCTACCGCCTCGTCAAGTCGCTGGGCCTGCTCAAGGTGGACCGCTACGCGCTGCCCAACATCCTCGCCGGCCGCGACCTGGCGCCGGAACTGATGCAGGACGCCTGCACCGCCGACGCGCTCGCCGCCGCGCTGCTGCACTGGCTACGCGATCCGCAGGCCGTGGCCGCGCTGCAGCCCGAATACGCGCGGCTGCATCAGTTGCTGCGCCAGGATGCGTCGGGGCGGGCGGCCGATGCGGTGGTGGAATTGCTGGAGAGCCGGGACTCGGGACTCGGGACTCGGGACTCGAAAGAAGCAACACAATGAAGCATCTAGATCCCACATCGCCGCAGCGGGAGCTGCTGTACGAGTCCCGAGTCCCGAGTCCCGAGTCCCGGCTCTACGCCGGCGTCGACGAAGCCGGGCGCGGCCCGCTGGCCGGGCCGGTCGCGGTGGCCGCGGTGGTGTTCGATCCGGCGCGCCCCCGCATCAACGGCCTGGACGACTCCAAGCAGCTGACCGCCGCGCGCCGCGAGACGCTGTACGCGCGCATCGTCGAGCGTGCGCTGGCCTGGCAGGTGGTGCTGATCGACGCCGACGAGATCGACCGGCTGAACATCTACCAGGCCACCATGCTGGGCATGCGCCGCGCGGTCGAAGGCGTGGCGCACGTGGCCGGTTTCGCGCGCATCGACGGCAACCGGGTGCCCAAGGGCCTGCCCTGCGCCGCCGAGGCGCTGGTCGGCGGCGACGGCGTGGACCGCGCGATCATGGCCGCTTCGATCGTGGCCAAGGTCACCCGCGACCGGATCATGCAGCAGTTGCATGCACAGCACCCGCACTACGGCTTCGACCTGCACAAGGGCTACGCCACCCCAGCGCACCTGGCCGCGCTGGCCGCGCACGGCCCGTGCGCGCAGCATCGGCGTAGCTTCGCGCCGGTGCGGCGTGCGCTGCTGGGGCGGGACCCGGGACTCGGGACTCGGGACCCGGAACAGCCGCAGAGCGCATAGATTCCGGCCTGCAACAGCGCGCGCAGGGTCCGCACGCGGCCAACCACCGGGTCCCGAGTCCCCGGTCCCGAGTCCCGAACTTGTCAAGCCTTGCCCGCCCCCGCCCCCGCCGCTAACCTGCCCGGGCATCGTTCTGGTTTCGCATGTCCACTTCCCGCTTCGCCCATCTGCACGTCCACACCGAGTTCTCGCTGGCGGATTCGACCATCCGTGTGCCCGAGAAACCGGATCAGGCCGACCCGAAGAAAGCCAAGCAGGCCAACCTGCTCAGCCGCGCGGTGGAGCTGGAGTTGCCCGCGCTCGCGGTCACCGACCTGAACAACCTGTTCGCGCTGGTCAAGTTCTACAAGGCCGCCGAAGGCGTGGGCATCAAGCCGATCGCCGGCGCCGATCTGCTGATCGCCGACAGCGCCGGCGAGACGCCGTGGCGGCTCACCGTGCTGTGCCGCAACCGCGACGGCTATCTGAGCCTGTCGCGGCTGCTGACCCGCGCCTGGCTGGAAGGCCACCGCAACGAAGGCGGCGTGGCGATCCGCCCGGAATGGCTGCAGACCGGCAGCGACAACCTGTTCGCGCTGGCCGGGCGCAGCAGCCTGGCCGGACGCCTGGCCAGCGAAGGCCGCCACGATCTGGCCGAGCAGCAACTGGCCGACTGGCAACGCATCTTCGGCGACGGCCTGCACCTGGAACTGACCCGCACCGGCCGCGACGGCGAGGACGCGTTCAACCAATTCGCGCTGCATGCCGCCGGCACCCGCGGCTTGCCAGTGGTGGCCAGCAACGACGTGCGCTTCCTGTACGCCAGCGATTTCGCCGCGCACGAGGCGCGGGTGTGCATTTCCTCCGGCCGCGTGCTCGACGATCCCAAGCGCCCGCGCGACTACAGCGACCAGCAATATCTGAAGTCGTCCGAGGAAATGGCCGCGCTGTTCGCCGACATTCCCGACGCGCTCGACAACACGCTGGCGCTGGCGCAGCGCTGCAACATCGAGATGCAGTTGGGCACCTACTTCCTGCCCGCGTATCCGGTGCCCGACAACGAGACCCTGGACAGCTGGATCCGCAGCCAGTCGCGCGACGGGCTGACCGCGCGTCTGGAGAAAAATCCGCTGGCGCCGGGCAAGACCCGCCAGGACTACGTCGACCGGCTCGAGTTCGAGCTGGACACGATCATCAAGATGGGCTTCCCCGGCTACTTCCTGATCGTGGCCGACTTCATCCAGTGGGGCAAGCACCAGGGCATCCCGATCGGCCCGGGCCGCGGCTCCGGCGCCGGCTCGCTGGTGGCCTGGGCGCTGCAGATCACCGACCTGGACCCGCTGCCGTACAACCTGCTGTTCGAGCGCTTTCTCAATCCCGAACGCGTGTCGATGCCCGACTTCGACATCGACTTCTGCATGGACCGCCGCGACGAGGTCATCGACTACGTCGCGCGCAAGTACGGCCGCGACCGGGTCAGCCAGATCATCACCTACGGCACCATGGCGGCCAAGGCGGTAGTGCGCGACTGCGGCCGCGTGCTCGGCTTCCCGTACGGCTTGGTCGATGGCGTGGCCAAGCTGATCCCGAACATCCTCGGCATCACCCTCAAGGACGCGATGGGCGAAGGCAAGGATTCGGAAATGGCCTCGCCGGAGTTGATCCAGCGCTACCAGAGCGAGGACGACGTCCGCGACCTGATGGACCTGGCACGGCAGCTGGAGGACCTGACCCGCAACGCCGGCAAGCACGCCGGCGGCGTGGTCATCGCGCCGACGCCGCTGTCCGACTTCTGCCCGCTGTTCGCCGAACACGACGTCGACAACCTGGGCCGCAACCCGGTCACCCAGTTCGACAAGGACGACGTCGAGCAGGTCGGCCTGGTCAAGTTCGACTTCCTCGGCCTGCGCACGCTGACCATCATCGACTGGGCGGTGAAGGCAATCAACGTGCGCCATGCGCGCGCCGGCATCCCGCCGCTGGACATCACCGCGCTGCCGCTCGACGACGCGCCGACCTACAAGGGCATCTTCGCCTCGGGCAACACCGGCGCGGTGTTCCAGTTCGAATCCTCGGGCATGCGCCGGCTGCTCAAGGACGCCAAGCCCGACCGCTTCGAAGACCTGATCGCGCTGGTGTCGCTGTACCGCCCCGGCCCGATGGACCTGATCCCGGACTTCAACGCGCGCAAGCACGGCCAGCAGGAGATCATCTACCCCGATCCGCGCACCGAAGCGATCCTGAAGGACACCTACGGCATCATGGTGTACCAGGAGCAGGTGATGCAGATGGCGCAGATCGTCGGCGCCTACTCGCTGGGCGGCGCCGACCTGTTGCGCCGCGCGATGGGCAAGAAGGTGCCGGCGGAGATGGCCAAGCACCGCGAGATCTTCCGCGAGGGCGCGGCCAAGGGCGGCGTCGGGCAGGCCAAGGCCGACGAAATCTTCGACCTGATGGAGAAGTTCGCCGGCTACGGCTTCAACAAGTCGCACGCCGCCGCCTATGCGCTGGTCAGCTACCAGACCGCGTGGCTGAAGCGGCATTACCCGGCCGAGTTCATGGCCGCGACGCTGTCTTCGGACATGGACAACACCGACAAGGTGGTCGGCTTCCTCGACGAGGTGCGCAACCTCGGCCTGACCGTGCTGCCGCCGCGGCTCAACGCCTCGGCCTACATGTTCGCCGCGGCCACCCCGGACACCATCCAGTACGGCCTGGGCGCGATCAAGGGCGTGGGCCGCGGCGCCTGCGAGGCGATCGTGGCCGAGCGCGAGCGCGGTGGCGACTACGTCTCGCTGCTGGATTTCTGCACCCGCGTGGAATCGGCCAAGCTCAACAAGCGCACCCTGGAAGCGCTGATCAACGCCGGCGCGATGGACGGGCTGGGCAGCAACCGCGCCACGCTGATGCTGCAGCTGCCGGAGGTGATGAAGGCCACCGAGCAGATGGCGCGCGAGCGCGCCTCCGGGCAGAACTCGCTGTTCGGCGGCGCCGACACCAACGCCCCGGCGCTGCGCCTGGAGCTGCCGGAAAGCAAGGAATGGCCGCTGGGCCAGCTGCTGACCGGCGAGCGCGAGACGCTGGGCTTCTACCTCAGCGGCCACCCGTTCGACCCCTACCGCGAAGAAATACGCGAACTGGTCGGCTGCGACCTGAGCGCGCTGGAAAAGATCTGCGCGCAATCCGGCGGCGGACGCGGCGGCGGCGGCGGCGACGGCGAAAAACGCGCCTGGCGCCCGGAAACCAGCGCGATCCTCGCCGGCCAGGTGGTCGGGGTGCGGCGCAAGGGCGACAGCCAGGTGTTCGTGCAGCTCGAGGATGGCCGCGGCCGGGTCGAGTGCAGCGCGTTCACCGACGCCATCGCCGAGTTCGGCCACCTGCTCACCCGCGACCGCATCCTGATCGTCAAGGGCGGCGTGCGCGAGGACGAATTCAACGGCGGCTATGCGATGCGCATCCGCCAGTGCTGGGACTACGAACAGATCTGCAGCCACCACGCGCAGCGCCTGTCGCTGCGCCTGGACCTGCGCCAGCGCAGCACCTGGCCGCGCATCGACGCGCTGCTGGCGCGCCACCGCCCCGGCAAGACGCCGCTGCGCCTGGACCTGCTGCTGCAGTCCGAACACGGCGCCGTGGCCGGCATGCTCGACCTCAACGGTAGCCATTCGGTCCGCGTGGACCCGCAGCTGCTGGACACCTTGCGCGCCGATCCGGGCGTGCGTGCGGTGAAGGTGAAGTACAGCCCGCCGTGGGCTTGAGGAGCCGGGACTCGGGACTCGGGACCCGTAAGAGCAAGGGCCGTTGCCTTTGACTTTACGAGTCCCGGGTCCCGAGTCCCGGGTCCCGGCCCCTCACTACCCCCCCGTACGGGCCAACCGCATCGGTTCGGCTAAACTGCGCCTCTTACGTTCACGACGGCCTCCAATGAATCCGAACTACCTCGACTTCGAGCAACCCATCGCCGATCTGGAAGCCAAGATCCAGGAACTGCGCAACGCCAGCACCGGCCCGGCGGTCAACGTCGACACCGAGGTGCGCGCGCTGCAGGACAAGCTGCGGGTGCGCACCGCGCAGATCTTCCGCGACCTGTCGTCGTGGCAGATCTCGCAGCTGGCGCGGCATCCGCAGCGGCCGTACACGCTGGACTACATCAACGTGTTCTGCGACGAATTCCAGGAGCTGGCCGGCGATCGCGCGTTCGCCGACGACAAGGCCATCGTCGGCGGCCTGGGCCGTATCGACGGGCGCCCGGTGGTCATCATCGGCCACCAGAAGGGCCGCGACACCAAGACCAAGGTCGCGCGCAACTTCGGCATGCCGCGTCCGGAGGGCTACCGCAAGGCGCTGCGGCTGATGAAGCTGGCCGAGCGCTTCAAGCTGCCGCTGCTGACCTTCATCGACACCCCCGGCGCCTACCCGGGCATCGGCGCGGAAGAACGCGGCCAGAGCGAGGCGATCGCGCGCAATCTGCTGGAGATGGCCGAACTGAAGGTGCCGGTGATCTGCACCGTGATCGGCGAAGGCGGCTCCGGCGGCGCGCTGGCGATCGGCGTCGGCGACCGCACGCTGATGTTGGAATACGGCACCTATTCGGTGATCTCGCCGGAAGGCTGCGCCTCGATCCTGTGGAAGGACGCCGCCAAGGCCAAGGATGCCGCCGAGCAACTGGGCCTGACCGCCAAGCGCCTGTCCGCGCTGGGCCTGGTCGACAAGGTGGTGCGCGAGCCGATCGGCGGCGCGCACCGCAACCCCACGCAGATGGCCAGGCGCCTGAAGGCGGTGCTGCTCAACGAACTGGACGCGCTGGAAAAACTGCCGGTCGAGCAGTTGCTGCAGAAGCGCTACGAGCGCCTGCGCGGCTACGGGGCGTACGAAGCGGCCTGATCGCAACAACACAAGGAAGCGTTGTCCATGAGTCCCATCGTCCTGCTGTCGCTGGCCTTGCAGCTGGCCTGCTGCGTGCACGTGGTGCGCAGCGGCCGCCCGCTGTACTGGATCTTCATCCTGCTGATCTTTTCGTATCTGGGGATCCTGATCTACGTGATCGCCGAACTGCTGCCGCAATGGCGCAACGATCCGCGCGCGCGCCGCCACCTGCGCAAGGTCGGCGCCAAGCTCGACCCGAACCGCGACAAGCGCACCGCCGGCAATCGCCTGGAACTGGCCGACACCGTGGACAACCGCCGGCAACTGGCCGAGGTGCACCTGGGCAACGGCGAATACGCGCAGGCGGCCGAGGTGTTCGAGAGCGGCTTGCGCGGCATCCACCGCGACGACCCGGGGCTGCTGCTGGGACTGGCCAAGGCGCAGTTCGGCCTGGAGCAGCCGGCCGCGGTGAAAGCCACGCTGGACCGGCTGATCGCCGCCAACCCGCAGTTCCGCTCGCACGACGGCCACCTGCTCTACGCGCGCGCCACCGAGGCGCTGGGCCAGACCGACGCGGCGCTGGAGGAATACGCCGCGCTCGCCGACGACTACCCCGGCGAAGAAGCGCGCGTGCGCTACGCGCAACTGCTGCAGCGCGCGGGCCAATCGCAGCGCGCCGGCGAAGTGTTCAACGAAGTGCTGAAGCGCTCCAGCCTGGCCCCGCGCTACTACCAGCGCGACCAACGCCAGTGGATCGACCTGGCCAGCAGCGAACGCAAGCGACTCGACAGCGCCAGCACCTAGCGCATTGCGCCCCAACGGCGGTGCAAGCGGCTTCGGCCGCATGCGCCATCAGCCGCAACGCGCATTCCCGCAAGCTCCACAGCGTCCGTCGCACAAAACGCTGCAGTTACCCAGCCACGCCATCACCGGATCAGCCAGCAGCATATTCCGAGTCCCGGGTCCCGCGCACTCAGAACGGCTTCGCCAACACCAGCCAGATCACCACCAGCAGCGCCAGCACGGGCAGTTCGTTGAACAGGCGCAGCGCGCGCGCGGACGGCAGCGCGCGCGCCTGGCCCACGCCCTTGAGCCAGCGTCCGCTGAAGATGTAATAGCCGAGCATCAGCGCCACCAACCCCAGCTTGGCGTGCAGCCAGCCGCTGTGGCCGGGCGCGACCATGGTCGGGAAATCCGGCAACACCTTATAGCCCAGCCACAGCGTCAGCCCCAGCAGCAAGGCCAGGCCGAACATCATGTGGCCGAAGCGGTACAGGCGCCGCCCCATCAGCACCAGCCGCGCCTGCACCTCCGGCTGCCCCGCGCTCTCGGCGATGTTGACCAGGATCCGCGGCAGGTAGAACACCGCCGCCATCCATGCGACCACGAACAGCAGGTGCAGGGACTTGATCCACAGATAGAGGTGCATGCGCTGGCTCCGGGTCGCTGGCGTAGGATGTCACGCCATTTTCGCCGATTCGCATCGCCCCCGCACGGACCACGACCGCACATGGACAAACAGTACGACGCCGACTATTTCCAGCGCTGGTATCGCCGCGACGCGATTGGCGGCAACGCGCGCCTGGCGCGCAAGGTCGCGCTCGCCGTCGCCCAGGCCGAGTACTACCTGGAACGGCCGATCCGCAGCGTGCTCGACATCGGCTGCGGCGAAGGCGCCTGGCGCGCGCCGCTGCT
Organism: Xanthomonas graminis pv. graminis; assembly: GCF_030168915.1. Lineage (NCBI taxonomy): Bacteria > Pseudomonadati > Pseudomonadota > Gammaproteobacteria > Lysobacterales > Lysobacteraceae > Xanthomonas > Xanthomonas graminis. The sequence goes on along the minus strand of NZ_CP076255.1, from coordinate 1,765,340 downwards.
GAAGCTGCGGCCGAAACTGCGCTACCTGGGCTTCGACAGCAGCGACTACGCGATCGCGCGCTACGGCCGCCAGCGCGACCTGCGCCCGGCGCGGTTCGGCGATTTCGCCTGGCTGCGGCCGTGCGCGCCGGTGGACCTGCTGGTGTGTGCGGACGTGCTGCACTACCTGCCCAGCCGCGAACTGCGCCAGGGCCTGCCGGGCCTGGCCGAACTGTGCGGCGGGGTCGCGTTCCTGGAGACCTTCGCCATGGAGGACGCCTTCGACGGCGACCATGCCGGCTTCCAGCCGCGTCCGGCGCGCTGGTATCGGCGCCAGTTTGGTGCACTCGGGCTGCGCCCGGTCGGCAGTCATTGCTGGCTATCGCCAGCGCTGGCAGGGGATGCAGCGGCGCTGGAAACGATTGGTCTGGTGCCCCATTAAGGTGCAACCACCCCGGATAGGATATGCTGCACGGCAGCATACGCTCAGGATGGAAACACCGGCATGCTCTACCAGTGGCACGAACTGACCCGCAACCTGCTCGCCCCCTGGGTCCACCAGGCAGCGGCCAACGCCAAGATCTTCTCCGACGCCAATAGCCTGTGGGCCACGCTCCCGGGCGCCGAGCGCCTGGCCGCCAGCAACGAACTGCTGCACCGGCTCGGCAAGGACTACGAGAAGCCGGCCTGGGCGCTGGACCACGTCGAGGTCGACGGCCACCCGCTGCCGATCGTCGAGCAGGAAGTGCTGCGCAAGCCGTTCTGCCGCCTGCTGCGCTTCAAGCGTTTCAGCGACGACGCCAAGGTCGTGGCCGGGCTCAAGCAGCAGCCTGCCGTATTGGTGGTGGCGCCGCTGTCCGGGCACCACGCCACGCTGCTGCGCGATACCGTGCGCACCCTGCTGCGCGACCACAAGGTCTACGTCACCGACTGGATCGACGCGCGCATGGTGCCGCAGCGCGACGGCGATTTCGGCCTGGACGACTACGTCAACTACGTGCAGGACTTCATCCGCCACATCGGCGCCGACACGCTGCACGTGATCAGCGTGTGCCAGCCGACCGTGCCGGTGCTGGCCGCGGTGTCGCTGATGGCCGGGCGCGGCGAAGCCACGCCGCGCTCGCTGGTGATGATGGGCGGGCCGATCGATGCGCGCCGCAGCCCGACCCAGGTCAACAACCTGGCCACGCGCAATCCGCTGTCGTGGTTCGAGCACAACGTCATCCACACCGTGCCGCAGGCGTATCCGGGGCATGGCCGCGCGGTGTATCCGGGCTTCCTGCAGCACACCGGGTTCCTGGCGATGAACCCCAGCCGGCACTTCATGTCGCACTGGGATTTCTACGCCAACCTGGTCAAGGGCGACCTGCAGGACGCCGAGGCGCACCGCCGCTTCTACGACGAATACAACGCGGTGCTGGACATGCCGGCGACCTACTACCTGGACACGATCCGGGTGGTGTTCCAGGAATTCCTGCTGCCGCGCGGGGAATGGGTGATCGGCGGCGAGCGCGTGGAGCCGGCGGCGATCCGCGACACCGCGCTGCTCAGCATCGAAGGCGAACTGGACGACATCTCCGGCCTGGGCCAGACCGCCGCCGCGCAGGACCTGTGCACCGGCATCGCCGCGCACCGCCGCCAGCATCTGGAAGTGGAAGGCGCCGGCCATTACGGCATCTTCAGCGGCCGCCGCTGGCGCGACATCGTCTATCCGCAGGTGCGTGCGTTCATCGCCGCCAACGCCGCGACCACGGCGCAGGCGCCGAGCGGCAACGTCACCCCACTCAAGCGTCGCGGCAGCCGTAAGGCCGGCTGAGCGGGGACCGCGCGCGGCCGGCGCCTGCCGGCCGCAGCGTCAAGCTCATTGCGCCGCGCTGTGCACCAGCAGCTGCTTGGCCAGCATGCCGTGCAGCTTGCCAATGCCACGCGCCAGGTGCAGCGTGGCGAACAGCAGCACGACGCCCAGCGCACTCCACAGCGGCAGCAACCACGGCGCGCTTTCGGTGACGTTCCAGTCGACGAACAGGACGTTGAACTGCTGCGGGAGGAAAAATCCCAGCGGTGCTGCCGCGAGCGCCAATCCCGTACTCAGCAGGGTGATGAACACGCTGAAGTAGAAGACCCCCAACGGCAGCATCAGCGCGAAATACAGCATCGTGGTCCAGGTCCGCGCGTCGGTGAACATCTGCCCGATGCGCCGCAGCCACGGCTGTTCGCGCGCGCTGTACAGCGGCCGCCGCGGCATGCGCTCGCCCAGCAAGACCTCGACGATGCGCCCTTCCACCAACGACAGCAGCCGCACCGAACCGAAGAACAGCACCAGCAACGGCACGCCGATGATCAGCACCAGCATGCCCAGCGACACGCTGACCCCGGTGACCACCCAGGTGAAGTAGAAGATGCCGGTGACCAGCGACAGCAGCATGTAGAAGAACGCGCCGTAGGCACGCGGATCGGCGGCCACGCCGAAGAAGCGGCCCAGCAGCGACTTGCGCTTGGGCGGCGCCGGCGGCTTCAGCGCGCGGTTCACCGTGACCTCGGTGTCGCGGTAGATCGCCGCCACCTCCTCCGGCGCGCCGTAGCTGCCGGCGACTTCGGCGATGACCTCGGCCTCGCTCTTGCCGGCCTGCTCGGCCAGCTCGGCGCGCAGGTATTCCTCCGCGTCGTACAACGCGTCCTGGACCAGCGCCGGATCGGCGCCGGCCAGCGCCGCGCGCAGTTGCGCCAGATAGTCGGGAATGGTGGCCGGCAACGGCCGCGCCTGGAGTTGTTCGCTGCTCATTCTGAAATCCCCTTCAGGACGGAATCGACGGAATCGCGGGTGGCGCGCCACGCCGCGGCCCACTGCTGCAAGGTGGCGTGGCCGGGTTCGGTGATGCGGTAGTAGCGCCGCGGCGGCCCGGCCACCGACGGCTCGACATGGCTGGACAGCAGCCCGGCCGCTTCCAAGTTGCGCAGCACCGGATACAGCGCGCTCTGCTTGCCGCTGAGCACGCCCTCGCCCACTTTCTCCAGGCGCTTGGCGATCAGGTAGCCGTACATGGGTTCCTTGGCCTCGGCCAGCACGGCCAGCAGCGCGAGCGACACGGTGCCCGCGCTCAACTCCTTCTGGAACTTCTTCAGCTGCGCATCCGGCTCGACCATGACCACCTCCACCTAGGTAGGAATGGATACTAGTGTCGAGTTCTCTATAGCGAATGTGCTGGTAGTCATGCCGCGAACGAAAGCCTGACGCATCGGCAACATCGGCCTGGCTATCCTCCGCGCCGCTCGCGCCGCCAGGCGCTTTCCAGGAGGAATGCATGAATTCGACGACGCCCCCCGCCCAGGCCACCGATCCCACCTTCGGCGGCGCCACCAGCAACGGCAGTGCAGGTCCGTTGACGTGGAATCCGGCCGACGGCAGCGCCAGCGTGGAGCACACCCAGTCCCAGTCGCTGGGACGCAGCGGGCCGCTCGCGTACCAGCTCGTCTCCACCCAGAGCGTGGGCGCCAGCCGGCGCAGCGCCGACGGCAAAACCGAGTTCGGCCTGGAGATGGAATTCCGCCAAGGCCAGCAGGTCGACGCCGCCAGCAGCGGCCGCAACGCCGCCAGCCTCAGCCGTAGCACCCAGTTCGGCGAGCGCGCGCGCTACACCGTCACCCTGCCCGGCGACGCCAGCGCCGAGGCCGCGCGTGCGGTCGATCCGTTCGATCCGCTCACCATCCCGGTCGAAGGCAGCGTCAGGCTCGACGGCCAGGGCTTCGTGCGCACCTCGCTGGAGACCTCGTTCCGCCATTTCGCCAGCAGCAGCGAACACACCGACGCGGCGGGCGTGAGCTACGCCGCGCAGCGCCTGGACGCCTACCACGTGCGCGTGGCGACAGGACCGACCGCGGCGATCGAACACATCGAAATGCTTGGACTGAAGACGCCCGTGGCGCAGGCCATGCTCGGCCGCCAGGACGCGCTGGGTCAGGCCAGCATGCACACCGCGACCTTCGACCTGCGCGATCCGCAGGCGCAGGCCGCCTACCGCGATTTCCTCGGCAGCGGCCAGTTGCCGGCGCAGGCGCCCGGGGTCAGCGACGTGCAGCGGATCGACACCCTGAGCATGAGTTCGCAGACCCGCGCCAGACTCGGCCTGGGGCCGCTGAGCCTGGACCTGGCCGGGCAGCGCAACAGCGGCGAGAACGTGCGTGCCACCCGGGCCGATGGCAGCAGCACCGTCGCCAGCAAGCTGCAGTACGCCGACAACGTGCCGCTCACCCTGACCCGCCAGTTCGACGCCGCCGGCAGCGAACACGTCGCGGCGCGCCGCTACCAGCTCGGCTTCGGCAAGGTCGACGCCAATCAGGCGCAGCTGCTCAATGCCGCGCTGGCCAGGAAGGACACCGCGGACGACGCCATCGCCGCCGGCCAGGACCTGACCCTGAACTTCTCGGAGGCGCAGATGGGCGCGCTGCGCCAGCAGTACGCACAGGCCGCGCAGGCGCGTCCGTTCGATCGCGAGCAGGCCGGCGCCTACGCCCGCATGAGCAACGAGGCGTTCGCGCTCGATCTGGCGCGCACTCTCGGCAATTCCCCGCACGGCCTGAGCGAACGCCTGTTCCACGTCGCCGCCGATGCCGACGGCGCGCTCGGCGGTGCGCTGACCCGGATCGACGCCGGCATCGACAGCCCCGCGGCGAAGCCAGCGGCCGCAACGCCGACAACCCCGGCGAACGCGCCGTCCGATCCGCGCGACCCCGCGCATCCGGACCATGCGATGCAACGCATGATCGACGCCCGCTTGACCCCGGCCGATCCGCAACTGGCCACGCACCTGCTGCTGGCCGCCAGGCGCGAAGGCCTGACCCGGATCGATCATGTGCTGCGCAACGACGCCGGGCGCGTGTTCGCGGTACAGGGCGACCCGATGTCGGCGGACAAACGCACCGCCTACGTGGACGCGCAGGTCGCCACGGCCACGCCGCTGCAGGACAGCGTGCGCCAGCTCAATGCCTTGAATGCGACGGCTCAACAGTCCGCGGTGGCCGCCGCGCAGGAGACGCCTGACGCCGCGCAGCGCGCACCGGCGCGCTGAGTCCGGCGGCACGCAGGCTACGCAACGGCGGCATTGGCGCAACGGCGGTGGCTGGGTAAGAATCGGCTACCGTCCTCCAGGCTACCGCCATGCCCTTGCGCCCCAGCCTGCTCGCCCTCGCGTTGCTGTCGTCCGCCGCCTGCGCACTGGCGGCGGCGCCGGCCGCGCCATACCGCAGTCCGCAGCAGATCCTGGACGCGTCCAAGCCCGGCGACTGGCGCACGCTGGATCCGGCCAACACCCTGTATCTGGACCTGGACGCCGGTCGCGTCGTCATCGAACTGGCGCCGGCGTTCGCGCCGCAGCATGTCGGCAATATCCGCACCCTGGCCCACGAGCACTTCTGGGACGGCCTGAGCATCTACCGTTCGCAGGACAACTTCGTGGTGCAGTTCGGCGATCCCGACGGCGAGGAGGCGGACAAGGCCAAGCCGCTGGGTTCGGCCAAGCGCCACCTGCCCGCCGAGTTCCAGCGCAACGCCAAGGGCCTGGCGTTCCAGGCGCTGCCGGACCGCGACGGCTGGGCGCCGCAAGTGGGCTTCGTCGACGGCTTTCCAGCTGCACGCGACCCCAAGGACGGCACCGCGTGGCTGGCGCACTGCTACGGCACCCTCGGCGCCGGCCGCAACAACGACGAGGACAGCAGCATCGGCGCCGAGCTGTACGTGGTCACCGGGCAATCGCCGCGGCAGCTGGACCGCAATATCACCGTGGTCGGGCGCGTGGTCAAGGGCATGGAACTGCTCAGCGTGATCCCGCGCGGACCGGACCCGATGGGCTTCTACGCCAAGCCCGAACAGCGCACGCCGATCCGCGCGATCAAGCTCGCCAGCGACCTGCCCGAGGCCGAACGCACCCCGCTGCAGCTGCTGCGCACCGACACCCAGACCTTCCGCGACGTGGCCGAAGCGCGGCGCAATCGCCGCGACGATTTCTACAAGCGCCCGGCCGGGCACATCGACCTGTGCAACGTGCCGCTGCCGGTGCGCACGCCGCCGCAGTAATGCGCCAGCGCGCGCGCCAGCCGGCGGCGCACTGCACCGCCGGCGCTCAGCCCGGCGCCGCGCCGCGGCGCTCGGGGTCGCGCGCGTGCAGGAAGCGGGTGAACAGCTCGCGCGGCTGTTCCACCCCGCACTCGCTGAGCAGCATGGCGATGTTGCCGCGGTGATAGGCGCCATGCGCCAGCACGTGGAACAGCATTTCCTCGCGGGTCATGCGGCCGGCATCGCCATCGGTGAAGCGGAATGCGAGCGACTGCTGCAATGCGCTCGCTTCGAGCCGCGCGATGTAGCCGGCGTACCAACGGTCGGATTCGGCAACGGCCGCGTGCAGTACGTCCAGCGCCGGCGTCTCAGGCGTGTTGCTGTCCGTGAACGCATGCGTGCCGCCGTCCAGATGCGCGGCGAAGATCCGGTCCACCACGTAGGTGTGGTTCAACAGCCGGATCGCGCGCTGCCGTTGCGCCGGATGCGCGGCCGCGTCGATCTGCGCCAACGCCTGCAGCAGCTCGGCGTTGGCCCAGGCCTTGTAGGCGAATTGCGATGCGAGCAAGGAAGCGGTCATCGGCAGGTCCTTCAACGCGCACGCTGGCTGAAGGCGATGCTGCCCAGGATCAACACGCCGGCCAGCAGCATGCTCCAGGTCAGCGGCTCGCCGAGGATCGACCACGACAGCAGCGCGCCGAACACCGGCACCAGGTAGGTCACCGTGGACGCGCGCGCCGGGCCGATGCGCTGGATCAACCGGTAGTACATCAGCAAGGCCAGCCCGGTGCAGACCACGCCCAGCGCGCCGGCGCAGGCCCAGGCCAGCGCCGGCACCGGTGCGGCCGGCCAATGCGTCCACGCCAGCGGCGCCAGCAGCAGTGCGCTGCAGCCCAGCGTGCAGGCAGCCGACGCGGCCGGCGGCAGGTCGCTCATATAGCGCTTCACTAGGCTGTAGCCGATCCCGTACAGCAGCGAGGCGGTGGCACCGGCGAACGCCGCCGGCCCCACGCTCAGCCCGGCCGACTTGCCGGTGGCCAGCACCACGATGCCGACGAAGCCGATCAGCAGCGCCACCGCGCGGCGCGCGCCGATCTTCTCGCCAAAGAACAGGAATGTGATCAGCGCGGTGAACAGCACCGTCATCGCGTTGCAGATCGCGCCGATCGCCGCCGGCGCATGTTGCGCGCCCCATGCGAACAGCAGGAACGGCAGCGCGGAGTTGAGCAGCCCGATCGCCGCCAGCGCCGGCCAGCGGCGCAGCGGAAAGCGTGCGCGCGCCATCCACAGGAACGGCAGCAGCACCGTCGCCCCCAGCGCCAGGCGCAGCTCCACCAGCGCATAGGCGCCGAACGGCGGCGCCGCCACGCGCATGAACAGGAACGAGCAGCCCCAGACGATGCCCAGGAACAGCAGTTCCAGCGGCGTGCGCCAGTCGCGCACCGCGGGTGCCGGAAGGGCGTCGACTGGATCGCCGGACGCGGGATTGGCTGCATTCACCGTGTTGTCTCCTGAGTTCATCTCGAGTCCGCTGCCATCGAGCGTGCTGCCGCCGCGGACGCAGCTGCCGCCTGCCGCCTGGAACAGGCGACAGGCGACAAGCAAAGTTCGCGACCAGCGGCAGAAGCGGCTCCCCGCGCCGACCTGGGCCGCACCGGCCCCGCATCTTGCGCATGGCTGCCAGGATCGCGCGCCGCCGCAACGCGCACAAGCGCGTAGTATCGTCGCAAGCCACAAATCTGCCGCGTGTCTGCCGATGCAATTGCGTCCTGCCCTGCTGCCCGCGCTCGGCGTGTTCGCCGTCGCCGCGCGCCACCAGAACTTCGCCCATGCGGCAGAGGAACTGCACCTCACCGCCAGCGCGGTCAGCCACCACGTGCGCAAGCTGGAAGCGCTGCTCGGCGCGGCCCTGTTCCAGCGCCATGCGCGCGGGATCAAGCTGACCGCCGAGGGCCGGCAACTGGCCGATGCGGCCAGCGCGGCGCTGGCCGACATCGCCGCGGTGGCCGGCAACCTGCATCCGCAGGCCGACACCGCGCCGCTGCGCATCACCACCTTGCGCTCGCTGTCCTACTGCTGGCTGCTGCCGCGGCTGCCGCGCTTCTGCCAGGCGCATCCGCACGTGCGCCTGGACATCCAGACCGACGCGGCGTTCTCGCGCTTCGAGGACGGCGGGCCGGACCTGGGCATCCGCTACGGCCAGGGCGCATGGCCCGGACTGACCTCGCACCACCTGATGGACGACGCGTTGTTCCCGGTGGCCTCGCCGGCACTGCCGCAGCTGGCCACGTTGCACCACCCCGAGCAGATCGCGCAGCTGCCGCTGCTCACCGACATGTCGCCGCAAGGCTGGCGCGACTGGTTCCGCGCCGCCGCGGTGCGCGGCGTGGAACTGCCGCCGATGCACACCTTCAACGACAGCACCGATGCGATGCGCGCGGCGGTGTATGGGGTGGGCGCGGTGCTGGCGCGCAAGCACATTGCGCAGCCCTACCTGCAGCGCTACGAGCTGGTGCGCCTGCCCGGCCCGGCGCTGAAGGCGCGCTATTCCTACTACATCGTGCATCCCGGCCACCGCCTGCCCAGCCCGGCGGCCAGCCAGTTCATCGACTGGCTCAAGCGCGAGGCCCTGGACGAACGCACGCCAATGCCGGCGCTGCCTGCTGAATTGCTGGGGTTGCCGCCGCGGGCGAGCTAGGTTTTGCGTGGTTGCACGCTTTTGTAGGAGCGGCTTCAGCCGCGACGACCGCAGCGGCGGGCCTTCCGGCTTTGGACGTTGTCGCGGCTGAAGCCGCTCCTACAGAAAGGCATCGCCCGAAAATCGGGACTGTTCCGAGGCGCCGCTGTCGCCGCAACGCGAGCAGGTGTTCGCCAACCGTTTCCCCGTGCTGAACCAGGCGCAGGCCACGCCCGACCGGCGCGCGCAGTTGCGGCTTGGCGCCGGTCTTCGACGCCGCCCACTGGGCAGCGCAGCGCCGCACGCGCGCCGAGCCGTCATCACTTCGCCTTAGCCGGCGTCTGCCTAGCCTTGCCTTTCATTCCCCAGAGGAAGGCACATGCCCCTGCTCCGTATCCGCATCACCGGCAGCGAAGACGACGCACGCGCCATCATCAACCTGCTCGGCAGCCTGGAAGGCATCGAGCATGTCGAGGAAATCGACGATCTGATGAACCAGATGGACGACGACGATTCCAGCTCTGCCGGACTGCCCGACGACCAGGGTCCGGGCACCCACGAAGTGGAGATCGAAGCCGGCAACGCCGCCACCGCGCTGAAGGTGCGCGAGGCGGTGGAAGCGCTGGCGTTCGACCTGGAAGTGATCGTGGAGTTCGAGCAGGACGAAGGCTAGCGCCTTCCTCCCTCGGCACCGAAGCCCTGTAGGAGCGGCTTCAGCCGCGACCGAGATTTTCCGGTGGAGCGGTCGCGGCTGAAGCCGCTCCTACAGTGACACCCTGGAAAGCGCCAGCTTCCTAAACGCGTCTGCCTCGCCGTCGCAGCCAGGCGACCAGCCACCAGAGCACCACGCACGGCGCCAGCGCCGCGAGCGCACGGATCGCCAAGGCGGCGGCGAAGATCGATCCGGTCTCGGCGAACGCCCCACCGATCTCGCCGCGGCTGCGTTCGCCATCGGGCGCGGCGGACTGCAGGGTCAACCGGCGGCGTCTCGATGCGCCGACGCTGCTGCGCCGCGTCCTGGCTGGCGGCCAGCAATTGCGTGCCGAGTTCGGCCAGCTTCGCCGACAGGCGGAAGAAGCACCAGGGTAATCCAACAGCAGGTGCGCGCACCGCGGCGGCCGCCTATGCTTGGGAATCGACCACCACAGGAAACCCGATGCGCAAGCACCTGCTCGCTGCTGCCCTGCTCGCCGCCCTCGCCGGCTGCCAGAAGCCCGCCGATGCGCCGACCGTGGCGCCCGCCGCCACGCCCGGCGCGGCCGCCGATGCTGCCGACCCGGCCGCCGATGCCGCCTTCGCCGCGTTGTCCAAGCGTGCCGTGGACACCTGGATGCAGCTGTCCCCGGTCGGCGCCACCCAGACCGGCGATCACCGCTACGACAGCGAGCTGGACGACCTCAGCGCCGCCGGCCGGCAGAAGAGCCTGGACGCGAGCAAGCAGGTGTTGGCCGACCTGGACAAGCTCCAGGTGAGCAAACTCTCGCGCGAGAACCAGGTGGATGCGGCGATCCTGCGCAACCAACTGCAGTCGGACATCTGGAGCAGCGAGGTCTCGCAGAGTTGGGCGTGGGATCCGCAGGTGTACACCGGCCTGGCCGGCGGCGCGATCTACGGGCTGATGGCGCGCGAATTCGCGCCGCTGCCGGAGCGGCTGAAGTCCGCCACCGCGCGCATGGAAAAGATCCCGGCGCTGTTCGCGCAGGCGCGCGCGAACCTGGATCCGGCACGGGTGCCGGAGATCCACGCCAAGACCGTGGCCAAGCAGAACCAGGGCATCCTCAGCATCGTCGATACCTTCATCGCCCCGCACGTCAAGGAACTGCCGGACGCCGACGCGCAGCGCCTGCAGGCGGCGATCGACGGGCTGAAGAAAGCGGTGGCCGAACAGCAGACCTGGCTGGACAAGACCCTGGTGCCCAACGCCAAGGGCGATTTCCGCATCGGTGCTGAGAAATACGACCAGAAACTGACATTCGCGCTCAACTCCTCGCTGTCGCGCGCCGAGATCAAGCAGCGCGCCGAGGCCGAGCTCAAGCGCGTGCGCGAGCAGATGTACGGCATCGCCCGCACCGTGCTCAAGGACCGCCCGAACGCACCGGCGCTGGTCGATGCGCCGAACGACGCGCAGCAGCAGGCCGCGATCGAGGCGGCGCTGGAGCTGGCGTATGCGCAGCATCCGGCGCGCGACAAGGTGGTCGAGGAGGCCAAGGCGTCGCTGGCGGCCTCCACCGAATTCGTCCGCGCCAAGGACCTGCTGACCCTGCCCGACGCGCCGGTGGACATCATCCTGATGCCCGAGTTCCAGCGCGGCGTGGCGGTGGCGTACTGCGACTCGCCCGGCCCGCTGGACAAGAATTTGAAGACCTTCTACGCGGTATCGCCGATTCCCGACGACTGGAGCGCGCAGCAGGCCGAATCGTTCCTGCGCGAATACAACGGCCGCATGATCCACCTGCTGAGCATCCACGAAGGCGTGCCCGGCCATTACGTGGAAGGCTGGCACTCGGCCAAGTTCCCCTCGACCCTGCGCGGCGTGCTGCGTTCGGGTACGTTCGCCGAAGGCTGGGCGGTGTACACCGAACGGATGATGCAGGAACAGGGCTACCTGGACAACGATCCGCTATTCCATCTGGTGCAACTGAAGTTCTACCTGCGCACCCTGGCCAACGCGCTGCTGGACCAGGGCGTGCACGTGGACCACTGGAGCAAGGAACAGGCACTGCGGCTGATGGTGCACGACACCTTCCAGCAGCAGAGCGAAGCCGAAGGCAAGTGGGTGCGCGTGCAGCTGAGCTCGGCGCAGCTGCCGACCTACTTCGTCGGCGTGCAGGAACACCTGGACCTGCGCAAGGCGATGCAGGCCAAGCTCGGCGACAGCTTCGACCTGAAGGCCTACCACGACCAGGTGCTGTCCTATGGGGCGCCGCCGGTGCGCTTCGTGCGGGAGTTGATGCTGGATGAGCCGATTCAGTGAGGGGTGGCCGGGACTCGGGACTCGGTAAAAGCCCTCACCCGAACGTCTCGCACGATCCAACTGGAGAACAGCCCCCCTTGAGTCAAGGGGGGCGCGCCGACAGGCGCGGGGGATGTGGAAGATGGTGAGCCGGGGCCCACGGTTTGCGCAGCAAACTGTGGGGGCGACAGCGCGCATGCGATGGCGCCGCTCAAGGGGAGCGCGCCGACAGGCGCGGGGGATGTGGAAGATGGTGAGCCGGGGCCCACGGTTTGCGCAGCAAACTGTGGGGCGATAGCGCGAATGCGCTAGCGCGCTCCTACGAATCCGCCGGTCTGCCGCGCCCACAGCCGCGCGTACAGGCCGCCGTGCGCGATCAGTTCGGCATGGGTGCCGCTTTCGACGACCGCGCCCTGGTCCATCACCACCAAGCGGTCCATGCGCGCGATGGTCGAGAGCCGGTGCGCGATCGCGATCACCGTCTTGCCCGCCATCAATTCGTCCAGGCTGTCCTGGATCGCCGCTTCCACTTCCGAATCCAGCGCCGAGGTGGCTTCGTCCAGCACCAGGATCGGCGCGTCCTTCAGCAGCACACGGGCGATGGCGATGCGCTGGCGCTGGCCGCCAGACAGCTTGACCCCGCGTTCGCCGACATGCGCGTCGTAGCCGCTGCGGCCTTCGCCATCGCGCAGCGCGTCGATGAAGCCGTCGGCGCGCGCCTTGCGCACCGCCGCCAGCAATTGCGCCTCGCTGGCATCGGGGCGGCCGTACAGCAGGTTGTCGCGGATCGAGCGGTGCAGCAGCGAGGTGTCCTGGGTGACCAGGCCGATCTGCCCGCGCAGGCTTTCCTGGGTCACCGTGGCGATGTCCTGGCCGTCGATCAGGATGCGCCCGCTCTCCAGGTCGTACAGCCGCAGCAGCACATTGACCAGGGTCGATTTGCCGGCGCCCGACGGCCCGACCAGGCCGATCTTCTCGCCCGGGCGCACCTGCAGGTCGAGCCCGGCGATGACCCCGCCGCGCTTGCCGTAATGGAAATGGATGTGCTCGAAACGCACCTCGCCGCGGCTGACCTGCAGCGCCTGCGCATTGGCACGGTCCTGCACCTGGATCGGCTGGGCCACGCTCTCCATGCCGTCCTGCACCGTGCCGATGTCCTCGAAGATGCCGTTCACCACCCACATGATCCAGCCGGACATGTTGTGGATGCGGATCACCAGCCCGGTGGCCAGGGTGATCGCGCCGACGCTGATCCGCCCCTGGCTCCACAGCCACATCGCCAATGCGCAGGTGCCGACGATCAGGAAGCCGTTCAACGCGGCGATCGAGGAATCCATGGCGGTAGTCATCCGGGTCTGCCCGCAGTGCTTGACCGCCAGCTCCTGGATCGACTCGCGCACGTAGGCCTCCTCTCGCCGCGCATGCGCGAACAGCTTCAGCGTGGCGATGTTGGTATAGCCGTCGACGATCCGGCCCATCGCCTTGGAGCGCGCCTCCGAGGCGATCCACGCACGCTGCTGCAAGCGCGGCACGAAGTACGCCATCAGTGCCACGTAGGCGACCAGCCAGCCGATCAACGGCAGCATCAGCCGCGCGTCGGCCTGCGCGAACAGGTACAGCGCGGTGCCGGTATAGACCAGGATGTACCACAGCGCATCGACCATCTGCACCGCCGACTCGCGCAGCGAGGTGCCGGTCTGCATGACCCGGTTGGCGATGCGTCCGGCGAAATCGTTCTGGAAGAAATTCAGGCTCTGCCGCACCACGTAGCTGTGCATCAGCCAGCGTGTGCGGTTGCTCAGCCCGGGCATGATCGCCTGGTTGACCAGCAGGTTGTGCAGCCCGGTCAGCAGCGGCCGCGCGATCAGGGTGATGGCCGCCATCCACAGCAGTTCGTCGCGATGGCGCGCGAAGAAATCCGGCCCCGGCGCCTCGGCGACCAGATCGACGATGCGGGCGAGGAAATCGAACATCGCCACCTCGACCAGCGCCAGCAGCAATCCGGCCACCAGCGTGGCGGCGAACACCGGCCACACCGGGCGCAGGTAGAACGCATAGAAGCGCCACACCCCGCGCGGCGGCGTGCGCGGATCGATGGCGGGGAACACGGGAATCAGCGACTCGAACCAGCGGAACATTGCGCACCATCCTGTTGCAAGACGCGCAGCGTAGCCGATGGCGGTGTCCTCGCCATGTGCGTTCGCGCCGGGCGCGCAGCGCACGCACGCGTTTGCGCCTTAGGCGAACGGCCCGAAGCCGCTGCGGTACACCGATGGCGCCACGCCCACATGGCGCCGGAACGCGGCCCGGAACGCCTCCAGCGTCTCGAAGCCGCAAGCCGCGGCCACCCGCTCCAGGTCCAGCCGCCCGTCCTCGAGCAAGGCTTTCGCCGCGCGCACCCGCTCCTGCTGCAGCCAATGCGCCGGGTTGGTACCGATCGCCGCCTTGAAACGGCGGTAGAAATTGCGTTCGCTCATCGCCGCGACTGCTGCCGAAGGCGGAGGCCTTCCGGCTTCGGGGTCGCGGCTGAAGCCGCTCCTACAGGGGCTCGCCGGCTGCTGAAAGCCATCGGCCGCTGCGCGCCACCGGCGCGACGCCTCAGCCGGCCGGGGTCGGCGCCGCCAGGCGCTGCTGCAGTTCGTCGCGCAAGCGCGCCAGCTCGACCTCGGCCGCGCGCCGCTGCTGCATGCCGTCGCGATGGATCTCGCGCACCTCTTCCGCCGTAGCGATCAACTGCTCATGCACGTGGCGCAGCGTGTCCATGTCGATCACTGCACGCTGGTTGGCGCGCGCTGTGTTTTCCGAGGTCTGCCGCATCAGTTCGGCGTTGCGACGCGTGATGCCGTTGGTGGCGTCGTCGATGGCGTTGGACAGTGCCGCCGCGTTCTGCTGCTCGCTCAGCGACCGCTGGATCGCGAGCTGACGCTTCCACGACGGGGCAGACAAACAGCCAGGCTCTTTTATCTACAGGACACTGCCACCTGCGGCAGCGACTTCGGTCACGACGGATGTTGTCGAGCGCGCCTGCCGCAACGCACGTCCCTGCCACGCGGTGTGAAGTGCCGAAAAAATACGCTATCTCATGCCCCGCTTGTCGGCGCCGACATCGACTGCGAAGGCGCTCAGCAGTTGCTGTTCAACTCATGGCAGTCGGCGCGGCGCACTTCCTCGACGAACTTGCGCATCTTGTGTCCGTCCTTGATGCCCGGCTGGCTCTCGATGCCGCTGGACACGTCCACGCCCCAGGGCAACGTCGCCACGATCGCGTCGAACACGTTGTCGGAGGTGATGCCGCCGGCAAGCAGGAACGGCCGGTGCAGGCCGGTGGGCAGCCGCGTCCAGTCGAAGGTCTTGCCGGAGCCGCCGCTGCCGCCCGGGGCGTGGCTGTCGAACAGGAAGCCGGCCGCGTTGGGGTACTGCAGCTGCAGGGTGCGCGCGTTGATGTCACCGCCGCCCATCGGCACCGCCTTCAGGTACGGCAGGTTGAAGCCGCGGCAGAAGCCGTCGTCCTCGTCGCCATGGAACTGCAGCAGGGTCGGGCGCACCGTGCGCAGCACTTCGCGCACTTCGTCCTTGGGGTTGTCGCGGAACAGCGCGACCACGTCCACCATCGGCGAGGCAGCCTGGCGCATCGCGCGGGCCTCGGCCGGCGCCACCCGCCGCGGGCTGCCGTGGGCGAACACGAATCCCACCGAATCCACCCCAAGTTCGCCCGCCAGGCGGATGTCGCCGGCGCGGGTCATGCCGCAGAACTTGATGCGGGTGCGATACAGGGTGCGATTCATAGGGTGACCTCGGCCGGTAGCTTCCAGATATCGGGGTAGAGCGGACCGACGAAGACCAATCCCTGCGGCGGCGCAGTCGGGCCGGCGACGCTGCGGTCGCGCCCGGCAAGCAGTTCGCCGATCCAGGAAACCGGCTTGTCGCCTGCTCCCACCATGACTAAGGAGCCTACGATATTGCGCACCATGTGATGAAGGAATGCATTGGCCTGGACCTGGACCTCGACGACCTCGCCGAGCCGGGTCACCGCGATCGCCTGCAGCTCGCGCCGCGCATGCAGCGCCTGGCACTGGATGCTGCGGAATGCGCCGAAATCCTGCTCGCCCAGCAGCGCCTGCGCCGCTTCGTGCATCGCCTCGGCCTGCAGCGGCCGCCGCTCCCAGCTCAGCGTCTGCCGGTACAACGCGGGGCGTACCTGGCGGTTGAGCAGGCGATAGCGGTAGCGCCGCGCGCGCGCCGAGAAGCGCGCATGGAAATCGTCTGCGGCCGGCACGCACCAGCGCACGCACACCGACGCCGGCAAGCGCGCGGTGGCGCCGAGCATCCAGCCGCGCGGCGCGCGCGGCGCATCGCAATCGAAATGCACCACCTGGCATTCGCCATGCACACCGGCGTCGGTGCGCCCGGCGCAGATCACGCTCACCGGCCTGTCGGCCACCGACGACAGTGCCGCCTGCAGCGTCGCCTGCACGCTCGGCCCACCGGATTCGCCGAGCTGTTGCCAGCCCTGGAACTCACTGCCGTCGTATTCCACGCCCAATGCGTAGCGCATCGCACCCTACTCCCTCACGACGCGCAACGCGGGCCGCAGCGGCCATGGCACTGCACTGCGGCATACGCGGGAGCCTGGCGCGATGCGCGGCCGAGCGGCGCTGGCCGAGCGCACAGGCAGCCGTGGCGATGGAGCGACCAGCACGCATGCGCGTGGGGCCGCAACGCTGGCCTGAGGCGCCGGCCGGGACAGCGGCTGGCGGCGTGTCGACGGCATCATCGCAAGCTTGCAAAGGTAGTCGCGCATCGTCGCATTCCCGGTCGCGGCAGCACGGCGGCGGCGCCTGCGCCGCACGCCGCCTGCGCGCATCAGTTCAAGCGGGCCAGCAACTGCTGGGCTTCGGCACGCGCCGCCGGATCGCCGGCGGCCGCCACTTCGACCAGCAGGGTGCGCGCGGTTTCGTTGTCGCCCAGGTCCATGTAGGCCACGGCCAGCTCCAGGCGCTCGCGGCCGATCGGCAGCTGCGTGGGCGCCGGTTCGGGGGCAGGTTCGGCGGCGGCCGGCAGATCGCCTTGATGCCAGGTCGGCTCCTGGCGGTGCGCGAGCACCGGCGCGACTGGCGTCGGCGCCAGTACGGGCGGCGGCTGCCGCCATGGTTCGTCGGCGTCGACCGGCGGCGGCGTGGGCGCGACCTCGGCGTCGGGCCGCAGCGCGAAGTGCAGATGCTCCGCGGCCGGCACGGCGCGGCTGGTCGTCGTGACGCTGCGCCTGCGCGGCCAGTTCGCGCTCGAATGCGTGGTCCTGGGATGCCCGCTCTTCGGCGGCCGCGTCTTCGGCCACTTCGCGCTCATGCTCGTGCTCGTCCAGCGGCGGCAGGTCCGGCGCATCGACGTCGCGATGCGCGACCACCGGCACCGCCGCGGCCAATGCCGCCGTGTCGTAGTCGTGCCGCGGCAGCGGCGGCAACGGCGAGGGCTTGCGGCGGCGTGCCAGCAGCAGCGCGCCCAGGCCCAGCAGCAGCAGCGCCAGCCCGCCCCACAGCCACAACGGCCAGCCGCCGGAGCCCGCCGTCGGCGCGGGCTGCGCCTGCGCCTGGGTCTGCCCGGCCTGCGCCAGGCGCTTCTGCGCCGCGGCCAGGTCGCTGTCCTTCAACGCGATCAGTTGCTGCTGCTGGGCCTTGAGCTTTTCCAGCTGCTCGACCCGCGAGCGCAGATCCTGGACCTCGGCATCGCGTGCCGCGAGATCTTCGCGCGCCTGCTGCAATTGTTGAGTCGCCACCATGTCTCCCTCGTCGCCGGCACCGGTGCCGGACTTGGTTCCCGCGTTGTCGCGTTGCGCCGGCACCGCCGGCGCGATTTCCAGGCGTGCGCCAGACGTTGCCGCCGCGGCCGCGGCCGGCTTGGCGGCCGGCTTGGCGCTGGCTTCTGCCTGCTGCGCCTGCGCCGGCTGCGGCACCGGCGCTCGCGCCTGTCGCCATTGCGCGGCCTGTTCGCGAACGATGGCGGTGGCCGCAGCGGCATCGATGCTGGCCAGCTCTTCCTGCCGCGGCGTGCGCAACACGGCGCCCTGCTTGAGCAGGTTGACGTTGCCGCGGATGAACGCATCCGGATTGGCGCGCAACAGCGCGACCATGGTCTGGTCCAGCGAGTGGCCGCCGCTGCGCGCCAGTTGCCCGGCGATCTGCGACAGGGTCTGCCCGCGCTGCACCGGCGCCAGCGCATCGCCGAGCGCCGCGACCGGCGCTGGCGCGCTGCGCACCGGCGCAGCGGGTGCGGTCGGCGCTGCAGGCGTCGGCGTGCTGGCGGCCGGCGCCGACGGCTCGCGACCCGCGATGCGGTTGGACGGTACCGCGGCGGACGGTGCATCGATCGCCGGCGCGTCGATCGCCGCGGCGGTGTTGGGCGCATCCAGCAACGCCGAATACTCGCGGATCAACCGACCCTGGCCCCAATCGACCTCGATCAGGAAGCTCAGCGACGGCACCTCGACCGGCATGCTGCTGCTGACGCGGATCACCGCGCGGCCCTGGCGGGCCTGCGCGAAGCGGAACTGCAGGCTGCCGACCAGGCCGTCCGGGCGCTGCAGTCCGACCCGGGCGAAGGTCGCCGGCGAAGCAAGCGCCACACGTGCGTTTTCCAGCTCGCCGGGTTCGTTGGAGATCACCGGGATCTCGGCCAGGAACGGCTGACCAGGTTTGGAAAGCACGCGGATGTCGCCCAGCCCCAGCGCCAGCGCGGCCTGGCTGCAGGCCAGCAACAGCAGCGCGCATGCCGCACGCCAAGCGCGGCTCGGGCCGGATGCAGACGCAGCATGGCGACGCAGACGATGGGAACTAGGTGGTTGTAGGCGCATTACGCCTCTGCCCTTGGTGTCATGGCGTGCAATATATATGAAGCCGGGACTCGGGACTGGGGACTCGGGACCCGGAACAGCAAAAGCGAACGGCAAGAGCATGCTCCCTCTTGCCGTTGTACACGGCCTGTCGTCAGTGAAGCCGGGACTCGGGACTCGGGACTGGGGACTGGGGACTGGGGACTGGGGACTCGGGACTCGGGACTCGGGACTCGGAACAGCAAAAGCGAACGGCAAGAGCATGCTCCCTCTTGCCGTTGTACACGGCCTGTCGTCAGTGAAGCCGGGACTCGGGAACGGGGACTCGGGACCCGGAACAGCAATAGCGAACGGCAAGAGCATGCTCCCTCTTGCCGTTGCACACGGTCTGTCGTCAGTGAAGCCGGGACTCGGGAACGGGGACTCGAGACCCGGAACAGCAATAGCGAACGGCAAGAGCATGCCTCTTGCCGTTGCACACGGCCTGTCGCCAATGGCGATCTCCAAGCCCGCGTCGGCCTCCGGGTCCCCAGTCCCCAGTCCCAAGTCCCGAGTCCCGACTGGCTCAGCCTTGCTGCGCCACCAGCTCGGCCAGTTGCACCGCGTTGAGCGCGGCGCCCTTGCGGATGTTGTCGGAGACGATCCACAGGTTCAGCCCGCGCGGATGCGAGATGTCCTCGCGGATGCGGCCGACGTAGACCGCGTCGGTGCCGGAGGCGTGGGTGACCGGGGTCGGATAGCCGCCGGCCTTGCGCTCGTCGACCACTTCCACACCCGGCGCCGCGGCCAGCAGCGCGCGCGCCTGCTCGGCGCTGACCTTGCGCGTGGTCTCGATCGCGACCGCTTCGGAGTGGCCGTAGAACACCGGCACGCGCACCGCGGTCGGGTTCACCTGGATGCTGTCGTCGCCGAGGATCTTGCGCGTCTCCCAGACCAGCTTCATCTCTTCCTTGGTGAAGCCGTTCTCGAGGAAGTCGTCGATGTGCGGGATCAGGTTGAAGGCGATCTGCACCTGGAACTTCTTCGGCTCGATGTCCTGGAACGCCAGCAACTGCGCGGTCTGCTTGCCCAACTCTTCCATGCCCGAACGGCCGCCGCCGGACACCGACTGGTAGGTGGCCACGTTGATGCGCTCGATGTTGTACTCACGATGCAACGGCGCCAGCGCCACCAGCATCTGCATGGTCGAGCAGTTGGGGTTGGCGATGATGCCACGCGGGCGCTGCTTCAGCGCTTCCGGGTTCACTTCCGACACCACCAGCGGCACGTCGTCGTCGTAGCGGAACGCCGAGGAGTTGTCGATCACCACCGCGCCGGCCGCGGCGAACTTCGGCGCGTATTCCTTGGAGATGCCGCCACCGGCGGAGAACAGCGCGATGTCCACGCCGGTCGGGTCGAAGCTGGCCAGGTCGAGCACGGTGACCTTCTGGCCCTTGAACTCGATCTGGCCGCCGGCGGAGCGCTCGGAGGCCAGCGGGTACAGGGTGGCGATGGGGAAATCGCGCTCGGCGAGGATGGCCAGCATGGTTTCGCCGACAGCGCCGGTGGCGCCGACGACGGCGACGTTGAAACGACGGGATTCGTTGCTCATGGGAGATGGTTCGATCGGGTAGGAGAAAGGGGGAACAGCCGCACTGCCAGCTGGATTCGGGGAACCTCCCGAGCGCGCCACTCAGGTCGCCGGAGGTTCCCTATCGTTTTTTGCCCGCGATGCCGCCGTCGCCATTGCCGGCGCCCGCGATCGCATCCAGGTTCAACGCATTCGGCGGACGCCCGGCGTCGGCGCCGAAACCCAGTGCGGCCAGCAGGTTGTCCACCGCCAGCGCCACCATCGCACGGCGGGTGGCGGCGCTGGCGCTGCCGATGTGCGGGGTCAGCACCACGTTGCGCAGCGCCAGCAGCTCCGGGCGCACCGCCGGCTCGCCTTCGTACACGTCCAGCCCGGCCGCGGCCAGGCGCCCGTGCGCGAGCGCATCGGCCAGCGCCAGTTCGTCGATCAGGCCGCCGCGGGCGATGTTCACCACCGTGGCGCCCGGCTTCATTTGCGCCAGCGCGGCGGCATCGAGGATGTGGTGCGACTGCGCCGAATACGGCAGCACCAGCAGCAGGTGATCGGCGCGTGCCAGCAGGGCGTCGAAGCCGACGTACTCGGCGGCGTGCGCGCGCTCCACCTCGGCCGGCAGGCGGCTGCGGTTGTGGTACAGCACGCGCATCGAGAAACCGGCGGCGCGGCGCGCGATGGCCTGGCCGATGCGGCCCATGCCGAGGATGCCAAGGGTGCTGCCGTGCACGTCGGCGCCGAGCATGATCTGGAACGACCACTGCCGCCACTGCCCTTCGCGCAACCAGCGCTCGGACTCGGTGATGCGCCGCGCGGCGGCCATCAGCAAGGCGAAGCCGAGGTCGGCGGTGGTTTCGGTGAGCACGTCCGGCGTGTTGCTGGCGACGATGCCCGCCGCGCTGAGCGCGTCCAGGTCGAGGTTGTTGTAGCCGACGCCGACGTTGGCGATGGCGCGCAGTCGCGGCGCGCCGGCGATCTCGGCCGCGCCGATGCGCTCGTTGAGCGTCACCAGCGCGCCGTCCAGCGGCGCCAGCGCCGCGGCCAGGTCTTGCGGCGAATACTTGGTCACGTCCGCGGTGGTGGTCAGCGCGCAATGTTCGCCGAGCCGTGCGACGACATCGTCGAACAGCGGTTGGCTGACCCACACCCGTGGCCGCGACTCAGCCATCGCCACCGCCGGGGATGTGCGGGGCGACGCTGCCGACGTCGCCGCACTGCGCGCGGTGGCGCAGCGCCTGGTCCATCAGCACCAGCGCCATCATCGCCTCGGCGATCGGGGTGGCGCGGATGCCGACGCAGGGGTCGTGGCGGCCGGTGGTGATGACGTCCACCGTCTGCCCGTCCACGTCCACCGTGGCGCCGGGCAGGCGCAGGCTGGAGGTGGGCTTGAACGCCAGCGAGGCGACGATCGGCTGGCCGGTGGCGATGCCGCCGAGCACGCCGCCGGCATGGTTGGACTGGAAGCCGTCCGGCGCGATCAGGTCACGGTGCTCGGTACCCTTCTGCGCCACCACGGCGAAGCCGTCGCCGATCTCCACGCCCTTGACCGCGTTGATGCTCATCAGCGCCGCGGCCAGTTCGCCGTCGAGCTTGCCGTAGATCGGCTCGCCCCAGCCCGGCGGCACGCCGTCGGCGACCACGGTGACCTTGGCGCCGATCGAATCGCCGGACTTGCGCAGCGCGTCCATGTAGCGTTCCAGCTCCGGCACCTGCGCGGCGTGCGGCCAGAAGAACGCGTTGTCCTCGACCGCGTCCCAGGCGAAGCCCTGCGGCACGACCGGCCCGAGCTGCGCCAGGTAGCCGCGCACGCGCACGCCATAGCGCTGCGCCAGCCACTTCTTGGCGATCACCCCGGCCGCCACGCGCATCGTGGTCTCGCGCGCCGAGGAACGGCCGCCGCCGCGCGGATCGCGGATGCCGTACTTCTGCCAGTAGCTGTAGTCGGCATGGCCCGGGCGGAACTGGCGGGCGATGTCGGTGTAGTCCTTGCTGCGCTGGTCGGTGTTGCGGATCAGCAGGCCGATCGGGGTGCCGGTGGTGCGGCCTTCGTAGACCCCGGACAGGATCTCGATCTCGTCGGCCTCGCGCCGCGCCGAGGTGTGGCGGCTCTTGCCGCTGGCGCGGCGCTGCAGGTCGTGGGCGAATTCGGCCGCGTCCAGTTCCAGCCCAGGCGGGCAGCCGTCGATCACGCAGCCGATCGCCGGCCCGTGCGATTCGCCGAAGGTGGTGACGGTTAGCAGGGTGCCGAAGCTGTTCGCGCTCATGGCCGCCCGCTCACCGGCTCGCCGCCAGATCGGCGATGCGCGCGTGGTGCGCGACCAGCTCGCTGGCCTCCACCGCGAAGATGCCCATCTGCCCGACCTTGAACTCGACCCAGGCGAACTCCACTTGCGGCAGCAGCTGCACCAGCGCGCGCTCGGATTCGCCGACTTCGCAGATCAGCAGGCCGTCCTCGCTGAGGTGCGCCGGCGCGTCGCGCAGGATCTTCAGCGCCAGGTCCAGGCCATCGTCGCCGGCGCGCAGGCCCAGTTCCGGCTCGTGCGCGTATTCGGGCGGCAGCGCGTCGGTCTCGGCGTGGGTGACGTACGGCGGATTGGTCACGATCAGCTCGTAGCGGCGCCCGCCCAGCCCGGCGAACAGGTCGGACTTGACCAGCTCGACGTTGTCGGCCAGCAGCCGCGCCTTGTTTTCGGCGGCCAGGGCCAGCGCGTCGTCGCTGATGTCGACCGCGTCCACCTGCCAGTTCGGGTTGTGGTGGCCCATCGCGATGGCGATGCAGCCCGAGCCGGTGCACAGGTCCAGCGCGCGGCTGACCTCGCGCCCGGCCAGCCACGGCTCGAAGCCGGCCTCGATCAGCTCGGCGATCGGCGAGCGCGGCACCAGCGCGCGCGCATCGCTCTTGAAGCTGAGCCCGGCGAACCAGGCCTCGCCGGTCAGGTAGGCGGCGGGGATGCGCTCGGCGATGCGGCGCTCGAACAGCGCCAGCACCTGCGCCTTTTCCGGCGTGGTCACGCGCGCCCCGCCGTAGGCCGGACCCAGGTCGTGCGGCAGGTGCAGCGCGTGCAGCACCAGTTGCGTGGCCTCGTCCAGGGCGTTGTCGTAGCTGTGGCCGAAGCTCAGTTCGGCCGCATTGAAACGGCTGGTGCCGTAGCGGATCAGGTCGATGATCGTGTGGAGTTCGGCGGCCGCGTCGGCAGTCATGGCAACAGGCAAGGCAATTCGGCCCCCGATTATAGAGGCCCGGCCGCTATCATGAGCGTTCGTTGCAAGGGAAATCAGTATGTTCAACCGCAACTTCGGCATTGTCCTGGTGGTCGCCCTGGCCGCCGGCCTGGGCCTGCTGCTGGCCCAGAAGTACTTCGGCGGCAGCGCTTCGGCGTGGCCCGAGACCCGCAGCGTGCGCCTGTACCCGCAGCCGCGCGCCCTGCCCGACTTCCACCTGCGCCAGTCCGACGGCACACCGCTGGCGCCCGGCGAGCTGAAGGGCCACTGGACGCTGGTGTTCCTGGGCTTCACCGCCTGCCCGGACGTGTGCCCGACCACCCTGGCCGACCTGGCCCGCGCGCAGCAGCAGTGGCAATCGATCCCGGACACGCTGCGCCCGCGGGTGCTGTTCGTCTCGGTCGATCCGGAGCGCGACACCCCGGCGCGGCTGGGCGCCTACGCGCACGGCTTCCACAAGGACACCCTGGCCGCCACCGCCGACGTGCCGGAGCTGGAACGCTTCGCCACCGCGCTGGGCTTCGTGTTCCAGAAGGTGCCCGGCAAGCATTTCCAGGAAAATCCCAACGACTACAGCATGGATCACTCCGCCGCGATCGCCGTGCTCGACCCGCAGGGCCGCCAGGCCGGGCTGATCCGGCCGCCGTTCGAGCCGGCGGCGATCGCCGCCGACCTGCAGGCGCTGACCAAGGCGACCGCGCCATGAGCCTGCTGACCACGCTGACCTACGTGCTGCCGCACCGGCTGCTGTCCTCGCTGGCCCGGCGCCTGGCCTACTCGCCGCGGCCGGGGCTGAAGCAATGGCTGATCGACAGCGTGGTGCGCCGCTTCGGGGTGGACCTGGGCGAGGCCGCCGAACCCGACCCGCGCGCCTACCCGACCTTCAATGCCTTCTTCACCCGCGCGCTGCGGCCCGGCGCGCGCGTCGCCGATCCCGACCCGCAGGCGCTGCTGATGCCGGCCGACGGGCGCATCAGCCAGCTCGGCCCGATCCAGGACGGGCGCATCTTCCAGGCCAAGGGCCAGTCGTTCACCACCGCCGAGCTGCTCGGCGACGACGGCGCGGCCGCGCCGTTCGCCAACGGCCTGTACGCCACCGTGTACCTGTCCCCGCGCGACTACCACCGCGTGCACATGCCCTGGAGCGGCACCCTGCGCGAGACCGTGCACGTGCCGGGACGCCTGTTCAGCGTCGGCCCGGACGCGGTGCGCCACGTGCCGCGGCTGTTCGCGCGCAACGAGCGGCTGGTCTGCCATTTCGATACGGACTTCGGCCCGATGGCCTCGGTGATGGTCGGCGCGCTGCTGGTCAGCGGCGTGGAAACGGTGTGGAGCGGCGTGGAAATCCCGTGCTACGGCGACCGCATCACCCGCAAGGACTGGCGCGGCAAGGGCATCGTGCTGCAGCGGTTCGCGGAGATGGCGCGTTTCAATTACGGTTCGACCGTGATCGTACTGCTGCCGCCGGGCGTGGCGACACTCGACCCGACGCTGGCGGCGGAAACGCCGGTGCGGCTCGGCCAAGCCCTGGCACGGCGGTTGGATCGCTGACGCGCGGCGGCGCGCCAACCTGACGGGCGCACCGCATCCACTGCGGCGCGGCCCGCTTCAACTACGGCTCCACCGTGATCGTACTACTGCCGCCGGGCGTGGCGACACTCGACCCGACGCTGGCGGCGGAAACGCCGGTGCGGCTCGGCCAGGCGCTCGCCAGGCGGCTGCAAGGCTGACGCGCGTAAGGAACCGCAGCGCGCTTCGACCGGCCCCGCGCTTCCTGTAGGAGGGGCTTCAACCCCTCCTGCAAAAACTTCGGCTGCCCCTTGCGGGAGGGACTTCCGTCCCGACGCCTTGCCCGCAGGCAGAACGCGGACCACGCCCGCGTCGATGCCGCGCATCGCTTGCCGCGCAATCGCCTACTTGTCGCAGCCGGCCATCTTCAGCGACTGGCCCGGCTTCAACGCATAACCGGGCGCGCGCAGGCCGTTGGCCTTGGCCAACTGCTTGATGTCGCAGCTGTAGCGGTCGGCGATGCGGCCCAGCGTGTCGCCCTTGGCCACGCGGTAGCTGCGCACCTGCCTGGGCTTGGGCTTGACCGGCGCCGGGCGTCCGGTGGCGATGGTGGTCGGCACGCCGGCCACCGGGGTCACGTCGCCCACCGCCACGTTGCCGGTGGGATCGGTCACCACTGGCGTGTTGCTGCGGATCGCGGCATTGACGTCGGCGGTGATCAGCGCCCGCGCCAGGTCGGCGCGCGGGCCGCTGACGCAATAGCGGTTGTACAGGCCGACGATCTTGGTGGTGGCATTGATGCTGACCCCGGCCGGGATCCAGCCATCGGGTTCGTAGCGCGGGTTGAGGTTGCGCAGCGCGCGCATGTAGCCGTCGCGGGTAGCGTCGCTGCCCAGGCAGATGGTCAGCTCGTAGATCGTGGTGGACTTGGCCAGGCGCAGCGTCGCCGGCTGCGCGTTGATCTTGGGGAACGCCACGCCGTACTGCTGCGGGTGCAGGAAGATCCACGCCGCGGCGATCACCATCGGCACGTAGTCCTTGGTCTCGGCCGGGAACTGGTTGTACACCGAGGCGTCCCAGAAGCTGCGCCCCTGCATCTGGTTGTACACGCGCGCGGCGCGGCCCTCGCCGCCGTTGTAGCCGGCCAGCGACAGCTCGATGCTGCGGTTGAGTTCGGCCATGCG
The DNA here is from genome assembly GCF_030168915.1 of Xanthomonas graminis pv. graminis. Classification (NCBI taxonomy): domain Bacteria; kingdom Pseudomonadati; phylum Pseudomonadota; class Gammaproteobacteria; order Lysobacterales; family Lysobacteraceae; genus Xanthomonas; species Xanthomonas graminis. Next base: position 1,739,380 of record NZ_CP076255.1, on the reverse strand, counting down.
CTCGTTGATGTACACCGCGCTGGCCTCGGCGGCGCTGCGCGCGTCGTAGCGGGTATCGAAGCCGGTGCCGTCCGGGCCAAGCCCGAAGCGGCGCCCGGTGGCCGGCATGAACTGCATCAGCCCGGCGGCGCCGACCCGCGAATTGGCGTGCACGCGACCATTGGATTCCTTGGCGACGATGCCGAACAGCAGCGCCTCCGGCAGCCCGCGCTTTTCCCATTCCGGCCACATGATCGCACGCAGGTTCTGGTAGTTCTCGTAGCTGTTCATCAGCGACGGGCGCATGTCGGTGAGCCAGCGGCGGATGCCGGCCTGCACCGCCGGGTTGTATTCGACCATCGCGTCGAAGGCATGCCGCTGGTCGTTGAGCAGGCTGGCCGCGCGCGCCGCTTCCGGCACATTGGCGGCCAGCGGACGGATGTGGTCCGGATCGGCCTGCAGCGGCGCGGCGTCGTCGTCGGTCGCATCGGCATCGGTCGCCGCGCCCTGCGCGTCGGCCTTGGCCTTGAGCAGGCGCTTGTACGCGCCCAGGTAGGTGCCGACCTCGCAGCCGCGCTGCTTGATGCAGGCGTCGACCACGTCCTCGATGTCCTCCAGCGCCGCGTCGCTTTCCTGGGTGCCCTTGGGGTCGCTGTTGCCGACCAGCACCATCGCGTCGTTGTAGCGCTTCTCGGCCGCCGCCAGGCGCTGGTCGAGGACCGCGATGGCGGCCTTGTCGCGCGCGGAGACGCGTTCGGCGTGGGCAGACGGCGCGGCGCAAGCCAGCGCCAAGGCAGCCACGGCGGGCCATCCATGGGTGATACGGAACGAAAGGGGCATGATGGGACGCAACGACGGAAAGGCCGCAGGGTAGCCGCCGCTGTCACATCGCGGCAAGGTCGGGCAAGGACCGGCACCCCGCCAGCCGGGCGTTCGTTCATCGCTGCAGCCGGGCAAACCCTGCTCATAGCGAGCGGGCGCCGGCGCGAACGCCTAGAATCCGCCCACCTCACCGCGGAGTTGTTCATGGACCCGATCCTGCTGGGCAAAGGCCTGACCGACGACATCGCGGTGCTGCTGCAGCCGCGCCTGGGCAATCGCCACGGCCTGGTCGCCGGCGCCACCGGCACCGGCAAGACCGTGACCCTGATGACCCTGGCCGAGGGCTTCTCGCGGATCGGCGTGCCGGTGTTCATGGCCGACGTGAAGGGCGACGTGGCCGGGCTGGCGGTGGCCGGCGACGGCAGCCAGAACGTGCTGCAGCGCGCCAAGGAGATCGGCGTGGCCGACTACGCCCCGGCCGCCAACCCGGTGGTGTTCTGGGACCTGTACGGGCAGCGCGGCCACCCGGTGCGCACCACCGTCAGCGAGATGGGGCCGACCCTGCTGGCGCGGATCCTGGAACTCAACGACACCCAGGCCGGCGTGCTCGACATCGTGTTCAAGCTGGCCGACGACCGCGGCCTGCTGCTGCTCGACCTGGACGACCTGCGCGCGCTGCTGGCGCTGGTGGTGGAGCAGCGCAAGGACATCTCCACCGAATACGGCCTGGTCAGCGCGCCGTCGGTGGCGGCGATCCAGCGCGCGCTGCTGCGCCTGGCGCAGGACGGCGGCGAAGGCTTCTTCGGCGAGCCGGCGCTGGACCTGGCCGAACTGATGCGGGTCGATAACGACGGCCGCGGCGTGATCGGCATCCTCGCAGCCGCGCAATTGGTGCTCAAGCCGCGCCTGTACTCGACCTTCCTGCTGTGGCTGCTGTCGGAACTGTTCGAGCGGCTGCCGGAAGTGGGCGACCTGGACAAGCCCAAGCTGGTGTTCGTGTTCGACGAGGCGCACCTGCTGTTCGACGACGCGCCGCCGGCGCTGGTGCAGCGCATCGAGCAGGTGGTGCGGCTGATCCGCTCCAAGGGCGTGGGCGTGTACTTCTGCTCGCAGTTCCCCGACGACGTGCCGGACAACATCCTCGGCCAGCTCGGCAACCGCGTGCAGCACGCGCTGCGCGCCTACACCCCGCGCGACCAGAAGGCGGTGCGCACCGCCGCCGAGACCTTCGTCGCCAATCCCAAGCTGGACGTGGCCAAGGCCATTTCCCAGCTCGGCACCGGCGAGGCCCTGGTCTCCACGCTGCAGGACCAGGGCGTGCCGATGCCGGTGCAGCAGACCCTGATCGCGCCGCCACGCTGCCGGATGGGCGCGATCTCCGACGCCGAGCGCGCGCAGGTACGCGCCGCCAGCGTGGTCGGCACCCGCTACGACACCGCGATCAACCGCGACTCGGCGGCGGAAATGCTGGCACGGCGGGTCGAGCAGGTGGCCGAGAAGACTGCGGCACCGGCGGCGCGCACCCGCGAGCAGGACGACGCGCAGGACAGCGGCTTCGGCCAGGCGGTCAAGGACGCGGTGTTCGGCACCAAGCGCCGCCAGGGCATGCTCGAGGCGATGGCCAAGCAGACCTCGCACAGCGTTGGCAACCGCATCGGCCAGCAGATCGTGCGCGGCATCTTCGGCAGCATCTTCGGCGGCAAGCGCTGAGCGTGGCCGATGGCAAGGCCGGTGGTCATTTCAGATCCCGACACAGCACCTGTAGGAGCGGCTTCAGCCGCGACGGGCTTCACCGATGACGCCCGTCGCGACCGATGGCCCGAAGCCAGCCGAAGTCGCTCCCAAAATGTTTAAAAAGCCGATAGAAAAACCCGCTACCCCAGCACCCCATGCAGCTTGGCGTACTGCAGCAGCATGATGGTCTTGCCGTCGGCGATGCCGCCGGATTCGATCATCGCCAGCGCCGCGTCGAGCGACAGTTCCAGCACCTCGATCTCTTCGCCCTCGGCCGCGACCCCGCCGCCCGCGCCGACCTTGTCTCGATCGAAATACTCGCCGACGAAAAAATACAGCCGTTCGGTCACCGAGCCCGGGCTCATGAACGCCTCGAACACCTTGCGCACGTTCTCGATCCGGTAGCCGGTCTCCTCTTCGGTCTCCTTGCGGATGCAGGTCTGCGCATCGTGCTGGTCCAGCAGCCCGGCGCAGGCCTCGATCAGCATGCCGTCGGGATTGCCGTTGAGCAGCGTCGGCAACCGGAACTGGCGGGTCAGCAGCAACGTCTGCTTGGCGCGGCTGTAGAGCAGGATGGTGGCGCCGTTGCCGCGGTCGTAGGCCTCGCGCGACAGCGTCTGCCAACTGCCGTCGTTGCGCTGGAAATCGAAGCTGACCTTGCGCAGCACGTACCAGTTGTCCGACAGCACGGCGATGTCGCGGATACGCACGCGCGGATTGCCTGCAGGAAATGGATTCAAGCGGAAACTCCCTGTGATCGAATGGCGGCGCCGCCGCCTGCGCGCGGAGTGCACCGAAGCTGCCGCGACCAGGCCTGCACCGACGGCCATTCTATCGGCCGCAGCGCAGCGCCAGCGAACAGGGTACGGCAGCGACCGGCACTGCATCGCTCCCCCGCCGGCAGCGGCGCAATCGGCATGCCCGCGCGCCCGATTGCATGCGCGCCCGGCGCGTCGCACAATCGGCGCACATCGAACGCAGGGGGCGTCATGGAAGACCGTCATCGCGCCGGCGCAAGCCGCGCGTGCCGCAGTACACCCGCACCGTTCTGGACGCGCACCCGCGTCATCGCGCTGTATCCGCTGCGCGGCGGCGCGCTGTTCGCGCTGATCGCACTGACCCTGTGCCGCCTGCTGGGGATGTTGCCGGGCATCGGCTGGATCCTCGGCATGGTCACCGCGCTGGCGATCTACAAATACGCCTTCGAGATCCTGCGGCATACCGCCGACGGCTACATGGAGGCGCCCGAGCGCGGCTTCGACATCGGCGACGGGGTGGTGCTGCGGCTGCTGGCGCTGATGATCGTGCTCGGCGCGGTGGTGGTCGCGGCGGCGCTGCTCGCCGGCCCGATCGCCGGCATGTTGACGCTGCTGGCGGTGGTGCTGCTGCAGCCCGGTTTCCTGATCTCGCTGGCCATCGACGGCAGCTTGCGCCGCGCGCTGAACCCGGCCGTGTCGATCGGCTTGGCGCTGCGCATCGGCTGGCCGTACCTGGCCGCGTTCGGCCTGCTGTTCGTGATCCAGGCCAGCGCGCTGACCGCGGCCAACTGGTTGCAGCAGTACCTGCCGCCGTTGGCCAGCGATCTGGCGGTCGGCGTGGTGACGATCTGGGGCCTGTTCGCCGCCTTCCACCTGCTGGGCTATCTGGTCTACCAGTACCACGAGGTGCTCGGCTACGAACCGGCCGCCGCCGACGACGCGACGCATGCTCGCCACGATCCGGACCAACGCGTGCTCGACGAGGCCGAGCAGTTCGTGCGCGACGGCCATGCCGTCGAGGCGCTGCAGCTGCTGCGCGGCGAAGTGCGTTCGCGCGCGGTGAGCCTGGCGGTGCACGAGCTATACCAGCGCCTGCTGCGCAGCGGGGGTCGCGCCGACGACCTGCGCGAGCACAGCCGCCAGTACATCAACCGCCTGCTGCAGGAAAAGCAGGAACGGCGCGCATTGGCGCTGCTGCGCGAAGCCCTGGATGCCGATCCCGACTTCGCCCCACTGCTGCCGGAACAGGCCTCGCTACTGGCCGAGCGCGCGCAGCTGGCCGGGCAGTTCAAGCTCGCGCTCGATGGCCTGCTCGCCGCGCGGCGCGCCTGGCCCAAGGCACCGGAATTTAGCGCCTGGTCGCTGGGCGCGGCGCTGTTGCTGGCCGAACGTTGCGGCGACGACGCGCAGGCGCGCACGCTGCTGCAGGACGCGCTCGCCCGCTGCGAGGACGAGGCGCAACGCGGCAAGCTGCAGGTGGCGCTGAAGGCGCTGACCATCGCGCCGGCCTAGCCCCGCCGCGCGACCGGGCGGCCATGCCGCCGCCATAGGCACTCACGCGTTGGCGAGCAGGAACCGCGCCTTGTCCGCCTGCGGCAGATCCGGGTAGCGCTCGATCACCGCGAGCAGCACGCGGCGCCATTCGTCAGCGGCCTGCCGTTCGCCATGGCCCAGCGCGAGCCGGAACCAGTGCTGCGCCTGTTCGGCGCGCGGCACCGCCGCGGCATCCTGCGCCAGCAGCGCTTCGGCATAGTGCAACCGGCCCAGCGCCAGCCAGCGATCGAACAGCAGCGCACGCGTCGCCGCATCCACGGCGATGGCACCGGCAGTGCAGTCGCCGAGCAACGCCGCCTGCGCTTGCGCCTCCTGCGCCGTGGTCGCCGGCAGGCGCAGCAGTTCGATCGCGCGCGCCTGCGCGGCACGCGCATCGCCGGCATTGCGCGCCACCCGGTAGCGCGCCTGCGCCACGTCGAAGCGGCGTGGCTGCTCGGCGGCGAGTTCGTCGAGCAGGAACGCAGCCTCGCGGTTCTCCAGCCGCCCCAGATGCCGTTGCGCGCGCTCCCAACGGTCGTCCGCGGCGGCGACCGCCTCGTCGCGCATGAACGCCTCGCGGGTCTGCCGCATCGCCACCAGCGCCGCGCCGAGCAGCGCGCCGACGACCAGGCCGCCGGCGTGCGCATCGAAGCCGATCCCGGCATCGCCATTGACCAGCAAGTTGTACAGCTCCCAGCCCAGCCAAAGCGGCAGCAGGGCGATCGCCGGACCGCGCACGTAGTCGAACACCACCGCGAACCAGTAGAAGAAGCGCACCGGCCGCCGCCCCCAGACCACGCAGAACGCCCCCATCAGCGCGGCGATGGCGCCGGACGCGCCGAGCCCGCCGCCGGCCTGGCCCCAGCGCCAGGCCAGGCTGACCGCGCTCGCCCCGAACGCGCCCAGCAGGTAGACCAGCAGGAACCGCCAGCGCCCGATCGCCCCTTCCAGCAAGGTGCCGAGCACGACCAGGAACAGCATGTTGCCGAACAAATGCAACCCATCGGCATGCAGGAACGCCGAGGACAGCATCCGCGCCGGCGACCATTCGGAACTGCGCTGCAGATGGCGCAAGGTGAACACCCGGTCCAGCAACGCGTCGTAGCGGACGCGTAGTGGCGCCCAGGCCTGCTGCGCGGCCGGGTCCTCGAACGCCTCGCCGCTGCGCAGCGCCTGCACGAAGCGCACGTCGTTGAGGCTGGCGCCACCGACGAACGCCGCCTGCCGCGCAGCCGGCACGCGCTCGAACTGGGCGAGCGCATCTTCGCGCCCGCTACGCCGCAGGTAGTGCGTGTAGGCCGGCGCTTCGTGGGCGCCGAGTCCGGAATCGAGGTAATAGCGCTGCGCCTGCTGCAGCGGCACCGCGTCCTGGCGCTGCCAGCCGAAGTAGATCGCCGCGTTGAGCAGCACCAGCAGCAGCGTGACCAGCGGAAAATTCTCCCGCGACAGCGGCTTGTGCAATGGCAGGATCAGCATCGAACAACGTCCTTGTGGATGGCCGCGCCAGCTTCGGCCATCGCCCGCGGGTGCGCAAGCCGGGCGCACGCGCTAGCATCGCCACCCCGCTCCACCGCAGTGCGAATCGATGAGCCGCTGGCGCCCCCCTGCCGAAAAGAGCACCGCCCTGATCACCGCCGAAGGCCACGCCCGGCTCAAGGCCGAACTGGAGGACCTGTGGCGCGTGCGCAGGCCGGAGGTGGTCAAGGCGCTGGCCGCGGCCGCGGCCGAGGGCGACCGTTCGGAAAACGCCGAGTACACCTACCGCAAGAAACAGCTGGGCGAGATCGACCGCCGCGTGCGCTACCTGAGCAAGCGCCTGGAAGCGCTGCGCGTGGTGGACACCGCGCCGTCCGATCCGCAGGCGGTGTTCTTCGGCGCCGTGGTCGAGCTGGAAGATGCCGACAGCGGCGAACTGCTGCGCTACCGCATCGTCGGCCCGGACGAAACCGATGCCGGCCGCGGCTGGATCAGCATCGACTCGCCGCTGGCGCGGGCGCTGTTGAAGAAGCGCATCGACGACGAGATCGAGGCGCAACTGCCCGGCGGCCGTCACAGCTTCGTGGTGGTGTCGGTGCACTACGCGGCGCAGTGAGCGCCCGCCAGCGCCTGCACGGCACGACGACACGGCGAAGTTCGGGCCATCGAGCAACGCCGGCAACCGCGCGCACCCGAGCCGGTCGCAGGCGATCGGGCATCGCCGGCTGCCTGGATCGCGTTAACGGGCCACACCCGCCGGGCATGGATAATCGACGCTTCTCTCCCGCCACAGGAACGCACCATGGGCCACTGGACTACCCTCGATACCGCGCACGGCCAGGTCGCAGCCTGGCATGCCGTGCCGCAAGGCGCCCCGCGCGGCGGCCTGGTGCTCATCCAGGAGATCTTCGGCGTCACCGCCTACATCCGCGAGGTGGCCGACTACTACGCCGCGCAAGGCTACGAAGTGCTGGCGCCGGGCCTGTTCGATCCGGTGGAGAAGGACGCGCAGCTGAACTACGACCAGGACGGGGTGAACAAGGGCCTGGAACTAGTCGGCGCGCTCGGCTTCGACAAGGCGCTGGACATCGTGCAGGCCGCGGCCCAGGCGCTGGCGCCGGCCGGCAAGGTCGGCACCGTCGGCTATTGCTGGGGCGGCAGCGTCGCGCTGCTGGCGGCGTTGCGGCTGGGCCTGCCGTCGGTGAGCTACTACGGCGGGCGCAACACCCAGTTCCTCGACGAGACGCCGAAGGCGCCGGTGCTGTTCCACTTCGGCGCGCGGGACAGCAGCATTCCGCCGGAAGCGGTGCAGCAGCATCGCGAGAAGCTGCCGCGGATGCAGACCTACGTGTATCCGGCCGGGCATGGCTTCGACCGCCATGTCGATCCGAACCACTACGACGCCGACAGTGCCGACAGTGCGCGCCAGCGCAGCCTCGCCTTCCTCGCCGAACACCTGGGCTGAGCCGCGACGATGCCCGACTTCACGCTCGATCCGCGCTTGCAGGCCGATAGCGCGTTCATCGCCGACGGCCCGCTGTCGCAGATGCGGCTGATGGACGACGCGCGCTTCCCGTGGCTGCTGCTGGTGCCGCGCGTGGCCGACGCCAGCGAGTGGATCGACCTGGACGGCGCCCAGCAGCGCCTGCTGCTGGCCGAGATCAACCAGCTCTCGCAGCTGCTGCGCGGCGAGCCGGGCGTGCACAAACTCAACATCGGCGCACTGGGCAACATCGTGCGCCAATTGCACGTGCACCTGATCGGGCGCCACCCAGGCGACGCGGCCTGGCCCGGGCCGGTGTGGGGCAGCGGCACGCCGCAGCGGCTGCCGGCCGATGTCCTGCAGACCCGTGTTGCGGCGTGGCGGCAACGGCTACGATAGGCGCCCTTTTTGACGGAAGCCGCGCCTCCATGAAATCCAATGTGATCGCCGCCATCGTGCTGATCGTGATCGGCCTGGTGTTCCTGGCCAACAACCTGGGCTGGACCAATCTCAGCCTGGGCCGGCTGATCGCCACCTGGTGGCCGGCGATCCTGGTCGCGGTCGGCGTCGGCATGCTGTTCGGCCGCGGCAAGTAGTCGCTGCCGGGATGGGGGATTGGCGATTGGATCCGGCGATCTCCAGCTCCCGGCTGTCCGCGCCCCGCGATCGGCGCTCGCGGCCGGTTCCAGGCCTGGCGCCGCAGGTCGGCGCGGTCGCGCCGTTACCGGTCCGCCGATGCGCGGCGGCCGGCACGCCATCTCAACGGCGGACGTTGACCACCTGGGTGCCGGCGAGGATGTCGTGCAGGCAGCGCTTGTCCTGGCGGAAGATGAACAGCGCATCCAGCAGCGCGTAGACGTTGCCTGCGACCGGCACCAGCGACAGCAGCTGGGTCGGCAGGTAGCGCAGCACGATCAGCCGCCACAGCGGCGGCAGCTCGCCATGCAGATCGACGATGCGGATCGACAGCAGCTTCTTGCCCCAGGTCTGCCCGGTCCTGGCCAGCGGATAGCCCTGCACCACCACGAACACCAGCGCCACATAGCCGGCCATGGCCAGCAACGACATCGCCTCGCCACCGCGCGCCGCCGCCATGACCTTGCCGAAATAGCCGGTGAGCGCGGCCAGCGGCAGGAAGATCAGCAGCGAGATCACCCCGTCGATCAGCGATGCGCCCAGGCGCTCGCCGTGGCCGGCCAGCACCTCGGCAGGATCCAGCGCCGGCGGCGCCGCCGGCAACGGCGCTTCGGGCGCCTGATAGGGATTGCGGTCGTTCATTGCGCGCTCCTTGTGCAATGGGAAAACTCAGGTCCTGGGCAGGGTCACGCCGGTCTGGCCCTGGTACTTGCCGCCGCGATCCTTGTAGCTGGTCTCGCAGATATCGTCGGCGTCGGACTGGAAGAACAGCATCTGCGCCACGCCTTCGTTGGCGTAGATGCGCGCCGGCAGCGGCGTGGTGTTGCTGAATTCCAGCGTGACGTGCCCTTCCCACTCCGGCTCCAGCGGCGTGACATTGACGATGATGCCGCAGCGCGCGTACGTGCTCTTGCCCAGGCACACCACCAGCGTATCGCGCGGGATGCGGAAGAATTCCACCGTGCGCGCCAGGGCGAAGCTGTTGGGCGGAATGATGCATTCGTCGGCCTCGATGTCCACGAAGCTCTTCGGATCGAAGCGCTTGGGATCGACGATGGTCGAGTTGATGTTGGTGAACACCTTGAACTCGCGCGAGCAACGCACGTCGTAGCCGTAGCTGGAGGTGCCGTAGCTGACGATGCGCTCGCCGTTGACCTGCTTCACCTGGCCCGGCTCGTAGGGCGCGATCATGCCGTGCTGTTCGGACATGCGGCGGATCCAGCGGTCGCTCTTGATGCTCATACGTCTTCCTGATGCCTGTGGCGGCAGGCCGGAACCTGCACGCCGGGAGCGCGGCCGACGCCGGAGCGGGCCGCAGTGACCGCCGATTCTATCCGGTCGCGGCGCGTTCGCGGCGGCCGCGGCAGCGCTCAGAGCAGCGAGGCGGAAATCGGGATCGACGCGCGCGGCCGCTTGCGCAGTTCCTCGGTCAGGCGCTGCGCGGTGGCCAGATAGGCCTGCGCGGCGGCCGAGTCGGGGGCCGCAGCGACGATAGGGGTGCCGGCGTCGCCCTGCTCGCGGATCGCGATCGCCAGCGGCAGCGATCCCAGCAGCGGCACGCCGTATTGCTGCGCCATACGCTGGCCGCCGCCTTCGCCGAACAGGTGCTCGACATGGCCGCATTGCGTACAGGTATGCACCGCCATGTTCTCGACGATGCCCAGCACCGGCACCTCGACCTTCTCGAACATCTTCAGCGCCTTCTTCGCATCCAGCGTGGCGATGTCCTGCGGCGTGGTCACGATCACCGCGCCGGCCACCGGGATCTTCTGCGCCAGGGTCAGCTGGATGTCGCCGGTGCCGGGCGGCAGGTCGATCAGCAGGTAGTCCAGGTCGTCCCACAGCGTATCGGTGAACAGCTGGGTTAGCGCCGAGGTGGCCATCGGCCCGCGCCAGATCATCGGCGTGTCCTGGTCCACCAGCAGCCCGATCGACATCGCCTCGATGCCGAACGCACGCATCGGCTCGATCGACTTGTTGTCGGGGCTGTCCGGGCGGCCGCTCAGGCCGAGCATGGCCGGCACGCTGGGACCATAGACATCGGCATCCAGCACCCCGACCCGCGCGCCCTGGCGCTGCAGCGCCAGCGCCAGGTTCACCGCGGTGGTGGACTTGCCCACCCCGCCCTTGCCGGAGCCGATGGCGATGACGTTGCGGATCCGCGGCAGCGGCGCGAGGTTGGGCTGGACGGCATGGGCGGGAATGCGGGGGCGGTCGGTCATCGGGAACTCGCGAAGGTAGTGCCGGCCTGCGCGCCAAGCGCTGCAGGCGGCGAAAAGAAGCAAAGGGTGACACAGGGCGGGCGTGTTGCGTACCGCACGCGGCGGGCGCCACGCACGTGCGCCGTGGCGATGCGGCGCATGTCGCGCACAGTTGCGCACAGTTGCGCATTCGAATGCCGGATCGCCGCGCGCCGGATCCGCAACGACGGCGGCCGCATGCGCTGCCATCGCCTCGTGGCCATGATCCAGGACCCATCCACGGCGAGCACGCGCATGCACGCGGCCGCCCGTTCCCCATTATGGCCAGATGCCTCACCGCGTTGGTGCATGAGCGGCAGCGGATCTTCGGGGACCGGCTAGGGCATCCGTTCGTGCAAATACCGGGCTCCCAGGCTTGAGAGAACGCGTCCTGGAATCCCCCAAAGGCGCTTCAGCTGCCCGAGGCCCTCAAGCCCCAAATTGGTGCAAAGCAGCGCAAGCAATGCCGCAGTTGGCACCTGCAGCTACATTTGCCGGGCGTTTGCCGCCAGATCGCCGCGGATGCAAGCGCTAGCACCAAAACGTGACGGACCTGTACAAACCGCGTTAAGTTCATGTTACGTTTGGGCCACTCGCAGGGATGCGATCCCAATTTCAAGGCACATGTCGTGGCACGACGCCCCTCGCCTTCTCTTTTTGGTTTTCCGGGGATACAGAAAGATGACCGCACGTCATACGCGTAGTTTCAATCGCAGCTGCCTGAGCGCGGCGCTGATCACTGCCATGGTCGTACCGGTCGCGTTCAGCGCCTTCGCGCAGGACAGCAGCCAGACCAAGGCGACCGACCTGGAGAAGGTCACCGTCACCGGATCGCTGATCCCGCAGAGCGAGATCGAGACCGCCACGCCGGTCACCACCATCACCGCCGAAGACATCAAGGCCCGCGGCTTCAACTCGGTGGCCGACGTGCTGCAGAAGAGTTCGTTCGCGACCGGTGGCGTGCAAGGCGGCCAGAGCTCAGGCACCTTCACCCAGGGCGCGAAGACGGTCAGCCTGTTCGGCCTGCCGCCGGGTTACGTGAAGTACCTGATCGACGGCCGGCCGATGTCGAACTACCCCGCGCTGTACAACGGCAGCGACACCTTCAACAACATCAGCGGCATTCCGATCGACCTGGTCGACCGCATCGAGATCCTGCCGGGCGGCCAGTCCTCGCTGTACGGCTCGGACGCGATCGCCGGGGTGATCAACGTCATCCTCAAGAAGAAATTGGACGGCGCGGTGTTCAGCATCCGCGGCGGCGGTTACTCCGAAGGCGGCGGCAGCAACTTCCGCGCCACCTTCGCCGACGGCTGGACCTCCGCCGATGGCCGCACCTCCGCGCTCGGCGGCGTGCAGTACGAAGAGAAGGATCCCATCTGGGCCTACGACCGCGATATGACCAAGCAGTTCAACAAGCAGGGCTATTCCGCGCAGCTGGTCGGCCGCGACTTCCTGGTGAACAGCCGTACCACTAGCTACAAGTTCCTCGACCCGGCCAATTGCGCGAATGTTGCCGGGCTGTTCGGCGGCACGACGGAATTGCAGAATCGTCCGGGCTCCGGTGACGGCCTCTACTGCGGCTCGCAATACTCGCCAGGCTATCGAACGCTGGACTCAGGTCAAAAATCTCTTCAAGGCTATTTACACGGCACGTTCGACCTGAACGACAACGTGCAGCTATATGGCGACGTACTGTACAGCCATGAAGAAGTCAAATATCACACCGGCTCCAGCTTCCTTTGGTGGAGCACCTCGGCGGACCTCGGCTATTACTACGATACCGGCCTGCGCCAGTTGGTGAACCTACAGCATTTCTTCGCGCCGGAAGAAATTGGCATCAACGGCTTCAACGACACGATGGACCTCAACAAGAGCGACTCGGTACGGGTCACCTTCGGTGCACAGGGCACATTCGGCCAGTCGAGCTGGGACTACGACGCTGGCGTGGCCTACACCCAGTACAAGTTGCAGGAAAGGACATTCGTCCGCTTCGCGGATGCAATCGACCAATTCTTCGTCGACAGGGTGCTTGGCCCGCAGCAGGGCACGATTTCCGGCTACCGCGCTTATTCGCCGAACTATGCGGCCTTCTACCAGCCGATCACGCCCAATGAATTCGCCAGCTTCACTGGTCACGCTACCAACAAGAGCAAGACCTCCGACGGCATGCTGCGGCTGCAGTTGACCAACGCCAAACTGTTTTCTCTCCCCGGGGGCGACGCGGGCCTGGCCGTAGTCGGCGAATACGGCAAGCAGAAGTGGAACTACGATCCGGCGCCGGAAATCCTGAACAAAGAGGTCTGGGGCCTGACCTCGGTGGCCGGCGGCGGCGATCGCGATCGCTATGCGGTGACGTCGGAACTGCGCATGCCGGTGTTCGCACCGCTGACCATCACCCTGGCCGGTCGCTACGACGCGTTCAAGGCTAGCGGTACCACCGTCGACAAGCCGACCTACAGCATTGGCATAGAGTACCGCCCAATAGAGTCGCTGCTGCTGCGCGGCAAATATGGCACCGCGTTCCGTGCGCCGACCTTGTCGGACCAGTATCAGGGCGAGAGTGGCTTTTACAGTTCGGTGGTCGACTACTACCAGTGCGCGCAACGCGGTTATCTGCCGGGCAATACGGGCAACTGCCCCCCGGCATATTTGAATGCACAATACTTCGGCACCCAATCCGGCAATCTTGGCTTGAAGCCGATCAATGCCGACGTGTGGAGCGCCGGCTTCGTATGGTCGCCGATCGACCGCATGGCACTGACCGTCGACTACCTCAACTGGGACATCAATGATGAAGTGACCCAGCAGAGCGCCGATGGCCTGAGCCTGCAGGACTACCGTTGCCGCGCCGGCATCGACGACATCAACTCCGCGCTATGCGTGCAGGCGATGTCGCAAGTCCAGCGCGATGAGTTCGGCGAACTCGTCAGCATCTACAGGCCGAAGATCAATGTCTCCAACCAGAAACTGGAAGCGGTGACTTCCTCATTTCGCTATGGCTACGACTTCGGCCGCTGGGGCGATCTGAGCACGATCGTCAGCTACAGCGAGAATCTGCGCCACAAGTACGTCCAGTACGCCGGCGACAAACCGGTCGATCTGCTCAACGATCCTTATTGGAGTTCGGATCCGAAACGCAAGGCCGACGCCTCTCTGACCTGGGAAATCGGTGACTTCTCCACTACTTGGTACGCCACCTGGTTCGACAAAACCCCGAACTATGCGGCGAACATCAGCGAGAAGGGCTATAAAGCTGAACGCGCCGGCAAGCTGCCATCGCACATCACCCACAACGCCAGCATCACCTACACGGCGTTCGAGGGCATGGAGCTGTCGCTGATGGTGAACAACGTGTTCAACAAGATGCCGCCATTCGACGCGTCCTACCCGGGCAGCTCGAGCGCGCCGTACAACGACTACAATTTCGATGTGTACGGCCGTGCGTACTACCTGGAAATGCGTTACGCCTTCGGCAAGTAATCGCGCACAACGCCACACCGAAGCCCACCCGCAAGGGTGGGCTTTTTTTTGCCAGGCGCCGGCATCTGCGCCGGGCATCAGACTCGGTGCCCGCACTCCAGCGACACCATCATCGCGCCTGATTCGCAGACGCCACCTTGCCGGGCGTCGCCTCTCCACGCGAACTCCTTCAAAGGGAAAAGACCTGCAGCCGCCGCGGACGCGCAGTGCCGCGCCGCACCGGAAAGCAACCGTGTGCGGATATCTGTTTGCGGATGGAGACAGATGCATTCGGTGGCCAAAACCGCAGACAGGTCCGCATAACCCGGGAGTGAGTTCCTGTATGTTGCGCCGCTTACGGATGCGCCCGCTTAAGGCAGGCATGCGTCGCGGCACCAGATCCATTGGCTCTTCTTCATGATTGTTTTCCCGGGAATTCAAAAAAGATGACGATGACTGCAGGTCAAGCACGTAGTTTCAATCGCAGCCACCTGAGCGCGGCGCTGGTCACCGCCATGGTCGTCCCGGTCGCGTTCAGCGCCTTCGCGCAGGACAGCAGCCAGACCAAGGCGACCGAGCTGGAGAAGGTCACCGTCACCGGCTCGCTGATCCCGCAAAGCGAGATCGAGACCGCCACGCCAGTCACCACCATCACCGCCGAAGACATCAAGGCCCGCGGCTTCAACTCGGTGGCCGACGTGCTGCAGAAGAGTTCGTTCGCGACCGGTGGCGTGCAAGGCGGCCAAAGCTCAGGCACCTTCACCCAGGGCGCGCAGACGGTCAGCCTGTTCGGCCTGCCACCGGGCTACGTGAAATACCTGATCGACGGCCGGCCGATGTCGAACTACCCGGCGCTGTACAACGGCAGCGACACCTTCAACAACATCAGCGGCATTCCGATCGACCTGGTCGACCGCATCGAAATCCTGCCCGGCGGCCAGTCCTCGCTGTACGGTTCGGACGCGATCGCCGGCGTGATCAACGTCATCCTCAAGAAGAAGATGGACGGCGCGGTATTCAGCATCCGCGGCGGCGGCTACTCCGAAGGCGGCGGCAGCAACTTCCGCGCCACCTTCGCCGACGGCTGGACCTCCGCCGATGGCCGCACCAGCGTGATCGGCGGCGTGCAGTACGAAGAGAAGGATCCGATCTGGGGCTACCAGCGCGACCTGACCAGGCAATACAACACGCACGGCTATTCGCCGCAGGAGGCCGGCAGCACGTTCGTGGTGTCCAGCAAGTCCGGCGATTACAGGTTCCTGGATCCGGCCAACTGCGGCAATGTCTCCGGCCTGTTCGGCGGCACCAATGGGCGGCAGCAGCGCAACAGCGCCCCCGACCAGCACTATTGCGGATCGAAATACATGCCTGGCTACCGCACGCTGGATGGAAGCCAGAAGTCGCTGCAGGCCTATGTGCACGGCACCTTCGATGCCAACGACAATGTGCAGTTGTACGGCGATGCGCTGTACAGCCATGACCAAGTCGAATACCACGCCGGCGCTGATTCGATATGGTGGGATACCAACACGGATTTCGGCTATTACTACGATCCGAACCTGAACGAACTGCTCAACCTGTATCGCAACTTTGCGCCGGAGGAAATGGGCATCAACGGCATCAAGGATACGATGAGCCGGAACAAGGGCGACTCGGCGCGCGTCACCTTCGGCGCGCAGGGCGTGCTCGGCCAATCCCACTGGGACTACGATGCCGGCGCCACCTACACCCAGTACAAGCTGCAAGAACGCAACCCTGTCCGTTTCAAGGGCCCGATCGACCAGTTCTTCATCGACAAGGTGCTCGGACCGCAGCGCGGGCTGGATCCGATCGACAACGCCTACCCGGTCTACACCCCCGATTACGCGGCGTTCTATCGGCCGATCTCGCAGCAGGAATTCGCCAGCTTCACCGGCCAGGCCACCAACAAGAGCATGACCTCCGATGGCATGCTGCGTCTGCAGCTGACCAACGCCAAGCTGTTCGGCTTGCCCGGCGGCGATGCCGGACTGGCATTGGTCGGCGAATATGGCAAGCAAAAGTGGGACTACGATCCTGCGCCGGAAATCCTCAACGACGAAGTGTTGGGCTTCACCTCGGTGTCCGGCGGCGGCGAGCGCAACCGCTATGCGCTGACCTCGGAACTGCGCATGCCGGTGTTCGACCCGCTGACCATCACCCTGGCCGGCCGCTACGATGCGTTCAAGGCCAGCGGCCGCACCATCGACAAGCCGACCTACAGCATTGCGCTGGAGTATCGTCCGTTCGAGTCGCTGCTGCTGCGCGGCAAGTACGGCACCGCATTCCGTGCACCGACCCTGTCCGACCAATACCAGGGCATCAGCGGCTTCTACAGCACGGTGACCGACTACTACCAGTGCGCCCAACTCGGCTATCTGCCAGGCAACACCGATAACTGCCCAAGCGCATACTCCAGCCGCGTGTACCGGGGCACCCAGTCCGGCAACCTCGACCTGAAGCCGATCAACGCCGATGTGTGGAGCGCCGGTTTCGTATGGTCGCCGGTAGAGCGCATGGCGCTGACCGTCGATTACTTGAACTGGAATATCGACAACGAAGTCACCGAGCAGAGTGACGATGCACTGAGCCTGCAGGACTACCGCTGCCGCGCCGGCATCGACGACATCAACTCGGGGCTGTGCGTCGCGGCCACAACCCAGGTCACGCGCAATGAAGACGGCCAGATCAGCGGCATTTATACACCGAAGGTCAACATCGCCAACGAAAAGCTGGAAGCGGTGACCGCCTCGTTCCGCTATGGGTACGATCTCGGCCGCTGGGGCGATCTCAGCACACTGGTCAGCTACGCCGAAAATCTGCGGCACAAGTACACGCGCTATGCCGGGGATGCGC
Source organism: Xanthomonas graminis pv. graminis (assembly GCF_030168915.1). NCBI lineage: Bacteria > Pseudomonadati > Pseudomonadota > Gammaproteobacteria > Lysobacterales > Lysobacteraceae > Xanthomonas > Xanthomonas graminis. The sequence goes on along the minus strand of NZ_CP076255.1, from coordinate 1,722,383 downwards.
CGGAGGACCTGCTCAACGATCCCTATTGGAGCACGGATCCCAAGCGCAAGGCCGATGCCTCGCTGACCTGGAAGATCGGCGACGTCGCGGCCACCTGGTACGCCAATTGGTTCGACAAGACCCCGAACTACGCAGCCTTTGTCAACGAAGCGCGATATGCCGCGCCGCGCGCGGGCAGGCTGCCGTCGCACATCACCCACAACGCCAGCATCACCTACACCGCGTTCGAGGGCATGGAGCTGTCGCTGATGGTCAACAACGTGTTCAACAAGATGCCGCCAATCGACGCCTCGTACAGCGGCGGAACGAGCTGGGCTTACAACGAGTACAACTTCGACGCGTTCGGCCGCGCGTACTACCTGGAAATGCGCTACAGCTTCGGCAAGTAGCCGGCTTCGCCGGCAAGCCGCGCCAAGGCCGCGCCCGCAATGGCGCGGCCTTGGCGTTTGATCGGTTCGCCGTAGTCGTGCTCGGCGCGGCGACCGCGCCGTTCAGCGGCGGTCGCGCTCGCGCATCGCGGACGAATGCGTCTGCAGCAACCGCTTGAGTTCGGCGAGATCCTCGCCGTAGCGCTGCCAACGCCCCATGTAGGCGCGCGTCATCGAGGTGCGTACCTGCACCACGCTGGCGGTGGCCACCGGCGCCTGATTGTGCTCGAAACGCAGGCAGGCCTCGTCCCACGGCAAGCCGCAGAACTCCAGCAGACGGCGCGTGGTCGGCTCCTGCTCCAGCACCAGGTCTTCGTAGTCGATTTCCAGCAGATGCTGCGGGAACAACCCGCGCCAATGCGCCAGCAAACGCTCGAACATCAGGTAGTAGCGGCCGACGTCCATCAGGTCGAAGGAATAGTCGTAGTATGGCGAGGACAGCGCGAACAGCTGGCGGAAGTTGCTCAGGCAGGTGTCCATCGGATCGCGCCGCAGGCACACGATGCGCGCGCTCGGCAACGCGCGCGCGATGTGCCCCACGTACAGGAAGTTGTGCGGCAACTTGTCCACGAAGCGCGGTTTGCTGGCGGTGCCGGGGCGGGTGGATTCGACGTAGGCGCGGCCGAGTTCGCGCCAATCCAGGCCCTGCAGCCGGGTCAGGGTGGCCACGTCCAGGATCGCCGGCGATGGCGTGCGCACCAGGCGCTTGAGCAGCGCCGGGAAATTCTGCAGCTCGCCGGCCGAGTGCACCTGCGGATGGCTGGACAGGATCCGGTCCACCAGGGTGGTGCCGCTGCGCGGCATGCCGATCACGAAGATCGGCTCCTGGCTGTCGAAGCCGGACGTCGGCGCAGCGTCGGCACGGAACGCCTGCTGCAATGCCTCGAACAGCGCCGCATCGCGGTCGGACGTGTAGCCGCGCGCGCGCTTCTGCACCGCCTTGCCCTGCACATAGCCACGGAACGCGGCATGGTAGTTGCCGAGGTCCTCATGCTCCTTGGCCAGTGCCAGGTTGAGATACAGCACCGCTTCCGGCGCGTCGCCGGCCGAAGCCAGCGCCTGCTCCAGCGAGGCCAGGTTGTTCTCCTGCACGCTCCATGTGCGCAGCTGCGACAGCGATAGGTAGACCTTCCAATAGCGCGGCTCCAGGGCCAGGCACGCCCGGTATTCCTGCTCGGCATCCTGCAGGCGTCCGGAGAACAGCAGCGAGGTGCCGAGGTTGTAGCGGAAGCTGGCCTGCTGCGGCGCCAGTTGCACCGCCTGGGTGAACGCGTCCAGCGCGGCGACGTGTTCGTTGACCTGGGTATAGACCACGCCCAGCGTGTCCAGCGTATGCGCATCGCTCGGCCGCAATGCCATCGCCTGGTCGGCGAAGCGATGCGCCTCCTGAGGGAAAAGACCTGCAGCCGCCGCGGACGCGCAGTGCCGCGCCGCACCGGAAAGCAACCGTGTGCGGATATCTGTTTGCGGATGGAGACAGATGCATTCGGTGGCCAAAACCGCAGACAGGTCCGCATAACCCGGGAGTGAGTTCCTGTATGTTGCGCCGCTTACGGATGCGCCCGCTTAAGGCAGGCATGCGTCGCGGCACCAGATCCATTGGCTCTTCTTCATGATTGTTTTCCCGGGAATTCAAAAAAGATGACGATGACTGCAGGTCAAGCACGTAGTTTCAATCGCAGCCACCTGAGCGCGGCGCTGGTCACCGCCATGGTCGTCCCGGTCGCGTTCAGCGCCTTCGCGCAGGACAGCAGCCAGACCAAGGCGACCGAGCTGGAGAAGGTCACCGTCACCGGCTCGCTGATCCCGCAAAGCGAGATCGAGACCGCCACGCCAGTCACCACCATCACCGCCGAAGACATCAAGGCCCGCGGCTTCAACTCGGTGGCCGACGTGCTGCAGAAGAGTTCGTTCGCGACCGGTGGCGTGCAAGGCGGCCAAAGCTCAGGCACCTTCACCCAGGGCGCGCAGACGGTCAGCCTGTTCGGCCTGCCACCGGGCTACGTGAAATACCTGATCGACGGCCGGCCGATGTCGAACTACCCGGCGCTGTACAACGGCAGCGACACCTTCAACAACATCAGCGGCATTCCGATCGACCTGGTCGACCGCATCGAAATCCTGCCCGGCGGCCAGTCCTCGCTGTACGGTTCGGACGCGATCGCCGGCGTGATCAACGTCATCCTCAAGAAGAAGATGGACGGCGCGGTATTCAGCATCCGCGGCGGCGGCTACTCCGAAGGCGGCGGCAGCAACTTCCGCGCCACCTTCGCCGACGGCTGGACCTCCGCCGATGGCCGCACCAGCGTGATCGGCGGCGTGCAGTACGAAGAGAAGGATCCGATCTGGGGCTACCAGCGCGACCTGACCAGGCAATACAACACGCACGGCTATTCGCCGCAGGAGGCCGGCAGCACGTTCGTGGTGTCCAGCAAGTCCGGCGATTACAGGTTCCTGGATCCGGCCAACTGCGGCAATGTCTCCGGCCTGTTCGGCGGCACCAATGGGCGGCAGCAGCGCAACAGCGCCCCCGACCAGCACTATTGCGGATCGAAATACATGCCTGGCTACCGCACGCTGGATGGAAGCCAGAAGTCGCTGCAGGCCTATGTGCACGGCACCTTCGATGCCAACGACAATGTGCAGTTGTACGGCGATGCGCTGTACAGCCATGACCAAGTCGAATACCACGCCGGCGCTGATTCGATATGGTGGGATACCAACACGGATTTCGGCTATTACTACGATCCGAACCTGAACGAACTGCTCAACCTGTATCGCAACTTTGCGCCGGAGGAAATGGGCATCAACGGCATCAAGGATACGATGAGCCGGAACAAGGGCGACTCGGCGCGCGTCACCTTCGGCGCGCAGGGCGTGCTCGGCCAATCCCACTGGGACTACGATGCCGGCGCCACCTACACCCAGTACAAGCTGCAAGAACGCAACCCTGTCCGTTTCAAGGGCCCGATCGACCAGTTCTTCATCGACAAGGTGCTCGGACCGCAGCGCGGGCTGGATCCGATCGACAACGCCTACCCGGTCTACACCCCCGATTACGCGGCGTTCTATCGGCCGATCTCGCAGCAGGAATTCGCCAGCTTCACCGGCCAGGCCACCAACAAGAGCATGACCTCCGATGGCATGCTGCGTCTGCAGCTGACCAACGCCAAGCTGTTCGGCTTGCCCGGCGGCGATGCCGGACTGGCATTGGTCGGCGAATATGGCAAGCAAAAGTGGGACTACGATCCTGCGCCGGAAATCCTCAACGACGAAGTGTTGGGCTTCACCTCGGTGTCCGGCGGCGGCGAGCGCAACCGCTATGCGCTGACCTCGGAACTGCGCATGCCGGTGTTCGACCCGCTGACCATCACCCTGGCCGGCCGCTACGATGCGTTCAAGGCCAGCGGCCGCACCATCGACAAGCCGACCTACAGCATTGCGCTGGAGTATCGTCCGTTCGAGTCGCTGCTGCTGCGCGGCAAGTACGGCACCGCATTCCGTGCACCGACCCTGTCCGACCAATACCAGGGCATCAGCGGCTTCTACAGCACGGTGACCGACTACTACCAGTGCGCCCAACTCGGCTATCTGCCAGGCAACACCGATAACTGCCCAAGCGCATACTCCAGCCGCGTGTACCGGGGCACCCAGTCCGGCAACCTCGACCTGAAGCCGATCAACGCCGATGTGTGGAGCGCCGGTTTCGTATGGTCGCCGGTAGAGCGCATGGCGCTGACCGTCGATTACTTGAACTGGAATATCGACAACGAAGTCACCGAGCAGAGTGACGATGCACTGAGCCTGCAGGACTACCGCTGCCGCGCCGGCATCGACGACATCAACTCGGGGCTGTGCGTCGCGGCCACAACCCAGGTCACGCGCAATGAAGACGGCCAGATCAGCGGCATTTATACACCGAAGGTCAACATCGCCAACGAAAAGCTGGAAGCGGTGACCGCCTCGTTCCGCTATGGGTACGATCTCGGCCGCTGGGGCGATCTCAGCACACTGGTCAGCTACGCCGAAAATCTGCGGCACAAGTACACGCGCTATGCCGGGGATGCGCCGGAGGACCTGCTCAACGATCCCTATTGGAGCACGGATCCCAAGCGCAAGGCCGATGCCTCGCTGACCTGGAAGATCGGCGACGTCGCGGCCACCTGGTACGCCAATTGGTTCGACAAGACCCCGAACTACGCAGCCTTTGTCAACGAAGCGCGATATGCCGCGCCGCGCGCGGGCAGGCTGCCGTCGCACATCACCCACAACGCCAGCATCACCTACACCGCGTTCGAGGGCATGGAGCTGTCGCTGATGGTCAACAACGTGTTCAACAAGATGCCGCCAATCGACGCCTCGTACAGCGGCGGAACGAGCTGGGCTTACAACGAGTACAACTTCGACGCGTTCGGCCGCGCGTACTACCTGGAAATGCGCTACAGCTTCGGCAAGTAGCCGGCTTCGCCGGCAAGCCGCGCCAAGGCCGCGCCCGCAATGGCGCGGCCTTGGCGTTTGATCGGTTCGCCGTAGTCGTGCTCGGCGCGGCGACCGCGCCGTTCAGCGGCGGTCGCGCTCGCGCATCGCGGACGAATGCGTCTGCAGCAACCGCTTGAGTTCGGCGAGATCCTCGCCGTAGCGCTGCCAACGCCCCATGTAGGCGCGCGTCATCGAGGTGCGTACCTGCACCACGCTGGCGGTGGCCACCGGCGCCTGATTGTGCTCGAAACGCAGGCAGGCCTCGTCCCACGGCAAGCCGCAGAACTCCAGCAGACGGCGCGTGGTCGGCTCCTGCTCCAGCACCAGGTCTTCGTAGTCGATTTCCAGCAGATGCTGCGGGAACAACCCGCGCCAATGCGCCAGCAAACGCTCGAACATCAGGTAGTAGCGGCCGACGTCCATCAGGTCGAAGGAATAGTCGTAGTATGACGAGGACAGCGCGAACAGCTGGCGGAAGTTGCTCAGGCAGGTGTCCATCGGATCGCGCCGCAGGCACACGATGCGCGCGCTCGGCAACGCGCGCGCGATGTGCCCCACGTACAGGAAGTTGTGCGGCAACTTGTCCACGAAGCGCGGTTTGCTGGCGGTGCCGGGGCGGGTGGATTCGACGTAGGCGCGGCCGAGTTCGCGCCAATCCAGGCCCTGCAGCCGGGTCAGGGTGGCCACGTCCAGGATCGCCGGCGATGGCGTGCGCACCAGGCGCTTGAGCAGCGCCGGGAAATTCTGCAGCTCGCCGGCCGAGTGCACCTGCGGATGGCTGGACAGGATCCGGTCCACCAGGGTGGTGCCGCTGCGCGGCATGCCGATCACGAAGATCGGCTCCTGGCTGTCGAAGCCGGACGTCGGCGCAGCGTCGGCACGGAACGCCTGCTGCAATGCCTCGAACAGCGCCGCATCGCGGTCGGACGTGTAGCCGCGCGCGCGCTTCTGCACCGCCTTGCCCTGCACATAGCCACGGAACGCGGCATGGTAGTTGCCGAGGTCCTCATGCTCCTTGGCCAGTGCCAGGTTGAGATACAGCACCGCTTCCGGCGCGTCGCCGGCCGAAGCCAGCGCCTGCTCCAGCGAGGCCAGGTTGTTCTCCTGCACGCTCCATGTGCGCAGCTGCGACAGCGATAGGTAGACCTTCCAATAGCGCGGCTCCAGGGCCAGGCACGCCCGGTATTCCTGCTCGGCATCCTGCAGGCGTCCGGAGAACAGCAGCGAGGTGCCGAGGTTGTAGCGGAAGCTGGCCTGCTGCGGCGCCAGTTGCACCGCCTGGGTGAACGCGTCCAGCGCGGCGACGTGTTCGTTGACCTGGGTATAGACCACGCCCAGCGTGTCCAGCGTATGCGCATCGCTCGGCCGCAATGCCATCGCCTGGTCGGCGAAGCGATGCGCCTCCTGCATGAACCGCCCCATCGCCAGCACCTTGGCCAGCTGCGTCGCGTAGTCCGCACGTTGCGGATTCAACGTCGTCGCCTGATACAGGTGCGCCGCGGCAGGCTGCATCTGTTTCAGCTCCAACGCTGCCACGCCGGCCACGAAATGCACGCCGGCGTGTTGCGGCAACGACCGCAGCAACTGCTGCGCGAGCCGCTGCGCCTGGCGCCAGTCACGCTGGTTGAGCGCGGCGATGGCCTGGTTGTAGAGCTGAACCTGTTCGGTCATGGAGAGGCCTGATGGCAGAGGAAGCCGCTGCTGGCGCGAGGACGCCACGGTTCGAGCGCGCGGCCAGCCATTATGCCCGGCGATCGGAACGCTGGTCTTGGAATGCAGGCCCTGCACTATGTCGCATCGTGTGCGCACACCGACACAGCGCGACGGCGGGAGCGAAGCCGCCTGACGAGCGCATGCAACGCCACCGCGGACCGGCACACGGCATCGCGCTCAGCGGCGTCCATCGTCCAGCCGCGCCATCGCCGCATGCGCCCGGGCGCGCCGGTCACACTGCCGCCCGGATGGGTGCCGGAGCCGCACAGGTACAGGCCGGGAATCGCGCCGCGGCAGTTTGACCTGGCCTTATCTACGTGGCGACAGGCACTGGCGGTTTGCGCATTTCTGTGAAGCGAAATCAAGTCCAGCTGCCGAATTTGTACAAATTACCGCGCTTTCGATGCGGATGACGGCAGATCTACTCCAACCCTATTGAACCCGCTAGCACACCATTATTACGTTTGGGTTAAGGCCGCTCATGGACGGCCTGCCACCCCACTTCATCGAAGGTACGCAATGAGCAACCGCCCCGATCGAAAGGCATTCAAGCGCACCGCGCTGGCCATGATCCTCACCGCCTCGCTGGCCCAAGGCGCTGTCCACGCGCAAAGCACCACCGGCAGCATCTTCGGCTCCGCGCCGGCGCCCGGCACCAGCATCGTCATTCAAAGCGACACCGGCTTCAGCCGTACCGTGCCGATCGACAGCAACGGTCGCTATACCCTCGGCTCGCTGCCGATCGGCAATTACACCGTGATCCTGCGCCGTGGCGAGGAAACGATCGACACACGCAAGAACATTCAGCTGCACGTCGGCTCCGCCACGGAAGTGTCGTTTGCGACGGCCAACGCCACCACGCTGGAAGCGCTGACCGTCACGGCGGCCAGCGTGCCGAAAATCGATGTCACCGGCACCTCTTCACGCTCGGTCATCACCTCCGAGCAGTTGGACACACTGCCGCTGGGCCGCAGTGCCGAGGCGATCGCACTGCTCGCGCCGGGCACGGTTGCAGGTAGTGGCGCGTTCACCAATGGCTCGCGCTCGGTCGTTTCCTTCGGCGGCTCCGGCGTGACCGAAAACGCCTACTACATCAACGGTTTCAACGTCAGCAATCCGCTCAGCAACCTCGGCGGCGTGAGCCTGCCCTACGGTGCGATCGACCAGCAGGAAACCTACACCGGCGGCTACAGCGCCAAGTACGGGCGCTCCACCGGCGGCGTGATCAATCAGGTCGGCAAGCGCGGCACCAACGAGTGGCACTTCGGCTTCCAGACTACCTGGGCACCGGACTCGCTGGCCAGCTCACCGCGCGACATCTGGTATCCGAGCGCCAGCCTGGGGAAAGACTACAGCTACGAGAATCCCGACCTGGCCGGCACGCTCTACCGCAAGCGCAAGGGCGATACGGAGACCAACACCACCTACAGCGCTTATGCGGGCGGCCCGCTGATCGAGGATAAGCTATTCGTCTTCGTCGCTGGAGAATCCAACAAGACCGATGGGGTCTCGACCAGCGACAGCACCACCAGCTTCAAGAACAGCGACGGCAGCACGACAAGCCTGCGCAACCATTACAACAACAGCGTACCCAATTTCTACGGCAAGATTGACTGGAACATCAACGACAGCAACATCCTGGAATACACCCGCATCCAGAACACCGACCGCCGTGCTGGCTACAACACGTCCTTCGACTACGACACGCTGAGCGGGGGCGGCCGCATCGGCCTGTATCCGGACAGCTACAAGCTCACCGACACCTACGACATCTTCAAGTACACCGGCTACCTGACCGATGGCCTGACCCTGAACGCGACTTGGGCTCGCAGCCGCGAGAGGGACTACCAGATCAACCCGGCGCCCTCGGATCTGCCCTACATCAGCAGTTCCAGCAACCAGGATCCATCGATCACCGGCGATACCCCCATCACCAACAACCAGCCCTCGACCACGGTCAAGAACGCCAATGCGCAGAACAAGACGCGCGGCCTGCGCGCGGAACTGGAGTACCACATCGGCAACCACGACCTGACCGCAGGCGTGGACAACATGTACTTCAACGCCTACAACGAAGGCGTCGATACCAGCGGCCCGGGCTATCTCTGGATCTACAGCAAGGCCTCCAAACCGAACGCGGCCATCGACCCCAACCTCGGGGTCGGCGCGGCAGGCGGCAACGGCTATTACGTGCAGAAGTACATCTTCAACACCGCCACCAGCATGGCAGTGAAGCAGAAGGCCTATTATCTGGAAGACCGCTGGCAGGTGAACGACAAGTGGCTGCTGAGCCTGGGCGTGCGCAACGACAAGTTCACCAACTTCAACAGCAGCCATGTGCCTTACGTGGAAAGCGGCGACCAGTGGGCACCACGCATCGGCGTGAGCTGGGACGTTTTCGGCGATTCCTCGTTCAAGCTATTCGCCAACCTCGGCCGCTACTATCTTGCGCTGCCCAACAGCGTCGCCATCCGAGGCGCCTCGGCCTCGACCTATACCCGCGAGTACTTCACCTACACCGGTATCGATGCGAACGGCGAGCCCACCGGCCTGGCCGCGCTGGGCCCCGGCCCGGTGTCCAGCAATGGCGAATACGGCGAAACGCCGGATCCGAACTCGTTCACGCCCAGCGATCTGAAGTCGCAGTACCAGGACGAGCTGATCATAGGCTTCGAGAAGACCATCGGCGACAAGTGGAACTCGGGCGCAAAGGTCACCTATCGAAAGCTGCAATCGGCGATCGACGATGTCTGCGGCAGCGACGATATGTCGAGCAAGCTCACCTCGCTCGGCATCGATCCGGATTCGGTCACGATTCCAGGCTGCGTGCTGTTCAACCCCGGCGAAACCAACACCTTCAAGCTCGCCAACGTGGACGGCTCCGGCTACACCACGCTGAAGATGTCGCGCTCGGACTGGGGCTTCACCAATTCGGCCAAGCGCAATTACGCCGCCGTCGACCTGTTCCTGGAGCATCCGTTCGATCAGAAGTGGTACGGCCGCGTCGACTACACCTGGTCGCGCAGCTTCGGCAACACCGAAGGCCAGGTGAAGTCGGATATCGGCCAGACCGACGTCTCCAAGACCCAGGATTGGGATGCCGCATCGCTGATGGAATACGCGGGCGGTTATCTGGCAAACGACCGTCGCCATCAACTCAAGGCCTTCGGCGCTTATCAGTTCACGCCGGAGTGGATGCTGTCGGCCACCGTGAAGGTCGCCTCTGGCATGCCGAAGTCCTGCCTAGGCTACTACGGCACCAACGAAGGTAATCCGATCAGCTATGGCTCGGCCTACCACTACTGTGCTGGCAGCCCGTCCAGTCCGGGCCAGGCGGGCCGCCTGCCCTGGACCAAGCTGGTCGACCTGGGCGTGACCTATCGCCCGGCCTTCGCCGACCACAAGCTGGCATTCGGGCTGCAAGCGTTCAACGTCTTCAACGAACGAAAGCCAGTGCAGATCGATGCGACCTACGAAACCGGTCGTTATACCGTATCCAATACCTACGGCATCGGCACCTACTACACCCAGCCGCGCTACGTCCGCCTGTCGGCGTCCTACGACTTCTGACTGTCTGGCGGCGGAACGTCCAGCCAAGACGTTTCGCCACAACGCAATGCTTGTCTCTCTCCTGCCCCGGCTCTGCCGGGGTTTTTTTATAAGCCGCGCCGGCGTGCGACAACTGTAGACGGCCCACAGCCTCGACAAGCCTCAACGCCCCAGCAGCGCCATCGCCGCATTGTGCCTGGGCGCGCCGGTCACGCCGCCGCCAGGGTGGGTGCCGGAGCCGCACAGGGACAGGCCGGGAATCGCACCGCGGTAGTTGGCCTGGCCGAGCATCGGGCGGGCGCTGAACAATTGGTTGAGGCTCAGCGCGCCGTGGAAGATATCGCCGCCGATCAGGCCGAAGGTGCGCTCCAGGTCCAGCGGGGTCAGCGCCTGCCGGCCCAGCACCGAGTCCGCGAAGCCCGGCGCGTAGCGTTCGACGGTGGCGATCATCAGCTCGGAGACTTCGTCGCGGTGCGCGTCCCAGCTGCGCCCGTCCGGCAACTGCGGCGCCACGTGCTGGCAGAACAGGCTGGCCACGTGCTGGCCCGGCGGCGCGAGCGTATCGTCCAGGGTGCTGGGGATCAGCAGTTCGACGATGGGGTCGCGCGACCAGCCGTGCTCGCGCGCATCGCGGTAGGCGCGGTCCATGTAGTCCAGGCTCGGCGCCAGGATGATGCCGGCGGTGAGATGATCGCCCGGCCCCGGCAACGCGCGGAATTGCGGCAGCCGCGACAGCGCCACGTTCATCCGGAACGTGCCCGAGCCGCAGCGCCACTGCGCCATGCGTTCGCGGGTGGCGGCCGGCACGTGCGCCGGGTCGAGCAGGCGCTCGTACAGCAGCTTGGGATTGACGTTGGCGACGACGCGCCGCGCATGCAGGCGCTCGCCGCGTTCGGTAACCACGCCGACCGCGCGACCGTCCTCGACCAGGATCTCGCGCACGCCGGCATCGGTGCGGATCTGCGCGCCGGCGGCGAGCGCGGCCTTGGCCATCGCCTGGGTGATCGCGCCCATGCCGCCAAGCGCATGGCCCCACGCGCCCTTGACCCCGTTGCTCTCGCCGAACACGTGGTGCAGCAGCACGTAGGCAGAGCCGGGCGTGTACGGGCTGGCATAGTTGCCGACGATGCCGTCGAAACCGAACAAGGCCTTGACCGGATCGCTTTCGAACCAACGCTCCAGGTACTCGGCGGCCGAGATGGTGAACAGGTCCAGCAGTTCCTGGCGCAAGCCGGGATCGAGCGCATGCAGGCGGCGGCCCAGGCGGCCGGCGCGCAGCAGTTGCGGCAGCGCCTGCAGCCAGCCGCCATCGGTGACGTTCGGCGGCGGCTGCAGCGCCAGCACGCGCAACACGTCGGCGATGCGCTCCAGCCGCGCCTCGTAGGCCGGCAGGCGTTCGGCATCGCGGGCGGAGAACTTCGCCACCTGCGCCTGAGTGATGCCGGCACCGGCCAACAGGTAGCGGTCGTCGGGCAGCGGCACGAAGTTGTTGCAGCGGCGCGGCACGATGCGCAGGCCGTGCGCGGCCAGGTCCAGATCGGCGATCACCTTCGGCTGCAGCAGCGACACCGTATAGGACGCCACCGAATTGCGGAAGCCAGGGTGGAATTCCTCGGTAACCGCGGCGCCGCCGACCACGCCGCGCCGCTCAAGTACGGTGACCTTCCAGCCGGCGCGCGCCAGGTAGGCGGCGCAGACCAAGCCGTTGTGGCCGGCACCGACGATCAGGGCATCGCAGGACGGTTCGCGCTTCATTCCTGGGATGATACCGGCCCGCCGGCCTCACGCCCGCTGAGCGAGGCCCGCTGAGCGCGAGCACCCGGCCCATGACCTTCGACACCCCTGAAACCCTGGGTAGCGGCGTACAGTCTCGCCACGGCCCCTCGGGCCATTCCGTTATCCACGCTGGCTTGGAGCTTCCTTGTGACCTTTCGCAATCCCCAGATGCTGCTGTTGACCCTGGCCGTGAGCGCCGCCCTCAGCGGCTGCAACAAGCCCGACGCGGCAGCGCCCGCCGCCGACACCGCCAAGACCGAGGCCGCCGCCGCGCCGGCGCCTGCCGCAGCGCCGGCCGAGCTGAAGCTCGACGCCAGCAAACTGCCGCCCTACAGCGCATTCGCCGCCGGCGACCTGGATGCGAGCAAGGACCCCTGCAACGACTTCGCCGGCTACGTCAACGGCAAGTGGCTGGCCGCCAACGAAATCCCCAAGGACCGCAGCAGCTGGGGCGCGTTCTCGATCCTGGACGAGCGCTCGGTCGCCGTGCAGCACCAGCTGGCCGAACAGGCCGCTGCCGCCAATGGGCAGGGCGTGGACAAGATCGTCGGCGATTTCTGGGCCTCGGGCATGGACGAAGCCAAGGTCAACGCGCAGGGCATCGCGCCGTTGAAGGCCGATCTGGCCGCGATCGACGGCCTCAAGGACGGCCCGGCGGTGGCCGAGTACCTGCGCCAGAGCGCGGCCAAGGGCGAGAACGGCCTGTTCGGCTTCGGCGCCGAAGCCGACTTCAAGCATTCCTCGATGAACATGGCCTACGCGATGCAGGGCGGCCTGGGCCTGCCCGACCGCGGCTACTATTTCGACGCCGACAAGAAGGACAAGCTCAACGCCTACCAGGCGCACGTGGCCAAGGTGCTGGAGCTGTCCGGGGTGCCGGCCGCCGATGCGGCCAAGCAGGCCAAGGACGTGGTGGCGCTGGAAACGCGCCTGGCCAAGGTCTCCAAGTCCAGCGAACAGATGTCGCGCGACGCCGAGCTGGCCTACAACCCGATCACCCCCGCCGATGCCGACAAGCTGACCCCGAACTTCCCGTGGACCAAGTTCTTCGAGTCGCAGGGCGTGGCGGTGCCGGAGACGTTCTCGCTGGCGATCCCGGCGTTCCACCAGGAAGTGAGCAAGGCGCTGGGCGACACCGATCCGTCGGTGTGGCGCGCCTACCTGCGCTTCCACAACGTCGATAGTGTCCTGGTCTAATTCTCGTGGACACCTCGATAGGGGATGATCATCCCCAGCGAGGACTTTGAACGACATGACGCCCCGTATCCGTAGAAATTTCGATACCGCCTTCAAGCTGCAGGTGGTGCAAATGATCCGCGACCAAGGCCTGAGCGTGGGTCAGGTGTGCCGCGACCTGGACTTGGTCGATAGCGCCGTGCGTCGCTGGCTGGCCCAATACGAGGCCGAGCATGCCGGCCAGCCTGGGCAAGGTCGGCCCCTGACCCCCGAGCAGCAACGCATCCGTGAGTTGGAACGGGAGAACCAGCGACTGCGTGAGGACAACAGCTTGTTAAAAAAAGCATCGGCCTTCTTCGCCTGGGAACTGAAATGATCCAGCAGATGATCGATCAGTGGCAGGAGAAGGCCGCAACCGCCCGGCTGTGCCAGCTGCTGGGCGTGAGCCGCTCGGGGCTGTATGCGGCCCGTCGGCGGCGCTCAGCACCGAGGGCGTGCACGCTCGCTGCGCCATTGCAGACGGCGTTCCAGGCCAGCGGCGGCAACTATGGCAGCCGCCGGCTGAGCGCGAGCCTGAAGGCCCAGGGTCTGCCCGCCAGTCGCCATCGAGTCCGCCGCCTGATGAAGCAGCAGGGACTGAAGGCGCGCTGGAGGCGCAAGTTCGTCCATACCACCGACAGCCGACACGAGATGCCGGTGGCGGACAACCATCTGGATCGGCGCTTCAACCCGGACGCCCTCGACCAGGCCTGGGTGGCCGATATCACCTACATCCGCACCGAGCGCGGCTGGCTGTACCTGGCCGCGGTGCTGGACCTGTACTCGCGCAAGGTGGTGGGCTGGGCAATGGCACCGACCATGCCGGCCGAGCTGGTCTGTACCGCCTTGCAGATGGCCATTGCCCTGCGCCAGCCCAAGCCGGGGCTGATCGTGCATAGCGACCGCGGCAGCCAGTACGCCAGCCAGGCCCACCGCGACCTGCTGACCAAGCACAAGCTGGTGGCCAGCATGAGCCGCAAGGGCAACTGCTGGGACAACGCGGTAATGGAGCGGTTCTTCCTGAGCCTGAAAATGGAGCGCGTCTGGCAGCGTCGCTACACCAACCCCAACGAGGCCATCGCCGATATCACCCACTACATCGTCGGCTTCTACAACACCCACCGCCTGCACTCCACCCTCGGCTATCGATCTCCAGCCGACTACGAGAAAGCCACTACCTGAAACCCCCTATCCACGTGTCCACCAAAACTTGACCACAACAAAGCGCTTCGCCGTACCTGAGCGATGCGTTCGCGCAGGAGAGCTTCGCGTTCTACGGCAAGGAGCTCAACGGCCAGGCCGAGATGAAGCCGCGCTGGAAGCGCGTGCTCGGCAGCATCGAGGACGGCGCCGGCGAGGCGATGGGCCAGATGTACGTCAAGGTCGCCTTCTCGGCCGACGCCAAGGCCAAGATGCAGCAGCTGGTGGACAACCTGCGCCAGGCGCTGAAGGTGCGCATCGAGCACGTCACCTGGATGAGCCCGGAGACCAAGGCCAAGGCGATCGCCAAGTGGGAGACCTTCACCCCGAAGATCGGCTACCCGGACAAGTGGCGCGACTACAGCGGCCTGAGCACCCAGCGCGACAGCTACCTGGACAACGTGCGCGCCGCCACCGCGTTCAACTACAAGTACAACCTGAGCAAGATCGGCAAGCCGGTGGACAAGACCGAATGGGGCATGACCCCGCAGACGGTCAACGCCTACTACAACCCGCTGCAGAACGAGATCGTGTTCCCGGCCGCGATCCTGCAGCCGCCGTTCTTCGATCCCGCTGCCGACGACGCGTTCAACTACGGCGGCATCGGCGCGGTGATCGGCCATGAGATGACCCACGGCTACGACGACCAGGGCAGCCGTTTCGGACCCGACGGCAACTTCATCAAGGATCCGGGTTGGTGGACGCCGAAGGACCTGGCCGCGTTCAAGCGGCTGACCGGCAAGCTGGTCAAGCAGTTCGACGAGTACAAGGTCGACGGCAAGCCGGTCAACGGCAAGCTGACCCTGGGCGAGAACATCGCCGACCTGGGCGGCCTGTCCACCGCCTACGACGCGCTGCAGAAGGCCACCGCGGGCAAGGACGATCCGAAGGTCGGCGGCATGACCCGCGACCAGAACTTCTTCCTCAACTGGGCCACCGTGTGGCGCACCAAATACACCCCGCAGAACGCGATGGTGCGCCTGGCAACCGATCCGCACGCCCCGGCGCAGTTCCGCGCGATGGGCGCGCCGTCGAACCTGCCGGCCTTCGCCGCCGCGTTCCAGTGCAAGGCGGGTTCGCCGATGGTGCGCGCCGGCGACAGGCAGGTCGTGATCTGGTAAGCGCAGCAGCTGCGCTGCAACGCGAAAAGGCCCGGCATGTCCGGGCCTTTTCTTTGCGCGCTGCGCGCGCCGGTCGCGTGCGTTCGCGCGGGCAGTGCAGCGGCGACATCCCCGCGCCCGCCTGGCACACGCCAGCGCATCCTTCTGAACCGGTTAGGGAAAGCCGCGCCATGCCATGGCCACAGCTGCAGGCCGCAGCTTGTTAAACTCCGCCGACTTTAATCCTGACCGGATTCGCTCCCGATGCTCAATGCCC
Source organism: Xanthomonas graminis pv. graminis (assembly GCF_030168915.1). Lineage (NCBI taxonomy): Bacteria > Pseudomonadati > Pseudomonadota > Gammaproteobacteria > Lysobacterales > Lysobacteraceae > Xanthomonas > Xanthomonas graminis. Next base: position 1,706,646 of record NZ_CP076255.1, on the reverse strand, counting down.
GTCCGCTTGCCCTCGCTGTCGCCCTCGGCCTGATCGCCCTGGCGTCCACCGCCGATGCCGCGCCCAAGAAGAAGCGCGCCGCCGCCAAGGCGCCCGTCGTCAGCGCCGCCTGCACCGATTTCTACGACGACGCCAATGCCGACTGGCTGAAGAGCAACCCGCTGCCGCAGACCGGCGCGGTCACCGCACTGGGCCAGTTGTCCGCGCGCGCGCAGCAACAGCAGCGCGACCTGCTCGATGCGTCGATGCAGTCGCCGCAGAACGACGTGCAGAAGGCGCTGGGCGATTTCTGGGCCAGCGGCCTGGACGAAGCGGCGGTGGAGAAGGACGGGTCCAACCCGATCGCGCCGCTGCTCAGCCGCATCGACGCGATCAAGAAGGCCAAGGAGGTGCCGGCCTCGATCGCCGCGCTGCACCAGATCGGCATCCCGGTGGCGTTCAACTTCGGCGCCGACGTCGACCTGAAGGCGCTGGACCGCCACATCGGCTACTTCATGCAAGGCGGCATGGGCCTGCCCGACCCGGCTTTCTACACCCGCACCGACGCCGACACCGTCGCGCTGATGGGCCGCTACCGCGCCTACGTCAAGCAGATCCTGACCCTGACCGGCACCCCGGCCGCCAAGCTCGAGGCAGACGCCCAGTCGGTGCTGCAGATCGAGACCGCGCTGGCGCGCAGCGCCAAGTCGCTGGCCGGCATCAACAACCCGTTCAACAACTACGCGCCGATCTCCACCAAGGAGTTGACCAAGCAGTACCGCAACCTGCAGCTGGACGCGTTCCTGAAGGCGCAAGGCGTCAACGACGACCTGGTGTCGATGGCCGATCCGGACATGTTCAAGCAGCTCGACGGCATGATCGTGAGCATCAAGCCCGAGCAATGGAAGGCCTACCTGCGCTGGCGCGTCGGCGACGCGATGGCGCCGTACCTGTCCAAGAGCTTCCGCGACGCCAGCTTCGAATTCCGCGGCCGCGTGCTGGAAGGCCAGACCCTGCCGCCGCAGCGCTGGTCGCAGGTGCTGGACGCGATCAACGTCGCCGCCGGCCCGATGCTGGGCCGCGAGTACGTCGGCCGCTATCTCAACGCCGACACCCGCCGCCAGGCCGAACGCATCGCCGACCAGGTGCGCGACACCGAGATCGCCGCGCTCAAGCGCAACACCTGGCTGAGCGAGTCGGCGCGCGCCGAAGCGCAGGCCAAGCTGGCCGCGCTGAAGATCGAGATCGGCGCGCCGCGCCGCGACCTGGACTACAGCGTGCAGCCGATGGGCCGCGGCAGCTTCGGCGGCAACATGCTGATCGCCTCCACCTGGCGCCACCGCGAGGAAATGAAGCGCATCGGCAAGGGCAACGCCGACCGCCGCTGGGACGTGCTGCCGCAGCAGCCGGCGCTGACCTACGACCTGGCCCAGAACCGCCTGATCGTCACCGCCGCGGTGCTGCAGCCGCCGGTGTTCGTCGCCGGCGGCGATGCCGCCGCGCTGTACGGCGGCTACGGCGCGCTGGTCGCGCACGAACTGATCGGCGCGATCGACAGCAAGGGCAGCCAGGTCGATGCCAAGGGCGAACTGCGCAACTGGTGGACTCCGGAAGACAAGAGCGCGTGGAACGCATTGAGCGCGCGCGCCGCGGCGCAGTACGGCGCCTACGACTTCCCCGGCGTGAAGGGCGCCAAGGTCAACGGCCAGCTGACCCAGGAACAGGACCTGACCGACATCGGCAGCGTCGAGCTGGCCTGGCAGGCCTACGCCGCCGCCCAGCCCGCCGCCGGCGACGCCGGCAAGCAGGCGTTCTACAAGGCCTGGGCCGGCCTGTGGGCGCAGCAGCTGTCGCCGAACGAAGCGGTGCAGCGCGTCACCGCCGACGTGCACGCGCCCGGCCGCTGGCGCGCCAACGGCCCGCTGGCCAACCTGCCCTCCTTCGCCGCCACCTTCACCTGCAAGGCCGGCCAGCCGATGGTGCGCAGCGACGCCGAACAGATCCGCGTCTGGCCGTAACCGCAGTTCGGCAAGCAGTGCAGGCACGACGGCGCGGGCAACCGCGCCGTCGTCGCGTGTGGCGCCCGCGATACCTGGCGCGCGGCATCGGCAGCATCCGAGTGATTGAAGCGCCTTGCGCACCGCCCGGGGCAATCGCCTCACCCGCGGCCGAGCGGCGATCACCCTAGCCAGCATCTGGATTGCGAACCCGCGAAAAACCGACGTAAGATTTCGGCCATAAGGCATCAGGCCGGCCAAGGAGTGCCATGCATCACATTCGCGCCGCCTCGTTTTCGATGTTCTTCGCCATTGCACTGTGCGCCTGCGGCGGCACGGGGAACCACATGCACTCCAAGAATGGCCAGGATGTCGATGCCGACGGCGACCCGATCTATCGAAAGAACCCGCACCCCAGGCAGGCGTACCGGATCACGATGACCATCGAGGATGCGCCGGGGCCGTTTGGACATGTGGATGCAGCGGCGTTCTATCAGATGACCAACCATCAGCAATGCACGCCCGTTGAGCCGATCGCGGGTGTCTGGCCGAAGCAGAAAGAAGATAGTATTCCTGCCGTCTTCCAGAAGATGGATGAGACAACCTATGTCACCACAATCTATGTCGATGGCATGGTCGAGGCTGATTACTATGGCAAGGGCATTTGTCATTGGGAGTTGACGGGAATTGGCGTTTCCTTAAAGTCCACAGGGAAGCATCAGGAGACGAAATTTTCGCCCACTTTGGAAAAAGACTTGGTGTTAAATTCAGAAAAGAAAATCACCTATTTTTGGAAGGGTGGTTATCCCAAGAGTGAAGTGGCGGACTATCCTGATACGGGAGAGAGCAGTGAAGAAAAATACAATGAACCGAATCGCAGCCATTTGTTTCGTATAACGCTCCGAGGGGAGAAGGTGAACCCATGAGCCTGACCGACCAGCAATATGCCGCGCCGACCTATGATGGATATGACAAGCCTGACAAGGTTGGAGCGAAAAGTCCGGTTGTCGATATCGGTGGCATGCCATGCCAGAGGCTTGATTTTGTGGACCGCCCTTCCGGCTACCAAGGCGTCCTCTACCAGCGTGTGGATACCAGAGAATTCATCGTCGTCCACCGCGGCACCGAGTTCGACCGCCAGCCGCTGCGCGATGGCCTGTACGCCGACGGTGGCATGGTCGCGACTCGCCACAACGCACAGGTCGCTGACGCCATTGAGTTCACCCAGCACGCGCTGGAGTACGCAAAGCAGCAGCACATCAAGACCGGCCAGCCCACCCCTCAAGTCACCGTCGCCGGCCACTCCCTCGGCGGCGACCTGGCCCAGGTCACCGCGCACCATTTCGGCCTCAAAGGCGAGACCTTCAATGCCTACGGCGCGGTCAGCCTGGACCGGCGCATCCCCGAAGGCGGCAACGACGTCGTCAACCATGTGATGGCCGGCGATCCGGTCAGCGCCGCCAGCCGGCACTACGGCCAGGTGCGGGTCTATGCGACGCCGCAGGAAATCGCCACGCTGGAGCAGGCCGGGTACGACAATCGCAGTGGCGGACTGGACGCGCGCAACCCGCTGGGCGCCGCCAAAGGCCTGGTGATGGACTCGCACCGGATGCACAACTTCCTTCCCGTGGATGGCAACGGCAAGCCTGACCGCTCGGTCCTGGAAGATCCGGCGGCGCGGCAGCGCGCGCAGCAGTACGCGCCGATGATCGACAAATACCGCCACGACGTGGAGACGATGCGGACCGGGGTAACCATCGGCGCACGCGGTTGGCAGGGCATAGTGGTCGATGGCATCGATGTACTGCGCGGCCCCGCACCGCCTGGGGCAGGCCGCCGCGCGATGGACGCGCCCAGCTGGCCCGAGCAGATGCAGCGCCTGCACGAAAGCCGCGAACGCGGCCATGCGCCGCAAGACTGGCAGGTGCCGTTGCGAGTACCTGGCGACAACGACGCGCAGGCAACCAGGAATTCTGCGCATGCCTCCTTGCGAGACGACCCCGGTGCCTTCCTAGACCGCATGTTGGCCGCCTCGCAGAACGGCGACCGCGACCTGTTCCGGCAGATGACCCAGGAACTGGCCACCGCGGAGCCTGGCCGCACGCTGCGCGGCGCAGCTGTCGAGACGGTGAACCAGCAGGAGCAGCAGGCCGCGCAGCAAGCGATGCAGGCGCAACGGCAACAGGCCGAGATGCAGCAGCAGGAACCGATGCGCATTGGCGCGCGCAGTCTCTGATCGTCACCACAGCAGATGCAGGAAGCACGATGAACCAACCCGATCCCGTGGCGCTGGCGAGCAAGGCCGCCGGCGCCGCTGCGCCGAGCTCGAACGGCAGCAAAGGCAAATCACCCAACAACTGGAACACGTCGCGCAATCGTTGCCGGGTGTCGTCGCGCGTTCGGCGCAAGAGACGTTGCAACGCGTTCCGGACACGCTGATCCGCCATGTGCAAACCGGCATCGACCAACCCGTGGCCGGCTTCGAGAAGCGGCTGCAGCAGGCCGGCAGCGCGATCGCCGAAGGTGCCCACGCGTTGGCCGCGCAGCTCAATCGCATCGAGCGCGTGCAGCGCAGCCTGTTGTGGAAAAGCGCCGCCGTCACCCTGGGCAGCTTGCTGCTGTTGCTCGCCGGCGGCGGTTGGTTGCTGGTGCAATACCGGCACGACATCCAGGACAACCAGCTGCGTGCGGAATTGCTGCGTGCCTACAACGCGGCTGACGTGACCCTGTGCGCAGGCCGCCTGTGCGCCAACGTCGACCCCAATGGCGCGGCCTACGGCGATCGCCGGCAGTATCGGCTGATCCGCCCGCGCTGACCCCGCGGCTGGCGCGCTGGCGAGGGCGAAGCCGGCGGCGTCAGCCCTCGCCCGCCCCCCTCAGCGCACGATCCGCGGCCGCGGCGGCTTGCGCTTGCCGAACGGCGGCTGGCCGCGCCAGTAGCGGATCAGCAGCCAGCCGAACAGCATGCCGCCCAGGTGCGCGAAGTGCGCCACGCCCGGCTGCCAGCCGGTGAAGCCCATGATCAGCTCCAGCGCGCCGAACACGATCACGAAGGTGCGCGCCTTCATCGGGATCGGCGGGAACAGCAGCATCACCCGCTGGTTCGGGAACAGCATGCCGAACGCCAGCAACAGGCCGAACACGCCGCCGGAGGCGCCCAGGGTCGGATACGGATCGCCGCCGTTGCGCACCGTCCACCAGCCCACCAGCACCTGGCACAGGCCGGCGCCGGCCACACACACCAGGTAGTAGGTCAGGAAGCGCTTGTTGCCCCAGGTCTGCTCCAGCGGCCCGCCGAACATGTACAGCGCCAGCATGTTGAACAACAGATGCGAGAAGCCGCCATGCAGGAAGCCGTAGGTCAGCAGCTGCCAGATCTGGAAGTTTTGCCCCGGCGAAAACGCATCGAAGTTGCTGATCGGCCACAGCATGAAGGGCGCGAAGCTGTCGTCGCCCAGCAATAGCTGCAGCAGGAACACGGCCACATTGCCGATCAGCAGGGCTTGGGTCACAGGCGGAAGTCTGGGGAACATGGTCGTGTCCGTGGCAACTGCCGACCATCATAGCCGCTCGCTATTGCGGCCCCCATAACGCCGCGTCCAGATCGCGCGCCGGCGTTGGGTCGCGCTTCACCCGTCCGCCCTGCACCGCCACGCCTTCGCCGCGCAGCCGCTGGCACTGTTCGCGGAAGCCGCGCGAGCCTTCCGCGAAGGCGATGCGCCCGTCGCTGCGCAGCACCCGGTGCCAGGGCAGCGCCGGATCGGTATTGCCGCCGAGCACGCGCGCGACCAGCCGCGCGCGGCCCGGTAGCCCGGCCAGCATCGCCACCTCGCCGTAGCCGCGTACCTGGCCGGACGGGATCGCACGGATCGTCGCCAGGATGCGGGCCTGGGCCAGCGCCGATGCCGCGGCGTCGGGTGCAGCGCGGCGCCCGCTCATGCCGGCAGCGTCCGCGCCGGCCGCGTTACCAGCAGCACCCCGCCCAGCACCAGCAGCGTGCCGGCGATCTGCCACGGCCCCATCGCCTCGCCCAGCAGCAGCACGCTGAGCACGATGGTCGAGACCGGGCCGAGCATGCCGATCTGTGCGGTCAGGCCCGAGCCGATCCGCCGCACCGCCAGCATCGTCGCCAGCACCGGCAGCGCCGTGCACAGCGTGCCGTTGAGCAGCGACAGCGCATACACCGGCGTCGGCAGCAGCAAGGCCTGCAACGGCCGCAGCAGCAGGAACTGAGCGATGCACAGCACGCAGGCGACCAGGCTGGCGTAGGCGGTCAGCCGCACCGCGCCGATCCGCGCCACCACCTGCCCGCTGCCGACCAGGTACAGCGCATAGGCCATCGCGCTGCCGAACACCAGCAAGCTGCCCCAGGCGGTGCGCGCGCCGCCGACCTGCAGGTCGTGGCCGAAGGCGAGCAGCACGCCGAGATAGCTCAGCGCCAGCGCCCACAGCTGGCGGCGCTGCGGCCGGCGACGGAAGACCAGCACCCCGATCAGCAGCACCAGGGTCGGGGTCAGGTACAGGATCAGCCGCTCCAGCGTGGCGGTGATATAGGCCAGGCCGAGGAAATCCAGGTAGCTGGCCAGGTAATAGCCGAGCACGCCGAGCGCGCAGATGCGCCAGCGGTCGCCGCGCCGCAACGGCGGCGCGTGGCGCGCGGCCCACAACGCCATCGCCACGAAGCACGGCAGTGCCACCAGCATGCGCAGCGCCAGCACGGTCACCGCATCCAGGTCATGGCGATAGCAGAGCTTGACGATGATCGCCTTGCCGGAAAATCCGATCGCGCCGGCGGCGGCGAGCAGCACGCCGCCCAGGTCGGAATGTGCGGTCGCCAACGGGACCGGAGTCGAGCGTTCGGGCGCGCTCATCGCGAACCGGTGTCCAGGAGGAAACGGACATTGTGCATGCCACCATTCTAAGGCCGCAGCGCACTGTCCCGCGCGGCGGCCGCTGAGCGCGGGCCGCGCATCGATGCGGCCGCCGCGCAGCGCGCATGCCGACCAGCACCGGCAACTCGCCATCGCCATCGCCATCGCCATCGCCATCGCCATGGACCGATAGTGGCGCCGCCGCGACGGCAGCACGAGCCAGGGCCGGCCGCTGTCATCGCGCGTACCGATACGCGCACAGAGAACTGCATGCCTGCAAACTTCCTATAACGCGCCATGATTTCGCACCGAAGGGTCTTGACAGCAGGATCGTCCTTAATATCGCTTCAAGGGTGTGTCATTCATGTTGCAACAAGGCTGCACGCCATGGTTGCGCATGCATCGCGCGGACAACGGATCGTAGGACATGGCATTCATGCCTGGCGCTGGCACCGCCAGGAATGCAATGCATGCTTCAAGCGAGCTGAAAAACGCGACGCAGCGCAATCGGCATTGCTGGCACGCCCCCGATCGCCGCACTCGCCTGCGGCGTTTTCACCGCCCTGCCCCTCCCCCAGGTTCAATGCAGAGGATCCTATCCACATGTACACCAAATCCGTTAGCCCATCGACCGGCACCTCGCCACCGGAGATTTCCACCGCAGCAGCGCCCGCAGCGCCCACAGAGCCCGCAGCGCCCAATGTAACGACGGCGCCGCCAGCCGAGGCGCCCATGCCCGGCCTTTTGGCCGAGCGGGCGCCTCGCCGTAGCAGCAGCGATGCCGACAGACCCGCCATCGCTCAGACGACAGCTGATGAGCAAACGGCTGCGCACGCAGACCCTGCAACGCCCCAGGACAGCGGCGATCAAGCGGCGGCTTCGTCCCTGGCGCATGCGCGCACCTTGCTGGCGGCGGGTGCGCAGCGGGTCACCGGCGTCGCGTCGCAGGCGGCCGGACTGGCCACTTCGGCATGGAATAGCAGCGCATCCGGCATTGCATCGGCAGCCAAGCAGGTGTGGACGATGAACGACCTGCGCACCATGCTGCAGGTGCAGGCGAATGACCCGGAATTCCTGAGAATTCTGCGTGGCATCGATCCGGAGCAGCCATCCGCCCACACCCTGGCCTCATGCCGCGAGCAAATGCAGCAATTGAGAACACTGTGCGAAGATGCGTCGCCTGGTATGCCGCCGCATCTGCGCAACGCGATTCTGAGCGATATCCAAGCGGTGGAGAAGGCGCTGGATCCGCTCGAAAATGGCACACCGGCCACGGGCCGGGCACTGAAGGCCTTGGCCAACGTGGTCAATGCCTGGCCGGCGCTGGTACCCAGCCCGCTGCTGGCCAATCAGGCCAAGACGTTCGCCTACACGATCGCTGGCGTCACCAAGGGCGTCCTCGGACTGTCGATGTCGGCATTGCGCTCGACCGCCGATGGCCTGCCTTTTCCGCTGGGGGGCGGCCAATTGGGCCGGGAAGCCAACGAAGTGCATTTCTATGTGGCGCTGCTCAATGGCATCTTTCTTGCCACCGCGCTGCCGAAGAAATTTGGCTCGGAATCGGTGAAGGAGAAGGCCGAAGCGATCGACAACAGCCTCTACTTCCGTTCGGGCGCCGTCGTCGCTGCCGCCGCCGTGCTGTTGACTCCATTCGTATGGAACAACGTCAAACAGATCGCCGGCCGGGCCCGCGATGGTGCCATGCGCATGGCCGCCAATAGTTTGGAATGGGCAGGTCAAAGCAATTGGGCGAAGCCGTTGCACGAACGGCTCGATCCCGTCCAGGTCAGCACAGAACTGCGCAATAGCTTGAACCAGATCTGGGTGCAGCTGGAGAACGGGCGCGCGGCATTCGAGCAAAGCCGCCGCGACTTCACCGAAGACGTCGGGCGCGAACTCACACGCACGCTGAATTCCCAGTGCACCCACTTACTGGAAACCTTGCACAACTGCAGCGAACGCTTCAGTGGCGCGCTGGGACTGGATCGCACGCAGGAGGGCATCGCGCCGCAGGGGACGAGGAACTCCGATTTTGCTTCCAAACTGGCATTGACCATCCTGGCTGCCGGCGTCACCGGATCCACCGCCTTCTTGATCCAGCCCGACAAGATCGGCACCGCGGATGTGGTGGCCGATGCGCTGGTGGTGACAGCGGTCATGGCGCAATCGGCCTGGAACAAGCAGGCCACCCGGCAAGACGCGATGGAACGTTTCAAGACGATGAACGCGGTCAGCATGGTGATGGTTCTCGCGCTGGGTGCGGACAAGTTATCCAAGCTCTTCACGCCCAAGGGCCTGGTCGAGTCGTCCCCGAACTCGCCTTATTACGCAGGACTGGTGATGGCGCTCATGTCGATGACCATGCCCGGCCCGATGGCGCGCGGCGCCGAGTTGGCGATGAACTGGGCCGCTGGCAAGATCCTCGGCCGGTGCACGGACGCGAACGGCACCACGCTGGTCACCCGCGAAGCGCAGACTCTCCAAGAGTTGCAGGAACACATGACCAGCGTGCAGGAGCACGTCGCCAGCCTGAGTCCCGAAGAGCTAGAGCAGTATGAGGAACTGGCAGCCGCCAACGTGCACAATCTCATCGTCAATGCTGGCGCAGCGCAGCAGCCGGCCCGAACGTCCGGCGTGACGATCACCGAAATCGAAGAAGAAACCACGACGCCGTCCGCACACGACACCGGCGTCGAACCAGCGCCCACGCACAGCCCAGCGCATGGCGCATCCCAACCTAGCTGAAGCCGGCGCAATCCCGGCACGCGCCCGCCCGGCCCAGCGCCGGGCGACGCGCAGCGCATCAACACCACCTCCTCGGCCTGAGTCGCCCAGCCGCCTTTCATAGCCATCTTCGAGCCATTGTGGCAATGGAAGAAATGAGCATGAGTGGCAAGCGCTCTACGGATGCGCTCAAGATCGAGGCGATCAAGCAGGTGACCGAGCGTGGATTCACGGTGGGCGAGGCCGCCCAGCGCCTGGGCATCGCCACATACAGCCTGTATGCGTGGAAGGGAAGTTCGCAGGTCCGGATGTCGCGCAGCGGGTCCTGCCAGACCACAACGCGGAGGTTCGTCGGCTGCAAGCCCAGGTCAAGCGCCTGAAGGAGCCGCGCGACATCCTAAAAAAGCCGCGGCGTCCTTCGCAAAGGGGAAAAGGCGAAGGACGGGTTCATGCGTGACCATGCCCGCGAGTTCCGCCTTTGCGCGATGTGCCGCGGGTTGGGGGTGCCTGGCCAGCGGCCAGGGAGACGTGGCGCCTAAAGCGCCGTGTCACGCGCCGCGGACACTGAACGTCGACCACGCGTCGATGCGGCCGCCGCGCAGCGCGCGCGGGCCAGCACCCGGCAACTCGCCACCTCCACCGCGCAATCGTGGCGCCGCCGCAACAACGTCACGAGCCAGGGCCGACCGCTGCAATCGCGCGTACCGATACGCGTACCGATCACTGCATGCCTGCAAACTTCCTATAACGCGCGATGATTTCCCTATAACGCCACATGATTTTGCACCGACGGGTCTTCGCACCAAAATGGTCCTTAAGATCATTTCAAGGGAGTTTCATTCCTATTGCAGCAAGGCTGCACGCCATGGTTGCGCATGCACCGCGCGGACAACGGATCGCCGGACATGGCCTTCATGCCTGGCGCCGGCAGCGCCGGGAATGCAATGCCTGCTTCAAGCGAGCTGAAACGCGATCGGCGTGATAACGCGCCCCCGATCGCCGCACTCGCCTGCGGCGTTTTCACCGTCCTGTGGTTTCACAGCCCTGCCCCTCCCCCCCCCCCCAGGTTCAATGCAGAGGATCCTCTTCACATGCACACCAAAGCAGTTACCGCATCGACCAGCACCACGCCACCCGAGGTTGCCGCCGAAGCAACGCTCACATCGCTCCATGCAACGACGGCGCCGCCAGCCGAGGCGCCCGTGCCTGGCCCTTTGGGAGAACGGGCGCCACGCCGTGGTAGCAACGATGCCGACAGCCCCGCCGCGCCGGCGACTGCTGAGCAAACGGCTGCGCACGCAGAACCCGCAACGCCCCAGGACAGCGGCGATCACGCAACGGCTTCGTCCCTGGCGCCTGCCCGCGCCTTGCTGGCGGCAGGTGCGCAACGGGTCACCAGCGTTGCGTCGCAGGCGACCGAACTGGCCACTTCGGCATTGAATAGCAGCAAATCCGCAATCGCATGGGCAGCAAAGGAAGTGTGGACGATGAGCGACCTGCGCACCATGCTGCAGGTGCAGGCGAATGATCCGGAATTCCTGAGAATTCTGCGTGGCATCGATCCGGAGCAGCCAACCGACCACACCTTGGCCACGTGCCGCGAGCAACTCCAGCAACTGAGCAAACTGTGCAATGAATCGACTGATATGCCGCAGCATTTGCGCAACGCGATTCTGAGCGACATCCGAGCGGTGGAGCAGGCGCTGGATCCGCTCGAAAAGGGCACGCCGGCGACGAGCCGGGCGCTGAAGTCCTTGGTCAACCTGGTCAATGCCTGGCCATTGCTGGTTCCCAGCCCGCTGCTGGCCAATCAGGCCAAGACCTTCGCCTACTCGATCGCTGGCGCCACCAGGGGCGTCCTCGGGCTGTCGATGTCGGCATTGCGCTCGACCGCCGATGGCCTGCCTTTTCCGCTGGGGGGCGGCCAATTGGGCCGGGAAGCCAACGAAATGCATTTCTATGCGGCGCTGCTCAATGGCATCTTCCTTGCCACCGAACTGCCGAAGAAATTTGGCTCGGAATCGGTGAAGCAGAAGGCCGAAGCGATCGACAACAGCCTCTACTTCCGTTCGGGCGCCGCCATCGCTGCCGCCGCCGTGCTGGTGACTCCGTTCGTATGGAACAACGTCAAACAGATCGGCGGCCGGGCGCGCGATGGTGCGATGCGCATGGCCGCCAATAGTTTGGAATGGGCAGGTCGAAGCAATTGGGCGAAGCCCTTGCACGACCGGCTCGACCCCATCCAGGTCAGCACAGAACTGCGCACTCGCTTGATCCAGATCTGGGCACAGCTGGAGAACGGGCGCACGGCATTCGAGCAAAGCCGCCGCAACTTCACCGAAGACGGCGGGCGCGAACTCACCAGCACGCTCAATTCCCAGTGCACCCATTTGCTGGAAACCTTGCACAACTGCACCGAGCGCTTCAGCGGCGCGCTGGGACTGGATCGCACGGAAGCGGGCATCGCCCCGCAGGGGACGAAGAACTCCGATTTCTCTTCCAAACTGGCGTTGACCCTCCTGGGTGCCGGCGTCACCGGATCCACCGTCTTCTTCATCCAGCCCGACGAAATCGGCACCGCGGATCTGATGGCCGATGCGCTGGTGGTGACCGCGGTCATGTCGCAATCGGCCTGGAACAAGCAGGCCACCCGGCAAGACGCGATGGAACGCTTCAAGGCGATGAGCGCGGGCAGCATGGTGATGGCGCTCGCGCTGGGAGCGGACAAGTTCTCCAAGATCTTCACGCCCAACGGCCTGATCGAGTCGTCCCCGAACTCGCCTTATTACGCAGGGTTGGTGATGACGCTCATGTCGATGACCATGCCCGGCCCGATGGCGCGCGGCGCCGAGTTGGCGATGAACTGGGCCGCTGGCAAGATCCTCGGCCGGTGCACGGATGCGAACGGTACTACCCTGGTCACACGCGAAGCGCAGACTCCCCAACAGTTGCAGGAACACGTGGCCAGCGTGCAGGAGCACGTCAGCGGCCTGAGTCCCGAAGAGCTAGAGGCTTACACACAAGTGGTAGCCAACAACATGCAGAATCTCATCGCCAACGCTGGCGCAGCGCGGCAGCCGGCCCGAATGTCCGGCGTGACGATCACCGAAATCGACGAAGAAGACGCGGTGCCGCCCGCACACGGCACCGGCGTCGAACCAGCGGCTAAGCACAGCCTCGCGCCTGGTGCATCCCAACCTAGCTGAAGCCGGCGCAATCACCGGCACGCGTTCGCCCGGCCCAGCGCCGGGCGACGCTCAGCGCATCAGCACCACTTCCTCGGCGGAGGTCGGATGGATCGCCACCGTGTCCTCCAGCTGGCGCTTGGTCACGCCCAGCTTCAGCGCCACCGCGAAGCCCTGCAGGATTTCGTCGGCGCCGTCGCCGAGCAGGTGGAAGCCGACCACCCGTTCCTCTTCGCCGACGCACACCAGCTTGAACAGGCTGCGCTGCGGCGAGTCGGCCAGCGCATGCAGCATCGGCCGGAAATTGCTGCGGTACACCGTCACCGCCTCGCCGTAGCGCGCCCGCGCCTGTTCTTCGCCCAGGCCGACCTGGCCCAACGGCGGATGCGAGAACACCACGCTGGGCACGTTGTCGTAATCCAGCCGCGCCTGCGGCCGGTCGCCGAACAGGCGCTCCATCAGCTTGCGCCCGGCGGCGATCGCCACCGGGGTCAGGCCGACCTTGCCGGCCACGTCGCCGATCGCGTACAAGCCCGGCACGTCGGTGTTCTGGTAGTCGTCAACCACGATCTCGCGCTTGTCGCCGAGCCGCACGCCCAGCGCTTCCAGGCCAAGATCCTGGCTGTTCGGGCGGCGGCCGATCGCGAAGAACACCTGGTCGAACGTCTCGCTCGGCTGCGTATGCGCGGCGTGCAGCTGTATGCCGTCCGCCGTGCGGCGCAAGGCGCTGGCGCGATAGCCGAAATGCAGGCGCACGCCCTGGTGACGCAGGTTCTCGCCGAGCTGCAGCGCCAGTTCCGCATCGAAACGCTCCAGCAGGCGCTCGCCCTGCACGAACAACGCGACGCGGCTGCCCAGCGCCTGCAGCAGGCCCGCCAGCTCCACCGCGATATAGCCGCCGCCAATGATCGCCACCCGCGGCGGCGCCTCGCACAGATTGAAGAAATCGTCCGATACCAGGCCCAGCTCGGCGCCCTCGATCGGCGGCCGCAGCGCGTGCGCGCCGGTGGCGATCACCACATGGGCGGCGCTGACCCGCACGCCGTCGCCGCATTCCACCGTATGCGCGTCCAGCAGCCGGCCGCGCTGCGGAATCAGCACCACGCCGTCGGCATCCAGGCGCCGCCGGTAGCTGGCGTGGATGTTGCCGATATAGCCCTGGCGATGCGCCACCAGCTGCGGCCACGACAGGGTGGAACTGGGAATGGAGAAGCCGATGTCGCGCGCCAGGTCGATGCGCCCGACCAGATCGGCGGCCAGCCACATCGCCTTCTTCGGCACGCAGCCGATGTTGACGCAGGTGCCGCCGAGCGCGCCCGGCTCCAGGATCGCCACGCGCGCGCCGAGGCCAGCGGCGCGGAACGCGGTGGCCAGGCCACCGGAACCGCCACCCAGCACCAGCAGGTCGTAGTCGTGGACGGCAGCGCTCACCGGAAACGCTCCACGCGGTACGGCGTGGGGTCGATGGCGGGCGCCTGCCCGCAGATCAGGTCGGCCATCAGTTGTCCTGTCGCGCTGCTCATGCTGATGCCGAGCATGCCATGGCCGGCCGCCAGCCAGACGTGAGGATGCCGCGGCGAACGCCCCAGCGCCGGCAAATCGTCCCAGGTCATCGGCCGCCAGCCGTACCAGCGCTCGCGCAGCTGCGGGCCTTCCGGTTCGTGCAGGTAATGCCGCGCGGCGCGTTGCAACGCTGCCAGGCGCACTGCGTTCAAGCGCGTGTCGTGGCCTGAGAATTCCATTGTGCTGCCAAGCCGGAAACCGCTGCCCCAGGTGGTGACGCAGACCAGCGGATCCTTCAGCACCACCGGCCGCGTTGGCGCCAGCGTCGGCCGCGTGTAGGTGATCGAATAGCCCTTGCCGGCCTGGATCGGCAGGCGCACTCCCAGCAACTCCGCCAGTGCCGGCGACCATGGCCCGGCCGCCAGCACCAGATCGCGCGCGCGCCGCGGGCCGTGCGCGGTCTCCACGCGCACGCCGTCGGCATCAGGCTGCAGCGACTGCACCCGGCAGTGTTCTTCGATCGTCGCCCCGCGCTCGCGCAGCGCGCGCGCCAGTTCGGCGGTATAGCGGTCAGGGCGCAGATGCGCATCACCGGGAAAATGCACCGCGCCGACCACCACGTCGCGGAACGCCGGCTGCTGGCGCAGATAGTCGGCGCCGCCGATCACCTGGGTGCGGATGCCAAGCCGTTCCAGCGCCACGCATTCTTCGGCGTAGTGCTCGAAGTTGCGCCGATCGCCGAACACGTAGTCCAGCCCGTCCGCCTTGAATTCGCAGTCCAGTCCATAGCGCTCGATCCAGGCGACCAGGCGCGTGCGCGCATCGTCGAGCAGCGCCGCGCGCGCCTGCGCGCTGGCCAGCCAGTCGCGCGCATTGCAGCGCGCGCCAAAGCGCAGCAGCCAGTGCCACAGCGCCGGATCCAGGCGCGGGCGGATGTACAGCGGCGCATCCGGGCGCAGCATCCAGCGCAACGCACGCCACGGCACGCCGGGCGCGGCCAGCGGCGGCGCGTGGCTGGGGGTGATGGTGCCGCAGTTGCCGTGCGAGGTCGCAGCGCCGACGCCGCCGGCGTCCAGGATCCGCACCTGGCGGCCGGCCTCGAGCAGCGCCAGGCCGGTGGCCAGCCCGATCGCGCCGGCGCCGACGATCAGCACATCGTCTTGCGGCAGCGCCTTCATGGTGCCGGCTCGGCCGCGTCGCGGCGGCGCAGCGGCTGCCAGCGCAGGTAGGTCGCCGAGCGCCACAGCCATTCCACCGGGCCGAAGCGGAACCGCCGCAACCACAGCTGCGACAGCGCCACCTGCAGCGCGAACAGCGCGAACGCGAACGGAATCTGCCAGGCCCGCGGCAGCCGTTCGAAATACCCCAGGCCGTAGCCGTAGAACAGCGTGGTGCACAGCAGCGACTGCAGCAGGTAGTTGCTCAACGCCATACGCCCGGCCGGCGCCAGCCAGCGTAGCGCCGGGGCCAAGCGCACCAGCCAGGCGGCGTAACCCAGCGCCATCATGCCGCTGGCCAGCGTGGCCAAGGCGAAGGCGAAGCCCAGACGCAGATCCAGGCGCGCCGGATCCATCCACGGCTCCAGCCGGAAGCTCAGCAGCATCAGCGCCGTGCCCAGCGGCAGCACGCCCCAGCGCAGCGCCGCCAGCAACCGCGGGCGCTGTTGCGGCTGCTGCGCCAGGCCGCTGCGCACGCACCACGCGCCGAGCAGGAACATGCCGAAGATGGTCGGCGCATTGAACACCAGCATGCCCAGCGCATCGAACAGATCGCGCAGGCGCTGCGCGGTGGCCTCGGCGTAGCTGCCATGGCCGAATGCCTGGCGCTGCTGCGCCAGCGCCGCTGTCGCACGTTGCGCCTGTTCCGCCATGTCCTGGTGCCAGCGCACGGCAGCGTGCGGATCGGCCTGCGCCGCCGAAGCGCTCGCGCCGGCCAGCAGCGACAGCAGCGGCGAGCACAGATAGACCGCCAGCGCCATCCACGGCAGCCAGCGCGTGGACGCCTCGCGGAAGGCCAGCAGCACGAACCCCAGCAGCGCATAGCTGACCAGGATGTCGCCGGACCACAGCAACAGCGCATGCAGCACGCCGATCAGCAGCAGCACCGCGCTGCGGCGCAGGAAGAAACCGCCGAACGCGCGCCGTGCCGCCTCGGCGCGCTGCGCCATCACCGCAAAGCCCATGCCGAACAGCAACGCGAACAAGGTATAGAACTTGCCCTGCACCAGCAGGTAGACCGCCGCATCGGCGATGCGGTCGGCACCGCGCAGCAGCGGATCCAGCCCGGTCGCCGCCGTCTCCAGCGGACCGACGAAGCCCTCGATGTTCATCAGCAGGATGCCCAGCAGCGCGAAACCGCGCAGCACGTCCAGGGTGACGAGACGTTCGGCGGGTGCGACGGGCTGCAGCACGGGAGCGGAGGAAGCCAAGGCGTGGCACCGGGCGAAAGAGCGGCGATTATCCATCGCCGCGGCCCCCTTGCGCCTGGGCGCGGGGCAAATCCACAGGGGGAGGAACGGCACGCGCCGCGGCGCCGTCCGGCGCGGCCGATCAATCGGGCAGCAGCGGCGCAGCGCGCATCGGCACGGCAGAGACGGATCCCGCGAACGCGATCCGTGTCGCACTCGATCAGTGCTGGTGACCGCCCTCGCCGTGCACGTGGCCGTGCTCGATCTCTTCCGGCCTGGCCTCGCGCACCTCGAGGATCTCCACATCGAAATGCAGGTCCTTGCCCGCCATCGGGTGGTTCAGATCGACATCGACCACGCTCATGCCGACCTTCTGCACGGTCACCGCGCGCGGGCCGAAGTTGGTCTGCAGCACGACCTGGCTGCCCGGCTGCAGCTTGGCCGCGCCGAAATGCTTCTTCGGCACGCGCTGGGTCAGGCCTTCGCGGTAGTCGCCGTAGGCGTCCTTGGCGGCCACGTCCACGCCGAAGCTGGCGCCGGCTTCCTGCTCCAGCATCGCGGTCTCCAGGCCCGGGATGATGTTGCCGTGGCCGATCAGGATCACCAGCGGATCGCGCTCCCTGGACGTCTCGATCGGCGCCTGGCCGGCTTCGGAGACGGTGTAGTGGAAACGGACGACGCGGTCTTTTTCGATCTTCATGTGCAACTCTGCGCTATGGCTGCCGATGGCAGACGGTGTGAACGGCTTGTCGGCCGACGGGAGCGCCGCCATGATGGCGGCCATCTGAGGTTTCGCATTATCCCGGCTCCATGCACAACACGCCAGTTTCAACGTCCGCGCGGCGCCGTCTTCCCTGCTGGGCGGCCCTGCTGTGCATGGCCGTGCTGGCCGCCTGCGGCCGCCATGAGGTGCGCCCGTCGCGTCCGCCGCCACCGGTGGCGGTGCGCAGCTGGCCGCAGGTGGCGCCGGCCGATCCGGCTGCGGCCAACGCCGTGCTGATGCGTGCGCTGGGCCTGGTCGGCACGCCCTACCGCTACGGCGGCAATACCCCCGACTCCGGCTTCGACTGCAGCGGCCTGGTCGCCTACGTCTACCGCGACATGCTCGATCTGCAGTTGCCGCGCACCTCGCGCGAACTGGCCGCGGTGCAGGGCCCGCGGATCGATCCGCAGCGCCTGAGCACCGGCGACCTGGTGTTCTTCGGCAGCGGCGGCAGCGTCAGCCATGTCGGCATCTATGTCGGCGAAGGCCGCTTCGTGCACGCCCCCAGCACCGGCGGAACGGTCCGCCTGGACTACCTGGACGGCGCCTATTGGCGCGATCACTACACCGGCGCCAAGCGCGTCCTGCACTGAAATGTGGTTGCTGTCACATTCATAATTACGAAATATTAACGCTATTTGAACTTCCTCTTGCTGTCTACAAGGCATCATCCCCCATCGTTTTAAAATTGTGATCGAAGCGTGACGACTGAAGCCAAGACCTCTCCAGGCAAGACCACCGTCCCCCGCCGGGCCGCTCTCCGTCTCATCTGCACCGCCTCGCTCTGCCTCTCGGCCGTTCCGGCCCTGGCCCAGTCGGCTCCGGCCGACACCGTGATCCCCGAAGCGATCGCCACCGTCACCGCCGCACCGGCTCCGGTGAGCGCCGCCGGCACCACGGGTACCCCTGCCAACACCGTGCAGCCCGCCACTGCCAAGCCGGCCGCCGTGCAGGCACAGGCCCCCGCCCGCAGCAAGGCCGACGCCGCCGCCACCGCCACCCTGGCCGCCCTGCTGCCGCACCTGGCCGCCAACGACACCATTCCGCTGATGGACCGTTCGGCGATGTTCGCCGGCGACATCAGCCGCCTGCTGGCCAACTACGACGTCTCCCAGGCCCCGCTGCGCGAAGGCGTGGTCCCGGGCGGCGACAAGGTGCAGTCGGTGCTCAAGCGCGCTATGGCGCTGCTCGGCACTCCGTACCGCTGGGGCGGCGATGACACCGAAGGCTTCGATTGCAGCGGCCTGGTCGGTTACGTGTTCCGGACCGCACTGGGCATCGAGTTGCCGCGCGTGTCGCGCGAGATGGCGCGCGAGGCCAATGCCGAACTGATCAAGGACCGCTACGCGCTGGCCCCGGGCGACCTGGTGTTCTTCGGCCGCAAGGGCCGCGTCGACCATGTCGGCCTGTACGTCGGCGAAGGCCGCTTCCTGCACGCGCCGAGCCGCGGCAAGGACGTGCGCGTGGACACGCTGACCAGCGGCTACTGGAGCGAGAAGTTCGTGCAGGCGCGGCGCGTGGCGATGTAAGCCGCGCGGCACGCGGGCAAAAAAGAAAGGCCGCTGGGGACAGCGGCCTTTTTCGTTGCGGCATCATCGCACCCGCCCGAACGCCCAAATCAAGCCGAGCCACGAAGCGGCTTCGGCTCGAATGAACTGTTAGGCGGCACCTGGAGCGCCACCGCCTGCCGTCTCTCCCTGGGGATACGCCTGGCTCATAATGTCCTTGAAAGTCAGGCCGTCCAGCTCTTTACGGCAAGTACTCAAGTCAGCCTGTCCGCCAAGGACCTTGTCAAGGACTGGCTTGTCAGGAATCGGCTTGGTCGCGAGGCAGCCTTTGGGCGAGAGAACGATCAACTCCGCCAAAGTGAATCGCATCCGGTCTTGGGGAGAGAGCGCTGCCATGACGGCAGCATGACTGCGCTGGAACGCAGCATAAGAACTGCCATCGATCCTTGGGGAGGAACCGCAAGAGGCGAGCCCCAGCAGGGGTAGCACGGTGAATCCAAGAAAGCCGGGTGCGTTCATGTGCCACCTAACGCCTGAATTATGCCGACCCGCGAGGCGGGTTCGGCTTGAATGAGTTGTTAGGCGCCAACCGACTACATCCAGCGCTTTGCACGTACTTTCCGAAATGCTTTATCAAAGTACTCGCTGTGACTATTCAGATAGTCATTTAGATGTTGATCATTAACAACACCCACCCAATCGTCGGTTCCGCCGAAAGTATTGTATTGGACTAAGCGAAACCAGCGAATTTCAGTAGGCTCCTCCGAAATTGCAGACCAAATACGGCCCTGAATAACAACGATTGGAACATAAAAATTTATCCTGCATGCATGAGATTCAATATAATGCATGGCGCTTTTATATGGAATCTTTCTACGACGAGCGGACTCAAGGCCTATAGATAGATCGCTCTCAAGTCCATCTATAAGATCGGCTTGTGCGCTTCGAATGGCGGATCGAAGCGTAGAGGTCGCGCGCCATAGTACTGAGCTGTCTAGGTCTTTCTCGACCTTTCCATTTGTTTCTCGAAACGACGAAAAATTACTCTCTATGGGTGGCGGACGTAAACGTAAAGCGGAAGTTCGCATCGTATGGCGCGGGAAGGCTACATTTTCCGCTTGGTGGAGAAAGCTTTTTATATCTTGATGTTCAATTTGGAAAAGCGCGAGCCGTTGCTCTATCCTTATCTGCGCTTCTTCGTTGTATCCGATCCAGTACTCGTTGGCGCCAAATTGAGATTGCTCATCGGCTGATCCGGCGCAAATAATATGAAAGTCTCTGTTTGTCTTTACCTCAACGAACAGATTGACTCGAGCAGTCAATGTTCCGGTCTTAAGCTTTTTTTGCCAATAGCCGGACCCCGTGATATCCAGCTCTCTTGACTTGCCCGTCTTGAGGTCAACGTAGTAGGGGCTATGTCGGACAAACCATCCGTGTCGTTCTAGGCATGACGCAACATCTTGTTCGGATCGAAGCGACTGGTACGCATCCGAGTTTTTAATCTTTGCGTCGATAAGCGAGTGATCGTCCATGGCATCTAACTCAGGTTTGGTAGTGGGAAATGGTGTCCTCGATGCCCTTGCTCAGCTCCATCACCTTCAGCGCGTACTCGGCCAGGCGATGGTCCTCCGGCGTGTCCGGCTGCCACGACGGCACCGGGGTCGGCTTGCCTTCCACCCCGTCCAGGGCCACGAACACGATGATGCAATGCGTGCACAGCCGCGAGTCGCCACCCATCGGGTCGCGCGCGCGCACGTCGATCGCGAAATGCATGCTGGTACTGCCGGTATAGACCAGCTTGGCGGTGACCGTGACCATGTCGCTGATCCGGATCGGCGAGACGAAGCGGATCCCGCCCACCGCCACGGTCACGCTGTAGCGCCCGCTCCAGCCCACCGCGGCGGCGTAGCCGACCTGGTCGATCCACTTCATCACCACCCCGCCGTGGACCTTGCCGCCGTAGTTGACGTCGATCGGCTCGGCCAGGAAGCGGAAGGTCAGTTCGCGTTGCGTGCCGCTCATCGGGGCTCCAGGGAAGGGAAAGACGCTGAAGTCTGCCACGTCCCGATGCTGCAGGCCCCGCACCGCCGCAACGCGCGGATCGGCGGTTCAGGGCCGGCAACGGCGCTGCGCAGTAACCGCCAGTGCCGCGCGCCGTCGCCGCGCCGACGGCGGCCGCCGCGCGATCGCCACGGCCTAGCCAGCCGCCAATGCCGGGTTGTCGCGCTTGCCGATGCACAGCCACGGAAAGTGCGGCTGCCGCCAGCGCAGCGCGCGCAGGCAGCGGGCGCGCAGGCTGCGCGGATCGAACAGCAGGCGCAGCGCGATGCCGTCGAGCGCGGCCCAGGTGTGCTGGTGGTACTGGCTGGCCAGTTCCGCGCAGCCCAGCCCGCTGAAGTAGCGCAGGCTGCGCGCGGCGCTGGCCTGCGCCTGCGCGGCATCGGCGTAGAACGGGCTGTCGATCACGTGCAGCTCGCCGTCGTGCTGCAGCAGGTCGAGCAGGCGCGCGATCAGCGCGCGCGGGTCGGCGAAATACTGGATGCAGGCCGGCAGCACGATCGCATCGAAGCGCTGCGGCGGCAGCGGCAACGTGTGGATGTCGCCAGCAACGAAGCTCAGGCGCGGACTGGCCGCGAACACGCGTGCGGCCTGCGCCAGTTCGGCGCGGTTGACGTCCACGCCGCAGACCTCGCGCTGCAGGTCCGCGGCCAGCCGCTGCGACAGCCAGCCGTTGCCGCAGCCCAGTTCGAGCAGCGGCCCGCGGCCGCCGCGCGCCTGCAGGTGACGCAGCAGGCGCCGGCATGACTCGGCGCGCACCCGCCACTCGTGGCTGGCGCCCAGCGCCCCGTCGGGATGCGGCAGCGTGCGTACCTGCACGTCGCTGTAGACGCGGCCCTCCTGCTGCCGGACCGCGAGGTATTGGCGCTCGAACGGATCGGTGGCGAGCGCCTGCTGCACCAGCACCCCGTCGATCGGGGTCAGGCCGGGCAACGCTTGCAGTTGCGCGCGCAAGCGGGTTGCGGACGTGCTCACCGTGCGCTCAACGCACCTGTCCGGAACCATCGACCGGCGGATCGTCCAGGCCGACGTTGCTCGACGCCGCCTCGTACACGCTGCGGTCGAGCAAGCCGGTTTCCTTGGCCACCAGCACCGGCACCAGCATCTGCCCGGTGACGTTGGTCATGGTGCGCATCATGTCCAGGATGCGATCGATCGCGTACAGGTAGCCGATCACTTCCAGCGGCAGGTTGGCCGCGCTCAGCACCACCGTGGCCATCACCACCGCGGTGCCGGGCACGCCGGCGGTACCGAAGCTGCCCAGCACCGAAGCGATCAACACCACGAAATACTGGTTGGCGGTCAGCGGCACGCCGGTGTACTGGGCGATGAACACCGCGCACAGCGCCGGGAAGATCGCCCCGCAGCCGTCCATCTTGATGCTGGCGCCCAGCGGCACCGCGAACGCGGCGTAGTCCTTGTTGACGCCCAGGTTGTGGGTGATCGAACGCAGCGCCACCGGCATCGCGGCGAAGCTGGAAGAGCTGACGAAGGCCACCTGCATGCCCGGCGCGGCGCCGCGGAAGAACTTCCACGGGTTCAGCCCATGCGCCAGCAGCAGCCCGCTGTACACCACCAGGATGTGGATCGCGCAGGCCAGGTACAGCGCCAGCACGAAGTTGCCGAACGGCAGCAGCTTCTCGAAGCCGTAGGTGCCGACCAGCGAGGCAATCAGGCCGAAGGTGCCGAGCGGGGTCATCTCCAGCACGAAGCGGGTGACCTGGATCATGATCTCGCTCATCTGCGCGGTGAGCTTGCGCGCCTGCGCCACGCGCTCGCCGAGCTTGACCATCGCAAAGCCGAGCAGGCCGGCGAAGAAGATCACCGGCAGGATCGAACCGCGCCCGGCCGCCAGCACCGTCTCGCCGGCGGCATTGGTCCTGGTGCCGATGCCGGTCAGCGCGTAGAACGGATTGGACGGCACCACGTCCAGCAGCACCTGGATCGGGCTGGGCACGTCGCGCGGCGTCCACGCGCTGTCCACGCTCAGGCCGAAGTGGCCGGCGCCCGGCTGCAGCAGCGTGCCCACGCCCAGGCCGACGCCGACCGCCAGCGCGGCGGTGAGCACGAACCACAGGAAGGTGCGCCCGCCGAGCTTGGCCACCGATTGCTGGCCGTGCAACGAGGAGATCGCGTTGATCACCGCGAAGAACACCAGCGGCACCGCGATCATCTTGATCAGGGTCACGTACAGGTCGCCGAGCGGCCCGAACCAGGTGTCCGCCGCCGGCCCCAGCGCCCAGCCGGCCAGCGCACCGAGCACGAAGCCGGCCACCACGCGCTGCCAGAACGGAATGCGCAACCAGGCGCTCACCAATGTCATCGAGGCTATCCAGAAAATCCCGGGATCCTGCACGATAGCGCAAGCCGGCACGGACGACGATGCCATGGCTGGAAAGGCGCCATGTCATCGGCGTGCCTTGCCGCGACAGGCATAATGCGCAGGACTTCGTGCCCAGGGCCGTTCCTCGCATGCGCTACCTCGTTCCCGCCTTCGCCGCCGCCTCCACCCTGCTGCTGGCGGCCTGCGCCAGCGCGCCGCGCGCGCCTTCCGGTGCCGCCATCGCGCCCATCGTCGTGCCCGCCGTCGCCCATCCCGGCGGCGAGACGCCGGACTGGTGGTACCGCAGCGGCGCGGCCAAGGCGGCCAACAACGGCGCGATGCGCGGCAAGGCGAAGAACGTGATCCTGTTCCTCGGCGACGGCATGAGCCTGACCACGGTCGCCGCCGCGCGCATCCTCGACGGCCAGCGCAAGGGCGCCTCCGGCGAGGAGAACCAGCTGTCGTGGGAGGCGTTCCCGGCCACCGCGCTGAGCAAGACCTACAACACCGACTCGCAGACCCCGGACTCGGCCGGCACCATGACCTCGATCACCACCGGGGTGAAGACCCACATGGGCGGCATCGGCGTCTCTTCCGGCAAGCGCGAGGCCTGCGCCGACAGCCTCGGCAAGCGCTTGCTGACCTGGCTGGAACTGGCCGACAGCGCCGGCCTCAACACCGGCATCGTCACCACCACCCGGCTGACCCACGCCACCCCCGCGGCGACCTACGCGCACACCCCCGAACGCAATTGGGAAAGCGACACCGACCTGCCCGAGAAGGCGGTGGCCGAAGGCTGCCGCGACATCGCCCAGCAGATGGTCAGCGCGCGCTACGGCCGCGGCCCGCAGGTGATGCTGGCCGGCGGCCGCAGCCAGTTCACCACGGTCGAGCAGCGCGATCCGGAATACGACGACAAGGTCGGCCTGCGCCTGGACGGCCGCGACCTGATCGGCGAATGGCGCCAGCGCCACCCGCAGGGCGCCTATGTCTGGAACCGCGGGCAACTGGAAGCGGCGCAGAACGCGCCGGCGCTGCTCGGCCTGTTCGAACCGGACCACATGCAGTTCGACCACGACCGCGACCAGAGCGCGGCCGGCGACCCGAGCCTGGCCGAGATGACCCGCGCCGCGATCCGGACCCTGTCGCGCGGCAAGGACGGCTACGTGCTGATGGTCGAAGGCGGCCGCATCGACCACGCCCACCACGCCGGCAACGCCTACCGCGCGCTGGACGAGACCATCGCCCTGTCGCAGGCGGTGCAGGCCGCGGCCGAGGCGACCTCGGCCGAGGACACGTTGATCATCGTCACCGCCGACCATTCGCACACGCTGAACTTCGTCGGCTACCCGCAGCGCGGCAATCCGATCCTGGGCAAGGTCCGCGGCACCAGCGGCGAAGACGCCAATACCGGCGAGCTGGCGCTGGACGGCAACGGCCAGCCGTACGCCACGCTCAGCTACGCCAACGGCCCCGGCTACACCGGCGCCAGCAACCAGCAGCCGGCCGGCGCCAAGCAGTTCCCGCACGCGCCGAGCAGCTTCGAGCCGGTCAAGGGCCGCCCCGACCTGACCCACGTCGATACCGAGCGCCCGGACTTCATGCAGGAAGCGTTGGTGCCGACCAAGGCCGAGACCCACGGCGGCGACGACGTCGGCATCTGGGCGCGCGGTCCCGGCAGCGACGCCTTCCGCGGCAGCCTGGAAGAGAACGTGATCTACCACGTGATCGTGCAGGCCATGCCGAAGCTGCGCGGACGCCTGTGCCAGGCCGGCACCTGCAATGGCGACGGCGTGCCGGTGCAGCTGCCGAAGCCGGACGCGTTCGTGGCCGACGCCGCCAGCGCCACCACCGCCGCGAAGTGACTTCGGCGCGGCGTCGCTGCCTGGCAATACGCTTCGCGCTGGCGCTGATGGCGATCGCCGCGGCGCCGTTGGCCTGGGCGCAGGCGGACGGCGCATGCTGGCTCGGCGATCCGAACAGCGAACGCGACATCGTGCCCGGCTGCAGCGTCGGCGCCGATGGGCGCCTGCGGCTGGCGCCGCAGACGGCGCAGCGCTTGCCGTTCGACGCCGACGGCCTGTCGGTGCTGACCGTGAACGACCAGTTCTACTACGTGCGCGCCGACGGCAGCAGCCTGCCGGTGATCCTCTGGGACAACGGCCCGGACTATTTCGCCGAAGGCCTTACCCGCGGCCTCTTCCATGGCCGCATCGGCTTCTACGACCGGCAACTGCGCGAAGTGATCCCGCCGGTCCACGATTTCGCCTGGCCATTCGAGCACGGCGTGGCCCAGGTCTGCGATGGCTGCAGCCGCGGCACGCCCGATGGCGACGGGCATACGCCGATGCAAGGCGGGCGCTGGTACACCATCGACCGCAACAACCGCGAAGTACCAGAACCGCAGCCCTGAGCTGCGCTGTGGTGCGCGCGGCAGCGTGGACCTGGCGACCCGTACTGGGCAAGCCAGGTTCGCATGCGCTGCATAGCGATCCAGCGCAATCGCTTCCTGCGCCCGGAGCGCGCAGCCGTCGCTTGCGCCGAAAGCAGCGGCCGCACGCTGCTCCGCACAGCCTTGCCTGAGTGCGATCGTGTGCAGCAGCCTGGCGATCGGCCGTGGATGCAACGCCGCGGCCGTTGCGGCGTGCACCGTCCCTTCGCCGCCGCGTCACTGGCAATACGTCGCGCCGCCACCCCGCGCTGGCCGCTACGCGCTTCGCTGCCGCGCCACTAGCCTCTAAAGTGGCGCGATGACGCCCCATCCCGATACCGCATCACCCTGCGCCGTGAGCGCGGCCCTGCCCGACCCGGCGCCGGCCGCGGTGCTGGTCGGGCTCAGTGGCGGGCTGGATTCCAGCGTTTTGCTGCACGCACTCGCGCACCAGCCGCACTACCGCCGCGCCGGGCTGCGCGCGCTGCACGTGCACCACGGTCTGCATGCCGACGCCGACGCCTGGGCCGACCACTGCGCCGGGTTCTGCGCTGCGCTGGCGATCCCGCTGCAGGTGCTGCGCGTGCAGGTGCCGCGCGACAGCGGCTACGGCCTGGAGGCGGCCGCGCGGCAGGCGCGACGCGCGGCTTTCGCCCAGGTGCTGGGCGAAGGCGAGTGGCTGGCACTGGCGCAGCACCGCGACGACCAGGCCGAGACCTTCCTGCTGCGCGCGCTGCGCGCCTCCGGCCCGGACGGCCTGGCGGCGATGCAGGGCCTGCGCAGCTTCGCCCACGGCATGCTGTGGCGACCGCTGCTGGCCCTGCCGCGCAGCGAATTGCACGGCTATGCGCAGCGGCACGCGCTGCGCTGGATCGAAGACCCGAGCAATGCCGACCCCGGCTTCGACCGCAACTTCCTGCGCCTGCGGCTGCTGCCGCTGCTGCGCCAGCGCTGGCCGCACGCCGATGCCGCGCTGGCGCGCAGCGCACAGCTGTGCGGCGAAGCCGGCGCGCTGCTGGACGATGGTGACCAGGCCGCGCTGGAGGCGCTGCGCGAGCACGCCACCGCGCCGCTGTCGCTGCCGCCGCTGCGCGCGCTGCCGGCGCCGCGCCGCGCGCGCGTGCTGCGCCGCTGGGTCGCGCAAGCGGGCCTGCCGCCGCTGCCGGCCGCGGGCCTGGCGGCGATCGAACACAGCCTGCTGCATGCGCGTGCCGACGCTTCCGCGCAGTTCGCCTGGCACGGCGCGACGCTGCGCTGCTGGCGCGAGGCGCTGTACGCCGAGCGCGATCCGCCGCCGCTGCCCGCCGACTGGCAGGCGCAATGGGACGGCCGCGCGCCGCTGGCATTGCCCGACGGCCGCCACCTGCAGCTGCTCGCCGACGCGCCGCTGGGTTTCGACGCACCGCTGCAGGTGCGGCTGCGCCAGGGCGGCGAACGCGTCCTGCTGCCCGGACGCGTGCATTCGCAGGCGCTCAAGCAGGTCCTGCAGCAAGCCGCGGTCCCCCCCTGGCAACGCGCGCGCCTGCCGCTGCTGTTCGACGCCGGGCGCCTGCTCGCCGCCGGCGCGGGCATCGTCGCCGCGCCGCTGCACGCCTGGCTGCAGGCGCGCAACGCGCGGCTGGCGCTGGACGCTGCGGCCACGCCATCGTCACCTGCCTCGCATTGACCCTGCTGCCGACGCCGCGCACACTTCCGCGATGCCCAAGAAGTCACTAGAAGAAGCCTCCCCGGTCGCCCGCTTCGAGCAATCGCTCGAGGAACTGGAAGTGCTGGTGGAGAAGATGGAAGCCGGCGACTTGAGCCTGGAGCAGTCGCTGAGCGCCTACGAGCGCGGCGTCGGCCTGTACCGGCAGTGCCAGCAGGCGCTGGAACAAGCCGAACTGCGCGTGCGCGTGCTCAGCGATCCGGAGCAGCCGGACACCGCCGAGCCGTTCGATCCCGCCCCGCTCCATGGCGGCTGATGCCGCGTTCGCGCGCTGGCGCCAGCGCGTGGAAGCCGGCCTGGACGCGCACCTGCCCAGCGCCGCAGCCGCACCGCAGCGCCTGCACGCGGCGATGCGCCACGCCACCCTCGGCGGCGGCAAGCGCATGCGCCCGCTGCTGGTCTACGCCAGTGGCGCGCTGTTCGCCGTCGACGCAGCACAACTGGATGCGCCGGCGCTGGCGGTGGAATTGATCCACGCCTATTCGCTGGTCCACGACGACCTGCCGGCGATGGACGACGACGCCTTGCGCCGCGGCCAGCCCACCGTGCACATCGCCTTCGATGAGGCCACCGCGATCCTGGCCGGCGACGCGCTGCAAAGCCTGGCCTTCTCGCTGTTGGCCGGCGCCGACGCGGCCGATGCGGCATTGCGGGTGCGCTGGCTGCAGACCCTGGCCGAGGCCGCGGGCGCGGCTGGCATGTGCGGCGGCCAGGCGCTGGACATCCACGCCACCGGCACGGTGCAGCCACTGGCCGACCTGCAGCGCATGCACGCGTTGAAGACCGGCGCGCTGATCCGCGCCAGCGTGCGCCTGGGTGCGCTGGCCGGCGGCGCCGACGCCGCCGCGCTGGCGCAGCTGGACGCCTTCGCCAGCGCACTGGGCCTGGCGTTCCAGGTGCGCGACGACATCCTCGACATCGAGGCCAGTTCCGAACAGCTCGGCAAGACCGCCGGCAAGGACGCGGCGCAGGCCAAGTCCACCTACCCGGCGCTGCTCGGCATGGAGGGCGCCAAGGCCAAGCTCAGCGAACTGGCGACGACGATGCGCGACAGCCTGCACGGCCACGGCACGCGCGCCGACGCGCTGGCGGCGCTGGCAAGGCTGGCGGTGGATCGCTCGCACTGACGCGATCCAGGCACGGCCCCTGTACGCCCCTGTAGGAGCGGCTTCAGCCACGACAGGCTTTACCGATAACGCCTGAAGCCCTTTTTACAGTGCACGTAGCGCACTGGCCGCAGATTCATGTAGGAGCGACTTCAGTCGCGACGGGCATTCCCGGTAACGCCCGTCGCGGCTGAAGCCGCTCCTACAGGGGCATGCCTGCGACCGGTTGGCGAGAGAAATTCCGTTGGCACAGGCGCAACTCGACCAGCACCACAGCGTTGGCACGCATCGCAACGTCCGCCTGCGCATTGCCATCCTTGCCGACCCGCACGCGCCGCCATCGGCGCTCACGCCTTGCAGCTTGGGCGCTCGGCGCCTTCGGCTCGCCGATGCGCATAAACGCGCCGTATGCAGCATTGGCGTGGAAAACGCTGCAGCGGAGGCGCGATGCAAGGCGCGCCACGCGCTCGCCCGGCACAGCGGATCGACGCTGGAACGGCCTTGACGCGAACGTCGATTGTGGGATTCCTCCCCCATTTCGCTGGACGAAACGGCAGACAAGCGCATAAATTTCGGTTGCTCGCCGATTGCCGGGTTAGTTTGCATACGCCCGAGTATGGGCACCCCCCTTCTTCGACGGAGAGAGCCTGCATGAACCACGCATCCCTGATCTCGGCGGCAATCGGCTTCAGCCTGGTCGGCATCATCTCGGCGGCCACTGCGCAATCGCAGCTCACGCACAACACCACGCCACTGTAGGTGGAACTGGCGCCGGTCGCCGACGCGGACGGCCAGTATCGCGGCCAGGTCGCGGTCACCGTGCGCAACAGCGGCGAGCGCGTGGCGCGCGTGCCCAAGTGGGAATTGCCGCTGGGCGAACTCGACGCCAGCCTGTTCGAGGTGCAGCGCGACGGCCGCGCGGTCGATTACGTCGGACGCCTGGTCAAACGCGCCGCGCCGCGCGCCGAGGACTTGGTGACCCTGCAGCCGGGCGAAGCGCGGCATGCGCAGATCGACCTGGGCAACGCCTACGACCTGTCGCGCAGCGGCAACTACACCATCAAGCTCAACGCATCGCTGCAATACGCCGCATTCGCCGACGGCGCCAGGATGCAGCGCGCCGACAGCCAGCCGCAGACGCTGTCCAGCGCACCGCTGACGCTGTGGCTGGACGGCCGCGGCCGCGCGGTGCGCAACGAGCTGATGGCCGGTCCGCAGGCGGTGGTCAACGGCATCAACTACGCCTCGTGCAGCAGCAGCCAGATCAGCACCATCGGCAGCGCGGTGAACTCGGCGCGCACCTACGCGCAGAACGCCAAGACATATCTCAACGGCGGCGGCACCGGCGCGCGCTACACCTCCTGGTTCGGCGCCTACGACGCCAGCCGCTACAGCACCGCCAGCTCCAACTTCGTCAACATCGACGCGGCGATCGACCAGAACAACGGCCAGATCACCATCAACTGCGGCTGCAGCGACAGTTACTATGCCTATGTCTACCCCAACCAGCCTTACCAGATCTACGTCTGCAACGCGTTCTGGAGCGCGCCACTGACCGGCACCGATTCCAAGGCCGGCACCCTGATCCACGAGATGAGCCACTTCAGCGTGGTCGCCGGCACCTCGGACTATGCCTATGGCAAGAGCGCGGCACGCAGCCTGGCCACCAGCAACCCGGCACGCGCGGTGAAGAACGCCGATAACCACGAGTACTTCGCCGAGAACAGCCCGGCGCAGAACTGAGCCTGCGCGCCGCCTTGAACGATTGCGCCCGGACGTTACCGCCAGGTCGGTAGCGTCCGGGCGCGGTAGCGGTCGGCGCGGCCTACGACGCGCAATTCGCCGATATGCCGCAGCAACGATGGTTGCTGGACATCGCCGGCGAACGCACGCTCGGCTGCGAACTCAGCGATATCGGCAGTCATCTGGCCGCGGCGCGGGCCGGTGCCGGGGTCGCCGGCCTGCCATGCTTCCCGGGCGACGCAGACCCCGCGCTGTTGCGGCTGGAACACGCGGCAAGCGCGTTCTCGCGCGATTTCTGGCTGGTCGTGCACCGCGATCTGCGCCGCGCTGCGCCGGTGCGCACGGTACTGGACTTTGTGGCCGCGGCCGTCGCAGCGACAGCGGGGCTTGGCCTTGCAACATCGGTTGTCAGGCAGCCCACATAGAAAAGGCCCGGCGGATGCCGGGCCTTTCTCGCGAACCAGACCGCGCGCTTACTTGATCAGGCGCAGCGCGAACGGGTAGCGGTAGGCCACGCCTTCGTTGGCCTTGATCCCGGCCAGGATGCAGAACACCAGGTTCACCACCCACACCACCGGCATCAGCAACCCGCCGATCACGATGACGCTGAGCACCACGCAGATGACATACGCGATGGCGACGGTGATCTGGAAGTTCAGCGCTTCCTTGGCCTGGTCGTTGAGGAACGACTTGGCCGGGTTGTCCTTGTTGATCAGCCAGATGATCAGCGGCACGATGAAGCCGGCGATGATGCCCGACAGATGGGTGATCAGGGCGACCGTGCGGTCTTCCTGCGGGCCGGTGCCCGCCGGCGGCGGCGGCGGTGCGGTCACGTTGTCGAATTCGCTCATCGTGGTTCCTTTCCTTGTAGTGGTGAGTGGGCAAGACGTGTTGCGCGCCACTCTCGGGGGCCTGCACGAGCCTGTCAAGCCGTCTGCGCGCGGCGAGCGACGTCCGTACCGGCCGTGCCGCGGCAATCAGGCCACCCGAGCGCCCCGTCCGTCGATGCACCGCCATTGCAAGCAAGCGCTGCGACGCCGGCATCGTTGCCGTCGTCGCGGCCGTCCATGCCGCATGCGCGGCCTGGCAGCCACAGGCTCAGTCGCTTCCGGCCACCGTCATCTTGCCGACCAGCACCGCGCCGATGTGCACGTGCGAGCGCACGTCGATGTCGCGGCCGACCGCCTCGATGCGCTGGAACATCTCGCGCAGGTTGCCGGCGATGGTGACCTCGTCCACCGGATAAGCGATGGCGCCGTTCTCGATCCAGAAGCCGCCGGCGCCACGCGAATAGTCGCCGGTGACCGGATTGACGCCGCTGCCCATCAGTTCGGTGACCAGCAGGCCGCGCGGAATGCCGGCGGCGATCGAGGCCAGGTCGTCGGCGTTGGCCGCCACCTGCAGGTTGTGCACGCCGCCGGCGTTGGCGGTGGTCTGCAGGCCGAGCTTGCGCGCCGAATAGCTGCCCAGCACGTAGCGCTGCAGCACCCCGCCGGCAATCAGCGGCGCGGCACGGGTGGCCACGCCCTCGCCATCGAAGGCGGCCGAGCGCAGCCCGCGGCGCAGGTGCGGCAGCTCGTCGATCGCGAACCAGTCCGGGAACAGGCGGCTGCCGACGCTGTCGAGCAGGAAGCTGGCGCGGCGGTACAGCGCACCGCCGGACACCGCGCCGAGCAGGTGCCCGACCAGCGAACGCGCCATCTCCGGGGCGAACAGCACCGGCAGTTCGCCGGTCGGCAGCGAGCGCGGCTGCAGCCGGGCCACGGTGCGCTCGGCGGCGCGGCGGCCGATCGCCGCCGGCGCTTCGAGATCCTCGCGCGCCAACGCGCTGCTGTACCAATGGTCGCGCTGCATGGCGTCGCCCTGCCCGGCGATCAGCGAGCAGCCGATCGAATGGTGGGTGCTGCGCTCGCGGCCGACGAAACCGTGCGAGTTGGCGTACACCGACAGGCTTTCGCTGCTGCCGGCCGAGGCGCCGTCGGAATTGGCCACGCGCGGATCGGCGTCGCGGCCGGCGGCCTCGCAGACCAGGGCCAGCTCGATCGCCTCCTCCGCCTCCAGCGCCCACGGATGCCAGCGGTCCAGTTCGGGCAGCTCGCGCGCCATCAGCGCGGCGTCGGCGAGTCCGGCGGCGACGTCGTCCTCGGTGTAGCGGGCGATCGCGCAGGCCTGGGCGACGGTCGCCTCGAGGCTGGATTCGTGCAGGTCGGCGGTGCTGGCGCTGCCCTTGCGCTGGCCGAAGTAGACGGTGACGCCGATGCCGCGATCGCGGGTGGCCTCGACCGTTTCCACCGCGCCCAGGCGCACGTTGACGTCCAGCCCGCGGTCTTCGCTGCAGCTGACCTCGGCCTGGCTGGCCCCGAGTTCGCGCGCGCGCGCCAGCAGCCGCTGGGCGATGTCGGACAGGCGCTCCAGGCGTTCCAGGCTGTCGTCGCGGCGCAGTTCGGAAGTGATCGCGTTCAATGCTTTATCCTGTAGAGGTCACGGCTCCGCGCAACGCGGAGCGGAAAATTCGAATTGGAAAGACGATGCGCGGACGCGACGAAGACACCGGTGAATTCCGCGGCGACAGCCGCAGCCAGCAGCGCCGCGCGGCGTTGGACGTGCTGAGCCTGGGCGAGAAGCTGGTGGCGCTGACCCCGGCGCAGCTGGCCAAGCTGCCGGTGCCCGAGTCGCTGATCCCGCATATCGAGGAAAGCAAGCGCATCACCTCGCACATCGCGCACAAGCGGCAGCTGGCGTTCCTGGCCAAGCAGATGCGCCGCGAGGACGACGCAACCCTGGACGCGATCCGCGAGGCGATGGATGCCAACAGCGACGGCGCGCGCCGCGAAGTGGCGGCGATCCACCGGGTCGAGGACTGGCGCGCGCGGCTGCTCGCCGACGGCGACAGCGCGCTGTCCGAACTGCTGGGCACCCACCCCGAGGCCGACCGCCAGCGCTTGCGCCAGCTGATCCGCAACGCCAAGGACGAGCGGCTGAAAAACAAGCCGCCGCATGCCTACCGCGAACTGTTCCGCGAGCTGCGCGAGCTGGTGCTGGGGGCGGACTCGGGACTCGGGACTGGGGACTCGGGACTCGAAGCAGCGGACCTGGACGCGATCGAAACCGATCCCGACGAACGCGACTGAGCCGCGGCGCCGGCCGCGCGCGGCGCCGCATCCGATGGCATCGGACGCGATAGCGACGCGGCGCAAGCGGCGGCGCCGGATGCAGCAGCCGATCGCACCGGCATCGCCATGGCCGCCATGCGCGGCTCTACCGATTCCCGTTTCCCGATTCCCCATTGCCGGCACTCAAGCCGTCCCGCCCACGGTCAGCCCGTCGATCAGCAGCGACGGCTGGCCGACGCCGACCGGCACGCTCTGCCCGTCCTTGCCGCACACGCCCACGCCTTCGTCCAGCGCCAGGTCGTGGCCGATCATGCGCACCTTCTGCATCGTCTCCGGGCCGTTGCCGATCAGCGTGGCGCCCTTGACCGGCGCGGTCACCTTGCCGTCCTCGATCAGGTAGGCCTCGGTCGCCGAGAACACGTACTTGCCGCTTGTGATATCGACCTGGCCACCACCGAAATTGACCGCGTACAGGCCCTTCTTCACCGAGCGGATCATCTCCTGCGGGTCGTGCTGGCCGGCCAGCATGTAGGTGTTGGTCATGCGCGGCATCGGCAGGTGCGCGAACGATTCGCGGCGGCCGTTGCCGGTCGGCGCCACGCCCATCAGCCGCGCGTTCAGCGAATCCTGCATATAGCCCACCAGCACGCCGTCCTCGATCAGCGTGGTGCAGTTGGTCGGGGTGCCTTCGTCGTCCACGTTCAGCGAACCGCGGCGGCCTTCCAGAGTGCCGTCGTCGACGATGGTCACGCCCGGCGAGGCCACGCGCTGGCCGATGCGCCCGGCATAGACGCTGGTGCCCTTGCGCGCGAAGTCGCCTTCCAGGCCATGCCCGACCGCCTCGTGCAGCAGCACGCCGGGCCAGCCGGGACCCAGCACCACCGGCATCACCCCGGCCGGTGCCGGCACCGCCTCCAGGTTGACCAGCGCCTGGCGCAGCGCCTCCTGGGCGAAGACCTCGGGGCGGCCATCGGCGAACAGCACTGCGTAGCCGTAGCGGCCGCCGCCGCCGGCATGGCCGGACTCGCGGCGCCCGTTCTGTTCGACGATCACCTGCACGTTGAGCCGCACCAGCGGGCGCACATCGGCGGCGAGCACGCCGTCGCTGCGCGCCACCAGCACGGTGTCCACGCCGCCGGACAGGCTGACCATCACCTGCTGCACGCGCGGGTCGGCGGCGCGCAGGAACTGGTCCAGGCGCCGCAGCATCTCGACCTTGAGGTCGTTGCCCATGCCATCCACCGGGTCCAGCGCCGGATACAGCGCGCGCGCGCCGCCGCGCAGCAGCGCTTGCGCCGGCTGCGCGCCGCCGTCGCGGGAAATCGCCCGC
Source organism: Xanthomonas graminis pv. graminis (assembly GCF_030168915.1). Lineage (NCBI taxonomy): Bacteria > Pseudomonadati > Pseudomonadota > Gammaproteobacteria > Lysobacterales > Lysobacteraceae > Xanthomonas > Xanthomonas graminis. The sequence continues at coordinate 1,671,900 of NZ_CP076255.1, read as the reverse complement.
GCCGACTGCGCCGCGGCCAGCAGCGCATCGCGGTGGATGTCGTCGGAATAGGCGAACCCGGTCTTCTCGCCGGAAATCGCGCGCACCCCCACGCCCTGCTCGATGGAGTGGGCGCCGTCCTTGACGATGCCGTCCTCCACGCTCCAGCTCTCGCGCCGCGAATGCTGGAAATACAGGTCGCCGAAGTCGATGCCGGGGCCGAGCAACGTGCCGAAGGCGCGCTCCAGGCTGGTGGCATCGAGGCCGGCAGGAAGCAACAGGCGGGTTTCGGCGAGGCTGAGGGCGTTTTCGGTCATGGGACTCAACATGGGGGACGGGGGCGCTCAGCGCAAGCGCCGGCGGCGCGGCGCAGGCGCCGATTCAGGGACTTCTGGACGCCGCAGGCGGCGCCGGACGCGACGATTCGCGCTCGATCACTTCCACCTTGGGCTCCTTCCACGGGCCGGTGACGCGGTAGGTGCGCGCGCCGATCGCGCCCAGCGGCTTGCCCAGCACCGCGTTGGCGGCGGCGCCGACCGCCGCGCCGACCGGGCCGCCGGCGACCGCGCCGACCACGGTCAGCAGATTGCCGGACTTGGGATTGACGTCGATGGTCTGGTCGAACTGCTGCGCGCGCAGGTCGGCCTGCCCGCGCACCTTGATCTCCGCGGCCGGGCCATCGATCAGCATCGATTCGCTGCGCGCCACGCCGTTGCCGAACTGCACCTGGCCGTCGATACGGTTGAAGGCGAAGCCCTTGGAGAAGAAGTCGCGGAAATCGAACATCAGCCGGCGCGGCAGCTGCGCCACGCTGAGCAGGCCGAGCACGCGCCCGGCACCGGGGTTCAGTTCCAGCAGCTGGCCGTTGCGCGCGGCCACGTCGAGCTGGCCCTGCAGGGTGGCCAGCTGGAACCCGGCCGGGTCGCCGGGCCAGGCGGCGCGCAGATGCAGCGTGCCTTCGCCGCCACGCAGCTGGCCGCCGAAGTCCAGGTTCTGCATCAATTCGCCTAGGTCCTGGCTGTCCACGCTGGCGCTGAGCTGGGTGCGCGCGGTGGCGCCCTTGCCGCGCCAGTCGCCGCTGATGTCGATCTTCTGCTTGTCCGAGCGCAGGTGCAGCTGGTCCACCTGCATGCCGTCGCCCAGCTTGCGGGTGCGCAGCGAAGCCGCGCCGAGGTTCATCGCGCCGAAACGCAGGTCGTCCACGTCCAGCGCCAGCGCCGGGATCGAAGCCGGCTCGATCGCCTCGGTCAACGGCCGCACCGCCGCTGCAGCCGCAGCCGCAGCCGGCGCCGAAGCCGGTGCCGGGTTGGCGGCGCTGGCGGCCGCGGCCGGGGCGGAGGCCGACGCAGCGCGCCAGTGCACCCGCGCCAGACGCCCGCCGAGCACCCCGCCCGGCTTGCTCGGCACGCTGAGCTCGCCGGCCAGCGCCGCTCCGTCCAGGTGCACCGCCACCGTGTCGGCCTGCGGCTGCAGGCGCAGGCGGGTGTTGTCGAACACGCCGCCGAGCAGCAGCAGATGGTCGGCCAGCACGTCGATCTGGCGCAGCGGCATCGGGTCTTCGGCGCCCGGCATGGCCGACTTGTTCGGATCCGGGCCGCTGACCAGGCCGATCCAGTCGATCGCGTTCAGCGAGGCGGTGCGCCCGCTCACGACCAGGCCGCTGGCTGGCGGATCCTCGCTCACGTGGTCGCTGCCCATCACCACCTTGACCCCGGTCCTGCCGTTCTGGTTGCGCGCGACCAGCGCCATCAGCTTGCCGAAGGCCACCTCGATGCGCCCGCTGCCCACCGGCAGCGGCACCGCGACCGAGGTCGCCAGCGGCGCAGCCACGCCCTTGTCCATCGGCGCCGGCAGCAGCAACTGGGTGCCGACCAGGTCCGAATGCAGTTGCAGGCGGGTCGGCGGCTGCGCCCCGCCGTCGGCGGTCCTGGGCAGGGCGACGCCGATGTTCCAGCGCGAGCGGCCCTGCACGTAGGGCTTGAGCCAGGCCATGTCCGGCGCCCGGTCGAGCAGTTCGTCGGCATCGGCCGACACGCTCAGCGCCGCCTCGAACGCCAGCTGCGGATCGCTCACGCCGTCGCCGGCACGCAGCGCCAGCGTGCCGGGATGGCCCTGCTGCAGCACCGCCAGTTGCGGCGCCTCGAAACCGGTGTCGCGGTAGTCGGCGCTGCCGCGCATGTCCTCGAAGGCTACGTCCCAGCGGCTGTCGGCGAGACGCGCGCCGAGCAATTCGACCTTGCCGCGCAGGTGGTGGGCGCCGACATCGGCGCGCAACGGCTGCAGCAGATCGAAGCTGACGTCGGCCGGGCCGGAGGCGCTGAGCGCGTCCAGGGTGTCGCCATAACGCTTGCGCAGCGGGCTCTGCCGCAGCATCGCCAGCAGCGTGCCGGTCTCGGCGCGGCTGCTGGCCAGCACGCTGAGTTGGCCCTGCTTGTAGTCCGGCAAGGTCGCCGACAGCCGTTGCACCGGCACCCCGCCCATCTCGCCGCGGCCCTGGATCTGGAAGCCATTGCCGATGAACACGACATCGGCGTCCACCTTCTCCACCGCCGGCCATTCGCGCTGGAAGCGGACCTTGCCGTCGTCCAGCCGCGCGCTGGCCTCGAAGCGGCCGTTGTGATCGACGAAGGGCCACTGGTCCAGGTCGCCGGACACCAGCGCGCGGCCACCGCGCAGGCGCCCGCCCTGCAGCGCGGCGTCCAGCCAGTCGGTGGCGGCCTTGCTCATCTTCGAGTGCACCCAGAATTTCTTCGCCGCCACCACCGGCGCGTCCTGCAGCTGCGCGGCCAAGTCGATCCATGGCCGCGAGCCGTCGGCCTGGAAGCGCAGCCCACCGCGGACATCGGCGCCGTAGTCGGTACCCTGCACGCGCAGCGCCGGCGTCGCCACGCGCAGGTCCTCGCCATCGCGAAACACCACGATGCGCCCGGCCAGTTGCACGTCGTGCGGCACGCCGAAGCCGCTGGGCCAGTCGAAACGCACCGGACTGGAAGCGTCCAGCACCAGTTCCCCGCCCTGCGCGTCGCCATCGAAGCGACCGCGCAGGCCGCTCACCCCGGGCGACTGCCCGACCGGCGCGAACGCCAGTTCGCTCAGGCGGCCCTCGCCGTACAGGGGGCCGCCGGCGCGGCCGGTCAACGCCACCTGGGTCAGCTGCAGCCGCGGCCGGGCCGCGTGCAGCCAAGCGCGCAGGGACGGCGACAGGCTGTCGCTGAGCGCGGCCACCGCCAGCAGCGGCGCTGCGTCCAGGTGCGCGCCGAGCAGCGCGAAGCGGCGCCCGCCGGCCACGGTCAGCCCGTCCAGGCGCTGCGTCGGCTGGCCGGCCTGGCCGATCTGCAACTGCGGCGCATCCAGCCGCCAGCCGCCATCGATCTGCCGCCAGCGCGCGGTGGCACGCAGCGTGGTGAATGCGGTCTGCGGCCGCGCGGCGCCGGCCGCCAGCGGCGCGCCGCTCAGGCGCAGGTCGCGCAACATGGCCTCGACGCTGACCCCGACGATCCGGTGCTGCTGCAGCTGCGCCCAGCCCTGCACCTGGCCGGTGCCGGCGTCCACGCGGATCCCGCCGGCCTGCAGCAGCCCCGACCAGCCGGCCAGCTCGGCCGGGCGCGCGGCCACATAGGCCTGGCCGGTGCCGCGCCGGCGGTCCATGTCCAGCACCGCGGTCAGCGGCGCCTGTTGCGGATCGATCCAGCCCTGCGCACCGACGCGCAGGCGGTCGCCGTCCACGCGCAGGCGCAGATCGATCTTCGGCAAGCGCGCCTCCACGCCCAGTTGCGGCGCATGCAGCGCCAGCCGGCCGTCGATGACCTGCAGCTCGCCCAGGCCCTGCAGCGCGTCCAGCGGATCGCCGCCCTGGCCGGTGCTCGGCAGGCCCTGCACCGACCAACTGCCATCGGCGCCGCGCAGCAGGGTCAGCGCCAGCCCGCGCAGGCGCAGTTCGGTGAACGAGCGGCCCGGCAACAGGCCGGCGTACATCGACACCAGCACCTCGGCCTGGCCGACCCGCACCCCGTCGCCGGCGCCCACGCGCAGCCCGTCCAGGCGCAGCAGCGGGCCGCGCCGGGTCCAGGCGGTCTCGACCCGATCGAACTGGATCGGGCGCCCGGCGCGCTCGCTGAGCCAGGCCTGGATGCGCTGCGGATGCCGCTCCACGAACGGCAGCGCCTGGCTCAGCGCCCCGACCACCAACGCCACGCACACCAGCCCGATCGCCACCGCGTAGAACGCGAAACGGCGGGCCAGGCGCAGGCGGCGGCGCAGGGGGGGGGGCATTCAGGCGGGACTCGGGACTCGGGACTCGGGACTCGGAAAAGCGACGGCGCAAGGATGGCCCTCGCGCACCGAAACCCGACAGCGCCCGCGCTTGTGCTTGCCGAGTCCCGAGTCCCGAGTCCCGAGTCCCGGCGTCACAACAACACCACGTCGAACTGCTCCTGCAGATATTGTTCGTCGGCCTGGAAGCGGATGCTCTTGCCGAGGAATTCCTCCAGTTCGGCCACCGCCGAGGATTCCTCGTCGGTGATCCGCGCCACCACCTTGCTCGAGGCGATCACCAGCAGCCGCGCCGCGTCGAACTGGCGCACCGCGCGGGTGATCTCGCGGAAGATCTCGTAGGTCACGGTTTCGGCGGTCTTGATCGAACCGCGCCCGCTGCATTCCGGACACGGCTCGGACAGCTGCCGCTCCAGGCTCTCGACGGTGCGCTTGCGGGTCATCTCCACCAGGCCCAGCGGCGAGAATTCGTACACCGTGGTCTTGGCGTGGTCGCGCGACAAGGCCTTCTCCAGCGTGCGCAGCACCTGGCGCCGATGCTCGGCGTCGTCCATGTCGATGAAGTCGATGATGATGATGCCGCCGAGGTTGCGCAGCCGCAGCTGCCGCGCCACCGCCTGCGCCGCCTCCAGGTTGGTGCGGAACACCGTTTCCTCGAGGTTGCGCTGGCCCAGGAACGAGCCGGTGTTGACGTCGATGGTGGTCATCGCCTCGGTCTGGTCGATGACCAGGTAGCCGCCGGACTTCAGCGGCACCTGCTTGTCCAGCGCGCGCGCGATCTCGTCCTCCACGCCGTACAGGTCGAAAATCGGGCGGTCGCCGGTGTACAGCTCCAGGCGCTCGGCCAGGATCGGCATGTACTTGGCGACGAACGCCTGCAGCCGTTCGAAGGTCTCGTGCGAATCGACCTTGACCTTCTCCACGTCCTTGCGGATCAGGTCGCGCACCGCGCGCAGCGGCAGGCTCAGGTCTTCGTAGATGATGCTGGCCGGGGCGCCGTCGCGGCCGCGCCGCTCGACCACGTTCCACACCCGCGACAGATAGGCGATGTCCTCGGCCAGCGCCTCGGCCGGCTGGCCCTCGGCATTGGTACGGATGATGTAGCCGAAGCTGCCGTGGCTGGCGGCCAGGTCGGCGACCAGGGTCTTCAGGCGCAGCCGCTCGGCCTCGTCCTCGATCCGCGCCGACACCCCGATCACCCGCGACTGCGGCAGCAGCACCAGATAGCGCGAGGGAATGCTGATCTGCGTGGTCAGCCGCGCGCCCTTGCTGCCGATCGGATCCTTGACCACCTGCACCACGATGTCCTGGCCGTCGCGCAGCAGCTCCACGATCGGCACCCCCGACGCCACCGGCAGCGGCGGCGCCTCGTCGGTGTCGCCGTTGGCCACCGGCGCCGGCCGCACCACGTCGTTGGCGTGCAGGAACGCCGCACGCTCCAACCCGACCTCGACGAACGCCGCCTGCATGCCCGGCATGACCCGCTGCACCCGGCCCTTGTAAATGTTGCCCACCACCCCGCGGCGCCAACCGCGCTCGATGTGCAGTTCCTGCAGCATGCCGTTCTCGATGACGGCCACCCGGGTCTCGCGCGGTGTGACGTTGACCAGGATCTCTTGCGACATCAAAGCACTCCGAAGGCGCGCAGCAGGTGGGAAGTCTGGTGCAGGGGCAGGCCCATCACCCCGGAATAACTGCCGTCCAGGCGGCTGACGAAGCGCTCGGCGCCGCCCTGGATCGCATAGGCGCCGGCGCGCCCCATCGGTTCGCCGCTGGCCACGTAGTCGGCGATGTCCTGCGCCGACAAGGCCGCGAAGCTGACCTGCGTCGGCACCAGCAGCACCTCCTCGCGTGCGGCGGCGACCAGCGCCACCGCGGTGATCGCCTGGTGGGTGCGTGCCGACAGCGCCGCCAGCATCGCCGCCGCGTCGGCAGCGTCGGCCGGCTTGCCGAACACGCGATCGTCCAGCACCACCTCGGTGTCGGCGCCGAGCACCACCGCATCGGCGCTGCCGGCCAGCTGCGCCATGCCGGCGCGGGCCTTGTCCAACGCCACCCGGCGCACATAGGCGTGCGCCGATTCGTCGGCCGCGCGCACTTCCGGCACCTCCAGATCGAGGATCCGGAACGGTACGCCCAGGCGCGTCAGCAGTTCGTTTCTGCGGGGGGAACGGGAAGCGAGATACAACATGACGAAAGGATAACCCGGCGGGCCTGACTGAACGATCGCTAATTCCGCAGGCGCAGACGCGACCCCGGCCCGCATCACGACGCGTTCATCGTCGCGGCAACACCCTCGCCCCATCCTTCAAGGAAAACATCCGATGCGTGCACTCTCCGTCCGTCCGCTGCTGCTGGCCCTGACCCTCGCCCTAGGAGGCACGATGACCGCCCATGCCCAATCCGCCACGCCGGCCTACGCCGTGCCGGCCGATGGCACCTTGCTCAACATCGCCGCCCAGGCCGAGGCCAAGCACGCCCCGGACGTGGCCACGCTGTCGGCCGGCGTGGTCACCCAGGCCAGCGACAGCGCCGCGGCGATGCGCCAGAACGCCGAGCAGATGACCAAGGTCCTGGCCGCGGTGCGTGCCGCCGGCATCGCCGACAAGGACGTGCAGACCAGCGGCATCAACCTCAGCCCGCAGTACAAGTACGTCGACAACCAGGCGCCGCAGGTCGTCGGCTACCAGGCCAGCAACTCGGTCAACCTGAAAGTGCGCGACATCGCCAAGCTCGGCAAGGTGCTGGACGCGCTGGCCGCGCAGGGCGCCAACCAGATCAACGGCCCCAGCTTCGAGATCGACGATCCGGAACCGCTGTACGACCAGGCCCGGGTCGATGCACTGAAGAAGGCGCAGGCCCGCGCGCAGACCTACGCCAAGTCGCTGGGCCTGCGCGTGCGCCGCATCGTCAGCATCTCCGAAGGCAGCGGCGGCGGCGTGCGCCCGATGCCGATGATGCGCGCGATGGCGATGAAGGCGGAGATGGACAGCACCCCGGTGGCGACCGGCGAGAGCAGCGTGTCGGTCAACCTGGACGTGGTGTTCGAACTGGGCAAGTAAGCCCCGCGCGCACCAGCTTGCCGACGACGGCGCCTGCGGGCGCCGTCGTCGTTTCTGCGCCCATGCGATGCCGTGGCGCCGGGCTGGCGTGCGGGTCCGCTGGCGATGCTTGCCATGGCGACGGCAACAGGCGCAATGTCGGAAACGCGGGCGGGTGGCGCATCGACCCCGTCCGCCGCGCTGGCGCGTTTGGTCGTACCGCAAGTCCACAAGACGCACGTCATCATGGAGGTGGATCATGGTTCGCACGCAACTCCCCGCTCCCTCGTTCGCTATCGACCTGTCGCGGATCCTGGCGCTCAGCGCCGCGATTGGCCTGCATCTGTTGGCCATGCTGCTGTTGCTGATCCCGCTCTCGCACGTGGCGCCGCCGCAGGCGCCGGCCAAGGCGCAACCCGTCTGGCAGCAACCGATCGTGGTTCCGATCACCCCGCCGCCGCAAACCGCGGTGCAGCCGGAGAAGCGGCCCATGACCCAACCGCGGGTGCCGACCGCCGCGCCGGTCTCGACGCCGGTGCAGACAGCGTTGGCCGACGCCAGCCCGATGCCGGTGCAGGACGCGATCGCCGATCCGGCTCCGGTCACCGCCGAGCCGAGCGTGCCGCCCGCTCCGCTCAGTGCACCGGTCGCCGGCATGCAGCTGCAATACCTGCGTGCGCCGGCCCCGCCCTACCCGCGCGATGCGCTGCGCGACGGCCTGCAAGGCAGCGTGTTGCTGCGCGTGCTGGTCGGCGTCGACGGACAGCCGCTGGAGGTCAGCATCGCCAGGAGCAGCGGCCACCGGATCCTCGACCAGGCCGCGCGCGAGCAGGTGCTGAAGCGCTGGAAGTTCCGTACTGCACTGCAACAAGGAATGCCGGTTCAGGCGTATGGACTGGTACCGGTGGATTTTTCGCTAGGCCGTTGAATGCGGGTGCGGCCCCGGTGCAGGAGCGCGCATCGGGGTCGCCTTAATCAAAAATTCACAATTCATTCACGTTAAATACATGTAGATGGCATTAGCCGACCATTTGTGTCGGCGCTTGGCAAAAATTAGACATCAAAACTTGCGCTTCCAGTTAGGAGAGAAACTGTGAACAACCCGAACCAACGGCGTGCAACCCGCCGCCATATCCTTTGCGCGTCCGTCGCTGCCGTCCTGGCCACCAGCGCCGCCGTCCCCGCCGCGTTCGCGCAGGAGGCGGCAACCACCCTCGACCGCATCACCGTCACCGGCTCCAACATCCCACGCACCAACACCGAGACCCCGTCCCCGGTCCAGGTGGTCACCCGCCAGGAAATCGATCGCACCGGCAAGAGCACGGTGGCCGAGTACCTGCAGACCCTGACCTCCGACGGCGCCGGCTCGATTCCCAAGAGCTTCGGCAACGGCTTCGCGGGCGGCGGCGCCGGCATCTCGCTGCGCGGCCTGGGCGCCGGCTCCACCCTGGTGCTGTTGAACGGCCGGCGCATGGCGACCTATGGCCTGGCCGACGACGGCCAGAAGGTGTTCACCGACCTGAGCACCATCCCGCTGGACGCGGTCGAGCGGATCGACATCCTGAAGGACGGCGCTTCGGCGATCTACGGCTCCGACGCCATCGCCGGCGTGGTCAACATCATCCTGCGCAACGACTTCGAAGGCGCGATCCTGCGCGGCTCCTACGGCCTGTCCGGCGACAGCGACGGCGACGCGCGCAAGGCGACCCTGACCGCCGGCACCGGCAGCCTCGCCAAGGACGGCTGGAACGCGTTCTTCAGCCTCGACGTGGGCAAGTCCGACGCGATCAAGATCAGCGACCGCAAGGACCGCAAGTGGATCGGTACCGGCGACATCCGCCGCTACGGCTACGGCAACGATGCCCAGTTCCTCGGCGGCGCCTACCTCAGCGGCGGCACTGTCGGCGGCACCGGTCCGAACGGTTCGGTGTTCAACAACGATGCCCCCAGTCCCCATCTGGTCGCCCTGCCCGGTTGCGCCGGCCTGACCACCATTCCCGGCCAGACCGATGCCACCGCGCAGGCCCAGGGCTGCCTGTGGGATCCGGCCCAGCAGTACCGCGACCTGAGCCCGGAAGAGAAGTACGTCAACGTGTTCGCCCGCGCCAGCTTCGCCTTCGGCGAGGGCGGCGAGATCTATACCGAGATCGGCTACTCGAAGAAGGAGACCGTGTTCTCCAACACCCCGTCCGGCGTGTCCGGCGGCTGGGGCTATCCCGGCGGCCCGGTCAACGCCAACAGCGGCGCCGGCGCCACCATGCTCTATGCCGGCCATCCCGACAATCCGCTGCCCTACGCCGCGCGCGTGCGCTACAGCGCCTGGGACGTGGGCCCGCGGGTGACCGACAACACCAATGAGTTCAACCGCTTCCTGGTCGGGGTCAAGGGCAACTGGGGCGAGTGGAGCTACGACACCGCATACCTGCATTCGGGGACCGACCTGATCAACAAGCGCACCGGCTTCCTGCGCTACAGCTCGGTGCGCTGTGTGCTCGGCAACCCGGCCTGCGCGGCCGGCACCTGGCGCATCGGCGACAACGCCGGGCTGAACTCGCAGGCGCTGTACGACTTCATCTCGCCGACCATCAGCGCGACCGCCAAGTCCAGCCTGGACATGTTCGACTTCACCGTCTCGCGCAGCCTGGCCGACCTGCAGGGCGGCCCGCTGGGCCTGGCGCTGGGCACCGAATGGCGCAAGACCAGCAACAGCCTGACCCCGCAGACCTACACCGATGTCGGCGACATCATCGGCCTGGGTTACTCGGCCTACGACGGCACCCAGAACGTCTATGCCGCCTACGCCGAGCTGTCGGCGCCGGTGCTGGAGCAACTGGAACTGTCCGCGGCGGTGCGTTACGACAAGTACGAGAGCGGCGACGGCAAGGCCACGCCGAAGCTGGGCGTGAAGTGGACCCCGGCCGCCTGATTAGCGCTGTGTCTCAGCTGTCGTACGCAGTTGCTGCTCTGTGAGCCTTCCCGCGCCGGCCAGGGCACTGGCCAGGCGCGGCACCATGGCGGCCAGGTTGAAGCGGCGATTGAAGCGGTAGGCATGCGCATGCAGGTAGCGCGCGCCGTATTTGGGGAAGTCCACCGCATGGTGGGTGCCGCTAAGCGCCGTTTTGAGATTGCCCAGGATCGTATTGACCCAACGCAGACGAGGCTGCTGGACGCCTTTGCGGCCGCTTCCGGTCACGATGGCATCGTGGGTCAGGCCTGCCCAGCCCACACCGGTGAACGCTGTCAGCCCATCACTGACGACATGGGTGCCCGGTGCCAGTGCCTGCTGAGCCCACGTGTGCACGACGCTTCTTCGGAAGCTGGAGACCACATCCAGGCGGAGATAGCGCGGGCGCCCTTGATGCAGGGAAACCGCTGCAATAAACGGCACTTTATTGCGCCACTGCGGTTGGCCTGGACCACCGGCGCGTTCGCCGCCCAGATAGGCATCATCGATCTGGACCTCTCCGTCGAGCCGGCGTGACTGCTCACGATCGGCCATCGCCGACATCACTTTGTGCTTGATCCGCCATGCAGTGCGATAGCACACGCCCAGTTGCCGAGCCAGTTCCAGCGCAGCAATTCCGTTCTTGGCTTGGCTCACCAGATAGATGGCCAGCCACCACACCCGCAAGGGAAGCTTGGTGTCTGCCATGGGCGTGCCGGCGGTCAAGCTGGTCTGTACCCGGCAGCGCGCGCACTGCCACAGGTGCTGGCGTCCCCGCTCAAAGCCACTGGCATGCGTGTGTCCGCACTGCGGACACACGAAGCCATTGGGCCACCTGGCCTGAACCAAGGCCTCGACACATTGCGCCTCGGAGCCGTAGCGGCTCAGAAAAGCCGGAATCGAAAGCCCCTTTTGGAACTGGATCCGATTGAGCGTCATCGCCGTATCTCACTGAAGAACCTGCATTTCTAAACCAAGGCAGCATCACCAGCTGAGACACAGCGCTAATCAGGCCCGGCCGACTGGATCGCCCTGCGCGCCACCTACGCCGAAGGCTTCCGCGCGCCGAACCCGGCCGAGAACGGCGATGGCGGCCTGGCCGCGTTCTCCAACGCATCCGACCCGGTGCGCTGCGCGATCGACCCGGCCAACGAATGCGGCGCGCGTTCGGTGGCGCTCATCACCCGCCCGAATCCGGCGCTGAAGCCGGAAGAGTCCAAGAGCTACTCGTTGGGCTTCGTGCTGCAGCCCACCTCCAGCACTTCGCTGACTGTGGACGCCTGGGAAATCAAGCGTACCAACGAGATCGCCCAAAGCGACACCAAGGACGCGATCCAGGCCGGCGATGTCCTGCGCGACAGCAACGACATCGGCGGCGTGGCCAACAGCGGCACCATCCTGGCGATCAATACCGATTACGTGAACGCCAACTCCTCGCGCGTGCGCGGCATCGATACGGACATCCGCCAGACCTTCGCCATCGGCCCGGGCCAGCTGGAGCTGGATGCGCAGTGGAGCCACCTGCTCAAGTTCGAGCGTACTGGGGCTAGCGGCACGGTCGATTACGTGGGCACCCACGGCAACTGCGACGTGACCAACTGCATCGGCACCCCGCAGGACCGCGTCAACGTCGGCACCACCTGGAAGCAGGGCAGCTGGAGCGTCAGCGGCGTGGTCAACTACATCGACAGCATCGAGAACAAGGACAGCCGCGGCGGCAGCTACCTGGCGTTCTACGCGGACGACACGCCGGTCGAGAAGATCGCCTCGTTCACCACCTTCGACCTGTCCGGCCGCTGGAACGTCACCGAGGCGTTCGAACTCAATGCCTCGGTGCAGAACCTGTTCGACCGGATCGCGCCGCTGGATCCGTCCACCTACGGCGGCGTCAACTACAACCCGCTGCACTTCAGCGGCGCAGTCGGCCGCTACTTCACCGTGGGGGCGAAGTACACGTTCAACTGATCGAACGCGTGCGCTACACAAAAAGCCCGGGCCTGAGCCCGGGCTTTTTGTTTGCCGATGCTGCGCAGGTCGCAGAGGTCGCAATGCGATTTCGCTGCCGGCGTCGCGCTGGCGATGCGGCCGACGCGCAACTGCGCGTCGTGCGCGCGCCGGGCGGATCAGGCGAACCTGACGCTCACGCGCGATGGTAGGGATGGTTGGCCAGCATCGCCGCGGCGCGGTACAGCTGTTCGGCCACCACCAGCCGCACCAGCATGTGCGGCAGGGTCAGCGGCCCCAGCGACCAGGATTCGCCGGCCACCGCCAGCACCTCGGGCGAGTGGCCTTCTGGGCCGCCGATCAGCAGCGCCAGGTCGCGGCCCTGCCCGCGCCAGTGCTCCATGCGCTGCGCCAGCTGTTCGGAACTGTACGGCTTGCCGGGCACGTCCAGCGCCACCACCAGCGCGTTCTTCGGCAGCGCGGCGAGCACGCGGCGGCCTTCGTCCTCGATCGCGCGCTGCGCATCGCGGCCTTTGCCGCGCAGCCCGGGTTCGATCTCGAACAGTTCCAGCGGCAGCCAGTGCGACAGGCGCTTGCGGTATTCGGCGAAGCCCTGCGCGACCCAGGCGGGGGCGCGTTCGCCGGTGGCGATGAGGCGCGCCTTCATCGCTGCGGCGCGGCCGGCCCGCGCTGCCCGCCATGCACCACGCGCATCACCAGCGCTCGGCGGAAAAAGCGAAGTCCATCAGCGCCGCATCGCGCTCCTGCTCAGCGATGCGCGCACGCTGCAACTTGAGCCATTGCTTGAGCGTGGATGCCTGCTGCAGATAGCGCAGTTCCTCGGCGAATCCTTCGATCTCGTGCTGCAGTTGGCGTTTGATCTGCGCCATCAGCGGATCGAGGCGCTGCGGCTTGGGCCGGCGCTCGGCGTACACGTCGTACCTGTCCATGAACACTGCGGCGACCTGCGCCAGTTCCTGCTCCACCTCTTTCAGTTGCGTGGCCAGCATCCGGTTGTAGTGCTGGATGCGCTCCTCGCTCATCGCCGCGATCCCGGCGCGATCCAACTGGCCGATTTCCAGTTGCAACTCCAGCAGCGCCAGCAGATCGCCATCGCGATAGGCACTATTGAGGCGCTGCATCAGCGCGGTCTTGCGCTCGCGCCGCTGCGGATCGCTCTCGCGGTCCGGGTGCAGGGCGGTCACCAGTTTGCGATAGAGCTCGCGCAACGACTGCTGCGGATCGAACCCGGTCTTCTGCGCCTTGCGCGTGCCGGCGCGACGGCTCTTGGCGGTCTTCTGCGCGCGCTCGGCCTTATGTGCCTGCTGCTCATGCAGGCGCTGTTGCACCTGCGCGTACAACTCCTCGGGCGATTGGATATGTTCCAGTTCTTCCGGCGCAAGGCCGAACTCGGCGCCGATCACCGACTTCAGCAGCGCGTTGGACTCGGCGATTTCCTGGTCGAATCCCACCTCGCTATGGCGGTCGTAGATAGGCTTCAGCTGCTCGAAGCCGCCTTCCTCGATCAACGCGCCGGCCAGTTCGCAGATCGTGTCCGACAAGGTGGCACGATCGCTCTTGCTCAGCTTGTGCGCGGCATGCGCCGCGTCCAGCGCATCCACCATCCGTGCCTGGGCCGCATCGCGCGCCTGCAGCAGCGGCTCCACCTGCTCGTGATAGCGCTGCTCCCAGCGCGGCAGCGCCTCGCGCCATGCCAGCAGTTCCAGACGGTAGCGCTCCAGGCGCCGGACCAGCGTATCGAAGCGCTTGCGCGCAGGCGTCATAACGCTTTGCGCCGCGTCCTGCGCGCGCAGTTGCATGGACTGCGCAGCGCCGCGGTCGGCGCTCGCGGCATCGTGCCGCTCAGGCATCGCGTTCGTCGTCCGCGTCGCTAGGCGGCTGGTCGCCGACCGTCCACAACCGCTCCAGCGCATAGAACTCGCGCACCCGCGGCAGCATCACGTGCACCACCACGTCGCCGAGATCGACCAGCACCCACTCGGCCTCGCGCTCGCCTTCCACGCCCAGCGGCATCACGTCCAGCTTCTTGGCGTGCTTGATCACTTCGTCGGCGATCGACTTGACGTGGCGGGTGGAGGTGCCGGAGACGACGATCATGTAGTCGGTGACGCTGGACTTGCCGCGCACGTCGATTTCCACCGCGTCCTTGGCCTTGAGCTCGTCGAGCGCGTTGCGGACATGGGCGAGCAGGACCGGCAACGACGGCGGCGGGCTGGGCAGTTGGGTCTTGATGACGTGGGCTTGAGTGGACAAAGGCGCGAACTCGATGGAATGGGCGAATTATAGGGAACTACGCGAAGACGCGTATTCAGCTAGCCGGCGCGGGGGGCCGCAGGGGCCGCGGCATACAGTCCGGCGGCACGGATGTAGTCCGCGACCGCGGCCGGCACCAGCCCGGCCCAGTCGCCGCCGGCGGCGATGCGCGCGCGCACCTGGCTGGCCGATTCGCTGCGCAGCGGCTGCCGCAGGCACCACAGCAGGCCGCCCGGCGCGCCCGCCAGCGCCTGCGGCGAGGCGGCCCAGCGCCCGGCCAGCGCCTGCGCCAGCTCGGCCGGCAAGGCGCGCTCCCAGCCGCTGCCGGCACGGTCGGCCACGACCAGATGCGCCGCGTCGAGCAGGCTGCGCCACTCGCGCCAGCCATTGAAGCCAACCAAGCTGTCGGCGCCGATCAGCAGCGCCAGCGGCGCGGCGGCGCCGAGCTCGGCGCGCAGTTGGCGCACCGTGTCGATGCTGTACGAGGCCACGCCCGGCTGCGCCAGCGCGCGCTGCAACTCGTGCCGGTCCAGCAGCAACCCGGCCTCGCCGGCGATCGCCAGCGCCAGCATCGCGCAACGCTGCCGCGCATCGGCACCGGGCGCGTCGCGATGCGGCGGATCGGCGGCCGGCATCAGCCGCACCGGCACCGCGAACGCATCGCGCGCGGCCCGCGCGATCGCCAGATGGCCGTTGTGGATCGGGTCGAAGGTGCCGCCGTAGATGAGGTGGAGTTGGCGGGACTCGGGACTCGGGACTCGGGACTCGGAAAAGCCGGGCGTCGGCGACAACGCCGGTCGCAGAGACTGCTCCGCGCTGCCGCCCACAACGCCCGCACTCGCCGCGATCTTGCCGTTACGAGTCCCGAGTCCCGAGTCCCGAGTCCCGGACTTCATACCACCAACAACCGCACCGCCCGCGCCTCGGCGATCGCCAGCAGCAGGCGCTCCAGTGCGATCCAGGCGTCGCCGTCGGCGCGACCCTTGGCGATGCGGTCGATGCGCCCGGCTTCGGCGGCGAAGCGCTCCCAGCGGCGCGGTTCGGCATGGCGCTGCAGCGCGCGCTTGAACGGCGCCTGGCGCGACTCCCAGATGCCCTGCCCCTTCATCTCGGCGGCCAGGTTGCCGCCGGCCGCCTGGACCTTGGCCAGCGCCGCGGTGCGCAGCAGTTCCTTGATCAGGATCGGCAGCAAGGCCGCCACCGCTTCGCCCTCGGCGCGCAGCCCGGCGAGCATGCGCCCGACCGCCGGCGCCTGCCCGGCCAACGTGGCCTCGGCCAGGCGGAACACGTCGTAGCGCGCGGCGTCGGCGACCAGCGACTCCATCGCCGCCACGTCCAGGCTCTGCCCGTCGGCCAGCAACGCCAGCTTGTCGATCTCCTGCGCGGCGGCCAGCAGATTGCCTTCGACCCGCTCGGCCAGGCGCTGCACCGCGCCGGCATCGGCGCGCAGGCCCTTGCCGCGCAGGCGGCGCTCGATCCAGTCGCCCAGTTCGTGCGGCTTGATCGCCCAGGCCACCGCGATCACCCCGAGCCGGCCGACCGCGTCGGCCCACTTGCCCTGGTGCGCCTTGCTCCATTCGTTGCAGGTGATCAGCAGCACCACGTCCGGCGGCGGATCGGCGCAGAACGCGCTGATCACCTCGCCGCCTTCCTTGCCGGGCTTGCCGCTGGGCAGACGCAGTTCGATCAGCCGGCGCGGGCTGAACAGGCTCGGCGCATTGAAGCTGGAATACAGCTGGCTCCAGTCGAAATCGCGGCCGTCGGCGTCGAACACCTCGCGCTCGCCGATGCCTTCGGCGCGCGCGCGGGCGCGCACCGCGTCGGCGGCCTCGAGCACGCGCAGGGTTTCCGGGCCGGCGATCAGATAGACCGGATGCAGCGGCTGCGCGGCCGGCTGGGTGGCGAGTTGTTCGGGACGCAATTCCATGGCGGCAAGCTAGGCCCTGTTGCGCGCCGCCAGCGGATCGCCCGCTACGGGCGAGCGGCGGGCGGCGGGCGGCGGCCGAGGGATCAAGGCTGCGGCGTGGTCGCCGGCGGCGTGCCGGGGTCCGGCGTGCCTTCGACCGGTGTGCCGGTGGCGGCGGGCGGCGCTGCGTTGACGTTCTTGCCGTCGCGCACTTCGGCGCGCACCACGCTGTCGATGCGGCGCAGCATCGAGGCCGACATCTCGCGGCGCAGCTCGTCGGCGAGGATCTCGCGCTCGGTGGTGGTGCCGGTGGCGTCGGTCGGCGGCGACACGTAATCGCGCGACAGCTCGATCACCTGCTGCGGCACCAGCACGCTGCCGTCGGCGCGGCGGAACACGAAGATCGCCGCGTAGCGCAGGCTGTATTCCTGGGCGCGGCCTTCGGCGTCGAGCGCGATCGGCAGGTCGCCCCAGCGCTCGGACAGCACTTCCAGGCGCGCCACGCCGGTATTGACGTCCTTCGGCGCGATCTCCGCGCCGGCGGCGCGCAGGCCACGCTCGAGCAGCTTCACCAGCTCGCTGTACGGCGCCGAGGAGACCACCTTCACCGAGGGCGTGCCGGCCGGCAGGGTCAGCTTGTCGCGCAGGTGGAAGCCGCAGGCGGTCAGAGTCGTCGCGAAGACGAGGGCGAGCAGGAATCGGGTCATGGACACAGTCTGGAGGAGCCGGCTGGGCGCGGCAACAGGCGGCTAGCCTGCCCGATGCCGCGTGAACGAGGGTTGAGACGTGCCGCAGCGCGGGCCGCCGGCGATCGCGGCGGCGTGTGGCATGCGCCTGCGGCGGTGCGGTTCACGCCGCCACCAGGTTCACGATCTTGCCCGGCACGATGATGATCTTGCGGATGCTCAGGCCTTCCAGGAACTTGGCGGTGTTCGGCTCGGCCTGGGCCAGCACCTCGATCTGCTCGCGCGGGGTGTCGGCCGCGACCTCGATGGTGCCACGCAGCTTGCCGTTGACCTGTACTGCCAGGGTCAGCGCGTCGCGCACCAGCGCGGCCGGGTCGGGCTGCGGGAACGGCAGGTCTTCCAGCAACGTCGGCGCGTGGCCCAGCGCCTGCCACAGCGCATGGCTGGCATGCGGGGTGATCGGGTTGAGCAGCAGCACCGCCGCTTCCAGCGCTTCCTGGCGCACCGCGCGGCCCTGGTCGCCTGCGTCGTCGAACCTGGCCAGCGCGTTGGTCAGCTCCATCACCGCGGCGATGGCGGTGTTGAAGCTGTGGCGGCGGCCGTAGTCGTCGGCGACCTTGCCGATGGTCTCGTGGGTCTTGCGCCGCAGCGCCTTGTGTTCGGCGCCCAGCGCGGCCGCCTCTAGCGCCGGGGCGGCACCGTCGGCGACATGCTTGTGCACCTGCGCCCACAGCCGGCGCAGGAACCGCGCCATGCCGTCCACGCCGGCCTCGTTCCACTCCAGCGACTGCTCCGGCGGCGCGGCGAACATCGAGAACAGGCGCACCGTGTCGGCGCCGTACTTGCCGACCATCGCCTGCGGGTCCACGCCGTTGTTCTTGGACTTGGACATCTTCTCGGTGCCGCCGATCTGCACCGGCTGGCCGTCGGCGATCAGGCTGGCGCCGACGATGCGGCCGCGCTCGTCGCGCTGCACCTCCACCTCGGCCGGATTGATCCAGTCCTTGGAGCCGTCGCCGTTGTCGCGGTAGTAGGTCTCGGCGATCACCATGCCCTGGGTCAGCAGGTTGGTCGCCGGCTCGTCGCTGTCCACCAGGCGCGCGTCGCGCAGCAGCTTGTGGAAGAAGCGGAAGTACATCAGGTGCAGGATGGCGTGCTCGATGCCGCCGATGTACTGGTCCACCGGCAGCCAGTAGTTGCCGCGCTTGTCGACCATGTCCTTGGCGCCGGGCGAGGTGTAGCGCGCGTAGTACCAGCTCGACTCCATGAAAGTGTCGAAGGTGTCGGTCTCACGCTCGGCCGCCGCGCCGCATTGCGGGCAGGTGGTCTTGCGCCATTCCGGATCGGTCTTCAACGGCGAGCCGGTGCCGCTCAGCGCCACGTTCTCCGGCAGCAGCACCGGCAGCTGGTCTTCCGGCACCGGCACCGCGCCGCAGCTGGGGCAATAGATCACCGGGATCGGGCAGCCCCAGTAGCGCTGGCGGCTGACGCCCCAGTCGCGCAGGCGGTAGTTGATGCGGCGCTGGCCCTGGCCCTTGCGCTCGAAGCGCTCGGCCAGCGCCTCGAACGCGCCCTGGTAGTCCAGGCCGTCGAACTCGGCCGAGTTGACCAACTCGAACTCGCGGCTCTTGTCGGCGTACCAGTCGCGCCAGACCTTCGACTCCCAGGTGCGCTCCTCGTCGTTCTTCGGCGCCGTCAGGGCGATCACCTGGCGGATCGGCAGCGCGTACTTGTTGGCGAACTCGAAATCGCGCTGGTCGTGGCCGGGCACCGCCATCACCGCGCCGGTGCCGTAGCCCATCAGCACGAAGTTGGCGACCCACACCGGGACCTGCTCGCCGCTGACCGGATGCACCGCCACCAGGCCGGTGTCCATGCCGCGCTTTTCCTGGGTCTCCAGTTCCGCCTCGGAGACGCCGCCCTGCTTCAGCTCGGCCAGCAAGGCGGCCAGCTGCGGGTTGGACCTGGCCGCGTGCAGCGCCAGCGGATGCTCGCTGGCGATGGAGACGAAGGTCACCCCCATCAGCGTGTCCGGGCGCGTGGTGAACACGCGCAGCGGATCCAGCGCCGCGCCGGCGGCGTCGCGCACCTCGAACTGGATCTCCAGGCCTTCGGAACGGCCGATCCAGTTGCGCTGCATGGTCTTGACCGACTCCGGCCAGCCCGGCAGCTGGTCCAGGCCGTCGAGCAGTTCCTGCGCGTAGTCGGTGATGCGCAGGAACCACTGCGGGATCTCGCGCTTCTCCACCAGCGCGCCCGAGCGCCAGCCGCGGCCGTCGATGACCTGCTCGTTGGCCAGCACGGTCTGGTCGACCGGGTCCCAGTTCACCACCGCGTTGCGGCGGTAGGCCAGGCCCTTGCGCATCAGCCGGGTGAACATGCGCTGCTCGTGCACGTAGTAGTCGGGACGGCAGGTGGCGAATTCGCGCGACCAGTCGATCGCATAACCCAGCGACTTCAGCTGGCTGCGCATGTGCTCGATATTGGCGTACGTCCACTTGGCCGGCGCGGTCTTGTTCTTGATCGCGGCGTTTTCGGCCGGCAGGCCGAACGCGTCCCAGCCCATCGGCTGCAGCACGTTCTTGCCGTTCATGCGCTGGTAGCGGCTGATCACGTCGCCGATCGTGTAGTTGCGCACGTGGCCCATGTGCAGCGCACCGGACGGGTACGGCAGCATCGACAGGCAATAGAACTTGGGCTTGTCGGAGGTCTCGTTGACCTCGAAGGCGCGGGTGGCGTCCCAGAACTGCTGGGCGGACGATTCGACCAGCTGCGGGTCGTAGGCGGTGGGCTCGACGGCGGACATGGAAACGGGCAAGGGCCAGGCGGCAACAAAGCAGACAAGGGTACCGCAGCGCAGCAGGCGGCTCCAATCGCGGCGACGAGCGGTGCCGGCGCCGCTCGCTTGCGCCTGGCCGGGGGAGCCGCGTGCGGATCGCGGCCAGCGCGACGGATACGGGGAAAACCGCGCTCGCCAGGCCGGCCGGCGCGGCGGAAAGACCGCGTAACGGCCTCGCACCAGCCGGGTTCGATGCTGCCGGAACGGCGCCAATTGCGCGGCAGCGGCCGTCTCAGCCGCGCCGCGGCAACGCCTGCGGCCCGCGCCAACAGGCCAGCAGCGCCAGCCAGGCCCACCACAGCGCGAACACCAGCCGCTGCGCCAGCGCCGCCGACAGCAGCGCATCCAGCGCAAAGGCGCCGAGCGCGGCCAGCACCGCCACCGCCAGCGCGGCCCACGCCCAGCCGCGCGCGCCGGGCTGGCGCCAGGCGCCGACGCCCAGCAGGCTGGCCGCCGCCACCAGCGCCACCACCCACAGCAGCCAGGCGCTGGCATGCAACTGGGTGGCGCGCGATTCCAGGTCGGCCGGGTCCAGCGGCAGCAGGCCCATGCCGGCGAAGGCCAGCCCGGCCAGCAACAGCAACTGGCCGCCGACGCGCAGCGACCAGGGCGCAGCACGGCCGCTGCGCTGCAACAGGCGCAGCGCCAGCGCCACCGCCAGCGCTCCGGGCAGCACGAAGGCCAGCAGGTCGAACACCCAGGCGTGAGGGATGCCGCTGGCACCGAGCAGCGCCAGCGGATGCGACCACGGCAGGTAGCCCGGCAGGGCCAGTCCGAAGCCCGCCACCGCGCCCACCGCGACCAGCGCCAGCAGCGGCCCCGCGTAGCGCAACGCCTGATCGTATCGGTTCGCCATCGTGTCTCCCGGCCGCTGTGCCGCCACGCCACCGCGGCGCGCCAAACGCCTATTGTCGCCGTTACCGCCGCGGCTGGCACGCTGCGCACCCGGCACGGCACGAAGGCCGCGTGGCGCCGGCGTCGGCCTGTGCACCCTTGCGTCGCCGCCGGTCTGCCACCATAGAACTGACTCTTCTTCGCCAGCCACGATGCCCCCCATGTCCGACATGCCCCACGTTTTCGACGCCAAGACCGAGACCTTCGAAGCCGAGGTGCTGCAGAAATCGTTGCAGACGCCCGTGCTGGTGGACTTCTGGGCGCCCTGGTGCGGCCCCTGCAAGACCCTGAGCCCGATCCTCGAGAAGCTGGCCGCCGAGTACCACGGCGCGTTCGAACTGGCCAAGGTCGATGTGGACCAGGAGCAGCAGATCGCCGCCGCGTTCCAGATCCGCTCGGTGCCGACCGTGTTCCTGGTCAAGGACGGGCAACTGGTCGACGGCTTCCCCGGCGCCATGCCCGAGGGCCAGCTGCGCGAGTTCCTGACCCAGCACGGCATCGCGCCGCTGCCGGCGCCGGCCGAGGTGCAGGAGGACGCGCCCGCCGCGCCGCTGGATCCGCATGCCGAGGTGCTGCGCCTGCGCGAGGCGGTGGCCGCCGAGCCGGACAAGGACGAACTGAAGCTGGACCTGGCGCTGGCGCTGGTGAAGACCGGCGCTGCCGCCGAGGCGGAGACGCTGATCGACGCGCTGCCGGCCAACCTGGCCACCGACGAGCGCGCGGCGCGCGCGCGGGCGCGGCTGGGCTTCGTCGGCGCGCTGCAGTCGGCGCCGCCGCTGGAGACGCTGCAGGCCACGCTCGCGCAGAATCCGGCCGACCTCAAGGCGCGCTACCTGCTGGGCGTGCGCCAGCTGATCGCCGGCGACGACGCGGCGGCACTCGAACACTTCCTGGAGATGCTGCGCCAGGACCGCAGCTTCGAAGACGGCCTGCCCAGGAAGTCGCTGATCGACGCGTTCCGGGTGATCGAGGACGAGGACCTGGTCGGCCGCTACCGGCGCAAGATGTCGGCGCTGTTGTTCTGAAGCGCGCGCGCAAGACGCCGCCCGTGCCTGCGCGCCAGGGCGGGCGGCCGCTGCCGGCGTTGCGGGCAGCGCAACGCCGCGCCCGGCACTCGCCATACCCATGCGGATGGTAAGCTCGCCCTCCCCTGGCGCTGCCCACCGTCCGCAATGAAAGCCTCCCTGTTCCGCCTGGGCCTCAACCTGTGGCCGCCGTTCCTGTTCGCCGGCATCCATCTGGTGGAGCTGAGCCCGGACTACCGCTACGCGCGGGTGGAGCTGCGCATGCGGCCATGGAACCGCAACTACGTCGGCACCCATTTCGGCGGCAGCCTGTTCGCGATGACCGATCCGTTCTGGATGCTGCTGGCGATGCAGAACCTGGGGAGCGCCTATTATGTCTGGGACAAGGCCGGCAGCATCGAATTCGTGCGCCCCGGGCGCGGCAAGGTGAGCGCGCAGTTCCGTCTCGACGATGCGCTGCTGGACGAAATGCGCGCCGCCACCGCCGGCGGCGACAAATACCTGCGCTGGTTCGACAACGAGATCCTCGACGCGCAGGGCGAGGTGGTGGCGCGCACGCGCAAGCAGCTGTACGTCAGGCGCAAGCCGGCGCGGTAATGCGGGCGAGATCGATCGCTGCGGCGCGCGCGACACGATGCGTGGCACGCACGATGCCCAGCCATTTACCGCGCCTTGCCACACCGCTTGCCCCATCGCATCTGCACGGAGTGCACATTCTTGGCCACCGGCCGCAGCGCCAGGCGCAGCGCGCCGCTACACTAGGCGGATGTCGCCCGATACCCCCGCTCCGCACTCCCGCCCGTCCCTGCAACGGCTGTTCTTCACCGGCCTGCTGACCCTGCTGCCGATCTGGCTGACCTGGGTCGTGGTCAAGTTCGTGTTCGTGCTGCTGTCGGGCATCAGCAGCCCGTGGGTGGTGCCGCTGTCGGCGCGCATCGCCGCCTCGTTCCCGCACGAGATGTGGTGGGTCACCGCGCTGTGGGTGCAGAACACCATCGCCCTGGCCGCCACCCTGGGGGTGATCCTGCTGGTCGGCATCCTCAGCCGGCGCGTGATCGGGCAGCGCCTGCTGCGCTGGTTCGAGGCGGTCATGCGCCGCATCCCGCTGGCCAGCGTGGTCTACGACAGCGCGCGCAAGCTGCTGGACATGCTGCAGACCCAGCCCGGCAGCACCCAGCGCGTGGTGCTGATCGACTTCCCGCACCGCGACATGAAGTCGGTGGGCCTGGTCACCCGGGTGATGAAGGAACAGGGCACCGGCCGCGAACTGGCCGCGGTGTACGTGCCGACCACGCCGAACCCGACCTCCGGCTACCTGGAGATCGTGCCGGTGGAGCTGCTGACCCCCACCGACTGGAGCGTGGATCAGGCGATGAGCTTCATCATCTCCGGCGGCGCGGTGGCGCCGGACAGCGTGCCGTTCACCCGCACCGTGGATCGCTGACGCGCATGCGCAACGGCACGCTCGACGATCGCGCGGTTCGCCTGTTCATCGGCCTGGCGGCGTTCTTCTGCGTCAATGCCGCGCTGGCCGAATTCATCGGGGTCAAGATCTTCGCGCTGGAAGACACCCTGGGCATCGCGCCGCTGAACTGGAACCTGTTCGGCCAGACCGGCTCGATGAACTTCACCGCCGGCACCTTGCTGTGGCCGCTGGTGTTCATCCTCACCGACACCATCAACGAATTCTTCGGCCGCCGCGGGGTGCGCTTCATCTCCTGGCTGGCGGTGGCGCTGATCGGCTACGGCTTTCTGTTCGCGTTCGCCGCGATCGCGCTGGCGCCGGCCGCATTCTGGGTCGGCGCGGCGCAACAGCAGGGCGTGCCGGACTACCAGGCCGCGTTCGCGGCGGTGTTCGGCCAGGGCCTGTGGACCATCGCCGGCTCGCTGGTCGCGTTCCTGGCCGGGCAGCTGATCGACGTGGCGGTGTTCCACCGCATCCGCAACGTCACCGGCGAAAAGCACGTCTGGCTGCGCGCCACTGGCTCCACCGCCGCGTCGCAGCTGATCGACAGCTTCGTGGTCATCTACATCGCCTTCGTGCTCGGCCCGCAACACTGGTCGATCCCGCTGTTCCTGGCGGTGAGCACGCTCAACTACATCTGCAAGATGCTGCTGGCGGTGCTGCTGATCCCGCTGCTGTACCTGATGCGGCGGCTGATCACCGACTACCTGAGCCCCGAACGCGCCGAGCAGCTGCGCGAGGAAGCCGCGGCCGACTGAGTGCGCGCCGCGGCCGCGCCGGCGCAGCGGCGGCCGGATCTGCGCATGTCGGCGCGTACGCTGTGCGCGCCAGCGACATCGCGGCGGCGGCGGTGCGGCCGCCGAGGCAGCGCCCGCGCAGGTGCCGCAGAGCACCGCCCGGCCTGGCCCGCGCCCTGCCGCACGCGTGCCGCAGCGGCGGCGGCCGCCATCGGCCTCACCGTCTTTTGGCTGACCGCCGGTACGACGGTGGGTGGCCTCCACGATGCGGATCGGGCAAGCTCGCGTGCTTGCTTGTCGTTGGAGCCCGTAATGCCGCCCAGCTTTCCCCGCCTGTTGTCGCTCGCCATCGCCACCGTGCTGAGCCTGTCGCTGGCCGCACCGGCGGATGCGGCCAAGAAGAAGACCGCCAGGCAGCAGACCGCGCAGACCCGCGCCAAGGCCAGCAAGGCCAGGCAGGCGCGGCCGGCGCCAGCGCCGGTGGTGCTGAGCAAGGCGCAGCAACTCAACCGCCTCTATGACGACTACTGGGAAGCGTCGCTCAAGCTCAATCCGCTGCAGGCCACGTTCCAGGGCGACAGCCGCTACAACGACCAGCTGCCGAACTTCCTATCGGCCGCGTTCCGCCAGCAGTCGCACGATTTCACCGTGCTGTGGCTGGGCAAGGCCGAGGCGATCGGCAAGGACGGGCTGAGCGGGCAGGACCTGCTCAGCTACGAGATCTTC
Organism: Xanthomonas graminis pv. graminis; assembly: GCF_030168915.1. Lineage (NCBI taxonomy): Bacteria > Pseudomonadati > Pseudomonadota > Gammaproteobacteria > Lysobacterales > Lysobacteraceae > Xanthomonas > Xanthomonas graminis. Next base: position 1,647,168 of record NZ_CP076255.1, on the reverse strand, counting down.
GTCAGCGATGCGCGCACTGCGCTGGAAGCGGAGAAATACCCGAGCTGGATGCAGCCGGTGAACCAGTTCTACAACATCGGCAGCATCATGGTGATGCTCGGTTCGGGTACCGGCGCGCAGCCGTTCCACACGGCCAAGGACTACGACAACTGGTCGCGGCGCGCGTCGGGCATCCCCGCCCTGTTCGACCAGGCCATCGCCAACATGCGCGAAGGCATGAAGGCCGGCGTGGTGCAGCCGCGCGCCTTGATGGAAAAGGTGCTGCCGCAGCTGGACGCGATCATCAAGCCCACCGCCGAGGAAAGCTTGTTCTGGGGCCCGGTGCGCAACCTGCCGGCGGACCTGCCGGCGGACCTGCCGGCGGCCGACAAGCAGCGCATCAGCGCCGACTACAAGCGCCTGATCGAGTACCGGATCATGCCGGCCTACCGCGCGCTGCGCGGCTTCATCGCCTCCGAATACCTGCCGGCCACGCGCAGCACCGCCGGCGTCGGCGCGCTGCCCGGCGGCGCGGACTGGTACGCCTACAACGTGCGCCAGAGCACCACCACCACGCTGAGCCCGGCGCAGATCCACCAGATCGGCCTGGACGAGGTGGCACGCATCCAGGCGCAGATCCAGGGGGTGATGAAGCAGGTGAAGTTCCGCGGCTCGATGCCGAAGTTCTTCAAGTTCATGCAGACCGACAAGCGCTTCACCTTCAGGAGCGAAGACGAACTGCTGAGCTATTACCGCGGCCTGGAGTCGCGGGTGAATGCCGCGGTGCCGCGCCTGTTCGCGCTGAAGCCCAAGGCTGCGTTCGAGATCCGCCCGGTGGAGCCGTACCGCGCGCAGACGGCGGCCGGCGGCTCGTACATGCGGCCCAGCGAGGACGGCACGCGCCCGGGCATCTTCTACGTCAACACCTACGACCTGCCCAGCCGCAAGACCTGGGATGCGGAAGACCTGTACCTGCACGAGGCCATCCCCGGCCATCACTTTCAGCTCGGCCTGCAGCAGGAACTGAGCAACCTGCCCAAGTTCCGCCGCTTCGGCGGCGAGACCGCCTACATCGAAGGCTGGGGTCTGTACACCGAATCGCTGGGCAAGGAACTGGGCCTGTACCAGGATCCCTACAACTACTTCGGCTACCTGCAGAACGAACTGTGGCGCGCGATCCGCCTGGTGGTGGACACCGGCCTGCACAGCAAGGGCTGGAGCCGCGAGCAGGCGATCGACTACATGCTCGAGAACTCGGCCACCAACCGCACCGATGCCGAAGCGGAAACCGAGCGCTACATGGCCATCCCCGGGCAGGCGCTGTCCTACAAGATCGGCGAGATGAAGATCCTGCAGCTGCGCGACTACGCCCGCACCCAACTCGGCGCCAAGTTCGACATCCGCGAATTCCATGCCGAGATCCTGAAGGACGGCTCGGTGCCGCTGGACGTGCTGCAGGAGAAGATCGAACGCTGGGTGGCGAGCAAGAAGGGCTGACGCAACGGCACAGCGCCTGCAGGAGAGGCTCAGCCCCGACCGGGCGTTACCGGTAGAAGCGGTCGGGGCTGAAGCCCCTCCTGCATTGGATTGCCTGCGCTGCGAGCCAGCCTGCATTGCGCCCGCAGAGCCGACGCCGGCACAGCGACGACGCGCTCGCCGGATCAAGCATCCTGCAACGCGTTCGCACGCAACCGCTGCGCCAGCTGCGCGATATCGCGGGGCGTGGTGCGGCAGCAGCCGCCGATCAGGCGTGCGCCGGCAGCGCGCCAGGCATCGACACGATCGACCAGACCGCAGGCATCGGCGCCGGCGCCATCCCAGTGCTTGACTGCGGCGTCGTAGTGCTCGCCGGAGTTCGGATACACCACCAGCGGCAACCGGGTCAGCGTGGCCAGATGCTGCAGCGCTGCGCTGCCCAGTTCCGGCGCGATGCAGTTGACGCCGAGCGCGACGACCTGCGGATGGCCGTCGAGCAGCGCCACCACCTCGCGCAACGGCGTGCCGTCGCTGAGGTGCATGGCATCGCGCAGGGTGAACGAAAACCATGCCGTGCTCTGCGGAAATTCCTGCAGCAACGCCAGCAGCGCGACGATCTCCGCCGCCGACGGCTGCGTCTCGCAGGCCAGCAGGTCCACGCCCGCTTCGACCAACGCGGCGATGCGCGGACGGTGGAAATCCAGCATCGCCGCCTGCGGCAGCGCGTAGTCGCCGCGGTATTCCGAGCCGTCGGACAGATAGGCGCCGTAAGGCCCCACCGAGCCGGCGACCAGCAACGTGCCGGCATCCGCATGCGTGGCCAGATAGGCATCGCGGGCCTGCAGCGCGAGCTGCGCGCTGCGTGCGATCAGTTGCCGCGACTGCGCCGGATCGATGCCGCGCGCAGCGAACCCCAGCGGCGTGGCCTGATAGCTTGCGGTGATCGCGCATTGCGCACCGGCTTCGAAATAATCAAGGTGCACTTGGCGGATCAGCTGCGGCTGCTCGATCAGCACCTTGGCCGACCACAGCGCATCGCCGAGGTCGCAGCCATGCGCTTCCAGCTCGGTGGCCATCGCACCGTCGAGGACGATGCAACGGCCGTCGGCCAGCAACGCGGTCAAGGGATTGTGCGGCATGATCGCGACCTCGGAGGGCAAACGTGATGCCGCCATTGTGTCAGCACCAGCCACAGCGCGCGACAACGCAGACGCACGGACAGCGTGTCGCCTCGCAGCCATCCCCGACAGCCGCCATGCCGGGCGCAACATGACTGCAAGCCGGACGCTGCGCTATGCTCCGCGCATGGCTTGCCCCCCTTTCTTCCTGCAGTTCGGCCAGGCGCTGTGCCGATGCCGCTGACCCTGCGCGGCGTGCACCACGTGGCGATCATCGCCTCAGACTACGCGCGCGCGAAGGACTTCTACTGCCGCATCCTCGGCCTGCGCGCGATCGCCGAGGTCTACCGCGAAGCGCGCGACTCCTGGAAACTGGACCTGGCCCTGCCCGACGGCACCCAGATCGAACTGTTCTCCTTCCCCGCACCGCCGCCGCGGTCCAGCCGCCCGGAAGCCTGCGGCCTGCGCCACCTGGCGCTGCGCGTGGACGACCTGGACGCCGCCGTCGCCCACCTGCAGGCGCACGGCGTGGTCACCGAACCGATCCGCATCGACGAATACACCGGGCGTCGCTTCACCTTCTTCGCCGACCCGGACGACCTGCCGCTGGAACTGTACGAGATCGGGTAAGCGACGCAAGCCCGCGTCGATTCGACTGCGTTCTCCTATTGCGCTGGAGTTGCGTCGCCCTCTACGCAAGCGACGTCCAGGGGCGCAGCGACCACGTAGCGGCAACCCGGTGTCGACTGTCGGATCTGAAGGGCGCCGGCGACCCGCTGAACCGCCTGCAGCCGGCGATTCCCAGCGCCATACGCCTGGGTATACAGTCGGTCCCAGGTCGGCATCGCGCCGACCGCTTCGCACACACCCTGGGAGGGGACACATGCGCACCACCTTCAAGACCCAGATGCTGGCCCTGCCGCTGAGCCTGGCCGCGTTCGTCGCGCAGGCCGCCGACACCTCGCCGGTCGGCCGCTGGCGGACCATCGACGACGAGACCGGCAAGCCCAAGTCCATCGTGCAGATCGAGCAGGCCGGCAACGGCACGCTGAGCGGCAAGGTGATCGAGATCCTGCAATCGAACAAAGGTCCCAACCCGCTGTGCGACAAGTGCGACGGCGCGCAGAAAGGCAAGCCGATCAAGGGCATGACCATCCTGTGGGGGCTGAAGCCGGACGGCACCGCGGTGTGGAGCGGCGGTTCGGTGCTGGACCCGGCCAAGGGCAAGACCTACAAGGCCAAGCTCACCCTCAGCGACGGCGGCAAGAAGCTGCAGATGCGCGGCTACATCGGCATCGAGGTGCTGGGGCGGACGCAGATCTGGATCAGGGAATGAGGCCGGGACCCGGGACCCGGGACTCGGGACTCGGGACTCGGAACAGCCGCTTGAAGCAGGCGCTGGCGACGCAGTTCCAAAATCAAAAAAGGCGCCGCAAGGCGCCTTTTTTGATCCCGAGTCCCGAGTCCCGAGTCCCGAGTCCCCGCTCCAAGACTAATGCGATAATCGCGATCCCCCACGGATCGCCGTTCGCCATGACCCGCACCGCTCTCGTCACCACCGCCCTGCCTTACGCCAACGGGCCGCTGCACCTGGGCCATCTGGTCGGCTATATCCAGGCCGACATCTGGGTGCGCGCGCGGCGGCTGCGCGGCGACCGCACCTGGTTCGTCTGCGCCGACGACACCCACGGCACGCCGATCATGCTCGCCGCGGAGAAGGCCGGGGTCACCCCGGAGAACTTCATCGCCAACATCCAGGCCAGCCACGAGCGCGACTTCGCCGCGTTCGGCGTGGCCTTCGACCATTACGACTCGACCAACTCGGCCGCCAACCGCGCGCTGACCGAGGCGTTCTACGCCAAGCTCGAGGCGGGCGGCCACATCGCGCGGCGCTCGGTGGCGCAGTTCTACGATCCGGCCAAGGGCATGTTCCTGCCCGACCGCTACATCAAGGGCATCTGCCCCAACTGCGGCAGCGCCGACCAGTACGGCGACAACTGCGAGGTCTGCGGCGCCACCTACGCGCCGACCGAGCTGAAGGAGCCGAAGTCGGTGATCTCCGGCAGCACGCCGGAACTGCGCGACTCGGAGCACTTCTTCTTCGAAGTCGGCCGCTTCGACGGCTTCCTGCGGCAGTGGCTGGCCGGCGACGTGGCCCTGCCCGGGGTCAAGGCCAAGCTGATGGAGTGGCTGGACAGCGAGGGCGGGCTGCGCGCCTGGGACATCTCGCGCGACGCGCCGTACTTCGGCTTCGAGATTCCCGGCCAGCCGGGCAAGTATTTCTACGTGTGGCTGGACGCGCCGATCGGCTACCTGAGCAGCTTCCAGAACCTGTGCGCGCGCCTGGGCGAAGCGTTCGAACCGCACCTGGCCGCCGGCACCGCCACCGAACTGCACCATTTCATCGGCAAGGACATCGTCAACTTCCACGGCCTGTTCTGGCCGGCGGTGCTGCACGGCACCGGCCACCGCGCGCCGACCCGGCTGCACGTCAACGGCTACCTGATGGTGGACGGCGCCAAGATGTCCAAGTCGCGCGGCACCTTCGTGATGGCGCGCACCTACCTGGACGTGGGCCTGGAACCGGAAGCGCTGCGCTACTACTTCGCCGCCAAGTCGTCCGGCGGGGTCGACGATCTCGATCTGAACCTGGGCGACTTCGTGACGCGGGTCAACGCCGACCTGGTCGGCAAGTTCGTCAACCTGGCCAGCCGCTGCGCCGGCTTCATCGACAAGCGCTTCGGCGGCAAGCTGGCCGACGCGCTGCCGGACCCGGCGCAGTACGCGCGCTTCGTCGCCGCGCTGGCGCCGATCCGCGAGGCCTACGAGCGCAACGACGCGGCCAGCGCGATCCGCCAGACCATGGCCCTGGCCGACGAGGCCAACAAGTACATCGACGCGCACAAGCCGTGGGTGATCGCAAAGCAGGACGGCGCCGACGCGCAACTGCAGGCGGTCTGCACGCAAGGCCTGAACCTGTTCCGGGTGCTGGCCGGCGCGCTGAAGCCGGTGCTGCCGCGCACCAGCGCCGAAGCCGAAGCCTTCCTGTCCGCGCCGCTCACCGCCTGGGACGACCTCGACGCGCCGCTGCTGGCGCACGTCATCCAGCCCTACGCGCCGCTGTTCACCCGAATCGACCCCAAACTGATCGACGCCATGACCGACGCCTCCAAGGACACCCTCGCCCCCGCCCCGACCGCGCCGATGCCTGCAGCGAAACCCGCGCCCTCCGCTCCTGCTGCTGCCGGTCCCGGGTCCCCGGTCCCCGGTCCCGCCACCATCGGCATCGACGACTTCGCCAAGCTCGACCTGCGCATCGGCAAGGTGCTGGTCTGCGAATGCGTCGAGGGCTCGGACAAGCTGCTGCGCTTCGAACTGGACGCCGGCGAGCTGGGCAAGCGGCAGATCTTCTCCGGCATCCGCGGCAGCTACGCCGAGCCGGAAAAGCTGGTCGGCCGCAGCGTGGTGTTCATCGCCAACCTGGCCCCGCGCAAGATGCGCTTCGGCCTCAGCGAAGGCATGATCCTGTCGGCCGGCTTCGACGGCGGCGCGCTGGCGCTGCTCGACGCCGACAGCGGCGCGCAGCCGGGCATGCCGGTGCGTTGAAGGCCGGGAATGGAGCATCGGGAATCGCAGAACGCCTGCTACTGCGATGCCCATTGCCGTTTCTCCATTCCCCATTCCCATGCACTTGGCCCTCTTCGACTTCGATCACACGGTCACCACCACCGATACCTATGCGCGGTTCCTGCGTCGCGTGGCCACGCCGCAGCAATTGGCGCGGGCGAAGTGGTCGGTGGGGCCGTGGTTGGCCGGCTATCGGCTGGGCCTGGTGTCGGCGCAGTCGATCCGCAGGCGGGTCACGCGGATCGTGTTCGCCGGCCGGGCCGCGGGAGAGATCGCCGCGCAGGCCCGGGCCTATGCGCACGAGGTGCTGCCGACGCTGCTGCGGCCGCAGATGATGCAGCGCATCGCCTGGCACCAGGCGCAGGGCGATAGCGTGGTGCTGGTGTCCGGGTCGCTGGACCTGTACCTGCAGCCCTGGTGCGAACAGCACGGGCTGGCGCTGATCTGCAACCGCCTGGAAGCGCGCGACGGCCAGCTGACCGGGCGCTATGCCGATGGCGATTGCGGGCCGCACAAAGCGCGTCTGATCCGCGCGCGCTACGATGTGGCCGCCTATCGGCGCGTCTACGCCTACGGCGACAGCCGCGAAGACCGGCCGATGCTGGCGCTGGCCCACGAGCGCTGGTACGGCGGCCGCCGCGTCGCCTGACCCTCGCCCTGCAGCGCGCCGCATCCGACGCGCCGAATCCGCCATGAAACCCGCCCACGACAACCTGCTCGAACGCCTCGATCGCCTGCTGCCGCAGACCCAATGCGGCCAGTGCGGCTTCGACGGCTGCCGCCCGTACGCCGCAGCGATGGCGCGCGGCGCGGCGCAGGTGGACCGCTGTCCGCCCGGCGGCGACGCCGGCGCGCGCGCGCTGGCGCACGTGCTCGGCACGCGGCCGCTGCCCTACGACCGCAACCGCGGCACGCACAAGCCGGCGCAGGTGGCGTTGGTGATCGAGGCCGACTGCATCGGCTGCACCAAGTGCATCCAGGCCTGCCCGGTCGATGCCATCGTCGGCGGCGCCAAGTACATGCACACGGTGCTGGCGCCGCTGTGCACCGGCTGCGAGCTGTGCGTGCCGGCCTGCCCGGTGGATTGCATCGCGCTGCGTCCGGTCCAGGGCATGCCCTCCATTGCCGAGTAGGCTGCGTCGGGTCTGTCAGGCCGCCAGCGGCTGCCGCGTGGCGCAGCGCCTGACGGCTGGCCAGGTCACGCCGCACGGTGCCGGCTGGCGGTCAGACCGTAGCGCCACGCCTGCGCGTGCACGCTGCCGTGAACCCGCATGCACGGCAGTGGCGCGAGCGGCTCGGGGAGGGATGCCACGCACCAAGGCGCATCCGGATCGGCGCCAGCCGCGTATCGCTAGCTGTCACCCTCCTGCGGAAACGCTGCGCATGCCCACGCCGATCGCCCCTGCCCCGCTCGCCCGCGCGCGCCTGCCGCTGGCGGCCAGCCTATGCATCGCCGTGCTCGGCGCGGCCGCCCCGGCGCAGGCCATGCTGCACTACGACGGCCTGGCTTATGCGCCGGACGGCCAGCAACTGCTGTACCGCGAGAGCCACTGGCTGCGCGACGACGGCGCGCGGCTGGTGCTGTACCGCTGCGCCGACGGCAGCGCGTTCGCGCGCAAGCGCATCGCCGACGGCAGCATCGCTCCGGATTTCGAACTGGTCGATGCGCGCAGCGGCTACCGCGAAGGCGTGCGCCATGCCGGCAAAGGCCGGGTCATGTTCAGCCAGCGCGACGGCCAGCCCGAGCGCAGCGCGCCGTTGCCGGCGACGGCGGCGCCGCAGGTGATCGATGCCGGGTTCGACGCCTATCTGCGCCTGCACTGGGACGCGTTGGGCCAGGGCACGCCGCAGCGCGTGGCCTTCGTGCTGCCCAGTACGTTGCGCACGCTGGATTTCCAGATCAAGCCCGCGGCGGCGGACGCCGGCGTCCAGCGCTATACGCTGTCGGTGGACGCCTGGTACGGCGGCGTGCTGCCCAACATCGCCGTGGCCTATACGCGCGGCGATCGCCGCCTGCTCGAGTTCCGCGGCATCGGCAATGTCCGCGACGCGCGCGGCCGCTATACGCAGGTGCGCATCGAATTCCCCGAGCGCCTGCGCGGCCAGGCCGACGACGACGCCTGGAACCAGGCGGTGCAGCAACCGCTGGTCGCGCAATGCGCCGCGCGCTGACCCGCGCCGAGCGCGCATTCACGCCGGCCTCCGGCGCGGACGCTACAAACATGCAGCGGCATCGCCCCTCCCACGACAAGGAACATCCATGGCCAAGGCTTACCTGTGGTTCAACGCCGCGCTGTACGCGGTCCTGGCGATCTGGTGCACGCTGCTGCCGGCGCAGACCGCCGCGGCGGTCGGCTATATCGGCCTGGACCGCTCCGGCCAGTCCGAGTACTTGGTCATCTATGGCGGCCTGCAACTGGGGATGGCATTCCTGTTCGGCTATTTCGCGCGCAGCGGGCAGATCCGCACCGGGCTGCTGCTGGCGCTGGCCTTCTACGTGCCGATCGTGCTCTACCGCAGCGCCAGCCTGCTGTGGCTGTGGCCGGTCGGACCGACCACCACCGGCCTGGCCGGTTTCGAAATCCTGCTACTGCTCGCCGCGCTCGCCCTGTGGCGCGGGCAGCGCCGTTGAGCGACGCGCGCGGCGAAAGCCTGTAGCATCGCTGCCACCTTCGCCACCGCTCCCCGGCATGACCGAGACGCCCGATCACGACGAAGCAGGACAGTTGCTGGTCGCCACCGCGGCCGGCGACAGCGCCGCGTTCGAACGCCTGTACCGCAGCACCGCGCCGCGCCTGTTCGGCGTCTGCCTGCGCATCGTGCCGCAGCGCGGCGAAGCCGAAGACGTGCTGCAGGAGGTGTTCACCTCGGTCTGGCGCAAGGCCGCGCAGTTCGATCCGCAGCGCGCGCGCGGCCTGACCTGGCTGACCATGATCGCCCGCAACAAGGCCATCGATCATCTGCGTGCGCGTGCGCCGGCGCGGCAATCGGTGGCGCTGGACGACGCCGGCGAACTGCACGACGACGGCCGCGATCCGCTGGCCGAGACCGAATGGCGCGTGGCCGGGCGGCGCCTGGACGTGTGCATGGGCGAACTTGAGCCGCCGCGCGGCGAGCTGATCCGCACCGCGTTCTTCGAAGGCATTACCTACGAGGAACTGGCGCAGCGCAGCGGAACGCCGCTGGGTACGGTCAAGAGCTGGATCCGGCGCGGCCTGGCCAAGCTGAAGGCGTGCCTGGAACGATGAACGCATCCGTGCCCGATCCGCAGGAAACCCCGCCGCCGCGCGACGTGCTGGCCGGCGAATACGTGGTCGGCGTGCTCGACGCGCCCGAGCGCCGCGCCGCCGAACAGCGCATCGACAGCGATGCCGCGTTCGCCGCGGCGGTGACGCAATGGCAGCAGCACCTGATGCCGTTGGCCGACGAAATCGCGCCGGTCGCGGTCCCCGAGCGCGTGTGGGTGCGCATCCGCGCGTCGCTGGGCCTGGATGCGCCGGCACCGCGCGCGCCGACGGCGGCGCCTGGCTTCTGGGAAAGCGTACGCACCTGGCGCTGGCTGAGCGCCGGCGGTTTCGCCACCGCCGCGGCCTGCATGCTCGCCTTGATGGTGGCGCGCCCGTCGCTGCGGCCGCAAACGCCCACGCCGCCGGTCGCCACCGCGCCAGCGGACAGCGGCATCGCGATGACCTCGACGCTGATGCAGGACGACGGCAAACCCGGCTACGTGGTGCTGATGGACGCCGACAAGCAGCGCATCACCCTGACCCCGCTGGCCGGTAGCCACGACGCCGCGCGCGTGCCAGAGCTGTGGCTGATTCCTGCAGACGGCAAGGCACGCTCGATGGGCGTGTTCGACGACGCGCAGGCGCGCGCAGCGCGCATTCCCGACGCGCTGATGCCGCTTCTCAGCGACGGCGCGTTGCTGGCGGTGACGATGGAACCGCCCGGCGGTGCGCCCGGCGGGGTCGCCACCGGCCCGGTCGTGGCCAAGGGCGGCATCAGCACGCTGCGTCTGGCGCCGTAGACAACTTCCCACAGGGCGCACTGCATCCCGTCTCCTTTCGGACCGCGAGACGCTTGACGCCGGCCCCTCACCTCAACCCCGCTCCCGGTGGCAGGGGTTGAGGTTTCTCGCGCTGCGCGTGCGGCACATGCGGCAACGCGCACCCGCACATTCACCCGGCCACCACTCGCGCGTAGGCAGCATCGCCGCAGCCGTCGCACATGCGCCGTGTAGCCGATCCTCCGACGATTCCGACCTGCGTGAACGCTGCCTCCGGCGGCGACCGCGATGCGCTGCCACGGCCCTTCATGCCGTGCCTGCAACGCCGCGCAGCGACGCCGCGGCGCGAGTGCATCCGTCTTCCGGCTTTGTCCGTATCGCTATCCGAATCCCCCACGAGATGCGCTTGTGCCGAGCCCCGTTCCGGACCATCCCCGCACCCCCGCCGCAGCACTCGCACCGCAGCGCGGCCGCGTGGCGCGCACGCTGCGGCGCTGGTTCGACACCAGCGCGGAGATCGAACTGGAGGAGGCCCGCGCCGATCGCATCGACTGGCTGCGCGCCGCGCCCTATTTCGGACTGCACCTGGCCTGCCTGGGCGTGTTCTGGGTCGGCGCGTCGTGGTTCGCGGTGGGCATGGCGGTGGCGATGTACGCGGTGCGGATGTTCGCGCTCACCGGTTTCTACCACCGCTACTTCGCACACCGCGCATTCAAGACGTCGCGCGTGGTGCAGTTCCTGTTCGCCGCGCTCGGCGCGACCTGCGTACAACGCGGCCCGCTGTGGTGGGCCGCGCACCACCGCAACCACCATCGCCACACCGATACCCCGGCCGATCCGCATTCGCCGCGCCAGCATGGTTTCTGGTGGAGCCATAGCGGCTGGTTCCTGACCCCGCGCGGCTTCCGCACCGACTGGGAGGCGATCCCGGATCTGCGCCGCTTCCCGGAACTGCGCTTCCTCGACCGCTTCGATCTGCTGCTGCCGGTGCTGCTGGCGCTGGCGCTGTTCCTGCTCGGCGGCTGGCTGCAACGCCACTATCCGCAACTCGGCACCGACGGGCCGCAGTTGCTGGTGTGGGGCTTCTTCGTCTCCACCGTGGCCCTGTTCCATGCCACCTTCACCATCAACTCGCTGGCGCACCGCTTCGGCAGCCGCCGTTTCGACACCCGCGACGATAGCCGCAACAATGCCTGGCTGGCGCTGCTGACCTTCGGCGAGGGCTGGCACAACAACCACCACTTCTTTCCGGGCGCGGCGCGGCAAGGCTTCCGCTGGTGGGAAATCGACCTGACCTGGTATGGCCTGAAGGCGCTGTCGTGGACCGGCCTGATCCGCCAGCTGCGGCCGGTGCCGGCGGGGCTGGTGCGGGCGCAGGCGCGCGCACGATGAGCCGCATCGCGGTGGTGGGCTCGGGCATCGCCGGGCTGGGCTCGGCATGGCTGCTGTCGCAACGGCACGATGTCACCCTGTACGAGGCCGCCAACTACCTCGGCGGGCACACCCATACCCATGCGCTCGAACTGGGCGGCGTGGCGTACGCGGTGGACAGCGGCTTCATCGTGTTCAACCCGCAGCATTATCCGCTGCTGAGCAAACTGTTCGCGCAGCTCGGTGTGGCCGCGCAGCCGACCACGATGAGCTTTTCGGTGCACGAGGCGCGCAGCGGGCTGGAATACAACGCCGGCAGCCTCGGCGGGCTGTTCTGCCAGCCCGGCAATGTGGCCAGCCCGCGCTTCTGGCGCATGCTGTGCGATCTGCGCCGCTTCTACCGGCAGGCGCCGCAGGTGCTGGCCGACGACGCGCAGGCGCAGCTGACGCTGGGCGAGTTCCTGCAGCGGCACCGCTATTCGCAGGTCTTCCGCGACGCGCATCTGGTGCCGATGGCGTCGGCGTTGTGGTCCTCGCCGTCGCAGCAGATCCTGCAATTTCCGATGCGCCAGCTGATCGGCTTCATGGCCAACCACCACATGCTGCAGGTCAGCGGCCGGCCGCAGTGGCAGGTGGTCGCGGGCGGCTCCAGCAGTTATGTGCACGCGCTGCGCAGCCGCTGGCGCGTACACGAGCGCATCGGCACGCCGGTGCGTTCGGTGCAGCGGCTGTCGCAGGGCGTATCGGTGCTGACCGATGCCGACAGCGACGCCGATGCCCAGCACTACGATCATGTGGTGCTGGCCTGCCACGCCGACGACGCGCTGCGCCTGCTCAACGACGCCAGCGCCGCCGAGCGCGAGATCCTCGGCGCGATCGCCTACCAGAACAACGACACCGTGCTGCACACCGATGCCCGCGTGCTGCCGCGCAATCGCCGCGCCTGGGCGGCCTGGAACGCGCACGTGCCGGCCGATCCGGACGCGCCGTGCACGGTCAGCTACTGGATGAACGCGCTGCAATCGATCGCCTCGCCGCAGCCGTTCATCGTCAGCCTCAACCGCAGCGACGACATCGATCCGGCCAAGGTGCTGCGGCGCATGCGCTACCGGCATCCGTTGCAGACCCATGCGTCGGTGGCGGCGCAGGCGCGCAAGGGCGAGATCCAGGGCCAGCGCGGCACCTGGTTCGCCGGCGCCGGCTGGGGCTTCGGCTTCCACGAAGACGGCCTGCGCAGCGCGGTCGACGTCGCCGCCGGGCTCGGGGTACCCTGGCCGTGAACCTGCTGCGCAGCGCTACCGTGTCCGCCCCGCCGGCTGGCGCCGTCTCGACAACGCCGGCGGCGGCGGGCACGACCACGCCGGGACTGCACAGCGCGCTGTACGGCGGTTGGGTCCGGCACCGCCGCTACGCGCCCAAGGCGCTGGCGTTCCGCTATCCGATCTTTCTGATGTACCTGGATCTGGCCGAACTCGAGCAGGTGTTCGCGCGGCGCTGGTTCTGGTCGGTCGGCCGCCGCAACCTGGCCGAATTCCGCCGCACCGACTACCTGGGCGATCCGGCGCAAGCGCTGGACGAAGCGGTGCGCGACCGCGTGCAGCAGCACTGCGGCGAACGCCCGCTCGGCCCGGTACGCATGCTGACCCACCTGCGCTACTTCGGCCACTGCTTCAACCCGGTCACGTTCTACTACTGCCACGACGCGCAGCAGCGCCTGCACAGCATCGTCGCCGAGATCACCAACACGCCGTGGAAGCAGCGCCACGCCTACGTGCTGCCGGTGGCCGCCGCGCGCAGCCACGGCAGCGTGCACGCCTGGCGTTTCGACAAGCGCTTCCACGTCTCCCCGTTCATGGCGATGGCGCACGAATACGCATGGCGCTGCAGCGAGCCCGGCGCGCAGTTGCGCGTGCACATGGACGTGCTCGACCCGCAACCGGCAGCCAGGCGCTTCGACGCCACCCTGGTGCTGCAGCGGCGCGAGATCTGCGGCGCCAGCCTGGCGCGCGCGCTGCTGCGCTATCCGGCGATGACCGTGCAGGTCGTGGCCAAGATCCACTGGCAGGCGTTGCGCCTGTGGCTGCGCGGCAATCCGGTGCACGACCACCCCGACCATTCCCTTCCGCGAGAACGCCGATGAACGCTCCGCACGCGCCCTCCTCCGCTTCCGTCGCGCTGACCCCGGCCGCGGCGCCGCTGCGCGGCCTCGACCGGGTGCTGCGGCGGCGCCTGCTGGTCACCCTCGACGGCTTGCGCGACGGCCAGCTGCGCATCGAGGAAGCCGGCGCGATCACCACGTTAGGGAGCGCCACCTTGGGCAGCGCCACCCAGGCCGATGGCGCACTGCACGCGCACCTGCGCATCCACGATCCGCGCTTCTACCGCCAGGCCGCGCTGAACGGCAGCGTCGGCGTCGGCGAGGCGTACATGGACGGGTTGTGGGAATGCGACGACCTGGTCACGCTGGTGCGCCTGCTGGTGCGCAACCGCGAGCGCCTGGACGCGATGGAGACCGGCCTGGCGCGCCTCGGCGGCATGGCGATGCGCGGCCTGCACGCGCTGGCGCGCAACACCCGCGCAGGCAGCCGCCGCAACATCGCCGCGCACTACGACCTGGGCAACCCGCTGTTCGAACTGTTCCTGGACCGCAACCTGATGTATTCCTCGGCGATCTTCCGCGACGAAGACGCCACGCTCGGCGATGCCGCGCTGGAGCGCGCCGCCGAACGCAAGCTGCAGCGCATCTGCGCCAAGCTTGACCTGCAGCCGCACCACCACGTGGTCGAGATCGGCAGCGGCTGGGGCGGTTTCGCGCTGCATGCGGCCAAGCATCATGCTTGCCGCGTCACCACCGTGACCATCTCGCGCGAGCAATACGACCTGGCGCGCCAGCGCGTGGACGCGGCCGGCTTGTCCGAGCGCGTCGAGGTGCTGCTGCGCGACTACCGCGACCTCGACGGCCGCTACGACCGGCTGGTCTCGATCGAGATGATCGAGGCGATCGGCCACCAGTACCTGGACACCTATTTCGGCAAGGTCGGCAGCCTGCTCAAGGACGATGGCCAGGCGCTGATCCAGGCCATCACCATCGAGGACCACCGCTACGCGCAGGCGCTGAAATCGGTGGACTTCATCAAGCGCCACATCTTCCCCGGCAGCTTCATTCCCTCGGTGGCGGCGATGACCGGCGCGATCGCGCGGGCCAGCGACCTGCGCCTGTTCAACCTGGAAGACATCGGCCCCAGCTATGCGCTGACCCTGCGCGCCTGGCGCCAGCGTTTCATGGCCAACTTGCCGCAGGTGCGCGCGCTGGGCTACGACGAGCGTTTCATCCGCATGTGGGAGTTCTACCTGGCCTATTGCGAAGGCGGCTTCCTGGAACGCTCGATCGGCGACGTGCACCTGTGGCTGAGCAAGCCGGGCGCGCGCCCGGCGCAGTTCGCGCCGGCGTTGGCGCACGACGCATGAGCAACCTCGCCAACTACGTCGCGTTGCAACTGCTGTGGCTGGCGGCGGTGATGGGCGCCGGGCACGGGCTGGCCTGGGCCGGTCCGGCGGCGTTGGCGCTGTTCGCGCTGTACCAGTTGCAGCCGCGCCGCCGCGCGCGCGGCGATGCGGCGCTGATGGCGCTGGCGTTGCTGCTCGGCGCCGGCGTCGATACCGCGCTGGCCGCGGGCGGTTGGGTGCGCTACGCCGCAGCGCTGCCGCCGGCGCCGTGGGCGCCGTTGTGGATCCTGGCGCTGTGGGCCGGCTTCGCACTGACCTTCAACCATTCGCTGGCCTGGGTCATGCAGCGCCCGTGGCGCGCGGCGCTGTTCGGCGCGGTGTTCGGCCCGCTCGGCTATGTGCTGGCCGCGCGCGGCTGGCAAGCGGTGACGCTGGGCGCGCCGCTGCTGCACGCGGTGCTCGCGCTGGCGCTGGCCTGGGCCGTGGCGCTGGCCGTGCTGAGCGTGGCGACGCGGCGCCTGTCCACGACCGCGCAGCCCATACGCCGCATCGCCGGAGCTGCGTCATGAACGCCTGGCCGCTGTTGCATGTGGGCGCGTTCACCGCGCTGGCGATGCTGGCCGGCTGGGCCTGGCAGCGGCGCAGCCGCAACGCCGGCGTGGTCGATGTGCTGTGGGCGGCATGCATGGCGCTGGCTGCGCTGTACTGCGCCTGGCGCGCCGACGGCGCCGCGTTGCCGCGCGTGCTGACAGCGGCGATGGGCGGGCTGTGGGGCGCGCGCCTGGCCTGGCACCTTGGCGTGCGCGTGTTCGGCGATGCGCATGAGGACGGCCGCTACCGCGCGCTGCGCGAACACTGGCACGGCGACCAGCGCCGCTTCCTGCTGTTCTTCCTCGGCCAGGCGCTGGTGGTGGTGCTGTTCGCGCTGCCGCTGTCGATCGCCGCGCACAATCCGCTGCCGCAGTGGAGCGTGTGGACCACGCTGGCGCTGGCGACCTGGCTGCTGGCGGTGGGCGGCGAAAGCCTGGCCGACCGCCAGCTGGCCGCGTTCCGCGCCGATCCGGGCAACAAGGGCAAGACCTGCCGCCGCGGCCTGTGGCGCTACTCGCGGCATCCGAACTACTTCTTCGAATTCGTGCATTGGTTCGCCTACGTGTTCCTCGCCGTGGGCAGCGGCGCGCTGTGGGTCGGCGTGGCCGCACTGGGGCCGCTGCTGATGTTCGCGTTCCTGTACCGCGTCACTGGCATTCCCTACACCGAACAACAGGCGCTGCGCTCGCGCGGCCAGGACTACGCCGACTACCAGCGCAGCACCAGCGCCTTCTTTCCGTTGCCGCCGCGGCAATGACCCCGTTTCCAGGAGATCCGCCGATGTCCAGCGCCCTCGCCACTTCGCCTCCCCCCGTGCTGCCGGCCGAACCGTTTGCCACCCGCGTGGCCGAATCCGGCCTGCTGCCCGACGCGCTGCTGCGCGCGGCGATGCGCAAGCTGTGCGCGCAACGCCTGCGCGATGAGCGCAGCGGCGGCGCCGACGCCGCCTGGGAACGCCAGCGCGTGTTCGTCGAGGCCTTGCGCGGCAGCGCCATCGCGATCGAGACCGAGGCCGCCAACCGCCAGCACTACGAACTGCCGCCGCGCTTCTTCGAGCTGTGCCTGGGCAAGCGCCTGAAGTACAGCAGCTGCTACTGGGACGCCGGCACCAAGGACCTCGACGCGGCCGAGGAGCGCATGCTGCACCTGTACGCCGAACGCGCGCAGCTGCGCGACCGCCAGCGCATCCTCGAACTGGGCTGCGGCTGGGGGTCGCTGACCCTGTGGATGGCCGAGCACTACCCCGGCGCGCGCATCACCGCGGTGTCCAACTCGCGGCCGCAGCGCGAGCACATCGAGGCGCAGTGCCGCGCGCGCGGGCTGCGCAACGTGGAGGTCATCACTCACGACGCCAACACCCTGAGCCTGCCGCATGCGAGCTTCGACCGCGTGGTGTCGATCGAGATGTTCGAGCACATGCGCAACTACCGCGAACTGCTGGCGCGGATCGGCCAATGGCTGATGCCGGGCGGCCGGCTGTTCGTGCACATCTTCTGCCACCGCGACCTGGCCTACCCGTTCGAGGTGCAGGGCGAGGACAACTGGATGGGCCGGCACTTCTTCACCGGCGGACTGATGCCGGCCGCCGACACCTTGCTGCAGTTCCAGGACGACCTGACGCTGGAACGGCGCTGGCTGCTGTCCGGCGAACACTACGAAAAGACCGCCAACGCCTGGCTACGCAACCAGGACCGGCATCGCGCCGAACTGATGCAGGTACTGCAGGGAACCTACGGCGCCGACGCGAAGATCTGGTGGCAACGCTGGCGCATGTTCTGGATGGCCTGCGCGGAACTGTTCGGCTACGAACAGGGCCAGCAGTGGGGCGTGGCGCATTACCGGTTCGTCAGGCGCTGAGGCGGCGGGACTCGGGACTCGGGACTCGGGACTCGGGACTCGGGACTCGGGACTCGGGACTCGGGACTCGGGACTCGGGACTCGGGACTCGGGACTCGGGACTCGGGACTCGGGACTCGGGACTCGGGACTCGGGACTCGGGACTCGGGACTCGGGACTCGGGACTCGGGACTCGGGACTCGGGACAGCAGGATGATGTCCCGGTGCATATCGATGTCAAGCGATTTGATGCAAAAAGGGCCAATTTTTTTTAAAAAAAAGCGGCTTTTTTTGCAGCTCCGTCGCAGCTGCTTTTTTGTAGGAGGGGCTTCAGCCCCGACGCCTTACCGGTAACGCGTCGGGGCTGAAGCCCCTCCTACAGAAAGGCACAAAAGCTGCGAACTTGCGAAAATCCCGAGTCCCGAGTCCCGAGTCCCGAGTCCCGAGTCCCGAGTCCCGGCCCCACTCACACCGCCGCCGTGATCACGATCTCGATCTTCCACTCCGGGTTGGCCAGCCTGGCCTGCACCGTGGCGCGCGCCGGGGTGCTGCCCGGGCAGACCCAGGTTTCCCAGATCTTGTTCATCTCGGCGAACTCGGCCAGGTCGGTCATGTAGATCTCCGCGCGCAGGACCTTGCTCTTGTCGGTGGCGGCACGCGCCAGCAGTTCGTCGATCGCCGCCAGGACCTGGCGGGTCTGGCCGGCGATGTCGGCGCTGGCGTCGTCGGCGATCTGCCCGGCCAGGTAGGCCACGCCGTTGTGCACGGTCATTTCCGACATGCGCGGGCCGGTATCGAATCGCTGGATCATGAGGCAGTGTCCTGAAGAGGGGAAACCCGGGCATTGTCGCGCGATTGCGCCTCGCCTGCAGGCCGCCACAGCCGGTAGGCGACCAGCAGCAGCCAGGCCAGAATCAGCGCGATCGCCAGCTTCTGGGTCAGCCCGCGCGGCGGCGCGCGCCACAGCACGTGCACCCACAGCGCCACGAACGCCGCCACCGCCAGGGCCGACAGCGTGCCGGCACGGCCCTGCCACGGCGCCTGCCGGCGCAGCCAGGCGCTCTGCAGCAGCATCGCGCTGGTCGCGCACAGGAACGCGGTCTGCGCGAACAGCCCGTGCAACAACGGCGCCAGCAACGGTGCGCGCTGCGGCAGGTAGCTGTCGCCGATCGCCACCCCGCACAGGCCCAGTGCGGCGACCGCGAACAGCAGCAGCGGCGCGGCGCTGCGTGCCCGCGGCGGCGCCTGCGCATACAGGCCGGCGGCCAGCGCGACGATGCTCGCCGCCAGCAGCACGTAGACAATGCGCAGCAGCAGTCCGCCGGGGCCGTGCAGGTACAGGCTCAGCGTCGCCTGCTGCCAGTGCAGGTCCGCGCGCAGCAGTTGCAGCGCCAGCGCCACGCCGAGGAACAGCAGGCATAGCAGCGTGGCGAGGGCGCCGGCGGCGCGCGGCCAATACGGCGGCGCGGAGGCGGGGCCAGGGGCGAGGGCATGGGATCGGCTCCGGGTCGTAGCGGGAAACACGATGCGCAGCGCGCATCGACGCCGGCACCCTGCACGCACGCCGACGCGGTGCCGACGTGCGATTCCACTATGATGCGCGTCGCCGGTGCCGCCGGTACAGCCCCAGGCCAGCCGATATCGCGATGCACCAACCCCTTTCCGCCTGCCGGCGCACCACCGCGATGACCCGCACCGCCAACGCCGTAAGCCGGCGCGATGCCGCCGGCGTCTGCGCACAGTTCCCACCCTTCTTCGCTTACGCTGCCCTGCAATGACCGACACCGCATCTCCCGCGTCCCCCTCTCCTGCCGGCTGGCGCCGTGCGCTGCCGGTGGTGTTCAGCCTGGCGATCCTGGCGCTGGCGCTGCGCGCGCTGGCCACCGAGTTCAGCACCCACGGCTACGCCGCGATCCGCCATGCCTTCAACCAGCTCGGCGTCGGCCAGATCGCACTGACCCTGGTACTGGGGCTGAGCAGCTATGCCTGCCTGATCGGCTTCGACGCGGTCGGCCTGCACCGCAGCGGGCGCAAGCTGCATCCGATGCGGATCGGCGTCACCGCGTTCCTGGCGCATGCGGTCGGGCAGACTCTGGGCTTCGCCGCGCTCACCGGCGGCGCGGTGCGCCTGCGCGGCTATGGCCGGGCGGGGCTGGGCCTGGCCGAGATCGGCCAGGTGGTGCTGATGAGCACGCTCGGCTTCGTGTTCGGCGCCTGGCTGTTGCTGGCCTTGGCGCTGACCCTGGAACCGACGTCGGCGGCGCTGGCGCTGCCGCTCGGCGGGCAGGCGGTGCGCGCGTTCGGCATCGCGCTGCTGGCCGGCTTCGGCCTGATGCTGCTGCTGGCCGGGCGCGAAGGCCGCACGCTGCGCTGGCGCAGCCACGAACTGTGGTTGCCGGACCGGCGCACCGCGCTCGGCGTGACCGCGCTCAGCGTGGTCGAACTGGGCCTGGCCAGCGCCGCGTTCTACGTGCTGCTGCCGAACGAATCGGGGATCGAGTTCGTCGGCTTCGTCGGCCTGTACCTGGTCGCGGTGGTGGCCGGGTTGATGTCCACCGTGCCGGCCGGGCTGGGCGTGTTCGAGTGGAGCCTGCTCAAGCTGCTGCCCGGCGTGGCCCCGGCCGCGGTGCTGGCGGCGGCGCTGATCTACCGCATCACCTACTACGTGGTGCCGCTGCTGCTGTCGGTGCTGATGGCCGCGGCCTCGGGCCTGCGCCGGCCGCTGGCGGCCAGCGCCGGCGGGGTGCGCGTGGCCTGGGGCACGCTGCGCCCGTGGCTGCCGCAGATCATCGCCATGGCGGTGTTCGCGGTCGGCGCGGCGCTGGTCATCGACGGCACCCTGCCGACGCCGAAACGGCGCCTGGGCATGGCACCGCTGTCGATCGTGGAAACCTCGCACCTGCTGTCCAGCCTAGGCGGCGTGGTGCTGCTGCTGATCGGCCAGGGCCTGCAGCGGCGCAGCCATGCGGCGTGGGTGCTGGCGATCGGTATCTGCGTATTGCTGCCGCTGCCGGCCTGGCTGCGCGGCGGCCACGCCTCGGTGGCGCTGTCCTCGCTGGTGGTGGCGGCCGGGCTGTGGGGCGCGCGCCGCGAGTTCTACCGGCAGGGCGCGCTGCTCGACGAGGCCTGGTCGTGGCCATGGATCCGCAACCTGGGCCTGGTGCTGATCGCGACCATATGGCTGCTGTTCTTCGTCTACAGCCACGTCGAATACCAGAACGAGTTGTGGTGGCAGTTCGCCACCTCGGCCAATGCGCCGCGGGCGCTGCGCGCGGTGCTGCTGGTCAGCGTGGCGGTGGTGGTGTTCGGGCTGGCGCGCTTGCTGCACAGCACGCGCTCGCCGCTGCCGGCGGCCGATACGGCGCAGTTGGACGCGCTGGCGCCGGTGCTGGCCGTGGCCACCGATACCCAGGCCTGCCTGGTGCTGACCGGCGACAAGGCGCTGTTGCCCGACGAGAGCGGCCAGGGCTTCGTGATGATGCAGCGCTACGGCGGCTCGCTGGTGGCGATGGGCGATCCGGTGGGGCCGCCGGAGGTCGCGCGGGCGCTGATCTGGCGGTTCCGCGAGGAAGCCGACCGCCTGGGCCTGCGCCCGGTGTTCTACCAGGTCGGCGAGCAGCACTGGCAGACCTACCTCGACCTGGGCCTGACCCTGGTCAAGCTGGGCGAGGAAGCGATGGTGTCGCTGGAAGACTTCCACCTTGAAGGCCGCGACCGCGCCGACCTGCGCCAGGCCTGGAACCGCGGCAAGCGCAGCGGGCTGAGCTTCCGCATCGTGCCGCTGGAGGAGATCGACACGCTGATGCCGGTGCTGGCCGACGTGTCGCAGCAATGGCTGGAGGAAAAGGCGGGCGAAGAGAAAGGCTTCTCGCTCGGCAGCTTCGACCCGGCCTATCTGCGCCGCTTCCCGATCGCAGTGGTCGAGGCCGAGGGCAAGGTCGTGGCCTTCGCCAACCTGTGGCAGGCGCCGGCCGGGCATGAGCTATCGGTGGACCTGATGCGGCACATCGCCGATGCGCCGAAGGGCACCATGGATTTCCTGTTCATCGAGCTGTTCCTGTGGGGCCGCGAACAGGGCTACAAGCGCTTCTCGCTGGGCATGGCGCCGCTATCGGGCCTGGCCCAGCACCGCCTGGCCGGGCGCTGGAACCGTTTCGGCAACCTGATCGTGCGCCACGGCGAGCGTTTCTACGGCTTCACCGGCCTGCGCCGCTTCAAGTCCAAGTTCGCCCCGGCCTGGCGCACCCGCTACCTGGCCGCCCCCGGCGGCATGCACCTGCCGGCGGCGTTGCTGGACGTGACGCGGCTGATTTCGCTGGATCCGAGGAAGCCTGAGTAGACGGGACTCGGGACCCGGAAAAGCAACAGCAAAAGCGGTTGGCCTTACCGAGAAACGTTCTCCCGGTCCCGAGTCCCGAGTCCCGAGTCCCGACTATTTCGCCCCGATCCGCTGCACTATCTGCCTGGCCAGTTCCGCGTAGTCGCCCTTGAAGTGGTGGTCGCCGGGCAGCTTCACCAACTGCGCGCCGCCGTGCGGCAGGTCCGGGCAGACGCTGTCGTCATCGTCCTCGCCGTAGATGCACAGGGTCTGCGCGGCCGGCATCTTCGCCACGTCCGGGGCGATCGGCAGGCCATCGTCGCCGGAACTGATCCAGTTGGAGACGTGGAATTCGTAGTCGGCGGTCTTGCCCAGCGACAGCAGCGCGGTGGTCTGCACCTGGGCGCGCATCGTCGGCGGCAACTGGTTGTAGGCGGCCGGCAAGACGTCGGCGCCCTGCGAGAAACCGATCAGCACCACCCGCCCGCGCTGCCACAGGTGGCTGTAGTGGCGGTAGATGCGGTCCAGGTCGGTGGCGAAGCCCTGCGGGGTGCGCTCGCTCCAGAAGTAGCGCAGCGAATCCACACCGACCACCGGGATGCCGGCCTGGGCCAGCGCGCCGGCGACCTGCTGGTCGAGTCCGGCCCAGCCGCCGTCGCCGGAGATGAAGATCGCGAACACCTGGTCGTGGTCGTTGTCGGCGGCCGCGGCGCCGGCGGCGGCAGGCACCTCGACCACCGGCAGCCCGGCCAGATCGACCGGCGTCGGCGGCAGGCTGACCCCGCGCTGCGCGCCAAGCGAGCGCACGGCCGCACGCAGCCCTGGCAAGGCATCGCCGCTGGCGCTGCGGCGGAACTGCTGCGCCTGCGGCACCTGCTGCACGAACGCATCGCTCTGCTGGGTGCAGCGGCCCTTGCCCGGCGCATCGATCGCGCTCAGCCACGGCAGCGGCAGCGCCGCCGGCTGCAGCGCACGCGCCGGCGCGGTGATGCCGGCACCGCAGATCTGGTCGTCGAGCACCTGCACCGGGCAGAAATCCTCGGTGACCAGGCCGGCCAGCAGGTGCTTGGGCGCCTGCGCCGCGACCGCATAGGCCAGCGCGGCGCCGTCGCCATCGCCGACCAGCAGCGGCAGGCGGTAGGTCGGCACGTGGTAGTAGGCCTGCACGTAGCGCGAGAAATTCTCCACGTCGCCGGCGGAAAAACCGCAGGTGCCGGGGATCTTGGCCAGCACCGCCTGCAGGTGCGCAGCGTCGATCACCACCACCATCGCGCCGTCGTCGCGCAAGGCCTCGATCTGGCGCATGCGCGCGGCCGCGCCGTGTTTGCCGCCGGCGAACCACAGCACCACGCGCTGCGCTTCGCCCTGCGGCAGCAGCACCGGGACCTGTTCGAAGCGACCGTGGCTGAGTTTTTCCGGGACCGCGGGCGGTGTCGCCGCTGGCGCGGCAGGCGCCGCCGCGGCGGCGGCCATGGCGGTCAGCCCGGCCAACGCACATCCCCACATCCATCCGCCACGCATTCGCATCATCTGGCAATCCTGAAAAGACATGTCAAAGATAATCCCGAACGGCGGTCGCGCGAAGCACGGCGCGGACGCCGGTTCATGCGGGGTACGTCGGAAGCTCGCCGGCCGGCCGCCGCAACTCGCGCAGATAGCGGCGCCAGCGCAGGCTGCGGCAACCCGCGGCGGGCGCTCACGCGCCCGGGCCGGCCTCGGGATGGCGCAGCCGCCACGCCGCCAGCGCCTGCCGATAGCGCGCCACTTCGTCGTTGTACAGGTCGTGCACGCACAGCGGACACCCGCTGTTGCAGCAATCGCTGGGCAGCGGCGGCTGCGGCGCTTGCGGGCACGGATCGGCAGGGGCGGAATCGGGATCGGACATCACGGTGCGCAGCGGGTGGCACGCCAGCGGCGTGAACAGGCGCGCATTGTAGAACGCCGGCCCGGCCGGCTCAGCCGACCGCCTGGCCCAGATTGGCGCGCGCCGCCGCGTCGTAGCGCGCATGGAACCAGTCGCTGAGGAAGATGCGCGGCTGCGCCAGCACCGTCTGCAGGAACGCGCGGCGCTTGCGCCGGTACAGCCAGCCCGGCACCACGCCGCGGTACTCCTCGGCGATGGCGCGATCGTAGGCGGCGAATCCGGCGGGATCGGCGCCGAGGATGGCCATGTCGCAGTCCAGGAACAGCGCCGCCTCGGCGTCCACCGCCGCGGCGGACAGTCGCCCGTGACGCGCGGTCAGTTCGATCAGCGCAGCCACGCGTGCCGCATCCAGCCCGGCGTCGGGCAACCACTGCGCGATCGCCGCCTGCGCCAGGCGCGCCGACTGCGCCTCGTTGTCGCTGCGCCAGGCCTGATACACCGCATCGTGATAGAGCACCGCCAGGTAGACCTCGCGCGGCTGCAGCCAGCCCAGCACTGCGGCGACCTCGGCGTAGTGGCCCAGCACCGCCTGCACGTGGCCGAAATGGTGGTAGGCGCGCGGCGGCGTGGCATAGGCCGCCTGCAACTGTTCCCACTGCGCGGCGGGCAGGGCCAGCGGCGGCGCCGGTTCGCTCATCGCATCGCCCTGCCGCCGGCAGACGCAGGCCCGGCCGCATCCGCCGACAGCGGCCAGGTCGCTTCGTGCGCATAGCGCCCCTGCCCTTGCACGCTGCGGATCAGGCTCAGCGTGGCGACCGTGCAGCGCAGCTCCGGCACGGTTTGCGGCGGCACTGTCTGCTCGTCGTAGCTGAGGGTGATATGCGGGAGATAGGCCGCGTCGGCGCGCGTGGCCACGCCCTGGCGGGCTAGTTGCTGTTGCAGCGCCTCGCGCAGTCGACGCAGCGCGGGCGGCTCGCCGTCGCCAAGCAATACCAGCGGCCGCGTGCGGGCACGGCCGCCGAAGCTGGCGACCCGATCGAAACACAGCTCGAACGGCGCCGCCGTCAGTGCCTGTCCGGCCGCATGCGCCTGCCGCAGCAGCTGCGGCGGAATGCCGGCGTACTCGCCGAGATAGTGCAGGGTCAGGTGCAGACGTTCCACCGGCAGCGCGCGACCGCGCAGGCCATGTTCGGCACGCAGGCGCTCGCCCAGTGCGAAGGCGCGCTGTGCGGTGGCCGGGTCCGGCAGCACAGCGAAGAACAGGCTCTCGCGCGGCGCCGGCACAGCGAAGCCGAGCGAGAACTGCGCGTTTGCGGAAGAAGGATCGTGGGCCATCGGCAGAGGGCGAAAGCCGCGGGCGCTGCGGCGACGGGACAGGGACCGTCATGGTAGCAAGCGCGTTGCGCCAGGCGCGCGACCGCTCGCTTCGAAAACGCAAAAGGCCGACCGGACGGAATCCGGTCGGCCTTTGCGCCTTTCAGCGTCGGCAAGTTGCGATCCGCGCGAATCGCAACGTGCCTTGCCGTCGATGACGGCCGGACGCGAGTCCGGCCTGCGGCTCAGGCCGCGTTCTTCATCGCCAGCTTGCGGTTGCGCATCACGTCGTGACACGCGCGCACTTCCGGCAGCAGCTTGGTGGCGGCATCGCGTGCGGCGACCGGGGTATCGCTGTCGGCGATGGTCTCGTTGAACGCCTTCAACAGGCGATCCTCGGACTCTTCCAGCTCGGCCACGTAGCCGTACTTGGTGTCGCCCAGCGTCGCGCGCACCTTGCCGTACATCTGCTGCATGCCGCCGACCAGCGTGCCGTGCTCGTCGGGCTTGCCGCCGACCGCCTGGACCACCGCGCTCAGGCTGCTGACGATGTCGGACTTGACCCCGGCAATGCGCAGGAACAGCGCCGACAACTCGGTATCGCCGACCTTCTGCGCCGCTTCTTCGTAGAACTCATTGCCGTCGCGGGAGATGGCGATGAGGTCGTTGAGGCTGTGGGTGGTCTTGCTCTGAATGCTCATGGATGGAACTCCTTCTGCAATGGGCCGGCGAACATCGCGCAACGGGCAAGTCGGGTCGTGTTCCCTGGATTTCGCTCGGCCGCGGTATGAAGAGTCTTGCCGCGTTGCGTCGTGGGAAGGATGCTGGACGCCTGGGCATAAAGTGCACGTGAGCCGAAACGCTTGCGTCCTCACGCGGTGCTGGCAGGCATGAACAGGCATTCATCGCCGATGCGCAGACGACGCCACGCTGCATGCAGGCATCCGTTCGGTGCTGGGCGCGTCTTCTGCAGCTGCTCGCAGAAGCGAGCTTGAGGTCGGGATCACAGGTGGCATCAACGCCAATGCCGCAGTACGCGACAGTATGGCGAATCCTGTTACTGCCCGATTCTCGCTAGATTCCGGCGCGTTTCGGCCCAAGCCGCAGCGCTTCTGGCCACGCGCCGAGCAGTGCGCAACGTCGCCCGGCAACGATGTCGAAGAACTTATCCATTAAGAATCGAACATGGCCGCCGTTATCTTGTTTAAGCCTCGACAAGACGCAGTGCGCACCGAGACTTGGCCTTGCCAGTCGCTGCAATGCCGCCGCTGCGAGTCTCTGCACCCGCCGTCGCCCGTTATGTCCGAGCTCGGCTCACGCGACTTCCGGGTCGCCGCGCACACCTCACCTCACCCTTTTTTGGGAACTACGAATGAACGGACTCCTCCAGCGCTACAACGTCGGCACGCGCCTTTCCTCTGGCTTCGGCCTGCTCATCCTGCTTTCCTGCGCACTCGTCGTTGCCGGCCTGGTGACCCTGGCGCAAGCGCGCGAGCGGCTGGACAGCATCGCCAATCGCAACATCACCATCCTTCAATACACCAACGACATGCTGCAGGCCAGTTCGGTCATCGCCGTCAACCTGCGCAACATCGTGCTGCCGACCACGCAGGAGCAGAACATCCAGTTCGCCAAGGTCGTCGAGCAGCAACTGAAGGGTTACGACGAAGTCCACGATCGGCTCTATGCGATTCCGGCCACCAACCCGATTGGCCAGGAAATGCGCAAGCAGATCGATCTCGCCTACGCGCAATCGCGCGCGGCCAACCAGGAAGTGTTCGACCTGGGGATGAACGGCAAGTCCGACGAGGCGCTGTCTGCACTGATGAAGCGCGCCGCTCCGGCGACCCAGAAGTGGCAACACGCCCTCACCACGTTTTCGGATCGGCAGCGCGCGCTCGCTGCCACGGCGTATGCCGAAGCGAATACGGCGATGGACCACGGCCGTGCACTGCTGATCGCCGGTGGCCTCGCGGTGGTGCTGGTCAGCATTGCGCTGGCGCTGCTGATCACCCGCAGTCTGGTGTTGCCGCTGAACCGAGCCACCCGCGCTGCCGAGGCCATCGCCGGCGGCAAGCTGGACAACGATGTGCAGACCCAGGCCACCGACGAAACCGGCCGCCTGCTCGGCGCGATGCATGGCATGCAACAGCAGATGCGCAGCCTGATCGCCGCGCAGATGGACATGGCCAAGCGCCACGAGGCGGGCCAGATCAGCTATCGCATGGACGCAGCCGCCTTCCCCGGTGATTACGGGCGCATGGCGGCGGAAACCAATGCCGTGGTCGGCTCGCATGTCGAAGTGCAGCTGCAGCTGGCGCGGATCATGGGACGCTATGCGGTCGGCGACCTCAGCCACGACATGGACCGCCTGCCCGGCGAGAAGGCGACGTTCACCCAGACCATGGACGAGGTGAAGGTCAACCTCTCGGCGATGAATGGCCAGATCAAGCAACTGGCGCAGTCCGCCGCCGACGGCGACTTCAGCGCCCGCGGCGATGCCGAGCGCTTCCAGTTCGATTTCCGGGTCATGGTCGAAAGCCTCAATCAGCTGATGACTACGGCCGACGGCAACCTGCAATCCTTGTCGGCCTTGCTGCAATCCATCGCCGCCGGTGACCTGACCGCGCGCATGCACGGCGAGTTCCATGGCGTGTTCGCGCAGATGCGCGACGACGCCAACGCCACCGCCGAGCAGCTGTCGGAGATCGTCGGCCGGATCAAGCATTCGGCGGTGTCGATCAACGCCGCGGCCAGCGAGATCGCCGCCGGCAACGACGACCTGTCGCGCCGCACCGAACAGCAGGCCGCCAGCCTGGAAGAGACCGCCGCCTCGATGGAGGAATTGACCTCCACCGTGAAGCAGAACGCCGAACATGCGCGCCAGGCCAATCAGCTCGCAGCGGGCGCCGGCTCGGTCGCGTCGCAGGGCGGCGAGGTAGTCGGCCAGGTGGTGACCACGATGAGCGGCATCGAGGCCTCCTCGAAGAGGATCGCCGACATCATCAGCGTCATCGACGGCATCGCCTTCCAGACCAACATCCTGGCCTTGAATGCGGCGGTGGAAGCGGCGCGTGCCGGCGAGCAGGGCCGCGGCTTCGCCGTGGTCGCCTCGGAAGTGCGCACCCTGGCGCAGCGTTCGGCCAGTGCGGCCAAGGAGATCAAGGAACTGATCGACGACTCGGTCAGCCGCGTCGCCGAAGGCTCGGCGCTGGTCGGCCAGGCCGGCAAGACCATGCACGAGATCGTGTCCTCGGTGCAGCGCGTCACCGACATCATGGGCGAGATCTCCGCCGCCTCGCAGGAGCAGTACGCCGGCATCGAGCAGGTCAACCAGACCGTGACCCAGATGGACGAGAGCACCCAGCAGAATGCGGCCCTGGTGGAAGAGGCCAGCGCCGCGGCGCGCTCGATGGAGCAGCAGGCGACCGAACTGACCCAGGCGGTGGCCCTGTTCAAGCTGGATGAACGCACCGCGCCGGTGCGCGCGACGCGCGCCGCGGCAACAGCGACGCCAAAGCGTGTCGCCCGTACGGACGCGGCGCCGGCCGCAGCGCGGCGCCTGCAGTCCGTCCCCGCGTTGGCCACGGACAAGGACTGGCAGGAGTTCTGATCGGCGAGCGCCGCATTGGCCGCCCTCCGCCGCGAGGGCGGCCATAAAGGGGCATACGCGGCACCTGCGTCTGTTCTATGCCGCGCCTGGAGACCGGGCCGGGACGGGACGGAGCGGGCAATCGGGAACCGGGTGTAGCGCCTGTTTTCGCCACTGGCAGGCACATGCCTTCGCGAGGGCGTCTACCGAACGCTTCCGCAGCACACGATGCCGCGTGCTGCAGCGGCTCCGGCCGGCCTTGCGCCGCTGCCCACGACAACGCGACCGAAACGGCACACGGACGGCCTGGCGATATTTTCGCCAGGCCGTCTGCGCATACTGGCACAGCACGCTGCAGCGAGGTTATCCACATCCTTGCCGCGCATCCATCCACAGCCGCTGTGGATGAATACGCGGCATCGGCCTGCCGCAAGCCGCGTCGCGATCGACTGCGTCTTCCGGCAGATCCAGCGCGCCGGCAAAGGGCGATAGTTGCGCCGCGACCCTCCCATTCCGGGTCGCCGCGAGTGCGCCATGTTCGGTTGGACCGCGTTCGCCCTGGTCGCTGCCACAGCGATCGCGCCACCACCCGCGCCGCCCGCGGCGGACCAGATCATGCGCGTCCCGCCTGCGCTGCATGCGCTGATGCGACAGCGCGTCGATCTGCGCGTCCCGTGCGAGCAACGCCGCAGCAACTGGTGAAGTTCGCCTTCGATGCCGACGCCCTGGATCTGCAGTACGACGCCAAGGCCACCCACAGCATCGCCGAGACCTACGCCACGCACCGCGTCAATTGCCTGTTCTTCACCCTGCTGTTCGTGGCCATGGCACGCGACGTCGGGCTGGACGCGCAGGTGGAAGAAGTGGGCCGGGTGCTGAGCTGGTACCAGGACGGCTATGCGCTATACAACGCCGGCCACGTCAACGTCGGCGTGCGTCTCGACGGACGCCATGCCAGCATCGACCTGGACCGCAGCGTGCTGATGGACCGGCGCGGCCCGCAGCCGATCTCCGACCGCCGCGCGCTGGCCCACTACTACAACAACCGCGGCGCCGAACTGATGGCCGACGGCGACCTGCCCGCCGCGCAACAGCATCTGGCGATGGCGCTGCAGATGGACCGCGACTTGGCCGCGGCCTGGAACAACCTCGGCGTGCTGGCGCTGCGCCAGGGCGATGGGCAAGCGGCAGCGCAGGACTACGCGACCGCGCTGGCGGTCGACCCCAACCCTGTATCCGCACTGTCCAACGCCGCCATCCTGTACCCCGGCGCCTGGGCGATCGCCGGCGCGAGGCGGCGATGCTGGCGCGCCTGCAACGCGTGCAGCCGACCGACCCGCTCCATCAGTATCTGCTCGGCAACGAGGCGGAGCGGCACCAGGACTACGCTGCGGCGATCGGCGACTACCGGCATGCGCTGCGGCTGTACGACGGCGCGGACCTGCGCTATTTCGCCCTCGCCCGCGCGTATCTGCTCAACGGCGATGCGCGCCGCGCGAACACGGCGCTGCAGCAGGCGCTGGCGCACGCCGACAAGACCGCGCAGCCGCGCTATCAGGCCAAGCTGGATGCGTTGCGGCGGCTGTCGCACAACACGCAGGCGCAGCGCTGAGCCACGCCTAGCGCGTCAGGCACGGGCGACCGCGTCGCCCGTGCAAGCAGTCAGGCGCGCGTCAAGTCGAAACGCGCACTTACTCGCTTAGCCAGCGGTCGCCAAGCGCTGCGCACGGCGCGCGTCGTGGCGCGCCCACAGGTACACCAGCAGGCCGCCCAGCGCCGCCGCCGCGCCGACGTAGCCGGTCGAGGTCCAGCCCAGCCCGGCGCTGATCGCAATCCCGCCCATCCACGGCCCCAGCGCGTTGGCCAGGTTGAACGCGGCATGGTTGGAGGCCGCGGCCAGGGTCTGCGCTTCGCTGGCCACATCCATCAGCCGGGTCTGCAGCACCGGCGCCAGCGCGCCCATCGTGCCGACCGCGACCACTGCCGGCAGCACCGCCCACGGCGAGTGTGCGGCCAGCGGCCAGGCCAGCAGCACGGCCATCGACCACAGCAACACCAGCGGCACCGCACGGAACTGCAGCCGGTCGAACAGCCAACCGCCGGCGAGATTGCCGAGCAGGCCGCCGAAGCCGAACGCGCACATCGCGAACGGGATCCAGCGCTCGGACACGCCGGTGACCTGGATGAGGGTCGGCGCCAGATAACTGAACACGCAGAACATGCCGGCGAAGCCGACCGAGCCGATGCCCAGCGCCAGCCACACCTGCGGACGGTTGAACGCGCGCAGCTCGCGCAACGGCCGCTGCCGCGGCTCGTGCGGATCGGCCGGCAGCAGGCGCATGACAAGCACCACGGTCAGCACCGCGATCGCCGCCACCAACGCGTACGCGTAGCGCCATTGCGCCACCTGGCCGAGCCAGGTCGCCAGCGGATTGCCGATCAGTACCGCCAGGTTCAGCCCAAGCAGCACCCGGCTCACCGCCGCGCCGCGCTGGTCGGGGCGGCTGATCGACGCGGCGACCAGGGTGGCTACGCCGAAATAGGCGCCATGCGGCAGCCCGGCGATGAAGCGCACCAGCAGCATGCTGTGGTAATCCGGCGCCAGCGCACTGGCCAGGTTGCCGACCGCGTAGAAACCCATCAGCGCCAGCAGCAGGGTGCGCCGCGGCCAGCGCGCGCCGACGATCGCCAGCAGCGGCGCGCCGACCACCACGCCCAGCGCGTAGGCGCTGATCAGGTGCCCGACCTGCGGCGCGTCGATCGCCAGCCCGCGCGCGATGTACGGCATCAGGCCCATCGTGGAGAACTCGCTGGTGCCGATCGCGAAGCCGCCCATCGCCAATGCGAACAGGATCAGCACGTAGCCGCGGCGCGACAGCGGCGCCTGGGGAGTGACGGGAGTGGACATGCCCGGGACCTGGTCGAGGGCCGCCCATTATTGTGCATCGCAGCATGCAAGGGCACCCATGCGCGTGCAACAGCGCGTTGCGCGCGGTCGTCGCCTGCGTCGCGCTGACCGTATCAGCCGTCCGCCTTCGATCTGGCGCGCCAGCCGCCGCCGGCCGCGCAGCGCCTCCAACACGGCGCCGCCTTTGCTGGCGAGCCTGCCGCCAGCAACGCACTGTCCCATCGCGGCCACGCGCAACCGCGGTGACCATCCCCATGTTTAGCGGGAGACGACCGGCGCCTTCGGCGCTGCGCTGTCCCTGCCCCCATTCCTCGTTCGAGACACGTACCGATGACCGCTACCGCTTCCCCCTTGTTCGCCCCGCTGCGCCTGGGCGCGATCGCACTGGCCAACCGCATCGTGATGGCGCCGCTGACCCGCAATCGCGCCGAAGGCGAAGGCCGCATCCCCTCGCCGCTGGCACCCGAGTACTACGGCCAGCGCGCCAGCGCCGGACTGATCGTCGCCGAGGCCACCCAGATCAGCCCGATGGGCCAGGGCTACAGGGATACGCCCGGGATCTACAGCCAGGCGCAGGTCGCCGCCTGGAAAAACGTCACCGCCGAGGTGCACCGCCGCGGCGGCAGGATCGTGCTGCAGCTGTGGCACGTCGGCCGCATCTCCCACGTCAGCCTGCTGCCGGACGGCGCCGCGCCGGTGGCGCCGAGCGCGCTGCGCGCCAACGCCAAGACCTTCACCGCCGAAGGCTTCAGCGACGTCTCCGAACCGCGCGCGCTGCGCCTGGACGAGATTCCGGCGCTGCTCGAGGACTTCCGCCACGCCGCGCGCAACGCCATCGCCGCCGGCTTCGACGGCGTGGAAGTGCACGCTGCCAACGGCTACCTGATCGACCAGTTCCTGCGCGACGGCAGCAACCGCCGCGACGACGCCTACGGCGGCAGCATCGAGAACCGCACCCGGCTGCTGTTCGAGGTGGTGCAGGCGGTAGCGCAGGAAATCGGCGCCGAGCGCACCGGCGTGCGCCTGTCGCCGGTGACCCCGGCCAACGACGCGCACGACAGCGACCCGCAGCCGCTGTTCGAGCGCGCGGTCGAGCGCCTGGATCCGCTCGGCCTGGCCTTCCTGCACGTGATCGAGGGCGCCACCGGCGGCCCGCGCGACAACATCGCCTTCGACTACGCCGCGCTGCGCGCCAGGTTCCGCGGACCGTGGCTGGTCAACAACGGCTACGACAAGGCGCTGGCCGAACGGGTCATCGCCGCGGGCACTGCCGACGCAGTCGCATTCGGACGCCCGTTCATCGCCAATCCGGACCTGGTGGAACGGCTGCGCCGCGATGCGCCGCTCAACCCGCTGGATGCGGACACGCTCTACGGCGGCGGCGCCAAGGGCTACACCGATTACCCCACGCTGGACTGAGCCGGACACGCGGCGGCGGCTGGTATCTGCCGTCGCCGCAACCCGCGCCCACGGTTCAGGCCTTGCGCAGAAAGCAGGTCTTCAACACCAGGCCCTTGATCTTGTCCGAGTTGCCTTCGATGTGCTCGGCATCGTCCTCGACCAGGCGGATGCCGCGGATCACCGAGCCCTGCTTGAGCGGGATCGACGAACCTTTGACCTTCAGGTCCTTGATCACCACCACCGTGTCGCCGGCCTGCAGCACGTTGCCGTTGCTGTCGCGCACCACCGTTTCCGCAGTGGAGGCGGTATCGGCCGTCGCCGGCCACTCGTAAGCGCAATCGGCGCAGGTCCACAGCGCGCCATCCATGTAGGTGTTGTGCAGGGTGCATTGCGGGCAGGCGGGTGCGGCGGACATGGGGTTCCTTGCTGCTGCGACGACGGGGCGAACGGCCATTGTAACCGCCCGCTCCGCTGCACCGACTTGCGATCCGCCGGCGCTTTTCGTTAGGGTATTCGGGTAGCACCTTGCATCGCGCTGTGACTGTGCCGGCGTATCCCACTTCTAAATGAATGAATGAGGTTTCCCATGGAGATCGCCAACGGTCTTGTCGCCACCATCCACTACACCCTGACCGACGATGCGGGCGAGGTGATCGATCAATCCTCGCCGGACAATCCGCTCAGCTATCTGCACGGTGCCGGCAACATCGTGCCGGGGCTGGAAAAGGCGCTGACCGGCAAGCGCAGCGGCGAGCGCGTGCAGGTCGACGTGATCCCGGACGAAGGCTACGGCCCGCGCCACGAGCAACTGCAGCAGGAGGTGCCGCGCAGTTCGTTCCCGGACGCGGACAGCCTCGCCGCCGGCATGCAGTTCCAGGCGCAGACCGACCAGGGTCCGCTGCTGGTCACGGTGGTCGAGGTCGGCCCCGAGCTGGTGACCATCGACGGCAACCATCCGCTGGCCGGGCAGGTGCTGCATTTCGCGGTGGAAGTGGCCGGCGTGCGCGAGGCCACCGCACAGGAAACGGACCAGGGCCACGCGGGCGCGGCGCTGTAACCGCCTGCATCCCGGCTGCAACCGCACGAGGCCCGCAATCGCGGGCCTCGTGCGTTGCGCGGGGATACCGGCCATACCCGCAACGACGCTGCCCGAGCGCTGCCACGCATGCTGATGCAGCACCGGCGCCGGCCGGCTTGCGCCACGCAGCGGCTTGCCGCACAGTGCCCGGCCCCCTGCCCGGCCCCGCAGCGACATGAGACTCGGCATCGATTTCGGCACCAGCAACTCCGCCGCCGCCGCGGTGATCGATGGCCGCGTGGTGCCGATCGGCTTCGGCGACCAGCACCAGTTCCGCACCACCGTGTACTTCCCGGAGGTGATGCGCGACCCGTCCGATTTCGAGCTGACCCCGGCGCTAGAGCGGCAGGTGGACGAGCTGATCGAATCCGGCCGCCGCGATGCGGCCGCCGCCGGCCGCACGCGCAGCCGCGACGACTTGCGCCGCGACGCGATCCGCGTGGTACGCCGGCAATGGATGGAAGCGCAGATGCGCGAGCCGCGCAGTTCCGCGGCGCTGCTGCAGAACGCGGTGTACGGCGACGCCGCGCTGGATGCGTATTTCCTCGAAGGCGAAGGCAGCCTGGTGCAGAGTCCGAAATCGATGCTCGGCTACAACCTGCATCCGCGCGCCAGGCAGACCATCACCGGCATCGCCACCCACATTCTCGAACACATCCGCCTGACCGCCTCGCAGCAACTGGGCCTGCAGGTGCGCAGCGCGCTGCTCGGGCGCCCGGTGCAGTTCCGCAGCTCGATCGGCGAGGCCGGCAACGCGCAGGCGCTGGAGATCCTGCACAGCGCCGCGCTCGCCGCCGGCTTCGACGATATCGCGTTCCTGGAAGAGCCCGCCGCCGCGGCGATGCACTACCACGCCGGCAGCGAAGCCCGCCACGACGCGGTGGTGGTGGACATCGGCGGCGGCACCACCGACATCGCCCACGCCAGCGTCGGCGGCGACGGCGCGCCGCAGGTGCACCGCGCCTGGGGCATCGCCCGCGGCGGCACCGACATCGACCTGGCGCTGAGCCTGGCCAGCTACATGCCGCTGTTCGGCCGCGGCAGCACCCGCGTGCCGGCGCACCACTACGTCGAGGCGGCGATGGTGCAGGACACCACCCGCCAGCGCGATTTCCGCCAGCATCGCTACGACGAGGTACCGCGCCCGTACGACACGCGGCTGCAGGCGCTGCAGGACACCGGCAACACCGCGCGCCTGTACCGCGCGGTGGAACGCAGCAAGATCCGCCTCAGCGACAGCGAGCAGCACGCGGAGCCGCTGGACTACATCGAAGCCGGGCTGCAGGTGCAGGTGCGCGCCGACGAACTGACCCATGCCGCACGCAGCTATCTGGAAGCCTTCGGCGAACTGCTGGCGCAGGTGCGCAGCGACATCGGCCGCGAGCCGGCGGCGGTATTCCTGACCGGCGGCATGTCGCGCGCCGGCTACATCCAGCAGATCGCCGCCGCCGCGTTCCCGCAGGCGCGCCTGGTCCACGGCGATCCCTCGTTCGGCGTGGTCCAGGGCCTGGCGCTGGCCGCCGCGCAGCGCTGAGCGCCGCAGCCCCGCACCGCGACGTGCGACCGCGGCGCGCACCGGCGCGACCCGGCAGACACAGGCGCTAGCGCAGCTTCCGTTCATACGCAAGAGGGGCGACTGGCGTAATATGCGCGGTCACGCTTCAGCGCCACGTTTTTACACGCGTCTCGTCCGGCCGTTCTCTGTCGCCCGACTCGCCCCTCTTCTTGCGCCAGCCTCCGTCCCGCTTCGGGCCGGACCCACCGGGAGCGCCTGTGTCCGGCTACACCACCCAGATCAACACGCTCAACCTGGGCGGCCAGGACTATCGCATCCGTTCGCTGCTCGATACCCAACAGTTCTCCGATCCCGACGCGCAGGCCGAAGCGGCCGGCATCTCCTCGGCGCAATGGAGCCTGTTCGGCAACGTGTGGCCGGCCGGGCGGCTGCTCGCCGAAACCATGGCGCTGTTCGACATCGCCGGCAAGCGCATCCTCGAGATCGGCTGCGGCCTCGGCCTGGCCAGCCTGGTGCTGCGCCGCCGCGGCGCCGACATCGTCGCCAGCGACCGCCACCCGTTGACCGAAGTGTTCCTGGCCTACAACGCCGCGCTCAACGAATTGCCCGCGGTGCCGTACCGCCGCCTCGACTGGGACCAGCCCAATCTCGAACTGGGCCGTTTCGAGGTGATCATCGGCAGCGACGTGCTGTACGAACACCAGCATCCGGGCATGCTCGCCGAACTGCTGGCGCGGCACGCCACGGCGAGCGCGGAAGTGCTGATCGCCGATCCGGGCCGCGGCAACAGCGCCGCGCTGACCCGCGCGCTGACCACGCAGGGCTATGCGCTCAGCGAACAGCGCGAGCTGCAGCTCGGCCCCGACGACCTGCCGCCGTATCGCGGCCGCGTGCTGCGCTTCCAGCGCACCGCCACGGCCATCGGTGACGCCGCTTGAACGCCCAATCGACGCCCCGCGCCACGGCCGAAAAATCGGTCAGCTGCGATCGCTGCGACGCGATCTGCTGCCGCCTGACCGTGCTGCTGATGCCCGACGACAAGGTGCCCGAGCATCTCACCGAGCACACCGCGCAAGGCCTGCACGTGATGGCGCGCGACGAGGACGGCTGGTGCGTGGCGGTGGACAGCAAGCGCATGTGCTGCTCGATCTACGAACAGCGCCCGGCGATCTGCCGCAAATTCACGATGGCCGGCCCGTATTGCCGCGACATCCGCCGCATCCACAACGATCAGTTGGCGCGCGGCATTCCCCTGACGATGTACTGACTGCAGGAGATTCACCATGGCACGTCCCACCAGCAAGACCCCGCCCCCGACCGCCAAGACCGCCCGCAGCGGCGCCGGCGGCGACAAGGCGCAGAAAGGCCTCAGCCGCGAGCGTATCGAGGCCGACATGGCCGCGTTCCGCAAGGCCGGCGGCCGCGTCGAAGTGCTCGGCACCACCCGCGTGCTGAAGAAAGTCGACGAAGCCGAAGCCAGCTGAGTCCGCGCGTCGCGGCAGCGCCGCACGCGATGTCGGCGCCGTCTTCACGGCGCCGGCCGATACTCCTACTCCAGACCTCTTCCTGCGGTAGCCGCACTGCATGCTCCTGCGATCCCTGTCCGCCGAACTGGGCCAACCGGCCTGCGGCAATTGCCGTGATGGCGAACTGCTCGACTTCGGCGTGCGCATGGCGTTCCAGCCGATCGTCGATGCCGATGCGCGTACGGTCTACGCCTACGAGGCGCTGGTGCGCGGCGAGGACGGCAGCGGCGCGGCCGCGGTGCTGGCACGGGTGCGCCCGCAGCAGCTGTACCGCTTCGACCAGACCTGCCGGGTGCAGGCGATCGCCACTGCGGCACGGCTGGGCCTGCGCACCCGGCTGTCGATCAATTTCATTGCCAATGCGGTCTACGATCCGGCGACCTGCATCCGCCTGACCCTGGCCGCGGCCGAGCGCTACGGCGTGCCGACCGGCGATCTGATCTTCGAGATGAGCGAGTCCGAGCGCATCCGCGACCTACCGAAGGTGGTGCGGATCCTGCGCGACTACGCGCAGCGCGGCTTCCTGACCGCGATCGACGATTTCGGCGCCGGCCACTCCGGGCTCAACCTGCTCGCCGATTTCCAGCCGCATCTGCTCAAGCTGGACATGGCCCTGATCCGCGACATCGATAGCAGCGCACCGCGCCGGCATATCGTCGCCGGCATCGTCGGCATGGCCGCGGCGCTGGGTTGCCGAGTGCTTGCCGAGGGCGTGGAAACGCCGGCCGAATACCGCGCGTTGCGCGCGCTGGGCATCGGCCTGTACCAGGGTTTCCTGTTCGCGATGCCGGCGCTGGAAGCGCTGCCGGAGATTCCCGCCGAACGCTGGGACAGCCTGCAACAGGATCCTTGAGCGGCGCGACCCGCACCTGCCCGATACCGCGACGACTGCGGCCATCGCGCCTCACGCGCCACGCCGACACCGCCGATGTCCTCGCTCCACGCCATGCTGCCGCCCTGGGCCCACCGCTGGCTGGA
Source organism: Xanthomonas graminis pv. graminis (assembly GCF_030168915.1). Classification (NCBI taxonomy): domain Bacteria; kingdom Pseudomonadati; phylum Pseudomonadota; class Gammaproteobacteria; order Lysobacterales; family Lysobacteraceae; genus Xanthomonas; species Xanthomonas graminis. Next base: position 1,609,222 of record NZ_CP076255.1, on the reverse strand, counting down.
TCGGATCGTGCCAGGTGCGCAGATCGCACTGATCGTGCTCGCCGTGTGGTTGTTGCGCACGCGGCGGCGGCGGCGCCTGAGCGAGCACCCCGCATTGCCGCCCGAACTGACGATGCTGGCGCGCCGCGGCAGCGGCTTGGCGATCTACAGCACGGCGCTGCTGCTGATCCTGGATCGGCTCGGCGTGTCCGGCACGGTGCTGTGGACCGCGTTCACCGGCTGCGCCGCGGTGGCGGCGCTGGCGTTCTTCGCGGCCTGGAGCGTGCTGTCCAACATCTTCTGCACCCGGTGCCGCCGGGACTCGGTTAGCGCCGATCGACAGGCGGCAGGCACGGCGCAAGCGCACGTCCTAACAAGACACTGATCGCGCGGACGCTATGGTGTCCGGCCACGCACGCCGCCGCAGCGCGACGCGCGCCCTCCCCCGCCGACAAGGTGACCCATGGAACAACCTGTCCACCCGTTCGCCGAACTGTTCGCGCAATTGGGCCTGCCCAATACCGAGACCGAGATCCGCCAGTTCCTCGCCCGCCATTCGCCGCTGCCGGACACGATGCGGCTGGAAGAAGCGCCGTTCTGGACGCCGGCGCAGGCGCAGCTGCTGCGCGAGGAGCGCCTCGACGACGCCGACTGGGCGATGGTGGTCGACCAGCTCAACATCGCCCTGCACGCGCGGCCGGTGCCGCCGGTCAGCATCGCCGCCAACGACGACTGATCCCCAGGGCGCGCCAGGAATCGGCGACATGCCTTAGCGCAGCTGGCTGTCCTTGCTGCCGCGGCGGTTGTAGCCGCTGTGCTCGTGCTGCTCGCGGTCCTGCGCTTCCTGGCACGCCACGCACAGGCGCACGCCGGGCAGCGCCTTGCGCCGCGCCTCGGGAATCGGCGCATCGCAGGCCTCGCACTGCGCCGGGCTCGGTCCCTGCGGCAACTGGCGGCGCGCACGCTTGATCGCATCTTCGACGGTAGCGTCGATCTGCTCCTGCACCGCGCCGTCGTTCGCCCAGCCTGTGGCCATGATCGTCTCCAAACGATTCGTCAGGTCCCGATGATGCGGCCGCGGCCGGCAATTGCAATGCACACCGGTTTCACATTCGCCGGCATGTTCATGACCGGCGCGCGGCAACGCCATTGGCCGAGCAGGAGCGCCAGCGTTGCAGGGCCTGGTCCGCGAACAGGGGACACAGGCGCGCGCAGAACGCCTCGGACGGGCGAGGCCGGCGCACGCCGCCTGCAGGCGCTGCGGTGGCGGTGGCGCGCAGCCGCTGGCGGCGCGTAGTGCGGGTGCAGGCACCGCTGTGCAGCGCTCGCAAAACCGCAGCGCAGCCGGCTACCAGATCAGGTCGTCCGGCACCTGGAAGCGGCTGTAGTACGGATCGTCTTCGCCGCTGGCGGCCGCCGCCTGGGTGGTGTCGAGCACGATCGCAGCCGGATCGCGGCTGGCCACCTTCTCCACCACCGCACGCGGGATCGGCGCATAGCCGGCGTCCAGCCGCGCGATTGCCACCGCGCCGCTGATCAGCTGCGCGCGCAGCGCCGCATCCACCCGCAGCCGCTGGATCTTGCCGGCGTCGGTGAAGTGGTAGTCGATCTCGCCATCGGCCTTGAGCTTGTGGCTGTCCACGATCTGCCGCGCCTGCGCGCGCTGCTCCTGCGCGCGCGCCTGCGCGTTGCGCTCGGCGGCCAGCGCGCGGTCGCGCTCCACCCGCTCCAGCCGCAAGCGCTCGCTCTCCAGCTGCTCGGCGCTGGGCGGCGGCGGCGCCTTGCCGTGGCGCGCCTTGGCCTGCTCGCGCGCGACCTGCGCCACCTGGTTCTTCTTCACCAGGCCGGCCTTGAGCAGCTGTTCCTGCAGGGGATTGCGCATCGGGAAAATCCAGTCGATCCAAGACGTTGGCCGCTATCTTACCCGCTGCGGCCGCCCCCTGGCCGCGGCCGTGCGGCGGCGGCCACGGCGCGCTATCGTGGCGCCATGCAAGCGCTGAAATACCTCGTCGGCTATCCGCCGCATGTGCAGGACCAGGTCCGCGAACTGATCGCGCGCGATCGCCTCGGCGAATGGCTGCGCAAGCGCTACGACACGCCCAATCCGGTGCGCAACGACCGCCAGCTGTACGCCTACACGCTTGCCCTGAAGGACCGCCACATGCGCAGCTCCGAGCCGCTGCACAAGGTGATCTACGACAACCGGCTGCAGGCGGTGAAGCACGCGCTCGGCACCCATACCAGCGTCTCGCGGGTGCAGGGCAGCAAGCTCAAGGCCAGCCGCGAGATCCGCATCGCCGGCGTGTTCCGCGACGCGCCGGCAGCGTTCCTGCAGATGATCGTGGCGCACGAACTGGCGCACCTGAAGGAAAGCGCGCACAACAAGCCGTTCTACCAGCTGTGCACGCACATGGCGCCGGACTACCACCAGCTGGAATTCGATCTGCGCCTGTACCTGACCCAGCTCGATCTCGCCGGCGCCGCGCCCAGCTGAGCGGCCTGGCGCGTGGCCGTGCGGCGACGCCTGCACGTACACTGCCCTGCCCTGATCGCCGAGCCATTCGATGTCCGCCCCTACCCGCCTCGACAAATACGTGGCCGCCATGCTGCCGTGCTCGCGCAGCGAAGCGCAGCAGTACATCGAGGGCGGCTGGGTCAGCGTGGACGGCGTGGTGGTCGAGGAACCGCAGGCGGCGGTGACCACGCAACAGGTGACCCTGGCCGCCGATGCGCAACTGGGCGCGGTCGAGCCGGCCACCTTGCTGCTGCACAAGCCGGCCGGGCTGGACCTGGACGCCGCCCTGGCCCTGGTCGGGCTGGACACGCGCAGCGCGTTGGACATGGCCAATGTCCGCGTGCTGAAGCGCCACTTCCTGCGCCTGCACGCGCCGCTGCCGCTGGAAGACGCCGCCAGCGGCCTGCTGGTGCTGAGCCAGGACGGCCGCGTGCTGCGCCGCCTCACCGAAGACGCGACCTCGATCGAACAGGAATTCGTGGTCGAGGTGCGCGGCGAACTGCGCCCCTACGGCATGCTGCGGCTGGCGCACGGCCTGGTCTACCGGCAGCGCAGCCTGCCGCCGTGCAAGGTCAGCTGGCAGAACGAGGACCGCCTGCGCTTCGCGATCAAGCACGTGCAGCCCGGGCAGCTACAGCACATGTGCGCCGAGGTCGGGCTGGAAGCGATCAGTCTGCGGCGCCTGCGCGTGGGCCGCATCCCGCTGGGCAAGCTGGCACCGGGCGAATGGCGTTATCTGCCCGGCGGCGAGCGCTTCTGAGCAACGGCATTCGGGACCGGTGACGCGCCGACCCACGGCGCGCGCAGCCGTACCGCCGCGCACGATTGAGCCTGGCGGCGCGAAGCCCCCCGTCTTGCGGCCTATTGCGCGCGTCGCGGCTGGCGGCAGACACTCGCCGCGGGCATAAGGGGACGGACATGATCGCAACGATGCTGGTAGCGGCACTGGCCTTGGCGCCGACCGATGCAGCGGCGGCGCGATCAGGATCAGGATCGAGCCATCCGAGCGTGTCGAGCGCGCCTGTGCGGCAACGCGCTACGGCTGCGCCAACGCGCGCTCCACCGCTTGCTGCGCCAACGGCGCCATCATCGCGTAGCCGGCGACGGTGGGATGCACGCCATCGTAGGCCAGCGCCTTGTCCATGCCGCCCTGCCGGTTGCGCAGCTTGCTGTGGTAGTCCAGGTACACCGCGCCGTGGCTTTGCGCGTACTGCTTGATCCAGGCGTTGAGCGCGCGGATCTTTTCCGCCGGCTGCAGGCCCGGCCGCCATGGGTAGTCGCTGACCGGCAGCACCGAGGCCAGCACCAGCTTGATGTGGTTGGCCTGCGCCAGTTCCGCCATCGAGCGCAGGTTGTCCTCGATCATGCGCTGCGTGGACAGGCCGGTGTTGCCGGCCAGGTCGTTGGTGCCGGCCAGGATCACCACGGCCGCCGGCTTCAGGTCGATCACGTCCTGGCGGAAACGCACCAGCATCTGCGCGGTGGTCTGCCCGGAGATGCCGCGGTTGACGTAGGGCTTGCCGGGAAAGAACGTCGTGCCTTGCATGCGTCCCCACGCGTCGGTGATCGAATCGCCGTAGAACACCACGCGCTGTTCGCCCGCAGCCGGCGCCGCCAACGCGGCGTTGTCGGCGCGGTAGCGGCCCAGCTGCGCCCAGTCCAGCAGGCGCTGCTGCAATTCGGCCACCTGCTTGGCCTGCACGGTGTCCGGCGCTTGCGTATACAGCGCATCCACCTTGCCCTGCAGCGCGTCGGCGGCAGGCGCGGCGGTTTGCGCGAACGCGGGAGCGACGGCACTCAGGCACAGCGACAACAGCGCTACATGCGACGACTGTTTCACGATCCACCTCCAACTCAGGGAAACGCATCACCCTAATCCAAATCGGGCGCAGCCGCGCGCACCCCACTTCCGCGCGACGCTTCGCGCCGGACCCTCGCCCCTCTCTCCCCCCGGGGACTTCCTTCGGTCGCCGGAGGGAGAGGGGCTTCATGGCTGCGGTGGGAGGGCTGCTGCGAGCCGGTCCGATCTCGCTCAGCCGCTGGCGGGTGCGTGCCGCGGTAGCGTCGCCAGGAAACGGGTGCCTTCCTGCTGCGAGGAGCTGACCTCGATACGCCCGCCATGCGCGCCGACGATCCGGTCGACGATGTACAGGCCCAGGCCCAGATTCGCGCCGGCAATCTGTGGCGTGCCGTCGGCGTGCGCGGTCGTGGTCAACGGCTCGAACACCGAGGCCAGCATCGTCTCGGGAATCGGCGGCCCCAGGTTGTGCACGCTCAGGCCCACCTCGTCCGCCGCCAGGCCGTTCAATGCGATGGTGATCTGCTGATCGCGGCTGCCGTACTTCAATGCGTTGCTCAGCAGGTTCGCGATCACCCGGCGCAGCCGCATCGCGTCCCAACTGCCGTGCAGATCGCCGACCGTGATCACCTGCATCGCCCGTTTCGGATAGATCGTGGCCATCTCGTCGACGACGTCCTGGGCCAGCGCCTCCAGGCTGGCCGCTTGCGGGCGTACCGCCACCGACATGCCCAGATTGTCGCCGGTGAAGTCCATCAGGTCGTCCAGGATCGCCTTCATCTGCATGGCGCTGCGCAGCAACACGCGCGCCTGCGGCGCTTGTTGCTCGCCTTGCCCCAGCATCAGCTCCGCGCAACTCATCACCGCCGACAGCGGGCCGCGCAGGTCGTGGCCGAGGATGCCCATGAACAGGTGCTGGGTCTGCGCCACGCTCTCCATGAAGGCGCGCACCGAATCGGCCAGGATCTGGTCCAGCGCCTCGTTGAAGCGGCTCATGTCCGGCACATCCTGCACGCCGGGGGTATGTTCGGACCGACTCCACAGGCGCATCACGCTGGCGCGCAACGCGCGGAATTCCGACACCAGCTGCATCATGCCGAAGCCGTGCTTGACCCGTTGCCGGGCATGCAGGCTCGCGGCGCCGTCGGTCTCGAATTGCTCCGAGCCGGCCTCCAGCGACCTGAGCCGCAGCTCCGTCGCGCTCATCGGCGCGCGCATGTCGGCGACGATTTCGGCCAGCAGTTGCGCGGCGTGATCGCGCAACTGGAATGTGCTCATCGCCTCGCCTTCGGCACCGCGGCTACGCGCGAACGCGATCCAGTCGTCGCACAACGGCCCGATGTTGGCCTCGATGAAATCGGCCAACTTCATGCCCACACCCTCGCACGCGGGCGGCCGCACCATCGCCGCCGAGCGCGCCCATTCGCCGCGAGCACGGCCCCCGCGCCGCTCGCCGTGGTCGCCGCGCGGCCTTCCAAGCAAAACATCCCCATTGCGTCAGCCCCCAGCGTCGATACGCCAGCTTAAGCATTCCAGTTTGAATGCGTATACCTGGACCGTACGGGAACGGGCGAGGCGATGCCATGCGTGGTCGCCACCGCCTGCGCGACGCCATGCGCGCGATTGTTTTTCGCTATTCATGCAACTTTTTCGCGGTCCCTAACTTTTTTGTGCGTACATGACACGCGCGTTGTTTCCTACCTACCATTGCGTCGGTAGCAAAGGGGGGGGGGGTCTCCACTCCAAGCCCCGAAGGACACCGCATGAACAGGCATTACGCGCACCGGAAACTCTCTCTGCTTTGGCTGGCGCTGGCTCCCGGATTGATGCTCGCCAGCGCGGCGTCGGCACAATCCGCAAGCACTGCCCCGGCGCAGGCTCCGAACGACAGCGCAGCGTCCGCCAGCCCACAGGGCGGCAGCGGCAGCGACGGCGACAATGCAAGCTCCCGGTCCACCGCTGCCGATGGCACGGCGCTCGGCGGCGGCGCGCCATACGCCACCGGCAGCAGTTGGGAAAACGCCGGTGGCGGCTATCGCAACACCCGCTTCGCCCCGGCCGAGTGGCAGATCAACCCGTTCAACGCGGCGCGGCTGAAGACCGCCTGGACCTTCACCACCGCCGGCGACGTGTCCGCCACGCCGACCGTGCAGGGCAGCGCGCTGTACGTGCCCGACTGGGGCGGCCAGCTGTATCGCATCGACACCACGCTGGGCAAGGCGGTGTGGCAGGTGAAACTGTCCGACTACACCGGCAATGCGGCCTCGCTGTCGCGCAACAGCCCGGCGATCACGCGCAACAGCGTCCTGGTCGGCGACCAGGCCAGCGGCACGGTCGTGGCGATCGACAAGAACACCGGCAAGCTGCTGTGGAAGACCCTGGTCGAAGCCAATGCGCAGGCGCGCATCACCGCCTCGCCGGTGGTCTACGGCGATCGCGTCTATGTCGGGGTGTCGTCCGGCGACTGGGGCGGGCTGAGTCGGGGCTACACCTTCTCCTTCCGCGGCAGCGTGGCCGCGCTCGACCTGAAGACCGGCAAGCTGCTGTGGCGCTTCCAGACCGCGCCGGAAGGCTATACCGGCGCCTCGGTGTGGGGCACGCTGGCGCTCGACCCGCAACGGCAGCGCGTCTACGCCACCACCGGCAACAACTATTCGGTGCCGCTGGACGTGGCCCGCTGCGTCAAGAACGCCAATGGCGACAAGACCGCACAGCTGGCCTGCCTGGCGCCGGACAACTACGTGGACTCGGTGCTGGCGCTGGACATGCGCAGCGGCAAGCCGGTGTGGACGCGGCGCCTGCAGGGCGCCGATGCGTGGTCGCTGTCGTGCCTGATCGCACCGACCGCCGGCGTGTGCCAGGAACCGCAGGGGCCGGATTACGACTTCAGCGGCGGCGGCGCCAACCTGTTCACCGCGGTCCGCAACGGCAAGCCGCAGGCCCTGGTCGGCGCCGGGCAGAAGAGCGGCGTGTACTGGGCGTTCGATGCCGACAGCGGGCGCACCGTGTGGTCCACCCAGGTCGGTCCGGGCGGCACCGCCGGCGGCATCGAATGGGGCTCGTCGGTGGATCCGCTCAAATCGCGCGTGTACGTGGCCATCAACAACAGCAACCACACCAGCTACACCCTCGCTCCCGGCAATACCGAGACCTGGAACGCCGGGTCGTGGGCGGCGCTGGACGCGGCCAGCGGCAAGATCCTGTGGCAGGTGAAGGTGCCGGGCGTCGATCCGGTGCAGACCGCGTTCGGCGCAGGCGGCCGCGGCCCGCTCGCGTCCTCGCCCGGCCTGGTCTATGCGGGCGCGATGTCCGGCGCGATGACGGTGCTGGACGCCGAGACCGGCAAAACCCTGTGGAGCTTCGATGCCGGCGGTTCGGTGTCGAGCGCGCCGGCGGTGGTGGACGGTGCGGTGTACTGGGGCGCGGGTTATAGCCGCTTCAACTTCGGCACCGGCATCCACAAGCTGTACAAATTCGTCCCGGCCACCTCGCGCGGCCACTGATCGCCCGGCAACGCGGCAGCGACAGGCTTGCCCCGACAGTTCCTCCTGCGCATGCAGGAGGGCTGTTTTTGTAGACAATGCATCTGTTGCCAGGCCGCAGGTCGCGGCAGCAGGGGTGCAGTGGCGCTTCCGATCGGCACGCACCCGCGCGGCCAGGCAGCGCCTGCGCTGCGGCGTTACGTCGGCTTCTTTTTCGCTTCCCGGCTTTCTTCGCCGGCAATCAACGACAGCACATCGTGGATGATGATGAACATCGCCGCCTGCGCCTTGTCTGCATCGCCGCTCTTGATCGCCTGCAGCACGCCCCGGTGCGCCGGGATGCTTGCGGTATGCCCGCGGATGCGGTTGGTGAACTGGATCGAAAAACTCAACGCGGTGTTCACCAGTTCGTGGAACTGCATGTAGAACGGATTGCCGGTCGCGTCGAGGATCGCGACATGGAAGGCCACGTCCGAGGACAGGTGATCGTCTTCGCCGCGCTCGGCCGCGATCATGCGTTGCAGCGCGTGCTCGATCTTGCCGATCGCCTCGGCATTGCCCTGCTGCGCGGCCAGCTTGGCCGCCATCGGCTCGATGCCCTGGCGCATTTCGGTGAACGAACGCAGCAGGCTGTGCGAGAACTTGCGTTCCAGCATCCAGCGCAACACGTCCGGATCGAGCAGGCTCCAGGTCTGCTCGGGCCGGACCACGATGCCGCTGCGCGGGCGGGCGGAAAGCAGGCCCTTGGCGGTCAGCATCTTGATCGCCTCGCGGGTGACGCTACGGCTGGTGGCATACGCCGAGGAGATCTCCGCCTCGGTGGGGAAACTCTGCAAACCGTAGATTCCGGCCACGACATCGCGCCCAAGCGCATCGAGCAATTGCGAGCTGAGCGTGGTGCTTCCGAACTGTCGCCCTCCCTTGCCCAGATCGTGCGGTTTCATTGCAGGCAGCCGTTTTTACCAGGAAAGATCGAGAGTAGCACGGCGATTTCGGCGCGGAAGTCTTGATTTTTTCACGGTAAATCTGCTGTCCCGCGAGATGCGCGACCACGTCCTTGACAGCGCGCGGACACGCGTGACGGCGTCCGCCCGGCGGCCCACGGCGATCGTCAGGAAGCGGCCAGGACATGCCAGGCGACGGGCGCGCAAGAGGCGCCTTGCAGTGCTGCGTCGCCCGGCCTTCGCTCATTCGTCGCGCCCGGGCGCCGCCTGCTCGGCAAGGCTGTCCGGCGTCGCGGTCGGCTGCAGGCGGAACTGATAGCTCGCCGGCTGCAGCGCGATGCGATACGCCGCGTGCGGCTGGCCCCATTTGCTCCACTGGTCGTCGCCACCCAGGCCGATCTGGCGCTCGTCGATCAGCAACGCCACCCGGCCATGGGCACGCAGATCGGAACTGTGCGCGCTGCCGACCGGCCTGCGCTCCAGATCGGAATACGGGAACGCAAGCGCGTTGACCGACAACGGCGTGGGCCCGCTCACCGTCAGCGCCGCGCCCTGCTCCGGCGCCAGCCGCAGCCAGCGCACGCCGACCTTGTTGCCGGTTTCCTGCGGGCGGATGTAGTCGTGGTGCTGCTCGGCGATCTTCCCCGCATAGAGTGCGATCTCGCCGCTGCTGTAGCGATCGGCATAGGTCTCGTGCGGCCCGCGGCCATACCAGGCCAGATCGACGAACCGGCTAGGCATGGTGAACGCCAGCCCCACGCGCAAGGGATCCGGCAGGCCGACATAGCGCGGGTCGAAGCGCGCGGTGACCTGCACCGAGCCGTCGCGCGCCATCAGGTAGGCCACGTCGTAGCGCACGTCGGCGGTTGCACCGTCGCCGCCGAGATCGAAACCGACGTCGATCCTGGCGCTGCCGTCATCGCGCTTGCTGGCGACCACGGAACGGACCCGGCGCGTTTCCGACAAGGTCTTCCACACCAGATGCGTCGCATACAGGCCGGTGCCGATGTCGTTGTCGGTCGGCGCGCGCCAGAAGTTGGGCGCACCGCCCTGCAGCAATTCCTGGTCACGATAGGCATAGCGCGCGACCAGCCCGGTGCCGCGGTCGATGCGCAGTTCCGCACCCGCCGCGCGCAGGCTCAGCTCGCCCGCCGTTTCGCGCAGCACGACCGCGGCGCCGTCCGCGCGCGGCACGGCCGGCGCCGGCGGCGACGCCAGCGCGAACTGCTCCCAGGCCACCACATGCCCGGCAGGCACCAGCGGGATCGTGCCGGCGCGCGCGTGGGCGCGCACGCTGATCAGGTACTCGGCGCCGGCTTTTTTCTGGAATGCGGGCAGGTCCAGCTGCAGCTCGCCGGCGGCGCCGGCAGCGATCGCCAGATCCGGCGCGCGGCCCTCCTGCACGACCCGCCCGTCCTGGCGGATCTGCCAGTCGAAAGCGAATCCCGACAGGTCGATGAAGGCATGCCGGTTGCGCACCAGGAAGCGCCCGCGATCGGCGTCGATGGCTTCGAACTGGATCGGGCCGTAGACCTTGGCCAACTCGTGCAGATGCGGGTTCGGGGTGCGATCCGATTGCAGCAGGCCGTCGCCGAACTCGATCGCGCTCTGGCCCGAGGGGTTCGGCCCGTAGTCGGCGCCATAGCCCCAGTACGGCCGGCCGTCGGCGGTCTTCAGCAGCGTGCTCTGATCCACCCAGTCCCAGATGAAGCCGCCCTGCAGGCGGTCGTGCGCATAGATGGCGTCCCAATAGGCTTTCAGGTCGCCCAGGCTGTTGCCCATCGCATGCGCGTACTCGCACATGATCAGCGGCTTCTGCGCATACTCGGTACTCGTCGCGTAATCGACGATGCGCGCCACCGAGTCGTACATCGGCGCGTAGATGTCGGCATAGGCGTTGGGCGCGTGCTGCGCGTACAGCGTGCCCCAGCCCAGGTAGCTCACCAGGCGGGTCGTGTCGCGCGCGTGCAGCCAGTTGGCGGCCTTCTCGAAATTCGGGCCGATGCCGGCCTCGTTGCCCAGCGACCAGAAGATGACCGACGGATGGTTCTTGTCGCGCTCGAACATCCGCTGCACCCGCTGCAGGTGCGCCTGTTCCCATGTCGGGTCGTAGCCGAGCTGCACCTTCTCGCGCGGGCGCATGCCCTCGTTGCCGGCCTCCATGTAGGCATGCGATTCGATGTTCGCCTCGTCCATCACGTACAGGCCGTATTCGTCGGCCAGGGCGTACCACAGCTCCGCGTTCGGATAGTGCGAGGTGCGCACGGCGTTGATGTTGTTCTGCTTCATCAACGCGATGTCGCGCCGCATCGAGGCTTCGGAAATCACGTGGAAGGTCTGCGGATCGTGCTCGTGCCGGTTCACGCCGCGGATCTTGACCGGCTTGCCGTTGACCTTGACCAGCCCGTCCTTGATTTCGACGGTGCGGAAGCCGATGCGGCTGGCGCTGGCCTGGAGCAGGTGCGCGTCGGCGTCGTGGACCTCCAGCAGCAAGGTGTACAGATTCGGCGTTTCCGCGCTCCACGCACGCACTTTGTCGATCGCCCCGGACAGCGTGAGCGCCTGCTCCTGTTTGGCCGCCGTCACCGTCGCCTGCCGCACCAGCACCGGCGTGTCGCCGTCCAGCAGCGTGGCGGTGACCCGCGTGCCCTTGGCCGCATGCAGCAGGCCGACATCGACATCGAGGGCGCCGCCGACGTAGCGCGCATCCAGCGTGGCGCGGGCGAAGAAATCGCGCAGCCAGGTCTGCGGCGTGGCCAGCAGGTAGACATCGCGCTCGATGCCGTTGACCCGCCAGAAATCCTGGTCCTCCAGATAGCTGCCATCGGACCAGCGATAGACCTCGATAGCGACCGAGTTGCGGCCCGGACGCAGCTGCGCGGTCACGTCGAATTCGGCCGGCAGCTTGGAATCCTCGCTATAGCCGACCCGCTGTCCGTTGACCCAGACGTAGTAGGCCGCGCCGGCCGCACCGATGTGCAGCAGTACCCGGCGCCCGTCCCAGCCTTGCGGCACCTCGAACTCCCGCCGGTAGGAGCCGACGCTGTTGATGGCGTGGGCGATGAACGGCTGGTTGGCCGGGAATGGGTACTGGATGTTGTTGTACAGCGGCTGCCCGTAGCCCTGCGCCTGCCAGTCGGACGGCACCGCAATGGTCTTCCAGGCCGACACATCGTAATCGTCGCGGTAGAACTGCGCCGGGCGCTGCTCCGGCGTGGGCGAGAACATGAAGCGCCAGTCGCCGTTGAGCGAGAGGTGGTAACGCGAGTCGGCGATCCGGCCGGCCTTGGCCAGTGCCACCGATTCGTACGGGAAGGACGTGGCCCGCGCCGGCAGCCGGTCGATCTCGTTGATCTCCGGGCGCTCCCACTCCGGTCGCTGGGCGTCGCCGGCCCAGGCCGTGGCCATGTGCAGGCCGAGCAGCAGCAAGACGCTTGCGTTGGCCAGGAGTCGTTGTCGCACTGTCGGTTTCATCGAAAGCCCCTCATGTACAAAACAGCCGATCGGGTTGCACTGCAGCGGCGATTCCCGGTGTCGGGACGCAGCCGCCGGCACTGCAACGCGTGAACGTTTGCGGCCACGCGCCTGGGCGCGGGCCGCCCTCATTGTTTGCGCAAGACCACGGTGACCACCGACTGCGGCGGCGGCAGCGCCGCTTGCGCACCGGGCACGGCCGCGCGGCGGCAACCGGTTTCGGCGCGCAGCGCGGCCGAGGTGACCACCACCTGTTGCGACCACGCGCCGGCGCCCAGCGTCTGCGGCGCGATCGCCAGCCGCCGCGCCACCAGCCCGGCGTTGACGTGCACGAACACCAGTTCGCGCCCATCCGCCGACAGCGCCGCCACCGTATCCGCATCATCCACCTGCAGCAGGCGCATGCCCGGCCGCAGATAGCGGCTGAAATTGGCCATGGCCCAGTACTTGCGGGTCACCTGGAAGGGATGCTCCGCCACCGCCGCGGTGCTCAGGTCCATCCGGATCAGGCCCCAATGGCCAACCGCACCGGGCTTGTCGGCCGCGGAGGTCTCGATCGCCTGCCAGAACACCCACGCCGACGGCTGCAGGCGCTTGAGGTCCAGGACCATGTGCTCGGCCAGCGCCAACGCCGGGCGCATATCGTCCACGTCTCCCGCCACCTTGGGCGGCGCCAGGTCGCTTTCCGACATCCACAGGCGAATGCCGCTGGCGGCGGCGATATCGCGCACGCCGGTCTGCCCGGTGCTGTCGTAGCTGTGCACGTTGAGCTGGCCCAGTACCGCCTTGGTGGCATCCGCATAGCCGGCCCAGTTGTGGATGAAGCCCAGCGCGCTGGTTTCGTCCATCGCCGCGACCCGGGTGCGCAGGCCGCGCGCGCGCAGCGCGCGGTCGCTGGCCTGGAGGATGCGTTCCTGCGCCGGCACGCTCCAGTGCGCGCCTTCCTGGGTGTTGCTGGCGAACCAGTAGGGCGTGCCCGGCTCGTTGACCGGCGACAGGGTGCGGAAGGCGATGCCGTGGCGACGCTGCAGTTCGTCCACCACCCGCGCCAGATACGCCGCGAACGCCGCCTCCTGCCCGGGCCGCAGATTGTCGTCCAGCCCATGCTCGGCGCCGGAGACGCGCCCGCTCACGGTCATGAACCACGGCGGCGAGTTGGAGAACGCCTCGAAGATGCGCAGGTCCGCGGGCACCCGCGCGCGGATCGCGTCCAGCCACCAGCGCTGGCCCTGGTCGGCCGACCAGTCCCACAACGCCGGATCGTCCGCACGCCACCAGTCCCTGCCCGATGCGCCCGCCGGCTGCCGCCAGAACCCCGGTATCGCCGCACCGGGGCGCAGATACGGCGGCGTGTCCGCCGCATTGCCGCCGCCGATGTTGTAGCGGGCGATCACCCAGCCCAGGCCGTCGCGGCCATACAGCAGATCGGCCAGGCGGTTGCGCAGCGGATCCGGATAGGCGCCGGTCACGTTGGCGAACCAGGCCAGGGCCGTGCCGAAGCCCTCGAAGCGCGTCTGCGGCGATTGCAGATCCGCGTGCAAGGTGACGCTGACCGGCGCGTCGGCGTCGCACTGTGGCGCGCCCAGGCACGGCAGCGCCAGCGTCGCGACTGCGATGCCGCCGAGCCAGCGGCGGCGCAGCAGCGCACGCCACGCGCCCGGCATGCGCAGGCGATGTTGCGCCCTGCCGCGCGCGCCTAGCTTTTCCGCGAACGCCAGGTTGGCGTTGGCGCCGGTGACCAGGAACCGCTCAGGCCCCACTTCGGCGACCAGCACGCGGCCGTTCGGCGCCGCGTTGCCCTGCCCGCGCTGCCCGCCGTAGCCATCGCGGCCCTCGCAGAAGCGCACCGCGACATCCCGGAGGTACAGCGGCAGGTCGTAGGCGGCCTTGCCCGCCGCGGCGACCGCCTGGATAAGGACCCGCACGAACGCACTGCAGTGCAGGCGGCGCCAGAAGCGCATGCGGGTCGTGTTCGTGGCCGATGGCATCTGCATGGCGTGCGTGCGGTCTCCGGGTCGATTCGGTGGGGGCCTGCCGGCGCTCAGGTCGCGGCGCAGTGGGCGCGGATGAAGTCGGCGTGCGTGGGCATCCGCTCCACCGCCATCGCCGCCGCCGCAGCGACGCGTTGCAGCCGCGCCGCGGCCTCCGCGTCCGGCATCGCCGCCGCCAGCGGATCGAACCCGCGCGCGCTCAGGCCCTGTCCCTGCATCACCGCCAGCCAGCTGGTCTTGCTGAAAAGCTCGTCGGCCTCGCGGAACACCCGGCCCGAGTGCGCGAAGATCTGCAGGCGTTCGGCCAGGCTGTCGGGGATCGGCATCGTGCGCGCACGTTCCCAGTACGCGCCGGGCCGCGCGGTGGCGTGGAAGTGCAGGATGATGAAGTCGCGGATGCTGTCGAATTCCTGCGCCATCAGCCGGTTGTAGCGGCCGATGTCGGCCGGGTTGCCGGCGCGATCGGGCAGCATCTCCAGGAAGCGGGCGATGCCGGCCTGGATCAGGTGGATGCTGGTCGATTCCAGCGGTTCCAGGAACCCTGCCGCCAGCCCCAGCGCCAGGCAATTGCCCGACCAGAACAAGCCGCGCCGGCCGGCACGGAAGCGCAGCGTGCGCGGCTCGGACAGCGCCTGCTCGTCCAGGTTGGCCAGCAGCGTCGCCGTGGCGGCATCGTCGGACAGGTAGTCGCTCGAATAGACGTAGCCGTTGCCGGTGCGATGCTGCAACGGAATCCGCCATTGCCAGCCCGCTTCGCGCGCGGTCGATCGGGTGTAGGGCATGAACGCCGACGCACGCGCCGATGGCACCGCCACCGCACGGTCGTTGAACAGCCAATGCGACCAGTCGACAAACCCGGCGCCGGGCGCGTCCTCGATCAGCAGGCCGCGAAAGCCGGAGCAGTCGATGAAGAAATCGGCGTCGATGCGCGTGCCGCACGCGAGCACGATCGAGGCGATGGCGCCGTCGGGCGAACGTCGCAGCACCTGCTCGACCTTGCCCTCCAGCCGCGTCACGCCGCGGCCCTCGGCGTACTCGCGCAGCAGCCGCGCATACAGCGCGGCGTCGAAATGGAAGGCGTAGCCCAGCCGCGACAGCAGCGCATCGCCTTGCTGCGGCCGCATGAAGCGCCCGCGCATCGCCGCCAGGGTATTGAGCGAATACGCCGCCAACGGCGCGGCCTGGCCGTCGCGGTGCATGCGCCGCCACAGGCCGTCGAACGGCACGGTGCCGAAGTCGGCGCCATAGGTGCCGAACGGATGGAAGTAGCGCTGTCCCGGCTGCAGCCAGTCGACGAATTCGATGCCCAGCTTGAAGCTGCCCTGGGTCGCGCGCAGGAACGCGTTTTCGTCGATGCCGAGCAAGGCGTTGAACAATGCGATCGGCGGAATCGTCGCTTCGCCCACGCCGACCGTGCCGATCGCCTCGGACTCGACCAGGGTGATGCGCGTGGCGCCTGCGCCGAGCACGCGCACCAGGGCCGCGGCGGCCATCCAGCCCGCTGTGCCGCCGCCGACGATCGCGATGTGGCGCAACGGCTCGCCGGCATTCACGTGCGCGGCCACCGGCGGCGCCGCGCGGCCGAGCGTGAGGGCATGTGCGTCGCTCCTTCCCCGCGCATCGGTTGCAGCGGCCCGGCCCATGCAGGCATGGGCCGGAGGCAGCCCGCTTCAACCGCCGAAGCGGGCGCCCAGCGCATCAATACGTGATCCGTGCCGAGAACCCATAGCGGCGGTCGTTGAGTTCGTACCGCAACGGCGCGCTCGCCGTGCCGATGTAGACCTCGTTCATGCGATTGTTCAAGTTCACCGCATCGAACGACAGCGCGACGTGGTCGTTCACGTTGTAGCTGACCGAGGCATCCAGCGACGCGTAAGGCTTCTGGTACTGCGGAATGCCGTTGGCGCCGCTGCCCTGAGTGGTGTCCAGGTACTCGCCACGCCAGCTCCAGGCCAGGCGCGCGGTGTAGCGGCCCTTCTCGTACAAGGCCACCGCGTTGTAGCTGTGCTTGGACAACTTCTCCAGCGGCACCATGGCCGGAATGTCGGACCCGGCGGTGGCGAAGGGATTGGACACGCTGCTGTCCACGTAGGTGTAGTTGAACTGGAACCCAAGGCCGCTCAGCCAACCGGGCAGGAAATCGTAGAACTGCTGGTAGGCGAATTCGGCGCCGCGAATGGTGCCGTTGCCGGTGTTGAGCGAGGTGCTGATGTCGTAATCCACGCCATTGTAGTTGCGCACCACGGTGCCGCTGGCCAGGAAGCCGTTCACCTTCTTGTAGAACACGCCGGCGGTGAGCGAGCCGGCAGGCGCGAAGTACCATTCCAGCGTCGCATCGTAGTTGTCCGACTGCACCGGACGCAGGAACGGATTGCCCGAGGAGCCGCCGGGTCGCCCGGTGATCGGATTCAACTGGTTCGACGCGCCCAGCGAGACATTGGTCGACATCTGGTCGAAGTTGGGCCGCGCGATCAGCTGCGAATAGGCCAGGCGCGCCTGCAGGGTGTCGCTCAGGTGCGCGCGCAGGTTGAAGCTCGGCAGCACGTCGTTGTAGGTGCGCTCGACCGACAGCGGAGTGACGCCGCCGCCATCCATGAACACCGCGCCGTCCGAGCCGGTGGTGGTCTTGAGCAGGCGCACGCCGATGTTGCCGTCCAGGCGCAGCCCGGCCAGCTCGGTGTCGTAGTCGGCGGTGAAATAGCCGGCCCAGGTCTTTTCGGTCTGGTGGTTGAGATCGCTCGGCTTGAACGCGGTCTGCGGCGCGAAGCCGAACAGCGCCTCGGTGCGCGTGGTGCGGTCGAACAGGCCATTGCCGCGGGCGAACTCCGGATACAACACGCCGCCGGTCAGGGTCTTGCCGTCGAAGAAGTCGGGCGACGGCCCGCTGCGCACCATTTCCGGATGCGCCGAGACCGACGGATAGACCAGGCTCGTGCCGCAGTCGGGATCGGGCCCGTCCACGCCCAGGCAGGCGGCGTTCCAGGTGCCGCGCAGGTCGATGCTGCTGTCGGCGTAGCGCACGCCGGCGCTGAGCTTGGTGAACAGACCGCCCTCGGTGAAGTATTCCACGTCCGATTGCAGCGCCAGCTGGTCGGCGTCGTTGCGGGTCAGCGCATCGGCGATGTAACTGAAGCCGTAGTTGTTGGGATTGGCCAGCAGCGCCGGATCGCGCACGTTGAAGCGCGGGTTGCCGCCGCGCAGGTCGAAGTCGGCGATCGAGCGGTTGAGCGCCGTGCTGCTGTCCTCCGAGGCGCGGTCGTAGAGCGAGACCACGAAGCCGTTGCGATCGGCATCGTAGTTCGAGGTCAGGTATTGCGCGTCGAACGTCACCGCCAGCTTCTCGCTGGGATTCCAGCGCAGGTTGACGCTGTAGTTGGTATTGGTCGAGGTGAGGGCCTGGTCGTAGCGCGCCGACTCGAACATCTGGTTGTCCAGCGCGCCGGAGGTGGCATAGCCGTTCTTGTCGAAGGTGAAGTCCGCGCCCGCCAACGGCGAGGCCGCTTCGCGCCGGTTGGCCTGGTAGAAGTACTTGCCCTGGCGGTAGAAGTCGTAGGTCGTACGCAGGAACTGGCCGGTGACCAGCACCGTATCGGACGGTTTCCACTGCAGCGCGGCCGCCGTGCCCAGGCGCTTGCGATCGCCGCCATCGTCGTAGATCTGGAAGCCGGAGGGAATCTGCGCATTGCTCGGCGCGCCGGCGATGATGCCGTCCGGCACTGCGAAGAACGGGCCGGTCAGGATGCCGTCCTGGCGATAGCTGGAGCGGCCATAGCCGACGTTGAACAGTACGCCGACCTCGCCGAGGTCGGTAGTGAAGCGGTCGCTGTACAGGCCCGAGGCCGAGCCGCCGGTCTTGTCGGCGCGGTCGTAGTAGTTGCCTTTGGCGGTGGCGCTGATGACCCGGCTGGGCGCGTCGAACGGCAGCCGGGTGCGCAGGTTCACCACGCCGCCAACGCCGCCCTCGATGAGGTTCGCCGGCGGATTCTTGTAGACGTCGATCCCGGACAACAGTTCCGGCGGAATGCCTTCCAGGTCCAGGGTGCGGCCGCCGGACGCGGAGAACGTATCGCGGCCGTCCAGGAAGTTGCGCACCTGGGTCAGGCCGCGCACGGTCACAGCCGGCTGCGTGCGGTGATCGAAATCGGTGGCGCCCTCGCCGTAACGGCGCTGGATCTGCACGCCGGTGATGCGCTGCAGCGCTTCCACCGTATTCGCATCCGGCAGCTTGCCGATGTCCTGGGCCTGCACCGAATCCACGATCTGCGTCGCGTCCTGCTTGATCGCCTGCGCCGAGCGCAGGCTTTCGCGCACGCCGGTGACCACGACGCTATCCAGCGTCTTGACGTCGCCGCTGGCCGGCTGCGCAGCGCCGTCCTGCGCGCTCTGCTCGGCCGCGGTGGCGGGCTGGGCTTGTCCCCACGCCAGAACCGGGGTCAGCATCGCCAGCCCCAGGGCGCTGGCGAGGGGATTCCTGTGCTTCGGGTACTTACGTTTGAAGGGCGCACGACGTGTCATTGCGAATTCTCTCCGGTACTGACGAAATTGACCCTCGTATCGACACCGACAGCGGCCTTGAAACTGCGCGCGATGGACAGCGACGTTCATGCCGGCGTTGGCGACGACTACAGCGAAAGCACGCGAGGACGTTTCAACTTATGTTCATATTTATATGACAATTAGGCAGGACGCACGTTGCATCGCAACACGGTCTCTGCGCCGGCGTACGCAACGTCGTGCACCTCCAGCAGGCGTCGGCGCAGCCTCGCAGGCCTGAAAGGCCGGCCCGCAAGATGCGGGGGACGGCGCAGCGCAACGCCGCGCATGTTTACAAAATCGGCCACTCCAGTGTGACACAACGCACGCAATCGCTGTGCCGGCAATCGTACCCTCGGCATGCACCGTGGAAGTGAGTGCAACCGCATCCGGTCCCCTGCCGGATGGTCCAGTCGTCTTCTAGCAAAAGGAATATCCATGCATTGCAAGAACGCGCTGTATCTGGCCTTGTTCGCCGGCATCTCCGGCCTTTCCCCCATCGCCATGGCCGCCAATCCCCCCGCGGCGCAGATGGACTCCGTTCCCGTCGAAGCCAGCCCCAATGCCGCCGCACTCGGCGGCGCCGAACTGCGCAGCCTCGCCACCGGCAGCGCGCATGCGCCGCGGCTGATCGAACTGGGCGCGCCCGATAGCGCCCAGGCCACGACGATGAAGCAGTTGCGCGGGCAGCAGGTCAAGCACGGCCAGCCGCTGCAGATCGGCTTCTCACGCATCATCGCCAAGCCGGCGATCAACCTGCGCCGGCTCAGTTGGCACAGCCTGCCCAACGGCGCCCAGGTCACCAGCTTCGAGATCGTCTCCACCGGCGCGGCAGCGCTGCGCGCGGCATTGCAGCTCAGCGGCAGCGGCGCCCAGCCGGGCGATCCGGGCAAGGCCACGCTGCGCTTCGCCGGCGACGACGGCCGCGTGTTCGAACAGAGCGGCGCCGACTTCGCCGGCAGGGCGCCGGGCTGGTCCGCGGCGGTGTCCGGCGCGCGCCTGGTGGTGGAGATCGAACTGCCTGCCGGCCAGTACCCGCAGGACTTCGCGCTGAAGATCCCGCAACTGTCGCACATGGACATCAATCCCGCCGCCAGCGAGCAAATGATGCGGCCGATGATCGGCGAGAGCGATTCGTGCGAGCACGACATCGTCTGCCGCGCCAACCCCAGCAGCGGCTTCACCTCGGCCGCCAAGTCGGTGGCGCGGATGGTGTTCAGCACCAGCAGAAGCACCTACATGTGCACCGGCACCTTGCTCAACAACAGCAACTCACCGAAGAAGTACCTGTTTTGGACTGCCGCGCACTGCATCAGCACCCAGGCCTTGGCCAACACCCTGCAGACCTACTGGTTCTACGACGCCGCCACCTGCAACGGCTCCACAGTCAGCGCGGCCGCCACCACGCTCAACGGCGGCGCCTACCTGCGCTATGCCAACACCACCCGCGACACCGCGCTGCTGGAGCTGAAGACCGCCCCGCCCAGCGGCGCCTTCTATTCCGGCTGGAGCAGTTCGCCGATCGGTGCCACCGGTACCGCGATCGAGGGCATCCACCACCCCGCCCGCGACGTGAAGAAATACTCGCTGGGCAGCGTCACCGCGCTGTCGTCCTCGGTCGACGGCAAGTCGCCGCTGTACCAGGTGGTCTGGAACACTGGCATCACCGAACCCGGCTCCTCCGGTTCGGGCCTGTTCACCGTCAATAGCAGGGGCGCCTACCAGCTGCGCGGCGGCCTGTACGGCGGCACCTCGTACTGCAGCGCGCCCAGCGCCCCGGACTACTACTCGCGCTTTTCCGACGTGTATTCCACCATCCAGCCCTACCTGAGTCCGTAAGCCCAAGCCCGGGAGGACCGTACTCCCGGACCCGGGCAGGCCACGCCGCGCGCGTGGCCTGCCCGTAAGGCCCGCCACCGCCCCGGCACGCAGGGGTTACACTGGGGGCCCCTTCTCACATACGGCAGGCATCCACTTGGCAAAGCCCAACTATTCCTTCGAAAAACGTCAGCGCGAAATCGCCAAGAAGAAACAGCAGGACGAGAAGGACGCGCGCAAGCGCGAAGCGCGCGAGGCGGCCAAGGCCGCAGCGGACGCCGAAGCGAAGACGCCCGACAGCGGCAACTGAGCAGCGCCGGCGGAACCGGTCCCGCGCCGGCTCCCGCCAATGCGTGCGGTTTTACAAGCCGACGGCCGCCGATATGCCGGCCTGTCGATGCGCGGCAGCGCATGTACATGGCGGCTGCGCGAGGCAGTGTCGATGCACCACGATCACCCACTCGCCATAGCGCCGCAGCGCGCGATCTGCGCGGGTCGTCGAGCGTATCGTCGGCGCTGCCAGGCAGCGCTGCAGGCGCCGGATGTGCAACGTGGCGGGCACTGGCGGCTTGCCTGCGCCACTCAACGGCACCAGCGTTGAAATGGAAGGCGCACGCAGACCGCGCGCACCAGGCCTGTAGTTGGCATTGGCGGGCGTGACAGGTATTCGATCCCGATCCCATAACCGCCACACGGCCACGCTTGATCTACCGCGGCGAGCAACCGCGCGCATGCTCGCCGCCGCCATCGGGCGGCACCATCCACCGTGCCCTACACGCTTCGTCAACGTGTCCGTCACGGCGCGCGCGCGCGTGTCGCGGCACAGTGGCGACAGACATTCACGCCCGATCGGAGATCCGCATGGCCAGCCCGCAGGAACTGGAAGAAAAATTCTGGAAGGCGCTCAAGTCCGACCGCACGGTCATGCTCGGCCTGGACGGCGTCGAAGACGGCCATGCGCGGCCGATGACCGCGCAATTCGAAGGCGAGCGTGGCGGCCCGATCTGGTTCTTCACCTCCAAGGACAACGCCCTGGTGCAGAAGCTGGCCCAGAGCCAGCGGGTGATCGCCGCGTTCAGCGCCAAGGATCACGACCTGTTCGCCAGCATCAGCGGCACGCTCAGCGTGGACAACGACCAGGCGGTGATCGAACGCCTGTGGAATGGCTTCATCGACGCCTGGTACGAGCAAGGCAAGGACGATCCCAAGCTGGCGCTGCTGCGCCTGGATCCGGACCACGCGCAGATCTGGCTCAACGGCTCCAATCTGGTCGCCGGGATCAAGGTGCTGTTCGGCATCGACCCAAAGCGGGACTATCAGGACAAGGTTGCGGACGTGCCGCTGCGCTGAGCGGCAGCTTGACCTTGCTGCGCAACGCGGTTGGCGCTGCCACGCTTTGCGCAGTCGCTCCGTTGCGCCGAACCACGCTGGCGCAACCGCTCATCTGCAGCACCTGCATCCTCTGTTCTTCTGCATCCACCCGCCGTCGTAGAGCTTGTTTCTCTTGTGGATGTGCAAGGTCATCAGGCCCAACCCGCCCGCCATGATCGGCACCCGGAGCGCGCTTTGCATCGGTGCGACTCATTGCTGGCTGTCTGGTTGGCGTACGCCGCCCTGCGCCTGCATCGCTTGCCGTGCTGTTTCATCGCGCCTCGGCTTCGCGCTGGCGCTCGTACAGCGCCACCATGTCGCCAGCCGCCAGCGCGCGCTGGCGGCGCAGCGCGCGCGCCAGTGCATCGCCAGGCTGCAGCGCCGCCGCATCGCCCCGCTCCTCGAGCGCCCGCTGCATCAGCGAGGAAAGCCCCCAATCGGCCGAGATGGCCTTCGCGCACGGCGCCGACCACGTGGCGAGCATGCCGGCGACCAGGTCCGGATCCGGAGGTACTCCGGCATGCCTGGCATACGCATCGCGCAGCACCTGCAGCACCGCGACCGCGCCCAATCCGTACAACAGCGCCAGCAGCTGCGCCGCCGAGGCATCCTCGCGCGCCGCATCCTCGGCATCGCGTGCCGTGGCCTTGGCCGACAGCAAGGTGTGCTCCCACAGCAGCGCGGCGCAGCGGCCGAACACGCTGCCGTCGTCGGCGATGACCGGTTGCAGCAGCGCCGCCAGCACGATCTGGCGCAGGCCCTCGGTGCCGAGCAAGGCCACCGCCCGCTCCAGGTTCTCGACCGGTTCGGCCTGGCGGCGGTAGGCGCTGCTGTTGGCGATGCGCAGCAGGTTGCCGGCCAAGGCCGGATCCTGGCCGAGAATCGCGGCGATGGCCTGCGCGCCGGCATCGGGGTCGTTGATCGCGCGGGTGAGCTGCGGCAACAGCTGCGGGCGGCGCGGCGTATAGCGCGGATGCGCGTCGATGCGCGCCAGCACCGCCACCACCGTAGCGGCGATCTCGGCCTGCGCGGCGCGCGATGCCGCGCTCGGTTCGGAAGCAGGCGCGTCGGCGAACGCCAGCGCGTACAGGCGCAGCAGCAGCGCGGCTTCCTGCTCGGGCGCGAGTGCGGCGGCAGGCACGACGGCGGCGTGGTCGGTATCGGTCGCCGCGCACGCCGTGCCTGCGCCGGCGGCTTCGGTGGCGATGGCGTCGCCGGCAGCCGCCGTATCCCTGCGCACGACGCCGATCGGCGCCGCCGGTCCGCGCCGGCGTCCACGCCGCCACAGCCAGCCAGCGACGCCCAGCAGCACTACGATGGCAACGCCTGCAATCCACATCGACGGCACGATCATCATCCACAAGATCACCAGGTCCCCCACCCGGCCGGAAGCGCATCCACGGCCAGGCGCGCCACGCCATTCAAGCATGACGCACGGGTTGCTGCTTGAACGGCGGCGCCGGCCTGCACGCGTACCTGCCGCGACTGCGCAGCGCCGCTGCCGTGGACGTTCGGCGCGCCGGGCAGCGGCATGGACCGACACGGCATGGGCCGCATGCACCGTCAGCACGCGCGCGGCAGCGCCCTTGGACACTCCGGCGGCGGCTACATGTTGCGCCGGTATTCGCCGCCCACCTCGTACAGGGCGTGGCTGATCTGTCCCAGGCTGTGGGTCTTCACCGCCTGCATCAGCGCGGCGAAGACATTGCGGCGCTCGCGCGCGGCACGCTGCAGATAGCCCAGGCCCACTGCATCGCCAGGAGCCGGCAGGCCCGACGCGTCGGCCTGTTCCGGCTGGGCCGGCACAATGCCGTTACGGCGCTGCTGCCAGTCGTGCACGTTGGCGATCTGCTGGCCCTTCTCTTCCTCGGTGGAGCGGATCAGCTCGATCTGGGTCGCGGTCTCGCCGGCGTGCTGCTTGGGCAGGAAGGTGTTGACCCCGACCAGCGGCAGGCTGCCGTCGTGCTTCTTGTGCTCGTAGTACAGGCTCTCTTCCTGGATCTTGCCGCGCTGGTACATGGTGTCCATCGCGCCGAGCACGCCGCCGCGCTCGCTGATCGCCTCGAACTCCTTGTACACCGCCTCCTCCACCAGATCGGTGAGCTGCTCGACGATGAAGCTGCCCTGCCACGGGTTCTCGCAGAAGTTCAGCCCCAGCTCCTTGTTGATGATCATCTGGATCGCCACCGCGCGGCGCACGCTTTCCTCGGTACCTGATTAGCGCTGTGTCTCAGCTGTCGTACGCAGTTGCTGCTCTGTGAGCCTTCCCGCGCCGGCCAGGGCACTGGCCAGGCGCGGCACCATGGCGGCCAGGTTGAAGCGGCGATTGAAGCGGTAGGCATGCGCATGCAGGTAGCGCGCGCCGTATTTGGGGAAGTCCACCGCATGGTGGGTGCCGCTAAGCGCCGTTTTGAGATTGCCCAGGATCGTATTGACCCAACGCAGACGAGGCTGCTGGACGCCTTTGCGGCCGCTTCCGGTCACGATGGCATCGTGGGTCAGGCCTGCCCAGCCCACACCGGTGAACGCTGTCAGCCCATCACTGACGACATGGGTGCCCGGTGCCAGTGCCTGCTGAGCCCACGTGTGCACGACGCTTCTTCGGAAGCTGGAGACCACATCCAGGCGGAGATAGCGCGGGCGCCCTTGATGCAGGGAAACCGCTGCAATAAACGGCACTTTATTGCGCCACTGCGGTTGGCCTGGACCACCGGCGCGTTCGCCGCCCAGATAGGCATCATCGATCTGGACCTCTCCGTCGAGCCGGCGTGACTGCTCACGATCGGCCATCGCCGACATCACTTTGTGCTTGATCCGCCATGCAGTGCGATAGCACACGCCCAGTTGCCGAGCCAGTTCCAGCGCAGCAATTCCGTTCTTGGCTTGGCTCACCAGATAGATGGCCAGCCACCACACCCGCAAGGGAAGCTTGGTGTCTGCCATGGGCGTGCCGGCGGTCAAGCTGGTCTGTACCCGGCAGCGCGCGCACTGCCACAGGTGCTGGCGTCCCCGCTCAAAGCCACTGGCATGCGTGTGTCCGCACTGCGGACACACGAAGCCATTGGGCCACCTGGCCTGAACCAAGGCCTCGACACATTGCGCCTCGGAGCCGTAGCGGCTCAGAAAAGCCGGAATCGAAAGCCCCTTTTGGAACTGGATCCGATTGAGCGTCATCGCCGTATCTCACTGAAGAACCTGCATTTCTAAACCAAGGCAGCATCACCAGCTGAGACACAGCGCTAATCAGGTCCTCGGTAGGGGTGGTGATCGCCTCGTCGTAGGCGTTGGTGTGCAGGCTGTTGCAGTTGTCGAACAGCGCGTACAGCGCCTGCAGCGTGGTGCGGATGTCGTTGAACTGGATCTCCTGCGCATGCAGCGAGCGGCCGGAGGTCTGGATGTGGTACTTCATCATCTGGCTGCGTTCGTTGCCGCCGTAACGCTCGCGCATCGCCCGCGCCCAGATGCGCCGCGCCACGCGGCCGATCGCGGTGTACTCCGGATCCATGCCGTTGCTGAAGAAGAAGCTCAGGTTGGGCGCGAAATCGTCGATGCGCATGCCGCGCGCCAGGTAGTACTCGACGATGGTGAAGCCGTTGCTCAGGGTGAAGGCCAGCTGGCTGATCGGGTTGGCGCCGGCCTCGGCGATGTGGTAACCGGAGATCGACACCGAATAGAAGTTGCGCACCTTGTGCTCGACGAAATACTGCTGGATGTCGCCCATCATGCGCAGCGCGAACTCGGTGCTGAAGATGCAGGTGTTCTGCGCCTGGTCCTCCTTGAGGATGTCGGCCTGCACCGTGCCGCGCACGCTGGACAGGGTCTGCGCCTTGATCTGCGCATAGGTCTGCGCGTCGACCAATTGATCGCCGCTGACCCCGAGCAAGGCCAGGCCCAGGCCGTCGTTGCTCGGCGGCAGCGCGCCGTGATAGCGCGGCCGCTGCCGGCCCTCGAACAAGGCATCCAGGGTCTGCTCGGCCTGCGCCCAGCGCTGCGCATCGGCCTTGAGGTATTTCTCCACCTGCTGGTCGATGGCGGTGTTCATGAACATCGCCAGGATCATCGGCGCCGGGCCGTTGATGGTCATCGACACGCTGGTGGTCGGCGCGCACAGGTCGAAGCCGGAGTACAGCTTCTTCATGTCGTCCAGGGTGGGAATATTGACCCCGGAATTGCCGATCTTGCCGTAGATGTCCGGGCGCGGCGCCGGGTCCTCGCCGTACAGGGTGACGCTGTCGAAGGCGGTGGACAGGCGCGCGGCCGGCTGGCCCACGCTCAGGTAGTGGAAGCGGCGGTTGGTGCGCTCCGGCGTGCCTTCGCCGGCGAACATGCGGATCGGGTCCTCGCCGGCGCGGCGGTACGGATACACGCCGCCGGTATAGGGATAGCTGCCGGGCAGGTTCTCCTTGCCGAGGAAGCGCAGCAGTTCGCCCCAACTCTTGTAGCGCGGCGCGGCGATCTTCGGGATCGGCTGGTGGCTCAGCGACTGGCGGTAGTTCTCCACGCGGATCGCCTTGCCGCGCACTGCGTACTCGGTGACCTCGTCGGTGATCGACTTCAGCCGCTGCGGCCACTCGCGCAGCAGCTTCAGCGACGCGCTGGACAGCGTCTGCAACGCGTCGTTATAGCGCTGGCGCAACAGCAGCAAGGTCGCATCGACAGCGGCGCCGGCCATGGCAGGCGCATCAGCGCTGCGAGCCGGTGGCTCCAGTTCCTCGACTGCGTAAAGCTCCAGCTGCTTCGGCAACTGCGGGTCCTGCAGTTCATGCAGCGACTGCCAGAACGATTGCGCGCGATCCGCGGCCTCGGCCTGGCGTTCGATGCCGGCGTTGAGCGCGCGGCCCTGCTCGGCGATCTCGGCCAGGTAGCGCACACGCGCGCCGGGAATCAGCACCGTGGCGCGCGGCTCCTTCAGCGTGGTGTCCAGCTGCCGCAGGAAGTCGCACTGCAGGGCCGGCGCGATGCGGCCGGCGCCGCCAGCCGTTCCGGCGTCGGTCACCGCCGGCCCGAGACCCAGCTTCGCGCGCAGCAAGCGGCACAGATTGACGAACATCCAGCTGATGCCCGGGTCGTTGAACTGGCTGGCGATGGTCGGATACACCGGCACCGCCGCGTCCTCCAGCTGGAACGCGGCGCGGTTGCGCCGCCATTGCTTGCGCACATCGCGCAGCGCGTCCTCGGCGCCGCGCCGGTCGTACTTGTTCAGCACCACCAGCTCGGCGAAGTCGAGCATGTCGATCTTTTCCAGCTGGCTCGGCGCGCCGTAATCGCTGGTCATCACGTACACCGGAAAATCCACCAGATCCACGATCTCCGAATCGCTCTGGCCGATGCCGGCGGTCTCCACGATCACCAGGTCGTAGCCGATGCCTTTCAGGAACGCGATGCAGTCCTTGAGCACCCGGTTGGTGGCCGCATGCTGGCGCCGCGTGGCCATCGAGCGCATGTAGACGCGCGGGCTGCGCAAGGCGTTCATGCGGATGCGGTCGCCGAGCAGCGCGCCGCCGGTGCGGCGCCGGCTCGGGTCCACCGATACCACGGCGATGCGCATCTGCGGGAAGCCGGCCAGGAAGCGGTTGAGCAGTTCGTCGGTGACCGAGGACTTGCCGGCGCCGCCGGTGCCGGTCAGGCCGAGCACCGGCGCTGCGCGCCGTGTGCGGGACTCGGGACTGGGGACTCGGGACTCGGAGGTGCCTGCCTGGCCCGACTGCCACTGTTTGCGCAGCAGGGCCAGCTCGGACTCGGAGAACGCGCCATCCTCGAGCGCCGACAACACCCTGCCGATGCCGATCTCGTCGTCGATGTGCGGCAACAGCGCGCCGGCTTGTTCCGGGTCCCGAGTCCCCAGTCCCGAGTCGCGCCCGCGCGAAGCGCGCGCCACCACATCCTCGATCATCTCCACCAGGCCCATCTTCATGCCGTCGTTGGGGTGGTAGATGCGCTCCACCCCATAGGCCTGCAGCTCGGCGATCTCCTCCGGGGTGATGGTGCCGCCACCGCCGCCGAACACCCGCACATGGCCGGCGCCGCGTTCGCGCAGCATGTCCACCATGTACTTGAAGTACTCGACGTGGCCGCCCTGGTAGGACGACAGCGCGATCGCATCGGCGTCCTCCTGCAGCGCCGCGCGCACCACGTCCTCGACGCTGCGGTTGTGGCCGAGATGGATCACCTCCGCGCCCTGCGCCTGGATCAGCCGGCGCATGATGTTGATCGCCGCGTCGTGGCCGTCGAACAGGCTGGCCGCGGTGACGAAGCGCAGCGGGCTGGTGTCGGCTTGCGGCAGCGGCGCGCGGGACGCGGGAATGCTCATCGGGACGACATCGGCAAGAGAATGCCGCGATTCTAGGCGGCCCGCGCAGCACGGGCAGGTTGCGCTGCAACATGCGGCGGCGATCGCGCCGCCGGCCACCAGGCGGCAACGCCGCGCCACGGGCACCAGCTATCCGCTAGATGAATGCGACGGCGCGGCGCGTCAACAGCGGCGGCGCCTGCCGCGTTTGCGTTGGCGTCGGCACCCCGCCGATGTCCCTGGAGAACCGCATGTCCATTCGTCCTTTGTTGCTGGCCTCGCTGCTCGGCAGCGCGCTGGCCGGCGGCCTGCTGGCCGCGCCCGCGCAGGCGCGCCCGGTGCTGGAACTGTCGGTGCGCAGCGCACCGCCGCCGCCGCGCTTCGAACGCGTGGTGGTGCGGCCGGGCTACGTCTGGGCGCCGGGCTACTGGCATTGGAACGGGCACCGCCATGTCTGGGTCGGCGGGCGCTACGTGCGCGAACGCCCGGGCTATGTCTACGTCGGCCCCCGCTGGGAACATCGCGGCCCGGGCTATCGCTTCCATGACGGCTATTGGCGCCACCGCTAGCGCCTGGCCTGGCGGCGGCCGCGGCCGCCGCCGACATGTTGCGTGGCGACGTGACCGCCTCCTCCCGCTTTGCGATAGTGTGCGTATCGCCGCACCCGGCCGGTTCTCGAGAACACGCATGTCCAGGCATCCGCGATCGCATGCGTGCTTCCCGGCGTTGCCGGGTGCGCCTGCCATGCGCGCGAGCGCCGGGACCGCGCCGCTCGCGCGGAGCGCACGCCGGCTGCGCCTGGGCCGCTAGCGATGCCGTGGCGCGCGCCGCCGGGAACCTATGCGATCGCGATCACCGTGGTGGGGGTGGCGATCGCCAGCGTGGCCGCTTGGCGCGAACGGCCCACCGACGCGGCCTCGGCCCGCGGACTCGGCGACGCCATCGGCCACACCGCGGCTGCGGTCGCGGCGCGTAGCACCGCCGCGCCCATCACCGCCAGCGCGCCGGCCGCGCCCACTGCCGCCCGGATCGGCGACGCACCCCACTTCGACGGCCACGGCCAGCTGCTGCCGGACCCGGCCTTGCGGCGCTATCTGGATCGCTACCTGACTGCGCTGGACGCACCGGCGCTGGCGACCCAGCGCCGGCGCCTGGATGACGACCTCGCCATCGCCATGCCCGCCGCACAGGCGCAGCAGGTGCTTGCCTGGTTCGATCGCTACGCCGCCTATCTGCGGGCCGCCGCCGCGGCGTCCGCGCGCGGCGCCGGTTCGGCGCAGCACGCGCAGGCGCTGCGCGAACGCCTGCTCGGGCCGCAAGCGGCCGCGGCCTTCTTCGCCGACGCCAGCGCCACCCGCTGACGCCGCACCGCGCCGGCCGTGCGGCGGCGGCGCCACGACCTTGGCGCCCCTTCCCACGTCGCAAAAGGTACCGAGATGCCCGTGGCGCATGGCGCGGCGCCAAGCCCAAGGCGGCTGCGCGACACGCCGACAATTGCTTTAAAATGCGCCTATCGCGACGATCAGGACCCGTTCCGGAACCCGTCGCGTTTTTCGTTTTGCGCACCCTCACTAGGAAGTTCCTGGAACTAAGGTGTCCCACACCTGCAACGCCAGCGGAGCCCCCATGCTTTTCGAAACGCTAGCCACCACCGGCCACGAACACGTCGTCTTCTGCAACAACCGCGACGTGGGCCTGCAGGCGATCATCGCCATCCACAACACCGTGCTCGGCCCCGCGCTGGGCGGCGTGCGCATGCGCCCCTATCCCAACACCGAGGCCGCGCTGCACGACGCGCTGCGGCTCAGCCGCACGATGACCTACAAGAACGCGCTGGCCGGGCTGAACATCGGCGGCGGCAAGGCGGTGATCATCGGCGACCCCAAGGCCGACAAGTCCGAGGCGCTGTTCCGCGCCTTCGGCCGCTACGTGGATTCGCTGGGCGGGCGCTACATCACCGCCGAGGACGTCGGCACCGACGTTAACGACATGGAACAGATCTACCTGGAGACCGAATACGTCACCGGCGTGCACCAGGTGCACGGCGGCTCCGGCGACCCGGCCCCGTTCACCGCCTATGGCGCGCTACAGGCGCTGATGGCGTCGCTGCAGCGCAAGCTCGGCCACGAGGAAATCGGCAAGGCCAGCATCGCCGTGCAGGGCCTGGGCCACATCGGCATGGAGCTGGCGAAACTGCTGAAGGAGCGCGGCGCCAAGCTGTACGTCACCGATCTGGACCAAGCGCTGGTGGATCGCGCGGTCGCCGAATACGGCGCCGAGGCGGTCAAGCCTGACGAGATCTACGACGTGGCCGCCGACGTGCTGGCGCCGTGCGCGCTGGAAAGCGCGATCGACGAAGCCACGCTGCCGCGGCTGAAGGCGAAGATCATCTGCGGCACCGCCAACAACCAATTGGCCAACGCCGCAGTGGGCGAAGAATTGCACCGCCGCGGCATCCTCTACGCCCCGGACTACGCGGTCAACGCCGGCGGGGTGATGAACGTGTCGCTGGAGATCGACGGCTACAACCGCGAGCGCGCGATGCGCCTGATCCGCAGCCTGTACCACAACCTGGGCAAGATCTTCGACCTGTCCGAGCGCGACAACATCCCGCCGCAGCAGGCCGCCGACCGCATCGCCGAAGCGCGCATGCACGCCATCGGCAAGCTCAAGCTGCCGCTGGGCCGCACCGCCCCGCGCTCGATGGGGCATCTGCGCGGCGAGTAGGCGAGCGAACAGCAGAACCTCCCGACGCGCAGCGCGTCGGGACTGAAGTCCCTCCCACAAGAGCCGGCATGCCATCGGCATACCGAATGCCCTCTGTAGGAGCGGCTTCAGCCGCGACGAACGAAGTCCAGATCCTGCCGCAATCCAAACGCATCGTGGCCGAAGTCCCTACCACAATAAGCCGGCACGGCATCACCGGACCCGAGTGTCCCTGTAGGAGCGGCTTCAGCCGCGACAAACGAAGAGAGAAACCCAACGCCGCCTCAGCGCATCGAGGCCGCAGCCTCCCCTGCAAACAAAGCGCGGGCCGCAGCACACCCGCACCGCATCAGAACCCCAACCGATACCGCAGCGACAGCGCATGATCGTCGCCACGCGGGCCGAAGCGCCGGTCGTAGCCGACGCCCAGCGCACTGCTGCCCCAGCGCCGGTCCAGGCTGGCGCCGAACAACCCGCCCGACCGCGCCGGCTGCAGATCCACCAGCGGCGCCCAGGCGTCCACGCCGACGAAGCTGGCCTGGCGTTGCAGCCCTTGCGCGGCCAGGGTCTGCTGCCATTCGGCATAGCCCTGCAGCGACCAGCCGCGCCCGCCGTAACCGGCACGCAGGCCGGCCAGGGCCTGGCTGCGCGAAGAAGACGCCGCAGCGGCCATCAATCCGAAGCCGTCGCCGCCCTGCTCGCGGAAGCCGTCGCTGTCGATGCGGCTGTAGTCGGCGCCGGCGTACGGGGTCAGCGACGCCTTGCCGCGCCCGAAGCGGTAGCCGACTTCGACGCTGCTGGACAGGAAGCGTCCGGCGTAGCGGCTGGACGCATCGGCGAGGCTATCGCCGAGCAGCAAGCTGCGGTCGACCTGGCGCCGGTACTGCCCGGTGCCCAGCTGCGCCAGCGCATAGGCATGGCCGGCGACCGCGCCGAGATAGGCCTGGCCCTGCACCTGGCGATCGCGGCTGTGGTCCAGGCCGCCGTCGCCGCCACCGTCGGCGCGGCTCTCGCCGAAGGCGAAGCCGGCCACGCCATGCTCGCCCAGGCACAGATCCTGGCCCATCATCCAGCCGTCGAGCTGGAACTGGCTGCCGGCGAAGCTGCCCTGCCCGGTATCGCCCAGGCGCTGGCTCCACGCGCCGATCGCGCGCGGTTGCGCGACCAGGCTGTCGAGGCGGCCGGACAGCGCGCGCCGCTGCAAGTCGATGCTGTCGAAGGTCATCGCGGTGGCCGCCGCATGCGCCTCGCCGGACAGGCTGCGCAGCGTCGCCGCCGCGGCGGCCGCGCTCGGCGATTGCTGCACCGCGCCGGCCGCCTTCAGCAGCGACGCATCCACCGTCGCCGGATCCCGGCTCAGCTGCGAATCAAGCTGTGCGAACGCCGCGTCCACCCGCGTGGCCGAGGCCAGCGTGGCGGCAGTGACGCTGCCGAAATTCGCCGCCGCGGCGGTGACGCTGAGCGCCTGCACGGTGATCGACGCGCTGGTGCTGTCGTAGGACAGCGACGAGGTCAGGAACACGTTCGACGGCGTGGTCACCGAGGCGAACGTGCCGCTCAGTCCGCCGCTGGTTTCGAGCACCTTGTAGGCGGTGTTGTTGACCACGTAGTCGCGCTTGCCGAGCACGTACAGCGCGCCGCCCTGCAGCGTCGCGGTGCCGGTCACCGAGAGCTTGTCGCCGACCAGCAGCGCCAGCCGGCCGTTGCTGGCCTGCACGTAGTTGCCGCTCAGGCTCAGCGCCGCGGT
Organism: Xanthomonas graminis pv. graminis; assembly: GCF_030168915.1. NCBI lineage: Bacteria > Pseudomonadati > Pseudomonadota > Gammaproteobacteria > Lysobacterales > Lysobacteraceae > Xanthomonas > Xanthomonas graminis. Next base: position 1,576,575 of record NZ_CP076255.1, on the reverse strand, counting down.
GCCGACCTGGAAAGTGCCGGCATTGCTGACGTTGCCGCGCAGCGGCCCGGTGCCGATGAAGGTGGCGCCATTGCTGATCGCCACGTTGGAGCCCAGGCTGGCCGCGCTGAGCGTGCCGGCCTGCACCCGGGTATCGCCGCTGTAGCTGTTCTGGGTGCCGCTCAGGGTCAAGGTGCCGCTGCCCTGCTTGATCAGGCCGCCGCTGCCGGCGATGTCGTTGGCCCACGTGGAACTGCCGCTGAAGGACACGCTGACGTCGCCCCAGTCGAACCGGGCCGGCCCCAGCACCGCCTTGCCGACGTTGAGCAGGCCATAGCCGAAGGTGGCATCCACCCCGGGCGTGCCCAGGTCGGTGGCGGTGCCGAGCAGGGTCTGCCGCAGCAGGTCGTTGCTGAAGTAGGGAAACGCCTGCCACACCAGCGCCGCGGCGCCGGAGACCAGCGGCGCAGCGTACGAGGTGCCGCTGCCGTAGTAGTAGCCCGGGTTGGCGGTGGCAGTGGTCGCCTTGGGATCGACGAACACTGCCGTGCCCGGCGCCACCAGGCAGTAGCGCATGGCCACGCCGCAGGCGTTGGAATACGACTCCAGCGTGCTGCCGGTGCTCGCATCCACCGCGGCCACCACCAGCCAGCCGCGTTCCAGGTCCGCCGCCGGATGGCTGCCGCCGGGGCCGGGCTGGCTGGGCAGCGCGGCGATGTCCGACGGATCGGCCTTGGCTTCGTTGCCGGCGGCGAAGACCACCAGCCCGCCATGGCTCAGCACGAACGGACGGTATTCGGCGGCGATCGCATTGGTGGCGGTCGGATCGGTCCAGTAGATGCCGCCCCAGGAATTGTTCATCACCTTGACCCCGGCGTTGATCAGATCCTGGTGCACAGAGGCCAGGCCCAGCGCGCCGCTGGCCTGGTTGCCCTCGCCGCTGCCGTCGTCGTCGGGCGAGGTATCGCTGATGATGCGCGCCGACACGATCTGCGCGCCGGGCGCGATGCCGCCGGGCCACGCGCCCACCGCCTTGCCCGCGGCCAGCTGCGCGACCGTGGTGCCGTGGCCGTCGACATCGTCGACGTTGACGTTGTTCTTGGCCGGATCGACATAGATCAGGCTGGACACCACGCGGCCGGCCAGCGCCGGGTGGTTGCGGTTCACGCCGGTGTCGACCACGCCGATGCGATAGCCGCTGCCGTCGTAGCCGGCGGTGTGCGCGGCCAGCGTATTGGTCAGCGCCAGGTGCGCGTCGAACGCGGGCTGCGGCGGCGGTGGCGAGGTCGGCGGCGACGTGGGCGGGGAGGTCGGCGGCGGCGGCGGTGGCGGCGAGGAGGGCGGCGGCGAGGTCGGCGGCGGATCGCTACGGGTCAGCCCGCCACCGCCACCGCCGCCACCGCACGAGGTCAACGCCACCGCCAGTGCGGTCGCCAGCAGCGAACGGGCCATCAACTTCCGCATCATCTCTCTCCACATAGGCACGGCGGCCGTGTCGGCCGGCAACGATTGGGTTGCAGCCGCAAACCGGCGGCCTGAATCGCCATGAATCTACACCGGAATTCCGTCCCCGCCACCCTCCCCGCCCGCGCGCCGCGATTGGCAGCAGCGGCGCCGAGGCAGATAATCGGGGACTGAATCTTTCGCAAGGGTTTGCCATGACCGAGATCGTGATCGCCGCGGCCAAGCGCACCGCCATCGGCGCCTTCCTGGGCCAGTTCAACGGCGTGCCCACGCCGGACCTCGGCGCCGCGGCCATCCGCGCCGCGCTGGAGCAGTCCGGCATCCCCGCCGCCGACGTGTCGGAGGTGATCATGGGCTGCGTGCTGCCGGCCAACCTCGGACAGGCCCCGGCGCGCCAGGCCGCGCGCGCGGCCGGCGTGCCCGACGCCACCGGCGCCACCACGATCAACAAGGTGTGCGGCTCGGGCATGAAGGCGATCATGCTCGGCCACGATCTGATCAAGGCCGGCTCGGCCAGCATCGTCGTCGCCGGCGGCATGGAATCGATGAGCAACGCCCCGCACCTGCTGCCGCAGTCGCGCACCGGCAACCGCTACGGCAACTTCCAGGCCGTCGATCACATGGCCTGGGACGGCCTGACCAACCCCGACGACGGCCAGGCCATGGGCGTATTCGGCGAGGCCACCGCGGAGAAATTCGGCTTCAGCCGCCAGGACCAGGACGCCTATGCGATCGAGTCGGTGACGCGCGCGCAGGCCGCGCAGCGCGATGGCGCGTTCGATGCGGAGATCGTTGCGGTGCGCGTGGCCACCCGCAAGGGCGAGGCGGTGGTCGCCAGCGACGAGCAGCCGGGCAAGTCCGACATCGCCAAGATCCCCACGCTGAAACCGGCGTTCAAGAAGGACGGCACGGTCACCGCCGCCAGTTCCTCCAGCATTTCCGATGGCGCCGCCGCCACGGTGCTGCTCAGCGCCGACGACGCGGCCCGCCGCGGCGTGGTGCCGCTGGCGCGGATCGCCGGCCACGCGACGTTCTCGCAGGCGCCGGAATGGTTCACCACCGCTCCGGTCGGCGCGATCAGGAAGCTGCTCGAGCAGGTCGGCTGGAGCCTGGACCAGGTCGATCTGTTCGAAATCAACGAAGCGTTCGCGGTGGTGCCGATGGTGCCGATCAAGGAACTGGGACTGGACCCGGCCAAGGTCAACGTCAACGGCGGCGCCTGCGCGCTCGGCCATCCGATCGGCGCCTCCGGCGCGCGGCTGGTGGTGACATTGCTAAACGCGTTGCGCACGCGCGGCGGACGCCGCGGAATCGCCACCCTGTGCATCGGTGGCGGCGAGGCGACAGCGGTCGCCATCGAATTGATTTGATTGGGATTAACCCTTAAAACACAAAAATGAATGCGCGTGCGCTTGACAGCCGACTTTGGCTTGTCATCATGTTGAGGGCGCGCAATAGCGCGTTGCCTAACTAAACGACGAGGATAGACACACATGAGCATCAACAAGCTGCTGATCGCAATGGCCCTGGGCCTGGCCCTGGCCGCGTGCTCGAAGCAGGAGCAGGCGCAGGACGCCGCTGCTTCGGCTAACGAAGCTGCCACCGACGCGCAGGCTGCTGCCGACCAGGCTTCGGCCGCCGGTGCCCCCACCGCCGATTCCGCCCAGGCTGCTGCCGATACGGCCGCTACCGCTGCCAACACCGCTGCCGACGCTTCGGCCGCTACCGCTGCTGCCCCGACCGATGCCGCTGCCGACAAGGCTGCCGACACCGCCAAGGTTGCTGACGACACCGCCGGTAAGGCCAAGGACGCTGCCGAAGAAGCCAAGAAGAAGTAATCACTTCTGGCTTCAGGCATGTCTGAAGAAGCCGCTGGTTCGCCAGCGGCTTTTTCTTTGCCTGCGATTCACCCCACGCAGGCGCGACGCGTGCGGCCTCGCGCTGCACTCGGTTTTCCGCCGACGCTATGATTGTCCGCGGCGTGCCCGTCGGCGCTGCCGCCACTGACACTGGCCCCTTTCGTTTTCGCAACGGACCTGCCCTGCAATGATTGTCGGTATCGACCTCGGCACCACGCATTCCCTGATCGGCGCCTATTCCGAGCACGGCAGCCGCCTGTTTCCCAATGCGCTAGGCGAACTGCTGACCCCGTCGGTGGTCAGCGCCGACGACAGCGGCATCCTGGTCGGCCAAGCCGCGCGCGAACGCCTGGTCAGCCACCCTCAGCGCAGCGTGGCGGCGTTCAAGCGCTGGATGGGCAGCGACCGCGAGACCGTCCTCGGCGAGCATCGCTTCCGCCCGGAAGAACTGTCGGCAATGGTGCTGCGGGCGTTGCTGGCCGATGCCGAAGCCGCGCTCGGCGAAACAGTGCGCGAAGCGGTGATCAGCGTGCCGGCGTATTTCTCCGACGCGCAGCGCAAGGCCACCCGCGCCGCCGGCGAACTGGCCGGGATCCGCGTCGAACGGCTGATCAACGAGCCCACTGCGGCCGCCCTCGCCTATGGCCTGCAGGAACGCCAGGGCCATGGCCGCTTCCTGGTGCTGGATCTGGGCGGCGGCACCTTCGACGTGTCGATCCTGGAGATGTTCGAAGGCGTGATCGAGGTCCACGCCAGCGCCGGCGACAACTTCCTCGGCGGCGAGGATTTCCTGGAACTGCTGCTGCAGGCGTTCCTGGCCGACCACGCGCTCGCGCCGCAGGCGCTGAGCGTGCACGAAAACGGCCAGCTGCGGCGGCGCCTGGAAGCGGCCAAGCGCGCGCTGTCCAGCGCCAGGGAGGCGACGGTGGAGATCGGCGTGGCCGGCCAGGCGCTGCACTGGACGCTGCACGAGGACCGCTTCAACCAGCTGGCCGAGCCGCTGCTGCAGCGCATGCGCGCGCCGCTGGAGCGGGCGATGCGCGATGCGCGGCTGCAGCCGGCGCAACTGGACGAGATCGTGCTGGTCGGCGGCGCCACGCGCATGCCGCTGGTCGCCAGGCTGGTCACGCGCATGTTCGGACGCCTGCCGATGCGCCACATCAATCCCGACCAGGCGGTGGCGCTGGGCGCGGCGGTGGCCGCCGGGATGAAGGCGCGCGACGCCGCGCTGGAGGAAGTGATCCTCACCGACGTGTGCCCGTACACGTTGGGGACCGAGGTCGCCGCGCACGACGCGCAAGGCCAGCTGCGCACCGGCCTGTTCCACCCGATCATCCAGCGCAACAGCACCGTGCCGATCAGCCGCGAGGATACCTTCTACCCGATCCACGACGCGCAGGAACACCTGGTCATCGACGTCTACCAGGGCGAGAGCCCGCTGGTGGCCAAGAACATCAAGCTCGGCGAGCTGCGGATGGCGCTGCCCGGGCACCTGCCCAAGGCCGAGAAAGGCGTCACCACCCGCTTCACCTACGACAACAACGGCCTGCTGCAGGTGGAGGTGACCGAACATCACAGCGGCCGCAAGCATGAACTGATCCTGGAGCAGAACCCCGGCCTGCTCGACCCCGGGCAGATCCGCGAACGGCTGGCCGCGTTGCAGGCGCTGAAGATCCATCCGCGCGAACAGCAGGACAACCTGAGCCTGCTGGCGCGCGCCGAACGCATGTACGAGGAGTGCCTGGACCTGCGCGAACAGATCCAGGCCTGGATCGTCGCCTTCCGCGGCGCGCTCGACACCCAGGACCTGCGCCTGATCGACGAGCACCGCCAGCGCCTCGGCGAGGCGCTGGACGCCCTGGAGCGGCACGCTTGAACTGGGCGTTGCGGTGGCTGCAACTGCCGCCGGATGCCGACGAAACCGCGATCAAGCGCAGCTACGCCAAGCGGCTGCGCCAGCATCGCCCGGATACCGACCCGGACGGTTTCCAGCAACTGCACGCGGCCTACCAGGCGGCGCTGGCCTGGGCGCGCACGCGCGACGCCGACGAGGACGTTGAAGACGTTGAAGACGTTGAAGACGAGGATGCTCGCGCCGCGGCGCAGACCGCGACTTTTGCTGCCAGTCCTGGCGCCAGCGATGGCGATGGCGCGCCGCCGACTCCGGCAGCCGTATCCACCACGCACAGCGATGTCCTCGACGACCAGCGGCCACACCCAGACACCGAGGGTCACGCCCCAGCCCCGACGCAGCAACACTCGCTGACGCCAGCACCGCAGCTCGGCGTGGCTATACCAACCGCGCTCGATCCCGATGCGCTGTGCGACGACCTGCTCGCCCTGGCCACGCATGCCGAACCGCAGGCACTGCAGCACTGGTTGCAGCGGCAGCCTGCGCTATGGTCGCTGCGCGACAAGGCGCAGATCAGCTGGCGGTTGAGCCATCGATTGCAGCAGCGACTGCCGCCCATCCAGCGCGAGAATGTCGCGATCCTGCTCGGCTTCTTCGGCCTGGACGACATCGCCGCCGGCCCCGCAGCGCAGGCATTGCCGATGCTGCAGGAACGCCTGCACCTGGCCTGGGAAATGCAGCCGGAAAACGCCGAGGCGCTGGCGCGGCGGGTGTATCCCACCTCTGCCGACGAATATCGGGTGCCCGCGCTGATGCGCCAGCTGACGCGTCCGTTCGCGTTGCCGCAGGCGCTGTGGGCGAGTCTGATGCCGGGACGGCCGAGCGCATTGCGCCGCTTGCTCATGCGCCTGGACCAGGGCCGTGTCGACGATCTGCCCGCGCCGGTGGACCGGCAGCAGATCGCCTTCTGGATGCGCGCCAGCGAGGCCGGCTACCTGACCCGGGCGCGGCTCTCGGTCGGCCTGCTGCGATGCGCCGCCACCGCGCTGCTGGTGGCCATCGTCGTGCTGCTGGCGAGCGCCGCCAGCGCCTGGTCGCCGGATCCGGTGCCGATGTCCTTGGCGCTGACGCGCAGCGGCCTGGCCGCCCTGGCGATCGTCGCGCTGTGGATGGGGTGGCTGCTCGCCGGCACGTTGCTGCGCTGGCAGGGCGAAGCGGAGTCGGACAATCGCTCGCCGGCGCCGCACTGGCTACGCTGGGCGTTCGTTCCGCTGCTGGCCGGCATCGGCCTGGGCGTGAGCGAGATCCCCGGGCAGCAACTGGCCGGCGGCGTCATCGCCACCATCGCCTTGCTGTCGTCGGTGGTACGGCTATGGCGGCGAAGCGGGCGCCCCTACCGCCCGAACAGCGCCATGCTCTGGCTGGCCTTCCTGGCCCCCAGCATGGCGCAGTCGCTCCCGGTCGCGCTCAGCGCGGCGCTGGCGCTGGGCCTGTGGACATGGGACCTGCTGCGCCACCGCCGACTGCGCTGGCGGCGTTCCTGAACGCGAGCCGCTGGCGATCGCCCGCATTGACACCAACTGCATACGCGCCCGCCTAGGCTGCGCCGCATCAACCAGCAACGGAGAACGCACATGAACAAGACCCCGATCGCGGCAGTGGCACTGCTGGGCGCCCTGACGCTGGCCGCCTGCCAAGGCCCGGAAGCGCAACAGGCGCAGCGCGACGCCAAGGTCGCCGCCGAGCAGACCGGCGAAGCGGCCAAGGAAGCCGCCGACCAGGCCGCGCAGACCGGTCGCGACGTCGCCGCCGACGCCCGCGACGCCGCGCACCGCGCCGCCAACTCCCAAGCCGTGCAGGATGCCTCTGCCGCCGCCAAGGAAGCCGCGGCCGATGCCAGCGAGGCCACCGCCAGCGCGGCGCAGAAGCTCGCCGACAAGGCGCGCGAGAAGGCCAACCAGGATCCGCACAACAGCGACAGCGAAAAGCATTGACGCAATGCCCTCCGCACCCGCGCTCGGCGCGGGATGCGGCGGGCGTGCCCCACACCCGCCGGATCCCGCGCGATGTGGCAAGCACTTGGCACCGCGGCCACCTGGCACCGCGGCGTGCCCCAAGACTCTTTTCCAATATCCAGGCTCGGTCGATTGCAGTACCCAGCCTCGGCGATCCGCTGTCTGGTTACACTCTGTACATGCCGACTTTCCACAGCGTGCGGATCAGAACCCGCCTGGCCCTTCTGTTTTCTGCACTAATCTTCATCTTGATCGGGTTCGGCGTGTTCTCCGGCGCACGGCGTTCGATCTCCGATGCGGCACGCGTGGCCCACACCCAACAGGTGCTGCGCAGCATCGACGAAGTGCAATCGACCCTGCTGCAAACCGAGATCGCGGCGCGCAGCTACGAACTCACCGGCAACCAGGCCTACCTCAGCAACTACCGCGACAGCGCCGAACGCGTGCCGCGGCAGCTGGCGCAGCTGCGCGCACTGATCTTCGACAACCCGGTCCAGATCGCGAACCTGGACATCCTGCAGCGCCTCATGCAGGCACGGCTGACGCAACTGCAGCAGATGCTCGACCTCTACCAGCGCGATGGCCTGGCCGCGCTGCAGCGCGCGATGGCGCCGCGCGTGTTCAAGGACTCCAGCGCAATCGGCGATCACGTGCAGCAGATGACCGAGCTGGAGCAACAGCTGCTGCTGCGCCGCGACCGCTCCAACCAGCGCAGTTCCGATCTGCTGCTGGCCCTGGCCCTGGCAGGCATCCCGTTCGGCCTGGGCAGCGTGGGCGTGGTCTATGCGCTGCTGTTCCGCGAGTTGCGCAACCGCAGCCACGCCGAGCAGGCCGCGTCGGTCGCCAACGACAAGCTGGCCGCCAGCATCCACGACCTGGAGCGCACCAGCGCCGACCTCAATGCGCTCAGCCGCTACACCGGCCTGCTGCAGAGCTGCGTGGACCCCAAGGAAGCGCTGGCGGTGACCGCGCGCATGCTCGCCGCATTGATGCCCGACGCCGGCGGCAGCGTGTAACTGTTGCGCGCCTCCATGGATCGCGCCGAATCCATCGTCGCCTGGGGCGAGCCGCCGGTGCGCAGCGCAGCGGCCGTGGCCCCGGAGGAGTGCTGGGCGCTGCGCCGCGACAAGACCCATTTCGTGCACGCGCTGCGCCACGACGCGGCGTGCGCGCATCTGCGCGACGATCCGCAGGCGGTCGGCGCCAGCAGCGCCTGCATTCCGTTGTCGGCGCAGGGCACGCAGCTGGGCTTCGTGTTCCTGGCCGGTCCCGGCCGCGGACCGCTGCCGCGCATCGCCATCGCCGAGGCCGCGGCCGAGCAGCTGTCGCTGGCGCTGAGCAACCTGCGCCTGCGCGAATCGCTGCGCCTGCAGTCGATCCGCGACCCGCTCACCGGGCTGTTCAACCGCCGCTATCTGGAGGAGTCGCTGAACCACGAACTGGCGCGCTGCGCACGCCGCTCGGTGCCGTTGTCGCTGCTGATGCTGGACGTGGACCACTTCAAGCACTTCAACGATCTGCACGGCCACGGCGGCGGCGACAGCCTGCTCGCCGCGGTCGGGCAGATGCTGGCGTCGCGGCTGCGCGGCGAGGACATCGCCTGCCGCTACGGCGGCGAGGAATTCACCGTGATCCTGCCGGAAACCGACGCCGAGGCGGCGCTGGCGATCGCCGAGCAGATCCGCGGCGCCGCACAGCAAATGCGCACCACGCTGGACGGCAAGGCACTGCCGGGGGTGACGCTCTCGATCGGACTGGCAAGCTATTCGCGCGACGGCGTGGTCGCCACCACCCTGCTGCGCAAGGCCGATGCGGCGCTGTACCGGGCCAAGCGCAACGGCCGCAACCAGGTGCAGCCGTTCGATCCGGCGCTGGACGGAACGGGCTGAGGCCTATCGCGTCGCGATGGCAAGGCACGCCGCGCCTTGCGGCCTGCCGCCCAGGCCGCCGGAGACGGCAACGTGGCCATGCGATCGCGCTGCAGGCCGTGGACCCAATCGCCGCATACGAAGCGCACTTTAGCGATGGTTGTCACAAAACCTGAGCGGTAGAGCGGCGATAGTCGGCGTTCCCCCGACTGGAGACGTCTTCGCATGTCCATCTGGAAAGATCAGGGTACCCCGCGCAAGGACGGCCTGCCGCTGCCCGGCACGCCCGGCAACAGCGCAGTGCCGGAACCGCGGCCGGTCACCGAACCGGCAATCGGCGAGTCCGCGGTCAGCGTCGCCGCGGCCGCTCCCGTCCCCGCACGCGCCGCACCGCCGGCGGCGAAGGAGTCGCTGATCGCCGCCGACATCACCATCGAAGGCAAGATCGAAGGCACCGGCCATATCCGCATCGCCGGCAAGTTCAAGGGCGACGTCAACGTGCAGGGCGACCTGACCATCGAGACCGGCGCCAAGCTCAGCGGCGGCGTGCGCGCCAACAAAGTGATCATCGCTGGCGAGCTGGAAGGCAATATCGAATCGGCCTCGCAGGTGGAACTGCTGGCGTCCGGCGCGCTGATCGGCGACGTCAAGGCCGGCTCGCTGACCGTGGCCGCCGGCGCGCGGATGCGCGGCCAGGCCGATTTCGGCTGGGAAGACGACAAGGGCCGCAAAGGCGGCAAGCCGACGCCGGAGCCTGACCCCGGCGCATGAGCACACCGCGTCCCGGCACCCCGGGGGCGACCCGGACCTGCCCGCACTGCAAGGCCACGATCCTGGAGAGCGCCAGCGTCTGCCCGGCCTGCAAGCACCACCTGCGCTTCGACTCGGCGGTGCTGCAGCAGTCGGCCCCGAGCGCGACGGTGCCGCTGCGCGTGCAGGGCACCATCCAGCATCCTGCCGACGGCACTGCGTGGGAGTACACGGTGGTGGTGACGATCCGCAACGGCCGTGGCGAGGAGATCAAGCGCCAGCTGGTCGGCGTCGGTGCGATGCTGGACGGCGAGGAACGCAGCTTCACCCTGTCGGTGGAAGCGACCCAGGCCAAGGGCGGCGGCAAGCGTGGGACGCGGCATTGAGGTCGGGACTCGGGACTCGGGACTCGGGTACAGCGTAGCCCCTCTGCCGCCGGGAGAGGGGTTGGGGTGAGGGTACGGCGTATACGTTCACTGCAACGCACGCGCAAGCACTACATACATCCGCACATCCGCCTGCGACGTAGCGAATGCCAGCCCCTGCGCACCGGTCAGGCGGCTGCGCACGAACGCACAAGCGCGTAGCGCATCGGAGCCGATCCGCACCCGCGTAGTGAACCGCTCAGCGTGGATTCTCATCTCCTGCACAGTGCCTTGGACACAGTGGCGGGCATGCCGAAACCCGCTTCCCAGGACCTGGTGGTACTGCGCCCGGAAGGACTGTACTGCCCCGCCGGCGACTTCCATATCGACCCTTGGCGGCCGGTGCCGCGCGCGGTCATCACCCATGGTCACGGCGACCACGCCCGCGCCGGCATGGGCGGGTACCACTGTGCTGCCGCCGGCTTGCCGATCCTGCGCTGGCGCCTCGGCGAGCAGGCTTATCACGCCTACGACTACGGCGAGCGCTTCGTGCTGGGCGCAGCGCAGGTGTCGCTGCATCCGGCCGGACACGTGCTCGGCTCGGCGCAGGTGCGCATCGAAGTGGACGGCGAGGTGTGGGTGGCCTCGGGCGACTACAAGCGCCAGCCCGACCCGACCTGCGCGGCGTTCGAAGTGGTGCGCTGCGACACCTTCATCACCGAGGCCACCTTCGGCCTGCCGGTGTACCGCTGGCCGGACACCGCGGCGGTGGCGCGCGAGATCGTCGCCTGGCGCCACGAATGCGCCGCGCGCGGCGAGGCCGCGGTGTTGTTCTGCTACGCGCTGGGCAAGGCGCAGCGGGTGCTGGCCGAGCTGCAGCCGTGGGACGATCAACCGGCGCTGCTGCATGGCGCGGTCGCCGCCGGTGTAGCCGTGTACCGCGACGCAGGCATCGCGATGCTGGACACGCACCCGGTCGCCGAGATGGACAAGCGCGCCGACTACGCCGGGCAACTGGTGCTGGCGCCGCCGTCGGCCGCGGGCAGTCCGTGGCTGCGCCGCTTCCGCCATGCGCAGCTCGGCTTCGCGTCGGGCTGGATGCGGTTGCGCGGCAACCGCCGCCGGCGCAATTACGACCGCGGCTTCGTGGTCTCCGACCATGCCGATTGGCCGGACCTGCTGCGCACCATCGAAGACACCGGCGCGCAGCGGGTCATCGCCACCCACGGCAACACCGACGCGATCATCCGCGCCTTGAACGAACGCGGCGTCGCCGCCGAGGCGTTCCGCACCGACTACGGTGCCGAGGAATGAAGCGCTTCGCCGCGCTGTACCGGCAACTGGACCAGAGCACCGCGACGCTGGACAAGCGCGCCGCGCTGGTCACGTATTTCGAGCAGGCGCCGCCGGCCGACGCGGCCTGGGCGATCTGGCTGCTGAGCGGCGGCAAGCTGCGGCGCATCGCCAACACGCGCGAACTGCGCGAATGGATCGCGCAGGAAAGCGGCCTGCCCGGCTGGCTGGTGGACGACAGCTACGACCACGTCGGCGACCTCGCCGAAACCCTCACCTTGCTGCTCGACGATCCGGCCGAGGCGTCCGATCCGGCGCCGCTGCGCGACTGGATCGAGCAACGGCTGTTGCCGGTCGCCGCACAGGACGAGGCCGCGCGCCACGCCGCGGTACTCGCCGGCTGGCGCAGCCTGGCGTTCGACGAACGCCTGCTGTTCAACAAGCTGCTCACCGGCGCACTGCGCGTGGGCGTGTCGCAGCGGCTGGTGCAGCAGGCGCTGGCGGCGATGTCGGGGATCGACATTGCGCGCATCGCGCAGCGCATGCTCGGCGCCTGGTCGCCAACCCCGGCCGCGCTGGAAGATTTGTTGTCGCACGAAGTGCTGGCCAGCGACCGCCAGCAGCCCTACCCGTTCTTCCTGGCCTCGCCGCTGGAAAACGCGGTGGCCACGCTGGGCGCGATCGACGACTGGCAACTGGAATGGAAGTGGGACGGCATCCGCCTGCAGTTGATCCGCCGCGCCGGCGAGACGGCGCTGTGGTCGCGCGGCGAAGAACGCCTGGACGGCCGTTTCCCCGAGATCGAGACCGCGGCGGCCACGCTGCCGCGCGATGCGGTGATCGACGGCGAACTGTTGGGCTGGCGCGACGGCGACGCCGCGCCGCTGCCGTTCACCGCGCTGCAGACCCGCATCCAGCGCCGCAAACCCGGCGCCAAGACGCTGGCCGACACGCCGGCGCGGGTGCTCGCCTACGACCTGCTGGAGCTGGACGGCATCGACCTGCGCGAACAGCCGCTGGCGCAGCGCCGCGCGCAACTGCAGGCCTTGCTCGACGCGCATGCCGATCCGCGCATCGTGCTGTCGCCGCTGGTGCAGGCCGCGTCGTGGGAGGCGGCCGCGACGCTGCGCGAGGATGCGCGCGAGCGCGGCGTGGAAGGACTGATGCTCAAGCGCGCCACGTCGCCCTACCAATCCGGGCGCCGCCGCGGCGACTGGTGGAAGTGGAAGATCGAACCGCTGACCATCGACGCGGTGCTGCTGTACGCGCAGGCCGGCCACGGCCGCCGCAGCACGCTGTACACCGACTACACCTTCGGACTGTGGGACGGCGCGCAACTGGTGCCGGTGGCCAAGGCGTATTCGGGCCTGGACGACAGCGAGATCCTGGCGCTGGACCGCTGGATCCGCGCGCACACCACCGAACGCTTCGGCCCGGTACGCGCGGTGACGCCGTACCACGTGTTCGAACTCGGTTTCGAGGCGGTGAACAAGAGCAGCCGGCACAAGTCCGGCATCGCGGTGCGCTTCCCGCGCATCCTGCGCTGGCGCCACGACAAGCCGTTCGCCGAGGCGGACCGGCTGACCACGCTGCAGGCGCTGGCGCGATGACCGCGGCGCAGGCGCGCAAGCGCCCGGCCGATGCGCCGCTGTACGCATGGTTCGCCGCGCAAGGCTGGCAACCGCTGCTGTTCCAGCGCGCACTGTGGCGGCACTACCTGGACGGCGGCTCGGGCCTGCTGCACACGCCCACCGGCAGCGGCAAGACCCTGGCCGCGTTCGGCGGCCCGCTGCTGGAAGGCCTGCGCGAACAGGCCGCCCTGCGGGCCACCGCGCGCAAGGCGCCGCGCCGCGGCAAGGCCGCTGCCAGCGCAGGCACATCGGCAGCGAGCACGCGTGCACGCCGGCAGGCGCAGCGCGAGCTGAAAGTGCTGTGGATCACCCCGCTGCGCGCGCTCGCCGCCGACACCTTGCGCGCGTTGCGCGAACCGGCGGAAGCGCTCGGCCTGGACTGGCAGATCGGCCTGCGCACCGGCGACGCCAGCGCGCGCGACAAGCGCCTGGCGCGCAGCGGCAAGCTCGACGTGCTGGTGACAACGCCCGAATCGCTGGCGCTGCTGTTGTCCTATCCGGACACCGCGCCGCAGCTGGCGACGCTGCGCTGCGTGATCGTCGACGAATGGCACGAACTGCTCGGCAACAAGCGCGGCGTGCTGCTACAGCTGTGTCTGGCGCGGCTGCGCGCCTGGGCGCCGGCGCTGCGCACCTGGGGGCTGTCGGCCACGCTCGGCAATCTGGACGAGGCGCGCGACGTGCTGCTGCCGCATGTACCGAACGCGCCGATCGTGGCCGGGGTCAAGCCGCGCACGCTGACCCTGGAAACGCTGACCCCGGCCAGCGGCGAGCGCTTCCCCTGGGCCGGCCACCTCGGCCTGGCGCAACTGCCGCGGGTGCTGGAAAAACTGTTCGCGGTGCGCACCAGCCTGCTGTTCACCAATACCCGCGCGCAGGCCGAACTGTGGCACCAGGCGCTGGACTCGGTGTGGCCCGAGGACACGCAGAGCCTGGCCCTGCACCACGGCTCGCTGGATCCGGCGCTGCGCCGCGCCGCCGAACACGGCCTGCGCGACGGCAGCCTGCGCTGCGTGGTGGCGACCTCGAGCCTGGACCTGGGCGTGGATTTCCCGGCGGTCGATCAGGTACTGCAGATCGGCAGCCCGAAGGGCGTGGCGCGCTTGCTGCAGCGCGCCGGCCGCGCCAGACACCGTCCCGGGGAGGCCGGTCACGTGCTGTGCGTACCCTCGCATGCGCTGGAGCTGGTCGAGTACGCCGCCGCGCGCCGCGCCATCGCCCACGGCCGCATCGAATCGCGCCCTTCCCCGCGGCTGTCGCTGGACGTGCTGGCGCAGCATTGCGTGAGCTGCGCGCTGGGCGGCGGCTTCCGCGCCGACGCGCTGTTCGCCGAAGTGCGCGGCAGCGCCGCGTTCGCCGCGCTCGATGCGCCGACCTGGGCCGCGGTGCTGGAGTTCATCGTGCAAGGCGGACGCGCGCTGGCGCAATACCCGGACTACCGCAAGGTGGTGCTCGACGACGACGGCGTATACCGCGTGCACGACCGCCGCATCGCGCTGCGCCACCGCCTGTCGATCGGCACCATCACCAGCGACGGCAGCGTCGCGGTGCGCTTCCTGCGCGGCGGCCGGCTCGGCGCGGTGGAGGAACAGTTCGTCGGCCGCCTGCGCCGCGGCGACCGCTTCCAGTTCGCCGGGCGCCTGCTGGAGCTGGTGCGGCTGGAGGACATGACCGCCTACGTGCGCCTGGCCAAGGGCGGCGCCGGCAGCGTGCCGAAATGGATGGGCGGGCGCATGCCGCTGTCCTCGGCGCTGGCGCACGAAGTGGAAGCGGTCTTCGCCGAGCCGCGCGGCGAGGAGGAATTGCGCGCACTGGCGCCGTTGCTCGGCCTGCAGCGCGCGTTGTCGGCGCTGCCGTCGCCGCAGCGGCTGCTGGTGGAAAGCGTGCGCGCCCGCGACGGCCGCCACGTGTTCGTCTACCCGTTCGCCGGGCGCCAGGTGCACGAAGGCCTGGCCGCGCTGCTGGCGCTGCGCTGGGGCCGGCACCAGCGCAACACCTTCAGCTTCGCCGCCAACGACTATGGGCTGGTGCTGTCGCCGGCGCAGGAAGTGGCCACCGACGCAGCCCTGCTGCGCGAACTGCTCAGCCCCGAGCACCTGTTCGAAGACCTGCGCGAAAGCCTCAACCTGGGCGAACTGGCGCGGCGCCAGTTTCGCGAGATCGCGCGCGTGTCCGGCCTGCTGCCGCCGAGCCTGCCCGGCGGCACGCCGCGCAGCCTGCGCCAGCTGCAGGCCTCCAGCGGCCTGCTGTACGACGTGCTGAGCCGCTTCGACCCGGAGCATCTGCTGCTGGCGCAGGCCGAGCGCGAAGTGCTGCAGGGCGAGATGGAACTGACCCGGCTCGCCGCCACGCTGCACGACTGCGCCGCGCGCGAACTGGCCGTGCACACGCCGCGCAGCCTGACCCCGCTGTCGTTCCCGCTGTGGGCCGAGAGCATCCGCGGCCAGCTCAGCACCGAGGACTGGAAGGCGCGGGTGATGCGCGCCGCGGCGCAGCTGGAACAACGCCATGCGCGCTGAACTGGACTGGCGCCTGGCCGGCGAGCCGATGACCCTGCTCGGCGAACGCGCGTTGTACTGGCCGGCACGCCGGCGGCTGCTGATCGCCGACCTGCACCTGGGCAAGGCCGACGTGTTCCGCCGCGCCGGCATCGGCCTGCCCAGCGGCGGCACCGCACTCGACCTGCAACGCCTCGCTGCGTTGGTGCAGGCACAGGCGGCGCAGGAACTGTGGATCCTCGGCGACGTGCTGCACGGCGCCGCGCCCGCGGCCGCCTGGCAGCGCGACTGGCACGTCTGGCGCGCCGCGCATCCGCAGCTGCGCGTGGCCGCGATCGCCGACAACCACGACCGCGCGCTGGCCGGCGCCGGATTGGACATCGCGCTGCTCGGCGAACAGGTCGAGGACGGCCCGTTCGCGCTGCGCCACGATCCGGCGCCGCACGCGCAGCTGCATGTGCTGTGCGGGCATCTGCATCCGCTGGCGAAACTACCCGGCATGCGCCAACGCTGGCCCGCGTTTTGGCTGCGCGAACCGATGACCGTGCTGCCCGCGTTCTCGCAGTTCACCGCCGGCGTGGTGCCGGTGCTGGAGGCGGGCGAACGCCTGGTCGCCTGCGTCGAAGGCGCGACGCTGGCGTTGCCGGTGGCGATGCAATGACGCGCCCGCTGGATACACGGATCGCCCGTGCAGGAGGGGTTTCAACCCCCGACGCGTCACCAGTAGAGCGTCGGGGCTGAAGCCCCTCCTACAGGCCTGATTAGCGCTGTGTCTCAGCTGTCGTACGCAGTTGCTGCTCTGTGAGCCTTCCCGCGCCGGCCAGGGCACTGGCCAGGCGCGGCACCATGGCGGCCAGGTTGAAGCGGCGATTGAAGCGGTAGGCATGCGCATGCAGGTAGCGCGCGCCGTATTTGGGGAAGTCCACCGCATGGTGGGTGCCGCTAAGCGCCGTTTTGAGATTGCCCAGGATCGTATTGACCCAACGCAGACGAGGCTGCTGGACGCCTTTGCGGCCGCTTCCGGTCACGATGGCATCGTGGGTCAGGCCTGCCCAGCCCACACCGGTGAACGCTGTCAGCCCATCACTGACGACATGGGTGCCCGGTGCCAGTGCCTGCTGAGCCCACGTGTGCACGACGCTTCTTCGGAAGCTGGAGACCACATCCAGGCGGAGATAGCGCGGGCGCCCTTGATGCAGGGAAACCGCTGCAATAAACGGCACTTTATTGCGCCACTGCGGTTGGCCTGGACCACCGGCGCGTTCGCCGCCCAGATAGGCATCATCGATCTGGACCTCTCCGTCGAGCCGGCGTGACTGCTCACGATCGGCCATCGCCGACATCACTTTGTGCTTGATCCGCCATGCAGTGCGATAGCACACGCCCAGTTGCCGAGCCAGTTCCAGCGCAGCAATTCCGTTCTTGGCTTGGCTCACCAGATAGATGGCCAGCCACCACACCCGCAAGGGAAGCTTGGTGTCTGCCATGGGCGTGCCGGCGGTCAAGCTGGTCTGTACCCGGCAGCGCGCGCACTGCCACAGGTGCTGGCGTCCCCGCTCAAAGCCACTGGCATGCGTGTGTCCGCACTGCGGACACACGAAGCCATTGGGCCACCTGGCCTGAACCAAGGCCTCGACACATTGCGCCTCGGAGCCGTAGCGGCTCAGAAAAGCCGGAATCGAAAGCCCCTTTTGGAACTGGATCCGATTGAGCGTCATCGCCGTATCTCACTGAAGAACCTGCATTTCTAAACCAAGGCAGCATCACCAGCTGAGACACAGCGCTAATCAGGTCCTACAGGGAAGCGCGGGCGCCGCCGCGGCGCAACCGGCCCGCCGATCGCAGGAACAACGTCGGTCGCCAGCTGCACGAACGTGCTGGCTCACTGCACCTGTTCGCCCTGCGCCTGCCCCGCCGCAATCGGTGGCACTGCCGCCGTCTCCGCCAGCGCCTGCAGAAATCCAGGTTCCAGCGGCAGCTTGCCGAACCAGCCGTGCTGGGTGCCGCTCAGCACGCGCAGCATGTGCCCGCGACCGCCCGGCATGCGCCCGGCCGGCAGCATGCCGAGGTCGCGCACGCGCGCCACCAGGTCGCGCTCGGACTGGAACAGCGGGGTCAGCCAGCGGCTCCAGAACTGGTACACCGCCACGTGCGCATGCCGCTGCGCCTGGTAGCGCGCCAACGCCGCGTCCAGGTCCGGCGCCTCGCGCAAGCTCTCGCTCAACACCCACGCGTCCATCAGCGCCATGTTGACGCCCTGCCCCAGCTGCGGGCTCATCGAATGCGCCGCATCGCCGGCCAAGACCAGACGACCGCGATACCAGCGCTGCTGCACCGCGTCGCGATAGCTGGCCCGCGCCAGCTGCGCCGGTTCGCATACCTGCGCCAGGCGCTCGCGCGCCTGCGGCCACAGCTGCGCGACCTCGTCCAGCCACGCGTCCATGCCGCGCGCCTGCCAGGCATCGAAATCGGCGGTGGGCAGGCTCCAGAAGAAACTCATGCGCGGCTCGGGATCGCCCGGGCGGGTGCCGACCGGCAGCAAGCCGATCATCTTGCGCGCAGCCACATAGCGCTGGCGCAATTCATCGGCGAAGCCCCAGTCGCCGCGCGGCAGCAGGCACCACAGCGCGCCCCATGGATAGACCCGGTCCAGGCGCGTGCCCTGCACCTGCGCGCGCAACGCCGAGGCCGCACCGTCGCTGGCGATCACCAGGTCGAACGGGCCATGCCAGCGCCCGTGCTGATCCTGCACCCGGCGCAGGCCGTCTTCGATGGCGACGATGCACGTATCGCGCTGCAACTCGGCGTAACCCTCCCATGCCTGCGCCAGCAGCGAGAACAAGGCGCCGCGCTGCATGCCCAGCCCGAACAGGCGCGCATCCAGGTCGCGGTAGCGCATGTCCATCACCGCGCGGCCGCACGGCGTCTCGCCGTACAGGCGGCGCACCGGCGCGCCGTGCGCCAGCGCCTGCTCGAGCAGGCCGATCCGCCACAGCACCTGCAGCCCGGTCGGCTGCAGCAGGAAGCCGGCGCCGACCGGACCCGGCTGCGGCGCGCGCTCGAACACCTGCACCCGATGGCCGTCGCGCGCCAGCAGCAGCGCCAGCGCCTGGCCCGCCGTGCCGTAGCCGACGATGCCGATCTGCATCCGTTGCTTCATCGCATCCACTGATTGCGGGCGATACCGCTGCGGGTATCGCCATCCATAAAAAACCCCGCCGAAGCGGGGTTCAAAAACAGCTCAGCCGAGCAAGCGATTTACTCGACGGGCGTAATATTGGAGGCCTGCGCGCCCTTCGGACCCTGGGTCACGTCATAGCTGACACGCTGTCCTTCCTGCAGGCTGCGGAAGCCCTTGGAATTGATCGCGGAGAAGTGCGCGAATACATCGGCGCTGCCGTCTTCCGGTGAAATAAAGCCAAATCCCTTGGCGTCGTTGAACCACTTGACGGTACCGTTCGGCATGGTGATGCGAGACCTTGTGCAATGAATGGGTGGTGGTTGTGCGGCATCCCGCACCGGAGGAGTATGCAAAGCTTGCGCAACGAAGACAATCACCCGCGCGCCAGTTCGCCGATCAGCTCCGGCAATCCCGCCGACGCCGCCTGCACGTTCGCCAGCACCTCGGCCAGGGTGATTTCCTGGGCGTCGCCGCAGCCCGCGGCCCAGTTCGCCACGATCGCCAAACACACGTATTCCAGGCCTAATTCGCGCGCCAGGCCCGCTTCCGGCATGCCGGTCATGCCGACCAGATCGCAGCCGTCGCGACGCAGCCGGGCGATCTCTGCAATCGTTTCCAAACGCGGTCCCTGGGTGGCGCCGTAGCAACCGCCATCGACCACCTCGGCACCGGTCACGCGCGCGGCGGCCAGCACCTTGCTGCGCAACATCGGCGAATACGGATGGCCGAAATCCACGTGCAGCACCTCGCTGCCCGGCTCCTCGCTGAGCGTGGACACGCGGCCCCAGGTGTAGTCGATCAGTTGGTCCGGGCAGGCCAGCACGCGCGGCCCGAAGCGCTCGCCGATGCCGCCGACGGTGTTGAGCGCGAGCACCCGGGTGGCGCCGATTTGCTGCAGCGCCGCAAGGTTTGCGCGGTAATTGATCTTGTGCGGCGGCAACGAATGGCCTTCGCCATGGCGGGCCAGGAACGCGACCCGGTGGCCGAGCAGCGTGCCCACCCGGATCGGGCCGGACGGGCTGCCGTAACGGGTGTCGACCTCGCGGGTCTCCACGTCGTCCAGCTGCGCGAGTGTGTAGACGCCGGTGCCGCCGATGACGGCCAGTGCGATGTTGTCCATGCGGATCCTCGAATCGAAACGTGCGCACGCGCCGGCCACGACGGCCGGCGCGCGATGGGAAAAGGCGCCGCGCCTTATTCCTTCATCGCGTAGATCGCCGGCAGGTTGCGCAGGCCTTCGTTGACGTCCATGCCGAAGCCGAACACATAGCGGTCGGGCACGTCCACGCCCACGTAGTCGGCGTTGACGTCGTCCACGCGGCGGTCGTGGCGCTTGACCGTCATCGCCGCGATGCGCACGTCGGTGGCGCCCTGCTCCAGGCACCATTCGCGCACGGCCAGCAGGGTCAGGCCTTCGTCGAGGATGTCGTCGAGCAGCAGCACGCGGCGCCCGTACAGCGCGGTGGCCGGACGGTGCTTCCACACCAGCTCGCCGCCGACGGTCTCGCCGCGGTAGCGGGTGGCGTGCAGGTAATCCAGTTGCAGGTCCTGCCCGCGCGCGCCCAGTTCCAGCGCCAGTTGCCCGGCGAACGGCAGCGCGCCGTGCATGATGGTCAGGTAGACCGGGATCTCGCCGCGGTAGTCGGCGGCGATGGCGTCGGCCATGCGCGCGATGGCCTGGTCGAGGTGCGGACGATCGACCAGCAGGTCGGCCTGGGCCAGGGCCTGGGCGATGGTGAGAGTGGACATCAGGCGGTTTTTCCGAGGGTTGCGAGCAGGTGGGATTGGGTATGGCCGTAGCGGGCATCGGCGAGCAGGCCGTCCCAGCCGAGGGCGCCGCGGCCGATCAGGCCGAGCAGCGCGGCGGTATTGAGCGGGCGCTCGCGCACGGCCTGCAGCGCGTCTTCGACCAGTTCGGGATGGCAGACCAGGACCACGTCGCAGCCGGCGTCCAGGTGCGCGGACACGCGCGCGGCGACCCCGCCGGCGGCGAACGAGGCGGCCATGCCGATGTCGTCGGAGAACACAACGCCGCGGAAGCCCAGTTCCTGGCGCAGGATCTGCTGGATCCAGCGCGGCGAATAGCCGGCCGGTTCCGGCGCCACCTGCGGGTAAACCACGTGCGCCATCATCACCGCATCGGCGCCGGCGGCGATGCCGGCGGCGAACGGCAGCAAGTCTTCCCGGCGCAGCACCTCGAGCGGGCGCGGATCCTCGGCGTTGTCGACGTGGGTGTCTTCCAGCACCGTGCCGTGGCCGGGAAAGTGCTTGAGCGTGGCGGCCATGCCGACGCTGTGCATGCCGCGCACGTAGGCGCCGCTGAACGCGGCCACCACCTGCGGATCGTCGCTGAAGGCGCGGTCGCCGATCGCACGGTTGCCGCGCGCCAGGTCCACAACAGGTGCGAAGCTCAGGTCCACGCCGCTGGCGCGCACCTCGCTGGCCATCAGCCAGGCGTGCTGCTCGGCCAGCGCCAGCGCCGCATCGCGGTCGCGCGCATACAGCGCGCCGAAACCGTGCAGCGGCGGCAAGGCGCTATAGCCTTCGCGGAAGCGCTGCACGCGGCCGCCTTCCTGATCCACGCAGATCAGCTGCGGCCGCGGCGCCGCGGCGCGGATCGCCGCGGTCAGCTCCACCAGCTGCGCCTTGGAGGCGAAATTGCGCTTGAACAGGACCACGCCGGCGACGGCATCGTGCTGCAGCCAGTCGCGTTCCTGGGCGGTGAGTTCGGTACCGGCGACGCCGATCGCGAGCATGCGGGGGATTCTCCTGCCAGCGCTGTTCAGCGCGCCTGGGCGGCATTGTCGCAGATGCCGGGGCCGGCGACAGGCCGCAGCGGCGCCATACGCCGCCAGCGCGTGCCGGTGGCACGCCGTGGCTGCGCCACGTTGCGGTGGTGTGACCGGCCTACACCGCGCAGCCGTCGGGGCCGCCGTCCTGCGCCGCATCCGGCGCAGGCGGCAGCAGGCCGCGCAGGGCAGCGGCGAACACCTCCGGCGGCTGCGCGCCCTGGATCGTGTGGCGGCCGTCGATGAGGTAGGTCGGCACCGCACGGATGCCCATCGCCTGCGCCTGCTGCAGCTGCGCCTGGATCTCGGCCAGGCCCTCGTCGCCGTCCAGCAGCGCCTGCACCCGCGCCGCGGGCAGCCCACCGGCGGCGCCGGCCGCGAGCAGCGTGTCCGTTTCGGCCAGATTGCGCCCCTCGGCGAAATGCGCGTGAAACAGCGCCTCGGCCACCGCCTCGGCATCGCCTTCGCGCGCGGCCAGCCACAGCAGCCGGTGCGCCGGCAGCGTGGTCACCCGCACCTGGCCGCGGTCGAAGTCGAACGGCAGCCCCTCGGCGCGCGCGGTGGCCTGGGTCTGCGCCAGGATCTGCTCGGTGCGCGCAGCGCCGCCGAACTTGGCTTCATAGGCCTTGCGCAGCGGCACCGGCTCGGTGCCGGCGTCGGGATCGAGCAGGTAGGGATGCCAGTGGATCTGCAGCGCCGGCGCATCCGCGCCGAGCGCGGCGATACCCTGCTGCAACCGGCGCTTGCCGATCCAGCACCAGGGGCAGACTACGTCGGACCAGATGTCGAGGCGCATGAGGATCGGGACTCGGGACTCGGGACTCGGGACTCGGAAAAGCATACGGCAGATCGCCGCGAACGCTGCCATGTGGCGGCGGTGCGGTTTGCGGCGCTCAGACGCGCGGCCAGCCGCAGAACGGATGCGAGGCCAGCGCCAGGTTGTAGTAGCGCGCATCGTCGGTGACGTCGGCGCCGATCCAGTCGGGCTTGGCGAAGGCCTCCTCGGCGCTGTCCAGCTCGATCTCGGCGACCACCAGCCCGGCGTTGTCGCCGAGGAACTCGTCCACTTCCCACAGATGGCCCTGGTGCTGCACCAGATGCCGGCGCTTGTCGATCAGCCCGCCCACGCACAGCGCCAGCAGCGCGCGCGCATCGTCCAGCGGCAGCGGATATTCGAACTCCTGCCGAGTGTGACCGAGCGCGCGCGACTTCAGGTTGAGGAACGCTTCCTCGCCCTGCAGCCGGACCCGCACCGAGGCCTTCTGCGCGCCGCTGTCCACCGCCGCCTGATCGTTGATATAGCCCTGCGCCATCGGGATCACCCGATGCGCCGCGGCGCGCCAGCCGTCGCCGGTGACGAGGAATTTGCGTTCGATTTCGATGGGCATGAGGGTGGGGGCTCTGATATCGGGGACCGGGGACCGGGGACCGGGGACCGGGGACCGGGGACCGGGGACCGGGGACCGGGGACCGGGGACCGGGGACCGGGGACCGCAGGATGGTGTCCGAGCGAAAATCGCTGTCAAGCGATCCGATGGAAAAGTGCTAGTTTTTGAAGAAAGAAAAGCGGCATTTGCAGTTCCGACCAAGCTGTTTTTCTGTGGGAGGGGCTTCAGCGCCGACGCGTAATCGATAAGGCGTCGGGGCTGAAGCCCCTCCCACACAAGCGCAAATGCAGCGAACTTGCGAAAACCCCGAGTCCCGAGTCCCGAGTCCCCGGTCCCGAGCCTCACCGCTCAAACACCGCAATACTCTCCACATGCGCGGTATGCGGAAACATGTCCATCGCGCCGGCGGCCTTCAGCACGAAGCCCTGCTCGTTGACCAGGTAGCCGGCGTCGCGCGCCAGCGAGCCGGGGTGGCAGCTGACGTAGACGATGCGCTGGAAGCTGTGCAACGGCAGCTGCCGCAACACCTCGATCGCGCCGGAGCGCGGCGGGTCGAGCAGCAGCTTGTCGAAGCCCTGCTGCATCCACGGCGCCTGGCGCTGGTCCTGGGTCAGGTCGGCGGCGAAGAACTGCGCGTTGTCCAGGCCGTTGCGCTGGGCGTTGTCGCGCGCCCGCGCCACCAGCCCCGCATCGCCTTCCACGCCCACCACCTCGCGCACCGTGCGCGCCAGCGGCAGGGTGAAATTGCCCAGCCCGCAGAACAGGTCGAGCACGCGATCGCCGGGCTGCGCGTCGAGCAGCGCCAGCGCGTGCGCGATCATCTTCTGGTTGAGCGAGGCGTTGACCTGGATGAAGTCCAGCGGCCGGAACGCCAGCTCCACGTCCCACTGCGGCAGCCGGAACGACAGCGCCACGTCCTGCGGGTACAGCGGATGCACGCTGTCCACGCCGCCGGGCTGCAGGAAGATGGCGAAGTCGTGGGCCTGCGCGAACGCCACCAGCGCCGCCTGGTCGTGTGCGCTGAGCGGCTGCATGTGGCGGAAGGTCAGCGCCACCGCGGCGTCGCCGGCGATGAATTCGATCTGCGGGATATCGCGCTTGCCGTCCAGACCCTCGACCAGTTCGGCCAGCGCGCTCACCTTGAAGCCGATCTGCGGGATCACCGTGTGGCACACCGACAGGTCGGCGACGAAGCGCGGGTCGAGCTCGCGGAAGCCGACCAGGGTCTTGTCCTTCTTCTCCACCCGGCGCACCGAGAAACGGCCCTTGCGACGGTAGCCCCAAGGTTCGCCGGACAGCGCCGGCAGCACCGTCTGCGGGGTCACGTGGCCGATCCGCTCCAGGTTCTCGGTCAGCACCCGCTGCTTGGCCAGGATCTGCTGGTCCTCGGCCAGATGCTGCAGCACGCAGCCGGCGCAGACGCCGAAGTGCGGGCAGCGCGGCTGCACCCGCTGCGGCGAGGCCTGCAGTACCTGCAGGGTGCGCGCCTCGTCGAAATGGCGGTTGCGGGCGGTGGGTTCGGCGAGCACCGTCTCGCCCGGCAGCGCGCCGGCGACGAAGGCGACCTTGCCGCCCTCGCCCTCGGGGCGGGCGACGCCGCGGCCGTCGTGGCTGAGGTCGGCGATGTCGGTCTGGAACGGGGTGCGGTCTAGGCGTTTTCTGGATCGGGCCACGTGGCGGCAGGCTGCGGGCGGAAAAGGGCGGCCATTGTCGCAGATGCGCCAGGGCCTGCCGATGCGCCGGGAGCGGCCGTGCTGTGCGCTGGCGCGTGCGCCACGCGGCCCCGCAAGCGCGCGGGCGCGACGCTTGGGGTTGCCCTGGCCTGCGCCGATCCGGCCAGTGGCTCTCGGCGGCGGGCCCGCGACGCCCGCTTGCGGACGCGGCGGCGGCGGCGCAAAGTGGTGCGACGCGTCGGCGGAGCCGCTAAGATGCGCCCAGGCCGCATGGAGGCATAAGGATGGCATCGACTCAGGACCCTGTGACGCGACTTTTGCTGGTCGAGGACGACCCGATCAGTCGCGCGTTTTTGCACGTGACGCTGCAATCCCTGCCCGCGCAGGTCGATCTGGCCGACACCGTCGCTTCCGCCCTTGCCAGTGCGCAGGCCCAGGAACACGACCTGTGGCTGATCGACGCCAACCTGCCCGACGGCAGCGGCGCCGACCTGCTGCAGCGCCTGCAGCGGCAGCGCCCCGGCACCCTGGCGCTGGCGCATACGGCCGACGCCAGCGGCACCGTCCGCGAGCACCTGCTCGACGCCGGTTTCGCCGAAGTGCTGCTGAAACCGCTCAGTCCCGAGCGCCTGCTGCAGGCGGTGCGCCGCTTGCTGGCGCGTGGCCGGGTCGGCGCGGCGCCGGGCGCGGTGGAGGCGGCGGTGGACTGGGACGAGACCACCGCACTGGTCGCGCTCAACGGCGAGCGCTCGCACCTGATCGCGCTGCGCGAACTGTTCCTGGCCGAATTGCCCGGCACCCGCGACGCGGTCGCCTCGGCGCTGCAGCTCAGCGACGAACAGGCGGTGCGTAACCACCTGCACCG
The DNA here is from genome assembly GCF_030168915.1 of Xanthomonas graminis pv. graminis. Lineage (NCBI taxonomy): Bacteria > Pseudomonadati > Pseudomonadota > Gammaproteobacteria > Lysobacterales > Lysobacteraceae > Xanthomonas > Xanthomonas graminis. The sequence continues at coordinate 1,551,105 of NZ_CP076255.1, read as the reverse complement.
GCTGCAGGCCAGCTGCGGCTTCGTCGGCGCCGCCCGGCTGGCGCGCGCGGTGCGCCAGCTGCAGGGCGACCCGGCCTCGTCGCAGGCGCGCAGCCAGTTCAGCGAAGCGGTGGCGGCGTTGTTGCATTGAGGCCGGGACTTGGGACTCGGGACTCGGGACCCGGAAAAGCACGGCATGTCGTTGCCGTGCGCCATCCAGCGCCGGAGTCGCGGCAAAAAACGCGAGCGCCGCGCGGAGTTCCATCCGCTTATTCCCGCCTGCCGCCGTCCACGGACTACGCCGTTCCGGGTCCCCGGTCCCCGGTCCCCAGTCCCGGCCCTGCTGTCCCGAGTCCCGAGTCCCGAGTCCCGAGTCCCGACGTAACCCGGCCCGCCCGCGCCAGATCCTCCAGCATCTCCCACGACTTCAGGCCGCGCCCGCCGAGGTGATGCATCAGCACCACGCGCATGCCGCGGCGCAGGCCGGGCAGGTCTTCGGCCACCGGCATCTCGTCGGCGGCCAGCGCCAGCAGCGCGCGGCCGGTGGCCATGCCGCTGCGCTGGTCGTGGCCGCGGTCGCTGAGCAGGCGGCGCGGGCCGTGTTCGGCGTCCAGCACGTAGCGCGCGGCCGGGTCGATCGGCTCGCCGTCGCCGTCGTGGCGCAGGTCGAACCCCACACCCAGCGCGTCCAGCAGATCGCGCTCGAAACAGCGCAGCGTCCACGCCAGCGGCGCCTCCGCGCCCAGCCGCGCGCGCACCCGCGCGTAGGCCAGGTACAGGTCCGGCGCAGGATCGTCGCGCGGCGCCAGGCGCAGGGTCAGTTCGTTGATGTAGAAGACGGCGAGCATGCCGTCGCCGCTCAGGCGCGGCGCCGTGTCCACCGCCTCGGCCGCACGCAGCTGGGCCAGCTCGCCACGGCGCTGCGCGCTGAAGCGGATCGACTGCAGCGGCTGCAGCGCGGCGCGCAGCGGCTGCTTCTTCGGCCCCTGCACGCCCCGCGCCAGCACGCCCAGCCGGCCGTACTGCGCGCTCAGCACTTCGACCAGCAAGCTGGTCTCGCGCCAGGGGCGCGCGTGCAGGACGAAGGCGGGTTCATGTTCTATCACGGCCGGGACTCGGGACTGGGGACTCGGGACTCGTAAAGGCAGAAGCGGATGACGCCACTCAAGCGCCACGCAATCGATCGACCCAACCTGTGGCCAAACTCAAGGCCCATGAGACCCGTCCCGAGTCCCGAGTCCCGAGTCCCGAGTCCCGAGTCCCGAGTCCCGAGTCCCGAGTCCCGAGTCCCGAGTCCCGAGTCCCGAGTCCCGACCTTACTCCCCGTACCCGAACGCCTTCAGCGCCGCCTCGTCGTCCGACCAGCCCTCGCGCACGCGCACCCAGGTCTCCAGGAACACCTTGGCGCCGAACAGGCGCTCCATCTGCTGCCGGGCCTTGGCGCCGATGTCCTTCAGGCGGGTGCCGCCCTTGCCGATCACGATCGCCTTCTGGCCCTCGCGTTCGACCCAGATCACCGCGCCGATGCGCAGCAGCGCGCCGTCCTCGGCGAAGCGCTCGATCTCCACCGTGGTCGCGTACGGCAGCTCTTCGCCGAGCTGGCGCATGAGTTGCTCGCGCACCAGTTCGCCGGCCAGGAAGCGCTGGCTGCGGTCGGTGATCTCGTCCTCGCCAAACATCGCCGGGGCTTCCGGCACCAGCGCCAGCAGGTCGCGCACCAGCGCTTCCAGGCCCTTGCGCTTGAGCGCGGAGATCGGGTGCACCGCGGCGAAGCTGCGGCCCTCGCTGACCTGCTGCAGGAACGGCAGCAGCGCGGTCTTGTCCTTGAGCCGGTCGACCTTGTTCACCACCAGCACCACCGGGATGCCGGAATCGCTGAGCACCTTGAACGCCAGCGTGTCCTCGTCGTCCCAGCGCCCGGCCTCGATCACCAGCAGGCCGGCGTCCACGCCTTCCAGCGAGCCGCGCGCGGCGCGGTTCATGACCCGGTTCATCGCGCGCTTCTGCTCGCGGTGCAGGCCGGGGGTGTCGACCAGCACCAACTGCCCTTCCGGGAAGCTGGCGATGCCCAGCAAGCGGTGCCGGGTGGTCTGCGGGCGGTTGGAGACGATGCTGACCTTGGCGCCCACCAGGGCGTTGGTCAGGGTGGACTTGCCCACGTTGGGGCGGCCGATCACGGCCACGCTGCCGCTGCGGTAGGGAGACGCTTGCTCGTTCACTTGCTCGAATCCAGTTGCTCGATGGCGGCGGCGGCGGCCTGTTGTTCGGCCAGCCGTCGCGAGGTGCCCTCGCCCTCGGTGACGAGGGCAGGCTCGGCGAGTACGCAGCGTACCCGGAATAGCTTGGCGTGTTCGTCGCCGGTTTCGCTGGTCAGTTCGTAGCTCGGCAGGGTCCGCTGCCGGGCCTGCAGCCATTCCTGCAGGCGGGTCTTGGCGTCCTTCTCCGGCTTGCCCACCGGCAATGCGGCCAGCGCCGTCTCGAACCAGGGCAGGATCACTGCACGGCAGGCCTCGAATCCGGCGTCCAGGTAGATCGCCGCGACCACCGCCTCGACCGCGTCGGCCAGGATCGAATCGCGGCGATGCCCGCCGGACTTCATCTCGCCCGGCCCCAGGGTCAGCCGCTCGCCCAGTTCCAGCTGGCGGCCGATGGTGGCCAGCGAGGCCTCGCGCACCAGTTCGGCGCGGGCGCGGGTCAGCGCGCCTTCGTCGGCCTTGGGCCAGCGCCGGTACAGCGCCTCGGCGATCAGCTGGTTGACAATGCTGTCGCCGAGGAATTCCAGCCGCTCGTTGTGGGGCGCACCGGCGCTGCGATGGGTCAGCGCCTGCGCCAGCAGCTGTGGGTCGGCGAAGCGGTGACCGATGCGGTCGCCGCGCAGGATCGTTTTACTGGCCACCGCGCGTCGTCAGGTCCTGGGTGATGTCGAACTTGCCGACCACGTCCAGGTTGGCGACCAGCGGCTTGCGCACTTCGTAGGCCACATGCATCTTCCAGCCCGAATCCATGCGCTCGAACTTGACGTCGTCCGGCTTCACGTTGTCCGAGTTGTTGATGTCCAGGCGGCGGAACAGCAGCGTCTTGGCCTGCGTCGGATCCATGTCGGCGCTGCCCGGTTCGGCGGCCAGGCCCTTCATCGCCGAACGCACCGCGTAGTACTCCATGTACATGGGGAACAGCTTCATGCCGATGTAGGCGAAGAACCCGACCACCGCCAGCACGATCACGAACGAGGTCAAGGTCATGCCACTTTGCTTGTGCTTCATCGCGCTTCCCCTTACGCCGGACATCACTGGATACCGGTCCCGATCCGCGAGGGATCGAAACTGCCGCTGCAGAACCAGCCTTCGCAATTGAGCCAGACCAGGAACGCCTTGCCGCGCAGATTCTCCTCGGGCAGGAAGTGGGTCTGGGTCCAGAAGCGGCTGTCCTCGCTATTGTCGCGATTGTCGCCCATCACGAAATACTGGCCCGGCGGCACCACCCAATCGCCCTGGCCGGCCGGATTGTTGCGGTCCAGCCACTCCAGTTCGGTGTGGGTGCGGCCCGGCAGGTATTCGGTGAGCAGCGTGGAACCGGTCATCTCCGCGCCCTTGCCCTTGCCGACGTACTCGCCGCGGACCTGGTACTTCATCGGCGTGCCGTTGATGTACAGGGTATCGCCGTGGAAGCCGATGCGGTCGCCGGGCAGGCCGATGACGCGCTTGATCCAGTTTTCGTCGGGCTTGTGCGGCGGCTTGAACACCACCACGTCGCCGCGCTTGGGCTCGCTGGTCGGGATCACCTTCTGGTTGGTGATCGGCAGGCGGAAGCCGTAAGCGAACTTGTTGACCAGGATGAAATCGCCGACCAGCAGGTTCGGCATCATCGAGCTGGACGGAATCTTGTACGGCTCGGCGATGAAACTGCGCAGGATCAGCACCACCGCCAGCACCGGGAAGAACGCCCGCGAGTAATCGACGAGCACCGGCTCGGTATCCAGCAGACCGGCGCGCGCGGCGCGGCGCTTGGCGAAGAACAGCTTGTCCAGCAACCAGACGATGCCGGTGGCGAAAGTCAGGACCACCAGCGCGATTTCAAACCATTTCATTCTTGTTCCTTCGGAATGGGAATCGGGAATCGGCCATGGGGAATCGGAAAGGCAAGAGCGCCCGCTCTTCCCATTCCCTGTTCGCCACTCCCAGCTACTTATCCATCTGCAGCACGGCCAGGAAGGCTTCCTGCGGGATCTCCACGCGGCCGACCTGCTTCATGCGCTTCTTGCCTTCCTTCTGTTTTTCCAGAAGTTTCTTCTTGCGCGACACGTCGCCACCATAACATTTGGCCAGCACGTTCTTGCGCATCGCCTTGACCGTGCTGCGCGAGATGATCTGCGAGCCGACCGCGGCCTGGATCGCCACGTCGAACATCTGCCGCGGGATCAGATCCTTCATCTTCTCGCACAGCTCGCGGCCGCGCCGGTCGGCATGGCTGCGGTGCACGATGATCGACAGCGCATCGACCTTGTCGCCGTTGATCAGCGTGTCCACGCGCACGAACGGGCCGGCGTCGAAGCGCAGGAAGTGGTAGTCCAGCGAGGCGTAACCGCGCGACACCGACTTGAGCTTGTCGAAGAAATCCAGCACCACTTCGGCCATCGGCAGCTCGTAGCTGATCTGCACCTGGCTGCCCAGGTAGTTGATGCCGATCTGGCTGCCGCGCTTTTCCTCGCACAGGGTGATGATGTTGCCGACGTAGTCCGGCGGGGTCAGGATGTTGGCGCGGATGATCGGCTCGCGGATCTCTTCCACGTTGTTCAGCGGCGGCAGCTTGGACGGGTTGTCCATCGGGATCACGCTGCCGTCGGTCTTGAGCACCTCGTAGACCACGGTCGGCGCGGTCGAGATCAGGTTGAGGTCGTACTCGCGCTCCAGCCGCTCCTGCACGATCTCCATGTGCAGCATGCCGAGGAAGCCGCAGCGGAAGCCGAAGCCCATCGCCTCGGAGCTTTCCGGCTCGAAGCGCAGCGCCGCATCGTTGAGGCGCAGCTTGTCCAGCGCCTCGCGCAGGTCCGGGTAGTCCTCGGCATCGACCGGGAACAGGCCGGCGAACACGCGCGGCTGCATTTCCTGGAAACCGGGCAGCGCATGCGGCGCCGGGTCGGCAGCCAGGGTCAGGGTGTCGCCGACCGGCGCGCCGTGCACGTCCTTGATCGAGGCGTTGATCCAGCCCACTTCGCCGGCGCCCAGCGCGGTCAGTTCCTTGCGCTTGGGGGTGAACACCCCGACCTTGTCGACCAGGTGGGTGCGGCCGGTGGACATCACCAGGATCTTGCTGCCCGGCTTGATCTCGCCCTGCATCACCCGCACCAGCGAGACCACGCCCAGGTAGTTGTCGAACCACGAGTCGATGATCAGCGCCTGCAGCTTGTCGGTGTCGCGCGGCTTCGGCGGCGGGATGCGGTGCACGATCGCCTCCAGCACCAGGTCCACGTTGAAGCCGGTCTTGGCGCTGACCGCCACCGCGTCTTCGGCGTCGATGCCGATCACCGCCTCGATCTCGGCCTTGGCGCGGGCGATGTCGGCGGTGGGCAGGTCGATCTTGTTGAGCACCGGCACCACTTCCAGGCCCTGCTCCACCGCGGTGTAGCAATTGGCCACCGACTGCGCTTCCACGCCTTGCGCGGCGTCCACCACCAGCAGCGCGCCCTCGCAGGCGGCCAGCGAGCGGCTGACTTCGTAGGAGAAGTCCACGTGGCCGGGGGTGTCGATGAAGTTCAGCTGGTAGACCTGCCCGTCCTTGGCCGTGTACGGCAAGGACACGGACTGGGCCTTGATGGTGATGCCGCGCTCACGCTCGATCGGGTTGGAGTCGAGCACCTGCGCTTCCATCTCGCGCGCCTGCAGGCCGCCACAGAGCTGGATGATGCGATCGGCCAGGGTCGATTTGCCATGGTCGACGTGGGCGATGATGGAGAAATTGCGGATGTTCCGCATCGAATCAGAGGACATGAGGTGGGCGGCGGCCAGGACCGTCGTCAGGATAACGGGCCATTATCGCATGGCCGGAGGGAGCCAGGCGCCCCGGCGGCGGCACGCAGGCGCTGGCGGCTGCGCGAGCACCGTGCCGAAGAGCAAACTTCAATAAAATCAATGACCGCCAGCGAACCGGAGTTCGCTGGCGGTCATCGGCATTGCGACGCTGGCGCGGTCAGTCGACGCTGATCGCGATGAACTGGCTGGCCGGGCTGCCCGGCGCGCGCACCAGCAGCATCACCACGTCGCCCTTCTTCGCGCCGGCGGTGAGCTTGCGGAACTGCGCCGCGTCGGACACCGGGGTGCGCCCGACCTGCAGCACGATCATGCCCGGACGCAGCTGCGACTTGCTCGCCACCGCGCGGCTCACCTGCGCCACCTGCACGCCCTCGTCCGCGCGCAGCCCGAGCTTCTGCCGCACCGGCGCCGGGATCTCTTCGACGCTGATGCCCAGCGCGCTGCTTTCCGCGGCCTGCGGCGCCGGCGCCGCCCCGCCGCGGCCCGGTTGCTGCGGCCCCATGGCCAGGCCATCGTCGCTGAGTTCGCTCAGGGTCACGCTGACGTCGCGCGGCTTGCCGTCGCGGATCACCGTGACCCGCGCCTTGCTGCCCGGCGGCAGCATGCCCACCAGCGGCGGCAGGTCTTCGCGGGTGTTGATCTTCTGCCCGTTGAAGGCAACGATGAAATCGCCCGGCGCGATCCCGGCCTTGGCCGCGCCGCTGCCCGGCTGCACGCCGTTGACCAGCGCGCCGCGGGTGTCGGTCAGGCCCAGGCCCTTGGCCTCCACATCGGTGATGTTCGGCTGCATGGTCACCCCGAGCATGCCGCGGCTGACCTTGCCGGTCTTCTTGATCTGCTCGACCGCGCTCATCGCCAGGTCGATCGGGATCGCGAAGCTGATGCCCATGTAGCCGCCGGAGGCGGAGAAGATCTGCGAGTTGATGCCGACCACCTCGCCGCGGGTATTGAGCAGCGGGCCGCCGGAATTGCCCTGATTGATCGCCACGTCGGTCTGGATGAAGGGCACGTAGCGCTGGTCGGCGTAGGGATTGCTGCGCCCGGTAGCGCTGACGATGCCGGCGGTGACCGAGTGGTCCAGGCCGAACGGCGAACCGATCGCGACCACCCACTGGCCGGGCTTGAGCAGGTTGGAATCGCCCACGCGCACCGTCGGCAGATTCTTGCCGTCGATCTTGAGCAGCGCCACGTCGTACTGCTGGTCGCTGCCGACCACCTTGGCGGTGAACTCGCGGCGGTCGGTCAGCTTGACCTTGACCTCGCTGGCGCCATCGATCACGTGGTGGTTGGTCAGCACGTAGCCGTCCGCCGAGATGATGAAGCCAGAGCCCATCGAACGCCCGCCGGGGGTGGCGTCGTCGTCCGGCCCCGGCTGGCCGGGCATGCCCGGCTGACCCGGTTGCCCGGGCATGCCTTCCGGGCCGAAGAAGCGGCGGAAGAATTCGGGGATCTGCGCGTCGTCGGGCATGCCGCCGGCGCCGGCGCGGGTGGCCGCGGCCTTGCGGCTGATCGTGCTCTCGACGTTGACCACGCCGGGCCCGACCTGTTCGACCAGATTGGTGAAATCGGGCAGGCCGGCGACCAGCTGCGGCGCGGGCGCGGGCGCGGCGCGCGCGGCCGGCGGCGGCGCGGCCGGCGCGCCCGCCTCGGGCTGCTGCGCGCAGGCCGTCAGCGGCAGGGTCAGGGCCAACACGCCCAGCAGATGGTTACGGATACGGTGAGTCATCGGACGCGAGCCTCCGGTTCGGGAAAGGGAAGGAAAACAATGGCGGTGCGGCGCGCACCGCGCGCCGGAACGAAGCACGCGCTTCGACCGACGCCAGGGTTCAAGGCTGCTGCGGCAACGGCGCGGGCGCCGCGTCGGCCGGCAACCGCGGCTCGAACGGATAGAACGCCGCCGACGCGCGGTGGCGCGGGAAACTGGCGGTGAACTCGCCACCGGACGCAGCCGGCGCCAGCGCCGAGCGCGGCCATGGCCGCGCCTGCAGCGGCGTGGACTGGTGCACGAACGGATCGGCGGCCGCTTGCTGCGCGAGCGCCGGACTCGCCGCGGTGGCGGTGGCGGTGGCCGGCAGCGCGGCCGCAGGCCGCGGCGGGGCCGCGGCGGCGATCGCGCGCGCCGGCTCGGCGGACCGCGCGGTGCTGCTGCGTGCGGCTTGTTGGGTGCGGGTCGCGCCGCGCCGGGCAACGGCGTCCTGGCGCCGGTTCGCGGCGATCGCCACCGCCGGCGCCGCGGCGACCGCCGCGCCGAGGTCGCCCTGCGGATCCGCAGGTGCCGGCGTCGGCACCTGCGGCACGGCGGCGGCCGGGACAGCGGGCGCCGCGGCGGCAGGAGCGCTCGAACTGGCGACCTGCACGGGCGCTGCCGCGGGCGCCGCATCGGGCAGGCGCTCGCGGGTCAAGAACAAGGCGATCGCGGCGACCGATGCCGCCAGCGCAGCACTTCCGCCCCAGCGCCAGGCGCGACGGCTGCCGGCGGCGTGGCTGGCGCGCGCAGCGTCGGCGCGCTGCGCCTCGGCCACCACCGCCTGGCGCACGCGCTCGCCGAAATCGGCCGGCGCCGGCATGCATACGCGGCCGCGCAGGATGTCGCCGTACAGCTGCCAGCGTTCGTGGCAACCGGACAGTTCCTCGTCGTGCTGCAAGCGGCGCAGCACGAAGCGCGCTTCGTCGGCCGGCAGTTCGCCGTCGATCAACGCGGACAGCTGCTGCCGGTAATGCAGTTCGAACTTGTCCGGGGCGGAGCCGCCCGGGGTCGGTGCGGGCTGGGGAATGGAGGTGCTATCGGTCATACGCGGTGTCGCTCACGAGTGGCGCTGTCGGTATCCAGCAGGGGACGGAGTTCGGCGTCGATGGCGTCGCGCGCGCGAAAGATGCGCGAGCGCACCGTGCCGATCGGGCAACCCATCTTCTGCGCGATGTCCTCATAGCTCATCCCGTCCACCTCGCGCAGGGTGATGGCGGTACGCAATTCTTCCGGCAACGCATTGACCGCCTTCATCACCGTCTGTTCCAGCTCCTGGCGCATCAGTTCGCGCTCGGGCGTGTCGGTGTCGCGCAAGCGCGTGCCGCTGTCGAACTGCTCGGCGTCGAGCACGTCGACGTCGTCGGTGGGCGGCCTGCGATTGTGCGCAACCAGATAGTTCTTGGCGGTGTTCACGGCGATCCGGTGCAACCAGGTGGAGAACTGGGCGTCGCCGCGGAAGTTCCCTATCGCGCGGTAGGCGCGGATAAAGGTGTCCTGGGCCACGTCCTGACATTCGCTCCAGTCGGCGATGTAGCGCCCGATCAGGCCGACGATCCGGTGTTGGTACTTGCGCACCAGCACATCGAACGCCGCGCTCTCGCCGCGCTGCACACGCCGGACCAGTTCCAGGTCCAGCTCCTGAGGTGTTTCGACATCGGCCATAACGGGCCGCACTCCTGTCAGCCCAACCTACGTCGGACCATCTGACCGCCAATTCGGAAAAAAGTTCAGCGCCCCTGCGGACCGCCGCCCCACGACGTTAACCCGCATTCCGTTAGGCTGGCGGCATGCCAGCGGTCGCGGGACCCGCGTCACTCCCCTGTGGATTGGGATTTGACGCAACGGAAACAACCTCTGGATGATAACGATCTTCTCCATACATCAGCGGATGGTCCTCCCCATGCTTTCAGGCTTCGACGGGCTCCGATTCAGTCACTGGCAAGCGGATATCCGCGACGACGGCGTCGTCGTGCTCAGCCTCGACCGCCAGGGCGCGCCCGTCAACGCGCTGTCGCAGGACGTGCTGCTGGAGTTGGGCGATCTGCTCGAACGCATCGCCATCGACCCGCCCAAGGGCGTCGTGATCCGCTCGGCCAAGGCCAACGGCTTCATCGCCGGCGCGGATCTGAAGGAATTCCAGGAATTCGACCGCCGCGGCACCGTCAACGACGCGATCCGCCGCGGCCAGGCCACCTTCCAGAAACTCGCCGAACTGCCCTGCCCCACGGTCGCCGCGATCCATGGCTTCTGCATGGGCGGCGGCACCGAGATCGCGCTGGCGTGCCGCTACCGGGTCGCCTCCAGCGACGCCTCCACCCGCATCGGCCTGCCCGAGACCAAGCTCGGCATCTTTCCCGGCTGGGGCGGCAGCGCGCGCCTGCCGCGGCTGATCGGTGCGCCGGCGGCGATGGATCTGATGCTGACCGGGCGCAGCGTGTCGGCGTCGGCGGCCCGCGCGATGGGCCTGGTCGACAAGGTCGCCGCGCCAGCGGTGCTGCTCGATACCGCAGTGGCGCTGGCCTTGACCGGCAGCACGCGCCCGCTCAAGCAGCGCGCCACTGCCTGGGCCAGCAACACCTGGCCGGCGCGCAAGCTGCTGGCGCCGCAGATGCGCAAGCAGGTCGCGCGCAAGGCGCGCAGAGAACACTACCCCGCACCGTACGCGCTGATCGGCGTGTGGGAGCGCAGCGGCGGCGGCGGCATCCAGGCGCGGCTGGACGCCGAGCGCAAGGCGGTGGTCAAGCTGGCGAGCACGCCGACCGCACGCAACCTGATCCGCATCTTCTTCCTCACCGAGCGGCTCAAGGCGCTGGGCGGGAAGGACCACGGCATCCGCCACGTGCACGTGGTCGGCGCCGGGGTGATGGGCGGCGATATCGCCGCCTGGTCGGCCTACAAGGGCTTCGAGGTGACGCTGCAGGATCGCGAGCAGCGCTTCATCGATGGCGCCTTGACCCGCGCCGGCGAACTGTTCGCCAAGCGAGTCAAGGACGACAGCAAGCGCCCGGCGGTGGCGGCGCGACTGAAGGGCGACCTGAGCGGCGACGGCGTGCCGCTGGCCGACCTGGTGATCGAGGCGATCGTCGAGAATCCGCAGGCCAAGCGCGAGCTGTACCAGGCGCTGGAGCCGCGGATGCAACCCGCTGCGCTGCTCAGCACCAACACCTCCTCGATCCCGCTGACCGAACTGCGCGAACACATCCAGCGCCCGGCGCAATTCGCCGGCCTGCACTACTTCAACCCGGTGGCGCAGATGCCGCTGGTGGAGATCGTCTGCCACGACGGCCTGGCCGCCGACAACCAGAAGCGGCTGGCGGCGTTCTGCAAGGCGATCGACAAGCTGCCGGTGCCGGTGGCCGGTACGCCCGGCTTCCTGGTCAACCGGGTGCTGTTCCCCTACCTGCTGGAAGCGGCCACCGCCTACGCCGAGGGCATCCCCGGCCCGGCGATCGACAAGGCCGCGGTGACGTTCGGCATGCCGATGGGGCCGATAGAACTGATCGACACCGTGGGCCTGGACGTGGCGGCGGGCGTCGGTGCGGAACTGGCGCCGTTCCTGGGCCTGCCGATCCCTGCCGCGCTGCAGACGGTGGAACCGGGCAAGCGCGGCAAGAAGGACGGCCAGGGCCTGTACGCCTGGGAGAACGGGCGTGCAAAGAAGCCGGAGGTGGACAAGGATTACCAGGCGCCCGCCGATCTGGAAGACCGCCTGATCCTGCCGCTGCTCAACGAGGCGGTGGCCTGCCTGCACGATGGCGTGGTCGCCGATGCGGACCTGCTCGATGCCGGGGTGATTTTCGGCACCGGCTTCGCCCCGTTCCGCGGCGGCCCGATCCAGCACATCCGCGCCGCCGGCGCCGATGCGCTGCTGGAGCGGCTGCGCGCATTGCAGGCACGCTACGGCGAGCGTTTCGCGCCGCGCCCGGGCTGGGATGCGCCGGCGCTGCGCGAGCCGGTGGCCTGAGCTCGGTTCGACGGGCGTTTCCCCGGTCGTTGCAGGCAACTGGATCATCGCCGGAGCGACATCCGTCGCGACGCGGCCTTATCGGGAATGCCCGTCGCGCCTGGCTGTCACCGCCAAAAACTCGATTGCGAAAAATTGCACGCTCGGCAACATGCCGGCAGTGCCGGTGCAGGCGTTGCGCGCGCGCGCAGCCCCTGCGCCAGCACCTGCAGACGCTTTAGCGCAGGCATGCCCGCTGCCGCGCGCTGCGTCGGCCATCGCCAGGCGCCAGCGTCGCGCGGGGCGCATGCGCCAGGAGTGTGCCATCCGCGGCATCGAAACCGTGTTGCGCACGGCACATCCGCATGCTGCCGCACGACTTGCGCGCAGGATCGTGCGATCTGGTAACGGCGTCCGAATCGAACGGCGCGTGCCGGGGCAGGCTATGCCCCGCCAGCAGGCAGAGGCCGCCAGCCGTACTCAAGGTGTCATTGACGTCCATGACAATGGGATTGCTGCTGCGGGTCTCGTTGTCTCCCCCATTTCCCCATCGAGCATGGTCATGATCACCACTCCCTCCCTCAATGCCCAGGCGAACGCCGTGGGTCTCCTTGCGGTCATGACCGCCAGCATGGCGATCGCCGCGGTCCCGTCGGCGCCGCAATGCACGGTACCGCCATCCTGGGCGCGCCCGGCCGTGGCGACGGTCGTCGGCAATGGCACGCCTGCCAGTTGCAGCGCCAGCGCGCTCTCCACTGCCGCGGCGCAGGGCGGCTACATCACCTTCAATTGCGGTGCGAAGCCGACCAGCATTTCCATCGACCGTTCGATCACGATCGGTGCGAGGAATCCAACGGTGATCGACGGCCAGGGACGCATCACCCTGGATGGCCGCCAGTCCGCCAGAATCTTCCTGGTGAACGCCGGCAGCGCGCTGTAGGTGCGTAACCTGACCATGCAGAACGGCAGTTCCGTGCAGCCGGCGTCGAACCACGCCTACGACCCGGGCACCTGGGGCGGCGGCGCCATCAAGGTCGGCTACCAGGGCAAACTGGAAGTCCTCAACAGCAAATTCCTGTCCAACCGCAGCAGTATCGGCGGTGGCGCCATCTTCGCCGGCAGCGATGCGCAGGTGACCATCGTCAACAGCTCCTTCCAACGCAATTCGTCGTGGCTGGGCGGCGCGCTCTACACCCAGCTCAGCAGCCTGAACATCGTTGGCTCGGAGTTCGTCGGCAATCAAGCGATCAACGCGCCGCAGGGCTTCCCCGACGCGGGCAACTTCGGCGGCGGCGGCGCCATCGATACGGATGGCGCTTCCCTTGCCGGCTACATCAAGGGCGGCAAGGGCAGCGGCGGCACCCTGGCGCTGTGCGGAACGGTGGTCAAGAACAACGTCGCCGCCAACGGCTCCGGTGGTGCCACGCTCTGGGCCTATGCGCCGGATACCATCGATGTGAAGTACTCGACGTTCGCGAACAACGTCGCCACCGGCGGGCCTGGCGGCGGCGCCCGCATCAGCATCGGCTTCACCGACGCCTCGCATTCCGGAACGGCCATCCTCACCCCGGGGACCATCAACGTCTCCGAAACCAGCTTCCTTTCCAACAAGGCCCAGCAGGGCAATGCCGGTGCGTTGTACCTGGACTGCTACGGCGCGTGCGACGTCAGCAACAGCACGTTCTACGGCAACTTCGCCAAGGGCGTGGGAGCGGCCATCCAGCATGTCGGCTGGCGGCCGGCGAACGGCGATCAGGGCAGCACCACCGTCCGCTTCAACAACGTCACCTTCGCGAAGAACACACCGGGGGCCACCTTGTTCGGCGACAGGTTCGACATCCGCAACAGCATTCTGTTCTCGAAGACCGAAAGCGTATTCTGCAGCAACCAGAGCAATAGCGGCGGCAACCTCATCGAGTATTCGGCCAAAGGGGCGGTGTGGCCGACCCATTGCCTGACCTCCGGCAACGTCAAGGCGGCCGATCCACTGCTGTCCGCGCCCGCCAGCAATGGCGGGCCGACGCTCACCCTGCTGCCTGCCGCCAACAGCCCCGCGCGCGATGCTGGCAGCAACTGCCGCAGCATCGATCAGCGCGGACTTGCCCGCAATGCCGCCGTGTGCGATCTGGGTGCGGTGGAGATCAAGTAACACCGCTTGCGGCCGCCTTCCAGAGGCGAATGGCATGCGCGGTCGAACCGAGCGGATCGGTTCGACCGCGCGATCGCGCGTCCCGATGAGTCCCTGCCCTCGTTCTGATCGCCGACGAGGCGGCGCAGCTGGCCGCTGCACTGCCCTGCGCATCTTCAGCAGGCGTGCGTGGACATGTTGCAAGTCCTGGCCACCGCATTGGGAAGATCGGCGATGGCATAAAACGACGAACTCGACGCAGTGGGGATCTTCGCCACCGGCTTCGCCCCGTTCCGCGCCGGCCCGATCCAGCACATCCGTGCCGCCGGCCCCGACGCGCTGCTGGAGCGGCTGCGCGCGCTGCAGGCGCGCTACGGCGAGCGCTTCGCGCCGCGCCTGGGCTGGGATGCGCCGGTGTTGCGCGAGCCGGTGGCCTGAGTTCGCCGTTCGTTCTGTAGGAGCGGCTTCAGCCGCGACAGGCGTTACCGATAGATCCTGTCGCGGCTGAAGCCGCTCCTACAGGAGGCGGGAGACGCCTGGCCCGGTGTCAGGAATGCGAATGCCCATGTGCATGGCCGTGCCGATGCGCATGGCCGTCGTGATCGTCGTGATCGTGATCCGCATGTGCGTCGTGCGTCCCCTGCGCAGCACGCGCCGGCGTACCACACGGCTGCGCGCCGCAGTGCCCGGCTTCCATCTGCAGGGTGATGTGGTCGATGTCGAAGCGCGCATGCAGGCCATCGCACAGGGCCGCACGCAGCGCGTCGGCGTCGGCGCCATCGGCGATCACCACGTGCGCGGTCAATGCAGGGGTGCTCGAGGCCAGCGCCCACACGTGCAGGTCGTGCACGTCCTCCACGCCCGCCGCGCCGCGCAGATAGGCGCGCACTGCGGCCATGTCCATGCCCTTGGGCACGCCTTCCAGCAGCACGTTGACCGCCTCGCGCAGCAGCACCCAGGTGCGCGGCAGCACCCACAGGCCGATCAGCACCGCCAGGATCGGGTCGATCACCTTCCAGCCGGTGAGGCGGATCGCCAGCGCGCCGAGGATCACCGCCACCGAGCCGAGCATGTCGCTCCACACTTCCAGGTAGGCGCCCTTCATGTTCAGGCTCTCGCCGCTGCCGGCCTTGAGCAGGCGCATCGAGATCAGATTGATCAGCAGGCCGAACGCGGCGATGCCGAGCATGCCGACCGTGGCCACCTCCTGCGGCTGGCGGAAGCGCTGCACCGCCTCCCACAGGATGTAGGCGGCGACCACGAACAGCATGCCGCCATTGAACAGCGCGCCCAGCGCCTCCAGCCGCGCGTAGCCGTAGGTGCGCTTGGCATCGGGCGGGCGCCGGCTCAGCCGCACCGCGACCAGCGCGATCATCAGCGCCAGGGTATCGGTGGCCATGTGCGCGGCGTCGGACAGCAGCGCCAGGCTGTTGGTCAGGAACGCACCGGCGATCTCCACCAGCAGGAACGTGGCGGTCAGCCCCAGCGCCCACCACAGCGGTTGCTCGTGGCGGATCTGGGTCGGTGCGTGGCTGTGGTCGTGTCCCATGGGCTGGCCTGGCGGTGCGTGCGAAGAAGATGCACCACCTTAGATCGGCCCTGCGGCGGAGACTATTACACCGCGACTGCATGCCGACCGGTCCATTAAGCCACTGCGTAAAATGCAACGCTGGAACCTCTGTTGGCGAGGCGACGCAGCGTGAAGTATCGATCCAGCGGCAGCCGCGCCGTTGCCAGGATTCGCTGCCACACGCGAACGTCGCGGCGCGATGCGTTACGGGGATCGGCACGTTCTTTCCGGGATGCCGGCAGCATGCAGCCTGTTTAAAGCGGTTGCGGCAATCCCGCGCGTCACGGCAGCCACCACACCAGCACTGCGCTGATGCCGGCCAGCGCCAGCAGCGACAGCGTGCCCGCGGCCAGCACCCGGCCGCCGGAGGCCAGCACCGAGCGCAGGTTCACCGACAGGCCCAGCGCCGCCATCGCCAGCAGGGTCAACAGCGCCGAAACGCGCTGCGCCGCGTCCGCCAGCGCCAACGGCAACAGACCCGAGGAACGCAGCAGCATCAGGCCGACGAAGCCCAGCACGAACCACGGCAACACGCGGTGCAGCGGCAGCCGCGCAGCGCGCGGGCGGCCACCGAGCAGGCCGAGCAGCAGCAGCACCGGTCCCAGCATCACCACCCGCATCAGTTTGACCAGCGCGCCGACCTGCGCGCTGATGGCGCCCACCGGCAGCGTCGCCGCCAGCACCTGCGGCACCGCGTACACGGTCATGCCGGCGAGGATGCCGTAGTGCCGCTGATCCAGTCCGAACAGCGGCAGCGCCAAGGGCAAGGCCAGCACCACCACGATCCCCAATGCCGCGGTGAACGCGATCGAGGCCGCCACCTCGTCCGAATCGGCGTCGATCACCGGCGCGGCGGCGACGATCGCCGAGTTGCCACAGATCGCATTGCCGCAGGCCACCAGCGTGGCCAGCCGTGCCGGCAACCCGAGCAGGCGACCGATGCCGTAACCGATGCCGATCGCCAGCAACACGGTGGCCGCGATCAGCCCCAGCAGCAGGCCGCCAGCCGCGCCGACCGCACTGACGCTGACCGATGCGCCGAGCAGCACGATCGCCACTTCCAGCGGCAGCCTGGCGGCGAAGGCGATCCCGGCGTCGGCACGCGCCGGCAGCGGCGAGGCGGTGCGCAGCAGTGTGCCGAGCGCGATCGCGAACACCAGCGCATCGATCCACGGCCGGCCCAGCCAGCGCAGTTGCATGCGTTCCACCAGCACGGCCAGCGCCGCGACCGCGACCGCCAGCAGCAGCCCCGGCAGCAGCGCCATGAGGTTACCCGATGTCTTGTGCATGGCCGCCACCCTGTCGAAGTGGCCGCAGGATGCGCCCGCCGATCCTGTCATTCCATCGCATAATGCTGGATAGTTCGTTCGGTCCAATCGAACGATCCCGCCATGACCCTGGAACAACTCGCCCTGTTCGTCGCCGTCGCCGAACGCCAGCACCTGACCCTTGGCGCGCAGGCCGCGCATCGCACGCCGTCGGCGGCCAGCGCCGCGATCAAGGCCCTGGAAACCCAGTACGGCGTGCCGCTGTTCCACCGGGTCGGCCGCGGCATCGTGTTGACCGCTGCCGGTGCGGCGTTCTTCGAGGAAGCCAAGGCGATCCTGGCGCGTACCCGCTCCGCGCAGTTGGCCTTGAGCGAGTGGCACGGCGTGCTGCGCGGCACCCTCGACCTGCACGCCAGCCAGACCGTGGCCAGCTACTGGCTGCCGATGCGGCTGGTAGCATTCCATGCGCGCTTCCCGCAGATCGAAATCCGCCTGAGCGTCGGCAACACCGAAAGCGTGGCGCGCGCGGTCGCCGCAGGACGCGCGGAACTGGGGTTCGTCGAGGGCGGCGTGCACGACCCGCAGTTGCAGTTGTCCACGCTCGGCCACGATCGCCTGCTGGTGGTCGCCGCGCCGACCCATCCGCTGGCCGGACGCCTGCGCCTGGGCCTGCCGCGGCTGGCCGAGGCCAGCACCTGGATCATGCGCGAATCCGGCTCGGGCACGCGTTCGGAATTCGAGGCGGCGCTAAGCGCGGCCGGGGTCGCGCCGGAACGCCTGCGCGTGGCGCTGACCCTGCCCTCGAACGAAGCGGTGCTGTCGGCGGTGCACGCCGGCCACAGCCTGGCGGCGATCTCGCAACTGGCCGCGGCGCCCTGGCTGGACAGTGGCCGCCTGCAACGCGTCGGCGCGGCACTGGGCGCGCGGACCTTCCATGCGCTACGCCATCGCGAACGCAGCCTCGGCGCCGCCGCCGCGGCCCTGCTCGACAGCGGCGGCGAGAGCACCGCACGCGGTTGACGGCGATCGCGCACCGGTACGGACGCGGCAAGCGGGCGCGCCGCGCGCACGACTGCGCCGGTTTGCGCAAGCGAACGTGGCGCAACCGCTGCGGCGGCCACGCAATGGCGCCACGCCACCCCGGCGAAATCTCCACAACGGCTGCCGACGCCGCCGGGATGCCTCCCATAGCGTGGCCGGAGCGATGCGGACGCACGCTGGGGTGAACGCGCTGACGCGTCACCCCGAAACCGATCCTCAACGCCTCTCAAGCATCTCCAAGCCCGCGAAACCGCGTCGCCCCAGCGATGCATGCCCTCACCGCGCATGGCGGTGAGGGATCGCAAGCGATCAGCGCAAGCGCGAGAATGCACCGATCCCGGCGATCGCCAGCCGTTCGGCGGGCAGCGCGGTTTCGGCGAACGACAGCCGCAGGTAGCGGATCTGGCGGACCTCGGGGAAATTCAGCCGCTGGGTCGAGAGCGCATAAGCGATATTGGCCAACTCACCGCCGCCGGCCGACTGCCAGTGCTGGCCATCTTCGCTGCTTTCGGCGCGATAGCCTTTCGGCGGCGCCGCGCCCTTCAACACCGTGCGCGAGGGGGTGAGGCTGAAGCCGGCGACTTGACGCAGCGTGCCGAGGTCGATGGTCACCTGCGCCGGATGGCCAGGCGTGGGCGCGGGCGCGATCCAGACCGTGCCGGCATCGTCGTCGAGCAACGTCTCTGCCCCAGGCGCGCTGGCCTCGACGATTCGCCAACCCGCGCTGGACAGCACGTCCGGCGCGTTCACCATCGGCCGCGCGACCGGAACTGGCGCAACCGCACGGAACAGCGCGAATTCGCTGATCGCCGGGCATACCGGCGCCTCGAGCACGAGCAGGCGTACACGCCGCGCGGCGACCGGGCGATCGAGCCGCAGGATCCGCTGCGCACCGATGCATTGCGCTTCGGCCAAGCGCCGCCATTGCCCATCGACCTCGGCTTCGATCGCGAAGCGGGTGACGCGCACGCCCAGCGGCAGGTATTCGCGCAACCGGATCAGGTCGAAGCTGTGCAGCGCGGACAGTTCCAGCGTCAGCGTCGGCGTGGTGACCTCGTCCGGCGTGGACCAATAGCTGTCCGGCTGGCGGTCGAGCACGCGCGCCGGCTCGAAGCCCTTGCCGCGAGACGCGCTGGCGCTGGCCTTGGCGCCCTTGGCCAGATCGATGGCGAAGCTGGCGCGGATCGCGTCGCCGAAGCTGTGCAGCACCGCCACGTCGTGGTCGGCGATGCGGCCGCGCCGGTCCGGCGGAAGATTGAGGTTCATGTTGGTGCCGCGCGCGACAGAGGTGTCGAAATAGCGCACCAGGTTCTCCGGGCTGCGCACCTTGCCGTCTTCGTCGGCATGGTAGAACCAGCCCGGGCGGATCGAGGTATTGGTTTCCGCCGGCCACCACAGTGCCGCCCCGCGCACGCCGGCGTTGCCGTTTTCCTGGGTATAAGGCGCATTGGGCATGGTCGGCCAGCACGGATCGCCGGCAACGCCGTCCTCGTTGCCGACCCAGCGGATATCGGCGCCGAGCGGATCGAAGGTGCAGGCCATCGGCTGGTGCTGGTGGACCAGCTCGATCATCCGCGGCCAGTTGTAGTACGCCGGCGCATCGATCTTGCGGGTTTCGCGCGCGCCGCCATAGTAGCCGTCGCCGCCATTGGCGCCGTCGAACCAGAACTCGAACAAGTCGCCATAGCCCGTGCACAGTTCGACGATCTGCTTACGGAAATAGTCGAGATAGGCAGGACGACCATACTCGGCGTGGTTGCGATCCCAGGGCGACAGGTAGACACCGAAGGCCAGACCGGCGCGTCGGCACGCCGCGGCCATGTCGCCGACGATGTCGCCCTTGCCGTTCTTGTAGGGCGAATTGCGAATGCAATGCTCGGTCAGGCGTGTCGGCCACAGGCAGAACCCGTCGTGGTGCTTGGCGGTAAAGATGATCCCTTTCAGATTGCCGGCCTTGGCCGCGGCGACGATTTGATCGGCAGAGAAATCGCTGGGATCGAACTTGCGCGGATCTTCGTCGCCGTAGCCCCATTCCTTGTCGGTGAAGGTGTTCATCGCAAAGTGCACGAAGGCGTATTGCTCCCACCGATGCCAGCGCAGCTGTCGCGCGCTGGGCACCGCGCCCCACGGCACCGGCCCCTGCGGGCGCGGCGCAGCCGCGATCTGGGTGGCGGATGCGCTGAAACCCGCGGCGACGGCCACAACACCCGTGGCAAGAAAGGTACGACGATCGATCATTGGCGCCTCCGACTCTATACAAGCGCGGATCTTAGCTTTTCCAACGGCGCAAGGGTTCTGCCGCGAAGCCACGGATGGTGGCGCTACGCCGGAGCGGCGCCACCCTGTCATTTGCTGGCTGCACACGTCCATACTTGCCCACAGCCAGTCATCCCGAATTCCTTCAAGCCATTGAATACGATGCAGAATCGAGAGAAACCCCAAGTTCCTGGAAGCGCAGCGGAGCACACCCCGCTCATGAAGCAGTTCTTCGCCGCCAAGTCCGAGTACCCGGACCTGCTGCTGTTCTTCCGCATGGGCGATTTCTACGAGCTGTTCTACGACGACGCGCGCAAGGCGGCGCGGCTGCTGGACATCACCCTGACCCAGCGCGGCAGCTCCGGCGGTGCGCCGATCCCGATGGCCGGGGTGCCGGTGCATGCCTACGAGGGCTATCTGGCGCGTCTGGTGGCGCTGGGCGAGTCGGTGGCGATCTGCGAGCAGATCGGCGATCCGGCGCTGGCCAAGGGCTTGGTCGAACGCAAGGTGGTGCGCGTGGTCACCCCGGGTACGGTCACCGACGAGGCGCTGCTCGACGAGCGCCGCGACACCTTGCTGATGGCGATCGCGCGCAACAAGCACGGCTACGGTCTGGCCTGGGCCGATCTGGCCGGCGGCCGTTTCCTGGTCAACGAAGTCGATAGCGAGGACGCGCTGGAAGCGGAACTGGCCCGATTGGAGCCGGCCGAGCTGCTGGTGCCCGACGAGGACCAATGGCCGGAATTCCTGCGCGAGCGCCGCGGCGTGCGCCGCCGCGCGCCATGGCTGTTCGACGCCGACAGCGGCCGCCGCCAGTTGCTCAACTTCTTCCAGTTGCACGATCTCAGCGGCTTCGGCATCGACGACAAGCCGCGCGCCACCGCCGCCGCCGGCGCCCTGCTCGGCTACGTGGAGGAGACGCAGAAGCAGCGCCTGCCGCACCTGACCGCGATCGCGATGGAAACCGCGGCCGAGGCGATCGCGATGAACGCCGCCACCCGCCGCCATCTGGAGCTGGACACGCGGGTGGACGGCGACACCCGCAACACCTTGCTCGGCGTGCTCGACAGCACGGTCACGCCGATGGGCGGGCGCCTGCTGCGGCGCTGGCTGCACCGCCCGCTGCGCCTGCGCGAGGTGCTGGTGCAGCGCCACCACGCGGTCGGCACACTGATCGATCGCGGCGCGGATTCCGATCTGCGCGATGCGTTCCGCGCGCTCGGCGACATCGAACGCATCCTCACCCGGGTGGCGCTGCGCTCGGCGCGCCCGCGCGACTTCTCCACGCTGCGCGACGGCCTGGGCCTGCTGCCGGCGGTACGCACGATCCTGACGCCGCTGGATTCGCCGCGGCTGGCCGCACTGGCCGCGGAACTGGGCCAGCACGACGAGATCGCGCACCTGCTGGCCTCGGCGATCGCCGAGCAGCCGCCGCTCAAGCTCAGCGACGGTGGCGTCATCGCCGCCGACTACGACGCCGAGCTGGACGAACTGCGCCGGCTCAGCACCCACGCCGACCAGTTCCTGATCGACCTGGAAGCGCGCGAGCGCGCCAGCAGCGGCATCGCCACGCTGAAGGTCGGCTACAACCGCGTGCACGGCTACTACATCGAGATCAGCAAGGGCCAGGCCGACAAGGCACCGGTGCACTACACGCGGCGGCAGACCCTGACCAACGCCGAACGCTACATCACCGAGGAACTGAAGAACTTCGAGGACAAGGTGCTGTCGGCGCGCGAACGCGCGCTGTCGCGCGAGAAGCTGCTGTACGAAGCGCTGCTGGACACCCTGGGCGATCGCCTGGAACCGCTCAAGCGCGCCGCCGCCGCGCTCAGCGAACTGGACGTGCTGGCCGGCTTCGCCGAGCGCGCGCAGGCGCTGGACTGGGCGCAGCCGGAACTGGACACCGCGCCATGCCTGCGCATCGAACGCGGCCGCCATCCGGTGGTGGAAGCGGTGCGCGAGCAACCGTTCGAACCCAACGACCTGGATCTGCATCCGCAGCGGCGCATGCTGGTCATCACCGGCCCGAACATGGGCGGTAAATCCACCTACATGCGCCAGAACGCGTTGATCGTGCTGCTGGCGCACATCGGCAGCTACGTGCCGGCCACGCGCGCGGTGATCGGCCCGATCGACCGCATCCTGACCCGCATCGGCGCCGGCGACGACCTGGCGCGCGGCCAGTCCACCTTCATGGTCGAGATGGCCGAGACCAGCTACATCCTGCACCACGCCAGCGCGCAGTCGCTGGTGCTGATGGACGAGATCGGCCGCGGCACCTCCACCTACGACGGCCTGGCCCTGGCCGACGCGGTGGCGCGCCACCTGGCCCATCACAACCGCTGCTACACCTTGTTCGCCACGCATTATTTCGAACTGACCGCATTGGCCGACGAATCGGTCGAAGGCGGTGCCAGCGGGATCGCCAACGTGCACCTGGACGCGGTCGAGCACGGCGACAAACTGGTGTTCATGCACGCGGTCAAGGACGGCCCGGCCAACCGCAGTTTCGGCCTGCAGGTGGCGGCGCTGGCCGGCCTGCCGAAAAGCACGGTCGCGCAGGCGCGGCGGCGGCTGGCGGAACTGGAGCAGCGCGGCGGCGAGAGCCACGCCTCGCAGATGGCGCCGCAGGCGCTGGACGCGCCGCAGCAGTTCGGCTTGTTCGCCGCCGCCCCGTCGGCGGCGCAGGACGCGCTGGCGGCGCTGGATCCGGACGAGCTGACGCCCAAGCAGGCACTGGAAGCGCTGTACCGGCTCAAGTCGCTGCTGTAGCGCGGCGTGCGGCCTTGGCCCCTCTCCTATCTGGAGAGGGGTTGGGGTGAGGGTCCGGCGGCGCAGCACACGCAAGCGCTGAGCAGACCGCATTCCCCTAGCCGCTAGCCGGCAACACGCTCGCCGGCATGTCCGGCTTCGGGTGCGTCGCGATCAACGCAGCGTCGATGGCGTTGGCACGCAGCGCCGCAGGCCGGGCGGCATGCCGTTGTGCGAAGGCCACGAATGCGGGACGCGGCTCGAGCATGCCGACGCGCATGTAGAAGCTCAGCAGCGCCGCCGTGTACAGGTCGGCCGCGCTGAAGCGGTCGCCCGCCAGGTAGTCGCCCCCCGCGACCGCCTGCTCCAGGGTCTGCAACAGGTCGGCCTCGCGGCCATAGCCGGCGCTGCGTGCCGGTGCCAGCGCGCCACCTTCCTTCGCGGTCAACAGTCCCTCGACCGGCCCGGCCAGGAAGAACAGCCAGCGGTAGTAGTCGGCGCGTGCCGGCGATCCCGGTGGCGGCGCCAGTTGCCGCTCCGGTACCAGGTCGGCCAGATAGGCGCAGATCGCTGCGTTCTCGGTGACCACGGCGGCGCCGTGGCGCAGCGCCGGCACCTTGCCCATCGGGTTGATCGCCAGATAGGCCGGCGCCTTCATCGTGGTGCCGTAGTCGAGGATGACCGCCTGGTACGGCAGGCCGGTTTCCTCCAGCATCCAGCGGGCGACGCGGCCGCGCGACAGGGGGTGGGTGTAGAGCACGATCTCGGTGGACATGGGCAGACTTCCGTTGTGAACAGCCTGCAGTCTGGTCCTGCCCTGCTGACAGGTGCTGTCAACAGTCGGCGCCGTAGCCGGTGGCCGCGCGCCAGCGCTTGATCAGCAGATGCCGGCGCGAGGGATAGCGTTCGCCGTCGTCGGCCAAGGCCAGCACCCGGTCGGCGCGGAAGTGGCGGAAATCGCGGCGCAGTTCGCACCACGCGGCGATCATGCCGTAGCCGCCGAAGAAGGCCATCGCGAACGGCCAGATCAACCGTTGCGAGGCCGCGCCGTTGGCATCGGTGTAGTCCATGCGCAGCACGTGCTCGAGACGGATGCCATGCCGCAGCACCGGCAGCCACGGCGCCGGCGGCGGCAGGTCTGCGGCGGCCGGCACCAGCAGTCCGCTGGTCTCGATCGCCAACCGCAGCGTGCCGGGCAGCGTGGCCGCGATCCGCGCCACCGCGCGCTGCGCCGCCTGCGCCAGTTCCGGATCGGCCTGGCGTGCCACCCAGCGCGCCCAGGGTCAGCGCCTCCAGTTCGTCCTCGCTGAAGTTCAACGCCGGCAGCAGGAAGCCGGGCCGCAGCACGTAGCCGACGCCGGGATCGCCGAGGATGTCGGCACCCTGCGCGCGCAAGGTCGCGATATCGCGGTACAGCGTGCGCAGGCTGACCCCCAGCGTGGTGGCGAGCTGGGCACCGGCCACCGGCCGGCGGCGCCCGCGCAAGGCGTCGAGCAGGTGCAGCAGGCGGGTCGCGCGGATGGCCATCGCGACAGGATAGTGTGCTTTGGCCGTGTTCCGATCGATGCCGGCGCGGCGGCCGCCCTCGCGCTGCGCTTGCCAGGCGCCGGCGGCCGGCCAGCGTGTCGCCACGCTGCGGCAGCGGATCGCCAGGCTTGCCGCGGCCAGCCGATCCAGGCACGCACGGTGCGTGCCGGTGCCAGGATCGATCGGCACGATCCGGTCAAAACGCGGACACGGTCCATGGCGATCCTCATGTCGCTACGCCCCGCCATTTAATAGGCAATATCTATCAATACCGTAGGATCATTCGAATTCCCTACCGAAACGCGCAAGCCTATGGTGTCTTCCAATCGCTGCGCGTCATGCTTGCACTCCCTGCATCCAGGCGCCCGGCCCCGCACTCCCGCGCACCGTCCGACCACGGCGCGCAGCCACCCAGCCTCCATCAAGGTAGCCCAGCCATGACCAGCGAATCGAAGTGCCCGTTCCACAGCGCCGCCAGCAGCGGCACCACCAACAAGGACTGGTGGCCGCAGCAGTTGCGCGTGGATCTGCTGAGCCAGCATTCGTCAAAGTCCAATCCGCTCGGCGAGACGTTCGACTACGCCAAGGCGTTCAACGGCCTCGACCTGCAGGCGCTGAAGCAGGACCTGCAGGCGCTGATGACCGATTCGCAGGACTGGTGGCCGGCCGATTTCGGCCACTACGGCCCGTTGTTCGTGCGCATGGCCTGGCATAGCGCCGGCACCTACCGCACTGGCGACGGCCGTGGCGGCGGCGGCCGCGGCCAGCAGCGCTTCGCTCCGCTCAACAGCTGGCCGGACAACGTGAACCTGGACAAGGCGCGGCGCCTGCTGTGGCCGATCAAGCAGAAGTACGGCCAGGCGATCTCCTGGGCCGACCTGCTGATCCTCGCCGGCAACGTCGCGTTGGAATCGATGGGCTTCAAGACCTTCGGTTTCGCCGGCGGCCGCGAAGATACCCGGGAGCCGGACCAGGACGTGTACTGGGGCCGCGAGAACAAGTGGCTAGGCGGCGACGCGCGCTACGCGCGCGGCTCGCCGGGCGTGGAAGAAGCGCACGCCGTGCTGGTCATGGACGACGACAGCGAAGTGCGGCATAGCCGCAACCTGGAGAACCCGCTGGCCGCGGTGCAGATGGGCCTGATCTACGTCAATCCGGAAGGCCCGGACGGCAATCCCGATCCGCTGCTCGCGGCCAAGGACATCCGCGACACCTTCGCGCGCATGGCGATGAACGACGAAGAGACCGTGGCGCTGATCGCCGGCGGCCACACCTTCGGCAAGACCCACGGCGCCGGCCCGGCCGACCACGTCGGCCCCGAGCCCGAAGCCAGCGACCTGGGCGCGCAGGGCCTGGGCTGGCACAACAGCTTCGGTAGCGGCAAGGGCGGCGACACCATCACCAGCGGCCTGGAGGTCACCTGGACCACCACTCCGGCGCAGTGGAGCAACGACTTCTTCGAACACCTGTTCAAGTTCGAGTGGGAACTGAGCAAGAGCCCGGCCGGCGCGTACCAGTGGGTGGCGAAGAACGCGCAGGCGCTGATCCCGGACGCGCACGATGCGACGAAGAAACATCTGCCGACCATGCTCACCACCGACCTGGCGCTGCGCTTCGACCCGGCCTACGCCGCGATCTCGCGCCGCTTCCTGGAACACCCCGAGCAGTTCGCCGATGCCTTCGCCCGCGCCTGGTTCAAGCTAACCCACCGCGACATGGGGCCGCGTGCGCGCTACCTGGGTCCCGAGGTACCGGCCGAAGAACTGGTCTGGCAGGATCCGATCCCCGCGCTGGATCACGCGCTGGTCGATGCGCGGGACATTGCCGCGCTGAAGCACACGTTGCTCGGTTCCGGCCTGAGCATCGCGCAGCTGGTTTCGACCGCGTGGGCCGCGGCGTCCACCTTCCGCGGCTCGGACAAGCGCGGCGGCGCCAACGGCGCGCGCATTCGCCTGGCGCCGCAAAAGGACTGGGAGGTCAACCAGCCCGAACAGCTGGCGCAGGTGCTGTCCGTGCTGGAGCGCATCCAGGCGCAGTTCAACGGCGCGCAGAGCGGCGGCAAGAAGATCTCGCTGGCCGACCTGATCGTGCTCGGCGGTGCCGCCGCGGTCGAGCAGGCCGCGAAGAACGCGGGGCAGACGCTGACCGTGCCGTTCGTGCCGGGGCGCATGGATGCCACGCAGGCGCAGACCGACGTCGCATCGTTCGCGGTGCTGGAGCCGATCGCCGATGGCTTCCGCAACTACAGCAAGCGCCGCTACGCGGTGCCGGCCGAGGCGCTGCTGATCGACAAGGCGCAGTTGCTGACCCTGACCGCACCGGAGATGACCGTGCTGGTCGGCGGGCTGCGCGTGCTCGGCGCCAATGTCGGGCAATCGGCGCACGGCGTGTTCACCAGGCGCAGCGACACGCTGAGCAACGACTTCTTCGCCAACCTGCTGGACATGGGCATCGAGTGGAAGGTGACCTCTGACACCAGGGAGGTGTACGCAGGCCGCGACCGCGCCAGCGGCGAACAGAAGTGGACCGGCACGCGCGCGGACCTGGTGTTCGGTTCCAACGCGATCCTGCGCGCGCTGGCCGAGGTGTATGCCAGTGCCGATGCGCAGGAGAAGTTCGTGCGCGACTTCGTCGCCGCGTGGAGCAAGGTGATGCAGCTGGATCGTTTCGACTTGGCGGCGTGAGTCCTGCGACAGGCCGGGCATCGCCAAGGCGGCTGGGTGCACTGTAGGGTGACTTCAGTCACGACGCGCTTCGAAGCCATTGGGTCCACCGCTTCGTTCGTCGCGACTGAAGTCGCTCCCACAGGAATTCCCAGCGAGGCGAAGTGCGCCGCCATTTGCGGGAGAGACTTCAGTCCCGACTGCATGCTGCATCGGGAAGAACACCGCTTCGTTCGTCGCGGCTGAAGCCGCTCCTACAGGGATTCCCAGCGAGGCAGAGTGCGATGCCATTTGTGGGAGGGACTTCAGTCCCGACTGCATGCTGCATCGGGAAGTGCACCGCTTCGTTCGTCGCGGCTGAAGCCGCTCCTACAGGGATTGCCAGCGAGGCGACTTGCGACGCCGTTTGGGGGAGGGACTTCAGTCCCGACTGCATGCTGCATCGGGAAGAACACCGCTTCGTTCGTCGCGGCTGAAGCCGCTCCTACAGGGATTACCAGCGAGGCAGAGTGCGATGCCATTTGTGGGAGGGACTTCAGTCCCGACTGCATGCTGCATCGGGAAGTGCACCGCTTCGTTCGTCGCGGCTGAAGCCGCTTGTGTCTGGAGATTGCTCTACAGTTTGAGTGGAGAGCGATGTGCGGCACGCCGACAGGCCGTAGTGTTCAAGCACGTGTAGGAGCCAGGGCGGCCGCACATCGACCTCGTTGCCTAGCCCGAACAGTTGAACGAGCGTTCGCTCGAACTTCACAAGCGTGGGCAGCGACGAGGTGGCTCTCTCCTGTCCCCCAGTCTACCTAACGCTTATGCCTCTTTGGATCGGTATCGATGTGGCCAAGGACACCTTGGCCGTCCACGTGCTTCCCCTGGACCAGTTGCTGTCCTTTCCCAATACCGCCCAGGGCCACCAGCGCCTGTGCGACCACCTTGCCGGGCACTGCGTCGGCAACGCGCTGCTGGAGGCCACCGGCGGCTACGAACGGGCGGTGATGACGGCACTGGCCACGGCAGGGATCCCGGTGACCCGGATCAATCCGCGCCGGGCACGCGCTTTCGCCACGGCCTTGGGCACAACCGCCAAGACCGATCCGCTGGATGCGGCCTTGCTGGCGCGCATGGCTCACCTGGTGCAAGCGCCCGCGCCGGCTCCCGATCCCTTGCGTGAGCAACTGCGCATGCTGGTCCAGCGCCGCGAGCAACTGGTCCAGCAACGTGACGACGAGCGCCGTCGCTTGCATCAGGCGACCCTGGCCATGGTGCGCGCGTGCCTGATCGAGCAGATCGGCGACGTGCGCCGCCGTATCCAGCGGATGAACCAGGCGATCAAGCAGGTGCGGTGCCAGCTCGACGATGCGCTGGCGCACGCCCTGGGCACGGTCCCGGGCATCGGCGAGGTCACCACCGCCAGCCTGATGGCCTATCTGCCCGAACTGGGGACGCTGGATCGTCGCCAGATCGCGGCCCTGGTCGGCCTGGCTCCCTACAACGTGGACAGCGGGCAGCACTGCGGCAAACGCCGCATCCGCGGCGGGCGTGCCACGATCCGACGAGTGCTGTACATGGCCTGTTGGAGCGTTGTGCGCACTCAAGCCTCCTTCAAGGAGCGTTATCAACAGTTACGGGCACGCGGCAAGCCCGCCAAGGTCGCCATCACCGCATGCATGCGCGTGCTGCTTATCCGACTCAACGCCATGGCACGAGATCGCACACCATGGCGTGAGGTTATCGGATGAGAAGACAGTTGCTCCTACAAACACCATCATCTCGATCGAAGCCTTCCAGGCACGGCGCGGATAAGCGGCGTGCGCGCCAAGCCGATGCAGGAGCAGACAGCTCAGGCGATGCCCAACCCCGGGATCGCGCTGATCGCCTCCTGGTCGAACCCGGCCAGCTCGGCGAAATGGCGGCCGCGCGCCACGTAATCGCGGTAGGCGCCGAAGCTGGGCGCGCCCGGCGACAGCAGCACCACGCCGCCGCCTTCGCCCAGCGCCGCGCGCGCCAACGCGACCGCCGCCGGCAGGTCCGCGGCGGCATGCAGGCCGAAGCCGCCGGCCGCGGCCAGCGGCGCCAGCAGCGCGTGGATGCGCGGGCCGTTGCTGCCCATGGTGACGATCTGCAGCGGCGCGCCGTGGCGCATCGCCGTGGCGAAGTCCTGCCAGTCCAGGCCGCGGTCGTGGCCGCCGACCAGCAACGCGATGCGGCGCCCGCGGAAGCATTCCAGCGCCGCGAGCGTGGCGTGCGGGGTGGTGCTGATCGAGTCGTTGACGTAGGCGATGCCGTCGCGCTCGCCCAGGGTCTGCAAGCGGTTCGGCAACGGCCGGAAATCCGCCGCGGCCGGCGCCAGCGCCGCCGCGTCCAGGCCCAGCGCCTCGATCGCCGCCAGCACCGCGCACAGGTTGCCGCGGTTGTGCCGGCCGGGCAGCGGCACCCGCGCGCTGTCGAACACCGCCGCCTCGCCGCGGTGCACGACAGCGCCGCGCATATGCCAGCCGTCTTCGCGATTGAACCAGCGCACCTCGCTATCGGGCAACGCCAGCGCGGCCAGGTGCGGATCGGCGGCGTTGAGCAGCGCGATACGCGGCCGCGCCCGGGTCACCAGCGCCAGCTTGTCTTCGACGTAGCGCGCCTGGCTGCCGTGCCAGTCCAGATGTTCCGGGAACAGGTTCAGCACCAGCGCCAGCTGCGGCCGCGCGCCGCTGCTGGCGACGTCGCCGGTCTGGTAGCTGGACAATTCGATCGCCCAGTATTCCGGCGGCTGCGCTGGCGCCAGCACTTCCAGCAGCGGCAGGCCGATATTGCCGACCAGGCCGGTACGGTGGCCGCCGGCGCGCAGCAGATGCGCCAATAGCGCAGTGCTGGTGCTCTTGCCCTTGGTGCCGGTGATGCAGACGCTGCCCGGCACCACCCCGTCGGCGCCCGCGCGTTCGGCGAACCACAGCGCGGTACCGCCGATGAAGCGCGTACCTTGCGCCGCAGCGGCCTGCGCCTCGGGCCGATACGGACTGATCCCCGGCGACTTGATCACCACGTCGAACGCGGCCAGGCGCTCGGCGCTGGCCTCGGTCTCCACATGCAGCAAGGAATAGTGCAACGCAGCGACCTCGGCGGCTTCGTCAGCCGAACAGAACAGCGTCAGCGGCGCGCTTGCCGAGTCCCGAGTCCCGAGTCCCGAGTCCCGCGCCCCGCGCAACGCGCGGTAAGCAGCCCGCCCCTCGCGCCCCCAGCCCCACAGCGCGACGCGCAAACCCTCAAGCTGCGAAATTCGCACGCACGCGTTCCCAAAGCTCGGCCGGAATGCGGTGCTGCGCGTCCAGCGCCAGCAGCGGTTCCACGCGCAGGTCCTCGCTGTGGAGCTGCGGCTGGATCTCGCGAATGAAGCGCGCCACCAGCGCGTCCTCCTTCCATTCCGCGCGCGCCGCCAGCGTGGCCATCGCCGCGCGCGATTCGCGGCCCTCGCCGACGCATTCGAACGGCTTGTGGTCCTGGAATTCCAGCAGCGCATCGAAGCCCGGCGCCTGCGCCGCGTCGTCGAGCAGGTTGCGGCCGAAGATCCGCACCAGCCGCGTCTTCGGCATGAACGGGGCCAGCGCCAGGAACACGAAATGGCACTTCGGACACACCCCGCACCAGCGGTGCGCCGGGCGCTCGCCGAGGATGTGGAAGTTGCGGTTGCAGCTGGAGAAATGCGCGTCGTAATGGTCGTTCTTGGCGAACTGCCGCGCCACCGCCAGTTCCGACAGCGGGCGCAGCAGCGAGTAGTAGCGCAGGTCGGCGGCGACGTAGCGCTGCACGTGCGCGCCGAACGCCTGCTCGAACGCCCAGCCCTTGGACCACTGGTGGTTGACCTCGCCGGTGCCTGCGATCTGGCTACCGTAGCTGGCCGAATGCTCGTTGGAGAACACCACCTGGCCGGCGCCGTGCAGCAACGCGGCGAACACCAGGATCGCCGAGTTCACCGCGGTCACCGGGATATGCCCGTTCCACGCGCCCTGCCGGTTCAGTTCGAACAGCTCCGGCGCCAGCGCGCGGCCGATGTTCAGGGTCGGCAAGGCGGTACGCTCGGCGCAGGCGCGGATCAGCTGCGAGCCGCCGATCCAGGCCACGGTCTGTTCCACGCCGGCCGCGCGCAAGGCCTCGATGCTGACCAGCGAATCCTTGCCGCCGCCGATCGCCACCAGCGCGTGCGCGCGCAGGCCAAGCGCCGCAGCGTCCTGCTCGTTGCCCGCGGTCGCCGGAAAACGGATCCGCTCGCGCAGATCCAGCCCGTTGCGGTAGGCGAACTCGCCCAGCCCGTGCAGGTATACGCTGTCCAGCAGCGTGGCGGTCTCGGCGTCGATCGCGTAGTCGTCGATGACGATCTGCGGCGGCACCGCGGCCTTGTAGTAGCTGACCCCGGCGATCAGATGCAGCAGGCGCAGCGCGCGCTGCAGCGCCTGCGCGCGCGCCGCGTCCAGCACGAACGGCGCGCCGGGCACGGTGATCGTCTCCACCAGCTCCGGGCCCTGGTCGAACGCATAGACCAGGCGCGCGACGCCGCTGTCGGCGTCGAACGCGCAGCGCACGAAACGGAAGGTGGCGATCTGCTGTTTGTCGAAAGCGGTCATGGACTACCTGCAAGGACACGCGTGCGACGCAAGTAACGTCGGCACAGGAAAAATTCGATCATCGAAAACGGCAACGCGGCCCACAGCAACGGCAGGCAACCGAACAGGAAGGCCAGCGAAAACAGCCCCCAGTTCGAGCTGCCCTGCGTGGCATCGGCGGACGCCGCGAACACCACCCCGAGATACAACATTAGCGCCGGGACATAACTGCATGCGCCCAACAACAGCGTGCGCAACGCCATGCTGCCGGCGCGGCCGCCATGCCGCCGGCGTTGCCAGCGCCAGGCCAGCCATGCCCCCATGCCCGCCGCGCTCAGCGCCGGCAGCACCCACTTGAGGTTGTCGGTCCACGGCAGGGCGGTACCCGCCTGATCGGCCGCGGTGGCCAACATCATCGCCGCGCCGCCGGCGACGGCGCTGAGCGCGATGAACTCAGCCTGCGGGCGCATCGATCGCATCCTCGCGCGGCAGCTCGCGCTGGTTGTAGGTGCTGGCCATCGCGTAACCGTAGGCGCCGGCGTCGGCGACCAGCATCACATCGTCCGCGGCGGTGGCGGCGGGCAGGCGGCGGCGCTTGCCGAACACGTCGCTGGATTCGCAGATCGGGCCGACCACGTCGAACACCGTATCGGCGTCGCAGTCCAGGCGGCTCAGGTTGGCCACGTCGTGCCAGGCGTCGTACAGCGCCGGGCGCAGCAGCGCGTTCATGCCCGCATCCAGGCCGACCCGGCGGATGCCGTCCTTCTCGACCACCTGGGTGGCGCCGGCCAGCAGCACCCCGCATTCGGCGACCAGGTAACGGCCCGGCTCGACCGCCAGGCGAAACGCCGGATGCACCGCCTTGGCCTCGGCCAGGCCCTGCGCCCAGGTATCCAGGTCGAACGGCTCGTCGTCGGCGCTGTACGGAATCGGCAGGCCGCCGCCGATGTCGATGATCTCCACGCTGCCGATGCGGCGCGCGAAGCCGGCCAGTTCGTCGCACATGCGCCGCCAGTGCTGCGCGGTCTCCACGCCGCTACCCAGGTGCGCGTGCACGCCGACGATGCGGATCTCCAGCGTGCGCGCGACCTCGACGAACTCGTCCACCCGCGTCGCCGACAGGCCGAACTTGGACGCCTTGCCGCCGGTGTTGACCTTCTCGTGGTGGCCGTCGCCATGGCCCAGGTCGATGCGCAGCCACAGGCTGCGGCCGCGGAACAGCTCCGGCCAGCGCTGCAGCAGC
Organism: Xanthomonas graminis pv. graminis; assembly: GCF_030168915.1. Lineage (NCBI taxonomy): Bacteria > Pseudomonadati > Pseudomonadota > Gammaproteobacteria > Lysobacterales > Lysobacteraceae > Xanthomonas > Xanthomonas graminis. The sequence continues at coordinate 1,518,374 of NZ_CP076255.1, read as the reverse complement.
TCCACGTTGTCCACGGTGACGGTCACGCCCAGCGCGAATGCGGCTTCGTACTCGGCCTTCGGCGCGAAGCTGGGGGTGAACAGCACGCGCCGCGGCGACAGCTCCGGCAAGGTGTCGAACACGCGGCGCAGTTCGCCGTGCGACACGCATTCCAGGCCGAAGCCCTCCGCGACCAGCGTCTCCAGGATCGCCGGGTGCGAATTGGCCTTGATCGCGTAGTAGCGCTGGTCGATCGGCGCGATCGCCTTGAGCGCGCGCGCGCGCGCGCGCAGCGTCGGCAGATGGTAGACATAGCGCGGCGTGCCGGCCTCGGCCAGGCGCAGCAGGTGCTCGCGCTCGGCATGCCACCACGGCGTGGGCCGCGTGCGCACGCTGCCGGTGATCTCGCGCCAGCGCGGGCCGAACACCTCGGTCTCCTCCACCGGCATCGCGCCGCTGTCGATCAGCTCGGCGTGCAGGATCGGCAGCAGGCCCTCGGCATCGGCCTCGTCGATGACGAAGGTCAGGTTCAGATCGTTGGACGACTGCGAGATCATGTGCACGCGCTCCTTGCCGAACGTGGCCCACACGTCCGAGAGCTTGTGCAGCAGCGAGCGCATACCGCGCCCGACCAGGGTGATCGCCGCGCACGGCACGATGATCTTGACCCGGCAGATCTCCGCCAGGTCGGCCGACAGCGCCGCCAGCACGTCGGTGTTGACCAGGTTCTCGCTCGGGTCCAGCGACACGGTGACGTTGGTCTCGGCCGAACCGATCAGGTCCACCGACAGGCCGTGCTTGGCGAAGCGCGCGAACACGTCGGCCAGGAAGCCGACCTGCTGCCACATGCCGATGCCTTCCATCGACACCAGCACGATGCCGTTGCGGCGGCTGATCGCCTTGACCCCGGGCACGGTGCGCGCGTTGCCGTCGATGCTGGTGCCGGGCAGCTCGGGCCGCTCGGTGTCCAGGATCGCCATCGGCACGCCGCCGTCGCGGCACGGCTTGATCGAGCGCGGGTGCAGCACCTTGGCGCCGGTGGTGGCGATTTCCTGCGCTTCGTAATAGTCCAGCCGGGTCAGCAGGCGCGCGTCCGGCACCTCGCGCGGATTGGCGCTGAACATGCCCGGCACGTCGGTCCAGATCTCCACCCGGCTGGCGCCGAGCAGCGCGCCGAAGTACGCCGCCGAGGTATCCGAACCGCCGCGGCCGAGGATCGCGGTGCCGCCATCCTGGTGCCGCGCGATGAAGCCCTGGGTGATCAGCATCCGCGCCGGCTGGGCGACGAAGCGTTCGCGCCAGGCCGTGTCGGACTGCCATTGGCACGACACCGACAGGCGCTTGGACCACTCGCTCTGGTTCGGCTGCGGCGGCAATGCGTCCAGCCACTGGCGCGCGTCCATCCAGCCGACATCCAGGCCGCTGGCGCGCAGGTAGGCCGCGCCCAGCGTGGACGACAGCAACTCGCCCTGGCCCAGCACCTCGGCCTGCCAGTCCAGCGTGCGGGTCGCTGCGCGCGGGTCGTCGAGCAATCCGCGCAGCGCCGCCAGGCGCTCGCCGAGCACGTGCTCCGCATCCAGTTCCAGTTCGCCCAGGAAATCGCGGTGGCGCTGCTCCAGCGCGGCCACGCGCTGCGCGCTGTCGGCGCTGCCGTCGGCGATCGCGGTCAGCTCGTTGGTGACCCCGGACAGCGCCGATACCACCACCAGCACCCGCGCCCCGGTCTCGTCGGCGCGTTTTTTCGCCAGCGTCCCGATCGTATCCCAGCGATGACGACGCGACACCGAGGTGCCGCCGAACTTGAGGACGATCCAGCGATCGACGTGGGGGGAAGAGGACATTTCGTTGTGGGGTCTGATGGAGGGAGAGAGGCCCGGAACGCCGGGCGGAACTTGCGATTCTATGCCAAGCGCCGCGCTGTGGGCGCTTGTCCGCGAGCGTGTGACACAGGCACGTCCGCCGCCCGCTCCCTGCTTGCTAATCTTCGCGCTCCCCCAAACGCGTGATGCAACGACCATGACCAAACGCCGTTTCCTGCAGCTCGATGTGTTCTCACCGCGCCCCGGGGCCGGCAATCCGCTGGCGGTGGTGCTGGACGCGCAAGGCCTGGACGACGCCGCCATGCAGGCGATCGCGCGCTGGACGCGGCTGCCGGAGACCACCTTCGTGTTCCCGGCCACGCAACCGGGCGCCAGCTACGGCATCCGCATGTTCAGTCCGCAGAAGGAAGTGCCGTTCGCCGGCCATCCCAGCATCGGGACCGCGCACGCGGTGCTGGAGTCTGGCATCGCCGTGCCCAAGGACGGCGTCTTCGTGCAGGAAGGCATCGCCGGACTGCTGCCGTTGCGGCTGGTTGCCGACGGTGGCGTGCCCAGCATCGCCATCCGCACCCCGCGCGCGCAGGTCGGCGAGATCGCCAATGCCGACGATCCGCGCCTGAGCGCCGCGCTGGCCGGCTGGCCGCTCGGCGCACAACCGCCGGTGCGCATGGACGGCGGCCGCTGCTGGTGGCTGGTCGAAGTCGCCGACGAGGCGGCGCTGCGCAGCCTGAGACCGGAGTGGGACGCGATCGCGGCCCTGGCCGAACGTACCGCCAGCATGGGCGTGTTCGCCTATGCGCGGGCCAATGCCCAGGCCTACCAGTTGGCCGTGCGCGCGTTCGTCGGCAATGGTCGCCGCTTCGAGGATGCCGCGTCGGGCGCCGCCAATGCCGTGCTCGCGGCGTGGCTGGATCATCGCGCCGCGCTCCCCGGCCACGATGGCCGCTATGCGGTCAGCCAGGGCCGCGAAGTCGGCCACGACGCCTTGCTGACCCTGAGCGTGGACAGCGCCGGCGAGGTGTGGTCCGGCGGCCAGGTGCAAACGGTGATCGAGGGACACATCGACTGGCGTTGACGCGCGGATCGGTACCGCCCGCCGGCATCGCCGGCGGGCATGAAGGCATGTCGCTTGCGTCGCGTCGGCGGCAACCGTGGAGATGGTCGCGGCCGACGACGGCCATGCACGCCTCGCATGAGGCGTCCGCGCCGGTCAGTCGGGCAGCACATCCACGCGCACCCGGATGCGGTCGCCGGGACGCTGCGCGCTGCGGGTGTGGTAGTAGCGGCCGCCGTATTCGTAGGTCACGTCGTAGCCATCCACCCGGTCATAGGTTTCGCTGCGGTAGGCGACCGGTTCGCAGACGCTGACCGAGCCGGTCTGCACGCTGCTGCGGCTGTTGCTGTCGTAGATCGAGCGCCCGGCCAGGCCGCCGACCATGGTGCCGACCGCGGTCCCGACGAAACGGCCGTTACCGCCGCCGACGCGGCTGCCCAGCAGCGCACCGGCGATGCCGCCGACCACCGTGGCTGCGCTGCGCCCGCCGTCGCTGCCGCGATAGCCACCGTTGTAATAGCCATCGCCGCGATAGCCGTTGTCGACATATCCGCCGTAGGCCGGGCGTTCGTAGCAGCGCTCGGTGGTCTCGCGCGGGCCGCGCACCGGCACCAGGATCGGATCGGCACGCACCACACGGGCGTAATCGTAGGTGCCGCTGCCCGGATAGCCACGATCGCGATACGTGTCGTAGCGGCCATAGTCCTGCGCAGCGGCGGAACCGACCACGCCCACGGCGAGCGCGGCGGTCAGAAGACGGGTCGAGAGCTTGTTCATGGCGAAGATTCCAAGCGCGTGGATCGCGCAACTGCATGCTCGGCCCGCGCCGGTGAAACGAAACTGAATTGGGGCCAGGCGGCGGCGCCTGTTTAGCGTCGCGACAGCTGTTGTCGCATGCGGGCGCAGCCGCGGCCTGCCACGCAGCGCGGCTGCAACCGTTCCCATTGCCGTGCGCGAAGCGCCGTGCCTGCCAATCGCACGCAGGCACGGCCTGAGCCATGTCGAAGCGACGGCCTGGCGGCGCGCGCCAGGCCCGGCGCTCAGCCCAGTTCCGCTTCCAGGCTGATCGGCACCGCGCTCAGTGCCTTGGAGATCGGGCAGTTCTGCTTGGCGTCGTCGGCCAGCGCGCGGAACTGCGCGGCCTCGATGTTCGGGACCACGGCCTTGAGCTTGAGCCGGATCTGCGACAACTGCGGACCGCCTTCCATCGACAGATCGACCTCGGCGCGCGTGTCCAGCGCGGTCGGCGGGAAGCCCGCTTCGCTGAGCTTGGCCGACAGCGCCATGGTGAAACAGCCGGCATGCGCGGCAGCGATCAGTTCTTCCGGGTTGGTGCCCTTCTCGTCGCCGAAGCGGCTGCTGAAGGCATAGCGGGTGTCCTGCAACAGCCCGCTCTGCGGCGTGCTCAGCTGGCCCTTGCCGGTCTTGAGATCGCCTTCCCAGTGTGCGGTGGCGTGACGCGAAATACCCATGCGATGCTCCTGCTGGTGGATGAGGCCGGCACCATAGAGCAGGCTGCGTTACGGCCTTGTGCGGCGCAGCGCGCGCGGCGGCCGGCGCGCGTTGTGCGGGCGCAGCCAGCGACGGCGCGACAGCGCCAGGGCGCAGCGTGCCTGCCCGTTGCAGGCACGACCGGCGGCGGCGCGCTGGCGTTTTCCCTGCCAAAATCCGCCCGTGCGGCGCGAAAAAACGCGGCATGGGGCTTTTTCCGCGTCTTTTTGCGCTTTGCCTATTGGCGCGGCGTAGCACATGCCCTACATTTCGCCATGCCGACGGGGTCGGCGCGACCCAACCACCTATCGTTTACGGAATCAGGACATCATGGCAAAGACCGCGAAAAAGGCTGCCCCGAAAAAGGCAGCGAAGAAAGTAGCCACCAAGACCGCCGCCAAGCCGGCCGCGCCCAAGCCGATCAAGGAAGCGCTGAGCAAGTCGGCACTGGTCGCTCACATCGCCGAAGCCAGCGGCGTCGTCGCCAAGGACGTGCGCGCGGTGATGGCCTCGCTCGAGCACGCCGTGGCCGGCTCGGTCAGCAAGAAGGGCGCCGGTTCGTTCACCCTGCCGGGCCTGCTCAAGATCACCTCGGTCAGCGTGCCGGCCAAGCCGAAGCGCAAGGGCATCAACCCGTTCACCAAGGAAGAGCAGTGGTTCGCCGCCAAGCCGGCCACCACCAAGCTGAAGGTGCGCCCGCTGAAGAAGCTCAAGGACGCCGCGCTCTGAGCAGCGTCGCCTGACTCAGGCAAGCACAGCTGACGAGACGGCCCCCGCCGTCTCGTTTTTTTTGCGCGCTCGCCGCCGCACGCAGCGGGATTGACAGGCCACTAAGGCGATGCCCGCTATACCTGTGGCTCCACACGACAGGAATGCGTGCATGAAGCTACAGGGCTTTCTCGACCAACTGCTGCAGTCGGCGCAGGGTGCCGCCGGCCAGGCCATGGCCAGGACCGGCACGTCCGCCTCGGCGGGATCGCCCGCCAGGAGCGGCGGCCTCGGCGGCATGCTCAACGCCGACTTCGGCAAGGGCGCCCTGAGCGGCGGCGCGCTCGGCCTGCTGCTGGGCAAGAACCGCACCACACGTAAGCTGGCGACCTACGGCGGCCTGGCCGCAATCGGGGTGATGGCCTATCGCGCCTACGGCGACTACAAGCGCCAGCAACTCGGCGCCGTCGCGCCGGAAGAACCGCAGACCCTGGACCGGCTGCCGCCGCTGGAGGTGGAACAGCACAGCCAGGCGGTGCTGCGCGCGCTGGTCGCCGCGGCCAAGGCCGACGGCCACATCGACACCCGCGAACGCGAGTTGATCGAAGGCGAGTTCACCCGCCTCAACGGCGATGAGGACGTGCAGCGCTGGCTGCATGCGGAACTGGAGAAACCGCTGGATCCGGCCGAAGTGGCGCAGGCCGCGACCACGCCGGAGATCGCCTCGGAGATGTACCTGGCCAGCCTGCTCGCCGCCGACGCGCAGAGCTTCATGGAACGCAGCTACCTGGACGAACTGGCGCGCCAGCTCGGCATCGACGACAGCCTGAAGCAGCACCTGCAACGGCAAGCCGCAGCGCACGCGGGCTGAGCGCGATGTCGGCCGCGCCGCCCTCGCCTGCGCGGCGGCTGCGCCGCTGGCTGCTGCGCGCCGCAGCGCTGGCCTGCACGGCGCTGGCGCTGGCATGGGCCTGGCAGCAGCCCTGGGCGCTGCGCGCGCGGGCCGGCTGGGAACTGGCACGGCAGCCGCCGCCGACCGCGTTGCGGATGCCGGTGCAGGGCGTGGATCCGCGCCGCGTCGCCGGCACGTTCGGCGCGCCGCGCGGCCGCGATCGCCAGCACGCTGGCGTGGACATCTTTGCCAGGCGCGGCACGCCGGTACTGTCCGCCACCCGCGGCATCGTCGTCGCGGTCGCCGAGCGCGGCCTCGGCGGCCGCCAGGTCTGGGTGATGGGCCCGGCCCGGCAGCGCCATTACTACGCGCATCTGCAGGACTGGGCGCAGGGCCTGCAGGTCGGCGACTTGGTCGAGGCCGGCGACCCGCTCGGCAGCGTCGGCGACAGCGGCAATGCGCGCGGCACGCCGCCGCATCTGCACTATGGCGTCTATGCCGAGGGCGGCGCCTACGATCCATTGCCGCTGCTGCGCGCGGCGCGCTGAACGAAGACGCTGGAACAGAGCGTCGCGGCCATCCCTATCGTGATCGCGGCAGACGCGGCCTATCGTGGGTTCATCCACCCGCCGTGTACACGCCCATGACCGCCTCGCAACGCTACCGCATCACCGTCACGCCGATCGAGGCCGACGGGCTGCAATGCCAAGGGCGCTGCACCATCGAATTCGAGGCGCGCTGCCGGCAGGACTGGATGCGCGTGCTGGAAGCGGCGCAGCGTCATCCCGGCCTGCAGGGCGACGAGCGCGCCGCGCTGACCATCGGGACGCAGTTGCTGCGCGGACTCAGCGAGCGCGGCCACAGCGAGGCGCAGGCGCTGCTCGCACCGCTGCGCCCGAGCCTGGATGCGCTCCTGGCGCGGCTGGCGCCGAGCAGCAGCTGACGCGTTCGGGTCGGTGCGCATCGCGCGTCGGTCCGTCCCCTTCCGCTAATGGCGCATTCACCCGCTGCGGTTATGTTGGCCCCTGACTCTGCCAAGGCACCACATCCCATGAAGCTTCGCTTGCCGACCTTGCGCGCCGTCGCGCTGCTCGCTCTCCTCGCCGCCGCTGCGCAGCTGCAGGCCGAACCGATGATCCAGGGCAAGCAGGTCAGCGTCGGCGCCGCCGATGTGCAGCAGTACCTGGATGGCAGCTTCCCGCAGACGCACAAGGCGCTCGGCGGCCTGGTGAAGATGACCATCCGCGATCCCAAGCTGTCGCTGCCGCCGGGCAACCGGCTGAAGATGCAGTTCGACCTGAGCATGGCCACCGGCGGTGGCGCGCCGACGCCGTTGGGCACGGTGCTGCTGACCAGCGGGCTGCGCTACGAGCAGCAGACCCAGAGCTTCCACCTGCAGGCGCCGACCATCGACGACTTCCGCCCGGCCGCCAACGGCGGCAAGCTCGACGCCAACACCCGCGAGCTGCTCAACGTGTGGCTGGACGATTACGCGCGCAAGGAACCGATCTACAAGCTGGATCCGGCGCTGGCCGCGGTGATGGGCAACGTGCAGATCGAATCGGCGGCGGTGGAGAACGGCAAGCTGGTGGTGCACCTCAACCAGGACATCGGCAAGCTGGTGCCGGCCGGTGCGTTGTCGGGGCAGTGATGCTGCGCTGCTGCAGCTGATGCGATGACGCTGCGCGCCCCGGATCAGCGCGAGCAAAGAACGGCGCACTGCTGTCGATGCCAGTCGCGCACGGCGTCTTGGCCGCGACGATCGACAGGGAGCTCTGCCAGCAGCGAAGATGCTGTCGCGGCTGAAGCCGCGCCTACAGTGCACCCAGTGCGCTGGCCGCATTCCTGTAGGAGCGGCTTCAGCCGCGACACTTTTCTCGGCTCGATCGCTCCGACTGTTTCATTCCCCGGCCGGATGGAGGGGCATAAGCCTCTCCTACAGAAAAACGGCGGCCCACAGGCCGCCGTTTTTCGTTGCAGAAACTGGCCGCCGAACTCAGCCCAGCGCCTTGGCCACCGCTGCGGCGAACGCGGGAATATCGTCCGGCTTGCGGCTGGTGATCAGATTGCCGTCCACCACCACTTCCGCGTCCTGCCAGCGCGCGCCGGCATTGCTCAGGTCGGTCTTCACCGATGGCCACGAGGTCACCTGCTTGTCGCGCACCAGGCCGCTTTCGGCCAGCAGCCAGGGGCCGTGGCAGATCGCCGCGACCGGCTTGCCGGCGCTGGCGAACGACTGGATGAGGCCGATCGCGGAGGCTTCGGTGCGCAGCTTGTCCGGATTGATCACCCCGCCTGGCAGCAGCAGCGCGTCGTAGTCGCCGGCAGCGGCCTGGGCCAGGCGCTTGTCGACCGGCACGCTGTCGCCCCAGTCCTGCTTGCTCCAGCCGCGGATGCTGGACGCCTCGCCGGGCGCGATCACATCGACCTGCGCGCCCCACGATTCCAGCAGGCGCTTGGGCTCCTGCAACTCGGACTGTTCGAAACCGTCGGTGGCCAGGACCGCGACGCGCTTGCCGGACAGGGAAGATGCTGTGCTCATGGGAAACTCCTCTACAGGGGGCCTGATTAGCGCTGTGTCTCAGCTGTCGTACGCAGTTGCTGCTCTGTGAGCCTTCCCGCGCCGGCCAGGGCACTGGCCAGGCGCGGCACCATGGCGGCCAGGTTGAAGCGGCGATTGAAGCGGTAGGCATGCGCATGCAGGTAGCGCGCGCCGTATTTGGGGAAGTCCACCGCATGGTGGGTGCCGCTAAGCGCCGTTTTGAGATTGCCCAGGATCGTATTGACCCAACGCAGACGAGGCTGCTGGACGCCTTTGCGGCCGCTTCCGGTCACGATGGCATCGTGGGTCAGGCCTGCCCAGCCCACACCGGTGAACGCTGTCAGCCCATCACTGACGACATGGGTGCCCGGTGCCAGTGCCTGCTGAGCCCACGTGTGCACGACGCTTCTTCGGAAGCTGGAGACCACATCCAGGCGGAGATAGCGCGGGCGCCCTTGATGCAGGGAAACCGCTGCAATAAACGGCACTTTATTGCGCCACTGCGGTTGGCCTGGACCACCGGCGCGTTCGCCGCCCAGATAGGCATCATCGATCTGGACCTCTCCGTCGAGCCGGCGTGACTGCTCACGATCGGCCATCGCCGACATCACTTTGTGCTTGATCCGCCATGCAGTGCGATAGCACACGCCCAGTTGCCGAGCCAGTTCCAGCGCAGCAATTCCGTTCTTGGCTTGGCTCACCAGATAGATGGCCAGCCACCACACCCGCAAGGGAAGCTTGGTGTCTGCCATGGGCGTGCCGGCGGTCAAGCTGGTCTGTACCCGGCAGCGCGCGCACTGCCACAGGTGCTGGCGTCCCCGCTCAAAGCCACTGGCATGCGTGTGTCCGCACTGCGGACACACGAAGCCATTGGGCCACCTGGCCTGAACCAAGGCCTCGACACATTGCGCCTCGGAGCCGTAGCGGCTCAGAAAAGCCGGAATCGAAAGCCCCTTTTGGAACTGGATCCGATTGAGCGTCATCGCCGTATCTCACTGAAGAACCTGCATTTCTAAACCAAGGCAGCATCACCAGCTGAGACACAGCGCTAATCAGGTACAGGGGGAGGGTCACCGTAGGAGCGCTGCGGTTGCAGCGTCGTGAGCCGCGCGTCTAAGCCACGTGCAGGCGCGCGCTCAGCGCTTGGGCTGCAGCATGGTGCCGGTACAGTTCTTCGACCCGCAGCGGCATTCCCAGATCTTCTTCAACCGCGGCGTGTGCCGTTCGCCCAGGGTGATGCCGTAGTTGTAGGTCAGTTCCTCGCCCGGCTTGATCGCACGCAAGGTCTCGATCACCACCTTGTCCCGGCGCCGGTCGTCGCCTTCGGCCTCGATGATCACCGCCTCGCAGTTCGGCGCGCAGCTGTGGTTGATCCAGCGCGCATCGTTGCCCTCGTAGTTGGCGTCGATCACGTAGTCGTCGCTGAGCGTGAACAGGAAGGTGTGTCCGGTCTCGACATCGCCAGCCTCGTCGCGATCCACTTCGGCATGGGTGCGGCGCCGGCCCTTGTACTCGATGACCCGCTCGCCTTTCTTGAGCGGCAGCGCGGCGAACACGCCATTGCCATGGATGCGGGACTTGCGGGCGACGATCTTGCGGGGCATGCGGCGGTCCGGAACGGGAAAGCGCTGATTCTGGCGCACATCGGCGGCGATCCCAAGCCCCGCGGCTCACCGTTGACGGCCGCGCCGGCGGCGCCGATCGCTGCGATAGGCAAAAACATGAACGCGCGGCTTGGACGCCAGCGCCGCGAAAGCGTACAATTTCGGTCCGCATTGAATTCCGGCCCTTGCCCCATGCTCCGCGTCACCAAGCTGACCGATTACGCCACCGTCGTGCTGACCGTGCTCGCCGCACGTCCCGGCGAGGTGTTGAGCGCGACCGAACTGGCCGAACAGTCCGGGCTGGAGCCGCCCACCGTCAGCAAGCTGCTCAAGCCGCTGGCCCAGGCCGGGCTGGTCGAAGGCCTGCGCGGCGTGCATGGCGGCTACCGGCTGGCGCAGCCGGCCGATGCCATCACCCTGATCCAGATCGTCGAGGCGATGGAAGGCCCGCTGGCGATCACCGAATGCAGCCAGGACCACAGCCAGTGCGGCATCGCGCAGAAATGCGGCGTGCGCTCCAACTGGCGGCTGATCAACGACGTGGTCGCCGACGCGCTGCGCGGCGTGACCCTGGCGCAGATGCTGCACCCGCTTCCCTCTTCCGGCGAAACCAGACGGCGTCCGATCGCCGTGCGGTTCGCGACCACCTGACCTGTAGGCAGCCCCATGGCCACCGAAAACGCTGAAATCCTGGAACGGCTGGGACGTCGCTACGACGCCGGCTTCATCACCGATATCGAATCCGATGCGTTCCTGCCCGGCTTGAACGAAGACGTCGTGCGCGCCCTGTCCGTCAAAAAGGAAGAGCCGCAGTGGATGACCGAATGGCGCCTGGCCGCCTACCGGCACTGGCTGAAGATGCCGATGCCGCACTGGGCCAAGCTCAACATCGCGCCGATCGATTTCCAGGCGCTGAGCTACTACTCCGCGCCGAAGGGTCCCAAGTACGCCTCGCTGGACGACGTGCCCAAGGAACTGCTGGACACCTACGACAAGCTCGGCGTGCCGCTGCATGAGCGCGCCCGGCTGGCCGGCGTGGCGGTGGACGCGGTGTTCGACTCTGTCTCGGTCGGCACCACCTTCCGCAAGGAACTGGCCGAGAAGGGCGTGATCTTCTGCTCGATGTCCGAGGCGATCAAGGAGCATCCGGAGATCGTCAAGCAGTACCTGGGCAGCGTGGTGCCGGTCGGCGACAACTATTTCGCCGCGCTCAATTCGGCGGTGTTCTCCGACGGCAGCTTCGTGTTCATCCCCAAGGGCGTGCGCTGCCCGATGGAACTGAGCACCTATTTCCGCATCAACGCCGGCCACACCGGCCAGTTCGAGCGCACCTTGATCGTGTGCGAGGACAAGGCCTACGTGTCCTATCTGGAAGGCTGCACCGCGCCGATGCGCGACGAGAACCAGCTGCATGCGGCAGTGGTCGAGCTGGTCGTGCTGGAAGACGCGGAGATCAAGTATTCGACGGTGCAGAACTGGTACCCGGGCGACGAGAACGGCGTCGGCGGCATCTACAACTTCGTGACCAAGCGCGGCGAGTGCCGCGGCGCGCGCAGCAAGATCACCTGGACCCAGGTCGAGACCGGCTCGGCGATCACCTGGAAGTATCCTTCGTGCGTGCTGATCGGCGACGACTCGGTCGGCGAGTTCCACTCGGTGGCGCTGACCCACCACCGCCAGCAGGCCGATACCGGCACCAAGATGATCCACATCGGCAAGCGCACCAAGAGCAAGATCGTCAGCAAGGGCATCAGCGCCGGGCGCGGCCAGAACACCTACCGCGGCCTGGTCAAGGTGGAGCGCAGCGCCGAGGGCGCGCGCAACTACACCCAGTGCGATTCGCTGCTGATCGGCAAGCAGTGCGGCGCGCACACCTTCCCGTACATCGAGGTCAAGCACCCCACCGCCACGGTCGAACACGAAGCCACCACCTCCAAGATCAGCGACGACCAGCTGTTCTACTGCCGCGCCCGCGGCATCGACCAGGAAAACGCGGTGTCGATGATCGTCGACGGCTTCTGCAAGCAGGTGTTCCGCGAACTGCCGATGGAGTTCGCGGTGGAAGCCAAGAAGCTGCTGGAAGTGTCGCTGGAAGGCTCGGTCGGCTGACGCCCACCGAGCAGGGAATCGGGAATGGAGAATCGGGAATCGGTTCTCTTCCCGATTCTTCCGAGCTGCGGCAACACCTGCTTTTCCCTATTCCCCATTCTCGATTCCCAATTCCCATGCTCAACATCGAAAACCTCCACGCTTCCGTCGCCGGCAAGGACATCCTCAAGGGCCTGTCGCTGGACGTTCAGCCCGGCCAGGTGCACGCCATCATGGGGCCCAACGGCGCCGGCAAGTCCACGCTGGGCAACATCCTCGCCGGCCGCGACGGCTATGAGGTGACCCAGGGCAGCGTGCGCTTCGAAGACCGCGACCTGCTCGAGCTGGAGCCGGAAGAACGCGCCGCCGCCGGCCTGTTCCTGGCCTTCCAGTACCCGGTGGAAATCCCCGGAGTCAACAACACCTACTTCCTGCGCGCCGCGCTCAACGCGCAGCGCAAGGCGCGCGGCGAAGCCGAACTGGATTCGATGCAGTTTCTCAAGTTGGTGCGGCAAAAGCTCGCCGTGCTGCACCTGAAGGACGAGCTGCTGCACCGCGGCGTCAACGAGGGTTTCTCCGGCGGCGAGAAGAAGCGCAACGAGATCTTCCAGCTGGCGGTGCTGGAGCCGAAGCTGGCGATCCTCGACGAGACCGACAGCGGCCTGGACATCGATGCGCTGAAGACCGTCGCCGAAGGCGTCAACGCACTGCGTTCGCCCGAGCGCGCGTTCCTGGTCATCACCCACTACCAGCGCCTGCTCGACTACATCAAGCCGGACGTGGTGCATGTGTTGGCCGACGGCCGCATCGTGCAGAGCGGCGGCCCGGAACTGGCGCTGGAACTGGAAGCGCATGGCTACGCATGGTTGAAGGACCGTGTGGCGCCGGAGGCGACGGTCCGATGAGCGCCCTGCTCGACTCCCTGGCAGCCGCCTTCCACGGCGACGGCGCGCGCCGCGCGCCGCTGGTACAGGCGCTGCGCGACGGCCTGCCCGGCCCACGCAGCGAGGCGTGGAAGTACACCTCGCTGCGTGCGCTGGAGCGGCGCAGCTTCAGCCCGGCGCCGAGCGCGGCGCCAGCCGTGGATGCGGCCATCGTCGACGGCATTCCCGCGCCGCGGCTGGTGTTCGTCAACGGTCGCGGCAGCGATGCGCTGTCGGATCTGGCCGGCCTGCCGGACGGCGTCGAGTTGCAGCGCCTGTCCACGATCCTGCGCAGCGGCGACGACGCGATGCGCTTCCTCGGCCGCCGCTTCGAGCGCAGCGACGAAGTGTTCGCCCAGCTCAACGCCGCGCTGGCCGACGAAGGCAGCGTGCTGCGCGTGGACGCCGGGGTGCAGGTCGCGGTGCCGCTGCACCTGGTGTTCGTGTCCGCCACCGGTGCCGGCGACCATGCCTGGCACCATCGCCACCTGATCGAACTGCGCCAGGACGCGGCGCTGTCGCTGGTCGAGCATCACCTGCACCTGGGCGAGGCCGCGCACCTGAGCAATACCCTGGCGCACGTGCACCTGGCCGCCGGCGCGCAGCTGACCCACGCGCGGGTGCAGGCGGACGCGTCCGGCGTCACAGCGCTGCTGCGCACCGATGCGGTGCTGGCACGCGACGCGCAGTACCGGCGCATCGACCTGGAGCTGGGCGGCGCGCTGTCGCGGCACGAGCTCAACGTGCGCCTGGAAGGCGACAACGCGCGGCTGCTCGCCAATGGCGTGCTGCTCGGCAACGGCCGCCGCCAGATCGACACCCGCCTGGGCATCGAGCACATCGCCCGCGACACCGCCTGCGAACTGCTGTGGCGCGGCGTGGCCGCGGCGCGCAGCCGGGTGGTGTTCCATGGCGGCATCCACATCCGCCAGGGCGCCGACGGCAGCGACGCCAACCTGTCGAACAAGAACCTGCTGCTGTCTGCCGACGCCGAGATCGACACCCAGCCGGTGCTGGTGATCGACGCCGACGAGGTCAAGGCCGCGCACGGCGCCACCGTCGGCCAGCTCGACGCCAACGCGCTGTTCTACCTGCGCTCGCGCGGGTTGCCGCGCGAGCGCGCGCAGCAGCTGCTGACCGCCGCGTTCTGCCGCGAACCGCTGCGCGTGCTGGATCCGGCGCTGAGCGAGTTCCTGGTCGCACGCCTGGACCAGGCGCTGGCCGCCGCGGGCGTGGCATGAGCAGCGTGGCCCCGCACAAGGCGGCGCCGGACCAGGCCCCGGACTGGGACAAGGTGCGCAGCGATTTCCCGCTGCTGATGCGGCAGGTGCACGGCAAGCCGCTGATCTATTTCGACAACGCCAACACCGGGCAGAAACCGCTGCAGGTGATCGCGGCGCTGGACGAGTTCTACCGCCGCTACAACGCCAACGTCAGCCGCGCGGTACACGCGCTGGGCACCGAGGCCACCGAGGCCTACGAGGGCGCGCGCAACAAGCTGGCGCGCTTCCTCAACGTGCGCGCCGACGAACTGGTGCTGTGCAGCGGCACCACCTTCGCGATCAACCTGGTGGCCTATTCGTGGGCGCTGCCGCGGCTCAAGGCCGGCGACAGCATCCTGGTGTCGCGGATGGAACACCACGCCAACATCGTGCCGTGGCAGCTGGTCGCGCAGCGCACCGGCGCCACCATCAAGGTCGCCGAAATCACCGAAGACGGCGCGCTGGACCTGGACGCGCTGCGCAAGGCGATGACCGCGGACGTGAAACTGCTGGCGCTGACCCACGTCTCCAACGTGTTGGGCACGGTCAATCCGGTGCGCGAGATCTGCCGCGAGGCGCGCAAGCGCGGCATCGTCAGCGTCATCGACGGCTCGCAGGCCGCGCCCCACCGCGCCCTGGACGTGGCCGCGATCGGCTGCGACTTCTACGCCATCACCGGGCACAAGATGTGCGGCCCGACCGGCACCGGCGCGCTGTGGGCGCGGCGCGAGCACCTGCAGGCGATGCCGCCGTTCATCGGCGGCGGCGAGATGATCAAGGAAGTCAGCTTCGACGGCACCGTGTTCAACGATCCGCCGCACAAGTTCGAGGCCGGCACCCCCAACATCGCCGGCTTCGTCGGCCTGGGCGCGGCGGTGGATTACCTCAGCGCGCTGGGCCTGCAGCACGTGGAAGCGCGCGAGGCCGAACTGCTGGCGCATTTCACCGAAGAACTGCAGAAGATCGATGGCCTGCGCATCTTCGGCACCGCGCCGGGCAAGGCCGCGGTGGTGTCGTTCCTGGTCGAAGGCGCGCACGCCCACGACCTGGCCACGCTGCTGGACCTGGAAGGCGTCGCGGTCCGCTCCGGCCAGCACTGCGCGCACCCGCTGCTGCAGTTCTACGGCGTCGCCGCCACCTGCCGCGCCTCGCTGGCGTTCTACAACACGCATGCCGAGATCGAGCGCTTTGTGGCGGCGTTGGTGAAGGTGAGGAAGTTGTTGGGGTGAGTTGTTTCGGGACTCGGGACCGGGGACCGGGGACCCGGAAAAGCGAAAGCGTTCATGACCTGCATTTGACTTTCCGGGTCCCTGGTCCCCGGTCCCCGGTCCCGATCCACTCCGGCTAAAATCGACCCATGCCCCCCCCCCTCACCTTCCGCCCCGCCACCGTCGCCGACATCGACGCCATCGCCGCCCTGGTCACCTCGACCTATCGCGGCGACAGCAGCCGCGTCGGCTGGACCACCGAGGCCGATCTGCTCGACGGCAACCGCATCGATCGCGAGGTGCTGCGCGCCGATATCCTGCGCCCGCGCAGCCTGGTGCTGCTGGCCGAGCGCGACGGCGAGCTGATCGCCTGCGCGCACGTCGCCGACGACGACGGCGCCGGCTATTTCGGCATGTTCTCGGTGCAGCCGCAGGCGCAGGGCGGCGGCCTGGGCACGACCGTGCTGACCGAGGCCGAGCGCATTGCCTGGCAGGAATGGCAGCTGCCGGTGATGCAGATGACGGTGATCGACGCGCGCGAGGAACTGATCGCGTTCTACGAGCGCCGCGGCTACCGCCGCACCGGGATCAAGAAACCCTTCCCCTACGGCGACGCGCGCTTCGGCGCGCCCAAGCGCGACGACCTGCGCTTCGAGCTGCTGGAGAAGCCGCTGGGCGGCGCCGCATGAGCGAGACCTGGACCTTCGTCTGTGCCGACGGCGCGCTGCTGCCGGGCGAGACCGCCACGGTGTGGGACGAGGTCACCGCCACCCCGATCGTGGTGTTCAACCTCGATGGCGTCTTCTACGCGCTGGAGGACCGCTGCAGCCACGAGGACTACGAGCTGTCCCCCGGCAGCTTCGATGCCGCCGCAGGCAGCATCGAATGCGTGCTGCACGGCGCCCGCTTCGACGTGCGCGACGGCCGCCCGCTGTGCGCACCGGCCTATAGCCCGGTGCCGAAATTCCCGGTGAAGTCCGAACACGGCGGACTCTGGACCCGCGACGACCGCGACTGATCGGGCGGCGGGTCACACCACGAAATTCCCTTTCTTTTCAAAAATTTAGAGACAGTAAAGAGCTTGGTGCGGGCGGCTGTCGGACGCGCCGGCTTGCCCCGCGATGCGGCGCCATACACGAAAGATATTGCAAACAATTCGTATTTGCGAGGAAATAGAGCGGATGTCCGCGCCAAGCGGCCAGCGTCAGCCAGCCCTCTGGCCCTCCTCCGACCTTGCGTACGGCCTGCCCTCCGGGCACGGCGGCGTGCGCTGCGGACCGCCCGTTCTTCCTGCATAGCCGAACCGTCCATGACCTCCCCGATCAAGAGCCGCAAGCACGCCGTTTCACGCCAGGTGTCCGCGCAGACCCTCACCGCCGCCGCGCTGCTGGGCAGCCTGAGCCTGCTCTCGCCTCGCGCGCTCGCCACCGATGCCGATGCCGCGCCCATCGCCCCACCCACCACCCTCGGCAAGGTCGACGTGGAAGCGCAGCGCGCCAAGCGTTACCTGGTGGAGGCGCCGGACTCGCCCAAGTTCACCCAGCCGCTGATCGACACCCCGCAGACGATCAACGTGATCAGCAAGGACCTGTTCAACGAACAGGGCGCCACCACGCTCACCGAGGCGCTGCGCAACAGCCCCGGCGTGGGCACCTTCTACGTCGGCGAGAACGGCAGCACCGCCACCGGCGATGCGATCTACATGCGCGGCTTCGACAGCTCCAGCAGCATCTTCGTCGACGGCGTGCGCGACCTGGGCTCGATCGCGCGCGATGTGTTCAACATCGAGCAGATCGAGGTCGAGAAGGGCCCGGCCGGCACCGACAACGGCCGCAGCGCGCCGACCGGCGCGATCAACCTGGTGACCAAGCAGGCGAACCTGAGCGATGCGGTCAGCGGCACCCTGTCCGCCGGCAGCGGCGACCAGCGCCGCGCGACCGCGGACTGGAACCAGGCGCTGGGCGCCAGCAGCGCGCTGCGGGTGAATGTCATGGGACAGGACAGCGATGCGCTCGGCCGCGACCACGTCAACAACAAGCGCTGGGGCCTGGCCTCGTCGCTGGTGTTCGGCCTCGGCAGCGACACCCGCTACTACCTCGACCTGCTGTACGTGAAGCAGGACAACATACCCGACGGCGGCGTGGCCAGCATCGGCCTGCCCGGCTACACCTCGCCCGATCCGGCGCGTCCGTGGCTGAGCAACGCCCCGCGCGTGGACAGCGAGAACTTCTACGGCACCCGCTACGACCACGACGACGTGACCGCGAAGATGGCCACGTTCCGCTTGGAGCACGACGTCTCCGACACGGTCAAGCTGACCAACACCGCGCGCTGGGGCCGCAACCAACAGGACTACCTGCTGTTCGCGTTCATGCCCAACACCGCCAACCTGCGCACGCCGAACCCCGCCGACACCGCGACCTGGACGGTGGCGCGCAGCCTGCCCACCTTCAAGGACCAGCAGTACACGATCGTCACCGACCAGCTGAACCTGCGCGCGGACTTCGCCACCGGCGCGGTGCAGCACACCCTCAGCACCGGCGTGGAAGCCGCGCGCGAGGAGCTGCAGAGCTGGGGCCACAACATCGTCAACCGGGCCGCCTGGCTGGCCGCCAACCCGGCCAACGTCTACGCCCCGGACTGGACCACCACGCCGCTGTTCACCGCGCGCAACGGCGCGCACAGCAAGGGCAGCACCACCACGTTCTCGGCCTACGCCTTCGACACGCTGAAGTTCGGCGACAGTTTCCTGGTCACCGCCGGCGTGCGCGCCGACCGCTACAAGACCGACTTCAACAGCCTGACCTGCACCACCGCCACCTCCACCGCGGTGCCCTGCACCACCGCGGTCGGCGTGGACGCGGACATCTCCGATACGCTGTTCAACTGGAAGCTCGGCGCGGTCTACAAGGCGGCCAAGAACGTCAGCCTGTACGCCAACTACGCGATCTCGCAGCAGCCTCCCGGCGGCAGCGCGCTGGAGCTGAGCGCGTCGGCCAACAACGCCAACAACCCCAGCTTCGACCCGCAGAAGGCCAGGACCGCCGAAATCGGCAGCAAGTGGAACTTCCTGGACGACAACCTGTTCGTGACCATGGCGCTGTTCCGCACCGACGTCAGCAACGAGATCGCGCAGGGCAGCGACGGGCTGTACTACCAGAGCGGCGAGAAGCAGGTGCAGGGCGTGGAGCTGTCGGCGGTCGGCAAGCTCAGCGACACCTGGTCGATCTCCACCGGCTACACCAAGCTCGACGCGCAGGTGCAGCAAGGCGCCAAGGTGTCGCAGGACGGCAGCATGGACCTGGCTTATACCCCCGACAGCGCGTTCACCGCGTGGACCACCTACACCCTGCCGTTCGGCCTGAGCGTCGGCGGCGGCGCGCGCTACTCCGGCGCGATGAAGCGCGGCAGCGACAGCGCGGTGGGCACGCCGGCGTTGGTAAAGTCGTATACGGTATGGGACGCGGTGCTGATCTACCCGATCAACGACCACTTCGATCTGCGTCTGAACGTGTACAACGTGTTCGACAAGGAGTATGTCGCGGCCATCAACAAGAGCGGCTTCCGCTACACGCCGGGCGCGCCGCGCTCGGCGATGCTGAGCGCCGAACTCAAGTTCTGACCGCGGCGGCGTCCATCCACGCGCCGCGGCCGCCTTCAGCCGAGGGCGGCCGCGGCCGGAGCACCCCATGTTGCTGCACATCCCCGATATCCTGAGCGCCGACGAAGTCGCGCGCTTGCGCCAGGCGCTAGCCGGCGCCGACTGGACCGACGGCCGCGAAACGGTCGGCGCCCAGGGCGCGCAGGTCAAGCGCAACCTGCAACTGCCCGACGCCGCGCCGCTGAAGCACGAACTCGGCCAGGCGGTGCTCAACGCGCTGGCGCGCAGCCCGCTGTATTTCGCCGCCGCGCTGCCGCTGCGCACGATCCCGCCGCGCTTCAATCGCTACGAGGGCGGCGGCGAGTACGGCTTCCACGTCGATGGCGCGGTGATGACCCAGGCCGCCAGCGCCACACAGCCGGCGCTGACCCTGCGCACCGATCTGTCATGCACCCTGTTCCTGAGCGAACCGGAGGAGTACGACGGCGGCGAACTGGTGATCAGCGACACCTACGGCGAGCATGAGGTGAAGTTGCCGGCCGGCGACCTGATCCTGTATCCGTCCAGCAGCCTGCACCGCGTGCTGCCGGTCACCCGCGGCGCGCGCCTGGCTTCGTTCTTCTGGGTGCAGAGCCTGGTGCGCGACGCCGGCCGGCGGCAATTGCTGTTCGAACTGGACACGGCGATCCAGGCGCTGACAGCAAGCAAGGCCGACGCCGGAGCGCTGCTGCGGCTGAGCAACGTCTACCACAACCTGTTGCGCGACTGGTCGGAGACCTGAGCCTAGCGGTGAACACGGGCGGCGCCGCCACGTCGCTGTTGCGACCGCGGTGTTTCCCGGGTCGCGCACCTGGCAGCAGACCTGCCGCAATTGCGACTAATTCTCATTTATGTAGAATGCAGTTCGCCCCGCCTCTTCGACTGCCGCGTTGTCCGACTCCGCTTCTCCCGATCTGGCCACGGCGCAGCAGCGCCGCGGCTTCTGGCTGCGCACGCTGCACCAGTGGCACTGGATCAGCGCGGCGCTGTGCCTGATCGGCATGCTGGTGTTCGCCGCGACCGGACTCACCCTCAACCACGCCGCGCGCATCGAGGCCAGGCCGCAGGTGCTCAACCGTACCGCGCAGTTGCCGGCTGCGTTGCTGCAGCGCCTCGCCGGCCAGGCCGAGGGCGACGCGCCGCTGCCGCGGCCGGTGTCGGCCTGGCTGGAACGCGAACTGGCGCTGCGCCTGGGCCGGCAAGCGGCCGAGTGGTCGGCCGACGAGGTCTACCTGGCGCTGCCCGGTCCCGGCCGCGATGCCTGGCTGAGCATCGACCGCGGCAGCGGCGTGGTCGAATACGAACGCACCGAGCGCGGCTGGATCTCCTATTTCAACGACCTGCACAAGGGCCGCAATGCCGGCCCGGCGTGGGGCTGGTTCATCGACCTGTTCGCGCTGGCCTGCCTGGTGTTCTGCATCACCGGCCTGTTCCTGCTGCAGTTGCATGCGCGGCAGCGGCGCATGACCTGGCCGCTGGTCGGGCTGGGCCTGCTGATTCCGCTGCTGATCGCACTGCTGCTGATCCACTGACCCGACCCGCCTCGTTCACCCATGGAGCCTCGCATGCGCGTCACCCTGACCATCGCCCTGAGCGGCCTGCTGTCGATGCCCGCGTATGCGGCCACGCTGGAACTGGACGTGGAGATTCCCAAGCTCAACGTCGCCGAATACCACCGCCCCTATGTCGCGATCTGGGTGGAAGGCGCCGACCAGCAGCTCGCGCGCAACCTGGCGGTCTGGTACCAGTCCAGGGACAGCGCCGAAGGCCACGGCAGCAAGTGGCTGCCGGACCTGTGCCAATGGTGGCGCCGCAGCGGGCGTACCCTGCAGATGCCGGTGGATGGCGTCAGCGGCCCGACCCGCCCGGCCGGCAAGCACGCGCTGGCGTTCACCGACGCGCAGCAACTCAAGGGCCTGGCGCCGGGCCAGTACACGCTGGTGGTCGAAGCCGTGCGCGAAGTCGGCGGCCGCGAGCTGCTGAAGATCCCGTTCGCGTGGCCGGCCAAGGCCGGCGCAATCGGCAGCGCACAAGGCAGCAGCGAACTGGGCGCGGTGGGCCTGAGCGCAACACCGTGATTCCCCTTTTCGTCGCAAGGAACAAGTCCATGAA
The DNA here is from genome assembly GCF_030168915.1 of Xanthomonas graminis pv. graminis. Classification (NCBI taxonomy): domain Bacteria; kingdom Pseudomonadati; phylum Pseudomonadota; class Gammaproteobacteria; order Lysobacterales; family Lysobacteraceae; genus Xanthomonas; species Xanthomonas graminis. The sequence continues at coordinate 1,497,051 of NZ_CP076255.1, read as the reverse complement.
GCGTTGTTTCGTGCTGGCATTGGCCATCGCCGCGGTCCTGCCATTCTCCGCCCTCGCCCACAAGGCCTGGCTACAACCTTCACAGACCGTGCTGGCCGGCGAGAAGCCGTGGATCACCGTCGATGCGGCGGTGTCCAACGACCTGTTCTACTTCAACCACGTGCCGCTGCGCCTGGACACGCTGGCCATCACCGCGCCCGACGGCAGCGCGGTGCAGCCGCAGAACCCGGCCACCGGCAAGTACCGCAGCGTGTTCGACCTGGAGCTGGCGCAGACCGGCACCTACCGCCTGGCCCTGGTCAACGACGGCCTGTTCGCCAGCTGGAACGAGAACGGCCAGCGCAAGCGCTGGCGCGGCAACGCCGCCAGCTTCGCCAGCGAAGTGCCGAAGGACGCGAAGGATCTGCAGGTGTCGCAGGCACTGGGCCGAGTGGAAACCTTCGTCAGCAACGGCGCGCCCAACCAGACCGCGCTCACCCCCAGCGGCCGCGGCCTGGAACTGGTGCCGGTGACCCATCCCAACGACCTGTTCGCCGGCGAGAGGGCCACCTTCACGCTGCACATCGACGGCAAACCGGCGCCGAGGCTGGACGTGGCGATCGTGCGCGGCGGCACCCGCTACCGCAACGCGCAGGACGCACTGAAGCTCACCACCGACGCGCAGGGCCGCTTCAGCGTGACCTGGCCGGAAGCGGGCATGTACTGGCTGCAGAGCAGCAGCGAGGACGCCAAGACCTCGCTGCCGCAGGCCAGGCAGCGCCGGCTCAGCTACGTGGCGACGCTGGAAGTGCTGCCGCAGTGACGGCGACAGCGCGCACCCCCTGCGCATGGCGGCACGTAGCGGCATGAACGCGCCGCTCGCGCCCCAGGCCGATGCCGAGACCGAGATCGCCACCCTCGGCGGTCGCAGCATGGGCACGACCTGGAGCGCGAAGCTGGTGCTGCGCCGCCGCCGTGACCTGCATCCGCTGCACGCGGCGATCCAGGCGCAGCTGGACCAGGTGGTCGCGCAGATGAGCACCTGGCAAGCGGACTCGGCCGTCAGCCGCTACAACCGCGCCGCCGCCGGCAGCGTGCACGCACTGCCCGCGGCGTTCGCCGAAGTGCTGCGCTGCGCGCTGGACATCGCGCGGCGCAGCGACGGCGCATTCGACCCGACGATCGGCGCGGTGCTGGGCTTGTGGGGGTTCGGCGCCGACGCCGGCAGCCAGCGCGTGCCCGATGCCGATGCGTTGCGCCAGGCGCGCGCCGCTGGCGACTGGCGGCAGCTCGCGCTGGACGAGAGCGGCGCCAGCCTGCGCCAGCCCGGCGGCTTGCGCCTGGATCTTTCGGCGATCGCCAAGGGCTACGGCGTGGATCTGGCAGTGCGCGCACTGCAGGCGCAGGGCGTGGCCAGCGCGCTGGTCGAGGTCGGCGGGGAACTCTACGGCTATGGCCGCAAGCCCGATGGGCAGCCGTGGCGGGTGCTGGTGGAATCGGCGCCGGACGAGGACGCGCAGGCGGCGACGCCGCCGCGGGTGCTGGCGCTGGACGGCCGCGCGGTCGCCACCTCCGGCGATCGCTGGCACCGCTTCGAACAGGACGGCCAGCGCTACAGCCATACCCTGGATCCGCGCAGCGGCACGCCGATCGCCGCGTCGCTGGCGGCGGTCAGCGTGGTCGCCGCCGATGCGATGCGCGCCGATGCCTGGGCCACCGCGCTGAGCGTGCTCGGCGCCGACGCCGGCCTGGCCTGCGCCGAGCGCGAACGGCTGGCGGCACGCTTCCTGCTGCGCGATGGCGAACGCGTGCAGGAGCGGCTCAGCAGCGCCTTCGCCGCGCTGCTCGACGCATGACCCGGCCGCGGTCGCCACGCAACTGGAATGGCGTCGGGCATGTGGCGATGTTCGCGCTGCTGGGCGCGATCGGCTATGCGCTGCTGCGGCTGCATCCGCAGCCCTGGTGGACCGGTGCGCCATCGCAGCAGCGCATCGTCTACGCGGCGCTGGTCAGCGCGGCGTACGCGCTGGCGTGCGCGTGGCTGTGGTGGCGCGGCCGCCGCGGCGCGCGGCGCGCCAGCAAGCAGGGCGATGCGCCGCTGCTGCTGGCCTGGGCCAGCCAGACCGGCTTCGCCCAGCAACTGGCGCTGCGCAGCGCGGCGGCATTGCACGCGGCGGGCCAGGCGGTACGCGTGCTGCCACTGCAGAAAATCTCCGCGGCCGAACTGGCCGGCGCGACGCAAGCGCTGTTCGTGGTCAGCACCAGCGGCGAAGGCGATCCGCCCGACCACGCGCTGCCGTTCCTGCGCACGGCGATGGCGCAACAACCGCCCTTGCCGCAGCTGCGCTATGCGGTGCTGGCGCTGGGCGATCGCCGCTACGATCACTTCTGCGCGTTCGGCCGCCAGCTCGATGCCTGGCTGCGCCAGCGCGGCGCGCACCCGCTGTTCGACCGCATCGACGTGGACAACGCCGACGCCGCCGCGCTGCGCCACTGGCAGCAACTGCTCGGACAGCTCGCCGGCGGCAGCGAGCACGCCGACTGGAGCGCGCCGGCCTACCAGCGCTGGCAGCTGCAGCAGCGGCGCCTGTGCAATCCCGGCAGCGTCGGCGGCGCGGTGTTCGAGCTGGCGCTGCTGCCCGCCGACGGCGCGCTGCCGCTCTGGCAGGCAGGGGACCTGGCCGAGATCGGTCCTTGTCATGGCGACGCCGCGGTGCAGGGCTGGCTGCAGGGGAGCGGCCTGGACGGTTCGGCACTATTGCCGCGTCCCGGCCAGGCGCCGACCACGCTGTCCGCGCTGCTGGCACGCAGCCACCTGCCCGATCCGCAACAGGCGGCCGGCAGCGCGCCCGCAGCGCTGGCCGCGCGCCTGCAGCCATTGCCGCATCGCGAATACTCGATCGCCTCGATGCCCAGCGACGGCGCGCTGCGCCTGTTGCTGCGCCGCGCGCTGCATGCGGACGGCACGCCCGGCCTGGGCAGCGGCTGGCTCTGCGACACCGCGCCGCTCGGCGCCGAGATCGCGCTGCGGCTGCGCCCGAATCCCAACTTCCACCCGCCGGTCGATCCGGCGCGGCCGCTGATCCTGATCGGCAACGGCACCGGCATCGCCGGGCTGCGCGCACACCTGCGCGCGCGCATCGACGCCGGCGCGACCCGCACCTGGCTGCTGTACGGCGAACGCCATGCCGCGCACGACGACCACTACGGCAAGGAACTGCACACCTGGCTGGCGCACGGCGCATTGCAACGGCTGGATGCGGTGTTCTCGCGCGACGCCGGCGCGTACCGCTACGTGCAGGACGCCCTGCGTGCGGCCGCGCCGGACCTGCGCGACTGGGTCGCGCAAGGCGCGGCGATCTACGTGTGCGGTAGCCTGCGCGGCATGGCCCCCGGCGTGGAGGCGGTGCTGGAGGACGTGCTCGGGCGGCTGGGCAAGGAAACCCTGCTGCTGCAGGGACGCTACCGGCGCGACGTGTACTGAGCGCTCCAGCGCGGCGACGGCTGCAGCGCTTTGCTGTGCCTGCGCCCGCCATTGGCCGATGAAGCGCGCACTCGGCCATTGCACTGAACTGACGACGTCCATCCATACGACGGCTTCGTTGCTGCGCTGCACATCCCAGCGGCGGCGATTTTTCGCCGCCTGCGCAGCAGTGCTGCATGCACATGGACATCCCTCGCTGGAACTTGATGGCGCGCAACGACCACGGCCAATGGACCCTGAGCGGCCCGCTAGATTTCGGCGATGCGATCGTCGGCCATTGCGATCTATTCGAATTGCCGACGCCGCTGATCTTCAGGGCGCAAGGCAATCCGCTGCTGGCGACGGCACTGCTGGACGCCTACGGTGTGCGCGACGGCGGCGACGCGGCGATCCTGGGGCGCCGGCTCATGGCGGCCGCATTGATCAGGCCCGATTGCGATCGCGGCGTGTGCATGCAGCAGGTTCCGGTCAGCGGATCGCGCGGCACAGGGGAACGGATCGCCTTGCAGATGTTCCCGGTGTGAGTCGCCGGCGCAGGTGAAATCGCATGCAGGGCGATCGCTCGGCCGATCGCCGGCGCTGCGAGTTGCGAGTTGCGAGTTGCTCCCGCGAGCGGCTCCGACAGACGACGCAACCGAAACACTGTCGAGCGTGCAGGCTCGGCTACTCAGCCATCCGCGCCGCCTACCGCCTGCCGCCTGCCGCGCGGCGCAATGCGATGCGATGCGATGCGATGCGATGCGGGATCAGCGTGCGGCAGGCATCCCCAGCCGATGCGGCTCGAACAGGTAGCCCTTGCCGCGCACGGTGCGGATCCATTGCGGCACCAGCGGATCGTCGCCCAGCTTTTGCCGCAGCCGCGAGACCTGCAGGTCGATGCCGCGACCGCCCTGGGGAACGCTGCCGTCGCTGTCGCCGATCGCCGCCCGCAGATCGTCGCGGCTGAGCACGTTGCCGGGCTGATCGAGGAACACCGCCATCAGCCGCAGTTCGCTGGGCGACAACGGGATCGCGCGACCGTCCGGGGCCACCGCCTGGTGCCGATAGGCATCGACCTGCCATTCGCCGTCCTGCGCCGGGGCCGGCGACGGCGCCACACGGGTACGCCGCAGCACCGCGTTGAGCCGCGCCACCAGTTCGCGCAAGTCCAGCGGCCGGTTCAGGTAGTCGTCCGCGCCCAGGTCCAGGCCGATCACGCGGTCCACCGGCTCGGCCTGGTCGGCCATCATCACGATCGCGATGCCGCCGCCGTCGCGCAGTTGCCGGCACAGGTTCAGCCCTTCGCCGCCGCTGAGGCCGGCATTGAGGAGCACCGCGTCATAGCGATCGGCCGCCAGCTGCGCGTACAGCTGCGCGGCGTTTTCGGCATCGTGCACCTGCAAATTGAAACGGGCCAGATAATCGCGAATCCGGTCGCGCAAGGCCGCGTCTTCGTCCACCACCACTACTTTCGCCAACCACCTGCTGTTGTCCGAGGCCACCTTTCGTTCCGCTCCACGGCTCCGGGATAGCCGCGTTCGCGCATTGGACGCGGTTGGTGCCGACGCCGCAAGCGCCGCGCGCGCGCTGCCGACAGCTCAGTCGGTGGGTGTCGGCAGCGGTTCGATGCGAATCGCCAGCAGCTCGCCACCACCGCGCAAAGCGAAGCGCTGCCTGGCGTTGGCACTCAACCAGGCGCTGTCGCCGGCGGCCAGCGGCGGCAATCCGCAGTCCGTATCGAACCGCGCCTGCCCTGCCAGAAGATGAACGACCCAACCGATTCCCGGTTCGGCGAAGAACAGCATCGGCCCGACCAGCGGCCGGTGCAGCAGTTGCGTGCGCAGGCGGTCGCGCCGCCACATCAGGTTGAAGTCGTGCGTGGGGCCGTCGAGCAGTTCGCCACGCAGCGCTCGCTCGCCGGCGAAGCGCAACCGCGCGTACGGCGACTGCAACAGGTGCTCGGCGCCGTCGTCGAAGCGCAGGCGCAGGCCGGCGCCGCGCAGCAGCACCAGTTCCCGCTCGATGCCGGGGAAGCTGGAAAAGGCCGCGTCCTGCTCGATCTCGGCGATGGACAGGCGCAGCAGCCAGTCGTCGTTGCCGGGCTGCGGCAGGCGCAGGATCTCCCGGGTCCAGCCCAGTCCGTTGCGCCAGCGCTCGCGGCGGTAGTCGTTGGCGGGGATCACCCGCGAAGGCATGTGGCACCAGTCCATCGGCGCATTCTGCACGATCGGGTGCGGAAGGATGCATCGTTGCCCATCCGCTCGGCGGCGCGTGGGCGCGATCTGCACGCAGGCAGCGCCCCTGCGACGCCTTGCGCGCATTTGGCGCCGCGTGGGCGCGATACGCACGCAAGCAGCGCCCCGACGATGCCTTGCGCGCATCGCGACTCGCCATCGGTGTGCGCCGCCACGGCGACGGGGCATGCCGGCAAACGGGGTGCCGGCAAGTTGCGCCGGCAACCACGACGGGCGCGATGTCGGCGGGAGCACCCGGCAGGGCGCTCAACAAAAACCATCGCCCATAAAAAACGTCGCCCGGCTGCACGTCACTGTGCAACACCGGGCGACGATGTACGTCCATGTCGGCTTCCTGCCTCCCCCCTGGGCATCCTGCTCAACGAGGTCGCGACCGCGCGTCCCGCGCCAGCCGTATCTTTTCCTTTTCAATCCCTGTAATGCTTTAAATCCCTTTAACGCTGGCGGCTTCAACTCCGATTCGCAACACCAACGGTTGTGAAGTGGCCCGGCGACCTGACTTGAGCGACTTCACCGCCAAGTGGAGTTGCCCATGTCATCCAGCCGCCTGGACCAGGCCGAACGATACCGTTTGCATGCGTTATATGAAACCGGGATGTCGATGCGGGCCATCGCCGATGCGTTGGAGCGCGCGCCCAGCACGATCAGCCGCGAACTGCGCCGCAATCAGCACGCTCGGCACTATCTGCCAGATCACGCACAGCGCATCAGCGAGCATCGGCGCACGCAGGCCAGCCGGCGTCCACGCATCGACGCTGAGCGCATCGCACAGATCGAGGTCCTGCTGAGCGAGGACTTCAGCCCGGAACAGATTGCCGGTCGCACCGGCCTGGCCAGTCACGAATGGATCTATCGGCACATCTACGCTGACCACAAGCGCGGTGGCCAGTTGTTCACGCATCTACGCAAGCGCCGCCGCAAGCGCCGTCGGCGGGGCGTGCGCGATGGCCGCGGACAGCTGACACATCGGCGCAGCTGGACACAGCGCCCCAGCGTGGTGGAGCAGCGAAGCCGCATCGGCGACTGGGAGCTGGATACCCTCCGGGCCTCACACGGAAAGGCCGTGGTGGTCAGCATGACCGAACGCCGCAGTCGCCTGCATCTGCTGGCTTACTCGCCTGACGGCACCGCCGAGAACGTGCGCAACGCCATCGTCCAGCGCCTGGGCGGCCTAGGCCACACGGTGCACACCCTCACCGCCGACAACGGCAAGGAATTCGCCGATCATCGGCTCATTGCCGCCTGCTTGCAGAGCGACTTCTATTTTGCAGATCCGTACTGCGCATGGCAGCGAGGCAGCAACGAAAATGCCAACGGATTGACGCGCCAGTACTTGCCACGACACATCGATTTCAGCACCATCACCGATGCGCACCTGCGATGGATCGAACAGCGACTCTACAATCGTCCGCGCAAGATACTCGGATTCAAAACGCCCCTCGAAGTCTTCTCCGAGGAGGTCCTCAACAGCGTTGCGAATCGGAGTTGAATCCGCCGCTCAAATCCGTTTAACGCCTTTCCACCGGCTTGGCGGCTGCCGTCCTGGCTACCGTCGGCGTGGTCGCCTTCGTGGCTCCCACTTCGATCCGGTCGTGGTTCCGTTCGACCGTCTTGAGTCCGATTCCCTTCACCAGCGCCAGGTCCTCGACGCTTTTGAATGGCCCGTGTGCCTGCCGGTAGTCGACGATCGCCTGTGCCTTGGAGGCACCCACGTTCAACAACACCCGGTCGATTTCCGCTGCGCTGGCGGAATTGATGTTGACCTTGTCCGCGGCGAGCGCGGAACCGGTCAGCAGCAAGGCCAGCACCAGAGACTTCAGGACCACGATAAAAGACTGCATGGCAACACTCCTTGTGACTTGGATGGGGACTTCACCGGCCTCTCCTGCCGGTGTCGAAAGCATCCCTCGCCACACGCATACAGCCTATCGCCAACGTCCTCTGCAAACAGCAGGTAAACGGCGCGTCAACGTGTAGGAAAAACCCTACACGGGGGCCGCGGCGTAGAATGAGCGCCATTCCCATTAGTGCCACAATTCCGGAGCGTTCCATGGACAGTGCCAAGATCGACCGTTTCCTCAGCGCCAAGTGGGACGAGGACATCGTCCCGCAGCTGGTCGATTACATCCGCATTCCCAACAAGTCGCCGATGTTCGATGCCGATTGGGTCGCCCACGGCTACATGGACGATGCGGTGAAGCTGATGGAGCGCTGGGCGCGCGCGCAGGCCATTCCAGGTCTGGTGGTGGAGGTGGTGCAGTTGCAAGGGCGCACGCCGCTGATCTATCTGGAAGTGCCGGCCACCGGCGCGGAGACCGGCGCGGACACGGTGCTGCTGTACGGACACCTGGACAAGCAGCCGGAAATGACCGGCTGGGACGCCGATCTGGGTCCGTGGACGCCGGTGCTCAAGGGCGACCGCCTGTACGGCCGCGGCGGCGCCGACGACGGCTATGCGCTGTTCGGCTCGCTGGCCGCGATCCTGGCGCTGCAGGACCAGGGCATCGCACATGCGCGCTGCGTGATCCTGATCGAGGCCTGCGAGGAATCGGGCAGTTACGATCTGCCCGCCTACGTCGATCACCTGGCCGAGCGCATCGGCAAGCCGTCGCTGGTGGTGTGCCTGGATTCGGGCTGCGGCAACTACGAGCAGCTGTGGTGCACGACTTCGCTGCGCGGCCTGGCCGGCGGCAACTTCAGCGTCAAGGTGCTCAGCGAAGGCGTGCATTCGGGCGACGCGTCCGGCGTGGTGCCGTCCAGCTTCCGCGTGCTGCGCGAGCTGCTGTCGCGGCTGGAGGACGAAGCCACCGGCAAGATCAGGGTCGAGGGCCTGTATTCGGAGATTCCGGAACAACGCCTGGCGCAGGCGCGCAAGGTCGCCGAGGTGCTCGGCGACGAGGTCTACAGCAAGTTCCCGTTCCTGCCGGGGATGACCCCGATGGATGAGGACCTGACCGAGCTGGTGCTCAACCGCACCTGGCGCCCGGCGCTGTCGGTGACCGGCGCCGACGGCCTGCCGCCGCTGGCCTCGGCCGGCAACGTGCTGCGCCCGCAGACCGCGGTGAAGCTGTCGCTGCGCCTGCCGCCGACCCTGGACGGCAAGCACGCCGGCGAGTTGCTCAAAGACGTGCTGCTGCGCGATCCGCCGTACGGCGCGCAGGTGTCGCTGGCGCTGGAGAAGTCGTCCTCGGGCTGGAACGCGCCGGCGCAATCGCCGTGGCTGAGCAATGCGATCGAGGCCGCCTCGCAGGCCGCCTTCGGCAAGCCGGCGATGTACATGGGCGAAGGCGGCTCGATCCCGTTCATGGGCATGCTCGGCGAGAAGTTCCCCGGCGCGCAGTTCATGATCACCGGCGTGCTCGGCCCGCATTCCAACGCGCACGGGCCGAACGAGTTCCTGCACATTCCGATGGGCAAGCGGGTCACCGCCTGCGTGTCGAAGGTGATCGCCGAGCACCATGCCGCCAGCGTGCGCGGCGAGACCACCGGCAGCACCGCGGTGGCCGGCGGCGAGCAGCACGGCGCGCACGGCTGCTGCTGAGCGAGCGGCGGCCGTCGCGATGACGGCCGCCATGCGCTGGGCGCTGCCAGATCCGGCGCATGGTCATGGCGCATGCGCAAGCCGCGCCTGCACGGCCGCTTAAAGGGCGTCGCCGGCCACGCTTGCGTGTACGCCGCAGCGCGGCCGAATCTGGCACGATCCGCTTCCCTTCCACGTTCCGGTACGCCCCCATGCACACCCTGTTCGGCAGCGACAGCTGGCTGTACGTCATCCTGGTCGGCTTCGTGGTCGGCCTGCTGGCGCGTTTCCTGGGTCCGAGCAGCGGCCGCTCCGGCTGCCTGTTCACCGTGCTGCTCGGCATCGCCGGCGCGCTGGTGGCCGGCTGGTTCGGCCACTACATGGGCTGGTACAGCCGCGGCGAACCGGCCGGTTTCCTCGGCGCGCTGCTCGGCGCCATCGCCCTGCTCGCGCTGCTGCGGCTGTTCCTCGGCAAACGCTGAGCGGCACCGCGGCGTCGGCACGGCTCGCCATGCCGACGCCGCACGTTTACGCTGTGCGGCCCATGTCCGCCGCAGCGTCCCGATGAGTTCCAGCACCGATCTTCCCGATGCCCCAGACCTGCGCGCCGCGCAGCGTCTGCAGTGGGCCCGCGCCGCGCTGGACGACGCGCAGGCGACGCTGCAGCGCGCCTCGATCGACGCCGGCTGGCGCAGCTACTGGCGCAGCCACGGCAAGGGCGCCAGCCGCGTGCTGATGGATTCGCCGCCCGGCCTGGAGGACGTGCGCCCGTGGCTGCGCATGCACGCGCTGCTGCAGCAAGGCGGCGTGCGCGTGCCGGCGATCCTGGCGCAGGACGCGGAGGCCGGCTTGCTGTTGCTGGAAGACCTGGGCGGACCGACCCTGGCGCAGACCCTGGACGCCGCGTCGGCCGATGCGCAGTTCGACGCTGCGCTGGGGCAGCTGCTGCGGCTGCAGGCGATCGCGCCGCCGCCGGCGCTGGGCGTGTTCGGCGAGGCGCTGCTGCAGCGCGATGCCGGCCTGTTCGAGGAATGGTTCCTGCAGCGCCATCTTGGGCTGACCCTGCACGCCGCCGAACGCGATGCGCTGCACGCGGTGCAACGCCAGCTGATGGACAACGCGCTGGCGCAACCGCGGGTGCTGGTGCACCGCGACTTCATGCCGCGCAACCTGATGCCGGTGGCCGATGGCCCGGCGGTGCTGGACTTCCAGGACTGCGTGCTCGGCCCGGTGGCCTACGATCCGATCAGCCTGTTCAAGGACACCACGGTGAGCTGGCCGCTGGCGCGGGTCGATGCGTGGCTGGCGCGCTACCACGCGCGCGCGCTGCAGGCCGGGATCGCGCTGCCATCGCTGGCGCAGTTCCTGCGCGATGCGGACTGGATGGGCGTGCAGCGGCACCTGAAGAACCTGGGCATCTTCGCGCGGCTGAATTATCGCGACGGCAAGGCCTGGTACCTGGACAACGTGCCGCGCTTCATCGGCTACCTCGATGAAGTGTTGCCGCGGCATCCGCAGCTGCAACCGCTGGCGCAGCTGTTGCAGATGCAGATCAAGCCGGCGCTGGCGCAACGCGCGGCGGCCGGCGCATGAAGGCGCTGATCTTCGCCGCCGGCTTCGGCGAGCGCATGCGGCCGCTGACCGAACGCACGCCCAAACCGCTGCTGGCGGTAGGCGGCGTGCCGCTGATCGTGTGGCACCTGCGCAAGCTGGCGGCGCTGGGCGTGCGCGAGGTGGTGATCAACACCTCATGGCTGGCCGAGCAGTTCCCGCAGGCGCTCGGCGACGGCAGCGCGTTCGGCCTGCGCATCGCCTATTCCTACGAAGGCGCCACGCCGCTGGAGACCGGCGGCGGCATGCTGCACGCGTTGCCGCTGCTGGGGCCGGCGCCGTTCCTGCTGGTCAACGGCGACATCTGGACCGATTTCGATTTCGCGCGGCTGGCGCCGGAACCGGCCGGACTGGCGCAGCTGGTACTGGTCGATCCGCCGGCCTACGCCGCGCACGGCGATTTCGCATTGCAGGCCGATGCCACGCTGCGCAGCGACGGCGCGCCGCTGCTGACCTACGCTGGCGTGGGCGTCTATCGGCCGGAACTGCTGCGCGACTGGCAGGCGGCGTTCGATACGCCAATTGCAGAACACGGCACGCCGCCTCGGTTCGCCTTGGTGCCGATCCTGCGGGCGCACATGCGCCAGGGCCGCATCCACGGCCTGCACCATCGCGGGTGCTGGACCGATGTGGGGACGCCGCAGCGGTTGGTGGAGTTGGATGCGGGACTCGGGACTCGGGACTCGGGACTCGGCAAAAGCTGAGCTCCGGCGATCTCACGCTCAACGCGCGAGGCGGACAATCGAATCCGGTTTGGGAAGCCTGCCGCCAGCCGCTGCATGCGGATGCCGGCGAGATCAGCTTTTGCCGAGTCCCGAGTCCCGAGTCCCGAGTCCCGCCCCCCCCCAAACCCGCCGCAAAAACGGCACCGTCACCCGCCGCTGCGCCGCCAGCGATTCGCGGTCCAGCCGTTCCAGCAGCGCGACCAGGCCGGCCAGGTCGCGGCCGGCATGGGTCAGCAGCCAGTCGATCGCCGCATCGTCCAGCACCAGGCCGCGGCGTTGCGCGCGCTCGCGCAGCACCGCGGCGCGGCCGGCGTCGTCCAGCGGCGACAGCGCGATGCGCGTGCATTGCGCCAGCCGCGAGCGCAGGTCCGGCAGGGTCAGCGCCAGGCCGTCGGGCATGGCCTGCGCGGTGTACAGCAGGGTCACCCCGGCGCTGCGCGCGCGGTTGTGGAAATCGAACAGTGCCATTTCGTCCTCGCGCTGCCCGGCGCTCGCTTCCAGCCCGTCCAGTGCGACCAGGTCGCGGCCTTCCAGCGCTTCCAGCGCGTCGCGCAGGCGCCCGGACGCGGCCTGCAGCGGCAGGTAGGCGGCGCTGCGCCCGGCCTGCTCGGCCGCCGCGCACAGCGCCAGCGCCAGATGGGTCTTGCCGGTGCCGGCGGGACCGGACAGGTAGATCCAGTCCACGTCGCGGCCGTCGGCGACAGCCTGCAATTGCGCCAGCAGGCCGGCCGGGGCGCCGACATAGCGGTCCAGGCGCTGCTCCGGCGGATAGCGCAACGCCAACGGCAGCTGCGGCACGCTCACGGCTGGTCGGGGCTACGCGGCGGCGGTTCGATCAGCGGCGCGCGTTCGGCGCTGCCGTCGAGCAGGATCGCCGACTTGTCGCCGGCATACAGCTCGCTCTGCCGGTATTGCTCATGCAGGTAGTGCAGCAGAACGTTGGCCACCGCCGCCACCGGCAGCGCCAGCAGCATGCCGAGGAAGCCGAACAGCTGGCCGCCGGCCATCACCGCGAAGATCACCGCCACCGGGTGCAGGCCGATCTTGTCGCCGACGATGCGCGGGGTCAGCACGTAGCTTTCCAGCAACTGGCCGACGGTGAACACCACGCCGACCAGGATCATCAGTTGCAGGTCGAAGCCCTTGGATTGCACCAGCGCCGCCAGGATCGCCAGCAAGATGCCGGTGGTCGCGCCCAGGTACGGGATGAAGCTGATCAGGCCGGCGACGATGCCGATCAACAGGCCCAGATTGAGCCCGATCAGGCTCAGCCCGCCGGCGTAGATCACCCCCAGCGCCAGCATCACCAGGAACTGGCCGCGGATGAACGCGCCCAGCACGTCGTTGGACTCGCGCGCCAGGCGGCCGACGGTGGCGACGTGGTTGCGCGGGATGGTCGCGGCCACGCGTTCGACCAGGATGTCCCAGTCGCGCAAGAAGTAGAAGGTCAGGATCGGCAGCAGCACCAGGTTCACCACCCAGGTGACCATCGCGAAGCCCGAGCGCGACAGATAGCCGAAGAAGGTCGCGGCAACGCCGCCGGCCTGCTGCCAGTGGCCGCGGATCCATTCGATCAGCCGCTCCGGATCCAGCCAGGCCATCAGCTGCAGCCCGGTCTTCTGCTCGGCCCACGGGATCGCGGTGCCGGTGAACCAGTCGCGCGCCTGCGGCAGCACGTCGATGAAGGTGACGATCTGCCGCTCCAGCATCGGCACCAGGATCAGCAACGCCAGCACCAGCAGCAACAGCATAAGCACGAATACCAGGGTCACCGCCATGTTGCGCGAACGGCCGGCGCGCTCCAGGCGATCGACCAGCGGGTCGCCGAGCCAGCCCAGCAGCAGCGCCAACGCGAACGGGGTCAGGATCGGCGCCAGCAGCGCCACCACCCACAGCACGCCCAGGATCACCGCCGCCCATTTCAGGCGGCGCAGGAACTGGGCGATTTCCGCTTCGGGGGACAGCGTCACTTGAGCCGGTACTCGGTGCGCTCGGTGTTGAGGATGATCGGGCCGCCCTCGACCGGCACCGTCACCGGCTGCAGCGGACTGTCGGGGCCGAGCATGCGGTTCAGGCCGGACACGCCGCTGAGCAGGTCCAGGTCCAGTTCCAGGCGGTCGCCGCTGGCCTGGATCGGCACGATGCGCCGCACCACCGATGTGTTCTGCAGCGCCGCGGACACGCGCAGGTAGTCGTCGGCGCTGCCGATGCCGCTGATCAGCACCCGGTACACGCCGGCCGGGCCGGTGCTGGCCGCCTTGGCGTAGCGCTTGACCAGCGCGTCGGCGGCACCGTCGGCGCCGGCGGCGATCGCGCGGCGCGCGTCGGCGTCGCTGGCCGACCAGCTGGACAGCGCCTTGCCGCTGTCGACGAACACCCAGTCCGCGGTCCAGCCGCCGGACTTGTTGCGGTACAGCTTGCCGATCAGCTGCATCGGCGGGCTGTAGCGCGAGGAGGCGCTGGCCACCGCGGCGGTGTCCTGGCGCCAGATCGCGCCGACCAGAGCCTGCTCGGCGGCGCTGCCGGTGGGCAGGCCGAGCCGGTAGCCGCGCTCGATCGCCCGGTCCAGCACGCTGCGCGCGGCATTGGCCTGCTGCACGCCGACCAGGCGCGGGCCGCTGCCGTCGTCGATCGCCAGCCACAGCACCGGCTTGGGCCGCGGCTGCGGCCACAGCGGCAGGCCCAGCGCCGCGGCCAGGCCGTCCACGTCACTCTGCCGGAAGCGCGCGATCAAGGTGGTGCGGAAGGTCGGCGCGCCGCTGGGCGAGGTGCCCTGGTCCTGCCGGTAGTCGTAGCTGTCGACGAAGTTCTTGGCGTTGCGCAGCGCCTGGGCCACCCCCGGGCGCGACATCACCGCGCGGTCGCCGGAGATCTTGCCCAGCACCACGCCCAGCGCGCGCGCCACCGCACCGTTGCGGTCGGCCTCGCTCTGGCTGTTGACCGGGACCTCGGCGTCGTAGGGGCTCTGCGCGCCGGCGACGTCGCCTTCGGTGCGCAGACCGGACTGGGCCAGGGCGGCCGCGGCGGGCAGGCACAGCGCGAAAGACAGGAGTAAGGCAAGGCTGCGGCGCATCGAAGGTTCCATTGCTCGGCGTATCCGGGGCGAATTGTTGCCCGAATGCGGGCCTGGCGCCAATGCGGCCTGTTAAAATCGCCGTCTTTCCGCCGACGCCACCGCCCGTGACCACTCCCAAGACCCCCGCTGCCGCCCCGTTGACCTACCGCGACGCCGGCGTCGACATCGATGCCGGCAATGCCGTCGTCGAACGCATCAAACCCTTGGTCAAGCGCAGTTTCCGCCCCGAAGTGATGGGCGGGCTGGGCGGTTTCGGCGCGCTGTTCGACCTGTCCGGCAAGTACCGCGAGCCGGTGCTGGTGTCCGGCACCGACGGCGTCGGCACCAAGCTGAAGCTGGCGCAACAGCTGGGCCGGCACGACAGCATCGGCATCGACCTGGTCGGCATGTGCGTCAACGACGTGCTGGTGCAGGGCGCCGAGCCGCTGTTCTTCCTGGACTACTTCGCCACCGGCAAGCTCGACGTGGAGACCACCGTGGCGGTGGTCGGCGGCATCGCCCGCGGCTGCGAACTGGCCGGCTGCGCGCTGATCGGCGGCGAGACCGCGGAAATGCCCGACATGTACGCGCCGGGCGAGTACGACCTGGCAGGCTTCACCGTCGGCGCGGTGGAGAAGTCGCAGTTGCTCGACGGCGCCAAGGTGCGCCAGGGCGACGTGCTGATCGGCATCGCCTCCTCCGGCCCGCACTCCAACGGCTATTCGCTGGTCCGCCGCATCTACGACCGCGCCGGGCGCCCGGCCGAGCTGCAGCTCGGCGGCACCACCCTGGCCGACGCGCTGATGGCGCCGACCGCGCTGTACGTCAAGCCGATCCTGTCGCTGCTGCGCGGCGAGCACGCCGACGGCATCCATGCGATGGCGCACATCACCGGCGGCGGCCTGACCGAGAACATCATCCGCGTGATCCCCGACGGCCTGGGCCTGGACATCCGCGCCAGCGCCTGGCCCCTGCCGCCAGTGTTCGCATGGCTGCAGCGCGAAGGCGCGGTCGCCGACAGCGAGATGTGGCGCACCTTCAACTGCGGCATCGGCTTCGTGCTGGTGGCCGCGCCCGACCAGGTCGCCGCGCTGGAGCGCAGCCTGGACGCTCTGGACATGGCGCATTGGCAGATCGGCGCGGTGGTGGCGGCCGGCGCCGGCGAACGCGTGCACATCGGCTGAGCCGCATGGCGGCGGCCAAGCGCGCCTGGCTGGCGCTGGCCCTGGCGGTGTTCGCCGCCAGCTGGGTGCACCCGCTGTGGCCGGCGGAACAGGCGATGCACAGTTCGCTGGCGATGCTGGGCATCGTCTGGCCGATCTGGCACGACCACCGCTGGCCGCTGCGCAGCGCGCACTTCGCCGCGATCTGCGCCTTCATCAGCGTGCACAACATCGCCGCGCACTGGCTGTATTCCAATGTGCCCTACTACGATCAGTGGCTGCGCGCGCTGAGCGGTGGCTGGTCGCCGAACGCCGCGTTCGGCTGGCAGCGCAACCACACCGACCGCCTGATCCACCTGCTGTTCGGCGTGTGCTTGGCGCCGGCGCTGCGCGACCACGCGCAGCAGCGCTGGACGGCGCTGACGGCGCGGCAGGCGTTCGTGCTGGCGACGATGGCGATCATGTGCGCCAGCCTGCTCTACGAATGGCTGGAGTGGCTGATCGCGCTGCTGCTGTCGCCCGCGCAGGCCGAGTCCTACACCGGCCAGCAGGACGACCCGTGGGACGCGCACATGGACATGCTGCTGGCCACCCTGGGCTGCGCGAGCGCCTGGCCGTGGCGGCGCGCCCGCCACCCCCTCCCACTGCTGCGCTAGAGACCGCACGATGTCGCTCCCCCCGCCCCTGCCCACCCCGGATCTGGATCGGCTGGCGTCCCTGCGCGCCGAATCGGATGTCCGCACCCTGGCCACCCTGTATGCGGTGATGGCGTGGCTGCAAGGCCTGTCGCTGCTGTTGCTGGGCGGCTTGCTGGCCTTCGGCATTCACTACGAAGCGGCCAAGACCGCGGCCGGGCAGAGCGCCCACGACGCGAACAACGGCCAGGCGGTGATCGTCATGTTCTCGGTGCTGCTGGCGCTGGGGCTGGCGTTGCTGCTGGCGAACGTGGCCGCCGCGCTGGCGCTGCGCAGGCGCCGCCGGCTGACACTGTGCAAGGCCGCCGCGACGCTGGGCTGTTTCGGTTTCCCGCTGGGCACGGCACTGGGCGTGTGGACCCTGCTGGCGCTGCAGCGCCCTGCCTGCGCCGCGTTGTTCGAGGACCTGCGCCGATGACGATCCGCCTGGCAGTGCTGGTCTCCGGCCGCGGTTCCAACCTGCAGGCCCTGCTCGATGCGATCGCCGCCGGCACGCTGGACGCGCAGGTGGTCGGGGTGTTCAGCGACCGCGCGCAGGCGCCGGCGCTGGCCAAGGTGGCGCCGGCGCAGCGCTGGTCGGCGGCGCCGAGCGGCTTCCCCGACCGCGCCGCGTTCGACAAGGCGCTGGGCGACGCAGTCGCCGCCGTGCAGCCGGACTGGATCGTCTGCGCCGGCTACATGCGCATCCTCGGTGCCGGCTTCGTGCAGCGCTTCGCCGGCCGCCTGCTCAACATCCATCCCTCGCTGCTGCCCAAGTACCGCGGCCTGCACACGCATGCGCAGGCGCTGGCCGCCGGCGACGCCGAACACGGCGCCAGCGTGCATTTCGTGGTGCCGGAACTGGATGCCGGCGCGGTGATCGCGCAGGTGCGGGTGCCGGTGCAGGCCGGCGACCGCGCGGACGACCTGGCGCAGCGCCTGCTGCCGCGCGAGCACCGGCTGCTGTGCGCGGTACTGCAACTGGCCGCGGCCGGGCGCCTGGCTGAACGGGATGGCAGCGTCTGGCTCGACGGTCAGTGCCGGTTTAGTCCGCTGCGCCTAGATTGCCAAGGCATGCTGATTCCCTGAATACGCCGCAGCCCGATTCCGCTGCGGTGCTTCCGCGGCCCACTCCCCTTCCCTCGCAGCCGATCCCATGAAGCCCCTTCCGCGTCAGTTCGCTGTTCTCGCCGTGGCCTGCCTCGGCCTGCTGGCGCCGGCCGTCGGCGTGCTGGCGCAAGCGCCGCCGCCGGCCGCCGCGCCGACGACACCCGCGCAAGCGCCGGCCGTGCCGGCCACACCTGCCGCTCCCGCAGCGGCCGCCACGCCCGGGCTGCAGGCCGCGCCATGGACGCCGCCGCCGCTGCAGCCGTTCGTGGCCACCTACCAGGCGCTGTACAAGGGCAAGCAGGCCGGCGATGCGCGCATGGAAGTCAGCCACGGCAGCGGCGACGAATGGCGCGTGGACCTGGCCGTGCAGGGCCGCAGCGGCTTCGCCAGCATCCTCGGCCTCAACATCGAACAGAGCACGGTGTTCCGCACCCAGGACGGGCGCTACGTGCCGCAGAGCCAGAGCACGGTGAAGAAGGCGATGTTCTTCGGCAAGAAGGTCACCGGCGTCTACGACTGGGGCAAGGGCGTGGCGCGCTGGGACGGCGACCTGAAGAAGGACCGGCAGCAGCCGATCCCGCTGCAACCCGGCGACCAGAGCGCGCTGCTGATCAACCTGTCGATCATGCGCGACGCGCAGCCCGGCAAGACCATGAGCTACCGCTTCGTCGATGTCGGCCGGGTCCGCGAACACATCTACCACGCCGCCGAGCAGACCGAGACGGTGCAGGTCGGCGATATCAGCTACGACGCGCTGCGCGTGTCGCGCACCAACGGCGGCAAGAATGAGACCATTCTGTGGATCGCCAACGGCGTGCCGACGCCGGTGCGCATCCTGCAGCGCGAAGACGGCGAAGACCGCATCGACCTGCGCCTGACCGAATACCAAGGAGTCTGACCATGATACGCATCGCCCGCCCGCTGTCCGCCCTCGCCGCCGCCCTGCTGACCATGGCCAGCCTGCCTGCCCTGGCGCTGGAGCCGTTCAAGGCCGACTACCAGGCCAGCTACATGGGCATGCAGGCCAACGGCCTGATGACCCTGGCCAGCGAAGGCAACAACCGCTGGCGCTACAGCCTGTCGATCAAGAACCAGGTCGCCGATCTGAGCCAGAGCACCGTGTTCGAGGAGAAAGGCGGGCAACTGCGCCCGCTCAGCAGCGACGACCGCTCGCTGTTCCTGATCAAGAAGAAGGCGGTGACCGCCACCTACGACTGGAGCACCGCGCAGGCGACCTGGGCCGGCGACGTCAAGCCCGACCGCCGCGGCCCGGTGAAGCTGCAGCCCGGCGACATGGACGCACTGCTGATCAACCTGGCGATCGCGCGCGACGTCAACGCCGGCAAGACGCCCAGTTACCGCATGGTCGACGAGGGCCGCGCCAAGCCGATGACCTACAAGGTAGCCGGCAAGGAAGCCATCACCGTCAACGGCAAGAGCGAGCAGGCGACCAAGGTCAGCCGCAGCGACGGCTCCAAGGAGATCATCGCCTGGATCGTGCCGGACATGCCGGTGCCGGTACGCATCCTGCAGCGCGAGAACGGCCAGGACGCGCTGGACCTGACCATCAAGACGCTGCACTGAGCGACGGCGTCACGCAATACAGCGGGCCGCAGTGCCCGCCTTGCGTCAACAGCACCGACGCGCATAGGTCGGTGATTGGCGGCGGCGGCGTACTACGCCGCCCGCCACGCGCCCGGGCATGATCGCGGCATGCCGACCCGTATGGCCCCCCCCCCGGCGCAGCGCTTCATCGCCGTCTACGAAACCTGATCGAAGCGGGTTCATCACGCTGACGCCCTAGGCCACGCCATCGAGCGCCACGCACTGTGGCTGCCTCAGGCTGGAATGGAGCCCGCATATTGGAACAGTGAAGCCGCCGCCATGCGCTCACCGAACCTCTATCGCAACTCCATCAGCAAACAATAATGCGCGCCATCACTTTTCGCAAAAATGGACAGCGCACGAACCAGACCTGCGTTGACATCAAACCCGGTTGGGTAGCATGGTGCCCGTGCCGCCGAAAATGGCATGTAATTAATTAAATACATTGATTAAATACCAGGCATGGAGCATCTCCAGCACGACTCAAGCACAACGTGCCTTGCGTCTCACGGATCGTTGGCGGCAGAAACACCTTGCGACAAAACACCAATGGCGTCGCAACACCGGCACGCCATCTGCACGTATGAAGACGATCAAGCACCGCATCGATCCGCATAAACCAACATTAAGAGGAGTATAAAGATGTCACGCATCTCAGGTCCTTTGTCCGCACTCACTGCCGCAGCACTGAGCCTGGCAAGCGTATCAGCCATGGCAATCGAGCCATTCCAGGCCAAATACCAAGCCAATTACCAAGGCGCGCAAGCCACTGGCACGATGACCCTGACCCAAACTGGCGACAATCAGTGGACCTATAACCTCGATATCAAAAATATTTTTGGCCGAACTCAACCAAACCACCATATTCGATACAGCGACTGGCCGTTTGCGCCCGCTCGCCAGCGATGATGTATTGAAGACCTTTGGCAACAAGAGCGAAGCGCTTGGCCAATACGACTGGAATAGCCTGCAAGCAACGTGGTCGGGCAACGTCACAGCCGAGCAAAGCGGTCCGGTGCCACTGACCATTGGCGACCTGAACCCGCTGCTGTTGAATCTGGCGATCGTCAGCGACGTCATCGCAGGCAATCCTCTGAGCTACAACATCGTGAACCTGGGCAAGGCGCAACAGACGACCTATCAGGTGGTCGGCACTGAAGCGGTCAGCTTCAATGGCAAAACCGAGAATGCGACCAAAATCAGCTACACCAATGGCAGCAAGCAGACCCTGGCCTGGATCGTGCCCGACGCACCGGCTCCGGTACGCATCCAGCAAACCGACAACGGCAAACAAACGCTGCTTCTGGTCATGAACTCACTGAACTAGACAAGCAGCCATCAGGAAAAAGTCGGGCCGCACGGCGCGCCTTTTTCTTTTCCTCTGCTCGCGCAAGAGCGCACAGTACGCATCCGCGCGCAATGCGCGGACAGCATCAGCGCACGGAGGGCTTATGGCGTCTTTGTCGCCGGCGCCTGCTTGCCCGCCGGCACGAAGCTGGTGCGGCAATCCACGCGGATCTGCGCGCCGCTGTTGCGCCAGTAGAAGGTGCTGCACTGGCGCGGGCCGTCCTGAGTGCGGGTCACGCCGACCGCGTAGAACGCCTGCGCGATCTCGCTGCGGCTGACCTGGCCGTCGCCGTTCCAGTCCATGTCGCGCTGTTCGATGCCCTGGGTGATGGCGATGCCGGCATACCAGGCGTAGCCGACCCAGGCCAGCACCAGGATCACCACCGCCAGCAGCACCTTGCGCCGCCGGGTGAAGCGGCCGCTGAGGATCATGCGATGCGCCGGATCGACGCGCCCAGCGCCCCCAGCTTCTCCTCGATGTTCTCGTAGCCACGGTCCAGGTGGTAGATGCGGTCGATGGTGGTGTCGCCGTCGGCGACCAGCCCGGCCAGGATCAGCGAGGCCGAGGCGCGCAGGTCGGTGGCCATCACCGGCGCGCCGCTGAGCCGCTCGCTGCCGCGCACGATCGCGGCATGGCCTTCGACCTGGATGTCCGCGCCCAGGCGCAGCAGCTCGTTGACGTGCATGAAGCGGTTTTCGAAGATCGTCTCGTTGATCACGCCGACGCCGTCGGCCACGCAGTTGAGCGCCATGAATTGCGCCTGCATGTCGGTGGGGAACGCCGGGTACGGCGCGGTGGTCAGGCTGACCGCGCGCGGGCGCTTGCCGTGCATGTCCAGGCGGATCCAGTCCGGGCCGGTCTCGATGCTGGCGCCGGCCTCGCTCAGCTTGTCGAGCACCGCGTCGAGCGTGTCGGCGCGCGCGCGGCGCACGGTGACGCTGCCGCCGGTCATTGCCGCGGCGACCAGGAAGGTGCCGGTCTCGATGCGGTCGGGCAGCACCGCGTGGCGGCCGCCGGACAGGCGCTCCACACCGTGCACCACGATGCGCGAGGTGCCAGCGCCTTCGATCCTGGCGCCGAGCGCGATCAGGCAGTCGGCCAGGTCGGTGACCTCAGGCTCCATCGCCGCGTTCTCCAGCACCGTGGTGCCATCGGCCAGGGTCGCGGCCATCAGCACGTTCTCGGTGCCGGTGACGCTGACCATGTCGAACACGTAGCGGCCGCCCTTCAGCCGGCCGTTGCTGGTCGCCTTGATGTAGCCGTTCTCGACGCTGATTTCCGCGCCAAGCGCCTGCAGGCCCTTGATGTGCTGATCCACCGGCCGCGAGCCGATCGCGCAGCCGCCGGGCAGCGACACTTCCGCGGCGCCGAACTTGGCCAGCAGCGGCCCCAGCACCAGGATCGAGGCGCGCATGGTGCGCACCAGCTCGTACGGCGCGACGTGCTGGTCGACCTTGCGCGGATCCACGGTGATCGCGCTGCCGCGCGCCAGGGTGCCTTCGTCGATGGTGACTTCGGCGCCCAGTTCGCCGAGCAGCTTCACCGTGGTGATCACGTCGTGCAGCTGCGGCACGTTGGTGATCTCCACCGGTGCATCGGCCAGCAGGGTCGCGCACAGGATCGGCAGCACCGCGTTCTTGGCGCCGGAAATGTTCACTTCACCGTGCAGCGCATTGCCGCCGGTCACTACGATTTTGGCCATGGGTCTCGGGAGATTGGAAAAGAAGAAACGGAACGGAACGCGGGGACGCGGCGCAGCCGGCCTGCTCAGCCGGCCTGCTCGGGGGTCAGCGTGGTCAGCGCCAGCGCATGGATCGCCCCGCCCATCAGCTCGCCCAGCGTCGCGTAGACCATACGGTGGCGGGCCAGCGGCAGCTTGCCGGCGAACGCGGCGCTGACCACGGTGGCCTCGAAGTGCACGCCGTCGTCGCCCTGCACCTGCGCGCGCGCGCCGGGCAGGCCGGCCTCGATCAGTTTACGGATGGTTTCGGCGTCCAACGGGCTTTCCTAATAAAATGATCGACCATTCTACCCTCCGACCGGCATCCGCATGGCTGTATCGCCCCTGTCCCCCGCCGCGATCGACGACGCCAGCTTGGTCGCCAGCGGCCGCCGCGTGGTCGAGATCGAGCAGGCCGCGCTGGGCGCGGTCGGCGCGCGCATCGGCGCCGAATTCGCCGCCGCGTGCCGGCTGATCCTGGCCTCGCGCGGGCGCGTGGTCGCCACCGGCATGGGCAAGTCCGGGCACGTGGCGCGCAAGATCGCCGCCACCCTCGCCTCCACCGGCACACCGGCGTTCTACGTGCATCCGGGCGAAGCCGGGCACGGCGACCTGGGCATGATCACCGATGCCGACGTGGTCCTGGCGCTGTCCTATTCCGGCGAATCCGACGAGATCCTGATGCTGCTGCCGGTGCTCAAGCGCCAGGGCAACGCGGTGATCGCGATGACCGGCCGCGCGCAGTCCACGCTGGCGCGCGAGGCCGACCTGCACCTGGACGTCAGCGTGCCGGCCGAGGCCTGCCCGCTGGACCTGGCGCCGACCTCCAGCACCACCGCCTCGCTGGCGCTGGGCGATGCGCTGGCGGTGGCGCTGCTGGACGCGCGCGGCTTCACCGCCGACGATTTCGCCCGCTCGCACCCGGCCGGCAGCCTCGGCCGGCGCCTGTTGCTGCACATCACCGACGTGATGCACGGCGGCGACGAACTGCCGCGGGTGCGCGAGGACGCCAGCCTCAGCGAAGCGCTGGTGGAGATGAGCCGCAAGCGCCTGGGCATGACCGCGGTGGTCGATGGCGACGGGCGCCTGCTCGGCCTGTTCACCGACGGCGACCTGCGCCGTACCCTGGACAGCGCACTGGACGTGCGCCAGACCCGCATCGCCGAGGTGATGACCCGGCAGCCGCGCACGATCGGCGCCGACCAGCTCGCCGCCGAGGCCGCACGGCTGATGGAAACCCATCAGATCAATGGCTTGATCGTGGTCGATGGCGACGGCCGCGCGGTCGGCGCGCTCAACATTCACGACCTGTTGCGCGCCAGAGTGGTTTAACAGCCTGAACTCGTTCACCGCCTGCCGGCGCCCTGCGCCGCTGGCCCTGGCCTACTGGAAAGCCGGCCTTCCCGCCCCGATATAGCGAACCATGCCCTATTCCCCGCTGGCCGACCTTCCCGCCGACCTGATCGACCGCGCCGCCCGCATCCGCCTGGCGTGCTTCGACGTGGACGGCACGCTGACCGATGGCCGCCTGTACTACGACCGCGACGGCAACGAGAGCAAGGCGTTCAACGTGCTCGACGGCCAGGGCCTGGTGCAGCTGCGCCGGCACGGCATCGAGGTGGCGCTGATCACCGCGCGGCCGAGCCTGGCCGCGGAGAAGCGCGGCCAGGAACTGGGGCTGCTGGTGCAGATCGGGGTCAAGGACAAGCGTGCCGGGGTGCAGGCGCTGTGCGACGAGCGCGGGCTGAGCCTGGACCAGGTGTGCTTCATGGGCGACGACCTGCCGGATCTGGCGCCGCTGCGCGTGGTCGGCCTGGCGGTGGCCCCGGCCAATGCGCATCCGTGGACCGCCGAGCACGCGCACTGGCTGACCCGCGCCCGCGGCGGCGAAGGCGCCGCGCGCGAGCTGTGCGACGTGCTGCTGGCCGCGCAAGGCCACGTCCCCTCCCTGCTGCAGGAGCATGGCGCATGAACTGGCGCACCGTTCTCGGCGGCCTGTTGCTGGTCGCAGCGCTGGTCAGCGGCTGGTCGGCCTGGCACCAGCGCAGCAAGCGGGCGCCGACGACCGACGCCGAGGCGCGCTCGGACTACATCGCGCATGATTTCCAGATCGTGGCGCTGGACAAGCAGGGCAAGGAGTCGATGACCCTGCGCGCACCGCAGATGGAGCGCAGCCGCGCCGACCAGACCATGGCGATCGAAACCCCGCTGTTCCTGCTGCCGGACGCCAATGGCCAGCACTGGGAAATGCGCAGCAAGACCGGCTGGGTCAGCGCCGACGGCAACGAACTGCGCCTGCGCGGCGATGTCGCCGGCGACAGCCCCAAGGTCCCCAGCATCCCGCCCACCACTTTCCGTACCCAGAGCCTGGACGTCTTTCCGCAGACCAGCACCGCGCGCACCGCCGAACCGGTCACCATGACCCGGCCCGGTATGATGCAGTCCGGCGTCGGCTTCGAGGTCGACTTGAAGTCCCGGCAGTACAAGCTCCTTTCACAGGTCAAGACCCGCTATGAACCGAACGCTGCCCGCTAAGCTCGCGCTGCTCGCCCTGCTGCTGCCCGCCCTGGCGATGGCCAAATCGACTGATCGGAATCAGCCGATGGATATCACCTCCGCCAACCAGAGCGGCAACATGCTCGATGACAACGGCAAGATCCGTTACACGGGCAATGTCGTCATCATCCAGGGCACGCTCGAAATCCATGCCGATACCGCCGACCTGTTCCGCAAGGACGGCGACATCGACCGCGTCGTGCTGACCGGCAAGCAGGCCACGCTGAAGCAGGAGCTGGACGACGGCTCCCCCATGGATGCCGTAGCCGACAACATCGACTACAAGGTCGGCACCGACACCGTGGTGTTGACCGGCAACTACCGCATGACCTCGCCCAAGGGCACCAATGCCGGCCAGCGCATGGTCTACAACACCAAGACCGGCGACATGCAGGGCGGCGGCGACGGCACCCGCGTGCACACGGTGATCCAGCCGAAGAACGCGGCGCCGGCCGGCGCCCCGGCCGCTGGCGCCAAGCCGGCCGCCAAACCGGCCGCCAAGCCCGCCGCGACGCCGGCCAAGCCCACCACCCCGGCCAAGCAAGGGGGTCAGTGATGCTGCTCGCCGAAGGCCTGCGCAAGCGCTACAAGCAGCGCGAGGTCGTGCGCGAGTTCGCCCTGACCCTGGACGCGGGCGAAGTGGTCGGCCTGCTCGGCCCCAACGGCGCCGGCAAGACCACCTGCTTCTACATGATCGTCGGCCTGGTCGAGGCCGATGCCGGGCGCATCGTGCTCGACGGCAACGACATCACCGCGCTGCCGATGTACAAGCGTGCCAAGCTCGGCGTCGGCTACCTGCCGCAGGAGCCGTCGGTGTTCCGCAAGCTCAGCGTGGCCGACAACATCCGCCTGGTGCTGGAACTGCGCGAAGACCTGGACGACGCCGGACGCGAGCGCGAACTGTCCTCGCTGCTGGACGAACTGCAGATCGGCCACGTCGCCGAGCAGCTCGGCGCCAGCCTGTCCGGCGGCGAGCGCCGCCGCTGCGAGATCGCCCGCGCGCTGGCCGCCAAGCCGCGGCTGATGCTGCTCGACGAACCCTTCGCCGGCGTCGATCCGATCTCGGTCGGCGAAATCCAGCGCATCGTCACCCACCTCAAGCAACGCGGCATCGGCGTGCTCATCACCGACCACAACGTGCGCGAAACCTTGGGAATCTGCGACCGGGCGTATATCCTCAACGAGGGCAGCGTGCTGGCGCAGGGGGCGCCGGAAGCATTGCTGGCCGATAGCGACGTGCGCCGCGTCTACCTCGGGGAAACCTTCAGGCTGTGACCGCGCGGGCGTTGCCCCACGCCCTTTCCCGTTCGGCACAGGCATGAAAGCACGGCTGCAGACATCGCTGGGACAGCATCTGGTCATGACGCCGCAGTTGCGGCAGGCGATCAAGCTGTTGCAGATGTCCAGCGCCGAACTGGAAGTGGAGATCGCCGAGGCGGTGGAGAGCAATCCGCTGCTGGAATGGGCCGAAGACGCCGCGCCCACGCTCGAGGTGGCCGGCGCCGGCCGCGCCGAAGGCGAGGCCGAGGTCGCGCCGCCGGCCGGCGATACGCTGGACAACGTGCCGCAGCACGACGGCGACGCCTGGTCCGATGCCGAGCCGGCCTGGAGCGGCGGCGGCGGCGGCTCGTTCGACGACGACGACGACATGGGCAGCGCCACCGAGCGCGTGGCCGAACCCGATACGCTGATCGATCACCTGCTGTGGCAGTTGCACCTGTCGCATCTGTCGCCACGCGACCGCAGCATCGGCGCGGCGCTGATCGACGCGCTCGACGACGACGGCTATCTGCGCGAACCGCTGGCCGCGATCGCCGAGACCTTGCAGCCGGACATCGTCGCGGAGGAGGAAGAAATCGGCACCGTGCTGCACCAGATCCAGCGCTTCGACCCGGTCGGCATCGCCGCGCGCACGCTGGGCGAATGCCTGAACCTGCAGCTGGACGTGCTGCCCGCGGACACGCCAGGGCTGGAGCTGGCGCGCACCATCGCCAACGGCCCGCTGGAGAAGCTGCCGCGCAGCGGCATCGCCGGCATCGCCCACGACCTCAAGCGCCCGGCCTCGGCGGTGGAGACCGCGGTGAATCTGCTGCGCTCGCTGGACCCGCGCCCAGGCAAGCAGATCGGCGAACTCAGCGCCGACACCTACGTGGTGCCCGACTGCGTGGTGTGGCGCCAGCGCGGCGTCTGGCATGCGGCGCTGGCCGGGCACGCGCGGCCCAAGGTCACCATCCACCGCGGCTACGAACAGCTGATCCGCCAGTGCGGCGAAAGCGACGCCGGCTACCTGCGCGGCCAGCTGCAGGAAGCGCGCTGGCTGCTGAAGAGCCTGGAGGCGCGCGGCGAGACCCTGCTCAAGGTGACCCGCTGCCTGCTGCGCCAGCAGGCCGGCTTCCTCGAATTCGGCGAACAGGCGCTGCGCCCGCTGACCCTGCGCGAGATCGCCGGCGAACTGGGCCTGCACGAGAGCACCATCTCCCGCGCCATCGCCCGCAAGTACGTGCGCACCCCGCGCGGCACCATCCCGCTGCGCGCCTTCTTCGCCTCGGGCATCGACACCGACAGCGGCGGCGAAGCCTCCAGCACCGCCATTCAGGCGATGCTGCGGCGCCTGATCGACGCCGAGAACCCGCGCAAGCCTCTTTCTGACGCCAAGCTGGCCGAGCTGCTGAAAGGCGCCGGCGTGCCTGTAGCGCGGCGCACGGTTGCGAAGTATCGTGAGGCCATGAACATTTCCGCTTCCCACGAACGCGTCCGCATCGGTTGAGCGTCGGCGGCAGGCGGCAATGGTTCATAAGGTGAATCCCGAACCAAGGAGTATCCGATGCGTATCGAGACCTACGGCCAGCAGATCGAAGTCACCCCCGCCTTGCGCGAGTACGTGGAGACCAAGCTGCAGCGGCTGAAGCGGCATTACGAGGAAACCATCGAGGTCCGCGCCCAGCTGGCGCTGCGCAAGCCCGACCATCACGTCGAGGCCACCGTCAACGTTCCCGGCCGCACCCTGCATGCCGATGCCAGCGCGCAGACCATGTACGCGGCGATCGACCTGCTCGCCGACAAGCTCGACCGGCTGATCATCAAGCACAAGGAAAAGAAACAGGACCACCACGCGGCCGAGGTGCGCGACAATATCGTGTGATCCTGCACACCTCGCTCCTGCCATGCCCTTGACCGATCCATGCCTCTGACCGAGCTGTTAGCGGCCGTCCGCACCCAGGTGCTGCCGGCCGCCGATCGCGACACCTTGATGCGTACCGCTGCCGGCCTGCTGGCCTGTCCGCAGGCCGGTTGCGACGAACTCTTCGCCAGCCTGCGCGAGCGCGAACGGCTCGGCAGCACCGCCATCGGCCATGGCATCGCCATCCCTCACGGCCGCGCCCCGCATCTCGATGCCCCGCGCGGCGCCCTGCTGCGGCTGGACCAGCCGATCGACTTCGACGGCCACGGCAGCCAGGTCGACCTGATCTTCGCCATGGCCGTGCCGGCGCATTACACCCACCAACACCTGATGCTGCTGTCGGAACTGGCCGAACAGTTTTCCGACGAGGGCTTCCGCGCCGCGCTACGCCGCGCCCCCGACGCTGCCGCACTGCACGACCTGCTCGGCGCCGCCCCCCAGGCCAGCGCCGCATGAGCATGAATACCAGCATCACCGCCCGCGAACTGTTCGACCAGCAACGCGACCGGCTCGGCCTGCGCTGGCTGGGCGGGCACAAGGGCGAGCACCGCGAGCTGGAAGCCGGCAACGCGGTGTCGCGGCGCCCGTCGCTGGCCGGCTACCTCAATACGATCTACCCGAACAAGGTGCAGATCCTCGGCACCGAGGAACTGGCCTGGCTGGATTCGCTGGATGCGCGCCAGCGCTGGGAGACCATCGAGAAGATCGTGCAGGTGCGGCCGCTGGCGCTGGTGATCACCAAGAACCAGTCGTGCCCGGAAGACCTGCGCGCGGCCGCCGACGAATCCGACACGCCGCTGTGGGGCTCGCCCAAGCGCGGCCACGAACTGCTCAACCACCTCTCCTACCACCTGGCGCGCACGCTGGCGCCGCGGGTGATCCTGCACGGGGTGTTCATGGAGATCTACTCGATCGGCGTGCTGGTCACCGGCGAAGCCGGCTCCGGCAAGAGCGAGCTGGCGCTGGAACTGCTGAGCCGCGGCCACCGGCTGGTCGCCGACGACGCGCCGGAATTCACCCAGATCGCCCCCGACGTGCTCGACGGCACCTGCCCGGAACTGCTGCAGGACCTGCTGGAAGTGCGCGGCCTGGGCGTGCTCAACGTGCGCGACATGTTCGGCGACACCGCTGTAAAGAAGAACAAGTATCTTCGCCTGATCGTGCACCTGACCCGGCCCATGACCGAACCGACCCCGTATGGCTACGAGCGCCTGACCGGCGATTCCGGCACCCGCCACGTGCTCGACCTGGACGTGCCGCTGATCACCCTGCCGGTGATGCCCGGGCGCAACCTGGCGGTGCTGACCGAGGCCGCCACGCGCCTGCACATCCTGCGCACCAAGGGCATCGACCCGGCGGCGATGTTCATCGCCCGCCACAGCAACCTGCTCGAACGGCGCACGCCATGAACGCGGTGGCGAACACCTCCACCCTGGTGATCGTCAGCGGCCTGTCCGGCTCGGGCAAATCGGTGGCGCTGAAGACCTTCGAGGACCTGGACTACTACTGCGTCGACAACCTGCCGCTGGAACTGCTGCCGGCCTTCGTCAAGAGCCTGGTGCGCGACGACGTCGGCCCCGGCAAGCTGGCGGTGGGCATCGACGTGCGCAGCCGCCACAGCGACCTGGCGCAGCTGGCGCGCTGGCGCGAGGCGGTGGCGCAGTTCGGCCTGGACGCGCGGCTGCTGTTCTTCGACGCCACCGACGAGGCGCTGATCAAGCGCTACGCCGACACCCGCCGCCGGCACCCGCTGTCGCACCTGGGCCTGTCGCTGCCCGAGGCGATCGAGCGCGAGCGCGCGCTGACCGAACCGCTGCGCCGCGAGGCCGACGCGGTGATCGACACCAGCGCGCTCAACGTGCACCAGCTGCGCCGGCGGGTGACCACCGAATTCGCGCTGACCCACGAGAACAGCCTGTCGCTGCTGTTCGAGTCCTTCGCCTACCGGCGCGGGGTGCCGGCCGAAGCCGACTTCGTGTTCGACGCGCGGGTGCTGCCCAATCCGCACTGGGACCCGCAACTGCGGTCCTTGACCGGCCGCGACAGCGGCGTGCGCGACTACCTGGACGCGCAGCCGGAGGTGCAGCAATACACCGCGCAGATCATCGGCTTCCTCGACACCTGGCTGCCGCGGCTGCGCAACGACACCCGCAGCTACGTCACCATCGCCTTCGGCTGCACCGGCGGCAAGCACCGCTCGGTGTACCTGGCCGAACGCCTGGCCCGCCACGCGCGCGAACAGGGCTGGCCGGAAGTGGCGACGTTTCATCGGGAGCAGGACTGAGTGGAGCTCGGGACCCGGGACTCGGGACTCGGACTCGGAAAAGCGAAGAGCGCCTGAGCGCAGACAACGCCCGCACTCGCGATCAAGTCCCGGGTCCCGGGTCCCGAGTCCCGAACCATTCCCTGCGCCCCGCCCAACCTGCTAACGTTCCCCAATGGCCTGTGGCATTCTCCTGATTACTCATCCCGGTGTGGGCGCGTCGCTGTTGAGCGTGGCCACCGGACTGTTGCGGCAGTTGCCGCTGAAGACCGAAGCGTTCGAAGTGCCGCTGGATGCCGATCTGGACGCGCTGCTGCCGCAGGCGTCGGCGGCGTTGCGGCGGGTTGATGACGGCGCCGGCGTGCTGGTCGTCACCGATCTGTACGGCGCCAGCCCGAGCAACCTGGCGGCGAAACTCGCGCGTCTGGGTACCCCCGTGCGGCGCGTCTCGGCGCTGAGCCTGCCGATGCTGCTGCGGATCATGAACTACCCCGAACAGGGGCTGGACCAGTTGCCTGCGACCGCGGCCGCCGGCTCGCGCAACGGCGTGGTGATCGACGATGCTTGAACGCGAACTCATCGTCTCCAACCGCCTGGGCCTGCACGCGCGCGCGACCGCCAAGCTGGTGCAGACGCTGTCCTCGTTCCGTTGCAACGCCACGCTGGCGGCCAAGGGCCGCGAGGTCAACGCCAAGAGCATCATGGGGGTAATGCTGCTGGCCGCCGCGCAAGGCACGCCGGTGACGGTGCGGGTGGACGGCGCCGACGAAGCCGACGCGCTGGAGGCCGTGGTCGGCCTGTTCGAGCGGCGCTTCGACGAGGACAGCTGAGCATGCGGCGCCGGCCGCCGCAGGCGACGACGCGGCCGCGCCGATGCGAGGGCGCGCGGTGAGCCTGCGCATCGCCGGCCATGGCGCCTCGCGCGGCAACGCGCTGGGCCGCGCGCGCGTGCGCCTGCCGCACGCGCTGGACGTGGCCGAGCAACGCATCGGCGCCGCGCAGATTCCCGAGGAACTGGAACGCCTGCACCTGGCGGTGAACGCCGCGCGCGAGGAAATGCACGGCCTGCGCCAACGCCTGCACGGCGCCCTGGCCAAGGAGGTCGGCGAGTTCCTCGACCTGCACGCGCTGCTGCTCGACGACCCGGAACTGCTGCACGGCCTGGACGAACTGATCCGCACCGGCCGCTACAGCGCCGACTATGCCTTGCGCCTGCAGCGCGACCGCCTGGCGACCGTGTTCGATGCCATGGAAGACGCCTACCTGAAAAGCCGCATGGACGATCTGGACCATGTGATCGGGCGCATCCACGCGTTCCTGCAGAAGCGCCAGCCCGACAGCGCCGGCCTGGCCGGCGAGATCCTGGTGTGCGAGAACGTGGCGCCGTCGGAACTGGCGCAACTGCAGGCGCAGGGCGTGGTCGGCATCGTCACCAGCGCCGGCAGCGCGCTGTCGCACAGCGCGATCCTGGCGCGCAGCCTGCACCTGCCGCTGGTGGTCGGCGTCGCCGACGCGCTGCAGAAGATCAACGACGGCGACGTGCTGATCGTGGACGGCGTGCGCGGCGCGGTGATCGTCGAGCCCACCCCGGACGATCTGCGCGACTACCGCACCCGCGTGCGCGACCAGGCCAAGCTGCAACGCGGCCTCGGCAAGTTGCGCTCCAAGCCCAGCCGCACCCTGGACGGGGTCGATATCGTGCTGCTGGCCAATGCCGAGTCGCGCGACGACGTGGCCCGCGCGCATGCGCTCGGCGCCGACGGCCTGGGCCTGTACCGCACCGAATTCCTGTTCCTGCAGCGCGACGCGCTGCCCGACGAGGAAGAACAGTTCCGCACCTACCGCGACGCGGTGCTGGGCATGAGCGGGCGGCCGGTGACCATCCGCACCCTGGACCTGGGCGCGGACAAGGCCGACCGCACCGGCCTGACCATGAGCAACGAGCAGAACCCGGCGCTGGGCCTGCGCGGCGTGCGCCTGTCGCTGGCCCGGCCGAAGGTCTCGGACACGCAACTGCGCGCGATCCTGCGCGCTTCCGGCTACGGCCCGGTGCGGGTGCTGCTGCCGATGATCAGCGCGCGCGAGGAGATCATGGCGATGCGCCGGCACCTCAAGCGCATCGCCGCGCAACTGCGCCGCGAGGGCCACGCCATCGCCGAACAGGTGCAGCTCGGCGCGATGATCGAGGTGCCGGCCGCGGCGATCGCGCTGGACACCTTCATCGACGCCATCGACTTCCTGTCGATCGGCACCAACGACCTGGTGCAGTACCTGCTCGCCGCCGATCGCAACAACGAAGCGCTGGGCGAGCTGTATTCGCCGCTGCACCCGGCGGTGCTGCGTCTGATCGCGCAGATCATCGCCACCGGCCAGGCCCACGCCAAACCGGTGGCGGTGTGCGGCGAAATCGCCGGCGACCCGGCGCTGACCCCGATCCTGCTGGCGCTGGGCCTGCGCGAGTTCAGCCTGCACCCGGCGACGATGCTGGAAGTGCGCCGGGTGATCCGCGACACCGACCTGCAGGCGCTGCGCCTGCGCGGCGCCAAGTTGTTGCAGGCGCGGGATCGGAAGGGGATCGAGCGGTGGAGCCGGGACTCGGGACTCGGGACTCGGGACCCGGGAACTTGATCGCGAGTGCAAGCGTTCTCTGCGCTACGACAAAAAAGCACCACGCACCGACCTGCAGCATCGGCGCAGCGAATCCCCCATCGCCATCGGCAGCCCGCTGTTGCTGTCGCCTTTCCGCGTCCCGCGTCCCGGCTCCACACCGCTGTGCTTCCCGCAACATGCAGGCGATAATGTCGCGATGAACATCTGATCCACCGCACGCCGTCGGCGCGCGGCCTTCCACTTTCAGGAGCAGCGCATGGCCGATGCCGTCCGCCACGACAAGACCGCGCGGCAGTTGCGTTTGCTGTCCGATGCGCTGGACAGCGGGCGCCTGGGCCCGGTGCGGAGGCTGGTCAATACGCTGGCCCCGGCCGAGATCGGCAACCTGCTGGAGTCGCTGCCGCCCGGCAAGCGCGTGGTGGTGTGGGGCCTGGTCGATCCGGAAGACGACGGCGAGGTGCTGCTGCACGTCGGCGAGGAAGTGCGCGAAAGCCTGCTCGCGGACATGGACCCGGACGAGATCGTCGCCGCGGTCGAAGACCTGGACATCGACGACCTGGCCAACCTGGTCGAGGATCTGCCCGACACGGTCATCGACGAAGTGCTCAAGTCGATGGACCGCGAGAACCGCGAGCGCCTGGAACAGGTGCTGTCCTATCCCGAGGACAGCGCCGGGCGCCTGATGAACCCGGACGTGGTCACCGTACGCGCCGACGTCAACGTCGACGTGGTGCTGCGCTACCTGCGCCTGCGCGGCGAACTGCCGGACCACACCGATCACCTGTTCGTGGTCAGCCGCCGCCACCAGTACCTGGGCCGGGTGTCGCTGGCCGCGCTGGTCACCCATGAGGATTCCACCCCGATCAACCGGCTGATCGACGACGAGCAGCCGGCCATCGACGTGGGCGAAGGCGCCGACGAGGTCGCGCGGCAGTTCTCCGACCACGACTGGATCTCCGCGCCGGTGGTGGACGACAACAACATCCTGCTCGGCCGCATCACCATCGACGACGTGGTCGACATCATCCGCGACCAGGCCGAGCACCAGGCGATGAGCGCCGCCGGCCTGGACGAGGACGAGGACATGTTCAGCCCGGTGCGGCGCGCGTTCCGGCGCCGCCTGCTGTGGCTGACCATCAACCTGGGCACCGCGTTCATCGCCTCCAGCGTGGTCAGCCAGTTCGAGGGCACCATCTCCAAGCTGGTGGCGCTGGCCGCGCTGATGCCGATCGTCGCCGGCATGGGCGGCAACGCCGGCACCCAGGTGCTGGCGCTGATGGTGCGCGGCCTGGCGCTGGGCCAGATCGGCGCCTC
Organism: Xanthomonas graminis pv. graminis; assembly: GCF_030168915.1. NCBI lineage: Bacteria > Pseudomonadati > Pseudomonadota > Gammaproteobacteria > Lysobacterales > Lysobacteraceae > Xanthomonas > Xanthomonas graminis. The sequence continues at coordinate 1,462,899 of NZ_CP076255.1, read as the reverse complement.
CAACTTCGCCGTGTTGCTGCGCAAGGAACTGGCGGTGGCGCTGATCAACGGCCTGGCGCTGGGCATCGGCCTGGGCCTGATCGTGCTGGCGTGGTTCAAGCAGCCGCTGCTGTCGCTGGTGATCGGCTCGGCGCTGACCATCAACCTGCTCACCGCCGCGCTCGGCGGCGTGCTGGTGCCGCTGACGCTCAAGCGCCTGGGCTTCGATCCGGCGCTGGCCGGCGGCGTGATCCTGACCACCCTGACCGACGTGATGGGCTTCCTCAGCTTCCTCGGCCTGGCCACGCTGGTGCTGCTGTAGCCCAATCCAGGTGGCCTGCGCATTGCCGCGAATGCCAGCGGATCGCCGCGCAGCGCATCGGTGTCGACTGTGTCGCCGGCGCTTGCCGGGCCGCGCCGCCCCGCCCGCGCAAGGAGGAACGCCGCGCGGCCAGCGCCTGACTGGCGCATGTCCGGCCCCCGGCCCTGGCGGCACGGCGCTCTGTCGCCGAAGGGCCGGGACACCGATACTGGGGCTCTCCACCGCCGAGGGCCGCCCATGTCGATGCGTTCGTTGCTGATGCTGCTGTGCCTGTCGATGGTCGGTTGCAGCAGCCTGCCCAGCGACCCGGCCAGCGGCCATTTCGTGTCGCGCCAGCTGACCGTGGACGGCCGCCTGTACCGCTACCAGGTGTTCGTGCCGGCGCCGCCGTTGCGCCAGGGTCCGCTGCCGGTGGTGCTGTTCCTGCACGGTTCCGGCGAGCGCGGCAGCGACGGCAGGCAGCAGGCCGATTCGGGTGTGGGCCCGTACCTGCGCCGCCACCTGGCCGACTTCCCGGCGCTGGTGGTGATGCCGCAGGTGCCGGACGATGAGGAATGGAACGGGATCAACGCGACCATGGCGCTGCAGGCGCTGGACGCGGCCAGCGCCGAATTCAACGGCGACCCGCAGCGCACCTATTTGACCGGCATGTCGATGGGCGGCTACGGCACCTGGGAAATCGCGCTGCAGCAGCCGCAGCGCTTCGCCGCGCTGGTGCCGGTCTGCGGCGCGATCCTGTCCCCGCACGAGGACCGCGAATACCTGGTGGTGACCCCGGTGGCGGAGCTGCCCGATCCCTACAGCGCGCTGGCCGAGCGCCTGCAGCGGATCCCGGTATGGATCTTCCACGGCGCCGAGGACGACGTGGTGTTGCCGCACGACGACCGCAAGATCTACCGCGCGTTCAAGAATCTGGATGCCGACGTGCGCTACACCGAATACCCCGAAGGCAACCACAACGCCTGGGACGCCACCTACCGCAACCCGAAGATGTGGCAATGGCTGTTCGCGCAGAAGCGCGGCGCCGACACCGCCGACGCGGCGCCGGAAACCGCGACCGGCGGCAGCTGAGCCGGCAGCGCGAACGGGCAGCTATTGCAGCGCGTCGCCCCCATGTAGGAGCGGCTTCAGCCGCGACCGAACCCGTCCCACCAACGACAGCATCCAGACCGGGTTGCGCCCGACGCTGCCGGCGCCGAACCAGGCGAAGGCAGAACAGCAGCGGCCGCCAGCCGAAGGCGCCTGAACGCCGCCGCGGCGGCGCGCGCGCCCGCCGCGTGTGCGTGCAGATTCTGCACGCCCGGCCTGCATGCGCACTGCACGCGCCCCCTCCGGCCGCGCCGCATCCACGCGCCTGGCAAAACCGCGTACAGTCCGCGCTCGCTCCTTCCCGCGCCGCCCATGGCAACCGTCCCCGCCTTCGCCCACGCCGACTTCCTCGCCCGGTTGCAACGCCTGGACCCGAGCGCCGCCGGCCTCGCCGATGCCGCGATCCTGCCGCTGCTGAGCGCCACTTCCGATCCCGCCGCCCCCTGGCGGCTCAGCGACACCGGGCAATGGCTGCTGCAGTTGCTGCAGGCCAGGCAGGCGCTGCTGCAGGCCGCGCACGCCACCACGCTGTCCGCCGATGCCCTGCGCCGCGACCAGAAGTTCGCGCCGCCGGGACGGCCATCGCTGCACCTGGTGCAGTTGCGCCAGCAGCAGGCGGCCGCGCAGCAGGCGACGCGGCGTGCAAAGCAGGACTTCGCGCAGGCCGCGGCCGGCTTCGTCCGCAGCGCCGGCCTGTCGCCGCCGGCCAGGCTGGGCCTGAGCGACTTTTTGCAGGGCTGGATCGATCGGTACGTGCCGTAGCGGGACTCGGGACCGGGGACCGGGGACCGGGGACCGGGGACCGGCAGGAGCATGACGGCCCAAGCACCGTGTGCAAGGCGCAATCGCGGCCTATCCCCCCCCCTCGCCGCTTCTCCGGGTCCCCGGTCCCCGGTCCCCGGTCCCGCCCCCCAGCTTGCTATCCTTGCCAACCATTTTCTCCCACACCACCGCACGCGCCGATTGCCCCCATGTCCAGCCTTCCCCACGCGTCCGCCGCGGACCGCGCCACCACCCTCGCCAACCGCCGCGCGCCGGCGCCCTGCCCGACCGCACCGGCGGCATGCGCATGCTGAGCGGACACGCGGCCAATGTCGCCACCTGGAGCATCTGCGCCGCGGCCACCGCCGCGGTGATCACGCGGCCGTTCAAGCTGCCCGAGGCACTGTGGGCGGTGGGCGGCGCGCTGCTGCTGCTGGTGCTCGGGCTGATGCCCGGCGCCGAGGCCTGGCACGCGGTGCTGAAGGGCTACGACGTCTACCTGTTCCTGATCGGGATGATGCTGCTGTCGGAAACCGCACGCGCCGAAGGCCTGTTCGACTGGGTGGCGATGCACGCGGTGAACCTCGCCAAGGGCTCGCCGCGGCGCTTGTTCGCGGTGGTGTTCGGGGTCGGCATCGTGGTCACCGCGTTCCTGTCCAACGACGCCACCGCGGTGGTGCTGACCCCGGCGGTATACGCGGCCGCGCGCAAGGCCGGGGCCAAGCCGCTGCCGATGCTGTTCGCCTGCGCGCTGATCGCCAACGCCGCCAGCTTCGTGCTGCCGATCTCCAATCCCGCCAACCTGGTGCTGTACGGCGGCACCATGCCGACGCTGGGCGCGTGGATGGCCGCGTTCGCGCTGCCCTCGCTGCTGGCGATCGGCGTCACCTTCGGCATGCTGTACTGGGCCGAGCGCAAGGACCTGCGCGGGCGCTGCGCCGAACGCGTGGACACGGTGCCGCTGAGCCGCGGCGGCGCGTTCGCGCTGGCCGGCATCCTCGCCACCGCGGCGCTGCTGGTCGGCGTCTCCGCGCTGGGCCGCGACCTGGGCCTGCCCACCTGCCTGGCCGGCCTGGCCACGCTGGCCGCGGTGTGCCTGGGCGGCCGGCAATCGCCGCTGCCGCTGGTCAAGGCGGTGTCGTGGGCGGTGCTGCCGCTGGTGGCCGGGCTGTTCGTGCTGGTCGAGGCCCTGTCGCGCACCGGCGTCATCGCCTGGCTCGCGCAGACGCTGTCCGCCGCCGCGGCGCAGTCGCCGGTGGCCACCGCCGGTGCGGCCGGCACGCTGCTGGCGTTCGCCTCCAACCTGATGAACAACCTGCCGGCCGGCCTGATCGCCAGCACCACCATCGCCCAGGCGCATCCGCCGCAACTGGTGGTCGATGCGTTGCTGATCGGCGTGGACCTGGGGCCGAACCTGTCGATCACCGGCTCGCTGGCCACCATCCTGTGGCTGACCGCGATCCGCCGCGAAGGCGAGGACGTGGGCTTCTGGCGCTTCCTGAAAGTCGGCGCGCTGGTGATGCCGCCGGCGCTGCTGTGCGCGCTGGGCGCGCGGCTGTTGCTGGGCTGAGCCGTGCCCGCTTTTGTGTAGGGGCTTCAGCCGCGACGAACGTGAGCAAGAGGGCTTTGCGTTCTCGCAAAAACTCCGTGCTGTGCGGGCCTGATCGCATGACCCACCTTCCGGTCGCGGCTGAAGCCACTCCTACAGGGGAAGCGCGGTGCCCTACCCTGCCCGCTGCGCGCGCAGCCGCCGCGCCACGCCGCTGATCAGCGCGATCGCCGCGGTCAGCGCGGCCATCGACAGGAATTGCGCGCGGGTGTCGGGCGAGGCCACCAGCAGGCCGAAGATCAGCGCCAGGATCGCCAGCGCCAGCACGGTCAGCAGCGGATAGCCGCGCATGCGGAACGGCAGGCGCGTGCCGGCGCGATCGGCGCGCGCACGCAGGATCAACTGCGACAGCAGCGAGATCGTCCACACCAGCAGGCAGGTGGCGCCGACGATGTTCAGCAGCGTCGGCAGCACCCGATTGGGATACAGCAATTCCAGCACCGCGGCGACGAAGCCGAACAGCACGCTGGCCAGCACCGCCAGCAACGGCACCTGCTGGCCGTTGGTGAAGGCCAGCACGCGCGGCGCCTCGCCGCGCTGCGCCAGCGAAAAGATCATGCGCGAGGCGCCGTAGAGATTGGCGTTGAGCGCCGACAGCAGCGCGATCACCGCGATCAGGGTGATGCCGGTGGCCGCGCCGGGAATCTTGGCCGCCTGCAGCACCGCGGCGAACGGCGAACTCAGCGCCTCGCTCTGCCACGGCACCACCGCGATGATCACGCTCAGCGAGCCGATGTAGAACACCAGGATGCGCCAGGCCACGGTGCGGATCGCGCGCGCGATGCTGCGCTCCGGGTCCGCGGTCTCGGCCGCCGCCACTGCCACGATCTCGGTGCCGCCGAAGGCGAACACCACCACCAGCAGCGCCGCGCCGATCCCGGCCAGCCCCTTGGGCGCGAACCCGCCATTGCCGGTGACGTTGGACCAGCCCGGCGCCACCACGTTCGGCAACCAGCCGGCCAGCAGCGCCACGCCAACCAGGATGAAGCCGACGATCGCCACCACCTTGAGGATCGCGAACCAGAATTCGAACTCGCCGAAATTGCGCACGCCGAGCAGGTTGATCGCGGTGAAGGCGGCCATGAACACCACCGCGACCAGCGGCACCGGCAACGCCGGCCACACGGTGGCCAGCAGGCCGCCCGCGCCCACCGCCTCGGCGGCGATCACGATCACCAGCTGCAGCCACCACAACCACCCCACCGTCGCGCCGGCGGTGGCGCCCATCGCATCGGCCGCATACACCGAGAACGCACCGCTGGCCGGCTTGGCCGCGGCCATCTCACCCAGCGCGTTCATCACGATGATCACCAGCGCGCCGGCGACCAGATAGGAGATCAGCACCGCCGGCCCCGCCGCGTGCACGCCGACGCCGGACCCCAGGAACAGGCCGGCGCCGATCGCGCTGCCCAGCCCCATCATGATCAGTTGCCGCGGCTTCAGCGCATGGCGCAAGGCAGGCGCGGCGAACGCGGCGGGACCGGGAGGCAGGGACGGATGCGGCATCGGGTTCGTCGATTGGCAGGAATCGCGACACGATACCGCGTCGCGATGGCGCCGTGCTCGCCGCCGCGCAGCAGCCGATCCTGAGCGGGTCGCGCCAGGTCTTCGAACCCCGCACCGCCTGGACGGACATGGCTTGTGCTCAGCGGCACCGAGTGTGCGGCGCAGCGGCTGCGCTGGTCAGCGGCGACTGCTCCGCCCCACCACGACACGCTGTCGCGCCCGGCGGACGGCCGCGGCGGCGCTGCCACCGGCGCATGCCCATCGCCCTGCCCTTCGCTTCCCTCCCCTGCGCTCCCTGCCCTTCGCAACCCGCCAGCGCACGCGCAAACGGGACACGACCTGCAGCGCCAATGGGCGGCACCCGAAGTTCGGATATACAAAACAACAGGATTTCGCCACCTACGACGCAAGTGGTTGATTTTAGATATTGACAGAGATACTAACGTCAGAAATACTGAACAAAGCGTCGAGGTGGAAGCGTTGCTCGATGACCGGCGTAGCGCCGCCCACAGGCACTACGCCGGTCGCCAGGTACGGCTCCGCCCGCACGCGTGATGGCAGGCCAGGAGATGGCCTGCACCGAGCGGTTCGGCCGGAAAGGACCACGGCTGCCGCCCGGCCCATGCGCAACGGTCCGCTGCATCCAGACAAGGAGAGACACCATGAACAAACCCCTGTTGACCCTGGCCGTTCTGGCCATCGCATTCACCGCGGCGCAGACCCATGCCACGGGGCAGAAGCTGGAAGCCAACGACACGATCCAAGGCCTGGGCGAACGCGTCCCGGCCGGCAAGAAGAACGTCAGCCTGTCGCCGCTGTTCAAGGTCTACACGTTCGAGAAGTCCGGGCTGACCTTCGCCCAGATCAACTCGTCGAAGGACGAGGTGATCACGGTCATGGCGGTCACCCCGGGCGCTCAATCGCGCCTGCCGATCGGCTTGGCCGCACAAGAGCCACTGATCGTCGTCAACGACGAGAAGGACCGCCCGCTCGGGATGGTCACCGCCGCCGCGAGCTGCCCGTGCAGCGCCACCGTGGTTTACCAGGACGCCAACCAGATGATCGTCGTGGTCTACGGCTCCAACGGCGAGTACATCACCTCGTACGTGCTCCCGCGCACCAAGTCGCCGGGCTCGCCGGAGTAACCGGCTTCACCTGCACCACAGCGCCGCGGCCGGCGACGGCCGCGGCGTTTTCGTTGCAGGAGCAAGCCTACGAATGCGCAGAGGCCGTGCGCCGGCAAGGCGTGCCCCCCCCCCCCCCCCCCCCCCCCCCCGGTCCTGATTAGCGCTGTGTCTCAGCTGTCGTACGCAGTTGCTGCTCTGTGAGCCTTCCCGCGCCGGCCAGGGCACTGGCCAGGCGCGGCACCATGGCGGCCAGGTTGAAGCGGCGATTGAAGCGGTAGGCATGCGCATGCAGGTAGCGCGCGCCGTATTTGGGGAAGTCCACCGCATGGTGGGTGCCGCTAAGCGCCGTTTTGAGATTGCCCAGGATCGTATTGACCCAACGCAGACGAGGCTGCTGGACGCCTTTGCGGCCGCTTCCGGTCACGATGGCATCGTGGGTCAGGCCTGCCCAGCCCACACCGGTGAACGCTGTCAGCCCATCACTGACGACATGGGTGCCCGGTGCCAGTGCCTGCTGAGCCCACGTGTGCACGACGCTTCTTCGGAAGCTGGAGACCACATCCAGGCGGAGATAGCGCGGGCGCCCTTGATGCAGGGAAACCGCTGCAATAAACGGCACTTTATTGCGCCACTGCGGTTGGCCTGGACCACCGGCGCGTTCGCCGCCCAGATAGGCATCATCGATCTGGACCTCTCCGTCGAGCCGGCGTGACTGCTCACGATCGGCCATCGCCGACATCACTTTGTGCTTGATCCGCCATGCAGTGCGATAGCACACGCCCAGTTGCCGAGCCAGTTCCAGCGCAGCAATTCCGTTCTTGGCTTGGCTCACCAGATAGATGGCCAGCCACCACACCCGCAAGGGAAGCTTGGTGTCTGCCATGGGCGTGCCGGCGGTCAAGCTGGTCTGTACCCGGCAGCGCGCGCACTGCCACAGGTGCTGGCGTCCCCGCTCAAAGCCACTGGCATGCGTGTGTCCGCACTGCGGACACACGAAGCCATTGGGCCACCTGGCCTGAACCAAGGCCTCGACACATTGCGCCTCGGAGCCGTAGCGGCTCAGAAAAGCCGGAATCGAAAGCCCCTTTTGGAACTGGATCCGATTGAGCGTCATCGCCGTATCTCACTGAAGAACCTGCATTTCTAAACCAAGGCAGCATCACCAGCTGAGACACAGCGCTAATCAGGCCCCCCGGTAAGGCAATGCGGCGGCTACACCCAGCGCATCGTCCCGGCAAGCCGCTGCGGCAACTGGCCCGCACTTCCTGCGCGACACGCAATGCGTGCGTCGCGACAGCACGCCGCCCTCCAGTTGAAGGGTGGCGAATACCGCATGCGCCGCTCAGAACTCCTGCCAGTCCTTGTCGGTGGTCATCGCGGCGACGGACGACGAACGACGCGCAGCGATCGGCGCCGGCACGCGCCGCTTCCACCGCCGCATTCAAGGCCAGGATGTTGGTCTGGAAGGCGATGCCGTCGATGACGCTGATGATGTCGGCGATCTTCTTCGACGAGGCTTCGATACCGCTCATCGTGCTCACCACCTGGCCGACCACCTCGCCGCCTTCCGAGGCCACCGATGCGGCACCGGCCGCGAGCTGGTTGGCCTGGCGCGCATGCTCGGCGTTCTGCTTCACGGTGGAGGTCAACTCCTCCATCGAGGCAGCGGTTTCCTCCAGGCTCGCAGCCTGCTGTTCGGTGCGCCGCGACAGGTCGTCGTTGCCGGTCGCGATCTCGCTGGCCGCGGCGTTGATCGACACCGCCGAGTGCTTGATCCGGCCGACGATCTCGGCCAGCTGCTCGGCGGTGGCGTTGGCGTCGTCGCGCATCTGCGCGAATACGCCATGGAACTGGCCGTGCATGCGCGCGGTCAGGTCGCCGGCGGCGATGGACTGCAGCAAGGCCGACAGCGACTGCAGATTGCCGTCGGCGGTGGTCATCAGCTGGTTGAGGCTCTCGACCATGACCCGGAAGTCGAACTGGAAACGCTCGGCGTCGCCGCGGGCGCTGAAGTCGCCATTGGCGGCGGACTGCGCCAGCTGCTTGATCTGGCCGTTCATCGCCGACAGGTTGGCCTTCACCTCGTCCATGGTCTGGGTGAACGCCGCTTTCTCGCCGGGCAGGCGGTCCATGTCCTGGCTGAGGTCGCCGATCGCGTAACGGCCCATGATCTGCGCCAGCTTCAGCTGTACCGCGACATGCGCATCGACCACGCTGTTGGTTTCAGCCGCCATGCGCCCGTAGTCGCCGGGGAACACCGCCGCATCCATGCGGTAGCTGATCTGGCCTGCGTCATGGCGCTTGGCCATGTCCAACTGTGCGGCGATCAGGTTGCGCAATTGTTCCTGCATGCCATGCATCGCGCTCAGCAAACGGCCGGTTTCGTCGTTGGCAGCAGTGTTCACGTCGTTGTCCAGTTCGCCGCGTGCGATCGCTTCGGCGGCGCGCGTGGCGCGGCCCAGCGGCACGGTCAGGCTGCGGGTGATCAGCCAGGCCAGCAGCGCGCTGACCACGACCACCGCCACGCCGCCGCTGATCAGCATGATGCGGCCGCGGTCCATCGCCAGATTGGCGTCGGCATAGGCCTTGGCGCCACGCTTGTGCTGCCGCTCCGAATATACGTCGATCGCCTCCTGCCACTTCTCGGTGGCCGGTCCTGCCTCCTTCATCAACACAATGAGCGCCAGATCGTCCTTGTCCTCCATGCCGAGGTCCAGCACCTTTTGATTGGCCGCGCGGGTCAGCGCGTAGCGGTCATCGATCTCCTTGCGCATGTGCGCGGCAGTGGAGTCCGAAACCGGAATCGCATAGAGCCTGTCATGGTTGTCGCTGTAGCGGGCACGCTCGCCCTCGATGGCCTTGGCGAACTGGAGATTTTGCCCGCGCGTGGTCGGCAGGACGATGTTGCGCAGGTTGATGGCCACGTCAGAACTGGCCTTCTGCATCTCGCCGACGTAGCCGAGGATGGTCAGGTTGCGCTTGACGATGGTTTCCATGCGTTCGCGCGCCTGCGCCAGGGTCATCAACCCGGCGACGACGAGCGCGCAGGAAAGCAGGATAAGCACGCCGAACGCCGCAGAGAGCCGCGTGCCGACCTTGTAGCGCTGAAGAAATCCGATCATGGGACACCTATTTGGGGGGAAAGGAAATGGAACTGCGCCACGGCTTACAAACATGCGGAACCTGGCACAAAATAAAAAGATGCGTAACGGTGCTGGCACGGCTGGGCAGCAGTTAAAATGGGTTAAGCTTCTGCCTGCCGAGCACGAGACCACTGTCGATGCTTGGGCGATGTAACGGCGGCGGCCACAGATTCTTGATGCGCAATTGCGCATGTTTTTTTGAACGCCGTTACAGAAGTGAGCGGCATGTGCAGACCGGCCGGCGAGGCCGTCGCGAGACGCCCGGATCGATGAAATCGATGTGAAAAATGCCATCTGGCAAGCGCGACTGCGACGCGATCGCGTTATGCACCGGCGACGCATTACGACTCGCATGCACTGCGGGCCTGGCATGCACCGATCGGCCGATGCGGCGCGGATCCGTGCACGCGCCGCGCGCATCGCATGCGCGGCGCGCATGCGGAAGGACGGGCCAGCGGCAACGCCCCGGACCGAGCCGGGGCGGCCGCACGGCGGTTACACGGCCTATTCAGCCAGGTTGGTGCCTGCGCCGGCCGTGGCGATGACCTTGGCCTTGACCTGCGCGGCCGGGATCGCGGTGTACATGTAGCCCAGCGGCTGCGGGAAGGTCTTCGACGAGATCCAGGTGCTGGCGTTGGCGTAGGGCTTGCTGGTGCTGTCCGGCACGCTCCAGGTGATGCCGCTGCCGACGTAGTTGTTGATCAGGTCCCAGTCACCGATTTCGCTGCTGTCGCGCGAGGTCACCGGGTTCTTCGCATTCTCGAAGTAGTTGGCCTCGATCAGCGCCACCGCGCCCATGCGCACGTTGATGCCGGAGGTGAGCACGTTGTTGAAGTAGTTGTTGTAGATGTGGCTCAGCCCGCGGCGTTGCAGCGGCAGCCGCGATTCCACGTTCTCGAAGCGGTTGTGGTGATAGGTGGTGCGCGCGGCGGCGTTCTTGGTGTCGTTGTCGCTGTAGCCGTTGAGCGCGACCTTCTGGTAGTCGTGCACGTGGTTGTACGACACGGTGACGTGGTGAGCGCCCTTCTTCATGTCGATGCCGCCGTCGAAGGAGGCGTCGCCGGCGCCGGCGCACTTGGTCAGCGAGGCGAACAAGGTGTTGTGGTCGACCCAGATGTTGGACGGTTCGCCGGTGGAATTGCCTTCCAGCGAGATCGAGTCGGCGTCCTCGCCGCCCGGCAGCAGGCCGATGGTCATGTTGCGGATGATGATGTTGTGCGCATTGCCGCCCACCCACAGGCCGAAGTTCGCCGACGAGCCGTTGGCGCCCTTGATGGTGATGTTGCTCTTGTTCTTGATCTGCACCGTCCTGGCCGGCAACTGCCACTGCGCGCAGACGTTGCCGATGCTGGCGAAGTTGAATTGGCCGGTGTAGTTCAGCACCAGGCCGCCGCTGCCGGAATAATGATTGATCGCGGCCTGCATCGCCTCCATCGTGGCGACGTTGATCGGAATCGCATTGCCGCCGCCGGTGGTGGCGGCGCCGTAGCCGACCGGACCGGCGACGGCCGGCGATATGCAGAAAACCAAGGCAAGCGCGAGCGTGCCCTTGAGCGGCTGGATGTTCATCAGACTCTCCCATCTTGCAGCGATAAGCGCCTGGCGCCCTGCGCGGAACGCGATGGGCGATGGCACGGGGCGTGGGGGCCGGGCGCAGTCTTCGCCTCGCCCAGGGCCAGCACAATCGGCCGAATCGGGAAGCTAGATCGGCACCTACGATCGCGCCGCAAGACATGAAAAACAGACACGAACGGACAGCGGGAGACAGACAACGACAGGCGAAGACAGGCGTTTGCAACGCGCTCGCGCGCGACATTGCAGGCGTGCCGAATACGCCGAAGAACCGCGACCCAGCGTCATCGGCACGACGCGCGGCGCCATCCGCCGAACGCGCTGGCTTCGCAGCGGAGACATTCGCGCGTCATTGGCCCATCTGCGCACATGCAGCCGATGTTGCGCATGCAGCATGGAACGGCGCAGGCGAGGTCGGCCGCGCGTCGTCGCCAACGAGCACGCGAACGCGCGAGACCGCTACGGGCCGGCCGCTGCCGGCGCGATCCTGCCGTGCTCGCGCGCCGCCCACGACGCGCGCTTCCGGCGCGGACCCGAGCGGCATGCTGGCACGGCTGTTGTGCGGCCGCGCACTGTAGAGGATTCACTTGGGCAAGCCCGGGCAGATCTGCATCGGCGTAGGCGCCACGCACGTGCTCGAAACGCAGCAGGCGATAGACCCAGAACAGGTGCGGTGTGCGGTGTGCGGTGGGCGGTCGCGGGTCAGCGACGCCGCGGCCAGCGCGACGCGCAACGCGCGCCGCCTTGCTCGGCGCCGCAGCACCACATGCGGCGATCGCGATGGCGGCGCCGTCACGGCTTGGCAAGATCCTTCTCGCTGCATGCGCACGCACACGAGCGCGTGCGGCGCGGCACTGTCGCCGCGCCGGCGGCACGGCGCAAGCGGCGCGCCGCCGCCAGGCGTCGCGGAGCAGGCGGGCTCAACTCACCGCGTCGATCGCGTTGTCGCCGCGGTCGGAGTCGGGCAGTTTGTGCTCGGGGTCCAAGGTCACGTGCACCACCTTCTGCGTGCTCGGCACCCTGATCTGCGGCTGGGTCTGCTGGATCCAGGTCTCCACCGGCACGCGCTGGTCGAGGTGGCTGCCGTCGGCGAAGTCGATGCGCAAGGTCGCCGGCATCACCAGTTTCTGACGGCTCTGCAAGGTCACCAGCAGGCCCTTGGCCGGGTCGTGTTCGACATAGCGGGCCACGCGCACGCCCATGTCCAGCTGCCAGTTGTTGAGATACCAGCCGCGCCACCACCACGACAGGTCTTCGCCGGACTCGCTTTCCATCAGCCGGAAGAAATCCGACGGGGTCGGATGCTTGTACGCCCAGGTGGCGATGTACTTGCGGAACGCCGGGTCGAAGCGCGCCGGGCCGAGGATCTGCTCGCGCAGCAGCACCAGGCCCAGCGCGCCCTTGAAGTAGGTCAGCGAATGACGGTAGGTCTCGCTGGTGGCATCGGCGCGGTCGAGCAGGTTCGGCGCCTGCGCGTCGGCCAGCAGCGGCAGGATCTCGTCCACCGGGTTGCCGCCCTTCGGCGCGTACTCGCTGTCGCGCTTGGGCGCGAATTCGCCGTGGTTGACCGCGTCGGAGGCGTAGACGTCGATGAAGGTGTTGAAACCCTCGTCCATAAACGCGTAGCGGCGCTCGTTGGAGCCCACGATCATCGGGAACCAGCCGTGGCCCAGTTCGTGCGCGGTGATCCAGAACAGGTCCTTGCCGCCGTCGTGCATGTCGTCGAAGACGATGCCCGGATACTCCATGCCGGCGCCGTGGCCGCCGAGGTTCACCGCCGCCGGCCACGGATACGGGTACCACTGCGAGAAATGCTCGATCGACGCCTTGACGAACTCGGTGGAGCGGCCCCACTTGTCGGCGCCGACGCCTTCGCGCGGATACACCGACATCGCCAGCGCGTGCTTGCCGTCGGGCAGGTTGATGCGCGCGGCGTCCCAGACGAAGGCCGGCGAGGCGGCGAAGGCCACGTCGCGGGTATGCGCCATGTGGAAGCGCCAGGTCTGGGTGCCGCTGGCGGTGGGCCGGCTGGCCGCATCGCCTATTTCGGCAACGCTGCGGATCGCCACGGTGCGGTCGCTGGCCGCGGCCTGGGCCAGGCGCTGGCGCTGCGTGGCGGTCAGCACCTGCGCCGGGTTCACCAACTCGCCGGAGCCGGCGACCAGGTAGTTCCACGGCACCGTCACCGCATAATCGAAGTCGCCGTATTCCAGGTAGAACTCCGCGCCCAGGTAGGGCTGCGTGTCCCAGCCGCGCTGGTCGTCGTACACCGCCATGCGCGGATACCACTGCGCGATCTCGTAGATGTCGCCGTCGCCGGTCGGGGTGACCGCGGTGCGCCCGCCCCAGGTGCCGGGCACCGTGTAGGCGTAATCGATATGCAGCTTCAGCGCCTTGCCGGCGCCGGCCAGCGGCTGCGGCAGGTCCACGCGCATGCGCGTGTCGTCGACCAGGAAGTGGGCCGGCACGCGCTTGCCGCCCTGCTCCACTTCCACCTTGGCGATGCGGTAGCCGTCGCTGGCCGGCGCCGGCGGACCTTCCGCCCGCGCCGGGCGCACGCCGCTGGCACGCGCGTCGGCGCGGTAGATGTTCTGGTCCAGCTGCAGCCACAGCACGTCCAGCGTGTCCGGGCTGCGGTTGCTGTAGGTGATGGTTTCCTGGCCGCTGAGCGTGCGCGTGGCCGGATCGATGCTGGCGTGCAGGTCGTAGTCGGCGCGGTTCTGCCAGTACAGCGGTCCGGGTACGCCGCCGCCGCTGCGATAGGCGCTGGCCGGCTGCGGCAATTGCAGCGGCGCGAACAGGGCCAGCGGGTCGTAGCCGCCGGCAGGTGCGGCGGCGGCCGGCGCGGCGGCGGCGGCCTGGGCGAAGCCCACGAGGGAAACGTAACCGGCGCGGCGCAGGGCATGGATCATGTGGGGCGTCCGTGGGAAGGATCGCCACCGATGGTATGCCAAAACGGTGTGGCGTGGATGTGCCGGTTGGCGTGGTCGTCGGCGCGGACATTCACCGCAGGCGGGTGTGCGTCGCTTGCGATCGTCGCGGCTGAAGCCGCTCCTACAGAAGCCTGCAGCGAACGTGCTGGGTGCACTGTAGGAGCGGCTTCAGCCGCGACGAACGAAGCAGGGCATCCCATCGCGACAGGCAACACATCCAGGCAAGAGCGCCCACTACGCGCGCACCACGCCTCACCCCAACAACGTCTCCAGCACGGCCATGCGCACCGCCACGCCGTTGGCGACCTGGCGCAGCACGCACGACTGCGGGCCGTCGGCGACGTCGTCGGTGATCTCCACGCCGCGGTTGATCGGTCCCGGATGCAGCACCACCGCGCCCGGCGCGGCGCGGCGCAGACGCTCGGCGGTGAGGCCGTAGTGCGCATGGTAGCCCTCCAGCGAGGACACCAGGCCTTCCTCCATACGCTCGCGCTGCAGGCGCAGCATCATCACCGCGTCCACGCCATCGAGCATGGCGTCGAAGTCGTCGCCGACCACGCAGCCGTCCAGGGTGCCGTCGTCGGGCAGCAGCGCCTGCGGGCCGCACACGCGCACTTCGCCGGCGCCGAGCGTGCGCAGCGCGTGCAGGTCCGAACGCGCCACGCGCGAGTGCTTGACGTCGCCGACGATGACCAGCTTGAGCTTGGAGAAATCGCCGCCCTTGGCGTGGCGCAGGGTCAGCATGTCGAGCAGGCCCTGGGTGGGATGCGCGCTGCGGCCGTCGCCGGCGTTGATCAGCGCGGTGCCCTCGCCGGCCGCTTCGGCCAGGCGCTCGACCGCGCCGTCCTCGGGATGGCGCACGACGAAGCCGCGCACGCCCATCGCTTCCAGGTTCTTCAGCGTGTCGCGCGCGGTCTCGCCCTTGCGCGTGGACGAGGTCGAGGCGTCGAAGTTCAGCACGTCGGCGCCGAGCCGCTGCGCGGCCAGCTGGAACGAGCTGCGGGTGCGCGTGGACGGTTCGAAGAACAGCGTGCACACCGCGGTGCCGGCCAGCACGTTGCGCTTGCCGACCCGGCCCACCGCCGCGTCGCGGATCTGCCCGGCGCGGTCCAGCAGTTGCAGCAAGGTCGCGCGCGGCAGGCCTTCCAGGGTCAGCAGGTGGCGCAGGCGCCCGTTCGAATCGAGTTGCGGGTCAGTCATGGCGGGTCCGGGAAAGGAATCAGGAAATGGGAGTGGCGTCGTCGGGCGCGGCCAGCCAACGCTCGACGATCACCGCGGCGGCGACCGCGTCCAGCGCGGCGGCGTCGCGGCGGCGCTTGCGCCCGGCGGCGCGGTCCCCGGCGAAGCGCTGGGCCGCTTCGACCGAACTGGAGCGCTCGTCGACCAGCACCACCGGTAGCCGGTAACGGGCACCGAGTTCGCGGGCGAAGGCATGCGCGCGCTTGCGGTTGGGTTGGTCGGCGCCCTCCAGGGTCAGCGGATCGCCGACCACCAGGCCGTGCGGGCGCCATTCGGTATGCAGGCGGTCCAGCGCCGGCCAGTCCGGCCCCTGCGCATGCACATCGACCACGGCCAGGGCGCGTGCGCCGCTGCCGAAGCTGCTGCCCACGGCCACGCCGATGCGACGGTGGCCGACGTCGAAGCCGAGCACGGTGCCGTCGCGGCGAATCGTGCCGGCAGCGGCGCTGTCCGCAGCGGGCGCGCCGGGCTCAGGCATGCCCGCTGTAGTCGGTGAGGCGGAACAGGTCCACGCCGATGCGGCCGGCGGCGGTCTGCCAGCGCCGCTCCAGCGGCAGCTCGAACAGCAGTTCGGCATCGGCCGGCGCGGTCAGCCAGCTGTTCTCGCCCAGCTCGTATTCGAGCTGGCCGGCACCCCAGCCGGCGCAGCCCAGCGCGACCACCGCGTTGCGCGGGCCGTCGCCGCGGGCCATCGCTTCGAGCACGTCGCGCGAGGTGGTCAGGAACAGGCCGTCGCCGAACGCCAGGCTCGAATCCCAGGCGCGTTCGCCGTCGTGGATGACGAAGCCGCGTTCCGGATGCACCGGCCCGCCGCTGAGCACCACCTGCTCGCGCAGGGTCGCGTCGACGGTGTCGATGCCCATCTGCTCCAGCACCTCGCCCAGCGTGTATTCGGAGGCGCGGTTGACCAGCACGCCCATCGCGCCGCTGGCGTCGTGCTGGCAGATCAGGGCCACGCCGCGCGCGAAATGGGGATCGGACAGCGCCGGCAGCGCGATCAGCAGTTGGTTGGCCAGAGGGGTAGGCAAAGCGGACATGGCCCCATTCTATCGTCCCTCCCGGACCGGCGCTGCGCCTGGCCGGAGCGGACTGCCATAATCATCCCCGATCGCGCACCGCCGCGCTGCCAAGGATGCTGTCCCGCATGGAAACCGCCCCCGACCTGCCGCGCCAGAGCCGCGCCTTCATCGTCCTGGTCGCGCTGCTGCAGGGCGCGCTGCTGTACCTGGCCCAGCGTGGCGCCGATGCCGGGTGGTGGCCGTTCGCGGCGCTGGGCGGCCGGGTGTGCTGGTACACCCTGGTGCTGACCGTGCCGACGCTGACCCTGCTGTCGGTGCGGCGCCTGAGCGAATTGCGCCTGTGGCAGCACCTGATCGCGCTGGCGCTGCTGGTGGCGGCGCTGTCGGCCTGGGCCGCGTGGAGCGTCACCGGCGCGCCCGGGCTGCGCAGCGCGAACGTGCTGGTCCCGTTCGGCATGGCCATCACGCTGGGCATGTTCGTGCTGCTGCCGTGGCTGCAATGCCGGCTGCAGCATGGCCACTGGCTGGCGCCGTACCGCGAATTGTTCGAACACGCCTGGCAGAACGCGCTGACCCTGGCCCTGGCCTGGCTGTTCGTCGGCATCTGCTGGCTGGTGCTGTGGCTGTGGGGCGCGCTGTTCGCGCTGGTCAAGCTGGAGTTCTTCCGCGAGCTGTTCCGCCAGGGCGCCTTCGTCTACCTCGCCACCGGGATCATGTTCGGCCTGGGCCTGCTGATCGGCCGCACCCAGCAGCGCGCGGTGCAGGTGATGCGGCAGATCCTGTTCGCGATCTGCACCGGGCTGCTGCCGTTGCTGGCGTTCGTGGCGGTGCTGTTCGCGCTGAGCCTGCCGTTCACCGGCCTGCAGCCGCTGTGGGAAACCCGCGCCGCGGCGAAGATCCTGATCGCGCTGGTGGCGGCCCTGGTGCTGTTCGTCAATGCGGTCTACCAGGATGGCAGCGCGACCGCGCCCTATCCGCAATGGCTGCGGCGGCTGATCGACGCCGGCCTGCTGAGCCTGTCGCTGTACGCGCTGCTGGCGCTGTACGCGCTGTGGCTGCGTATCGACCAGTACGGCTGGAGCGCGGAGCGCTTCAACGGCGTGCTGGTGGCGGTGGTCGCCTGCGGCTACGCGTTCGGCTACGCGTGGGCGGTGCTGCGCCCGGACGGACGCTGGTTGCGGCCGCTGGCGCCGGTCAACCGGGTCATGTCCTGGGTGGTGATCGCGCTGGCGCTGACCAGCAGTTCGCCGCTGCTGGACCCCTACCGCATCGTGGTCGGCAACCAGTTGCAACGCTTCGCCGACGGCCGCACCGCGGCCGCGGACGTGGATCTGTCCTACCTGCGCTTCGACAGCGGCCGCCGCGGTTACCAGGCGGCGCAGTCGCTGCGCGACGCGCCGGGCTTCGCCGAGGACCCGGCGCAACGCGAACGGCTGCAACGCATCCTGCAACGCACGCAGCGCTGGGGCGGCGACGGCGACACCAGCGGCGAGCAGCGCGCGCAGGACCGCATCGCCGCTGCGGCCGAACTGCGCCAGCACATCCCGCTCGCCGCCGGCAGCGCCGATCCCGGCGATGGCTGGTGGCAGGCGCTGCTCGCCGGCACGCTGCACGACGCCGGCTGCCTGCAGCGTGGCGACCACTGCGCGCTGCTGCTGCGCGATCTGGACGGCGACGGCAGCGACGAGGCGCTGCTGTGCAACGACAGCGACACCTTCGGCATGGCATGCCGGATCCACGCGCGCCGCCAGGACCGCTGGCAGGACGTGGCGCGCGTGCATTTCTCGCCCAGCTCGCGCGATCGCGCGGATGCGCCGTTCGACGCGCTGCGCGCCGGCAAGCTGGGATTGGTGCCACGGCGTTGGCCGGACCTGAGCTTGCCGGATGCGCGGCGCGCCGAAATCTCCCCCGAAGACCATGACCAGGACGACTGACGGAGTCTGCCCGACATGCCCAGCTATTGCGACATCGCCCCCGGCCACGCCTTGCATGGCCCGTACCACGACGCCGAATACGGCGTTCCGCAGCGTGCCGAACCCGAGCTGTTCGAGCGGCTGGTGCTGGAGATCAACCAGGCCGGGCTGAGCTGGGAGTTGATGCTGAAGAAGCGCGCAGGCTTCCGTGCCGCCTACGCCGGGTTCGATGTGGACACGGTCGCCGGCTACGGCGAGGCCGACGTGCTGCGCCTGCTCGCCGACCCCGGCATCGTCCGCAACCGGCTCAAGGTGCACGCGGCGATCCACAACGCGCAGGTGATTCAGGGCCTGCGCGCCTCGCACGGCGGTTTCGCCGCCTGGCTGGACGCGCACCATCCGCGCGACAAGGCCGAGTGGATCAAGCTGTTCAAGCGTACTTTCCGTTTCACCGGCGGCGAGATCACCGGCGAGTTCCTGATGAGCCTTGGCTACCTGCGCGGCGCGCACCGCGAAGACTGCCCGGCCTTCGCGCGTATCGCGCGGCTGGATCCGGCGTGGATGCGCGGCGCGTGAACCTTTCGCTCCAGGCACATCGAGAGCGCGGCTCCATCCGCTGGCGCATTTTCGGCACCGACGATGGCGTTCCACAGCCCTTGAACAGCAACCCATCCCCTGTTGCGGATCGGTCACCCCGCCATCCGCGCCTGCCAGAACGGCGCCTGCGGCCAGCGCCGCTCGCCTGCATACAGCGCGTGGCGCAAACGTCGCTGCGCCCTGCTGCAACCAGCGCGCGACATGCTGCCCCTCTCCCGCCGGGAAAGGGGTTGGGCTGAGGGTACGGCGCGAAGCGACTCACGCTGTTTGGGTGCGCGAGGCTGCGCCCGTACCCTCATCCGGCGCTACGCTCCAGCTTCTCCCGGTGGGATGCCTCTACCGGCGGGAGAGGGATTGGCGTCAGGGTGCGGCGTGCCATGGCGCTTTTGGAGCGCTCAGCGCACCTCGGCGATTTCCACCCCGTCCATGCCCTGCGCCAGGGTCCTGGCGTCGCCGCCCTGGGCGAGCTTGATGCGCAGGCGCACTTCGTTCTGCGAGTCGGCGTGGCGCAGCGCGTCCTCGTAGCTGATCTCGCCGGCCTGGTACAACTCGAACAGGCTCTGGTCGAAGGTCTTCATGCCCAGGTTGGTGGATTCCTTCATCACGTCCTTGAGCTTGTGGATCTCGCCCTCGCGGATGTAGTCCTGCACCAGCGGCGTGCCGAGCATGATCTCGATCGCCACGCGGCGGCTCTTGCCGTCGGGGGTCGGGATCAGCTGCTGGGCGACCACGCCGCGCATGTTCAGCGACAGGTCCATCAGCAGCTGGCTGCGGCGGTCTTCGGGAAAGAAGTTGATGATCCGGTCCATCGCCTGATTGGCATTGTTGGCATGCAGGGTGCACAGCACCAGGTGGCCGGTTTCGGCGAAGGAGATCGCGTGGTCCATGCCTTCGCGGGTGCGCACCTCGCCGATCATGATCACGTCAGGCGCCTGGCGCAGGGTGTTCTTCAGCGCGTTCTCCCAGCTGTCGGTGTCGATGCCGACTTCGCGCTGGGTGATGATGCAGCCCTCGTGCTTGTGCACGAACTCGATCGGGTCTTCGATGGTGATGATGTGGCCGGTGGAATTCTGGTTGCGGTAGCCGATCATCGCCGCCAGCGAGGTCGACTTGCCGGTGCCGGTGGCGCCGACGAAGATGATGATGCCGCGCTTGGTCATCGCCAGGGTCTTGATCACCGGCGGCAGGTTCAGCTCATCGACGGTGGGGATGCGCGTCTCGATCCGGCGCAGCACCATGCCGACCTGGTTGCGCTGGTAGAAGCAGCTGACGCGGAAGCGCCCGACCCCGGCCACGCCGATGGCGAAGTTGCACTCGTGGGTCTTCTCGAATTCCTCGCGCTGCGCCGGGGTCATCACGTTCAGCACCAGGTCGCGGCTCTGCTGCGCGGTCAGCGGCGTCTGCGTGATCGGGGTGATCTTGCCGTGCACCTTGATCGCCGGCGGCATGCCCGCGGTGATGAACAGATCCGACGCCTTCTGGTGCGCCATCAGTTTCAGGAACGAGGTGAAGTCGATGGTGCTCATTTGCAGGCTCCGGGACTCGGGACGCGGGACCCGGGACTCGAACGGCACAAGCCGCCGACTCCCGATCCTGCCCTGTCCACCCAATGAAAAATCAAACCGCGATGGATCGCTTTTCCGAGTCCCGAGTCCCGAGTCCCCGGTCCCGGCCTCACTCGAAGACCCGCTTGTCCTTGGCGTAGTCGCGCGCCTGGTTGCGGGTGATCAGGCTGCGCTTGACCAGATCCTGCAGGTGCTGGTCCAGGGTCTGCATGCCGTACTGCTGGCCGGTCTGGATCGCCGAGTACATCTGCGCCACCTTGTCCTCGCGGATCAGGTTGCGGATCGCCGGGGTGCCGACCATGATCTCCCACGCCGCGGTGCGGCCGCCGCCGACCTTCTTCAGCAGCGCCTGCGAGATCACCGCGCGCAAAGATTCGGACAGCATCGAGCGCACCATCGGCTTTTCGCCGGCCGGGAACACGTCGATGATGCGGTCGATGGTCTTGGCCGCCGAACTGGTGTGCAGGGTGCCGAACACCAGGTGGCCGGTTTCCGCGGCGGTCAGCGCCAGGCGGATGGTTTCCAGGTCGCGCAACTCGCCGACCAGGATGATGTCCGGGTCTTCGCGCAGCGCCGAGCGCAACGCTTCGTTGAAGCCGTGCGTGTCGCGGTGCACTTCGCGCTGGTTGATCAGGCACTTCTGCGAGGTGTGCACGAATTCGATCGGATCCTCGACGGTGAGGATGTGGCCGTATTCGTTCTTGTTGATGTAATCGATCATGCCGGCGAGCGTGGTCGACTTGCCCGAGCCGGTCGGACCGGTGACCAGGATCAGGCCCTGCGGCTGGTCGATCAGCTGGCGGAAGATCGGCGGGCAGCCGAGGTCTTCCAGGGTCAGCACTTCGGACGGGATGGTACGGAACACCGCGCCGGCGCCGCGGTTCTGGTTGAACGCGTTGACGCGGAAGCGCGCCAGGCTGGGAATCTCGAACGAGAAGTCGACTTCGAGGAACTCTTCGTAGTCGCGTCGCTGCTTGTCCGACATGATGTCGTACACCAGCGCATGCACCTGCTTGTGATCCAGTGCCGGGATGTTGATGCGGCGTACGTCGCCATCGACCCGGATCATCGGCGGCAGGCCGGCGGACAGGTGCAGGTCGGATGCCTTGTTCTTGACCGAGAACGCCAATAGTTCAGCGATATCCATACGCTGCTTTTCCCCTTGGGCTGCGACTGGAAGGATGATTCCCCGGGCGGCAGTATAGCGCCCTTCCCCATTGCCAGAAGCGCCGCCCGTGCCCCTCTCCCCCTTGCAGCAGATCCACCTGGACATGGACCGCGCCGCGGCCTCCGCGCAGCGTCCCCCGGCCCGCTTGCTGGCCGTGTCCAAGACCCAGCCGGCCGCGGCGGTGGCCGCCCTCGCCGCGCAGGGACAGCGCGCGTTCGGCGAGAACTACGTGCAGGAAGCGGCGGGCAAGATCGCCGAACTGGCGCCGCTGCAGTTGCAATGGCATCTGATCGGCCACCTGCAGTCGAACAAGGCCGAGCAGGCGGCGCAGTTGTTCGACTGGGTGCAGACGCTGGACCGGGCCAAGCTGGTCGGCGCCCTGGCCAGATACCGCCCCGCGTCGCGGCCGCCGCTGAACGTGCTGATCCAGGTCAACATCGACGACGAGGCCAGCAAGCACGGCTGCACCCCCGCCGAGGTGGAGGCGCTGGCCGCGGCCATCGCCGCGCAGCCGGCACTGGCGCTGCGCGGGCTGATGGCCATTCCCGCGCCATGGCCGGACGCCGAGCGCCGCGGCGCCGCCTTCGCGCGCATGGCCGCGCTGTTCGAACGGCTGCGCGCCGCGTATCCGCAGGCCGATACGCTGTCGATGGGCATGAGCGGCGACTTCGCTGCGGCGATCGCGGCCGGGGCCAATCTGGTGCGCATCGGCACCGCGCTGTTCGGCAGCCGCGCGCCGCGCGCGGCGTCCTGAAAACACGCGCCGCGGCCGCGATGCTGCCAAGGCAAGCGCAGGCGCGAGCTTGGCTACGAACTATTCAAATGCGATGACTGTGGCGTCGGTCATTCGCCAACGGCAGAGAGTCGTCGCGGTATCCGGCAACAGCCAGGCCTGCGTGTTTCCGCTCGCCAACTTTCCGCTCGCCAACGCCGTGAAGCGACATGCCGATTCACGCAGCGATCCGGTGATATCGCCTGTCGTCGCCGAATTGTCTACGAAGTCCCCCCTGTTGATTTACGCACGCCAAACCGCCGCGGAATTTCAAACGATTGAAAAAACTGGACTTTCCAATCCCAATCGAGGGCCGTCCCGAGGAACGGCGACACGGCATGGCATGCAGCGTCACGATCCTTCGAAGAGATCACACTGCGGATGGAGGCATTCGGTTCCGATAGGCACCGGCGGTGGCTGTTCCACCGCCCATATCGCCGAATGCGCTCGGCTCCGACAAGGTCATAAGAAGATGGAAGCATCAACGAAATTGCTGTTTGGCGCGTGCTTTATCGCGCTGCTGCATGTCCCCACGGCGATCGCTGCGGCGGCGGCGACGTCGGCATGGCAGACCGACGAAGCGCTGATGACACCCGGCGAAGCGCAGGCACATGCGGCATGGCGCGAGACCATGGCGCATCAGAAGACACCGGCCGTTGGCTGCTTCCACGCCAGCTACCCCGGCACCGCCTGGCAAACGGATGCCTGCACGCGCCTGCCCCGGCATCGGCACGTGCACGCCATCACGCGCAACACCATCATGGACACCACGGCGCCCGTCGGCAACCGCAACGACTACGTGCTGAGGTCCCAAACCCTCATCAGCAAGACCATCGGCAGCTTCCCCAAGGTCAGCGGCGTAACCTCCGAACGCAGCATCGGCGTGCCTCCTTTCGGCAGCGGCGGCGTCATCGGACCCAACGAGTACAGTCTTCAGCTGAACACCAACGTTGACAGCAGCAGTGTCTGCGAAGGGCGTTCGGGCTGTACCGTCTGGCAGCAGTTCATCTATGCCACCGGCTACAAGGCGCCAAAGCAATCAGCGGTCTTCATCGAGTACTATCTAAATGGCTACGGCACCGACTGCCCCAAGGACTGGATAAGCGAAGAAGACTTGTGCTACCGCGACAGCGAGGCGCTGCCTGTACCGGACGTGCCGATCACGCGCTTGGCCGACCTCAAACTGATCGGCTCGGCCACCGCCAACGGCGAGGACGTCGTGACCTTCATCGACGGCAGCACTGCCTACAGCGTCAGCGCCAGTGACGATATCCTCAAGATCGCGACGGTGTGGAAGGAGTCGGAATTCAATGTGGTCGGCAATGATGCAGGCGCGAGAGCGGAGTTCAACCGGGGGGTGTCGATCACGGTGAATGTGGCCGCGACCAATGGCGACACCGCCGCCCCGACCTGCGCCGCCAACGCCGGCACCACAGGCGAAACCAACAACCTGTACCTGGGCAGCTGTTCGGTAACCGGCGGCTCCACGCCGTCGATCACCTTCACCGAAGCGAACTGAGCCCGCCGCGCCGGCACGCCACCCGCGGCCGACGCGCTTGCATCGCCCGAACCTGTCGCGCCGCCGCGCAGCACTGCGGCGCGGCGCAGCCGTTACCATGGCACTCCCTCTCCGCGACGGTGTTGCGCCATGTCTTCCGCTCCTCCCGATCTGCGCACCGCCGACATCGCCTTCGTCGGCGGCGGCAACATGGCGCGCAGCCTGATCGCCGGCCTGGTCCGGCAGGGCGCCGATCCGCGTCGCATCCGCGTGGCCGAGCCGCTGGCGGCGTTGCGCGAGGCACTGGCCGCCGAGTACGCCGTGCAGGCGGTCGCCACCGCGGCCGACGCAGTGGAGGGCGCGGCGCTGTGGATGTTCGCGGTCAAACCGCAGGTATTGCGCAGCGTCTGCACCGAGCTGGCGGCGCTGGCGCTGGCGCAGCGGCCGCTGTTGGTGTCCATCGCCGCCGGCATCACCACGCAGCAACTGGACCGCTGGCTCGGCGGCGGCCACGCCCTGGTGCGGGCGATGCCGAACACGCCGGCGCTGCTCGGCGCCGGCGTCACCGGCCTGTACGCCAATGCCGGCGTCGACGCCGCGCAGCGCAGCCACGCCGAGCGCGTGCTGGCGGCCGCCGGGGTCAGCGTGTGGGTCGAGGACGAGGCGCTGATCGATGCGGTCACCGCGGTGTCCGGCAGCGGCCCGGCCTATGTGTTCCTGCTCGCCGAAGCGATGGAAGCAGCCGGCATCGCGCAAGGCCTGCCGGCCGCGGCGGCGCGCACGCTGGTGCTGCAGACCGTGCTCGGCGCGGCGCGCATGCTCACCGAATCCGGCGAGGCGCCGAGCGAGCTGCGACGGCGGGTGACCTCGCCCAACGGCACCACCCAGGCCGCGATCGAGACCTTCCAGGCCGGCGGCTTCGAAGCGCTGACCGCCACCGCCATCGCTGCGGCCGTCGCACGCGGCCGCGCACTGTCCGCCGCCAACGACTGACCGGAGCCCCGCCGATGCCCAACCTGCCTGCCGCTGCGCTGTTGTGCCTGGCCCTGGCCGCCTGCTCGGCGCAGGACGCGCCGCGCCCTGCCACGCTGGTCGCGGCCACGCCCGCGCAGGCCGACCTGGGCGCGCTGCGCGTGCACTACAACGCACTGCCGACGCTGGCGCTGAGCGATGGCGCCGCGCGCCGCTACAGCATCGCCCGCGACGCCGAGACCGCGTTGGTGGTGATCGCCCTGCGCCGCGTGCAGGACGGCGAAGAACTGCCGGCCAGCGGCCAGGTCAGCGCCGTCGCCGCCGACCTCAGCGGCCGCCGGCAACCCATCGCCTTGCGCGAAGCGGTCACCGACGCCTATACCGACTACGTCGGCACGGTGCGCATCAGCGAGCACGACCAGCTGAATTTTCAGGTGGACGTACGCAGCGCCGATGGCGCGGGCACCGTGCGCTTCGCCCGCACGTTCTAGCGCGGCAGCGTTGCCTGTTTGCCGCTGCGAGCCCCGGTAGGAGCGGCTTCAGCCGCGACAGGATCTCGGTAAGGCCCGTCGCGGCTGAAGCCGCTCCTACAACGTCCCTGCGCTTTTTCCCGCCGCGCGCAAGCCGCTCAAGGCGCTGTCCAGCGCTGCGGCCCGTCGCCCTGCGCGCCCAGCGCATCGGCCGGATTGCTCAGGCGGCAGCGGCGCAGCGACAGGCAGCCGCAGCCGATGCAGTCGGTGAGCTGATCGCGCAACTGGGTCAGCTGCGCGATGCGCGCGTCCAGTTCCTGGCGCCAGGCCGCCGACATCCGCGCCCATTCCGCGCGCGTGGGCGTGCGCGCATCGGGCAGTTGCGCGAAGGCGGCCTTGATGCTGTCCAGCGGCACGCCGACGCGCTGCGCGACGCGAATCACCGCCAGCCGGCGCAGCACGTCGCGCGCATAGCGGCGCTGGTTGCCGGCGCTGCGCAGGCTGTGGATCAGGCCCTTCTTCTCGTAGAAGTGCAGCGCCGAAACCGCCACGCCGCTGCGTTCGGCCACCTGCCCCACGCTCAGTTCCTCATGCATCGCCTGACCTCAAGTTCGGTTGAGGTTGCATGCTGCGCGCCCATCGCCTACCGCGCAACATCGCGCCGGCAGGCGATCGTGCCATTCCGCCATGAGGCCGCACCGATGCATCAGTACGCTTCACCCGCAGGCGACCGCCGCACCGGCACGCTTGCGGCGATGACCTCCGCCCGCACCGCTGCCGCCACTGCCGATTCGGTCCTGTCGCCGCACTATCGCGCAACCACGCTGGGCATGGTCGCGCTGGTCTCGCTGATCGCGTTCGAGGCGCTGGCGGTGGCCGCGGCGATGCCGACTGTGGCGCGCGAACTGGATGGACTGCGCCTGTACGCGCTGGCGTTCGGCGGCACCCTGGCGACCAGCGTGATCGGCATGACCGTGGCCGGCCGTTGCAGCGATGCGCGCGGCCCGGCGCTGCCGCTGTGGGCCGGGCTGGCCTGCTTCGTCTGCGGGCTGTTGCTGGCCGGGTTCGCCGGCGGCATGCCGATGCTGCTGGCCGGGCGCCTGGTGCAGGGGCTGGGCGCGGGCGCGATCTCGGTGGCGCTGTACGTGCTGGTCGCACGGCTGTACCCCGAGGCGCTGCGCCCGCGCATCTTCGCCGCGTTCTCGGCCGGCTGGGTGGTGCCGTCGCTGCTCGGCCCCAGCATCAGCGGCCTGATCGTGGAGCATGTCGGCTGGCGCTGGGTGTTCCTGGCGGTGCCGCTGCTGGCGCTGCCGGCCGGATTGCTGCTGCGGCCGGCGTTGCGGCGCCTGCCCGCGCTGGCCGCGGCGCCGTCGCCCAGCGCCGCGCCGATCCTGTGGTCGGCAGGGGCGGCGGCCAGCGTGTGTCTGTTGTACCTGGCCGGGCAGCAGCGCGGACTGTGGCTGCTACCCGCAGTGCTGCCGGCGCTGGGCGGGTTGCTGCTGTGCGCGTGGCGGCTGTTGCCGGACGGCAGCTTGCGCGGCGCGCGCGGCCTGCCCAGCGTGATCGCCTTGCGCGGCGTGGCGGCGTCGGCGTTCTTCGGCTGCGAAGCGTTCCTGCCGCTGCTGCTGTCGCGCGAACGCGGCCTGTCGCCGACCTGGGCCGGGATCGCGCTGAGCATCGGGGCGCTGGGCTGGTTCGCCGGCTCCTGGTACCAGGGCCACGACGGCCAGCGCGGCTCGCGCGTGCGCCGGCTGCGCGGCGGCAGCGTGCTGATGCTGCTGGGCATCGGCGGCACCGCGCTGGCCGTGCTGCCCGGCGTGCCGGCCGCGCTGGCGATGCTCGGCTGGGCCGCCACCGGCCTGGGTATGGGCCTGATCTACCCGACCCTGTCGGTGCTGACCCTGACCCTGTCGCCGCCGGCGCAGCAGGGCGCGAACAGTTCGGCGCTGCAGTTGAGCGAGGCGATCGCGGTGGCGACCACGCTGGCGGTGGGCGGCTCGCTGTTCGCGGCGTTGCTGGCGCAGTCGGTGATCGCTGCGTACCTGTCTACCTTCGCGGTGGCCGCCGTGCTGGCGCTGCTCGGGCTGGGCATCGCCGGCCGCACCCAGCCGGTGGCACCGCGCTGAACCCGCAGCGGCGCAGCTAGCGGCGCTGCGCCCAGGCCTGCACGATGGCGGCGATCGCGCGCACGCCGTCGGTCAGCGCGGCCGGGCCGGGCTGCAGGATCAGCGGCGACTTGATCTCGAACAGCTGGCCGTCGCGCACCGCCGGGATCGCCGCCCAGCCCGGCCGCGCCGCCACCCGCTCGGGGCGGAAGCGCTTGCCGCACCACGAGCCGAGGATGATGTCCGGCGCGCGCCGCACCACGTCCTCGCCATTGGCCAGGATCCGCGCCTTGGCCAGTGGTTCGGCCGACAGCTCCGGGAACACGTCGTCGCCACCGGCGATGCGCACCAACTCGGCGACCCAGCGGATGCCGGTGATGATCGGCTCGTCCCATTCCTCGAAATACACCTTCGGCCGCCGCGGCAGCGCTGCGGCCTGCGTGGCGATCGCGTCCAGGCCACGCTGCAGTTCATCGGCATAGGCCGCGGCGCACGCGCCGGCGC
This sequence comes from Xanthomonas graminis pv. graminis, assembly GCF_030168915.1. Classification (NCBI taxonomy): domain Bacteria; kingdom Pseudomonadati; phylum Pseudomonadota; class Gammaproteobacteria; order Lysobacterales; family Lysobacteraceae; genus Xanthomonas; species Xanthomonas graminis. The sequence goes on along the minus strand of NZ_CP076255.1, from coordinate 1,435,035 downwards.
CGACCAGCGCCCCGAGCCGGCGCACGTAGTCGAGGATGCCGTCGACGCTGCGGTGGTTGGCGATCCACACCTCCACTCCGTTGCGCACCAATTCGGCGGCGATGTCGGCCTGAATATCGGAAAAACCGATCGCCAGGTCCGGCTGCAGCGCCAGGATCGCGTCGATCCTGGCGCTGGTGAAGGCACTGACCTTGGGCTTGTCGCGGCGCGCCTGCGGCGGCCGCACGGTGAAGCCGCTGATGCCGACGATGCGCGCCTGCTCGCCGAGCGCGTACAGCGTCTCGGTGGGTTCCTCGGTCAGGCAGACGATACGCTGCGGACCCATGTCAGTCCGCTAGCGGCATGCGGAAATACACCACGCGCTCGGTTTCCTCGAAGCCGCAGGCGCGGTGGGCGGCCTGCGCCGCGGCGTCGTCGAGCAGCGCATCGGAGGCCAGCTCGCTGCAGCCCTGCGCGCGGGTCCAGTCCCGCACCTGGCGCAGCAGCGCGCGGCCGACACCGCGGCCGCGCCATTCCGGCGCCACGTACCAGCCTTCCAGAAACCCCACCGGCGAACTATCGGTGCCGTTGACGTAGTCCTGGCGCAGGGTCACGTCGGCGAAGCCGATCGCGTGGCCGTCGCCGGCGAAGGCCAGGAAATTGGCCGCGTCCTCGCGCTGCAGCGCTTCGGCGACGCCGCCGAAGGCATCGCTCTCGTCCGGCCACAGCGCCACCCGCAGCGCCGCCCAGGCGCGCAGGTCGGCGGCGGCGGCGGCGCGGATCGAGTAGCCATCGCTCACGGGAACAGCATCCGCTTGGACCAGTGCCCGGCGGCGTCGGCGATGTACTGCCAGCGCTCGTGCAGGCGGTACTTGCCGCCGTACCAGAACTCGAAGCTGCGCGGCACCACGCGGAAACCGCCCCAGCCGTCCGGACGCGGCACCTCGCGGCCTGCGAAGCTGGCCTCGGCCTTGGCCACGCGCTGCTCGAACTCCTCGCGCGACTGCAGCGGGCGCGACTGCGCCGACGCCCATGCGCCGATCTGGCTCATGCGCGGGCGCGAGGCGAAATAGGCATCGGCCTCGACCGCAGCGACCAGTTGCACCTCGCCGTCGATGCGCACCTGCACCCCGTCCTCGCGCATGCGCCGCCACAGGAACAGCAGCGAGGCCTGCGGATTGGCCTGCAGCTCGCGGCCCTTCTGGCTGTCCAGGTGAGTGTAGAAGACGAAGCCGCGCGCGTCGTAGGACTTCAGCAGCACCACTCGCGAGGACGGGCGCGCCTCCAGCGTGGCCGAGGCGACCACCATCGCGTTGTATTCGGCCTCGTCGCTGGTCCGCGCCTCGGCGAACAGGTCGGTGAACGTGGACAGGGCTTCGGCGTAGAGATCGGGCATGGCGGCAAGGCACTCGGCGGACGATGGCCCATTGTCGCGCCATGCACGGCGCGACGCACGCGGCGTCGCGGCGCAGGGCCGGGCACGGCCTGCGCGGCGCACGACCCGCAACCAGGCCTGCATGCAGGGCGCGTCTGCTAGCATCAGCGGATGAATCCCGCCCCCAATCTCGTGCTGGTCGGCCCGATGGGAGCCGGCAAGAGCGTGATCGGCCGCCGCCTGGCCGAGCGCTTCAGCCTCGTCTTCGTCGACAGCGACCAAGCCATCGTCGAACGCACCGGCGCCAGCATCCCCTCGCTGTTCGAGCACGCCGGCGAAGCCGGCTTCCGCGAGCACGAACGCAGCGTGCTGGAAAGCGTGCTCAGCACCCCCGGCCACCTCATTTCCACCGGCGGCGGCGCGGTACTCGACGCCGACAGCCGCCGCGAGATGCGCGAGCATGGCTTCGTGGTGTACCTGCGGGTCAGCGTGGCCTCGCAGCTGCAGCGCCTGCAGCGCGACCGCAGCCGCCCGCTGCTGCAGCGCGGCGACCGCGAGCGGGTGCTGCACGCGCTGCACGCGGTGCGCGAGCCGCTGTACCGCGACGTCGCCGACCTGATCCTGGACACCGACCACCTCAATCCCGCCGAAGCCACCGCGCAGCTGGTCGTGCGCCTGGCCGCGTCGTGGAAACTTCCGGACCCCATTGCATGACTGTTTCCCAGCGCAGCGTCGCGGTCGAAGGCGACCCGTCCTACACCATCCGCATCGGCCCCGGCCTGCTCGACGACGGCGCGCGCCTGGCCGAGCACGTGCGCGGCCGCCACGTGCTGCTGCTCAGCGACAGCAACGTCGCCCCGCTGTACGCGGCGCAGGTGCGCCAGGCCTTGCTGGCGACCCGCCCGGAGCTGAAGATCGGCGTGTTCACGATCCCCGCCGGCGAGGCCTCCAAGACCCTGGACAACTTCGGCGCGGCGATCGCCGCGCTGGCCGAACTCGGCGCCACCCGCGACGCCTGCGTGCTGGCCCTGGGCGGCGGCGTGGTCGGCGACCTGGCCGGCTTCGCCGCCGCGTGCTGGATGCGCGGGGTGGACTGCGTGCAACTGCCGACCACGCTGCTGGCGATGGTCGATTCCTCGGTCGGCGGCAAGACCGCGGTGGACATCGCCCAGGGCAAGAACCTGGTCGGCGCGTTCCATCCGCCGCGCGCGGTGCTGGCCGACACCGCCACGCTGCGCAGCCTGCCGCCGCGCGAACTGCGCGCCGGCCTGGCCGAGGTGATCAAGTACGGCGCGATCGGCGACCCGCTGTTCTTCGAATGGCTGCACGCCGAACGCCGCGCGCTGCTGGACGCCGAACCGGCGGCGATCGCGCAGGCGATCGCGCGCAGCTGCGAGCACAAGGCCGAGATCGTGGCCCGCGACCCGCTGGAGAAGGGCGAGCGCGCCCTGCTCAACCTCGGCCACACCTTCGGCCACGCGATCGAGACCGAACAGGGCTACGGCGCGCCCGGCAACGGCAACCTCAACCACGGCGAAGCGGTGGCGGTGGGCATGGTGCTGGCGGCCAGGCTGTCGGCGCAGCTGGGCATGGCCACGGCGCAGGACACCGAACGGCTGCGCGCGCTGCTGGCCGCTTACGAACTGCCCACCGCGCTGCCGGCCGGCCTGGCGCCGCAGGCGCTGCTGGCGCGGATGCGGCTGGACAAGAAGAACATCGCCGGACGCCTGCGACTGGTGCTGTGGCGCGGCATCGGCCGCGCCGAGGTGGTGCCGGACGTGGACGAGGCGGCGGTGCTGGCGCTGCTGGAGGCCGGCTGACTCAGCGCTGCACGGTCTCCAGCGTCGCATCGCCGCCCAGCGTGCGATACAGCGTCACCCGGTTGACCGCGGCCACCAGCTCGACCGCGACCAGGCTGCGTTGCGCCGCGTAGTAGCTGCGCTGCGCATCGAGATTGGACAGGGACGTCTCGACCCCAACGCGATAGCGCTGCTCGCTGAACTGATAGGTGCTGGCGGAATCGGCGACCAGGCTTTGTTGCGCGCGCAACTGCGCATCGATGGTGCCGCGCCGCGCCAGCGCATCGGCCACTTCGCTGAAGGCGGTCTGCACGGTCTTTTCGTAGCTGGCCAGGGCCGCGTCGCGCTGCGCCTCGGTGTAGGTCACATTGGCGCGCGCCGCACCGGCATCGAAGATGGCAGCGCTGGCGCCGGCGCCCACCGAGCGGTTGAACGCGGCGTGCGCGAACAGCTCGGACAGCCCGGTGCTGGTCAGCCCCAGCAGGCCGCTCAGGCTGATGCGCGGGAACAACGCCGCCCGCGCCGCGCCGATCTGGGCGTTGACCGCGCGCAGTTCGTATTCGGCCTGCACCACGTCGGGGCGGCGCAGCAGGATGCCCGAATCCAGTCCGGCGGGAAGCTCGCCGATGCGCGCCGCCGCGTCCTGGATCGACTCCGGCAACAGCGCGGGATCGACCGGGCCGCCCACCAGCAGCTGCAGCGCATTGATGTCCTGGGCCATCGCCGTGGTCTGCTCGGCCAGATCCGATTGCGCGGTGTGCAGCACCTGGTTGGCCTGATCCAGATCGGAGTGCGGGGTGATGCCGCCGTCGACCCGCTGCCGGATCAGCGCAACGCTGGCCTCCGCGCTGTGCGCGGTGTCCTGGGCGATCTTCAGCAGACTCCTGTCGCCGGCGTAGGTCAGCCACGCCGTGGCGATATCGCCGACCAGGGTCAGGCGCGTGGCGCGCGCGGCCGACGCCTGTTCCAGATAACGCTGTTGCGCGGCGGCGGTCAGCGCGCGCACCCGCCCGAACAGATCGAGCTCGAATGCGCTGACGCCGATGCCCACCGTGTAGTTGCTCGCATCGCCCTGCGAGCGCGCGTCCGCGCTTGCGTCCTGGGCGCTGGCGGCGAGCGGCGCCGCCCCCGCCCCCTTGCCCCGATAGGAACGCGTGTAGTTCGCGCTAGCGTCGATTTCGGGCAGCAAGGCGGCGCGCTGGATCCGGTATTGCGCCCGCGCCTGGGCGATATCGGCCACGGCGATCCGCAGGTCGCGGTTGTTGTCCAGCGCCTGCGCGATGACCGCCTGCAAGCGCGGGTCGCCGAACAGCTGCCGATAGGTGAGCGACGGCAGCGCGGCTTCGCGTTGCATGAGGTAGGCATCGCCTACCGGCCACGACGGCGGGATCGGCGACGCGGGGCGCACATAGGCCGGCGCCAGGCTGCACGCCGACAGCAGGCCGGCGGCGATGAGCGCGACCGCGCGCATCAGGCCGGCTCCGGCAGCGATGGCGCAGGCGGCGGCGCGGTGCCGCCGCGCCGCGCGCGGCGGCGCGCGCTCCATTCGGCCATCGCGATATGGAACGCCGGGGTCAGATACAGCGTCAGCGCCTGCGAGAACAGCAGCCCACCCACCACCGCGATGCCGAGCGGGCGCCTGGCTTCCGCGCCGGCACCGAAGCCCAGCGCGATCGGCAACGAGCCCAGTACCGCCGCCAGGGTGGTCATCATGATCGGGCGGAAGCGCACCGTCGCCGCTTCGAGCATGGCCGCACGCGGGCTTTTCCAGCGCGCATCGCCGGAGCGTTCCAGGTCCAGCGCGTAATCCACCATCATGATGCCGTTCTTCTTGACCAGCCCGACCAGCAGGATGAGTCCGACGAAGCTGAACAAATTGAGCTCCTGGCGGAACAGCACCAGCATCAGGATGGCGCCGAACCCGGCGAGCGGCAGCGAGGTCAGGATGGTGATCGGGTGCAGCGCATTCTCGTACAGGATCGCAAGCACGCCGTAAATCAGCAGCACCGTGATCAGCAACAGCATCGGCAGCGTCTTCAGCGAGTTTTCGAACGCCTGCGCCGAGCCGGCGAACTGGCCGCTGATGGCCTGGGCATCGCCCTTGCCCAGCGTCTGCGCCATCAGCGTGCCGATCCCGCTGGCGGCATCGCCCAGCGAGACGCCGGGCGCCAGATTCATCGACAGCGTCACCGCCGGCAGGCCGGCGTAGTGGTTGATCGCCACCGGCCCCACGCCCATGCGCACGTCGGCCACCGCGCGCAGCGGCACCATCGGGCCGCCGGCCGCGGTCAGTACCGCGCTGGTGCCCGAACTGCTGTTGGAGGTCTGCGTGCCGATCGCGGTGATGCCCGGGTTCTGGTTGCCGTTGAACGACAGCGCATCCAGGCCGTTGAGATCGGCCTGTGCCGATGGCTCGACCTGCAGCAACACTTCGTACTGGTCGGTGTCGCCATAGATGGTGCTGATCTTGCGGCCGCCGTACGCGCTCTGCAGGGTGTCCTGCAAGCCGGCGGCGGTGACGCCCAGCGCCGCGGCCTGCTCGCGGTGCAGGATCACCTCGATCTGCGGATTCTTGAGCTGCAGGTCGCTTTGCGGGTCCTGTACGCCGTCCACCCGCCCGATGTCCTGCAGGATCGCGTCCGACTGCGCGTACAGCGCCTTCTGGTCGGTCGACTGCAACACGTACTGCAGCGAGCCGTTGGAGGCCGTCGGCCCCATGTCGATCGCCGGCGGATTGCGCATGTTGAGGGTGACGCCCTGGATCCCGGCCACCTGCTTGCGCACCGCCTGGATGACCTCTTCCGCGGTGCCGCTGCGCTCGGACAACGGCTTGAGCCCGATCAGCAGGCGACCGCTGTTGCTGAGCGTGTTGTCCGAGCCGATCACCGATTCCACATTGGCGACGTTCGGATTGCGCTGGATGATCTTCACCACCGCGTTCTGCTTGGCCAGGAAATCGGCGAAGGCGGTGCCTTCCGGGACGCGGGTATCGCCATCGATCTTGCCCGAATCGACCTGCGGGATGAAGCCCTTCTCGACGATGGCGTACATGCCTGCGGTGCACACCAGCGTGGCGATGCCGATCGCGGCCATCAGGCCGATACGCTGCGTGGACCATTCCAGCGAGCGCGCGTAACCGCGCTCGGAAGCCTCGACCAGCCGATCGAAGCGCTCGAACACCCAGCCCGCACTCTTCTTCGGATCCAGCCAGCGGCTGGCGAGCATGGGCGTGAGGGTCAGCGAGACGATCCCGGAGAGGATCACCGCGATCGCGATCACCATGCCGAACTCGGAGAACAGCCGCCCGACCAGCCCGCCCATGAACACGATCGGCAGGAACACCGCCGCCAACGACAGCGTCATCGACAGCACGGTGAAGCCGATCTCCTGCGTCGCGGCGATGGACGCATCCATCCGGCTGGCGCCCTGTTCGGCGTGGCGGACGATGTTCTCGATCACCACGATCGCATCGTCGACCACGAAACCGACCGACAGGGTCAGCGCCAGCATCGAGATGTTGTCGAGGCTGAAATGCAGCAGGCGCATCACCGCGAAGGTGCCGATCAACGAGGTCGGCAGCGCCAGGGCGACGATCAGCGTCGCCATCCAGCTCCTGAGGAACAGCAGGATCACCACGATCACCAGCAGCAGCGAGCCGAGCAGCGTCCATTCGACATCTTCCACCGACGCGCCGATATAGTCGCCACGGTCGTAGAGCACATCGAGCTGGGCATCGCCGGGCAGCTGCGCGCGGATCGCGGGCAGCGCCGCCTGGATGCCACGGGTCACCGCCAGCGTGTTGGCGCCCGGCTGGCGATGGATGTTGATCTCGATCGCGCGCTGGCCATTGAGATAGGCCGCGGTCTGCAGGTTCTCGACGCTGTCCTGGGCATGGCCGATGTCGCGAAAGCGCACCGGCGCGCCGTCCGCATAGGACAGCACCATGTTGTCGAAGTCCGCCGCACGCTTGAGCTGGCCGTCGGCGCGGACGGTGTAGGAACGCGCCCGCCCCATCAGCGTTCCCGCCGGCGCGTTGCTGTTGCCCGCCTGCACCGCGGAAACGATCTGGTCGAAGCCCATGTGGCGGGCAGCGAGCAGGTGCGGATTGACGAACAGGCGCACCGCATACTTCTGCGCGCCGTTGACGTCGATCTGTCCCGCGCCCGGCACCGATGCCAGGCGCAACGCCACGCGATCCTTGGCGAACTGGTTGAGCAGCGGCAGCGCGATCGTCTTCGAGCGCACGATCAGATGCATGATCGGGGCCGCGCTGGGATCCTCCTTCCGGATCTGCGCCGGGTTGATTTCGCGCGGCAGCAGGCCGGCCGCCTGCGACACCGCGTTCTGCACGTCCTGCGCCGCCGCATCGACATTGCGGCTCAACGCGAACTGCAGGACGACCCGCGTGCTGCCGACGCTGCTGGTCGAGCTCATCGTCTCCAGCCCCGGCAGGCCGCTGAACTGGCGTTCCAGCGGCGTGGCCACCGCCGCGGCCATGGTCTCGGGATTGGCCCCCGGCAGCGACATGTTGACGGTGATGGTCGGGAAGCTGACGTCGGGCAGTTCGCTCACCGGCAAGGCGAAATACGCCATGCCGCCGGCCAGCACCAGGGCGATCATCAACACCGACGTCATCACCACGCGGCGGATGAACACGGCCGATGGATTCACGCGTGCCGCCCGGTGGCCGCCGCGCCTTGTCTGGCGGGCTGGTCGTTCGATCGCACCGCCGCGCCATCGCGCAGTTCGTTGGGAACGGTCAGGATGACGGTATCGCCCTTGCGCAAGCCCTTGCTGATCACCGCCTGCCCATCGACCATCCGCGCCACGGTCAACGGCCGCGCCATCGCCCGCCCGTTCACCACGCAGTACACGTACGGACCCTGCTGCCCCTGCTGCAGCGCGCCTTCGGGGACGGACAGGGTCTGCGGATCCTCCGCCAGGATCACCCGGACGCTGACGAACTGTCCGGGCCACAGCGTCGCGCCGGCATTGGCGAACCGCGCGCGCAGCTCCAGCGTGCCGCTACTGCTGTCGAATGCGTTATCGAGAAACGTCAGCCGGCCGCGGTCGAGCACGCGGGCGCTCACCGCATCCAGCGCCAGCACCGTCAGTCCAAGGCCATCGCGTCCTGCGCGTGCCGCGCGCACCGCATCGACCTGCACGTGGGCGAGCGCGAAGCGCACGTCGATCGGAGCGTTCACGTTGATCGTCAGCAGCGCCGTGCTGGAACCGCTCGACACCAGATTGCCCGGCTTGACCCCGATGGCGCCGGCACGGCCGTCGATGGGCGCACGAATCTGGGTGTAGGCGAGCGACAGCCGGGTCTGCTCGACCTGGGCCAGATCGACGGCGACGGTCCCGCGCAGGGAGCGCAGCGTGTCGGCCGCGGTGACGTAGGTCTTCGGATCCACCGCGCCGGTCTTGGACAGCTTGCTGTAGCGCGCTTCCGTGTCGGCCGCATCCGCGGCGAGCGCCTGGTCGCGCACCAGGGCGGCGCGGGCCTGTGCCAGCGTGGCGCGCAGCGGCCGCGGGTCGATGGTGAACAGCAGTTGCCCGGCGCGGACCTGCTCGCCGTCGTGGATCAGCACCGACTGCAGCACGCCGTCGGTCTGCGGCCGGACATCGACGGTATGCGGCGACACGATGATGCCGGAGGTTTCGATGATGTCCGGCACGGTGTGCGGTGCGACCGTCATCGTCTGCACCCGCAACGGCTCGGGCGCCGGCGTCGGCTGACGGCGATGTCCGATCCAGTAACAGAGGCCGACGATCACCAGGCACAACGCGGCCAGTCCCGACAGGACCGCCATCCGCCCCGCGCCGCGCTCGCCGCGGGCCATGGCCGGCCGGCCTGCGCCCTGGCCGCTGGCGGGCATCGCCGCGCCGGGATCGCCGCAGCTGGCACGCATGGCGGGGAGTCCTGCGCCGGCATCCGGGTGCCGCCCAGGAAACCACTCATTGTTCTGGCTTTGCATACCGTTGCGTCCGCACTGGTGATGAATGACCATGCCGCGACACCAGGAACTGTGTGCGCACGCAACGGCATGACTTCTGCCTATGATTCCACAGGCGCAGTAACGGTATCGTGATAGGACGCATCTTGCAGCAGGCGACGACGCGACGACGCGACGACGCGACGGCGCGACGCAAGTCGCAGACGCCAACGCAGACGATCCCTCTGAGCCGATGCCGCCAACCGCCGCGACGCCCCGCTCGGCCGGATGCTGCAGCGGCAGGACCGGGCGCTGCGGCTGGGCGCGGATGTGCGGATGCGACGGCGCCGCGTCATCCGGCATTTACGCCTGCCCGGGGCCGTGATGCACTGGCTGCCGCTCCAGCGCCTGCTGCGCGACCGGCAATTGCCGCCCAGCGCCGACCTGGCGTTGCAACGGATCGCCGCCGGCGGCGGCGCCGTGCCGCGCCAGCAGCCCGCACGCCCTCGGCCTGGCGCCGAGGGTTCCGCGCCGGCCGACCACGGCCCGCTGCGTTGCGACGATCGCGCAACCTCGCGCGCACTGGCAACGGCTACAATCGGCCCATGCGCGTCTTCCTCCAGCAACGTCCCGGCGGCAACGAGCCGCCCCGCTACATCCAGCTGACCCTGCAACCGGACCTGTTCGGCGGCTGGGAGCTGTTGCGCGAGACCGGCCAGATCGGCGGCCGCGCGCAGCTCAAGCGCGAGCAATACCTGCTGCAGGACGCCGCCCACGCCGCCTTCGAGAAAGCCCGCGATGCGCAACTCAAGCGCGGCTTCCAGGTCATGTTCACCCGCGGCGCCGACGCCCCGCGCTAAGGAAACCCCCATGCTCAAGAACGACCGTCTGCTGCGCGCCCTGCGCCGCGAGTCCGTGGACCAGACCCCCGTGTGGCTGATGCGCCAGGCCGGGCGCTACCTGCCCGAGTACCGCGCCACCCGCGCCCGCGCCGGCAGCTTCCTGGCCATGGCCAAGAACCCGGAACTGGCCTGCGAAGTGACCCTGCAGCCGTTGGCGCGGTTCCCGCTGGACGCGGCGATCCTGTTCTCCGACATCCTCACCATCCCCGATGCGATGGGCCTGGAGTTGTATTTCGTCGAAGGCGAGGGCCCGAAGTTCAAGCACCCGGTGCGCGACGCGGCGGCGATCGCCCGGCTCGGCGTGCCGGACATGGAGACCGAGCTGCGTTACGTGATGGACGCGGTGCGGGTGATCCGCCGCGAACTGGACGGCAGCGTGCCGCTGATCGGCTTCTCCGGCAGTCCGTGGACGCTGGCCTGCTACATGGTCGAGGGCGGCGGCAGCGACAACTATGCGCGGATCAAAGCCATGGCCCTGAACGATCCGGCCGCGCTGCACCAGTTGCTGTCGGTCAACACCGATGCGGTGATCGCCTACCTGGCGGCGCAGCGCGCGGCCGGCGCGCAGGCGCTGCAGGTGTTCGACACCTGGGGCGGCGTGCTCAGCCCGGCGATGTACCGCGAGTTCTCGCTGCCCTACCTGCAGCGCATCGCCCGCGAACTGCCGCGCGGCGACGGCGCCGAGCGCACCCCGCTGATCCTGTTCGGCAAGGGCAACGCGCCGTACCTGGAGGAGCTGGCCGCCTCCGGCGCCGAAGGCCTGGGCGTGGACTGGACCGTCGACCTGGCCGAGGCCGCGCGCCGCACCGGCGGCCGCGTCGCGCTGCAGGGCAACCTGGACCCGGCCACGCTGTACGGCGCGCCGGCGGCGATCGAGCGCGAGGTGCAGCGCGTGCTGCACAGCTACGCCGACGGCAACGGCTCGGCGGATGGTCACGTGTTCAACCTCGGCCACGGGCTGTCGCCGGACATGCAACCCGAGCACGTCGGCGCGCTGGTCGCCGCGGTGCAGGCGCACAGCCGCCGCACGCAGGCATAGCCCCGCGCGGCAAACCGTCGCAACACGCGCTTCCGCCATCGTGCAGTCGGGACTGAAGTCCCTCCCACAGTGCTCCCGGCCAGCGCGCCGCAAGTCCCTGTAGGAGCGGCTTCAGCCGCGACCAGCGGAGTCGGAACTACACCGGCTCCGGACACTGCCTGTCGGGGCTGAAGCCCCTCCTACAGTGCACCCAGCCCGCTCGCCGCACGCTCCCTGTAGGCTTCAGCCGCGACGAACGAAGCGGTGGACCCGACGGGGTCGCACAGCGTCGGGACTGGAACCCCCACCAAAAACCAGGACAGCATGCCGCGCAACGCGCCTTGCTCCGCCAGCGCAACCGGGCGGCAACGGGCGCAGCGCGCCACGACCGCCCGTTACTGCACGGCGCCACGACGCGAGCTGCGCGATCCTGTCCGCTCCTCGCGTCGCCGTGCGTGCCGATGTCCGCGCCTTCTTCCGATCCGATCGCCGTTGCGACCTACCGCAGTTTCCGGCCGCTGCTGTGGCTGGTGTCGCTGGCCATCTTCATGCAGATGCTGGACGCGACCATCGTCAACACCGCGTTGCCGGCGATGGCACGCAGCCTGGGCGAGAGCCCGCTGCAGATGCAGTCGGTGGTGTTCAGCTATGCGTTGGCGGTGGCGATGTTCATCCCCGCCTCGGGCTGGATCGCCGACCGCTACGGCACGCGCCGCACCTTCCTGACCGCGATCGTGCTGTTCACCCTCGGCTCGTTGCTGTGCGCGGCCGCGCCACGCCTGCCCTACCTGGTCGCCGCGCGCGTGCTGCGGGGCATCGGCGGGGCGATGCTGCTGCCGGTCGGACGCCTGGCGGTGATGCGTTCGGTGTCGCGCGCACAGTTCCTCAACGCGATGAGCTTCATCGCGATCCCGGCGCTGATCGGGCCGCTGGTCGGGCCGACGCTCGGCGGCTGGCTGGTGCAGGTGGCCTCCTGGCACTGGGTGTTCCTGATCAACCTGCCGATCGGCGTGATCGGCTTCGTCGCGGCGCTGAAGGTGATGCCGGATTTCCACGGCGAGCAGCGCACCCGCTTCGACCTGATCGGCTACGCGATGCTGGCGTTCGGCATGATCGCGCTGTCGCTGGCGCTGGACGGGATCTCCGAGTTGGGCCTGCGCCATGCGTGCGTGATGCTGCTGGCCATCGCCGGCCTGGCCGCGCTGATCGGCTACTGGCTGCACGCGGCCAATGCACCGGCAGCGCTGTTCCCGCTGCATCTGTTCAAGGTGATCAGCTTCCGCATCGGCATCCTCGGCAACCTGTTCGCGCGCGTGGGCAGCGGCAGCATGCCGTTGCTGATCCCGCTGCTGCTGCAGGTCGGCCTGGGCATGAGCCCGATGCGCGCGGGCCTGATGATGATCCCGGTGGCGCTGGCCGGCATGGCCTCCAAGCGCGCGGCGGTGAAGCTGGTGCAGCACTGCGGCTACCGGCGGGTGCTGATGACCAACACGGTGCTGGTCGGCCTGGCGATGGCCAGCTTCGTGCTGTTCGAGACCGGCCAGCCGCTGGGCTGGCGGCTGCTGCAGCTGGCGCTGTTCGGCGCGGTCAACTCGTTGCAGTTCACGGTCATGAACACGGTGACGCTACGCGACCTGGACCGCGACCAGGCCAGCGCCGGCAACAGCCTGCTGTCGATGGTGATGATGCTGGCCACCGGCTTCGGCGCGGCCGCCGCCGGCAGCCTGCTGGCGGCGTTCAACGACCACCTCGGCGACAGCCACGGCGCCACCGCCGCCCTGCACGCGACCTTCGTCTGCGTCGGCGCGATCACCCTGACCTCGACCCTGATCTTCTGGCAGTTGCCGGACAGCCGGCCGCATCCGGACAAGCAGGTGGAGGAAGTGGCGGAGTAGCCGGGACCAGGGACCAGGGACCGGGGACCCGGGGGAGCGCCGCGACGGTCGTTTTGCCGAGCCAGTGAAGCGATCACGCGAAACATCACGCTTTCCCGGGTCCCCGGTCCCCGGTCCCCGATCCCGGCTCCACCACCCCCTCGATCGCCTCAGCCAACATGTCTCCCGTCACCGGTTTGCGCAGGAAGCCGTCGAAGCCGGCCGCGCGGGCCTGCGGTTCGGCGTCGGCGTCGGCGCGGGCGGTGACCGCGATCAGCGGCATCTCGTAGCCGAACACGCGCAGCTGCCGCGCCAGCGCCAGGCCGTCCAGGCCCGGCAGGTCCAGGTCCAGCAAGGCCACGTCGAAGCGGGCGCCAGCCGCTTCGGTCAGCGCCGCCAGGGCGTGCGCGGCATGGGTGATGTGGTGCCCGCGCGCGCGGAGCAGGCCGCTGACGACCTCGGCGACGGTGGGGTCGTCCTCGACCAGCAGGATGCGCAGCGGCTGCGTCGGCGCCTGCGCATCGCGCGCGCTGCGGGTGCCGGCGGGCAGCGCTTCGGGAATCCACGGCAGCGGCAGGTCGACGATGAAGCGGGTGCCGACGCCGAGCTTGCTGTGCAGTTCCACGCGCCCGCCCATCGCCACCGCCAGCTCCTGGCAGATCGCCAGGCCCAGCCCGCTGCCGCCATAGCGCGCGGCGGTGCGCGAGCCGTCGGCCTGCTCGAAGCGCTGGAACAGCCGTACCTGCCGCTCGGGGTTGATCCCGGGACCGGTGTCGGCGACCTCGAAACGCACGCCCTGGCGCTCGTGCAGCGGCGCCACGCGCAAGGTCACGCTGCCGTGGTCGGTAAACTTGATCGCGTTGTTGAGCAGATTCAGCAGGATCTGCCGCACCCGCGTCGCATCGCCGTTGGCGGTCACCGCCGCCGGCATCGTGTTGTCCAGCGCGAATGCCAGGCCGCGGCTGTGCGCCATCGGCGCCATCATCGCCTCCAGCTCGGCGATCAGCTGGCCCAGGTCGAACGGCTGCTGTTCCAGTTCCAGGCGTCCGGCCTCGATCCGCGCCAGGTCCAGCGCGTCGTTGACCAGACGCAGCAGGTGCGCGCCGGCGCTACGGATCGCGTCGGTATAGCCGCGCTGTCTGGGATCCAGCGGCGTGGCCAGCAGCAGTTCGCTCATGCCGAGCACGCCGGTCATCGGCGTGCGCACCTCGTGCCCGAGCGTGGCCAGGAAGCGGGTCTTGGCCAGCGAGGCCTGCTCGGCCAACTCCTGCTTGTGCAGGGCCAGCTGCCAGGCGTTGCGCCGACGCAGGCGGCGTCGGTACCGGTAGGAGGCCAGCCACAGCGCCAACAGCACCAGCAAGGCCAGCCCGGCCAGCCCCCAGGGACTGCGCCACCACGGCGGCAGCACATGGAAACGCAGCGTGATAACCTTCGACCACACCTTGTCGGCGGTGCGCGCCTGCATTTCCAGGGTGTAGTGGCCGGACGGCAGGCGCGAGAACAGGCGTTCGCCGCCGGCACCGACATCCACCCAGTCCGGGTCGTAGCCGCTGAGCCGGAACCGGTAGGTGTTGGCGTCGGTCTCGGAGAACGACAGCAGGCGCGCGACCACATGCAGGTCGCGGTCGCCTTCCCGCAGCACGATGCTGCCGGCATGCAGCAGGTCCAGCGCGCGCTCGCCGCGGCGCACGCCGATGCGTTCGACCACCAGCGGCGGCTGCCGCCGCGATGGCACGACCTGCGACGGCTCGAACAGCACCACCCCGTCCGGGGTACCGCCGAGGATCTGCCCGCTGCGCGCCTGGATCAGGGTCTGGGCGTGGAATTCCTGGTTGGGCAGGCCATCGTGCACGCTGTAGGAGCGGATCGCCTTGCTCGCCGGATCGACCCGAATCAGGCCGCGCACGCTGCTCAACCAGGCCACGCCGCTGGCATCGACCACGATGCCATTCGGTGCCAGCGACGGGAACTCCTGCTGGACGTCGATGCGGTCGAGCAGGCTCAGCCGCTCGCCGTCCCACAGATAGCGCTCCAGGCGGCCGAGGCTGGCCAGCCACACCACGTTGCCGTCGGTGATGGTGAAGGCGCTCAGCGGCCGCGTCGGCGCACCCGGCACCGGCAAGAAGCGTTCGGTGGTCGCGTCCCAGGCCAGCACGCCGTATTCGCCGAGCACCCAGGGTTGGCCCAGCGGGCCGGGCCGGGCATCGTCCAAGGTCAGCTCCGACGGCAACCCGTCCGCGCCCAGGGCGATGTTGCGCAGCACGTGCCCGTCCAGATCGCGGACCTGGGCGCCGCAGAACTCGCCGAACAACCACAGGCGGCCATCGCCGCTGAGCACCAGCCGGTCGATTTCACCGGGCATCGGCGCATCGGCGCCATCCTGCTTGCCCCAGCGCCGCACTTCGCCGCTGACCGGGTCGTAACGCAACACCGCCGCCGCGGCCGCGGCCCACACCCGGCCCTGCGCATCCTCGCCCAGCACGCGCGACCATTCGCGGCCGAACAGCGCGGTGATGTGGTGGCGCACCGCACCGGTGTCAGGATCCAGCTTATCCAGCATGCCGCGGGTTCCGGCCAGCCACACCCCGCCATCGCGCGAGGCGGCGGTCGCGATGACGTAGGGATTGCCCATCGAGTCCGGATCGTCGACCCGGTACGACAGCACCGAGAACTGCCGCCAGTTGGCCGGCAGATACCACAGGCCGGCGTTGAAGCTGGCGAACCACAGATCGCCTTCGCGGCCCTCGAACGCCAGCGACCAATTGGGCTTGACCAGCCCATGCGCGGAGTTGCTGTACAGCGGCACGTTGCGGATCTGCCCGGCATCGCCCTCGCGGCCCAGGCCATCGAGGGTGTCGAACCAGCGATTGCCGTGGCGGTCGTGGACCAGCATGCCCAGCACGCTCTCGCTCGGCATGTTGCGCCAGTACGGCGCCACCGCGCTACCGTCGGCGCGCAGCAGGCGCGTACCGCCCTGGGTGGTCACCCACAGCGAGCCGTCGCGCTCGGGGGTCAGGCCCTGCACCTCCGGACGCGGCAGCGCCGAGGCCGGTAGCCGTTCGAAGTCGTGCCCGGTCCAGCGCGCCACGCCGCCGTGCGTCCCCACCCACAGCGTGCCGTCAGGCGTGGTCGCCAGCGAGGTCACCACCGGCGACGGCAGGCTGCGCTCGTCGCCCGGCCTCGGCATGTAGCGGCTCAGCTTGCCGTCCGCCTGCAGCCGTTCCAGGCCGCTGTTGGCGGTGCCGAACCAGATGCTGCCGTCGGGGGTGGATGCGATCGACCAGACCGTGGCGCCGCCGATCTGCGGAAAGTTGCTGCGGTCGTAGTAGCGGAACGTGCGCCGGTCCGCCGAGAGCATGCCCAGGCCGGCGTTCTGGGTGCCGAACCAGACCCGGTTCTGCGCATCCACGTGCACGGTCCAGATCTTGTTGTCGCGCAGCCCGTCCTCGATCCGCCAGATGCGGTAGCCGCGCCCGTCGAACCGCGCCAGGCCGTCGCTGCTGGCCAGCCACAGGTAGCCGAGCCGGTCTTCGGCGAAGCCGTTGATGCTGTTGGACGGCAAGCCGTCGGCCACGGTCAGCTGGCGCGGCTGCGGCGTCGGTGGCACCGCCGCCACGGCAAGCGCCGACCACAGCAGCAGCAGCCATCCCAAGATCCTTCTGGACCGCATCGTCATCTCCCTGTGCATGGAGGCCGGGTCTGCCAACGTCCGCCGCCATCGTCGGCGATAAGCGCGGCCGCTGGCAACCGACGGGTGGTGGACGCGGGACTCGAAAAGCGGCGCATGCGTTGCCTGCGAATCCGCTGCGGCCCTTACGCTTTCCGGGTCCCGGGTCCCGGGTCCCGAGTCCCGAGTCCCGCCCCCCCATCCATCACCCGCCGAATCGCTGCGGCCAGCATGTCGCCAGTGACAGGCTTACGCACGAAGCCGGCGAAACCGGCCGCCTTGGCCGCGGCCTCGGCCTCGCCGTCGGAACGCGCAGTGACCGCGATCAGCGGGAAGTCGTAGCCGAGCGCGCGCAGCTGCCGCGCCAGCGCCAGGCCGTCGAGCGCCGGCAGGTCCAGGTCGAGCAGGCCCAGGTCGAAGGTGGCCTGGCTGACCTCGGTCAGCGCTTCCAGGCCATGCGCGGCGCAGGCCACGTGGTGGCCGCGGCCGCGCAGCAGTTCGGCCATCACCTGGGCCACGGTGGGTTCGTCCTCGACCAGCAGGATCCGCAGCGGCGCCTGCACCCGCGCCGGCAGCGGCACCACCGTCAACGCCTCGGCAGGCCGCAGCTGCCAGCGCAGCGGCAGCGTCACCCGGAAGCGCGCGCCATGCCCGAGCCGGCTTTCCACCTGGATGCGCCCGCCCATCGCCATCGCCAGTTCCTGGCTGATCGCCAGGCCCAGCCCGCTGCCGCCGTAGCGGACGGCGGTGCGCGGGCCTTCGCCCTGTTCGAAGCGCTGGAACAGCCGCGCCTGCTGCTCGGCGCTCATGCCCGGGCCGGTGTCGGCGACCTCCACGCACAGCCCGTGCCCGCTGTGCAGCGGCGACAGGTGCAGCGTGACCGAGCCGCTGGCGGTGAACTTGATCGCGTTGCCGACCAGATTGAGCAGGATCTGCCGCACCCGCAGCGCATCGCCGTTGACGGTCACCGTGCCCGGCAAGGTGTCGTGGCATTCGAAGCGCAGCCCGCGCGCCTGCGCCAGCGGCGCCATCAGGTTCACCACATCGGCGATCAGCGCCTGCAGCGCGAAGGGCTGCAGGTCCAGCTGCAGGCGCCCGGCCTCGATCCGCGCCAGGTCCAGCGCGTCGTTGACCAGGTGCAGCAGGTGCGTGCCGGCGCGGCGGATCGATTCGGTGTAGCCGCGCTGCCTGGGATCCAGCGGCGTGGCCAGCAACAGTTCGCTCATGCCGAGCACGCCGGTCATCGGCGTGCGCACCTCGTGCCCGAGCGTGGCCAGGAAGCGGGTCTTGGCCAGCGAGGCCTGCTCGGCCACTTCCTGCTTGTGCAGCGCCAGCTGCCAGCCATGCTGGCGGCGCAGGCGGCGGCGGTAGGCGCGCAGCGACACCAGCAACAGCAAGGCACCGACGGCGAGCAGCCCGGCGATGCCCCAGACGCTGCGCCACCACGGCGGATACACCTGGAACGGCAAGCGCAGCGTCGGCGACCAGGCGCCGTTGCGGGTGCGCGCCTGCACCTCGAGCACATGCGCGCCGGCCGGCAGCTGCGGCAGCGTGCGCTCGCCGGCGGCGCCGACCGGGACCCAGTTGCGGTCGTAGCCGGACAGGCGGAAGCGGTAGCCGATGCCCTCCGGATCGACGAACGAGAGCAGCCGCGCCACCACGCGCAGGTCGCGGTCGTCCGGCTGCAAGGCGAAACCGCCGCTCGCCGGCAGCGCCAGCAGGCGCTCGCCGCGGCGCACCTGCACACTCTCCACGCTCAGCGCCAGCGGCACCGACGGCGGGTCCGGCATGCGCGTGTCCAGCAAGGCCACGCTGCCGTCGGCGGTGGCCGCCACCAACACCCCGTCGGCGGCCATCAGCAGCCCGCGCTTGACCACTTCCTGGCTGCTCAGGCCGTCGCGCGCGCCGAACGCGCGCACCGCCGGCTGGTGGCGCGGATCGATCCGGAACAGGCCGCGGCGCATGCCCAGCCAGGCGCGCCCCTGCTGATCGACGACCAGGCCCTGCGACTCGGTCGCCGGCACGCCTTCGGCCGCCGCATAGCGGTGCAGCTGCCGCCAACGCCCGCGCTCGCGGCGCCACAGCTCGAGTCCGGACAGACGATGCAGCCACAAGGTCTGCGCATCGGCGAAGGCGAACGACTGCAGCCGTTCGCCATCGAACTCCGGCAGGGCGCGGAACTGCCCGGCGGCGGCATCCCAGTAGTACAGGTGCTCGGCGGCCAGCCACGGTGTGCCGTCCGGCGCCAGATCGAACGCGGCGATATCGGCGGCCGCGGCCAGGCCGCGCTGCGGGCCGTGGATGTTGTCCAGCACGTGGCCGTCGGCGAGCGCGCGCACCTGCACGCCGAAGCCGGGGACGGCCACCCACAGGCTGCCGTCGGCGCGCTCGCGCAACCAGTCGTTGCCGCCGATGTCAGGGGTGGGGTCGCGCGCCGACCTGTGGCTCCAGCCCTGCAGCGCGCCACCGCCGGCCGAACCGCGCAACAGCGTGCCGCTGCTGCCCAGCCACAGCATGCCGGCGGCGTCCTGCAGCACCGACATCAAGCGCATATTGGGCAGGTCGGAGGTCCATGTCGATTTGCGCAGCTCGCCGCTGGCCGGTTGCAACCGGTACACGTTGCCGCCGGTGCCGGCCAGCCATGCCCCGCCATCGCGTGCCGGCGCCAGGCCCGCGTACAGGTCCGGCGCCAGGCCGTGCGCCGGCCCCAGCACCGCCAGCCGCCGCCAGTCCGGACGCAGGTAGCCCAGGCCGCGGGTCGGCAACGACACCCACAGCCCGCCTTCCTTGTCGCGCAGCATGCTCACCACCACGTTGGCGCCGGACACCGCCGCCTCGCCCTCGCTGATGTGGCGCAAGGCACCGTCGGCCGGCTTGTGCCACAGGCCCTGGCCGTTACCCAGCCAGTAACCGCCGCTGCCGTCCTCGGCCATGCACAGGACCCCGCGCTGCAGTGCGCCGGTCCAGTCGGCCCGCTGCCAACGCCCGTCGTGACCGAGCCGGTACAACTCCCGGTTGGCGCCGACCCACACCCCGTCGGACAGCGCGACCAGCGCCGACAGCCGCTGCTGCGTGCCATCGCTGCCGGGCAGCCGGTAGGCGCTGGCGCGGGTGCCGTCGTAGCGCACCAGACCCTTGATGGTGCCGACCCACAGCACCCCGGAGCGATCGAACGCCAGGCCCACCACCGCGCTGTCGAGCATCGCATCGACCTCGCTGTCGCCGCCCTGGATGCGCTGCACACGCCCGTCCGCCGGCAGCCGGTACAGCCCGCCGGCATAGGTGCCGAACACGATCTCGTCGCCACGGCTGGTGATCGCGAACACATCGTCGCTGCGCATCGCCGGTTGCGTGGCCATGTTGAAATGGCGGAAGCCGCGGCGCCCGGCGTCGAGCACGCTCAGACCGCCGCCTTCGCAGGCCACCCACACCCGGTTGCGCGCATCGATGTGCAATTCCTGCACGTAGTTGCAGCGCAGCGACTGCGGATCGTCCGGATCGTGGCGCCAGATGCGGAATTCGCGCCCATCGTAGCGGGCCAGGCCGTCGCCGCTGGCGATCCACAGGTAGCCGTCGCGGTCCAGGCCCAGCCGCGAGATCTCGCTGGAGGGCAGCCCGTGCTCGGCGCCCAGCACGCGGAACCGCGGCAGTTCCGGCACCGTCGCCAGCGCGCTGGCGCAGCAGCCGGCCAGCAGCAGTAGCAGCCAGGCGAGCATCCAGCCGCGGCGCAGGCGTCGAGGACATGGGGTTTGCATCGACATCGGCTCCAGCGGCAGTGAACGATCGGCGGCGGATGAACACCGGCGCACTGCCGGGGCCGGCCGCAAACAGCGCGGCCGCTCCGTGCCGCCTTGATGCGGCAGCGTTCTTATACCGCGGGGGGCGGCAAAATCCCACCCGCCGCGCGGCGCAACGAACCATTGCACGGCGCGCAGGCGCAAGCGCGGCGGACTGCGCCTAGAATCCGGGCTACACCTTCCTTCTGGCCGACCCATGCTCCAGCGCTGCCTGTTCGCCCTGCTGCTGACCCTGCCGACCGCCGCGCTGGCGGCCCCGGCGCAGTACGCGCTGGACCCGGTGCACACCCGCGTGCTGTTCGCGATCGAGCACGCCGGTTTCTCCAAGGCGCTGGGTACCGTGTCCGGCAGCACCGGCACGCTGCTGTTCGACCCGGACGACTGGCGCAGCGCGCGGCTGGACGCGCGGGTGCCGCTGCAGCGCCTGGACCTGGGCGACGACAAATGGAACCGCGCCGCGCTGGCGCACAACCTGGTCGATGGCGAACGTTTCCCCGAGGCGCGCTTCGTCTCCACCCGAATCGAGCCGATCGACGCCACCCACGCCAAGGTGTTCGGCACGCTGACCCTGCACGGGGTCAGCCGCGAGATCGCGCTGGAGGTGACCCTCAACGCGCTGAAGCGGCATCCGCTGCCGCCGTTCCGCCGCACCGTCGGCTTTTCCGCTACCACCACGCTGCAGCGCGCCGACTTCGGCATCGCCGCCTGGCCGTCGGTGATCGGCGCCACGGTCGAAGTGCGCATCGAGGCCGAGGCGACCCGCGCCGGCAGTGCCGATGCCGACCCGCCGCCAGCGGATGCGCCGGCGGATGCTCCGGCCGCCGCCACCCCCAGCGCCAGCCAGGACGCCACGCCATGACCGCCAGGAACACCGCCGAGCGCTGGGGCAGCGTCAGCCAGACCCTGCATTGGCTGATCGCCGCCTTGATCCTGCTGCTGGGCGTGGTCGGCCTGACCATGGGCGAGCTGCCGAAGACGCCCAAATACTTCTGGGTCTACACCGCGCACAAGTCGCTCGGCCTGACCGTGCTGGCGCTGGTGATCGCGCGCCTGGGCTGGCGCCTGTATGCCGGCACGCCCAAGCCGGTGCCGGGCACACCGAGCTGGCAGGAACGCATCGCCAGCGCCACCCACGTGCTGCTGTACGTGCTGATCTTCGCCATGCCGCTGTCCGGCTGGCTGTACGACTCCAGCAGCGGCCTGCGCCCGTTCCGCTGGTTCGGCCTGGTCGCCGTGCCCAAGCTCAGCGCGCCCGACGCACACCTGCGCGAGCTGTCGCATGCGGTGCACGAATGGGGCTTCTGGATCCTGATCGCAGTGGTGCTGGCGCATGCCGGCGCCGCCTTTTACCACCACCTATTCCAACGCGATGCCACTCTGGCGCGGATGTTGCCGCGCGGCTGGCTGAGCCCCAAATCCTGAGGAGTTCCCGCATGTCGTCCCGTTTCGCCTCCCCCGCCGCCGTCGCCGCCAGCCTGGTGGCGATGCTCGCCGCCGTCCCCGCGGTCGCCGCCGACTACGTGCAGGCGCCGGGCTCGAGCCTGGTGTTCGCCAGCAAGTACGACGGCGAAGTGTTCACCGGCCAGTTCCCCGGCTTCGACACCAAGCTCAGCTTCGACCCGGCCCACTTGGCCAGCGCCAGGCTCGACGTGGCGATCCCGCTGGCCGGCGCCAAGAGCGGCAATGCCGACCGCGACTCCACCTTGCAGGGGCCGGACTTCTTCGACGTGGCCAAGTTCGCCACCGCCCACTACCGCGCCGACAAGTTCCGCGCGCTCGGCAACAACCAGTACGCCGCCGACGGCACCCTGGAACTGCGCGGCGTGTCCAAGCCGGTGACCCTGACCTTCACCTGGACCCCGGGCGCGCAGCCGGTGCTGGCCGGCAAGGCGCTGGTCAAGCGCCTGGACTTCGGCGTCGGCGGCGGCGACTGGGCCGATACCAAGACCATCCCCAACGAGACCGCGATCAGCACCAAGGTCGTGCTCAAGGCGAAGTGATCCGCCACAGGCCGCAGCGGCACGCGGCCACTGGGCGGCGGATTCCCTCGTCGGGTCCGCCGCTTTTTTTTGCCTGGACGGGCACGGCGGCGGCGATCAGCCCTGCAGTGCCAGCCAATCCGCCACCCGACACACATCGAACGGCCACCCCAGTTCGCGCCCGCCGGCGTCGCGCAGCACCGGCACGCGCTCGCCGTAGCGCGCCTCCAAGGCCGCATCGCCATCGATGAACACGCTTTCCAGCTCGCCCACGCGCGCCTGCGCCAGCACGGTCAGCGCCTGGTCGCACAGCTGGCAGTCGTCGCGCTGGTACAGGGTCAGGGACATGGCCGCGGCTCCGATGCTGCGCTGCGGGCGTCCGCACTGCGCCAGGGGCATAGAATAGACGGTCTTTGGCCTTCCACCTGTCCGGCACGTATGGCTGTCAGCACCTTCGACCTGTTCAAGATCGGCATCGGCCCGAGCTCCTCGCATACCGTGGGGCCGATGCGTGCGGCCGAGCGCTTCGTGCACCGCTGGCTGCTGGATCCGGGCCGGCTCGGCGAGGTGGTGCGGATCCGCGCCGAGGTGTTCGGCTCGCTGGCGCTGACCGGGCGCGGCCACGGCACCGACAAGGCGCTGCTGCTGGGCCTGGAAGGCCAGCGCCCGAACCTGATCGATCCGGACATCATTCCGAGCACGCTGGAGCGCATCCGCGGCAGCAAGCGCATCAACCTGATGGGCCAGCACAGCATCGCCTTCGACGAAAAGCGCGACCTGGCGCTGAACAAGCGCCAGAAGCTGCCGTACCACACCAACGGCATGCGCTTCACTGCCTACGCCGCCGACGATGAGGTGATCGCCACGCGCGACTACTACTCGGTGGGCGGCGGCTTCGTGGTCAACCAGGACGACGCCGACGACGACCGCATCGTCGCCGACGAAACCCCGCTGCCCTACCCGTTCAAGAGCGGCGACGAACTGCTGGCGCAGGCCGCGCGCAGCGGCCTGAGCATCGCCGCGCTGATGTTCGAGAACGAGAAGTGCTGGCGCAGCGAGGACGAGATCCGCGCCGGCCTGCGCGAACTGTGGAACGCGATGCAGGCGTGCGTGGCGCGCGGCATTCGCGAGGAAGGCACCCTGCCCGGCGGCCTCAACGTGTCGCGGCGCGCACCGGCGCTGTACCGCGAACTGTCGTCCAAGCCGGAAGCGGCGATGCGCGATCCGCTGACCACGCTGGACTGGGTCAACCTGTACGCGCTGGCGGTCAACGAAGAGAACGCCGCCGGCGGGCGCGTGGTCACCGCACCGACCAACGGCGCGGCCGGGATCATTCCCTCGGTGCTGCACTACTTCGACCGTTTCTGCCCGGGCAGCGACGAACAACGCATCTTCGATTTCCTGCTGACCGCCGCAGCGATCGGCATCCTGTACAAGGAAAACGCCTCCATCTCCGGCGCCGAAGTCGGCTGCCAGGGCGAAGTCGGGGTAGCCTGCTCGATGGCCGCCGGCGGCCTGGTCGCCGCGCTCGGCGGCAAGCCGGGGCAGATCGAGAACGCCGCCGAGATCGGCATGGAGCACAACCTCGGCCTGACCTGCGACCCGATCGGCGGGCTGGTGCAGATCCCGTGCATCGAGCGCAACGCGATGGGCGCGGTGAAGGCGATCAACGCCAGCCGCATGGCCATGCGCGGCGACGGCAAGCACAAGGTGTCGCTGGACAAGGTGATCCGGACCATGCGCGACACCGGCCGCGACATGCAGGACAAGTACAAGGAAACCAGCCGCGGCGGGCTCGCGGTGAACGTGATCGAGTGCTGAGCTGATGCCGCGCGCGCGTCCTGCCTGTCCGCGCGCAGCGCACCGCTGCGGCGCATGCGCGGGCCACGCCGGCGCGCAGAGCCGCGCCGCGTGCAGCGCCCGCGCGGCGACGCGGCAGTGGCTCCGCGCCACCGCGCCGCGCAGGTGGGACCTGCCTGGATGACAGGCCTTGCGGCTGTCGCGATCGCCGACGCCGCGCAGGCCGTTGTTGCGGTACGGATAAAGATCGGCGCGCCTGCGCCGATAGCGGTTTCGACGCTCCGCCGAGCCGGCACTGGAATCCCCTTGCAGCCCCACCCCGCGTCCTGGTGCACCCGTGCGCTGAAGCTGGCCATGCTCTTCGGGGCGTGGATCGCGCTGGTGCCGAGCGCCGCCGCGCTGCAGCCGGACAAGCAGTTCAACCAGTACGAACGCCAGCGCTGGGGCCTGGAACAAGGGCTGCCGCAGCTGAGCGTGCAGGCCTTCGCGCAGGATCGGCAGGGCTATCTGTGGATCGGCACGATGGGCGGGCTGGCGCGCTTCGACGGCGTGCGCATGACCAGCTTCGGCGAAAAGGCGCCGGCCAACCTGCCCGGCACCTTGATCAAGGCCCTGCACGCGGATCCCTGCGGCGACCTGTGGATCGGCACCTACCGCGGGCTGGCGCGCTACCGCGACGGACGCTTCAGCAACCTGCTGCCGCAGGATCCGCAAGCGCCGCTGCTGAACATCGAAGCGATCGCGGTCGATGCGCGGGGCACGGTGCTGGTCGCCGCGCAGGATGGCGTCTACGCCGTGGCCGGCGACAGCCTGCGCCTGCGCCATCGCATCGCCGACGGCGCTTACGCACTTTTGCCGCGCAACGGCGAACTGTGGGTCGGCACGCGCGGCGCGGTGCTGCGCTTCGCCGATGACGATAACGATGGCGACGGCGAACCACTGCCGTTGCCCGCGGATGCGCACGCCGCGCCGGTGCGGCAGTTGCTGGACGCGCAGGGACGGCTGTGGGCCGGCAGCCGCGACGGCCTGCTGTTCCGCCGCGACGGCCGCTGGCAGCGCCTGCCCGGCGACCCGGCGTTGACCCGGCGCGCGGTGGAGGCGCTGTACCAGGACAGCGACGGCAATCTGTGGGTGGGCCTGCCCGGCGACCTGCTGCGCGTGCGCGACGGCGGCATCGTCGAGCACTACGCCGAACCCGAGCAGGACGCCGCCAGTACGTTCTTCGAAGATCGCGAGCGCAACCTGTGGCTGGGCAGCCGCTGGAATGGCGCGACCCGCCTGTGGAATGGCTGGACGCGCCGCTACAGCAGCGACGAAGGCTTGTCCGACCCGCTGGTGTGGACGCTGGCGCGCGATCCCGACGGCTCGCTGTGGGTCGGCACCGGCAACGGCCTGGCGCGGCTGCGCAATGGCCGCTACCAGCAGGTGCTGCGCCGCGCGCAACTGCCCGCCGACGTGCCCTACACCCTGCTCGCCGAACCCGGCCAGCTGTGGATCGGCACCCGCCGCGGCGCGCTGCTGTACCGCGCCGGGCGCGTCACCGAGCCGGCGCACCTGGCGCCGCTGCGCGAACTGCAGGTCAGCGGCATCGTCCGCGACCGCGCGCAACGGCTGTGGTTCGCCACCAGCGACGGCCTGTTCCGCAGCGACGGCGCGCGCCTGCAGCGCTACGGCGAGCGCGAGGGCCTGCGCGACCCGCGCATCCGCCTGATCCACGAGACCCGCGCCGGGCGCCTGCTGATCGGCTCCCAGGCCGGCCTGTACGAACTGCGCGGCGAGCGCCTGCTGCCGCTCGCCGCGGCCGGCTCGGCGCTGGCCGGCGCCGACATCACCGCCGTGCACGAACTGCCCGGCGGACAGTGGGTGGTGGGCACGCTGTCGGAACAGCTGTGGGTGTTCGACGGCAAGCGTTGGAGCATGTTCGACGAACACGCCGGACTGCCGGCGAACGCGGCGTTCTTCATCACCGACGACGGCCACGGCAGCCTGTGGGTGGCCGGCCTGCGCGGCGTGTACCGGATGCCGCTGGCGAGCCTGCTCAAGCGCCTCGAGGTGGCAGGCACGCCGCTGCAGGCCGAACTGCTGCTCAACGAACGCGGCCAGCGCCACGGCGGCGTGCAGGGCCTGTGCTGCAATGGCGCCGGCAACGGCAAGGGCTTCATCGACAACGGCACGCTGTGGCTGCCCAGCCGCGACGGCGTGGTGACCATGGACACCGCCGGCATCGTCAAGAACCCGGTCGCGCCGCAGCCGGTGGTGGAGCGGATCCGCGCGCAGGGCCGCTGGATGGCGCCGCAGGCGCTGCGCGGCACGCCATTGCCGGCGCAGGCGCGCGACCTGGATTTCGAGTTCACCGCCGCCTCGTTCCAGGCGCCGGAGAACGTGGAACTGCGCTATCGCCTGGTCGGCTACGACCCGCAGTGGCGCAGCCTGGACGACATCCGCCAGCGCGTGGCCAGCTATACCAACCTGCCCGGCGGCGACTACGTGTTCGAGGTCACCGGCAGCAACAACGCCGGGGTCTGGGCGCAGGCGCCGGCACGGCTGCCGTTGCGAATCCGGCTGCGCTTCCAGGAAACGCTGTCCTACAAGCTGCTGCTGGCGCTGGGCGCACTGGTCCTGGCGCTGCTCGGCATCGGCATGGCGCGGGTGGTCAACCAGCGCCTGCGCGCAACCCTGGAGCGGCAGGTGCGCCAGCGCACCGAGGCGCTGCAGGCGGCGAACCAGCGCCTGCAGGAAGCCAGCTTCACCGACGACCTGACACAGCTGCGCAATCGCCGCTACCTGTCGCTGCACATCCCCAGCGACATCGCGCTGTACCGGCGCATGGCCGCCAACGACCAGGACATGCTGTCCTCGGGCATGCTGTTCGCGCTGATCGATATCGACCATTTCAAGTCGATCAACGACAGCGGCGGCCACCATACCGGCGACGCGGTGCTGCAGCAGATGGCGCAGTTGCTGGTCAGGCTGACCCGCGAAAGCGATTACGTGGTGCGCTGGGGCGGCGAGGAATTCCTGCTGGTGCTGCGCTCGGCGCCGCGCGAGAACCTGACCGTGGCCGCCGAGCGCCTGTGCCGGGCGATCGCCGCGCACAGTTTCGCGCTCGAACACGGTCGCCAGAGCCAGATCACCTGCTCGATCGGCCTGGCCGAATTCCCGTTCGTGCACGATCCCGACAGCCGCCTGGGCTGGGAACAGTTGCTGGTCCTGGCCGACCGCGCGCTGTACCAGGCCAAGGCCAAGGGCCGCAACGGCTGGGCCGCGTACCGGCCGGTGCTCGGCACGCAGGCCGAACAGGTGCTGGCCGCGCTGCACGAACCGGCCGAACGCATGCAACACCACGCCTGCCTGAGCCTGGTGCATTCGCGCTGCTGAGCCGCGTTGACGCCGCGCGCGCATGCCCCCGGCTAGAGTCGTGGCCTCCCTGCACGTCTTCCAGCCCGCATGCGCCGACTCCCGCTTCTCGCCGCGCTCGCCGCCGCGCTCCTGCTGGCGCCGCCAAGCCACGCCGCCACGCCCGCGCCGCGCTACGGCGCGCAGTTGGAAGGCTTCGACTATCCGTATCCGCTCGCGCGCTACGACTTTGCCTCGCAGCGCCAGCCGTTGCAGATGGCCTACCTGGACGTGGCCCCGAGCGGCACGCCGAACGGCCGCACGGTCGTGCTGCTGCACGGCAAGAACTTCTGCGCGGCGACCTGGGAATCGGCGATCGCGGCACTCACCGCCGCAGGCTACCGGGTGATCGCGCCGGACCAGATCGGCTTCTGCAAATCGAGCAAGCCGCAGGCCTACCAGTTCTCCTTCGCGCAACTGGCGGCCAACACCCATGCGCTGCTGCAGCACGCCGGCGTGACCCGGGCGGTCTTGGTCGGTCACTCGATGGGCGGCATGCTCGCCGCGCACTACGCCCTGCAGTATCCGCAGGACGTGAGCCAGCTGCTGCTGGTGAATCCGATCGGGCTGGAGGACTGGAAGGCCGCCGGGGTACCGTGGCGCAGCGTCGATGCCTGGTACGCGAAGGAACTCAAGACCGATGCCGCCTCGATCAAGCAGTATCAACAGAGCGTCTACTACGGCGGGCAATGGAAACCCGCGTACGAGCGCTGGGTGACGATGCAGGCCGGGCTGTACGCCGGCGCCGGTCGCGAACGCGTGGCCTGGAACCAGGCGCTGACCTCGGACATGGTGTTCAACCAGCCGGTGGTGCAGCAGTTCGCGCAGCTGCGCGTGCCGACCACGCTGTTCATCGGCCAGCGCGACCGCACCGCGATCGGCAAGGACCTGGCGCCGCCGGCGCTGGCCAAGACCCTGGGCGACTACCCAGCGCTGGGCAAGCGCGCCGCGGCGGCGATTCCCGGTGCGACACTGGTCGAATTCGCCGACCTCGGCCACGCGCCGCAGGTCGAGGCGCCGCCGCGCTTCAACGCCGCACTGTTGCAGGCCTTGGCCGCACCCGGCACCACGCCGTAGCGCGGCCGCAGCGTCAGCGCACCGTCAGCGCACCGCGATCCGCAGCACGTCGTCGAGCAAGGCCGCCGCGGTCACCTCGGCACCGGCACCCGGACCCTGGATCAGCAGCGGCTGCTGCAGGTAGCGGTCGCTGTGGATGGCGACGCGGTTGTCGGTGCCGGCACCGCTGGCCAGCGGATGCGCCAGCGGCAGTTCGCGCAGTCCCACCGACGCGCCATGCGCATCGAAGCGGCCGACGAAACGCAGGCAGGCGCCGTTCGCACGCGCCTGCGCCAGGCGCGCCGCCAGCGGCGCATCCAGCGCAGAAAGTGCGGCATCCACGTCCTGCGCCGCCGCCGCAGCCAACGCCGGCGGCAGCAGCGAATCGACCTGCACCTGCTCGGCACGCAGCGACAGCCCGGCCGCGCGCGCCAGGATCAGCAGCTTGCGGCGCACGTCCTCGCCGGACAGGTCCTCGCGCGGATCGGGTTCGGTGTAGCCGGCCGCCGCCGCCTCGCGCACGCACTCGGAAAATGCGCGGCTGCCGTCATAGCGGTGCAGCAGCCAGGCCATCGAGCCGGACAGCACGCCTTCCACCGCGTGGATGTGGTCGCCGCCGGCGGCCAGCGCGCGCAGGCTGCTCAGCAACGGCAGGCCCGCGCCGACCGTGGCGCTGTCGCCGTAGTGCGCGCCGGCGGCATGCCGCGCGGTGTGGATCTGTTCGGCGCGCGCCAACGCCGCGCCCTGGCCGAGCTTGTTCGCGGTGACCACGTGCACCCCGCGCGCCAGCCACTCGGCATGCCGCTGCGCCACCGCCTCGCTGGCGGTGGCATCGACCACGATGTCGCCACCGCGCAGGTCGGCGGGTTGCGGCGCGCTGCCGCCATCACCGCGCGCGGCGGCATTGGCCACGGCCAGCGCCTGCGCCGGCGCCTGCCGGCACTCTTGCAGGACCCGCGAATTGGCCAGCCAGGCGAAGGCCGGCAAGCCCGCGCGGCGCTGCTGCAGCACCTGGTAGCGCGCGACGAAGGCGCGGCCGACCGTGCCGGTGCCGAGCAGGCCGAGGCGCGGCAGTGCGGCATCGGCGGCCCGCGCCGGCGCCGGCGCTATGGCATCGGCGACGCTACTGCTCACGCGTCCACCCGTTTGCGCGCCACCGCCTCGCCTGCCTGCTGCGCACGCAGCAGACCGGCCTGCAGGTCGGCGATCAAATCCTCGCTGGACTCGATGCCCACTGACAGCCGCAGCAGGCCATCGCTGATGCCGGCGTTGGCACGGGCCTCGGCGGTCATCGCCGCATGCGTCATCGACGCCGGATGCGCGATCAGGCTCTCCACCCCGCCCAGCGACTCGGCCAGGGTGAAATAGCGCAGGCCATCGACGAAGGCGCGCACCTGCGCCTCGCCGCCGGCCAGCTCGAAGCTGATCATCGCGCCGAAACCGGTCTGCTGCCGCGCCGCCACCGCATGCCCCGGATGCGTGGCCAGGCCCGGGTAATAGACCTGGTTGACCGCGGCATGCCCGTCGAGCAGCGCCACCACCGCCTGCGCATTCTCCTGGTGCACGCGCAGCCGCGCATCCAGCGTGCGCAGGCCGCGCAGGGTCAGGAACGCATCGAACGGCGAACCGGTCAGGCCCAGTGCGTTGGCCCACCACACCAGCTGCTGGTGCAGGTCGGCGTTGGCGGCGATCACCGCGCCGCCGACCACATCGCTGTGGCCGTTGACGTACTTGGTGGTGGAATGGATCACCAGGTCGGCGCCGAACGCAATGGGCTTTTGCAGCGCCGGCGACAGGAAGGTGTTGTCGACCACCGCCAGCGCGCCGGCCTTGTGCGCGGCATCGATGACGAAACGCAGGTCGGTGATGCGCAGCAGCGGATTGGACGGGGTCTCGATCAGCACCAGCTGCGGCGACTGCGCCAGCGCCTCGGCCAGCGAGCGCGGGTCGGTCAGGTCGGCGGTGATCAGTTCGAAATGGCCCTTCTTGGCCAGCGCGTTGAACAGGCGCCAGCTGCCGCCGTACGCATCGTGCGGCACCACCAGCTTGTCGCCCGGCTGCAGCAGCGCGTTCAGCACCAGGTTGATCGCACCCATGCCGGTGGCGGTGATCACGCCGCCGGCGCCGCCTTCCAGCTCCGCCAGCGCTTCGCCGAGCAGGTCGCGGGTCGGATTGCCGCTGCGGGTGTAGTCGTACTGGCGCTTGTTGCCGAAGCCGTCGAAGCTGAAGTTCGACGACAGCACGATCGGCGGGGTCACCGCGCCGTAGGCGGTGTCGCGGTCGATGCCGGCGCGCACCGCGGCGGTGGCGGCGCTACAGGGCAGATCGTTGTCGTGGGCAGTGCTCATGCGGTAGCTCCGGTGGGGCGAAGGGCGGTGGCGAGGATCGCGTCGATGCGGTCGGTTTCTTTCAGGAAGGCGTCGTGGCCGTACGGCGAACGCAGCACGCGCAGGCTGCCGCGCGGGCCTAGCCCTTCGACCAGGGTGACCAGGTCGGCCAGCGGCACCAGGCGGTCGCCTTCCACCGCGACCACCACGGTGGGCACGGCGACGGCGGCCGGATCGATGCGGTGCAGGTCGATGGATTCGGACAGGCGCAGGTAGGCGTTGACCTGGGTGCGCGCCACGTACTGCGCGCCGGCGGCATCCAGATAGTCTTCGGCGGCGACGCGGACGCGGCCGTTGATCACTTCCGGCGGCGCGGCGAAGCGCTCGCCGAACTCTTCCGGGGTACGGTAGCTGAGCATCGCGAACTGCCGCGCCAGCGACAGCCCGTGGCTCTCGGCGCACTGCAACTGGCCCAGCGCCACCGCGCGGCGCTGCAGCGCGCGCCACGCCGCGGCATACGGATGCGCGCGGTGTGCGCCGCTGACCGCGACCAGCTTCAGCAAGCGCTGCGGATGCCGCACCGCCAGCTGCAGGCCGACCAGCGCGCCGTAGGAATAGCCGACGAAGCCATGCAGTTGGGCGATGCCCAGCGCATCCAGCAGCGCGGCGATCGCATCGGCCTGGTCGGCGCTGTCGATCGGCACGTCCAGGCTGCCATCGGCACCGACGAAGTCGAACCCGAGCAGGCGCCGCTGGCCAGGATCCAGCGTCCGCCCCGGCCCGACCAGGCCTTCGGCCCAGCCTTTCTCGGGGAAGCTCGCGTTGGCGGCCAGATGGCGGTGCGCGGAAATACCGCCGGCCACGAACACCACAGGCGCATCGGCCGGGCCGCTCAGTTCGTAGCGCAGGCGCAGCAGGTGCACGCCGGCGTGGCGCAGCGGCAACGCCACCGCGACTTCGCCACGCATCGCGATCACCCCATCGGCAGCCGGCGCGACGTCGGCGGCGTAGCGGTCCAGCGCTGGATGCGCGTCAAGGGGGCGATTTGGCGTATTCACGAAGCTCATGGCGGTATCCGGTGAGGAACGGCCATCGAGCTTCGCGGAGCTCGCGTTCGACGTGCGGAAGGCACGAATCGAACCATCTTTCGGCGGACGCGGTGGTCCCCGCAGGATTTGGCACCTACACGGTCGCTTGCGCGTCCGCTGGCTGCCCCGGCATCAAAGGGCCTGTCCCTCCGCCGGTCTCGATGGTGGCGCCACGATGCCAGCGTTTTTCGGCGCTGTCAAATCTCTTTATTCGGATGGAGCGATATAAGAATCCACATCGCGGGCTGCCGCATACTGCGCAGCGCCACGGCGCTCCCCACGCCGGCGCCAGGAGCCCCGATGCCCGGCCAGTGCCCGGCCCCCGCCAGCGTCCGCGACGCCGCCGCCATCCGCTTGCGCGCTGCGCCGCGTTGGCTGCTGCTGGCCGTGTACGGATCGGCGCTGGCGCCCGCGTGCAGCGCGGCCGGCACGCTGTATGCGTGGCGCGACGCCGACGGCGTCGCCCACTACGGCGACCACGCCACGAATCCGCAGCGCGCGGCGACGCCCGCCCCGCGGCCGCAGCCGCAGCCGCAGCAGGCGGCAGCTGATGCGGCGCTGGCACAGCTGCGCGTGGACGGCCAGCTCCCGCGCCAGCAGGCCTGGGCCGACAACCGCGTGGACGGGCCAGTGCAGGTGCAACTGCGCTCCCGCCGCGCCGACAACCTCACCGCGGTTCCGGCACTGCCGCTACGCGCGCTGCTGCCCGCCCGCGGCAGCGCGCTGCTATCGCGGCTGTATCCCGGCGACCCGCGCTATCCCAGCCCATTCGAGCTGGTCCTGGAGGCCGTGCCCGGCGACCCGGCCGCCAAGCCGCAGGACGCGCTGTACCGGCTGCCGTTCGACGCCGCCCCGGTGCGCGTGGACCAGGGCGTGGGCAGCCGTTTCAGCCACCGCGACGCGCAGAACTATTACGCGTTGGATTTCGCCCTGGCCGAAGGCACCCCGGTGCTGGCCGCGCGCGCCGGCACGGTGATGCAGGTGCAAGCGGGCTTCGCCGCGGCCGGGCTGGACCGCGAACGCTTCGGCGGCCGCGCCAACTTCGTGCGCATCCTGCATGCCGACGGCAGCATGGCGCTGTACGCGCACCTGGCGCCGCAGGGCGTGGCGGTGCGTGCGGGCCAGCGCATCGCCGCCGGACAACGCCTGGCGCTGTCCGGCAACACTGGCCTGAGCAGCGCGCCGCACCTGCACTTCGCGGTGCAAGTCAACCGCGGCATGCGCCTGGACGCGATCCCGTTCCGCATGGCCGGCGCGCTGGGCGAACTCAGGCTGCCGCGCAGCGAGGACGCCACGGACGCCACGCAACCCGTGCCAGGCGGCGCGGCGCTATAATCGCGCTCTTCCCTGTAGCCGTGATCGCCCAGTGGGCGCCGTTGCCATGTCCGATGTTGCCCAGGAAGCTGCGCGCCGCCGCACCTTCGCCATCATTTCCCACCCCGACGCCGGCAAGACCACGCTGACCGAAAAGCTGCTGCTGTTCGGCGGCGCGATCCAGATGGCCGGCTCGGTCAAGGGCCGCAAGGCCGCGCGCCACGCGACCTCCGACTGGATGGCGCTGGAAAAGGAGCGCGGCATCTCGGTGACTTCGTCGGTAATGCAGTTCCCGTACGAAGGCAAGATCATCAACCTGCTCGACACCCCCGGCCACGCCGACTTCGGCGAGGACACCTACCGCGTGCTCACCGCGGTGGACTCGGCGCTGATGGTGATCGACGTGGCCAAGGGCGTGGAAGAACGCACCATCAAGCTGATGGAAGTGTGCCGGCTGCGCGACACGCCGATCATGACCTTCATCAACAAGCTCGACCGCGAGGGCAAGGACCCGATCGACCTGCTGGACGAAGTGGAGACCGTGCTCGGCATCCAGTGCGCGCCGGTGACCTGGCCGATCGGCATGGGCCAGCGCCTGAAGGGCGTGGTGCACCTGATCAGCGGCGAAGTGCACCTGTACGAACAGGGCCGCAACTTCACCCGCCAGGACTCGACCATCTTCCCGTCGCTGGACGCGCCCGGCCTGGCCGAACGCATCGGCGCGCAGATGCTGGCCGAACTGCGCGAGGAACTGGAGCTGGTGCAGGGCGCCAGCCATCCGTTCGACCTTGCCGCCTACCGCGCCGGCAAGCAGACCCCGGTGTTCTTCGGCTCCGGCGTCAACAACTTCGGCGTGCAGCCGCTGCTGGACTTCTTCGCCGAACACGCGCCGCCGCCGCAGCCGCACGCCACCACCGGCCGCGAGGTACAGGCGACCGAAGAGAAGCTGACCGGCTTCGTGTTCAAGATCCAGGCCAACATGGACCCGCAGCACCGCGACCGGGTCGCGTTCATGCGCATCTGCTCGGGCCGCTTCAGCGCCGGCATGAAGACCCTGCACGTGCGCACCGGCAAGGACACCAAACTGGCCAACGCGCTGACCTTCATGGCCAGCGACCGCGAGATCGCCGCCGAGGCCTACCCCGGCGACGTCATCGGCATCCACAACCACGGCACCATCTCCATCGGCGACACCTTCACCGAGGGCGAGGCGCTGGCGTTCACCGGCATCCCCAACTTCGCCCCGGAACTGTTCCGCCGCGCGCGGCTGCGCGACCCGCTCAAGCTCAAGCAGTTGCAGAAGGGCCTGGCGCAGCTGTCCGAGGAAGGCGCCACCCAGTTCTTCCGCCCGCTGATGAGCAACGACCTGATCCTCGGCGCGGTCGGCGTGCTGCAGTTTGAAGTAGTCGCCTACCGGCTCAAGGACGAATACGGCGTGGACGCCAGCTTCGAGCCGGTCGGCGTGGTCACCGCGCGCTGGGTGCATTGCGACAATCCGAAAACGCTGGAGGAATTCCGCGAGAAGAACGCAATGAACCTCGGCATCGACGGCGCCGGCGAACTGGTCTATCTGGCGCCGACCCGGGTCAACCTGCAGCTGGCGCAGGAACGCGCGCCGGACGTGCGCTTCGCCGCGACCCGCGAGCACGCGCACAGCGTCGCGCTGGACTGAGGCGCCATTCTTCAGCGGCCAGCGCGCGGGCGTGAACCGCGCGCCACGTGCTGGGCCGCAACGGATGCGAATCGCTCGCAACTGATGTACCTTTTCGCGCCATGGAAGCAGACCCACGGCCCTCGCGCATGCATGCCGACGCGCCGCCTTCTACGGACTGGCGCGACGAACTGGCCAGCGCGCTGACCCACGGCCTGGGCGCAGTCGCCGCACTGGCCGGCAGCTCGGTCCTCATCACCCTCGCCGCGATCTACGGCGACGGCTGGCAACTGGCCGGTGCCATCGTGTTCGGGGTCGCCTTGCTGCTGCTGTACACCGCCTCCACGCTGTACCACGCCATCCCGCATCCCGGCGCCAAGGCGCGGCTGCAGGTGCTGGACCACTGTGCGATCTACGTGCTGATCGCCGGCACCTATACCCCGTTCACCCTGATCAGCCTGCGCGGCCCCTGGGGCTGGTGCCTGTTCGCGGCGATCTGGAGCATCGCCCTGGCCGGAGTGGTGTTCAAGCTGTTCTGCACCGGCCGCTTCCGGCTGCTGTCCACCATCCTCTACCTGGCCATGGGCTGGCTGATCGTGGTCGCGATCGAGCCGCTGCTGCATTCGGTCGATGTCCCCACCCTGTGCTGGCTGCTGGCCGGCGGCCTGTTCTACACGCTGGGCACCTACTTCTATCAACGCGACACGGTGCGCTACTTCCATGCGATCTGGCACCTGTTCGTGCTCGCCGGCAGCGTCTGCCATTTCGTTGCGGTGACCACGCAAGTGCTCTAGCGCGCCTGGCGCGACGCGCGCCTTTCGCACCCCGTGCACGCGCACCGCCTACTATGGTCGGATGGATCGCGAACCCACTTCTGCACCACGTGGCCGACGCCGCTCCTGGCCCTGGCGCCGCAACGATGGCCGCCTGCGGCGCTGGCCGTTCGTGCTCGGCGCGCTGGTACTGGCGCTGCTGATCGTCATCCTGGTGTTCGACTGGAACTGGTTCAAGGGTCTGGTGGAACGCGCCGTGCAGGCCAAGACCGGCCGCGCATTCCATATCGACGGCAACCTCGACGTCGACCTCGGCAGCACCATCACCGTCCGCGGCGAGCGCCTGCGCCTGGCCAACGCAGACTGGTCGAAACAGCCGCAGATGGCCAGCGCGCAACGTGCCGAGATCGACCTCGCGTTATGGCCGCTGCTGCGCGGCAAACTGCGCATTCCCGAGATCCGCCTGACCCAGCCGAACCTGCTGCTCGAAACCGGGCCGAACGGGCAACCCGGCAACTGGAACTTCGGCAGCAGCGATGGCGGCACCCAGGTGGTCCTGGGCCGCATGCTGGTGCAACAGGGACGGCTGCGCTTCCAGGACGTGCCCGGCCGCACCGACATCGACGTCAGCGTCGACAGCCTGACCTCGCAGCGGCGCCGCGGCGACGCGGCGCCGCCGATCGCGGTCGCCGGCGATGGCCGCTGGCGCGGCAACCCGTTCACGCTCAAGGGCAGCACCGCTTCGCCGCTGGAACTGAGCGAAAGCGACCACCCGTTCAAGATCGACCTGCGCGGCAGCGCCGGCAGCACCCGCGCGCATATGCGCGGCACCCTGACCAATCCGTTCCAGCTGCGCGTGTTCGACCTGCAGCTGAGCCTGGTCGGCACCGACATGCAGCACCTGTATCCGCTGCTCGGCATCGCCATGCCCTCCACCCCGCCCTATCAACTGGACGGCCGGCTCAAGCGCAATGGCGAAATCTGGCGCTACGAGGACTTCAACGGCCGCGCCGGCGACAGCGACCTGGCCGGCACCGTGCAGATCGACAGCGCCGGACAGCGCCCGTTCCTGCACGCCGACCTGCGTTCGCGGCGCCTGGACTTCGACGACCTGGGCGGCTTCGTCGGCGCGCCGCCGCGCACCGGCGCCGGCGAGACCGCCAACGACGAACAGAAAGCGCAGGCGGCCAAACTCGCGGCCAGCGCCAAGCTGCTGCCGTCCACGCCGTACGACCTCGGCAAGTTGCGCGCGATGGACGCCGACGTCCGCTGGAAGGCGCAGCGGATCAACGCGCAGACACTGCCGCTGGACGCCATGGACGCGCACCTGAAGCTCAACGACGGCGTGCTGCTGCTGCAGCCGCTCGACTTCGGCGTGGCCGGCGGCAACATCCGCTCGGACATCCGCATGGATGCACGCAAATCCACCATCGCCACCCGCGCGCAGATCTCGGTGCGCGGCATGCAGCTGGGCAAGCTGTTCCCGGACGGGCAACTGGCCAAGGAAGCCTCCGGCGCGATCGGCGGCGAGATCGCACTGGCCGGCACCGGCAACTCGATCGCGCAGATGCTCGGCAGCGCCGACGGCAGCGTCGCCATCGGCATGGGCAAAGGCCATGTCAGCAACCTGGTCATGGAACTGGCCGGGCTGGACATCGCCGAATCGCTGAAGTTCCTGGTCACCAAGGACCGGCAGATTCCGGTGCGCTGCGCGTTCGGCGATTTCGCGGTCAGGGACGGGGTGATGGACGCGCGCGCGCTGGCCTTCGACACCACCGACACGCTGCTCGTCGGCAGCGGCAACATCGACCTGGGCGACGAAAAACTGGACCTGCTGCTGAAGGCGCGCCCGAAGGACCACAGCATTTTGTCGTTGCGCTCGCCGTTGCGCGTCGCCGGCACCTTCAAGGACCCGACCTTCCGCCCCGACTTCAAGGCCCTGGGCATGCGCGGCGCCGTCGCCCTGGCGCTGGGCGCCATCGCCCCGCCGGCGGCCCTGCTGGCGACCTTCGAGACGGGGCCAGGCAAGGACGTCGATTGCGTTGGCCATCACTCTAAGTAGCCGGGACTCGGAACTCGGGACACGGGACTCGGAAAATCAAAAGCCCATGTTGCACTCTTGCTTTTCCGAGTCCCGGGTCCCGAGTCCCGTCAACTAGTGATATAGCGCTGCAACTGATCCAGTTCCCGCTGCTGCTCCTCGATCACCGCCTTGACCAGGTCGCCGATCGAGATCACCCCGACCACCGCGCCGGCCTGTACCACCGGCAGATGGCGGATGCGTTGGCCGGTCATCAGTTCCATGCATTGCTGCACGCTCTGCGACGGGTCCACCGTGTATACCTTCGCGCTCATGATGTCGCGCACCGGCGTGGTCGCCGAAGAGCGGTCCTGCAGTACCACCTTGCGCGCGTAGTCGCGCTCGGACAGGATCCCGGCCAGGCCCCCGTCCTGCATCACCAGGACCGCGCCGATGCCCTTGTCGGCCATCAGCCGCAGCGCATCGACCACCGCCGCATCCGGCGCCACTGCATGGATCTCACCGCCCTTGTCGCCCAACAACTGTCGTACCGTACGCATCGCTGCCTCCCGGTTCGCTGGATCGCACGGCCGAGCATACTCCTCCGCCCGGCGCACGCCAGGTGTCGACCAGATACAGCGGCCGCTGCTTGGATTCCTCGTACAACCGGCCCAGGTATTCGCCGATCAGGCCCAGCGCGATCAGCTGCGTGCCGCCCAGGAACAGGATCACCGCCATCATCGTCGGCCAGCCGGCGACCGGATCGCCCCATAGCGCCGCCTTGACCACGATCCAGGTGCCGAACAGAAAGGCGCCGAGCGCGGTCGCCAGTCCCAGATAGGTCGCCACCCGCAGCGGCGCCGTGGAGAAACCGGTGATGCCTTCCAGCGCGAAGTTCCACAGCCGCCACAGG
This sequence comes from Xanthomonas graminis pv. graminis, assembly GCF_030168915.1. Classification (NCBI taxonomy): domain Bacteria; kingdom Pseudomonadati; phylum Pseudomonadota; class Gammaproteobacteria; order Lysobacterales; family Lysobacteraceae; genus Xanthomonas; species Xanthomonas graminis. The sequence goes on along the minus strand of NZ_CP076255.1, from coordinate 1,396,371 downwards.
CCGTACTTGCTGCGCCCGGCCAGGCGCGGCGCACGCCGGTACGGCAACGCCAGCTGGCGGAAACCGACCCAGCCGAACAGCCCCTTCATGAAGCGATGGCGTTCGCGCAACTGCGCCAGCGCCGCCAGCGCGCGCGGCGACAACAGGCGGAAATCGCCGGTATCGGCCGGGATCGGGGTCTTCGACAGGCGCCCGATCACGCGGTAGAACAGCGACGCGGTGCCGCGCTTGAGCCAACTCTCGCCCTCGCGCGCGATGCGGGTGCCGTAGATATCGTCGTAGCCGGCGCGCCACTGCGCGACGAACTGCGCGATCAGCTCCGGCGGATCCTGGCCGTCGGCGTCCAGCAGCATCGCAGCGCCGTGCTCGACGAAATCCAGGCCCGCGGTCAGCGCCAGCTCCTTGCCGAAATTGCGCGACAGGCGCAGCGCGCCGACCCGCGGATCGGCCGCGGCCAGCGCCAGGATCACCTCCCAGGTCGCGTCGCGGCTGCCGTCGTCCACGTACAGCACCCGCCCCTCCAGGCCATCCACGCCATCGAGCGCGGCGAGGATGCGCGGCTGCAGCAACGGCAGGGTCTGCGCCTCGTTGAAGGCAGTGACGACGACGGTCAGGCGCTCGGGTTCCATGTGCCGATGGTACGGAGCGGCCTGCGCGTTCACCAGCGGCAGCGCGCCACCTGACCAGAATCCGGAGTCGCTCCCTTTTCCCACCGGCAACGGCTGTTCCTTCTCCCCTCGGGACCATGGCCGCCTTTTTGGGGGACGGTGGCACGCAGCGCCGGATGAGGGGACGGGCGAAGCTGTTGTGGTCAAGTTTTGGTGGACACGTGGATAGGGGGTTTCAGGTAGTGGCTTTCTCGTAGTCGGCTGGAGATCGATAGCCGAGGGTGGAGTGCAGGCGGTGGGTGTTGTAGAAGCCGACGATGTAGTGGGTGATATCGGCGATGGCCTCGTTGGGGTTGGTGTAGCGACGCTGCCAGACGCGCTCCATTTTCAGGCTCAGGAAGAACCGCTCCATTACCGCGTTGTCCCAGCAGTTGCCCTTGCGGCTCATGCTGGCCACCAGCTTGTGCTTGGTCAGCAGGTCGCGGTGGGCCTGGCTGGCGTACTGGCTGCCGCGGTCGCTATGCACGATCAGCCCCGGCTTGGGCTGGCGCAGGGCAATGGCCATCTGCAAGGCGGTACAGACCAGCTCGGCCGGCATGGTCGGTGCCATTGCCCAGCCCACCACCTTGCGCGAGTACAGGTCCAGCACCGCGGCCAGGTACAGCCAGCCGCGCTCGGTGCGGATGTAGGTGATATCGGCCACCCAGGCCTGGTCGAGGGCGTCCGGGTTGAAGCGCCGATCCAGATGGTTGTCCGCCACCGGCATCTCGTGTCGGCTGTCGGTGGTATGGACGAACTTGCGCCTCCAGCGCGCCTTCAGTCCCTGCTGCTTCATCAGGCGGCGGACTCGATGGCGACTGGCGGGCAGACCCTGGGCCTTCAGGCTCGCGCTCAGCCGGCGGCTGCCATAGTTGCCGCCGCTGGCCTGGAACGCCGTCTGCAATGGCGCAGCGAGCGTGCACGCCCTCGGTGCTGAGCGCCGCCGACGGGCCGCATACAGCCCCGAGCGGCTCACGCCCAGCAGCTGGCACAGCCGGGCGGTTGCGGCCTTCTCCTGCCACTGATCGATCATCTGCTGGATCATTTCAGTTCCCGGGCGAAGAAGGCCGATGCTTTTTTTAACAAGCTGTTGTCCTCACGCAGTCGCTGGTTCTCCCGTTCCAACTCACGGATGCGTTGCTGCTCGGGGGTCAGGGGCCGACCTTGCCCAGGCTGGCCGGCATGCTCGGCCTCGTATTGGGCCAGCCAGCGACGCACGGCGCTATCGACCAAGTCCAGGTCGCGGCACACCTGACCCACGCTCAGGCCTTGGTCGCGGATCATTTGCACCACCTGCAGCTTGAAGGCGGTATCGAAATTTCTACGGATACGGGGCGTCATGTCGTTCAAAGTCCTCGCTGGGGATGATCATCCCCTATCGAGGTGTCCACGAGAATTAGACCAGGACAGGTGGCGCACAGCGCCGGATGAGGGGACGGGCGAAGCCTCGCATACCCAAATCCGCCAGACGCTTCGCGCCGGACCCTCACCGCCCCCCCTCTGCCGATGGGAGAGGGGCTAAAACGCAGCGCCTGCGCTACAAAACCGCCTCATCGCGGCGAACGTCGCACGCGCCGTAGCGCAAATGTTCCTAAGGCGCCTGCAGATACGCCGGCCCGCCCAACTGCCGCGCCTGCCGCTGGATCCAGTTGGCGCGGCGTTGCACGTACGGCCCCGGGCGCGTGGCGGCGTAGCGCTGCGGCGCCGGCAGCACCGCCGCCAGCAGCGCGCTCTGCGCCAGACTCAGCTGCGCCGCATCCTTGCTCCAGAAACTGCGCGCCGCCGCCTGCGCGCCGTAGACCCCATCGCCGAACTCGGCGACGTTGGCATACACCTCCAGGATCCGCTGCTTCGACCACAGCGCCTCGATCAGCACCGTGTACCAGGCCTCCAGCCCCTTGCGCAGCCAGCTGCGGCCCTGCCACAGGAACAGGTTCTTGGCCACCTGCTGGCTGATCGTGCTGGCGCCGCGCAGGCGTCCGCCGCGCGCATTGTGGTCGCGCGCCTTCTCGATCGCCTCCAGGTCGAAACCGTGATGGCTGGGAAAGCGCTGATCCTCGGCCGCCACCAGCGAAATCGGCAGGCTCGCCGCGATCTGCGCGCTGTCGCGCCAGTCGTAGGCGACGCGGAACGACCAGTCGCCCTCGCCCCAGGCGCCGAGCTGGCGCTCCAGCATCATCGCCGAGAACGGCGGATCGACGAAGCGCAGCATGATCACCTGCGAGATGCTCGCCAGCGCGAACAACAGCGGCGCCGCCAGCAGCCAGCGCAGCCAGCGCCTGCGCCGCGGCCGCGGCACGGCCGCGCCACTTGCAACGCCCCGCGTCGCCCCCATTGCTATGCGTTCTTCGACTTTGTCCACCGTGATGACCCACTATCCTGCGGTCGCCATCTTCCCATGCGCAGCGAGGCCGCGATGCATTCTTCCGATCACGATCACCTGACCCGCTTCCTGCTGCCCGGCGCCGGCGTGCGCGGCGTGCACGTGCGCCTGCAATCGGCCTGGCGCGAGATCCTCGCGCCGGCCAGCTATCCCGCCGCGGCCACCGAATTGCTCGGCGAGGCCTGCGTGGCCGCAGCGCTGTTCACCGGCCACACCAAGGTCGACGGACGCCTGTCGGTGCAGTTGCGCAGCCAGGGCGCGCTGCGCACCCTGTTCGCCGAATGCACCGCGGCCGGCACCCTGCGCGGCATCGTCCAGCTGACCGAAGGCAGCGACGCGCCGCGCGACCTGCGCGCGCTCGGCACCGGCGCGCTGCTGGCGATCACCATCGAGAACCCGGGCCTGGATCCGCGCGAACCGCAGCGCTACCAGAGCCTGGTGGCGCTGTCGGCAGCCGAACTGGGCGAGGCCTTCGAAGACTATTTCCGCCAGTCCGAACAGCTGCCCACGCGCCTGATCCTGGCCGCCGACGGCCACCAGGCGGCCGGCCTGCTGTTGCAGAAGCTGCCCGGCGACAGCGGCGACGAGGACGGCTGGAACCGCGCCGGGGCCTTGTTCGAGACCGTGAGCGAAGCCGAATTGCTGGCGCTGCCGGCGGCGACCCTGCTGCACCGGCTGTTCCACGAGGAAGCGCCGGAACTGCTGGGCACCAGGCCGTTGCGCTTCGGCTGCTCCTGCTCGCGCGAGCGGGTGGCGGCCATGCTGCGCTCGCTGGGCGAGGAAGAAGCGCGCGCGGCCGCCGAGACAACCGGCCAAGTTGAGATACGGTGCGAGTTCTGCGGCCGCCGCTATGACTTCCCCTTGACGGAATTCAGCGTATTGTTCGCTGTAACACCGGCTGAACCGACACCTCCCGAGCGCTTGCAATAGTCGGCAACCAGCTTTAGGACGGGGAGTCCGACTTGTTAAAGAAACATAAATCCTCTAGCATCATCGCCCCTGCCCGGCGGGAACTTTAGTTCCTGCCTGAGAGTCACACACTGTCGATGCGAGCTTTACTGCGCCTACCACTTGCCCTGCTGATCGCCCTTGCGGCGAGCACGGGCGCGCACGCGCAGAGCAAGCCCGCCGGCAACCACGACCGTACCGTGCTGCCGGTGTGGAACAAGGGCAGCGGCAAGGTCGAGGCCTTGCTGTACCTGGAACCGACCGGCGAACAGGCGGTCGGCGCACGCTGGCACTTCGGCCGCAATTCGCTCGACGCCGCCTTCGGCCTGTCCTCCGGCGACTCGCTCGGCCTGCTGTGCAACAGCGCCAGCGGCAGCAGCATCAGCGGGCTGGCCAGCCATTGCATGCTTGCCAGCCTGGGCGACGACGACGGCGATGTCGGCCACCATGTCGCCGCGACCACCACCTTCAACCGTCCCGGCGGGCGCCTGTCGCTGTCGGCGGGGACCGGCCGCGAAAACATGCCGGCATGGCTGGCAGGACCCAACAAGACCCCATCGCTGCGCATGGAGCAGAACGACCTGACCGTGTTCGCGCAGCAGAACATCGGCCGCGAAGGCTTCGTCTCGATCGGCGGCACCTATGCGCGCGCGCGCCTTGTCCCGATCGCCGACGCCTCGCAGGCGCTGGTCGACCAGTGGGACAGCAAGAGCCTGAGCATCGGCGGCGGCTACGGCTCCTTCAGCGCCAACGTGATCGGCCGCGTGGTCGACGCGCCGGGCCAGCCCGGCAAGTGGTCCGGTCTCGGCGTGGGCCTGACCTGGCGCACCCCGTGGAGCGGCCAGCTGACCGTCGGCGCCGAGAACGTGGTCACCCGCGGCAAGAATCCGTTCGCCCCGAACAACATCAGCACCGAGGAAGGCACCATTCCCTACGTGCGCTACGAACAGGATTTGTAAGTCCCTCCAGCGTCGCAATGTTCTGCCAAAAAGCGCCCACGGGCGCTTTTTTTGTGATGAATGGCCGGTGTCCCCGCCTTCGATATTCACCCAATTCCATCAACTTGTTAACGCTACTTTAATTCTTCGGCAAGGCGAGATACCATCGGGTCACCCTGAAGGAATTGGCGTCGCTCTTTCGACTCCACCGGCAGGCACAACACACCATGGGTCAACCCCAGATCTCATTCGGAGAGAGAGCTAATGAATTGTAAGACCAACAAACTGCGCGACGCCGTTGTGCTCGCGCTGGTCGCGGGCGCGGGCGTCGGCATCAACACCGCCTCGGCACAGGACGCCGGCACCGGCGCGACCAATCTGGATCGCATCGAAGTCACTGGCTCGCGTATCCGCTCGGTCGACGTCGAAACCGCTCAGCCGGTCTTCACGGTGTCCTCCGAGGAAATCAAGAAATCAGGCCTGGTCAGCGTCGGCGACGTGCTGCAGAACCTGACCGTTTCCGGCACCCAGACCTACAGCAAGGCTGCCGTGCTGAACTCCAACCCGGAACAGGGCGGCCAGTACGTCAACCTGTACAACCTGGGCGAACAGCGCACCCTGGTCCTGGTCAACGGCAAGCGCTGGACCTCGAGCCTGGCCGGCTACACCGACATGTCGACCATCCCGGCCGCCTTGATCGACCGCATCGAAGTGCTGAAGGACGGCGCCTCGGCGATCTACGGCTCCGACGCCATCGCCGGCGTGGTGAACATCATCCTGCGCAAGAACTTCGATGGCGCCGAAGTCTCGGCCCTGATCGGCCAGAACAGCCGCGGCGACGGTCAGAAGGAAGCGTATTCCTTCACCCTCGGCGCCAGTGGCGAGCGCTCCTCGATCATCTTCGGCGCCAACTACACCAAGGAAGATCCGGTGTGGGCGAAGGATCGCGTCCTGACCCGGACCCAATTCGGCCCGAACCACCCGCTGGACGCGCTCAGCGCGACCGGTCCGTGGGGCCGCTTCAATGATCCGCGCGCTGCCGGGACCGCCGGCGCCGGCAACTACCTGGACGATGATGGCAATGTCGTCGGCCCGGACGCTGGCTCCTGGACCCCCAACACCTGGGTGCTGAACCACTCGGGTACCTGGAACGGTGCCGGTACCGGGTCGGACTCGCGTGACTTGAACAATTATCACGTCGGCGTACGCACCGACGACCGCTTCAACGCAACCCAGCAGGTCATGCTGGCGCAGGAAACCGAAACCAAGTCGGTCTTCACCGCCGGCAGTTTCGAGATCAACAACTACGTCACCTTCAAGTCGACGGTCATGTACTCGGAGCGCAACTCCGAGCGCCAGGTCGCGGGCTATCCGCTGAACGGCGCGTCGCAGCCGACGTATCCCGTGGCCATCAGCGGCCAGAGTTACTACAACCCGGTCGGCGAAGACATTAATTCCTGGTTCCGCCGCATCATCGAGATCCCGCGCGTTTCGCAGAACAACGTGAAGAGCTACCACTTCGACGCCGCGTTGGAAGGCGCGTTCGAAGTCGGGACGCACGGCTGGAACTGGGACGCAGGCATCAACTACAACAAGTTCGACGTGACGCAGATCAGCACCGGCAATGTCAACTTGCTGGCGCTGGAGAAGGCGCTCGGGCCGTCGTTCCTGAACAGCCAGGGCGTCGTCCAGTGCGGCACTGCCGCCAATCCGATCCCGCTGGGCACCAGCCTGTCGGCTGGTCAGTGCACGCCGTTCAACATCCTGGGCGGTCCGTCGGCCTCCACCGCCGACGCGCTGAAGTACGTCAACACCCTCAGCCAGGCCACCCAGCAGAGCGTGAGCAAGCAGTACTTCGCCAACATCACCGGCGGCCTGTTCGACATGCCGGGCGACGCGGGCGAATTCGCCTTTGCGGCCGGTGTCGAGCACCGTGAAGTCTCCGGCTACGACTACCCGGACCAACTGTCCAGCGCCGGTTACACCACCGACCTGGCCGCTGGCGCGACGACGGGCAAGTACAAGACCGACGAAGTCTATCTGGAGCTGATGATCCCATTGCTGAAGGATCTGCCGTTCGCCAAGCAACTGTCGTTCGATGTCGCCAGCCGCTATTCCGACTACGATCGGTTCGGCGACACCACCAACAGCAAATTCAGCCTGACCTGGAAGCCGGTTGAGGACCTGTTGGTCCGTGCCACCTACGGCAAGGGCTTCCGCGCCCCGACCCTGGACGACACCTTCGGCGGCGGCTCGCAGTCCTTCGACCCCATGACCGATCCGTGCGATGCGCGCTTCGGCCTGCTGTCCACCCCGGCCGTAGCGGCCCGTTGCGCCAGCGAAGGCCTCGCACCGACCTTCCGCCAGACCGACAACGCCGGCGTGCCGGTGACCGCGCGCGAAGTCCAGGGCAACTCACCGTTCCAGGCCGGCGTCGGCAACGCCAATCTGCAACCGGAATACAGCAAGACCCGCACTGTCGGCCTGGTGTTCAGCCCACGCTGGATCCAGGGCCTGGACTTCTCGCTGGACTGGTACAAGATCAGCATCTCCAATGTCATCACCGCGGTCAGTGCGACCTATGTGTTGAACCAGTGCTACAACGGCGTGACCTCGTTCTGCAACTACACCCGTGACGCGAGCAGCGGTCAGGTCGTGACCCTGAGCCGCGGCAACACCAACCTGGGTGCGCTGGAAACCGAAGGCTACAACTTCGTCATGAACTACCGCCTGCCGGAATTCGCGGCTGGTCAGTTCGCGCTTCGCCTGGACAGCAACTATCTGGTTGCGTTCCGCAGTCAGAGCGACGACAACTCCCCGTGGGACGACTACGCAGGTTACTGGAACTACCCACGCGTGCGCGCCACACTGGGCGTCAACTGGGCCAAGGGCGATCTGTCGGCCAACTGGAACCTTCGCTATTACGGCGGCTACCGCGACTTCTGCTATAACGCCGACGAGTGCAACGAACCGAACTACCAGACCGCCAATGCCGGCTGGGGCGGCGGCGTAGGCGCCAACAAGAAGGGCTCGATCAGCTACCAGGACGTCTCGGTCAGCTGGGCAGCGCCTTGGAACGGCTCGGTCACCCTGGGTGCTCGCAACGTCTGGAACAAGCAGCCGCCGATCACCAACTCGCTGACCAACAACAGCTCGTCGTCGATCGATCCGATGCTGGATTACGACCGCTACCTGTTCATGCAGTACACCCAGAAGTTCTGATCGCTGTTGATCGCGATCTGATCGTCTAAAGCAACGGCCCCGCAAGGGGCCGTTTCTTTTTTACGGTCCAAGGCATGTAATGGGTCAGGGTGCAACTAGTCGATTTCCGGTCTCGCCGCCACCAGCTGGGGCTGGGGAGGGGCTGAATGCCGACAGGTCAGCCACTGTCCACCCTGATATTGGTCAGAGAAATCTGACGCGGCACCGGGGCCTTCATCTAGTGGCCGATCCTATCTGCCGTGGTCACAATCGACAATTGTGGCGACGCGCAATCCCAACGATGTGATGCGCTTGACGTAGACCACCTGGATAAACGGCCAAAACCATGAAGGCAAGAACGTTGTTGATCTCAGTTGTTGGCGGCGTTGTTGTCGCCATCGGGGTGTACTTGGCGAATCAGCACTTTGCGAGCCCGTCACTCACAGTGCCTAAGCAGTCCTCTGAACCTCTCCCCAGCGGAGGACGGGGTAACGGCGCCCGATCGGAACGCGCTGTCGTCAATCAAGATCAAATCCTGGCTCCGGCCTTCGACTCCAACAAGGCGTTGGAGAAATTCATTTCGCTCAAGGATCGCGCCGCAAAGGGCGATGCAGCCTCGCAGCGAGAGCTGGCGGAGCTGTACGGCCTCTGCATTCCGGTCAACACGAATTCCGAGCGTTATTTGGCGAGTTACGAAGCAATTGCCAAGCAAGCGAAGACGCCAGCCAATGCCGAAGGATTACGCCGCGCAGCAAAGGCTGCTGTAAACGAATGCTCGGTCGTCGATAATGGTGCAATCATCCCGATTGAGGCGCGCGAGTTATGGCTCGCGCAAGCCGCCAAGAATGGGGACTTGGCCGCACAAGCGCAGATTTATCTGACTTCAAACCAAAGGCCGCAGGGTGAGCAATTGAAATGTTTCATGGATCGTGTTGTTAATAGCAGGGATCCGAACGCCGTCTTCGAGATGGGGCAACTGGTGGCTGGTAACGTGGATTCCGGTGATGTCGGGGCCTACACCAATGTGGCGAGCGACAAGCTTTCTGGCTATGCCTGGAGCATCGCAGCCTGCCGGATGGGGTTGGCGTGCGGGACCGGCTCGGAGATCATGAACTCCGCATGCTTGAACACGTCTGGTTGCTCCAGCACAGATTTTGAATCGTTCGTACGGGATAATCTCGTCAGTGCAGGCGATGCAGCCTTGCTAAATAGCAAGGTCCAGGAGGTAAGCGCGTTCCTGCCAATCAAAGAGTGAGGCTCCATGGAAAGGAAGTCTTTGACGAAGAGCGGTTCAGCCTATTCGCCGCAATGGCGCTGTCTTTCGCGGCGATTGCTGGGACGATCAGCATCAACGCCGGCACAGCGCCGTATAACACGGTCGCCGCAGCACAGGGTATTTCGGCCGATGACATGGGAGAGCTTCGAATCGCTGCCTTGACAGCACTAGTCGGAATGTATCGCACGGTGAACGGCACGGGTTCCGTGGGTATCGGCGATCAGGTCAGCGTAACCTACTCGGATGGATCGAAGGAAAAGGGTTCCGTGGTCTGCAACGTCGGCACCGTGTGTGTCACGCCTATCCCAGGCACGCAGCAGGGCGGTGGCGGTGGCGGCGGTGCCAATCTGCCCGGTCGCTGCATTGGAAACTGCGGCGTCGTCACTGTCGGCACCCCCTGATCGAAGCACAAGGCGCCGTACGGCGCCTTGTGTCGCTTCTGAGCGAACTGGGATGGTAGGGCAAGGTCGTCTGGGCGCCGGGGCGTTTTCAAGGACGGCTCATTGCAACGAAGGAGGCTCACGTCCAGCAACCGGTCAATTAGTTCCGGATGAATTACTCAAGTCCCTGTGGGAGTGGACGGCCGCAAAGGCAGACGACCTCCTCATCCACGCAGTGAATCACCCCGGAATCAACGTCACGATGACGTGCTCGACATAGGCCTCGAATTCCTCGCGCGCCTGCTTGGGCTGGTGCAGTTGCAGCGACAGCTGCAGGAAGCCGACGTAGGCCGCGTAGGCCAGCCGGGCGCGGTGCTGGGCATCGGTGCGGCTGAGGCCGGCCTGGCGGAACGAGGCGATCAGGTACTCCATGCGCCGCTGCGACACCCGGTCGATGACCGGGCGCACCGCGGGATGGTCCAGCGCCTTCAGCAACTCGCTGTAGATGATGTGCGGCTTGACCTCATGCGCGACCAGCTGGAACAGCGCGCGCAAGCGGGTGCGCGGATCCGGCACTTCCTCCAGGCTGCCGAACACCTGTTGCTGTTCGACCAGTTCCCAGCGCTCCAGCGCCGCCTGCAGCAGCGCATCGCGCGACGGGAAATGCCAATAGAAGCTGCCCTTGGTCACGCCCAGGCGCCGCGCCAACGGTTCCACCGCCACCGCGTTGACGCCCTGTTCGGCGATCAGGTCCAGCGCGGCCTGCGCCCAATCCTCGGCGCTGAGTCGGTTGTTGCGGCCACCGCTGGGAGCGGCGGCATCGTCGGTGGGAGACGCGGAGACATTGTTCATCCGTCGATTTAACCATACGGCGAAGCCGATTGCAGTATGTGTTCTTCATGAATCGCACGCAAATGCCCGGCAGCATTGGCTTTTCGTATCCATACTGCATCGTATTGACATCGCTGGCGGCTACTCCATACTAGCTCGTATGGTCTCCTCTCCTTCCAGCATGACGATTGCCGCCTCCGCCCTGCTCGCCGGCGCGGACGACATGCAGCTGGCAGCGACCCTCACCGAGCCCGGCGCTGCCGGCAGCGTGCTGTTCGCGCATGGATTCGGGCAGACCCGGCATGCCTGGATGGCCAGCGCCGCGGCGTTGCAGGCGCACGGCTACCGCAGCGTCGCCTATGACGCGCGTGGGCATGGCGACTCCACCCGCAATCCCGCCGCCCTGCCCTACCGCGGCGAACAGTTCACCGACGACCTGATCGTGGTCGCCGGCGAGATGGCGCCGGCACCGGTATTGGTGGCCGCCTCGATGGGCGGGCTGTTCGGGCTGATGGCCGAGGCGCGCTGGCCCGGCCTGTTCCGCGCGATGGTGCTGGTCGATATCACCCCGCGCTGGCAGCCGGCCGGGGTCGAGCGCATCCTTGCGTTCATGACCGCGCATCCGCACGGCTTCGCCAGCCTGGACGACGCCGGCGATGCCATCGCCGCCTATCTGCCGCAACGCGCGCGCAAGTCGCCCGACGCGCTGCGCAGCGTCCTGCGCCGGCACGCCGACGGCCGCTGGTACTGGCACTGGGATCCGCGCCTGGTGGAAGAACTGGCGCGCGACGGCGAGCAGCACCAGGACGCGATCGCGCAGGCCGCGAGCAAGGTGCATTGCCCGGTGCTGCTGGTCAGCGGCGGGCGCAGCGATCTGGTCACGCCGCAGACCATCGCAGAATTCCTGTCGTTGGTGCCGCATGCGCAGCATGCACACCTGCCCGAGGCTACGCATATGCTGGCCGGCGACGACAACGCCGCGTTTACCGCCACTGTGTTGCATTATCTGGACGCACTGCCACCGGCTAGCGCCGGCGCACCGTCTGCCGTTACCGAGCATGTCCCCGGAGCAAGCCCATGAGCATCGTCGCACCCTTCCTCGTGTTGTTGCTGGCAGGCGCCTTCGCCGCCTATCACCGCATGCGGCTCGCCGTCTGGGCCGCGCTGAGCGCCACGCTGCTGGTCGCGTGCTGGCTGCTCGGCGCCAGCCATAGCGCCACCATCGTCGCCGCCGTGCTGCTGGCGCTGGTCGCGGTGCCGCTGCTGCTGCCGTTCGTGCGCAAGCCGCTGCTCACCGCGCCGATGCTGAAGGTGTTCCGCAAGGTGCTGCCGCCGCTGTCGCAGACCGAGCGGATCGCGCTGGAAACCGGTTCGGTCGGTTTCGAGGGCGAACTGTTCACCGGCGATCCGGACTGGCAGAAGCTGCTCGACTACCCGAAGCCGCAGCTGACCGCCGAGGAGCAGGCCTTCCTCGACGGCCCGGTGGAAGAGCTGTGCCGGATGACCAACGACTGGGAAATCACCCACGTCCACGCCGATCTGCCGCCGGAGCTGTGGAGCTTCGTCAAGAAGCACAAGTTCTTCGGCATGATCATTCCCAAGGAATACGGCGGCCTGGGCTTCTCGGCGCTGGCCCACCACAAGGTGATCCAGAAGATCGCCTCGGTATCGAGCGTGGTCAGTTCCACCGTCGGCGTGCCGAACTCGCTGGGCCCGGGCGAACTGCTGCTGCATTACGGCTCCAAGGAACAGAAGGACTATTACCTGCCGCGCCTGGCGGTGGGCCAGGAAGTGCCGTGCTTCGGCCTGACCGGCCCGTTCGCCGGCTCCGACGCGACCTCGATCCCCGACTACGGCATCGTCTGCAAGGGCGAGTGGAACGGCGCCAACGTGCTCGGCGTCAAACTGACCTTCGACAAGCGCTACATCACCCTGGCGCCGGTGGCCACGCTGGTCGGCCTGGCGTTCCGCATGTACGACCCGGACGGCCTGATCGGCGACACCAAGGACATCGGCATCACCCTGGCGCTGCTGCCGCGCGAAACGCCCGGCGTTGAAATCGGCCGCCGCCACTTCCCGCTGAACTCGCCGTTCCAGAACGGCCCGATCCACGGCCGCGAGGTGTTCATCCCGCTCAGCCAGCTGATCGGCGGTGTGGACATGGTCGGCAAGGGCTGGAACATGCTCAACGAGTGCCTGGCCGTGGGCCGCTCGATCACCCTGCCCTCCACCGCCAGCGGCGGCGCCAAGTACGGCGCGATCGTCACCGGCGCCTACGCGCGCATCCGCAAGCAGTTCGGCCTGTCGGTCGGCCGCTTCGAAGGCGTGGAAGAGGCGCTGGCGCGGATCGGCGGCAAGGCCTATGCGATCAGCGCGCTGGCCCAGGCCACCGCCGCCGCGGTGGACCGTGGCGACGTGCCGTCGGTGCCGTCGGCGATCGCCAAGTACCACTGCACCACGATGAGCCGCGAAGTCATCAGCGACGTGATGGACGTGGTCGGCGGCAAGGGCATCATCCTCGGCCCGCGCAATTTCGCCGGCCGCAGCTGGCAGGCTGCGCCGATCGCGATCACCGTGGAAGGCGCCAACATCATGACCCGCAGCCTGCTGATCTTCGGGCAGGGCGCGATCCTGTGCCATCCGTGGGTGATGAAGGAAATGAAGGCCGCCGCCAACCCGGACCACAAGGCCGGCGTCGACGCGTTCGACCGCAACCTGTTCGGCCATATCGGCTTCGCGATCTCCAACGCGGTGCGCTCGCTGTGGTTCGGCCTGACCGCCGCACGCATCGGTGCAGCACCCGGCGACGCCTACACCCGCCGCTTCTTCCGCAAGCTGGACCGCTACTCGGCGAACCTGGCGCTGATGGCCGACGTGTCGATGCTGATGCTCGGCGGCAAGCTGAAGTTCAAGGAATCGCTGTCCGGCCGCCTGGGCGACGTGCTGAGCCACATCTACATGACCAGCGCGATGCTCAAGCGCTACCACGACGAGGGCGCGCCGGCGACCGACCAGCCGCTGCTGGCCTGGGCGTTCCACGACAGCGTGCACAAGATCGAGCTGGCGCTGTCGGCGGCACTGCGCAACTTCCCGATCCGTCCGGTGGGCTGGCTGATGTGGGCGCTGATCTTCCCGTGGGGCCGTCGCGCCGAAGCCCCGGGCGACCGCCTGGGCCACCGCGTCGCTGCGCTGCTGATGACCCCGAACGAAGCCCGCGACCGTCTCGGCCAGGGCGTGTTCCTGACCCCGTGCGAGAACAACCCGGGCGGCCGCATCGCCAGCTACCTGACCAAGGCGGTGCTGGCCGAGCCGGTCGAGCGCAAGTTCCTGAAGGCGCTCAAGAGCAAGGGCATCGAGGCGCTGGACTTCGCGGCGCAGCTGGACGAGGCGGTGCGCGAAGGCGTGCTCTCGGCCGACGAGCGCCGCCAGCTGGAGGAACTGCGCGAGATCACCATGGACACGATCAGCGTGGACGATTTCGACGCCGACGAATTGCGCTCGGCCAGCTACTACCAGCGTGCCACGGCCGGCGACGACCACTCGCGCGAAGCGGCCTGATCGCAGCGGCGAGACGCCCTGCGCCGGCAGAGATGCGTCTGCCTGCCGGCGCAGAGGGCGACAGCTCCGCGCTGCCGCGTTACTTGCACCTCTTTCCGGCGCCCGGCGACTCCGGCCGCCTCCAGCAATACCTGCAGCATCGCTGGCGGCGCTCGTTCGCTGCCCGAGCTTGGCCTCGCCTGTCGCCTCTCGACGAGGCCTGGCTGGAACTTCACCGTTGAATCCTGCGGCATGCGTCTGTCGCCGCTGTGCGCTTGCCACCGCCAGCGCCGCCGACGCGGGCATCAGCCGGTGGGCGGATGCGACGAAGGCAGCAGACGCGCCTGACGCAACGCGGCCAGATCTGCCGAGCCGGTACAGAAACACGCGACCGCCAACTGGCGTATCACGATCTCGAAATGCGCGACGACCGCCTCGGTGGATAGCGCCGCGGCACGCAGCACGCCGGCCGCCTGCCCGGCGATGTCCGCTCCCAGGCGGATGGCCTTGGCCACATCGACACCGTCACGGATGCCCCCCGAGGCGATCAGCTTCACCGCCGGCAATACCTGGCGTACTGCCTGCACGCTGAGCGCGGTCGGGATGCCCCAATCCGCGAACGCCATCGCCACCGCACGGTCGGCGGCATCGTTGGCGCGCTCGCCTTCCACTGCGGCCCAACTGGTGCCGCCGGCTCCGGCGACATCGATCACCGCTACGCCCGCATCGACCAGCGCGCACGCCACCGATGCCGACAGTCCGGATCCCACTTCCTTGACCACGATCGGCACTCCGACGCTGCGCACGGCGCGTGCGATCTGAGCCAGGATCCCGCGCCAATCGCGGTCGCCCTCCGGCTGCACCGCTTCCTGCAATGGATTGAGATGGACGATCAGCGCATCGGCTTCCAGCGCCTCCACTGCGCAGCGCGCCAGGTCCAGACCATCAGGTTCACGCAGTTGCGCGGCGCCGAGATTGGCCAGCAAGGGAACGTCCGGCGCAAGGCGCCGCAGCGCGCGCGTCAGCCCTTGCGAGTTCCCGGATCGCAGGCTCACCCGCTGCGACCCGACGCACATGGCGATCCCCAGCGCCTGCGCTGCCTCGCTCAGATGCCGATTAATGGCTTCCGCACGCGCCGTGCCGCCGGTCATGGAACTGATCAGCAACGGCGCCCGCAGCGCCTTGCCGAACAGCGAGGCGCGCAGATCGATCTGCGCCAAGTCCAATTCGGGCAATGCGCAGTGTTCGAAACGGATACCGTCCCAGCCGGCCGTGGCCGTGGCCGATGCCGCGCGCCGATCCAGCACGATATCCAGGTGGTCGTCCTTGCGCTGGCTCAGTCCGCGATCGCTCATGCCCGTGTCCCCCGCAGCGTTGGACGATCGCGTGGCATCGCCTTGGACCGCAGGCGCCACTGCCGGCGCCGCTGCATCTGCGCGTTCACGCCGGCGCATGGCGACCTCTCTTGACGTCCTCGCTGCGATAGCGGCCGGTCGAGGTTTGATAGTACTGCGCGCGGATGACCGCCATGGTCTCGAACAACCGTCCCCACGGCTCGGGAAAGCGCGCGTCGGCCATCACCCGCTGCAGCATGCGCGCATGGCCGGCCAACTCATCTTCGAGGAACGCTGCCACGGGCATGGCCGGATAGCGGCGCTGCAGCAGCAGCGCGACATTATCGGACTCGCCCGCCGACCTGTCCTTGTCCCGCCCATGCAGATCGTTCTGCAGGCGCCCCATCGCCGAGATGAGCCACAGCGCATGGCGAAACGCCGGCTGCTCGCGCCACCTGACCATGTCCAGACCCCACAGCAGCGACAGGCAACAGAAAACGTTCGCGTAGGCGATCGAATCGATCCCGTTGTGCAGATACTCCGCATAGGACCAGGGTTCCGCTGCTGGCGCCCGCGCGTTTCCGGCGCGCAGCGCCACGCAATAGCGCCGGGTATCGGCAAGAAGCTGTGCATACTCGCTGCGATCGTAGGCGAGCGCCGCCAGCGACGTGCGCAGTGCGGCGCAACCATCGAAGCCGGGGATCGCGCACGGCACGCCGTGCACCAGCGCATGTTCCGCCGCGGCGAGCTGCCCGGACGTGATCAGGCCGAGATCGTTGCAGTCGTCCAGCCAGAACAGCAGCGCCATTTCGCGATAGAACGCCACGGTTAGCGCTTCGTCCTCGGGATCCCGGCCTGTGCAGGCAGCGTTCTCGTGCAACCCCTGCTGGATGCGCTGCAGGATGTACTGTCCGCCCTTGACTGCCTCCTCGGCATGTTCGGCGGCAAACCCGGTCAGCGACCGTCCCCAGGTCATCACCTGCTCCAATGCGCGTTCGGCCGGGATCACGGCGTCGCCTCCGCTGCGTGCCCCGGACTGCGGCAGCCCCAACGATGCGCCAGCCAGAGACCGGCGAGTTCGGTAACGCGCACCACCCGCACGGGGCAATAGAGTTCCTTGCCGATCCACAGCGGGATCTGGGTCGGCGCGCCCGGCGCGTAGCGAGCGAGCATGTAGTCCAGCGCGTGCGCCACGGCCTGCGCGATGCGCCGGCGCCCCTGCGGCTCCTCGCGCTCGTCCATGGCGTGCAATGCGAACAACGCGTATGCGGTTTCCTCGAGCGTGGACCCGCTTCCGGCTCCCCAACCGCCGTCGTCGCGTTGTGCCTGGAGCAGTCCGGCCAGCGCACGCTCGTCCCGCCATTGCGGCTGCGCCTGCGATAGCGCTGCGAGCGCATGCGCGGTCGGATACAGCCACGATACGTGCCATTTCTCGTTATCCCAGAGACCACGCAGGTTGCGCTGGGCCTGGACATAGGCGCTGGCGCCGTCGGCGGGCCGTCCCAGCAATCGCAGCGCATGCAGGACATGGATGTTGGTGGACACGGAGGTATTGCGTTCGCCGGGAAAGGTGACGAACAGCGCGCCGCTTTCGAACTGGCGCAAGGCGTCGGCCGTCGGCTTGCGGCCTGCCAGGTGCAGAACGCACAACGCCACGGAGGTGTCGTCCGCATCGGCCGCGAAGTGCAAGGCCGGCCCCAGACCGCGCACGCTCATGCGCTCGTCGATCTGCGTGACGATCGGCTGCACCGTATCGATGAGCGCGGGATGCGCGAACAGTTCGGCCAGATGCAGCGTATACAGCGACCAGCACGGCTCGAACACATCGATCGGCCAGACGTTGGGAACGACGCCGTCGATGCCGCTGCGTGTCGCCCGCGCCGCCGCCTGCAGATACGCGTCGGCGCTGTCGAGCTGCGGCGTGCCGCCCTGCGCCAGCGCCTGCGCACGCCAGGCGGCGGTCGCCGCCGGGCTGATGCCGATGCTGCCGTCGGCGTCCGGACGCGCGCTCGCCGGCAACGTTCCCCACGCTTCCCAGGAATGCAGCAGCGGATGGCCGCTCGGCAAGGTCACCGCTCCCAACTTGGCGAGGCGCGCCTGCCGAAGCGGCAACAGCGCCGCGTGACGCGGATGGTCCACAGCGGCCAGCTGCCGCGCGGCCTCGCTGCACAACTGTGGCAGGATCAGTTCCGCCCCGATGGGCGCGTCCTCCGGCACCGCATGCGCATAGGGATCGGGCGCGGTCGCGAGGAAGCGCATTGCGGCCCTTAGTGCATCGGCAGCGCCCGGAAGCTGCTCGACGCGCTGCAGGGCCAGCAGGGCCGCCCACGTGGGCACATGGCGAAACAGGGGGAAGTCCGTGCTTCCCCATCCCCCATCCGCCTGTTGCTGCGCGATCAGCCACAGGTAGGCGTCTTGCCGATCGGCCCAGTCGCCATGGACTTGCAGGGATCGCGCCGTGTCGTAGCAGGAGGGACCGACGCTGCCGCCATCGTGCATCTCGCGCAACAATTGCCGCAATTCGTGGAGGATCTGCTCGGACAGCGCGTTCACGCGGGCTTCCTTCTGACAGTGGGAGACGAGAAACGGGATCTGGCGCATGCCGCGCACGCGGCGATACGCCCGCCGTGGTTCGCCGCGCGCCTGCGTGCATCGCCGCACCGCCAGCGCGCGTGGGCACGGCGGCGCGCAACGCGGCGCCTGCAGTGTTTCCACGCCAGGCGACCGAGGCGATCGGTGGCCCGCCCGGGCCAGGGCGGCCCCGCTGCCGCGGCCGGCTGCCACGGCGGCGGGGTGCATCGAGGCAGGCAGGACGTTTCATGCGCATGGCGCGTGCTCGGCCAGATACAGGTCTGCCCGCCGCAGCATCTGCGCCAGCCGTTCCGCGCGCGGCCCCAGCGGCGCGATCGCCGCTCCGGCATCGCGCAACAGCTCCAGCGCGAACGCGTGCGCGGCCTGCAGCCCCATGATCGACGCGCAGGTCGGCTTCTGCGCCGCCGCATCCTTGCCCGCGGTCTTGCCCAGCGTCGCGGTATCGGCGGTCGCATCGAGGATGTCGTCGACCACCTGCAATGCCAAGCCGAAGCAGGAACTGTAGCGATCGAGCGCACGGTACAGTTCGGCGTGCGCGCCGTCTTCGGCGATCGCGCACAAGGCGCCCATGCGCACGGAGGCACGCACCAGCGCGCCGCTCTTCATGCTGTGCATCGCGACGATCTTGTCCAGCTCCACATACTGTCCGACCAAGGCCAGATCCAGTGCCTGCCCGCCGGCGGCGCCGGCAGCGGACACGGCATGCGCCAGCTCGCGGACGAGCGCGACGCGAATGTCGCCGGGCGCATCCAGTTGCGCGAGGGTCAGAAACGCGTGCGCCTGCAACGCATCGCCGACCAGGATCGCGGTGGCTTCGCCGAACTCGACGTGCACGGTCGGGATACCGCGACGAAGCACGTCGTCGTCCATCGCCGGCAGGTCGTCGTGGACCAGGGTGCAGGCGTGCATCAGTTCAATGGCGGCGCCGACATCGTCGAGCACATGCGACGGCGCGTCGGCCAGTGCGCCGGCAGCCAGACAAAGCAAGGCGCGGGTACGCTTTCCGCCCTGCAAGGTGGCGTAACGCATCGCCGCCACCAGTTTGGTCCCTCCGTCGTCTTCGACGCAGAGCAACCGCGCCATCGCCTGCTCGACCCGCCTTGCGCCAGCCTGCGCCCACGGTTCCTGGAGCGACGTGGCAGAGGCATCGCGCGCCTGCATCTGCGTACTCCCAGCAGCGGGAGCATCCGATCGTGGGGCGTACATCGTGGAACCGGTGTGCATGTTGTTCATGTCCTTGTACCTGCAAGGAAACGGCCACGGCGGAAGGCGAACCGCCGCGATGGTGCCGGCACCCCATCGGCCATGGCCGTGGGCGTCGAAATGTCTTGGCTCGTCAGCGTCGATGTCCCGACCGAGCGCACGCTGCGTAACCTCACGAAAAGCCGATATGGATGCCCATCGACGGATGCGCGGTCGGGTAATAGCGACGGCCCTTTTCGACATCGCCCAGCAACCGCGGCCGTACCCCGGCTTTGTCCATGGTCAGTGCCAGGGCGATGCAGAACTGCACCAATTCCAGCCACACCAGGTGGTAGCCGATGCACACATGCGGACCGGTACCGAACTGCAGCATGTCCACCGGCCGGATCGGTTCGGTGCGTTGCAGCCACCGCTCCAAGCGGAACCGATCCGCTTCCCCGTGCAGCAGCGCCGAGGTCGAGAAGTACAGCAGCGGGATGCACAGGCGGGTGCCTGCCGGAACCCGCCGCTGGCCCAGTTGCAGTTCATGCAGTGTGCGGCGCGGCAGCAGCGTGGTCGCCGGATGCACGCGCAGCGTTTCGCGGAACAGCGCCTCGGCGACCCGACACTGCGCCAGGTCCGCAGGCTGGGTCGGCACCTCCCCGACGCGCCGCGCCTCCTCGACCAGGGCGTCCCACAATGCCGGCTGCCGCGCCAGTTCGATCACCATCCAGGCCATCGTCGAAGCGGTGGTGTCGTGGCCGGCGAGCAGCAGCAATCGGATGTTCGCGACCAGAACGTCGTCGGAGAGCGCATCGTCGCCATGGTCGAAGGCGTTCACCATGTCGTTGAGCAGGCCATTGCGCGCGGCATGCGCGCGCGCGTCGCCGATGAATTGGCGCAACTGTGCGTCGATCCATTCGCGTGCGGCGCGGCCGCGCCGCAATGGCAGGCCAGGCAGATCGACAGGCGGAGCGACGATCAACTGCAGCAGCTGGTGGTACTTGCGACGCCATCCCGGCAGGTCCTGCACCGGAATGCCCATGAGGCTGAAGATGAGCTTGAGCATCAAGTCGCCGGTCTCGCGCAGGATGGCCACCTCGCCGCGGTCGCGCCACGCCTGCAACCGCGTCTGGATGACCGGCGCGAACAGTTCGCCGATTCCGGCCTGGATCAGACCTTTGGGCAGGAACGCCGCCTTGATCGCATCGCGCGCCTGTCGATGCACGGCGCCGTCCTGTGCGACCAGCGTTCCGCCAAGCAGTTCGGGTGCGATTTCTTCGATCAGCGCCGACGACACGTCCTTGTGCCGCAGCAGCGCGAACGCCTCCGGATCGAGGCAGGTCATGAGTTGCCCGGCAGGGCCGAAATCGAGCCAGAAGTGGTTGCCCAACGTCTGCTCGGCGCGCTGCAGCAAGTTCGGCAGATCACACACGATGGCAGGAAGATGCCCGACCAGAGGAAATGCGCCGCGCATGACCGGGATGTCGTGGCGCAGCCGCGGACGACGGTGCAACGGATTGAGCAGCATGGCCATCAGCGGTGCGGCGCCGCGGCCACGGCGGGGGCGGCAACATGCGCAGCAGCGCGGCTGTTGCCGCCGTCCGCATACGTCGGCACATGCGCCAGCATGCCGCCATCGATGCAGACGACCTGACCGGTGATGAAGGCGGCATCGTCGGACAGCAGAAACGCCACCAGCGCCGCCACGTCCTGCGCACGACCGACGCGTGGAAGCAGTTGGTGCCGGCGCAAGTGCCGTTGCGTGGCGTCGTCCAGTTTGGCGACAAGTCGCTCGGTCATGATCAGGCCCGGCGCGACCGCATTGCAGCGGATCTGCGCGTGACCGTACTGGGTGGCGAGCGAGGTCGACAGCATGTTCATCGCCGCCTTCGACGCGGCATAGGAAGTCTGCGCGGTATCGCCGCTCAGCCCCTGGCACGAGGACATGACCACGATCGCGCCGCCGCCGCGGGCGATCATGCGCGGGACGGCCTGCCGGCAGCACAGCAGCGTGCCGCGCAGATTGGTCGCCATGGTCTGGTCCCAGACTTCCATGTCCAGCTCCAGGAGCGCGCGGTCGCGCGGCGTCAGCTGCATCGCGCTCGCGTTGTTCACCAACAGATCGACCACGCCGAAGTGCCGTTGTGCCGCCTCGAACAGTGCGGCCACCGCCTGCGCATCGGCGATGTCCGTGGTGACGGCCAGCGCCTGGCCCGCGGCGGATGCGATCTGCGCGGCGCACGCCGTGGCCGCCGGACCATCGATATCGGCCACCACCACCCTGCCGCCTTCGCGCGCGATGGCGAGCGCGCATGCCTTGCCGATACCGGCGCCTGCACCGGTCACCACCGCCACCTTGCCTTCAAACCGGTTCATCGCGTCCTCCCGGGATCGGTTCGTCGGTCGCCGTCTGTCGCGCGACCGACGACGACGGCGGGGCATTGCCGTGATCGGCCTCATCAACAGCGTCGCGCTCGATGAGGCGGATCGCGGCGACAGGACACTGGCTGGCCGCGAGCCGCACGGCGGCATGCAGGGCGTCCGGCACGACCGCCACGCACACTTCGGCGATGCCGTCCGACGCGCGCTGGCGAAAGATGCGCGGCAGGGTCAGCATGCACTGCCCGGTGGTTCCGCACAGATGCTGGTCGACCAAGACGCGCATCTCAGTCCCCCACCGCATGCAGCCGCACCGGCAGCACGCGGAACGTGCGCAGGAAGGCGGACGGCTCCCGGGTCGGCTCCCCGGCCAACACCAGCGTGGGAAAGCGCGCATGGATCCGCGGCAGGCTCTCTGCCAACTGCACCCTGGCCAGTTGCGCGCCTAGGCAAAAATGGATGCCGTGGCCGAAGCTCAACATGATGTTTCCCTCCGTCGACATGCCAGGACTGGTGTGGTGAAAGCGCGCGGGATCGAAGCGGTCGGGGTCGGCGAACGCATTCGGATCGCGGTTGCCGGCCGCGATCAGCACGCGCACGTCCGCGTTCTTCGGGATCACTCCGCCGTCCAGTGCGATGTCGCGCTGGGCGATGCGCGGAATGGAGCTGAACATCGCCGGCGCCTCGCAGCGAAGGACCTCCTCGACGAACGCCTTCACCGCGGCGGCGTCGCCCTGCAGCCAGTGCCGCTGCTCGGGATAGGCCAGCATGGCCAGGACCGCGTGGTCGATGGTCGCGGCAGTCGTCGCGAAACCGCCCAACAGCATGCCCCAGAGCATGCTGATCAGTTCGGCATCCGACAGCGCATCGGCATCGTCGTCGTGCGCGCCGACCAGCAGCGACACGATGTCCTGACGGGACTCGGTCCGCTTGCGCTCTATCAGGGCACCGAAGTAGGCCTGGACCTTGGCGCTAGTGGCATCCGCCGCGGCCAGCTGCGCGTCGCTGGCATGCGGGCTCAGACCTTCCAGAATGGTGCCGATGCCGGCGGCCAGGCCGGACATGTCCTCCTGCGGCATGCCGAACAATTCGGCGAAGACCAGCATCGGCAAGGCGAGCGCGAACTCCCGATGCAGGTCCACGGTCTCCCCGCGCGCCAGCGCGGGCGCCATGCGGTCCAGGCGCGCTTCTACGATCCGCACGATGCTGGGCCGCAGGCTGTCGATCTGGCGCACGGTGAAGTCACGGGAAACGAGCCGACGCAGGCGCGTGTGCGTCGGCGGTTCTTTCATTGCCAGCGTGGATGCCAGCAAGTTGAGCGAAAGGCTGGTCGCCGCACGCGGAAAGTAGCGCGCCAGCTCGCCCGGCGCCGGTCCGCGGAATGCGTCGCCGGTAGCCTTGAGCGCCCAATAGATGTCGGCATGACGGCTCAAAAGGAAGATGCCCGAGGCCGCGCGATGCACTGGATCGTGCTGGCGCAGCCAGTGCATGAATGGGTACGGGTCGCGGATGCACGCTGGCGATGCCAGTTCGGCGAATGCGTCCCGGCATACTGCCGTGGTGTTTTGCACGTCCATCGTCGTTCCCTGTTTGGCTGGTTGATCTGCCCGGCGCGCGGCAAGCGCGCCGGCGACTGGCGGAAGATCGCCGTGTCCGCTGGCATTCGTCCTCACCAGCGCACCGGAAACTCCTCGAATCCACCGGTGATGATCTCTTTGCGCAGTCTGAGTTCGTCGGGCGCCACCGCCAGGCGCAATCCGGGAAAGCGCTGGAAGATCGAGCCGAACACGACCTTGAGCTCCAGCCTGGCCAGCGCGACGCCGATGCAATAGTGCGGCCCGTAGGAGAACGCCAGATGCGGCTTTTCGTCGCGTCCGATATCGAAGACTTCCGGGTCGTTGAAATGGAGCGGATCGAACGAGGTCGCCGGCAGGCCGACCAGCACCTTGCTCTCCGCGGGAATGTGCACCCCTGCGATGGTCACGTCGGTCCTCGGATAGCGCATGATGCCGTCCCACCCGGCACCAGGCGGGTACATGCGCAGGATTTCCTCAACCGCCTTCTCGACCAGAGACGGATCGCCGACCAGACGCTCGCGCTGTTGCGGATGGCGGAACAACGCCAGCAGCCCGAATTCGATCTGCGCGACCGTGCTCTCATGCCCTGCAACCAGCATGCCCGCTGCCAAGCCGATCGCTTCCTCCTCGGTCGCTTCGCCGCGATCGACCGCCTTCATCAGATCCGTCAACAGGTTATCGCCCGGAGCCTGGCGTTTTTCCCGCATCTTGCCGCGGATGTAGGCGCGCAGTTCTTCCCAGGCCAGGCGCGACGCGTTGCGCGGGCCGCTTTCGTGCTGGTGCGTCATCACTTCGTCGGACAGTCCGGCGAAGAAGGCATGATCCTCGTAAGGCACGCCCATCAGCGCGCTGATGACCATGGCCGGAAGCGGGAAGGAGAGCGCGCGCCGCAGGTCGGCGAGCTGCGGCTGGGCCTCCAGCGCATCGAACAACTGCGTGGCGATCGCCTCGACCTGTTGCGCGAGCAGCTTCACCCGCCGGTTGCTGAAGGCCGGCGCGACGATCGTGCGCAGTCTGGCGTGTTCAATGCCCTCATGCGAGACCAGCCACCCCGGCGAACCCAAGATCACCGAATCCGGCGTGAATTCGGCTGGCGGCATTCCCGCCGGGCGGAACGTCGCATCGGACAGGACCGCTTTGGCCTCGTCGTAGCCCGTCACCCACCAGCCTTCGTGGCCGGAGGGAAAGCGCACGCGGTGGATCGGCCCGCTGGCGTGTAGTGCCAACATCTCGGGCGACGGCTCGATGTGATCGACGCGCCACATCGGCAGCGTTGCCAATACGTCTTGAGGCATGACAGAACTCACTCTCTGGCAATGGAAGGGCGGAAGGTGACCGGCAGGCGCTGTGCGCAGCGGATAACGTAGGAAGGAAGGGAGGCGATATCCTCCGGGGCGTCGGCAACGCGTTCGCCGCTATCGCACGCGGCGATCAGGGCCGATGCCAGGTCGGCGCCGTTATCCAGTCTGCATATTCCGATCAGCGGGTGATCCTCTGGGATTGCGCCATCCTGCAGCGCTCGCCAATGCCGCCAGTCTCTGCTGAAGCGCCGGCCGGCAAGGATCCATTTGAGCGTCTGCCGGCGGGCTGCGGCCCAGGTCACCACATTGCCGGGCAGCGCCACCTCGATCATTCCATCTCTTTGCAGAATCGAGGACGATGCATTATCCAATTGCGACTGAGCGATCGACATATCTATCACATCACAACGTCCGCTTTCCAAGCGCATACCAATAGATCCTTACAAAATAATTATTTTTATGCAAAGCTCTCGAAATATCGCAGCGCAACAGGATTACGTGCGCTAAATTCAATTCCTTCAGCCACGCCAGTACATTTTCTTTGTGCGAAAGCGCACAAAAAATATAAGCACACAAGCCTTTGTAGCTGCATAGCTTTTGCAACGGAAAGAACTCACCCCGGCAGCTTCAATTCAATGAAACGTTCGCTGACGGCACCATCATATCCAGCTGTTTCTTAGAAAAATTATCATTCGTTCAAAAAAACCAAGATACACAACCGATACAGAATAGACAAAAATATTGCGCTCCATCGCGCTTCAGCGACGCACGGCCATCGTTTAGCCAATAAAGGTTCTCCAAAATTTCGCAAAAATGCGATCTGGACTTAATCGGATTTTGTCCCTCGCCATCTCACGATGCGGCGAATGCCCAGCCCCGCTTGCGCAGGAACGGACGGCTGGGCCGACGCGCCTGCGCACAAAACGCCTCACTGCTCCGCGCGTTTCGGATCGGCGGACGCACGCCCGTGGCGCGGCGGCGATGGCGCGCGCCATGTTCGGCAGCGCACGGCCTTTGCCTGGGGGACTGACGCTGTTGGTTGCAGGCGCGCGCGGCTTCTGCCTCCTGCCTTCGCCAGGCGCCGCAGATCCCCGATCGCCGCCGCGCCCGCCGCGATGCGGGTGCGGCGATACTTACCTGCGTCTTACCCGCCGTACCAGACCAGCAGCAATGCCAGCAATGCCGGCATCCCCTGCACGAACAAGATGCGCCGGCTGACGCTCATCGCGCCGTAGATCCCGGCCACCACCACGCAGACGAGGAAGAAGGTCGCCACGTCGCGACGCTGTGCCAGCACTGCCCAGAACAGTCCCGCCGCCAGGAAACCGTTGTACAGGCCCTGGTTGGCCGCCAGCACCTTGGTCAGCTGCGCCTTGTCCGGCGCGTTGCGGAACACCTTCATGCCCAGCGGCCGCGTCCACAGGAACATCTCCAGCACCAGGATGTAGACGTGCAGCAAGGCCACCAGGCATACCAGAATCGAGGCCAGCAGGGTCATGCGCGCATCCATCGGCGAAAGAGGATGCACAGCATAACGGCTAGCGCAGCGGCCGGCACCGCGGCCGCGCGGCCTGCTGTGCGCAGACTCAACGCGTCGACGCCGTCTCCGCCGCTGCAGGCGCGGTGCTTTCGACCGCCCGCGCCAGGCGCCAGCCGATGACGCCGGAAAGCGTCGCCGCCAGCGCGGCCAACGCGGCGAAACCCGGCACGCCCATGCCCAGCCCGCGCAGGCCAATCATCGCCGAAGAGACGGCCACGTCGCCGGCACGCCACACCGCCGTGTCCACTGCGTTCTTGCCCTGGTAGCGCAGCTGCCGCGGCACCCGCGTGTACAGCGATTCGCGGGCGGGGCCGACCATGCCGTAGGTCAGCGAACGGGTGATCACCACCGGCAGCACCACCCAGGGCACGATCCACACCGCCAAGGCATAGGGATCGGGCGACAACGCGGTCGCGACCAGCGTGCCCACGCTGATCAGCGCCCATAGCGCGATCACCGCGCCGGCGCCCTTCTTCATCAGCAGCCAGCGGGTCACGGTGATCTGCACTACCACCTGCAACACGTTGGCCAGCATATCGATGTTGGCGGCGAACTGGGTACGCTCGACCGCGTCGTGGAAGGTGGCGCCGGAGTAATCGGTCATCAGCGCATAGCCGGCCGTGCCGATGCAATCGCCCAGCAGCATCAGCAACGCCATGCCGCGCATGAACGGATTGGCCAGGATCTGTTTGAGGCCGTCGAACATGCCGCCGCCGACCGCCGCCTCGTGGCCGACATCGTGGCGGCGCGCGCCATGCACCCGCGCCCAGCGCCCGAGCAGGATCACGCACGCCAGCGCCACGCCCAGCAGCGCCGCCGACACCACCAGCAGCGGCGCCACGCCGATCACCCCGACCAGCCCGCGGGTCAGCAGCGGCCCGGCCACCGCACCGGCGGTGCCGCCCAGGCCGATCAGCGGGAACAGCCGCCGCGCCTGTTCGTTGCTCCAGATATCGGCCATGAAGCTCCAGAACACCGACACCACGAACAGGTTGAACACGCTGACCCAGACGAAGAACACGATGCCCAGCGCGCGCGGACTGAGCCCGCCGTGGCCGCCGAACAGCGGCACGAAGCCGAGCAGGCACAGCGCGAAGAACACGTACACCGCCGGCACCACGATCCGCCGCGGCCAGCGCGCCGCCATCCACCCGAACAGCGGGGTCAGCAGCAAGGTGGCGACGAAGGTGGCCATGAAGAACCAGGGCAACTGGGTCGAGCCGACAGCCGCCGACAGTTGCTCGCGCACCGGCCGGATCACGTAGTACGCCGCCAGCACGCAGAAGAAATAGACGAAGGACAGCAGCACCGCGCGCAGCTCGCCGGTCTGGACGCGCTTGTTTTCCGCTTGCATCGGCCTGCCGTTCGCCGGGTGGTTGCCCGCACGGTAGCCGATGCACTGCAACATCGCCAGCGCCGCCGCCACGCGCAGAGTCACGCTCCTCGGCACGTCTGCATCCCGCGGCGCGGCCGAGCATATGCTCTATCCCCGGCGGCTAGCGTCGGCGCCACGAAACGGGGGAACCGCGGGTGTACGACTACATCATCATCGGCGCAGGCTCGGCAGGCTGCGTGCTGGCCAACCGGCTCAGCGAGGATCGCGCTTGCAAGGTGCTGCTGATCGAGGCAGGGCCGCGCGATCGCAATCCCTTCATCCACATGCCGGCGGGCCTGGCGCGGCTGACCAGCAACCGCCGCATCAACTGGAACTACCTCACCGCGCCGGAGCCGGCCTTGAACGATCGGCGCCTGTGGTGGCCGCGCGGCAAGGTGCTGGGCGGCTCCAGCTCGATCAACGCGATGTGCTACGTGCGCGGCGTGGCGGCCGACTACGACGACTGGGCCGCGCACGGCGCGGAGGGCTGGGACTGGCGCGGCGTGCTGCCGTATTTCCGCCGCAGCGAACGCAACAGCCGCGGCGGCGATGCGCTGCACGGCGGCGACGGGCCGCTGCACGTGTCCGATCTGCGCTACCACAACCCGCTGTCGGACGTGTTCATCGCTGCCGGCGAGCAGGCCGGTTTCGCCCACAACCGCGATTTCAACGGCCCGCAGCAGCAGGGCGTGGGCCTGTACCAGGTCACCCAGAAGGACGGCGCGCGCTGCTCGGCGGCGGTCGCCTACCTGGCGCCGGCGCAGGCGCGCGCCAACCTGCAGGTGATCACCGACGCGCTGGTGCTGCGCCTGCTGGTGGAGGGCGAACGCGTGGTCGGCGTGGCCTACGCGCAACGCGGCGCCGAAGTGCAGGCGCGGGCCGCACGCGAGGTGCTACTCAGCGCCGGCGCGGTGAACTCGCCGCAACTGCTGATGCTCTCGGGCATCGGCCCGGCCGACGAACTGCAGCGCCATGGCATCGACGTGCGCCTGGACCAGCCGCAGATCGGCGCCAACCTGCAGGACCATCTGGACGTGTGCACGCTGTACCGCACCCGCCCCGGCATCAGCTACGACCGCCGCAACCAGCTGAAGATCGCCTTCGACTATTTCCTGCGCGGCCACCGCGGCGCCGGCAGCAGCAACATCGCCGAGGCCGGCGGTTTCATCCGCTCGCCGCTGGCGCCGGACGCACGCGCCGACATCCAGCTGCATTTCGTGCCGGCGATGCTCGACGACCACGGCCGCAACCGGCTGCCCGGCGACGGCTTCACCCTGCACGCCTGCCACCTGCAGCCGCGCAGCCGCGGCCGCCTGTCGCTCAACGACGCCGACCCGCGCACGCCGGCGCGGATCCAGGCGAACTACCTCAGCGATCCGGACGGCTTCGACCTGCGCATGCTGGTGGAATGCGCGCGCCTGGCGCGGCGCATCCTACGGCAGCCGGCGTTCGATCCCTGGCGCGGCGCGCCGTTGCTGCCGGTACGCGACGACCTGGACGAAGCCGGCCTGATCGCCTACATCCGCGCCAAGGCCGAGACCATCTACCACCCGATCGGCACCTGCCGCATGGGCAACGACGCGCAGGCGGTGGTCGATCCGCAGCTGCGCCTGCGCGGGCTGGAAGGACTGCGCGTGGTCGATGCCTCGGTGATGCCACGCCTGGTCAGCGGCAACACCAACGGCCCGACGATGATGATCGCCGAGCGCGCCGCCGACCTGATCCGCGGCCACAGCGCGCTGCGCGACGGCTGAGGCGCGGCCGGCGCAGCCTACCCGCGCCTCACCGCGCGCGCCCCGCCAGCCACACGCCCAGCGCCGCCAGCGCGAAGCCGCACAGCTTCAGCGCGGTCAGGTGCTCGCCGAGCAGCACGTGGCCGAACACCGCGGTCACCGGCGGCATCAGGAAGAACAGGCTCGCCACCTGGGTGGCGGCGCCGCGCCGCAACAGCAGGAACAACAACGCGAAGCCGCCGATCGAATTGACCAGCACCAGCCACGCCATCGCCGCGACGACACCGCCGCTGGCCTGGAAGCGGAAGCCTTCCCACGCCGCCAGCGGCAGCAGCAGCAGCAGCGTCGCCGCCGCGTTCTGCACCGCCAGCCCGACGCGTAGGTCGAGCTGCGCGGCATGCCGCTTCTGGTACAGGGTGCCGGCGGCGATGCCGAACAGGCCGACCAGCGAGGCCAGCCAGCCGCCCCACGGGGTGGCGCCGTCGATGCGGTCGGCGGCGACCGTGGCGACGCCGGCGAAGCCCAGCGCCATGCCTAGCCACTGCGCCGCGCGCAGCCGCGCCCCGCCCCACCACGGGCTGGCCCAGGCCACCAGCAGCGGCATCGCCCCGATCACCAGCGCGGCCACGCCCGAGCCGGTGCCCAGCGCGAAGGCGGCGTAGACCCCGCCGAACTGCAGGGCCAACATCAGTACCCCGGCTACGGCGCTGCGCGCCAGTTGCGCGCGCGGCAACGCCCGCAGCCGCGCAGGACCGGCGGCGAACGCGAAGCACAGCGCGGTCAGGCCGAAGCGCCACAGCAGCGCGGTAAACGGCGCCGCGTGCGCCACCACCTGCTTGCCGGCGATGTAGCCGGTGCACCAGACCAGCACGAAGGCCAGCCCCAGCCAGGTCGCGGCGGCGGGCGCCGTGCGCGCGGGGGGGATCGGGGGCAGGGCGGGCTCGGGCATGCGCCATGATCCCGCAGCGGCGCGGCGGCGTCACCGCAGTGGCATCGCGGCAGGCCGGGGCGACGCCGCGCGCTGCGGCTTCGGCACACCGGTTGCATGGGAGTGCACAACTGCCGCGCCCTTGCGGCACGGCCATGCGGACAGCGCGTTGCCGGCCTTGCCGACCTGGCAAAATCACCAGCAGGATCAAGACGATGCCCATTCATCTTCTCCCGGTTTGTGCAATGGCGAACAGCGGCGCTAGAATCAGTTTGGGCAGCACCTCACAGGCCACACGCGCAATGAAACAGAACAGCAGGCACCGGCTCCTTCGACCGGTGGCAACCGGGTTGCTCGGGGCATTGCTGCCCTTTGCGATGTCCTCCACCGCGCAGACGCCGGCGCCCTCGCAACCGCTGCCGCCGCCGATCTACACCGAGGCCACGCGCTACACCTCGCCGACCCAGCCGCTGCCGTACCGCGCCTCGTTGCCGGACAGCAAGGTACTGCCGCTGGCCAAGGACTTCGATGTCGCCAGCCTGGAAGCGATGGCCGAGCAGCTCACCTACGGCGAGCGCGTGCCTGGCCTGGCGGTGGCGATCGTGCACAACGGCCAGGTGATCAGCGCGCGCGGCTATGGCGTCACCGACGTCAACCATCCCCAGCCGGTCAATGCGCACACCGTGTTCCGCCTGGCCTCGCTGTCCAAGGCCTTCGCCGGCACCATGGCCGGCCTGCTGGTCAACGACGGCACCCTGCGCTGGGACAGCAAGGTCACCGACTACGTGCCCGGCTTCCAGCTCAGCGACCCGGTCGCCACCCGCCAGTTGAACGTGGCCGACCTGCTCAGCCATCGCGTCGGCCTGACCTACAACGCCTACGACCGCGACGTCGAGTCCAACACCGACTACTACACGCTCAGCCACAAGCTCGCCTACGCCCCGCTCAAGTGCGCGCCCGGGGAGTGCTACGCCTACCAGAACGTGGCCTTCAGCCTGATCGGCGACGTGGTGTTCGCCGCCTCCGGCAGCTTCTACGAGCAGTCGGTGGAGCGCCGCATCTTCAAGCCGCTGGGCATGAACGACGCCAGCATGGGCCTGGCCGGGATCCAGGCCAGCCCGAGTTGGGCGCGCCCGCACGTGCGCAGCCGCAACGGCTGGGTGTCGCTGATGCCCAAGCCCACCTACTACCGGCTGGCCCCGGCGGCCGGCGTCAACGCCAGCATCAGCGACATGGCGCAGTGGCTGATCGCGCATACCGGGCACCGTCCGGACGTGCTGCCGGCGCCGCTGCTGGCGACCCTGCATGCGCCGCTGATCCTCACCCCCGGCGAGATGCGCTCGGGCTGGCGCCGCGAGCGGGTCAACTCGGCCAGCTACGCGCTGGGCTGGCGCATCTTCGATTATTCGGGACACCAGGTGGTGTTCCATGCCGGTGCGGTGCAGGGCTATCGCGGCCTGGTCGCGCTGGTGCCGGAACGCGACCTGGGCGTGGCGATCCTGTGGAACGGCGAGAGCGGCCTGCCCTCCGGCCTGCTGCCGACCATCCTGGACCGCGCGATCGGCCTGCCGGCGCAGCGCTGGCTGGACGTGGACACCGACTTCGGCAGCGACAACATGATGGCCGAGCGTCCGGATCCGAAGGACAAGAAAGGCGCCTCCGCGTCCAAGTCGGCGGCGTCGCCGCGCTGACGCAGGCGGTCTCCCGATGGATGCAGCGGAAGGCGGCGCAAGCCGCCTTTCTGCTGTCTGCTTGCTGGCTCGCGAGACCTGCGCTTCACCGCGACTAGATCTGGTGGGCTGCGCAAGACAGCAACTGCGCCTGATCCGAGGTTGGTGGAATCCAGGCGATAGGGTCGCGGCTGAAGCCGCTTGTGTCTGGAGATTGCTCTACAGTTTGAGTGGAGAGCGATGTGCGGCACGCCGACAGGCCGTAGTGTTCAAGCACGTGTAGGAGCCAGGGCGGCCGCACATCGACCTCGTTGCCTAGCCCGAACAGTTGAACGAGCGTTCGCTCGAACTTCACAAGCGTGGGCAGCGACGAGGTGGCTCTCTCCTGTCCCCCAGTCTACCTAACGCTTATGCCTCTTTGGATCGGTATCGATGTGGCCAAGGACACCTTGGCCGTCCACGTGCTTCCCCTGGACCAGTTGCTGTCCTTTCCCAATGCCGCCCAGGGCCACCAGCGCCTGTGCGACCACCTTGCCGGGCACTGCGTCGGCAACGCGCTGCTGGAGGCCACCGGCGGCTACGAACGGGCGGTGATGACGGCACTGGCCACGGCAGGGATCCCGGTGACCCGGATCAATCCGCGCCGGGCACGCGCTTTCGCCACGGCCTTGGGCACAACCGCCAAGACCGATCCGCTGGATGCGGCCTTGCTGGCGCGCATGGCTCACCTGGTGCAAGCGCCCGCGCCGGCTCCCGATCCCTTGCGTGAGCAACTGCGCATGCTGGTCCAGCGCCGCGAGCAACTGGTCCAGCAACGTGACGACGAGCGCCGTCGCTTGCATCAGGCGACCCTGGCCATGGTGCGCGCGTGCCTGATCGAGCAGATCGGCGACGTGCGCCGCCGTATCCAGCGGATGAACCAGGCGATCAAGCAGGTGCGGTGCCAGCTCGACGATGCGCTGGCGCACGCCCTGGGCACGGTCCCGGGCATCGGCGAGGTCACCACCGCCAGCCTGATGGCCTATCTGCCCGAACTGGGGACGCTGGATCGTCGCCAGATCGCGGCCCTGGTCGGCCTGGCTCCCTACAACGTGGACAGCGGGCAGCACTGCGGCAAACGCCGCATCCGCGGCGGGCGTGCCACGATCCGACGAGTGCTGTACATGGCCTGTTGGAGCGTTGTGCGCACTCAAGCCTCCTTCAAGGAGCGTTATCAACAGTTACGGGCACGCGGCAAGCCCGCCAAGGTCGCCATCACCGCATGCATGCGCGTGCTGCTTATCCGACTCAACGCCATGGCACGAGATCGCACACCATGGCGTGAGGTTATCGGATGAGAAGACAGTTGCTCCTACAGGGGAGCGACGTGCGGCTCGGCTACCCCGAAAAGCCCCTCTCCCATCAGCCTGATTAGCGCTGTGTCTCAGCTGGTGATGCTGCCTTGGTTTAGAAATGCAGGTTCTTCAGTGAGATACGGCGATGACGCTCAATCGGATCCAGTTCCAAAAGGGGCTTTCGATTCCGGCTTTTCTGAGCCGCTACGGCTCCGAGGCGCAATGTGTCGAGGCCTTGGTTCAGGCCAGGTGGCCCAATGGCTTCGTGTGTCCGCAGTGCGGACACACGCATGCCAGTGGCTTTGAGCGGGGACGCCAGCACCTGTGGCAGTGCGCGCGCTGCCGGGTACAGACCAGCTTGACCGCCGGCACGCCCATGGCAGACACCAAGCTTCCCTTGCGGGTGTGGTGGCTGGCCATCTATCTGGTGAGCCAAGCCAAGAACGGAATTGCTGCGCTGGAACTGGCTCGGCAACTGGGCGTGTGCTATCGCACTGCATGGCGGATCAAGCACAAAGTGATGTCGGCGATGGCCGATCGTGAGCAGTCACGCCGGCTCGACGGAGAGGTCCAGATCGATGATGCCTATCTGGGCGGCGAACGCGCCGGTGGTCCAGGCCAACCGCAGTGGCGCAATAAAGTGCCGTTTATTGCAGCGGTTTCCCTGCATCAAGGGCGCCCGCGCTATCTCCGCCTGGATGTGGTCTCCAGCTTCCGAAGAAGCGTCGTGCACACGTGGGCTCAGCAGGCACTGGCACCGGGCACCCATGTCGTCAGTGATGGGCTGACAGCGTTCACCGGTGTGGGCTGGGCAGGCCTGACCCACGATGCCATCGTGACCGGAAGCGGCCGCAAAGGCGTCCAGCAGCCTCGTCTGCGTTGGGTCAATACGATCCTGGGCAATCTCAAAACGGCGCTTAGCGGCACCCACCATGCGGTGGACTTCCCCAAATACGGCGCGCGCTACCTGCATGCGCATGCCTACCGCTTCAATCGCCGCTTCAACCTGGCCGCCATGGTGCCGCGCCTGGCCAGTGCCCTGGCCGGCGCGGGAAGGCTCACAGAGCAGCAACTGCGTACGACAGCTGAGACACAGCGCTAATCAGGTCCCATCAGGAGATGGGTTGGGGTGAGGGTCCGGGCGAAGCCGCGCGGCAATGAGGACGCATGGCGATGCACGTCACCTCGGCGCATAACGCTTCACTACGCACACACCCGCAACCAGCGCTACGCGCCACCTCCCTCGAAAAGGCTGCCATGGTCGCGGCGGGAGTACGCAGCCGAAGCCGAGCGGCGGCGAACACGTCGTCCGCAACAGCCAGGCAAGCGCTTGGCGAACTCGCGCGCCATCGTCGCCTGCAGCGCAGTCGGAATTCAGTGCAGATCGGGCACGCGCCAGGCGGCGATAGAGCACGATGGCAGCAACACCGCCGGCGCGGGGACTGGCCACGGCGCAGGCGACACGTCGCTGGCAGATGGGCGGCAGGTCAGCGGCAGGTCGACGCTGGCAAACAGCTCGCCGCGGCGACGGCGAGCGCACGCCCATAAAAAAGCTCCCTCCCCGCTGGGCACCGGGGAGAGAGCTCTAGGTACGGCTATCGGGATGGATCAGATCAGATCAGCGGCGCGGGCGTTGCCGGCAGCGCGACCGGAGCGGTCTTCTTCTTGCGGGCAACCGGCTTCTTCTTGGCGACGGCCTTCTTGGCGACAGCCTTCTTCGCGGTCGGCTTCTTGGCAGCCGACTTCTTCACGGCCTTCTTGGCGACGGCCTTCTTCGCGGTCTTCTTTACCGCCTTCTTCGCGGTGGCCTTCTTCGCGGTCTTCTTGGTGGCGGCCTTCTTGGCGGTCGCCTTCTTCGCCGTCTTCTTCACGGCCTTCTTCGCGGTGGTCTTCTTGGCGGTGGCCTTCTTGATGGCCTTCTTCACCTTGGCGACCTTCTTGGCGACTTTCTTGGCGACCTTCTTGACCGCCTTCTTTACCGAGACCTTCTTCGCTGCCGGCTTCTTGGCGGCAGTCTTCTTGACCGCTTTCTTAGCGGCCGGCTTCTTTTTCGCAGCTTTTTTCGTGGCCATGGGATGGCTCCTCGTCAGTGAACTATGGATTGAAAACGCCCAGTTAAAGCAAACCCGCGGCGATGGTCCGCCTGCAGGATCCGCCGGCGCGTAGTGCGGGCCGGGTCGGATACAGAAACACCCGTAGCGAAGCTCGATACGGGTGCCGTGCCAGGGGAGACGTTGCATTTCTCGGAGGGAAGCGACACCTGCTCCACCATCATCAGGTTCCTGGCGGATGTCCAAGTTGTGCTTCGCGTTTCGATGTCGATCCGATTCACTCGCTTGCGCAGCAACGTCTGCTGGGCGAAACCTAATCACGCTTTTTTTTACTGTCAACAGTTCTACGCAATTTTTTTTCAGGCGTCGCGTGCCGCGACCGCACCGATCGCCGCGATCGGCAGCCCCTGGAGCTCGACAACAGCCATTGCGAAATCCGCGGCGAAACTTCGACGCAAACAAAAACAGCGGTAATTCCCGCGCTTTTTTGCAACACACCGCCGCGACTGGCAGTTTCGCCCGCGGCCGCGCACGGCGCTGGCGGCATCCAGGCGCGTGCGTGCGAGCCTGTCCGCAAGCTGAAAAAAACTTTTCGCAGCATGCGCCGTTCCGGCATCGCACAAGAGCAAATGCGCAAAACTGCGCAAACTTTTCGCGCTGTTCGGCGCTTGCGAGCGTGCACGCGCGACGCCGCGCACTGCATCGCGGCGACGACGACGACGACGACGATGCCGTTGTAGCGTCCGCATGGCTGCGCATGGTCCTCACCGGCACATCACGCAATGCGAGCGGACGCGTCGCGTTTGCGCTCGCCGCCGCGTCCGCTGCCCAGCGCATGTTCGCCTCGATCGACCCCGCAGCACCGCGCATGCGCGCCGCGGCGAACACACCCGGCCGAACGCACCCGACGCCGCTGGCCGACGCTGACCGCAGCGCAGCGAAGGCTGCTGCGATCGGCAGACGCTTCGCCCGCGGCGCCCGACTGCGATGCACATCACCGTGACTGCCAAAAAACCGACGCGAGGTTCGCCGCGATCCGGTGCCGCTGCAGCGGCGTCGCCTTCCAGCATTTGGCGACCACGGCGTGCGCGTCGATGCGTGCGGTGCGACCGGCATCCGCCACCTGCGTGTCGCATCCGTCGCCCGCGTCGCACCCGCTCGCCGCTACGTCGGCCACTCAGAGACATGCCGAGCGCCCGAGCGCCTGATCTACAAACCTCCGCACTACCGAAAGCGCGCTCCGCTTCCCGCTGCCGCGTTCTTTTGTGCCGCGCAAACGAAAACCGGCCGCACAAGGCGGCCGGTTGGGCTGTCGCGACGAAGCGCTTCGGCTCAGTGGCCGTCTTCCTCGAGCAGCTCGGCGTAGTCGTCCGGGGTCAGCAGTTCGTTCAACTGCTCCGGGTCGGCGATCTCCAGCACGAAGATCCAGCCTTCGCCGTACGCGTCCTCGTTGATCGTCTCCGGCTTGTCGCTGAGCGCGGCATTGACCTCGACCACCTTGCCGGTGAGCGGGCTGTACACGTCCGAGGCGGCCTTCACCGACTCGACCACGGCCACGCCGTTGCCGGCCACGACGTCGTCGCCGACGTTGGGCAGCTCGACGTAGACCAGATCGCCGAGCAGGCCCTGGGCGTGCTCGGAGATGCCGACGGTGACGCGCCCGTTGCCTTCGACGCGCGCCCATTCATGGGACTTGAGGAATTTGAGGTCGCCAGGGATCTCGCTCATGGGGCTGCTCCGGAAAAGACGGTGTCGGGGATGGAGGGATAGTGTAGCGAACCGGATGCTCCGCAACGCAGCGGCCGCGCATCGCTTGCGCGAACGCCGCGGCGGCCGCCGCTCAACCAAGCACGCTCAGCCAAGCACGCCGGGCTGGACCTGGCCTTCGCGCACGAACGGGAACTTGACCACGCGCACCGGCACTTCCTTGCCGCGGATGTCCACCCGCACCGGCCCCGGTTCGCCGGCCGGCACGCGCGCGAACGCGATCGCCTTGCCCAGCGTCGGCGAGAAGGTGCCGGACAGGATCTCTCCGTCGCCCTGCGCAGTGAGCACCTTCTGCCCGTGGCGCAGCACGCCCTTGTCGTCCATCACCAGGCCGATCATCTGCCGCGGCGCGCCGTTGGCCTTCTGCGCCTCAAGCACGTCGCGGCCGATGAACGCGCGGCCCTCGTCCAGCGCCACGGTCCAGGCCAGCGCGGCTTCGTACGGCGACACGCTGTCGTCCATGTCCTGCCCGTACAGGTTCATGCCGGCCTCCAGGCGCAGCGTATCGCGCGCGCCCAGCCCGGCCGGCGCGACCCCTGCTTCCAGCAGCGCGTTCCAGAACGCCACCGCCTGCGCCTGCGGCAGCACGATCTCGAAACCGTCCTCGCCGGTGTAGCCGGTGCGCGCGACGAACAGCGCCACGCCGTCGGTCGAGGTGGCCTCGAACGCGGCGAAGCGGCCCAGCTTCTGCACCGCTGCGCGGTCGTCCTCGCGCAGCAGGCCGATCGCCTTGGCGCGCGCATTCGGGCCCTGCACCGCGATCATCGCGAAGTCCTCGCGCTCGCGCACCTCCACGCCGAACGCCTGCGCCTGCGCACCGATCCAGGCCAGGTCCTTGCTGCGCGTGGCGGCGTTGACCACCAGGCGGAAGAAGGTATCGGACATGTAATAGACGATCAGGTCGTCGATCACCCCGCCCTGCGGGTTGAGCATGCAGGTGTACAGCGCCTTGCCCGGCAGCTTCAGCTTGTCCACCGAGTTGGCCAGCAGATGGCGCAGGAACGCGCGCACCTGCGCGCCGTGCAGATCGACCACGGTCATGTGGCTGACGTCGAACATGCCGGCGTCGCGGCGCACCTGGTGATGCTCGTCGATCTGCGAACCGTAGTGGATCGGCATGTCCCAGCCGCCGAAGTCGACCATCTTGGCGCCGAGGGCGCGATGGCTGTCGTTGAGGATGGTCTTCTGGGTCATGGCGCGGGTCCGTGGCGAAAGTCGCCCATTATCGCCGCCGAGCGGCCGGATTGGAGATTCGGGATTGGGGGATTCGGGGCGGCCGCATACGATCCCGCCCGAAGGCACGCCGTTGTAGGAGCGGCTTCAGCCGCGACAGGCCTTACCGATAGATCCTGTCGCGGCTGAAGCCGCTTGTGTCTGGAGATTGCTCTACAGTTTGAGTGGAGAGCGATGTGCGGCACGCCGACAGGCCGTAGTGTTCAAGCACGTGTAGGAGCCAGGGCGGCCGCACATCGACCTCGTTGCCTAGCCCGAACAGTTGAACGAGCGTTCGCTCGAACTTCACAAGCGTGGGCAGCGACGAGGTGGCTCTCTCCTGTCCCCCAGTCTACCTAACGCTTATGCCTCTTTGGATCGGTATCGATGTGGCCAAGGACACCTTGGCCGTCCACGTGCTTCCCCTGGACCAGTTGCTGTCCTTTCCCAATACCGCCCAGGGCCACCAGCGCCTGTGCGACCACCTTGCCTGGCACTGCGTCGGCAACGCGCTGCTGGAGGCCACCGGCGGCTACGAACGGGCGGTGATGACGGCACTGGCCACGGCAGGGATCCCGGTGACCCGGATCAATCCGCGCCGGGCACGCGCTTTCGCCACGGCCTTGGGCACAACCGCCAAGACCGATCCGCTGGATGCGGCCTTGCTGGCGCGCATGGCTCACCTGGTGCAAGCGCCCGCGCCGGCTCCCGATCCCTTGCGTGAGCAACTGCGCATGCTGGTCCAGCGCCGCGAGCAACTGGTCCAGCAACGTGACGACGAGCGCCGTCGCTTGCATCAGGCGACCCTGGCCATGGTGCGCGCGTGCCTGATCGAGCAGATCGGCGACGTGCGCCGCCGTATCCAGCGGATGAACCAGGCGATCAAGCAGGTGCGGTGCCAGCTCGACGATGCGCTGGCGCACGCCCTGGGCACGGTCCCGGGCATCGGCGAGGTCACCACCGCCAGCCTGATGGCCTATCTGCCCGAACTGGGGACGCTGGATCGTCGCCAGATCGCGGCCCTGGTCGGCCTGGCTCCCTACAACGTGGACAGCGGGCAGCACTGCGGCAAACGCCGCATCCGCGGCGGGCGTGCCACGATCCGACGAGTGCTGTACATGGCCTGTTGGAGCGTTGTGCGCACTCAAGCCTCCTTCAAGGAGCGTTATCAACAGTTACGGGCACGCGGCAAGCCCGCCAAGGTCGCCATCACCGCATGCATGCGCGTGCTGCTTATCCGACTCAACGCCATGGCACGAGATCGCACACCATGGCGTGAGGTTATCGGATGAGAAGACAGTTGCTCCTACAACGGATGCATGCAGCATGCGGAGATGCCGCGCACGCACGGCAGCCTCCCAATCCCCAATCCCCAATCCCCAATCCCGGCCTCACTCCACCTGCACCAACAACGTCATCCCATCCACCCCGACGATGCGCACCGTGCTGCCGGCGGGCAGGTCGGGGCCGCCAACCACCCAGAACGCGTCGTCGACCTTGGCGCGGCCGCGGCCGGCCTGGATCGGCTGGTCCAGCATCACTACCCGGCCGATCAACTGCTCGGCGCGGCGGTTCAGCAGCGGCCGGTCGCTGACCCGGTCGCGGCCGCGGAACCAGGTGCGGTACACCTGGATCGAGACGAAGCTGAGCACCACGAACGCGCCGATCTGCAGTAGCAGCGAGATGCCCGGCAGCACCAGCACGGCGACGAACACCGCCGCGGCGGCGAAGCCCATCCACAGCATGAACGCGCCCGGCGCCAGCGCCTCGGCCGCGAACAGCAGCAAGGTCAGCGCGCCCCATGCCACCACCTCGGCGCGCATGCTTCAGACTCCGCTGCGCGGCGGCATGCCGCGCGGCACCGCCGGCGGCGCGGACTGCTGCTTGCTCAGCGCCTCGCGCGC
The DNA here is from genome assembly GCF_030168915.1 of Xanthomonas graminis pv. graminis. Classification (NCBI taxonomy): domain Bacteria; kingdom Pseudomonadati; phylum Pseudomonadota; class Gammaproteobacteria; order Lysobacterales; family Lysobacteraceae; genus Xanthomonas; species Xanthomonas graminis. The sequence continues at coordinate 1,356,348 of NZ_CP076255.1, read as the reverse complement.
CAGTTCGCCGATGCCGGCGATCGAGCCGATGATGCCGCTGGACTCCATCGGCATCAGCACGAACTTCTGGTTCGGCGCGGTGGCCAGTTCCTTGAACGCCTCCACATACTTCTGCGCGATGAAGTAGTTGATCGCCTGCACATCGCCCTCGGCGATCGCCTTGGACACCATGGTGGTGGCGCGCGCTTCGGCCTCGGCCAGGCGCTCGCGCGCTTCGGCGTCGCGGAACGCGGCTTCCTTGCGGCCTTCGGCCTCCAGCACCGCGGCCTGCTTCTCGCCCTCGGCGCGCAGGATCTCCGACTGCCGCGAGCCCTCCGCCTCCAGGATCTGCGCGCGCTTCTCACGTTCGGCCTTCATCTGCCGCGCCATCGAATCGATCAGGTCGCGCGGCGGCTGGATGTCGCGGATCTCGATGCGGGTGACCTTGATGCCCCACGGATTGGTCGCATGGTCGACCACGTTGAGCAGCTGCGCGTTGATCGTCTCGCGCTGGCTCAGCGATTCGTCCAGGTCCATCGAGCCGATCACGGTGCGGATGTTGGTCTGCACCAGCGCGATCGTGGCGATCTCCAGGTTCGACACTTCATAGGCGGCCTTGGCCGCGTCCAGCACCTGGAAGAACACGACTCCGTCCACCCGCACCACCGCGTTGTCCTTGGTGATCACGTCCTGGCTGGGCACGTCCAGCACCTGCTCCATCATGTTGACCTTGCGGCCCAGGCCGTAGACCACCGGAATCAGGAAGTGCAGGCCGGGCGACAGGGTATGGGTATAGCGGCCGAAGCGCTCCACCGTCCACTGGAACCCCTGCGGCACCACGCGCACGGTCTTGAACAGCACGATCACGCCCGCGACCAGGATCACCAGGGCGAGGAAATAAGTGGATGGCATCAGGTTGCTCCATTAACCAGGGGATGAATAAGCCGCGAGTATAGCGAGCGGCGGCAGGCCGCCCGCGCTACCCGCGGATGCGCCCGGGCAGCATGCGGCGCTCGCTCAGGTAGCACGGATAGAACGCACGGAACTTGACGAAGCAACGCATGCGATGGCCCTCCCAGGCAGCGCAGGCCTACAGCATACGCCGCTGCGCGGACGCCTACATTAAAAGGGACGGATGCGGCAACGCAGCGTCGGCGCGTGGGCCAGCTCTGCAAGGAACGAGCGCTTCTGCGCAGCGCCCGATCGCGCCGCTCAGGCCTGCCGTGGCGCGAACATGATCACCGCCATGCCCAGCAGGCACAGGCCGGCGCCGAGCAGGTCCCAGCGCGTGGGCCGGATCGACTGCACCGCCCACAGCCACAGCAACGCCACCGCGATGTACACACCGCCGTACGCGGCATAGACGCGGCCGCTGGCCTCCGGGTGCAGGCTCAGCAGCCATACGAACGCAGCCAGGCAGGCCGCCGCCGGCAGCAACAGCCACGCGCTGCCGCGCTCGCGCAGCCACAGGTACGGCAGGTAGCAGCCGACGATCTCGGCCAGCGCGGTCAGCACGAACAGCAGCAGCGTCTTCACGGCGCCGCGTCGCGTTCCTGGCGCTTGGCACGCTGCCAGTATGCTTCCTGCTGCTGCAGCGACAAGCCGTCCAGCGTGCCGCCGTCGTGCCGCGCCAGCTGCTCCATCGCGCGGAAACGGCGTTCGAATTTCTGGTTGGCATGGCGCAGCGCAGCGCCGACATCGACCTGGGCGTGGCGCGCGAGGTTGGCGCAGACGAACAACAGATCGCCGATCTCGTCCTGCAGCCGCGCCTGGTTGTCCTGCACCGCGCCGCGTGCGAATTCCGCGCGCACTTCCTCCAACTCTTCCTGCACCTTGTCCAGCACCGGCTCCGGCTGCGGCCAGTCGAAGCCGACCCGCGCCGCGCGCGCCTGCAGCTTCACCGCGCGCTGCCATTCCGGCAGGCCGCGCGCGATCCCGGCCAGCGCCGAATCGTCGGTCTTGCCGGCCGCGGCGCGCTCGCTGCGCTTGATCTGTTCCCAGTTCAGCGTCTGTTGCCCGGCGTCGGCGACCTGGCTGTCGCCGAACACGTGCGGATGCCGGCGCACCATCTTGTCGCAGATCGCGGTCACCACGTCGTCGAAGCCGAAGGCGCCCTGCTCGCGCGCCATCTGCGCATGGAACACCACCTGCAGCAGCAGGTCGCCGAGTTCGTCCTTCAGTTCGCCCAGGTCGTTGCGGTCGATCGCGTCGGCGACTTCGTACGCCTCTTCGATCGTGTACGCGGCGATGCTGGCGAAATCCTGTTCCAGGTCCCAGGGGCAGCCGTGCTCGCGATCGCGCAGGCGCGCCATGATCTCGAGCAGGGCGGGAAGGTCGTAGCGGGCTGCGGTCACGTGCGGGTTCCGATGCGACGGCAACGGCGCCGCCTGTCGGTTAGTTTGGCAGAGCGGCGCGCACGATGAGCGGTCGGCGGTGTGGCGAGCGGCGATACGGCGCATGCAAACGGCGATGCCGTCATCGCGCCTGGCGACCGAGTCGCGCGTTGCGGCGGCGTCAGCCGCGACGCCGCCTTGCAGGCCACCGCCGCTGCCGGCGGCAGCGTCCGCTCAGCCCAGCCAGGTCCGCCAAGGCAGCGTGGGATCGCCCAGCGCCAGGAAATCGCCGTTGAGCAGCGATGCGCGGCGGTTGTAGCGGAACGGCTTGCCGGTCGCGGCGGCGAGCAGCGTGCCGCCGGCGGCCTGCAGCACGCATTGGCCGGCGGCGGTGTCCCATTCGGAGGTCGGGCCGAAGCGCGGGTACACGTCCAGCTCGCCATCGGCGATGCGGCAGAACTTCAGCGACGAGCCCTGCGCGATCACTTCGGTCTCGCCCATGCGCAGCAGCAGCGCGTCGGTGCGCGGATCGCGGTGCGAGCGGCTGGCCGCCACCCGCAACGGCGCGCGGGCCGGCCGCCGCGTGTTCAGCGCGGTGTCGCGGAAACCGTCGCGGCGGTACGCCTGCTCGCCGCGCACCGCGTGCCAGACGCGGCCATCGACCGGCGCCTGGACCACGCCGAACACCGGCGCGCCCTGGTGGATCAGCGCGATGTTGACGCTGAACTCGCCATTGCGCTTGACGAACTCGCGGGTGCCGTCGAGCGGGTCCACCAGCCAGTAGCTGGTCCAGTGCTCGCGTACGTCCCACGGGATCTGCGCCGACTCCTCGGACAGCACCGGCAGGTCGGGGGTCAGCCGTTCCAGGCCTTCGACGATGATCCGGTGCGCGGCCAGGTCGGCCTGGGTCAGCGGACTGGCGTCGGCCTTGTGCTCGACGTCGAAGCTGGTGGCGTAGACCGCCATGATCGCCGCGGCGGCGTCGATGGCGATGGCGATGACGGTTTCGCGCAGGTCGGCGGTGATGCGGATCATCCGGCACGACCCAGCCACTCGCGGGCGATGAACAGCGCCGCCAGCGAACGCCCTTCGGAAAAATCCTCACGCAACATCAATCGATCCAGTTCAGCCAGTTTCCAGGGCACCACTTCTAGTTCCTCCGGCTCGTCGCCGGCCAGTTTTTCGGGATAGAGGTCTTGCGCGAGCACCAGCCAGGACTGGTGGCTCATATAGGTCGGTGCCAGGGTCATCGCGCGCAGCACCTGCAGCTGCCGCGCGCCGTAGCCGGCCTCTTCCTTGAGTTCGCGGTCGGCTGCCTGCAGCGGCGTCTCGCCCGCGTCGATGCGGCCCTTGACCAGGCCCAGCTCGTAGCGGTGCACGCCGGCGGCGTACTCGCGCACCAGCAGCACGGTCTGCGCGTCCAGCATCGGCACCACCACCACCGCGCCGTGGCCGGGGGATGTGAGCCGGTGGAATACGCGCCGTTCGCCGTTGCTGAACTCCAGGTCCAACTCCTCGACCTTGCGCTCGATCGCGGACTCGCCGCGCTCGCGCAAGGCATGGATGATCGGCAATGGACGGCTCACGCCGGCAGCCCGCGGCGCGTTGCAGCGTCGGCCGATAGAATGCACGGAGCGAAGAACCTGTTCATGAGCGCGAAATGCTAACAGACCTGACTGCATCACAGACTGCCGCTGCATGGCGGCAACGCGACCTGGCCGTGCTGTGGCACCCCTGCACGCAGATGCGCGAGCATCCGCACACCCTGCCGCTGCTGCCGATCGCCCGCGGCGAAGGCGCCTGGCTGATCGATCACGAAGGCAACCGCTACCTGGATGCGGTGAGCAGCTGGTGGACCAATCTGTTCGGCCACAGCGAGCCGCGCATCGCCGCGGCCATCGCCGCGCAGGCCACCCAGCTGGAACAGGTGATGCTGGCCGGCTTCAGCCACGCGCCGGCGGTGGAACTGGCCGAGCAATTGCTGGCGCTGGCGCCGCGCCAGGACGGGCGCGCGCCGCTGGCCAAGGTGTTCTACGCCGACAACGGTTCGGCCGGGGTCGAAGTGGCGCTGAAGATGGCCTTCCACTATTTCCACAACCGCGGCGAGACCCGCCGCACCCGCTTCGTCGCGCTGGAGAACGGCTACCACGGCGAAACCATCGGCGCGCTGGCGGTCGGCGACATTCCGCTGTACCGGCGGGTGTACGCGCCGCTGCTGTGCGAAGCGCTGTTCGCGCCCTCGCCCGACGCCTACCTGGCCGCGCCGGGACAGAGCGCGCGGCAGCGTGCCGATGCCGCCGCCGATGCGCTGGCCGACCTGTTCGACCGCCATCCCGGCGAGATCTGCGCGGTGATCCTGGAGCCGCGCCTGCAATGCGCCGGCGGCATGCGCATGCACGATCCAGCCTACCTGCGCCGCGCGCGCGAACTGTGCGACGCCAACGGCGCGTTCCTGATCGCCGACGAAATCGCCACCGGCTTCGGCCGCACCGGCACCCTGTTCGCCTGCGAGCAGGCCGGGGTGATGCCGGACCTGCTGTGCCTGTCCAAGGGCCTGACCGGCGGTTTCCTGCCGCTGTCGGCGGTACTGACCACGCAACACTTATATGACGCCTTCCTCGACGACAGCCGCGAGCGCGCCTTCCTGCATTCGCACAGCTACACCGGCAATCCGCTGGCCTGCGCTGCGGCGCTGGCCTGCCTGCGGATCTTCCAGCAGGACGACGTGATCGCGCGCAACCGCAGCACCGCCGAAACCCTGCGCGCGCTGTCGGCGCCGTTCAACGACCACCCGCACGTGGCCGACGTGCGCCAGGCCGGGATGGTGGTGGCGTTCGAGCTGACCCGCAATGGCGACAAGCGCACCCCGTTCGCGGCCGGCGCACGGGTCGGCCTGTGCGCGTACCGCGCCGCGCTGCAGCGTGGCGTGGTGCTGCGCCCGCTGGGCGACGTGCTGTACTGGATGCCGCCGTACTGCGTGGACGATGCGCAACTGGCGCTGCTCGCCGAGACCACCCTGGCCGCGATCGACGAAGCCGTGGCATGCGCCTGACCCGCTGCCATGTCGAGTTGCCGTTGCGCGAAGGCGAGGACCTGGTGTTGCCCGAGGACGTGGCCGGGCACCTGCTGCGCGTGCTGCGGCTGCGCGAGGGCGACCGCTGCGTGCTGTTCAACGGCGACGGCTGCGACTACGGCGCCGAACTGCTGCAGGTCGGCAAGCGCGGCGCCAGCGCGCGGATCGGCGCGGCGCAGCCGGTAGACAACGAATCGCCGCTGGCGATCACCCTGCTGCAGGGCGTGGCGCGCGGCGAGAAAATGGACCTGATCCTGCAGAAGGCGACCGAACTGGGCGTGGCCGCGATCGTGCCGGTCTGGGCCGAGCGCACCGAAGTGAAGCTGGATGCGGCGCGCACGGACAAGCGCGTGGCGCACTGGCGCAGCGTCGTGGTCGCGGCCTGCGAACAGTCCGGCCGCGCGCGCGTGCCCGGCCTGGCCGCGCCGCTGGCGCTAGCCGACGCCGCCGCTGCCGTGGCCGGCGCACAACTGAAGCTCACCCTCGATCCGCAAGGCGAACAGCGGCTGCGCACGCTGGACATCGCCGGCAACGCGGCGACGATCGCGATCGGCCCGGAAGGCGGCTGGTCGCCGCGCGACCGTGCCGCGCTGCACGCCGCCGGCTTCGCCGGACTGCGCCTGGGTCCGCGCATCCTGCGCACCGAAACCGCCGGCCTGGCCGCGATCGCCGCGTTGCAGGCGCGCTGCGGCGACCTGTGAACCGGCGTACGCAATCGCGTGGACAGCGATGCACACCGGTGCGCGCCGGCCGCACCGCCGACGCAGCGCGGAGCGTCGATGCCGCTGTAAAACAGCGCTTTTCTTAGCGTTTCTTTAACGGCGATGCGCGTTGACAACGAAGGACAGGCGCGACACAGTCGGCGCTCCTGAGCCATCGCGCGGGGTGCCTCCGGTTTGAACCGGCGCAACGAACGACACGGCCCGTCGCCGCACGGTCGCCTGTCCGCACAAGCCACGCACGCGCTGCCGCGTGCGCCATCCGCCGCTGCCGCGCCCATGTGCGGCGCGGGCACGCCGGTACGCCATGGCCGCGATGCCCACACGCCGCCTGCACCGTTCGCGTGCATGCACGCCCCGCTTCCTGTGTTCGATTCGTCCATCGCGCTGCATCCGGGCCGATGGCGTCACTTGCCCGCCGCCACGCCGGTGGGCCTTTCGCGTCCTGCGCCCCTTTCGGAGACCGCCCGCTTGAACCACATCCGCCTCGCTCCCCTGGCCTTCGCCGTCGCCGGCATTCTGGCCGTACCCGCCAGCGCGCTCGCCCAGCAAGTCCCCATGCAACAGGGCGACGCCGCCCCCACGCCGCCCGCCGCTGACGCCAACGCCCCGGCCTCGTCTGCGGTGCAGGAACTGGATGCGGTCAAGGTCACCGGCTACCGCGCCAGCCTGCAGAAATCGCTCAACATCAAGCGCAATGCCGATGCCATCGTCGATGCGATCTCGGCCGAGGACGTCGGCAAGTTTCCCGCGGCCAACGTCGCCGAATCGCTGTCGCACCTGCCCGGGGTCAGCGTCGATCGCCAGTTCGGCGAAGGCGAGAAGGTCTCGATCCTGGGCACCGATCCGGCGCTGAACCGGGTGCTGCTCAACGGCCAGAGCATCGCCTCCACCAGTTGGGGCGGCGATCCGAACAATCCGGACAGCCGCTCGTTCAACTATTCGCTGCTGGCGCCGGAGGTGATCGGCAACGCCGAGGTGTACAAGAGCCCGCAGGCCAGCATCGACGAAGGCAGTCTCGGCGGCACCGTGATCCTGCACACGCGCAAGCCGCTGGAACTGGACAAGAACCTGCTGACCGGCAGCGTCAGCTACGGGTACAACGACCGCTCCGAAGACGGCAAGCCCAACGCCGCGCTGCTGTACAACTGGAAGAACGACGCCGGCACGCTCGGCGTGCTGGGCTCGGTGATGCACTCGGAGCGCGCGCTGCGCCGCGACGGCGTGGAGATCTTCGGCTACAGCGACATCCAGGGCGCCGGCTTCCCCGACGCGGTCGCCGCCGGCAAGCAAGGGGTCTACCCCACCGCGATCAACAGCGCGCTGTTCACCCAGACGCGCAAGCGCGACGGCGTCACCGGCGCGCTGCAGTGGAAGCCGAACGACGCCTTCGAACTGACCTACACCGGCCTGTACGTCGAGGAGACCTTCGACAACATCAACCAGAGCCGTTACGCCAATTTCATCCCGGCCAATGCCACCGCGCTGGACGTGACCGATGGCGTCGCCACCTCCGGCGCCTATGGCGACAACGCCGAAACCATCCTCGATTCGTACGTGCGCAAGACCACGGTCAAGACCAGCAGCAACACCTTGCGCGGCGACTGGCACGGCGACGGCTGGAACGTCTCCGGCCAGGTCGGCGCGACCCGCTCGGCCGGCGGCGCCGATCGCATCTACGGCCTCACCTTCCGCGGCAACGGCGGCTACGACTACGCCATCGACCACCGCAACGTCGGCGTGGACTACGCGGTGCCGCCGTCGGCGCTGGATACGATGTCGGTGCTCGGCGCCACCGTGAATCGCTATCCGAACCTGGACAAGGAGCGCTACGCGCAACTGGACTTCGACCACGACGTGGACTGGGGGCCGATCACCAAGCTGCGCGCCGGGGTCAAGGCCACGCGCCACAGCACCGCGCAGGACATGTACTACGACAGCTTTCCCGCCGACCCGAACACCACGCTGGGCGCGGTCTATGGCGGCAACACGCCCGGCGGCTACCTGGACGGCCTGTCGGTCAGCGACGACATGCGCCACTGGCCGCGGCAAAGCCCGGACGCGCTGGTCGGCTACGTCGGCGGCCTGCCCGGCAGCGACACGCTCGCGCCCAGCTACGGCAGCAGTTTCGATGTGGTCGAGCGCAACCGCGCCGCTTACCTGCAGGCGGATTTTTCCGGCGACAGCTACCGCGGCAACATCGGCGTGCGCTACGTCAACACCCGCGACGCGATCGGCGGCTACCAGTACGACGGCAGCGCCTATGCGCCGGTGCGCTACAACACCTCCTACGGCGAATGGCTACCGTCGCTGAATTTCGCCTACGACCTGTCCGACGCGCTGATCCTGCGCGTGGCCGCGGCCAAGGTGATCGCGCGGCCGCGCTATGCCGACCTCACGCCCTACGTCAACGCCGACGACAACAAGCTCACCGCCAGCAGCGGCAATCCGGCGCTGGACCCGTACCGCTCCACCAACTACGGCGCCTCGCTGGAATGGTATTTCGCGCCCAACAGCGTGCTCTCCGGCGAGCTGTTCTACCGCGATATCTCCAACTACATCCTTCAGACCCTGGTGCAGCAACCGCTGCACAACAACACCTACGACCGCGAGGACATCTACGAGGTGACGCTGCCGCAGAATTCCGGCGCGGCCAAGGTCAAGGGCGTGTCGCTGAGCTACCAGCAGGAACTGGGCGGCGGCTTCGGCGTGGCGGCGAACTACACCTACTCCAAGGCCGATACCCAAGGCGACTACAACCTGCCCTACAACTCCAAGAACAGCTACAACCTCAGCCCCTACTTCGAGAACGGGCCATGGGAGGCGCGGCTGACCCTGGGCTGGCGCTCGGCCTACTTCACCCAGATCGGGCGCCTGGGCGCCAACCAGATGACCGATGGCTTCACCCAGCTCGATGCGTCGGTGTCGTATGCCATCACCGACAAGGTCAAGCTGCAGCTGGAAGGCACCAACCTGCTCGACCAGACCTACTACAGCTACGTCGGCCAGGAGAGCCAGCCCTACTATCTGTACAAGAACGGGCGCGGCTACATGCTCAGCGTGCACTTCACGCTATAACCGCGGCGATGGCGGCGGCCGCACGGGCCGCCGCTGTTGTCGCAGGCATCGGCGCTCCGCGGGCTCGTCATCGCGGCACCAGCGAGCGTCGCTGCGACGGCGCTTGCGGTCGCTACCGGCGGCTTCGCGACCGCTTCGTCTTTCTGTCGCGGCTGAAGCCGCTCCTACAGAAGCCGCACCGCTCGCTCCTGTAGGAGCGGCTTCAGCCGCGACAGGAGAACGGCAACGCCGATGATGCCCTATCGCACAGATTCCGGACGCGAGGTTTTCCAGTGTCTTTTCAGCGGCGGAGGACGATCCCCGACACGCCGCGCGGCGCGATGCCATGTTCCCATCTCACCAACGCAGCCCGCGCGCCGCGAGCACTAGCGCTGCTGCTGCAGAAACCAGTTCGCCGCGCCGATCACCCCGAGCTGGCCGTGCTCGACCAGCTTCACCGGGATCTGCTCCAACGCTGGCCGCATCGCGCCCTTGTTCAAGTAGCGCTCGACGAAGCTGCTGGCGGCCAGGAACGCGCCGATCTGCGGCAGGAAGCCGCCGGCCAGATAGATGCCACTCTGGATACCGTACAGCAGCGCCATGTCACCGACCACGCTGCCGAGCAGGCCGCAGAACGCCGACAGCGCGTCGTGCGCCAGCGGATCGTTGCCGCCCAGCGCCGCCGCGGTGACCTCGCTGGGCGCGGCATGCGCCGGCGCGGCATCGTGCAGCTCGCACAACACATTATAGAGATTGAGCAGGCCAGGACCGGACAGCAGGTGCTCCACCGGCACGTAGCTGCGCGTGCGCAACAGCCGCTGCGCGATCGCCATTTCCAGCTCGCTGCCGACCGGCAGGGCCGCGTGGCCGGCCTCGGTGGCCAGCACCACCGCGCCGCCGTTGGTCGGGATCCACACGGCCGCGCCGAGTCCGGTCCCGGGGCCGATCACCAGCGCCGGTCCGCGCTGCGCCTTGCGCGGGCCGGTCAGGTGCAGCACTTCGCTGGCGTCCATCGACGAGGCCGCATAGGCCACCGCCTCGAAATCGTTGACCAGGTGCAGCGCCTGCATGCCCAGGCGCTCGCGGATCTCCGGCGGCGACAGGGTCCATGGCAGATTGGTGGTGATCACCCTGCCGTCTTCCAGCGCATAGCCGGCGCTGGCGATCACGCCGCGGGTCGGCGCCGGGCCGGGCACGCCGGACAGGAACTCGCCGATGATCTCGGTCAGGCCCGGATAGTCGGCGCAACGGTACTTGCGGTAGTCCAGCAGCTTGACCGCCTGCACCTCGCTCCCGGCATCGCCGCGCTCGACCAGGCCGATGCGGACATGGGTACCACCGACATCGGCGGCGATGAAAGACTCGGCGCGCGGCTCAGCCGCTGCAACTGGTGTACTGCTTGCGGACACGTATTCTCCCGTTGCGCCCGACGGGGGCGCACGCCAATTGGCCTGTTGATCGATCGAGTGTCAGACCATCTTGACAACGTTGTCAAGATCAATTTCACCCGAATGTCGCTCTGCTGTCACGGCCTGCACAATAAGCGATCGCGAGGGATTCGTCGCCCCATTCCGACAGGCCACCGGCATTGCCGACGGAACGTCAGAACGGCGGGGCGAACCTGCAAAATTTCGCCGCAATGCACAAATTTTGCGACGCGGGTCTGATTGAGTGGCGGCTACCGGCCGCTGCATCGATCATCGTGAAGGCCCACTCCAGGCGCTGCCCGCATAGGAATTTCCTTTTCAGGACAAGCACCTACGCATCATACCGAACGCCTTGCCGGTTCATCTTCACGCGACGCCGTCGCAGCCGTGCCGATAATTGTCAAAATATCGTGAAACAGGTGTTGACAACGCTGTCAGCGCTATTCCAGACTCAAGTCGCACACAAGTTTTACAACCGCAAGACACGCCACGCAGCGGAAGCGGAACGGCACGCGCCGGGGACGTTCCTGGCGGCGGCCCGCAGCGGAAGACGAACAGCTCCAAACACGGCGCACACGAACGGGGAGATCCCTGCCCATGCACCGGACATCTGCAACATGCACTGCTTTGCTGGACTTGGTGTCACCCAACAGGAAACAAGGAAGGACCGGCGCCCTCGGTGCCGCCGGCGGCCACTTCCGCGTCAACGACCGGACGACGCGCACCGAAACGCGATACGCGCCCCCACCGCGAGGTGGCGCGCAGTCAACAGGCCGGGCAGCGGCCAGCACGCCGGAATATCGGTTGGCACCTCATGCCCATGTACTAACCCAGAGGTTTAGCCAATGAATAGCCGCACCACCACGTTAGCCATCAGCATCATGGCCGCGCTGTACCTGTCCGGTAATGCAATGGCGCAGGAAGCACCCGCTTCCAGCGCGCAATCCAGGAACTGGACACGATCACCGTCACCGGCTACCGCGCCTCGCTGGAGAAGAGCCAGTCGGTCAAGCGCTCGGCCAACTCCATCGTCGATGCGATCAGCGCCGAGGACATCGGCAAGTTCCCGGACACCAATGCCGCCGAGTCGCTGGCGCACCTGCCGGGCATCAGCGTGGACCGCCAGTTCGGCGAAGGCGAGAAGGTCAGCATCAACGGCACCGACCCGGCGCTGAACCGCGTGCTGCTCAACGGCCAGACCATCGCCTCCGGCGACTGGGGCGGCAACCCATCCGACACCAGCGGCCGCACCTTCAACTACACCCTGCTGTCGCCGGAAATCATCGGCCTGATGGAGGTCTACAAGACCCCGGAAGCGCGCATCGACGAAGGCTCGATCGGCGGCACCGTGATCGTGAACACCCGCAAGCCGCTGGACCTGCCGAAGAACACCATCCGCGGCTCGGTCGGCTACAACTACAACGACCGCTCCAAGGACGGCAACCCGCGCGGCTCGGCGCTGTGGAGCTGGAAGAACGACGACGAGACCTTCGGCGCGTTGATCTCCGCCACCCACGACAAGCAGGACATCTCGCGCGCCGGCATCGAATACTTCGGCTACACCACCGGGGCCAACATTCCGCGCACCGCCACCATCACCGGCGACGGCAGCGACGTGGCCACCGCCCGCGTGCCGGCCGGCATCAGCAGCGCGTTCTTCCAGCAGACCCGCGAGCGCAACGGCCTGCAGGCTGCGTTGCAGTGGAAGCCGGACGCGCAGAACGAAGTCAACCTGACAGGCATCTACATCAAGGGCAAGTACAACAACTACAGCCAGGCGCGCTATGTGTGCCCGGCATGCTCATCTCCCGCCGCCGATGGCTCGCTTGACGAAAATGGGAAGCCGGTTCAAATCAGCAACATCCGCCTGATCGACAGGGCAACCGTCCAGAATGGAGTGGTCACCTCCGCGAATTTCGCGGATAACGGACTAGCCCAACCTTATTCCCAGATGGACACCAACTACCGCGAAAGCACCGTCACCACCAAGAGCCTGAACCTGCGCCACGACTGGTCGGGCGAAAAGTGGGTGTTCACCACCCAGGTCGGCGATACCCAGGCCACCGGCGGCAAGAGCCCCGAGTACCTGATGAAGTACCTGATGCAGGACGGCGGCTACAACTACGCCTTCGACGGCTCGCACACCGCGGTGAACTATGACAACGGCGGTGCCGCCAACTGGACGCTGCCGGGCAATGCCGCCGGGCTGCCGGCAGGCTCGACGGCGGACGGCGTGATGCAGGCGGGCGGCATCTACTACCAGAAGAGCAAGGACGAAGAAAAATACTTCCAGTGGGATGCGGCGCGCGACCTGCAATGGGGCCCGTTCACCAAACTGCAGTTCGGCTACAAGTACATCAACCACAACAACGGCGTGGATGCACGCGGCAACCGCATCAACACCACCGACCCGATCTCGCTGACCCAGTTCAATCCCGGCACCACACCGAGCGGCCTTTACGACGGCCTGGGCGCCAGCGGCGATCTGACCACCTGGCCGACCGCCAACCTGAATGCCGTCCGCCGCTATCTGCTGGCGCAGCCGCAGGGCCCCTACAGCACCGCTTACGACGCCTCGTTCGATGTGAAGGAAATCACCCAGAACGCCTACACCCAACTGAACTTCGAGTCGGGCCAATGGCGCGGCAATGTCGGCGTGCGTCTGCTCGACACCACCGACAAGTCGGAATATTGGCAGAGCCAGGATAATAACGTCACGTTTTCGCCTGTTGCCGAAACCCACGAGTACCGCAAGGCGCTGCCGAGCTTCAACGTGGCCTACGACCTGGCCGACGACGCCGTGCTGCGCTTCTCGGCCGCCAAGGTCATGGCACGCCCGCGCTACGCCGACCTGGCCGGTTCGTTCACGGTCAGCAGCGGCAACGGCAACCTGACCGGCAGCGGCGGCAACCCGGACCTCAAGCCGTACGAGTCCACCAACTACGACCTGGCGGCCGAGTGGTATTTCGCCCCGTCCAGCATGCTGTCGGGCGAGGTGTTCTACCGCGACATCAGCTCCTACATCGTGAGCACCACGGTTGCCGAGCAGCGGCCGAAGACCCCGTTGAACCCGGAAGGCGTTTATCAGGTCACCACCCCGACCAACGCCTCCAACGCCAAGGTCAAGGGCGCATCGATCAACTACCAGCAGACCTTGGGCCTGGGCTTCGGGTTGCAGGCGAACTACACGTTCGCCAAATCCGATGCGAGCTCCGGCCTGAACCTGCCCTACCTGTCGCGCGACACCTACAACGTGATTCCGTATTGGGAACACGGCGACTGGACGGTGCGCGTGAACTACAGCTACCGCTCCAAGTACTTCACCCAGATCGGCCGCCTGGGATCGGAAGACTTCGCAGACAGCTACAAGCAGCTGGACTTGACCGCCTCGTATCAGATCACCGACTACATGGGCATCACCTTCGGCGCCACCAATCTGCTGGATTCCACCTATCGCTTGTACAGCGGCAGCAAGGACACCCCGACCGCGTTCTACAAGAACGGGCGTGGTTACACCGCGCAGCTCAACTTCAAGTTCTGATGTAGCACTGGCGGCGCGCCACCGACTCTCCACGGTGGCGCGCCCTTTTTTTGCCCGGCGGTTGCTTTGCGCCGGCATCGCGTTTTCTGCAGAGGAGTGCAGTTCCATGACGTCCGAGACCCGCCTGCGCGCGGACCGATCCCGCCACGCCGGAGCTGTACGCACGACTCTGGCAAGCAGCTTCTCCCTCATTCTCGCGTTGGCGGCCATGCCCGCCTGCGCCGCGGATGCGCCGTCGCCGACCGCGCCCACCGCCACCACCCTCAGCCCCGAACAGATCGACCAGCAGTGGCTGCAGGCCACCGCCAAGTACGCGCCCGAACGCGCGCGACTGGTGCGCGAAGCCGATTCCGGCGCGCGCAAGGGACCGTTCCGCCCGGACTGGACCTCGCTGAAGCACTACCGGTCGCCCAGCTGGTACGACAACGCCAAGTTCGGCATCTTCATCCACTGGGGCGTGTTCTCGGTGCCGGCCTTCGGCAACGAGTGGTACTCGCGCAACATGTACCAACCCGACGCCAAGGACAGCCAGGACTACGCGCACCACCGCGAAACCTACGGTCCGCAGTCCACCTTCGGCTACAAGGACCTGATCCCGCTGTTCACTGCGCCCAAGTTCGATCCGCAGGGCTGGGCCACGCTGTTCCGCGAGGCCGGCGCGCGCTACGTGGTGCCGGTGGCCGAACACCACGACGGCTTCGCGATGTACGACTCGCAACTGTCGGACTGGACCGCGACCAAGATGGGGCCCAAGCGCGACGTGATCGGCGAGCTGTCCAAGGCGATCCGCGCGCAGGGCATGCACTTCGGCCTGTCCTCGCACCGCGCCGAGCACAACTGGTTCTTCGACGGCGGCCGCACGTTCGACTCGGACGTCAACGATCCGCGCTACGCCGGCCTGTACGGGCCGGCGCAGATCCGCTTGCCGGGCAAGGACGATGCCGACGTCGTCAACGACTGGACGCCGGTGTCGCAGGCGTGGCTGGACGACTGGCTGGCGCGCACCACCGAGCTGATCGACCGCTATGACCCGGAGCTGATCTACTTCGACTGGTGGATCGCGCACCCGACCTTCCGCAGCACCTTGCCGACCATGCTGTCGTACTACTACAACCACGGCGCCGCGCGCGGCGACGGGGTGGTGGTGAACTACAAGCTCGGCGCGTTCCCGGAAGGCGCCGGCACGCTGGACATCGAGCGCGGCCAGCTCACCGGCATCCACCCGACCCACTGGCAGACCGACACCTCGGTCAGCAACGCGTCGTGGGGCTACGTGGAGAACGACACCTACAAGACCCCGACCTTCATCGTGCACATGCTGGTGGACGTGGTCAGCAAGAACGGCAACCTGATGCTCAACATCGGCCCGCGCGCCGACGGCTCGATCCCCGACACCGAGCGCGACATCCTGCTGTCGATCGGCAAGTGGCTGAAGACCAACGGCGAGGCGATCTACGACAGCCAGCCGTGGCGCACCTATGGCGAAGGCCCGACCGAAGTGGTCGGCGGCACCTTCCAGGACACCAAGACCAAGCCCTACACCGCCGAGGATTTCCGCTTCACCACCGGCCACGGCGCGCTGTACGCGATCGAACTGGGCTGGCCGGCCGGCGGCAAGGCGGTGATCCGCTCGCTCACGCCCGCCGACGGCGTGCGCGGCGTGACCCTGCTCGCCACCGGCAAGCAGGTGCCGTTCGAACAGCGCGCCGACGGCCTGCACCTGACCCTGCCGGCCAAGCCGGCCGGCGAACACGCCTACGTGTTCCGCATCGACCTGCCCTCCCCCACTTCCACCCGCTGACGGATATTCCCCCGATGATGAAGCGATTCGCAGGGCTGCTGCTTGCCCTGGCCATGGTCTGTCCCCCGGCCATGGCCAAGACCCCGACCGCGCTGTTCTATCTGATGAGCACGCAGAAATCGACCAACGCGTTCCTGGCCAACGTCGACAAGATCGACGTGGTGGTGCCGACCTGGTACGGCGTGGACCAGAACGGCCTGGTCAACGGCACCCCCAACGCGTACATCTACGACATCGCCAAGCGCAAGCAGCTGCGGGTGATGCCGATCCTGTCGATGACCACCGGCCGCGACGGCTTCCACAAGCTGATGCACGACGAGGATGCGAAAAAGCGCATGATCGCCTCGCTGCTGATCCACGGCAAAAAGAACGGCTACTACGGCTTCCAGTTCGATTTCGAGAACATCGCCTGGACCGACCGCGACGCCTACTCGCTGATGGTCAAGCAGACCGCCGACGCGCTGCACAAGGCCGGCCTGAAGATGTCGGTGGCGGTGGTGCCGAACGCGCCGGGCTACGCCGAGGGCGGGCCGTTCTCCAAGTGGATGTGGGAATACTGGCGCGGCGCCTACGACCTGAAGGCGCTCGGCCAGGCCGTGGACCTGGTCAGCCTGATGACCTACGACCAGCACACCCGCTGGACCACGCCCGGCCCGGTCGACGGCATGCTGTGGATGAAGAAGCACCTGGACTACGCGCTGACCCAGGTGCCGAAGGACAAGCTGTCGCTGGGCATCGCCACCTACGGCTACCGCTGGTATACCGGCAACCCGGTCAAGGCCGACGGCACCGAAGCCTCCAACATCTCCGCCGACTACATCGACGCCGACGAATCCTTCCCGCTGGCGATCGAGCAGAACGCCACCGTGCAGTGGGATGCGCAGGAGCAGGAGTCGTGGTTCTATTTCTACCGCGACGACATGCGCGAATGGGTGTTCCGCCCGGATGCGCGCAGCTTCCGCGCGCGCTACGACCTGGTCAAGGCATACGGCCTGGAAGGCTTCAGCTGCTGGGTGCTGGGCGCCGAGGATCCGAAGGTGTGGGACGAGCTGCCGACCGCATCGCGCTGATCCGTTACGCGCCGATCCACTACGATAGGCGTCCGCACAGCACGAGGTAGACCGAATGATTGCAGCAGGTGCACGCCAGCGAACGCCACACCGCCCGACGACCGCCCCGGCGGGCGCCGCGGCGGCATCCCGCACCACGTGGCTGGGGCTTGCCCTGTTCGCCCTCAGCGCCGTGCTCAGCGGCTGCAACCGCGACGCGCCCGCCGCCGCGGACACCGCCAAGCCCGCTCCGGCCCCCGCGCCGGCCCCGGCTGCAGCGAAGCCGGAGAGCACCGCGCCGTTGCCGCTGATCCCGGCACCGGCGCAGGCCAAGCGCGGCAGCGCCACGCTGACCATCGGCACCGGCAGCACGCTGTCGGTGCCGACCGACGACGAGGCAGCCATGCGCGTGGCCCGGCAACTGGCCACGCTGCTGGAAAGCACCCGCGGCCTGTCGCTGGAGGTGCGCGCCGAGACCATTCCGGCCAACGGCGCCATCCGCCTGCAGATGAACCCCAACGCCCCGGTGGAAGCGCCGGAAGGCTACGGGCTGGACGTGGACGGCAGCACCATGCTGATCCAGGCGCGCGACGAGCGCGGCCTGTTCTACGGCGCCATGAGCGCCTGGCAGCTGCTCACCCCCGACGCCGGCAAGGGCGAAGTGGACGTGCCCGAGGTCAAGATCCGCGACTGGCCGCGCTTCGGCTGGCGCGGCCTGCTGCTCGACGTGGCCCGCCACTTCCACGGCCCGGACACGGTCAAGCACGTCATCGACGCGATGGCCGAGCACAAGCTCAACGTGCTGCACCTGCACCTGACCGACGACCAGGGCTGGCGCATCGAGATCAAGCGCTATCCCAAGCTCACCGAGATCGGCGCCTGGCGTACCCCGCCCGGCGCCGGCACGCAGGGCGTGCCCGACCGCTACGGCGGTTTCTACACCCAGGACCAGATCCGCGACCTGGTCGCCTACGCCGCCGCGCGGCACATCACCATCGTGCCGGAGCTGGACATGCCCGGACACGCGCAGGCGGCGGTGGCGGCATACCCGGAACTGGTCGGCGTGACCCGGCAGCGGCCGAAGGTGTCGGTGGACTGGGGCGTCAATCCCTATCTGTTCAATACCGACGCAAAGAGCATGACCTTCATCCAGGGCGTGCTCGACGAAGTGCTGCAGCTGTTCCCCTCGCAGTACATCCACATCGGCGGCGACGAAGCGGTCAAGGACCAGTGGGAGCGGTCGCCGGCGGTGCGCGCGCAGATGCGCAAGCTCGGGGTCAAGGACGCGCACGCGATGCAGGGCTGGTTCAACCAGCAGCTGTCCGATTACCTGACCAAGCACGACCGGCGCCTGATCGGCTGGGACGAGATCCTGGAAGGCGGCCTGCCGGCCAGCGCGTCGGTGATGTCCTGGCGCGGCGTCGATGGCGCGGTGGCCGCGGCCAAGCAGGGCCACGACGTGGTGCTGGTGCCGGCCGGCTGGCTGTACCTGGACAACCTGCAGAGCGCGCGCAACGACGAGCCCAACGGCCGACTGGCGGTGCTGCCGCTGCAGAAGGTCTACGAGTTCGATCCGGTCCCGGCCGCGCTCAGCGCCGAGGAAGCCAAGCACGTGCTCGGCGCGCAGGCCGCGCTGTGGACCGAATACATCCCCTCGGCCTGGCATATCGACCATGCGCTGTTCCCGCGCCTGAGCGCGCTGGCCGAAGCGGCGTGGTCGCCGATGGCGGTGCGCGGCTGGGACGGCTTCCTGCAGCGCCTGCCGGCGCAGCTCAACCGCTATCGCGCGCTGGGCATCGACTACGGCGACGGCGCGTTCGCGCCGGACATCGCCATCCAGGGCGGCGACAACGCGGCGCTGGACAGCGGCAAGGCCAGCATCGCGCTCGGCAACCAGGCCAGGTTCGGCAGCTTCCGCTACACCACCGACGGCAGCGAGCCCAAGGCCGATTCGCCGCGCTACACCAAGCCGTTCGACGTGACCCTGCCGGTCACCGTGCGCGCGGCCACCTTCGCCGACGACGGCAGCGTGCTGGCCGCCCCGCGCACCCGCATCCTCGACCGCCCCGGCCTGCTCAGCCGCGACACCCAGGGCCTGAGTTCCTGCGCCGACGGCAGCCTGGGCCTGCGCGTGCCGCTGCTGCCGGACCTGCCGGGCAAGGACACGCCGGTGTTCAACATCGACCTGTTCGGCAGCTGCTGGCGCTACGCCGACGCGCGCCTGGACGGCATCGCCCGCATCCGCATCGATGCGGCGCGGCTGGCGCGCAACTACGGGCTGGCGCACGAGCAGGCCAAGGTCAAGCAGTACCCGGCCAAGACTGCGCACGGCGAACTGGAAGTGCGCCTGGGCGACTGCAAGGGCAAGCTGCTGGCGCGGATCCCGCTGCCGGGCGGCAAGGCGCTGGGCGAGCAGTTCTCGCTGGAAGCGCCGCTGCCCAAGCAGACCGGCACGCACGACCTGTGCCTGCGCTCGACCGCCCGCAGCAACGGCCCCTACTACGCCATCGGCGCCGTCCACCTGATCGAAACCACCGCGCAGGCGCCCCCCGCCGCCGCGCGTTGACCCTGGAGACCCACGCATGACCCAGCCGCACCGCCGTCCCCGTTCCGCGCCGCGCGCGCGCCTCCCCGCCCGGCTCGGGCTGCTCATGGCATTGGGCGTGCCGCTGCTGGGCCAGGCGGCGGTGCCGGCGACGCTGTCGCTGCAGCAGGGCTGGCAGGTGCGGCTGGCGCCGGGCGAGGCGCATGCCAAGGAGTTTCCGAAGGCCGCGCAGTGGCTGCCGGCGCAGGTGCCTGGCACGGTGCAGACCGACCTGATCGCGGCCGGGGTGGTGCCCGATCCGTTCTATCGCGACAACGAAGCCAAGATCCAATGGGCCGGGTTGAGCGACTGGCAGTACCAGACGCACTTCAAGGCCGACCCCGCGCTGCTCGCGCGCGAGCACGTGGAACTGGTGTTCGACGGCCTGGACACCTTCGCCGAGGTCTACCTCAACGGCAAGAAACTGCTCGCCGCCGACAACATGTTCCGGCAGTGGCGGGTGGACGCCAAGCCGCTGCTCAAGCGTGGCGACAACCTACTGGAAGTGCGGCTGTACTCGCCGATCAAGAAACTCCAGCCGTGGCTGGCCAAGCAGCCGTACGCGCTGCCCGGCGCCTACGACTCGGCATTCGGCGACGAGCCCGTCGCGCGGCACAGCTCCACCTACGTGCGCAAGGCGCCGTACACCTTCGGCTGGGACTGGGGCCCGCGCATCGTCACCGCCGGCATCTGGCAGGACGTGCGCGTGGACGCCTGGGACGCGCTGCGCGTGCAAGGCCTGCACATCGCCCAGCAACGCGTCGATGCGGACGCGGCGCAACTGCTCGCGCAACTGGAGGTGCAGGCCGGCCGCAGCGGCGAGGTGCAACTGGAGCTGGACGTGCTCGGCCCCGACGGCCAGCGCGTGGCGCAGCTGAGCCAGAAGGCGGTGCTCGATCCCGGCAGCAACACGCTCACCGTGCCGGTACGCATCGCCAGGCCGCAGCGCTGGTTCCCGGTCGGCTACGGCAAGCAGGATCTGTACACGTTCAAGGCGCGCCTGCGCGACGCCGCCGGCGACAGCGACGCCACCCAGCGCGTCACCGGCCTGCGCAGCGTCGAGCTGCGCCGCGACCAGGATCAGTGGGGCAAGGGCTTCGCCATCGTGGTCAACGGCATCCCGGTGTTCGCCAAGGGCGCCAACCTGATCCCGTTCGACAGCTTCCCCAGCCGGGTCGATGCCGCGCGCATGCACGGCATCCTGCAATCGGCGCGCGACGCCAACATGAACATGCTGCGCATGTGGGGCGGCGGCCACTACCAGCCGGACAGCTTCTACGAGGACGCCGACCGCCTGGGCATCATGATCTGGCAGGACTTCATGTTCGGCGGCGCGATCCCGCCCTACGACGTGGCGTTCCGCGAGAACACCCGCGCCGAGGCCGAAGCGCAGGTCAAGCGCCTGGGCGATCACCCCAGCATCGTCATCTGGTGCGGCAACAACGAAGTGCAGACCGGCTGGGAAAACTGGGGCGACCGGGTCAAGTTCAAGCAGTCGATCGATCCGGAAGAACGCAGCCGCATCGAGCGCGGCATGACCACGCTGTTCGGCACCGTGCTGCGCGAGGCGGTGCGCAAGTACGACAGCGACACCCCGTATTGGGCCACCTCGCCCGGCACCGACTTCGACGGCGCCGCCGACCAGCCCGACGACGGCGACATGCACTACTGGAAGGTCTGGGGCGGCCCGGCGCTGCCGGTCACCGAATACCTCAACGTCACCCCGCGCTTCATGTCCGAGTACGGCCTGCAGTCGTTCCCGGAGATGCGCACCATCCGCGCCTTCGCCGAACCCGGCGACCTGCAGCCGGAATCGCCGGTGATGCGCGCGCACCAGAAGTTCGACAAGGGCAACGGCAACCAGCGCCTGCTGCTGTACATCCGCCGCGCATTCGGCGAGCCCAAGGATTTCGAGAGCTTCGTCTATCTGAGCCAGCTGATGCAGGCCGAGGGCATCGCCCTGGCCGCCGAACACCTGCGCGCATCGCGGCCGCAGTCGATGGGCTCGCTGTACTGGCAGCTCAACGACGTGTGGCCCGGCGCGTCCTGGTCGAGCCTGGACTACTTCGGCCGCTGGAAGGCGCTGCACTACCACGCCAGGCGCTTCTACGCGCCGGAACTGATCGCCGCGCTGCGCAACGACACGGGCCAGACCGAGGTGACCCTGGTGTCCGACCGCACCGTGCCGCTGGCCGCGCGCTGGCGCATGCGGGTGATGGACGTGTCCGGCAAGGTGCTGAGCAAGAGCGAGAAGCCGGTGACCCTGGCGCCGCTGTCCAGCCTGCGCGTGGGCAGTTTCAGCGATGCGCAGCTGCTGCGCCGCGCCGATCCCAAGCGCAGCTTTGCGGTGTTCGAGCTGCTCGACGGCGCGCGCGTGCTGTCGCGCAATCTGGTGTTCTTCGATGCGGCCAAGCACCTGCACTTGCCCAGCCCCGACATTCGCAGCGAACTGCGTGCCGATGGCGACGGCTACACGCTGACCCTGACCAGCACCACCCTGGCGCGCGAAGTGTGGCTGGCGTTCGGCAACCTCGACGCCACCCTGTCCGACAACGCCTTCGACCTGCTGCCCGGCGAGCCGCTGCGCGTGCACGTGCGCAGCAGCGCGACGCTGGAGCAGCTGCGCGGCGCGCTGCAGGTGCGCGATCTGGCCGGCACCCTGGCCGGTGCGCCGTCCGAACCGGCAGAGGCGAAGTGATGCGGAAGACAGCACCGCTACGCGAGGACATCCGGGGAACGATGCGCGATGGCGCGCGACGCGATGCGGACAGCACACGGTCGCGGCTGAAGCCGCTCCTACAGGGGATTTTGCGGGGGGTGTACGTGCTTGGGTTGGCCACTGCGCCGCTCGCCCATGCCGACGACGCCGACGACCGCGCCGCCGCGCTGGTGGCGAAGATGACCCGCGAGGAAAAGGTCGCGCAGGCGATGAACGCCGCGCCGGCGATTCCGCGCCTGGGCGTGCCGGCCTACGAATGGTGGAACGAGGGCCTGCACGGCATCGCCCGCAACGGCTACGCCACCGTGTTCCCGCAGGCCATCGGCCTGGCCGCCACCTGGAACACCGCCCTGCTCGAGCAGGTCGGCACGGTGACCTCGACCGAAGCGCGCGCCAAGTTCAATCTCGCCGGCGCCCCCGGCAAGGACCACCCGCGCTACGCCGGGCTGACCATCTGGTCGCCGAACATCAACATCTTCCGCGACCCGCGCTGGGGCCGCGGCA
The DNA here is from genome assembly GCF_030168915.1 of Xanthomonas graminis pv. graminis. Lineage (NCBI taxonomy): Bacteria > Pseudomonadati > Pseudomonadota > Gammaproteobacteria > Lysobacterales > Lysobacteraceae > Xanthomonas > Xanthomonas graminis. Next base: position 1,333,562 of record NZ_CP076255.1, on the reverse strand, counting down.
TGGAGACCTACGGCGAAGACCCGTATCTCACCGGGCAACTGGCGGTGGGCTTCATCCACGGCCTGCAGGGCGACGACCTCAGCCACCCGCGCACCATCGCCACGCCCAAGCACCTGGCCGTGCACAGCGGCCCGGAGCCGGGCCGCCACGGCTTCGACGTGGACGTGTCGCCGCACGACCTGGAAGCGACCTATACCCCCGCGTTCCGCGCCGCCATCGTCGAAGGCCGCGCCGCTTCGGTGATGTGCGCCTACAACGCGCTGCACGGCACCCCGGCCTGCGCCGCCGACTGGCTGCTCAACGGCCGCCTGCGCGGCGACTGGGGCTTCACCGGCTTCGTCGTCTCCGACTGCGACGCCGTGGACGACATGACCCAGTTCCATTATTTCCGCGCCGACAATGCCGGCTCGTCCGCCGCCGCGCTCAAGGCCGGCCACGACCTCAACTGCGGCTACGCCTACCGCGACCTGGGCAAGGCGATCGCGCGCGGCGAGGCCGACGAAGCGCTGCTCGACCAGTCGCTGGTGCGGCTGTTCGCCGCGCGCTACCGGCTCGGCGAACTGCAGCCGCAGCGCAAGGACCCGTACGCACGGCTGGGCGCCAAGGACGTGGACAGCGCCGCGCACCGCGCGCTGGCGCTGCAGGCCGCGCAGCAATCGCTGGTGCTGCTGCAGAACCGCAACGCCACGCTGCCGCTGAAGCCAGGCCTGCGGCTGGCGGTGATCGGCCCCAATGCCGACGCGCTGGCCGCGCTGGAAGCCAACTACCAGGGCACCTCGGCCGCGCCGGTGACGCCGCTGCTGGGCCTGCGCGAGCGCTTCGGCGCCGCGAACGTCAGTTACGCGCAAGGCGCGCCGCTCGCCGCCGGCGTGCCCGGCATGATCCCCGAGACCGCCTTGCGCAGCGACGGCAAGCCCGGCCTGCGTGGCGAGTATTTCGACAACGTCGATCTGGCCGGCACCCCGCGCACGCAACGCCAGGACCGCGTGGTCAGCTTCAACTGGGACCACGTGGCGCCGGCCAAGGGCGTGGACAAGGACCGCTACGCGGTGCGCTGGAGCGGCGAGCTGCTGCCGCCGGGGCCGGGCGACTACACCCTGGCGGTGCGCGTGGCGCGCTGCTTCGATTGCGCCGGCCACGATCCGGTGCGGCTGTACATCGACGACCAGCTGGTCGTCGCCGGCAACGCCGAGGACAAGCACGTGCCGGCCGGCATGCACAACGCCGACGGCCGCAACGTCGAGACCCTGCTGCACTTCGACGACACGCGTCCGCGCCGCATCCGCCTGGAACTGGAGCACCGCGGCCAGGACCAGGGCCTGCGCCTGGAATGGCTGGCGCCGGCCGCGCCGCAACTGGCCGAAGCCGAACGCGCGGTCGCGCAGGCCGATGCGGTGGTCGCCTTCGTCGGCCTGTCGCCGGACGTGGAAGGCGAGGAACTGCGCATCGACGTGCCCGGCTTCGACGGCGGCGACCGCAACGACCTGGCCCTGCCCGCGGCGCAACAGACGCTGCTGGAACGCGCCAAGGCCAGCGGCAAGCCGCTCGTGGTGGTGCTGATGAGCGGCAGCGCGGTGGCGCTGAACTGGGCCAAGCAGCATGCCGACGCGATCGTCGCGGCGTGGTATCCGGGGCAGTCCGGCGGCACCGCGATCGCGCAGGTGCTGGCCGGCGACGTCAACCCGGGCGGCCGCCTGCCGGTGACCTTCTACCGCTCCACCAAGGACCTGCCGGCCTACGTCAGCTACGACATGAAGGGCCGCACCTACCGCTACTTCAAGGGCGAGCCGCTGTTCGCGTTCGGCAGCGGGCTGAGCTACACCCGCTTTACCTACGCCGCGCCGCAACTGTCGGCCACGACGCTGCAGGCCGGCGCGCACCTGCAGGTGCGCACGCAGGTTCGCAACAGCGGCACGCGCGCTGGCGACGAAGTGGTGCAGGTGTACCTGGAATACCCACAACGCGCGCAGTCGCCGCTGCGCAGCCTGGTCGGCTTCCAGCGGGTGACGCTGCAGCCGGGCGAAGCGCGCGACGTGGGTTTCGAGCTGACGCCGCGGCAGCTGAGCGATGTCGATCGCGCCGGCCATCGCGCGGTGCAGCCCGGCGCCTACCGCGTGTTCGTCGGCGGCGGCCAGCCCGGCACCGGGGCGCCCGGCGACGCGGCCGCGTTTTCGATCCAGGGCAGCGCGCCCATTCCGCGGTGACCAGCGAATGCGCCGCACCATCGCTTCCTGTAGGAGCGGCTTCAGCCGCGACCGGGCCTTACCGGTAACGCCCGGTCGCGGCTGAAGCCTCCCCTACAGAAACAACGCATAGACCGCCTCGCGCCGCCACGCACACCGACAGACCAGGAGTTCCACATGCCCTCCCGCCGCGATGTCCTCCAGTTGCTCGGCAACGCCGCCGGCGCCGGCCTGCTCGCCAGCGCCGTGCCCGGCTTCGCCGCGAGCGGCGCATCCGCGACCGGCTTGCCCAGCAAGCGCCCACCGCCGGCGCAACGGCGCTTCGTCAGCGCCGCAGTGGAAAAACACCTGCGCACGGTCAAGGCCGGCATCGGCGATCCGCACCTGGCCTGGCTGTTCGAGAACTGCTATCCGAACACGCTCGACACCACCGTGGAAGCCGGCACCCGCAACGGCAAGCCGGACACCTTCGTCATCACCGGCGACATCGAGGCGATGTGGCTGCGCGACTCCTCTGCACAGGTGCATCCATACATCCCGCTGGCCAAACGCGATCCCGCACTGCGGCGCATGTTCCATGGCCTGATCCAGCGCCAGGCCGCCTGCATCCAGCTCGATCCCTACGCCAACGCGTTCCTGCCCGACGGCAAGAGCCAACGCCTGAAATGGTCGGTGGCCGACATCACCGAGATGAAGCCCGGCGTCGGCGAGCGCAAGTGGGAAGTGGATTCGCTGTGCTACCCGATCCGGCTGGCGCACGCCTACTGGCGCGCCAGCGGCGACGCCGCGCCGTTCGACGACGACTGGCGCGCGGCGATGCACGTGGTGGTCAAAACCTTCCGCGAACAACAGCGCCTGCACGGCCGCGGCCCCTACACGTTCCAGCGCCCCTCGCCGCTGGCCACCGAGACCTTGGTGCTGGAGGGCTACGGCCAGCCAACCAGGCCCAACGGCATGATCCACTCGATGTTCCGCCCGTCCGACGATGCCTGCGTATATCCGCTGTTCGTGCCGGCCAACCTGTTCGCGGTGACGGCGCTGCGCCAGCTGGCGACGATGAGCGAAGCGCTGCACCACGACGCCGCCTTCGCCGGCGACTGCCGCGCGCTGGCCGACCAGGTCGAAACCGCCACACACACATTCGGGCAGATGCGCGACGCCGACGGCCAGCCGTTCTGGGCCTACGAAGTGGACGGCTACGGCAACCAGCTATTCATCGACGACGCCAACGCGCCGGGCCTGCTGAGCCTGGCCTACCTGGGCTGCTGCGACCGCCGCGACCCGCGGTTCCTGCGCACCCGCCAACTGGCGTGGAGCGAGCGCAACCCGTACTTCTTCAAGGGCCGCGCCGCCGAAGGCGTCGGCGGCCCGCACGCCGGGCTGCGCATGATCTGGCCGATGTCGATCATGCAATACGCACTGGCCAGCGACGACGACGCGCAGATCCGCCAATGCCTGGCCTGGCTGAAAAACACCGACGCCGGCAGCGGCTTCATGCACGAAGCCTTCGACCAGGACGATCCGAATAAATTCACCCGCGACTGGTTCGCCTGGGCCAACACCTTGTTCGGCGAACTGATCATCGACCTGCACCAGCGCAAACCGCATCTGCTGCAAGCCTGACCACCCCACCACCCCCTGTAGGAGCGGCTTCAGCCGCGACCGTGGCGTTACCGGTAACACCGGGTCGCGGCTGAAGCCGCTTGTGTCTGGAGATTGCTCTACAGTTTGAGTGGAGAGCGATGTGCGGCACGCCGACAGGCCGTAGTGTTCAAGCACGTGTAGGAGCCAGGGCGGCCGCACATCGACCTCGTTGCCTAGCCCGAACAGTTGAACGAGCGTTCGCTCGAACTTCACAAGCGTGGGCAGCGACGAGGTGGCTCTCTCCTGTCCCCCAGTCTACCTAACGCTTATGCCTCTTTGGATCGGTATCGATGTGGCCAAGGACACCTTGGCCGTCCACGTGCTTCCCCTGGACCAGTTGCTGTCCTTTCCCAATACCGCCCAGGGCCACCAGCGCCTGTGCGACCACCTTGCCGGGCACTGCGTCGGCAACGCGCTGCTGGAGGCCACCGGCGGCTACGAACGGGCGGTGATGACGGCACTGGCCACGGCAGGGATCCCGGTGACCCGGATCAATCCGCGCCGGGCACGCGCTTTCGCCACGGCCTTGGGCACAACCGCCAAGACCGATCCGCTGGATGCGGCCTTGCTGGCGCGCATGGCTCACCTGGTGCAAGCGCCCGCGCCGGCTCCCGATCCCTTGCGTGAGCAACTGCGCATGCTGGTCCAGCGCCGCGAGCAACTGGTCCAGCAACGTGACGACGAGCGCCGTCGCTTGCATCAGGCGACCCTGGCCATGGTGCGCGCGTGCCTGATCGAGCAGATCGGCGACGTGCGCCGCCGTATCCAGCGGATGAACCAGGCGATCAAGCAGGTGCGGTGCCAGCTCGACGATGCGCTGGCGCACGCCCTGGGCACGGTCCCGGGCATCGGCGAGGTCACCACCGCCAGCCTGATGGCCTATCTGCCCGAACTGGGGACGCTGGATCGTCGCCAGATCGCGGCCCTGGTCGGCCTGGCTCCCTACAACGTGGACAGCGGGCAGCACTGCGGCAAACGCCGCATCCGCGGCGGGCGTGCCACGATCCGACGAGTGCTGTACATGGCCTGTTGGAGCGTTGTGCGCACTCAAGCCTCCTTCAAGGAGCGTTATCAACAGTTACGGGCACGCGGCAAGCCCGCCAAGGTCGCCATCACCGCATGCATGCGCGTGCTGCTTATCCGACTCAACGCCATGGCACGAGATCGCACACCATGGCGTGAGGTTATCGGATGAGAAGACAGTTGCTCCTACACAAACACCATCCCGTCTCCGCTGCACACCCAAGGACAGCACCATGGCCACACGACGCGGTTTCCTGCAGGGCGCCATCGCCCTGGCCCTGTTCGGCAGCAGCGGCATCGCCCGCCTGGCGCAAGCGCGCGCCGGCAACTACGCGCTGCCCGCCGACGCGCGCGCCAAGGCCGAGTTCACCCGCCATGTCGACGTGTTCATCGGCACCGGCGGCCACGGCCACACCTTCCCCGGCGCCACGCTGCCGTTCGGCATGGTGCAGCTGAGCCCGGACACCTACAACGCCGTGTGGGACTCGTGTTCCGGCTATCACGAATCCGACGGCTCGATCATGGGCTTCTCGCACACCCACCTGTCCGGCACCGGCATCGGCGACATGCTCGATTTCCTGGTCGTCCCCGCCACGGGCGAGGTCAAGCTGGTCCCCGGCACCCTGGAAAATCCGGATACCGGCTACCGCTCGCGCTACGACCACGCCGACGAAGCCGCCTCGCCCGGCTACTACCGCGTGCGCCTGAAAGACAGCGGCGTGCACGCCGAGCTGACCGCCACCGCGCGCGCCGGCCTGCACCGCTACCACTTCCCCAAGGGCAAGCCGGCACACCTGCTGCTGGACCTGTGCCACGGCATGCAGGACAAACCGGGGGTCGCGACCCGGGTCAGCGACGCGCACCTGCGCATCGTCGATGCGCGCACCCTGACTGGCGGGCGCCGCGTGTACCAATGGGCGACCGGCCGCTACCTCTACTTCGCCATGCGCCTGTCGCGGCCATTCGCCACGGCCCAACTCTACTCCGAAGACAAACCGCTGGCCGCTGACGCGCACCAGGCTGATGGCACCCACCTGAAGGTGGCGCTGCACTATCCCGATGCGGCCGACGCACCACTGCTGGTCAAGGTCGGCATCTCCGCGGTCAGCGCCGACAACGCCCTGGCCAACCTCGACGCCGAACTGCCCGACTTCGATTTCGCGCGCGTGCACGCCGCCGCGGTGGCCGCGTGGGAGAAGGAACTGGCGCGGGTGCGCATCGACAGCGACGACGACGCGCAACGCCGCATTTTCTACACCGGCCTGTACCACAGCCTGCTCGCGCCCACCCTGTTCAGCGACACCGATGGCCGCTACCGCGGCATGGATTTGAAGGTGCACCAGGCGCCCGCCGGCTACCACAACTACAGCACCTACTCGCTGTGGGACACCTACCGCGCCCTGCACCCCTTGCTGACCCTGGTGCAGCCCGAACGCGTGCCCGACCTGGCGCAATGCCTGGTGCGCGGCGCCAACGAATGCCCGGACGGCGTCGGCATCTGGCCGCTGCAAGGCGTGGAAACCGGCTGCATGATCGGCTACCACTCTGCCGTGGTGCTGGCCGAAGCGCACGCCAAGGGCTTCACCGGCATCGACTACACCGCCGCCTGGCCGGCCTACCGCAAGCGCGCCATGGACGACACCACGCACGGCCTGGACGAATACCGCAAGCGCGGCTACATCCCCAGCGACACGGTGGACGAAGCGGTCAGCCGCACCCTCGAATACGCCTACGACGACTGGGCGGTGGCGCACCTGGCGCAGGCCGCCGGCGCCGCCAAAGAGGCAAGCGCCTTGCGCGAACGCTCGCGCAACTACCGCAACGTGTTCAACCGCAAAAGCGGCTTCGTGCAGCCGCGGCTGAGCAACGGCGACTGGGCCGCCCCGTTCGATCCGCGCGCCATGGGCCACATGGCGAAGTGGCACGACTTCACCGAATCCAACGCCTGGCAGGCCACCTTCCTCAACCAGCACGACCTGTACGGCTACATGGACCTGTTCGGCGGCCGCGACGGCTTCCTCGCCAAGCTCGACGAACTGTTCGCCACCAGCTCCGACCTGCCGGCCGGCGCCCCGCCGGACATCGACGGCATGGTCGGCCAGTACGCGCACGGCAACGAACCCAGCCACCACGTCGCCTACCTGTTCGCCTACGCCGGGCAACCGTACAAGACCCAGGCGATGGTCCGGCGGCTGCTGCGCGAGCAATACCACGACGCGCGCAACGGCCTGTCCGGCAACGAGGACTGCGGGCAGATGAGCGCCTGGTTCGTGCTCAGCGCCCTGGGCTTCTACGCCGTGGACCCGGTCAGCGCCACCTACGTGCTCGGCAGCCCGCTGTTCAAGCGCGCCGACGTCGATGTCGGCCACGGCCGCACCCTCAGCATCGTCGCCCACGACAACAGCGCCGCCAACGTCTACATCCAGCGCGCCCGCTGGAACGGCAAACCCTACACCCGCAGCTGGCTGCGCCACGCCGACCTCGCCGCCGGCGGCACCCTGGAACTGGAGATGGGCCCGAAACCCAACCCCGAGTTCGGCGCGGCCAAAGCAGATTTGCCGCCCTCTTTCGAGTGATAAGCACTACTCCCTGTAGGAGCGGCTTCAGCCGCGACCGAAACGCACCGATAACGCCCGGTCGCGGCTGAAGCCGCTCCTACAAAAACCCCAACTCACCACCGCCAGAGATCCCCACATGCTGCGCCACTCCCTGTCCGCCCTTGCCCTGTCGCTCCTGCTCTCCCTCCCGGCATCCGCACAGCCGACGCACGCAGCCACCTCCTGGCCCGCCGTCGCCACCCAGGGCGACCACTTCACCCGCGACGGCAAGCCCTACCAGATCATCTCCGGCGCCATCCACTTCCAGCGCATCCCGCGCGCCTACTGGAAGGACCGCCTGCAGAAAGCGCGCGCCATGGGCCTGAACACCGTGGAGACCTACGTGTTCTGGAACCTGGTCGAACCGCGCCAGGGCCAGTTCGACTTCAGCGGCAACAACGACCTGGCCGCCTTCATCGACGCAGCCGCCGCACAAGGCCTCAACGTCATCCTGCGCCCCGGCCCCTACGTCTGCGCCGAATGGGAAGCCGGCGGCTACCCGGCCTGGCTGTTCGCCGAACCGGGCCTGCGCGTGCGCAGCCAGGACCCGCGCTTCCTCGCCGCCAGCCAGGCCTACCTCGACGCCGTCGCCGCGCAGGTCAAGCCCAAGCTCAACCGCAACGGCGGCCCCGTCATCGCCGTGCAGGTCGAGAACGAATACGGCTCCTACGACAACGACCACGTCTACATGCAGGCCAACCGCGCCATGTTCGTCAAGGCCGGCTTCGACAAGGCCCTGCTGTTCACCGCCGACGGCGCCGACGTGCTGGCCAACGGCACCCTGCCCGACACCCTGGCCGTGGTGAACTTCGGCCCCGGCGACGCCGAAAAAGCATTCCAGAGCCTGGCCAAATTCCGCCCCGGCCAACCGCAGATGGTGGGCGAATACTGGGCCGGCTGGTTCGACCAGTGGGGCGACAAACACGCCAACACCGACGCCAAAAAACAAGCCAGCGAATTCGAATGGATCCTGCGCCAGGGCCATTCGGCGAACATCTACATGTTCGTCGGCGGCACCAGCTTCGGCTTCATGAACGGCGCCAACTTCCAGAAGAACGCCAGCGACCACTACGCCCCGCAGACCACCAGCTACGACTACGACGCCGTACTCGACGAAGCCGGCCGCCCCACCCCCAAATTCGCCCTGTTCCGCGACGCCATCGCCCGCGTCACCGGCGTACAGCCCCCCGCCCTGCCCAAGCCCATCCGCTTCGCCGAACTACCGGCCACCCCGCTGCGCGAATCGGCCTCGCTCTGGGACAACCTGCCCGCGCCGGCCGCCACCACCGACACCCCGCAACCGATGGAGCGCTACGGCCAGGCCTACGGCTACATCCTCTACCGCACCACCGTCACCGGCCCGCGCAAGGGCAGCCTGTACCTGGGCGACGTGCGCGACTACGCCCGCGTCTATGTCGATCGCAGCCTCGCCGGCAGCGCCGAGCGCCGCTTGCAGCAGGTGGCCGTGGACGTGGACATCCCGGCCGGCCCCCACACCGTGGACGTGCTGGTGGAAAACGGCGGCCGCATCAACTACGGCGCGCACCTGCCCGACGGCCGCGCCGGCCTGGTCGATCCCGTGCTGCTCAACGGCAAGCCGCTGACCGGCTGGCAGACCTTCTCCCTGCCGATGGACGACCCGAGCAAGCTCACCGGCTGGACCACCGCCAAGGTCGACGGCCCCGCCTTCCACCGCGGCACCGTCAAGATCGGCACGCCCACCGACACCTTCCTGGACATGCAAGCCTTCGGCAAAGGCGTCGCCTGGGCCAACGGCCACAACCTGGGGCGGCATTGGAACATCGGGCCGCAGCGGGCGCTGTATGTCCCGGCGCCGTTCCAGCGTAAAGGCGAGAACAGTGTGATCGTGTTCGATCTGGATAGCGCGGCGGAGGCGAGCGTGCGTGGGGTGAAGGGGCAGGTTTGGAGTGCGCCGGGTAACTGAGTTATCTGCGGAACGCGCCGTCCGGTACGTCTGGATGGCGCGGCATCAAACAACTTGTCTACCAATTAAGGCCGCCGGCGGTTCCGCCGAGCGGCCTTTAACTTGTGACGGCTGTCGACAAGTGGTAGCGTCGGCCGTATGCGGGGATGCACTGGGAATAGCGGCGGGGTTACACATAGGGATTATGCAAGAGAGCGAAAGATCGGAGCTAGAATACATACCAATCCAACAGCCAGTGGTATCTGTGCGCTAAACAAATTTTTATACGCTTTTTTTGAATAAATAGCAGTTAGCCATTAGGGGAATGGTACATGGCAACCAGAACACTGAAAAGCCATGCGATCGCGACATCTCTGATGCGTCTGCAGGAGCTACTCAACGATCCTGCGCTGCAGTCGCCAGACGTAGCATCCGACGAGCAGGCTCAGTTCAATCGCGACAAGCTTCAGAACATTACGAAGAGCCTGCGCTCACTCGTCAATCAGAGTACGACAACGCTGGTGTCGGAGACTGCGCTCAACCAGATGAATGCGAATCTGCAAGCCCCCATCTCTGAGCTCACGGCCTTCGTCACTAATCGCAACATGGGCCATCTCGCTAATGCAGTAGCGCAAGTCGATCAGAACGTTCTGAAATACACATGGGCGTTCACCCCTAAGGTCAATCCGCTATCAAAGGCTGATATTGGCGAACTCATAGATTCTCTTCAAGAGCGTTCGCGCCAGACAATTGAGCAACTAAACAGCCAGCGAGAACTCCTCGAAGCTCGTGTCTCCGAAGTCAATCAGTCCCTTCTCCAACAAGAAGCAAGGCTGACGGAGATGAAAGAAGCCCAAGCACTGTCGAAAGCCGAGATGGCCGCATCGTTAGCAAATCTCGAGATAGTTTTCAACAAGGCGGAGTTGCAGCGGGATAGCTCTTTCGCAGAGCTCGTGAAGGAAGCTAAGAGCGAACTTGAGCAGGCCCAAAAGGACTTTACTGAAACCTCGCAAGGCTTCATGACGGCACTGGAACAACACAAGCATGAGGCGGAAAGAATCGTACAGGCAGTAGGAGACACGGGTGTAACCGGAAACTATCGCATTATTGCAAACCAGGAGTCTACTCAAGCCAATCGGTGGAGATGGATAACGGTTGGGTTATTCGCGTGCGGGCTTTGCATGGCCGTCGCAACATTCTATAAGTTTTATCACGAGCCAGTGAATGCGACCAATACCCTCGCAATCGCCGTTCGCTTGCTTTATGCGCTAGCGATCGCAGCTCCTGCCTTCTATACCGCGCGAGAGTCAGCCAGACACCGAACCAATGCAGATCGAGCACGTCAGACGGAGCTTGAGCTCGCATCCCTGGGGCCATTCATCGAGCTGATGGAAGATCGAGACAAGGAAGAAATCAGGAAGTCCCTCATTCCCACCTACTTTGGCCGTCAGGTGGACGCGCATGAAATCAAGCCGTTGCCAGATGTCAGCGTGAAGCCTAAGGGGTAACAAGTTAAACCGACACCACTTCACTGAAAAACGGGGCCAGAGTAAATATCTAATTCAAACGCATATTTCCTCCGGTCCCGTTTTCAACTGCGCAACAACAGGGAAAATATATGAACCACTCAATTAAAAATTCCGAGTTAACGTTTGTTGAAAATGAGTTCGGCACTGTGACAAACAAGCGTGTCATGTATTACCGCAATAAAGGCTGGCTAAGTGGCGGGTCGCGCGAAGATATACCACTTCAACATGTAACCTCAGTCCGTCTCGATATATCACGAAGTATCATCGCCGGCCTATTTTTTCTATTATTGGGCTTTGTCATGCTTGGCGCTGAGGGCGGCTTTAAGTTTATAGGATTTTCCCTTCTAGCCTTGGCGTTTGTATTGCTTTGGGGTTCACCTCTCGTAGTAGTGAACACTGCAGGTCGTGACCTCAACGCCGCCAAAGGTTGGCCGTGGCAGCGCAAGAACGCAGCGGAATTCGTAGAGGCTTTGCGTACTCAGCTGTTCAACCGGAGCGAAACCTGACAACCGAACAACGGGGCAAGATTAAATATCTAATTCAAACGCATATTTCCTCCGGCCCCGCTTTCTATTAGTCGACTTAATTCAGGCTTTAGCGCTCACAGGTGAGGTTATCGATGGCTCGCAAGTCCGGAGGCGGCTCTCTCCTCATTCTGTTGGTCGGCATCGGCTGGGTCATGTCCAAGTGCGGCGGTCCTGCCAGCAACAACACACCTGATCGCGCGCCGCTATCATCATCTCTAGCTATTGCAACTCCTGCTGTCTCATCGACAGAGACGATGTTTGTAAATGCCGCCGTACTCAACCAACGCTCAAGTCCTGATGGATCTGTCGTAGGTAAGGCCTCAGGTGGAGATTCTGTGAACGTCTACGAAAGGCGAGGCAACTGGGCAAGGGTCTCCCCTGACAATTCGGCACAATTGTGGGTGTCCCGCTCTCATCTTTGCTCTGGGGCAGGATGTTACAACCCAACATTACCACGCACTCGGAGCAGCGCGCCGCCAAAGCCGTCGCGATCTAACTACAGTGACGGTACATGTCCTTGCTCTGGTAATCGTGTTTGCATCGGCCCGCGCGGTGGCCGCTATTGCATTACGTCTGGTGGCAACAAGAGGTACGGCGTGTGAGCGCTACACTCGATTCAAGCCGAACCCGCTTCGCGGGTCGGCTCAATTCACGCGTTAGCTGCCACAAGAATCACCGACGCTAGATAACGGAGTCTAGATAACGGGGTCAGTTTCACCTACAAAGCGCATCTTCACGCTACAGCTCCAAACCAGTTGACATTCCTCAAAACCAGTAGCACCATTCCCTCCAAGGAGCGTAGAAACTCCTCTCATAGCGGCACCCACCTCCGTCAAACCGGTGGGTTTTTTGTGCCTGTCCGCAGGCACACTCCGACGCGCTGTCTGCGTCGGGAGGGCGGCGAATACAACACCCTTCGGGGAAATAAGCCCGCCGGCTATGAGCGGTTTCTAACCTCCCGACATCCCGTCGCCGTTCGGCGCGGGTTCCTGTCTGACAAGGAGGCTGTGCCATGCGTCAACCGTCATCCCGTCGTGCCCCTGCCCGCCCCACGGCTGCCCGCAAACGTGCAACGCGCCAGCCGCAACCCAGTCCCCCACCCGAGCCCAAGCGGGCCTGGTGCCTGCGGTACATCGAGCAACCGCTCACGCCGATGATGCCGGTGGAAGCGGCCGCCGCCGCCATCGCCGCCGAGCTGGCCCGCCCGCCACGCGCGCCGCGCCGCCCGCGCGCGCCCACGCAGTGCACAGTGGGCTATGGCTACTACCCCGCCAGCCACCAGCACGTGCCGATGTTGCGTTTCCGCGGCCGTTGGCTGGAACAGCTGGGCTTCGCCATCGGCCAGACGCTGCGCGTGCAGGTGCGCGACGGCGAACTGGTGGTGAGCGTGGCCCGCGAAGACTAACGCGGCCATCGCCCCATACTGGAGGATCGCTCAGATGGCGTGCAACCGCTTCGTCTTCGGCATCACGCTCGACCAGGCCGATGCGCTCGACGGCCTGATCCGCACCATCGCCGCACATGGCGACATCCTCGCCGCCGGCACGGCGCCCTATCTGGATCCACGCACGCTCCCCGCGCTGGGAGAGGCCATCTACACCGCCGCCCGCGCGGCGCGCGGCATCCTGGACCAGGTGGGCGCGCAAGCGCTCAAGGACATGAGCGCCCGGTAGAGGCGCTACACAAGCTGCTGACCGGGACGCCGGCGAACGTCACGCAAATCCGGAAGCGCACGGCCGGCTGACCTCGCGCCTGCGCCAGCCCACACCGCCCAAGGCCGGGATTCCGGTCTTGGGCCTGCTGCCATCTGCGCGCCTGCTGCCAGGCGCTTGGCCGCCGCCAGCACCGCGCCTAGTCCAAGAGCCGGCCAGCGATCGGCATGGAGCGCTCCGCGGCGCGCCGCTCCCCTGTGGCGTACTTCACACACAGCAGGTCCAGCATCCCCCCACCCTGCGGCGCGCTCAAGCGGCGCTCGCGGATGCAGGCACCGCCTTGCGCAAGCGCGCACGGATTGCGCGGCCTATCGCCCCGTATCCGGCGTGCAGACAATGCGTCGGGCGATACTCCAAGGTGGCGCGCACCGTAGACGATTTTTTTGTCCAGATGTTCGCGGCCGGCGCCGTGTGGCTGTTCTGGCTAGACTACTAACTGAATAATAAAGGGGAGTGAAAGCGCATGACCTCTGGGAATCATCAAAAAGGCAGTCCTGCTCGTCTGCACGTGGCCGGGCGGCTATCGCATTTTAGGGCCATGAAGACAAGCACGGCGTTTCTTGTCTTCGCTCTGGCTGCATGTCAGCAGGCAATGCCCATTGCTGTGTCTGCGGCCTCATCGCAGAAACCCAGCGGACAAACCGCTTCAGCGTCTACTTCTGGCCCCGAAGATTTTAAACTTTCGGTATCACCAGGTGAAAGTGGGACATATCGAATACATGTTGCGAATACTGACGGCAGAGAAGTTCAAGTGATTGACGGGCCGGAGGGCACCCCTCCCTACGATACCGCATCCCTTCTAAAACTCGAAGATTTTACGGGAGATGGAAATCCAGACATCCTCGCACGCGGTCTATCGGCAGGCGCTAGCGCACTGATGAGCGAGTCAATCTATGTGTATGACGCCAAATCAGGCCGATTTCTCGACGCCGAACTTTTCAAAAATGATGGTGAGGTTACGAAGACAGACCCAGGATGCATAGCGGTTGAGCATCGCAATCCCGATAACATGACTTATTCAAAAGACCAGTATTGCTGGCAAGGCAAGTGGATCTTTAAAGGAAGCAAGCAATAATGCCATTCGACCAGGAACGCTATGAGCAGCTTCGCGCGCAATTGGTGGATCGCAATGAAGCCAACGTAGAGAATGTTGGCAACAAAGGGGCCAGAGGAAATATGCGTTTGACATTGATATTTCCTCTGGCCCCTTTGTTACCGGTGGGAAGGTCGCTACAAGGCGTGCCTAGTCGACAGCGAGGACTCTGTGCTGCGCTGCTACCGCTATATCGAGCTAAACCCCGTGCGTGTAGCAATCATGGACAATCCGGCGCGCTATCGCTGGTCCAGTTGCCAGTCAAATCTCGGCCTGCGTACGCATTCGGCCCTGCATCGACATCCTGCCTTCCTGGCACTTGGCGCCGATGCACTCCAATGCAGCCACGCCTACCGCAGCCCACTGCACGAAACCCTGGCCCCGGAGGAGGTGGACGCCATCCGCGCCTAACTGCAACAGCAATGCGCGCTCGGCACCAACACTTTCCAGGCCATGGTCCAAGCAAAGACCCAGCGCTTGGCAGGCATCAGGCCCGCATACCGCCCGCGCAAAGCAGCCAACTCAAACGGCAAGTGAACCTGACCCTGAGGTTTCTCAAACCCATGGCAGTAACGTTGATTTGAATCCATACGCGACATAGCGCAACTTTCGCACATACGCTCGAGTATCCACGGGCATGTAATGCACGTGTGACATACGACCTAAAGGCATGCATGCCTCATCACAATTCCACACCACGATATCCAGAGACGCGTCGAACTTGCACTACCGTCTCTTGCGCATCATCACACCGTTAGCGCACTGTGGTCGTGTCGCACCGTTGCGCTACGAACATACTGGTGCAGTGGCGCGCTTTCGTTTCACTTCATCGTGTTGGTTTACCCGGCGGATTCAACTCCGATTCGCAACGCTGTTGAGGACCTCCTCGGAGAAGACTTCGAGGGGCGTTTTGAATCCGAGTATCTTGCGCGGACGATTGTAGAGTCGCTGTTCGATCCATCGCAGGTGCGCATCGGTGATGGTGCTGAAATCGATGTGTCGTGGCAAGTACTGGCGCGTCAATCCGTTGGCATTTTCGTTGCTGCCTCGCTGCCATGCGCAGTACGGATCTGCAAAATAGAAGTCGCTCTGCAAGCAGGCGGCAATGAGCCGATGATCGGCGAATTCCTTGCCGTTGTCGGCGGTGAGGGTGTGCACCGTGTGGCCTAGGCCGCCCAGGCGCTGGACGATGGCGTTGCGCACGTTCTCGGCGGTGCCGTCAGGCGAGTAAGCCAGCAGATGCAGGCGACTGCGGCGTTCGGTCATGCTGACCACCACGGCCTTTCCGTGTGAGGCCCGGAGGGTATCCAGCTCCCAGTCGCCGATGCGGCTTCGCTGCTCCACCACGCTGGGGCGCTGTGTCCAGCTGCGCCGATGTGTCAGCTGTCCGCGGCCATCGCGCACGCCCCGCCGACGGCGCTTGCGGCGGCGCTTGCGTAGATGCGTGAACAACTGGCCACCGCGCTTGTGGTCAGCGTAGATGTGCCGATAGATCCATTCGTGACTGGCCAGGCCGGTGCGACCGGCAATCTGTTCCGGGCTGAAGTCCTCGCTCAGCAGGACCTCGATCTGTGCGATGCGCTCAGCGTCGATGCGTGGACGCCGGCTGGCCTGCGTGCGCCGATGCTCGCTGATGCGCTGTGCGTGATCTGGCAGATAGTGCCGAGCGTGCTGATTGCGGCGCAGTTCGCGGCTGATCGTGCTGGGCGCGCGCTCCAACGCATCGGCGATGGCCCGCATCGACATCCCGGTTTCATATAACGCATGCAAACGGTATCGTTCGGCCTGGTCCAGGCGGCTGGATGACATGGGCAACTCCACTTGGCGGTGAAGTCGCTCAAGTCAGGTCGCCGGGCCACTTCACAACCGTTGGTGTTGCGAATCGGAGTTGAAGCCGCCCCCCCATAAGAGAAAATTTGATGAACAGACGTTTTCTAGCAGTGACGATGTTTCTGGGCTT
Source organism: Xanthomonas graminis pv. graminis (assembly GCF_030168915.1). NCBI lineage: Bacteria > Pseudomonadati > Pseudomonadota > Gammaproteobacteria > Lysobacterales > Lysobacteraceae > Xanthomonas > Xanthomonas graminis. The sequence continues at coordinate 1,317,370 of NZ_CP076255.1, read as the reverse complement.
GAGTTGCACTACCACGTCCATGGCATTGGCCGCTGAGCAATGGATATCGTTTTCGAACCAGCAGAAGACCAGGATCACGTCAACACAACGGCTTACGCCAATCACGATCGACGAGTCGCAAGCCTACGCTGATGCAGCGGCAGGTGGGCTTTGGTTGCCGCTGCCTGACGGCCGACGCGTCTACGCTAAAACGGTCTCGCAAAGCACCCAGGACAACCAAAATTGGACCTTTGTCGGCACAGTCGCCACCGATAAGCAAAGCGTAGTGATCACCTTCGGCCGCAACGCAGTCTTCGGCTCCATTCCGGTCGGCAATAACACATCGGCTCGTATCGTCACCCAGGCCGGCAAGCTGTATGTCGCCGAGCGCTTGCCAAGAAACATCGTCCGTGACCGCCTAAACGGCAACGACAGGACCATCGAATCTGATTACCTGATTCCCCCCAAGCAACCTGTCAGCGAGCACGATGTACAACATAGTCTGGCACTGGCAAAGCAGGCTGCCAGCGCGACGACTCCGCCGGTGGTCGATGTGCTCGTCGGCTATACCCCTGGCCTGGTCAGCGAGCTAGGCTCGGTGGATGCGGTCAACACCCGCATCAATTATCTGGTCGCCGTCACCAACCAGGCGTATTTGGATAGCCAAGTCAATGGAAGACTGCGCCTTGTAGGTACCCAGCAAGTCAATTACACGGACTTCAGCACCGATGACGCTGCGCTGAAGGATATGACCGCCGCTTCCGGTACGTCGCCCTTGGCAGCACTGCACAGCACGCGCGAAACCGTGGGTGCCGATCTTGTCGCCTTGCTACGCCCGCTCCGGAAAGAACAAGCCGCTTGCGGCATTGCATGGCTGAACGGCGGCGGCCTGCAATCGTACACCGTGAATATGTCGGCATATGGCTATGCCACGATCGGCGACGGTTTCAACGAAGAAGATACCAGTTACTGCGAGGACACTGATTTCGCGCATGAGATTGGCCACAACCTGGGACTGGCCCACGACAAAGCCGATACCTCCGAGCCTGGTGCGTTTACTTATGCTTACGGGTGGCGGCAGACATTGGATGAAGGCAGTTTCAATACGATCATGGCGTATCCCGCCGACGATCAAGTGAGGGCCCCCTACTTCGCCAATCCGCGCATCACGCTGTGCAATGACAACCCGTGCGGCGATGTCAACGAAGCCGACCAGACCAGAGCATTGAATATCACTATGTCCATCGCCGCCGGCTTCAGGCAGACCAAGCAATGAGCCAGGCGTAAAGCACGCCTGCTGCGGGAGCAGTGGCTGCACATGGCTTGCTCCCGCAGGCCATGTGCCGTCCCGGCGTCTGCCTAAGGGATAACTGGGCCAGGTTCAAAGCGCATCTTCGCGCTACAGCCCAAACCAGTTGGCATCCCCCAAAACCAGTAGCACCATTCCCACCAAGGAGCCTAGAAACTCCTCAGAGAGCGGCACCCACCTCCGTCAAACCGGTGGGTTCTTTGTGCCTGGCCGCAGGCACGCTCCGACGCGATGCCCGCGTCGGGAGGGCGGCTAATACAACACCCGCAATGGGAATACGCCCGCCGGCTCTCTGCGGTTTCTAGCCCCCCGACATCCCGTCACCATTCGGCGCCGATTTTTGTCTGCCAAGGAGGCTGTGCCATGCGTCAACCCTCATCCCGCCCTGCCACGTCCCGCAAGCGCGCGCCTCACACGCATCGCCACTGCCCGCAGTGGACGATCGTCGAATCGATGCTCATCCACATGCTGACGCCCGAGCAGATCGCGGCCGCCGATGCCGCCGATCTTGCCCACGCATCGCGCGCGCCCCGCCGTTCACGCCCGCCGCAGAAATGCACCGTCGGTTGCGGCCACTGCGCGAACGGCACGCCCACGCCCTCGCTGCGTCTGGGCGGCCGCTGGTGGGAGAGGCCATCTACACCGCCGCCCGCGCGGCGCGCAGCATCTGGACCAGGTAGGCGCGCAAGCGCTCAAAGCCATGAGCGCCCGGTAGGCGGGAAAACCTCAGGGCCGGAAACCTTAGCGCCAGAGGAAATATCTATTTCAAGCAGATATTTTCTCCGGTCCGATTGCCGCCTCTCCCTTTATGAGCTACAGCGGGATTTAACGCCCGGATTGATGGGATATGCATCTAATTTGGCAACATCCTTGGAGTGCAGGGTAGACACTTGCCTTTCCGCGGATTGACAAAAATTCGCCAGCGCACAAAAGTGAGGTGGTAAACAACGCGGCCAGACCGGATTGAGCGTCGACGACGCAGCGCTTTATTAGCGCTGCTTTGCTAACCAGCAACCCGGCACCGTCCGTTACAATTATTCTTCCGACCCGCCCTATCTCTTGATTTTTTCTTCTTATTATATCACGAGGAGTAATGATAATGTCCATGCACATGCACATGCACATGCGTCGATATGCTGCCTGCGTTGCGTTGCTTGGGGGTTGCGTCTCGCTGGCGCAGGCCGCGCCGACCTGCAGCAACCCGTTGGGCGAGTGGAAGAACCAGCTGGGTTCCACACTCAACATCACGGCGGTGCAGCCCTCCGGGCAGCTCTCGGGCACTTACATCTCGCCTTCCGGCACCACCGGGTCGCCCTATCCGCTGATTGGCTGGTTTGCCAACCCTATCCCCGGCTCCACGGCGTCGAGCAAACTGCCGGCAATCACCTTTTCGGTGCAGTGGGGCAACTACGGCAGCATGACCGCCTGGACCGGAACGTGCGATGCGTCCGGCGGCGTGCCGACCATCACCACGGTCTGGCACTTGGTGCGCACCGCTTCCCAGTATTCATGGGACCACATGTTGACCAACAGCGATGTTTTCGTACCCAAATGACAGGCTGACGACGCCCGATGGGGATGGGAGTTCGAGACATTCCACGTTCAGGCCTGGAAGCTGTGGCAACGTCGAGAGGCAAGCTTCGCTCCAACAACGGGGCCAGAGGAAGTATCCGTTTGAATCAAATATCTCCTCTGGCCCTGAGGTTTCACCGATTCGCTGGAAGAGCGGAAATTTCGCAATGTGAGTGAATATCGGGCGATATTCGGTTGCAATGCCATTCCATCGACCACTATTGATGAGGTGCTCCATGCTGCCTGCCGCATTGCCGTCCGTGTCGCCTAGAGCGAGAACGCAGGAGATAGATTTAGAAAGCGGTATTGAGTTGACAGAAAGCAATGACGCGCCTTCGCCGCAACGCGCCGACGCGCCGACGCGCAAATCGATGCGCGCTTGCAAGATCTGCAACAACGGCCAGCTCGTACTGCGCCTCGCAGAGCCCAGCCCGCGTTAACGCGTCAGCGGATTGCAAGCTGTGTAGCAGATGTCGCTGGCGTAACTGCAGCGTTAACTGGAATCGCCTCCGTTGCCCCACCCCTGATCGGATTCTTCGGCTATCTCGGCGAAAACGACCAAATGGCAAAATTTGGTGGAATCGCCACATTGGCAGGGGTCGCCACGACCGGGACACTGTCTGCAATTCAACGTCTGGCGTCCTTATATGCGTATGGACACAACATAACCGATAGGGCGAGCGCGTTGGGAATAAGCGCAGAGAACCTGCGTAGAGCCGTTGACCTGGTGACTATACCTGAGGAGAACGAACGCCACGCCCATCCGATGAGCGAAGAAGAGAGCAACGTGCTGGCCGTTGACCTCATGCATCTGTCAACGACGCCTTTTTTCAGATTGGATACTGATCTTTGGAACGCTGCCCGCAGGGCTGGCGATAGCGCTGACGCGCTGATTGAGGCATTGCTTGCGCTTAGAAGGCAGCCCGCGCCTGATTCGCATGCAGCCGCTGCATCGTCCTCTGCGTAACGGACCTTCAAGAAGGACACGCTGAGGACCGAATGCCCGCATGCGTGGAGTCCCTCGGGTAAGCGTAGCAGTGCACAATGAAGCGCCTCGGTCTGACCGCTATCGCCTGCATCGCTGCGTCGATGTCGCGATGGCGCTATTTGCGTAATGTGCCCCAGGGCTAGTCAACAAGGCACAATCCATGGGCTGTTTCGGCTCTACCAAGAACATGCGCTTACGGCGCCGCGGCGCGCGATCCAGCCTTCATCGCGATTGGTCACCAGTCACAAGACGCTGCCGTGCAACGCGTCAACGGCGCGCCTTGATGCGTTGCTCAACCGCGCGCGGGTTTCGCCGGAAGAGCGGAATTTTCGGGTGTCGGCGCAGCACTCATGATGTTCGGTTGAAATACTGGCGCATCTCCCCCCATGACGAGGTGCTCCATGCGGCCTGCCGCATTGCCGCCCGTGTCGCCTAGAGCGACAGGTCAAGAAACAGATTTGGAAAGCGCCCTTCTGCAGAGAGAACCGGACCGCGCGCCTTCGCCGCGACACGCCAACGCGCAAATCGATGCTCAGTTGCAAGGCCTGCCGCAGCGGCCGGTAGCGCCTCCGCCAGCTGGAGGCCCAACCATGTCGACCGGCCAGCGGATCGCGCACGGTATAGCAGCCGTCGCGGGCGCCGCGGCCACTGCAACTGGAGTCGCCTCCGTTTCCCCGATCATCGTCGGCTCATGCGGCCTTGCGTTCGGGAACGCGGAGATGAAACGATTCGGCGGAATGGCCTCATTGGCAGGGATCGCCACAACCGGGACACTCCTTGCACTCCAACGCCTGGCGTCCGCTTACGCACATGGATCCAACATAGAAGCCAGGGCGAGCGCGCTGGGAACAACTGAAGCGTGCCTGCGTAGAGCCGTTGACCTGGTCACGGTGCCTCAGGAGCACGAACGCAGCAGCCATCTCATGAGTGAAGCGGAGAGTAACGCGCTTGCTGAACAACTCATGCATCTGGCAACGCGAGAACCCTCCATATTGGATCCGAGACTCGTGCAGGTTGTCGGCAATGCTGGCGACAATGCGGAAGCGCTGATTGCAGGATTGCTTGAATTGAATAGGCAGTCTGCGCCTGAGCCGCATGCCGCCGCAGCGTCCTGTGTGTAACGGACCTGCAGGACGGACACGCCGCGGGCCGATGGCCGCCTGCGTGGAATCCCTGCGATAGGTGCCGCAGTGCATACACAATGAAGCGAAACCTCAGGGCCAGAGGAAATATCCATTTCAAGCAGACAGTCCCTCTGCCACGCGACTCCGCATTGCCGGCAGTGCGCCACGCCGGCGCACTGCCGGCAGACGAAGTCCCGCGGCCAAGGCGTCGCTCGCAAATCCACCGATGCTTCGCACAGGCCGATGGCCTGTCAGCGCGTTCCAGCCGGCACCAGATCGATGACCTGTTCGGTCGCTGCGTCGATCGCCGCACGCGTGTACAACAGCGGGAAATACCTGCCCTGCAACCATAATGGTGCAAGATCGCGGTAATGCTGGCCAGCAGGGTCGCCTGACTGGCCTGGATAGTTCACCGCACGCGAGTTGTCCCAATTGCCCAAGTCGATGATCAATCGTGCTGAGGGTCCAATGGTCTGGCGAAAATTCTTGGGGTCGTAACTGGACTGATTGGGCGTGTATGGACTGCCGCCTTTGGCGAATGGGCCGATGTCCAATAGAGCACGGTCGGCGCCAGCCGCCGCACTCAGAGGATGGGCGATGGCGTTGACGTGCAGCTTGCCCCATTGCCATTGGCTGTTGTCAGACCCTTGCAGTTCGGCAAGCGCCTCATACGCTTCCTTCAAGGTCTGCAGCAGCAGTTGGTCCCGTGCAGCAATGGGGTTTTGGCCGAAAGCGGAATCGGGACGTTCCAGCGCGTTCAACACTACTTCCGTGTCGGGCGCCCCAAAACTGGCGGCCTGCGTCGGCGTGAGCACCAACGCCTTGTAGGCATTGCCGAGATATCGACTGAACCAGACTTCTTCGAGCGCGGCGGCGGGCGATGTCGCCGCAACCTTGCCATTCCATGGCTTGAGCAATGCAAGCGCCGCAGCCGTGGTGACGTCCTGCGACTGCAACGGCGCCAGTAGCGCGACCAAGCGCTGTGCCGGCAATGACACCTGATCGTTCTGCAGCGCTTGCGAATCCTCCAACGTCACCTTCGGCAATTGCGCCAATACCTGGGTAATGCGTGCGTGGCGCGCGCCGTTTGCCCACTCAAAACCGATCTTGCGCTCGGCCACCGGATAGCCTGGCGGCAGATTCATGTCATTGGAGGTGGTGATAAAGCCCTGCTGTGGATTCTCCGACGAAGGCAGGACATCGCCATTCCAAAACCCGTGCCATTCGTAGCGACCATCCCCCGGTACCGGCATCAGGCCGTCCCAGTTATCGCGCCTTGGGGTCATGCCAGCCGTAACCCAACCGATATTCCCACTTGTGTCTGCGTACACCTGGTTCACCGATGGCGCCCCCCAGTGGGCGAGTGCGGTCTTGAACTGCGCATACGACGTGGCGGACTGATAGTTCAGCGAACCCATGTAGGGGGCGGTGCCGGGCCGATTCCAGACCGAGCGTACCGCATAGGCCGTGTGGGTACCTGCATCGATGTAGATGACCGGACCATGCCGGGTGAACTGCAACGTCACCGCCTGCGCATCGCCGCCGCGCACAGCGATCTTTTCGCGCTGCGTGGTCATCGGCTCCCAAGCACCGTGGTACCAATACTGTGATGCGTCGTTCGGGTTGAGACGATAGACGTAAAGATCTTCCTGGTCGATATTGAAGATGGTGAGCCCGAACGCGATCTGAGCGTTATGGCCGATTGCCACGCCCGGAGCCGCAGGCTCGCCGGCGCCGATGATGTTCAGGCCAGGGCTATTGAGATGCACGAAATAGCGCAGGCTGGGCACGGTATACGCGCGGTGCGGGTCATCGGCCAGCACCGCGTGACCAGTGGCCGATTTTTTTGGCGCGATCACCCAGTTGTTGCTGCCCTCGGCAAGTGCTTCCTCGCCAGGCGCCAGCGGCGCGGACGTGGCATTGGCCAACGGCTGGCCGGGGGTGAGCTTCGGGCTCTGCGTCGCCAGCTCGTAGACCTTCAACACGTCGTCCGGCAGGCACGGATCCAGGCCGTCCGGCACGACCGTGGTCCACGCAGGTTTCAATTGCAGGCGCAGTGCATCCACACCCAGCGATGCCTTGCACGCCACCTTGGCGCGAGCGACTTCGCTCTTGACGTTTCGGTTCAGCCCCGTGCTGCGGATACGCACGACGTCGTCCGGCGACCAGGACTCCGGTCGATAGCCGAAGGTGCGGAATTCATAAGGAAGCGCGCCTGGGTTGCTCCCCAGCCAAGCGATGTAGGCGTTGATGCCCGCAACGAAACGGGTGACATTGCGTTGCGCCGTCGGTCCGTAGCGGGCCCATTCCTCGCGCATGCTGCCGCGGTAAAGGAACAAGCGCGAGGCGCGATCCTGTTCTACGTACGACGGGCCAAACGCCTCGGCCAGATGTCCCAGTCCTTTGCGATGCAGTAAATCGAGCTGGAACACTCTGTCGCGCGCCACATTGAAGCCTTGCACAAAGAAGACATCGTCATCGCTCTCGGCATAGATGTGTGCAACGCCCCAGTGGTCCACCCGGATCTGTGCCGGCTGTTGCAAACCAGCGACGGTCAGCCTGACATTGCTGGCCTGGGCAGCGATCGCATGAGAGTGAATGAACACGCTCATGGTGAGGCCAAGCAGCAAACGCGTTGTCATCGAGATCACTTGGAACATCCTGTGCTGTGCAATACCTGAGCGTGTCACTCATGGCGAAATCAAATTAGGCGAAAAGCAGACGCGTGAAGCGAATCATTGCTCAAATGTCCGGGATTTCCGCACCGTCGGTGCATGCCATTGCAGCGTTGCCACAAGCACGCGAAGTGCCATCCTAGCCCAAGGGCGGCAGGCCACACGTAGACAACCAAAGCGCTCAGCGACATCGTGTCTGTGCTGCGCACCGGCATCGCGGGAGGATCTGCCGCGGAAGCTGGGCGAAGGCAGCCGCATGACGGATGGTGCCGATCGCGTGACCGGCATGCCGCTGGCGCGTGGCACCGGGACTACCTGAAGCGATGAGCCCCCCGCATCGCCCACAAGGAAGTCGAATGCAACGATCGCCTGGGTCGACACCGCCGGGTGGTTGAGCGCATGCATGTCCGGTTTGCCTGCATGGGTACACGGCGGACCCAGTTCGAATGCCCGCTCGACATCCATCTGGCACTGCCGGCCGCGGCCTACCGGGTCTTCTGCACATGGCGATTTCCCATCGTTTTGCCAGATGCTCTTAGTGCGAGGCAGATTCCCAGCTGCGCGGCGTAGCATTTGTCGTAGACCTCGAGGTCGGCGTTCCTGAGTGCGTGGCGGTCCCAGGGCGACAGGTAGATGCCCAGGCCCTCCTTGCACGCCGCCTCGCTGACCTTCTTCACCAGCTCGCCCTTGCCGCCCAGCCATGGGCTGTTCTTCAGCGAGCACTCGCTCTCGGCAGTCGGCACAGCGAGAAAGCGTCGCGATGTTTTTTGGCGACCCGATCAGGCAGTTGGCGATCGCGGCACTGGAGGCGCGCGTCCGCTACCCGGATTCCACCTGGTCCGGATCGAACACCTTGGGACTGGGGGTGCCGTCGCCCCATTCGCGATGCAGACAGGGAGTGCTGCCGACATGGCCAGCATGTGGTATTTAATTGATAATAAAAAGGTATCTTCCAAACCAGCACAGGACCGGACCACCATGATGCGCCCCTCGCTGCTCCCCCTGCTGTCGCTGTTCGCTGTGCGCGCAATCGCCGCACCGGCACCTGCGCCGGCCATGCCGGCGGCAGGCTTGCCGTCGCCGATCGTCTACAGCGAATTCGTCAACGCCGACGCGCCGACCGCGCAATGCCATGCCTCGACCCTCCTGGAAACCCGCGACGGGCTGCTCGCCGCCTGGTTCGGCGGGCGCCACGAGGGCGCCGACGACGTCGGCATCTGGGTCGCGCGCCGCAGCGCGCACGGCTGGCAACCGGCGCAACGCGTGGCCGACGGCAAGCAGCCGCAGGGCGCGCCGTTGCCGGCCTGGAATCCGGTGCTGTTCCAGCCGGCAAAGGGACCCTTGCGGCTGTTCTACAAGGTCGGCCCGGACCCGAAGCATTGGTGGGGCATGCAGATCACCTCCCGCGATGGCGGCGCGCACTGGTCCGCGCCCGAGCGCCTGCCCGACGGCATCCTCGGCCCGATCAAGAACAAGCCGGTACAACTGGCCGACGGCCGCATCCTCAGCCCCAGCAGCAGCGAGGACGCCGGCTGGGTCGCGCACATGGACTGGTCCGACGACAACGGCGCGCACTGGACCCGCGGCCCGGCATTGAACGACCCGGCGCGGATCGGCGCGATCCAGCCAAGCGTACTGGTGCACACGGACGGCCGCGTGCAGGCGATCGGCCGCAGCCAGCAGAACCACGTGTTCAGCACCTGGTCGCACGACCACGGCCGCAGCTGGGGACCGATGACCTTGCTCGACCTGGCCAACCCCAACTCCGGCACCGACGCCGTAGTGCTGGCCGACGGCCGCTCGCTGCTGGTCTACAACCCCACCGAAGCCGGCAAGGACTGGTGGGACGGCCGCGGCACCCTGGCGGTGGCCCTGTCCGAAGATGGGAGCCACTGGACCCGCGTGCTGACCCTGGAAGACAGCGCCAAGGACGAGTTCTCCTATCCGGCGGTGATCCAGACCCGCGACGGGCTGGTGCACATCAGCTACACCTGGAAGCGCACCCGCATCAAACACGTGGTGCTGAACCCGGCGCGGCTTGGCCGCGGCGCGACCACGCCTGCGGCGCACTGAATGCCGCGACCGGCTGGCGCTGCACGCCACGCTAGACGAGCAAACGGTTCGCCTCGACCATGCAGGCCGCCACAACCGCATCGCCCGCAGCAACTTCTCCGGTGCAACGCGGCGGCGGCGGCCCTTGGCGCTGGAGGCACCAATACCGACGAACAGTCCGTCCGACAGGACCAACGCTTCATTGACCATCAGCCGAATCGGACGCAGCGGATGATCGGCCGGCACGACATCCTCAAGCCGCTTCAGCGAACAACTGCTCCATGAACGCAGCGCTTCCGCGCGGCGAATGGACGCGTCCTCGCCGCCCAACGCTAGCGAGGATGCGGTTCTTCAGCAGCCTGCCAGGCGCCAATGGAAGGGATGTGTTCACTGTACCGAATAGCGCGCGAATGTTGCTTGGCCTTGCTTGATTTACGCGACCCGTTCATCTGTCTAGAAGTCATCGAAACGGTGCGGATCTTCCATCATCGCAGGGAGGTCGTCCGCGGCCGATTGGGGGTTGCTCCTTCCGTCACGCTTGTCCAGTCTGCTGATCGCAGATCCGCCCTGCGGCGACGCAGTTTTCAGGCGGCGTACTGCCTCCGGCGTGAATTGCCCCTCTGAGACGCGCATGGACAGAGGACGCAATGCGTTCGCTGCACGAGGGCGGGAGGGCATCTGCAGGAACCGAAACGGCGCGCGTAACGGCGAGGACGGTCCTGGGCTGAACAGGCTGGCGCCCGATCCGCGTGCTGGCGTGGATGCGCCTGCTACAGCTTGCGTCGTGCGCCGCCGCGCTGGTGCTGGAGGTAAACCCTGCTGAAACCGCGCGTGGCAATGAGACGCTGAAGGGCCGGCCGACGAAGGCTCCTGAGCAATCTTTTGAGCATGTTGAATGGGGCCGGTGTGAGAGCGTCCAAGGGACGCCTTCATCTTCGTCACATTCGCAATCATGTTGGAGCCGGGGACTGGTTCCACCTCGGTCTCGATCGCGCAGACCGGCAATTCGGTTGAAAGCACATCGTTACGGGATCGTGCAATTGGGGATCAGATAAGCGACGTTGATGCGTACCCGGCGAACTGCGCCTACCAGGCCGCACATCGCCACTGAAGCATCCACAGTGTCAGCACTGCCGTGCATATCGCTTGATCAGGTGTCCTGCTTGCGATCGGGCCCGTTGCATCCGGCGCCTGGGCTGGATCCGGCGTGGCGCGAACACGCCCGCCCTGCGCTGCATATCGCCACGGTATGACGCCGCACGCACCTGTCGGCAAACAGACATTTCGCCTACGGCACGAGCAATTCGTCGTAACGCGTGAAAACACCGCGCCGATATCGGATGATCGTGCAATTGCGCTCAGGGAGAACCGCCCATGCACCCCATCAATCGCAACAGCGCGCGCTCGGACAGAGAAGGCAGCAGTGCCGATACCCGCGGATCGGCTACGCCGAGCCGCGCGCCGGCGCCCCCTGCCGAAGCGGCCTCCTATCCTGGGGCAGCCGCAGCGATGCAAAACGCGGGCCTATCCGCGCATGCGCCGAACCGGCAGCAGAGCCAGCCGCACTCCGGCGCTTGGTCCTCGGCCGCGCCAGGTCAGGGTAGAGCGCTGACCAGGATGACGGCCCATATCGACAGGAACCGAATGGTGCGCCTCCCACCCGAGGTGGTGGACTCTGCGTCCGCTGCCGCGCCCTCCCAGCCGAGCCTGAGAGACATCGAACGCGGGCGACTCCATGTCAACGCTGGCGATTCTTCGCATCCGGTGGCAAACCGCTTACTGCATTTACAGCTGGAGCAATGGGTACGTAGGTGCCTGGAACATTCCACCTCATGGCGGCAAGATTGGGAAGATGCCAACAGAAATATTCAGGGTATTGCAAAGGACCCACTCGAGTCTCTGCAGGCTACGGCAAACGCACTCAAAACAGCGGCCAAGCCACACATTCATTCATTGAAAATCGAATCCAGTGGGTTTCCGTATTTTCCCACCGATTTATCCCATTTCACCCACCTGAAGAAGATCGACATCAACGCCGCTGGACTCCAATCGCTACCGGAATCGATTGGAGTAATGCGCGACCTTCAAGAACTGAACATCATCAACAACCCAGTGACGGAGCTGCCTGAGTCGCTTCGCGATCTTAGCCAACTGCAATCCCTCGAAATCGTGGGATGCAAGCGGCTCGAAAGGCTCCCCGCCTCGTTGATAACCCTCGATTACCGTGGATTGAACGGATTGACCGGACTCAAAAATCTGAGCTTGCGCCGGAGCGGCGTGAGGCGCTTTCCCGACTGTGTGACGCACATGTATCAACTTGAGCGACTGGATCTCGGAGGATCGCCTTTAACGGGCCTTCCTGATGAGATAAACAACCTGAAAAAATTGCAGGAACTGAATCTGGAAGGGACCAATATCCAGGAACCGCAATCGACAGTTTGCGAGTTGCGGGGCCTGAAAAAGCTCAAGTTGGCGAACTGCGCGCAGTTGCGTGCGCTTCCACCAAACCTGGGGCAGCTTCAGGAACTGAAGGAACTCGACCTGCGCGGTTGCAACAATCTGCACACGCTTCCTGAATCAATCAGCCAACTGCGCGGTGATTGCACCATCTCGGTCCCGGACCATCTCAAGGCTCGGCTCGCCGCGTTGCGACCACAAGTGACACGCCCAGCAAGGCCGAGGGCACACTATGCCGCATCCTCTTCGACGAGCGCTGCTGGCCCAAGTCGGCCACAAGACCTCGGCCAACAGGCCATAAACAAACTAAAGGAAGAATGAACGCCCATGCACACGCTGCATGTGGGCTAATCGAGGACGACAAGAACCCATTCATAGAGACAAACCCCCCATCGGTCAGAAATCCGAAACCACAGGCGAACGAATGACGCTAGGCGAAATCCCCGCCATCAAGCGGATGCTTAGGAAAGCGGCGATAAAGAAATACAGAAGCCATTCAAAAGACAAGACGAATTTTTCATAAAAAACCATGAAGACATATGATCAAGAAAGTCGTACCACCGTAAACGCTGACAACCTCTACAAAGCCGTGAGCATGTGGCGATCACGCGAGAGAATCGTCGCCGCCGACCCGGGGGCTCGTGACCGCTTCCCAGAGTTGGACCTTCATCTCCCCAAGCAAACGCAAACGGACGCGCATGCCGATCCACAGCAGGCACGGGACTAGATCAGCGCCCGCGACGCGGGCGCTGTTCCGAGGACCGGCCATGGCGGTCCTGCACGGTGCCTGATGTCGGGCATGGCCTCGGAGCGATTTGCCGGCGCCCACCTCGCGGCCCGGCGCCGGGCCGCTACGGTTCCTGCAACGCCGCCACGATGCGGCGCACGCGCGCAACGTCGGTGCGCTGATAATCGCCGCCCAGATCGCGAATGTACGCATGCCGGGTATGCACCTGCGCGACGACCGGACTGCGCGCCGAGGCATGGAACTCACGCGCCCCGGTCCCCACCCGCAAGGCACGCACATTCTGCTCGGACACACCGGCCCCCGGCATCACGCCGATGCGCCCGTCGGCCTGGTGCAGCAGCGCGGCGATGGTGCCGATGCCGTCCAGTGCGGTCGCCCGCGCACCCGAGGTCAGCACCCGCTCGCACCCAAGCGCGATCGCATCCTCCAGCGCCCGCGACGGATCGGCACTGACATCGATCGCCCGATGGAAGGTCACGCCCAAGCCGCCGGCCGCCGCGATCAGCACCCGCATCGTCGCCATATCCACTTCCCCGGCCGGATCCAGCGCGCCCAGCACCACCCCGTCGCAGCCCAGCCGTACGCACTGCTCCACGTCGCGCCGCATCGCCTCCACCTCCGCGGCGTCGAACACGAAATCGCCCACGCGCGGGCGGATCAGCACGTACAGCGGAATGGTCAGGCGATCGCGCAGCACCGCCAGCGTGCCGAACGACGGGGTCAGCCCGCCGCCGTCCAGGCCGCCGCACAGTTCCACCCGCATCGCCCCGCCGGCCTGCGCCGCCAGCGCCGAACCGATCGAATCGGCGGCCACTTCCAGCCCCATCGGCACCACCCGGCTCATGCGGCCGACGTCGCGAAATGGCTCTGCCCCGGCAGCAACAGATCCTGCCGCTGCGCGTCGCAGACCGCGTAACTGAAACCGGGCTGGATCGCGAACGCACCGACCTCGCCGCGCCTGTTCATGGCCAGAAAGCCGACCTGCAGGTCGCGGGTCAACTGCGGCTTGCGTCGCACGATGCGCATCACCACCTCGCGGCAGGCCTCGGCCGGGCTCTTGCCCTGGCGCATCATCTCCACCACCGCGAAACTGCCGACATTGCGGATCACCTCCTCGCCGACGCCGGTGGAGGTCGCCCCGCCGACCTCGTTGTCCACGTAAAGACCGGCGCCGATGATCGGACTGTCGCCCACCCGCCCGTGCATCTTCCACGCCATGCCGCTGGTGGTGCAGGCCCCGGACAGATTGCCGTGCGCGTCCAACGCCAGCATGCCGATGGTGTCGTGGTTGTCCTTCCCCCCGGGCAGCGTGCCCTGCTGGTAGGCGCGGTTCTCGATGTTCGCCTCCGGCGCATACTTGGACGTCTTCAGCCACGCCTTCCACGCCTTTTCCGACGACGGCGTCAGCAACTTGGTGCGCTCGAAGCCCTGCGCCAACGCGAACTGCAGCGCGCCGTCACCGACCAGCATCACGTGCGGCGTCTTCTCCATCACCCGCCGCGCCACCGAGATCGCATGCACGATGTCCTCCAGCGCCGCGACCGACCCGCAGCCGCCGGTGTGATCCATGATGCAGGCATCGAGCGTGACCCGCCCATCGCGATCGGGATAGCCGCCCAGCCCGACGGTGGGATTGTTCGGATCGGCCTCCGGCACCCGCACCCCGGCCTCCACCGCATCCAGCGCGGCGCCACCGCGCGCCAGCACCTGCCACGCCGCCCGGTTGGCCGCGACCCCGAAATCCCAGGTCGAGATCACCCGCGCCGCACCGCGCGGCAGCGGCGCAACCCCGTTGCTGGCCGCGGCCCGGGCGCGCGGCAACGCCGCGGCCAGGCCGGTGGCAAGGGCGCCGAAGGCGGCGGTTTTGAGGAAATGGCGGCGTTCGTGCATGGGTGGGGCTCCGGCGCGGAAGGATGGGTGCCGGGCGAAGTTGCGCGCGGCTAGCCTTGTATCATGCGGCAGAGCGGTGTGGGATTGAAGGCATGCCCCTTGATTGGAGATCTATCGCATCACCCAATGCCATAAGCACATTTTAGTTGTGTACAACACATGCCCAATCTGAATCAGATTGAGAGCAAAGCTCCACACACTTCCCCTTATCCTTATTTAGCGAATGTGCGAACGCCTCACAAATCGAGACAGACTCCTTAAGGTCTGTCTGCCCCAACAAGGCACATCGGCCATCAGTAGGATTTTCAGGAACCCTAGCTTTTACAACAGCTTCATTACCCGCAACAAAAATTACTTCCTTGCCTGCATTTTTTTTAAAAAATTTCATTGAATCCTGATGGCTGCACTCGAACTCAATATCAATCAATCCATTTTTGTAAGGGACAATGCGAAGTGGAGCGTCAATTTTCAAGCCAGAAGAAATAGGCTTCGCACAAACCTGCTTAGCCTTAGATGATTCAAACAAATATTCAGAGACTGGCCATTTTTTTATTTCATCAGAAGCCCCTACCTGTTCACAGCCAGGGACAATATACCCAAGCGACCCCGAGGATCCAGCACTAGCGCTGCAAGCAGTAAGGCCCAAAAAAGATAAAACAATAATAAAAAATTTCATACATTACCTCCTCATCATCTGAAGTTCTCGCAACCTAGCTGCGATCTCCAACGCATCCATAAATTCCGCTTGATCAGGCCCAGTCTTTGGCAACTGATCTCCAAACAGCGCCTTCCTACACTGGCATCCTCGACGCATAACATTTATGAGAGTTTGATAACCACCAATCTGCCCCTCTCTTTCCCATTCATCAGATATAGAACACTGGCCCTCTGACTTTCTACGCATGCACCACACATCAATGCAATACATCGTATAGTCCCACGGAACTAAACTTATTGCAGCAGACTCCCAATAACTTGAAATGGTGTCATGCACTGAAAAGCCCAACGGGATATTTACCCCGGGCGGAGTATATGGGACATCCGACTTGATGTTTGAATAGCCCCCTGAATTTTGCCTCCATGTATGTGAACTCGGAGCTCTAACCTGAAGTCCATATGGATCAATTGAGGTCGTAGGATCAGCATTTGTATACGCATAGATACTGGGACCGGCTCGCAACCCTATTGGGTCGGTCTGCCCATACCGCCCGGTGCCAGGGTCGTAATCTCGGAAATAGTTCTGGTTGAACCCCGTTGCCGCATCGTAGCGCTGCCCCGGGAAGCGCATGTCGAACACGAACGCGGTGCCGTCCTTGTCCGGGTCTTGGTCCGGTGAGGTATTGCCGAAGGCTTCGCCCTTCAGGTCCCATTTCCAGATCGCCACGTCGCGGGTTGGGTCGATCACCGCGCGCGGGGTGCCCAGGTGGTCCGGCTGCACGTAGCGAACGCTGTTCTTGGCCAGCACGCCGACCGGCAGGTCGTCCAGCCAGATCGCCTGCTGCAGCGACGCGCCGTTGGCGTCGTAGTTGCCCAACCAGTGGCCGCTCTCGTCGTACAGCGTGTAGGTGTTGGTCTTGTCCACCCGCCGCACCTGCTCGCCGCGACCGTTGTAGCCGTACTTCATCACGACCGTACCGGCGCGCTTGACCTGGCTCATCCGGCCTGTGGCATCGTAGGCGAACTCCTGTGCGGTGCCGCCGATGGACAGCGTGTTGCCGATCGCGTCGTAGGTGCGGGCGGTGCCGGCCACCGCGCTCAGGCGGTGGTTGGTGGTTGGGTAGGTGTAGCGCTGCGTGACGGTGTTGACCTTGGCGCTGAGCCGGTTGCCGGTGGCGTCGTAGCTGTAGCCGTCAATCACCGTGCCGGTCGGGCCGTCCTTGAACGCGGTCAATCGGCCCAGCGCGTCGTAGTCCAGACTGACCACCGGAGCCGTGTTGCCTGCCGCGGTCAGGGCGCTGAGGTTGCCGGCCGGATCGAACGCGAAACCGGTGCTCAGGCCATCGCTGCGGGTGTCGTTGATCGCCAGTGGGCGGTAGTCCTGGTCCAGCACGCGCTGCATCGGGCGGCCGTTGCCGTAGGACCAGCTCGCCACCGGCCCGAACGGGTAGTAGGTCGTGTTGTTCAACAGCACCTGGCGTGTGCCGCCGGCCGGCGTCACGCCCACTTCCGTGGTCTGGCCTTGGGCATTGCGCACGTAATCCACGGCGGCACCATCTGGATAGGTCAGCCGGCTGAGCTGGCCCGCCTTGGTGTACGCGTAGCGCAGCACGAACACCTTGCCGTTGGTGGTCTGGACCTTGCGCACCAGGTCGCCGAAGCGGTCGTAGCAGTAGTCGGTGCTGCCGCTGCCGTCCTGCATCCGGGCCAGGCGGCCGATGGCGTAGGTCTCGCCGCTGGCGCACGTGGCCTGGCTGACGTCGTAGGTGTAGCTGACGTTGAGGCTGGTGGTCGAATAGGCCAGCTTGGTCAGCCGGTTGAGGGCGTCGTAGCTGTAGGTGGTCTTGATGTTGCGCGCATCGATCTGCGTGGCGCGGTTGCCGGCGCTGTCGTAGGTGTATGTGGTGACGCCGGTGTCCGGGCTGGTGAGCTTGGTCAGGTCGCCCAGGCCGTTGTAGGCGTAGGTGGTGTCCAGGCCCTTGGGGTCGGTGACCTTGGTCAGGTTGTCGAGCGCGTCGTAGCCGAACTTGGTCTCGGCCGCGATGCCGCCCACGTCCTGCAGCGTGCGCGCCAGGCGGTTGAGCGGGTCGTAGTCGTTCTGGGTCTTGTGCCCCAGCGCATTGGTGACCGCCGTGGTGTTGCCGTTGGCGTCGTAGCCGAAGTCGGTCGGGTCGCCGCTGGCGGTGGCCTGCGTGGCGAGTTGGCCGAGCTGGTTGTAGACCCGCGACAGCGTGCGCTTGAGCGTGCCCGAGGCGTCCTTGGTGTCTTCCTTGACCCGGTTGCCGGCGTTGTCCAGCGTGTAGTGCAGCGTGTTGCCGGCGTTGTCGGCGATATCGGTCAGGCGGTGCGCTGCGTCGTAGGTGAAGGCGGTGAAGGCGCCGTCCGGCTGCGTCACTTGCTTGACCAGACCGGTTGGCCAGTAGTCAATCGAGGTGATGCGATCGTCGCTCTCGCTGGTGTCATCGGCGCCGCGGACCTTGCTGGCCGTGAGCCAGCCACGCGGGTGGTAGGTGTAGTCAGTGATGGTGCCGTTGGCGTCCTTGATCGACCGCACGCGGCCGGCGCCGTCGTAGGACAGGTATTCGGTCACTTGGCCCAGGGCGTTGGTGACTTTCCAGAGGTCGCCCTTGCGATGCGAGCATATTATCGAAGAGGACACACATGCAACATCATCGTCTATGCGATATGTGTATAAGGTAATGTCATTCACATCAGCGCGTGGACCATTCACCTCCTTTACCAAGCCCAGTAGCGGACATGATTCAGCAGTGATATCCGCGGCCTCGCAATAGCTCATTTCCATCATGCGCAATACGCCAACCGAGTCTGCACTCTTGACCGTCAGCAACTGTCCACGACTATTGTACTCAAATGAGCGCGCGCTGATTTTTACGCCAGACTTTCCGTAGGAGGACATCAAAATTGGCAATGACAAAACGTCATCCCAAACTGTTTTCGTGACACGCAGCTGCTCTCCACCTACAGTCTCGGATTTCTCAACAACTCTCCCCTTTAAATCTCTCAGATAATTTGTAATTAATCCATCTCTACTGGCACTCGCCAACATACCTTTTTCGTCGTATTTATAGAGCACAGTTTGCACGCTACAGCCATTACAAGCCTCAGTTATTTTGCTCAGCCGCCTACCGTTGTTATAGACATCGAAGTAAAAATCCTTTACAGATCCCAAGGGAGTTTTAACTGCAACATGATTTCCAGCATCGGCGTACGTAACATCATATCGATTTATACCTAATGCGTTCTCAGTCGCCGTTGCTCGGCTAGCTTCATCATAGGAAAAAGTCGATTGCACACGTCCGCTTCCATCAACCTTTTCCACGAGTTGCGTATAATTCGCATCACCGGTGGTCGCATAGCGGTATGACGTAGCTAATCCATTTGCGTTCACATTCACTAGACGATCTTGCTCGTCATAGCTATATGCAATTATGCCTCCATCTGGCAAGTCGATCTGATCGACCCTCATGTAGTGCTCATAGTGCAGGGTCGCCACCCTTCCGTTTGGACTCACCAAGCTTATGGGCTGTCCAACAGAATCACGGATTATGGACACATATAACATTCCGTCTTGCTCAACAGCTATTAGATGCCCCTTGGAATCGAAAACTTCTACTTCTCTTCCAAATTTCAGTCGCCACCCCGCAAAACTACCATTTTCAGCAGCAACCTCTGATAGTTGATACATAGCGAGATCGGACTACTGGCTCGCCCATGTTCCGTCTTCCGCCTTGACGAAGGGCACCACACTTCCATTAGGAAGAAAGGCAAAAACTGCTCCTCCACGCTCTTTATTGCCGAGCACTTCCGCACTCAGAACGCTGCTCCAGTTCTTACCAAATGGCATTGACCCAGAGCGGTTGACGGACGAAAATGTTTGATCAAGCGAAAATCCCGCAAAAATGGGATCCGATCGTCGCTCGATTTTATTTCCACCAGAGCATGAAATTGGATTCCCCACTTCCACGCGAGAAACAGCACATTGCGCTGGCTTGGCGGCGTCCACGATAGTCGACCAACGACCGCAACGCCACTGCTCTGGATCATAGCTCCTTATCAAACTATACCCGGATGGACAGGCGGGGACTTGAATGACCCAATTTTCGCCATAATCCTCAGCTGTCGAACCTATAGGGGCTCCACCAGCATTAGGCCCCACATAAACAACCGTGTGATGACAACCCGGATATTTATCATTGACATAATGAATATTAGTAAATTCCATTCCACCCTTCCCTTGGAATGGCCCTATCGCAAGTTCACATGCCTCATCCCCATCAATCAATGCCGGAAAACTATTTGGGAAATCAGCATCATTGACCTGGATACTGTACTTAGTCATAGCTGGCACACTGATCCATGTTGGGTCAGCAGCGACGGCTGTTGAATTCGCCAAAAGCAAAAAAACATAGATCGGAGCAAAAAATATGGACCTACCCCCCCATCTTCATAAATCGACCCCTGATATGTAAAATTCAAGAAAATCTATATTATATTTTATCCCCCAAAGCTCACTCAATTAATATCCGCACCCCACATAATCATACCGTTCTCGACGCACTCATCACTCAAATTTTGCAACCACTACTCGAATCACAGCATCCCACTTCAAAGTGGTACTAATAAGCCACAGCCGCAAACCGCTCCCCAATCATCCCCTCGATCGCCTCCATATCCGGCAACAACGCACTCTGCTCGCCCAGCAACACGCGCATATGCACGCCAGCAGGCAACGTTTCCTCGGAAGCGTCGGCAAGCAAACCGTCGCGTGGAACCGAAATAAGCTGCGGGAAGGATTGGGTGATCAAGGCGAAGTACGGCAAGTCGGGGTTGCCGCCCAGCGCCTTCAGCACGACGATCTTGTTGTTGGAAGCCACGGTTTCGCTGCCCAGGCCAGTCAGGCGGGCGAACGAGAGCAGCGGCACGTTCCAGCCGTACCAGGCGATCTGGCCGAGTAGCCAGTGTGGGGCGTCGGGCAGCGGTTCGACCGGGACGCGCGACATCACTTCGGCGACGGTGGCGTTGGGCAGCAGCGCGCGCTCGCTGCCGGCCTGGATCAGGACTCCGCGGATTGCGTCGTTGCTGGCGTAGCTGTTCATGGATTACGTCGTCCTGGAACCGGAGAAAACGCGCGGGCGACGGCTCAGCCGCCCCATCGCGCGGACAGGGCCTGCGCCAGCTGCACGGGGTCGCCGCCGGGATGGCCGCGGCCGATCAGCTGTGCGGCGGCGGCCGGGTCGTAGCAGCCGTCGCCGGTCTGGCCGGCGACCCAGGCGCCTTGCGCGGCCAGGGCCAGCACGTCCTCGACCTGGTGCGGGTCGCTGCCGCTGAGCAGCAGCACGGCGCTGTGCGCGGCCGGCAAGCCGCCGACCACCGAGGCACCGGCCTGCTGGGCGACGAAACGCAGGCCGGCGGTGTCGCCGCTGCGCACGCCGACGTCGTCGGGCAGGATGTAGACGTTGCCGACGTCGACCGTCTGGCCGGCTTCGGCCAGCAGCACCGGCAGCGCGGACACGCGCGCGATCTGTTTGACCAGGTTGCCGTAGCGGCCGCCGTCCAGGCGCAACTGCACCAGCAGCGGCTGCGGGAAGTCCGCCGGCAAGGCGGCGAGCAAGCGGCGGATGGCATCGGGACCGCCGATGCCGGCCATGACCAGCACGGCGCCCTGCGCCACCGTGACTGCAGCGGCGGCGGGGTTATCGATGGCGGACTCCTGCTCGGACTCCAGCGCGACCAGCGACAGGCCTTCGGTGGAAATCTGCATCTGGCTCAGCGGCGCGCGCGCCTGCACAAGCAGCGGCGCGTCGTCGTCCACCAGCGACCAGGCACTGGCCGGCAACGGCGGCGGCGTGCTGGCCGGCGCCGCGCTGGCGGCCGGCGCCTGCGCCGGCATGGCCAGCGTCGGCATGGCCGCGGCCTCGCCAGCGGCGGCAGCTTCGGCGCTTGCGAACTGCAGATCCTCGAACCCGGGTGCGACATCGGCCGGCGGCTGCCAGGCGTAGAAGCTGTCGCCGGGTACGGTGGTGGCGAAGCTGGCCGCTTCCTCGACATGGAAGCCGATCGGCGCGCCGGCGTGCAGTTGCGCCGGGGTCGCCGGCAAGCCGGGTTCGGGCTGCAGGCCGGTGTCGGTTTCGCGCCCCGGCGGCAGCACGTCCTGGTGGCCTTGCAGCTTGGCCGCCAGGTGCCGCGCCCAGCGCTGCGCTTCCCAGCCCTCGCGGCGCGCGGCCAGTTCGGCTTCGTCGAAGATCACGGTGAGGCCGGGCAGATCCAGCGCCGCATCCAGCCGCTCCAACGCGTCCTCGATCGCCGGTTCCAGCGCGATCAGCACCGCGTCGGGTGCGGCGTCGGCCAGGGTCTGCGCATCGATCGCGCCGGGGTCGTCCTCCAGCACGATCGAAGCGCCGACCTGGTTCAGCGCCTCGCGCAGGCGCTCGCGCGCCTGGCCGGCGCGGGCCAGCAACGCGACCGCGGTCCCGCTGGCGGTGCCGTCATTCGCGAACACGGGCGATCCCCAGCAGGTCGTACACATTGCGCATCAGATCCAGCTCTTGGTAAGGCTTGCCCAGGTAGCGCTGCACGCCGATCTCGAAGGCGCGCTGGCGGTGCTTTTCGCCGCTGCGCGAGGTGATCATCACGATCGGCACCGCTCTGTAGCGCGGGTCGGCGCGCATCGCGGTCGCCAGTTCGTAGCCATCCATGCGCGGCATCTCGATATCCAGCAGCATCAGGTCGGGAACGCGCTCGTCGAGGCGCTCCAGCGCCTCGATGCCGTCGCGGGCGACGATCACGTCGAAGTTGTGGCGTTCCAGCACGCGGCTGGTGACCTTGCGCATGGTCAGCGAATCGTCGACCACCATCACCAGCGGCGCGCGCCGCTGTTCGGTCGGCGCCGCTTCCACCACCGGCCGCGCCGGTTGCGCCAGGTAGCGGCGCACCAGCGGGGCGATGTCCAGGATCACCACCACGCGGCCATCGCCGGTGATGGTGGCGCCGTAGATGCCGGGTACCGAGGCGATCTGCAGGCCGACCGGCTTGACCACGATTTCGCGGTTGCCGAGCACCTGGTCGATCGCCACTGCGGCGCGCAGGTCGCCGGCGCGCACCAGCAGCAGCGGCACCTGTATCTGCCCTTCGGCCCGTGCCGGCGCCTGGCCGACCAGCGAGCCGAGGTCGTGCAGCGCGAATTGCTCGCCGCTGTAGTGGTAGCCGCCGTCGGCCGCGTCGAAGCGCTCGCGGCTGATGCGGCCGATGCCGCTGACCGAGGCCACCGGCACGGCGAAGGTGGTCTCGCCGATCTGCACGAACACCGCCTGGGTCACCGCCAGCGTCTGCGGCAGGCGCAGGGTGAAGGTGACGCCCTGGCCCCACACCGAGTGGATGTCCACCGAGCCGCCGAGCTGGCGCACTTCGTTGCGCACCACGTCCATGCCCACGCCGCGGCCGGCCAGCTGGCTGACCTGGTCGTAGGTGCTGAAGCCGGGAGCGAAGATCAGCGAATCCAGTTCTTCCTCGGACAGCGCGGCGCCGCTCGCAATCAAGCCGCGCTGTTCGGCACGGTGGCGGATCGCGTCGCGGTTGAGGCCGGCGCCGTCGTCGGCCACTTCCAGCACGATTTCCGAGCCTTCGCGGCGCAGGCGGATGGCGATGCTGCCCTCCTCCGGCTTGCCGGCGGCGCGGCGCTGCTCGGGCGTTTCCAGCCCGTGCGCGACCGAGTTGCGCAGCATGTGTTCCAGCGGCGCGATCATCCGGTCGAGGACGTTGCGGTCGAGTTCGCCGTGGGTGCCTTCCAGGGTCAGGTGCACCTGCTTGCCGGTTTCGCTGGCGGCCTGGCGCACCACGCGGCGCAGCCGCGGCACCAGCCCGTCGAACGGCACCATGCGCGCGCGCATGAGGCCGTCCTGCAGTTCCGAGCTGACCCGCGACTGCTGCTGCAGCAGGCCGTCGTACTGGCGTGCCAGGTCGTCGAGCACGCCTTGCAGGCCGCCCAGGTCGGCCGCCGATTCGTTCAGCGCGCGGCTGAGCTGCTGCAGCGTGGAGAAGCGGTCCAGTTCCAGCGGATCGAAGTTCTGCTGGGTCTGGTCCTGTTCGCGCTGGTAGCGGGCGACGATCTGCGCTTCGGTTTCCAGGTCCAGGCGCCGCAGCTGGTCGCGCAGTCGCGCGTTGGTGCGGTCCAGTTCGGACATCGCGCCACGGAACGCGCCAAGCTGCTGTTCCAGGCGCGAGCGGTAGATCGCCACTTCGCCGGCGTGGTTGACCAGGCGGTCCAGCAGGTCGGCGCGCACGCGCACCTGTTCCTGCATCGGCCGCGCGATCATCGACTCCTCGTCGAGCGTGCCATCCACCGGCAGCGGTGCCGACAGCGGCGCCGGCGCGGCCGTGGGGATCGACTCCGCAGCGACGGCGGCCTGGAGCGTCGCCGCGCCGTCGGCATCGGCCTGCGTCGCGGCGGCGGTGCCTGCCTCCAGCGGCAGGCTGCGGCCATGCGTGCGCGCGTCGAAACGGCCGATCAGGTCGGCCGGCATCGCCACCGCACGGTGGTTGCCAGTGAGGGTGAGCAACTGGTGCAGGCGGTCGAAGCCGCGTTCGAGCAATTGCACGTCGCGGCGATCGAGTTCGGTGCGGTTGGCGGCCACCGCCTCCAGCAGCGATTCGATGCCGTGGCCGAGGTCGCCGATCGGATTGACCCCGGCCATGCGCGCGCCGCCCTTCAGCGTGTGCAGGTCGCGCTGCAGGCCGGCGAGCGCGTCGCGGTCCTGCGGCGCCGCGCGCAGTTCGGCGACCAGACGGTCGCAATGGTCGAGCAGGTCCTTGCCTTCCTCGACGAAGATATCGACCAGCTCGCGGTCGAGGTCGGCGAAGTCCAGCGGGCCGAGATCGACGGCGGCCAGCGCGATGGCGTCGGCCGCGGTGTCGTGCGGGGCGGATTCGGCGAACGACGGCGCGTCGTCGGCGGCATCGGCATCGGCATCGGCGGGCGCATGCTGCGCGTCGCCGCTCGTGGTGTCGGCTGGCGCGTCGGTTTGCGCGTGTGCGGGATGCTCGGCATCCGAGTCCGCAGGGTGCACGAAGTCGCTCGGATGTTCGGCGTTGTCCGGGGTGACGTCGGCGATGTCGCTGGCTTGCGTTTCGTCGGCGGGCGTCGCATGGGCAGACGGCGCTTCGACCGGTGCCGGATCGGAACCGGCATCGCCCTCGTGCCCGGCGTGGTGCTCTGGCGCATCGGCCGTGTCGGCCGAATGCGTCTGTTCGAGGTCAGCTGTTGCGCCGAGCGCTGCGTCCGCATCGGCATCGGCAGGTTCGGGTTCGGCAGGCATGCCGTCTTCGGCGTGCGGCGTCGGCACGTGATCGTGCGCTTCGATCGCTTCGACTGCTGCGGCGTCGGCCGGATGCGTTTCGATGTCGGTCTGCGCGGCGTGGGCAGCGACGTCGTGGTCAACGGCATCGTGCTGCGATTGCGCTGCGGCCTCCGCGTCGTCGTGCGCGTGCGGGGCGGTGTCGGCATGCGCCGCCGCGTCGTCCGCCACGGGCAGCGGTTCGGCATCGTCATTCGCCGAGACCGGCTCGCTGCCGTGCCACTGCGTGGACGGCGGCACCGGCTCGGCGTTGAATGCATAGCCGTGCGAATCGCGCCCCTGGTCGTGGTCGTGCTGGTCGTGTTCGTGCTGCTGGTCGTGCCCGCTCCCGGCGTGCTCGCTCTCGGCGTGGCCGCTTTCGGTGTGCTTGTCCTGGTCGTGCGCGTCCCGCTGCGATGCTTCCTGGTCGCCGTCCTGATGATGCGGTTCGCCGTGCGTCGCGCCATCGACGGCGGTCGCATCCTGCTGCTGCGCTGCGAGCAGCTCTTCCGCTGGCGGCGGCAGTTCGCTGTCGGCGGGCGCACCTTCATCGGCCAGCGGCGCATCGACGGTCAATTCGTCGCGCTTGCCGTCCTGGGCCAGCAGTGCCTGCGTGTCGGCGTCGATCGCGGCGGACGCGCTGTCGCTATCGGCCGGCGGCGCAATGGGCGCGCTCGCGTGTTCTGCCTCATCATCGCCCTGCGCGACGTTGGCGTCGGCGCTGGCGTGTTCGGCGTCGAACGCCGCAGCGCTGCCGTCCAGCGCAGGCATCGCCGCGGCGGCGGCGTCGGCAGCGGCGTCGCTCGGCACCGGCATGTGGGCGTCGTCTGCTAGCGGCGGCGGTTCCGGCGCATCGCTCGCCTGCGCCGCGGATGGGTCGGCAGCGGCGTTCTCGGCAACATGCGCCGCGTCGGCATGCTCGACATCCGCGCCGGCCGCGTCGAGATGCCTGGCGTCGCCCAGGTACGCCGACAGGTCGTCGGCTGCGGTGAGTTCGACCGCCTGCAGCAACTGCGGGTCCAGCGCCGCATCGGCGTGCGCCTGCGGTGCCTCGTCTTCTTCGTCTTCGTCGTGCGCGAGCGCGGACCACTGCACGTCCGGCAGCGTGGCGACCAGCGCCTGCAGGCGCTGCGCCAGCGCGGTGAACGGCGGGATCACCGGCGACGGTGCCTGCAGTTCCTCGATGGTGGCGGCGATCGCCTGCGCGGCATCGTCGAGCGCGCGCACGCCGTCGGCGCCGGGCACCACGGCAGCGGCCAGCAGGCGTTTGACGTAGCTCTCCGCCGGGCCGGTGACGTCGGTGATTTCCGGCACGTCGGTCATCGCGAACGCACCGCTCATGGTGTGCACCGCGCGCAGCAGCGCCTCGGTGGCCGGCTGCGGCGCATGCTGCAGCCAGTCGCGGACGGTCTCCAGGTGGGTACCGACCTCGGCTTCGAGGATCTCGCGCAGCACGCTGTCCACCGACGCCGGCGTGCCGGCGCGCGGCGCGGCCCCGGCAACGGCGGGTGCGGCGGCGAAATAGTAGGCGTCCTCGCCGGCGGCGACGCGGTCGGCGACCGCCTGGATCGCGTCCAGGTCGGCGCGGATGACGCCATGCCCGCGCAGCGCGGCGTTGAGCTGCGGCAACACCTCGTAGGCCAGTTCGACCATGGTCACCACCGCCGGGCTGGCCGCGCGGGTGCCGTCGAGCACGCGATTGAGCATGCCCTCGATCTTCCAGCTGAACTCGCCGAGCACGCGTGCGCCGACCAGGCGGCCGCTACCCTTCAAGGTGTGGAACACGCGGCGGATCGGGCGCAGGCTTTCCAGCTGGTTCGGCGCGGCGCGCCACGCCGGCAGCAGGTTCCCGAGGTTGACCAGTTCCTCGTCGAATTCCTCGAGAAACACCTCGCGGATGTCGGCGTCGATGTCGCCGCCGTCGTCGACGAAGCCGCCATCGATGGCGACGACGGGCGCAGGCACTTCGACGTCTTCGCCGGCATCGGGGGCGGCTGCCGCATGGTCGTCGCCGGCATCGGTTGCGCTGGGTGCGTCGGCCATGGCACGCGCGGCGGCGACATCGAATTGGCTGGCGGCGGCATCGAGTTCGGCGAGGAACGCCGCCGAGGCGGGATCCAGCGCGATCGGCTGGATGCTGGCCTGGTGCACGCCGGGCACCCGCGCTTCCGGCGCCGGAGTCGGCTGCGGCCAGGTCAGGTCGACGAACGGACTGTGTTCGGCGCCTGCATCGGTGTCGGCATGCCCCGCCTCGCCGGCAGGCGCGTGCGGCGCGTGGCCGCGATCGGCCTCGGGCTCGGCCACGAACACGGTATCGCTGGACGAGAGGTCGATGGTGGGCGTGTTGGGTTCGGCGGCGAAGTCGTCGTCGCTGTCGTCGTCGGCCAGGGTCGCCGGCGTATCGTTCCAGACGATGCTGTGGACCTCGTCGGACGCGGTATCGGCGAAGGCCGGCGCATCCTCCAGTTCCATCACCAGCACCTCGTCGTGGGCGTTGTTGGTGGGCGCGGCGGCCGGGGCGTCGACGATGACCGGGGCCGGGTCGTCGTGCCCGGCAGCGGCGTCGCGTTCGGCATATTCGGCGGCCACCGGGTCGAAACCGTAGTTGGCCGGCGCCGCTTCGCCGGGCGCGGGCGCGGCAGCGGCCGGCGCGTCGGTCTGGTCGGGCGCGACAGCGGCGGGCCTGGTCCGGAACGCATCGCCTTCCAGCGCCAGGGTGTCGGTCGTGATCTGCAGCGGCTCGGCGGCGGCCGACCATTCTTCCTGTTCGGCGGCGACGGGATCGAAACTGATCGGCGACGACACGACGACGGACGCAGCCTCGTTGCCGGCAGCGCTGACTGTCGCGGCGGACGGCTCGGCGGCGTCGGCGTCGGCATCGATGCGCTCGGCAGCCTCGGCGTTCGCGACGCCGTCGGTGTCTTCGTGCAACGTCCACTGCGGCGCCTGCGGGGTCTCGCCCGGCAGCGGCGGCGGCATGCGGGCAGCGATCAGCGCGTCCGCGACCGGCGCCAGATCCCAGGAGGGTGCCAGCGGCGGCGCGACCACCGCGCTCGGTGCGGCGGCGACGCCGTCGGCAGACGCAGCACCCGGCTCGTCGAGCAAAGCCGCGGCGGCGCCACCGTTCGGCACCGCGCCCTGCGGCGCCGGCACAGCGCTGGGCAGCGGCCAGTAACGCAGCGTTTCCAGGCTGGTGCGGGTGATGTCGAGGATTTCCTCGCGGCCCGGGCGGCGCTCGCGCAGCGCTTCCAGGTAGTACTCCAGGCTGGCCATCGCATCGGCCAGGGTGTCGAGCTGGCGCCCGCTGGGCACGCGGCGCTTGCCGATCAATTCGGTGGCGACGTAGCGGCGCACGCCTTCCAGGTAATCGGCCGGCTGCGGCAGTTCCAGCATGCGCAGTGCACCGGCGACCTCGCCGAGCAGGCGCGGCACCTCGCTCAGGCGCTCGTGTTCCCAATTGGTCTCGATGAAGGCGACGAAATGCTCGCGCGCGGCGGCGAAATTGGCGATCGCCTCGTGCGCCAGCACTTCCACCGTGCGCCGCGCCTCGGCGGCGCTGGCATCGTCGTGGATGCCGGCGCTGGCGCCGAGATAGGCGACCTGATCGTCGAGCGAGGCGTCCACGTACAGCAGCGCGCCGGCGATATCCAGCAACAGACCCTCGTCGGCCTGGCGCTCGCCGTCGACGATGCTGCGCAGCGCATCGCGCTGCTGCACCACCACGCCGCGGGCCACGCCCAGGCCCATCACCCCGAGGGTGTCGGCGACGCTGCCCAGTTCGTCCACCTGGGTCTGCAGCGCGGCGACGTCGCCGCCGGTGCGCAGGTGCAGGTCGAGCGCGTCCTTGACCCGCAGCAGTTCTTCCTTGATCGCGGTGCCGACGGTGTCGAGCAGTTCGCGGTTGCGGCCGCTGAGGCTGCCGCGGGCATGGTCCAGCTCGGCCTCGGTGGCGGCGCTGGCGTCGGGCGACAGTGCGAACAGCGCGCCTTCGCTCAGGCCGGGCTCGCCGCGCGAGGCGCGGATCTCGTTGAGCAGCGGCAGCAGCACGATGGGGATGTCGCGGTGGCCATCCTGCAGGCGTTCCAGGTAGTCGGGCAACAGCACGGTGCCGCGCATCAGCGTGGCGCAGGCTTCGTCGCGATCGGGCACCTGAGCGTTCTGCACGGCGATGGCCAGCAGTTCCAGTTCCTCGGCGACCATCGCCGGGGCGTACAGCTCGACCATGCGCAAGGTGCCCTGCACCTGGTGCAGGTAACCGGCGCAGAAGCGCATGCGGCTGGTGTCGGCCGGGTCCTCGACGAAGGATTCGATCTCCCCGCGCACCTGGCGCAGGGTCTCGTCCAGCTCCGGCTTGACCCAGCCCAGCGCGGCATGGCTCATCGCATCGCGCAGCGCGCTCATCGCCGCGTCTCCGCGGACGGCCGCGCACCGTGCCGCGCCAGCGTGGCGGCGGTGTGCAGGGAGTTTTCACGGTACGTCATGTGCGCTGTCCTTCCACCCTGTTCCGATCCGCTCACGCCGGCAGCTTGAAGTCGGCGACCGAGCGCCGCAGGTCCGCTGCCAGTTGCGCCAGGCGGCCGATCGATTCGGCGGTCTGCTCGGCGCCCTGCGAGGTCTGTCCGGTGATGCGGCGGATCACGTCCATGGTCTGGGTGATGTCGGTCGCCGCGGCGGACTGCTGGTGCGCGGCGATGGAGATGTTCTTGATCAGGTTGTTGAGCGCGTTGGAGACGCGCTCGATCTCGGTCAGCGCGGTGCCGGCGTCTTCGGCCAGGCGCGCGCCGGACACCACTTCGGACGTCGTCTGCTCCATCGAGCTGACCGCTTCGTTGGTATCGGCCTGAATGGTCTGCACCAGGCCTTCGATGCGGCGCGTGGCGCCAGAGGTGCGTTCGGCCAGGCGCTGCACTTCGTCGGCGACCAGCGCGAAGCCTCGGCCGGCCTCGCCCGCCGAGGCCGCCTGCACCGCGGCGTTGAGCGCCAGGATGTTGGTCTGCTCGGAAATGTCGTTGATCAGTTCGACGATCGAGCCGATTTCCTGGGTCGATTCGCCCAGGCGCTTGATGCGCTTGGAGGTTTCCTGGATCTGGTCGCGGATCTGGTCCATGCCCTGGATGGTCTCGCGGACCACGCCGGCGCCCTCGGCGGCGATCACCACCGAACGCTGCGCCACTTCGGCCGATTCGCTGGAGTTGCGCGAGACCTGTTCGATGCTGGCGGCGATTTCGTTGATGCGCTCGGACGCCGAACCGATCTGCTCGGCCTGGTGGCCGGCGGCCTCGGCCAGCTGCAGCGCGGTGGCCTGGGTTTCCTCGGTGGAGATGGCGACCTTGGCCGAGGTGTCGTTGATCGTGGTGACCAGGTGGCGCAGCTCGTCGACCGCGTAGTTGATCGCGTCGGCGATGGCGCCGGTCATGTCCTCGGTGACCGAGGCCTTGACCGTCAGGTCGCCTTCGCCGAGCGAACTGATTTCGTCGAGCAGGCGCATGATCGCCTGCTGGTTGCGGCTGTTGTATTCGACCTGGGTCTGGTAGCGGATTTCCTGGTCGCGGGTGCGGCTGCGCACCGAGGTCCAGACGAAGCCGATGATCGACAGCAGCGCCAGCAGGCCGGACACCACGCCCAGCCAGAAGTTCGGGAACAGGCGGGTGTCGCGGGTGGAACCGAACGCGGAGAACGCGTCGAACAGCTTCTTGCTGTCGTCGAGCATCTGGTCCGAGCCGGCGGTCAGCGCCGCGGCCGAGGACTGCGCGGCGAACAGGCTGCGCGAACTAGCCAGCAGCGCGTCCAGGTCCTTCTTCATCGCCGCCCATTGCGCCTGCGACTGCTCCAGCGCGGCCAGCGCGGCGGCGTTGCGCACCGGCGCGATGCCCAGTTCCTGGTTGCCGTTGCGCAAGCCTTCGAGCATCTGCCCGAACACCACCGAGTCGCGCGCCAGCGCATCGCCGGCGCTGGCCGCGCCGCTGCCGCCGGCGCGCATCTCGGTGACGCGGCGGGCCATGGTGCCGGCCACCACTACCTGCTGCAGGGTGTTGTAGATCTGCGCGGCGGGGGCGCCGCCGACGGTCATCGCGCGCACCACCTCGTTCAACTGCGCCTGCAGCTGCGGCACGCCGCCGACGAAGCGCTCGGCGTTGCCGGCCAGCGCCAGCACCGCCGGTTCGCTGTCCACCACCTGCTGCGCGTTCTTGCCCAGCGGGGTCCAGGTGCGGTTGAGCTCGGCCAGCGGGCCGGCGATGCCGGTTTCGTTGGCGTAGCGCGCGTTGAGCGCGGCGACGGTGCTCTCCACCCGCGCCTTGGTCTGCTTGAATTCCTTGTAGGTGGCCGCGTTGCCGGAGACCGCATCGCGGCCCTGGTTGGCCAGCTGCTGCGACAGCACCTGCAGGTCGGCCGCGCCGGTGCTGGCGCCGGCCAGGCGGTTGCCCTGCCAGGTGGCCACGCCGGTATTGGCGCCGAACACGATCAGCGACAGCGCCAACAGGCCCAGCCAGAAACTCGTCCCCACGCTGCCAAGCTTGCTGGCCTTGGGGGCGTCCGCTGCAGTACTCATGATTCGACCTCGATCTTCGATGCGGAGGCAGGCCGCGCGCTCAGGCGGCGGCTTGACGGAATTCGGGTGTACGCGACAGCAGCGACAGCGAGAACACGCCCCAGTCGTGGGTGTCGCCGCGGAACGCGCGGTCGACGAAGTGCGCATAGCGGCCCTGCGCCAAGTCGCCGGGTTGCACCGCCTGCGACTCGGCGAAGCTGCGCTGGCCGAACAGTTCGTCGATGGTCAGCGCCACGTCGCCGCCGCTCTGGCGCATGATCAGCACGCGCTGGCCTTCCAGCAGCGAGGTGCGCTGGCCTTCCATGAACTGCTTCAAATCGACCACCGGGAACAGGTTGCCGCGCAGGTTGCCCACGCCCAGCAGCCATGGCTGCGCGCCCGGCACCGGGATGATCGGCGGCATGCGCACGATTTCCACCACTTCGCGGAAATCGGACACCAGGTGCCGGTCGCCGACGCGGAAGCCGACCCCGCGCCAGATGTTCTCGTCGAATTCGCGCTCGGGCATCCGCACCGCATGCGCCAGGCTGCGCCGCTCGTAGGCCTCGAGGATGTCGAAGGGCGAACGCACGTCAGCCGACCAGTTGGTTGATGCGGGCGATCAGCTCGTCTTCGCGCGGCGGCTTGACGATGTAGTCGGTGGCGCCCTGGCGCATGCCCCAGACCTTGTCGGTCTCCATGCTCTTGGTGCTGATGATCAGCACCGGGATGTGCCGGGTGGCTTCGTCGCGCGACAGCGCGCGGGTGGCCTGGAAGCCGCTCATCCCCGGCAGCACCACGTCCATCAACACCAGGCTGGGCGCCTGCTCGCGCACGAGCTTCAGCCCGTCCTCGGCGTTGTCGGTGGCGAGCACCTCGTGCCCGGCTTTTTCCAGCCACTGGGTGAACACCGCCCGGTCGGTCAGTGAGTCCTCGATCAACAAAATTCGAGCCATGGTGCCTTTACCCCGGTCAGGCGTTGACGTATGTGCGGATCGCGCCCAGCAGCTCTTCGCGTGTGAAAGGTTTGGTGAGGTACTGCTCGGAACCGACGATACGCCCGCGCGCCTTGTCGAACAGGCCGTCCTTGGAAGACAGCATGATCACCGGCGTGGCCTTGAACAGCTGGTTGCCCTTGATCAGCGCGCAGGTCTGATATCCGTCAAGGCGCGGCATCATGATATCCACGAAGATGATCTGCGGTTGCTGATCGGCGATCTTGGCCAGGGCCTCGAAGCCGTCGGTGGCGGTGACCACCTCGCAGCCTTCGCGCTTCAACAGCGTTTCGGCGGTGCGGCGGATCGTCTTCGAGTCATCGATCACCATCACTCTCAGCCCTGCGAGTTCCCCACCCGCAGTCGTGTTTTCACTCATTCACTTGCCCCCAGGCGCGCGACGCTTCATCGGTTCCGACGCCGCTGCTAAACGACATGTATCCCAAGACCCGCTCGGGCTGTCAAGGCCGCCGCCACGGCTCTGCAGTGGATCACTTTTCAACGCTAACTATGTCACAGTTTGATTGCCGCCGCAGGGTGGCGGACGGCCGCGCGCCACGGCCCTTGCGCACCCCTGCCGCCGACCCGCTACCATCTTCCGTTCAGTCCCCCGGGTAACGCCATGTCGTTCGATGTCATCGTGGTGATGGATCCCATCGCCAGCATCAAGATTGCCAAAGACACTACCTTCGCGATGTTGCTGGAAGCGCAGCGCCGCGGTCACCGATTGCACTACGTGCGCCCCGGCGGGCTGTCGCTGCGCGAAGGCCGCGCGCTGGCCCAGGCGGCACCGCTGCAGGTGCGCGACGACAAGACCGGCTGGTTCGAGCTGGGCGCGTTCGCCGAGCTGGCGTTCGGCAGCGGGCAGGTGGTGCTGATGCGCAAGGACCCGCCGTTCGATGCGGAATTCCTGTACGACACCCACGTGCTGAGCGTGGCCCAGCGCGCCGGCGCGCAGGTGGTCAACGACCCGCAGGGCCTGCGCGATTTCAACGAGAAGCTGGCCGCGCAGTTGTTCCCGCACTGCTGCCCGCCGACCCTGGTCAGCCGCGACGCGGCCGCGCTGAAGACGTTCGTGCTCGAACACGGCCAGGCGGTGCTGAAGCCGCTGGACGGCATGGGCGGGCGCTCGATCTTCCGCAGCGGCACCGGCGACCCCAACCTCAACGTGATCCTGGAGACGCTGACCGACGGCGGCCGCACGCTGGCCCTGGCGCAGCGGTTCATTCCCGACATCCGCGCCGGCGACAAGCGCATCCTGCTGGTCGATGGCGTGCCGGTGGACTACTGCCTGGCGCGGATCCCGCAGGGCGACGAATTCCGCGGCAACCTGGCGGCCGGCGGCCGCGGCGAAGGCCGCCCGCTGAGCGAGCGCGACCGCTGGATCGCCGCGCAGGTCGGCCCGGAGATGAAACGGCGCGGCATGCGCTTCGTCGGCCTGGACGTGATCGGCGATTTCCTGACCGAGGTCAACGTCACCAGCCCGACCTGCGTGCGCGAACTGGACGCGCAGTTCGGGCTGAACATCGCCGGGCTGCTGTTCGACGCCATCGAGGCCTACCCGGCGCGATGAACGCAGCCGCCGCGACGCCCGCGCCGCGCATCGGCGAGCGCGAACGGCTCAGCGCCACCCTGGTGCTGTCGCTGATCGTGCACGGCCTGCTGATCCTGGGGGTGGGCTTCGCGATCGACGACGACGCGCCGCTGGTGCCGACCCTGGACGTGATCTTCAGCCAGACCAGCACCCCGCTGATGCCGAAGCAGGCCGATTTCCTGGCCCAGGCCAACCAGCAGGGCGGCGGCGACCACGACAAGCCGCAGCGCCCGCGCGACAGCCAGCCCGGCATCGTGCCGCAGCAGCACGACGGCCTGGCGCCGCAGGCGCTGCGTGCGCAGACCGCGGCGGCGGCGCCGGAGCCGACCCCGCGCGTGGTCAGCAGCGCGCGCGGCGAGCAGCCGCAGCCCGCGCCGCAGACCCAGCCGCGCACCGAGCAACCGACCCAGCCGGTGGATGCGCAGCGCGAGCAGCGCGATGCGGAGATGGCGCGCCTGGCCGCCGAAGTGCACCTGCGGTCGGAGCAGTACGCCAAGCGTCCGAACCGCAAGTTCGTTTCCGCCAGCACCCGCGAGTACGCCTACGCCAATTATTTGCGTGCCTGGGTCGACCGCGCCGAGCGCGTCGGCAACCTCAACTACCCCGACGAAGCGCGCCGGCAGCGGCTGGGCGGCCAGGTGGTGATCAGCGTCGGCGTGCGCCGCGACGGCAGCATCGAGAGCAGCCGCATCCTGCGCTCCAGCGGCGTGCCGATGCTCGACGCCGCGGCGATGCGGGTGGTGCAGTTGGCGCAACCGTTCCCACCGTTGCCGCAGACCGAAGACAACATCGACATCCTGCAGGTCACCCGCACCTGGGTGTTCCTGCCCGGCGGCACGCTGCGCGACGACCGCTGAGCGCCGCGCCGCACAAGCCCCTGTCCCGCCGGGAGAGGGGTTGTGGGGTGAGGGTACGGCCGCCACGGATCGCCTGGCGGCACCGAACGTTTCCGGGCGTCGCCCGTCCCTCATCCGCCCCTGCGAGGCACCTTCTCCCGAAAGGGGACCATGGTCCCGACGGGAGAAGGACATCGCGTGACGCCGCATGCACCCACACGGCAACCACCCAGATAACCATTGGTGCCGGCGACATAACCACGCGGCATTTCTGAATAGGCGTCACATTAAGGTTAATGGTAGCGGGGAACGTTACCGCGCACAGCGCATCGCCGAGAACGCGTGACTCGGAGGCCCGCGCGGCGCATCCCCGCCCCCACCACCCGAGCCGCCTCCTTCATGAAAAAGCCTCCCCTCCTTCGCAGGCCCGGCCTGCTCGCGCTGGCGCTGAGCGCCGCCCTCGCTGCGCCGCCCGCCCTGGCCCAGTCCACCACCGGCGCCGTCGCCGGCCAGGCGCCGGCCAACGCGCAACGCGTGCAGGTGCGCAGCGACAGCGGCCTCAGCCGCGAAGGCGCGGTCGATGCGCGCGGCCACTACAGCATCGGCCAGCTGCCGCTGGGCACCTACACCGTCGTCGCCAAGGGCGCCGACGACGCCGTGCTCGGCAGCCGCGAGGGCGTGGGCCTGACCGTCGGCGCGGTCACCGACGTCTCCTTCGCCGCGGTCACCCGCCTGACCGGGGTCACCGTCAGCGCCGACCGCGCCGCGGCGGCGATCGACGTGAGCAGCGTGGACTCGCGCACGGTGATCAACGCCGAACAGTTGCAGCGGCTGCCGCTGGGACGCTCGGCCGAAGCGATCGCGCAGCTGGCGCCCGGCGTGGCCGGCAACAGCGGCAGCGGCACCTATATCGGCCCGACCGGCGCGCAACTGCTCAGTTTCGGCGGCTCCTCGGCCGCGGAGAACGCCTATTACATCAACGGCTTCAACACCACCGACCCGCTGCGCGGACTGGGCGGACTGACCCTGCCCTACGGCAGCATCGACCAGTTGCAGGTCTATACCGGCGGCTACAGCGCCAAGTACGGGCGTTCCGACGGTGGCGTGATCAACGCGGTCGGCAAGCGCGGCAGCAACGCATGGCATTTCGGCGGCCAGGCGACCTGGCAACCGGACGGCCTGCGCTCCTCGCAGAAGGACGTCTACGCACCTGGCGACGGCAGTCTGTACCGGCCGGACGGCAAGAGCAGTTCCACGCTCAGCACCCAGAGCCTCTACGCGGGCGGGCCACTGATCCAGGACAAGCTGTTCTTCTTCGGCTCCTACGAACTGCAGCGCCAAGAAGGCGACAGGTTCTACGGCGCACGCGAAACCACCCCGGGCGAGTATTACTACGACTATCGCTACCGCCGGCCGAGTTGGTACGCCAAGCTCGACTGGAACATCAGTGACAACCAGCTGCTGGAAATCACCGGCGCCTCGAGCCGCTACATCACCCGCGGCAAGTATTACGAGTACAGCGGCGACGACATCGGCGCGCTGCGCGGCAATGCCGACACCACCAAGACCGGCGGCGGCCTGTGGACCGCCAAGTACACCGGCTACCTCACCGACCGCCTGACCTTCAGCGCCCAGTACGGCAAGCAGCGCAGCGACGACTACACCGGCAACCCCAGCTACAACCGTGCGCTGACCTACCTCAGCGGCACATCGTTCCAGAACCCGGCCTACACCGGCGGTACCCCGATCACCAATGCGCAGACCACGTCCTTGCTGGTCGATCCCGACCGCGGCAACCGCACCGACAACCTGCGGCTGGACCTGAACTACGTCATCGGCGAGCACAGCATCACCGTCGGCATCGACAACCAGAACGCACGCGCGCTCAATCGCGGCTCGGTGGCCTCGGGCGATGGGTACCAGTGGATCTACGGCCAGTCCAAGCCGGACGTGCCGATCAACACCGGCCTCGGCGTGCCGGCCACCGGCGGCTACGCCCACGGCGAGGACGGCTACTACGTGCGCCGGTACGTCTACAGCGCCCTGGCCTCGGTGCGCGCGGTGCAGCGCGCGCAGTACATCGAGGACAACTGGCAGGTCAGCGACCGCTTCCTGCTCAGCCTCGGCCTGCGCCTGGACCAGTTCACCAACTACAACCGCGACGGCGACGCCTACATCAAGCAGAGCAGCGGGCAGTGGGCGCCGCGCCTGGGCTTCAGCTGGGACGTCGACGGCGACGCGCGCTTCAAGGTCTACGGCAACGCCGGCCGCTACTACCTGGCGCTGCCGCTGAATCCGGCATTCAATGCCGCCGGCGCGACGCTGGCGACCTCGACCTACTACACCTATGGCGGCATCGACGGCAACGGCTACCCCACCGACCTGACCCAGATCTCCAGTGCGGTCTCGGCCAACAACTACTACGGCATCCTGCCCGATGCCAGGACCGTGGCCACGCAGGGCATCAAGCCCTCGTT
Source organism: Xanthomonas graminis pv. graminis (assembly GCF_030168915.1). NCBI lineage: Bacteria > Pseudomonadati > Pseudomonadota > Gammaproteobacteria > Lysobacterales > Lysobacteraceae > Xanthomonas > Xanthomonas graminis. The sequence goes on along the minus strand of NZ_CP076255.1, from coordinate 1,280,138 downwards.
CCAGGACGAGTTCATCCTCGGCTTCAGCAAGGCCTGGGGCGACAGTTGGGTCTACGGCGCCAAAGGCACCTACCGCGTCCTGCGCAGCGGCGTGGACGACTACTGCGACAGCGGCACGGTGTTCGCGGCGGCGGCGGCGCACGGGCAGACGGTGACCCTGGCCAGCAATCCGGTCAGCTGCTGGCTGATCAATCCGGGCAGGACCAACACCTTCACCCTGGTGGACACCTCGGGCAACTACGTCAGCGTGCCGCTGACCAATGCCCAGTTCGGCTTTCCCGAGCTCAAGCGCAATTACTACGGCCTCAACCTGTCGCTGGAGCACCCGTTCGACCAGCGCTGGTATGGGCGCCTCGACTACACCTGGTCGCGCAGCTACGGCACCACCGAAGGCCAGCTGCTGTCGGGCATCGGCCAGACCGCGGTGTCCACCACCCAGGCCTGGGACTACGCGCAGCTGATGGAACACACCAACGGCCCGCAGAGCAACGACCACACCCACCAGTTCAGGTTCTACGGCTATTACCAGATCACCCCCGACTGGCTGGTGTCGGCCAACGTCAAGCTGCAGTCCGGCACGCCATTCAGTGCGCTCGGCTCGTACGGCGCCGACCAGAGCGACCCCTCCGGCTACGGCATCGCCTACCACTACTATCAGGGCCAAGCGGCGCCTCCGGGCAGCCAGGGCCGCCTGCCGTGGCTGAAGCAGCTCGATCTCGGGGTGTCGTGGCGGCCGGCCTACGCCGAGCACAGGCTGGCCTTCAACCTGGACGTGTTCAACGCCTTCAACGGCCAGGCCACGCTGTGGAAGTATCCGTATTCGGAAACCGACCCGGGCGTGAGCGATCCCGTCTATGGCGCGGCGTTGTTGCGCCAGGCGCCGCGCGCGCTGCGCTTGAGCGTCAGCTACGACTACTGAGCGCAGTTGCGGTCTGCGGTGCGCCGGCCCGGGACGGCCGGCCAGCCCGGATTATCGTGCGGCGCGCTGCGCCTGCTGCTCGACCAGGGTCAGCGCGACGTTGTCGCGCAGGTAGGCCGGCTCGGCGCGTTCCGGCGCGATCGCTTCGCCGCGCGCATGGGCGGCCAGCGCCAGGGTTAGCACGTCGGCGGCATGCGGCACGGCCTGCGCATCGACGCTGTGCAGCTGCGCGTGCAGGCGCCGCTGCAGCGTCGCGTCGATGGCGGCGAAGCCAGTGCCGACGCCGTGCCAGGGCGCATCCGTCTGCGGCAGCACGAACGTATCCGGGGTCAACACCTGCTCGGGGGTCAGCGCATGCAGGCCATCGGCATCGCGCACGAAGGCCGCCGCATAGATTTCGCCCATGCGCGCATCGATCGCGGCCAGCACCTGCGGCGCGTCGGCCGGCGCGCGCAAGGCCAGCGCCTGCAGCGTGGACACCGGCAACACCGGCAGGTCCAGCGCCAGCGCGATGCCCTGCGCCAGCGCGATCGCCAGGCGCACACCGGTGAACGCGCCGGGGCCGCGGCCGAAGGCGATGGCATCGAGCTGGCGGCGCGCGATGCCGGCCTCGGCCAGCAACTGCTCGGCCCACGGCAGCGCCAGCTCGGCATGCCGGCGCGGCGCGAGTTCGAAGCGCTCGCGCACCGCGCCGTCGACATGCACGGCGACGGAGAGGGCTTCTGTGGAGGTTTCGAAGGCGAGAATGTTCATGAAAAATCGGGACTCGGGACTCGGGACCCGGAAAGGCGAAAAGCCTAGCATCCTTCGCCTCATCAGCACCCGGACGAGCGCACATACGGAGGCTCACGGACCGAAGGCCGTGGCGGCGAGCGAACATCAGTGCGCTCCCGCTTCTTCGAGTCCCGAGTCCCCGGTCCCGAGTCCCGCTTCTTCGAGTCCCGAGTCCCCAGTCCCGAGTCCCGTCGCAAAAAACGCCCGCACATCCTCCACATCGCGCGTCCGCGCGAACGGCGGCAGCGACTCCAGGAAGGTGCGGCCGTAGGATTTGGACAGCAGCCGCGGATCGCACAGCACCAGCACGCCGCGGTCGGTCTCGCTGCGGATCAGCCGGCCCACGCCCTGCTTCAGCGCGATCACCGCCTGCGGCAGCTGTTCGTCGCGGAACGGGTTGCCGCCGTCGCGGCGGATCGCGTCCAGCCGCGCCTCGAACACCGGATCGTCCGGCGCAGCGAACGGCAGCTTGTCGATCACCACCACGCTCAGCGCATCGCCAACCACGTCCACGCCTTCGCGGAAGCTGGCCGAGCCGAGCAGCACGCCGTTGCCGGACTCGCGGAAGCGCTGCAGCAAGCTCGCGCGCGGCGCCTCGCCCTGCACGAACAGCGGCCACGGCCCGTCGCGCAGCGCCTCGGCGGCCTCGCGCAGCGCGCGGTGCGAGGCGAACAACAGGAACGCGCGGCCCTGCGAGGCCTGCAGCACCGGATGCAGCGCGGCGATCAAGGCGGTGCCGAAGCCGCGCGCGTTCGGATCCGGCAGCGCCGGCAGATAACACAGCGCCTGCCGCGCCCAGTCGAACGGGCTGGGCTGCAGCAGGGTCATCGGATCGCTCAGGCCCAGGCGCGTGGCGATGTGCTCGAAATCGCCCTTCACCGCCAGCGTCGCCGAGGTGAATACCCAGGCCGCGTGCGACTTCTCGCGGTGCAGGCGCAGCGGGCCGGACACGTCCAGTGGCGTACGCTGGCAACGGAAGCCGCGCGCGCTCAGTTCGTACCACAGCACATCGTTGGACGGCGGTGCCGGCTCGGCGTCGAAATCGGCGATCGGCGCGTCGTCGCCGAGCCAGTGGCCCAGGCGCGCGCGCAGGTCCTGCGCGCGCGCGGCGCACGCGTCGAAACCGGGCGAGGCCTCGCGCAATGCCGCCAGGCTCTCCTGCAGCCGCGCCAGTTCCGCCAGCAGCGCATCGAAGCCGTCGCGCACCTGCGGCTTGGCCAGCAGCCGCCATTGCGTGCCGCGGGTGGGCACGCCTTCCATCGCCGCGCGCAGTTCGCGCAAGGCCTGCTCCAACGCCTGCACCGGCGCCTGCAGGCTGGCCAGCGCGCCGGCGACGTGGCGGCTCTCGGCCAGGCAGTCGCGCGCCAGCTCCTGCAGCGGGCGCATGCCGAAGCTTTCGCCGAAGAAGTTCGCCGCCAGTTCCGGCAGCTGGTGCGCCTCGTCGATGACGAAGACCTGCGCGCCGGGCAGGATCTCGCCGAAGCCTTCCTGCTTCAGCGCCAGGTCGGCCAGCAGCAGGTGATGGTTGACCACCACCACGTCGGCGGCCTGCGCGCGCTGCCGCGCCTGCACCACGAAGCACTCGCCCCAGAACGGGCATTCGCTGCCCAGGCAGTTGTCCATGGTCGAGGTGACCATCGGCAGCAGCGGCGAATCGTCGGGCAGCGCCTCCAGCTCGGCGATGTCGCCGAAGCGGGTGCGCCCGCCCCAGGCGACGATGCGCTGGAACTGCGCGATCTGCTCGCGCGAAGTGAAGCGCGGCTCGCCCTTGGCCTGCTCCAGCCGGTATTTGCACAGATAGTTGGCGCGGCCCTTCAGCAACGCGCTGTTGAGGCCCACGCCCAGCGCCGCGCGCACCCGCGGCAGATCGCGGTGGTAGAGCTGGTCCTGCAGCGCGCGGGTGCCGGTGGAGACGATGGTCTTCAATCCCGACAGCAGCGCCGGCACCAGGTACGCATAGGTCTTGCCGGTGCCGGTGCCGGCCTCGGCGAGCAGCACGTCGCGCTGCTCGAACGCCTCGGCAATGGCCGCGGTCAGCCGCAGCTGCGCCGCCCGCGGCACGAACGCATCGAGCTGGCGGGCGAGCGCACCGCCTTCGCTGAGGGCTTCGGTGCTGGCGTGGCTGAGGGACATTTCGGGACTCGGGACTCGGGACTGGGGACTCGGGACCCGGAACAGCGGTTTGCCTGGATCCGATGATGTATCAGCGATCGGCCGGCGGAACGCGCCGTTGCCATGGCAATGAATCAACCAGCCCTGCGCTCTTCCGGGTCCCGGGTCCCGATCACCACCTCAATAGCGCTTGATCCCCGCCACCGTACAACCCTCGATATGCGCCTGCGCGGACGCCGCGTTCTCCTTCTGCCCGCGGGCCAGCCGCGACTGCTCGATGGTGGCCCAGTGGCGACGGCACAGCGGGCCGGTCTGCGAGCCCAGGTCGATGGCGCGCTTGGCGAAGGCCTCGGCGCCCGCGTCGTCCTTCAGCAGCAAGGCCAGTTCGGCGCGGTCCTGCAGCAGCGCCGGATCTTCCGGCACCAGTTGCAGGGCCTGGTCCAGCGCCGCCGCCGCGCCGGCCAGGTCGCCGGCCGCGCGCTTGCGCTTGGCGCTGTCGCGCAGGTCCTGGACCTGCGGATCGCGCAAGGGCTGCACGCTCAGTTCGGTGTCGTCGGCGCCGCCGCTGGCGTCGATCGCGGCCAGCCGCTGCGCCGGCGTGGTGGTGTCCACCGGCGGCGGCGGCGGCGGCGGCGGGGCGCTGACGCAGGAGGACAGCAGCAGGCTGAGCGCGGCGATGGCGATGGTGGGGGGGTATCGGGTCATGGCAGGCATCCGTGGATCATTGCGCCGGAGGGGTGGACGCCGCGTCGGCGGGCGGCGTTTGTTTCTTCTTGTCCAGGCCGAACCAGCTGCGCCAGCCGCCGCCATGGCGCTCCTCGCCGTCGGCGGGGGCGGGCAGCGCCTGCCCTTCTTCGGGCAGCGCCTGCGGCGGCGCGCACGGCGCAAACGCCGGGGCGAAGCCGACCACGAACGGGAACTGGCGCGCGCCGGGGCAGCTGGGATCGGTGCTGTTGCTGCCGGCGGGGTCCATCCATTGCCAGTCGATGCCCTTGCCCTGCACCTTCAGCGGCGAACTCGGCAGCCGCGCGAAGATGCCCGACCACACCCGCATCGCGCCAGTGGCGCCGTACAGGCCGGTCTGCTTGTTCTGGTCGTTGCCGATCCAGATCACCGCCAGATGATCGCCGGTATAGCCGGCGTACCAGCTGTCCACGCCGTCGTTGCTGGTGCCGGTCTTGCCGGCCGGGGACAGCTTGCCCAGGCCGTCGCCGAGCAGTTGCCGCGCGGTGCCGTTGCTGACCACCTGCTGCAGCGCCAGCCCGACCAGGTTGGCCGCGACCGAATCGCCTTCCTGCGCCGGCGCCGGGGCCTTGTCGTAGCGCTTGAGCAGCTTGCCCTGCGGGTCGAGCACGCCGCGCACCGCGTGCAGCGGCTGGATCTCGCCGCCGGAGGCCAGGAACTGGTACAGCTGGGTCATCGCGTACGGGCTCTGGTCGGTCGCGCCCAGGATCAGCGACGGATTGTTCTCGGCCTCGAGCCCGGCCAGCACCTTGATCAGCTGCGCCACCCGCTCCGGCCCGACCTGCATGCCGATCCGCACCGTGGCCTGGTTGTACGAATGCGCCAGCGCATCGACCACGCGCACCATGCCATGGCTGCGGTTGTCGGAATTGCCCGGGGTCCAGCGCTTGCCGCGGCCAAGCTGCACCGTCACCGGCGCATCGTCGACCCAACTGGCCAGCGAGTAATGGTCCGGCTGCGCCAGCGCCAGCAGGTACACGAACGGCTTGAGCAGCGAGCCGACCTGGCGCTGCGCCTCGATCGCGCGGTTGAAACCGGGCTGCGCCACGTCGCGGCTACCGACCACCGCCAGCACGTCGCCGTTGTGGGTATCGGTCAGCACCAGCCCGGCCTGCAGCGGCGGGCGCTTCTTGTTGGTCTCCAGCGCGGTGAGGGTGCGGGTCACCGCGCCTTCGGCATAGGCCTGCGCCGACGGCGACATGCCGGTCATCACGCTCAATCCGGCGCCCTGCAGCGCGCTTTCCGGGTAGTCGCGCGCCAGCTGGCGGCGCACCAGGTCCACGTAGGCCGGGAAGCGGTTGGCCGCGACCAGACCCGGATTGGCCGGCACCCCCAACGGCGCGGCCAGCGCCTTGCGGTAGGTGGGTTCGTCGATCAGCTCGCTCTCGCGCAGCTTGCCGAGCACGAAGTTGCGCCGGTCCAGCGCGCGCTCCGGGAAGCGCCGCGGATCGTAGTAGGACGGGCCCTTGACCAGGCCGATCAGCAACGCCACCTGTTCCGGGGGCAGCGAATCCAGCTCGCGCCCGAACCAGAACTCCGCGCCCGAGGCCACGCCGTGGATCGCCTGGCTGCCGCGCTGGCCCAGGTAGACCTGGTTCAGATAGGCCTCCAGGATGGTGCGCTTGTCGTAGCGCGCTTCCATGAGCAGCGCGTACAGGATTTCGTTGAACTTGCGGGTGAGCGTCTGCTCCTTGCCGATGCCGAGCAGGCCGCTGCGCGCCAGCTGCTGGGTCAGGGTGCTGGCGCCCTGCCGGCTCTTGCCGCCGGAGCGCACCATCACCCACGCCGCGCGCACCATGCCGCTGAGGTCGACGCCGTGGTGATAGTTGAAGTCGCGGTCTTCCACCGCCTGCAGGCCGGTGACCAGCAGTTCGGGCACTTCGTCCACCCGCACCAGCCGCCGCTCTTCCTGTTTCTGCCCGTACAAGGTGGCGATGCGCGCCGGATCCAGCCGCGCGGCGGTCAGCGCCTTGCGCGTCTGCGCATCGCGCAGCGCCACCACGCGGCCGCCGGCCAGGCTCACTTCCACCCGCCTGGGCGCGACCCGGCCATCCACGTCGTTATAGCCACGGCTGGCGATGACGAAGCGGCTGCCGTCCTGCTGATAGGTGCCGGGACGCTGCGCGCCGGCGTCCTCGCGGTAGCTGGCCGCGTCCAGTTCGGTCTTCAGCGTCTGCGCGTCCATCGCCGTGTCCGCCGCCAGCCCCAGCGGGCGGGCGTAAACCCGGGTCGGGATCTGCCAGCGCAGTTCGCCGAAGCGCTGCGTCACCTGCTTGTTCAGATAGACCGTGTAGGGGATCAGGAAGCCCAGGCCCAGCGCGGTGGCGGCCAGGCCCCAGGTGAGCAGGCGCCGGCGCCAGGGCGAGGCGCCGCTGTCGAGATCGTCGGTGGCCTGATCGTCGGTGTCGTTGTCGTCGTAGCGTCGTGGCACGGGGATGCGAGAATGTAAATTCCGGCGAGTCTAGCGCAGGCCAGCAGGCAGCGCGGCGCAGGGGTCCCTTTGTTTAAGCTGGAGTTGCAACGGATGTCGATGTCCTGGGCGAACCTGCGCTACGCCCTGAACCGTTTTGCCGGCCTGCTGCGGCGCGGCCTGGCCAGCCTGCGTTCGCGCGGCTGGCGCAGCACCTGGCAGCGGCTGCGGGTGCATGCGCAGCCGCTGCCGCCGCCGCGGCGCACGCTGTTCACGGTCGCACCGCAGCCGTTCGCCGCCTTCGCGGTGCCGGCCAGCGACGCGCCGCTGGCGAGCATCGTGATCCCGGTCTACAACCACGTCGCGCATACCCTCGCCTGCCTGCGTGCGTTGGCTGCGCACCCGCCGGCGGCGGCCTGCGAGATCCTGGTGATCGACGACGGCAGCAGCGACGAGACCGTGCAGTGGATGCCGCAACTTCAGGGCCTGCACTACCACGTGCGCAGCCGCAACGGCGGCTTCATCGCCAGCTGCAACGACGGCGCGGCGCGCGCGCGCGGGCGCTACCTAGTGTTCCTCAACAACGACACGGTGCCGCAACCGGGCTGGCTGGACGCGCTGCTGGACACCTTCGCGCAGGTGCCGCAGGCCGGCCTGGTCACCGCGCAACTGCTGTACCCGGACGGGCGCCTGCAGGAAGCCGGCGGCGTGGTCTTCGCCGACGGCAGCGCCTGGAGCTACGGCCGCTTCGAATCGCCGGACGATCCGCGCTACGCCTACCTGCGCGACATCGACTACGGCGCCGGCGCGGCGCTGGCGATCGAGCGCGAACGCTTCCTGGCGCTGGGCGGCTTCGACACGCGCTACATGCCGGCCTACTACGAAGACACCGATCTCGCCTTCGCCGTGCGCCAGGCCGGACTGCGCACCCTGCTGCAGCCGGCGAGCCAGGTGGTGCACGACGAGGGCACCAGCAACGGCACCGATACCGACAGCGGCATCAAGGCCTACCAGGTGCGCAACCGCGGCGTGTTCGCGGCCAAATGGGCCGACGTGCTGGCGCGGCAGTTGCCGCCGGGGACCACGCCGACCCCAGCGCAGTTGCACCGGCAGCAACGCCAGGTGCTGATCCTCGACGAGGCGCTGCCGCAGCCGGACCGCGACTCGGCCTCGCTGCGCCAGTTCAACCTGATCCGCCTGCTGCTGCAGGAAGGCGCGCATGTGGTGTTCGTGCCCAGCGGCCGCGAATACGCCAGCCGCCACAGCGAGGCGCTGCAGCGGCTCGGCGTGGAGGTGTGGTATGCGCCGTACCTGAAGAGCGTGAGCGGGTTCCTGCAGCAGCACGGCGCGCGCTTCCACGCGGTGCTGATGGTGCGCCACCACGTCGCCCACGCCTGCCTGCCGCTGCTGCGCCGCTTCGCGCCGCAGGCGCGGCGGCTGTTCGATACCGTGGACCTGCACTATCTGCGCGAGCGCCGCGGCGCCGAGCTGGCCGGCGACGCACGGCTGCTGCGCGAGGCCGAGCGCACCCGCGCGCGCGAGCTGGAGGTGATGGCCCAGGTCGATATCACCGTGCTGGTCAGCGGGGTCGAGCGCGCGCAATTGCAGCGCGAGGCGCCGCAGGTGCGCACCGCGTTGATCTCCAATCTGCACGAAGTGGCCGGACCGGGCCTGCCGTGGGCGCAGCGCCGCGATCTGGTATTCGTCGGCGGCTTCCGCCATGCGCCCAACGTGGATGCGGTGCGCTGGTTCCTGCAGGAGGTGTTCCCGCCGCTGCGCGAGTTGCTGCCGGAGCTGCGCTTCCACTGCATCGGCGCCGACATGCTCGACGACATCCGCCGTCTCGGTGCCGCCACGCCCGGGGTGGACTTGCTCGGCTACGTGCCGGACATCGTCGCCTACATGGACGAGATCCGCATCGCGGTGGCGCCGCTGCGTTTCGGCGCCGGGGTCAAGGGCAAGGTCAACCTGAGCATGGCGCACGGACAGCCGGTGGTGGCCACGCCGTGCGCGGTGGAAGGCATGCACCTGCGCCATGGCGAGGACGTGCTGATCGCCGAGACCGCGCCGCAGTTCGTCGCCGCGCTGGCGCAGCTGTACACCGACGAGGCGCTGTGGAACACGCTGGCCGGCAACGGCCTGCGCAACATCGCCACGCACTTCTCGCTGGACGCGGCGCGCGCCACGGTGCGGCAGGTGTTTCTGGACTAGTACGAAGTGCTGCGACCCGTTGGCGCCCGGCAGCTTCGGACAGAAGCGGCTGTGGCTGGCGTCGGGCCATGGACGCGATGCGTTACCGGTAAAGCGTCGCGGCTGAAGCCGCTCCTACACCGCCTGCGGATCGCCTGCTGGGTGCACTGTAGGAGCAACTTCAGCCGCGACAACGTCCGACGCCGGAAGGCCCGCCGCTGCGTTCGTCGCGACTGAAGTCGCTCCCACAGGGTCTCCACCGCCGCCGCGGAGCGACGAGACCTCTTGTGGGAGGGACTTCAGTCCCGACTGCATGCCAGTTCGGAACATTCACCACTCCGCTCGTCGCGGCTGAAGCCGCTCCTACAGAGGAGCATCACGCTGCCGCTGCGCGCTCCTAGGCCTGCGAACGCGGCGTGGGCGGCTTGGCGGCGTCGCTCGCATCGGCGATCTTCCACAGGTAGAAGCTGGCATAGCTGCGATACGGCCCCCAACGCTCGCCGCGCTCGGCCAGCGACTGCGGCGCGGGCATCTGCTGTAGCTGGTCCACCCGCTGCGCGCCCTTGCGCACGCCCAGGTCGTCCACCGGCAGCAGGTCGGGGCGGCCCAGGCGGAACAGCAGCATCATCTCCACCGTCCAGCGGCCGATGCCGCGGACCGGCAGCAGCGCCTGCACGATCGCCTCGTCGTCCATGAAGGCCAGCTTGCGTAACGAGGGAATCTCGCCGGCCGCCTCGCGCCGCGCCAGATCGCGCAGCGCCAGCGCCTTGTTGGCGGACACGCCGCAGGCACGCAGGCCGGGATCGTCGATCCGCGCCAGCGTGTCGGCATGCAACCGGGCGCTGCCGATCGCCGCCTCGACGCGGCCGACGATGGTCGCCGCGGCCTTGCCGCTGAGTTGCTGGAACAGGATCGCGCGCGCCAGCGCATCGACCGGGTCGAACGGCCTGGCCCAGCCCGGTTGCGGCGCGATCGGGCCGATCCGGCGCATCCACGCGCCGAGCTTGCGGTCGCGCCGGCTCAGGTGGTCGTAGGCGGCCTGGGTGTCGAATCCGCGCGCGTAACGGGGCATCTCAACGCCTCAGCGCATCCAGCGCGTACAGCAGCCAGCCCAGCATCAGCGTGGTGCCGCCGACCGGGGCCAGCCGCGTCGGCCATTGCGCCAGCGCGTTGCCGGCCAGGCTGCCGGAAAACAGCAGCGTGCCGAGCAGCAGCAGCGCCAGCGCGGCGCGCGCGAGCAGGCGTTCGCTGCTGCGGGCCAGCGCCGCCAGCGCCAGCCCGTGACCGAAGGCATACAGCGCCGCGGTCTGCAGATGCGATTGCGCCAGCGGCTCGCTGACGCCGTGCGAGGCATAGGCGGACAGGCCGATCGCGGCGGCCGCCAACAGGCCGCCGGCGCAGGCCAGCCAGGAGCGTTTGCGCGAACGCCGATCGAGATTCAGCATGACGATGCTCCGTTGCGGCCGGCGTTGCGGCCCCATAAACGAAACGCGCCGCAAGCAGCGGCGCGTTTCGTGTCACCCATCCATGCAGGCGAGGCTTACTTGATCGCCCAGTAGATGTCGTACGTGCCATCCGGCGTGAACGACTTGTCCACCCCACCCTTCCAGGCTTCGTACGGACGGTCGGTCACGTCGTAGCCGCTGGTGGCGGCCCAGGCGCGGACTGCATTGCGTGCCGCATCCAGGCCCGCCATGTGTCCGGTGTAGCTGGCGAACGCGGAACGGTGCGCCTGGGTGCGCAGGTAGGTGACCGGCGCGCCTTGCGGGATGGTCAGCTTCAGCGGCTCGCCGCTGGCGGCAACCGGGGTGGCATCGACCGGAGCGGCCGCCGCAGCCGCGTCGTCCTTCTTGTCGCCCTTCTTGTCTTCCGGCTTGGCCGACGCGTCCGGCTTCGGCGCGCCACCGGCACGCTTGCGCACCGGCTGGGTCACGTCGAAGGCGTACTTGTCGGAACCGAAGTCGGTGGTGACGATGCGCACCGGACCGGCCGCTTCCAGGCCGTTGGCGTCCATCACCCGCTTGATCCACTCCTGGTTGTCCTTGATGGACTTCTTGATGGCCTCGTTGTCGCGGTCGATGTTGCCGGCGTTGACCACCAGCAGATCTTCGGCCGGAACGTCGACGACCTTCAGGTCCTTCAACGGGGTTTCCTCGGCGCGGTAATCGACGTTGGGCACGGTGGCCAGCACGTTGCTCAGCCGCGACAAGCCCAGCTTGATGTCGTCGCCGACATGGCGGCTCACGTACAGGCCGGCATAGCGACCGAACAGGTCCCAACCGTACTTGACCGTGTAGTCCTGGGTGATCTTGACGTTGCGACCGCTCTTGCCGGTCGGCTCGAGCATGAACGCCGTGGTCTTGTCGCGGCCCTTGCTCTCGTCTTCGATGCCGATGACGACCTGCTTGTTCTTCTCGGTCGAGGTGATGGTCCAGCTGCCCTTGCCGATGTAGCCCTCGTTGGAGGCGTAGTCAAGGCGGGCGCCGACGCCGGCTTCAGGGCCGGAGAGCTTCAGCTGGATACGCGGATCGCGCAGCACCAGCGGATTCCAGTCCTTGAAGCGACGCAGGCTGTTCACCGTGTCATAGACGATGGTCATGCGCCGATTGGTTTCGACGCTCTCGGACATGTGACGTTCCGAAGGCAGCACCAGGCCAACGATGACAAACAGGCCAGCCACGATCCCCAGCGCGATCAGGAATTCGATAATACGGGTCATTCAGAAGGTCTCCGGGGCCGATCCCACGGCCGGGTTAATGAAGCGAAGCGCCCATCCTAGCAGGCTTCGCGGCTCGTGGTCAGCAGATGGCGACGCGGAATTCGGCATAGTGGCGAAAACCCTGCGAACGCGCCGTGCACAGCGCCGCCACGCGTGCGGTTCGGGCGACCAGACCATTATCACCCAGGCAGTGGCGGACAGTCAGGCAGCGGCGCCGTGCGGCCGCAGGCAAGCCGGGTCCGGCCAGGCGTTTGCGGCTGCGCGCCTGTACCGCCGGCGGTACAGGCGCGCAGACCACTGCGTCCGGACCGAGGCGGGGCGTGGGGCATCGGCCCAGCACGGCTGAGGGTTCGAAAGGCCCGCCGCTGCGTTCGTCGCGGCTGAAGCCGCTCCTACAGTGCACCCAGCAGGCGATCCGCAGGCCGGGCATCCTGGCCCGTCAGACCAACTGCAACTCGAACGCCTTCAGTACCGCCCGGGTGCGGTCGCGTACGCCGAGCTTGGACAGAATGTTGGACACGTGGTTCTTGATCGTGCCCTCGGCCACACCCAGCGAGTTGGCGATCTCCTTGTTGGAGAAGCCGCTGGCCATCAGCCGCAGGATCTCGGTCTCGCGGTCGGTCAGCGGGTCGGGCCGGTCCAGGCTGACGAAGTCGTTGCGCATGTGCTCCAGGCCCGACAGCAGGCGCTGTGTCACCGCCGGCTGCACCAGCGAGCCGCCGGCGGCCACCGCGCGGATCGCCCCGACCAGCTGTTCCAGCGACACGTCCTTGAGCAGGTAGCCCTTGGCCCCGGCCTTGAGCCCGGCCAGCACCAGTTGGTCGTCGTCGAAGGTGGTCAGGATGATGGTCGGCGGCAGCGTGCCGTTGCGCGACAGCAGTTGCAGCGCCTCCAGCCCGGACATCGCCGGCATGCGCATGTCCATCAGCACCACGTCCGGCTTCACCTGCGGGATCAGCTCCACCGCCTGGCGGCCATCGTTGGCTTCGGCGATCACCTCGATCCCGCCGTCCAACGCCAGCAGCGAGCGGATCCCCTGCCGCACCAGGGTTTGGTCGTCGACCAGGCAGACACGGATCATCGCAGCACTCCTTGTGAAACGGCGGGCGGCAGCAACGCGGCCGCACTCGGGACCGCGGCGCGCAGGCGAAAGCCCGTGCCCTGCGGCGCATCGATCTCCAGGCTGCCACCATACTGGCTCAGCCGCTCGCGCATGCCGCGCAGGCCGTTGCCGGGCAGCAGGGTCTCGCAGCCGCGGCCATCGTCGTGGGCCTGGATCAGCACCAGCGGACCCTCGCGGCGCACCTGGATCCACAGGTTGTCGGCCTGGGCGTGGCGCACCGTATTGGTGATGATTTCCTGGGTGCAGCGCAGCAAGACATGCGCGCGCTCCGGGTCCTCGACGGTCAGCGGCTCGTCCACCTGCAGGTGGATTCGCAGCGATGGCACCCGCTCGACCAGCGGCCGCAGCGCCGCAGCCAGGTCGATCGCGCCGCTGTCGCGCAGATGGCTGACCGCCTCGCGCACGTCGGTCAGCAGCAGCTTGGCCAGGGTATGCGCCTGGTGCACATGCTCCTGCGCGCGGCCCTCGGTGATGTGGCCGGCCACTTCAAGGTTCAGGCTCAGCGCGGTCAGGTGGTGGCCGAGCAGGTCGTGCAGCTCGCGCGAGATGCGGGTGCGCTCGTTGACCCGGGCGCTTTCGGCCAGCAGTGCGCGGGTGGCGCGCAGCTCGGCATTGAGTTGGCGCTGCTCCTCGCGGGCCTGGGCCTGCTGCCGCGCGACCAGGCTGGTGACGAAGATGAACATGGAGAAGCCGCCGTACAGCAGCGACTGCATCAGCGCGTCGAACATCGGAAAGCCGACCAGCAGATAGTAGACCGGCAGCACCGCCAGCTGGCTGAGCACCAGCCACAGCACGCCGATCCGCACCGGCAGCAGCCACGGGATCACCCCCGCCGCCACCATCATCAGGATGCTGCCCAGCCCGCTTCCGGTCAGATAGCTGACCGCCAGCGCGCAGACGGTGAGCAGCAGCAGGATCAGGCGATCGTACCAATGCGCGTGGCCACCGCTGCCGAGCCCGCGGGTCAGCCAGTAGTAGCTGCCGCCGAAGGCGATGAAGAAGCCCGACATCATCGCCGCCTCCCAGCCGCCACGCCGGTTCACGCCCTCTTCCGGGATCCAGTAGGTGTAGACCAGCGGCATGGCGATCATGGCCCAGGTGAACAGGCCGGCGAAGCGCAGGACGCGGGGATGGCTGAGGTTTCCCAACATGCACGCATCTTAGGATGAACGGCGCGCAATGCACTCCCACGGAAGTCATGCATGCGCGGCTCGCCGCCCCGCGCCCCGCGTGCGATAATTCCGCTGGCGGTCCGCATCTGGCCGCGCGCGCATCAGCAACGGAGTCCCAATGTCGATCGTCATCCGCGACGTGCGCGAGCACGAGCTCGATTCGGTCCTGGCCCTGAACAACAACGCCGGACTGGCGATCCTGCCGCTGGATTCGGCCAAGCTGCACCGTTTCTACGAGACCGCAGACTATTTCCGCATCGCCGAGCGCGACGGCAACCTGGCTGGTTTCCTGGTCGGCTTCGGCGCCGGCAGCGACCACGACAGCAGCAATTTCGCCTGGTTCCGCGAGCGTTATCCGGCGTTCTTCTATATCGACCGCATCGTGGTGGCCAGCCGCCGCCGCGGCGGAGGCGTCGGCCGCGCGTTCTATGCCGACGTGCAGAGCTATGCCGAGCTGCGCTATCCGCAGCTGGCGTGCGAGGTTTTCCTGGATCACGGCGCGGACGCGGCGCTGCTGTTCCATGGCAGCTTCGGTTTCCGCGAAGTGGGCCAGAACACGATGAACGAGGTGGAGGTGCGTGCGAGCATGCTGTTGAAGGATTTGTGCAGTTACGCCTGGGTCCGCGAGACCTACGGCGAGCAGTTGCCCGACCTGCCCTGGGCCGGCCATGCCCACCGCCTGCAACGGGCTCCGCGCCCGGCCGGGGACTGAGCGTGTCGTCGGTGAATCTGGATTTCGAGCAGGCAGGCGAACTGAAGATCGGCCAGGTCGGCATCGCCAACCTGCGCATCCGCACCCTGGACGTGGCGCGCCTGGCGCAGGAGATGCGCGAGCGCGTGCAGCGCGCGCCCAAGCTGTTCGGCCGCGCCGCGGTGATCATCGATTTCGGCGGCCTGGCGCAGACGCCCGACACCGCCACCGCGCGCGCGCTGCTGGACGGCCTGCGCGCGGCCGGCGTGCTGCCGGTGGCGCTGGCCTACGGCACCCGCGAGACCGAACAGCTGTCCGAGGCGCTGGGCCTGCCGCTGCTGGCCAAGTTCCGCGCCCAGTACGAACGCATCGACGGCGGCGCCCCCGCCGCCGCGCCGGCCCCGGTCTCGCCGCCGCCCCCGCCGCCGCCCGCCCCTGCGGCGCGCCCGCAGCCGGGCCGCATGCAGAAGACCGCGGTGCGCTCGGGCCAGCAGCTGTATGCCGAGAACTGCGACCTGACCGTGGTGGCCACGGTCGGTGCCGGCGCCGAAGTGATCTCCGACGGCAGCATCCATATCTACGGTAGCCTGCGCGGTCGCGCGCTGGCCGGCGCGCAAGGCAACACCGAGGCGCGGATCTTCTGCCGCGACTTCCACGCCGAACTGGTCGCCATCGCCGGCCACTACAAGGTGCTGGACGATATTCCCAAGGAACTGCGTGGCAAGGCCGTCCAGGTCTGGCTGGAGCAGGACCAGATCAAGATCGCCGCGCAAGATTGACGCGGCCCTATAACCGAACGTATCAGGAGACATTCCTTTGGCTGAAATTATCGTAGTCACCTCCGGCAAGGGCGGCGTCGGCAAGACCACCACCAGCGCGAGCCTGGCCTGCGGGCTGGCGCGACGCGGCAAGAAGGTCGCCGTGATCGACTTCGACGTGGGCCTGCGCAACCTCGACCTGATCATGGGCTGCGAGCGCCGGGTGGTGTACGACTTCGTCAACGTGGTGCACGGCGAGGCCACGCTCAAGCAGTCGCTGATCAAGGACAAGCGCTTCGACAACCTGTACGTGCTGGCCGCCTCGCAGACCCGCGACAAGGACGCGTTGACCCAGGACGGCGTGGAGAAGGTGCTCAAGGACCTGGTCGCCGAAGGCTTCGAATACATCGTCTGCGATTCGCCGGCCGGCATCGAGAAGGGCGCGTTCCTGGCGATGTATTTCGCCGACCGCGCGGTGGTCGTGGTCAATCCGGAAGTCTCTTCGGTACGCGACTCCGACCGCATCATCGGCCTGCTCGACTCCAAGACCCGCAAGGCCGAGCAAGGCCAGACCGTGCCGGCGTTCCTGCTGCTGACCCGCTACAGCCCGGGCCGGGTGGAAGGCGGCGAGATGCTCAGCATCACCGACGTGGAGGAAGTGCTGGGGCTGAAGGCGA
Organism: Xanthomonas graminis pv. graminis; assembly: GCF_030168915.1. Taxonomy (NCBI): domain Bacteria; kingdom Pseudomonadati; phylum Pseudomonadota; class Gammaproteobacteria; order Lysobacterales; family Lysobacteraceae; genus Xanthomonas; species Xanthomonas graminis. The sequence continues at coordinate 1,263,849 of NZ_CP076255.1, read as the reverse complement.
TCGGCGTGATCCCCGAATCCGGCGACGTGCTCAATGCCTCCAACAAGGGCGAGCCGGTGATCCTGGACGGCGAATCCCCGGCCGGCCAGGCCTACGACGACGCGGTGGCCCGGATCATGGGCGAAGAGCGCCCGATGCGCTTCATCTCCGTGGAGAAGAAGGGCTTCTTCACCAAGTTGTTCGGAGGGTGAGCATGGGACTATTCGACTTTCTCAAGGCCAAGAAGAACACCGCCGAGACGGCCAAGAACCGCCTGCAGATCATCATCGCGCAGGAGCGCAACCATCGCGGCGGCCCGGATTACCTGCCGCTGCTGCAGCGCGAGCTGCTGGAAGTGATCAAGAAGTACGTGAACATCGACGCCGACGCGGTCAAGGTGGACCTGGTCAAGGACGGCGAACACGACGTGCTGGATATCTCGGTGGCATTGCCGGAAGGGCCGTCGCCCTGAGCCGTGCAGCGCGCTGCGGTCGTAGATAGCGACCGTGGCGCGCAGCCTGCGCCGCATTGTTCGGTGGTGTGTTCGACGTAACGTCCCCACGAAGATGCACTGCGGCGCCCGAATGCGCCGTGATTGCGTGCACAACCTGAGCAGCGCTCACCGAACGCACGAGTTCGCGCGGCAAGGTAAGTCGAGCTGCCGGCCTGTCCAACCGCCGCCACTACCTTGCCGATTGCGTCTCGCGCCGCCCCTCCTTCCCGACCTCCCGATGCAGACCGACGACTCCCGTTCCGCACCCGCTGCCCAGGTCCTGACCGTCGGCGCCATTGGCCTGGACGCGCCGCGCGCGCTGCTGGCCCGGCATGGGCTGAGGCTGCACCGGGTCGCCGACGGCGCCAGGATTCCCGGCAGCTACTGGGGCGAACCGGAAGCCGGCGTGATCGCCAGCGACGTGTACGTGCGCGACGACACGCCGGTGCACTCGCTGCTGCACGAAGCTTGCCACCTGATCGTGCTGCCGCCGGAACGGCGCGCGCGGGTGCATACCGACGCCACCGACTCGGACGAGGAAGAGGACGCCACCTGCTACCTGCAAATCGTGCTGGCCGACGCGCTGCCCGGCGTCGGCAGCGCGCGGCTGATGGCCGACATGGACGCGTGGGGCTATACCTACCGGCTGGGTTCGACCCGCGCCTGGTTCGAACAGGACGCCGAAGACGCGCGCGCCTGGCTGCTGCAGCGCGGACTGTTGCCGCAGCAGGCCTGAGGCCCGCGCACGCAAGCTCCTCAGCGCTCTGAACGCCGATGGAGCGGCTTCAGGAGCGGCGGGCCTGACGGCGATGGAGACTGTCGCGGCTGAAGCCGCTCCTACAGTTCAGCCAGCCCGCTCCACGCAAGCCCCTGTAGACGCGCGCGCCTGGCTGCTGCAGCGCGGACTGTTGCCGCAGCAGGACTGAGGCCCGCGCATGCAAGCTCCTCAGCGCTCTGAACGCCGATGGAGCGGCTTCAGGAGCGGCGGGCCTGACGGCGATGGAGACTGTCGCGGCTGAAGCCGCTCCTACAGTTCAGCCAGCCCGCTCCACGCAAGCCCCTGTAGACGCGCGCGCCTGGCTGCTGCAGCGCGGACTGTTGCCGCAGCAGGCCTGAGGCCCGCGCACGCAAGCTCCTCAGCGCTCTGAACGCCGATGGAGCGGCTTCAGGAGCGGCGGGCCTGACGGCGATGGAGACTGTCGCGGCTGAAGCCGCTCCTACAGTTCAGCCAGCCCGCTCCACGCGAGCCCCTGTAGGAGCGGCTTCAGCCGCGACGAACGGAGCTGGATAGCGCCAAGGCTGCGAATGCCGTCTGGGCACGGAGGCCAACCCGGCTGCGGACGCAGTCGCGGCTGAAGCCGCCTACAGGATTGCGCCGCCAGCGCCGCGCTGCCGATGCCGCTTCGGTGCAAGCGCGGCAACGCGCTACGCCGCGCCTCCGTCCTTCAATGCCGGACGCAGATCCAATGTGGCCCGCGTGCCCTGCCCGGCATCCGAATCCAGGTGCAGCGACCAGCCCAGGTGCTCGCACAGGCGCGCGATCAGGTCCAGGCCGATGCCGCTGCCCTCGCGGCCGCCGCCGCGGGCCATGCGCATGTAGATGGCGCTGATCTCTTCCGGCGCCATGCCATGGCCGGGGTCGTCGATGCGCACCACGCCCGGCGCCGGCATCGCGATGTGGATGACGCCCTGGTCGCTGTTCTCGATCGCGTTGCGCAGCAGGTTGCCGATCGCCGCCTGCACGATCGCCAGCGGCGCCAGCACCTCGCACGGCGGCAACGGCGCCAGCGCCAGTTCCAGTCGCTTGTCGGCGCACAGGTGGCGATGGTCCTCGACGATGTCCGGCAACAGCTGGTCCAGCCGCACCAGGTCGCTGCCGCGCGCCAGCCGCGCCGGATCCTTGGCCAGCACCAGCAGCAGCGAGATCAGTTGGCCGACGCCGCTGGCGGTGCGGCGGATGCGCAGTAGCTGGTTGCGCGCGCTGGGCGGGATGTCGCTCTGCTCCAGCGCCAGTTCGGCGGCGCCGCCGATCACCGCCACCGGCGTGCGCAATTCATGGCTGGTGCTGTCGATGAAGGCGCGCTCGCGCTCGACGAACAGGTCGTTGCGCAGCAGGTAGTCGTTCAGCGCATCGGCGATCACCACCTGTTCGGCGCTGGCGCGCGGATGCACGTCGATGCGCTGGCCCGGCCGGTCCGGGCGCAGGCTGCCGATGCGTTGCGCCATGTCGGTGAGCGGCTGCACCACCCGGCCCAGGCCCCAGGCCACCAGCGCGCCGAGCAGCAGCACCGCGATCACATTGGACAGCAGCATCCACAGCGCCAGGTTCTCCTCGTGCTTCTGCAGCTCGGTGATGTCCAGCGCCAGCGCCAGGCGGCGGCCGCGCACGTCCTGCACCAGCACCACCTTGTCGCGGCCTTCCAGCGGCACGTCGTCGTGCAGGCCCGGCGCCAGCGCCGCCACCGCCGGCGGCAGCGGCTCGCCGCCTGCGTCGCCGTACAGGCTCACGGTGCGGGTGTCGATCCAGCGGTAGTCCGGATCGACCGCGCTGCGCGCCAGGAAATGTTCCAGTTCGGAGCTGAGCAGCGAACGCCAGGTCAGCTGCTCGGCCTGGTCGTTGACGATGTAGCCGTGCACGAACACCGCCAGCGACAGCAGCGCCGCATAGCCGACCAGCCACAGGGTGATGCGTTGCCGCAGCCCGGTCCTACGCGGCATGCTCTTGCTCGTGCGGGTCCACCAGCGCAAGCCGGTAGCCGATCCGCGGCAGGGTGTGGATCAGCTTGGCCGCGAACGGGCCGTCCACGCTGCGCCGCAGGTCGTAGATATGCGAGCGCAGCATGTCGCCGTCCGGCGGCTCGTCGCCCCACAGCGCCTGCTCCAGGCGGTCGCGGGTGACCGCGGCCGGGCTGGCCTGCATCAGCACTTCCAGCAGCTTGCGGCAGGCCGGATACAGGTGCAGGGCGCGGCCGCCGCGGGTCGCCTCCAGCGTCCCCAGGTCCAGTTGCAGGTCGCCCACGCGCAGCAGCTTGCTGCGGCCGCGGCCGTTGGCGCGCAGCAGCAGCGCTTCCAGCCGCACTTCCAGTTCCGGCAGCGCGAACGGCTTGGTCAGGTAGTCGTCGGCACCGGCGCGGAAACCGGCGATCTTGTCCGGCAGTTCGTCGCGCGCGGTGAGCATGATCACCGGCACTTCGGCGTGGTGCCGCTCGCGCATCGCGCGCAGCACCTGCGGCCCGTCCAGGCGCGGCAGCATCCAGTCCAGGATCACCGCGTCGTAGTGCTGGGTGGTGGCCAGGTGCAGCCCGGTGACGCCGTCCGGCGCCGCGTCCAGGGTGTGGCCGCGCACCTCGAAGTAGTCGAACAGGTTCGCGACCAGGTTCCGGTTGTCTTCTATCACCAACAGCCGCATGGCACTCGCTCGCATTCCGGGACGACGGGGGATGACGCCATGCTAGCGGATGCGCGTCGGAACACGGTCGGAACGCGGCGTCTTGATCGAATCTCGATGAAACCTGGACGCCACCCGCATACCGCAACGGCAACCTGGGCTGAAGCGCTGCAGCGGTGGCGCCCCAATCCGACCGGTCTCCGACAAGCAGCACAACACCATGACGCCCGCCACCGTTCGCGCGTCCAGCCCGCCTGCCTCCATGCACAGCCCGTCCCTGCCCCTGCACGCCGCCTCCGTCCTGCCTGCGCCGTCGGCGTTCTATCGCCAGCATCTATGGCTGCCGCTGGCCGCGGCGCTGCTGGCCAGCAGCGTGCTGATGGGCCTGGGCGGCGACTTCTGGTTCGCCGACCTGCTGTACCGCTGGGAAGGCGGCCACTGGGCGCTGCAGAACGCAACGCTGACCCGCAGCCTGATCCATCACGACGGCAAGCTGCTCAGCACCGCGGCGTGGGTGGCGACGGCCGGCCTGGCGGCGTGGGCGTGGCGCCGTGCCGACGGCCAGCGCTACCGGCTGCCGCTGCTGTACCTGGCGCTGGCGGTGGCCTTGAGCACCGGCGTGGTGTCGCTGCTGAAGTCGCTGACCCATATGGACTGCCCCTGGGACCTGAGCCGCTACGGCGGCCACCTGCCCTACATCGGCCTGTTCGAGCCGCGGCCGGCCGGCATGCCGCATGCGGCCTGCTTCCCGGCCGGGCATTCCAGCGCCGGCTACGCCTGGGTGGCACTGTATTTCGTCGCGCTGGCGCTGAAGCCGGCCTGGCGTTGGCCGGCGCTGGCGGTCGGGCTCGGCGCCGGGCTACTGTTCGGCCTCGGCCAGCAGCTGCGCGGCGCGCACTTCCTGTCCCACGACCTGTGGACGCTGTCCCTGAGTTGGGGCGTGGCCTTGGGCCTGTACCGCGCATTGCTGTGGCGGCCGCAGGTTTCGGCCCGATCCATGCATGTCGCCTTGCCTGTCGTGAAGGAAAGCCGCACATGAGCATGTCGTTGCCGCATTCGAGCAGCCAGTCCCGGACCCGCTGGTGGCGCTACCGCCCGCTGCTGAGCAACGAAGCGCTGGCGCTGGCGGCCAGCGCGTTCTTCGCCCTGGTCTGCAACGGCATGTTCTGGCGCAGCGCGATGAGCGGCCACCCCGGCGACCTGAAGCTGGGCCTGTCGCTGTTCCTGTTGCTGCTGTCGGTGCACGGCCTGCTGCTGGGCCTGCTGCTGTGGCGCGGCGTGGCCAAGCCGCTGCTGACCGTGCTGCTGCTCACCACCGCGTTCGCCACGCACTACATGAACAGCTACAGCGTCTACCTGGACGCGGACATGCTGCGCAACGTGCTGGCCACCGACCACAAGGAATCGCGCGAACTGATGACCCCGGCGCTGATCGCGCCGCTGCTGTTCTACGCCGCGCTGCCGATCCTGGCGCTGTGGCGGCTGCGCCTGATCCGGCGTCCGCCGGGCAAGGCGCTGGCGATCCGCGCCGGCTTCCTGCTGGCGATGCTGGCGCTGGGCGGCGTTGGCGCGATGCTGTCGTTCCAGGACCTGTCGGCGATGATGCGCAACCATCGCGAGATCCGCTACCTGGCCACGCCGATCAACTACCTGGTCGCGTTGCGGCAGGACCTGAAGTCCGACAGCCCCACGCACAAGGCGCCGAAGCTGCCGATCGAGCACGACGCGATCGCCACCGCGCGCGCGCCGGGCAGCAAGCCGCGGCTGCTGGTGGTGGTGCTGGGCGAGACCGCACGCGCGCAGAACTGGGGCTTGAACGGCTACGTGCGCCAGACCACGCCGCAGCTGGCGCAGCTGGGCGTGATCAACTTCCCCGACATGCATTCGTGCGGCACCAGCACCGAGGTCTCGGTGCCGTGCATGTTCTCCCCGTTCGGCCGCCACGACTACAACGAAGGCAACATCCGCAAGCACCAGTCGCTGCTGCACGTGCTCGAGCACGCCGGCATCGCCACGCTGTGGCGCGACAACCAGTCAGGCTGCAAGGGCGTGTGCGACGGCCTGGCGCTCCAGCGCCTGGACGACGCCAAGGACCCGCAGCTGTGCAAGGACGGCCGCTGCATGGACGAGATCCTGTTGCAGGACCTGGCCACCCAGGTGCGCGCCAAGCCCGGCGACCGCGTGGTCGTGCTGCACCAGCTCGGCAGCCACGGCCCCAGCTATTTCGAACGTTATCCGGCCGGCTTCCGCCGCTTCACGCCCACCTGCGACAGCGCCGACCTGGGCAACTGCGAGCGCGAGCTGATCGCCAATGCCTACGACAACTCGCTGCTGTACACCGACCACCTGCTGGCGCGCACCGTGTCCACGCTGCAAGCGATGCCCGACTACGACACCGCGATGATCTACTTGTCCGACCACGGCGAGTCGCTGGGCGAGAAGGGCCTGTACCTGCACGGCGTGCCGTATGCGATCGCCCCGCAGGAGCAAACCCACGTACCGATGGTGATGTGGTTCTCGCCCGGCTTCGCCAGCGACCGCGGCCTGGACCTGGCCTGCGTGCGCGCGCGTTCGCGCCAGTACGCCGACCAGGACAACCTGTTCCCCTCGGTGCTGGGGCTGATGCAGGTCAAGACCGGGGTCTACGACCGCACCCGCGACCTGTTCGCGCAGTGCGCCGGTAGCGGCAGCGCAATCGCCGCCGGCGCAGCGAGCCGCTGAGCGGCGGCGGCGGTCCGCCGCCTGCGCCAGCGGCGCGGCGGCGCTGGCCCTTGCGGCGGAAGGGGCGGACCACTAGCCTCGTCGCATTCGCCACCGAAGGATGCGCCGTGAACCACCGCCCTCTGCTGCTTGCGCTGTGCATCGGCGCGAGCGTGCTTGCGCTGTCCGCGTGCCGCAAGGAAGCGACCACCGAGACCGGCACCGCGCCGGCGCCGGCCCCACCCGGCGAGAGCGCCGACCAGTTCGTCGCCCGCATCAACGAGGAGTACCGCGCGCTGCTGCCGGAGCTGACCTCGGCGCAGTGGCTGTCGATCACCTACATCAACGGCGACTCGGAACGGCTGGTGTCCAAGGCCAACGCGCGCTGGCTGACCACGCTCAACGGCTGGATCGCGCAGGCCAAGCGCTACGAGGGCAAGCCGATGTCCGCCGACAGCGCGCGTGCGCTGCAGTTACTGAAGCAGATGACCGCGATGCCGGCGCCGCGCGACCCGGCCAAGCTGGCCGAACTGGCCACGCTGGCCTCGAAGATGGAAGGTGCCTACGGCGCGGCCGCCTATTGCAGCGGCGAAGGCGACGCGCGCCGCTGCCGGCAGCTGGGCGAACTGGAAGACGTGCTGCGCCGCAGCCGCGACTACGACCAGCAGCTCGACGCATGGCAGGGCTGGCACGGCACCGCGCAGCCGCTGCGCCAGGACTACCGGCGCTTCGTCGAACTGGTCAACGAAGGCGCGCGCGAGATGGGCTATGCCGATACCGGCGCGATGTGGCGCAGCGGCTACGACATGCCGCCGGCGCAGATCGCCGCCGAGACCGACCGGCTGTGGACCCAGGTCAAGCCGCTGTACGAGCAACTGCACTGCTACACCCGCGGCAAGCTCGACGCCGAATACGGCAAGGACAAGGGCGAGGTCGCCGGCGGCCTGCTGCCGGCGCACCTGCTCGGCAACATGTGGCAGCAGGACTGGAGCAACCTGTGGGATCTGCTGCAGCCCTACCCCGGCGCCGGCAGCCTGGACATCACCGACACGCTGGAAAAACAGTATCAGAGCAACCTCGCCGCGGCGCTGGCGCGACGCAATAATGATTCCTCGCCGGAAGCGCGTTTCATGGCCCAGCGCGACGCGCAGCTGCAGAGCGCCAAGCAGATGACCGAGCGCGCGCAGGATTTCTACACCTCGCTGGCGATGCCCAAGCTGCCCGACAGCTACTGGGCGCGCAGCCAGTTCATCAAGCCGCTGGAGCGCAACGTGGTCTGCCATGCCAGCGCGTGGGACATGGACATGGCCGGCGACGTACGCACCAAGATGTGCATCCAGCCGAACGAGGAAGACTTCACCACCATCTACCACGAGCTCGGCCACCTCTATTACGACCTGGCCTACAATCCGCTGCCGCCGCTGTTCCAGGGCGGTGCCAACGATGGTTTCCACGAGGCGATCGGCGACACCATCGTGCTGGCGATGACCCCGCAATACCTGCATTCGATCGGCCTGGTCGAAGCGCCTCAGCGCAGCCGCGAGGCGCTGATCAACGCGCAGATGCGCATGGCGCTGAGCAAGGTCGCGTTCCTGCCGTTCGGGCTGATGATCGACCGCTGGCGCTGGGGCGTGTTCGACGGCTCGATCGCGCCGGAGCACTACAACCAGGCCTGGTGGGAACTGAAGGCCAGGTACCAGGGCGTGGCCCCGCCGACGCCGCGCGGCGAGGACTTCTTCGACCCCGGCGCCAAGTACCACGTGCCCGGCAACACGCCGTACACGCGCTACTTCCTGTCACACATCCTGCAATTCCAGTTCTACAAGGGCCTGTGCGACGCGGCCGGCTACAAAGGCCCGCTGTACGAGTGCAGCTTCTACGGCAACAAGGAAGCCGGGCAGAAATTCTGGTCGATGCTGCAACGTGGCGGCAGCCAGCCGTGGCAACAGACGCTGAAGGAACTGACCGGCAACGACAAGCTCGACGCCGCCCCGCTGCTGGAATACTTCGCGCCGATGCAGGAGTGGCTCAAGCAGCAGAACCAGGGGCAGCTGTGCGGGTGGGAGGCGGCAAAGGCCACACAGGCCGGCGCCGCCGCGGCTCCCGTGACGCCTGCGCCCAGGCCGCAGTAAGCGCGCCGCGGCGCAACCGCCAGCGCGCCGCCTCAATCGTCCGCCAACCGCGCCCAACGCTCATGGTCGCGCCACACCCCGCCGATGCGCAGGTAGCGCGGCGAATAGCCTTCGTGGCGGAAACCGGCACGTTTGACCAGCGCCAGCGAGCGCGTGTTGTCCGGTTGGATGTTGGCCTCCACGCGGTGCAGGCCCAGTTCGGAAAACGCATAGGCCACGCACAGCCGCAGCGCGTGGGTCATCAGCCCTCGGCCTTCGCAGCCGGCCATCGCGTGGTAGCCCAGGTAGGCGCTCTGGAAGCAGCCGCCGACCACCTGGCTGAAGGTGAACAGGCCGGCAGGCTCGCCGCTGTCGCGCGCGCGCGCCAGCAGCGCGACGTTGCTGCCGTCCAGGGTCTGCGCGTACCAGGCGTTGAAGCCGGGCACGTCGGTGAACGGATACGTCCACGGATGATGCAGGGCGGTGCTGGCGCGGTGCGCCTGGATCAGCGCGAGACCGTCGCGGCGCCGCACCCGTGCCAGCGACACGGCGGCGTCGGCGGCCTGGCTCGCGCTCTGGCCCATGGTCTCAGCCCGGTAGCGCCGTGCTGCCGCCACGCTGCATGGCCTGCGCGTGGCGGTCCTTGAACTCGTCGAAACTCAGCCCCTGCGCCTGCGCATCGGCCTGCGCGGCGTCCTTCAGCGCATCCGAATACACCAGCCGCACCGGCGTGCCGGCGCGCTCGTGCAATTCCGCCGCCTGCATGATCAGCGACAGCACCTGCGCAGCGCTCTCGCTGTGTCCGGCGATGCGCCCGTCCATGCCCAGCACCCATTCGCCGTCGCGGCGCACGATGCCGGCCAGCAGCGTGCGCTGCTGGTCGCGCAACTCCGCGTGCGGTTCGATCGAGGCGGCGGCAGCGGCGGCCTCGCTGCGATGGCGCAGGCGTTCGGCAAGCTTCTTGCGCACGTCGCGGCGCTGCTTGGACTGGATGGACATGCGGTTTCCTCAACGATGACCCGGCGACGATAGCCCAACCGCGGCGTCGGCGTCACACCGGATCGGCCGGTTCCAGTTGCGGCACCTGGCTGCCGGGCCGCGGCAGGCGCTTGCCGCTGCGCCGCTCCCAGCGCCAGAAGCCCCAGCCGATCAGGAACAACGCGCCCGAGCCCAGCGCCAGATGCATCGGCCGGCCGCTGAGCAGCGGCGACAGCCCCCCGGCCACCACGGTGTTGAGGATCAGTTGGGTGAAGGCCTGCAGCGACGAGGCCAGCCCGCGCTGGCGCGGATACATGTCCAGCACCGCCAGCGCCAGGATCGGGAAGATCAGCGCCATGCCCAGGCCGGCCCCGAAGATCGGCAGCACCGCCCACGGCAGCGCGATCTGCGGCGCGATCGCGGTATAGCCGATGTTGCCGACCACCGACACGCCGCAGCAGATGAAGCCGATGCGCACCTGCCGCAGCGGCCCGATGCGCCCGGCCATGCGCCCGGACAGGAACGAGCCCAGGGTCATGCCGCCGATGGTCGGAATGAACAGCCAGGCGAAATCGCGCTCGCTGCGGTGCAGCAGGTCGAGGATGAACACCGGCGCCGAGGCGATGTACAGGAACACACCGGCGAAGTTGAACGCGCTGGCGGCGGCCAGACGCTGGAAGCGCGCGTTGAACGCGATCGCGATGTAGTCGCGCAGCAGCGTGCGCGGCGCCAGCGGGGTGCGCGCTTGCAACGGATGCGTCTCCGGCATCCAGCGCAGCGTGGCCACCAGCAGCAACAGCGAGAACCCGACCAGGAACCAGAAGATCAGCGGCCAGCCGGCGCCGGTGGCCAGCAGCCAGCCGCCGATGATCGGCGCGATCGCCGGGGCGATGCCGAAGATCATCGACACCTGGCTCATCAGCCGCTGCGCGTCGTGGCCCTGGTACAGGTCGCGGATCACCGCGCGGCCGACGATCATGCCCACCCCGGCGGAAAATCCCTGCAGCGCGCGGAACGCCAGCAGCGTGCCCAGGTCGCCCGACAGCGCGCAGCCGGCCGAGGCCAGCACGAACACCACCAGCCCGCCGACGATCACCGGCTTGCGGCCCCAGGCGTCGGACAGCGGCCCGTGCGCAAGACCCATCAGCGCATAGGCCAGCAGATAGACGCTGACCGTCTGCTGGATCGCCACCGGATCGGCGCGCAGGCGCTGCGCCAGCTGCGGGAACGCCGGGAAGATGGTGTCGATCGCGAACGGGCCGAACATCGCCAGGCCGGCGAGCAGCAGCGCCATGTAGCGGGTGGAGGGAACGGCCGGGGTCATGCGCGGCAATATCGCGGATTGCGTCCACGCACGCCACTGCGCCGGCTCCACAGGCCGACCCCGGCCACGGCATCGGCACCGGCGCAGCAGCGGCCGGCGGGCCGGGACAAGCGCGCCGTGCCACCGATTGCGCCATCGCGGACCGGCCGGCGCTGGAGCCGGCGCTCCTCGCCAGGCACCACGGCCGCCCTCGCCCCGCCATGCGGCGCGCCGAGCGCGCGCTCAGGAGGCCAGACCGTCCTCGACGGGCGCCCGCGCGGTGAGCCCCAGCCAGTCCTTGATCGGGTGGTCGCCGACCACGCGGCCGTGCTCCAGGGTGATGACCCGTGCCGCCATGCGCAGGGTTTCGCGGCGGTGCGCGACGATGATCCGGGTCAGTTGCAAGGCCTGGATCGCGGCATTGACGCGGCTTTCGTTCATCACGTCCAGGTGGCTGGTCGCCTCGTCCAGGACCAGGATCCGCGGCGATTTGTACAGCGCGCGCGCCAGCAGCAGGCGTTGCCGCTGTCCGCCGGACAGCCCGGCGCCGGCCTCGCTCAACGCCGAGTCGTAGCCGAGCGGCATTCGCTCCACGTCCTCGTGCACCGCTGCCATGCGCGCGCAATCGCGCATGCGTTCATGATCCGGCTCCGGATCGAAGAAGGTGATGTTGTCGGCCACCGATCCGGTGAACAGCATGTCGTCCTGCATCACCGTGCCGACGTTGGCGCGGTACTGCGCCAGCAGCGCGCCGGTCAGGGGCCGGCCGCCGATCCGGATCTCGCCCTCGGTCGGCTCGAGCAGGCCGAGGATCAGCTTGACCAGCGTGGTCTTGCCGCACCCGGACACGCCGGTGATCGCCACGCATTCGCCGGCGCGAATCTGCAGGTTCACCTGATCCAGCACCGGCGCCGCATCGTCCGCATAGCGGAAGCCAAGCCCCCGCAGCTCGATGCCGGTGTCGTGCCAGCGCCCCGGGTCGGCCTGTTGGTCAGCCTGTTCGCGCGGGTGATGGACGATATCGGCGACGCGCTCCAGGTGGATGCGCAGCAGACGGAATTCGGCAAGCCGGTCGATCAGCCCGCTCAGCCGCAGCGCGAACTGTTCGCGATAGGCAAGAAACGCCAGCAGCATCCCGAGCGAGAGCTGATTGCGCAGCACCACGAAGGCCGCCAGCCACACCACCAGCACGCGCTCGGCGCCGAACAGCAGCAGTTTCACCGACGCCAGCGAGACCTCGCCGCGATTCAGCCGCAAGTGCGCATTGGTCTGCTCGGCCAGCAGATGGGTCCAGTCCATCCGCCGCTGGTGCTGCCGCCCGAACAAGCGGATGGCCTGCACGCCGCGCACGCTTTCCAGGAAATGGGTGTGCTGGCGGGCATCCCACAGCAATTCCTCGGCCGCCGCATCGCGCAACCTGCCGAGCCATAGCGCGCGCATGCCCGCATAGGCGGCCACCGCCAGCAAGGTGATCGCGCTCAGGCCCGGGCTGTAGGCCAGCATCAGGCACAGCGTGCCGATCACCAGCACGCCATCGACCATGGTCTGCATGAACCCGGTGGTCAGGGTGCGCTGAATCTGCAGGATGGAGTCGAACCGCGACTGGATGCCGCCGAGGTGGCGTTTCTCGAAATACGCCAACGGCAGCGCGAGCAGATGCGCGAAGACCTGCCCCATCCATTGGAACGCGAGTTGCGCCGAAAACGTGGTGATCAACCAGCCGCGCAACAGGCCGATCGCGGCCTGCAGCAGCACCAGCAGCAAAAACCCGATCCCCAGCGCGTCGATCAAGCCGATATCGGCCGATGGCAATGCCTGGTCCACGATCCATTGCAACTGGAACGGCATGCCCAGGCTGACCAGTTCCAATGCCAGCGCCAACGCCACTATCTGCCAGACCGCGCGCTTCAATCCATGCACGCGACCGATCAGCGAGGACCAGGCCAACGGCGGCGGGGCGGGCTGCGGGCGGAACTCCGCCGCCGGCGCCAGTTCCAGCGCGATCCCGGTGAAATGCTTGGCGAACTCGGTGCGGTGCAGACGACGCGGGCCATTGGCCGGATCGTTGATCTCGATGTGGCGCGCGCCGACCCGCTTGAGCACCACGAAATGATTGAGATCCCAATGCAGGATGCACGGCAGCTGCAGGTCGTCGAGCGCGTCCATCTCCAGGCGCACCGCCCGCGGCTGCAGGCCGAGCGCCTGCGCGATCGACACCAGGCTCGCCAGCGTGGTGCCCTGCCGCGACAACAGGAAACGCCGCCGCAGCGCGGCAAGGCCCACACGGCAGCCATGGTAGTGGGCGACCATCGCCATCGCCGCCAGGCCGCATTCGCCCACCTGGCCCTGCAGGACGATCGGCATGCGGCGCGCACCGGCCAGTCTGCGCAGTTGCTGCAGCCACACGCTCATCGCGCGCCGCCGCGCAGATCGGCGAGCGGCTCGAACGCCCACTGCGCAAAACGCCGCCACTCCAGCTTGAGCGTGCCCTGCACGGGCATGCCTGGCCGCAGCACGGCGCCAAGCCGGGCGCGGACGGCAGCGCCTTCGGCCAGGCGCACCCGGACCCGGTACAGCGGCTCGGCCGCCGCTCCCACGCCGGCCGCGGCCGGCTCCGGCGTCCGCGCCACCGCGACCACGCGGCCGGCGAACTGCCCGTAGTGCTGGTAAGGCAGCGCATCGAAGCGCAGCTGCACCGGCATCCCCGGCCGCGTCAGCCCCACCGCCTGCGAGGGGGCATACAGCACCACGTCCAGCGCAGTGGAGGCCGGCACCACGTCGGCCAGGCGCTGCCCTGCGGCCACCGCCTGCCCACGCAGCAGCGGCCGCAGGGCGATGCGCCCGGCACACGGCGCGCGCACCTCCCATTGCGCGGCTGCGGCCTGCTCGATGCGGTCGCGCCTGGCCTGCTGCAGGGTCGCGTCGGCGGCGAGCAGTTGTTCGCGCAGGCCTGGCTGCAGCTGGCGCAGTTCCTCGCGCGCTTGTGCCAGCGCATCGGCCAGCGCCATGCGGTCGCGCTCCAGGTCCAGGGTCCGTGCGCGCTGGTCCATCGACTCGGCCAGCTTCTCGTCGACGAATTGCTGGCTGACCAGGCCGCGCGCCATCGCGGTGCGGTAGCGCTGCTCGATCGCCTCGGTCAGCTGCTGGCGCCGGCGCAGCACTGCAAGCTCGCCATCCAGGTGCGCCAGCCTGGCCTGCATGCCGGTCATGGACTGCGCCAGCGCCTGCTGCTGCATGCGGCCCTGCGCGCGGATCTGCTGCATGGCCTCGACCGCCAGGCGCTCGCGCTCGGCCAACACCGACGCGGCCCGCGCGGTCGGCCGCTGGCGGTCGTCGCGGTGCTCGGCCGACAGCACGAACAGCACCCGCCCGGCCGCCACATCCTGCCCCTCCGCCGCCCGGATCGCGACCACCACACCGGCCTGCGGACTGCTGATCGCGACCATGCCCTGCGTCGGGGTGAGCACGCCTTGTAAGGTCTGGCTGCGCGCGAAGCCCAGGCAGAAGAACACGGCGACCAGTCCGGCCACGATCAGCGTCACCGCCAGCACGCACAGCTGCGTCGCGCGCCCGTGCCTGAGCACGATGCGCCCGAGCCCGGCGCGCCGCTGGTGGTCCACGGCCTGGCGACGGAACAGCATGCTCAGGCGCGGCCGCGCACGCGACGCCGGCCAGCGGGCACCGCGCCCCTCATACGATGCGCACGCCAGGTATTGTCTCGGTTTCCCAGAACGCCAGCTGCTGCAGCCGCTCGAACAGCTCCGGCGGCAGCACGCTGCGACGCGGCACATAGCCCACCGTGCGGCGCACGCGATGCAGGCCCGGAGTCTGCAGGGCGGCATCGAAACGCTCGGCATCGCCTTCCAGGTTGGCATAGTCGTGGGCGAAGGCGGGCATCTGCAGGAACGCGTACACCTGCTCCATCGCCTGTGCCGGATGCCGCGCCAGCGTCTCGTAGCGCAACAGCAGCAGGCGCTCGGCATGGTCGCCGTAGACCGCCTGGCGCAGGCCGTCCAGCGCATAGCCGAGCACGCCGCGCGCGCCGGTCAGCAAATCGACGCGCATGGACAGCGAATCCTCCGGATCGTAGCCGAACAGCGCCGACAGCCGCAGCGGCTGCGCCTGCGCCAGGCGCTCGAAGCTGTCCACGATCCAGCCCACCTCGCGCACGCAGCAGACGATGCGCGTGTCCGGAAACAACGCGGCCAGCGCCGGCAGGCGGCTGCACCAGGCGCGGTTAGTATCGAACACCCACTGCACCTGCCGCCGATCCTGGTAGAAGGCGTCGAAGATCCCGCGCAACAGGCGCGCGCGCTGGGCATCGTCCAGCTGCACGTTGGAGGGGTACTCCTCGCTCATGCCCATCAGCATCGCCGCGTACAGCCTGGCCAGCGGCGAGGTGACTTCGGCGTGCACGCGCGGATTCTGGCGCAGCAACGCGGCCAGCAAGGACGATCCGGAGCGAGGCAGGCCGGAGATGAAGTGGTAGTCCAACGTAACGCGTCCTTATGGCAGGTGATGGCCTCGGCTCGGCCGCACTGCGTGTCCGGCCTGCGCGCCAGCGCACGACAGATTGCGCATTGCGCGCGGCCACGCCTGCACGGCAGCGCAGATCGGTATCCATCTGCGAACCGGCCGCCTCGCCAGCGGCGGCCGTCACAGCTGCGCGGTGACCCCATCCCAGACCACAGACGGCGGCGCCGCGGCTTCGCGTAGGCGTACATGCCATCGCATGGCGCCCCGCCTCGACCGCCGCCGCCGCGCACTGTGCGACGCAGACGGGTCCAGGTATGCGCCCCACCGTCTCCGCGCATCGCAACGATGGCGCGGCGGCGCACACACGGCCATGGCATGGCGGTCGTCCGGCCCCCCCTTCGGGCCGGGCGATTCTGTCTCCGAGGGGACCATCAAGGAATCCATCAGATGCATCTACTGAACAAGCGCAAGCCGACCGGCCTTCGCCCGCTGCAGACGGAATCGCAGCCCAAGCGCGTGGCCCCGCTGGACGAAGCCCTGTGGAAGAAAGTGGGCGGCGGCGATTACCCGCCTCCAAGCTCCAACGGTAGGCACGACCCGCCTGGGAATCATCACTGACCCAATGGATCGCTGCCTGCGATATCGGCAGCGCGAGGCTGCGCTGCGGTATCGCCGAGCGATGGCAGATATGTAGGCAGAACCGGCTCCCGGGCGGGACAACTCGCCCGGGCATGGCTTGGTCTGCCGGGTTGAGGTTCGGTTCGCCAATCCGGCGGGGCGCTGGCTATATACTATCGGCGCAACATGGTGGGAGAAGCGGCATCGCCGCTGCCGAAGGCGCAACGCCCGTAATCGCTCAGGCCCAAGACCATCCGTACCACAACTCTGGAGAGACCGGTTGACTCCGGCGCCGAAGGGGCACGAAACGCAGGCAGGCCCAGGCCACGACCGCGTTTTTAAACTCTCAGGCAAAAGGACAGAGGGGCGCGAGGAAGACCTTCGCTGCGACAGGTCGCGGCACGCCACTGCGCGTGCCATGCCGGCGGCGGCGCTTCCGACCTTTCGCATGCCCTCCTGCTCCGGATGCCCGCCATGTCCCAGACCACGTCCTCGCTGCGCGACCTCGAACACCACTGCGCCTTCGTCGAGCGCCACATCGGCCCGAACGACGCCGAGATCGCGCACATGCTGCGCATCGTCGGCCACGACTCGCTGGAGGCGCTGACCGACGCCATCGTCCCGGGCAAGATCAAGTCGCCGCTGCCGCTGGCACTGCCCGAGGCGGTCACCGAAGAGGAGGCGCTGGCCAAGATCGGCGCCATCGCCGACAAGAACCAGGTGCTGCGCAGTTTCATCGGCCAGGGCTACTACGGCACCCACACGCCGAAGGTGATCCTGCGCAACATCCTGGAGAATCCGGCTTGGTACACCGCCTACACGCCGTACCAGGCGGAAATCTCGCAGGGCCGCATGGAAGCGCTGATCAACTTCCAGACCATGTGCGCGGACCTGACCGGCATGGAGATCGCCAATGCCTCGCTGCTGGACGAGGCCACCGCCGCGGCCGAGGCGATGACCCTGGCCAAGCGTTCGGCCAAGGCCAAATCGGACACCTTCTTCGTGCACGACGCGGTGCATCCGCAGACCCTGGAACTGCTGCGCACCCGCGCCGAGCCGCTGGGCATCGTGCTGCGCGTGGGCACGCCGGAGGAAGCGCTGCAGGCCGAATGCTTCGGCGTGCTGCTGCAATACCCGGACAGCTTCGGCCATATCGGTGACCACAAGGCATTGGCCGAGGCGGTGCACGCGCAAGGCGGCCTGGTCGCGGTGGCCACCGACCTGCTGGCGCTGACCCTGATCGCCGCGCCCGGCGAATGGGGCGCGGACATCGTGGTCGGCAACTCGCAGCGCTTCGGCGTGCCGTTCGGCTTCGGCGGCCCGCACGCCGCGTTCATGGCCTGCCGCGACGCCTACAAGCGCTCGATGCCGGGCCGCCTGATCGGCGTGTCGATCGATGCCGCCGGCAACCCCGCCTACCGCCTCACCCTGCAGACCCGCGAGCAGCACATCCGCCGCGAGAAGGCCACCTCCAACATCTGCACCGCGCAGGTGCTGCTGGCGGTGATGGCCTCGATGTACGCGGTCTACCACGGCCCCGACGGGCTGACCCGCATCGCGCGGCGCACCCATCGCCTGGCCGCGATCCTGGCCGCGGCGCTGCGCAGCGCCGGCGTCGCGGTCGGCGAGCGCTTCTTCGACACCCTGCACGTCAAGGCGATCGATGCCGAGGCGATCCACGCCAGGGCGCGCGCGGCCGGCATCAACCTGCGCGTGATCGACAGCGAGGCGCTGGGCATCAGCCTGGACGAAACCACCACCCGCGCCGACGTGGTCGCGCTGGCGCAGCTGTTCGGCGCGCACGCCGATATCGACGCGCTCGACGCCGCCACCGCCGATGCGCTGCCGCCGGGCCTGCGGCGCAGCAGCGCGTTCCTGCAGCATCCGGTGTTCAACACACACCACAGCGAACACGAACTGCTGCGCTACATGCGCGCGCTGGCCGACAAGGACCTGGCGATGGATCGCACCATGATCCCGCTGGGCAGCTGCACGATGAAGCTCAACGCCACCGCCGAAATGATCCCGGTGACCTGGCCGCAGTTCGGCGCGATCCATCCGCTGGCGCCGGCCGAGCAGTCCGCCGGCTACACGCAATTGATCGACGAACTGGAAGCGATGCTGGTCGAATGCACCGGCTACGACGCGGTCAGCCTGCAGCCCAACTCCGGCGCGCAGGGCGAATACGCCGGCCTGCTGGCGATCCGCGCCTATCACCGTGCGCGCGGCGAGGCGCATCGCGACATCTGCCTGATCCCCGAATCGGCGCACGGCACCAATCCGGCCTCGGCGCAGATGTGTGGGATGAAGGTCGTGGTCACCAAGTGCGACGCCAACGGCAACGTCGATGTCGACGACATCCGCGCCCAGGCCCAGAAGTATTCCGAGCGCCTGGCCGCGCTGATGATCACCTATCCGTCCACCCACGGCGTGTTCGAGGAAGACGTGGTGGCGATCTGCGAGGCGGTGCATGCGCACGGCGGCCAGGTCTACACCGACGGCGCCAACATGAACGCGCTGGTCGGGGTGGCCAAGCCCGGCAAGTGGGGCTCGGACGTGTCGCACCTGAACCTGCACAAGACCTTCTGCATCCCGCACGGCGGTGGCGGCCCGGGCGTGGGTCCGTGCGCGGTGAAGTCGCACCTCGCTCCGTATCTGCCGAAAACGCTGGGTGGCGAAGGCGACGTCGGCATGGTCAGCGCGGCCAGCTTCGGCAGCGCCTCGATCCTGCCGATCAGCTGGATGTACATCACCATGATGGGCAGCGCCGGCCTGCGCAAGGCGACCCAGGTCGCGCTACTCAATGCCAACTACATCGCCAAGCGCCTGGCCCCGCACTACAAGACCCTGTACACCGGCCGCAACGGCCTGGTCGCGCACGAGTGCATCCTCGACGTGCGCCCGCTGGAGAAGAGCAGCGGCATCGGCGCCGAGGACGTGGCCAAGCGCCTGATCGACTTCGGTTTCCACGCGCCGACGCTGAGCTTCCCGGTCGCCGGCACGCTGATGGTGGAGCCGACCGAGAGCGAATCGCAGCACGAGCTGGACCGCTTCATCGACGCGATGATCCAGATCCGCGAAGAGATCGCCGCGATCGGGGACGGCCGCCTGGACCGCGAGGACAACCCGCTCAAGCACGCCCCGCACACCGCCGCGCAAGTCACCTCCGGCGAATGGAGCCACGCCTACCCGCGCGAGCTGGCCGCGTTCCCGCTGCCCACGCTCAAGCAGGCCAAGTACTGGCCGCCGGTGGCGCGGGTGGACAACGTCTACGGCGACAAGCACGTGATGTGCGCATGCATCCCGGTGGAGGCGTACAAGGACGACGTGCTGGCGTAACGCCTCTTCGTTTGCTTGCCCACGCCAGCCCCGCACGCCGGGGCTGGCGTTTTTTTGCCGGCCGGCCGCCGCTGCGCTATGTCGATGCCGATGCCGGCGCGAACGCCGCACGCGCCGCGCCCGGCCGTGCGCGGCTATGCGTGTCGTGCGTGCCGTGCGTGCCGTGCGCGCGGCTGCGCTTTGTGCGAACTGCAACACACGCCGCGGCACCTTCCTCACGCCATGCTCGGCGAGGTTGCACGGACCGTTCACGCCTGTCGGCACAGCATCGGGCGAACGCGTGACCCACTCTCTCTCTCCTGCGCATCCTGCAGTCAATTCGCAGCGCGAATCGCTTCTGCCGTATCCGCCTCATCCCCCGGAGCGCTCATCCATGGCCAGCCCCCGCAAGCCCAGCAAAACCAGCACGCCCGTCGATACCAGCGCCGTCGCCGACCAGCGCGGTCGCGGCGACGAACTGCACCAGCAGGCCGGCGGCACGCATCCGCCGCTGACCACCAACCAGGGCATCCCGATCGCCGACAACCAGAACTCGCTGCGCGCCACGCCGCGCGGGCCAACGTTACTGGAAGACTTCATCCTGCGCGAGAAGATCACCCACTTCGACCACGAGCGCATCCCCGAGCGCATCGTGCACGCGCGCGGCAGCGCCGCGCACGGCTACTTCGAACTGACCGCCTCGCTGGCCAAATACACCACCGCCAAGATCCTCACCGAGGTCGGGGTCAAGACGCCGGTGTTCACCCGCTTCTCCACCGTCGCCGGCGGTGCCGGTTCGGTGGACACGCCACGCGACGTGCGCGGCTTCGCGGTCAAGTTCTACACCAAGGAAGGCAACTGGGACCTGGTCGGCAACAACATCCCGGTGTTCTTCATCCAGGACGCGATCAAGTTCCCGGACCTGATCCACGCGGTGAAGATGGAGCCGGACCGCGGCTTCCCGCAGGCGGCCAGCGCGCACGACACGTTCTGGGATTTCATCTCGCTGACCCCCGAATCGCTGCACATGATCATGTGGGCGATGAGCGACCGCACCATTCCGCGCTCGCTGCGCATGATCGAAGGCTTCGGCATCCACAGCTTCCGCCTGCTCGACGGCAACGGCAACGGCACCTTCGTCAAATTCCACTGGCGGCCCAAGCTCGGCCTGCAATCCACGCTGTGGGACGAGGCGGTGAAGCTGGCCGGCGCCGATCCGGACTTCCATCGCCGCGACCTGTTCGAGGCGATCCAGCAAGGCGATTTCCCGGAATGGGAGTTGGGCGTGCAGCTGTTCACGGAAGAAGAGGCCGACAAGTTCCCGTTCGACCATCTGGATTCGACCAAGCTGATTCCCGAGGAACTGGTGCCGCTGAAGATCGTCGGGCGCATGGTGTTGGACCGCTGGCCGGACAACTTCTTCGCCGAGACCGAGCAGGTGGCGTACTGCCCGGCCAACATCGCACCGGGTATCGATTTCTCCAACGATCCACTGCTGCAGGGCCGCTTGTTCTCCTACCTGGACACCCAGCTCAGCCGCCTGGGCGGGCCGAACTTCCACCAGATCCCGGTCAACGCGCCGAAGTGCCCGTTCGCCAACCTGCAGCGCGACGGGCACATGCAGATGGGCGTACCCAAGGGCCGCGTCGCCTACGATCCCAGCTCGCTGCAGCACGACACCCCGCGCGAGAGCGCGCGCGGCTTCCCCAGCCACGCCACGCCGAGCGAGGACGGCGGCAAGGGCCGCGTGCGCGCGGAGAGCTTCGCCGACCACTACAGCCAAGCGCGGCTGTTCTTCCGCAGCCAGAGCAAGCCCGAGCAGGCGCATCTGGCCTCGGCGCTGGTGTTCGAGCTGTCGAAGGTGGAGACCGCGCATGTGCGTGCGGCGGTGGTCGGGCATCTGCGCCACATCGACCCGGCGCTGGCGCAGCGCGTGGCCGACGGCCTGGGCATGGATGCGTTGCCGCCGGCGCCGCCGGCCGCGGTCGCGCCGCAGGACCTGCCACCGTCGCCGGCGCTGCAACTGATCGGCAAGATGAAGCACACCCTGCAGGGACGCGTGATCGGCATTTTGGTCCACGACGGATCCGACGCGGCGACGGTGAAGGCCCTGCAGAAGGCAGCGCGTGACGCCGGCGCCACGGTCAAGATCGTGGCGCCGAAGCTCGGCGGCGCCAAGCTCAGCGACGGCAAAAAGCTGGCCGCGGACGGGCAACTGGCCGGCACCCCGTCGTTCGTGTTCGACGCAGTGGCGGTGGTGCTGTCGGCCGAGGCCGGCAAGCAGCTGAGCAAGGAGTCGGCGGCGGTCGATTTCGTCAGCAACGCCTTCGCGCACCTGAAGGCGATCGCCGCCGATGCCGGGGCGCAGTCACTGCTGAAGGCCGGCAACGTGGCCAAGGACGCCGGCGTGCTGGATGCCGGCAACGCCAAGGGCTTCATCGAGGCGGCCAAGACCCGCCAGTGGGACCGCGAACCGAAGCTGCGCATGCTCGCCTGAGCCTGCGTCGCCAGCGCCCCCCTGCCCCGACCGCGTCATGCCTGCGCATGGCGCGGTTTTGCTTTGCAGGCGGCCGATGCCCCGGATCGCAGCGCTGGTGACCCCGCAGGGCATCGCACCGGTGCCGAGCGAGCCGCATGGTGGCGCCCGATCGGTCCGATCGGTGTCATGGCCGCGACGGCGGTCCAGCACTGTTCTCCCGCGCAGACGAACGGCGCTGCCGACCTGCGGATGGGGACCGAGGCGGGCGCAGGAAATGGTCCTGTCTAATTTTTCGCCATGTCTCTTGACAGTCTTGTGGCACGGGGCCGCGATGGGCTTATCCACACCCTTATGCAGAAGTCATCCACACCCCTTGTGGACAACCTCGCCCTCGCCGGCGCAGCAGAGGCCATGGAGCAAGTCATTGAAAAAACTAAGAAACTACTGGACGCCTATTGACAAACGCGGATCCATGCGCGGGCTGGCTGCTGTCCCGCAACAAACCCGGGACAAAACTTATCCCGAGGCGTGGCCGCTGCGGGCACGGTTCCGCGTTATTGGCTGAATGCGCGCTGCCCCGGGAGCGATCGTGCCCTGCGCAGGCCGCTGGGTGGTCGCGGTCATGAGACGGACATGGGGTGTCAGACCGATCGGCTGGGGGCATGCTCCGCGCAAGCTCAAGCCAACACGTCCCCACCCGGCGTATGCAGGAGCGATTCGGCCAGGCTGCGTTCCATCTGCTTCAGATAATCGCTGAAACCACCGCGCGCCCGCGCCACGCGTCTGGCGCTGGTGACCACCACCGGCTGCGCGCGGCGCGCGATCCGCGCCTGCACCCGCACCATCGCCTCGACCAGGGCCACGTCCTCGTGCGCGGCCAGCGGCAGGAAGCCGCCGCAGCGCCGGTACAGGTCGGCGCTGAAACCCAGATTGGCGCCATGCACGTGCGGGTGGTCGTCGCGGCGGCATTCGCCGGCGCGGTAGGCATCGCGCATCGCGCTGTGGTAGTCGTCCCAGTCGCCGACCGTGACGATGCCGCAGAACGCGTCGCTGGCGCAGTCCAGCTGCGCCGACAGCCAGTTCGCCGGCACCACCGAGTCGGCGTCGGTGCAGGCCAGCCAGCGGGCGCCGGCAGCCAGCGCGGCCTGCGCCGCCGCGGCACGGGCGCTGCCGACATTGCCGGCCTGCAGCACGATGGCCTGCGCGCCGTGCGCGGCCACGATGCCGGCGGTGCCGTCGCTGCAGCGGTCCAGGGCGACGAAGACCTGCACCGCCTCGCCGCGCAGGCCGGCGCATTGCGCCGCCAGCGCCACCGAGCGCAGGCAGGCGCCGATCAGCCGTTCCTCGTCGTGCGCCGGAATCAGGACCGCGATCACCGCAGCCGCTCCGCGGCGGCGACGGAATACGGGGTGGCGCTCCAGGCTTCGAGCAGCACGTCGTCGTCCTCGTAGCGCAACAGGCGCGGCAGCTGCAGGGTCTGCGCCAGACACGCGTGCACCGCGCGCCCGTCCATGCACGCCTGCGCGAATGGATGCAGCCAATGGCAGGCGACCAGCACGCCCTGCTCGGTCAACGAGGCGCGCAGGCGCTGGATGCAGTCCTGCAGCAGCGGCAACGGCAGGTAATAGCCGACCTCGCTGAACACGATCAGGTCGAAACGGCCCGGCGGCCAGCTGCGCGGATGCTCGGCCTGTTGCACACGCACGTGCGCAAAATCCGCATTGCGCTGCGCGGCCAGGGCCACCGCGCGCTCGGACAGGTCGGTGGCCAGCAGCGCGTCGCAGCGCGGCGCCAGCGCCGCCGTCAACTCGCCATTGGAGCAACCCAATTCCCAGGCGCGTTCGAAACGCGGGCGCGGCAGGCTGGCCAGCAACAGCGCGCGCTTGCGCGCCTCGTACCAGCGTTCGCGATAGCCGAACGGATCGTCGTCGCGGTAGATGTCGCCGAAATACCGCTGCACCGCGCTCATGCGACAAAGACCTCGAAGCGGCGCGCGAAACGTTCCAGCACCTGCGGCGGCAGGATCGGCGCCGGCACCGCCGGTTGCGCGGTGCCCAGTTGCGAGGCGAAGCAACGCAGCGCCTGTTGCTTGGCCTGCCAGTCTGCGGCATCCAGCGCATAGCGGACTGCGCCATGCAGCGCCTGCTGCGGCGCGGCGGCGTCCATCCAGTGCCAGGCCCAGACCGGGAATTCGGCCATGCGCGCATCGCAGGCGGCGACGGCGCGTTGCACCGCGCGCGCGGCGGCCTCGTGATCCGGATGACCATCGTGGCGCCAGGTGGTCAGCACCAGGTCGCCGGCGTGCAGTTGCGCGTGGATGCGTTCGGCGACCACGAACTCGCGCTGGCCGACCTGGCCGTCGGCGATGCGCAGGTGGCAGATCGCAGCGGCGTCCAGGCCCAGGCACTGCGCGGCGGCGACCAGTTCGGCGCGGCGCACGTCGCGCAGGCGCTGCGGCGTCCAGTACGGATCGTCCGGATAGCAGGCTTCGCCATCGGTCACCGCGATCAGGCACACCGGCACGCGCAGCCGCCGCGCACAGGCGACCGCGCCGCCGCAGCCCAGCGCTTCGTCGT
This sequence comes from Xanthomonas graminis pv. graminis, assembly GCF_030168915.1. Taxonomy (NCBI): domain Bacteria; kingdom Pseudomonadati; phylum Pseudomonadota; class Gammaproteobacteria; order Lysobacterales; family Lysobacteraceae; genus Xanthomonas; species Xanthomonas graminis. Next base: position 1,239,430 of record NZ_CP076255.1, on the reverse strand, counting down.
CCGGATGCGGCGACACCACCACCAATCGGCCAGCGCCGGCGAGCAGGTCTTCGATCCGGCGCTGCGGCAAGGCGGCCAGCCACGGCGAGCGCTGCCACGCCGACTCGGGCGTGCCGTCGCCGTGGATCTGCGCCGCGCTCACAGCCGCCATGGCTGCACCTGTTCGGCCAGCGCCTGGCCCAGCGCCGCCCAATCGTGTTCGGCATGGCTCTGGCGCACGAACACCGCCAGGTCGGCGCAGCGCATGGCGTGTTCGCGATCGCTGCACAGCGGCGCCGGTCCCAGCGCGCGGCCGACGCGATCGAGCACGTCGATGGCGGCACGCTCCACGAACGAACGCAGCCGGACCACCGCATGCCGGTGATCGTGTGCGGGCGCCGCATCGATCGCCGCGGCCAGTTCGCGCAGCAGCGCACGCGCCGCGCCGAGTTGCTGGTCGATCGCGCCCAGGTGCATCGCCGCGTGCGCGTCGCGCTGCAGCCTGGGATGCGCGCGCAGGCGCTCGGCCACCGCGGCCGCGGCGCCGAACCAGCAGGCGGCGATGCCGGCGCCGCCGTGCCAGAACCCCGGACGCGCCAGATACTGGCCCGGCGCACCGATCGCGCTGGCCGGCACCGCATCGAACGTCACCGGCCCGCTGACCACCCGCGCCATGCCCACCGCCGCCCAGGCCTGCGTGTCGATGGCGATGCCGGGCTGGCGCAACTGCACCTGCACCAGCTGCTGGCGATCGTCTTCATGCGCGGTGAGCAGCGCGCCATCGACCAGGCCGGCACCGGAGCACCAGGCCTTGCGGCCGTGCACTTCGCCACGCCCGGCGTCGCGGCGATAGGCCAGACGTGCATCCGGCGCTTCGGCGGCCCACACCGCGAACAGTTGCCCAGGCGCAGGCGCCGCGGCGCCGAGTTCGGCCAGGATCGCCTGCGCGTCGTAATGCGCCTCCAGCACCTTGGCCAGGCACACGTCGGCCGCGGCGATCTCGGCCAGGATCCGCCAGCGGTCCAGGGTATTGCCGGCGCCGGGCAGCGGCAGCTGCGGATAGCGTTCGAGCACGCGCAAGGCGGCGCTGCGCAGATCGCAGGCGTCGCCCAATGCGGCAGGGGAAAGCAGGTCGGTCAAGGACGTCTCTCTGGAAATTCGGCAAAGGCACAGGCGATGGCCGCGACGCGGTGCGCGACGGGCGTTACCTGGGCGTTGCCGCGATCACAACAGGCGCGACGCCCACGCAGCGTGTGCACGCCGCACGGCGGCGTACACATCGATAAAGAGTTCATGCAGGGCGCCTGCCTTGGCCGCCGTCGGCTCCCATGGAGCGCGACGGCGGCAAGGTAAAGCGTCGAGCGCGTTACGGGGTCAGGATCACCTTGCGGCAGTCCTGTTCCTTCTTGTCGAAGATCGCGTAGCCGTCGGCCGCCTGCGCCAGGCGCATGCGATGGGTAATGATCTCGTTCGGCTTGAGCCGGCCTTCGCCGATATGCTCCAGCAGCTCAGGCAGGAAGCGCTGCACGTGGGTCTGGCCCATCTTGAAGGTCAGGCCCTTGTCGAAGGCGTCGCCGAACAGGAAGCCGTGGATGAAGCCGGCATACACGCCGGGCACGCTGACCGTGCCGCCGCGGCGCGTGGCGGCGATGCACTGGCGCAAGGCGGTGCCGCTGCTGCCTTCCAGCTTCAACGTGGCCATCACCGTTTCCACGGTGCTGCCCTTGGCCTCGAAGCCGACCGCATCGATGCTGGCGTCCACGCCGCGGCCGTCGGTCTGGCCGACGATGATGTCGGCCGGATCGTCGATCTGTTCGAAATTGAGCGGGATCACGCCATAGGTCTTCTGCGCGAAATCCAGCCGGTACTGGTAACGATCGATCATGAAGATGCGTTCGGCGCCGAGCATGCGGCAACACGCGGCGGTCATCAGCCCGACCGGGCCGGCGCCGAAGATCGCCACGGTGCTGCCCTGGCCGACGCCCGCGTTGAGCGCGGCCTGGTAACCGGTGGGCAGGATGTCGGACAGGAACAGCACCTGCTCGTCGTGCAGCGCATCCGGCACCACCAGCGGGCCGACGTTGGCCTTGGGCACGCGCACGTACTCGGCCTGGCCGCCGGCCACGCCGCCGTACAGATGGCTGTAGCCGAACAGCGCCGCCGGCGGGCGGATGCTCTTCTGGTTCAGCGCAGCCCCTTTGCCGGTATTGGTGGTCTCGCAGGCGGCGTACTCGGTCAGGCGACAGTGGAAGCACTCGCCGCAGGCGATCACGAACGGGATCACCACGCGGTCGCCCCTCTTCACCCGCGTCACCTCCGGGCCGACGTCTTCCACCACGCCCATGAACTCGTGGCCGAGCACGTCGCCGCTGTGCAGGTCGGGGATCTTGCCGCGATACAGGTGCAGGTCGGAGCCGCAGATCGCGGTGGCGGTGACCCGCAGCACGATGTCGTCGGCATCGACCAGGACCGGATCGGGAACGGTTTCCACGCGCACATCTTTGGTGCCGTGATAGGTGAGAGCTTGCATTTGGAGGGTGTCCTTTTGCGACGGCGTGGACCGCAGTGTTGCCGCAGGCGACGTGCAACCGGGGTGACCACGCCGTGAGGCCAGCGTGGCGGAATCGGCGCAACGCCATACGGCGCGGCGCTGAGGCGTGCCATCGATTGCCGAACGATCCGCACGACGGCGTACGCTGGTGGAGCGAGGACGCGATTCAGTGCGGCAGCAGGCGCGCGTCGATCGCGTAATCGGCAAGCATCGCCGCCAACGCCTGCCGCGCCTGCGCGCGATCGCCTGGATCGGCCGCGTCCAGCAGTTCCTTCGCGAGCGCGCTGAACTGCGGCCAGAACTCGGCCGGATGGCGCAGATGCGCAGTCCACTCCGGCAGCATCGCCGCCATATGCGCCAATGCCGCCTGCGTCTGCGCGCGCGTGTTCATGTCGGCGCGCGCGGCTGCCGCCATTGCACGCGATGCGTCTGGCCGTCGTCGACCAACGCGATGCGCGCGTCCTGCTGGCGTAGGCCGTCCACGAACAGGCCGCTGCTGTCCTCTGCCTCCGCAGCGGCGTCCGCCTCCCCGGCCGCCGCCTGCAGCAGCTCGATGTGGTAGGTGCTGCTGCCGTGGCGGTACTGCAGTTCGCAGCGTTCCCAGTCGGCCGGCAGGCAGGGCCGCAGGCGCAGGCTGTCGCCTTCGCGCTGCAGGCCGAGCAGCGACTCGACCAGCAGCCGGTACATCCAGCCGGCCGAACCGGTGTACCAGGTCCAGCCGCCGCGGCCCACGTGCGGCGCCACGCCGTAGACATCGGCGGCGAGCACGTAGGGTTCGACCTTGTAGCGCTCGCTGGCCGCCGCATCCAGGCTGTGCTGGATCGGGTTGATCATCCGCGCCAGTTCCCAGGCGCGTTCGCCGTCGCCGAGGCGGGCGAAGGCCATCGCCGCCCACACCGCCGCATGCGTGTACTGCCCGCCGTTCTCGCGCACGCCCGGCACGTAGCCACGGATGTAGCCGGGGTCGTGCGCGATGCGGTCGAACGGCGGCTCCAGCAGCTGGATCAGGCCGGCGTCGCGCTTGACCAGGTGCTGGTCCAGCGCGGCCATCGCCTGCTGCGCGCGCGCCGGCTCGGCCGCGCCCGACAGCACCGACCAGCTCTGCGAGATCGAGTCGATGCGACATTCTTCGCTCTGCGCCGAACCCAGCGCGGTGCCGTCGTCGAACCACGCGCGCCGGTACCAGCCGCCATCCCAGGCATGCGCCTCCAGATTGCCGCGCAAGGCATGTGCCGCCGCCTCGCACTCGGCGGCGAAGGCCGCATCGTCGCGCCCGCGCGCCAGCGCCGCGAACTGCTGCAGCACGTGGTACAGGAAGAAGCCCAGCCACACGCTCTCGCCCTTGCCGCCCTCGCCCACCCGGTTCATGCCGTCGTTCCAGTCGCCGGTGCCGATCAGCGGCAGGCCGCGTTCGCCGAGCAGGGCCATGCCGCGGCGCAGCGCCTGCACGCAGTGCGCGTACAGCGGCGCACGCTGGTTCGACGGCACCGGCAGGTCGTAGTACGACTCCTCGTCGGCGCCGACGGCGCGGCCTTCGATGTAGCGCACCTCCTCGTCGAGCACGCTGCGGTCGCCGGTGACCTGCAGGTAGCGGCACGCCGCCAGCGGCAGCCACAGGTAATCGTCCGAACAGCGCGTGCGCACGCCGCGGTCCTGCGGCGGATGCCACCAGTGCAGCACGTCGCCCTGCGGGAACTGGTGCGCGGCGCTGGCCAACAGGTGCTCGCGCGCCAGTTCCGGCGTGGCATGGACCAGCGCCATCATGTCCTGCAGCTGATCGCGGAAACCGAACGCACCGCCGGACTGGTAGTAGCCGCTGCGCGCAAGGTAGCGGCAGGCCAGGGTCTGGTACGGCAGCCAGCCGTTGACCAGCAGATCCACGCTGGGATCGGGGGTTGTCACCTGCAGCCCGCCGAGCAGTTGCCGCCAGTGGATGCGCACCGCGTCCAGCGCGTCGTGCGCGGCGTCGCGGCCGCGCATGCGCCGCGCCAGTTCCACCGCCGCGTCGTGGTCCTTGCCGGCGCCGAGCCGGAACACCGTCTCGCACTCGGCGCCGGCGGCCAGGCTCAGCGGCACCTGGATCGCCGCGCACGGATCCAGCCCGGCGCCGAGGCGTCCGGACAGGCGTTCGCGGCGCAGCGCCTGCGGATCGGCCATGTCGCCGTTGCGGCCGAGGAACTCGCTACGGTCGCCGCTGCAGCTGCGCGTGTCCGCGTCCACGTCGAAGAACGCGGTGCGCGCGGAGAACTCGGCGTTGTAGGGATTGCGCGCCAGCAGTGCGCCGTGCGCGCCGTCCTGCTCGGTGACCACGTGCATCTGCGACTTCACCCGCAGATCGCCCAGCACCCATTCCACATAGCCGGTCGCCGACAGGCGCCGGCTGCGGCCGGACAGGTTGCGCAGCTTCAGCACCGAGAACTTCACCGCCTCGTGCAACGCCACGTACACCCACAGCTCGCTGGCGATGCCGTCCTGCACGTGCTCGTAGACGCTGTAGCCGAAGCCATGACGGGTGCGGTAGTCGCCCTCGCCGCGGCGCGGCAGCGCCTGCGGCGACCACACCCGGCCGCTGTCCTCGTCGCGCAGGTAGAACGCTTCGCCGCAGGCGTCGCCGACCGGGTCGTTGTGCCACGGCGACAGGCGGAACTCGTGCGCGTTCTCGAACCAGGTATAGCCGGCGGCGCTCTCGCTGAGCACCGTGCCCAGCTGCGCATTGGCCAGCACGTTGGACCACGGCGCCGGCGTCGGCGCACCCTCGCGCAATGCGATCAGGTATTCGCGGCCATCGGCGGCGAAGGCGCCCGTGCCGTTGTCGAACAGCACCTCGGCATGCGCCGGCGCGAACGGCCACGGATCCTCGTGCGCATCGCCGCCCGCATGCGCAGGCACGGCCAGGGCCTGCGCCTCGGCCAGCGCGGCGGCAGGCAGCGGCACCAGCTCTGGCACGCCGCGCGGCGGCGGCAGATGCCGGCCGATCTGCGCGGCCAGGGTGCCGCGCTGGTCGCTGACGATGACCCGCGCCACCACCTGGAGCAGGATGCGGTCCTCCTGCGAGATGTTCTGCACCGGGCGCACGAAGATGCCGCCGGGACGCTCCAGCACGCTGGCATCCGGATCGGCCGCGACCATGCCCAGGATCTGCTCCTGCAGCTGTTGCCGGTAGCCGCTCTGGCTCTCGTTCCAGATCACCAGGTCCGCATGCAGGCCCTTGAGCCGCCAGTAGGCGTGCGCCTGCACCATCTGCCGCACCAGCTCGATGTTGTCGGCATCGCCGATCTGCAGCAGCGCGATCGGCAGGTCGCCGGAGATCGCATGGCCCCACAGCCCGGACTGGCCGCGCCGGTTCTGCAGCAGCAGGTCGCTGTCGGCGCGCAGCGCCGGGTGCACGTACACCATCAGCCCGGCCAGGCGCTCGTACAACTGCGCATCGGCCTGCGAGGCGTTGATCTGGCGGCGCACTACCTGGCTGTGGGTCCAGGCCAGGTCGAACACGCGGTCGGCCAGGCGCCGGTCGCGGTACTTTTCGATCAGCGCCATGCACGCGGCGCGGTCGCCGCCGACGCCGTAGACCATGTCGATCATCGCGGTCTGCTCCGGCGCCAGCACGATCCGGCAGCGGATCGCGACCACCGGGTCGAGCACCGAACCGGCGGTATCGGACAGCACCGCATCGTGGCTCAGCGCGCGCGGATTGCGCGCGGTATTGCCGCGGCCGAGGAAGCGCGCGCGGTCGGTCTCGTAGGAAATCGCGCCGATGTGCGCATCGTGCACCGCCACCAGATGGAACATCCACGGCGCCACCTCGTCGTGCGCGCGGGTGCGCCGGGTGCACAGCAGCGCCTGCGTGTCGCGGGCGATCTCGGTCTGCACGAACAGGTTGCTGAAGGCCGGATGCAGTTCGTCGGCGATGGCCGGCGCCAGCACCACTTCGGCATAGGTGGTGATCTCGATGGTGCGCGGCTGCCGCGAGCGGTTGCTGACCCGCAGGCGGCGCAGCTCGATGTCGTCCTCGGCCGAGATCGCCACTTCCAGGTGCGTGTCGAAGCCGCGCTTGCGGCCGCGGAACTCGGCCTTGGCATCGGAGAAGATCGCTTCGTAGTGGTCCACCTTCACCGCGGTGGGCTGATAGGCGGCCGACCAGTAGTCGCCGCTGTCCACGTCGCGCAGGTAGCAGAAACTGCCCCAATGGTCGCGGGTGCCGTCCTCGCGCCAGCGGGTGATGGCCATGTCGCGCATGCGGCTGTAACCGCCGCCGGCGCTGGTCAGCAGGCCATGGTAGCGGCCGTTGGAGAGCAGTTGCACCGCCGGCCGCGGCGCGCCCGGATCGCGGAACACGCGCAGCTGGGTCTCGTCCTCGCGCGCATCCTGCGGACTGCGTGCGGTGCCGTCGGCTTCCTGCGGATGGAACACGCCCACCCGCGGGATCCGTTCCTGCAGCAGCAGCAAGGTGGCCTGGAATTCGGCATCGGCGGCGAAGCGCTTCTGCATCGGCTGCTCGCGCAGCAGATGGTCCAGCGCCAGCAGGCCCATGCCCTGGTGATGCGCCATGTACGAGCGGATCAGCGCGTGGTCCTGGCCCGGCGGCACCCGGCTGGGGGTGTAGTCGATCGCCTCGTGCAGGCCGAAGCGCCCGCCGAAGCCTGCCTCGGTCAGCCGCTGCAGGTTGGCGCAGGCCGCTTCCGGGGCCACCATCAGCGCCATCATGCTGGCGTACGGCGCGATCACCAGATCGTCGCCGAGGCCGCGCTTGAGGCCCAGCCCGGGCACGCCGAACGCGCGGTACTGGTAGTTCATCCGCGCATCGACCGCGTTGTAGCCGGACTCGGACACGCCCCACGGCAGCGCATGCCGCGCGCCGTGCGCGATCTGCGCGTTGACCGCATGCACCGCAGTCTGGTCGAGCAAGGTGTCGGCATAGCTGGGCATCACCAGCTGCGGCATCAGGTATTCGAACATCGAGCCGCTCCACGACAGCAGCGTCGCTTCGCCATCGACCTCGGTGAGCTGGCGGCCAAGCGCGAACCAGCTTTCCTGCGGCAGCTGGCCCTGGGCGATGGCGACGAAACTGCACAGCCGCGCTTCCGACGCCAGCAGGTCGTAGTAGCCCTGGTCCAGGCGCCGCTTGTCGACGTTGTAGCCGATCGCCAGCAGCCGCCGCGCCGGATCGTAGAGGAAGCCGTATTCCATCAGCGACAGCTGCCCGGCGATATGCGCCAGGCGCTCGAGCTGGTGGATGCGCGCGCGGGCGCGCTCGGCGGCCGCGCTGTCGCAGGTCTGCGCGGCCAGCGCGCGCAGCGTCGGCAGCGGCGCGTCGGTCACCGGCAGGCAGGCGTCGTCGCGATCCGGCGCCGTCGCCCATGGCGCGAACTCGCGCAGTTCCTGCTGCGCGGCATTGCACGCGTCCAGCAGGACCTGCGGCCAGTGCGGCGCCAAGGCGTCGGCGGACTGCTCCGCGCCCACGGCCGGCGGCGGCCAGCGCTCGGCGATCGAGGCCGCCGGCACGGCCAGCGCAGCCAGTGCCTGCCAAGTCTGCGGCAGCGTGGCCGGCGGGGCCGCGCGCAGTGCCTGCAGGCGCTGATTGAAGTCGTGCAGCGCCGCCTGCGGCAGCGCCGCTGCGGCTGGATTGTCGTGTGCGGCCTCGCGCAGCACGCCGAACGTGTCGGCCAGCCCGTCGAAGCTGGCCGCGGCCAGCAACGGCGCATCGCACAGCGCCAGCAGGCCCTGGCGCAGGGTCAGCAGATGCCCGGCCAGGTTGCCGCTGTCCACCGTCGACAGGTAGGCCGGCGGCAACGGCAGCAGGGTCTCGGTGTCGTACCAGTTGTAGAAATGGCCGCGGTGGCGCGGCAGCGTCTCCATCGTCGCCAGGGTCAGCCGGGTGCGCTCGATCACCCCGCCCGGCTGCAGGTAGCCCAGGTCGTAGGCGGCCAGATTGCCGAGCAGGGCCAGGCCGATGTTGGTCGGCGAGGTGCGCCGCGCCACCACCAGTTGCGGATGTTCCTGCACGTTGTCCGGCGGCAGCCAATGGTCCTGCGCGCGCATGTGCACTTCGAAGAACGCCCAGGTCCGCCGCGACAGCCGGCCGAGGAAGGCGCGCTGCGGCGGCGCCAGCTGCGCGCGGCGCGGCGCGGCGGCATGCCCCATCCACGCCATCAGCGCCGGGGCGACGATCCACAGCGCCAGGATCGGCGCGGCGACCCACAGCGCATGCGGCTGCCGCCAGGCCAGCACGGCCAGCAGCACCAGCGCGCACAGCGCTGCCGGCGCCATCCCGCCCAGCTCGGCCGCATTGCCGCGGCCGAGGCTGCGCGCCACGTCGCTGGAGGCATGCCATTGCAGCAGGTGGCGCCGGCTGACCAGCATGCGCCACAGCGTGCGCACGATCGCCAGCGCGGCGTAACCGGCCTCGTACGGCAGGCAGGCCAGCGCCACCAGCGCGCGCTGCAGTTGCGTGACCACCGCCTTGGCCAGCGTGCCCAGGTGCATGCGCCAGGCCATGTCCGATGGCTTGGCGACCAGATCGTGCAGCGCCGGCACCACGATCGGCAGCACGAACAGGCCCAGCAGCCACGCGGTCCATGCCGCCGGCCGCGGCAGCCACAGCCAACCGAGCGCCAGCAACGCGGTGGCGGCGATGGGCACCAGGCTGCGGCGCAGGTTGTCCAGCAATTTGCCGCGCGACAGCCGTGACAGCGGCGTCCGCCGGTAGCGGCCGGTGGCATCCGGCACCCACGGCAGCAGCCAGGGCAGCAACTGCCAGTCGCCACGGATCCAGCGCGCGCGGCGCTTCACGTCGGCCGCATAGCGCGACGGATAGTCCTCGAACAACCGCACGTCGCTGACCAGGCCGGCGCGCGCATAGCAGCCTTCCAGCAGGTCGTGGCTGAGGATGCGGTTGTCGGGCAGGCGGCCGTCGAGCGTCTGCTCGAACGCATCCACGTCGTAGATGCCCTTGCCGACGAACGAGCCTTCGCCGAACAGGTCCTGGTAGACGTCCGACACGGTGCGCGTATACGGGTCGATGCCCGGCTCGCTGCCGAACAGGCGCGCGTAGCGGGTGATGCGATGGCCGCTCATGCTGCTGCCCACGCTCGGCTGCAGGATGCCGTAGCCGCGGGTCACCCGGCCCAGCGCCGGATCGATGCGCGCGCGGTTCAGCGGATGCGCCAGGGTCGCGACGAACTCGCGTGCCGCATCGCGCGGCAACCGCGTGTCCGCGTCCAGGGTGATCACGTAGCGCACCTGCGCCAGCAGCGCGGTCGCGCCGATCGCCGCACTGAAATCGGCATCGGCCGCGCCGCCGCGCAACAGCCGGTTCAGCGCCGCCAGCTTGCCGCGCTTGCGCTCGTGGCCGATCCAGGCGCGCTCGCCGGCGCTCCACAGGCGCGGGCGGTGCAGCAGGAAGAAGCGGTCGCCGCTTTCCGGCGCGTAGCGCTGGTTGAGCCGCACGATGTGCTGCGCCGCGTGCTCGAGCAGCGCCGCGTCGCCGGGCAGCGTCGCCTGCGCGGCGTCCAGGAAATCGGTCAGCAACGCGAAATGCAGCTGCGCATCGCGATTGGCCAGGAACCGCACTTCCAGCGCTTCGGCCAGTTCGTCGATCGTGGCAGTGTCGCTGAGCATGCTCGGCACCACCACCAGGGTCCGCGCGCCTGCCGGAATGCCCTTGGAAAAGTCCATCCGCGGCAGCGTGCGCGGCGCCACCAGCAGCGTCGCCGCCCAGTTGACCAACGCCACGCCCAACTCGCTGAACACCAGCACGCCCAGCAGCGCGGTCGTCGCCCACAGCCATGCCGGCACCGCGGTCAGCGCATGCAACTGCTCGAGCAGGGTCCAGGCGCCGAACGCGGCGATCGCCGCGATCGGCAGCAGGTACGCCGGCAGCGGCAGCGTGCGCCGCGCCACGTGGGGCCGCCGCCGCGCGCGCGGCAGCGCGGCGATCGCCGCCGGTAGGTCGCGCTGGCCGTCGTCGACCAGGTAGTAGCCGACATGGCGGCGGTCGTCCGCGGATGCCGCCTGCGCCAGCTGCAGCACGCACGCGGCCACCGCATCTTCGCTGGCGCCGCTGCGCCGCGCCAGCAGCTCGACGCTGTGCCGGTAGCTGTCGCGGGTCTGGAAATCCATCTGCGCATAGGTGCCGTGCGGATCGCGGCGCAGATGCGCTTCGACCACGCTCAGCTCCTCGACGAAATCGCGCCAGTCCATCGTCGCCAGCAAACGCAGGCTGGCGATGCTGTTGCTGATCGAGACCTGGTCGGCGGCCTGCTGCTGGCTCTCCGCGTGCACCATGTCGTCGATGCGTTGCCCGCCATCGGCCAGCCATTGCTCGACCCAGGTCACCGGCATCGCCAGCACCCCGCCGCGCCCGTGCAGCCCGCGCACCAGCTCGGCCACGAACGCGCCGGACAGCGGCGGCTGCGAGCGCGCCATGTCCGCGACCACCAGCACCACGCTCTTGGGATCCTGCGCGGCGGTGGTATTGAGCCGGTCGGCCCAGTCGCTGGCCAGGCGGTGGTCGATGCCGTCGCGCATCACCCGCGCCGCGACCCGGCGCAGGTTTTCCAGCAAGCCCAGGCGCAGCATGATCGGAATCGCCCACAACTCGCCCAGCTTCAGCGGCGTCACCGTCTGGTAGGCGGCGATGAAGCGGCTGGCCATGTCGGCATCGATACGGCCATCGCCATGCGCAATCGCATCCATCGACAACGCATAGACCCGCGGCAACCCGGCCGAGGCGCCCTGCGCCAGCGTCGGCAGCTGCCGGCTGTAACCGGCCGGCAGATGCCGCCGCGCGATCAGGATCTGTTCTTCGACCAGGTAGAAGTTGTCCAGCAGCCACTCGCCGGCCGGGGTCACGCGGATGTCGTCGCGGACCATCGCCGCGAGCATCGCCAGGGCGTCGCGCAGCACGTCCTCGTTCTGTTTCAGCCGCGCCAGCAACACCTCGGGGCTGCGCCCGCCGCGCACCCGGTGGCTGCGCGCCAGGGCTTCGCCGTGCGCGGCCATCTGTTCGGCGCTGAGCAGTTGCGCGCGCAGCGGCTCCTCGGCCAGCGGCCGCGTGCGGCCATGCTGCAGGAACATCGCACGCATGCCGGAAAGGCCACGCCGATAAGGAAGCAGCCGTCTACGCAACGCACGCCAGGGGGACGCCATGATGATCCAGATGGGGCCAAAGAGCCCGCTTGGCTTCATGCTTAACAGGGGCCGGCAGCGCCAGGCGTGAATGCGCGCAGCGCAGTGCGCGTGATTGCCGATCGTGCTTGCGTGGCTGCGCGAGACACAGCCGCACTGCGGTTGACGCTGCGGCCCATGCACGGCGCGCCGCTGGCGTTCAGGTGCCGATGCGTGCGGTGGCGGCGGTTGGCGCAATATGCCGCGATTGCGCAGAAGGCAGACGCCGCAAAGCGAGGCGAATACGCCCCGACGATGGCCAATGGCAGCGACGACACGTCGCACACGCACCGCGTACGCGCATGCCGCCGCAACGCCGACAACGGAGGCGCTACGTCAGCAACGGCGCCCGGCTCAAATCCGCGTGGTGACCAGGAAACGCGCGCGGTCGCGCCGGGTGCGGCGGTGGATCTCGGCCAGGGCCTGGCTCTCGGTGGCTTCCAGCATCGACCCGAACAGGCGCTGGAAACGTGATGTCGGCGATGTTTGCGCATCCCGCGAGCACGGCGCAGCGGTCTCGCCTGCCATCGCCCGCTGGCGCGCGGAAAACGGCGACCGAGGCCGCGCCGGCGCCGGCTGCCGCCATGAGCGGATCCGGCGCTGCATTACCATGCGGCTTCCCGCCCGCGACCTCATCCCATGCCCGACAGCCTCCACGACCTGCAAGCCGCCCAGCGCGCATTCGCCGACGCACGCGAGTGGGGCCAGTTCCACACCCCACGCAACCTGGCCGCGGCGCTGTCGGTCGAGGCATCGGAACTGCTCGAGCATTTCCAATGGCTCACCGACGAGCAGAGCCGGCAACTGTCGGACGACAAGAAGGCCCAGGTCGGCAGCGAAGTGGCCGACGTGCTGCTGTACCTGCTGCAGCTGTGCGACAAGCTGGGCATCGACCCGATCGAGGCGGCGCGGCAGAAGATGCAGGTCAACGCCGCCAAATACCCGGTGGACCGCGCCAAGGGCCGCATCACCAAATACACCGAGTTGTAGCGGCGGCACTGCCTGCGTCCGCCCTTGCACCTTGTAGGAGCGGCTTCAGCCGCGACAGGCACCATCAGTAAAGCCCGTCGCGGCTGAAGCCGCTCCTACAGGGGACAACGCGCTATCACTGCAGCGCCTGCGCCAAGAACGGCGCAGTGCGACTTCCTCCGCATGCCGCCCGAACAGCACCGGTTGTGCATGTCGGCGGAAGCTGCGTTGGCGATGCGATGCACTTGCGCGAGCCATCCGCAGCAGACACACCACAAGGTTCACTGCCTGCAACAGATGAGAGAGACGGCGCGCTAGCCTTGCATCGCCTCAGCGAGAAATGGCGCAGTCCGACTGCCCGCATGCCGCGCCACCGCCTGCGGCACGCCGGCGACGACGACCTTGCCGCCTGCGTCGCCGGCGCCCGGCCCCATGTCGATGATCCAGTCGCTGGCCGCGGCCACGCGCATGTCGTGCTCGACCGCCACCACGGTATTGCCCGCCTCCACCAGCCCGTGCAGCTGGCGCAGCAGCGTGTCCACGTCGGCCGGATGCAGGCCCGTGGTCGGCTCGTCGAGCACGTAGACGGTGTCGCGGCGCTGCGCGCGTTGCAGCTCGGTGGCCAGCTTGATGCGCTGCGCCTCGCCGCCGGACAGTTCGGTGGCCGGCTGGCCCAGCCGCAGATAGCCCAAGCCCACCTCGCCCAGTACCTGCAACGGCCGTGCGATCGCCGCGTCGTCGGCGAAGAACGCCGTCGCCTGCGCCACGGTCATGCGCAACACCTGCGCGATGCTATGCCCGCGCAGTTCGATCTCCAGCGTCTTGGCGTTGTAGCGCGCGCCGTGGCAGGTGGGGCATGGCGCGTACACGCTGGGCATGAACAGCAGTTCCACGAACAGCGCGCCCTCGCCTTCGCAGGTCTCGCAGCGGCCCTTGGCGACGTTGAACGAGAAACGGCCGGCGTCGTACTTGCGCTTGCGCGCCGCGGGGGTCGCGGCGAAACGCTTGCGCACATGGTCGAATAACCCGGTATAGGTGGCCAGGTTGGAGCGCGGGGTGCGGCCGATCGGCTTCTGGTCCACCTGCACCAGGCGCCGCACGTGCTGCAGGCCATCGGCGATGCGTCCGTCGGTCGCCGCTTGCGTGCTGCGCTCCAGCGGATCCACGCCTTCTTCCGGATCGGCATGCTCCTGACCAAGATGCGCGCCGAGCAACTCCACCAACGCCTGGCTGACCAGCGACGATTTCCCGGAACCGGACACGCCGGTGACCGTGGTGAACACGCCCAGCGGGATGTCCACGTCCAGCGCGGCGACGTTGTTGCGGCTGATCCCGCGCAGCTGCAGCCACGCGCCCGGCGCGCGCGGCGCATGCGCGATCGGCGCCTGCGCGGCGAACAGGTAGCGGCGCGTGGACGAGGCCGCAACCTGCGCCAGCCCCGCCGGCGGTCCGCTGTACAGCACCTGCCCGCCCTGCTCGCCCGCGCCGGGACCGACATCGACGATCCAGTCGGCATGGCGGATCACATCGATCTCGTGTTCGACCACGAACAGCGAATTGCCCGCGGCCTTGAGCTGGTCCAGCGCGGCCAGCAGCGCCTGCGCATCGGCCGGATGCAGGCCGGCGGACGGCTCGTCCATCACGTAGACCACGCCGAACAGCTGCGAGCGGATCTGCGTTGCCAGGCGCAGCCGCTGCAGTTCGCCGGGCGACAACGTCGGCGTGCTGCGTTCCAGCGTGAGATAGCCCAGGCCCAGCTCCTGCAGGATCTGGATCCGCGCCAACAGATCCTGGGCGATACGCTGCGCGGCGATGGCCTGCTCGGGATGGCGTTTGGCGTCGCGCATGCGGCCGTCCGCGGCCGGGCGCAGCAACTCGGCCACCTGCGTGAGCGGACGCTGCGATAACGCGCCGATGTCGAGTCCGGCGAAGGTCACCGACAGCGCCTCGCGGCGCAGGCGCTTGCCGTCGCAGGTCGGGCACGGCGTGCTCAGCAGATACTGCGCCACGCGCTTCTTGATCAGCGCGCTCTGCGTGCTGGCGAAGGTATGCAGCACGTAGCGGCGCGCGCTGCTGAAGGTGCCCATGTAGGCCGGTTCCTGCTTGCGCCGCAGCGCGCGCTGGGTCTCGGCGAGGGTGAAGCCCGGATACACCGGCACCGTCGGCTGCTCGTCGGTGTACAGGATCCAGTCGCGGGTCTTCTTCGGCAGCTTGGCCCACGGCACATCGACGTCGTGACCGAGCGTGGTGAGGATGTCGCGCAGGTTCTGCCCATGCCAGGCCGGCGGCCACGCGGCGACCGCGCGCTCGCGGATGCTCCGCGTGCGGTCCGGCACCATCGACGCCTCGGTGGCGTCGTAGATGCGGCCCAGGCCATGGCAGGTGGGACAGGCGCCGGCCGGCGTGCTCGGCGAGAAGCCATCGGCATAGATGATGACCTGCCCCGGCGGGTAGTCGCCGGCGCGCGAGTACAGCATGCGCAGCGAATTGGAGATGGTGGTGACGCTGCCCACCGACGAACGCGTGCTCGGCGCGCCGCGCTGCTGCTGCAGCGCCACCGCCGGCGGCAGGCCTTCGATGGAGTCCACATCCGGCACGCCGGCCTGGTCGATCAGGCGCCGCGCGTAGGGCGAGATCGAATCCAGATAGCGGCGCTGCGCCTCGGCGAACAGCGTGCCGAACGCCAGCGAGGACTTGCCGGAGCCGGACACGCCGGTGAACACCACCAGCGCATCGCGCGGCAGTTCCACGTCCACGTCCTTGAGATTGTGTTCGCGCGCGCCGCGGACGCGGACGAAACCGGAGTCGGGGGAAATGGGCGGCTTGGGCATTGGCTGAAAAATTGGCAAGAGCTTGCGCAAGCTTAGCGGGGTCGGGCGGAGGTGGCCGTGTATGGGATGGCGCGATGGGCGCGGCGTCGCCTTCGCGACCACGCACACCTGTCCATCGACATGTACTCTTGCAGAAGGAAATTCAGTTTCGGCGCTGTCCGAAGCTATCAGAGGTCCACCGCTTCGCCTGTCGTGGCTGAAGCCGCTCCTACAAGAGCCGACAGGCCCCAACCAATACTCCCTGTAGGAGCGGCTTCAGCCGCGACAGGCAGCGTGGAGATCGATACATCCCGGTCGCGGCTAAAGCCCCTCCTACAGAAAACTTGCGGCAGACCGACCGGATGCACTGTGGGAGAGACTTCAGTCCCGACGCTGTCCCCTTCCGCTACACATAACGCGGAATCGGCCCCAGCTGCGGCGTCTGGTCCGGCAGCTCCACTTCGGTCTCGTCCACGTAGCACCAGCCCCAGCCTTCGGGCGGGTCGTAGCCTTCGATGATCGGGTGCGCGGTCTGGTGGAAATGCTTGGTGGCGTGGCGGTTAGGCGAATCGTCGCAACAGCCGACATGGCCGCAGCTGCGGCACAGGCGCAGGTGCACCCAGCGGCTGCCGATCTTCAGGCATTCCTCGCAGCCGCGCGCGCTCGGCGTGACTTCGACGATCGTGGAAAGATGCGAACACGGCCCGGTCATGGGGCGGCTCTCTCGACAATGGCAGGCACGGCACTGCGCCGCGCCAGGAACTGGTGGATCTGCGCGACCACCGCCGCGCCCTCGCCGACCGCCGCGGCCACGCGCTTGACCGAACCGGCGCGCACGTCGCCGATCGCGAACACGCCCGGCCGGTCGGTCTCCAACGGCAGTGCCGGCACCTGACCCGCCCCGGGTTCGGCGCCGGTGACGACGAAGCCGGCGTGGTCCAGCTGCACGCAGCCATCCACCCAGGCGCTGTTGGGATCGGCGCCGACGAACAGGAACACATGGTGCAAGTTGCAGCGATGCGTGGCGCCGCTGGCGCGATCGCGAAACTCCGCGCTCGCCAGCCGCTGCGCGGCATCGCCCTGCAGCGACACCACTTCGGTGCCGGTATGCAGCTCCACGTTCGGCAACGCGGCGATGCGCTCGATCAGATAGTGCGACATCGACGCCTCCAGCCCGGCGCCGCGCACGATCAGGTGCAGGCGCTTCACCTTCGGCGCAAGGAACACCACCGCCTGGCCCGCGGAATTGCCGCCGCCGACCAAGGCGACCTCCTCGCCCTCGCACAGCCGCGCCTCCACTGGTGAAGCCCAGTAGGACACACCGTTGCCTTCGAACGCAGCCAGATTGGCGATGTCCGGACGCCGGTAGCGCGCGCCCGACGCGATCACCACGCTGCGCGCCTGCACGCGCAGGCCGTCGCGCATCTGCAACTGCAGCGGCGCGGCGCTGCAGTCCTCGGCGTTAGTCGCATCGCAATGCAGCTGCGCCACTTCCAGCGGCAACGCCAGCTCGGCGCCGAACTTCAGCGCCTGGTTGTAGGCGCGCCCGGCCAATGCCTGGCCGGAGATGCCAGTGGGAAAGCCCAGATAATTCTCGATCCGCGCCGACGCGCCGGCCTGGCCGCCGATCGCGCGCTGGTCCAGCACCAGCACCGACAACCCTTCGGACGCGGCATACACCGCGGTCGCCAGCCCGGCCGGGCCGGCGCCGACGATGGCCACGTCGTAGCGCTTGTCGGGATCCAGCTCCGGGGTCATGCCCAGGCAATGCGCGGCCTCGGCCTCGCTGGGACGGCGCAGCACGGTGCCGCTGGGGCAGACCATCAGCGGCAATTCGTCGTGATGGATGCCCAGGCGCTCGACGAGCGCGCGGCCCTCGTCGTCGTTGGCCGCATCCAGGAAGGTGTTGGGATAGCCGTTGCGGGTCAGGAAGCCCTGCAAGCGGGTCAAGCGCGCCTCGCCCGGCTCGCCGATCAGCACCGAGCCGGCGGTATCGCCTTCGATCAGCCCGACCCGGCGCAGGATCAACGCGCGCATTACGATCTCCCCGACGTCGGCAGAACTGATCATCAGCGAGCGCAGATGCGCCGCGTCGAACGGCACCGCCACGCAACCCTGCGCCCCGGCGCGGCCACCAGCCAGCGAGGCGCGACCGGCCAGCTGGCTGACCTCGCCGGTGAACTGCCCGGTGGTGTGCTCGGTGACCGGCTTCTCGTGGCCCAGCCCGTCGCGCCGCACCACCGCGATCGTGCCCTGCAGTACCAGCCACACCGGCGCCGGATGGTCGCCGACGGCAAAGACCTCTTCGCCTGGTGCGAACGTGCGCGGCGCGCCGCTGGCGAAACGGCGCGCGGTCTCCACCTGCGCCGGCGCGAGCACCGGGAACATCTGATGGCGACGTGTATCGGCCAGGCTCATCGGCATCCTTGTGGGTAGCGGGCGACAATACGCACAGCATGCGATGCGTGCGCGCTGCCGGCAATCACCCATTCAGGGAGGCACACACCTCTCCTCTTCCCACCGGGAGAGGACCGGGGTGAGGGTACGGGCGCAGCCTCGTGCAAACCAACGGACGCGGCCGCTTTTCTGTCGCCACACACACCTCCCAGTACACGCAGGGATGACGCGCGCCGCGACCATGGCAGCAGCGCTCTTGTGTTCGCACCCGCAACGCCCCATCCAGTTGTTGTTGCGCCCATGCCGATGCCTACCCGGCCCCCCTTCTTTCTCAAGGAACCGCTCATGTCCGTCTCAATGTACCGCCTCAGCGTCCCGGTATTGCTGCGTGGCCTGGGCGTGCTGCAACGTTACGTCGACCTGGCCGAGCGCCATGCGCAGGACAAGGGCCTGGATCCGCAGACGCTGGTCGACGCGCGCCTGGCACCGGACATGTTCGGCTTCGCCGCGCAGATCCAGCGCGCCTCGGACACCGCCAAGAACACCATCGGCCGCCTCAGCGACATCGTGCCGCCGAAGATGGCGGACGACGAAACCACCCTGGCGCAGCTGCGCGAGCGCATCGCCGCCACCCAGCGCTTCCTGCACAGCGTGGATGCTTCCGCCCTGGACGGTGCGCAGGACCGCGCGGTGTCGCTGAGCGCCGGCAAATTGAAGGCCGACTTCATCGGCAGCGACTACCTGCTGACCTTCGCCCTGCCCAACTTCTTCTTCCATGTCGCCACCGCGCACGCGATCCTGCGCCAGCAAGGCGTGGCGGTGGGCAAACTCGACTACCTGGGGCCGTTCGACACGAAAGAAACGGCAGCCGCCTGAAGCCCCTCTCCCCTCGGGAGAGAGGTTGGGGTGAGGGTCCGGCGCGAAAGCGACTCGCTAGATCTAAGCGCACAACGCTGCGCCTGTCAGCGTCGGAGACCGCGCCTGTAGGCGCCAGGCGACTACGCCAACGAAGGCGCCACAAGCGCGCCGGCATCGGCCGCAGCAAACGCCTCCCCCGCCAACGCATGCATCCGCGCCACCGCCGCCGCTAACGGCCGCAGCACCGCCACGCCGCGCTCGGCGAACACCGCATGCAGCGCGCCGTAGTACCACAACGTCCCCTCGCGGCCGGCAGTGAAACGCTCGAACACCTGCATACCCACCGCGGGATCTTCCAGATCCGCAACGATACTGCGCGCGTTGTAAAGCTTGTCGCAGGCCGATACCAACAGCACTACATCCGGCGCCTGGCGCAGATGCGCCAGATACGCCTGCTTGCGGATGCGCCAGGCACGGCGCCTGGCCGGCACGTCCTCCTGCGCCGCCTTGCGCTCGGCGCTGGCGTCGGTACAGCCCATCACGATCGCCGCCACCGCATCGCCGAACTGCGCGCGGATCACCGCCTCGTGGCCGGCGCCGCAGTCCTCGACCACGTCGTGCAGCAACGCCGCGATCGCCTGGTCTTCATTGCCGCCGGCTTCCAGCACCAGCGTCGAGACCCCCAGCACATGGCTGAAATACGGCACCGTGCCGCCCTTGCGGAACTGGCCGGCGTGGGCGATGCGCGCATAGTCCACGGCACGTGCATAGCGTTCGGTGAGAGCGGTCATGCGGTCTTCCTGACGGGGCAGACCCGCATTATTGCGGAATCCGCACGCCGTCGCGGCGCAAACGGTTCAGACCGGCGGCGGCCGCACCCGGAACACCACGCTCATCCGCGGCGCCACCGGCCTGGCGGTCTTGGGGATGCCGTGCGCGTGGGTGAGTTGCGAGGCATGGCGCATCGCCAGCAGCCTGCCCGGCGCCAGTTCCACACCGATGCTCCTGCGCGCGCCGGCCTTGGCGCGCAGGTTCATGCGCCGCGGCGCGCCCAGCGACACCAGCGCGATCGGATGCGGCGCCAGCAGCGTATGCAGCGTGTCGTGATGCATCGCCACGCTGTCGCGGCCGTCGCGGTACAGATTCAGGCCCACATCGGTGTACGGCGCCGGCACCCGCACCTGCACCTGCACCGCGGCGTGCAGCGCGCGCAACGGCAGCGCCTCGGGCAGCGCCTGCAGGCCGTACGCCGCCACCAGCCGCGGCCACGTCCACCACGCGGTCGTACATCGGCCGGCGCAGCTGCTGCCACTGCGCGCCATCGCGCAAGGCGGCGAACCAGGCCTGCGCCAGCTCCGGATCGAGCAGGCGTGGCCAATAGCGGATACCGCCCTCGGCATCGGCCACCAGGCAATGCGGCGCGTCGTCGGGCTGGGCGAACAGGTCCATGGGCACAAGATGGGGAGCGGCAAAGAAGACGCCATCCCGGCATCTGAACGGATCAGCGGCTGCGACGCGGCGCAATGTCGCAGCCCGCGATGGGGAATTCTTACTTTTCGCCCGCGCTGCGTTAACGTTGCGCTTGGGAGCATGCAAAATGTACCTACATCACAGCACAGGCGAGACGCACGCATGACCGCAGCGCGCAGGACGACGGAAAGCATGACCACAGCAGCCGCCACGCCCCTCCACAGCGCCAATGGCGCCCACGCAGACGCCCCAGACAGCGGCGCCAAGGCGCCAGCCAAAGCGCTCCGCGCACGCGGCGCACCGGGCACCCGCAGCGAGGTGTTCCAGTCGCCGCTGTCCGCAGGCGGCACCGACAGCGACCTGCGCCGGCGCGCGCAGCGCACGCAATTGGCGACCAGGGTAGCCGCCGTCGGCACGATTGCCGCCGTGGCGGCGGTCGCCGCGCTGATCGCATGGCGGCGCGCGCGGCGCTAGCCGATCGCGACGACGGCATGCTGCTGCCTCGCTGCAGCAGCATGCAAGAGCGCCTGAACATGTCCATCGGCTCTCAGCCTGATGCGGGGATGCCCTGCCTGCTCGGGAGCATGTGGGATGGGACACCGGCTATTCGAATAGCTTTTAGCCATCCCGAGCCGCTACCGCGCAATCCCCCAAAGCGGCAGCCGCCACAGCACACTCATGCATGCCCCCTAGCGGGCCATCGACACCGTGAATTGCGTTGCGGCGTCCACTCCCTTGCGCGGCAGCGGCCGGATCCGCACCAGGCCGTAATGGCACACGTCCAGATCCTGGTAGACCAGGGTGCGGCCATCGTCGAACGCGAAACGCATGTCGTAGCGGCAGCCGGCGCCATGGATGCCGACGGTGGCCGAGTCGCCGCCGCCACGCAGCCGATCCACTGCCACGTCCCGAAATGCACCGCTACCGGGGTCGGCGACCGACAGCTTGGTCACGCTGTCGTGCGCGCGGTTGACCAGCATGACGTAGTGCGTGCGGCTCGCGTCCTGCGCATGGGCGGTGGCCGTGGCGGCGAGCAGCGCGATGGCAAGGCAGGCAGTGGGCAATGGAGACATGTCGGGGATCTCTGGCAGGAAGGGATACCGCCCGGCGCATCGCGCAACGGCAGCGGTGCGCACATCTGGCGCGCCCACCCCGCCCTGCGCCCAGCGATCCGGGACGAATCGTCGTAGCGGCGTGACCAATCGTCGCCATTGGTCGCCGCGCTTCTCAGCGCGCACCACCGCGCTTAGGATCGGCGCATCCCGTTCGAGCATCGCCCGATGAAGATCCGCCTGGGTTCCACGGAAATCGGCCTGACCCGATACCTGAGCCTGTGGACAGCCGTTGTGGTGGCGTTCGCCGTGCAGGGCTGTCTGTACGACTCCGTCAACAACGGCCAAAGCTGGCAGCTCGGCGACTACCTGCGCTGGTCGATGATCCAGTGGTACACCTGGGCCGCGCTGGCACCGCTGGTGTTCCGCCTGGGCGAGCGCTACCCGATCCCCACGCCGCTACAGCTGCGTTCGCTGGGACGGCAGCTGCTAGCCAGCATCGGCGTCACCACGCTGGCGATGTTCATCGGCGCAGTCGTCTCGCCAGGCGCGTTCTTCGACCAGCTCGGACAGTTCATCGGCAAGCACTTCGCGATCGGCCTGCTGACCTACTGGGGCCTGCTGGCGATCCAGCAGGCGCTGCACTACCGCAGCGAGAGCGACCGCCGCGAACTGGAAGCCAGCCGCCTGGCCACGGAACTGGCGCAATCGCGGCTGCAGGCGCTGAAGACCCAACTGCAACCGCATTTCCTGTTCAACACCCTGCACGCCATCGTGACCCTGCTCGACGACGACGTCGCCTCGGCCGAGGACATGCTGCTTCGCCTGAGCGAACTGCTGCGCGCCCTGCTGGAAGAATTCGACGGCCAGGAAATCACCCTGCGCCACGAACTCACCCTGCTCGACCTGTACCTGGGCATCCAGCGCAAGCGCTTCGGCGACCGCCTGACCACGCGCCTGTACATCGACCCGGCCACCCTGGACTGCGCCGTGCCGAGCCTGCTGCTGCAGCCGATCGTGGAGAACGCCATCCAGCACGGCATCGGCCGCCACGCCGGCGCCGACTGCGTGGAGATCGAGAGCCGGCGCGAAGACGGCCAGCTGCGCATTGAAGTGCGCAACCGCAACAGCACCCTGGGCGACGGCAGCGGTAACGCCGGCCACGGCATCGGCCTGTCCAACACCCGGCTGCGGCTGCAGGAACTGTATGGCGACGCCGCCGAGATCCGCCTGGACATGCTCTGGCCGCAAGGCGTGGCGTGCCGCATCCGCATGCCGTTCCGCGAACTGGAAGACGCCGAAGGCGCGCCGGAGCACGTGCCCGCATGAGCATCGCCGCACTGGTCATCGATGACGAACCGATCGCCCGCCACGCCATCGTGCGCCTGCTGCGCGAGCACGCCGACATCGCCCTGCTCGGCGAATGCGGCGACGGCGCCGCCGCGGTGGCCGCGATCCGCGAACACTCGCCAGACCTGGTATTCCTGGACATCCAGATGCCGGAAATGACCGGCATGGACGTGGTCGCGCAGATCGGCGCCGAACGCATGCCCGCCACCGTGTTCGTCACCGCCTACGAGCAGTACGCCGTGCGCGCCTTCGAAGCCAACGCGCTGGACTACCTGATCAAGCCCTTCAGCCGCGAGCGCTTCGCCGCCACCCTGCAACGCGCCAAGGCGCGGCTGGGCGGCGCCGGCAACAACCCGGCGCACCTGCTTCAGGCGCTGGACGCATTGCGCCAGCGCGACGCCTACCTGCAGCGCATCGCCGTGCGCGTGGACGAACACGTGGTGTTCGTCGCCGTGGACGACATCGTCTGGATCAAGGCCAACCGCAACACCGTGCAACTCCACGTGGCCGGCGCCGTGCACGAACTGCGCGAGACCATGGCCGCCCTCGGCGCGCGCCTGGACCCGCGCCACTTCGCCCGCGTGCACCGCTCGGCGATCATCAACGTGCGCCGGGTCAAGGCCATCCACCCCTGGTTCAACGGCCACCACGTGGTCACCATGGACAACGGCCAGCAACTGCGCATGAGCCGGTACCAGCATGAGGTGTTTCTGCGGTTGGTGACCAACGGCAGCGGTGAATGAACGATCGCGGTAGGCGATAGAAGCCTGCGCCAGCGCTGCCCCCGGACCGGATCGACAGGCGTGGTCCACCCAATTACATTGGGCGTCTCGCCTCACGCCGCGCCACCGCAGCGCCACGCGCAGGACATCCCAGGAGAAGCACATGAAGCCGTGGCGCATCACCGTGCAGATTGCAGGGATCTTATTTGCCGCAGGCGCATGCAGCATGGCCGAAGCCGCCCCCAAGACCCCGATGGCTTCCGACGTCCTGGCCCTCCCCGCCGACCAGCCGACCCAGCGCCTGTTCGACTGCGCCGAGACCAGCATCGCCCACTTGTCCGAGACCAGCAGTTCCTGGCCCAAGGTCACGCGCAAGGACGCCGCCAACGGCGTGCTGGAATCGGGCAACTTCGAAGACGCCAACCGCAGCGGCTTCCGCATACGCATCGAGCGCGCGCAAGGCGTCGGCCAAGCCAAGATCGCCCTCAAGGGTGCAGGCGCCTACTTCGCCGACCTGGGCGTGGCGCAGGCGATGCAGGACCTCAAGACCGCGCTGGGCAGTTGCATCGCCACCCCACCGCGCTAGTCTCGAGAAGACGGAAAGAAGAGCCCCATGCGCCACCATTCGATCGAAGCACGCTTGCTCTGCATTGCCGGCATCGCCGGCCACGCCTACTGGGTGCTGCGCGACGAGCGCGGCAACGCCCTGGCCGAACTGCACGGCCTGGCCACCGACCGGCACACCGGCACGCCGATCCCGATCGGCACCGACGCGCGCAGGCACGCGCTGCGCGCCTGGCACTACCCGCACGACGCCGATTACGCCAACGCCATCGGCGCCCAGCCCGACCGCACCAGCTACCTGAGCGATGGCCAGCCGGCGCGCGCCGCCGCCAGCGGCGACAAGCACGAAATCCTGGCGCGCTGGCACGCGGCGCTGCGTGCCATGCCCGAACTCAACGCCCAGGACCTGGACTACCCCAACTACGGCTTCAAGCTGCTCGGCGCCACCATCAACAGCAACTCCGCCTTCCGCACCTTCGGCGAACTGATGGGCGTACCGGTGCCAGGTTTCTCCCGCAGGCTGCAACCGGGCATCGGCAACTGCATGTTGCCGCGCGAGCGTATTGCGGCGCTGTGTTACCGCGAGCGGACGGCGCAGGACCTGCAACGCGTCTGCACACCGGGCAGCGATGCCATCCGCCAAGACGCCCGCAACCACTCCATGCCGAGGCAAATCCGCAACGTCTAAGGCGACGCAATCGAAGACCGGTTCATGGCGCCTCCCAATCGGCGCCATGGCCCTGCGCCTGATACGGGGACTGACGCTGCGCCGGCCACGACACCTCGCGCAGCACCATGTCCAACTGCTCCGCGAGCAGTTCCATGCACACCGCCAGCTCGCCCGCACGCACCTTCGGGGCGGCCTCGCGCTCTTCAGCCACGCTGCGTGGCTCTGCCAGTAGTGCGAGGAACTTGATGAACTCGGCCAGCCGCACCAGCCGGAACTGGCTATCTTCGGGCAGGAAATAGCCCGGCATTTCAAGATCGTCCGTTCTGTACTCCGACATCGTCGCCTCTCCTTCCATGAAGTGGCCGTCCGCCGCCATGGCGGACGGGAAGTCGGGAGGCTAGAAACCGCGTATAGCCGGCGGGTTTATTCCCCTTTCGGGTGTTGTATTCACCGCCCTCCCGACGCAGAACTTCGCGTCGGTTGCACCTGCGAAGCACGCAGGCACAAAAAACCCACCAGTTTGTCGGAGGTGGGTACCGCTATACGAGGAGTTTCTAGGCTCCGTTTAGTAATTTTGCTACTGGCCGAGTGGCGCGTCAAGAGGCTGGGGCGAGTTCGACTCTCACAGGAAGTCAGCGCAAGTTAGAGCTGGCGCGACGCTTATCCAAGGCGGCAGCGATCCGCTGCCAGGCAGCACATCCTGGCTCGTTGCCTCAGTACACATGGCATCAAGACCGTGAATGAAAAGGCCAAGAACCCAGGAGCAAAACGGAAGACGTGCAAGCCCCGCATCCATGAAAACCCATGCCTCCGATCTAGATCTACACGCACCCGCCTACGCCATCCAGCCCATACAATCCCCTTTACCAAAGACTTGGCCAATCGGGGGAACGGCATGACGCCAGAAATCAAGGCAAGGCAGCTCATCGACAGCAAGCTGGAAGCGGCGGGCTGGCTGGTTCAGGACGCCAAGCAGGTCAACCTTGGGGCTGGCAGAGGCGTCGCGGTCCGCGAGTACCCCACCGATAGCGGCCCGGCCGACTACGTCCTGTTTGTTGACCGCGAGTCGGTCGGCGTCATCGAAGCCAAACGTGATGAGGCTGGTGAAAACCTCACCATGCATGAAGCCCAGACCGAGCGCTATGCCAATGCCACCCTGAAATGGCGCAAGAGCAAAGAGCCTCTGCGCTTCCTGTACGAAAGCACCGGCCAGATCATTCACTTCACGGACGGACGCGATCCCCATCCCCGTGCGCGCGAGCTGTTCCACTTCTTCCAGCCCCAGACCCTCGCCGATTGGGCAGCCGAAGCCGACACCCTGCGCCACCGGCTCGCCGAGCGCATGCCGGCCTTGCCCGAGGAAAACCTTCGCGACTGCCAAGTCAGCGCGGTCACGGGGCTGGAGCGCTCCTTGGCCCAGAACAGGCCGCGCGCACTGGTCCACATGGCAACCGGCGCAGGCAAGACCTTCACCGCCATCACCTCGGTCTACCGCCTGCTCAAGTTCGGCGGGGCCAGGCGTATCCTGTTCCTGGTGGACACGCGCAATCTGGGCAAACAGGCACATCAGGAATTCATGGCCTATACGCCGCCCGATGACGGCCGCAAGTTCACCGAGCTGTACAACGTCCAGCGCCTGACGAGCAGCCAGATCGACCCCCATGCCCAGGTGTGCATCAGCACCATCCAGCGCATGTATTCCATCCTGTCCGGACAACCAATCGACGAATCGGCTGAGGACGTCTCGATGGCTGAACTGCCCTCGGCGATCAAACAGCCCAGGCCGGTCGCGTACAACGCTGCCGTCCCCATCGAGACCTTCGACTTCATTGTCATCGACGAATGCCATCGCAGCATCTACAACCTGTGGAAGCAGATGCTGGATTACTACGATGCCTTCCTGATCGGCCTGACGGCCACCCCGGACAAGCGCACCTTCGGGTTTTTCAACGAAAACATCGTGGCCGAGTACAGCTACGAGCAGTCCGTCGTGGACGGTGTCAACGTCGGTTACGACGTCTACGAGATCGACACCAAGATCACCAAGGCCGGCGCCGAGCTCAAAGCCAAACAGTGGGTGGACCACCGCCATCGCGAAACCCGCAAGAAACGCTGGGCCGAAACCGATGAAGACGTGGCCTACACCGGCAAGGAGCTCGACCGCTCGGTGGTCAACACCAGTCAGATTCGCAAGGTCGTCCAGGCGATGAAATCCGCCGTAGAGACCAGCATCTTCCCCAACCGCAAGGAAGTCCCCAAGACGCTGATCTTTGCCAAGACCGACAGCCACGCCGACGACATCATCAAGGCTGTCCGGGAGGTCTACGGCCAGGGCAACGCCTTCTGCAAAAAGGTGACCTACAAAGCCGATGAAGATCCCGACACTGTCCTGTCCAATTTCCGCAACGACTACCACCCGCGCATCGCCGTCACCGTGGACATGATCGCCACCGGTACCGATGTGAAGCCATTGGAAGTCCTGTTGTTCATGCGCGATGTACGCAGCAAGGGCTACTACGAGCAGATGAAAGGGCGCGGTGTCCGCAGCCTGGACATGGAATCGCTCAAGAAAGTCAGCAACAGCGTGGACAGCGCCAAGACCCGCTTTGTCCTGATAGACGCGGTGGGCGTGGAGAAGTCCCTCAAGACCGAAACCCGCCCGCTGGAGAAGAAGCCCGGCGTCAGCCTGGACCAGCTGCTCAAGAGCATCGCCGTTGGCTGGCAGGACGAGGACACCGTGCTTAGCCTTGGCAATCGGCTCATACGCCTGAACAAGCAGTTGGATGACAAGGCGCTGGCCCGCATCAGGCAGACCGCCAAGGGTGCCAGTCTGTCCGAGCTGGCCCGTGGGCTGGTGAGCGCGGCAAACCCGGACCTGGTCCTGGCCGACGCGCTGGATGCGGCACAGGCAGCGGGCATCACCCGCAGCGCAGAGACGATCACTCCCGAAGAACTGGACGCCGCTCGCACCAAACGCATCGCCGTCGCCTGTCGCCCCTTCGACGATCCAGCGCTGCGCGATGAGATTGAGTCGGCGCGCCGTGAGCGCGAACAGCTGATCGACCATATCAACCTGGATGAGATCACCTTTAGCGGCTACAGCAAACAGGCCGAAGCCCAGGCAAAGACGACCGTCCAGGCCTTCCAGGACTACCTGCAACAGCACAAGGATGAGATCGCCGCGCTGGGCTTCTTCTACGCCCAGCCCTACCAGCGCCGGCCACTCACTTTCGCCATGATCGAGGAACTGCACGAAGCGATGGGGCGCCCGCCGCTGATGCTGACCACCGATCGGTTGTGGTCGGCGTACGCCCGCGTGCAGGCCAGCAAGGTGACGGGCGCCAATACACGCCGCCAACTGACGGATCTTGTTTCACTGGTGCGCTTTGCATTGGGACTGGACGATGAACTGCGCCCCTACGCCGATAGCGTGGACAAGCGCTTCCAGACATGGATTTTCCGGCACAATGCGCGCCGCACCACGTCGTTCACGGCAGAGCAGACCGAGTGGCTGCGCTTGATCAAGGACCACATCGCGTCCAGCTGTGCGATCAGCCGCGAGGATTTCGACTACGCGCAACTGGCTGGCAAAGGTGGTCTGCAGAAGGCGTGGAATGTGTTTGGTGAGCAGCTCGATGGATTGCTTGATGAAATGAATGAGGAGTTGGTGGCTTGAAAGAGACCTGTCTGCCCGCCAATTGGGCAATTGCTTTCTTGGATGACCTTCTGTCACGTATCGAAGCCGGGAAGAGCTTTAAGTGTGAAGAGCGCCCTCCTGCTAGTACGGAGGTTGGTGTAGTTAAAGTCAGCGCTGTCACTTGGGGCGAATACCAAGAAGCAGAGAGCAAAACCTGTACCGAGCAGTCCCGAATCAACTCCACACTATTTATCCAAAAAGGAGACTTCCTCTTCTCACGCGCTAACACCATTGAACTGGTTGGCGCATGCGTTATTGCAGAGCAGGCCAGCCAGCGAATCATGCTTAGCGACAAGATTTTACGATTGCATTTCGCTGACGAACACTACAAGCGATGGGTTCTGCATTTCCTGCGAAGTCATTCTGGACGAACTCAAATTGAATTACTGTCCTCAGGAAATCAGGACTCTATGCGCAATATTGGGCAACAGCGCATTAGCCTGATCCAAATACCTATTCCACCGAAGTCCGAGAAGGATCGCATCGTTGAAAAGCTCGAAGAGCTGCTGTCCGACCTCGATGCCGGCGTGGCCGAGTTGAAGGCGGCGCAGCGCAAGCTGGTACGGTACCATCAATCGCTGCTGAAGGCTGCCGTGGAAGGCACCCTTACCGCTGACTGGCGTACTGCCCGCGCGCAAATCGGTGAACAGCAGGAGACAGGTGCCGAGCTTCTGCAGCGCATCCTCACCGAGCGCCGCGCCCGCTGGGAAGCCAAGCAACTCGCCAAGTTCGCTGAGCAGAGCAAGGTTCCGCCGAAAGCCTGGCAGTCCAAGTATCCCGCACCTATTACGCCTGAAACTTCCGGTTTGCCCATCCTCCCGGAGGGCTGGGTGTGGGCTTCTGTTGAGCAGTTAGGCGAAGTCCAGCTCGGGCGTCAACGCTCACCGGATAAGATGAGCGGACTGTGCCCCGTCAAGTACATCCGTGCAGCAAACATTACAGAGCAAGGTGTCGATTTCAATGATGTGCTGGAAATGGATTTTAGCGCAGATGAGATTTTGACATTCAAGCTCAATGCGGGCGATGTTCTTTTGACTGAGGCATCAGGAAGCCCACATCACGTTGGGCGGCCTGTAATTTGGCCAAACGTGACTGGAGTCTTCTGCTTCCAGAATACAGTCATTCGATTCACTCCCCGAGCTGTTAGTCCTGACTATGCATTCTGCATTTTTCAGG
This sequence comes from Xanthomonas graminis pv. graminis, assembly GCF_030168915.1. Lineage (NCBI taxonomy): Bacteria > Pseudomonadati > Pseudomonadota > Gammaproteobacteria > Lysobacterales > Lysobacteraceae > Xanthomonas > Xanthomonas graminis. The sequence goes on along the minus strand of NZ_CP076255.1, from coordinate 1,210,000 downwards.
CGTGGCAAAAACTAGGAATTTTTCAAAAACTATCTGGCGGCGTGGGAATTAATCACCTGAGTGCAGGAAAATTTTCAGCTATTCCTGTGCCGTTACCTCCAAGGAGTGAACAAGCTGCGATGGTCGGTGCGATCACCACCGCATTGGAATTAGTCTATCGACAAGAGCTGGCAATAAAGCAGTCACTCATGCAGTCCAACGCACAACGCAAAAACATCCTCAAAGCCGCCTTCGCCGGCCAGCTCGTTCCCCAGGACCCGAACGATGAGCCCGCTAGCATGCTGCTGGAACGCATCCGCGCCGAGCGCGTCGCAGCCGATGCGAAACGCGCAGGCAAAACTACGCGAAAGACCAAGGAGCGCATATGAGTGACAGCCAGGGCGAACTGATCCTGTACCGCACAGAGGACGGCCAGGCTGATATCCAGCTACGGGCAGTAGACGGCACCGTGTGGCTGAATCAGGCCCAGATTGCCGAGCTGTTCGACACCACCAAGCAGAACATCAGCCTGCATATCCGCAACGTGCTGGACGAAGGGGAATTGACCGCCGAGGCAACTGTCAAGGAATCCTTGACAGTTCAAACAGAGGGCAAGCGCCAGGTCAGCCGTGCGGTTCAGACCTATCGCCTGGAGATGATCCTGGCGGTGGGCTACCGGGTGCGCTCTCCGCGCGGCGCCCAGTTCCGACGCTGGGCCAGCACGGTGCTGGCTGAGTACCTTGTGAAAGGCTTCGCCATGAACGATGCCCGCTTGAAGGATGCCGAGCGGGTCGATTACTTCGAGGAACTACTGGCGCGGATCCGCGATATCCGCAGCTCGGAGAAGCGCTTCTACCAGAAGCTGCGCGACCTGTTCAAGGAAAGCAGCAGCGATTACGACGGCACGGCACAGATGGCCAAGACCTTCTTTGCAACCATCCAGAACAAGCTGGTCTTTGTCATCACCGGCAAGACGGCCGCCGACCTGATCGTGAGCCGCGCCAATGCCGAGGCGGAGAACATGGGCCTGACCAACTGGCCGACTCCGCGCATCCGCAAGGCCGACGCCATGGTGTCCAAGAACTACCTGCACGCCGACGAGCTGGACCAGCTCAACCGACTGGTGACGCGGTTCCTGGACTTTGCCGAGGACCGTGCGCTACGCCGCATGGAAACCCGCATGGCGGACTGGATTGCACAGACCGACCGCTTCCTGGCATTCGACGAGCGCCCTGTCCTGAGCAATGCGGGCCAGATTTCCCACGACCAGATGGAATCGGTCATCGGCGAGCGATTCACCGCTTTCGATACCCGCCGACGCGATACAGAGCGGCTTGCCGCCGAGCAGGAGGCTGCCGCCGACTTGGCACAACTTGAATCCGAAGCAGCCAAGCTGCTTCCAGGCAAAAAAAAATAAAGGAAAGGCCAAGTGATGAACAGCAATACCCTGGTCCAGAAGCTCTGGAATTTCTGTCACACGCTGCGCGATGACGGCGTTGGCTATGGCGATTACCTGGAACAGCTGACTTATCTGCTATTCCTGAAACTCGCCCACGAATACTCGCTTCCGCCCCACAGCCGAGGCACTCACATCCCGCGTAGCTGCAACTGGAACAGCCTGAGGAAACTGACCGGTGAGCCGCTGGAGGCGCACTACATCAAGGTGCTGCACACGCTAGGCGATGAACCCGGGATGCTGGGCGCCATTTTCTTCAAGGCGCAGAACAAGATCCAGGACCCAGCCAAGCTGGCGCGCTTGGTACAGATGATCGATGCGCAGGAGTGGCTGAGCCTGGACATTGACGTCAAGGGCGAGCTGTACGAAGGCTTGCTGCAGAAGAACGCCGAAGACACCAAGAGCGGCGCCGGCCAGTACTTCACGCCGCGCCCGCTGATCCAGGCGATGGTGGAGTGCGTGCAGCCCGAGCCCAAGAAGACCGTTGCGGATCCGGCCTGTGGAACGGGCGGCTTCTTCCTTGGTGTTCACGAGTGGCTGACACGTCCGGGCAACCGCCTGAATCCGTCCCAGGCGAAATTTCTACGGCACGAAACCTTCCATGGCAACGAGATCGTGGCTGGCACGCGTCGCATGTGCCTGATGAATCTGTTCCTGCACAACATCGGCGAGCTGGACGGGATTCCTGCCGTCGAACGCTCGGATGCGTTGATTGGCGAGCCCTCGAAACGGGTCGATTATGTGCTGGCCAATCCGCCCTTCGGCAAGAAGAGCAGCATGACGATCACCAACGAGGACGGCGAGGAAGATCGTGATGCCCTGACGTATGAGCGGCAAGATTTTTGGCAGACCACCTCTAACAAACAGCTCAATTTCCTGCAGCACATCGTCTCGATGCTCAAGACAACGGGACAGGCCGCTGTGGTGCTACCGGACAACGTCCTGTTCGAAGGCGGGGCCGGCGAGAAGATCCGCCGCAAGCTGTTGCAGAACTGCGATGTGCACACGCTGCTTCGTCTTCCAACGGGCATTTTTTATGCGCAGGGCGTCAAGGCGAACGTACTGTTCTTCGACAACAAACCCAAGGACGGCAAGGTTCACACCAAGGGCGTATGGATCTATGACCTGCGCACCAACAAGCACTTCACCTTGAAAACACGTCAACTCAAGCGCGAGGACCTTCAAGATTTCGTCGATTGCTACAACCCTGCCAACCGGCATACGCGCAAGGAATCGGAGCGCTTCAGGTACTTCGACTACGAAACGCTGACCAAAAGCGACAAGGCCAGCCTGGACATCTTCTGGTTGAAGGACGACAGCCTGGATAACCTTGATGATCTGCCACCGCCGGATGTGCTGGCACTTGAGATCATTGACCACCTGGAGGCGGCGCTGCTGTCTTTCCGTGAAGTCAGTGCGGCACTCCCTCGCTCAAGCGCCGAGTAGCTATCGACAGCTGGTATAAAAAGGCCCCGTTTTCGCGGGGCCTTTTCCGTTGTTGCTGTTATGAGCTCTGCCCTTAGGCGCCCTCAACCAAGACTCAATCCAAGGCAAGCATCCGACGCACAGTTTGACGTGGGTCTGGATGCAAACAAGTCGCCTGGCAGAGCCCGCCACTCACTCGTCCCCAGCAAGGAACCACACCGGCTTGAGCGGCATGCGGGTGCGTGCGACGTCGTCGAGCTGGGCGTAGTGCGCGGTCCACAACCCCAGCAGCTTGCGCGCATCGATCAGGTTGATGCGGCGATGCGACTGCCGCGCCTCGTAGTCGGCATCCTTGGTGAAGCCGGACAAGGCCACGAACAGGCCCACATCACCCTCGCCTAACACGGCCATGAAGCTGCGCAGGCCCATCACATCGATGCGCGGGGAGTTGGCGTTGCGCTTGACCTGCACCTTGATGCGCGGCGGCCGGGTGCCGAGCGGGTCGTTGTAGGCGATGATGTCGGTGCCGCCGTCCTTGCCGGGCGGGGCAATCCAGGCGACGTGATAGCCCATCGCCTTCAATAGCGAGCCGACGAGTTCCTTGAAATCGTAAGGCGGCATGGCCGCCAGATACGCCTCGATCTCGGTCCAGGCCCTCTCCTCGGCTTCTTCCAGGGTGATGGTGGCCGAACCCTCGCCGATCTCTTCCTCGCCTTCTTCGCCCTCGGCCGGGTCGGGCTGGGCGCTCTTCCATTTTGTGTAGAGCTGGCCGACCGCGCGGTTGAACTGCTCCGGGTCGGGATAGGCCTGCAAGGCGGCCTCGCCGTCGGGCGTCAGCGTCCAGATGCCCTTGTCCTTGACCAGCCAGCCCGCCTTCACGGGCTCCACGGTGCTGAACCGCACGATCTTCTCGAAGCGGCGGCCGCCGGTTTCGTAGTTCCCTTCTTCGTACTCGGTCAACGTGGCCTGCTTCGCCAATATCTCCAACGCTTCGCTGGCTCGCATCCCCTCCGGCTGCGCCTTCAGGATCTGGAACAGCATGCGAATCAGCTCGCCTTTGCGGCGCTTGGTGATGTTGGCCATCGGCTTTTCCATGACTCCGGTGTCTCGGGTGCGGGACGCGTACTCAATGATAGCCGCCTTCACGCTGGGGCTTAACGCCGGAAGCCCTCCCTGGCTTAGCCCTCGTGCGACTTGTCCAACCGGACACCGCCCATTGCGATCCAATGGCATCTGCCTCCCTCCGCGTCCGGATGTGTTGGGCGGCAGGGCGTTCCGGCTTTCGCACCCATGCTCTTTAACCCATCCGGGTACCATGCCGACACTTCCCGCGATATGATTCCCCCATGCTTCACTCTCAGCGGGTGGCCTTGACGCCTGCTGACTCAATTCAACCCAAGTATTGCGAGGATGCGATGGACCGCGGACTGCAAGAAGAAACGGTGGATCGGTTGCGGCGGGCGGTGGAGAGGTTAGCGCGTGGCGCGGGCACGCCCGACTGGGCACCATCATTAGCCGACATTGCCAGGGAAACCGCAGCCGCGTCATCGGCGACGCTGCCGCCAAGTAGCGAACACCCCCTGTACCAACGCGCTGTCTCAGACCTTTCCGTTCTTCAGGAGGCGCTCTCCGAAGTGATGGCCGTCATGAGCGATCCACAGCGCTTCCAGACGCTGCTTGCGTCGAAAGGCCAGGTTCCCGTAGTGATGCAACAGCATCTTGCATTGATGGAGACGCTGGATCGGGCACTCGGCTGCATCGTGGGGCTCATGCAATACGACGTCCACGACCGCTACCTGCTCGCCCCGGAGGATGGCTTCATGATCTCCAGCGGCAGTATGAGCTACGGGCGCAGCCGCTTCCGGGGCCGTGCCGGCTAGGCCCTAGCCGCGCTACGCAAAGACCAAACACAAGGATTGCCCATCCCGGGCAGTGAGCACGGGCACTACGAGCCCGATGCAGTCGCCGCGTTGTATCGAGACAAGGAGAAGTTATCGTGACATCGAAAATGCGTGCGTTATTTCCCATGGGAGCCCTGCTCTTGGCAGGTTTAGCCATGCCAGCACTGTCCTATGGGGCGGAAGTCGAGCCAAAGGCCTTTCCCGAGCCCGCGCTCCTGAACAAGGCAACGCAATTCTCAGATCAGATGGTGCAGGAGCGGCCCGAACTTCGGCTCATCCTCAACAAGCTTGGCTTGCAATACCTACATCAACTTGACCCTGACACGGTCTATCAGCTCGATATGCGAACAGGCGAGCTGAAACGATTGAGCCACGCACAAGCCGCGTCGGGAAAGGATGCCAGTCCGGCAGGAATCTTCTGGGGATTCGGCACTCCCGCGGTGCGCATATCCGGTGGAGCCGGCATCAATGGTGAGGCCAGCACTACCGTGACCTGCCCGTTTTCGGCACAGACCGCAGAAGTCAGCGGCTTCATGGCCTCCACGGTATCCCGCGATCCCATCGCGGGAATACGCAACGGCATCCTTGTCATCGACAACGAGCTGGATAGCAAAGCGCAAGTGCGTTTCGGCGTCCTTCGGCTGGCCGGCGGCGCACGCAATCCCGCCAACCGCACCGCCCTGGAATCAGTACACATTGGCAGTTGCGGCGACGAAGTACGTGTCAATGCGCTGGTGACAACGTGGCCACCGAACCGCGTGGAGCTGGCGATCGACGATACAGGCTCGATGGACACGCAGCTCAATGGCGTAAAGTCGGCACTCGCCAGTTTCGTGGAGAACAACAATAGTGGCGAGCAACAGCGTGCCACGTCTTACGAGTTGATCAGCTTCAAGGATGCGCCGACGTTACGGCTTTCCAATACCGAAGATACTGCCGCTGTGATCAATGCCGTGCAGGCGCTCACCGCGAGCGGCGGAGACGACTGCCCAGAAGATTCGCTGGGCGCGATATCTCTTGCACTTTCACGCATTGCGGAGGACGAGGATGCCGAAGGGTCAGTGATTCTGGTCACTGACGCCTCCCCGCATTCTGGCGATGTGGATGGATTGATCGCCCAGGCCCACGCCAGTGGGACACGCGTACATGTGTTGCTATCGGGCGATTGCGTGGCCAGCGCAGCCGGACGAACCCGTGCTGCCAACGGGAACAGCGGCGAGTCCGTTGCGGCGACTGAGTCCTCCCGCGACGTGTTCTCGCGCCTAGCACGGGAAACGGGAGGCCTGTATTTCTATGCGCCGGATGCCACATCCGAGGTGTACGCAGATCTTCTGGGAGAAATTTTCCAAAGTGTGGCTGAGGGTGTCACCATGCTTGAGCCGGCTGTACCGATAACCGGTCTGGAAGGTGCAGCAGGCACCGATCACTTGTTCCGGCTGGAGGTGCCGGTCGGCACAAGCAACTTACGTGTATTGAGCTACAGCGGCAGCGGCAACGTATCGCTCTACATGAAGCGGGGAAGCATCCCTACAGCCACGCACCATGACGTGTTCTCGACACGTCCGGGCAACAACGAAACACTGAACGTCGCTACACCTGCCGCTGGCACCTACTATGTCCGGCTCAGAGGCGAATCGGCGTATTCCGGCGTTTCATTGCAAGCCAGGCTGACCGAATAGCGCACTCTCTGCCCAACCAAAGGAGAAGGCCCCTCGGGCCTTCTCCACTTCGCATAGCACCGAATCGCTCCTGGAACAGGAAAGGCGTGACCTAGGCGGGCAGGCCCGAGCGCGTCAGGCCTTCCAGTTCGCGCGGGTCGGTCGGTTCGGCGCTGAGTTGCTTGCCGGGGCCGGACAGGTTTTCAAGTGGCGAGGTCATCCATTCCTCCGATCACCCAGATCTTGGGTTGCTGCAGCACCCGCTGCAGGAATGCGTTTTCGTCGCGCAGCCGCTTGGCGTAATCGGCGCGCGTGTACAGCGTGGGATTGACCGGGCGGCCCAGCCGCGCCTGCATGCCATCCAGCGCGCGCATCAGGTCGGCATAGCCCAGCGTGTCGGAGATCACCATCAAGTCGATGTCGCTGCGCGCGGTGTCGCTGCGCTTGGCGACCGAGCCGTAGACGAAGGCGGCCACGATGTCCGCGGCGATCGGCTGCAAGGCCTCGCCGAGCGGGCCGGCCAGGCCGATGGTCTTCTGCACGATGCCGAGCAGCTCGTCGTGGATGGGCGAGTGCGGATTGGCCTGGTAGCGCTTCTGGTTTCCTATGCGCTGCACGCTGAGCAGGCCGGCATCGACCAGCTTGGCCAGTTCGCGCTGCACCGCGCCGTTGCCGGCGCCGGCGGCCGCGATCAGTTCGCCGACCCCGAAGTCGCGCTGCGGCTGGCCGTACAGCAAGGCCAGCACGCGTTGCTGGGTGCGGGTGAACAAGGCATCGGCCAGGCCCGATGGCCGCATGGTTGCGGCACGCGGCGCTTCGGTCTTTACAGTGGCGGTGGCGGCCTTGTTACCCATAATGGGTATGTTATTACCCAATCTGGGTATTTGCAAAGCCTTTTGGCTGGGCCGGGCGAAGGCTCCCTGGTCGGGAGCCAGCCGCACTCGACCAGCCACCCACCCTCACCCCTTCCGCCCCGCCAACCACGCCTTGATCTGCGGCACCCGCTGCGCGCGCAGCTTCACCCGCGTGCGGATGTCGGCGATGGCCTTGTCCGCATCCCGGCGCGAGGTGGCAGCGAGGTAGCGATCGGCATAGGCCTGGATCTTGTCGACCATCTTCAGGTCATCCGAACCGGACCCCAGGTAAGGGTAGTAGCGGGCGCGCGAGGTGGTGTCGACCAGGGTGTCCACCTGGTCGCGGTGGGCCACGGCGAAATCGAAGGCCAGGTCCGGGTGCTTGTCCGAGACCGCCGAGATCATGGAGGCGCTGTTGGTGGCGCCGGGTTCGTCGGTCAACGCCATGTCCAGGGCGCGTTGCGCGAGGGTGGCGTCCTTGGCGGTAGCCAGCAGCAGGTAGTCCTGGTCGCGGATCATCGAGGACGTCTCCTTCTGCGCCATCCGGTGCAGTGCGTCCCAGGTGGCGGCGTCGGCATGGCGGGCGACGATGCCCAGCACGCTGTTGCGCAGTTCCGGCGACAAGGCGCTGGGATCGGCCTGGAATGCGGCGAAACGGCGGCGCGCTTCGGCGATCACCTGCGCGTCGCCCATGCCACCGAGCGTGTCGATCAGGTGCGCGCGCAATTTCTTGTCCTGGGCAGAGTCGCTGGCGCGGTCGTCCCAGCCCAGGGTGGCGAACTCCGGCGCAAGCCGCGACAGCGCGTAGTGGCGCCAGACCGCCTGGTTCTGCGGGTCGTTCTGGAACAGGTCGTCGATGCCGGCGTAGACCTTGGCGACAGTGGCCCACAGGTCCGACGCCGCGCCCACCGGCACCTTGTCAGCCAGGCCGAGCAGATCCGCTTGCGGCTGCAGGCCGACGGTGGCCAGGGCGCTGGTATCCAGCAACACGCCGAGCTGGTCCACCACCGGCAGCGTGGCGAAGCCGTCGGCCAGCGCCTTGAATTGCGCGGGCGCGTACAGCGTGCGGTAGTAGCCCTTCTGCCCGGCGTTGACCAGCACCGGGGCGACGCAGCCAGGCAATTGCAGCTGCGCGCTGCCGTCCACCAGCACACGCACTTCTTTGTCGCCGCTGCGCACCGCCACCGGCACGTGCCAGCGCAGCGGTTGTTTGTCGGGGCGGTCCAGGGTGTATTCGCCCTGCTCCAGGCGCACGACGGTGGTGCCGGCGTTGCAGCTGGTCGCGACCTTGATCAGCGGCACGCCGGGCTGCAGGGTGAAATCGTGCGCCACCTGCAGGAACTGCTTGCCGGGGGCGGCGGCGTCGATTTCCTGCCACAGGTCGCCGGTGACGGCGTTGCCGTAGGCGCGCTTGCCGATGTAGCGGCGCACGCCGTCGCGCCATGCCTCGGCGCCGACGTAATCCTCCAGCATGCCGATCACCGCCGCGCCCTTCTGGTAGGTGATGCCGTCGAAGGCCTGGCTGGCCTGTTCGACGGTGGTCACGGTCTGCACCACAGGGTGAGCGGTGGCGTAGGCGTCGCGGCCCATGGCGGCGCGGCTGACGTAGGCCGGGCCGGTCTTGTCGATATCCCATTCCGGGTGCAACTTGGCGGTGGTGCGGCCTTCCAGCCAGGTGGCGAAGCCTTCGTTGAGCCACAGGTCGTCCCACCAGGCCATGGTCACTAGGTCGCCGAACCATTGGTGCGCGATCTCGTGCGCGGCAGTGGTGAACACGCGCTGGCGGTCGGTCACGTCCGACACCGCCGGGTCCAGCAGCAAGGAATGTTCAAAGGTGAAGATGGCGCCCCAGTTCTCCATGGCTCTGAAGAACTGGCTGTCGCCGGGCGCAGCGATGTTGTCCAGCTTGGGCAGCGGATAGCGCACGCCGAAGTAGTCGTTGTATTCGCGCAGCACGTCGCGGCCGGACTCCAGCGCGAAGCGCGCCTGCTCGGCCTTGCCCTGCTGGGCCATCACGCCGATCTCGGTGCCGTTGTCGCCCTTGAGCGCGGTGCGCTCGAACTCGCCCACGCCCAGGAACAGCAGGTAGGTGGACATCTTCGGCGTGGTCTGGAACGCGACGCGCTTGAGGCCATGGCCGAGGTCGGCGGTGGCCGCCACGGGCATGTTGCCGACCACCATCTGCGCGGCCGGTGCGTTCACCGTCAGGTCGAAGGTGGCCTTGAAGTCGGGTTCGTCCCAGGACGGCAGGACGCGGCGCGCGTCGGAGTTCTCGAACTGCGTGTACAGCGCGCGGCGCTGGCCGTGCGCGGTGGCGTAGTCCAGCGCGAACAGGCCGTTGGCCTGGGTGTTGATGACGCCGCTGTAGTCGATGGACAGCACGTAGCTGCCCGGCGCCAGCGGCTTGGCGAACACGAAGCTGGCGGTCTGCGCGTTGGCGTCGGTGGCGACCTTGGCCACCAGCGCCGCCTTGGCCTTGCCGCCGGTCAGGGTGCTGCGGCCAAAGCGCAGGTCGGCCGCCTGCAGCACGATGCGGTCGGTGGCCTGCAGCACGTCGAGCGCAATGCGGACTTTGCCGTCGAACGTCATCTTGTCGGCGTGCGGGGTGATCTCCAGCGCGTAGTGGCGCGGCCTGGCGGTGCGCGGCACTTGCGTGGGGACCGCGGCGGCCGGCGCGGCGGCGGCAATGGGTGCAGGACTGTCCGGCTGGGCGAACGTGCACGGCGAGACGCTGGCCAAGGCCAGGGCGATAGCGGTCGTCAGGATCTGGCGCATGGGGGACTCTGCGAAGGGGCCGGCGCAGGATACAGAAGGCGTGGCGCATTCGGCGCGGCCACCTGCAACGCAGACAGCGGACGATCAGGTCGAGCCGTTAGCACCCCGCCAATGCCGATCCGATGGCAGCGGCCAGGTCATGCCAGTTGCCTGAGTTGCGCCTCGCTGGGAAAGTCGCGCACGCGAAAGCGCGGCGGATAGAAATCGGGCTGCTGCTGCATCAAATCGGCGACCACCGCGACGGCCTTGTCCCACTCCACGACCACCACATCCGCATCGCCCTCGTCCTTCGGCACGACGAAGGCGATGCGATCGGTCTTCGGCAAGGAGGTGTCGACATCGCGGGTCCAGGTCGCCAACGAGAACTGCCGGCCGCTGCCGTCGTTCTCCTCGAACACGCGGTAGGACGCGACGAAGATGTCGGTCTGGTTTGCGGCATGGATCTTTTCCAGCAGTTCCTTCTGCAGGGAATAGGCCGGCGCCTCCAGCATGCGCTGCAGATCGGCCTGGCGGCGCCTGTGCGCGGGCTGCGGCAGCGCGAACGGCACGATCCGACGCGCGTCGTCGTAGGCGAAGGCCACCGAGGAGATGCAGCGGCCGTGCGCGGCCGCTTCCAGGCTCAGTTCCAGCATGCCGGCCATCGCGGTTTCGTCGCGGTCGCCCACCACCAGCAGGCAATCGCGGGTGGGCAGTATGAACACCGGCCGCCCCTTCACCGGGACGCGTTGCAGCACGTCGGGCAGCACCACGCGGCTGGTGTCGTACGCATCCTGCCATGCGCCCTGGTAGATACCTGCGGCGACCTCGACGAAGCGGTCCGGCGTGGCGTCGCGCAGGTTGTCGTGGGCGATGGCCAGGGCTTGCTCGAAGGTGATGCCCCATGCGTCCTTCGGCCCAGCGAGCAGGGTCGAGGTCGAATCGGGGCGGTCGATCGCCAGCAACTCGACGCAGTCCTCGCTCAGCTCGCGCCAGACGGTCGTAAAAGGCGTCTCCCAGCCGTGCGCGCGGACATGTTCCAGGCGCATTTCCTCGAACATGGCGCGATGGCGCACGACCGGCATCAGCATCGGCCGCGCCTGTTCCAAGGTCTCGATCTGGTTGTCTTCGCCGCCCTCCTCCACGAACGCCGCGGCATAGCTGCGCATCACCTCGCCACGGCGCTGGCGATCGGCCGTGGTGTAATCGTGGTAGGCGTTGTGCAGATTGATGATGCGCCCGCGTGGCGCGACAAGGCGGAATTCGTCCGGCCGGTACACCAGTTCGTCCCGGCAGCCCTGCGCGCGCAACGCCTCCTCGAACAGCTTGGCGAACGCGTCCGGGCTGGGCTTGCGATTGAACAGCTTGTCGAACAGTGCCGTGAGCATCAGCGGTCTTCCTTGTTGGTTGGCGCGGGTGTCCGCGCCTCGGTTTCATGCATCGCGTGCATAGCCTGCCGCTCGCTGTGCGCGGATCGCCAGCACGACCACCGTGTCGGTCACATCCACATAGCGATACGACGCCACGTCACCGCGCGAACCGCGGCCCATCACCAGTTCGCGGCTGTCGCCATGGACCGGGCGGCCGATCAACGGATTGCCTGCCAGCACGTCGAACGCGCTGACGATCTCCTCGGCTCTCTCTTCTGCATGCGCGCGCTCTTGGTCGCGCAAATACGCGGCGATCCGCTCCAGATCCTCGATCACGCCTGGGCCGAGGCGAATGCGCGCCACTTCAGTCTTCCAGCTTGCGCGCCACCGGACGCTTCGCAGGCTTTCCTGCAACCCGGGCTCTGAAGTAGGTGCGCGCCGCGTCCCACGGGATGGTCTCACCCGTCTCCAGGAACTCGGCCCAGCGCTGATCGGCCTGGGCGTGGAAGTCGGCGCGCCGCTCGGCCAGCTCGGCCTTCTCGGCGATGGCTTCCAGGATGAAGTTGTGCGACGTGGTGCCGGCCGCTTCCGCCGCCTTGGCGATGCGGGCCTTGAGCACGTCCGGCAGGCGGATGGTGGTGGTGCTCATGCGGCGCTCCCGGCGATGGGTTCGAGGCAAGGTAGCACATGTGTGGTACAGGCAGCAGGTAGCCGACCGAGTAGGGTTCAGCTCAGCTGACATGCGCGTTTTGCAGATAGATGCGCATGTCGCTCCACGCAATGGCCTTCCCGGACGCGATGATGCAGGCGTAGCGCCGCTCGGCCACCGCGTCGACGTCAGCGCGAGGTTGGGAGTGTCGTCTTGCGTGAGGCATCTTCGTCATGCGGCGATTTTCACTGTGGCCGCAAAAGGAGCATGGCTTGAAGGCGTTCGCGCACAATCCCTGCCCTTCCGGGTTCGGCTACCAAACCGGGCAGCGCATTCGCGAACGCGGGATCGTCCATCAGCGCCGCAAACGCGCTGGCGACCATGTGCCTCAGGTCTTCCGGCGCCATGGCAATTTCATCCACCAGCTCTGCCCGACCGTCGACGACATTGAGCACGTCCTCCAGATCGTGTCTGGAAAGAAAGTCGCCCTGACCCCGCGTAGCGAAGGCATCGAGCTTCGTCGCAACCAACGCAACCGCTGTCACCATCCGTATGGATAAACGCTCATCCAATTCAACTGACTGAGCGGTTTCCACGGCGTAGGCGTACCAACGATTCGAGAAGCCGAGGACCTCGGAATCCACCGGCATCAGATCGAACACCACGCCAGACTCACGATGCACCCAACGACAGACCACGCCGCTTTCCATCTCGCGGGCGAAGCCTTACGTCTGTACGCGCTCTTCGATACGACGGAACCGGGACCAGTCCAGATCCACCACCGCATCGACGTCGTAGGTAGAGCGAACGCTCTCGGCCAATGGATCGGACAGCAACAGGCCAACGACTGCGCCACCGAGGAAGACGACCTGCTCGCGCAATTCGCCTAGCGCATCGGCGATCGCACGTAGATGCGGCAGATTGGGATCGTCAGCTCGCATTACCGAGGCCCAACCGTTGCTTGAGGTGCTTGGCAGCCAATGTGCGCTCGCGCGCACGGCCGATGCGCAAAGCGTCCTGAAGCGCCAACAATTCGTACAAGCCAGGATCGGCCAGCGCAGCGTGCGGCGCATTGGCGGACAACGGCGACACGCCCGGCCCCTTTGCCGTGCCCTCTGCGCTCGGCCACACCGGCGCCTCGCCGGGCGCGCTGGCGATATCCACGGACAGCGGCGGCGCGCCGAACGCCGTGGGGATCCCTCGTCGCACAGGCCCCAAGGTGGCGGGGAACGCATAGCGCACGCCATGTACTGCGAATTCATGCAGCGCCGTACGCACCGCCTCCCATTCGCCGCGCCCTTTCTCAAGCGCCAAGCCGGACGCCGTGCATCGCCTCACGCTACGGTGCACTTGCGAGGCGCTCATCTGCAGCGCTTCGCCCAAGGACGCATACGTCCAGGATCGCCCTGCTTGAGCGACCTGCTTGTACAGCACCACGAGGTCCTGGGGCTTGAGCTCCACAGCGCACCCTTATTCCATATTCCGGAATATGGAATATCTGCCGCATGGCATTGCTTTGCAAGTCTTTTGACCAAAAAAGAAGGCCCCTTGCGGGACCTTCCTGCGGCACTGGTCCCGGCATGCGCCGGGACGCCGGATCACGCGAACGGATCCTGCAGCACCATCGTGTGGTCGCGGTCCGGGCCGGTGGAGACGATCGAGATCGGGCAGCCGGCCAGTTCCTCCAGCGCGCGCAGGTAGGCGCGGGCGGCGGCGGGCAGCTTGTCCCACTCGGTGATGCCGTGGGTGTTCTCGGTCCAGCCAGGGAACTCCAGGTACACGGGCGTGCACTCTTCCCAGCCCTGCGCGTCCAGCGGCGCGTATTCGGTGCGCTTGCCGCGGTATTCGTAGGCGATGCAGATCTTCAGCTTCTCCATGCCGTCGAGCACGTCGAGCTTGGTGATGCACAGGCCGGAGATGCCGTTGATGGCAACGGCGCGCTTGAGCGCGACGATGTCCATCCAGCCGCAGCGGCGCGGGCGGCCGGTGGAGGCGCCGTACTCGGCGCCGCGGTCACGGATGCCCTGGCCCACTTCGTCGTCCAGTTCGGTCGGGAACGGACCGCCGCCGACGCGGGTGGCGTAGGCCTTGGCGATGCCCAGCACGTAGTCGATCGCATCGGCGCCGACGCCGGTGCCGGCCAGCGCACCGCCGACAGTGGTGTTGGAACTGGTGACGTACGGGTAGGTGCCGTGGTCGATGTCCAGCAACGCGCCCTGCGCGCCTTCGAACAGCACGCGCTTGCCCTGCTTGCGCAGCTCGTGGAGGATGCCGGCCACGTCGTACTTCATCGGCTGCACGTAGTCGCCGAAGGCCAGCGCCTCGTCGAAGGTCTTCTGGAAATCGACCGCTTCCACGCCCAGGTACTTGGTCAGGACGAAGTTGTGGTAGTCCAGCGCGGTGCGCAGCAGTTCTTCCAGCTGCGGCGGGTAATGCAGGTCGGCGATGCGGATGCCGCGGCGCGCCACCTTGTCTTCGTAGGCTGGGCCGATGCCGCGGCCGGTGGTGCCGATGGCCTTGCCGCCGGCGGCCTTTTCGCGGGCCTGATCCAGGGCGATGTGGTACGGCATGATCAGCGGCGCGGCCGGGGAGATCTTCAGGCGAGAACGCACTTCCACGCCGGCGTCCTCCAGCTCGCTGATTTCCTTGATCAAGGCGGCCGGGGAGATCACCACGCCATTGCCGATCAGGCACAGCGCGTCTTCGCGCAGGATGCCGGACGGGATCAGGTGCAGCACGGTCTTCTTGCCGTTGATGACCAGGGTGTGGCCGGCGTTGTGGCCGCCCTGGAAGCGCACGACGGCGCCGATTTCCTCGGTGAGCAGATCGACGATCTTGCCTTTGCCTTCATCGCCCCACTGGGCGCCGAGCACGACAACTGACTGACCCATGGCTGGGTAACTCCTGGTTTGCTGCGCGGTCATCGGGGCCGCACGGATGTGGTGGCCATGCACGGGTCTTGCCGGCGCCGGTACGGCCGCTCCATCGGGGAGCGTCCAGGCGGCGGCAGGCCCCTACACGGAAAAAGCCGGTCGAGACGCTCACATGGAGCGGGCCCGGCCGGCTTTTGTGCATTATCCGGGTTTTGGGTGACGCTCACCACCCCCTCGGCCGCTGCGTTCAGCGGCGCGACCGGCGCGCCTGAGCGGCGGCCGCCGCTCAGGCGCGCACCCACCACAGCGCCGCCAGCCCCACCGCCACGGCCATGCCGCCGGACGCACGCAGCTGCGCGGTCGGCGTGGCCAGCATCTGCTGCACCAGCCGCTTCCAGGCCTCCGGCGCGACCAGCAGCACCAGGCCCTCGAAGACGACCATCAGGCACACCGCGGCGATCAGATCGTGCATGGGGGTCTCGGGCAAGGGGGATGGGTTGAGCCGCGCCAGCCTGGAGCGCCTTGGAGCATCTGCAGGAGCGGCTTCAGCCGCAGGCACCTTCGGCAAGTTCCTGTCGCGGCTGAAGCCGCTCCTACAGTGGGGAGCTCGCTCTTACGAGTCCCGAGTCCCGAGTCCCGCCCCCTCAGCGCTCGCTCTTCAGGTACTGCAGGAACGGATCGTTCTTGTCCAGCACGATCACCGCGTTGCCGTCGGCCATGGCGCCGCGATAAGCCTCCAGGCTGCGGTAGAACGCGTAGAACGACGGGTCGGCGGAGCCGGCCTTGCCGTAGATGCTGGCGGCCTGCGCATCGCCTTCGCCGCGCAGCTTCTGCGCGTCGCGCTCGGCCTCGGCGACCAGCACGGTGCTCTCGCGGTCGGCCTGGGCACGGATGGTCAGCGCCTGCTCTTCGCCTTCGGCGCGCAGCTTGCTGGCTTCCTGCTTGCGCTGCGCGCGCATGCGCTCGTACACGTCGGTGATCACCTGGCTGTCGGTCGGCAGGTCGATCTGCTTGATGCGCAGGTCGGTGATCTGCATGCCCAGGGTCTTGCCGGCGGCATTGATCGTGTTCAGCTGCTGCGCGATCAGTTCGCTGCGGTCGCCGGACACCAGTTGCTGCAAGGTGCGCGCATTGATCTGGTTGCGCAGCGAATCGATGATGATCGGCGCCAGGCGCGCGTTGGCCACCTTCTCGTCGCCGCCGGTGGCGCGGTAGAAGGCCCGCACGTCGGAGATGTAGCCGATGGCGAAGAAGTCGACGCTGACATCCTTCTGCTCGGCGGTGAAGTAGCGCGCCGGCGGCGTGTCCAGCACCTGGAAGCGGCGATCGAACACGCGCGAGGTCTCATACGGCAACTTGAAATGCAGGCCTGGCGTGAGGTCGGCACGGGCCACGCGGCCCAGGTTCAGCACCATCGCGGTCTGGTCTTCGCGCACCACGAACACCGAGCTGAACAGCACAATCAGCGCCACGACCGCAACGCCTGCCCACAGGGAAATTCTCATGGCTGCACCTCCTCACGGCCGTTCGGGCGCGGCGTGCGCTCCGGACTGCGGATACTCTCGGCCGGGCCGCCGGACAGCGACGGCATCAGGACCTCCTGCGGCAGCGTCGGCATGCCGCCGCTGGCGGACGGCGCCGGCGCGGCGCTGCTGCTCTTGCCGCCATCGGCCGGCATCGGCACGTAGATCAGCTGGCGGCCGTCGCCGCCGATGACCTTGCGGTTCTCCGACAGCACCTTCTGCACCGTCTCCAGCCACAGCCGCTTGCGGGTGACCTCCGGCGCGCTCTGGTACTGCTGCTGCAGCAGGGTGAAGCGCTCGGCATCGCCCTGCGCGCGGGCGATCGACGCTTCCTTGTAGCCCTCGGCGACGGTACGGGTACGCGCGGCCTGGCCGCGGGCTTCCGGCACCATCTTGGCGGCATAGGCCTGGGCCTCGTTGATCAGCCGTTCCTTGACCTGCTGGGCGCCGTTGACCTCGTCGAACGCCGGCTTCACTTCTTCCGGCGGGCGCGCGTCGGGCAGGGTCAGCCCGGTCACGATCAGGCCGGTGCGGTAGGCGCTGAGCGCGGCCTGCAAGCGGTCGCGCGCGGCGGTGGCCATCGGCCCGCGGTTGTTCAGCACCACGTTGAGGTCGGCGCGGCCGACCTGTTCGCGCACCGCGCTCTGTGCGGCCTGTTCCAGCACCTGGTCGGCGTTGCGCGAGCCGAACACGTACATGCGCGGGTCGTCGATGCGGTACTGCACGTTGAGCGAGACGCTGACGATGTTCTCGTCGCGGGTCAGCACCGGCACCTGGTTGCTGAAGGTCTTGATCTCGGTGGCGTTGACCTTGCGCACCGATTCGATCGGCCACGGCAGCTTGAAGTTCGGGCCCGGCTGCAGGATCCGCGAGAACTGGCCGAAGCGCAGCACCACGCCGCGCTGCTGCTCGCCGATCAGCTGGAAG
This sequence comes from Xanthomonas graminis pv. graminis, assembly GCF_030168915.1. Lineage (NCBI taxonomy): Bacteria > Pseudomonadati > Pseudomonadota > Gammaproteobacteria > Lysobacterales > Lysobacteraceae > Xanthomonas > Xanthomonas graminis. The sequence continues at coordinate 1,192,634 of NZ_CP076255.1, read as the reverse complement.
CTGCTGAACAGCAACAACAGCACCACCGCGGCCAGCACCCAGCGGCCGATGTTGGCGCCGTCGCCGCCGAACAGGTCCTTCAACGGACCGGGCAGCCCGCCCCACTTGCCGCCGCCATTGCCGCCACGAGGCTTCCAGGGATTGCGCCCGTGATTGTCCGAGCCATCTGCGCCCTTGCCGCCGGGTGTATTCCAGGCCATGCATGCTCCAAGAAGGTAGGTGGCGGCGCGTCGGTCCGCGCCGGTCACCGTAAGTGAGTCGCCGATTCTACAAGATGGGGCAGATCCGACGTTTCGAAAGGGCTATCTTGGTGCATTCCTTCGTGCCGACCAAGGTGTTCGCCATGTCGCTCCCCGCCCGCTTCCCCGCTTTCCGCATCCACCAGGACGATGCCGGCTACCGCGCCGCCGTCGAGCCGGTAGGACTGGATGAGCTCAGCCCGGGCGAAGTGGTGATCCGCGGCGCCTGGTCGTCGGTGAACTTCAAGGACGCGCTGGCCGGCACCGGCCAGGGCAAGATCCTGCGCCGTTTCCCGCTGGTGGGCGGCATCGACGTGGCCGGGTACGTGGTCGCCTCCAGCGATCCGGGATTCAAGGAGGGCGATGCGGTGCTGGTCACCGGCTGCGGCCTCAGCGAGACCCGCGACGGCGGCTACAGCCATTACGCGCGGCTGGAGGCCAAATGGGTGGTGCCGCTGCCGGCCGGGCTGAGCCTGCGCGAGAGCATGGTGCTGGGCACCGCCGGCTTCACTGCGGCGCTGGCGCTGCTGCGCCTGCTCGACAACCGGCAGACCCCGGAACACGGCCCGCTGTGCGTGACCGGCGCCACTGGCGGGGTCGGCTCGCTGGCGATCGACCTGTTCAGCCGCGCTGGCTTCGAGGTGCATGCGGTCAGCGGCAAGGCCGACCGCGCCGAGCACCTGAAGGCACTGGGCGCCAGCCAGGTGCTGGGCCGCGACGCGCTGCAGACCAGGCGCCCGCTGGAGTCGGTGCGCTTCGGCGGCGGCCTGGACAACGTCGGCGGCGCGATGCTGACCAGCCTGCTGGCGCAGACGGCGCCGTATGGTAACGTCGCCAGCGCCGGGCTGGCGGCGACCCCGGAGCTGGACATGACGGTGATGCCGTTCATCCTGCGCGGCGTGTCGCTGCTGGGGATCGGCTCGGCCGGCACCGCCCGCGACCTGCGCGACCGGATCTGGCAGCACCTGGGCAGCGACTGGAAACCGCGCCACCTGGACGCGATCTGCACCCGCGAGGTGGAGCTGTCCGGCCTGCCCGCGGTGTTCGCCACGATGCTCGCCGGGCAGTCGTTCGGACGCACCGTGGTGCGGCTGGATCCGGCGGCGTAGACGCCCCCGGAGGGGTGTGATGCGCACCGCTTTCCGGGTGCGCGCCGCTGCCACTACACTCGTGCTTCCAAGGGGGAAACACATGGCACGCATCCTGATCGTCGACGATTCGCCGTCGCAGTTGCTCGGCATCCAGCGCATCGTCGAAAAGCTGGGCCACGAAACGCTCACCGCCACCGACGGCGCGGCCGGCGTGGAAGCGGCCAAGGCGGCGTTGCCGGACCTGGTGCTGATGGACGTGGTGATGCCCAACCTCAACGGCTTCCAGGCCACCCGCACCCTGCGCCGGGAACCGAGCACGCAGCACATCCCGGTGATCCTGGTCACCACCAAGGACCAGGACACCGACCGCATGTGGGGCATGCGCCAGGGCGCCCGCGCCTACATCACCAAGCCGTTTTCCGAGGACGAGCTGTCCGAGGTGATCGAGCGGGTGTTCAGTGGGGAGGATGGGCAGAAGGGGTGAGCGGGACTCGGGACTCGGGACTCGGGACTCGGGACTCGGGACTCGGGACTCGGGACTCGGGACTCGGGACTCGGGACTCGGGACTCGGGACTCGGGACTCGGGACTCGGGACTCGGGACTCGGGACTCGGGACGGCAGGATGATGTCCCAGGGTAAATCGATGTCAAGCGATTTGATGCAAAAAGGGCCGATTTTTTTAAAAAAAAGCGGCTTTTTTTGCAGCTCCGGCGTAGCTGCTTTTCTGTAGGAGGGGCTTTAGCCCCGACGCCTTACCGGTAACGCGTCGGGGCTAAAGCCCCTCCTACAGAAAAGCAGAAATGCGGCGAACTTGCGAAAATCCCGAGTCCCGAGTCCCGAGTCCCGAGTCCCGCCCCTCAGACCACCTCACCGAACGCCTTGGCCAACCCCCGATACGCCTTGCGCTGCGCCTCGGTTTCCGGGGCCGGCGCCAGCACTTCCAGTTCCACGATCTGGTCGCCCGCCGGGGTGCCCGGCAGGCCCCGGCCGCGCAGGCGCAGCTTGCGCCCGGCATCGGACTCCGGCGGGATCTTCAGTTCCACCGCACCGCCCAGGGTCGGCACGCTGATGCTGGTGCCCAGCGCCGCCTGCCACGGCGTCACCGGCAGGGTGTACAGGATGTTGAGCCCGTCCACCTCGAACTGCGGGTGCGCGGCGTATTCGATCTCCAGCAGCAGGTTGCTGCCGCCGTTGCCCTGCCCGCTCAGCCGAATCACCTGGCCGGGGCGCACGCCCTTGGGGACGCGCACGTCCAGCTGGCGGCCATTGATGGTGATGCGCACGCTGTCGCCGCTGTGCACCGCCTCCAGCGGCACCGCCAGCTTGGCGCGGGTGTCGCCGCGCGGCGCCGCGCCCGGGCCGGGACCGGGACCGGCGCCGCCCTGGCGCGCGCGCTGCTGACGCGCGAACAGGCTCTCGAAGAAATCGCTGAAGCCGCCGCCGGCGCCGCCGTTGCCGAACACTTCCTCGAAGTCGTAGCCCTGCGCGCCGCCGTAGTTGGGCGGGGCCTGGAACTCTTCGCCGGGCCGATAGCCCTGCGCGCGCAGCTGGTCGTAGGCGGCGCGCTTGGGCGGATCGCGCAGCGCCTCGTAGGCCTCGTTGATGGCCTTGAACTTGTCCTCGGCGCCGGCCTCCTTGCTGACGTCGGGATGGTATTTGCGCGCCAGCCGCCGGTAGGCGGTCTTGATCTCGGCGTCGCCCGCGCTGGGCTCCACGCCCAGGGTCGCGTAGTAATCCTTGAATTCCATCCATCACCTCAAAAAGAGTCGGCCCGCCGCCTTGCGGCAACGGGCCGGTTGCATGCTGCGCACCATCGCCCGGCCATTCTACTGGCCGGCCGCGAAGGCGCGGCGACGCCGCGGCGTCGCCGGCGCGTGCGTGCGCTTACTGCACGATCGTGGCCCCGGTGTCGACCTGGATCCGGCGCGGCGTGCTCGCCGGGCGCTTGGGGATGCGCACTTCCAGCACGCCATGGTAGCCGGTGGCGGAAATGTTGTCGGGATCGGCGCTGTCCGGCAGCGCGAAGCGGCGGTGGAAGCTGCCGTAGCGGCGCTCGATGCGCGAGAAGCGCTCGCTTTCGGCGGCGGACTCGTTCTTGCGCTCGCCCCTGATCGACAGGATGCCCTTGTCCATCGACACCTCGATCTCGGACGGGTCGATGCCAGGCAGGTCGGCGTACAGCACGAAACGCTCGGCCTCTTCCTTGATGTCCACGCGCGGCACCCACTGCGCGGTGACGACGGCCGACTCGTCGGTGCCGCCATTGGGGTCGAAGAAGCGGTCGAACACCTGCTTGATCTCGTTCTGGAAGGCGGCCTGGGCCGGCAACGGGCGATAACGGACGATGCTCATCTCGTAGTCTCCTGCAACGTGAATGGGATGAACCCTGACGGGTGGTTCGCGGCGCCGGGCCAGGCCCGCCGCCATGCCTGCCAGATAGGAACCGGCGCGCGCTTTTCAAGGGCCTTGACGCTGCCTTCCCATTCCGATTTCTAGACTCGATTCATCCAAGGAGCCCGACATGCCCATCCAGCCCGGCGAACGCATTCCCGAAGTGGTCCTGCAACGCATCCGCGAGGGCGTGGAACAGGTGGACACGCGCAGCCTGTTCGACGGCCGCAACGCAGTGCTGTTCGCGGTACCCGGCGCGTTCACCCCGACCTGTTCGGAGAAGCACCTGCCCGGCTACGTCGAGCACTTCGAGGAATTCCGCAAGCGCGGCATCGAGGTGTACTGCATGGCGGTCAACGACCCGTTCGTGATGCAGGCCTGGGGCACCAGCCAGCTGGTGCCCGATGGCCTGCAGATGCTGTCCGACGGCAACGGCAAACTGGCCAAGGCGCTGGGCCTGGAAATGGACGCCAGCAGCTACGGCATGGGCGTGCGTGCGCGGCGCTTCGCGCTGTACGCCGAGGACGGCGTGGTGCGTGCGCTGTTCGTCGAGGCGCCGGGCGAATTCAAGGTCTCCGCCGCCGACTACGTGCTGCAGCATCTTCCCGACTGATCTCCCTTCACCCATCACACAGGAACCGGCCAGCCATGTCCAACAAGCCAGCCAACGACGCCAAGCCGCTGCAGCACACCGCCGGCCTCACCGATACCGCCACGCTGCGCGCCAACGCGCGCCAGAGCATCGAAGACGGCGCGATCACCAAGAGCTACAGCGCCGACCGCGAGGCGGTGATCAAGCTGCTCAACGATGCGCTCGCCACCGAATACGTGTGCGTGCTGCGTTACTACCGCCACTACTTCATGGCCTCAGGCATGCTCGCCGACGCGATCAAGGGCGAGTTCCTGGAGCACGCGCAGCAGGAGCAGGAGCATGCGCACAAGCTGGCCGAACGCATCGTGCAGCTGGGCGGCGAGCCGGACCTCAATCCCGACACGCTGACCGCGCGTTCGCACGCCGAGTACAAGGAAGGCGAGGACCTGCGCGACATGGTCAAGGAGAACCTGATCGCCGAGCGCATCGCCATCGACAGCTATCGCGAGATGATCAATTTCATCGGCGACAAGGACACCACCACCAAACGCATCCTGGAGCAGATCCTGGCCCAGGAAGAAGAGCATGCCGACGAGTTTTCCGACCTGCTGGAAGGGTGGATCGGGAAGTAGGTTGCGCGATCGCCCGCATGGACATCCAGCGCCCGGCACCTGCCGGGCGCTTTTTTTGTGGCAACCGCGGCGGGGTTCCCCGCTAAAGCCCGCCCCTCCTGTAGGAGCGGCTTCAGCCGCGACATGAACTTACCGAAGGTACCTGTCGCGGCTGAAGCCGCTCCTACAGGAATCATGAAATTCCCCACGGCCGAAGCAATGCTCAATGCAACACCCGGAATCGCACCTGCGTCCAGGCGCCATTGCTGGCCAGTGCAGTCAGGGTATGGTCGCCAGCATCGGCGAAATCGCGCTGGAAGTTGCGGGCGCCCTCGGTGCGCGCGATCCAGCGCCCATCCAGCAACCAGTCCACCGGCGCGGTGGTGCCTAGCGCACGCACCTGCAGCCGCACGCTGAGGCTGCCCGGCGCGCGCGCCAGCGTGGCGCGGTCGTTGAGTCCTTCGATGCGCAGCACGTCGTTGCCGCCGCGGCCGTCGTCGCGGCAGTCCGGCGCCAGGGCGGGCAGTTGTCCGGCCTGGCGCTCGCTGGCGTGCAGCCATGGGGTCAGCAGCGCCGGCCAGCGCGCGAGTTCGCGCTGTACCGGCGTGTGCGGCCGCGCGCAATCGGGCGACAGGCGCAGGCCGCTGCGCGCATCCAACTGCACCGTGTCGCGGCCGGCGCTCCAGAGCCGCGCGTCGCGCTCGGCGAAGGTCGGCGGCACCGCGCCGTCCAGTGCGTAGGCGGAGAAGCGCCGCTGGCACAGCGCGGGCGGGGTCTGTTCGGCGGCGATGCCCAGCGGCCAGCACACGTCCAGCTGCTGCACGTTGCCCGGCATCGGCCGCGGCGCGTTGTCGCCGCGCGCGCGCGGCAGGCTGTCGATGGTCTCGAACATCAGCGGCAGCGCGGTCACCGCGCCGTACTGGCCGGGCAGCGGCGTCCCGTCGGGGCGCCCGACCCACACGCCGACCGTGTAGCGGCGTGTGCTGCCGATCGCCCAGGCGTCGCGATAGCCATAGCTTGTGCCGGTCTTCCACGCCACCCGCGGGCGCGTGCCGACGTCGAAGGTGCCGATGCCGTAGCCGGGGCGCGGATTGGCCTCGAGGATCTCGCGCACGATCCACGCCGCGCCGGGCGACATCAGCCGCCGGTCGATGATCTTGTCGGTGGCGGTGTAGCGCACGTGCCCGGCGATGCCGTCGCGGTTCAGTGCGGCGAAGGCGCCGACCAGCTGTTCCAGCTGCGCGCCGGTGCCGCCGAGGATCAAGGCCAGATTCGGGGTACTGCCGCGCGGAAACTTCAGGCCGATGCCGGCATTGTTCAGGCGTGCGGCGAAACGCGCCGGCCCGACCCGATCGAGCAGGTCCACCGCCGGCACGTTCAGCGACAGGCGCAAGGCGCTGGCGGCGCCGACCGGGCCGTTGAAGGCTTCGTCGAAGTTGCCCGGACGGTAGTCGCCGAAACTCTGCGGCGCATCCACCAGCAGGCTTTCGGAATGGATCAGGCCGTCGTCCAGGGCCATGCCGTACAGGAACGGCTTGAGCGTGGAGCCGGGCGAGCGCCAGGCCTGCACCATGTCCACGTCGCCGAGCCGCTTGCGGTCGCCGAACGTCACCGAGCCGATGTAGGCGCGCGCCTGCAGGTCGCGGTTGTCCACCACCAGCAACGCCGCGGAGGTGCGCTCGGGCAGCTGCGAGAAATACGCGCTGACCCGATCCTCCAGGGTGCGCTGCAGGTCGGCGTCGAGGGTGGAGACGATGTGCGCGGCGCGCGGCGATTGCCGGCGCAGGCGTTCGGCCAGCAGCGCGGCATGCATCGGCGCCTGCAGCGAACGCGCCACCACCGGCTCGATGCGCGCGTCGTCGACCTGCGCACGCGGCCACACCTGCAGTTCGACCATGCGCTCGAGCACCTTGTCGCGCGCGGCGCGCGCGGCTTGCGGATGCCGGTCCGGACGCAGCCGGCTCGGCGCCTGCGGCAGCACCGCCAGCAGCGCCGCTTCGGCCTGCGACAGGCGCGCGGCCGGTTTACCCAGGTAAGCCCAGCTCGCCGCGTCCACGCCCTCGATGGTGCCGCCGTAGGGCGCGCGCTCCAGGTACAGCTGCAGGATCTGGCGCTTGCTCAGGTGCGCTTCCAGCTGCAGTGCGCGCAGCAGCTGCTGCAGCTTGCCCAGCGGCGTGCGCGTGCTGACGTCGTCCGGCATCAGGATCCGCGCCACCTGCATGGTCAGGGTGGAACCGCCGGACACGATGCGGCGCGAAAACAGCCACTGCTTGCCGGCGCGCAGCAGCGCCCACGGATTGACCCCGGGGTGATGCCAGAACCAGCGGTCCTCGTAGTTCAGCAGCGCCTGCAGGTACAGCGGCGACACGCTCTGCGGCGTGGCCGGGTAGCGCCACACGCCGTTGCCGTCGGCAAAGGCGCGCAGCGGGGTGCCGTCGGCGGCCACCACCAGGGTGGAGGTGTCGCGCGATTTCGGCAGCGGCAGCGGGAACGCCAGGTCCAGCAGCAACAGTGTGGCCAGCAGCGCCGCCGTGCCCCAGCGCAGCAGGCGCCACTGCGGCATGCCCCAACGCCATCGGCGCCCATGCAGTCGGCACCGCAACCTGGGCAGCAGGCGCGTCCAGCGCCCGCTGCGCCGCGCGGTGCGCGTGGCGGCGGTCTCGTCCTGCGACATGCATGCTCCCGATCGAAGCGGCTATTTTGCCTGCTGCAGCGGCTGCGTGGCGAAGCGGCGCGCGTCCTTCTTCGAGGCAGCGCGCTTGTGGGAGGGACTGAGATGGCGTCGGTCCATCGGTCGCGACGGGTTTTATCGGTCAGGCCCGTCGCGGCTGAAGCCGCTCCTGCAACACGCTTCGACTGTCGAAGGCCATCCGCACGGCCGATCTGGCGCGTTGCCAAAGAAATTCGGCCGCGTCATGCCTCGTTGCCGTCCGCCGCCAGCGGCAGGCGCAGCGCGGCCACGCTGCCGGCGGCATCCGCGCGCGCCTCAAGGCTCAGGCTACCGCCTTGCGCCTCCAGGATCTGCCGCGACAGTACCAGGCCGATGCCCGAGCCGCCCGGCTTGGTGGTGAAGAACGGCACGAACAGGTTGTCGCTGGGCGGCAGCCCTGCGCCGCCCTCGCGGATCTCGATCAGCGCAGCAGCGCCATCGCGACGGGCGTGCAGGGCCACCGGCGCGGTGCCGCCGGATTCCAGCGCGTGCGGACGATCGGCGACCGATTACGGACAGTTGCGTGGCGAGCCGCGCACGCTCAGCAGCAGCGCGGCGCTGCCCGGCGGATTGAGCATGATCCGGCCCTTGGCCGCGGCCAGCATCTGCATGCAAGCGGCTATTGGGCTCTGCGTGTTGCTGCATCCGCCGCGGTACGCGCGCAGCGGCCGCGCCCGCCTGGCCGCTGCGCCGTCGTTTGGTTGGCCGCTGCAAACCCCGTCGCGACGCGCGGCAGGGGCATGGCAGCCGGCGGACGCCAAATGCAACGCCGTGCCGGCCCCACTGACCCACAAGGCGTGGCAGCGACGATCAGCAGTAGGGCAAGCAGGCACAGCTCGATCTTTGGTTGCTGTTTCCGATGCCTGGCGCCCTTCGCGAAACTACACAGGAATTCTGAATCTCCGGACATCGAGACATGTGACGCACTATCGTCTACGCCTCCCCAAAAAACCTGCCTACGAGACCGGCCATGGGAAACTGCTATTCGGGCACGTCCAGAACGCACAGCGGCAGGTACGCCGCGAACTACTCTCCTTACCCGGAGTACGCCTCTCCGTCGCCTTCGACGGAACATTTGCCGGCGTCGCCTCCGCTGATGGAGCCAGCGGCGTCGGAAGGCCTGGACCGCGCCCCCCGCAAGGTGTCGCACCATCGCCTGGATCGCGAAGGCGAGTGCCTGACCATGGTGTCGGCCGATGCCTATCAGGCGGCGCGACGGCGTAAGCACACTGCGATCAAAGACCGGGAGCCTACGGTGTATCCCTGCATTCTGGTCGGCGATGCCGATGCCGATGCAGCACAACCTGGCACGATCGAGATCAACAGCGCCACCGTTGTGAAAGTGGCGGGCTTCAACTACCTGGTCCGCAACGACGCCAGCATCAGCCACCTCTACAGCACGGGAACAAGCAAGCCCAACACGCCGGTTGTGACCGATGATATGGGTTCGTGCATCGCGGTCGCCTGCGCTGCGGAAAAGATCGACCGCCGCACTGGCGCTTGCCTGCCAGGGGCGAAGGCGCGCGTCTTTCATTTGCTTCCGTTCGCACGGCAGGAGATGGCGCAGGAGGTGATGGCATCGCTGCGGCGCTATGTGGAGAGCACCCAGCAGCAAGACTTGACGCTGCGAGTCGCCATGCATGGCGGCGAACGTGATAACGCCGCTTCGATAGCCACGGCAAAACAGCTGCGCACGCTATTCCAGGAAGCGCGCATCCCGGTGGAATTGGATCAAACCTGCGAAAAACGCACAGACAACACGCCATTGGGCGCCGTCATCCTGGAAGATCATTCAGTGCAGTTCTTCACGCATATCGTGGCCTGATGCGTAGCGCAGTGAGGCAGCTTGCGGGCAACCTTGCGGATGGGCCGAACCACCAAGGTCGCATGAAAAAAGCAGGAAACGCGAGAGCCGAAACCGGCAAGTGGCACCGGCAACACCGCAGGACACTTGCCGGCTAGCGGCTAGCGGCGCCGACGATGCCAGAAGCAACGGCACGGCGACGTCGCGGTCCGCATGGCGTTGCACGACAACACGTACGCATCGCCCCGGCCTGGCGCGATCGCCGTATCCGCAAGCGGAAAACGGCGATCGATACGCACAGGTGTGTGGCGAGCCGCGCGCTCAGCGCTTCTCGAGCGAGGCGCGGTAGCGCAGCAGGGCTTCGGGTTCGTCGGTCTGGAACGCGCTGATCCCGGCGCGGTGCAGACGCCCCCACACCGCATCCGGATCGCGCAACGCATCGGCGTCGCCGCCATAGCCGACCACGAAACCATCCCACAGCGTGTTGACCAGCAGCCGCACGTGCTGCTTGCTGGCCAGCGCGGCTATCGGCGGCAGTTGCTCGGCGCGCATCCGCGGCAGTTCGATCGCGACCGGACGCACCTTGCCGCCGGTCTGGGTGCGTACGGTCTGCAGCAGGTCGTCGCTGCCCGGCGGATTGAGCAGTATCGGGGTGAAGTTCACCTGGTCGAACGGCGGCAGCGACGCCAGCGGCTGGCTGTGCACGCCGACTTCGGTCTTGAGCACCACCTGGCGTTGCATGCCCGCGCGCCGCACTGCGTCGGCCACCTCGGCGTAGATCGGCGCCTTGACGTCGAGATTGAGCATGATCCGGCCCTTGGCCGCGGCCAGCATCTGCTCCAGGGTCACCGGATGCTGGTCGGTGAGCGGCGCATCGGCGCCGCCCTCGTCGTCGCGCAGGCGCAACCGCGACAGCTGCGCCCAGGTCATGTCGGCGACCTTGCCGCTGCCGTCGGTGGTGCGTTCGACGGTGGCGTCGTGGAACATCACCAGGGTGCCATCGGCAGCGCGGCGGATGTCGGTTTCCAGCATGTCCACGCCCAGCGCCACGCAGCGCTCCAGGCCGGACAGCGAGTTCTCCGGCGCGTGGCCGGAGAAACCATGCTCGGGCGCCGGATTGTGGCAGCCGCGATGGGCGACGACGAAGATGCCGCCGGCGGGATCGGCCAGGCGGGCCTGGCTGGCGGCACTGCCGGCGGGGGCTGCAGCGGCGGGACCGGCGAGGGCGCTGCCCAGCAACAGCAGCGGTAACAGGGAAGATTTCATGGCAGTGGCAATCCGGAGGTGCGAAAGGTTCAAAGGGAAGGCGTGAAACGGATGCCGAACCAGTACGTGGTCGGCACCGAGTAGGTGTCCTTCAACAGGTTCTCGCCCGGTCCGGTCACGCTGGTGATGCGGCTATGGGTGACGTTGCTGACCTGGCCGACCACGCTGACCTGCTTGTTGATCGCATAGGTCGCCGACAGATCCAGCTGCGAGCGCGGCGACCAGTACAGGTCCTGCCAGTCGATGTTGCTGACGATGGCGCGCAGCGCCTTGCCCTGGCGGTTGTAGGCAGCGCGCAGTTCCAGCCCGCCGATGGTGTAGAACAGCGAGGCGTTGGCGGTGTAGCCGGGCTGGCCGACCAGGCGATCGACGCTGCGCTCGCGCTGGCTCACGTTCGGCGCGCTGCCGACGCTGTACGGCACGTCCATGCCGCCGTCGAGCAAGGCCAGGTTGGCGCTGGCGCCCAGCCCGGACAGCGCCGGCACGCCGGGCAGCAAGGTATTGAGCACCGCGCTCAGTTCCAGGCCGCGGATATGCGCCTTGGAGGCATTGGCCGGGGTGCTGATCAACACGTTCGAATAGGTGGTGCCGTTGTAGCTGAACTGGTCGGTGCGCGACAGGGTGAAGATCTCGTCCTGGATGCGCTTGTTGAACACCGCCGCGGCCAGCATGCCGTCGAAGTCGTCGGGCAGGCGCCATTCCAGCGACAGGTCCAGGTTGGTCGACACGCGCGGCTTGATGTCTGGATTGCCCACGGTCACGGTCACGCCCTGCGCGTTGGGGTTGCCCATATCGGTGGTGTTGACGAAGCCGATCGAGGTACGCGCGGCGTAGGCGTCGTACGGCGGGCGGCCGAGCGTGCGGCTGGCGCCGGCGCGCAGGTCGAGGCGATCGCTGAGGTGGTAGGTCATGATCGCCGACGGCAACAGGTTGGCGTAGTGCGAATCGGTCGGCGCATCGACGTAGACGTATTTGCCGCTGGCCGTATCCAACTGGCGCTGGCGGCCGATGGTGGACTGGTCGGTGTTGTCGTAGTGCAGGCCGGCCTCCACGTTGAACGCCTCGGCACGGTAGCTGACCAGGCCGTAGGCACCGAAGATATTTTCGGTATGGCTGAAGTTGTCCTGGTTGCTGAAGGCCGACTGGTCGGTGCTGTTGAACGCACTGCGCGGCGTGGACTGCAGCACGCGCCGCGCCTTGGCCGGATCGATGGTGATCAGGTTCAGGCCGAGATAGCGCAGCGGCGCGTTCGACGGCGCCAGCACGTCGGCGATGTTCAACGCCGGCGCGCTCCTGTTGGGCTGGTATTCGTCGCGGTAGATGTTGAACGACGGCTTGTCGGTGGTGTACGACAGGCCGGCGCCGAAGCCCAGGCCGAGGTCTTGCTCGCCCTGATTGAAGCCGTAGTCCAGGCGCCCGGTGAGGATCCGGTCGCGCGCGCTGCGCTTGTAGTCCGGGCGCCAGTACAACAGGCTGTAGTTGTCGTAGTCGTAGTACGCCTGCGGCGCCACCGGGAAGCGCTGGTTCAGCGCCGAGGTGTCGTAGTTGAAGGCGTAGTTGGCGGTGGGATTGACGGTGACGCCGGGGCCCGTCTGGCCGACCGGGACCGGCGCCGGGCGCGACGCGCCGGTGACGTACTTGAACATCTGGATCGGTTCGTCGTAGGTTGCATCCGACCACGATCCGCGCGCGGACAGCACCTGGTGGTCGTCCGGGCGCCACTCCATGCCGGCCTGGCCGAGCTTGGTGCGGGTGGTGGTGACCTGGTTGGAATAGCCGACCTCGATGTCGCCGGCCGGATAGCTGCCGGAGGTCGCGGTCTGGTTGGCGACGCGGTTGCGGTTGCGCGGATCGATCAGCAGTTCGTTGCGCTGCATGTCGTCCTTGAAATAGTAGTAGCCCGCGGTGACGTAGGCCTGCAGGTCGGCGCTGGGGTGCGCTTCGAACTTGCCGGTCAGGCCGTAGCGGTCGCGCTTGTCCATCACGTACCAGTACTTGTCCTGCTGCGGCACTGCCCAGCCGTTGCCGAGGTTGCTGCCGCTCTGCAGCACGCCGTTGCCGTCGTAGAACCCGTAGTGCACCGTGTCGGTGGTCATGTGGGTTTCGGTGTAGCTGCTCAGCGTCTGGTAGTTGCCCGACAGGGTCAGGCCGTACTGCCGGTCGCTGCCGAAGGTGGTGCTGCCGGTGGCGCCGAGGCGGTAGCCGGGATCGTCCTGGTCGCGCGGCTTGCCGACGTCGTTGGCATGGCCCAGCGAGGCTTCGCTGGTGAAGAACGGCTTGCCGCCGTTCTCGAACGCGCTGCGCGTGCGCAGGTTGATCGCGCCGCCCGTGGCGTTGGGATCCAGGTCGGGGGTGAAGGTCTTGACCACCTGCAGTTCGCTGACCATCGAGGCCGGCAGGATGTCCAGGCGCACGCCGCGAGTGATCGAGCCGAGCGTGCCGTTCGGCGTGCCCGGCGAGGCCACGGTCAGGCCGTCGATGGTGACGTTGTTGTAGGACGGGCCGAGGCCGCGCAGCACCGGCGTGGCGGCCTCGTCGCGCGGGTGCTCGTTGTCGGTCGCTGGCAGCACCGACAGGCCAGGAATACGGCGCAGCGCTTCGACGATGGTGGTGTCCGGCAGCGCGCGCACGTCGGTGGAACTGATCACGTCGGTGATGTTGGTCGCCGCGCGCTTGCTCTCCATCGCCGCGGCATTGGCCTTGCGCACGCCGGTGACGACCACGCTGTCCAGGGTCTTGGGCGCGCCGGCATCGCCGGCCGGGGCAGCGCCGGCATCGGTATCGCCGGCGTCCGCCGGGGCAGCAGGTGCCGGCATCGGCTTGGCCGCCTGCTGCGCAAGGGCGGCCTGGCAACTGGCAGCGAGCATGCAGACCAGCAAGGCGCGCTGGTGGCGGGAGTGGCGGCTAGGCAATTGCGTCATTTCATGGTCCCTGGAAAAGCTTCAAAAATGAAATTAATAACTTAAAAGTAGTTAATTTTATCCAGCGGTCCATGACAAACCCATGTCAGTGCGTGGGGGTGTGCGCGACGCCGCGTTCGCTCCAAGTCCGGCATTGACTACCGCCGCGTTTGCAGCAGCGCGGGCGAGAGGGCGATGCGCCGCTGCGCTGCCCAGGCGCGGCGATGGCCGGCGCCGCAGCGAGACGGCCGCTGTCTGGCCATCGAACGGGTGCGGCGGACCGTGCTTCCGCCCAAAACAGACGATAGGGCCGCCAGGGCCCTATCGTTCCATGCATTGCTTGCGGCCGGATCCGCTACGGCCTGTCCTCACTCCGCGAGCAGGCCGACCGGTTGGGCCTGCTCGGGAAGCGATGCCACGCCTTAAGGCTGCACGACGCTGATCGTGCCCGGGGTGCTGCGTCCCACCCCGCGCAGGTCGGGACGGTACATGTCCTCGACCAGCGGCGGCGGCACCGTGTAGGTACCCGGCGTCACCGCACGCACCAGGTAGAACACCTGCGCCTTGCCGCCCTGCGCCAGGCTCAGCGCGGCCACGTAGCGGTCGTCGCGGAACTCCTCGTGCTTGACGTCGGCGGCGTTGGAACGGTCGCTGATCTCGATACCGTCCACCACCACGTCGGCCCACTGCTTGGCATCGCCCAGGTTGAAGTTCTCGATCTCCAGGCCGGCCGGCAGCAGGTCGGTCAGCAGCGCGTCGGGCATGCCCACGTTGGAGGTGATGGTGACGCGCACGATCAGCGCCTCGCCTTCCTTCAGCGGCCGCGGCGTCCACTGCTCGCCGTCGGTGCTGTACCACTCGCGTTCCACCTTCAACGTGCTCTCGTCCACCTCCGGCGCCTTGCGCGGGATGCCGGCGATTTCCAGGCTGGCGTACAGCGGCGCCTCGCCCTGCGGCACGAAGCTGACCCCGCGCGCCAGCTCGGCCTCGCCGAACTGGCGGCCGAACGCCTTGGCCGCGGGGATCGCCTCGTTGCCGTCGCCGATCGCCAGCTGGCCGGACACCAGCTTGCTCTGGTTGGCCAGCAGCGCCTTGCCCATCCGCGCCAGCGCCACCTGCTCCTGGGTGCTCAGCCACAGCCAGCCGCCGCGGCGGCGCGCGTCGATTTCGCGGCCCAGCGCCACCGCGCGCGCGTCGTACTCGGGCTTGGCCAGGCCGCGCTCGTGCAGCAGCGCGATCATCAGCGCGTCGTCGCGGATCACGCTGCCGTAGTCGCCGAAATACTGCGGACGGTCGGCGCTGTCCTTGGCGAAGCCGGCCGCGATCGCCGCTTCGCCGCGCTTCTTGTCGCCCTGCAGCGACAGCGCCACGCCCAGGTGCACCAGCGACAGGCCGGTCAGCGCCTTGCCGCGGTCGTTGTCGTACAGCGCGCGCAACGTGCCCAGCGGGGCGCGGTTGACCCGCGCCAGCACATAGCCCGACCACGCCTGGTTGGCGAACTTCAGGTTCTCGCGGCGGTCCTGGCCGTAGAAGTTGTTGCCGCCGGACAGCAGGTCCTCGCTGAGCCGGTTGAGCGCCTTCTGCAGCACGTTGTCGGGCACCGCGAAGCCGGCGTCCTTGGCGTCGAGCAGGAACTCGGCGATGTACGGGGTCAGGCCCGGATTGACGTAGCCGTCGTCGCCCCACATCGAGAAGTGGCCGCTGGAGATCTGCATCGAGGCCAGCCGGCCGAACGCGCCTTCCATGCGCGCGCGGCGGCTGGCCGCATCCAGGCCCTTGGCGCCGAGCAGCCTGGCGGTGGCGTCGTCGAGCAGCAACGCGGCGTAGCCCTTGCTGGTGGTCTGCTCGGCGCAGCCGTACGGGTAGTCCAGCGCGCCCTGCAGCGCGCTGGCGAACGGGACCGGCGGCAGCGCGCTGACCAGCATGCGCGCGTTGACCGAGCCGGCCATCAGGCCTTCGGCATCGGCCATGCCCAGCGTCACCGGCGCCAACCCGCCGGTAGCGGACGTGTCCAGCACGCGGGTCTGCGCGCGCAGCACCGACGGCCACGCCGCGCGTACCGGCAGATCGTAGCGGCGGTCCACGCTGAAGCCGTTGCCGTCCACCCGCACCCGCACCTTGGCCACGGTGTAGCCCTCCTGCGCCACCAGCGGGAAACTGAGCGTGGCCTTGCCGTCCTTGCCGAGCTTGGCGCTGCGCGCACTCTCGGCGATCGCCAGCGGGCCTTCGCCGTCCACCCGCACCTTGAACTCGCCCGCCTGCCCGGTGAAGTTCTGCACGTCCAGGGTGACCGTGCTGCGGTCGCCCGGCGCCAGCACCCGCGGCATGCTGGCCTCGGCCACGATCGGCGCGCGCACCAGCGTCTCCACGTCGCGATTGCCGTAGCGCTCGTCCGCATACACCAGTGCCGAGACCCGCAGCGTGCCGTTGAAGTCCGGCACCGGCAGTTGCACCCGCGCATTGCCCTTGGCGTCGAGCTTCACCGAGCCGGAGAACAGGTCCACGGTCTGCACCCGCGCGGTCGGGCGCTTGGCCTGCGGCAACGCCGCCAAGGCCATGTCGCCGCCGAAGCGCAGCTTGCCGGTGCCGCCCTCGAAGCTCTCGATCACACGGCCGTAGATGTCGTAGGCGTCCACGCCCAGGCGCCGCTGCGCGAAGAACTGCGCGTTGGCGTCGGGCACCGGGAAGCGGGTGATGTTGAGGATGCCCACGTCCACCGCGGAGATGGTCACGTGCGCCTGCTTGCCGGCCAGTTCCGGCACGCTGACCGTCACCGGCAGCGGCTGCTCCGGGCGCATCTGCTTGGGCGCGACCAGGCCCACCGCCACGCGCCGGCTCTTGCGTTCCATCGGCACGAAGGCCACGCCGACCGCGCGCGCCGGGGTGATCTTGCTCGGCGCCGAACCGCCGCGGAACACCAGCGCGGTGACGTAGACGTCGTGGCGCTCCCAGTCCTTGGTCACCGGGATTTCGAAGCTGCTGCCCGGCTTCACGTCGATGTCCTGCACGTACAGCATCCTGTCGCTCTCGACCATCAGCACGCCGGGTCCGGCGTGCGGCGGGGTCAGGGTGACCTTGAGCGTGTCGCCCGCCTTGTAGCCGGTCTTGTCCAGCGCCAGCTTGACCTTGTCCGGGCGCGCGTCCAGGCCGCGGTTCTCGTCGTTCCAGCTCCAGCCGGCGCGGAACGGATAGCGCGTGGTCAGGCCGGTGGACGGATCGAACACGTCCACGCGGTACTCGCCCCACTCCACCGGGAAATCGAACTTGGCCGCGCCGCTGCCGGCATCGACGGTGATGCTCTGCTTGTTCTCGAAGCGGCGGGTGAAGTCGTAGTCCCAGCGGTTGTCTGTGAACGCCCAGTGGTAGTCGCGCAGCTCGCGCACCAGGGTCACCTTCAACCCCTTGGCCGGCTGCGGCTTGCCCTGCGCATCCACCCGCATCAGCTCGAAGCGCGCGTTGGCGTTGGAATCCGCGCCGTCCTTGTCGTCGAACAGCGGGCGTACCCCGACCAGCGCCGGCGCCGGCCACAGCACGCGCTTGAGCGTGCGGGTGACGGTGCGGCCGCCGGTCTCGTACACGCTGGCCGAGACCAGCGCGGCGATGGTGCTGGTCGGCTTGGCTTCGTCCGGCAACGCCAGGTCCTCGGCGAGCTTGCCGTCGGCGCCGAACGCGGTATCGATCACGTCCTTGGCTTCGCGCGGCAGCTGCAGCGTCGGGTCGCCGAAGAAATAGCCGGGCAGCGCCTCGACCGGATGCTGCTCGACCGCCACCGCCAGCTTGGCGGTGAAGCGGTTGCCGTCGGCCGGCGCGCCGTACAGATAGGCGGCGGTGGCCTGCAGCTTGAACGGCTCGCCCGGCTTGAGCGTCTTCTGCGCGCTGTCCAGGTCCAGCTTCATGCGCTCGGGCAGGAACTCCTCGATGCGCAGGGTCATGCCCTGCACCGCTTCCTTGCTGGACGGGTCGGTGCGGAACTCCACCTGCCAGCGCCCGGTCGGCGCATCGGCGGGAATCAGCTGTTCGAAGCTGAAATAGCCCTGCTCGCCCGGCTGCAGGCGGGTCTCGCGGAAGATCTTGCCGTCGGGCTGCTTCAGCCTCAGGAACACCGGCTGCGCGCCCTTGCCGCTGGTCGCCACCGGCTTGCCGTCGTTGTCGCGCAGCAGCG
Source organism: Xanthomonas graminis pv. graminis (assembly GCF_030168915.1). NCBI lineage: Bacteria > Pseudomonadati > Pseudomonadota > Gammaproteobacteria > Lysobacterales > Lysobacteraceae > Xanthomonas > Xanthomonas graminis. The sequence goes on along the minus strand of NZ_CP076255.1, from coordinate 1,174,867 downwards.
CCGACACGCGCACCGTCTCGCCGGGGCGGTACAGGTCGCGGCCGGACCAGGCGAACACGTCGAACCAGGCGTTCTCGCGCCCGGCCACCGCGAACTCGCTCAGGTCCAGCGCCGGCTGGTTGAACGGCAGCATCGACAGGTCGGTGCCGCTGCGCGCCACCAGCACCTGGCCGGCGTCGAGCGTGTAGTTCAGCAGCGCGTTGCCGTTGGCGTCGGTCTCGCCTTTCAGGAACAGCTCACCCTGGGCGTCGAGGACGCGCAGTTCCACTTTCTTCAACGGCTCCCCGCTCTGCAGCGAGGCGGTGTGCACGAACAGCTTGTCCTTGTAAGCGCGCGCGTGCAGGCCGATGTCGCTGACGGTGAAGAACGCGGTGTCGTATTCGTTCTCGAACCGGCCCGGGCGCTTCATCACCGCGAAGTACAGGCCCGGCGCCTGCAGCTCCTTGATGTCCTGGATCGGCAGATAGGTCAGCGCGCGCTCGTTCTTGTCGCCGCCGAGCACGAAGCGGTTGACGTAAACCGACTCGGCCAGCTGCGAAATCGGGGTGTGGTCGCTGTAGTCGCTGTCCATCTCCCAGCTGCCGCGGCGGCCGCCGCGCTGGTACTGGGCGAAGAACGCCGGCAGCGCGCCTTCCTCGACCCGCATGAACTCCACGTCCACTTCCGGCACGTTGAGCGACACCACCGGCAGGCCGCGGCTCTCGCGCGCCGGCAGCACGCTGCCCTGCGAGGCGAAGCCGACCGCCGGCTCCAGTTCGCCGGTGTAGACCTTCTGCTTGAGTGGCTTGCCCAGGCGGCTGCCGTCGGCGGCGAGCAGGTCGGCGGAGATCAGCACGGTGTAGTCCTTGGCTGCCTCAACGTACGGATAGCGCAGGGTCTTGCCGTCGTCGGACAGCGACCAGGCGCTCTCGTCGGTGCCGACTTTCTGTTCGAAGCGCAGCAGCTTGTCGAAATCCTGGGTGCCGACCAGCGGCCGCGAGAACTCCAGCGCCAGCGACAGCCCGTCGCGCTTCTGGTCGGGATAGGCGCGGACCAGGCCGAAGCCCTTCATCGCTTCCTTCTGGCCCTTCACCGGCTCGCCGCTGGCATCGGGCAACTGCCCGGATTCGTTACGCTTGCAGCCGCCCAGCGCCAGCGCCAGGCCCAGCAGCAGGAAGGTGCTCAACAGCCCCGCGCGCACGAGGCGCCACTGCCGCTTCGAATCCGTGTGCATACGTTCGCTCCGTGAATGTAGCGCGAGTATAGAACGCGGAGGCGACCGCCGCAGGCGCGGAATCGAGAGTGCGCACCCGGCGTTTGCCGGCGCCTGGCAGGGCGGCCGGGGACGGCGGCGGGCGGGCGCGCCGGACCGTGCAGGCGCCGATGTCTGCGCGCCGGTTGCGGGCGTATGGCGGCGCACACCGCTCGCCCCCACCCCGGCTGACCTGCGATCGTCGTCGCCGAACATCGCCGTGGAAGCCGCCGAAGAGGCAACGGGGTGCAGCCAGGCTGGATGCAGTCGGGACTGAAGTCCCTCCCACAGTGCACCCGGCTGGATGGCCGCGGGTCCCTGTAGGAGCAACTTCAGCCGCGACGCACGGAGCCTGGAATCGCGACGGTTTCGGTAATCGGTCGGGACTGAAGTCCCTCCTACAGTGCACCCGGCTGGATGGCCGCGGGTCCCTGTAGGAGCGGCTTCAGCCGCGACGAGCGAAGCCTGGAACCGCGACGGTTCGGTGATCGGTCGGGACTGAAGTCCCTCCTACAGTGCACCCGGCTGGATGGCCGTAAGTCCCTGTAGGAGCGGCTTCAGCCGCGACGCGCGAAGCCTGGAATCGCGACGGTTTCGGTAATCGGTCGGGACTGAAGTCCCTCCTACAGTGCCCACGGCTGGATGGCCGCAAGTCCCTGTAGGCGGCTTCAGCCGCGACGAGCGAAGCGGCGGACTCGCCGTCGCCTCAATGCAACAAGCGCCGCATGTACAGCGCGATCAGCCGCGGCCGGTCCAGCGCCAAGCAGACCTGGACGTTGGCGCCGCCCCCCGCGGCGTGGCCGTCTGCAGCGGGGTCACCGGCAACGCCGCCAGACGGCACTTCCCGCGTGTACCCCTGGTCGTCGACCGCGATGCGCACTGGCACGGTCGGGCACAGGCCCGGATCCAGCAGCTGCGCCACCGGCACCACGTCGAACAGGGTCGGGGTGGCGCTGGCCCAGGGCTGGTCGGTGTCGCGCCACTGGTAGTAGAGCTGGGTCAGCGCATCGGTCAGCGGATCGCCATGTGCGAACAGCGCCACCCGCTCCGGTTCCTCCAGGGTTACCTGGGTCGCGTCCAGCGGCAGCATCACGATCGGCACGCCGGCGCCGAACACGCGCTGCGCGGCGCCGATGTCGGAGACGATGTTGTACTCGGGCGCCGGCGGGTTCGCCGGCCGGTAGCGCGACTTGCCGTAGCCGGCACGCACAGAGCCGCCCATCAACACCACCTGCCTGAGCTGGGCGAAGCCTTGCGGGTCGCGCTGCAACGCGCGCGCCGCGTCGGTCAGCGGGCCGAGCACCAGCAAGGTGACCTGCCCGGGATGGCGCCGCGCCTGCGCCAGAATGAAATCCGCCGCGTCCGGCGCCTTGTGCGGCAGCGTGCCCTGCGCCGCCCAGCGCGCCTGGCTGAAGGGGATGCTGCTGGTGGTGGCGTGGCCGATCGCCAGCGGAATCGCGCTGCGCCCGGCCTGCTGCAACAGCCGCTGCAACAACTGCGCGCGCAGCGCGGTGTCGCCCCAGGCCGAGGCGATGCCGAGCACCTCCAGTTCCGGGCTGCGCAGCAGCAGCGCCAGCGCGAACGCATCGTCGATGTCGTCGCCGATGTCGGTGGACACCACCACCTTCTGCACAGGCGCTGCGGACAGCAGCGTGTGCTGCGCCGGCGCCGCGGCCACCCCACGCTCCGCTGCCGCTGCAGCAATCGGCGCCATGCCCAGCAGCGCCAACGCCACCCACCGTTTCAGACGACGCATGCGCGCCTCCCATAAAAAGAACCGCCGGCATGATAGCCGGCGGTCGGTGGTGCATCGCAGTGCAAGGCGTCGATCAGAAATTGGCGCGAAACTGCGCGCCGACGATGCGCGGATCGTTGATGAAGCCGGTGAGGTTGTTGAAGTCGATCGCACCGGTGGCGCGGATCTGGTTGGTGCAGTTGCGGCAGAACACCGACACCTCGTACGCGCCGGCGCCCCAGGTGTAGCCGATCTTGGCGCCGCCTTCGAGCAGCGGCTGGCCGACGAATTCGCGCGAGTCGTACAGGAAGAAGTTGATCGCGCTGCGGTAGGACCAGTCGGTGTAGAAGAAGAACTCAGCGTCGTCGCCGACCGGGATGCCGTAGCGCAGCGTGGCGTTGCCCATCCATTTGGCCGCCTGCGGCAGAGCGTTGCCGTCGATGATGGCGTTGCCGGCGGCGTTGAGCGGATCGGTCACGGTGCAGGTGCGGCACACGCCGACCGACAGGGTCGGATCCTCGATGCGGGTCCAGTTGTAGGCGCCGCCGAGGGTGACGCGCAGGTTCTGGGTGAGCAGCGCCTCGAAGTCGAACTCGGCGCCGCGCGCCTTGGATTTGTCGGCGTTGAGCAGGCGCACGTCGTTGGAGGTGCCGCCGACCGCGGTCAACTGCTGGTTCTTCACCCGGAAATCGTAGATGTCCAAGCTGATCCGCGCGCGCTTGTCGAACAGGTCGGACTTGATGCCGATCTCGTACGAGTCCACGGTTTCCGGCGCGGCCACGGTCAGCGGCGCGGTCGCCGACGGCACGCCGAAGCTGGCGCCGCGGAAACCGCGCGCGGCGCGGGCGTAGACGTTGACGGCGTCGTTGATGGTGTAGGTCGCGCTGAGGTCGCCGGTGACCTTGGCATTGTCGGTGCTGCCGGTGGACGGCTCGAGCAGGGTGACGCGGTCCAGCGCCAGCACGTCGAAGGTCTTCTTGTCGTAGGTGTAGCGGATGCCGGCGCGCAGGTCCAGGCGGTCGGTGGCGGCGTAGTTCAGCGAACCGAACGCCGCCCACGAGGTGTTGCGCTGGCGGGTCAGCTGATAGCTGCTCAGGGTGCCGCCGCCGAAGGTGTTGTAGGTGTAGTTCTCGCCTTCCACCGAATCGTGGAAGTAGTACAGGCCAGCCTGCCAGTTCACCGGGCCGGCGTACTGCGATTCGGCGCGCAGCTCCTGCGAGTACTGGTCCAGGTTCTTGATGCCGCCGGCGGTTTCCACCGGGAACGCGATCACCCCGGGGCCGGACGGCGGCGCGAACACCGCGCCGTAGCCGCCGTCGATGTCGCCGCGGCTGTAGTACTTGCCGATGCCTTCGTAGCCGGTGATCGAGTGCAGCACGATGTCGCCCAGGTCCCAGGTCAGGTTGGCGCTGCCGCCGTAGGTCTGCAGTTCCTGGGTGTTGGCGCCGTCGATGGAGACCTTGTCCGGATCGAAGCCGTCCACCAGCTTGTTGCTGCCCGGCTGGAAGATGTTGGCGCGGAACAGCCGCGCGGTGCCGTCCAGATGGCGCGCATGCGCGTTGAACAGCGCGCTGAAGTCCTCGCCCGGCTGGAACAGCAGTTGCACCCGCACGGCCGAATCGGTGTAGCCCTCGAACGAGCGGTTGTCCACGGTGTTGTCGACCCAGTCGTCGCGGCGCTGGCCCAGCGCCGACACGCGCGCGGCCCACGTGTCGCCCATGGCGATGCTCAGGCCGGTTTCCATGGTCATGGTGCCGTAGCTGCCGTAGGACAGGCTGGCGTAGCCGTCGTTGGCGCCGATGCTGGGCTTGACCGAGTTGAACTTGACCACGCCGGCAGGCGTGTTGCGGCCGAACAGCGTGCCCTGCGGGCCGCGCAGCACTTCCAGGCCTTCAAGATCGAAGATCGGGAAGCCCTTCAGGAACGCGTTCTCGGCGACCACGTCGTCATACACCAGCGACACCGGCTGCGAAGCGTAGGTGTTGAAGTCGGTGTTGCCGTAACCGCGGATGTAGAAGCGCGGGAACACGCGGCCGTTGGAGGATTCGACATTGAGGCTGGGCGCCTTGCCGGCCAGCACGCGTACGTCCGAGCCGCTGGTGGCGATCGCATCCAGGTATTCCGGGCGCAGCACGCTGGCCGAGATCGGTACGTCCTTGGAATCTTCCGAACGCCGTTCGGCGGTGACCTTGACCGTGTCCAGGCGGGCGACCCCGTCCGTGCTGTCCGCCTGCTGGGCGGCGGCGGAGAACGAAAGTGCGGAAACGACGGCGACGGCAAGTGCGCTGGTGCGCAGCGACCAACTGGCGGACATGGGAACTCCGGAGTGGAATGGGCAAGAGCGGGTGCGCGCCGCCGGCAAGCGATGTCGCGCCGCAGCATAATTAACACAAAATACACATACTGTGCATGTCCCGGTCACTTGAACGCGTCAAGGCGGCAAGCGCACAATGCATCGCTCCAGGTGTCCCGCATGTGCGCTGCGCAGACGGCCGGCGCATCAAAATCGCACTGTGGATGTCCGCTTAGCCGGCACCACTGCGCCCCCACCCCGCCCCTGTAGGAGCGGCTTCAGCCGCGACAGGACCTGCGGTTGGACCATGTCGCGGCTGAAGCCGCTCCTACAAAAAAACAAGACCGGATTTGCGGCGATGCAGCCATGCCGCCGGCTCAACAAATGTCGCCCGGCACCCGCACCCAGCCGTCCATCAGCACCCGCGCGCTGCGGCTCATGATCGCCTTGGTGACGCTCCACTGGCCGTCCCCCTGCTGTTGCGCTTCGGCGCCGACCCGCAAGGTGCCCGAGGGATGGCCGAAGCGCACCGCCTGGCGCGCACCGCCGCCGGCCGCGCGGTTCACCAGCGTGCCCGGAATCGCCGCGGCAGTGCCGATCGCCACCGCGGCGGTGCCCATCATCGCGTGGTGCAGCTTGCCCATCGACATCGCCCGCACCAGCAGGTCGATGTCGGCGGCGGCGACCGGCTTGCCGCTGGAAGCCACGTAGTCGGCCGGCGGCGCGACGAAGGCCAGCTTCGGCGTGTGCTGCCGCGTCGCCGCGTCTTCCAGCGTGGCGATCAGGCCCATGCGCAGCGCGCCGTACGCGCGGATGCTCTCCAATCTGGCCAGCGCCTGCGCATCGCCGTTGATCGCGTCCTGCAGTTCGGTGCCGCGATAGCCCAGCGCCTGCGCGTCGAGGAAGATGGTCGGGATGCCGGCATTGATCAGCGTCGCCGCGAAGCTGCCCACACCCGGCACGTCCAGCGTATCAACCAGGTTGCCGGTGGGAAACATCGCCCCGTCGGCGCCGTCCTCGTCGGCGGCCGGATCGAGGAAGTCGAGCTGGATCTCGGCCCCGGGAAAGGTCACCCCGTCCAGCTCGAAATCGCCGCTCTCCTGCACCGCGCCACCCGCCATCGGCACCTGCGCGAGGATGGTCTTGCCGATATTGGCCTGCCAGATCCGCACCGTGGCCATGCCGTCGTGCGCAATGCGCGCCGCATCGACCAGGCCGGCGGCGATCGCGAACGGCCCCACCGCCGCCGACAGGTTGCCGCAGTTGCCGCTCCAGTCGACGAACGGGCGGTCGATCGCCACTTGCCCGAACAGATAGTCCACGTCGTGGTCGGCGCGCGCGCTCGGCGCCACGATCACCGTCTTGCTGGTGCTGGACGTGGCCCCGCCCATGCCGTCGATCTGCTTGGCGTAGGGATCGGGGCTGCCGATCACCCGCAGCAGCAGCGCATCGCGCGCCGCGCCCGGCACCTGCGCGGCAGCGGGCAGATCCTGCAGGCGGAAGAACACGCCTTTCGACGTGCCGCCACGCATGTAGGTGGCGGGAATGCGGAGTTGGGGAACGTGCGACATGGAATTTTCCGATAGAGGCGTAAGCGGCGAGTAGCTCAAGGGTTGGCGGGAATCTCGGCCTCGACCAACTGCGCCAGCAGGGTCAGCGACTCCTGCCAGCCGAGATGGCAGAACTCCACGGGGATCTGTGCGGGGATGCCGTCCTGGACGATGTCCAGCTCGGTGCCGCAGGCCACCGTGCGCAGCTTGACCGTCACCATCATCTCGCCGGGCAGGCCCGGGTTGTCGAAGGTGTCGGTGTGGCGGATCAACTCGCCCGGCACCAGTTCCAGATAGGTGCCGCCGAAGGATTCGCTGGTGCCGGCGCCGAAATTGCTGAAGGAGATCCTGAAGCTGCCGCCCACGCGCGCATCCAGGGCATGCACGGTGGCGGTGTGGCCGTGCGGCGGCAGCCATTTGGCCAGCGCCGCCGGTTCCAGGAACGCGCGATAGATGCGCTCGGCCGGCGCGCGCAGGACGCGGTGCAGGCGGACGGTACCGGTGTTGGTCATGGTCGTTTCCTCAGTGGTGGACGACATGCGCAGGATGGCACGCGGTCGATGACATGGACGAACCGATCAGGCCACCTTCGCCTGCTCAAGAAAATCCTGCGCGAAGCGTTGCATCACGCTGCCGTGCGGCTTCGCCGAAGACATTCACATCGATTCCTGCATCCATGCCGGGATATCGCGCTGTGCATGCAGAACGCGCCAGAGATCGACATGCGTCTCGCGTTCGACATAGAAGATCAGATAGGGAAACCCTTTGAGCGGCCAGAAGCGCATGTCCTGCAGTTTCAACAGTGCGGCATGGCGGCTTGAGCCGATCGCTGGATGCCGTGCGATCGTCTTCGTCGCCGATTCGAGCGCATCGGCGAACGCCAGCTCCAGCGCCGGGCCAGCTTGTTCGCCATACCACGCGGCGGCCTCTTCGGCATCGCGCCGCGCCAAGGGACGCCAGTGCGCTGGCTTCACTTGTCGGCAGCCCGATCCTGCGCGCGCTTGCGCATCTTGTCGAAGAAGTCGGGTTCCATCGCCGTAGCCGGCCCGGAGTTCGCTCCGTCCAGCAGCACACCGCGCAGCTTTTCCACGTCGCGCTGCTTGCGGATCAACTCGCGCAGATATTCGCTGCTGGAGCCGTAGGCATGTTCGGCAACCTGTTGGTCGACGAACTGCTTGAGTTCGTCGGGCAAGGAGATGTTCATGGTGGCCATACGAACCCCAATGGCAAAGATTGCCAAAGTCTGCATCGCCCGGCTTGCGGTTGCAAGCCGGTGCCGATGTCACGCCGGGAAGACTTGCGGCACGTCACGCAGCGGAAGCCTCCAGGAAATCCTGCGCAAAGCGCTGCAGCACGCCGCCGGCCTCGTAGATCGCCAGTTCCTCGGCAGTGTCCAGGCGGCAGGTCACCGGCACCTCCACGCGGGTGCCGTCGGCGCGGGCGATGGACAGGGTCAGCGTCGCGCCAGGGGTGCGTGCGCCGAGCACGTCGAAGATCTCGCTGCCGTCGATGCGCAGGGTCTTGCGCGTAGTGCCGGGCTGGAACTCCAGCGGCAGCGCGCCCATGCCGACCAGGTTGGTGCGGTGGATGCGCTCGAAGCCCTCGGCCACGATCGCCTCGACCCCGGCCAGGCGTACGCCCTTGGCCGCCCAGTCGCGCGAGGAGCCCTGCCCATAGTCGGCGCCGGCCACGATCAGCAGCGGCTGCTTGCGCGCCATATAGGTCTCGATCGCCTCCCACATGCGCAGCACCTGCCCTTCCGGCTCCAGCCGGGTCAGCGAACCGCGCTGCGGCTGGCCATCGACCACGGCCATTTCGTTGAGCAGTTGCGGATTGGCGAAGGTGGCGCGTTGCGCGGTGAGGTGATCGCCGCGGTGGGTGGCGTAGGAATTGAAGTCCTCCTCCGGCACGCCCATCCGCGTCAGGTATTCGCCGGCGGCGCTGTCGGCCAGGATCGCGTTGGACGGCGACAGATGGTCGGTGGTGATGTTGTCGCCGAGCACGGCCAGCGCGCGCATGCCGCGCAGCGTGCGTTCGCCGGCCAGCGCGCCTTCCCAGTACGGCGGGCGGCGAATGTAAGTGCTTTGCGGGCGCCATGCGTACAGCGGCGCCACCTGCGCGGCGGCCAGTCCGCTGCGCGCGAACATCGGCTCGTAGACCTGGCGGAACTGTTCGGGCTTGACGCTGGCGGCGACGATCGCATCGATCTCCGCGTCGCTGGGCCACAAGTCCTTCAGCGTCACCGGCTGGCCGTCCTGGTCCACGCCGAGCACATCCTTCTCGATGTCGAAACGGATGGTGCCGGCGATCGCGTACGCCACCACCAGCGGCGGCGAGGCCAGGAACGCCTGCTTGGCGTAGGGATGGATGCGCCCGTCGAAATTGCGGTTGCCCGACAGCACTGCGGTCGCATACAGGTCGCGCTCGATCACTTCGCGCTGAATCGCCGGATCCAACGCGCCGCTCATGCCGTTGCAGGTGGTGCAAGCGAACCCGACGATGCCGAAACCCAACTGTTCCAACTCCGGCAGCAGCCCGGATGCTTCCAGGTACAGCTGCACCGCCTTGGAGCCCGGCGCCAGCGAGGTCTTGACCCATGGCTTGCGCACCAAGCCGCGCGCATTGGCGTTGCGCGCCAGCAGACCGGCGGCGATGACGTTGCGCGGATTGCTGGTGTTGGTGCAGCTGGTGATCGCGGCGATGATCACCGCGCCGTCGGGCATCAGCCCCTGCACCTGTTCGGCCTTGCCGGATGCCAACTTGGCCTGGTCAGCGATGCCGCGCGCGGCCAGGTCGCTGGTCGCCACGCGCTTGTGCGGATTGGACGGGCCGGCCATGTTGCGGGTCACGCTGGACAGGTCGAACGGCAGCACGCGTTCGTACTGCGCCGCGGCCAGGGCGTCGGCCCACAGTCCCGCGGCCTTGGCATAGGTTTCCACCAGCGCGACCTGGGTGTCGTCGCGGCCGGTCAGGCGCAGGTAGTCGATGGTCTGCCGGTCGATCGCGAACATCGCCGCGGTGGCGCCGAACTCCGGGGTCATGTTGGAGATCGTGGCGCGATCGCCCAGGGTCAGCGCCGCTGCGCCTTCGCCATGAAACTCCAGATACGCGCCAACTACTTTCTGCGCACGCAGGAATTCGGTCAGCGCCAGCACCACGTCGGTGGCGGTGATGCCCGGCTGCGGCCGCCCGCGCAGCGCCACGCCGACGATGTCCGGCAGCCGCATCCACGACGCGCGCCCCAGCATCACGCTCTCCGCTTCCAACCCGCCGACGCCGATCGCCAGCACGCCCAGCGCATCCACGTGCGGGGTGTGGCTGTCGGTGCCCACGCAGGTATCCGGAAACGCCACGCCATCGCGCACCTGCACCACCGGCGACATCTTCTCCAGATTGATCTGGTGCATGATCCCGTTGCCCGGCGGAATCACATCGACGTTCTCGAACGCGCGCTTGGTCCAGTCGATGAAGTGGAAGCGGTCGGCGTTGCGGCGGTCTTCCACCGCGCGATTCTTGGCGAACGCGGCCTTGTCGAAGCCGCCGAATTCCACCGCCAGCGAGTGGTCCACGATCAGCTGCGTCGGCACCACCGGATTGACCTGCGCCGGATCCCCGCCGCGCTCGGCGATCGCATCGCGCAGCCCGGCCAGATCCACCAGCGCGGTCTGGCCGAGGATATCGTGACAGACCACGCGCGCCGGGAACCACGGGAAATCCAGATCGCGGCGGCGTTCGATCAGCTGCATCAGCGAGGCATCCAGCGTGGACGGAGCGCAGCGCCGCACCAGATTCTCGGCGAACACCCGCGCGGTGTACGGCAGCGCGGCATAGGCACCGGGCCGAATCGCATCGACCGCAGCGCGCGCGTCGAAGTAATCCAGCGAAGTGCCCGGCAGGGAGGTGCGGTAGTGGCTGTTCATGGCTGGCTACGAATTGGGGAAAATAAAGCGGGGGGATGCTTGGCAGGATTCGGGACTGGGGACTGGGGACTCGGAAAAGCGGCGTCAAGCGTTTCCAGCACAGCGGATGCGCTCAGCCGACTTGGTCGGCGGTACGCTTTTCAAGTCCCGAGTCCCGAGTCCCGAGCCCCGAGTCCCGAAACATCAACCGCGCCGGTCGATCGGCACGAAGGTCCGATCCTCCGGCCCGGTGTAGTTCGCGCTGGGGCGGATGATCTTGCCGTCGATGCGCTGCTCGATGATGTGCGCGCTCCAGCCGGCAGTGCGCGCGATCACGAACAGCGGCGTGAACATCGCGGTCGGCACGCCCATCATGTGGTAGCTGACCGCGCTGAACCAATCCAGGTTCGGGAACATCTTCTTGATCTCCCACATCACCGCTTCCAATCGCTCGGCGATGTCGTACATCTTGCGGCTGCCCTGCGCGTCGGACAGCTCGCGCGCCACGTCCTTGATCACCTGGTTGCGCGGATCGGACACGGTATACACCGGGTGACCGAAGCCGATGATCACTTCCTTGCGCTCGACCCGCGCACGGATATCGGCCTCCGCCTCGTCGGGCGTGTCGTAACGCTTCTGCACTTCGAACGCGACCTCGTTGGCGCCGCCGTGCTTGGGGCCGCGCAGCGCGCCGATGCCGCCGGCGATGGCGCTGTGCATGTCGCTGCCGGTGCCGGCGATCACCCGGCAGGCGAAGGTGGACGCATTGAACTCATGCTCGGCGTACAGGATCAGGCTGGTGTGCATCGCCTGCACCCATTCCTCATGCGGCTTGAAGCCGTGCAGCAGGTGCAGGAAATGGCCGCCGATCGAATCGTCGTCGGTCTCCACCTCGATGCGCTTGCCGTTGTGGCTGTAGTGGTACCAGTACAGCAGCATCGAACCCAGCGAGGCCATCAGCTTGTCGGCGATGTCGCGCGCGCCGGGATGGTTGTGATCGTCCTTCTCCGGCTGCACGCAGCCCAGCACCGACACGCCGGTGCGCATCACGTCCATCGGGTGCGCCGACGGCGGCAGCTGTTCCAGCGCCGCCTTGACCGCGGCCGGCACGCCGCGCAGCGAACGCAGCCTGGCCTTGTAGCCGCGCAACTCGCTGTTGCTGGGCAGCTTGCCGTGCACCAGCAGGTAGGCGATTTCCTCGAACTGGCTGCTGCGCGCCAGGTCCAGGATGTCGTAGCCGCGGTAGTGCAGATCGTTGCCGCTGCGGCCCACCGTGCACAGCGCGGTGTTGCCAGCGGCGGTACCGGACAGGGCTACCGATTTCTTCGGCTTGAAAGGCGTGGCGTTCTGCGGGGCGGTCGTGTCGTTCATTGGAAAATCTCCCGGATGTTCGCGGTCATGTCGTCGCAGCAATCAGCGCACGGAGACGTCCGGCGGCAAGCCGCCAGCGCGCTCGAGCAATTGCTGCAACATGGCGATCTGGCGGTTCTGCAGGTCGACCAGCGTCGCCCAGTCCTGCTCGCGCAGCTGGTTGAGCGTCTCATGCACCTGCAGGATCTCCAGTTCGGATTTGATGTTCACTTCGTAGTCGTTCTGCGCGCGCAGGCGGTCCACCGCGGCCTGGCGGTTCTGGCTCATCATGATCACCGGCGCCTGGATCGCGGCCAGGCATGACAGGCACAGGTTGAGCAGGATGTAGGGATACGGATCGAAGCCGCCGCCCAGCACCACGCTGTTGAGCACGATCCACAACAGCAGGCACACGCCGAAGGAGATGATGAAACTCCAGCTGCCGCCGACTTCGGCCACGCGGTCGGCGATGCGCTCGCCCAGCGAACGGTCGCGATCGGCCTGCTTGACGATGTCGCGCGCCACGTGGCGCTTGGCGATGAAACGCTCCACCACCTCGCGCTCGGCGTCGGGCAGTTTCTCCAGCTCGGTCTGCAGCAACTGCCGCGCGGTCTGGCGGCGGTCGATGCGGCCGTGTGGCGGCGTGGTGCCGGCGTGGATGTTCATGGACGTGCTCGGGCAGGGGAACCGGCGTGGATCATGCGCCCTTGCCGGCGAACAGGGCGTCCAGGCGCTGCTCGAAGGCGTGGTAGCCGATGCGTTCGTACAGCTCCTCGCGGGTCTGCATCGCGTCCACCACGTTGTGCTGGTGGCCGTCGCGGCGGATCGCCGTGTACACCGCCTCGGCGGCCTTGTTGGCGGCGCGGAACGCCGACAGCGGGAACAGCTGGATCGCCACCCCGGCCGATGCCAGTTCCTCGCGGCTGAACAACGGGGTCTTGCCGAATTCGGTGATGTTGGCCAGCACCGGCACCTGCACCGCGTCGACGAAACGGCGGTAGGTATCCAGGTCGTAGGCGGCCTCGGCGAAGATGCCGTCGGCGCCGGCCTCCACGCAGGCGATGGCGCGCGCGATCGCCGCGTCCACGCCGTCCACCTGGATCGCGTCGGTGCGCGCGATCAGGAAGAAATCGGCATCGGTCCTGGCATCGGCCGCGGCCTTGACCCGGTCGGCCATCTCGCCCTGGCTGACGATCTCCTTGCCGGGCCGGTGGCCGCAGCGCTTGGCGCCGACCTGATCCTCGATATGGCAGGCGGCCGCGCCGGCCTTGATCAGCGACTTGATGGTGCGCTCGATGTTGAACGCGCTCGGGCCGAAGCCGGTGTCGATGTCCACCAACAGCGGCAGATCGCAGACATCGGTAATGCGGCGCACGTCGATCAGCACGTCGTCCAGGGTGTTGATGCCCAGGTCCGGCAGGCCCAGCGACCCGGCCGCGACACCGCCGCCGGACAGGTAGATCGCCCGATAGCCGGCGCGCTGCGCCAGCAGCGCATGGTTGGCGTTGATCGCGCCGATCACCTGCAGCGGCGATTCGGCGGCCAACGCGGCACGGAAACGGGCGCCGGCGGAAACGTGCGACATGACGGACTCCTGAGAAGAGCGGCGGCCCGCACAGGACCGTTTCGCGATGCCTCCCAATCTGGCACTCTCGGTCGCGCCGATCAATCTTGATTCAATCAATCAACCTATCAACGGATCGCCATGCCCAGCGCCGCCGACCGCAACCTGATCTCCGCCGCCGAGGCCTGCGCCCTGCTCGGCGTCAGCAGCGCCACGCTGTACGCCTACGTGAGCCGCGGCCTGCTCAGTTCGCGCGCCGGCATCGACCACCGCAGCCGCACCTATCTGCGCGCGGAGGTCGAGCGCCTGGCGCAGCGCAAGCGCGCCGGCCGCGGCGCGGCGCGCGGCGCCGCGCAGAGCCTGGACCGCGGCCTGCCGGTGCTGGAGACGCGGATCTCGCTGATCCGCCCCGACAGCCCCTACTACCGCGGGCGCTCGGCGGTCGCCGCGGTGCGCGCAGGCGCCGGCCTGGAGGACATCGCACGGTTGCTGTGGGAGTGCCAGGACGAGGACCCGTTCGCCGCGGCCGCGGTCGCGCCGTGGCCGCCACGCGTGGCCCCCCTGGCCGGCGACACCACGCTGCCGCCGCTGGAGCGCGCCATGGCCTGCATGCCGCTGCTGGCCCTGGAGCTGCGCCAGCCGCTCAACGCCGCGCCGACGGTACGCCGCGAGATCGCCGCCACCTTGCTGCGGCAGAACGCCGCGCTGCTGGTCGGCACCGCGCCGGACACCCGTCCGGTGCATCGCCTGATCGCCGACCACTGGCGCCCCGGCGATGCCGACTTCGCCGAACTGGTGCGTGCCACCCTGGTGCTGTGCGCCGACCACGAACTCAACGTCTCGGCGTTCGCCGCGCGCGTGGTCGCCTCCACCGGCGCGCCGTTGCATGCCACCGTCAGCGCCGGCCTGGCCGCGCTGTCCGGCCCGCACCATGGCGGCGCCACCGCCCGCGCCCACGCCCTGCTGCGCGATGCGCAGGACGCCGCCGACCCGGCCGCCTTCATCGCCGAACGCTGGCAGCGCGGCGACGACCTGCCCGGCTTCCACCACGCGCTCTATCCGCACGGCGACCCACGCGCAGCCGAAGTGCTACGCCTGCTGCGCGAACGCTGCGGCCAGCATCCGCAGATGCGGCATGTGGAAACGGTGCTCGCCGCGGCGCAGGACTGCAGCGGCCAGGCGCCCAACATCGACGGCATGCTCGCGGCGCTGTGCCTCATCCACGACCTGCCCGCCGCCCACGCCCTGGTCCTGTTCGCCGCCGCCCGGCTGTCCGGCTGGCTCGCGCATGCGCTGGAGCAGCAGGCGCTGGGCAAGCTGATCCGCCCTCGGGCGCGCTATGCCGGGGTGATGCCCGATGGCCCGGCGCCGGGCTGAGCGCGGCGCCTGCGCAGACCCAACCAGGCAGCTTGCAGATGTACCTAAATAAGTACACCATGACACATGGAAACCACACTGGAAGTGCGCTTCTATCGAGCTGCATCGGGCGCTGAGCCGGTGCGGTCCTGGCTCAGGGAAGCAGTGTCGGCCGAGGCCAGAAGAACGATCGGCGGCGACATGAAGACGGTGCAACTGGGCTGGCCCCTCGGCATGCCATTGGTGCGCAAGATGGACCATCGCCTCTGGGAAGTGCGCAGCACGCTCCCCG
The DNA here is from genome assembly GCF_030168915.1 of Xanthomonas graminis pv. graminis. Taxonomy (NCBI): domain Bacteria; kingdom Pseudomonadati; phylum Pseudomonadota; class Gammaproteobacteria; order Lysobacterales; family Lysobacteraceae; genus Xanthomonas; species Xanthomonas graminis. The sequence continues at coordinate 1,159,597 of NZ_CP076255.1, read as the reverse complement.
AGGGCATTGCGCGGATTTTTTTCACGATCGTGAAATCGGACATGGTGCTGTTGCATGGCATCGTCAAAAAATCGGACAAGACCCCGAAGTCCGATCTCGAAACCGCCAAACGGCGCAGAGACGAGGTGATGCAATGAGTCGAAATACCCACATCGGATCCAGCTTCGACGCCTTCCTCGCCGAGGAAGGCATCCTCGAAGAAGCCGCATCCATCGCAGCCAAGCGCGTGATCGCATGGCAAGTCGCCGAAGCCATGAAGGCAGCCAAGCTCAGCAAGACCGCATTGGCCCAGCGCATGAACACCAGTCGCTCGCAGCTGGATCGCGTCCTGGACGCAACAGATACCGGCCTGACCCTCGATACGCTGAGCCGTGCCGCCACGGCCCTGGGTTATCGGATACAGATCGGACTGGTCGTTGCACAGACGAAAAAACCCGGCAAGAAATCGGCGACGGCAAAGCGCAAAGCGCTGGCCGATGCACGCACCTGACAGCGTCGGGAATCCGTAGCGCTCCAGAGCGACGGCAAGCTTGCCGGGCGCTCGATCGCGATTGCGCCGAGTGGCGCAGCCAGCGCATGCGTCCATAGCAAAACCCATGACGGCTAGCAAATAGGAGGCGGCCAATTCAGCGGGCTGCATCGCCAAATTGTCCACAACGGTGTACAAATGTACACCATGGACACCCTCTCCCCGCAGCGCGCCGCCATCCTCGCCTACGTCCACGACTGCGCCGAGCAGGCCGGACGGCCGCCAAGCCTGGCCGAGATCGCCGAACGCTTCGGCTTCGCCTCGCGCAATGCCGCGCGCAAGCACGTGCAGGCGCTGGTCGAGGCCGGGCTGCTGGAGCATGTGCCGCAGCAGGCACGCAGCCTGCGACCGGCGCAGGCGCAGCCGCGCAGCGGGCTGCTGCGGCTGCCGGTGCTGGGCCGGGTCGCCGCCGGTACGCCGATCGGCGCCGATATCGGCCTGGACCAGCAGTTGCGGCTGGACCGCGCGCTGTTCGCGCTGCGTCCGGACTACCTGCTGCGCGTGCAGGGCGATTCGATGATCGACGACGGCATCCTCGACGGCGACCTGGTCGGCGTGCGCCGCAGCGCCGATGCGCGCAACGGCCAGATCGTGGTGGCGCGGCTGGACGGCGAACTCACCATCAAGCGCTACCGGCAAGACCGCGAACGCATCCAGTTGCTGCCGCGCAATCCGGCCTATGCGCCCATCGTGGTGCAGCCGGGGCAGGACTTCGCCATCGAAGGGCAGTACTGCGGGCTGATCCGGCAAGGCTGATGGGTGCCGTCGTCGCCCTCGACCGCCTGCTCGCCGAACGCCGGGTCTGGCGCGGCCAGCCGACCGCGCTGCCGCCCAGCGCGCAGCCTACCGGCCATGCCGCACTCGACGCCGCGCTGCCGGCGCGCGGCTGGCCGGAAATGGCGCTGACCGAACTGCTGCACGCCGCCGACGGCATCGGCGAACTGCAGCTGCTGTGGCCGACGCTGGCGCGGCTGTCGCAGGGCGGCGGCCGCATCGTCCTGGTCGATCCGCCCTACCTGCCCTACCCCGGCGCCTGGGAACAGGCCGGGGTGGCGCTGCCGCAGCTGCAGATCGTGCGTGCCGGTGCGGACGCGGCCTGGGCCGCCGAACAATGCCTGCGCTCGGGCAATTGCGCGGCGGTGCTGTGCTGGCCCGCGCAGGCCAACGACAAGACCCTGCGCCGGCTGCAGGTGGCGGCCGAGACCGGGCGTGCGCTGGGCTTCGCCTACCGGCCGCTGAAGGCCGCGGCCAATCCGTCGCCGGCCGCGCTGCGCATCGCCATCGATGCCGTACCTGCACAGTTGCGGGTGCTCAAGTGCCGTGGCGGGATGCCGCCGGCGCGCGCCATTGCGCTGTCCGCGCTGGCTACGCCGTCGTCGGCCTCGGCTTGAGCGCGCCCACATGCGCTGGGCCTGCATCCTGCTGCCGCAACTGGCGCTCGACACGGTGCTGCGGCGCTGGCCGACGCCGGACCAGCCGCTGGCGCTGCTCGCCGGCCCGCCGCAACGGCGCACGCTGAAGGCGGTCAACGCCGCCGCGCGCGCGCGCGGCCTGCAGCCCGGGCAATCGCTGGCCACCGCGCAGGCGCTGTGCGACCGCTTCGCCACCGCCCTGCACGATGCCGAAGAAAGCCGCCGCTGCCAGCAGTTCCTGGCGGCGTGGGCGTACCGCTTCAGTTCGCTGGTCAGCACCGATTACCCCGGCGCGCTGCTGCTGGAAATCGAAGCCAGCCTGGGTCTATTCGGGCCCTGGCCACGCTTCGAGGCACGCCTGCGCGAGGAACTGACCGCACTGGGCTTCCGCCACCGCATCGTGGTCGCGCCGCATCCGCTGGCCGCGCGCGCGCTGGCCAATGCGCACGACGGCATCGCCCTGCTCGACAACGCCGCGCTGCAGTGCGCGCTGGGCCAATTGCCGATCGCCCGCGCCGGGCTGCAACCGGGCCTGGCCGAGGCCTTCGCGCGGATGGGCCTGCGCACGCTGCAGCAGTTGTTCGCGCTGCCGCGTACGGCGCTGGCGCGGCGCTATCCGCACGCGCTGCTGCAGCACCTGGACGCCCTGCGCGGGCAGGCGCCGCTGCCGCTGCAGTACTACCTGCCGCCGGACCGCTTCGATGCGCGGCTGGAACTGGGCTACGCAGTGGAATCCAGCCAGGCCCTGCTGTTCCCGCTGCGCCGGCTGACTGCCGACCTGGCCGCATTCCTGGCCGGCCGCGACGGCGGCGTGCAGCGCTTCCAGTTGCACCTGGAACACGAAGGCCTGGACGACAGCGTGGTGCCGGTGGGGCTGCTCGCCGCCGAGCGCGATGCGACGATGCTGTTCGAACTGGCCCGCGGCCGCCTGCAGCACGCCAGCGTGCCGGCGCCGGTACAGGCCATGCGCCTGCGCGCCGACGAACTGCCGCCGTTCGTGCCCGCCGCGCGCGAACTGTTCGACGACCGCGCGCAGCAGGCGCTGCCCTGGGAACAGCTGCGCGAACGCCTGCGCGCACGCCTCGGCGACGACGCGGTACACGGCCTGCGCGCGCATGCCGACCATCGCCCCGAACAGGCCTGGCGCGCCGAATCGGGCAAGCCGGCCGCGTCGGGCAAGCCGAGCAAAGCCCCTGCGCCTGCCGCCGCCGCGCTACCGCGTCCCGGCTGGCTGCTGACCCGCCCGATCCCGCTGCGCGAGCGCGACCCCGAACGCCTTGCCGGCCCGGAACGCATCGAAAGCGGCTGGTGGGACGACGGCGACGTGCGCCGCGACTACTACATCGTGCGCACCCGCCAGGGCCAGCGCGCCTGGGTGTTCGCACCGGCCGATGCGCCGGACGCACTGATGCTGCACGGCTGGTTCGCATGAGCCACGCTCCGCCACGCCCGCGGCTGCGCGCCGTACCGGCGCCGGCACAGGCACCGGCCACGCCATCTGTCCCGGCGCGCGACGCCACGTCCACGCGCACGGCATTGCCCGACTACGCCGAACTGCACTGCCTGTCGAACTTCAGCTTCCAGCGCGGCGCCTCGCATGCACAGGAGCTGTTCGAACGCGCCGCACGGCACGGCTACCGCGCGCTAGCGATCACCGACGAATGCACCCTGGCCGGCATCGTGCGCGCCTGGCAGGCGGCCCGCGACACCGGCCTGGCGCTGATCGTCGGCAGCGAGATACAGATCGAACACGGCCCCAAGCTGGTGCTGCTGGCCGAGACCCTGCACGGCTACCAGCAGCTGTGCCGGCTGATCACCGTGGCCCGCCGCCGCGCCGACAAAGGCAGCTACTGCGCGCTGCACGCAGACTTCGACGACGACCTCGACGGCCTGCTGTGCCTGTGGCTGCCGCGCGACGCCGATGGCGACGGCGACGCAAACGACGGCGCCTGGCTGCAGGCACGCTTTCCCGAGCGCCTGTGGCTGGCGGTGGAACTGCTGCGCGGCCCCGACGACGGCGCCCTGCTGCATGCGCGCCTGCAACTGGCGCAGCGCCTGCGCGTGCCGGCGGTGGCCAGCGGCGATGTGCACATGCACGCACGTGGCCGCCGCGCCTTGCAGGACACCCTCACCGCGATCCGCCAGCGCCTGCCGCTGAGCGAGGCCGGCGCGCATCTGTTCGCCAACGGCGAGCGCCACCTGCGTCCGCGCGCGGCCCTGGCCACGCTGTATCCGCCTGCGCTGCTGGCCGAGTCGGTGCGCATCGCCCAGCGCTGCACCTTCGATCTCGGCCAACTGCGCTACCAGTACCCGCACGAACTGGTACCGCCCGCGCAGACCCCGACGCAGTGGCTGCGCACACTCACCGAACAGGGCGCCGCCGCGCGCTGGCCGGAGGGCGTGCCGGAAAAGGCGCGGCGCCTGATCGAACACGAACTGGGCGTGATCGCCCGGCTCGGCTACGAATCGTATTTCCTCACCGTCTACGACCTGGTGCGCTTCGCCAGATCGCGCCAGATCCTGTGCCAGGGCCGCGGCTCGGCGGCGAACTCTGCCGTCTGCTACGCGCTGGGCATCACCGCGATCGACCCGGACCGCATCGGCATGCTGTTCGAACGCTTCATCTCCGAAGAGCGCAAGGAACGGCCCGACATCGACATCGATTTCGAGCACGACCGCCGCGAGGAAGTGATCCAGTACATCTTCAACCACTACGGCCGCGAACGCGCCGCGTTGACCACGGTGGCGATCCAGTACCACGGCCGCAGCGCAGTGCGCGACGTGGCGCGCGCCCTCGGCCTGCCCGGCGACAGCATCGACGCGCTGGCGTCCACGCTTGGCCAGTGGGACGACGAAGTCCCGCCGCACGAACGCCTGCGCGAACGCGGCTTCGATCCCAACACTGCGCTGATGCGCCGGCTGCTGGCGCTGAGCGCCGAGTTGATCGGTTTCCCGCGGCACCTGTCGCAGCACCCCGGCGGCTTCGTGATCTCCGAACATCCGCTGCACACGCTGGTGCCGGTGGAGAACGCGGCGATGGCCGAGCGCACCGTGATCCAGTGGGACAAGGACGACCTGGAACTGGTCGGACTGATGAAGGTGGACGTGCTCGCGCTGGGCATGCTCAGCGCGCTGCGGCGCACCCTGGATCTGCTGCGCGCGCACCGGGGCCAGGACTACAGCCTGGCGACCATTCCCGCCGAAGACCCGGACACCTACGAAATGATCCAGCGCGCCGACACCATCGGCGTATTCCAGATCGAATCGCGCGCGCAGATGGCGATGCTGCCGCGGCTCAAACCCGCAGCGTTCTACGACCTGGTGATCCAGGTGGCGATCGTGCGCCCCGGCCCGATCCAGGGCGGCATGGTGCATCCCTACCTGCGCCGCCGCAGCGGCGAAGAACAACCCGACGACTTGCCCGAAAAATTGAAGGAGGTGTTCAAGCGCACGCTCGGGGTGCCGCTGTTCCAGGAGCAAGTGATGCAGCTGGCGATCGTCGCTGCCGACTACGCACCCGGCGAAGCCGATCAGCTGCGCCGCTCGATGGCCGCCTGGAAGCGCCACGGCGGGCTGGAACCGCACCGCGAGAAACTGACCAAGGGTATGCTGAAAAACGGCTACAGCGCCGAATTCGCCGCGCGCATCTTCGAACAGATCAAGGGCTTCGGCAGCTACGGCTTCCCCGAGAGCCATGCCGCCAGCTTCGCCCTGCTCACCTACGCCAGCTGCTGGCTCAAATGCCATGAACCGGCGGCCTTCACCTGCGCGTTGATCAACAGCTGGCCGATGGGCTTCTACAACCCGGACCAATTGCTGCAGGACGCGCGCCGCCACGGCCTGCAGGTGCGCCCGGTGGACGTGCGCTACAGCGACTGGGATTGCGGCCTGGAAGCCTACAGCGCCGATCCGACCGTACAGCCGGCGATCCGCCTGGGCCTGCGCATGGTCCGCGGCCTGACCGAAGACGCCGCGTTGCGCCTGCAACAGGCACGCGCGCAGGCGCCGTTCCGCGACCTCGCCGACCTGTGCCAGCGCGCCGCGCTCGACGACAAGGCGCGCGACAGCCTGGCCGACGCCGACGCGCTGAAAGCGCTCGCCGGGCACCGCCACCGCGCCCGCTGGGCGGTGGCCGGCGTCGAGGCGCAGCGGCCGTTGTTCGAGACGCTCGCCGCCACGCCGGAACGCCAGGTGGCACTGCCGCTGCCCAGCCTCGGCGAGGACATCCGCGCCGACTACGCGACCATCGGCACCACCCTCGGCAAGCACCCGCTGTCGCTGCTACGCCGGCAACTGCGCGCGCGCCGCTTTCGCCATTCCGGCGAACTGCGCGCCCTGCCGCATGCCAGCGCGGTCGCCATCGCCGGCCTGGTGACGATGCGCCAGCGCCCGCAGACCGCCAGCGGCGTCACCTTCCTCACCCTCGAGGACGAACACGGCCTGGTCAACGTGGTGGTCTGGCGGCGCCTGGCCGACCGCAAGCGCCAGGCCCTGATCGAATCCAGACTGTTGGCCGTGCGCGGCCGCCTGGAAAGCGCCGATGGCGTGCGCCACCTGATTGCCGGCCATCTCGAAGACCTGACCCCGCTGCTGCTCGGGCTGGAGATTCGCAGCCGCGATTTCCATTGAGCGGGCAAGCGCAACCACGCACGACTTGCGCGGCGAACGACAGGTCACGGCGATTGCAACGGCGCCTCCACGGCCTTGCCGCATGCCCGCATCGCCCGTTGCACCGCCTCGGCTTCGTCCAGGCCTTCGCGGTAGATGGCGGCAGCCAGCTCGCGCCTGACCTTGCTCGACCCGATCGAACCGTGGCTGGCGATATCCGACAGCGGCCCGCCCAACTGGCGATATCTGGCTACCAGCTTGGCCGTCGCGGCCATGCTCGCGCAAGCCACCGGCGCCGCCTGCACCGGTGCACCCAACATCAGCAAACACGAAAACCCAAGCGCTGCGAGTGCATTTTTCATCACTGTTCCCAAGCGGAGACGAAGAACCGCTCTCTCCATGCGGCCGCGCAGGATTGAAACGCTGCAACACAGCTGCACGGCACCGCAGCGACCCGCACGGCATCGCCGCACACACGCCAACAGCACCGGCAAACAGGCCACAGCGGCATCAGGCCGCACGTAGCGTCATCCACCCCATGCGGACAACGCCACTGCAAGATAGTCACGGCTAATGCCAGCGCCAGCCGTGCAGTGACGAAACCCCGGAGCGCTGGAGCGAAAAGCAGAATCCACGGAACAAAGCACGGCCGCGACATCGTCGCTGGCTACAGATCGCGCAGGAATGACAACGGCGTGCCGCCGATCTCCAACCACTTGGGAGACCTGACTGCGTCGCTGCAAGGGCCGGATGCTCGCAACCAATTTCTCAGATGAGGCAGAAGCCTCCGACAACGCCGATCGCCAGGCTGCCATGGCAGGTCTCGCAGGACCCCATGCCACCGGCGCAATGCCCGCCGCCGTAGTCGCGCCTGGATGCCGTTCGCCAGACCTGCCGCAACATCGACCATGACGCGGGCGATGCCATGGGCGATCCGTTCGCCGCGCAGCAGAACAATGCTGGCGCGTGAGGCACTTGCCATGCTGCGCGTCGAGAACCCCCCCCCTGCGCCGCCAGCTACTGCTGCCTGCCCAGACCCGCAAGCAACGTCTGCACGCCTTTCCAGCCCCAGTACACCCGATGGCACGCGATCAGGCCGCGCGCATCCAGATCCATGACTTCCACCAGATCGACCTGATCGCCCTCCGGCGTTTCTCGCGGATATTCCCAGATCACCTGGCGGTGGGACGCATGGCAATGGTCGCTGCGATACCAGCGGCCAAGGCCGTTCTCCGGCTGTGCGAAAGACGCCGCGAAGAACGCCCTGATCGCCTCGCGCCCCTGCAGCCTGCCATCTTGCCGCCCTGCGGAGACAACATACGCCAACGGCGTTTCCAGTAGCGCGTCTTGCGCATACAGCGCCATCAGCGCGTCCAGATCCCGTTCGACGACGCTGTGGTGCCATTGCTCGAAGATGCGGCGGGCATCGCCCTCCGATCCATTCGACTGCGCCTGGATTTCGCTCATGCAAGACTCCGATGTAGTGCATCGCAGTCTAGGGACAGGCAGGCGCTGTCGCTTCGATGCGTGTCGAAGCGTTTCGCCAAGGCGCGGTCTATGATGGCCGCGCCTGCCAGGAGTGCACACGATGCCGGTCGAACAGCCCAAGCTTGCCGCGACCGCGTTCCTCATCGCCGATCCCGCCCGCGCCGCCATGTTGATGGCGCTCATCGATGGGCGTGCACTGCCTGCCGGGGAACTCGCCTTCGCCGGCAGCGTCACTGCGCAGACCGCGAGTTCGCACCTGGCGAAACTGCTGGATGGCGGCTTGCTGGCGGTCGAAGCCCAAGGCCGCCACCGCTACTACCGGCTGGCCGGTTCGCACGTGGCGTTCGCACTGGAGAACCTGGCGACCCTCGCCGCACCCACCGCACCGCGATGCCGGAAAGCAGGACACAAGCAGCAATCGCTGCGCCTGGCCCGATGCTGTTACGACCATCTGGCCGGGCGACTGGGCGTGGCGGTGGCCGAAGCGCTGGAACAGCGTGCGCTGATCGCCAGGCACGACGACAAGCGATACGCGGTGACCGCCGAGGGCGCCGCCTGGTTCGCGCGGATGGGCCTGGATGTTGCGCGCGTCGCCCAGAGCAGGCGCGGCATGGCGCGGCAGTGCCTGGACTGGACCGAACGCAAGCACCACCTCGCCGGTCCGCTCGGCGTCGAATTGCTTGCGCTGCTTTGCGCCAAACACTGGCTGCGCCGCAGCGACGGCGCGCGCACGATCCACATCACCGACAGCGGCTGGGCCGGCTTGCATACGGAACTGGGAATCCACCGGCTTGCCGGCGACGAACTCGCGCTGGATCCCTAAGATTCTTCAAAGAGGGAAGCATCCAGCACATAACGGCGCTGGCAATGCTCGCAGAAGAACGCGCGCCGCTGCGCCTTGCCGAGCTGCTTGCGATAGGTTAGCAGATGGCCGTCGCGCGGACAGATGGTCCTGGTATGCACCTGGTACTGCTTCTTCAGCACGAAGGCCTTCTTCCAGTTGTAGAAATCGAAGCTGTATTCGCGCGCCTGCGTCATCAGCTCGGCCAGCTTGCGCGGCGGCAACGCCCCCACTTCGCTTTCCGGATGCACGCGGATGCGATGCAACACCTCGTTCTTGATGATGTTGCCGACCCCGGCGAACACGTCCTGGTCCAGCAACGCATCGGCGGCCAGCGTGCGTGGCCGCAGGCGCAACTTGCGCCGCGCCTGCGCCGCATCCCAGTCCGGGTGCATCACGTCCGCGCGCCAGTCGTAGGCATCGTCCAGCGCGCCTTCGATGAACTTGAGCGAACACGCGTAGAAATTCAGTTCCTCGCCCTTGGCGAACCCCAGGCTCAGCCGCGGCGTCGCCTCCTTGCGCGCATTGATCCGATAGCTGCCGAACAGCAGGAAATGGATGCGCAGGCTGAACCCGTCGAACTCGATCAGGAAGTGCTTGCCCCAGCTGCGCAGCGACAGGATCTTGCGGTTGCGCATCCGCGCCAGCTCCTGCTTGCTGTTGCCGGACACCCGCAACACCTTGCGCCCCGCGAACGCGGCCGCCTCTTCTTTCAGGATGACGATCGAAGGACCTTCAGGCATGCCTGCAGTATCTGGAATGGCCGTGAGCCGATCGTGAGTCGAGCGCTCCACCTATGGACATGACGCTTACTTGGGACTGTTTGGTGCCGCCTCAGAACTCAAATTGACACGCCCCAATCTACATGTACAATTATTTGTACAACTGGAGCCCGACATGGACACCATCACCTATAGCGCTGCACGCGCCGCCCTCGCGGACACCATGGAGCGTGTCGTCAACAACCACGAGCCGGTGATCATCACCCGCAGCCGCGAGCAATCCGTGGTCATGCTGTCGCTGGAGGACTACAAGGCGATGGAGGAAACCGCCTACCTGCTCCGCAGTCCGAAGAGCGCGCAGCGCCTGCTGGAATCCATCGCCCAGCTCGAGGCCGGTCGCGGCAAGGCACGGGATCTGGCCGAGTGACGCTTCAGTTCTCGGACAATGCCTGGGAGGACTACCTCTACTGGCAGCAGACCGACAAGAAGATGCTCAAGCGCATCAACGACCTGATCAAAGCCATCCAACGCGATCCCTTCCAAGGCGTCGGCAAGCCAGAACCGCTGCGCCATGCCTTGGCCGGCTATTGGTCGCGGCGCATCAACGACGAACACCGCATCGTGTACAAGGTCGAGGCGGGCATCCTGCTGATCGCGCAGGTGCGCTACCACTACGTGTAGTCTCGCCGCTGCCAGCGTGCGGGTTCTAGGCCGCCAATAGCGGTTAGCAAAGCAAGTACAGAGCAACAAAAAAGCCGGCACATGGCCGGCTTTTTTCCGTTTCGCGCATCCCTACTGAAAACTGAGGGATCTTTTTTGGTGGGCGGTGCAGGGTTCGAACCTGCGACCCTTGCCGTGTGAAGGCAATGCTCTACCGCTGAGCTAACCGCCCGTGTCGCGAGCCGCACATTATAGGGCTGCTATGGCTGGCGTCAACGGTCCCCGCAGATGCCGCACCCACGCCTCGCGCTACATGGTCTGGGTCGGCTTGTCGGCGTTGAGGGTGCCGGCCAGTTGGGTCTCGATCTTGTTGCGGATGGTCTCGCCTTCGCTGTTGTCCGGCAGTTGCACGCCGATGCCGGCGGTGCGGTTGCCCTGCGCACCCATCGGGGTCACCCAGATCACCTTGCCGGCCACCGGCAGGCGCTCGCTGGAATCGGGCAGGGTCAGCAGCAGGAACACTTCGTCGCCCAGGAAATAGCGCTTGGGCGTGGGCACGAAGATGCCGCCGTTCTTCACGAACGGCATGTACGCGGTGTACAGCGCCGCCTTGTCCTTCACCGCCAGCGACAGGATGCCCTGACGTCCGCTCGTCGCACTCATCGTTGTGCCCCTCTCCGGACCGGGCGATCGCCATCGCGCCAGGCCAACAACAGTTCCGCGATGGCCAGGTCGCCACGGACGGTGGTGCGCAGCAGGTCGCGGGTGCGATTGGCTGCGTCGAACCAGGTGGCCAGCTTGTGCAATCGCGCCGGGTCGGTCAAGCCGGCCTGCGAGGCCTGCGCCAGCGCCAGGTCGGCGGCATGGCCCAGACGCTGCTCGGCGAAGCCGTCGGCGCTCCAGCGCTGCGCCGCTTCGACCGTGCCCAGCTTGCCGGCGGCGACCTGCTCCAGGTCCGCGGCCACCTGCCGGCGCAGTTTCAGGCCGTCCTCGCGCAGCCACTGCGCGGCCAGGCCGGGGTGGCCGCGCGCGGCGGCCAGCGCTTCGCGCGCGGTCTTTTCCGGAAACGCCTGGGCCAGCAGCCAGGCGATCGCCTCGTCGGCCGGCGGCAGCTTGAATTCCAGGCGCTGGCAGCGGCTGCGAATGGTCGCCGGCAGGCGCGCCGGCTGCGCGCTGATCAGCCACAGGTAGCGGCCGGGCTGCGGCTCCTCCAGGGTCTTGAGCAAGGCGTTGCAGGCGGCGCGGTTGATCGCGTCGGCCGGGTCCACCACCACCACCTGGGCGATGCCGTATTGCGGGGTCAGCGACAGCTTCTGCGAGATCTCGCGCACCTGTTCGATGACGATCTCGGTGCGCAGCTTGTCGCCGGTGCGGTTGGGAATGAACGAGATCAGCTGTAGGTCGGGATGGGTGCCGGCGGCGATCAGCTGCGCGCTGCGCAGGTTCGCGGCCGGCTCGCCCTGGCCGAGCACGTGCGCGGCCAGCTTCAGCGCCACCGCGCGCTTGCCCAGGCCGTCGGGGCCGCAGATCAGCAGGCCATGGCCGAGCCGGCCGGCGTCGAGCGCGGCCACGGTCTGCTCGTAGGCGCGCTGCTGCCAGGGTGCGAAAGGCAACTCACTCATGGCGTGCGCTCCTGCTGCACCCAGGCGGCCAGCGCGGCGGCCACGTCCTGCGCCACCGCCTGCGGCGGCTGGCTGGCGTCGATGGTGCGGAAGCGCTGCGGGTCCTGCGCGGCGCGCTGGCGGAAGCCGGCGCGCACACGCTGGAAGAAATCGTCCTGCTCGCTCTCGATCCGGTCCGGCCACAGGTCGCGGCCGCTGGTGCGGGCGCGGCCGATCTGCACGTCCAGGTCCAGCAGCAGGGTCAGGCCCGGCTGCAGGCCGACCGCGCGCCGTTCCAGGTCGGCGATCCAGGCGCGGTCCAGGCCGCGGCCCTCGCCCTGGTAGGCGTAGCTGGAATCGGTGAAGCGGTCGCTGATCACGTAGGCGCCGCGCTGCAGCGCCGGGCGGATCACCTCGCGCACGTGCTGGGCGCGCGCGGCGAACACCAGCAGCAATTCGGTCTCGGCCGCCAGCGGCTCGGCCGGCAGCAGCGCCGGCGCGTTGTTGAGCAGCAGTTCGCGGATGCGTTCGGCCAGCGGGGTGCCGCCGGGTTCGCGGGTCAGCACTACCTCGTGGCCCTGCGCCTGCAGCCAGTCGCGGATCGCGTTGATCGCGGTGGTCTTGCCGGCGCCCTCGCCGCCTTCCAGGCTGACGAAACGATGGTGGCGCAGCACGGCCTCGCTCATGGCGTCACCGCCGCGCCGCTGCGCGCCTGGCGCAAGCGCTGCAGATAGCGCGCCACCGCCGCGCTGTGTTCGGCATAGCTGGCGGAAAACACGTGCGCGCCGCTGCCGTCGCCGACCGCGACGAAGTACAGGCTGTCGCCGGGCGCCGGATTGGTCGCCGCGCGCAGCGCGTCGCGGCCGGGCATGGCGATCGGGGTCGGCGGCAGGCCGCTGCGGGTGTAGGTGTTGTACGGCGTATCGGTTTCCAGGTCGCGCTTGCGGATGTTGCCGTCGTAGGCGCTGCCGATGCCGTAGATCACGGTCGGGTCGGTCTGCAGCTTCATGCCCTGCTGCAGGCGGCGCACGAACACGCCGGCGATCTGCGGGCGCTCGGCGGCCAGGCCGGTTTCCTTCTCCACGATCGAGGCCAGGCTCAGCGCCTGCTCCGGCGATTGCAGCGGCAAGTCGCTGGCACGCGCATCCCAGGCCTCGGCCAGCGCTTTGTCCATCGCCGCATGGGCGCGCTGCAGCACGTCCAGATCGCTGTCCTCGCGCTGGTACAGGTAGGTCTCCGGCAGGAAGCGGCCTTCCGGGTGCTGCCCGGGCTGGCCGAGCCTGGCCATCAGTTCGCTGTCGCTGAGTTCGGTGGCGACGTGGCGCAGCGGCGTGGCCGCGTTCAGCGCCGCGCGCAGCTGGCGGATGTTCCAGCCTTCGACGATGGTGAAGCGGTAGTGGATCACCTGGCCCTTGCGCATGCGCAGCAGCAGGTCGCGCGGGCTCAGCGCCGGCTGCAACGCGTATTCGCCGACCTTGAGCTTGCCGGCGGCGTCGAGCTGGCGCGCCAGCAGTTGCCACTGCAGTCTGCTGCCCTGTTCGACGCCGGCCGCGCGCAGCTTGCGCAGCACGCCACTGAACGAATCGCCGCGTGCCACCGCCACGCTGGGCTGCGCCGCGTGCAGCGGCTGGTCGGCGAAGGCGCGATAGCCCTGCCACCACCACGCGCCGGCCGCGGCGGCCAGCAGCGCAAGCACCAGCACTGTCGCCAGCAGGGTCAGACACCCGCGTTTAGCCCAAGCCACGGCCACCTCGAAGCGAATTCAACGGGGTGCAGGATACCGCGCGGCCGGCATCGGCCGGTATCGGGACCGCGCCGCTCACGGTTCCAGCGCGCGCAGCAGGCCACGCGCCTTGGCCCGGGTCTCGTCGAGTTCGCGCTCGGGCTGCGAATCGACCACGATGCCGGCGCCGGTGCGGAAATGCGCCTGCGCGCCGTCCACTTCGGCGGTGCGGATCAGGATGTTCAGGTCCATGTCGCCGTCGCGGTTGAGCCAGCCGAACGCGCCGGTATAGGCGCCGCGCGGGGTCTGTTCCAGCTCGGCGATGATCTGCATGCAGCGTACCTTGGGGCAACCGGTGATGGTGCCGCCGGGGAAGGTGGCGCGGATCACCTCGCCCGGGCTGACCCCGGCGCGCAGCCGCCCGCGCACGTTGCTGACGATGTGGTGCACGTGGGCGTAGCTCTCCACCGTCATCAGTTCGTCGACCTCGACGCTGCCCGGCGCGCAGACCCGGCCCAGGTCGTTGCGCTCCAGGTCGATCAGCATCACGTGCTCGGCGCGTTCCTTGGGGTGCCCGACCAGTTCGCGAATGCGCGCGGCCTCGTCGTCGCCGGGCGCGCGCGGGCGGGTGCCGGCGATCGGCCGGGTCTCGACCACGTCGCCGCGGACCGACACCAGCCGCTCCGGCGAGGAACTGACCACGGCGCGGCCATGGCTGGCGAACAAGCCGGCGAACGGCGCCGGATTGGCGCGGCGCAGCTGCGCGTACAGCGCGGCCGGGTCCAGCGCGGCGGCGAAGCGCGCCGACCAGCGCCGCGACAGGTTGACCTGGAATACGTCGCCGGCGCGCAGGTAATCGAGGATGCGGCGCACGCCATCGACGAAGCGCTGCGGCGGGTCTTCGTCGATCGCCAGCGGCGCGGTCCAGGCCGGCAGCGGCGCGGCGGCGGACACCGCCTGCAGGTCGGCGAGTGCGGCGTCCAGCAGCACCGCATGCGCGGTTTCCGCCAGCGCCACGCACTCGCCGCTGGCGTGGTCGCGCAGCAATGCGGCCGGGCAGCGCAACGCGAGCGCTGTCGGCGTCGTCGCCTGTACCTGCGGCAACTGCAGCACCGGCTCAACCTGCGCCGCCAGCTCGTAATCCAGCAGCAGCGCCCAGCCGCCGCGGAACGGCCAGCGCGGTTCGTCGCGTGCGCAGCGTTCGGCCTGCCAGTGCGCGTCCAGCGCGGCCAGGAAATCGCCTTCGACCACGGCACCGCGCAGCTCGCGGGTGACGCCAGCGCGGTCCAGGCACAGGCCCTCGCCGCTGGCGATCAGCAACAGATCCCAGCGGCCCTGCGCGGTACCCGACGCCGCCGATTCCAGCAGCAACGGATAACGTTGCGGCGCCAGACGGTGCAGCGCCAGCAGATCGGTGTCGGCCGGCAGAGGAACGGTACGCAGCATCGGGAATCCGGCGGAAAGGATGGGAGGTGATGCGACGCCGCCACGGGGGACACAGGCGCAACCTCGGACGCGCCGGTTTCCGCGGTACAGGCGCTTTTTCGCATCAGAAAAAGTCGCGCCAAAACCAGCTCGCGATTCAAATCAGCAAGTAGGCTCTACGAGTCCCGAGTCCCGAGTCCCGAGTCCCGACCGGATCCCGGGTCCCCGGTCCCAACTCTGCCAACCTCAAAGCCGCCTGAACACCAACGTCCCATTGGTCCCACCGAAGCCGAACCCATTGGACATCGCCACGTCGATCTTCTTCTCGCGCGCCACGTTCGGCACGTAGTCCAGATCGCAGCCTTCGCCGGGTTCTTCCAGGTTGATCGTCGGCGGGATGATGCCGGTGTGCAGCGCCATCACCGAGAAGATCGCCTCGGCGCCGCCGGCCGCGCCGAGCAGGTGTCCGGTCATCGACTTGGTCGAGCTGACCATGGTCGTGTAAGCGTGGTCGCCGAGCGCGCGCTTCATCGCCAGGGTCTCGGCCAGGTCGCCCAGCGGCGTGGAGGTGCCGTGCGCGTTGAGGTAATCGATCTGCTCGGGGTTGAGCTTGGCGTCCTTGATCGCGGCCAGCATGCTGCGCGCGGCGCCTTCGCCGTCCTCGCTCGGGGCGGTCATGTGGAACGCGTCGGAACTGGCGCCGAAGCCGACCAGCTCGGCATAGATGCGCGCGCTGCGCGCCTTGGCGTGTTCGTATTCTTCCAGCACCAGCACGCCGGCGCCGTCGCCGAGCACGAAGCCGTCGCGGCCCTTGTCCCACGGCCGCGAGGCGGCGACGGGATCGTCGTTGCGGGTGGACATGGCCTTCATCGCGCAGAAACCGCCGACCGAGGTCGGCGAGGAACCGCGCTCGGCGCCGCCGGCCAGCATCACGTCGGCATCGCCGTGCTGGATCATGCGCAGCGCGGTGCCGATCGAATGGTTGGAGGTGGCGCAGGCCGACACCGCCGAAAAGGTCGGACCCTTCAGGCCCTTGATCAGGCTCACCTGCCCCGGCAGCATGTTGATGATGGTGCTGGGAACGTAGAACGGCGAGATCTTGCGCGCGCCGCCCTCGTGGAATTTGATGGTCTGCTCCTCGATGCCGAGCAGGCCGCCGATGCCGGAACCGAGGATCGCGCCGATGCGTTCGGCGTTGCTGTCGTCGATCACCAGGCCCGAATCGTCCAGCGCCATGAACGAGGCGCCGACGCCGTAGTGGATGAACGAATCCATCTTCTTGACGTCTTTGGCGGACATAAACTTGGTCGGATCGAAATCCTTGATCTCGCCGGCGATCTTGGTGGTGAACTGCGACGCATCGATCTGGGTGATCGGGCCGATGCCGGAACGCCCGTTGACGATTCCATCCCAACTGCTGGCCAGGTCATTGCCCAACGGCGATACCAGGCCCATGCCGGTTACGACGACGCGACGGCTCATTGCGAAATCTCCTCACTGCGGATGCGCGCGGCTTTGATGCCTTAAAAACACAGGGCCGCAAGCGCGGCCCCATGGGATTGTCACGCGGATCGGGGCCACGCAGGCGCCGATCGCGATCGAACGAGGTATCAGCTCTTGACGTGCGACTTGACGTAGTCGATGGCCTGCTGCACCGAGGTGATCTTCTCGGCTTCTTCGTCCGGAATCTCGCACTCGAATTCTTCTTCCAGGGCCATCACCAGCTCGACGGTGTCAAGCGAGTCGGCACCGAGGTCATCGACGAACGATGCGCTGTTGGTCACTTCTTCTTCCTTGACGCCGAGTTGTTCGACGACGATTTTCTTGACGCGTTCTTCGATGGTGCTCATTGGGATATCGCTCCAGATGGAGTAGTGGTGGTTCGAATACGCCATCGGGCTGCGATGGCTGCGTTGGATAGTGTAGTGGAAACCGCCCGGCGCTTGCATCGCTGTACAAACGCCTGCCGATCAGCCACTTAGGCGCAGTCCTTGCGCCGCAGGCTTACGGCATGTACATCCCGCCGTTCACATGCAGGGTCTCTCCGGTGATGTAGCCGGCGCCGGGGCCGACCAGGAACGCCACCGCGTTGGCGATGTCGGCCGGTTGCCCGAGCTGGCCCAGCGCGATCTGCGCCAGCAGCGCGTTGCGCTGCGCCTCGGGCAGCGCCTTGGTCATGTCGGTATCGATGAAGCCGGGCGCGACCACGTTGACGGTGATGCCGCGCGAGCCGATTTCCTTGGCCATCGACTTGGAGAAGGCGATGATCCCGGCCTTGGCCGCGGCGTAGTTGGCCTGGCCCGGATTGCCGGTCACCCCGACCACCGAGGCAATGTTGACGATGCGGCCCTTGCGCGCCTTCATCATGCCGCGCAGCACCGCCTTGGAGGTGCGGAACACACTGGTCAGGTTGGTGTCGATGATCGCCTGCCAGTCCTCTTCCTTCATCCGCATCAGCAGATTGTCGCGGGTGATGCCGGCGTTGTTGACCAGGATCGAGACCGCGCCGAATTCCTTGCCGATCGCCTCGATCAGCGCCTCGACCGCGGCCGGGTCGGTGACGTCCAGCGCGCGGCCGTGGCCACCGTGGGCGGCCAGCCGTTCGCCGATCGCCTGCGCGCCGGAGGCGGAGGTCGCGGTGCCGATGACGGTGGCGCCCTGCGCGGCCAGCGTGTCGGCGATGGCCGCGCCGATGCCGCGACTGGCGCCGGTGACGAGGGCGACGTCGCCCTGCAATGGCTTGCTCATCTGCTGTTCCTTGGGGGAAGGACGGCGCGCGAGGCGCCGCGTTAAAGGAGGTGGCGGCGGGATCAGGCGGCCCAGGTCTCGAGCGCGCTGGCGAAGTCGGCCGGGGTCGCGAGCGCGCGACCGTCCAGCGACTTGTCGATGCGCTTGATCAGCCCGGTCAGCACCTTGCCCGGGCCGCATTCGGCCACGCGGGTGGCGCCGCGCGCGGCCAGCGCCTGCACGCAGCCGGTCCAACGCACCGGCAGGTACAACTGCTCGACCAGCGCCTGGCGGATCGCATCGACGCCGTCGTGCACCTGCGCATCCACGTTCTGCACCACCGGCAGCTGCGGCGCGTGCCAGGCCATGCCGCGCATCGCCTCGGCCAGGCGGTTGGCCGCCTCGCGCATCAGCGGCGTATGCGAGGGCACGCTGACCGCCAGCTTCACCGTCTTGCGCACGCCGCGCTCGGCCAGCAGCGCCAGCGCGCGCTCGACCGCCGCCGCGTCGCCGCCGATCACCACCTGGCCGGGCGCGTTGTAGTTGGCCGCGACCAACACCTGGCTGCCGGCGGCCTGCGCGCAGACCTCCTCGACCAGCGCGTCCTCGGCGCCGATCACCGCGGCCATCGCGCCGACCCCGGCCGGGGCCGCGTCCTGCATCAGCTGCCCGCGCAGGCGCACCAGATGCGCGCCGTCGCGCAGCGACAACGCGCCGGCCGCGACCAGCGCGCTGTATTCACCCAGGCTGTGCCCGGCCAGCAGCGCCGGACGCGCGCCGCCCTGGGCCAGCCACAACCGCCACAGCGCCACGCTCGCCGCCAGCAGCGCCGGCTGGGTGTATTCGGTGCGGTTGAGCATTTCCTCGGGGCCGCCCTGGGTCAGCGCCCACAGATCGACGCCAGCGCCGTCGGAGGCCTCGACGAAGCTGTCGCGCAGCTGCGGGTGCAGTTCGGACAGTTCAGCCAGCATGCCCAGCGATTGCGAGCCCTGGCCGGGGAACACGAAGGCGAGTGTGGAATCTGTCACGCGGATGCGCCTGCAAAAATCGAGCGGCGATGATACGGGCGAAACCGGCCCTGCGTCTGTACCCGGGCGTATTGTGCGGCGCCGGGCAAGCGCGGCCACGGCAAGCGCCACACCCGCTGCGGGCCGCCGCGGCAGCGCTGCGCGCTCGCGGGGCGAGCTGCGGCGCAGGCCCTCGCGCAGCCGGTTCGCGCACGGCGCAACGCTGCGGCCATCCGCCAGGTAGGTCGCAACGAGATTCTGTGATTCGGAGCGGCGCGCGATGCGCCCGCCCCTGCCGTGGGCCATGGCACGCCTGGCGCCATGCCGCGGGGATGCCCGGACTCAGTAGCGCAGCAGCGCCGAGCCCCAGGTGAAGCCGCCGCCGAAGGCTTCCAGCAACAGCAGCTGGCCGCGCTGCACACGGCCGGAACGCACCGCCACGTCCAGCGCCATCGGCACCGAGGCGGACGAGGTGTTGCCATGCATGTCCACGGTCACGACCACCTGGTCCATCGACAGTTCCAGGCGCTTGGCGGTGGCTTCGATGATGCGCAGGTTGGCCTGATGCGGGATCAGCCAGTCCAGGTCGCCCTTGTTCAGGCCGTTGGCGTCGAGGGTCTCGTCGACCACCGCGTCCAGCGCCTTGACCGCGTACTTGAACACCTCGCTGCCCTTCATCTGGATGCCGCCGGCAGATGCATCGCCGCTGCCGTCGCCGAGCCCGGTGGCGATGCCGACCGGATTCCACAGCAGTTCCTTCTTGCTGCCGTCGGCATGCAGATGGGTGCTGAGGATGCCGGTGTCTTCGTCCGCACGCAGGACCACCGCGCCGGCGCCGTCGCCGAACAGCACGCAGGTGGTGCGCTCGGTCCAGTCGACGATGCGGCTGAGGGTCTCGGTGCCGATCACCAGCACGGTCCTGGCGTCGCCGCAGCGGATGAACTTGTCGGCCACGCTGAGCGCGTAGACGAAGCCAGAGCAGGCGGCGTTGACGTCCAGCGCGGCGCAACCGACCGCGCCCAGCCGCGCCTGGATCAGGCAGGCGGTGGACGGGAAGATCAGGTCCGGCGTGGTGGTGCCGACGACGATCATGTCCAGCGCGGCGACCTCAATGCCGGCGGCCTCGATCGCCTTCAGCGCGGCTTCGTAGCCGAGGTCGCCCGCGGTCTGGCCCGGCGCGGCGATGTGCCGCTCACGGATGCCGGTACGGCTGCGGATCCATTCGTCGCTGGTATCGACCATGTGCGACAGATCGTCGTTGGTCAACACTTTTTCAGGCAAATAGCTGCCGGTGCCCGCGATCCTGGAATAGATCCGCTTGCTCATGCTGATTCCTGTTGCCTGTTGCGCAGGCCGCCCGCGGTGGCGCGGCCTGTGAAGATGGGTGACTCCGTCCGCCGCGGCGCGAGGGACGGGCACGGATCAATCTTCTTCGACCTGCGAGGTCTTGGTGGCGATCACCTTCTTGCCGCGGTAGTAACCGTCGGGGGTGATGTGGTGGCGCAGGTGCATCTCGCCGCTGGTCGGGTCGGTCGACAGCTGCTTGGCGCTGAGGGCGTCGTGCGAACGGCGCTGGCCGCGGCGGGACGGGGTGACACGGGATTTCTGCACAGCCATGGGATTGCTCCAAACTCGGTTCGTTTACATCTGTCGTCATTACGTCGCGCAGGACGCGCGCGTCCGGCAACAACCTTCAAGGCAGCGGGCCGGCGGGCCGGCCGCTACTGTTTCTTCAGCGCCGCCAACGCCGCGAACGGGTTGGCCTTGCTCATTTCTTCCTCGGTCGCCGGCCAGTCCTGTTCGACCGCCTCGCTTCCGGGCGCCACCGGCACCAGCGGAACCGCCAACACCAACTCGTCCTCGACCAGATCGGCGGGCCGCAGCATGCCGTCGTCCGGCACCAGCAAGGCCTCGTACTCCGGCGGCAGCGCGGCCTCTTCGGCCTCGCTGCGGATCAGTCCCAGCCGCTGCACGCTCGACACCGGCAGCAGGAAGCGCTGCAGGCTGCGCTGACAGATCAGCGGCAGCGCGGTTTCGAGCGTCAGTTCGACGTAGGACACTTGCAGTACAGCGTCGCGGCCGAATTCCAGCGTGTAGCGGCATTCGCCTTCGGTATCGGCCAGACTGCCTTGCAGACGGGTCATCGCCGAGAGCGGCAGGCGGTCTTCGAAGACCCTGCGCGCTGCGACCATCCGCCAGGCATCCAACAGTTCGGGCACGTTCGCGGACATAAGCCGCATAATGCTAAGGACTGCCGGGGGCGCTGTCAAACCGTTCCGTCATCCGGCTTGCCCGGTCGCACCCAGCGCCGCAGACTGCCGGCCCCGGCGCCTGCGCCGCCCTGCCCGAACGCCGATGCCGCGCCTGATCCTGGCCTCCACCTCCGTCTACCGCCGCGAACTGCTGCAGCGCCTGCGCCTGCCCTTCGACAGCATGCGCCCGCAGGTCGAGGAGACGCCGCTGCCTGGCGAAGCGCCGTTGGCGCTGGCGCAGCGCCTGGCGCGGGCCAAGGCCGCGGCGGTGGCCGCGGGCGCCACCGATGCCTGGGTGATCGGCTCGGACCAGGTCGCCGAGCTCGACGGCCAGCCACTGGGCAAGCCCGGCCATGTCGCCGCCGCACAGGCGCAGCTGGCGGCGATGTCCGGACGCAGCGTGCGTTTCCATACCGCGGTGTGCCTGCTGCGTGGGGAACAGGGGCTGCAGCTGTGCGACCTGACCGAAGTGCGTTTCCGCACGCTGCAGGCCGCGGAGATCGCCCGCTACGTCGCCGCCGAGCAGCCGCTGGATTGCGCCGGCAGTTTCAAGTGCGAAGGCCTGGGCATCAGCCTGTTCAGCGCGATCCACAGCCAGGACCCGACCGCATTGGTCGGGCTACCGCTGATCGGCCTGGCCGGGCTGCTGCGCGAAGCCGGCTACGTGCTGCCCTGACCGCGCGCCGCGATCAGCGCCGGCTCACCCGGCACCACTGGTACGGGAAGCGCGCCTGCCCGACCCAGGATGCGTAGACCGCGCACGTCTCCGGCTGCAAGGCCAGGCCGTAGCCGGCCAGTTGCTGGTCGGCCAAGGCCCGCGCCGCGCGGTCGCCGGCGGCGATGTCGATGGCCCGTTCCGGCAGCATCGTCCACTGGCAGCGGCCATCCTGCTCGACCAGCGCCGCGCGTACCGGCTGACGCGCCAGGCGCCGCATCAGCCGGCAGTCCGGCCCACGGTCCAGGCCCAGCCGCGCGGCCAGCGCATTGAGCCGCCGCAAGCGCTCGGCGTTGCGGTCCACCGTCGCCGGCAGCAGCGCATAGCCCTGGCCGCGCTCGGCCAGCAGCGCCCGCACGCGCTCGGCATAGGCCGGCGATTCGGGGAAATTGGACGCCACCGACGCATACGCCGCCTGCGCCGGCAGGAACGGGATGCGCCACGACTGCGGCGCGTCGCCGACCAGCAGCACCAGGCTGCGCGCCGGCTGCGGCAATGGCGGCGCCTGTACCCGGAACGCCGCGCGCGCCCAGTGCTCGTGGCCCCAGTCGCCCCGGCCTTGCACGGCGACCAGCGCGCAGGCGATCAGCGTCCAGCGCGCCGCCGGCGCGGCGATGCGCGCCGGCAGCAGCCACCGCAGTCCGACCCACAGCAGCAGCGGCGCCAACAGCTCCGGCACCACCAGATAGCGCTGGATGCTGAAGACCGCCTGCCAGGCCAGGTACGCGACCACGAAGAACACCAGCAACGCGCGCCACGCCGGCGCGACCACGTCGCTGGCCGCCGCGGGCCGGCGTGGCCGGCGCAGTGCGAACCGCAGCAGCGACGCAAGGCCGACCAGGTACAGCAACGGCCAGACGATCTGCCGCAAGCCGACCTCGCCAACCCGGTTCGGTGCGAGCGAAAAGTGCAGCGGCCAGCTCAGCCACTGCAGCCACCCCTGCGGCAGCCAGCGCGTATCGCTGAGCGCGACCGGCTGCGCCAGCGGCGCCAGGAAGTGGCTGTTGAACTGCGGGAACAGCGGGTTGCCGAACGCCTTCCACACGCCCAGCAGCCACGGCCCGGCCAGGACCGCGAAGCCGAGCACGGTGACCAAGCTCAGTACCGCGGCGCCGCCGATGCGTTGCCGCGCGCGCCCGCCCGCGGCCAGCGCGGCCACGCCCAGCGCGAGCGCGAACAGCGCATTGGTCAGCTTGCAGGCCAGCGCCAGGCCCAGCAAGGCACCGGCCAGCGCCCACCACGCCACCGCCACGCCCTGCCCGGCCGCCTGTTGCCGGCGCTGCGCGTGCAGCGCGGCCAGCAGCGCGCCGAGCACCGGCAGCGCGCTGCTGTTGTCGGCCATGGTGCCGGCGAATTCGGACAGGAACGCGGCGCTGCACATGCCGGCCAGGGCCAGCCACGGCGCCAGCCGCGCGCGGTCCAGGCGCGGATCCAGCACCTGCCAGGCGATGCCGGCCAGCAGCAGGAACGCCAGCGCGTGCAACGCGCCCATCGCGAAGCCCGCCAGCGGCGCCGGCAGGCCGCTCATCAGCGCGTAGTGCAGCACGTCCAGCAGCGGATTGAAGTAGCTCTGCAACTGCGCCGGCGCCAGGTCCACGCCGAGGCGGCCGTGCAATGCGGCATAACCGTTGTACAGGTGGTAATTGCGCAGGTCCCAGTTGGCGTCCTGGCCCAGCAGCAACGACAGCAGGCCGCCGAGCAGCGCGACCGCCAGGCCGGCGGCGATCACATTGCCGCGACGGTGGAAGGCGAAGCGGCGATCCAGCGCGCGCAGCAACCGCTGGCGGCGCTGCGGACGCGGCGCTGCGGCGCTTGCCGCACTCATGGGTTGTCGTCTTCGGCGCTGGGACACAGCGGTGGCGAACGCAACGGCAGCGCCGGGATCGCCAGATAGGCCAGGCGCTTGGCCTCGACCCGGCCGCGCGTGACCGTATCCAGGATCAGGCCGCAGGCCAGCAACAGGAAGCCGAGCAACACCAGCGCCGAGCACAGGATCGCGGTCGGGAAGCGCGGCACCAGGCCGGTATGCACATAGGTGACCACCAGCGGCACCGCCAGCACCAGCGCCAGCAGCACGCAGGCGCCGAAGCCCAGCGAGAAGAACCGCAACGGCCGCTCGGCCTTGAACAGGCGCAGGATGGTCAGCAGGATCCGCATGCCGTCGTGCCAGGTGCGCAGCTTGCTTTGCGAGCCTTGCGGCCGCGCACCGTAGGCCGTGGCCACTTCCGCCACCGGCATGCGCAACTGCAGGGCGTGCACCGCCAGTTCGGTCTCGGTCTCGAAGCCGGCAGCATGCGCGGGAAACGACTTCACGTAGCGCCGCGAGAACACCCGGTAACCGGACAGCATGTCGTCGAAGCTGCATCCGAACAGGAAGCTCACGCAGCGGGTCAGCAGCACGTTGCCGAGGCGGTGGCCGGCGCGATAGGCGGCGGCCGCGTCGCCGCGCCGCGCGCCGACCACCATGTCCAGCCCGTCGCGCAGCAGGCGCTCGACCAGCGCCGGCGCCATCGCCGCGTCGTAGGTCGCATCGCCATCGACCAGCACGTACACGTCGGCATCGACATCGGCGAATAGGCGCCGCACCACGTTGCCCTTGCCCTGCAATGCGACTTCGCGCACCTGCGCGCCGGCGGCGCGTGCGCGCTCGATGGTGGCGTCGCTGGAATTGTTGTCGAACACGTGGATGCTGGCCGTCGGCAGCTGCGCGGCGAACGCGGCGACCACCTGGCCAATCGTGGCCGCTTCGTTGTGGCAGGGCACCAGTACCGCGATCCGCGGCATCGTTGCGGCGTGGGCAGAGGAAAGGCGCGGCATGGGCGGCGGGCGGTCCTGTGCTGCAGGCGTGGAAAGGCGCGCCATGCTAGCGGCGGCGCAGTTCGATCGGCTGTTCCCACCAGTCCTCGACGCTGCCGTCACGGCCGTGCAGGCGCAGGCCGAGCCAATGCGTGCCCGGCGCCAATCCGCTGGCATCGAGTTCGGCGCGGAAGCCGACATTGGGATGGCCGGGATCGGTGGAGATCTTCCAGTACGCGGTGATGTCGTAACTCTCGCCGTAGCGCGCCTGCGCGGCGACCTTGCCGTCGAGCAGCACCTCGACCCGGGCGATGCCCACGCCGTCCTTGAACGCCCAGCCGGACACCTCGAAATGCCGCGCCACCTTGCCGCCCATGTCCGGCGTGTTGAACCAGGCCATCGCCGGCGTCGTGCACGGCCCGGGCAGGCGTTGCGCCGGCAGCGCGAACAGCAGGAAGCGCTGGCTGCCGTGGTCGCTGGACACCACTTTCGGCGGCGGCAACGGGCCGACCAGCGTGCAGAGCGCGTGGTAGCGCTGCAGCAGCAAGCGGTACTTCATGTCGCTGGGCGACAGCACCAGCAAGCGCGGCCCGTCGCGGCGGCCGTCGCTGAGCAGGCCCCACTGGCGCAGCTGCGCGCTGCGCCCGTGCTTGTCGTTCAACGGATGCGGCAGCACCTGGATATCGGCATCGCCCAGTTCGAAGCCGAGTTCGGCGCCGACCTTGAAATTGTCCGCCAGCACCTGCGTGCCCGGCGGCATCGCCGCCAGTTCGCGGCGCACCGCCGACGCCAGCGGCTTCCAGCCGGCGAAGTTGCGCGGGTAGTACTTGTCGCCGGCGGCGTGCTCGCGCACCGACGGCACCGACACCGCCAGGTAATAGCCGAACGCGCCGATCAGGCCGAGCCCGGTCAGCAGCCAGGTCGCGCGGCGCAGCGGTTTCGGCCAGCCGTGCAGGATCACCGGCGCGGCGATCAGCAAGGCCAGGTACCCCGGCAGCGGCCAATGGAAACTGATGCGCTCGGCATCGGTGAAGAAGCCGAGCAGGAAGATGCCCAGCGTGGACACGCCGCCGAGCAGGCCGAAATAGCGCCACTGCACGCGCGCCCCGCCGCTGCCGCCGCCGCGCGTGGCCACCAGCGCCACCTTCCACATCGCCACCGCCAGCAGCGGCGTGACTAGCAGGCCCTGGATCAGCACGAAGGCGATGCCGCCGGGCTGGAAGCTCCAGGGGTGCCGATCGATCAGCTGGAACTTGACCCCGGCCTCGCCGTTGTCGGCATTCCAGGCCAGCAACGGCAGCCAGGCGACGATGCCCATCGCCAGCGCCACCCAGACCTGCGGATCGCGCAGCATGCGCCGGCCCTGCGGGATCAGCAGCAGCGCGATCGCGCCGACCCCGATCACCCCGGCGAAGCGGTAATGGCTCAGCGCGCCCAGGGTCAGGCCCAGCGCCAGTTCCACCGCGCTCATCGCATCGATCTGGCGCAGCAGCCGCGCGCTGGCGTCCATGCACAGGATCGTCGCCAGCGCCATCGGCACGTCCGGCAGGGCGAGGATGCCGAGCGTGCCCGATAGCGGCATCAGCAAGGTCAGGCTGCCGGCGCGCCAGCCGGCCACCGCGCCGAACCAGCGTGTGCCGATGCGCGCGATCAGCCACGGCATCAGCGCCGACAGCAGCAGGAACGGCGCGCGCAGCGCTAGCAGGTGATCGCCGCCGAGCGCCACGCCCAGCCGCGCCAGCCAGGCGGTCAATCCGGGCAGATCCGAATAGGCGGCGGCCAGGTGCTGGCCTTCCTGCCAGTAGAACGCCTCGTCCACGAACAACGGCAGACGCGCGGCCACCAGCAGCTTGGCTGCGGTGACCAGCGTCCACAGCACCATGAAGGTGTTGCGTGCACGTTGTTCGCCTTGCATTGCCCTTAGACTCCCCTAAACCCGTTGCGAGAATGCGATGCCTACTCTGCCCCGCTTGCCGGAAATGCTAACCGATACGCTGCGCGAGGCGCTCGTGCAGGCCCAGCAGCAGGTCAATGCGCTGGTCCTGGGCAAGCCGCAACAGGTGCGCATGGCGTTTGTCGCGCTGCTGTCCGGCGGACATCTGCTGATCGAGGATCTGCCCGGACTGGGCAAGACCACGCTGGCGCATGCGCTGGCGGCGAGCCTGGGCCTGAGCTTCCAGCGCGTGCAGTTCACCTCCGATCTGCTGCCGGCCGACGTGCTTGGCGTATCGGTGTACGACGCGCAATCGCGTCAGTTCCAGTTCCATCCCGGCCCGGTGTTCGCCCACGTGCTGCTCGCCGACGAGATCAACCGCGCGCCGCCGCGCACGC
Organism: Xanthomonas graminis pv. graminis; assembly: GCF_030168915.1. Taxonomy (NCBI): domain Bacteria; kingdom Pseudomonadati; phylum Pseudomonadota; class Gammaproteobacteria; order Lysobacterales; family Lysobacteraceae; genus Xanthomonas; species Xanthomonas graminis. The sequence goes on along the minus strand of NZ_CP076255.1, from coordinate 1,132,760 downwards.
AGAGCGCACTGCTGGAAGCGATGGCCGAACAGCAGGTCACCCTGGACGGCACCACGCATCCGCTGCCGGCGCCGTTCTTCGTCATCGCCACGCAGAATCCGGTGGACCTGTCGGGTACCTTCCCGCTGCCCGACTCGCAGCTGGACCGCTTCCTGCTGCGGCTGGCGCTGGGCTATCCCAGCGCCGAATCCGAACGCGCGCTGCTCAGCGGCCGCGACCGCCGCGACCTGATCGCACAGGCGCGGCCGCAACTCAGCGACACCGACATGGCCACGCTGCGGCGCAGCGTGGAGCAGATCCACGCCAGCGACGCGCTGATCGGCTACGTGCAGGCGCTGCTCGCGCGCAGCCGCCAGCATCCGGGCGTGCGCGTGGGCCTGTCGCCGCGCGCCGGCATCGCGCTGCTGCGCGCGGCCAAGGCGCACGCGCTGCTGCTCGGCCGCGCGCATGCGCTGCCCGAGGACGTGCAGGCGCTGTTCGTGGCGGTGGCCGAGCACCGCCTGGTGGCCGAACAGGAATCGGCCTCCGGGCCAGCGCTGGCCAAGGCGATCCTGCACAGCGTGGCGGTGGACTGAGGCCGATGCGGGTACGGCTGCGCGAGTGGCGGCAGGCGCTGGCACAGCTGGCGCGGCCGCGCGATCCCGAGCCGCTGCCGGTGCGGCTGGACCGGCGCCGGATCTACATCCTGCCCACCCCGTTCGGCGGCTTCCTGGCGCTGCTGCTCGGCGCGATGCTGCTCGGCGCGCTGAACTACAACAACAACCCGGCCTTGCTGCTGGCGCTGCTGCTCGGCGCGGCCGCCATCGCCAGCGCGATCGCGGCGCACCTGCAGCTGTCCGGACTGCGCCTGGACGCGCTGTCGGCCGACCCGGTCGCGACCGGCACGCCGCTGCGGCTGCGCCTGGCGCTGGCCGCCGACGACGCCCGGCACCGCCGCGGCCTGCGCGTGGCGCATGCCGACCGGCACACCTGCATCGACCTGCACGGAGACGGCGGCAACGAAGCCGATCTGGAACTGCCCACCGAACGCCGCGGCTGGCTCGACCTGCAGCGCATCCGCATTTCCACCACCCAGCCGCTGGGCCTGCTGTGCGCCTGGGCCTGGTTCTGGCCGGACGCGCCGCTGCTGGTCTATCCGCACCCCGAACACGACGGGCCGCCGCTGCCGCACGGCGACGGCACCCCGACCCAGACCCGCCTGCACGCGCTCGGCGAAGAACTGCAGCAGTTGCGCCCGTACCGCGCCGGCGACGCGCCGCGCGCGATCTCCTGGAAGCACTCGGCGCGCCGCGACACCCTGCTGGTGCGCGAATACGAACGCCCGATCGGCGTGGACGTGGTACTGGACTGGCTCAGCCTGCCGGCGCTGCCCTACGAACGCCGCATCGCGCGGCTGGCGCGCTGGGTCAACGAGGCCGAGCGCGACGGCCGCCGCTACCGCCTGCTGCTGCCCGGACAGCCGCCGCTGGGCCCGGGCCGCGGCCCGCAGCATCGACACCTGTGCCTGCGCGCGCTGGCGCTGCTGCCGCATGGCTGAGTCGCGCTCGCCCGCCCTGCGCGACAGCAGCCGCCACTGGGCGCTGGGTGCCGGCCTGCTGGCGCTGCTGCCGCTGCTGCTGCAGTTGCCCGCCGCACTGGCGCTGCTGTTCGCGGCGACCGCGCTGCTGATCGGCGCCAGCTCGGCCTGGCGGCCGCTGCCGGCCGCGCTGCGCCTGCTGCTGGTGGCGGCGATGCTGGCGGCGATCTACTGGCAGGTCGGCATGCGCTTCGGCCGCGACACCGGCTGCGCCATGCTCGCGGCGATGCTGGCGATCAAACCGTCGGAACTGAAGACGCTGCGCGACGCGCGCAGCCTGCTCGGCTTCGCCCTGTTCGCGCCGTTCGCCGCGTTCCTGCTCGACCAGGGGCCGATCACGATGCTGCTGGGGCTGGCCGCGGTGATCGCCGCGCTGCTGTGCATGCAGCGCCTGGCCGACCAGGAAGGACACAGCGCCGCGCCGCCGCTGCGCGGCCAATTGCGCGGCGTCGGCCGGCTGCTGGTGCTGGGCCTGCCGCTGGCGCTGGCCGCGTTCTGGCTGTTCCCGCGCCTGGGCTCGCCGCTGTGGGGCGTGCCCGAGCGCGCGCTGGCGCGGCCTGGTTTGTCGGACACGATGAGCCCGGGCCAGTGGCTGGACCTGATGGCCGACGACACCCCGGCGCTGCGCGTGCAGTTCTTCGGCCGCGTGCCGGCGCCGGCGCAGCGCTACTGGCGCGGGCCGGTGCTGTGGGATTTCGACGGCAGCACCTGGCGTGCGCAACGCGGCAACGCATACCTGCCGGCGCCGGCGGTGCAGACCGGTGCGGCCGCGTGGGATTACCAGATCGAAGTGGAGCCGACCGACCGCCGCCAGCTGGTCGCGCTGGACCTGCCGCTGCAGGTGCCGGAAGGCACCCGCCTCTCCGCCGATTACGTGCTGCACAGCGAGCGCCCGCTCGGCGCGCTGACCCGCTGGCGCCTGCGCTCGGCGCCGCCGCTGCGCTTCGAGACCGAACTGGCGCCGGCGCAACGCCAGCGCGCGCTGGCGCTGCCGCCCGGCTACAACCCGCGCACCCTGGCGCTGGCCCGGCAATGGCGGCAACAGGCCGGCGCCGACGACGCCGCGATCGTGGCGCGCGCGCTGCAATGGATCGGCCGCGACTTCGCCTACACCCTGGAGACGCCGCTGCCCGGCCGCAACGGCGTCGACGAATTCCTGTTCCAGCACAAGGCCGGCTTCTGCCAGCACTTCAGTTCCGCCTTCGTGGTGCTGATGCGCGGCGCCGGCATCCCCGCGCGCGTGGTCACCGGCTATGCCGGCGGCACCCGCAATCCGTTCGGCGGCTACTGGGTGGTGCGGCGCATGGACGCCCATGCCTGGGCCGAGGTCTGGCTGCCGCAACGCGGCTGGGTGCGCGTGGACCCGACCGCCGCGGTCGCCCCGGAACGCATCTACGACACTTTGGAAGACCGCCTCGGCACCAATGCCGGCGCCCAGGGCGGCGGCGCCGACTGGCAGCTGCGCGACGTCGGCGACTGGCTGCGCCGCGGCTGGAACGACCTGGTGCTGTCGTTCGACGCCAACCGCCAGCAGCGGCTGCTGAGCGCGTTGGGCATCGCCAGGCTGGAGCCGGCGCAGCTGGTCGCCTTGTTCGCCGGCTGCGCCGCACTGCTGCTGGGCTGGATGGCCTGGCTGCTGGCCCGCGGCGAACGCGAGCGCGACCCGCTGCTGCGCGCCTGGCGCCGGCTGGGCCGGCGCTACGCCCGGCTCGGCCTGGGCCGCGCGGCGCATGAACCGGCGCTGGCGTGGGCGTCGCGTGTCCACCAGGTGATGGAGGCAAACGCGTTGCTTTCGCTCAGCCAGCGTTTCGCCGATTCGCGCTACGCTGGCGCGGATTCGGACAGCGCTTCATTGTTGCGCGACCTGCGCAGGCACCGTCCGCATACCGGAGCATCTCGATGAAGATCCGATTGCTGTTCCCCGTCATGGCGGTGCTTGCCCTGGGCGCCTGCGCGACCGCGCCCAAGCCGCTGCAAGGTCAGTTCGCCACCGTCACCCCGCGCGACTCGGTTGCCGGCCAGCAGGTCGGCGCCTCGGTGCGCTGGGGCGGCAAGATCATCCAGACCAAGCCCAGCCAGGGCGAGACCTGCTTCCAGATCCTGTCGCGGCCGTTGAGCGCCAGCGGCCGTCCGGACAGCGATGCGGCCGACGCCAGCGACGGTCGCTTCGTCGCCTGCCGCGCCGGCTTCTACGATCCGGCGGTCTTCGAACCGGGCCGCGAGGTGACCTTCATCGGTCACGTGTCCGGCTACGAAAGCACCCGCATCGGCGAGTACGACTACCGGCTGCCGAAGATCGACGCCGACGTGGTCTACCTGTGGCCGGTGGTGCGCCAGGTCGACGTGGTGCCCGCCTACCCCTACGGTCCGTATGGCCCGTGGGATCCGTGGGGTCCGCGCTGGGGCTGGGGCCGCGGCTGGTGGTAAGCCGGCTGGCACGCGTTGTGCCATGATGGAGAAGAAAACGCCGCTGAAAAGCGGCGTTTTCCGTTTGCCCGGCAGCGCCGCGGCACTTCGCGCCGCTGCGGCAGCTCAGGGCGTGCCGAAACGGCCCAGCGGCGCCCCGGCCAGCAGGTGCAGGTGTAGATGGAACACGGTCTGCCCGGCATGCTCGCGGCAATTCATCACCACCCGGTAGCCGTCCTCGGCAAGGCCCTGCTCGCGCGCGTAGGCGGCCGCGGCCAGCACCAGCTTGCCGACCAGGGTGGCCTGGTCCGGTGCCAGGTCGTCGAGGGTGGGGATCTCCACCTGCTTGGGAATGAACAGCACGTGCACCGGCGCCTGCGGCGCGATGTCCTTGAAGCCGAGCACGTCGTCGTTCTCGTACACGATGCTCGCGGGAATTTCGCGGCGGATGATCTTGCCGAAGATGGTGTCCATGGGCCGGCTCGCACAGCGGAAAGGGGCAGTCGTTATAGCCCAATTCGACGGTACGCAGCCATTGCAAAGTGTGCCGCTACTCGCCTGCGCCGCCGCGCGGAACCTCGCTGCGGCTGCCGAAGGCGTGCGACAGCGTGCCGCGGTCCACGTACTCCAGCTCCCCGCCCAGCGGTAGGCCCTGCGCGAGCCGGCTCGGGCGCACCCCGTGCCGGCGTGCCAGCTGCGCCAGGTAGTGCGCGGTGGCCTCGCCCTCGACGGTGGAATTGGTGGCGATGATCAACTCGGCGATCTCGCCCTGCGCCAGCCGCGCCCCGAGCCGGTCCAGGCCAAGTTCGCGCGGCCCGACGCCGTCCAGCGGCGACAGCCGCCCCTGCAGGATGAAGTACAGCCCGCGGTAGCCGGTGGCATGCTCGATCGCCAGGCGGTCGGCCGGCGACTCCACCGCGCACAGCTGCTGGCGGTCGCGGCTGGCGCTGGCGCAGATCGCGCACAGCTCGGTCTCGCTGAAATCGCGGCACTGCGTGCAGTGGCCGACCTTCTCCACCGCCTCGGCCAGCACGTTCGCCAAGCGCAGCCCGCCTTCGCGCTCGCGCTCGAGCACGTGATAGGCCATGCGCTGCGCCGACTTCTGCCCGACGCCGGGCAACACGCGGAATGCCTCGATGAGTTGTTCTAGCAGCGAGGAGCTCATTGCTGGTCGGGACTCGGGACTCGGGACTCGGGACTCGAAAAAGCGACGCTGGGGTAGCGCCTGATCGCAGTGCCATGTCCTGAAAGGCGACGCGTGCAACGGCCCGCTTCTACGAGTCCCCAGTCCCGAGTCCCGAGTCCCGACTTCAAAACGGCAGCTTCATGCCCGGCGGAATCGGCATGCCGGCCGTGGCCGCGCCCATCCGCGACTTGGACTCGGCGTCGATCTTGTTGGACGCATCGTTGAAGGCGGCGGCGATCAGATCCTCGGCCATCTCCTGGTCGGAGAGGATGCTCGGATCGATGCGTACCTTGCGGCATTCCTTGGCGCCGGTCAGGGTCACGCTGACCATGCCGCCGCCGGCGCTGCCGGTGACTTCCAGCTGGGCCAGTTCTTCCTGCGCGCGCTGCAGGTTTTCCTGCATCTTCTGCGCCTGCTGCATCAATTGGGCGATGTTCCCACGCATGCTTGATTACTCTTGGTAAGGGCGGATGGAATCGGGTACGACCCGCGCGCCTTGCTGTTGGATCAGCACTTGCACTGCCGGGTCTTGCAGGAACGCGGTCTCGGCCGCGCTCTGGCGCTCGCCGCGTTGCCGGTGCGAGCGCTCGTGCAGGGTTTCGGCATCGACCGCGATGCCGCTTTCGATCACGATCTTCGGCCGGCTGCCCAGCGCGTCGGCCAGCGCCGCGGCCAGTTCGCCGAGCGAGCGCTCGGACTGCAGGTATTCGAAGCCCGGCGACAGCGACAGCCGCAGCACGCCGTCGGCGTGGCTGACGAAGGCCGAGTTGGCGGCGAGCTGCCGCGACGGCCCGGTGAGGCCGCAATCGGCGACCAGTTCCAGCCAGTCCTCGGCCGCGTGCAATACGCGCGGCGCGGCGTATTCGGGGGGCGTGCGCTCAGCGACGGCCCGCGGCGGCACCATCGCCATTTCCGGTTCGGGCGAAGGGGCGGATGCAGGCGCGGCAGGCTTCGCCAATGCCGGTGGTGTCTGAGCAGGTACCGGTGCCGCGGTTTCCCACGGCGGGTCCAGCACGGCGGGCGCCGCGATCGGTGCGGGCGCCGGTGCCGGCTTCGCTGCGACAGCAGACGCAGCCGCTGCCGGCGCTGGCGCTGGCGCCATCATCGGTGCGGCGGGCGCGGGCATCGCGGCGACGGACGGCGTGGCGACGCTGGACGGCGTGGCAGCAGGTGCCGCAGCCACGGGCGCTGCAGGCGCAAGGCCTTCCGTGGTCGTACCCGACCCGGACGCGGCCGGCAACGGCGCCGCACCCGCCGGGCGGAACGCCAGCATGCGCAGCACCGCCATCTCGAACCCGGCGCGCGGACTCGGCGCCAGATACAGATCGCGGCGGCCGTTCAAAGCCATCTGGTACCACAGCTGCACGATTTCCGGACGCAGGCGCTCGGCGAACGGCGCCGGGTCCAATCCGTCCAGGCCGGCCACCGCCGCGCCCGGCACCAGCTGCCGCACCTGGATCCGGTGCAGCGCCTCGGCCAGCGCTTCCAGCACCCCGCCCCAGTCCGGCGAGAACTCGGCCAGCCCGGCGACCACCTGCAGCAGGCGCTGCCCGTCGCCATCGGCCAGCGCCTCGAGCATCGCCCCGACCTGGGTGCGGTCGACCGTACCCAGCATCGCCCGCACCACGTCCTCGCGCAGCGCGCCGCCGGCGTAGGCGATAGCCTGGTCGAGCAGCGACAAGCCGTCGCGCAGGCTGCCGTCGGCGGCCTTGGCCAGTTGCACGATCGCCGAAGCATCGACCTCGATCTGCTCGGCGGCCAGGATCCTGGTCATCTGCCCCTGGATCTGCTCCTCGTCCAGACGCTTGAGGTTGAACTGCAGGCAGCGCGACAGCACCGTCACCGGCAGCTTCTGCGGGTCGGTGGTCGCCAGCAAGAACTTGACGTGCTCCGGCGGCTCTTCCAGCGTCTTCAGCAGCGCGTTGAACGCTGCCTTGGACAGCATGTGCACCTCGTCGATCAGGTACACCTTGTACTTGCCGCGCGAGGGCATGTACTGCGCGTTCTCGATCACCTCGCGCACGTCGTCCACACCGGTATTGGACGCGGCGTCGATCTCCAGCAGGTCGATATAGCGGCCGGCGTCGATGTCCAGGCACGCCGGGCACTGCCCGCACGGATCGGCGCTGGTGCCGTGCTCGCAGTTCAGCGACTTGGCGAAGATCCGCGCGATCGTGGTCTTGCCGACGCCGCGGGTGCCGGTGAACAGGAACGCGTGGTGCACGCGCCCGCTGTCCAGCGCATTGGTGAGCGCGCGGACCACGTGCTCCTGCCCCACCAGCTCGGCAAAACGCTTGGGGCGCCACTTGCGGGCGAGAACGAGATAGGACATCAGGCAACCGTCTTCATCTGAACCGCCATTGTGCCACGCCGCGCCGCGTCGATCGTTCAGCGGCGGCAGCGACCGGCCCGTCGCTGCGGGGGTGGATGCCGCCCAGCCGGCGCTTTTTCCGCGATCGGCGACGGACCCCGGCGGCAAGTCCCCGCCCGCGCAGAGCGCTGTCCTTGTTAACGGCGCCCGCGACGGCTAGAATCCCGCCCCTGCCGTCGGCTAGTCGCGCCGGCAGGCCCGGAGAGGTGTCCGAGTGGTTGAAGGAGCACGCCTGGAAAGTGTGTAAGCGTCTAAACCGCGCTTCGGGGGTTCGAATCCCCCTCTCTCCGCCAGATTCGAATTGTGCTTCCCTCGCAGAATTGCTTCGCCGCTGGCGAAAGCGTTCAAAGGGAAAGACCGCGCCACTGGCGCGGTTTCGTGTCTATGGTGGCCCCGTCGGCCCCTCGCGACGCTAGGTCGAAAACTCCGCCAGGGCCGGAAGGCAGCAACGGTATCGATCGACGCGGGCGCCGAGGTCAGCCGGCGGGGTCGCCACCCTTTTCCTGAAAACACACCCGCCAAGTCAATGCGGTCACTTCGACCGGATGGTGCTGCTGGCAAGCGGCGGTTGTGTGCCGCCCCGTGCCGCAAGCGTCGATCCTGGCCAGTCGTTGGCACCGGCCGTGGCGACGGCGCAACCATCCCCGCAACGGCGGTAGCCCCACGGCGCGTATCGATCGACGCGGGCGCCGAGGTCAGCCGGCAGGGTCGCCACCTTTTCCCTGAAAACACACCCGCCAAGTCCATGCGGTCACTTCGACCGGGTGGTGCTGCTGGCAAGCTGCGGTTGTGTGCCGCGCCGTGCCGCAAGCGTCGATCCTGGCCAGTCGTTGACACCGGCCGAGGTCAACCGGCGGGGTCGCCACCCTCCTCTCTTTGAAGAACGCCACAGCGGCCGATCCATGCACCTGTCGCGCGCATGCCTTCGGCTCAGGCGCCATCGCTGGCGCGACCACAGCCCTACGCCTCCGGATGCAACCAGCCGGCATCGCCCTCGCGGTAGCGCTCGTGCTTCCAGATCGGCACCCGCGCCTTGACCTGGTCGATGACGTAGCGGCAGGCGCCGAAGGCGGCGTCGCGGTGCGCCGCGACCACGCCCACCCACACCGCCAGGTCGCCGACCGCCAGCTCGCCGATACGGTGCACGCAGCGCAGGTCGAGGATGTCGAAGCGGGCCAGGGCTTCGTCGGCGATGCGCCGGCCTTCGGCCTCGGCCAGCGCCGCATACGCCTCGTAGCGCAGGCCATCGACCGCGCGGCCATCGTTGTGGTCGCGCACCCAGCCTTCGAAACTGGCGTAGGCGCCGGCCCGCGCATGCGCCAGCAGCGCGCGCAGCGCGGCGACGTCGAGGGCGCGGTCGGCGAGATGGAAGCGGTGCGTGTCGGACATCGCTCAGCCTCCCGAGACCGGCGGAATGAACACCACTTCGCTGCCCTCGCGCAGCGCCTCGTCCCAGCCCACGAAGGCGCCGTCCACGGCCACGCGCAGGCGCGGCGACGGCCAGCGCAGGCCGTGCCGCGCGTCGAGTTCAGCATACAGCGCGCGCAGGTCGGCTGCGGCGGTCTGCACCTGTTCGCGCTCGATCCGCGACGCCTCGCGCAGGCTGGCGAAATACAGCACGGTGACGCGCACGCTCATGCCACGCTGCCGACGTCGCGCTTGCCGCCGCGCTTGCCGAGCAGCCGTATCGGGCCGATCGTCATCGCATGGGTCAGCGCCTTGCACATGTCGTAGACGGTCAGCGCGGCGACGCTGGCGCCGGTCAGCGCCTCCATCTCCACGCCGGTGCGGTGCACGGTGCGCACCGTGCATTCGATGCGCAGCACCTGCGGCGAGGCCCAGTCGATCGCGAAACGGCAGCCGTCGATCGGCAGCGGATGGCAGAACGGGATCAGTTCGTGGGTGCGCTTGACCGCCATGGTGCCGGCGATCACCGCGGTGTCGACGATGCCGCCCTTGGCGCTGCGCAGCGCGTCGGCGCGCAATTGCGCGGCCACCGCGGCGGGAAAGCGCACCCGCGACTCGGCCACGGCGACGCGCGCGGTGACGGCCTTGGCCGAGACGTCCACCATCGTCGGCAACCCCTGCGGGTCCAGATGGGTCAGCCTCTTGCTCGCCGCGACGGCGTATTTGGCCTTTTCTTCGCTCATAGGCTGCGCTGCCGCTCCCACGGCACCCTGCTCAGGCGGCGCCGGGAATCGGCGTGCCCTGGTGGAACAGCATGCGCCATTCGCCGTCGCGGCAGCGCCACAGCGAGCTGCGCAGCGCACGCCGCACCGGCGCGCCGGCGTCGTCGCCATCGCGGCGCTCGCTGCGATAGCGCAATTGCGCCAGATCCGGCGCCAGCAACCACGCCTGCAAATCGAACGCGCGATAGCGGACCGCGCCTGCCTCTGCCGGCAATGCCTGCAGCAGCACCTGCCTGTCGATGCATCGCCCGGACGCACCGAATTCGACGAACGCCTCGTCGAGCAGCGCCGACAACCGCGCCACCGAGGCGCGCGTCGCCGGCTCCAGCAATTCCAGCTCCAGCGCGAACAATCGGTGCTTCAGCGGCTCGTCCACTGCGCTCATCCGCCGATCAGGAACATCTCGACGTGCTTGCCGCGCGCCCCGCGCGCATCGCCGCGCAGTTCGCTGTAGCGATCGCCGCGTTGGCCCCACAGCGCCTGCACACGCTCGGCCAGCGCGTCCTCGCCGCCGGCCAGGGCCGGCTTCAGGTCGCTGCCGGCGGCGGCGAACAGGCAGGTGTAGAGCTGGCCGTCGGCCGACACCCGCGCGCGATGGCAGTCGCCGCAGAACGGCGCGCTGACCGAACTGACGAAGCCGATCTCGCCGCCGCCATCGACGAAGGCATGGCGTGCGGCGACTTCGCCGGCGTAATGCGGGTCCAGCGCGCGCAACGGCCAGCGGGCGGCGATGCGCGCGTGCAATTCGGCCGACGGCACCACCCGTTCGCGGCGCCAGGCATTGCAGGTGCCCACGTCCATGTATTCGATGAAGCGCAGCACGTGGCCGCTGCCGCGGAAGTGCGCCAGCAGCGGCAGCACCTGGTCGTCGTTGATGCCGCGCTGGACTACGCAATTGATCTTCACCGGTCCCAGCCCGGCCGCGCTGGCGGCGTCGATGCCGGCCAGCACCTGCGCCACCTCGCCGCGGCCGCCGGACATGCGCCGGAAGCTCGCCGCGTCGATCGCGTCCAGGCTCACCGTGACCCGGCGCAATCCCGCATCGCGCAGGGCCTGCGCGTGCCGCGCCAGCAGCGAGCCATTGGTGGTCATGGCCAGGTCGTCGAGGCCGGGAATGCGCGCCAGGCGTCGCACCAGTTCGGGCAGGTCGCGGCGCAGCAGCGGCTCGCCGCCGGTCAGGCGCAGCTTGCTGACGCCGTTGCGCACGAAACTGCGCACCAGCGTTTCGATCTGCTCGAACGACAACCGCGAGGCCGCATCGAAGCCGTAGTCGTCGGGCACCTTGTCGGCCGGCATGCAGTAGCCGCAGCGGAAATTGCAGGCTTCGATCACCGACAGGCGCAGGTCGCGCAGCGGCCGCCCCAGCCGATCCAACGGCGCGATGGGCGCGCGCGGCAGCGGCGGGCGCAACACGGCGCTCATGGCGCCGGCACCTGCGGCGCGCGCGGCGTGTCCAGCGCCACGCACTCGCCCGGCCGCGCGACGCGGTGGCCGCGCGCGCGCAGGGCCTCGGCATCCTCGGCGCTGGCGTAGTGGTACAGCATCATGCGTTGCAGCAACTCGGCGGGATAGTCCCGTTCCAGGTCATCCACCCCAGTATGCGACGGGTTGCCGTGAAGGCCGCAGTCATGCGCGACCAGCTCGCCGTCGCCGGCATAACGGCTCAGCATTTCCGGGATCGGCCGGGTATCGCCGCTCCACACCAGCGCGCCCTGCAGGCGCAGCCCGTAGGCGGTCTCCGGCCAATGGTGGCGTACCGGGAATACCTCCAGCCGCACGCCGTCGTGCCAGAACGCATCGCCGACCGCGATCAGCTGGAAGGCATCCCAGAAATTGGCGCCGCCCTCGGCCAGCACGTTCGGGTAGTCGCCGATCCGGCGATGCAGCAGCGGCACCATCGGCGCCGGCACGTACACCCGCACCTTGCCGCGCCGCGCCGAGAAATAGGCGTCCACGAACAGCCGTTCGAAGCCGGCCACATGGTCCAGGTGCACATGGGTCACGAACAGCGCCTGCGGCATCGCCTGGTAATGCGCCTGGTACGCGCTCAGGCCCTCGCCGCCGCAATCGATGCTCAGCCACGGCGCACCGTCGCGCTCGATCGTGGCCATCGGCGACCCCAGCTCCACCGCCGACGCATTGCCCACGCCCTGGAAGCGCAGCGCCCAGGCCATCAGTAGCCCCGGTTCCAGGCCAGGTCGTAGGCGCGGCGCAGGCGCGCGTAGTCCTTGTTGACCTCGTCCACGCTGCGCTCGCCGCGCAGCTTCAGCAGCGAGCGGTGCAGGCGTTTGAGATTGCGCTCGCGCCAGCGCGTGGCCGGAATGCGCAGCACGCCGCGGTCGAAATCGATCATCCAGCCGCGGCCGTTGCCGTCGAACAGGATGTTGTGCGCGTTGAGATCGGCGTGATCCAGCCCGGCGCGGTGGAAGCGCGCGACCAGCCGCCCGGTTTCCTCCCACGGCGCGCCGCGGCCGGCGACATGGGCGCGATCGGCCAGCGAACGCACCCCTTCCAGCCGCTCCATCAGGATCGCGGCGCGGTAGCGCAGCCCCTGGCGCAGGTAGCAGGCGGCCAGCGGCCGCGGCACCGGCAGCTTGCGCGCGATCAGCGCGCGCATCAGCCGGAACTCGGCGAAGCTGCGGGTGCGGTCGGCGCCGGACCACAGGTAGCGATCGCGGCTGAGCTTGGCGACCAGGCCGCCGCGCCGGTACTGGCGCAGCACGCTGGCGCCGAACGGGGCATCGACGAACCAGGCGCCGCCGCGGCCGCCCTCGTCCACCGGGCGCGCGCGCTCGGCCCAGTACGCGGCCGAGAACAGCGCCGGCTCGGCTTGCCGCAGCCGTTGGCGGTCGAACAGAATGGCGCCATAGCCGCGGCCCTCGCGGTACGGCGTCAGCGCTTCGGTGGCGTCGAATGCAACCATTCAGCGAGTCTAACAACACCATGGCAGCAACGCTCCCTTCGCTGTGCCTGTTGCGCCTGTCGGCGCTGGGGGACGTGACCCATGTGCTGCCGCTGGTCCGCACCCTGCAGCGCGCCTGGCCCGCCGCGCCGCCGCTGCACTGGATCATCGACCAGCCCGGGCACAAGCTGCTCGACGGCCTGCCCGGAGTGATTTTCCACACCTACGACAAGCGCAGCGGCCTGGCCGGCATGCGCGCGCTGCGCCGCGAACTGCCGGCGCAGGGCTTCGATGCGCTGCTGCAGATGCAGGTGGCGCTGCGCGCCAACGTGCTGTCCGCGTTCGTCCACGCGCGCCGCCGCATCGGCTACGACCGCAGCCGCTCCAAGGACCTGCATGGCCTGTTCGTCAACGAACGCATCCCCGACCGCCCCGGCATCCACGTGCTCGACGCGATCGGCAGCTTCTGCGAACCGCTGGGCCTGCACCAGACCGAGGTGCGCTGGGACCTGCCGATTCCCGACGACGCGCACGCCTGGGCACAGGCGCAATGGCCCGAGGAAGGCCGCCCGGCGCTGCTGATCTCTCCCTGTTCCAGCCACGTGCGCCGCAACTGGTACGCCGACCGCTACGCCGCGGTCGCCGATCACGCCGCCGCGCAGGGCTGGCGGGTCGTGCTGTGCGGCGGGCGCAGCGCGCTGGAGCGCAGCACGGCCGACGCCATCGTCGCGGCGATGCGCGCGCCGGCGCTGGATCTGGTCGGCCGCGACACGCTCAAGCAACTGCCGGCGCTGCTGCAACGCGCCGCGCTGGTGATGACCCCCGACTCGGGTCCGATGCACATCGCCAATGCCGTGGGCAGCAAGGTGCTGGGTCTGCATGCGGCCAGCAACCCACACCGCAGCGGCCCTTATTCGGACATCCGCTACTGCGTGGACAAGTACGACGCGGCGGCGCGCAAGTTCCTAGGCAAACCGGCCACAGAACTGAAATGGGGCAGCAAGATCGAATGCGACGCGGCGATGGCGCTGATCGGCGTGGACGACGCGATCGCCGCGTTCGAGCGCTACCGCACCGACCAGGGCATGTAAGCCGGCTTGTGGGCAGGCCGAGCGTGGCCTTACTACGCGCGTACGCGTTCGCCACCACTTCGGTCTGCGGACGCCGCCGTAAGCGTTTAACGTCAAGCAACGCGCCAACGGCGCCGGATTCGTCCGGGGCCGTTTCCCGTCAGCGCCTCGGCGCCCACGGGTGGCGCCTTTGCTTCGGCCGGCTTACGGAGTTCGCAGCATGTTTAGTTCCCCTCGGTTTTTCCCGCGCAAGCTGCATTCCCGCCATGCCGGCTGGGTGATGCCGCTGTTGTTGTCGATCCTGATGACCTGCGTGGTCTCGATGATCAGTACGCTGCGCACGGTAGGACTGGCGCCGGGCGTGTACTCGCTATGGCTGGGCGCCTGGGCGTTGTCGTGGCTGATCGCCTTCCCCACCCTGCTGCTGGCGTTGCCGCTGGTGCGCCGGCTGACCGCAATCCTGGTCGCCCGCGGCTGATCCACCCGTCCCTGGCCCGCATGGGCCGCTGCGGGAGGCGGCGACGCCTCCCGGGTGCTAGGGCGCGTCATCAATCCCCAAGCGGATCGCGCCACTCTTGCGCGCTCACGGGTAAAAAGGGATGAGAAGGGAACACAGTGTCCACGCCAGAGCGATGACAGGGTAGCGTGCACGCGCAAGAGTGGCCCTGCGGGTCGGGCCTGTCAGGCCAACGCGACCCTACTCGGAAATCGATGACACGCCCTAGCTCAGGACGCCGCGCCGCGGTAGTCCTGGTAGGACTTCTCTTCGACGTAGCTGGAACCCAGCGCCAGATTGATCTCCTTCTTGATCCGCGCGCGCTCGTCGTTCTCGTAGTACACGCTACGCGCGAGCTTGATGAATTCCTCGTCGAAGGCCTGCGCCTTCTCCTTGATCCGGATCTCGTCCTCGATCACCCACAGGCGCTCGTTGACCGCCTTCAGCTCCAGCCGCAGGCGGGCGACGTCGGCGCTGGCGGCCGGATGCGCCATCCAGGTCCTTTCCAGCGCCGACAGCTCCGCGCGTACATTGGCCAGCTTGGCCGCATCGCCGATGCGCTCGGACTTGATCTGCAGGATGGCGATCTTGTCGAGCAGTTCGCCGAAGGACACGGGGACGAGGATTTCGGACATGGGCACACCCAGGCGAGAGTTGAGAGGAAGTGTAAAGAGCCGGCCTTAAAGCCATGTCGGCGCGGCATGGCCGCGGCCGTCAAAAACAAAAGGCCCCTGACGGGGCCTTCTGCAAAAACTGGCGGGAAGGGGGGGATTCGAACCCCCGAGGCGCTATAAACGCCTGCCTGATTTCGAGTCAGGTACATTCAACCGCTCTGCCACCTTCCCGGGTGGTCCCCGGCGGACCGGGGGCGTGCATCATACGGTTCCCGCCGCGCGCGGACAAGCGGCGCGTCGCCCGGCAGCGCCCGTACCGCCATGAACCCCGCCTGCTCCGCGGCACGGCCGACGATTGCCTGATGTCCGCTGGGCCGCGATGATGCCGTTTGAATGACAGGACGCCAGGCCGGCCGCGGGCATGCAATGATCGAATTCGGACACCTCACCCACGTCGGCCTGCGCCGCGACCTCAATGAGGACACCTATTACGGCGACAACGAGCTCGGCCTGTGGCTGGTCGCCGACGGCATGGGCGGCCATGCCTGCGGCGAGGTCGCCAGCGCGCTGGCGCGCGAGGCCATCGTCCGCGAGGTGCGCGGCGGCACGCCGCTGGCGCAGGCGATCCGCATCGCCGACGAAGAGATCATCCGCGCCTCGCGCCGGCGCAACGACAGCTTGCCGATGGGCACCACCGTGGTCGCCGCGCGGGTGCAGGGCAACCGCTTCGAAGTGGCCTGGGTCGGCGACAGCCGCGCCTACCTGTGGCGCGACGGCAAGCTGGCCCAGCTCAGCCAGGACCACAGCTATGTGCAGGAGCTGATCGCGCAAGGCGCGCTGACCGCCGAGCAGGCACGCGCGCACCCGCACCGCAACGTCGTCACCCAGGCGCTGGGGGTCACCGATCCGCTGCACCTCAACGTGGCCACGATGACCGGCGAACTGCGCCCGGGCATGCAACTGCTGCTGTGCAGCGACGGGCTGACCGAGGAAGTGGCCGACCCCGGCATCGCCGCCACGCTGGGCCACGACGACTGCAGCGCGCAGGAATGCGTGGATACGCTGGTGGCCGCGGCGCTGGACGGCGGCGGCTCGGACAACATCACCGCGATCCTGGTGCGCTGCCACTGAGCCGATGCGCCGACGCCTGTGCTTGCCGACGCCGGCCGGGCCGCGGCCGGCCGGCAGGCGCAGTGCGCGGCCGCGCTCAACGCACGCGGCGGCGCGCTGTCGCCGCGCTGGCGGAGCAGGGAGTGGGCGCGGTCAAGCCCGAAGCAGCGCCAGCGAACGATCGTCTGCTGGACCTGGCGCCACTCAACCCGCCACGGCGTCGGCCGGCACCGGGTCGTCGGCATCCCACAGCGCGCGCCCGGCCTTCTTGCGCAGCTTCTCCAGCCGCGCCTGGTGCGCGTCCAGCTCCGATGCCGTGGGCAGCACCCGCGGCCGCGGCAGCAGCGTCGCCATGTCGAACGCGACACGCTGTCCGTGGGCATGGCTGCCGCGCTCGTCGGCCAGGGCGAAACCGATTTCCTCCTGGCCCGAGGTCAGCGCGATATACACCTCGCTGAGAATCTGCGCATCGAGCAGCGCGCCGTGCAACTGCCGATGCGCGTTGTCCACGCCCAGCCGCTTGCACAGCGCATCCAGCGAGTTGCGCTGGCCCGGGAAGCGCTCGCGCGCCATCAGCAGCGTGTCGATGACCGTGGCGCGGTCGAGGATGCGCCCGTAGGACGCGCCCAGCCGCGACAGTTCGTAGTCGAGGAAGCCCAGATCGAACGAGGCGTTGTGGATGATCAGTTCGGCGCCGTCGATGAACGCCAGGAACTCGTCCACCACCTCGTGGAACTCCGGCTTGTCGGCGAGGAATTCCAGGGTCAGCCCGGTGACCTCCTGCGCGCCGGGCTCGAAGTCGCAGTCCGGGCGCAGGTAGCGGTGGAAGTTGCGCCCGCTGGGGCGGCGCTCGAGCAGTTCCACCGCGCCGATTTCGACGACGCGGTTGCCCTTCTTCCATTCCAGGCCGGTGGTTTCGGTATCGAGGATGATCTGACGCATGTGGCTCGCTGCAGGATGAGGCGTGGAAGGAATCAGGACGCGACCGCGGCGCCGCCGGCGCGCACCCGCAGCGCCTGGTTGCGCGCCAGCACGTCGACCCGCTCATTGTCCGGATCGCCGCTGTGGCCCTTGACCCAGCGCCAATCGATGGTGTGCCGCTGCGCGGCGGCATGCAGCCGCTCCCACAGATCGCGGTTCTTGACCGGGTCGCCGCCGGCGGTCTTCCACTGCCGCCGCACCCAGCCCGGCATCCATTCGGTGATGCCCTGGCGCACGTACTGCGAATCGGTGTGCAGCACGATCTGGCACGGCTCGCTGAGCGTCTCCAGCGCCATGATCGCGGCCATCAGCTCCATGCGGTTGTTGGTGGTGTGCGCCTCGGCGCCGGCCACTTCGCGCTCCAGGCCCTTGTAGCGCAGCAGCGCGGCCCAGCCGCCGGGGCCGGGATTGCCCAGACAGGCGCCGTCGGTATGGATATCAACAGTCTTCATATACGTCCAGAAATCAGATGGAAGCGGTCGAACCGCGCCAGCGTACCGGCGCGCGCAGCGGAATGGGGCCGATGCCGGCGACGGTGCGTTTCTCCGCCTGCAGCAGGCACACCGCCCGCAACGGCGCGCCGGAGGTTGCCGGGCCGACGCCGCCGCGGGTCGGCCAGACCGGCCCCAGGTAGCGCAACGGCTCGGTGCACGGCAGCCCGACCTGCTGCAGCAACCCGCGCCAGCTGCCGGGCGGCCGCGCCAGCAGTCCCTGCCGACGCCAGCGCAGCCGGTACGGGCTCACCGCATTGAGCGCGAACAGCCAGAGCCGGCCGCCCGGCAGCAGCACCCGCTCGCATTCCTCCAGCAGCGCCGCGGCGTCGGCACCGAGCACGTGCTGCAGCACGATCGCATTGACGCTTTCCGAGGGCAGCGGCAGCGGCAGCGTGCATACCAGGTCGCCGGCATAGCCGCGCGCGGTGCGGTGCAGGCGCACGCCGCGCCCCGGCAACTCGCGCGCCAGCGGCGCGAACGGCACCGGCGCCAGCCACAACCAGGGCTGCGCCGGGCGTCCGAGCAAGGCATCCAGGATCAATGGCTGCTCGGCCTGAAGCAGTTGTTGCGCCACCGCCGTATCAAACCAGGATGAGACGGCGGCTTGACGGGGGAGCGAGGCGGCAGGCATGGTGCCAATTCTATGCGACTGATCGCCCTGCCCGCATTCCAGGATAATTACATCTGGGCGATCGCCGCCACGGATGGCCGCGCCGTGCTTGTCGATCCCGGCCAGGCCGAGCCCGTGTTCGAGGCCGCGGCGCAAGGATTGCACCCGGCCGCGGTGCTGCTGACCCACCATCACGACGACCACATCGGTGGCGTGGCCGCGCTGCGCGAGCGCTGGCCGGATCTGCCGGTGTATGCCCCGGCGGACGAGCCGCGGATCCCGTTCCCCAGCCAGCGCGTCGGCGATGGCGATGGCGTCCAGGTGGTGCAATGGGAGTTCCGGACCCTTGCCGTGCCGGGGCATACCCGCTCGCATGTGGCCTATGTCGGCCATGGCCATCTGTTCAGCGGCGATACCCTGTTCAGCCTGGGCTGTGGACGCATGTTCGAAGGTACGCCCTCCCAGATGTTGGGTTCGCTGCAACGGCTGGCCGCCCTCCCGGGCGCCACGCTACTGTGTTGCGGACACGAATACACCCTGGCCAATGCGGCATTCGCCGTCACGGTCGATCCCACCAACGCTGCCTTGCGGCAGCGCCATGAGGAAGTCCAGGCCATGCGTCATGCTGCCCGTCCCACTGTTCCCGTCAGCCTCGCCAGCGAAGTGGCGACCAATCCGTTCCTGCGCACCGCCTCGGCGGCGATCCAGCAGGCGGTCGGCGCCCGGCTCGGCCGCAGCGCCCGCGACGAAGTGGACGTATTCGCCGAATTGAGGCGCTGGAAAGACGATTTCCGCGCATGAGGTCGCTGTTCATGACGGCGGCGCTGACGCTGGCGATCGGGTCGGTGTCCCCTTCCGCAGGCGCGGCGGCGCCGATCGGCGCGGCGCTGGAGCAGACCGTGGCCGGCCTGAACGTACTGCCGATGGATGCCGCGGCGCTGCCGCCTGCCACCACCCGTAACGGCCACGCTATCCTCGCCAGCTTCCGCGACGGCCTGGCCGATGCGCAATGCGACGGCGGCTCCACCGATGCGCGCTGGAAACAGCAGTTCGCGCGCGCGCCGGCGCGGCTGGCCAACGAGGACGAGGACGTGTTGCCGCTGTTCGGCTACGTGGTGGACGAACTGCGTGCCGCCGACCTGCCGACCGAATTCGCGCTGATCCCGTTCGTGGAGAGCGGCTACCGCCCCGCCGCGCGCAACACCGGTGGTCCGGCCGGGCTGTGGCAGTTCATCGCCGATACCGCCCGCAACCATGACGTTCCGGTCGAAGGCAGCTACGACGGGCGCCTGTCCGCGGTGGACTCCACCCGCGCCGCGGTGCGCTACCTGAAGACCTTGCACGGCATGTTCGGCGGCGACTGGCGCCTGGCGATCATGGCCTACAACGCTGGCGAATACCGGGTGCTGCAGTCGATGCGCCGGGTCGGCATGAACGCGCAGAACGCGCAGCCTGAGAAGTTGCCGGGGCTGTCGCCGATCACCTATGCCTATGTCGAAAAGCTGCACGCGCTGGCCTGCGTCCTGGAGCAGGCGCAGACCCACGACGAATGGATGGCCTCGCTGGACCGCGAAGTGCCGATCCTGCAGGCGCGCACCCTGCCCGCCGGCATGGCGCTGGACGAATGGGCGCGGCAGCAGGCGCTGCAGGGCAACCAGGTCGCACGGCTGAATCCGGCGCTGGGCAGCGCAGGCAACAAAAAGCGCGCACTGCCGGTGCTGGCGCCGGTCGGCAGCGGCGGCAGCGCCGCCACGGCCGCCGCCGATGCCATGGCCGCGGCGGCGCAACCGCAGCAGCCCGAGGCACCGGCGCCGCGCGCCGTCGCCAGCCTCGCCGAGGCCACACCGCCGCGCATGCGCCAGCGCACGCCTGCGGCGCGCCGCACCCACACCGTCCGCGACGGCGACACCGCCTGGACCATCGCCAAGCGCTACGGCATCACCGTGCAGACGCTGCTGGCGAAGAACGGCCTGTCCGCGCGCAGCGTGCTGCGCCCGGGCATGGTGCTGAGCTACGAGGAATAAGTTTCCCGCTGCGGCGGGAAGATCGAGCTACCGGCAAACCTCGCAGCCGGTGCCGTTTGCCGGCGCCGAATGACCGACCACTGCGGTTGCACTGCCGCGGCAGGTGCGCAGCGCGCGAAGTGCCATTGCCGCGCTGCGAGCGCAGACTCGCCGCTTCCCCCGCTACCCCGCTCCGCTACGGACGCGCCCGTGCCTGCGCATCTGCGCCTCACCTCGGGATCTTCTGATCGGCATCGCCCCGCGCGGCCGCACTGCCCCTGTAGTAGGCTTCAGCCGCGACAGGCCTTACTGATAGTGCGTGTCGCGGCTGAAGCCGCTCCTACAACGTCACGATCAGTCTGGGCACCGTCTGGCCCCCCGCGCCCTCGCACTGACCGCGCACTGACCGCGCATGGCCCGCGCCTCGGTCGCATCGCGTCGCCGATGCGGCAACTGGCAGCGCAGGCCGCGTGTCCGCAGCAGCTCTCGCGACCGCACCGCGCTACGCTCGCGCAGCACGCCGCACGCAGCACGCCGCGCACCCACACTGGCCACGGCTGCACCCAGCGCGCAGCCCCCAGAAACGAACAAGCCCGGCAGGACCGGGCTTGTTCGCATCACACCGCCAGGAAGCAGCGCTTATAGCTGCGCTTCCTGCACGCTGACCTTGTAGCGCTTGCGCATCGCGTCGATGTAGGCCTTCGCCGCGGCGGCGCCTTCGATCTGGCCCAGTTGCTGCTTCAGCGTCGCCTGCTGCTCGGCCGGCACCTTGCTCAGGTCGCCGGGGTTGACCTTGTTGAGCACGAACAGCGCGTAGCGCTTGGCGCTGCCCGGGACGCCGTTGGCCGACAGCTCGACCTTGCCCACCGACGGCTTGCCCGCCGCCGGCAGCGGCGCGCTGAAGATCGCGCGATTGGCTTCCGGGCTCGGCATCGGCACGGTGCGCGGCAGCCCCGGCATCGGGTTGATCTGCAGCTTCTCCGGGCCGGCCAGCGCCTGCAGGGTCTCGCCCTTGCGCAGCCGCTCGAGCAAGGCGTCGGCCTTCGCTGCGGCGGCCTTGGCGGTGCGATCGGCATGCACCGCGGCGGCGACCTGTTCGCGCACCTTGGCCAGCGGCTGAGTCTGCTCCGGCAGGTGCTGGGTGACCCGAATGAGCACGGTGTGGTTCGGCCCCAGGGTGATCGGGTCGCTGACCGTGCCGTCCTGCACCAGCGTGTCGGAGAACGCCGCACGCCGCACCGCCGGCTGCGCGGCGATGCCGCTGGCATCGGCGCGCGAGAACGGCCCCAGGGTCTGTACCGGCAGGCCGACTTGCTTGGCCGCCGGCGCCAGCGCGGTCGGGCTCTTCAGCACCAGATCCACCAGCCTGCCGCTCAGATCGCTGTAGACCTTCTCGTTGTCGGCCTGCTGCTGTTCGCCAGCGAGCTGGTCGCGCACCTGCTCGAAGCGCTTGCCCTGGCCGCCCTTGATCTCGCGCAGCTGGATCACGTGGTAGCCGAACTCGCTCTTCACCGGGCCGACGATGTCGCCGGCCTTCATCGCGAACAGGGCGTCCTCGAACGGCTTGACCATCACCCCCTTCTCGACCCAGCCCAGATCGCCACCGGCGTTCTTGGAACCCGGATCCTCGGAGTTGGCGCGCGCCAGCGCGGCGAAATCGGCGCCGGGCTGCCTGGCTTCGGCGGCGAGCTTGGCGGCCTTGGCCTCGGCGGCCTTCTGCGATGCGGGATCCTTGCCGGCGCTGATCAGGATGTGCGAGGCCAGGCGCTGGTCGGGCTCGACGAAGCGGGCCTTCTCGTCCTCGTAGCGCTTGCGCAGCGTCGCCTCGTCGGCCGGCTTGGCCGGTGGCAGCTTGCTCGCGTCCAGTTCGACGTATTCGATCGACACCCGCTCCGGCTGCTTGAAATCGGCCTGGTGCGCGTCGTACCACTGCTGCACCTGCGCGTCGCTGACCGGGGCGGTATCGGCCGGCTGTTCCGGCAACAGCGCCAGGTCCACGTCGCGGGTCTCGCCGAGCATCTTCAGCAGGCGCTCGGTCTCCTGCTTGGTCGCGAACGCCGACTCCATCAGCGCCGACGGGATCAACGACTGCTGCAGACCATCGCGCACCAATTGGTCGAACATCGCCGGCGTCCGCGGCGGGGTCCCCGAGGCCAACGCCAGGCGGTAGCGTTCCGGGTCGAACTTGCCGTCCTTCTGGAACGCCGGAATGGTGGCGATGTAGTCGCGGACCGCGGCATCGCCGACCACCACGTGCGCCTGCTCGGCGGCGAGCTTCACCACCTGCTCGTCGATCAACTGGTCGAGCACCTTGCGCTTGTTGTCGGCGCTCTCGAACTCGCGCGGATCGAAGTTCTCGCCCTGCTGTTCGCGCGCCTGTTGCCGCGCTTCCTCGAAGCGCATGCGGAACTGCTCGGTGCTCACCTCGTGGTGCCGCCACAGGAACGACACCGGCCACCACGACGGCGCCGACGACCACCACGACGGCGGCGCCTGCACCTTGGCGACGTTGTTGGCACCGACGCCACCGAGGTAACTGCTGTCGATGACGAACAGGAACGGAATCATCAACAGGCCGATGATCGCGGTGGCGATCCAGCCCGAGGTCTTTTCGCGGAGTTTCTGCAGCATTGGTTGGGAACCGAGGCCTGTTGGCGAGCCGCGCAGTTTAACCCGCTTCACGGCCTGCGGCGGAATGGCGTGCCACGGGGCCTGCGCGCGCATGAAATCCGCGGCCCGCACGGCGGTCGCCGGCCAGGCCTCCCGGAAAAAAAGAAACCCCCGATCGCTCGGGGGTTTCGCGTACAAAACTGGCGGAGTGGACGGGACTCGAACCCGCGACCTCCGGCGTGACAGGCCAGCATTCTAACCAACTGAACTACCACTCCGCTTTTTGAACGGAGGCAGGCACAAGGCCCGCAATCTCTGGGTATCTGCGCAGCGCAATGCGCGGCGGATGCTTCGAGAAACGAAGCCCCCGATTTCTCAGGGGCTTCGGTGCGACTGGCGGAGTGGACGGGACTCGAACCCGCGACCTCCGGCGTGACAGGCCAGCATTCTAACCGACTGAACTACCACTCCGCATTTGAAACTTGCCGCTCGGTGCTTGTCTGGTGGGTGCTGAGGGTTTCGAACCCCCGACCCTCTCCGTGTAAAGGAGACGCTCTACCGCTGAGCTAAGCACCCTAGCGAGTCGATTAGTTTACGGCATCCTTCAGCGCTTTGCCAGCCTTGAAGGTCGGATTCTTCGACGCGGCGATCTTGATCGCGTCGCCGGTCTTCGGGTTGCGGCCGGTGCGCTCGGCACGGTCGCGCACCTGGAAGGTGCCGAAGCCCACGAGGGTCACGCTGTCGCCCTTCTTGAGCGCCTTGGTGACTTCGGACACGAAGGCGTCGACGGCGCGACCGGCTTCGGCCTTGGAAATATCCGCAGCGGCGGCGATAACGTCGTTCAGTTCGGCTTTATTCATTTCTTGATGACTCCATGTGCGGCAGAAAACCGCGGAATTGAGGATCGGGTGTCGGCTTGGCCTGCCTCGTCGGTGACGAGGCCCCGATTGATTTTTGCACTACCAAGCACGCGCGTTCGCGGTGCCCGCAAGTCGTGCATTTATACCAGCGGCCTCCCACCCGCGCAAGCCGAAAAGCCAGCAACGGCGCGGGTTTCAGCCACTTGGGCGGGCGCAGTTCAGCGCCTTTCAGTGCTTGACGCGCGCGTTCGAGGATGCTTTCGGCTTGGGCTTGCGGCGTACCGGCGCCGCGTCGCCAGCGGTCGCCGCGTTCGCCTTCAATGGCGTCTCCAGCGCCAGATCCAGCACTTCGTCGATCCACTTGACCGGCACGATCTTCAGATCGCGGGTGACGTTGTCCGGAATGTCGGCCAGATCCTTGCGGTTCTCCTCCGGGATGATCACCGTGTGGATGCCGCCGCGCAGCGCCGCCAGCAGCTTCTCCTTGAGCCCGCCGATCGCCGAGACGCGACCGCGCAAGGTGATCTCGCCGGTCATCGCCACATCGGCCTTGACCGGCACCTTGGTCAGCATCGACACCAGCGAGGTCACCATCGCGATGCCGGCGCTGGGGCCGTCCTTCGGCGTGGCGCCATCGGGCACGTGCAGATGCACGTCATGCTTCTGCAGGAAGTCGACCTCGATACCGAGCCGCTCGGCGCGCGAACGCACCACCGACAGCGCCGCCGAGGCCGATTCCTTCATCACGTCGCCGAGCTGGCCGGTCAGGATCACCGCGCCCTTGCCCGGGACCAGGGTCGATTCGATCTGCAGCAGGTCGCCGCCGACCTCGGTCCAGGCCAGGCCGGTGACCAAGCCGACTTCGTTCTGCTCCTCGGCGCGGCCGAAATCGAAGCGGCGCACGCCCAGGTACTTGTCCAGATTCTTGGAACCGACGCTGACCCGCGCCTTGTCCTTGCGCGGCGCCGCGCCCTTCTTCGCCGGCGCCTTCTTGACCGCCGCCGGCTGCGGACCGGACAGCGCGATTTCCTTGACCACCTTGCGGCAGATCTTGGCGACTTCGCGCTCGAGGTTGCGCACGCCGGATTCGCGCGTGTAGTAGCGCACGATGTCGCGAATCGCGTCGGCGGCGATCTCCAGCTCGTCGCCCTTCAGGCCGTTGGCCTTCAGCTGCTTGGGCACCAGATAACGCATGGCGATGGCCAGCTTCTCGTCCTCGGTGTAGCCGGGGATGCGGATCACCTCCATGCGGTCGAGCAGCGGGCCGGGGATGTTCAGCGAATTGGAGGTCGCCACGAACATCACTTCGGACAGGTCCAGGTCCACTTCCAGGTAGTGGTCGTTGAACGCGTTGTTCTGCTCGGGGTCGAGCACTTCCAGCAGCGCCGAGGACGGATCGCCGCGGAAGTCCATCGACATCTTGTCGATCTCGTCGAGCACGAACAGCGGATTCTTGCTGCTGACCTTGTTGAGGTTCTGCACGATGCGGCCCGGCATCGAGCCGACGTAGGTACGCCGATGCCCGCGGATCTCCGCCTCGTCGCGCACGCCGCCGAGCGACATGCGCACGAACTTGCGGTTGGTCGCCTTGGCGATGGACTGGCCGAGCGAGGTCTTGCCGACGCCGGGCGGGCCGACCAGGCACAGGATCGGCCCCTTCATCTGCTTCACCCGCGACTGCACCGCCAGATATTCGAGGATGCGGTCCTTGACCTTCTCCAGGCCGTAGTGGTCGGCGTCCAGCGTTTCCTGCGCGACCTTCAGGTCCTTGCGCACCTTGCTGCGCTTTTTCCACGGCACGCCCAGCAGCCAGTCGAGATAGTTGCGCACGACCGCGGCCTCGGCCGACATCGGCGACATCTGCTTGAGCTTGTTGAGCTCGGCCTTGGCCTTGGTCTCCACCGGCTTGGGCATGCCCGCCTCGGCGATCTTGCGCGCCAGTTCTTCCAGTTCGCCGGGCGCGTCGTCCAGGTCACCCAGCTCCTTCTGGATCGCCTTCATCTGCTCGTTGAGGTAGTACTCGCGCTGGCTCTTCTCCATCTGCGACTTGACCCGGCCGCGGATGCGCTTCTCCAGCTGCTGCACGTCGATCTCGCCATCGACCAGGCCGACCAGCATCTCCAGCCGCTCGCCCACTTCCAGGGTTTCCAGCAGGCGCTGCTTGTCGGCCAGGCGCACGCCGATGTGCGCGGCGATGGTGTCGGCCAGGCGGCCCGGCTCGTCGATGCCCGTCAGCGTCTGCAGCAGCTCAGGCGGCAGCTTGCGGTTGGTCTTGACGTACTGCTCGAACAGCGACATCAGCGAACGCGCGATCGCCTCGACCTCGCGCTCCTCGCGCGATTCGGCCGCATCGATCTCGCTGCCCTCGCCCTGCAGCGCGCCGTCGCGCTCGGCCACTTTCTCGACGCTGACCCGCGACAGGCCCTCGACCAGCACCTTGATGGTGCCGTCGGGCAGCTTCAGCAATTGCAGCACCTGCGCCAGGGTGCCGACGTTGTACAGGTCGGCCGCCACCGGATCGTCGGTCTCGGCGGATTTCTGCGCGACCAGCAAGATGCGCTTGTCGGCTTCCATCGCGTGCTCGAGCGCGCGCATCGACTTGTCGCGGCCGACGAACAGCGGGATGACCATGTGCGGGAAGACCACGACGTCGCGCAACGGCAGGACCGGCAGGTCGAGGACTTCGGATGTGGACTGGGCCATGAGGGTTCCGATGTGGGGTGCGGGAATGCGGAAAAGGCGGGCATAAAAATGCCGATGGCCCCGTTATGGGGCCATCGGCTGGACGATGCAAGAGCAGCGGAAAAGCCCCTTTTCTTTCAAGCGTTTAGTCGGTCACAAAGGCGGCGGCGAAACAGCACCGCGGCTTCACCCGGCACTCACTCGGCCGAGGCCACCTTCGGCGCCGGCGGCGGGGTCTGGTAGATCAGGTACGGCTCGGACTTGTGTTCGATCACCGACTCGTCCACCACCACCTTGCTGACGTTTTCCTGCGACGGCAGCTCGTACATCGTGTCCAGCAGCACCGATTCGACGATGGTGCGCAGGCCGCGTGCGCCGGTCTTGCGCTTGAGCGCCTTCTTGGCGATGGCCAGCAACGCGTCGGGCCGGAATTCCAGCTCCACGCCTTCCATCTCGAACAGCTTCTTGAACTGCTTGGTGATCGCGTTCTTCGGCTCGGTCAGGATCCGGATCAGCGCTGGCTCATCGAGTTCCTCGAGCGTAGCGACCACCGGCAGGCGACCGACGAACTCGGGAATCAGACCGAACTTGATCAGGTCTTCCGGCTCCACTTCGGCCAGGATCTTGCCGACTTCGCGCTTGCGCTCGGAACTCTTCACCTTGGCGCCGAAGCCGATGCCGCCGACGTCGTTGGAACGCTGCTGGATCACCTTGTCCAGGCCGGCGAACGCGCCGCCGCAGATGAACAGGATGTTCTTGGTGTCCACCTGCAGGAATTCCTGCTGCGGATGCTTGCGCCCGCCCTGCGGCGGCACCGACGCCACGGTGCCTTCGATCAGCTTCAGCAACGCCTGCTGCACGCCTTCGCCGGACACGTCGCGGGTGATCGACGGGTTTTCGCTCTTGCGCGAGATCTTGTCGATCTCGTCGATGTAGACAATGCCCTGCTGCGCCTTGTCGACGTCGTAGTCGCACTTCTGCAGCAGCTTCTGGATGATGTTTTCCACATCCTCGCCGACATAGCCGGCTTCGGTGAGCGTGGTCGCATCGGCGATCGTGAACGGCACGTTGAGCAGGCGCGCCAGCGTTTCGGCCAGCAGCGTCTTGCCCGAACCGGTCGGACCGACCAGCAGGATGTTGGATTTGGCCAGCTCGACTTCGTCGTTCTTCTGCCGGCTCTCGATGCGCTTGTAGTGGTTGTACACGGCCACGGCGAGCGTGCGCTTGGCGCGCAGCTGCCCGATCACGTACTGGTCCAGCACCTCGAGGATTTCCTTGGGCTTGGGCAGGCTGCTGCGTGCGGACTGCGCCTTCTCCTCGAGTTCCTCGCGGATGATGTCGTTGCACAGCTCGACGCACTCGTCGCAGATGAACACGCTCGGCCCGGCGATCAGCTTACGGACCTCGTGTTGACTCTTGCCGCAGAACGAGCAGTACAGAATTTTGTTGCTGTCGCCGGAACGGCCTTGCCGGTCTTCGCTCATTGCTTCGCTTACCCAGTTACCCCACCCGATGAACGGGGGTTCGATTTCGAGAATAACACAGGGCCGGGAGGACGCTAGCCCGGCCCCGACCCTGCGGAATACGCTGCGTTTTACCGTACATGCAAGCCTTATGCCGGCTGGATCGACTCTTCCGGACGGCGCTCCAGCACCTGGTCGACCAGCCCGTAGGCCTGCGCGTCGACGGCGCTCTTGAAGTTATCGCGCTCGGTATCGCGGGCGATGGTTTCCAGCGACTGGCCGGTGTGCTTGGCCAGGATTTCGTTCAGCCGCGAGCGCAGGGTCAGGATCTCGCGCGCGTGGATGTCGATATCGGTGGCCTGGCCCTGGAAGCCGCCCAGCGGCTGGTGGATCATTACCCGCGAATTCGGCAGCGCATAGCGCTTGCCGGCCGCGCCCGAGGCCAGCAGCAGCGCGCCCATCGAGGCGGCCTGGCCGATGCAGATGGTGCTCACGTCCGGCTTGATGTACTGCATGGTGTCGTAGATCGCCATGCCGGCGGTGACCACGCCGCCCGGCGAATTGATGTAGATGTTGATGTCCTTTTCCGGGTTGTCCGCTTCCAGGAACAGCATCTGCGCCACGATCACGTTGGCCATGTGGTCGTCGATCGGACCGACCAGGAAGATCAGCCGCTCCTTCAGCAGGCGCGAATAGATGTCGTAGGCACGCTCGCCGCGACTGGTCTGCTCGACCACCATCGGAACCAGATTCAAGGCCTTGGTCACATTGTCCACGCGGGAACTCCTGCTCTGTGTCGTCCCTGCACGGGGATGTGCAGGGCTGTCGCATCTTGTCGCGGCCCCGCAAGTGCGGAACCCTGGGATTGCACCTCAACCCGCATGCAATATGCGGGCCGCCGCGAAGCGTCGCCTTATTGGCGGATCGCTTCCTGGAAGCTCATCGCCTGCTCGGTGTGCTTGGCGCGCTCGGCGATCCAGTCGATCACCTGTTCTTCCATCACACGGCTCTGCAGTCCCCCCATCAACTGGGGATCGTTGCGGTACATCTCAATGACCTGTTCCGGCTCTTCGTAGGTCGAGGCGATCAGGCGCAGGGTTTCCGAGACCCGCTTGGGGTCCAGGCGCAGCTCGTTGCGGCGGGCGACCTCGCCGACCAGCAGGCCGACCAGCACGCGCTTGCGCGCCGCGTCCACGAAGCCCTGGTGCGCGTCGTCCGGCACCTGGCCCGGATCGCGGCCGGAGCGGCGCAGCTGCTCCACCTGCTGCGCCAGCATCGAACGCGCCTCGTTCTCGACCAGGCGCGGCGGCATTTCCACCGACGCATAGGCAGCGATCAGCTGCTCGCCGACCTCGCGGCGCAGACGGTTCATCAGCGCGCCCTTGAGCTCGCGCTCCAGGTTGATGCGGATGTCCTTGCGGAACTGCTCGGCATCGCCGCTCTTCACGCCGAAGCTCTTGATGAACTCCTTGTCCACCTCCGGCAGCACCGGCGCAGCGACGTCGACCGCCTTCACGTGCACCTGGACCTGCTTGCCGGCGAACTGCGGCACGCGCCAGTCGGCCGGGAAATCGACGGTCAGGGTCTTTTCCTCGTCCTTGGACAGGCCGACCAGGCCCTGCTCGATCGCCGGGAACATGACGCCGGAGCCGATCACGCTGCTGCCCTTCTCCACGCCCTCGGCGGGCAGGCGCTCGTCGCCGGCCTGCGACCAGGTTTCCAGGGTCACCAGATCGCCGTCCTGCGCCGGACGCCCGGCGGGCTGCCAGGTGCGGCGCTGCAGGCGCAGGTTCTCGATCATCTGCTCGATGTCGGCGTCGGTGACCTCGGCGGTGTGGCGGATCACTTCCAGCTTGGCCACGTCGATGTCGCCGAACTCCGGCACCACTTCGAAGGTGGCCACGAACTGCAGCGCGTTGTCGCCGGCGCGGTCGATGCGCGGGTTGCCGGCCAGGCGCAGCTCGTGCTCGCGCACCGCCGAATCGAAGGTCTCGCGCAGCAGGCCGTCCAGCGCCTCGGCGCGGATCTGCGGCCCGAAGCGCTGCTCGATCACCTTCGGCGGAATCTTGCCGGGACGGAAGCCCTTGATCCGCGCGGTGCGCGCGACTTCGCGCAGGCGGCCGCCGATATGGGTCTCCAGGCGCTCCTCCGGCAGGGTGAAGGTCAGACGCCGTTCCAAGGTACCGGTGGTTTCGATCGAAGCTTGCATGTGGACTCCTGCCACCGGGAGCCCACGGCTCTCGGCACGATGTAGTAAAGAACGGATTGACGCGGGCACGGGACGGCCGCCGCAGCCAGATAGTTTCGCTCATTCCCGCGGCGCCTGCCAGCGGACCCAGACCGCAGGGATGGCCGCGGCACCTGACACGACGCCGATGCGGACGCGACCGCAGGCCGCACACGCGGTGCCGGGATGGTGCGAAAGAGGGGACTCGAACCCCTACGCCTTGCGGCACTGGTACCTAAAACCAGGGCGTCTACCAATTCCGCCACTTTCGCGCTTTGGCGCCTGCGCGCCTGCGCGCCTGCCCGCGCATTGTTGCAGGCCTGCCGACAAAGAAAAAGGCACCTGCCGGAGCAGATGCCTTTCCGTACCGCGCCGCGCCCGCCCACTCAACACTGCTGCCGCACCCGCGCGACCATGCCGCGGCGATCGCGCGTGGTCACCACCTGGTGGTCGACCAGCAGCTCGCGCCGGCGCCGGCCGGCGTGGCCATGGCGATCGCGGCTGCATTGCTGCCGACCGAATGTCCCTCCTGGCCAGCGACCGCCGCCAGCGGCATCGGAGCGATCGAGGTGCGCCAGCACGGGCGCCATCGACCGGCGCCGCGACGAGAGTGCCGGCGATAGCAGCGGCTGTGGCAAGCCCCGTCAGGCCGGCCATATGTCAATTTTTCAGGCGACCATGGGAAAGAGGTAATTTAGGCAACCCGCATAAAAATACTTGAAATTACTCAATATATTCAAAGACATAAATTTATTTTTCAAAAGTAATCCCGGGTTGGCACTAAGGTAACGGCATTACCTTTTGTAGATGTAATCTAATCCTCTAAAAAGCCCCTTTAAATCAACTACATTACTTTTTCCGATTCGGCGGATTACCTCAGATTACCTCGCAAGGCAACCTGCAATTCCCCTTTAAAATCAATTTCTTAAATGGAACTTCGTCCATCGAATTACCTAGTTACCTCTTCCCGATGGTCATCTGGAAATTTCGGCCACCACGCGGGTAGCCGCTATGGCCATAGGAAAGCGCTACAGAGGGGCCATCCGCGCAGGGATCCGTAGGGGCCAGCACCCTACCGGAACCGCACTGAGCGCCAGCAGCGGCGCGCCCGCCCGGGGGCCGCAGGGGCGCAGAAAAACAAACCGCAGGCGTGGCGGGGCGACGACTGCGCGCGCCAGGAGCTGACGCCTGTCGATCGAGATGCGGGTCGCGGCCTGGGCGGCGGCGCCTGTTCCAGCGCCGCCTGAACGCGCCTGCGAGGCGCGCAGGGGCCAGCGGCCCGCCCCGCGCCCACGAAAAAGCCGCCCCGTAGGGCGGCTTCGGCGCGGCCTGGTCATGGGTTGGCCGGCTACTTGATAGGTTCCACTTCGCGCGCTCGCTGAAAGCGCTACTTCGGCGCGGCCTGGGCGGGGCGTTCCTTGGGCGCTGCGCCAAGGGGGGCCAAGCGCCGCAGCAAGATGCTAGGGTCTCGTCTGGAGCGTCTTCGAGACTTATGCGCCAGAACTACCACACGACTTCGTGCGGAACGAGTGGTAATCAGTGACCACCCAGGTCCCACCGGTACTGTTCGGCACCCACATGTAGGTCCACGACTGGCTCACGCCGCCACCGCAGGATCCCACGGAGAAGGTACCTCCTGGTTGGCCAGAGCTAGGAAGCGGCACAGGCGGCGGCGGAGCATTCATGTCTGCCGCTGTCGCATTGGTAGAGACCACTTCGGTGTACTTGACCGTAACCGTTCCGAGGTTCTGGGGATCGCCCGCCATTCTGCTGGTGGGATCGGAGTGCAGCAGCAACCACTGCTGGATTTGCTTAACTTCCTTCGACCCGGGCAGATAGGTCGCTTCGACAACCCTAGTCGTCGTCGTTTTCGTCGTGCTTTGCTCGGCCTGCACAGTGACAGCCATGCTCCCGGCAGCCACGGCCAGTGCGAGAACGGTACCCCTCAAGTAGCGCGGGAATTCCATCTTTATTGTCCTTTGGCATAGTGTCGGCATGTCTATCCAGACATGAGCATCCTACGACTTGCAGGCACCCACGGAACGGAGCACTTCGTAGACAACTGGAACCATCCATGTAAGGCCCGGGAGGCTTGCTGCAAATTCTCTACTGGTCCTGTCGGCCGAGCCGCGCAACGGCTCGGCCATGGATCCACTCAGTTCTCGCCAAGCATCCGCACCCTCGACACCGTGGCGTAATGCTCTGTCATCTCGACGCCAGTACAGGGGCATCCCTCCAACGCCGCCGCCACCAGCGAGGTGTTCGCCGCCGTCCTCGCGTTCGCCGAAAGGCGCGGACGCCTCAAGGCGCACACCAGTGGCAGCGTGCCGCCCTACCTGGCCGCGGTGATGAAGCTCGCGTACAACCTGCGCCTGCGCGGGATCGAGGTGACCGATCTGACGGACGCGCATGCCCAGGAGAACGGCGTGCGCAGCGAGCGCCGCAAGGGATCGCGGGACAACGTCACGCTCTGGAACGACGAGCTGCGCGCGACCTGGGCCTGGTTGGCCAACTATCGCAAGGCGGTCACCGAGGCGCACAAGGTGCCCATAGCGCTCAAACCCGAGCGGCGGCGACTGCTGGTGAGCCAATCCGGCACCCCGCTGCGCAAGTCCGCGCTCGACAGCGCATGATGCACATGGCGATCAAGGACGGGGTGATCGAGGCCGCGCAGCGGTTTGGCCTGCATGGGCTCAAGCACCGCGGCATCACCGATACGGCCGGCAACCGGGCCGACAAGCAGGACGCGGCGGGACATGCCACGCCCGAGATGACCAACCGGTACGCCAACGACCTGCCGCTGGTCCCGCCGCCGACGCGCAAGTAGTGCGCCCGCCGGCGCTATTTTTCCCGGCAATTTTCCCGGCACATAAAAAAACAGCCACTTGGCTTGCGCTAAGTGGCTGCTTGATTTGGTGGGCCGTCAAGGATTCGAACCTTGGACCTATTGATTAAGAGTCAACTGCTCTACCAACTGAGCTAACGGCCCTGAAACTGAGTCGCACATCTTATGTGCTTTTTTGCTTCGTTGCAACACCCCGCGAAGCAGCGGGTCACGCGATCAATGGGGTGGCTGAGGGGACTCGAACCCCCGACATCTGGAATCACAATCCAGTACTCTAACCAGCTGAGCTACAGCCACCATTGAACTCTTGCAACACCCTATCCGGCACCGGTGTGGCGCGCCCGACAGGAATCGAACCTGTAACCGCCGGCTTAGAAGGCCGGTGCTCTATCCGGTTGAGCTACGGGCGCCCAGGCCGGATTGTCGCATTCCTCTCCGCCGTTTGGACATCGGATTGGTCGGGGTAGAGGGATTCGAACCCCCGACATCCTGCTCCCAAAGCAGGCGCGCTACCAGACTGCGCTATACCCCGGCGGAACATCCCTCGCGGCCGAGGCCGGAAAGGTCGGCTATTGTGGGAAGCTCGCGGCCCGGTGTCAACGGCACATCGCGTCAACGCCGCCTGCGCTATCCTCGCCACTTGTGGCCGATACCGGCCAATCGTCTTCATTTACAGGGAGAAACAGCATGATCCGCAGTGGCAACCCCGCCTTGAAGGCATCCACCTTCCTCGACCTCGGCAGCGGCGCGGTCGTTTCGCGCGACGGCGAGGCGATGACTCTGAACGGCACCATCCACAAGACCGGCGCGCTGTTGCTGCTGACCGTGCTGACCGCGGCGTTCGCCTGGAGCCAGTCGATCTCGGTCGATGGCGCCGGCAACGAAGTGATCGCCCCGGGCATCATCGGCTACGTGCTGGGCGGCGCCATCGGCGGCTTCATCCTGGCCATGATCACCACCTTCAAGAAGACCTGGGCGCCGATCACCGCGCCGCTGTACGCGCTGGTGGAAGGCTTCTTCCTGGGCTCGATCTCGGCGATGTACGAAGTGCGCTTCAACGGCATCGTGCTGCAGGCCGTGCTGCTGACCTTCGGCACCCTGTTCGCGCTGCTGTTCGCCTACCGCAGCGGGCTGATCAAGGCCACCAAGAACTTCAAGCTGGGCGTGGTCGCGGCCACCGGCGGCATCGCGTTGGTGTACCTGGCCTCCATCGTCCTCGGCTTCTTCAACATCACCGTCCCGGTCATCCACGAATCCAGCGGCCTGGGCATCGCCTTCAGCCTGTTCGTGGTGGTGGTGGCGGCGCTGAACCTGGTGCTGGACTTCGACTTCATCGAAACCGGCGTGGAACAGGGCGCGCCCAAGTACATGGAGTGGTACGGCGCCTTCGGGCTGATGGTCACCCTGGTGTGGCTGTACATCGAGTTCCTGCGGCTGTTGTCGAAGTTGCAGTCGCGGAACTGAGCGGGACTCGGGACTCGGGACTCGGGACATGAAGAGCTTCGCAGTCCCGGTTCTGGCCGATAACAAAAAAGGGCGCCTGGTGGCGCCCTTTTTTGTTTTCTGCGCGCCGGCTTACAGGCGGCTGGCGATGGCCTTGGCGAAGCCCATGGTGTTGCCGCTGCCGCCCAGGTCCGGGGTCAGCCCGTCCTTGGCTTCCAGCGTGGCGACGATGGCGCTGCGCAGGCGCTCGGCGTTCTGCGGCTGGCCGACGTGGTCCAGTAGCTGCGCCGCACCCAGCAGCAGCGCGCACGGGTTGGCCTTGCCCTGCCCGGCGATGTCCGGGGCCGAGCCGTGCACGGCCTCGAAGATCGCCGCATCGACGCCGATGTTGGCGCCCGGGGCCAGACCCAGGCCGCCGACCAGGCCGGCGCACAGGTCCGACAGGATGTCGCCGAACAGGTTGGTGGTGACAATGATGTCGAACTGCTCCGGACGCATCACCAGCTGCATGCAGGCGTTGTCCACGATCATTTCCTGGAACTCGATCTCCGGGTAGTTCGCGGCCACGTCGCGCGCCACCTTCAGGAACAGGCCAGAGGTGGACTTGATGATGTTGGCCTTGTGCACCGCGGTGACCTTCTTGCGGCCGGTCGCCCGCGCCAGGTCGAAGGCGTAGCGGACGATGCGCTCGGAGCCCTTGCGGGTCACCTTGGCCATCGACACCGCGGTCTCGCCGTCGGCCGACACTTCCTGGCCTTCGCTCAGGTAGGCGCCTTCGGTGTTCTCGCGCACGGTGATCAGGTCCACGCCGTCGCCGAAGCGCGACTTGGTATTCGGGAACGACTTGGCCGGGCGCACGTTGGCGTACAGGTCGAACTGGCGGCGCATGGCCACGTTGATCGAGCTGAAACCCTCGCCGACCGGCGTGGTCAGCGGGCTCTTCAGCGCGATCTTGTTCTTGCGGATCGAGTCCAGGGTGGCGGCCGGCAACAGATCGCCGTGCTTCTCCAGGGCGACCAGGCCGGCATCGGCGTATTCGTAGGTGAGGCCGGCGTTCAGCGCGTCGAGCACGAACAGCGTGGCGTCCATGATCTCGGGGCCGATGCCATCGCCACGAATGACCGTGATTGTCTGCGTCATAGGATTGGGGTTTCCGTACAGAGGGGGAACGCGCCGACCGGAAGCCCGGGCTGCAGGCGCAAGGAGAGTTCACCGGTAATTATGCCCGAAGCCGGTGAAGGCCCCCAAAACCAGGCAGGCGCAAAACGCAGCGCGCCGCCTACGGGCGGCGCGTGCCAGGCCGATCCGGCGCTACTCAGCCGTGCGCGTGCTCTGCCGGCGCCGCGGCGGCGCCTTCCTCGAGCTGGTCGAGGAAATCCACCGCCCGGCGCAGGTGCGGAATCACGATCGAGCCGCCGACCACCAGGCCCACCGAGAAGGTCTCGAAGAATTCGTCGCGCTGCACGCCGGCCTCCTTGCACTGGGCCACGTGGTAGCTGATGCAGTCGTCGCAGCGCAGTACCAGCGAGGCGACCAAGCCGAGCAGTTCCTTGGTCTTCACGTCCAGCGCGCCGGCCTGGTAGGTCTGGGTATCGAGCGCGAAGAAGCGCCGTACCACCTGGTTCGGCTCGGCCAGGATGCGCTGGTTCATGCGTTGGCGGAACTCGGTGA
Organism: Xanthomonas graminis pv. graminis; assembly: GCF_030168915.1. Lineage (NCBI taxonomy): Bacteria > Pseudomonadati > Pseudomonadota > Gammaproteobacteria > Lysobacterales > Lysobacteraceae > Xanthomonas > Xanthomonas graminis. Next base: position 1,096,951 of record NZ_CP076255.1, on the reverse strand, counting down.
ATGCGCGCAGCCGGTCCTGACCGTCGCCGCCCTCGCCGCCCGCCTGGGCTGCGCTCATGCCTGCGCCTCGGGCGCCTGGCCGTCGAGCAGCGGCTGCAGCTTGCCGGCCCGATGCAGCGCCATCATGTCGTCGTAGCCGCCGATATGGGTGTCGCCGACGAAGATCTGCGGCACGCTGGTGCGACGCGCCAGGGCCACCATCTTCTCTCGCTCGGCCGGGTCCAGGTCGATGCGCACCTCGGTCCAGCTGCAGCCCTTGCTCTTCAGGAAGTTCTTGGCCGCCACGCAGTACGGGCAGATCGCGCTGGAATACAGGGTGATCGGCGGGCCGCCGGCCTGGCCGTCATCGGTAGCTTGGGTGTCCACGGGAAACTCCGGGCGGGAAAAGGGGTCCAAGCCACTATGGTAGCGGTCCGCTGGATTTTCGAGTCCGCTGCCGCAACACTGCGGATCACCCTGGATTCACCCGCCGTCGCCGCGGCCCCCCCGCCCTGCCCTGGAGCCTCACTTGCGCCCGCTGCCGCTTGCCTTCGCGATCACCCTGGCTACCGCCGCCGCCATCGCGCCGGCGCAGGAGAACAAGCTGCCGGACATCGGCTCCTCGGCCGGCGAGCTGCTGACCCCGGCGCGCCAGGCCGAGTACGGCAAGATGATGCTGGCCGAACTGCGCAACTACGGCTACGTGCTCGAAGACCCGCTGATCGACGATTGGCTGCAGACCATGGGCACCCGGCTCGGCGCCAACAGCGACCAGCCGCAGCAGAAGTACACGTTCTTCATGCTGCGCGACCGCCAGATCAACGCCTTCGCCACGCTGGGCGGCTATGTCGCGGTCAACGCCGGGCTGGTGCTGACCGCCGAGCGCGAAGACGAAGTGGCCGCGGTGCTGTCGCACGAGATCGCGCACATCACCCAACAGCACGTGCTGCGCGGGGTGGAGCGGGCGCAGCGCGACCAGGTGCCGATCCTGCTCGGCATGCTCGCCGCGGTGGTCGCCGCGCAGCAGGCCGGCGGCCGCTCCAGCGGCGACGCCACCCAGGCGGCGATCGCCAGCGGCCTGGGACTGATGCAGCAGCGCCAGATCGACTACACCCGCTCCAACGAATCGGAGGCCGACCGCCTGGGCATCCGTACCCTGGCCCGCAGCGGCTACGACGTGGACGCGATGGCCGGCTTCTTCGAGCGCATGTCGCTGGCGATGCGCGGCAACCAGGGCGGCTACAGCACCCCCGACTACCTGATGACCCACCCGGTCACCAGCACCCGCATCAGCGAGGCGCGGCAGCGCGCCGAACAGATGAAGAAGAACACGGTGACCCTGACCACCAGCGTGCCCGGCGGCACCTTGCAGGAGCGGGTCGATCCCAACGACGTGTCGCTGAGCCAGCCGCTGGGCGCACCCGGCAATCCGTTGCTGCCCGGGCGCCTGCAAGTGCCGTTCGAAACCTATTCGCGCGGCACTAGCGGCCAGTTCGAATGGGCCCGCGAGCGCCTGCGCGTGCTCAGCGCCAATACCCCGGCCGATGCGGTGCGCGAGTACGAGGGCCTGCGCCAGGGCAGCAAGCAGGGCCTCAGCGACGCCCAGCGCTACGGCCTGGCGCTGGCCCGGCTGCGCGGCGGCGGCAGCCCGCAGGAGGGCATGCAGACCCTGGAAGAGCTGCTGAAGGCGCACCCGGACAGCTGGTGGCTGAGCCTGGCGGTGGCCGAGGCCGAATCGCGCAACGGCCGCAGCCAGCAGGCCAACCCGCGCTTCGACGCCCTGCTCAAGCGCCTGCCGAGCAACCGCGCGGTGGCGCTGACCTATGCCACGGCGCTGAACGAGCAAGGCGGCCGTGCCGCGGGGCAGCGCGCGCAGTCGGTGTTGCGCCCGCTGCTGAGCGCGGCCGCCGACGATCCGGTGTTCCAGCGCACCTTCGCCCGCGCCTGCGAGCTGGCCGGCGATGGCAACCGCGCCGGCGAGGCCTATGCCGAGGCTGCCTACCTGAACGGCCGCCCCGAGCAGGCGCTGATCCAGCTGAACAATCTGAAGAAGCGCGACGACCTGGACTACGTGGCGCGCGCGCGCATCGATGCGCGTATCGCCGCGATCACGCCGACGGTATTGGAACTGCGCCGCCAGGGCGTACAGGATCCGGATGTGAAACAGCGATGAAACACAGTGTGTCGGCGGTCATCGAATAGTAATAAAACCGTAGTCTACTGACGGCCTCTCCTCCCAGTCCCACGGTGCCGTCGTGCAGAAACGCATCCTGATCGTCGACGACGAACCTGCCATCCGCGACATGGTGGCGTTCGCCTTGCGCAAGGGCGACTTCGAACCGGTGCACGCCGGCGACGCGCGGGAAGCGCAGACCTCCATCGCCGACCGCGTCCCCGACCTGATCCTGCTGGACTGGATGCTGCCCGGCACCAGCGGCCTGGAACTGGCCCGGCGCTGGCGCAAGGACGCCATGACCCGCGAGGTGCCGATCATCATGCTCACCGCGCGCGGCGAAGAGAACGACCGGGTCGGCGGCCTGGAGGCCGGGGTGGACGACTACGTGGTCAAGCCGTTCTCGGCACGCGAGCTGCTGGCGCGGATCCGCGCGGTGATGCGGCGTACCCGCGACGATGACGAAGACGGCAGCGTCTCGGTCGGCAACCTGCGCATCGACGGCGCCGCGCACCGCGTGTTCGCCGGCGATGCGCCGGTGCCGATCGGCCCCACCGAATACCGCCTGCTGCATTTCTTCATGACCCATCCCGAGCGCGTCTACAGCCGCGCACAGCTGCTCGACCACGTGTGGGGCGGCAGCGTCTATGTCGAGGAGCGCACCATCGACGTGCACATCCGCCGGCTGCGCAAGACCCTGGAACCGTTCGCGGTGGAGAACATGGTGCAGACGGTGCGCGGCTCCGGCTACCGCTTCTCCTCGTCCATCTGACGGACGCCTGCGCCTGCCATAACCGGCGCACGACGGACACGATCCATTGCGACAGAGCGCGCTTCCGATGCCCCGCCACATGCGTTACGCCTGGTTCAAGACCCTCGGCACCCTCGCCGCGCTGCTGCTGCTGGCGGTGCTGGCCGGCTGGATCGGCGGTCACGTGTGGATGGGGCTGACCCTGACCTCGCTGGCGGTGATGGGCTGGCACTACTGGCGCCTGCGCAGCGTGTTGCGCCGGCTGACCGCGCGCCAGCGCTGGGAACCGCCGGCCGGCACCGGCGTGTGGAACGAGCTGGACCGGCTGCTGTACCGCAGCCAGGCGGAAATGCGCACGCGCAAGCGGCGCCTGCTGGACATGCTGCGCGCCTACCGCGGCGCTGCCGCCGCGCTGCCCGACGCGGTGGTGGTGGTAGACCGCAACAGCCAGCGCATCCAGTGGTTCAACGAAGCCGCCGGCACCCTGCTCGGCCTGCGCCACCCCGCCGACCTGAACGTGCCGGTGGTGGAACGCCTGCAGCCGATGCCGCTATCGCGCTGGCTGGCCGGCGGCCGCAACGCCGAACCGATGCTGGACATGCCCTCGCCGATCGACGACCGGCTGCGCCTGAACCTGCGCCTGATTCCCTACTCCGACGATTACTGGCTGCTGGTCGCGCGCGACGTCAGCAAGCTGCTGCAGCTGGAGCAGGTGCGCCGCGACTTCGTCGCCAACGTCTCGCACGAACTGCGCACCCCGCTGACCGTGGTGCACGGCTATCTGGACATGCTCGACCCGGAGGATTTCCCCGATTCCGGGCCGATGATCGCCGAGATGCGCAAGCAGTCGCAGCGCATGACCCAGCTGGTCGAAGACCTGCTGACCCTGTCGCGGCTGGAATCGCAGGAACACGCCAACGAAGAGACCATCGCGATGGCGCCGATGCTGGCCACGCTGCGCCGCGAGGCCGAGGCGCATAGCCAGGGCCGGCACCGCATCGAGGTGCACGACGAGGCCAATCTGGATCTGGTCGGCTCCAACAAGGAATTGCACAGCGCGTTCTCCAACCTGGTCACCAACGCAGTGCGCTACACCGCTGCCGGCGGCTCGGTCAGCATCACCTTCGCCCGCGAAGGCGACGGCGCGGTGCTGTCGGTGCGCGACAGCGGCTACGGCATCCCCTCGCACCACCTGCCGCGCATCACCGAGCGCTTCTACCGCGTGTCCAGCAGCCGTTCGCGCGAAAGCGGCGGCACCGGGCTGGGGCTGTCGATCGTCAAGCATGTGCTGGGACTGCACCAGGCGCGGCTGGACATCGAAAGCGAAGTCGGCAAGGGCAGCACGTTCTCCTGCCACTTCGGCGCCGGACGCGTGCATCCGCGGCGCGACCGTGCCACCCTGACTTCCGCCTAACGAGTACCGCCATGCCCCGCGCCGCCGCTTTGCCGCCCACGCCGCCACCGGACGTTCCCAGCGACCCGCTGCGCGACCCGTCGCTCTATCTCAACCGCGAACTGTCGCAGCTGGACTTCAATTTCCGCGTGCTGGCGCAGGCGCAGGATCCGAGCGTGCCACTGCTGGAGCGGCTGCGTTTCCTGTGCATCTCCTGCACCAACCTCGACGAGTTCTTCGAGATCCGCGCCGCCACCGTGCGCCATGCGCTGGAGTTCGGCTTGCCGCCAGCGCCGGACGGGCTGAGCTCGAGCGCGGTCCTCAACACCATCCACGACCGTGCCGCGCAACTGGTCGACCATCAGTACCGCTGCTGGAACGAAGTGCTGCGGCCGGCCTTGAAGGACGCCGGCATCGGCGTGCTCGGCCGCAACAGCTGGAACGCGCGGCAGAAGCGCTGGCTGCGCGCCTACTTCCGCAACGAGATCATGCCGGTGCTGTCGCCGCTGGGCCTGGACCCGGCGCATCCGTTCCCGAAGATCCTCAACAAGTCGCTGAACATCGTGGTGGTGCTGAAGGGCGTGGATGCGTTCGGCCGCGTCGGCCACCTGGCGATCGTGCGCGCGCCGCGCTCGCTGCCGCGCATCATCCAGTTGCCGGAAAGCCTTTCCGAGGGCGGCCAGAGTTTCGTGTTCCTGTCCTCGGTGCTGTCCACCTTCGTCGACGAACTGTTCCCGGGCATGGAGGTGATGGGCTCCTACCAGTTCCGCGTGACCCGCAATTCCGAACTGGTGGTGGACGAGGAGGAAGTGGAGAACCTGGCGCTGGCGCTGCGCGACGAGCTGGTCAACCGCGGCTACCGGCCGGCGGTGCGCCTGGAGATCGCCGAGGACTGCCCGAAGTCGATCGTGCGCACCCTGCTGCAGAACTTCGAATTGCCGGAGAACGCGGTCTACCGCATCAACGGCCCGGTCAATCTGAGCCGGGTCAACCAGGTCTACGATCTGGTGCAGCGCCCGGAGCTGAAGTACCCGCCGATGAATCCGCGCACGCTGCGCGACAGCGAAGGCATCTTCGAGATCGCCGCCGCCGGCGACATCCTGCTGCACCACCCGTTCGACGCGTTCACCGCGGTGCTGGACCTGATCAAGCAGGCCGCGGTGGACCCGCAAGTGCTGGCGATCAAGCAGACCCTGTACCGCACCGGCAAGGACTCAGGCATCGTCGATGCGCTGGTGCTGGCCGCGCGCAACGGCAAGGACGTGACCGTGGTGGTCGAACTGCGCGCGCGCTTCGACGAGGAAGCCAACCTGGGCCTGGCCGATCGCCTGCAGGAAGCCGGCGTGCAGGTGGTGTACGGCGTGGTCGGCTACAAGACCCATGCCAAGATGCTGCTGATCGTGCGCCGCGAGGGCCGCAAGCTGCGTCGCTACGTGCACCTGGGCACCGGCAACTACCACAGCGGCACCGCGCGCGCCTACACCGACCTGAGCCTGATCACCGCCGACGCGGACATCTGCAACGACGTGCACCTGCTGTTCCAGCAGTTGTCCGGGCTGGCGCCGAAGATCCGCCTCAAGCGCCTGCTGCAATCGCCGTTCACCCTGCACCCGGGTCTGCTGCACCGGATCGAGCGCGAGACCAAGCTGGCCCTGGCCGGGCGCCCGGGCCGCATCATCGCCAAGATGAACGCGCTCAACGAGCCGCAGGTGATCCGCGCGCTGTACGCGGCCTCGCAGGCCGGGGTCAAGATCGACCTGATCGTGCGCGGCGCGTGCACGCTGCGCCCCGGCGTGCCGGGCGTGTCGGAGAACATCCGGGTGCGCTCGATCGTCGGCCGCTTCCTCGAGCACAGCCGCGTCTACTGGTTCGGCAACGACGGCGCGCCGGAGCTGTTCTGCGCCAGCGCCGACTGGCTGGAGCGCAACCTGCTGCGGCGGGTGGAGACCTGCTTCCCGATCCTGGATCCCAAACTGATCCAGCGCATCCAGCGCGAAGTGCTGAAGAACTACTTGGACGACAATCTCAACGCGTGGGAGCTGGACGCCAGCGGCAACTACCGCAAGCTGGCGCCGGGGCAGGACCAGCCGCTGCATTCGGCGCAGCTGACCCTGCTCGACGGACTCTGAGCCACGCCGCCCGCGCGCCGATGGACGGCATCCGCCGTGCATCGGCTACCATTCCGCCCATGCCTTCCATCTCCCCGTACACGCCGTTGCGCGATGGCGACCTGCTGGCCGCCATCGACCTGGGTTCCAACAGTTTCCACATGGTCGTGGCGCGCTATCAGCTCGGACAGTTGCGGGTGGTGGACCGCCTGCGCGAGACCGTGCGCATGGCCGACGGCCTGGACAACAAGGGCGGGCTGTCGGCCGAAGCGCGGCAGCGCGCGCTGGAATGCCTGGCGCGCTTCGGCCAGCGCATCCGCGACGTGCCGTCGCTGCACGTGCGCGCGCTGGCCACCAACACCGTGCGCCAGCTGCGCTCGCCGCAGGCGTTCCTGATCCCCGGCGAAACCGCGCTCGGCCATCCCATCGAAGTGGTCAGCGGCCGCGAGGAAGCGCGCCTGATCTACCTGGGCGTGGCGCATGCGCAACCGCCCAAGCCGGACCAGCACCGGCTGGTGATCGACATCGGCGGCGGCTCCACCGAATTCATCATCGGCCGCGGGTTCCAGACCCTGGAACGCGAAAGCCTGCAGGCCGGCTGCATCGCCAGCACGCGGCGCTTCTTCCCCGGCGGCAAGCTGTCGAAGAAGAAATGGAAGGACGCGCTGACCGAGATCGGCGCCGAGTTCCAGCAGTTCGCCGGGCTGTACCGCACGCTGGGCTGGGACGAGGCACTGGGCTCGTCGGGCACGCACAAGGCGATCGGCGAGATCTGCGCGGCGATGAAGCTGACCAAGGGCGCGATCACCGCCGAGGCGCTGCCGCTGCTGCGCGAACGCCTGCTGCTGGCCAAGCGCATCGAGGACATCGACCTGCCCGGCCTGTCCGCCGACCGCCGGCCGATCATCGCCGGCGGCGTGCTGGTGCTGGAGGCCGCGTTCCAGGCACTGGGCCTGCAGCGCCTGATGGTGAGCAAGGCGGCCATGCGCGAAGGCATTCTCTACGACATGCTCGGCCGCGGCGGCGAGAACGATCCGCGCGAGACCGCGATCGCCGCGCTCACCCAGCGCTACGGCATCGACGAGGCGCAGGCCGCGCGCGTGGAAGCCACCGCGATGGCGCTGTTCGAACAGGTCGCCACCGATTGGGCGCTGGATGCCGACGACGGGCGCATGCTCGGCTGGGCCGCGCGCCTGCACGAGCTCGGCCAGGCCATCGCGCACAGCCAGTACCACGTGCACGGCGCCTACGTGCTCGAGCACTCCGATATCGCCGGTTTCTCGCGGCAGGAGCAGCAGGTACTGGCGACGCTGGTACGCACCCATCGCCGCAACGTGTCCAAGACCGCGTTCGACGCCCTGCCCGACCGCCTGCTGCTCAGCGCCAGGCGCAAGGCCGCGCTGCTGCGGCTGGCGGTGCTGCTGCACCGCGCCCACGAATCCGAGCCGATCCCGTCGCTGGACCTGAAGGCCAGCGGCGACGACCTGCACCTGATCCTGTCGCAGCCGTGGATCGAAGCGCGGCCGCTGCAGCGCGCCGACCTGATCGGCGAGGTCGAGGGCATGGCGGGATTGGGGATCAATTTCCGACCGTTTGTGGCTTGACTGACGGGACTCGGGACTCGGGACTCGGGACTCGGGACTCGGGACTCGGGACTCGGGACTCGGGACTCGGGACTCGGGACTCGGGACTCGGGACTCGGGACTCGGGACTCGGGACTCGGGACTCGGGACTCGGGACTCGGGACTCGGGACTGCAGGATGATGTCCCGGGGCAAATCGATGTCAAGCGATTTGAAGCAAAAAGGGCCGATTTTTTTTAAAAAAAACGGCTTTTTTTTGCAGCTCCGGCGCAGCTGCTTTTTTTGTAGGAGGGGCTTCAGCCCCGACGCGTTACCGGTAAGGCGTCGGGGCTGAAGCCCCTCCTACAGAAAAGCAGAAATGCGCCGAACTTGCGAAAATCCCGAGTCCCGAGTCCCGAGTCCCGAGTCCCGAGTCCCGAATAAATCCCGAACTGCCAGGCATTCGCTCCGGGCCAGCGTCATCATTCCTACATGCCCCGGACATGTTCGCTTCACCGCCTCGCGCCAAGCTTTGGCAAACCGGAGCCTGAAGCATGCGCTACGCGATCGTCACCGAAACGTACCCCCCTGAGGTCAACGGTGTCGCGCTGACCGTGCAGGGGCTGGAATCTGGACTGCGCGCGCTCGGCCATCAGGTCGATGTGGTGCGGCCGCGCCAGGTCGGCGACCACGACGACGATGCGCACCTGGTGCGCGGCGCGTCGCTGCCGCGCTACCCCGGCCTGAAGTTCGGCCTGCCCGCGCCGCGGCGCCTGGCCCGGCTGTGGCAGGCCACGCCGCCGGACGCGGTCTACATCGCCACCGAAGGCCCACTCGGCTGGTCGGCGCTGCGCACCGCGCGGCGCCTGGGCATCCCGATCGCCACCGGCTTCCACACCCGCTTCGACGAATACCTGCCGCAGTACGGCGCCGCCTGGCTGCAATCGACCGCACTGCGCTGGATGCGGCGCTTCCACAACCAGGCCGCCGCGACCCTGGTGCCGACCCGCGAACTGCTCGGCTTTCTCGCCGGACAGGGCTTCGAGCGCGTGCGCCTGCTGGCGCGCGCGGTGGACAACCGCCAGTTCGAACCGCAGCGGCGCGATGCGCAGCTGCGCCGCGAGTGGGGCCTGGAGGCGGAGGGGTGCGCGGCCCTGTACGTCGGCCGCATCGCGTCGGAGAAGAACCTGCCGCTGGCGGTGCGCGCGTTCCGCGAACTGCAGCGGGTGCGGCCGGAGGCACGCTTCGTCTGGGTCGGCGACGGCCCGATGCGCGAACGCCTGGCACAGGAAAACCCCGACTTCATCTTCTGCGGCGTGCAACGCGGCGACGCGCTGGCGCGGCACTTCGCCAGCGGCGACCTGTTCCTGTTTCCCAGCCGCAGCGAGACCTTCGGCAACGTGACCCTGGAAGCGATGGCCAGCGGCGTGGCCACGGTCGCCTTCGACTACGGCGCGGCGCGCGAATACCTGCGCGACGGCGTCAACGGTGCGGCGGTGGCCGACGACGACGGCTTCGTTGCCGCGGCGGTGCGCCTGGCCGGCGACGACGCAATGCGCCGGCGGCTGGGCGATGCCGCCTGCGCATCGATGCAGCAGCTGCGCCCGGAACAGGTCGTGGCCGATTTCGAGGCGCTTCTCGGCGAACTGGCGTACAGCAGGAGGTCCCATGTCGACGCGGCTTGAGATTTTGCGCGGCCACGAAACCCGCTGGTGCCGGCAGGCCAACCACTGGTGCCGGCGGCGTTCGGTGCGGCGCTTCTTCGCGCTGATCAGCCGGCTCGGCGACGGCGTGTTCTGGTACGCGCTGATGACCTTGCTGGTGGTCTGCGACGGCATGGACGGCGTATTCGCATCGGCGCACATGGCCGCCACCGGCGTGGTCGCGCTGAGCCTGTACAAGGGCCTCAAGCGCTGGACCCGGCGCCCGCGCCCGTACGCGGCCGACCTGCGCATCCGCGCCTGGGTGGCGCCGCTGGACGAGTTCAGTTTCCCGTCCGGGCACACCCTGCACGCGGTGTCGTTCGGCATCGTCGCGCTGGCCTACTACCCATGGCTGGCGCCGCTGCTGATCCCGTTCATCGCCTGCGTGGCGCTGTCGCGGGTGGTGCTGGGCCTGCACTATCCCAGCGACGTGCTCGCCGCCACCGCGATCGGCGCCGTGCTGGCCGGGGTGTCGCTGTGGCTGTTGCCGATGCCGGCGTTGCTCGGCTAGGCGCGGGACTCGGGACTCGGGACTCGGGACTCGGGACTCGGGACTCGGGACTCGGGACTCGGGACTCGGGACTCGGGACTCGGGACTCGGGACTCGGGACTCGGGACTCGGGACTCGGGACTCGGGACTCGGGACTCGGGACGGCAGGATGATGTCCCGGGGCATATCGATGTCAAGCGATTTGATGCAAAAAGGGCCGATTTTTTTAAAAAAACGGCTTTTTTTTGCGGCTCCGACGCAGCTGCTTTTTTTGTAGGAGGGGCTTCAGCCCCGACGCCTTACCGATAACGCGTCGGGGCTGAAGCCCCTCCTACAGAAAACACGCATTGCTACAGACATGGGAAAATCCCGAGTCCCGAGTCCCGAGTACCGAGTCCCGCCTCTACAATACCCGCATGACCACCCTGTTCATCTCCGATCTGCACCTGGATCCGGCCCGGCCAGCGATCACCGAGCTGTTTATGCACTTCCTGCGCGGCGAAGCGCGCAGTGCCGAGGCGCTGTACATCCTCGGCGACCTGTTCGAGGCCTGGATCGGCGACGACACGCCGTCGCAAACGGCCGACACGGTGGCACTCGAACTGCGCGCGCTGCGCGACGCCGGCGTGCCGGTGTTCTTCATGCACGGCAATCGCGATTTCCTGCTCGGCGCCGACTACGCGCGCCGCGCCAGCATGCGCCTGCTGCCGGATCCTTGCGTGATCGAGCTGTACGCCGAGCCGACGCTGCTGCTGCATGGCGACCTGCTGTGCACCGACGACACCGCCTACCAGGCGTTCCGCGCGCAGACCCGCGACCCGGCATTCCAGCAGCAGTTCCTGGCGCAGCCGCTGGCCGCGCGCATCGCCTTTGCGCAACAGGCGCGCGCCGCCAGCCAGGCACGCCAGGCGGAAATGAAGCAGGACGACACGGCGCAGTTCGAAACCGTCACCGACGTGGCGCCGGCCGAGGTCGTGGCCAGTTTCGCGCGCTACGGCGTGGCACGGATGATCCACGGCCATACCCATCGCCCCGCCGTGCACACGCTGGACGTGAACGGTCGCGACTGCACCCGCATCGTGCTCGGCGACTGGTACGAACAGGGGTCGGTGCTGCGCGTGGATGCGCAGGGCTGCCGGCTGCAGCAACTGTAATCCGCCGCAGCGACGCAAGCCGGCAGACGCGCGGGGCGGGTTACGGCATGCCGCCGGCGCTGCCGCGCGCACGTTGCGCATAGCCGACGAAATCGCCCTCGGCCACGTCGTACCACAGGATCGCGCCGGAGCGTTCGACCCGGTAGCGGTCCCTGACCGGCGCGGTCTGCGGGTCGCCCGGACAGCCGTCGCCGTGCTTCTCGCGCACCGCGATGTCGATCGCGGCGGATGCGGTGGAAGCGGGTTCGGTGCTCGGCGACGGCGATGCAGCGGCGTCAGCGGCCACGGGGTCGGCGTCGGTCTCGGCCGCGTATTGCAGGCACGGCGCATCGGCATAGACATGATCGGCCGCCAGCCGCGTCTGCAGCATGTCCAATGCGCGGGTTGCGTCGAACGCGGCCGCCGGCGCATCGCCCGCGGCGGGTGCGATCGCGGGTGCCGCCGGCGCCTGCGGCGGTGAAGCCGCTGGATCCGCCGCCGGGCCGCAGCCCATGCTCAACATCGCCAGCGCCAAGGCCGCTGGCAGGCCCATGCTCTTCAACACCATCGCCGATTCCAGGAGTAATGAGCGGTGCACGCCCGGCGCTGCCGGATACGTCCTGGCGCAGCATAGCCCAAGCCGGACGCCACAGCGTCCGGCCGGTCTGCAGGAGCGAAGCGGAGCACCCCGGCACAGGCCTGGCGCGGCCTGCACCGGAGCGCCCCTGGAACTGCCACCTCGGCGGAACGCGGCGACCGCCGCCTCGGTCGTTATGACCAGCACGCGCTGGTTGTCCGCGCTGAGGGCATTGCCAATCGGCACGCCGCCGTAGGAAATGTTCGGGTTGCACCAGGAGTTCAGACGCGGGCAGTTGACGGAGCCGTCGTAGGCCATGCGCGTGCGCCAGCGATTGCCGTAGCGATCACCATGACCGCACGCGTATGGCTAGGTGCTGGAGTCGGTGGCGATGTCGTGGCGCGGACTCTGCGGATGGCCGATTTCGTTGGCAACGCTGTAGTAGCCGGTGACGCACTCCAAGTACATCGCAGCGAACGCGGTAGCGCACGCCAAGCGGCGATCGTTCGGGACCGTCCGCGCCGGCCTGCGGGTGCAGCCGTCCGCTTCGCCGCGCGGCAGCGCGCCGCTCAGCCTCAACCGGCCTGGCGCTGCAAGGCGAGCAGTTCGTCCTCGTCGAAGCCGGCCAGCAGCCGCGCCAGCAGGTTGAACGGGCCGTGCAGGTAGCCGCCGGCGTAGTCGCGCAGCAGCTCGGCGAACCGCGCGCGCGGCTCGATCCCGGCGCGTGCGCAATACCAGCGGTACCAGCGCGAGCCGGCGGCGACATGCGCCACTTCCTCGCGCAGGATCAGTTCCAGGATCTCGACCGTGGCGGCGTCGCCGAGCGCGCGCAGTTTGACGATCATGCCCGGGGTCACATCCAGCCCGCGCGCCTCCAGCACGCGCGGCACCAGCGCCATGCGCGCCAGGCCGTCGTGCGCGGTCTTCTCGCACATCTCCCACAGCCCGTTGTGCGCGGCGAAATCGCCATAATCGTGGCCCAGCGCGCGCAACCGGTCGCGCAGCAGCGCGAAGTGGCGCGCTTCGTCGGCGGCCACCGCCACCCAGTCGGCGTAGAACGCGTCGGGCAATCCGCGGAAGCGGTACACCGCGTCCCAGGCCAGGTCGATCGCGTTGAGCTCGATGTGCGCGATCGCATGGATGAAGGCGGCGCGGCCTTCGGCACTGCCCAGGCCGCGCCGCGGCAGTTCGCGCGGATGCACCAGCAGCGGCCGCGGCGGACGCCTGGGCATGCGGATCGGCTCGGGGTCTGCGGCATCCGCCGGCACGCGCAGCGCGCCGGCGGCGAACGCGGCGGCGTAGCGTTGGGTCAGTGCGACCTTGTCCTCGGGCGCGCTGGCGGCCAGGCACAGCCGCGCCGCGTGCAGCAGGTCCCCGCCGGCGGGCGCGTCGTGCATGCGTGCGCTGCGCAGGGCCGCGTCAGGCGCGGCGCTTCTTCTTCGCTTCTTCCGAGCGCAGCTGCAGGATGCGCTCGAAATAGCCCGGCTCGATGCCGGTGGTGTACTCGCCATTGAAACACGAGGAGTCGAAGGTCTTCAGCTCCGGGTTGCCCTCGCGCACCGCGGTCTCCAGGTCTTCCAGGTCCTGGTAGATCAGCCAGTCGCAGCCGAGGAATTCCTGGATCTCCTGCTCGCTGCGGCCATGCGCGATCAATTCCTCGGCGGCCGGCATGTCGATGCCGTAGATGTTCGGGTAGCGCACCGGCGGCGCGGCGCTGGCCAGGTACACCTTGCGCGCGCCGGCCTCGCGCGCCATCTGCACGATCTGCCGGCTGGTGGTGCCGCGCACGATCGAATCGTCGACCAGCAGCACCACCCGGTTGCGGAATTCCAGGTGGATCGGGTTGAGCTTGCGGCGCACCGACTTCACCCGCTCGACCTGCCCCGGCATGATGAAGGTGCGGCCGACGTAGCGGTTCTTGACGAAGCCCTCGCGGTACTTCACCCCGAGCACGTTGGACATCTCCAGCGCGGCGTCGCGCGAGGTGTCCGGGATCGGGATGATGGTGTCGATGTCGTGGTCCGGGCGCAGGCGCAGGATCTTCTCGCCCAGCTTCATGCCCATGCGCATGCGCGCCTTGTGCACCGAGACGTTGTCGATCATCGAGTCCGGGCGCGCGAAGTACACGTACTCGAAGATGCACGGGGTGTGGTCGGTGGGCGAGGCGCAGACCTCGGAGAACAGCTCGCCGCGGCCGGTGATCACCAGCGCTTCGCCGGGGCGCACGTCGCGCAGGCGGGTGAAGCCGAGGATGTCCAGCGCCGAGGACTCGGAGGCGACGATGTATTCGTCGCCCTCCACGCTCTCGCGCTTGCCCAGCACCAGCGGACGGATGCCGTGCGGGTCGCGGAACGCCACCAGGCCCAGGCCCAGCACCACGCTGACCACCGCGTAGCCGCCCTTGCAGCGGCGGTGCACGCCGGCCACCGCGCGGATCGCCGCTTCCGGGGTCAGCATGCGCTGCGCGTCCAGCTCGTAGGCGAACACGTTCAGCAGCACTTCGCTGTCCGAATCGGTGTTGATGTTGCGGCGGTCGGCCTCGAACACCTGCTGGCGCAGCGCCTCGGTGTTGATCAGGTTGCCGTTGTGCGCCAGCGCGATGCCGTAGGGCGAATTGACGTAGAACGGCTGCGCCTCGTCCATGCCTTCCGAGCCGGCGGTGGGATAGCGGCAATGGGCGATGCCGACCCGGCCTTCCAGCACCGCCATGCGCTTCTCGTCGAAGACGTCGCGGACCAGGCCGTTGGCCTTCTGCACGCGCAGGCGGGTGCCGTCGGCGGTGGCGATGCCTGCGGCATCCTGCCCGCGGTGCTGCAGCACGGCCAGGCCGTCATACAGTTGCGCCGCGACATTCTGATTGCCGACGATTCCGACGATGCCACACATTTGAACGCTCTCCGCGGCGACTGCGCCGCTATTGGGAAGGTGGCCGTGCCTGGCCGTTGGATTCGACCCGGGCCGGATCGTTTGCTGCCGGACGCGCCTGCGCCGGATCGATGTTCGCAGGCAGGACCTGGGCCGGATCGCCGCCGGGCTGCGCCGATCGGGTCGCCGGACGCCCCAGGACCTTGGACATCACATCCTGCAGTCCGCTGCCGGACAGGGCATTGCCCAGGGCGGCATTATCGCCTGCCAGGGGCAACTTGCCCAAATCCATCTGCTGCATGTTCATCTGTTGCAGGTTCATCTGCGACATATTCAGTTGCGGCATCTGCGGCATGTGCCAGTCCGGCAGCTGCGCGCGCATCCAGTGCACGCCGGGGCTGAGCACCGGCAGCACCACCGACTGGTGCCAGGCCGGCTCGCGGGTCAGCGGGGTGAAGCTCATCAGCAGCACCAGCACCGCGGCGAAGAATCCGCCGCGCAGCGTCCCCAGGCCGAAGCCGAGCGCACGGTCGGTGCCGGACAGCGCGGTGGCGCGGACCGCGCTGCGGATCACCATGCCGGTGATGCCGACCACCACCATCGTCACCACGAAGGTCAGCGCGTAGCCGCCAAAGTAATAGGTCATGCTCGGCTGCGCGCCGTCGGCCAGCCAGCGCCCGGCAGCGCCGCCGAACTGGAAGGTGGCCCAGCCGGACAGCAGCCACGACAGCGTGCCGACCACGATGCCGACGAAGCCGCGCAGCGCGCCGAGCAGCGCCGAGACCAGGATCACCGCCAGCAGCACCATATCGATCATGCGCACCTCCCGCGGCCGCACCGCGCCATAGCGGCGGCAGCGCACCGCAATTCCCTTCCCTGGCACATGCTTGCGACTCCGAGGGCCGAAGCCCGATTCAAGGGTGTGGACGTACCATACCGCTGATGCCGACCTTCGAGGCAACCTGCGTGCGCAGTTGTTCGGCTTCGGCACGATTGGCGACCGGGCCGACCCGCACCCGGTGCAAGGCGCCCTTGTCGGTGCGCACCTGTTCGACGAAGGCGCTGAACCCGGCGGCGCGGACCTTGTCGCGCAAGGCGTTGGCATCCTCAGCCTTGCCGAACGCGCCCAGCTGCACGGCGAAGCCGGTGCCGGACGCGGCCGGTACGCTCGGCACGCTCGGCGCCGGCTTGGCCGCGGCCACCGGAGCCTGCGTCGCTGCCGGCTTGGCCGGCTCGGGCTCGGCCGGCTGGGGCTTGGGCTGTTCCGGCTTGGGCGCGGCGGGCACCGCCGGCTTGGCCGCGGCCACCGGCTTGGCCGGCTCCGGCGGCAAGGCTTCGGTCCTGGCCGGCGCCGCGCTCGCGGCCGGCGTGGCGGCAGCGGCCACCGAGGACGCGCTCGGCGCGTCCAGGGTCACCACCTGGGCGTTGACGTCGTTGCGCACTTTCACCGCCTGCAGCCGCACCGACTCGGCCTGGGCGCGATCGGCGTAGGGGCCGATGCGCACGCGCCAGGCCTGGCGCCCGCCGATCGTGGCCGCCTCGCGGAAGCCCGGCAGCTGCGACTGCTTGAGCCGCGCGATCACCGCATCGGCGTCGGCCTGGGTGGAATAGGCGCCGAAATTGACCGCGTAGTTGCCGGCGGCCACGGTCGGCGGCAGCGCCTGCGCGGCGCCGGCGGCCGCGGCCGGTGTGGCCAGGTCGGCGGCATCGGGGTTGTCCTGCACCGGCGCCGGCGTCGCGGCCGGCGCGCTGGCCATGCCCACGGCACCGCCGCTGGGCGCGTCGCCCGGCGTCACCAGCGGCAATTCGCGGGTCTGGAACTGGCCGTCGGCCGGAGCGTCCGGGGCCTTCAGCGGAACATTGGCGACGCGGCTGTCGGGCGCAGGGCCCTTGACCAGCATCGGCAGGAAGATCACGGCGAGCGCCACCAGGACAAGGGCGCCAATCAGTCGCTGTTTCAGGACGGTATCCACGGAAAGCTTGAGGGGGCGGCATGGCGGAGTGCCGCAGCGATTATAAGGTCGGGCCGGCTGCCGGCGGGGTCAGCCGGCTGAATGCAGCCAGTGCAAGGCGTCGGCGGCGGTGTGGAACGAGCCGAATACCAGCACCCGGTCGCCCGGCCGCGCCTGCACCAGGGCCTGCTGCAGCGCCTGCGTCACGCTGTCGGCGACTGCGGCCGCGGCCGCGTCGGTGCCGGCCAGGCGCGCCTGCAACTGCGCACCGCTCTGGCCGCGCGCGCCGCCCAGCCCGGCCAGATGCCAACGGCCGACCTGCCCGGCCAGCGCCTGCACCACGCCGGCCGCGTCCTTGTCGGCCAACGCGGCGAACACCGCGTGCGTCGCGCCGGCGCAGGGCTGCGCCTGCAGCGTCGCGGCCAGTTCGCGCGCGGCCTGCGGGTTGTGGCCGACATCGACCAGCACCTCGACACCGTCGCGCACGAATGGCTGCAGCCGCCCGCGCACCTGCGCCGCGGCGATGCCCTCGGCGTAGGCGGTGCGTGGCAAGGCCTTGCGCAGCGCGCGCAAGGCGGCGATGGCGGTGGCGGCGTTGGCGCGCTGCACCGGCGCGCGCAACTGCGGCGACGGCAGCTGCAGTTCGGTGCCGACATCGCGCCAGCGCCATTGCTCGGCATCGATCGGCTCATGGAAGAAATCGCTGCCGGCACGGATCGCGTTGGCGCCGATCGCATAGGCGCGGCGCAGCACGCTCGACGGCGGGTCGATCTCGCCCAGTACCAGCGGCTTCCACGGCCGCGCGATGCCGGCCTTCTCCGCGCCGATCGTTTCGCGGTCGCTGCCCAGCCAGTCGGTATGGTCGATATCGACGGTGGTGATCACCGCCACGTCGGCATCGACCAGATTGACCGCATCCAGGCGCCCGCCCATGCCCACTTCCAGCACCGCCAGGTCCAGCTCGGCCTGCTGGAACAGCCACAGCGCGGCCAGCGTGCCGTATTCGAAATAGGTCAGCGGGGTGTCGCCGCGCGCGGCCTCCACCGCGGCGAAGCCAGCCACCAGTTGCGCGTCGCTGGCCTCTTCGCCGCCGATGCGGACGCGCTCGTTGTAGCGCAGCAGGTGCGGCGAGGTGTAGCTGCCTACGGTCCAGCCGCCGGCGCGCGCGATCGCCTCGACGAAGGCCACGGTCGACCCCTTGCCGTTGGTGCCGCCGACAGTGATGACCTTCTTCGCCGGCCGCGCCAGGCGCATGCGCGCGGCCACCGCGCGCACGCGCTCCAGGCCCATCGCGATGTCCTGCGGGTGCTGCTGCTCGATGTAGGCGAGCCAATCGGGGAGGGTTTTCATCTGTTGTGTATTTTCAACCTTTCGATGAGGCGCGTTCGATCACCCAGGCGCCTCTTGGAAGCAACAGCTTTCGCCTTACGGCGAGTCACTTTTCTTGGCTTGTGCAAAGAAAAGTAACCAAAAGAAAGCACACCCGGGCGCCGCGCCCTCCGCGCTTCGCGCTCCGGGTGCGCACGTGGCCTGGGCATTTTTCGAAGGCACGTCCATGTGCCTGCGAAAAACGGCGCGCATCGTGCGCGCCGCCCCTTCAGGGTTTTCGCCCAGACCACGTGCCGCGGCTCACGGGACCCGAAAAGCGAAGCAAAAGCAAAAACGTGCACTAGCCAGGACTCGGAGCCTCTACTCCAAACTCGCGGATTTCGCCGACTACAACGCCCGGTGCTTGGCCTCGCCGAAGAACGGCGTGTGGTGCGCGCAATCGTTCAGCCGTACCACTTCCAGATGCTCCACGTCCGGGCCTTCCAGCAGGTTCAGCGTGGTCGGCGCCTGGCGGAAGCTCCACAGCTTGGCGATCGGCAGGCCCAGCACCCGGCACAGGATCACCCGGTTGACCGCATCGTGCGCCACCACCAGCAAGCTGTCGTCCTCGCCCAGGCCCTCGGCGGCGCGGGTCAGACCGCGCCAGGAACGGTCCAGCACCTGGCGCAGCGATTCGCCACCCGGCATCAGCACCGTGTCCGGCTCCTCGCGCCAGGCGCGCAACCGCGCCGGATCCTTGTCGTTGATCTCGCTGGCGAGCAGCCCTTCCCATTCGCCATGGGCGATCTCCTGCAAGTCGGGATCGGTCAGCAGCATCGCCTCGCGCTCCGCACCCAGCGCGTAGCGGGCGGTGCTCTGCGCGCGCGACAGCGGCGAGGCCACCGCGCGGGTCAGCGGCACTTCGCGCAGGCGTGCACCGAGTGCCTGCGCCTGCGCTTCGCCGACCGGCGACAAGGCGATGTCGATCTGGCCCTGGTAGCGGCCTTCGGCGTTCCACGGGGTTTCGCCGTGACGAGCGAGCAGGATGCGCATGCGGTGGAATTCCGTTGGGGGTGAGAGAGGTTGCCGTCTCGCGAACGAAAACGGAGCGGCATGATACCTGCTCCGTCGCCGGAAACCCCCGAACCGCATCCCGCTCCGCCGCCGCCGCGCTGCGCATTTAGCGGCGGGTAGGCCGTGTGCTCGGCGGGCAGATCCCGCCGCCGCGCCCGGCGCCGTTACCGCGCCAGGTTCAGTTCCTTCAGCAGCCGCGGCGCCGGCGCCACTTCCTGCATGATCCAGTGCAGGTAGCGCGTATCGACCGCGATCATCCGGGTCATCGCCGGATCGAACACCCAATTGGAGCTTACCGATTCTCAGTTGCCGTCGAACGCCAGCCAGACCAGCTTGCCCTGCGCGTCGAGCACCGGCGAGCCGGAGTTGCCGCCGGTGATGTCCAGGTCGGACAGGAAATCGACCGGCACCGAACCCAGCCGCTTGTCCTCCAGCCCGCCGTAGCGCTTGGCCCTGGCCGCGTAGAGCAGCGCCTTGGGCGAATCGAACGGGTCGGCGCCGGTGTCCTTGGCCAGCATCCCGTCCAGCGTGGTGAACGGGGTGTAGGCCACGCCGTCCTTGGGGGCGTAGCCCTTGACGTTGCCGAAGGTGATGCGCAACGAGGAGTTGGCGTGCGGATAGACCGACTCGCCCTGGCTCTTCTTGTAGTCGGCCAAGGCCTGCAGGTAGCGCGGACGGGCCAGCAGTTCCTCGCCTTGGCGGCGCTTTTCCTCGCGCTCGATCTGCAGCAACGCCGGCATCAGCGCCACCGCATAGCGCAGCGCCGGGCCGTCGCTGGATTCGAACGCGGCGCGATCGGCATGCAACCACTTCAGGCGCTCATCGGTGCTGCCCAGCTTGGTGCCGGCCAGCCGCGCCGCAGCGGCCTGCGCATCGGCGCCGGCCAGCCATTGGTCGAAGGCCGGCAAACGCTGCGCCTTCGGCAGCTTCAGGTACTGATCGAACCAGTAGCGCGGCAGCTGGCTGTCCATGGCGGCGACGTAACGGCGCTCCATCTGCTTCTGCGCGCCCTCGATCTCCGGCAGGTCGCGCTCCTGGTAGCCGGGCTCGCGCTCGGCGTCGGGCTTGGCCCGCTCGATCGACACGCGGTACAGCGACAGCGCACTGCCGAGCACGCCGGTGCGGCGCATCTGGCGCAGGATCAGGCGCGGTCGCGGGTGGCCTTGGCCTGCTCGTCCAGCGCCAGCAGCTGCGCATGCGCCTGCAGCGCGGCGCGGCCATCGCGGCCCTGGCGCTTGAGCCAGGCCAGCACCGCGCGTTCTTCGGCCTGCTTCTGCGCGGCCGCGCTGTACAGCTCGCAGCGGTAGCCGGCCTCGGCTTCGCAGGCCGCGACCTGGGCCTTGTCGAAGGCCTCCAGCGCCTGGGTGCGCTTGAGCGCATCGGCGCCGGCGGCGGCCATCGCCGTCTTGGCCTGTTCGGTAACATCGCTGATGCGGTCGAGCACGTAGATGCGCGCGTTCGGCCCGGCGCTGAGCTCGGCGCCGTTGCTGGCCGCGCTGAAGCCGTCGCGGATCAGGTTCTTCTGCGGCGTGGAATTGAGCTGGATCGCACCGTAGGCGCAATGATGGTTGGTCACCACCAGGCCTTGCGGGGACACGAAGCTGGCGGTGCAGCCGCCCAGCGACACCACCGCGCCCATCGGATCGCCGGTCAGGTCGGCCAGTTGCTGCGGCGACAGCTTCAACCCGGCCTGCTGCAGCGGGCCGGCGATATCCGGCAATTGCTGCGGCACCCACATGCCTTCGCCGGCATGGGCGGCCGTGGCACAGGCCAGGGTGGCGACGACGGCGACAGTCAGCAGATTCGAGCGCATCGAATGGATTGCTTCGCGACAGGCATGAAATAGACGTTATATTGTAACGAATGCAACCGATGCCGCGACCATGACCAACGGCACCCCGCACGCGCCGCAACATGGCCGCATCAACGAGCGGCTTATACTTCGCGCCCTCTCAACCCGAGTCTTGCACCGCCATGGCGCAAACAATGAAGGCGCTGGTCAAGCGCGACGCAGCCAAGGGTATCTGGCTGGAGCAGGTGCCGGTGCCGGCGCCCGGCCCCAACGAGGTGCTGATCAAGCTGGAGAAAACCGCGATCTGCGGCACCGACCTGCACATCTATCTGTGGGACGAGTGGAGCCAGCGCACGATCAAGCCCGGCCTGACCATCGGCCACGAATTCGTCGGCCGCATCGCCGAACTCGGCTCGGCGGTCAGCGGCTACCAGGTCGGCCAGCGCGTCTCGGCCGAAGGCCACATCGTCTGCGGGCATTGCCGCAACTGTCGCGGCGGGCGCCCGCACCTGTGCCCGAACACGGTCGGCATCGGCGTCAACGTCAACGGCGCCTTCGCCGAATACATGGTGATGCCGGCCTCCAACCTGTGGCCGATCCCGGACCAGATCCCGTCCGAGCTGGCCGCGTTCTTCGATCCGTACGGCAACGCCGCGCACTGCGCGCTGGAATTCGACGTGATCGGCGAGGACGTGCTGATCACCGGCGCCGGCCCGATCGGCATCATCGCCGCCGGCATCTGCAAGCACATCGGCGCGCGCAACGTGGTGGTCACCGACGTCAACGATTTCCGCCTGAAGCTGGCCGCCGACATGGGCGCCACGCGCGTGGTCAACGTGTCGAACACGTCGCTGAAAGAGGTGATGGCCGACCTGCACATGGAAGGCTTCGACGTGGGCCTGGAGATGAGCGGCAACCCGCGCGCGTTCAACGACATGCTCGACTGCATGTACCACGGCGGCAAGATCGCCATGCTCGGCATCATGCCGCGCGGCGCCGGCTGCGACTGGGACAAGATCATCTTCAAGGGCCTGACCGTGCAGGGCATCTACGGCCGCAAGATGTACGAGACCTGGTACAAGATGACCCAGCTGGTGCTGTCCGGCTTCCCGCTCGGCAAGGTGCTGACCCACCAGCTGACCATCGACGAGTTCCAGAAGGGCTTCGACCTGATGGAAGAAGGCAAGGCCGGCAAAGTGGTGTTGAGCTGGTGAGGCAAGGCGCGGCTGCCGCACGCTGCAGCGCCAGGGCCTGCGTCATCGGCCTGGCGATCGCACAAAAAAGAAGGGCGCCGCGAGGCGCCCTTCTTCGTTCACGACGGTGTTGCGCGGATCAGAACGCGATCGTGCCCGAGACCGCGAAGCGGTGGTCGGCCAGCTTCTTGGTGAAGTTCTGGTTGCCCTTGTCGTCGGTGTCGTAGTAGCCCACGCTCAGCGCCAGCGGACCGACCATCTTGCCGACGCTGACGCTGTAGTCGGTGTAGTCCTGGTACTGCGCCAGCGCGCTGGCATAGGTGGTGTGGCCGACGTGCGCGCCGATGCTGAACTCGTTCGGCAGCGCCCAGTTCCCGTCCAGCGCGTAGTAGAAGCTGTCCTCGTCCAGGCCGTAGACATCGTCGGTGTAGGCGACGGTCAGCGCGTAGGTCTTGAGGAACTTGGTCTTGGTGATCAGCTCGTTGTAGTTGGAACCGCCGGCGCCGGGATAGCCGTAGCGGTTGACCATCACGTCGAAGTTCCAGTTCTCGGAGAAATCGACGTTGTAGCCGACGAAGCCGTCCACTTCCCAATCCGGGTCGCCGGCGCCGAAATCGACGTTGGAGCCCCAGGTGCCGACGTACAGGCCGAACGGCGAGGTGTAGGTGACGCCGGCCTGGAACGCGGGGCCTTCGTTGGTCTGCGACACGCCACGGAACACGTAGTCGCTGACCACGCCATAGGAGCCGGTAATCGGCGAGGCAGCGGCCTCGTCCTGGGCCAACGCACTCAGTGGGGCGGCGGCCAGCGCCACGGCCAGGGCGACACCAAGCTTGATCTTGTTCACCGGTCATTCTCCTACGGGTTGAAGAGGGGGTGGTTCCAGCGCGCGCTGCACTGCTGGCTTCACACTTTTTTAACCGGTTTTTTCTTGCAGTGCAACACTTTCAAGACAAACCAAGTCAGCGCAGGCCTTGCGGCGGTGCGCTTCGGGTCAATGTTTGTCTACGCGATGCGCCAGCGGACAGTCCAACGGTCAGGGCCTGGCGGGCTTTTATGTGCTTGCGCACAGGAACCCTTGTAGGAGCGACTTCAGTCGCGACGGGCTTTACCGATAAGGCCTGTCGCGACTGAAGTCGCTCCTACACCAAGCAGGCGCGTCCGATCCGACTCCGCTAACTGCGCTGCTGCGCGAACACGCCGAAGCGTCTGGCGCTCAGCTGCAGCACCTGGCCGGGGGCATAGCGCGTGGCGCCCTCGCCCGCCGGCAGCTCCACGTCCACTTCGTCCTGGCCATGCGCCAGCTGCGCGCGCAGGCGCAGGCGCGAGCCGCTGCGCTGCGAGGACAGCACCGTCGCCGCCCAGCCGCTGTCGCTGGGCGCCAGGTCTTCCGGGCGCACGTACAGATCGACCGGGCCGCTGCACAGCGGCGTGTCCGGCGCCGGCAGCGCCAGGCCGGCGACCTGCAGCTGGCCGTCGTGCAGGTGCGCCGGCAACCGATTCACCGCGCCGACGAAGCCGTATACGAACGGCGACACCGGGCGGTCGTAGACATCGGCCGGACTGCCGAGTTGCTCGATGCGCCCGCGGTTGAGGATCGCCACGCGGTCGGCCAGTTCCAGCGCCTCTTCCTGGTCGTGGGTGACGAACACCGTGGTCAGCCCGGTGCGGTCGTGCAGCTCGCGCAGCCAGCGCCGCAGGTCGCGCCGCACCTGCGCGTCGAGCGCGCCGAACGGTTCGTCCAGCAGCAGCACGCGCGGCTCGATCGCCAGCGCGCGCGCCAGGGCCACGCGCTGGCGCTGGCCGCCGGACAGCTGGGTCGGATAGCGCGCCTCCAGTCCGTCCAGTTGCACCAGCGCGAGCAGTTCGCTCACCCGCGCACGGATCGCCGCCTCGGCCAGGCGCCCGGCGCCGCGGCGCACGCGCAGGCCGAAGGCGATGTTGTCGCGCACGGTCATGTGCCGGAACAACGCGTAGTGCTGGAACACGAAGCCGACCCGGCGCGACTGCACCGGCAGCCCGGTCGCGTCCTCGCCATCGATCAGCACGCGCCCGGCGTCGGCATGCTCCAGCCCGGCGATCACCCGCAACAACGTGGTCTTGCCCGAGCCGGACGGCCCCAGCAGCGCCAGCAGTTCGCCCTGGCGGATGTCCAGGCTGACGTCGTCGAGCGCGACGAATGCGTCGAAACGCTTGCCCAGGTGCTGCACGCGGATGGTCATCGCAACCTCAGTGTCGGTGATTGGCGGCCAGCGATTCGCCGTGGCGCCATTCCAGATAGGACTTCAGCGCCAGGGTCAGCAGCGCGGTCAGCGCCAGCAGGCTGGCGCAGGCGAACGCGGCGCTGTAGGCGTACTCGTTGTAGAGGATCTCCACATGCAGCGGCAACGTGTTGGTGCGCCCGCGGATATGCCCGGACACCACCGACACCGCGCCGAACTCGCCCATCGCCCGCGCACTGCACAGCAGCACGCCGTACAACAGTCCCCAGCGGATGTTGGGCATGGTCACCCGCCAGAACATCTGCCAGCCGTTGGCGCCCAGGCTCAGCGCCGCCAACTCCTCGTCGCTGCCCTGCTGCTCCATCAGCGGCATCAGCTCGCGGGCGATGAACGGGAAGGTGACGAAGGTCGTCGCCAGCACGATGCCGGGCAGCGCGAACACGATCCGCGGCAATTGCAGCAGCACCTCGCCGAACACAGGCAGGTGCAGCCGCCAGCCTTCGTCGATCAGCGGCCAGGCCCAGCCGCTGCGGCCGAAGATCAGGATGAAGACCAGGCCGGCAACCACCGGCGACACCGAGAACGGCAGGTCGATCAGGCTCACCAGCAGGCGCTTGCCGGGAAAACGATGCTTGCTCACCGCCCACGCCGCGGCCACGCCGAACACCAGGTTCAACGGCACCACGATCGCGGTCACCAGCAGGGTCAGGCGGATCGCGGCGAGCGCGTCGGGATCGGAGATCGCCCGCCAGAACACGCCGACGCCGCCGCGCAGCGCCTCGACGAATACCAGCAGCAGCGGCAGGAACAGGAACGACAGCAGGAAGCCCAGCGCGCCCAGGATCAGCAGCGCCTGCACCCACCACGGCTCGGTGGTGACCGAGGCGGCGCGGCGGCGGACGGCAGGCGGCGATGCGCTCAACGCAGTCTCCGAAAACGGGAGGGTCAAGCTGGACACGGTATCGTTCATCTCAATGCGCCGCCAGACCGCGCCGCGCGAAGCGCGCCTGCACGCCATTGACCACCAGCAGCATCAGCAACGACAGCAGCAGCATCGCCGCGGCGATCGCGGTCGCGCCGGCGTAGTCGAATTCCTCCAGGCGGATGGTGATCAGCAGCGGTGCGATCTCGGTCGCGTTGGGCAGGTTGCCGGCGATGAAGATCACCGAGCCGTATTCGCCAATGCCGCGCGCGAAGGCCAGCGCGAACCCGGTCAGCACCGCCGGCCACAACGCCGGCAACACCACGCGGCGGATGGTCTGCCAGCGGCCGGCGCCGAGCGTGGCCGCGGCCTCCTCCACGTCGCGCTCGGCCTCGGCCAGCACCGGCTGCACGATCCGCACCACGAACGGCAACCCGACGAACACCAGCGCCACCACAATGCCGAGCTGGGTGTAAGCGATCTTCAGCCCCAGCGGTTCCAGCCAGCGGCCGACCCAACCGTTGCCGCCGTACAGCGCGGTCAGCGCGATGCCGGCCACCGCGGTCGGCAGCGCGAACGGCAGGTCGATCATCGCGTCGAACAGGCGCTTGCCGGGGAAGCGGTAGCGCACGAACACCCAGGCCACCCAGGTCCCCATCAGCGCATTGAACGCGGCGGCGACGAAGGCGGTGCCGAAGCTGACCCGCAGCGCCGACAGCACCCGCGGTTCGCTCCACACCTGCCACACGCCATGCCAGCCCAGTCCGCTGGTCTTGAGCACCACGCCCAGCAGCGGGATCAGCACCACCAGCCCCAGCCAGGTCAGGGTGATGCCCAGGCTCAGGCCGAGTCCGGGGATCACCCTGCGCCGCGCCGGAGCGCGCGTGGCGGCGACGGCGTTCACTCCCATCGCGTCACTTGCTCGCCTGGATCTGGTCGAACAGGCCGCCGTCGTTGAAGTGCTCGGCCTGGGCCTTGGCCCAGGAACCGAACGCCTGATCGATGGTCACCAGTTGCACCTTCGGCAGCCGCGCGATGTCGGCGCGATCGGCGTACTCGGGATGGCGCGGACGGTAGTAGTGCCTGGCCGCGATCTTCTGCCCTTCCGGCGAATACAGGTACTTCAGATAGTCCTCGGCGACGTCGCGTGTGCCGTGCTTGTCGACGTTCTTGTCGACCACCGCCACCGACGGCTCGGCCAGGATCGACAGCTTCGGCACCACGATCTCGAACTTGTCCTTGCCCAGTTCCTCCTGCGCCAGGAACGCCTCGTTCTCCCAGGCCAGCAGCACGTCGCCGATGCCGCGCTGGACGAAGGTGGTGGTGGCGCCGCGCGCGCCGGTGTCCAGCACCGGCACGTTGCGGAACAGCGCGCGCATGTAGCCGAGGATGCGCTCGCGGTCGCCCTTGAAGATATGGTCGGCGTAAGCCCAGGCGGCCAGGTAGTTCCAGCGCGCGCCGCCGGAGGTCTTCGGGTTCGGGGTGATCACCGACACGCCGCTGCGCAGCAGGTCCGGCCAGTCCTTGATCTGTTTCGGGTTGCCCTTGCGCACCAGGAACACGATGGTGGAGGTGTACGGCGCACTGTTGTCGGGCAGGCGCTTGGCCCAGCCCGGATCGATCAGCTTGCCCTTGTCGGCGATCGCGTCCACGTCGTAGGCCAGCGCCAGCGTCACCACATCGGCCTCGACCCCGTCGATGACCGAGCGCGCCTGCTTGCCGGAACCGCCGTGCGAAGTCTCCACGCTGACCGTGTCGCCGCTGTGGGTCTGCTCCCAGTGCTTGGCGAAGGCGGCGTTGTAGTCGCGGTACAGCTCGCGCGTGGGATCGTAGGACACATTGAGCAGCTGCACGTCGCGCGCGGCAGCGCCGCCGGCGAACGCGCACAGTACAAGCGCGAGCAGCGGGCTGAATCGGCGCGGCAGGAGGCTGGGCATGGGCGGATCTCCGGAACAAGGTGGGTGGGCACGGGCGGACCGGCCATGCGACCACGGCCAGTGCGCCATGCTGCGCAGCCGCATTCGTGCGGTGAAATGACTTCGCCGCCGATACTGATGCCATTTCTGCATGACGCCCGCCGACCTTCGCACATGCCGCGTTAAAATCTTTGCTTCTTCCACCTGCGCGTGCCCGTCATGACCGATTCCCGCCTCACCCAGCACTACGCCGACGAACTGGACGCGATCCGCGCGCAGGGCCTGTTCAAGTCCGAACGCATCATCGTCGGCCCGCAGGCGGCGGAGATCGTGCTGGCCGACGGGCGCCGCGTGCTGAACTTCTGCGCCAACAACTACCTGGGCCTGGCCGACCACCCGGCGCTGATCGCCGCGGCCAAGGACGCGCTGGACAGCCATGGCTTCGGCATGGCCTCGGTACGCTTCATCTGCGGCACCCAGGACCTGCACAAGCAGCTGGAAGCACGCATCGCCGAGTTCTTCGGCACCGAGGACACCATTCTCTACGCCGCCTGCTTCGACGCCAACGGCGGCCTGTTCGAGCCGTTGCTCGGCGAAGCCGACGCGATCATCTCCGACGCGCTCAACCACGCCTCGATCATCGACGGCGTGCGCCTGTGCAAGGCCAAGCGCTTCCGCTACGCCAACTGCGACATGGCCGACCTGGAAGCGCAGCTACAGGCCGCCGACGCGGCCGGCTGCAAGACCAAGCTGATCACCAGCGACGGCGTGTTCTCGATGGACGGCTTCATCGCCCCGCTCGACCAGATCACCGCGCTGGCGCGCAAGTACAACGCGCTGGTGCATATCGACGAGTGCCACGCCACCGGCTTCCTCGGCGCCAGCGGGCGCGGCTCGGCCGAGGTCAAGGGCGTGATGGACCGGATCGACATCTTCACCGGCACCCTGGGCAAGGCCATGGGCGGCGCGCTGGGCGGCTTCACCACCGGCCGGCGCGAGGTGATCGAACTGTTGCGCCAGCGCTCGCGTCCCTACCTGTTCTCCAACTCGCTGCCGCCGCACGTGGTCGCCGCCGGGATCAAGGCCTTCGCGATGCTGGACGCGGCCGACGAGCTGCGCGCGCAACTGGTCGAGAACACCGGCCACTTCCGCGAGCGCATGGCCGCGGCCGGCTTCGACATCAAGCCCGGCACCCACCCGATCTGCCCGGTGATGCTGTACGACGCGCCGCTGGCGCAGCGCTTCGCCGAACGGCTGCTGGAGGAAGGCATCTACGCGATCGGCTTCTTCTTCCCGGTGGTACCCAAGGGCCAGGCGCGGATCCGTACCCAGATCAGCGCCGCGCATACCCGCGAACAGCTGGACCGGGCGATCGACGCGTTCGTGCGGATCGGGCGCGAGTTGGGAGTGATTGGGTAAGGACTCGGGACTCGGGACTCGGGACTCGGGACTCGGGACTCGGGACTCCAGGGCAGAATCTTTAGCGCCGCTTCCGTGTCAAGTTTTTTTGAATTCTCGCGCGGGATCGGCATGAACAGTGCGCCACGCGTACAGGGCCGAGCCAGCGCCTTTACGAGTCCCGAGTCCCCGGTCCCGAGTCCCGACCAACTAATCCCTCCACCTCCGCCAAACTCAACTCACGCCACGCGCCCTTGCCCAGTTCGCCCAGCGCCAGCCCGCCGATCGCCACCCGCACCAGGCGCAGCACGCCCAGGTCGAGTTCGGCCAGCAGGCGCCGGATCTGCCGGTTGCGGCCCTCGTCCAGCACCACTTCCAGCCAGGCATGCTTGTCGCCTTGCCGCAACAGCCGCACCTGCTTGGCGCGCAGCGTCTCACCGTCGGCGACCACGCCGGCGCACATGCGCGCCAGCAGCGCCGCATCCGGCAGCGCATCGACCTGCACGTGATAGGTCTTGTCCGGGCCGCTGGCCGGGTCGGCGATCCGCGCCGCCCATTGCGGGTCGTTGCAGAACAGCAGCAAGCCCTCGCTGGCCTTGTCCAGGCGCCCGACCGGGGCCAGCCACGGCAAGCCGGCGCCGTCGAAACAACGGTAGACGGTGTCGCGGCCACGCTCGTCC
This sequence comes from Xanthomonas graminis pv. graminis, assembly GCF_030168915.1. Lineage (NCBI taxonomy): Bacteria > Pseudomonadati > Pseudomonadota > Gammaproteobacteria > Lysobacterales > Lysobacteraceae > Xanthomonas > Xanthomonas graminis. The sequence continues at coordinate 1,067,761 of NZ_CP076255.1, read as the reverse complement.
TGCGCAGTGGTGACCAGGCCGCGCGGCTTGTTGAGCATCAGGTACAGGCGCTGCGTGGCGGCCAGCGCCACGCCATCCAGGGCCAGGCGGTGGTGGCCGCGCAGGATCGGGAATTCGGGATCGGTGACGGTGCGGCCATCGACCGCGACGCGGCCGGCGGCGATCCAGCGTGCGGCCTCGGTGCGCGAGCACAGGCCGAGCTTGGACAGGGTGCGCGCCAGGCCGTGGCGGGCTTCGCCGGACGCCGTGGCGCGCGGCGATCGCCCAGCATTGGCCGCTGGCACCGAGGTGCGCGATACGGGGCGGCGGGAACGCGAAGGAGGTTTCACCGATCGCGCTTCGCTACGCAGGCGCGGTCGCGCTTGCGACCGCGCGCAGCGCCTACTGCTTGTCGACCGGCGCGGCCGCGTCGGGCGCCGTTGCGGCGGCGGGCACTGCGGCGGGCACTGGACGCGCCTTGACCACACGCACGCCGCGCGCCTTCATCCAGGCGTCGAACTCTTCGGCGGTCATGCGCTTGCCGTTCTGGCTCATGTCGAAGCGCCACGGGGTGTTGTCGAATGCGGTGGTCGGCTTGTAGGCGGCCGGATCGTTCGGCTTCACCGCAGCACCGCCCGGCATCGCGTTGGCCAGGCTCTGGCAGCCCTCGGCGCGCAGCCGCAGCAGCACCCGGTCCAGCGACTGGTCGCTGCTGTAGGACTGCGCCAGCACGCCGCTGGGCATGCCCAGTTGCAGGTTGCGCGTGGACAGCTCCGAGGCGATCGGCGCACCGACCGTGGCCGGCAGCGGCAGCGGCTTGGGCAGCACATCGCCGGAGCAATCCGGTGCGGCATGGGCGGCAGGAATCAAGGCAAGACCAAGCAAGCCGGCCATAACGATACGCAGCATCGGTTTTTTTCCATTCAGGCGAGACGACGCCGCGAGTGTAGGCAGGGCCAGGCGCAGTTTCAATCAATACCGGCACTGCATGCGCTAAATAATTGGGAAGGCTGAAAAAGTTCAGCTTGGCAAAGAGCTTTTGCCGCCCCCTGTAGGAGCGGCTTCAGCCGCGACATTGGCCTTGCCGGAGAGGACCTGTCGCGGCTGAAGCCGCTCCTACAGAAGCGCGCAATGCTTTCCAGGCGCACAAAAACAAAGCCCGGCGCGAGGCCGGGCTTTGCTTGAAGCATGAAGCGTCCGATCAGTTCTGGACGTTCAGCTCGGTACGACGGTTCTTCGCACGGCCTTCCGGGTTGTCCGAACCATCCGGGTTGGTGTTCGGCGCAATCGGGCGGCTCTCGCCGTAACCGATCGGACCGACCAGACGCGAAGCGTCCACGCCGTTCTTGGTCAGGTAGTCATACACGGTGGTCGCACGACGCTCGGACAGCTTCTGGTTGTAAGCGTCGGTACCCTTCGAGTCGGTGTGACCGGCAACCTCGACCTTCAGGTCGGGGTAACGCTTCAGGATCTCGGTGGCTTCGCTCAGAATCGCGATCGCGTCCGGACGCAGGGTCGACTTGTTGAAGTCGAAGTTGACGCCCTTCAGGTCGATCGACACCGGCACCGGGCAACCGTCCGGACCGATGGTCTGGCCAGGCTGCGAGGTCGGGCACTTGTCGTCGCAGTTGTTGACGCCGTCACCGTCGTCGTCCAGGTCCGCGCAGCTCGGGGCAGCGGTCGGAGCCGGGGCGGCAACCGGGGCAGCCGGCGGCGGGCCGAGCGGGATCACGACGCCGACCGAAGCCAGCACGTCGCCGAACCAGTTCTGCGACGGAGCAGCAACGCTCTGGTCGTCGAAGTCAGCGCGGTAGGCCACTTCGGCACGCACGGCAACGCGCTTGTCGAAGGTGGTCTGCAGACCGACGCCGGCCTTGGCGGCAAAGTTGCCGTCCTTGCGCTGGCCCGGGGACACGGCGCCGCCGGTGTCGAACTCTTCTTCCGAACGCTGATAGCCCAGACCGAACAGCAGGTACGGGTTCCAGCCACGGCCTTCCTGGATGAAGTGGCGACGCAGGTCGAACGAGATGCCGTACTGGCTCCAGTTCAGGTCCTGGTTGGCGTCGAAGTTCGGGTTCTGATAGTTCAGTTCACCGTCGATCGACCAGTTCGGGCTGACGAACTTGCCCAGACCCAGGGTGACGAACGGGGCGTCGTTGGTCAGACGGTCGTTGTCCTGGAAGTTGAAACCGGCCGAACCGGTCAGGTACCAGCGGTCGTCGAATTCCTGTGCGGACGCTGCCTGGGCGACGGCCAGACCGCCCAGCAACGCGGCGGTGAGAATTTTCTTGTTCATTAATACAGCTCCTTGTTTCGGGGATATAAAAACCGATAGGGCATGGTTCAGTACAGATGTCTCGTCACATCCAGACGGCCGTTCCGCACGCCATCGCCGCGCACATTATGCTCGGCATGGTGAAGACGGCGTTAACGGGCGCGTAACATGTGAAACCCACGACCAGCCCCTCGATGGTCGTGGACACACCCTATACAGCTTCATGAAATGATGCAATGCGAGGTGCACAAGCCGTGCGCGCTTGTAGACAGATGCCCAGATGGCGCGGGATTCTCACTGCAGACGCTCCCAGGGCGGCGGATCGGCGAACTGAACCTGCATGAACTCGACGAAGGCGCGCACCCGCGGCGGCACCAGCCGGCGCTGCGGCATCACCGCGTAGATGCCGGTCTCGGCGAGCGTGTACTGCGGCAGCACCTGCCGCAGGCGTCCGCTGCGCAGATCCTCCGCTACATGCCATACCGAATGCAGGGCGATCCCCTGGCCATTCAACACCGCATCGCGCAGCACTTCGCCGAAGTTGGATTCCAGCGGCCCGCCGACCTTGACCGCCACCTCGCCCTCGGCGCCGTGCAGGTGCCAGGTGTCCTGGCGGCCTTCGGCGCCGGTCAGCAGCAGGCAGGCGTGCGCGGCCAGGTCCGCCGGGGTGGCCGGTTCGCCGTGGCGGCGCAGGTAGTCGGGAGCGGCGCACAGCACCCGGCGGTTGCTGGCCAGGCGCCGCGCCACCAGGCTGGAATCGCGCAGCGCGCCGATGCGGATCGCCAGGTCGAAGCCCTCGCTGACCAGATCCACCACGTTGTCGCTCAGGTGCACGCTCAGCCGCATCTGCGGATACAGGGCCATGAACTGCGGCAGCAGCGGCGACACGTACTGGCGCCCGAACGAGGCCGACAGGGTCACCCGCAAGGTGCCGGCGGCACTGCGGCCGGCTTCGCGCAGGCCGCCGGCCAGCGACTCCAGGTCCTCGACCAGCGCACGGCCCTGTTCGGCCAGGTGCAGGCCTTCGGGCGTGGGATGCAGGCGCCGGGTGGTCCGGTGCAGCAGGCGCACGCCGAGATCGCGCTCGAGCCGCTGCAGCCGCTGGCTGGCGACCGCCACCGACAGGTCCAGGCTGCGCGCCGCGGCGCTGATCGAGCCTAGGTCGAGCACGCGCAGGAACAGCGCAATGTCGCCGATCCGGTCCATTTTATCGACTCCATTGAAAGTCTCTCAACATCTTGCCAGTTTCTGCTGATAAAGCGGGTTCATAGGCTGTGCTCGTCCCGCCTTCCGGAATCCGCCATGCCCCGTCCCCAGCGCCTTCGCCCGCCGTCGCGCCAGCGCCGCGGCTGCCGCTCGCCCTGTTCGCGCTGACCGCCGGCGCGTTCGGCATCGGCACCACCGAGTTCGTGATCATGGGCCTGCTGCTGCAGGTCGCGGCCGACCTGCAGGTCAGCGTCCCGGCCGCCGGGCTGCTGATCTCCGGCTATGCGCTGGGCGTGTTCGTCGGCGCGCCGCTGCTGACCGTGGCCAGCCGGCGCTGGCCGCGCAAGCGGGTGCTGGTGGCGCTGATGCTGGTGTTCACCGCCGGCAACCTGGCCTGCGCGCTGGCGCCGGACTACGCCACGCTGATGGCGGCACGGGTGGTCACCTCGCTGGCGCACGGGACCTTCTTCGGCGTCGGCGCGGTGGTCGCCACCGGCCTGGTGGCGCCGCAGCGCAAGGCCTCGGCGATCGCGACCATGTTCACCGGGCTCACCGTCGCCACCCTGCTGGGGGTGCCGGCCGGCGCCTGGCTGGGCCTGCAGTTCGGCTGGCGCGCGACGTTCTGGGCGGTGGCCGCGATCGGCCTGCTGGCCACCGTGGTGATCGCCGCGCTGGTCCCGGCCAGCGACGACGCCACGCCCGCGCCGCCGCTGCGCGCCGAACTGCACGCGGTCGGCCGCGCGCCGGTGCTGCTGGGACTGGCGACGACCGTGCTCGGCTATGCCGGCGTGTTCACCGTCTACACCTACATCCAGCCGATCCTGACCCGGGTCACCGGCCTGGCCGACAGCGCGGTGTCGCCGCTGCTGCTGGTGTTCGGGGTGGGCATGATCGTCGGCAACGTGCTCGGCGGACGCCTGGCCGACCGCCATCCGCGACAGGCCTTGCCGCTGACCCTGGGCCTGTTGGCGCTGGTGCTGGCGGCGCTGGCCTTCGCGCTGCACTCGGCGCCGGCGATGACGCTGGGGGTCGGCCTGCTCGGGGTGGCCGCGTTCGCCACGGTGGCGCCGCTGCAGCTGTGGGTGCTGGGCAAGGCCGGCGACGCCGGGCGGCATCTGGCGTCGAGCCTGAACATCGGCGCGTTCAACCTGGGCAATGCGCTGGGCGCCTCGCTTGGCGGGCTGGTGATCGGCCATGGCGGCAGCCTGGCGCAGTTGCCCTGGGCTGCGGCGCTGGTCACAGCGGCCGGCCTGGCGGTGGCGCTGCTGGCGCTGCGGCTGTCGCCCGCATCCGCACCGGCGCCGGCGGCGGCCTGCGCTGCGTGCGGCGCGGCATGAGCCGGGGCCTGCAGCAGGCAGCCCTGACCGGCGCCTTGCTCGGCGCGCTCGCGTTGCCGGCCGGCGCCGCCGAACGCGACTGGGTCGCGACCTGGCAGGCGAGTCCGCAGCCGCTGTGGGCCGCCGACTTCCCGTTCCCGACCCAGACGCCGTTCAACCTGTGGCAGCAGACCGTGCGCCAGGTGGCGCGGATCAGCCTGGGCGGCGAGACGGTGCGGGTGGAACTGTCCAACGCCTACGGCCGCGCGCCGCTGCAGATCGGCGCCGCGCACCTGGCGCTGGCCGGCGACGGCGCGGCGCTCGTGCCCGGCTCGGATCGCGAACTGCGCTTCGGCGGGCAGCGCGCGGTGACCATCCCGCCCGGCGCGCCGGTGCTCAGCGATCCGGTCGCACTGAGCGTGCCGGACCTGGCCCGGCTCAGCGTCAGCCTGTATCTGCCGCAGCCGACCGCGCCGTCCACCTTCCATTGGGAAGGCCTGCACAGCGCCTGGCTGGCCGCAGGCGATCGCACCGCGGATGCGGCGCTGGACGATGCCACGGCGCTGCCGGTGCGGCTGTTCGTCAGCGGCATCCAGGTGCGCCGCGCCGACGCCGCCGGCGCGGTGGTGGCGCTGGGCGATTCGATCACCGACGGCGCCGCGTCCACCCCGGGCAGCGACCGGCGCTGGCCGGACCAGTTGGCCACACGGCTGGCGCCGCGGCGGGTGGCGGTGCTCAACGCCGGCATCTCCGGCGGCCGCGTGCTGCGCGACCGCATGGGCCGCAATGCGCTGGCGCGGCTGGATCGCGACGTGCTGGCGCAACCGGGCGTGCACACCCTGGTGCTGCTGATCGGCATCAACGACATCAGCTGGTACGCCACGCCGTTCGCGCCGGACGATGCGCCAGTCTCCGCGCAGGAGCTGATCGCCGGCTACCGGCAACTGCTGCAGCGTGCGCAGGCGCGCGGTCTGCGCGTGATCGGCGCCACGCTGACCCCGTTCGAGGGCGCATTGCCGGACACGCCGATCCGCGGCTACTACAGCGCGGACAAGGAGCGCGTGCGCCAGCAGGTCAATGCATGGATACGCGACGGCAACGGTTTCGATGCGATCATCGATTTCGACGCCCTGCTCCGCGACCCCGCGCACCCCACCCGCATGCTGCCCGCGTTCGATTCCGGCGATCACCTGCACCCCGGCGATGCCGGTTATGCCGCCATGGCCGAGGCCGCCGCGCGCGTGCTCGGCGACGCGACCGACCCGCATCGCGCCGCTGCTTCGCCACGCTGATCGCCCCTCCCTTCCGTTCCCCCGCAAAGGAATCTCCACCATGGAATACCGTCATCTCGGCGCCTCCGGCTTCAAGGTCCCCGTGCTCAGCTTCGGCACCGGCACTTTCGCCGGCTCGAACGCCTTCTTCGCCGCCTGGGGCAATTCGGACGTGGACCATGCACGGCGCCTGATCGATATCTGCCTGGAGGCCGGGGTCAACCTGTTCGACAGTGCGGACATCTACTCCGGCGGCGCCGCCGAATCGGTACTGGGCGCGGCGATCAAGGGCCGCCGCGACCAAGTGCTGATCTCGACCAAGGCCACCTTCCGCTTCGACCCGGACGATCCGAACAGCGTCGGCTCCTCGCGCTTCCACTTGCTGCGCGCGGTCGATGCCGCGCTCAAGCGCCTGGACACCGACTACATCGACCTGTTCCAGTTGCACGGCTTCGACGCGAAGACGCCGGTGGAAGAAACCCTGTCCACGCTCCACGACCTGGTCCGCGCCGGCAAGATCCGCTATCTGGGCGTGTCCAATTTCTCCGGCTGGCACCTGATGAAGTCGCTGGCGGTGGCCGACCGCCATGGCTGGTCGCGCTACGTCGCCAACCAGACCTACTACTCGCTGATCGGCCGCGACTACGAGGAAGAACTGATGCCGCTGGGGCTGGACCAGGGCGTCGGCGCGGTGGTGTGGAGTCCGCTGGGCTGGGGCCGGCTGACCGGCAAGCTCCGCCGCGGCCAGCCGTTGCCGCCGAGCAGCCGCCTGCACGACAAGAAGGTCACAGAAGCCGGCCCGCCGGTGGAGGACGAACGCCTGTACCGGGTGATCGACGCGCTCGAGGCGATCGCTGCCGAAACCGGCAAGAGCGTGCCGCAGATCGCGCTGAACTGGCTGCTGCAGCGGCCCACGGTGAGCAGCGTGATCATCGGCGCACGCAACGAGGAGCAGTTGCGGCAAAACCTGGGCGCGGTCGGCTGGAATCTCGACGCCGCGCAGGTGCAGCGGCTGGACGCGGCCAGCGCCGTGGTGCCGCCGTATCCGTACTGGCATCAGCGCGGTTTCGCCGAGCGCAATCCGCGGCCGGTCTGAGCCGAATCCGCCGCGCGCCGCAGCACCCGCTTCCCCATTCCTGGAGACCCCCATGAAAGCCGTCGCCCTGACCCGCTACCTGCCGATCGACGATCCGCAGTCGCTGTTCGATACAGAGCTGCCCACCCCGCCCGCGGCCACCGGCTTCGACCTGCTCGTGCGGGTGGAGGCGGTCTCGGTCAATCCGGTCGATACCAAGGTGCGCGCGCCCAAGCCGCAGGTGGAAGCGCAGCCGAAGGTGCTGGGCTACGACGCGGCCGGCGTGGTCGAGGCGGTCGGCGCCGATGTCGCCGGGTTCGAACCCGGCGACGAGGTCTATTACGCTGGCGACATCACCCGTTCCGGCAGCAATGCGCAGTACCAGCTGGTCGACGCGCGCATCGTCGCGCGCAAGCCGGCAACGCTGGATTTCGCGCAGGCCGCAGCGCTGCCGCTGACCACGCTGACCGCCTGGGAACTGCTGTTCCAGCGCATGCCGTTCGACTTCGACGACGCGCGCAACCGCGGCCGCCGGCTGTTGGTGATCGGCGGTGCCGGCGGCGTCGGCTCGATCGCGATCCAGCTGGCGCGGCACGCCGGCTTCGAGGTCATCGCCACCGCCTCGCGCCCGCAGACCCGCGACTGGTGCCTGCAGCTGGGCGCGCAGCACGTGATCGACCATCGCCAACCGCTGGCGCCGCAATTGCAGGCGCTGGGCATCGAACAGGTGGATGCGGCGCTGAACCTGGCCGACACCGACCGCTACTGGGATGCGCTGGGCGAGCTGATCGCGCCGCAGGGCCATGTCGGCCTGATCGTGGAACCGTCCGGCGCGCTGCGCATCGGCGATCCGTACAAGGCCAAGTGCATCGGCATCCACTGGGAAATGATGTTCGCGCGGGCGCGCTTCAAGACCGCCGACATGATCGAGCAGCACCGCATCCTGGCGCGCACCGCCAGCCTGATCGACGCCGGCGCGTTGCGCACCACCCTGACCGAGACGCTGGCGCCGATCGACGCGGCCAACCTGCGCCAAGCGCACCGGCGCCTGGAATCGGGCAGCACCATCGGCAAGCTGGCGCTGGTTGGCTGGGGCTGAGCGGCAAGCGCAGTTCGATCGGGACACGCGCGCGAGATCGCCCCGCTTTACGCGCGCGGCGGTCATTGGCCATCCCACAAACCGCGCGCCAGTTCCACTGTTGCTGTTGCTGTTGCTGTTGCTTTTGCTGCTGCTGTCGCCTTTGCTTTTGATCTACCGGGTCCCCTCAGCGCGGCAGACCCGGCGGGCGAATACCCGAAGGGCGGCGCGCAGGATGCGCGCCGTTTTTCGCTGGCACAGGGATGTGCCATCGAAAAATGCCTGCCGGGGCTGCGGACCCGGAGCGCGTAGCGCGGAGGGCGCACTGCGGGGTGTGCTTTCTTTTGGTTACTTTTCTTTGCACAAGCAAAGAAAAGTGACCCGCGCCAGCGGAAGCTCTTGCTCTTGCTCTTGCTTCAAAGCTTCAAGGCTTCAAAAGCCAAAAGCCCAGCGCCAGAACCAAAGCAACGGCAACGGTAAGGCAACGCCCCTCTTGCCGTAGCCCGGATTTCGCGTCACCCTGCGCGCTTCCGTACGCCAGCGTATCCAAGCCATGTCGCCCGCCTCCGGCCAGCCCGACCCGTCCCCCGCCGCTTACCCGCACCTGTTAGCCCCGCTCGACCTGGGCTTCACCCAGCTGCGCAACCGGGTGCTGATGGGTTCGATGCACACCGGCCTGGAGGATCGCGCGCGCGACTTCCCCAAGCTGGCCGCGTATTTCGCCGAGCGCGCCGCCGGCGGCGCCGGATTGATCGTCACCGGCGGCTTCGCGCCGAACGTGGTGGGCTGGCTGAAGCCGTTCGGCGGCAAGCTGTCGTGGCCGTGGGAAGTGCGCCCGCACCGGCAGGTAACCGCCGCGGTGCATGCGCACGGCGCCAAGATCTGCCTGCAGCTGCTGCATGCCGGGCGCTACGCCTACCACCCGCTGTCGGTGGCGCCATCGAAACTGAAGGCGCCGATCAACCCGTTCACGCCGCGCGCGCTGTCCGCACGCGGGGTCGAACGCCAGATCGGCGCCTATGCGCGCGCCGCGCGGCTGGCGCGCGAGGCCGGCTACGACGGCGTGGAAGTGATGGGTTCGGAAGGCTATCTGATCAACGCGTTCGTGGCCCCGCGCAGCAATCGCCGCGACGATGCCTGGGGCGGCGACGCGACCAGGCGCATGCGCTTCGCGGTGGAGATCGTGCGCCAGATCCGCGCGGCCTGCGGGCCGGACTTCATCATCATCTACCGGCTATCGCTGGTGGACCTGGTCGAGGACGGCAGCGACTGGCAGGAGATCGTGGCGCAGGCGCAGGCGATCGAAGCCGCTGGCGCGACGTTGATCAACTCCGGCATCGGCTGGCACGAGGCGCGCGTGCCGACCATCGCCACCTCGGTGCCGCGCGCCGCGTTCGCCGGCGTCACCGCCAAGCTCAAGCCGCACGTGCGGGTGCCGCTGATCGCCACAAACCGCATCAACATGCCCGACGTGGCCGAGCGCATCCTCGCCGGCGGCGGCGCCGACATGGTGTCGCTGGCGCGGCCGCTGCTGGCCGATCCGCAATGGCCGAACAAGGCGCGGCGCGGCCAGGCGCAGGCGATCAACACCTGCATCGCCTGCAACCAGGCGTGCCTGGACCATGTGTTCGAGAACAAGACCGCCAGTTGCCTGGTCAATCCGCGCGCCGCGGCCGAGACCGAACTGAACTACCTGCCCACGACCGCGCCCAAGCGCATCGCCGTGGTCGGCGCCGGCCCGGCCGGACTGGCCTGCACCACGGTCGCCGCCGAACGCGGCCACCGCGTCACCCTGTTCGACAGCGCCGCGGAGATCGGCGGCCAGTTCAACGTGGCCAAGCGCATTCCCGGCAAGGAAGAATTCCACGAGACGTTGCGCTATTTCCGCCACCAGCTCGAGGCCACCGGCGTGGACCTGCGCCTGCACACCACCGCCGATGCGGCGCTGCTGGCCGGTTTCGACGAGGTGGTGCTGGCCACCGGCATCGTGCCGCGCGCGGTGGATTTCCCCGGCGCCGATCACCCCAACGTGGTCAGCTATCTCGATGTGTTGCAGGGCCGGGTGCAGGCGGCGGACAAGGTCGCGATCATCGGCGCCGGCGGCATCGGCTTCGACGTCGGCGAGTTCCTGGTGCACGCCGGCGTCTCGACCGCGCTGGACCCGGCGCGGTGGATGGCCGAATGGGGCGTGGATCCGCAGTTCGAGGCGCGCGGCGCATTGCGCAAGCCGCAGCCGGAAGCGCCGGCGCGCAAGGTGTGGCTGTTGCAGCGCAGTGCCGGTCGTCCCGGCGCGCGCCTGGGCAAGACCACCGGCTGGATCCACCGCGCCACGCTGAAGGCCAAGGGCGTGACCATGCTCGGCGGGGTCGAGTACCTGGGCATGGACGACGCCGGCCTGCGCATCCGGGTGGACGGCGCCGAGCAGTTGCTGCCGGTCGGCACCGTGGTGGTCTGCGCCGGCCAGGAACCGCGCCGCGACCTGCACGCTGCGCTGCAGGCGGCCGGTCGCAAGCCGCACCTGATCGGCGGCGCCGATGTCGCCGCGGAACTGGATGCCAAGCGCGCCATCGCGCAGGGCAGCCGCCTGGCGGCGCAGTTGTAGGCGCGCCTACCTGGAGCAGGGAAAGGACGCGCGCAACGCCTGGATCACCGCGATCGAGGCACGCTGCTGCAATGGGGCCGGCGGCAACGCGCTGAGCGCGGTGTACACGCGATCGGCCAGTTCGTGCCGCAGCACGCCGCCGCCGGCGCACCACTGCACGCCTTCGGCGCCATCGGCGACGCCGGCGATGTAGAACGTCGCCGCTTCGCTGGCCTGCTGGCGACGGCGTTCGGCCCGTTGTGGTTGCAGCCCGGCAACGGCATCCGGATCGCCCTTGAGCAGTTGCAGCAAGTGCGCCGCGGATAGCTGATGGACATCGGCGTTCGATGGCTGCGCAGGCGCCGCCAGCACAGGCGTCGCGCCGCAAGCCGCCAGGCACAGCGCGAACAGCAACGGGATGCGCAGAGACATGGACACCTCCTCGGATGGCTCGGGCCGCTGCCGCCGATCCTAGCAGGCACCGGTCTGCACACCTGGACTTGGTGCTGTCGCATCGCGCCGCTATAAGGCGTCAGATGCACCGGACCCTGCCAGCCTCGCCCGCATTGCCCGCATTGCCCGCGCTGCCCGCGCTGCCCGCGCTGCCCGCATTGCAGCACGCGGCGCTGGCGGCGTATGCCTGCGCGCATTTCGGCAAGAGCCTGCTGTGGTACGCCAGCGAACTGCTGCTGATCTATTCGTTGACCGAACACGCCGGACTGGCTGCGGCCGCCGCCGGGCTGGTGCTGGCGCTGGGCCTGCTGGTCAGCGCAGCGATCGGTCTGGGCGCCGGTTTCAGCCTGCGCCGGCGATTGTGCGAGGTGACCCGTATCGGACGCCTGCAATGGCTCGGCCTGAGCGCGGCGGCGCTGGCGCTGCTGCTGGTGTTCGCCGCGCCGCTGCTGCCGGCGCCGCTGCGGTTGGGCTACGTGCTGGTGCTCAGCCTGCTGTTCCGCATCGCCTATGCCGTCTGCGACGTGGCGCAGAACACCTTGCTGAGCATGGTGCACTGGCCATGGCGCGGCTACGACGGCGCCAGCGCATTGCGTCTGGCCGGCAGCGGCATCGCAGCGCTGCTGATCAGCGCGATGGTTGGCGCGATGCTGGCGCGCGGCGCCGACGGCGCGGCCTTCGCATTGCAGGCCAGCGCCCTGTTGGCCGCACTGGCTGTGGTGTGCGCATGGCAGCTGCGCCGCGCGCTGCTGCGCGATGCGGCACCGCGTCCGCGTACCACTCCCGACGCGCCGCGGCGCACCGAGCCGGCACCGTGCTGGCGCGCGATTCCCTGGCAGCCGCTGCTGCTGATCGCCGCGATATCGCTGACCCTGCCCGCCTTCACCAAACTGGCGCCGTACGTGGCCGCCTACGGCCTGCTGTCGCCAGGCTGGGGCAGCGCGGTGCTGATCGCCTATGCGCTGGGCTCGGTGCTGGTGCAACCGCTGGCGGCGCGGTTGGGCCGGCAGCATCCGCCGCAGCGACGGCTGGCCTGGCTCGGCGCTGCGCTGCTGCTGAGCGCGCCACTGTTCGCGCTGGCGCTGCCGGCGATGCCGCGGCTGAGCCTGCTCGCCGCCGCCTGCATCGGCGCGATCGGCGGCAGCGGCGGCCAGTTGGTCTGGGCCTGGCACGCGCAGTTGACCGCCCGGCGCGCGGTCGCCCAGCACGCGCTGTGCTTCGCCGCCTTGGTCGCCAGCGCGCAGGTGGCGCTGGCCGCCGGCATCGCCGTGATCGGGCTGTTGCTGGGCGCGGTGGACTACCGCGACGGCCATTGCCAGCTGCTGCGCTGGGCGATGGCCGCCGGTCCGCTGGCCTGCGGCGCGCTGTGCCTGCTGCTGGCGCTGCTGTCCGCGCGCCGCCCGCTCAGGCGAAGAAGGCTCGCTGCAATGGAATGAGCGCCGCGCCCAGAGTCACCGCGTCGCCGACGGTACCGGCGATGCGCAGTTCCGGCAGCGGCGGCGCCAGCCCATGCCGGTTGGGTGCGCGCGGAATACGGATGCGTTCGATCAGGCGCTCGGCGATCAGTGCCGGCATGCGCCCGCCGATGACGATCGCCTGCGGATCCAGGGTGTAGGCCAGGTAGGCGCACAGCTGCGAGAACGGCGCTTCGGCCAGCGCCAGCCAGGCGTCCACCCCCGGGCTGTGCGGGCCGATGTCGCCCAGCATCTGCTCGACGCCGGCGTAGTCCTGCCCGGCCGCGCGCGCCAGGGACAACAAGGCGTCCAGGTTCGGATAGGCCATGCCGGCGACGGTCCAGATGCCGCCGAATTCGCCGGCGTTGCCGCGATGGCCGCGGAACAGCCGGCCGTCGGCGATGATGCCGCCGCCGAAGCCGTTGGTCAGGTGCAGATAGGCGAAGTCGCGGCAGTCGCGGCCGACCCCGTACAGGCTCTCGGCCACCGCCGCCGCCGCGCCGTCGTTCTCCACCGTGACCGGGCAGCCCAGCGCGTCTTCCAGGATCGGCCCCAGCTCGACCTGGGTCCAGTCCTCCAGCGCCGGCGGCCCGGCCATCTGCTGGCCCTGCCCGGTGAAGAAGGCCGAGATCGCCATGCCCGCACCGACCACCCGCGCCGGATCCACGCCGGTTTCGGCGAGCAGTTCCCCGCGGAACCGCAGCAGCTGCGCCAGCACCGGCGCGCGGCGCATGTCGGTCAGGCCGAGGCGGCGCTGGCCGCGCACCGCGCCGGCGAAATCGACCAGGGCCAGCGCCACCACGTCGCCCATCAGGCCGATGCCGAACGCGTAGGCGTAGTCCGGCGCCAGGCGCACATCGACGCTGGGGTTGCCGCGCCCCCCGGCGGCACGCGCGCTGAGCTGCACCATCCTGTCCTGCACGAAGCCCTGCAGCAGGCGCGCGACCGTGGGCTGCGACAGGCCCAGCTCGCGACTCAGCACCGCCTGGGTCTGCACTCCTGCCTTGAACACACGGTCGAGCAACTGGCGGCCGCCGGCGCTGACGCGCGGCGGGAAATCGGCATGGAGCATGGGACGGCGCGGACCAGGAGTGGATGTGGCGCAACGCTAGCATGTGGACACATAAGCTTCATACATGATAAATAGTATTACCCCCACATACTTTAAATGGGGGAGTTCCATGCGTACCAGCCATCCACACCAGAGCCTGCTCGCGCTGGCGCTGTCTTCCGTTCTTGCCGCCAGCGCAGCCAACGCCCAGGAGCCGCCACAGGCCCCCGCCGCTGCCGACGCCACCACCACCCTGGATCAGATCGTCGTCACCGGCACCCCGCAGGGCCAGTCGCAGAAGGACGCGCCGTTCGCGATCAGCGTGGTGTCGAAGCAACGCCTGGATCGCGCGGCGCCGAGCAGCAGCGTGGACATGCTGCGCGCCGTACCCGGCTTCTCGGCAGAACCCTCCGGCGGCCAGGGCGGCGGCCAGAACCTGTACGTGCGCGGCCTGCCTGCCGGCGGCTGGTACTACGTGCAGTACCAGGAAGACGGCATGACCCTGTTCGACGAGCCGCAGGAAAGCTTCTTCAACGTCGATACGCTGTTCTCGCTGGACATGATGACCGAGCGCCTGGAAGTGGTGCGCGGCGGCACTTCGCCGCTGTTCGCGACCAACGCGCCGGGCGGCACGGTCAACGCCATCACCCGCCACGGCACCGCCACGCCCGAGGGCGCGGTGCGCATGACCGTCGGCAGCGACGGCCTGCGCCGCGAGGACGCCTACAGTTCCGGCCCGCTGAGCGAGAACGTGCTGTACAGCATCGGCGGCTACCACCGCAGCGACGACGGCCTGCGCGAGACCGGCTACACCGCCGACAAGGGCGGCCAGTTGCGCGGCAACCTGACCTTCCTGATGGGCGATGCGATCCTCGACGTGGACGCCAAGTACCTCGACGACCGCACCGCGTTCTACAACCCGATCCCACTGGACGATCCGCGCAACCCGTCGCAGTCGCTGTCGGCGCTGCTCGACCCGCTGGACGGCACCCTGCTGTCCAACGACCTGCGCCGGACCACGGTGCCGACCTTCGACGGCAACCGCCTGCTGTCCCGCAACCTGGATCTGGCCGACGGCATCCACAACAAGGTCAAACAACTCGGCACCCACGTGGAGTGGAACCTGGACGACGGCCTGACCCTGAACAACCGCATGCGCTTCGTCGATGCGGAGGTGGACTACTCCGCGCTGTTCTCCGGCGCCGCGCCGTCCGACGCCGCCGCCTACCTGTCCACCCAGCGCGGCCGCGCGCGCACCGGCTTCGGCAACCGCGTGGCCCGCGTCGGCTACGTCACCAGCAACGACGGCGCCGTCTACGATCCGGCCGGCGCCGACGGCCTGGTGCTGGAAAGCGGCCTGTGGAACGCACGTACCCACCTGCGCACGCTGTCCGACGACCTACGCCTGAGCAAGGCATTCGGCGCATCGGCGCTCGGCCAGCACACGCTCACCGCCGGCGTGAACGTGCAGCACTTCGAATACGCACAGGACCGCCTGCAGAACACCGTACTGACCACGCTGCAGAACAATGCGCAGCGCCTGGACGTGCTGGCCTACGACACGGCCGGCAACGTGGTTGGTTCGGTCACCCAGAACGGCTTCGTGCGCTACGGCAACGACGTCACCCGCGGCTTCGCCAACGGCAACTACCTGTCGCCGTACCTGTGGGATTCGGTGCGCTTCGGCCGCTTCGGCGTGGATGCCGGCGTGCGCTACACCCGCTATAGCGCCGACGGCGGCGTGTACGCCAACACCACGCGCAACCTGGGCGATGCCGGCACCCTGGCCGACGACAGTGCGGGCGGCCTCAGCGGCGCGTTCAGCGCGCGCGAGGATCGCCGCCATGCCACGCAATGGACGCTCGGCGCCGAGTTCGCGCTGACCCCGCAGTTGCAGACCTTCGCCCGCTACACCACGTCGCAGCGCCTGCCGCGGCTGCAGAACGTCTACCAGACGCAGAACGCGGCGGTCACCGACATCGACCAGGCCGAAGCCGGGCTGCGCGGCGCCTTCGGCGATGCCTTCTCGTTCTCCACCGTCGGTTTCTGGAGCCGCTTCAACGATCTGTCGATCAGCGCGATCGTGCTCGACGACGCCGGGGCGGTGCAGACCCTGGCCCTGGTCGGCCAGACCCAGACGTTCGGCCTGGAGTCGGAGTTCACCTGGCGTCCATCGGCGCACTTCGGCATGACCGGCTCGGTCACGCTGCAGGATCCGCAAACCCGCAGCCTGAGCAACGCCACCACCGGCGCCAGCTACGGCGACCTGGACGGCAAGCAGATCTCGCGCATCCCCAAGTTCATGGCCTCGCTCAGCCCGACCCTGTACTTCGACATCGCCGGGCGTCCGCTCGAACTGTCCGCCACTGCCTACCGCATGGGCCAGCGCTACGTCGACTACACCAACGCCACCGCGCTGCCGGCCTACACCACCTACGACCTGGGCCTGTTCGCCCGCCTCAACGACAACCTGGAACTGCAGCTGCATGCGGCCAACGTCGACAACAGCGCCGGCCTGACCGAAGGCAACGCGCGGGTGGACACGCTGTCCGGGCAAGGCACCGCCGAGGCGATCTATGCGCGGCCGATCTTCGGCCGCAACTACAACGCATCGCTGACCTGGCGGTGGTGAGCATGTGCTACCGCAAACTGCTGATGGGCATGGCGATCTGGCTGCCGCTGATGACGGCGACGGCGACGGACTTGCCGGAACGCCTGCGCGATCCGCACGGCGATGCGCTGGTGGTGTCGCACCGCGCATGCTGGAAGTTCGCCTCGGAGAACACCCTCGACGGTATCGCCGCGTGCATCGCACGCGGCGTGGACACGGTCGAGGTCGACGTGCGCACCACCCGCGACGGCACGCTGGTGCTGATGCACGACGAACGCGTGGATCGCACCACCAACGGACATGGCGCGGTGGCCGAGCTGGACGCGGCGCAGATCGCCGCGTTGCGCGTGCGCAGCGGCGGCGGTGGCCGCAGAAGCACCCTGACCGAGCGCCACCCTCCGACGCTGGCGCAGGCGCTGGCTGCGGCGCGCGGCCGGGTGCTGGTGAACCTGGACGTCAAGGCCGCCGCGCTGGACCAGGTCATGGATGTGGTCGAGGCGGCCGGTGCGCAGCGCGACGTGCTGTTGAACGTCCCGCTGGACGTGCCACAGGCCGCGCTGCAGCGCGCGCACGCGGCCGGCATCGCGCTGCAGGTGCTGTACCTGCAACGCGACAGCGCGCTTTCGCCGCAACAGGCGCTTCGCTGCGCCGCCGCGCTGCGTCCGGCGGTGGTGCAGTTGATGTTCGACGATCCGGCGGTGCTGGGCATCGCCCAACGCGAACTGGCGCCGCATGCGCGCCTGTTCGTCAACACGATGACCAACGACATCGCCAGCGGCCGGCCGATGCGGCTATCGGCGAACTACACCGACCAGCGCGCGCTGCACGATCCGGCCAGCGTCTGGGGCGCGCTGCGCACGCAGGGGGTGAGCATGATCCAAACCGACGAACCATTGATGTTGCAACGCTACTTACGCACATCGGACATACATCGGTAGCCGCCGGCGCCGTTAATCCTCGCCACGCTTCGCGAGCACACCAGTCACAGACGGTCGGCATCAGCCGGATCGCGCCAATGGATGGCGCAGCCGTCGTTCCGAGCGATTCGCCGCGACGGTCGAGCCAACACGGTCGGCCGCCATTGGCGTCGTTGCGCCTGCTTCACTGACATCCATCCAATCCCAAGGGGGAAAACATATGAAATCGTCCAAGAAACGCTTCAAGACCTTATCGCTCGTACTGGCCTGCGCCTCGCTGACCGTGCTGTCCGGCCTCGCCTCGGCGGCCGAGAACTGGAATCCAGCGCACATCCTCAACACCATGAAAAGCCCCTACCAGGGCAGCCGCGCCAGCGTCGCGGTGATCGCGCATCGCGGCCTGGTCGGCAACGGCTGCCCGGAAAATTCCACCTGCTCCATCCTCAACACCTATAACAACAACATCGAAGCGATCGAACTGGACGTCAAGCAGTCCTCCGACGGGCAGCCGTGGTTGTTCCACGACCAGAACGCCGGCCGCGTGATCGCGCATTCGCCTGCCTTCAACATCTTCCAGCCGGGCAACGGCTGGAATCCGGACATCCGCACCATGACCAGCCACGAGCTGGTCAATTCGTTCCTGCGCGACAAGGACTTCGCCAAGACCAACTACCGCCCGCTGCCGCTGGCCAACGCGTTGGATGCCGTGCACCACTACGCCAATCACATGGTCGTGGTGCTGGACCTGAAGACCCTGGACGCGGTGTCGCGTGCAGCCGACCTGGCCCTCTACTTGGGCATGCAGAACCAGGTGGTACTGAAGTTCAGTGCCTCGCTGCTACCGCGCACGCCTAACGACATCACCCGTTACACCAAGGGCGTCGCGTTCGCACCGACCGTCTACGCTGGCGACATGGACAGGCTCGCCGACGGCGGCTATACCGGCCGATGCGGAAAGACCAGCACCAACACGCCGTTCTGCCGCGTCAATGCGTGGATCGAACAGGCCCGCGGCGAGAAAGGCTTCGCCTGGCTGGAAATCGGCAACAAACAACCACGCCGCAGCGATCCGACCGGCGAACTGCTGGCCGGCGAGCAGGCCAATCACCGCGCGCTCGGTGCGTTCTCGCCGGTGCCGGAATACCGCCTCGGTAGCCACGACGGCCATCACTTCGTGCGCAGCGACGGGACCTGCTGCGCGGCGCTGAGCGACTACCTGACGCGCACCAAGCACTTCGGCAACGAAGTCGCCGACGACCGCTCCGACTTCGGCGTGCAGGCGTTGGCCGGCTTCACCAGCATCATCAGCGACGACCCGCTCAGCATTACCCGTTCGCACATTTTCCGGAATACCTCGCGCTACGAGTGATCGCGGCATGATCCGGCCGGGGAGTTCGCTCCCCGGCTTCCCGCTGCACTCTCCACCCAGGAAGCATCCGCTATGCGTCCCGTTCACCGTCCACGTCCCCGTCACCTGCTTGTCCTGCTCCTCGTCGCCGGCGTGAGCTGGCTCCTGTTGCAACGCGCAGCGACCGCGGAAGGCGCCCGCGCCGCCACGGCGCCAACCACCGCGCCGGCATCCGCGCATCGCGCTGTCTCCGCGACCGACATGCCGTCCGCATCACCGTCTTCCACCGACACCGTGCCCGGCCCATCGGCGCGCGAGGTCATCGCCGCGGCGCAGGCGCTACCGGCCGATTTCCAAGCCGACGCGCTGCTGCGCATCGCCGACGCCAACGATCTGCCGTCGACCGCCGGCGGCGATCGCCGCGACGCCGCGCTGCGCCTGGCGCAACAGGCCTCGGTCCTGGCAGAACACGCGATGCGGCGCATGCCCGGCCTGGCCAGCGCCGGCTATGCCAGCGAAGAGCACGGCGACGAATTGCGCGACACCCGCACCGCCGGCCTGGACCGGCTATCGCTGCAAACGCGCGCTGCGCGCATCCTGGCGACGTCTCCCGCACAGGCGACCGCGCTGTTCGCGGCGCTGCCGACGCCGCAGGCCGCCGGCTGCGATGCCGCGCTGATCGACGACCCCAGCCCCACCTACGCGCTGGCGACCGCACTGCAGCCCGCCCAGGCCGCGCCGCAGGCGGCAGCGCTCGCCGAGCGCGTGGACAAGGCGCAACAGGAAACCGACGTGGCGCCGGCACTGAAGATGGTTCTCGCCAGCACGGCGCTGGAGCGCAACGGCCAGGCCCAGGTCGCCGACAGCCTGGTGCGCATGTTCGCGCGCATCCGCGGCAACGATCCGGGCTTCACCGCCACCGAGCTGAGCGTCGCCGCGGACATGCCGCTGCTGCTGCAATGGCTGCAGGACGCGGCACTGCGCGAGCGGCTGCATGCGGCGTACCGCGCTTATGTCGCGGCGCATCTGGCGCAGGCGCGTTGCCCGGCGAGCCTGCTCGGCAACCACTGGCTGCTCGAACAGCGCTTCGTCGCCGAACTGCCGAACGAACGCATCCCGCCGGCACCGCCGGTGGTGCAGGAATCGATCGACGACGAGGCGGTTTCGTTGATCCGCCAGGCCGGCTACAACGTGCGCACGCAACTGCTGCTGCCCGACGCCTCCGCCGCCGACCCGGCGCTGGAAAAAGCCTCCGCCGAATTCCTCGATCAGCTCGACCATGGCGTGCTGCAGCAAACCGCGGCAGGCGATGGCAGCGGCCGCGTACAGCGTGCGCGGCTGCGCGAACTGCTGCGCTATCTGGAATATGCGCCGAGCGGCACGTCGCGCGATCGCGGCGTCGCGCTGATGGCGTCGTTGCTGTCCGGCCCCTACTACGCGCAGGACCACGACACCTGGTTCGGCGATCTGCATGTGGTCGCCGGGCAGATGCAGCGCTGGCCCGACCGCGCGCAACGGCTCGCGCAATTGGCCGAGCATCGCGATCCGGTGGTGAAGGTCTACGCGATGCTGATGCAGCGCGGTCAGTTTCCCTGAGCGTCGTCGCAGCCGATACACCACGCTGCGATCCCTCCGCACGCGCGACGCCACGCGCCGCGCGCGCTACACGGAGAGTGAACCCTGTCAACAATCGGGGTTCAGTTGCGATTGTGGAAGCGGCGCCTATTGTGCGCGCCACTTCCGGTCCGCCCCTCCTGGCGGATCCGCCGGCCTCCACATTACGCCGGCACCCGGGCGGCCCGTGACAGGCCGCCTCCCCATGACGCCAAGCCGCATCGCCTTGCCGCGCCACCCGCTGCAGCGCCGATGACGGCCCATACGGAGCAAGGAGTTATATGAAACTGGCCTGGATACTCTGGCTGTCGCAGCTGTTGCCGCAACCCGCCGCCGATTCGCTGTGTTTGAGCACCACCGTCTACCTGGAAGCGCGCGACCAGACGCTGCGCGGCCAGCAAGCGGTCGCCGAAGTGGCGCTGCGGCGCCTGGACAGCGGCCTGTGGGGCAACTCGATGTGCCAGGTGGTCACCGCGCGCAAGCAGTTCGCGCCGGGGCTGGTGAAACCCGGTACCGAACTGAAGAACGACGACGCCTGGGCCGATGCGGTCAACGTCGCCTTCGCTGCCGAACGCAACTGGGCGCTGCCGCAGGGCCAACGCAAGGAGATCGTGCCCGGCGCCAGCCACTTCGCCGCGCACGCGATCGCCAATCCGAGCTGGCGCAACGCCTACCAGGTGGCGACGATCGGCGACCACACGTTCTACCGCGTGCAGAAGCTGCGGCCGCGCAACGCGTCCTGAGCGAAGACGCCGCGCTATCGCCATCTGCACCCAGGGCCGGGTACGCTTGCCGGACCTTTGTCCGTGCGGAGTCCTGCAATGAAACTGTATGCCAAGCCTGGCGCCTGTTCGCTGGCCGACCACATCGCGCTGCGCTGGGCGCAACTGCCGTTCGAACTGGAACTGCTCGACGCCGCCGCGATGAAGGCAGCGGCCTATCTGGCGATCAATCCTGCCGGCGCGGTGCCCGCGCTGCAGGTGGACGATTGGGTGCTGACCCAGAACTCGGCGATCCTCAACTACATCGCCGATCTCGCACCCGCGGCGCAGCTGGCCGGCGATGGCGGCGCGCGCAGTCGCGCCGAAGTGCAGCGTTGGCTGGCCTTCCTCAACGCCGACCTGCATCCCGCCTTCCATCCCTTGTTCGGCAGCACGCGCTACCTTGAGGACGCGGCCACGATCGCGCGCACCCAGGAACATGCGCGCGAACGCCTGCGCACGCTGTACGCGCGCGTGGACGCGCAACTGGCGACGCAGCCATGGCTCGCCGGCGCGCAGCGTTCAATCGCCGATGCGTATCTGTTCGTCACCCTGCGCTGGGCGCGGGCACTGAAGCTCGAAACAGGCGCCAACCTGCAGCGTTTCTTCGAGCGTATGGCCGCCGATCCGCAGGTGCAGGCGGCGCTGCAGGCCGAAGGCCTGGATTGAATCGGCGCAATCAGAGCGGCGTTACTGATCGGTTTGCACGCAAACGAACATGTAGGAGCGGCTTCAGCCGCGACAGGATTCACCCGATAGCGCCTGTCGCGGCTGAAGCCGCTCCTACAACGGCGAACACCGCTTCTGCGCCATCGCACGCCGACATCTGTGCGTGCGACATTGGCGCTTGATCTTCGACCGCTGCGGATCATGGCCAAGCGTATCCTGCCGCCAGCGCGCGGCCAGCGCTGGCGACTTGGCCTTGCCGAGCGCGGCAGCGCTCGATCCGCAACTGCATGAAATAGCCCCTCAGCCCCAGATGTTTGCGCACCGCTTCGCTCATCGCGTCGTAGAGCAGCCAATAGCGCTGCGCCGCTTCGCGCGAGACCGGCGCAGCGCGCGGCTGCGCCAAGCGTGGACGGCATCTACCAGCTTGCGGCGCGATTGCGGCGCGCGGCAGGCGCGCAATGGCGCTTCAACGTCCCAGCACCCGACGGATCTCGTCGAGCGCGCCCGGATCGTCCAGCGTCGACAGGTCGCCGGGATCGCGCTGCTCGGCCAGCGCCTGCAGCGAACGCCGCAGCAGTTTGCCCGAGCGCGTCTTCGGCAATGCCTGCACCAGATACACCTGCGCCGGCCGCGCCACCGCACCGAGCCGCTCCACCACGCATTGCCGCAACTGTTCGGCGATGGCGTTCGCGGCATCGGGCGATGCCAGCTGTTTCAGCGTCGCGAACACCACCGGCACCTGTCCCTTCAGTTCGTCGTGCATGCCGATCACCGCCACCTCGGCCACGTCCGCATGGCCGGCGATGGCTTCCTCGATCTCGCGCGTGCCCAGGCGATGGCCGGCGACGTTGATCACGTCGTCGGTGCGGCCGAGGATGAAGGTATAGCCATCGTCGTCGCGAATCGCCCAATCCAGCGAGCTGTACAGCAGCTCATCGAAATGGCTGAAATAGCTGCGCAGGAAACGCGCGTCGTCGTTCCACACCGTGGTCATGCAACCCGGCGGCAGCGGCGGCTCGATCACCAGCACGCCCTTGCGCCCGGCCGGCACCTCGCTGCCTTGCGCATCGACGATCTTCATTTTGTAGCCGAGATTCGGAAAGCCAGGCGAACCCGGCTTGATCGGCAGCATGTCCAGTCCCGGCAGCAAGGTCAGCGCCGGCCAGCCGGTCTCGGTCTGCCAGTAGTTGTCGATGACCGGCTTACCCAGCGCCTCGCCGATCCAGCGCGCGGTCGGCGCGTCCAGCGGCTCGCCGGCCAGGAACAGGTACTGCAACGCGCGCAGGTCGTGGTCGCGGATGTGGCGCAGCGGGTGTTTCTTCAGCACGCGGATCGCGGTCGGCGAAGAGAACATGGTGCGCACCCGGTACTTCTCGCACAGCGCCCACCACACGCCCGGATCCGGATCGACCGGCAAGCCCTCGTACAGCAGCGAGGTGCAACCGGCGATCAGCGGACCGTACACGTTGTACGAATGGCCGACCGCCCAGCCGACATCGGACGTGGAGAACATCGCCTGCCCGGGCGCGCAATCGAACACCGTGCGCATCGACAGCGCCAGCGCCACCGCGTAGCCGCCGATGTCGCGCTGCACACCCTTGGGCTTGCCGGTGGTGCCGGAGGTGTACAGCAGATAGCTGGGTTCGTTGGATTCCAGCCACACCACCGGCACCTGCGCGTCGCCGACCTGCGCGCGCAACTCGGCGTAGTCCACGTCGCGCCCGTCGCTGCGCGGCTGCGCCGGATCCAGCCCGCGCAAGACGATCAGCACCTTCGGCGGCGGCGCGCCGGCTTCCGCGCAGGCGGCATCGAGCAGCGGCTTGTACGGGATGATCTTGCCGCCGCGGCTGCCGGCATCGGCGGCGATCAGCAGCTTCGGCGCCGCATCGTCGATGCGCAGCGCCAGGTTGTGCGCGGCGAAGCCGCCGAACACCACCGAGTGCACCGCGC
Organism: Xanthomonas graminis pv. graminis; assembly: GCF_030168915.1. Taxonomy (NCBI): domain Bacteria; kingdom Pseudomonadati; phylum Pseudomonadota; class Gammaproteobacteria; order Lysobacterales; family Lysobacteraceae; genus Xanthomonas; species Xanthomonas graminis. The sequence continues at coordinate 1,044,152 of NZ_CP076255.1, read as the reverse complement.
CGATGCGCGCGCAGGCCAGCATCGCGAACACCGCCTCGGCCATGTTCGGCATGTAGATGACCACGCGGTCGCCGCGCTGCACGTCCAGGCGCAGCAGCACCGCGGCGAAGGCGACGACCTCGGCGTGCAGCTGCGCATAGGTGAACTCGCGGGTCTGCCCGGTCTCGCTGGACACCGCCACCAGCGCCAGCTGCGTGGCGCGCTCGGGCAGGTGCCGATCGACCGCGTTGTAGCACAGGTTGGTCAGCCCGCCACCGAACCAGCGCCGGAACGGCGGGTCGTCGTAGTCCAGGATCGTCTGCGGCGGCCGCTGCCAGTGGATGGCCTTGGCCTGCTCCGCCCAGAACTGCTCAGGCTGCTCGATCGAGCGCCGGTACAGCGTCGCGTAGTCCATGCGGCCCCTCCCAAGGCGATGCACCCGCCCGAGCATAGTCGCTGCGCGGCGCGGGCGTCGTTCCGACCTTGGTCGAAGGGCGCAGGCGACGCCGCGGCGGCATCTGCCTGTGCCGCCGCCGGTGGACTGCTTACTGTTTTTGCGCTGCCGCCTTCGCCGCACGCGGCGGCGCATGCTTCACGTAGCGGTCGAACCACTCCAGCATCTCGGCCACCACGTCCTCGTTGGACTCGCGCGCCGTGTACCAGTGTGGCTCGAACGGCAGCAGCACCAGCCGCGCGGTACCGCCATTGCCGCGGATCGCCTGGAACAGCCGCGGCGCCTGGGTGGTTTCGGTGCCGGGATTGGCATCGTCCATGCCGTGCACGATCAACAGCGGTTCGTCGATCTTGTCGGCATGGAAGAACGCCGAGGCCTGCGCATAGACCTGCGGCGCGGCCCAGAACGAGCGCCGCTCGCTCTGGAAGCCGAACGGGGTCAGGGTCTTGTTGTAGCTGCCGCTGGTCGCCACGCCGGCGCGGAACAGGTCGGTATGCGCCAACAGGTTGGCCGCCATCAGCGCGCCGTGGCTGTGGCCGGTGACGCCGATCCGCTGCCGATCGACCACGCCCAGTTCCACCGCCTTGTCCACCGCGGCGGTGGCGTTGTCCACCAGTTGCTGCAGATAGGTGTCGTAGGCGGTCTTGGGATCGCCGACGATCGGGAACGCGGTGTCGTCGATGATCGCGTAGCCGGCCAGCAACAGCAGCTGGTAGGAACGCAGGCTGGTGAAGTCGCGCTCGTTGGCGCCGCTGACCTGGCCGGCCTTGGACGGGTCGGCGTAGTCCAGCGGATAGGCGTACAGGATCGCCGGTACCCGCGTGCCTTCCTTGTAGCCCGGCGGCGTGTACAGGGTGAACGACAGCTCCACGCCGTCCTTGCGCTTGTAGGTCACCAGCCGCTTCTTGATCTGCCGTACCAGCGGCGTCGGATCGGGAAAGCGGGTGACCGGCGCGATGCTCGATGCGTAGACCGCGTCGCCCGCCGCCGCACCGGGCTGCGCCTGGCCCAGCGCGCGCAGGTACACGTTCGGCGGATCGGTCGGCGACTGGCGCCAGGTCAGCAGCCGGGTGGTGTCGTCGCCGGCGAACCCGGCGAACACCTCGTCGACGCTGGCGTCGCTGCGGAACAGGCGCTCGGTCTTGCCGCTGGCCAATTCGTAGCGGTCCAGGAACGCGCGATCGCCGGCCGGCGTGGCGCCCTGCCCGCTCAGGAACAGCGCGCCGCGGTCCTCGTGCAGCACCGCTTCGCCGTTGGCCAGCACGCGCAGTTCCGGGGTGCCGGGATCGGCGTACAGGTCGTCGGTGGACAGATCGAACAGCACGCGGCCGGGCGTGCCGGGGCGGTCGGCGTCGAGCAGCGTGGTGCGCCGCCAGTGGCGGTTCTCGTCGTATTCGTCCAGCAGCGCCTGCCCGCCCTGGGCGAACCAGGACAGGCCGGCGTAGCGCTGGGTCACCCGCGCCAGCTCGCGCGGCTTGGCGGTGAACGGCGCCGCCAGGGTCAGCAGCTTGTCGCGCGCGGGCACGGTGGCCTTCCAGTCGCCTCCGTCCAGCGCCTCGGCCCAGACCAGCGTGGCCGGCTGGTTGGCCCGCCAGGCGTACGCACGCGGGCCGGTCGGCACGCCCTGCACCGGCACCCGTTCGGCGACCGGCAGCTTGGCAAGCACGCGCTCGCTGCCATCTGCCAGGTCCAGCACCGCCACGTCGTGGGCGAAACGCGCGTAGGTGGTGACGTAGGAATACGGCCGCTGCAGCCGCTCCACGCGCACGTGGTGGCCGTCGGGCGCGCCATCCACCGCGCTATAGACCGCCGGTGCGCCGACCTTGGTCTGCTTGCCGCTGGCCGCATCGACGGTGAGCAACTGGGACGTCGCGTAATACGCGAACAGTGCCTCATCCTCGGGACTGGACAACGTGTCGCGCGCCTCGTAGGTGCTGCTCTCGCCCTTGCCCTGGATGGTTTCCTTGACCTCCGGACCCGGCGGCACCGCCGCCTTGCGCGGCGCCGCGCCCAGGTCCTGCGGCACCGTCTTCAGCAGCAACGTGTCGCTGCCGCCCAGCCACTGGATCTCGCCGCCCAGCACCGGGTTGAGCTGCACGCCGTCGATGCGGCGCACGTTGCCGGTGGCGGCATCGCCCAGCCACAACTCGACGCGGTCGGCGGCGGTGTTGTTGAAGGCGAAACGGCGCCCGTCCGGCGACCACACCGGCAGCGCCGGACAGGCGCCGGCCGGCAGGGTCACCGCGGTCTGCTTGCCGCTGGCCACATCGACCAGGCTGAAGCCCTCCAGGCAGGCGCGGATGCCGTAGCCGTTGGACATGTCGTGACGGCTGTGGCTGCGCGGCTCCACGCGCACGCCGGCCAGCTTCAGGTACGGCTCGGCGACGCGCGTGATCGGCGGATACTGGGTGCGCTGCACCAGCAGCAGGGTCTTGCCGGTGGGATCCAGGCGCGGCGACGGATTCGACGGCGCGCGCATCACCCCCAGCAGCGGCTCGGGCGGCTGGCGGTAACCGCCGTCGGCGGCCGCGGCAGCGAACGGCAACAGGCTGGCGATGGCCAGGACTCCGATCCAGCGATACGGCACGAGCATGCGGTTGTCCCCTTGGCGAATGGCTGCAGGAACTTAGCACAGCGCACTGGCTTCTCCCCCGTCACTCCACGAAGCCGACCAATCACTGCAAGAAGCAGGCTCGGCACCCAACTCCGCGAGACGCTTCGCGCCGGACCCTCCTTCCCTCTCCCGTCGGGACCTGATTAGCGCTGTGTCTCAGCTGTCGTACGCAGTTGCTGCTCTGTGAGCCTTCCCGCGCCGGCCAGGGCACTGGCCAGGCGCGGCACCATGGCGGCCAGGTTGAAGCGGCGATTGAAGCGGTAGGCATGCGCATGCAGGTAGCGCGCGCCGTATTTGGGGAAGTCCACCGCATGGTGGGTGCCGCTAAGCGCCGTTTTGAGATTGCCCAGGATCGTATTGACCCAACGCAGACGAGGCTGCTGGACGCCTTTGCGGCCGCTTCCGGTCACGATGGCATCGTGGGTCAGGCCTGCCCAGCCCACACCGGTGAACGCTGTCAGCCCATCACTGACGACATGGGTGCCCGGTGCCAGTGCCTGCTGAGCCCACGTGTGCACGACGCTTCTTCGGAAGCTGGAGACCACATCCAGGCGGAGATAGCGCGGGCGCCCTTGATGCAGGGAAACCGCTGCAATAAACGGCACTTTATTGCGCCACTGCGGTTGGCCTGGACCACCGGCGCGTTCGCCGCCCAGATAGGCATCATCGATCTGGACCTCTCCGTCGAGCCGGCGTGACTGCTCACGATCGGCCATCGCCGACATCACTTTGTGCTTGATCCGCCATGCAGTGCGATAGCACACGCCCAGTTGCCGAGCCAGTTCCAGCGCAGCAATTCCGTTCTTGGCTTGGCTCACCAGATAGATGGCCAGCCACCACACCCGCAAGGGAAGCTTGGTGTCTGCCATGGGCGTGCCGGCGGTCAAGCTGGTCTGTACCCGACAGCGCGCGCACTGCCACAGGTGCTGGCGTCCCCGCTCAAAGCCACTGGCATGCGTGTGTCCGCACTGCGGACACACGAAGCCATTGGGCCACCTGGCCTGAACCAAGGCCTCGACACATTGCGCCTCGGAGCCGTAGCGGCTCAGAAAAGCCGGAATCGAAAGCCCCTTTTGGAACTGGATCCGATTGAGCGTCATCGCCGTATCTCACTGAAGAACCTGCATTTCTAAACCAAGGCAGCATCACCAGCTGAGACACAGCGCTAATCAGGCCGGCGGGAGAGGCGTTGGGGTGAGGGTCCGGCGCGAAGCGGCTCGCTGATTTGGCTGCGCGAGGCTGCGCCCGGACCCTCATCCGCCGCTGCTCCCTTCTCCCGAGAGGAGAAGGGAGCAGCCAGCCCCAGAGGGGCTTGGAAGGTGCCCGCTCAGAAGTCGTAGCTCAGCGTCACGCGTGCCGAGCGTGGCGCCTGGTACGCCACCGCCTGATTCCATAGCGGATTGACTTGACCCGGGTTCAATTCGGAGAACGGATAGACGTTGGTCACCGTCTGCCGGTTGGTGACGTTGAACACGTCCAGGCTCAGCGCCAGTTTGCCTTCGGCGAACGTCGGCTTGTAGGTCAGGCCCAGGTCGAGCTGCGCCACCCAGCTCAGATTGCCGTGCGATCCCGGCGGCGACGCTTCGCCGCTGCCGGTGGCCGGGTTGTAGCAGAAGTGGTACGGGCCGCCGGTGATACTGGCATTGGCATAGCCGGCCGGGTCGCGGTCGCCGGCGTCGTAGTTGCTGCCGTAGTAGTTGCCCAGGCAAGGCCGTGGCGCGCCGGAGATCAGGCTCAGGTTCGCGGACGCGCCCCATTCCTCGGTCAACTGGTAGAAGCCGTACGCCTTGAGCTGATGACGGCGGTCCTTGGACTGATTGCCGTTGAAGTTCTCCATCAGCGCCGCGTGGTCCCAGCTCTGCGTGGTCGAGGTCGCCGCCTGGCCCTGGTAGCTGCCCAGCGCGCCGCCGGTGCGCCACAGGTCCGAACGCAGCTGGCCTTCGGTGGTGCCGTAGCTGTGCGACCACACATAGCTCATCTTGCTGTACCAGCGGCCGTCGAACGGGCGCTCCAGATTGAATTCCAACGCCGAATAGCGGCGCTTGAATGCGGGGTAGCCGCCCTGCTCGCGGGTCACGGTCAATGCGTGCACCTGGCCGTCGGTCCCGATCACCCGGTATTGGTCTTGCCCGGATTGACCAGCGCCGCGCTGGCGTTCTTGGTCCAGTCGATGTCCACGCCCGCCGCCGCCGCGGCCACCAGACCGGCATTGGAGTTGTCGAGGTTGGTGTCGTCGATGCCGTCGTTGAGCCGGCGGTGGGTGCCGCGCACCCCGAACACCCAGTCGTTCGGCAACACCGTGGTGAAGCCGAGGATGACCTCGTCCTGGTTCTCGCCCTTGATGTCCTCGACCACCGCGGTGCGCACGTCGGCGAGCCGGTCGAAGCGCGAGTTGGCCGACACCGGCGGCGCCAGCTGGGTGGCCAGGATCGGCGTGCCGTCGGCGTTGATGCCGCTGTAGGTGTAGTAGGTGCTGGTGGACACCGCCGGGGTGAACAGGCCCGCCGGCGACAGCGGCAGGCCGAGGTAGTAGCGGCCGATGTTGCCGTACACCTTCAGGCTGGAATCGCCGTTGACGTCCCAGCTGAAGCCCAACCGCGGCGCCCACTGGTTCTTCAGTTCGATGTAGGCCTGGCCGAACGGGGTGTAGTTGGTGAAGCTGTCGTTGCGCACGCCGAGCGAGAGCATCACTCTGTCGGTGGCCTGCCAATGGTCTTCGACGTAATACGCGGTCTGCTTGGCGTCGTAGGAATACAGGTTGGTGTCGATGTCCTGGGTGACGTAGTAGCCGCCGCTGCCGTAGGTGGGATCGGCCAGGCCCGGGCTGGGCACGCCGACGCTGCCGTCCTCGGCCACCGAGCCGCTGACCTGGCCGCCGCTGTTGAGGCCGTACGGGTCCGGGGTGTAGCCGTAGGTCCAGGCATAGCCGGGGCCGGACTTGTACGAGCCGATGTTGATCGCCTCGCTCTTCTGGTTGTCGATGCCGACGTCGATGCTGTGCGCGCCGAGCCGCCAGTTGAGATTCAGGCGCAGGTTGTCCTTCTTGTACTCGCGGTCCGGATCGGTGATCGAGACCACTCTCTGCATATTGGTGATCGGCGTGCCGCCGGTGTAGGCCGGATTCTGATTGGCGACGCCATCGAGGTACGGGCCGTTGCCGGCGTCATAGCCGATCGGGGTGAGCTTGTTGGGCAGGCGCTCCTTGCCGTACAGCGCGGTCAAGGTGAGGTTGTCGCCGAAATAGCCGGTGTACTTGCCCAGCAACAGGGTCGGGCCGAACGCGTTCTTGGCTTCGCGGCCCACAGAGCGGCCGACCTCGCGATTGACGTAGTCGTAGCCATAGATGTTGCCGTTGGTGCGCGCCTTGTCCTGTGCGCCGGTGAATTCGAGCAGGTGGTTGTCGCTGATCTGCCAGTCGATCTTGGCGTAGGCGCGGGTCTGCTTGTAGTCGTAGCGGGTCCACGGCGCGCCGGAGATGCCGCCGGAGGTGACCCGCGCGTCGGCGACGCGGGTGCCGCTGGAATCGACCTGCTCCAGCGCCAGGAAGAAGAACAACCGGTCCTGCACCAGCGGACCGCCGAGATAGGCGCTGTAGGTGGTCTGGTCGGCACGGGTCTCACTCAACGGCTGATAGTTGCCGGCGGTGTAATTCTTGTTGCTCGGACTCGGATCCCAGTACACGCTGTCCTTGCGGAAATACAGATCGCTCTGCCGGGCGCTGAGGCTGTCCGGCTGCCAGATCACCGCCGCGCCGAAGTGCCAGTCGTTGCTGCCGCGCTTGCCGACCTGGCTGATCACGCCGCCGTTGGAACGGCCGTATTGCGCGCCATAGCCGCCGGTGAAGATTTCCTGCTGGTCGATCGCGCCGTACGGCAGGGTCAGCCCGCCCAGGCTGCTGGCCGGATCGGTGGTGTTGAAGCCGTTGAGGTAATAGGCGTTCTCGCTCGCCGCCGAGCCGCCGAAGCTGGCCAGCGAACCGCCGAGCGGGCCGTTGTCGTAGCCGCCGCTGTTGGCGACCACGCCCGGCGCCAGCAAGGCGATGGCCTCGGCGCTACGGCCCAGCGGCAGCACCGCCAGTTGCTCGGCGGTGATCACGGTGCGGCTGTCGACGCTGGCCACGTCGATCCGGGCCACGTTGCCGGCCACCACGTTGACCGCATCCAGCGTCTGCGCCGGGCCGCCGAAGCCCACTTCGGTGCCGGCGCCGACCACCAGGCTGATGTTCTCGCGCGTCTCCACCACCTGGCCGTCGCGCTTGAGCGTGACCGTGTAGGTGCCCAGCGGCAGATTGCCCTGCGCGTAGCGGCCGCGTTCGTCCACCTTGACCTCGCGGCTGAAGCCGCTGGTGTTGGTGATCAGCACGCTGCTCTCGCCGGCGCCGGGCGGCACGCTGCCGACGATGCTGCCGGTAGTGGACTGCGCATGGCCATTGCCGGCGGCAAGCGCCAAGGCGCTCTTGCGGATCGTACGGTGCATGCTCTCTCCCCGAAGATGAAGATCGTTGGCAACCCAACGAAAAGAATTCAGGCGCGGCGCCAATGGCTGATGGCGCCCCCCGCGCCCCCCTGTGCAAACTGCGTCCACTGCACGGCCGCTCGCCGTCGGCGATCGGGCCGTACGCCCCTGGACGTTCCGATACTAGGCAGCGGATCACACGACGCAGCCGGTCGCGGCGGGTAGGTGCGCGGCGAGCGGATAGGTGCGCGGCCGAACGGCGGGCGACATGGCACGTGCAGGCCGCAGCCGCGACAATAGGCGGCATCGCTCCGCGCCCGGCCCATCGGCCCGGCCAGCCCACCAAGGATTCCCGCCCATGCACCATTCCCGCTCGCACGCCCTGTTCGCCCAGGCGCAGTCGCTGATCCCCGGCGGCGTCAACTCGCCGGTCCGCGCCTTCACTTCGGTGGGCGGCGAACCGTTCTTCGTGCAGCGCGCCGACGGCCCCTATCTGTACGACGTGGACGGCAACCGCTACATCGACTACGTGGGCTCATGGGGCCCGATGATCGCCGGGCACAACCACCCGGCAGTGCGCGAGGCGGTGCAGCGCGCGATCGGCGACGGCCTGTCGTTCGGCGCGCCGTGCGCGGCCGAGGTGACGATGGCGCAGACCATCACCCGGCTGGTGCCCTCGTGCGAGATGGTGCGCATGGTCAACTCCGGCACCGAGGCCACGCTGTCGGCGGTGCGCCTGGCGCGCGGCGCCACCGGGCGCAACCGCATCGTCAAGTTCGAAGGCTGCTACCACGGCCACGGCGACTCGTTCCTGGTCAAGGCCGGCAGCGGCATGCTGACCCTGGGCGTGCCGACCTCGCCGGGCGTGCCGGCGGCCCTGAGCGAACTCACCGCCACGCTGAGCTACAACGACTTCGACGGCGCTACCGCGCTGTTCGACGCGATCGGCAGCGAGATCGCCGCGGTCATCATCGAGCCGGTGGTCGGCAACGCCAATTGCATCGCGCCGCGCGAGGGTTATCTGCAACACCTGCGCGCGCTGTGCACGCGGCACGGCGCGCTGCTGATCTTCGACGAGGTGATGACCGGCTTCCGCGTCGCCCTGGGCGGCGCGCAGGCGCGCTACGGCGTGGTCCCGGACCTGACCACCTTCGGCAAGATCATCGGCGGCGGCATGCCGGTCGGCGCCTACGGCGGCCGCGCCGAGCTGATGCGGCAGATCGCTCCGTCCGGGCCGATCTACCAGGCGGGCACCCTCAGCGGCAATCCGGTGGCGATGGCCGCCGGCCTGGCGATGCTGGAACTGGTGCAGGCGCCGGGCTTCCACCAGCGCCTGGACGCGGCCGCCGCCGCGCTGTGCGCCGGGCTGGAGCAGGCCGCCGCCGCCGCCGGGGTGGCGGTCACCACCAACCAGGTCGGGGCGATGTTCGGGTTGTTCTTCACTGCGGAGAAGGTCGAAACCTACGCCCAGGCCACCGCCTGCGACACCGCCGCGTTCAACCGCTTCTTCCACGCCATGCTGGAGCGCGGCGTGTTCCTGGCGCCGTCGGCGTACGAGGCCGGCTTCCTCTCCAGCGCCCACGACCAGGGCGTGCTGGACGCCACGCTGGCCGCGGCGCGCGAGGCGTTCGCGGTCGCCGCCGCCGGCTGAACGGAAACCGGGAACCGGCCGCGGCTTTGCTTTTGTCGCGGCCGTGTCATAAGTTCGACGTGCACGGCCAACGGACGGCAGCAGGGCGGGGGCTCTTGGAATCGGCACGGTGCACGCGCTTTCCGCGATCCACGCGGCAAGCCGGCACGCGTCCGGCTCCGTACCGTCACCCAAGCCGCCAGAGGGCGCGAGGGCGACCGCTGCAGACATCCATGGCGACATGCTCAAGCCTGTCACGCTGTTGAATCCGCGTTCCCTGCGTCCGTGCACGACAGCCCGGCCGTGCCCGGCTGGGTGCTGGCCGACAAACTGGCGCCGCCGCGCTCGCGCGTGGCCACGGTGCCGCGGGACGCCTTGCTGCAGCAGCTGGACCGCGCTGCCGAGCTGCCGCTGACCCTGCTGCTGGCGCCGCCCGGTTTCGGCAAGACCACCTTGCTCGGGCAATGGCACCAGCGCCTGCACGAGCGCGGCGAGGCCGCGCTCGCGTGGCTGTCGCTGGACGAGGACGACGCCGATCCCGGGCGCTTCCTCGCCTACCTGGCGTTGGCCGCACGCGGCGCCGGGATCGAACTCGGCGCATCGCTGCAGAGCGCACTGCAACAGCAGGGCCAGGATCTGGAGGTGGCATCCACCCTGCCCGCGCTGATTCGCGCGATCCGTCGCGCGCCGCGGCGCCTGCTGCTCATCCTCGACGACTACGACCGCGCCCACGCCCACGCCCACGCCAGTAAGCTGGACGAGGTGGTGACGCGGTTGGTCGAACATGCCGGCGGCCAGCTGCACCTGCTGCTGGCGACACGGCGCGCACCGGCGCTGCCGCTGGCGCGCTGGGCGCTGCAGGGCCTGCTGCAGCGCATCGGCGCGCGCGAGCTGGCCCTGAACGAGGCCGAGACGCTGGCGCTGCTCGGACCGCAGGTGCCGGCGGCGATGGCCAGCCAGCTGCGCCGGCAGACCGAGGGCTGGGTGGTCGCACTGCAACTGGCCGGGCTCTGGCTGGGCGGTGACGAACGCCGCCGCGACGACCTTGAGCGGTTCTCCGGACGCACCGCCGAGCTGGCGGCGTATCAGGCCGAACAGGTGCTCGACGACCTGGACCCGGCCCTGCGCACCTTCCTGCTGCAGCTCTCGCCGCTGGAACGGTTCAACGCCGCGCTCGCCGACGCGGTGCGCGAGCGCGACGACAGCGGCCGCCTGCTGCAGCGCCTGGCGCACTTCCAGGGCCTGCTGGTGTCGCTGGACGGCGAGCACGCATGGTTCCGCTTCCATCCGCTGTTCGCCGATTATCTGTACCAGCAACTGGAGCGCGACACGCCCGCCCTGGCGCCGCAGCTGCACCGGCGCGCGGCGCACTGGTTCGATGCGCACGGGCAGTTGCCCGAAGCGGTGCGGCATGCGGTACGCGGCGGCGCGATGGACAGCGCTGCCGACTGCATCGCCCGCGCCGGCACCTGGCAGTTGCTGCTACGCCATGGCACCGCCCCGATCCGCGCGCTGCTGCGCCGCTTCCCGCGCAGCAGCATCGGCGAGCGTCCGGCACTGAATCTGACCCAGGCCTACCTGCACATGAAGCTGGGCGAGTTCGCGCACGCGCAGACCCTGCTGGAACGCTTCCGCGATTTTCCCGAGCCGCTGCGCGCGCCGTTCGAACGCGACTACACGGTGGTGGTGGCGTTGCTGCGCGACCTGCTCGACCAGGTCTGCGCCAACCCGCGCGGACTGGCGCAGATCGCCGCGCAGGCGGCGGCGCTGGACGAGGACGACAACCTGGGCCGCGGCACGCTGTGGTGCATCTGCGCCACCACCGCGCTGGGCCGCGCCGATTTCGCCGGCGCCGAACGCTATGCGCACCTGGCCGGCAGCGCGATGCAGGCCAGCGGCAGCGAGGTCGGCGCCAGCTATGCGCTGATCCACCTGGCGCAGAGCCACTACTACCGCGGCCAGTTGGAACGGGCCGAGGCCACCTGCCGGCAGGCGCTGGTCATCGCCCAACGCCAGCAGCAGCTCAATCCCACCCTGCAGGCGGTGAGCCAGTGCCTGCTGGCGCAGCTGCAATGCGAACACGGCCGCTACGACGAAGCCGCCGACGGCCTGCAGCCGGCGCTGGATTTCCTGGAACAGCACGACGGCTGGCTGGACATCTACGCCGCCGGCTACGAGACCGCGCTGGTGCTGGCGCGGCAGCACGACCGCAGCGGCCGCGCCGCGCTGGACCTGCTCGACCATATCGACCGCATCGCGCACGCGCGGCACCTGGGCCGGCTTGCCGACCTGGCGCTGGCCTGGCGGCTGCACGTGCTGCTCGACCAACCGCCGTCGCCGGCGATCGATGCGCTGGTCGCGCGCACCGGCGGCGAGGCGCGCTTCGCGCACGCGCTGAGCCAGCCGCAGGATTGGCGTTTCCTCGCCGCGCTCGGCTTCGCCCTGGCCCGCTGGCACCGCCTGGGCGGACGCACCCGCGCTGCGCTGGCGGTGCTGCAAGGCGTCGAGGCGGCCTGCATGCTGGCCGACAACCAGGTGCATCTGGCTCGGGTGCGTGCGCGCATCGCGCTGGTGCTGCACGACCGCGGCGAATCCGCCGTCGCCCTGCCCTATCTGCGCCACGCGCTGCAGCACGTGGCCAGCAACCAGGCCTGGCAATGCGTGCTGGAACTGGGCGTACCGGGCAAGGCGCTGCTGCGCATGGCGCGCCAGCGCGATCCGCAGGCGGCGCCGAACACCACACTGGCGATGACCATCCAGGCGCTGCTCGACAAGCTGCGTCACGACCAGGACGACGGCGCCGACCTGTTCAGCGAACGCGAACGCGAAGTGCTGGCGCTGCTCGCGCAGGGCGACGCCAACAAGCAGATCGCGCGGCGCCTGGCGCTGTCGGAAAACACGGTCAAGTTCCACCTGAAGAACCTGTACCGCAAGCTGGAAGCCGGCACCCGCGAGGCGGCGCTGGCCAGCGCGCTGCAACGCGGATTGCTGCAGCGCGCGGCGCCGCCGGATTGCGCACCGGAGTGAGCGCGGCGACATCGCCGTCGCAGTCCTGTAGGAGCGACTTCAGTCGCGACATGACCTTGACGGAAAGTGCCTGTCGCGGCTGAAGCCGCTCCTACAGGTGGGTTCGGCGCTGCAACAGGCGCAAGCCTGTAGCGCCCTCATGTTCGGAAGCATCCGCAGCACGACTCAGCCGAACACGAACTTGCCCTTCATCATCGCCCAGTGTCCGGGGAACGAGCAGAAGAAGGTGTAGTCGCCGCCCTTGCTCAGCCTGGCGGTGGAGAACGTGACCGTGTCCGATTGCCCGGCACCGATCACCTTGGTGTGCGCGATGATCCGCGCATCGCGCTTGGGCAGGTAGTTGTCGGCCAGGCTGGAACTGGTGCCGGCATTGGCCAGCGCCTGGAAATCCGCGGTCTTGGCCAGCACCCAGTTGTGGCCCATCACCGCAGCGGTCAGCTTGCCGCTGTGCTTGAGCGTCAGCGCCACTTCGGTGCAGTCGGCGGCGACCTTGATCTGCGGCTGATCGAAGGACATCTGATCGGTGCCGGTGATGCTCACCGCGCAGGTCTTGGCCCAGGCCGCCGGCGCGAACGCGAGCGCGGCGAGGATCAGCAAGGGAAACAGCGACGTCGTTTTCAAGATGGACTCCTTGGCAATGGGGACGGCACAGGCGCGCGAACCTCGCCAACATGCGCTGCGCGCACAGCGGCGTCGCCACGACTGTCTGCCCTTGCGCAAATGGTTGTCAACGACAAGCCGTCGTGCGCTGCAGCATCCGGCGCAGGCACTATCCAGTGCGTTGCGAAAGAATCCATGCAACGGAGCGTGCAGCGCCCTCCTCGGTGCCGGCACCGGCTGCGGCGACCAGCGCCGACTCCTTGCGGAACGTGCGGCGCGAACGCGACGGCTGCTGCATCGCGGACGGCTTCGAAGACATGGCGAAAATCACGGACGCACGGCAACCACTTCGATCTCGATGCGGTACAGCGGATTGCCCAGCGCGGCGATCTGAAACGCCGAGCGCGACGGCAGATTCGGCTGCGCGGGCGTGCCGAAGAACTGCCGGTAACCCTCCATGAACCCGGCGAAATCCATCTTCCCGCCCAGCGCCGGATCGCCGACCAGAAACGCCTGCATCTTGACCACGTCGCGCATGCCCAGGCCCATGCCTTGCAGCTGCGCCTCGATCTGCGACAGCACGCTCACCGTCTGTGCCTTGGTGTCGCCGTAGGCGGCAGGCGAATCCTTCGGCGCGCTCGCATCGATCGGCCGCGGCACCGCGCCGCTGAGATAGACCGTGGTCTTGCCGGCCGGGATCTCCACCGCCGCGGAAATCGGGAAATCGCTGTTGGGAATCTTGTGGCGCACGACGTCGGCGGCGCCGGCCAGCGCGGGCAGCCACAGCGCCGCGCACAAGCCGGCACGGAGCGAGCGGGAAACGAACGAACGGCGCATGCAGAACTCCTCGCGATCGAAAAAGGGAATGAAACCCGTCATTGCTCAGTGCCGCAGCGTGCGCACCTCGTCGGCGCTGAGCGCGCCGGGATAGTCGTTGCCGAACTGGCTGCGCACGTAGTGCACGACCTCGGCGACCTGCTGGTCGTTGAGCATGCCGGCGAAGCCGGGCATGCCGCCACGGCCGTCGAGCACCAGCATCGCCACGTACGGCGCCGCGGCCAGCTTGGGGTTGCCGGCCAGCGCCGGATACTCGCCGCCGCCGCGCGCGCCCTGCCCGCCGGGCATGTGGCAGCTCTGGCAGATCGCCGCGTACACCGTGGCGCCGGAGGCGGCGGCGAACGCGGCCTGCGGATACAGCGGCGTGGCATCGGAACTCTGCGCCGCGGCCGGGCCGATCGCCAGCGGCAGCATCAGCGCCAGCAGCGCGGTGACGAGCGCCGCGGCGAGCAGCCAGTGACGGTCGAGCTTCATGCGCGGGCTCCCGCGACGACGCGGCGATGCAGGCGCTCGATCGCCTCCAGCGCCGAGGTGATGGCCCCTTCCTGCCAGGCCGGAATATACGAGGCGTGTTCGCCGGCCAGTGCGATGCGGCCATCGATCCGGCACAGGTTTTCGTAGTGCTCGGCGCGCGCCGCGTCGCTCCACACGCCGAAGCAACCATGGGTGAACGGCACCCGGTGCCAACCCACGGCGATGCCGTTGTCGAATTCGCGCGGATACTGCGGATGCAAGTGCGTACCGTATTCCAGCGCCTTGGCCACGCGCTGCGGCGGCGTCATCGAGGTGAACTCGAACGCCTCCAGCCCCCACACGTAGGCGCCCAGCAGCACGCCCTTGCCGGCGCTCTGGAAGCCGGTGCTCGGATAGCTGATCAGGGTGATCGGCAGGTCGGTGTAGCTGATGCCACCGTAGATCGCCTCGTCCTCTTCCCAGAAACGGCGCTTGAACTGCAGCCCCACCTTCACCGACGCCGCATACGGCACCTGGCCGATTGCTGCGGCCATCTTCTCGCCCACCGCGAGCGGAATGCGGCTGAGGATCGACAGCGGGATCGTGCACACGCACCAATCGGCTTTCGCCAACTGCTCGGGGCCGTTGCCGTCCTGGTAGGCGACGCTGACCCCGTGCGTATCCTGGTCGATGCGAGTGACCCGCGCGTTGTAGCGGATCGCGTCGCCGAGCGCGCGCGCGAACGCCTTGCCGATCTGGTCCATGCCGCCGACCGGCTGGAACATCGCGGTCTGCATTTCGTAGTTGTTGCCGGCCGCCAGCGTGGTCCACAGCCGCGAGCGCAGGATGTCCTGGGTACTGAACGGCGTGGAGAATTCCGGCTTGCCCGACAGGCCGCCGCCGGGATATTTGGCGAAGCCGCGGCGCTCGCTGCTCTCGCGGCCTTTGCCGTAGCCGAAGTCCTTGTCCAGCGCGCCCCAGCTGCGCAGCGACTCGAGCAGGATCTCCTGGTCCTCGCGCTGCACCTGCGCATCCAGCGCGCCCTGCCGGGTGCTCTTGGCCAGCAGTTCGGCCACATGTCCCTTGTAGTCGGCATCGATGTCGCGGAAACGTTGCGGCGTGCCGCCGAACCCAGCGCGGCTGTGCAGCAACGCGTTGAAGTTGACCTGCACGAACGGTTCCAGCGCCACCCCGAACTGCTTGCAGTAGGACAGCACCGCCTTGTGGTGATGCGGGATGCGCCACGGGCCGGGATTGAGGTACAGGCCCTCGTCGAAGCCGCACTGCTGCGCGAAGCCGCCCAATTCGGTGTAGCGATCGCCGCCGCGCAGCGTCCAATTGCGGCCGCCGGAACGCGCGTTGTACTCGAGCACCTGCACGCGATAGCCGGCCTTGCGCAGTTCGTAGGCCGCGGTCAGCCCGGCCAGGCCCGCACCGAGCACCAGCACCGTGGCGCCCTTGGCGTCGCCGTCCAGCCGCGGCACGCCGCCGAAGCGCGATTCGGCGGCCAGTCCCAGGCTGTGCATCGCCTGGTACATCATCGCGCCGCCGCCGGCCAGGCCGATCCTGGCGAGCAATTGGCGGCGGGTCATGGCGCCCCTGGTGGTTGCTTGCATCGTCGACATCGCCTCACGGATTGCGCA
Organism: Xanthomonas graminis pv. graminis; assembly: GCF_030168915.1. Taxonomy (NCBI): domain Bacteria; kingdom Pseudomonadati; phylum Pseudomonadota; class Gammaproteobacteria; order Lysobacterales; family Lysobacteraceae; genus Xanthomonas; species Xanthomonas graminis. The sequence goes on along the minus strand of NZ_CP076255.1, from coordinate 1,028,460 downwards.
TCGACCATAGCCGCCGCGACGGCGGCGCAGGCCGCATGCGACGGGTAGGTCGCGATGGAGCGGGTAGGACCGCGGCTGGCATTGCGCAGCGCGATCGGCACAGCGCGGCACGGCGCGAGGGCGTGCTCCGCTGGCGGACGGACCCTCACCCCGACCCCTCTCCCGTGGGAGAGAGGCTCGAGCGCGAGACGCGGCGCAGGGGAGTGGCCGCCGCAACCGCGGGGACTGGGTTACTCTCGGCGGCCGATGCTCCGGACCCGACCCATGTTCCAGCCGCGCCGCTGCGTGCAGCGCCAGACGCGGTGGCCGCGTTGATCCATCCACGCCCGAAATTGCTGCTGCTCGACTTCGACGGCGTGCTGGCGGCCTACGCGCGCGCGGCGCGCATCGCGCACCTGGCCGCCCACTGCGGCTGCGATTGCGAGCGCGTGCGGCAGGTGTTGTTCGCCTCCGGACTGGAAACTGCCTACGACAGCGGCGACATCGCCACCGCCGACTATCTGCAACGGCTGGGCGAAGGCCTGGGCGCGCACGTGAGCGCAGCCAACTGGATCGCCGCACGCGTGGCCGGCAGCCGCGGCGATCCCGGCGCGATCGAACGCGTACTGGCGCTGGCCGACAGGATCGACATCGGCGTGCTGACCAACAACGGCGCACTGATGGCGCAGGCGATCCCGCAGATCGTGCCGGCGCTGTTCCCGCTGCTGCACGGACGCGTGCTGTGCAGCGGCGCGCTCGGCGGACGCAAACCGCAGGCCGAGGTCTACCGCCGCGCACTCGACCATTTCGGCATCGCCCCGCGCCACGCCCTGTTCATCGACGACCTGTTCGTCAACGTCCGCAGCGCCCGTGCGATCGGCCTGCCCGCCGAAACCGCCAGCGGCGCCCGCGCCCTACGCCGCGCACTTGTGCGGCATGGGCTGACGTAAGCACCGCGCCTACAACCAACAGATCCGCTGTTGCTGCAACTGTTACGACGATTGCGGCTGTTGCTGTTGCTGTTGCTGTTGCTGTTGCTGTTGCTCAGATTTTGATCTTGGCTTTTCGGGGCCCCCATAGAGCGCGGCGAGGTGGGCAGGTACAACCCCGCAGGGGCGCCACGCATGATGCGTGGCGTTTTCCGCTGGCACATGGATGTGCCATCGGAAAATTCCTGTCCACCTCGCGCACCCGGAGCGCAGCGGAGGGCGCGCGTCTGGGGTGTGCTTTCTTTTGGTTACTTTTCTTTGCACAAGCAAAGAAAAGTGACTCGCGCAACGCGCGAAAGCTCTGGCTCTGGCTCTGGCTCTGGCTTTGGCTCTGGCTTTGGCTCTGGCTTTGGCCGTTATCGCATCACATGCAAAACCGAAACTATCCAGAAACCGACTCAACGCTTCCCGACATAAGCCTGCAGCGCAGCCCGCAACCGCTTCAGCCCCTCCGCCATTTCCTGATCGGTGATATTCAACGAAGGCACGAAACGCAACACATCCGGCCCGGCCTGCAACGTCAACAACCCATGCGCAGCGGCATGATCGAGGATCGCCCCCGCCTGCCCCGCATGCGCCTGATTCAGCACCGCGCCCAGCATCAGGCCCCGGCCACGCACCTGCGAAAACAGCGCGAACTCATCGTTGAGCGCGGCCAGCCCCTGCCGCAGCGCCGCCGCCTGCCGCGACACATTCGCCGCGATCGGCGCCGATGCCAACTTGCGCAGCGCCACCCGCGCCACCGCCGCCGCCAGCGGATTGCCGCCGAAGGTGCTGCCATGCGCGCCGAACTGCATCGTCTCGGCGACCTTCGGCCCGGCCAGCAGCGCGCCGATCGGGAAACCGCCGCCCAGCGCCTTGGCCAGCGTCACGATGTCCGGCGTCACCTCGTCCTGCCAATGCGCGAATAGCGTGCCGGTGCGGCCCATGCCGCACTGGATCTCGTCCAGCAGCAACAGCGCGCGATGGTGATCGCACAGCGCGCGCACCTGCGCCAGGAAGCCAGGTGCGGCCGGCATCACCCCGCCCTCGCCCTGCACCGGCTCGAGCATCACCGCGGCCACATCGCCGGCCGCCATCGCGGTTTCCAACTGCACGATGTCGTTGAAATCCACATAGCGGAAGCCGCCGGGCAGCGGCTCGTAGCCTTCCTGGTACTTCGGCTGCGCGGTGGCGGTGACCGCGGCCAAGGTGCGGCCGTGGAAGCTGCCGCGGAAGGTGACGATGACCCGCCGGTCCGGCGCGCGGCCCTGCCTGGCGGCCCACTTGCGCACCAACTTGATCGCCGCCTCGTTGGCCTCGCTGCCGGAGTTGCACAGGAACACCTTGCGCGCGAAGCGCGACGCGGCGACCAGTTCCTCGGCCAGGCGCAGCGGCGGCTCGCTGTAGAACACGTTGCTGGTGTGCCACAACTTGCCGGCCTGCTCGAGCAGCGCCGCGCTCAGGTCCGGATCGTTGTGGCCGAGTCCGCACACGGCGATGCCGGCGGACAGGTCGATGTAGTCGCGGCCTTCGCTGTCCCACACCTTGGCGCCCTGGCCGCGCTCCAACACCAGCTGGCGCGGGCGGTAGATCGGCAGGTAGTAGTGCTGACCGAGGGCAATCAGATCCGCGGCGGAGGAAGCGGTCATCGAAAGGATTCCTGCAGGAAAGCGTTCGATTATAAGACCGCTGGCATTGCGTGCAGTGCGCCGCTCCGGCGTGCAGCGGATTCGGCAGCAACGGCGCGGCGCCGCTGCTGCCCGCGAAACGCGCCGGCGGCGTTGCCGCGGCGAGCGGAGGTCGCGCTGCGACGCGCAGCGCAACGAAGGCAGGTGCTGCGGCGCGCGGCACCGGATTCAGCGGGAAACAGACCGCCGTGCGCAGTGCATCCGACGCGCGCGGCGGCAGCGAATCACCACACGCCGGTGTTCGGCATCGATGCCCACGGCTCGGCCGGGGCCAGCGCCTCGCCCTTCTGCAGCAGTTCGATCGAGATCAGGTCCGGGCTGCGCACGAAGGCCATGCGCCCGTCGCGCGGCGGACGGTTGATGACGACGCCCTGCGCCTGCAGGTGCGCGCACAGCGCGTAGATGTCGTCGACCTCGAACGCCAGGTGGCCGAAGTTGCGCGCGCTGCCGTAGTCCTCGTCCGAGCCCCAGTTGTAGGTCAGCTCGACTTCGGCCTGCGGGTTCTCCGGCGCGCCGAAGTACACCAGGGTGAACTTGCCGGCTTCGTTGTCGATGCGCCGGGTCTCGCTCAGGCCCAGGCCTTCGGTGAAGAAGGTGCTGGTCTTCTGCAGATCGTGGACGCGGATCATGGCATGCAGGTATTTCATCGCGACAACTCCAGTGGATGGCGGAAACGGGCAGGACCGCGACGTGCCGCGACACGCGGCCGCGCCGTCCTTGCACAGGCGCACAGGGTAACGCCCGCGGCGTGCAGGCGCGGGCACGCCGCGCACGCGGCCATGCGCGCGGCGCCGCTCAGCGGAAGTAGCAGGCCTTCAACGGCAGCGTGGCCGCGCCGACCGCGCTGGCGTCGGCCATCGCCGCCGCCGGCAGCAACACCGGCAGCGGCCGCGACTGGCTGCGGCGCGGCGGGTCGACGATGCGCAGTCGCGGGATCAGGCGCAGCGCCAGGTCGCGCGGCAGGCGCCCGCCGAACACCACCGCCTGCGGATCGAACACGGCGCTGATCGCCGCGACGATCAACGACAGGCCCGGCACCGTGCGCGCGATCCAGCGCTCGATGGCCGGCCAGGCCGGATCGTAGGCGGCCACCAGCGCGCTGACGTCGGCCAGCATCACCCCGTCCTCGATCAGCATCTGCCGCAAAAGTTCCAGCGTGGCGCGCTCCAGGCCCTGCCCCGGCAACATGCCGGCGAACTCGCCGGCGTTGCCGTGCGCGCCGCGCAGGCAGGTGCCGTCGATCACCATGCCGCCGCCGAGGCCGTAGCTGAAATACAGGTAAGCGAAATCGCGGTACTGGCGGCCGACCCCGAGCAGGCTCTCGCCGACCGCGGCGACGCTGCCGTCGTTGTCGACCCAGACCGGCAGGCCCAGCGCCTCGGCCAGCCAGTCGCCAATCGCAAACTCGCCCAGCGCGCGCAGCGGATCGGGCGGATTGATGCGCTTGGCGCCGTCGACGAAGAACCCGGTCATCGCCACGCCCGCGCCCAGCCGCGGCCCGAGTCCGTGTCCGGCCGCGGCCAGCAACGCCGCGTCGGCCTCGCGCAGCTGCGCCAGCAACGCCGCAGGCTCGGTGGAGCGCAGCGGATGCTCGGCACTGGCGCGGACCTGGCCACTGAAATCCAGCAGCGCCAGCGACAAGGCATCGGTGGCGATCGAGTAACCGACGGTATGGCCGTGGGCGGGATTGAGCGCGATCGCCGCACCCGGCTTGCCGCGTCCGCCGTGCGCCAGCGAGGCGCCGATCAGCACCAGCCCGCGCGCGGCCAGGCCATCGATCAGGCGCACCGCCGACTGCACGGTCAGCCCGGTGATGCGGCTGAGGTCGGCACGGGTGACCGTGCCGAACAGGCGCAGGCTGTCGAGCATGCGCCGCTCGTTGTCGCTGAGATCGGCATGCGTGGCATGGACGGGGCGGGAAGCGCGCGGCAGCGAGACGACGACGGGAGCTGGCATGAGCGACGATGGACGGAAGATCGGAAAAGCATATCGAGCAATGGTGAAATATTTAATTCACCTTTAGTTAGTGCATTCCAGGCCCTGCCTCAGCGACATCATGGGCGCGTACAGGGGCCGACGGCCATCGTGGACCGCTGCGCTCCTACCTCACTCGCGCCGCAGCACGTCGCGTCTCCGGCCGCACATCCTGCGGAGCAACACGGTGATTTGCCACGACCGCTGCAGCGAGAATTTCCGCACGGCAGACAGGGGCGGGGCTGGAGTCCTCCCCCAGGCAACCGCCACACCGAACCCATCGTCGCCGCAGCGGCCGACGCCCCGCAGCGCCCGCTCAATCCAGGAACAGATCCGGCAACAACGGCTGCGCCGGATCCAGCGCGTAGCCGGAGAGGTCGATCACGCCGGCCGCGGCCAGCACCTCGTCATCGATCAGGAACTGCCCATGGAACCCGGCCGCGGTGCGCGTCAGCACCGCATGCGCCGCGTCGGCCATGATCTGCGGACGCCGGCCGTTGCCCGCAGCGACGCCCGGGATCATGTTCAGCGCTTCGGTGGCGATCAGTGTGCGCGGCCACAGCGCATTGACCGCCACGCCTTGCGGGCCGAATTCGCCGGCCAGGCCCAGGGTCACGAAACTCATGCCCATCTTCGCCAGCGTGTAGCCGGTATGCGGCGCCCACCATTTCGGATCCAGCGACGGCGGCGGCGCCAGGGTCAGGATGTGCGGATTGGCGCTGCGCAGCAGGTGCGGCAGACAGGCCTGCGCGCACAGGAAACTGCCGCGCACATTGACCTGCTGCATCAGGTCGAAGCGTTTCATCGGCGTGTCCAGCGCCCCGCGCAGCCAGATCGCGCTGGCGTTGTTGACCAGGATGTCGATGCCGCCGAACGCCGCCACCGTCGCCGCCACCGCCGCACGCACCTGCTCCTCTTCGCGGATGTCGCACTTCAGCGCCAGCGCGCGGCCGCCGGCCGCCTCGACCGCCGCCGCGGCGCTGTGGATGGTGCCGGGCAACTTCGGATTGGGCACCGCCGACTTGGCCGCGATCGCCACATTGGCGCCATCGCGCGCCGCCCGCAGCGCAATGGCCAGGCCAATGCCGCGCGAGGCGCCGGTGATGAACAGGGTTTTGCCGGTTAGGTTCACGGGACTCGGGACTCGGGACTCGGGACTGGCAACAGCTTAGCCCCACTAAGCCGCAGACACCCCAAATCCGCTTTTCCGAGTCCCGAGTCCCAAGTCCCGAGTCCCGGCACTCAGGGCTTAGGCCCCTGCCCCTCATTGTCTTCCCACTTCAGCAGGCGCCGGGTCACGAAGCGGTACACCGGCTTGCCGGTGGCGAACCACAGTGCGCGCACCCAGGAGTGGCGCTTGAGCAGGCGCAGTTCGACCGGGGTCAGGGCGTGCCGGCAGTACATGCGCTTGTGCTTGAGCAGGTGGCGCAGGTCCTCGCGCGCCAGCAGCCGCATCCAGCGCGAGCGCGGCGCGCCGCGCACCGCCAGCTGGAAGTCGATCAGCGCCGGGCTGCCGTCCTCCAGCACCAGCCAGTTGGCTTCCTTGGCCAGGTCGTTGTGCGCCACGCCGCGCCGGTGCACCTGCTGCAGCAGGCGCCGTGCGGCGCGGAAATAGGCCAGGTCGCCGCGCGGCGGGCGCTGGTACATCGCATCCCCGGCCAGGTAGCTGCGGTCCAGGAAGGTGCCGTCCCAGCCGCGCAGCTGCGGCGTCGCCGCCATGCCGGCCAGTTGCCGCAACGCCAGCGCCTCGCGCCGCGCCAGCCACCAGGCCGGCAGGCGCAGCCACCACGGCGCGGCGGTCAGGTCGCGGCGCACGAACACGCGCTGGCCGTGGCCATCGGCCTCGCGCACCAGCAGGATGCGGCCGAAGCTGTCGGCCTTGAGGATCTGGGTGGAGGCGGCCGGCGCGGGTGTCATCGGCCCAGTTTAAGCGGAACGCCATCCGCACCCACTTATAATGTGGACATGAATGCCTCATGGATCGACGCCACGCTGGAGTGGGTCGCAACGCATCCCATCCTGGCCGGCGCGGTCATCTTCGCGATCGCGTTCTGCGACGCGGTGATCGTGCTGGGCACCATCGTGCCGGCGCTGCCGCTGCTGTTCGCGATCGGCGTGCTGATCGGACTCGGCCAGATCTCCGGGCCGTACGCGGTGGCCAGCGCCGCCCTCGGCGCGCTGGCCGGCGACGCGCTGAGCTACTGGGTCGGGCATCGCTGGGGCCACCAGCTGCGCAACTACTGGCCGTTCCGGCGCTACCCGCAGTTGCTCGACCGCGGCGAAACGATGTTCCGCCGCAATGCCTTCAAGAGCATCCTGGTGGCGCGCTACGTCGGCGCGATCCGCCCGTTCGTGCCGGCCGTGGCCGGGATGATGAAGATGCCGCTGCGCCGCTACTTCGTCGCCAGCGGCGTCGCCGCGGTGACCTGGGCGCTGCTGTTCCTGGGCCCGGGCTGGCTGCTCGGCCAGGCCTACGACGCGGTGGCCGCGGTCGCCGGGCGCCTGTTCCTGGTGCTGGGCCTGCTGGTGCTGGCGCTGGGCCTGGTCTGGGCGATCGTGCTGTACGGCTATCGCTGGTCGGCCGGACACATGGACGCGCTGCTGGCGCGTGGCCTGGACTGGTCGCGGCGGCACCCAGTGCTGGGCCGCTACTCGATCGCCGTCTTCGACCCGCAACGGCGCGAGTCGGTGCCGCTGGCGATGCTGGCGGTGATGCTGCTGGCGCTGGGCTGGGGCTGGTTCGCGCTGCTGATGGTGGTGGTCGGCCACGGCGAGCCGCTGCGGCTGGACCTGGCCGTGCACGACCTGATGCTGGCGCTGCGCAATCCGCTGGCCGACTACCCGATGACCGCGCTGGCCGCGCTCGGCGACTGGCAGGTGCTGGTGCCGGCCACCGCGCTCGGCCTGGGCTACCTGGTCTGGCGCCGGCGCTGGATGGCCGCGGCGCACTGGCTGGCGGCGCTGGCCTTCGGCCTGGCCCTGACCAAGCTGCTCGGCACCACCGTGCACGTGGTGCGCCCGCCGGCGGCCAGCAGCGGCTTCGGCTTCCCGTCGGTGGCGGTGACCATGGCCACCATCAGCTTCGGCTTCTTCGCGGTGCTGATCGCGCGCGAGCTGCCCGGGCGCTCGCGGGTGTGGCCGTACCTGCTGTCCGGCGTGGTGGTGACCCTGATCGGCTTCGCCCGCCTGTATCTGGGCGCGCACTGGCTCAGCGACGTGATCGGCGGCATGTTGTTCGGCATCTTCTGGCTGCTGGTGCTGGGCATCGCCTACCGCCGCCGTTTCAACCGCGCGTTCTGGATGAAACCGCTGGCCTGGCTGTTCTATGGCGGCTTCGTCGCCGCGGCGCTGTGGTACGCGCCGCGCGATCTGGAGCGCAAGCTGGCCAAGTTCGAACCGCCGCCGCCGGTGTTGATGGATCTGACCGCCAGCGCGTGGTGGCAGGACGAGTGGCGGCTACTGCCGTCGCGGCGCAACGAATTCGACGACGACCAGCGCTGGCCGCTGGACCTGCAGGTGGCCGGACCGCTGGCACCGCTGCAGCGCCAGCTCGAAGCCGCCGGCTGGCGCGTGCAGCCGCAGGCCGGCTGGCAACAGGCGCTGCAACTGCTCGACTACAAGGCCCAGGCCGAACAGGTCCCGGTGCTGCCGGCGACGCTGGACACGCAGGTGGAATCGCTGCTGATGCTGCGCAGCGGCCCACGCCCCGGCGAGCTGTACGCGCTGCGCCTGTGGCCGGCGCCGGCGCGGCTGCAACCGGGCAACGTGCCGCTGTGGCTGGGCAGCGCGCAGAGCCTGCGCTACGAACGCCACGTCAACCTGATCGGTCTGTGGCGCCCGCTGCGCGGCGCCGATCCGGCGCTCAACGCGGTCACCGATGCGCTGCACGCCCTGCCCACGCGCAGGGACATGCATCGTCCCTCGCAAGTGCCGGTGCTGCTGGTGCGCAGCGAGGGCGAGGCGCCGGCCAGCGACGGGAACTGATCGCCAACCGCGCAGCGCATCGCCGGCAACGGCGGCGTGTGGACGGGACCAGACGCATCGCCAGGCAGCGATATGCCATCGGCAGCGCTGGCGCAGCGCATGCAAGCGACCAGCGCGCGCAGGTGCCTCGCCGGCTGCAAGCGCCATGACCAGGCACGCCGCCTCCAGACCGGCAGCAGCAACCAATGCGTTGCCATGCGGCGGCCGCGCTGCAGGCAAGCGCCGCCGCGCTTGCGCGCCGGCGACTACGGCGGCGCTTTCCTGTCACAACATTCATGTACTATCGAACGCGGCAACCCTCGCATGGTTGCTCTTGGCCGATGGCCATGGTTGAGGCTGCAATCCTTCCTGTTTGCCTTGTTTGCACTATCTGCACAACCATGACCCGGCACACCCAGGCCGCCCCCATGGCGATGGCGCTGCAACATCCGCATTGCGCAAAGATCGACCTTCCCACCTGCTTCGCAAGCATCTCCTTGCCGATCCGCAGACGCACGGCGGATCACCATTCGCTTCATGGGAACCCTGCAAAATGCCTACCTATAATGGATTTTTGGTACGTGACTCGTTGGGCGACTCCGGCATAACGCCGTCGAAAGGCTATTGGAGCCAGTCGCCCGACATCATCTCCTCGCCCCTCATCGCCGACCCCCAGCAATTCGCCACGCCTTTCGCCTGGTCGCAAGACATGAACGTCCCGGCAGAAGCCGGCTCGCGCATCAATCCGGTGTATGTCCGCGCGAAGAACCTGACCGGCACGACCCAGCAAGGATGGTTCATTTCCTTGTACCGGTCGCCGGCCTCGCTGTTCCTGAACACGCCCGACTGGGCCAACAACGCGCTGCGCACGGATAAAGGCAACACCTACTCGCCCCTCGCCTCGACCGACGCCAACGGCATCATCGCCGGCGCCGACTACTTCGTGCTCGACGGCACCACGACCAGCCAGCACATGTGCTACGTGGCGGTCGCGTCCAACACGCAAACGCCGACATTGCCCAGCACGTTTTCCAGCTTCGACGACTACGTCACCTGGGTCCACGCGAACCAGAACGTCGCCATGCGCAACATGGATCTGGTGATGGACTATCCCGCGCGCACCTATGAAGTGCCGCAGACCTTCCAGAACCCGCAAAGCGGGCAGGCGCTGGTCGCGTTCGAATTGTGCGCCAAGGGTTTCCCGATCGGCACCACCTTCGGCATCACCTGCGCGGCGTTGAAGATCGACGAAACCTGGATGTTCAACACGGACCCGCAGACACAGGCGGCCTCGGGGATCTGTGATCCGGGCGCCGCGTTGGTGATCGTGAGCTGGGCGACCCTGCCCGCTTCCGCGCCCAAGTGGCCGGACCGCGCCAGCCTGCAGACGCAGGCGTTCTTCGCGCCGGCCGCCGATTCTCCCGTCGCGGCATTCGGCCGGCCGTGGAAGGACTTCGCGCTTGCGGACAAGCTGCGCGCCAACGACGGCCTGCTGGTGCCGGTCGGCGACTTCACGTTCGTGCTGCGCGAGACGCTGACATGAGCCAGACATCGCCGTACTCGCCCGCCAACACGTCCATCCTGCTGCAACTCGATGCAGCAGGCAGCGTGAACTCCACTGTTTCGAGCCTTGTTCTGAATGGCGCCTTTCCGTTCTCGATCGACGCCCTGGTCCGCTTCAAGTCGCTGCCGCTTTCGCAAGACATGCCGTTCGTGCCCATCGTCAGCCAAGCCGGGATCTTCCAGTTCGGCGCGAGCGGTGCGGAACTGGCCCTGCTGATCTCGGGCATGGCGCCGGCGGTGACCACCACCGCGCCGCTGCTGCAAGGCACCTGGCAGGCACTGGCCGTCACCTGCAGCGGTTCGCAGGTCTACCTGTACATCGACGGCGAGCTGGTCGCCGGTCCCATCGCCATCGGCGGAAGCCCCGGCTCGGTACCGGCGGACATCGTGATCGGCAATCTGTTCGAAGGAGAACTGCGCCGCGTGCGTGCGTTCAATGTGGCGCTCACCGCGGATCAGGTGCTGGCCAACATGTATACGCGCATCGACGATGCCACGGTCGCATTCGACTACGACTTCAGCGTCAATCCGCCGTGCGACCAATCGAACAACAAGTTCCCGGTCGCGCTGGCCGGCAGCGCCGCGATGATCAGCGAGGTCCCCGCGCTCAGGCTGCACGCCACTGCGTACGCTCGCCCGCTCTACCAAAAGCATGTCAACCCCGGCGGCGGCCTGATCGATCCATACACCGTCCAGGCCGATGTCTATATCACCGATAGCAGCCTCAGCAACGACCAGTACATCTTCATCAACGGAGACATCGAAGATTCCAGCGGCATGGGCCTGTTCCTGCGCTATAACGGCAGCAGCGGCTTCAACGTGGTTTCCGAGCGCGGCGCCAACTGGGTCGGCGATGCGCTGGTCTCCACGGCGGTCATCCCGCTCAACCAGTGGTCGAACATCTCCACCACGTTCGATGGAACCACGCTTTGCCTCTACATCGATGGCGTATTGGATGCCAGCAAAGCGTTCGGCCCCATCGCCGAAACCTCCGAAAGCAGTTACCTGGTGATCGGCGCGGCGCGCAGCGTGGGACAACCCACCGGCGCCACGCCGCTGCAAGGGTATGTCGCCAGCGTCGACGTCTGGAATCTTGCGCTGACGGCCGCCGACATACAGCTGTATCTGCAAGCGCCGCCGCCGGTCGATGCATCCGGACTGCTCGCCCGCTACGACTTCACCCTGTCGCCGGCGCGCAATCTGGTCGATGGCCATCCCATCGGGCTGGTCGATGGCGCGCGGATCGATATGCAAATCGCGAGCATCTCCGCGCAGACCGTCATTGCAAGCTCTGCGTTCACAGGCAGCCGGCCTCGGCAGACGACCGACTCGACCTTTCCAGCCACTGGTGAAGCCCTGATCGCCGCGCTCAATGCCGAACTGGAAGCGGCAAGCGCAACGCTGGGCGCGGACTCACCGCGCTTGCAAGCGCAACGCGCCTGGACCGCGACCATCGTTGCAAACCTTGCCCACAGCAAGGCCGTGCCGTTCATGATCTCGTCCGAGATCCAGGGCGACGCGCACGTCATCTACGTCGACCAGGGCGGCAAGCGTTGGGAGGCAGGCCGCGCCGTGGGCTTTCCCAACGACGACATCAGCGTCTGGAAGGCGCAGCTGGTCTTCACGGTCGTGTTCGGCGTGGTCGATCTCATCAGCGGACTGAAATGCGATTTCACCCAGCAGGGCAGGGCCTATATCGGCAAGATCCTGACCGACCCCAAAATCGCCGCCAACCTGTCGCTCGGCGCCGCCATGACCGGTGCGGGCATTTTCGAAATCGTCCGCCAACTCTACAACGGCAGCTACCTGCGCATTCTGGTCGGCTTGCTGGTGAGCGTTGGATACTGGGCGCTGCTCAGGATCGTGGCCAGGCTCATCCTGGTGTTCTCCGGCATCACCGTGGCGGCATGGGTGGTCTCGCTCGCCTCGACCGCGCTGGCCTTCGCCACGGTCTACAAGAACAAGCCGCAACCTCCGCCAACGCCCGACCCGGTCGATCCGCTGCCGCTGATTCAGATCATGGAGGTGCGGCTCGCCTTCGACCCGACCCAGACCCTGCGCAATTCGCTGCCGTTCTACGCGGATCCGCAAGCTACCCGCCTGGCCGCCGTCGATACGAGCAGGTGCCCTGACGGTTGGTATCTGCTCGACGACACCAGAACCATCTGCATCCAGGCGCGGTTCGCCGCTGCTGAAGGCTTCAACGGCATCGCCAGCATCCAGGCCACAGGCAGCGCCGAATTCGGCCAAAGCAACATGGTCGAGGTTACATTCGTCAATGGCGTTTCCGACTACATCACGTTCCAGTTCGCCAATAACGGCATTGGGCAAGGCGGCGTACGGGCCAGGAATGCGACCTTGACCTGGAATGGAACCATTCTCGGAGTTGCCGGAAATTTTGGCATCACCAATCACAAGGTCTACGTTACGTTGAAGCGGGCCACCCTGCCTTGGCTAGAGTACGGCGAACCTACCCAACGCGTGTGGAAGAGCGTTTTGGATTACGCTTGCCAATGGGCGGAAGGCACGCTCGCAGTCGATGGCGCAGCGGCAGCGATCACCACACGGGTCAACAACAGCGGCCTGCGCTACGACAGCGTCAACGGCGCGGCTTTTTACGTCGAAATCGTCAATGGCAACAGCCAATTCAATCTGAGTTCGTTCACCCGATTCTTGAGCGGATCGGCGTTCAGCCCACGAACGGTGAACTGCACAGACTGCGCCACCATCGTGACCACGTTCGCCAATGCGCTTGGATGCGAACTTCTCGAAGCCGTCATGACGGACCCGCAAGGCAACGGCTTTGCGACCAATATGATCATTGCAATAGGATCCAATGCCTTCGGTCCCACGTTCCCCGGGCGGCCGAGCCAGGGCCGCTTTTCCTATCATGAAGTGGCATGGAGCAGCGGATTCGGCGGCGCAAGCGAGCCGATCTACGATGCCTGCCTGCAGGTCGATGGATCGACGACGCCATGGCCGGGAGCGAGCATGCCGACCTTGCCAACGCCCATGACATTTTCGGTGGAAGCCGCCATGCCGGCGCTTCCCATCCCAACGCCCTACGCAACCATGTCCTATCGCTCGCGGCTTTGCGCCAACAGCGCCGACGGCATAGGGAAATGCATTCCTTCCGGAGCCGCAGCCAACACCCAATTTGGTCACCGCCGTGTTTTCTGATGGCTGGCAGGCACGCCCCGCATCGCTCAGGAGAAAAACATGATCCGTCTCGACGAACAACTGAAGACCTCTGCCGCCGCCAGCTATCGATTCGAGGAATGGCCGGCATCCGACGATCCGCCGCACGCCTATTTCGTTCCGCAGACGAAACACATCGGCCGTTTCATCTTCGAGCAACGCGAAGCGCTGCCGGGCACGCGCGATGTCATCGACTACTATTCCGATACGGCACGGGCGTATCTGCTGCAGGTGACCCACCATTACCGGACGACCCCGGAGGCGGCACGCCAGTTGCTGCTGACGCTGCTGTCCCAGCTGACCGTGGTCTCCCTTCCCGCATGCCCCAATTCGGCGTTGCAGGTGGGAGATTTGAGGTTTTGCGATGATGACGCACGGCCCACCATGCTGCTTTTTACCCGCTCCAACAGCCTGATGCGGGTACGCCTCATCGCTGCCGACGCCATCGCGGCGGCCGACGACCCGGTCGTGGAATTTTCCCTGGCGCTCGATCAGGCGCTGCTGGCGCACCGGAGGCAGGCGCTGCACTGACCGGCCTAGGGGATCCACCCGAGCAACTGCTCCAGCCGCTCATGCGGATCGTCTTCCTGCAGCAGCGCCAGGCGCTGGCGCTCGTCCAGCGGCAGCAGTTCGGCCAGGCGCCAGCCGACCCAGGCGGCCTGGTCGAGCAGGCGCGGGCCGGCCACCGGAAACACCTCGGCGGCCTGGTCGAGGATGCTGTCCAGCACGACCGACAACAGCGCGTGCTGCGGCTGCAGCTCGTCGTCCTCGTCCGGCTCGCGCCAGTGCACCTCGCCGACCACCAGACCGTTGTCGCGGACCCGGCTGCGCAGCACATGGAAGCGGCGTTCGCCGCGCAGGCTCAGCACCAGCACGCCGTCGGCGCCGACATCGAAATCGACGATGCGCGCCTCGGTGCCGTACGCGGCCGGCCGCGCCGGCGCGCCGGTCTCGCTGCCTTCCAGGATCAGGCACACGCCGAAGCCGCCGCCGCTGCGACCGCACTCGCGCACCATGTCCAGGTAGCGGCGTTCGAACACGCGCAGCTTGATCGACGCCCCGGGTAGCAGCACCGCATGCAGCGGGAACAGCGGCAGCGTGCTGCGCTCGTCTTCGCTCATATGCGCCCTCCGCATTGCATCATCGCGCTCATTGCAGCGCCGCCAGGAAGCGCCGAGGCGCGCCGTCGAAGCCGCCGTTGGACATGAACACCACATGGTCGCCGGCACGCGCCTGCGCCTGCAGCGCCGCCAGCAGCGCGTCCACGTCCGCGGCGGCAAAGGCCTGGCCGCGCAGCGCGGCGATCACCTTGCCCGCGTCCCAGGCCAGTTCCGGCCGCTGCAGGAACACCACCGCATCGGCCGCGTCCAGCGCCGGCGCCAGCGCCTCGGCATGCGCGCCCAGGCGCATCGAATTGCTGCGCGGCTCCATCGCCACCACGATGCGCGCCGTACCGACCCTGGCACGCAGGCCCTCCAGGGTGGTGCGGATCGCAGTGGGATGATGCGCGAAGTCGTCGTAGACGGTGATGCCCTGCGCCTGGCCGAGCACTTCCAGGCGCCGCTTGACGCTGCGGAACTGCGCCAGCGCCGGCATCACCTGCGCCGGCGCCACGCCGACCGCGTGCGCTGCGGCCAGCGCCGCCAGCGCGTTCATCACGTTGTGCCGGCCGAACAGCGGCCAGCGCACCTCGCCCAGTTCCTGGCCGTGATGCAGCACCGCGAAATGGCTGCCGTCGGCGGCCAGCGGGCGCGCGCTCCATTCCAACGCCGGATCGAAGCCGAAGCGCTCCACCGGGGTCCAGCAGCCCATTGCCAGCACCTCGCGCAAATGCGCGTCCTCGCCGTTGACGATCAGCCGCCCGCGCCGCGGCACGGTGCGGACCAGGTGATGGAACTGGCGCTGGATCGCGGCCACGTCGGGGAAGATGTCGGCATGGTCGTATTCGAGATTATTGAGGATCGCCACCAGCGGACGGTAGTGCACGAACTTGCTGCGCTTGTCGAAGAACGCGGTGTCGTACTCGTCGGCTTCGACCACGAACAGCGGCCGCTCGGCCGCGCGCGCGGCGTCCTGTGCAGCAGCGCCGCCAGCGACCGCCGGTGCCGCGCCGTGCGCGCCGCCGGCCGCGGACGCCTTGCCGCCCAGACGTGCGGACAGGCCGAAATCCTCGGCCACGCCGCCGATCAGGAAGCCAGGCTCGCGGCCAGCCGCCTGCAGCAGCCAGGTCAGGATGCTGGTGGTGGTGGTCTTGCCATGGGTGCCGGCCACCGCCAGCGTGTCGCGCCCGGGCAGCACCTGCTCGCTCAGCCATTGCGCGCCGGAGGTGTAGGCACGGCCGGCATCCAGCACCGCCTCGACCGCGGCATTGCCGCGCGACAGCGCATTGCCGACGATCACCTGCGCGCAGTCGGCGCCAATGTGCTCGGGCAGGTAGCCCTGCTGCAGCGCGATGCCGAGGTGTTCCAGTTGCGTGGACATCGGCGGGTAGATCGCCTGGTCGCTGCCTTCGACCTCGTGGCCGAGTTCGCGCGCCAGCGCGGCGACGCCACCCATGAACGTACCGGCGATGCCGAGAATGTGGATCTTGCTCATGGGCCGATTGTCGCCGATCCCCCGGCGTGCGCAAACCGGCGCGCAGCGGCGGCCGGCGTCGTGCCGTAGCGCTGGCGCGCGCGGAGGGTCGCAACGGCAACCGGGTCAAGCAGGAAATCCACTACAAGGCCTGAAGAAAGTTACCGATAGGCAAGTCGGAGGCCGACATCGAAAATGAACGCGCCAACCGCAGCATCCCTACGGTCCTACTCCCCCAAAAGCCATTACCAAGGGGGAGCTCATGCTGTGGGGCCTTGAGCAAGCCCGTTCGCTGGCACCTGACGATTCTCGGCCTCCCGCCCACGCCCACGCGCGGCGGGAGGCGTGGGTTTGGCCTTGGCCACTGCTGGCGACGGATGACGTTAAAATTCTTGCGCAGAACTCTTGCGCAGAACGCGGTTCGCCGACTACATGGCGCGGACGCGGGGTAGCCGGAGTTGGTCGATGCCCTGGCGGGCCTGAACCCTGCGGGCATCCCGCACACGCCGGCCTTACGTCCTTATCCCTTGCAGGAGCGGTTTCAACCGCGACGAGCGAAGTGTGAGAGGTACAGACTTCGGACACAGCCTGTCGGGGCTGAAGCCCCTCCTACAGTGCGTCCAGTTAGCTTGCCGCAAGTCCCTGTAGGAGCGGCTTCAGCCGCGACGAGCGAAGCGGGGCGCTTTCCGGCGGCGCAATGCGTCGGGACTGAAGTCCCCCCACAGTGCGTCCAGTTAGCTTGCCGCAAGTCCCTGTAGGAGCGGCTTCAGCCGCGACGAGCGAAGCGGCGCTCTTTCCGGCGGCGCAAATGCGTCGGGACTGAAGTCCCTCCCACAGTGCACCCAGCGATGTCGCGATAGCAGAAACGGCAGACGTGCCGGCGCGGGCAATGCTGGGCCGAAAGGCACTTCCACAACGCACCCAGGCAACCAAGCCCAACTCCCTGCAGGAGCGGTTTCAACGGCGACTAACCCAGCGGCGCGCCTTCCGAGGTCGGAAACGGTCGGGGCTAAAGCCCCTCCTACAGTGAAGCAAGCACGATGGTCGCAGGCCTGCGAAGAAGCGCCGCGAATGGGGCGAGACCATCGACCATCAGGCGCGCCGAGCGCCGCAGCCGCTCGGCGCAGCGCCGTCTCAGCGGCCGATCGCCGCCAGGATGCGCGCCAGCACTTCGTCCAGCGAGCCGACGCCGTCCACGCGCGCCAGGGTGCCGCGCTTGTCGTAGAAACCGATCACCGGCGCGGTCGAATCGTTGTACACCTGCAGGCGCTTGCGCACCGACTCCGGATTGTCGTCTTCGCGGCCTTCGGCCTTGGCGCGGCCGGCGATGCGCTCGACCAGCAGTTCGGTGGCCACGTCCAGCTGCACCACCGCGTCCAGCGGCTGGCCGATCTTGGCCAGCAGTTCGTCCAGCGCCGAGGCCTGGGTCAGGTTGCGCGGATAGCCGTCGAGGATGAAACCCTTGGCGACGTCGTCGCGGCCGAGGCGCGATTCGAGCATGCCGAGCAGGATGTCGTCGGAAACCAGGTCGCCGCGCGCCATCACTTCCTTGGCCTGCACGCCCAGTGGGGTGCCGGCGGCGACTTCGGCACGCAGCAGATCGCCGGTGGAAATGTGCGGGATCTGCAGCTTGTCCTTCAGGCGGCTCGCCTGCGTGCCCTTGCCCGATCCGGGCGGTCCCAACAGAACCAATCGCATCAACCTGACTCCTCGAGGAAATTACCGTGCGCGGCCGGCGGCGTTAGACTCGGGGGCCACGCCTGCGCTGTACCGCAAGGCCCCCAGCTTAACGCATCCGGGCAATGTCCCGGCAATGTCCCCACCCCAGGAGCGAGTCCCGACCATGGCCCAAGGCACCTTGCTGTATGCCCAGTCCGGCGGCGTCACCGCCGTCATCAACGCCAGCGCCGCCGCCGTGATCGGCGAGGCGCGTGCACGCAAGGTCAAGGTCCTGGCCGCGCGCAACGGCATCCTCGGCGCGCTGCGCGAAGAGCTGATCGACACCTCCAAGGAGTCGGCCGCGGCGATCCGCGCGCTGGCGCACACGCCCGGCGGCGCGTTCGGTTCGTGCCGCTACAAACTCAAGTCGCTGGAGGCCGACCGCGCCAAGTACGAGCGCCTGCTGCAGGTGCTGCAGGCGCACGACGTGCGCTACTTCCTCTACAACGGCGGCAACGACTCGGCCGACACCGCGTGGAAGGTGTCGCAGCTGGCCGACGCGTTCGGCTATCCGCTGCACTGCATCGGCGTGCCCAAGACCATCGACAACGACCTGGCGGTCACCGACACCTGCCCCGGCTTCGGCTCGGCCGCCAAGTACACCGCGGTGTCGGTGCGCGAAGCGGCGCTGGACGTGGCGGCGATGGCCGAGACCTCGACCAAGGTTTTTGTCTACGAGGCGATGGGCCGCCACGCCGGCTGGTTGGCCGCTGCGGCCGGGCTGGCCGCGCAGTCGCCGGACGATGCGCCACAGATCATCCTGTTCCCCGAAAGCGCTTACGACGAAGCCGCGTTCCTGGCGCAGGTGCGCAAGGTGGTGGACAAGGTCGGCTGGTGCGTGGTGGTGGCCAGCGAAGGCATCCAGACCGCCGACGGGCGCTTCGTCGCCGATACCGGCGGCGGCACCGATGCGTTCGGCCACAGCCAGCTCGGCGGCGTGGCGGCGTACCTGGCCGGCAAGGTCAAGGCCGAACTCGGCTACAAGGTGCACTGGACCCTGCCCGACTACCTGCAGCGCTCGGCCCGCCATATCGCCTCGAAGACCGACTGGGAGCAGGCGCAGGCGGCCGGCAAGGCGGCGGTGCAGTTCGCGCTGAAGGGCATGAACGCGGTGATGCCGGTGATCGTGCGCAGCAGCGATGCGCCCTACCGCTGGAAGATCGAAGCCGCGCCGTTGAGCAAGATCGCCAACCACGAGAAGAAGATGCCGCCGGCGTTCCTGCGCAAGGACGGCTTCGGCATCACCGAGAAAGCGCGCCGCTACCTGCAACCGTTGATCCGCGGCGAAGCCTACCCGCCCTACGACCGCAACGACGGCCTACCCAAGTACGTGGCGCTGAAGAACGTGGCGGTGAAGAAGAAGTTGCCGGCCTGGGAGGATTGACGGACTCGGGACTCGGGACTCGGGACTCGGTTTACAGCGTGCCTTTTCCCGAGGGGATGGGACAAGGCTTATTGCATGCTCCTCGCCGCTGCGCTGCACCGCGCAGCGCAGCGCAGCGCACGGAGTTTGCTGAGCTGAGCTGAGCAGATCGAGCGCGCGCAGCCGGTACTTGGTGTCGACCGCAATGGCATCGCGGCGGCGACGCCGGTCCGTGGCTTGGCTTGCCCGCCATGTGCGCCACTGCGCGTATGCGCGAGCGGCGCCAGACTAGGGCGCCGTTCATTCGCTGCGGCGGGCAGCGATTGGATGTCGCTTGCCGCGGCCGCTGTAGCGGGTTCGCAACGACGATTCGGCTACGCTGACGCCTGCCAAGCGGCATTCGCACTGCAAACCGGCGACAAGGAACCAGAATGAACGTCGATTGGCACAACGGTCCGATCACGCGCGCAACGCCGGTGGACGAGACCTACCGCAGTACGCAGGCAGTGCGCCGGTTCCTGGCCGGCGCGTGCGGGGCCGAGTTCAAGTTCGATCGCGCCTTCATGGCGTGGATCAAGGACGGCGCGCCGAAGAGCATGGGCGACGTTGCCGACGAATGGCTGCGCCTGCAGCGGCAAGGACTGTAGCTAGCGCGATAAAGCTGCGCGGGTTCGCATGGCCTATGTTTTCGATTAAAAAAGCTGGCGACGGCGCACGGCAACGCGCGTTCGCGGCTGAGAAAAATGCATTTCAGGCAGCCGCTGGCAGGGCTGAGCGCAGCGAACTGCGAACCGCGAACTGCGCAAGCGTGCAAGCACATCGGGTCAGGCAGAAAAAGCGCCCAGCCACCCGATGTCCATGCCACGCATCGGCAACGCTGCGCGAGCAGTCGCGCAGCAGCTGAATTCCGCAAGGAATGCCGCTACGCGCCCCGACTCAGCGGCAGGCCGTGCCTTCCAGCGTCATCTGCGCGGCGAACTGCGGCACCTGCGCGATCGCGCCGGCCGCCGCCTGCTTCTTCGCCTCTTCCAGATAGATCCGCGACTGGCCCTGGCCGTCGAGATCCGCCTTGGTCGCCACCGGCTTGCGCCACACCCGCACCACCGCCTGCTGCGACGGACAGGCGGCGCTGGGCACGCGGATCACGTCGTTGAACTTCCAGCCGGTCGCCTCGCTGGGCCTGGCCTGGTCGAACTCGACCAGCTTGGCGCGCGGCTGGCAGGTGGGGCTGCTGCGCACCGCGGAAAACGTGTAGGGCTGCGCCGCATCGCCGGTGTAGACGCCTTCGAAGCGCACGCAGGCCTCGGGGATCTGCCGGATCGTGTGCAGCACGCCGACCGCCTGAGGCGCACCGGGCTGCCGCTGCTGCAACTCCGGGACCGGATCGGCGGCCAGCGCCGCCAGCGGCGCGCAGGCGCACAGGCCCAGGGCCAGGGTCGAAGCGAGTGCGCGCCGCCGCGCCGGGATCGTCGATTGCATCGGCTTGCTCCTTGAAAGCGATGCGCCACGCTGCCACGCGCCGACTGAACGCGGCGCCAAGACAGGGCCGGCGCCTGTCGCTGGCGATGCGCAGGACCCGGGCGCATACTCGGCGCGTTCAGGCCAGGTCGCACATGGCGATACGCACCACCGGCGCGTTGCGGCCGCGGAGTCGTTGCATGCCTCAGGCTCCTTCGGTGTGATCCCGCTGTATGCCCCCATCGCTTGGGCGACATCCACATCCTTGGGAGGGGTCATGCTGGAACGATATGCGGTCACCGTGGCACTGACGTGCGCGGCCTTGGCAATTCTCTATGGCGTCGTGTCCACGCGCTGGGTCCTGGCCCAGCCCGCCGGCAACGACCGCATGCGGCAGATCGCCGATGCGATCCAGGAAGGCGCGCGCGCCTATCTCAACCGCCAATACCAGACCATCGCCATCGCCGGCGTGGCGCTGTTGCTGCTGGTCGGCTTCTTCCTGAGCTGGTACACCGCCGGCGGTTTCGCGATCGGCGCCGTGCTGTCCGGCGCGGCCGGCTACATCGGCATGAACCTGTCGGTGCGCGCCAACGTGCGCACCGCCGAGGCGGCGCGGCGCGGCTTGGGACCGGCGATGGACGTGGCGTTCCGCGGCGGCGCGATCACCGGCATGCTGGTGGTCGGGCTCGGCCTGATCGGTGTGGCCGGCTACTACGGCGTGCTGCAATGGCTGGGGCGCAGCGTCGAGGAAAGCCTGCACGCGCTGGTCGGCCTGGCCTTCGGCAGTTCGCTGATCTCGATCTTCGCGCGGCTGGGCGGCGGCATCTTCACCAAGGGCGCCGACGTCGGCGCGGACCTGGTGGGCAAGGTCGAGGCCGGCATCCCCGAGGACGATCCGCGCAACCCGGCGGTGATCGCCGACAACGTCGGCGACAACGTCGGCGACTGCGCCGGCATGGCTGCGGATCTGTTCGAGACCTACGCCGTCACCGTCATCGCCACCATGCTGCTCGGCGGGTTGATGGCGGCCGAGGCAGGACGCAATGCGGTGCTGTATCCGCTGGTGCTCGGCGGGGTGTCGATCGTCGCCTCGATCGTCGGCACCTTCTTCGTGCGCGTGCGGCCTGGCGGCTCGATCATGGGTGCGCTGTACAAGGGCGTGCTGGTATCGGCCGTGCTCGCCGCGCTGGCGTTCTGGCCGGTGACCCAGCAGTTGATGGGCGACACCGCCGCCGGTGCGACCAAACTGTACGGCTGCGCGCTGATCGGCCTGGTGCTGACCGGACTGATCGTGTGGATCACCGAGTACTACACCGGCACCCAGTACAAGCCGGTGCAGCACATCGCCGCAGCCAGCAGCACCGGCCACGGCACCAACATCATCGCCGGACTGGGCGTGTCGATGAAGTCGACCGCGCTGCCGGTGCTGGCGGTATGCGCGGCGATCTGGGGCGCGTTCGCGCTGTCGGGCCTGTACGGCATCGCCATCGCCGCCACGGCCATGCTGTCGATGGCCGGCATGATCGTGGCGCTGGACGCCTACGGCCCGATCACCGACAACGCCGGCGGCATCGCCGAGATGGCCGAGCTGCCGCCGGAAGTGCGCGCGGTCACCGACCCGCTGGATGCGGTCGGCAACACCACCAAGGCGGTGACCAAGGGCTATGCGATCGGTTCGGCCGCGCTGGCCGCGCTGGTGCTGTTCGCTGACTACACGCACAACCTGCAGGCCGCGCATCCGGGCGAGAGTTTCGTCTTCGACCTGTCCGACCACACGGTGATCATCGGCCTGCTGCTCGGCGGGCTGATCCCCTATCTGTTCGGCGCGATGGCGATGGAGGCGGTGGGTCGCGCCGCCGGCGCCGTGGTCGAGGAGGTGCGGCGCCAGTTCCGCGAGATCCCCGGGATCATGCAGGGCACCGGCAAGCCGCAGTACGACCGCGCAGTGGACATGCTGACCCGCTCGGCGATCCGCGAAATGATCGTGCCGTCGCTGCTGCCGGTGGCGGTACCGGTGGTGGTCGGGCTGCTGCTCGGCCCGCGCGCGCTCGGCGGGCTGCTGATCGGCACCATCGTCACCGGGCTGTTCGTGGCGATCTCGATGACCACCGGCGGCGGCGCCTGGGACAACGCCAAGAAGTACATCGAGGACGGCCACTTCGGCGGCAAGGGCAGCGAGGCGCACAAGGCCGCGGTCACCGGCGACACGGTCGGCGATCCGTACAAGGACACCGCCGGCCCGGCGATCAATCCGCTGATCAAGATCATCAACATCGTCGCGCTGCTGATGGTGCCGCTGCTGTAGGCATCCGCGACCGGGACCGGCGCTGGCGATTCGCCGGCGCCGGTGCGCGCACAGCGCGACTACAGGCAATCGATCAGGCCGTCGTTGACGCTGCGCCGGCTGTACGGCAGCGGCGCGAACAAGGGGTGCTCGCCTGCCAGCGCCTGGTACAGCGCCACCAGCCGGGTCTGCGGCAGCAGCGGCGTGGGGCATTGCCACAGCCTGGCATCCACCTGCACCTGGCCGGTGGCCGGGTCGATGCTGGCCTCGCTGGCGCCGAAGGTCCACACGCACTGGCCGATCGCGCCGTCGCGCTGGCGCACCGAACAGCGGTAGCGCAGCGGCCGGTAATCGCTGTAGTCGCCCTCGCAGAAGGTGTCGCCGCAGCTCTGGTCGAAGTCCTTGGCCAGCCGCCGCTCCAGGTCGTCGAATGCCTCCCAGCCCGCGCCCTCGGTTGGATAGTCGACCGCATCCACGTAGACCTGCTGCTGCGCCTGCGCCCGGGCCGCACCGAAAACCAGCAGCACGCCCGCCAACACCGCGCCGACCGAAAACGGGATTCCTTTCATCGTCTTGCTCCTTGGGTGGACTGTGGACACAGCATCGCCCGGCAGCGCGCCGGGCACTATCGGAAACCTGCCCATGCGCAGCGGTACGGAGTCCGAAAGCCCTGTAGGAATAGGCTTAGCCGCCCGCGCTGCATTGCAACAGCCAACCGACTAGAATGCAGACCTCTTTAGAAGCCACTCCACTGGAGCTAGCGCATGGGTCTGGAACTGGTCACCTCCGGCAAGAATCTCCCGGAAGAAATCAACGTCGTCATCGAAATCCCCAAGGATTCGGAGCCGGTCAAGTACGAAGTGGACAAGGCCAGCGGCGCGATCTTCGTCGACCGCATCCTGTCCACGCCGATGCGCTATCCCTGCAACTACGGCTATGTGCCCAACACCCTGTGCGGCGACGGCGACCCGGCCGACGTGCTGGTGGTGCTGCCGCTGCCGCTGGTGCCCGGTTGCGTGGTGCGCTGCCGCCCGGTCGGCGTGCTGAAGATGAGCGACGAGGCCGGCAGCGACGAGAAGATCCTGGCGGTGCCGGTGGCCAAGGTGTTCGAGGGCTACGGCCACATCGAGGACATCGCCCAGGTCTCCGGCCACTGGATGGAGCGCATCGGCCACTTCTTCGCGCACTACAAGGATCTGGAGAAGGGCAAGTGGGTCAAGCTGGATGGCTGGGGCAACGCCGCCGAAGCCAAGCAGATCCTGCTGGACGCGGTCGAGCGCTACAAAGCCAGCGTCTGACCAACAGGGCGTCGCGGCGGAGGGGGAGACCCGCCGCGGCTGACCCGCTTCACGTTTTACGAGTGCCAACCCTGTCGCAGTGCGGGGTTTGGAGTACATTGCGAAACGAATATCCGGGCCGGTCGAGCGTGAACCGGTCCCTTCCTGGGGGAAGTCTCTTGCGTATCCTGTTCGTCGGCGACGAAGCGAGCCTGCCGGCCGAAGTCACCGAATATATTCGCGAATTGGGCGAGGACTGGCAGGTCCAGACCGTGCTCGACGGCAATTCGGCCATCGCCGCTGCCGCCACCGAGCACCTGGATGCGGTGATCGCCGCGCCGGCGCTGCCGGACCTGACCACGGCCACCCTGCTCGGCCAGATCCGCACGCTGAGCCCGGAAACCATCCGCGTCGCGCTGATCGACGCCGAGCAGAGCAACCGTGCGCCGCCAGCGCGCATCATCGGCGTGGCGCACCGCTTCCTGCCGCTGCCGCTGTCCCCGGAAATGCTGCTCGAGGCGGTCACCAGCATCGAGGAACTGCAGGAGTTGCTGAGCGATCCGCGCTTGCGCGCCAGCATCGGCCGCATTGAGAAGCTGCCGTCGCCGCCGCATCTGTACCTGAGCCTGATGCATGCGCTGGAACAGGACGAGGGCAGCAACGCCGCCGACCTGGCCAAGCTGGTCTCGGCCGATCCGGCGATCGCGGCCAAGGTGCTGCAGCTGTGCAACTCGGCGTACTTCTCCAACGGCCGCACGATGTCCGACCTGCGCACCGCGGTGACCCGGCTGGGCATCGCCACCTTGCGCGACCTGGTCCTGGCCAGCGAGGTGTTCTCGGTGCAGGCGCTGTCCAACGCCGAACGCAACGCGCTGCAGCAGCGCTCGCTGCTGGCGTCGAAGCTGGCGTCGAAGATGCTGCCGTCCTCCAGCGCCGAACTGGGCGCGACCGCCGCGCTGCTGGCCGACATCGGCCTGCTGTTGCCGGGCATCCGCAACGAGCGCGAGTCGGCGGTCGAGGGCGACGAGGAACGTCCCGGCCATGCCGAGGCGGGCGCCTACCTGCTCGGCCTGTGGGGCCTGCCGATGCCGATCATCGAGGCGGTGGCGTTCCACCGCCAGCCGCAGCGCTCCAGCACCCGCAGCTTCTGGGTCACCGGCGCGGTGCACGTGGCGATGGCGCTGGCCAGCGGCTCGGAGATCGACGAGGACTACCTGGCCAAGACCGGCACGCTGAGCAAGCTGCCGGCCTGGCGCGAACAGGCGGAAAACCTGATGGGGCTGACGTCGGCCTAGTCCCGTGTCGGCGCTCCTCGCGCAACGCGGGCAGTTCGCGGGGAAGCGCCTCGCTCATGCGGGCATGCGCATCGCGGATCGTATTGGCAAGCCCGGCTCGTTGCGCTACGAACCGCCGCCCAGGTCATACGCGCATGCCTCACGCAGACTGGAGTAGCAACGTACGCCCCAGTTGACGCCGAAGTCGCCGCAGCTCCAATCCATGCTCAAGTTGGAACACAGACGGAAGTTGGAACCCCAGTCGTGGCTACCCCAGCCATTGCGCCGCTCGATCGGCGTGTCCGATTCGTTGTCGCGCTTGTATTGCTGGTAGCCGCCGTTGATCAGGGTACGGGTCACGTCGATGACCTGGCCGCTGCCGGTCATGCTGCCGAACAGCAGCCCGCGCCCGTCCGGGGGCCAATCGAGACGGAGCAGTTCGGTGCCGTCGCAGCGCGCGGCCTCGCGCGCCACGCCATGCCCCTCGGCCGCCACCAGCATCAAATGCGACGAATGCAGCCAGGCGTGGCGACGCCGACAAATTCCACCCTAGTCGTTGCCGCCGCCAACCGCGGCGAAGCACTACAGGCTCTCTGCGCCGACGAAACTCATATAAAGGTTGCAAGATCACGCGCCGCCTGGCGCGTTTTTTTAGCCGCAGCTCAGGCTTTGGGTTTGCGTGTAACGCTGAGTCCGATCAGCCGCGACACCACCAGCGCGATGTACATCACCCCGGCGAACTGTTCGAGCATCACCAGCGAACGCGCCAGCGGCAACACCGGCAACACATCGCTGAGGCCGACCCCGGACAACACGCTGAAACTCAGGTACAGCAGTTCCATCCAGGTACGCGGCGACTGCGTCGTCTGCGCGCCGATGAAGCTGCCCGGCAGCCATTGCTGGCACACCGAGAAGGCGAAGGCGAACGCCCAGGCCAGCAAGGTGAAGGTCGCGCCGGCCGCGTACAGTTCGTCGCGGGTGACCTCGTGGTCCTGCAGCATGTAGGCGATCAGGCTGGCCGCGGTATAGAAATACAGCAGGCTTTCCAGCAGTTGCGCGAACGCGCCGAGTTCTGGGCTGTCGCGCAGCGCCGCGGCGATCGACAGCACCACCGACGGCACCGCCAGGCACCAGGCGACCCACAACACCGACGGACTGCGGTTCACAACCCACAGCGCCAGGCCCAGCACCACGATGCCGAACGCGCCGAACAGCGCGCGCCCGGCGGCGGTGTCTTCCATCAGCGGATACAGCAGCAGGCCCAACAATTGCACACTGAGCAGCAACGCGGACGGGTGGCGACGCAAGGCGAGCGCGTAGCGGAGCATGCGGCATTCCGGAAGGGACGTGCGCGCATCATAGACAAGCGCACGCCACGGCGGCGGGATGATCCCGGGCCTATTCCTGCCGATAGACCTCGGCGCCGGCCTCCAGGAACTGCGCCGATTTCTCGGCCATGCCGGCCTGCAACGCGTCGGTCTCGCCGACGCCGTGCTCGGCGGCGTAGTCGCGCACGTCCTGGGTGATCTTCATCGAGCAAAAGTGCGGGCCGCACATCGAACAGAAGTGCGCCAGCTTGTGCGCGTCCTTGGGCAGCGTCTCGTCGTGGAATTCCTTGGCCTTTTCCGGATCCAGGCCCAGGTGGAACTGGTCGTCCCAGCGGAATTCGAAGCGCGCCTTGGACAGCGCGTTGTCGCGCACCTGCGCGCCCGGATGGCCCTTGGCCAGGTCGGCCGCGTGCGCGGCGATCTTGTAGGCCATGATGCCGTCGCGCACGTCCTGCCGGTTGGGCAGGCCCAGGTGTTCCTTGGGCGTCACGTAGCACAGCATCGCGGTGCCGAACCAGCCGATCATCGCCGCGCCGATCGCCGAGGTGATGTGGTCGTAGCCGGGCGCGATATCGGTGGTCAGCGGCCCCAGCGTGTAGAACGGCGCCTCGCCGCATTCGCGCAGCTGCTTGTCCATGTTCTCCTTGATCAACTGCATCGGCACGTGGCCGGGGCCTTCGATCATGGTCTGCACGTCGTGTTTCCACGCGAGCTTGGTCAGCTCGCCTAACGTCTCCAATTCGCCGAACTGCGCCGCGTCGTTGGCATCGGCGATGCAGCCCGGGCGCAGCCCGTCGCCCAGCGAGAAGGCCACGTCGTAGGCCTGCATGATTTCGCAGATGTCCTCGAAGTGGGTGTAGAGGAAGTTCTCCTTGTGATGCGCCAGGCACCACTTGGCCAGGATCGAGCCGCCGCGCGAGACGATGCCGGTGACGCGCTTGGCGGTCAGCGGCACGTAGCGCAGCAGCACCCCGGCGTGGATGGTGAAGTAGTCCACGCCCTGCTCGGCCTGCTCGATCAGCGTGTCGCGGAAGATCTCCCAGGTCAGTTCCTCGGCGCGGCCATCGACCTTCTCCAGCGCCTGGTAGATCGGCACCGTGCCGATCGGCACCGGCGAATTGCGGATGATCCACTCGCGGGTTTCGTGGATGTGCTTGCCGGTGGACAGGTCCATCACCGTGTCGCCGCCCCAGCGGATCGACCACACCAGCTTCTCCACTTCCTCTGCGATGCCCGAGCTGAGCGCGCTGTTGCCGATGTTGGCGTTGATCTTGGTCAGGAAGTTGCGGCCGATGATCATCGGCTCGCTTTCCGGATGGTTGATATTGTTGGGCAGGATGGCGCGGCCGCGAGCGATCTCCTCGCGCACGAATTCGGGGGTGATGACGTGCTGGATGCTGGCGCCGAACGCCTCGCCGGGATGCTGCTGGCGCAACAGCGCATCGCGCACCGCCTCCAGCCGCTGGTTCTCGCGGATCGCCACGAACTCCATCTCCGGGGTGACGATGCCGCGGCGCGCGTAGTGCATCTGGGTGACGTTGGCGCCGGCCAGCGCGCGCCGCGGCAGGTGCCGGGCCGGGAAGCGCACCGGGTCCAGCCGCGCGTTGTGCTCGCGGCCGCGGCCGAAATCGGAGCTGAGCTGGGCCAGCGCCGCGGTATCGCCGCGTTCTTCGATCCAGCGCGCGCGCAGCGGCGCCAGGCCGGCGCGCAGGTCGATCGCCGCGTCCGGATCGGTGTACGGACCGGAGGTGTCGTAGACGGTGACCGGCGGATTGTCTTCGCCGCCGAACAGGGTCGGGGTGCGGGTCAGCTGGATCTCGCGCATCGGCACGCGCAGATCGGCACGCGAGCCTTGCACGAAGATCTTGCGCGAACCGGGGATCGGCCGGGTCACCGACTCGGACAAGGTATCGGCCTGCTGCAACAACGGGCTGGGTACGGCATTCATCGGCATTCGTCCTGGTTCTGGAAGCCCGCAACGGGTGCGGGCGGTTGCGAGCGGACTCGCATCACGGACGAAGCGGCGGCGCGGGCGCGGCCTCGGCGCGACAGCGCACGGACCAGGCTTGCGAAGCTTCCCTACGCCGGTATCAACCGGATCAGGTTCGAAGGGACTGTCTCAACCGCGGCCTGCGCCGACGGTACCCCCGCTTCTGCGGCTATTAGACCCGTTTCTGCAGCGGACGCCAACCGCGCGCAGCTGAATCGGCGCACAATCGGGCCGGCGTCGTGTCAATGTCGGCACGTGCGCGCCCGGCATCGCGGCAACTCCTGGCGAAATACCGCGCCTGGCGTGGTTCACACCAGAACGACGCCGCGCTCCCCCTGACGCCGGCTCGACACCGGCGGCGTCTTTTTTGCGGCGTTCGCCGCAGGCTTCATTCCAGCACGTAGGCCACGCGCAATCCGCCCCAGTGGCGGCCACGCACGTACACCGGCACCGACAGATCGAACAGGATCTGTCCGGTATCGCGCCGATACACCTGCAACAGATACGGCTCGGTGTGACGGCCGACGCTGCGCCCGACCCGATCGGCGAACATGCGCTTGGTGCGGTTGCCGACCAGGTCGCGGGCGCGGTCGCCGCTCAGCGGCTGGCTGAAGCGCAGGTTGTGGGTCGGCACGTAGCCGTCCGGGGTGGCGCAGATCGCGAACACGATCCACGGGTGCGCGGCCAGCAGCGGTTCCTGCAATGGCGGCAGCAGTTCGTCGCACAGCGCATCGAAGGCGGTGCGGTACTTGGGCGGATCGATGCCTGCGATCGGCGTGTAGTCGTTGGAAAACAGCGCGTCCTCGTCGATGCGGCCACGGGCGATCGCCTCGGCCAGCGCCTTGCCGATGCTGCCCGCGGTCGCGGTCGCCAGCTCGCGGATGCGCGCATGCCGCGGCTGCTGCATCGGATCGGCCGGCAAGCGGAACAGGCCCACGCAGTCGTGCAGCGTGGCGCTGCCGGCGCCCAGCGCCGCGCTGCGCTCGACCACGCGCGCGACATGCTCCAGGTTGCTGCGGCTGAGTCCGACCACGTGCGCGACCGCGCGGTCGATGCCGCCGATCTCCTCGCCTTGCGCGGCGACGCGGGTGGCCACGGTCTCCATCGCCGCGCTGGCGCGGCCGAGCAACTGGCCGATGCCGCCGAGCACCTGCTCGGTACGCTGCGCCGAGGCCGCGCTGTCGTGCAAGGCGCTGCCGGTCTCGCCGATGATGACGCGCACGTCGCGCGCCGCGGCGGCGGCGCGTTCGGCCAGGCGCCGGATCTCGCTGGCGACCACGGCGAAACCGCGCCCGGCGGCGCCGGCATGCACCGCCTCGATACTGGCGTTGATCGACAGGATATTGGTCTGGAACGCGACCGCGTCGATCACCTCGATGACCTCGGTAGCGCGCGCCGAGCGCCGCTCCACCTCGCGCATCGCCTGGCCCAGCGCGCGCGCCGCCTCCACGCCCTGGCGCGCGCTGTCGTCGGCGCTGGCCGCCACCGCGATCACCGCGCGCAACTCCTGGTCCATTTCGCTCAGGCCCTGCAGCAAGCGCCGGGTGGTCGCCACCACCGTCTGCAACGCGTCCATCTGGGTCTGCGACTGCTGCGCCAGCTCGTCGTTCTCGGCGACCACGTGCGGCACGTCGGCGGCGATCTGCAGCGACAGCGCCACCGCCTGGCGGATCGCCTCGGCCAGGTTGCCGAAGCCGGCCGACAGGCGCCGCCTGGGCATCGCCTCGGTTTCCTGCGCGGACAGCGGCGTGCTCAGCCCCAGGTCCAGGTCGCACCCGGTCAGGCGCTCGCCGACCCGGTCCAGCAAGGCCTGCGCCTCGGCGCCGGCCTGCAGCCGCTGCGCCAGCGCCTGCAGCGCCGGGCTGGTCGCGCCCTGCGCCTGTCCGGCGCTCAGCAGCAGAACGTCGCGCAGCAGCGCGGCGGTTTCCGGATGCGGCAGCGACAGCAGCCAACCCTCGCCGTCGCGGTCGCGCTGATAGCGCACACGCCGCGCCGGATCGGCGTCCGATGCCAGCCAACTGCCCTCGGTGCCGGCCAGCGCCGCCAACGGCAGGCCCCACACCGCTTCGCTGGGTTCGCCGAGCAAGACCTCCGCACGCACCCCGAGCAGATCCAGGGCGGCCCGATTGGCGGCAGCGACCCGTCCCTGCGGGTCCAGCCGCAGCAACGCCACCGGTGCGTCCGGCAAGGCCGCGGCGTGTCCGCCATCGGCGCCGGGACTGCGTGTGAACAACGACATCGTGTTCCCCTCCAGGAATCCTTCCGCATGGTATCGGCCGCCGCCGTGCAAGCTGAGCGGCACGGCCGCAACCGGGATCGGCGTCATGTCCGTTGCCGTGCGGATTCAGACGCAGGCATGGTTGTGCCTGTGCGCTGGCCAAGCAGCGCAGGCGCCGCGGCTTCCTGGTCGTTCACCGCTGCAAGCCGGGCCGCCTGTAGACGCCACACGGAGGCCGCGCGAGGCACCGATTTTCCGCGCAATCGGCCGCGCGGGTTTCGCGCCGGCTCACCGTTTCAGGCGTAACGATGCTGTCCTGGCGCGGCTTTCGGCACATTCGCGGTTTCGCACCGGCGGCAGGGTTGACAGCCCCGTAAAGGCCATGTTTATCTCGCTGCATGTTGCATCGCCACACCAGCCCGAAGCCGACCCGCCTGCCCACCGCGCTGCGCGCGGACGCCACCGCGTCGCTCCTCGTACTCGTGCTTATTACCTCGCCCACAAGTGCGGGACGAACCGGCGTGTAAGCGACAAGCAGCCTGGATTCGATCAGACCCCGCACCGGCAACGGCGCGGGGTTTTTTCATTTTAGTAACCGCGAAACACACGCTCCCCCTACCTACACCGTCCGAGGAAATCCGCCCCATGACCAGTTCCACCCAGCCCACCACCAAGATCGCCATCGTCGGCTACGGCAGCCAGGGCCGCGCGCATGCGCTGAACCTGCGCGAGTCCGGCTTCGACGTCACTGTCGGCCTGCGCGCGGGCGGCCCGACCGAAGCCAAGGCGCAGGCCGACGGCTTCGTGGTGAAGAGTCCCGCCGACGCGGTCAAGAACGCCGACCTGGTCGCGGTGCTGACCCCGGACATGGTGCAGAAGAAGCTGTACGACGAAGTACTGGCGCCGAACATGAAGCAGGACGCCTGCCTGCTGTTCGCGCACGGCCTGAACGTGCATTTCGACATGATCAAGCCGCGCGCCGACCTGGACGTGGTGCTGGTCGCGCCGAAGGGCCCGGGCGCGCTGGTGCGCCGCGAATACGAGATCGGCCGCGGCGTGCCGTGCATCTGGGCGGTGTACCAGGACAAGAGCGGCAAGGCCGAGCAGTTCGCGCTCGAGTACGCCGCCGGCCTGGGCGGGGCGCGCGCCAACCTGATCAAGACCACCTTCAAGGAAGAGACCGAGACCGACCTGTTCGGCGAGCAGGCGGTGCTGTGCGGCGGCGCCTCGTCGCTGGTCCAGGCCGGCTTCGAAGTGCTGGTGGAAGCCGGCTACCAGCCGGAAATCGCCTACTACGAAGTGCTGCACGAACTGAAGCTGATCGTGGACCTGTTCTACGAAGGCGGCATCACCCGCATGCTCGAGTTCGTCTCCGAGACCGCGCAGTACGGCGACTACGTCAGCGGCCCGCGGGTCATCGACGCAGCCACCAAGGAGCGCATGCGCGACGTGCTGACCGACATCCAGAACGGCACCTTCACCAAGAACTGGGTCGCCGAATACGAAGCCGGTCTGCCGAACTACAACGCGTTCAAGCAGGCCGACCTGCAGCACCCGATCGAAGTGGTCGGCAAGCAGTTGCGCGCCAAGATGGTCTGGCTGAACAGCGACGCCGCTGCCGCTGCCACCAAGCCGGCCGCGACAGGCCAAGCCGCGTAACCCGCGGCTCCCCCACCCGCTTTTACCGAAAGGTCGCCACCGTATGAACTCCTCCGCTCACGGCACGCCCCG
Organism: Xanthomonas graminis pv. graminis; assembly: GCF_030168915.1. Lineage (NCBI taxonomy): Bacteria > Pseudomonadati > Pseudomonadota > Gammaproteobacteria > Lysobacterales > Lysobacteraceae > Xanthomonas > Xanthomonas graminis. Next base: position 995,908 of record NZ_CP076255.1, on the reverse strand, counting down.
CAACGGCGCGCGCTGGCTGACGCAGGCCCTGGAAGCCGAAGGCGTGGACACGCTGTTCGGCTATCCGGGCGGCACCATCATGCCGTTCTACGACGCACTGGTAGACAGCCAGCTCAAGCACATCCTGGTCCGCCACGAGCAGGGCGCGGCGCTGGCCGCCAACGGCTACGCCCGCGCCAGCGGGCGGGTCGGGGTCTGCGTCGCCACGTCCGGTCCGGGCGCCTCCAACCTGGTCACCGGCATCGCCGACGCGATGCTCGACTCGGTGCCGATGATCTGCCTGACCGGGCAGGTCGCCACGCCGCTGCTGGGCACCGATGCGTTCCAGGAACTGGACGTGTTCGGGCTGACCCTGCCGATCGTCAAGCACAGCTTCCTGGTGCGCCGCGTGGACGACCTGCCGCAGGTGCTGCGCGACGCGTTCCGCATCGCCCGCGAAGGCCGTCCGGGGCCGGTGCTGATCGATCTGCCCAAGGACGTGCAGCTGGGCGACGCCTCGCACTTGCCCGACCACGTGCCGGCCGCGGTGCCGGCCCCGCCGGCGCCGCACGCCGCGGCACTGGCCGAGGCGCTGGCGGCGATCGCCGGCGCCGACAAGCCGGTGATCTACGGCGGCGGCGGCATCGCCCTGGCCGATGCGGTGGACGCGTTCCGCCAGTTCGTCGACATCACCCGCATCCCCACCGTGCTGACCCTGCGCGGGCTGGGCGCGCTGCCGCACGGGCATCCGCACTACCTGGGCATGCTCGGCATGCACGGCACCCGCGCCGCCAACATGGCGGTGCAGGAGTCGGACCTGCTGATCGTGGTCGGCGCGCGCTTCGACGACCGCGCCACCGGCAAGCTGGCCGAGTTCGCCCCGTTCGCGCGGGTCATCCACCTGGACGCCGACGCCTGCGAGATCTCCAAGCTGCGCCATGCCCACATCGCCGTGCCCGGCGACGTGGCCGAAGCCTTGCGTGCGCTGAGCGCGGCGACCAGCACCTGCGAGGCGTGGCACGCGCGCTGCGTCGGCCATCGCGAAAAGTTCGGCACCCGCTACGACGCGCCGGGCGACGACATCTACGCGCCCGGCCTGCTGAAGCGGCTGAGCGAACTGGCCCCGGCCGACACGGTGATCGCCTGCGACGTCGGCCAGCACCAGATGTGGGTGGCCCAGCACTGCCGTTTCAACCATCCGCGCAACCACCTGACCAGCGGCGCGCTGGGCACGATGGGCTTCGGCCTGCCGGCAGCGATGGGCGCGCAGTTCGCCTGCCCCGACCGCACCGTGGTGCTGGTCAGCGGCGACGGCAGTTTCATGATGAACGTGCAGGAGTTGGTCACCATCGCGCGCTGCAAGCTGCCGGTGAAGATCGTGCTGCTGGACAACAGTTCGCTGGGCATGGTGCGGCAGTGGCAGGAACTGTTCTTCGCCGAGCGCTACAGCGAGATCGACCTGTCCGACAACCCGGACTTCGCCGCGCTGGCGCAGGTGTTCGGGATCCCGGCCAAGCGCATCACCGCGCGCGGCCAGGTCGAGGACGGCCTGGCCGAACTGCTGGCGCAACCGGGTCCGGCGCTGCTGCACGTGGCCATCGACGCGCGCGCCAACGTGTGGCCGCTGGTGCCGCCGAACACGGCCAACAGCACCATGCTGGAGAGCAATCCCGCGACCCAGCGCCAGGAGACCGTCCATGCGATACCAGCTTGACCTGGTGCTGAAGCCGGTCGAAGGCGCGCTGCTGCGCGCGATCGGCATGGCCGAGCGGCGCGGCTTCGCGCCGCTGTCGATCCGCGGCGCGCCGGCGCCCGACGACGCCGGCCGCTGGCACCTGCAGATGGTGGTGGACGGCACTCGCCCCGGCGAGAGCCTGCGCCTGCAGATGGAGAAAGTGTACGACTGCGAGTCGGTGCGGGTGACTGCGTTGGATGTAGCGCCATGAAACTTTCGGGACTCGGGACTCGGGACTCGGGACTCGGGGGCTGCGTTGGCAGCTCACTGGTCTTGGGCTTCATGCCGGCCGTGCGGCAGCGCCGCGCGACGGCGCGGAGGCGTCTTCTTCCATGGGGGCGTCTTCTTCCAGTCCGCGATTCGCATTCCGAGTCCCGAGTCCCGAGTCCCGAGTCCCGGCACCCACCCCATGCCTGACCCCGGCCGCCCCGCCCGGCAGGAACCCGACGTAGGCGACGTAGCGGTCAGCGTCGCCGACGTGCTGGCCGCGCAGGCGCGGCTGCGCCGCTACCTGCCGCCGACGCCGGTGCACTATGCCGAGCGTTTCGGGGTGTGGCTGAAGCTGGAGAACCTGCAGCGCACCGGGTCCTACAAGGTGCGCGGCGCGCTGAATGCGCTACTTGCCGGGCTGGAACGCGGCGACGAGCGCACCGTGATCTGCGCCTCGGCCGGCAACCATGCGCAGGGCGTGGCCTGGGCCGCGCACCGGCTGGGCGTGCAGGCGATCACGGTGATGCCGCACGGCGCGCCGCAGACCAAGATCGCCGGCGTCGCCCATTGGGGCGCCACCGTGCGCCAGCACGGCGACAGCTACGACGAAGCCTACGCCTTCGCCCGCGAACTGGCCGAGCAGAACGGCTACCGCTTCCTGTCCGCGTTCGACGACCCGGACGTGATCGCCGGCCAGGGCACGGTCGGCATCGAGCTGGCCGCGCACGCCCCGGACGTGGTGATCGTGCCGATCGGCGGCGGCGGCCTGGCCGCCGGGGTGGCCCTGGCGCTGCGCTCGCAGGGCGTGCGCATCGTCGGCGCCCAGGTCGAGGGCGTGGACTCGATGGCGCGGGCGATCCGCGGCGATATCCGCGCGATCGACCCGGTACCCACCCTGGCCGACGGCGTCAAGGTTAAAATACCCGGGTTCATCACCCGCCGGCTGTGCGCCAGCCTGCTCGACGACGTGGTGATCGTGCGCGAGGCGGAACTGCGTGAAACGCTGGTCCGCCTGGCGCTGGAGGAGCACGTCATCGCCGAAGGCGCCGGCGCGCTGGCCCTGGCGGCCGGCCGCCGCGTCTCCGGCAAGCGCAAATGCGCGGTGGTGTCCGGTGGCAACATCGACGCCGGCGTGCTGGCGACGCTGCTGTCGGAGGTGCGCCCACGCGCGCCCCGCAAGCCGCGCCGCCGCAATGCCGAGCGACTTCGCAACCAACGTGCCGCCGCCCCGCCCGCTCCCGCTCGCCCCGTGTCTTCGCTCCCCCATCCGCCAGCCACCGCCGCCGTAGAGGAAACCATCTGGTGAACACTTCTGCTTCTTCCCAGACCCCCCGCATCCGCATTTTCGACACCACCCTGCGCGACGGCGAGCAATCCCCCGGCTGCAGCATGACCCCGCAGCAGAAGCTGGTCATGGCCCGCGCCCTGGCAGAGCTGGGCGCGGACATCATCGAGACCGGCTTCCCGGCCAGCTCACAGTCCGACCGCGAGGCAATGGCGATGATCGGCCGCGAACTGCGCGAGCCGACCCTGGCGGTGCTGTCGCGCTGCCTGGCCAGCGACATCGAAACCTCGGCGCGCGCGCTGGAGGCGGCGGCCAGGCCGCGCCTGCACGTGTTCCTGTCGACCAGCCCGCTGCACCGCGAACACAAGTTGCGGATGAGCCGCGAGCAGGTGCTGGAATCGATACGCAAGCACGTGTCGCTGGCGCGCCAATACGTGGACGACGTGGAGTTCTCGGCCGAGGACGCCACCCGCACCGAAGAGGATTTCCTGGCCGAAGTGACCGCGGTGGCGATCGCCGCCGGCGCCACCACCATCAACCTGCCGGACACGGTCGGCTTCACCACGCCCGAAGAGATCCACGGCATGTTCGCGCGGCTGATCGCCAACGTGCCCGGCGCCGAGCGGGTGATCTTCAGCACCCACTGCCACAACGACCTGGGCCTGGCCGTGGCCAACTCGCTGGCCGCGGTGGAAGCCGGCGCGCGGCAGGTGGAATGCGCCATCAACGGCATCGGCGAGCGCGCCGGCAACTGCGCGCTGGAAGAGATCACGATGGCGCTGAAGGTACGCAGCGCGTTCTACGGGATCGACACCGCGATCAACACCCAGCGCATCGTCGCCAGCTCGCAGCTGCTGCAGCGGCTGGTGGGCATGCCGGTGCAGCGCAACAAGGCGATCGTCGGCGGCAACGCCTTCGCCCACGAGTCGGGCATCCACCAGCACGGCATGCTGCGCCACCGCAGCACCTACGAGATCATGCGTCCGGAAGACGTGGGCTGGGAGTCCTCGCAGATGGTGCTGGGCCGCCACAGCGGTCGCGCCGCGGTCGAGCAGCGCCTGCGCGCGCTGGGCTACGTGCTGGAAGAGGCCGAACTGATCCTGGCGTTCGAGGCGTTCAAGGCGCTGTGCGAGCAGCAGCGCGTGGTCAGCGACAGCGACCTGCAGGCGATGATGCAGGACGCGCCGGAAAGTCAGGGTTACCGGCTGTCGTCGATGACCGTCAGCGACCGCGGCCAGCGCGCCAGCGCGCAGGTCGAGCTGTCCGACCCGGACGGCCAGCGGGTCAGCGAACATGCCGAAGGCGACGGCCCGGTGGATGCGCTGTTCGCCGCCCTGGCCGCGGCCACCGGCGTGCAGCTGACCCTGGACAGCTACCAGGTGCACAGCGTCGGCATCGGCGCCGACGCGCGCGGCGAGGCCAACCTCAGCGTGCGCCACGGCGAGACCGAATACGACGGCACCGGCACCAGCCGCGACATCATCGAGGCCAGCGCGCTGGCCTGGCTGGACGTGGCCAACCGCGTGCTGCGCCAGCGCCAGGGCGCGCAGACCGGTGCCGCCAGCGCCGCAGCCTGAGCCGATGCGCGCGACCATGCTGCCCGCCGCCGGCCACCGCGGCAATGCACCCGGCGATGGCGCCGGCGCCGGCTTCGTGCCGGCGCCGGGCGAAGCGGTGCCGGGCCTGCTGGCGCCACGGCCGCGCGCACAGCGCCTGCAGGCGCAGGGTTTCCAGCTGCGGCAGAGCGCATCGCTGGCGCGGCCCACGCCGCTGCCGACCGGCATGGCCGGCTGGCGGCGCAGCTTCGCCGACCCGTTCCTGGTCGGCCTGAACGCTGCCACACGGCAGTACATTCTCGCTACCGCCGTCGCATTGCTGACGCCAACGCTATGCGACGATCGCGGGCGCTGGAGCGCCGACTACGTCCGCCTGCGCTTCCACGCCATTGTGCCGACCCAGGCCGACGCCTGAGCCCACTCGTTCCAGACCCACGCAAGGTTACCGGCAATGAATCCAATCCCCCGCACCCTGTACGACAAACTGTGGGACGCGCATGTCGTCGTCCCCGAAAGCGGCACCGCCCCGGCGGTGCTGTACATCGACCTGCACCTGATCCACGAGGTGACCTCGCCGCAGGCGTTCACCGAACTGAAGGCCCGCGGACTGGCGCCGCGCCGGCCCGAGCGCACCAAGGCGACCATGGATCATTCCACGCCGACCCTGCCGCGCGGCGCCGACGGCAAGCTCCCGTACTACACCAAGGCCTCCGAGGCGCAGGTGGACATGCTCGCGCGCAACTGCGCCGACTACGGCATCGAACTGTTCGACATGGCCTCGGAGAATCGCGGCATCGTGCACGTGATCGCGCCCCAACTGGGCCTCACCCAGCCCGGCATGACCATCGTCTGCGGCGACAGCCACACCTCCACCCACGGCGCGTTCGGCGCGTTGGCGTTCGGCATCGGCACCAGCGAGGTCGGCTACGTGCTGGCCACCCAATGCCTGCTGCAGCGCAAGGCCAAGACCATGTCGATCACCGTCGACGGGCCGCTGGCGCCGGGCGTCGGCGCCAAGGACGTGATCCTGCACATCATCGGCGTGATCGGGGTCAACGGCGGCACCGGCCACGTGCTCGAGTACCGCGGCTCCACCATCGAGGCGATGGACATGGAGCAGCGCATGACCCTGTGCAACATGTCGATCGAGGCCGGCGCGCGCGCCGGCATGGTCGCCCCGGACCAGGTCACCTTCGACTGGATGGCGAACACGCCGCGCGGTCCGAAGGGAGCAGAGTTCGACGCGGCGGTGCAGCGCTGGTCGCAGCTGCGCAGCGATCCGGGCGCGCGCTTCGACGTGGACGTGCGCATCGACGCGCGCGAGATCCGCCCGACCCTGACCTGGGGCACCCACCCGGGCACCGCGATCGCGGTGGACGTGCCGATTCCGGCGGCGCAGGATGCAGCCGCGCAGAAGGGCCTGGACTACATGCATTTCGCATCCGGCCACGCGCTGATCGGCACCCCGGTGGACGTGGTGTTCGTCGGCTCCTGCACCAACGGCCGGCTCAGCGACATGCGCGAAGTGGCGCAGGTGCTGCGCGGCCGCCGCGTCGCGCCGACCGTGCGCATGCTGGTGGTGCCGGGCTCGGAGGTCGTCAAGCGCCAGGCCGAGGCCGAGGGCATCCACGAGGTGGTGCGCGCCGCCGGCGCAGAGTGGCGCGAGTCCGGCTGCTCGATGTGCATCGCGATGAACGGCGACCTGGTCGCGCCGGGGCAACTGGCGGTGAGCACCAGCAACCGCAATTTCGAAGGCCGCCAGGGTCCCGGCTCGCGCACCTTGCTGGCCTCGCCGATGACTGCGGCCTGGGCCGCGGTGAACGGCAAGGTCAGCGACCCGCGCACGCTGTTCGCGGAGGTCGCGTGATGGTGCCGCACATCGCCGCGTTCGCGGCCACGCTGACCTTCGTCGCCGCCACCACCCGCGCCTTCGCCCATCGCGGCAAGCCGCTGCTGCCGCCGCACGTCCCCACTGCGGCGCTGCCGCCGGCGACGCGGCCCGACGCGGCCATCGCCGCCCCCACCACCGTGTCCCAGGAGACCTGCTGATGGCCGGATTCGCCGCCCTCACCTCGGCCAGCGTGGTGCTGCGCCAGACCAACATCGACACCGACCAGATCATCCCGGCGCGGTTCCTGTCCACCACCGAGCGCGCCGGCCTCGGCCGCAACGCGTTCAACGACTGGCGCTGGCAGGCCGACGGCACGCCGAACCCGGAATTCGCGTTCAACCAGCCGCACAACGCCGGCCGCCAGATCCTGCTGGCCGGGCGCAACTTCGGCTGCGGCTCCTCGCGCGAACACGCGCCGTGGGCGCTGACCGACCTGGGCCTGCGCGCCATCGTCAGTAGCGAGATCGCCGACATCTTCCGCAACAACAGCCTCAAGAACGGGCTGCTGCCGATCGTGCTGGACGAGGCCGACGTGCAGACCCTGATGCAGCGCCCGGACGACGCACTGACCGTGGACGTGGCCGCGCGCGAACTGCGCACGCCCGACGGCCGCGTCTATCCGTTCCCGCTCGACGAGTTCTCGCAGACCTGCCTGCTGGAAGGCGTCGACGAACTCGGCTACCTGCTGCTGCGCCAACCCGCCATCGACCAGTACGAGGCCACCCATGCACGCTGACATCGTCGTCCTGCCCGGTGACGGCATCGGCCCCGAAGTCGCCGCCGCCGCCGTCTCGGTGCTGCGCACCATCGCCCACCGCTACCAGCACACCTTCGAGTTCCACGAACACGACATCGGCGGCATCGCCATCGACCGCCATGGCGAACCGCTGCCGGCGGCGACCCTGGCCGCCTGCCAGCAGGCCGATGCGGTGCTGCTCGGCGCGGTCGGCGGGCCGAAGTGGTCCGACCCCAACGCCAAGATCCGCCCCGAGCAGGGCCTGCTGGCGATCCGCCGCGGCCTGGGCCTGTTCGCCAACCTGCGCCCGGTCAAGCCGCATCCGGCGGCGCTGGATGCCTCGCCGATCAAGCCGCACCTGCTCACCGGCGTGGACATCGTGGTGGTGCGCGAACTGACCGGCGGCATCTATTTCGGCGACAAGACCCGCACCGCCACCGACGCCAGCGACCTGTGCCGCTACAGCGTCGAGGAGATCGAGCGGGTGCTGCGCAGCGCGTTCCGCCTGGCCCAGCAGCGCCGCAACCACGTCACCTCGGTGGACAAGGCCAACGTGCTGGAGACCTCGCGGCTGTGGCGCGACGTGGCCGCGCGCATCGGCCGCGACGAATTCCCGGACGTGCGCCTGGAGCACCAGCTGGTCGATTCGATGGCGATGCACCTGCTGGCCAAGCCGCGCGAGTACGACGTGATCGTCACCGAGAACATGTTCGGCGACATCCTCACCGACGAGGCCTCGATGCTGGCCGGCTCGCTGGGCCTGCTGCCGTCGGCGTCGCTGGGCGAAGGCCGGATCGGCCTGTACGAGCCGATCCACGGCTCGGCCCCGGACATCGCCGGCAAGGGCATCGCCAATCCCTACGCCACCATCCTCAGCGCCGCCCTGTTGCTTCGCCACTCGCTGGGCCTGAACGCCGAAGCCGAGGCGATCGAACAGGCCGTGGACGCCGCGCTCAACGCGCAGGCCTTCACCGCCGACCTCGCCGCCCCGGGACAGGGCATTTCCACCACTGCGGCCACGCGCGCGGTGGTGGAACGGTTGCAGGCGCATGACTCGGTGCCGGCCGAGGAAGCGCACAAGTGAGTTGCAAGCCGGCCTGCCAGCCAGTGGGCTGCGCAGCGCCGGGAGTCGGGACACGCACCGGCGCCGCTGTTGGATGACAGCGGCCGCCGGAGCCCGTAACGCCCACCGCTTCGTTCGTCGCGGCTGACACCGCTCTGCAGGGGACTTGCGGCCTGTCCACCGAGTGCATTGTGGGAGGGACTGCAGTCCCGACGCTATCCGATCGCGCACATCCACTGTGTTGTTCGTCGCGACGATCCCCCAGGGGGCTTGCGGCACGCAGGCTTGGTGCACGGGGAAGGGACTTCAGTCCCGACGGGATGCAAGCGTCGCTTTATCCCGGTACCGAACCTGCGGCGCGATGCAGCCGCTGCCACCCACGCACCGCCGCTCCGCCTAGCCGATCACCCGATCGCGGCCTTCGTGCTTGGCCTGATAGAGGCGCTGGTCGGCCAGCGCCAGCAATTCGCGCCGGCTTTGCAGCGCCGGGCTGAGACAGGCGAAACCGACGCTGGCCGTGCACTGCACCATCCGCCCATCGATGTCGTGGACCACCACCGCGGCGACGCGGCGGCGCAGTTCGTCCAGCCGCACGCGCGCCTGCTCGCGGTCCAGGCCCGACAACACCAAAAGGAATTCCTCGCCACCGTGGCGCGCGGCGAAGGCTTGTTCGCCGAGCGTGGCGCGCAACACCTCGCCGACCCGGCGCAGCACCTCGTCGCCGATCTCGTGGCCGTAGGTATCGTTGATCCGCTTGAAGTTGTCGATGTCCAGCAGCGCCACGCACAGCGGCGATTGCGTGGCCCGCGCATGCTCCAGCGCCGCGGTCAGGTGCGGATCGGCGGTGCGCCGGTTCGGCAGCCCGGTCAGCGCGTCGTGGCCGGCCTGGTGGGCGAGCTTGCGCACCAGCTCCTCGCGTTCGAAATCGGCCAGCTTCAGCGCCAGGTTCTTCGCGCGCAGCTCGTGGGTGCGCTCGGCGATGATGCGGTTGAGCCGGCGCTGGCGGCGCAGGTGGCGATGGCTGCGCCCGCGGTACCACCACAGCAGCAGGCCGCTGAACGCGATCGACGCCAACGCCACGAACGGGCCGCGCAGCCAGAACGGCGGCACCACGTCCAGCTGCAGCGAGGTGCGCCCGACCAGGTCGCTGCGCGACCAGTCCGCCGAACTGGTGGTCGCCTGCACTTCCAGGCGATAGGCGCCCGGCGGCAGGTTGGTATAGACCGCCGCCGCGCTGCTGCCCGCATCGATCCACTCCCGGTCGAAGCCATACAGGCGATAGCGGTAGCGCACCTTCTCCGGCGAGCGAAAGCTCAGCCCGGCATAGTCGACGCTGAGCCGGCCGACGCTGCCGGGCAGGTGGTAGGCGCCGCGCAGCGGCTGAGCGTGGCCATCGACCTGCAGCCGCTCGATCACCACCGCCGGCGCGCGCAACGCATGCCGGCTGGGCAGCGCCGGGTCGATCAGCGCCAGGCCGGCGGAGGTGGGGATCAGCAGATTGCCGTCGCGGCTCAACCAGCCGGCCGGCGCGCTGCTGCCGTTGCTCTGGTTGCCGGGCATGCCGTCGCTGCGATCGACCACCTCCACCGCCAGCTCCGCGCGGCGGCCGGCATCGAGTTGCGCGATGCTGTCGCGGGCGATGCGGAACACGCCCTGGTTGCTGGTCGCCCACAGATGGCCATGGCCATCGTCGATGACCCGAAACAGCTTGTCGAGCGGTAGCCCGACGCGATGGTCATAGACGCGGAAGCGGCCGTCGCGCAGGCGCAGCAGGCCGCAGTCGCTGCCGATCCACAGCGTGCCGTCGGCATCCTCCAGGAAGTCGAACGCATTGTGCGCCGGGAAGCCGCTGCCGGCCGGCCAACGCCGCAGCGTGCCGTTCGGCGCCAGCGCCGCGATGCCGTCGTTGGTGCCGATCCACAGCACGCCGGCGCGATCGCGGTACAGCGCCTGCACCTGCAGCGCCGGCAGGCCGTCGGCCAGGGTGTACAGGCGGGTATGGCCGTGGTTGCGGTAGGCCAGGCCGGCATTGGTGCCGACCCATAGCCCGCCGTCCGCATCCTGCAGCAGCGCGCGCACCATGGCCGGCGGCAGGCCCGCTTCGCTGCGCAGGCGCTGCCGGACCGTGCCGTCGGGCGCCAGCAGCAGCACGCCCTGGTCGTAGGTGCCGGCCCACATGCCGCCGTCGTTGGCCGCGGCCAGCGCCAGCACCGACGGATCGCGGCCGCTGGCGGCGATGCGCAACGCCGTGATACGGCCATGCTGCCAGCGATCCAGGCCGGCGGCATGGCCGATCCAGATCGCACCGTCGGCGCTCTGCCGCACCACCCGCACGTAGTCGCTGCCAAGGCCGTCGTGCCGGGTCAGGCCGCCGGCATCGCCGGCGGCGATGCGGAACAGGCCGTCGGTGCTGCCGGCCCAGACCAGGCCTTCGCGGTCCTCGATCAACGCCGAGCTGACCACGCCAGAGATCGACATCATCTCCTCGCTGGCGCCGCTTGGCGAGCGCCGCAGCAATTGCCCGCTGTACAGGCTGGTGGTCCACAGTTGGCCCTGGCGGTCCTGCAACGCGGCATCGACCCGCTGGCCCTGGCGCAACCACTGCAATTGGCCGTCGGCATGCAGCCAGAACACGCCGGCGTCGCCGGCGACCAGCAGCCCGCCGTCGCGGTCGTGGCTGAGCAGCCGCACCGCCGCCGCGCGCATCGCCGGCGTGCGGCCCCAGCGCCGCACGCGGCGCATGGCCGGGTCGAGACGGAACAATCCCTGTAGCGTGCCGACCAGCACGCCGCCATCGGGCTGTTGCAGCAGCGCCGTGATCCGGCCCTTGGGCAGCCCGGCGGCGGCGGTCAGGCGGCCATCGGTCTCGATCCGGAACAAGCCATCCTCGCTGCCGACCCACAGCGTGCCGTCGCGGCCGCGCAGCATCGACGCCACCCGCAGCCGCTGCGCACGCGCATCGCCCAAGTGCTCCCAACGGCCGCCGAGATAGCGGAACACGCCATCGTAAGCGGTGCCGATCAGCACCCCGCCATCGGCTTCGGGCACGATCGCGAACACGCCGGACATCTGCATGCCGGGCGTGTTCTGCCGGTCGAACACAGTGAAGCTACGGCCATCGAAGCGCGCCACGCCTTCCCAGGTACCGACCCAGAGCAGGCCGTCGCGGTCCTGCGCCAGCGCGTGCACCAGGTTGTGCGGCAGGCCTTCGTCCATGGTCCAGCGCGCCAGCGTCGGCCGCTCGGTGACAGCGCGCTCGGACACGGGCAGCGCCGCCTGCGCCAGCGCGGCACCGGCCGCACAGCAGGCGCACAGCAGGACCAGCAGCAAACCGCTGCGCAGACGCCTGCGCAGCGCATGCACGCTGCTGGCAATTATGTGACGCTGCTCCCCCTGCTTCATTGCGTTCCGAATCTGGCCCTCGGCAGCGCGTGGCATCCAAACCGTCCAAGAAAGCCAATTTATCACTGCGCGTTCGCCGCCGATGCCAGGATGTTCCTTACACCGCACGTTGCATCGCAGCCGCAAACAAGGCTAGCCCGAACGTGCGTGGGCGCAGTGTGCACGGGCTGGTGCGGCGACCACTGTGACCGCCTTTCCGATGAAGGCGATGCGTCAGAAAGATGCACCCGTTTCATTCAGCAAGATAACTGCGGGGTGCGGCACTGACATGCTAAATAGCATACTTAACGGTATAGTATATATATCGAACCGACTGGTCTAGTATTGCCCCATGGTCAGCAAATCCTCCGTCGCTCCCTCCCCCAAACCCTCCTCCCGCGCCGCCGGGCCGGGCCGTCCCAAAGACATGGGCAAGCGCGCGGCCATCCTGGAAGCGGCCAAGCAGATGTTCACCGAACTGGGCTTCGGCGGTGTCAGCATGGACGGCATTGCGGCCCGCGCCGGGGTGTCCAAGCTCACCGTGTACAGCCATTACGGCGACAAGGAGACCCTGTTCACCGAGGCGGTGCGCGCGCAATGCCAGGCGCTGCTGCCCGACGACCTGTTCAGGCATGCACTGAAGGGGCCGCTGCGCACGCAGCTGGTGCAGATCGGCCTGGCGTTCTTCGCGATGATCAGCAGCGAGGCGGCGATGGCCACGCACCGCATGATGCTCGCCCCCGGCACCGGCGACGAGCACGTGCGCGAGATGTTCTGGAATGCCGGCCCCAAACGCACCCAGCAGGACCTGGCGCAGCTGCTGCAGGTGCATGTCGCCGCCGGCGCGCTGGAGATCGCCGACCTGGGCCTGGCCGCCTCCCAGTTCTTCTGCCTGGTCAAGGGCGAACTGCATTCGCTGATGATGTGCGGCCTGTGTCGCGATCCCAGCCGCGCGCGGATCCAGGCCCATGTCCAGGCCAGCGTGGACTTCTTCCTGCGTGCCTATGCGGTGCGCTGACCCCATGCCGGCCGGGCGGCCCGATGACTTCCGGCACTGCGCGCGGCGGCCACGCTGCGGCGATGCTGCAGCGTACGCACGGCCCTTGTGCCGGCTAAAATGCGCGACCCACCGCGTTGGATGCCCCAGATGACGATCGACTACTCCCAAGCCCGCGAAAAGATGGTTGAACAGCAGGTGCGTCCCTGGGACGTGCTCGACCTGCGCGTGCTCGACGTGCTGGCGCGGCTGCCGCGCGAGACCTTCGTGCCGGAAAGCCACCGCGCGGTGGCCTATGCCGACCTGGAAATCCCGCTGGGCCACAGCCAGTTCATGATGAAACCGGTGATCGAGGGGCGCATGCTGCAGGCGCTGGATCTGCAACCGGGCGAAGACGTGCTGGAGATCGGCACCGGCAGCGGCTTCATCAGCGCCTGCCTGGGCGAACTCGGCCGGGAAGTCGTCAGCCTGGAGATCGAGCCGGCCCTGGCCGCCGCCGCGCGCGCCAATCTGGAGGCCGCCGGGCTGGGCAGTAACGTGCGCATCGAGGCGGCCGACGCCTTCGGCTGGCACAGCGAGCGCCGCTTCGACGTGGTCTGCATCACCGCCGCGGTCACCGAGATCCCGGCGCAGTTCCTGGCCTGGCTGCGGCCCGGCGGGCGCCTGTTCGCGATCCGCGGCCATGCCCCGGTCATGGACGCGGTGCTGGTCCACGCCCAGACCGGCGCGCCGCGCGTGGAATCGCTGTTCGAAACCGACCTGGCGTACTACCTGCGTGGCGCCGCGCCAGTCCCCCAGTTCACATTCTGATCCATCAAGGAAGCCGCAATGATCCGCCGATCCCTCGTTCTGGCGCTGGCCGCCGCGCTGTTTCCGCTGGCCGCCAACGCCACAGACCTGCTGCAAGTCTACGAAATGGCCCGCAATAGCGACCCGCAGCTGGCCAGCGCGGAATCGAACCGGCTGTACGAAAAGGAAGGCGCGGTGCAGGCGCGCGCGGCGCTGCTGCCGCAGATCAACGGCACCGCCTCGCTGCAGCGCAGCCACAGCGAGATCGAGCGTGGCACAGGCGAACTGGCCGGCACCGGCAAGAGCCGCAGCTACGCGATCCAGGGCCAGCAGACGCTGATCAACTTTGCCCAGTTCTCCACCCTGCGCGCGCAGAAGGCGCGCAGCCTGGCCGCCGACTACACGCTGGCATCGGCCAACCACGACCTGATCGTGCGCGCCTCGGCGGCCTACTTCAACGTGCTGGTGGCGATCGAGTCGCTGGTCGCCGCGCAGACCAACGAAGCCGCCGCCAAGAAGCAGTTCGACTACGCCGACAAGCGCCTGGAAGTGGGCCTGGCGCCGATCACCGACGTGCACGAAGCGCGCGCCGAATACGACCAGGCGCGTGCCGACACGATCACCGCGCGCAACTCGCTGCAGGACCTGTACCAGGCGCTGACCGAGATCACCGGGCAACCGGTGCACGACCTGCGCAGCCTGCCCGAGGACTTCCGTCCGCAGCTGCCGGCCGACAGCGGCAACATCGACGGCCTGATCGCCTCGGCGCTGGACAAAAACCCGTCGCTGCGTTCCTACCAGTACCAGGTGCAGCAAGCCGAAGACAACGTCTCCACCGCCCGTGCCGGGCACCTGCCCACGCTGAACCTGTCGGCCAGCGCCGGCCGCGACGCCAGCTGGGGCGACGGCGTGTCCGGCAGCAACTCGCCGCGCAACGACAGCAACGTCATCGGCCTGACCTTGAACGTGCCGATCTTCGCCGGCGGCGCGACCCAGTCGGCGGTACGCCAGGCGCTGGCACAGCGCGACATCGCCCAGGACACATACGAGCAGCAGAAGCGCGCGCTCGACCGCAATACCCGCAACGCCTACCAGACCGTCGTCGCCGGCATCAGCGAAATCGAGGCGCGGCGCCTGGCGGTGGTCTCGGCGCAGGCCGCGTACGACGCCTCGCAGGTCGGCCTGGAAGTGGGCACGCGCACCGTGCTGGACGTGGTGCAGAACCAGCGCACCCTGTACCAGGCGCAGCTGAACTACGCGCAGTCGCGCTACAACTTCCTGCAGAACCGGCTGCTGCTGAGCCAGGCGCTGGGCACGCTGGACGTGGCCGAGGTGCAGTCGATCAACGCGCTGCTGACGCAGAGCGCCGAATCCAAGCTCAACTCCGGCAGCAGTACCCAGTAACGCTGCGCCGGCAGCTGCAAGACCGCGAAACGGCGGGCCTTCGGGTCTGCCGTTTTTGCATGGGGGCGGCGCAATGGCGGAAAGAACGCCTGATGGCGCCAGGGACTTCCGATCGAGATCAGGATGCCACTTGTAGGAGCGGCTTCAGCCGCGACGGCGTTACCGATGGATTCTGTCGCGGCTGAAGCCGCTCCTGCAGCGCGCCGCCGACTGCACTGCCTGCGTCGAAACGCCCTACTCGTCCGCAGGCGCGTCGTGCGCCACCGGCGGCAGATGCTCGGCGATCAGCTGCAGCGCCCGCTGCAACGCGCCGCGGCCATTGGCGACCAGCGCGCAGCCGGCTTCGGCCATGCGCGCGCGCGCGGCCGCATCGCCCAGCAGTTCGCGCAGCGCCGCGCACACCGCCGCGGCGTCCTCGCAGATCGCCACCGCGCCGGCCTCGCGCATGCGCCGTGAGATCTCGGCGAAATTGTGCAGATGCGGCCCGCTCACCGACGGCGTGCCGACCGCGGCCGGCTCCAGCAGATTATGCCCGCCGATCGGATGCAGGCTGCCGCCGACGAAGGCGACCTGGGCGCAGGCGTAGAACATCATCAATTCGCCCAGCGTATCGATCACGAACACGCTATCCTCGGCGCCGGGCCACTGCTGCTGGCGGCGCGTGGCCACGCGCCAGCCCTGGTCGCGGGCCAGCGCCTCGACCCTGGCGAAGCGTTCCGGATGGCGCGGCGCCCACAGCAGCAGCAGATCCGGCCAGTGCCGGCGCAGTTGCCGGTGCATCTCGATCACCGCCGCCTCCTCGCCCTCATGGGTGCTGGCGGCGATCCACACCGGCCGCGCCGCCGCCACGCGTTCGCCGAACGCGGCGACGAACTGCGGCAACTGCGCGGGCACGGCAATATCGAACTTCAGGTTGCCAAGCGCGCGCACCTGCTGCGGATCGGCGCCGAGCTCGATGAAGCGCTCGGCATCGGCCTGCGACTGCGCGGCCACGCAGGTCACCGTGCGCAGCGCGCGCCCGATCAACGGCCGCAGCAGGCGGTAGCCGCGCAGCGAGCGCGCCGACAGCCGCGCATTGAGCACATAGACCGGGATGTTGCGGTCGCGGCAGCCGAACAGCATGTTCGGCCACAGCTCGGTTTCCAGGATCAGCGCCAGGCTCGGGCGGAAATGCTGCAGGAAGCGGCCGACGCTGCCGGGTACGTCGTACGGCAGATAGACGTGGTCCAGCGCATCGCCCCACAGCGCGCGCACCCGCTCCGACCCGGTCGGGGTGATGGTGGTGATCACCCAGCGGATGTCCGGGCGCTGCGCGCGCAGCGCGTTGACCACCGGCGCGGCGACGTTGACCTCGCCCACCGACACCGCATGCAGCCACACCCGCGGCCGCCCGCGCGCCTGCGGATACGAGGCGTAGCGCTCGTCCCAGCGCTGGAAATACTGGCGCACGCGGAACCCGCGCCAGACCAGGTGATAGACGGTGACCGGCAGCAGCATGTACAGCACGGCCGAGTACAGGCCGCGCAGCAGCCGCTCGATGAAATCGTTGCGCATCGCCAAAGCATAGCGGGTTGCGCCGCGCAGGCGGCAGACGAGCGCGTGCGGCGCCGCCAGGCGACGCCGCCGCGCCCGCGCCCGGCTAAACTTGGCGCATGTCCGATCCCGCCCCCACCCTTCCGTCCGCCGCCGCCACCGCCGCCGCCACCGTCGCGCCGCCGCCGCGCTCGCCGAAGCACTGGCCGACCTGGCTGCTGCTCGGCATCGCCGTGGCCGCCGCGCGGCTGCCCTGGCTGCTGCAACGCGCGCTCGGCCGCGGCGTCGGCTGGCTGGCGCTGCGCCTGGCCGGCACCCGCCGCCATGCCGCCGAGACCAACCTGAAACTGTGCTTCCCCGAACAGAGCGAGGCCTGGCGCACGCGCCTGCTGCACGACAGCTTCGATGCGCTGGGGGTGGGCGTGTTCGAATTCGCGCGCGCCTGGTGGGGCAGCCTCGGTCCGATCCGCCGCCGCACCCGCATCGAGGGCCTGGAGCACCTGCGTGCGCTGCAGGCGCAGGGCCGCGGCGTGCTGCTGGTGTCGGGCCATTTCATGACCCTGGAGATGTGCGGCCGCCTGCTGTGCCAGTACGTGCCGCTGGCCGGCATGTACCGCCGCCACCGCAACCCGGTGTTCGAATGGGCGGTCAAGCGCGGCCGCCTGCGCTACGCCATCGCCATGTTCGCCAACGAGGACCTGCGCGGCAGCGTGCGCCACCTCAAGCGCGGCGGGTTCCTGTGGTACGCGCCGGACCAGGACATGCGCGGCAAGGACACGGTGTTCGTGCCGTTCTTCGGCATGCCCGCCTCCACCATCACCGCCACCCACCAGCTGGCGCGGCTGACCGGCTGCGCGGTGGTGCCGTATTTCCACCGCCGCGAAGGCGCCGACTACGTGCTGCGCATCGCCCCGCCGCTGCAGGACTTCCCGTCGCAGGACATGGTCGCCGACACCGCGCGGGTCAATGTCGCGATCGAGGCCATGGTGCGCGAGGCGCCGGCGCAATACCTATGGATCCACCGCCGCTTCAAGCGCCAGCCCGAGGGCCGCAGCGCGTTCTACGAACGCGACTGAGCGCGATATGCGGACGGGGGTAGCCTGGCGCGCTCCAATTCCGCGAGACGCTTCGCGCCGGACCCTCACCCCAATCCCTCTCCCGGTGGCCTGATTAGCGCTGTGTCTCAGCTGTCGTACGCAGTTGCTGCTCTGTGAGCCTTCCCGCGCCGGCCAGGGCACTGGCCAGGCGCGGCACCATGGCGGCCAGGTTGAAGCGGCGATTGAAGCGGTAGGCATGCGCATGCAGGTAGCGCGCGCCGTATTTGGGGAAGTCCACCGCATGGTGGGTGCCGCTAAGCGCCGTTTTGAGATTGCCCAGGATCGTATTGACCCAACGCAGACGAGGCTGCTGGACGCCTTTGCGGCCGCTTCCGGTCACGATGGCATCGTGGGTCAGGCCTGCCCAGCCCACACCGGTGAACGCTGTCAGCCCATCACTGACGACATGGGTGCCCGGTGCCAGTGCCTGCTGAGCCCACGTGTGCACGACGCTTCTTCGGAAGCTGGAGACCACATCCAGGCGGAGATAGCGCGGGCGCCCTTGATGCAGGGAAACCGCTGCAATAAACGGCACTTTATTGCGCCACTGCGGTTGGCCTGGACCACCGGCGCGTTCGCCGCCCAGATAGGCATCATCGATCTGGACCTCTCCGTCGAGCCGGCGTGACTGCTCACGATCGGCCATCGCCGACATCACTTTGTGCTTGATCCGCCATGCAGTGCGATAGCACACGCCCAGTTGCCGAGCCAGTTCCAGCGCAGCAATTCCGTTCTTGGCTTGGCTCACCAGATAGATGGCCAGCCACCACACCCGCAAGGGAAGCTTGGTGTCTGCCATGGGCGTGCCGGCGGTCAAGCTGGTCTGTACCCGGCAGCGCGCGCACTGCCACAGGTGCTGGCGTCCCCGCTCAAAGCCACTGGCATGCGTGTGTCCGCACTGCGGACACACGAAGCCATTGGGCCACCTGGCCTGAACCAAGGCCTCGACACATTGCGCCTCGGAGCCGTAGCGGCTCAGAAAAGCCGGAATCGAAAGCCCCTTTTGGAACTGGATCCGATTGAGCGTCATCGCCGTATCTCACTGAAGAACCTGCATTTCTAAACCAAGGCAGCATCACCAGCTGAGACACAGCGCTAATCAGGCCGGCGGGAGAGGGGCTAGCTGTTCCTTCCCCCACCGGGACCATGGCCCGCTTTTCGGCGAAAGGTAGCCCGAAGCGCAGGATGAGGGTCCGGGCATAGCCTCGCGCACCCAAATCAAGGCTGCCCAACAGGGTTGAAGCCCCACAACGCAGAACGCCGGGCAGTGCCCGGCGCTCCGTCACGCGATCGCAGGGGCGATCAGCCCAGCAGGTGCGCCACGCCGCTGCGCTCTTCTTCCAGCTCGGCCAGGGTCTTGTCGATGTACTTCTGGCTGAAGTCGTCGATCGGCAGATCCTTGACCAGGGTGTACTCGCCGTTCTCGGTGGTCACGGCGAAGCCGAACATCACGCCTTCCGGGATGCCATAGGAGCCGTCGGACGGCACGCCCATGGTCACCCACTTGCCGTTGCTGCCCAGCACCCAGTCGCGCACGTGGTCGATGGCGGCGTTGGCGGCCGAGGCAGCCGAGGACGAGCCGCGCGCTTCGATGATCGCCGCGCCGCGCTTGCCCACGGTCGGGATGAAGGTGCCGGCGTTCCAGTCCTGATCGTTGATCGCATCGGCCACGGAGGCGCCGTCGGCGGTGGCGAAACGGTAGTCCGGGTACATGGTCGGGCTGTGATTGCCCCACACCACCAGCTTCTCGATGCCGCCGACCGGCTTGCCGAGCTTGAGCGACAGCTGGCTCAGCGCGCGGTTGTGGTCCAGGCGCAGCATGGCGGTGAAGTTCTTCGGGTTCAGGTCCGGTGCCGACTTCATCGCGATGTAGGCGTTGGTGTTGGCCGGGTTGCCGACCACCAGCACCTTGACGTTGCGGCTGGCGACCTTGTTCAGGGCCGCGCCCTGCGCGGTGAAGATCTTGGCGTTCTCCAGCAGCAGGTCCTTGCGCTCCATGCCCGGGCCGCGCGGACGCGCACCGACCAGCAGGGCGACGTCGGCGTCCTTGAACGCCACTTCGGCGTCGTCGGTGCCGACCATGCCGGCCAGCAGCGGGAACGCGCAGTCTTCCAGCTCCATCATCACGCCCTTCAGCGCGGCCTGGGCCTTCTCCATCGGCAGCTCGAGCAGCTGCAGGATCACCGGCTGGTCCTTGCCCAGCATTTCGCCGGAGGCGATACGGAACAGCAGGGCATAGCCGATCTGGCCGGCAGCGCCGGTCACAGCAACACGTACGGGTGTCTTCATGGGGGGTTCCTCTGCTAAAAAAGGGATAAGGGAATCAGTAGACGCGGTAGCCGAGCGGCAGCAGGTGCGCGTCCAGGGCGGCAGTGTCGTAGCCGTCGATGACGTACTGGCCGATCACCGTGATCGGCATGCCTTCGCGGCCAAGTGCCGCGGCGGCCAGGCGGCCTTCCTCCTGCTCCACGTCGAGCACCCGGTAGCGGACCTGGGCACGTTCGAAATCGGCCTGCTGCCGGCGGCAGTAGCCGCACCAGTCGGCGGCCAGCATGACGATGCCGTCGGCGCCGGTGAGCCGCCGCGGATCGCCGGCCGCCAGCGCTGCCGCCGCCGGGGTTGCCTGCGCACTGCGCCACCACGCGTGCACGCCGCCACCGATTCCGAGCAGCAGCATGCACAGCAAAAGGGGATGCATCGTCATCGAGGCTCGGGCGCGGCAATCAACCGGCAAATGTTAGCACGCAGGCCATCGGCGACCGGCCGCCAGGGCCGGTCGCGGCGGCACTCAGGCGTCGAGCAGGCGGTTCCACTCGGCGACGCGGTCGGCCTTGGCCGCCAGCACCGCATCGGTGTCGCCTTCGATGCTGATCTTGTTGATGGCATCGCCCTGGGCGACGCTGTCCACCACGTCCAGGCCCTGGGTCACCTTGCCGAACACGGTGTGCTTGCCGTCCAGCCACGGGGTGGCGGTCTGGGTGATGAAGAACTGGCTGCCGTTGGTGCTGGGACCGGCATTGGCCATCGACAGCACGCCGCGATCGTGGCGCACGCCGTTGTTGGTCTCGTCCTCGAACCGGTAGCCCGGGCCGCCGCGGCCGGAGCCTTCCGGGCAACCGCCCTGGATCATGAAGTCGGGGATCACGCGGTGGAAGCTCAGCCCGTCGTAGAAGCCGCGCTTGGCCAGGTTCACGAAGTTGGCCACGGTCAGCGGCGCCTTGTCGGGGTACAGCTCGATCGTGATCGGGCCGCGGGCGGTGTCGAAATGGGCGATCAGGGACATGGGATTCCTTGGAAACGGTGGCGTCATTTGGGGCGCATAGAATACACGGCGGCCTGTTTGGCCCGCTTCCGGCACCGCCAACGGCCCTGTCGCCGCTGCCTGAATCCTGAACCAGCAGGCGCGCCGGGATGCAGGTATAATAGCGGGCTTACTCTCCTTCCTTTCTGGCGCCGGTTGGCCCCCTTTCGCATGTCCATCGAAAATCTTCGCAATATCGCCATCGTCGCCCACGTCGATCATGGCAAGACCACCCTCGTCGACTGCCTGCTGAAGCAGTCCGGCACCCTCTCCGAGCGCACCGTGCTGGCCGAGCGCGTGATGGACAGCAACGATCAGGAAAAGGAGCGTGGCATCACGATCCTGGCCAAGAACACGGCCATCACCTGGCAGGGCAACCGCATCAACATCGTCGACACCCCCGGACACGCCGACTTCGGCGGCGAAGTGGAACGCGTGCTGTCGATGGTGGACTCGGTGCTGATCCTGGTCGACGCGATGGACGGGCCGATGCCGCAGACCCGCTTCGTGACCCAGAAGGCCTTCGCGATGGGCTTCAAGCCGATCGTGGTGGTCAACAAGATCGACCGTCCGGGCGCACGTCCGGACTGGGTGATCGACCAGGTGTTCGACCTGTTCGACAAGCTCGGCGCGACCAATGAGCAGCTCGATTTCCCGATCGTCTACGCCTCGGCGCTGCACGGCTACGCGAGCCTGGACGACAGCGCCCGCGAAGGCGACATGACCCCGCTGTACGAAGCGATCATGAAGCACGTGGCACCGCCGCAGGTGGACCCGGACGGCCCGTTCCAGATGCGCATCAGCCAGCTGGACTACAACAACTTCGTCGGCCTGATCGGCATCGGCCGCATCCAGCGCGGCAAGGTCAAGAAGAACATGCCGGTCAGCATCGTCGACCGCGAAGGCAAGAAGCGCCAGGGCAAGATCCTGCAGGTGCTGGGCTTCATGGGCCTGGAGCGGGTGGAAGTGGAAGAGGCCGAGGCCGGCGACATCGTCGCCATCTCCGGCGTGGCCGACATGAGCATCTCCGACACCATCTGCGCGCTCGATACCCCGGAAGCGCTGCCGGCGCTGACCGTGGACGAGCCGACCATCTCGATGACCTTCCAGGTCAACAACTCGCCGTTCGCCGGCAGCAAGGAACACAGCGGCGGCAAGTTCATCACCAGCCGCCAGATCCGCGAGCGCCTGGAGCGCGAGACGCTGCACAACGTCGCGCTGAAGGTCGAGGAAGGATCCGACCCGGACAAGTTCCTGGTCTCCGGCCGCGGCGAGCTGCACCTGTCGGTGCTGATCGAGAACATGCGCCGCGAAGGCTTCGAACTGGCCGTGTCGCGCCCGGAAGTCATCGTCAAGGAAATCGACGGCAAGCTGATGGAGCCGGTCGAGCAGCTGGTGGTGGACATCGAAGAGCAGCACCAGGGCGGCGTGATGGAAAAGCTGGGCGTGCGCAAGGGCCAGCTGAAGAACATGGAGCCGGACGGCAAGGGCCGCGTGCGCCTGGACTACATGATCCCGGCGCGTGGCCTGATCGGCTTCCAGAACGAGTTCCGCACCCTGACCCAGGGCTCGGGCCTGCTGTTCCACGTGTTCGACCATTACGGCCCGAAGGAACAGGGCGCCATCGCCAAGCGCCAGAACGGCGTGATGATCGCCAACGCCGCCGGCGCCACCCCCGCCTACTCGCTGGGGCCGCTGGAAGAGCGTGGCCGCCTGTTCGCCGCCGAAGGCGACAACGTGTACGAAGGCCAGCTGATCGGTATCCACTCCAAGGACAACGATCTGACCGTCAACGCGATCAAGACCAAGCCGCTGACCAACATGCGCGCCTCGGGCAAGGACGATGCGATCAAGCTGACCCCGGCGATCAAGTACACGCTGGAACAGGCGCTGGACTTCATCGAGGACGACGAGCTGGTCGAAGTCACCCCGAAGGAAATCCGCCTGCGCAAGAAGTTCCTGACCGAAAGCGATCGCAAGCGCGCCGGTCGCGGCGGCTGATCGCCAAGTTCCCGTGGCCAGCAAGAAGGCGTACAACCCGGATCCGCATGCGCATCCGGGCCTGCACCTGATCGCACTGCTGGAGGCCGGCAAGGGCCTGCTGGCGGTGCTCGCGGCCACGGGCCTGGAACTGATGGGCCCGCTGCCGCTGCGTGCGGCAGTGGGCCGGCTGATCGTGCGTTTCAGCCTGGACCCGGAGCACGGCGCGCTGCCGTCGCTGCTCACCATGATCAATCCCGGCGCGGTGCACCTGGCCGCCGCCGGCATGCTCGCCTACGGCGTGCTGCACATCGTCGAAGCCTGGGGCCTGTGGCGCGCCAAGGCCTGGGCATCGATGCTCGGCTGCGTTTCTGCCGCGATCTATCTGCCGTTCGACATCTACGCGATCGTGCGCCATCCCGGCTGGGCGTCCTGGGCGGTCCTGGCGATCAATCTGGCCGTGGTCGGCATCCTGGCCCGCGACCTGGTCCGGCGCCGGCGGCGTCCTGCCCTCTGAGCGTCTGCGCGCAGGCGCCCGCACCGGTTTGCCAATCCGCATAGCGCTGCGTAGCCTCCTGGGGAACGACTCCCGGGGACTGTGCCGATGCGTCTGCTGCCCGCCCTGTTGCTGTGCGGCGCCCTCGCCGGCTGCCGACACGCCGCCCTGCCCGAGACCGCACTGTCCGACACCACCGCGACCTCGCCTGCGCCGGCCACGTTCGCCCATGCCGAAGCCGACATCGCCACGCTGCAGGCGCAGATGGCGCGCGGCACGCTCGACAGCGCCGGCCTGACCGCGGCCTACCTGCAGCGGATCGACGCGCTGGACCGGCGAGGACCGGCGCTACACGCGCTCATCGAGCGCAATCCGCAGGCGCTGGACGAAGCGCGGCAACTGGACGCCGAACGCCGCGCCGGGCATCTGCGCGGCCCGCTGCACGGCATCCCGCTGGTGCTCAAGGACAACATCGATGCGCGGCCGATGGCCAACTCGGCCGGCTCGCTGGCGCTGGCCGAGTTCCATCCGCCGCACGACGCCTTCCTGGTGCAGCGCCTGCGCCAGGCCGGCGCGGTGATCCTGGGCAAGAGCAACCTCAGCGAGTGGGCCAACTTCCGCTCCAGCAAATCCAGTTCGGGTTGGAGCGCGCGCGGCGGGCAGACGCGCAATCCGTACGTGCTGGACCGCAATCCCTGCGGCTCCAGCGCCGGCACCGGCGTGGCGGTGTCGGCGAACCTGGCCGCGGCCGGCATCGGCACCGAGACCGACGGCAGCATCGTCTGCCCGGCCGCGGTGAACGGCCTGGTCGGACTGAAACCGACCGTCGGCCTGGTCAGCCGCGACGGCATCATCCCGATCTCCGCCAGCCAGGACACGGCCGGACCGATGACCCGCAGCGTCGCCGACGCCGCGACGCTGCTGAGCGTGCTGGCCGCGCCCGACACGGCCGATCCGGCCACCGCCGCGGCACCGCGCCCCTCCGGCTACGACTACCGCATGCACCTGCGCGGCGACGCGCTGCGCGGTGCGCGCATCGGCCTGCTGCCCTCGCCGCTGACGCAGAGCGCGGATATCGCCGCGGCGCAGGCGCGCGCGGTCGCCACGCTGCGCGCGGCCGGCGCCACCGTGGTCGCTGCGCGGATCCCTGGCGCCGGGCAATGGGACGCCGCCGAACTGCGCGTGTTGCTGACCGAATTCAAGGCCGGGCTGGAGCGCTATCTCGCCACGCGCGCAGCGCCGCTGCGCACCCTGGCGCAGCTGATCGCGTTCAACCGCGCGCATGCCGACACCGAGCTGGCGCACTTCGATCAGGCCTTGTTCGAACAGGCGCAGGCCACCCGCGGCCTCGACGACCCGGCCTACCTGGCGGCGCGTGCGCAAGCCAAACGCCTCGCTGGCCCCGATGGCATCGACGCCGCCCTGCGCGCGCAGCGGCTGGATGCGCTGATCGCCCCGAGCACCGGCCGCGCCTGGAAGACCGACCCGCTCCATGGCGACGATTTTCCCGGCGCCAGCTATGGCGCAGCGGCGGTCGCCGGCTATCCCAGCCTGACCGTGCCGATGGGCGCCAGCGACGGCCTGCCGCTGGGATTGGTGTTCCTCGGCAGTGCCTGGAGCGAACCGCGGCTGATCGAACTCGGCTACGCCTACGAACAGCGCAGCCGTGCGCGCACGCCGCCGATGTTCTTGCCGACGCTGCCGCAGGCTAAGCAACATCCGTAAAGCGGGTAGCACCGCAACGGGCGCCAACAACAGAAGGCCTGTAGGAGCGGCTTCAGCCGCGACCGGAACTTTCCGAAGGTGCCTGTCGCGGCTGAAGCCGCTCCTACAACGGCCTGCGGATAGCCGGGTGGGTGCACTGCGGGAGCGGCTGCAGCCACGACAACTTCCGAAGCCGGAAGGCCCGCCGCTACGCTCGTCGCGACTGAAGTCGCTCCCACAAGGGCATCCGCAGCCCAGTCGCGCCACGAGCTCTTTTGTGGGAGGGACTTCAGTCCCGACTGCATGACCGTTCGGGCAATGCACCACTTCGCCGGTCGCGGCTGACAATGGCTCCTGCAGGTTGCGTTGCCTGGTGCATTGCCTGCGAGCGATGCGCCCGCAGCAACGCACGGGCGCGGCAGGCGCCTGCCGCAGCACGACGATACGGCACAAACGCAGCGCTATGCCGTATCCGGCCGCGGCGCGTCCGGATCCTGCACCCCTGTCACCGCCGGTGCGCCATCCTCGGCGCCGGGCGAGCGCATCGCCGCCGAGTCGCTGGTGGTCGATGGCGGCCGCGGTGCCGCGCGCGCGGTGTCCGAAGCGATCTCCGCACGCATCCTCGGCAAGGCATACGGATGTTCGCGGGTCAGGAAATCGATCATCCGCTCGCGCACGATGCAGCGCAGGTCGAACGCATCGCCGGAGTTGCGCGCACTGACCAGCAGGCGCACCTGGATCGTGCTCTCGCTGGTCTCGGTCACCTGGGTCACGCAGACGCGGCCATCCCACAGCGGCTCGCTCTTGCAGATCCGCTCCAGCTCGGCGCGCAGCTGCGGCATCGGCGTGCGGTAGTCCAGCCACAGGAACGCGGTGCCGAGCAGGTCGGCGCTGCTGCGCGTCCAGTTCTGGAACGGGTTCTCGATGAACCAGGTCAACGGCACCACCATGCGCCGCTCGTCCCAGATCCGCACCACCACGTAGGAACTGCCGATCTCCTCGATACGGCCCCACTCGCCTTCGACGATGACCACGTCGTCGAGCCGGATCGGCTGGGTCAAGGCGATCTGCAGGCCGGCGATCAGGTTGCCGAACACCGGCTTGGCGGCGATGCCGGCGACCAGGCCGATGATGCCGGCCGAGGCCAGCAGCGTGGTGCCGATCTGCCGCACTGCCGGGAAGGTCAGCAGCACCACCGAGGTGCCGAGCAGGATGATCGTGCCCATCGCCACGCGCGCCAGCACCCGGGTCTGGGTCTGGATGCGGCGCGCGGCCAGATTGTCGGCCACTTCGATCGGATAACTGCGCAGGATCGCCGCTTCCAGCGCGGCGGCGCCGCGTACCAGCAGCCAGGTCACGCAGCCGATCATGCCGATGTGCAGCAGGTGCTGCAGGTCGGTCAGCGCGCGCGGCTCCAGCGGCGTGGATTCCAGCGCGAAACTGAGCATCAGCATCGGCAGCAGGAACGCCATCGGCACGCTGAGCACGCGCACGATGCGCGCGCGCCGGTAGTCGCGACCGCGCATGCGCTGCGCGATGCGCAGCAACAGCCACCAGGCGAGGAAGCCGAGCACCACCGCGGCGCCGATCGGCAGCGTGTAATTGCGCCACAGGATCCATTGGAGATCCAGGTTCAAGATGCGCTCCTTGAAGGGGGGAGGAGGCGCGACAGTGTGGCAAAGCGGGTATGAGCGCGATGTCGAGCGGCGCGATGCGCGCGCCAGCCGCGCGCCCGGCGCAGGCAACGCGTGGGTTGCGTGCGCCGGGCGTCGGCGCGGCCTCAGTCCGTCGTCAGCGGCACGATACGCCCGTTCTGCTTGCGCACGATCGCCAGCGCGATCTCCAGCGACTGCTCGTAGTTCAGGCGCGGATCCACGCTGGAGCGGTAGGCCCGCTCCAGGTCGCGCTCGGTCAGTTCGCGCGCGCCGCCGGTGCATTCGGTGACGTCTTCGCCAGTCAGTTCCAGGTGCACGCCGCCCAGCCGCGTGCCGGCTGCGGCATGGATGTCGAACGACTGCTCCACCTCGCCCAGCACGTTGGCGTAGCGCCGCGTCTTGTAGCCGTTGCTGGTGCTCTCGGTATTGCCGTGCATCGCATCGCATACCCACAGCACGCGGCGGCCGTCGCGCTTCACCGCGTCCAGCAGCGGCGGTAGCTTCTGCGCGATCTGCGCCGCGCCCATGCGGTGGATGAAGGTCAGCCGGCCCGGTTCGTCCTCGGGATTGAGCACGTCGATCAGGCGCAGCAACTGGTCCGGCTGCGCCGACGGCCCGACCTTGATCGCGATCGGGTTGCGGATGCCGCGGAAATATTGCACGTGCGCGCCGTCCAGCGCCGCGGTGCGCATGCCGATCCACGGATAGTGCGTGCTGAGGTTGAACCAGCCCCACTGCCGCGGCACCTCGCGGGTCAGCGCTTCCTCGTACGGCAGCAGCAGCGCTTCGTGCGAGGTGTAGAAATCGACCCGGTTGAGGTTGTACAGCTGCGCGCCGGACAGCGTCTCCATGAAGCGCACCGCATCGCCGATCGAGGACACCATCTTCTGGTAGTCCTCGGCCAGCGGCGAATAGCCGACCCAGCTCAGGTTCCAGTACTCGGGATGGTGCAGGTCGGCGAAGCCGCCATCGATCAGCGCACGCACGAAGTTCATCGTCATCGCCGAACGCGAGTGCGCGGTGATCATCCGCCGCGGATCGGGCACGCGCGCCTGCGCGGTGAACTCCGGGCCGTTGACCACGTCGCCGCGGTAGCTGGGCAGGGTCACCCCATCGCGCGTTTCGGTATCGGCCGAGCGCGGCTTGGCGTACTGGCCGGCGTAACGCCCCACCCGCACCACCGGCAGGCGCAGGCCGTGCACCAGCACCAGGCTCATCTGCAGCAGCACCTTGAGCCGGTTGGAGATCGTGCCGGACTCGCAATCGCTGAAGTTCTCCGCGCAATCGCCGCCCTGCAGCAGGAAACGCTTGCCTTCCTGCGCCTCGGCCAGCTGCTTCTTCAGCGCGAAGATCTCCCATGAAGTGACCAGCGGCGGCAGGCGGCGCAATTCGCCCAGCGTCGCCTCCAGCGCCTGCGCGTCCGGATACACCGGCATCTGCAGCGCGGGTTTGCCGCGCCAACTGGCAGGCGCCCAGGACGGCTGGGTGGATTCGGGCGCGGCGGCGGGGACGGACAGATTCATGAAAGGACTCCTTGGCAACCTGCGATGTTCGCAGAGCCTGGCCGCGACGCAAAGCACTACGTGACGCGCGCGCAGCCGTGGCCGCAACCGACGCCGGGACATGAACGCCAGGCAAAGCACGCAAGCCAGCCATGACTTCCGACCTACGCCAGCGCCGCCGCGAAAGTAGAATGTTATTACATTACAGATTTGCATCCCTTCCATTCCAGGTCTCGCCTACGCCATGACGCCCCGCCCCCTTTCCGCCGCCATCGCCCTCGTCCTGCTGGCCGCCCCCGGCTTCGCACTCGCCGCCGATGCCGCCAGCGCCGATGCCGGCGCCCAGCGCACCACCGACCTGGATGCGGTCACCGTCACCGCCAAGCTGGAGGCGGCACGCAACGCGCTGTCGCCGGACATCGGCAGCAGCCAGTACGCGATCACCGCCGAGGACATCGAGCGCTTGCCGCTGGGCGCCTCCACCCCGCTCAACCAGGTACTGCTGCAGGCCCCGGGCGTGGTCCAGGATTCCTACGGCGGCATCCACGTGCGCGGCGACCACGCCAATTTGCAGTACCGCATCAACGGCGTGCTGATCCCCGAATCCATTTCCGGTTTCGGCCAGAGCCTGGACCCGCGCACGATCAAGAGCATCAAGCTGCTCGACGGCGCGCTGCCGGCGCAGTTCGGCGAGCGCACCGCGGCGGTGGTGGACATCACCACCAAGAGCGGCGTGGAACTGGGCAACGGCGGCAGCGTCGGCATCACCGCTGGCTCCTACGGCACGCTCAATCCGAACGCCTCCTGGTGGGGCAGCAGCGGCCGCTGGAGCTGGTTCGTCACCGGCGACTACGAGCAGAACAAGCTCGGTCTGGAGAATCCGGTCGACAGCCGCAATCCCGAGCACGACAAGACCCACCAGGGCAAAGGCTTCGCAGACCTCAGCTACCTGATCGACGAGAACACCCGGCTCAGCCTGCTGGTCGGCTACGCCAACAACCGCTTCCAGATCCCGAACAATCCCGGGCAAACGCCGGCGTTCGATTACCTGGGCACGACCGACTTCGACTCGTCCAGGCTCGACGAGAACCAGCGCGAGAACACCCGCTTCGGCACCCTGGTGCTGCAGGGTTCGCTCGGCGCCACCAGCTATCAGCTGTCGGCCGGGCAGCGCTACAGCAGCGTCGCGTTCTCGCCCGACATCGCCGGCGACCTGATCTTCAACGGCGTTGCCTCGCAGGTGGACCGCAGCAACCGCGCCAACACCGTGCAGGCCGACTTCTCCACCCCGCTCGGCGACGCGCACACCTTGCGCTACGGCGTGTACGGCAACTTCGAGCATGCCGTCGCCAGCAACAACTCCTACGTGTTCCCGGCCGATGCCGACGGCAACCAGAGCGGCAACGCGCCGATCTTCATCCCCGACGCCAGCCGCTTCCACGCCAGCACCTACGCGCTGTACCTGCAGGACGAATGGAAGATCGGCGACGACTGGACCGTGAACTACGGCGTGCGCGGCGACCGCTACAAGGCGTTCGGCACCACCGAAGGCCAGCTCAGCCCGCGCCTGGGCGTGGTCTGGCAGGCCAGCGCCGACACCATCGTGCACGCCGGCTATGCGCGCTACTTCACCCCGCCGGCCAGCGAACTGATCTCCACCAGCGACATCGCCCTGTACGACGGCACCACCAACCAGCAGTCCACCGCCGGCGGCGCGACCACGCCGCTGAGCGAGCGAAGCGACTACTACGACATGGGCATTTCGCAGGTGGTCAACGAGCACCTGACCCTGGGCCTGGACACCTACTACCGCAAGGCCGACCGCCTGCAGGACGAAGGCCAGTTCGGCGCCGCCTACATCTATTCCACGTTCAATTACCGCTACGGCCGCATCCGCGGCGCCGAGTTCAGCGCCGACTACGACAACGGCCCGGTCACCGCCTACTTCAACGTCGCCTACAGCAAGGCGATGGGCAAGCGGGTCATGACCAGCCTGTACAACTTCGATCCGGACGCGCTGGCCTACGCCTACGACAACTGGATCCACCTGGACCACGACCAGAAGTTCACCTCGTCCGGCGGCATCAGCTACGCGATCGACGACGCCAGCCGGATCGGCGCCAACTACCTGTTCGGCAGCGGTCTGCGCACCGATACCGACACCGTGCCCAATGGCGGCGAGCTGCCGTCGTACTTCCAGTTGAACCTCAGCGCCGGCCACGACTTCGCGCTCGGCGCGCATCCGCTGCACGCGCAGGTGGCGGTGCTCAATGTGCTCGATCGCGCCTACCAGCTGCGCGACGGCGGCGGCATCGGCGTGTTCGCCCCGCAATGGGCGCCGCGCCGCGGCGTCTACCTGAGCCTGCAGCAGGATTTCTGAGGCCGCTACGCAGCCAGGCCGCGCCCGCGACGGGCCGGCCTGGATGCATGGATGGGGTGCACAGCGCAGCGATCGTTCACAGCGGCTGCACCACCGCTGCCCGCGGATTCACGCCATCCGTTTACCGCCTACAGCAACCATGTAGGAGCGGCTTCAGCCGCGACAGGGTCTTACCGATGGCGCCTGTCGCGACTGAAGTCGCTCCTACAAGGGCGGCTCGCTCCCGGCCGACGGCAAGGCGCGTAGCGCCCGAATCTCAGTGCAGCGAACGCCGCCGTGCCTTGAACCCGGCATACAGCGCGTACAGCGCCAGCGCCACGAAGCAGATCAGACACCACATCGGCATCGACAGGCCGAGAAAGCGCCAGTCGATGTTGCCGCAGTCGCCGGTCCCGGTCAGCACCCGGCGCAGCACCTCGAACGGCCCCAGCGTCTCGCGCAGGAAGCTCAGCGGCGGACCGCAGGAGGCCATCGGATCGGGAAACAGCTGCACCGACACGTGCTTGGTGGAGATGCCGGCGCCGATGGCCGCGGCCAGAAACGTCAGCACGCCATACACCTTGCGCCCACCGCTGCGTGCCGGCCCGTGCAAGGCGCCGAGCAGGAACAGCAGGCCCAGCGCGGCGAACGCGATGCGCTGGAAGATGCACAGCGGACAGGGCTCGATCCCGAGCTGCAGCTGCACGTAGATCGCATAGCCCAACAGCCCGGCACAGATCAGAAAGCCGAACAGGAACTGCGCGCGGAAACTCCAGCGTAACGGGTTCATCGGGTCGGGCTCACATGAACGGTCCACGCATTATCCGCCATCGCCCGCCTCGCCACCATGTGCCGTGCGTCCTTGGGTGCAGCGAACGCGGCGGCCGGTGCGCGGCGCAAACCGCCGCCCCCAGACGCAAAAAAGCCCGGACATGCCGGGCTTCTTGCTGACGCGGTGCGGACCGGAGTTACTCGGCTACTTCTTCGGCGATCGCGGTCGGGCGATCGACCAGCTCCACGTACGCCATCGGCGCGTTGTCGCCGGCGCGGAAGCCGCACTTCAGGATGCGCAGGTAGCCACCCGGACGCGACTGGTAACGCGGACCCAGCTCGACGAACAGCTTGCCCACCGCTTCCTTGTCGCGCAGGCGAGAGAAGGCCAGACGGCGGTTGGCAACCCCATCGATCTTGGCGATGGTGATCAGCGGCTCGGCGACGCGACGCAGTTCCTTGGCCTTCGGCAAGGTGGTCTTGATCAGCTCGTGCTTGAACAGCGAGGCCGCCATATTGGAAAACATCGCCTTGCGATGGGCGCTGGTGCGGTTGAACTTGCGGCCGGATTTCTGGTGACGCATGGTCTTGATTCCTATGGAAAGTTGAAACTGCTGGAGATCGCTGTCGCCGTCCTGGCGTTGAACAATGGACTGCGGATGGTCCGAGCCGGCCGTCCTTGACCGGACAACGCCGCGGGCTTAGCGACCCGTCGACGTAATGGTGCGTTTGATGCTGCGCGAGTCGCCGCAAGGGCGCCCGTGCGTGCGCGGACAGGCAGCGTCCGTGGCCGATGCCAGTGCGGCATCGGCCAGGTACGCGTGCTTAGCCGAGCATGCCGTGCTGGGCGACGCCGGCCGGCGGCCAGTTCTCCAGCTTCATGCCGAGCGACAGGCCACGCTGGGCCAGCACTTCCTTGATCTCGGTCAGCGACTTCTTGCCGAGGTTCGGGGTCTTGAGCAGTTCCACTTCGGTCTTCTGGATCAGATCGCCGATGTAGTAGATGCTCTCGGCCTTCAGGCAGTTGGCCGAACGCACGGTCAGTTCCAGATCGTCGATCGGACGCAGCAGCACCGGATCCACGCCGTTGCTGGCCGGCTTGGCCGCGCCACGGTCGCGATGGGTGAAGTCGCCGAACACCGACAGCTGATCGCTGAGGATGTCGGCGGCGGTGCGCACGGCTTCCTCGGCATCGATCGTGCCGTTGGTCTCGATGTCCAGGACCAGCTTGTCCAGGTCGGTGCGCTGCTCGACGCGCGCCGATTCGACCGCGTAGGCGACGCGACGCACCGGCGAGAACGACGCATCCAGGATCAGGCGACCGATGGTGCGGGTTTCCTCGTCCGGACGGCGACGCGCGGCGGCCGGCTGGTAGCCGAAGCCACGCTCGATCTTCAGACGCATGTTGATCGCCATATCCTTGGTCAGGTGGCAGATCACGTGGTCGTTGTTGAGGATCTCGACGTTGTGGTCGGTCTTGATGTCGGCGGCAGTGACCGTGCCCGGACCCTGCTTGGACAGCGACAGCGTGGCGCTGTCACCCGTATGTATGCGGATGGCCACGTCCTTGAGGTTGAGCAGGACATCCAGCACGTCCTCCTGCAGCCCTTCGACCGTGGTGTACTCGTGCAGCACGCCGTCGATCTCGACTTCGGTGATCGCGAAGCCGGGGATCGAGGACAACAGCACGCGACGCAGGGCATTGCCCAGCGTATGCCCATACCCGCGCTCCAAGGGCTCGATTACGACCTTGGCGCGGTTGTCGGTAAGGCGTTCGATCTGCGGCCCACGGGGGCGCAGAACCTGGTTGGCGGTAACCGTCATGTTGCGGGTTCTCCTGACGAGCCTCCGTTGCCGGAGGCTCTCCAATGTGATTACTTCGAATACAACTCGACGATCAGCGCTTCGTTGATGTCAGCAGGCAGGTCCGCACGATCCGGCACGGCCTTGAAGATGCCGCTGAACTTCTTCGAATCGACCTCGACCCAGGACGGGTTCAGGTCGTGCGTTTCGGCAACGGTCAGCGCTTCCTGCACGCGAAGCTGCTTCTGCGCCTTCTCCGACAGGGTGATCGCGTCGCCGGCCTTGACCTGGTACGAGGCCAGGTTCACCGACTTGCCGTTGACCATCACGCCACGGTGCGACACCAGCTGGCGCGCGGCCGGACGGGTGACGGCGAAGCCCATGCGATAGACGACGTTGTCCAGGCGGGTTTCCAGCAGCTGCAGGAGGTTCTCGCCGGTGTTGCCCTTCTTGGTCGAGGCCTTCTTGTAGTAGTTGCGGAACTGACGCTCCAGCAGACCGTAGATACGCTTGACCTTCTGCTTTTCGCGCAGCTGGGTGGCGTAGTCGGACAGCTTGCCCTTGCGGGCGGTCGCGCCGTGCTGGCCGGGCTTTTGCTCCAGCTTGCACTTGGAGTCCAGCGCACGCGCCGGGCTCTTGAGGGAAAGATCGGCGCCTTCACGGCGCGCGAGCTTACAGGTAGGACCGATATAACGAGCCATTTCTTATCGCTCCTTTAGACGCGACGCTTCTTCGGCGGACGGCACCCGTTGTGCGGGATAGGCGTCACGTCGATGATGTTGGTGATCTTGTATCCGACGTTGTTCAACGAACGGACGGCGGACTCGCGACCCGGACCCGGGCCCTTGATGCGCACTTCCAGCGACTTCACGCCGTAGTCGAGCGCAGCGCGCCCGGCCTTCTCGGCGGCAACCTGCGCCGCGAACGGCGTGGACTTGCGCGAACCGCGGAAACCGGCGCCACCGGAGGTCGCCCAGGACAATGCATTGCCCTGACGGTCGGTGATGGTCACGATGGTGTTGTTGAACGAAGCGTGGACGTGGGCGACGCCGTCGGTGACGACGCGCTTGATCTTCTTCTTGGTCTTTGTTGCTGCGGGCTTAGCCATGTCTGTCCCTTACTTCCTGATCGCCTTGCGCGGGCCCTTGCGGGTGCGGGCGTTGGTGCGGGTGCGCTGACCACGCAGCGGCAGGCCACGACGATGACGCAGGCCGCGGTAGCAGCCCAGGTCCATCAGTCGCTTGATGGCGATGCCCACTTCGCGACGCAGGTCGCCTTCGACGATGTACTTGCCGACTTCGAGGCGCAGGCGCTCGATTTCCGGTTCGGACAGGTCACGGATCTTGGTGCTCGAGGTCACGCCTGCGGCTTCGCAGACCTTCTTCGAACGGGTACGGCCGATGCCGAAAATGCTTTGCAACCCGACCCAGACGTGCTTCTGGGCTGGCAGGTTGACGCCTGCAATACGCGCCATGACGCGGTTCTCCAACTGAGTGATGGCCCGACGGCGCACTACAGCGCCATCCGGCAGGATGGATCAAAAAGTGAACTTGTAAGTCTAGCAAGGTCTCGGGTTACATGGAAGCCCGTGGAACCTTTCGGTTCCGCAAGCCCGGCATGGGGAGTGTGCCCATGCTCCGGCGCCGGACGTCGTTGGCCGAGGTGAGGATCCACCTCGGCCGCCCGCGCTACTCCAGCGCAGGACCACCACGTCGCACCCACGCACGAGACCGCTGCATGGGCCGCCCTTCAAGTCGGAAGACTGCGCCCGGGAACCGAGGCGTCTTCGCGGAAGGAAGTCAAATTATAGCAATCAACCGCGGGCGAAACCGCCGCCGCGCGAGCCACCCTTGAGGTTGGCCTTCTTCAACAGGCTTTCGTACTGGTGCGACATCAGGTGCGCCTGGATCTGCGCGATGAAGTCCATCACCACCACGACCGCGATCAGCAGCGAGGTGCCGCCGAAATGGAACGAGGTGCCGAGCTGCGTGCGCATGATTTCCGGCAGCAGGCACACGATCACCAGGTACAGCGAGCCAGCGGCGGTCAGCCGGGTCAGCACGCCGTCGACGTAATCGGCCGTGGCCTTGCCCGGACGGATGCCCGGAATCAGCGCGCCGGACTTCTTCAGGTTATCCGCGGTTTCCTGCGAATTGAACACCAGAGCGGTATAGAAGAACGCGAAACCGATAATCAACGCGGCGAACACGATCATGTGCACCGGCTCGCCCGGCCCGAGGGCATTGGCGATGCGCTGCAGCACGCTGCCGAAGGTGCTGTTGGACGCGGCCTGCCCCGACCACATCGACAGCGTCGCCGGGAAGGCGAGGATGCTCGAGGCGAAGATCGGCGGAATCACGCCCGCCATGTTCAGCTTCAGCGGCAGGAACGAGGTCTGGTTCATGTACGCGTTGCGGCCGCCCTGGCGCCGCGCGTAGTTCACCGTGATGCGCCGCTGCCCGCGCTCGACGAACACCACGAACAGGGTGAAGGCGAGAATGGTCAACACGATCAGCAACAGCGAGATGAAACTCATGTTGCCGTCGCGGTAGGCTTCCACGGTTTGGATCGACGCCGCCGGCAGGCCGGCGACGATGCCGGCAAAGATGATCAGCGACACGCCGTTGCCGATGCCGCGCTCGGTGACCTGCTCGCCGACCCACATCAGGAAGATGGTGCCGGCGGTCAGCGCGATCACCGCGGTGAGCACGAAGCCCATGCCCGGCGCATACACGACCGGCGCACCGCCCGGTGCCGTCTGGTTCTGCAGCGCCAGCGCGATACTGCCGCCCTGCACCACCGCCAGCAACACCGCGCCGATGCGCGAATATTGGGTGATCTTGCGCCGGCCGGACTCGCCCTCCTTCTGCATCGCCTTCAGCGACGGGAAGATGTGCGTGGCCAGCTGGATCACGATCGATGCCGAGATGTACGGCATCACGTTCAGCGCGAAGATGCTGAAACGGTGCAGGGCGCCGCCCGAGAACATGTTGAACATGTCCACGATGCCGCCGCCCTGCGCCTGCATCAGCGCAAGCATGGCTTCGGGATTGACGCCCGGCACCGGCACGTAGCAGCCGATGCGGTAGACGATCAACGCGCCGAGAACGAACAACAGGCGCTGGCGAAGTTCCGTGAACTTGCCAAGCCCGCCGCCGAGGTTACCCATGCCAGCCTGCGCCATCTGCGTGTTACTCCTGCACGCTGCCGCCGGCAGCTTCGATTGCCGCCTTGGCACCAGCGGTCGCGGCGATTCCCTTGAGCACGAACTTCTTGCTCAGCTCGCCCTTGAGGACGACCTTGGCCTTCTTCGCGGTGCTCGGGACCAGCTTGGCAGCGCGCAGCGCGGCGAAATCGATCTCGCCTTCCGGCAGGTTGTCGAGCTGGTAGGACAGCACTTCGGCAGTGTCCTTGGCCATCTTGGAACGGAAGCCTATCTTCGGCAGACGGCGCTGCATGGGGGTCTGGCCGCCTTCGAAGCCGGCCTTGATCTTGCCGCCGCCCTTGCGCGCGAACGAACCCTTGTGGCCGCGCCCGCAGGTCTTGCCCAGGCCCGAACCGATGCCGCGACCGACGCGGGTACGCTCGGTACGCGCGCCTTCGGCGGGCTTCAGATCATTCAGATGCAAAGTCATGGTCGCTTACTCCTCAACCTGGACGAGGTAGTGAACCTTGTTGATCAGGCCCCGCACCTGCGGGCTGTCCTTCAGTTCACGCACATCGTTGAGCTTGTTCAGGCCCAGCGCGCGCACCGACAGGCGGTGACGCGACTGGGTACCACGAAGGCCGCGCACCAGGCGCACCTTCACCGTCTTGTTGGACGCATTAGCCATGAGTGAGTTCCTCCACCTTCTTGCCGCGCTTGGCCGCGATGCGCGACGGCGACTGCATGTCTTCCAGGCCGCGCAGCGTGGCGCGCACCAGATTGATCGGGTTGCGCGAACCGACGGCCTTGGCCAGCACGTTCTTGACCCCGACCGCTTCCAGCACGGCGCGCATCGCGCCGCCGGCGATGACGCCGGTACCTTCCGACGCCGGCATCATGAACACGCGCGCCGCGCCGTGGCCGGACTTCACCGCGTGCCACAGGGTGCCGTTGTTCAGATCGATGTTGAGCATGCCCTTGCGCGCATATTCCATCGACTTCTGGATCGCGACCGGCACTTCGCGCGCCTTGCCGTAACCGAAGCCGATCTTGCCGTTGCCGTCGCCGACCACGGTCAGCGCGGTGAAGGTGAACTGGCGACCGCCCTTGACCGTCTTGCTGACGCGGTTGACCGCGACCAGCTTTTCGATCATGCCGTCGTCGACTTTCTCTTCGCGGTTGCGGTCGCGATCACGACCCCGCGGTGCACGCTGTTCTTCAGCCATTGTGTATTCCTTGGTAGTTGAAAGATTTACGGCTTGCATGCCGCTTGTAGTTGTTGACTGGAACCGTGTTCCCCGGACGCGCGCACAAGGCGCGCCAAGGTCCGATGCGGCCCGCATCGGCAGGTCGGGCGCGGCGTGGACGCCGCACCCGCAAGGATCAGAACTGCAGGCCGCCTTCGCGCGCGGCGTCGGCCAGCGCCTTGATGCGGCCGTGGTAGCGGTAGCCCGAGCGGTCGAAGGCGACCTTCTCGATGCCCGCAGCCTTGGCGCGCTCGGCGATCAGCTTGCCGACCTTGACGGCCGCCTCGCTGTTCTTGCCGCTCTTCAGGCCGTCCTTGACGTCGGCCTGCAGGGTGTTCGCCGCAGCGATCACCTTGGAGCCGTCGGCAGTGAAGACCTGCGCGTACAGGTGCTGGCCGGTGCGCAGCACCGACAGGCGCGCGACGCCGAGTTCGCGGATGTGCGCACGGGTCGACTTGGCGCGGCGCAGGCGGGCGATGTTCTTGTTGATGGTCATGTCTATGTCCTACGGAAGCTGAAGGAAAACAGGCTTTTGCGTTGAAGACTCCGGCCATGGATGGCAGGGCTCGTCGCAGAAGAGCCTGCGTTATGCCTTCTTGGCTTCCTTGCGAATGATGGCTTCACCGGCGTACTTCACACCCTTGCCCTTGTAGGGCTCCGGCGGACGGAAACCGCGGATCTTGGCGGCGACTTCGCCGACGCGCTGCTTGTCGGCGCCCTGCACCACGATCTCGGTCTGAGTCGGGGTGGCCAGGGTGATGCCTTCCGGCGCCGTGAACAGGACGGGGTGCGAGAAACCGAGCGCCAGGCTCAGGTCCTTGCCCTGCATCGTGGCACGGTAACCGACACCGACCAGCTCGAGCTTGCGCTCGAAGCCTTCGGACACGCCGTGCACCATGTTCGCCAGGATCGCGCGGACGGTGCCGGTGATGGCGATCTGCGACGGGTCGTTGGCCGACAGCGTGGCGACACCGTCTTCCTGCTTGATTTCGACGCCAGCGGGCTTGATCAACGACAGGGTGCCCTTCGGGCCCTTGACGCTCACCAGCTCGGGCTGGACATTCAGTTCGACGCCCTTCGGGAGGGAAATCGGCTTCTTGGCTACGCGGGACATTTACTTACTCCTTCCCTTAGGCCACGAAGCACAGGACTTCGCCACCGACGCCGGCCTGACGGGCCTGCGCATCGGTCATGATGCCCTTGGACGTGGAAATGATGGCAACGCCCAGGCCGCCGAGAACCTTCGGCAGTTCGGCCTTACCGCGATACTGACGCAGACCCGAACGGGACACGCGCTTGAGCGTATCGATGACCGGACGGCCCTCGAAATACTTCAGCACGATTTCCAGTTCGGACTTGTTGTTCTCGATCGGGTTGACGCGCAGGTCGCCGATGTAGCCTTCGGCCTTCAGCACTTCTGCGATCGCAACCTTGATCTTGGAGGACGGCATTTTCACCGTCGGCTTGCCAACCGCGGCCGCATTCTTGATGCGGACCAGCAGGTCGGCGATGGGATCAGTCATGCTCATGGTGTCTACCTTTGAGTGCACCGATATCCGCTTTCGCGAAAATCTTGTGATGTGTAACTGTGGAATGACGCGGTGATGTGAAGCGTGGGGCGTCCTGGAGAAGGCCAGGGCCTGTTTGCCGCAACCCAACCTGCCAGGCGCAGGCAAGGAGCGGGATTATACGACAAAAAGTCCGACTTGCGTCGGACTCGTTGACTGAACAGCACGCGGGCGGGCGACCGCCCTGCCCCGGGCTCCGCGAACGGAGCCGGGACAGCCGGCTGTTACCAGCTGGCCTTGCGCAGGCCCGGCACGTCGCCGTTCATCGTCGCCTTGCGCAGCATGTTGCGGCCGAGGCCGAACTTGCGGTACACGGCGCGCGGACGACCGGACAGCTCGCAACGGGTGCGATGACGGCACGGCGAGGAATCGCGCGGCAGCTTCTGCAGCTTGACCACCGCCTCGGCCTTCTCGTCGTACGACGAGCTGTCGGCGGAGATGATCTTCTTCAGCGCGTCGCGCTTGTCGGCGAACTTCTTCGCCAGCTTCTTCCGCTTGATGTCGCGGTTGACCATGGAGGTCTTTGCCATTTCGATGCCTTTTCGAATTAGAAAGTCCGGCCATGGATGGCCGGGCTCTTGATCAGGAACGATCGTTAATTGCGGAACGGGAACTTGAACGCTTCGAGCAGCGCCTTCGCTTCGGCGTCGGTCTTGGCGGTGGTGGTGATGGCGATATCCATACCGCGGATCGCATCGACGGCGTCGAAGTCGATTTCCGGGAAGATGATCTGTTCCTTCACGCCCATGTTGAAGTTGCCGCGACCGTCGAACGAACGACCGGACACACCACGGAAGTCGCGCACGCGCGGCAGCGAGATGTTGATCAGGCGGTCCAGGAACTCGTACATCTTGGAGCGACGCAGCGTGGTCTTGCAGCCGATCGGCCAACCATCGCGGATCTTGAACGACGCCACCGAGATACGCGACTTGGTGACCACCGGCTTCTGGCCGGAAACCTTGGCCATGTCGGCCACGGCGTTTTCCAGGATCTTCTTGTTCGTCGCCGCCTCGCCCACGCCCATGTTCAGGGTGACCTTGACCAGCTTCGGCACTTGCATCGGATTGGTGTAACCGAACTTCTTCATCAGAGCCGGTACCACTTCTTCCTTGTAGATCTTTTCGAGACGGGAATTCATTGTGTCATTCCTCAGGCGTCGAGCGCCTCACCGCTGGAGCGGAACACACGCAGTTTGCGTCCATCCTCCAGCACCTTGAAGCCAACGCGCTCGCCCTTGCCCGTTGCCGGGTTGACGATCGCCACGTTGGAGATATGGATCGACGCTTCACGCTCGAC
This sequence comes from Xanthomonas graminis pv. graminis, assembly GCF_030168915.1. NCBI lineage: Bacteria > Pseudomonadati > Pseudomonadota > Gammaproteobacteria > Lysobacterales > Lysobacteraceae > Xanthomonas > Xanthomonas graminis. Next base: position 955,425 of record NZ_CP076255.1, on the reverse strand, counting down.
CACGCCGCCGGCAACGCCTGCCTGCGGGTTCGGCTTGGTGTGGCGCTTGACGATGTTCGCGTTGGAGACGATCACGCGATCGCCGTCGACGCGGACGATTTCGCCCTGCTTGCCCTTGTCCTTGCCGGTAGTGACGACGACCTGGTCGCCCTTCTTGATACGGTTAGCCATGTGTATGTCCTCCGCTCACAGCACTTCAGGAGCGAGCGAGACGATCTTCATGAACTTCTCGGAACGCAGCTCGCGGGTAACAGGCCCGAAAATGCGTGTGCCGATCGGCTCCTGCTTGTTGTTGAGCAATACCGCAGCGTTGCCGTCGAAGCGGATCAGCGAACCGTCGGGACGACGCACACCCTTGCGGGTACGCACCACGACGGCGTCGTAGACCTCGCCCTTCTTGACCTTGCCGCGCGGGATCGCGTCCTTGACGGTGACCTTGATGATGTCGCCAATGCGCGCGTAGCGGCGCTTGGAGCCGCCGAGCACTTTGATGCACATCACTTCCTTGGCACCGGAGTTATCGGCGACATCGAGGTAGCTCTGCATCTGGATCATGATTCAGATCTCCCTTAGTCGGCCGAACGGGTGACGATTTCAACCACCCGCCAGTTCTTGGTCTTGGACAGCGGCGCAATCTCGGTCACGCGCACGACATCGCCTTCGTTGCAGGCATTGTCGGCGTCGTGGGCGTGGAGCTTGGACGAGCGCTTGATGTACTTGCCGTACAGCGGGTGCTTGACCTGGCGTTCCACCAGCACGGTGACCGTCTTGTCCATCTTGTTGCTGACGACGCGGCCTTCGACCGTGCGCAGCGTCTTGCTTTCGTTAGTGTCGCTCATGGCGGCCATCCTTACTTCGTGCTGCCGATCAGGTGCTTCACGCGAGCAATCTCGCGGCGCACCCGGCGGGTTTCGTGGGTCTTCGGCAGCTGCCCGGTGACCTGCTGCATGCGCAGGGCGAACTGCTCCTTGCGCAGATCGGTCAGATGGGCCTTCAAATCGTCAGCCGACTTCTCGCGGAGTTGTTTGATGTCCATCAGCGTACCGTCCGGGTCACGAAGGTGGTGGTCACCGAAAGCTTGGCAGCGGCCAGGCGGAACGCCTCGCGCGCGATATCTTCGCCGACGCCTTCGATTTCATAGATCATGCGACCGGGCTGGATCTGGGCGACCCAGTACTCGACGTTGCCCTTACCGGAGCCCATTCGCACTTCGATCGGCTTCTTGGTGATCGGCTTGTCCGGGAACACGCGGATCCACATCTTGCCGCAGCGCTTGACGTAGCGGCTGATCGAGCGGCGCGCCGCTTCGATCTGGCGCGCGGTCAGCTGACCGTGCGCGGTGGCCTTCAGACCGTACTCGCCGAAGCTGACGGCGTTGCCGCTCCATGCCAGGCCGTCGTTACGGCCCTTGTGCATCTTGCGGTATTTGGTTCGCTTGGGTTGCAACATTGCCGTTACCTCGCTTCACGAGCCGGACGCGACGGACGGTCACCGCGGTCGCCGCGATCGTTACGATCGTTGCGCGGGGAATCGTCCTGCTTTTCCTGGCCAACCTGGGAGAAATCGAAGATCTCGCCCTTGTAGATCCACACCTTGATGCCGATGATGCCGTAGGTGGTCTTGGCTTCAGCGAAGCCATAGTCGATGTCGGCACGCAGCGTATGCAGCGGCACGCGGCCCTCGCGGTACCACTCGGAACGGGCGATTTCCGCACCGTTCAAGCGGCCGGCGACGTTGACCTTGATGCCCAGGGCACCCAGGCGCATCGCGTTGCCGACCGAGCGCTTCATCGCGCGGCGGAACATGATGCGACGCTCCAGCTGCTGCGCGATCGACTCGGCGACCAGCTGCGCATCCAGCTCCGGCTTGCGCACTTCGGTGACGTTGATGTGGGCGGGGACGCCCATCATCTCGCTCACTTCCTTGCGCAGCTTCTCGATGTCCTCACCGCGCTTGCCGATCACCACGCCCGGACGGGCGGTGTGGATCGTCACGCGTGCGGTCTTGGCCGGACGCTCGATCAGGATCTTGCTGATGCCCGCCTGCGCCAACTTCTTGCGCAGCATTTCACGGACCTTGAGGTCGGCTGCCAGGTAACCGGCGAACTCGCCCTTGTTGGCGTACCACTTGGAATTCCAGTCCTTGGAGACACCCAGGCGGATTCCAATCGGATGAACTTTATGACCCATCGTCTTTTCCTTTCCGCTTACTTGGCGGCGCCCACAACCACAGTGATGTGGCTGGTGCGCTTGAGGATGCGGGTACCGCGGCCTTTCGCCCGCGCCATGAAACGCTTCAGGGTCGGACCTTCATCAACCATGATGGTCTTGACCTTCAGCTCGTCGACATCCGCGCCCTGGTTGTTCTCGGCATTGGCGATCGCCGACTCCACCACCTTCTTGATCAGGTGGGCAGCCTTCTTATCCGAGAACTTCAGCAGGTTGACCGCCCGCTCGGCGGAAAGACCGCGCACCTGGTCGGCGACCAGGCGGGCCTTCTGCGGGGAGATGCGCGCAGTGCGCAGGATTGCTTTCGCTTCCATCGTCATCTCTCCTTACCGGCTCGACTTCTTGTCGCCACCGTGACCCTTGAAGGTCCGGGTGACGGCAAATTCGCCGAGCTTGTGGCCGACCATGTTCTCGTTGACCAGCACCGGAACGTGGTTCTTGCCGTTGTGCACGGCGATGGTGAAACCCACCATCTCCGGCAGGATCATCGAGCGACGCGACCAGGTCTTGATCGGACGCTTGCTGCCGGCCGCGGCCTCCACCTTCTTGACGAGGTGGTGATCGACGAACGGGCCTTTCTTGAGTGAACGTGCCATGGTCGATTAGCCCCTACGATCGCGGACGATGAATTGTTCGGTGCGCTTGTTATGGCGCGTCTTGTAACCCTTGGTCGGCACACCCCACGGGGTGACCGGATGCGGATTACCCTGACCGGCCTTCGCCTCGCCACCACCGTGCGGGTGATCGACGGGGTTCATGGCCGCACCGCGAACGGTCGGACGCACGCCGCGCCAGCGCTTGGCGCCTGCCTTGCCCAGCTTCTCGAGGTTGTGCTCGTCGTTGCCGACTTCACCGATGGTGGCGCGGCACTCGACCGGCACCTTGCGCATTTCGCCGGAGCGAAGACGCAGGGTGGCGTAGATGCCTTCACGCGCGACCAGCTGCACCGCGGCGCCGGCAGCGCGCGCGATCTGCGCGCCCTTGCCAGGCTTCAGCTCGATGCCGTGCACCGTCGTACCGACCGGGATGTTGCGCAGCGGCAGCGTGTTGCCGGTCTTGATCGGCGCGTCCGAACCGGCGATCACCTGGTCGCCGGCTTTCAGGCCCTTCGGCGCGATGATGTAGCGGCGCTCGCCGTCGGCATAGCACAGCAGGGCGATATGGGCGGTGCGGTTCGGATCGTATTCGATCCGCTCCACGCGCGCCGGAATGCCTTCCTTGTTGCGCTTGAAGTCGATGATGCGGTAATGCTGCTTGTGGCCACCGCCGACGTGACGGGTGGTGATGCGGCCGTGGTGGTTACGCCCACCGGAATTGCTCTGAGGCTCCAGCAAGGGGGCGTGCGGGGCGCCCTTGTGCAGATCAGGCGTGACCACGCGCACGGCCGAACGACGGCCGGGAGAAGTGGGTTTGAATTTCATCAATGGCATGGGATGGACCTCAGGCCTTGGCCGTTACGTCGATGGACTGGCCTTCGGCCAGACGCACGTACGCCTTGCGCCAATCGCCGCGACGACCGCTGCGCGAACGGAAGGACTTGTTCTTGCCCTTGACGTTCAACACGTTGACCGACTCGACCTTGACGTCGAACAACTGCTCGACCGCGGCCTTGACATCGGCCTTGGTGGCTTCGCTCGAGATCTCGAAGACGTACTGATTGGAGAGTTCCTGCAGGCGCGCGGTCTTTTCGGAGACACGCGGGGCACGCAGCACGCTGAAGATTTTTTCGTTGCTGCTCATGCCAGCCACTCCTCGACCTTCTTGACCGCATCGGCGGTGATCACGACCGTATCGGCCCCGACCAGCGACACCGGATCCAGGCCCTGCACGTCGCGCACTTCCACGTAGGGAAGGTTGCGGGCGGACAGGTACAGATGCTCGGATGCCTCTTCGGTCACGATCAGCGGGCGCTTGCCCACGTCCAGACCCTTCAGCTTCTCGATCAGATCCTTGGTCTTGCTGGCCTGGACGTCGAACGCCTCGACGACCATCAGGCGACCCTGGCGGTTGAGCTCCGAAAGAATCGCGCAGATCGCGGCGCGATACATCTTGCGGTTCACCTTCTGCTCGAAGCTGCGCGGCTTGGCCGCGAAGGTCACGCCGCCGCCGACGAAGATCGGAGCGGTCAGCGCGCCGTGGCGTGCGCCACCGCCCTTCTGCTTCTTCGACTTCTTGGTGGTGCCGCTGACTTCCGAACGCGTCTTCTGCGCCTTGGTGCCGGCGCGGCCGGCGTTGCGATAGGCGACGACGACCTGGTGGACCAGATCCTCGCTGAAATCGCGACCGAACACGGCGTCGGAGACCGAGACCTTGTTATTGCTACCCGTGATAACGAGCTCCATCGTCATCTCTCCTTATGCCTTGCTAGCCGGACGCACGATCACGTCGCCACCGGCAGCGCCAGGCACAGCGCCGCGAATGGCGATGAGGCCACGCTCGACGTCGACCTTGATCACTTCCAGATTCTGCGTGCTCTGCTGCACCGCGCCCATGTGGCCGGACATCTTCTTGCCCGGGAAAACGCGACCCGGGGTCTGGCGCTGACCCAGCGAACCCGGCGCGCGATGCGACAGCGAGTTACCGTGGGTAGCATCGCCCATGCGGAAGTTGTACCGCTTGATCGTGCCCTGGAAACCCTTGCCCTTGGTGACGCCCTGGACGTCGACCTTCTGGCCGACCTCGAAGATGTCCGCCTTGATCTCGCCGCCGATGGCGTAATCGCCCAGCTGCGCATCTGCAACGCGGAACTCCCACAGGCCGCGGCCGGCTTCGACCTTCGCCTTGGCGTAGTGGCCGGAGGCAGGCTTGTTGACCAGCGCGGCGCGACGGGCGCCCACGGTGATCTGCACGGCGCTGTAGCCGTCGCTTTCGACGGTCTTGAGCTGGGTGATGCGATTCGGGGTCGCTTCGATCAGGGTCACCGGAATGGAGCGGCCGTCTTCGGTGAAGACGCGACTCATGCCGGCCTTGCGGCCCACGAAGCCCAACGAATATTTCTTCGTCATGGTCGTAGTCCTCAGGTCAACTTGATCTGGACATCGACGCCCGCCGCGAGCTCGAGCTTCATCAGCGCGTCCACGGTCTTGTCGTTAGGGCCGATGATGTCGAGCACGCGCTTGTGCGTGCGGGTCTCGTACTGGTCGCGCGCGTCCTTGTCGACGTGCGGAGAAACGAGAATGGTGTAGCGTTCGATCTTGGTCGGCAGCGGGATCGGGCCGCGCACTTGCGCGCCGGTCCGCTTAGCCGTCTCAACGATCTCGCTGGCCGAACGGTCGATCAGACGATGATCGAACGCCTTCAGCCGAATCCGGATCTTCTGATCCGCTTTCTGACCGGTCTTTTGCTCCGCCATGGCGGTGGGTTCCTTCGTTAAAAGAGCGACGGGCAAGGCCTCTGGGATACCTGCCCCGATTATTTCCTGACGTCGTATACCGCCGAGCATCCAGCTGGCGAGGGCCATTCCTCCGCCCAAAAACTGAGGCAGACCAGTTACCCGGCCTGCCCAGACGGAAAAGTATAATGCGCAGATAAAACAAAATCAACAGCGCAAGGCCGTTGAATGTTTCATGCAGCGCGACCTTCCCGGTCTGGCGAACACGAGGGGCGTCCTGCCTCTCTTTTCGCGGTGTATCCGGCACCCTACCCAGGAATGCCGAGCCGCGCATTATAGCGACTGTTTCACTCGCCCGCAACATCGCACGGCAACAATTTTACCGATCGCGGCCCCGCCCTTGCCCGCAACGAAAAAGGGCCGGCTTGCGCCGACCCTCTTCGAACCGCGGCGACCGACGTCGCCGCAGCGGGCATTACTTGATGATCTTGGCCACCACGCCGGCGCCGACGGTCCGGCCGCCTTCGCGGATCGCGAAACGCAGGCCTTCGTCCATCGCCACCGGGTTGATCAGCGTGACCACCATCTTCACGTTGTCGCCCGGCATCACCATCTCCACCCCTTCCGGCAGCTGGCAAGCGCCGGTGATGTCGGTGGTGCGGAAGTAGAACTGCGGACGGTAGCCATTGAAGTACGGCGTGTGACGGCCGCCCTCGTCCTTCGACAGCACGTAGACTTCGGCTTCGAACTCGGTGTGCGGCTTGATCGAACCCGGCTTGCACAGCACCTGGCCGCGCTCCACGTCGTCACGCTTGGTGCCGCGCAGCAGCAGACCGGCGTTGTCGCCCGCCTGACCCTGGTCCAGCAGCTTGCGGAACATTTCCACGCCGGTGACCGTGGTCTTCTGCGTGGCGCGGATGCCGACGATTTCGATTTCGTCGCCCACCTTGATCACGCCGCGCTCGATACGACCGGTCACCACGGTGCCGCGGCCGGAGATCGAGAACACGTCTTCCACCGGCATCAGGAACGGCTTGTCCACGTCGCGCTGCGGCTCCGGGATGAACGTATCCAGCGCTTCCACCAGCTTCAGGATCGACGGCACGCCGATCTCGCTCTGGTCGCCTTCCAGCGCCAGACGCGCCGAACCGTGGATGATCGGGGTGTCGTCGCCCGGGAAGTCGTACTTGCTCAGCAGCTCGCGCACTTCCATCTCGACCAGCTCGAGCAGCTCGGCGTCGTCGACCATGTCGGCCTTGTTCAGGAACACCACGATGTGCGGCACGCCGACCTGGCGCGACAGCAGGATGTGCTCGCGGGTCTGCGGCATCGGGCCGTCCGCCGCCGAACACACCAGGATCGCGCCGTCCATCTGCGCCGCACCGGTGATCATGTTCTTCACGTAGTCGGCGTGGCCCGGGCAATCGACGTGCGCGTAGTGGCGGTTCGGCGATTCGTATTCCACGTGCGCGGTCGAGATCGTGATGCCGCGCGCCTTCTCTTCCGGCGCCGCGTCGATCGCGTCATAGGCCTTGAATTCGCCGCCAAAGCGCTCTGCGCCGATCTTGGTCAGCGCTGCGGTCAGCGTGGTCTTGCCGTGGTCGACGTGACCGATGGTGCCGACGTTGACGTGCGGCTTGGTGCGCTCGAACTTACCCTTGGCCATGTGTAGTTACCTTGTAATTCGTAATTGGGGACAAGGGAGGCGGGATGCGGGACTGGCTATGCCCGCATCCCGAATCCCGTCTCGCTAATGTCAGCTTTTCTTGATGACCGACTCGGCGATGTTGGTCGGCGCTTCGGCGTAATGGTCGAACTCCATCGAGAACGTGGCGCGACCCTGCGACATCGAGCGCAGCGTGGTGGCGTAGCCGAACATTTCGCCCAGCGGCACCATCGCGTTGATCACCTTGCCGGACGGACTGTCGTCCTGGCCCTGCAGGATGCCACGACGACGGCTGACGTCGCCCATCACGTCGCCCAGGTAATCTTCCGGGGTCACCACCTCGACCTTCATGATCGGCTCCAGCAGCACCGGGCTGGCCTTGTTGAAGCCTTCCTTGAAGCCCATCGAGCCGGCGATCTTGAACGCCATTTCCGAGGAGTCGACGTCGTGGTATGAACCGTCGATCAGGCGGACCTTGATGTCCACGATCGGGTAGCCGGCCATCACGCCGTTGGCCACCGCTTCCTGGATGCCCTTGTCCACCGCCGGGATGTATTCCTTCGGCACCACACCGCCGACGATCGCATTCTCGAAGGTGTAGCCCAGGCCACGCTCCTGCGGCTCGATCTCGAGCACGACATGGCCGTACTGGCCCTTGCCGCCGGACTGGCGCACGAACTTGCCTTCCTGCTTGACCGCCTTGCGGATGGTCTCGCGGTAGGCCACCTGCGGCTTGCCGACGTTGGCTTCGACGTTGAACTCGCGCTTCATGCGGTCGACCATGATTTCCAGGTGCAACTCGCCCATGCCACGGATGATGGTCTGGCCGGATTCTTCGTCGGTGTTGACGCGGAACGAGGGATCTTCCTGAGCCAGACGGCTCAGCGCGACGCCCATCTTTTCCTGGTCCGACTTGGTCTTCGGCTCCACCGCCATCGAGATCACCGGCTCCGGGAACACCATGCGCTCCAGGATGATGATGTGGTCCTGCGCGCACAGCGTGTCGCCGGTGGTGACGTCCTTCAGGCCCACCGCCGCGGCGATGTCGCCCGCGCGCACTTCCTTGATCTCTTCGCGATTGTTGGAGTGCATCTGCAGGATGCGACCCACACGCTCCTTGCGCGACTTGACCGGGTTGTACACCTGGTCGCCGGAGTTCAGCGTGCCGGAGTAGACACGGAAGAAGGTCAGCGAGCCCACGAACGGGTCGGTCATGATCTTGAACGCCAGCGCCGAGAACGGCGCGGTGTCGGTGGCCGGACGGCTGTCTTCCTTGTCGTCCTCGTCGATGCCCTTGACCGGCGGACGGTCGCTGGGCGACGGCAGCAGCTGGATCACGCCGTCGAGCATCGCCTGCACGCCCTTGTTCTTGAACGCGGTGCCGCAGTACACCGGCACCACTTCCACCTTCAGGGTGCGCTCGCGCAGGCCGCTGACGATTTCCTCTTCGGACAGCTCGCCCTCGTTGAGGTACTTGTCCATCAGCTCTTCGTTGGCTTCGGCCGCGGCCTCGACCATGAACGCGCGCGCCTCGACGGCCTTGTCGGCCAGGCTGGCGGGGATCTCGCGGTATTCGAACACGGTGCCCTGCGAGGCGGTATCCCAATGGACCGCCTTCATCTTGAGCAGGTCGACCACGCCCTCGAAGCCGTCTTCGGCACCGATCGGCACCTGCATCGGCACCGGGTAGGCACCCAGGCGCGACTTCAGCTGCTCGACCACCTTGTCGAAGTTGGCACCGGTACGGTCCATCTTGTTGACGAAGGCAAGACGCGGCACCGCGTACTTATTGGCCTGGCGCCACACGGTCTCGGACTGCGGCTGCACGCCGCCGACCGCGCACAGCACGAACACCGCGCCGTCGAGCACGCGCAGCGAACGCTCGACTTCGATGGTGAAGTCGACGTGCCCGGGGGTGTCGATGATGTTGAAGCGGTGCTGCGGCAGCGACTTGTCCATGCCGCTCCAGAACGCAGTGGTCGCGGCGGAGGTGATGGTGATGCCACGCTCCTGCTCCTGCTCCATCCAGTCCATCGTCGCGGCACCGTCATGCACCTCGCCGATCTTGTGGCTGACGCCGGTGTAGAACAGGATGCGTTCGGAGGTGGTGGTCTTGCCGGCATCGATGTGGGCCATGATGCCGAAGTTGCGGTAACGCTCGATGGGAGTGTTGCGGGCCACAGGAGCCTCTCAGAATTCTTGGATTGCGGATGGCCGAACGCCGCCTTGCGGCGGCCTTCGGATTTGTGCAGCGCTCGACGACGCCGCTAGCAGCACATGCAGATTGTGCTGACGGGCCCTGTTTCCAAGGCCCGGAAGGTCACCAGCGGTAATGCGCGAACGCCTTGTTCGCTTCCGCCATGCGGTGGGTTTCTTCACGCTTCTTGATGGCGCCACCCCGGTTTTCCGAGGCGTCGACCAGCTCGGCCGCGAGCTTGCGCGGCATCGAGTTCTCGCCGCGCTTGCGCGCCGAGTCGATCAGCCAGCGCATGGCCAGCGCCATGCGGCGGGAGGAACGCACCTCGACCGGCACCTGGTACGTGGCACCGCCCACACGACGTGACTTGACTTCGACCGCCGGAGCGACGTTGTCCAGCGCCTTCTGCACCAGCTCGACCGCATTCGGGTTTTTCTCGCCGATGACGTCCATTGCGCCATAGACGATCTTTTCGGCGACCGACTTCTTGCCGCTCAGCATCACCATGTTGATGAAACGGGCGATGGTTTCGCTGCCGTGCTTGGGATCCGGCAGGACGGTGCGCTGCGGAGTAGAACCTTTACGAGACATTTGTGTGCTTTCCCTTAGCTCTTCGGACGCTTGGCGCCGTACTTGGAACGACCCTGGCGACGCTTGGCGACGCCGGCGGCATCGAGCGAACCGCGCACGGTGTGGTAGCGCACGCCCGGCAGATCCTTGACGCGACCGCCGCGGACCAGGACCACGGAGTGCTCCTGCAGGTTGTGGCCTTCGCCGCCGATGTAGCTGATGATCTCTTCCTGGTTCGTCAGGCGCACCTTGGCGACCTTACGCAGGGCCGAGTTCGGCTTCTTCGGGGTGGTGGTGTACACGCGCGTGCAGACGCCACGGCGCTGCGGGCACTTGTCCAGCGCCGGAGAGGCGCTCTTGTAGGTGGGCGCCTGCCGCGGCTTGCGGACCAGCTGGTTGATCGTCGCCATCAGTGGATTCTTCTGATTGAGGCCGGGGGCCTGGATACGTGAAAACGAAGGCAGGCCGAAGGACGGCCTGCCGAGACAGGAAAGTATAGCGGGCAAGTAAAAGCGCCGTCAACTCAACGAAAACTTAACTTGCTGCCCATCCCGGGCCGGAACACGGGGCGCATCCGTTGCGCCCCATTTCGCTTGCAACGACCGGCCCCGCGCACGCGGCCGATCTGGCTCACTCTTCGCTGCTGGCCGCCGCCGCTGGGGCTTCGACCGCCGGCTCGGCGTTGCCGCCGGACAGGGTCTGCATTTCCGACTCGGTCAGGCCGCTGGAGTTGCGACGGCGCAGGCTGTGGTAGGCCAGGCCGGTACCGGCCGGGATCAGGCGGCCGACGATCACGTTTTCCTTCAGGCCGCGCAGCGTGTCGCTGGTGCCGCGGACCGCCGCCTCGGTGAGCACGCGGGTGGTCTCCTGGAACGAGGCCGCCGAGATGAACGACTCGGTGGCCAGCGAGGCCTTGGTGATGCCCAGCAGCACCGGGTCGTACTTGGCCGGCAGCTCGTTGCGGGCGCCCAGGCGGGCGTTTTCCTCGATGACGCGCTGGCGCTCGGCCTGCTCGCCGTTGAGGAACTTGCTGTTGCCCTGGTCGGTGATCTCGACCTTGCGCAGCATCTGCCGGGTGATGACCTCGATGTGCTTGTCGTTGATCTTCACGCCCTGCAGGCGGTACACGTCCTGGATTTCCTTGACCAGGTACGCGGCCAGCGGCTCCACGCCTAGCAGGCGCAGGATGTCCTGCGGGCTCGGCTCGCCGTCCACCACGGTCTCGCCCTTGGCCACGTGCTCGCCTTCGAACACGATGATCTGGCGGTACTTCGGGATCAACTCTTCGTGTTCCGAACCATCGGTGTCCTTGATGATCAGGCGCTGCTTGCCCTTGGTGTCCTTGCCGAAGCTGATGATGCCCGAACGCTCGGCCAGGATCGCCGGATCCTTCGGCTTGCGCGCTTCGAACAGATCGGCCACGCGCGGCAGACCACCGGTGATGTCGCGGGTCTTGGACGCTTCCTGCGGGATCTTGGCGACCACGTCGCCCACGCCCACCGCCGCACCGTCCTGCAGGTTGACGATCGAGCGCGGCGGCAGCAGGTACTGCGCCGGCAGATCGGTGCCCGGGATGGTCAGGTCGTTGCCCTTGCCGTCGACGATGCGCACGATCGGGCGCAGGTCCTTGGCCTGGGCGCCGCGGCGCTTCGGATCGGTGATCTCGCGCGAGGCCAGGCCGGTCAGGTCGTCGGTCTTCTCGATGACGGTGACGCCGTCGATGAAGTCGATGAAGCGGATGAAACCGGCCACTTCCGACACGATCGGGTGGTTATGCGGATCCCAGTTGGCCACCGACTGGCCGGCCTTGACCGCGTCGCCGTCCTTCGCGGTGATCGTGGCGCCGTAGGCCAGCTTGTAGCGCTCGCGCTCGCGGCCGTGGCCATCGAGCACCGACAGTTCGCCCGAACGCGACACCGCCACCAGCGAACCGCTGGCGTGCTCGACCGACTTGAGGTTGTTGAACTTGATCGAACCGGTGGTCTTGACCGTGATGTTGTCCACCGCCGCCGCACGCGATGCCGCGCCGCCGATGTGGAAGGTCCGCATGGTCAGCTGGGTACCCGGCTCGCCGATCGACTGCGCGGCGATAACGCCGACCGCTTCGCCGATGTTGACCAGGTGACCGCGCGCCAGGTCGCGGCCGTAGCAGCGGGCGCACACGCCGAACGAGGAGGCGCAGGTGATCGTGGAGCGCACCTTCAGCGTCTGCACGCCGGCCTCTTCCAGCTTGGCCACCCACTGCTCGTCGAGCAGGGTGTTGCGGGTGACGATCGGATCCTCGTCGTTGCCCGGCAGGAACACGTCCTCGGCCACCACGCGGCCGAGCACGCGGTCGCGCAATGGCTCGACCACGTCGCCGCCTTCCACGATCGGGGTCATGGTCAACCCTTCGGTGGTGCCGCAATCGGGCTCGGTGATCACCACGTCCTGCGCCACGTCGACCAGGCGACGGGTCAGGTAACCGGAGTTGGCGGTCTTCAGCGCGGTATCGGCCAGACCCTTACGCGCGCCGTGGGTGGAGTTGAAGTACTCCTGCACGTTCAGGCCTTCGCGGAAGTTGGCCTTGATCGGGGTCTCGATGATCGAGCCATCCGGACGCGCCATCAGGCCGCGCATGCCGGCCAGCTGACGGATCTGCGCCTGGCTACCACGCGCACCGGAGTCGGCCATGATGTACAGCGAGTTCATCGACTTCTGATCGATGATCTCGCCCTTGGCATTGGTGACCTTCTCGGTACCGATGGTGTCCATCATCGCCTTGGCGATGCGCTCGTTGGTGCGCGACCAGATGTCCACGACCTTGTTGTAGCGCTCGCCGGCGGTGACCAGGCCGGACTGGTACTGCTCCTGGATTTCCAGCACTTCGGCTTCGGCTTCGGTCAGGATGCCCTTCTTCTCGTCCGGGATCAGCATGTCGTCGATGCCGATCGACACGCCGGCGCGGGTCGCGTAGGCGAAGCCGGTGTACATCAGCTTGTCGGCGAACACGACGCTGTCCTTCAGGCCCAGCTGGCGGTAGCTGGAGTTGATCAGGCGGCTGATGTTCTTCTTGGTCAGCTCGGTGTTGGCCAGCGCGAACGGCAGGCCTTCCGGCAGGATTTCGGCCAGCAGCGCACGCCCGATCGTGGTGTCCACGATCGAGGTCTTCTTGCTGCGGCTGCCATCCTCGTCGATCACCGTCTCGGTGATGCGGACCTTGACCTTGGCGTGCAGTTCGACCGCACGGTTGTCGTAGGCGCGCTTCACTTCGGCGATGTTGGCGAACACCATGCCCTCGCCCTTCTTGTTCTCCAGGGCGCGGCTCATGTAATACAGGCCCAGCACCACGTCCTGCGACGGCACGATGATCGGCTCGCCGTTGGCCGGCGACAGGATGTTGTTGGTGGACATCATCAGCGCGCGCGCTTCCAGCTGCGCTTCCAGCGACAGCGGTACGTGCACCGCCATCTGGTCGCCGTCGAAGTCGGCGTTGAACGCAGTACACACCAGCGGATGCAGCTGGATCGCCTTGCCTTCGATCAGCACCGGCTCGAACGCCTGGATGCCCAGGCGGTGCAGGGTCGGCGCACGGTTCAGCAGCACCGGATGCTCGCGGATGACCTCTTCCAGGATGTCCCACACTTCGGCTTCTTCGCGCTCGACCAGCTTCTTGGCGGCCTTGATGGTGGTGGCCAGGCCGCGACGCTGCAGCTTGGCGAACACGAACGGCTTGAACAGCTCCAGCGCCATCTTCTTCGGCAGGCCGCACTCGTGCAGACGCAGGGTCGGGCCGACCACGATGACCGAACGACCGGAGTAGTCCACGCGCTTGCCGAGCAGGTTCTGGCGGAACCGGCCCTGCTTGCCCTTGATCATGTCGGCCAGCGACTTCAGCGGGCGCTTGTTGGTGCCGGTGATGGCACGGCCGCGGCGGCCGTTGTCCAGCAGCGCATCCACCGATTCCTGCAGCATGCGCTTTTCGTTGCGCACGATGATGTCCGGCGCATTGAGCTCGAGCAGGCGACGCAGGCGGTTGTTACGGTTGATGACGCGGCGGTACAGGTCGTTCAGATCGGAGGTCGCGAAGCGGCCGCCGTCCAGCGGCACCAGCGGACGCAGGTCCGGCGGCAGCACCGGCAGCACGGTCATCACCATCCACTCCGGACGGTTGCCCGACTCGAGGAAGGCTTCGACCAGCTTGATGCGCTTGGTCAGACGCTTGAGCTTGGTTTCCGAGCCGGTGCCGGCGATTTCCTCGCGCAGGCGGGTCATTTCCGACTGCAGGTCGATCGTGCGCAGCAGTTCGTACACCGCCTCGGCGCCCATCGCGGCGTCGAAGTCGTCGCCGTGCTCCTGGCGCGCGGTCAGGAACTGCTCTTCGGTCAGCAGCTGGCGGCGCTCCAGGGCGGTCAGGCCCGGCTCGGTCACCACGTAGGCTTCGAAGTACAGCACGCGCTCGATGTCGCGCAGGGTCATGTCCAGCATCAGGCCGATGCGCGAGGGCAGCGACTTCAGGAACCAGATATGCGCGACCGGCGAGGCCAGGTCGATGTGGCCCATGCGCTCGCGGCGCACCTTGGCCAGGGTCACTTCGGTGCCGCACTTCTCGCAGACCACGCCACGGTGCTTCATGCGCTTGTACTTGCCGCACAGGCACTCGTAGTCCTTGATCGGGCCGAAGATGGCGGCGCAGAACAGGCCGTCGCGCTCGGGCTTGAAGGTCCGGTAATTGATCGTTTCCGGCTTCTTCACTTCGCCGAAGGACCACGAACGGATCAGGTCCGGCGAGGCCAACGCGATCTTGATCGCGTCGAAGTCCAGCGTCTGGCGCTGCTGGTTGAAGAGGTTGAGCAGGTCTTTCATTGGGTATCTCCGGGTCGGAGGAATTTCGTATCGAGGACGGGGCTAGAGGCTGTTTGCGGGACGCGGGACGCGGGACGCGGGACGCGGAAAGCAAGAGCGGTGGCGCTTCTCGCTTTTCCGAGTCCCGAGTCCCGGTACCCGAGTCCCGACACGATCAGTCTTCCAATTCCATGTTGATGGCCAGCGAGCGGATTTCCTTCACCAGCACGTTGAAGGATTCCGGCATGCCCGCGACCATCTCGTGCTCGCCGTCGACGATGTTCTTGTACATCTGGTTGCGGCCCTGCACGTCGTCGGACTTCACCGTCAGCATTTCCTGCAGGGTGTAGGCCGCGCCGTAGGCTTCCAGCGCCCAGACTTCCATTTCGCCGAAGCGCTGGCCGCCGAACTGCGCCTTGCCGCCGAGCGGCTGCTGGGTGACGAGCGAGTACGGGCCGGTGGAGCGCGCGTGCATCTTGTCGTCGACCAGGTGGTTCAGCTTCAGCATGTGCATGTAGCCGACCGTGGTGTGGCGATCGAACGCCTCGCCGGTGCGGCCGTCGTACAGCTGGGTCTGGCCGCTGATCGGCAGGTCGGCGAGTTCGAGCATGTGCTTGATCTCCGCTTCGGTGGCGCCGTCGAACACCGGGGTGGCCATCGGCACGCCGTCGGTCAGGTTCTTCGACAGGGCCAGCAGCTCTGCGTCGCTGAACTGATCCAGGTCCACACGGTCCTCGCCCAGCTTCTGGTCGTGGTTGTAGATCTGGGTCAGGAACTTGCGCAGGTCGGCGACCTTGGTCTGCGCCTCGAGCATGTTCTGGATCTTGCGACCCAGGCCCTTGGCGGCCCAGCCCAGATGCACTTCCAGCACCTGGCCGATGTTCATGCGCGACGGCACGCCGAGCGGGTTCAGCACGATGTCCACGGTCTCACCGTTGGCCATGTACGGCATGTCCTCGATCGGCTGGATCATCGACACGACACCCTTGTTGCCGTGGCGACCGGCCATCTTGTCGCCGGGCTGGATGCGGCGCTTCACCGCCAGGAACACCTTGACCATCTTCAGCACGCCCGGGGCGAGGTCATCGCCGGCGGTGATCTTGCCGCGCTTGTCGGCGAAGCGACGCTCGAATTCCTTCTCATGCGCCTGGATCTGCTTCTGCGCGCGCTCGATCGCGTCGGACGGTTCCTCGTCCTTCATCCGCAGCGCGAACCAGTCGGACTTCTTCAGCCCGTCCAGATACGCGTCGGTGATGGTATCGCCCTTCTTCAGGTTCGGACCGCCGTTGGCGACCTTGCCGATCAGCTGGGCGCGCAGACGCGCATAGATCGCGCTTTCCAGGATGCGGAACTGGTCGTCGAAGTCCTTCTTGACCCGCTTGATCTCGTTTTCCTCGATCTGGCGGGCGCGCTTGTCCTTCTCGATGCCGTCGCGGGTGAACACCTGCACGTCGATGACGGTGCCGTCCATGCCCGGCGGCACGCGCAGCGAGCTGTCCTTCACGTCCGAGGCCTTTTCGCCGAAGATCGCGCGCAGGAGCTTCTCTTCCGGGGTCAGCTGGCTCTCGCCCTTCGGCGTGACCTTGCCGACCATGATGTCGCCGGCGCGCACTTCGGCGCCGATGTACACCACGCCCGACTCGTCCAGGCGGTTCAGCGCCTGCTCGGACACGTTCGGGATGTCGGCGGAGATTTCCTCCGGCCCCAGCTTGGTGTCGCGCGCCACGCAGGTCAGCTCTTCGATGTGGATCGTGGTGTAGCGATCCTCTTCCACCACGCGCTCGGAGAGCAGGATGGAGTCTTCGAAGTTGTAGCCGTTCCACGGCATGAACGCGATCAGCATGTTCTGGCCCAGGGCCAGCTCGCCGATGTCGGTCGAGGGGCCGTCGGCCAGCACGTCGCCGCGCGCGATCACGTCGCCCACATTGACCAGCGGACGCTGGTTGATGCAGGTGTTCTGGTTGGAGCGCGTGTACTTGATCAGGTTGTAGATGTCCACGCCGGCATCGGTGCCGCCGCCGATCTCTTCCTCGTTGACCTTGACCACGATGCGCGCCGCGTCGATCTGCTCGATCACACCGCCACGCTTGGCGTTCACGGTCACGCCCGAGTCGCGCGCCACCGCCCGCTCGATGCCGGTACCGACCAGCGGCTTCTGCGCACGCAGCGTCGGCACGGCCTGGCGCTGCATGTTGGCGCCCATCAGTGCGCGGTTGGCGTCATCGTGCTCCAGGAACGGTACCAGCGCCGCCGCGATGGACACGGTCTGCATCGGCGACACGTCCATGAAGTGCACTTCGGCCGGCGGCTTCAGCAGCGACTCGCCCTGGTAGCGGCACGGCACGAACTGCTCGGTCAGGCGGCTCTTGGAATCGTGCAGCGCGTTGGCCTGCGCGATCACGTACTCGTTCTCTTCGATCGCCGACAGGTATTCGACATCGTCGGTGATCTGGCCGTCCACGACCTTCCGGTACGGCGTCTCCAGGAAGCCGTACTGGTTGGTGCGGGCATACACCGCCAGCGAATTGATCAGGCCGATGTTCGGTCCTTCCGGCGTCTCGATGGTGCAGACGCGGCCGTAGTGGGTCGGATGGACGTCGCGCACTTCGAAGCCGGCGCGCTCGCGGGTCAGACCGCCCGGACCCAGCGCGGAGACGCGACGCTTGTGCGTCACTTCCGACAGCGGGTTGTTCTGATCCATGAACTGCGACAGCTGCGAGGAGCCGAAGAACTCCTTGATCGCGGCGGCCACCGGCTTGGCATTGATCAGTTCCTGCGGGGTCAGGCCTTCGGACTCGGCCATCGACAGGCGCTCCTTGACCGCGCGCTCGACGCGGACCAGACCCACGCGGAACACGTTCTCGGCCATTTCGCCGACCGACCGCACGCGACGGTTGCCGAGGTGGTCGATGTCGTCGACCACGCCGCGGCCGTTGCGGATCTCGGTCAGGACCTTGATCACTTCCAGGATGTCGGAGCTGTCGGCATGCTCGGCGACCAGGCGCTTGGACTCTTCGTCGTTGCGCTCGCCGAAGTACTTCCTGTCGTACAGCACCGACTCGCCGGTGACTTCCTTGCGGCCGACACGGCGGTTGAACTTCATCCGGCCGACCGTGGACAGGTCGTAGCGCTCGAAGGTGAAGAACAGGTTGTGGAACAGGTTCTGCGCGGCGTCCTTGGTCGGCGGTTCGCCGGGACGCATCATGCGGTAGATCTCGACCAGCGCTTCCAGCTGGGTCTTGGTCGGATCGATGCGCAGGGTGTTGGACAGGTACGGACCACGGTCCAGGTCGTTGACCCACAGCGTGCCCACGGCATCGACGCCGGCCTTGCGGAACGCGTTCAGCTGGTCTTCGCTGATCTCGTCGTTGGCGCTGGCCAGCAGTTCGCCGGTCGAGGAATCGACCACGTCGTGCGACAGGATGCGGCCGACCAGATACTCGTCGGGCACGGCCAGCGCGGCGACGCCGGCGGCTTCGAGCTGCTTGACGTGGCGCGCGGTGATGCGCTTGCCGGCCTCGACGATGACCTTGTCGCCATCGGCCAGGTCGAAGTTCAGCGTCTCGCCGCGCAGGCGCTCGGGCACCAGCTCCAGCTGCACGCCTTCCTTGGGATCGATGTGGAAGGTGTTGATCTCGAAGAACTCGGCCAGCATCTCTTCGTTCGAGTAGCCGAGCGCGCGCAGCAGGATCGACACCGGCAGCTTGCGGCGGCGGTCGATACGGGTGAACAGCGCGTCCTTCGGGTCGAACTCGAAGTCCAGCCAGGAACCGCGGTACGGGATGATGCGGGCGCTGTACAGCAGCTTGCCCGAGCTATGCGTCTTGCCGCGGTCGTGGTCGAAGAACACGCCAGGCGAACGGTGCAGCTGCGAGACGATGACGCGCTCGGTGCCGTTGACGATGAAGGTGCCGTTGTCGGTCATCAGCGGGATTTCGCCGAGGTAGACCTCCTGCTCCTTCACGTACTTGATGGCCTTGGTCGAGGACTCGCGGTCGTAGATCACCAGGCGCACGGTCACGCGCAGCGGGGCGCCGTAGCTCATGCCGCGCTGGCGGCATTCGCGCTCGTCGAACACCGGGTCGCCAAGCTTGTAGCCGACGTACTCCAGCGCCGCGTTGCCGCTGTAGCTGGAGATCGGGAACACCGATTTCAGGGCCGCATGCAGGCCGTGGTCCGAACGCTTGTTCGGGTCGGTGTTCTCCTGCAGGAACTCGCGGTAGGAATCCACCTGGATCGCCAGCAGGAACGGCACTTCGAGGATCGAGCGCTGCTTGCCGAAATCCTTGCGGATACGCTTCTTTTCGGTGAACGAATAGGACGTCATGAGGTATCACCTTGGCTGTGCGGGCCGCGCGTCCGCGGCCCTGAGTGAACATAAATTGTCAGTTGGAAGTCGCTGGTATTGCCGGCACCAGCACGCCTTCTCTTGCTACTTCCAACTACCAACTCGGTGAGGCCGAGATTGGGCACGACGGGATTCGGGCTGGGCCAGACGGGCGCCATCGAATCCCTGATGCCGAATCTCCAATCCCGGCCTTGCAACAACGGCCAAAGGCCGGGGACTTGCGTCCCCAGCCTTCGATGCATCACCTGACACGCTGGCGATGCAAGATGCCGATTACTTGATTTCGACGGTCGCGCCGGCGGCCTCGAGATCCTTCTTGAACTTCTCGGAATCTTCCTTCGACGCGGCTTCCTTGACGGTCTGCGGAGCACCTTCGACCAGGTCCTTCGCTTCCTTCAGGCCCAGGCCGGTGATGGCGCGGACGGCCTTGATGACTTCGACCTTCTTTTCGCCGACAGCCTTCAGGATGACGTTGAACTCGGTCTGCTCTTCGACCGGGGCGGCAGCAGCGGCCGGGCCGGCAGCGGCGACCGGGGCGGCGGCGGAGACGCCAAACTTCTCTTCGATGGCCTTGACCAGCTCCATCACTTCCATGAGGGTCTTTTCGGCGATTGCGTCGACGATCTGCTCGTTAGACAGGGACATTGTGATTACCTTTGGAATTTTTTTCTGGATGAGGTTCTAGTGAACCGTTTCAGGTGTCGCGAACTTAAGCCGTTTCGGCCGGGGCGTCTTCCGCTGCGGCGGGGGCTTCTTCGCCACCACCGAGCTTGTCGCCCACTGCCTTCACCGCGCGGGCGAACATGCTCGCCGGCTCGGCGAGGACACGTGCCAGCATGGCCAGCGCCTGCTCGCGGGTCGGCAGCGATGCCAACACCTCGAGGTGAGCGGCCGGATACAGCTGGCCCCCCATCGACACGACCTTGGTCTGCAGCTTGTCGTTACCCTTGGCGAATTCCTTGATCAGACGACCGGCAGCGCCGGGTTCTTCCGTCGAGAACGCATACAGCAGCGGACCGACCAGCGCGTCCTGGACGCACTCGTATTCGGTACCGGCAACGGCACGCGCGGCCAGGGTGTTCTTGACAACACGCAAGTACACACCGGTTTCGCGCGCCTTCTTGCGCATCGCGGTCAGCTGGGCGACCGTGATGCCGGCGTACTCGGCAGCAACCAAGGAGTGAGCCTTCGCGGCAACGTCTGCCAGTTCGGCGACGACTTCTTGCTTCTGGGACAGATTGAGAGCCATTGCACTCCTCCGTTAAAGCCGGGCTCCAGGCCGATGGTGCGGGAGCCGCAGGAGCCCTGATGCGCTCTTGCCGATCCCCGATCCTCAATCCCGAATCCCTGCTTCAAACAAACTCCGCTTGCGGCTCCTGCCGCGTGCGGTCCTGGGCGGCCTCCATCCTGGATGCCGGGGACGCCGAATGGCATCCCAGTTGGTGGCCGTTCCAGACCTGGAGTGAGCGCGCTCGGGAAGCCCCGAACTGGCCTGAACCAGAAAAACTCCAGAAAGGCGGCACCATCTACGCCGGCGCGTCCCCGAGGGGACTGGATTAAGCGATCCCGCTGTACCGACGGCGACTCCTTGCCATATCGAGCTTCCGTGCCCGTCGTCGGTATGCGCCGACCGCGCCTGCGGTCTTTGACGGCTTCGCTCCGGGTTGCCCCTCGGCGACGCCTTCAAAAGGGTGGAACCGGCGCCGCCCCTCGCGGAGCGGCGCCGTCTCGCGATTACTTCAGGGACAGCGACGCCTGATCGACGGTGACGCCCGGACCCATGGTCGAGCTCACCGAGATCTTCTGCAGGTAGGTGCCCTTCGAGGTCGCCGGCTTGGCCTTGACCAGGTCCAGCAGCAGCGCCTGCAGATTGTTCTTCAGCGCCTCGTCTTCGAAGCTGGCCTTGCCGATGGTGCAGTGGATGATGCCGCCCTTGTCGGTGCGGTAGCGCACCTGACCCGACTTGGCGTTCTTCACCGCTTCGGCCGGATTGGCCGACACGGTGCCGACCTTCGGGTTCGGCATCAGGCCGCGCGGGCCCAGCAGCGTGCCCAACTTGCCGACGACGCGCATCGCGTCCGGAGTGGCGATGACCACGTCGTAGTTCAGGTCGCCGGCCTGCATCTTCTCGGCCAGGTCGTCCATGCCGACGGCCTCGGCGCCAGCGGCCAGGGCCTCGTCAGCCTTGGCGCCGGCCGGGGCGAACACCGCCACGCGCACGCTCTTGCCGGTACCGGCCGGCAGCACGGTGGAGCCGCGCACCTGCTGGTCGGACTTCTTGGCATCCACGCCCAGGCGCACGGCCACGTCGACGGCTTCGACGAACTTGGCCTTGCTGGTGGACTTGATGATCTTCAGCGCTTCGTCGATCGAATACGCCTTGCCCGGCTGCACGGCAGCATGGATTGCTTTCTGTCGCTTGGTCTGTGCCATCGCTTAACCCTCCACCGTCAGGCCCATGCTGCGGGCGGAACCCGCAATCGTACGCACCGCCGCTTCCAGCTCGGCTGCAGTCAGGTCGGCTTCCTTCGCCTTGGCGATCTCTTCGAGCTGCTTGCGGGTGACCTTGCCGACCTTTTCGCTGTTCGGGCGCTTGGAACCGGAGGTGACGCCTGCGGCCTTCTTCAACAGCACGCTCGCAGGGGTGCTCTTGGTGATGAAGGTGAAGGTACGGTCCGAATAGGCCGTGATGATGACCGGAGTGGGCAGGCCCGGCTCCAGCTTCTGCGTGGAGGCATTGAACGCCTTGCAGAATTCCATGATGTTCAGGCCGCGCTGACCCAGCGCAGGACCGACCGGCGGCGAGGGATTGGCCTGACCGGCCTTCACCTGCAGCTTGATGTAACCGACTACTTTCTTTGCCATTTCAGTGGTCTCCGGGTGCTAGCGCCCAACTTGCAGGCTCCCCATCGCGACGGGAAAATCACGTGTCCCGCCATCACGTTTGACGTGCGCAGAAAGCCGCCTTGCGGCGGCTTCCGGCCCTGCCAGGGCGGCGAGCCTGGACAGCCAGCCGCGCAGTATAGCAGAGATTCTGGCGACCGGCGCAGCTGCGCCGGCGCAGGCTCAGGCCTTTTCGACCTGACCGAATTCCAGTTCCACCGGGGTGGAGCGGCCGAAGATCAGCACCGCGACGCGCAGGCGACTCTTCTCGTAGTTGACTTCCTCGACCACGCCGTTGAAGTCGTTGAACGGACCGTCGGTGACGCGGACCATCTGGCCCGGCTCGAACAGCACCTTCGGACGCGGCTTCTCCACGCCATCCTGAACGCGCCGCAGGATCGCATCGGCCTCTTCGTCGCGGATCGGCAGCGGACGGTCGGCGGTGCCGCCGATGAAGCCCATCACCTTCGAGGTTTCCTTGACCAGATGCCAGCTTTCGTTGTCGATGCGCGGGATGCCGGCTTCTTCGTGGGTCTCGATCTGCACCAACACGTAACCCGGAAAGAACTTGCGCTCGGAACGGCGCTTCTGGCCGGCGCGCATCTCGATCACTTCCTCGGTCGGCACCAGCACGTCACCGAAGCGCTCCTGCATCTCGTCACGCACAATGCGGTCGCGCAGCGCTTGGGCCACGGACTTCTCGAAGCCTGAATAGGCGTGAACGACATACCAACGCTTCACTGCTGCACTCTCCTCAACGACTCACGAACCACTGCATCAGCTTCTGGATCAGGAAATCGAACCCGCCCAGCAGCAGACTCAGAATGATCACCACCACGATCACGACCCAGGTGGTGCGGATCGCTTCCTGACGGGTCGGCCAGACCACCTTGCGCAGCTCGAACCGGGACTCGGACACGAACTCACGGGCTTCGCGCCCCTTGGCGGTCAGCAGGAACACCGCGGCGCCCGCAACCAGGCCGACGATGACCGCCAGGCCACGCAGCGGCCCGGACCAGCTACCCAACTGCGTCGCACGGCTCGGCTCGCCGAACCAGAACCAGACAAACAAGCCCGCAACCACCAGCAACGCAGCGATGACGTACTTGACGATATCGCCACCGGAGGAAGCAGTGGTGCCTTTGGAATGCTCGATCTTGCTGTTCATCCGACTCTTGCGGCTATGCGACCAAGGTCACTGGATAGGGTGCGGCAGATTGGCACGCCAGGAGGGACTCGAACCCCCAACCTGCGGTTTTGGAGACCGCTGCTCTGCCAATTGAGCTACTGGCGTGTAGTTACGAACGCTGCATTTCCCTTAGACGGCGAAGGCGGACCGAAGGTTCCGGCCCGCCCTTCGCTGAACCCGACGGCCGAAGCCGCCTGCACATCGTCAAACCGCGGCGACCGACGTCGCCGCAGCGGGCATTACTTGATGATCTTGGCCACCACGCCGGCGCCGACGGTCCGGCCGCCTTCGCGGATCGCGAAACGCAGGCCTTCGTCCATCGCCACCGGGTTGATCAGCGTGACCACCATCTTCACGTTGTCGCCCGGCATCACCATCTCCACCCCTTCCGGCAGCTGGCAAGCGCCGGTGATGTCGGTGGTGCGGAAGTAGAACTGCGGACGGTAGCCATTGAAGTACGGCGTGTGACGGCCGCCCTCGTCCTTCGACAGCACGTAGACTTCGGCTTCGAACTCGGTGTGCGGCTTGATCGAACCCGGCTTGCACAGCACCTGGCCGCGCTCCACGTCGTCACGCTTGGTGCCGCGCAGCAGCAGACCGGCGTTGTCGCCCGCCTGACCCTGGTCCAGCAGCTTGCGGAACATTTCCACGCCGGTGACCGTGGTCTTCTGCGTGGCGCGGATGCCGACGATTTCGATTTCGTCGCCCACCTTGATCACGCCGCGCTCGATACGACCGGTCACCACGGTGCCGCGGCCGGAGATCGAGAACACGTCTTCCACCGGCATCAGGAACGGCTTGTCCACGTCGCGCTGCGGCTCCGGGATGAACGTATCCAGCGCTTCCACCAGCTTCAGGATCGACGGCACGCCGATCTCGCTCTGGTCGCCTTCCAGCGCCAGACGCGCCGAACCGTGGATGATCGGGGTGTCGTCGCCCGGGAAGTCGTACTTGCTCAGCAGCTCGCGCACTTCCATCTCGACCAGCTCGAGCAGCTCGGCGTCGTCGACCATGTCGGCCTTGTTCAGGAACACCACGATGTGCGGCACGCCGACCTGGCGCGACAGCAGGATGTGCTCGCGGGTCTGCGGCATCGGGCCGTCCGCCGCCGAACACACCAGGATCGCGCCGTCCATCTGCGCCGCACCGGTGATCATGTTCTTCACGTAGTCGGCGTGGCCCGGGCAATCGACGTGCGCGTAGTGGCGGTTCGGCGATTCGTATTCCACGTGCGCGGTCGAGATCGTGATGCCGCGCGCCTTCTCTTCCGGCGCCGCGTCGATCGCGTCATAGGCCTTGAATTCGCCGCCAAAGCGCTCTGCGCCGATCTTGGTCAGCGCTGCGGTCAGCGTGGTCTTGCCGTGGTCGACGTGACCGATGGTGCCGACGTTGACGTGCGGCTTGGTGCGCTCGAACTTACCCTTGGCCATGGCTGCTTGTTCTCGGTGATCGTAGAAAGATTTGGAGACTGAATATGGTGCTCACGAAAGGAATCGAACCTTCGACCTCCTCCTTACCAAGGAGGTGCTCTACCGACTGAGCTACGTGAGCGTAGTTCTATTGTGACACAAGCGCGTTCAATGGAGCGGGAGACGGGAATCGAACCCGCACCATCAGCTTGGAAGGCTGAGGTTCTACCGTTGAACTACTCCCGCTACGGGATGCCGCACTGCCACAACAAAAAAACTGGTGGAGGGAGGTGGATTCGAACCACCGAAGGCGTAAGCCAGCAGATTTACAGTCTGCCCCCGTTGGCCGCTTGGGTATCCCTCCAACTACCCGTCCCGACTAGGCCGCAAGGCCGAAATCAGCACGGGGTGAAACAGCCCGCTATTCTTCCCTGACATCCCTGCCTTGTCAACAGTCTTTTGACGCGATGTCGCAGGAAACGCGCCACGCCTACGGCACGGCGCGAACGCGCGCATGCGGCTCAGACGTTGAAGCGGAAATGCAGCACGTCGCCTTCCTGCACGCGGTATTCCTTGCCCTCCAGGCGCAGCCGCCCGGCCTCGCGCGCGCCGGCTTCGCCTTTGTACTTGATGAAGTCGGCGTAGGCGATGGTTTCGGCGCGGATGAAGCCCTTCTCGAAATCGGTGTGGATCACCGCGGCGGCCTGCGGCGCGGTCGAGCCGGCCTTGACCGTCCACGCGCGCACTTCCTTGACCCCGGCGGTGAAATAGGTCTGCAACCCGAGCAGCGCATACGCCGCGCGGATCACCCGGTTCAAGCCCGGCTCGGCCAGGCCCAGATCGGCCAGGAAGGTGTCGCGGTCGGCGTCGTCCAGCTGCGACAGCTCTTCCTCGATCGCCGCCGATACCGGCACCACTTCGGCGCCCTCGGTGGCGGCGCGCGCGCGCACCGCATCCAGGTGCGGGTTGTTCTCGAACCCGTCCTCGAGCACGTTGGCGATGTACATCACCGGCTTGAGCGTGAGCAGGAACAGATCGCGCACCAGCGCCTTCTCCTCCTCGTCCAGGCCCGCGCTGCGCCCGGCCTTGCCGTCGGCCAGCGCGGCCTGCAGCTTGGCCAGCACCGGCTTGCGCGCGGCCGCGTCCTTGTCGCCGCCCTTGGCGCTGCGCTCGGCGCGGTTCAACGCCTTCTCGACGCTGTCCAGATCGGCCAGGGCCAGCTCGGTGTCGATGGTGTCGATGTCCGAGATCGGATCGACCTTGTTGTTGACGTGGATGACGTCGGCGTTCTCGAAGCAGCGCACCACGTGGGTGATCGCATCGACCTCGCGGATGTGCGCCAGGAACTTGTTGCCCAGGCCCTCGCCGCTGGCCGCACCGGCAACCAGCCCGGCGATGTCGACGAACTCGACCGCGGTCGGCACCACTTTTTGCGGATTGATGATCCTGGCCAGCTCACCGAGCCGCGGATCCGGCACCGGCACCACGCCGACGTTCGGCTCGATGGTGCAGAACGGGAAGTTGGCCGCAGCGATGCCCGCCTTGGTCAGCGCATTGAACAGCGTCGACTTGCCGACGTTGGGCAGGCCGACGATGCC
Organism: Xanthomonas graminis pv. graminis; assembly: GCF_030168915.1. Classification (NCBI taxonomy): domain Bacteria; kingdom Pseudomonadati; phylum Pseudomonadota; class Gammaproteobacteria; order Lysobacterales; family Lysobacteraceae; genus Xanthomonas; species Xanthomonas graminis. The sequence continues at coordinate 929,182 of NZ_CP076255.1, read as the reverse complement.
GCACTTAATGCCCATTGGTGGCTCCGGGACTCGGGACTCGGGACTCGGGACTCGGCGCAGAGCCGACACGCGGTTGTTTGTACATTTGCAGCAATCCTATGTTCGTGGGGTGAGACAGGGACATGTTTCCAGGGAGTTCAGGCATTTCGAGTCCCGAGTCCCGAGTCCCGGGTCCCGACCGTATGCAGCCGCTTCATCGCCTCGTTGAAGTCGCCCTGCACCGCCAGCGGCAGCACCGCGATGGCGGCGTCGATGGCGCGGTCGATCAGGATCTGCTCGTCCTTGCTGGCACGCCCCAATACCCAGGGGACGACCTTGTCCCTGTGGCCAGGATGGCCGATGCCGATGCGCAGCCGGTGGAAGCCGGCATGCCCGAGCAGGCGGATGGTGTCGCGCAAGCCGTTCTGCCCGCCATGGCCGCCGTCGAACTTGAGCCGCGCCGTGCCCGGCGCCAGATCCAGTTCGTCGTGCGCCAGCAGCGCCTGCGCCGGCTCGATCTTCCAGTAGCGCAATGCAGCAGTCACCGACTTGCCGCTGAGATTCATGAAGGTGGCCGGCTTCAGCAGCCACAGCGCCTGCCCGGCCACATCGACCTTGGCGGTTTCGCCGAACAGCTTGGCGTCCACGCTCCAGCGTGCGCCGGCCCGCTCGGCCAGATGTTCGACAAAACGAAACCCGGCGTTATGCCGGGTGTTCGCGTGTTCGGCGCCGGGATTGCCCAGACCGACGATCAGACGCAGACCAGTCATGCCGCAGCATCGCCGCAGCGCCCGGACCAACCGGCCCGGGCGCTGCGCAGGCGATTACTTGCCGTCCTTCTTCGCCGGCTCGACCGCAGCCGGGGCTTCGGTCGCTTCCGGCTCGGCCTCGATCTGGCCGTGCTTGGCGATGACCACCGCCACGTCGTGCTCCTTGCCCAGCTTCAGCTCGGGCAGCTCGACGCCGGCCGGCAGCTTCAGATCGGACAGATGGATCACGTCGCCGACGGACAGCGCGGACAGGTCGACTTCGACGAACTCCGGCAGGTCCTTCGGCAGGCACACCACCTGGATCTCGTTCAGTTCGTGGGTGACGACCACTTCGACCGACTTGCCGGCCGGCGAGCTGTCCTCGTTGAGGAAGTGCAGCGGCACCGAGGCATGCAGCACCTCGTTGTCGTTCACGCGCTGGAAGTCGATGTGCAGGATCAGCTGCTTGAACGGATGGCGCTGCATATCGCGCAGCAGCACCTTCTGGATGTCGCCGTTCAGGCTCAGGCTCAGGATCGACGAATAGAACCAGTCGTTCTGGCTGGCGAGCCAGACTTCGTTGTGGTTGAGCTGGATGTTGACCGGCTTCAGTTCGCCACCGTAGACGATGGCGGGGATCAGGCCGTCGCGACGGAGGCGGCGGCTCGCACCCTTACCCTCGACCTCGCGGCGCTGAACCTTGATTTCATGTGTGGTTGCCATTTGCGTTTACTACCTTGGTTGAATGAACCGCCTCGCGGCAGTTTTGAGGACTCTTCCGCGACCAGAAGAGTCTGTGAAGCCGGGAGCGGGGAATCGGGAATGGAGAATCGGGCAAGGCGCGACACTGCGCCGTTGCGATTCCCTATTCCCGATCCCCCACTTTCAGCCTTAATCGACGTACAACGAACTCACCGACTCGCCGAAGGCGATGCGGCGGATGGTTTCGGCCAGCAGCTCGGCGACGCTGAGCTGGCGGATCTTGCTGCAGCCGCGCGCGGCGTCCGACAGCGGAATGGTGTCGGTGACGACCAGCTCGTCGAGCTGCGAATTGGTGATGTTGCTGACCGCCGGGCCAGACAGCACCGGATGGGTGCAGTACGCGGCGACCTTCAGCGCGCCCTGCGCCTTCAGCGCGGCGGCGGCGGCGCACAGGGTGCCGGCGGTATCGACGATGTCGTCGACCAGCACGCAGGTCTTGCCTTCGACGTCGCCGATGATGTTCATCACCGTGGACACGTTGGCGCGCGGACGGCGCTTGTCGATGATCGCCAGGTCGGCGTCGTCCAGGCGCTTGGCCACGGCGCGGGCGCGGACCACGCCGCCCACGTCCGGCGACACCACGATCAGGTTGTCGGTGCCGTATGCGCGCCAGATGTCGGCCAGCAGCAGCGGCGAGGCGTAGACGTTGTCGACCGGGATATCGAAGAAGCCCTGGATCTGGTCGGCGTGCAGGTCCACGGTCAGCACGCGGTCGGCGTTGACCGCGGTGAACATCTTCGCCGCGACCTTGGCGGTGATCGGCACGCGCGAGGAGCGCATGCGCCGGTCCTGCCGCGAGTAGCCGAAGTACGGCACCACCGCGGTGACGCTGGCGGCGCTGGCGCGCTTGAGCGCGTCGATCAGCACCAGCAGCTCCATCAGGTTCTCCGCGCTGGGCGCGCAGGTCGGCTGGATCACGAACACTTCCTGCCGACGCACGTTCTCCTCGATCTCCACCTGCACTTCGCCATCGGAGAAGCGCGACACCATCGCCTTGCCCGCACGCACGCCCAGCTCCTTGCAGATGCTCTTGGCAAGCGGCTTGTTGGCATTGCCGGAGAACACCAGCAGGTTACGTTGATCTTGCATGAGAGTGTCTCGGGCGGCGGCGACGAAGAATGTGCAACGAAGAAACAGCATGGAACCGGAAGAACCCAGGCAGAGCGACGCTCCTGCCTGTTGAATCCCCGCACAGTGATGTGCGGGCTTTTGCAGAGGGATCTGCATACACAAATGGCAGGGGCGGTAGGATTCGAACCTACGAATGCCAGGATCAAAACCTGGTGCCTTGGGCCTCTTGGCGACGCCCCTGCATGAAACTGTTGTTAGGCCTCCAGCGCGTCGAGCAGCGGCGAGCGGGTTACGCCGCCAGCCACCCAGGCGCGCAACCCGTCCGGCAAGGCCGCCAGCGCGCACACGGCGGCAGCGCGATCGGCGAACTCGACGAAACACCCGCTCCCCGACCCGGTAAGCCGCGGCGTGCCGATCTGCGCAAGCGCCTGGAACACAGCCTGGATGGCCGGTTCGCGGCAGAGCAGCACCGGCTCGAACGCATTGCCGAGCAGGAAACCTGAAACGAAGTCGGACATTTTCGCGGGCGCGGCATCCCGCGTCAAATCCTCGGCCTGGAACAAGGCCGCGGTGGGCACGTGAACCGCCGGATCGGCCAGCACATACCAGGCCGGCGGCAGGCGCAACGGGGTCAGCCGCTCGCCCACGCCCTCGGCCCAGGCATCGCGGCCGCGCACGAACACCGGCACGTCCGCGCCCAGCGCCAGGCCCAGGCCGGCCAGCGTGTCCTCGTCCAGTCCAGCGCCCCACAACGCATTCAGCGCGACCAGCGCGGTCGCCGCGTCGGACGATCCGCCACCGAAACCGCCACCCGCCGGAATGCGTTTTTCGACGCGGATATCCACACCTTGCGCGATCTTGGCTTCTTTTTGCAGAAGACGCGCGGCGCGCACCAACAGGTCGTCGGCCTCGGCGACGCCGGCCACGGAGGCGCCGCGCCGCGCCACCACGCCATCGGCGCGCACGCGCAGATGCACGGTATCGCCCCAGTCGAGCAGGCGGAACACGGTCTGCAGCTCGTGATAGCCGTCGGCGCGGCGGCCGGTGATCTGCAGGAACAGGTTCAGCTTGGCCGGCGCCGGCCAGGCCGACCAGCCGCCCTCCCCCAGCGCGCTCATGGCGCGGCGAAGTCCCACTGGTCCAGCAGCAGGCGCACCTTGGCGTCGCCGTTGCGCGCCTCGATGCGCCGCGGCAGGGCCGGACGGCCGTCGCCGGGCGGGTACCACTCCTGGAACTGGATCTCCCAGCCCATCTGCCGCAGCGTCTGCAACCGCCCGTCGGCGTCGTAGCCGACCTGCTCGGGCGCGCCGGCGTCCACCGCGACCTGGCCGCGCACCCAATCCGGCAGCAGATTGACCGGAATCTCCCAACCGGTGGCCTCGCGCAGCAGCTGCTGCGCGTCCTCGCCCGCACGCGGACCGCCGTCCAATCCCTCCAGACGGCCGCCGCCACGCTGGCTGTCGCCGCTCAGGCGCCAGCTCTGGCGGGTCACCGGCGCACTGAGTTCGACCTGGTACTGCCGCTGCCGCTGCGCCCAGTCGATGCGCCCACTGCCGCCATTGCGGCCCTTGGTGATCGCCACCCGGCCCTGGAACGACCAGTCCGGATGCGCAGCCAGCCAGGCGCTGCGGGCCGATTCGGCCTGGCGCGCGGCGTCGCTCAGCGGCGCGGTCGCGGCCGCGGCCGGCGGCGCCTGCCGCGGCGCCAGCGTGCTGCAGCCAGCCAGCGCCAGCAGCGCCGTCAGCGCCCAGGCAGCGCGCAGCACCGGCCTCACGGCGCGACCTTTTCCATCGCCCGCTGCAGCGCGCGATTCTTCGGATCGAGCTTGCGCGCCTCGTCGAAGTATTTGGTTGCCTCGTCGTGCTTGCCCTGCTCCCACAACACCTGGCCGATGTGCGCGGCGATCTCCGGATCCTTGATCAGGGTCCAGGCGCGGCGCAGCTGCACCAGCGCGTCCTGGGTCTTGCCCAGCCGGTACAGCACCCAGCCATAGCTGTCGATGATCGCGGCGTTGTCCGGATCGGCGGTACGCGCGCGGTCGATCAGCTGCAACGCCTCGCGGTAGCGATGGGTGCGATCGGCCAGGGTGTAGCCGAGCGCATTGAGCGCGGCCACGTTTTCCGGCTCGGTGACCAGGATCTTGCGCAGGTCGGCCTCGGCACGGTCGATGCGGTCGTGCCGCTCCCAGGCCAGGCCGCGCGCGTAGAGCAGCGCGGTGTCGTCCGGATAGGCGGCAAGGCCGCGCTCGAATACCTGCAGCTCGCCGGCGTCGTCGCCGCTGCGCTGGCGCAATTCCGCCTCCAGCACATAGGCGTCGCGGCGCGCGGCGTCGTCGGCCTCGGCATCGTCCTGCAGTGCGCGCGCCTCGGCGAAGGCGGCTTCCTTCTGTCCCAGTTCGTACAGCGCCCCGGCGGTGCGCAGCCGCGCCTCGTTGCGCAGCGGGCCGCCCGGCACGCCGCGGTACCAGGTCACCGCTTCCTGGTAACGCTTCAGGAATTCGGCGATCTTACCGAGCAGCAGGCGCCGCTCGGGATCGGGCCGGGCCGCGCCTTTACGCAATTCCTCGTACAGCGCGCTCAGCGCCGCGTTGTCCTGCAGCTTTGCCAGCATCGAGGCGCGCAGGCCGTAGTTCTGGGTGTCCTGCGCGCCCAGCGCCAGCACCCGCGCCGCCGCGGCGGTGTCGCCGATCGCGTCGTAGGCGTAGGCCAGCGCGCCGCGCAGTTCGGGGTCGCGCGGCGCTTTCGGCTCCACGCCCTGCAGCAGCGCACGCGCCTGCTCGGTCTTGCCGGCCTGTTGCAGCTGGGTGGCGTGCAGCAGGGCCACCCGCGGCTCTTCCGGGAAGCGCTTGACCAACTGGTCGACGATGCGCTCGGCCAGCTTCGGCTGCTCCAGGCGCAGCGCCAGGCGCCCGAATTCCTGCCAGGCCTCGAGCTGGTCGGGGATGGCGTTGGCGTCGAGCAACTGGTCCAGCACCTTGGCCGCCACCTCCGGATCGCGGTTGCCGCTGACCAGCGCCACCAGCGCGTAGCGCCAGCCGCGCGGGTCCTTGTCGCGCAGCAGCGCCACCAGCAGGCCGCGCGCCTGGCGCAGGTTGCCGATGCGCAGCGCCAGCGCGGCCTCGGCGCTGCGCATCGGCAGCGATTCCGGCGCACGCTGGCGCCACAGCGCCAGGGCCTGGGTCGCCGCGGCGTTGTCGTTGGCCAGCATCGCGATCCGGGTCGCGCGCTCGGCCAGACCGGCATCGCCGGGAGCGTCGTTCGCCGCCTGCAGGTACCAATGCGAAGCATCGGCCAGCTGCCCGGCCTGCAGCGCGAACTCGCCGGCCAGCACCGGCGTCAGCGAGGAGGACGAAGCGGCGCTCGGCGCACGCTTGGCGGTGGCCGCCGGCATGGCCGCCGCGACCCCGGTGGCGGGCAGTGCGGCGAGCGCGGACAGCAATAGAACGGTACGGATGCGAATCAATGCGGGCATCGGGGGCAACCGGGCCGTAAAATGGGGCCCTGAATGGCCAGCAGCTTATCGCAAGCAACTGAACAGATGACGTTGTGGGTGCTCGGATTGAACCACCAGACCGCGCCGGTCGACGTGCGCGAACGGGTGGCGTTCGCCGGCGATGCGCTGCCGCGCGCGTTGCAGTCGCTGCGCGCCTTGCCCAACGTCGCCGAGGCCGCCTTGCTGTCCACCTGCAACCGCACCGAGCTGTACGCGATCGCCGACGACGCGCAGAGCCTGGCCGACTGGCTGGATTCGCACGCGGCCGGCCTGCACGGCTACCTGTACCAGCACCAGGACGCCGACGCGGTGCGGCATCTGTTCCGCGTCGCCACCGGACTGGATTCGATGGTGCTCGGCGAGCCGCAGATCCTCGGCCAGGTGAAAGACGCCTGGGCGCTGGCGCGCGCGCACGGGGCACTGGGCAACCGCCTGGACCGACTGTTCCAGCAGACCTTCTCGGTGGCCAAGCGCGCGCGCACCGATACCCGGGTCGGCGCCAATCCGGTGTCGGTGGCCTCGACCGCGGTGCGCCTGGCGCAGAATTCCTTCGCCCGGCTCAGCGAATCGACGGTGCTGCTGATCGGCGCCGGCGAGACCATCGAACTGGCCGCCAGGCACCTCAGCGAAGGCCGCGTGCGGCGCCTGCTGATCGCCAACCGCACCCTCGCCCACGCCCAGGAACTGGCCAGCCGCCATGGCGGCGTGGCGCTGCCGCTGAGCGAGCTGGAGCGGCACCTGCAGGAGGCCGACGTGGTGTTCTCGGCCACCGCCGCGCGCGAGCCGGTGGTGACCCGCGTGCAGGTGGAGCAGGCGCTGCGCGCGCGCAAGCACAAGCCGATGCTGCTGTTCGACCTGGCCGTGCCGCGCGATATCGAGGCCGGCGTGGCCGAGCTGGCCGATGCCTATCTGTACACCGTGGACGACCTGGAACGCGCGGTCGAGGACAATCGCCGCGGCCGCCGCGAAGCAGCCGAGGCGGCCGAGGCGATCATCGAGCTGCAGGTGCTGCGCTACATCGAGACGCTGCAGGCCAGCACCCGCCAGGCGCCGCTCAAGCGCCTGCGCGCGCACGGCGACAGCACCCGCGACGACGTGCTGGCCAAGGCGCGGCAGCAACTGGCCAACGGCAAGCCGGCCGACGAGGTGCTGGAATTCCTCGCCAACACCTTGACCAACCGCCTGCTGCATCCGCCCACCGCTGCGCTGCGCGAGGCGGCGCTGCGCGGCGATGCCGAGCTGGCCCGCGCCGCCGAGCGCCTGTTCCCGGAACAACCGGGCTATTTCCATCCCATTCTGAAGACCGATGACACCGACCCTGCGCCGTAAGCTGGAGGCGCTGGCCGAGCGTCGCGAAGAACTCGAACGCCTGCTGTCCGATCCCGAGGTGGTGAGCGACAACGCGCGCTTCCGCGATTACTCGCGCGAATTCGCGCAGCTGGAGCCGGTCGCCGCCGCGCTGGCCGACGAGGCCGCGGCCAAGGCCGACCTGGCCGCGGCCGAGGCGATGCGCGACGATCCGGAACTGCGCGAACTGGCCGAGGAGGAAATCGCCGCCGCCCACGCGCGCCTGCTCGCGCTGGACGAACAGCTGGCGCTGCTGCTGGTGCCGCGCGATCCGCGCGACGACGGCAACCTGTTCCTGGAAGTGCGCGCCGGCACCGGCGGCGACGAGGCGGCGATCTTCGCCGGCGACCTGTTCCGGATGTACGCGCGCTACGCCGAACGCCAGGGCTGGAAGGTGGAAGTGGAGTCGGACAGCCCCGGCGAGCACGGCGGCTACAAGGAGATCGTGGCGCGCATCGTCGGCCGCGGCGCCTACTCCAAGCTCAAGTTCGAATCCGGCACGCACCGCGTGCAGCGGGTGCCGGCGACCGAGTCGCAGGGCCGCATCCACACCTCGGCGGCGACGGTGGCGATCATCCCCGAGGCCGACGACGTGGAAGAGATCGCGATCAATCCGGCCGACCTGAAGGTGGACACGTTCCGCTCCTCCGGCGCCGGCGGCCAGCACGTCAACAAGACCGAATCGGCGATCCGCATCACCCATGTGCCGAGCGGGGTGGTGGTCGAATGCCAGACCGAGCGCAGCCAGCACGCCAACCGCGACAAGGCGATGAAGCGGCTGAAGGCGCAACTGCTCGACGCCGAGCGCAGCAAGCAGGCGGCGGCCGAAGCGCAGGACCGCAAGCTGCAGGTCGGCAGCGGCGACCGCAGCCAGCGCATCCGCACCTACAGTTTCCCGCAGGGCCGCATTACCGACCACCGGGTCGAAGGCCTGACCCTGTACGACCTGCCGAACGTGATCGAAGGCGATCTCGACGCGCTGATCCAGCGCCTGAGCCATGAGCACCAGGTGGACGAACTGGCGCGGCTGAGCGACAGCCCATGAGCCGGCGCATGCGCCGCGTCGCTGCGCACGCGCCGGCCGCCGCGCGCACGTGAGCGGCAGCGCGCTGGACGAGCTGCGCCAGCTGCAGGACGCGGTGCGCCGCGACCCGCAGGACTTCATCGCCTGGGTGATGCTGGCCGACGCCGAGCTCGGCGCCGGCGCGATCGCCGCCGGCGAACAGGCCGCGGTGCGCGCATTGCAGCTGCGCCCGGCGCACCCGGAAGCCCTGGCGCGGCTGGGCCGCGTGCGCTGGAGCCAGGGCCGCCACGCCGAAGCCAGCGCCGCATTGCGCCAGGCGCTGCAGCACGCGCCGCAGCATCCGGGCATCGCCCTGTGGCTGGGCCATGCGCTGGAGGACAACGGCGAGGCCGAAGCCGCCGCGCAGGCCTATGCGCACGCGCATGCGCTGCTGCCGCAGGAACCGTCGATCGCCGCGCACCTGCTGAACTGGCGACGCAAACTGTGCGATTGGCGCGCGCTGGACGCGCTGTCGCAGCAGGTCCGCGGCGCGGTGCGCCACGGCCATCCGGCGATCGAACCGTTCGCCTTCCTCAACGAGGACGCCACTGCCGCCGAACAGTTGCACTGCGCGCGCAATCGTGCGCTTGCCCTGGCGCAGACGCTGACGCCGTTGCCGGCCGCGACGCTGCGCCGCGCCGGCCCCTTACAGATCGGTTTCCTGTCCAACGGCTTCGGCGCGCATCCCACCGGACTGCTGACCGTGGCCTTGTTCGAACGGCTGCGCGCGCATGCCGACCTGCAGGTGCAGCTGTTCGCATTGAACCGCGACGACGGCAGCGCGATCGGCGCGCGCCTGCGGGCCGCGGCGCATGCCTGGCACGACGTGGCCGGACAGCCGCACCGGGCGATCGCGCAAGGCATTCGCGATGCCGGCATCGACCTGCTGTTCGACCTGCGCGGCTGGGGCGGCGGCGGCGCGCCGGAAGTGCTGGCACTGCGTCCGGCACCGCTGCAGATCAACTGGCTGGCCTACCCCGGCACGTCCGGCGCGCCCTGGATCGACTACGTCATCGGCGATGCGTTCGCGTTGCCCGATGCGCTGGCCGCGCATTACAGCGAGCGCGTGCTGCGCCTGCCGCGCGCGTTCCAGCCGTCGGACGACAGCCGCCGCGTCGGCACGCCGCCATCGCGCCGCGACTGCGGCCTGCCCGAGCACGGCACGGTGTTCTGCTGCTTCAACAACAGCTACAAGCTGACCCCGCGCAGCATGACGCGGATGCTGGCGGTACTGCGCCAGGTCCCGGACAGCGTGCTGTGGCTGCTGTCCGGGCCCGGCCAGGCCGATGCGCGGCTGCGCGATACCGCGCGCCGCGCCGAAGTGGATCCGGCGCGGCTGCGCTTCATGCCCAAGCTGGCGCACGCCGACTACCTGGCCCGCTACCGGCATGCCGACCTGTTCCTGGACACGCATCCGTACAACGCGCACACCACCGCCTCCGACGCGCTGTGGGCCGGCTGCCCGCTACTGACCTGCCCCGGCACGACCTTCGCCGCACGCGTGGCCGGCAGCCTCAACCATCACCTGGGCATGGACGGGATGAACGTCGCCGACGACGATGCCTTCATTGCCAAGGCGGTGCAGCTGGGCCGCGATCCGGCAGCGCGGCGCGCACTGCGCGACACGCTGCAGCAGCGCCGCGCCAGCGCCGGGCTGTTCGACATGCAAGGCTTCGCTGCAGACTTCGCCGCGCTGCTGCGTGGACTGGCACATGAACGCGGATAGCAGAACGCAGGCTGACCTTGGCCGCCCCGGAGATTCCGGGAACGCAAACATCCGCCGGCATTGGGCCAATGCGCTTCCAAGACGCGCAATGCGAGCGCCTGTTGCACGATCCACGCAGCGCCGGCGCGACCGCGGGGCGGCGCAATCCACCCGCCCGGCACATGCCGGCGCGCCCCCGGCGCATCGCAGGCTTGCAGCAGGTCCACGATGGTCAAGCACGCGTCCATGGCGAACGAAAAAGCCGCCGATTACCGATGTGCAACGTCATCGGCGCGATTCGCCATTGGCACAACGTCTCTGCCACAACCATGACAGGGCTTTCGCTGGCGCATTGACGCGCCGGCCAGACACTCGACGCCCCCACTCCCGGGCTTCATCGACGCCTTTGCGAAAAATGTGCGCCGTATCGCTTCGTTTTGGTGTCCTGCTCAGGGATTGCATAGCGCAATGCTCAGCACTTCAATCACTTGTATGCGGACCTGATGCATTTCTTGAAGCCGTGCACGGTTCGCAGGCATCGAGGTTGATTTGATGGCAAAAACCTCAAGGACCTCCTGCATACAAACCCGCCTCATCTCCGCGTCCGCCGCATCAACATCCACATCCATCGCAGCATCGCGATGGGCGATGTCGGCCCGCTACGGGCGCGCAAACATTTTATTCGCAAGAAAATTCTAATTCGATTTTTCCAATGGCGCCTCGACAGCAGACGCCAGTTCGAAACCGATTCCCTATCGACCTCCCAGCAGCCTGCCGGCCGCTGCGGCCTTCTCATGCCATTCCATTGCCAACAGTCCAGCCGAGGTGATGCAAGACCAGCGAGCAGATCGACATGCGCAACCCACCGACCGAATCGATTACATGAAATCCATAAACTACAGAGATAAATAGAAATGAACATAGAGTCCTTCGAAAAAGGCATCCGCATCCCGTTCAGGCGCACGATGATCGCGTCCCTGTTGGGCGCAGGCCTGCTTACCGCGGCGGCCGCCCAGGCTAAAGAACGCGCAGGAAATCCATTTGTCGGGGCGAGTTCCTACCTTAATCCCGACTACACGAAAGACGTAAATTTCTCGATCTCGAAAGTGTCCGACGCCGCACTCAAAAAAAAGATGAAGATCGTGGCGGGCTACCCCACCTTCGTCTGGCTCGATTCGATCAACGCAATCTACGGCGGCGCGCGCAATGCGGGCCTGCTCGGCTTGACCGCTCATCTGAACAACGCGTTGGCGCAGCAAAAACCGAACACGCCGATCACGGTGGGGCTGGTCATTTACGACATTCCCGGGCGCGACTGCCACGCGCTGGCCTCCAACGGCGAACTGCCGCTCAGCCAAGCCGGCCTCACCCGCTACAAGCAGCAATACATCGATGTGATCGCCGGCATTCTCGCAGATCCAAAATACAAGAACATCCGCATCGTCAACGTCATCGAACCGGACAGCCTACCGAACCTGGTGACCAACTTGAGCACCCCGCGTTGCGCGCAGGCGCAAAGCACGGGCATCTATGAGGAGGGCATCAAGTACGCGGTCGACAAGCTGCATGCGATTCCGAACACCTACAATTACCTCGATATCGCCCATTCCGGCTGGCTGGGCTGGAACAACAACATGACGGCGGCGATTTCCCTGTACACGCAAGTCTTTCAAAGCACCGCTGCAGGCCTTGCCAGTGTCGATGGGTTCGTCACCAATACCGCGAACGTGACACCGCTAACCGAACCGAATCTGCCCAACCCGGACCTGACGGTAGGCGGGCAACCCATCAAGTCGTCCAGGTTCTACCAGTGGAATCCCAACTTTGACGAATCCCATTACGCGGAAGCCTTGTACAACGGCTTCGTCGCCGCAGGCTGGCGCAGTAGCATCGGATTCATCATCGATACCAGCCGCAACGGCTGGGGCGGGCACAATCGCCCAACTTCCGCCAGCGGCAACGACATCGATACCTATGTGAATTCGGGACGTATCGATCTTCGCGATCATCGGGGCAACTGGTGCAACCAGCGTGCGACAGGCATCGGCATGCCCCCGACTGCGGCGCCGGGCGGGCATCTGCATGCTTATGCATTCGTCAAACAGCCAGGCGTATCGGATGGCTCCAGCAAATTCATCAAGAACAACCAGGGCAAGGGCTTTGACCGTATGTGCGACCCTAGCTATACGACACCGGATGGCGTGTTGTCGGACGCACTGCCCAACGCGCCGATCTCTGGCGCCTGGTTCCACGATCAATTCGTCATGCTGGTCAACAATGCCTATCCCGCGATCGGCAGCGCCGCCAGCATCAGCGAGAGCGAGCAAGCGCAAAAGTGACGCAACGTCATCCTGCCGGTCCGCTGGCGGCAGGCGCCCGGGTTGGTCGCAAGAGCGCGGCGGCGGCCGTAGCGGCATGGCTCGGCATGGCGTAGGCGGATCGCACCGGGCCGATAGTGCCACCGACGCGATCCCTTGATTTTTCATTGTCGTAAGTTGCGGCACTGGCGATGGCGGCGGTTCGGCCGCCATCGCCGATTGCACGCGCATCGAGCCGCCGCGCTGCTGGCGGCGACGCGGCGCATGCGCCAGTGACGCGCGTTGGCCGCGATGACGCTGCAGGCACGCATGGCATGCCGGCAAGCGTTTTGAACGCCGGGCTATACGCCAGCCGGACGAGCCGCTACGCTTCGGGCATGAGCGCCAAAGCCGATTTCATCGCGTTGAACCTGTGCGTATTGACCGTCTCGGACACGCGCAGCCTGGCCGAAGACAGTTCCGGCGATTACCTGGTATCGGTGCTCGGCGAGGCCGGCCACCGCCTGTACGCGCGCGAATTGTTGCCCGACGACCGCTACCGGATGCGCGCGGTGGTCTCGGCGTGGATCGCCGACCCGCAGGTCGACGGCATCCTGGTCACCGGCGGCACCGGCTTCACCGGCCGCGACTCCACCCCCGAGGCGCTGCTGCCGCTGCTGGACAAACAGATGCCCGGCTTCGGCGAGCTGTTCCGCGCGATCAGCTTCGAGGAGATCGGCACCTCTTCGCTGCAGTCGCGCGCCTTCGCCGGCCTGGCCAACGCCACCTTCGTGTTCTGCCTGCCCGGCTCGACCTCGGCCTGCCGCACCGCCTGGGAAAGGATCGTGGCCGCGCAGCTCGACGCGCGCACCCGGCCGTGCAACCTGGCCACGCTGCGCCCACGCCTGAAGGAATGATCTGGAACCGCGCATGCCCCTGGACACCACCCTGCGCCTGCTGGCCAAGGCCAGCGGCATGAGCGCGGCGGACATCGCCGCCGCCATCCCGCGCGCCGGCGCGGCCACGGTCAAGGCCTGGCTGGCCGGCGAAAAGATGCCCGGCCGCGACCAGCTCAATGCGCTGGCGCGCGCCTTCGGCGTTCCCGCCGGCGCGCTGCTCGGCGAACTGGCCAGCCAACTCGACCCGGCCCGCACCCGCGGCGAACACGACCTATTGCAGGCCTACCGCACGCTCGACAGCCGCCAGCAGGGCGCGCTGCTGGAAGTGGCGCGCAGCATGGCCGGCACCCGCACGAGACGCAGCAAATGAGCAAACTCAAACGCAAGCAGTACCAGGCATTGATGCAACCGCTGCAACTGGAACTGGCGGCACTGGCGCAGGCGCTGCAGCACAGCGGCGAACGCGTGCTGGTGCTGTTCGAAGGCCGCGACACCGCCGGCAAGGGCGGCGCGATCCAGGCCATCGCCGAACATCTGAACCCGCGCCAGTGCCGGGTGGTGGCACTGCCCAAGCCGACCGACCGCGAAAGCACGCAGTGGTATTTCCAGCGCTACGCCACGCATCTGCCGGCCGCCGGCGAAATGGTGCTGATGGACCGCAGCTGGTACAACCGCGCCGGGGTGGAACGGGTCATGGGCTATTGCAGCGACGCGCAATACCAGGCCTTCCTGCGCCAGGCGCCGCTGTTCGAGCAATTGCTGGTCGACGACGGCATCCGCCTGTTCAAGTACTGGCTGTGCGTGGACCAGGAGCAGCAGGAGAAGCGCTTCGCCGAGCGCCTGCACGATCCGCTGAAGGGCTGGAAGCTGTCGCCGGTGGACCTGCAGTCGCGCGCCCAGTACGCCGAATACACCCGCGCCCGCGAGGCGATGCTGGACGCCACCCACCGCGACCAGGCGCCGTGGACGCTGGTCGATTTCAACGACCAGAAACGCGGTCGCCTGAGCCTGATCCGGCACCTGCTCGACCAGTTGCCCGACACCCCGCTGCAGGAACCGGAGCTGGAACTGCCGCCGCTGAAGCACAAGCCGCGCAAGGAGAAGTTCGGCGTGTTGCAGCCGATCGCGGCGTATCCTGGGTGAGGGCGGGACTCGGGACCGGGGACTCGGGACTCGACGGCGCAGCATGCAACCGACGGTGCACTGGTTTTCTGTAGGAGCGGCTTCAGCCGCGACCGGACACCTCCACAAAGACACGCCGGATTGAAACTCCTCCTGCAGCGGCATTCTGTTGTGAGAGGAGCTTCACCCGATCGCGAAGCCCACCGCCACAGGTGCCGGCCATGGCGCGCGCAGCACCTGCTCGACCCGTGCCGCCGGCGGGCCGTGCTGCAGCCACTGGGCCAGCGCCTCCAGCGCCGCGGCCTCGCCAGCGGCGACGACCTCGACGCGGCCGTCGGCCAGGTTGCGTGCCTGCCCGTCCAGCCCCAACGCCAGCGCGCGTTCGCGGGTGGAGGCGCGGAAATACACGCCCTGCACCCGGCCGGCGACCAGGAAGCGGGCGGCCGCCATCAGCCAGCGGCCTTCGTCTGGCCGGCGACCTTGCCGCCGGCCGCGGCGATCGCCGCCTCGATGTCGTGCGCATTGACCGGCCCCAGGAACTGCTTGGCGACCTTGCCGTCCGGGGCGATCAGATAGGTCATCGGCAGCCCGCGCGGGGTGGCGAAATCGGCCGGCGGCGCGTAGGTGTCGAGGATCGCCACCGGGTAGGCCACCGGATGGTCCTTCAGGAACGCCCGCATCTCCGCCGGCTCGATGTCCTCATAGGCCAGGCCCACCACTTCGATGTTGTCGCGCATCACGTGCAACGCCGACAGCTCCGGCATCTCCTTCAGGCACGGCGCGCACCAGGTGGCCCAGAAATTCACCACCACCCAATGCCCGCGATGCGCGGCCAGGTCGTAGTCGCTGCCGTCCACCGTCTTCACCTTCAACGTCGGCTGCGGCCGGGTCTCCTGCACCACGTTCGGCCCTTCGCCAGCGGCGGGCGCGGTCGGCGCAGCGGGCGCGGCAGGCGCCGGCGGGGCAGGGGGAGCCGCAGGCGCCGGCGCGCCCGGCGCGGCGCCGGCGGCGGGCGAAGGATGCCGATCGCAGCCCGCCAGCAGCGCGGCAGCGGCGAACAACGGGAACAGGATGCGCGGGGTCATGCGAGGTCTCCGATATCGGTGTAAAGATCGCCGACGCGACGTTTCAGCACGTCGCGCAGCGGCATGCGCAATTCGTCCAGCGCGCGCCACGCCGCCTGCCCCAGCGCGTCGTCGCGGCACGGCAGGTAGGCTTCGGCGATCGGGATGCGCAGCTGGCAGTTTTCGTAGAGTTCGGTCAGCGGCACGTCGGCCAGGTCGCGCGCCAGCAGCCATTCGCCATGCGCGGCACGGCTGAGCAGGCGGCTGCGCTCCAGTTCGCACAGCAGTTCCTGCACCAGCGAATCGGTCAGCATCGGCTCCAGTTCCAGGATCCGGTCCTCGTGCAGGCCGTGGCCGTCCTTGCGCGCCTGCGCGAAGCGCCCGAGCAGACGCAGCAAGCCGTAGATTTCGTAGCCGGCCGGCAGCCGCATCGACGCCGGCTGGTAGCGGAAGGCCGCGATCGAGGACGCCAGCGAGGCGCCGAGCAGGATCCCGATCCAGCTCAGATAGATCCACAGCAGGAAGATCGGCACGAACGCGACCGTGCCGTAGATGCGTTGGTAGGACTGGAAGCTGCCCAGGTACAGGCTCAATCCCCACTTCACCAGTTCCAGCAGCGCCACCGCCAGCAGCGCACCTGGCACCGCGTGGCGCAGCTTGACCGTGTGGTGCGGCACCACCCGGTACACCAGGGTGATGCAGACGAACTCGATCAGCACCGGCGCCAGGCCCAGCGCCATCTGCGCCAGTAGCCGGCCTTCGCTGGTGCGGAACAGCGGCAGCGCGAAGAACCGCGCCGACGCCGCCAGCGACGCCGCGGCCAGCAGCGCGCCCAGGGTCAGCACCGTCCAGTACACCAGGAAGCGGGTCAGCCGCGGCCGCGCCGAGACCACCCGCCAGATCCGGTTGAAGGTCTGCTCGACGCTGTTCAAGGTGATCAGCAGCGACACCATCAGCGCGATCGTGCCGGCGCTGGTCAGCTGCCCGGCGCTGGCCGAGAACTGGCGCAGATAGGCCTCCACCGAGCGCGCCGCGGCCGGCACGAAGTTGGAGAAGATGTAGTCGCTGAGCTGGTCGCTCCAGCGGTCGAACACCGGGAACGCCGACAGCACGCCGAACACCACCATCGCCAGCGGCACCAGCGCGAAGATCGTGGTGTAGGCCAGCGAGGCGGCGGCCTGGAACAGGCGGTCGTCGAGGAAGCGCCGCCACAGGAAGCCGGCGAAGCTGCGCATCCGCGCGCGGTCGCGCACCCGCTCCGTCCAGAGATTGACCGTGTCCAAAGGCTGCATCGGCCAAGGGTACCCGATGCGCACGGATGCCGGCATCGCCGATACTGGCGGCCGTTCTGGTGCAAGCAAGCGAGGGCCGCATGGCCGAGATCCTGGTCCTGTACTACAGCCGTGGCGGTTCGGTGGCACGCCTGGCGCGGCAGATCGCGCGCGGTGTCGGCGAAGTGCCCGGCATGGTCGCGCGCCTGCGCACGGTGCCGCCGGTGGCCGCGGTCACCCAGGCCAGCGCGCCGCCGGTCCCCGACAGCGGCGCGCCGTACGTGGACGCCAGCGACCTGCGCGACTGCGTCGGCCTGGCCCTGGGCAGCCCGACCCGGTTCGGCAACATGGCCGCACCGGTCAAGCACTTCATCGACGGGCTCGGCGCCGAATGGGCCAGCGCCACCCTGGCCGGCAAGCCGGCGGCGGTGTTCACCTCCACCGCCTCGCTGCACGGCGGCCAGGAAGCCACGCTGCTGTCGATGCATCTGCCACTGCTGCACCACGGCTGCGTGATCGTCGGCATTCCCTATACCGAACCGCTGCTCAGCAGCACGCGCAGCGGCGGCACCCCGTACGGCGCCAGCCACGTCGCCGGCGCCGACGACGACCCGCAACCCAGCGAGGAAGAAGCGCAGCTGGCGCGTGCGCTGGGCCGGCGCCTGGCCAGCATCGCGCAACGCCTGGCGGCGCCATGAGCACCGCCCGCCTGCGTTATGCGCTGGCAACCACGCTGCTGGTCCTGGCGCTGCTGTACGCGGCCTGGTTCCACGACGACCGCCACCGCCTCGCCGCGCTACTGGTGTTCGCGCTGCCGCCGCTGCTATTGGCGATCGGGGTGCTGCGCGGCTCGGCGGTGGCACGCTTCTGGGCCGGCGTGTTCGGGCTGTTCTGGTTCAGCCACGGGGTGATGGCCGCCTGGAGCCATCCGCCGCAGCGCACCTATGCCTGGGCCGAACTGCTACTGGCGCTGCTGGCGATCGGCCTGTCCAGCGCGCCCGGCATTCGCGCGCGCTTCGCGCGCAAGCGCGGCGCCAAAGCGTCCGGCGGCGGCACGCCCTGAGCGGCCGCCGCCGGCCTGCCGGTATCATGGCGGCCTCGCGCGACCGCGGCCGCGCCCCGTCATGTTCTAGGAACCGGCAATGGAAGAACTCCTGATCGTCACCACCGGCGGCACGATCGACAAGATCTATTTCGACGACAAGTCCGACTACCAGATCGGAGATCCGCAGATCGGCCAGATCCTCAAGGAACTGGGCGTGACCTTCCGCTTCAGCGTGATCCCGATCATCCGCAAGGACTCGCTGCACATCACCGACGAAGACCGCGAACTGATCCGCGCCACCGTCGCCGCGCAGTCCGCGCGCCATGTGCTGCTGACCCACGGCACCGACTCGATGGTGCAGACCGGCAAGGTGCTGCAGACGATCGCGGACAAGACCATCGTGATGACCGGTGCGCTGAACCCGGCGCGCTTCCGCGGCTCCGATGCGGAATTCAACATCGGCTGCGCGGTCGGCGCGGTGCAGTCGCTGCCGGCCGGGGTCTACATCGCCATGAACGGGCAGATCTGGGACCCGCAGAAGGTCCGCAAGAACGTGGCCGCGAACCGCTTCGAACCGGCCTGAGCCGCCATGTCCAAGGCCACCCGTGCCACCCGCGCATTGGACGCGGCCGGCGTCGCCTATCGCCTGCATCCCTACGACTACGCAGCCGAAGCCGGCGCCAAGGGCCTGCGCGGCGCAGGCGCTGGGCCTGCCGCCTGCGCGGGTGCTGAAGAGCCTGATGGCCTGGGTCGACGAGCGCGCGGTGTGCGTGGTGGTGCCCTCCGATCGCCGCGTGCAGCTGAAGAAGCTCGCCGCGGCCGGCGCCGGCAAGTCGGCGCGGATGATGGAGGTGGCCGAGGCCGAGCGCCGCAGCGGCTACAAGGTCGGCGGCATCAGTCCGCTGGGCCAGCAGCGGCCGGCGCCGGTGCTGGTCGAGCAGTCGGCGCTGGCCCCGGGCAGCGTGTGGTTCAACGCCGGGCAGCGCGGCTTGCTGTTGGAAATCGACGCGGCGCGATTGCTCGACGCGCTGCAGGCGCGCGCCTGCGACCTGTGCGAATGACGCCGCTCAGTAGCTGGCGGTCACGCCCACCCCGGCCACGGCGGTGACCGCCTTCACCCGCACGTAGTAAGTGCCGGCAGGCAGGTTGAGCGTGCAGCTCTCGGCATTGGCCGCGGCGATCGAGCGGCAACCGTACAGCGTATCGGTCGGCAGGCTCCCGCCGCGCAGGGACAGGTCAGCGTTGCCGCTGCCGCCGGCCAGAGACAGCTTCAGCCAGGGCGTGCCGGCCGGTACGCTGACCTGGTAGTACAACGAGGTCCCCGCCTTCAGCGCCAGGTTGCCCAGCGGCACGCCGCGGACCAGGGTCTGCGCCTTCAGCGTGGCCGCCACCGCCGCGCCGGCATTGACCAGGCCCGCACCGCAACCAAGCGTGCAGGCCACCGGCAACGCACTGGCGGTTGCCTTCAAGCGCGCCTCCAGCAGCGCCGGGGTCAGCGGGTTCAGCGATGCCGACAGCACCAGCGCGGCCACGCCGGCCACATGCGGCGCCGCCATCGAGGTGCCGCTGTAGGACGCGTAACCGGCCGCGGCCGGGGCCAGGTTGCCGGCATTGAGGGTGGACAGGATGCCCTGCCCCGGCGCGGCGACATCCACCCCGGCGCCGTAATTGGAGAAGCTGGCGCGGGCGCCGGCCCAGGTGGTCGCGGCCACCGCGATCACGTTCGGGCAATTGGCTGGCACGCTGCCGGCGACATTGCTGTTGCTGTTGCCGGCGGCGACCACCACGTTGCTGCCGCGCGCCACGGCGGCGGCGATCGCGCTGGCCATCGTCGCCGAACAGGCGCCGCCGGCGCCCAGCGACAGGTTGATCACCTGCGCCGGGGTCGGATTGGCCGGAACGCCGGCGACGCTGCCGCCCGACGCCCAGACGATGGCATCGGCGACATCGGACAGGTAGCCGCCGCACTTGCCCAACGCACGCACCGGCAGCAGCCTGGCATTGAACGCGGTGCCGGCCACGCCGGCGGCATTGTTGGTGGCCGCGGCGATGGTGCCGGCAACGTGCGTGCCGTGCCAGCTGGACGCCGCACCGGGTGTGCCTGCAGCGCAGGTGCCGGCCGCGTAGCCGTCGCCCGGATCGGTCGCATTGGCGTCGCGGCCGCCGCCATCGCCAGCGACCCGTGGATCGCTGATGAAGTCGTAGCCGGGCAGCACGTTCGCGGCCAGGTCCGGATGCGTGGTGATGCCGGTGTCGATCACCGCCACCACGATGCCCTTGCCGCTGGCCACATCCCAGGCGGGGCGCACGTTGATTGCGGCCGATGTGGTGCCGAACGCCCACTGCTGCGACAGGCCCGGATCGTTCGGCACCAGCGTCGGCCGCAACAGCAGGTCCACTTCCACGCTTTTCACCGCCGGATCGGCCGCCAGACGGCGCATCAGCATCTCGGCCTCGACCCGGTCCAGCGCGCGGTCGGCGCCGACCACATCGGCGCCGGTCGCCAGGCGCCGCAGCGCGGCCAGGCCGAGCGCGCGGCCGCGCCGCGCCGGCACGATGCCTGCCGCATCGGCCAACGGCAGCGCGCGCGCCGACCGCGCGGGACCGACGCCGTCGCGGTAGGTGACGATGAAACGCTGCGGATTCGGCGTCGATGCCAGACCCTGCAGGGCGATCTCGCCAGCGGCGGCGCTGCCGGCGCAGGCCGCCAGCAGCATGGCGGAGACGATCGCGGCGCGGCGACCGCGGCAAGACAATGCACGCTTGGACATCGGACGTTCCCCCTGTAACGCATGGCGCAGTCGGCCGTGCCTGGCGCCGGGCGGGACACCGCGAAGCGCGCTTGGGCCGCGAAGGTATCGCCGCCGCAGCCGGTGAAGACGGTCCTGCGTCCTCCATATCGGCGCTGCCCGTAGACAACGTAGGGGGGAGTGCTGCCAATATTCCGATATGTGACAGCAAGCCACTCGTGTTGCGGACTGCACAGGCAGATCTCCGCGCAGTCGGCGACGACGGCGGACGCCACGCAAAAGAAAACCCCGCGCCGGGGTGCGGGGTTTTCGTCTGTGCAGCATCCGGGGCGTCCTGCCCTGCCGCTGCGTGCGTCGGCCGATGCCGACGCGGCGCCGCCGTCCAGGCGGACGCCGCGCAGCGGACGGATCAGTAGTTCGCGGTCAGGGTGACGCCCGAGAACGTGCTGTACGCCTTGAGCCGCACGTAGTAGGTGCCGGCGCTGGGCGCGTTGAAGGTGCAGGTCTCGTTGTTGCCGTTGAGATACGGACGGCATCCATAGGTGCTGTCGGTCGGCGCACTGCCCAGCCGCACGTACAGATCCGCATCGCCACTGCCGCCGGAGATGGTGACGGTCAGCGAACTGACCCCGGACGGCACCGTCACGGTGTAGTTCAGCTCCGAGCCGCTGCTGGCGCCCAGCCCGCTGACCGGCACGCCATCCTGCAGCGTGTTGCCGCTGGGCGGCGTGCTGCCGCCGCCCAGCGCGGCGGTCACCGCGGCGTTGGCGTCGAGCAGGCCGGCGCCGCAGCCCTGCGAGCAGGAGAAGCTGGCCGCAGTGCTCTTGATGGTGCTCTCCACCTGCGCCGGGGTCAGCGGGGTCGGGGCGACCGACTGCATCAGCGCGACCACGCCGGCCACGTGCGGCGTCGCCATCGAGGTGCCGTTGTAGCTGGCGTAGCTCGGGTTGCCCGGAGTGGTGGTGCCGTCGTTGAGCGTGGACAGGATGCTCGACCCCGGCGCGGAAATGTCGACGCCGCTGCCGTAGTTCGAGTAACTGGCCTTGGCCCGCGAGGAGGTGGTCGCGGCCACCGCGATCACGTTGGCGCAGTTGGCCGGCGACGAGGTGGAGACGCTGGCCGAACTATTGCCGGCCGCCACCACCACGGTGGTGCCGCGGCCGACCGCAGCGTTGATCGCATTCTGGTAGGTGGTCGAGCAGGTGCCGCTGCCGCCCAGCGACATGTTGATCACTTCGGCCGGGGTGGTGTTGGCCGGCACGCCGCTGACGGTGCCGCCGGACGCCCAGGTGATCGCGTCGGCGATGTCGGAGGTGTAGCCGCCGCACTTGCCGAGCGCGCGCACCGGCAGGATCTTGGCATTGAACGCGATACCGGCCACGCCGGTGCTGTTGTGGGTCACCGCGGCGATGGTGCCGGCCACATGGGTGCCGTGCCAGCTGGAATTGGTCGCCGGCGAACCGGAATAGCACTCGTTGGCCGCGGTCCAGTCGCCCTGGTCGGCCGGGTTGTTGTCGCGGCCGTTGCCATCGCGCGCCATGTCCGCATCGCTGACGAAATCGTAGCCCTGCAGGATGTTGGCGTTGAGGTCGGGATGGCTGGTGATGCCGGTATCGATCACCGCCACGACCACGCCGGTGCCGGTGGCCTGGTCCCAGGCCGGGCGTACGTTGATGCCGGCGCTGGTGGTGCCGAAGGCCCACTGGTTGGACAGGCTGGGATCGTTCGGGGTCAGCGCGATGGTCATGCGCTGATCGATTTCGACGGACTCGACGTTCGGATCGGCCGCCAGTTGGCGCATCAGCGCCTCGGCCTCGGTGCGGTCCAACGGCCGGTCGGCCTTGATCACTTCCGAGCCCACCGCCAGGCGGCGCAGGCTGGTCAGCCCCAGTGCGCGGCCGTTGTTGGCCGGCATCGCTGCGGCGACCGATTGCAGCGTCGAGCGCAACGACGGCGAAGTGGCGGCAGCACTTGCGCTGGCGACGGAGGCAGCGTCTTTGGTCTTGACGATGAAACGTTGCAAGGTCGGCTCGGCGGACAGGCCGGAGAGGTTGACGTCGCCGGCGAATGCCGGCGTCGCCAGCAACAGCGAGGTCACTGCGGACGCTCCAAGCACGATCAGCCAAGGACGCTGGCGCGAACCACGTTGCGAAATATCGGACATTCGAAACTTCCTTTTCGTTGATTGCCACCTGACGGCGATTTTTCGCGCTGCAAAGGCCAGAACAGGCACGGACTCCGAACGCAGCGCGATTCCCAGGCCGGCCCTCTGTTGCCAGCCGTTCATCCAACGCTATCTCAATACAGGCGCGTATGGACGGAGCACTGATCGTCCAAAATCCATAATTGTGACTTAGTTCACTCTATGATGCAGCGTCCACTTCGCTTTTCGCGACAAATCAATGCGCGAACTGCAGACAGTTTCTGAAAATTACTGTAATGCGCGGAGTGATCACGCGCGACACAGGATCGGCCTGGGCCGGACAATCGTGTCTTGGCTACCGGCGCCGCGGGGCTGACGCGCCCACGGCGGCAACGCCGCGGGGTGCGGCGCGCTTGCGCAAGGAAGATCG
Organism: Xanthomonas graminis pv. graminis; assembly: GCF_030168915.1. Lineage (NCBI taxonomy): Bacteria > Pseudomonadati > Pseudomonadota > Gammaproteobacteria > Lysobacterales > Lysobacteraceae > Xanthomonas > Xanthomonas graminis. Next base: position 905,993 of record NZ_CP076255.1, on the reverse strand, counting down.
ACGCTGGGCGCAGCGGTTGCCACGCCCAGCTCGGCGCCCACCAGTGGCGGCGGGCGAAGAACGCCGGGACTCAGCCCAGCCGCAGCAGCCAGCCGTGGCGGTCGGCCACGCGGCCGTACTGGATGTCGGTCAGTTCCTGGCGCAGCGACAGGGTCACCGGGCCGGCCGGCGCGGCGAGATCGCCGACCGCGAAGTCCTTGCCCTTCAACTGGCCGATCGGGGTCACCACGGCGGCGGTGCCGCAGGCGAAGATCTCGGCGATCTCGCCCGAGGCCACGCCCTCGCGCCATTCGTCGATGCTGACCTGGCGCTCGACCACGTGCATGCCGCGATCACGTGCCAGCTGCAGGATGCTGTCGCGGGTGATGCCCTCAAGGATGCTGCCGGACAGCGCCGGGGTGACCAGGCTGCCGTCGCGCATCACCAGGAACACGTTCATGCCGCCCAGCTCTTCCAGGTACTTGCCCTCGACCGGGTCCAGGAACAGCACCTGCGAGCAGCCCTGCGCCTGCGCCTGCTGCTGCGGCAGCAGCGAGGCGGCGTAGTTGCCGCCGCACTTGGCCGCGCCGGTGCCGCCCTTGGCCGCGCGCGCGTAGTCGGTGGACAGCCAGATCGCCACCGGCGCCACGCCCTTGGCGAAGTAGGCGCCGGCCGGGCTGGCGATGACGTAGTAGCCGGCCTTCTGCGCCGCACGCACGCCCAGGAACGCCTCGTTGGCGATCATGAAGGGGCGGAAATACAGGCTGGTCTCCGGCGCCGACGGCACCCACGCGGCATCGACCGCGATCAGCTGACGCAGCGATTCGACGAACAGGTCCACCGGCAGGTCCGGCAGCGCCAGGCGCTGCGCCGAGCGCTGCAGGCGCTTGCCGTTGGCGTCCGGGCGGAAGGTCCAGATCGAACCGTCGGCATGGCGGTAGGCCTTGATGCCCTCGAAGATCTCCTGGCCGTAGTGCAGCACCGAGGCGGCCGGATCCAGCGCCAGCGGGCCATAGGCGCGGACCTGGGCATCGTGCCAGCCCTGCTCGCGGTCCCATTCGATGGCGACCATATGGTCGGTGAAGTAGTTGCCGAAGCCCGGCGCGGCGAGAATCTGCGCGCGCTCGTCGGCGCTGCGCGCGGTGGTGGACGGGATCAGGCGGAACTGCGAAGACGGCTCGGTAGCGGACACCGGGGTTTCCTGTGGTAGTCGAGGGACGGCCGTGCCGCTGCATCATCCGAGCGCAGCGGCGGCGCCCTGTCCCGGCCCCAGGTCGCGCAGTCGCGCGGGTCAGAGCATGCCGGTTTCGAGGCGCGCGGCCTCGGACATCATATGCCGGCCCCACGGCGGATCGAACACCAGTTCGACATCGGCCTCGGCGATGGTCGGGATCAGCTCCAGCTTGCTGCGCACGTCGTCGACCAGGATCTCGCCCATGCCGCAGCCCGGCGCGGTCAGCGTCATCTTCACCTCGACCATGCGCTGGCCGTCCTCGCGCGGCTGCACGCCGACCTCGTAGACCAGGCCCAGGTCGACGATGTTGAACGGGATCTCCGGATCGAAGCAGGTGCGCAGCTGTTGCCAGATCAGCGCCTCGACCTGCTCGTCGCCGGCGCCTTCCGGCAGATCCAGGCCCGGCGGCGGTTCCTTGCCGATCGCGTCGCCGTCCTTGCCGGCGATGCGGAACAGGTTGCCTTCCACGAAGACCGTATAGCTCCCGCCCAGCGCCTGGGTGATGTAGCCGTAGCTGCCGGCCGGCAGGGTCACCGCGTCGCCCTGCGGCACCATCACCGCCGCGCAATCGCGTTCGAATTGGACAGGTTCGCTGCTGCGTGAGTACATGGGGGCGATATGGGGGCTGGCCCCGCCGGTGCAAGTCGCCCAGTTTATCCGAGTGCGCGGGGAACGCGGTGGAGGGTATCCTGTGTCGATTCTCAGGGAACATCGCATGCCGCCCTCCTCCACGCCGGCCAGGACTTCGCACTGGCTATGGCCCTTGCTGCTGTGCCTGGGCTGTTTCACCGCCCTGATCGCCTGGATGCTGGTCGCATTGAGCCTGGGCCACCAATCCGGCTGGATGGCGGTACTGGTGGCGCTGGAGGTCGCGTGGATGCTGCGCCTGGGCAGCCTGCCGCGCGGCAGGCTGCGCATCGCCGTGGCGGTGCTGGCCACCGCACTGGTGATCGTCGCCGCCAACTGGGGCATCGCCGCCGCGCACGTAGGCGCGGGACTGGGCCTGGATGCGTGGGATTCGTCGCTGAAACTGGGCGCGCGCTACGCGTGGACGCTGACCGTGCTGGCCAACCGCCCCGGCGACGTGCTGTGGCTGGGCATCGGCCTGATCGTGGCCTATTTCAGCGCGCGTTGAGGGAGTGGTCGCGGCTGAAGCCGCTCCTACAAGGAGCCGGCAAACCCTGTAGGAGCGGCTTCAGCCGCGACAGCATCCATCGGCACCGATCGCCGGCGCCGGTTCAATGCCCGCCGTCGAGCGCCTTCAATTCGCTGACCAGCGCGCCGGCCGCCTCGGCGCCGTCGCCGTACAGCATGCGCGTGTTGTCGGCGTAGAACAGCGCGTTCTCGATCCCGGCAAAGCCGGTGCCCTTGCCGCGCTTGATCACCACCACGTTCCTGGAATTGACCACGTCCAGGATCGGCATGCCGAAGATCGGGCTGGCCGGATCGGTCCTGGCCACCGGGTTGACCACGTCGTTGGCGCCGATCACCAGCGACACGTCGGTGCTGGGGAACTCGGGATTGATGTCGTCCATGTCGGCGATCAGGTCGTAGGGCACGCCGGCCTCGGCCAGCAGCACGTTCATGTGCCCGGGCATGCGTCCGGCCACCGGGTGGATCGCGAACTTGACCTTGACCCCGCGCTCGATCAACCGCTGCGCCAGCTCCCAGATCTTGTGCTGCGCCTGCGCCACCGCCATGCCGTAGCCGGGCACGATCACCACGCGCTCGGCGTAGGCCATCATCGCCGCCACGTCGCCGGCCTCGATCGGCTTCTGCGCGCCGCTGATCTCCTGCGCCTGGCCGCCGCCGCCGAAGTTGGAGAACAGCACGCCGCTGATCGGCCGGTTCATCGCCTTGGCCATCAGCCGGGTCAGCAGGATGCCCGCCGCGCCGACCATCATGCCGGCGATGATCAGCGCCTCGTTGCCCAGCACGTAGCCCTCGAACGCCACCGCCAGGCCGGTGAAGGCGTTGTACAGCGAGATCACCACCGGCATGTCGGCGCCGCCGATCGGCAACGTCATCAGTACACCCAGCGCCAGCGCAACCGCGAAGAACGCCACGATCGCCAGCGGGCTGAGCCCGATCGCGGCCCAGGCGCCCAGGCCCAGCATCGCCACGAACACCAGCAGGTTGAACCCCTGCTGGCCGGGGAAGGTGACGCGCTTGTCCAGCCGCCCGTCGAGCTTGGCCCAGGCGATGACCGAGCCGGACAACGAGATCGCGCCGATCGCCGAGCCGACGATGGCCAGCGCCAGCGTGGTCGCGTCGGGCTGGCGCGCGGCCAGCGCGGCGATTGCGCTTTCGCTCCAGTGCGAGGTGTCGCGGTGTGCCAGGAACGAGAAGCGCAGCAGTTCCACCGCGCCGATCGCCGCCGCCGAGCCGCCGCCCATGCCGTTGTACAGCGCGACCATCTGCGGCATGTCGGTGATGGCGACCTTCTCGGCCGAGAACCAGGCCGCACCGGTGCCGATCGCGATCGCCAGCAGGATCAGCGGCAAGTTGTGCAGGCCCGGCAGCAGGAACGTCGCCGCGGTCGCCAGCAGCATGCCGAACCCGGCCCAATGGATGCCGCTGCGCGCGGTCTTGGGCGAGGCCATGCGCTGCAGGCCGAGCAGGAACAGGGTGGCGGCCACCAGGTAGCTGGCCTTGACCAACCAGGACAAAGCCTCGGCAGTGGTCAGGGTCACGGCCTGGACTCCGGCTTCTTGCTGGACTTGAACATCTCCAGCATGCGCTCGGTGACCACGTAGCCGCCGGCCGCGTTGCCGGCGCCGAGCAGCACGGCGAGGAAGCCCACCGCCTTCTCCAGCGTGGTGTCGGCGTGGCCGAGCACCACCATCGCGCCGATCAGCACGATGCCATGGATGAAGTTGGAACCGGACATCAACGGGGTATGCAGGATCACCGGCACCCGCGAGATGATCACATGCCCGGCGATGGCCGCCAGCATGAAAATGTACAAGGCCACGAAACCGTCGTTCATTCTCGCTTCTCCCGGGCGCCGCGCCCGACCGCCGCAATCATAACCGGCTGCTGAATCGGCGGGCGATGGCCGCCGGGCGGGTCTCGCTTGCCCGGCCTGGGCCGATCGAGCGCACGCCCCAGGCCGGCCGCCATCGGTAGACATCGACCCGATGCCCGGTCAACCCCGGCGCCGGCAAGACGTTCTCCACGGTATCCCCGCGCCAGGAAGCTAAGCTGTGCTGGTGAGCACGCCCGCCCTCGAATCCCCATCGGCCGACAGCGACAGCGACGACGCCATGCGTCCGCTGCCGGTGTCGCTGGACGCGTTCCTGGCCGAGATCGGCCCGCGCGCGTTCCGCTTCGCCGAGGCCGGCCTGCGCCAGCGCGAGGATGCGCTGGATGCGGTGCAGGACGCGATGATCAAGCTGCTCGCCTACCGCGAGCGGCCGGCGCAGGAATGGACCCCGCTGTTCTGGAGCATCCTGCGCCGGCGCATCATCGACCTGCAGCGCCGCCGCGGTTTCCGCCTGCGCTTCTGGGCGCCGGCCAGCGAGCGCAGCGAGGACAGCCAGCCGGACTGGGCCGACGAAGGCCCGACCCCGGCGCAGCGCCACGAGCAGCGGCAGACCCATGCGCGGCTGGTCGCGGCGTTGCGCGCCCTGCCGGCGCGGCAGCGCGAAGCCTTCACCCTGCGCGTGCTCGAGGAGCTGGACGTGGCCACCACCGCACGCGCGATGGGCTGCTCCGAAGGCTCGGTCAAGACCCATCTGTCGCGCGCCCGCGAGGCGTTGCAGAAACATCTGGAGGACGTCCGGTGAAACCCGACCCCACACATTCGGCCACATTCGACGCGCAGATGCGCCGCGCGCACCAGGCCTCGCTGCAGGCGCTGCCGGCGCCGACCCTGGCGCGACTGCGCGCCGCCCGCCACGACGCCAGCCGCGCGCACGCCGCGCCGGCGCGGCGTTGGGGCTGGCTGCTGGCCGCGGCACCGGCGCTGCTCGGCGCCGCATTCGGCATGCACCTGTTGCTGCGCCCGGCGCTGCCGGTCGCGGTCCCGGCCGGCGTCGCCGGCACTGCGGCGGCGGCCGCGGTCTCGGCGAGCGCCGCCGCGCAAGGCGACGGCGACGACAGCGCGGCCGGCCTGCTCGACGAAAACCCCGACCTGTACCTGTGGCTGGGTTCCGATACCTCGCTGGCGATGGAATGAACACGATGAACCGCCTGATCCGCATGTCCCTGGCGCTGGCCCTGCTGGCCGCCGCCACCCCGCTGGCGGCGTTCGCCGCGCCGCCACCGCCACCGTCGCCGTCGTCAGGTGCCGACACCGATGCGGGCCCGCCGCTGCCGGACTGGGAGCACCTGAGCGCACAGCAGCGCGAGCTGCTGATCGCGCCGATGCGCCAGCGCTGGAACGATGCGCCGCAGCAGCGACGCAGGATGCTCGAGCATGCGCAGCGCTGGCAGAGCATGACCCCGGAACAGCGCGAACGCGCACGCAAGGGCGCGCGCCGCTACGAAGACATGAGTCCGCAGCAACGCGAAGAGGCGCGCGTGCTGTTCGAACGCCTGCGCGCCTTGCCGCCGGAGCAGCGCAAGGCGCTGCGCGAGCGCTGGGAAGCGATGACCCCGCCGCAGCGCGACGCCTGGATCAAGGCCAATGCTGGCGCGGACACCCCGCCAGCGCCGGATTCCAAATGAGCGCCGGAGAGGCGCGCCAAGGCGGCTGCAGGGTTTTTCGAAGCTGTTTACAGGCTGTCGCCGCGGCCGCGGGGTGATCTGGGCATCGATCGTGACGAGGGCGACGCGCGAACAAGGGCTGTCGCCGATCGCATCGGCCGCCATAAACCCGCGAGGCGATATCGCGCCATCGCCCGGATCGAAAATGCGCAGGCGCGTCGCCCTGGAGGCTTGGCTCGCGGATTGGCAGCCGGCTGCCTGTTGTGGGAGCGACTTCAGTCGCGACGGGCGTTACCGGTAGAGCGCGTCGCGACTGAAGTCGCTCCCACAGTTGGCTCCCACAGGTCGCCCGCCGCCTGCAGCTTGCGGACCCGATTAGGGCCGGCACGATGCGGGAAATGTTGGGAGAAAACGCTCTGGCGCCGCCAGCAACTGTCGCATCGCGGCGTCGGTGCCGGCCACCGTGGCAGGCGTGGCCCGCGGCCGAGCGCGCCGAGCGACCGCTCAGCCGGTCCAGCGCGTCTTGGCCAGCAGTTCGTCGTCCCAGTCGTAGCCGATCGCGCCGTCCTTCAGGAACAGCGCGACGAAGTTGTAGACGTTGCGCGCATACATCTCGCTGGCGTGCAGCGCGCCCATGCTGGCCAGGTCGAGCGGGCCGGCGACGGCCACGCCGGCGTGCGCGATGGTTTCGCCGGGGCGGGTCAGTTCGCAGTTGCCGCCGGTCTCGGCGGCCAGGTCCACCACCACGCTGCCAGGCTGCATGCCCTCGACCATCGCCGCGCTGAGGATCTTCGGCGCCGGCCGCCCCGGCACCGCGGCGGTGCAGACCACCACGTCGATGCCCTTCAGGTGCTCGGCCAGGCGCCGTTGCTGCTCGGCGCGCTCCTCCTCGGTCAGCTGCCGCGCATAGCCGCCCTCGCCCGCGGCGCTGACCCCCAGGTCGAGGAACTTGCCGCCCAGCGATTCGATCTGCTCGCGCGTTTCCGGGCGCACGTCGAAGCCTTCGACCTGCGCGCCCAGACGCCTGGCGGTGGCGATGGCCTGCAGGCCGGCCACGCCGGCGCCGACGATCAGCACCTTGGACGGGCGGATGGTGCCGGCGGCGGTGGTCAGCATCGGGAAGAAACGCGGCGCCAGCTGCGCGGCGATCAGGGTGGCCTTGTAGCCAGCCATGCCGGCCTGCGAGCTGAGCACGTCCATCGCCTGGGCGCGGGTGGTGCGCGGCAGCCGTTCCAGCGGGAAGACGACCAATTGCCGCGCCTGCATCGCCTCGGCGCGCGCCGGATCGGCCTGCGGCTGCAGGATCCCGACCACGCCCGCGGCGGGCTTGAGCTGGTGCAGCGCGGCGACCGGCAGCGGCTGCACGCACAGCACCAGATCGGCCTGCGCCGGGGTCGCGGCATCGGCGAGTTGCGCGCCGGCGGCGAGATAGGCCGCATCGACGAAGCCGGCGGACACGCCGGCGTCGGGTTCGACATACACCTGCGCACCGAGCGCGACTAGCTTCTTCACCGTCTCCGGCGTCGCCGCCACACGGCGTTCGCCGTGCGCCGTTTCCTTCACCACCAGCACCTGCACTGCCATGCGATTCCCCGTGCGTTGCCCGCCCTAGTCGGCGCCGATGCTACAGGGTCCGCGCGGCGCTGGCAGCGCCGGGGGGGGAACGGTTAGTGGACAGCTGTTTGTAGGAGCGGCTTCAGCCGCGACGCTTTACCGACAGTGCCTGTCGCGGCTGAAGCTGCTCCTACAAAGGCAGTAACAGCTCTCGCGGAGCCCGGGAAGGCGGCGAGACAGAATCCATCCGCCTCGCGCCAACGGCCCTCAATGCAAGGTCGTGCTCTGCGGATCGAGCCGGTCGATGACGCCCTGCATCGCGCTGTCGAAGGCGCCGTCGTTGATGTGGCTGCGCAGCCGGCCCAGCCGCACCATCACCGCCAGTTCCTCCGGCGAGACCACGCAGAAGCGCACGCCGCGGCGGTTGACGAACAGCAGCCGCGCCGAGATCGGGCTCACCCACGACAGCTTGCCGGTCTGCACCTTGCCGTCGCGATCGATGAAATCCAGCCAGGTGCCGATCGGCATCGCGCGGAACCGGTCGGCGTCGGCGTTGTCGTAGTCCTCGGTCGTTTCCGCCGCGGTGACCTCCACCGGCTGCGCCTCCTGCAGCGGCGGCTGCGGCAGCGCCACCTGCGGCAACTCCGGCAGCGGGCGCTCCAGTTCCGGTCGCAGTTCGGCCACGGCCTGCAGCGTGTCGTGCAGCGCATTGATCGCCGCAGCAGCCGCCTCCGCATGCAGGCCGACGCTGGCGAAGACCTTGTGCAACGGCCCCTGCCAAGCCTGCAGCCAGGGCTTGCCGACGATATGCCGCCGCGCCTCGGCCGCTTCCTCGAGCAGGCCGTCGGCCAGCGCCAGCGCATCGCGCACGCCGGCGCCGTCCTCGCCCTCGCGCAGCACCGCCATGGTCAGGTGGTGCTGCCACGGCTGGCGCAGGAAATCGTCCAGCGCCTGCGGCAACGGCACGCCCTGCAGCCGCAGCTGCAGCTCGGCCTCGGCGCGCTGCCGGGCCAGTTCCAGCTTTTCCTGGCCGCGCTGGGTCTCGGCGGCGCGGCGCTCGGCGATTTCGATGCGGCGCCGGTGCTGGGCCAGGAAATCGCGGAACTCCTCTTCCAGGGTCAGGAAGATCGCCAGGTTCTCATTGAAATCGGCGACCAGCCGCTCGATGATCTCCTCCACCTTGCCCATCAGCACGCGCTCGGCCGGGCTTTCGCCGGTATTGCCTTCGCAGGCCTCGGCCAGCGCGTTGAGCAGGCGCCGCGCCGGATGGGTCTTCTGCACGAACATGCGCCGGTCCAGCAGCGCGACCTTGACGAACGGCACCACCAGGCGTTCGATCATCTCGCGCGAGCGCCCTTCCAGGTCGCGTTCGTCGAGCATCACGTCGAACAGCATGCCGACCAGGTCGATCGCATCCTCGTCGACCGGATCCAGCCGCGCATGCGTGGGGTCCACGCCGAACTGGGTGGCGTTGGACAGCACCTCGCTCTTGAGCCGCTGCGCCAGCGATTCGCCGTCGTCGCCGATCGCCGCGCGCAGCGTGGCGCTGGGCGTGGCCTGCAGCAGCGACAGCACCGAGATCATCTCGCGCTGGCTCAGCGAACGCTGCTGGCCGACCGCGGCGCTGGCCGCGGCGGTGGCGTTCTCGCGCGCGCTGCGGGTCTGCTGCAGCAGTTCGTGCAGCGCTTCCAGCAACATGCCCTGCTGGCTGGCGCCGGTCTCGGCGGACTGCGGGTGGCTGCGGCTCTGCGCCCAACGGTCGACGAAGCGGCTGGCCCAGGCCGGCGCGTGGTGGTCGTCGTACTCGCCGGTCTCGGCGGCAGCGCCGCGGTCCTCGCCGACACCGGCCGCGTCGCCGCGCGCCTGGCGTTCTTCCGGAGCGGGCGCACGCCGCGGCGGCGGCGGTGGCGGCCGGGGCCGCGAGATCTCCGGCATCACGCCGGCCCGCGCCAGGCTGTCGTCCAACTCCTGGTAGAGCCTGCCGATGCCGGCGGTGAGATCGCGCTCGCACAGCTTGATCAGCACCAGCCGCACCTCCGGGGCCAGGTCGCTGGTGGAGAAGGCGGCATGCACCGCGACGCCGATGTGTTCGGGGCCGACCGGATTGGTGTCGGCGTCCAGTTCCAGGCCGCCGGCGATCCAGCCCAGGCGGCGGTCGATGCGGTTGAGCACCGACTTCCATTCGCGCAGCAGCACGCTGGCCAGGTTGCGCACCGCCAGCCGCGATTCCAGTTCGCTTTCCGACACCAGGCTCAGGCCCTGGCCGTAGCCGGCCAGCGCCACTTCGGCCGACAGCGGCGTGCCGGCGTCCAGCGCCTGCCAGGCCTGGTCCAGCTGCGCACGGAAGCGCGCGGCGATCTCGTCGCGGCGGCGGCGCAGTTCGCGCATGCCATCCAGAAACAGCAGTTGCGAGGCGCCGGCGCTTTCGGCGCGGTCGAACAGCACGTCGTCGAAATGCGCCAGTGCGGCGGCGAACGCCTGCCCCAGCACCGGCAGCATGCCCTCGCGCGCCTGCATCAACAGATGCGGGTCGCGCGCGGGATGTGCGTGCGGCGAGCTGGGGCTGAAACTCATGCGCAAAGGCTCCGCGCCGGGACCGGCGCAAGAAAAAGAGTAAAAGGAAGTCGAACGGACACGGCCCCTGTTTCCGCTTGTGCATGGTAGGCAAGGTACCTGAACATCAACCGTGATGCGCTTAGCATTTCAAACTCCGGGGCGTGACCTCTACCCTCATCCTAGGCGGTCCTTGCACAACGCCGGCTGCAGCGCGACGCGAACCCGCCCCTGGCGCCGCGGATTCAGGCCGCGACCGCGACCCGCTGCAGGCGGTCCACCGCCCCCTGCATGGCGCTGTAGAACGCATCGTCGTCGCGGTGCAGGCGCAGGCGATCCAGCTGCACCATCATCGCCAGCGCTTCCGGCGAGGCCACGCACAGGCGGCCGCCGCGGCGGTTGACGAACATCAACCGCGAGGAGATCGGGCTGACCCAGGACAGCTTGCCCGGTTGCACGCGCCCTTCGCGATCGACGAAATCCAGCCAGGTACCCATCGCCAGGGTGCGGAAATACTCGGCAGTACGGTGGTCGACATCGGAGGCCTGCGCCGGCTCCGGCAGCGCCAGCACCGGCTCGGCCGTCGCCCCCTCGGGCGCGACGGCGGCGGCGAGGGCCACGGGCGCGGGCGTCGCGGCCTGCAGCGGGCGCGCATGCGCCAGATCGTCCAGGGCCGCGTGCAGGCCCAGCCACGCGGCGTCGGCGGCGGCCGCATCCAGACCGACGCTGGTCCACAACCGCAGCAACTCGGCGCACTGCGGCTGCAGCCAGCCGCCTGCCGGCACGGCGCCGCCGGTCTGCGCCTGGCGGCATTGCGCCAGCACCGCGTCGCCAAGCGCCAGCGCCGCGCTCACCGCCACGCCATGGCCATGGTCGCGCAACGCCGATTGCTGCAGGTACTGGCACCAGGGCTGACGCAGGAAGGTCTCGACCGGCGCCGGCAGCACGCTGCCGTCCGCGCCGCGCTGCAGGCGCTCGTCCACGGCCTGCGCGGCCAGGTCCCGCGCCTTGTCGCGGCGCTCCTCGGCGCGCTGCAGTTCGGCCGCGCGGCGCTCGGCGATCTCCACCCTGCGCCGGTACTGCTCATAGGCGCTACCGAATTCCGCCTCCAGGGTCAGGAATACCGCCAGGTGCTCGTCGAAATCGCGCACCACCCGCTCCACCACGTCCTGCGCCTGCGCCAGCAGCACCTGCTCGATCGCGCTGTCGCCGGCGTTGCCGTCGCAGGCATCGGCCAGCAGGTTGAGCAGACGCCGCGCCGGATGCCCATCGCGCACGAACAGGCGGCCGTCGATCAGCGCCACCTTGGCCAGCGGCACCAACATCTGCCCGAGCAGTTCGCGTTGCGCCGGCTGCAGCACGCATTCGTCGAGCATGACCTCGAACAGCAACCCGACCAGGTCCAGGGTGTCCGCATCGGCCGGCTCCAGGCGGGTGGCGGCCGGATCCAGCCCCAGCGCCGCACCGATTGCCACCAGCTGCCGGCGCAGGCCCTGCGCCAGCGGTCCGCCGTGTTCGCAGATCGCGGCGAAGCCGGCCAGCGGCGTGGTCTGCAGCAGCGACAGCACCGACAGCAGTTCGCGCGGCGACAGGCTGCGGCGCGCGTCGTCCGCGGCATCCGCCGTGGCCGGCTGCGCCTCGTGCAGCAGGGCGCGCAGTGCCGGCGGCAAGACCGCCTGGTCGTCGCGCGCATGCGCGTCCAGCGCGCGCGCGGCGTGGCGCGGCGCGGCCGACAGCGGCGCGGCGGCAGGCCAGGTCTCGAAGAAGCGGCTGATCCAGTCCGGCGCCGCGTCCTCGCCGCTGGCGCCGTTGCGCGGGATGGCGCGGCGGCGCGCGCGCGCGGGCGGCAGCGAACGCGCACGCGCGACCTGGTCCAGGCGCTGCTCCAGCCGGGCGTACAGCTCGCCGACCCGTTCCTGCAATTGCTGCTCGCAGATCCTGACGATCGCCAACTGCACCTGCGGCGCCAGTACCAGGCCGTGCAGCGCCGCATAGACCGCGGCGCCGACGTGTTCGGGACCGAACGGGTTGTTGTCGGCATCGATGCGCTGGCCGCCGGCGATGAAGCCGAGGAAGCGGTTGAGCCGCATCAGCTCCGGGCGCCAGCGGTGCTGGATCGCGCCGGCCAGGTTGCGCACTGCCAGGCGCACGTCCAGTTCCTGCGCGGAAACCAGGCTGAGGTCGCCGCGCGCGCGCGCCAGGGTGTGCTCCACCGATAGCGGGCGGCCGGCCTCCAGCGCCTGCCAGGCCTGCGCCAGGTGGCCGCGGAAGCGCGCGGCGATCGGCTCGCGCTGCTGCCGCAGCAGCTGGATCGCCTCGAAATAGTCGTTCTGCATCGCCCCGGCGCGCTCGGCCAGGCGCAACAGCGCATCGGCGAGCACGTCCAGCACCTCGCCGAACGCCTGTGCAAGCGGCACCGACACCACGTCCCGGACCTGGTCGAGCAGGTCCGAGTGGCGGCTGGGCAGCAGCTCCTCGGCATATCCGGCGATTATCATGGCGGCGTGATACGCAAGCGCAAGTGAGACCGACATCAATTCGGACGTTAGCGGCAGATCATGGATGAAGCTTGGCTCTCCGTATAACCGCGGCATCCGCTGCCGCTGTTGGGCGCGCGACTATAATTCTGCGCCCACCCCACGGAATCGAGACTATGCGCACACTTCACTCGCTGCAAGCGCTGGATGAGCGCCGCTCGGTGCCGTCCAAGCAATTGGGCGAGCCGGGACCCGACGAAGCCACCCTGCTGGCGATGCTGCGCTCGGCGGTGCGCGTGCCCGATCACGGCAAGCTGGTGCCGTTCCGGTTCCTGCGCATCGCCGGCCAGGCGCGCCTGGCGCTGGGCGATTTCCTCGCCGAACGCACCCTGCAGCTCGACCCGGGCGCGCCGCCCGCCGCGGTGGAGAAGGATCGCGAACGCTTCGCGCATGCGCCGCTGGCGATCGTGGTGATCGCGCGGCTGCAACGCGAGGCGAAAGTGCCGGAGATCGAGCAATGGCTGAGCGCCGGTTCGGTCTGCTTCGCGCTGCTGCAGGCGGCGCAGGCGCATGGCTTCGGCGCGCAGTGGCTGACCGCCTGGATGGCTTACGACGAGGCGGTGGCGGCGCGGCTGGGCCTGGCCGAGAACGAGCGTATCGCCGGTTTCATCCATATCGGCACGCCGCGCATGCAGGTGCCGGAGCGCGAGCGCCCCGATCCGCAGCAGCTGCTCAGCGACTGGATCCCGTGAACGCGGCGCCGCCGACGCGGCCGCTGTACCTGATCGACGCCAGCCTGTACGTGTTCCGCGCCTGGCATTCGATCCCGGACGAGTTCCAGGACGCGCAGGGTTGGCCGACCAACGCGGTGCACGGCTTCGCCCGCTTCCTGCTCGACCTGCTCGAACGCGAGCGCCCGCAACACATCGCCATCGCCTTCGACGAAGCGCTGGACAGCTGCTTCCGCAATCGCCTGTATCCGGCCTACAAGGCCAACCGCGCGCCGGCACCGGATGCGCTGCGCCGGCAATTCGCGCACTGCAAGGCGCTGTGCGCCGCGCTCGGCCTGGGCGTGCTGGCGCACCACGACTACGAGGCCGACGACCTGATCGGCAGCGCGCTGCACAGCATGCGCGGCGCCGGCTTCCACGGCGTGGTCGTGTCCGCCGACAAGGACCTGTCGCAACTGCTGCTGCTCGACGGCGACGAACAGTGGGACTACGCGCGCGGCCAGCGCTGGGGCGCGGCCGGAGTGAAGGCGCGGCACGGCGTGCACGCGCAGCAGATCGCCGACTACCTGGCGCTGACCGGCGATGCGATCGACAACATTCCCGGCGTCACCGGCATCGGCGCCAAATCGGCGGCGATCCTGCTGGCGCATTTCGGCGACCTGGACACGCTGCTGGCGCGAATCGACGAAGTGGCGTTCCTGCGCCTGCGCGGCGCCGCGCAGATGGCGGTGCGCCTGCGCGAGCAGCGCGAGCACGCGCTGCTGTGGCGGCAACTGGCCACCATCGCGCTGGATGCGCCGCTGGATTCGGCCGCGCCCGGCTTCGCCCGCGGCCAGGCCGACGCCGACATGCTGCACGGCCTGTGCGAAGCGCTGCGCTTCGGCCCGCTGACCCGGCGCCGCTTGCTGCAGGCGGCGGGGCTGGACGCCACGCTGCGCTGAGCACGGCATCGCCGCACGCACGCCGCACGCATCGCCGCGACACCGATGCCACTACACTGAGGCACAGCCGGGCCGCGCGCTGCCGCGGCCGCGCTATCCTCTTCCGAACCGAGCGAACGCCGCCCATGACCCGCCCCGATTCCCCGCCCCGCATCGTCTACGAAGGCAAATACCAGCGCATGGTGGTGCGCGGTACCTGGGAGTATTCCGAACGCGTGCATGCCGGCGGCCTGGCCGCGATCATCGTCGCGGTGACCCCGGACGACGAGGTGCTGTTCGTCGAGCAGTTCCGCGTGCCGCTGCAGGCGCGCACCATCGAGATGCCGGCCGGACTGGTCGGCGACATCGACGCCGGCGAATCGATCGAGCTGTCGGCGGTGCGCGAACTGGAGGAAGAGACCGGCTGGACCGCCGACCACGCCGAAGTGCTGATGATCGGCCCGACCTCCTCCGGCGCCAGCAACGAAAAGGTCGCCTTCGTGCGTGCCAGCGGCCTGCACAAGGTCGGCGACGGCGGCGGCGACGCCAGCGAGGACATCACCGTGCACGCGGTGCCGCGCGCCCGCGCCGCGGCCTGGCTGGTGCAGAAGATGGGCGAAGGCTACGAGCTGGACGCCAAGCTGTGGGCCGGGCTGTGGATGATCGAGCACCGGCTGGACGGCACCCCGCGTGGTTGAGCCGATTGCGCGCGCGGACGCCGGCCCGCCCCTGCTCGGTGCCGGCGATCCGCCGCCCTACCGCGTGCACCAGGCGCAGGGCCGCTCGCCCTACCTGCTGATCGCCGACCACGCCGGACAGCAGGTGCCGCAGGCGCTGGCCGGCCTCGGCCTGCCGCAGCACGAACTGGACCGGCACATCGGCTGGGACATCGGCATCGCCGGGGTCACCCGCGCACTGGCGCAGGCGCTGGATGCGTTCGCGATCGAGCAGACCTATTCGCGGCTGGTGATCGACTGCAACCGGCCGCTGGCGGCGCCGGGTTCGATCGCCGAGCGCAGCGACGGCACCGTGGTGCCGGGCAACCTGGGGCTGGACGCCGCGGCGCGCGCGGCGCGCGCCGCGGCGATCTTCGTTCCCTACCACGCGCGCATCGCCGCGGAACTGGACCGGCGCCGCGACGCCGGCCTGGCCACCATCCTGATCGCCATGCACAGCTTCACCCCGTCGATGGCCGGCGAGTCGCGGCCCTGGCATGCCGGCGTGCTGTATCAGCGCGATGCCCGTTTCGCGCAGGCGCTGCTGGCCGAACTGTGCGCCGAACCGGGGCTGGTGGTCGGCGACAACCAGCCGTATTCGGTCAGCGACGCCACCGACTACGCGATCCCGGTGCATGCCGAGGCGCGCGGCCTGGCGCACGTGGAACTGGAGATCCGCCAGGACCTGATCGCCGACCCCGCAGGACAGCGGCAATGGGCGCAGCGCTTGCTCAGCATGCTGAATCGGTTGCAAGCTGGCTTCACATCGGGCTGAGCGCAGGCTGCGCACTCTCGATCATCGCCGTCCGTTCAACGCCCTAGCCTTATCCACCGGAGCCTCCCCCATGCTCATCCGCCTCGGCTACGAGATCCGCTATCGCTTCCTGCAGCCCACCCCGGTGCTGGCCATGCTCGACATCCACGACAGCCGCCGCACCGACATCGTCGTGGCCACCGCGCTGCAGACCGAGCCGGCGATCCCGCTGCGCGGCTACCGCGACCAGTACGGCAACAGCTGCACGCGCATGCTCGCCCCGGCCGGCGTGCTGACCCTGCGCGCCGACGCGGTGGTGCGCGACAGCGGCCTGCCCGACCAATATCGCTACGACGCGCCGCAGACGCCGGTGCAGGAGCTGCCGGAGGACACGTTGATGTACCTGCTCGGCAGCCGCTATTGCGAGACCGACCTGCTCAGCGGCATGGCCTGGGACCTGTTCGGCAGCGCGCCGACCGGCTGGGCGCGGGTGCAGGCGATCTGCGACTACGTGCATGCGCAGATCCAATTCGGCTACGAGCACGCGCGCCCGACCAAGAGCGCGGCGCAGGCACTGCAGGAAGGCCGCGGCGTGTGCCGCGACTTCGCCCACTCGGCGATCGCGCTGTGCCGCTGCATGAACATCCCGGCGCGCTATTGCACCGGCTACCTGGGCGACATCGGCGTGCCCGCCTCGGCGGCGCCGATGGACTTCTCCGGCTGGTTCGAGGCGTTCCTGGACGGCCAGTGGTACACCTTCGACGCGCGCCACAACCTGCCGCGCATCGGCCGGGTGCTGATCGCGCGCGGCCGCGACGCCGCCGACGTGGCGATCAGCAACACCTTCGGCTACAACACGCTGGAATCGTTCGTGGTATGGACCGACGAGACCGACCAGGCGCGCCTGGATCCGCGTCCTGCCGCCGCCAGCGGCGTCGGCACCGGCGCCGCCGCGCTGCACACCGAAGGGCTTTATCTCTAGCGTGGCTTGGTTGCAGCTGGGGGCGCTCGCGGGAGCGGGAGTCGGTCGCGAGCGCTAGTCCCCAAGCCCTCCAGGTCTGATGCCGCGGGAACATTCGGCGAGGCGATGGACGCTCCGGCCCATTGTGGAAGGGACTTCCGTCCCGACTGCAGCGCACTTCCAGGACTCAGCGCCCCCCTCGCCCGCACCTGGGGCGCACCTGCCGCGAAAAGCGGTAATGGTCCCGCAGGATGTAAGGCGGCAGCGCACTGCGTGGGCGTGCGCCGCGGACGGCGGCGCACGCCATGCCCAGCTCAGGCGAAGGCGTCGGTGGCGCGCACCAGAGCGTCGACGTTTTCCGCCTCGAACGCGGAATGGCCGGCGCTGGGGGTGATCTGCAGCGTCGCCTTCGGCCAGGCCTTGTGCAGCTCCCAGGCGCTCTGCGCCGGACACACCACGTCGTAACGGCCCTGCACGATCACGCCGGGAATATCGGCGATCTTCCCCGCGTCGCGCAGCAACTGGTCTTCCACCTCGAAGAAGCCGCCGTTGACGAAGTAGTGGTTCTCGATGCGCGCGAACGCCAGCGCGAACTGCGCGTCCTCATGGCCGTCGACGAAATCCGCATCCACGTGCAGGAAGCTGGTGGCGCCCTCCCACACGCTCCACGCGCGCGCCGCAGCCAGGCGCGTGGCCTGGTCGTCGCTGGTGAGGCGGCGATGGAATGCGGAGATCAGGTCGGCGCGCTCCACCTGTGGAATTGCCGCAACGTAATGTTCCCAGGCATCGGGGAACAGGCGGCTGGCGCCTTCCTGGTAGAACCACTCCAGTTCCCAGCGGCGCAGCAGGAAGATGCCGCGCAGCACCAGCTCGGTGACGCGCTGCGGATGGGTCTGCGCATAGGCCAGCGCCAGGGTCGACCCCCAGCTGCCGCCGAACACCTGCCAACGCGCGATGCCGAGCGTTTCGCGCAGCGTCTCGATATCGGCCACCAGATCCCAGGTGGTGTTGTCGACCAGGTCCGCGTGCGGCGTGGAGCGGCCGGAGCCGCGCTGGTCAAACAGCACGATGCGGTACTTGGCCGGATCGTGGAAGCGGCGCATCTTGGCATTGCAGCCGCCGCCCGGCCCGCCGTGCAACAGCACCACCGGCTTGCCCTGCGGGTTGCCGCACTGTTCGTAGTACAGCGTGTGGCGCGCGTCCACCGGCAGCATGCCACTGTCGAACGGTACGATCTCGGGATATAGCGTGCGCATGGCGGTTCCTGCCTGAAAACTGGATTTTACCCGCGGATGGCGTGTTGGCGGCGCTACCCGCAGCAAACGCCGCAAAGCAGCCGCACCGATGACGTCTGCGAGGCTACCCCATGATCGGCCCGCCCCTGCCGCCAGGCCCTTCCTGCTGCCGTTGCTGCGCCTCCAGCGCCAATTGCTGCTCGCGCTGTTGATTGAGCAACTGCACCTGCTGCACTGTTTCCTGCATCGGCGCGGCCTGCTGCGACACATCCATCGAGGTACGCACCCCTGGCGTCGTGCCAGCCACCCACATGGCGTCCCCGGCCATCAGCACCCGATCGATCTTGCCTGCATCGGCGATCCCAGCCTGCTTGGCAGCGAGCATCGCCTGCGCCACATGCGCGTCGCCGATATGCGCCGGCACGTCCTGGCGGATCCGCGCGAACATCGCCTGATCCGCCGCCGACAGTGCGGCAATGCTGTGTGCCTGCTCGGCCGTAGGTTCTGCCGGCGCCGCCTGGCCGACAAGGTGCGGCGAACGCAGCTGCGCCCACTGGCTGGCGTAGTCGTGCATCTCCAGCGATTGCGCCTGGCGTGGATCGACCTGCACCGTTTTCGGCGGATCGAAGGCACTGAAACGCTGCAGCCCTTGCACCTGACCATCCGGCCCCATCGCCACTTTGGTGATGCGCAGTCCCTCGCGCTCGCCCTGCACCAGCAGCGCAGCCGCCACCTTCTCGCTATGTGGACCGGAGGCGATGCCTTGCCCGGCTTCCATGTAGTGCACTTCGCGCAAGGTCTTCGAGAACTCGGGGTGGCCGGGATGCGCCGGATCGCGCAGATCCGCAGGTCGCTGCGCTGCAGTAGGGGCAGTACGGACTGCGTCGTGCTCAGGCTGGGCAGCGTGCGATGCGTCCGCCGGCAACGACGCGGCCGCCGGAACGGCGCGCGTTTGCGCCGGTTCCTGTTCCTGCGCCTGCTCGCGCACTTGCCCGGATGCCAGCGCCTTCACCAGCGGGTAAGTCTGTTCCAGTTCCTCACGCAGGTTGCCCTGCGCCTGACTTGGGCCGAACCAGCCCTGACGGGTCCACGCGCCATCCGCGGTGCGCGTATAGAGCTCTCCATCCGAGGCAGGCAGCGTTCCCTGGGCGGTGCGCGCATGGTTCACTGCCTCGGGGACCGGGCCGTAGCGGTCCCATCCGGCCTGCGCATGTTGTTCGGCATAGCCTGCCGCGATCGCCGCCGGAGTCCGCGCCGCGTTGTAGGCCATTACCGACCGCGCATACGCCTCCAATGCGGCCGCCTTGTCCGGCGTGGCGGACTCGCGATGGCGGTGCATGACATTGCGCTCGAGCAGGCCATCGCTCACCTGCCGGGTCCATTGCCCGCTATGCGCATCCCGCTCCCAGGCGCTGTCGCGCAGGCTGCGGGTATCGTTGGCGTCGGCCGGGATGCGGTAAGGATCGACCGGCACGTCCGGGGTCGCCAGGCGCAGTTGCACGGCGCGACTGGCCGCCTTGTAGTTCAGCTCATCGGCCACCTGCGGCGGGGCAGTTTGTGTGTGGGTAACGGAGAGGCCATGGTCGCCGAAGGCGTCCACCACTTCTCGGGTCCAGCCCTTGTCGGGCGCCGCGGGGTCGAAGCGCCAGGCCACCCCGTTGCGATCGGTCTGGTTGTTGATGCGGCGCTGCTCCAGCCATTGCACCGCCTCGTTGCTGCCCATCGCGCCCAGCACGCCGCCGGCCAGACCAGTGAGCACCAGCCCCGGCCCGGTTTCCACGCCGGCCAGCGCGCCGATCTCCGCCCCGACCACCCCGCCCGCCCAGCCACCGACGTTGCGCGCACCGAACTGCAGCAGTTGCGCCTGCGCCCCCACGTCGTTGCCCTGCGCATGCAACTGACCGGCAGTGCGCGCGGTCTCCGCCGCGTCGTAGACCGTCGCCGCGGCGCCGGCCATGCCCAGCCCGCGTATCGCTACCGGTTTGACGCGCACGTTGAAATCGGCGGTATGCGCCGTGGCGGCCTGCCGTTCCACACCCTCGACCACACGACCTTCGGCGCGCTCGTGCAGCACGTGCGCAGCGATCTCAGGTACGACTTTCTCATTGCGGGACAGGTTCTCGGGGAGCGCACCATGCCACCTGCGTTGCGCCTGCCAACCTTCATTTAAGCCTCGAGTGACAGCCGGGTCCTTCAAGCGTATCTCGCGCCCATCGTGAAGTGCCTGTCCAGCCGCGCGCGAATCGTGGCGACTATCGTAGAGTTCCATGCCTTCCCGGTTGAAGATGCGGATCGGCGCCGTAGTCTGTTGCTGAACTATATCCAGGCTAGCGGGTAGTTTGTCGTAGATGGCATCGCGTGCAGCTTCGGGCACGTAGCGGCCGTAGCCACGTTGATCCAGCGATCTTGAGAATCGTTCATCGACTCCATGCTCGCTTTCCAGCTTGTGAGCCGCCATCGCCCTTATTTCCACGCCATAGCCACGCGCCTGCAATTTCTTGATCAGATCTACGCTCCATTCGCCATTGCTGAGCGTCGTATCGAAGATCACATTCTTCTTGCCTTCCACGGCTGCATCCAGCAGCTCTTGCGCCCATCCGCCAGCATCAGCGTGGGTTTGGCTCGACCATGTGTAGGGGTGTTCGGCACGGAATTTTTCTACTTGAGGATGAAATTCACGCAACTCATCTGGATCAACCTTGATCACACCTCCACTGAGCTCCACTTCTGCCATCCTGGCGAGGGTTCCTTTGCCAGCCCCCGGCTGGCCCGCCAAGATGACAGCCTTGGGAGACTCGAAGGAAGACTTCTCCAAGAATCCGCTCTTGGGAATAATTTCTTCATTGAACACTCTTTGATGCTCATCATCTGGAAGCTTCTGGTTACTCACAGTCGCCCCCGATTTTCTTCGAAATAGGCGCGCAAATCAGCCATCCCACCCATATTCAAACGCGCGTACCCAACAGCGAAATCTTTCTTCCTGGCATTTTCAATCGATACCGGATCGCCACTCACCCTGGCAATTTCAAGCTCCTTACGGGCTTCCGATATGAAGGAGCCCAGTTCGTCCTCCAGCAGCCATATCGCCAATTCGAACGGAGGCGTCATCTTTGAAGGCTGCTGTAAAACGCTATTCAGTCGATACTGAAGCCGGTCAACGAGCGCAGGATAGTCCTTGAGGATATCCAGCAACTTTTGCGGCACTTTCGGAGGGTGAAGATCATTCACGTGACGCGTCCTTAGCAAGATCAGATTATTCAAATACGAACACTTGTGGCACACGCATCCAAACGCGATGGTGAGGCGCAATGGCTCCGCACAAGGCCTGCTGGGGAGCATTTCTTGCCGCGTTCTTTAGGCTCTCGTTGAGACTACGAGGGAGGACAGGGACGCGCAAGCACGTTTCGCGCCGTTCATCAAAGCGTGTCCGGCTGTATGTGACACATAAATCGGCAGCTACGCGGCTTGCGTGCATGCCACCGGTGCCATCCGGGATACCGCGCTATGCCCCCATGCTTTTCGGCGCCTATATCTGGCAGCGAAGATAGGGCAGCGACCCGAGATCAAGCAACCGGCCAGCGCCCCAGCGTCACCCGGTCGCGCGCTTCCAGGTCCTGGTGGGTCGCCACGGCATCGAAGCCGGCATCGGCCAGCAGCGCACGCACCGCCGCGCCCTGCTCCCAGCCGTGCTCCAGCAGCAGCCAGCCGCCCGGCTGCAGATGCGCCGATGCGCCGGCGACGATCACCCGGATGTCGTCCAGCCCATCGGCGCCGGACGCCAGTGCGCTGGCCGGTTCGTAGCGCAGGTCGCCCTGCGCCAGGTGCGGGTCGCCGGCGGCGATGTACGGCGGGTTGCTGGCGATCAGGTCGAAGCGCTGCCCGGCCAGCGGCGCCAGCCAGGGACCATGGGCGAAAGCGACGTTGTGCAAGCCGTGCGTGCGCGCATTGGCTTGCGCCACTGCCAGCGCCGCCTCGCTGAGGTCGGTGGCCAGCACCTGCGCCTGCGGCCGTTCGCTGGCCAGCGCCAGCGCGATCGCGCCGCTGCCGGTGCCCAGGTCGGCGACGCGGCGGCCCGGCGCCGCGTCCAGCCGCTCCAATGCCAGCTCCACCAGGCGCTCGGTGTCCGCGCGCGGGATCAGCGTGGCCGGGCCGACCGCCAGGTCCAGGGTCCAGAAACCGCGGCGGCCGGTCAGATAGGCCACCGGCTCGCCCTGCGCGCGCCGCGCCAGCAGGACGTCAAAGCGCTCGGCGGCATCCACGGGCAGCGGATCGCGGGCGTGCGCGAACAGCCAGGCGCGGTCGCGCCGCAGGGCGTGGATCAGCAAGGCTTCGGCATCGGCACGGTCGATCTGCGCGCAGGCCGCGCGCAGCAGGGACTCGGGGGTGGGGGCGTTCATCGGCGTCACGATGCCGCAGCGGTGCGGAAAAGCCAACGTGGTAGAACGTGGGGACTGCGTGCTCCCCCGCAGCGCAGCAAAGAGCCAGGCTTGAAGAGTGATAGGAAAAACCTATCTATTCAATTCCATCAATCGATTTGAGATATCTATCGCACCCTCCTATGATGAGCCTCGTTCTATCCCCCGTTCCCCTTCGCAACCACGAGGAAACTCCATGTCTTTGATCAACACCCAGGTCCCGCCGTTCAAGGCCAACGCTTACAAGAGCGGCGAATTCATCGAAGTCACCGACGCGGACCTGAAGGGCAAGTGGTCGGTGCTGATCTTCATGCCGGCCGCCTTCACCTTCAACTGCCCCACCGAAGTGGAAGACGCCGCCGACAACTACGCCGAGTTCCAGAAGATCGGCGCCGAGGTCTACATCGTCACCACCGACACCCATTTCTCGCACAAGGTGTGGCACGAGACCTCGCCGGCCGTCGGCAAGGCGCAGTTCCCGCTGGTCGGCGACCCGACCCACCAGCTGACCCGCGCGTTCGGCGTGCACATCGACGAGGAAGGCCTGGCCCTGCGCGGCACCTTCGTGATCAACCCGGAAGGCGTGATCAAGACGCTGGAAATCCACGACAACGCGATCGCCCGCGACGTCACCGAGACCCTGCGCAAGCTCAAGGCCGCGCAGTTCGTCGCCTCGCATCCGGGCGAAGTGTGCCCGGCCAAGTGGAAGGAAGGCGAAAAGACCCTGAAGCCGTCGCTGGATCTGGTCGGCAAGATCTAAGCCGCGCCCCACTCCCATCTCCGCCGCTTCGGCGGGGGTGGGGGTGAACCGCAGCCCGCGTCGCGGCCGGTACGCCCGCCTTACGCCAGCCACCGGCAGCGCGCGCCGGCTGCGGTTCACCCCTCCTCCCAATTCTTACGGCGGTCTGCCCCTGCGGCAGCAACGCCTTCCCCGCGCTTTGCCCATCGTCAGGAGTCCGCCATGTTGGATGCCGATCTGAAAACCCAGTTGAAGGCTTACCTGGAGCGGGTCGTTCGGCCCATCCACATCACCGCATCGGTGGACGACGGCGCCAAGTCGCGCGAGATGCTCGACCTGCTCGAAGACCTGGTGCTGCTGTCGGACCAGATCAGCCTGGACGTGCACCGCGACAGCGCCGAGCGCACGCCGTCGTTCGCGCTGGGCAGCCCCGGCCACGACATCCACCTGCGCTTCGCCGGGCTACCGCTGGGCCACGAGTTCACCTCGCTGGTGCTGGCGCTGCTGCAGGTCGGCGGGCATCCGTCCAAGGCCACCGCCGAGGTCATCGAGCAAGTGTGCAACCTGCCCGGCGAGTACGTGTTCGAAACCTATTTTTCGCTGTCCTGCCAGAACTGCCCGGACGTGGTGCAGGCGCTGAACCTGGCCGCGGTGCTGAACCCGAACATCCGGCACGTGGCGATCGACGGCGCGCTGTTCCAGGACGAGGTCGAGGCGCGGCAGATCATGTCGGTGCCCACCGTATACCTCAACGGCGAAGTGTTCGACCAGGGCCGCATGAGCCTGGAGCAGATCGTGGCCAAGCTCGACACCGGCGCGGCCAAGCGCGATGCGGCCAGCATCGCCGCCAAGGCGCCGTTCGACGTGCTGGTGATCGGCGGCGGCCCGGCCGGCGCGGCGGCGGCGATCTATGCCGCGCGCAAAGGCATCCGCACCGGCGTGGCGGCCGAGCGTTTCGGGGGCCAGGTGCTGGACACGATGGCGATCGAGAACTTCATTTCGGTGCAGGAGACCGAAGGCCCGAAGATGGCCGCGGCGCTGGAGCAGCACGTGCGCCAGTACGACGTGGACATCATGAACCTGCAGCGCGCCGAGCAACTGATTCCAGCCGGCGCCGACGGCCTGGTCGAGATCAGGCTGGCCAACGGCGCGTCGCTGAAGAGCCGCAGCGTGATCCTGTCCACCGGCGCGCGCTGGCGGCAGATGAACGTGCCCGGCGAGGACCAGTACCGCAACAAGGGCGTGGCCTATTGCCCGCATTGCGACGGCCCGCTGTTCAAGGGCAAGCGCGTGGCGGTGATCGGCGGCGGCAATTCCGGCGTGGAAGCGGCGATCGACCTGGCCGGCATCGTCAGCCACGTCACCCTGGTCGAGTTCGACGCCAAGCTGCGCGCCGACGAAGTCCTGCAGCGCAAGCTGCGCAGCCTGGGCAACGTGGACATCATCGTCAACGCGCAGAGCACCGAGGTGATCGGCGACGGCAGCAAGGTCACCGGGCTGGTCTACAAGGACCGCGTCGGCGGCGACGTCCACCGCGTGGCGCTGGAAGGCATCTTCGTGCAGATCGGCCTGCTGCCCAACACCGAGTGGCTGCAGGGCACGGTGGCGCTGTCGCCGCGCGGCGAGATCGTGGTCGACGATCGCGGCCAGACCTCGCTGCCCGGCGTGTTCGCCGCCGGCGACGCCACCACGGTGCCGTACAAGCAGATCATCATCGCCATGGGCGAAGGCTCCAAGGCGGCGCTGAGCGCGTTCGACCACCTGATCCGCAGCAGCGCGCCGGTCAGCAGCGCGGTCGCCGAAGCCGCCTGACCCGGTCACGCCGCATAGACCCCGCGCCGCGACCCGGCGCGGGGTCTATGCTGTTCCCAGCACAGCCCGCCCCGCCAAGGAACCTGCCGATGAACCTGCGTGATCTGAAATACCTGGTGGCGCTGGCCGATCACAAGCATTTCGGGCGTGCCGCGGCGGCCTGTTTCGTCAGCCAGCCGACGCTGTCCACGCAGATCAAGAAGCTGGAGGACGAACTGGGCGTGCCGCTGGTCGAGCGCGCGCCGCGCAAGGTCATGCTGACCCCGGCCGGGCGCGAGGCGGCCAGCCGCGCGCGCGGCATCGTCGCCGAGATCGAGCAGATGAAGGAAGCGGCGCGGCGCAGCCAGGACCCGGAAGCCGGCACGGTGCGCCTGGGCATCTTCCCGACGCTGGGCCCGTACCTGCTGCCGCACGTGATCCCTGGCATCCGCGAGCGCTTCCCGCAACTGGAACTGCTGCTGATCGAGGAAAAGAGCGACGTGCTGCTGACCCGGCTGCGCGAAGGCAGGCTGGATGCGGCGCTGCTCGCGCTGCCGCTGCACGACGATCAGTTGCATACCGAATTCCTGTTCGAGGAACCGTTCGTGCTGGCGGTGCCGGATGGTCATCCGCTGGCCCAGCGCGATTCGTTGAGCATGAGCGAACTGCACCAGCAACGGCTGCTGTTGCTCGAGGACGGCCATTGCCTGCGCGAGCAGGCGCTGGACGTGTGCCACTTGTCCGGCGCGCTGGAAAAGGCCGAATTCCAGGCCACCAGCCTGGAAACGCTGCGGCAGATGGTGGCCGCCAATGTCGGCGTGACCTTGCTGCCCCTGCTGGCGGTGCAGCCGCCGGTGGCGAACTCGTCCAATATCCATCTGCTGCGCTTCGACGATGCCTCCGGCCCAAGCCGACGCATCGCGATGCTGTGGCGCCGCAGCTCGGCGATGAGCGATTTCCTGGAGCAGTTGGCGACGCTGTTCAAGGCGCTGCCCGAAGCGCTGCTGTCGGCCAAGGCCGCACCGACCGCGTCCGCTCCGGTGGCCGCCGCGCTGCCGCGCGTGGCGACGCTCTGAGCACAGCGCCGCGCCGTTGGCGCAAGGCGTACGGGCGACGCTGACGCCCGGTTTACAGTCCTCGGTGCGACAATCCCGTCATTACCTGTGTAAAGGAATGCGGATGACATCTATCGGAACCGTGCTCGGCCGCCATCGCAACAATGCGACGCTGTCGATCCTGGTCATGCTGTTCGGCGTGGCGCTGCTGGCCTGCGGCGTCCTGCTGTTCGTGGTGCGCGACAAGGTCGCGCCGGACGCGGCGCAGACGCTGCAATGGATCATGCTCGGCCTGGCCCTGGTCGGCGTATTGACCATCCTGCTGGGCTGGGCGATCCGCCGCGGCGGCTGGGAACAGGGCGAGCTGGGCGTGCGCCAGTTTCCCGAGCGCAGCGACGGCACCTATCTGTATCGCGACATCGTCGAGACCTGCCAGTTCTACCGCGCCGGCCTCTCGGTCAACCTGGGCTGGCGGCGCGAAGGCCAGGACCAGTGGCAGGCGGCCAACGGCAACATCGGCGGCTACTACACGTTCCTCGACCGCTTCATGCACGGCTACCTGCAGGCGCGCGTGCCGGTGCTGATGGCCAAGCTCGATGCCGGGCAGACGCTGAGCTTCCGCATGGTCACCACCGCCGGCGCGATCCGCCGCGAATTCGCGGTCAACATGAAGGGTTTCACCCGCGGCCCGATCGAAACCGTGCAGCTGAGCCGCGAGCGTCTGGCCTTCGCCGACAACGAGATCCGCATCGACGACATCGTCGGCATGGACGTGTCGGCATGGACCTCGCGTCTGCAATTCCAGTTGCGCGGCGGCAGCAAGGTCAGCGTCAGCTACACCGCCTTGTTCGACGGCCCGCTGCTGCTGGCGGTGCTGGAGCAACTGCTGCCCACGCAGCCGCACGTCACTACTGCTGGTTGAGCGCGGCCATCGGCCCTGCGGCCGATGCCACGCAGCAGCCAGCGCCATCCGGGCGGCGCCTCGCAGCGCCGCCTTTTTCATGACTTGAGGAGTTTGCCATGTCCTCGCAACCGCAAAGCGGCCTGCCCCCGTCGCTGATCGTGTCCAGCCACGATCTGGCGCGTCTGGAGGCCTTGCTCGAATCGCCCGCATTGCGGCAGCACCCGGCCGCGCTCGCGCTGGCCGAAGAACTCGGCCGTGCCACGGTGGTGGCGCCCGAACAGATTCCCGCCGATATCGTCGCCATGCACTCGCACGTGGAATGCGAAGACGAACTGCACGGCGAATGCCACCAGCTGACCCTGGTCTATCCGCACGAAGCCGATGCCGCGCAAGGCCGCGTCTCGGTACTGGCGCCGGTCGGCAGCGCCCTGCTGGGCCTGGCCGTGGGCCAATCGATCGAATGGCAGGCCCCCGGCGGCCGCCCGCTGCGGCTGCGCGTGCTCGCGGTGCAGGCGGCGGACGCCGCCGCGCGCGCAACGCGTTAACGTGCGCAGGGCTACCCTTCACTTCATTCGTTCCGAGAGCTATCGATGATGTCTTCCGCTCCTTCCAAGCTGGCCCAGCTGCGCGACCTGTCCGTGGTCGTGGCCGATACCGGCGACTACGATGCGATCAAACGGCTCAAGCCGGTCGATTGCACTACCAATCCGACCCTGGTGAAGAAAGCCCTGGACCTGCCGGTCTACGCCGAGTTGATCGACGAGGCGCTGGCCTGGGCGCGCAGCCAGCACGGCGACCACGCCGCCCTGGTCGACGAGATCGCCGACCGCCTGACCATCGGCGTGGGCAGCAAGCTCAGTGCGCTGGTACCCGGGCGTGTGTCCACCGAGGTGGATGCCGACCTGGCCCACGACACCATCGCCACCATCGCTAAGGCGCACAAGTTCATCGCCATGTACGCCGAGCGCGGCGTGTCCAAGGACAAGATCCTGATCAAGGTCGCCGCGACCTGGGAAGGCATCGAGGCCGCGCGCCAGCTGCAGAAGGACGGCATCGACTGCAACCTGACGCTGATCTTCAACCGCACCCAGGCGCTGGCCTGCGCCGAGGCCGGCGTGTTCCTGATCTCGCCGTTCGTCGGCCGCATCCTGGACTGGTACGTGGCCAACGGGCAGACCCCGTCCAGCATCGACGAAGACCCGGGCGTGCAGTTCGTGCGCGGCGTGTACGCCGAGTTCAAGCGCCGCGGTTCGCAGACGGTGGTGATGGGCGCCTCGTTCCGCTCCACCGCGCAGATCGAGGCGCTGGCCGGCTGCGACCGCCTGACCATCTCGCCGGAGCTGCTGGAAAAACTCGACGCCGACCATGGCGAGCTGCCGCGCAAGCTCTCGCCCGGCCAGGCCGACGGCGCGCAGATCGCGCAGATCGATGCCCAGCAGTTCGCCACCGACCTGGCCGCCGATCCGATGGCAACCGAGAAACTGGCCAGCGGCATCGACACCTTCGCCAAGGACCTGCAGACGCTGCGCGACACGATCCGGCAGAAGCTGGCCGCCTGAGCGACAGCGCTGCACCAGCGCGACCGAGAGCGGCGGCGACGTCGCTCTTTTTTGGGTGCAGGCACTAGGGAAACGGGAAGAGGGAATGGGCAATGCGGGTGTCCGCTGCGCCGCCGATTTCCGGCTCGCTAGACGACCGCGCAGCGCGTGGGCGCTGCGCGACCGGTTCAGGCATCCAAGCCGAGCGGGCAGCTGACCCCGGTGCCGCCCAATCCGCAGTAGCCGCCCGGGTTCTTGGCCAGGTACTGCTGGTGTTCGTCTTCGGCGTAGTAGAACGGCGGCGCCGGGAACAGGATTTCGGTGGTGATCTCGCCGTAGCCGGCCGCGCGCAGGCGCTGCTGGTAGGCGTCGCGGCTGGCGAGCGCCGCAGCGTATTGCGCCTGCGTGCTGCAGTAGATCGCCGAACGGTACTGGGTGCCGGTGTCGTTGCCCTGGCGCATGCCCTGGGTCGGATCGTGGCTTTCCCAGAAGGTCTGCAGCACCTGCTCGAAACTCAGCGCCTGCGGGTCGAACACCACGAGTACCGCCTCGGTGTGGCCGGTCTGGCCGGAGCACACTTCACCGTAAGTGGCGTTGGGCGTCTGCCCGCACGCATAGCCTACAGCGGTGCTGAACACGCCCGGCAGCGACCAGAAGGTGCGCTCGGCGCCCCAGAAGCAGCCCAGCCCGAACTGCACCTGGTGCAGGCCGGCGAACGCGTCGCGCAGCGGGTGGCCGTTGACGAAATGGCGGTTGTGCAGCGGCAGCGGCTGCGCGCGGCCGGGCAGGCTTTCGCCCGGGCGCGGCAGGCGCTGCTTGAAGGCACCGATTCCCAACATGGCGCGGACTCCTGGCATCGAAAGGGATGCCTCCTGGATGGCGCTGCCGGCGCCGGCTTTCAAGGTGCGCGTGGCGCAGCGCCGGGGACGCCGACGCCGCACGGCGCCATGGCGGCGGGCCGTTGTCGACCCGCGCCAGGCGTCCGCCAGGTCAATGCGCCGCGGTCTTGCTGCCGGCGCTGGCCACTTCCGGCATCGCCGAGCTGTGGTGGTTGATGATCAGCCAGCGGCCGTCGCGCTTCTCGTAGACGAAGGTGTAGCGCGCCTGCACCTTGCGGGTGCTGCCGTCCGGATTGCTCAGGGTGAAGGTGTAGACGCCGGCATCGACCGCGCTGTCGTCGTCGAGCAGTCGCACCTGGCGGTAGTTGATGACGCCCTGCGGTTTGGCCGCCAGGAAGTGGTCGAAGTAGTCCTTGATCTCGGCGCGGCTGGCGCGGACCTGGTTGGACACGGTCGGCAGCAGCACGCCGTCGCGGGCGTACAGGTCGGCGACGCGATCGGCGTTGCCGGTGGCCAGCGCCGCGTTCCAGCGGTCGAACAGGCCGGCGATCTCGCGCTCCTCGCCCGCGGCCGGCAGCGACGGCCGGGCGTCGTAGTGCATCGCCGGGGCCGCCAGCGCGGTGGTGGTGGACAGGCTCAGGACCAAAGTGAACAGGATGCGACGCATGGTGGATCTCCGCTGTGGATGAGGGAATGCCGTCTCGGGGCGAAGCCAGTATTGGCAGCCGCGGCTTGCGTAAAATCCGCTGGGCGGCATATCCTCGAATATGCCGATCGGCATAGTGGAGAACAGCATGCAAGCCCCGCTCAATGCAGGCCAATGGCGGCAGGAACTGCGTCGCGAAGCGGCCGATAGCGCGCGCTGGCAGGCGGTGGCCGACGCCGCCGACGCGGTGACCCGCGCCGCGGGCGCCGAGCAGGCCGGAGCCGCCGCGCTGCGTCTGGCGCGCGAGCTGCTGGATGCGCCGCACGCCGCGGTACTGGCGCTGCGCGGCAGCCGCAGCCTGGTGCTGGCCAGCCATGGCGATGCGCTGCCGCCCGGCGCCAGCGTGGCCACCGACGGCCCGGCGCTGTCCTGGCGCCTGGCCGCACGCGCGGGCGAGGCGGCCGAGCTGTGCGTGCCGATCGCCGCGCTGGGTACCCCGCTCGGCACGCTGTGCCTGGGCTGGAACGCGCGCATGGTGCCGGCGCAGGGCGACGTGCAGGCGATCGCCACCATCGCCGCGCTGCTGGCGCCGGCGGTAGCCGAACCGGCGCGCGCGCCGCGGCGCCGCAAGCCGGCGCCACCGGACCGGCTCGGCGCGCTCAGCGCGCGCGAACGGCAGGTGCTGGCGCTGCTGCCGCGCGGCCTGACCAATGCCGGGCTGGGCGCGGAACTGGGCATTTCCACCGGTACCGCCAAGGTCCATGTGGAGCGCATCCTGCAGAAGCTGCAGCTGTCCGATCGCACCCAGGCGGCGGTATATGCGGTGCAGGCGGGGATGGCGCTGTGAGCGCGGCGACGCTGCGCTGGAACGATTGGCCGCTGACCCGCAAGAGCCTGGCGGTGGTCGCGCTGCCGCTGTTGCTGCTGCTGGCGGCATTGCTGGCGATCTACAGCGTGGAACGGCAGAACGTCGCCGCCGAGAACGACGTGCGCCAGACCCTGGAAGTGCTCAGCGACCTGTACGAGGCGCATGCGCTGCTGGCCGAAACCGCGGCCGGCGTGCGCGGCTACCGGCTGGTGCGGCAGGACGCGTTCCTGACCCCGTACCGCGACGCCGAACCGCGCCTGCAGACCGTGGTGCAGCGCCTGGCGCAACGCATCACCGATCCACGCCAGGCGCAGCGCTTCGCCCGCATCCAGCCGCTGTTCGCGGAGAAGATGCAGGGCTGGCGGCGGCTGCTGGCGCCGGACCTGAGCCGCGAGGAAGAGATCCGCCAGCTCAGCGAAGGCAAGGTCAAGCTCGACATCCTGCGCGCCGAACTGCGCGAGCTGCGCAATTACGAGACCGCGCAGCTACAGATCCGCACCGCCAAGGCGCAGGCGCTGCGCCAGCGCAACCTGCTGATCACCCTGTGCGCGGCGATGCTGGGCGGACTCGGCGCGGTGTTCGCGGTGGCCTGGTTCGCCTCCTCGCTGTCGCGGCGGCTGCGCGTGCTGTCGGCCAATGCCGACCGCCTGGGCGAAGGCCTGCCGCTGGCGCCGCAGCTGCGTACCGGCGACGAACTGGGCCAGGTCGCGCAACGCCTGGACCAGGCCAGCACCCTGCTCGCCGCGCGTGCCGCCGAGGCGCAGTCGGCGCGGCGCGAGGCCGAGGCCGCCAACCGCGCCAAGACCGAGTTCCTGTCGCGCAGCAGCCACGAGCTGCGCACCCCGCTCAACGCCATCCTCGGTTATGCGCAGGTGCTGGAAATGGACCTGCCCGGCGCGGCGCAGCGCGGCCAGCTGCAGCACATCCTCGGCGCCGGGCGACACCTGCTCGGGCTGATCACCGAGCTGCTGGACATCGCCCGCATCGAGTCCGACCAGCTCGACCTGAGCCCGCAGCCGGTGCCGGTGCGCGCGGCGATCGAGGAAGCGCTGGGCCTGGTCGCGCCCGAGGCGAACACCCGCGGCATCGTCCTGCAACCGCTGCAGATCGCGCCCGCCTGGACCGTGCGTGCCGATCCGCAGCGTCTGCGCCAGGTGCTGATCAACCTGCTGTCGAACGCGATCAAGTTCAACCGCCCCGGCGGCGCGGTGTGGGTGAGTGCCGAGCAGCAGGACGCGTGCCTGTGCATCGCCGTGCACGACCAGGGCCACGGCCTGTCGGCCGAGCAGGTGCAGCGCCTGTTCACGCCGTTCGAGCGGCTCGGCGCGGAGCGCTCGGCGATCGAAGGCACCGGCCTGGGCCTGGCGTTGAGCAAGCGCCTGACCGAGGCGATGGGCGGGCGCATCGCGGTGGACAGCAGTCCGCAGGGTTCGCGGTTCGGGATCGCGCTGCCGCTGGACCGGCCCGCCGACGTGCCGGCAGCGCATCCGGCCATCGCCGCGACCGCGGCCGGCGATGGCCAGCGCAGCGTGCTCAGCGTCGAGGACAATCCCTCCAACCAGGCGCTGATCCGCACCTTGGCCGAGCGCCGCCCGCGCTGGCGCCTGCACGAGGCGGCGACGCTGGCGCAGGCACGCGCGCAGTTGCAACAGGCCCGCCCCGACCTGATCCTGCTCGACCTGCACCTGAGCGACGGCAACGGCGAGGACCTGCTGCGGCAACTGCGCGCGCAGCCGCACACCGCAACGATCCCGGTGGTGGTGGTCAGCGCCGATGCCACGCCCGCCACGCTGGCGCGGGTGCAGGGCGACAATGTGCGCGCCTACCTGACCAAACCGCTGGACGTGGCCGAATTCTTCACCGTTCTGGACCGACACCTCGCATGACCCGCAACGATGTCCTCGCCTCGCGCATCCTGATCGTCGACGACGAACCGGCCAACGTCCGCCTGCTCGAAGACCTACTGCAGCGCGAAGGCTTCCAGCAGGTGGTGGCGACCACCGATCCGCAACGGGTGCTGGGCCTGGTCTCGGCGTTCGCCCCGGACCTGATCCTGCTCGACCTGATGATGCCGGAGCTGGACGGCTACGCGATCCTGGAGCAGCTGTCGCGGCTGGCGAGCGCGTCCAGCTTCCTGCCGGTGATCGTGCTCACCGCCGACCCCAGCCGCAGCGCGCGCCACCGCGCGCTCGGCCTGGGCGCCAAGGACTTCCTGACCAAGCCGCTGGACACCTTCGAAGTGGCGCTGCGGGTCTGGAACGTGGCCGAGACCACGGTGCTGTTCAAGCGCCTGCGCGCGCTGGCTGATCCGGAAGCGGTGCCGCCTGGGTGGAGAGGTTGAGGTGGAGCCGGGACTCGGGACTCGGGACTCGGGACTCGGAAAAGGCTGAGCGGCGGCGGCGCGCAGCACAAGCCCAGCGCCGCGCTTACTCTCTTTCCGCAGACAGTCGCAGCCTTGCGCTCGCCGTTCACTGCGAGTCCCCAGTCCCCAGTCCCGAGTCCCGGCCCCACACCTACATCGCCCGCGTCACCCACCCGCCCAGGCCCAGCGCCATCAGCACTTCCTGCGCTTTTTCCAGCAGTTCGTCGGCCACGCACACTTGCACCACGCCGAACGGCAGTTCGCCGGCGCCGCCGAGCAGCGCCTCGCCGAACACGAACGCGGTGATGCCGGCATCCTCCAGGGCGTGCTTGGCCAGGTGCGCATCGATCAGGTGCTGGGCGCGATAGGCGATCTGCATGGCCCGCCCTCAGCCGCGCGCCGCGACTTCGGCAAGCGCGACTTCGGCGGCGGCGCCGGCGCGCCATTCGCGCATCGCCGGCAAGGCCTCCAGGGCCGCCATGTACTGCGCTGCCGGCGCCGGCACGGCCACCCCGTAGCCGGCGAAGCGCACCGCCACCGGCGCAAACATCGCATCGACGATGCCGAAGTCGCCGCACAGGAACGCGCCGCCGACGCCATGGGTCTCGCGCAGCGTCGCCCACAACTGCACGATGCGCGCGATATCGGCCTGCGCCTCGGCGTCCCAGCGCTGGCCGTCGGGCTGGCGGCAGGCCTGCATCGGCAACTGCCGGCGCAACGCCAGGAACCCGGAATGCATCTCGCACGCCGCCGCGCGCGCCTGCGCCCGCACCTGCAGCGCCGCCGGCCAGCCGCGGCCGCCCAGCCAGCGCTCATTGGCGTATTCGCAGATCGCCAGCGAATCCCAGAGTTGCAGTTCGCCGTCCCACAGCGCCGGCACCCGCCCGGTCGGCGAATAGGCGCCGATGCGCGCGGCGAACGCGGGCGTGTCAAGCGCCAGCGGTACCTCTTCGAACGGCACCGCGAAGTGCCGCAGCAGCAGCCACGGCCGCAGCGACCACGAAGACAGGTTCTTGTCGCCAATGACCAGACGGGGAAGCGGCATGGCGCATGCTCGGGGGTGGACGGATCCGCAGCGTACGCGGCGGCGCGGCCCGCGGCCAGCTCGGCTAAACTTGCGCTTTACTTATCTGCTGAAGCGCGCATGCCCGAGACCCCCGCCACCGACGCCACCGCCCCGGCCGAGAAGAAAGACTTCATCCGCCAGATCGTCCGCGAGGACCTGGCCAGCGGCAAGCACGCGGCCATCCGCACCCGCTTCCCGCCCGAGCCCAACGGCTACCTGCACATCGGCCACGCCAAGGCGATCTGCCTGGATTTCGGCATCGCCGCCGAGTTTGCCGGGCGCTGCAACCTGCGCTTGGACGACACCAATCCGGCCAAGGAAGACCCCGAGTTCGTCGCCGCGATCCAGGACGACGTACGCTGGCTGGGCTTCGACTGGGCCGAACTGCGCCACGCCTCGGACTACTTCGAGGTGTACTACCTGGCCGCGGAGAAGCTGATCGCCGACGGCCACGCCTTCGTCTGCGACCTGAGCGCCGAGCAGGTGCGCGAATACCGCGGCACGCTGACCGAGCCGGGCCGCAATTCGCCGTACCGCGCGCGCAGCGTCGAAGAGAACCTGGACCTGTTCCGGCGCATGCGCGCCGGCGAGTTCCCCGACGGCGCACGCACCCTGCGCGCCAGGATCGACATGGCCAGCGGCAACATCAACCTGCGCGACCCGGCGCTGTACCGGATCAAGCACGTCGAGCACCAGAACACCGGCAACGCCTGGCCGATCTACCCGATGTACGACTTCGCGCACGCGCTGGGCGACGCGGTGGAAGGCATCACCCACTCGCTGTGCACGCTGGAATTCGAAGACCACCGCCCGCTGTACGACTGGTGCGTGGACAAGGTCGATCTGGCCGGCCATCCCGAGCTGCTGCAGCCGCTGCTGGACAAGGGCCTGCCGCGCGAAGCGGCCAAGCCGCGGCAGATCGAGTTCTCGCGCCTGAACATCAACTACACGGTGATGAGCAAGCGCAAGCTGACCCAACTGGTGACCGAGCAGTTGGTCGATGGCTGGGACGACCCGCGCATGTACACCCTGCAGGGCCTGCGCCGGCGCGGCTACACGCCGGCGGCGCTGCGCCTGCTGGTGGACCGGGTCGGCATCAGCAAGCAGGACTCGGTGATCGACTTCTCGGTGCTGGAAGGCTGCCTACGCGAGGACCTGGATGCGGCGGCGCCGCGGCGCATGGCGGTGATCGACCCGCTCAAGCTGGTGCTGGGCAATCTGCCCGAAGGCCACAGCGAGACGCTGGTGTTCTCCAACCATCCCAAGGACGAGCGCTTCGGCACGCGCGAGGTGCCGTTCTCGCGCGCGCTGTGGATCGAGCGCGAGGATTTCGCTGAAGTCCCGCCCAAGGGCTGGAAGCGGCTGGTGCCGGGCGGCGAAGTGCGCCTGCGCGGCGCCGGCATCGCCCGCGTCGATGAGGTGGTCAAGAACGCTGCCGGCGAGATCGTCGAACTGCGCGGCTGGCTGGACCCGGAATCGCGTCCCGGCATGGAAGGCGCCAACCGCAAGGTCAAGGGCACCATCCACTGGGTCAGCGCGACGCATGCGCTGGAGGCGGAAATCCGCCTGTACGACCGCCTGTTCTCGGTGGAGAAGCCCGACGACGAATCCGACGGCAAGACCTACCGCGATCATCTCAACCCGGCGTCCAAGCGCAGCGTGCGCGGCTACGTGGAGCCGGCCGCCGCGCAAGCCGCGCCGGAGCAGGCGTTCCAGTTCGAGCGCAGCGGCTACTTCGTCGCCGACCGCTACGACCACAGCGCGGCCACCCCGGTGTTCAACCGCAGCGTGACCCTGCGCGACACCTGGACCGGCAGCCACGGCGCGGGCTGACGCAATCGCGCCGCGCCGACCGTTTCCCGCTTGCCGCCGGCGCGCGGCCGCCACCCGCCGCGCCACGGACACGGTTGCCGGCAGGCGCTGCCTGAGCGCATGCCGTGCCGCTCCGGCCGCCTCGGCGCCGGAGTTGCCAGCGTCGCACTTTCCAACGGCAGCGGCGGCACATTAGCCTAGCGTCCATGTCGCCCGCGCCCACCCTGAGCCTGCGCAGCGACGGCCATGCTGGCGCACTACGCAACGAAGCAACAGGACACGGCATGCGCAAGCGTTTGTGGGCGGGAGTGGGTAGCGGCATGGCGGCCGGTGCGCTGTGGGGACTGGTGTTCCTGGCGCCGCAGTTGCTCGCCGGGTTCTCGCCGTTGCAGCTGGCGGTGTCGCGCTACCTGGCCTACGGCACGGTCGCCGCGCTGCTGCTGGCGCCGCGCTGGCGTGCCGCCAGCGGTGCGCTCGGAGCGCCGGAATGGTGGGCGCTGCTGCGGCTGAGCCTGCTCGGCAACATCGTCTACTACGTGTTGCTGGGCAGCGCCGTGCAATGGGCCGGCGGTGCGGCTACCGCCTTGATCATCGGCCTGCTGCCGGCGGTGGTCACGCTGCTCGGTTCGCGCGCGGCCGGCGCGATGCAATTCCGCCGCCTGGCCGCGCCGTGCGCGCTGTGCGTGCTCGGGGTGGCGCTGGTAGCGGCGCAGACGCTGGACACCGCGCATCCCGCGCCGACCAGCGTGGGCACGCGCACGGCCGGGCTGGCCTGCGCGGTCGGCGCACTGGCGTGCTGGTCGGCATATTCGATCAAGAATGCGCGCTGGCTCACGCGCCGTCCCGACATCTCCGGGCGCGACTGGTCGCTGCTCACCGGCGTGGTCACCAGCGCGCTGGCGCTGACCCTGGCGATCCCCGCATTCGCGTTCGACCACGCACACGCGGCAGCGCAGTGGACACGCTTTTGGAGCGTGGCGATCGTGCTGGGCGTGTTCGCCTCGGTGATCGGCAACGCCTGCTGGAACCGCGCCAGCCGGCTG
Organism: Xanthomonas graminis pv. graminis; assembly: GCF_030168915.1. Taxonomy (NCBI): domain Bacteria; kingdom Pseudomonadati; phylum Pseudomonadota; class Gammaproteobacteria; order Lysobacterales; family Lysobacteraceae; genus Xanthomonas; species Xanthomonas graminis. Next base: position 869,151 of record NZ_CP076255.1, on the reverse strand, counting down.
CTGCCGCTGACCCTGGTCGGGCAGATGATCGTGTTCGAAACCGTGTTCGCGCTGCTCTACGGTTTCCTGTGGGAGGCGCGCTGGCCCACGCCGCTGGAAGCCTTGGCGATCGCCTGCCTGCTTGCCGGCGTGCTGTGGTGCGCCTGGCTGCATGCGCCCCCGCAGCTGCGCAAGGCGGATGCAACCTTGGGTTAAGGCGTGGCGCCTAGACTGCAAGCGCCACTTTCCGGCGCAAGGAAATCTCTCCATGTCCGCTGCTTTCCGCACCTCCTGCACCAGCCTTGCGCTGCTCGTCCTGCTCGCCGGTTGCCACAACGCGCCGTCTTCCGCCCCGTCCCAGGCGGCCGTCGCGGCACCCGCGCCGGCGGCCGCGACGGCCGCGGCCAACGGCAAGTGCGACGCCATGCCCGACCACGACTACGACATGCCCGCCGCGCGCTTCGACGAAACCGCACAGCAGCTGGCGCATGCCACCGGCTGCGGCATCGTCTACGACGATCTGTCGCTGTCGCCTCTGCAGGTCAAGGCAGTGAAGGGCCGGATCAGCATCCGCCAGGCGATCCACCAGGCGATCGACGGCACCGCGATCCAGGTCAAGCAGGAAACCGCCGACAGGATCATCGTCGGCCGCCGCTGAGTTGCCGGCGCCGCGGCCATGCGCGCTACCATGGCCGCGGTCTCTCGCACGGAAGGTCGCCATGTCCAGTCGTCTCGCGCTGCTGCTGTGCTGCCTGTGCCTGTTCGCCGGCACCCTCGTCTTCAGCGGCTGCGCACGCAGCGAAGGCGCCAAGCCCGCCGCGCACGGTTTGCCGGTGAAGGTGGACACCACCTGCCGCAGCGACGCCGACTGCGCGGTCAAGGACGTCGGCAACTGCTGCGGCGCGATGCCGGCCTGCGTCAACCGCGATAGCCCCACCGATCCGCACGGCGTGATGGCGCAATGCCAGGCCAGCGGCCGCATGAGCGTATGCGGCTCGCCCGCGATCGGCGGTTGCCAGTGCGTGGCCGGGCAGTGCAGCGCCAAGGGCGTGCAAGCCGATACACTGCGCGCCCCCCAGCCTGCCGAACCCGTCCGCTGATGCTCTACGCGCAAGTCCACCTCACCCTGCCCGCCTGGATCCACGATGCGGTCGATCCGCAGGCGGTCTATCCCGGCGACGCCGACAAGGTGGCGCTGGCGGTGGAACTGTCGCGACTGAACGTGGACGCCGGCAGCGGCGGCCCGTTCGGCGCGGCGGTGTTCGGCCCGGACCATCGCATCATCTCGGTCGGGGTGAACCGGGTGGTGCCGCAGACCACCTCGCTGGCGCACGCCGAGAACATGGCCTACATGCTCGCGCAACAGCGCCTGCAGACGCCGCGACTGAACGCTGTCCTGGCGCCGGTGACCCTGGCGACCTCGGCGCAACCGTGCTGCCAGTGCTATGGCGCGACCATCTGGGCCGGCATCGATCGGCTGCTGATCGGCGCCAGCGCCGAAGACGTGATGGCGCTGACCCCGTTCGACGAAGGCCCGCTGCCGGCGGACTGGATCGGCGAACTGGAACGCCGCGGCATCGAAGTGGTGCGTGGCCTGCACCGCGACACCGCCTGCGCGGTGTTGCGCCACTATGGCGAACTCGACAGCCCCCGCTACTGACCGCCGCCCGGCGAAGGCTTCCTCCATGTCCTCCCTGAACGGCCTGCTGTGCTATTGCCGGCAAGGCTTCGAGCCCGAACTGGCGGCCGAACTGAACGATCGTGCCGCGCGCGCCGACCTGGCCGCCTACGCACGCACCGAACGCAACAGCGGCTACGCGCTGCTGGTCTGCGAGAGTGCCTTGCCGCCGCGCGCGCTGCCGTGGCGCGGGCTGATCTTCGCGCGGCAGAAACTGCGCCTGCTGGCCGAACTGCGCGAGCTGAATCCGGCCGACCGGATCGCACCGATGCTGCAGGCGCTGAGCGGGCACAGCCGCTTCGGCGACCTGTGGGTCGAGCACCCGGATTCGGACGAAGGCAAGCAGCTGTCCGGGCTGGCGCGCAGTTTCGGCAACGCGCTGCGTCCGGCGCTGCGCAAGGCCGGCCTGCTCAGCGACAAGCCGCAGCCGAAGTTGCCGCGCCTGCATGTGTGCTTCCTCGCCGGCACCCACGCCTTGCTGGCCGTCGCCGACAGCGACGACAGCGCGCCGTGGCCGCTGGGCATCCCGCGCCTGAAGCTGCTGTCCGAGGCACCTTCGCGCTCGGCGCTGAAACTGGAAGAAGCGCTGCTGGCGCTGCTGGCGCCGGAGGAACGCGTGGCGCTGCTCAAGCCCGGCATGCGCGCCGCCGACCTGGGCGCCGCGCCCGGCGGCTGGAGCTGGGTACTGACCCGCCAGCACCTGCACGTGACCAGCGTCGACAACGGCCCGCTGCGCCAGCACGTGCTCGACAGCGGCCTGGTCGATCACCTGCGCGCCGACGGCTTCCACTGGAAGCCGCCGCAGGCGCTGGACTGGATGGTCTGCGACATGGTCGAGCAGCCGCGCCGCGTCGCCGAGCGCATGGGCACCTGGTTCCGCGAAGGCTGGTGCCGGCACGCGATCTTCAACCTCAAGCTGCCGATGAAGAAGCGCTGGGACGAGACCCAGCTGTGCCTGGACCTGTTCGCCGAGCGCGCCGAGCGCCCGCTGCAGATCCGCGCCAAGCAGCTGTACCACGACCGCGAAGAGATCACCGTGCTGGCGATGTCGCTCTGAAGTTGCGGGCATCCACTGCGCCCGCCAACAGCGCCTCCTGTAGGAGCGGCTTCAGCCGCGACAGGATCTCGCCGGTAACGCCCTGTCGCGGCTGAAGCCGCTCCTACAGAAAATCGAAACAAGCGCGAGGAAAAGCGCCCAGGCATCGCTCGACCGCGGGCACAGAACCACCTTACCCGCTACAGCACGATCCGCTTGCCACCCTCGCGCGCAGAACGGTAGATCGCATCGATCACGCGCATGTCGCGCAGGCCTTCCTCGCCTGGCGCGCGCATCGGCGTGCGGTTGAGGATCGCCAGCGCGTCCTCGTCCATCTGCAGCGCCTGCTGGTGACGCACCTTCGCCTCGAACACGCGGCCGTCGCTGGCACGGCCGCGGATGCCCTCGTAGCTCTGGAACGGCGCCAGCTCGTACCAGCCGCGCTCGCACTCGGCACGCAGTCGGTTCATGTTGCGGCCGAAGCTGGTGGCGCCGTCGGCGATCACGTCATGCGGGAATTCCAGCTTGAACTGCATGTGCTCGTCGACCTCGTCGAACAGCTCCGGCCGGTCGGTGGAACGGGTCGCGCTGACCGCCAGCGGCTCGGCGCCGACCGTGTAGCGCGCCGCGTTGAGCGAATACACGCCCATGTCGTACATCGCGCCGCCGCCGAACTGCGCGCGCAGCCGCCACGGCCGCTGCGCCGGATCGGTGTCGCCGTAGCCGTTGTAGCCGGCCTCGGCGCGCACCGTGCGCAGCGCGCCGAACGGGCGCTCGCCGGCCAGCGCGATGATCCGCCGCGTGTTCGGCTCGTGCTGCATGCGGTAGCCGATGCTCAGCCGCACCTTGTTGCGCGCGCACGCGGCGATCATGGACTGCACCTCGTCGGCATGCATCGCCATCGGCTTCTCGCACCACACGTGCTTGCCGGCGGCGGCCGCGCGCAGGCTCAGCGGCGCATGCAGATAGGTCGGCGTGACCACGTAGACCACGTCGATGTCCGGGTTGTCGGCGATGCGCTCCAGATCGTCGTAGCCGTAGACGTTGCGATCGGGAATGCGGTAGCGCGATTGCCACTGCACAATCTTGTGCGGCGAGCCGGTGACGATGCCGGCCAGCCGGCAGTGCCTGGTCAGCGCCAGGCCCGGTGCCAGGCGCTCGCTGGCGTAGCTGCCCAGCCCGACCAGCGCCACCCCCAGCGGTTTCTTCGGCTTGCCGCGCGGGGCCGCCCACAGCGGCGATGCCAACAGGCCTGCCCCCGCCGCGGACAACCCGGCGAGCAGCACACGGCGACGATTCGGCGAGGACAGCGACATGCGGATCTCCCTGATGGCCGGACACACTGTGTCGAAAACCTTAGCGCATCGCTGGCCCGGCGATGTGAGCGCGCTCGCGCTGCCGTCGGCGCCTGGCAACCCGGCCGTCCCGCGGCGCGCCGGATCGCGCCATCCCATCCCACCTGCCGTCTTCGCCGCCAGCGGCCGCGTCTTGTTACCGGCTCGCCTGGGCCGCCGAGGTGGCCGCACAGGGCAACCCGAAGGCCATAGAATGCGGCTGGGATACGCATCGCAGCGTCGTCTCAGTCCGCGCAATCGCGGTCGGGCATCCTGCCTGCACTGACTGGAGAGCCGCGCACATGCAGCCGATCGAACTGAAAGACCCGGCCGGCTTCGCCGACGAATTCCTGCGCCTGACCCTGTTGCAGGGCTTCCAGTCGCTGACCAAGCGCGACCTGGAATTGCTGATCTTCGTGCTGCTGGAACGCGACGGCGCGATCTCGCGCAGCCATTCCAACAACGCGGTGGCGCTGCGCCTGCGGGTGACCCCGGCCAAGGTGAAGGGCCTGCGCCGCGACGGCTATGCGCGCTGGCGCGCGCTGGTGCCCGAAGACGGCGATGCCGCGCTGGAGCGGATCGTGGCCAGCGTGCTCACCGAAGACAACCTGCGCGCCGGGGCAAAGCACGTCAGCGAACGCAGCAAGAAGGAAGGCTTCCTGGCGATCCGCATCGAGCATCCGGACGACCAGCAACGCTTCGAGCAGGCCATCGTCGAGGTCGGCGCGATGCCGGTGTACGAGCGCAATCGCGACGTGGTCGCGGTGCGCTTCGACACCTTGCTGAAGATCGCCGAGCGCTGGAACTACCTGCAAGCGGAGCCGGAGAAGGTGATGCGCGAATTGCAGAAGCTCACCCCGACCGCCGAGGAAGTGGCAGAACTGTTGAAGAAGGACGTGGCCAAGCTACGCTGGGAAGATGTGCGCCGCGCGCTCAACAGCCTCGGCGCCAAGGCCATCGCCAGCACCGCCGAGGGCGGGCTGAAGGGATTGCTGAAACTGGCGTTCCCGTTCATCCCCGGCTGAACCTGCCGCGCCGTCCCATCAGTCGAACCATCGGAGTCCGCCGTGTCCATGCACTGCCTTTCAGCCCTCGTCGCCGTTCTGCTGGCCGCCGCCATCGTCCCGGCCGCCGCGCAGAACCTCAACCCGACCTCGAGCGTGGTCACCGAGCCGTTGCGCGACATGCCGGCGAGCGTGGTCCTGGCGCAGCCGCTGAGCAGCGGCGAGGTGACCCACCAGGTGCGGCTCGACGTCCCCCATGGCCAGGCGCCGGTCACCGTGCGCACGGTCCAGCCCGACAACGTCGCCGGCAACTACCGCATCGACTTCGACGCGCTGGACAGCGACCACGACGGCTCCATCAGCCGCAGCGAAGCGCAGGCCAACCCGGCGCTGGCCGACGAATTCGATTCGCTGGACCCGCAACGCCGCGGACGCCTGAGCCGCGAGCAGCTGGCCGGTTGGCTCAGGTAGGCAGCGCGGCCGGGTCGGCACCGCATCAGGAACGGTCCTGGATTGCCTTGATCCAGCAAGCGCACCCAGCAGGCTTGCCGCAAGTCACTGTGGTGGGAGCAACTTCAACCGCGACGAGCGCAGCGGCGGATCTTCCTGGCGCCGGTCGCAGTCGGGACTGAAGTCCCTCCCACAGTGCACCCAGCAGACTTGCCGCAAGTCACTGTAGGAGCGGCTTCAGCCGCGACGAGCGAAGCGCTGGACCTGACGGCAGCGGACAGCGGCGGCACTGACGCCTTTGCTGGAACGACGCACGCCGCTGGCGCCATCCGCATCGCTACACCCCCGACGCGCGCTTCCAGAACCCATGCATCAACAGCGGCAGCCTGCCGGCCAGGCCCAGCAGCGGGCCGCGCAGCAGGGTCAGGTGCATGTCGTCGTTGGAGAACAGCCGGTTGATCGCATCGAACCCATAAGCGGCCACGGTATTGTCGCTGCGGCGGCCGCGCGCCCAGCGCGCCAGCCGGTGCGGCGCCGACCAGTCGACCCGCCGCGCCTGCGCCTGGCGCACCTGCGCGGCCAGCGCGGCGACATCGCGCAGGCCGAGGTTGACGCCCTGCCCGGCCAGCGGATGCACCACGTGCGCGGCATCGCCCAGCACCAGCAGGCGGCCGCGATGGTAGTCCTCCACCAGTTGCCGGCGCAGCGGGAATCCGATCCGCGGCGACAGCGCGCGCACCGCGCCCAGCCGCGCACCGAAGGCCTGGGTCAGCTCGGCGCCGAACGCCGCATCGTCCAGCGCCAGCACCCGCACCGCCTCGGCCTCGGGCAGCGTCCACACGATCGAACTGCGGCCGTCGGCGAACGGCAGGAACGCCAGCGGCCCGCCGGGCAGGAAGCGCTGCCAGGCGGTGTCCTGGTGCGGCACCTCGGTGTGCACGAAGGCGACCACGCCGCGTTGGCCGTAGTCGTGCGCCGGAGCGTCCAGCCCGGCCAGGCCGCGCAGCGTGGAATCGGCGCCGTCGGCGGCGATCGCCAGACGCGCGTCGAGCCGGCTGCCGTCGTCCAGGCGCAGGCGCACGCGCTCTTCCGACACCTCCAACGCATCCACCCGCGCCGGACAGTGCAGTTGCACCCCGGCTGCCGGCAGCGCCGCCCACAGTTGTTCGACCAGCAACGCATGCTCGACGATCCAGCCCAGCTGATCGCGACCCAGCGCATCGGCATCGAAGTCCAGCTCGCCGCCGCCACCGGCATCCCACACGCGCATGCGCCGGTAGGCCTGGGCGCGCCGCGCCAGCACCTGCGGCCACACGCCCAGCGCCTGCAGCAGCGCAGCATTGTCCGGGGCGAACGCGTACACCCGCAGGTCCGGCTCGGCCGGCGACCAGCGCGGCGGCTCGCGGCCCTCGACCAGGGCCACCGCCAGGCCTTCGGCGGCCAGCGCCAACGCGCAGGCCGCGCCGACCACGCCGCCGCCGACCACCACCGCGTCCAGCACCCCGCGCCGGCTCATGCCGTCGCCTCCCGGCACAGCTGCGGCACGTCGCCGCGAAAGCCCATCGCGCCACCGACCAGGAACGACTGCAGCGGCGCGGCCTGCGCGGCCGCCAGCAAGCCCAGGCTGCGCAACGGGCGTAGCAGCGGCGCGGGATTGGCGGTCAGCCGCGCCAGACCGCCGGAGAAGGTCACCGTGCGCTGCCGGTCCTGCTCGCGGCGCTGCGCGTAGTGCTGCAGCAACGCCGGCGCGCCCGGATCGGCACGGTCGCGCTCGATCAGTTCGGCCAGGGTCAGCGCATCGCGCAGGCCCAGGTTGAAACCCTGCGCACCCAGCGGGTGCAGGGTCTGCGCGGCGTTGCCGAGCAGCACCGCACGCGCGTCGGTCAGGCGCCCGGCCAGCACCTGCACGATCGGATAGGCGCTGCGCTCGCCGCTGCCCAGCAGGCGGCCGACGCGCCAGCCCAGCGCCTCCTGCAGGCGCTGCAGCCAGGCGGCCTCGTCGAGCGCAGCCACCGCGTCGGCCTGTTCGGCGGCGACCGCGTGGATCGCGCCGTAATGGCGGTCGCCGCGCGGCAGCAGCGCGGTCGGGCCGTCGTCGCGGAACCGCTCGTAGGCGGTGCCGTCGGGCTGGCGGCTGCCGCGCACCCGCGCCACGAACAGGGTCTGCTGGAAATCGTGGCGGGCCGCATCGATGCCCAGCGCGCCGCGCACCGCGCTGGCGCTGCCGTCGGCGCCGACCAGCAGGCGCGCCTGCAGCACCTCGGTCGCGCCGTCCCGGGCGATGCGCACGCCGCGCAGCGCCGCATCCTGGCCGGCCTCCAGCGCCAGGAACTGCGCCGGCCGGTAACGGCTGACGTGAGTCGCTTCGGCCAGCCGCGCTTCCAGCGCCTCGCCGAAATCGCGCGCCACCACCACCTGCCCGAACGCCTCGCGCCCATAGTCGGCCGCCTCCAGCCGCACCCGGCCGAAGTCGCCTTCACGGCTGACATGGATGCGCCGGATCGGTCCGGTCGGCGTGCGCAGCCGCTGCATCACCCCCAGCGCGCCCAGCGCGTTGACCGTGGCCGCGGCGAAGCTGAGATTGCGCTGGTCGAACACCGGCGGCAGCGCGCCCGGCGGCGCGGCCTCGACCAGGCCCACGTCCACGCCCAGGCGGTCCAGCGCGATGGCCAGGCTGGCGCCGACCAGGCCGCCGCCGACGATCACTACGTCATGTCGTTTGCTCATCCGGCCATGATACGACCGGTGTCCGAATCGCCGGTGATCGGACTGCACGGTTCGCGCGTGCGCGTGGTCGGCCCGGGCGCGCGCCGGGGGCCGGGCCGGCTCACTCCGCGGCGCCTTGCTTCCAGTAGAATCGGCCATCTCTGCACCGGTGCCCGCCCGCCATGACCGCTTCCCGCCACCGCCTCCCCGCCCTGCTCCTGCTGGCAGCGCTGCTGGCCGCGACCCGCATCAACCACTTCGGCGCGATCCCGGACGCCTCGTGGGCGGTGTTCTTCATCGGCGGCTTCTACCTGCGCAGCTGGACCCGCTGGGCGTTCCCGCTGCTGATGGGGCTGGCGGTGCTGGTCGATTACCTGGTGATCCGCGGCCAGGGCCTGGACTTCTGGCAGCACTACTGCGTGTCGGCGGCGTACTGGTGCCTGCTCCCGGCCTACTTCGCGCTGTGGGCCGGCGGTAGCTGGCTGGCAGGGCGCTACCACGGCGCCGACTGGCGCGCGTTGGGCCTGACCGCGGCCAGCCTGCTGGTGGCGGTGGCGCTGTGCCACTTGATCGCGCAGGGCAGCTTCTACTGGGTCAGCCGCAGCGTGCCCAACCCGACCCTCGCCGGCTGGTGGCAGAACTACAGCGACTGGCTGCTGCCGTACCTGGGCAGCGCGGCGCTGTACACCGCGCTGGCCGCGGCGATCCAGGTCGGTGTCGAGCAGCTGGCGCGGCTGGGCCAGCGCGGCCAGCCGGCCGGCCACTGAGCCAAGGCCTGGCAGCCGGCGATGGGCAACCGTCTCTCCAAGATCTACACCCGCACCGGCGACGACGGCAGCACCGGCCTGGGCGACGGCAACCGGGTGGGCAAGGATTCGGCACGGGTGGCCGCCTACGGCACCGTCGACGAGGCCAATTCGGCGATCGGCGTGGTCCTGGCCTGTGCGCTGGCCGACGACGTGCGCCACCTGCTGACCGCGATCCAGCACCAGTTGTTCGATCTTGGCGGGGAGCTGTGCATCCCCGGCCATGCGGCGATCCACGCCGCCGACATCGACGCGCTCGAGCAGCATCTGGACCGCTACAACGACACCCTGCCCGCGCTGCAGGACTTCATTCTGCCGGCCGGCGGCGAAGCCGCGGCGCGCTGCCACCTGGCGCGCACCATCGTGCGCCGCGCCGAGCGCGAGACGGTGGCGCTGTCGCGCCAGGACGCGGTACGGCCGGAGGCGATCCGCTACCTCAACCGCCTGTCCGACCTGCTGTTCGTGCTGGCGCGGGTGCTGGCCCGGGCCGATGGCCAGGGCGAAGTGCTGTGGCGCCACGACCGCCGCCAGGCCTGAGCGGCCGCGGTAGCACGCGCAGCGGACGGCCGGCATGCTGATCTATACCCATCCCGCCTGCCTGGGCCATGAACCCGGGCCGGAACACCCGGAGCGGCCGGAACGCCTGCAGGCCGTCACCACGGCGCTGCGCGAGGCCTTTCCCGACCTGGAATGGCGCGAGGCGCCGCTGGCCAAGCTCGGCGACCTGGCCCGGGTCCACGAGCGCGAGCTGATCGACAGCGTGCTGGCCGACATCGACGGCCATCGTATGCTCGACGTGGACACGGTGATCTCGCCCGGCTCGCGCGCCGCAGCCCTGCGCGCCGCCGGCGCCGGCCTGGCCGCGGTGGACGCGGTGCTGCACGGCGCCACCGACACCGCCTTCTGCGCGGTACGCCCGCCCGGCCACCACGCCACCGCCGCCACCGCGATGGGCTTTTGCCTGTTCAACAACGTGGCCGTGGCCGCCGCCCACGCCCGCGATACGCACGGCCTGGAACGCATCGCCATCGTCGATTTCGATGTGCATCACGGCAACGGCACCCAGGCCATCTTCGAGCGCGACCCGCGGGTGCAGTACCTCAGCACCCACCAGTCCGGGCTGTTCCCCAACTCGGGCGGGGTCCACGACCGCGGCGTCGGCAACCTGCACAACGCGCTGTTGCCGCCGGGCAGCGGCGGCTTCCGCTTCCGCAACACCTGGGCCGACCAGATGCTGCCGCTGCTGGACGCGTTCAAGCCGCAACTGCTGCTGATCTCGGCCGGTTTCGACGCGCACATGCGCGACCCGCTGGCCGACCTGATGCTGGAAACCGAGGACTTCGCCTGGCTCACCGTCGAGCTGCGCGCGCTGGCGCAACGGCATGCGCGCGGCCGCGTGGTGTCGCTGCTGGAGGGCGGCTACGACCTGCAGGCGCTGCGCGAATGCAGCGTCGCCCACGTCGACGCGCTGCGCTGAGGCCGGCCCGGACGGATGAACCCCGTCCCCGGCCCCGGGGACGCCTTCATTGCCCCCATGCATGGGATGGGGCAAGCTAGCGGTCGTTTTAGCCCGATACCTGACGCGCGTGCGCCGAGCCCTCCGCCTGCTACCCCTTCCGTTCAGTATCGCCCTCTGCCTGCCGGCGATGGCGGCCGAGAAGCCGCCCAACTGGGGCCTGTGCCCGACCCCGGACGTGCTGCCCAAGTTCGACGATGCGCCCAAGGTCGATCCGAAGATGGCCGCGCTCCGCGACCAGCAGCCGACCGATATCGTTGGCGACAAGCTGTCCGGCACCACCACGCTGCCCAACTACGACGGCAACGTCGCGCTCAAGCGCGGCGACCAGTTCATGGGCACCGACAGCCTGCGCGTGGATACGGAAACCGGCAATTACATCGCCGAAGGGCACGTGCGCTACCAGGATTCGTCGATCCGCATGGTCGCCGACCGCGCCGAAGGCAACCAGGACACCGACACCCACAAGATCACCAACATCCGCTACCAGCTGATCGAGCGCCGCGGCAACGGCAAGGCCGACTCGGTCGACCTGCAGGGCGCGCTCGGGCAGATGCACCGCTCCACCTACACCACCTGCGACCCGTCGCAGGTGGTGTGGGAGCTGCATGCGCCGGAGATCGATGTCGACAACGACGAGGGTTTCGGCACCGCGCGCAACGCGGTCCTGAAGATCTACAACGTGCCGATCCTGTACGCGCCCTGGTTCAAGTTTCCGATCGACGATCGACGCACCAGCGGCTTCCTGTTCCCGGCCATCGGCCTGTCCGGGCGCAACGGCTTCGACTACATGCAGCCGTACTACCTGAACCTGGCGCCGAACTACGACGCTACCTTGTATCCGCGCTACATGAGCTCGCGCGGCTTCATGCTCGGCAGCGAATTCCGCTATCTGTACGACGGCGGCAAGGGCGAACTGCAGTCAACGTACATGCCGGACGACCGGTTGCGCGACAAGGACCGCGGCAAGTTCGAATACCAGGGTTACCACAACCTGGATTCGCACTGGCAGGCGCGCGCGTCGGTGGCCTGGGTCAGCGACGAGCGCTACACCGAGGACTTCTCCAACCGCCTGCTCGGCAACTCGGTGTCCAACCTGCAGAGCACGGTCGGCGTCTACGGCACCGGCGAGACCTGGACCGCCGGCCTGATGGCCGATCGCTGGCAGCTGACCGACTACACCCTGACCGAGGACGCGCTGCCGTACAACCGCCAGCCGCGCGCCTTCTTCAACTGGGACCAGTCCTTCGGCAACTACTTCGAGGCCGGCCTGTACAGCGAAGCGGTGCGCTTCGTGCACGACGACGTGCATGAAAAAAGAACGGACGGCACTTACGAACGTACCGGCGTGACCACCGACAAGCCCGGCGGCACCCGCCTGGATCTCAAGCCCTATCTGTCGATGCCGCTGGCCGGCGCCGCCTGGTTCCTCAAGCCGACCGTGGCCTGGCGCTACACCACCTACCAGCTGGACAAGGATCTGGCCGCGACGCTGGGCGGCGATACCTCGCCCACGCGCAGCCTGCCGATTACCACCGTCGATGCCGGCCTGTACTTCGACCGCGACGCCAAGTTCGGCGACACCAGCTACCTGCAGACCCTGGAACCGCGGCTGTTCTATCTGTACACGCCGTACCGCAACCAGGACGACCTGCCGATCTTCGACACCCGCGAATTCACCTTCAGCTGGGGCCAGCTGTTCCGCGATTCGCGCTATACCGGTGCCGATCGCCAGAACGACGCCAACCAGATGACCCTGGCGCTGAGCTCGCGCCTGCTGCGCCAGGACGACGGCAAGGAAAAGCTGTCGGTCAGCCTCGGCCAGATCCTGTATTTCAACGACTCCCTGGTCAGCCTGCCCGGCAGCAACACCAGCATCCAGCAGGGCAAGTCGGCATGGATCGCCGACGCCAACTACATGCTCAACGACCGCTGGACGATGGGCGCCACCTACCAGTGGGATCCCAAGTACCGGCGCAAGGACCTGGCCAGCTTCCGCACCCGCTATCTGCTGCCGGGCGACGGCATCATCAACGTCAGCTACCGCTTCCGCCGCGACCTGCTGGAGCAGACCGACGTGTCGGTGCTATACCCGATCAACCCGACCTGGAGCCTGGTCGGCCGCCACTACTACTCGCTGCAAGACAGCAAGCCGCTGGAAATCATTGCCGGCGTGCAATGGGACAGCTGCTGCCTGGCCGTGCGCGCACTGGCGCGGCGCTATGTGCGCAACCGCGAAGGCGATCTGGACACCGCGTTCCAGGTCGAGTTCGTGCTGAAGGGACTCTCCTCGCTTGGCCAGGACACGGACCGCGTTCTGCGCCGTGCTATTCTCGGCTACAACCGCGACGACCTGTACTTGGTCCCGCCCAGCAACACCACGACCGATCCGGACGCTTACGATCCGAACCTGATTCCATGACCAATACCCTTTCTGTGTTCCTCGTCACCTTGCTGGCGATCGCCGGCGTGTCCGCTCCGGCTGCCGCGCAACAAACCCAACCACTGGACCGCATCGCTGCGGTCGTCGACGAGGATGTCGTGCTGCAGAGCGAACTGGATCGTGCCGTTCGCAACGTGAAGGCGCAGTATGCCGGCCGCGAAGCGCAGCTGCCGCCGGACAACGTGCTGCAACGCCAGGTGCTCGAGCGCCTGGTGCTGGTCAAGTTGCAGGTGGCGCGCGCCAACAGCACCGGCATCCGCGTCGGCGACGACGAACTGAACCGCGCCATCGGCAGCATCGCCCAGCAGAACGGCACCGACGTGGACGGCCTGCGCAAGAAGCTCGCCGCCGACGGCATGGCGTTCGACGACTTCCGCAACTCGGTGCGCGACGAGATCACCGTGCAGCGCCTGCGCCAGAGCTTCGCGCAGAGCCGCATCAACGTCAGCGAGAGCGAAGTGGACGCGGCGCTGGCGCAACAGGCCACCACCGGCGCCCAGTACCACCTGGCGCACATCCTGGTCGGCCTGCCGGAAGGCGCCACCGCCGACCAGATCAAGACCGGGCAGGGCAAGATCGACGGGGTCAAGACCCTGATCGACAAGGGCGAGATCGATTTCAGCGCGGCCGCGGTGCGTTATTCCGACAGCCCCAACGCACTGGAAGGCGGCGACCTCGGCTGGCGCAGCCTGGACGAGATCCCCAACGCCTTCGCGCAGCTGATCCGCGACATGAAGCCGGGCCAGGTCGCCGGCCCGCTGCGCGGCCCCAGCGGCTTCCAGCTGCTGAAGCTGGTCGAGATCCGCGACGCCTCGGCCAACCCGGAAAAGAAGACGGTTACCGAGTACCACGCCCGCCACATCCTGATCCGGGTCAACGAAGCGCAGCCCGACGCCGCCGCCAAGGCCAAGATCGAGACCCTGCGCGCGCGCATCGCCGGCGGTGCCGACTTCCAGGCCGTGGCCAAGGAGTCGTCCGACGACGCCAACAGCCGTGGCCAGGGCGGCGACCTGGGCTGGTTCCCGGTCGACGCGTTCGGCCCGGACTTCGGCCACCAGATCGAAGGCCTGAGCGACAACCAGATCTCGCAGCCGTTCCGCACCGAGGCCGGCTGGCACATCGTGCAGCGCGTGGCCACGCGCCAGACCGACGTGACCAGCGACAGCCAGCGCGCCCAGGTCCGCGAGACCATCGGCCGCCGCAAGCTGGAAGAAGAGTACAACCGCTTCCTGCAGGAAATGCGCGGCGAAGCCTATGTGAACCTGCGCGTCGGCGGTGCCGAGAGCGCCGCTGCGCCTGCGGCCGACGCCACCGCGCCGGCGGCAACCCCGGCACCGGCCGCCGCCAAGAAGTAAGCCGTGCTGCCCTCGCTCGCGCTGGTGCCGGGCGAGCCGGCCGGGATCGGCCCGGAACTGTGCGTGCGGCTGGCGCAACGGCCGCGACGCGACTGCCAACTGCTGGCCTTCGCCGATCCCGACACCTTGCGCGCCGCCGCCGCCGCGCTGTCGCTGCCATTGCAACTGCTGCCCGAATCCGCCCCCGCCCTTGCACCCGGCGACCTGCGCCTGCGCCCGGTCCGCAACGCGCTGCCGAGCCGCTTCGGCCATACCGAACCGGCCAATGCCGCCGCGGTGATCGGCGCACTGACCCAGGCCGCCGACGCCTGCCTGCGCGGCGAACTGGCCGGCCTGGTCACCGGCCCGGTGCACAAGGCGGCGATCAACGCCGGCGGCATCGCCTACACCGGCACCACCGAACTGCTCGCCCGCCACGCCGGATGCGAGGTGGTGATGATGCTGGCCAACGACATCGTGCGCGTGGCCCTGGCCACCACCCACCTGCCGTTGCGCGCGGTCGCCGATGCGCTGACCCCGGCATTGCTGGAACGCTGCCTGCGCATCGTCCACGCCGCGTTGCGCAGCGACTTCGGCATCGCCGCGCCGGTCATCGCGGTGCTCGGGCTGAACCCGCATGCCGGCGAGGACGGGCATCTGGGCCGCGAGGAAATCGAGATGATGGCACCGGTCCTCGACGCCTTGCGCGGCGAAGGCATGCGCCTGCTCGGCCCGCTGCCGGCCGACACCGCGTTCCTGCCGCAGAAACTGGCCGGCGTCGATACGGTGCTGGCGATGTACCACGACCAGGGCCTGCCGGTGCTCAAGTACAGCGGCTTCGAGCAGGCGGTGAACCTGACCCTGGGCCTGCCCTACCCGCGCGTGGCGGTCGATCACGGCACCGCGCTGGAACTGGCCGGGCGCGGCAGCGCCGACCCGTCCAGCCTGTTCGCCGCGGTCGCGCAATGCGCGCAACTGGCCGCGCGCCGCCCGCTGCTGTAGGAGCAACTGTCTTCTCATCCGATAACCTCACGCCATGGTGTGCGATCTCGTGCCATGGCGTTGAGTCGGATAAGCAGCACGCGCATGCATGCGGTGATGGCGACCTTGGCGGGCTTGCCGCGTGCCCGTAACTGTTGATAACGCTCCTTGAAGGAGGCTTGAGTGCGCACAACGCTCCAACAGGCCATGTACAGCACTCGTCGGATCGTGGCACGCCCGCCGCGGATGCGGCGTTTGCCGCAGTGCTGCCCGCTGTCCACGTTGTAGGGAGCCAGGCCGACCAGGGCCGCGATCTGGCGACGATCCAGCGTCCCCAGTTCGGGCAGATAGGCCATCAGGCTGGCGGTGGTGACCTCGCCGATGCCCGGGACCGTGCCCAGGGCGTGCGCCAGCGCATCGTCGAGCTGGCACCGCACCTGCTTGATCGCCTGGTTCATCCGCTGGATACGGCGGCGCACGTCGCCGATCTGCTCGATCAGGCACGCGCGCACCATGGCCAGGGTCGCCTGATGCAAGCGACGGCGCTCGTCGTCACGTTGCTGGACCAGTTGCTCGCGGCGCTGGACCAGCATGCGCAGTTGCTCACGCAAGGGATCGGGAGCCGGCGCGGGCGCTTGCACCAGGTGAGCCATGCGCGCCAGCAAGGCCGCATCCAGCGGATCGGTCTTGGCGGTTGTGCCCAAGGCCGTGGCGAAAGCGCGTGCCCGGCGCGGATTGATCCGGGTCACCGGGATCCCTGCCGTGGCCAGTGCCGTCATCACCGCCCGTTCGTAGCCGCCGGTGGCCTCCAGCAGCGCGTTGCCGACGCAGTGCCCGGCAAGGTGGTCGCACAGGCGCTGGTGGCCCTGGGCGGTATTGGGAAAGGACAGCAACTGGTCCAGGGGAAGCACGTGGACGGCCAAGGTGTCCTTGGCCACATCGATACCGATCCAAAGAGGCATAAGCGTTAGGTAGACTGGGGGACAGGAGAGAGCCACCTCGTCGCTGCCCACGCTTGTGAAGTTCGAGCGAACGCTCGTTCAACTGTTCGGGCTAGGCAACGAGGTCGATGTGCGGCCGCCCTGGCTCCTACACGTGCTTGAACACTACGGCCTGTCGGCGTGCCGCACATCGCTCTCCACTCAAACTGTAGAGCAATCTCCAGACACAAGCGGCTTCAGACGCGAACAGCACGTTGCCGACCTCGACCCGGTTCCAGCGCAGCGCGGCGGTCACGTGGGTGGCCTCGCTCACTTCCCAGGTGTCGGCGGCGAACACGCCCAGCGTGCTGCTGCGGCCGCTGACGCCGGAAAAGAACTCCCGGTCTTCGTCTGGATCGGCGACCACCGAACGGTCGTCCTGCACGAACGCCTCCTGTTCGTATTGCCGGTAGCGCACCCGGTTGCGGTCGTAGGTGGCGCCGAGGCTGAGCGCATGCGCGCCGGCCTGGCGGCTGACATTCAACGCCACGCCCTCGGCGCTCTGGCGCATCTGCGTGGTGTTGAGCACGCCGCTGTGCAAGGCGTCGGCAGCGGCGCGCGACACGGTGCAATCATCGTCCAGCGGCGTGCCGTCGGCGGCGTAGCCGTCGGCGCAATCCTCGACGAATTCCTCGTAGTCCTCATTGATGTCGCCGTTGACCGTGTCGCGGCGGCCTTCGCGGTAATAGGCCAGCAGGTGCAGCGCGGTAGCCGCGTCGAAGCGGTGGTCCAGTTGCGCGGTCAGCAGCGTGTTGCGGTTGCGGGTCAGGTCCGGCGAGGTGTAGACCGCGTTGCGGTCGGCTTCGTACAGGCCGGGCTCGATGCCGTCGTCGCTGTAGCGGCTACCGGGCAGCAGGCCATTGCCGATCAGGCGGCTGTGCCCGTGCAGCAGCGACACATCCCAGTCGGTGCTGTCGCCTTGCTTGCCCACTTTGCCGAACACGGTGCCGAGGCGGCCTTCGGAGGCGTCGCGCCAGCCGTGCTCGTCGAAGCCGGTGACCGCGACGAAGGCATGCAGGCCATCGCGACCGGCATAGCCATAGGAGGCGTCCAGGCGCTTGCGCGCGCCGCTGCCGAACGACAGATCCGAGCGCAGGCCCGGCGCAGTCAGGCCGGATTGGGTGGTGAACGCCAGCGCGCCGCCGAGCGTGTTGGGGCCGAACAAGGGGTTGGAGCCGGGCATCAGCGCGACGCTGCGGATCGCCGCCTCCGGCATCATGTCCCAGCTGACGATGTCGGCGAACGGCTCGTTCATGCGCACCCCGTCCAGGTACACCGACACGCCCTGCGAGGCGCCCGGCAGCGCCGAGGCGCGGAAGCCGCGGAAGGTGAGATCGGTCTGGAACGGGCTGCCCTGGACTTCGTTGGTGTCCACGCCGTTCATCTGCCGCAGCAGGAAGTCGGTGAGGTTGCCGGCCTGGCTGCGCGCGATGTCGTCGGCGTTGGCGATCTGGATCGTGTACGGCAGGTGGTCGGCATCGATCAGGGTGCCGGGAATCGGCGTGGCGGTGACCTCGACCCGGTCCAGCGCGGTGATCTGCGCGTCGTCGGCATTGACCGTGGTCTGCGCGCCTGCAGGCGCCGCGGCCAAGGCCATGACGATGGCGGCGGCCAGTGCGTGCGCGTGCGCCTGCCGGATACCGCGTCCTTTGCTGCTAACCATGCGTGCTCCTTGATGTCAGTAAAGTACGACCGATTTGATGCCCCTGCCCGCGCGGATCGCATCGAACGCGCGGTTGATGTCCTGCAGCGGCAGCGTCTCGCTGATCAGTTCGTCGATGCGGATCTCGCCGGCCAGGTAGCGCTCGGCGTAGGCCGGCAGTTCGCTGCGGCCCTTGACCCCGCCGAACGCGCTGCCGCGCCAGGCGCGGCCGGTGACCAGCTGCAGCGGCCGCGTGCTGATTTCCTGCGCGCTCGGCGCCACGCCGAGGATGATGCTTTCGCCCCAGCCCTTGTGGCAGCACTCCAGCGCCGCGCGCATCGCGCGCACGTCGCCGACGCACTCGAAGCTGTGGTCGGCGCCGCCGTCGGTGAGATCGACGATCACCTGCTGCACCGGCGCGCCGAAGTCCTTCGGGTCCAGACAGTCGGTGGCGCCCAGCGCGCGCGCCAGTTCGAACTTGTCGCGGTTGATGTCGACCACGATGATGCGCCCGGCGCGCGCCATCACCGCGCCCTGCACCACCGACAGGCCGATGCCGCCGAGCCCGAACACCGCCACGCTGTCGCCGGGCCGCACCCGCGCGGTGTTGAGCACTGCGCCAATCCCGGTGGTGACCGTGCAGCCGAGCAGGCACACCTTGTCCAGCGGCGCGGAGGGATGGATCTTGGCCACCGCGATCTCCGGCAGCACGGTGTACTCGGCGAAGGTGCTGGTGCCCATGTAGTGCAGGATCGGCCGCCCGCGCAGCGAGAAGCGGCTGCTGCCGTCGGGCATCAGCCCGCGGTCCTGGCTGGCGCGGATCGCCTGGCACAGGTTGGTGCGCCCGGAGCGGCAGAACTTGCACACGCCGCATTCGGGCATGTACAGCGGGATCACGTGATCGCCGGGGCGCACGCTGCTGACGCCGATGCCGACCTCCTCGACCACGCCGGCGCCTTCCTGGCCCAGGATCACCGGGAACGCGGCGTCCGGATCGGCGCCAAACAGGGTGCTGGCGTCGCTGTGGCACACGCCGCTGGCGACCAGGCGCACCAGCACTTCGCCGGCCTTGGGCGGTTGCAGGTCCACGTCCTCGATGGCCAGCGGTTCATTCGCCGCCCAGGCGACCGCGGCTCGCGTCTTCATTCCCCTCTCCCCGCATCCTGTCGCTGTGCCGCATGCGCTCCTCGCCTCACTGCGCGATGACCACACCCCAGGGCATGTCGCCCACTGCGATCTGCTTGATCTCCTTCATGCTGGCCGTGTCGATGACGCTCACGCTGTTGGAGCGGCCGTTGGCCACGTACAGCTTGCGGCCGTTGGCGCTGAGCGCCGGATTCCATGGGCGCTGCCCGACCGGGATCTCGGCCAGCGTGCTGCGCGCCGCGGTGTCGATCACGCTGACCGTGCCGGCGCCGCCGTTGGAGGCGTAGACGCGGCGGCCGTCGCGCGAAATGGCGATGCCGGCGGTGCGCTGCCCGGCCGGGATGCTGGCCACGCGCCGACGCGCGACCAGGTCGATCACATCGACCGCATTGGCCGTTTCCTGCGCCACGTACACGGTATTGCCGTCCGCGGCGAAGCCCATGCCGCGCGGATGGCCGCTGGTGGCGATGACGCCGGTGGACTTGCCCGCCTTCAGGTCGATCACGTCCAGATCGTCGGAGCCTTCGTTGCTGGTCAGCAGCAGCGCGCCATCGGGGCTGTAGACGCAATGCTCGGGCGCCTGGCCCTGGGTGGCGATGCGCGCGCCGATCGCGAAGCTGGCCGGGTCGATCAGCATCACCTGGTTCTGCCCTTCCACGCACACTGCGAACTGGCGGCCGTCCGGCGACGCGGCGATGCCTTCGGCGTTCTCGCCGATGTCCACGCTGCGCAGCACCCGATCCTGCAGCGTATCCAGTTCCAGCAGCCGGTGGCCCTGCGCATCGATCACGTACAGATGCCCCGACGGGCCGGGCAGGATCTGCTGCAGGCGCTTGCCGAGCTGGCCCTGCGCGGACAGCGTGCGCAGCACCGTATCGGTGCCGGTATCGATCACCGAGATGGTGCCGGCACGCTGGTTGGGCACGTAGGCCAACGCGGCCGCCGGCGTGGCGGACGGTTTGACGGCCGCACTTGGCGCCGCAGTGTCGGCGGGCGCCGGCGCGCGCTGGCAGGCCGCGACGGCCAGCAGCAGCGGCAACGCCGCGCTGCGCAGCGTGCGTCGCGCGCCTGGGGTCATGGCGCCGCGCCTGCGGTCTTGTTGATCGAATGGATGAAGGCCAGCAGCTTTTCGGTATCGCCGTCCTTGAGCACCGGCGCGAACGGCGGCATCTGCCCGACCACCTTCTCGTGGCCGACGCGGACCTTGCCGTGCGCGGTCATGCCGGCGGTGCCTTCGCTGATCAGCGTGCGCAGCGTGTCGTCGTCGTGGCCGTAGACCCAGATGTCGTTGGTCAGCGGCGGGCACATGCCGCCGCCGCCGGTGCCGCCGTGGCAGGCGCTGCAGCCGGCGGACAGGAAGATCTTCTTGCCTTCGGCGGCGAGTTCCGGAGTCACCTTCACCGGCGGGCCTTTCGGAATCGGGGTGACCGCGGCCGGCGGCGGGGTCGGCGCGGCGGCAACCGGGGCAGCCGCCGGAGCGGCGCTGGGTGCAGGCGCGGGCGCGGCGGCGGCCGGGGCCGCAGGCGGCGCGGCGGCGGGCGCGGACGGCGGCGCATCCTTGCCGCAGGCGGCCAGGGCCAGGGTCAACACGAACACGGACAGGTGCAGCAGCTTCGGCACGACGGAGTGACGGACGACGGCGTTGCGCATGGGAAGAGAACCTTTGCGGGACGGACTGTGAAGACGTGCACGCCGCGGCTGCGGCGCGAGCAGGGCGGAGGTGGCGATCATTGCGTGCGTCGGTGTTCGGCCTCCGTCAGCAGTTGCGCCAGCGACGCATCGCCGCGCTGTTGCGCCAACGCCGCCGGGGTCTTGCCGTCGGCATCGCGGGTCCCGGCATTGGCGCCGGCGGCGAGCAGGCGGCGGCTGGCGGCCTCGCGGCCGGCCGCGGCGGCCAGCATCAGCGGGGTGACGCCGGCGCGGTTGGGCCGGTCGGCCTCGGCGCCGCGCGCCAGCAATGCATCCAGCATCTTCGGATCGTTGCGCGCCACCGCGAACATCACCGGGGTGAAGCCGGCCGGATTGCTGCGGCGCACGTCGGCGCCGGCGCCGAGCAGGGCCTGCACCAGGTCGACATCGGCATAGGAGATCGCCAAGTCCAGCGCGGTCCAGCCATCCGTGGACACCGCATCGACCTTGGCGCGGCGCGCCAGCAACTGCTTCAGACTCTGCGCGTCGTTGCCCCAGGCCGCCTTCATCAATGGCGTCCAGCCGCTGCTGTCGCGGCTTTCCACGTTAGCGCCGGCGGCCAGCAATTCGCCGACCAGGACCGGCGCCTGGTTGCGGATCGCCTGGTGCAGCGGCGGCTCGCCGAGCAGGTTGGGCCGGTCGGCGCTGGCGCCGTGACGCAGCAGCCAGGCCACGCGCACGCCGTCGCCGGCATCCAGCGCATGCGCCAACTCCTGGTTGGGGTCGGCACCGCCAGCGATCCGCAATTGCAGTTGCGCCAGCATCTCCGAGGACGCCTGCGCGCTCGGCGTGGTGGTGTCGCCGGCCGGCGTGTCGTAACTGCCGTGCGAGCGCAGATCGCCGTTAACGATGCAGTCGGCGCAGGCCACCAGCGGCACGTGGTATTCGCGCAGGATCGCGCCGATCCTGCCGGCGCTGCGCTGCATCGCCGCGTTCAGCGCATCGCGCAGGTCGGCGTTCTTGCGCGACACCGCCCACGCCATCGAATATTCCAGCACCTCGTCGTCGATGACGTTCAGCGGCACCACACCGAGGCCGCCGCGCGCGGCGTAGTAGCCGGCGACCGGCCCCCAGGATTCGGCGGCGTCGAGCTGGCCGCCGGCGACGCGTTCGGCCAGCTTGCCCGGGTGGTCCTGCGGCGAGGTCGCCGAGTCGTAGAACAGATATTGCACGTCGCCGGATACGCCGTGGTCGAACAGGGCCTGCCGCGCCGGCGAACTCTGGAACACGCCGATCTTGAGTGTCTTCAGCGCCGGATCGTCCAGCGACGCCGGCTGCAACGCCAGGCCCTTGCGGATCACCAGCACATAGGTGGAGCGGTACAGCGGCTGCGTGGGCAAGCCCATCTCGAAATCGCTGTTCATGTCCATCAGCACGTCGCAACGCCCGGCGTTGATCGTGCTGCGCGCCAACCCACGTTGATAGTAGGTGCGCCATTCGTATTCCAGCCGCCGGCCCATCGCCTCGGCGAGGACCTGCGCGATCTTGTTCTGGAACCCTTCGCCGGCGCGATTGGACAACGGCATGTTGCCCGGATCGGCGCAGACCCGCAGCACCGCCGCATCGGCGGCGAGCGCGGGGGCGGACGTATCCGCCTTGGGTTTGGCGGCCGCGGTGGAAGCAGCCTCAGGAACGCGAGCCGTCGCGGACGACGGCTCGCGCGTGCAACCTGCGGCGACGAGTCCGAGGCTGCAAAGCAACACCACGGCGCGCGCGCCCCGATACAAGCGCTGCGGGGCGATCGCCTCCCCCGGGCGGTCGCTCGCAACATGGACGCGTCGCCGCCTGCTCATCGTGCGGTCTTGGCCGCGGCGGCAGGTGCGCCACCCGCCGCAGCGGTGGCGGTTGCGCTGGCGGTGACGGTCTTACCGGCGCCGTCGATGCGGAAGGTATGCACCATGCCGCCCAACGGGATCTTGTCGAAGCCGTTGCTGAAGGCTAGACCCGCCGCACCCAGCGCGCCATACGGATCGCCCGGATCCAGGCCACCGGCGACCGGCAGGCCGATCCAGCCGCCGATGCCGGAGAACACCGCCACATACTGGTGGCCGTTGGCCTTGTAGGCGATCGGGTTGCCGATGATGCCCGACGGCAGCTTCATCTCCCACAGCTTCTTGCCGGTGTCCTTGTCCACCGCGCGGAACCAGCCGTCGAGCGTGCCGTAGAACACCAGCCCGCCGTCGGTGACCAGGGTGCCGCTCCACACCGGGAACTTCTCCTTGATCTCCCACTTGGACTTGCCTTCGACCACGTCGAACGCCTTGACGATGCCCAGCGCGCCGGGCTCGTTCGGCTTCATCATCACGTTGGCGAACACGTACGGCAGGCCCATCATGGTGTTGCCGCGTTCCTGCGGTTCCAGTTCCATGTGCCAGTTGTTGGTGCCGCAGAAGAACACCGCCGAATTGGCCGGATCCACCGAGCACGGCTGCTGGTCCTTGCCGCCCATCGCCGACGGGAACGCCTCGACCTTCTTGCCGCGCTCCAGCGGCGAATGCGCGGCGACCTTGATCGGGCGGCCGGTCTTCATGTCGATGCTCTCGGCCCAGTTGGCCGGCACGAACTTGTGCGCGCGCAGCAGGGTGCCGTCGCGGCGGTCGAGCACGTAGGCGAAGCCGTTGCGGTCGAACTGCACCACGGAGGGCACCTGCTTGCCGTCGATGGTCAGGTCGACCAGGATCGGCTCGTTGATGCCGTCGTAGTCCCACTGGTCGAACGGCGTCTTCTGGTAGCCCCACACCGCCTCGCCGGTCTCGATCTTGCGCGCGAACAGGGTCATCGACCACTTGTTGTCGTATTCGCCGCTATCGCATTCCTTCTGCGTGGTCTTGCCGCAGCGGTACGACGGGCTCCACAGGCCGGGGTTGCCGGTGCCGTAGTAGAGCAGTTTCAATTTCGGGTCGTAGCTGTACCAGCCCCACGCCGCGCCGCCGCCGCGCTTCCAGCCTTCCTCGGGGAAGGTCTTGACACCCAGGTCGCCGAGCTGGCCGTGCTGCGGATTGGCCTTGTTGAAATCCGCCCCCAGGCAGATGTCCTTGTCGGTGCCGGTGGCCTCGCACGACCAGGCCTGCTTGCCGTCGCCCAGCGCATACGCGGCGACGCGGCCGCGCACGCCGAACTCGTTGCCGCTGATGCCGGCCACGACCTTGCCGTCGGCGATGATCGGCGCCATGGTGATGGTTTCGCCCTTTTCCGGATAGGCGAGCTTCTGCTTCCACACTTCCTTGCCGGTCTTGGCATCCAGCGCGATCACGTCGCCGCTGAGGCTGGCGAACACCAGCTTGCCGTCGGCGTAGGAGGCGCCGCGGTTGACCGTATCGCAGCACGCCACCGCCACCGAGCGCTCGTCCTGCTGCGGGGTGTATTTCCACAGCACCTTGCCGCCGTCGTCCTGCGCGGCCAGATCGATCGCGAACACGTTGTTCGGATACGCGCTGACCATGTACATGACGCTGCCGATCACCAGCGGCTGGCCTTCGTGGCCGCGGGTGGCGTCGGTCTTCATTTCCCACGACATCTTCAGGTTCTTGACGTTATCGCGGTTGATCTCGGCCAGCGGGCTGTGCCGATTCAGGCCCAGGTCGCGACCGATGCCACCCCAGTTGTCCGGATTGCTGGCGGTGGTGGCGAATTCGCTGTCGGTATCGGCCACCGCGGCCGGCGCGGCAGCGGCCGGCTGCTGCGCGGCGGCAGGCGCGGCCGGCGCAGCGGCGTCTTCCTGCTTCTTGCAACCTGCCAGCACCAGCGCGGTTGCCAGCGCGAGCAGCGTCCAGGCACGGGTACGACATGGATGACTGTGCATCGTTCTACTCCCCTCGTTGAAGAGCCGCGGCACTCGCCGTCGAACGGCCCGCGCGGCGGGATGTGGAAACATCGGGAGCAAGAGAGCAATCGACGTGCCAGCGCGCTGCTGCACTGCGCCATCGTTGAGCCGCAAGCATCGGCCGCGGCACGGGCACAGATGCGCCTCCGCAGCGCTGCCGCCCTGTATCGGAAACGGCACACTTTGCGCCACGCGCCTGTATCGCGCTTGGCGCAGCGGGGTCGAAGTGCCATGTGCGGCAGCGACCGGCAGACCTGGCAGACACCAGGACAGGCGCCGGATCGATCCGTCGCTGTGCTGCCGGTGCGCGTTGGGGGCGCCTGAGACTCCTTGGAGGAACTTAAGTCCCGACGCTATTGCATCGCACAGCAGTGGTTGGAGATTCGGCGCTGCAGATCGCCGAGGCGAGCAGCAAACCGCAGCATCCGCGACGGCAAACTCTCCAGCTCTTGCTCTGCTCCGCTCTTGTTCTGCTCTTGTTTCTGCTGTTGCTGTTGCTTTGGACTTTCCGGGTTCCCTTACGCAGCGGCGAATAGATCGGGAAAAACCCCGAAGGGGCGGCCCACAGGGATGTGCGCCGTTCGCAGCAGGGGCAGGGCTCGCCGGAAAAAGGCGAAGCACTGCTTCGCCCCGGCGGGCGGGCCGGCGCCGCGAGGCGACTGCCCAGGACTTGGCCGCGTAGCGGACAAGCCCCTTCCGCGAATCCTGGCCTATTCGCGGACCCGGAGCGCGCAGCGCGGAGGGCGCGTAGGCAGGGTGTGCTTGACCAGCCTTCGACTGTGGTAAAGCGATTCTTTTGGTTACGTTGATCAGCCTGCGGCTGCTGAGGAGCGCTTCTTTGCACACGCAAAGAAAAGTGACCCGCCGCAAGGCGAAAGCGCTGCTTTTGCGATGCCAGCGGTAAATCACTGTAGGAGCGGCTTCAGCCGCGACACCTTCCTGACAGAACCAGTCGCGGCTGAAGCCGCTCCTACAAAAGCAAATGCATCCGCTGTTGCAGTGGCGATGGCAGGGGAATCAGAAGGATGCAGAGATTGGCAATTCGCCAAGTCACGCATGCGCACAGGACACCGGATCTGCATGACAGTGGCAACAACCGCAACTGGCGCGCTTTTCACTTTCGTGGGAGGGACTTCAGTTCCGACGGAGCTTCACCGCTAAAGCGTCGGGACTGAAGTCCCTCCCACAGAAAAGAACGCCCTACCCGGCCGCGTCCCGCCACCATTCCAGCAGCGCCGCGCAATCGGCGAAATGCAAATCGGCCAGCGCCGGCCAGAGATTGTCCGCATGCAGCAGTACCGTCGTCGCGCCAGCATGACGCCCGCACTGCAGGTCGTATTCGTGATCGCCGATCATTGCCAGCGCCTGCGGCGCCACGCCCCAGTGCGCAGCCAGCTGCTGCAGCCCGCCGGGATGCGGCTTGGGCGGCGCCTCGTCGCGGCCGAGGATGGCGACCTCCTCGAACAGGTCATCGACCCCGATCTCGCGCAACGTCAGCCGCGCCAATTCCTGCGCATTGCGGGTCAACACCGCCAGCCGGCAACCGGCCGCGTGCAGCGTGCGCAACAGCGACGGCGCACCGGGCGCGGCGACCGCGCCCAAGGCCAACTCGCGTTCGTGCTCGAGCAACCAGGCGTGCTTGGCCACGCCCTCCTCGGCCGGCAGCGCGGCCAGGTGCTGCAGGATGTCGGCCTGCGGCGGAATCTGCAGCGCGCGGCGGATCAGCGCGAAATCGTGCACCGCACGGGTCAGCGTGCCGTCCATGTCGAACACCCAGTGCCGCACCTGGCGCAGGCGCGCGCCAGGTGCCTCTACGCTCAATCCCATCCCGGCATCTGCGACCCGTCCAGGCCGCCGGTCTCGAACACCGCGGTGCGGGTGCCGCCGGCCTTCACCGGGAACTCGATCTGCAGCACCGTGGTCTTGCGCGCCAGTTTCCAAAGCGCCTTGTCGTCGCTGATGAACATCGCGATCGCCTCGTCGGTATTCGGGCGCCACGCCGCGGCCGCGCGCGGCGCGGCGTCGTCGGCCTTCAACTGCACCTTGCAGCCGCCGGCGCAGCGGAAATCGCCGGCCTGCAGCACCAGGTAGGCGCTGCGCTTCCATTCGGGGTGATCGCGGAACACCAGTTGCACCGGCTTCGGGCCGCTGCCGTCCACATCGACCTTGTCGCGGCTGTACAGCATCGCCGAGCGCTGCGTGCCCTTGCCGGCCGGCACCTGCGAATATTCCCAGGCGGCCTGCATGCGCCTCAGCTCGCGCGCCGCCTCGCCCTTGGCCTTGACCTCGGCATAGCCAGGCTCGATGCGCTCGGCCGCGTCCGAACCGGGATATTGCTCCAGCAGCGCCGCGCCGTGGATGCGCGCCAGGTCCCAGTTGCCGGATTTCACCGCGGCGTCGTATTGCTTGGCCAGGTCGTCGGCGGCCTGCGCCTTGGCCTGCGCTTCGGCGGCGGCCTGCGCCTTGCGCTCGGCCTCGTGGTCGCCGCAACCGGCCAGGGCGACGGCGCACAGCGCGCCGAGCAGAATGCGTTTCATCGGGGAACTCCTCGTTGGATCAAAGTAGCGATCGCCTGCGCGACCTCGTCCGGCTTCTCGACGATGGACATATGGCCGCTGCCGTCGAGCAACACCTGCAGCGCCTGCGGCACGCGCTCGGCGTACAGCGCCAGCGCGCTGGCATCGATCACCGCATCCTGCACGCAGTTCAGCAGCAGCGCCGGCTGGCGAATGCGCGCGGCTTCCTCGAACGGCAGGAAGGCCTCCTCGCTGCGTCCGATCCGCGCCAGCACCTGCTGTTCGAAGCCGGCCTCGCTGCGCCGCCAGGCGACGATCGAGGACACCGCCCAGGACGGGATGCGCGGCTTGCTCGGTTCCAGCACAAACACCGTATCGATGTAGCGGCGCAGCGAGTCGGCGTCGTATACGGCGAACGGATTATCGCCGTCCAGCACCGCCTGGCCGAAGGCGTTGTCGGCGAAGCGCACGCCGGCGGCGTTGAGCAGGCCGACGCGATCGAACAATGGCGGATGGCGCGCGGCGGCGAGCGCGGCGATGCCGCCGCCCATCGAATGCCCGATCAGCACGCATTCGCTGCCCGTACCGCGCACGCACTGCGCGGCGAACGCGGCCACACGCTCGGCCTGCGCGACGAAGCCGTAGTCCTGCCCGTCGATGCGCTGGCTCTCGGCCCAGCCGGGCAGATCGGGGATGAATAGGTGATAGCGATCGCCGAGCGCGCGCGCCAACGGCAACCAGTTTTCCTTGCTGCCGGTGAAGCCGTGCACCAGCAGCAGCGCAGGGGCGGCGGGATCGGCCGCGGCGCAGTGCAGGTAGGTCCAGCGATGCCCGGCAACCTGCGTCTGGCAGCGCCGTAGGCCGCTGCCCCGGCGCAGGCGCAGGCTTTCCAGGCGCACCAGCAGGAACGGCTTGCGGCGCAACACCAGCACCGCGCCCACCAGCAGCGTCAACCCCACGGCCAGCGCGGTGAACGCCAGCAGCAGCAACAACGTCATCAGCAACATGGAAGAGCCGGGAACCGGAAACGGGCCATGCACCTACCTTCGCATGCGGCTCGGTTTGCGCCAAGTCCTGCACGCTGGCGCAGTGCGCTCGGGTCGGCGTGCCGCAGGCAGTGCGCGGCGGCCATCGCCGTCGCGCAAACGAAAACGGCGCTGGGACTGCTCCCGGCGCCGCGATCCGTGCCGTGCGTTCGCACGCAGCGCCGCCTCAGTGCGCGGCGGCGCCCTTGTCGGCCTTGGCCAGCATGTCTTCCACCGACACCGTGGTGATCGGGTGGTAGCCGGGCTTGGCCTGGGCGAAGACCTGCTTGGCGAAGGCCAGGCCGTCCGCGGTCTTCACCAGCTCGGCGTAGATCGGCAGGATCAGCTTGCGGCGGCCGACGCGGGCGATGAACTCGCCGGCGGCCGGGCGCGCTTCGACATAGCCGCTGCGGATCGCCAGCGGATACCAGCGCATGGCGATCTCACCGTTCGCAGTGCCGGTGAAGTGGTAGGCGGCGTCGAGCTGCTTGAGCTGCTCGGACTTCAGCGTGGCGCCCAGGCCGCTGAGGAAACGCGTCCACTCCTGCGTGCTCCACGCATCGGTGACCTGCTTGGCCGGCAAGGTGCCGCTGCCGGCCCAAGCGATGCGCGCGGTATCGACCAGCGCGAAGTTGCGCGAACGCGCCTTCTGCGCGAACGCCGGGATGCCCGGCTCGTCCAGCCACGCGTGCAGTTCGGCCTCGCTGACCGCATCGGGCTTCTTGGTCAGCAGGTTCTTGTTCAGATAGGCGACGAACTGGTCGGTGTTGGCGCTCTGGAACGCGTGGTCGTCGAACCAGCCGCGCAGGAATGCATCGAAGGTGGCGCGGCCGAAGCGCTGCTCCAGGAACTGCAGGAACCAGGCGCCCTTGACGTAGGCGACCTGGCTCAGCGCGTCGTCCGGATCGCGCTCGGTCAACGCCGGCAGCGCCAGCGCCTGGTCGGCCGGGCGCATGTCCTTGACCTCGGCGAGCAGGTCGGTCTGGTCGATCTCGCGCTCCATCTCCGCCGCTTCGGCGCCGTACAGCGCTTCGGTGATGCGCGCCTGCACGTAGGTGGTGAAGCCTTCGTTGAGCCAGATGTCCTTCCAGCTGGCGTTGGTCACCAGGTTGCCGGACCAGCTATGCGCCAGCTCGTGCGCGATCAGCGACACCAGCGACTTGTCGCCGACGATCACGGTGGGGGTGGCGAAGGTCAGGCGCGGGTTCTCCATGCCGCCGAACGGGAACGACGGCGGCAGCACCAGCATGTCGTAGCGGCCCCAGCGGTACGGACCGTACAGCGTCTCGGCGGCGACGATCATCTTCTCGGTGTCCTCGAACTCCTTGGCCGCCTTGTCGGCCATGGTCGGCTCGGCCCACACGCCCGAACGCTCGGAGATCGGCTTGAACACCAGGTCGCCGGCGGCGATGGCCAGCAGGTAGGACGGGATCGGCTGCGGCATCTTGAACGTGTAGTCGCCGTCGCGCGCCGCCTTCGGGTCGTTGTCGGCGCTCATCAGCACCATCACGTCCGGACGCGACACGACGTGCGCGCTGTAGGTGAAGCGCACGCTCGGCGTGTCCTGCAGCGGCACCCAGCTGCGCGCATGGATCGCCTGCGACTGGCTGAACATGAAGGGCAGTTTCTTGCCCTCGGTCATCGACGGCGCCAGCCACTGCAGGCCCGAGGCGGTCGCGGCGGTGTGATAGGCGATGGTGACCTTCTGCGGCTGGTTCGGCGCTTCGATGGTCAGCTTGCTGCCGTAGATCTTGTCGACCGGCGCCAACGCGTACTGCAGCGGCGCCAGGTTGCCCTTGCCGTCGTCGCCCTGCACGTTTTCGATGGTCAGCTCGCGCGTGTCCAGCAGCAGCTGCCTGGCGCTCTTGTCCTTCCAGTCCAGCGTGTAGGTGGCGGTGCCGCCGATCTGCTTGCGGTCGAAGTCCAGCTTCAGGTCCAGCGCCAGATCCTTGATCACGACCTTGGCCGGTTCGGCGTAGGAGCTTTCGTCGTGGCTGCGGTCGGCGGGTTTCACGGCGGCGTCTGGCTTTGCGGGCATAGAGGACGCGGCTGGCGGTGCAGGCGCATTGGAACAGGCGGCCGCGGCGAAGGCCACGGCCAGGGACAGCAGGAACGGAGATCGCATGAACGCCACCGCGTGTAGAAAGCGTGGATTCTATCGCAGCCGTGCCGGGCGCCGCATGCGCCCCGCCAGTGACGGACGCTATGCCGGCAACTCCTGCACGAGCGGTTGCCAGGTCGCCGGAAGCTTGCCCAGATCGCGTTCCTGCCATTGCGCGTGGCCAAGATATTCCTCGGCGATTCCCTGCACCAGCCGCTGCCTGAGCTGCGCATCCATGTCCGGCAGCCGGGACACAGGCACGCCCCACTGCTGCGCGAAGCGGATCGCATACCGGTATCCGTCCACGTCCTCCAGAACCGGGCGAAGCGCAGGATCGGCCCACGACACGGCCAGTTCCTGCAACAACGAGGGACGTGCCTGGTCCGCGCGCAGCATCTGCTCGACACGACGCCTGGCCCTGTCCAGGAACGCCGCAGGATCCCCAAGTCGGAACCTGCGCGAACTCCAGCGGAATCCGTTTGCCCAATGCGGATCGGCCATCATCTTCCTGAGCAGGGAAATCGATCCTCCCTCGAGGATGACCGCGCCGCTACCGCCATGCCGGGCGACGGCATGCTTGAGCAAGGCGTTGGCCTCGGATGCGATCATCATGCCGTCGGACAGCCGGCGCGAGGCGAGATAGATCCGGCGCGTACCGCGCAGCTCCGACGGCAGCGGCCGCCCACTGCCGGTCGCCAACGCGGGGCAGCACTGGATCCGGTCCAGGGCAACCACCGGCAGTCCGCTGCGTTCGGCCAATGCCACGGCGGCGGCGGTCTTGCCGCTACACGTCGGACCCCAGATCAAATGCACGGAAACGTTCATTGTGCCCCTGCCTCTTCCTGGCGTTTTAGCGTGACGGATGGGGACGTAGGCCGCGCACGCGTCTGCATGAAATTGGCGATCGTCCTGGCGGCATGCAGGCCAATCCCTTCCTTCCAATTTTCGGACAGGATCAGGCCGCTGCTCAACGACCGTGCGGCGTCCATGCCGGGAGTCTCCCACTCCAGATGCGCAGAAGCGCCGACTGTTTGCGCGAAGGTGCGGCCAAGCATGGAGTCATCGCAGGTATACAGAAGGCAGATGCGTCCCCCATGCCGCGCCACAGCGTCGAAGCGGTTCGCCGCCTCGCGCGACATCGCGCCCCGTACCAACGGTATCGACGAATGGATGCAGACGATGTCAGTAGCGCGAAACCGCTGGCGATTTCCCGCATCGCGGCCATGGATGAGGAAAAACCGCACGTCCCCGGGCAAGCGGAATTCGCGCTGGCAAGAATGG
The DNA here is from genome assembly GCF_030168915.1 of Xanthomonas graminis pv. graminis. Lineage (NCBI taxonomy): Bacteria > Pseudomonadati > Pseudomonadota > Gammaproteobacteria > Lysobacterales > Lysobacteraceae > Xanthomonas > Xanthomonas graminis. The sequence continues at coordinate 837,681 of NZ_CP076255.1, read as the reverse complement.
TGAGCCCCGAACACATGCGGCACCAACTGCGACAGCGCAGGCATGCACTCGAACTCTTCGAAACACAGGATCTCCACCAGCACCAGCCATTCGAAGGCATCGTCGATGCAGGTGAGTGGGAGCAATGTCGATGTCATAGGTCACTATCACCGCGATCAGAATGAGCAGCCAGCCTACGCCGCGCGATGTAACGAGAAGGCCAAAGCGATGTGACGAATTTCTGCAGTTCTGAATCCGGTCATGCCGATCGCGCTGAGCTGCGCAAGCACCGCCGGAACTGCGGATTTGAGCAACGCCAGTGCGCACCGCAGATGATCGCCATCACGTCTCCGGCCCGCGGCGGTGGCGGCGGCCGCACCGCGCGACCGCGCCTCGCGCAGACAGCGGATCGCCAGGGACTACAACTGGCGCCGACGCGCCGACGCGGCATCTAGACCTTGTAGCCCGAGTGGATCGCGACGATGCCGCCGGTCAGGTTCTTGTAGTGGCTGCGGGCGAAGCCGGCCTCGGCCATCATGCCCTTCAGCGCGTCCTGCGGCGGGTGCTTGCGGATGCTCTCGGCCAGGTACTGGTAGCTGTCGGCATCCTTGGCGAACAGCTTGCCCAGCCGCGGCAGGATCTTGAACGAATGGAAGTCGTAGATCGGCTTGAACCAGTCGGCGGTGACCGCGGAAAACTCCAGCACCCGCGCCTGTCCGCCGACCTTCAGCACCCGGTACATCTCGCGCAGTGCCGCGTCCTTGTCGGTGACGTTGCGCAGGCCGAAGGCGATGGTGACCAGGTCGAAGCTCTGGTCCGGGAACGGCAGCGCCTCGGCGTTGCACTGCACGTAGTCCAGGCCCGCGACCAGGCCGCGGTTGGTCAGCCGGTCGCGGCCCACCGACAGCATGCCGGCGTTGATGTCGCCCAGCACCACCGCGCCGTCGCCGCCGACCCGCTCCTTGAGCAGCGCGGCGATGTCGCCGGTGCCGCCGGCCAGGTCGAGCACGCGGTCGCCCGGCTTGACCTGCGCGGTGGCCACGAAATAACGCTTCCAGGCCCGGTGGATGCCCAGGCTCATCAGGTCGTTCATCAGGTCGTAGTTGCCGGCGACCGAGGTGAACACCTCGCCGACCAGCTTCTGCTTGTCCTTGGCGGCGACGTCGCGGAAGCCGAAATGGGTGGTGCCTGAGGTGTAGGGGGATTCGCTCATGCGGGGGATTATCGCACTGCCGGCCGCTTCGTGGCGGTGAAGCGGCGGCACCGCCGCCGCGCCGGGGTGACAGCCGCCCGCCGCCTGGGCCAGACTCCAGGGCCACGCCCGCCATTGGCCCGACGATGCTGACCACACCCGATTACCGCGCCCTGCTCGATACCGCCATCGCCGAGGCCCGCCAGGGCCTGGCCGAAGGCGGCATCCCGATCGGCGCGGCGCTGTACCACAGCGACGGCCACCTGCTCGGCTGCGGCCACAACCGCCGGGTGCAGGAAGGCGACCCGTCGGTGCACGGCGAGACCGATGCGTTCCGCAAGGCCGGCCGCCAGCGCCGCTACCAGGACACGATCATGGTCACCACGCTGGCGCCGTGCTGGTACTGCAGCGGCCTGGTGCGGCAGTTCAACATCGGCACCGTGGTGGTCGGCGAATCGGTGACCTTCCAGGGCGGCATCGACTGGTTGCGCGAGAATGGGGTCAGCGTGATCGACCTGCACAGCCAGGAATGCATCGACCTGCTTGACGGCTACATCGCGGCCAACCCCGACGTGTGGAACGAGGACATCGGCGAGGACTGAACCGCCGCGCGGCCGGTTCAGAACCGGTACTGCACGCCGGCGGTGACCGTGCGCGCTGCGCCCACCGCCACCCAGGGCGTGGCCGCGACCGAGCTGGTGTAGTAACGGCGGTCGAACACGTTGTCCAGGTCCAGCGACACGCGCAGCCGTTCGTCGATGCGCCAGTACGCCAGCAACCTGGCCACGCTGTAGCCGGGCAGCTGCGCCGGCGCGATGCCGGCGTCGGCCTGCGCCTGGGTGTAGGCTTCGGCCAGCCGCTGGCCGCTGTAGGTCATGCCGCCGCCGAAGCCGAGCAGGCCGCCGCCGGGCAGTGCCGTCTCGCGCACCGCGAGCAGGCTGGCGTTGAACTTGGGCACGTTGATCAGGCTGCCGCCGAGCTGCAGCGTGTTGTCGCGCAGCACCTGCACCCGGTTCCACGAGGCGCTGGCGTTGAGCCGCCAGTGCGCGCTCAGTTGCCCGGACAGATCGGCCTCGGCGCCGCGGCTGCGCACGCGGCCGGCAGCGATCTGGTTGCCGGGGTTGCTCGGATCGCCGGTGAGCACGTTGTCCTTGACGATCTCGTACAGCGCCACGGTGCCGCCGAGGCGGCCATCGCGCGCCTGCCATTTGCCGCCCAGTTCCAGCGCGCGGCCGCTTTCCGGCGCCGGCGCATGCGCGGTGCCGGTGCCGTTCCACACGTCGGAACCGGTGTTGGGGCGGAACGTGCGCCCGGCGTTGAAGTACCACGACCACTGCTCGCCCGGCGCATAGCTCAGGCCGATGCGCGGCGTGGTCTTGGCCGGCGCCTGCGCGTAATGGCCGCCGCTGCGACGGTCGTCCAGCGCCTGCCGGTAGCGGTCGTGGCGCAGGCCCAGCAGCAGCGTCCACTGCGGCGTCAACGCGATCGCGTCCTGCAGGTACAGCGCCGCGTTGCGCTGGCGCTCGCGGGTATCGACGAACGGCAGCGGCATCGGCAGCGGCTGTCCGTAGACCGGTGCGAACACGTCCAGCGCGTATGGCGCGGCGGCGCTGGGGCGGATCCGCCGCATGCGCTGGGTCAACACGAAGTCGTAAGCCTCGGCGCCGAGCAGCACCCCGTGGCGCCAGGCGCCGGTGTCCACCTGGCCGCGCAGTTCGGCCTGCAGCGCGGTGTCGTGCGAGACGAAATCGCGCCAGCGCCGCTGCCGCCACAGGGTGCGGCCGTCCCCGCGCAGCACGCTGGGCTCGGTGGAATAGCCGCTCAGGCTGCCGTCGCGGCGCGAGGCGGCGAGCAACGCGCTCCAGTCGGCGGCGATGTCGTGCTGCAGCAGTAGCTGGTGATTGCGGTTATCGACCTGCACGTCGCCGTCGCCCGGCTCGCCAAGGAAGCGCGAACGCGGGATCGCGCCCAGGTCGCCGCGCACCGCGACGATGCCGCGGTCCAGCGGCACCTGCTGGCGCAGCCATTCGCCGTCGTAGCGCAACGTGGTCGCCTCGCCCAGGCGCCAGGTCAGCGCCGGCGCCACGAAACGGCGCCGGCTGTGCACGAAGTCGCGGAAGCTGTGCTTGTCCTCGAGCGCGACGTTGAGCCGGTAGGCGAGCGACTCGTCGAGCAGCGGGCCGGTGCTGTCGGCGGCGACGCGGTAGGCATCGTGGCTGCCGGCGGACACTTCCAGCGCCGCGGCCGGCCGCCACTGCGGACGCTTGGTGACGATGTTGAGCGTGCCGCCCGGCTCGCTGCTGCCGTACAGCGCCGCCGCCGGGCCCTTCAGGAATTCGATCGCCTCGATGTTGGCGGTATCGCGCGGGGCATTGTAACCGCGGTTGGCGGCCAGGCCGTTGAGCAGGGTCGCGCTGCCGGTGTTCTCGTTGCCGGGCAGGCCGCGCACCGCGAAGTTGTCCCACAGCCCGCCGAAGCCGTTCTGCCGGGAGATGCCGCCGACGTAGTCCAGGGTGGCGTCGAGCCGGGTCGCGCCCAAGTCGTCGATCGCCTGCCGCGGCAGCACCCGCACCGATTGCGGCAACTGGCGCAGATTCAGGCCGGTCTTGCTGCCCTCGATGGCGTCGGCCTGGTAGGTCCCCGAATCGCGGCGACCGACCACCCGCACCGCATCCAGTTCGGCCGGCTCCGGATCGGCGGCGGGATCGGTGCCGCGCAAGACCGTATCGGCGTCCGCCGGACCCGCGCACAGGCCGGCCAGCAAGGCCATGCAGGACAGGGACAAGGGCTGCGGCAAGGGTAACGGCATGGACAGGGCACCTTAAAAAGAGTGTTATGTTATTTCAATATTGGAACGAACGCAGCCTATGTCTCCCGCTTCTGTCGCCGCCTGCGCAACTGCTGCTCCCGCGTCCTCGCGCCTGGCCTCGATCGATCTGCTGCGCGGCACGGTGATGGCGCTGATGCTGCTCGACCATGTGCGCGAGACGTTCTATGCGCATCATCCGATCGGCGATCCGATGGACGTGGAAACCACCGCACCGGCGCTGTTCGTGGCGCGCGCCCTGGCGCACCTGTGCGCGCCGATCTTCGTGTTCCTGACCGGCCTGTCGGCGTGGCTGTACGCGGCGCGGCAGCCGCATGGTCGCACAGCGGCGGCGGCGTTCCTGCTCAAGCGCGGGCTGTTCCTGATCGTGCTGGAACTGACCCTGGTCAACTTCGCCTGGACCTTCGCCTTCCCGCCGCAGCTGCTGTACCTGCAGGTGATCTGGGCGATCGGGCTGAGCATGCTGGCGCTGGCGGCGCTGCTGTGGCTGCCGCGGCCGCTGCTGGCGCTGCTCGGGGTGGCGCTGGTGGCCGGGCACAACCTGCTCGATGGCGTGCATGTGCACGGCGACGGTCCGTTGGCCACGGCCTGGGCCGTGCTGCACGATCGCAGCTGGCTGCAGCTGGGCGAGCTGCGCGTGCGCACCTCGTATCCGTTGCTGCCGTGGATCGGGGTGATCGTGCTGGGCTACGCGGCCGGCCCCTGGTACGGCGCCGGCACCGCGCCGGCGCAACGCCAGCAGCGCTTGCTGGCCTGCGGCCTCGGCGCGCTGGCGCTGTTCCATCTGCTGCGCTGGCACAACGGCTATGGTGATGCGCCCTGGCGCGACCAGGCCGAAGTGGCGCACACCGCGATGCATTTCTTCAACCTGACCAAGTACCCGCCGTCGCTGCTGTTCCTGCTGCTGACCCTGGGCGTGGGCCTGCTGTTGCTGCGCCTGTACGAACAGCCGCGGCTGGCGCGGGCGCTGGCGCCGCTGGCGGTGATCGGCGCGGCGCCGATGTGCTTCTACCTGCTGCATCTGTACGTGCTGAAGCTGCTGTACCTGGCGGCGCTGGCGTCCTGGGGCGCGAACCACGGCGCCTTGTTCGGCGTGGACAGCGTGGCCGCGCTGTGGGCGATCGCCGCGGTGTTGGGCGTGGCCCTGTACTGGCCGGTGGCGGCGTTCGCGCGGCTGAAGGCAGGCCGCCGCGACCTGGCCTGGCTGCGCTACCTGTAGCGACGCCTGAGTTGGGTTGGGTCGGGATTCATCGCCGTGCAATACCGGCATGCTTGACTGGTCGCTCTGTCCGCGCCTGGAGACCTGCGATGCCGACCCGCCTGCCGCGCCTGCTGCTGATCGGCCTGGTCCTGGCCACCACCGCCGGCGGCGCCACCGCCGCGCGTCAGCGCGATGCCTGGGTGGTGCAGCAGATCCACGACTACAACCATCCCTATGCGGCGCAGCAGGCCGAACTGGACACCAAGATGGCGATCATGGCCCGCAGCGCCTACGCGTTCTACCGCGGCACCGACCATCTGTTCTACCAGGACATGAAAACCTTGCCGGCCTCGCTGTGGACCAGCCCGCAGACCGGCTACACCTGGCTCGGCGGCGACACCCATATCGGCAATTTCGACGCCGCGCGCGACAGCAGCGGCAAGGCGGTGTTCCAGGTCGCCGACTTCGACGAAGGCCATCTCGGCCAGTACGTATGGGACCTGCGCCGGCTGGCCGCGAGCATGGTCCTGGCCGGGCGCGACAACGGCCTGTCCGACAGCGACATCGGCAGCGCGATCGACACGATGGTCGGTGCGTACCTGGACAAGATCGGCGACTTCAAGGGCGGCGATGCCGAGAAGAGTTTCCAGCTGACCAAGAGCAACACCAGCGGCGTGGTGGCCAAGGCCATCGACAGCGCCGACGGCAAGAGCCGCGGCAGCCTGCTGGGAAAATACACTGCGGTCAGCGGCGGCAAGCGCACGTTCCAGTCCCTGGACAACCTGGTCGCGGTGGACAGCGCGACGTATGCGTCGGTCGCCAAGGCGATGAACGGCTACGTGGCCTCGATCGCCGCCTCCAAGCGCTATGCGCCCAGTTACTACACGATCAAGGACGTGCACCAGAAACTCGGCTCAGGCACCGGCAGCCTCGGCCGCCAGCGGCTGTACGTGCTGGTCGAGGGCGCCAGCGACTCGACCGGCGACGACGTGATCCTGGAATGGAAGCAGCAAGCGGCCAGCGTGGTCGCCGTCGCCGCGCCGTCGCAGATGCCCGCCTCCAGCTACGACGACCACGACGGCGAGCGCGTGGCGCGCACCGCCAAGGCGCAGACCCTGGATGCCGATGTGCTGATCGGTTACGCCAGTGTCGCCGGCGTGCCGTTCTATGTGCATGAGAAATCGCCATTCCAGGAAGACCTGGACCCGACCGCGCTGAGCAGCGCCGGCAAGCTGGCCACCGCCGCCACCTACCTGGGCCAGGCGCTGGCCTCGGCGCACGCGCTGTCCGACCAGGACTACGACCCGGCCGTGGTCGGTTACAGCATCGACAAGCAGATCGACGCGGCGGCCAGCAGCAAGAGCGGACTGAAATCGGAGCTGCGCCAGTTCGCGTTCGACTACGCGGCGCAGGTGCAGCTGGACTGGAAGGGATTCGTGGCCGCGTACCAGGCCGGGACGCCGTTGTACTGAGCGCTGGGTTCACCGCCACAAACCCTGTAGGAGCGGCTTCAGCCGCGACCGGGCATCACCGGTAACGCCCGGTCGCGGCTGAAGCCGCTCCTACAATTGTTCTGCGCGCTGCAATGCGCTCGCTGCGCAGGCGTACTTTCTTCCGTATCCGGTTTGCCGACAGAACGTCTGCGGGAGCGACTTCAGTCGCGACGAAGCTTTCCCAGGAAAGCCCGTCGCGATTGAAGTCGCTCCCACAACTTTACCGACCGCAAGCAAGTAGTTGCGCGCACTGCGGCGTGCCGGCTCGCCTGCGGCCAGCCGGCACGCCGCAGTTACAGGATATAACGGCTCAGATCCGGATCCTGCACCAGCTCGCCCAGATGCGTGTTGACGTAGGCGGCATCGACGACGACGCTCTGTCCGTCGCGGTCCGGCGCTTCGAAGCTCAGCGTGTCGAGCAGGCGCTCGAGTACCGTGTGCAGGCGCCGCGCGCCGATGTTCTCCTGGCGCTCGTTGACCAGGAACGCGATCTCGGCCAGGCGGTCGATCGCATCCTCGGTGAAGCTCAGGGTCACCCCCTCGGTCAGCAACAGCGCTTCGTACTGCTTGCTCAACGCCGCCTTCGGCTCGGTGAGGATGCGGATGAAATCGTCCTTGGACAGCGCCGACAGTTCGACCCGGATCGGGAAGCGGCCCTGCAACTCCGGGATCAGGTCGCTGGGCTTGGCCAGGTGGAACGCGCCGGAGGCGATGAACAAAATATGGTCGGTCTTGACCGTGCCGTACTTGGTGCTGACGTTGGAGCCTTCGACCAGCGGCAGCAGGTCGCGCTGCACGCCTTCGCGCGACACGTCGCCGCCCGTGGATCCCGCTTCGCCGCGCTTGGCGACCTTGTCGATCTCGTCGATGAACACGATGCCGTGCTGCTCGCAGGCCTCGATCGCTGCGGCGCGCACGTCGTCCTCGTTGACCAGCTTGCCGGCCTCTTCCTCGATCAGCAGCGGCCGCGCCGCCTTGATCGTCAGCTTGCGCGACTGCGACTTGCTGCCGCCCAGATTGGAGAACATCTGCCGCAGCTGCTGGCCCATTTCCTCCATGCCCGGCGGGGTCATGATGTCCATGCTGACGTTCACCGCCACGTCCAGCTCGATCTCGCGCTCGTCCAGTTCGCCGGCGCGCAGCATGCGCCGGAACTTGCTGCGGGTGTCGTTGTCCTGCGCCGAGGGTTCGCTGCGCGCGGCTTCCGGATCGAAGCCGATGCCGGCGCTGCGCCGCGGCAGCAGCGCGTCGAGGATGCGGTCTTCGGCGCGTTCCTCGGCCTGGGTGCGCACGCGGGTCTTGGCCTGTTCGCGATACAGCTTGACCGCGGTGTCGGCCAGGTCGCGCACGATCTGCTCCACGTCCTTGCCGACGTAGCCGACCTCGGTGAAGCGGGTAGCCTCGACCTTGACGAACGGCGCGTTGGCCAGGGTCGCCAGGCGCCGCGCGATCTCGGTCTTGCCGACGCCGGTGGGGCCGATCATCAGGATGTTCTTGGGCATCACTTCGTTGCGCAGCGCATCGGGCAGCTGCATGCGCCGCCAGCGGTTGCGCAGCGCGATCGCCACCGCGCGCTTGGCGTCGTGCTGGCCGACGATGTGGCGGTCCAGTTCCTGCACGATCTCGCGCGGGGTCATGGTGCTATGGGTATCGGTCATGTCGGGAAATCGAAGAAGGAATCGGGAAGGGAGCATCGGCAATGGCAAGCGCAGGCGTCATCGGCAACGGAAACAGGAACCGCGGTTGCGATTCCCGATTCCCCATTGCCGATTCACAGCTCCTCGACCACCACGTTGCGATTGGTATAGATGCAGATGTCGCCGGCGATGTTCAGCGCTTCGACCGCGATGGTCCTGGCGTCCAGTTCGGTGTGGCCGAGCAGCGCGCGCGCCGCCGACAGCGCGTAGGAACCGCCCGAGCCGATGGCGATGATGCCGTCCTCCGGCTCGATCACGTCGCCGGTGCCGCTGATGATCAGCGAGGTTTCCTTGTCGGCCACCGCCAGCAACGCCTCCAGCTTGCCCAGGCGGCGTTCGGTGCGCCAATCCTTGGCCAGCTCCACCGCCGCGCGGGTCAGCTGGCCGTGCTTCTCGAGCTTGGCCTCGAACAGTTCGAACAGGGTGAACGCATCGGCGGCGGCGCCGGCGAAACCGGCCAGCACCTGGCCGTCGCGGCCGAGCCGGCGCACCTTGCGCGCATTGCCCTTCATCACGGTATGGCCCAGCGTCACCTGACCATCGCCGGCCACGGCGACATGGCCGTTGCGGCGCACCGACAGGATCGTGGTGGCCTGGAAAACGTTGGGATTCTGACTGGGGTCCATGCGGCCTCCGGGGTGGTCTCACAGAGGTGGGGCCGGCCGCGCGCGCTTCAAGCGCAGCAACGCAGGCTCAGGGCGCGGGCTTGCGCTTGGCGCGCGGATGCGCAGCGTCGTAGACCTTGGCCAGGTGCTGGAAATCCAGGTGGGTGTAGATCTGCGTGGTGGCGATGTCGGCATGCCCGAGCAGTTCCTGCACGCCGCGCAGGTCGCCGGAGGATTCGAGGATATGACTGGCGAAACTGTGCCGCAGCATGTGCGGATGCACGTGCTTGAACAGGCCCTGGCGCCCGGCCAGCTGCTTGATCCGGATCTGCACCGCGCGCGCCCCGATCGGCGCGCCGCCGCGGCCCGGGAACACCGGCGCCTCGGCCGCCGCCTTGGTCTGCGCCTGCCATGCCAGCAGCGCCTTGCGCGCGTGCGAGCCGACCGGCACCAGCCGCTGCTTGTTGCCCTTGCCGAGCACGCGGACCAGGCCGCTGGCGAAATCCAGGTCGCGCCAGCGCAGCGCGCACAGCTCGCTCAGGCGCAGCCCGGAGGAATAGAACAGTTCCAGCAGCGCGCGGTCGCGCAGGCCCAGCGGCACGTCGGTCGGCACTTCGACCAGGCGCACCGCCTCGTCCGCATCCAGCACCTGCGGCAGCTTGCGCGGCGCCTTCGGCGCACGCAGCGCGGCGGCCGGACTGGCGGCGATCTGGCCGTGCTTGAGCAACCACGCATAGAAACTGCGGCACGCCGACAGGCGCCGCTGCAGGCTCTTCGGCGACAGCCCGCGGCGGTGCTCGGCGGCGATGAAATGGCGCAACTGCTCGGCGCCGAGCGCCACCATCTCACCACCGGCGTTGTCCGCCGCCCACGCTGCCAGCGCGGCCAGATCGCGGCGGTACGCGTCCAGGGTGTGCGCGGACATGCGGCGTTCGACTTGCAGATAGTCGAGGAACCGGGACTCGGGACTCGGGACTCGGGACTCGGCTGCAACGGCGGACGCATCGGCCCGCTTTTTCCGAGTCCCGAGTCCCGAGTCCCGAGTCCCGGCCTTCATGCGAAGCGCTGCAGCGCCACCGTCAGCGACTCGCCCATCATGCGCAGGAACAAGGTGCCCATGCCGGGGTAGAAACGGTTCGGATCGCGGCTGCCGACCGCGAGCAGGCCCACGCCCGGCAGCGGCAGCAGCGCGGTGGACTGCACTTGCTCGAGGCGCTCGGCGTACAGCAGCGCCTGCTTTTCCGGCTGCAGGCGGCCGCAGATCGGCTCGCCGTCCTGCAGGCAGTCGCGGAACGGCGCCAGCCGCGGATCGTCCTGCGCCAGGATCTGCAACCACGGCGCCTGCTCCAGCCCGGGCAGCGGGCGCAGCAGCACGATGCTGACCAGGTCGCCCTGGAAATCCTCCTGCAGCGAGGCGGCCATGGCGCGCACGCTGTCGGCGGCGCTGGTCTGCCGCATCAGCGCCAGGGTCAGCTGGTGGGTGCGCACCGCCAGGCGCTCGTTGACCTGGGCGTTGCCGGCCAGCTCGGACAGGCGCCGCGACAGCTCGCGGTTCTTGTCGCGCAGCACTTCCAGCTGGTAGCTCGCCAGCGACGCGGTCGGGCCGTCGTCGCGCGGCACCACCAGGGTCAGCGCCAGGTCGGGAAACTGTTTCAGGAACGCCGGGTGGCGGCGCAGCCATGCGGCGATTTCGTGCGCGCCGATCTTGTCCTGAGTCTCACTCACTGGATCCACTCCCCATCGAAAACGAAGGCGGCCGGCCCGGACATCACCACCGGCGCCGCGTCATGCGGCCAGCGCACGCGCAGTTCGCCGCCGGGCAGCACCACGCGCACGTCGCGCTCCACGCGGCCGCGCTGGATCAGCACCGCCGCGGCCGCGCAGGCGCCGCTGCCGCAGGCCAGGGTCTCGCCGACGCCGCGCTCGTACACGCGCAGGCGCACATGGCCGCGGTCGATCACCTGGGCGAAGCCGACGTTGACCGAATCGGGGAACGACGCATGCTGCTGCAACAACGGCCCCAGCCGCTCGACCGGCGCCGCATCGACCAGGCCCACTTCCAGCACCGCATGCGGATTGCCCATCGACACCGCGCCGAAGCGCACGCTGCCGCCTTGCAGCGGCAGCACGTATTCCTCGCGCATGCGCGGGAAGCCGATCAGCGGCACGTCTTCCGGGGCGAAGCGCGGCACGCCCATCGCCACCGCGAACTGGCCGTCGGCACCACGTTCGATGCGATGCGAGGCGAACGGACTGTCGATGACGAACGCATCGCTGCCGGCGGCACCGTCGCGCACCAGCCAGGCGGCGACGCAGCGCGCACCGTTGCCGCACTGCCCGGCCAGGCTGCCGTCGGTATTCCAGATGCGGTAGCTGGCCACCGCCTCCGGGGTACGCGGCGCCTCGATGGTCAGCAGCTGGTCGCAGCCGACGCCGAAGTGGCGGTCGGCCAGGCGTATCGCCAGCGCGGCATCCGGCGGCGGGGTGCCGTCGCGCAGGTCGAGCACCACGAAATCGTTGCCCGCGCCCTGCATCTTGGAAAAGCGCAGGCGCGCCGCGACGTTGGCCTCACTCATTCCCATCGGTGGGCGTGGGGCTGGTGGTGGCGGCCGGCTTCTGCTGGCCATCGACCGGCTGCGCCTGGCCGGCCGGATCGGTGGTGACGGGTGGCGTCGCGTCGGGCGCGGCGGCCGGTGCGGCTTCCACCGGTACCGGCTTCTGCGGCATCACCAGCGGGCCCTTGTTGCCGCACCCGGACAGCGCCAGCAGGGCGGCGCCGAACAGGGCGATACGGATCGGATGAGGGAACGATGTGCTCATGCGCCGAGTATAGCCAGAAGGGCATGAACCGGCTGTGCCGCCTGCCACGCTGTGGCCAGGCGCAGCCACGCCTGGGCCGAGGCAGACGCGCGATCCCGCTTCACTCGCGCGGCGGCGGCTCCGGGCGCAGCCACAGCCACAGCGCCACGCCACTCATGCAGCCGATCGCCACGACCTGCACCCAGAGCTTGTGCACGAACAGCAGCAACACCAGCGCGCAGACTGCCATGGTCAGCGTGGCCATCCACTTGCCGCGGCGGCTGACCGCGCCGTGCGCTTCCCAGTCGCGGATGCTGGCGCCGAAGCGCGGATCCTCCAGCAACCGGCGTCGCAGGCGCTCGGAGCCGCGCGAGGCGGCATAGGCCGAGATCAGCACGAACACCGTGGTCGGCAAGCCGGGCACGAAGATGCCGACGATGCCCGTGGCCAGGCTGACATAGGCCAGCAGCCACCAGGCCCAGCGGAAACGGGAAGGGGATTCCATCGGCGCATGATAAAGCCGCGACCGGATGGCGACGCGGGAGATGCGCGCTCGGCATCCGCCTCTTGTGCGGTGTGCGAGCGACTTCAGTCGCGACGCGTGGAGCGGTGCGCTCGCCTAACCTCGATGCAGTCGGGACTGAAGTCCCTCCCACAGTGCGCCCAGCCGGCACTCGGGGTACCCCGTCCTTGTGGGAGCGACTTCGGTCGCGACGCGGAATTCGTCGGCCGCCGGCTTCGAAAGCCGTCGCGGCTGAAGCCGCTCCTACAGGAAGCAGGTGGCGCGCCGGCCGCGTGCACTGTAGGAGCGGCTTCAGCCGCGACCGAACGCCAGGCCACTCTGCCCTACTTCGCCGCCTGCTCCACGCCCAACTGGTCGAGCACGAACGCGTACGATTCGGCCTGCTCGCGGTAGCGGCGGAAGCGCCCGGACTTGCCGCCGTGGCCGGCTTCCATGTTGACCCGGAACACGATCGGGCGGGTGCCGGTGTTGTCGTCACGCAACTTGGCCACCCACTTGGCCGGCTCCCAGTACTGCACCTGCGAATCCCACAGGCCGGTGCCGACGAACAGTGCCGGATACGCCTGGCGGGTGACGTTGTCGTACGGCGAATAGCCGAGCATGTAGTCGTAGTACTGCTTCTTCTCCGGATTACCCCATTCGTCGTATTCGTTGGTGGTCAACGGGATGCTCGGGTCGAGCATGGTGGTGACCACGTCGACGAACGGCACCTGCGCGACCAGCACGCGGTAATCCTGTGGCGCCATGTTCGCCACCGCCCCCATCAGCAGTCCGCCGGCGCTGCCGCCGGCCGCAGCGACCCGGTCCGGCGCCGCATAACCCAGCTTGACCAGGCCGCGGGTCACGTCGATGAAGTCGGTGAAGGTGTTCTTCTTGTGCAGCAGCTTGCCCTGGTCGTACCAGTCGCGGCCCATTTCCTGGCCGCCGCGGATGTGCGCGATGGCGTAGACCACGCCACGGTCGAGCAGGCTGACCACCGGCAGGTTGAAGGCGGGATCGGTGGACATGCCATAGCTGCCGTAGGCGTACTGGTACAGCGCCGCGCTGCCGTCCTTCTTGAAGCCCTTCTTGTACACCAGCGACACCGGCACCTTGACCCCGTCGCGCGCGGTCACCCACACGCGCTCGGTCTGGTACTTGCCGGCGTCGTAGCCGATCACCGGCTGCTGCTTGAGCAGCTTGCGCTCGCCGGTACGGGTGTTGAGTTCGTAGGTGGTGGCCGGCGTGGTCAGCGAGGTGTAGCTGTAGCGCAGCCACGGCGTGTCCGGCTCGGGATTGACCGACAGGCCCATCGAATACGCCGGCTCGTCGGCCTTGACGTAGTCCTCCTTGCCGTCGGCGAAGTGCAGGCGGATCCGCTCCAGGCCGTCGGACCGCTCGGCGATGGCGGTGAAGCCGTCGAACAGTTCGAAGCCGTCGATGAACACCTTCTCGTCGTAGGGCAGCCAGGCCTGCCACTGCGAACGCTTGGTGGCGCCGTCGGGCGCGGTCATCAGCGCATAGTTCTTGGCCTTCCAGTTGGTGCGGATCACCCAGCGCCCGTCGAAATGGTCGGCGCTGTATTCGACGTCGCGCTCGCGCGGCGCCAGCACGGTGAAGTGCTGCGGATCGGCGGCCGGCGCATAGCGCTGCTCCGAGGCCACCGTGCTCTCCATGCCGATGACGATGTACTTGTCGTCGCGGGTGCGGCCCAGGCCCATGTAGTAACTGTCGTCCTTTTCCTCGTAGACCAGCGCGTCCTGCGCCGCCGGCGTGCCCAGCACGTGCTTCCTGACGCGCACGGTGAGCAGCGTTTCCGGATCGTTCTCGACGTAGAACAGGGTCTTGTTGTCGTCGGCCCAGACCACGTGCGGCGACACGCCGGGCACGTGGTCGGCGTAGACCTCGCCAGTGTCCAGGTTCTTGAAGCGCACCACGTACTGGCGGCGGCCGACGTCGTCCTCGGTCCAGGCCAGGATGCGGTTGTCCTGGCTGACCACCGCGTCGCCCACGCTGAAATAGCCCTTGCCGGCGGCCATCGCGTTGACGTCGAGCAGGATTTCTTCCGCCGCGTCCATGCTGCCCTTGCGCCGCGCGTGCACCGGGTAGTCCTTGCCGCTCTCGTAGCGGGTGTAGTACCAGTAGCCGCGCTCGCGATAAGGCACACTGCTGTCGTCCTGCTTGATGCGGCCGACGATTTCCTTGTACAGCTTATCCTCCAGCGGCTTGAGCGGCTTCAGCAGCTGGTCGGCGTAGGCGTTCTCGGCGTTGAGATAGGCCAGCATCTGCGGGTTTTCGCGCTTGTCGTCGCGCAGCCAGTAATAGTCGTCCTGGCGGGTGGCGCCGAACGGCGCGGTGACCGTGTGCGGCTGCTTGGCCGGATGCGGTGGAGTGGCGTCGGTGGCGAGGGCGGAAGCGAAAGGCGCGGTCATGAGCAGGAACAAGCTCGCTAGCAAGGGACGGTGGTGCATCTAATGGGGCTCCGGCGGCGGTAACGCAACTAAGGACGCGCCGCCCAGGCCGGGAAGCGGCAGGCATGCGGCGCGGCGCCGCACGATGCCGGCCGAGTCTCCGCGCAACGCCGCATCCTGGCAAGCGCGCGCAACGATTTGTGCGGCGTGCTGCCCTATGATCGGGCCATGAGTCCGCCTCGCACCGAATCCCATACCGTGCCGCACGCGCCGCCCGCCTACAGCCAGCGCAGCCGCGACATCGAACCGTTCCACGTGATGGCGCTGCTGGCCCGCGCCAACGAACTGGAACACGCCGGCCACGACGTGATCCACCTGGAGATCGGCGAGCCGGACTTCACCACCGCCGCGCCGATCGTCGGCGCCGGCCAGGCCGCGCTCGCCGCCGGCCACACCCGCTACACCGCCGCACGCGGGCTGCCGGCGCTGCGCGAGGCGCTGGCCGCGTTTTACCGGCAGCGCCACGACGTGGACCTGGACCCGGCGCGGATCATGATCACCCCCGGCGGCTCCGGCGCGCTGCTGCTGGCCAGCGCGCTGCTGGTGGATCCGGGCAAGCGCTGGCTGCTGGCCGACCCCGGCTATCCGTGCAACCGGCATTTCCTGCGCCTGGTCGAGGGCGCGGCGCAGCTGGTGCCGGTCGGCCCGGACAGCCGCTACCAGCTGACCCCGGCTTTGCTGGACGCGCACTGGAACGCCGACAGCGTCGGCGCGCTGGTCGCCTCGCCGGCCAACCCGACCGGCACGCTGCTGGACCGCACCGAACTGGCCGCGCTGGCGCAGGCGCTGCAGGCGCGCGGCGGCCACCTGCTGGTCGACGAGATCTACCACGGCCTCAGCTACGGCATCGACGCGCCCAGCGTGCTCGAGGTCGACGACAGCGCCTATGTGCTCAACAGCTTCTCCAAGTACTTCGGCATGACCGGCTGGCGCCTGGGCTGGCTGGTGGCGCCGCGCGCGGCGGTGCCGTCGCTGGAGAAGCTCGCGCAGAACCTGTACATCAGCGCCTCCAGCATCGCCCAGCATGCGGCGCTGGCCTGTTTCCTGCCGGAAACCCTGCAGATCCTGGAAGCGCGCCGCGCCGAATTCGGCCAGCGCCGCGACTACCTGCTGCCGGCGCTGCGCGCGCTCGGCTTGCGCATCGACGTCGAGCCGCAAGGCGCGTTCTACCTGTACGCCGACGTGAGCGCCTTCACCGACGACGCGCAGGCGTTCTGCGCGCATTTCCTGGAAACCGAGCATGTGGCGTTCACTCCGGGCGTGGACTTCGGCCAGTACCGCGCGCGCCAGCACGTGCGCATCGCCTACACGCAGAGCCTGCCGCGGTTGCAGGAGGCAGTGGCGCGCATCGCGCGCGGGCTGCAGCGTTGGTCGCGCTGACCCGAACCGCTTGACCGCTCGGTCGCCGCTGCATCCAGCCAGCTCGACGCGCCGCCGCATGCAGCGGCAAGACGAAGGCCCGCTCCCTTGCCGGGAGGCGGACCGCGCCGATCACTTGGCCAACCGCTCCCACAGGAACCCGTACGCCAGCGCCTGCATGTGCGCGGTCTGCGCGTTGTTGGCCGCGCCGCCGTGGCCGCCTTCGGTGTTCTCGTAGTAGCTCACGTCCTTGCCGGCGTCGATCATCTTCGCCGCCATCTTGCGCGCATGGCCCGGGTGCACCCGGTCGTCGCGGGTGGAGGTCAGGAAGATCACCGGCGGGTAGGTCTTCTTCGGGTCGAACAAGTGGTACGGGGAGAAGGACTGGATGTAGGTCCAGTCGTCGGTATCAGGGTTGCCGTACTCGGCCATCCATGAGGCGCCGGCCAACAGGTGGCTGTAGCGCTTCATGTCCAGCAGCGGTACCTGCACCACCGCCGCGCCGAACAGCTGAGGGTATTGCACCAGCATGTTGCCGGCCATCAACCCGCCATTGCTGCCGCCCTGCACGCCCAGGTGCTTGGCCGAGGTGATCTTGCGCGCGGCCAGATCCTGCGCCACCGCCGCCATGTCCTCGTAGGCCTTGTGCCGGTTCTGCTTCAGCGCCGCCTGGTGCCAGCGCGGGCCGTATTCGCCGCCGCCGCGGATGTTGGCCAGCGCATACACGCCGCCCTGGTCGAGCCAGGCGCGGCCGAGGCCGCCGGAATAGAACGGGGTCATCGAGACCTCGAAGCCGCCATAGGCGTACAGCAGGGTCGGATGGCTGCCGTCCAGCTTGAGTTGCTTCGGCCGGACCAGGAAGTACGGCACCTTGGTGCCGTCCTTGGACACGGCGAAGTGCTGCTCGATCGCGTCCTTGGAGGCATCGAAGAAGCTCGGCATCGCCTTCAGCGTCTCGATGCTCTGCGGGCCGCGCTGCACGTCGGCCAGCATCAGTGTGGTCGGGGTCAGGAAGTCGGTGGAGGTCAGCCACACCTGGTCGTTCTCGTCGGCATCGACCGCGTCGACATCGATGCTGCCGAAGCCCAGGTCGCCGACCGGGAACGGCGCGCGCGCCCACTCGCCCTCGCCCGGGGTTAGCACCCACAGCCGGCTCTTGACGTTGTCCAGCACGTTCAACACCAGGTGCGACTTGGTCCATGCGAACGCTTCCAGCGAGGTGCTGTCGGTCGGCGTGAACAGCACCCGGAACGTACGCTTGCCGGCCATGACGTCGTCGAACTTGGCGGCCAGCAGCGCGCCGGCGGGATAGGTGGTGCCATCCACGGTCCACGGCTCGCGCAGCTGCAGGGTCAGCCATTCGCGGTGCACGCGCTTTCTGGCCGAGTTGGGCACGTCGATCTTGCGCAGACGGCCATCGGCGCCCCGCAGGTACAGCTCGTCGTTGTAGAAGGCCAGCGTGCGGCTGACGAAATCACGCTCGAAGCCGGGCGTGTCGTCGTGCGTCGCGTCGATGTACATGTCTTCCGGCTTGCCTTCGTAGACCAGGCGCGCGCTCTGCAGCGGGGTGCCGCGCTTCCACTGCTTGACCACGCGCGGATAGCCCGAGCTGGTCATCGAACCGGCACCGAAATCGGTATAGAGGTAGACGGTATCGGCATCGATCCAGCCCAGCCCGCCCTTGGCCTCGGCGCGGAAGAAACCGTCCTTGACCCATTGCTTGCTGCCCAGGTCGAACTCGCGGGTGACGTCGGCGTCGGCACCGCCGCGCGACAGCGCGATCAGGCAGCGGCGGTAGTCCGGGCGCAGGCAATCGGCGCCATGCCACACCCAGTTCTCGCCCTCGGCCTTGTTCAGCGCGTCCAGATCCAGCACCGTCTCCCACGTCGGCTCGGGCTTGCGGTATTCGTCCAGGGTGGTGCGCCGCCACAGGCCGCGCTCGTGCGTACGGTCCTTCCACAGGTTGTAGTAGTACGGGCCGATCTTCTGTACCGCCGGAATCTTCGCGTCCGAGTCCAGAACTTCGCGGATGCCGGCTTCGCGCGCCTGGAAGCCCGGCTCGGCGGTCAGCCGCGCCTCGGTCTTGGCGTTCTGCGCCTTGACCCAGTCCAGCGGCTTGGCGCCGGTGACGTCTTCGAGCCAAGTGTAAGGGTCTTGGGGCATCGCGGTTTCCTTTGCCGCTGCGGTGCCGGAGACGATCAGTCCGGCAAGCAGGCAGGCATGGGCAAGAGAGGGCATGGGTCAGGTCCAGGGGGCGGGGGAAGAACAGCCCAGGACCGTAGCACGCAGCACCGCGGCCCTCCCCCTGCCGAAGGTCAGGCCGCACGAGTGAACCGCCACGCCGGCGCGCGCCGCCGGCGCCGCGCCTGCACCCGTGGCCGTACCCGCGCCATGATCCGGCGCAACGGCCGCAGCGGCAGCGGAAAGCGGTGCAGCGCCCACCATGCGCTCAGCGGCATGCCCAGCAGCCATAGCGGCCGCCAGCCCAGCCATTCGCTGGAGCCGCGCGCGGCCGGCCATACCAGGACCAGGGCCAGGCCGGCGAGCAGTGCCTGCCGCACCAGGCGGCGCAGGCCGGGGTGCGGCGCGTGGGCGGGGCGGAAGGAACGGGCGATCGGCATGGCGGCGACTCCGGAGCAGGGCTGAGGCGCGCAGCCTGCCGCGCGGCCATCTCAACGGCTGCGACCCACTATTGACATGACTTTCGCCCGATACTGGGTAGCGTATTTCTTCAAGCCCCGGATTCCTGCCTTATGCGCCTGCTTTCCCTGTTCGCCTCCGTGCTGCTGCTCGGCATGGCCGTTCCCCTGCCGGCGGCGCGCGCGAAGTCCCCGGAGCAAGAACCCTCGCAGCAGCCGCCGATCGACCTGCAGCGCTTCATGGGCCGCTGGTACGTGATCGCGCATGTGCCTTATTTCGCCGAACGCGGCCATGTCGCCAGCAGCGACGAGTACACGCTCACGGAAAACGGCAAGATCGGCGTGCGCTACCAGTACCGCGAAGGCTTCGACGAGCCGCTCAAGGAAGTCACCTCGCGCGCCACGGTCAAGGACGGCACCGGCAACCGCCGCTGGACCACTTGGTTCTTCGCCGTGGTGCCGACCAAGTACCGCATCCTCGAGGTGGCGCCGGACTATTCCTGGGCGCTGATCGACTATCCCGGCCGCGACCTGGCCTGGGTGTTCGCGCGCACCCCGGACATGGATCACAAGCAGTACCGCGAACTGGTCGACAAGCTGGATCGCGACTACGGGGTCAATGTAGACAAACTCAAGCGCGTGGCGCAGCACCGCGCCCAGGTCGGCAAGCTCGGTTTCGAAGTGCCGAGCAAGCCCTGAGGCGTGTCGTCACTCCCCGAACAGGTTGCAGCGCCGATCACCTGCCGCTCAGCGAAGCGCCAGCCGGCCCACGTATGATCGGGCCGGTCCGTCCCCCAGACAGGTGCACCGCTTGGCCAGCGTTCCCTCCGACAGCCTCTGCGCTTCGGCGCCCGCCGCCGCCGCAGACCCCACCCGCGGCCAGGTATTCGCGCAGCACTGTCCTTCGCGCGCCGTCCTCAGCCATGTGACCAGCCGCTGGGGCGTGCTGGTGCTGGTGGCCCTGCGCAAGGGCACGCACCGCTTCGGCGACCTGCGCCGCTCGCTCGAAGGGGTCAGCGAGAAGATGCTGTCGCAGAGCCTGCAGGCGCTGGAAGCCGACGGCCTGGTGCAGCGCACCGCCTACCCGGTGGTACCGCCGCACGTGGAATACGCGCTGACCCCGCTGGGCGAGGACGCAGCGTTGCATGTGCAGGCGCTGGTGGACTGGATCGAGACCAATATCGGCGCCATCCTGGGCAGCGGCAGCGCACCGCCGAATGCACTGTAGGAGCGGCTTCAGCCGCGACAGGTGGTATCAGCTATCGGTAATGCCTGTCGCGGCTGAAGCCGCTCCTACAACGGCGGCATCACGCCTGATACCAACGCTTCAGTCGTCGCTGTAGTTGCTCAGCGCCAGCGACAGCAGCGCCTTGGCCTGTTCGCGCAGCGAGCGCGGCTCGACGATCTCCGCATCCGACCCGTAATGCAGCACGTCCATCAGCAGCTCGCGCGAGACGCTGTACGGCAGCTTCAGTTCGTAGCGGCCGTCGGCCAAGAAGCGCCCCTGCTGTTTGGAATGCCAGTGCTCGTCGGCGACCCAGCGCGCCGCCTTGGGACTGAACACGATCGTCGCCCAGCCCTTGGGCGCGCCGGAGAAGATCCCGTAGCTGGCTGCCAGCTGCGAGTCCAGTTCCTCGTCGGCCACGTCCTGCGCCACCTGGTCGAGCAGCCGCGCATGGTTGATGCGGTCCACCGCGAAGCTGCGCACCGCATCGCGGCCGTGGTCCCAGGCATCCAGGTACCAGTTGTCGCGGTAGTGGGTGATGCGCTGCGGCGACACCGTGCGCTTGGTCGATTCGTCGGTGGAGCGCGCGCGGTAGTCGAACGACAGCCGCTTGCGCTCCAGCACCGCCGAGGCGACGGTGCGGAAGCTGGCCTCGTCGAGCTTGCGGCCGCGGTGCGGGATCACCCGCACCCGCTCCACCGGCCAGTGGGTGGCCCCGGCCTGTGCCGCCAGCAGGCTCTCGATGCGCTGCTGCAACGGCGCCAGCACCGAGGACAGCACCCCGCCGCCGGTGCGCGCCAGCAATTGCTGCGAGGCCAGCAGCGCGTGCAGTTCCTCGGAACTGAGCCACAGCCCGGGCAGTTCGAAGCGATCGCTCTCGCCGGTTTCGTAGCGGAACCCGGTCTCGCCGTCGCCTTCGACCGGGGCCATCAGCGCATCGCGCAGGAACGCCAGGTCGCGGTAGACGGTGGCGCGGGAGCAACTCAATTCGTCCTGCAGGCGCGCCACCGTCACCGGGTAGCGGGCGGACTTGAGCAGCCGGTGCAGAGCATTGATGCGTTCGTAGCGGTCCATGCCGCCGATTATGTCTGAGTCCGCGGCGGAAAACGCGCCGCGGCCCGGCATGCGTGCCCTCCCGAGCGCGGCGGCGCCCCCGAACCGGCGATGAAGCCGGGGCCTGGCAGCGGCCGGGAGGTCATGTGGATCCGGTATGATGAAATCGTTTCCATTTCGTTAGCCGAAGGCTGCGTCCTCAACCGGAGAGTAAAGCCATGCCCCGCCGCGCCACCGCACTATCCGCAATCACCTTGCTGCTGCTGTACACCTCCGCGGCCTGCGCCGCCGACGTACCCGCCCCGCCGGCGGAACCGGGCAGTTCACCGTGGAGCGGCGCCGGCGAGCTGGGCTTCGCCTCTTCGCGCGGCAACAGCTCCAACGAAAGCTTCAATGGCCGGCTCAAGGGCCAGTACCTGGACGGCGACTGGATCCACAGCATCGACCTGTTCGCGCTGCGCGCCAGCGCCGAGTACACCAACACCAACGACGACGGCAGCACCGAGCGCGTGCGCCAGACCACCTCCAACCGCTATACCGGCAGCGCCGGCAGCGCGCTGCAGTTGGGCGAACACCGCCAGCTGACCGCCTCGCTGCGCTACGAGCGCGACGATTTCGCCACCTACGACCGGCTGGCCACGATCGGCATCGGCTACGGCACGCGCATCATGGACGGCGACCGCAAAAGCATCGACGTACAGATCGGCCCCGGCGTGCGCCGCGCCCACGACGTGGACGAAGACCGCACCGAAACCGGCCTGATCGGCCGCGGCCTGGTCGACTTCAAGTACGGCCTGACCACCAACACCGAGCTGGTCAATACCCTGCTGGTCGAGTCCGGTTCGTACAACACCTTCGCGCAGGACGACCTGGGCATCTCGGTCAGCATGAACTCGCGGCTGGCGCTGAAGGCCGGCTGGCAGGCACGTCACAACAGCGATGTCAGCGACGAAAAGAAGAAGACCGATACGCTGACGACGATGAATGTGGTCTACAAGTTCAAGTAGGGCTGGGAATCGGGAATCGGGAATCGGGAATCGGGAATCGGAAACAGCATGCGCGGACCATCCTGCGCGTGCGACCCGGCGTTTCAGCAGACCACGGCTTTTGTAGGGCGGCTTCAGCCGCGAAGAACGAAGCCATCCTGCTCTCCGGCTTCGGACGCAGTCGGAACTGAAGTCCCTCCCACAGTGCACCCAACCAGCGCGCCGCAAGTCATTGTGGGAGCGACTTCAGTCGCGCCGCGCAGAGCCATGCAGTTGCCAGGCTTCAGAAGCGATCGTGACAGATGGACCAAAAAAGCCGGGGATCGCAGCGGCTTTGGCGACCTGTCGCGGCTGAAGCCGCTCCTACAGTGCACCCGGCGAGTCGGCCGCTTGCTTCCTGTAGGAGCGGCTTCAGCCGCGACGAACGAAGCCATCCAGCTCTCCGGCTTCGGACGCAGTCGGGACTGAAGTCCCTCCCAAAGTGCACCCGGCCGGCTCGCCGCAAGTCATTGTGGGAGCGACTTCAGTCGCGACGCGCAGAGCCATGCAGTTGCCAGGCTTCAGAACCGATCGTGACAGATGGACCAAAAAAAGGCCGGGGATCGTAGCGGCTTTGGCAACCTGTCGCGGCTGAAGTTGCTCCTACAGTGCACCCGGCGAGTCCGCCGCTTGCTTCCTGTAGGAGCGGCTTCAGCCGCGACGAACGAAGCCATCCAGCTCTCCGGCTTCGGACGCAGTCGGAACTGAAGTCCCTCCCATAGTGCACCCGGCCGGCTCGCCGCAAGTCATTGTGGGAACGACTTCAGTCGCGACGCGCAGAGCCATGCAGTTGCCGGGCTTCAGAACCGATCGTGACAGATGGACCAAAAAAAGGCCGGGGATCGCAGCAGCTTTGGCGACCTGTCGCGGCTGAAGCCGCTCCTACAGTGCACCCGGCGAGTCCGCCGCTTGCTTCCTGTAGGAGCGGCTTCAGCCGCGACGAACGAAGCCATCCAGCTCTCCGGCTTCGGACGCAGTCGGGACTGAAGTCCCTCCCATAGCGCACCCGGCCGGCTCGCCGCAAGTCATTGTGGGAGCGACTTCAGTCGCGACGCGCAGAGCCATGCAGTTGCCAGGCTTCAGAAGCGATCGTGACAGATGGACCAAAAAAAGGCCGGGGATCGCAGCGGCTTCGGCGACCTGTCGCGGCTGAAGCTCCTACAGGGTTCGCGGCGTGTAGAGCTCCGCTGCGCCCGGATCGGGCGCGCGCGGGTTCGGATCCGCTCAAGCAGGCAGGTGCAGATCCAGTAGCTCGCGCGCACCGGCACCGAGCAGCGCCTCGGCCACGGCCTGGCCCAGCGCCTCCGGATCGCCTGCCGGACACTGCGCATCGGCGCGCACCAGGCGGCCGTCGGCGACGCCGCCGACCATGCCCTGCAACAGCAGGTCTTCGCCCTGCCATTGCGCGAATGCGGCCACCGGCACGTGACAGCTGCCGTGCAGCGCACGGTTCATCGCCCGCTCGGCCTCCACGCAGCGGCGTGTGGGCGCGTCGTCGAGCGCGGCGAACAACCCACGCGCAGCCGCGTCGTCGCCGCGGCACTCCACCGCGATGGCGCCCTGCGCCGGCGCTGGTAACCAGTCCGGCGCCTGCAGGCGCTGGGTGATGCGCGCTTCCAGGCCCAGCCGCTGCAGGCCGGCGCAGGCCAGCACGATGCCGTCGTAGCCGCCGTTGTCGAGCTTGGCCAGGCGCGTGTTGACGTTGCCGCGCAGGTCCAGCAGCTGCAGGTCCGGACGCCGCGCGCGCAGTTGCGCCTGCCGGCGCAGCGACGAGGTGCCCACGCGCGCGCCCAGCGGCAGCGTCTCCAGCGACGCATAGAGATTGGAGACCAGCGCATCGGCCGGGTCGGCGCGGACCAGGATCGCCGGCAGCACGAATGGCGGGTCCAGTTCCATCGGCACGTCCTTCAGCGAATGCACCGCGCAATCGGCCTCGCCGCGCAGCATCGCCAGTTCCAGCTCCTTCAGGAACAGGCCCTTGCCGCCGATCGCCGCCAGCGAGCGGTCCAGCACCTCGTCGCCACGGGTACTCATCGGCACCAGCACCACGTCCAACTGCGGATGCGCCTGGCGCAGGCAGGCGGCGACGTGTTCGCTCTGCCAAAGGGCGAGCGGACTCTTGCGGGTAGCGATGCGCAGGATCTTCATCGGCCCATTATCGCGGAAAGCGCCGCCACCGGCCGCTGGCGCAAAGGCCGACCACGCTTGCTGCCAAGCGCCGCCCTTGCACAGGCGCACGCCAGGTCAGCGCAACTCCCAACGCCGAACGGCTCCCCATGCCGAATCCCAATCGCGGCCTTCAAAGATGGCGGATCTCCTGCCGCAGCTGCGCCACGCAGCGCCGGCTCACCTCCAGCGGCTGCTTGGCGTGGCGCAGGACCGCATGCACCTGGCCTTCGCCGAGGCGCCGCAGTTCGACCAGTTCGTGGCGCGCGACCAGGCAGTTGCGGTGGATGCGCACGAAGCGTTCGGCGAATTCCTCTTCCAGCGACTTCAGCGACTCCTCGATCAGGTCCTCGCCGCGCGCATGGTGCACCACCACGTATTTTTCCTCGGCCTGCAGATAGTGGATGTCGTCGACCGGGATCAGCCGCAGGCTGCCGCGCAGGCGCGCGCACAGGTGGCTGCGGCGTTGCTGCGACGGGAGCGTCGTGGCGCTGCTGCGCCCGGCCATGAAGGTGCGCGCGCGTTCCAGCGCCGCCGCCAGCCGCTCGGCGCGCACCGGTTTCATCAGGTAGTCGATCGCCGCGGCCTCGAACGCGGACAGCGCGTGCGCGTCGTAGGCGGTGCAGAACACCACCGCCGGACGCGGCTCGAAGCTGGCCAGGTGGCGCGCCGTCTCCAGGCCATCGATACCGGGCATGGCGATGTCCAGCAACACCAGATCCGGGTGCAGGTCGGCGCAGGCGCGCAGCGCCTCCAGGCCATTGCCGGCCTCGGCCAGCACCTCGACGCCGGGGTGTTCGGCCAGCAGCGCACGCAGGCGCTCGCGCGCCAGGGGTTCGTCGTCGGCGATCACCACCTTCACGTACGTCACCTCAGTGGGCTGGAGCGCGGTCTCGCCGCATAGTAGCCCCACTGCCGGCGGGCCGTCATCCGCACCGCACGGGCTGTGGCCGCAGCGCGCGCCGACCCACCGCTGCGCCGCGGCCGCGGCTCAGCCGGCGGCGAAGCGCGCGCTCATCCAGTCGCGCAGATCGGCGATCTCCTCGGCGCAGACCTGGTGCGCCATCGGATAGCGCTGCCACTGCAGCGGCATGCCCAGCGCCTGCAGCGCCTGCGCGGTCTGCTCGGCATAGGCGTGCGGGATCACCGGATCGCCCTGCCCGTGGGCCATGAACAGCGGCTGTGACAGCGCCGCCGGCGCATGCCAGCGGGCCACGTCGGCCACCTCCGGCAGGTAGGTGGACAGGGCGATCAAGCCGGCCAGCGGCCGTTCGCGGCGCAGCCCCGTCGCCAGCGTGATCGCCCCGCCCTGCGAGAACCCGGCTAGCAGCAGGCGCTCGGCCGGCACGCCGCGCACACGTTCGCGCGCGATCAATGCCTCGACCTGGGCGACCGAGGCGGCGACGCCGGCGCTGTCGGCGCGGTTGGAGAAATCCGGGCTGACGATGTCGTACCAGGCGCGCATGCGCACGCCGTTGTTGATCGTCACCGCGCGCACCGGCGCATGCGGGAACACGAAGCGCAAAGCCGGCCAGTCCGGCCGCAGCAGCTCCGGCACCAGCGGTGCGAAGTCGTGGCCGTCGGCACCGAGTCCGTGCAACCACAGCACGGTCCACGCCGGCGAAGCGGCGGTTTCGTGTTCCACAGTTTCCAGCATGCGCGCAGTCCCCATCGAGATGGGCGCATTATGCCTGCCGCGTCAGCCGCTGACGCGGCGCGCGGCGGCGGCGGCGCGGCGCAATTCGCCCGCGCGCAGCAGCACGGCCGGCGGCTGCTGCTCTTCGGGGATGGACAGGATGCGCAGCTGGCGCAGCCACAGCCCGGCTGCACGCGAAGAACTCAGCGCCACCACCGGAATCGCCAGCGCCATGCCGATCACCACCGGCGCCATCCACGCCGCCAGCGACGGCGACACCACGTAGGCCATGCCGCCCATCAGCAAGCCGAACGCGCTGAGTCCGCCGTAGCTGCGCGCCAACGCCAGCCACGACAGGCGGCCATCGTCGCGCTGCTGCGCGTCCCAGCCCGAGTCCTTGCCGGCCAGCACTTCGGCCACGCCGCGCGACTGCACGTACATCACCACCGGCGCCATCAGCGCCGCCAGCACGGTTTCCAGCAGCATGCTCAACAGCGCGCGCAGCGCACCGCCGCAACCGCGCCGCTCCTGCGGCTTGAGCAGCATCGCGAAGTAACCCAGCACCTTCGGCGCCAGCAGCACGAACATGGTCACCGCGAATACCCAGAACACCCGGGTCGAGTCCTGCTGGTGCCAGTAGCGCGCCGGCGAGAAAGGCGACACCACCTTGGCGACCAAGTCGAAGCCGTCGCTCTGCAGCGGGATCGCGATGCCGATCAGCATCAGCAAGCCCCACATCGGCGCAGTGAAGTAATGGCCGATGCCGATCATCATGTGCATGCGGCTGATCCAGTGCAGCCCGCGCGCGAAGACCACCTTGGAGTGCTGCAGGTTGCCCTGGCACCAGCGGCGGTCGCGCACCAGCAGGTCGGTCAGCGTCGGCGGGCCTTCCTCGTAGCTGCCCTGCAGGTACGGCACCATGTGCGTGGCCCAGCCGCCGCGGCGCATCAGCGCGGCCTCGACGAAATCGTGGCTGAGCACATGGCCGCCGAACGGCTTGCGCCCCGGCAGCGCCGGCAGGCCGGCCTGTTCGGCGAAGGCCTGGGTCCGGATCACCGCGTTGTGGCCCCAATAGTTGCTCTCCGCACCGTGCCACCAGGCCACGCCATAGGCGATCACCGGGCCGTAGACGCGGCCGCCGAACTGCTGCATGCGCGCGAACACGCTGTTGCCGTTGACCACTTCCGGCAGGGTCTGGATCAGGCCGACATCGGGATTGGCCTCCATCCCGGCGACCAGACGCACGATGGTCTCGCCGGTCATCAGGCTGTCGGCGTCCAGGATCAGCATCTGCGGATAGGCGCCGCCGAAGCGGCGCACCCAGCCGGCGATGTTGCCGGCCTTGCGCTCGGCGTTGTCGGCGCGGCGCCGGTAGTAGATGCGGCCCTGGCCGCCGGTGCGTTCGACCAGGTCGGCGTAGACCTGCTCTTCCTCGGCGCCGACCGCGGCGCGGGTGGTGTCGCTGAGGATGAAGAAGTCGAAGTACGCGATCTGCCCGGTGGCCTCGACCGATTCGTAGATCGCCTGCAATCCGGCCATCAGCCGGTGCGGATCCTCGTTGTAGGTGGGCATCAGCAACGCGGTGCGGCTGCGCACGCTCGGCAGCGGCGCGTCCGGGTCGATGCCGAGCTTGCGCCCGCCGCCGAACACCAGGGTCACGAATCCGGCCAGCGCGCTGACGAACGAGAACGCGATCCACGCGAACAGGGGGATGAACAAGGCCATCAGGCAGCCTTCGAGCACGCTGACCCCGCCGATCAGCAACACCTTGCCGATCAGCACGCTGGCGTAGGCGGTCATCAGCGCAGTGCTGCCGAACACGTACAGCCGCCGCCAGAACATGCCGGGCGGGGTGCTGGGCAGGCGTTTGTTGCGCAGTTTGCCCTGGCGCAGCGATTGCACCGGCATCGGCAACGGCGCCTCCGGCGGCAACACGGCATGACCGGCATCGAGGACAGCGGAATCGGGCAGGGTCGATGTGGGGGCGACCATGCTCATGCGTTCCGCCAGCCTCGTCGGACGGCGCAGCGACGCGGCGACGCATCTGCGCGCGGCGCGACGAACCCTGGCGCCATTACCGGCGCCGGCTTGCTGTGATTGCCACTCGTACCCACGTTCTCTCCTGTCGGGCGGGCAAAATACCGCCGCCACTGTAAACCTCGAATAGTAAGCTTTCGCGAAGATGGCCAAGCATGCGGCGCCACGGGCGCAGGCAGGTTCGTTCAGCCACCCGCCAATGCAGCGCCGCGCACACGCCAATCGCTGCAGGCACTGGCGCTGCAGCCAGCGGCCGGCACATGCAGATGTGGCGTTACCTCAGCTGCAAGGCACCATGCCCTGCCGCGCGAGCGTAAGCGAAGACAGCGCGTAGCCCCGATCCGATCGGTTGCCACGCCGACGCCGCGGCGCAGTTGCAGTTGCAGTTGCCCGAATGCTCGCGTGCAGTGGCATGCGCGGTGCACGCGCGACACGCGGCGCGCCGGCAAGGCGCATTGGCGCAGCGACGCGTGGATCGGCGCCGTTGCAGCGCGTGGCACGCCGCTGCGCGGCTCAGGCCGGCGCCTGCAGCGCGGCGCTGCCCTCGCCCGGCGGCGCTTCGCCGACGTACGGGAACGCCAGGGTGATGGTGGTGCCGCACCCCAGTTCGGAATCCACATCGACGAAGCCGCCGGCCTGGCGCACCAGGCCGTAGACCTGGGCCAGGCCCAGGCCGGTGCCCTTGCCTTCGGGCTTGGTGGTGAAATAGGCCTCGAACAGCCGCGACTTGGTGTCCTCGGACATGCCCTCGCCCTGATCGCTGACCGCCAGTGTCACGTAGCGGCCCGGCTGGCGCATCGCCGCGGCCTGCGCCGGCGGCACCTGCAGGCTGCCGCAGCGGATCGACACCACGTCGCCGGACTGGCAGGCGTCGCGCGCGTTCAAGGCCAGGTTCAGCACGGCCTGCTCGACCGAACTGCGGTCGGCATAGGTGGTGGCGCCGCCGGCCGCGGTCGCCAGCTGCAGTTTCATGTCCCCGCCCAAGGCCTGCGCCAGCAGCGGCTGCATCTGCGCGACCACCTCGCACAGGTCCAGCCACTGCGGCTTGACCGGGTGCGCGCGAGCGAAGCCTAGCAGGCGCCGGGTCATCCGCGCGCCATGCTGCAAGGCATCGCCGGCGATGCCGAGCAGCTTGCGCTGGTCCGGCTGCAGCCGCTGCGGATGTTCGGCCACCATGCTCACCGAGGTCATCGCGGTCTGCAGCATGTTGTTGAAGTCGTGAACGATGCCGGCCAGCATCTGACCGATCGCCTCGCCCTTCTGCGCCTGGGTCATGGCCCGCTCGGCGACGCGCTGCGCGGCCAGGGCGATGTCCAGCTGCCCGCGCAGCTCGATATGCTCGGCCTGAAACTGCTGTCCCAGCGTCTCGCTGACGACCTGCACCACTGCCCCGGCGCCGGCCTGCGGCAGATCGCCCAGGGTGCGCAGGGCCTCCTCGATCTGGCGATGCTGGGTGACGTCGCGGCTGATCACCAACACCCGTTCCACTTCGGCGTTGGCGTTGGTCAGCGGACTGGCCAGCACCTGCCACCAGCGCGGCCGGCCGTCGAAGGTCTCGCGCTGCGCCCAGAATTCATATTGTTCGTTGCGCAAGGCGGCGGCGAACGCCGTTTCCACGATCGAGCGCATCTCCTCCGGCCACAGATCCAGCCACGCGCGGCCGACGACATGCCTGGGCTCGGTCGCGCCGAGCAGGCTCAGGCCGCGTGTGTTGATCGAACGCACGACACCGTCGCGGCCGATCTCCTTGATGCAGTCGTGCGAGAGTTCGACGATCTGGCGATAGCGAGCGTGGGTGGGCAAGCTGCGTCTCATGATGGGTGGTTCAGCATATCTGCATCACTGCAGCGTCACCAGCGCTTCACCGGCGAATCGTGAAGGTGCATGCACTGAAGACGACGTGGCATGCCATTATGCGCGGGACTTGCGCCCTCACTACGATCCTGTTGGTGGAGGACGATCAAACGATTCGGGAATTGGCGGCGATGATGCTCGATGGCGATGGCTATCGGGTCCTGTCTGCCGGCACTGCGAACGAAGCACTCGCGCTGCTGGAGCGGCATCACGACGTGGACCTGATCTTCAGCGACGTGCAGATGCCCGGTTGCGACGGCATGACCATGGTCCGCGAACTGCGCCGCCGCCTGGTCACGATCCCCGCCCTGCTCACCTCGGGCATGAAGAACCCCGACACCGCGACGCTGCCGACGCATACCGGCTTCCTGTCCAAACCCTACAGCCATGCCGGCCTGCTGGCGGCGCTGCAACGGCTGCAACCGGTGCACTAGCGCACACTGCCGGCGCACGCCGCCGCCAACTCAGCCGAACACCAATTTTCCGTACTGCGCCGAACGGATCGCCGCCAGACGCTCGGCCACGAAGTGCTCGCCTGCACGCACGTCGCCGAAGTACACGCCGTCGAAGGCGTGCCGGCTGAGCACGGCGCCGTCCGCGCCCGAGATCCGGATCTGCGGCACCAGCACCCCGTCCGGCGCCGCGGCGAGCACCGCGTCCAGCACGAAGCCATCCAGCTCGCGTCGCATCCGTTGTGGCGATTGGTCCATTCCGGCATTGCAGCACAGGCCCGATGAAGACAGCACAACCTGCAAATTCGCGACGGCGGCGGCAGGCGACGGCGACATCGGAAACGAAGCTAAACGGTTCATCGGAGCGATCGCGTCTCGCCGCCTGGAATGCGGCGAAATCACTATGCGGCAACCCTGCGGGCGCAGTGTAGACAAGGCGCCACTTCACGTTGCTTTTATCGCTGCGTTCGTACATTACTTGACAGGCGTTGATCCGGTCGTTCAGTCCCATCTCTTTCGTCTCCGGTTTATTGGCTTTCGCGTCGCGCGCCCGCATGGACGCGCGATGGCAGTTGCTGTTGCGTGTCCCCCATGCCCCGTCCCCCCCTCCCCGACGGAACCGCCATGTCGCCCCCAACGCTCGCCGATCTGCCCGATAGACAACGCGATACCCATCCGGTCCTGCGCGCCCCGCGGCGGCGCCACCGCGATGCGCGCGGACGCTTCATCCGCCCTGCCGAAGTCACCGTCAAGCTGCAGCCGGCGCCGCACCGCGCCAGCCTGTTCGTGACCTCGGAGATGGCCGACTTCATCAAGGCCGGCGGCCTGGGCGACGTGGCCGCGGCATTGCCGCGCGCGCTGCGCGGCAGCTGCGACATCCGCGTGCTGATCCCCGGCTACCCGGCAGTGCTGCGCAAGACCGGGCCGCTGGAGATCGTCGGCCAGATCGCCGCCCACGCCGGCCTGCCGGCCTGCATGCTGGGCCGCGCAGACCGCCCCGACGGCCTGTGCGTGTACGTGCTGCTGTGCCCGCAGCTGTTCGAGCGCCAGGGTTCGCCGTACGTGACCAGCGACGGCCGCGACTGGGAAGACAACGCGCTGCGCTTCGCCACGCTGTCGCACGCCGCCGCGCAGATCGCCGGCGGCCGCGCCGGGCTGGACTGGCATCCGGACCTGCTGCACCTCAACGACTGGCCGTGTGCGCTGGCCGCCGCCTACGTGCGCTGGTCCGGCGGGCGCACGCCATGCCTGCTGACCATCCACAACCTGGCCTACCAGGGCCTGTTCCCGTACGCGATGGCCAACGCGCTGGGCATCCCCGACAACGGCCTGCAGGACCTGGAGTTCTACGGGCAGATGTCGTTCCTGCGCGCCGGCATCGTCCACGCCGACCACATCAACACGGTCAGCGTCAGCTACGCGGCGCAGATCACCGGCCCGGCGCAGGGCTGCGGCCTGGACACGCTGCTGGCCCGGCATGCCGCCAGCGGCCGCCTCAGCGGCATCGTCAACGGCATCGACCCCAGCTGGGACCCGCGTACCGACGATCACCTGCATACCCATTTCGGCATCGATCAGGTGCAGGGCAAGCGCGACAACGCCGGCCAGGTGCGCCGCGCGTTCGGCCTGCTCGACAGCGACGGCCCGCTGTTCGCGGTGGTGTCGCGGCTGGTGCACCAGAAAGGCCTGGACATGGTCTGCGAGGTGGCGCCGCAGATCGTCGCCGCCGGCGGCCAGATCGTGCTGATCGGCGGCGGCGAGCCGCAGATCGAGCAGGCGGTGGCGGCGCTGGCGCGGCGCTTCCCCGGCCATGTCGGCGCCCACATCGGCTTCGAGGAGCGGCTGGCGCGGCGCATGTTCGCCGGCTCGGATTTCCTGCTGATGCCCTCGCGCTTCGAACCGTGCGGGCTGAGCCAGATGTACGCGCAGCGCTTCGGCAGCCTGCCGATCGCGCACGCCACCGGCGGCCTGATCGATACCGTGGACGACGGCGTCACCGGCTTCCTGTTCGAGGAGCCGTCCGCCGATGGCCTGCGCCGCTGCCTGCAGCGGGTGTTCCGCACCTTCCGCCTGCCCGGCCTGCTGCAGGCGATGCGCCGCGCGGCGATGCTGCGGCCCAGCGGCTGGGACCTGGCCGGGCGCAAGTACATGGCCCTGTACGACCGCACTGCCCCGCTGTCGCCGGCGGTGGCATGAGCGAACGGGAACGGGCGCCGGACGCGATCCCGGTGTGGGACGCGCCGCTGGAAGCGGCGAACGACGAGCGCGAACGCCGCGCACTGCAGGCACTGGCCCGCGGCGAGGCGGTTGACGCGTTCGCCTGGCTGGGTCCGCACGCCGCCGCCGACGGCACACTCCGGGTCCGCGCGCTGGTGCCGGACGCCGACGCGCTGGGCCTGCTCGACGTCAGCGGCAAACTGGTGGCGCGGATGCGCGCGCACCCGGATGCCGAGGGCCTGTTCGAAGGGGAACTGAAGACCGCGATGGACTACCGGCTGCGCATCGTGTGGCCGGACGCCGTGCAGGAAATCGACGATCCCTATGCCTTCGGCCCGGTGCTGGACGAAGCCTGGCTGCAGGGCATGGCCGAAGGCGACGGCGCCGCGCTGCGCACCGCGCTGGGCGCGCACCACAGCCGCGTCGGCACGGTCGACGGGGTACGCTTCGCGGTGTGGGCGCCGCATGCGCGGCGGGTCGCGCTGGTCGGCGATTTCAATGGCTGGGACGGCCGCCGCCATCCGCTGCGTCTGCATCGCCAGGCCGGCGTCTGGGAACTGTTCGTGCCCGGGCTGCACGGCGGCGAGCACTACCAGTACGAGATCCTCGACGCGGACGGCACGCCGCTGCCGCGCAAGGCCGACCCGGTCGCCCGCCACAGCACGTGCGCGCCGGACACCGCCTCGGTGGTGCCTGGTGCCGCCGACTTCGCCTGGCACGACACGGCCTGGCTGGCGCAGCGCGAGGCGCGCGCCGGCGCCGCGCAGCCGATGAGCATCTACGAAGTGCATGCCGGCTCCTGGCGCCACGACGCGCACGGCCAGCCGCTGCAGTGGGATGCGCTGGCCGCGCAGCTGATCCCGTACGTGCGCGACCTGGGCTTCACCCATCTCGAACTGCTGCCGATCGCCGAATATCCGTTCGGCGGCTCCTGGGGCTACCAGCCGCTGGGCCTGTACGCGCCGACCGCGCGGCATGGCGACGCGGACGGCTTCGCGCGCTTCGTCGATGCCTGCCACCAGGCCGGGATCGGGGTGATCCTGGACTGGGTCGGCGCGCATTTCCCCGACGACGCGCATGGCCTGCAGCGCTTCGACGGCACCGCACTGTACGAGCACGCCGACCCGCGCGAAGGCGTGCATCGCGAGTGGAACACGCTGATCTACAACTACGGCCGCGCCGAGGTGGTCGCCTACCTGATCGGCAGCGCGCTGGAGTGGATCGAGCGCTTTCACGTCGATGGCCTGCGCGTGGATGCGGTGGCGGCAATGCTGTACCGCGACTACGGCCGCAACGAGGGCGAATGGGTACCCAACGCCCAGGGCGGGCGCGAAAACCTGGAGGCGATCGCGTTCCTGCGCCGGCTCAATGCCGAGATCGCGCAGCGCTTCCCCGGGGTGCGGGTGATGGCCGAGGAATCCACCGCCTGGCCGGGCGTGACCACACCGCTGGAGCAGGGCGGGCTGGGTTTCAGCCACAAATGGAACATGGGCTGGACCCACGACAAGCTGAGCTACATGCGGCGCGACCCCAGCCATCGCCAGCACCACCACAGCGAGATGAGCTTCGGCCTGGTGTATGCGTTCTCCGAGCACTTCGTGCTGCCGCTGTCGCACGACGAGGTCGCGCACGGCAAGGGCTCGCTGTTGGCGCAGATGCCCGGCGACAGCTGGCAACGCTTCGCCAACCTGCGCGCCTACCTGGCCTTCATGTGGGCGCACCCGGGACGCAAGCTGCTGTTCATGGGCGGCGAATTCGCGCAATGGCAGGACTGGGACCACGACCGCGCGCTGGACTGGGTGCAGGCGCAGCGCGCCGAGCACCGTGGCGTGGCGCGCCTGGTCGGCGACCTCAACCGCCAGCTGCGCGCGCAGCCGGCGCTGTACCGCAGCGACCGCGCCGCCGACGGCTTCGAATGGAGCGTGGCCGACGACCACCGCAACAGCGTGTTCGCCTTCGTGCGCCACGACCGCGCCGGCGGCGCGCCGCCGCTGCTGGCGGTGAGCAACTTCACCCCGGCCGTGCACCACGGCTACCGCCTAGGCGTGCCGCGCGGCGGGCAATGGCGCGAACTGCTCAACACCGACAGCGGCCATTACGGCGGTTCCAACCAGGGCAACGGCGGCGTCTTGCGCACCGCCGCGCAAGCGATGCACGGACACGCGCAATCGCTGGCGCTGACCCTGCCGCCGCTGTCCACCCTCTGGTTGCAAGCGGAGTATTGACGTGAACATCGCAACGAGCACGACCCCGACCGACGGCGCGGCAACCACGTCGCCCGCCGCACCGCGCCAGGGCGCCTGGCCCGCCGCCAATGGCGAGGTCGCGTTCGCGCTGTGGGCGCCGGACGCGCAGCGCGTGGAACTGGTGTTCGACGACGGCCGCCGGCAACCGCTGGCCGCGGCGGCGGACGGCTATTTCGCCGCGACCATCGCCTGCGCCGCCGGCACCCGCTACCGCTACGCGATCGACGGCGGCGAACCGGTGCCCGATCCCGCTTCGCGCTGGCAGCCCGACGGTGTGCATGGCGCCAGCGCGGTGCTGGCCAGCGACGGCTACCGCTGGCAGCACGACGCCTGGCACGGCCGGCCGTGGGCGGACACGGTGTTCTACGAACTTCATGTGGGCGCCTGCGGCGGCTACGCCGGGCTGCGCGCGCAGTTGCGGACGCTGGCGGCGCTGGGCGTCACCGCGATCGAACTGATGCCGCTGGCCGCCTTCCCCGGCCGCCACAACTGGGGCTACGACGGCGTACTGCCGTACGCGCCGGCCGCGGCCTACGGCCATCCCGACGAACTCAAGGCGCTGATCGACGAAGCCCATGGCCTGGGCCTGAGCGTGTTCCTGGACGTGGTCTACAACCACTTCGGCCCGGACGGCAACTACATCGGCCAGTATGCCTCGGCGTTCTTCCGCCAAGACGCGCCGACCCCGTGGGGCGCGGCGATCGACTTCCGGCTCGCACCGGTGCAGCGCTACTTCATCGACAACGCGCTGATGTGGCTGCACGAATACCGCTTCGACGGCCTGCGCCTGGACGCGGTGCACGCGATCGTGCCGAACGCGTTCCTGGACACGCTGCGCGAGGCGATCGCCGCCAGCGTGCCGGCCGGGCGCCACGTGCACCTGGTACTGGAAAACGAAGCCAACCAGGCCGGCGTGCTGGAGCGCGGCTACAGCGCGCAATGGGACGACGATTTCCACAACAGCCTGCACGTGCTGCTGACCGGCGAGAACGAGGGCTATTACGCCGGTTTCGCCGATGCGCCGGTGCAGCACCTGGCGCGGGTGCTGGGCGAAGGCTTCGCCTACCAGGGCCAGGCCGACCACCGCGGGCATGCGCGCGGCGAGCCGAGCGCGCAGCTGCCGCCGCACAAGTTCGTGATCTTCGCGCAGAACCACGACCAGATCGGCAACCGCGCTCGCGGCGACCGGCTGATCACCCAGGTGTCCGAACCGGCGCTGCGCGCGGCGCTGGCGCTGACCGCGCTGACCCCGATGATCCCGCTGTTCTTCATGGGCGAGCCGTGGGGCAGCCGCACCCCGTTCCTGTTCTTCACCGATTTCGCGCCGCCGCTGGACGAAGCCGTGCGCGAAGGCCGGCGCCGCGAGTTCGCGCATTTCGCCGCGTTCGCCGATCCGCAGCAGCGCGCGACCATTCCCGACCCGAACGCGCTGAGCACGTTCGAAGCGTCCATCGCCGACATCAGCGATGCCACCCACGGCGACGGCGCGCGCTGGCGCGACTGGTTCGTGGCGCTGCTGGCGCTGCGCCGCCAGCACCTGGTGCCGGCGTTGGCGCAGGCACGCGCGGTGGGCGCGCGCACGCTGGGGCCGAAGGCGGTGGCCGCGGGCTGGACCCTGGGCAACGGCGAATGGCACGTGGCCGCGAACTTCGGCGACACGCCGGTGGCGCTGGATCTGCCTGGCGCGACGGTGCATGCCGAAAACGCCGGCGACGACCCGGCGCAGCTGCCGCCGAACGCCTTCGTCGCCCGCTACCGAGCCGGTTCCGCAACGTGAGCGCGGGCTGTCGCGACGCCATCGCGACAGCGCTTCCGGCACGCTGCCCATCCCGTTCGTCGCCCGCGCGCGTGCGCCTGCCTGACGGCGACGCCGCGCGCGCGGCGACCGCTGTGCGTCCTTCTTTCCCCATTGCCGCGGCCCCGACTCGCTCATGACCGATACCCCCCTGCACACACTGGCGTCCGCCGCCGGCCTGCTGGTCGACTGGATCGACGCCTCCGACACGCCGCGCACGGTCGGCACCGACACGCTGCGCAGCGTGCTCGGCGCGCTCGGCCTGGACGCACACGACGACGCCGCCTGCCGCGACAGCCTGCGCCGGCTGCAGGCCAACGCCAACGTCGAAGCGTCGCTGCTGACCGCCGACCTCGGCATGCCGATCGACGCCGGCGGTACGCCCGGCGCGGCGTACCGGCTCGAACACGAAGACGGCGGCCGCCGCGACGGCCGCTTCGATGCGCAAGGCCGCGTCGCCGCGCTCGATCGCCATGGCTACTGGACCCTGCAGCATGGCGATCGCCACGCCACGCTGGCGCTGGCGCCGACGCGTTGCTACGGCGTGGCCGAGGCGGTCGGCGCGGACGCGCCGCGGCGCTGGGGCCTGTCGCTGCAGGTGTATTCGGCGCAAGGCGCGGGCGACGCCGGCATCGGCGATGCGGACGGCGTGGCCACCTGGGCCGGGCGCATCGCGCAGGCCGGCGGCGATGCCATCGCGCTGAGCCCGGTGCATGCGGCACGGCCGATCGGCACGCACTACAGCCCGTATTCGCCGGGCGACCGCCGTTTCCTGGATCCGCTGCAGGCCGCCCCGGCACGCGTGCTCGGCGCCGCCGCGGCGCAGCGCGCGCTGCAGGCGGCCGGGCTGGAACAGGCCTTCGCCGACGCACAGACGCGCACGCTGATCGACTGGCCCGCCTCGTCCGCGGCGAAGTGGCAGTGGCTGCGCCAGCTGCATGCCGATTTCGCCCGGGCCGACGCCGCCCTGCATGCGGATTTCGCCACCTTCCAACTGGCGCGCGGCGCCGCGCTGCGCGACTACGCCGCGTTCGCCGCGCGCGATTTCGGCGATGCCGATCCGGCCATGCACAGCTTCGCGCAGTGGCTGGCCGCGCGCAGCTGGGCCGGCGTGCAGCAGCAGGCGCGCGCTGCCGGCATGGGCATCGGCCTGATCGCCGACCTGGCGGTGGGCTTCGATCCCGGCGGCGCCGAGGCCGCGGCCTGGCCGCAGGCGGTGCTGGCCGGGCTGGAACTGGGCGCGCCGCCGGATGCGTTCAACGGCGACGGCCAGGCCTGGGGCATCGGCGGTTACTCGCCGGCCGGGCTGCGCGCCAGCGGCTTCGCGCCCTTCATCGAACTGCTGCGTGCGGTGATGCGCGACCGCGGCGGCGTGCGCATCGACCACATCCTCGGCCTGCTGCGGCTGTGGACGATCCCGCGCGGCGCCAGTTCCGCCGACGGCGTGTACCTGCGCTATCCGCTGCACGACCTGCTGCGCCTGCTGGCGCTGGAATCGTGGCGGCACCGCGCGATCGTGATCGGCGAAGACCTGGGCGTGGTGCCGGACGGCATCCGCGCCGAACTGTCGCAGCGCGGGGTGATGGGCATCGACGTGCTGCTGTTCACCCGCGACGCCAAGGGCGCGTTCCTGGCGCCGGCGCAATGGCGCGACGATGCCATCGCCACCACCACCACCCACGACCTGCCGACGCTGCGCGGCTGGCGCCGCGGCGAAGACATCGACTGGCGCCGCCGCCTGCAGCTGTCAGACGCCGCGCAGCAACGCGCCGACCATGCGACCCGCAGCGCCGACGTGGCGCGCATGGACGCCGCGGTCGCCGCAGCGCTGCCGCAGGCGCACGACCCGGAACTGGACGCGCTGCGCTTCGTCGCCGCCACGCCCTCGCCGCTGGCGCTGCTGCCGGCCGAGGACGCGCTGGGCCTGGACCAGCAACCCAATCTACCCGGCACCGTCGATGGCCACCCGAACTGGCGCCGGCGCTTGCCGGCGGCGGACACGGCGGCCGCCGGCGCGCCGCTCGCCACCCGCCTGCAGGCGTTCGCGCACGCGCGCCGCAACGCCTGCCCCGCGCAAGGAACCGACGCATGAGCTTCACCCCGCTGCGCGCCACCGCCCGCCTGCAAGTGCACGCCGGATTCACCCTGCTCGACGCCGCCGCGCAGGTGCCGTACTACGCCAGCCTGGGCATCAGCCATCTGTACCTGTCGCCGATCGGCATGGCCGTGCCCGGCTCCACCCACGGCTACGACGTCACCGATCCGCGCCAGGTCAATCCCGAACTCGGCGGCGAACCGGCACTGCTGGACCTGTCCGCGCGCGTGCGCGCGCACGGCATGGGCCTGATCCTGGACATCGTGCCCAACCACATGGCCGCGCACGCGGCCAATCCCTGGTGGTGGGACGTGCTCAAGCATGGCCGGCGCAGCCGCCACGCCGGCTGGTTCGACATCGACTGGCGCGCGCCCGGCCGCGACGGCAAGCTGTGGCTGCCGGTGCTGGACCGCGCCTACGCGCAGGCGCTGAGCGAAGGCGCGCTGCAACTGTGCGTGGCCGAGGACGGCGAGGTGCAGCTGGCACACCACGACCAGCGCTTCCCGATCCGCCTGGAAGGCGCCGTGGCCCAGGATCCGCCGGCCGCGCGCCAGGCCTGGGCGGCGCGGCTCAACGACGCCGCGCGGCTGGGCGACGACGCCCTGCATCGGCTGCTCGAACGCCAGTGCTACCGGCTGGCCTGGTGGCGGGTCGGCAACGACATGCTCAACTACCGCCGCTTCTTCGACATCACCTCGCTGGCGGCGCTGCGCGTGGAGCAGAACGAGGTATTCGCCGCGGTGCACGAACTGCCGCTGCGGCTGGTCGCCGAAGGCCATCTCGACGGCGTGCGCGTGGACCACGTCGATGGCCTGGCCGATCCCACCGGCTACGTGCAGCGGCTGCGCGCGCAGCTGGACCGCGCCGGGCGCCGCCGCGGCATCGCCGCCGGCGGCATCGCGCTGTACATCGAGAAGATCCTGGCGCCGCAGGAAACCCTGCGCAGCGACTGGCCGTGCGACGGCAGCACCGGCTACGACTTCATGGACCA
Organism: Xanthomonas graminis pv. graminis; assembly: GCF_030168915.1. NCBI lineage: Bacteria > Pseudomonadati > Pseudomonadota > Gammaproteobacteria > Lysobacterales > Lysobacteraceae > Xanthomonas > Xanthomonas graminis. The sequence goes on along the minus strand of NZ_CP076255.1, from coordinate 798,125 downwards.
GGTCGCCGGGGTACTGCACGACCCGGCCGGCGCCGCGCCGCTGACCGCGCTGTGGCGCCGCTACAGCGGCCGCAGCGGCGACTTCGGCCAGGAACAGCGCGCCGCGCGCGACGAGATCCTGCAAGGCTCGCTGCAGACCGAGTTCGTGCGCACCGTGCAGGCGCTGGCCGCCGCCGCGCACCTGGACCCGGCCACCCGCGAGTTCAGCCCGCAGATGCTGGCGCAGGGCCTGATGGCGCTGCTGCGGCAGTTCGAGGTGTACCGCACCTACGCCGGGCCCGATGGCCTGGACCAGGCCGATGCGGCGCGCCTGGCGCAGGCCGCGCAGCACGCGCGCGCCGGCGCCGAGCCGCGGGTGTGCGCGGCGATCGACGCGATCGAGCGCTGGAGCCGCGACGGCCGCGGCACCGGCAAGGCGCAGATCGCCCTGCGGCGCATCGTGCGCCGGCGCATCGAGCAGCTGTCGGCGCCGCTCAACGCCAAGTCGGTCGAGGACACCGCGTTCTACCGCCACGGCGTGCTGCTGTCGCGCAACGAGGTCGGCAGCGACCCGGACGTGTTCGCGCTGGCGCCGGACGCGTTCCACGCCGCCAACGCCGCGCGTGCGCAACACCACCCGCGCGCGCTGCTGGCCACCGCCACCCACGACCACAAGCGCGGCGAAGATGTGCGCATGCGCCTGGCCGCGCTCAGCGCGCAGGCGCCGTGGTGGGCCGACCAGGTGGCGCGCTTCCAGGCCTTGTCCGCCGACCTGCTGCCGGCCGGCAGCGCCGCGCCGTTGCCCGGCGACGTGCTGATGCTGTGGCAGATGCTGGTCGCCGCCTGGCCGCTGGAACTGGCCAGCGACGACGCCGCCGGCCTGGCCGACTACGCCGCGCGCATCGGCGCCTGGCAGCTGAAGGCCGCCCGCGAGGCCAAGCTGCGCACCTACTGGACCTGGCCGAACGACGCCTACGAACGCGGCGCGCGCGCACTGCTGGACGCGGCGATGCTGGCGCCGGCCGGCGCGCCGCTGCGCGAGGCGCTGGCGCAGGCCGCGGCCGCGCTGGCTCCGGCCGGCGCGCTCAACAGCCTGGTGCAGACCACGCTGCGGCTGAGCGTGCCGGGCGTGCCCGACCTGTACCAGGGCAGCGAAGGCTGGGACCTGTCGCTGGTCGATCCGGACAACCGCCGGCCGGTGGACTACGCGCTGCGCCAGGTCTGGCTGGACGACGCCAGCGCAGCGTCGGCGCTGCTGCGCGACTGGCACAGCGGCCATATCAAGGCCTGGTTGACCGCGCAGTTGCTGCAGCTGCGCGGCGCGCATCCGGCGCTGTTCGCGCATGGCGGCTATCGCCCGCTGCAGGCGCAAGGTCCGCACGCGCAGTATGTGCTCGGCTTCGCGCGCGAACATGCGGGCAAGACCCTGCTGGTGGTGGTGCCGCGCCTGACTGCCGCGGCGCAACCGCTGGATGCGGCGGCGCCGCTGCGCGGGCAGCTGAATTGGCATAACACCTTTCTGACGTTGCCCGCGGCACAGTACCGGCACGTGCTGAGCGGGCGCGACCTCGCGGTATCGGCCTCGATGCCGGTGGCCGACCTGCTCGCCGAGTTCCCGGTGGCCGTGCTGACCGCCGTTCCCTGACATGCCGGTGGCCGTGCAGGCCACCTTCCCCTGACAAGATCGCCATGGACGCAGAAACACGCCAGCGCCGCATCCAACAACTCGCACACGCAATCTGGGAAGCCGAAGGCCGGCCCGACGGCCGCGCCGCCCGCCATTGGGCCATGGCCGAACGCCTGGTCGACGCCGAAGCCCGCGCCGACCCGCAAGACCACTCGCTTTCCCCGGCCGGCAACGGCCCCGCCACGTCGTAAGGATTCTGCATGCCGCTTCGCAAGCTCGCCCGCCGCTCCCGCATCCGCGAAGGCCGCTCGTTTCCGCTGGGCGCCACCTGGGACGGCCTGGGCGTGAATTTCGCGCTGTACTCGACCAATGCCACCAAGGTCGAGCTGTGCCTGTTCGACGAACGCGGCCGCGAGGTCGAGCGCATCGTGCTGCCCGAGTACACCGACGAAATCTGGCACGGCTACCTGCCCGACGCGCGCCCCGGCCAGCTGTACGGCTACCGCGTGTACGGTCCGTACGCGCCCGACGCCGGGCACCGCTTCAATCCCAACAAGCTGCTGCTCGATCCCTACGCCAAGCAACTGGTCGGCGAACTGAAATGGGCGCCCGCCCTGTTCGGCTACACCATCGGCCACAAGGACGCGGACCTGAGTTTCGACCGCCGCGACAGCGCCGCCTACGTGCCCAAGTGCGCGGTGATCGATCCGGCCTTCACCTGGGGCAAGGACCAGCGCCTGCAGACGCCATGGGACCGCACGGTGATCTACGAGACCCACGTGCGCGGCACCACCATGCGCCATCCGTCGGTGCCCGAGGCCTGGCGCGGCACCTTCTCCGGGCTCAAGGTGGACGAGGTGGTGGAGCACATCAAGCGGCTCGGCATGACCGCGGTGGAACTGCTGCCGGTGCATGCCTTCGTCGACGACGAATACCTGCTCAAGCAGGGCCTGCGCAACTACTGGGGCTACAACACCATCGGCTTCTTCGCGCCGCAGCCGCGCTACATGGCCACCCGCACCGTGGCCGAGTTCAAGCAGATGGTGGCGCGGCTGCACCATGCCGGGCTGGAAGTGATCCTGGACGTGGTCTACAACCACACCGCCGAAGGCAACGAACTGGGGCCGACGCTGTCGTTCAAGGGCATCGACAACGCCAGCTACTACCGCCTGGCCGAGAACCGCCGTTTCTACATCAACGACACCGGCACCGGCAACACCTTCGACCTGACCAATGCCGGCGCGCTGCGCATGGTCAACGACTCGCTGCGCTACTGGGTGTCGGAGATGCACGTGGACGGGTTCCGCTTCGACCTGGCCACCATCCTCGGCCGCGAGCACCACGGCTTCGACCCCAAGGGCGGTTTTCTGGACGCCTGCCGCCAGGATCCGTTGCTGAGCCAGGTCAAGCTGATCGCCGAACCGTGGGACGTGGGGCCTGGCGGCTACCAGGTCGGCGGCTTCCCACCAGGCTGGTCGGAATGGAACGACAAGTTCCGCGACAACGTGCGCGCGTTCTGGCGCGGCGACGAAGGCCAGCTGGCAGAACTGGCCACGCGCCTGACCGGCTCGGCCGACCTGTTCAACCACCGCGGCCGTCGCCCCACCGCCTCGGTCAACTTCGTCACCGCCCACGACGGCTTCACCCTGCACGACCTGGTCAGCTACGAACACAAGCACAACCAGGCCAACGGCGAAGACAACCGCGACGGCTCGGACAACAACATCTCCGCCAACTACGGCGTGGAAGGCGAGAGCGACGACGAGCAGATCAACGCGCTGCGCCTGCGGCAGATGCGCAACATGCTGGCCACGCTGCTGCTGTCGCAAGGCACGCCGATGCTGCTGGCCGGCGACGAGTTCGGGCGCAGCAAGGGCGGCAACAACAACACCTACTGCCAGGACAACGACCTGACCTGGCTGAACTGGGAAAGCGGCGAGCGCGCGCAGCGGCTGACCGCGTTCGTGACGCGCCTGACCCACCTGCGCGCGCACTACCCGCTGCTGCACCGCGCACGCTTCTTCGACGGCGTCTACGACGAAGAACTGGGTATCAAGGACGTGAGCTGGCTGGCGCCGGACGGCGAGGAGATGAACGAAGCGTCCTGGCACGACCCGCACGCACGCGCGCTGATGATGCGCCTGGACGGCAAAGCGCCGTCCAGTGGCCTGCGCCAGGCGGCCTCGAACGTGACCTTGCTGATGATCGTCAACGGCGCCACCGAGGACGTGACCTTCACTCTGCCGATGGTCGAAGGCGAGCACTGGCGCGTGCTGATCGACACCGCCGAACGCGATCACGAACACGGCCTGCCCGGCGGCTCGCAATGGCATGGCATCTGCCGTTCGTTGACCCTGTTGGCCGCCGAGCGCGACGGCAAAGTCGCCGCGTCCCAACACCAGAATGCGGCGCCGCCGGCACCGGCGGCATAACGCGAAGCGGTAGCAGACAGCGGCCCGGATCGATTGCTGGGCCGCTCCCGCACAGACAAGCCCGCCTGTGTAGGAGCGTCTTCAGCCGCGACCGCATCCGCGGCCGGCGCCCCATCCGGATTCAAGATGTCGCGATGGCTCAGGGTCATCGACTTCGGGACGTTACGCGATGCCGAGACATTTCCACTGCGTTCGTCGCGGCTGAAGCCGCTGCTACACAGGATTGCGGCATGTTGCATGCATGCACTGTAGGAGCGGCTTCAGCCGCGACGGTGTCCGCCGTCATTGGCCCATCCGGATTCAAGATGTCGCGATAACTCGGGGCCATCGACTTCGGAGCGTTACGCGATGACCAGAGGCTGCGACTTCGCTCGTCGCGGCTGAAGCCGCTCCTACAGGGACCGCGGGCGAATTTCCGCTGCCGATGCTGTCGTTTGTGGGAGCATGGCGTTGCTCGGATTGACTCCAATAGCGCGCCTGGCGCAGCTGCCCGATCGGCTTTTCGGTATCGTTGACCCGCAGGACGCGCCACATTCGGGCCTGGCTGACGGACGTTGGCCGATCCGCACACCTGCGTCCGCCGCGCGCCGTCCCCCACCCCGCAGGAGTCCGCATGCCGCTGTATCCCTTGTTCGCCGATCTGGGCGGGCGCCGCGTGCTGGTGGTCGGCGGCGGCGAGGTGGCGATGCGCAAGATCGAGGCGCTGCTGCACGCCGGCGCGCAGGTGCTGGTGTATGCGCACGCGCTCAACGCCACGGTGGCGCAGTGGCTGGCGCAGGGCCGGCTGCAGCGGGTCGATGGCCAGTTCGATCCGCAATGGCTGGACGACGCCTGGCTGGTGGTCGCGGCCACCGACGACAACGCCTTCAACCGCGAACTCGCCGCGCAGGCCGGGCAACGCCGCAAGCTGGTCAACGTGGTCGACGACGCCGAGCTGTCCACGTTCCAGGTACCGGCGATCATCGACCGCGATCCGCTGCTGGTGGCGATCTCCTCCAGCGGCGCGGCGCCGATGCTGGCGCGACGCCTGCGCGAGCGCTGGGAGACCGAGCTGGACCATTCCTATGCGCAGCTGGCGCAGCTGTTCGCGCGCCACCGCGAGGCGATCCGCGCGCGCCTGCCGCAGCTGGCGCAGCGCCGGCGCTGGTTCGAACAGGTGCTGGAAGGGCCGGTGCAGGTGCTGCTGCAGAGCGGGCAAACGCAGGCCGCCGAGCAGGCATTCCATGACGCCCTGCAGCGCAGCGAGCAGGATGTGCCGCGCCGCGGCAGCGTGTGGCTGGTCGGCACCGGCAACGGCGATCCTGGCGCGCTGACGCTGAAGGCACTGCGTGCGTTGAACCAGGCCGATCTGTTGCTGTGCGATCCGGCAGTGGACGCCGCGGTGCTGGGCCTGGCGCGCCGCGATGCGACGCGGCAACCGCTGCCGGCCGACCCCGCCGCGCATCTGGCGTTGCTGATCGAGCAGGTGCAGGCCGGGCAGCGCGTGGTCAGCCTGAAACCGGGCGATGCGTTCCGGCAGCTGCCGCATGCGCAGCTGGCCATGCAACTGGCCGCTGCCGGCATCGCCTGCGATGTGGTCCCGGGCGTGGCATCGGCCTGATCAGCGCAGCGCGGTCGCGGCAGCGATTCAAGCCGGCGTCGGCGCCACCACCACCTCCGCCGTCGGCACCCCGGCCACCTGCAGCAACTGCTTGCGAAAGCCCAACCACAGCGCCAGCGACAGCAGCGAGATGCCGCCGAGCAGCAGGAACGCGGCACGGTAGCCGAAGTCCTGCGCGATCCAGCCGCCCAGCGCCGGACTCAGCGCCGCGCCGATGCCCTGCACCGTCATCACCGCGCCCTGGCCGACGTTGACCCGGCCGGTGCCCTGCAGCAGCCGCGCCACCAACGCCGGCACCACCACGCTCTGCAGGCCGGCGCCGACGCCGTCGAGGATCTGCACCGGGAACACGCCCCAGGCATGGATCAGGCTGGCCGCGATCAGGCCGCGCAGCGGCAGCGCCAGGAAGGTCAGCAGCATCACCCACCAATGCCCGCGCACGCGGATCAGGCGCATCGCCAGCAGCGAGGCCACCACCATGGTCGCCTGCGCGACGATGATCGTGGTCGCGGTCAGCGCACTGGGATCGCTCTGGTGTGCGGCGACCACGGCCATGCCGTACAGCGGCAGCATCGCCGCATTGCCCAGGTGGAACAGCGCAAGCGCCAAGGCCAGCACCAGCAGCGGCTTGCAGGTCAGCAGCACCGACCAGCCGCTGGCGTGGTCCGCGCCGTGCGCGCCGGTCTCGGCCAGGCCGCGTGCGGCGCGATGGTCGATCGCATCGCGCGGGATCAGCAGCACCGAGGCGATCGCCAGCACGCCGAAGCATCCGGTCAGCGCGAACACCGCGCCGAAGCCGAATTTCCAGCCGAGCAGGCCGGCCAGCGCCGCCGCGACCACGTTGCCGGCATGGCTGCCGACCTGGTTGCGCGCGATCTGGTGATCGAAACCGGCCTGCCGCACCAGGCCAAGGGTGATGCCCGACAGCGCCGGGCCCAGCGCCGCGGCGGCGAGCGCGGTCATCACCTGCGCGGTCACCACGCCGGCGAAGCTCGGCGCCCACCACAGCAGCGCCGAGGCCAGCAGGATCAACGTGCAGCCGACCACCACGATGCTGCGCTTGCGCCTGGTCGCATCGACCAGCGCGCCGCCCGGGGTGGTGGCGAGCATGCCGGCGATGCCGCCGATGCTCATCACCGAGCCGATCGCCGCCAGCGACCAGCCCTTGGATTGCAGGAACACGCTCAGGAACGGACCGAGCCCGTCCTGCACGTCGGCCAGGGTGAAGTTCAGCGCTTCCAGCGCGCGCGTGCCGCGCGGGCGGGCGCTCGGCGCGGCAGCCGGCGGCGCGCTCATCGCCGCACCGCCGCGCGGGCGGAAGCACGCGGGAAACCGTAGCGAGGCGCACAGCGAATAAGCGACATGGCGAGGTCCTGAAAGCGCCGCCGCGGACACCGCGACGGATGCGAAAAGATACGCGACACAGGGGCCGTCGCGTCACCGCGACCGCCCCCGCGCTGCCCGGTTCAGTGCTTGGGTTTGGGCTTGGGCTTGTCCGCGGCGTGCGGCTTGGGCGGATGCGGCTTGGGCGCGATCGGCTGCAACGCCGACGCTTTCGCGCCCAGTGCCTGCGCGTGGATCACCGTGCCGTGCGGCGAGACCAGCGCGTGGCCTTCCACCGCCAGCGGCTTGCCCACCGCCAACCATTTCGCCAGGGGCGTGGCGGCATGCGGCGGGAAGCGCACGGTGCTGTCGTCTTCGAGCAGCGCGCCGTGCACCTGACCGTGCGGGCCATGCAGCAGCCGCGCGACGACACCGCTGTGCTGGATCTTGGCCGGCTTTGCGTGCTTCTCGGGTTTTGCAGATGTCTCCGGCTGCTTGGCCGGCTTGTGTTCGCCGTGCGGCCCATGCGGCCCGCGGTCGGCGATGCGCTTGCCGCCGTCGGGGTCGATCGCCAGCGCGACCAGCATGTCCACGCCGTAGGGCTTGAGGCCACGCACGCCGAGCGCGATGCCCGGCTTGAGCGCTTTCAGCAACTGCGCCGACAGGTGCGGCGCGGTGTGCACCTCGGTGCCGTCGTCGAGCAACAGGCCATCGACCTCGGCCTTGGGATTGAGCAGGAAGCGGGCGAGCGTGCCGCGGGTTTCGGGCAGGTAATCGGGATCGACCCAATGCATAGCGTTACTCCAAAGAAAGGGGGTACCGGCGTCGCGCCGGTAGCGGCGCCCGCCGCGGCAGGCGGGCGCCGGAGTTACAGGGCCGGCCGACTCAGCGCGGCGCGGGCGGCGGCACCGGCGGCGCAGCAGGCGCGGCAGGCGCGGCAGGCGCAGCGGGACTGCCAGGCGGCGGCGGCGGGACCGGCGGTGCGGGCGGTGCGAACAGGGTGCGCTGCGAGGCGCGGTCGCGGCCGAGCTGGGTCGCTTCCAGCGAGCGGCCGGCTGCGGTGACCACACCGAAACCGCTGACGCTCAGCGGCGCGCCGACGCGCAGCAGCGTGGCGTATTGCAGGGCCACGTGCGGCGGCATCCGCACCACGGTGCCGTCGCTGAGCAGCACCCCGGCGGTGTCGCCGCCGGGACCGTAGACCAGGCGTTCGATGCGGCCTTCGGCCCGCATCGGATTCAACGCGGGCGGGGTCGGCGGCGCGGGCGGGCCGGCCAGCGGGTTCGGCGGGCGGTCCACCACCTGCTTGCCGCTGCGCCGTGCGCTGATCGCACTGGCCTGCAGCAGCGGCAGCGTGCCCAGGCGATAGCCCTGCACGGTCACCGCATCGCCGCGGCGCACCGCGGCCTGCAGGTCGGCCGACAGGTGCGGCGGGAAGCCGACCTGGGTGCCGTCGCGCAGCCACAGCCCATCGACGTCGCCGTTGGGATTGAGCATGAAGCGGTCGACCGTGCCTTCCAGACTGACCGGCGTGGCGGCAACCGGCGGCGGCGGCGCGGGAGGCGCAGGCGGAGCGGGCGGCGGCGCGATACCGGCCGCGGCGGCGGCAGGGGGGGCGGGCGGAGCCGGCACCTGCGCGGCGGCAGTGGCGGTGGCGATGGCCAGCGAGAAAGCGAGTGCGCTACGACGGATCATCGGAAGTTCTCCAGGGCGGCGAGGGGGCCGCCTGTGCAGATGTCAAAGCAGCATCCGTGCCAAGTTTCAAGTATTTGATTCTGAAAGGTATAATGCAGGCGAACGGCCACCGGGGGTGTCTGCGCTTCATCCACTATTGTCCGCTTTGCGGACAGCTGTGGTGACTGCCAGCGGACGCTTGGGGGTGTTGTTCATTCGCTGCTCTGCTGGTCGCGGCTTTGGGGAAGCGCGTCCGGCGGATTGGGGGTTCGGTTTGGCGGGCGCGTTGCGGGGAGTGGGTGTCGCGGCTGAAGCCGCTTGTGTCTGGAGATTGCTCTACAGTTTGAGTGGAGAGCGATGTGCGGCACGCCGACAGGCCGTAGTGTTCAAGCACGTGTAGGAGCCAGGGCGGCCGCACATCGACCTCGTTGCCTAGCCCGAACAGTTGAACGAGCGTTCGCTCGAACTTCACAAGCGTGGGCAGCGACGAGGTGGCTCTCTCCTGTCCCCCAGTCTACCTAACGCTTATGCCTCTTTGGATCGGTATCGATGTGGCCAAGGACACCTTGGCCGTCCACGTGCTTCCCCTGGACCAGTTGCTGTCCTTTCCCAATACCGCCCAGGGCCACCAGCGCCTGTGCGACCACCTTGCCGGGCACTGCGTCGGCAACGCGCTGCTGGAGGCCACCGGCGGCTACGAACGGGCGGTGATGACGGCACTGGCCACGGCAGGGATCCCGGTGACCCGGATCAATCCGCGCCGGGCACGCGCTTTCGCCACGGCCTTGGGCACAACCGCCAAGACCGATCCGCTGGATGCGGCCTTGCTGGCGCGCATGGCTCACCTGGTGCAAGCGCCCGCGCCGGCTCCCGATCCCTTGCGTGAGCAACTGCGCATGCTGGTCCAGCGCCGCGAGCAACTGGTCCAGCAACGTGACGACGAGCGCCGTCGCTTGCATCAGGCGACCCTGGCCATGGTGCGCGCGTGCCTGATCGAGCAGATCGGCGACGTGCGCCGCCGTATCCAGCGGATGAACCAGGCGATCAAGCAGGTGCGGTGCCAGCTCGACGATGCGCTGGCGCACGCCCTGGGCACGGTCCCGGGCATCGGCGAGGTCACCACCGCCAGCCTGATGGCCTATCTGCCCGAACTGGGGACGCTGGATCGTCGCCAGATCGCGGCCCTGGTCGGCCTGGCTCCCTACAACGTGGACAGCGGGCAGCACTGCGGCAAACGCCGCATCCGCGGCGGGCGTGCCACGATCCGACGAGTGCTGTACATGGCCTGTTGGAGCGTTGTGCGCACTCAAGCCTCCTTCAAGGAGCGTTATCAACAGTTACGGGCACGCGGCAAGCCCGCCAAGGTCGCCATCACCGCATGCATGCGCGTGCTGCTTATCCGACTCAACGCCATGGCACGAGATCGCACACCATGGCGTGAGGTTATCGGATGAGAAGACAGTTGCTCCTACAGGGACTTGCGGTAACCCTGCTGAGTGCGCTGTGGGAGGCACTTCAGTCCCGACTGTGACCGGAGCCAGGAATATCCGTCGCTGCGCTCGTTGCGGCTGAAGCCACTCCTGCAAAAGCGTTGCTGTTGCGGCTGCGTCGATGCATTCGGGCGCGTTGCGGCTGACCGGCGGCCCGCCTTAGCCCAGCCCGTAATCGTCGAGCTTGCGGTACAGCAGTTGGCGGTGAATGCCGAGCCGGCGCGCGGCTTCGGCGCGGTTGCCCTGCGCCTGCGCCAGCGCCGCCTGGATCATCTGTTTCTCCAGTTGCGCGATCGCATCGGGCAGGGTCAGCGCCGACGTCTCCGCCGTCGGCGCCGCTGCATCGCCGGCCAATAGCTCGTCCAGGTCGTGCGCCTCGATCGTCGGCGTGCGCACCAGCACCTGGCAACGCTGCATCGCATTGCGCAACTCGCGCACGTTGCCCGGCCATGGATAGGCGCGCAGCCGCGCCTGCGCCGCCGCCGACAGCGTGCGCGCCGCGCTGGCGCCGTCCTCGAGGAAATGCTGGGCCAGCAGCACGATGTCGTCGCCGCGCTCGCGCAGCGGCGGCAGTTCGATCGGCACCACGTTGAGCCGGTAGCGCAGGTCGCTGCGGAAGCGGCCGTCGGCGACCAGCTGCGCCAGCTCGCGGTGGGTGGCGGCGACCACGCGCACGTCCACCTTCTGCGCGCCGCGCCCGCCCAGCGGCGACACCTCGCCTTCCTGCAGGAAACGCAGCAACTTGGCCTGCATCGGCAACGGCATGTCGCCGATCTCGTCCAGGAACAAGGTGCCGCCGTCGGCTTCTCGGATCAGCCCGGCACGATCGGCGACGGCGCCGGAGAATGCGCCCTTGCGGTAGCCGAACAACTCGCTTTCGATCAGCTCGGCCGGGATCGCCGCGCAGTTGACCGCGACGAACGCGGCGCCGGCACGGCGGCTGGCGCGATGCAGCGCGCGCGCCACCAGTTCCTTGCCGGTGCCGGTCTCGCCGCTGACCAGCACCGGCAAGTCCGAGGCCGCGGCCAGGCCGATGCGCTTGTGCACGGTGCGCATCGCCGCGCTGTGGCCGAGCAGTGCACCGGCTTCCTCGGCCGGCGCCGGCGCTGGTGGCGCGCTGGCGGCGCCGGCAGGCGCCTGCAGCGCGCGCTCCACCACCGCGACGATGTCGGCGCGGCCCACCGGCTTGACCAGGTGATCGAACGCACCGAGCTTCATCGCTTCGATGGTGTTGCTGCTGGAGGCATAGGCGGTGAGCATCACCAGCGGCACCGCGGCCGCCTGCGCATCGTCCTGGCGCGCGCGCATCAGCGCGATGCCGTCCATGCCTGGCATGCGGAAATCGACGAAGGCCAGATCGATGCCGCCTGCGCGCAGCCGCGCCAGTCCGGCCTGCCCGTCGGCGGCGGCGATCACCTCGTGGCCGAACGAGCGCAGCGTGGCCTGCAGCGTGCTCAGGAAAGCGGTGTCGTCGTCGACGATCAGGATGCGCGCCATGGCAGTTCCAGAATGAAGGAGGTGATGCCGTCATGGTGGACGTAGCGCACCTCGCCGCCGTGCGCGCGCGCGATCTCGCGCACCAGCGCCAGGCCCAGGCCGTTGCCGTCGCTGCGGCCGCTGGCGAAGGGCTCGAACAGGTGCGCGGCCACCGGCGCCGGCACCGGTTCGCCGCGATTGGCCACGCTCAGCCGCAACAGGTCGGCGTCGGCGGCGACCGTCAGCGTGACCGCGGTGCCGGGCGTGGCGTGCTGCAGCGCGTTGCGCAGCAGGTTGTGCAACGCGCGCGCGGCCTGCTGCGGATCCAGCATCCACTCGCCCGGCGCATCCGCCAGTTGCAGCGCGATCGGCGGCGCCGGCTCGCCCCATTCGGCCGGATCCAGCAGCGCCTGCAGCCACGGCTGCAGCGCCACCGTCTGCCGTTGCAGGCGGATCGGCTGGACCATGCCCAGCAGGCTCTCCACCACGCCGTCCAGGCGCTGGATCTGCGCCAGCATCAGTTGCGCCTGCGCCTCGTCGAATCCGCCCTCGCCGGCCGCGATCTGGTTTTCCAGGGCCAGGCGCAGGGTCGCGATCGGATTGCGGATCTCGTGCGCCACGGTGGCGGTCATGCGCCCGAGCGCGGCCAGCCGTTCGTGCCGCGACAGCTCTGCGCCGAGCCGCCGCGCCTCGGCCAGGGCCTGCGCACTGCGCTGCGCATAGTCGGTGACCGCCGCGCCGAGGCGGTCCAGCTCCGGCGCGCCGGTCGCCGGAATCGTCGGCACCTCCGCCGGCGTCGCCAATGCCTGCTGGATGGCGTGCAAACGCTGGCTCCAGCGCCGCACCACCCAGCCCAGGGCCACCGCCGAGACCACCGCCAGCGCCAGGATCAGCGCCATGCCCACCGCCAGCGGGCGCCCGGCCGAGGCCTCGCCGGTGGCCGCGACCCGGGTCATCGCCCACGCCGCGGTGGTGCGGTCCAGCGCGCAGGCGGCGATCAGCAGCGTCTCGCGCTGGCCATCGCGCTGGTACTGCACGGGCTGCTGGCCGCCAACCGCGCGCTGCGCGGTGGCGACGATGGCGTTGCGCTCGGCGGTCGGCACATCGGTCTTGTGCTCGCTGCCGTCGTAGGTGGGATAGGCATAGGCGATGAAGCCGCGCTGCCGCTGCCAGATTCCGCCCTCCACGCCCGCGGCGTCGGCCAGCACCAGTTGCACCACCACCGCGGCCAGGCCGGCGCCGTCGCTGCCGCGCGCGGCCGCGCTGGCGCCGTTATAGCGCTGCACGATGCGCGTGCAGTCGCCCTGCAGCCGCGCCTGCGCCTCGCCCACGCGCACGCCTTCGCTGTGCCGGTACAGGCCGAACAGCACCACCGCCATGCCCAGGCAGGCGGCGAGAATGACGATCCAGATCAGCAGCAACTGCCGCAACAGCGAACGGGGCATGGTCCACCGGGGACGCGAAAAGAGGAAAGAAGGTAGCAGTGCGGCGAGCCGCCGCGCATGCGCAGACGCGCTGCAGCCGTTGACCGCTCAGCGCAGGTTGGTCTTGACCAGTTCCACGACCTCGTCGCCGCGCCCGCTCATCACCGCGCGCAGCAGGTACAGGCCCATGCCCTTGGCCTGCTCCAGCTTGATCGCCGGCGGAATCACCAGCTCCTGGGTGGCCACGCGCACATCGAGCAGCACCGGCCCCGGATGCGCGAAGGCCTGGCGCAGCGCCGGCTCGAGTTGCGCGGACTCGTCCACGCGCAGGCCGAGAATCCCCATCGCATTGCTCATCGCCGCGAAGTCCGGATTGCGCAGGTCGGTGCCGGTGTCCAGATAGCCGGCCGATTTCATCTCCATAGCCACGAAGCCGAGCGAGGCGTTGTTGTAGACCACCAGCTTCACCGGCAAGCCCAGTTGCGCCAGCGAGATGAAGTCGCCCATCAGCATGCTGAAGCCGCCGTCGCCGCACAGCGCGATCACCTGCCGGCGCGGGAACTGCGCCTGCGCGCCCAGCGCCTGCGGCATCGCGTTGGCCATCGAGCCGTGGTTGAACGAGCCGAGCAGGCGGCGCTTGCCGTTCATGGTCAGGTAGCGCGCCGCCCACACCGTGGGCGTGCCGACATCGCAACTGAAGATCGCGTCCTCGTCGGCCAGCGCATCGATCATCCGGGTCACGAACTGCGGATGCAGCGGTTCGCCGGGCGCGGCCGCCACCGCCAGCGCGTCGAGGCCTTCGCGCGCCTTGCGGTAGTGCGCCAGCGATTTTTCCAGGAAGCCGCGCTGTTCGCGCCGCTGCAGTTTCGGCAGCAGCGCGGCGATGGTCTCGCGCACGTCGGCGGCGATGCCCAGCTGCAGCGGCGTGCGCCGGCCCAGCGCGGATGGATCGCGATCGACCTGCACGATGGCCGCGTCCTGCGGATAGAACTGGCGGTACGGGAAATCGGTGCCCAGCATCAGCAGCGTGTCGCAGTTGAGCATGGCCTGATAGCCGGAACTGAAACCGATCAGGCCGGTCATGCCGACGTCGAACGGGTTGTCCCACTCCACGTATTCCTTGCCGCGCAGCGCATGCACGATCGGCGCGCCGAGCAGGTCGGCCAGCGCCACCAGTTCGTCGTGCGAGCCGGCGCAGCCGCTGCCGCACAGCAGCGTGGTCGCCGCGCTCGCCTGCAGCAGGTCAGCCAGGCGTTCCAGGTCGGCGTCGGCCGGCAGGATCCGCGGCGGCGCCAGCGCCGGCCAGGCGGTCGGCGTGCCCTTGGGCAGTTCCTGCAGCGCCACGTCGCCGGGAATCACCACCACCGCCACGCCCTGTTTCAGGATCGCGGTGCGCATCGCCCGGTGCAGCACCTCCGGCATCTGCGCCGGATTGCTGACCAGCTCGACGTAGTGGCTGCACTCGCGGAACAGTTCCTGCGGATGGGTTTCCTGGAAGTAGCCCAGGCCGATCTCGGAAGAAGGGATATGCGCGGCGATCGCCAGCACCGGCTGATGGCTGCGGTGGCAGTCGAACAGGCCGTTGATCAAATGCAGATTGCCCGGCCCGCAGCTGCCGGCGCAGACCGCGAGCTTGCCGCTCAGCGCGGCCTCGGCGCCGGCCGCGAACGCGGCCACTTCCTCGTGGCGCACGTGCATCCACTGGATGCTGTCCATCTGCCGCAACGCATCGGTCAGCCCGTTGAGACTGTCGCCGGTCACCCCCCAGATACGTTCGACCCCGGCGCTGTGCAGGGTTTCGGCCAGATGCCGGGCGATGCTGAGTGTCGGCACGTGCGCTGCTCCGCGGGAGGGGGAGCGGCAGCGTCGCACTGGGCGCGTAAGTCCGGCGTCACGGAGCCGCCGCCGCGCCGGCTTGGGTCAGCATGGCGAAGTCAGCGGCTGGAGTCGCCGACGCGCGACACGGTGCCGGCAGATGCCGGTTGCGCGACGGCTGGCTGCGTGGCATCGCCCAGGAACCGGCTCAGCGCCTTGCCGTAGTAGTGGACATTCTCGTGATAGCCGTAGAAAGGATTGGCGGAGGGCTCGGGCGGCGCGGCGTCGAGGCCGTCGTCCGGCTTCAGGCCCAGGCTGATGCGCACCAGGCCGGTGTCATGCAAACCCACCGTCTTGAGGTTGTCGACCAGGTTGCGGCGCGGCGCATGCGCCGCATTGAGCGTGATGATCACGCCAGGGGACGCCCTGAGATCGTAATGCGGGCTGTCCGCGAGCGCATGCTTCACCTGCGCCCGATTGAACAGCGCCGGGTCGGCCAGGACCAGCGATGGCGGATGGCTAAGCCTGCGTGCGCCTTGCAGCCCGGCGGCGAACATCTGTGCCGAGCCGCCGCCCAACGACAGGCCGCAAACACGCCGGATCCTGACATCCTCTCGCTCTCCCAATGCCTTCGCGACGAGGCTGCCGGCTTCCTTGGCCCACCGATAGACCTGGCCGACGCCGCCCTTGATGGTCGTGCCGTTCTGCCCTAGGGATGCATCGACCTGACCGTCGAAATAGATATCGACCTCGGTCCTCTCCGACCGCGTGTGCGGATCGGTGACGGTCCTCTCCCTCAGCCACAGGTGGATATGCGCCGCCAGCCACTGCAACCGTTCACGGTCACCCAGCTTGATATTCGGATGTGACATCAAACGGGAGCTTTTGATGATTTCATTCTCGTCAATGCAGTCGTAGCGCTTGAACACGCTGTGCAAGCCGATGTCCAGACGCTCGCGGATGTCTGCCGACAGCTGGGCGCGCGCGGCAGGATCGTGCAGCGCGTGCGCGTCGATCGGATCAAGATTCAATGCCTGCGCCAGACTGCCCAACTGCTCCGCGGACAGCGACTGCAGCGTCGCATTCGGTTGCTTCACCAGCTTGATCTGCTTGACCGCCGGTCGCGCCGCGGTGGTCGCTGACGGGCCCGCAGTGGCGACTGGCGCCGCACTGCTGCCGGTGACCGGCGGCGCAGGTGACGACGTCGCTGGCGCCGCGCTCGGCGGGCTTCCCGCGATGGCGGCGTCCAACGCGTCCTTGCGCGCTGCATGGCGCAGCAGCGCGCCCAATGGACCGCGCGTCCCCGGCGGAAGATCCGCAGTGGCGGGAGGGGACATCAGGCTCGCCAGATCGCCGCGGGTCTGCGCCGGCAAGCTGACCCAACTCGACGCGGCGGTGGGCACCGGTGCCGGCGCGGAGCGGCCAGGCCGGGCTGCGCGCTGACGCAACGACTGCGGGCGGCGCGACAAGCCATCGACCACCGACGACGACGACCCCGGATCGTGCGCCGCGGGTGCCGGCGACGGCGCGACCGCGCTCGCTGGAGCCGCCGCTGCAGCGGTGGGCTTGCTGCCGAACAGTCTCGAAGGAAGTGCAAAAAATTTCATCTTGGCCCGCCAATGCAATGCGTCCCAGCCATTGCGACAGTTGCGGCCATCGGCATGCGCCAGCGGCGCATGTGTGCACGCGGCAGCGCCATCGGTCTACGGCACGCGTCCGCTGTCTGGACCCGCTGCATGCCGATGCGTTGCCACTTCGTGTCGCAGGAGGCTGCCTGGCAGGCGATACGCAAGCCCTTGGTTTGCCGAGAACAGGGGGTGCAAGTTTACGCTTGCGCCATGCCGCGCTTCCCACGCACAGCCGAAAAAGCAACCGCTTTTTCGAAGCAGCGCCTGCCCAACGGCGGGCCGGCGGCGCGGCGGCACTGCGTGGATGGGATGCCCGGCAACAGGAACGGCGGCCACCGGGCGGGAATGCACCCGCCGGTGTGCCCCGGCTGCGTCCGCGGGAACGACCGCTGGCCCTGCGTCAACCAGCGTGTGTCGCCTGCCGCAAGCGGTGGGCGTGCCGCGGCCGGCTCGGGAAGGCGTGGCGCACGATCCGCCACATCACCTGGCCGAACTGGCGCGGCAGCGAGCCGGTGTTGTAATGCTGGCCGTAGCGCGCGCAGATCGCCTTCACCTCGACCGCCAGCGCCGCATAGCGGTTGGCCGGGATGTCCGGGTAGAAATGGTGCTCGATCTGGTGGCTCAGGTTGCCCGACAGCACGTTCAACAGCTTGCCGCCGGCCAGGTTGGAAGAACCGCGCAGCTGGCGCAGATACCAGTGGCCGCGCGACTCGCCCCTGATCGACTCCTTCGGGAACGTCTCCGCATCGGCGGTGAAGTGGCCGCAGAAGATGATCACGAAGGTCCAGATGCTGCGCAGCACATTGGCGGTGAGGTTGCCCAGCAGCACGGTCAGGAAGAACGGGCCGGCCAGCGCCGGGAAGAGCACGTAGTCCTTCAGGATCTGCCGGCCCATCTTGCGCCCGACCGGGGCGAAGCTGCGGCGCAACTCGCCGCGCTTCATCTTGCCGGCGAACCAGCGGCCCAGGCGCAGGTCCTGGATCGCCACGCCCCATTCGAACAGCAGCGCGAACACCACCGCAATGAACGGCTGCGCCAGGTAGAACGGGCGCCAGCGCTGCTCGGGGAAGATCCGCAACAGGCCGTAGCCGATGTCGTCGTCCATGCCGCGCACGTTGGTATAGGTGTGGTGCTTGAAGTTGTGCGTTTTGCGCCAGTTGTCGCCGGTGGCGACGATATCCCACTCGTAGGTGTTGCCGTTCAACTGCGCATCGCCCATCCAGTCGTACTGGCCGTGCATCACGTTGTGGCCCAGCTCCATGTTCTCCAGGATCTTGGACAGGGTCAGCAGCGCCACGCCGGCGATCCACGCCGGCCACAGCACGCTGTGCACGAACGCGCCCAGGAACAGCAGCGCGCGCCCGGCCAGGCCGGTGTAGCGCACTGCGGCGACGATGCGGCGGATGTAGCGCGCGTCGGCCTCGCCCAGGGTGGCGACGGTGCGCGCGCGCAGCGCGTCGAGTTCGTCGCCGAAGGCCTGCAGTTCGGCCGGGGTCAGTGCGCGGTTGCGGGGAACAGCCATGGGGAAGTCCTTCAAAGGTCCAGGATCAGGTCGCTGCTGGCGCTGTTGATGCACAGCTTCAGCATCGAACCCGGTTCGGTAGCGTGCGCGCCGGTGAGCAGGTCGCGGGTCGCGCCGGATTGCTTGCCGCAGGCGCAGCTGTTGCAGATGCCCATGCGGCAGCCGTGCTTCGGGCGCAGGCCCTCGGCTTCCAGCGCGCTGAGCAGCGATTGCCCGCGCGGCAACTGCAGCACTCGGCCGCTACGCGCCAGGGTCACCGCGACCGTGCCGTGTTCGGCGTCGGCCAGCAGCGGCGCACTGAACGCCTCGGCCTGGAAGCGCGCGACCCTGCCCTCCAGGCGGTTTCGCGCAGCCTGCACGAAACCGCCCGGGCCACAGGCCAGCACCTGCGCCTGTTCCAGCCCGGCCAGGTGCGCCAGCGGCAGCGTGTCCACACGCGGCGCCGGCGCGGCGCCTTCGCCGGTGACCGCCAGCTGCAGGCGGAAACGCGGGTGCTCGGCGGCCAGCGCCTGCAGTTCCTCGACGAAGCACAACTGGTCGCTGCGCCGCGCCCAATAGATCAGGTCCACGTCGGCCGGCATGCCGGCCGCGGCCAGCTGCCGCAGCAGCGCGCGCATCGGGGTGATGCCGCTGCCAGCGGCCAGTAGCAGCCAGCGTCCCTGCGGCGCGGCCGGCAGCACCATGTCGCCGAACGCCTGGCCCAGTTCGAAGGTCTCGCCGATCCGCGCGGTGTCGGCCAGGTACTGGCTGACGCGGCCGCCGTCGATCGCCTTGACCGTGATCGCCAGGCGCCCGCCCGGCAGCGGCGTGGGGCTGTAGCTGCGGGTCAGGCGGCGCCCGTCGATCTCCACCCCCAGCTGCACGTGCTGGCCGGCGTGCAGGCCGCGCCAGTGGCGGTTGGCCTTGAGGATCAGAGTCACCGCGTCGCTGCTGGCGCGTTCGCGCTGCAGCAGCCGCGCGCGCGGGCGCTGCCAGGTCCACAGCGGATGGAGACGGGTGGACCAGAAATCGAACACCTCCGGCTGCACCCAGGCGCGCAGGGCGCGGGTGGCGGAGCGGGTGGCGGCAGGACGGCGGGCAGCGTTCATGGCGACCACTATACAGACGCAGATACAGATGTCTATACAGTTGTATATTCACGAAGGGGTTATGATCGCGGCCTTGCCACGCCCAGTCCGTCCATGACTTCCATCGTTCCCCTGCCCCTACCCGAGGATGCGCTGCCCGCGCGCAAGAGCGCGATCTCGCGCGAAGACCTGCTGGCGGCGGCGCTGAAGCTGATCGGACCGCACCGCAGCGTGTCCACGCTGAGCCTGCGCGAAGTGACCCGCGAAGCCGGCATCGCCCCGAACAGCTTCTATCGCCAATTCCGCGACATGGACGAACTGGCGGTGGCGCTGATCGACCTGGCCGGCAGTTCGCTGCGCACCATCATCGGCCAGGCGCGGCAGCGCGCGGCCGGCAGCCACCGCAGCGTCATCCTCAGTTCGGTGGAAACCTTCATGGAGCAGCTGCGCGCCGACGACAAGCTGCTGCACGTACTGCTGCGCGAAGGCACGGTGGGGTCGGACGCGTTCAAGCGCGCGGTGGATCGCGAGCTGAACTATTTCGAGGACGAGCTGCGCGTGGACCTGATCCGCCTGGCCGCGATCGACCATGCGCCGCTGCACGAACCGGCGCTGGTGTCCAAGGCGATCACCCGGCTGGTGTTCGCGATGGGCGCCACCGCGATGGACCTGCCGCCGGAGAAGGACCCGGAGCTGATCCGGCAGATCAGCGCGATGCTGCGCATGATCATCCTCGGCTCGCGCACGGTCGCCGCTTCGGCATAGCCGCTCCAGCGCCGGCGCATGGGCCGCACGCCAGCGCGCCCTGAACTGTTTATTCGCAGTCTACGTCCCCGTCCATGGATCGCCTTGCGCACCGAACGACAGGGCGTGCAACGGGCGCGATGCCTCGGCGTATTCCTGCCGCAGCCGTCGCCGCTAGTATCGCCCCACTTTGCAGGCCGATGCCGGGCGCGTGAGGAGAACACCACGCGCTTTGTGTGGCCGAATGTTGTGGTCAAGTTTTGGTGGACACGTGGATAGGGGGTTTCAGGTAGTGGCTTTCTCGTAGTCGGCTGGAGATCGATAGCCGAGGGTGGAGTGCAGGCGGTGGGTGTTGTAGAAGCCGACGATGTAGTGGGTGATATCGGCGATGGCCTCGTTGGGGTTGGTGTAGCGACGCTGCCAGACGCGCTCCATTTTCAGGCTCAGGAAGAACCGCTCCATTACCGCGTTGTCCCAGCAGTTGCCCTTGCGGCTCATGCTGGCCACCAGCTTGTGCTTGGTCAGCAGGTCGCGGTGGGCCTGGCTGGCGTACTGGCTGCCGCGGTCGCTATGCACGATCAGCCCCGGCTTGGGCTGGCGCAGGGCAATGGCCATCTGCAAGGCGGTACAGACCAGCTCGGCCGGCATGGTCGGTGCCATTGCCCAGCCCACCACCTTGCGCGAGTACAGGTCCAGCACCGCGGCCAGGTACAGCCAGCCGCGCTCGGTGCGGATGTAGGTGATATCGGCCACCCAGGCCTGGTCGAGGGCGTCCGGGTTGAAGCGCCGATCCAGATGGTTGTCCGCCACCGGCATCTCGTGTCGGCTGTCGGTGGTATGGACGAACTTGCGCCTCCAGCGCGCCTTCAGTCCCTGCTGCTTCATCAGGCGGCGGACTCGATGGCGACTGGCGGGCAGACCCTGGGCCTTCAGGCTCGCGCTCAGCCGGCGGCTGCCATAGTTGCCGCCGCTGGCCTGGAACGCCGTCTGCAATGGCGCAGCGAGCGTGCACGCCCTCGGTGCTGAGCGCCGCCGACGGGCCGCATACAGCCCCGAGCGGCTCACGCCCAGCAGCTGGCACAGCCGGGCGGTTGCGGCCTTCTCCTGCCACTGATCGATCATCTGCTGGATCATTTCAGTTCCCGGGCGAAGAAGGCCGATGCTTTTTTTAACAAGCTGTTGTCCTCACGCAGTCGCTGGTTCTCCCGTTCCAACTCACGGATGCGTTGCTGCTCGGGGGTCAGGGGCCGACCTTGCCCAGGCTGGCCGGCATGCTCGGCCTCGTATTGGGCCAGCCAGCGACGCACGGCGCTATCGACCAAGTCCAGGTCGCGGCACACCTGACCCACGCTCAGGCCTTGGTCGCGGATCATTTGCACCACCTGCAGCTTGAAGGCGGTATCGAAATTTCTACGGATACGGGGCGTCATGTCGTTCAAAGTCCTCGCTGGGGATGATCATCCCCTATCGAGGTGTCCACGAGAATTAGACCAGGACATGGTACTGGGGATCGATTCCGTCATGCCTTTGCCACCCAACAGCCTTCATCAGCAGCCCCCTTGCAGATCGGTGAACAAGCGCCTATGGGGCTCTCATTCACTCTGCATAGAGCGGAAATACGAATCGAACGGCTCCATCTCCATGGCCTCGCGCCTGCGGTCGAGTCCCGCTCTGTCCTCGATGGGATAAGGCTCGAGCTTTCCATTCTCTTCACCGACTTGCGACCCATAGATCTGTGGTTTCCCCTGGAACATCCTCAGCCGATCGATCATCAGAGCGTAATCGTGGCGCGCCAGTTCGCCCCGGAGCATGAGGGGCCGAACTTGGACGAGCGCGTCCTGCATCAGCTCAGGGCTATGGGAATGTTGCACGAGCAGGTAGAACTCGCCAACGCCCTTGCGACCGACCATCGCCTGGCTCGGAAATCCATAGTCCCGAAGCACCTGTGCGACAAACTTGCTGTTCTTGGCATCATCCGCATCGACCGCCTTGGCTTCGGCGGAATCGGCATCCGTCGCCGCGTTGTCCCATGCCTCCCGCAGGGCCTGATCCCGCTCGTAACGTTCGTCCAGGGTCTGCCTCAGATCAGGGTGGGTGATCGGTGCAGGATGTCGGCACAGGCCAGACGCGGCCACCACCGCGTCGTGCGGCACGCCCACCGACAGCAGATCATTGGCCGCCCGAAGATCCAGAGCGACCGGCGCCAAGCCCAGTTCATCGCGATGCTGGTTGACGGTCATCTCGTCCAGCCCTTTCGGCAGGCTCAGCACTCCATCCTGGAGCTCCGGGATGGCGCCATAGGTTTGCTTCTTGCCACGGGCGACAGCAATGCGGTCGGCCATCTCGGCGTAACCTCGGGCATCGATGTCGTCCCCCACGCGCTCGCTGAGCGCATCGACCACCTTCCGTTGGAGTGCCTTGTCCCCACCGGAGGCCAGGATCACCGGCCCCATGGCATTGAGCACGTCGCACCCCACCTGCCCCTCGGACGGGACACCACCCTCCAGTGCCTTCTTCAGCGCATCCAATTCTTCGCGATTGAGCGGACGTTCGCTGGCGCGGGCTTTCAGAGCGAGCAGTTGATCTCGCAGTGCGGACCCGGGACCTTCCGCACTGTGCGCGAATGGCACTTGGGCCACGAGGCCCAGAACGAGACAAGTCGAAATCGCTACGAGTCGGGACATTCGGCGGCACCCTGTCTGAAAATCAAGAATACCTCGTATCCACCGCGCCGGCACTGCTGAGCTGGGCCGCCAATTGCGCGTAGCGATGGGACGCGCAGATGGCTTGCAACTCGATCCCGTTCGAGCCAGCCGCTTGTGGCGGACACGCGCCGGAAGACAGTCTGATGACAAATTCACAGAACCCGCCGAGAACCCTCATGGAGGGAACGTCATCCTCCACCCAGAGGAATTGCCCCTGCTGGTTGACCTCCACGAAAATGCAATTCCCGGAACGATCCACAATGAAATCGAAGCATCCCATATCCAGTGCCATTGCCCGCATGAACTCAAGGCACTTGCCACGGATTTCAGCCGGAAGTTCGATCGGACTCAGGACGCCTTGAAGGTCGTCTATCGCTCGCCAGTCGAGTCTGCCGACGGCACTCGACTGAGAGTCGATGCGCACGGAGTACTCCTGCCCTCCGAAGAAGGTCGAGCGGATTTCATACTGTTTTTCGATGCGAGATTGATAGATGGCGGGTACGGCCCGAATGGTGTCGGGGTCCGTCAGATCGTCGGCGGTAATCCCCGACGTGTAGTTCTCGCGCACCCCGTCCTTTTCGATCCACGTCATCGAACCGAAGGTCTTGAAAATCGTTCCCTGCCCATCTGCACTTCGGTCAAGGATGAATTGCCTGATGGCCTCCGGGTCGTTGCTGATTAATGTTTCCGGAATCTGGAACCCTACCAGCGAAGCCTGGCGCAGCTGCTGGATTTTGCTTTCCCCGTTCCAACGAACCGCTGGGGAATGAAGCCAGCGCACCGACGCCCCCAGGGGCGACCAGAGGAATCCGAAGAACGCCGCGTTGTCCACCGCAGCAAATTTCCGATCATCGGGATGCAACCAGTCCGGCAGTTCCATCTTTCCGATCCGGCGCAGCCACACGACGTCGAAATCCGATGGCACGTAAGTGCGCCCGCACACCGTCCACCGGACCTCGCCGTGGTGGAACAGGACACTGCCTACGTGCTCCCCCGCCACGACCTGATTAGCGCTGTGTCTCAGCTGGTGATGCTGCCTTGGTTTAGAAATGCAGGTTCTTCAGTGAGATACGGCGATGACGCTCAATCGGATCCAGTTCCAAAAGGGGCTTTCGATTCCGGCTTTTCTGAGCCGCTACGGCTCCGAGGCGCAATGTGTCGAGGCCTTGGTTCAGGCCAGGTGGCCCAATGGCTTCGTGTGTCCGCAGTGCGGACACACGCATGCCAGTGGCTTTGAGCGGGGACGCCAGCACCTGTGGCAGTGCGCGCGCTGCCGGGTACAGACCAGCTTGACCGCCGGCACGCCCATGGCAGACACCAAGCTTCCCTTGCGGGTGTGGTGGCTGGCCATCTATCTGGTGAGCCAAGCCAAGAACGGAATTGCTGCGCTGGAACTGGCTCGGCAACTGGGCGTGTGCTATCGCACTGCATGGCGGATCAAGCACAAAGTGATGTCGGCGATGGCCGATCGTGAGCAGTCACGCCGGCTCGACGGAGAGGTCCAGATCGATGATGCCTATCTGGGCGGCGAACGCGCCGGTGGTCCAGGCCAACCGCAGTGGCGCAATAAAGTGCCGTTTATTGCAGCGGTTTCCCTGCATCAAGGGCGCCCGCGCTATCTCCGCCTGGATGTGGTCTCCAGCTTCCGAAGAAGCGTCGTGCACACGTGGGCTCAGCAGGCACTGGCACCGGGCACCCATGTCGTCAGTGATGGGCTGACAGCGTTCACCGGTGTGGGCTGGGCAGGCCTGACCCACGATGCCATCGTGACCGGAAGCGGCCGCAAAGGCGTCCAGCAGCCTCGTCTGCGTTGGGTCAATACGATCCTGGGCAATCTCAAAACGGCGCTTAGCGGCACCCACCATGCGGTGGACTTCCCCAAATACGGCGCGCGCTACCTGCATGCGCATGCCTACCGCTTCAATCGCCGCTTCAACCTGGCCGCCATGGTGCCGCGCCTGGCCAGTGCCCTGGCCGGCGCGGGAAGGCTCACAGAGCAGCAACTGCGTACGACAGCTGAGACACAGCGCTAATCAGGCCGCCACGAGGGGCTCGCTCCAGACGACACAGCCGTGCCCCAGCGCTTCGAGCGCCGTGGCAACGGCCAGCGCATGAACGTCTTGCGTGTTGGAAATGATGAGAAGGTTCATGCCGCTCGCCGTGCCCATGCCCTGGATGCCCGCACCGGATGGGAGAGGGTCCAGTGCACTGGACCCTCCGTCAACCATGCCGTGAAACGCGATTTCAGTTGTCGTCGAAGGTGCGCGACGAGCCATTGGCACCGCCACCCACCGTGATCTTCGTGCGCTTCGGCTTCTTCTTGTCGCCGTCGTCGCCATCGTCGTCGCCACCGGAAACCTGCGAGATCTCCTCGTGGCTCAGCGCGCGCGCGTGCACGTACCCCATCACCCGCTTGTTGCTGATTTCGTTCTGCATTTTTCTGCTCCGTAGGAACAAACATGGTGGCAGCGAAAGCCGCGCTGCCTTCGGCATCCAGGGTGGGTTCACCCTGAAATTTCAGTGGTGCGAAGCACCAGGGGCTGGGGCGCCCCTCCCTTTTCGGTCAAGCGGTTGCTGACGACGCAGCCGTTGCGCAGGACCACGACCCGATCCGCGCTGGCGATCGTGTCCGGCCGGTGGGCGATGATGATTCTGGTGATGTCCAGCCGCTCGATTTCATGGTTGATCCGGCGCTCGCAGTCCACATCCAAATGACTGGTGGCCTCGTCCAGTACGAGAATCCTGGGCTTCTTGTACAGCGCTCTCGCCAGCAAGACCCGCTGCTTCTGACCGCCCGAAAGCGAGGACCCCATGTCGCCCACGAAAGACTCGTAGCCCATCGGCATGGCACTGATCTCCTCGTGGATGTGCGCCAGTTGCGCCGCCGCGATGATGTCTTCGAGACGGCCGGCATCGTCGAAGAAGGAGATGTTTTCGGCAATCGAGCCTGCGAACAGAGCATCGTCCTGCATCACGGTTCCGATGAGGCTGCGGTACTCGCTCAGGCCGTGATGAAGAATGTCGATGCCATTGATTTCAATCCGGCCGCCGCTGGGCTCCAACAGTCCCAGCAACAACTTCGCCAATGTGCTTTTGCCGCACCCACTGGCTCCGACGATGCACAGAGACTGCCCTGACTCGATATCCAGGTCGACCCCGTTCAGCACCAGAGGCTCCCCTTCCGCGTAGCGAAAGCAAACCCCTTTGAGCGACAGGTTCGGGCGCCCGGCCTCCGAGCCGCTGCGCACACTCAGGGCATTTCGCTCCGGGGCTGCCAATGCGATATCGGCAATGCGCTCGCCATGGAGACGCAGCATTTTCAACTCGACCAGCTTGTCGACCAGTCCACCCATCTTGGCGGAGAATTGGTCCGCATAGGCCACGAAGGCAACGACCATTCCGGCCGAAAACCGGCCTTGCATGGTGAAGTACGCCCCCAATGCGATGAGGGACGCGCGAAGCAATCCGAACAGGCACTGGCTGATGACGGCAAACGAGAGGGTGATTCGCTGAACGACCATGTCGCGCTCGGCCATCTCATACGTCGCGTTGGCCAGGCGCGCGCTGCGGTCGCTCTGTTTGTTCGCGAGCTTGATCGCCTGCACGCCACGCACGGACTCCATCAGCACCGTCTGCTGCTTCGCGCCGTACACCAGTTGTTCCTCGGTGGTTCGCCACAGCGTGCGGTACATCGCCAAGCGCAGCACGATGTAGATTGTGAAAACGCCCACCACGCAGCCGGTGAGCGGCAGGCTGTAGAGGCACAGAATCCCCAGCGCCAGGATTCCCATCACGCCATCGAGCATCGCCTCGACAAAGCTGCCCGTCAGCGTGGACTGTATCGAGTGGATCGAGGAGAACCGGGATACGACATCGCCCATGTGGCGCTTTTCGAAGTATTCCAGCGGCAGCTTCATGAGGTGGCTGAACAGGTTGTTTGTCCACTGCGCACCCAGCGACGCACCGAGCCAGCTCAAGATCCACGCACGTGCCAGCGTCAGGCCGGACTGGATCACGATGACCAGCATGAAGCCGACCGTCATCACGGCAAGTAGGCTGCGATCCGAGCTCACCAGGACCTGGTCGAGCACCCACTGCATCTGGAACGGGAGGGTCAGCCCCAGCACCTCGATGCCCAATGCGAGGCCGACGATCTGTAGGAACGCCCGCTTCCAACCGAAGACGCGTCCCGTCAGCGAACGCAACGGCATCGGCTTGGGTCGCCGCGTCGTCTCGAAGTCCTCGGTGGAAATGAGCTCCAGCGCAATGCCGGTGAAGTGCTTGCTCGCCTCGTCCATTCCCATTCGGACACGCCCACGCGCGGGATCGTGGATCTCTATGCCCTTCTTCGTGACCCGGCTCAGCACCACGAAATGATTGAGGTTCCAGTGCAGGATGCATGGAACGACGGCGTCGCGCAGATACTCCATCTCGGCGCGAAGCGGCCGCGTGGCGAACCCCATGGCATTGGCGATGTGCATGATGCGGGACAGGGTCGCGCCTTTGAGCGACGTGCTGAACCGCCTGCGCATGCCGGCAAGATCGACGTGGTGCCCGTGGTATCCCGCAATCATCGTCAGGCACGCCAGCGCGCACTCTGCAGCCTCGGTCTGCATCACCATGGGAAGATGCTTTCTGACGCGCCAATCCGCCCAGTGCCTGCCCGCGCCCATCACCCCCTCACTAACCATGCTGATGGTCCTCGATGGAGCGCTTTTGCAAGCCATAGAGGGGTTCGAACAACCACTCGATCAACCGGCGCCGGTCCAGCAGGATGTCCGCATCGAGCGTCATCCCCGGCCGGAGCGCTTCGGGCTTTCCATAGATCTGGACATCCTGGCTCTCCAGGTCCACCAATACCCGGTAGCTCGCCTCCTTGATGTCCTTGCCCGTCGTCTTGTTCGCCTCCGATGGCGAAAGCGAACTGCGTGACACCTGCTGTACCCGACCGAGGTACTGGCCGAACTTCTGGTACGGGTACGCCCGATACCGGATGACGACCTGTTCTCCGGTGCGCAGGAACCCAACCGCCTGGGTAGGTACCCAAAGCTCTGCCTGCAACTTCGACGATGCCGGGAGCACCGCCATCATCGGCTGCTGCGTTCCCACCGATTGCCCCAAATAGATGGGGGCGCTGGTCACCACGCCATCGACGGGCGCTTTCAGAAGTCCCGCGTTCTGCGCGGCATTCCTGGCAAGGAGCTGCATGACGTCCGCCAACTGGCGCTCGGTCTCGTTGTCCTTGCCTGCGAGCACGGCGGGCAACTGATCCCACTGGGCCTGGAGTTCGTTCAGTTGCTGGCGCAACTGCAATCCCTGGCGACGCAAATCCTTCAGTTGAGCCTGGTGCTGCAACGCCTGGTCGTGTTGCGTGAGGATCTGCTGCCGGCTGACGACCCCGGAGTCCTGGTATTTCGACCACTGCTCATAGAGCGCGACGGCATCTTTCGCACGTTGGCTTTGCAGATCTGCCTGGTCATCGACCTGGCGGATCTGGGCTTGGAGCAGCTGGATCCGCTCCTGAATGTCCTTGCGCTGGATTCCGCCCATCCGCTCTTGCCCGGCAAGATCGTCCATCAACTTCTGGCGCTTATAGGACAGCTGCTTTGCGACGGCAGAATTCACGTCGCCCATCGCCGCACTGCTCTGTGTTTCGGAAATCTCCAGCAACGGCTGCCCAGCGTTGACGCGGTCTCCCTCGCGTACGTAAATGCGCGTTACTGATCCCGGCGATGGCGCCGCCACCATGAGCAACCCATGCGTTGGCACCAGCGCTCCGCTCACCGGTTCGTGCCGGGTGTAGCGACCGAGAAACAGCAGCATGGCGATGGCAACTACGGCAGCGATGCTGAAGCCCACGAAAGCCCATCCAATGCGCGGCGTGTGCAAGCGGATCGATCCGACGAGCTGGCTGCGTCTGTTGTTGTAAACCTCTTCCCGGAACAAGCTGGAACTCACACCATGGTCCTCGGGGCGCCGATTCGTAGCCGATGCATAGCCGTCTATGTGCGGGCTATGATGTCAGGCCACTGCCTCCCTTCCTATTGGGAAATCTATGAGTGCCCGGGTACTGATCGAAGGGTGGGCCTGGCTTCCCTGGACCGTCCTCTTTCCTGCCACGGTGCTGCTCTGGCACCAACGCACGCGTGTTCTCGGCCTGTGGGCGACCGGTGTCGGCTACGCACTCGCTTCGCTGGTGGGACAGATTTCCGCGCCGGTCGTGTTCTGTCTTGCCGCGTTGCTGTTCGCGGGCTGGGCGGTCGCGGATGGCCGCACCCGCTGGCTCCGCATCGCCGGCCATGCGCTGTTTATCCTGACCGCTCTGGTCCTGCGCCAGCACATCGCGCCCGGCTTTCACAACCCACTCGCACTGGAAGGCACTCTCGCCACCGGTGCGGTGCCTTTCAAGGCCTACCTCAATCTCGACAAGACGCTTGCGGCGGCATGGGTCGTGGCGGCGATCGCGTGGCTCGACAACGACGGCCCCGTGAAGCGGCGCATCGGCGCAGGCATGCTCATCGGCGTGGCCACCTTCGTGCTGCTGGCGGTGCTTGCCCTGAGCGCTGGCGTGGTGCAGGTGGAGCCGAAGATCCCTCCGGCGACCTGGCTGTGGGCGCTGAACAACATCCTGCTGGTCTGCTTCGCCGAGGAAGTCTTGTTCCGCGGCTACCTGCAAGGCGGACTCACCCGTCTGCTCGCCGGACGTCGCGGTGGCGAATGGATAGCGATCGTGGTCGCTGCGGCGCTCTTCGGCGTTTCGCACCTGGGACAGGGGCTGGCAATGCAAATGCTGGGCGCCGTCGCGGGCATTGGCTACGGCATAGCCTACCGTCGATACGGGCTGCCAGGGGCCATCGCCGCCCACGCCATCCTCAACACGAGCCACCTCCTGCTGCTGACTTACCCCGCCCTGGCTTGAGCCGCGCGCGGCAGGAAGGTCTGCAGAAATTCCACGGAGGCCGCCGCCACGGCTCCCGCGATCGGCGTCTTGTGGGGTGAGCCGATGGCGTGGGCGCCCGCGGCAAACGCCTGCGCGCGCCGGTTGGCCGGTGGTGTCCCGAGCGCATCGAACATGGCCAGCATCGCAGGCACGGAGGCCGTCTGGTCTTCACCGCCTTCCGGATCCCGGTAATACCCGAGATACACGGGACACCGCACCCGGGGCCACGGAGGCGCCACAGCGTTCTTCCCGAATGTCTCGCGCAGTGCCTTGAAACCGTCCAGATGGACGGTATCGGACCAGTATGCGAGGACGGCCTGCGACCTCGGACGGGGGTCTTTCCAGGGATCGTGTCCAGCACACAACTGGTCCAGCAGCGCGGGATCGGCGGCCTGCACACCAGGCGACCAAGCCACAACGGCGGCCACGTCATCGGGCCGGGTGGCGGCAAGCCAGAGGCCGAGCGTGGCGCCGAGGGAGGACCCGACGATAGCCACGGCCTCCCCCATCGCGCACGCGCGGTCCAGGGCCTTGATCGCCGACGCTTCCAGGCGCTCCGCGGTCAGCCCACGCATCGCGTCGGCGGCCTCTTCGCCGTGTCCCGGCCAGCAGTGCACGCAGAGGTTGGCGCCCACTGCGTCGGCCATCTGCTCGGGCAGATCGCCGGCCTCACCGGGGCTTGCCGTGAAGCCATGGAGGTACAGGAGCGCGAGAGGTGTACGAACACCGGTGCCCAGGCGCCATCGTTCTCTCGCTTCGTTGCCAGGCTTCACCCTTCGCTCCCGGGTGGCCGCCTGGCCGCATGGTGCCTGATGGCGGCAAGCAGTTCGTGTGCATTGATCGGCTTTGCCAAGTAGCCCGATATGCCGCTGGACATGGCGTCCCGAACCGAGTCGCTGCGTGTGTCGGCCGTCAGGACGATGATCGGCGGGAGACGGGCGACGTTGCCGGCCACCTCGTGCAATGCATCCCAGCCGGACGTTCCGGGCATGTGCAGGTCCAGGAAAACGATATCCGGCGACGACGCCTGGATTCGGCTGACCGCGTCCCGGCCATCTGCGTGGAACGTCACCCGATGACCGGCGCGGGACAGCAGGTTGTCGATGACCACGCGATTCATCTCCATGTCTTCGAAGACCAGGCAATGCAGCGACGGCACCGTCTCCCGGTGCTCGCTCAATGCCTCGTGCAGGTCCAGGGATCTGCTGCTGTCCAAGACCGCTGCCGGCGCCGAGAATTGCCACCGGAAGACGCTGCCGCCTGCGGGATTGTCGCGGACCGACAGGGTCCCTCCCATGGCTTCGCACACCGATCGCGCGATGTACAGGCCCAGGCCCACGCCGCCCTCTGTCCGGCTCGAACCGGAACTGAGCTGCTGGAACGGTGCAAAGATCGCCTCCTTCTTGCTATCCGGAATTCCTATCCCTGTGTCGACGACCGTCACCCGCATGTTCCAACGGCCTTCGACCGGCGTCGCGGCGATCGTCAGATCCACCATGCCTCCCGCTGGCGTGAATTTGATGGCGTTGGTGACCAGGTTGGTGATGACCTGCTCGATGCGACCCTCGTCGCCCATCAGGCACGGCGTTTCGGGCGCCTCGATCTGCCATCCGATGGTCACCCCCTTTGCGGAGGCGGCGTTGGCGCACACGGCTTGTACAGTGTTCATCACGTCCAGCATGTTGAGCGGCTTCTCAACCAGCCGCAGCCGGTCGCCATCGATGCTGGCAACATCCAGGACCTCGTTCACCCGATGCCTCAGCGCATTCGCGTTGGCGCTGACCACGCGCATCAGATCCTGTTGCTCGCGTTGCAGGGAGCGCGCGTCGATGAGCTGCGCACAGTTGATGATCGCGTTGAGCGGCGTGCGCAATTCATGGCTCATGGTGCTGATGAAGCGGCTTTGTGTCTCGCGAGAAGCCAGGGCCTGGAACGCGATCTCCTGCATCGCCAGAACCATGCGGGCCACCATGAGCGGCAACACGACGGTCAGCGCCACCGCGTACACGAAGTAAGCGGGCCGGGACAGCCAGTATCCCTGCGGGGCCGTCAACAGCAGCAGCACGAATATGCCGATCAAGGCAGGCTTGATGGCTTTCTTCCCGTAGCGCGCAACGGCTGCGATCGCGATGAAGGGCAAGAAGGCGTTGAGCCAGATCAACAGAATGAACGAGTAGTAGGTCTGTATGCCGATGAACAGAAGGTTCATGGCGAACCCGGCGCCGTCCAGCCAGTCGCTCGCCGGGATGATGCGGCGGCGCACGAGCACCATCCACACCAGCGAGACCGCCAGCAATGCGGCTGTCACAGGAAACACCGACCGCGCCTCCTCGTGCAGGATCGGCTGCGGGCCATACATCCAGCCACCACTCCACACCGTCACGATGGCCTGGATGATGAAGCGGCCGATGCACGCACGGTACTCCAGGAATGATTCAAAAATCCGGACCAGCCGATCGTTCTTGAGCTGCTTGGCCGCCAGAATCAGGCCGGGTGCCTCCAGCTGCGCTGCATCACCTCGCATAGCGGCTCACGACCCCCGTGCTTCGGCAAGCGTTTCGCGAAAGCCCTTGACGAGCTTGAGTGCTGCGTTCGCGACGGCCTGGTAGCGCCGTGCGACAACGATCCTGTCCACCCCGTGACAGACGTCCGAGCGCAGCCGCTCGCACGCCTGCAGCAGCTGCGCGGCGCCCGATGGCGCCAGCGCGTTCTTCAACGCGTGGATCTGGTCGAGGATGCTCTCTTCGCTCGTGTCCGGGACCTGGATCGTGCACGTTCCGATGCAACGCTCGATCTCCCCGAGCACTGCCGCCACGTAGTCGGGAACGCGGTCCGAATTGAGGCTGAGCATCAGGTCGAGCATCGAGCCTGGCTGAACTCGAGGCTGGGCATGGGATGTATCGTCGTTGCGGGCCACCAATGCGGGGGCCGCCGCACCACCCTGGAGCCGGCGCGGCAACTCGTTTTTTTGCAAGAGCTTGTTGACGACGGATGTCATCGGGCCATTCCTCAGATCGGCTAAATCAGCAAGCGCGATCTTGATCTGCAGGCCGCCGCGCCGGTGCGGTCGGCGCCATCTGTCTACGAATCGAGACAGAAGCCGACTTGGCGCCTGCCCGCTTTCACCTGGGGCCTGACCACGGAGGCTTCACCGCTCAAGACTCCAAAGGCCCAGACCGAAATTTCGAGGAGCCCTTCTTGCCCTTGTGCAGATAGAACAGCACCGACTCGAGCACTGCAGAACCTCGATGGATCGACCGCTCCGGAGTACAGCAATGTCTTTTGCAGCGGCCATTCGACCATCCGTGGCTCATGTCAAAGCCGCTTTACAAGTAGTGCGCGCTACAGGAGTAGACCTTTGGTTTTTCCCTAGGCATCCCGGCGGTTTCTGGAAAATCTGCCGGTTCCGTCAATGTGCGCTGGAGGATCGCATGGGCCACGGTGGCGACAAGGAGCCGTCGCAGATCAACCGCGACGAACATCAATCACTGCCATCGACTTTTCCAACCTGGGCATGCCCGGATATTCAGTTAGAATTTGTAAAAGTTCAACTCAGTAGAGCCATGGTGGCATCAAGAATGAACACGCCGTGCGGACGCGGCAAAGATTTCGACCCGGAGGGATGCCGCCCTCAACCAAGCTCGGAAATTTCCGTTGGGACAATCCGGGTAAAGGTATGCGCGTGACGGACATGACTGTCCAAGATGCCCGCCCAATGAGTCGATTTCTCAGAATGGCAGTCGTGGCAGGCGTCGAAAGCGCGGTCCGAATCCACATCGATCGCGGAGATAACCTCAATGCACGCGACGAGAAGGGACAAACGCCTCTGATGCTTTCCGCGGCTCGCAACAAGCCCGCGATTTGCAAGATGCTGCTCGCCGCTGGCGCCGACGCTGGCTTGCTTGATCCGCTGGGGCGTAACGCCCTCAGCATCGCCGAGGCGGCTGGAGCAACTGAAGCCGCCTCGGCCATTGAGGCGGCTTTTGAGCGCGTTGGTGTTACCACTGGCAAGCCTGCGCATGCGGCCAACCATGTTTCGCTCCTCAGCTTCGCCGAAGCCGAACTCTACAAGAACACTGCACGAGTCGAAACCACGACACCGGAAGCTGCTGCGACAGGAATTGCAGTGGTGGTCGTTGACGATGGCTCCGATTTCGATCTGAGCGGCTGGGAAGCTGAAGAGGACCAAGACCCTCCCGAGGGGGATCCGGCCCTCGCGATAGCCGCCGTTGAAATCCAGGCGGCGATCACTGAGCATCACCCTATCGATACGTCCGCCGACTGGGACGACTTCGAGGCGTTTCTTCCCGACTGCGCGACCCCTCTGCCCAGGCCCGATGATGCCGAGGCCCGTGAACGACTGCGTCTGGTCTTGCTTCGCGCCGTCCGCGAAGGGAGCGTTCCGCGTTTTGCCATCGAAGACTTGATAAACAACAACGATGGCAACCCCGATGCCGAAGTCAGCAAGTTGCTGACCATGGTCATCAACGACCTCGGCGCAGAAGCCGACGAGCGCTTTGAATATTCAGCTCCCCACGAGAGCTTTGAGGTCTTCATCGCGCCCGATGAGGAACCCAGCGAAGAGGAGGCAGTCGCCGAAGCCCTGGCATTCCTGGATAACCTAGCCGCACGCCGCAACGAGCCGTTACGCCTTTACCAGCGGGATCTCCGGCGCCAATCTCTGCTCACGGCTAAAGAAGAAGTCGCGTTGGGTCAAGCCATGGAACTTGGCGTCGAGAAGGCGCTCGACGCGCTGGCCGCATGGCCCTCGGGCGTCGCAGTCCTACTGAATGCAGCCCGCTAAGTAGCTGAAGGCACGAGGCCCCTTCGCAGCATATACTTTGCTTCGCAGGCCGATCTGCTGGAAGCTGAAGCCGCGCCCATTGCCGATATCGACGCAGTCGTCAGCCTGGAAGCAGCTTTGGAATTGCCTGATCTCGAGGGCGAGGCTACAGGACCCGAAGACGAGCGAGACTTGCAGTCCGGCATGGACACCAAGGAATCCACCGACGAGCTTGCGGAGTTTTGCGCCAACGCAGAGCTCCTGTCGGAGCTGGCCGTCGACGAGAGACAGAACACACCCACGTGGGAGTCCTGCCGACGGGTTTTGGCTTCGCTAGGCCTGACCCGAGGTTTTCTGATGGAGCTTGCCAACTCGGACCTGGCTGGCGAGGCCGATGCTGCCCTTGCATTCGCCCAGGCGATGACGACTTACCGGCGCGCGCACGACCAGATGGTGGTCGCCAACCTGAAGCTCGTCTACTCCATCTCCAAGAAGTATCTATCCAGTGGTCAACCTCTCGACGACCTGCTGCAGGAGGGAAACATAGGGCTCATCAAGGCAGTGGATCGATACGACTGGCGCAGAGGCTTCAAATTCTCGACCTATGGGACCTGGTGGATTCGCCAGCATGTCGGGCGCTTTGTGGCCGACAAGGGCAATACCATCCGCCTTCCCGTACACGTGTACGAGAAAATCAGGCGGATCGCGCAGACTGCCAAGGACTTCGAGCTCCGCCATGGACACACCCCAACTCTCGAAGAAATCTCCGCGCTCGTCGAGATGCCCGTTCACAAGGTCGATGCCCTCGTCCGCATGGATCTGGAGCCACTTCCTCTCCATGAGCTGCCTGACATAGACAACCTCATCGCTGTCCACGCCCAGGAACAGTTCGCTGTCCGCGATGCCGCTGAATTTGTCGAGGATATCCAATTCGGCGATTCTGTAGATCGCTTCCTGAGCACACTAAAGCTCAAGGAAGCGAATGTTGTGCGCATGCGCTATGGCATCGGTCTCCTCGACTCGATGACGCTTGAAGAGGTTGGAGCGTGCTACGGCGTGACACGCGAACGCATTCGGCAAATCGAGGCCAAGGCCCTTGGGCGGCTCCGGCACCCGGTGCGCCTCGAACAGTTCTTGACCGAGGTCGGTCTTAGTCCAGCGTCCGAGCCCGAGCAGCGGGCACTCATCCCAGGCGGTTCGGCCGTGGCTGACCACAGTACGGCGCCGAGACCATGAAAGCGGCCACTCCTGAGCGCATATGGCCAAACAAGGATTATTGGCGATGAGCAGCAAGACAAGAAGCGCGCCGCCGCACGCAATGGCGATGCTCGAGTCCCTGCGGGGGCTCGGCTATTCTGCCGGCGCGGCGTTGGCTGACATCATCGACAACAGCATTTCGGCCGGCGCCACCGAAGTTCGGCTCGACTTCGCCTGGGAAGGCGCTCACAGCAGGATCACTATCCTTGACGACGGGCGTGGCATGAGTGATGCCGAGCTTGAAAGCGCCATGCGCCTGGGCGAGAAGAACCCCCTGGACGCACGCTCGGCGCAAGACCTCGGGCGCTTCGGCATGGGTCTGAAAACCGCATCCTTCTCGCAGTGCCGCCGGCTCACCGTCGCCACAATAAAAAAAGGGGCCACAAGCTGCCTGCGGTGGGACCTCGACGAGCTCGCGGCCAATCCCGATGGCGGCTGGCTCCTGTTCGAGGGGCCGGCGCAAGGATCAAAGCCTTTCGTCGCGGGACTGAAAGGCAAGACGGCGGGGACCGTCGTGCTGTGGGAGACGATGGACCGCATCGTAACCGAGGGCTACACCGCCGACGACTACTTGGCTCTGACGGTCGAAGTCGAGGCCCACTTGGCGATGGTGTTCCACCGCCTGCTGCGAGGGCCGAAGGCTCGGCTCAAAGTGCTCTTGAACGGACGCGCAATCGCGCCATGGGACCCGTTCATGTCGGGACACGCGGCCAAGCCGTGGACCTCCCCCGTGACCAAGCACGCCACCGACTACGGCTCGGTCGCCGTGCAGTGCCACGTCTTGCCCCACCGCGACAAGCTGACCACTGCCGAGTTTGAAGCCAACGGCGGCCCCGCAGGCTGGACTGCCCAACAGGGCTTCTACGTCTACCGCAACGAGCGACTCTTGGTCGCGGGCGGATGGCTTGGCCTTGGCAACTCGCGCGCGTGGAACCGCGAAGAAGCGCACCGCTTGGCGCGCATCCGCCTGGACATTCCCAACACGGCCGATGCCGATTGGAAGATCGACGTTCGCAAATCCACGGCCCGCCCGCCCGTGTCGCTGCGGCCTTGGCTGACGCTCTTGGCCGAGAACACTCGCGAGCGCGCCCGCCGGGTGTTTGCCTATCGCGGAACGCCGACACCCACGCAGGGCAACACCCCCATCGAGCAAGCCTGGCGCGTCGAGCGCGTGAAGGACGGCATGCGGTATCGGATCGAGGAGGCGCACCCGTCCGTGGCGGCCGTTCTAGGCAGCGCCGGGGACTTGGCGCCGCTGGTCAAGGCAATGCTTCGAGTCATCGAAGAGACGGTGCCCGTGCAGCGCATATGGCTCGACACGGCCGAGCAAAAAGAGACGCCCCGCACTGGCTTCGCTGGCGAGCCGCCCGAGGCAGTCGTGGCGGTGCTGGGCACTTTGTTCGCCGACATGATCGGCCGCAGAGGCATGAGCTTGGAAGCGGCCAAGCGCGCGCTGCTCTCAACTGAGCCGTTTCAGAACTATCAGGGGCTTGTCGCAGGGCTTGGAAGCCAGGGCGAGCCCAAGCGCAAAAAGACATAGAACAGGGAGACCGAATGCCAAATTTCAGCACCGCGACGGCAACCGCCGTCAGCATCGCGCAAAGCCTGTTGGTGGCCGAGAAGGACAAGGGGCCGATTACTGCCAACCTCATCACGGAGAAGGTGAACATTGCCGCTGCCGTGGTCGCGCCGGGCAACGAGCATTCCATCGACACGGCAGCAGCCATCTCCGAGCTGATTCGCCGGTTCAGCCTTTGGATCGGGCAAGACACGGCCATGGCGGACATTACGGGCCACGAGGCTTGGCTTGGTGCGGCCCGCAAGAAAGATTGGCGCTACTGGCCCCGATACCAAGACATGCTCGAACGCAGCATGTCGTCCACGGCGGTCGACGCCGTGAACGTGTCAACCGACCGCATCCTTGGCTTGATGGAAGACCCGGCGCGACCCGGCACATGGGACCGCCGTGGCTTGGTCGTGGGCCACGTCCAGTCGGGCAAGACCGCCAACTATTCGGGGCTGATCTGCAAGGCGGCCGACTCGGGCTACAAGATCATCATCATCCTGGCGGGCCTGCACAACAACCTGCGTTCGCAAACGCAGATTCGGCTCGAAGAGGGCTTTCTCGGCTACGAGACCTCGGCCACGGGCGACATCGTGAAGCTCATCGGCGTCGGCGAACATGGCCGCGACTTCGAGATCAAGCCCAACTGCGCGACCAACAGGACCAACACAGGCGACTTCAACACCAAGATCGCCAAACACCTTGCCATCACGCCCGAGCAGCGCCCATGGCTCTTCGTGGTCAAGAAGCACAAGGTCGTGCTTGAGCGGCTTCTCAAATGGGTCAGGGGGCATGTGGCCGACGCCACCGAGGCCGAGACCGGCAGGAGATTCGTCTCCAACCTGCCGCTGCTTTTGATCGATGACGAGGCCGACCACGCCTCGGTGGACACCGGAGAACAGCACATCGGCGCCGACGGCAAGCCCGACGAGGACCATGAGCCGAAGGCCATCAACAGCAGGATTCGCAAAATCCTCAACACCTTCGCCAAGAAGGCCTATGTCGGCTACACGGCCACGCCGTTCGCCAACATCTTCATCCATCGCCAGAACGCCACGTCCGAAGAAGGCCCCGACCTCTTCCCGCAGTCGTTCATCATCAACCTCGCGGCGCCGTCCAACTATGTCGGCCCAGCCCGCGTCTTTGGCCTGCGGACGCCCGAGGGGCGCGCCGGCCTGCCGCTGACCCGCGTCTTCAAGGACCACGCGAGCGAGGACGGGCTCGACGGTTGGATGCCGCCCAAGCATCCGAAGGACCACGCGCCGGCCCACATGGGCCAAGACATGCTGCCGCCTTCGCTGCGCTCGGCCGTGCTCTCGTTTGTCCTCGCGTGCGCGGCCCGCGAGGCGCGCGGCCAAGGCGCCAAGCACTCGTCCATGCTCGTGCACGTCACCCGATACACCCTTGTTCAAAAAGAGGTGCATCGCCAGGTCGAGGACTTCGTCAAGAAAATGAAGCTGCGCATCACGCGCGAGATCGACCACCAGGCGTTGCTCGATGAGTTGCGGGAGCTGTGGGAGACAGACTTTGCCCCCACGACCGAAGCCATTGCCCATCAGCTCACCGAGTCCGAGGAGCCCCCGGCGCCCATGCCATGGGCCGACGTTCTCGCCCAGCTCCCCGACGCGCTCTCGGACATCGACGTGCGCATGGTCAACGGCAAGGCCAAGGACGCGCTGGACTATGCGGAGGACGGCCCGAAAGGCTTGAAGGTCATCGCCATCGGCGGCGACAAGCTTGCTCGCGGCCTCACGCTCGAAGGGCTCTGCACCAGCTATTTCGTTCGCACGACGAAGATGTATGACACCCTGATGCAGATGGGCCGTTGGTTTGGCTACCGGCCCGGCTACATCGACTTGTGCCGCCTCTACACCACCGAGGAGCTTGTCGAGTGGTTCGGCCACATCGCCGACGCCTCCGAGGAACTTCGCGAGGAGTTCGACACGATGGCCGAAAGCGGCGCGATCCCACGCGACTATGGCCTGCGTGTCCAGTCGCATCCGGTGCTGCTGGTGACTTCGCCCTTGAAGATGCGGACGGCGAAGAACTTGCAACTGTCGTTTAGCGGCGAGCTGCTCGAAACGGTGTCGATGCACAGCGACGACAAGATTCTTGGGCAGAACCTCGACGCGACAAAAAAACTCATCGCCGCATGCGGCAAGCCGCATGAGACTGACCCCAAGCGCATGCGTGGCGGCCTCGAGCAGCGTTGGGATGGATTCCTTTGGAATGGCGTCTCGGCGGAGGCCATCGCGGAGTTCTTCGAGTCGTTCATAACGCACCCTAAGGCTCGCAAGGTCAACAGCGCGCTGCTGCGCGACTTCGTCCGCTCCATGGCCGCCACTGGAGAGCTGACCTCGTGGACCGTGGCGTTGCTTGGCGGCGGCTCGGGCGCCGCCCACACCTTCGCGGACGGACTCACCATCGGTGCAATGACCAAGCGCACGGCCGACAAGGACATCACAGACCGATACGCGATTGGGCGGCTGCTGTCGCCGCGCGACGAGGCCATCGACTTGGACAACGCGGCCTGGACCGCTGCGCTGGCGAAGACGCAAAAGGCATTCAACCCTGACGCCGGCCGCCAGAAGGACGGCGTCAAGCCCAGCATGCCTGAGGTTCCCAACGGCCCCTCCATCCGCCAGATGCGCGGCAGGGGATCGGAAGCCGATGGCGTGGCCCCAGCCCGAGAGCGCGGCCTCTTGCTGCTCTACCCGCTGGACCCGCAGCAGTCCGGCAGCGAGGCGCTTGCCGGCCGGACCGATCCGGTCATGGCCTTCGGCGTCAGCTTCCCCGCGAGCGACTCCGGCGTGAAAGTCGAATACGCGGTGGACCACCTGCTTTGGACACAAGAATATGGCCCAGCCGATTGACGACATCGAGCTCGCGTGGAGCTCGCTGCGCGACAGCGCGGACACCTCGGGATGGCGCAGCATCTCCATCGCCACCGTGGGCTCGTGCTCCTTGAGGGCCGGGCGCAGCTTCCCCGACAAGAGCGAGGCTCTGCTCGCGGGGTTCGCATCCTCGACGGTCCCTGCCGCCGAGAAGCTGCCCGAAGGTCAGGGCTTCACCGTGGCGCGTGTCGATCCCACCGGCGACGGGATGACGTGGCTCGCCCTGACGCGCAACCCGCATAGCAGCTTGGAGCTGTTCGGCGCGATGGTCGCCGACGTGGTCAATGCGATGGGCCACGAGTCCGGGGCCGACGAGCAGCGGCTGCTGCGCATCTTTCTGGGCCGAATCCGGGCGTGGCAAGAGTTCATGCGCAAGGGCGCCCAAGCGCTGAGCCCCGAGGCCGAGGTCGGCCTGATTGGGGAGCTCACACTGCTGAGGGCGATCATCGAGACCGGAGCGCTGCAGGCCCAGGCCATTGAATCCTGGGTGGGGCCGCTCGACGGCGTTCAGGACTTCGAGATCGGCGCGGGCGCCATGGAGGTCAAGGCCACGCTGTCGGCCGCCGGCTTCCCCGCCAAGATCGGCTCGCTCGAGCAGCTCGACGACTCCACGCGCCAGCCATTGTTTGTCGCCGCGGCGAGGCTGCGGCAAACCGACAGTGGCGTGAGCCTGCCCGAGTTTGTCCAAGCGATGCGCGTGGCGATCAAGGGCGATGCGGAGGCCGAGCGGCTGCTCTCCGAGCGCCTGCTCGCGGCTGGCTATTTCGATGCGCACGCCGACCGCTATCCGCGTCGGTTTGCGCTGGCTGGAATCCGGGTCGTGGAAGTCGGCGAGGGCTTCCCGCGCCTGACCTCGGGCACTGCGCCAGCAGGCATCATGAGAGCCATGTATGAAATCGACCTCGACAAGGCGCCTGGCGACAACGTCGGCGTCGAGGGCGCATTGAAGAAACTGGGAGCAATCTAAGAATGAATTTGCCTGAATTCCTGCGCGAGACGCAGACCGCCGTCCGTTCGCAGATGCGAGATGGCGCGCTGTATGAGGAGCTGGTGTTCTCCGGCATCGTGATGGACCACATGTCGGACATCGGCATGACGTTCGAGCCCGTCGAATGCCACTTCGAGGGCAAGGTCGGCAACGCCAACTTGCGCCTGAGCGGCTATTCGCTGTCGGAGGAAAACGACCAGCTCGACTTGTTCGTGAGCCTCTACGCCAATGTCGATGCGCCCACGCCTGTCCCGGACGCCGAGACCAAGACCGCCGTCGAGCAGTGCCTGCGCTTTCTGACGCTGTGCGCCGAGGGCAAGATGGCGCCCAAGCTCGATCCGTCCAGCGACGTGCGCTCGCTGGCCG
Organism: Xanthomonas graminis pv. graminis; assembly: GCF_030168915.1. Taxonomy (NCBI): domain Bacteria; kingdom Pseudomonadati; phylum Pseudomonadota; class Gammaproteobacteria; order Lysobacterales; family Lysobacteraceae; genus Xanthomonas; species Xanthomonas graminis. The sequence goes on along the minus strand of NZ_CP076255.1, from coordinate 756,827 downwards.
AGACGCTGCAGGCCATCTACGACGACTTGGAGCAAATCCGCGTCTACGTCATCACCGATCGCGTCGCCAAGTCCAAGAGCTTCAAGACCCGCGACATAGGCGGCAAGGCCGTGCGCCTGGAAGTGATGGACATCGAGCGTCTGCATCGCCACTGGTCCGAGGGTAAGCCGCGCGACGAGCTGGTGGTCGATTTCACCGAAGTCTCAGGCGCACCCCTGCCCTGCGTGTTCGTGCCTGGCGAAAACGATGACTACGACTACGCCCTGACGGCCATCCCGGCCGAGGCGCTGCGCTTGCTCTACGAGAAGTTCGGCGCGCGCCTGCTTGAGGCCAATGTGCGGTCGTTCCTGAGCGTCAAGGGCAAGGGCGTCAACGCCGGCATCCAGAACACGCTGCGCTCGGCTCCCGAGCGCTTCATGGCCTACAACAATGGCATCGTCATCGTGGCCGACGAGATGCGCCTGGGCAAGCCCGGCGACGGCTCTGCCGGCATCGCCTGGCTCAAAGGCCTGCAAATCGTCAACGGCGGACAGACCACCGCGTCGATCTACTTCGCCAAGAAAAAGTATCCAGACACGGATCTCAGCCGCGTGCGGGTGCCCGCCAAAATCATCGTCATGCGCGCCCAGGACTCGGCCAAGGAAGAGGCGCTCGTCTCCGACATCTCGCGCTTTGCCAACAGTCAGAACGCCGTACGGCAATCGGACCTGTCAGCCAATAAACCCTTCCACGTCGAGATCGAGAAACTCTCGCGTTCGGTCTACTGCCCCGATGGCGTGGGCCAGTGGTTCTACGAGCGCGCCTCAGGTAGTTACAACACTCTACTGGCCCGCGAGGGAACCACGCCAGCCAAGCTCAAAGCGTTGAAGGAGGCCATCCCGCCAGCGCGCCGCATCACCAAGACTGACTTGGCTAAATACATCACAGCCTGGGACAAGAAACCCGACATCGTCAGCCTCGGCTCGCAGAAGAACTTCGACAAGTTCATGGCGGGCCTGACACCGGCAGACGGCCAAGAAGCGCCACTGCCCAGCGTCGCAGACTTCAAGGGCATGATCGCCAAGGCCAAGATTTACCGCGACGCGCAGAAGCTGTTGCGGCCGATGTTCCAGGCCTTCCAGGCCAACGTGACCGCCTACACGGTGTCGCTGGTGGCCGAGAGGCTCGGCCATCGCATCGACCTCGAGCGCATCTGGGCAAAGCAGGCGGCGTCTCCCGAGCTGCTCGCGCAAATCGCCGTGTGGGCAAAGGAGGTCAACGACGTGCTGCACTCATCGTCCGGCGGCAAGATGGTGTCCGAGTGGGCCAAGAGGCCCGAGTGCAAGGAGGCCGTGATGAGCGCTAGCTATTCGGCCCCGGCCACCAACATCCCGGAAGTGAAATAGGTCAATATGCAAGAGCCTGGGTATCGCGGCCAATACGCCCTTCTCGCGATTTGAACGAGATCTTCATCGCCACGCACGCCCGCTTGACTGCTAAGCACGCGGAGTACTGGCGAAAGTACGCGAGGAAAACCCGACTGCGTCACGACGAATCGCTCATGGCAACCCGAGCGCAACCGGGCCAGGAGGAAGGCCGCAAATGGCAGACAGCTACCCGTAGATCGTAAGGATCCACTCGACATCTTCTCCATGAAGCACATGCCTGAAGCAAATGACGCCGCGCAGCCGGCGGTGAAACTAGAGTTGCCCAACGACGCGCAGACGCTGACCGACGTCGTCTCAGAGTTCTTGCCCGCTGTCTCCTCGGGTCGTGAGTTTGCAGTTGACGTCCCACTCCCCTCCGTCGGGAGTTCGAACTCGCATCTGGATCTGGCCGATGACTATCTAGACGCGTCCCTTATCGCCGAGCGTCTCGGCGCCTATGCGACACGACGATCAATGTCGTGGATGAAGGTCGAGCACTCGAATGTGATCCGGCTTGAACTTGACAGCTACGACCCGCATGCCATGGCGCAGGAACTCGCGCGGATGGCGATATTCGTCGATTATCCCAATTACGAGACCGATGGTCTGCGCGGCGAATTCGAGCAGGTCTGGGAGGCTCGATACGACTACGAGGAATCCCTGGAACAGAGCGAACTCCTGTTCCCCGAGATAGCCGATCACTACGTCGGCAACCTGATCGCGTCGTATGGGGAGTGGGAGGATCCCGAGGCGCTAAAGGAGCATTTTCAGCGCCACCCGGAACGGCGGTATGGCTTCTTCGTCACTAGGTCCATCCGCGCAGGTGGCGGGGCCGTTCTTTCGTCGGATAGCGAGTTGATCCTACCGGCGGACGCATTACTCGCGGAGGTGCTCGAGAGCACGGGTTACAGCGGTGAAGCGCTCATGCCTGCACGGATGGTCATGACCGAGCAAGAAGCCAGTTTCATTGGCGGGCACGTAGTTGTCGGTGTGCCATCAGAGCTCGTCACTCAGGCGATCGCCTGCGGCGACGAGTTTGTTCGACGTACGCAGCCCGAGCCGGACTCGTATGACCTTATTGCCTTCCGAGGGCGGGTCGGCGGTTCCGATGGCGAGCCGTCAGCCTGGGTCGGCGACTTGTCGGGGTTTGCCGCACTCAGGTGCTCCGGGTTCACCATCGTCTTCTTTAGCGAACACCAGCACCCCACCCCAGGACGCGCTGCTCAGGCCGAGGCCCTGCAATCTCTGGCAACAAGTCTGCACGATGGTGGGGCGGCCAAGTCGGCGCCCGATCTTCCGTGGGAGATTCTCGACGATGAGCTTTTCGAGCAGCTTTGCTGGGACTACCTGTATGCATCGCCGGACTTCGATCGAGACCGGCTGGAGAAGATCGGCAAGTCACGCTCGCGCGATGGCGGACGGGACATCGTGGCCTGGACGAAACACGCCTTCCCTTTCTATCGTCCCCCCGTCAAGTGGGTCTTCCAGTGCAAACATATCCGTGCTGATGACTCGCTGACGCCAAAGCACATCAAGTCCATCGGCGATGTGATCGAACAATACGATTCAGGGGGGTACGGCGTGATGACCTGTGGGTACATCGACGCCACTCTCCACGACAGGGTCGATTCAATCTGCGAGAAGCGCGGCGTAGAAGTGCGCAAGGTCGATCGCTTTCAACTTCAAGCTTTTTTGTCGATGCGCCCCCATCTAGTCGATAAGTATTTCCGGGTGCGTCGCCCTGTGAAGGGCTGAGCCGAGCGAGCCTCGGACGAGCTGTATTTCGTGACCACCGTCGCTTGCTGAGCGTCTACGGGACAAGGGAACTCTAGTCCAGGGGTAAACAAATCGGCGCAGCGAAATGAGTCACAATGGGCACGACATTCGGGCTCCACCGAATGTTGTCAGATGCAGCGTTCGGGGCCGGGCCGCCTTGGGCTTGGCGATCACTGCTACGACGGGTTCACCCTGACCCTGAGATTTCATGTTCGTCGAACCCTGACACGGCGCGCTGCCTTTTCGGTATAAACCCATGGTTGATCTCGTCTCCCCCGCCGACCGCAGCCGGATGATGGCCGGCATCCAGGGCAAGAACACCAAGCCCGAGCTGATCGTCCGCCGGATGCTCTTTGCCTCGGGCTACCGCTTTCGGCTTCATCGGCGCGATCTGCCTGGCGCTCCCGACATCGTGATGTCGGGACGCAAGGTGGCCGTGTTCGTACACGGCTGCTTCTGGCACATGCATGAGGGATGCCGATTCGCCAGGATGCCGGCTACGCGGCCAGAGTTCTGGAAGACCAAGCTCGAGGCGAATGTAGCGCGCGACCGCCGCGCGGTCGAGAATCTGCGAGCACTCGGCTGGCGGGTGCTGTGCGTCTGGGAATGCTCGACGCGCGACACGGAAGCCGCCGCGGGCCTGCAAGCCGCCATGAGCTCGTGGATCGAGGGTGGCGAACCCTTTGGCGAAATCGGCGCGCCGACGCGAGGCTGAGCATGGCCGAGTCAGCCGTCGAAGCACTCAGAGCTCTGGCAGATGCCCACTTGTCGGCGATCCTGCAGCGGCTGCCGAGCGACCGCCTGGGCAGGTTCATCTTGTTCATCGAGGTTGTCCGCGCGATGGACTACCGGAGCATCACCGCCTATCCAGACAGCGTAAAAGACGCGCAAACCGAGCAGTCTCTGGACTTGATGTATTGGGGATGGAACAGGGCCGTCGCAGAGCTCTTCGAACCGCTGGATCAGCCCGGCGCGTTCCCGATGATGGAGAGCACGCGCGAGTCTCGCGGCTTCGCCGCCGGCCTCATGCAAGAGTTCGGCAAGGTGTCGCTCGCGCGCCGCTTGGCCGACATGGGCGAGCGCGGCATCATGGAGATTACCCGGGACAGCGAAGACTTCCGCATGCGCATGACCGAGGACGCGCGCGCGCAATTCGCCGACTTCGTAGAGTCTGACCGCCTCAAGGCTTCCGAGGCCCGATTGCCATCGTCAAGCGCCGGCTGGACGATGGCCTCCATGCGAGATGCCATGCGCTTCCCCGCCATGCCAGGCAACTACGTGGCGTTGGCCAACGCGCCGGTGAGGCGTTGGCTCCGGCCCGACATCGAGGAGCTCATCAAGCCGCTCGTGAGGCCATGGGACACAGGCTATGGGGTGATGGTGGCCTATGACGCCCGCATCGAGGTAGACAAGCACTACATGGCCGAGGCTCTGGCTCTGGCGACGCCTTGGCGCGAGGACTCTGGCATCCATCCCGACGCAAAGCTGGGCTCCATCACCGGCGGCGACATTGCCGGCATCGGCGCAGCGCTCATCAGCCTCCACGCCAAGCACTTCGGCTGCGTTTCGGTCGCCAAGAAGCTGTTCTCTCAAGTGTCGGTCCCGCAGAGCCTGACCATTTGGGGGCCGAAGGATGCCCTCGAAGAGTCGATCTCTTTCATGAGCGGCAGGCCTGAGCACGTGGTCCGTGCCGCTTTCAATGCTCTGGCGATGACAGCGGAGCAAGCCAAGAAGCTTGCAGACCATTCGACGCCCTTGATCCCTTTGCTCTTCGATCTGGGCAATGGGTTCATCTTGCGGCCGGTGTCGTGCCTCACCCGAAATCCTTTCACTGCCGCCAAGACCCAGCATCATTGGTTGGACCCGCGGACAGAGCACGCCATCGCCGCCGACCGCGAGGAGTGGATGCGCGAGCATCTCTATGGGATGTTCGGCGGCAAGCGATACATCCGCTTCCCTGGGAACCTCAAACTCCGCCGCGGCGGCGCGGTCCTCACGGACATCGACGCGATCATCTACGACAAGCAAACCGGCGACGTGGGCCTTTTCCAGTTGAAGTGGCAGGACTATTCGACCAACGACGTGCGCCAGCTCCGCAGCAAAGCCGCCAATCTCTCTGCCGAGCTGGTGGACTGGTCGGGCAAGGTCAAGTCATGGCTCAATGAAAATGGCGTCTCGGCGCTCGACATGTCGCTGCGGTTGAAGCAAAAGCGAGGCGAGGCCGCCAGAAGCACGCTGCTCTTCGCCATTTCAAGGTCGTCGGTCCGCACGCAAGGCTACGGCGTCAAGACGGAAGCGCCCGGTCTGGCGATGGCGACGTGGCCGCAGTTTGTCCGCGCGCGCATGGAGATTGGCCCTTCCGCTTGGTCCATGCGCGATGTTCACGAGCGCCTCATCGAAGAACACGCGCGGGTTCCCAATGTCCAGCCGCTGCCGGCCGCTTTGAGCATGACGGGCTCGACGCTCCACATTCACGATTTGTGGAATCGGACTGACGACGACGAGAGCTCGGGCGATGCCGGTGAAGGGTCCGTCCGCGCGCTATAACGGGCCATTGGTCGAAGCTGAGACGGCGGCGCCAGGCGTATGCCATTCGCACGACTTCTGCGATGACAACATGGTCATCTACGCGGCCTTCCTTCGCCACGGGATGGACCCAGCAAGCGAAGGCGGCATGAGTTGCACGGCGCGTTGTGGAACCAAGCGTGGAACCTGGCCAAGTCGCGGGACTTTCGAGTCGAGTGCTGAGGCTGCGCTCGCCGCCTACTTGCGCGGCGACGACATGAAGGCGTAGATGATCTCAGCGATCTGCTTGGCCAGCAGTGGCGGGACCGCGTTGCCGATCTGCCCGTATTGCTCGGTGCGGTTTCCCTCGAAAAAGTAGTTGTCGGGGAACGTCTGCAGGCGGGCTGCCTCGCGGGCCGTCAGGCTCCGGCACTGCGCGGGGTCCGGGTGGATGTAGTAGTGCCCATCCTTCTTGATGTGTGCCACCACCGTGGACGAAGGATGCTTGCCCATCTGCACGCGGAAGCGATCCTTGAACGGGATCGTCTCTTCGTCCACGTTCACATGGTCGGGCAACAGCCTTGGCGGGAAGTTGCGAAGGTCCGGGGCGTAATTCTGGGTCGCGGCGAAGCAGGCCGCGAACATGTAGCGGTGCAGGTCCGACCGCATGTGGCTGCGCGTCTCGTGTTGCAGCACGCCGCCGACCTTGGAGTCCAGATACCACTCGCGCAACGCCTTGGGCATGGCCTCACCCGGCTCTACTGCCATGGGGATGAAGGTTGAGCCAAAAGTGGTTTGCTTCTCGGCCCGCTTGATGAACTTCTCCATGGCCGTCTCGATGACGCTACGCAGTGGAATGTGCCAACCTTTGAGCGATTTGGGCGACTCGCGCACCGCCTCAATCCAAGCCTCTTGCGAATCGGGCTCCTTCGAGAGCCGGCTGCGCAGCGGGGGCAGGCCAGCCAAGGCGGCACTCACGCCCACCTTCTTTTTGACCTTAGTGAGAAGGAAGCGCTCGGGGTTCTCCGCGAACGCTGGAGTCGCCGTCGCCACGTCCGAGCGAATGCCGAAGAGGATGACCCTGTGGCGGCTCTGCGGGATGCCGTGGTCGTCGGCCTCGATCACATAGTCGTTGGGGTCGAGCTCCTCCCCTTCGGTCTTGTGGACCACCAGCGAGCGGACCTCGTAGCTGAGGTTCCCCCGCGGCGATTTGAGGTCGGCGAGGATTTTTTCGAAGATGCGCTTGCCCGAGTTCGTGGAGTTGAGCATCCCCTTGACGTTCTCCATCACGAATACGGCGGGGGCAAACTCCTGGATGATCCGCAGATATTCGGTGTAGAGGAAGTGCTTGGCGTCGGCCTCGAACTTCTTCGGGTCCTTACGGCGCAGGCGCGACCGCCCCGCCATCGAGTACGCCTGGCACGGGGGGCCGCCAATGAGCACCCAGTCGGTCTGCGTACCCAGAACCTCTCGGATCCAACCGTCCACCTCCTTGGCCGGCGTAACGCCGAGTTCCGCGCAGCGCGCCTCCCTGGCGGCGTGTTCGGCAGCATCCTTGATATCGGGGTGGTCAAGGAACGCCTCGCGGGTGATCTTGCCGCGAACGTAGTCGTAGTAGCAGTCGGGGACCTTGCCCTTGGGGAACTTGCGGAAGATTGCCCGCAGCAGCAGCGTCCGATGGGCGATCGGGTCCTTCTCCACGGATACTTTGACGGAGAAACGCCGCGCGCCATTTTCGTCAAGGATGGACGAAAATCCTTCGCATAAGCCTCCTGGCCCGGCGAACAAATCGATCACCGGAATCTCACTATGCCGCGACATCAATTCCCTTTCTCGCTTCAATTGAAGTATTTGGAAACGCACCCGGTGCAGTGAAAAAGGGGCGCCAACCGGAGGCCCGGATCCAATGCGAATTCACGCCATCTTCTTGCGAATAGGCACGACTTTCTTCTCGGAGCTCCGCAGACTATCCAGGTAATCAGCCCACGCCTGCATTATCTTTTTGCGCTCTGGCAGGTGTGCGGTGCGATTGTAGGCACGTCCCAGCGGATCGCGCACCGCATGCGCAAGTTGGTGCTCGATGTAGTCGGGGCGGAAGCCCAGCACCTCATCCAAGACGGTGCGCGCCATCGCGCGAAAGCCGTGACCGACGATGGTCTCGCCGTCGAATCCCAGGTTGCGCAGGGCAGCATTGATTGTGTTCTCGCTCATCGGCCTGTCTGAGCTGCGCAAGCCAGGGAACACGTAGTCGCTGCGCTTGGTAAGCGGCCACAGACCCTGCAGCACGGCCACGACCTGGCTGGACAGTGGAACGATATGCGGGGTTTTGGTCTTGCTGGTGACGTAGCGCCACTCGGCGGCATCCAGGTCGATATCGGCCCACTTGGCATGCCGCAGCTCGCCGGGACGCACGAAGAGCATGGGAGCAAGTTTGAGGGCTGCCTGCGTCACCGCGGCGCCTTGGTAGGCCCACAGTGCGCGCAGCAGGTCGCCAATCTGCTCGGGGTCCGTGAGGCTGGCGAAGTGCCTGGTCTGGGGTTGCTCCAGGGCGCCGGCCAGGTTGTCAGCCGGGTTCCTTTCGGCGCGGCCCGTGGCAATGGCGTAGCGGAACACTCGGCCGGCATGGGCACGGGCCCGATGAGCAGTCTCAATGATGCCCCGCTGCTCCAGCTTCCGCAGGGCAGCCAGCAGGATGGGTGCGCTCACATCGGTGATGGGCATGTCGGCAATGGACGCCAGATCTTTCTCGATCAGCCGGCGCTCGCGCTTGACCGAGCCGGAACTCAGGCCTTCCTTCGCGCGCTTGGTCAGCAGCTCCAGTCCAATGGCGCCGAACGTGGTGTTCATGCGCTCGGCCTGGACGGCTCGCTCGACGCGCGCGACATGGGCCGGGTTGGCTCCACCCTTCAGCAGCACGCGCAGCTTGTCGCGCTCCGCGCGTGCCTGCATCAGTGACATGGCCGGGTATTCGTCGATGGTCACGATGCTTGGCTTGCCGGCATAGCGATAGCGGTAGCGCCACGCCTTTGAGCCGGTGGGGCGCACCTCTATGCACAGGCCGTTCGAGTCGGCCACTCGAAAGGCGGTCTCTCTAGGTTTCAGCGCGCGAAGCTTGGCGTCCGTGAGCATGTGAGTCAGACAGTTGTGAGTCGGAGCGACCCATTGTCGCTCCACGACTCACAGCCTGACTCACTTTATTGCCGGATGCAACTGGACACTATTGGACTTCAGCGGACTGTAAGCGGCTATTTTTAGGTAATTTCCTGCAAGACCCGGACCAATCCGGATATCCCTGGACTGCTTTTTGGTGGGCCCACCAGGATTCGAACCTGGAACCAAAGGATTATGAGTCCTCTGCTCTAACCGTTGAGCTATAGGCCCTGAAGGCGTTTCAGGCGGTTTTGCGCGATCGCCGTTGCAATTTCGGTGTAACCCTGCGGCTTGTCAGTCGACTCTGGAGGGCATCCATCGCGTCCCGCATTGAAGCGGCGTGAGTGTACCGTTCCGCCATGGCGCGTGTCTTCCATCCGCCCATCATCTGGATCGTCGCCGCGTCGAGGCCGGCATGCGCTGCGTTCGTGGCTGCGGTGTGGCGCATCGTGTGCGGCGTGACGTGCTTGGCGATGCCGGCGCGCTGGACGCAACGGGCGAAGATGGCGTTCATCTGGTATGCCCTGCCAGACTTCGCGCGCGGCGAGGCGAACAGGAACGCTTCGGGCTCCATGTCGGCGATCACCTCGCCCAGGTAGTCGGCCAGCAGCTGCGGCATCGCCTGCTCGCGCCGGCCGGCCTTGTCTTCGCGGATCCAGAGAATACGCCGCTCCACGTCGACGTCGGCGGCGCGCAGGTTCAACGCCGCGCTGTGCCGCAGGCCGGTGTAGAGCGTCACCATGACGAAGCGGTGCGCCAGGTCCGACTGGTCCTCCGCCGCGGCCGAAAGTAGCCGCTGCGACTCGGCCGGCGTCAGGTACACCAGCTTGCCCTCCGGCTCGGCCTGGCGCGCCAGCATCGGCACCGCGGCGAGCAGCTTGCGCCGGCGCATCGTGTTGAGCATGTGCAGCAGCGCCGATCGCTCCCGGTTGATCGTCGCCGGGCTCGCACCCTCGCCCTTGCGCTTCGCGACGTAGGCCATCCAGTCGTCGTCGGTCAGGCGCGCGGCCTGCTTCTGGCCCAGGTGCGGGACCAGGTGCTGCTCGAATCGCATCCTCTTCGCCACCAGGTCCCGCCCATCGTGCCCCGCCAGATATGCGAGGTAGTCGTCCGCAGCCTGGGAAATGCTCAAAGCGCGCGCCTGACGGCTACCCGCTACTCCATGTGCGGCGGAGCGCTTGGCGGCCTTCAGCGCACTCACAACGTCTTCGGCCTGCGTGCGGGTGTAGCCCTCCGACTCCAGGCCGACTACCTGGTGGTGCCGCCGGCGGTTGACCATCACGTTGACCGACCAGCGGCCGTCCCCGCTGCTGGTGCGCGTGTAGGTGATGCCGTGCTCGCTCAGCGACTGGCCAGGCTGCAGGCCGCGCATGCCGGCACGCGTGAGCTTGGCGAAGGCGGTCATTTCTTCTGCCCGATCCTCTCGTACTCGTCGATGTCCAATTCGAGGCTCCCCAGCACCGAGAGCGGCTGATCCCAGCTCTCGATCACTTCCTTCATGTCTTCATTGAGACGATCGCGATGAGCCATGAGTCTGGCCAGAGCGCGCTCAACCTGACGGACGTAGTCCTCGGGTGCGACGCCAGGTTCCCGTATCTCCGCCAATGTTTTCTCGTGCGACTGGATCTCCTGCTGAACCAAGCGAAGCTCTTCCGTTCGGTTCGCGAAAGTGACGGTCTCCAACGAGTCGAAGCTCGTCGCCAAGCGCCTCGCAACCTCAGCTTCGAGGGTCCTATTGGCATGTAGTGCCGCCTGAGTAAGGCGATCCTTCAATTCAGCGGGAAGCGCAACGCGCCACTCAAAGGACTCTTCAAGGCGCGCCACGATGTCCGCGTTGACGGATCGCGCGGCCGTGTCTGCTGCCGCCTCGATCCTGCCGCGCAACTCCGGGGGGAGCCGGACACTGAAGTTTCCTGCTCTCTCCTTCTCGGGCTTGGGCGGCCTTCCCGGCTTCTTCTTGGGAGCTTGAGACATGCGATTTCTGCAGAGTTGGACGCGAACGCAAAGATAACGCAAAAAACCATTGCTATCCACAAAAACCAGTAGTAGGCTTTATCTGCGTTCGCATTGTAACGCATAAACAAGAGCCCACACTCATGACCACCAAACCATCCGAACTTGCTGCAAATCGCCTCAAAGGACCCGAGGCCGCCTCTTATCTCGGCCTGAGCAACTCGACTCTCGAAAAGATGCGCCACGAAGGCCGCGGCCCACGCTACGTCCGCTTGGGCGGCCGGGTGTTCTACCGCCGCGCCGACCTCGATCAGTACCTCGAGGCGGGCGTCGTGGAGACGACCGACAGCCGTGCCCTCGCCGGCTGAAGAGAAGCGGCCCGCCCGGTTGCACCCGGAACGAGCCGCGGAAGCCACCCCGAACCCTCTCACAGGACGAACTGACCATGCAGAGCATACAGCTCACCGAAACCCGCACGACACGTTCGCCGAGGCCAGGCCCGAACACCCCGTCGCGCCAGGAGATCGCCGCGGCCATCTCCGCCAGATTCGACGCTCAGCGAGCGGCCCTGGCCTCCAAGTACGCCGACCAGCTGCAGGTCCTGGACATGGGCCGCGCCGCAGTCGGCAAGCTGACGTTCAACCCGCTGCACAAATGAAAACGGCTCGAGCGCGCCAACGCCCAAGCCGTCAAATCACAGACCGAACCCTCACGAGGAACGACCATGACCGCAACGATACACCAATTTTCGCCGGACGTAGATCGCCTGCGTCTGCTGCAGAACGCGCTTGACACCAACTCCGCCGGCCTTTTCTTGATGCGGCTTTACTTCGAGCGCCTGGATTGCTTCGGCGAACACGATAGCTACACGAAAGCGTTCGAGATGGTCACCCGCGCGATACGAGAAAGCGTCCGAAGAGACAGGGAACTCTATGACGGAAGCGACATAGAAGCGCAGATGGAAAGGCTCAAGTACCTGAGCAGGATCGACGCGCATAGCGCGCACTCCAGCGGCACGCTTTCGCACGCGATCGTGGTGCAGTTCCCCGCAGAGCGCATCGTGCGTCGGCGCAAAGCGAAGAAGCTGGCCGTGCTGCCCACCGATCAGCCGTTCCGATTTTCCAAGCGTGCTGCTGATGCGCAGCCCGCAATCACCCAGGACCGGGAGAAAGCCAGATGAGCTACCGCCCCATGCGCTGCCTCACGGCTCGCCAACTGCGCGACGTGCCGCGTGCCCAGGTCGAGCGCTGGCTCGCCAGCACGAAGGCCGCGGAGAGCGCCCTGGACACGCTCATCGGCATGGGGTGCAGCGCGCCCCAGTACGCCAACGACCGCGCCGTGTGCGAGCACAACCGGCGGCTGCTGACAAAGCAGCTGTCGCGCGTGGCGGCCTGATCAGGAAAAGGCGATGAGCGATGCCAAGGTCAAGCACATCCACGAGCGGAAGCGATCGCAAATCACTGGCCGCGGCAAGGGCCCGCCGTTCTTGTCGATCGAGCACCGAATCGCCGATTCGGCGGAGTTCGGCAATCTCGGCGGCAACGCCCTCAAGCTGCTGCTGGAACTGGCCAGGCAGTACCGACCAGGCAAGAACGGCGACCTCAGCATCCCGTGGTCGCTCCTGCAGCAGCGCGGATGGCGCAGCAAGGCCACTGTGCACGCCGCAAAGCAGGAACTGCTGGCCGGCGGCTGGATCATCGAAACTCGGAAAGGCGGCAAGCACGCGTGCAGCTTGTACGCCCTCAGCTACTACTCGATCGACGAATCCGACAAGCATATGGAACCGGCCACCGCTGTGCCTCCAAATCTGTGGCAGCAAAAACGCGCGGCGTAGTCGCTATGTGGGCCAATCAGGTCGCTATGTGGGCCAATTGCCTATTGAATTAGCCCACATGGCGACCTCTGAGGTCGCTATGTGTACCAGTCGAGCGGTTATCCACAGGGGTTTGAGGTCGCTATGTGTACACCCTTCTAGATATCTACCATGGGGCACTGCTTTTGCTGCTGCTCCCCGCTCTGGATTACCGCTCCAGCACCACGGCGGCCAAATCGGCAAGCGATCGACGAGCGTTCGGCGAACGGCGATGCGTTCGCAGTGCGTTCGCAGTGCGTTCGCATGCTAGATCGATGCGTTCGCATGCTACGAGCAGGAAATCGGCTGCTACTAGCAGGCGCGCGGCTCACTGCGCACTCAATGAGCGCTCACGAACCCTTCGGAGCCCCTTCGGAAAGCCTTCCCCGAAGGCTTCCGGGAAGGCTTGCGGCAACCCCGGCGCCCTGCGCGCGCCGACTGGGCAGCACCAAGGTGACGGCGCTCCCCGTCAATCAGGCGGCCGCGGCGCTGGGCGTTCCCTGCGGCACGCTGCGGCGCTGGCTGCGCGAAGGTTGCCCGGCGGTGACCCGGGGACGGCGCGGCCGCGGCCCAGCGCAAGCCATGATTGCGGCGGATCGGGCGGTGTCGGGTCCTTCGGGAACCACCGGTCAGCAGCCCAGGTGAGCAAGGGGATGAGGTTGGCGGCAAGGGCTAGATACTCGAAGAGGTCGTGCATAGCGGCGTCCGGCTCGGTCTGGGTGAAAGGTCATCCTGAGCGAGCTGTGGGAGCGGTCAACGGGCGAGGTCTTGGCTCTGGGCCTTCGGCAATCCAGCGCGCCGCGGTGCATGGAAGGCCACACCATGCACGTAGCATCGCTGTCGGCATCCGTTGGCGCGCGCCCCCAGGTTTTGCCGCCAAGTGCGCGCGCGCGCGAGGAGATCACCAGAAGGTTCGCAGGCGTTTTGCAGACGTTTCCGCAGGCATCGCGCACGCGCGCGAGGAGATTGACATGATCGACCCCGAAAAGCTTGGCACGTTCAACCTCAGCGACCCCGAAGACCGGGCGCGGTTCGATCGCATCCACACGCCGCGCACCGGCGACCGGCTGTCGTCTTCCCTTCGGCGAACGCTCGACGAACTGCTGGCCGGCTGGAATCAGCCTGCCGAGGTGATCCAGCGAGAGCGCGACCTCGTGGAGCGCAGCCTCGCGCACATGGACGCCATCGAGGAGCAGGCTGGCGGCGCGCTGGCGGCCCTGCACCATCCGCTGATGGCCGTGGCCATGGTCCAGGCATCCGCCGCGGTGCAGCTGCTCGCCCGGGAGCCATACGTGCGCGCTGCCCGCGCTGCGATCGAGGCCAGGGCAGCAGGCGGCAGAGCCAAGGCACGCAACAACGGCGCGCCGCCTGGTCACGCGGCCGTGGTCAAGGCTGCTCGTCGCCTTCAGGCCGCAGGCGAGCCAGACCGCGACCTAGTCAGGCTGCTGGCGCAGGAGTTCCGATACTCGGACGACACGATACGGCGGGTGTTGCAGAAGAACGGCGTGCTGCCGGCCAGCAGGAGCAGGAACCGCGCCTTCTAAGCACATGCGGTTTTCATCCGGTTCAATGCCGGCATGGATACCGCAACCACCGACCCCAACGCCCGCAACAACGGCGCCGATACGGCATCGCGCGACAACCGCGGCCGCTTCGGACCGGGCAACCCCGGCCGCCGGCGCGGCGCGCGCAACAAGAGCACCCTCGCCGCTCTGGCCTTGCTGGACAAGGATTCAAAGCGGCTCACGCAGAAGGCCATCGACATGGCGCTCGCCGGCGACGCCGCGGCCATGCGTCTCTGCCTCGAGCGAATCGCCCCTCCCACGCGCGAGCGCGTGATCCAGGTGGACCTACCCATCCCCGAGACGCCGGCCGACGTACCGGCCACGATGCGCGCCATCCTGACGGCCGCGGCCGAGGGTGCCATCACTGCAGGCGAAGCCGAGAAGCTGGGGCGCTGCGTGGAGAGCTTCGCCCGGGCCCACGAGCTCGCCGACTTCGACTTGCGCCTGCGCGCTCTGGAGGGCCAGCATGCGCGCTGACCGATCGCGGCGGCTGGCCGCCCTAGAAGCCAAGCCGGCGCCGGCGCCGACTTGCCCCGCCGCCCTCGCATTCTGGACCTACTTCGACGAACTGCTGGTATCCCACGGCCCGCGGGTGAGCCCTGCACCGATGGCGAAGATCCACGAGGCGTTCAACGAGGGCTCAAGCCACGACGCCGCCGTTGCAGCTGTGGATTTCATGGAGGCGATCGAAAGGATCGACCCCGAGGCCAGCGCACGTCTGAACCACCTTCTCGACAGCGCTTGATCAGCGCCCACTCGGCATCGCCAGCACCAGCACAGGAGCACCCATGTTCAACCGAAAGCCCACCCGCACCATCATCGTCGACGGCCAGTCCATCGAATGCAGCGAGGACAGCGCCGCGGCGATCGAGCGCCTGCAGCACCAGCTGGCGGACACCGCGGCCGTGAACCAGCGCCTGCGCGCCGACCAGGCCGCCGTCGCCGAGGCCAAGGATGCGGAGATCGCCAAGCTCAACGCGGACCTGGCGAGCCTGCAGGACAGCCGGCCGAGGCCGGAGGACATCGACAGGCTCGTCGACGAGCGGGTGAAGCGCATGGCCGATTCGGCGGCCAGCGTGCAGCCGGCGAGCGACAGCCGCGCGCCCAACCAGGATCCGGTAGCCCAGGCGCTGCGCGACGGCGCCGGCCTGCGCACCGCAGTCCAGGACAACGGCTACGCCGAGTTCGTGGCGAGCCTGGACTATCGCACCCGCAAGCAGGAGGGCTGAACCATGCATGCCACCTTCACCGATCGCATCACCGTCGGTTCCACCCGTCGCACAGCCGACGGCTACCTCGTGGCCGACGCCAAGGTCGCGCGCACCGGCGTGCAGGAATACCTGGGCAGCGAGCTGGGCCGGCCCGACATGCCGGTGGTGCGCGTCTACCGCCCGGCGGACGAGGTCTTCTCCGATTCCACCCTGCGCAGCTTCGCCCACCGGCCGATGACGCTGGAGCATCCGACCCAGGGACACGTCGATGCCTCCAACTGGAAGGACCTGGCCATCGGCCACACCGGCGCCGAAGTGGTGCGCGACGGCGAGTTCGTGCGCGTGCCGCTGGTGCTGATGGACGCCGCGGCGATCACCGCCTACGAGTCCGGCAAGCGGCAGCTCTCGATGGGCTACACCGCCGAGGTCCATTTCGAGGCTGGCACCACTCCGGACGGTCAGCACTACGATGCCGTGCAGCGGAAGATCGCCAACAACCACCTGGCGATGGTCGACACGGCGCGCGGCGGCCCGCAGCTGCACATCGACTCAGCGCCGAAGCACGCCACCCTGCCGCTGCTCGATGCCGCCGAATGGCGCAAGCGCCTGATGGACGACGCCGGCCACAGCAGCCTGCGCGAGGACGAACTGGACGTGCTGTCGCGACAACTCGCGGCGAACGCAGCCGCTGGCCAGCGCACGGTGACGCAGGCAGCGAAGGACGCCGCGCAGGTGCGCGCGCACGCGTGCGGCACGCGTCAGCAACGCGTGGATGACGCGTGCGGCGCCGGCGCCAGCGACCGGTCCTACGCCCAGATGTGCGCCGGCCTCGACTACCGCACCCGCTGATCCAGCCACCTGCATACCGGAGTTTCCATGTCCATCGTCGAAGAGATCCGCACGGCAATGAGCCGCGACAATCCGCTGAGCTCGCAGGAGGTCAGCAGGATGCTGGCGCAGCTGCAGCCCGAGCTCGGCCGCTGCAATGCTCGCTGGGAGGAGATCGCGATCGCCGGCCCGCGATCCGCGAACAATGGCCCGCTCTACCGCAATCTGCTGATCAGCGGCAGCGTGGACGACATCGCGAAGATGCAGCAGGAATTCGATCGCCTGTCGATCGAGCGGGACCGCATGCGGGCCATGCAGAACAGCCTCTCCCAGCTCCGCAACCTCGCGCTGCTCAGGGAGGCCGACGAAGGCCTGCCCGACCTGCAGCAGCGTCTGGTGGCCGCCATCGAAGGCGCGGAGGCGAAACAGCGGGAGCTGGAGGCTTCGTTCGACGCTGTGGAGCAGCTGTACCTGGGGATTACTCAGGCGCGTGGCCAGTTGAACGCCGCCGGCATCACGCCCAAGCCCGAGCAATCCGCGGCAGCTGCCACGATCGCCAGGCTGGCGGTGCTGAGCTCGCTGTCGCGTGGCCAGCGCACGTCCATGTACCGCGATGCCGGCGTGCACGGCGGCAACATCGGGATCGTGCGCACGGAGAACGGAACCGAAGATGCTTCGGGCGGCCACGCCGCGGAGTGGCACGCATGAGCCGCGCGAAGCTGCTGCTGGATGCCCACCAACTCGCGCCCGACACGTTTTTCACCGACGACCAGACAGATCACGAGATCCGCCGCAGCTTGGTCCAAGACTTCATGGGCCCGGATGCAGGCATCGACCTCGACAGCGAGGCCATGGTGGCGCGCGCGTTCGACTCCATGTTGCGCACTGGCGTGACGGTAGACGGCGGCGCACGCGGCAGCCGGCCGCACGCGCAGCTGCTGCACTGATCAACCGCGCGGAGCGTTGCTCCTCCGCGCCGGGCCAGCCGGAAGGTGCCCGTGACAACGTCCGGCAGCCGCTGCACTTGGGTTGGGTGTGAGGCGGTCGGATCCCGCTCCGGCGGGATCTTGTTTCAGCAAACCTAGGGAGGAAGACATGGAACACGCTCAAGCACCTAAGCACATGCACAGCATGATGCAAGCTCTACTCGACTCAGCCACCCCACTTTTCGCTGAGTTCCAGCGACAGCTGGCCCGGCTCTCTCCTGAAGCAATGGAAGTGGCTGCAGAGGCGATCATCGCCGGCCATCGCAGAATGCTCTGCCTCGAAGTCGACAGCCCGCTACCTGCAGTGCACTTGGTGACGGTGGGTCCGGACAAGAAGATGACGCAGCACATTTCACTGCAGTTCCCCATCCCTCGCGGCCCGCTCAACTGAAGGAAGAAACCATGGAAAAGCTGCGCACCATCCGCCTGTACGGCCCTCTGGGCACGCGCTTCGGCCGTGAGTTCCGCCTAGCTGTCAGCAGCCCCGCCGAGGCCGTGCGCGCGCTCTGCGTGCTGCTGCCTGGCTTCGCGAGCTACCTGACGCACGCCAAGGATCGCGGCATGGCCTTCGCCGTCTTCGTCGGTCGCCGCAACTTGGGACTGGAGCAGTTGCACGACCCGCCCGGCACCGAGGACATCCGCATCGCACCAGTGCTGATGGGTGCCAAGAGCTCTGCCATCACGACGATCCTCATCGGTGCAGCGCTTATCATCACTGCCGGCGCGGCGAGCGTTTATCTCGGTGGTACCTTCCTCGGCACTGCGGCGGTCGGTGGCGTTGTGGGCGCCGCTGGCGCTGCAGGTTGGGCAATGGTGGTCGGCGGCATTGCGCAGATGCTGGCGCCGCAGCCTAAGGGTCTCGGCACCGGCGAGCGGCCGGAGAACAAGCCGAGCTACAGCTTCAACGGCCCGGTGAACACGCAGGCACAGGGGAGCCCATACCCGCTGGGCTATGGCCGTGGCTGGGGCGGCGGCGCGATCATCAGCGCCGGCATCTACACGGAGGACCAGGCGTAGAGTCAGCAGACGCAATTGCATAGGCCGCCTCTATCACAAAGTCGAACGCCCCTGGCCGTCTACCCTTGCTCAATTGCAGGGCCGTACACTTACTTTTTCAACGGATAGCACTCATGGGCTTGAAGTTTCACCCCGATCCAGGCGTGGTGGTGATCTGCGATTTCTCAGGGTTCAAGGAACCAGAAATGGTGAAGCGTCGGCCCGCTATCGTCATTTCGCCACGCTTCCGGCAACGGGACGATCTGTGCACGATCGTCCCTCTGAGCACAACTCCCCCCAGGTCGGTATGCAAGTTTCACCACAGGATCCAGTTCGATCCGCGTATGCCAGATCCATATGGGGAAGAGTGGATGTGGGTAAAGGCCGACATGGTTTCAGCGGTTTCCTTCGCCCGTTTGACGCTGCCTTGGGAAGGTCGAGATTTGCAGGGAAACCGGGTGTACGACGTACGCAAGATTTCTGACGTGGATTTGAAGGCCATAAAAGCGTGCGTGCTTCACGCTCTTGGAATGGGGCACTTGACTCCTCACCTCTGAAGGCGTAGATTTCGTGGCGTTCCCGCTCTGCTTCGGCATCGGGCTTAAGTCCACCTCGAAAGGGGTGGCCTCCGCACAGTGGAGATTGCAATCCCGTGCGGCGACTGACCCCTGAGAAATCAGGGGTTTTGCTTTTCTGGGCTGAGCCTGGGGCTGCACAAGCTCAATCTCACTGCAATTTATGGCGACGGCCGCAACCCGGTGCTGCTGGCCCTGCACCACCGACCAGGTCTCGCTGGGCCTGATCCGGTGCTTCTGGAGCTGGGCATCGAGGCCGCTCAGGCCGACCAGAGCGGGCGCGCGCGGTCGATCTGGTCGCCGAGGCCGGGCGCTGGGCGATCGTGTCCGCGCTGGACCCGGACTACCCGCTGCCGGCCGCGGTCAGCGACGGCCAGGGCGAGGTCGGCAGCGCCAGCCTGCCCGACCGGCAGCCGCTGGAAGTGTTGCGCGAAGGCCTGCAACTGGGCCAACGCGACGGCCTTGCGGCGCTGGCGCGGCTGCGCGAGGCCAACCTGCCGGCCGCGACGCCGATGCGATTCGCCGCCTGATCGACCTCGGCCTAGCAGTGGATGCGATCGACGCGCAGGGCTGTACCGCGCTGCTGCGCGCCGTCCGCGGCGGTGGACCTGCTGGCGTGCCAGGCTAGCGCCATGGACAACTCATCTGCTGATGCCGACCACGCTCCCGGACCGCAACCGCTGCACTTCATCCACATCCGCGAAGTGCTGGCGCGCGTCGACCTGTCGAAGTCCACGCTCTAAGCAGGCATCCGCGCCGGCGCGTTCCCCAAGCCGGTGCCGCTGGGCACGATTTCGGTGTGGGTCGAATCCGAGATCGATGAGTGGATGGCAGCGCGCATCGCAGAGCGTGGTGCTGGCTGAGCGCTTGGATCTACAGAGACGGCACCGGCCAGCGAGATGCTCCACGATCCAGTCAGCTTCTACGCCTGCCGAGCCAGCCAGCAATCTTTCGAAAGGCTGGACGAGGTTTATGGCGCGCATCTATGAGTTCGGCACGCTTGCCTGCAAAGACAACCACGCCAGCCTTGGTCTGAATTGTCTTCATCAATTCGATTGTCATGCGCTGACGGTTAGCTGCTTCGCTGACCGCGCGAGTGACGTAGAGATCAAGCGCGTCCATGCCTTCAATGGCTTGCAGAAGCGGACCTATAAGGTCAGCGTCAGGCAGTTCATGCAAAGGGATCTGCGCCAAGCGTGATCCAACCGATCTAAGCTCCGAAAGGTTCCAGTGCTTTGCTCCATCTGTGGCAAGAACGTCTGTCGAAATCGATTCGAACTGCTCCGCCACATAGGCCGCGAAGGCAATGATCTCGCAAATGGACTGGACGCGCGTAGCAATATCACGCCTATGTTGGGCGACAGCAAATCTACCCGCAGCGTAGATGGCAATGGCGCTGAGCCCTGCTTGCGCCCAAGCAGCCCAAACCTCCGCCTTCAGGCATGGCACGCTCACGAGCAACGGGCAGTAGAGCGGATCGGCCATTTCGGTCCTTCGAGTCGGATGCCCGCATCGTGCAGCGGCTCCATGCCCAAGGCAAGCGCAAGCAAATTCGCCTGATGCGCTGTAGCTGCAGCACTGGCACACCGAGGTAGCGGATGGCAGCTAGCATCGACTACACAATTTTGTGCAGTCGCAGAGCGCGAAAGATCGGTGTAGTTCCGGTGTAAGGATGCAGGAAATTCCCAGAGTTTCACCGTGGAAATCGGAAATCTAAGGCGCGCGAATATTCGCGGAAACAGCCTATTTCAAGGCATTTTTGAGCATATCGATGGCTGACGGAAACTCAGCCGAACCGGATTATGAGTCCTCTGCTCTAACCGTTGAGCTATAGGCCCGGACGCGTCCGGAGCGGGCGGGCGATGCGGTGGCCGCCGGCTTGGCGCCTCTGGCGTGCATGCAGAGGAAGGCGCCGAGGCGGCGTGAGTTTAGCGTCCGCGGTGGGGCTGTGTCTTCCCGGGATTGTCGACACGCGTCTTGTCTACGTGAGGCGAGTGGCACAGGCCGCACCGGAAAAAACCCTCAGCAGCCTCCTGGGGAGATGCTTCAGCCCCGACAGCGGGTCAGGAGAGCGCGTCGGGGCTGAAGCCCCTCCCACAACAGCCCGTCCTCCGGAGCAGGCGATTGTCCCTATCGCCCGCCCCCTGACCGTCGGCGCTCATCAGCAGATCGCATCGACGGCCGATGCGACGCCGTTAGTCACCCAAGCGCCCTTCCCTCACTCCTCCAACCCCAACACCAGCACCCCCAGCGGCGGGATGGTCAGCGACAGCGAGGCCGGATGGCCGTGGGCGCCGATGGTCTCGGTGCGCACGCTGCCACCGTT
This sequence comes from Xanthomonas graminis pv. graminis, assembly GCF_030168915.1. Lineage (NCBI taxonomy): Bacteria > Pseudomonadati > Pseudomonadota > Gammaproteobacteria > Lysobacterales > Lysobacteraceae > Xanthomonas > Xanthomonas graminis. The sequence goes on along the minus strand of NZ_CP076255.1, from coordinate 735,698 downwards.
GCCGGTGTTGCTGCCGCCGTAGATTTCCGCGTCGGAGTTCAGCAGTTCGCGCCAGCGGCCGCCGCGGGGTACACCGATGCGGTAGCCGTGGTGCACCAGCGGGGTGAGGTTGGCGACGACCAGCAGCGGGGCGTCGCTGCCCTGGGCGGTGCGCAGGTAGGCGAACAGGCTGTTGCCGGCGTCGTCGCCGATGACCCAGGCGAAGCCGTCGGGGGTGTCGTCGCGGGCGTGCAGCGCGGGGTGTTCGGCGTACAGGCGGTTGAGGTCGCGGACCAGGTGCTGGATGCCGCGGTGGCGCGGGTCGTCGAGCAGGTGCCAGGGCAGTGCGGCGTCGTGGTTCCACTCGGTGGGCTGGGCGATTTCGCAGCCCATGAACAGCAACTTGCGCCCGGGGTGGGTGTACATGAAGCCGAGGTAAGCGCGCAGGTTGGCGAAGCGCTGCCAGTCGTCGCCGGGCATGCGCCCGAGCAGGGAGCGTTTGCCGTGCACCACTTCGTCGTGGGAGATGGGCAGCATGAAGCGCTCGGAATACGCGTAGACCATGCTGAAGGTCAGTTCGCCGTGGTGGTAGCGGCGGTAGATGGGGTCCAGTTCGATGTAGTGCAGGCTGTCGTGCATCCAGCCCATGTTCCATTTGTAATTGAAGCCCAGGCCGCCATGCGCCAGGTCGGCGGTGACGCCGGGCCAGGCGGTGGATTCTTCGGCGATGGTGATGGCGCCGGGCGCGTGTTCGGCCACGACCTGGTTGAGCCGGCGCAGGAAGGCGATGGTCTCGTAGTTCTCGCGGCCGCCGTGGATGTTGGGCACCCACTCGCCGGCATCGCGGCTGTAGTCGCGATAGAGCATGGAGGCGACGGCGTCCACGCGCAGGCCGTCGACGTGGTAACGCTGCAGGAATTCCAGGGCGCTGGCGATCAGGAAGCCGGAGACTTCTCGGCGCCCGTGGTTGTAGATCAGGGTGTTCCAGTCGCGGTGGAAGCCTTCGCGCGGGTCGGCGTGTTCGTACAGCGAGGTGCCGTCGAAATGGGCCAGGCCGTGCGCGTCGGTGGGGAAATGCGCCGGCACCCAGTCGACGATGACGCCGATGTCTTCGCGGTGGCAGCGGTCGACGAAGCGGGCGAAGCCGTCGGGCGAGCCGAAGCGCGCGGTGGGCGCGAACAGGCCCAGCGGCTGGTAGCCCCAGGAGCCGCCGAACGGATGTTCGGTGACCGGCATCAGTTCGATATGGGTGAAGCCCATGTCGGCGACGTAGGGAATCAGGCGGTCGGCCAGGGCGTCCCAGTCGAGCATGCTGCCGTCGTCGGCGTGCATCCACGAGCCGGCGTGGATTTCGTACACGCTCAGCGGTGCGCTGGGGCCGTGGCGGCGCGCGCGCGCCGCCATCCAGGCGGCGTCGCGCCACTGGTATGGGGTGGGATCGGCCACGATGGAGGCGGTGCCGGGCGCCAGTTCGGCGCGGCGCGCGACCGGGTCGGCCTTGGCCGGCAGGTCTTCGCCGCGCGGGCCGCGCAGCGCGTACTTGTAGTGCGCGCCGGCGGCGACGCCGGGTACGAACAGTTCCCACACGCCGGCCTGGTGGCGCAGCCGCATCGGGTGGCGGCGCGCGTCCCAGGTGTTGAAGTCGCCGATCACCGCCACGCGGGTGGCGTTGGGCGCCCACACCGCGAAGCGGGTGCCGCGCACGCCATCGACTTCGACCACGTTGGCGCCGAGCGCGTCGGCCAGTTGCAGGTGGTGGCCTTCGGATATCAGGTGCAGGTCGAAATCGCTGAGCTGCGGACCGAACGCGTAGGCGTCCTCAGTGTGCTGCTCGCCGCCGGGCCAGCGGATGCGCAGCCGGTAGCGGCCGTCGTCAGGCAGGGTGGCGGCGAAGAAGCCGGGGCTGGGGCCTTCCTGCAGCGGCACCTCGCGGCCGTCGTCGAGCACCGCGGTGACCGCTTCGGCGCCGGGCAGGTGGCTGCGCAGCACGCGCGCGTCGCCGATGCGGTGCGCACCGAGCACGGCGAACGGATCGCCGTGGCGGGCGTTGGCGAACGCACGCAGCGTTGCCTCGTCCCAGGTGTGGCCGACATCAGTCATTGCATCGCCTCCTCGGGCGCGGGAAAGCGTTCGAGTATGCGCAGCAGTCCCTGTATCGGCACCATGATCCAGGCCGGGCGGTTGGCGGCCTCGTAACGAATTTCATAGCTGGCCTTCTCGATCAGGAACAACAGGGTGGTGGTGTCGAAGGCGGCGGGCGCCACCCACGGGTGCGGGCTGGCGTCGAGCACTTCGCGGTAGGCGGCCAGGAAGGTGGCGCTGGCGCGGCGGCGGAACGCGGACAGGAACGCGTCCAGGACGGTGTCCAGGCCGACCCCGGCGCGCGCCGCGGTGCCCTCTTCGCCGCGTGCGGAGACTTCGCTGGCGTAGTCGAGCGAGCGCAGGAAGCCGGCCACGTCGTGCAGCGGGCTGGCCTTGGCCCGGCGCGCGTCCAGCGACTTGGCCGGCTCGCCTTCGAAGTCGATCAGCACCACGTCGTCGAATGCGACCAGGATCTGGCCGAGGTGGAAATCGCCGTGCACGCGGGTCAGCAGCGCGCCGGCGAGCAAGGCCGGCGCCTGCCGCAGCCAGGCGTCCAGGCGCGGGCGTTGCGCGAGCAAGGCATCCACGGCCGCGCGGTCGGCGCCATCCTCGCTGCTCTCGCGATGCGCGGACACGGTGTCCCACATCGCCTGCACCTCGTGCTCGACGCGGGCGACCACCTGCTGCGCGGCGGCGGCATCCACCGGTTGCGGCGCGAAGGCGGCGGCGTCGGTGGGCTGGGCCAGCACGTCGTGCAGTTCCGCCAGGCGCCGCCCGACCACCGCGGCGAAGGCGTCGTAGCCGGCCACGCTCTCGTCGCGTGCGGCATCGTCCTGCGCGGCGGCGTATTCCTCGGCGCCGCGCGCCAGGTGATCCAGGGTCCAGCGCCAGGCATCGCCCTGGTTGCGCACGAAGCCCTGCAGCAGCGCCAGCGTGGTTTCCACGCCATGCGCATCGACCCGGGTGACGTGGCCGAACAAGGGCGCGGCATTGGCGTAACCGATCGCAGTCAGCCGCTCGCCGAGTTCGATCTCGGGATTGGCGCCGGCGGAAACGCGGCGCAGCAACTTGAACACCGCCTTGTCGCCGACGATCAGCGAGCTGTTGCTCTGTTCGGCCGACAACCAGCGGATCTCGGCATCGTCGGCAATCTCGACCGTGGCCAGTGCCGGCGTGGGACAGAAGCGGATCTGTTCGGGCGCGGCATCGGCCCCGGCGTGGGTCTCGCCATCGACCGACAGCACCGTGCCGGCACGCAATGCGGCAAGCGTGGTGCGGGTCAGCGATTTGAGCGCAAAGCCGTCGGTCAGATAGCCGACTTCGCGGCCATGCCGCACCCGCGCCAACGCCAGCTGTTCGGCGAGCACGCTGGGTTGTTCGCGGTCCCAGACGATGCCCAGCGGCAGCATGTAGCGCTCGCGTTCGCCATGCTCCAGTTCCGCTTCGATCTCCAGCAGGCTCAGCCCGTCACTGCCAGGCAGCGGGGTGCGCCGGGCGATGCGCACGCCGCGCAGCGCGCGGTCCTTGGCCGCGAACCAGCGCCGCGTGGACAGCCACGCCGGCAGGATGTCGCGCTCCAGCGTGCCCAGGTGCGGCAGCAGCGCGTCGGCATCGGCCGCGCCGCGCAGCACCAGGGTCTGGTAGTCGGGCAGCGGCATCGGAGCGGGCACGTGCCAGTCCGGCAGGGTGGCGTTGCCGACCAGCTGGAACGCGTAGAAGCCGAATGCGGGGACGGTGAGCAGGTAGGTCAGGCGCCCGATCGGCGGGAAGCTGCCGCCGCCGATGACGTCCACCGGCACCCGGCCTTCGAATTCGGACAGGTCCAGTTCCACCGCCTGCAGCGTGTGCGACAGGTTGGCCACGCACAGCACGGTCTCGTCCTCGTGGCAGCGCAGGTAGGCGAGCAGGCGGCGATTGCCGGGATACAGGAAACGCAGCGTGCCGCGACCGAAGGCGCGGTAGCGCTTGCGCACCGACAGGATGCGCCGGGTCCAGGTCAGCAGCGAATGCTGGTCGCGCTGCTGCGCTTCGACATTGACCGCCTGGAAGCCGTACAGCGGATCCATGATCGGCGGCAGCACCAGCGCGGCCGGGTCGGCGCGCGAGAAGCCGCCATTGCGGTCGATCGACCATTGCATCGGCGTGCGTACGCCGTCGCGGTCGCCGAGGTGGATGTTGTCGCCCATGCCGATCTCGTCGCCGTAGTACAGCACCGGCGTGCCGGGCATGCTCAGCAGCAGCGAAGTCATCAGTTCGATGCGGCGGCGGTCGCGTTCGAGCAGCGGCGCCAGGCGCCGGCGGATGCCTAAATTGATGCGTGCGCGGCGGTCGGCGGCGTAGGTCTGCCACAGGTAGTCGCGCTCCGAATCGGTGACCATCTCCAGGGTCAGTTCGTCGTGGTTGCGCAGGAAGATCGCCCACTGGCAGCTCTCCGGGATTTCCGGGGTCTGGCGCATGATGTCGGTGATCGGGAAGCGGTCCTCGCGCGCGATGGCCATGTACATGCGCGGCATCAGCGGGAAGTGGAACGCCATGTGGCATTCGTCGGCGTTTTCGCCGAAATACTGCTGGGTGTCTTCCGGCCACATGTTGGCCTCGGCCAGCAGCATGCGGTCGGGATATTCGGCGTCCAGCGTGGCGCGGATGCGGCGCAGGATGGCGTGGGTCTCGGGCAGGTTCTCGTTGGAGGTGCCGTCGCGCTCGATCAGGTACGGCACCGCGTCCAGGCGCAGGCCGTCCACGCCCAGGTCGAGCCAGAAGCGCATCACTTCCAGTACCGCTTCCAGCACCGCCGGGTTGTCGAAATTCAGGTCGGGCTGGTGCGAGTAGAACCGGTGCCAGAAGTATTGCCCGGCGACCGGGTCCCAGGTCCAGTTGGAGTTCTCGGTGTCGCAGAAGATGATGCGGGTGCCGGCGTAATCCTGGTCGCTGTCGGACCACACGTAGAAGTCGCGCTCCGGCGAGCCGGCCGGCGCATTGCGCGCGCGCTGGAACCAGGAATGCTGGTCGGAGGTGTGGTTGATCACCAGTTCGGTGACCACGCGGATGCCGCGCGCATGCGCCTGCGCCACCAGCCGTTCGAAGTCGGCGATGCTGCCGTAATCCGGGTGTACCGCCATGTATTCTGCGATGTCGTAGCCGTCGTCGCGGCGCGGGCTGGGATAGAACGGCAGCAGCCAGATGGTGTCCACGCCGAGGTCGGCGATGTAGTCGAGTTTGGAGATCAGGCCGGGGAAATCGCCGATGCCGTCGTCGTTGGAGTCGAAGAACGACTTGACGTGCACCTGGTAGATGATCGCGTCCTTGTACCAGAGCGCGTCGCGCACCAGCGGGCTTGCCTCGCTGTCGGCGGACAATGGAACTGCAGCATTCATGAAGTGGCTCCGGCGCGGAGACGCCATAGGGAAAACGGCCGCGACGGATCGAGGCGAATGGTGTGCTGCTTGCCGTGCCAGGCGAAGGCATGGCCGTCCCACAGGTCCTGCACGGCGACGCTGGCGTGGTCGGGCAGGCCCAGTTCCCACAGCGGCACTTCGATCTGCGCCTCCTGCGCGGCGTGCGGGTCCAGGCTGATCGCCACCAGCACCAGGCTGCGGCTGCGCGCCAGATGCGCGTCGTCGAGGAACTTGCCGAAATACAGCACCTGGTCGTTGTGCGCGAGATAGAAGCGCGTGCCGAGGTGCGATTGCAGTTCCGGGTGCTGGCGGCGCAGCAGGTTGAGGCGGGTGATCTCGTCGACGATGTCGCCGGGTGCGCGCTCGGGCCACACGCGCAGCTGGTACTTCTCCGAATCCAGGTATTCCTCTTTGCCCGGCGCCAGCGGCGTGGCCTCGCACAGTTCGAAGCCCTGGTACATGCCCCACAGGCCCGACAGCGTGGTCGCCAGCGCGGCACGGATCAGGTGGCCGCCGCGGCCGCTTTGCTGCAGGAACACCGGATTGATGTCCGGCGTGTTGACGAAGAAATGCGGGCGGAAGCATTCGCGCGGAATGCCTGTGTTGAGCTCTTCGATATAGGCCTGCAGTTCGGCCTTGTGCTGGCGCCAGGTGAAGTAGGTGTAGGACTGCGAGAAGCCGACCTTGGCCAGCCGGTACATCGGCTTGGGCCGGGTGAAGGCTTCGGACAGGAACACCACCTGCGGATGGCGGCCGCGCACTTCGGCGATCAGCCATTCCCAGAACGGGAACGGCTTGGTGTGCGGGTTGTCGACCCGGAACAGGTGCACGCCTTCGTTGACCCAGAACAGCACCGCGTCGCGCAGCGCGTTCCACAGCTCCGGCACTGCGCCGCTGGCGTAGAAATCGACATTGACGATGTCCTGGTATTTCTTCGGCGGATTTTCCGCGTACGGGATCGAGCCGTCGGCGCGCCAGGTGAACCAGTCCGGATGCTCGCGCAGCCACGGATGGTCCGGCGCGCACTGGATCGCGAAATCCAGCGCAAGTTCCAGGCCCTGCGCGGCGGCGGCGGTACGCAGCCGGCGGAAGCCGTCCAGCCCGCCGAGTTCGGCATGCACATCGGTGTGCCCGCCGTCGGCCGAGCCGATCGCGTACGGGCTACCGGGTTCGCCCGGCTGCGCGGTGACCGCGTTGTTGCGGCCCTTGCGGTTCTTTTCGCCGATGGGATGGATCGGCGGCATGTACAGCACGTCGAAGCCCATCGCGCGGATATGCGGCAGGCGCGCGATGACGTCGTCGAAGGTCCCGTGGCGCGCGAGGTCGCCGCTCTGCGAACGCGGAAACAGCTCGTACCAGCTGGAGAAATGCGCGCCGCGGCGCTCGGCCTCGACGCGGAAGGTCATCGGGTATTCGGTGCGGAACGGCTTGTCGTCGGCACGCGCCATGGCCTCGGCGGTGCCGGGCTCGAGCAGGATTTCCGCGCGCGCCGAGGGGTCGTCGCTGCGGGTGATGCGGGCGAGGATCGCCTTCAGTCGCGCGGCCAGCGGGCCGCGGCTGCGCGCACGCGCCGCCTCGACCTGGGCCAGCGCTTCCTGCACGTCCACGGCCAGCAGGGTGCCGGCGGCACGCTTCTTTTCCAGGTCGGCATGGGTGGTGGCGAAGATGTCGCGCCAGGCTTCGATGCGGAATTCGTAGCGGCCCAGCCGCTCCAGCGGGAACTCGCCGCGCCAGCGGTCGTTGCCCAGCGCGCGCATCGGCGCGCTGGACCAGGTGCGTGCGTCGGCGGCACGCCACAGCAACGCCACCGCGATGCGGTCGTGGCCGTCGCAGAACGCGTCGGCTTCCACGCAGAGGCGATCGCCCACGGTGCGCTTGACCGGGAAGCGGCCATCATCCACCGAGGGCGTCACCGCTTCGATGCAGATCCGCGCCGCAGCGGCGGCGACATCGGCCGGCGTGCGGGCGCGCGGGGCGGCGAGCACCGGACGCGCTGGCACGCTGCGGTAGACCCGCACTTCGCCCGCTTCCAGGGTGCCGCCCTGGTCGCCCTGGATCGGCTCGCCCTGGTCGCTGAGCAAGCTTTCGCTGTCGCCGAGCAGGCGCAGCAGCGCCGCGCCGGGCACTGGCAGCAGATGGTCGCGATCGCTGTTGAGCAGCACCAGCCAGGGCGCGGCGTCGAGCGGTTCGACCGCGACTGCGGTCAGCGCGCCATCGCGCAGCAAGGGGCGCAGGCGCAGATCGTGTGTGGTCTCGACCGGGATGGCCGGCGCTTCGTCGGCATCGGTGTCGGTCGGTACAGGCAAGGCCGTGGGTTCGGCGATCGCCCAGGCATCGCCGAACGCGGCGGCCAGCCGCACGCGCTGCGTGCGTTGCAGCGGCGGTGGCGCATCCGAAGGCGCATCCGGATCGATCGTGGCGACGACGCGACGCGCCAGGCTGCGCAGCGCCACGTCCTCGTCGAAGAACCAGCTGCCGCGTCCGTCCCACCAGGCCAGCGACGAGAACGCCGCGTCGAAGCCGGCGCCGTGCAGGTGGCGCAGGGCGGCCAGGCCCAGGCCGGGGGTCCAGGCCAGGAACGCCGCCGCCGGCACCTGCGTCTGCACGTCGGCGATCAGGCTGCGCCACAGCGCGGCCGGCACGCGCTGCGGCTGTAGCACGCGGAAGCCGGCCAGGCCGCCGCGAAGCCAATCGCGCAGGCGCACGCTCCACCATTGCGCCAGGCCCGCGCCTTCCTCGGCGTAGGCGAAACGGCCCTGGGCGATGTCCGGCGCGGCACGCTGCGTGCGCGGATCCGGCAGCGCCGAGGTGCGCGCGCGGAACCAGTGCGGGTGTTCCTGCAGTAGGCGGCTGCCGCCGCCGATCTCGTCGATGCGCAGATCGACCAGCAACTTCAGGCCGTGCTTGTGCGCCAGCGCCAGCCACTGCTGCAGTTGCGCTTCGCCGGCAGCATCGTCGGCGGCCGGGTCCGCCAGCCGCCCCTGCGGGTCCTGCGCGAACGGATTGGGCAACACCACGTGGTCGCAGCCATTGGCCTGTGCGGCCGCCATGGCCGCCTCCAGCGCGGCCGGATCGAGGGTACTCAAGGGGGACAGCAGGCAGACATGCATTCGGAGATCCCGTTCGTCGTCAATGAGGAGTGCACGATCCAGACCGCGGCGTTCGCCGCAGGCGGCCCGGGTCGGCCGTCGCACAAGACGGAGACGGAATGCGCCTGCACGGTGTGCCACATCCGCATCGGAGGTGGCACCGTGACGCCAATGCCGCTCGACGCGATGCGACAGCGCCACAAGACCACAGCGGATGCCAATGAAATGTGTTCATGGCATTAAATGCGCACATACATTCTCAGGTCGCGGACGCCGCCCGATCGGCCGCCATGACGCCGTCGCAGCATGACGCCATGGGCGTTCGCGGCGAAACCCGGTGTCGGACCGACGCAGTGCCGACGTCTTAACGTCACCCTGCGTTCACGCGCCGGCCACGTCCCAGCGGACGGCCGTTGAGGCTGGCGCTGCCGATGCAGGGAGGCGCGTCGTGGCCGTCGGCGACGCTGCGCAAGCGCTTGCCGTTGGGCAGCGCCAGGGTCGGGTGCGGCAGGGCGGTGACCATGGACCAGGCCGGCATCTGCCCCGGATTGCTGCACTGCAAAATGCGCAGCGAATCACAACGGCGCAGGATGGGCGGCCTTTTGAACCGGTCTAATCGCCGTGCCGTCGTCCCCCGCCGACAAACGCGTCACCGTGTCCGACCTCGCCGCCGCCTGCGGCGTGTCGCGGGCGACCGTGTCGCTGGTGCTGCGCAACAGCCCGCTGGTGCATGCGGACACGCGCGCGCGGGTGGCGGCGGAGATCGCGCGGCAGGGCTACGTCTACCACCGCGGCGCGGCCAGCCTGCGCGGGCGCGCCTCCAACGCGGTGGCGCTGGTGGTCAACGACTTGGCCAATCCGTTCTTCGCCGAATTCGCCGGCGGCGTGGACGCGGCGCTGGCCGAGGCCGGCTACGTGATGCTGATGGGCAGCACCGGCGAATCGCCGGAGCGCCAGCACAGCGTGCTGGCCTCGCTGATCGAGCACCAGCCGGCGGCGCTGATCCTGTCGCCGACCGAGAACACCGACGCGGCGCGGCTGCGCCAGTTGCTCGGCACGCGGCTGCCGGTGCTGCTGTTCAACCGCGCGCTGGACGGCGACTGGCCGTTGCTGGCGCTGGACAACCGCCGCGGCGCGCGCCTGGCCACCGAGCACCTGCTGGCGCTGGGCCACCATGCGATCGCGTTCTTCGGCGGCCACCGCCAGTCCAGTTCCTGCGCCGAACGCCGCGCCGGCTACCGCGACGCACTCGCCGCCGCCGGCATCGCCGCCGATCCGGCGTGGCTGATCGAATGCGCGCCGACCCGGCTGGACGCCGCGCGCCAGGCCGGCGCGCTGTGCGCGCGCGACCCGCTGCCGACCGCCCTGGTCTGCTACAACGACGTGGTGGCGCTGGGCCTGGCCAGCGGCCTGGCCGAACGCGGCCGCCACGCCGGCCACGACTACGCGCTGATCGGCTTCGACGACATCGCCGAAGCCGCCGTCGCCACCCCGTCGCTGTCCACCGTCGCCGTCGCCCCGCGCGAACGCGGCATGCAGGCCGCGCAGCTGGTGCTGGACGCATTACGCCAGCAACAGACACTGCCTGCGCTTACCATCGCCCCCGCCCGGCTGTGCCTGCGTGCCAGCAGCCGGGTCGCCCTCTCGTCCGTTCCCGGAGTCGCTGCATGAGCCGTCGCCCGCTGTCCAACACTGCCGCCATCGCGGTGGTCAGCATGATCTTCTTCACCTGGGGCGGTCTGACCAGCCTCAACGATGTGCTGATCCCGCATCTGAAAGCCGTGTTCCAGATGAACTACACGCAGTCGATGCTGATCCAGTTCACCTTCTTCGGCACCTACTTCCTGATGTCGCTGCCGGCCGGTGCGGTGGTGGCGCGGGTCGGCTACAAGGCCAGCATCGTCATCGGCCTGGTGATCGCGGCGATCGGCGCGGTGATGTTCTACCCGGCGGCGCGGCTGCCGTCGTATCCGCTGTTCCTGACCGCGCTGTTCGTGCTGGCCAGCGGCATCACCCTGCTGCAGGTGGCGGCCAATCCGTACATCAGCCTGATCGGCGAACCGCGCAAGGCGCCGAGCCGGCTCAACTTCGCGCAGGCGCTGAATTCGCTGGGCACCACTGTGTTCCCGCTGCTGATCGGCCCGCTGATCCTGGCCACCGCGGTGCTGTCGGCCGACAAGATCGCGGCGATGAGCGCACTCGAACAAGCGGCTTATCGCGGCGCGCAGGCGCAATCGGTGCAGGTGCCGTACCTGCTGCTGGCCGGCGGCCTGTTGCTGCTGGCGGTGTTCGTGCTGGTGATGCGCATCCCGTCGCTGCGCGAGGACGACGCCGACAGCACCGAGTCACAGCACAGCTTCGGCGATGCGCTGCGCCAGTCGCACCTGCTGTGGGGCGTGGTGGCGATCTTCATGTACGTGGGCGCGGAAGTGTCGATCGGCAGCTTCCTGATCAACTACATCTCCGGCCCGACCACCGGCGGCCTGACCGAAGCCACCGCCAGCCGCTACCTGGCGTTCTACTGGGGCGGCGCGATGGTCGGCCGCTTCGCCGGCGCCGCGCTGCTGCAGTTGATCCCGGCGCGCAAGCTGCTGGCCGCCTTCGCCGGCGTCGCCTCGCTGCTGCTGATCGCGACCATGCTCAGCAGCGGCCAGGTGGCGATGTGGAGCGTGATCGCGATCGGCCTGTTCAACTCGATCATGTTCCCGACCATCTTCACCGTGGCCATCGAACGCCTCGGCCCGCTGACCAGCAAGGCCTCGAGCCTGCTGATCATGGGCATCGTCGGTGGCGCGCTGGTGCCGCTGGCGCAGGGCAAACTGGCCGACGCGATCGGCATCCAGCACGCCTTCGTGATCCCGCTGCTGTGCTACGCCTACATCCTCTGGTACGGCCTGCGCGGCTCGCGGCTGTCGGCCAACCTGCCGGCCGAGGCGCCGGGCACCAGGCCGGTGGCGCGCGCGATGCATTGATGCATAAAACGGGTACGGCGGCGCGCTGCCGCCGTGCCTGCGCTCGGCTGTTCTCCCCCCTCCCCCACACATGGCTCCTAGCGACCGCATGAACCTGCCTGCCACGCCCCTGCCCGACTTCGCCGATGCCGCCGTGTTGCGCGCGCATATCGCCGACACCATGGCCTTCTACCATCCGCGCGCGATCGATCCGGCCGGCGGCTTCTTCCACTACTTCCGCGACGACGGCAGCGTGTACGACGCCGGCCACCGCCACCTGGTCAGCAGCACCCGCTTCGTCTTCAACTACGCGATGGCGGCGAACGAGTTCGCCGATTCGCCGCTGGCCGCCGAGTACCTGGACGCGGCGCGCCACGGCCTGCGCTACCTGCGCGAGACGCATCGCGACGCCGCCAGCGGCGGCTACGTGTGGACCCTGCGCGACGGCGTCGCCGAGGACCGCACCCAGCACGCCTACGGCGCCGCCTTCGTGTTGCTGGCCTATTCCACCGCGAAGAAGGCCGGCCTCGATACCGACGCGTGGATGGACGAAACCTGGCAGCTGCTGGAAACCCGCTACTGGGACGCTAGCGCCGGCCTGTACCGCGACGAGGCCACGCCCGACTGGCAGTTCTCCAGCTACCGCGGGCAGAACGCCAACATGCACTTGTGCGAGGCGCTGATCGCCGCCTACGAGGCCAGCGCCGAGCCGCGCTATCTGCAGCGCGCGCTACTGCTCGCCGACCACATCACCCGCCGGCAAGCCGCGCTGGCCGGCGGCCTGGTGTGGGAGCACTAAGACGCGTACTGGCAGGTGGACTGGGACTACAACCGCGACAATCCAAAGCACCTGTTCCGGCCCTGGGGTTTCCAGCCCGGCCACCAAGTCGAATGGGCGAAGCTGCTGGTGCTGCTGCACGGGCACCTGCACACCGCCGATGGCAGCGCGCCGGACTGGCTGTTGCCCACCGCGCGGCACCTGTTCGACACCGCACTGGCCCACGGCTGGGACGCGCAGCACGGCGGCATCGTCTATGGCTTCGCCTCCGGCAGCGAAGCCGAGCCGGTGGTCGGCGTGTCCGACGTGGCGCAGCACCCGACCTACTTCTGCGACGACGACAAGTATTTCTGGGTGCAGGCCGAAGCCATCGCCGCCGCCGCGCGGCTGCTGGCCGCGAGCGGCGATGCGGGCTACCGCGCCGCCTACGACAGGCTGTGGGCGTATTCGTGGGAACACCTGGTCGATCACCGCTACGGCGCCTGGTTCCGCATCCTTAGCCGCGACAACCGCAGCTACAGCGACGAGAAGAGCCCGGCCGGCAAGACCGATTACCACACCATGGGCGCCTGCCACGACGTGCTGGCGGTGATGCGCAGCAGCAAGGCGTTCGCATAGATGCGCGGGGCGCCGGCGATCCGGCGCCTCTGTTCCTGTAGGAGCGGCTTCAGCCGCGACAGGGTGTTACCGGTGAGACCCGGTCGCGGCTGAAGCCGCTCCTACAGGGGTTGGTCGTGCGCAGGTGGTGCGATAGCGCAAGCAAGTGGCACCAATCCTTCGCCCACAAAAAAGCCCCGCACCTGGCGGGGCTTTTCCGTTGCCGCGAACCGCGCTCGATCAGTCGATATCGAGGAAGCTGCGCAGCTGCTCGGAGCGGCTGGGATGACGCAGCTTGCGCAGCGCCTTGGCCTCTATCTGGCGGATGCGCTCGCGGGTGACGTCGAACTGCTTGCCGACTTCCTCAAGGGTGTGGTCGGTGTTCATGTCGATGCCGAAGCGCATGCGCAACACCTTGGCCTCGCGCGGGGTCAGCCCGGCGAGCACGTCGCGCACGGTCTCGGACAGGTTGATGTTGGTGGTGTTCTCGATCGGGGACTCCACGTTGGTGTCCTCGATGAAGTCGCCCAGATGCGAATCCTCGTCGTCGCCGATCGGGGTTTCCATCGAGATCGGCTCCTTGGCGATCTTCATCACCTTGCGGATCTTGTCCTCCGGCATGTCCATTTCCTTGGCCAGCTCCTCCGGCGTGGCCTCGCGGCCATACTGCTGGAGCATCTGCCGGGAAATGCGGTTCAACTTGTTGATCGTCTCGATCATGTGCACCGGGATGCGGATGGTGCGCGCCTGATCGGCGATCGAACGGGTGATGGCCTGGCGGATCCACCAGGTCGCATACGTGGAGAACTTGTAGCCGCGGCGGTATTCGAACTTGTCCACCGCCTTCATCAGGCCGATGTTGCCTTCCTGGATCAGGTCGAGGAACTGCAGGCCGCGGTTGGTGTACTTCTTGGCGATCGAGATCACCAGGCGCAGGTTGGCCTCGACCATTTCCTTCTTGGCCTTGCGCGCCTTGGCTTCGCCATAGGCCATCGCGCGGCTGATTTCCTTCAGCTCGGTCAGGCTCAGGTAGGTCGCCTGCTCCACCGCCACGGTGGCTTCCTGCTCGGAGACGATCTGGTCCTTGACGTCGCGCAGCGCCGAGGACCACTTCTGCTTGCGCTTCAGTGCGTCGTCGACCCAGGCCACGTTGGTCTGGTTGCCTTCCCAGGAACGGATGAAGTCCTTGCGCGGCATCCGCGCCACGTGCGTGGCCAGGTGCAGCACGCGGCGCTCGTGGTCCTTGACCTGGGCCATGGTGTCGCGCAGCTTGCGCACCAGCACGTCGGTCAGCGGCAGCGGCAGCTTCAAGGTGACGAACACCTCGGCGATGTCGGTGCGCAGCTTGGTGACCAGCTTGTGCTCGGCGCCGTTCTTGGCGTGCGCCTTCTTGAACTTGGCGTATTCGGTGGCCAGCAGCTCCATGCGCCGCGCGACCTCGGCCGGATCCGGACCGGTCGGGCCGGCCTCTTCCTCGGCGGCTTCGACTTCCTCGTCGTCATCGTCGTCGCTGGCATCGGCGGCGCTGTCGTCGTCGCTGGCGACCACGGCCGGCGCCGGCTCTTCCTCGATCAGGTCGTTGAAGCCGACCACGATCTCGGCCAGGCGCTTCTTGCCTTCCTTGTGCTGCTCGTAGTCCTCGAGCAGGGTTTCCACTGCCAGCGGGAACGCACCCAGCGCGGCCTGGACCTGGCTGAGGCCTTCCTCGATGCGCTTGGCGATGGCGATTTCGCCTTCGCGGGTCAGCAGCTCGACCGTGCCCATCTCGCGCATATACATGCGCACCGGGTCGGTGGTGCGGCCACCTTCGGTATCGAGCGCGGTCAGCGCCGCGGCGGCTTCTTCGGCCGCGGTGTCGTCGACTTCGCGGTTACCGGTGTTGCCGTCGTTGAGCAGCAGGGTCTCGGCGTCGGGGGCGACTTCATGGACGTCGATGCCCATGCCGTTGATCATGCTGATGATGTCTTCGATCTGCTCCGGATCGACCAGGTCGTCGGGCAGATGGTCATTGACTTCGGCGTAAGTCAGATAGCCCTGTTCCAGGCCCTTGCTGATCAGTAGCTTGATGTCGGATTGCTGGGCAGGACGTTCGTTGGCCATGAGTGCTCGCGCCACCGGCAGGTAGATGAATGAGTGAACCTAGCATTATAACAGCCCGGACAGCCGCTTGCCGGACAAAGAGCGTGAATCGCTCCACCAGGAGCGCCCCGGCTTAAGGCCGGAGCAGGAAAGTGACCGGGCCGTCGTTGACCAGGCTGACGATCATATGGGCACCGAAGCGCCCGCTTTCCACCCCCGGCGGATGCCGCTCCCGGCAGATCTCCAGCAATCGGTTGAAGCCGCGTTCAGCCTCGGCTGGCGGCGCCGCGGTGGTGAAGCTGGGACGCATGCCCGAGCCGGTGTCCGCGGCCAGGGTGAACTGGCTGACCAGCAGCAGGCCGCCGCCGGTATCGCGCAGCGCGCGGTTCATGCGCCCGCTGGCGTCGGCGAACACGCGGTAGCCGAGCAGGCGCTCGGCCATGCGCTGCAACTTGGCCTCGGTATCGCCCGGCTCCACCGCCACCAGCGCCAGCAGGCCAGGGCCGATGCGACCGACCACCGCGTCGTCGACGCGGACCTCGGCCTGGGTGACGCGCTGGATCAGGGAGAGCATGGGCGGGACTCCGGTATTCGGGACTCGGGACTCGGGACTCGGGACTCGGAAGCATCCGGGTTCGATGGGGCGCTGTCATCCCGCCGGATCATGGCCGAATTGCAGCGGCTGGCGGAAGCCGTACCGGCACACAAGCGGGCCGATCCGTGACGCCGATCGGGCCGGGTGCGACCGCGCCAGCCTGGCGCGGCCGGCGCAGCGGATAAACTGGGGCGATGAAACCCGCAACCCTCGCAACCGTTCTGTACCGCTGCGCCGCCGCCGTGGCGCGCCTGCCCTGGCCGTGGCTGCGGTGCCTGGCCGACGGCCTGGCCTGGCTGTGGCTGCGCAAGGACGCGCGCGAGAGCCGGGTCACCCGCCGCAACCTGGAGCTGGCCTACCCGGAACTGCTGCCCAGCGAGCGCGTGGCCCTGCACCGCGACGTGCTGCGCTCCACCGCGCGGCAGGCGTTCGAGACCCTGGTGCTGTGGACCCGGCCGCCGGCGCAGAACCTGGCGCAGCTGCGCCAGCGCCACGGCCAGGCACTGTACGACGCCGCGCTGGCGTCGGGCCGCGGGGTGATCGTGGCCGCGCCGCACTTCGGCAACTGGGAACTGCTCAACCAGTGGCTGGCCTCGCGCGGCGACATCGCCATCGTCTACCGCGCGCCGGCGTCCGACGTCGGCGATGCGTTCCTGCAGTTGGTGCGCAGCGGCGACAACGTGCGCCAGGTGCGCGCCGAAGGCCCGGCGGTGCGGCAGTTGTTCAAGGTGCTCAAGGACGGCGGCGCGGTCGGCATTCTTCCCGACCAGCAACCCAAGGCCGGCGACGGCGTGTTCGCGCCGTTCTTCGGCGTGCCGGCGCTGACCATGACCCTGGTCAACCGGCTGGCCGAGCGCACCGGCGCGATCGTGCTGTTCGCCTGGTGCGAGCGGGTCGACAACGACCTGGAATTCGCGCTGCAGGTGCAGCCGGCGCCGGAGGCGATCGCCGACCCGGACCCGCTGCGCGCCGCGACCGCGCTGAACGAAGGCGTGGAGCGGGTGGCGCGCCGCGACCCGGCGCAATACCAGTGGACCTACAAGCGCTACACGCTGCGCCCGGATCCGGCCGAAGCCAACCCCTACGCCACCGCCAGGCATCCGCACTGAGCAGCGGCGCTACGGCTAATCGTCGTGCGGCTGCGCCGGGCCGGCGAGGATGCGCTGGTAGAAGGCCAGGTCCAGCCAGCGCCCGAACTTGAACCCGGCCTCGCGCACGGTGCCGGCATGCACGAAACCCAGTTGCTTGTGCAGTGCGATGCTGCCGGCGTTGCTGGCGTCGATGCCGCCCACCAGCACGTGCACGCCGCGTTCCTGCGCCGCATCGACCAGCGCCAGCAGCAGGCGCCGCCCCAGGCCCTTGCCGCGATGGTCGCGGTGCACGTACAGCGAATGCTCGACGCTGTACTTGAACGCCGGCCAGGCGCGGAACGTGCCGTAGCTGGCGAAACCGAGCAGGCTGCCGTGCGCGTCCTCGATCCCGATCACCGGAAAGCCGCCGGCGCGCTTGGCCGCGAACCAGCCGACCATGCTTTCCGGCGGGCGCGGCCGGTAGTCGTAGAGTGCGGTGGAATGGGCGATGGCCTCGTTGAAGATCTCCAGGATCGCGCCGGCATGGCGCTGTTCGGTGCATTCGACGAGGTGCATGCGCGGGTCCTGGAAACGGGTCCGGCCTAGTAGAAATGAATCGGCCGCGGTTGAACATGCCCATCACCGCCCGCCGGCAGATCGCGACCGCGATCCGGTGAGTGACCGCGCCTGGCATGGCGGTTGCATGCATCCATGCTGGCGCGGCACACAGTGCGTTCCATCACGCGAATGCTGGCGAGGAGGCCAAACCACGCGACAATAGCCGCCCGGGCACGCTGCCCCGCCCGCATGTGGCGCGACCGGGGTGCGCCGCCGCCGACCAGCCTTGAAGCGGCGCAGAAGATCCCCATTTGGAGTCCTGCATGACCAGCCCTGCCCCCCTCACCTGCACGCCCCCGTTCGGCGATCCTGCTGCGATCCGCGCCGAACGTGCGGCCTCGGAGCTGCGGGCCGGCCGCCCGGTGGTCATCGAAGGCGGCGATGGTCAGGCGCGTGCGGTGCTGGCGCTGGACAGCAGCACCGCGCAGTCCTACCTGAGCTTCACGCAGGCGGCGGCGCAGCGGCATTACCTGTTCCTCACCCCGACCCGCGCACAGGTGCTGGGCCTGGTCGCGCCGCAGGGCGCACGCATCGCCCTGGCCGAGCAGTCCTACGATGCCCTGGCCGCGCTGGCCTACCTGCGCAGCGGCACGCTGCCCACGCACTGGATGCCGGGCGATGCGCTGGATGCCGGCGCCGTGGAGATCGCGCGCCTGGGCCTGCTGCTGCCGGCGATCGTCGCGGTGGACCTGGACGCCGACAGCGCCTTCCAGGGCTGCCAGTCGCTGCAGCTGGACGACCTGAAACACGGCTGCGCGACCACCACCTCCGGCAGCTACGAACTGGTGACCCGCACCCAGGTCCCGTTGCGCGATCTGGGCAGCAGCGAGTTCGTGGTGTTCCGCGGCGGCGTGGCGCAGCGCGACCAGGTCGCGATCGTGATCGGCCAGCCGGACCTGTCCGTGCCGGTGCCGGTACGGGTGCATTCGTCCTGCCTCACCGGCGACCTGTTCGGCTCGTTGAAGTGCGATTGCGGCGACCAGTTGCGGCATGGCCTGGCCAAGCTCAAGGAACTCGGCGGCGGCGTGCTGCTGTACCTGGACCAGGAAGGCCGCGGCACCGGCATCGCCACCAAGTTGCGCGCCTACGGCTACCAGCACGACGGGCTGGACACCATCGACGCCGATGCGCAGCTGGGCTTCGGCGCCGACGAACGCCGCTACGGCAGCGCGGTGGCGATGCTGCGCGGACTCGGCATCCAGCGCGTGCGCCTGCTGACCAACAACCCCTCCAAGGCCGAGCGCCTGCGCGCGGCCGGCATCGACGTGGTCGAGCGCATCCCGATCACCGGCGCGATCACCGCCGAGAACGAGCGCTATCTGCGCACCAAGGCCACCCGCGCCGGCCATGCGCTGGACGTGGACGCGCTGATTCACGCCGCGCGCTGAGCCGCGGCGGCGCAACACCGGCCACGACGATCGCGGCGCATGCCGGACGGCATGGCGCGCCGAGGCGAGTCCTGACCGCTTCCCGCGCGCCCGCGGAGCGCGCCAGGCGCCGCCCGCGTTACGATCGCGGACCTGCGCGGCGCGCGTGCACAGTGTCCGCCCATCGCTTCGAGAACCCGCCGTGACCGCACCGCCGTCCCTGGATCCCTCCGCCGCCCCCGCGCCTGGCGCCGACCCGCAGGCCGCTGTCGCGTCACCGGCCGCGCACGACTGGCAACCGCTGCCGCTGCGCGGCGCCTGGCTGGCCGCGCTCGGCGGCGGCGGCATGCTCGGCATCTGCGTGCTGATCGCCGCGGCGATCTTCGGTCTCTCCCTGCACAGCCGCCAGACGGTGCTCATCGGTGCCGGCGCCGCCGCGCTCGGCGCGCTGCTGGGCGCCTGCATCGGCTTCGTGCGCCATCGCCGGATCCGCTGGCGGCTAGACGCGCAGGGCCTGGATCTGCGCCGCGGGCGGATGTGGCAGAGCGAGGTGCACGTGCCGATGTCGCGCGTGCAGCACCTGGACCTGCGCCGTGGCCCGCTGGAGCGCGCCGCGCGCCTGGCGACCCTGATCGTGCATACCGCCGGCACCCGGCACAACGCGGTGGCCGTGCCCGGCCTGGACCAGGCCGACGCCGAGCGCCTGCGCGAACGCCTGGCGCACCAGCTCGACCACGACGACGATGCGCTATGAGCGCCGCCGTGGACGCTGAAGACACTGCGGTCCGGCGCCTGCACCCGTGGTCGTGGCTGTTCGTGCTGCTGCAGCACCTGCGGCATTTCCTGCTGCCGCTGCTGGCGTTGCTGGTATTCGGCGGGCGCGACGGCCACAACGACCATCTCGACCAGCTGATGCTGCTGCTGGCGGGCAGCGCGCTGATCGCGGTGTCGCTGCTGCGCTACTTCACCTACCAGTACCGCATCGGCCGCGACAGCCTGAGCATCCGCAGCGGCTGGCTGGAACGCAGCCTGCGCGAGATCCCGTTCGCGCGCATCCACAACGTGGTCGTGCACCAGTCGCTGCTGCATCGGCTGTTCGGGGTGGCCGAAGTGCGGCTGGAATCGGCCGGCGGAACCAAGCCGGAAGCGCAGATGCGAGTGCTGCGGCTGGACCAGGCGCTGGCGTTGGAGCGGCAGATCCGCCATCGCGCAGGCGACGACAGCGCGGCGGCGTCCACGGCTGCCGCCGCGGCCAGCGACGTGCTGCTGGCGTTGCCCACGGTGGAGGTGCTGCGCCAGGGGCTGATCTCCAACCGCGGCATGGTGGTGGTGGCGACCGTGTTCGGTGCCACCTATCACCTGTTCCCCGAGCGCATGGTCTCCAACGCGATCGACCGCTACGCGCAGCAGCTGTTCGGTTACGCCAGCCATCTGCACCTGGGTTGGATGGCCGGCGCGGCCACGCTGACGCTGATGCTGGTCACGCTGCTGCTGATCATGCGCGCGCTGTCGATGGCGCTGGCGCTGCTGCAGTATCACGGCTTCCGGCTCAGCGAGAGCGAGCGCCGGCTGACCGTGGAGCGCGGCCTGCTGACGCGGCTGCGCAGCAGCGTGGCGCGGCGCCGGATCCAGGCCTGGACCCTGCACGAGGGCATGCTGCAACGCCTGCTGCGGCGGCGCAGCCTGCACATCGATACCGCGGTGATGGATGGCCACGGCGAGCACGGCCGCGCGCTGAAGGAATTGGCGCCGCTGGCGACCCCCGCGGCCTGCGATGCGCTGCTGCATCGGCTGCTGCCGCAGATCGCCTGGCCGCCGCCGCAGTGGCACGGCATCGCCACGCGCTGCTGGTGGCGGCTATCCCTGCCGGCGCTGTGCCTGGTGCCGCTGGCCTGCGCCGGGCTGTGGCAAGCGTTCGGCGCCTGGGCCGCGCTGTCGCTGCTGTGGTTGCCGTGGTCGGCGTTCAAGGCCTGGCGCCACGCGCAACGCATGGGCTATGCGCTGGACGATCGCTACGTGGCGGTACGCGGCGGCTGGTGGCGGCGCTGGTGGCGGCTGGCCGAGATCGACAAGCTGCAGGCGCTGCGGCTGACCCGCTCGCCGCTGGACCGCCGCTGCGGCACCGCCACGCTGTGGCTGGATACCGCCGGCGCCCGCCATGGCGAGCCGCCGTTGCGGGTGCGGCTGCTGCCGGAGCCGGAGGCGCGCGCGGTCTACCTGCAACTGAGCCGGGCGCTGGCGCGGCGCCGGCTGCGCTGGTAGCGGCAGGCACGGCGCCCTGCCGCGCGCTGGGTCAACGCGCGCCGCGGCCCCAGTAGCCGATGCGCCGGCGGATCTTCAGCTTGCGCCAGACATTCCACGGCTTGCGCCGCGGATTGCGCGCGCCCTCGGCGACGAAATCGTCGATCGCGCGCAGCACGCGCTCGCTGGACTGCCCATCGCGGTAGGGATGCAGGCCGTCGGCGAAGTCGCGGATCGCCGCCATCAGTTGCGGCGGCCGCGCCAGCGCGCGGCGGATCGCCGGCTCGAACTGCGCGGGGTCGTCGATGTCGATCAGTTGCGGGCCCGGGCGCCGGTTCTTGAACGTTACCACCGGCTTGTAGGTCAGCAGGAACTCGTTGAGCGCCGAGGAGGTGTCCGAGCACATCAGGTCCACCTGCGGAAACAGCTCCAGGATGTTGTCGTTGTCGGCGAAACGCAGGTACGCGTTCTCGAGCGCGCGGTAGCGCGCCACCATCTGCGGATCCATCTTCGGATGGAAGGTCACGATCCAGCGCCACTCACCGCTGCGCGACAGCCGCTTGACCTCGTCGTAAAGGATGCCGGCCGCACTCCACGACGGCGAGAACGTGGAGTGGTACAGGATCACCGGCGGTTGCCGCACCGGCGCGAGCTCGGCGCCGATCTCGCGCATGAACGGATCGATCTTGGGGAAGCCGGTTTCCTTCACCGCGAAGTGGCCGAGCCTGCGCGCCAGCGCGCCGAACGCGGCAGTGTCGCGCGGGCCGGTGGTGCAGTACAGGTCGAAGAAGCCGCGCACGTAGATGTGCCGCGGCTTGCCGGCGTCGAAGCCGTGGAAGGTCTCGACCTTCACCCCGGGGAAGAAATGCGGCACCGCGTTGCTGGAGGTGATCACCGCGTACGGATTCCACGCCAGCACCTCCTCGACGGTGGCCAGATGGCGTTCGTCGGCGCTCAGATCGGCGGCGCCGGGGCCGTCGAAGAACCACGCCGCCTGGTCGCCGCGCGCGCGGATCGCGGCCTGCAACGGGCGCAGGATCGCCAACGCGTAGCGCTCGGACCCGTACAGCAGATAGTGCTTGCTCATCAGTGCTCCAGATCGTGCCGTTGCAGCTGCGCCCGCGCCTGCTCCACCGAGGCCGGGTTGTACTGCATTTCGTAATAGCGCATGCGCTTGTACAGCGCGTAGCTGGCCGCGGTCTGCGCCACCACGAAACCGCGCCAGCCATCGAGCACCGCCAGGCGCAACAGGTAATCCTTGAGGAAGGCGCCGGCGAACACGAACGGGCTTTGCCACATTCTCACCGGCTTGCGCTTGTCGCGCCAGCCGAGCGCCTTCAGTTCGGCGTAGCGCAGCACCTTCAGTTGCTTATGCACCAGGGTCGGGTTGTGCAGGTGGTTGAACGGCGGCGCGAACTCGGTGCTGGCGCCGTCGAAGCGCAGCGATTCGTGCACCCGCGCATCGCTCCAGCGCGCGCGGCCGCGGTGGTACAGCCGCGCCAGGCGCTCGCCGACCATCGGCCGGTACCAGCGCATCGGCGCGCCCATGTACCAGGTGCTGCGACGCAGCCACACCGCGTCCAGGCGGTCCTCCGCCAGCAGCTGCGGCAGCCGCGCCAGGCATTCGGCGCGCAGCGCGTCGGACAGGAATTCATCCGCGTCCAGCACCAGGATCCAGTCGTGCGCGGCCTGGGTGGAGGCGAAGTTGCGCTGCGCGCCGAAGCCCAGCCAGGCCTGCTCGACCACGCGCGCGCCGTGCGCGCGGGCGATCGCCGCAGTGTCGTCGGTACTGCCGCAGTCCACCACCAGCTTGTCGGCGGCGAAAGGCACGCTGTCCAGGCAGCGGGCGATGTTGCCGGCTTCGTTGTAGGTCATCACCACCAGGCTGAGCGGCAAGGTGGTCGCGGCGGCGTCGGCCATGGCGCTCGGTATCCGGGGCAGCGGTGCAGCCTGCGGGCATGGCGCGGTCGGCGCCGCGCCGGTCGGCGGTGCGGGATCGGCAGTCTACCGGCTTCCGGCAACGCCTTCAGCGGCGCCGGCGCGCACCTGCGGCGGCTGCGCATCGCAGGCCGCCAGCCCGATCAGCACGCCGACCAGGGACACGTAGAAACCGGTGGTGACCTGGTGCGCGAACATCGACTGGGTCATGCCGCACAGGATGTAGGCGGCCACCACCATGATCCCGGTCGCGGCCGGGCCATGGAATTCGGGGCGCGGGCGGCGCCGGTACAGGCGCAGCAGCAGCCATAGCGGCACGCCGTAGACCAGCACGATCAGCAGCGTGCCGGGCAGGCCCTGGGTCGCGCTCCATTCGGCAAGATCGTTGTGCGCGTGGCCCAGGTGGCAACGCTCCACCCAGGTCCTGCTGCGGCAATCGGGCAGGCGCAGCATCGCGTTGTCGAAGCGGCCTACGCCCACGCCCACCAGCGGATGCTCGACGAAGGTGGCCGCCGCCACCTGCAGGCGCTCGATGCGCGCGCCGGCGGAAGAGTCGCTGTCGCCGCGCTCGTAGCGCTGCACGTCGTGATGCAGTTCGGCCAGGCGGGTCTGCCGGGTCAGCGCCGGCACGCTCAGCACCAGGGTCGCCGCCAGCGCGGCGAGCACGCCCAGGATCACCAACCGCGCGCGGCCGCTGCGCCAGCGCACGCACAGCGCAGTGACCACCAGCAGCAACAGCATGCCCAGCCAGACGCCGCGGCTGCCGCTGAACAGGATGGTCGCGCAGCCGGCGACGAGCGCCACGATGGTCCATGGCCAACGCCCGTGCGGCCGGCAGAACACCGCCACCACCATCAGCACCAGCACCACATCGGCGAGCACGATCGCGTTGGTCCAGCCCTCGGCGCGCGGCTGGCCCTGCAGCACCTGCACGATCGCCAGCACCAGGGTGACGAAGATGCCCAGCAGCGCGCCCCACCACAGCAGGTGCCGCGGCGGGCGCAGTGCGTAGACCCACAAGGCGGTCCACGGCAGCACCAGGAACCGGGTGCGGTTGTCGATGTCCTTCAGCGGCTGGCCGAAGTACAGCAACGAGAACAGCGACAGTCCGATCACCAGCAGCGCCAGCACGCCCAGCCAGCGCAGCGACGGCTGCAGCCCGGCCGCCGCGCGGCGCATCCGCTGCAGCGCCAGCAGGCTGCTCGCCAACAGCAGCAGCCCGAAAGGCAGCAATCCGCCGGGGATGCTGACCACCAGCGCCGGCAGGCACAGCAGGCCCAGCGCGGCGCCCCACTCGGCCAGCGTGTGGCGACGGGACGGGAACGCGGCCAGCGGCGGCGCGGCGCGAGACGGAGCTTCGGTCATCTGGGAGAGAACGGACGCATAGACGAGGGGGGGCGATGATCCAAGTGCGACCCCTAACCCGACCTGACCTGGACGCGGCCGCTGCCGGCCGGCGCCAACGCGGCCGGCGGCGGCGCATCGCCGAGCAGATCGGCCACCACCGCCAGCAGGCGCTCGCCGAACTCGCGCTGGCGCGACTCGAAGAACGCGCGCGCCGCGGTGCCCAGCGCATCGCATTGCATCGGCGCCAGCGCCAGCGCCTGCGTCATCGCCCGCTCGATCCCGGCCGCGTCGATCCGGTAGCGCACGCCGAAGTTGTCCTCGCGCTCGCCGACCGGATCGATCAGCACGCCGCGCTCGGCGCTCACCAGTTCGTTCATCGGCGCGCCGTCGGTGGTGATCACCACCGCGCCGACGCTCAGCGCTTCCATGATGTAGTGGCCGAAGCCTTCGACCTCGGACGGGCACAGGTGGAACCGGTGCGCGTTCTGCAGCCGGCGCAGCTCGCGCTGGTCCAGATAGCCGGTCAGGTAGTCGATGTTCTCGGCCTCGATCGGGCGCGACTTCTTCGCGCTCTGCACCACCGTCAACCGCGGCCATTCCGGGTGCCGCGCCCACGTCTGCAGCAGCACCGCGGTGCCCTTGGCCGAGCTGCGGCTGGCCACGTGCAGGCAGGCGCGCTCGCGCGGCACCTCCGGGCGGTAGCAATCGTCGCTGCAGAAACCGATGAAGGCGGTGGCCGGCCCCTGCGCGGAAAAAAGCTGCTCGGCCTGCCGGGTCTTGCACAAGACCCGCTGGAAACGCGGCAGCCAGCGCAGCCACTTGCGGCGGAACCATTCCGGATTGGGCACCAGCACGTTGCGCCGGCCCGCGCCCAGGCAGCGCGGATACACCCGTTCCAGGAAGATCTGCAGATCGGCCCGGCCGCGCAGCAGGCTGCGCAGCGCCAGGCGCAATTCGCGCAGGTGGTTGGCGAAGCGCACCGTGCCGAAGCCGAGCACTTCCACCCGGTAGCGGCCGCTGCGGCGCAGCGCCTCGGCGACCACTTGCAGATCGCGACTCAGGCCGCCGCCGTTGTCGCGGCTGATCACCCGGATCAGGCGCATCGGCATGCTCGCCCTGCGGCGCGCACGGCGCCGGCGTTGCGAGCGAAGCGGGCGCGGCCGCCGCTCACTCGAAACGGTCCTTGTCCTGCTCGCGCAGGCGATCGCGGTCGACCGGGGTGACCGTGCATTGGCCATGCACGGCGGCGGCCGGCACCAGCCACCAGTTGCGGCGGTTGGACACGCCCGCCAGGGTGCTGGCGCGGCGATCGATGCAGCCGAGCATCGCCGCCTCCTGCACCAGCAGCCAGCGCCGCTGCGGCGCCTGCGCCTGCCAGGCCACGCCGCGGCGCAACTGCTCGTCCCACGGCACCACGAAACCGAAGGTGGTCGCGGCGCGGTCGGCCATCAACAGGTTCTGTTCCTTCCAGGCGACCAGGCCCAGTTCCGCGTCCGGCCCGATGCGGCGGCCGGCCGCCTCCATCACCCCGCGTGCGGAGCTGGACGTGTTGATCAGCGGATACACCAGCAGCCCGACCAGCACCCACAGCATGCTCAGCGTGGACACCATCGCCAGTTCCGGACGCCGCCGCGCGAACAGCGCCAGGCTGGCCACGCCCCACAGGCCGAGCGCCAGCAGGATCCAGGCCAGCGCCTGCACGGTCGGCAGATCGACGCCGCGCTGCTCCATCATCTGCGCGCGGAAGCCATGCCCGGCCAGGATCGCCGCGCCAACCGCGCCCAGCGCCACCGTCACCACCGCGGTGAACGCCAGCAACAGCCGCTTGATCCCGGCCTTGCGCAGCAGCCCGGCGATCAGCGGCGCCATCGCCAGGCACAGCATCGGCAGCGCCGGCAGGATGTAGACGTCGCGCTTGCCGGTCGGAATCGAGAAGAACAGCACGATCAACGCCCACCACGCCAACGGCAGCAGATAGCGCGGATCGCGCCGGCGCAGGCGCCGCGCCCAGGCCGGCATCGCCCACGGCAGCGCCAGCAGCAGCGGCAGCCACATGCTCGGCATCACCCCGAAGAAATACAGCGGCCCATGCGGGTGGTCCCAGGATCTGGCGTAGCGCCCGGCGGTCTGCCGGAACAGGATGTCGTCGAGGTAGGCCCGGTATTCGGGCTGCTGCGCCGACAACGCCGTGGTCACCATCGGCACCAGCCAGATCGACACCGCGCCCAGGAACGCCAGCGGCCCCAGCCAGAAGCGCGGATCGCGCGCACCGACCCTGACCCCGCGCCACTGCGCCAGCGACGCCGCCGCGGCCGGCAGCAGCATCAGCAGCGCCAGCGCGCCCACGCCCTTGGTGATCGTGCCCAGGCCGGCGGCGAACCAGCCCAGCGCCCACATCCGCCAGTCGGGTCCGCGCAGCACGTGGCGCAACAGGCCGTAGTTGGCCAGGGTGATGTAGAACACCACCAGCGGATCGATCTGCGCCTTCTTCGCCTGGTAGGTGAAGTGGAACGCGAACAGCAGCGCATACGCCGCATACATGCCGACCCGGCGCGTCCACAGCCGCCGGCCCAGGTCGTAGACGCAGGCCAGCGTGCCCAGCCCGGCCAGCAGCGAGGGCAGCAGGAACGCCACCCGCCAGTTGCCGAACACGGTGTAAAACGACGCCTGCAGCCACATCAGCATCGGCGGCTTGTCCGAATACAGCTCGGTGCCGCGGTGCGGGAACAGCCAGTTGCCGCTGTCCACCATCTGCTTGGCAACCAGCGCGAAGCGCGGCTCGTCGGCCGGATGCGGATCGCGCAGGCCCAGGCCGGCGCCGAGCACCAGCAGCGCGAGCAGGGCCAGCAAGCAGAATTCTCGGGACGCGCGGGTTTTCAGCATGGGCCAGGATGATACCGGGGCCGCTTCACGCCGTCTTGCGCAGCCGCGCATAGAAGAAGCCATCGCGGTCCTGCTCGCCGGGCAGGCGCTGGCGGCCGCCGCCGTCCGCGTGGCCGCAGGCGGCGCCGGGATCTTCGGCCACCGCATCGGCGGTGCGCGCCAGGAACGCCTGCAGCTGGCGCGCGTTCTCGTCCTTGAGCAGCGAACAGGTGGCGTAGACCAGCACCCCGCCCGGCCGCAGCACCTGCCAGCCGGCGTCCAGCAACCGCGCCTGCAGCGCTTGCAGCGCGACCACGTCCTCGCGCCGCCGGTGCAGCAGCACGTCCGGCTGGCGGCGCACGATGCCGGTGGCCGAACACGGCGCGTCCAGCAGCACCGCATCGAACGCCTCGCCGTCCCACCAACTGTCCGGCTGCGCCGCATCGGCCACCTGCAGTTGCGCCTGCGCGCCGGCGCCTGTGCGTTGGAAGGTCTCGCGCACCCGCGCCAGGCGCCGCGCGTCCACGTCCAGCGCGGTCAGGCGCAGGCGCGGGCGCGCTCGAGCAGGTGCGCCGACTTGCCGCCGGGCGCAGCGCAGGCATCCAGCACGCGCGCGCCCGGCGCCGGCGCCAGCACGTCGGCAACCTGCTGCGCCGAACCGTCCTGCACCGACACCCAGCCGTCGGCGAAGCCGGGCAAGGCGCTCATCGCCACCGACTCGGCCAGGCGGATCGCATCGGCCAGGTCCGGCACCGCCTGCGCGCCGATGCCGGCGTCAGCCAGCAGTTGCAGATAGGCGTCGCGCGTGCCGCGCTGGCGGTTCACCCGCAGCCACAGCGGCGCCGCCTGCTGGCTGGCGGCGAAGATCGCCTCGGCCTGCTGCGGCCAGTCGGCGTGCAGCGCAGCGCGCAGCCACAGCGGCCAGCCGGCATCGGCGGCCACCGCCGGCAACCCGTCGCGCAGCGCAAGGCGCAGCAAGGCGTTGACCATGCCGGCCTGGCGCGGCCGGTCCAGCGCCCGCGCCGCCTCCACCGTCGCCGACAGCGCCGCGTGCGGCGCCAGGCCGAGCACGTCGAGCTGGGCGAAGCCGGCCATCAGCAGCGTGCGCAGTTCGGCGTCGCGCTGCGGCAGCTGCTTCTGCAGCCACAGCCGCAGTGCGGCCTCGTAGGCCGGGCGCCGGCGCAGCACGGCGAAGCAGATCGCCTCGACTAGGGCGCGGTCGCGCGGATCGGGCAGCGCCGGCAGCGCGGTGGCCAGTTCGGCCTTCAGCGAGCGGCCGCGGTCGATCACCGCGCTCAGCACGCGGGCGGCGACGACGCGGGGCGCGACGCCGGGCGGCGGCGCGACGGCAGGCGGCGCGGCAGGCGTCTGGGTCATCGGCCGCTCGCGCCGGTTCAGGCCAGCACCGGCAGGTCGCGCCGGGCGTTGAGGTAGTCGGCGGCGGTGATCGCCTTGCCGCCTTCGCGCTGCAGCACGCGCAGGCGCAGCGCGCCCTGCCCGCAGGCGATGTCGATGCCCTGCTTGGACGCGGCCAGCACCGTCCCCGGCGGCTGCGCATGCGCCAGCTCCAGCGCCACCGCGCCGTGGATGCGCACGCGCTCGCCGGCCAGCACCGCCTCGGCGATCGGCCATGGATTGAACGCGCGCACCCGCAGCGCCAGCTGCGCCGCCGGCTGCTGCCAGTCCAGCCGCGCCTGCGCCTTGTCCAGCTTGTGCGCGTAGGTGACGCCAACCTCCGGCTGCGGTTGCGGCACCGGACGGATGCCGGCGCGCAGCAGGCCCAGGCCGTCGGCCAGCACCTGCGCGCCGAGCGCGGCCAGCCGGTCGTGCAGCTGTCCGCCGGTGTCGCTGTCGCCGATCGGGGTGCGCTGCGACATCAGCACCGGGCCGGTGTCCAGGCCGGCTTCCATCTGCATCAGGCACACCCCGGTCTGGCTGTCGCCGGCCTCGATCGCGCGCTGGATCGGCGCGGCGCCGCGCCAGCGCGGCAGCAGCGAGGCGTGCACGTTCCAGCAGCCATGGGTCGGGATCGCCAGCACCGCCTTGGGCAGGATCAGGCCGTAGGCCACCACCACCATCAGGTCCGGCTGCAGCGCGCGCAGGGTCTGCAGCGCTTCCGGCGAACGCAGGGTATCCGGCTGCAGCACCGGGATGCCGCGCGCGACCGCCTCCAGCTTCACCGGCGAGGGCGTTAGCCCGCGGCCGCGCCCGGCAGGACGGTCCGGCTGGGTATAGACCGCGACCACTTCATGGCGCTGCGCGGCCGCGCGCAACGACGGCACGGCGAAGTCCGGCGTACCGGCGAAGACGATTTTCATGGAGGCTGGGAACCGGGAAAAGGGAATGGAGAATCGGCAAGGCGCGGACCCGGAAATGGCACGGGCACCGCACTGACGATTCCCGTTTCCGCATTCCCGCTTCGCGGCCTTCAGGCCACGTGCTTGCGCGCCTTGGCCAGCTTCTTGCGCACCATCTCGCGCTTGAGCGGCGACAGGTAATCGACGAACAGCTTGCCGTCCAGGTGGTCCATCTCATGCTGCACGCACACCGCCAGCAGGCCGTCGGTGGACAGTTCCTGCGGTCGACCGTGGCGGTCCAGGTAGCGCACGACGATAGCCTCGGCGCGGGTCACGTCGGCATAGATGCCGGGTACCGACAGGCAGCCCTCCTGGTGCACCTGCTCGCCGTCGCGCTGCACGATCTGCGGGTTGATGAACACCTGCGGGGCGTCCTTCTCTTCGCTGACGTCGATGACCATGAAACGCTGGTGCACGTCCACCTGGCTTGCGGCCAAGCCGATGCCGGGGGCCTCGTACATGGTCTCGAACATGTCGTCGAGCAGGCGCTGGAACGCCGGCGCGGTCACGTCGGCAGGATCGACCGGCAGCGCCTTGGTACGCAGGCGCGGATCGGGGAATTCGAGGATGGGAAGCAGGGCCATAGCGGTACCCAGATGGGGGCGCCGGAAAATTCGGCAAGACGTGACAATTCTACCCCGTTCTGGCGCCAACGCTTGCGCCGCGCCCAGGGTTCTGGACTATAGTGCGCGGACCTGTTGGGGAATCAGGCTCCGCACTCAATGTTCAATCGACTCCGTACGGTCGTCGCCGTGGCGATGCTCACCGTGGCGACCTATGCCGCTTCCGCGGGCATGGCTGCCGAACACCCTGACACCTATGTGGTGCGCAAGGGCGACACGCTGTGGGACATCGCCGGGCGCTTCCTCGGCAAGCCCTGGCTGTGGCCGGAAATCTGGCAGGCCAACCCGCAGGTGCACAATCCGCATCTGATCTACCCCGGCGACGTGCTCAGCCTGGCCTACCTGGACCGGGTGGCGCGCGCCACGGTCAAGCCCGGCCCGCGCCAGGACGCGCCGATCGACGCGATCCCGCTGTCCGACGTCGAGCCGTTCCTGAAGAACCTGCGCGTGGCCGACAGCATCGACGGCCTGCCCTACGTGGTCGGCGTCGAGGACAACCGGCTGCGCGCCACCGCCGGGCAACTGGTCTACGCGACCGGGCTGAGCGCGCCGCAGACCGGGCAACGCTACGCGGTAGTGCGCCCGACCGTGCGCTACGAACTGCCCAGGCTCAGCGACGACCTGAACAACGAAGGCCGCAGCACCCCGGGTACCGGCAACCTGTGGCAGACCTTCGTGCCGCCGGACACCAAGCGCCGCGAGACGCTGGGCTACGAACTGGCCCAGGTCAACGTCGGCACCGTCACCCGCGTCTCCGCCGACGCCAGCCAGGCCACTACACTGCTGCTGCAGGACAGCGCCCGCGAAGTGCGCGCCGGCGATCGCCTGATCGCGGTCGAAGCGCAGCCCTACGACCTGCAGTTCGTGCCGCATCCGCCCTCCGCGCAGGCGCTCGAGGCCGGGCTGCGGGTGCTGGCGGTGGCCGACGCGTTCAGCGCCGCCGGCCCGCGCGACGTGATCGCGATCTCCGGCGGCAGTCGCGAAGGCATCGACAACGGCACCGTGGTCTCGCTGTGGCGCCATGGCACCCGGGTCAACGACCGCGTGCAGCGCCCGAACACCTCGCGCGCCGACGACGGCTTCAGCGGCGGCCGCGGCACGGTCGCCCTGCCCGACGAATACGCCGCGCACGCGATGGTATTCCGCACCTTCGACAAGGTCAGCTACGCGCTGGTGATGGACGGCATCAAGCCGACCCGGATCGGCTACGACGTGAAGCACCCGGACGCACGCTGACCCGCGCACGCGGGCAAGTCCTACCTCCGCAACAGACGGCGCCCGAGGGCGCCGTCTGCGTTTGCGGCCTAGCCTGGGCCTGTTAACCCGAATGGAACAGGCTCCCAGACCGATGTCCGCCCTGCCCGTCCCGCCCCGTACCGCCCCTGCCTGCGCCGATCCGGCGCTGCTGACCCTGTCCCTGGCCGGCGGCGCCAGCGCCCCGCGCCGGCGCCTGCTCGACCACTGCGGCAGCCCCGCCGCGGCCCTGGCCGCCGGCGCCGGCGCCTGGCGCGCGGCGGGACTGGATCCGGCGCAGATCGCAGCGCTGCAGCGGCCCGACCGCGCCGCCGTGGACGCCGCGCTGGCCTGGCTGGCGCAGCCGCGCCGGCACCTGCTCGGCTGCCACGACCCGGACTACCCGGCGCTGCTGCTGCGCAGCCCCAACCCGCCGCTGGTGCTGTACCTGGAAGGCGACCCGGCGGCGCTGTGGCATCCGGCGGTGGCGGTGGTCGGCAGCCGCGCGCCCAGCGCCGGTGGCCGCGACAACGCGCAGCGCTTCGCCCTGGCGCTGGCCACGGCCGGGTTCGCGGTGACCAGCGGCATGGCCGCCGGGGTCGATGCCGCCGCGCACGCCGCGGCGCTGTCGCGCCAGGACGGGCTCACCGTGGCAGTGGTCGGCACCGGCGCCGACCTGGCCTACCCACGCCAGCACGCCGCCCTGCGCGAACGCATCGCCGCGCGCGGCGCGGTGGTCAGCGAGCATCCGCCCGGCACCCCGGCGCGGCCCGGCCACTTCCCGGCGCGCAACCGGATCATCGCCGGGCTGGCGCTAGCCACCCTGGTGATCGAGGCCGCCGCCCGCTCCGGCGCGCTGATCACCGCACGCCTGGCCGCCGAGGCCGGGCGCGAGGTGTTCGCGCTGCCCGGCTCGATCCACAACCCGCTGGCGCGCGGCTGCCACCGCCTGATCCGCGACGGCGCCGGACTGGTCGAGAGCGCCGAGGAGGTGCTGGCCGGGGTCGCGCCGCTGGCCGCGGAATTGGCCGATGCCTTGCGCGGACGCCTGCACGCCCCCACTGAGAGGATCGCCGACGACCCCGGCGCCATGCCGTCCTTCCCCGATCCCGACTACCAGCGCTTGTGGCAGGCGCTGGGCCACGACCCCACCTGTATGGATTCAGTGATCGCGCGCACCGGATTGACGGCCGCGGCGGCGTCCTCCATGCTGCTGACCATGGAACTGGATGGCTACGTGGCGGTCGAACGAGGTCGTTACACCCGCAAACCCTAGTTTCTTCACCTCCACAGCGTTTAGCGACGCAGGCCGAGGGCAATGAAAGAGAGCATTCTGGATGTCCTGCTGTACCTGTTCGAACATTATTTCAGCGAGGATGCGGACCCGGTCCGCGATCGCGACTCCCTCCAGAATGGCCTGATCCAGGCTGGCTTCAGCCCCACCGAAATCAGCAAAGCGTTCGATTGGCTCGATGCCCTGGCCGACCAGCGGCCGGCCGTGCCGCAGCCGCGCATCGACGGCCCGATCCGCATCTACCACGGCCCGGAGCTGGACAAGCTCGACGTGGAATGCCGCGGCTTCCTGCTGTTCCTGGAACAGCACGGCATCCTCGACAGCGACCAGCGCGAGCTGGTGCTGGACCGGGCGATGGCGCTGGACCAGGACGAACTGGATCTGGACGACCTGAAATGGGTGGTGCTGATGGTGCTGTTCAACCAGCCCGGCGCCGAGGCGGCCTACGCGTGGATGGAAACGCAGATGTTCGTCGACGAACCGGAGCCGGTGCACTGAAGCATTGCCGGGGCATGCACGGATGCACGAGGAACCGACCCTGAGCGCCTGGTACTACGCCGACGCCGCACGCGACCGGCACGGCCCGCTGAGCACCGCGGCGCTGCTGGAACGCCTGCGCGACGGGCTTCTCGAGCGCGACACCCTGGTCTGGCGCGAAGGCCTGCCGGACTGGCGGCCGCTGCACACGCTGGCCGACGAACTGGGCCTGCCGGCCACGGCCACGCCGCCCCCGCTGCCCCCACCGGCGATTGCCACGACCGCCGTCACTGCCGCCGCGCCGCGCAATGGCCTGTCCGGCTGCGGCGTCGGCACGCTCGTCGCGGCCGTGGTCGGCGCGGTGCTGCTGACCATCATCGGCATCCTCGCCGCCATCGCCGTCCCCGCGTATCAGGACTACACGCTGCGCGCCAAGGCCACGCAGGCGATCGGCAGCATGGCGCCGCTGCAGGCGCAGATCACCAGCTTCGCCGCGCAGCAGGGGCGCTGCCCGGTGAACGGCGACAGCGGCTTCGGCACCGCGCCGAGCTATGCCAGCGACTTCGTCGCGCAGGTGCGCATCGGCCGTTTCGACAACGGCCACTGCGGCCTGGAAGCCACCCTGCACGCGCCCGGCCAGGCCAAGCTGGATGGCAAGGCGCTGTGGCTGGACTACGATGAGCGGACGTCGGCCTGGAAGTGCAGTGCCGAGCTGGAAGACCGCTACCTGCCC
Source organism: Xanthomonas graminis pv. graminis (assembly GCF_030168915.1). Lineage (NCBI taxonomy): Bacteria > Pseudomonadati > Pseudomonadota > Gammaproteobacteria > Lysobacterales > Lysobacteraceae > Xanthomonas > Xanthomonas graminis. Next base: position 701,993 of record NZ_CP076255.1, on the reverse strand, counting down.
GCGCACTGCCGCGGCGGCTGAGCGGAACGGATTTTCGACCGCAACCCTGGGGAACAGGAATGAGTGAGTGGTACTACGCCGATGCCGCGCAGCAGCGCCATGGACCGATGCCGGCCGAACAACTGCAGCAGCGCTTCCAGCGCGGCGAGGTGGGCCTGACCACGCTGGTGTGGCGCGACGGCCTCAGCCAATGGCGTCCGCTGGCCGATGTCGTCGACGAACTGGGCCTGACCCAGGCGCCGGCGGCGAGCGCGGCGGATGCCGCCGCCGCGGCGCCGCACGTGCCCGACGCGCAGGCCGTGCCAAGCGCCTGGACCACGCCGGACGCCGCGGCCGCGGCGCATTCGCCCTATGCCGCGCCCACCGCCACGCTCGGCGAGGAAGCGCGTTTCGTCAGCGGCGGCGAGGTGGTGCAGGCCGGCTTCTGGAAGCGCACCGCCGCCTACCTGATCGACGGCATGCTGGTCGGCATCGTCTCGCAGATGATCCAGTTGGTGATCATGCTCGGCTTCTTCGGCTTCAGCGGCCTGGGCGGCGGCCGCACCCCGGATTTCAGCACCGCCAGCGGCATCCTCATGCTGGTGCTGGCGTACCTGTTGCCGATGGCGATGTCCGCGCTGTACTTCGGCCTGTTCCATGCCTCGACCAAGCAGGCCACGCTGGGCAAGATGGCGATCGGCATCAAGGTGGTGCGTACCGACGGTAGCCGGATCAGCGTCGGCCGCGGCATCGGCCGCTACTTCGGCTTCCTGCTGAGCAGCCTGACCCTCTTCATCGGCTTCCTGATGGCCGCCTTCACCGAGCGCAAGCAGGCCCTGCACGACATGCTCTGCGACACCCTGGTGGTGGACAAATGGGCCTATACCGACCACCCGGAGTGGCAGCAGCACAAGCTGGGCACGGTCACCGTGGTGATCCTGTCGCTGTTCGGGGTGCTGATGGTCGGGCTCCTGCTGCTGGTGATCCTGGCGATCGGCGTGGCTGCGAGCGGTAGCTGGCACTGAAGCCGGGACTTGGGACCGGGGACCGGGGACCCGGAGAACGGAAGTCGGTAAAGCGCCGTTGGCTTGGGCATTTTCCGGCATTGCGGGGCGGCGGCGCTTGACAGCCGGCGCCGGACATGTCCACTAATAAAAAGAGACGCAGCTGAACGCCCGGGGTACCTGCCCCGGGCGTCGGTCGCTCTGAACCACCGCAACGCTTCACTAACCGCAGCAATTGCGCCACCCTACCGCCCCCAGGGCGCCCGCCCCGCCCATCGAAGCCCAGTCCGCCATGTCCAAGCACCTGCTCATCGTCGAATCGCCCGCCAAGGCCAAGACGATCAACAAATACCTCGGCAAGGACTTCCACGTCCTGGCCTCGTATGGGCACGTGCGCGACCTGATCCCGAAAGAAGGCGCGGTGGACCCGGACGACGGCTTTGCGATGCGCTACGCGCTGATCGAGAAGAACGAGAAGCACGTCGAGGCCATCGCCAAGGCCGCCAAGGTCGCCGACGACATCTATCTGGCGACCGACCCGGATCGCGAGGGCGAGGCGATCAGCTGGCACATCGCCGAGATCCTCAAGGAGCGCGGGCTGCTCAAGGACAAGCCGCTGCACCGGGTGGTGTTCACCGAAATCACCCCGCGCGCGATCAAGGAGGCGATGGCCAACCCGCGGCAGATCGCCGTGGACCTGGTCGATGCGCAGCAGGCGCGGCGCGCGCTGGACTACCTGGTCGGCTTCAACCTGTCGCCGGTGCTGTGGCGCAAGGTGCAGCGCGGGCTGTCCGCCGGCCGCGTGCAGTCGCCGGCACTGCGCATGATCGTGGAGCGCGAGGAAGAGATCGAAGCCTTTGTCGCCCGCGAATACTGGAGCATCGGCGCCGACTGCCTGCACCCCTCGCAGCCGTTCGCGGCCAAGCTGGTCAAGCTCGACGGGCAGAAGTTCGAACAGTTCACCATCACCGACGGCGACACCGCCGAAGCGGCGCGGATGCGCCTGCAGAAGGCCGCGCAGGGCGCGCTGCACGTTACCGACGTGGCCAGCAAGGAGCGCAAGCGCCGCCCGGCGCCGCCGTTCACCACCTCCACGCTGCAGCAGGAGGCCTCGCGCAAGCTCGGCTTCACCACCAGCCGCACCATGCGCGTGGCGCAGAAGCTGTACGAAGGCGTGACCGTGGGCGACGAAGGCACGGTCGGCCTGATCAGCTACATGCGTACCGACTCGGTGAACCTGTCGCAGGACGCGCTGGCCGAAATCCGCGACGTGATCGCGCGCGACTTCGGCACCGGCGCGTTGCCGGACAAGCCGAACATGTACCAGACCAAGTCCAAGAACGCGCAGGAAGCGCACGAAGCGATCCGTCCGACCGCGGCGCTGCGCACCCCGGCGCAGATGGCCAAGTACCTGGACGACGACGGCCGCCGCCTGTACGAACTGATCTGGAAGCGCGCGGTGGCCTGCCAGATGGTGCCGGCGACGATGAACACCGTGACCGTGGAACTGGCAGCCGGCAACGAGCACAGCTTCCGCGCCAGCGGCACCACGGTGATCGACCCAGGCTTCCTGGCCGTGTACGAGGAAGGCAAGGACCAGAAGGCCGCCGAGGACGAAGACGAAGGCCGCAAGCTGCCGGCGATGAAGCCCGGCGACCGCATCCCGCTCGACCGCATCCATACCGACCAGCATTTCACCGAGCCGCCGCCGCGGTTTTCGGAAGCCTCGCTGGTCAAGACGCTCGAGGAATACGGCATCGGCCGCCCGTCGACCTATGCCTCGATCATCCAGACCCTGCTGTTCCGCAAGTACGTGGAACTGGACGCGCGCCGCTTCCGCCCCTCGGACGTGGGCCGTGCGGTCAGCAAGTTCCTGTCCGGCCACTTCACCCGCTACGTCGACTACGACTTCACCGCCAAGCTCGAGGACGAGCTGGACGCGGTGTCGCGCGGCGAGGAGGAATGGCGGCCGCTGATGGAGAAGTTCTGGGGCCCGTTCAAGGAACTGGTCGAGGAGAAGAAGGAATCGGTGGACCGCTCCGAGGCCACCGGCGCGCGCGAACTCGGCACCGACCCCAAGACCGGCAAGCCGGTCAGCGTGCGCCTGGGCCGGTTCGGGCCGTATGCGGCGATCGGCAGCACCGCCGAGGACGCCGAGGACAAGCCCAAGTTCGCCTCGCTGCGGCCGGGGCAGAGCATGCACACCATCACCCTGGAAGACGCGCTGGAGCTGTTCCTGATGCCGCGTGCGCTGGGCGAGGACAAGGGCGAGGACGTCAGCGTCGGCATCGGCCGCTTCGGTCCGTTCGCCAAGCGCGGCAGCGTCTATGCCTCGCTAAAGAAGGAAGACGATCCGTACACCATCGACCTGGCGCGGGCGGTGTTCCTGATCGAAGAGAAGGAAGAGATCGCGCGCAACCGCATCATCAAGGAATACCCCGGCAGCGACATCCAGGTGCTCAACGGCCGCTTCGGCCCGTACATCAGCGACGGCAAGCTCAACGGCAAGATCCCCAAGGACCGCGAGCCGGCCACGCTGACCCTGGAAGAAGTGCAGAAGCTGCTGGAAGAGACCGGCAAGCCGGCACGGCGCGGCTTCGGCGCCAAGAAGGCCGCGGCGAAGAAGGAAGCGGCGCCGAAGAAGAGCGCAGCCAAGAAGGCCGCGGCCGACGCCCCGGCCAAGCCCGCGGCGAAGAAGGCGGTCAAGAAGGCGGCGAAGAAGACCGCGAAGAAAGCCGCCAAGAAAGTGGTCAAGAAGGCCGCGGCCAAGTCGGCTTGATCCACCACCGCCGCTGCTGCGGATGCGACATCCACAGCGGCGGCGGCGGATGGCCTCGATCGCCATCCATCGCGGCACGCGATCGGATCGCGCTTGCCGCGATCCAGGTGCACCGGTGCATTCGGTAGCGGCGCCGCAAAGGCTGTAAGAACCGCAGCCGCCGCACCCTGCGCACAGGCCACATCGCCGCGCAGCGCGCGCGCCGCCCTCCAGGAATCGAACCGGAACCGGCAGGACAGCGCGCGTCGCGCTTGCCAATGCCGAATCTCCCGACTCCCGGTTCCCCAGCCATTGCCTCACAACAACAGCCTGCCGCATCATCCATGCATGCCCGATCTGTCGCTCAACCAAGCCGTCGCCGTCCTGCAGCAAGGCGGTGTCATCGCCTATCCCACCGAGGCGGTCTGGGGCCTGGGCTGCGATCCGTACGACCAGGCGGCGGTGACGCGCCTGCTGCAGATCAAGCAGCGGCCGGTGGAGAAAGGCCTGATCCTGGTCGCCGCCGAACTGGAGCCGCTGCGCCCGCTGCTCGACCTGGCGGCGCTGCCGCCGGAGCGCCTGGCCGCAGTGCTGGCCAACTGGCCCGGCGCGCATACCTGGGTGTTGCCGGCCGCGGCGCAAGCGCCGCCCTGGATCACCGGCGCGCATTGCGGCATCGCGGTACGGATCAGCGCGCATCCGCTGGTGGCGGCGCTGTGCCGCGCCTGGGGCGGCGCACTGGTCTCGACCAGCGCCAACCGCGGCGGCGAGCCGCCGGCGCGGCAGCGCAGCGAACTGGATCCGCACCTGCTGGCTGCGCTCGACGGCGTGGTCGATGGGCAGACCGGCGGCCTGGCCCAGCCTACCCCGATCCGCGATGCACTCAGCGGCGAGATCCTGCGCGCCTGAGCGCGTTGCCGATCCCACGCGGTTCCGGCTTTCCCTGGCCGGCGAAGGCGCGCAAGATGCGCGCATGCCCACGCTCGTCCGCCCTGCCCTGCTCCTGACCGCGCTGCTGCCGCTGGCGGGCAGCGCCTGGGCGCAGACCAGGCAAACCACCCGCAGCGATGGCGCGCAGGGGTCGGTGCGCATCTACCGCTGCGTCGGCAGCGCCGGCGCGGTCAGCCTGCAGAACGCGCCCTGCGAGAACGCGCACCAGCAGCAGGTGCTGGACATGCAGCGCCCGCGCGATCCGCCGCCACGCCCGACCACCACGCTCAGCACCGATCCGGCGCGCGACGCCGCAGCGCCAGCGCCGCTGCCGCAGCGCGAGATCCGCATCGTGACCGTGCAGCCGCCGCAGCCGATGTACGAATGCGTGACCAGCGAGGGCCAGCGCTATACCAGCGACGACAACGAAGGCAATCCGCGCTGGGTGCCGCTGTGGGCCATCGGCTATGCCGGTGGCGACGGCGACGGCGGCGGCCATCGCCACGGCAATGGCGGCGGCGATGGCCGCCGCCCGCGCCCGCCGCAGCCGGTGTATCCAGGCGCCGGCGTGGTGGTGCCGGCCGGCAGCACGCTGATCCGCGACACCTGCAACGCGCTGCCGGCGCAGGAAGTGTGTGCGCGCCTGGCCGACCGCCGCTGGGAACTGATCCGCCGCTACAACAGCGCGCTGCAGAGCGATCGCCGCGCGCTGGAAACCGAGCAGCGCGGCATCGACGCGCGCCTGGACCGCGACTGCGGCGGCAGCTGAGATGCGCAGCGCGCTCTGCCTCGCCGCGCTGCTGGCCGGCGCCGGCGCCGCGCATGCAGAACAGGTGGTGTTCTATCGCTGCACCGATGCGCACGACAACCTGACCGTGCAGAACCAGCCATGCCCCAAGGGCATGCGCCAGCAGAAGAAGATCATGCAGGGCGTCGGCCGCGCGCCCGCACCGGGACCCGGTGCCGCGCCAGCGGCCGCAGCGGCAGCCGCAGCGCAGGCAGCGCCGGCGTTCGTACCCGCAGCAGTGCCCGTCGCCGCCCCGCCCGATTCGACCAATTCGACCAATTCGACCGATCCGCAGACAGCGCCGGCGGACGCTGCGCCAAGGCTGCCGCCACCGCCGCTATACGCCTGCACCACCTATGAGCAGCAACGCTACATCGGCGAAGTCGCCGAGCCCGCGCCGCGCTGCGTTCCCTTGCGCACCATGGGCCTGGACGGCAGCCCCGACAAGACCGGCGGCAGCGCCTGCGAAGTGCTTCGCGACCGCTGCGTGGCGCTGCCCGAGGCCGGCGCCTGCGAGGCCTGGACGACCTATGTGGCCAAAGCCGAGACGCACTGGCGTTTCGCCACATCCGAACACACCGAGCAACTGCGGCAGGAATTCCTGCGTCGCCAGCAATTGCTGCAGGCGAGCAGCTGCGGCGCGCCGGATTAGGGGCATGCCCCCGCGGATGTTCGATCCGACACTGGCCGTGTATCCGACCATGCCCTGCCTGTATCCAACCATGCCCCTGTAGGAGCGGCTTCAGCCGCGACAGGCATTGTCAGCAAAACGTCGCGGCTGAAGCCGCTCCTACACGGCCTGGCCGGCACTCGCAGTCTACCGGCGCCCTAGAACCCGTAACGCAGAAACCCGCCGTCCACCGCGATGCATTCGCCAGTGATGTAGCTGGCCGCCGGCAGGCACAGGAAACCGACCGCGGCCGCCACTTCCTCCGGCTCGCCGATCCGCCGCATCGGCGTGCGCTCGATCACCTGCTCGTAGTAGTCCGGATCCGACAGCGGCCCGGACGTGCGGCGGGTACGGATGTACCACGGCGCCACCGCATTGACCCGGATCCCGTCTTCGGCCCATTCGGCGGCCAGGTTGCGGGTCAGCTGGTGCAGCGCGGCCTTGGTCATGCCGTACGGCGCGCCGCTGCGCACGTGGGTCAGTCCGGACACGCTGCCGACGTTGACGATCGCCGCGGCCGCGTGCTGCGCCAGCAACGGATGCGCATAGCGCGACAGTTCGAACGCCGAGAACAGGTTGGTCTCGAAGATGCTGCGCCACTCGTCTTCGGTGTAGTCCACCGCGGCCTTGCTCAGGTTGCCGCCGGCGTTGTTGATCAGCAGGTGCAGGCCGTCGGCATGGTCCTCGACCCAGTCCAGGATCTCGCGGCGGTCCTCGTCGTCGGCCACGTCCGCGGCCAACGCCAGGATGCGCCGCTCCGGATAGGCGTCGGCCAGTTCGTCGCGCGCCGCTTCCAGCGCATCGATGTCGCGCGCCACCAGCATCAGCTCGGCGCCGAAGCCGAGCAGCTCGCGCGCGATCGCCAGGCCGATGCCGGCGCTGGCGCCGGTGATCAATGCGGTCTGTCCGTCCAGCCGCCAACGTTGCTGCATCGCCTTGCCTGTCTGCACCGGGGTGGGCGTAGGATAACGCCCACGCTCAACGAGGTCGCTGCCATGACGGGTTCACTGCGCTTGATGACGTTGGGACTGTCGCTGCTGGTCGCGCTGGCCGCCTGCAAGCCGGCACCGCCGAAACCGCCAGACAAGCCGCCCGAACCGCAGGCCGCCGCGCTGCGCACGGCGATCGGGCAACCGCTCGAGCGCGCCAAGCAAGCGGCGGCAGGGACCGAGCAGGCCACGGCCACGCAGAACGCCGCGATCGACGCCGCCACCGGGCAATGAAAAACGCCGGCATCGGCCGGCGTCGTTCGTTGCTTGCAGCGCACCCGCCAGTAGCGGAGGCGCATGCATCAGGCCTGCATCAGAAGCCGCAGAAGCAGTAGGCCAGCGCCTTGACCGGCGTGCCGTCGCGCTTGTCGGTGGCGTCCTGCACGAAGCGCAGCTGGGTATCCAGCTCCGGCATGCTGCGCGCCAGCATGGCGTGCGCCAGTGCCGAGTCGCCCAGCATCCACGCGCCCATGCGGCTGCCGGCGAACCCGTTGACGAACTGCGCGAACGGCGTGGCCGGCTTCTCGATGTAGCGCACGCGGTACTTGTCGCGCGCGCCCAGCTTGGCCCGCGCGGCGGCATCGGCCACCGCGTCCTTGAAGCCGCCGAACGCGTCCACCAGGCCGCGTTCCTTGGCCTGCGCACCGCTCCACACGCGGCCGCGCGCGACCTGGTCGACCGCCTCGACCGGCTTGTTGCGCGCCTGCGCGACCTTGCCGGTGAAGTCGGCGTAGCCCTTGTTGATCACCGACTGGATCACCTGTCCGACCACCGGATCCATCGGCCGGGTGACGTCGAACGCCCCGGCGAAACGGGTGGTGCCGACGCCGTCGGTATGCACGCCGATCTTGTCCAGGCTGCGGGTCAGGTTGGGGATCATGCCGAAGATGCCGATCGAGCCGGTGATCGTCGACGGGTCGGCGTAGATGCGATCGGCGTTCATGCTGATCCAGTAGCCGCCGGAGGCGGCCAGGTCGCCCATCGACACCACCACCGGCTTGCCGGCCGCCTTCAGTGCCACCACCTCGCGGCGGATCTGCTCGGAGGCGAACACTTCGCCGCCGGGCGAATCCACGCGCAGCACCACCGCCTTGACCGCCTCGTCGTCGCGCGCGTCGCGCAGCAGCGCCGCGGTCGATTCGCCGCCGATGCGCCCGGCCGGCTGCTCGCCGCCGCTGATCTCGCCCGCGGCCACCACCACCGCCACCTGCGGCCGCGAATCCACCGGCGAACGGCGCAGATCCAGCTGCTGCAGATAGGCATCCAGGTTGACATTACGGAAGCCCGTATCGGCATCGTCGTCGGCGACGCCGCGCTTGGTCAGCAGTTCCTCGACCTCCTCGCGGGTCTTCAGGCCGTCCACCAGCTTCTGCTGCAGCGCGAACTTGGCCATGTCGCCGCCGGCCGCGGCGATGCCTTCGGGCATCGTGTCGATGCCGGCAGAGATCTGCTCGGGCGCCAGCTTGCGCGCCTTGGCGATGTCGGCCACATAGCGCTGCCACACGTCGTTCATCCAGAACAGGTCGGCTTCCTTGGACGCCGGCGAGGCCGCGTCGAGCACGTACGGTTCGGCCGCGGACTTGAACTCGCCGACCTTGAACAGGTGCACGTCCACGCCGAGCTTGTCCTGCAGGCCTTCGCGGAAGTACTGGCGGTAACGGCCCAGGCCTTCCAGCACCACCGAACCCATCGGGTCCAGGTAGACCTCGTTGGCCTGTGCGGCCAACAGGTACTGCGCCTGGCTCAGGCTGTCGCTGTAGGCCACGACCTGCTTGCCGGAAGCGCGCAGGTCCTGCAGCGCTGCGGACACTTCGCGCATCGAGGCGAAGCCGCTGGGCTGCAGCTTGTCCAGGCGCAGCGCCACGCGCTCGATCTTCGGATCGGTCTTGGCCGCTTCCAGCGCGCGGATCAGGTCGCGCAGCTGGATCTCCTCGGCGCCCTTGTCGCCCATCGCCTTGGTCAGCGCGCGGCTGACCGGATCGGCGCTGAACTGCTCGACCAGGGTGCCTTCCGGCGCGATCAGCAGCGTGGTGCGGTCGCGCAGCGCCTTGGCGCCGTCGCCGCGCGCCATCGCGAACACGATCGCCAGCAGGAGCAGCAGCAGGAAGCCGAAGAACACCAGGTTCAGGATCAGCCGGCGAGTGAAGTTCATCACATCCCATAGGCCAACGAAGAAGCTGGCGATGGGGCTGCGACGCACGGGTTGGTTCATGGAAAAACTCCGGAAGGATGGTCTTGCGCGCGTGCAGCATACCGGCTGTGCCGGCGCCGCACATGCGCCTGAAGTCAGGGGTCAGGACGCCGCGGCGGCGAGCAGGCGCCCGCTGCTGAGCCGGAAGCGCGCGGCCATCATCACCGCGGCCGCGGCCAGGCCCAGGATCAGCCCGATCCACATGCCCTGCGGTCCCCAGCCCAGCCACAGGCCGAGCCCGGCGCCCAGCGGCATGCCCAGGCCCCAGTAGGAGCACAGGGCGAGCAGCATCGGCACGCGGGTGTCGTTGAGCCCGCGCAGCGCGCCGGCCGACAGCACCTGCACCCCGTCGGGGAACTGGAATGCGGCCGCGTACAGCAGCAGCGTGGACGCCAGCCCGGCCACCGCGATATCGCGGGTGTAGACGCCGACGATGGCGTCGTGGCCGAACAGCAGCACCAGCGCCGACAACACCTGGGTGCCGAGCACGATGGTATAGCCGGCCCAGGCCGCGCCGCGCACGCCGACCGCATCGCCGCCGCCGGCCGCGCGCCCGACCCGCACCGTGGTCGCCTCGGCCACGCCCATCGGCACCATGAAGCACAGCTGCGCCACGTTGATCGCGATCTGGTGCGCGGCCGCCGGCACCTCGCCCAGCCGCGCGATCAGCAAGGCGGTGACGATGAACAGTCCGCCCTCCATCAGGATGGTGATGCCGATCGGCAACCCGGTCTTCAGCAACCCGCCGATCGCGCGCAGGTCCGGCGCCTCGAAGCTCGCGAACAGGCGCAACGGTGCGAAGCGCCTGGAACGCGCCAGATAGATGGCGAAACACAGCGCCTGCAGCCACATCATGATCGCCGAGGCCATGCCCAGCCCGCCGGCGCCGCGCGCGCGCAGCCCGAACAGGCCGAAGGTCAGCACGTAGCCCAGCGGCGCCAGCACCAGCAGCCCGCCGAAGCCGAGCAGCATGGTCGGCAGCGTCCAGTGCATGCCCTCGCTGAGATAGCGCATGCAGAAGTACAGCACCATCGCCGGCACGCCCCAGCGGATCGCATGCAGGAAATCGCGCGCGCCGGGCACGATCTCCGCGGCGATGCCCAGTTGCGGCAACGCCCTCGGCATCACGCTCAGGAACGCGAACATCAGCACGCCCAGGCCCAGCGACAACCACAGCGCCTGGCGGAACATCGGCCCGATCTGCGCGTGGCGCTTGCCGCCGTCGAGCTGCGACACCGACGCGGTCAACGCGATCAGGGTGCCGATCGGAATCATCATCGGCAGCCACAACAGCGCGGTGCCGACCGTCACCGAGGCCAGCGTGCGGGTGCCATGGTGGCCGGCGATCACGTTGTCGACGAAGCTGATCAGGCCGGCGGAGATATGCCCCAGGACCAGCGGCAGGGCGAGCTGCGCGGTGCTGCGCAGTTCGCGGCCCCGGACCGAGGCCGGGGTGGAGGACGAAGACATTGCAAGACTCTGGCGATTCCGCCGACTGCGGCCGCGTCAGGAAAGCGCCGGCGCCGGGTGGCGGAGGGGCGGCATTTTACCCTGCGCGGCTGGTCGGCGCAGGCTTTGGGACGCGGGACGCGGGACGCAGGACTCGGAGAGCGGAGACGCTGCGCTCAGCGTGCGGCGCGTTGGCGCAGCCAGGCCGCGCGCGTGTCCGCGCCCTGCGCCAGCAACTCGCGGCGCAGCGTCGCGCGCTCCTGCGGCGGGGTGCGCTGCGCCAACAGCGCCAGGTGCTCGCGTTGTTCGGCCGGCAGCGTGCGCAGCAGGCCGAGCAGCGCCGCACGCTGCGCGTCGGGCACGTAGCCGAACAGCGGCTGCAGCGCCCAGTACTCGCTGCCCAGTTCCGGTCCCAGCAACCAACCGTGGCGTTCCAGCGCATCCAGCGCGGCGAATTGCGCGCGCAGCGTGTGCTGCTGCTCCACCGGCAAGCCGGCGAAGGCGCTGGCCACCTGGCGCAGGCGCGCCTGCACCGTGGCGCCCAGCGCCTCCCAGGCGGCCTGGCGCTCGCGCAACTGCGCCGGGGTCAACGCCGGCGGCGGGTCGGTCGCGGCGGCCTGTGCCGGCGCGGTGGCAACGCCACTGGCCGGTTGCGCGGCGGCGGCGTCGGCGGCCTCCTCCGCGCTCGGCGCACTGCGCTCGATCCGGGCCGGCGGCGCGCCCGCCGCATACCACGCGAAGAAATCCAGGTCGTAGACCGCCGGCTCCGGCAGCGCTGCCGGCGCAGCGGCCGGCAGCGGCGGCGCGCTGCGCGTCTCCGACTCGGCCGGCAGTTCCTCCACCTGCACCGGCCCGGCAGCGCCCAGCGCCAGGCCCGAACCGGCGCCCGCCGCGGCGGGCCGCGACGGCATGCGCCCCCACCACCAGGTGCCGAGCATGGCCAGGACCACGACCACGCTCACCGCCGCGGCCAGGCGCGCACGGGTCGGGCCGCGCCCGCCGCTACGCCGGCGCGGACGCACCGGCGTCGGCGCCGCCGGTGTGGGTGCGGGCGCCGGCGTGGGCGGCGCAGCGGCGATGGCCGCATCGCGCAACTGCGCCAGCGCCTGCAGCCGCTCCGGCGGCAGCTCGCGCAGATGCTGCTGCGCGGCGTCGGCCAGCGCGCGCCAGCCGGCGGCATCCGGCTGCCCGCCGACATCGCGCGGGCAGGCCCGCGCCAACGCCTGCTGGTAATCCTGGCCTGCTGGTAATCCTGGGTGGACTGATTCAACACCTGCGCCGCGGTCGGCTCGTCCAGCCCGGCCACGATCCGCAGCAGCAGCGCCAGGCGGTCGGCGGCGGTCAGCTTGCCCAGGTGCGCCAGCGGCAGCGGCCAGCCGCTGCGGGCGGCGGTCACGATCTGGCGCAGCGACGGGACGGCCGCGAGCAGTTTCCAGAAGTGCAGCGGCCAGTCGGCCATCGGCAGGGTCGCGGCATGGCTGCGGAACGCGCGCATCGCCGCGGCCAGCGCCGGCGCGCCGCGCTCGACGCTGCCGCTCTGCAACTCGGCCAGCACCGCGGCACGGCGTTCGATGCCGCGCAGGAAGGCGGCCAGGGCGGGGGGTGCGACCGCGCCGTCGGAGGGGGGCGCGGCGGTCATCGGAACTCCATCATCGGCGCGATGATAGCGAGGCCGCCGCCGCGCCGCGCGCTTGACAACGGCGCGCCGATCGGCTGCTTCAGGCGCCAGCCGGGCAGATCGCGGCGGCGGGTTGTGCACAAGCAGCGGCAGGGACGTCCAACGCCTCCTGTCAAGCCCCCGCAAAATCATGTTGCAGCCATGTTTCACGGCTAAGTGACTGTTATTAAATGCATTTATTGGAGTGGCGCTTTTTTGTCCAACTTGTGGCAGAGGCTTGTGAATCCGTCTTCACGGCGTGGAGCATCCCTTTCATGCACAGCTTTATCCACAGCGGGTGTGGATAAAATCGATTCTCCAAGCGGGGCAGCTATTTACGACTTGTTTATCACTTTTCGAACAGCTATCGCCCGCAACTGGCGCTCCTCGCCGCCCCCGCCGAGGGAGCCCTGGCCCCCGTCCCCCGGCCGCTAAACTAGGACCGATGCCGTCCCCTGCCGCCACCCTCCGCGTCGCCCTGCCGCTGCCGCTGCCGCAGCTGTTCGACTACCTGCCGCCGCCCGGCGACGCCGCCGGCGCCGGCGACATCGGCCGCCGCCTGCGGGTGCCGTTCGGCAACCGCGAGCTGAGCGGGGTGGTCGCCGCGCTCGGCCAGGTCGCCGACAGCGAGAGCCTGCGCACGGCGCTGGCCTGGCTGGACCCGGTGCCGCTGCTGCATGGCGAGCTGGCCGACTCGCTGCACTGGCTGGCCCGCTACAGCCACGCGCCGCTGGGCGAAGTGCTGGCGACCGCGCTGCCGGTGGCCCTGCGCCGCGGCGAGGCGCTGCCCGACACCCACGCCTGGGCCTGGCGCCTGACCGAGGCCGGCGCCAGCCACCGCGCCCGCGCCGGCACCCGCCCGCACCGCTTCGCCGCCCTGCTGGCGGACGGCCCCATGGACGAAGACCGGCTCGACCAGGCCATGGACGACTGGCGCAGCGCCGCGCGCAGCCTGGCCAAGCGCGACTTCGCCGAACGCATCGCGGTGCCGGCCAGCAGCGCGGCGCCGCAGCCGCAGCCCGGCCCCAGCCCGAACGACGAACAGCAGGTCGCGATCGACGCGGTCGTGGCCGCGCCCGGCTTCGCCCCGTTCCTGCTCGACGGGGTCACCGGCAGCGGCAAGACCGAGGTCTACCTGCAGGCCATCGCCGCCTGCCTGGCGCGCGGCCGCCAGGCGCTGGTGCTGGTGCCGGAGATCGGCCTGACCCCGCAGACCCTGGCGCGGTTCCGCGCGCGCCTGGGCGTGCCGGTGCACGCGCTGCATTCCGGACTCACCGACAACGAGCGCGCGCGGGTCTGGGCCGCGGCCTGGCGCGGCGAGGCGCGGGTGGTGGTCGGGACCCGCTCGGCGGTGTTCGTGCCGCTGCCGCAGGCCGGGCTGATCGTGATCGACGAGGAACACGATGGCAGCTACAAGCAGCAGGACGGGATCCGCTACCACGCCCGCGATTTCGCACTGGTGCGCGGCAAGGCGCTGGACGTGCCGGTGCTGCTGGGCAGCGCCACGCCGTCGCTGGAAAGCCTGCACAACGCCGCCAGCGGCCGCTACGCGCACCTGCGCCTGACCCGCCGCGCCGGCGCGGCGCGGCCGCCGACGGTGCGCGTGCTCGACGTGCGCAAGCGGCCGCTGCAGGACGGGCTGTCGCCGGAGGTGCTGGCCGGCATCGGCAGCGCGCTGGCCGACGGCGGCCAGGTGCTGGTATTCAAGAACCGCCGCGGCTACGCGCCGGTGCTGCTGTGCCACGACTGCGGCTGGACCGCGCCGTGCCAGCGCTGCAGCACCCCGCTGCACGCCACGCCGATGACCGTGCATGCCGGCGGCCGGCGCCTGCAATGCCACCACTGCGGCGCGCGCCAGCCGGCGCCGCTGGCCTGCCCGGACTGCGGCAGCCTGGCGCTGCAGCCGCAGGGCATCGGCACCGAGCGCCTGGAAGAACGCCTGCTGCAGGCCTTCCCCGACGTCCCCGTGCTGCGCATCGATCGCGGCACCACCCAGCGCCGCGACGCGCTGGAGACGCAGCTGGCCACGCTCGGCACCGCACCGGGAATCCTGGTCGGCACGCAGATCCTGGCCAAGGGCCACGACCTGCCGCAGCTGACCCGGGTGGTGGTGGTCGGCATCGACGAAGGCCTGTTCTCGGCCGACTTCCGCGCCAGCGAGAAACTGGCGCAGCAGCTGATCCAGGTCGCCGGCCGCGCCGGCCGCGCCGCGCGCCCGGGCGAGGTGTGGCTGCAGACTCACCATCCCGGCCATGCGCTGCTGGAGACCCTGGTGCACGGCGGCTACCACGCCTTCGCCGAGGCCGAACTGGCGCAGCGCGAAGCGGCCGGCTTCCCGCCGTTCGCGTACCTGGCGCTGCTGCGCGCCGAGGCCAAGCAGGTCGAACACGCCAACGCCTTCCTCAGCGCGGTGCGCGCGCTGCTGCCGGAGCAGGCCGACGTGCAGCGCTTCGGGCCGATGCCGGCGCCGATGCCGCGCCGCGCCGGTTTCCAGCGCACCCAGTTGCTGTTGTCGGCGCCAACGCGGCGCGCGCTGCATGCGGTGCTGGACGCGGCGGTGCCGGCGATCTACGCGCTGCCGCAGGCGCGGCGGGTGCGCTGGTCGCTGGATGTGGATCCGCAGGATCTGTACTGAGCCGGGCGCGTTCTCAGCGCGGCATGGCCAGCGCTTCCAGCAGCTGCGCGCGCAACGCGTCCGCATCGCCTGCTTCCACGCAGCGCCACGCGCCGGCATCCGCGCCGAGGCCGCAGGCGGCGGTGGCGATCACCGGCTTGCCCAGCGCCAACGCCAACGCCAACCGCAGGCCGCCCAGGCGCGACGGCGCCGCCGCGGCGGGCGAAACAAGCGGCCGCTCCGTCGCTGTCGCGCGTATTCCCGCGCGCGCTCCGCATCCCTGCCGGCGCCTGCCATCGCGCTACTATAGGAGCCATGCCGTTCCAGCCCCCAGTTCCTGCACGGCGCCGCGACCGCTGCCTGCATCACGGCGCCGCGCTGCACCGGGTGGGGGCGGCGTCCGCGGCCGGCGCCAGCGTCGCGACAGCCGCTTGCGCCTCGTCTTTGCGTCCCCCTGGAGTCCTGCATGGCTGACCCGCACGTGCCGCACCTGATCGTGATCGGCGGCGGTTTCGCCGGGTTGTGGGCCACGCGCGCGCTGGCCAAGGCGCCGCTGCGCATCACCCTGATCGACCGCCGCAACCACCACCTGTTCCAGCCGCTGCTGTACCAGGTCGCCACCGCCGGCCTGTCGTCGCCGGACATCGCCGCGCCGCTGCGCCAGATCCTGCGCAAGCAGGGCAACGTGGAAGTGCGCCTGGGCGAAGTGCTGCGCCTGGACAAGCAGGCGCGGCAGGTGCACTTGGCCGGCGGCGAGACGCTGGACTACGACTACCTGCTGGTCGCCACCGGCGCCACCCATGCCTACTTCGGCCACGACGAATGGGCCAGGCACGCGCCCGGGCTGAAGACCCTGGACGACGCGCTGCACCTGCGCCGCCACCTGCTGCTGGCGTTCGAACGCGCCGAAGCCGAGAGCGACCCGGCCGCGCGTGCGGCCTGGCTCAGCTTCGCCATCGTCGGCGGCGGCCCGACCGGGGTGGAACTGGCCGGCACACTGGCCGAGATCGCGCGGCATACGCTCAAGCACGAATTCCGCCGCATCGATCCCGCCGAGGCCAGGGTGCGGCTGATCGAAGCCGGCCCGCGCGTGCTCGCCTCGTTCCCGGAACGGCTGTCGGCCAAGGCGCAGAAACAACTGGAAAAGCTCGGCGTGGAGGTGCTGACCGGCGTGCCGGTGGCCGACATCGACGCCAGCGGCTACCGCCTGGGCAGCACCTTCGTGCCCGCGCGCACCGTGGTCTGGGCCGCCGGCGTGGCCGCCTCGCCGCTGGCGCGGACCCTGGACGTGCCGCTGGACCGCAGCGGCCGGGTGCAGGTGCAGCCGGACCTGAGCATCCCCGGGCATCCGGAAGTGTTCGTCGCCGGCGACCTGGCCGCGCTGCAGCAGGCCGACGGCAAGCCGGTACCCGGGGTGGCGCCGGCGGCCAAGCAGATGGGCCGGCACGTCGCCGAAAACCTGGCGAAACGGCTGCGCGGCGAAGCCGGCGACGCACCGTTCCGCTATGCCGACTACGGCAACCTGGCCACCATCGGGCGCATGGCCGCGATCGTGCACCTGGGCCGGCTGCAGCTGTCCGGCCTGCTGGCCTGGTGGTTCTGGCTGGCCGCGCACGTGTTCTTCCTGATCGGCTTCCGCAACCGCCTGGTGGTGCTGCTCAACTGGGCCTGGGCGTACTGGAGCTACCAGCGCGCGGCGCGCATCATCCTCGGCGACGACGCGCGCCAGGGCGCGCCCGCGCCGCCGCCGGACGCGTGACACCCCTGGGGCGCGGCTGCGATCCTGGCCGCCCTTTGCCACTGTGCAGTGCCCTCTTGGCGACCTTCCTGTTCCTGCTCGACCTGCTCGGCACCTTCGTGTTCGCGATCAGCGGCGCCACCGTCGGCGTGCGCCACCGCCTGGACCTGTTCGGCGTGCTGGTGCTGTCGTGCGCGGCCGCGGTGTCCGGCGGCATCGCCCGCGACGTGCTGATCGGCGCCACCCCGCCGGCCGCGCTCGGCGATGCGCACTACCTGGGCGTCGCCTGCCTGGCCGGGCTGCTGACCTTCTACAGCCACAACACGGTCGAGCGCCTGCGCAACCCGGTGCAACTCTTCGACGCGCTCGGCCTGGCGCTGTTCGCGGTGTACGGCACCAGCAAGGCGCTGGCGTTCGGCCTGGGCCCGCTCAGCGCGACCCTGCTCGGCATGCTCAGCGGCATCGGCGGCGGCATCGTGCGCGACCTGCTGGTGGCGCGCACGCCGGTGGTGCTGCAGGCCGAGCTGTACGCGGTGGCGGCCTTGCTCGGCGGCGGCGTGGTCGCCGCAGCGCATGCGCTGCACCTGCCGCAGCCGTGAGGATTGGCGATCGGCGCCACGCTGTGTTTCGGCCTGCGCTTCATGGCGATCCGCTACGGCTGGCACCTGCCGGTGGCGCGGCCACCGCGGGAGCCGTGACCGGCAACACGCGCGTCTGCACCGCGGGCGGCATGCCGGTTTCCACGCGTCTTGCGCAACGAAAAAGGCCCGGAAAACCGGGCCTTTCTGCTTGGCGGATGGATCGTCCGCAACTACGCAACCCTTACGCCACGAACAACGCCTTCATCTTCTTCAGCGCGTTGGCTTCGATCTGGCGGATGCGCTCGGCGGACACGCCGTACTCGTCGGCCAGCTCCTGCAGCGTGATCTTGCTGTCGGCATCCAGCCAGCGGCGCTTGATGATGTCGCGCGAACGCGCATCCAGTTCGGCCAGGCCTTCGCGCAGCAGCTGCAGCTGGTTGCCCTCGCTGTCGGCGCGCTCGTAGGCCTGCGAGGGATCTTCCTCGGCGGCCATCAGGTAGGCGGCCGGCGACGGCGGCGCGTGGTCGTCGTCGTCGTCGGACGGCGCATCGAAGCCGATGTCGCGGCCGGACAGGCGCGACTCCATCTCCAGCACCTCGCGTTCGGACACATTGAGATCCTTGGCGACCGCGGTCACTTCCGCCGCGTTCATCCAGCCCAGGCGGGTCTTGGACTTGCGCAGGTTGAAGAACAGCTTGCGCTGCGCTTTGGTCGTGGCGACCTTGACGATGCGCCAGTTCTTCAGAATGTACTCATGCATTTCGGCACGGATCCAGTGCACCGCGAAGCTGACCAGGCGTACGCCCATTTCCGGGTCGAAGCGCTTGACCGCCTTCATCAGGCCGATGTTGCCTTCCTGGATCAGGTCGCCCAGCGGCAGGCCGTAGCCGTTGTAGCCGCGGGCCACGTGGACCACGAAGCGCAGATGCGAATGGACCAGTTCGCGCGCCGCGTCCAGGTCTTCCTGGTCGCGATAACGCACCGCCAGCGCGCGCTCCTCTTCGGAGGTCAGCACCGGAATCTGATGCACGGCGCCGATATAGGCATCCAGCGAACCGAGCGGACTGGGGATCGGAAGATTGTTGGCCACCAGCGCGGTGGCAGGGATGGTCTGGCTCATAGGGCTCATCTTAGCAGTCAACTAACTAGACTGCTGGGTACAGTAAAAAGTTCCTGCGTTCTGTTTATGCAACATTCGACTCAGGAAACGGACTGTGACGGAAGCCATTGGAACACTGGGCAAGGCAGGCGTAACCGGTTACGAGCGCCAAAACTAGCACCGCTCCTGCGAAATTTGCGTACACGCGGCGCACCTCGGGCATCGCCGTCGAACCACGGTTCAGCCGCCGCCCGCCGCCGCGTCCAGCGCCGCGCGCGGCGGCAGGCTCCAGTCGATCGGCGCGGCGCCGCGGCGGCGCAGGTAGTCGTTGGCCGCGGAGAAATGCTTGCAGCCCAGGAAGCCGCGGTGCGCCGACAGCGGCGAGGGATGCGGCGCCTTCAACACGCGGTGGCGGCGGGTGTCGATGACCTTGCCCTTGGCCTGGGCATAGCTGCCCCACAGCAGGAAGACCAGGCCTTCGCGCTCGCGGTTCAGGGTGTCCACCACATGGTCGGTAAAGCCCTCCCAGCCCTTGCCCTGGTGCGCGCCGGCGCGCCCTTCCTCGACCGTGAGCACCGCATTGAGCAGCAGCACGCCGCGCTGCGCCCACGGCAGCAGGCAGCCGTGATCGGGACGGCGGATGCCCAGGTCGTCCTCGATCTCCTTGTAGATGTTCAGCAGCGACGGCGGCACCGGCACTCCGGGCAGCACCGAGAAGCACAGCCCGTGCGCCTGGCCGTAGCCGTGGTACGGATCCTGGCCGAGGATCACCACTTCGACCCGGTCGAACGGGGTCGCGTCGAACGCGGCGAAGATCTGCCGCCCGGGCGGGAACACGCGTGCGCCGGCCGCCTTGCGCTGGCGCAGGAACGCGGCCAGTTCGCGCATTTCCGGGCGCAGCAGCCAGTCGCCGATCTGCGCCTTCCAGGAGGGTTCCAGCTGGATCCGGGTGTCGTCTTCGCTACGCATGCAGGGTCGGTGGAGGTGTCGGTCAGAAGGTCACGGCATTGTCGCTGAGCTTGGCCAGGCGCAGCTGGAACAGCACCTTGGTGACCAGCAGGCGCTCCTCGATCGGCTTTTGCACCAGGTCGTTGGCGCCGGCGCGCAGCAACTCGGACTGGTTGTGCGGGTTGCTGTCGCCGGTCATCACCAGCACCGGCATGCGCCGCTTGCCGTAGGCGAAGTCGATGCGGATGCGCTGCACCACGTCGCGGCCGTTGAGTTCGCCCTTCAGGGTGACGTCGGTCAGCACCAGGTCGATGCGGCGGGTGGTGCGGCCCAGCGATTCGGCGGTGAGCAGCGCGAACGCGTCCTCGGCGGTCAGCACGTGCACCACGTGCAGTTCCTGGCGCTCGAGCATGCGCTTGGTCGCCTCTGCCACCACCCGGCTGTCCTCGACGTAGAGGATGGTGGCGCCGACCACCGGCTGCGGCTGTACGTAGCCGCGGATGAAGGTCGCCAGCGCCTCATGGCCCAGCGCCTTGTCGAAATAGTCGGTGACGTATTCGGTGAAGCGGCGTTCGACCAGATGCTGCTGCGCGTCGCCGGAGACCACGATCACCGGCACGTAGGCCTGGCCCGCGGCCTCGCGCACGCTGCGTGCCAGGGCCAAGCCGTCGCCGTCGGGCAGCGCCAGCGAGGTGGTGACCAGGTTCACCGGGCCGGCCTCCAGCGCGGCGCGCGCCTCGGCGATGCTGGCGCAGCCGACCACTTCCACGTCCGGCAGTTCGCGGTGCAGCACATCGGCGATCAGCTTGCGCACCAGCTTGGAGCCGTCCACGACCATCACCCGCGGTGCGTCGCTGATCAGGTGCTTGAGCTCGTGCCGGGACATGCGCGCCTCAAGTATCGGTAGGACGCGTCTGGCGCAGGAAGTGGCCGGTCACCAGCCAGGCGCCGAGCCAGCCCAGCAGCAGGGTGCCGAGCAGCACCAACGCCGAGTGCAGCGCGTCCAGCCCGTGCAGCGCGAAATGGCTGCCGTAGCTGTCGGCCAGTTCCGCCAGCGGCGGCCCCAGCGCCAGCCCGGACCCAGCGATCAGGCCCAGCGCCAGCACCCCGGCGCCGAAGCCGTACCAGGCACCCAGGTACAGGAACGGACGGCGGATGAAGCCGTCGCTGGCGCCGAGCAACTGCAGCACGCCGATTTCCTCGCGCCGCGACTGGATGTCCAGGCGCACGGTGTTGCCGACCACCAGCGCCGCGCCGGCACCGAGCAGCACCGACAGCACCTGCACCAGGCGCTCGCCGAAGCGCAGCCAGCCGTCCAGGCGCTTGCGCCACAGCGCGTCGTGCTGGACCAGGTCGGCCTGCGGCAGCGCGCTCAGCGCCGCCGCCAGCGGCGCATCCTCGGCCGCGGCCGGGGTGACGATCAGCAGCGTCGGCAGCGGGTTGTCGTCGAGCGCGTCCAGCGCCTCGCCCAGCCCGGCGCTGTCGCGCAGCTCGGCCATGCCCTGCTCGGGCGTGCGCAGCGCCACTGCGGCGACGTCGGCACGGCCGCGCAGGGTCGTCGCCAGGGCGTTGGCCGCGGCGGCATCGACGCCGGTCTTCAGGAACACATTGATGTCGCGCGACTGCTGCACGTTGCCGGCGAACTGCTTGAGGTTGTCCAGCGCGATCGACAGCCCCAGCGGCAACGCCAGGGCCAGCGCCATCACCGCCATGGTCAGCAACGTCGCCCACGGCTTGCGCATGGCCCGGCCGAGGCTGTAGACGATGCTGTGCAGGTGGTGGTCCCACCATACGCCCAGGCGCGAGGGCGCGGCGCCGCCGCCGGCAGTGCGTGCGCTCATTCGGCCAGGTCCTGCGGAGAGATGTCGTCGGCCAGGCGGCCGTGGTCCAGGATCAGCACGCGCTTGCGCATCTGCTTGAGCAGCGCCAGGTCGTGGCTGACCACCAGCACGCTGGTGCCGCGCGCCGGCAATTCGGCGAACAGCTGCATGATCTCGGCGGCCAGGGTCGGGTCGAGGTTGCCGGTCGGCTCGTCGGCGACCAGCAGGCGCGGCTCGGCGACCATCGCCCGGGCGATGCCGACGCGTTGCTGCTCGCCGGCCGACAGCTGCGACGGCAGCGCCTTCTCGCGATGGCCCAGGCCCATCCGCTCCAGCACAGAGCGCACGCGCTTGCCGATCTCGGCGCGGCGGGTGCCGCGCAGGATCAGCGGCAGCGCCACGTTCTCGGCGATGCTGCGGTCCATCAGCAGGCGGTGGTCCTGGTAGACGACGCCGACCTCGCGCCGGTGCAGCGGCACGCGCCGCCCGCGCACCTTCAGCAGGTTGCGCTCGCCGAACAGCACCGCCCCGCGCGACGGACGCTCGCTGAGATGGATCAATTTGAGCAAGGTGCTCTTGCCCGCCCCGGAATGGCCGGTGACGAACAGCATCTCGCCCTCCTCCACCTGGAAGCTGACATCCACCAGGGCCTCATGGCCACCGGCGTACTGTTTGCTGACATTGTCGAACCGCAGAACGCTCATCCGGCGATTATGCCGGAGCGGCCCGGGTTTTCGTCCACCGTGCGCGCGCCGCGAACGGTGGAGCGCCGGTTCAGGAGCTGGAGACCAGCGAACGCAGCTTGCGGCCGAGGCGGGTCAGGAACGAATCGTTCGCTGCGGCGGCCGGCGCGGCAGCACGCTCGCCCTGGCGCGCGGCCCTGACCTGCACCGGCTTGGTCGGCGCATCGCTGCTCGCGACGGCGGCAGCGCCCTCGGCGCCTTCGGCACCTTCCAGCGGACGCCCGCCGCGGCGACGCCGGCGCTTGCGCGGCGCGCGCTCGCCATCCACCGCAGGCGCGCCTTCGGCGGCCGCGCGGGCAGGCCTGGGCGTGGGCGCCGCGACCGCTGGCGCGGCTTCGGTGGCGACCGCCGCCGCGGGCGCGTCGGCGACAGCTGCGGTCGCTGCCCCGGCCTCGGCGTCGGCCGGACGCGGGGTGCGCGGGCGCCGCGGCTTGCCGTCGGCAGCGCGCGCTTCGCCCCGGCCGCCGGCACCGCCGCCGGGGCCGCCACGGCCAGCGCCGGGCTTGCCGCGGCTGCCGCCGCCGCGCCGCTGCTCGTCGGCCTCGCGCTGCGCACGCGCCTCGCGGAAGATGTCGCCGATGCTCTCGTCGGCATCCGCATCGACCTCGACCACGTCGCCCTCGACCACCGCGCGCGGGGTGCGCGGCAGCGCCATCAGCAATTCGGCGGTGACCGGCTCGACCGGGATCTTCTGCTCGATGTAGGCCTCGATATCCGGCAGGCTCATCGCGTAGCGCTCGCAGGCGAAGCTGATCGCATCGCCCTCCTCGCCCAGCCGCGCGGTGCGGCCGATACGGTGCACGTAGTCCTCGGCGTCGAACGGCAGGTCGTAGTTGTAGACGTACTTGACGCCGTCGATGTGCAGGCCGCGCGCGGCCACGTCGGTGGCGACCAGGATCTCCAGCTGGCCCTTCTGGAAGCGGTTGAGCAGGGTCTCGCGCTTCTTCTGCGGCACGTCGCCGGACAGCACGCCGACCCGGTAGCCATTGCGCTCCAGCGAACGCGCCACGCGCTCGACGAAGGCCTTGGTGTTGACGAACACCATGGTGCGCGCGCCCTCGCTGCGCGACAGCAGGCCCAGCAGCAGGGTCAGCTTCTCCTCATCGGAGGGGAAGTAGATGCGCTGGCGCACACGCGCGGCGGTGATGCTCTCGGTCTCGACCACGAGCTTTTCCGGCTCGTTCATGTGCTCGTAGGCCAGCTCCAGCACGCGGTGACTGAGCGTGGCCGAGAACAGCAGGGTCTGCCGGGTGCCGCGCTCGGGCATGCGCCGCAGCAGGAAGCGGATGTCCTTGATGAAGCCCAGGTCGAACATGCGGTCGGCTTCGTCGAGCACGCAGATCTCGCAGGCGTGCAGCGACACCACTTTGTGTTGCTTGACGTAGTCGATCAGCCGGCCCGGGGTGGCGATGATCACGTCCACGCCCTGCTGCAGCAGTTCGCGCTGCTTGTCGTAGTCCACGCCGCCGTAGACCAGGGCGAAGCGCAGGCCCAGGTCGGCGCCGAACTTGACCGCGTCCTTGTGGATCTGGATCGCCAGTTCGCGGGTCGGGGCCAGGATCAGCGCGCGCGGATCCTCGGGCTTGCGGTCGGCCAGCGCCGGGCGGCTGAGCAGGCGGTTCATCACCGTCACCAGGAACGCCAGGGTCTTGCCGGTGCCGGTCTGGGCCTGGCCGGCCACGTCGCGGCCCGGCAGGGCCACCGGCAGGGTCAGCGCCTGGATCGGCGTGCAGCGGGTGAAGCCGGCGCCTTCGAGGCCGGCCAGCAGCGCCGGTTGCAGCTCGAACGCGGAAAAAGTCACATCGGTCAGGGGTTTGTCGCTCATCATTCCATCTTCGTCAGGCCACCCCGCCCGAAGCGTAAGGTCGCGGCTTGCATCGGCCCCGGCAGCGTCGCACACTGGCGACTTCACATGCCGGGTCGCGCGACAGGGGGAATCCCTTGATTTCGCCGCGCAATGCCCCAGTTTACCGCAATGCGGCGGCCACCCGGTCCGGCCGGTCGCATTGGCCCAGGAGATACCCCCAAGTGAGCGATAAGGTCCTACACGTCGGCGACGCCGATTTCGATACCGCCGTGCTGCAGTCCGGCGAGCCTGTCCTGGTGGACTTCTGGGCGGAATGGTGCGGGCCGTGCAAGATGATCGCCCCGGTGCTGGACGACCTGGCCGACGCCTACGACGGCAAGCTCAAGGTGGCCAAGGTCAACGTGGACGAGAACCGCGCCACCGCGATCAAGTACCACGTGCGCTCGATCCCGATGCTGCTGCTGTTCAAGGATGGCAAGGTCCAGGCCACCCAGATCGGCGCGGTCGGCAAGGGCCAGCTGACCCAGATGATCGACAAGACCCTGGGCGGCGCGGCGGCCTGAGTCCGTCGCTGGCCGTTCCGGAGCGGAGCGGCCGCTGTGGTAACGGCCCGCGGCTTCGCTGCCGGCCGGCTGAATCGCCCGGTAACGCGTGCTTGCCGTGGTTGCGCGGCGATGATAGTGTCAGTACATCCGGTGGCATTCGCGCACCGCACCCCCTCTGGAAGATTCTCTTCTAGACCCCTTCCCAACCCGTTTGCCCCCACGCTGGGCGCTCGCACTCATAGCGAGGAATCACCACTTGTCCGATCACACCATCACCGAACCCGGGAGCGTCGATGCCCCCGCCGAGAAGCGCGCGCGCAAGCCGCGTGTCGGCAAGCCCGTCACCGGCGCTGAAGGCGGAGCAGAGCATGGCGCGCCTGCGCAGCCGAACCTGCCGCTGAACCCGGCACCGGCTCAGGCCGACGCGCCCCGCGCCGCACCCCAGCAGGAACGCGCCGCGCCGCAGGAGCACGCGCAGGCCGCGTCGCAGCAGCCTCAGTCCCAGCCCGCTCCCGCTTCCGGCGGCTACGCCCAGGGCCAGGGCGGCGGCAACCAGAACGACGGCGGCGAGCCGCGCGAAGGCGGCAACCCGCGCTTCAACAACCAGAATCCGCAGAACCAGAACAACCAGAACAACCAGCAGGGCAATCGCCGCGACCGCTTCCGCAATCGCCGCGATCGCAGTGGTGGCGGTGGTGGCGGTGGTGGCGGCGGTCGCTTCCCGGACAACGGTCTGCCCAGCGACACCGGCGCCAACGAAGTGTTCGTGCCGCGTCCGCACGCCAACGTGCCGGAAGGCTTCCCGATCTACTCGCTGAGCGACCTGAAGCGGATGCCGGCGCAGAAGCTGCTGGACATGGCCGAGCAGCTCAACATCCAGGACGGCGTGGCCCGCGCGCGCAAGCAGGACGTGATCTTCGCGCTGCTGAAGGTGCTGACCCGCCACGGCGAAGGCGTCGCCGCCGACGGCGTGCTGGAAATCCTGCCGGACGGCTTCGGCTTCCTGCGCGCGGCCGAGGCCAGCTACCTGGCCGGCCCGGACGACACCTACATCTCGCCCAGCCAGATCCGCCGCTTCAACCTGCGCACCGGCGACCACCTGTCCGGCCGCATCCGCTTCCCGAAGGACGGCGAACGCTACTTCGCGCTGTCGATCGTCGACACGATCAACGGCGAGCCGCTGGAAGCGAGCAAGAACAAGGTGCTGTTCGAGAACCTGACCGCGCTGTTCCCGCGCAAGCGCTTCACCCTTGAACGCGGCAACGGTTCCTCGGAAGACATCTCCGGGCGCATCCTCGATCTGATGGCGCCGCAGGGCAAGGGTCAGCGCGCGCTGATCGTGTCCCCGCCCAAGGCCGGCAAGACCATGCTGATGCAGCAGGTGGCCACGGCGATCACCACCAACCATCCCGACGTGCACATGATCGTGCTGCTGATCGACGAGCGGCCGGAAGAAGTGACCGAAATGCAGCGCACCGTGCGCGGCGAGGTCATCTCCTCCACCTTCGACGAGCCGGCCGCGCGCCACGTGCAGGTCGCCGAAATGGTGATCGAGCGCGCCAAGCGCCTGGTCGAACACAAGAAGGACGTGGTGATCCTGCTCGACTCGATCACCCGCCTGGCCCGCGCCTACAACAACGTGGTGCCGTCCTCCGGCAAGGTGCTCAGCGGCGGCGTGGACGCCAATGCGCTGCACCGCCCGAAGCGTTTCTTCGGCGCGGCGCGCAATGTCGAAGAAGGCGGCTCGCTGACCATCATCGCCACGGCGCTGGTGGAAACCGGCAGCAAGATGGACGAGGTGATCTACGAAGAGTTCAAGGGCACCGGCAACAGCGAAGTGCACCTGAACCGCCGGATCGCCGAAAAGCGCGTGTACCCGGCGATCGACATCAACCGTTCCGGCACCCGTCGCGAAGACCTGCTGATCGAGCCGGAGCTGCTGCAGAAGATCTGGATCCTGCGCAAGCTGCTGCATCCGATGGACGAGATCGCGGCGATGGAGTTCCTGCTGGACAAGATGAAGAACACCAAGTCCAACGACGAGTTCTTCGGGTCGATGAAGCGCTGACGGCAGCGCTGGCCGAACACGAAAACGCCCCGCATCGCGGGGCGTTTTTCGTTTGCGGCGCTGCCGCGCAGCGCGCAGGCAGTGCGGCTGCGCTCAGCTGCCCTGCAACGGCGTCAGCAGGCGCGGGCCGTTGTTGTCGACCATGTACACGCCGCCGGCCGACAGCGTGTCGGGCGAGAAGCCCGATGCGTCCTCGCCGGTGTCCCAGGGCGCACGCGCGCGCGGACCGGGGACATAGCTGATCCAGTGCCCGTAGCTGCTGTCCATGCCTTGGTTGGGCTGGTCGCGCAGCGAATAGTTGACCGGGACGCGCACCGCCCAGTACGGCGCTGACACGTCCTGGCCTTCGCTCGGCGACGGAACCTCCACTTGCGCGCCGCCGCCAGTGCGCTCCTGGCGAAGATCTCGCGCAGCTTCTGCATCTCGCTCTCCGAGGCCACGATGCGCAGGTTGACCTGCTCGACCGCGGCATCGGCGACGCTGCCGTCGCGCGCCACGTTGAGCACCAGGTACGCCGAGCCGGAGGCGCCCACACGGTACGCCGCTTCCGGATACGCCGGCGGCGGCGTCCTGATCGAGGTCACCGCGCGCGGATCCTTGGGATCGTAGGCGGCGAAGCTGGCATGGCGGATTTCCACCTGATCGCGGTCGCCCTGCTGGCGCTTGGCCACCAGACGCAGCGTCACCGGTGTGCGCGCCGGCACCGGCTTGCCGTCGCGCAGCGCCGGCTCGAACGTCCACCGCTGCACCGACGCGCGCACGAAGCCGAGCACGCCCTCGGGCAGCTTGTCTGCGTGATCGATCGCCAGCGCCGACACCGTGCCGTCTGGCTCGATGTCGATCTTGCCGGTCACCAGCAGGCTGCTTTCGACCTGCTTGCGCACCGCGCCCGGCCCGCTGCCGGTGGCGGTGGCGAACGCGGTGGCCGCGAGCAACGCCAACAGCAGACCGCCCCAACGCCACGTCGTGAGTCCTGATTTGCGATGCATTGCGCTGTCCTTGCATGGATGAGGCGCCGATTACAACGCAGCCGGCTTGCGCAGACAAGTCAGGCCAGGCGCAGCGACTCCGGGTATGGCGGCGCGTCCGGGTAGTCGTCCTCGCGCAGCCGCGCCTGCAGCGCGCGCCACCACTGCGGGTCGAACAGTTCGCCATGCGCCCGTTTGACCGCCTCCAGCGAGGCGGCCGGCAACCCCATGAACAGCGCGAACCGCTCCGGGAACACGTCGCGCGCGGCGACGTGGAACCAGGGTTCGGCGGACATCGCTTCCTCGTCGTTGCGCGGCTGCGGCCAGTCGCGGAAGGTGCAGTCGGTGACCAGGCACAGTTCGTCGTAGTCGTAGAACACCGCGCGCCCCTGCCGCGACACGCCGAAGTTCTTCAGCAGCATGTCGCCGGGGAAGATGTTGTTGCGCGCCATGTCCTTGATCGCCTGCGCGTAGTCCAGCGCCGCCTCGCGCGCCGCCTCGGCGGTCTGCTCGCGCAGGTACAGGTTCAGCGGGCGCAGCCGCCGCTGCACGTAGCACAGCTCGAAGATCAGGTCCTCGCCGTCCTCGCGCAGGCTGCGCGCGCAGCCCTGCAGCAGTTCGGCGAGCAGCGCCGGCGCGAAGCGCGCGCGCGGAAAACGCAGCGAACGGTAGGGCTGCGCGTCGAGCAGGCGGCCGACCCGGTCCAGGTTGAACACCAGCGCGTACTTGTCCTCGACCTGTTCGCGGCTCATCGTCTTCGGATAGGCGAAGCGGTCGCGGATCAGCTTGAACACCAGCGGGTAGCTGGGCAGGGTAAACACCGCCATGACCATGCCCGGCGTGCCGTCGGCATGCACCAGCTGCTCGTTGGGCTGGGCCTGGAAGTGGCGGAAGAAGGTGCGGAAGCGCTCGGTCTTGCCCTGCTTGGCGCGGCCGAGCATGGTGTACAGCTCGTCGATCGGCTTGTGCGGCAGCAGGCTGCGCAGGAACACCACCGCGTCGCCGACGGTGGGCAGGTCGGCCTGGAAGTAGCTGCGCGAGATGCCGAACAGTTGGGCCACGTCGTTGCGCCGGGTCAGCACCGCTTCGGCGCGCAGGCCGTCGGCATCGTTGACCAACGCGATCACGCAGGGCGAGAAGCGATGCTCGCCGAACACGCGGCCGACCAGATAGGCGCGGCGCTCGCGGTAGAAGACCGTCTCCAGCAGCTCGATGCCGCGCACCGGCTGCTCGCCCCAGTGCGCCAGGTCGTCCTGCAGGCGCACCGCGATGGCCGCCGCGCAGCGCGTGCGGTGCGCGTACGGCACGTCGAACGGGTAATCGCCGAGCACGCGCATGAACGCGTCCACCGGCCGCGTCTCGGAGACCGCATAGTTGTGCCGCGCCACCGGATGGGTGATCGCATCGGTCGGCTCGATGTCCAGCGCCACGAACTCGATCCGCGTATCCACGCCCTGGGTGCGGAAGAAGCGCCGGGTCAGGGTGTTGTAGAAGGTCTTGTACAGCTCCTGGTCGATCAGCCCGTGCAGTTGCGCGGCGAAGCTGTCGCGCACCTGCGCCCACAGCGTGCGGTCGTGGGTCTGGCCAAGCAACAGCGTGCGCAGGCGCAGCATGCATTCGCCGATGCATTGGTCGTACAGCGCGATGCGCTCGACCGCGTCGTTGCGCGCGGCGTTCCAGTCGCGGCTCTCGAAGCGGCGGCGGGCGCGGCCGCTGATCTGCGCGAAGCGCGCGTGGTAGTCCTCGAACGCATCGCGGATGCTGCGCGCCACGGCGTCGGCGCGGGGTTCGGCTGGCACGGGCGGAGCGGGCGTGTCGGTCATGGCCGCAGTCTACCTGCGGGTGCGGCGGCGCGACCGCAAAAAAAGCCCGGCCGACGCGCGTGCGTCGGCCGGGCTCGTACGACAGCGAACGACAGCGGCGCTTACTGCGCCGTCAGCGTCGCCAGCGCGGCGTTGAAGGTCGCGCTCGGCCGCATCGCCTGGCTGACCCGCTCCAGGTTCGGGCGGTAGTAGCCCTGGATATCGACCGGCTTGCCCTGCACGCCGTTGAGCTCGGCGACGATGGCCGCCTCGTGCTCGGCCAGTTGCTTGGCCAGTGGCGCGAAGCGCGCCTTAAGCGCCGCGTCCTCGTCCTGCGCGGCCAGCGCCTGCGCCCAGTACAGGGCCAGGTAGAAATGGCTACCGCGGTTGTCGAGTTCGCCGACCTTGCGCGAGGGCGACTTGTCGTTGTCCAGGAACTGGCCGTTGGCCTGGTCCAGGGTCTTGGCCAGCACGCCGATGGTCGCGTTCCGGTGACGCTGGCCCAGATGCTCCAGCGACGCGGCCAGGGCCAGGAACTCGCCCAGCGAATCCCAGCGCAGGTAATTCTCTTCGACGAACTGCTGCACGTGCTTGGGCGCCGAACCGCCGGCACCGGTCTCGAACAGGCCGCCGCCGGCCATCAGCGGCACGACCGACAGCATCTTGGCGCTGGTGCCCAGCTCCATGATCGGGAACAGGTCGGTGAGATAGTCGCGCAGCACGTTGCCGGTGACCGAGATGGTGTCCTCGCCCTTGCGGATGCGCTGCAGCGAGAACGCGGTCGCTTCCACCGGCGGCAGGATGCGGATGTCCAGGCCGTTGGTGTCGTGGTCCTGCAGATAGCGCTCCACCTTCTGGATCATCAACGCATCGTGGGCGCGCTGCGGATCCAGCCAGAACACCGCCGGGGTGCCGCTCAGGCGCGCGCGGCTGACCGCCAGCTTGACCCAGTCCTGGATCGGCGCGTCCTTGACCTGGCACATGCGCCAGATGTCGCCGGCTTCGACCGCATGCTCCAGCAGGACCGTGCCGCCAGCGTCGATGACCCGCACCGTGCCGTCGGCAGCGATCTGGAAGGTCTTGTCGTGCGAACCGTATTCCTCGGCCTTCTGCGCCATCAGACCGACGTTGGGCACGCTGCCCATCGTCGCCGGATCGAACGCGCCATGCCGCTTGCAGTCCTCGATCACCGCCTGGTACACGCCGGCGTAGCAGCGGTCCGGGATCAGCGCCTTGGTGTCCTGCAACTTGCCCTCCGCGTTCCACATCTTGCCGGAGTCGCGGATCATCGCCGGCATCGACGCATCGACGATCACGTCGCTGGGCACATGCAGGTTGGTGATGCCCTTGTCGGAATTGACCATCGCCAGCGCCGGGCGCTGCGCGTACACCGCCTGCAGATCGGCTTCGATCTGCGCGCGTTGCGCCTCCGGCAGGGTGGCGATGCGCGCGTAAAGGTCGCCGATGCCGTTGTTCGGATCGAAGCCGACCTGCCTCAGCGCCTCGGCGTGCTTGTCCAGCACCTCCTGGTAGAACGCGCCGACCACCACGCCGAACATGATCGGGTCGGAGACCTTCATCATCGTCGCCTTCAGGTGCAGCGAGAACAGCACGCCCTGCTGCTTGGCGTCGGCGATCTGCGCCTGCACGAAGCTGGCCAGCGCGCGCTTGCTCATCACCGCCGCGTCGATGATCTCGCCGGCCTGCACTGCGGTCTTTTCCTTCAGCACGGTGACGCTGCCGTCCTTGCCGACCAGTTCGATCCTGACGCTGCCGGCCTGCGCGATCAGCGCCGAGCGCTCGCTGCCGTAGAAATCGCCGGCGTCCATGTGCGCCACGTGCGATTTGGAATCGGCGCTCCACGCGCCCATGCGATGCGGATGCTTGCGCGCGTAGTTCTTCACCGACAGCGGCGCGCGGCGATCGGAATTGCCCTCGCGCAGTACCGGATTGACCGCACTGCCCTTGACCCGGTCGTAGCGCGCCTTGGCCTCTTTCTGCGTGTCGTCCTGCGGCTCGTCCAGGTAGTCCGGCAGCGCGTAGCCCTGCTGCTGCAGTTCCTTGATCGCGGCCTTGAGCTGCGGCACCGAGGCGCTGATGTTGGGCAGCTTGATGATGTTGGCTTCCGGCGTGGTCGCCAGCTGGCCCAGCTCGGCCAGGTCGTCGGCGATGCGCTGATCCTCGCGCAGGTATTCGGGGAACTGCGAGATCAGGCGGCCGGCCAGCGAGATGTCGCGGGTTCCCACGGCGATGCCGGCGGTACCGGCGAAGGCGGCGACGATCGGCAACAGCGACTGCGTCGCCAGGTACGGGGCTTCGTCGGTGAGCGTGTACAGGATCTTGGGCGTATTCGACATGAGTGACGTGGGCTCGCTTGCGGATTCGGGAAGGACGCGTTGCCGCGGGAAAGACCGCAGTCGGCACGGCGCGGACGGCGTGCGAACTGTGGCGCTTTCGACTAGGGGAAACCCGGCGACGGCGTTGGCATTGCAGCCGTCGATTGTCGCGTTTTCTGCGGGCCGGAGAAAGCGTTTGCATGGAACGGTTGAGATCACCGCCGCCGCGCCAGCGCATGCGCTGGCGCGGTGTGCGGCATGGCACAGCGGCGATGGCTTGCATTGGCTCGCAGGACAAATTCCGCCATCGCTTGCGGCACAAGGCGGGGCGCCTTCCCTGCGCAGGCGTATGGGCTGCACATCGGCAGAGCGATTCGCATGCAGTGCCGATGGCATTGATCGAAAGGCGGGCGGCATCGATACGGTCGCGTATGTTGCCGGCAGAAGTATCAATGCATGACGCGACCTCTATCGAGCTGCCGATTGTTCATCAACCGCGCCAGCATCTGCGTCCCCAGCTCTCGCTAGTGCGGCGACACGCTCGCCATGCCGGAGCCAATGAACTGTCTAACAAGGGCGGAACTTCCGGGTATATGCTTCCTACGGCCCGGCGATCGCGGTGCCAACACGGAGATGGGCATAGGGGGCAAGGATGAAGTTCTACGCACACTCGGCCAAGCGACAGGATCGGGGCGACTGGCAACCGCTGGCCGAGCACCTCATCCAGGTCGGCGATTTCGCTGCCGAACACGCGGCGCCTTTTGGCGGCCAGATTCTGGCCCGCGCAGCCGGCCGCCTGCATGACTTGGGCAAGTACACCGAAAAGTTTCAGGCCCGTTTGGATGGCGACCCAGCCCGCGTGGACCACGCCACCTGGGGCGCGCGGATTGCCCGCGAGCGTTACTGCACCACCGGCGCTCTGATCGCCTATGGCATCGCTGGCCACCACGCTGGGCTGGCTGATGGACGAGCCGGGCACGAGGCGCAGTCGCGTCCCTCGCTGCAAGAGCGCCTGTCCGACGACTACCGCAAGCACGAACTGCCGCCGCTGCTTCCGGAGTGGGAACAGGAGTTGGCGCTGCCGGACAAGCTGGCGTTACCGGCAGGTTTCGCTGGCCATCCGCATTTGGAACGTCGTCCCTTCCAGCTATCCCTGCTCGCCAGGATGCTGTTCTCCTGCCTAGTGGATGCCGACTTTACCGACACTGACGACTTCTACCGACGCCTGGAAGGCCGACCGTCGCGCGCGGAAGAAGCCGGTACGCGGCCCACGCTGGCCCAGCTGCGCGAACGCCTGAACACGCACATGGCCGGCTTTCCCCGCGAAGGCGGCATCAACCCGCTGCGCACGCAGATCCTGCACGAAGTTCGCGCCAAGGCGGACATGCGTCCCGGCCTGTTCTCGCTCACCGTACCGACCGGCGGCGGCAAGACGCTGGCCTCGCTGGCGTTCGCCCTGGATCACGCCATCGCGCATGCACAAAGCCACGGCCTGCGCCGGGTGATCTACGTGATTCCGTTCACCAGCATCGTCGAACAGACCGTGCAGGTATTCCGTCACGCGCTCGGGGTGCAGGACCGCGACGACGTGGTGCTGGAACACCACAGCGCGTTCTTCGACGACCCCAGTGCCGCCCCGCAGGCGATCGCCAAGCGCAGGCTGGCGATGGAGAACTGGGACGCACCGATCGTGGTCACCACCGCGGTGCAGTTCTTCGAGAGCCTGTTTGCGGACCGTCCAGCGCGCTGCCGCAAGCTGCACAACATCGCCGGCAGCGTGGTGGTCCTGGATGAGGCGCAGACCCTGCCGCACAACCTGCTGCGTCCCTGCGTGGCGCTGTTGGACGAACTGGCGCGCAACTACCGGGTCAGCCCGGTGCTGTGCACCGCCACCCAGCCGGCGCTGCGCCTGGAACAGGGCTTCAAGGGCGGCCTGGAACACGTGCAAGAACTGGTGGACGATCCACCGGCCCTGTATACGCAGCTGCAACGTGTCCACGTGCGCCACGTGGGCATGCTCGACGACGACGCATTGGCTGACCACCTGCGCCGGCGCGAGCAGGTGCTGTGCATCGTCAACAACCGCCGCCACGCGCGCCACCTATTCGATGCGATCGCCGGTCAACCCGGCGTGCGCCACCTGACCACGCTGATGCACGCACGCCATCGCAGCGCGGTGTTGGCTGAACTGCGCGAGGATCTGAAGGCGGGCCGTCCGTGTCGGCTGGTCGCCACCAGCCTGATCGAGGCTGGGATCGATGTGGACTTTCCTGACGTGCTGCGCGCCGAGGCTGGCCTGGATTCCATCGCCCAGGCGGCGGGGCGCTGCAACCGCGAAGGCCGACGACCGCTCGACGCCAGCGAAGTGCTGGTGTTCGCGCCGGCAAACCGGGATTGGGCACCACCGAAGGAACTGGAACTGTTCGCCGAGGTCTTCCGTGGCGTCGAGCGCGCCCACCGCAACGATTTGCTGGCGATGGAGGCGGTCGCCGACTACTTTGGTGCGCTCTATCGCCGCCTGGGCGATGGCCGGCTCGACCGCGAGGACCTGCTGGGCCTGCTGCGCAACGCCGACATCGACGGCCTGCCGCTGGATACGCTGGCGCGCAAGTTCAAGCTGATCCGCACCACGATGCGTCCGCTGATCGTGCCCTATGCACCGGGCAGCGACAAAGAGGTACCCGAGGTCGCCGATACCCTGCGCCAGCTCGAACACGCCGAGCAGGTGGGCGTGGCCGGTGCTGCCCGTCGCCTGCAACCATGGCTGGTGCAGGTGCCCGAGCAGGCCTACAAGGCGCTGTGGCAGGCCCATGCCATCGCTCCGGTCGCGCAGGCCAGGTATGGGGAGCAGTTCGTCCGGCTGGTGAATCCAAGCTTGTACAACGCGCGGTTCGGGCTGCACTGGGACAACCCGCAGTTCATAGCAGCCGAGGCTCTGGTCAATTGAGCAAAACCGCTTGCAATCAAATCTCGAAAATTGAGATAGAAATGAGGCAGATTCGACTTGGTAAGGCCACCATAGGGGGAACAAGGATGAGTTACGGCATCAGGCTCCACATCTGGGGCGAGCGGGCGCTGTTCACGCGCCCGGAGATGAAGGTAGAGCGGGTCTCGTACGACATCATCACGCCGTCGGCAGCGCGCGGCATCCTGGAGGCGATCCACTGGAAGCCGGCGATCCGCTGGGTGGTAGACGGCATCCAGGTACTCAAGCCGATCCGCTTCGAGTCGATCCGCCGCAACGAGGTCGGTGGCAAGCTTTCGGCAGCCAGCGTGGGTAAGGCGATCAAGGCCGGGCGCACCGATACACTGGTCAGCTACGTCGAGGAAGACCGCCAGCAACGCGCCGCCACCCTCCTGCGCGACGTGGGCTACGTGATCACCGCACACTTCGAGCTGACCGACAAGGCCGGCGCCGACGACAACGTCGGCAAGCACCTGGACATCTTCAACCGCCGCGCACGGCGCGGGCAGTGCTTCCAGGCGCCATGCCTGGGCACGCGCGAGTTCCCCGCCAGTTTCGCGCTGATCGAAGACGACACTGCCGTGCCGGCCACCGACCCCGCGCTGGCCGGCGAACGCGATCTGGGCTGGATGCTGCACGACATCGACTTCACCGACGGCATGACCCCGCACTTCTTCCGCGCACGCATGGTCGATGGGCGCGTCGAAGTACCAGCGCCGGAAGACGGCGGGGTGCGCGCATGATCCTGTCCGCGCTCGCCGACTACTACCAACGGCTACTGGACGATCCGACATCGGGCATCGCCGCGCCAGGCTATAGCCAGGAGAAGATCGGCTACGCGATCGTGCTGACCGCCGACGGTAGCGTCGTGGCCGTGGAGGACGAACACGACTACGACGGCAAGAAGCGGATTCCGAAGTCAGTTTCCGTGCCGGCGTCATTCAAGCGCCCCGGAATCGGAACCAATCCGTTCTTCCTGTGGGACAAGACCAGCTACGCGCTCGGGGTCAGCGCCAGCAGCAAGCGTAGCGAGCAGGAGCACGCAGCATTCAAAGCTCTGCACCAGCAAGCACTAGGCGGCAGCGACGATCCTGGCTTGCTGGCACTACTCGCTTTCCTCAACACGTGGTCCCCCACACAGTTTCCGGAACACCCGCATTTCGCCCGGCACGGCGAGGCACTACTGGATTCCAACATGGTGTTCCGCCTGGACGGCGACACCGGCTATCTGCATCAACGCGCTGCCGCGCGCGCTGCCTGGGAACGGCAGCAAGGCCAAGGTGCCGATGGCGCATCCGGCATCTGCCTGGTCAGTGGCGAACGCGCGCCGCTGGCGCGGCTGCATTCGGCGATCAAGGGCGTGAGCGGTGGACAGTCTGCGGGAATGTCCATCGTTTCCTTCAATGACGATGCCTACATTTCATATCGTGGTTCATTGGAAAAAATCAGAGCCCAAAAGAAAGAGAACAATAGCGGCGCCAGCGCCCCAATCTCCGAACAGGCCGCCTTCGCCTACACCACTGCGCTCAACCACCTACTGCGGCGCGACCCGCGCAACCGGCAACGGCTGCAGATAGGCGACAGCACGGTGGTGTTCTGGGCGCAGGCGAAGACGACCGCGCAGGCCGATGGTGCCGAGGACCTGATCGCCGATTTCCTACGTGGCGGCGAAGCCGACGACCCTGCAATCGCCGACGGTCAGGCCACCCAGCGCCTGCAGCTCGCACTGGAGCAGGTGCGACAAGCGCGGCCGCTGCGAGAAGTGGATGCCACGCTGGACGACGAAGCCCGCATCTTCGTGCTGGGCCTTGCTCCGAACGCCTCGCGCTTGTCGATCCGCTTTTGGGAAACGCAAACGCTGGCCGGCTTCGCGCGCCGCCTGGCCGACCACTATCACGACCTCGCCCTGCAACCACCGGCCTGGAAACGCCCGCCAACGCCGCAGTTCCTCGCCCTGCAGACCGCGCCGGTCTACGGAGAGCACGGCAAGCCCAAGGCCGAGGACGTCTCGCCGCTGCTGGCCGGTGAGCTGACGCGGGCGATCCTCGCCGGCACGCGCTATCCGCGCAGCCTGTTGGGCGCCATCGTCATGCGCTTCCGCGCCGATGGGCAGCTCAATCCGCTGCGTGTGGCCTTGTGCCGGGCCGTACTGGCGCGCGACGCACGTTTGGATACGCAACAAGGACTGTCATCCACCAAGGGAGAACCGCCCGTGAGTCTCGATACTGCCAATACCGATCCCGGCTACTTGCTGGGACGATTGTTCTCGTCACTGGAAAACCTGCAACGCGCAGCGCTCGGCAGCCAGATCAATGCCACCATTCGCGACCGCTACTACGGCGCCGCCTCGGCGACCCCGGCCAGCATCTTCCCGGTCCTGCTGCGCAGCGCGCAGAACCATTTCGGCAAGCTGCGCAAGGACAAAGCGGGCTTGGCGGTGAATCTGGAAAAGGAGATCGGCCAGATCATCGACGTGCTTCCTAGCAGCTTCCCCCGTACGCTACCGATCGAAGAGCAGGGCCGTTTCGCGATCGGCTATTACCACCAGACCCAGGCGCGCTTCGTCCGCAACGACGGCAAGGACGCCCCCGACACCGCTTCCGAAGGAGAGAACGCATGAGCGCCATCGCCCGCCGCTACGAGTTCGTTTACCTGTTCGACGTCATCAACGGCAATCCCAACGGCGACCCCGACGCCGGCAACCTGCCGCGGCTGGACCCGGAAACCAACCGCGGCCTGGTCACCGACGTGGCGCTCAAGCGCAAGATCCGCAACTACGTCGCACTGGAAAAGGAGAACACGCCTGGCTATACCATTTACATGCAGGAGAAGTCGGTGCTGAACAACCAGCACAAGCAGGCCTACGCCGCGCTCGGCATCGAACATGAAGCCAAGAAATTGCCCAAGGACGAGGCCAAGGCGCGCGAACTGACCGCCTGGATGTGCAAGAACTTCTTCGACGTGCGCGCCTTCGGCGCGGTCATGACCACCGAGGTCAATACCGGCCAAGTGCGCGGCCCGGTGCAGCTGGCCTTCGCCAGTTCGGTCGAGCCGGTGCTGCCGCTGGAGGTGTCGATCACCCGCGTGGCGGTGACCAACGAGAAGGACCTGGAAAAGGAGCGCACCATGGGCCGCAAGCACATCCTGCCCTACGGCCTGTACCGCTCACATGGCTTCGTCTCGGCCAAGCTGGCCGAACGTACCGGGTTCTCCGAAGACGACCTGCAACTGCTGTGGCGCGCGCTGACCAACCTGTTCGAGCACGACCGCTCGGCCGCCCGTGGCGAGATGGCCGCGCGCAAGCTGATCGTGTTCGAGCACGAGCATCCTATGGGCAATGCTCCGGCGCATGTGCTGTTCGACAAGGTCAAGGTCGAACGCGTCGAGAGTGCCGACAACGGGCCGGCACGCGGCTTCTCCGACTACCGCGTGGTGATCGATCGCGACCTGCCCACAGGCATCACCGTCACCGAACTGTTCTGACCACCGCAGGAGAGCGGGAACCATGGACGACGAAGACCTGATCCCGCTCTCCGCCCTGCAGCATTACCTTTATTGCCCGCGCCAGTGCGCGCTGATCCATGTGGAACGGCAATGGGCGGAGAACCGGCAGACCGCCGAAGGCCGGCTGCTGCACCAGCGCGCCGATGCGCCACAGACCGAGCGTCGGCGCGGCGTGCGCACGGTCACCGCGATGCCGTTGCTGGCGCTGGACCTGGGCATCACTGGCAAGGCCGATGTGGTCGAATTCCATCGCGAGGGCGTCGGCGAATTCGCCTTCCCGGTGGAATACAAGCGCGGCCGGCCGAAGTCGCACCGGGCCGACGACGTACAACTGTGCGCGCAGGCCTTGTGCCTTGAGCACATGCTGGGCCATCCCGTCGCCGCCGGCGCCCTGTTCTACGGCCAGACGCGGCGGCGCAAGGATGTCGCCTTCGACCCAGCCCTGCGCGAGCTGACC
Organism: Xanthomonas graminis pv. graminis; assembly: GCF_030168915.1. NCBI lineage: Bacteria > Pseudomonadati > Pseudomonadota > Gammaproteobacteria > Lysobacterales > Lysobacteraceae > Xanthomonas > Xanthomonas graminis. The sequence continues at coordinate 663,584 of NZ_CP076255.1, read as the reverse complement.
CTGCGCACCATCACCGAAACCCGCGCAATGCTGTCGTCCGGCACTACGCCCAGCGCGCACTATGAAGCGCGACGCTGCGATGCCTGTTCCCTGATCGACCTGTGCCAGCCACGACTGCTCGGCCGCGGCAGCGTCGACGATTGGCTGCGCAAGCAGCTCGACACCGAGGAGGAGTGAAGGTGCGCCGCCAACTCAACACGCTCTACGCCACCACAGACGGCGCCTGGCTGCGCAAAGACGGGGCTAACGTCGTGATGGAGGTCGAACGGCAAGAACGCGCCCGACTCCCCGTGCACATGTTGGAAAGCCTGGTCTGTATCGGCAGGGTCGCGGTATCGCCGCAGCTGCTGGGCTTTTGTTCCGAACAAGGCATCAGCATCTGCTACCTGACACCACAGGGACGCTTCCTGGCGCGCGTCGAAGGCCCGGTTTCAGGCAACGTGCTATTGCGCCGCGAACAATACCGGCGCAGCGACGACCCTGCGCGTTGCGCGGCCATCGTCCGTAACCTGCTGGTGGGAAAGATCCACAACCAGCGCGCCGTCCTTGCCCGCGGCTGGCGCGACCACGGCGACCGACTCACCGAAGTCACAGCCTTTCAGCACGCGCTCAAGCGGCTCAAGCGCATCCCGCAACGCATCCTTGGCGAGACCAGCGTGGACGTGTTGCGCGGCCTGGAAGGCGAGGCCGCGCAATCCTATTTCGGCGTGTTCGACCAACTCGTCCGTGCCGACGCACCGGTGCTACGCTTCGGCGGCCGCAACCGCCGTCCGCCGCGCGACGCATTCAATGCCCTGCTCTCCTTCCTCTATACCCTGCTCACCCACGATTGCCGTTCCGCCCTGGAAACAGTCGGCCTGGATCCGGCAGTCGGCTTTCTGCACAGAGACCGCCCCGGGCGGCCCAGCCTGGCCCTCGACCTGGCCGAGGAATTCAGGCCGTTGCTCGGCGAGCGCCTGGCACTGTCGCTGATCAATCGTCGCCAGTTGAACGAACGCGACTTTCAGATCTTCGACAACGGTGCCGTCCTGCTGAAGGACGATGCCCGCAAAACCGTTCTGGTGGCTTACCAGGAACGCAAGCGCGAACAACTCCAGCACGCCTTCCTCGGCGACAAGGTGGATATCGGGTTGCTGCCCTTCGTCCAGGCCCAACTACTGGCCCGACACCTGCGCGGCGACCTGGATGGCTATCCCCCCTTCCTCTGGAAATGAAAAGGCCGCCGCGCCATGATGGTTTTGGTCAGCTACGATGTCAGCACGAGCTCCCCCGGCGGCGAGAAGCGACTGCGCAAAGTCGCCAAAGCCTGCCGTGATCTCGGCCAACGCGTGCAATTCTCGGTCTTCGAAATCGAAGTGGACCCTGCACAATGGGCCGCATTGCGGCAGCGCTTATGCGACCTGATCGATCCGGGCGTCGACAGCCTTCGCTTCTATCAGCTCGGCGCGAAATGGGAAGCCCGCGTGGAGCACGTCGGCGCCAAGCCCAGCCTTGACCTCAAAGGCCCACTGATCTTCTGACGCGAACCGCAAGCGACCGGGGAAAGCCCGGCAGGTTCGCGCAACACGCCAAGCCATTGATTTTAAATTAAAAAACCTAACTCCCTCCGCTCATTGCAGGCCCGCGGCAACCCAATTCGATTGCGTCTTCGAAGGGTTCCGCAAAAGTGCGGACTTTTTCCCAGCACCCATCAGCACTTATGCTCAGGGCGGTCGCGTCCTCACGGGCGCGTGGATTGAAACCTCGAAGATCATATCTATCTGCATTTGCCCGTTGGTCGCGTCCTCACGGGCGCGTGGATTGAAACGTAGTAGTCGTTTGCGGATATGCTCCGCGCCCGGTGTCGCGTCCTCACGGGCGCGTGGATTGAAACCTTCGCCCTTGCCCCAAGCCTGCTCGGCGCGGAGGTCGCGTCCTCACGGGCGCGTGGATTGAAACGAGAACACCGCCAAGGTCGCGATCGAGATCGGCTCGTCGCGTCCTCACGGGCGCGTGGATTGAAACCTGGGTCGTGTTGCTGAGCCTATGGCTTCGATCAGTCGCGTCCTCACCGGCGCGCGGATTGAAACACCACCATCCAAGACGCGATGACGGAGTGGAAAGCGGCCGCGCCCTTACGGACGCGTGGATTGAAACATCGGACGGCACTCTCTGGAGGCTTGGAGCTATCGTCGCGTCCTCATAGGAGCGCGGATTGAAACGCGTTGGCGGTTCGTCGCGCTGGTGAGTTTTAAGGACGCTTCCTCACGGACCCGTAGATCGGAAATTGACTTGGCGACGCTATGTCGTTCTATCGGCTTTGCCCACAAAAAAAGGCGCAGTCTCGCGACTGCGCCCAGCGTGCCGCGCCGGCCGGGAGAGAGTCGGCTGGCGCGATCCGTGACTGCGGTGTCCCTAGCGGGACGCGATGCACATCACTTGACTTCGAATTCCTGCGCCGTTCCGGCCGGCTGGCCGTTCACGGTGACCTCGGCCTTGTACTTGCCGGCCGGCCAGCCCTTGGCGTTGGTGAAGGAGATATTGGTGGTTTCCGCACCGGCCGTGGTCAGCGTCGCGTTCTGCTCGCCGGCGGTCTGGCCGTCCTGGAACAGCAGCTTGGCGCCGACAGCGGTGTTGGTGGAGGAACCCTCGGTCTTCACCGAGACGATGATGGTGTCCTTGCTGCTCAGCGTGGTCAGCGGCGCCACTGTCTTGTCGGCACCGGCGGTATTGCCCACGGTCACCGAGGCGACCGTCACCGTGCCGGCAGTGGCCGCGGCCGGCGCCGTCTCTGCCGGGCCCGGCATCGCCTCGGTCGGGGCGGAGGAGGTCGGATCCGGCGTGGCGGTCTGGCTCTGCTCCTGCTTCTTGCAACCGGCCAGGGCGAGCGCGCCGACCAGGGCCAGCAGCAGGGGAGAGGTCAGTGTCTTGGAATGGATCTTCATGAGGTGGTGCTCCTTGGATGGATGATGGGTCGCGCACGTTGTGCGGCGCGGGTCAGGCGCGGGCAGGCAGCTTCAGCGTCTGCCCCGGATAGATCTTGTCCGGGTCGTCGAGCACGTCGCGGTTGGCTTCGAAGATGCGGGTCCAGGCGTTGCCGTCGCCGTAGTGCAGCTTGGCGATCTTGGACAACGAATCGCCCGATTTGACCACGTAGACCTGCTGCACCTGTTCGGCAGTGGTGTCCACGTGGGCCTGCACGGCGGAGAAATCCGCCTTCGGCGCGATGTCCGCGGTGGTGTCCACCTTGGCGGTGACTGCCGAAAAATCGGCGCGCTTGTCGCTGTTCATCGCATGTGGCTCCGTGCGGGGATGGGATGCGGCCACGGTTGCATAGAATTTGTTAAAAGCGGATCGCGCAGCCGTGAACGGCGCCGGCCCCATTCAGCCTGCGCCTACTGGCGCGGGTCGCGGTGGAAGGCGATCGGCTCGGCCACGTCGGGCGTGGCGCGCCAGGGATTGATGTCCAGGCCGCCGCGGCGGGTGTAGCGCGCCTCGACCTGCAGTGACTGCGGGCGGCAGCGGATCAGCAGGTCGTGGAAGATCTGCTCGACGCATTGTTCGTGGAAGCCGGCGTGCTCGCGAAAGCTGATCAGATAGCGCAGCAGGCCTTCGCGGTCGATGCGGCCGCCGCGATAGCGCACGCACAGCGTGGCCCAGTCCGGCTGGCCGGTGACCGGGCAGTTGGACTTGAGCAAGGCGCTGCTCAGCGTTTCCTCGACGAGGTCGTCGGCCGCAGCCAGCAGGAACTGCGGACGCGGCGGGCCGTAGCAGTCGATGGCGATGTCCAGCACATCCAGCGAGTCGCCCTCGCCCAGCGGGTCCACCGGCGGCAGGCCGAACTCCATGCTCACGTCGGCGCCAGCGCGCGCCGACAGGTCGGTGACGATGCAGGCGCGCACCGCTTCGGCGCTGTTGAAGCGCATCGCGTTGAGCGAGTTGAGGTAGAGCTTGAGCGACTTGGATTCGATCAGCTGCGGCGAGGTGCACGGGACCTGCAGCGTGGCGGTGGCCACGCAGGGCTTGCCCTGCGCGTCCAGCCAGCCCAGTTCGTAGGCATGCCAGCGGTCGAGGCCGAAGAACGGCAGCGGCGCGGTCTCCAGGCCGATCTCGGCGCGGCCGCCGGCGCGGGGAATCGGGAACAGCAGCGCGGGATCGTACTGCGAGGGGTACGCGACCTCGCGGCCGAGACTGGAATCCTGGGGGGTGTTCATGTCGGCCAGTCTAGCGGGCGCGGTGTGGCTGGCAGGTGTATGGAAGGCCGTGACTGGGGAGTCGGGATGGGCAACGGCGTGCCGCTGCGAGCGCGCGCATCGCGGCCGACTCAGCCCGAGTCAGGAACGCCGGAATGGAGATGGCAAAAATGCAGCGCCCAGCGCCGCCGCGTTTGCGAATCCCCAATCACTGCTTCATCGCCAGATAATCCAGCGACACCTGCAGCAGTGCGCGCAGGCCGACGTCCAGCGCCGATTCGTCTAGCAGGAACTGCGGCGAGTGGTTGCTCGGCGCAGTCGCCGGGTCGATGCCGGGGCCGGTGGCGCCGACGAAGAAGAACATCGACGGCACCTGCTGCGCGTAGAACGAGAAGTCTTCCGCGCCCATCTGCAGCGGCGGCTCGTAGACGTTGCCGGCGCCGACCACCGCCTGCAGGCTGGGCAGCATCTTCGCGGTCAGCGCCGGGTCGTTGATGGTGGCCGGGTTGCCGTCCTGGTCGGGCACGTGCGCCTCGGCCTTGGCGCCGTGCGCGGCGGCGGTGTGCTCGGCGACGGTCTTCAGGTCGGCGAAGATCTGCTGGCGCATGGCGTCGTCGAAGGTGCGGATGGTGCCGACCATCTCCACCTCGTCGGGAATGATGTTGTAGCGGATGCCGCCCTTGATCGCGCCGAAGCTGAGCACCGCCGGCTGCCTGGAAATGTTGGCGCGGCGGCTGACCACGGTCTGCGCCGCGCCGATCAGGTCGGCGCTGGCCACGATCGGGTCGATCCCGTTCCACGGCGCCGAGCCGTGGGTCTGGCGGCCGATCACCTTGATGCTGAAGCGGTCCGAGGCGGCCATCAGCGGACCGTCGCGCACCGCGATCTTGCCCGCCTGCACGCTGGAGAACACGTGCAGGCCAAACATCGCGTCGGGCTTGAAGTCGCGGAACAGGCCTTCCTTCAGCATCAGCGCGGCGCCGCCCTCCTCGTTGCCCGGCGCGCCTTCCTCGGAGGGCTGGAATACCAGCATCACCTCGCCCGGCAGCTGCGCGCGCATCGCCACCAGCGCTTCGGCCACGCCCAGCAGGATGCTGGTGTGGGCGTCGTGGCCGCAGGCATGCATGACCCCGACAGTCTCGCCGCGGTACTCAGCGGTGGCCTTGGAGGCGAACGCCAGGCCGGTCTGCTCGGTCACCGGCAGCGCGTCCATGTCCGCGCGCAGGGCGATCTTCGGCCCCGGCAGCGCGCCCTTGATGATCGCCACCACGCCGTGGTGGGCGATCCCGGTCTGCGGCTTCAGGCCCAGCGCGCGCAGCCGCTCGGCGACCTTGGCAGAGGTGCGCTGCTCGCGGTTGGACAGCTCGGGGTGCTGGTGGAAGTCGCGCCGCCACTCGACCACCCTGGGCTGCAGCCTGGCCGCCGCAGCCGTCACTTCCTGGCGTTCGGTGGGCTCGGCGCAGGCCAGCGCGGGGACGGCCAGCAGCAGCGCAGACAGCAGACGGGGCAGGCGCGGCATGGAAATCTCCGGTCGGGTTTTGTGTGGCGTTCAGTCAATGTAGTGCATCGGCGGCCGCCGGGCATCCGCCGGCGCCGCGTTGGGGCGAAAAAACCCTTAATAATCCGTGTCAACCAATCCGGCACCGGTGCGTTGTCGCTACCAGCGCCGATGGCCGCAAGGCACACGTCGTCATCGCTTGAGTCATGGTCCAATCGCAACCTGCCGTCGATATGCTTCACCGCTCATCGCATCAGCCACTGCGGGAGGGTCGCCCACCCCGCCTCGCCACAGGAGTTCCCCCGGATGTCGCGTTTCTGGAAGATTGCGCTGCTGATCGTCGCAGCGGTGGCCGTGGTGCTGGTGGGCGCGCACTTCCTGCGCAGCGGACATGGCCGCGGCGGCGCGGGGGCGGGCGGCGATGGCGACGACAGCACGCCGATCCCGGTGACGGTGGTTGCCGCCGGTAGCCAGGCGGTGCCGATCTATGCCACCTCCAACGGCACGGTGGCCGCGCTGGCCACGGTCACGGTCAACCCGCAGGTGAGCGGCCAGCTGATGAGCCTGAACTTCCGCGAAGGCCAGGAAGTGAAGAAGGGCCAGGTGCTGGCGCAGATCGACCCGCGCTCGCTGCAGGCCAGCTACGATGAGGCGGCGGCGAGCAAGCGCCAGAACCAGGCGTTGCTGGCCACCGCCCGCTCCACCTTCCAGCGCTCCGATGCGCCGGCCTACCGCCAGTACGTGGCCAAGACCGACCTGGACACGCAGCGCAACCAGGTGGCGCAGTACGAGGCGGCGGTCGCCGCCAACGACGCAGCGATGCGCGCGGCGCAGGTGCAATTGCAGTACACCCGCATCCTCGCCCCGATCGACGGCATCACCGGCATCCGCGGCGTGGACGTGGGCAATATCGTCGGCACTAGCAGCAACATCGTCACCATCACCCAGATCCATCCGATCTACGTGGTCTTCAACCTAGCCGAGCGCGAGCTGCAGGGCCTGCGCGAGGCGCTGGCGGCCGGACCGCTGACGGTGGCGGCACTGGACCGCACCGACGCGCACGTGATCGCCGGCGACGGCAAGGTCGACGTGATCGACAATCAGATCAGCAGCGACACCGGCACCTTCAAGGTCCGCGCCGAGTTCCCCAACCCCGGCAACGCGCTGTGGCCGGGCCAGTTCGTCAACGTGCGGCTGACCCTGCGCACCCTGGCCAGCGGCGTGGTGGTGCCGACCCAGGCGGTGCAGCGCGGCCCCGATGGCGACTACGTGTACGTGGTGCAGGGCGACAACACGGTCAAGATGCAGACGGTCAGGCAGGGCGTGGAAGTGGGCGACAGCCAGGTGCAGCTGGAGCAGGGCCTGAAGGCCGGCGAACGGGTGGTCACCGAAGGCCAGTTCCGGCTCAAGCCGGGCAGCAAGGTCGCCCCGCTGAAGCCGGGCGAAGCCCCGCCGCAGCCGACCGAAGCCGAATTGAAGGCGGCGGAAAGCAAGCAAAAGCGCAAGGACGGCAGCGGCGGCCGTCGCGGCGGCGGACTGCGCTGAGGCCCGGCGCGCGGCGCGGCGCGCTGCGTCCGGCCGCGCGAGCGCGCACGGCCAGGACCAGAACGCCGCGCCCCCCCAGGCACCGCGCGCGCCATTGGCGCCGCTGCAGATCGATCCGCTCCATCCCGACTTCCGAGCAAGGACACCCCTGTGGGCTTTTCGACGATCTTCATCCGCCGCCCGGTCGCCACCACCTTGTTGATGGCAGGCGTGTTGCTGCTCGGCATCCTCGGCTACCGGCAGTTGCCGGTGTCGGCGCTGCCGGAGATCGACGCCCCCAGCCTGGTGGTGACCACCCAGTACCCCGGCGCCAACGCCAGCACCATGGCCTCGCTGGTGACCACGCCGCTGGAGCGGCAACTGGGGCAGATCTCCGGCCTGCAGATGATGACCTCCGATTCCTCGGCGGGCCTGTCCACGATCATCCTGCAGTTCGCGATGGAGCGCGACATCGACATCGCCGCGCAGGACGTGCAGGCGGCGATCCGCCAGTCCACCCTGCCCTCGTCGCTGCCCTACCAGCCGGTCTACAACCGGGTGAACCCGGCCGACGCGGCGATCCTGACCCTCAAGCTCAGCTCCGACACGCTGCCGCTACGCGACGTCAACAACTACGCCGACTCGATCCTGGCGCAGCGCCTGTCGCAGGTGCCCGGGGTGGGCCTGGTGTCGATCGCCGGCAACGTGCGCCCGGCCGTGCGCATCCAGGTCAACCCGGCGCAGCTGTCGAACATGGGCCTGACCATGGAGGCGCTGCGCAGCGCGCTGACCGAGACCAACGTCAACGCGCCGAAGGGCTCGCTCAACGGCAAGACCCAGTCCTACAGCATCGGCACCAACGACCAGCTGTCCAGCGCCGCCGGCTACCGCGACACCGTCATCAGCTACAAGAATGGCGCGCCGGTGCGGCTGTCGGACGTGGCGCAGGTGGTGGACGGGGTGGAGAACGACCAGCTCGCCGCCTGGGCCGACGGCAAGCCGGCGGTGCTGCTGGAGATCCGCCGCCAGCCCGGCGCCAACATCGTGCAGACGGTGGAGCAGATCCGCGCGATCCTGCCGCAGCTGCAGGGCGTGCTGCCCAGCGGCGTGCACCTGGACGTGTTCTCCGACCGCACCGAGACCATCCGCGCCTCGGTGCACGAGGTCAAGTTCACCCTGATCCTGACCATCTTCCTGGTGGTGGCGGTGATCTTCGTGTTCCTGCGCCGGCTGTGGGCCACGATCATCCCGTCGGTGGCGGTGCCGCTGTCGCTGGCCGGCACCTTCGCGGTGATGGCTTTCGCCGGCATGTCGCTGGACAACCTGTCGCTGATGGCGCTGGTGGTGGCCACCGGTTTCGTGGTCGACGACGCGATCGTGATGATCGAGAACATCGTGCGCTACATCGAGCAGGGCAAGAGCGGGCGCGAGGCGGCAGAGATCGGCGCCAAGCAGATCGGCTTCACCGTGCTGTCGCTGACCGTGTCGCTGGTGGCGGTGTTCCTGCCGCTGATCCTGATGCCCGGCGTCACCGGCCGCCTGTTCCACGAGTTCGCCTGGGTGCTGTCGATCGCGGTGGTGATCTCGATGCTGGTGTCGCTGACGCTGACGCCGATGATGTGCGCCTACCTGCTCAAGCCCGATGCGCTGCCCGAAGGCGAGGACGCGCACGAGCGCGCGGCCGCGGCCGGCAAGACCACCGTGTGGACGCGCACCGTGGCGCTGTACGAGCGCACCCTGGACTGGGTGCTCGGGCACCAGCCGCTGACCCTGGCGATCGCGCTGGCGACGATGGTGCTGACCGTGGTGCTGTACGTGGTGATCCCCAAGGGCCTGCTGCCCGAACAGGACACCGGGCTGATCACCGGCGTGGTCCAGGCCGACCAGAACGTGGCGTTCCCGCAGATGCAGCAGCGCACCGAAGCGGTGGCCGCGGCGCTGCGCAAGGACCCGGCGGTGACCGGGGTGGCCGCCTTCATCGGCGCCGGCTCGATGAATCCCACCCTCAACCAGGGCCAGCTCAGCATCGTGCTGAAGACCCGCGCCGATCGCGACGGCCTGGACGAGGTGCTGCCGCGGCTGCAGCAGGCGGTGGCCGGGTTGCCGGGCGTGGCGCTGTACCTGAAGCCGGTGCAGGACGTGACCCTGGACACGCGCGTGGCCGCGACCGAATACCAGTACTCGCTGTCGGACGTGGACAGCGCCGAGCTGGCGACGCAGGGCGCGCGCCTGACCGAAGCGCTGCGCAAGCGCCCGGAACTGGCCGACGTGGACAACAACCTGGCCAACCAGGGCCGCGCGCTGGAACTGAGCGTGGACCGCGACAAGGCCAGCGCGCTCGGCGTGCCGATGCAGACCATCGACGACACCCTGTACGACGCCTTCGGCCAGCGCCAGATCTCCACCATCTTCACCCAGCTCAACCAGTACCGCGTGGTGCTGGAAGTGGCGCCGCAATTTCGCAACAGCACCGCGCTGCTGCACCAGCTGGCGGTGACCAGCAATGGCAGCGGCGCGCTGACCGCCAGCAACGCCACCAGCTTCGGCCAGACCACGTCCAGCAATTCGTCCACCGCCACCGGCATCGGCAACCAGAACACCGGCATCGCCGTCGGCAGCGGCGGCACCGTGCCGCTGGCCGCGCTGGCTGCGGCAAAGGTCACCACCACGCCGCTGGTGGTCAGCCACCAGCAACAGCTGCCGGCGGTGACGGTGTCGTTCAACCTGGCGCCGGGCTACTCGCTGTCGCAGGCGGTGGCCGCGATCGAGGAGACGAAGGAACAATTGCAGCTACCGGCGCAGCTGCATGCCGAGTTCATCGGCAAGGCGGCCGAATTCACCGGCAGCCAGACCGACATCGTGTGGCTGCTGCTGGCCTCGGTGGTGCTGATCTACATCGTGCTCGGCGTGCTGTACGAGAGCTACATCCATCCGCTGACGATCATCTCCACGCTGCCGCCGGCCGGCGTCGGCGCGCTGCTGGCACTGATGCTGTGCGGGCTGAGCCTGTCGGTGGACGGCATCGTCGGCATCGTGCTGCTGATCGGCATCGTCAAGAAGAACGCGATCATGATGATCGACTTCGCGATCGACGCGCGCCGCGAGGGCGCCAACGCGCACGACGCGATCCGCCGCGCCTGCCTGCTGCGCTTCCGCCCGATCATGATGACCACCGCCGCGGCGATGCTCGGCGCGCTGCCGCTGGCGCTGGGCGACGGCATCGGCTCGGAACTGCGGCGCCCGCTCGGCATCGCCATCGTCGGCGGCCTGCTGCTGTCGCAGCTGGTCACGCTGTACACCACGCCGGTGATCTACCTGTACATGGAGCGCGCCTCCGAGCGGCTGCGCGCCTATCGGGAGCGGCGGGCGGCGGCGGCGGGGCGGCTGGCATGATGTGCCGGGACTCGGGACTCGGGACTCGGGACTCGGAAAGCGGTGTCCGTGCAGAGTCCGTGCTACGGCGCGCCGCGGGGCTTTCCCGGAAAGCGCGAACCACATCTGCTTCGCGAGTCCCGAGTCCCGAGTCCCGAGTCCCGAACCAATGAACCTCTCCAGCCCCTTCATCCGCCGCCCGATCGGCACCACGCTGCTGGCCATCGGCCTGTTCGTGATCGGCATGATGTGCTACCTGCGCCTGGGCGTGGCGGCACTGCCGAACATCTCGATCCCGGTGATCTTCGTGCAGGCCAGCCAGGCCGGCGCCGACGCCTCGACGATGGCGTCTACGGTCACCGCGCCGCTGGAGCGGCATCTGGGCCAGATCCCCGGCATCGACACCATGCGCTCCTCCAGTTCGGAGGGGAACAGCCAGGTGTTCATGATGTTCCAGAGCGACCGCAACATCGATTCGGCCGCGCAGGACGTGCAGACCGCGATCAATTCCGCGCAGGCGGACCTGCCCTCGGGCCTGTCCACGCCGCGTTATCAAAAGGCCAATCCCAACGACGATCCGGTCATCGCCATCGCGCTGACCTCGGACACGCAATCGGCCGACGAGCTGTACAACGTCGCCGACTCGCTGCTGGCGCAGCGCCTGCGCCAGATCAGCGGTGTGGCCTCGGTCGACATCGGCGGCGCCTCGACCCCGGCGGTGCGGGTGGACGTGAACCTGCGCGCGCTCAACGCGATGGGGCTGACCCCGGACGATCTGCGCAACGCTGTGCGCGCGGCCAATGTGACCTCGCCCACCGGCTTCCTCAGCGACGGCGCCTCCACCACCGCGATCGTGGCCAACAATTCGGTGGCCAAGGCCGCCGATTTCGGCCAGGTGGTGATCTCGCAGCAGAACGGCCGCACCGTGCGCCTGCGCGATGTGGCCAACGTCTACGACGGCCAGCAGGACGCCTACCAGGCGGCCTGGTTCGGCGGCAAACGGGCGGTGGTGATGTACGTATTCATCCGCGCCGGCGCCAACATCGTGGAGACGGTGGACCGGGTCAAGGCGCAACTCCCGATGCTGCGCGGCTACCTGCAGCCGGGCACCAGGATGTCCGCCTACTTCGACCGCACCCCGACCATCCGCGCCTCGTTGAACGAGGTGCAGGCCACGCTGCTGATCAGCCTGGCGATGGTGGTGCTGACCATGGCGCTGTTCCTGCGGCGGCTCGCGCCGACGCTGATCGCCGCGGCCACCGTGCCGCTGTCGCTGGCCGGCGCGGCGCTGGCGATGTACGTGCTGGGCTTCACCCTGAACAATCTGAGCCTGCTGGCGCTGGTGATCGCGATCGGCTTCATCGTCGACGATGCGATCGTGGTGATCGAGAACATCATGCGCCACCTCGACGAAGGCATGTCGCGGCTGGATGCGGCACTGGCCGGCGCGCGCGAGATCGGCTTCACCATCGTCTCGATCACCGCCTCGCTGGTAGCGGTGTTCATCCCGATCCTGTTCGCCAGCGGCATCATCGGCAAGTTCTTCCGCGAGTTCACCGTGACCCTGGTGGCGGCGATCTGCGTGTCGGCGGTGGTCTCGCTGACCCTGACCCCGGCGCTGTGCAGCCGCTTCCTGTCCGCGCACGCCGAGCCGGAGCGGCCGGGCCGTTTCGGCGCCTGGCTGGAGCGTGTGCATGCCGGCATGCTGCGCGTGTACACCGTGGCGCTGGATTTTTCGCTGCGCCACGCGCTGCTGCTGGCGCTGACCCCGCTGCTGCTGATCGCCGCCACCGTGTTCCTGGCCGGCGCGGTGCAGAAGGGGTCGTTCCCGGCACAGGACACCGGCCTGATCGCGGGCCGCGCCAGTTCCAGCGCCACCGTGTCCTTCGCCGACATGGTCAAGCGCCAACGCCGCATCACCGACATGCTGATGTCCGATCCGGCGGTGAAGATCGTCGGCGCGCGCCTGGGCAGCAGCCGCCAGGGCTCCAGCGCCAGCTTCAACATCGAACTCAAGCGCCACGACGAGGGCCGTACCGAGACCACCGCGCAGGTGCTGGCGCGGCTCAGCGCCAAGGCCGACCGCTACCCCGACCTGCAACTGCGCCTGCGCGCGATCCAGGACCTGCCCAGCGACGGCGGCGGCGGCACCAGCCAGGGCGCGCAATACCGCGTCTCGCTGCAGGGCAACGACAACGCCCAGTTGCAGCAGTGGCTGCCCAAGCTGCAGGAGGCGCTGAAACGGAACCCGAAGCTGCGCGACGTCGGCACCGACGTGGACAGCGCCGGCCTGCGCCAGAACATCGTCATCAACCGCGCCCAGGCCGCGCGCCTGGGCGTTTCGATCGGCGCGATCGACGGCGCGCTGTACGGCGCGTTCGGCCAGCGCCAGATCTCCACGATCTATTCCGATCTCAACCAGTACAGCGTGGTGGTCAACGCATTGCCCGAGCAGACCGCCACGCCGGCGGCGCTGGACCGGATCTACGTGCCCACGCGCAGCGGCGCGATGGTGCCGCTCACCGCGGTGGCGCACCAGGTGCCGGGCCTGGCACCGCCGCAGATCACCCATCAGAAGCAGTACACGACGATGGACCTGAGCTACAACCTGGCGCCGGGCGTGAGCACCGGCGAAGGCGACGCGATCATCGCCGCCACCGTGGCCGGCCTGCGCATGCCCGGCGACATCCGCATCGCCGACGGCGGCGGCTTCAACGTGCAGCTGCAGCCCAACTCGATGCTGATCCTGGTGCTGGCGGCGATCGTGGTGGTCTACATCGTGCTGGGCATGCTGTACGAGAGCCTGGTGCATCCGGTGACGATCCTGTCCACGCTGCCGGCCGCGGGCATGGGCGCGCTGCTGGCGCTGTGGGTCACCGACACGGAACTGTCGGCGATCTCGATGATCGCGCTGATGCTGCTGATCGGCATCGTCAAGAAGAACGCGATCATGATGATCGACTTCGCCCTGGTCGCCGAGCGCCAGCATGGCAAGTCGCCGCTGGAGGCGGTGCGCGAGGCCTGCGTAGTGCGCTTCCGCCCGATCATGATGACCACGATGGTGGCGATCCTGGCCGCGGTGCCGCTGGCGGTGGGCCTGGGCGAAGGCGCGGAGCTGCGCCGCCCGCTGGGCATCGCGATGATCGGCGGCCTGCTGATCTCGCAGAGCCTGACCCTGCTCAGCACCCCGGCGCTGTACGTGATCTTCTCCTGCCTGCGGGAGCGCTGGATGGCGCGGCGCCGCGCGCCGGCGAAGCGACGGGCGGCGACGGTCACGCCGGCGACCCACTGAGCGGCGCGGGCGATGCGTGCCACTGCCGGCCTGATCTGGCGGCGATGGCGCACAGGCGCAGATGGCCACAGGCCCAGGGCGTGACGAGCGGGTAATCCACTCCAGCGCCGGTCGCCGTGCACTGAACCGATTCATCTTTCGCGTGCACGCCGCCGGCGGAAGGATGCCGTCCTTCATCGCTTCGGATCCAGCCGCGTCGGTTCGCTCCTGTCCGGCGACCTGGAACACCGTGCTGGTCTACTGGCCGTTCATGCGCTTGGCGGGCGGTGGAAAACGGTGGCGGCCAGGCAACGGCAATCGAACCACAGTGCGGCGGCGCATTGGCGCCTTGCACTGCTTCAGGCCACGCGGCGCGTATCTGCCTGCATCCGAACGCGCACCATGCCAGCGGTTTTCCAGCGATCACACAGCGGCAGCCAGGCATTGTCGGCTGCGCCGCGCCAAGAGCGGAAGTGCAAGACCTAAGACGGAGAGAATGCCATGCGACCTGCGGGAATCACCAGATCCGGCTCTGCGGAACCGGCAGATCAACCACACCCCACTCCGGTTGCATCGGATCCCGCGACGGCCGCACATCCGTCCGTGGCGGCGCCGGCCGCGCAGCCTGCGCCATTGGACGGGCTCGCGGGCAGGCCGCGCAGGCCCGCCCGCGCGTCGCATTCCCGCTCGGCCGCGAGCGCGGCCGGGCCATCGCGGAGGACGCCGCGGTCCATGCCCGGCACCGATCTCGTGTCGGCGCTGAACCAGTTAGAACTGAGCGATGCGTTATCCGATGAGATCGCGCAGAAAACGAAAGATTTGTACAAGTCGAGAGAGAAAGCGGTTTTTTTTCATGAAAAAATCTTTGACCCTGAGCAGGATACGGATTCTGAGAAAAAACTCGCACCTGCGGACAAGCTGAAGTTTATCGCGAATGCCATACAGTCGGCCCGACAGGGCCTGCACGCATTTGCCTAGTTGAATGCGCGCGGCTGCCTGCTAAAACAAAGTTCATCGGAATTGGAAGTGGATCTATTGACCCTTCTAGGAAGGGCGGCAACGGTCGGCTATAAAACGTGGGACGAGCTGCTGGAAAAAAAATGGACGAGCGATCTGCGCGCAACATCAACTTCTCTGCATCGGCACGTGCACGACATGCGGTCGATTACGCGGGAAGCGATCGCGGGCCAACAGCCCGAGGAGTGGCGGGGGTATCTGCAGGAAATCGACAAGTACCGGGCGACGATGGATGAGTTCGTGAACTACGTGAAGGCGCCGGGAACCCAGCAGATAACGCGCGACAATATCAAGTCCGTACTGCCGGTCGTCAAGACTCACCTGGGATCTTGCTATCAGTCGATGCAGGAGATCCGCGGCATGCTCATCGAGATCTACACCCTTAAGCTGGAAGGCCAGGTGGCAAGCGCCGAAAGCAACGGCATGCACGCGCTAAAGCCCCGCATGGACGAGCTGCGCAAGGCCCAACACTACCTGGGCGAAGCGAGGTCCGAGGCCTTCGAGGTGCTGAACCATGCGATCTTGAACCATGCCATTCCCCTGCTGATCGGCGCTGAGGTGACCCCGCAGGTGCTGGAAAAGCATATGGCCGTCATGGAGGACTATGCAGAACACCATGGCCGGATCGGGTCGAGACTGTGCCTGGATGTCGCGGCGTTCATCGAGGACGACAAGGACGAAGCCACCTGGCGCACCATGCTCGACCTGGCACAGGCGCTCACCGATTATCGGCAGAGCCTGCTGGATCTTTGCCGCTCTGCCAGCGGTGGTGGGCGCCCGGCCGAGCCGCAGCCAGCGACAGCGCTCGAGGAGCAGCCCGCGCCAAGCGCGCCAGGACCGGCACGCAAGCCGCGCAAGTCGCGCGGCAACCGCGCGACCGCGGAACCCAGCACCGCGCCTGCATCCCCGGCCGCCCCCGGCGACACGCGCACGCCCGCGCAAAAGCAGGCGGATACGCTGCTGAAAAGCGTTGCCCTGGAACCGGCGATGGTCCACGAACTGGGCGCGGACTTCATCCAGATCGCGAAAAGGCTAGGCAAAGACACCGGCAACGTCGAGAAGATGCTGCGCGATGCCGATCAAGATGCCGCCAGCGGCTTCGATTTCGTGAGGGCGTCGGTGCAAGGCTGGTTCGGCAGCAGCGAGCAACTGCGGCAGGCAAAAACCAAACTGCCGGCGGATGACCCGCGGATTGGCGCGCTCAGCGAGCGGCTGCAAGTTCTGCAACTGATCGAGCAGCGCGTGCGGACACACGAAGTCGATGCGCTGAAGTGCGATACGCAGCCGCGCTCGGTGCATCTGGCGCGGTTGTTGGCGATGAACGAGATCGCCCGGGTGGCTGCCCCGATCCGGCTGCCGTCGGACGCAGACATCGCAGATCGCGGCACCCTGTTCGAAGTGCGCATCGATCACAAACCGCTCTCCGACGGCCAGTGCCCGGCGCCCTGGTTCGTGCATCTGCACACGGCCGCGCCGGTACCCGCGAACGCGCTGGCGTCGCTCAACTACAAAGCCTTCGCCGCGGTCCATCTCAAGACCGCGAAGGAGAAAAACCTGGGCAAGCGCTGGGAGACGCTGATGCAAGCGCTTGGCCATACCGACGCGAAGGTGCACCGCGCCACGATCGGCTCGGAGGTGCTTGGGACGCTGTTGCAGGCCTGCCCTGGCGTCGATGCCGCGCCTGGGCAGGCGCGGCGCGGCCATAGCGGCCATCGGAGGAGGCATCGGTGACGCGCTCGCAACCAGCGCGTGTCCCGCCGCGCGAGCCGAAGCAGGCGCCCATGACTCCAGACCCATGGCCCATTTTCGCAGGCCACCGCGCCGCGTGCGGGTAAGGGCGCAGCCTCGCGCGCAACCACATCGGCGGGGCGCGTCGCGCCCTGACCATAGCCTCCTCTCTCGGCGGAAGAGGGGCTCGCCGCGCGCTCAGTTCTGCAACGCTTGCAGCGAGGCGCGTTCGATGTCCGCATAGATCGCGAATTCGTCGTGCACCGCCGCACCCAGCGCCTGCTCGAACGCGGCGCGGTTGGCGTGCGCGGCATAGGCGCGCTGTTCGCCGCCGCCGAGGTTGGACTGGAAGATGCCCGCGGCGCTGACCGGCAGGAAGTCCTCGTAGACGATCGGATCGGCGCTGGCCAGGCCGTCGGCAAGCAAGGCCTCGGCAGGCTTGCCGGCCAGCGCCGCGGCGCCCGCCGCGCGGCCGGCATCGGTCAGCGCATAGCGGAAATAGCCCAGGCCTTCGCGGCGCAGCGTGGCGTAGTCGTCGGGAAAATCGGCGAACGCGGCCTGCAGGCGCGCGGCATAGTCGCCGCCGGCGCTGCCGTCGGCGGCACGCGCACGCTCCAGCAAGGCGTCGTACAAGGCGCGGCCCTTCGGGGTCAGGGCCAGCCCGCGCTGCTCGATCTCGCCGAAACGCGCGGTGTGGGTGCCGGCCTCGGCCGCGCCGGCGCCGGCCGGAAAGCGCACCGTTTCCTCCAGCGCCTTGAAGCTGGTCTGGCGCAGCAGGATCGGGCAACGCCGCGGCGGCGGGCCTTCGATCACCGCCTTGGCCTCGATGCCCCGCTGCAGCATCTGCGCCTGCGCCGCATCGATGTCCAGCGTGCGCGGGGTGAGGTGATTGATGTGCGGGCCGTGGAAACTGACCACGTCGGCGATCAGCTTGTGCGCATCGCTCAGCGCGCGATAGGTCGGCAGCGTCACCGTCGCGTCGCCGTGCCAGCGGAAGGTTTCCAGCGCCTCGGCGACGAAGCGCTGCGCGTCGGCCTCGCCCAGGCCGCCGTCGCGCTCGCCGCGTTCGATCAGCGCCAGCGCGCCCTCGGTGAAGATGCGGCGCTGCGCGAGGATCTGCGCCGCCTGCGCGCGCAGCGCCGGATCCTCGATCAATTCCAGCCGCAGCAGCGAGGTGAACACGCGGAACGGATTGCGCGCCAGTGCCGCCGCGTCGAGCGGGCGGAACGCGGTGGAATGCACCGGCACGCCGGCCACGGACAGGTCGTAGTAGCCGACCGGATGCATGCCCATCACCGCGAACAGGCGGCGCAGCGTGGCCAGTTCCTCGGCGCTGCCGACGCGGATCGCGCCATGCCGTTCCTGGTCCAGCCGCGCGCGCTCGCCGTTGCGCTGCAGTTGCGCGTCCAGCGCCGGATCGGCAGCCAGGGTCGCCGCATTGACCTGCGCCACCAGCTCCATCAGCGTGCCGTACAGCGGCACCTCGGTGCGGTACATATCGGACATGGCCTGCGCGAACAGGCTGCGGATGGCATCGGGCGAAACGAAGGCAGTGGTCATCGGGAGATCCGGAGCGGCGGGAGCGCCGGGCATCAGGTCCGGCAGAACGCCTATTCTCGCGCCGCGGCGACGGCGCGGCCAGTCGCGCACATCGGTCGCCGCCATGAGAACGCGCGTGCCGCGAGCGCACAAGGTCCTGGCTGGAGGCCGATCGGGAATTGAGCCGGAGGCGGCAGCGGAGCAGGAACGGCGCCTGCCGCTCGACCGCGACTGCCTGCGGGCTGGCCGCAAGCCCCCTGTGGGAGCGACTTCAGTCGCGATGCATCGATCTCGCCGCACCCGCACCGAGGCCAAGCCGCCGGCCTCGACAGCATCGGAAACCGGTAGGCGTCGCGACTGCGCTCGTCGCGACTGCAGTCGCTCCCACAAGGATGTCACTGGCTTGACTGGGCGGCCCCGCGGCTTTCAAACAGAGGCTTCCCATCAACCGCGACCTGCCGACCGCTCGCTGCACGGCGTCGGCCGCGCCTACTGCGCAGCCGCCTGGTCGCGTTGCGCACGATCACCGAGCTGGCGGCGCAATAGCGCGTCCAGCACGATCGGGCGATCCCAGTGGTCGTAGCTGGCAACAATGGCGTGGCGCAGCGTGCGGTACGGCAGCGCGCCCGGCTCGACCTGCAACGCGTTCGCCACCTGCGCCCAGCTGGCCGCCTGGCCGGCGCCAGCCCGCGCACGCACCACCTCGCGGTACGGCAACCCCGCCGCCTTGGCCAGGAAGCAGGCGAAGTAGATGTCGCGCGGCGGCCAGCGGCGCTCGCGCAGCAACGCCTCGGCATAGCCGCGCGGCAGCTGCGCGTAGCGCGCCACCTCATCCAGGAAGCTGTCCGGGTAGCGCGCGGCGTAGCGGTCGATGTCGAGCAGCTGGCGGTCGATCCAGGCATCGCCGCTGCCGGGTGCCACGACCGCCGCAGCGGACGCGCCCGCTGCGGGCGCATCCTGCGCCACTGCTGCGCCCGCCAGGCACAGCGCCAGCGGCAGGATCAGACAGGCGGAGCGCAAGCGGGGCGGCATGGCGCGATTCTGCCGGATGCCGGCAGCGCTGTCAGGCGCGGCCGGCGGCGGCGCTCGATGCGCCACCCCGATCGGCCTGGCGCTGTTCAAGGCCCCGCGGGACGCGCCGGCCGACGCTCGGCGCAATCCCGAGCATGCCCAGGCCCGTCGCGCGCGCCACTGCGGGCAACGCCGGGGGGACTGCACAGGCGCGGGTTTCGCCTACCGTCTTACGCGGAAAGCGCCGGCCCCTGGCTGGCCGCATGCCGGTTCAGCTCGGCCACCGCCTGCGGCCAGTCCGCGGCCGAGGCCACCTCGCGCAGGCGCGGCTCGTCCGCGGACAGGCCATGCTCGGCCTCGTGTGCCCAGGTGGTGGCATACGGCGTGTAGATGCCCCAGCCGCCCAGGGCGATCACCGGCTCCACATCCGAGCGCAGCGAATTGCCGATCATCACGAAACGCTCGGCGCCGACGCCGAATTCGGCCAGCACCTTGGCGTAGGTCTGCGGGTCCTTCTCCGACACGATCTCGATGCGCGGGAACAGCGCGCCCAGCCCGGACTGCGCGATCTTCGCCTCCTGGTGGAACAGGTCGCCCTTGGTGATCAGCACCACCTCGAACTCGGCGGCGATCGCGGCCACCGCCTCGCGCACGCCGGCGATCACCTCCACCGGATGCTGCAGCGTGGCGCGGCCGATCTCGACGATGCGCTGCAGGTCGCGCGCGGCAATGCGCGCCTCGGTCAGCTCGATCGCCGCCTCGATCATCGACAGGGTCATGCCCTTGGCGCCGTAACCGAATACCTTCAGGTTGCGCCGCTCCACCGCCAGCAGATGCTGCAGAGTGCCGGCATCGCGCAGGTCCAGATACTGGCCGAGGATGGCCTCGAACGCGGCTTCGGCGTCGCGGTAGTAGTCCTCGCTCTTCCACAAGGTATCGTCGCCGTCGAAACCGACCAGGGCGATGGCAGAGGAGCGCAGAGCGGTAGGCGTGGGCATCGCGCAAGCATAGCAGCGCGATTATTGCGCCGCAGGGTCGCCGGGGCCGGGTTGGTAGTGCGCGTACTCCTCGCGCGACAGCGCCCCGTCGGCATCGGCGTCGAACGTGTCGAAGGTTTCGCGCAGGACCGGGTCCGCCGCGGCTTCGGCGCGGCCGATGCGGCCGTCGCGGTCCAGGTCCAGCGCGGCGAAGCTGCGCGCGCCTGCCGCGGCGCCTGCGTCGCTGGCAGGTGCGGCCGGCACCGGCAAGGGCGATGCGGGTGGTGCAGGCAACGGCGGCAGCGCGGCCGGCGCGGGTGCGGGCGTCGGCACGGGAAGGGGCAACACGGGGGCGGCAGGATCCTGCTGCGCTGCGGCCCTGCCGCTGGCGGCAAGCGCGGCAAGCAGCGAGGCCAGGCACAGGCACAGCGAGGAGCGGCGTGAAGCGGTCATGGCACGGCCCATCCAACGGCGAATCGCTACTACCCTACACCGCGCGGCCCCGCGAGGCCGCGCCGGTTTCAGTCGAACGGCACATAGCAAAGGGCGGCACCAGGCCGCCCTTCTTCACTCGTCGGTTGTATTCGCTGCGACGACCGCAGTTGCGGTCGCTTCGCGCCGGATAGGCACGCGCCCTCGTTCAAGCGCATGCCATCGCAGCGAGTTACCGATGCCTGCGTTACTGGCCGTTGCTGCCGGCCGCGCCGCCCTGCTGCTTGGCCACATAGGCCTTGTATTCGTCCGGGGTCAGCTTGCCGTTGTGATCGGCATCGGCCTGCGCGAAGATCTGGCTGAGGCCTGCGTTGACCTGCGCCTCCTGCTTGCTGATGGCGCCATCGCTATCGGTGTCGACATCCGCCCAGGTCTGGCCGCCGCCCGACGCGCTCGACTGCGCAGGCTGGCCGGTCGCGCTGGTGGGCGACTGCGCCTGCGTCGCGGCATCGCTCTGCGCGTCCTGGGCGAAGGCCGGCAGCGCCAGCGCGGCAGCGAGAATGGCGGCGGTACCGATCAGCGGGGTGCGGTTGCGAATGTTCATGTGGGTGGTCTCCTTGTGCTCTCTCGGGTGTGGCATGCCCGGTCAAATCCGGTGCATGACCACACCCTGCCGGTGCCAGGCTGAATCCATTCCCCTGCGAAAAACCCCACACAACGCTTCGTTAACCACTGCGGAGAACATACGCGCTAACGCCTTGGTTAGGAGCCGGTGAGCCTACGGTAAGGCCTTCGTTCGAGGTGTTCGGAACTTGGAAAAAAAGCGTGTGTTTCAGCCGATCTCGCGCTCGCCGTCGGCGGATTTTTCGCTTGAACGCGAACTGAACGCGACCCACGCCAGCGCCACACCGGCGAGCGCGCCGGACACTTCCAGCACTACCCGCGAACCCAATTCGTTCGGATCGTGGATGTTGGCCAGCGCCAAGCGCGCATACAACGGCGACTCCAGGCGCACGATGCCGGTGTAGAACAGGTTCCAGCAGTCGATCCCGGCCGACGCGGCCACCGCGAGCAAGCACGACCACCCCAATGCATGGCCCTGCGACCACTGCAGCCAGCGGCATAAGCGGTGCCACAGCGCATAGATCAGGAACCCGAGCGCAAGCGCGATCAGCCCGGCTTCGAGCGAGCCCAGCAGGCCGAAGTGCAGCGGCAGGTTCATGGCGGTGCTTCCTGTGGTCGAGCAGAACGCCAGTCTAGGGGGTGCGGCTGGCCGCGTGTGCGCCCCCCTGCGGTGGAATCCCGGCAGCGCGTGGGCGCATGGTCGCAGCCGGTTCTATCGTGAGCGCCGGTGGCGACGGATGGCCCGCAGCCCCGTGACGTCCGCCCCACAACGGTTTCGTCGCCGCCAGCCCAGCTGCGCAAACGCGCTAGCCATCGTTCTCGGCGCTGGCGCTCACCACCGGCGCGCCGTCTTCGTCCCAGCGCACGCTCACCAGCATCGGCCGGCAACAGACCTGGCAATCCTCCACGTACTGCTGCGCCTCGACCGACGGGTCCAGCGCCAGGTCGATCCATTCGCCGCAATACGGGCATTGCAGGTCGATGAAGCTTTGCATGCCGGACATGAGCTTGGCCTATGAAGCAAAACGAACGCCTAGCGTACCGGTACGTCGTTAGCGGTGCCGGGGCTGGGCTCCGGCTGGAAGGTGTTGTGCCACCGCGCTGCGAGTTCGTCCGCGCGCTTGGCGGTCATGTCCAGACGGCATTCGGCGGCATCCACGCGCCCCGCCTGGCCGCTGTCGGGATCGTAGACACACTTCTCGTCGCGATCGGCGATCCAGGTGCGTTGCTGCTCGCGCAGCGCGTTCTTTTCCGCCTCGCCCAACCTGGCCATCAGCGCCTTGTAGACCGTGTTCAGGCGGTCATCCTGGTAGTTGTATTCGGTGTCGATGCAGTCCTGCATCGTCGGGGTCACGCCGGCGGCAGCGCTGATGCATGCGTCATAGGAAGGTCGCAGCACGACGTTTTCTCCTGACGGTTTGGATGGTGCGGCGGCGGCATCCGCCTCGGTGGACGCCGCGCTCGGCGCTTGCCGATTCGCAGGCGCATCGCCCGCAGACTGGACCGGGGCTGGCGCCGGCGTGGCCGCTGGCGCGACGGCGGCGGATGCCGCAGTCGGCGTCGGCGCGGAAGACCCGCCATTACACGCCGCAGTCATGGCGCACAGCGCGAGCAGGCAGGAAATAGGAAAAACCCTGACGATGGCCACTGTTGGAATTCGCCTTGTGCTGATGCGTATAAGGGAGGGCAGTTCTAAACGATCATCGAAACCGCGCACATCGGATCGTCGGATCGCGACGACAGCGCTTCACGGCTGTTCAAACACCGCAAACACGCTGCCGACAGCGCCTCGACGAGCCGCAAAGCGCGCTGCATCCGCAACGTGCGCTTGATGGACACGATCGCTCGCTTCGCCCCCCGCCCCCGCTCGACACCGCGTGCGTGGCCTGGCAAGAAAACCATGCAGCTGCGAGCGCGCGCGGACGCCAGCCCGATCGCTGATCGAACCGGCATCGGCTGCCATCCGACACGCCCGACGGCGGCAGCCGATGCTGGCGACACGGATCAGCGCGTCGGTGTCTGCGACTGCGTCTGGGTGCGCTGATCCTGGGTCTGATCCTGCGCCTGGCGCTGGGTTTCCGCCGCCAGCTGCTGCTGGCTCTGCTCCAGCGGCACCGTCGCGGCATGCTGCTTGTCCACGTAGGCGCGGTTCACGTCGTGCGGATTGTTCGGATTGCGCTCCACCGCGATCAGGCCCTTGCCGTCGGTGCTGTGGACCACATCGTCGATGCGCGACATGCCGCCCACCTTGGCCTCGAACGCCACCTGGCCAGCCGCACGCTGCAGCTCCTCGCGGCTGTTGAAACCGCCGTTCGGCCCCTGCTTCTGCAACCGCTCCAACGCCTGGGTGAACAGCGGATTGTCGGCACCCTGCGCTTCGGCGGCGGCCGGGTTGAGCTTGGCCTCACCCTTGCTCTGCACCTGCAGCTTGCTCAGCGCCTCGAGGGTGATCTTGTCGGCGATGCCGGTCGGCTCGATGCCCTTCTCGCGCTGCAGGTTGGCCACCACTTCCTTGGTCTTGTCGCCGTAGTAGCCGGTGCCGGTCAGCACCTTGCCGCTGTTGTCCTTGATGCCGAGCTCGATCAGGCGCTGCTGCATCGCCTTCACGTCGTGGCCCTGCTCGCCCGGCTGCAGCGAGGTGCGCGCGTCGTGGCCTTGGCTGTGAGTCTGCGACTGCGTCTGCTGCCTGTCCTGCAGCAGGTCGCGTGCTTTGGCCAGCGGGTCGGACGCGAACAGCTTGGCGTTCTTGTGGCTGGCCAGGTAATCGTCCAGCGGCATGGTGTTCACGCCCTTGCTGCCGCTGGATTGGCTGACAAGCAGCTCGCCGTTCTTGGGATCGCGCACCACCATCAGGATGTGGTCGATGCCCTTCCAGTGGTCGTGCCCTGAGTTCTGGCTGGCATCCACGCCAATGACCATGCCTTCCTTCAGCGCCCCGGGCTTGAACACGTCCTGGCCCTGCAGCAGCACGCCGGAACTGTCGAAAGCTTTCTTGACGATGCCGCCGGAGCCGTTCATGCCTTGCCCCAGCATGTCATCGCGACCGAAGACGTCGCGGCCGGCCTTCTGGTTGATCTCCCGCATCGTGGCGTTCTGCAGCTCGGACACCCAGCCGGAACAGTCGATGTAGCCTTGCTCAAGATGCTTGCCGTCCACGCCGGGGCGGTAATGACTGCTGCGCGTGTAGTTGATCGCGTACTGCACGTGGTCGTATTTGACGCCCATCGCATGCGCAGCGGTAAGTTGGATCCCGTCGTGGCCATCCTGCTTGGCGGTCGTGGCCGGATGTGCGGCTGGATGCGGCTGCATGCGGGCCTGCGGGACCGGTTGCGGGGCATGCCCCTCGGCGACCGGCTTGATGCCCTTTTCCGGGATCGCGATGTGGTCGAACTTGGTGTCCCAGTATTTCAGGAAGGTCTTGGCCATGTCCTGGTCGGACATCTTCTTGAACTCGGCCAACGAGGCACCTGTGTAGGCCTCGAACTGCCTGGCGCCGGCCGCATCCTTCTCGCGCGGTACGTTGTTGAGGATGTTCGGCCGCGTGTCTTCGCGCGCGAAGCTGCCGCTGGCGACCGCGGCCTGGATCGAACGGTAGCCGCCGGCGCCCTGCTGGTGCGCCATGTACATGTCCAGGCCATCGGGCTGCGACTTGCCGGACAGGTACGGGCGGTGGTCCTTGTCGTGCTGTCGGGTCAGCGCATGCTGGTTGTCCTGATACAGACGCGCCGCGGCGTCGGTATTGGCCACTGCATCCAGTTCGCGACCGCTGATGCCGTAGGCCGCTGCGGTGCCGGGGGTGAACTGGAACAGGCCCTTGGCGCTGTTCGGGCCGCGGCTGGCCTGCTCGTTGAACTTGCCGCCGGTTTCGATATAGGCGAAACGCATGAAATCGTCGACCGGAATGTGGCGTTCCTTGGCCTCACGCTCGATGATGTCGAGGTTCTCGGCCTTCGTGTAATCGCGTGCCATCTCGTGTTACTCCTTGAGGTTGATATACGGCGGCGTGCGCCGACAAGGTCAACCGAGCTCGTCCGTGAGCTTGTTAGTGCGCGGTCAACAAAACAATTCGGGTACTGCAGGTCGTGCGTTCTTGCTGCTGCCGGTGCGCCGATCCGCAGATCGACGCACCAACGGATTCATGGGCCATCTTTCGGCATGTACTGCCCGCTCGCCTGGTCGTACGCATAGACCACCGCGTCGGATGCATCGAGCATGCGTGCCCTGCCGGGACCTGCGATCGCGGTGCCGCTCAGCGCCACGCGCAGGGCCGGCATGGGGTCGCCCGGAACCGACTCGAAGCTCAGCGTGCCGACACTGGAGACATGCGGGACGACGCCTTCTTCGTCGCTGCTGGCTTCGTTGTCCTCGCCGGCTGCGACCGTTCCCCGGTACACCCAGCCCCGGTAATCGCCCAGATCGTTCTTGTCCGGATCGAAGGTGAACAGCGCGAAGCCGGCGCTGGTGACGCCATTGCCGAAGCTCGACGTCGGCACCGCCAGCAGCAAGTGGCCGTCGTCCAGCACGTGGTGCTGCGGCTTGCGCTTCTCGTCGACCGCATCGGCACGCTCGTAGCCGCCGAAGCTGCCGACGTACTGCTGCGCATGCAACAGCATCCACGGCCGCTCGCTGCCCGGTGCGGTCAGCAGGAACGTGGCCTGGCTGATCGACACGCCTTCGCCCGGATCCGGAAAGGTCTCGGTGTCGTCGTTGCCATACTTGTTCGGCGTGGCATAGGCGAAGCCGGTGTAGTAGTGCTTGCCGCCCAGATCGAAGTGCTGGCCGTGCCAGAAGCTGGCCACGGCACCGTTGTCGATCTCGTACGAAAGGGCGCCATCGCCGTCGATCCCGTAGATCAGATACAGCACGCTGCCCGGGTAGGGCGGTGCTTCGGTCGCGACGGCGAGCTTGTTGTCATTGGACATGTGCAGAACATCCTGTATTCGTTGAAGAAGCCGAAAAACACTCCTGAAAATCCCGACACGCCACGCCGCCGTATCTGGATGACGCCCTCTTGCGCATCGCAAACACAGCGCGACCTACGCGGATGAAGAACTCCTCGCAGGCGCGGCTTCGGACAGGACACGATGGATTGCAATCCGGCCCCAAAGCAGGGGCGGTGATGGCGTTCGCGCATGGCGAACCGCAAGCCGGCGATCCACTCCGGCATTTCGGGCGAGTGCAGCATCCATTGCCGCTCGCGAATGACTCGCCTGATCATCAGGCCCCGTGCCGGCATCTTACCCAGTTCCATTGCCGGCTACCAGCGGGCAGCGCCCCTCCGCGCCTACCTCCGGCCGGCCCTGCCGCGGGCCGGAGGCGAGTGTTCAGCGATCCAACGGCGGTGTGTACTTGCCCTTGGCCTGATCGAAAGTATAGGTCGCCACGTCGGCGGGGCCGAGCGTGCGGACCTCGCCGGGGCCAGCGATGGCGGTGCCGCTCATGGCCACGCGCAGGTTCGGCACCGGCCCGCTGCCGGGCTCGAAGCTCAGCGTGCCGGTGCTGGACGCGCACTTCATGGTGCCCTGGTCGTCGCAGGCCGCGCCGTTGTCTTCGCCGGTGGCCACGGTGCCCAGGTAGACCCAGCCCTTATAGTCGCCCAGGTCGTTCTTGTTCGGGTCGAAGGTGAACACGGCGAAACCCGAGCTGGTGATGCCGTCGGCGAAGTGCGTGGTCGGCAGCGCCAGCAGCAGGTGGCCGTCCTTGGTTTCGGTGCTCTGCGGCTTGCGTTTCTGGTCCAGCGTGTCGGCCTTCTCGTTGCTGCCGAAATCGCCGGCCCATTGCTGGGCATGGAACAGCGTCCAGGTCGGCTTGCCGTCCGCGCTGTCGAGCACATAAGTGGCCTGGCTGATGCTGACGCCGACGGCAGGATCCGGGTTCTCTTCCTCCGGCTTGCCGTACTTCCCCGGACCCGCATTGGCGAAGCCGGTGTAGTAGTGCTTGCCGCCGAGGTCGAAGCGATAGCCGTACCAGAAGCTGGCCAGGGCGTTGTTGTCGATCGTGTAGGACGCCGAGCCGTCGCCCTTCATGCCATAGATATCGGCGAGCACCTGCCCGGGCGCCGGTGCCTCGACGCCGACCGGCTCGGGTTGCGCGGCCGCGGAGGTGGGGGCAGGCGCGGCGGCAACGGTCGCCGCGGGTTGCGCCTGCGTGCCTGCCGGCGCGGGGTCGGTGGCCTTGTCCGTGCAACCGCCGATCAGCAGCAACGCTGCCGCCCACAGGGCTGTCTTTGCAAGCCTCATCACTGCGTCCTTTGGAGTTCTTGGCGCACTCATGCTACCAAGAACGCGTTCCGATCCAGTGCATGGTGCGTGTCAGGCAGACGTTCCGCCGCACCTGCGTCGGCGAACCCTCGCAACGCCGGGTGGACACGCCGCTGCCGTTACGGCGCGTCGGACTCCACCGCCGGGGTCGGCTGCGGCCGCGCCAGCGCCGGCTGGGTCAATGCGTAGAGGATGCGCAGGTCCTCGGCATCGAACGCGGTGGCGTCGTTGCCGCGATAGTGATGGTGGAAGGCGCGCAGCGTGGCCGCGCGGTCGTCGATCGGATAGCCGATCAGCGCCAGCGCCTGCCAGGGGTCGAAGCCGGGCGGCGCCGGCAGCGTGTCCGCGGCGGGCCAGCGCCCGAAACCGGCGTCTGCGAGACGCTTCCATGGGAACAGCGGACCCGGATCGACCTTGCGCGTGGGCGCGAAGTCCTCGTGCCCGACCACCTGCGTGCGCGGGATGCGCAGCCGCGCGCACAGGTCCTCCAGCAACAGCAGCAGGCTGTCGATCTGCGCGGGCGCGAACGGGGTCTTGCCGTCGTTGTCCAACTCGATGCCGATCGAGGCGGAATTGATGTCGGTGATCGTGCCCCAGCGCCCGGCGCCGCCATGCCAGGCGCGGCGCTCGTCGCTGACCAGTTGGTAGCGCTTGCCGTCGCGACCGATCAGGTAGTGCGCGCTGACCTTGCCCTTGCTGTTGTGCGAACGCAGCGTGTCCAGGCTGCGCTGCATCGAGTCCTGGTCGGTGTAGTGGATCACGATCAGGATCGGCCGGCGCAGATCCTGGTTCGGCGACGGCATCCACTCGGCCAGCGGATTGCGCTGTGGCGCGTGCGCGCAGGCGCCGAGCAGGGCGACCAGCGCCAGCGGTGCCAGCCAGCGGATGCGGGGCGATGCGGGTGGGGGGAAGCGTCGGGTCATGGAGAAGATTCCGGGGCATCTGACAGTGAGCAGCAAGCGCAAGCAATAGCAGTATCTGGAAACTTGGTGAACGAGATGCGTGTTGTGGGAGGGACTTCAGTCCCGACGGGCCTTACCGCTAAAGCGTCGGCACTGAAGTCCCTCCCACAAGATCAGGACAGGACCCCACCCGCACGAACTCCGGGTCGGCATAGTCTTCCCCGCACAGATGGTCTACGTGCATGTTCCCGCGCTGCTGTACCTTTCAGCATTGCTGCATCCGCTCGACTTCGCGGTCGTGCCCATGCGCCAACCCCACCCAGACCGCAGGCGGTAGCTGGCGGTGAACCTGCAGCGGGTCCAGCACCCGCTCGATGCCCGATCGCGACCGGAGATACGCATGCCGAAATGCCCATGGTTGTCCGCCCTGACGCAGACCGGCAGCGCTCGCCGCAGCTGTCTGGCCGCCATGGCACTGCTGTGCACCGCCGTGACCGGCACGTGCCTGGCCGCCAACGGCCACACCATGCCGCCGGCACTGCAGCAGGCGCGCCAGCTGGTGCTGGTCGTGGCGCCGGACTGGGACAGCCCCCACGGGCAACTGCAGGCGTTCGACCGCACGGCGCAGGGCTGGCGCGCGCATGGACAGCGCTTCAATGTCGCGCTCGGCCGCAGTGGCAGCGCCTGGGGCCTGGGCCTGCATCCGGCGCAGACCGACGGCCCGCAGAAGCGCGAAGGCGACGGCCGCAGCCCGGCCGGCATCTTCAGCATCGGCGAAGCGTTCGGTTATGCACAGCGCATCGACAGCGCGCCGCCGTACCAGCCGATGCAGCAGAGCAGCTATTGCCTCGACGTGCCCGATTCGCCGGTGTACAGCCGCATCGTCGACGCCGACGGGGTCGGCGCCGATGCGGTATGCGCCTGGACCTGCACCACGACGGCGATCGCCGCTACCAGGAAGGCTTCGTGATCGGCCACAACCTGCAGGCGCGGCCCGGCGCCGGCAGCTGCATCTTCGCCCGTCTGTGGCGTGCCGCAGGCGAGGCCACCACCGGCCGCACCGCGATGGAACCGGCCGACATGCTCGCCTGGCTGCGGCCGGACGCCGCGCCGCTGTTCGTGCTGCTGCCGCGCAAAGACTACGAGCGCCTGCACACCACCTGGGCGCTGCCTGCGGTGGAGCCGGCGCCATGAGCACCGCACCCGAACCGAGCCTGGTCCGCGCGGTCAGCCGCTGGCAGATCGTCGGGCTGTCGATCAACGACGTCATCGGCAGCGGCATCTATCTGCTGCCCGCCGCCACCGCCGCGCTGCTCGGGCCGATGAGCCTGTGGGCAGTGCTGCTGGCCGGGCTGGCGGTGGGCTTGCTGGTGCTGTGCTACGCGCAGGCGGCCAGCTATTTCGACGAACCCGGCGGCAGCTACCTGTATGCGCGCGAGGCGTTCGGCCGCTTCGCCGGCTTCGAGATCGGCTGGATGATCTGGCTGACCCGGATCAGTTCCGCCGCCGCGCTCGGCAACGGCCTGGCCGATGCGGTGGTGCGCTTCTGGCCGGCCGCGGCCGGCGGCGGCGCGCGCCTGGCGATCGTGGTCGGCTCGCTCGGCCTGCTCACTGCGATCAACGTGATCGGGGTGAAATCGGCCGCGCGCACCGGCGTGGCGCTGGTGATCGGCAAGCTGGTGCCGCTGCTGCTGTTCGTGGCCATCGGCCTGTTCTACGTGGACTGGTCGTGGGCGTTCTCCGGCAAAGCGCCGGACCCGCGCGACGTCGGCAACATGGGCGAAGCGGCGCTGTCGCTGCTGTTCGCCTACGCCGGCTTCGAGAACATCCCCGCCGCCGCCGGCGAATACCGCAATCCGCGCCGCGATGTGCCGTTCGCGCTGATCACCATGATCGTCACCGTCACCCTGATCTACGCTGCGGTGCAGGTCGTCGCGCAGGGCACGCTGGCGAACGTGGCGCAGTCGGCGACACCGCTGGCCGATGCCGCCAGCGGCTTCGGCGGCGAGGCTTTGGCGCTGATCCTCACCGTCGGCGCCACCATCTCCATCCTCGGCACCACCAGCAATACGGTGATGCTGGGGCCGCGCTTCCTGTTCGCGCTGGCGCAGGACGGCTACGGTCCGGCGTTTCTGGCACGGGTGCACCCGCGCTTCCGCACGCCGGCCGCGGCGATCCTGCTGCAGGGCGTGCTGTCGCTGGCGCTGGCGCTGTCCGGCTCGTTCGTGCAGCTGGCGCTGCTGTCGATGGTCACCCGCCTGTTCGCCTACATCGGCACCGCCGCGGCGGTGCTGGTGCTGGCGCGGCGCTACCGCGACCGGCCGGGTGCGCTGCATCTGCCGGGCGGCCCGCTGATCCCGCTGGCGGCACTGCTGCTGGCGTTGGCGCTGCTGCTCAGCGCCAGCTGGCAGAACCTGGCCGCGGCCGGCGTGGCGCTGCTGGTCGGGGCGCTGTTCTACCGCTTCCCGCGCAAGACACCGACGTAGGGCCTTCACGCAACCTTGCGCGACTGTCACGGTCGGGTAACCGCAGCGCTTCGACGCTGCACGTCAGCCTCAGCGATGGAGTCCGCGATGAAACGACGCCGTGTCTACAGCGCCCCCGATCTGGCCATCGCCACCCGCGCCCTGCAAGCGGCGCGCAGCGCCGGCATCGACAACGACGCCCTGTCGCTGATCGCACGCAGCGACATCGAACTGGACGCGATCCCCGACGAGCGCAAGGACGTCAAGACCGACACCTTGCCCGCCGCCGCACGCGGCGCGCTGGGCGGCGGCGCGGCCGGGCTGCTCGCCGGACTGGCGGCAATCGCGGTGCCGCCGCTGGGCATCACCCTGGCCGGCGCCGGGGTGATGGCGATCGCCGGCGCCCTGGTCGGCAGCTGGTCCTCGGCGCTGGTCGGCGCCACCGTGCCGGATCCGGTGCGGCGCAACTTCGAAGAGGAGATCGAGGCCGGCCGCATCCTGCTGGTGATCGAGGGCGACGCGGCGCAACTGGATGCGGCCGATCCTGCATTGCGCGACGCCGGCACGGTCGCGTTGCCTTACGAGTCCGCCGCTGCCGCGCAATGACATCGGTGCGCACCGGGCAGGCGAACCACGTGCGTCCAGTCAGGACATTGGCGTCGGTGCCTGCGGCAACGCGCGCATGCGCAGCAGCAAACCGCCGCTGTGCAGCAACGAATAGACGACCAGCGCGGCGGCGATCGCCAGGGTCAGCGGACTGGCGTCGTGCAGCGACTGCGCGCTGCCGCCGGAAAACGCAGCGCTGGCCCAGCGCCACGCCAGGCGCCCGATCAGCAGCACGCTGAGTCCGGCGCCGATCCAGGGATTTGGCGTGTAGTAGCGCGTGCCGTCGCGCCATTCGATGTCGGTGTGCTGCAAGGCGACCGCGCCCAGCGCTGCGCCGGCCAGCATCCCCACTCCCATGCCGAGACGGACCGGCGGCAACACCGCCGCCAGATAGCTCAGCCCGGCCGCCGCCAGCGCCAGCGCCAGCAGCCGCGCCAGCGTCCGCCGCGGTTGCCATGGCTGTCGGCCGAAATAGCGGCGGATGCGCCGGTAGTACAGCCAGCCGATGCCGGCGGTGGCCAGGTATGGGGTGCCCAAGGCGATACCGGTGGCGGCCATGGAATCCTGCGGCAGGAAAGCAGGTGGAGTTGTCGGACCGTAATCCATCCGCGGCCCGCCACGCAGCAGGCGCCGACGCGGCGGCGGGAGTCGACCGCTGCCCGCGCGCTTCATGCTTCGATCACGCGATGCTGGAAGCGCATTAACAGCGCCGTCGCTAGGGTCGAAAACCACATCCCACCAGGAGACGACGATGAGCGTTCCATATCAGATTCCCGGGCGCGCGCCCAACGACGACGATCGCAGCCGGGTGTCGCACTATTGGCGCGAGCGTTTCGCCGAGGAGCCGTACTACAGCGACGGCGAACGCTTCGAGGACTACGAGCCGGCCTACCACGCCGGACACGAAGCGCGCATACGCAACTTCAACCTGGCCTACGAACAGGTCGAGGCCGAACTGCATCGCGACTGGGACAACACCAAGGGGTCGCAGACCTTGAGCTGGAGCAAGGCCCGGCATGCGGTGCGTCGTGCCTGGGAGCGGGCCGGGCAGGATTGATTGGGTGATCGTCGCTGGAAAGGCTGCCGTTGCGGTCGCGGCGGTCGGCCCTTCCGAATCGCTGCGCGGCCATCGCCGTGGCGCGGGTGGGGTCGCGCGCGATTCACGATGCGCTTTGGCGTTTCGGCGAGTGCCTCATGCGGAGGGTTTTTGGTCGCGGCTGAAGCCGCTCCTACAGGTGGCGCCCAGTCACCCTTGTAGGAGCGGCTTCAGCCGCGACGCACGCCCCGCGGCTGCAACGCAGACCCGTTCCCACGCAGATCGACCACCTCCCGTCACTACCTCGCCGCGCCGATCGCAGCGGCGCGGCAACGCATCAGCCGTCGGCTCGGTGCTATTCGCTCAGCTCTGCACCGGCTGCAGCTTCAGCAAACGCCCGCTGCTGCCGTCTTCCAGCAGCCACAGCGCGCCATCCGGGCCCTGCTCCACTTCGCGGATGCGCTTGCCCATGTCGTAGCGCGCCGCTTCGCGGGCGTGGTCGCCGTCGAACTCGATGCGCAGCAGCGACTGCGAGGACATGCCGCCGATGAAGCCGTTGCCGCGCCATTGCGGAAAGGCGCTGCCGCTGTAGATGACGAAGCCGGCCGGCGAGATCACCGGCGTCCAGCTGAGTTTCGGCGCGGCGAATTCCGGACGCGTGCTGTGATCGGGGATCGGCCGGCCGTCGTAATGGTTGCCGTTGGAGACGATCGGATAGCCGTAGTTGGCACCGCGCTGAATCAGGTTCAGTTCGTCGCCGCCGGCCGGGCCCATCTCGTGTTCCCACAGTTGGCCGTTGGCGTCGAAGGCCAGGCCGAGCACGTTGCGATGGCCCAGCGACCACACCTGCGCGGCGACGCCGCCGCGGCGCGCGAACGGGTTGTCGGCCGGCACGCTGCCGTCGTCGTTGAGGCGCACGATCTTGCCCAGGTTGCTGTTCATGTCCTGCGCCGGATCGAACTTCTGCCGCTCGCTGGAACTGATCCACAGCTTGCCGTCGGGACCGAACGCCAGGCGGTGGCCGTAGTGGCCGGTGCCCGACACCTTGGGCTGCTGGCGCCAGATCACTTGCAGCTGCGACAACGCGCCGCCGCCATTGGCATCCAGGGTCAGCTTGGCGCGCGCCACGGCGGCGCCACGGGTGTCGTCGCTGCCGGCCTCGACGTAGCTCAGGTACAGCCAGCCGTTCTGGGCGAAGTCCGGATGCGGCAGCACATCGCCGAAGCCGCCCTGGCCGCCGTAGTCGACCGCGGGTACGCCGCTGACCGTGCCGGTGCGGCCGCTGGCCGGGTCGAAACGCTTGAGCGTGCCGCCCTTTTCGGTTATCAGCGCGCTGCCATCGGGCAGGAAGCTCATCGCCCAGGGTTCGTTGAACGTGGCGAACGGCGTCACCGAGAACGGCCAGTCGCTGCGCCGTTCGGCGCTCTTGGCGGCCGGCGCCGCAGCTGCGGCGGACGCGGCCAGGCTCAGCAGCAATGCACAGACCAAACTCAGGGACGAACGTTGCATGCGCGCACCTCTCGAATGGGGTCGAGGGCGAACCTAGCAAACCCGGCGTGGACGGCAAGCATGCGGCGGCCAAGCCGTGGCTGCGATCACGCGCGACGTTCGCGCCGCGTAGACAGTGGCCTGCACGCGACGCAGCGGCGGGCCGGCCAGAGCGGCGCGCAGGCGAGCGTACCGCGGCCGCCTGCGCGCCGCTGTCAGGCCTGCGGCAGCAGTTCGAAGCCGACCGGCTCGCCGCTGGCCGACGACGCGCACACCCACAGTTCGAACAGCCCCGGCTCGGCTTCGCAGCGGCCGTCGCGGCCGCTGAAGGCCAGGCTGCGGCGGTCCAGGGTGAACACCACGTCCATGCCATGCCCCGGCGCCAGCTGCACCTTGCGGAAACCCTTCAGTTCGCGCACCGGGCGCACCCGGCTGGCGACGCGGTCGTGCACGTACAGCTGCACCACTTCTTCGCCGACGCGCGCGCCGACGTTGTCGATGCGGGTGGTCACGGTCAGGGTGTCGTCCCAGCCCAGCTGCACGCGATCCAACTGCGGGGCGCCGTAGGCGAAGCGGGTATAGCCGATGCCGTGGCCGAACGGATACAGCGACGCGTTCGGGATCTCGCGCCAGCGCGCCTTGAACTCGCTCATCGTCGGCAGTTCCGGCCGCCCGGTGCGCGGGTGGTTGTAGAAGTACGGCTGCTGGCCCGGGTCGAGCGGGAAGCTGACCGGCAGCCGCGCCGAGGGGTTGTAGTCGCCGAACAGCACATCGGCCACCGCCGGGCCGGTCTGCGTGCCCAGGTACCAGGTCACCGCGATCGCGGCCGCGTCGCGCACCGCGCCCTGCAGCGCCAGCGCGCGGCCGTTGCGCAGCAGCACCACCAGCGGCGTGCCGGTGGCGGCGACCGCTTCGGCCAGCGCCTGCTGCGCCGGCGGCAGCACGATCTGCGTGCGCGACTGCGCCTCGCCGCTGTAGCGCTGCGGCTCGCCCAGCGCCAGCACCACCACGTCGGCGCCGCGCGCGGCAGCCACCGCCGCATCGATGCCGCCGTCCAGCGGCGCTTCCAGCTCGCAGCCCGGCACCACGCTCAGCGCATCGGCGTCGTCCAGCGCCTCGCGCACGCCGGCTTCCAGGGTCACGTAGCGGGTCTTGTCGCCGAACAGCGTCCAGCACCCCTCGATGTTCTCGCAGTCCTGCGCGAACGGCCCGATCAGCGCGATGGTCTGCCCATGCTTGCGCAGCGGCAGCACGTCGCCGTCGTTCTTCAGCAGCACGATCGAGCGCCGCGCCGCATCGCGCGACAGCGCATCGTGCGCGGCGATGTGCGACTGGTCGGCCTCGCGTTGCGGGTCCAGCGAGCGGTACGGATCGTCGAACAAGCCGATGGTTTCCTTCAGCGCCAGCACCCGCCGTACCGCCGCGTCCAGCGCCGCCATCGGCACTTCGCCATCGGCCACCAGCGACGGCAGATGCGCGGCGTAGAAACCGCTCTGCATGCTCATGTCCATGCCGGCCAGGAACGCCTTCTTGGTCGCGTCGCGCTCGTCGCTGGCATAGCCGTGCGCGATCAGTTCCATGTCGGCGGTGTAGTCGGAAATCACCACGCCGGGGAAGTTCCATTCGCCGCGCAGGATCTCGGTCAGCAGTTCGTGGTTGGCGCTGGCCGGCACGCCGTTGATGTCGTTGAACGAGGTCATCACGCTCAGCGCGCCGGCGGCGAACGCGGCCTGGAACGGCGGCAGGTGCACGTCGCGCAGGGTCTGCGGGGCGATGTCCACGCTGTTGTATTCCATGCCCGCGGCGACCGCGCCATACGCGGCGAAATGCTTGGGCGTGGCCAGCAGCGCGTCGTGCGCGCGCAGGTCCGGGCCGTGGAAGCCGCGCACGCGCGCGGCGGCGAACGCGCAGCCCAGCACCACGTCCTCGCCGGCGCCCTCGGCGCCGCGGCCCCAGCGCTGGTCGCGGGCGATGTCCACCGCCGGCGCATAGGTCCAGTGGATGCCGGCGGCGGTGGCCTCGATCGCGGTGGCGCGCGCGGTGCGCTCGGCCAGTTCCGGCTCGAAGCTGGCGGCCTCGCCCAGCGGGATCGGGAACACGGTGCGCATGCCGTGGATCACGTCCGCGGCCAGGATCACCGGAATGCCCAGGCGGCTCTCTTCCAGCGCGGTCTGCTGGATGCGCCGCCCCAGCTCGGCGCCCACGCCGTTGAACAACGAGCCGACCAGGCCGGCGCGCACCTGCTGCAGCACCTCGTCGGCATTGCTGACGTTCGCTTCCGGATTCACGTCCGGCGCGAACGGGCGCACCATGTCGGCGAAGACGCCAAGCTGGCCGACCTTCTCTTCGACGGTCATGCGGGCGATGAGCGATTCGATACGATCCGAAGCCATGGGGTCCTTTGAGAAAACGTTTACATAACCGGCAATTCTAGCTCTCCGGCCAGACGAAAGAGCAAATGCGGGCGCCGTATCCGCCTATTCAGGCAACTGTCTACCGCCCGCTGCCGACACGCCGCCGCCCACCGCATCCGCCCCCGCGCCGCCCAACCGTTCGCGGCGCGAGCGCGGCGGACCCGGGCCGCGGCAGGCCGCAAAGCGTGCGCACGCGGCGACCACGAACACGCCGGCCTTGCCCCCTGGCGTAGGCCGGATTGCGTCTCAACCTTCATGCGACGCCATGCGCGCGCCCCCCCCGCGGCGGCGATGCGCGGCAGCGGCCGCGCGGCCCTCACGAACTGAAGTAGGCCTCGGCGATCGCGCTGTGCAGGTAGCCCAGGTGGGTCTGGATCTCGTCCATGAACTCGGCCGGATTATGCCGCGCCAAGTAGGACGGGTCGGCATTGCGCACCAGCCCGTTGATCCGCATCAGCGCGCGCTCCACGTTCGGCCGCGGCGGCATGGTCGGCAGGATGTGCTGGGCGCGGGTCAGGCAGAAATGCACGCTGCGCGGGAAATCGTTGTTCTGCAGCAGGAAGCGCAGCGCATGCTCGCCGGTGACGCGCTGGCGCACGTGGCGCCGGTACATCTGGTAGGCGGCCAGCGAGCGCAGCACGCTCATCCACTGCATGTTCTGGTAGGCCTCCAGATCGTCGGCCTTGCGCGGGGTGATCAGGCCCGAAGCGCCGGCGTCGATGATGCGCGTGGTCATGTCGGCCTGTTCGATCGCCGTGCCCAGGCGCAGGAACTGGAAGCCGATGTCGCGGCTGACGTTGGCGGTGAGCAGGCCGGACACCTTCAGGCAGGCGTCGGTGACGTGGCCGAGGAACTCCATCCGGTAGCGGCGGCCGACGCTGCGCTCGCCGTTGGCGTCGATGTACAGGTGCAGGTCGTTGACCGCCTCCCACACTTCCTGCGGCAGCGTGTCGCGGATGCCGCGCAGCAGTTCGCGCGCCTGCCGCGCCGAACTGCGCAGCGAGGACGGATTGCGCTCGTCCAGCAACAGGAAGCGCACCACGTCGGCGTCGCCGACATCGTCGCCGGCATTGGGGAACCACACGTTGAAGATCTCGCCGGCACCGACCGTGTCGACCATCGGCCGCCAGGCGAAGCGCACCGAGCGCGGCAGGTCCAGCTGCAACAGGCTGCCCACGCCGACCAGCCGCGCGGTGGTCTCGGCACGGCGCACGTAGCGGCTGAACCAGTAGAGATTGTCGGCGACCCGCGACAGCATCAGTCCATCTCCTCGTCCAGGTCCACCACCCAGGTGTCCTTGGCGCCGCCGCCCTGCGAGGAATTGACCACCAGCGAGCCCTCTTCCATCGCCACCCGGGTCAGCCCGCCGGTGGTGACGTAGACGTCCTCGCGCGACAGGATGAACGGGCGCAGGTCCAGATGCCGCGCAGACGGGCCGACCTCGGTCACGATCGGCGCGGTGGACAGGCCCAGCGTCGGCTGCGCCATGTAGTTGCGCGGATCGGCCTGGATCAGCTTGCGGAACTCGTCGCGCTGGCGCTTGGTCGAGCGCGGCCCGATCAGCATGCCGTAGCCGCCGGATTCGTTGGCCGGCTTCACCACCAGTTCGTCGAGGTGCTCGAGCACGTACTGGCGGTCCTTGTCGTCGTGGCACAGGTAGCTGGGCACGTTGGGCAGGATCGGCTCTTCGTCCAGGTAGTAGCGGATCATCTTCGGCACGTAGGCGAACACCACCTTGTCGTCGGCCACGCCGGCGCCGGGCGCATTGGCCAGCGCCACCTTGCCGGCGCGCCAGCTGCGGATCAGCCCGGGCACGCCGAGCACCGACTCGGGATGGAACACGTCCGGATCGATGAACAGGTCGTCCACCCGGCGATAGATCACATCGACCCGGCGCGGCCCGTAGATGGTGCGCATGTAGGTGCAGTCGTCGTCGGCGACGAACAGGTCGTCGCCCTCGACCAGCTCGATGCCCATCGCCTGGGCCAGATAGGCGTGTTCGAAATACGCGCTGTTGAAGATGCCCGGAGTCAGCAACGCGATCACCGGCTGGTCGCCCGGGCGCGGCGACAGCGCGGCCAGGGTGTCGTACAGCTGCGCCGGATACTCGTCCACCGGCAGGATCGCGCTGGTGTCGAACAGTTCCGGAAACACACGCTTGGCGACCATGCGATTTTCCAGCATGTACGACACGCCGCTGGGAATGCGCAGGTTGTCTTCCAGCGCGTAAAGCGTGCCGTCGGCGTCGCGCACCAGGTCCGAGCCGCAGATATGCGCCCACACGCCCAGCGCCGGGGTGATGCCGACGCACTGCGGGCGGAAGTTCACCGAATGCTCCAGCAGCATCGCCGGGAACACCTTATCCTTGACGATGCGCTGCGCGCCGTAGACATCGCCGATGAACAGGTTGAGCGCGCGCATGCGCTGCTTCAGCCCGGCCTCGGTGCGCTGCCATTCGCGCAGCGGGATCACCCGCGGAATCAGATCGAACGGCAGCGTGCGGTCGACGTTGCGGCCATCGGAATAGACGGTGAAGGTGATGCCCATGACCCGTGCGGCGACATCGGCGGCGAGCTGGCGCTCGGACAATTCGCGGCCGGACAGGCTGGACAGGTATTCGATGACCCGGCGGGCGGCGGGACGCGGCTGACCATCTGCCTGGATCAGCTCGTCGTAGGTGGCCGTGCGGTACTTACTCCAGTCCATCGTGCCCCGTCGGTGTACGCCACCGGACGCCAGCGGCCAAGTGTTGCGTTGCACAGCAACATGCCCGGAACCGGAATGAGCGTCAAACGGCCGCGGCGCAGCCGCTTAGGCGTGCGCTCAGCCAGCGTCGCGGCTGCGTTCGATGATCACGCCCACCGCCTGCGCGCCGCGCACCGCCCCCGGCTTGCTCAGCTTCAGCCGCAGCCAGCGCACCTCGAACTCGGCCAGCACTGCGGCCGCGCAGCGTTCGGCCAGCGTCTCCACCAGGCCGTAGTCGGACTGCTCGACCAGCTCCACCAGGCGCTTGCTGACCGCCTTGTAGTTGAGCGTATCGGCGATGTCGTCGCTGGCCGCCGGCACGCGGTTGTCGAAGCCCATCTCCAGATCGAAGCGCAAGGTCTGGCGGATCCGCCGCTCCCAATCGTAGATGCCGATCAGCGCGTCGATTTCTAGACCTTCGATGAAAACTCTATCCATGGTCGGGACTCGGGACCGGGGACTCGGGACTCGGAAAAGCGGGAATCGAAGGCTCTACCGAGTCCCGAGTCCCGAGTCCCGAGTCCCGCGCTGCAGCCGCCAACGGCGGCAACGCCGCCATGTCCCAGCGCGGCGTCACCCGTACCGCCGCGTCGCTGCACTGGCCGGCCTGCAGGCGCAGCGCGCCGGCGAAGGCGATCATCGCGCCGTTGTCGGTGCACAGCGCCGGGCGCGGGAAGCAGGCGCGGCCGCCGCGCGCCTGCGCCATCGCCTGCAGCCGGGCGCGCAGACGCACATTGGCGCCGACGCCGCCGGCGACCACGATGGTGTCGCAGCCGGCCGCCTGCAACGCGCGCTCGCATTTGATCGCCAGCGTGTCCACCACCGCATCCTCGAAGCCGCGGGCGATGTCGGCGCGGGTGCTCTCGCTCTGGTCGCTGCCGCGCCAGGCCAGCAGCACCTGGGTCTTGAGTCCGGAGAAACTGAAATCCAAGCCGGGCCGGTCGGTCATCGGCCGCGCGAAGCGGAACCGCCCCGGCGTGCCCTGCGCGGCCAGCGCGGCCAGCTGCGGACCGCCCGGATACGGCAGGCCCATCATCTTGGCGGTCTTGTCGAAGGCTTCGCCGGCGGCGTCGTCCAGGGTCTCGCCGAGCAGCCGGTAGCTGCCGATCGCGTCAACCGCGATCAATTGGGTATGCCCGCCGGACACCAGCAGCGCCACGAACGGCGGCGCCGGCACGCCGTGCACCGGATCGGGATCCTCCATCAGCGGCGCCAGCAGGTGGCCTTCCATATGGTGGACGCCGATCGCCGGCACCTCCAGCGCCCAGGCCAGCGCGCGGGCGACGCCGGCGCCGACCAGCAGGGCGCCGACCAGGCCCGGGCCGGCGGTATAGGCCACCCCGTCCAGGTCGCGCACGCCCAGCCCGGCCTCGGCCAGGGTCTGGCGGATCAGCGGCAGCAGCTTGCGCACGTGGTCGCGGCTGGCCAGCTCCGGCACCACCCCACCGTATTCGGCGTGCAGCGCGATCTGGCTGTACAGCCCGTGCGCGCGCAGCGCGGCCGCGCCGGACAGGGCGGTGTCGTAGACGGCGACGCCGGTTTCGTCGCAGCTGGATTCGATGCCGAGGACTCTCATGACTGCCATTGTGAGGCCGAATTGGCGGCAGGCAAACGCCCCGCTTGCAGCCAGGAAATCAGTCGCTATAATGTGCGGCTCGCCGGGCGTGACCCGGTCACCATTGTGTCCCGGAGATTCCATGCCCAGCGTCAAAGTCCGCGAGAACGAGCCCTTCGAGTTTGCGCTCCGTCGCTTCAAGCGCACCTGCGAAAAGGCCGGCGTGCTGGCCGAAACCCGCAAGCGCGAGTTCTACGAAAAGCCGACCCAGGAACGCAAGCGCAAGGCCGCAGCCGCGGTGAAGCGCCAGCTGCGCCGGACGTCTCGCGACGTCACCAAGCGCCAGCGTCTGTACTGAGGATCGCGGTTTGCGGTAGCGGATCGTGCCGGTTTCGGCATCCGCTACGGTAAGCCCACGAAGCCGGCACGCGCAAGCGTCGCCGGCTTTTTGTGTGGCCGTGGGTCAGGCCCGGCAACCCGCGGCGCCGGCCCTCTCCGCATCGGGCCGGCGTGCGCTCCGGCGCACCCGCCACCTGCCGCTGCGCCCGCTTCGGCGCGCGGCCGCCTGCGTCCTGCCCGGACCGCTGCGGCGCAGCGCCTAGAATGACCACCCCCTTCTGCCCTTTCCCCTGGAGCCCCGCATGACCCTCAAGCAGCAGCTCACCGACGACATGAAGGCCGCGATGAAGGCCCGCGACACCCACAGCCTGGGCGTGATCCGGCTGATCAACGCCGCGATCAAGCAGAAGGAAGTGGACGAGCGCAAGGACGTGGACGACGCCGCGGTGCTGGCGCTGATGGACAAGATGGTCAAGCAGCGCAAGGACTCGGTGAGCCAGTACGCCGCGGCCGGGCGCGAGGATCTGGCCTCGATCGAGCGCGAGGAGATCGTGGTGATCGAGCGCTACCTGCCGGCCAAGCTCGGCGAGGCGGAGATCGTCGCCGCGATCCAGGCCGCGATCGCGCAGACCGGCGCCAGCAGCGCGGCGGACATGGGCAAGCTGATGGCCGTGCTGAAGCCGGCGCTGGCCGGCAAGGCCGACATGAGCCTGGTCTCGGCGCTTGTCAAGCAGCAGCTGGCCGGCTGATCCGGCGGCGGGTTTCACCCGCCTTTCGGCCGCCGGCTGCTACAACGCCGGCGAGCCTGCGACACCTTATCGCGCACCCGCGGGCCCGGCATCGCACGCTGCCGCGCCCGTCGCAAGGCTGCTCCCCATTCCCATGTCCCTGTCGCTGTCGCCCACCCGCCTGCAAAAACACCTGGAACGGCTGCAGCAGAGCCTGCCGGCGGCATTGATGCGGCGTTTCGTCGAGATCGACCTGATGACCCAGGCCGCCTCGCTGTCGTTCTACGCGCTGCTGTCGCTGGCGCCGCTGCTGGTGTTGCTGCTGTGGCTGACCGCCTCGCTGTACCCGCAGGCGCAGCAGGCCTTCATCGAACAGATCGGGCAACTGGCCGGGCACGGCGCGCGCGAAGTGGCGCAGACCATCATCGACAACGCCAAGAACCAGCCCAACATCGGCTCGCTGGCCGGGCTGTGGAGCACGCTGCTGCTGTTCGTCGGCGCCACCGCGGTGTTCGCGCAGCTGCAGAACGCGCTGAACCTGATCTTCCGCACCGACAAGCAGCGCCTGGAAGGGGTCATCGCCTGGCTGAAGAAGCGTGTGTTCTCCTTCGGCGTGGTGCTGGGGCTGGGCTTTCTGCTGCTGATCTCGATGATCCTGACCACCGTGGTGCAGGTGCTGTTCGCGCGTATGCCCTCGCTGCTGCCGGCGGTGGGCTACACCTCCACGCTGGCGATCTACATCCTGGCCTTCGCCGTGCTCTACCACTACCTGCCGGACCGGCGCGTGGAATGGCGCCAGGCGTTCATCGGCGGCGCCATCACCGCCTGCCTGTTCGTGGCCGGGCGCTATGCGATCGGCGTGTACATCGCCACCGCCGCGCCGGGCAGCGCCTACGGCTCGATGGGCGCGCTGGTGATCCTGCTGGTGTGGATCTACTACGCCACCGTGGTGTTCTTCGTCGGCGCGCTGATCACCGCGGTGATCGACGAACGCCTGCGCTCGCGGCGCACGCTCGCCGCGGCCGGGATCGACGCCAGCGCGATCACTGCGGTTCCGCCGCAGCTGTAGCGCCGCAACGCCAGGGTTTGCGCCCCGATCCATGGCGGCAGCGCGGGCGCGTGGCATCCTATCGCCCATGGCCCGCATCCCCGACGCGTTCATCGACGACCTGCTCGCCCGCACCGACATCGTCGAGGTGGTCGGCACGCGCGTGCCGCTGAAGCGCCAGGGCAAGGAATACGCGGCGCGCTGCCCGTTCCACGACGAGCGCTCGGCCTCGTTCACCGTGTCGCCGACCAAGCAGTTCTACCACTGCTTCGGCTGCGGCGCGCACGGCAC
Source organism: Xanthomonas graminis pv. graminis (assembly GCF_030168915.1). Taxonomy (NCBI): domain Bacteria; kingdom Pseudomonadati; phylum Pseudomonadota; class Gammaproteobacteria; order Lysobacterales; family Lysobacteraceae; genus Xanthomonas; species Xanthomonas graminis. Next base: position 620,542 of record NZ_CP076255.1, on the reverse strand, counting down.
CGCGATCAGCTTCCTGATGAACTACGACCGGCTCGAATTTCTCGACGCGGTCGACGAACTGGCCAAGCGCGCCGGCATGGAAGTGCCGCGCGATGCGCAACAACGCGGCGCCGCGCAAGCCGCCGGCGACGACCACCGCGACCTGTACTCGGCGCTGGACGCGGCCACCAAGTTCTTCCAGCGCCAGCTCGAGACCAGCGACAAGGCGCGCAGCTACCTCGACGGCCGCGGCGTGGACGCCGACAACCGCACGCGCTTCCAGATCGGCTACGCGCCGGACGGCTTCAGCGCGCTGAAGGACGCGCTGGGCACCGACGAGCGCCGCCACAAGCTGCTCGAGCGCGCCGGGCTGTTCTCCAAGAACGAGCGCGGCCACGTCTACGACAAGTTCCGCGACCGGGTCATGTTCCCGATCTTCGACCGCCGCGGCCGGGTCATCGCCTTCGGCGGCCGGGTCATGGACAAGGACGACGGCCCCAAGTACCTGAACTCGCCGGAGACCGCGCTGTTCCACAAGGGCCGCGAACTGTACGGCCTGTGGCAGGTGCGCCAGGCCAACCAGAAGATCGAGCGGTTGATCGTGGTCGAGGGCTACATGGACGTGGTCTCGCTGTTCCAGTTCGGCGTCACCCAGGCGGTGGCGACGCTGGGCACCGCGACCACCTCCGAGCACGCCGAGCTGCTGTTCCGCAACGCGCCGGACGTGTTCTTCTGCTTCGACGGCGACGCCGCCGGCCGCCGCGCCGGCTGGAAGGCGCTGGAATCGGTCCTGCCGCGGATGAAGGACGGCCGCCAGGCGTTCTTCCTGTTCCTGCCCGACGGCGAGGACCCGGACAGCATCGTGCGCAAGGAAGGCGCCGACGCGTTCGCCGCGCGCCTGCAGCAGGCCACGCCGCTGTCGCAGTTCTTCTTCGACGAGCTGTCGCGCGAGGTCAACCTGGCCACGCTCGACGGCAAGGCGCGGCTGGCCGAGCGCGCGCGGCCGATGCTGGCGCAGATTCCCGACGGCGCCTTCGGCGACCTGATGCGCCAGCGCCTGGCCGAGATCACCGGCATCGGCGGCCCGGCGCCCGCCGCCGCGCAGCTGGCCAAACCGCCGCCGCGCGCGATGGCACGGCCGACGCAAAAACGCAGCCTGGTGCGCGAGGCCATCGTGCGCCTGCTGCACACGCCGTCGCTGGCGCTGGACCTGCCCCCGCCCTACCCGTTCGCCGGCCTGCGCCTGCCCGGCATCGAGCTGATGATCGAGCTGCTGGAGATCGTGCACACGCGCCCGGACATCTCCACCGGCGCCCTGCTCGAGCACTTCCACGAACGCGAGGAACTGCCCGCGCTGCAGAAGCTGGCGGTGCAGGAGATTCCCGGCGAGACCGCCAGCTGGCGCCAGGAACTGCACGATGTGGTGGTGCAGCTGGAACGGCAGACCCTGCAGCAGCGGCTGGAGGAACTGCAGGCCAAGCAGCGCGCGCAAGGCCTGGACGAGACCGACAAGTACGAACTGCGCGAGCTGCTGCGGCTGCGGCCCGGTGCGCGCTGAGGTGATGCGCCGGCCTGCGACCAGGATGCATGCCGTGCCGGCGCAGCTTGCGTGCGTGCACGACCGGCAGCGTTCGCCGTCTGCGGCACATGCGCGGCGCATCGCGCTCCACCACCCAGGCGATGCCCGCGTCACCGGGCGCGGTCTACGCTGGCCAATGCGCGGCGCAACCGCTTTGTGCACTAGCGCGGCGATCGCAAGCGCTGCGCACCGCGGCGCAGTTGCGCACGCAGCATCGCAGGCGCGCGTCCCGTGCCGCTGCTGCCCACGGCCCACTTCGCACGGACGCCACCCCCGATGAGCCTGCTGAAAAAACTGCGCATCGAACCGTTCACCCTGGCCTTGCTCGGCACCGTGCTGCTGGCCTCGTTGCTGCCGGTGCGCGGACAGGCCGCGGCGATCACGGACGACGTCACCGACATCGCCATCGCCGCGTTGTTCTTCCTGCACGGCGCGCGCCTGTCGCGCGAGGCGATCGTCGCCGGCGCGCTGCACTGGCGCCTGCACCTGACCATCCTCGCCGCCACCTTCGTGCTGTTCCCGCTGCTGGGGCTGCTGCTCAAGCCGCTGTCGCACTGGCTGCTGACCCCGCAGCTGTACATCGGCGTGCTGTTCCTGTGCGCGCTGCCGTCCACCGTGCAGTCGTCGATCGCGTTCACCTCGATGGCCGGCGGCAACGTGCCGGCGGCGGTATGCAGCGCCTCGCTGTCGAGCCTGCTCGGGGTGTTCCTGACGCCGCTGCTGATGGGCCTGCTGGCCGGCGCGCAGAGCGCGATGGCCAATCCGCTGGAGGCGATGGGCAAGATCATGCTGCAGTTGCTGGTGCCGTTCGTCGCCGGCCACCTGCTGCGGCCCTGGATCGGCGCCTGGGTCGAGCGGCGCCGCGCGGTGCTGCGCTACACCGACCAGGGGGTGATCCTGCTGGTGGTGTACACCGCCTTCAGCGCCGCGGTGATCGAGGGCCTGTGGCGCAAGACGCCGTTGCCGGCGCTGCTCGGCGTGGCGCTGGTCGCCGCGCTGCTGCTGGCGCTGGCGATGGGGCTGATCACCTGCGCTGCGCGGCGGCTGGGCTTCGGCCGCCGCGACGAGATCCCGATCGTGTTCTGCGGCTCGAAGAAGAGCCTGGCCACCGGCGTGCCGATGGCCAAGGTGCTGTTCGCCAGCGGCAGCCTGGGCGCGATCGTGCTGCCGGTGATGATCTACCACCAGATCCAGCTGATCGTCTGCGCCTTCGTCGCGCAGCGCTATGCGCGCGATGGCAAGGCCGCCAAGCCCGGCTGAGTGCGCATCGGCTGGCGCGCTGGTGGAACCGCAAAGCGGTTCACACCATGCAATACCATCGCCCGACGGTGCCGGCAGCGTACGCCGCACCGATGCTGAACCAGCGCATCCGCAAGCAGTGCACGGCGAGAACCGCTAGGTACAGTAGGCGGTGGCGCCATGGGATTGGTGTGCGCCGACTCTCCCCCTGTCCGGTGAACACGCATGAGCCGTAGATTCCGCCTTTCCGTGATGACGTCCGCCAGCCTGGCCGCAACCCTTGCGCTGGGCGGCTGCGACAAGCCGCCCGCACCCGCCAAGCCGCAGGCCGCCGCGCCGGCCAAGGCCGCGGACAGCGCCGGCATCGCCTGGCGCGAGGGCGACGTCGAGGATGCCTTCGCCGAAGCACGCGAGCAGAACAAGCCGTTGCTGCTGTACTGGGGCGCCGCCTGGTGCCCGCCGTGCAACCATCTCAAGGCCACGCTGTTCAAGGATCCGGCCTTCATCGCCCGTACCCGCGCCTTCGTCGCGGTGCACCTGGACGGCGATTCGAAAGGCGCGCAAGCCTGGGGCGAACGCTTCGGCGTCCTGGGCTATCCCACCATCATCGTGCTGCGTCCGGATCGCAGCGAGATCACCCGCCTGGCCGGCGGAAGCGACACCGCCAGCCTGGCCGAGGCCCTGCGCGTAGCGGCGACCCGCACCACCACCTCGGCGCAGCTGCTGCAAAAAGCGATGCAGGCGCCAGCCACGCTGAGCGCCGACGACTGGACCCTGCTAAGCGGCTACAGCTGGACCGCCGACGCCAACAGCGTGGTCAAGCCCGAACAGACCGCGGGCGTGCTCGCGAAACTTGCTGCCGCCGCCCCGCAACCGGCCCTGCAACGCCAATTCGCGCTGCTGGCGCTGGCTGCGCAGGAGCCGGACAAGGCTGGCGCCATCGACGCCAAGCAACGCGCCGCCAACCGCCGCCTGCTGATGACGGTCCTCGCCGATCCGGCCGAAGTCCGCGCCAACCACACCACGCTGACCTACTCGGCGCGCGAACTGGTGCAGGCCGCGGCGACCGACGCTGCCGAACGCGGCAAATTATCCGACGCGCTGCGCCATACATTGGATCAGATCTACGCCGACAGCAGCCTGCCGATCAACGATCGCCTGGGGACTGCCATCGCGGAAGTAGAACTGGCATGGCTGGCACAAGGCAAGCCGGCCGACCCGGGCGATGGGCCGTATCCGCCGCTGCCGGCGGCGGTGGTCGCCAAGGTGCAACAGCGCGTGCAGTGGGCCCAACAGGCCGCCAAGACCGACGCCGAACGCCAGTCCACGATCAGCACTGCCGCCAACCTGCTCGACACCGCCGGCGACAGCGCCGGCGCCGAACAGCTGCTGCTGGCCGAACTGGGGCGCAGCAAGACGCCGTACTACTACATGCCGGAACTGGCCGACCTAGCCGAGAAGCGCGGCGACAAGCAGACCGCGCTGTACTGGCTGAAGAAGGCCTACGCGAGCGCCGAAGGCCCCGCCACCCGGGTGCAGTGGGGCGTGCTCTACGTCGATGGCCTGATCCGGCTGCAGCCGGACAATGCGGCCGCGATCGAGGCCGCCGCCGGCCAGGTCATCGGCGAACTGGCCGGGCAGCCCGGCGGCTACCACCAGCGCACCAAGCAGCGCTTCGATACGCTGGCCAAGGCGCTGCAGGACTGGAGCAAGGGCCATGGCGGCAGCGCCGTGCTCGCACGCCTGCAGCACAAGATGCAGGAAAGCTGCGGCAGCCAGGACCGCGACAGCTGCCAGCACTGGCTGAGCTGAGCGATAGCGACGCGAACCGCCGCCGATTTGCAGCGGCACTGCGCAGCAGCGCGCAGTGGCGCTGCTGCGCAGGTTTGCGGACGCACTGGCCGATGCGCCGGAGCAACGACGCGCCGCTGGTCGCCCAAGGCCATCCGTCCCGGCATTGACCGGCGCCGGAATCCCCGCGGCTCCGGCGGTCGCGGCTGAAGCCGCTCCTACAACGGCCTGCGGATCGCCGGCTGGGTGCACTGTAGGCGCGGCTTCAGCCGCGACCCTATCCGAAGCCGGAAGATCCATCGCTCGCTCGTCGCGACTGAAGTCGCTCCCACAGGGACTCGCGGACAGCCAACCGGGTGCACTGTGGCAGGGACTTCAGCCCCGACAGCGTCCGCAGCCGATCGGTTCGGCGCCTGACGCAGCATCGCTGCAGCCGCTGCAGCCGCTGCACACAGGCTTCGCCAGGCCGCTCAGGCCGGCAACAACCAGTGATCCACCAGCAGGAACGCGAACAGCGCCATCAGGTACACGATCGAATAGCCGAACATGCGCATCGAGAACATCTCGTCCGGCGGGTCGAGCATCCGCCAGGCGTACCAGACGAACACCGCGTTCAGCACCAGCGTGCCGCCGAGGTAGAACACCCCGCTCATGCCCACCGCCACCGGCAGCAGCGTCACCACCGCCAGTAGCAGCGTGTACACCAGGATCTGCTTGCGCGTATGCGCCACGCCGTGGGTGACCGGCAGCATCGGGATCGACGCCTTGGCGTAGTCGGCGCGGCGGAAGATCGCCAGCGCCCAGAAGTGCGGCGGCGTCCACACGAAGATGATCAGCACCAGCAGCGACGCATAGGCCCAGTCCCACTGCCCCTGCATGCCGGTGATCGCGGCCCAGCCCAACAATGGCGGCGCCGCGCCGGCCAGGCCGCCGATGACGATGTTCTGCGGCGTGGTGCGCTTCAGGAACACGGTGTAGATCACCGCATAGCCGATCAGCGAGGCGAAGGTCAGCACCGCGGTGATGACGTTGACCCAAATCACCAGGATCGCCATCGACAGCGCCGTCAGCGCCGTGGCGAACAGCAGCACCTGCCACGGCAGCACCTTGCCCACCACCAGCGGCCGCCACGAGGTGCGCGCCATCTGCGCGTCGATGCGCGCGTCCAGCAACTGGTTGATCGCCGCCGCGGCCGAGGCCGCCAACCAGATGCCGAAGAAGCCGATCACGCCGGTGCGCACCTGCGCCCAGGTCGGCACGCCGGGAACCGCCAGGCACATGCCGACCAGTGCAGTGAACACGATCAGCGCCACCACCTTGGGCTTGGTCAGATCCCAATAGTCGCGCCAGTACATGCCCGTCGCGCTCATTGCGGCGCCCGCAACCGCGCCAGCAGCGACACCAGCACGAACAGCAGCGCCACCGCGCCGGCGTTGTGCAGCACCGCCACCGGCAACGGCAGCGCCAGCTTGACGTTGAGGATGCCCAGGCTGACCTGCGCCACCAGCAGCAACGCCAGCGCCGCCGCCCAGCCGCGCATGCCCGGCGAGCGGCTCAGCCGCCAGCCCAGCCACAGCAGATAGGCCGCCACCAGCAGCGCCATCATCCGGTGCGCCATCTGGATCGCGATGCGCGCCGCGCCGTCGAGCACGCCGCCCTCGTAGTCCACGCCGATGCCGCGCCACAGGGTGAAGCCTGCGCGGAAATCGTGCGGCGGCCACCACTGGCTGACGCAGCGCGGGAAGTTGTCGGCCGACCAGCTGCCGCCGCCGCAGGCCAGCGCCGCATAGTTGGCGCTGACCCAGCCGCCGAGCGCGATCTGCAGCGCCAGCAGCGCCACGCCCAGGCGCAACAGCCACTTCAGCCGCGACGCATCGGCCAGGGTGATCGGCAGGTGGGTGGCGCGCCAGGCCATCCACACCAGCAGCGAGAACATCAGCAGGCCGCCGAGCAGATGCCCCATCACCACGATCGGCTTGAGCAGCAGGGTCACCGTCCACATGCCAAGCAGCGCCTGGAAGATCACCACCGCCAGGGTCAGCACCGCCGCGCGCGCCAGGTCGGTATTGGACCAGCGCAGCGCCGCCAGCAGCAGGATCGCTTCGCCGGTAGCGGCCAGCGCCATCGCCAGCGATGGCCAGCCGGACATGTACAGCGGAATCGACAGCGCCACCAGCAGCGCGGCGCCGACGATCCGGGCGATGCCCAGGCGCCGCCGGCGCGCGGCCAGCAGCGACAGCACCAGCACTTCCACGCCCAGCGCCCCGGCCAGGAAGCGGTGCACCTGCTCGCGCCAGGCCTTGTGCGTCTCCAGCGGGCGGATCGCGCTGGCCGCGTGCGTGTTGGCCTCGGCACTGCTCTGCGGCCAGGTCACCCGGCCATAGCAGGTCGGCCAGTCCGGGCAGCTCATGCCCGCATCGGACAGGCGCACGAACGAACCGAACATGATCGTGCTGGCGGTGAACAGCGCTGCCAGCCAGGCCATGCGATGGAAGTGTCGAAACAGAGCCGGTGGCGCGAACAGGTTCATAGGGGACGGCTCACAGGAGTTTCAGCAGCTTCGACATATCCGCGCGCAGCCCGGCCGGGTCGAAGCCCGGCGCGTAGCGCAGCACCACAAAGCCGTTCGGATCGATCACGTAGACCGGCACCCCGGCCGCGTCGTGCACGCGCGGCAGACCGTCCAGGAACGCGGCGTCGGCGCGCAGCACGCGCAGCTGCGGCAGCGCGCGCACCGCCGCCGACGGCGTGCCGATCCACAGGATCTGCACGTGGTCGGCGTCGTGGCCGAACAGCTGCCAGACCTTGTCCAGCTCGCGCGCCAGCGCCTCGCAGGCGGTGGTGCAGTCGCGCGGCGGCGCCAGCGCGATGCGCCACAGGCGCTGCTGCGGCTGCCAGGCGTAGACGCTGCCGTCTTCGCGCCGCGGTTGCAGCGCGCGCAGATCGGCCGGCGGCTGCAGCAACTCGCCGTGGTTGCGGCTGCCGGGCGGTTGCCAGCCGGAAAAACGCAGCGCGCCGGCGACCAGCATCGAGCCGAAGAACAGCGCGAACAGCGCGATCAACGTCCAGCGCCCGCGCGCGGTCGCCTGGCGTGGAGCCGAGGGGGAGGCATTCATGCCGGGGATTTTCTCATGCGCGCGCGCTCAGCGCCCGCCTCGCCCCTTGCGCGCGCGCCAGCTGAGCAGGCCCGCGGTGATCAGCACGGCCAGCGCCAGGCCGAACCACTGCACCGCGTAACCCAGGTGGCGCTCGGGCGGCAGCGTGTTCGGCAGCATGTCCAGGTCGCGCGGATAGCCCAGCGGCAGCGCCGGATCCAGGCGCAGCACCTGCGACAAAATGTCGCGGTGGCCGAGCGCCTGGCCGATCGCCGCCGGCTCGATGCGCATCGCCAGCCACAGCTGCGGCGCCGGCGTGGCGACCAGCGCCGGCCCCAAGGTCAGCCCGTGTGAAGGCGTCGGGCCGAGCAGGCCGACCAGCGTGTAGCGCCCTTGCAACGGCACCGGCCTGGGCAATGCGCGATCGGCCGGCAGCGGCAGCCAGCCAAGCTCGACCAGCAACGGCGCGGATGTGTCATCGGCCAGGAATGGCTGGTAGACCTTGACCCCGCTGCGGCCCTCGCGCAGCTGGTTGTCGAGCAGTATCTGCCCAGGCAGGAAGCGGCCTGCGCCGTGCACCCAGGCCAGTTGCGTCGGCGACGCCGTGCGCAGCGCAGCGGCCAAGGCCTGCGGACGGTCGCGGATGTGCGCGGCCTGCGCGAGCAACGCCTGTTTCTCGTGCATGCGCAGCAATTGCCAGCGGCCGAGCGCGCAGAATCCCAGCGCCACCGCCAGCGCGAGGCCCCAGCCCAGCCACAGCGGCATGCGCGCGCGCGTAGCGACGCGCGGGGACGCGGCGAGGGTCATAATGCGGCGATACCGTGCACCGAGACGCCCATGAACGACTCGCTGAAAACCCTGCTGATCGTCGCGTTCCTGCTGGTCATTCTGTGGAACCTCGGCGCCGGCCTGTACTACCTGTTGGTGGACCGCGGCCAGAGCAAGCGCACGGTGAACGCACTGACCTGGCGCATCGGCCTATCGGTGTGTCTGATCCTGCTGGTGATCCTGGGCATTTATACCGGGGTGATCAAGCCGCATGGGTTGGGACGGTAACTCGGGACTCGGGACTCGGGACTCGGGACTCGGGACTCGGGACTCGGGACTCGGGACTCGGGACTCGGGATGATGTCCCGGGGTAAATCGATGTCAAGCGATTTGATGCAAAAAGGGCCGATTTTTAAAAAAAAAGCGGCTTTTTTTGCAGATCCAGCGCAGCTGCTTTTCTGTAGGAGGGGCTTCAGCCCCGACGCCTTACCGGTAACGCGTCGGGGCTGAAGCCCCTCCTACAGAAAAGCAGAAATGCGGCGAACTTGCGAAAATCCCGAGTCCCGAGTCCCGGCCTCACAACACATAAACGAACAGAAACAACGCCAGCCACACCACGTCGACGAAGTGCCAATACCACGCCGCCGCTTCGAAGGCGAAGTGGTTGTCGCGGCTGAAATGCCCGCGCGCCGAGCGTAGCCACATCACCAGCAGCATGATCGTGCCCAGCAGCACGTGCGCGCCGTGGAAGCCGGTGAGCATGAAGAAGGTCGAGCCGTAGATGCCCGAGCCCAAGGTCAGGTTAAGCTCCTTGTAGGCGTGGATGTATTCCTCGGCCTGAAAGTACAGGAAGGCGCAGCCCAACAGCACGGTGAGGCCCTGGAACACCAGCAGGCGCGTGCGATGGCCGGCTTTCAGCGCGTGGTGGGCAATGGTCAGGGTCACCCCGGAGCTGAGCAGGATCAGCGTGTTGATCAGCGGCAGGCCCCACGCCGGGATGGTCTGGAACTGTCCGCCGATCGCGCCCGGGCCGTTGGTCGGCCAGGCCGCCGAATAACCGTCCCACAGCAGCGCGTTGGTCATCACCCCGTCGCCGTCGCCTCCCAGCCACGGCAGGATGAAGGTGCGGGTGTAGAACAGCGCGCCGAAGAACGCGCCGAAGAACATCACTTCGGAAAAAATGAACCAGACCATGCCCATGCGGAACGACACATCGACCTGGCGGTTGTAGTGGCCGGCGATCGATTCGCGGATCACGTCGCCGAACCACATGAACAAGGTCGCCACCAGCATCGCGATGCCGGTGAAGAAGGTCCACTTGCCCCAGGCCGCGTCGTTGAGCCAACTGGCCACGCCGATCATGGTCACGAACATCGCGATCGAGCCGATGAACGGCCAGCGGCTGTGGCTGGGCACGTAATAGGCAGTGGCGTCGGTGCTGGGCTGGGCCATGGCGGGCGTTCCGGGTGAGGTCAAGGGGCCGTGCGCACGGAACCGGCCAGTTTCGGCGATCCCAGTTCCGCGCTCAGCGCATCGTTCTTGTAGAAGGTGTAGGACAGGGTGATGGTGGTGATGTCGCCAGGCAGGTTCGGATCGACGATGAAGCGCACCGGCATGTCGCGTTTCTCGCCGGCCTGCAAGGTCTGCGCGGTGAAGCAGAAGCACTCGGTCTTGGTGAAGTAGCCGGAGGCGCGCGACGGCGCCACCGACGGCACCGCGCTGCCGACGATGGCGCGCGCGCTGTCGTTGCGTGCGTAGTACAGCGCTTCGTTGAGTTCTCCCGGCACCACCTGCATGGTCAGCTGCTCGGGATGGAACGACCACGGCAGCTTGGAATTGACCCCGCCGTCGAACTCGACCTTGACCGTGCGCTTGCCGAGCAGCGGCTTGCCCGCCTGCGGGCCTTCGCCGGGGCCGCGCTCCAGGCGCACGCCGAACACCTTCTCGCAGGCGATGCGGTACAGCGGCACCAGCGAGAAGGTCAGCACGAACACCGCCAACGCCACGCCGACCAGCTTGAACAGCCCGGCGCTGCTGTGCACGCGCGGCGCCGGCGCGTTCATCGGCCCAGTATCCCGGACAGGATGAAGCCTGCATAGATCAGCACCGCGATCGCACCGATCAACAGCGCGGTACGCACGGCGCGCTTGCGGCGCAGGGCCAGATCGTCGAGCGGCGTCTGCGCGGTCATCAGTGGCTGATGTCGTCGTGGGCCAGGTCGCCGGGCTTGAGCACCGGCGGCAGGGTGAAGGTGTGCGCCGGCGCCGGCGACGGCACGGTCCACTCCAGGCCGCGCGCGCCTTCCCATGCACGCGCCTCGGCGCGCGCGCCGTTGCGCAGCGACGCCAGCAGGATGCCGGCCATGAGAAACGGAGTGACGAACATGCCGAACGCGCCGATCGAGCTGACCAGGTTCCAGTCGGCGAATACCACGTTGTAGTCGGGGATGCGCCGCGGCATACCGGCCAGGCCGAGGAAGTGCTGCGGGAAGAACAGCAGGTTGACGAACAGCATCGTCCACCAGAAATGGAACTTGCCCCAGGCCTCGCTGTACATGCGCCCGGTCCACTTCGGCCACCAGTAGTAGACCGCGGCGATCAGCCCGAACACCGCGCCGGTGACCAGCACGTAATGGAAGTGCGCGACCACGAAATAGGTGTCGTGGTACTGGAAGTCGGCTGGCACGATCGCCAGCATCAGCCCGGAGAAACCGCCGATGGTGAACAGGATGACGAACGACACCGCCCACAGCATCGGCGCCTCGAAGGTCAGCGAGCCCTGCCACATGGTGCTGACCCAGTTGAACACCTTCACCCCGGTGGGGATGGAGATCAGCATGGTGGCGAACATGAAGTAGATCTCGCCGCCCAGCGGCATGCCCACGGTGAACATGTGGTGCGCCCAGACGATGAAGCTCAGGAACGCGATCGCGGCGATCGCGTACACCATCGCCTGGTAGCCGAACAGCGGCTTGCGGCTGAAGGTCGGGATGATCTCGCTGACCACGCCGAACGCCGGCAGGATCATGATGTAGACCTCGGGATGGCCGAAGAACCAGAAGATGTGCTGGAACATCACCGGGTCGCCGCCGCCGGCGGCGTTGAAGAAGCTGGTGCCGAAGAACTTGTCGGTCAGCAGCATTGTCACCGCGCCGGCGAGCACCGGCATCACCGCGATCAGCAGGAACGCGGTGATCAGCCAGGCCCAGCAGAAGATCGGCATCTTCAGCAGGTCGATGCCCGGCGCGCGCATGTTCAACACGGTGGCGATGATGTTGATCGCGCCCATGATCGAGCTGATGCCGGCGACGTGGATCGCGAACACGCTGAAGGCGACGTTGTAGCCGCCCTGCAGCGACAGCGGCGGGTACAGGGTCCAGCCGCCGGCCGGTGCGCCGCCGGGCAGGAACAGGGTCAGCAGCAGCAGGCTGAAGGCCACCGGCAGCAGCCAGAACGACCAGTTGTTCATGCGCGGCAGGGCCATGTCCGGCGCGCCGATCTGCAGCGGGATCATCCAGTTGGCCAGGCCGACGAAGGCCGGCATCACCCCGCCGAAGATCATCACCAGCGCATGCACGGTGGTCATCTGGTTGAAGAATTCGGGCTTGACGAACTGCAGGCCCGGTTGCGCCAGTTCCGCGCGGATCACCACGCTCATCCCGGCGCCGATGATGAACATGATGAAGCTGAAAAGCAGGTACAGCGTGCCGATGTCCTTGTGGTTGGTGGAGAACAACCACCGTTCCACGAAGCTCTGCTGATGCCCGTGCTCGTCGTGGTGATCGACTGCGGAATGGGCCATGGCGCTACCTCGAAAAGGAATGCAGGAGATCAGGCGGCTTGCACGGTCAGGTGCGAGCCGGAACGAAGACGGGGCAGCAGGGCCTGCGGCGGCGCGGCCGGCGCAGTGGCCGCGGGCGCGGGCGCATCCGCAGCCGCCGGCGCGGCGGGCGCGGTGGCCGGCGCAGCCGGAGCCGCCGCCGGGGCCGGCTTGCGTGCCGCCAGCCACTTCTGGAAGTCCTGCTTGGACATCGCCTCGACCACGATCGGCATGAAGCCGTGGTCCTTGCCGCACAGTTCCGCGCACTGGCCGCGGTACACGCCGGGCGTGTCGATGTCGGTCCAGGCTTCGTTGATGATCCCGGGGATGGCGTCCTGCTTCCAGCCCAGCGCCGGCACCCACCAGGCGTGGATCACATCATCGGAGGTGATCACGAAGCGCACCTTGGTGTTCACCGGCAGCACCAGCCGGTTGTCCACGTCGAGCAGGTAGTGCGGATTGCTTTGCAGGCTCGGCACCTGGCCGCTCTGGCGCATACGGTCCGAATCGCGCGCCAGGCGGCTGGTGAAGGTGACGTTCTCGCCCAGGTACTCGTAGCGCCACATCCACTGGTAGCCGGTGACCTTGACCGTCAGCTCGGCGTCGCGGGTGTCGTACATGGCGATGAGTTTGGCGGTGGCCGGCCACGCCATCGCGATCAGGATCAGCACCGGAATCACCGTCCAGATCACCTCGGCCTTGGTGTTGTGGCTGAACTGCGCCGCGACCGCACCCTTGGACTTGCGGAACTTGAACATCGCATAGCCCATCGCGCCGAACACCAGCACGCCGATGACCGCGCAGATCCACAGCGACAGCATGTTCGAATCGTAGGCGTTGCGCGCGCTCTGGGTGACGCCGCGGCCCATGTTCAATTGCCAGGGTTTCGGGTCGGCCGATTGCGCACACGCCAACGGTGCGGCCAGCGCCGCCGCCATTGCCATCGCAGCCCTGACCGCCTGTTGCTTCCATCTGCCGCTTCGCTTCATTGCCTAGACCCCTTGGAGCGTCATCGGTTGCGGCCGGTCGCGGCCGCCAGCAAGCCTTCCAGGGTCTGCGCCAGCGCGCGGCGCTCGTCCGGGCCGAGGAACTCGCCGACCCGAACCTGCTTGCCGCTGCACGCCAGCACCACCCTGTCGTCGCCTTCGATCCGCAACCGCACCCAATGCGGGTGGGCGCGGAACGCCGGCGTTCCTGCATTCGTGCGGGTCACTTCCACGCAGCCCGGACCCACCCGGATGTCCTCTTCGCGATCGCCGCTGCGCCATGACCAGCGCAGCGCGAGCGCCACCACGATGCTGTGCAACAAGGCGAACACCGGCGCGAACACGTTGCCGGCGAACCAGCCCACTACCGCCACTGCCCACATCGCCCCGGCCAGCGCCGCGAACAACATCACGAATTGCCGGGCACTGAGCGCCCGTGGCGGCCGCAGCCGCAGCTGCGTTCCCGCTCCCTCCGCAGAACACGGACACATTTCGATCATGTCGAACCGCGCTTCCGAGCCGCCGCGCTGTGCCAGCCGCGAGCAACGATTCGATGGTAGCCCCGGGCCTGCGCGCCGGCAAGCGCGGGTTCATCATAAAAAATGCTGCATTGCAACCAGATTTCTTGCCATGCACGTTCAGACAACGCGGCGCAGCGCGCGCAAGCGCAGGCCGCGCCGACGCGCTGCGCGAGCGGGCGCTGGCATAAAATGCGCGCATCTTCCCTGGTCCTTCCTGCATGAACGCTCTGTCTGGCGCCGGTTCCGTACCGGCGATGCCGTCCGCGTCTCCCTCGCCGTTGCTTGCCCCGGAACTGCCCCCCGCGCCCCAGGCCCTGCGCGCCGCGATCACCGCCGCGTGGCTGAAGGACGAGGCCGAGCACGTGCGCGAACTGCTCGAGCAGGCGCGCCTGCCCGCCGCCGACCAGGCCAAGGTGCAGGCGCTGGCCGCCGACCTGGTCACCCGGGTGCGCGCACGCGCCCAGGACCAGGGCGCGATCGAGGCCTTCATGCGCCAGTACGACCTGGGCAGCGAGGAAGGCGTGCTGCTGATGTGCGTGGCCGAAGCGCTGCTGCGCATCCCCGACCAGGAAACCGCCGACAAGCTGATCCGCGACAAGCTCGGCGACGCGGACTGGAAGAAGCACATGGGCGAAAGCGACTCGGTGCTGGTCAACGCCTCCACCTGGGGGCTGATGCTCACCGGCAAGCTGGTGCAGATCAACGACCTGACCCGCGCCGACGTGGCCGGCGCGTTCAAGCGCCTGATCGGCCGCGTCGGCGAGCCGGTGATCCGCCTGGCGGTGCGCCAGGCGATGAAGATCATGGGCCACCAGTTCGTGATGGGCCGCAGCATCGGCGAGGCGCTGTCGCGCTCGAAGAAGGGCGACAACGCGCATTACCGCTACTCGTTCGACATGCTCGGCGAAGGCGCGCTGACCATGCGCGACGCGCACCGCTACCTCGACGCCTACCGCCAGGCGATCCACGCGATCGGGCGCAGCGGCCCCAACGGTTCCTACAAAGGCAGCGACGTATTCGCCGCGCCCAGCATCTCGATCAAGCTGTCGGCGCTGTATCCGCGCTACGAACACGCCAAGCGCGCGCGGGTGATGGCCGAACTGGTGCCGGGCGTGCTGGAGCTGGCGCAGCTGGCCCGGTCCTACGGCATCGGCTACACGGTGGACGCCGAAGAAGCCGACCGCCTGGAACTGTCGCTGGACATCATCGAGGCCACCTTCTGCGATCCGTCGCTGGACGGCTGGGAAGGCTACGGCCTGGCGGTGCAGGCGTACCAGAAGCGCACTCCGTACACGATCGACTTCCTCGCCGACCTGGCGCGCCGCGTCGGCCGCCGCATCCCGGTGCGCCTGGTCAAGGGCGCGTACTGGGACGCGGAGATCAAGCGCGCACAGGTCGAGGGCCATCCGGGCTATCCGGTGTTCACCCGCAAGCAGAACACCGATGTGTCCTACCTGGCTTGCGCCAAGCGCATGTTCGCGCACAGCGACGCGCTGTACCCGATGTTCGCCACCCACAACGCGCAGACCATCGCCGCGGTGCGCGCCATCGCCGGCAGCAAGGACTACGAACACCAGAAGCTGCACGGCATGGGCGACGACCTGTACGCCGAGGTGATCCCGGCCGGGCGCCTGGGCGTGCCGTGCCGCGTGTACGCGCCGGTCGGCTCGCACGAGGACCTGCTGCCGTACCTGGTGCGACGCCTGCTCGAGAACGGCGCCAACTCCAGCTTCGTCAACCGCATCACCGACGAGGACGTGGCCATCGAGGACCTGATCCGCGATCCGGTTGAAGCCGTGTCCGCGTTCGCCTCCATCCCGCATCCGAAGATCCCGCTGCCGGCCGACCTGCTGCGCAGCCAGAACCACAACAGGAAGAATTCCATGGGCGCCAACCTCGCCAACGACAACGACCTGCGCGCGCTGGCCGACCAGCTCAACGCCGCGATCAAGCCCTGGCAGGCCGCGCCGCTGGTGCCGGGCGCGGTGATCTCCAGCGCGCCGCTGGACGTGACCAACCCCGCCGACCGCCGCCAGGTGGTAGGCCGCTGGCAACCGGCAGACGCCGCCACGGTGGAGAAGGCGCTGGCCAACGCGGTGGCCGCGCAGCCGGGCTGGAACCGCACCCCGGCTGCCAGCCGCGCCACCATCCTCGAGCACGCCGCCGACCTGCTGGAAGCGCGCATGCCCGAGTTCATCGCGCTGTGCGTCAAGGAAGCCGGCAAGACCCTGCCCGACGGCGTCGCCGAAGTGCGCGAGGCGGTGGATTTCCTGCGCTATTACGCCGGCCAGGCGCGCGCCCAGTTCGGCGCGCCCGAGCGCCTGCCCGGGCCGACTGGCGAATCCAACGAACTGCAGTTGCACGGCCGCGGCGTGTTCGTGTGCATCAGCCCGTGGAATTTCCCGCTGGCGATCTTCCTCGGCCAGGTCGCCGCGGCGCTGGCCGCCGGCAACAGCGTCATCGCCAAGCCTGCCGAGCAGACCAACCTGGTCGGCCATGCCGCGGTGAAGCTGCTGCACGAAGCCGGCGTGCCGGAAGCGGCGGCGCAGTTCCTGCCCGGCGACGGCGCCACCGTCGGCGCGGCGCTGACCCGCGATGCGCGCGTGGCCGGCGTCGCCTTCACCGGCTCCACCGAGACCGCGCGCGCGATCAACCGCGCGCTGGCCGCGCGCGATGCCGCGATCGGCGTGCTGATCGCCGAGACCGGCGGCCAGAACGCGTTCATCGCCGACTCCTCGTCGCTGCCCGAGGCGGTGGTCAAGGATGCGATCTCCAGCGCCTTCATCTCCGCCGGCCAGCGCTGCTCGGCCGCGCGCGTGCTGTTCGTGCAGGACGACATCGCCGACAAGGTGATGACCATGCTCGCCGGCGCGATGGCGGAACTGAAGATCGGCGACCCCGGCTTGCTGTCCACCGACGTCGGCCCGGTGATCGATGCCGACGCGCTGCAGATCCTCACCGAGCACGCCGCGCGCATGGACCGCGAAGCGCGCCTGATCGCGGCGACCGCCAGCGACGACGGCACCGCCCACGGCAGCTTCTTCGCCCCGCGCGCCTACGAACTGCAGTCGCTGGCGCAGCTGCAGCGCGAGATCTTCGGGCCGGTGCTGCACGTGATCCGCTGGAAGGCCGACCAGCTCGACGCGGTGATCGAGCAGATCAACTCCACCGGCTACGGCCTGACCCTGGGCGTGCATTCGCGCATCGACGAGACCATCGAGCGCATCGCCGCGCGCGTGCAGGTCGGCAACGTCTACGTCAACCGCAATCAGATCGGCGCGGTGGTCGGCGTGCAGCCGTTCGGCGGCCAGGGCCTGTCCGGCACCGGCCCCAAGGCCGGCGGCCCGCACTACCTGCTGCGCTTCGCGACCGAGAAGGTGGTGACGGTCAACACCACCGCGGCCGGCGGCAATGCCTCGCTGCTGACCTTGGGCGACTGATCGCGCGCACGTTTCTTCATTCATTTGGCTGTTGCTCGCCAAACTTGTGCTGGAACGCGCCGGCCAAGCCGTCGCCGCCGTAGTCGCGCACGCGGCTTTCCAGGCGGCCGCTGCACAGTCACGCTGCCGCTGCTGGTCTGCTTGAAATCGAACGCGGTGGGCGTGCGGAAATCGATGGTGCCGCCGATCGCATCGCCGTCCATCTGTCCCAGTCGACGGGCGAATGGCGAATGGCGAATGGCGACGGCATGACGGCCGTGGCCGCATGCCGATGTCATCTCCACATCGGCTTCACCAGCCTTCCACGCGCAGGTCCGAGGCCGGTCAAGCGGTCGCCAGGATATGTTGCAGGGCCGCATAGGCACAGGGAAACGCGCACAAAAAAGCCCCGCCGAAAGCGGGGCTTTGGTGGCGCGCGGCCTGCGCCGCGCGACCGTCGCGCACGCGCTCGATCAGAACTTGTAGTTGACCGACGCCGCCAGCACGTTGCCGCTCACGTCGTAGCTACCGACCAGGGTGTTGCCGGTCGCGGTGGTCGAGTTGATGCTCGGATCGCTGGTGAACAGGTGGGTATAGCCAAAGCTGTACTCGGCCTGCTCGGACGGACGCCAGCTCAGACCCAGCGAGACCCACTTGCGGCTCGCGTCGGGCACGCGCACGTCGCGGTGCTCGTTGCTGGTCGGGGTTTCGTCGTAGGCCAGGCCGCCGCGCAGGGTCAGCGTGTCGCTCATGCGGTAGTCGGCACCGATCGAGACGAAGGTGGTGTCGTTGTAGGCGAAGTTCAGCACGCTGTCGGGCTGGTTGTTCGCGAAGTCCACCGTCACCTGGTCGAACTTGCTCCAGGCGGTGCGGCTGACGTCGGCCATCACCGTCCACTGCTCGTTGATGGTGTGGGTGAAGCTGGCGGTGGCGCTGGCCGGCAGCGTGACCGTGGCGCGGCCCTTGGTATCGACGAAGGTGCCCGGCGCGGCGAAGGCCAGCACGGTGGCGGCGTTGGCCGGGGTGGTGAAGTCGGCCGTGCCGTCGGTGATCTTGTGCTCGACCTTCGAACGGTAGCTGAAGCCGATGTGGGTGTTCTCGTCGATGCTGAACAAGCCGCCCAGGGTGTAGCCGACATCGGTGCTGTTGCCCTTGATGCGCGAGTAGCCATCGGCGCTGCCCGGCGCAAAGCCCGGCACGCGGCGCGCGGCCAGGACGCTGCCCAGGTCGATCGCGTTGGACAGATCGATGTCCAGGCGCTCGGCGAACACCGACGCGCCGAACGACACGTACGGATTCACGTCGTAGGAGAACGCCACGTTGAAGTCGATCGCCTGCAGCTCGGTCTTGACGCCGTTGTAGCGGCCGACCCAGTCGCGGTCGTATTCGGTCTTGAAGCCGTACGGCACGGTCAGCGAGGTGCCGAGGTGCATGTTGTTGTTCTCGCCGAACGGCAGGTGGAAGTACACCGCCGGGACCGGTGCGATCGTGCCCGCGTCGCCGCCGTTGCCGCCGGAGATCGGCGCGCCGGTGGCGTAGGTGCCGGTGCCCTGGTACTTGGCGGCGAACTGGATCGCGCTGACGTCGGCCTGCAACACCGTGCCCTCGAGCTGGCGCATGCCGGCCGGGTTGTTGGCGATGATCGAGGCGTCGCCGGGCGCGCTGCCGGAGCCGGCGAAGGCGCGGCCCAGGCCCTTGGCGCTGTTTTCCTTCAGCTGGAACGCGGCGCCATGCGCCTGACCGATGGTCAGGGCGCCGACGATGCCGACGGCCAGGGCGGTGAAACGGATGAACTGGGTTGCGTTTTGCATGGCTTGTTACTCTCCGGAAGACGAAAATGTCTGTGTTCGCGTCTGCGCATCCCAGCTGAGCAAGCCGGAAGTGCGCGCCGGAGTCCCCTCCCGACATACGACGCCGTATGCAGTATACCTCCCTGCGTTAACCGAACAATAACAATAACACCCGTTCAGTTTCGCCCAGAGTAGGCGTGCGTTCAGCCGGATGAAGGCGGTATCGTTACAGGCCGCGTTCCCCGGTACAGGCATGTTCGTCTCCATCCCCTCCCGCGACCGGACCACGCTGCGCTGGGCCACGCCGTTGCTGTTCGCGGCGATGTGGCTGGCGTTCCTGTGGTCGATCAGCCGCCCCAACCAGGCCCGCGCCACGCTGTGGCTGGACTGGGGCGCGCTCTCGGCCGGCGTCGCCAGCCCGCGCGACTGGCTGGCCACCGTGCAGGACGGCAGCGTGCTGCGTCTGTTCACCGCGCTGTTCCTGCATGCGGACTGGTCGCATCTGCTCGGCAACCTGGTGTTCCTGCTGATCTTCGGCCTGCCTGCCGAGCGCGTGCTCGGGCCGTGGCGCTTCCTGCTGCTGTTCCTGGGCGGCGGCGCCCTCTCCAACCTGGCCGCGGTATTCGCGATCGGCACCCCGGACCGGGTCATCATCGGCGCCAGCGGCGCGGTGTCGGCGCTGATCGGCACCTACCTGGCGCTGTTCCCGCGCGCCAAGCTCGGCGTGGTGCTGCCGCTGGGGCTGTTCCTGGAATTCGTGCGCGCGCCGGCCTCGCTGCTGATCGGCACCTGGGCCGCGCTGCAGGTGGTGTTCGCCTACATCGGCCCGGCCTTCGGCATGGTCGCCTGGTCCGCGCATCTGACCGGCTTCACCCTGGGCATGGGGTACGGGCTGTACGTGCGCGCGGCGATCGCGCGGCGCCTGCGCAAGCGCAAGGGCTTCTGAGCCGGCGCGCCGCCGCGCCCTATACTCCGCGCATGGCCAAGTCCCTGTACAAAGTGACGTTCCTCAACCACGGCAAGGTGTACGCGCTGTACGCGCAGCACGTGGGCAGCAGTCACCTGTGGGGCTTCAGCGAGATCGGCGGGCTGGTGTTCGACCTGCACGACGGCCTGGTGGTCGATCCCACCGAAGAACGTCTGCGCGAGGAATTCGGCGACACCAAGATGCTGCACCTGCCGATGCAGAGCATCGTGCGCATCGAGGAAGTGGAGAAGAAGGGCCAGTCGGCGATCCGCGACGCGACCACAGGCGAAAAGGTGATCACCCCGTTCCCAATGCCGGGCAAGCCGCGCTGAACCGATGCGGATCCTGATCGCGGACGACTACCAGGACACGGTCCGGCAGCTACCCTGCTTTCAGCGGCTGCAGGCGCATTCCGTCGATGTACTGACCGCGCCACTGCACGATCGCGCGGCTTTCGTCGCGCGCGCCGCGCCGGCCGAGGCGCTGGTGCTGATCCGCGAACGCACCCACATCGATGCCGCGCTGCTGGCGCAGCTGCCGAACCTGCGCCTGATCAGCCAGACCGGCAAGATCGGCGCACACATCGACCTGGCCGCATGCACCGCACACGGGATCGTGGTGAGCGAGGGGGCCGGCTCACCGATCGCGCCGGCGGAGCTGACCTGGGCGCTGGTGATGGCGGCCAGTCGGCGGCTGCCCGCTTATCGCGATGCATTGCACGCCGGCCACTGGCAAGCCACCGGCGACGCGCGCCTGGGACGCAGCCTGCACGGCCTGACCCTGGGCGTGTGGAGCTACGGCAAGATCGGTCGCCGCGTGGCCGCGTATGGCCGCGCATTCGGCATGCGCGTGCTGATCTGGGGCGGCGAGAGTTCCTGTGCGCAGGCGCGTGCAGACGGATTCGAGGTGGCGGCAAGCCGCGCGTCGCTGTTCGCCGACAGCGACGTACTCAGTTTGCACCGGCGTCTGGTCGCCGCAACCCGGCACCAGATCGTGCTCGACGACCTGCTGCGGATGAAGCCCGACGCGCTGCTGGTCAATACCAGCCGCGCCGAGTTGCTCGCGCCCGGCGCGCTGCTGGCGGCGCTGGACGCCGGGCGTCCGGGACAGGCGGCGCTGGACGTGTTCGAGCACGAACCGATGCTGGATCCGCAGCACCCGCTGCTGCGCCACCCGCGGGTGCTGGCGACGCCGCACCTGGGCTATGTCGAGCAAGCCAGCTACGAACTGTACTTCGGCACGGCCTTCGACAACCTGCTGGCCTTCGCCGCTGGCGCGCCGCAATGCCTGGCCAACCCCGAGGTGCTGGCGACGTCATCGGGCTGACCCGCATGGTGCGGGCGCCTGCGGCGCCAGCCACGCTGTGGGCCGATGGCCGCCTTGGCGTGCCACGGTTGCCGCATGCACGGGTCCCGCACGGCGCGCGCGCCCGGTTCCTGACGCCATCGTCGTCTGCCGCGTTCGCGCATGCGCGAACCCGCCGGCTGGCGATGGCGCCGTGCCGTCGCCCGCTCAGGAACCCGACGGCGGTAGCGCAGGTTCGCTCTTGCTCGGTTCGGTCGTCTTGCCGGACTCGGCCGGCGACTGCTGCGGCGCGGAAGCCGCCGGTGCGGCCGGCTTTCGCGCCGACGCCGGCGCTGCGGCCGGCTTGGCTTTCGGTTTGGCCTGCCTGGCCGCGGCGGCCCTGGCTACCGCACCGGGCTGCTTCAGTTCGGCCAACGCCTGCGCGATCGGCGCGTCGCCGGGCAGCACGTCGCCGGCGCTATAGCCCTCGGCGCCTTCGTCGTCGCCGTGCAGGTGGCCGGGCAGCGTCGCTTCGCTGTAGTCGGCCAGTACCGCCGGCTTGTCCGCGTCCTGCTTGCTCTCTTCCGGGCGCAGCACCACCTCCGGCACGATGCCGCTGGCCTGGATCGACTTGCCGCTGGGCGTGTAATAGCGCGCCGTGGTCAGCTTGACCGAGTCGCCGTTGTCCAGCGGCAGTACGGTCTGCACCGAGCCCTTGCCGAAGGTGCGGCTGCCGACGATGCGCGCGCGCTTGTTGTCGCGCAGCGCGCCGGCCAGCACCTCCGAGGCGCTGGCCGATCCGGCATCGACCAGCGCCACCATCGGCGCGCCGTTGAGCAGGTCGCCGGGGGTGGCGTCGAACTTGGAATCGCTGACCGAGATGCGCCCGCGCGTGGTCACGATGGTGCCCTTGTCGAGCAGGTCGTCGGCCACCTGCACCGCCGCGGTCAACAGGCCGCCGGGGTTGCTGCGCAGGTCCAGTACCAGCCCACGCAGCTTGCCGCCGGACTGCGCCTGCAACTGCTGCAGCTGCTTGTGGAAGTCCGCGCCGGTGTCGGCCTGGAAGGTGCTGATGCGGATATAGCCGTAGCCGGGCTCGAGCATGCGGCTGCGCACGCTGGCCACGCGGATGGTCTGCCGGGTCAGGGTCACGTCGAACGGCTTGTCCACTTTCTCGCGGACGATGGTCAGCACCACCTTGCTGCCCGACTCGCCGCGCAACGGCTCCATCGCCTTGACCGCGCTGATCGGCTTGCCGTCGATGGCGACGATGATGTCGCCCGAGCGCACGCCGGCACGCGCGGCCGGGGTGTCGTCGATCGGCGAGACCACCTTGAGCGTGTTGTCCGGCAGCTGCAGCAGCTCCACGCCGATGCCGTCGTAGGCGCCGGTGGCCTGTTCGTCGAAGGCCTCGGCGTCTTCCTTGCTGAAATAGGTGCTGTGCGGATCCAGGTCCAGCAGCAGGCCGCGGATCGCCGACTGCATGAGTTTCTTGTCGTCGACCGGATCGACGTAGGCTTCCTTCACCGCGTTGTACACCGCCACGTAGCGGCGGATCTCGTCCAGCGGCACGCGCGAGGTCGCCGATTCGGTGGCGTCCGGATCGTCGGCGCTGGCCGCCGGGGCCGGGGGCGTCTGTTCGCCGACGCTCTGCGCCATCGACGGCAGCGGCGCCAGAGCAAGCAACAGGGCAGCGGACAGGACTACGCGCATGAAGCACTCCGATTGGGGATGACCTGCGCCGTACACGGCGCAGCTGTCCGGATTATGCGCGAAAGCGGGCTAAATCCGCGTTGAATGCACGGCCGCGGCCGCGCTCAGCGGCGCTGCAGCCACGACGACGGATCCACCGGCTGACCGTTGCGGCGCAACTCGAAATACAGCGCCGGGCGCCCTTGCCCGCCGGAATTGCCGACCTTGGCCACCGCATCGCCGCGCTTGACCCGGTCGCCGGGATCGCGCAGCAACGCATCGTTGTGGGCGTACAGGCTCATGTAGCCGTTGCCGTGGTCCACGATCAGGATCATGCCGTAACCGGTCATCCAGTCGGAGAACACCACCGTGCCGTCGGCCACGGCGGTGATCGTGCTGCCGGCCGGCGCGGCGATCAGCACGCCGTTGCTGGTGCGCCCGTCCGGCAGCTTGCCGCCATAGCGCGCGATCAAATCGCCGGACAGCGGCCAGCCCAGGCCACCGACCTTCAGCGCCGGCGCCGACGCCACCACCTTCGGCGGCACCTTGCTGCCGCCGCGCGACGGATGCTTCGCCGCGGCCTTGGCCTGCGCGGCCTGCTCAGCGGCGGCGCGTTTGGCGGCGGCGCGGCGCTCGGCCTCGGCCCGCGCCGCCGCCGCGCGCAGATTGGCCAGCAGCGTTTCCAGCGCCTTGGCATCCTGGCCCAGCGCCTTCTCGCGCTCGCTGCGATCCTGGTAACGCTCGTCCAGTTCGGACACCAGGCTGGCGCGCTGCGTGCGGTCGCGCTGCAGCGCCGCCGCCTGATCCTGCTGCTGGCGCTGCGCTGCGCTGAGCTGTTGCCGCTTGGCCGCCACCTCGCGCTGCACCTGTTCCAACGCCTGCAGCTCATGGGTCAGCGTGGCGATGCGCTGCGCGCGCTCGCGCTGCAGGTAGCGGTGATAGGCCAGCAGGCGATTGGCATCGGCCACCCGATCCTGCGCCAGCAGCAGCTTCAATGGCGCATTGCTGCCGATCGCATAGGCGGCACGCAGCAGTTGCGCCAGTTCAGCGCGCTGCCGTACCAGGCCGCTGCGCAGCGTGTCGCGCTTGCGCTCCAGTTCGGCCAGGGTCTGCTGGTGCTGGCGCAGCGCCTGCTGGGTCTGCGCCAGGCTGCGCCCGGTCGTGGCCACCTTCTCGTCGGCATCGCGCAACTGCCGCGCCGCGTCGCCGCGCTTGCCTTCCAGCTGGCGCCGCTCCTCGGCCACGCTCTTGAGCTCGCCGCGCACCTTCTCCAGGCGCCGCTCGGCCTCGCGCGGGTTCTGCGCCAGCGCCAGCGTCGCGATCAGCAGCAATGCCGTCGCCGCCAGCAGTCGTGTCGCCGCGCGCCCACAGACGGGCAGGCGCCGCCGCACCGCGCTGGGCGACGCGGGACGCAACGGAGCGGAGACGGTTGCGGGCAAGGGCTGGTCCAATGACTTCAGGCAGGTGCGGATTGTAGCGAAGCGTGTTGTGATCGCCGCACACGTGGTGCCGCGACTGGCCTGCATTCTGGAGGTGGGTGATGAAGCGTACGCATTTATCGGTCCTGTTGACGTTGGCGCTGGCCCTGCTCGCTGGCACCGCCCTGGCGGCGGAAGGCATTAGCAAGGTCAACGGCAGCATCACCGCCGAAGCCGGCAAGCAGTACGGTGACCTGGAAACGGTGAACGGCGGCATCCGCGTCGAATCCGGCGCCCGTGTCGGCAATGTGGAAACCGTCAACGGTGGCCTCAAGATCGCCGACAACGCGCAGTCCGGAGGGCTGTCCACGGTCAACGGCGGCATCCGCGTGGGCCAGCAGGTGCAGATCGCCGATTCCATCGAGACGGTCAACGGCGGCATTTTCGTCGACCGCGGCAGCCGCATCGGCGGCAGCGTGGAAAGCGTCAACGGCAGCATCGGCCTGGTCGCCACGCAGCTGCAGGGCGGCATAGAGACGGTCAATGGCGACATCACCGTCGGCCACGACTCGCACCTCGGCGGCGGCATCGAGATGAAGAAGCCGAGCTTCAGCATGTCGTTCAAGCCGGCGCGCAAGCCGCGCGTCATCATCGGCCCGCGCGCGGTGATCGATGGCCCGCTGCATTTCGAGCGCGAAGTGACCCTGTACGTGCACCGCAGCGCCAAGACCGGTCCGATCAGCGGTGCCACCGCGCAGCCGTTCGACGGCGACACCGCGCCGGAGAATTGATCCGGCCGCGTCGTCCGCAAGGCCGACGGCGCGCGCGCGGGACTTGCCTATAGAATCGGGATTCCTCACCCCCCAGGAGCCCCCATGTCCCGCAAGCTCGTGCTGTGCCTGGCTGCCGCCGCCGCGCTGACCGCATGCAAGCGCGAAGCGCCGGCCCCGGCCGCCGACGCCGCGCCGTCCGTGCCCGCTCCTGTGGCCGCCACGGCCCACAGCTTTTCTCCCGAGATCACCCCGGCCGACTTCGGCGAGCTGGTCAAGACCCTGTCCTCGGACACGTTCGAAGGCCGCGGCCCCGGCACTGCGGGCGAAGAGAAGACGGTTTCCTACATCCGCGACCAGATGCAGCGCATCGGCCTGCAGCCGGGCAACGGCGACAGCTGGTTCCAGGACGTGGCGATGACCGAGACCACGGCCAATCCGAACACCACGCTGAAGCTGGAACAGAACGGCAAGCCACGCGAATTGAAGTTCGGTACCGACATGGTGATCGGCACCCGCACCGGCCAGACCGAGGTCAGGATCGACGCCAGCGACATGGTATTCGTCGGCTACGGCGTGGACGCGCCGGAGCAGAAGTGGAACGACTACGCGGACCAGGACTGGAAGGGCAAGACGGTGGTGATGTTCGTCAACGACCCGGGCTTCCATACCGAGGACGGCACGTTGTTCGAAGGCAAGCGCATGACCTACTACGGGCGCTGGACCTACAAGTTCGAGGAAGCCGCGCGCAAGGGCGCGGTCGCCGCACTGATCGTGCACGACACCCCCGGCGCCAGCTACGGCTGGGACGTGGTCAGGAACTCCTGGTCCGGCGCGCAATACGACCTGCCGGCCAAGGACGATCCGGAACCGCGCATCGCCGCGCAGGGCTGGATCACCGCGCAGGCCGCCAAACAGTTGTTCGCCGACGCCGGGCTGGACCTGGACCAGGCATACAAGGACGCCAGCAAGCGCGGCTTCAAGCCGGTGCCGCTGAAGGCCAAGCTGTCGGTGGACCTGAAGAGCACGATTTCCGAGAAGAAATCGCGCAACGTGGTCGGCGTGCTGCCCGGCGGCAGCCGCGCCGACGAGGCCGTGCTTTACATGGCGCACTGGGATCACCTCGGCAAGCACGAGGGCGAATCCCGCGACAACATCTACAACGGTGCAGTGGACAATGCGACCGGCGTCGCCGGCATCCTCGAGCTCGCCGATGCGTTCGTGCACCAGCAGCCCAAGCCGGAGCGGTCGGTGGTGTTCCTGGCGGTGACGTTGGAAGAGTCGGGCCTGCTCGGTTCCAAGTACTACGTCGCCCATCCGACCTTCCCGTTGAACAAGATCGCCGGCGTCATCAACCTCGATGCGATGCCGGTCGCCGGCCGCGCCAAGGACTTGGTGGTCAACGGCTTCGGCAGTTCCGAACTGGAGGACCTGCTCAAGCCGATCGCCGCTGCACAGGGCCGCGTACTGCATGCCGAGTCGGCGCCGCAGAGCGGCTTCTACTTCCGCTCCGATCACTTCAACTTCGCCAAGGCCGGCGTGCCGGCGCTGTACATCGATGGCGGCGAAGACCTGATCGATGGCGGCCTCGATGCCGGCAAGCGCGCCTCCGAGGACTACAGCAAGCACCGCTACCACACGCCCGCCGACCAATACGATCCGGCTACCTGGAAGCTCGATGGGGTGATGGACGACCTGCAGGCCGTGTACGGCGTCGGCAAGGGACTGGCGGCAGGCGACACGTGGCCGAACTGGTATCAGGACAACCCGTTCAAGGCGGCGCGCGACAGCATGATGGGCGGTGCCAAACCGGCGCCGGCCGCGCCGGGCAAATGATCGGCTGACGCATCGCTTGGCGACAGTCGCGACAACGGCGCTACGGCGCCGTTGTCGTTTCACCGCGTCCGCCGGCTTCGACCATCGCCGCTGATGCCCGACGCTGCCGCTTCCCTGGAGGAGCGACTTCAGTCGCGACGAGCGCAGCGGCGGGCCTTCCGGCTTCGGACGTTGTCGCCGCTGAAGCCGCTCTACAGTGCACCAAGCAGGCCTTGTAGGAGCGGCTTCAGCCGCGACGGGCATTCCCGATGTGGCCTGTTGCAACGAATGGCCCTGGGCTCTCCCGGAGTTGCCCATGCAGCTTTCGTTGCCTGTAACCACGGGAACGCAAAGCGCTCCAACGCAAGGTCATGACACATGACGCGCATAAAAAACGCCTGGGCGCTCGCGCGTCCAGGCGTCTCGTCGAACATTGCGCATCGCGAGCACAGGCCAGCCGCGTTGTTGCGCGGCCGGCCATGCCACTGCATCAAGCAGCCTGCTTGGCGTGCTCCAGGCTGGCCATGTCGATGACGAACCGGTACTTCACGTCGCCCTTGAGCATGCGCTCGTAGGCCTCATTGATCTGCGTCATCTCGATCGTCTCGATGTCCGACACGATGCCGTGCTTCGCGCAGAAATCGAGCATCTCCTGGGTCTCGCGGATGCCGCCGATCAGCGAGCCGGCCAGCTGGCGGCGCTTCATGATCAGGTTGAACACCGTCGGCGACGGATGCGGTTCGGCCGGTGCGCCGACCAGCGTCATCGTGCCATCGCGCTTGAGCAGGGCCAGGAACGCGTCCAGGTCGTGCGAGGCGGCGACCGTATTGAGGATGAAGTCGAAGCTGTTGGCATGCGCGGCCATCTCCTGCGGCAGTTTGGACACCACCACTTCGTCGGCGCCCAGACGCAAGGCATCGTCCTTCTTGCCCGCCGAGGTGGTAAACAGCACCACATGCGCGCCCATCGCGTGCGCGATCTTCACTCCCATGTGGCCCAGGCCGCCGAGCCCGACGATACCGACCTTCTTGCCCGGCCCGACCTTCCAATGGTTCAGCGGCGAATAGGTGGTGATGCCGGCGCACAGCAACGGCGCCACCGCCGCAAGGTCCTTTTCGGCGTGGCTGATGCGCAGCACGTACTGCTGGTCGACCACGATATGGTCGGAGTAGCCGCCATAGGTGTTCTCGCCACCGAACATGGGACCGTTGTAGGTACCGACAAAGCCGTTTTCGCAGTACTGCTCTTCGCCGTCTGCGCAGGAGGCGCAATGCCGGCAGCTATCGACCATGCAACCGACGCCGGCCAGATCGCCGACCTTGAAGGCATCGACCTGGTCGCCGACCGCAGTGACGCGCCCGACGATTTCATGCCCTGGTACGGACGGATACTGGGTGTTGTGCCACTCGTTGCGCGCGGTATGCAGGTCGGAATGGCAGACGCCGCAATAGAGGATCTCGATGCTGACGTCGTGCGGCCCCGTCGTGCGGCGCTCGAACGCATAGCGGGTCAGCGGCTGATCGGACGCCAGTGCGGCGTATCCATTGGCTTGGCTCATGGGAAAGTTCTCTGGTGACGGGAGAAGGGGCTGAAGCGTGGGCGACGCCGATGTCGTCGGCAACGCATGTCAAAGCTGGCATGGCAGACGAAAAGTCTAAGCCGACCTGCATTAAAAGCGCGCATCGCCGGTGGAACGGAGCGAGCCATGCAGGCGGGCGCGACGCCCGCATTGGGAAGCGCGGTTGCACAGGTTCGGCTGGATTGGCGTTGCTGGCTGCTGGACGCCGGGCGCTGAGCCCTGCGGCAAAGGCTGAAGCTGACGCGAGGGTATTCACTCCCTTGCACAACCCCGCATTGGGAGCATGGCCACTCTGCGCAAACGGAGAACGCCATGAACGACCCCAACACGATCCGGTCCCGGCCGCTGCTGGCGGCAGCGCTCGCGCTGGCCGTCGGCAGCGCCTACGCGCAATCGCCGGCGCCGGCGCAAGCCGCGGGCACAGGTAAGGCGCTGCTGGGCGAGTAGGGCTACAGCAAGCTGGAGAGGCTGAAGTTCGAAGACGGGCTATGGAAGACCGAGGCCACCAGCGGCGACGGCAAGCGCGGCGATGTACGGATCGGGCCGCGCGGCGGGTATCTACACGAAGGGCACGCCGTCCAAGCTGAGCGAAGCTCCAGTGCACGCGTCGCTGACGGATCGGGCTACTGGGCTACTGGGCAGGAGCATGACCTGGAAGAGGACGAGGGCTTGTGGGAAGCGCCGTCGCAGAACGCGGGCGGCCAGGGCGTGGAACTGTAGGCGGCCCCGGAGGGCGGTCGGTTGGTGAGGGCGCAGCGCGAGTGAGGCGCAGGGTTTGGGTGTGAGGGCTGTTGCGGTGGTGCTTTTGGATCGCGCAATAAAAAATCCCCGTCCTTGTGGGACGGGGATTAGGGGTAAAGCCCCTGGCGATGACCTACTCTCGCATGGCTTGAGCCACACTACCATCGGCGCAGCTGCGTTTCACTTCCGAGTTCGGGATGGGATCGGGTGGTTCCACAGCGCTAATTTCACCAGGGAGACGGTTGGAGTGTCGCCTGGTTGTGTCTTCGGACAAGGCACGGATGTGCGGCTTGTGTGGAAGACGGCAACTGGCGCCAGCCTCTCATAGGGTGTGACGTAGCGAGCGTTTGTAGAGCTATCGACGTGTGTCGTGCTAAGGGATGCTTGGAAGCACCTTGAGGTTATATGGTCAAGCCGCACGGATCATTAGTATCAGTTAGCTCAATGCATTGCTGCACTTACACACCTGACCTATCAACCACGTAGTCTACATGGTTCCTTAAGGGGGCTTGTGCCCCGGGAAGTCTCATCTTGAGGCGCGCTTCCCGCTTAGATGCTTTCAGCGGTTATCGCTTCCGAACATAGCTACCCGGCAATGCCACTGGCGTGACAACCGGAACACCAGAGGTTCGTCCACTCCGGTCCTCTCGTACTAGGAGCAGCCCCTCTCAAACTTCCAACGCCCATGGCAGATAGGGACCGAACTGTCTCACGACGTTCTGAACCCAGCTCGCGTACCACTTTAAATGGCGAACAGCCATACCCTTGGGACCGACTACAGCCCCAGGATGTGATGAGCCGACATCGAGGTGCCAAACACCGCCGTCGATATGAACTCTTGGGCGGTATCAGCCTGTTATCCCCGGAGTACCTTTTATCCGTTGAGCGATGGCCCTTCCATACAGAACCACCGGATCACTAAGACCTACTTTCGTACCTGCTTGATCCGTCGATCTTGCAGTCAAGCACGCTTATGCCTTTGCACACAGTGCGCGATGTCCGACCGCGCTGAGCGTACCTTCGTGCTCCTCCGTTACTCTTTAGGAGGAGACCGCCCCAGTCAAACTACCCACCATACACGGTCCCCGATCCGGATAACGGACCTAGGTTAGAACGTCAAGCACGACAGGGTGGTATTTCAAGGTTGGCTCCACCACAGCTAGCGCCATGGTTTCATAGCCTCCCACCTATCCTACACAGACGAACTCAACGTTCAGTGTAAAGCTATAGTAAAGGTTCACGGGGTCTTTCCGTCTTGCCACGGGAACGCTGCATCTTCACAGCGATTTCAATTTCACTGAGTCTCGGGTGGAGACAGCGCCGCTGTCGTTACGCCATTCGTGCAGGTCGGAACTTACCCGACAAGGAATTTCGCTACCTTAGGACCGTTATAGTTACGGCCGCCGTTTACTGGGGCTTCGATCAAGAGCTTCACCTTGCGGCTGACCCCATCAATTAACCTTCCAGCACCGGGCAGGCGTCACACCCTATACGTCCACTTTCGTGTTTGCAGAGTGCTGTGTTTTTGATAAACAGTCGCAGCGGCCTGGTTTCTGCGACCCTCTTCAGCTATAGCTCGCATGAGCCACCAAAAAGGGTGCACCTTCTCCCGAAGTTACGGTGCCATGTTGCCTAGTTCCTTCACCCGAGTTCTCTCAAGCGCCTGAGAATTCTCATCCTACCCACCTGTGTCGGTTTACGGTACGGTCTGCGTAAGCTGAAGCTTAGGAGCTTTTCCTGGAAGCGTGGTATCAGTGACTTCGTCTAAAAGACTCGTCTCGGTGCTCGGTCTTAAAGGATCCCGGATTTGCCAAAGATCCAAACCTACCGCCTTTCCCCGGGACAACCAACGCCCGGTACACCTAACCTTCTCCGTCCCTCCATCGCACTTACGCGAGGTGCAGGAATATTAACCTGCTTCCCATCGACTACGGCTTTCGCCCTCGCCTTAGGGGCCGACTCACCCTGCGCCGATTAACGTTGCGCAAGGAAACCTTGGGCTTTCGGCGTGCGGGTTTTTCACCCGCATTATCGTTACTCATGTCAGCATTCGCACTTCCGATACCTCCAGCAGACTTCTCAATCCACCTTCAACGGCTTACGGAACGCTCCTCTACCGCGCATCGCTTATCGCGATGCACCCCAAGCTTCGGTTCACTGCTTAGCCCCGTTAAATCTTCCGCGCAGACCGACTCGACCAGTGAGCTATTACGCTTTCTTTAAAGGGTGGCTGCTTCTAAGCCAACCTCCTGGCTGTCTGTGCCTTTCCACATCGTTTTCCACTTAGCAGTGAATTTGGGACCTTAGCTGTGGGTCTGGGTTGTTTCCCTTTTCACGACGGACGTTAGCACCCGCCGTGTGTCTCCCGGATAGTACGTACTGGTATTCGGAGTTTGCAATGGTTTGGTAAGTCGCGATGACCCCCTAGCCATAACAGTGCTCTACCCCCAGTAGTATTCGTCCGAGGCGCTACCTAAATAGCTTTCGAGGAGAACCAGCTATCTCCGGGTTCGATTAGCTTTTCACTCCTAATCACACCTCATCCCCTACCTTTGCAACGGGAGTGGGTTCGGGCCTCCAGTCAGTGTTACCTGACCTTCACCCTGGGCATGACTAGATCACCCGGTTTCGGGTCTACTGCCCGCGACTATGCGCCCTTATCAGACTCGGTTTCCCTTCGCCTCCCCTATACGGTTAAGCTTGCCACGAACAGTAAGTCGCTGACCCATTATACAAAAGGTACGCAGTCACTCTTGCGAGCTCCTACTGCTTGTACGCACACGGTTTCAGGATCTATTTCACTCCCCTCTCCGGGGTTCTTTTCGCCTTTCCCTCACGGTACTGGTTCACTATCGGTCGGTCAGGAGTATTTAGCCTTGGAGGATGGTCCCCCCATGTTCAGACAGGGTTTCACGTGCCCCGCCCTACTCGTCTTCACTGGAATGGCCCTTTTAAATACAGGGCTATCACCTTCTATGGCCAACCTTTCCAGGTTGTTTTTCTAGAACCATACCAGCTTAAGGGCTAGTCCCCGTTCGCTCGTCACTACTTAGGGAATCTCGGTTGATTTCTTTTCCTCCGGTTACTTAGATATTTCAGTTCACCGGGTTCGCTTCCAGCAGCTATGTATTCACTGCAGGATACTGCCGAAGCAGTGGGTTTCCCCATTCGGATATTGCCGGATCAAAGCTTGTTGCCAGCTCCCCGACACTTTTCGCAGGCTGCCACGTCCTTCATCGCCTCTGACCGCCAAGGCATCCACCGTGTGCGCTTATTCGCTTGACCATATAACCTCAAGTTGCCTCGAGGTCATGCTGAGTCCGGGGGTACAACGCCCGGACGCGAACTATAACGACTCAATTTCTAGGGACTCGAGGTCCCCGCCTTAGCCACAACGACACGTCAAGATAGTTTGATCTCAAACGCTCGCTACGTCACAAATTTTAAAAGAACATACCCCAGCCTCAGTGCTGGCGCATCTTAAATTCTTAGTGTGCTTCTTACATTCAGAGTGGTGGGTCTGGGAGGACTCGAACCACCGACCTCACCCTTATCAGGGGTGCGCTCTAACCACCTGAGCTACAGACCCAAAGTCTTGGCTCTTGCAGGTCCCTGAGACCGTCCGCACACGGATGCGCGGGCGTTTGCAGAGGGATCTGCAAATCTGGTGGAGCCAGTCGGGATCGAACCGACGACCCCCTGCTTGCAAAGCAGGTGCTCTCCCAGCTGAGCTATGGCCCCGAAATCGGGGTGCTCCGCCCTATGGCGGAACTCTCTGAATGCAGGTTACTTGTGAGGACGCCTGTAGGCGTAGCTGTCATGCTCAAAAGGAGGTGATCCAGCCGCACCTTCCGATACGGCTACCTTGTTACGACTTCACCCCAGTCATCGGCCACACCGTGGCAAGCGCCCTCCCGAAGGTTAAGCTACCTGCTTCTGGTGCAACAAACTCCCATGGTGTGACGGGCGGTGTGTACAAGGCCCGGGAACGTATTCACCGCAGCAATGCTGATCTGCGATTACTAGCGATTCCGACTTCATGGAGTCGAGTTGCAGACTCCAATCCGGACTGAGATGAGGTTTCTGGGATTGGCTTACTCTCGCGAGCTTGCAGCCCTCTGTCCTCACCATTGTAGTACGTGTGTAGCCCTGGTCGTAAGGGCCATGATGACTTGACGTCATCCCCACCTTCCTCCGGTTTGTCACCGGCGGTCTCCTTAGAGTTCCCACCATGACGTGCTGGCAACTAAGGACAAGGGTTGCGCTCGTTGCGGGACTTAACCCAACATCTCACGACACGAGCTGACGACAGCCATGCAGCACCTGTCTCACGGTTCCCGAAGGCACCAATCCATCTCTGGAAAGTTCCGTGGATGTCAAGACCAGGTAAGGTTCTTCGCGTTGCATCGAATTAAACCACATACTCCACCGCTTGTGCGGGCCCCCGTCAATTCCTTTGAGTTTCAGTCTTGCGACCGTACTCCCCAGGCGGCGAACTTAACGCGTTAGCTTCGATACTGCGTGCCAAGTTGCACCCAACATCCAGTTCGCATCGTTTAGGGCGTGGACTACCAGGGTATCTAATCCTGTTTGCTCCCCACGCTTTCGTGCCTCAGTGTCAGTGTTGGTCCAGATGGCCGCCTTCGCCACAGATGTTCCTCCCGATCTCTACGCATTTCACTGCTACACCGGGAATTCCGCCATCCTCTACCACACTCTAGTTGCCCAGTATCCACTGCAATTCCCAGGTTGAGCCCAGGGCTTTCACAACGGACTTAAACAACCACCTACGCACGCTTTACGCCCAGTAATTCCGAGTAACGCTTGCACCCTTCGTATTACCGCGGCTGCTGGCACGAAGTTAGCCGGTGCTTATTCTTTGGGTACCGTCAGAACAATCGGGTATTAACCGACTGCTTTTCTTTCCCAACAAAAGGGCTTTACAACCCGAAGGCCTTCTTCACCCACGCGGCATGGCTGGATCAGGCTTGCGCCCATTGTCCAATATTCCCCACTGCTGCCTCCCGTAGGAGTCTGGACCGTGTCTCAGTTCCAGTGTGGCTGATCATCCTCTCAGACCAGCTACGGATCGTCGCCTTGGTGGGCCTTTACCCCGCCAACTAGCTAATCCGACATCGGCTCATCTATCCGCGCGAAGCCCGAAGGTCCTCCGCTTTCACCCTAAGGTCGTATGCGGTATTAGCGTAAGTTTCCCTACGTTATCCCCCACGAAAAGGTAGATTCCGATGTATTCCTCACCCGTCCGCCACTCGCCACCCATGGTATTGCTACCACTGTGCTGCCGTTCGACTTGCATGTGTTAGGCCTGCCGCCAGCGTTCACTCTGAGCCAGGATCAAACTCTTCACTTAAAATTACAGACCCGAAGGCCAATACTTTGATATGCAGAGTTCAAACCAAGCTTACGTATCGCTTGCTTAGCAATTGATTTGTTGCTCTTGATTCGAACGTCTGCAAGATGGACATACTTCCACCTGCAGGCGCCCTCACAAGTTACCTGCGCACACTGTCAAAGAACTTCGGGGCCGGCCTCAGCGCCTTTCCCGTTTCACGGCGACGTTTCCGCCGTAGCGAGCCGCCCATTATAGCGGACTTTTTCTTGCCGTCAACACCTCGTTTCGGAGGGTTTGACGCCGGCTCAACTCAAACCCTGAAGGCTTTTCGCTGAACCGAGCCGCCCATCATAGCGGCTTTTTTGTTGCCGTCAATACCTCTTCGAAGAGATTTTTGACGACCCCGCCGCGTTGCTGTTGCGTTGCCGCAAGGCGTTGCGTTGGGGGAGGGAAAGTATGGCTGCAAACCCGCCGCTTTGGAAGGGGGTGTGAAAGATTTTTTCACTGCGCCGTCGTAGTTACGTGTTAATGCGAGGCGTATCACTAATAAGCACGCAGTTCGCAGCCCAGGCTCTACTGCCAAAAAGCTGTCAGCGTCGGCGATGGCGGTCGTTGGCCGCCATCCTGTTCAGGCCAGGACCAGGCGCACGCGCGCGAAGGTGCGCTTGCCGACCTGCAACACGCCTTCGAATCCGGGCACGAAGCTGTGCTGCGGGTCTTCCACCACTTCGCCTTCCACGCGTACCGCGCGCTCCTTGAGCTTGCGGCTGGCTTCGGAGTTGCTGGCGGTCAGCCCGGCGGCGGTCAGCAGCGCGGCGATGCGCAGGCCTTCCGCCGGCACCGCCACGTCCTGCAGCGGCAATGCGCTGGTGTCGCCCTGCCCGGTTACCACCGCATGCCAGCCGACGATGGCCTGCTCGGCCGCCGCGGCGTCGTGGAAGCGCGTGGTCAGCTCGCGCGCCAGGCGCAGCTTCACGTCGCGCGGGTGCAATGCGCCGGCCTGCACCTGCCGCTTCAGTTCCTGCGCCTCGTTCAGGCTTATGTCGAAGGACAGCAGCTCGATCCAGCGCCACATCAGCTCGTCGCCGATCTTCATGGTCTTGGTGACGATGTCGATCGCCGGCTCGCTGATGCCGATGTAGTTGCCCAGCGACTTGGACATCTTGTTGCCCCCGTCCAGGCCCTCCAGCAGCGGCATGGTCAGCACGATCTGCGCCGGTTGTCCGTAATGCTCCTGCAGGCCACGCCCCATCAGCAGGTTGAATTTCTGGTCGGTGCCGCCCAGTTCGACATCGGCCTTCAAGGCCACCGAATCGTAGCCCTGCACCAGCGGATACAGGAATTCGTGGATGGCGATGGATTGCTGCGCGGCATAGCGCTTGGCGAAGTCGTCGCGCTCGAGCATGCGCGCCACCGTGTGCTGGCCGGCCAGGCGGATCATGTCGGCCGCGCTCATCTGCCCGAACCACTCGGAGTTGAAGCGCACTTCGGTGCGCTCGCGGTCCAGCACCTTGAACACCTGCTCCTCATAGGTGCGCGCATTGGCGAGCACGTCCTCGCGGGTCAGCGGCTTGCGGGTGACGTTCTTGCCGGTGGGGTCGCCGATCATGCCGGTGAAGTCGCCGATCAGGAAAATCGCCTGGTGGCCCAGCTGCTGGAATTGACGCATTTTGTTCAGCAACACGGTATGGCCGATGTGCAGGTCGGGCGCGGTCGGATCGAAACCGGCCTTGACCCGCAGCGGGCGGCCCGTGCGCAACCGCGCTTCCAGTTCCTCGCGCTTGAGGATTTCGTCGGCACCGCGGCCGATCAGGGCAAGAGACTCTTCAATCGTGGACAAAACGGAACTCCGACGGGTTGCCGCCAGGCAACATGAATGGCGTTAAGTGCTAGTTAACCGCGCGTCCAGCGAAAACCTGAGCCGGTTCAATGGTTTGACGCGCTGTTGATCGATGTTTATGGTAGCCGAGTTTTGAGCTCGCGCTTCGAGCTCATGAGGAAGCTTTGATGCAGAACAGCGAAACCGAACAGGAACGCGCGCGCAAGCAGCGCTTCCAGCAACGTCTCCATGTGCTTCACGACACCGCACTGCATCGGCAGCTGACGCAGCATTTGCCCGCCGGGCGCTGGACGCGCCGCCACTGGATCCACGCCAGCCTGTTCGCCACCATCGGCGCGCTGGTGTCGACGATCGTGCCCGGCTTCTCCAATGCGATCGACGTGCCGCTGCAGACCACGCACGCGACCCTGGCGCTGCCGTTGCCGCCGATCTCGCTGGCCCAGCAGCAGGGCGTGGCCGGCGACAGCTGGCAGGTGGTGCGGATCCAGCCCAGGCAGACCCTGGGCGCGGTGTTCGAACAGCTCGACATCCCGGCCACGGTGATGCACCAGGTACTGGATCACCCCGGCACCCGCGAGGCGCTGACCAAGCTGCGCCCCGGCGCCGAGATCGGCTTCGACCTGCCGGTGGCCGGCAGCCTGCGCGGGATCCGCTTCGACCGCGACGCCACCCACCGCGTGGAACTGTCGCTGCTCGGCGACGATATCCGCGAGAAGGTGACCGAGCGCGAGACCAGCACCCGCACCGCGGTCATCAGCGGCGAAATCACCAGCTCGCTGTATGTGGCCGCGCGCAAGGCAGGGTTGTCGCCGGCGGCGATCGCGACGATGACCGACGAGATCTTCAAGTACGACATCGACTTCGATAAGGATCTGCAGCCGGGCGACCGCTTCAGCGTGGTGATGGACGAGACCTGGCGCGAAGGCGAACGGATCGACACCAGCAAGATCCTGGCGGCGACCTTCACCACCCGCGGCAAGACCTACAGCGGCTTCCGCTTCGAGCGCGACGGCAAGCCGGCCGAGTACTTCGACGTGAGCGGGCGGCCGCTGAAGAAGAGCTTCATCCGCATGCCGGTGTCCTACAGCCGGATCAGTTCGACCTTCGGCGAGCGCAAGCATCCGGTGCTGGGCACCATGCGCATGCACAAGGGTATCGACTACGCGGCGCCGTCGGGCACGCCGATCATGGCCGCCGGCGATGCGCGGGTGCAGTTCGTCGGCACCCAGCACGGCTACGGCAACGTGGTGATCCTGGACCACGGCAAGGGCTACAGCACGCTGTACGGGCACATGTCGCGCTTCGGCGGGATCAAGCCCGGCCAGCGCATCAATCAGGGCACGGTGATCGGCTTCGTCGGCATGACCGGCATGGCCACCGGCCCGCACCTGCACTACGAGTTCCGCGTGGATGGCGTGCAGCGCAATCCGGCGTCGGTGACGATGCCGCCGCCGACACCGCTGGCCGGCACCGAGCTGGCCGCGTTCCGTTCACAGACCTCGCCCGCACTGGCGCGCATCCAGCGCGTGGAGAAGCTGATCTACGCCGACGCCGCCCCGGCCAAGAGCGACGCCCCGGCGAAGAAGAAGAAGACGGTCGCCTCGGCCAAGTCGGCGCAGTCCAGCGACGCTGGTTGAGCCGCTTACCGGCCCCGGCCCCGCCACGGCGGCGCGGATTGACGCGCCGCCGTCCCTCGCCCACGCTGCGACGCTGATGCTGCCTGGTGCTCCGCAATGCCCGCTCCGATCGCACTCGATGACGAGGCGCTGTTCCTCGGCCTGATGTCCGGCACCAGCGCCGATGGCATCGATGCGGCGCTGGTGCGCTTCGGCGCCGATGGCCAGGCGCAGCTGCGCCTCGGCCGCACCTACGCCTGGGCGCCGCGCCAGCGCCAGGCGCTGATCGCGCTGGGCGAAGGCGGCGAGATCGATTCGCTGGATACGCTGGGCCGGCTCGATGCGGAGGTGGCGATCGCTTTCGCCGCGGCCGCGCTGCGCCTGCTCGAGGAAGCCGGCGTCGCGCCTGCGCAGGTCCGCGCGATCGGGTCGCACGGGCAGACCGTGCGCCATCGGCCGCTGGCCGACCCCGCCTTCACCTGGCAACTGGGCGACGGCAACCGCATCGCCGAGCTGACCGGCATCGCCACGGTGTGCGACTTCCGCCGCCGCGATGTGGCCGCCGGCGGCCATGGCGCGCCGCTGATGCCGGCCTTCCATGCGGCAATGCTGGGCGCGGCGCACGAGGACCGCGCGGTACTGAACCTGGGCGGGATCGGCAACCTGACCCTGCTGCCGGCGCACGGCAGCGTGCGCGGGTTCGACACCGGCCCGGCCAACGCGCTGCTCGATGCCTGGTGCCAGCGCCATCTGGGCCAGCCCTACGATGCCAGCGGCGCCTTCGCCGCCAGCGGCCAGGTCGACGAGGGCCTGCTGCAGCGCTTGCTGGCCGATCCCTGGTTCGCACTGGCCCCGCCCAAGAGCACCGGGCGCGAACAGTTCCACCTGCGCTGGGTGGATGCGCTGCTGGAGCCGGCCGCGCATCCGGCCGCGGCGGTGCAGGCGACCTTGCTGGAACTGAGCGCGGCCACCGTCGCCGATGCGCTGCTGGCGCAACAGCCGGCGACCCGGCAACTGCTGGTCTGCGGCGGCGGCGTGCACAACCCGCTGTTGCTGGCGCGGCTACAGGCGCGGCTGCCGGGGGTGCAGGTGCTGTCCACGCAGGCGCTGGGCCTGGATCCGGACTACGTGGAAGCGATGGGCTTCGCCTGGCTGGCGCGGCAGACCCTGGCCGGATTGCCCGGCAACCTGCCTTCGGTCAGCGGCGCGCGCGGGCCGCGCATCCTGGGCGCGATCCACCTGGCCTGACGGCGGCGGCACCGCTCAGCGCCATGGGTGACGCCGCACGGCTCAGAAGCCGGCGCCGGCCGGCAGTTCGCGCAACGCCGCGATCGCCTCGGACAAGACGTCCACTTCCGGATTCTCGAAGCCGCTGCGCACCTGGTACTCACTGGCGAACAGGCCATGCTCGATCAGGTTGAGCACGGTCTGGTGCTGGGTCCAGCCGCGCGAAACAGCGATGCGGCGGATCCGATCGACCAGGAGGGGGTTGATGTCGCGCAGCAGCAGATCGGTCATGCGTACTCCCGAAAGGACGGCGGCCCCCCCTGCGCCGCCGAGCATCATCCGCAAGTCCGAGCGGGCTTTCAATCCGCCTGATGCGCGGCGGGCGCTGATTGTTCACGGATCCGTGGCCACAGCCAGGCCAGCAGCAACAGGGTCGGGATCACCGTGAACGCGCTGAGCACGAAGAAGGTGCTGTAGGACGTGGCCTCGACGATGTAGCCGGAAGCACCGCCGACGAACTTGCCGGGCAGGTTGGCCAGCGACACCAGCAGCGCGTACTGGGTGGCGGTGAAGTTGCGGTCGGTGAGCGACGACATGAACGCGACCAGCACGGTGCTGGCGAAGCCCTGGAACAGGTTGTCGGCGCTGAGCGCGGCGTAGAACGACCACAGCTGCCCGGGATGGTGGGCCATCAGCAGGAACGCCAGGTTCGACAGCGCCACGCCCAGCGCGGCGACGAACAGCATGCGCCGGAAGCCGAACGCCGCCACCGCCAGGCCGCCGGCGAACGCGCCGGCGATGCCCATCCACACCCCGAACAATTTGGACACGGTGGCGATGTCGGCCTTGCTGAAGCCCGAATCCAGGTAGAACGGCCCGGACATCACCCCGATCACCTGGTCGGGAAACTTGAACAGGCCCACGAACAGCAGCAGCCCCAGGCCCAGCGCCAGGCCGTTGCTGCTGAAGAAGCTGGAGATCGGCTGCCAGAACGCGCCGACCACATCGATCTTGCGCACCACCGTGGCCACCGGCACCTCCGGTTCGCGGCACAGCAAGGTGGTGGCGATCGGCAGCAGCATCAGCCCGGCCATGACCAGATAGGCCAGGGTCCAGTCGCCGAACTGGGCCAGGTACAGCGCGCCGGCGCCGGACAGGATCAGGCCGATGCGGTAGCCGAAGGTGTAGGTCGCGGCGAGCGCGGCCTGTGCGGAGGCCGGGGCGATCTCGATCCGGTACGCATCGACCACCGAATCCTGGGTGGCGCCGGCGAAGGAGGCGATCAGCACCCACAGCACCAGGCCGCCGAGACTCAGCTCCGGACGCATCAGCGCCAGCGCGGCCAGGCCGATCATGACCCCCAGCTGCGACACCAGCAGCCACGAGCGGCGCCGGCCCAGGAACGCGACCAGCGGGAACGGATAGCGGTCCAGCAGCGGCGCCCACAGGAACTTGAGCAGGTAGAAGAAGCTGGCCAGGCTGATCAGGCCGATGCTGCCCAGGTCCAGGCCGACGTCGCGCAGGCGCGTGGACAGGGTCTGCGAGGCGATCAGCAGGAACGGCAGGCCGCTGCCGAAGCCGAGCAGCGCCATCGTCGCCGCCGACGGCGTGGCGAAGGCGCGCTTGATCCCGGCCCAGCCCTTGTAGGACGCCGGCGCGGACGCAGTTCCGCTCATTCGCGGTAGTCCACCACGAACGGCGCATGGTCGGAGAAGCGCTGCGCGGTGTAGATCGCGCAGCCCTGCAGGCGCTCGCGCAGCGACGGCGTGACGAACTGGTAGTCGATACGCCAACCGACATCGTTGGCGCGCGCGGCGCCGCGGTTGCTCCACCAGGTGTAGTCCTGGCCCTGCGGGTGCAGCGCGCGGTAGGCGTCGACCCAGCCGCGGCCGCTGGCCGGGTCGGCGTCTTCGGCGCGGTCGGCGCACAGGCCGTTGAGCCAGTCGCGCTCGGCCGGCAGGCAGCCGGAATTCTTCTGGTTGGACTTCCAGTTTTTGATGTCCAGCGCCGAGCGCACGATGTTCCAGTCGCCGCACAGCACGTAGTCGCGGCCGCTGGCCAGCCATTCGGCCAGGATCGGCCGCAGCCAGTCCATGACCTGGAACTTGTAGCCCTGGCGCAGTTCGCCGGACGAGCCGGAGGGGATGTAGAACGAGACCACGCTGAGGTTGCCGAAGCGCGCTTCCAGGTAGCGGCCCTCCTCGTCGAACTCGGGCCAGCCCAGTGCGGTGCGCACCTCGTCGGGCTCGCGCTTGCTGTAGATGGCCACGCCGCTGTAGCCCTTCTTGGTGCTGGCATCGCGGAACCAGACCCGATACCCCTGCGGCATGAACGCCGGCCCGGCCAGCTGATGTTCCTGCGCCTTGGTTTCCTGCACGCACAGCACGTCGGCGTGCTGGCTGGAGAACCACTCGAAGAAGCCCTTGGTGGCGGCCGAACGCAGGCCGTTGGCGTTGAAGCTGATGATGCGCATGGAGAACCGGGAATGGGAAAAAGGGAATGGGCTATCGACAAAGCGTACCCCAGCAAGGCCGCGAAGACGGAACAACCGGCTATGCTTTTGACCATTCCCTATTCTCCATTCGCTACTCCAAGCCCCCCATGACCGACTACCGGCAACGTTTCCTGCAATTGGCCCTGGACGCGCAGGCGCTGCGCTTCGGCGAGTTCACGCTGAAGTCCGGGCGCATCAGCCCCTATTTCTTCAATGCCGGGCGCTTCGATTCCGGGAGCACGGTGGCGAGCCTGGCGGCGTGCTACGCCGATGCGGCCGATGACGCCGGGCTCGACTTCGACCTGCTGTTCGGCCCGGCCTACAAGGGCATCCCGCTGGCAACCGCACTGGCCTGCGAGTATGCGCAGCGCGACCGCAACCTGCCGTTGGCGTTCAACCGCAAGGAAGCCAAGACCCATGGCGAAGGCGGCAGCCTGATCGGCGCGCCGCTGGCCGGGCGCCGGGTGCTGATCGTGGACGACGTGATCACCGCCGGCACCGCGATCCGCGAGGCGCTGGCGATCATCCGCGCGGCCGGCGGCATCCCGGCGGCGATCCTGGTCGCGCTGGACCGCCAGGAGATCGCCGGCGAGCACGACCGGCGCTCAGCGGCGCAGGCGGTGGCCGCGGAGGCCGGGGTTCCTGTGGTGTCGGTCGCGCACCTGGGCGATCTGCTTGCATTCATCGATGGAAACGCGGACCTTGTCGGCTTCCGCGAACCGCTGCTGGCCTATCGGGCACGCTACGGCTGCGATCCGTCAGGCTGACAGCAGGGGGCTGCCATGATGCCGATCCAACCACCATGGGCCCGGGCCGCGTTGCCGGTCCTGCTCGCACTGATTGCGCTGCCAGCCGCAGCGCAGCCGGCGTCATCCAAGAAACTGTACTGCTGGAACCAGGGCGGGCAGCGCGTGTGCAGCGATGCGCTGCCGCCGGAAGCGGTGAACCAGGCGCGCGACGAATTCAATGCCAAGAGCGGCATGCGCAGCGGCGCGGTCGGCCGCGCGCTGAATGCCGAGGAGCGCGCCGCGGCCAGCGCCGATGCCGCCCAGCAGCGCGCCGACCAGGCGGCGCTGGAGACGCGCAAGCGCACCGACCAGGCGATGCTGCTGTCGTTCCAGACCGAAGAGGAACTGCGCCGGGTGTTCTCCGAGCGCATTGGCATCGTCGACAACAACATCAACACCGCGCGCTACAACGTCAACAGCCTGCGCGAGAGCCTGGTCGGCCTGCTCGCCAGCGGCGGCGCGCGCGAACTGGCCGGGCAGAAGGTGACCGGCAAGATCGTCGAAGACGTGCAGCAGCGGCATCGCGCGCTGCTGTGGCAGCTGCGCATGCAGAAGAACTTCGAGCAGCAGCGGCTCGGCCTGAACCAGGAAATCGACGACGCCCTGCAACGCTATCGTGCGGCGAAGCGGCCCGAAACCGGAACAGCGCCGGCTACGCCAACGAACAGCGGTTGAGCGCGGCACGCGGCCAGCGACGATCGCCAGGTCGCCGCGGCAGGGATGTCGGGACTGAAGTCCCTCCCACAATGCACCCAGCGAGTAGCCCGCGCGTCCCTTGTAGGGAGCGACTTCAGTCGCGACGAGCGAAGCACGGATGCACGGCGGTTTCGGATGCTGTCGGGGCTGAAGCCCCTCCTACAGTGCACCCAGCGAGTGGGCCGCGCTTCCTGTAGGAGCGGTTTCAACCGCGACGAGCGCAGCCCGCAATCGTTGCGCTCTCGGCAACTCTGTCGCGGGCTGACGCCCCTCCTCCAGCACTCCGCGTGCCGGCAGCGCTACGTCGCCTCGCCCGGCGCTGCGCCGGACGAATACGACATGCACGCGCCTCAGAATCCCGCCGCCAGCGACGACGACAGGGCCTGCAGCTGGCTGCGGAACAGGTCCTTGATCCGCTCCAGCGCGGCGCTGGTATCGGCCTCGAAGCGCAGCACCAGCACCGGCGTGGTGTTGGATGCACGCACCAGCCCCCAGCCATCGGCGAAGTCGGCGCGCAGGCCATCGATGGTGAGCAGGCGTGCGCCGGCGAACGCCGAATCTTCCTGCTGCGCGGCGGCGACCAACTGCGCGACCAGCGCATGCGCGTCCTGGCCGTCGGCCAGCGGCAGCTTGATCTCCGGCGTAGAGACGCTGTCGGGCAACTCGGCCAATACCTCGGACGGGCTCTGCTGGCGCTGCGCCAGAATCTCCAGCAGCCGCGCCGCCGCGTACAGGCCGTCGTCGAAGCCGTACCAGCGTTCCTTGAAGAAGAAGTGGCCGCTCATCTCGCCGGCCAGCTCGGCATCGGTCTCGCGCATCTTCGCCTTGATCAGCGAATGCCCGGTCTTCCA
This sequence comes from Xanthomonas graminis pv. graminis, assembly GCF_030168915.1. Lineage (NCBI taxonomy): Bacteria > Pseudomonadati > Pseudomonadota > Gammaproteobacteria > Lysobacterales > Lysobacteraceae > Xanthomonas > Xanthomonas graminis. The sequence goes on along the minus strand of NZ_CP076255.1, from coordinate 576,425 downwards.
CACCATCGGGCTGCCGCCGTTGCGCAGCACGTAGTCCGACAGCTTGCCGGTGCACTTGACGTCGTAGATCACCAACGCGCCGGGATTGCGCTGCAGCACGTCGGCGGCGAACAACATCAGCAAGCGATCTGGGTAGATCACCGCGCCTTCCTTGGTGACCACGCCGAGCCGGTCGGCATCGCCGTCGAAGGCGATGCCCAGGTCGGCGTCGAAGCGCTTCACGGTCTGGATCAGGTCTTCCAGGTTGTGCGGTTCGCTGGGATCGGGGTGATGGTTGGGGAAGGTGCCGTCGACCTCGCAGTAAAGCGGGATGACCTCCGCGCCGATCGCCTCCAGCAGCCGCGGCGCCAGTTCGCCGCCCACACCGTTGCCGGCATCGGCCACCACCTTGAGCGGGCGATCCAGCTGCACGTCGTCGGCGATGCGCTGGATGTAGTCGCCGCCGACATCGCGCTGCTCCAGCCGTCCCGGTTCGGCGGCGCTCGGCAGGCGGCCTTCGCTGATGCGTGCGTACAGGTCGGTGATCGCCGCGCCGGACAGCGTCTCGCCGCCGACCACGATCTTGAAGCCGTTGTAGTCCGGCGGGTTGTGGCTGCCGGTGACCGCCACGCAGCTGCCGGCACGCAGGTGGAAGCTGGCGAAGTACACCACCGGAGTCGGCGCCAGGCCGATGTCGGTGACGTGGCAGCCGGAGCGGCGCAAGCCTTCGATCAGCGCCGCCGACAGTTCCGGGCCGGACAGGCGGCCGTCGCGGCCGACCACCACCTCGTTCAGCCCCTGCTCCTGCATCACCGCGCCGATCGCCTGGCCGATCAGCGTGGCGGCCTGCGGGCTGAGGTCGCGGCCGACCACGCCGCGGATGTCGTAGGCGCGGAAGATGGCGGCCGGCACCGTCTGCGCCGGCACCGTCCTGGCCGGCGCGGACTCGCCCTCGCCCTCGCCCTCGGGCGACGGCGATGGCGACGGCGGTGACGGCGGTTCCTGGTGTTGCAGGCTCTGCCGCAGGGTGGGTTCCTGCTCGGTGCCGGCGGCGGCGGCCTTGGCGCGACGCGGCCGCGGCAGGCGGCCGCGCGCGGCCAGCAACACTGCCAGGGCCAGGACGCCGAGCATGCCGGCGACGATCAGGCACGGCAGCGCGCCCAGGCCGAGCGGACCGACATCGGCATCGGGCAACGCCGCGACCACGCGCAGCCCGGACGTGCCGATCGGGCGCGACAACGCATCGCCATGGTCGGCCAGGCTGGTATCGCCGGCGCCGATCACGTCGTAGCCGCCCTGGCGCAGCGCCAGGTAGCCGCTGGCCGGAACCGCGGCCTGCGCCACCGGCGCGGTCAGCACGCGCAGCGGCAAGCGCAGGTAGGCCACGCCGACGCCGGTGTCCAGGGTCACCGGCGCCGCCAGTCCCAGCCGCGGCCCGCCGCCGTCGCGCACCACCGCGCTGGCGACGGCGTTGGTCAGCAAGGCCTTTTCCACCAGCGCCAGGCGCCCGTAGCCGAAGCCGCCGACATCGGCATAGCCGGCACCGAGGTCGCCGGGCAGCACCTGCGCGTCTTCCGCTTCCTTCCAGCCCTCGCGCAACGCCTGCGCGGCCGTCGCCGCGTCGCCGCACGCCAATGCGGCCTGCACCGCGGGCCGCTGCACCTGCGCGGCCAAGCGCTTGGCGGCAGCGGCCAGCGCCTGCGAGGTCTGCGCCACCGCCGCGTCGCGCGCCTGCTCCAGCGCGGTGGCGCTATCTGCGTAGCGCCATTGCTGCGCGCCGCTCCAGCCGAACCACGCGGCCAGCACCACCAGCAGCAGCGCCAGCAGCGGCGCCGCCTTGCGCAAACCTTCCGGCGCAGGCGGCCGTTGTGTTGCCTCGCTCATGCAGACGATCCCCTGTCAGCGCACTCCGGTATGGCCGAATCCACCCGTTCCCCTGGCGCTGTCGGCGAAAGTATCCACCACCTGCAGGGCAACGCGCACGACCGGCATCACCACCAGCTGCGCGATGCGGTCGCCGGGGGCGATGGTGAACGGCTCGCGGCCACGGTTCCAGACGCTGATCAGCAGCGGCCCCTGGTAGTCGGCGTCGATCAGGCCGGTGCCGTTGCCGAGCACGATGCCGTGGCGATGGCCCAGCCCGGAACGCGGCAGCACCACCGCGCACAGCTGCGGATCGGCGATGTAGATGGACAGCCCGCTGGGGATCAGCGCGGTATCGCCCGGCGCCAGGGTCAGCGGCGCCTCGGTGGCCGCGCGCAGATCGAGCCCGGCGCTGGCCTCGGTGGCGTAGTCCGGCAGCGGCCAGCTGTCGCCGAAGCGCGGGTCGAGCAGTTTGACCTGCAGCGGGTATGGCGTCGGGATGGTCATGCGTGCAGTCGCTCCGCGATCAGGGCCAGCAATTGTTCGGCCAGTTGCGCCTTGGACACGGCCGGGAAGCTGCGCGCGCCCTGCTGCCAGTACGCGGTGGCGGCATTCTGGTCGCTCTCGAAGCCGTTGCCGGCCACCCCCACCTGGTTGGCGATGATCAGGTCCAGGTGTTTGTCGTTGAGTTTGCCACGCGCGTAGCGTTCGATGTCGTGGGTCTCGGCGGCGAAGCCGACCACCAGTTTCAGCGCCTGGGTCTGGGCGGCGACCTCGGCCAGGATGTCCGGGGTGCGCACCAGTTCCAGGGTCAGCATCTCGCCGCTCTTCTTGATCTTCTGCGCGGCGACCTGCCTGGGCGTGTAGTCGGCGACCGCAGCGGTGCCGATGTAGATGTCGGCCGGCAACGCGCCCAGCACCGCGTCGCGCATCTGCGCCGCCGAGCGCACGTCGATGCGCTGCACGCCGTCGGGCGTGGGCAGGTGCACCGGACCGCTGACCAGCACCACCGCCGCGCCCTGCCGCGCGGCCGCGGCGGCCAGGGCGTAACCCATCTTGCCGCTGCTGCGGTTGCCGAGGTAGCGCACCGGATCAAGATCCTCGTAGGTCGGGCCGGCGCTGATCAGCAGGCGCAGGCCGCTGAGCGCGCCGGCCGCGGTGCCGGCGGCGAGCGTTGCCGGCGCCGCGGCCGCTGCGGGCGTGGCCGCGGCGCGGCCGCCGGCCAGCGCGGCGACGATCTGCTCCGGCTCGGCCAGGCGCCCGGGACCGGACTCGCCTTCGGCCAGTGGGCCGTCGTTCGGCCCGACCACGCTGGCGCCGCGCTGGCGCAGCGTGGCGACATTGGCCTGGGTGGCGGGGTGCAGCCACATGCGATGGTTCATCGCCGGGCACACGGTCAGCGGCGCGGTGGTGGCCAGGCACAGCGTGCTGACCAGGTCGTCGGCCAGGCCGTGGGCGAGGCGGGCCAGCAGGTCGGCGGTGGCCGGCGCGACCACCACGCGGTCGGCCCAACGCGCCAGTTCCAGATGCCCCATCGCCTGCTCGGCGGCGCTGTCCCACAGGCTGGTGCGGGTCGGGTGCGCGGACAGCGCCTGGAAGCTCAGCGGCGTGACGAACTGCTGCGCGCCGGCGGTCATCGCCACCTGCACCTCGGCGCCGGCCTCGCGCAGCCGCCGCACCAGCTCCAGCGCCTTGTAGGCGGCGATGCCGCCGCCCACGCACAACAGCACACGCCGCCCCTGCAGGGGCCCCTCGAAAGTACCGGTCACGTCGGGAGTGTCCTACCCATGCAAGAATGATTAGCTTACCCGATGGCCCTTTGCGACCCTGATACCGTTGCGCCATATCGTCCGCCAATCTGGCGATATGCACATATCCAAATGGCCCCGCGACGAACGCCCCCGGGAAAAGCTGCTGGCACGCGGCGCCTGGGCCCTCTCCGACGCCGAACTGCTGGCGATCTTCCTGGGTTCCGGTTTGCCCGGCAGCGACGCGGTACGCACCTCGCGCGACCTGCTGCAGCGGCACGGCCCGCTGCGCAAGCTGCTCGACCGCCCGCCCCGCGACCTGGTCCGCCTGCCCGGACTCGGCCTGGCACGGGCCTGCAGACTCTCGGCCGCGCTGGAGCTGGGCCAGCGCCATCTGGCCGCTGAACTGGAACGCGGCACGACCCTGAACGACCCGAGCGCGGCCGGCCGCTACTTCGCGCAGCGCTTGCGGGCGCGGCCGCACGAGGTGTTCGCGGTGCTGTTCCTGGACACGAAGCACCGCTCGCTGGCGTTCGAGGAGCTGTTCCAGGGCACCCTGGACGGCGCCGAGGTGTATCCGCGCGAAGTGCTGCGGCGCGCGCTGGCGCACAACGCGGCGGCGGTGATCATCGGCCACAACCACCCGTCCGGGAACCCGGAGCCCTCCTCCGCCGACCGCGCCGTCACCCATCGCCTGAAACAGGCACTGGGGCTGGTGGATATCCGCTTGCTCGACCATTTCATCGTCGGCGACGGCGTGCCGGTGTCGATGGCCGCGCGCGGCTGGGCCTGAACCGCCGGCCGTGGGTCGTGCGCCAGGCGCCATGCCAGCGCCTGGCATGTGCGCGGATCGCGAATGCACGATCCCGGGTCACCGATCCCGGATTCCGGATCCCGCCATCGTCGGACGGCCTGAGGTCGGGCTGAACCCGGCACGGGCCGGGAGGCGGCGGGTCGGGTAAAATCGCCGGTTCCGCGCTTCAAGCAGATAATCACGTGAAATCCCAACTCCGCGCCCTGATCGGTCAAGGCATCGAAGCCTTGCGCGCCAACGGCACCCTGCCGGCCGACACCTTGCCGCAGGACTTCGTGGTCGAGCGGCCCAAGACCCGCGAGCACGGCGACTTCGCCACCAACGCGGCGATGCTGCTGGCCAAGGCCGCGCGCGGCAATCCACGCGCGCTGGCCCAGCAACTGGTCGCCGCGCTGCCGGCCAGCGACGAGGTGACCCGGGTCGAGATCGCCGGCCCCGGCTTCATCAACTTCCACCTCAGCCCCAGCGCCTACCAGCGCGAAGTGCTGGCGGTGCTCAAGCAGGGCGAGGACTACGGCCGCAGCCTGGTCGGCAACGGCCGCACCGTGGGCGTGGAATACGTCTCGGCCAATCCGACCGGCCCGCTGCACGTGGGCCACGGCCGCGCCGCGGCGATCGGCGACTGCCTGGCGCGGCTGCTCGAGGCCAATGGCTGGAACGCCAAGCGCGAGTTCTACTACAACGACGGCGGCGGCCAGATCGAGAACCTGGCGCGCTCGGTGCAGGCCCGCGCGCTGGGCAAGACCCCCGACAGCCCCGACTGGCCGGAAGAAGGCTACCGCGGCGACTACATCCAGGACGTGGCCAACGCCTACCTGGCCGGCGACTCGGTGGATCTGGAGGGCAACCTGGTCACCGGTTCCAAGGATCCGAACGACCTGGAGGCGATCCGCCGCTTCGCCGTGGCCTACCTGCGCAACGAGCAGAACCACGACCTGGCCGCGTTCGGCGTGGACTTCGACATCTACTTCCTGGAAAGCTCGCTGTACCGCGACGGCAAGGTCGAAGAGGCGGTGCAGAAGCTGGTCGCGTCCGGCCACACCTACGAGGAAGGCGGCGCGCTGTGGCTGAAATCGACCGATTTCGGCGACGACAAGGACCGCGTGATGCGCAAGTCCGACGGCAGCTACACCTATTTCGTGCCGGACGTGGCCTACCACCTGAGCAAGTGGCAGCGCGGCTACCTACGCGCGATCACCGAACTGGGCGCGGACCACCACGGCTCGCTGGCGCGGGTGCGCGCCGGCCTGCAGGCGATGGACCTGGGCATCCCCAAGGGCTGGCCCGAGTACGTGCTGCACCAGATGGTCACGGTGATGCGCGGCGGCGAGGAAGTGAAGCTATCCAAGCGCGCCGGCAGCTACCTGACCCTGCGCGATCTGATCGAGGAAGCCGGCCGCGACGCCACGCGCTGGTTCCTGATCGCGCGCAAGCCCGATTCGCAGCTGACCTTCGACATCGACCTGGCGCGCCAGCAGAGCAACGACAATCCGGTGTTCTACGTGCAGTACGCGCATGCCCGCGTGTGCAGCCTGCTGCGCCAGGCGCAGGAGAAGAAACTGGATTACGACCAGGCCGACGGGCTGAGCCAGCTGAACCGGCTGAACGATGCAACCTCGCTGGAACTGATGCTGGAACTCTCGCGCTACCCGGAAGTGGTGGAGAATGCGGGACACCTGCTGGAACCGCACCTGATCGCGCAATACCTGCGCGAACTGGCGACCGCGTTCCACACCTGGTACCACGGCACCCCGGTGCTGGTGGACGATGCGAGCGAGCGCAACGCCAAGTTGACCCTGGCCGTGGCGGCGCAGCAAGTGCTGGCGAACGGCTTGAACCTCCTGGGCGTTTCCGCCCCGGAAAAAATGTGAGTGGAGAAGCAGTAGATGGCAGCAAGACGCGGTAAGACCCAGGCGCGACGCAACAGCGGCAACGGCACGCCCGGATGGGTGTGGCTGATCGCCGGCGTGGCGATCGCGGCGGTGGTGTTCCTGGCAGCACCCGGCCTGTTCAAGAAGGACGGCGACGGCTTCCTGCGCGTGGGCGGCCCGCGCGCCAACCCCGACGCGCAGCCGGCGCCGGTGGCCGATGCCGATGTGGACGCGGCGCCGGAGCTGCCCAAGCCGGCGGCGGCCGGCAGCAGCAAGCCCAACGCCAAGGATGCCAAGAAGGACGCGCAGACCCAGTACGACTTCTACACCTTGCTGCCCGGCAAGGAAGTGCAGATGTCCGACGCCGAACTGGCGGCCAGCGCGCGCGCCGAGACCGCCCGCCAGGCGCGCGCGCCGCAGCCGACGGCAGCCACCGCGGCGACCGCCACCGCCACCGCCACCGCTCCGGCAACGACGGCGGCGCTGTCCAATCCGACGCCGATAGCGGAAACGGCCGCAACCAGCGCGCCCGCCAACACAGCCGCCATCGCGACCAGGCCGGCGGCGGCGGCGGCCACGCCTGCCACGGCCGCAGCGGTAGCGGCGGACAACGCCCGCTACATCCTGCAGGCCGGTTCGTTCGGCGCCTCCGGCGATGCCGAATCGACCAAGGCCAAGCTGGCGATGCTGGGCCTGTCGGCGCGCGTGGAATCGGCGCAGATCAGCGGCAAGACCGTGTACCGCGTGCGCATGGGCCCGTACGGCACCGCCAGCGAACTGGCCGCGGCCAAGCAGAAACTGACCGGCAGCGGCCTGCCGGCGATCGCGATCAAGGCGCAGTGAGGCGGGGAGCGGGGAGCGGGGAATCGGGAAACGGGAATGGGGAGAAGCGGCGTCTCCTGCATTCCCTGCGACCGGCCTACGTAGGCCAGTCGTTTCATTGCCTCGCCAGTCGCGCGAGCGCGCTGCTGGCAGCCTAGCGGCAATGACCTGTAGCAGGCCGCCTGCTTTCGCTTTACCTATTGCCGCTTCCCCACTCCCTATTCCCGGCCCCTGGCCACCTGGAAGCCGGCGAAGGACTGCGTCACCGGCATGATTTCCAGCCGATTGATGTTCAGATGCGGCGGCAGCGTGGCGACCCAGAAGATCTGCTCGGCGATGTCCTCGGCGGTCATCGGCTGCGCGCCGTGGTACAGCTTGTCCGATGCGCCCTGGTCGCCGTGGGTACGGACCAGGGTGAACTCGGTCTCGGCCATGCCCGGCTCGATCGCGGTCACGCGCACGCCGGTGCCGTGCAGGTCCGAGCGCAGGCCCAGCGAGAACTGGCTGACGAAGGCCTTGGTGCCACCGTAGGCATTGCCGCCCGGATACGGGTACCGCGCGGCCACCGAACTGATGTTGACGATCGCGCCACGGCGCTGGATCAGCGTCGGCAGCAGGCGATGGGTCAGGGTCACCAGCGCGGTGATGTTGGTGTCGATCATCGTGCGCCAGTCGTCCAGCGACGCGGCCTGCGCCGGTGCGGTGCCCTGCGCCAGGCCGGCGTTGTTGACCAGCAGGTCGATGCCGCGGAACGCGTCCGGCAGCGCGGCCAGCATCGCATCGAGCGCGGCGGCGTCGCGGATGTCGAACGCCGCCACGTGCACACGCTCGGCGCCGAACTCGGCCAGCAGCGGCTGCAGCCGCTCGGCGCGGCGGCCGGTGGCGATCACGCGCCAGCCGGCGTTGACGAAGCGGCGCACGGCGGCGGCGCCGAAACCGGAGGTGGCACCGGTGATCAGGGCGGTCTGGGTCATTGAGAGGCCGGGAATGGGGAGTGGGGAATCGGGAATGGTAAAAGCAAACAGGCAACGCGGGGTGCCGTTGCCTCAACCGCCGCTTGCCGGCATGGACACATGGCCCACAGCGTAGGCTTGACCGACCTCCGGCGAGGGCGGCGGCAGATCGCGCCAAAGCTGCAGGCGCAGCCGGTTCCAGCCGTGCGGCTCGTAAGCGCTCAGCGTGGCCAGCGCGCCTGCGACAACAGCGTTCCGCGCCCACTCGGCCTCGCGTTCGCTCAGCGTTTCCAGCGGGTCGGCATCGGGGATCGCGGCGATCTCGCGACGGGCGTAGCGGGCGCCGCGCAGGTCTGCGTGCAGATGCGCAGCGCACACCGTCCACAGTTGCACAGCAGGCCGTCCGAAGGACGCGGTCAGCGCGCGGAACGCGGCGCCGGCGAGGAAATCGCGCATCGCCTCGGCATCGCGCCACAGATAGAACGGCGCATACAGGTTGCTGCGGCTGGACAGCGCGCGATCGCCGCGATCGGCGCTGAGATAGGCCTTGAACAGCAGGCCCGGCAGATCGTCCAGCAACGGCCCCTTGTCGGCGATGCGGCGCCGGATGATGGCCATGTCGTAGTCGGCCGGCAACGCGATGCTGTACTGCATGGCGATCATGCGTCGGCCTGCGCTGCCACGATCCCGGCGCGGCCACCGCCGAAGGACCAGTCCTGCGCCGCGGTGGTGACGATGTTCACCATCACGTCTTCAGGCGCGATGCCCGGCGCGATCGCCAGCAGCTCCACCAGGCGCCGGTAGAACGCGCGCTTGCAGGCCTCGCTGCGCGGCCGCCCGGCAGTGATCGCGATCAGCACGAAGGCGTCCGAGCGCGGTCCGCCGAGATAGTGGCGATCGAACACCAGTTCCCCCGGATCGTGCTGGTGGATGACCTGGAAGCAATCGCCGGCCGGCACCTCGAAGGCCTCGTGCATGGCCTGGTAGACGCTGGCGGACAAGGCGCGCAGATAGTCGGGAGTAGCGCCGCGCTGCAGCGAGATGCGGGCGTAGGGCATGGTTATGTCTCCTGCTGGAGGGATCAGGCGGCCGACGCGGTCGCGGCACGCAGCAGCGGCAGCGCCGAGGCGGCGCACGGCCAGCCGGCGTAGAACGCCAGATGGGTGATCGCTTCGGCCAGTTCGTCGCGGCCCAGGCCGTTGTCCAGCGCGCGGCTGAGGTGGAACGGCAGCTGCTGCGGCCGGTAGAGCGCCACCAGCGCCGCTACCGTGACCAGGCTGCGCTCGCGCGGCGACAGCGCGGGACATTGCCACAGGTCGGCGAACAGCACTTCGTCGGTCATTTGCGCGAATTTCGGCGCGATATCGCCGAACAAGGATGCATCAGGCTGGGGCAGATCGGACATTGGCGTCTCGCGCTGGAGATTGACTGCGCCCAGCCTAGCCACCGAAGATGCTCCTGAAAATCGGGAAATTCAGCATCCAATCTTCGATAAAACAGGATCGATAGCATGCGTCGCGTCAGCTTCGACCTCGATGCGCTGCGCAGCTTCGTCGCCGGCATCGAACTGGGCAGCTTCGCCAAGGCGGCGGATCGGCAAGGACGCTCCACGTCCGCGATCAGCGCGCAGCTGAAGAAGCTGGAAGACCAGGCCGGCCAGGCGCTGCTGCGCCGCAGCGGCCGCGGGCTGGCGCTGACCGAGGCCGGCGAGGTACTGCTGGCCTACGCACGGCGCCTGCTCGACCTCAACGACGCCGCCGCCACCGCGCTGCACGAACCCGCCCTGCAGGGCTGGGTACGGCTCGGGCTGCAGGAGGATTTCGGCGAGCACATGTTGCCGGACGTGCTCGGGCGCTTCGCCCGCGCTCATCCCAAGGTGCGCATCGAAGCGCGCATCGCGCGCCATCAGGAATTGTTGGCGCGGGTCGAAACCGGCCAGCTGGACCTGGCGCTGGTCTGGGACGCAGGGAGCGCGACGGCACATCGCCAGCCCCAGGCCGCCTGGCCGATGCGCTGGATCGCCGCGGACGATGCGCCGCCGCCGGAGCCGGCCGGCTGGAACGGTGAGACGCCATTGCCGCTGGTGATGCTGGACGCGCCGTGCCTGCTGCGCACGGCGGCGACCACGGCGCTGGACCGCGCCGGCATCCCGTGGCGCATCGCCTTCACCAGTGCCAGCCTGGGCGGGGTCTGGGCCGCGGTCCGCGCCGGCCTGGGCCTGACCTTGCGCACGCCGGCCGGCCTGCCCGACTCGCTGACACTGCTGCCGCCAGGAGCCGGCGGCCTGCCGAGGCTGCCGGCGCTGGGCTTGAACCTGCATCGTGCCGACGCGGAACCGGCACCGGCAGTGGCGCGGCTGGCGGAGATCCTGCAGCAGCGCCTGCATGAAGCGCGCGTGGCCTACACCGATCCGGAGTAAAGCCGTGGCGTGGAGAACCGCACACGTCCAGCAATCGCCGCGCCGATGCGCTCCGGCAGTGGCGGCCTAGGCAGCCACCGGCACATCGGCGGACGTGCGCCGCAAGCGCTCGCGCAGCTGCAGGAACGGCCGCTCCACCGCGTAGTGCAGCAGCGCAGCGGCCAGCAGCGCCATCGCCGCATAGATCGCGAATGCGAGCAGCCCACGTCCGTCGAGCGCGGCGCCGAACCAGCGCTGGGTGAGATGGAACACGGCCTTGTGGGTGAGGTACAAGCTGTACGAGATCGCCGCCAACCACCCAGCTCCAGGCAGCGCACGCAGGCCGATCCAGCTGCGCGTGGACGCGCCGGCAATCACCAGCAACGCCAGCCCCAGCGACAACAGCGGCCAGCCGATCGCGTTGCCGAGCAGGCCGGTACGTTCGCGGAACAGCCACAGCGCCAGCGCGCACACCGCCAACCCGGCCAGCAGCAGCGCATTCGCGCGCGCCTGCAGCCACTGCCAGCGCTGCGGCCGGAACACCTTGAGCACGGCCAGCACCACGCCGGCCAGCAGGCCGTCGAGCCGGTTCCAGGTCGGGTAGTAGAGATCCTCGATGAACCAGTTGCGTTGCAGCCCGTCGCCGATGCGCTCGAGCGCGCTGTCGTGCAGCCAGGTCGCCGTGCGCAACGCGATCCCGGCCAGTACCACCGTGCTGCACAGCGCGACGAAGCGCGGCGCCGACGGCCGCCGCATCGACAGCGCCGCCAGCAGCGGGAACACCAGGTAGAACTGCTCCTCCACGCACAGCGACCAGGCATGCGAGAACGCCGGCTGGTTGGCGTAGTCGATGCCCAGGTTCAAGCTGAAGCTGGCGAACATCCACCACGGCGCGATGCCCGGCGCTTCGCGAAAACCCGGCCAGGCCAGGTACAGCGCCAGCACCACGACGAAGGCCGGCAGGATGCGCAACGCGCGGCGCAGGTAGAAATCGCCAAAACGCAGCGGTTCGCCGCGCGCCAGCGGCGCCAGCACCTGGCTGCCGATCAGCAAACCGCTGAGCACGAAGAACAGGTCCACGCCCATCCAGCCATAGCGCGACAGCCAGGCCCAGTCCGGTCCCAGGCCGCCGACCACGAACGAATGGAACAGCATCACCCAGCCGATCGCCAGCGCGCGCAACAGATCCAATCCGGGGTAGCGCATGCGGCCGGCATCCTTTCACGGCAAGGAACGTGGGCGACATTCTAGGCAGGGCAGCGCGACCGCTCAATGCGCGCTGGATACCTCCAACCTCTGCGTGCCGCATCGCGCGACGACCACGCGGTAGGGCGGCGATGCGGACTAGCGTCCTCCCGCTCCAAGGGCCTGCGGCGACACCGAGCGATCGGGTTCACCACGCCCGAGCCGCGGCAACACGCCCCAGCGTTCCAGCCACGCCACCGCCGTCGCCACGCCATCCTCAGCACGGATGCGCGCGCCCAGGTGCGCCGCTGCCTGCACCATCGCCGGTTGCGCCGCCTGGTCTAGCGCGGCGGCCAGGGTCTGCGCCTGCAGGCCGGCGCGGGCTAGCGCCGGCGGCGCCACGCCCTGTTGCGCCAGACAGTGCGCCCAGAACGGCTGGTCGCCGTAGAACGGCACCACCACCGAGGGCACGCCCGCCGCCGCCGCCGCACCGGTGGTGCCTGCGCCGCCGTGGTGCACGATCGCGGACATGCGCGGGAACAGCCAGGCATGCGGCGCCTGCTGCAAAGGGAAGATCTGCGCATCGGCGTGCACATGTGCGGCGTCCAGCCCGCCCCAGCCGCTGGCCAGCACCGCGCGCCGGCCGCTGCGCCGCACCGCCTCGACCAGCATTGCGACGAATGCCTGGGGATCGGCGCTGACCATGCTGCCGAAGCCGATGTAGACCGGCGCCGGACCGGCGTCGAGAAACGCCTGCAACGCCGCGGGCGGCTGCCACTGCGATTCGGGCAACATCCAGTAGCCGCAGATCTGCACCGACGCGGGCCAGTCGCGCGGACGCGGCAGCAGCTGCGGGCTGAAGCCATACACCACCGACACCTGCGCCGAACCGCGATGGAAGAAAGGCCCGTACCAGGGATAAGCACGCAGCCCGAGCTGCGCGCGCACGCACTGGTTGATCGCCGGCCGCATCACCCGCCACACCGCCAGGCGCATCAGGTGATAGGCGGCCATGCTCAGCGGCCCCGGCACATTGCGCCCGGCCAGCGGCATCGGCGGCAAGTGCCGCGACGCGGTAAAGGGTTGCAGCTGCGCGAACACCACCGGAATCGCGCACGCCTCGCCCAGCGCCGCGGCGAGCAGGCTGCCGCTGCCGACGCCGACCAGCAGATCGGCGCCGGTGCACGCCAGCTGCCCTTGCGCGGCCCAGTCCTTCGCCCACAACGCCATGCGCTCGCGGAACAACGTCGCCATCGCTTTCCACTGCAGCCCACGCTCGGCGATGCTCGGATCGTTTTCGAGCAAGGCCTGGAAGTCGCCGCTGAGCGCGAAGAAGCTCAGCCCGGCAGCGCGGATCTGCTCGGCGAAGTTGGCGCTGGTGACGATGCGCACCGCGTGGCCGCGCTGCTGCAGTCCGCGGCCCAGCGCCAGCAGCGGTTGGATATCGCCGCGCGTGCCCAGGGTGAAGATCGCCACCGTCGCGCCGTGCGCCGGCGCGGCATGCTGCTGCTCAGGCATCGGCCAATGCCTCCGTGGCCGGCAGCGGCGGGGCCAGCCGCGCTGCGGTCGCAGCGCCGCGGTGTCCGGACTGGCGCGGGTGCAGGCGCGCATCCACGATGCGCGCGATCTGCGCCGCTGGCGCCAACTGCAGCATCGACTGATGGTCGCTGTCGATCGAGTACACCTCCAGTCCGGCCACGACACCGCGCCACGCATCGGGGCGATGATCCGACAGCGGCGACAAGTCCAGCGCCGGCTTGATCGCCGCATCGAAGAACAGCAGGTCCACGTCCACGGGTTGCGGCTGGAAATGGCCGGCCAGCGCCAGCTGATGCTCGGTCAGTGCGGCGATGCGGTCGAACAACTGCGGATCGTCCTGCAGCAACTGTTGCACCAGCGGCACCGACAGCAAGCCGTAGTGTTCGCACAACAGCATCGACAACTCGGCCACGCACGCGGGAGCCGGCTGGCCGGGATCCAGCCGCAGGCCGAGGAACGCCACGGCGGCGCGCACCCTGGCCGCCTCGTCGCCCAGCGTGGCGATGCGCGCGGCGAACGGATAAGCGTCGAGCATGGCCAGCAATTCCACCTCCTGGCCGCCGGCCCGCAGCTCGGCGGCCATCGCATGCACGATCAAGCCGCCCAGCGACCAGCCCAGCAGCCGGTACGGCCCCTGCGGCTGCACGCGGCGGATCCGCTGCACATAGTCGGCGGCGATCGTCTCGATGCTGTCCGGCAACGCGGCGCCGCTGCGCAAGGCCGGCGATTGCAGCGCATACACCGGGCAGCCCGGATCGAGCTGGCCGAGCAGTCCAAGATACGACCACCCCAGCCCCACCACCGGATGGATGCAGAACAGCGGCCGGTTGCCGTGATCGCCGGCGCGCAACTGCAACAACGGCGCCAGCGGATCGTTCTGCGCCTCCTCGGCATTGGCCATCAGCGTCGCCAGGCCGGCCACGGTCGAGGCCTGGAACAGGCTGCCCAGCGGCAGTTCGATCCCGAACCGGCTGGGAAACCGCGCCAGCAATTCGGCCGCGGTCAACGAATCGCCGCCCAGTTCGAAGAAGTTGTCGTGCACGCCGATCCGCTCCACCGCCAGCAGGTCCTGCCACAGCGCGATCAGACGCTGCTCGAGCGGATTGCGCGGCGCCACGTAGCGCGGTGCCGCCGCTGTGCCCGGAACCGGCAGCGCCTTGCGGTCGAGCTTGCCGTTGGGGGTGAGCGGCAGCGCCGGCAGCGCCATGCACACCGACGGCAACATGTACTCGGGCAAACGCCCGTGCAACTGCTGGCGCAGCGCGTCGAGCGTCGGCAGCGCGGCGCCGTCGGCCGCCACCAGATAGGCCACCAGTTGCATCACGCCATCGGCGTCGCCATCGCGGTGGCCGACCACCGCCGCCGCGGCGATCGCCGGATGGCACAGCAGCGCGGCTTCCACTTCGCCCGGTTCGACCCGGTGCCCTCGGATCTTCAACTGCGCATCGGCGCGGCCGAGGAATTCCAGTACGCCGTCCTCGCGCCAACGCGCCAGATCGCCGGTGCGGTACATGCGCCCGCCATCGGCGGCGAACGGATCGGGCAGGAAGCAGGCGTCGCTGAGCTGCTGCCGCTTGCGGTAGCCCTTGGCCACGCCGGCGCCGCCGATATACAGCTCGCCGCTGGCGCCGGTGGGAACCGGCTGCTGCTGGGCATCGAGCACATAGACGCGGGTGTTGCGCAGCGGCCGCCCGATCGGCACCGATGCGGTATCCGCCGGGGTCAGGTGCATCAGCGTGGACCACACCGTGGTTTCGGTGGGGCCGTACAGGTGCGTCAGCTGCGCGGTACGCTGCAGCAGCCGGGTCGCCAACTCGCCGCTGAGCGCTTCGCCGCCGACCAGCGCGTGCACCTGCTGCAACGGCAGATCCTCGTTGGCCAACAGGATGCGCCATAGCGAAGGCGTAGCCTGCATCAGGCTGATCCGCTCACGCGCGATCAACCGCGACAGGCCTTGCGGATCGTGCAGCGCGCCATCGCCGGCGATCACCACGCTGGCGCCGCAGATCAGCGGCAGATACAGCTCCAGCGCGGCGATATCGAAACTGATCGTGGTCAGTGCCAGCACCCGGTCGCTGGCCTGCAACTGCAGTTCGTGCTGCATGGCGAACAGGAAGCTGGCCAGATTGCGGTGGCTGACTTCCACCCCCTTGGGCGTTCCGGTGGAACCGGAGGTGTAGAGCAGATAGGCGATGCCATCGGCCGTGGCGCGCGGCGCGGGCAACGGCGCCAGATCGGTCCCTGCCCGCGGGTCGAGCCAGACGATGCCGCCCAGCGCATGCTGCTCCCACTGCGCCGGTTCGCACACCAGCGCGATCGCGCCGGAGTCTTTCAGTATCGTCGCGTTGCGCTCCGCCGGACCCAGCGGATCCAGCGGCAAATACGTGGCGCCGCTCCACATCACCGCGAGCAGCACCACCAGCAGCTGCTCGCTGCGCGGCAACGCCACCGCGATCACGTCGCCCGGCGACACCCCCTCCTGAACCCACTGCGCCGCCAACTGCGCGCTGCGCTGCTGCAGGCTGCGGTAGTCCAGCACCCGGCTAGCGCAACGCACCGCGATCGCATCGGGCGTACCGGCAGCCTGCTGCGCGAATCAGTGCGGCAGGCTGCTCGGCTCGGGCAGCGCGGCATCGGTGCGGTTCCAGTCGTAGAGCAGGCGTGCGCGCTCTTGCGCACCCAGCATGTCCACCTGCCCCAACGCCTGGGTTGGATCGTCCAGCACCGAATCGACCAGTTGCAGCAGGCGTCGGCGGTGTTCGTCCAGTTCCTCGCGGGTGTACAGCCCGGGATTGGCATCGAAATCGAAGCGCACGTCGGCACCATCGCCGCGTTCGTAGAAGAAGATGGTCAGATCCTCGAACGAGCCGTTGGACAGATTGTGCGGAATCGCCTGCACGCCGCCGAAATCCAGCGCGTAGTCGAACGCCTCGATATTCACCGCCAGCCATGCCAACTGCTGGTCGTTGCGAACCAGACCCAGGGCGCGGCGCAGATCTTCGTAGCGATATTGCTGATGCCGCAGCGCCGACCTGACCACCGACGCCACCTGGGCGAACAGGTGATGGAACGGCGCCTGCGGCGCCATCGCCAGGCGGATCGACACCGCATTGGCGACCATGCCCGGCGTGTTGCGGTACTGGCGGTTGACCCGCCCGGTCACCGGCATGCCGAAGATCAGATCCTCCGCGCCGGTATTGCGATGGTAGAACGCGGCGACCAACGCGATCAGCAACTGCGGCAGCGTGGCGCCGTACAGGGCGCCAAGTTCGCGCAGACGCACGATCTGCGCACTGGACAGGTAGCCCGTACTGCGCAAAGAGCCGAATTGCAACGCGCCGGGGCGGCGCGTCAGTCTCACCGCCGGCGGGGGGTTGGCCAACTGCTGCAGCCAGTAGTCGCGATCGCGGCGGCAACGTTCGGACTCGCGGTACGACGCTTCCAGCTCGACCAGCCCGGCCAGCGGACCGGCCGTACTCGCCGGCGGCTCGACGCCCGCGGCATAGGCGCTGTAGAGCTCGGCCATCCGCTGCGCGGCCATGCCGCCGCTGTAACCGTCCATCATAATATGGTGCGCGTATTGCACCCACAGATAGTGGTCTTCGCCCAGCCGGAACAGCACGCAACTCCACATCGGATCGCGCGCGATGTCCCACTGCCGCTCAATCGCCTGCGCGACCCAGCGCTCGGCCGCCTGACGTGGCGCCGCTTCGCCGCTCAGATCGAGATACGGAAAATCGCCAAGGTATTCGGCCTCCACCCGCTGTCGCGGCACGCCGTTCTCTTCGACGATGCGCGTCCGGATAGCCTCGAATTCGCGCACCACCTGCCGCGATGCGCGCAGGATCAGTTGCGGCTGGATCGGACCGCACAGTTCCAGCGCCTCGGACAAATTCAGCGAAGCCTTTGGATTGATTTTCTGTGCGACCCACAGTCCGCGCTGGGCGATGGTCAAAGGCAGGGAATCGCAGGAGAGCTGGTTCATGCATGCTCCTTATTGGACTCGCTCGCAAGGCGTTGCCATCGACGCCGGAATCGGCGTCGAGAAAGCACGACCCACAAGGAGTCGGATTGAGATCGAGTTAATATGATCCCCGGTCCGGAAACCGGAAAAATCCGGGGAAACGCCCAAACACTACCCCCACGTCAACCAGCGGCAGGATGACAACGGATCATTGCCCTGATCGAGAAAGTACAAGCACGCAACACCGACAGCCAAATAAAAAGGCAGTCAATCTTTAGATTCCGCGTAGAGATTTTCCATTTGCGCTTGCGCACTGTCCACCGAAACCCGGTGCGGCAAATCACAATTCCATGTCCGTTAACGTAGACATGTAGATAGAACAGTGATTAGGGACACTCTTGTCTTCGACCTGTATTATGCCGCGGCATCTATGCGCCCGCAGACCGCGCAGATGTGGAGAAACATAAGCCGCCATGCGCGGCCAAGGCAGCACTGTCACCACGCTTCAACCTGCATGCTCATCGACACGCGTGGGCGGGCAAACCCACAGCGACATCCTGGTCAGGCGATGCCCGCAGCACAGGGGCATGCGCGCAGTGCTGCTTGCTTAGCATGGCGAAGCCGCCGGATAGCACCGACATGCAGCGTCGACGATGACAGGTGCGCTGCCGCAATCGCCAGCCGTAGCAGCGGCGGTGTACCCGCCGCCCACGGTGCGGGCCGGCGGCGCGCGCTGGCGGCTAGCGCATGTCGGGTCGATCAGCCCAGCGGCTCGTCCGACAGATAGGTGTAGCCGGTCAGCCCCGCTTCCAGCGCCGCCGACAAGGCCTGCGCCTGCGCCGCCGGCAGCTGCGCGGCGGCCACGCGCTCGGCGTAGGCCGCGCGCAGGTCGGCCAGTGCATAGCCCACGTAGTCCAGCATCACGTCGGTGGTGTCGCCGCGGCGCTGCTGGGCGATCCGGTAGCCGTCGCCATCGGCGCTGACCTCGATCGCATCGGTGTCGCCGAACAGGTTGTGGATGTCGCCGAGGATCTCCTGGTAGGCGCCGACCAGGAAGAAGCCGAGCCGGTAGCTCTCGCCCGCGCGCAGCTCGTGCAGCGGCAGCGAGCTGTCCAGGCTCTCGTTCTCGACGTAGGTCTTGACCATGCCGTCGGAGTCGCAGGTCATGTCGCAGATCACCCCGCGCCGCGCCGGCGCCTCGTTCAGGCGCTCGATCGGCACGATCGGGAACACCTGGTCGATCGCCCACACGTCGGGGATCGATTCGAACACGCTGAAGTTGACGAAATACTTGTCCACCAGCCGCTCGTTGAGCTCGTCCAGCACCGGGCGGTGGCTCTTTTCCTCATGGCTCAGGCGCGCACGCACGCCGTGCGCGATGGCGTAGAACAGGTCGTCGATGCGCGCGCGCTGCGGCAGGTCGATCTGGCCCAGCGCGTAGCTGGACAGGCCTTCGGCATGGAAATGCTGCGCTTCCTGGAACAGTTCCACCGCCGGGCGCACGTCCAGCTCGTCGTGGATCTCGCGCAGGTGGCGGATCGCTGCCGGCTCGTCGGCATGCGCGTCGGGCACGCGCCCTTCCGGCGCCTGCTCCACTTCCGAGACGTTGGCGATCAGCACCGCGTGGTGCGCGGTCATCGCGCGGCCGCACTCGGTGACGATCCGCGGCGGCGGCAGGCCGTGTTCCTCGCAGGCATTGGCCAGCGGCTGCACGATGTTGCTGGCGTAGGAGTGCAGGCCGTAGTTGATCGAGCAGTAGCTGCGCGAACGGGTACCTTCGTAATCGATGCCCAGGCCGCCGCCGACGTCGACGTGGCTGATCTTCGCGCCCAGCTTGGACAGCTCGACGAAATAACGCGTGGCCTCGCGCATGCCGTTGGCGATGTCGCGCACGTTGGAGATCTGCGAGCCCATGTGGAAGTGCAGCAGGTTCAGCGACTCGGCGTATTCGGTGTCGCGCAGCGCCTTCCACAGGTCCAGCACCTGCCGCGGCGACAGCCCGAACTTGGCCTTGTCGCCGCCGCTGTTCTGCCACTTGCCCGCGCCCAGCGAGGCCAGGCGCATGCGCACGCCCAGGCCCGGCTTGACGTCCAGCGCGCGCGCTTCCTCCAGCACCAGCTTCAGCTCCGACGGCTTCTCGATGACGATGAAGGTCTGCAAGCCGAGCTTGCGCCCGATCAGCGCCAGGCGGATGTATTCGCGGTCCTTGTAGCCGTTGCAGACGATCAGCCCGCCCGGCCGCGACAACGCCAGCACCGCCATCAGTTCCGGCTTGCTGCCGGCTTCCAGGCCGAAACCCTCGCCGTGGTGGCTGGCCAGGGTGCCGGCCACGCCGCGGTGCTGGTTGACCTTGATCGGGTACACCGCGGTGTAGCCGCCGGCATAGTCCCAGTCGGCCTGGGCCTGGGCGAAGGCCGACTGCAGCTTGCCCAGGCGCTCGCCCAGGATGTCCGGAAAGCGCACCAGCATCGGCAGCTTGGCGCCGGCCGCGCGCGCGGCGTCCACCACCTCGGGCAACGCGATCGCCACGCCGTCGGCGCCTTGCGGGCGCACCACCATCCGGCCGGCCGCATCCACGTCGAAATACCCATCGGCCCAATGCGGGATCGAATAGGTCTTGCGGGCCTGGTCGAGGGACCAATCGCTCATCGTGGCGGCTCGGCGGGGAAAAGGGGCGTGGATTGTAACGCCTGCTACGCGTGGGCTCCGTTACAATCCGCGCCGAGCTGATGCCCCTCTCCTGGTGGGAGCGGGGTGGGTCGGGGTTCGGGTGCTGCGCGGCGTGGTTTGGGTGCGCGAGGCTGCGCCCTTACCCTCATCCCGCGCTGCGCGCCACCTTCTCCCGGTGGGAGAAGGGATCGTCTGCATTCTTTCCGCTTTACTTAGGACATCGCATGAGCGCCAACGACAACTGGTACATCGAACACTTCCAGCCCACCGGCTCGGCCATCGGCTACCGCATCACCGGCAAGCTGGACGAGGTGCAGTCGCCGTTCCAGAAGATCGAGATCTACGACACCACCGACTGGGGCAAGTTGATGGTGATCGACGGCGCGGTGATGCTGACCACGCGCGACAACTTCTTCTACCACGAGATGATCAGCCACCCGGCGCTGTTCACCCACGCCGCGCCCAAGCGCGTGGTGATCATCGGCGGCGGCGACTGCGGCACCCTGCGCGAAGTGCTCAAGCACCCGGGCGTGGAGCGCGCCACCCAGTGCGACATCGACGAGCAGGTCACGCGCATGGCCGAGAAGTACTTCCCGGAGCTGTGCGAGTCCAACGCCGATCCGCGCGCCGAGCTGCTGTTCGACGACGGCATCGCCTATATGGCCAACTGCCCGGCGGGCAGCGTGGACATCGTCATCGTCGATTCCACCGACCCGGTCGGCCCGGCCGAAGGCCTGTTCAACAAGGCGTTCTACGCCAGCTGCTTCAAGGCGCTGAAGGACGACGGCATTCTGGTGCAGCAGTCCGAATCGCCGCTGGCGTTGCTGGACCTGATCAAGGAAATGCGCACGGAGATGGGCAAGGCCGGCTTCGCCAGCTTCCACACCGTGCCGTTCCCGCAGCCGTGCTACCCGACCGGCTGGTGGAGCGTGACCCTGGCGCGCAAGTCCGGCGGCTTCGACTTCCGCGAAGCCGACGCGGCGGCCAAGCCGTTCGTCACCCGCTACTACAGCGCGCACCTGCACACCGGCACCCAGGTGCTGCCGCCGTTCGTGGCCGAGGCGCTGGGCGGCTAAGCGTCGGGCCGGCGCCGACGAGGTTGGCGCCGGTCGCGCCGCGCGGAGCGCCGGCGGCCGGCACGCCACGGTGTTCGCCCTCGCCGCATGCCGCAGCCGGCACGCCACCGCGCGCACCGCGTTCGCGCTGGTCGCCGCATGCAACGGCCTGTGGGGCGCGGGCTACCTGATCTTCTCCGCGGTCACCGGCCCTGGCGATCTCGCCTTCGTGGTGCGCGATCTCGCGTTGCGGCCAGGATGGGCGTGGCGCCTGGGCATGGGACCGACCGGACTGTGGTTCTACCGCATCGTCGTGCGCAACGCCGCCCCCTGCCTGCCGAACGGCATGCCACGCTGGCCCCGTATTGCGTGGCGGGCGGCGTGACTCGCATCAGCGTGCTGTTCTATCCAGGCGAGGTGTTGCCCGCGCTCAAGGAAGCGGCGCAAGAAAGCCTGCTCGCGCCGCTTGGCCTGCTGTTCGTCGCGTTCTGCCGGCGCCCATCCCGGGTCTTGCCACCGCCATCCAGCCGGACCGCCGTGCTCGCCTTCTGGCTGACCCTTGGACGGGGCTATGCCACGCATCGGCCTGCGGCGTGCACCCTTGCCACCGCCCCGCAGAAGCGCCGGCCTGCGCGCACCGCACGCTCTACTTCGTGCTAGGCTCATCGTAGGCGTTGCAAGCCGCCACCGGGTCCGCGGAAAGGGTTCAACCCACTTGCCGAATGCTTGCCACCACCAACCTTTGTGCAGCCGGGCTTGCGGACCTTCGGCACTCATTGCATGGAGGTTGTCATGAAAGCTCTGCCTGAGCGTCCGCACCTTGATTACCTGAAGAAGCAGGCCAAGACGCTGCTCGATGGCATACATCGCGGCGATCCCGCCTCGCTCGAACGCATCCGCGTTGCCCTGCCCGCCGCCGTGCGGCTCGACCATGGCGCCATCGCAGCAATGCCGCTGCGTCTGCACGATGCGCAATCCTGCGTGGCGCGCGAGTACGGTTTCGACTCGTGGGCACAGTTGAAAGACTACATCGCATTGCAAACAGCCTCGGTCGACGTGGCCAATCGCCAGCGTCAGTGGCGGCAATGGA
The DNA here is from genome assembly GCF_030168915.1 of Xanthomonas graminis pv. graminis. Classification (NCBI taxonomy): domain Bacteria; kingdom Pseudomonadati; phylum Pseudomonadota; class Gammaproteobacteria; order Lysobacterales; family Lysobacteraceae; genus Xanthomonas; species Xanthomonas graminis. The sequence continues at coordinate 554,474 of NZ_CP076255.1, read as the reverse complement.
TCTTCGGTCATGGTTACCAGCCGGCCAAGCCGCGGCTAGCCGAACGGTTGTTGCGCGATCATCCCGACCTGCCGACCGGCGAAACGGCCCTCGCCTGCGCCATCGGCGACGCCAGCGTGGTACAGGCGGCGATTGCAGGCGATCCCTCATGGGTCGATAGGTCCCATGCCGACAGCGGCATGCTGCCGCTGGTTTGCGCCAGCTTCTCGGGCATGGTCGCGCTGCCGGCGTATGCGCCCGGTATTCGCGCCTGTATCGACCTGCTGCTCGCGGCCGGCGCCGATCCCAATGCGCGCTGGGTCGCGCCATCCTCCAGCGATTCCTTGAGCGCCTTGTATGGCGCAGCGGGGCACAACCACGACGCGGCCATCACACAACGGCTGTTGGCCGCCGGTGCCGACCCGAACGACCATGAGTCGCTGTATCACGCCACCGAAACCGACGACGAAAGCATCGTGCGACTGCTGCTCCAGGCCGGGGCGCGCGTCACCGGCAGCAACGCCTTGTTCCGCGCGCTAGACTTCGAACGCCCAGAAAGCCTGCGTCTGCTGTTAGCCCATGGCGGCGACCCCAACGAATCAGGCCCGAGCGGTTGTCCGCTGCTGCATGCGATCCGTCGTCGTCGCTCGTCCGAAATCGTCGGCATCCTGCTCGACGCAGGTTCCGATCCTTCGGTGCACGACCAGCATGGCACCAGCGCCTACCGGCTGGCGCGCAGACGTGGCCTCGACGACGTCGCCGAACGGCTGTTGCAGGCCGGCGCGAAGGCCGACGAACGCCCTGGCGATGCTTTCCTGGGCGCCTGCGCACGCGGCGACCGCGCCACCGTGCAGGCCATGCTGGCTGCCGATCCGCAGTGGATCGGCAAGCTGTCGCCTGACGCCCTGCGACTGCTTCCCGAGCAGGCGGCCAACGGTTCCGACGAGGCGGTACGCGTGATGGTGGAATCGGGTTGGCCGATTGGCGTGCGCGGTGGAGACATCGACGGCAGTGCGCTGAACTGGGCCGTTTTCCATGGCAACGCGTCGCTCACAAGGTTCCTGCTCGCGCATGGAGCGAGCTACGACGAACGTCACGGCTACGACGACAACGTCTACGGCACGCTCAGCTTCGCCTCCAACGCCGAGACCACGCCCGGCGGCGACTGGCTCGGTTGCGCGCAGGCCTTGGTCGAGGCGGGATCGCCGTTACCGGCGCAAAGCTATGTTTTCCCCGAGGAGATCGCATCCTATTTCAACGCGTTGCGCCAAGCCGCCGACCCCATCGAGGCTGGTTGAGGGACAAAAGCACGAGGGCGGTGGCCGGCTTCGCATCGACTTCCGTGGCCAGCAACCTCGCCACCGACCGTAGCAGCGCGCGTACCGCATCGCTCCACGCTGCGCCGATCCGCTCCCTGCCCGCGTACGCCGGGAGCCACTGCACGTCTTGGCCAGGTGATGCAGGATCGGGCGCTGTTGCCCACGTGATCGGATGAGGGGCCGAGCGGCACCTCATCCCCACTCCATCGCCACCACGGCAATCCGGTTCTGCTCTAACGCCCGGCGCGGTTGAAGCCGCTGCTACGCGGAATCGGTGCCGGCTGCAGCGTTACAGCGCGTCCGCATCCAGTTCGCCGGTGCGGATCCGCACCACCGTGCCCAGGTCGTACACGAACACCTTGCCGTCGCCGATCTTGCCGGTCCCGGCCGCCTTGACGATCGCCTCGAGCACGCGTTCGACCTGGTCCTCGGTGACCGCCACTTCCAGCTTCACCTTGGGCAGGAAATCGACCACGTACTCGGCGCCGCGGTACAGCTCGGTGTGGCCCTTCTGCCGGCCGAAGCCCTTGACCTCGGTGACGGTGATGCCGGCCACGCCCTGCGCGGCGAGTGCTTCGCGCACGTCGTCGAGCTTGAACGGCTTGATGACGGCCATGATCATCTTCATGCAGCTTTCTCCAATCACAATGGCATCAGGATAGCGCGGTTGCGCGATGCCCGGCCGCCGGGTTCAAATGGCCGCGCGCCCCATCGCCGGAATTTTCCGACAGCGCGCCGCGCCCGATACCGATGGCCCCGAACCGCAGGGTGCCGCAATCTGGCGCCACCTGCCGGAGCATCGCCATGATCGACCTCAATCACCTAGACGACCTCGCCCGCCGCCTCAGCGACCTGGTACCGCCAGGACTGCGCGAATCCCGCGACGAACTGCAGAGCACCTTCAAGAGCGCGCTGCAGGCCGGCCTGGGCAAGCTCGACCTGGTCACCCGCGAGGAATTCGACGTGCAGCGCGCGGTGCTGCTGCGCACCCGCGAGAAGCTGGAAGCGCTGGAACGCAGCGTCGCCGCGCTGGAAGCCGCGCGCAGCGGCGACGCGCCGTCCGCGCAAGCCTGATCCACCCGCCACCATGAGCCTGGCGCTGGTGCACAGCCGTGCCCGCGCGGGGGTGCTTGCGCCTCCGGTCCGGGTCGAGGTCCATCTGTCCGGCGGACTGCCGGCCACGCAGATCGTCGGCCTGCCCGAAGCGGCGGTGCGCGAATCGCGCGACCGGGTACGCGCCGCCATCCTGTGCGCGCAATACGAATTCCCGGCGCGGCGCATCACCGTCAACCTGGCCCCGGCCGACCTGCCCAAGGACGGCGGCCGCTTCGACCTGCCGATCGCGCTGGGCATCCTCGCCGCCGCCGGGCAACTCGACCCGCAGGCGCTGGGCAACTACGAATTCCTCGGCGAACTGGCCTTGACCGGCGAACTGCGCGCCGTCGACGGGGTGCTGCCGGCGGCGCTGGCCGCCGCGCAAGCCGGACGCACGCTGATCGTGCCCGCCGGCAACGGCCCCGAAGCGGCGCTGGCGCAGCACGTGCAGGCGTTCACCGCGCGCACCCTGCTCGAAGTCTGCGCACTGTTGAACGGCACCAAGACTCTGCCGGCCGCCGAAGCCCTGCCGGCCGCGGTCACGCCGTTTCCCGACCTGAGCGACGTGCGCGGGCAGGCCCAGGCGCGGCGTGCGCTGGAAATCGCGGCGGCCGGTCATCACCATTTGTTATTGATCGGTAGCCCGGGCTGCGGCAAGACCCTGCTGGCCTCGCGCCTGCCCGGCATCCTGCCCGAGGCCAGCGAGGCCGAGGCGCTGGAAGCGGCGGCGATCGCCTCGGTCAGCGGTCGCGGCCTGGACCCGGCGCGCTGGCGGCAACGCCCCTACCGGTCCCCGCACCACACCGCCAGCGCGGTGTCGCTGGTCGGCGGCGGCACCCATCCGCGTCCCGGCGAAATCTCGCTGGCGCATCGCGGCGTGTTGTTCCTCGACGAGTTGCCCGAGTGGAACCGGCACGCGCTGGAAGTGCTGCGCGAGCCGCTGGAATCGGGCACGGTCACCGTCTCGCGGGCCGCGCGCAGCGCCGAATTCCCGGCCCGCTTCCAACTGGTCGCGGCGATGAACCCCTGTCCCTGCGGCTGGGCCGGCGATGCCAGCGGCCGTTGCCGCTGCAGCGACGACAGCATCCGCCGCTATCGCGCGCGCATCTCCGGTCCGTTGCTGGACCGCATCGACCTGCATGTGGACGTGCCGCGACTGCCGCCGCAGGCGCTACGCGCCGATGCCGCTCCCGGCGAAAGCAGCGCCGCCGTGCGCGCCCGGGTGGAGCTGGCGCGGCAACGCCAGCTGGCGCGCGCCGGCCGCCCCAACGGCCAGCTCGGCCACAGCGAGACCCTGCGCGACTGCCGCCTGCAGCCGCGCGACGAGGCGCTGCTGGAACACGCCATCGACCGCCTGCGCCTGTCGGCGCGCTCCCTGCACCGCATCCTGCGCGTGGCCCGCACCATCGCCGACCTGGCCGGCAGCGACGCGATCGCCACCGCGCACCTGACCGAGGCGATCGGTTACCGGCAACTGGATCGAGCAGAGCCGGGGCTGGCGCGGAGCGCATGACAAGGGCTGCAGCTGATGCATTTTGGCAGCGGTGCCATCCGTGTTGAGTGGCCGCATGCGTCGGGAAATCGGCGGGCTTGTTCGCACGCTGGATCGGGCCGTTCGGCCTGCGCTCTGCGCTGCACGCGCCAGCGAACCGCCGAGGTTCCAACGCCCCTCCGTCCTGCAGCGGATCCAAAGCCCCCTCTCTACCCAGGAGCAGGATTGGGGTGGGGGGAAGGCGCGAAGCGCCGCGATGTTCGATTGCACGCCGCTTGGCCCCTACCCTCATCCGCCCGTTCGGGGCATCTGCCGAGGGCAGAAGGGAACCACGCCGTCTGCGCATCGCGCGGCGCGACGCCGCGGGTGATCGGCGGCGCGCTGCGCACAAAAAAGGCCCGGGCGATCCAACGCGCCCGGGCCATCTTCATCTCGCCGCTGGATCAGGGCAGTGAGCTGTAAGGCTCCTTCCAGGGATTGACCTCGACATAACTACGGCCGGTGACGCTCTTGCCGTTGAGAGTGCCGACCACTTGCGAGGAACCCTCCCAATAGTAGCGATGGTAGGGCCAGAACATTTCCTGGTCGTCCACCAGCGGGGTGATCGTGAGATTGCCTTCTGGCAGGATCACGTTCCATTTCGACTCATAGGTATAACCGGACTGCGGACTGAGCCAGGTCGAAAGCGGTTTCAAGTCCATCTGATCGCCGGGAACCACCGATGCCACGCCATTGCTGATCCGCGTGCCCAGCTTTCTGGTAATGGCGCCGGTCCCCGGATCCTGCATGTAATACAGCATGTACTGCGTATTGTCGTCGAGTTGGATCGCGAACCAGTTCCAGCCGCCGCTGAAGAAGGAACCTCCCTGATCGGCCTCGGTGCCCTTCACGAACCATTGGCGGTCCTGCCATGACACCCCGACGACCTTGATCGGCACCCCGTTGTCGTAGATCGTGCCCTCGGTATCCAGGGCGGTCGAGGAATAGTAGGACGACGTGGTGGCGATCGGGCGATAGTCCACCAGACCGTTGCCGTTGTGCAGAACGAACGGAAGAGCGCTGCTTGTCTTGAGATCGATGGCAAACCGGCCATCGCTGAGCGCCGCCTTGATCGCATAATTCTGTTGCGACCCGCCGACCGACCAATTCCCGTTGGTGAAGTTGAAGCCGCCGGTCTGGCCGGGGATCGTGTCCGATATGGCACGTTCCTCTACCTTGTGCAGCTTGTTGTTCACGTCGGTCACTGCGAAATGCCACGAATAGGTCGCGGTATTTCCCAGCGGCAACGGATACAGTTGGAACACGGTGACTTCGAAACCGTATTCGCGCTTGACCCCGCTCGGATCGACGCCATAGAGATGGCCGACGAAATACCACCATTCCAGTTGGCTGTGATGGGCGCCTTCGTCGCCCGGCATCACCACCGGTGCCGGGTATTCGAAACTCTGCGCGAAGGCCGGCGAGGTCAACAGACCGCAGGCGATGGCGCCGGTGGCAAGCCAACTGCGCAGACGTGAAAACAGCGTAGGCAAAACTTTCTTTTTCATGTCAATCCCCTAATTGATGTGCTCTTCGATTCATGGCCCGCCCTGGATCAGGGCAGGATGCGCAGCCCCCAATCCACCCCCCAAGGATTCATTTCCGCAAACGCCTTGCCCGTTGCCGCCTTGCCACCCAGCGTTCCCACAACCGTCGCCGGCCCTTCGAAGTAGAATTTCTGCGTCGTCGGCGCATACAGCTCGGCATTCTGGATCACCGGGGTAATGGTGATCGACCCGTCCGGCAATGTGACCAGCCATTTCGCCGGGTAGCTATAGCCGGTATTGGGACTTTTCCAACCGCCGATCCTTTCCAGCTTGATCTGGTCGGCCGGAATCGGCGCGTAGCTGCCATTGGCGGTCTTCACTCCAAGCGCCTGGTCGATGGTGCCGTCGCTTTTGACGAAGAAGCTGAGGTTGTATTGGCTATTGTCATCCATCGACACGCCGAACCAGGTCCATCCGCTGTCGGCATCTCCGGGAATGCCGTTCGCCCACTCATGGTCGTACCAGGTAGTGCCGGTCACCGTGACCGGGACGCCGTGGTCCCACACGGTGCCAGTGGTGGTGTTGACATCGAACGAGTAATAAGGCGATTTGAAACCGCGGTAAGTTTCCACGCCGTCGACGCCGTTCAACGTGGGCCCCTGCGCCGGCTGGGTGTTCAGATCGAGCGCATAATCCATGTTGGACAACGCGGCGAGCACATAATAGCGGCCCATCGATCCGCCGACCTGGAATCCACCGACGTCCAGATCGAAACGGTTTTGCGACGTGGTAAAAGGCGCCGAGACCACACGTTTTTCGAACCGGAATGCACCGCTCTCCAGATCGGAAACCGCAAAATGCGCGTCATATACCGGCGGCAGGCCGGCGACCGCGGCGATCTGGAACACGACCATTTCATAGGCGTAGGAATGCTTGCCACCGGACGGATCGGTGCCATCCAAAAAGCCGGTCATGTACCACCATTCTGCCGGCTGACGATGCGCGGCCTCATCGGCCGGCAAATTGATGCCGGTCTCGATCGGCGGAAATGTACCAATTGCCTGCGCCATCAATGGCGCCGGCATCATTGCCGTGGCAAGTGCAGTGCAAAGCGATGCCGAAAGCGCACGCTTGATCGCGTGCTCCCATTTTTTCTTCATGACCAGCCCCCTGGTTAACTTCCATGCCAGACCCGAACAGCATTGCCGGGTCTTCCCGTGTTCGCAATGGCGAATTTTCGACTTCAAATCCATTGCGTCTATTCAACCTAGTCCGTTCGCAACACCTGGTCAACGGTTGATCAGGATTTTTTCCATATCTGCTACGGCGTTCTCGACGGAAAGTAAATTGTCACAATCTCGTGTATGGATTCAAGATACCCACGACAGGCACCGCGTCCAAACAGTCTTGTCCGGCACTGCGTATATGTTGTTCATAACATTGGCGTTTGACATTTTCCATCGCCCGGCTTTTTTCCAACGTCGCAGTCCGTCATAGAGAACAGCGGCCGGCTGGCTCAAAACGACGTTTCGCAAACGGCCATCGCCTGCAGCGCAAACGGCGCATGCAGCGCGCGGCGCGGGCACAACGCGGTCCGCAACCGCAGGCATCCGCACTGCACGCCGACACCATGCGGTTGCTGCCACCAAGCGTATGGACGGCTTGCGAAAAACCCGAGACGCTGGCCGCCGATATTGAGACCGACGAACCATCGACTATTTCACTCGACCATTTCAGATGCGCGCCTGCCACGACGCGGAAACTGCGTCAGTTTCATTGCGGTATGCTCCAGCGCGATCGCGCATTCGCCCGCGGGATCGACCTCGCCGCGGTCGAGCAATCACGACCGGGCCAGGAGCGGCGCCGGAAACGTCAACCGCGATGCGCTGCAACGAACTCCGCGATCAGCGCGTTGCAGCGCCGCGCATGGGTGAAGGTCATGCCGTGCGAGGCGCCGGCGAGGACGTGGTGGCGCGCGTCGGGCAACCACTCGGCCAGCGCGGAAGCGTTGTCGCAGTACTGCGCCGGGCTCAGCTCGCCGCTGACAAGCAGCACCGGCAGCGCCAGCGTCGCGGCCTGTTCGCGGTCGTAGGCCGGCAGCGCATCGCCGATCTGCGGCACCAGGGTCTGCGCGTTGTCGCGCACCATCTGCCGGAACGACGCGCTGCTGCGCGCCCAGGCGCCCGGCTGGCTCACCGAATCGACGAAACATTCCAGGCCGGCCTCGACCTGGCCCTCGCGCAGCAAGGCGATCGCCCGCGCGCGGATCGCCAGCACGTCCTCGGGCAGGCCCTGCGGCTGCGGCCCGCCCGGGTCGAACAGGCTCAGGCTGGCGATCGCGGCAGGCCGCTGCAGCGCGACCTGCCAGGCCACCGCGGCGCCGCGCGAATGACCGACCAGATGCACCGGTTGTCCGTAGCTGGCGAGGAACCCGGCGACCTGCTGCGCGTGCCAGCGCCAGCCGAAGGAATGCCGCAGCGACGATGGCAACTGCGGGAAATACTGGCCCAGGCTCAGCGCGGCGACCTCGCAGCGCTCGCACAGGCCGCGCACTTGCGGCGCCCAATAGCGGTAGTCGCACAGCGCGCCGTGCACCAGCACCACCGGCGCGCCATCGCCCATCCGCAGGTAGGCCAGCGCATCGTCGTCGCCCAGCAAGTGGACCGCAGGCTTGCCGAGCGGGGTGCGCGGGCCGATCACCGGCGGCCTCCGGCAAGACGCCGCAACGGAACCCCCGCCACGCCATTCATGGCGACCTCGCTGACGCGGCAGCGGAGAGGATGCCAGGGAGTCGCCCCGCACTGGGGCTCCGCGAGCGCAGCAACCGCGGCCACGCGCGGCCCAGCGGCGGCGCCGGCACAATGCAGGGCGTTGTGGTGTGCGCGCCGCACACGCTGGCGATGCAGGCCAAGGCAATCCAGTGCGGCATCGCAGGGAGCGGCGGCGGCGTCACCCGCCCAAGACCGCCGGTCGCCGCAACGCCGAAGGCGATGCAGGCCAGCGGCGGAAGGAATTCCATGCACGCTGCACGACGATGCGGCGCGCGCGGGACGCGCTGGCCTTTCAACGCAGAGGGGCCCAGCGCGGCATCCCGGGTAGTACGGGCAGCGGCGGTATACGCCACAGGCCGTCGCTCGCCGCAGCGCCGAAGGCGGTGTCCACCACCGGCAGGTTTCGCGGTCGAAGAGGCCATGCAGGCTGGGGATGATGTGGTGCGCCCGGAGGGATTCGAACCCCCGACCAATGGCTTCGGAAGCCACTACTCTATCCGGCTGAGCTACGGGCGCAACGGACGCGCATTCTAACGGCAAACCGCGCGCCGCGTCTGCCCCATGCCGATCGCATGCCGCAGCGACCGGCCCCGGCATTGGCCAGGGCGCACGGCGGCCGCTGGCGGCGAGCAGCCGACGGGGCGGCTTGCGCCAGGCCGGCCGGGGTTCAGCCGCCACACATCCGATGCGTTTCACGGTTCCCGCGCCTGGTTCGCCGCTACTGCGCATAGACGCAGGCTGCTTGCGGCAGTGGCGGGCGGCACCTTGCTGCCGCCGGGCAGGCCCGGCTGCTACCCTTGCGTGATGGGTTACGAACGCTACGAAACGCCCGCCGCGCTGCCGCCGCGCGCGCGCCTGGGCCAGTACTGGAAACTGCTGCGCGGCGACCGTCCGATCGGCGCGCTGTTGCTGCTATGGCCGACCTGGTGGGCGCTGTGGCTGGCCGCCGACGGGATGCCGCCGCTGTGGACGCTGTTCGTGTTCAGCGCCGGGGTCTGGCTGACCCGCTCGGCCGGCTGCGTGATCAACGACTACGCCGACCGTTGGCTGGACCCGCAGGTCGAGCGCACCCGCAGCCGGCCGCTGGCCACCGGCGCGGTCGGCGGCCGCGAGGCGCTGGCGGTGTTCGCGCTGCTGATGCTCGTCGCCTTCGCGCTGGTGCTGACGATGAACCCGCTGACCATCGGCCTCAGCGTGGTCGGCCTGTTCCTGGCCGCCAGCTATCCCTATCTGAAGCGCTACACCTACCTGCCGCAGGTCTATCTGGGCATGGCCTTCGGCTGGGGCATCCCGATGGCGTTCGCCGCGATTCGCGGCGAGGTGCCGGCGCTGGGCTGGCTGCTGTACGCGGCCAACATCCTGTGGGCCACCGCCTACGACACCTGGTACGCGATGGTCGACCGCGAGGACGACCTGCGCGCCGGCTCCAAATCCACCGCGATCCTGTTCGGCGACCTGGATCTGGTCGCGCAGGGCATCCTGTATGCGCTGATGTTCGTCGCGCTGGGCTTGGTCGGCACCCGGGGCGCGCTGGGGCTCTGGTATTGGGTGGGCCTGGGCGTGGCCGCGCTGCTGGTCGCCTACGAATTCCGCATCGCGCGAACCCGCGAACGCGCGCCCTGCTTCCGCGCCTTCCTGCACAACAACTGGGTCGGCCTGGCGATCTTCGCCGGCATCGCCGCGGCGTTGGCGCTGCGCGCGGGCTAGCCCCGAACCAGGACGCCACGCACTGGCCGCTGCGCCCGAGCACATCGCCAGGCCAATCGGCGTCCTCGGCCACTGGCGGCAATGCCGCAGGGCGCGCCTGGTCCGGGCATTGCCGGTAAAGCGTCGGGACTGAAGCCCCTCCCACAGTGCACTCGTTTGGCGCACCGCAAGCCCCTGTAGGAGCGGCTTCAGCCGCGACGCCTTTTCCACGACCGGTGGCGGGAGCGAACTCGGTTACGCCAGGGATGCCCGGCAAACCCCGCGTCCCACCTGCTGGATCGACATTGACTGAGCTGGCCGGTCGGCGCAACCGGCGGAAGGTCCGGCGCACTGAGGTTCAAGGCATCGGCAGCGCACCACGCTACCGGCACAAGACAGCGGCGCGCAGCGCGAACCCCAACAGGCACGCCATGCCGTGCATGGCCGCCATGGCGAACTGTCACCCCTGCCGATCGCGCCAGCCAGCGCTAACGCTTCCCGTCCGCCGACGGCGCATGCGTCAGCAGCGCGAACACCCGCTGCTGTTCCTGCACATCCTGCAGACCGCTGATGCGCAGGCTGTCGCCGGGGAGCGGCGACATGACCGTCGCCACGGTGAGGACCTGAGCGTCGGCCAGCAACGCGATCGGCTTGCCGATGTTCTGTTCCGTCGCCCGGGTCAGGCGATCGTCGTGCCCAGGGAAACGCAGGTCCAGTGCCGGCCGGCCATCGTCGCCGTCCACGCGCATCACTGTGGCGGCGCCATCGACGGCCAGCAACTGCTGCGGCGCCAGGTACACCGGCCGTCCCTGGTACGCGGCCTCGGCATAGCCGGCGCGCGGCGCATTGCTGGCCAGGCGCCATTCGATCCTGGCCTTCACCGCGCTCGCTCCGGCGCTGTCCGGCGCCTTGTCGATCCCGCAGCCGGTCGCACCGAACACGCACAACGCCATCGCCATTGTCCAAGCCATCCAGCGCATCGCCATCTCCTGCAGTTCGTTGACCGGCATCATAGAAGAACGCGGGTTGCGCCCCGTTACGCACGCGCGGCACTCCGGCTGGAGGTGCTCCGCCTGTTGCCCGCTGCCACATGCGGTCGCGCCTGTTCGCCGCACATCCGCTTCTGTGCCACGCATGCGTCGGATGCCAAACCCATTTACCTCGCAAGCCCGGCATGGGCAGACGCCGCCGATGCATCGGCAACGGCGTACAGGCAGCGCGCATCGCCACGACGTGCGCACGCCATGCCATGCGGCGCGCTCACGGCACCCGCGCCACCACCCAGGCATCGACCCGCGCCACGCCGGCACGGCGCAGCGCCCGTGCCGCGGCATGCAGGGTCGCGCCGGTGGTCATCACGTCGTCGATCAGCGCCACGTGCGCCGGCAGCGGCGCCTGCACCGCGAACGCATGGCACAGGTTGCGGCGCCGCGCAGACGCATCCAGTTCGGACTGCGGCGCCGTCGCGCGCACGCGCTGCAGGCCGGCGCACAGCGGCAGGCCCAGCGCGCGCGCCAGCGGCCGCGCCAGTTCCAGCGCCTGGTCGTAGCCGCGCTGGCGCAGCCGCGTGCGGTGCAGCGGCACCGGCAACAGCGCCTGCGGCCGCGGCAGGCCGGCGCAACGCGCCTGCAGCACGGCCGCCAGCACGCGCCCGGCGGCCAGGTCCTGGTGGAACTTGAAACGGCGCAGCAGCCCATCCACCGGCGCGGCGTAGACGCAGGCACTGGCGACCAGCGCCAGCGGCGGCGGTTTGCGTTGGCAGCTGCCGCACAGCTGATCCGCATCCAGCGCCGGCAACGGCAGCGCGCACGTCTGGCAGGCGCAGGCATTCCAGGGCAGCGCGTCGCGGCAGGCCGGGCACAGGTCCAGGCCGGCGGCGCCCACTTCGGCGCAAACCAGGCAGCGCTCCGGGAGCATCCAGCGCTGCAGCCGTCGCCAGCAACCGTCAACCCGATGCGCGCCGATGAAGTTGACAGGGATATCCATGCTCACCAGACTGCCCGCTTTCCCAGCCGCTTACCGTCAGGAAACCCCCATGTCCGCTGTCGTCCGACACGACTGGCAACGCCAGGAATTGCTCGCCCTGTTCGATCTGCCGTTCCCGGAGCTGTTGCACCGCGCCGCCGCGGTGCATCGCGAACACTTCGATCCGGCGCAAGTGCAGGTCTCCACGCTGCTGTCGGTGAAGACCGGCGGCTGCCCGGAGGATTGCGCGTACTGCCCGCAGGCGCAGCGCTACGACACCGGCGTGGACGCGCAGAAGCTGATGAGCACCGAGGCGGTGCTGGCCAAGGCACGCCAGGCCAAGGCCGCCGGTGCGTCGCGCTTCTGCATGGGCGCGGCGTGGCGCTCGCCCAAGGACCGCGACATCCCCAAGGTCGCGGCGATGATCCGCGAGGTGAAGGCGCTGGGCCTGGAGACCTGCGCCACCCTGGGCATGCTCGACGGGCGCCAGGCGCAGGCGCTGAAGGCGGCCGGGCTGGACTACTACAACCACAATCTGGACACCGCGCCGGATTTCTACGACACCATCATCCACACCCGCCAGTACCAGGACCGCCTGGACACCCTCGCCCACGTGCGCGATGCCGGCATGAAGACCTGCTGCGGCGGCATCGTCGGCATGGGCGAATCGCGCGAACAGCGCGCCGGCCTGCTACAGGCGCTGGCCAACCTGCCGGTGCATCCGGACTCGGTGCCGATCAACCGCCTGGTACAGGTCGCCGGCACCCCGCTGCATGGCACGGTCGAGCTGGATCCGTTCGAGTTCGTGCGCACCATCGCCGTGGCGCGCATCGCGATGCCGCAGGCGATGGTGCGGCTGTCGGCCGGCCGCGAGAGCATGAGCGACGAACTTCAGGCGCTGTGCTTCTGCGCCGGCGCCAACTCGATCTTCTACGGCGAAAAACTGCTGACCACCGGCAACCCGGACACCGCACGCGACCAGGCGCTGTTCGCGCGGCTGGGGCTGAAGCCGATGCAGGTGACGGTGGACGCCGATGCGCACGACCATCCCGGCACCGTGCATGCGGACATCGCCGCACCGGCGCCGACCGCGGACAGGCCGGCGATCGCCGCCGCGCTGGTCTGACCCCAGCGCGCCGCGCCGGCGCGCGCGTCCATCCGCCGATCCGGCCGTCCATCGCCGGCGGCGCCCGGCCCGGCCGGGGACGCGCTACGCTAGCCAACCGCCCCATGCCCCGCCGCCCATGGCCCGTCCCGACCTGCACGACCGCATCCAGTCCTTGCGCACGCTGCGCGAGGCGCAGGGCCGCATCCGCGTGCGCCGCAGCGTGGGCCGCCGCGACGGGGTGCGCCTGGAGCTGGACGGACGCTGGCTGACCGGCTTCTGCAGCAACGACTACCTGGGCCTGGCGCAACAGTTCGAAGTGCTCGCCGCGCTGCAGGACGCGGCCGCACGCGAGGGCGTCGGCGCTACCGCCTCGCACCTGGTGTGCGGCCACCATGCGCTGCACGAGAGCCTGGAACGCGAGGTCGCCGACTGGCTCGGCTATCCGCGCGCGCTGCTGTTCGGCAGCGGCTTCCTCGCCAACCTGGCGGTGCAGCAGGCGCTGCTCAGCGAAGAGGACGACGTGTGCGTGCAGGACCGGCTCAACCACGCCAGCCTGCTCGACGCCACCCGCCTGGCCGGTTGCCGCCTGCGCCGCTACCCGCACCTGGATAGCGAGGGCGCGATGCGCCAGCTCAAGCACGCCGCCGACGGCGCGGCGATGCTGGCCACCGATGGCGTGTTCAGCATGGATGGCGACATCGCCCCGCTGCGTTCGCTCACCCTGGTCGCGCGCATGCAGCAGGCGCTGATGTACGTGGACGACGCGCACGGCGTCGGCGTGCTCGGCCCGCATGGCCGCGGTTGCGTGGCCGAGGCCGGGCTGGGCGTGGACGACGTGCCGCTGCAACTGGTGACCCTGGGCAAGGCGCTGGGCGGCTATGGCGCGCTGGTGGTCGGCGACGAGGCCTTGATCCGGCACCTGGCCGAAACCGCGCGCCCCTATCTGTACACCACCGCGCTGCCGCCGGCGCTGGCCGCCGCCTCGCTGGCCGCGGTGAAACTGGCGCGGCGCGACCAGTGGCGGCGCGAGCGCCTGGCCGAGACGATCGCCGCATTCCGCGGCGGCGCGCGCCGCCATGGCCTGGAACTGATGGCCTCGGACACCCCGATCCAGCCGCTGCGGTGCGGCGACGAGGCCAGCGCGCTGGCGCTGTCGGCGGCGCTGGAGCAGGCAGGTTTCCTGGTCTCGGCGATCCGCCCGCCGACCGTGCCGGAGGGCAAGTCGCGGCTGCGGGTGACGCTGTCGGCGCTGCACACGCCGGCGCAGGTGCAGGCGCTGCTGGACGCGCTGGCGCTGGCGCGCGACCGCCTGGTTGCGCATCCGGTCGGCCTGCCGGCCTGAGCGGGCCGCCGCGAGCGGAGCGCGGCGTTGGCCGGCTCCCTTTTCCCCATTCGGCACACGATCGACGATGCACATCGACACTGTGGGGCAAGGCCCCGATCTGGTCCTGATCCACGGCTGGGCGCTGCACGGCGGCATCTTCGCGCCGCTGGTGGAGCGCCTGTCGGCGCAGTTCCGCATGCACCTGGTGGATCTGCCCGGGCATGGTCATAGCCGCGGCGACGATACCCCGCTGGCGCTGCCGCACGTGGTCAATGCGATTGCCGCGGCGACGCCGCCGGCGGCGTGGCTGGGCTGGTCGCTGGGCGGGCTGTTCGCGCTGCATGCCGCGGCGACGCAGCCGCAGGTGCGCGGCCTGGCGATGCTGGCGGCGACGCCGCGGTTCGTGCGCGGCAGCGACTGGCCGCATGCGGTGGAACCGCAGGTGTTCGCGCAGTTCGGCCGCGACCTGGCCGATGACTACCGCGGCACCCTGGACCGCTTCCTGGCCCTGGACACGCTGGGCTCGGCGCATGCCCGCACCGAATTGCGCACGCTGCGCGAGACGCTGAGCGCGCGCGGCGAACCCGATGCGCAGGCGCTGCAGGATGGACTGGCGCTGCTCGAGCGCAGCGACCTGCGGCGTGCACTGCCGGGCATGCGCGTGCCCAGCCTGTGGCTCAGCGGCCAACGCGACCGGCTGGTCTCCGCCGCCGGCATGCACGATGCCGCCGCGCTGGCGCCGCAGGCGCAGACGCTGTGCATCCCCGGCGGCGGCCATGCGCCGTTTCTCGGCCATGCCGATGCGGTGGCGGAAGCGTTGCGCGGCTTCCTCGCCGGCCTGGCGTAGCGCGCTTGCGCTCTCTGTAGGACCTGATTAGCGCTGTGTCTCAGCTGTCGTACGCAGTTGCTGCTCTGTGAGCCTTCCCGCGCCGGCCAGGGCACTGGCCAGGCGCGGCACCATGGCGGCCAGGTTGAAGCGGCGATTGAAGCGGTAGGCATGCGCATGCAGGTAGCGCGCGCCGTATTTGGGGAAGTCCACCGCATGGTGGGTGCCGCTAAGCGCCGTTTTGAGATTGCCCAGGATCGTATTGACCCAACGCAGACGAGGCTGCTGGACGCCTTTGCGGCCGCTTCCGGTCACGATGGCATCGTGGGTCAGGCCTGCCCAGCCCACACCGGTGAACGCTGTCAGCCCATCACTGACGACATGGGTGCCCGGTGCCAGTGCCTGCTGAGCCCACGTGTGCACGACGCTTCTTCGGAAGCTGGAGACCACATCCAGGCGGAGATAGCGCGGGCGCCCTTGATGCAGGGAAACCGCTGCAATAAACGGCACTTTATTGCGCCACTGCGGTTGGCCTGGACCACCGGCGCGTTCGCCGCCCAGATAGGCATCATCGATCTGGACCTCTCCGTCGAGCCGGCGTGACTGCTCACGATCGGCCATCGCCGACATCACTTTGTGCTTGATCCGCCATGCAGTGCGATAGCACACGCCCAGTTGCCGAGCCAGTTCCAGCGCAGCAATTCCGTTCTTGGCTTGGCTCACCAGATAGATGGCCAGCCACCACACCCGCAAGGGAAGCTTGGTGTCTGCCATGGGCGTGCCGGCGGTCAAGCTGGTCTGTACCCGGCAGCGCGCGCACTGCCACAGGTGCTGGCGTCCCCGCTCAAAGCCACTGGCATGCGTGTGTCCGCACTGCGGACACACGAAGCCATTGGGCCACCTGGCCTGAACCAAGGCCTCGACACATTGCGCCTCGGAGCCGTAGCGGCTCAGAAAAGCCGGAATCGAAAGCCCCTTTTGGAACTGGATCCGATTGAGCGTCATCGCCGTATCTCACTGAAGAACCTGCATTTCTAAACCAAGGCAGCATCACCAGCTGAGACACAGCGCTAATCAGGTCTGTAGGAGGGGCTTCAGCCCCGACCGGGCGTTACCGGTGAAACCCGGTCGGGGCTGAAGCCCCTCCTACAAAGAAGCGGGATTTCCGGGCGCATCGGCGCACCGCGCTGGCCGTTGCCACGCCGATATCCGATCATCGCGGTTCCTTCAATCGATCGGAACGCCGACATGGATCTGGGAATCGCCGGCAAATGGGCGCTGGTCTGCGCCGCGAGCAAGGGCCTGGGCCTGGGGTGCGCGCAAGCGCTAGCCGGCGAAGGCGTCAACGTGGTGATCGTGGCGCGCGGCCAGCCCGCGCTGGATGCGGCGGCGGACGGCCTGCGCGCACTGCCCGGTGCCGGCGCGGTGATCGCGGTCGCCGCCGACATCGCCACCGAGGCCGGACGCGGCGCCGCACTGGCGGCATGCCCGCAGGTCGATATCCTGGTCAACAACGCCGGCGGCCCGCCGCCGGGCGACTTCCGCGATTGGGAACGCGCCGACTGGCTGCGCGCGCTGGACGCCAACATGCTGGCGCCGATCGCGCTGATCCGCGCCACCGTCGATGCGATGCAGGCGCGCGGTTTCGGCCGCATCGTCAACATCACCTCGGCGGCGGTGAAGGCGCCGATCGACAGCCTGGGCCTGTCCAACGGCACGCGCGCCGGCCTGACCGGCTTCGTCGCCGGGCTGGCGCGGCGCACGGTCGCGCACAACGTCACCATCAACAACCTGCTGCCCGGCCAGTTCGACACCGACCGGCTGCGCAGCAACTTCGCCCATGCTGCGCAGCGCAGCGGCATTGATGTGGACACGATGGCGACGCAGAAGCGCGCGCAGATTCCGGCGGGGCGTTTCGGCACGGCAGAGGAATTCGGCGCGGCCTGCGCGTTCCTGTGCAGCGCGCAGGCCGGCTATCTCAGCGGGCAGAACCTGTTGCTCGATGGCGGGGCGTATCCGGGGACGTTCTGAGGGCCGGGACTCGGGACTCGATCGTTCGCGATCGGCAAATTGGTCGCAATACCCGGCATGGCGCCCATGGCCGCGCGCGTTGCAACGACACGGCTGGCCGCTGCGCGCCGCGGCCGGCGATAATGCGCCGATGGATTCCTCTTTGTTCGATACCCACCACATCCGCCGCGCGTTCTCGCGCGCCGCCGCCAGCTACGATGCCGCCGCCGCCCTGCAGCACGAGGTCGAGAAGCGCCTGCTGGAATCGCTGGACTATCTCGGCGAGCGCGTGCCGCAGGTGGTGCTGGACGTGGGCTGCGGCCCGGCGCACGCCGCCGCGACGATGAAGAAACGCTGGCCGCGCGCGCAGGTGATCGCGCTCGATCAGGCGCTGCCGATGCTGCAGCAGGCCAAGCGCCAGGCCGGCTGGTGGAAGCCGTTCGGCCGCGTCTGCGCCGACGCGCGCGCGCTGCCGCTGGCCGAGCACAGCGTGGATGTGATCTTCAGCAACCTGTGCCTGCAATGGGTCGAAGACCTGCCGGCGGTGTTCGCCGGCTTCCGCCGCGTGCTCAAGCCCGGCGGCCTGCTGCTGTGTTCCAGCTTCGGCCCGGACACGCTGGTGGAACTGCGCGAGGCGTTCGCCCAGGCCGACCGCGAGGCACCGCACGTGAGCCGCTTCGCGCCGATCGCGCAGTTCGGCGATGCGCTGATGCTGTCCGGCTTTCGCGATCCGGTGCTGGACCGCGACCTGTTCACCCTCACCTATCCCGACCTGGCAGCACTGATGCGCGAACTGCGCGCGATCGGCGCGACCAACGCGCTGCACGCGCGCCGCCACACACTGACCGGACGTGGCCGCTTCGCCGCCGCCGGCGCCGCCTACGAGCCGCTGCGCAACGCCGACGGCAAACTACCGAGCAGTTGGGAAGTGATCTATGCGCACGCCTGGGCGCCGCCGCCGGGCGCGCCGATCCGCGAGGGCGGCAGCGAGATCGCGGCGGTGCCGGTGTCGGCGATCCCGATCCGCCGCCGCGGCGATTGAGGCGGCGCTTTGCTTCGGGACTCGGGACCGGGGACTCGGGACTCGTAACAGCGCAGAACCGATGCACTTGCACTCCCTGTAGGAGCGGCTTCAGCCGCGACCGAGTCTACGGGTAGAACCTGTCGCGGCTGAAGCCGCTCCTACACAGCCGCCGGGCGGCCGTGCGTGCCGCCGCTCAGGCCGATACCTGGTCGATCCAGTCCTGCAGGTTGTAGTAGTTGCTGACCCGCGCGATCTTGCCGTCGCGGATGTCGAAGAACGCCCCGCCCGGCAGCACGTAGGTCTGCCCGCGCGCCGGCGGCAGGCCTTCGTCGGTGTGGTGGTATTCGCCGTGCACCACGTATTCGGCGGCGGCGCGGCGGCCATCCTGTGCGCCCAGCACCACGATGCCGCGCAGCTGTTCGCGGTAGCTGGCGTTCATCCGCTGCAGGAACGCCGCGAAGGCATCCTTGCCGGTCTCGCGCGCGCCCTGGTTGAGATCGTGCGCCACGTCGTCGGTCAGCTTGTCGAGCATCGCCGCCCAGTCGCCGCGGTTGAACGCGTCGTAGTAGGACAGCACCAGTTCGATGGCACGGTCTTGCTCGCGGGTTCCGTCGATCTTCATCGCCACCACCTCATGCCATGCGGGCGCCCATGATACGGCGGCCAGGCCCGCTCAGGCGCCCGGCAGCAGCAGGTCGCGGTGGAAGAAGTAGACCTCCTGCAGCAGGAAGCGCCAGCGGGTCTGGAAGCTGCGGAAGCGGGTGCTCGGGGTCGAGGAGGCCAGCGCCTCGATCTGCAGGTCGCGGCACAGGCGCAACGCCCGCGCCATGTGCAGCGGATCGCTGACGATGATCGCCCGGTGCAGGCCATGGCTGCGCATCAAGCCGCGCGCCTCCAGCAGGTTCTGGCGGGTGGTGCGCGAGACGGTCTCGATCAGGATCGCGTCGGCCGGCACGTCGTGGCGCAGCGCGTAGCGGCGCGCCACCTGCGACTCGGCGAAGCGCGCGCCGTTGCCGCCGAAGCCGCCGGTGAAGATCAGGGTCGGCGCATAGCCGCGCTGGTACAGGTCCAGGCCGTGGCGGATGCGCTCTTCGAACACCGGCGAGGGCTTGGCGTCGTAGGCGGCCGCACCGAGCACGATGATCGCGTCGGCCGGCGCCGCCTGGTCGCGGTCGCCGACCCAGACGATGTAGATCGCCACGCCCAGCAGCCACAGGCCCAGCAGCGCGCCCAGCCGGCCGAGCCAGCCCAGCCAGCCGCGTCGTGGTCGCGGCTTCACGCCGTGCCCCACGGCAGGGCGTCGAGATCGACGTTGCCGCCGGACAGGATCAGCCCGACCCGGCGCCCGGCGAAGCGCGCGGGCTGCGCCAGCACCGCCGCCAGCGCGATCGCCGAGGAGGGTTCCACCACCTGCTTGAGCACTTGCCACAGCAGCCGCATCGCCGCCACGGTGGCGGCGTCCTCGACCACGATGGTCTCGGCCTGGCCGTGCAGCAGCGCGAAGTTGGGCGCGCCCAGGGTGCCGCGCAAACCGTCGCAGATCGTGTCCGGAACGAAGTCCACGCGCAGCGCGCCGGCCGCCAGAGAGCGCGCGGTGTCGGCGGCACCGGCCGGCTCGGCCAACAACAGGCGCGCCTGCGGGGCCAGCGCCGACAGCGCCAGGCGGCTGCCGGCGGCCAGGCCGCCGCCGCCGACCGGCACCACCAGCAGGTCGAGCGGGCCGCTGGCGCCGAGCAGTTCCAGGGCCGCGGTGCCCTGGCCGGCGATCACCGCCGGATCGGTGTATGGATGCACCAGGGTCGCGCCGGTCTGCTGCTGCACCTGCGCGCACATCGCCTCGCGCGCTGCGATGCCGGCGTCGCAGCGCCACAGGGTGGCGCCGTCGCGGGCGATATTGGCCAGCTTGGCCGCCACCGCGCCCTCCGGCACCACCACGTGGCAGCCGATGCCGCGGCTACGCGCGGCCTGCGCCAGCGCCGCACCGTGGTTGCCCGAGGAATGGGTGACCACGCCGCGCGCGGCCTGCGCCTCGCTCAGCGCCCACACCGCATTGCAGGCGCCGCGGAACTTGAACGCACCGCTGCGCTGCAAGTGTTCGGCCTTGAAGTGCAGGCTGGCGCCGGCTAATGCGTCCAGCGCCTGCGAGCGCAGGACCGGGGTCGCCTGGGCATGCGGCGCGATCCGCGCGGCCGCGGCCGTCACATCCGCGAAAACGGGCAGTGAAGATGAGAACATGCGTGAAAGGTTAACGTATCGTCGCAAGTTCGCGTTGTCGCCGGCTGCCAGGACAACACAGCCGTTGTACGCGACTTAAGCGTTCAATCACCGACGAAGCGGGTTAAGGGGGCATTCAATGCAACACGTCGAACCTGTCGGTCAGCCTCAGGGAGAGGATTCGCCATGAACATGCGCCTGATCTGGGCCGCTGGAGTGCTGGCCACGCTGAGCGGCTGCGCCACCTACGACTACGCCGACAACGGCGGCGGTTACTATCGCGGCGCCCCAACGGTCGAATACCGCTATCCGGACGGCTACTCCGACGGGTACTACGCGCCGTACAGCGCCGTGCCGTATGGCTATGGCGCGGGCTATTACGGTTATGGCTACTACGGCTACGGCGGCCCGTCTTACTACCGCGACTACTACGGTCCGCCGCGCTACCGTCAGCCGCGCCCGCGGCCCGACGACAACGGCCGCCCGCCGGACCGCCCGCCGCCGGTCAGCGGTGGTGGCGGCCGGGTCAAGTCGCCATGGCGCGACCTGGACCGGCTGCGCCGGCCGGATGCCGCCAACGCCGGTCCTAGCCCCCAATCGATGCAGCCGCGCCCGCAGTCGATGCAGCCACGGCCGGCCAGCGCGCCCAGGCCGGCCGCCCAGCCGCGTCCGTCCGCGCCCCGGCCTGGCAATCTGGGGCGTAGCAATGGGACGAAGCGCACACTAGAGCCTTAAGAAAAAGCTTGATTTCACGCAGGCACAAGACGCACTCTACGTCGTACGGGTGACCGCTTGCGTCGCTTTATGACCCGAAGCGATCGCCCCACCGTCTATGTCGATGTCCGACAGGGAAATCTGGATCCCCCCTGTTCCGGCCCTGTCGGGCGTCGGCGCCTAAAACGAAAAGCCCCGGCTCGCCGGGGCTTTTCGCGTTCGGGCCTTGCGGTTGCTGGGGCGGAGCCAGAATCGCGCGCATAAAAAAAGGGCCGGCAGTCCCCCGACTACCGGCCCCCAGCTCCCCCAACGTGCGCGTGACTGGCCCCTGTTCCAATTCCAGTCGTACGCCCCTGACGCAATGCCACGTTGGGTGCAGTAGGGTTATCTGCAGAGTGCATGCCAACTTTAATGCCGAATTCGTAAATTGTGATGCAGAACACAAAAATACCCTCTTCCAGTGCGCGTCGCGGCGCGAACACCCCCATTCCGGTCCGCGCGACCCGGCCAACGAGTCCCCGATGAGCGATTCCTTCTACCGCTACGACGTCATCGTGATCGGCGGCGGCCATGCCGGCACCGAGGCGGCGCTGGCCGCCGCGCGCGCCGGCGCGCGCACCCTGCTGCTGACCCACAATGTGGAGACGGTGGGCGCGATGAGTTGCAACCCGGCCATCGGCGGCATCGGCAAGGGCCACCTGGTCAAGGAGATCGATGCGCTGGGCGGGGCGATGGCGCATGCCGCCGACCTGGCCGGGATCCAGTGGCGCACGCTCAATGCCTCCAAGGGCCCGGCGGTGCGCGCCACCCGCTGCCAGGCCGACCGCAGCCTCTACCGCAGCGCGATCCGGCGCCTGGTCGAGGCGCAGCCCGACCTGACCCTGTTCCAGGCGGCGGTGGACGCGCTGATCGTGGAAGGCGAGCGCGTGCGCGGCGCCATCACCCAGACCGGCCTGCGCTTCGAGGCGGCGGCGGTGGTGCTGACCGCCGGCACCTTCCTGGCCGGCAAGATCCACATCGGCCAGACCCAGTACGCTGGCGGCCGTGCCGGCGACCCGCCGGCCACCGCGCTGGCGCAGACGCTGCGCGACGGCCGCTTCGGCGTGGACCGGCTCAAGACCGGCACCCCGCCGCGCATCGACGGGCGCAGCCTGGACTATGCGGCGATGGAGGAGCAGCCCGGCGACGATCCGCTGCCGGTTATGTCGTTCCTGGGCGAACGCGCCCAGCATCCGCGCCAGGTCTCCTGCTGGATCACCCATACCACCGAGCGCACGCACGCCATCATCCGCGGCGCGCTGGACCGCTCGCCGCTGTACACCGGCCAGATCGAAGGCATCGGCCCGCGTTACTGCCCCTCGATCGAGGACAAGGTGGTGCGCTTCGCCGAGAAGGCCAGCCACCAGATCTTCGTCGAGCCGGAAGGGCTGGACGTGGCCGAGATCTATCCCAACGGCATCTCCACCTCGCTGCCGTTCGACGTGCAGCTGGAGTTGGTGCGCTCGATCCGCGGCTTCGAGCGCGCCCACATCACCCGCCCCGGCTATGCGATCGAGTACGACTTCTTCGACCCCCGCGGGCTGAAGGCCTCGCTGGAGACCAAGGCCATGCCGGGGCTGTTCTTCGCCGGCCAGATCAACGGCACCACCGGCTACGAGGAAGCCGCCGCGCAGGGCCTGATCGCCGGGCTCAACGCGGCGCGCCAGGTGCGCGGGCTGGAACCGTGGTCGCCGCGCCGCGACCAGGCCTACATCGGCGTGCTGATCGACGACCTGATCACCCACGGCACCACCGAGCCGTACCGCATGTTCACCAGCCGCGCCGAGTACCGGCTGCAACTGCGCGAGGACAACGCCGACGCGCGCCTGACCGGCATCGGCCGCGAGCTGGGCCTGGTCGGCGAGGCGCGCTGGGCGCGCTTCCAGGCCAAGCAGGAGGCGGTGGCGCAGGAGAACGAACGGCTGCGCGCGCTGTGGGCCACGCCGGGCAATGCGCTGGGCCGCGAGGTCGCCGCGACGCTGGGCGTGGCGGTGAGCCGCGAGACCACCGTGCTCGACCTGATCAAGCGTCCGGAGCTGGACTACGCCGCGCTGATGCGGGTGCCGTCGCTGGGCCCGGGCGTGGACGACGCGCAGGTCGCCGAGCAGGTCGAGATCGGCATCAAGTACGCCGGCTACCTGGACCGCCAGCGCGACGAGATCGCGCGCCAGCAGCGCCACGAGGACACGCCAATTGCCGAGGCGTTCGACTACGCGCAGGTGCGCGGGCTGTCGGCCGAGGTGCAGCAGAAGCTGCAGCGCGTGCGCCCGCAAACCGTGGGCCAGGCGCAGCGCATCCCCGGCATGACCCCGGCGGCGATCTCGCTGCTGCTGGTGCACCTGGAGCGCGCGCGGCGCAGCCGGGTGGCGTGAGCGGCGGCGGTCGGTAGGGCGTGGCACGCATTTTCCCAGGCGACTGCTACCCGTCCACGGCTGCCCACGCCTGCCCTTGTAGGAGCAACTGTCTTCTCATCCGATAACCTCACGCCATGGTGTGCGATCTCGTGCCATGGCGTTGAGTCGGATAAGCAGCACGCGCATGCATGCGGTGATGGCGACCTTGGCGGGCTTGCCGCGTGCCCGTAACTGTTGATAACGCTCCTTGAAGGAGGCTTGAGTGCGCACAACGCTCCAACAGGCCATGTACAGCACTCGTCGGATCGTGGCACGCCCGCCGCGGATGCGGCGTTTGCCGCAGTGCTGCCCGCTGTCCACGTTGTAGGGAGCCAGGCCGACCAGGGCCGCGATCTGGCGACGATCCAGCGTCCCCAGTTCGGGCAGATAGGCCATCAGGCTGGCGGTGGTGACCTCGCCGATGCCCGGGACCGTGCCCAGGGCGTGCGCCAGCGCATCGTCGAGCTGGCACCGCACCTGCTTGATCGCCTGGTTCATCCGCTGGATACGGCGGCGCACGTCGCCGATCTGCTCGATCAGGCACGCGCGCACCATGGCCAGGGTCGCCTGATGCAAGCGACGGCGCTCGTCGTCACGTTGCTGGACCAGTTGCTCGCGGCGCTGGACCAGCATGCGCAGTTGCTCACGCAAGGGATCGGGAGCCGGCGCGGGCGCTTGCACCAGGTGAGCCATGCGCGCCAGCAAGGCCGCATCCAGCGGATCGGTCTTGGCGGTTGTGCCCAAGGCCGTGGCGAAAGCGCGTGCCCGGCGCGGATTGATCCGGGTCACCGGGATCCCTGCCGTGGCCAGTGCCGTCATCACCGCCCGTTCGTAGCCGCCGGTGGCCTCCAGCAGCGCGTTGCCGACGCAGTGCCCGGCAAGGTGGTCGCACAGGCGCTGGTGGCCCTGGGCGGTATTGGGAAAGGACAGCAACTGGTCCAGGGGAAGCACGTGGACGGCCAAGGTGTCCTTGGCCACATCGATACCGATCCAAAGAGGCATAAGCGTTAGGTAGACTGGGGGACAGGAGAGAGCCACCTCGTCGCTGCCCACGCTTGTGAAGTTCGAGCGAACGCTCGTTCAACTGTTCGGGCTAGGCAACGAGGTCGATGTGCGGCCGCCCTGGCTCCTACACGTGCTTGAACACTACGGCCTGTCGGCGTGCCGCACATCGCTCTCCACTCAAACTGTAGAGCAATCTCCAGACACAAGCGGCTTCAGACGCGACACAATCTCTGATAATGCCTGTCGCGGCTGAAGCCGCTCCTACAGGGGCAACGGCGCGCTGGATTGCGCTCACCGCCCCGCCGCCGTGGCATCCGCGCCGCCGCCCAGCACGGTGTACAGCGCGACCCGGTTGCTGTCGTCCTGCAGGCGCAGGGCGATCAGGTCCTGCTGCGCGGCATACAGCGAACGCTGCGCGTCCAGCACCTGCAGGTAGCCGTCCACGCCGGCGCGGTAGCGCGCTTCGGCCAGCGTGTGGCTGCGCCGCACCGCCTCCACCAGCGCCCGTTGCGCGCTCAGCTGGGCGTCGAGGTGGTCGCGCTGCGCCAGCGCATCGGCGACGTCGCTGAAGGCGCTCTGGATGGCTTTCTCGTATTGGGCCACGGCGATGTTCTTGCCGATCCTGGAGACGTCCAGCGAGGCCTTCAGCGCGCCGGCGTGGAAGATCGGCAGCGCGATGCTGGGCACGAACGCCCAGGTGCGCGAACCCGCCGCGAACAGGGTGGACAGCGCGTCGCTGCTGCGCCCGCTGGAGGCGGTCAACGACACGGTCGGGAAGAATGCCGCGCGGGCGGCGCCGATGCCGGCGTTGGCGGCCTTCAGCGCGTGCTCGGCGGCGAGCACGTCGGGACGCTGCAGCAGCACCGCGGCATCCAGCTGCGCCGGGACCGGCGCCAGCGCCACGCTGCCGTCGAACGCATCGGTGCCGGCCAGCAGCGCCGCGTCCACCGGCGCGCCGACCACCAGTTGCAGCGCGTCGCGCGCCTGCGCGAGCTGGGTAGCAGCGCGCGCGACCGCGACCCGCGCCGCTTCCACGCTGCTCTGGATCTGCGCCAGGTCCAGGCCCGAGCCGATGCCGTTGGCGTGCTGAGCGCGGCTGCGTCGCAGCGTCTGCTCCTGGCTGTCCAGGGTCTGCTGTGCCAGGGCCAGCGACTGCTGGTCGGCACCGACCGCGAGCCAGGCGTCGGCGATCTGGCCGATCAGGCTCAAGCGCACGCTGCGCTGGGTTTCGGCGCTGGCCAGCCAGGTTTCCAGGGCTTCGTCCTTCAGGCTGCGCACGCGCCCGAACAGGTCCAGCTCCCAACTGCTGATGCCGACCTGCACGGTGTCGCTGCTGTCGATCTGCGCCTGCCCGCTGTCGCTGGCGCTGGCACTGGTGCGCTGGCGGCGGCTGCTGGCAGTGGCATCCAGCGCCGGCGCCAACGCGGCGCGCTGGATCCGGTACTGCGCGCGCGCCTTGTCGATCGCGAGCATGGCCACGCGCAGGTCGCGGTTGTTGTCCAGGCCCAGGGCGATGACCTGGCGCAGGCGCGGATCCAGGAACACCTCGCGCCAGTCCGGCAGCGCCAGCGCGGCGCCGGCCGCGGGCGTGGCGCTGCCCGCGGTGTCGAACCGCAGCGGCACCGGCGCGGCCGGGCGCGCGTAGTGCGGGGCCATGCTGCACGCGGCCAGCGCCGTGCAGCAGGCCAACGCCAGCAGGCGCGACGACCGTGCGCTCATGGCGTGGCCTCCAGTGGCGGATGCTTGCTGCCGGGAAACACGCTGCGCACGATCACGTAGAACAACGGCACGAAGAACAGCCCCAGGGTGATCGACGCCAGCGTGCCGCCGGTGACGCCGGTGCCCAGCGAATGGCGCGCCGCCGAGCCGGCACCGTGACTGAACACCAGCGGCAGCACGCCGAGCAGGAACGCCAGCGAGGTCATCAGGATCGGCCGCAGGCGCATCTGCACCGCGTGCAGGGTGGCGGCCAGCAGGGGTTCGCCGCGGTGCTCCAGCTCGCGCGCGAACTCCACGATCAGGATGCCGTTCTTGGCCGCCAGGCCGACCGTGGTCAGCAGGCCGACCTGGAAATACACGTCGTTCTGCAGGCCGCGCACGGTCATCAGCAGCGCCGCGCCGAACACCCCCACCGGCACCGCCAGCATCACCGCGAACGGGATCGTCCAGCTTTCGTACAGCGCCACCAGGCACAGGAACACGAACAGCAGCGAGATCGCGTACAGCGCCGGCGCCTGGTTGGCCGACAGCTTCTCCTGGTAGGCCATGTCCGACCACGCGTAGCCGAAGCCATGCGGCAGCTGCTTGCTCAGTGCGGCCATGGCGTCCATCGCCGCGCCGGAGCTGACGCCAGCCACCGCCTGGCCAGTGAGTTCCATCGCCGACACGCCGTTGTAGCGCTCCAGCGCGGCCGGCGCGCTGGTCCAGTGCGAGGTGGTGAAGGCGGACATCGGCACCATGTCGCCGCTGGCGTTGCGCACCGTCCAGCGCTGCAGATCCTGCGGCGCCATGCGCGCCTCGGCGTCGCCCTGCACGAACACCTTCTTGATGCGGCCCTTGTAGATGAAGTTGTTGACGAAGTCGCCGCCGAGCGCGCTGTTGAGCGTGGCGTTGATGTCGCCCGGGTCCACGCCCTGCGCCTGGGCCTTGTCGTCGTCGATCTTGACCGCATAGACCGGCGCGTCCTCCAGGCTGGCGTAGCGCACGTCGCGCAGCTTGGGATCGCGCCCGGCCAGGCGCAGCAGCTTGTCACGCGCATCCACCAGGGCGGCGTGGCCGGCGCCTTCGTAGTCCATCAGCTCGAAGGTGAAGCCGGAGGCGTCGCCGAGGCCGCTGATGGCCGGCGGCGAGGTCACGAACAGTTCCGCGTCGGGCACGTCGGCCAGGGCCTGGTTGAGATGCGCGGCGATGGTGTCGGCATCGTCCTCGCGGTCGTCCCAGTCCTTGAGGCGGACGAAGGCCATGCCGACGTTCTGCCCGGCACCGGTCACGCTGAAGCCGGCCGAGGACAGCACCGAGCGCACGCCCGGCTCGTGCAGCGCGGCCTTGGTCAGGCGGTCGGTCACCGCCAGGGTCTGCTCCAGGGTGGAGCCGGCCGGCAGCTTGACCAGCACGTTGAGCATGCCCTCGTCCTCGTCGGGCAGGAACGCGCCGGGCAGGCGCCACAGCAGCACGCCGGTGAGACCCAGCAGCAGCGCGTAGGCGAGCAGGCTCAGCGCGCGCCGGCCCAGCACGCGCTCGACCAGCGCGCGATAGCGCTCGGACAGCTGGCCGAAGCGCGTGTTGAACCAGACGAAGAACCGGCCGAGGCGGCCGTGCGAGCCGATCGGCGCCTCGCCCTGGTGCAGGGGCTTGAGGATGGTCACGCACAGCGCCGGGGTCAGGGTCATCGCCACCAGCACCGACAGGATCATCGAGGCGGCGATGGTGATCGAGAACTGCCGGTAGATGACCCCGGTGACGCCGTTGAAGAAGGCCATCGGCACGAACACCGCGGTCAGCACCAACACGATGCCGACCAGCGCGCCGCCGATCTGCTGCATCGAGCGCAGCGTCGCCTCCTTCGGCGGCAGCCCTTCCTGGCTCATGACCCGCTCCACGTTCTCCACCACCACGATGGCGTCGTCCACCAGCAGGCCGATCGCCAGCACCATCGCGAACATGGTCAAGGTGTTGATCGAGTAGCCGAACGCGGCCAGCACGCCGAAGGTGCCCATCAGCACCACCGGCACCGCGATGGTCGGGACCAGGGTGGCGCGCCAGTTCTGCAGGAACAGGTACATCACCGCCACCACCAGCAGCACCGCTTCGATCAGGGTGATGACCACTTCCTTGATCGAGGTGGTCACGAACGGCGTGGTGCTGAAGGCGATGTGGTAGCTGTAGCCGTGTGGCCAGTACTGCTTGAGCTCCTGCAGGCGCGCGTCGATCGCCTTTGACGTTTCCACCGCGTTGGCGTCGGCGTTCAACTCGATGCCCAGCGAGGCCGACGGCTTGCCGTTGAAACGGGTGATGCTGTCGTAGGTTTCCGGACCCAGGCCGATCCTGGCCACGTCGGACAGGTGCACCGCCGCGCCGCCGGGACCGCTCTTGAGCACGATCGCGCCGAACTGCGCCGGCGTGTGCAGGCGGCTGCGCGTGGTCACGGTCGCATCCAGGCGCTGCCCGCGCGGCGCCGGCTGGCCGCCGATCTCGCCGGCCGACACGTCGGTGTTCTGCGCCTGCAGCGCGTTCTCCACGTCAGAGGGCATCAGCGCGTACTTGCGCAGCTTCTCCGGATCCAGCCAGATGCGCATGGCGTACTCCGAGCCCATCGGCTGGATGTTGCCCACGCCGCTGACCCGGCTGATCTGGTCGTCGATGTTCGATTCCATGTAGTTGGCGACATCGAAGTTGTCCATGCTGCCGTCGTCGGAGGTGAACGCCACCACCTCGAACAGCGAGCCGCTGGACTTGGTGATGACCAGGCCGTTCTGCTGCACCGCCTGCGGAAGCACCGACATCACCGACTGCAGCTGGTTCTGCACCTGCACCTGCGCGGTGTCGGCATTGGTGCCGGTCTCGAACACCAGGTTGACCTGCGCGGTGCCGTCCGAGGCGCTGGTCGAGGTCATGTACAGCAGGTGGTCCAGGCTCTGCTGCGACTGCTCGATCAGCTGGGTGACGGTGTTCTCCACGGTCTGCGCCGAGGCGCCGGTGTAGGCGGCGCGCACGGTGATGGTCGGCGGCGCCATCTGCGGATAGCGCTCGATCGGCAGCGCATGGATGGCCAGCATGCCGACCAGGACGACGACGATGGCCATGACCCAGGCCACCACCGGGTGGTTGACGAAAAAACGCGACATGGCAGCTCCTCAGTCGGCCTGGGCGTCGCCCGGCACCGCGGGCGCGGCCTGGAGCTGCGCGGCGCTGAGCGCATACGGCACGACCGGCTTGCCGATCTCGGCGCGGCTGCCGTTGACCACGATCAGCCGCTCGCCCGGCTTGAGTCCGGACTGCACCACCCAATCGTGGCCCACCGTGTCGCCGGTGCGGATGCGCCGCTCCAGCACCCGGTTGTGCGCGTCGAGCAGCTTCACCAGCGGTTCGCCCTTGGCATCGCGGGTCACCGCCTGTTGCGGCACCAGGATCGCACCCGGGTCACTGGCCAACGGCAGCAGCGCGCGCAGGTACATGCCGGGCAGCAGCAGGTGCTGCGGATTGGGCACGACCACGCGCAAGGTGACCCCACCGGTGCCGGGATCGACCGAGGTGCCGACGAATTCCAGCGTGCCGGTATGCGGATAGACGCGGCCGTCCTCCAGCCGTACCCGCACCGCGACCTTGCCGTCGCTGGCCTTGATACGGCCGGCGTCGAGTTGCTCGCGCAGCGCCAGCAGCTGCGTGCTGGACTGGCTCACGTCCAGGTAGATCGGGTCCAGCCGCTGGATCCTGGTCAGCGCCGCGTCCTGTTGCGCGGTCACCAGCGCGCCGGCGCTGTAGGCCGAGGTGCCGATGGTGCCGGAGATCGGCGCCAGCACGCGGGTGTAGTCGAGATTGATGCGCGCCGCCTGCAAGGCTGCCTGCGCCGCCACCACGTTGGCTTCGGCTTCCTTCAAGGCGGCCAGCGCATCGTCGGCATCCTGCTTGCTGGCCGCATCCAGCGCGACCAGGGTGCGGTAGCGCTCGGCCTTGGGCCGCGCCGCGAGCGCCGCGGCCTGGGCCTGCGCGAGTTGCCCGCGGGCGCTGTCGTAGGCGGCCTGGTACGGCGCCGGATCGATCTGGTAAAGCACCTGTCCGGCCACGACGTCCTGGCCTTCGGTGAACAGCCGCTTGCGCACCAGGCCGTTGACCTGCGGGCGCACGTCGGAGACCTCGAAGGCGACGGTACGGCCGGGCAAGGCCTGCTCCACCGGCATGGTCTGCGCGCTCACCGCGAGGGTGCCGACCTTGATCGGCGGCGGCGGTTGCGCCGTGGACGAACACCCCGCCGCCATCGTCAGCGCAATAACGGATCCACAGAAAATGAAACAACGAGGCGCAGCGAAGGCGTCGAACATAAGCGAGAAATCGTGGGGGTGGGGAGATCGAAGCGCGCAACGCTACACGAAATGTATTCCCGCGATACAGCGCGACGAAAACGGCAGTCAGCTGCCACTTCAACTTGCGTGCGCGCGCAGAAAGATTGGCGAAAGATTGGTATTGCGGGCGATACGTTGGTATCGCATCGGGATACGCATATTGGCGTTTGCGCTGCGCGATCGCGCGCGTTTGCCGAGCGCATGGTGGTGCCGCGTCATGCCGCGGCGGCGCTCACGGCGTGGCCGCGGCAAGCGGTGACGACGATGGCCAAAGCTGCAGGCCGCGGCAGTGGCGCCGCCGATGCGATCGGCGGCGCGGCGCGGCGCTGGGCGCGTGTTCGGCAGGCCGCAGGAGGCACTGCCGCTGCGCTCAATCCTCGTCGGCGGCAGCCTCGCGACCCTGCTGGCGAATGATCGCTTCCTGCCGTGCATCCTCGATCGAATCGCGCACGGCGCGCACGTCGGCGCGGTGGGTGTCGAACACGAAGCGGCCGCTGAGCGCGCTGTCCGGGCGCAGCTCGCCCTGCTCGTACAGCGCCCACATCTCCTCGCCGTAGTAAGTGTCGTTGAGTTCGGGCGCGGCGCGGCCCAGGCAATCGCGCAGGTTGTGCACGTCGCGCAGCAGCATGTCGCGCGCGGCGTTGTTGCCGGCGGCGCTGACCACCTGCGGGAAATCGATCAGCACCGGGCCGGCGGCGGCGACCAGCACGTTGTATTCGGATAGGTCGCCGTGCACCAGGCCCAGGCACAGCATCTTCACCACGTCGCCGATCAGCTGCGTATGGAACGCGCGCGCCTGCTCCGGCTCCAGCTCCACTTCGCCCAGCCGCGGCGCGCTCTGCCCGTCGGCATCGGTGACCAGGTCCATCAGCAGCACGCCGTGGAAGTAGCCGCGCGGCTGCGGCACGTGCACGCCGGCATCCACCAGCTGGTACAGGGTGTTGGCCTCGGTGTCCTTCCACGCGGCCTCCTGCTCGCGGCGGCCGAACTTGGTCGCCTTGCCCATCGCCCGCGCCTGGCGGCTGCCGCGCACCTTGCGGCCCTCCTGGTACTGCACGCGGGCCTGGAAGCTGCGCTGCGCCATGTCCTTGTAGACCTTGGCGCACAACACGTCATCGCCAGCCTGGACCACGTACACGGCGGCCTCCTTGCCACTCTTGAGCGGACGCAGCACGCTGTCGATGACGCCGTCCTCGATCAGCGGCTGCAGGCCCTGGGGGGTTTTCATCGGACGCGGGGGCCTTGAAGGGGAAAACCGGATTATGACCCAACCGTGGGTGCATGCCGGGCGACAACGGCGGCCTGGCCGGCCGCCAGCGGAGTAAAGTGGTCGCTGCGATCGCCGCCACGGCGGCCGCAGCCGGCAATCCATTCGTGCAATCGTCCAGAGGGTGTCATGAGCAAGGGCTTGGATCAGAAGAAGAGCGACAAGAAGCAGCCGACCAAGACGCTGAAGGAAAAGCGCGCCGCCAAGAAGGAAAAGAAGAAGTAGCAAACGCCTCCGGCGAGCTCGCGCGACGGGCTCGCCGGACCGCGACCGCCGATGCGGCGCGCGGCATCCTGGCCCCGCCCGACGGCGATGCCCTGGCCTGCATCGCGTGCGCCCCTGGCCCGTGGGCAAGCGTGCCGCGCCTGCGCGCACGACGATCCCCCCTTATCAACCGCGCCAGTGCTGGCATCCCCGCGGTCCCCGCGATGCGCCCGAAGCGCCCGAAGCGCTTCGCAGCCAGGCGCTATCATCGACAGCCGCGCCGCAGTCCGGTGCTTGCCCCCACCCGCTCCCTCGGAGAATGCCGTGAACCCGATCCGTCCGTTCCTGGACAAGACGCCGCAGCTGGGCGCACGCGTCTACGTGGATCCGGCCTGCACCATCATCGGCGACGTGGTACTGGGCGAGGACGTCTCGGTGTGGCCGGGCACGGTGATCCGCGGCGACGTCAACCACGTGCATATCGGCGCGCGCAGCAACATCAAGGACGGCACCATCCTCCATGTCAGCCACCACAGCCCGTTCAACAAGGCCGGCTACCCGACCCTGATCGGCGCGGACGTGACCGTCGGCCACGGCACCATCATCCACGCCTGCACCATCGAGGACCTGTGCCTGATCGGCATGGGCGCGTGCATCCTGGACGGGGCCACGGTGAAGAAGTACGGCTTCGTCGGCGCCGGCGCGGTGGTCGGCCCCGGCAAGACCGTCGGCGAAGGCGAGCTGTGGCTGGGCAATCCCGCCCGCAAGGCACGCATGCTCAGCGACCGGGAGATCGAGAGCCTGCACTACTCGGCGCAGCACTACGTGCGCCTGAAGGATCGCTACCTGGCCGCGGCCGCTGCGTCGCCGCCATAGGCGCCGCGGCACGCCGGCACCGCTACTGCCCCGCCAACGCCAGCCGCGCGCGGCCGATCGGGCGCGGCGCCTCGCTGAGGCGGTCGACACCGGCGTCGGGGCGGTACCGCTGACGGGCGCGCGGTACGGTGAAGAAGAACCGCGTCTGGTCGGCGCTGGTCAGGCGCCGCCATTGGCCACCCGCAGCGCGATCGACCTGAAGTCCCGGCGCATCGCCTGGCAGCTGCCGGTGGGGACGATGCAGGACACCGGCCCGCTCGGGTTCAAGATGCATCTGCCGATCCCCACACGCGGCGCGCAGCGCGCGGCTCAACGCGTGCGCAGGGCCAGCAGCGCCACCGCCGCCAGGAGCAACGGCACCGTGCACAGCAGATACAGGTGCTGGGGCGACCAGCCGCCGTCCAGCAGCCACCCCACCGTCGGCGGCGACAGGATCGCGCCGATGCGGCCGATGCCGATCGCCCAGCCCAGGCCGGTGCTGCGGATCGACGCATCGAATACCACCGGTGCGGTCGCGTAAAGCCCGGACATCGCCGCGAACACCGCCGCACCGATGACCAGGGCAATCGCGAAGGCCGACGCAAGGTGCGTGCTGTAAGCGCTGAAAGCCAGCATCGCCAACGCCCCCAGCAGGAACATCGCC
Source organism: Xanthomonas graminis pv. graminis (assembly GCF_030168915.1). NCBI lineage: Bacteria > Pseudomonadati > Pseudomonadota > Gammaproteobacteria > Lysobacterales > Lysobacteraceae > Xanthomonas > Xanthomonas graminis. The sequence continues at coordinate 520,935 of NZ_CP076255.1, read as the reverse complement.
AGCGTCGACCAACGCAAGGACCAGCGCACCGCCAGCCAACTGAACACACCGCCGCCGACGATACCGCCCAGGTTGAGCAAGGTGCCGCCGGTGATCCCCTGCTGCGCCGACATACCGGCCGCGATCAGCAACTTGGGTGTCCAACTCAGGACGAAAAAGAATGCGAACATGTGCAAGAAGAACGCCAGTGCGAGCAACAGCGAACGTCGGCGCATCGCACCGACGAACAGCACGGCATAACCCTGGCGTGGAACGGCATCGCGCGGCGGCAACGCCGGCAACTCCGGTAATGGCGCCTGCCGCATGCGCAGCAACGTCGCGTTGAGCTGGGCCAGCGCGTTGCTCGGGCGCTGGCTGACCAGGAAATCCAGCGACTCGGGCAAACACGCCAGCACCAGCGGCATGCACAGCAGCGAACACCCCGCGCCGAACAGAAATACCGCGTGCCAGTGCAGGTGCCAGCGTTCGAGCAGCAAGCCGGCAATCACGCCGCCGAGCGCGGCGCCGATCGGATAGCCGGTGGTCTGCAACACCACCGCCGCGCTGCGCCACCTGGCGCTGGCGTATTCGGCGGTGATCGCCCCGATGCTGGGAAACATCGCGCCGATGCCGAGGCCGGTGAACGCCCGCAAGATCCAAAGCTGCTGCACATTCTGCGCCATCGCCGAGGCTCCCATGGCCACGGTGAGAATCGCCAGGCAACCCAGGATCAGGCGCCGCCGCCCCCAACGATCGGCCAGGGGCGCCACACACAACGAGCCCACCGCCATGCCGATCAAACCGGCACTGAGCAACCCGCCCAGGAGCTTGCCGGACAACTGCCACTCGTCGGACACGTGCGATGCAGTGAATGCCATCACCATCACGTCGAAGCCGTCGAGCATGGTCAACACCACGCAAATCCCGACGGCCATCCATTGGAAGCCACCCATGCGGTCCTGCATGAGGGAGCCTGGTACAGCAGCATGCGGCATGACGAAATTCCTGCATGAAAGGGGAAATACAGCGGCCGGACGCTACCGCGCCTGCCTGACCCGATGCAATGCACTGCTTTGCATTTACCGTAGACGCATCGCATGACCCACCCCGATGCGCAAGAAAAACGCGCATGCCCATGCTCCGCATCGGTACGCTGGCATCTGCCTGCGCGTGCCTGCTAGGCAGCGGCCGGATCGGCACGCAGACTGGCATCGCCTGCCGCTACGGCCATTGACCGCCATCGTCGCGGACCGCCATGGCCCCGATCCGCCCATTCCTCGACAAGTCACCCCAACTCGGCGCACACGCCTACGTGGATCCGGCCTGCACCATCATCGGCGACGTGGTACTGGGCGAGAACGTGTCGGTGTGGCCGGACCCGGTGATCCGCGGCGACGTCAACCGCGTGCGCATCGGCGCGCGCAGCAACATCCAGGACGGCGCCATCCTCCACGCCTGCACCATCGAGAACCTGTGCCTGATCGGCATGGGCGCGTGCCTCCTGGACGGCGCCACGGTGAAGAAATACGGCTTCGTCGGCGCCGGCGCGGTGGTCGGGTCGGGCAAGACCGTGGGCGAGCGCGAGCTGTGGCTGGGCAATCCGGCGCGGCTGGCGCGCACGCGCAGCGACAAGGAGATCGAACGCCTGCACTACTGCGCGCAGCACTACGTGCGGCTCAAGGACCGCTACTTGGATTCATCGGCAAAATGCCGCCGGCGGCGATGAATCGCCATGGCACGACGACGCGCGCATCGCGACACTGGCCGCTCTCTGCAACCGAGCGTAGCGCATGCAAGCGCTTGTGATCGTGCCGGGCATCGGCGACTCGGGGCCGGAACACTGGCAGACCCATTGGCAACGGCACGACCCGCGCATGCGGCGGCTGCAGCCGGACTCCTTCGCGCAGCCGCAGCTGCACGATTGGCTGCAGGCGCTCGACCGCTGCGTGGACGCGTGCGTCACGCCGCCGCTACTGGTCGCGCACAGCCTGGGCTGCCTGCTGATTGCGCACTGGGCCGTGCGTGCCACGCGCCTGCCGCGCGGCGCCTTCCTGGTCGCGGTTCCCGATCCGCACAGCGCCGCGTTTCCGCATGCGCAGGCCGCCAGCTTCGTCCCGGTGCCGGCGGCGCCGCTGCCGTTTCCCAGCCTGATCGTGGCCAGCGGCGACGATCCGTACGCGACGCCGTCCTACAGCCGCCGTTGCGCATCCGTCTGGGGCAGCGGCCTGGTCGAATTCGACGGCCTGGGCCACCTCAATGCGGCCAGCGGCCTGGGTGCGTGGCCGGGCGGCGCGCAGTTGCTGGCCGCGTTCGACTCGGGCATCGGCCGCCTGCCCGCGCCGGCCGCCGCCGCGCCGGCACCAGCCGCGCCGCGACCACCGCGCCACGCCGGCGACTGGCGCGCACAGGCGCTTTGCGCGACACTGCGCGCCTCTGGCGTGGGGACGCCACCGAATGGATTCGCGATGACCAAGACACTTCCGTTGCGCGGCCTGCTGGCCGCTTTCCTGCTTGCGCTGGGCGCCAGTGCCGGAGCGGCTGTGGCCGTGGCCGAAGAAGAGAATGGCAAGGACGGCATGAGCGCCGAGCAGTTCGTCGCCTCGCTGCATTTCCAGGACGGGCACATCGCAGTGCCGCAGGCCAAGGTGCATTTCGACCTGAACCACGACTTCCGCTATCTGGGCAAGGACGACGCGCGCCAGGTCCTGGAATCTTACTGGGGCAACCCGCCCGACGACAGCGTGCTGGGCATGATCGTGCCGCGCCAGCCCGCGCTGGACGAAAAGGGCAGCTGGGCGGTGGTGGTCACCTATGCCGACGACGGCTACGTGTCCGACGAGGACGCCAGCAAGATCGACTACAAGGACATGCTCGCGGACATGCAGAAGCAGACCCGCGAGGAGAACACGCCGCGCAAGGAAGCCGGCTACGAGAGCGTGGACCTGGTCGGCTGGGCGGTGCCGCCGCGCTACGACGCCGCGACCAAGAAACTGTACTGGGCGCGCGAGCTGGCGTTCCAGGGCAGCCCAGGCCACACCCTCAACTACGACATCCGCGTGCTCGGCCGCCACGGCTACCTGAGCCTCAACGCGATCGCCGGCATGGATGCGCTGCCACAGGTGCGCGCAGGCATGCAGCAACTGCTGCCGATGGCCGAATTCGACAGCGGCGCGCGCTATGCCGACCACAACCCGTCCACCGACAAGATTGCCAGCTATGGCCTGGCGACCTTGATCGGCGGCGGCCTGGCCGCCAAGGCCGGCCTGTTCGCCAAGCTCGGCCTGCTGCTGGCCAAGGCCTGGAAGCTGGTGGCGCTGGGGGGGATGGCGCTGGTCGGCGGCATCGGCAAGCTGTTCTCCGGGCGCAAGCGCGACGGCGGCACGGTACGTTGAGCGGCCTACGCGGCGCGCGTGTCGCGCCGTCGTCGTCGTCATCGCGTGAAGACCCTGCGGCGCCGGGCACGGCGCCGACTGGGCAATTGGCGCCGCGCCGGCTACAGTCGCGGTTCGGAGCAGGACGCAATCGAGATCACGCATGCCGCCACAGGCCGCCGGCCGGACGCAAGGACGGTTTTCCTACATCGCAGGCGCGCAGGCGCGCCGCGCCGCAATCCGGCGATGAGCGGCATGCTCGACACCTACCGTGAAGTGATCACGCCCGAAGGCGTGCCGCTGCAGTTGCCGGCCGCCGGCGCGGTGCCGCGCGCGCTGGCCTGGCTGATCGACCTGGCGGTGCGCTTCGCCGTGCTGACCGCGATGGGCATGCTGCTCGGCGCGCTCGGCGGCTTCGGCCAGGGCCTGTACCTGGTGGCGATGTTCCTGGTGTTCTGGGCCTACCCGATCGTGCTCGAAGGCTGGTTCGGGCAGACCCTGGGCAAGAAGGCGCTGGGCCTGCGCGTGGTCGCGCGCGACGGCGCCCCGGCCGGGTGGATGGCGGCGATCACCCGCAACCTGCTGCGCACCGTGGACATGCTGCCGTTCGGCTACGCCATCGGCCTGATCGCCTGCCTGTTCGACGCGCATGCGCGGCGCCTGGGCGACATGGTCGCCGGCACCCTGGTGATCCACCAGGCGCCGCGCCACGCGGCGGCGCCGCCGCCGATCGCCAGCGCCGTGGCGCCGCCGTGCCGCCTGTTGCCGGCCGAGCAGGCGGCGTTGATCGCCTTCGCCGAGCGCGCGCCGCGGCTGGCCCCGGCGCGGCAGTTGGAACTGGCCACGCTGGCGCTGCCGTTGACCCAGACGCCCGGCCAGGCCGGCGTGCTGCGGCTGTATGCGATGGCCAACTGGCTGCTGGGGCGGCGATGAGGCAGGAGCAGTTCATCGCCCGCCACCAGCACGAGTGGGAGGCCTTCGAGACCTGGCTGCACACGCGCGGCCGCAAGCGCCCCGCGAGCGCGGACGCGAGCGCGCCCGACAGCGCCGCGCACGCATGGCGCCTGGCCGACGAAGACATGCCCGCCCGCTACCGGCGCCTGTGCCAGCAGCTGGCGCTGGCCCGCAAGCGCGGCTACAGCCCGCTGGTCACCGCGCGCCTGCAGCAACTGATGCAACAGGGCCACACCGAACTGTACCGGCCGCCGCGGCCGCGCTGGCGGCGCGCGGCCGAGTTCCTGTTCGCCGATTTCCCGCAGCTGGTGCGCAGCCAGGCCGGCTGCATGGCCGCGGCCACGGCGCTGTTCGTGGTGCCGCTGGTCACCATCTTCGTGCTGCTGCAGTACCGGCCGGAACTGATCCACGGCTTGATGGAACCCATGCAGATCGCGCAGATGGAACGGATGTACGACCCGGCCACCGCCGCGCACAAGCTCGGCCGCGACAGCGGCGACGACTGGCAGATGTTCGGCCACTACATCATGAACAACATCAGCATCGGCCTGCGCACCTTCGCCAGCGGCCTGCTGGCCGGGCTCGGCACGGTGCTGGTGCTGTTGTTCAACGGCGTCACCATCGGCGCGGTGGCCGGGCACCTGCATCAGATCGGGTACGGCGTGACGTTCTGGCGCTTCGTCGCCGGGCATGCGCCGTTCGAACTGACCGCGATCGTGATCGCCGGCGGCGCCGGCCTGCAACTGGGCTTGAAGCTGCTGGCGCCGGGCCGGCGCCGGCGCATCGATGCGCTGGTCGAAGGCGGCACCATCGGCGCCAAACTGTGCCTGGGCGTGGCGTTCATGCTGCTGGTCGCCGCCTTCATCGAGGCGTTCTGGTCCTCGATCGGCGCGCTGCCGGCGGCAGTGAAGTACACCGTGTCCGGGCTGCTATGGACGCTGGTGCTGGTCTGGCTGTGGCGCGGCGGACGCGGCATGGCGGAGGCCGGCGATGCGGATTGAGCGCCTGGACGTGGTGCTGCGCGCACGCTCGGCCTGGGAGGCGATGGAGCTGGGCAGCGCGCTGGTGCGCCGCCATGCCGGCGCGATCTGGAAACCGTGGCTGCTGATCAGCGTGCCGCTGTTCGCGCTGCTCAATCTCGGCGCCTGGGCGATCGACCAACTCTGGCTGGCCGGGCTGCTGTTGTGGTGGCTGAAACCAGTGCTGGACCGGATCCCGCTGTTCGTGATCTCGCGCGGCGTGTTCGGCGACGTGCCAAGCGTGCGCGACACGCTGCGCGCGCAGCTGGGTTGGGGCTGGCGCCCGATGCTCGGCTACCTGACCTGGCGCCGGCTGAGCCCGGCGCGCACGGTGCTTATGCCGCTGGAGCTGCTGGAAGGGGCCAGTGCCGAACAGCAGCGGCAGCGCCGCCGCACCCTGGGCGGTGCGGTGTACGGGCATGCGCTGCTGCTGGCCAGCGTGTGCTGGCATTTCGAGGCGATGCTGCTGCTGGCGTGCATCGCCGCGATCGCGATGTTCGTGCCGGTGGACCTGCTGCCGGAAACGGCGCGCGCGGCGTGGGCGCTGATCGGCGATGAGAACCCGGTGTGGGCCGACGTCGGCCTGAACGCCTTCGGCTGGTTGGCGACGACGCTGATCGAACCGTTCTTCGTCGGCGCCGGTTTCGGCCTGTACCTCAACCGCCGCACCGAGATCGAAGCCTGGGACGTGGAAATGGCGCTGCGCCGGCTGCGCGATCGGCTGGGCGGCGCCGCACCGCTGCTGCTGGCCCTGGTCCTGCTCGGCGTACCGGGCGCCGCGTTGCGCGCGCAGACCGCAGCGCCGGGCAGCGAAGGCCCGGTCGCGGCCGACCCGCATGCGCTGTCCCCGCTCCGGCGACGGAAGCGCCGCACGACGCCGCCAACGCCGCGGACGACGGCACCGCGATGGGCGATCCGCACAAGGCTCAGGACGATGGAGATGACGAAGACGAAGACGCTGCCGAGCCTGCCGCGCTCGACGACATCTTCAACACCGTGCCCGCCGCCGACGCGCGCTTCGACCGCGCCGCCGACCGCGCCTACCAGGATCCGCTGCTGTCGGGCAAGCGCAGCATCGGCTACTGGAAGAAGCGCGACCGCAACGACGACGACGAGAAACCCAAGCCGGACAAGATCGATCCGCGCTTCGGCAAGGGCTTGCTGGCGAGCCTGGCGGCCGTGTTCGCGTTCGTCGGCGAATGGGGCATGTGGTTGCTGGCCGGCATGCTGGTGCTGGTCCTGCTGCTGACCGCCAAGCACTGGCTGCCGTGGATGCGCGGCAGCGTGCGCAAGCGTGCCGCGGTCGAGACGCCGGTGGCGCATGCGCCGGTGCTGAGCGCCGAGCCGCTGCCGGACGACGTCGCCACCCTCGCGCGGCGGCTGTGGCGCGAGGGCAGGCAGCGCGACGCGCTGGCGCTGCTGTATCGCGCCAGCGTGGCGACCGTGTGCGAACGGGCCAACCTGGTGCTGCCGCCCGGCGCCACCGAAGCGCAATGCCTGCGCGCCTCCAGGCGCCTGTCGGACGATGCCGACCGCAGCCTGTTCGCGCGCATGGTGCGCACCTGGCAATACGCCGCCTATGCCGGGCGTCTGCCCGACGACGACGCCTTCGCCGGCTTGCTCGACGAGCTGCAGCAGCAGTACCGGTGGCGCGCATGAACAGCGGCACCCGCAATGCGCTGATCTTCCTGCTCGGGCTATTGGTGACCAGCGTACTGGCGGCCTGGTTCCTGGGCCGCTACGAACGCGCCGAACGCGAACTGGCGCTGCCGCCGCGCGGCGAGGCCGCGTACAACCCGCTGTATGCGTTGCGCCAGACCCTGCGCGCCGACGGCGTGCGCGCCGAATCGCGGCAGCGCCTGGACCTGGCGGCGATGCGCCTGCAGTCGCACGACAGCGTGCTGCTGTTCGGCGACCCGCGCGCGCTGAGCAAGCCCGACAGCGATGCGCTGCTGGCCTGGGTCGAGCGCGGCGGCCACCTGATCCTGCGCACGCCGGCGGCCGACGGCGACGACGACAAGACCACGCTGCCTATCTTCGATGCGCTCGATGTCAGCCTGGAGGACGGCACGCCGGACGCCTGCCTGAAACTGGCCATTCCCGGGCAGCCCGAACACAGCGAGTTCTGCAACGGCCGGCGTTTCCAGGTCGACTATGACGCGGCGAGCAATCTGTGGGGCAGCGACGAGGACTACGCCTACGCGCGCCTGCCGTACGGCGACGGCAACGTCGACGTGCTGGCGGAGATGGACTTCCTGCAGAACGAGGATTCGCGCATGCGCAAGACCCTCGAAACCAAGGGGTCGCCGATGGAGGACTCGCCGTTCTTCCGCCAGGGCGGCCTGCGCGACGTGCCGCACCGCCTGCTGGCGCGGCAGATCCTGGCGCCCAACTACGGCCACGGCACCATCTACCTGATCTACTCCGCCGAACTGCCGTCGCTGTGGCGCACGCTGTTCACCCGCGGCTGGCCGGCCTGGGTGCCGGCGCTGTTGATGCTGCTGGCCTGGCTCTGGTCGCGCATGCAGCGCTTCGGTCCGCTGCGCGCCTCGCCGGCCGGCGACCGCCGCTCGCTGCTGGAGCACGTGCGCGCCAGCGGCGAGCACCTGTTCCGCAACGGCAAGTCCGCGCTGCTGTACGCGGCGATGCGCCAGGCGTTCCTGACCCGGCTGCGGCGCCGCGCACCGCTCGCCGCGGCGCTGCAGGGGCCTGCGCAGGCCGCGGCCATCGCCGAACGCCTGAACCTGTCGCCAGCGCAGGTCGAACAGGCGCTGCAGGCGCCAGCGCCGAAACAACACGCCGCCTTCCGCGATCGCATTCGCCTCCTCGTCCAGATGAGAAACCAGTTATGACCACCGCCCCCGCCGAATCCGTCGCCCCCCTCACCGGCCCCGCCCTGATCGAACGCGTCGAGGCGATCCGCGACGCGGTCGGCCAGGCCTTCATCGGCCAGCCGGAGGTGCTCGAGCAGATCCTGATCGCGCTGCTGGCCGGCGGCCACGTGCTGATCGAAGGCGTGCCCGGGCTGGGCAAGACCCTGCTGGTGCGCGCGCTGGCGCAGGCGCTGGAACTGAACTACGCACGCGTGCAGTTCACCCCCGACCTGATGCCCAGCGACGTCAGCGGCCATGCCGTGTACGACCCCAAGACCGAGAGCTTCAAGATCCGCCGCGGCCCGGTGTTCACCCACCTGCTGCTGGCCGACGAGATCAACCGCGCCCCGGCCAAGACCCAGTCGGCGCTGCTGGAAGTGATGCAGGAAGGCCAGGTCACCATCGAGGGAAAAGCGTTTCCGCTGGCGCCGCCGTTCCTGGCCCTGGCCACGCAGAACCCGGTCGAGCAGGAAGGCACCTATCCGCTGCCGGAAGCGCAGCTGGACCGCTTCCTGCTGAAGATCCTGATCGACTATCCGCAGCTCGAAGACGAAAAGCGCATGGTGGAAGCGGTCACCACCGGGCGCAGCGCCGGCGACTTCGACCTGTCGCAGGTGCCGCGCGTGCTCAGCGCCGAAGACGTGGTGGCGATGCAACTGGGCACCGCGGCGATCGCAGTGGACCCGCAGGTGATCGACTACGCGGTGCGCATCGTCGCCGCCACCCGCAGCTGGCCGGGCATCGCGCTCGGCGCCGGCCCGCGCGGCAGCATCGCGCTGATCCGCGCCGCGCGCGCGCAGGCGGTGCTGTCCGGCCGCGACTTCGTCACCCCCGACGACATCCGCGACATCGCCAAGCCGGCACTGCGCCACCGCATCGCGCTGGCCCCGGAACTGCAGATCGAAGGCCAGAGCGCCGACGACGCGCTGGGCGCGCTGCTGGCGAAGGTGGAGGCACCGCGGAAATGAGGCTCGGGACTGGGGACTCGGGACTCGGGACTCGGTGCTGGGTCGCGGCTGATCGTATGCAGGCATGGCACGCGACATGCGGCAGGTGCTTCACTTACGTTCCGCGCAGCGCCGTGCTGTTCCGGGTCCCGAGTCCCGAGTCCCGAGTCCCGGCGAGCCCCCCATGAGACCCGCCCCGCCCCTGCTAGCCCTGCTCGGCCTGTGGGCGCTGTGCGGCCTGGCCACGGCGCTGGAGTTGCTGCCGCTGTGGCCGTGGCAGGCGCTGGGGGCGGCGATCGCGGTGGTCGCCGCGCTCGATGCGTGGCGGCTGTGGCGCAGCCCCACCCCGCAGCTGCGCCGCGAATTGCCCGAAGCCTTGCCGCTGGGCGTGGAGCGCGAGGCCGGGCTGCGCATCGACAGCGCGCAACGGCAGACGCTGGACGTGTTCGATCTGGTGCCCGGCGGCTGGTGGATGCAGGGCCTGCCGCGGCGCGTGACCCTGCCCGCCGCCAGCGAAACCCGCCTCAGCTACCGGCTGCGCCCGACCGCGCGCGGCCGCTTCGACTTTCCCGGCACGCACCTGCGCCTGCACTCGGCCTGGCGCCTGTGGCGGCAACGGCGCGTGGCCGGCGCGGCGCAGACCGTGCGCGTGTATCCGAACTTCGCGCCGCTGACCCGCTTCGCCCTGTTCAGCGCCGAACAGGCCTCGCGGCTGGTCGGCGCGCACCTGAAGCGGCGCCGCGGCGAAGGCACCGACTTCCACCAGATGCGCGAATACCGGGTCGGCGACAGCCTGCGCCAGATCGACTGGAAGGCCACCTCGCGCGCGTGCAAGCTGATCTCGCGCGAATACCAGGACGAGAAGAACCAGCAGCTGCTGATGCTGATCGACACCGGGCGGCGGATGATGGCCAGCGAAAGCGGCCTGTCGCATTTCGACCACGTGCTCAATGCCGCGCTGGTGGTGTCGTACCTGGCGCTGCGCCAGGGCGATGCGGTGGGGCTGATGGCCAGCGGCGGCGACGCGCGCTGGGTCGCGCCGCAGCGCGGCATGGGCACGGTCGATGCGCTGCTGCGCGCCAGCTACGACCTGCAGCCGCAGGCGGTAGCCACCGATTACCTGGCCGCGGCGACCGAACTGTCGCTGCGCCAGCGTCGGCGTTCGCTGGTGATGCTGATCAGCAACGTGCGCGACGAAGACATCGAAGACCTGCTCGCCGCGGTGCGGCTGCTGCAGCGCCGGCATCTGGTGTGCGTGGCCAGCCTGCGCGAACGCGCGCTGGACCAGGCGCTGGCGCAGGACGTGCACGACCTGCAGCAAGCGGTGCAGGCAGGCGCGGTGGCGCGCTATCTGCAACAACGCGGCGACGCCCACGACGCGCTACGCAGCCACGGCGTGATGGTGCTCGACGTCACCGGCGAGGAGCTGCCGGGCGCGCTGGTGGAACGCTATCTCGCGGTCAAACGCGACGGATTGTTGTAGCGGCGCGTCCGCCGCGCGGACGATCTCGTAGACAAGTCGCCATGGCGCCGCACCGACGCCGGCCACGCGGCGGCTCGAAGTATTTCAAGACGAATTCGGCGTTCGATCACGCCGTGCTTCGCGCTGCGCGATGCAGATGACGATGCATCCCGCATTCATGTTTCCGCTTTCGTCATTTGCATAGTATTTGTGGCAGAAACTTTACCTGCGCCGTCATAAAAGCGTTCGCGGATAGTCATTTTGCGCCCCTATGGTCCTCGCCGCATTGAAGCGGTCTTCCTAGGCGGCATCGCGCCGCGCGCCGAAGTCAGGGGATATTTTCAGATGGAGTTGCGAATCTTCGCAGCGCTCGGCATGGCCGTGTGCAGCGTGCCGTGCGCCTTCGCCGCAGACGCGCCGACCGCGCGTTTCGACGTGATGGCCTACCAGGTGGTCGGCAACAGCGAATTGAGCGCAACGGAGATCGAGCGCGCGGTGTATCCGTTCCTCGGCCCGCAGCGCAGCGAGGCCGATGTGGAAGCGGCGCGTGCCGCGTTGCAGACGCTGTACGCCGGCAAGGGCCTGGCCACGGTGGCGGTGAGCATTCCCGAACAGGATGCCGGCAATGGGCTGGTCACGCTGCAGGTGAGCGAGCAGCGTATCGGCCGGCTGCGGGTGAATGGCGCCGATTATTTTTCTCCCGATGCGATCGCCGACAGCGCGCCGTCGCTGCAGGAAGGCACCGTGCCCGACTTCAACGCCGTGCAGCGCGACATCGTCGCGCTGAACCAGTGGCCGGATCGCCGCGTCACTCCCGACGTCAAACCCGGCATGCAGCCGAACACGGTGGACGTGGACTTGAACGTGGAGGACACGCTGCCGCTGCACGGCAGCCTGGAACTCAACAACCGCAACAGCGCCAACACCTCGGAACTGCGGCTGAGCGGTTCGGTGCGCTACGACAATCTGTGGCAACGCGGCCACAGCCTGACCTTCTCGGCGCAGACCGCACCGCAGCAGCCGTCCGATGCACGGGTCTTTTCCGCCTCGTACCTGGCGCGTTTCGGCGCATCGCCGTGGTCGCTGCTCGGCTACACGGTGCGCAGCGACAGCGAGATCGCCGCGATCGGCGGCTTCAACGTGATCGGCAACGGCAGCCTGTCCGGCCTGCGCCTGATCCGTGCGCTGCCAGCCGCTGCCGGTTTCTTCCATAGCCTGAGCATCGGCGCCGACTACAAGGACTTCAAGGAAGACACCCTGTTCGGCGGCGACCGCAGCTCCGCGCCGATCCGCTACCTGCCGCTCAGCGCCGCCTACAACGCCACCTGGAGCCAGCCGCGCGGCACCGACACGCTGGAGCTGACCGCGACGATGAACGTGCGCGGCGTCGGCGACGACAGCGCGCGCTTCGACATCAAGCGCTACAAGGCGCGTTCCAATTTCTTCCACCTGCGCACCGACGCCTCGCGCACGCGCAGCTTCGGCGGCGACTACCAGTGGTATGCGCGGCTGCAGACCCAGCTGGCGTCCGAACCGCTGATCAGCAACGAGCAATTCAGCATCGGCGGTATGGACAGCGTGCGCGGCTACAGCGAAAGCCAGGCGCTGGGCGACTACGGCGCCGCCGGCCAGTTCGAACTGCGCAGTCCCTCGTTCGCCTCCGCGGCCGGGCGCATGGTGCAGGAAGCGCGCGTGCACGCGTTCGTCGACGCCGGCTATGCGCGCATCCACGACCCGCTGCCCGAGCAGTCGGTCAGCGAAACCCTGGTTTCGACCGGACTGGGCGCGGCCTTCAAGGCATTCGCGCATCTCAACGGTGCGCTGGAAGTGGCTGCGCCGCTGTCCAGCCCCGGCGGGCACAAGCAGAAAGACATCAACGTGCTGTTCCGGCTGTGGAGCGAGTTCTGACGCCGGCGTCGTTCAAACATCAATCGGGGTAGATCGTGATCAGACTACGTATTTTCGTGCTGCTGGGGTTGTTGCTGCTCGCGTTGCCGGCGATGGCGGCGACATGGTGGGACGGCAAGTGGAACTATCGGGCCAAGCTCACCCTGGACACCACGTCCACCGGTGCGGCGCTGAGCCAGCTGTCCGGGCGCACCCAGGTGCTGGTGCGCCTGCACACGGGCAACTTCAATTTCGCCGATGCCAAGGCCGACGGCAGCGACGTGCGTTTCGTCGCCGGCGACGACCACACGCCGCTGAAGTACCACTTCGAGAAGTACGACGGCCTGGTCGACCAGGTGGCGCTGGCCTGGGTCGATCTGCCCGACCTGCCGGCCAATGCGAGCACGCCGTTGTACGTCTACTTCGGCAATCCCGAAGCCAGCGGCGGCAGCGACGCCAAGGGCAGCTACGATGCCGACACCGTGGCGGTCTACCACTTCGCCAGCGCGCAAGCCGCCGGCGCCGACAGCACCGCCTACGCCAACAACGCCGCCACGGCGCCGCCTCTGGCCGACGCCGCGCTGATCGGCGCCGGCCTGCGCATGGACGGCCGCGCGCCGGTGACGGTGCCGGCCTCGGCCTCGTTGAACTGGCCGGCAGCGCAGCCGGCGACCGTGTCGCTGTGGGCCAAGCCGGCCAGCGCCACTGGGTCGGGCGTGCTGCTGGCGCTGCCCGGCGTGCTCACCCTGCGCCTGGACGAAGGCCGCGTCCTGGCCGAGTTCGGCGCGACCGCGCAGATCGCCGCGACCACCGCGCTGCCGACCGATGCCTGGGCGCATGTGGCGCTGCGCAGCGACGGCAAGACCGCGACCCTGTTCGTCAACGGCCAGCCCGCCGGCGAAACCGCGGTGGCATTGCCAGCCAGCAGCGGCGGCCTGCTGCTCGGCGGCGAGCCCGGCGCGGCGCGGCCGAACTTCATCGGCCTGCTCGACGAGGTCGAAATCGCCAGGAACGCGCGCGCGATCGGCGCGATCGAAGCGGCGGCGCGCAGCCAGGGCGTGGATGCGCGGCTGCTGCGCTTCGATCCGGTCGAACAGCATTCCGGCGATGCCGGCCACAACTACTTCGGCATCCTGATCGCCGCGCTGACCCCGGATGCGTGGGCGGTGATCGGGATCCTGGGGGTGATGGCGCTGATCAGCTGGTGGGTGATGGTGCGCAAGGGCCTGTACCTCAACGCCACCGCCGGCGCCAACGCGCGTTTCCTGCATGCCTACCGCCAGCAGGTGGCCGCGCATCCGCTGCACGCGCCGCACTGGCAGCAGCTCGGCACGACCGCCGGCGTGCGCTCCAACCTGGCGCGGCTGCTGCAGGTCGGCCAGCAGGAGCTGCGCGAACGCCTGCAGGCCAGCGGCACCACTGTCGTGCGTCCGCAGTCGATCGCCGCGATCCGCTCGGCGCTGGATGCGGCCGCGGTGCGCGAAGGCCAGCGCATCCACAAAAGCATGGTGCTGCTGACCATCGCCATTTCCGGCGGCCCGTTCCTGGGCCTGCTCGGCACCGTGGTCGGGGTCATGATCACCTTCGCCGCGGTGGCCGCCGCCGGCGACGTCAACATCAATGCGATCGCGCCCGGCATCGCCGCCGCGCTGCTGGCCACGGTGGCCGGCCTGGCCGTCGCGATCCCGGCGCTGTTCGGCTACAACTACCTGCTCAGCCAGGCCGAAGCGGTCTCGGCGGACATGCAGGTGTTCGTCGACGAACTGGAAAAGCGCATCGCCGAAGACTATGCCGGCGACGCACCGGTCCGCACGGGCGGAGGCTGAGCCGATGAAGGTCCAAGGCAAGAAGCCCTACGACGACATCAACATCACGCCGATGCTGGATCTGGCGTACGTGCTGCTGGTGATCTTCATCATCATGACCACCGCCGCGGTGCAGGGCATCAAGGTCGAACTGCCCAAGGCCAGCGCGGCCAAGCCGCTGTCCGAGCCCAAGACCAAGGTCATCGCGATCGACAACAACGGCCAGGTCAGCCTGGACGCGGTGCCGGTGAGCATGGTCGAATTGGAACAGCAGCTACGCAACGCGCTGGCCAGCGATGCCGAGTTGCCGGTGATGCTGCGCGGCGATCGCACAGTGCAGTACGAGAAAGTGATGGCGGTGCTGGACCTGTGCAGCCGGCTCGGCATCGCCTCGATCGGTCTGGCCACGCAACGCCCGGCGGCCGGCTGAGTGAACACGATGGATCCCCTGCAGTACACCGAGCCGCCGCGGCGCTGGCTGAAAGTCGGCGCCGCGTTGCTCGCGCTGCTGCTGCTCGGCTGGCTGGTCTCGCTGCTGCTGCGCCCGCAGCAGGCGACGCCGGCGCGCGCGCAACCGCCGCGCATCACCCAGGTGATGCTGCCGCCCCCGCCGCCTCCGCCGCCGCCCAAACCCGATCCGCAGCCGCCCAAGCCGCAAGAACGGCCGCAGCCCTTGCAAGCCGCCGAGCCAACGCCACAACCCAAGCCGGATGCCGAGCCCACCCCGCCGGGCGACCCGCTGACCGCGCCGGCCGGTCCCGGCGACAACGCCTTCGGCCTGCAGGCCGGCAACGGCGGCGGCACCCGCATCGGCGGCAAGGGCGGCGGTGGCAGCCCGTTCGGCAGCTATGCGGCCAGCGTGCAGCGCGCGGTGCAGCAGCTGCTGCAGCGCGACGAACGCACCCGCAAGGGCCGCTACAGCGCCACCGTGGCGCTGTGGCTGAACCCGGACGGCAGCATCGGCCGCCTGCAGATCCTCACCTCGGCCGGCAAGCCGGAACTGGACGCGGCGATCGTGCGCGCGCTGCAGGACCAGCCGCTGCCGCAGCCGCCGCCCGCCTCCCTTCCCCAACCCATCCAGTTGCGCATCGGCGCGCTGGCGCCGGGCTGACGCCGCGTTTCGCATCAAGGACTCCCGCATGACCACTCCGTCTCCTCTCCACCGTCCGTCCCGGCTGCGCCTGGCGCTGCTGGCATTGCTGCTGGCGCCGGCCGCGGCCATGGCCCAGTCCGCGGCGCCCGCGATCGACCCGGCGCAGATCAACCCGCAGGTCACGCTGCGCTTGATCGACCTGCTGGTCGCCAAGGGCGTGATGACCCGCGCCCAGGCCGACGACCTGATCCGCGAAGCCTCCACCACCGCCGCACCCGCGCCTGCACCGGCGCTGGCCGGCGCCGCGGCGTACAAGACCCAGCCCGGCGCGGTGGTGGTGCCGTATGTGCCCGAGCCGGTGCGCCAGCAGATCAAGGACGAGCTGCGCGCCGAAGTCACCGCGCAGGCCAAGTCCGAAGGCTGGGCCGCCCCCGGCGCGTTGCCGGAATGGACCCAGCGCGTGCGCGTGTACGGCGACCTGCGGGTGCGCGGCGAAGGCGTGTTCAACGCCGACGACAACTACGCGGCCTTCCCCAACTTCGGCGCCATCAATGCCGGCTCCGGCTTCGATACGGTGGGCAGCAACAACGCCCCGTTCCTCAACACCACGCAGAACCGCAGCCGCATGCGCGTGCGTGCGCGGCTCGGGGTGAGCGCGCAGATCGCCGACTGGGTGCAGGCCGACCTGCGCCTGGCCACCGGCAGCGACCGCAGCCCGGTGTCCACCAACCAGACCCTGGGCGGCAACGGCAACCTGTCCAAGTATTCGCTGTGGCTGGACCGCGCCGCACTGCAGCTGACACCGATCGACGCCTTGACCCTGTCCTTCGGCCGCTTCGCCAATCCGTTCTGGAGCAGCGAGCTGGTCTTCGACAACGACCTCAACTTCGACGGCGTGGCCGCGCGCTACGACCTGGCCGACGCCGATGCGGAGTTCGCACCGTGGATCAGCGCCGGCCTGTTCCCGGTCTACAACACCGAGTTCGATTTCGGTTCCACCAGCACCAGCAAGACCCGCAGCCGCGACAAGTGGATGTACGGCGCGCAGTTGGGCATGCAGTGGCGCTTCGCCGACGCCATGGCGCTGCGCGTGGGCCTGGGCTACTTCCAGTACGACCAGTTCGAGGGCAAGCGCTCGTCGCCGTGCCTGGCGCCGACCTCGGCCGACAGCTGCGACACCGATGGTGCGCGGCCGCAGTTCCAGCAGTTCGGCAACACCTTGTTCGCGCTGCGCGACATCGTCGCCGATCCCGCCAACCCCAATGGCCCGCAACTGCAGTACTACGGCTATGCCAGCAAGTTCGGCGTGGCCGACCTGCATGCGCAGCTGCAGCTGGACCAGTTCGCCCCGGTCGCGGTGCTGGTCGAGGCCGACGTGGTCAAGAACACCCGCTACAATGCCGCACGCGTGCGCTCGCTCGGCCCGGTCAACAACCTCGGCGACCAGGGCGTGTTCGATGGCGGCGACATGGGCTACTACCTCAATTTCACCATCGGCCAGCCCAAACCGGTCAAGCCTGGCGACTGGAACTTCAGCGTCGGCTACAAGTATCTGGAATCGGACGCGGTGCCGGACGGCTTCACCGATTCGGATTTCCACCTGGGCGGCACCAATGCGCGCGGGCTGATCGTCGGCGGCAACTATGCGCTGGCGCGCAACACCTGGGTCGGCCTGCGCTGGCTCAGCGCCAACGAGATCTCCGGCGCGCCGTTCGCGGTGGACCTGCTGCAGCTCGACCTCGGCACGGAGTTCTGAGCATGCTCCGCCTTCCCTCCTCCCTGGCCTGCGGCATGCTGGCGGCGACGCTGCTCGCCGCCGCCCCGCTGCACGCCCAGGACAGCACCGAGACGCGATTGCGCGAAGCGCTGCGCGAGACCGGCACACGCCTGCGCAAGGCCGAAGCGGACCTGGTGCAGCAGCAGCTGGCCACCGCCGCCGCCGAACGCGAGCGCGATGCGCTGCGCGCCGCGCCAACGCCAACGCCAACGCCACGCGCCGCAAGCGCCGATCCGGGCCGCGCGGCCGCGCTGCAGCGGCAACTGCAACAGGCGCAGCGCGAACGCGACGCGGCACTGGCGCAACAGCGCGAACAGCAGCAGGCGCAGGCCAGGATCGCGCAGGCCGCAGCGCAGCAGGCGCAGACGCAGGCGACGCTGGAGGCGGAACTGCAGCGCCAGCGCGCGCGGATGGCGCAGTGCGCCACCGGCAGCGAGGCCTTGTACGCCACCGCGCGCGAACTGGCCGCGCTGTACCGCGACCCGGCGTTCGTGCGCTTCGTGCGCAGCCACGGCCGCGAGATGTTGGGCATGGCCCGGGTGACCCGCGAGAACCGCGTGCGCGCCCTGGAAGACCGCCTGGCCGAACAGCACGCGCAGACCCAGGCCTGCGCTGGCGCCACCGCGACCACCGCGACGGCCACGGCACTGCAGGACACCCCCCAATGAACCGCCGCGGCGCCGCGCTGGCATCGCTCGCGCTGGCCGCGCTGGCACTGCACGCGCACGCCGCGCCAACCACACCCGCGGCGACTGCGCCATGCGTGCAGGTGCGGATCGGCGAGGACGTCGCCGGCCACCTGGACTGCCTCAACCAGACGCTGCGCGCCGCGGCCGCCAGCGCCCGCCCCGGCGCCTCGCCGCTGGCCGCCGCCGCGACCACGCTGGATCCGCTGCAACGCGGGCAACCCACGCCGGCGGCGCTGCGCCAGCGCTACGGCGATGCCTACGGCCGCTCGCTGGTGCCGCAGCGGCCGCAGCCGCGCTACCTCCCCACTCCGTTCGCTCCGGCGCGCTGACGCGCCGCTACCGAGATCGCCGCCATGCCCCGCACCCGCCGCCGCACCCGCCGTCCCCTTCGCCTGCTGGTGCTAAGCGTGGCGATCTCGGCCGCCCTGGTCGGCCGCAGCCAGGCGCAGAGCAGCCCGTTCGTGCGCCGCGGCGCCGATCCTGGCGCGCAGGCCGCGGCCGCGGCGCAGCAGCAGGGCCTGCAATCGGCGGCGGCCAGCAAGCTGGCGCAGACCTCGCTGCAGGCGTTCCAGCGCGCCGCGCAGGCTCGCCAGGCCCTGGACGCGACCCAGGCCGCCGCGCGCGCCGCGGCGCAGGCAGCGCAAGCCGGCATGGTCCCCGATGGTCTCGGCAAGGGCGGCCTGCAACTGCCCGACGGCGCAGTCATCGATCCGGGCGCGGTGCGCAGCGACGATCCGCGCCTGGGCCAGCGCAACGTCTGGCTGGGCGCGCGCGCGCCGACCCAGCAGACGGTCGGCGGCGACACCCAGGTCACCATCCAGCAGACCCAGAAGAAGGCAATCCTCAATTGGGAGACGTTTAACGTCGGCAGCCGCACCGTGCTGCAGTTCGACCAGTCGGCCGGCGGCAGCGACGCGGCGCAGTGGATCGCGCTGAACCGGGTCAACGACCCGGGCGCGGCGCCAAGCAGGATCCTGGGCCGCATCCAGGCGCCCGGCCAGGTCTACCTGCTCAATCGCAACGGCGTGCTGTTCGGCGGCGCCAGCCAGGTCAACGTGCATTCGCTGCTGGTGTCGTCGCTGGATCTGTTCGACAGCAATCGCGCGCTCAGCGACCAGACCTTCCTCGCCCGCGGCCTGTTCGGCAGCAGCGGGCAGAGCGGCACGGTGCTGACCGGACTGGACAGCATGGCCGCCGGACAGACCCCGGGCGACATCCAGATCGACAGCGGCGCGCGCATCGCCAGCGGCAGCCAGGGCTATACCCTGATCGCCGCGCCGAACGTCGGCAATGCCGGCACGGTGACCGCGCAGGACGGGCAGGCGCTGCTGGCGGCGGTGCTGGGGCTGCGGCAGTCGCAGGAGCTGCAGACCCTGCTCGGCACCAGCAGCGGCAACACCATGCCGCTGGGCTTCAGCGGCTTTTTCTCGCCGACCGGCAGCGACAGCTCCGCAATCGGTTCGCTGGTCAACAGCGGCACGATCGCGGCGACCCGCGGCAACGCGACGCTGGCCGGCTACAGCGTGCAGCAGCGCGGCCTGGTCCAGGCCAGCACCAGCATCAGCCGCCCGGGCAGCGTGATGCTGCTGGCGATCAACCAGGACAGCACCTCAGGCGGCGATGCGCTGGCCAACTACAGGGGCGGTGCGCTGGAACTGGCGCCCGGTTCGGTCACCGCCACCTTGCCCGAGCACGATGGCGAAACCACCACCTCCAGCAGCGCCGCCGATCTGGCCTTCCTCGGTCCGCAGATGATCCTGGCGGGCGCCCAGGTGCAGTTGCGCGAGCAGTCGCTCACCTTCGCCCCGGGCGGCACCGTGAACCTGATCGGCCTGGGAAGCGAGACGACGCGGCTGCAGGGTCGCTCCCCACTCAACAACCGGCTGATGATCGATAGCGGCGCGCAGCTCAATGTGTCCGGCATCGCCGACGTGCGACAGGCGATGAGCAGCAACCTGATCCAGATCCCGCGCGTGGGCCAGAACGAACTGGCCGACGCGCCGCTGCAACGCGACGGCGCGCTGTTCCGCCAGTCGCTGCAATTCGATCGCCGCGCCAGCGGTGTGCGCGACGACGGCCAGGCCTGGGTCGGCAGCCCGCTGCTGAACGCGCAGGGCTATGTCGATCAGGTACCGCGCACGATCGACGAAATGCTGCTCGACGGCGGCACCATCAATATCGGCGCGCGCGACCTGGTGATCGCGCCCGGCGCGCAGGTGAACATGGACGGCGGCTACGTGCACATGCTCGGCGGCATGGTCGAAACGCCGCGCCTGCTCGGTGCCGACGGCCGCCTGTACGACCTGGCCAGCGCCGACCCGTCCATGCGCTACCTGGGCGTGGCCGGCACGCAGACCGTCGCGCACACGCGCTGGGGCGTGAGCGAACAGTTCAAAAATCCATTACTGGGCAGCCGCCGCTACTACGAGAGCGACTATCTGCAGGGCGGCGACACCGGGGCGCTGAACATCGAACTCGGCCGCCATTCCAGCGGTAGCGGACAGCAACCGGGCGTGGCGCTGCTCGCCGGCGATCTGTCCGCGCAGGCGCTCGCCGGGCGCTACCAGATCGGCAACGGCAGCGTGCCGCAGGGCGGCACGCTGCGCATCGACAGCGATGTGGGCCTGTACAACGCGACGATCGGCCTGTCGGTCAACGGCGACATCAGCCGCGAGCAACGCAGCTGGCGCATCGTCGACGACGCCACGGCGCTGCCGCAGGGGCTGACGCTCGGGACGCGCGCCGATGCGTTGCCGGGCAGCGCAGCCTCGGCGCAGGACCGCGACAATGCGCTGTTCTGGTCGCAGCTGTCCACGCGGATGGTCAACGGCAGCGGATTGCAGACGCTGACCATCGGCAACGCGCCGGTGATCGAGGTCGCCGCCGACGCGGCGCTGCAGGTCGCCGACGGCGGCGCGATTTCGCTGCAGGCGCAGCGCCTGCAGATCGACGGCACGCTGACCGCGCACGCCGGCAAGATCGCGCTGCAGAGCAGCGGCGGCTTCGCCTACGTGCAGGATCCGCGGCAAGTCGGCAACACACAGCAGTCGCTCGGCCACGGCGACCTGCTGCTGGGCGGCGGCGCGCGGCTGGACGTGAGCGGGCGCTGGATCAACGACGACCGCCGCTTCGGCAACGCTCCGCAGGGCAGCGCCTTCGTCGATGGCGGCAGCATCGCCCTCGATGCGCTGCAGGCACGGCTCACCGACGCGACCACCGGCCAGAACGTCGACCAGAGCGCATCGTTGCGAATCGCTCCCAGCGCCGTGCTCGACGCCTCCAGCGGCGGCTACGTCGATGCCGACGGCGCGCTGGCGATGCGCGACGGGCGGCCGCTCGGCCATGGCGGCGACATCGCGCTGCATACCTACGTGCGCCCATCCAACGAGAGTTCCGGCGCGCCCACCTACACCGCCAACAACCCGGTCGCCGACGGCGCCGGGCTGCTGCAGTTCGACCCGGCCAATCTGCGCGCGGACAACTTCGCCGGCGGCGGCACACTGAGCCTGCGCGCCTTCGGCGTGCAGATCGGCGGCAGCGCGCCAAGCGATGCGCGCGTGCTGCACCTGGATGCCGGTTTCTTCGCCGACAACAGCTTCGGCAGCTACGACCTGGCCGCCGAGCAGGACGCCACCCTCGTCGCCGGCACCCAGCTGCGGGTGAGCCAGCGCAACCTGCTCCCGAACCTGCAGGCGCTGCGCGGCGCCGCCAGCGGCAGCGACGTGGTCGCGGGTGCGGCGCAGGCCGGCGGCAATGGCTACGCCACGCTTGGCCAGCTGGATCCGTTCTATCGTCCCGCCACCGATTTCGCGCTGCGCGGTGGCGACTTCCTCGGCCGTGTCGCCGGCAATCCCAGCCTGAGCGGCGCCACGGGGCGAGTGCTACTCGACGAAGGCACGCAGCTGCTGCTGGATCCGGGCGCCAACGTGCGCATCGGCGGACGTGGCCAGGTCGAGGTGCTGGGCAGCATCCAGGCGCAGGGCGGCAGCATCGCCATCTCCGGCGACACCTCGCGCGACTCGGGCCTGTCCGCGGCGCCTGACGTGGACCGCGGCCCGGCGTATGCGGCGGCGGGCAAGGCGCTGTGGCTGGGCGCCAACAGCCGCCTGGATGTCTCCGGCATCGCCCTGCTCGATCCGCAGGCCGCGCTGCAGCCCGGCGCCAGCGGCCTGGTGCGGCCGCGCAGCGGACGCGTGCTCGACGGCGGCCACATCACCCTCAGCAACGACAGCGGCGCGATCGTGGTCGCCGCCGGCGCGCAGCTGGACCTGTCCGGCACCAGCGCGGTGCTGGACCTGCCCAGCGGCAAGCCCATCATCGGCGGCGGCGACACGCTGCAGGCGCAGCCCGTGGGCAGCGCCGGCGGGCGCCTGGACCTGGCCGCCAGCACCGGCCTGTACTTCGACGGCAGCCTCCACGCTGGCGGCGGCAGCGCGCAGGACCGCGGCGGCACCCTGGCCTTGCTGCCGCTGAACCTGGTCGACGGCAGCAACCAGGTATTGCCCGGTCCGAGCGGCGTGATCTTCACCCAGCACGACAGCCGCCTGCCGCAGGGCGCGCAGTCCGGCGCGCCGTTGCCGAACGCCACCGCCACGCCCGGCCCGCTGTACTTCGCCGCCGATCGCCTGAGCGGCAGCGGCATCGACACCCTGCTGGTCGGCGACCAGTCGCCGACCGGCACGTTGCGCCCGCAGGTGGCGGTCGGTTTCGCCGGCGACGTCGCGCTGTCGCTGGCCCGCGCGCTGGTGTTCAACGCACCGCGCTATGCGCTGCTGGCGAGCGATGCGACCGGTTTCGGCAGCCTGGCCGACAGCGGCCAGGTCAGCCTGAGCGCCGCCTACGTCGGCCTCAACGGGTGGCAGTCGCCGAACAGCCCGGCCGCAGTGCTGGCCGAACCGCAGGCGCCCGGCGCCACCACGCTGACGGTGAACGCCGCGCAGATCGATCTCGGCGGCCAGTTCGCGCTGGACGGGGTCGGCGAGGCGCGCCTGTCCAGCAGCGGCGCAGTGCGGTTCCACACGCCCGCCGCCTATGCCTATCTGCTCGACGCCAACGGCATCGCCACGCCGCGCGCAGGCGAACTGCTGACCGCCGGCAATCTGACCTTCAGCGCCGCGCAGCTGTATCCGGCCAGCGGCGAGACCTTCCTGGTGCGCGCGCTCGGCGCGCTCGGCAGCGACGGCAGCCGCGCCGAGACCCGCGTCCGCATCCAGGCCCAGGGGGACGCGCCGGCGCTGCCGCTGTCGGCCGGTGGTACCCTGGCGCTGGATGCCACCCGCATCGCGCAGGACGGACGCCTGCGCGCACCAAGCGGGCGGCTGCTGCTCGGTGTGGGCGCGCTCGACGACACGGCCACACGCGCGGTGTTCGGCACTCGCACGTTGACGCCGACGCTGGAGGTCAGCCTCGGTGCCGGCAGCCTCACCTCGGTGTCGCTGGAAGGCGCGACCCTGCCGTACGGCAGCACCGTGGACGGTTCGCAGTGGCGCTACGACGGCAGCACGCAAGGCAGCAGCACCGCGCTGAGCGCACCGCCACAGAAGCAGATCCGGCTGGACGCCGACAGCGTCGCGCTGGCGCCCGGCGCACGCGTGGACCTGTCCGGCGGCGGCGACCTGCAGGCCAGCGAGTGGGTGCCCGGCACCGGCGGTAGCCGCGACCTGCTGTCCTCGACCAACACCAGCTATGCCAGCGGCAACGCCACCCAGGTGCCGCTGTACGCGGACGGCCGCACGGTCTACGCGATCGTGCCCGGGGTGCAGACACCGGTCGCCGCCAGCGACGCGGCGTTCGAACAGAAGGGCGGCACGCCTGCACTCGGCAGCGCCGTGCATCTGAGCGGCGTGCCCGGCCTGGCCGATGGCGACTACACGCTGCTGCCGGCCAAGTACGCCACCCTGCCCGGCGCCTACCGGGTGGTGGCGCGCAGCGGCAGCACCGACGCCACCGCCGCGCAGAACCTGGTCGCGGCCGACGGCACCGCGGTGGTCGCCGGCTATCTGGTCGATACCCTGAGCGGCACCCGCAGCGCGCGCAGCCAGCTGTTCGACGTGCAGTCGGCGGCGACCTGGGGCCAGTACTCGGACTACACCCGCACCGGCGCCAATGCGTTCTTCGCCGCGCAGGCGGCCGGCACCGGCAACGCGACGCCGCAACTGCCGCGCGACGGCGGGCAACTGATCCTCGTCGCCGGCGACGCGCTGCGCCTGGGTGCGACGTTGAACACCGCCGCGGCCAGCGGCGGCAACGCCGCGCAGATCGATATCGCCGCGCGCGCGCTGCAGGTGCTCGGCACCGGCCAGACCGCCGCGGCCGGCTATGTCGGCGTGGAGGCGAGCGCGCTCAACGCGATGAATGCCGGCAGCCTGCTGCTCGGCGGTACCCGCGAGCAGAGCGCCGACGGCACCCGCCTGCAGGTCACCTCGCAACAGTTGCGGGTCAGCAACGACGCCGGCAGCGCGCTGCAAGCGCCGGAACTGCTGTTGGCGACCGCCGCCAGCGACGCTGCCGACGGCGGCCTGCGCGTGGACGCCGACAGCGTGCTGCGGGCCCAGGGCGGCAGCGGCGATCGCGCGGCCGCCACGCTGCTGATCGGCGAGGACGGCGGCAGCAGCGGCGACGGCACGCTGGTGCGCCTGTCCAGCCTCGGCGCGGCCACGATCGAACGGGCGAACGTGCCGGAGGCGACGCAGGCGCGCGCACGGCTGCAGATCGGCGCAGGCGCGCTGCTCGACGGCGGCGCGGCACTGAGCCTGGATTCCACCGGCGACAGCGCGATCGATGCCGGCGCGCTGTTGCGCGGCCAGCGCATCGATGCCAGCGCCGGCCACGTGCGGCTGGACGCGCAGGCGGCCAGCGGCGATGCCGACGGGCTGGTGCTGGGCGCCGGCAGCCTGGCCCAGTTCGCGCAGGCGAAGCAGGTCAACCTGCACAGCTACGGCGACATGGACTTCGCCGGCGGCCTGGACCTGCGCGTGAGCAATGCGCTCACCCTCAGTGCCGGCCGCTTCGTCGGCGACGGCCGCAACGTCAGCCTGAGCGCCGATCAGCTGACCCTGTCCAACCAGGGCGCCAGCGCGGCACCGGCCGACACCGTGTCCGGCGACGGCCTGCTGCACCTGCAAGGGCGCGAAGTCGCCTTCGCCGGCAGCGACAAACAGCTGACCGGGTTCGGCGCGGTCGCGGTGGATGCGGCGCAGACGCTGTACGTGCGCGACCGTGGTCAGTTCGATTTCGGCACGCGCGACGTGGACCTGCGCACCCCACTGCTGCTGGCCGACGCCGGTGCCGACCAGACCCTGCGCACCGGCGGCGCGCTGCGCCTGCAAGGCAGCGGCGGCAGCGTCAACGCGGCGCAACCGCTGGGCGGTCGGGTGACGCTGGTCGGCGCCAGCATCGACAGCAACGGACTGATCCGCGCCAATTCCGGCGGCATCGTCCTGCGCAGCAGCGAAGGCGCGGTGCGCCTGCACGATGGCGCCACGCTGGATGCGTCCGGCGTGGCCAGCACGTTCTTCGACACCACCAAGCCGACCCAAGGCGGCACGGTCACGCTGCAGGCCATGGCCGGCGACGTGCGCGCCGATGCCACCACCCGCATCGCCGTGTCGGCCGTGGGCAATGCCGATGCCGGCAGCGTCAACCTGTCGGCGGCGCAAGGCAAGGTGACCTTGCCCGGCACCCTCGACGGCCACGCCGCGCAGGGCCGCGGCGGGCGCTTCCTGCTCGATTCGGGCAGCGCGATCGTGCTGGATCCGCTGGCGGCGCAGCTGGCCGGCGGCGGCTTCGACGGCGCCATCGACCTGCATGCGCGCAGCGGCAACCTGCTGCTGTCGGCCGGCAACACGCTGCGCGCCGACGCGGTGACCCTGACCGCCGACGGCGGCGCCGACGCCAGCGGCCGCGATGCGGCGAACGGCAACATCGGCATCGCCGGCAGCATCGACGCCTCCGGCACGCAGGGCGGCAGCATCGCACTGTGGGGCCGTCACGGCGTGGCGATCGACGGCCAGCTGCTGGCCCGCGGCAGCGCCGCCGACAAGCGCGGCGGCACGATCACGCTGGGCAGCAGCGGCCGCGACGACGGCACCCTCAACGCCGACTACGGCTACCAGAACGTGCAGGCCGGCGCGGCCGGCAGCATCGCACTCGGCGCCGGCGCGGTGCTGGATGTCTCCGGCGGCAGCGCCGGCGGCCTGTCCGGCGGCAGCGTCGAGATCCGCACGCCGCTGCTCGCCGACGGCGAGGTCAACGTGACCGTGGCCAACGGCGCCAGCGTGCGCGGCGCGCGCGAAGTGGGCCTGGAAGCCTACGCGGTGTGGAGCACCACCGACGCCAGCACCGATCCGGTCAAACACTTCGACGGCATCGTCGATCCGGCCGGCTGGTACGACGCGCAGGGCGCGCTGCTGGCCGGCAGCTGGACGGACCTGGCCGGCAACGCGGTGGCGGCGCCCACCACGCCGGCGCAGGTCGCCGACTACCTCACCCGCTACGCATTCACCCCGGACAGCGCCAACGCCGCGCATCGCCAGTTCTACGGCTATGCCGACGACAGCGCCGGCACGCCCGGCACGCTGATGGGCTTCGTGCAACGTCCCGGCTTCGCGTTCGAAACGCGCCTGAGCAACCTGCCCAACCTGCGCGCGCGCCCCGGCATCGAGTTGCGCAATCCGGATCCGGCCATCAACGGCGGCGAGATCCGGGTGATGAGCAACTGGAACCTCGGCGCCGGCGCCAACCGCGACCAGCTGGACTTCCGCTACAACGGCAACGCGCCGGTGCTGACCCTGCGCGCCGAGGGCGGCGTGACCATCAAGGCCAGCCTCAGCGACGGCTTCTACCAGCTGCGCAATCCGTTCGGCGGCGGCGGCCCGCAGGGCACCTACAGCGGCGCGGCCAACGCCTACCAGACACTGCTCGACAACGCCTTCAACAACGCCTTCATCAGCATCGACGGCCTGCTCCCGGCGCCGCTGTCGGACCTCGGCGATCCCGACCAGGCCGCGCAGTATTACGGGCAATACCTGCAATTGCTGGACATGCTGCAGCAGCCGCACGACCTGGGCGGCCTGCCGATGAGCCTGCTGGAAGGGGTGATCTACAGCTATTCGCCGGACAACGGCTACCCGGTCCAGGACTACCCCGACCAGCCGCAGGCGCCGCGCGCGCCGACCTCGCCCGCCGACTACTCCACCTACCTGGCCGGCTACCAGAGCTATCTGCTCGACCTGTTCGCCTACAACACCGAGCTGTCCAACGCCGGCGTGTTCGGCCTGGCCACCCTGGCCCTGCCCGCCGCACCGGTGCTCGGCCCGCTGCTGCCGGCGGCCACCCACAACACCCCGTCGCTGCAGGCCAACGCCAGCAATCCGCTGCCGCTCGCCACCAGCAGCCTGATCGGCGGCGACAGCAGCCGCTACCGCATCGTCGCCGGCGCCGATTTCGCCGGCATCCGCCCCGATGCGCTGCGCGCCGGCAGCGACGCCGACGTGGTGCTCGACGGCCACCAGCGCTACCAGGAAAGCGGCAAGAAGGACGTCGTGCTGCCGACCGTGGTGCGCACCGGCACCGGCAGCATCCAGATCGCCGCCGCGCGCGACCTGCAGTTCGCCGACGCCGACGCGCCGGCCAGCATCTACAGCGCCGGCCAACCCGCCGCCGACAGCGCCGCCGACAGCGACATCCGCATCGTGCGCGGCGACGCCGCCAGCCGCAGCGCCGACCAGGTGGTCAGCGCGCAGGCCAATGCCGAGGCCGCCGGCGACCTGCTGCTGCAGGCCGGGCGCGACATCCTCGGCAACCGCCAGGTGTTCGATCGCGACGGCAGCCGCACCGGCGTGGTCGGCAACTACGTCGGCCAGTCCTGGTGGCCGTGGCTGCAGGTCGGCAATCCGGTCGGCGCCGATGGCGTCACCCCCAGCGCCGGGCTGATCAACTACGGCGGCTTCGCCCAGGGTGTGCTCAGCAGCGGCGGCGACGTCGCGGTGCAGGCCGGGCGCGACATCCGCGAACTGTCGGTGTCGCTGCCGACCAGCTACCGGCTGACCGCGCAGGGCCGCCAGACCTATGGCGGCGGCGACCTGCAGGTGCAGGCCGGACGCGACGTGCTCGGCGGCGACTATTTCGTCGCGCGCGGACAAGGCCGCCTGGACGCCGGCGGCAACCTGGGCAGCGCATTCACGCTGAGCGGCCAGGGCTACGACGCAACGGGGACGCTGCTGCAGGTGAGCAGCGCGGTCGATCCGGTGTTCGCGCTGCAGGACGGGCAATGGACGATCCATGCCGGCGGCGACGCCGCGCTCGGCGCCATCGTCAATCCCGGCTACGTACTGTCCTCCGGCGGCGTCGCCGCCTTGATGAGCGACAGCACGCGCGCCGGCACCGACTACGGCAGCGCCTCGGCGATCGCCATCGACACGTTGAACGGCGATATCCGCCTCGGCACGCTCAAGCTGCCGGCGGCGCTGTTCGGCAACGGCGCGCGCGATGCGAGCCGCGGCAACGACAGTCTCATTTTGAACGACGGCGTGTTCGACAACGTGCTGCCGGCCCGGGTGGAAGCGGTCGCCCACGCCGGCAGCCTGCAGTTCGAGACCGGCGGCCGCCTGTATCCGTCGGCGCAAGGGCAGCTCGAGGCGATGGCGCAAGGCGATATCCGTCTGTTCAACGACACCTTGGTCGCCGGCAAGAGCAGGTTGCAACTGGCGATGCTCGACGAAACCGGCAACTACGACGGCAACGACAATGCCGCCGGCAGCGGCGCGCAACTCGGCCTGCATCGGGACGACACGCAACCGGTGCGCCTCTACAGCCGCGACGGCGACGTGGCGAGCGGCTATGCGGCCGATGGCTTCATGCTCAATCCGCTGACCCTGCAATTGCCGAAACCGGCCGACATCCGTGCCGGGCGCGACATCGTCAACCTGGATCTGCGAGCGCGGAACTACCGGGCCTCGGACGTGACCTGGGTGCAGGCCGGGCGCGACATCCGCTACACCTCGATCCTCGGAGGGCCGCTTGGCGACCAGGCCGTTCGCTGGGGCTGGATGTCGCTCGACGGCCCGGGGACGTTCGAGGTGCAGGCCGGGCGCAATCTCGGCCCGCTGACCTCGGCCGAAGAGGCGATGAAGGGTCTGCGCATCGGTCTTGTCGACCGCAATGCCGGCGGCATCCGCACCACCTCCGGCGCCGACCTGGTGGTGCGCTACGGCGTGGCCAACGGCGAGGACGCCGACGCGCTGGCCGCGTTGTATCTGGATCCGGGCAGCCAGCAGAACACCGACACCTACCGGCAATGGCTGCTCGACTTCGTGCGCCAACATGCGCAGGACGCGTCCGCACCGGCCTCGACGCCGCTCGCGCAGCAAGCCGCGACCGAGCAGGACACGCCGACGCCCGCCGAGGCCTGGCGCCAGTTTGCCCAACTGCCCAGCGCCACCCGGCGCCTGCTGAGCGAACGCGTCTTCCTGGACGTGCTCAAACAGGTCGGCGAAGGCTACGCCGATCGGGCCAGCCCGGACTTCCAGAAATACACGCGCGGCTATGCCGCGATCGAAGCGCTGTTCCCGGCACGGCTGGGCTACACCCGCAACAATCTGGAAGGTGGCGCCAACGGCGCGGCGACCCGCAACGTCACCGGCACCCTGGACATGCGCGGCTCCACCCTGCAGACCCAGGCCGGCGGCGACATCCGCATCCTCGGTCCCGGCGGCGGGCTGCAGGTCGGCAGCGTGCTGGCGCCGCCGGTGGTGACCGATGCGCAGGGCAACGTGCTGATCGGTCCGGCGCAGCAAGGCATCCTAGCGGTGGGGCAAGGCGACATCGGCGTATTCACCGACGCCAGCGTGCTGCTGGCGCAGAGCCGCATCTTCACCCAGCGCGGCGGCGACCTGATGTTGTGGAGTTCCAACGGCGACATCAACGCCGGCAAGGGCAGCAAGACCAGCGCCGAGCGCGCACGTGCGCGCTACCTGTGCGACCAGGACCAGTACTGCGTGCTCGATGCCAGCGGCCAGGTCAGCGGTGCCGGCATCGCCACGCTGCGCCTGAACACGGACGATCCGCGCGGCAACGCGGTGCTGGTCGCCCCGCGCGGCACCGTCGATGCCGGCGACGCCGGCATCCGCGCCAGCGGCAACCTGATCGTGGCCGCGCAGTTCGTCGCCAATGCCGACAACATCCAGGTGCAGGGCGACACCGTGGGCGTCGGCACCGCGCGCAACGTCGACGGCGGCGCATTGAGCGCCGCCTCCAACGCCGCGGCGGCGGTGACCGATGCGGTCGGCGACCTGGCGGCGCGCGGAAGCTCCACGCCACGCGAAGCGCCCTCGGTCATCACCGTGCAGGTGCTCGGGTTCGGCGACTGCAAGGTGGACGATCCGCGCTGCCAGCCCGGTCCATGACAGTGCGGCGACACGGGCCGCGGCGGCGTTCAGGCGTCGCCGTGGCAAGCAGAAATTGGCGCATTTTGTAGACACCAATTCGCGTCTCTGAAAATAATCGAGTTGATCGTTAGCTTCCGATCAATTCATTATGTCATCGCTATGAAAATCAGGCCATTTCAGACTGCGCATCACAGGTAAATAAATATTCCGCCGAATGTCTCCGCATTATCATATTCCGAGCGCAACCTTTCTAGGCGCCAGTCGATGGCGCCAGCACGCTACAGGTAAAGAATTCCCCCGGATCCATTCCGTCGTTTTCTCACCAAGGAGAGAGGCAAGTGCTTAATCTTAATTTCCCCCGCGTCAGCGCGATCGCCATTGCGATCGCGACCCTGTCCACCGGTTCGGCCATGGCGGCCGAAAACCTCTACGGCGGCGGCGCCACCTTTCCGGCGCAGCCGTATGTCGGCAACACCTATACCGGCGTGACCCCGAACGCGCGCCTGTCGACCAATGCCGGCAACACCGCTGGTAGCGGCTTCACCACCGCGACCCTGGGCACCGGTTCGGTGTTCCTGACCTACAGCAACAGCAGCACCAACAAGGTGTCGTACTGCCAGACCGGCAGCGGCTTCGGCAAGAACACCGTGGCCGGCAGCACCGCCGCCAACCAGGCCTGCCAGGACTTCAGCGTGTCGCCGCTGGGCCTCAGCGGCGCCGCTGCCGCTCCGGACTTCATCGGCACCGACGCGCCGTACAGCACCGCCGACTACAACGCGTTCCTGGGTGGCGGCAACGCCACCAGCCGCGTCGGCATCGTCCAGGTCCCGACCCTGGCCGGCGCCATCGCGCTGCCGCAGAGCACCCCGACCGCCAGCTTCAACCTGAGCGCCGCCCAGGTCTGCCAGATCTACTCGGGCCTGATCAGCGACTGGAGCAGCGTGTCCGGCAGCGGCACCACCGGTCCGATCAAGATCGTCTACCGCACCGACGGCAGCGGCACCACCTTCGCCTTCACCAGCTACCTGGCGCGCACCTGCAACGGCACCAGCAACGTGCCGTCGGGCTTCGTCTTCAGCCCGAACCAGACCTTCAACTCGGCCCTGCCGGGCGGCACCAGCGGCGTGTACGGCTCGCGCGCGATCGGCGCCAGCGGCAACAACGGCGTGGTGACCTCGGTACGCGTCACCAACAGCAACGCACTGGGCTATGCCGACGTCGGCGAAGTGCTGCTGCAGTCGGCGCGCTACGTGACCGTTGCCGGCTTCGATCCGAAGAACTTCGGCAAGGATTCCAGCGGCAATCCTGCCCCGGTGACCCTGGCGGCGTCGGCGCTGCTGAGCGGCCGCGTGCTCGACGGTGCGACCGTCAACGCCGTGCCCGGCAGCGGCACCACCGCAGTGAAGAACTGCGTGCGCCTGGTCAATCCGACCGCCGCCATCACCAACACCTACCCGATCGCGGCGATCACCTACCTGGCCGGCTTCACCAGCGGCAACGGCAGCGCCGCGCACATGCAGGCGGTCAAGGACCTGTTCAACATCTTCTACAACACCAGCACCCGCCCGGCCTTGCCGCAGGGCTTCGCCTACCTGGGCGGCGTCACCGCTTCGGCGCAGAACACCGTCAACACCTGCGTGCAGTAACGGCAACGCTTCTGGCCAGGATGGCTTGCGACCGGCGGGCAGCGATGCCCGCCGGTTTTCTGTTTCCTGGGCGCTGCAGTCGATGCAGCGATGGGGACGTCGCGATGCGCCCCGTCTTTGCGCATCCCGCGGCCCCAGCGCGCAGCCGAACATCGGCGCAGGCCTGGCCGAGCGAGACCGGCGCCACCGGCAACGCCACTGCGCCGAAGGACGCTATGCCGAAGCCGGCGGCTCCTCCTGGTCGCGCAGAACCTCCTCCGACACCTGGATCGCGCCATTGATCCGCGTCAGCGTCTGCTGCAGATCGCTGCTGCGCGCATCCAACTGCTGCAGCTGCGCATCGCCCGCACGGCGCTCGTCCTTCAACTGCTGCAACCGTTGCGCGATCGAATGGCGATCCATGGCGTGGCACCTGCGTGGATGGGATCGCTACAGTAAACCAGCCGGCCCGGCTCCTGCAGGGCAGTGGCAACGGCACACAATCGCCATCGCCATGGCTGGATCATTCGGCACTGGCGGACAACCGACCTCACGCCGGCTCAGGCATACAGCACGCCCGGCCGCCCCGCTTCGACGATCGCATGCGGCACGAAGCGCGCACTGTCGCGGGTGATCGGGCCGTCGTCCTCGCGGATGCCGATGCCGCACGCGGTATCGCCGACGATCCAGCTGCCGACCATCGGATAGCGGCCGTCGAACGCCGGCAGCGGATGCGCCTGCTGCACGATGCACGGCCCGCCATAGGGACCGTCGCTCTCCAGCATGCGCCCATCGGCCAGATGCAGGGAAATGTTGGCGCCTTCGCGCGAATGCAGCGGCTTGCGCACCCAGCCCGGCGGCAGCGCGGCGCCGTCGTCGAACGCGGCCGGCAGCAGGTTGGGATGGCCGCGATGGCGCGACCACAGCAGCGGCAGGATGCCCTTGTTGCTCAGCACCGCCTTCCACGGCGGCTCCAGCAAGCGCAGGCCCGATCCCGGCAGGGCCTGGCCGAAACGTTCGGCGAACAGGTCTTCCAGCGGATACAGCTTGAACATGGCGCCGATCACCACGTCGTTCAGATCCGTATAGCGCCCATCCTCGGACAGGCCGATGTCCTCGATCGCGATCGCCTCGCCGAACAGCCCGGCCTGCGCCGCGCAATCGCGCAGGTACGCGACCGTACCCTGGTCTTCCTCCGAATCGCGCACCGCGGCGAAGGACAGCGGCGGCGGCAACTGCGCCGCCAGTTCGGCGAAGCGCTCCACCAGCGTCTCGTGGATCGAATTGAACTGGTCGGCGTCGTGCGCCAGGCGGCCCTGCGCACGCTGGTCTTCCAGCCACTGCCACTGGAAGAACGCCGACTCGAACAACGAGGTCGGCGTGTCGTAGTTCAGCTCGTACAGCTTGGCCGGGCCGCTGCCGTCGTAGGCCAGGTCCAGGCGCCCATACAGATGCGGATCGCGGCGCCGCCAGCTCTCGGCGATCCAGTCGCGGAACGCCGGCGGAATCGCCAGGCGCTGCATCAACTCCTCGCTGGCGACGATGTCGTCCACCAGCCCCATCGCCATCTGGTGCAGCTCGGCGCTGGGATCCTCCAGATCATGTTCGATCTGGCGCAGGCTGAACGCGTAATAGGCGCGTTCGTCCCAGTAGCGTTCGCCGCCGATGGTATGGAAGCGGAAGCCGCACTCGGCGGCCTGCGCGCGCCAGTCGCCGCGTTCGACGATTGCGATGCGTTGCATGTGCTTGCCTTGGTGGATCCGGGTAGAGAAAGTGGCGCGGCGGTCAGCCGCCGGCGCTGCCGCGCGCGCCGCTGGAGCCGCCGAAACCGCCACGGCTCACCGTGACCGCCCGGTTCGGCGTGGCGCCGATATGGGTCATGGTCTGGTTGCCGCGCAGACTGGCGGCCGCGGCCGCGCCGGCCCCGGCGGCAGCGGGCTGCTGCCACTGGCTCTGCCGGTCCTGATAGGCCGGCGCCGCATTGAAGCCGGCCATGCGGTTGCCATTGAGCATCTGCGACAGGAAGAACCCGGTCATCAACGGGCCGATGAACGCATGCCCCTGGCTGTCGCGCTGCTCCACGCAGCGCTCGGCCGAATACTCCTGCGCGCACTGCTCGCGGTTGGCGTACTTGGGCCCCTGCTCGGCCGACCGCTGCTGCGCCTGCTTGAACGCCTCGCGGCAGGTGCTGATGTCGTGGGTCTGCGCTGCACAGGCCTCCACCGAGGTGTACAGCCCCTCCTGGCGCTTGGCTTCGGGTGCGCAGGCGGTGAACAGCAGCGGCGCGGTGCCCATCAGCAACAGCGCGGCCTTCTTGGATCGCTTCATCGGTTCCCCCTCCCTGAGCACAGAACGCGATGATGCCTGGTTCCGTGCGGAGACGGAAATCGCCGGCACCGCGCAAGCCCATGCATCCGCAGCGCCCGGTCGCCGGATCGCGTAGCGCGGCGGCGTCCGCGCGCTCCACGTCAGGCGCCGGTTCATCGTCGGCAAGAGCAAGCGCGCAGGCCGCGTGATACTGTGGCAAATGGCCCTGTAAGGCGTGCAAAAAGGTTGCGAATGCAACCCTTTGCGGCCCGCCGGGCCGCCCGCTTCGGCCAGCCCGCCGCCCGCCTTCCGACCGCACGATACCCCCATGCCCGACTATCGCTCGAAGACCTCCACCCACGGCCGCAACATGGCCGGCGCGCGCGCGCTGTGGCGCGCCACCGGCATGCAGGACGCCGACTTCCACAAGCCGATCATCGCCATCGCCAACTCCTTCACCCAGTTCGTGCCCGGCCACGTGCACCTGAAGGATCTGGGCCAGCTGGTCGCGCGCGAAATCGAGCGCGTCGGCGGCGTGGCCAAGGAATTCGACACCATCGCCGTGGACGACGGCATCGCCATGGGCCACGACGGCATGCTGTACTCGCTGCCCAGCCGCGAGATCATCGCCGACTCGGTGGAGTACATGGTCAATGCGCACTGCGCCGACGCGCTGGTGTGCATCTCCAACTGCGACAAGATCACCCCCGGCATGCTGATGGCCGCCTTGCGCCTCAACATCCCCACCGTGTTCGTGTCCGGCGGGCCGATGGAAGCGGGCAAGACCAAGCTCGCCGACCACAACCTGGACCTGATCGACGCGATGGTGATCGCCGCCGACCCCAACGCCTCCGACGAAAAGGTCGCCGCGTTCGAGCGCAGCGCCTGCCCCACCTGCGGTTCGTGCTCGGGCATGTTCACCGCCAACTCGATGAACTGCCTGACCGAAGCGCTGGGCCTGGCCCTGCCCGGCAACGGCACCGTGGTCGCCACCCATGCCGACCGCGAGCAGCTGTTTCTGAAGGCCGGGCGCACCGCGGTCGAGCTATGCCACCGCTGGTACGGCGCCGAAGATCCGACCGCCCTGCCGCGCGGCATCGCCACGTTCAAAGCGTTCGAGAACGCGATGACCCTGGACATCGCGATGGGCGGCTCCACCAACACCATCCTGCACCTGCTCGCCGCCGCGCAGGAAGGCGAAGTGCCGTTCACCCTGCGCGACATCGACCGCCTGTCGCGGCATGTGCCGCAGCTGTGCAAGGTCGCGCCGAACATCCAGAAGTACCACATCGAAGACGTGCACCGCGCCGGCGGCATCCTCGCCATCCTCGGCGAACTGGCGCGCGGCGGCCTGCTGCATACCGACCAGCCCACCGTGCACAGCCGCACCCTCGCCGACGCCATCGCGCAATGGGACATCACCCAGACCGACGCCGAGGCCGTGCACACCTTCTACAAGGCCGGCCCGGCCGGCATCCCCACCCAGATCGCCTTCAGCCAGGCCACGCGCTGGCCGACGCTGGACGCCGACCGTGAAGCGGGCTGCATCCGCGACGTCGCCCATGCCTACTCGCAGGAAGGTGGGCTGGCGGTGCTGTACGGCAACATCGCCCTCGACGGCTGCGTGGTCAAGACGGCCGGCGTGGACGAATCGATCCACGTATTCGAAGGCAACGCCAAGGTATTCGAGAGCCAGGATTCGGCGGTCAAGGGCATCCTCGCCGACGAAGTGCAGG
Organism: Xanthomonas graminis pv. graminis; assembly: GCF_030168915.1. Taxonomy (NCBI): domain Bacteria; kingdom Pseudomonadati; phylum Pseudomonadota; class Gammaproteobacteria; order Lysobacterales; family Lysobacteraceae; genus Xanthomonas; species Xanthomonas graminis. The sequence goes on along the minus strand of NZ_CP076255.1, from coordinate 485,025 downwards.
CCGGCGACGTGGTGGTGATCCGCTACGAAGGCCCCAAGGGGGGGCCCGGCATGCAGGAAATGCTGTACCCCACCTCGTATCTGAAATCCAAGGGCCTGGGTAAGCAATGCGCCCTGCTCACCGACGGCCGCTTCTCCGGCGGCACCTCCGGCCTGTCGATCGGCCACGCCTCGCCGGAAGCGGCGGCGGGTGGCGCCATCGGCCTGGTCCGCGACGGCGACAAGATCCTGATCGACATCCCCAACCGCCGCATCGACCTGCTGGTCGACGACACCGAACTGGCCGCCCGCCGCGCCGCCCAGGACGCGCAAGGCTGGAAGCCGGTGGAAGTGCGCCCGCGCAAGGTCACCACCGCGCTGAAGGCGTACGCGCTGCTGGCGACCAGCGCCGACAAGGGCGCGGTACGCGACAAGGCGATGCTGGACGGTTGAGGGGTTGCCATGAAGACCGTGGACTCCCACGGTCTTCATGGCATCCCGGTATTGCACTGTGGGAGGGGCTCTGGGTGGCCTCGGGCCATCAGTCCCGACGCGTGACCACAAACGCCCACAGCTGGGTTGCTGTTCTTGGCGGCAGGTCACTGACCGCCGGCGCCTAGCCCATCCAACGGACTGCGCACCGCCGAGGCCCCGCGCTCCAGCACATGCGTGTAGATCTGCGTGGTGGCCACATCCTTGTGGCCCAACAGCTCCTGCACGGCGCGGATCTCGAGGCCGGTCTCCAGCAGGTGCGTGGCAAACGAATGCCGCAAGGTGTGGCAGGTTGCCGGCTTGACGATGCCTGCACGGCGCCGTGCCGCCTGCACCGCACGCTGCAGCCTTTCCTCCGACACGTGATGCCGGCCCACTCGGCCACTGCGCGGATCCACCGATCGACGCGCGGCGGGGAACAGATACTGCCAGCCGGGCGCGACATCGGCAGTGGGATACTTGCGCGCCAGCGCATGTGGCAGGAACACCCTTCCCGCCCCCTCGGCGAGATCCGCGGCGTGCAGCAGCAGCGCCGGCGCGCGTTGCTGCATCAATTCCCCGCGCAGGCTGCGCGGCAGCGGCAGCGGCAGCGGCCGATCCTTGCCGCCTTTTGCGCATGCTGTAATGGCGAAGCCGCAGCCGACCACGGACCTGATCCAGCAGCTTGGGCGCCAGGCGCGCCGTTACGCCTGCATATCAAGGGTGTAATTCATACGCCTGCTCAACCGTCGGATAACGCAACCAGCATCGACGCCAAGACCCCCGCTTGCCATCCGGCAAGTCATTGTTACGAAGTAGGAATTCCGCCTTCCCAGACCTCCGGCGTTAGTCGATACTTGGTGCAACACTGCTTTTAGGCGGTTCAATTGTAGTTAGGCCGTGTTGGAGCAACAGCATCGGAGCTCGCATCTTCGACCAGTTCACTGACGCGCACGCAGTCGGCTCCGGACAGTGGTTCTCACCGTAACTTGCATCGGACAGTCCGCCGCTTCGTCATTTCGTGTCACTGCCGCGCGGCACTCATTGCGCCTGGCTTCGGAGCCAATAGGCCCCGTGGCATTGCGGCGCAAGCTTCATCCTGCAAGCTGTGGCACACTCGGCTCAGGCGGGCAATGCTGGGGAGCACGGTTGCGATCTCAACCGTTTCGGCCACTCACTGCCTAACAACTCATTCAAGCCGACGTTGCTTCGCAACGCGGCTTAATTCAAGCGTTAGGTGTGAGATCAAGCTCATGAGCTTCCTGACAATCATATCAATCGGATTCGCATTGGCGTCGGCCGGGGCTTGGCTCTACGCGAGCCGCGTAAAGGTTTCGCGTGAGGAAGTACTATCGCGGCGCCGTCGCGCTGCTGATAAAAGCGGCAACGCCACTGATCTCTCCGGAGTAACTTTTGACGGCTGGGAGGTTCGGGAGACCTTGGCCGCTCAATCCAGGTGGAACTCCATAGGTGCTGTAACCGCGGCTGCGTCAATCCTTAGCCAAGCTGTGGCCCAAGCGATTGCTCACACCTAACAACTCAATCAAGCCGAACTGGCTTCGCCAGTCGGCTTATCTCGGGCGTTAGTTTCTGGAGGAAGGATGCAGAGTCTTTCACAAAATCTACAACTTGAACGCTGCCCACACTGCTCAATTGCGGCACCGCACCTAAATAGCGTTCATCACTTCGACACAAAGCGACATGATGGAACAGATCCACGTAAGTGGCGGATCTATGTTTGTAGTACATGCGGCGGAGTAATTAGCGCTTGGGGTGTCAACTTCAACCAAGACGTCATCGATTACTTTCCCAGCTCTCACATCGTTGACCCAGAGATTCCGGATAGACCGCGCTCATATCTAAGTCAGGCCCAAGAGAGCCTTCATGCCCCAGCCGGCGCTGTAATGCTTTGCGCCAGCGCTGTCGATGCAATGCTAAAAGCCAAAGGCCTTGAGAATGGAAGCTTATATGCCAGGATCGAGGAAGCATCTACGTCAGGACTCATAACGACAGAAATGGCTACTTGGGCGCACGAGGTCAGGTTGGATGCCAATGATCAGAGACACGCCGACCAAGCAGCTACGTTACCGAGTGAGCAAGATGCCAAGCGAGTACTTGAATTCGCTTTTTCGCTCGCAGAATTCCTCTTTGTATTGCCCGCTAGAGTTATGCGGGGCATCCAAGCCAGCAGCTAACAATTCATTCAAGCCGATGCCACTTCGCGGCGCGGCTTAACTCAGGCGTTAGGTATAAGGGGAGAGTTCTATGCGCATCGTTATTTTTTCCATTACTGCTTTGGCTCTACTCGCAGGCTGCGACAAGCTCCAGCAACAACAAGAAGCCTCATTTGAGATCCGTGACTTCTCAACAAAAGAGGAAACAACCAAGGCCACCGAATATTCAAAAGAATGGAATGAATTCAAATCTACTGGAACGGTGGTCGCTCAAGGCATTCCCGCAGATCGGGCTGTGATTGCAATCTTCGAGTACAAAGACATTAGCGACAGTCCTAACCCAGAGTCACAGTATACAATCGCTCTTGTCCGCGGTGGGACGGGAAAAGTTGAAACTTCAAAAAGCAAATACGGTGAGATCAGCAGGCGCCCCAACTACCAATGGAGCGTGCTTGGGTGGCACGACATAAAGCCTGCAAGCGTCAAGGTCGTTAATTGAGGCTAGTCTGGCCTTATGTCTAACAATTCGTTCAAGCCGAGCCCAAATCGTGGCGGCGCCTTCGTGCCTACGCTACGCTAGCATGCAGTCGCCGCCCCGCTTCGGGCCGGCTTAACTCAGACGTTAGGTGCTATGGAAGATACTCATCTCCTCGGAGCTATGTACCTTGGTCACGCTGGATCCTTTCGGCACTGCATCAACGTGCTTCTCGCAGACATGGACAAAGACAAAAATGGCCTACCCGCAAAAATGGCCTGTCTTCCAGTCTATTACCTGGCTTCGCATGTGATTGAGCTTCTTCTAAAGGCTGCTTTGCTCAAACGCGACGTTACTTCGCAGGAACTTAAAGCGGTTGATACTAGGCAAAACCTTGCAAAGCTTGCAGAAATGCTTTCCGGCCTCGTCACAATCAGCAGCCAAAATCGGGCGTTGATTACCACCCTCAGCGATCAGCACAAACGTCATTTTCTACGCTACGGTGGACCCACGGCATTACCTCACCCAGAATGGCTAATGGAGGGTCTAGATGAGATCCTGCAGCTTTGCGCAGTTTCTGGAACTTCTGGGGTCGCGCCTAACAATTCATTCAAGCCGAACGCGCCTCGCGGGTCGGCTTAATTCAGGCGTTAGCACTCACATGGACAACATCGCTTTTTTCTTTAGGAACAAGCTTTCTGAGAATCGGTTTAGCGACTCAGTACTCGCTGCATTAAGTACGCCCTCCATCGACAGCGCACTATTGTGTAGCGGCTTCTTCCAAGAGGACTCTTCGTATAGCGTTAGTGCGAAGAGGTTTTCTAGCATATCGCGCTGCTGCCACAAAATTGACTTGACAACTGTCGGCTACTACAAGGGTGGCAAGCCAAGCTATACCGCATTTAACAAGGGGATCGCTAAACATTGCTGCAACACTTGTATCAACCACAAACCGCTCCGGCTTCCTGGAGACAAGTGGCACGCGAAAATATTCATTGGTAAAACACAAGGGGAACCCGTCATTGCAGCCATAGGTAGCAGCAATCTTACGCGACGGGCTTTTGACACAAAGAAAAACTTTAACTACGAGTGCGACGTGCTCTTCTGGGATGGAAGCAATAAATTAATTTCTTCGCGTATTTCTACAATTCTTGGAGAATCTCCAGATGAGTCCATGTCAATAGTTGTGGCGAAGGTGGATTACAGTCATCCCGTGAATAGAGTCCCCGTCACCGAGAAGCTCAAAGAGCTCGAGCGTGAGATTCTTAGCAAAGCAGTTCTAGTGGTATGAGTGCTAACAATTCATTCAAGCCGAATCCGCTTCGCGGCTCGGCTTAATTCAGGCGTTAGGCATTAAGGGATAGTTCTATGCGCATCGTTTTTTTTGCCATTATTGCTTTGGCTCTACTCGCAGGCTGCGACAAGCTCCAGCAACAACAAGAAGCCTCATTTGAGATCCGTGACTTCTCAACAAAAGAAGAAACAACCAAGGCCACCGAATATTCAAAGGAATGGAATGAATTCAAATCTACTGGAACGGTGGTCGCTCAAGGCATTCCCGTAGATCGGGCTGTGATTGCAATCTTCGAGTACAAAGACATTAGCGACAGCCCTAACCCAGAGTCACAGTACACAATCGCTCTTGTCCGCGGTGGGACGGGAAAAGTTGAAACTTCAAAAAGCAAATACGGTGAGATCAGCAAGCGCCCCAACTACCAATGGAGCGTGCTTGGGTGGCACGACATGAAGCCTGCAAGCGTCAAGGTCGTCAATTGAGGCTAGTCTGGCCTTATGTCTAACAATTCGTTCAAGCCGAGCCCAAATCGTGGCAGCGCCTTCGTGCCTACGCTACGCTAGCACGCAGTCGCCGCCCCGCTTCGGGCCGGCTTAACTCAGTCGTTAGGCCTACAGGGGAAAACAATGCGCCATCTAACTATCATTCCGCTTTTTCTGCTTTCCTTTTCGTCCGCTGCTTCACAGGACTACAGCTACTGCGAGGTCACCGGTCTTGCGCTCGGCGCCAACAAAGAGTTCGTAGGCTCCGTAGCCGCGCGCATCGTAGATCGTGAGGGTCTAACGGGGGAGCCTGACTGCCAAGCAGTCTGGCAAGACGCATACCGCACAGGCAAGCGTCTTTCTACTGGTGGCCAGTGGTCTGACCTGGACTCAGTTAAGTGGCGCAAGCTTCAAGACTTCGAGACCAAGGTCCTGGACAGCGTTATCAATGGCTTGCATCTTGGCTTGTAGGCCTAACAATTCATTCAAACCGAACCCGCTTCGCGGGTCGGCTTAATTCAGGCGTTAGACCGCATGTCAATCACTCCTGCAATCCAGACCCCAAGCCCCCTATCCGCTGAAGATTACGAGCGCATCTATCAAGTCATCCATGCGGTGCTTGAGGATCGCGCCAACACGCCACACGCATGTATGTTCTTCGCAATCGCCGGGTCTTTCATCCTCAACAAGCACCACGGCATAGCCGCAAGACCTGTTGCTGGCGCGTTCCTACTCTGTGTGGATGATGCTCCATCAGTTATTAGCATCGGCAAGAACGATGGGAACACCATTAGCTGGGATGAGAAAAACTTTCACATGTGGGTTCAAACAGAGCATCACATAATCGATTTCATTGCACCGGCGGATTCAACTCCGATTCGCAACGCTGTTGAGGACCTCCTCGGAGAAGACTTCGAGGGGCGTTTTGAATCCGAGTATCTTGCGCGGACGATTGTAGAGTCGCTGTTCGATCCATCGCAGGTGCGCATCGGTGATGGTGCTGAAATCGATGTGTCGTGGCAAGTACTGGCGCGTCAATCCGTTGGCATTTTCGTTGCTGCCTCGCTGCCATGCGCAGTACGGATCTGCAAAATAGAAGTCGCTCTGCAAGCAGGCGGCAATGAGCCGATGATCGGCGAATTCCTTGCCGTTGTCGGCGGTGAGGGTGTGCACCGTGTGGCCTAGGCCGCCCAGGCGCTGGACGATGGCGTTGCGCACGTTCTCGGCGGTGCCGTCAGGCGAGTAAGCCAGCAGATGCAGGCGACTGCGGCGTTCGGTCATGCTGACCACCACGGCCTTTCCGTGTGAGGCCCGGAGGGTATCCAGCTCCCAGTCGCCGATGCGGCTTCGCTGCTCCACCACGCTGGGGCGCTGTGTCCAGCTGCGCCGATGTGTCAGCTGTCCGCGGCCATCGCGCACGCCCCGCCGACGGCGCTTGCGGCGGCGCTTGCGTAGATGCGTGAACAACTGGCCACCGCGCTTGTGGTCAGCGTAGATGTGCCGATAGATCCATTCGTGACTGGCCAGGCCGGTGCGACCGGCAATCTGTTCCGGGCTGAAGTCCTCGCTCAGCAGGACCTCGATCTGTGCGATGCGCTCAGCGTCGATGCGTGGACGCCGGCTGGCCTGCGTGCGCCGATGCTCGCTGATGCGCTGTGCGTGATCTGGCAGATAGTGCCGAGCGTGCTGATTGCGGCGCAGTTCGCGGCTGATCGTGCTGGGCGCGCGCTCCAACGCATCGGCGATGGCCCGCATCGACATCCCGGTTTCATATAACGCATGCAAACGGTATCGTTCGGCCTGGTCCAGGCGGCTGGATGACATGGGCAACTCCACTTGGCGGTGAAGTCGCTCAAGTCAGGTCGCCGGGCCACTTCACAACCGTTGGTGTTGCGAATCGGAGTTGAAGCCGCCACCACTTTGAGCACTTCAACAACCATTACCCGGGCTTCGATCTCAATATCTACGATATTGGCATTGAGTACCTGACGGCTAAAGAGGCTTATGATCGGATCAAGTTCTTCCACGACAAGCCCATGACCGATTGGGGAACCCAATACGACTACTTTAAGGCACAGAACCAAGACTACCTTATTTACCAACGGATGTCTCAAGATCTAACGCCGCCATTTCCGCCGATCCTGATCCAATCAACTTTGCTGATCGATAATGGCTGGCGAGTCTATGGGCGCGACATTCACCTAATTGAGGGCACTCATAGAGTTGGCTACTTGCGCCGGATGCTTGAGCTTGGGGAGGTGCTTCCGAAAAGTGCACATAAGTTTGTCGTGCTTAGGCCGCGATTCAATGGCACTGCCTAACAATTCATTGAAGCCGACGCCGCTTCGCGGCGCGGCTTAACTCAGGTGTTAGGCCGTGGTGGAGCAACAGCATCGGTGCTCGCATCTTCGACCAGTTCACTGGCGCGCACGCGGTCGGCTCCGGACAGTGGTTCTCACCGTAACTGGCATCGGACAGTCCGCCGCTTCGTCATTTCGTGTCACTGCCGCGCGGCACTCATTGCGCCTGGCTTAGGAGCCAACAGGCCCCGTGGCATTGCGGCGCAAGCTTCATCTCGCAAGCTGTGGCACACTCGACTCAGGCGGGCAGTGCTGGGGAGCACGGTTGCGGTCTCAACCGTTTCGGCCACTCACTGCCTAACAACTCATTCAAGCCGACGTTGCTTCGCAACGCGGCTTAATTCAAGCGTTAGGCAGCAAGGAGAGATCATCGTGACTCAGACAGTGACCCCCGTCCTTCGGGTAACCAGCGCTTCCGCCAGTTTCCCGTTCTACGTTCAGGGCCTTGGATTCACCGTCGATTGGGAGTATCGGCACGCGCCGGATTTTCCGGTCTTTGCACAGCTTACTCGCGGGGACCAATCGATTTTCCTAAGAGAGCACGCAGACGACTGTCAGGTCGGTGGCGCCGTCTACTTTGCTGTTCCAGATGTAGACGAGTGCCATCAGGCGTTCCAAACAACGGGACTTGTTCAATCTGGCTCGCCGCGCAACACCGCATGGAAAACTCGCGAAATCTTGGTAGCTGATCCGGACGGCAACAGGCTCACCTTCTTCACTGAGCTCGCTGCCTAACAATTCATTCAAGCCGACGCCGCTTCGCGGCGCGACTTGACTCAGGCGTTAGGGCTCACAAGCAACTTCACACAACCCAGGTTGTTGCATGAAATTTTTCTATGAAATTGGCCGAATTTATGGGCGATGTGGCGTGGGGCACGCAGGGGCCAGGGCGCGGCGGCAGACGAGACAACGCCTAGGCAGCACTGCCCGGGGATGCCGCCGCACGAGCGGTATCTACTCCCTCTAGTCGATGCCATAGGCGTCGCCTGCATGCCCGCACTGAGGGCTCTGCGCTGTCTACTGCTTTCTGTGGATCTTTTCCTCCGCAAGTCTAGTTTCTGGCTTCTGCGACAATAGCTTCTCGCTGTTCGCTGAGCACTTGCGCTGCCGCCAAGTACACTTCGCAATGATCCTCACGGCTTTTTTTATTGCTTTGTGTGGTTCTCGGCTGGAGGGCAGTGCGTGCTGGTCAGCGGCCAGCCGCGTAACAATTCATTAAGGCCTAACCCGCTTCGCGGGCCGGCTCAACTCAGGCGTAAGGTCCCTGGGGAGAGTTCGTCCCCACATCAGGACTTTCGTTCCGACTTCACGCCAGGACCAAAGAAACCGTCACACCCAAACGGCATTGGAGGCATTAGGATTTGCCGGGTCACCCGGAGGCAAGGAAACACGCACATGATGAAGCTGGCAAGCGGGTTCCTGGTTTGCGCTCTGCTCACAAGCGCCGCCCACGCACAGAGCAACGCTGGCGATCAGAAAACCGATCCCGACCTCCCCTTCAACGTCGCCAAGGTCGCCAGCTTCGACCTGCCCTGGCGCATTGCCTTCCTGCCCGATGGCCGCATGCTCGTGACCGAGAAGGTCGGCCGCCTCCAGCTTGTCACGCCGGGTGGCGCCAAGACCGAGATCAAGGGCGTCCCGGCCAGCTATGTCGAAGGCCAGAACGGCATGTTGGGCGTCTTCCTTTCGCCACGCTACGCCATTGACCACAGTGTGTACCTTACCTATGTCGCGCCCGGCGACTATGGCGGCGGCCTGGCCATGGGCCGCGGCCAACTCGTTTTGGAAGGCAATCAGGCCCGGCTGCATAACTTCAAGGTCCTCTGGCGCCAAATGCCCACGGGCAAGGGGGGCCAAGCCGGCGCCCAGATCGCCTTCTCACCGGACGGCAAATACCTCTTCCTCACCGTGGGTGACCGCCAGCGCTTCACGCCGACCCAGGATCCCAATCAACCGGCTGGCAAGATTCTGCGACTGACGCTGGACGGCAAACCCGCGCCGGGCAATCCATGGGCAGGCAAGGTCGGTGCCGCCACCATTCCACTGATCGATCCGGCGGCCGATACCGAAGCAGCCAAGACGGCTCCGGTTGTCAGCACCTATACGTTCCCCGGCCCCAACCTCACGCCGGCCGAAACATGGTCCACCGGCCATCGCACACCTTACGGGCTCGCCTTCGCGCCTGACGGTCGACTGTGGGAGCTTGAGCACGGCCCCAAGGGCGGCGACGAACTGAACCTGATCCAGCGTGGCAAGAACTACGGCTGGCCGCTGGTGTCGTATGGCATGAACTACAACGGCGTGCCCATCCCCAGCCCGGACACGCGGCCCGATCTCGTCAAGCCCGTGATCTATTGGGTGCCGGTGATCGCACCAGGCAACCTCATGTTCTACAAGGGCAGCATGTTCCCGCAGTGGAAGGGCAGCGCCTTGATCAGCGGCCTTGCCAGCGGGGGAATCATTCGCGTTACCGTTGACCGCAACGGCGGCGCCAGCGCGGTCCAGCGCTGGAGCCTGGACAAACGCATACGCGATATCGAAGAGGCGCCGGATGGGTCGTTGTGGGTATTGGAAGATGCGCAACCCGGCGGTCTGTACCGGCTCACGCCGAAATAATGCCCTGCGGGGGGCCGGCGGATGAGGGTGAAACGCAACGTGTCCGGTAGTGCGATTTCCGTCGGGCTGGCCCGCGACGGCTTCAGGTCCTGATCGACATCGCCAACCGCCGCATCAACCTGCTGGTCAACGATACCGAACCGGCCGCCCGCCACGCCGCACAGGACGCGCAACGCGGGAAGCCGGTCGAAGTACGCCCGCGCAAGGTCACGACCGTGCTGAGGAGGTAGGCCAGCGCCGACAAGGGCGTGGTGCACGCCACGTTGAGCAGCCGGGCCTGATCGTTTGGGCGCTGTACAAGCATCTTTCGGGCTTGGAGGTCTATAGCTGCTCGGATCGTCAGCGCCCTTGACCTCAGTCACATCGATATCACGCCATGGCTCGGGCGGCGGCGTGGATGCTGCCTAAGCATTGCAGCCGAACTCGCCTCACGGATCGGCTTGACTCAGGCCTTGGCCCACTGGGCGGGTTCGTCGCCATATTTGGCGTTTTATCAGGCGCTTTGGCGCGTTCGTCGCACGCCAGTCGCCGCGTTGCCATGCAGCTGCGATGCTTCCGGTACCGCCCGCCGGCCAAAGGAGTCGCATTGTGAAAGCGCTGATTGCGGTAGTTGCCTGGTGCCTTCTGTTTGTTCTGTGCTGGCCGCTGGCCGTGCTGGCCTTGGTCCTGTGGCCAATCCTCTGGTTGCTCACCTTGCCGTTCCGCCTTGTCGGGATCACGTTCTGCGCTGTGTTCGCGCTTCTGCACGCCATCCTGTTCCTGCCTGCCCGCCTCCTCGGCTGGCGGCCGGGACACGCAGCGACGGCCTGACACTTCATTCAAGCGCAAGCCGCGGGCGGCCTGGCGTACGCCACTCGCAGAGACCTCCAAAGGAACCGCACATGCTCCGGCTCTTGTTGCTCGCACTGCTTGTGGTGTCCTTCAGCGCAAGCGCAATCGTCATTCGCGATGACGTTGACGACGCGAAGTATCGCGTTCCGGCGTCTGCGTTTCCTGCTCTAGTCGATATGCCTGGTGAGGGACATGGCGTGCTGATTGCACCGCAGTGGGTCGTGAGCGCGGCCCATGCGGTCACCTGGCAAGCGGACATCAAGCAGGTCACGCTCAATGGGATATCCAGGGACGTTGAACGTCTGGTGATACACCCCGGTTACAAGAAGCCTCCGCAAGCGCTGCTTGACCAAGCGCTGGCCACGTGGGATTGGACGCTTTTCAGGGTGGTGCTCTCTTCCTCCGATGACATCGCACTTCTCAAGTTGGCACGGCCCGTTACCGATGTCGCTCCAGCCGCACTCAACACGCGCAATGACGAGTTCGGCCAGACCATCAAGATCATGGGAAAAGGCGCGACGGGCAATGGCGTCACCGGATACCAATTCAGCAGCTCCCACCGCACGGAGCTTCGCCGCGCGTACAACACCGTCAGCAGCGCCGATGGCCGCTGGTTCTGCTATACCTTCGACAAGCCGTCGCACGCCCTGCCCCTCGAGGGCGGGTCGGGAAGTGGCGACAGTGGCGGACCCGTCCTTCTCCAGGCGGGCAAGGAGTGGTTCTTGGCCGGACTCACTTCATGGTCAGACCCTCAAAGCGCTATCAGGACGCCTGGGAGGTATGGTCAGATCAGTTGCAATGTCCGCCTGAGTCATTACAGCGAATGGATTGAAAGCATCATCTCCGAGCCTTAGGCGGTGCCAACACTTCCTTCAAGCCGATGCCGCCTTGCGGCGCGGCGCAACTCATCCGTCGAGCCGATGCCCAGACATTGCAGCCATTGCGGGTTGGAGCTTCGCGAGGTCGGGGACTTCCGATCCTGCTGGATTACCGTTTACGCGTGCCCAGGCAAGCGGCCGCTTCACGACTTCCTGGAGGTGGGCGATCCTCGGTGGACCTTTCCGCTCCTGGACCTCAATCCCGGCGTCAAAGACCGCCTGGTCAATGCGGACCCAGCACTGGTCGAGCTTGCCGTCTCCCGCATCCGAATGATTGACTACAAAACCGTCAGCATTGTCGACTTCGAGAAAACGCTACTCGGCGCGTTCTCGGAGCCTGGTAATGCCGCCGGGCAGTCCTGACATTTCGTTCAAGCCGACGCCGCTTCGCATTGCGGCTTGACACATGCGCGCCTGCAGAATGGACGGAGTGTGGGTGGGCGGCCTGGCGATCGACCAGGGTGGTTCCGGCAACGGCGCCGCCGTGCGCTCTTCGCCTGCCTTGCACTTCGCTGACCGTATCGTCCGCACACTTTGGTTTTGCCAGGATCTCCCAGATGCTTTCCTCCGCCCCACGTTCTCCCTCCCCGCTGCGGCCTTTCGCCGAGCGCGTCCTGGTCGTCATGGCGCTGGGCGGTTTGGCCCTGCTGGCCTACCAACTCTCCGAACTGCTGCTGGTCGTGTTCGGCGCGGTGGTGGTGGGCGTGCTGCTGCACGGGCTGGCGTCGACGTTGCGCAAGCGGCTGCCGGTGCCGGAATGGGCCGCACTGGGCCTGGTGATCCTGTCGTTGGTGCTGATCCTGTCGTCGATCGTGTTGCTGTTCGGTGCGGAAGTCGCCGCCCAGATCGACGCGTTCCGCACTACGCTGCCGGCGGCATGGAACAAGTTCCATGCCTGGTTGCAGTCCGGCCCGCTCGGGCCGCAGATCGAGAGCATCCCCGACCAGTTGCGCGACGGCGCTTCGACGCTGGCCACGCATGCCGGGGCGATCGTGCTGTCGGCCGGCGGCGGGATCACCGATGCGGTGCTGATGATCGTCGGCGGCGTCTATCTGGCGGCGCAGCCCAAGCTGTATCGGCGCGGACTGCTGCGGCTGCTGCCGCGCGACCGCCGCGATGTCGCCGACGAAGCCTTGACCGCCAGCGGAAAGGTATTGCGCGCCTGGCTGGGCGGTCAGTTCCTGGCGATGCTGGTGATCGGCAGCCTGACCGGGTTGGGACTGTGGCTGCTCGGCGTTCCGGTGGCACTCGGCATCGGCCTGCTGACCGCGCTGCTGGACTTCATTCCGATCGTCGGCCCGATCGTGGCCGCGGTCCCGGCGGTGCTGCTCGGCTTCACCGTCAGCCCGCAGGTGGCACTGGGGGCGCTGCTGGTATTCGTGGTCCTGCAGCAGCTCGAGGGCCATGTGCTGCAACCGCTGATCCAGGCGCGTGCGGTGGACCTGCCGCCGGCCTTGCTGCTGTTCTCGCTGTTCGGCATCGGCGTGCTGTTCGGGCCGATGGGCGTGGTGTTGGCAGCGCCGCTGACCGTGGTGCTCTATGTGCTGGTCAAGCACTTGTATGTCCACCACGCCCTGGACGATGCCGACGGTGCGGTGCCGGCGGAGTGATCCGTCGGAGTGGCGCGGCGGGGCTGTCGGCGCGGCGTCCCGCCGACCGTGCCCGACAGAACTGAGCCGGCGCGTGGCCGCCCTGTTGCCAGCACCCCGGCGATGTGCAACGGTCGCAGCCGCGTAGAGTCCGTTCTCTTGTCGATGATGCCGTTGCGCAGCGGCGCTCCATAAGGATGCTCTCCGATGCACCATGCCAGCCTCCGCTACGACAGACCGCTGATTCGCCGAGCCGTGGCGAGCTTCTGCTGGCGCGTCGTCGGGCTGCGCTATGTCGTCGCCCTGGCCTTGGTGGCGGCGTCCCTTGTCGTCCTCGTCCGCGGCGGCAACGCCTCCTGGTTGGTCGGCCTCTTGGCAAGCGCACTCGCGCTCGGCATCGCCTTTCCTGTGGCGCTCTACGCCACCCACTACCGCAATGCGCTGCGCAGGCTCGATGCAATGGGCGCTCCCGTCGGCACGCTCGAAGCATCCGCAAGCTCGTTGTCGCTGTCCTCTGCTGCCGGCACCACGACACTGCCCTGGTCCGCAGTCTGCGACGTGTGGCGATTCGAATCCTGTTGGCTGCTGCTGCTTTCGAAGTCCCAGTTCGTCACCTTGCCGCTCGCCGACCTGAGCGCGGAGACCGCGGAGTTCATCCGTACCCAGGTTCTGGCTGCGGGAGGCAAGGTTTCCTGATGACGCATTCGACCGAGGCCACAACGGCAAGCGGATGAAGCAGGACGGCTGGCGCTGGTAAGCTGACACTCGCGTCAGACCACGCGTGCAATTGCCCGATGCGCAGCGGACCCGGATCGCGGCGGCGGCGGCCTTTTCCACATCGACCGCTGGTTCCCGATGCAGCGCTGCTGGCAGGTGGCGCTCGCGATGCGGTGAACGGCCGTTCGCCCGGACCGGTCCGCGGCCGTGCGAACGTGCGAACGTGGGGGTTAGGCTAGCACTCCGTCCTGTTGCGAAGCCTTGCCGATGCCTTGCGTCCCGCCGCTGCGAATCGGCCTGATCTCCGATACCCATGGCCTGCTGCGGCCGCAGGCGCTGGCGGCGATGCGCGATTGCGTGGCCATCGTGCATGCCGGCGACATCGGCAAGCCGGAGATTCTCGATGCGCTGCGCGCGCTCGCGCCGTTGCATGCGATCCGCGGCAACATCGATACCGCGCCCTGGGCGCAGGCGCTGCCCGACACGCTGGACATCGACATCGTGGGCATCCGCCTGCATGTGCTGCACGATCTGAAGACGCTGGCGCGCGATCCCGCCTGCGTGGACGTGGTGGTCAGCGGGCATTCGCACAAGCCGCTGCTGCAGAGCCGCGACGGCGTGCTGTACGTCAATCCCGGCAGTGCCGGACCGCGCCGTTTCAGCCTGCCGATCGGGGTGGGCTATCTGCATCTGCAGGCGGACGGCATCCGCGGCGAGCTGCACGCGCTGACCTGAAACGGCGCTGCAAAAATCTACGGAACAACGCGCGACCTAGCGCGGCGCCGGCGGCCGGCTTGCGCGTTTGCCAGCCTTGGCCGGTTTGGAGGCGGGCAATGCCTGCGCGGTGGCGCGCAGCAGGCGCTGCAGCACGGTGCGGTCCTCCAGTCCCTCGTCGATCAGGTAATGCGGCTTGCCACCCGGATACGGCGCCTGTTCGACCACCTCGCCGAGCAGCGCGCGCCCGGCGGCGGTCGGCTTGACGAACACCTGGTTGTCGCAGACGAAGGCCACCACCTTGCCGTCCAGGTACAGCGCATATTCGCCGAACATCTTCTTGCAGGTCAGCGCGGCGCCGAGCGCCGCCTGTTCCAGGACGTAATCCACGTAGCTGGCATCGGACGCCATGGTGTCGCTCTGCGCTTGGGTCGATACCGGATTCTGCATCGCGGCCGGCAAAGCGCAAGCGACGCCGGAGCGCGCCGCACATTGCAAAGCGTCCTTCGCCACGCCGCTACGCCCCTGTCCGGGCGCCGAAACCCGTAGCCGCAGCGGCCGCCGGCGAGCGACACTGCAGCGCGTCGCCGATCCATGGTCACTGGCCGCATCGGCACATGCGCCACTGGAATTGATATTTGTTATAAAGTAACAATCCCGCCCCCCAACAGCCTTCCCGGAGCACGCATGCGCCGCCTCATCCTGGCTTCCAGTCTTGCCCTCGCGGTCTGCGCCTGCTCGCAGCAGGCCGCCGCTCCCGCCGCCAAGGACGCGCCCGCCGCGCAGACGCCGGCGGCGGCGGCCGCGCCGCCGGCGCTGATCCCGCGCGACGTGCTGTTCGGCAACCCGGAGCGCAGCGGCGTGCAGCTCAGCCCGGACGGCAAGACCCTGAGCTGGCTGGCGCCGGTGGACGGCGTGCTCAACATCTGGATCGCACCGGCCGATGCGCCGGACAAGGCGCGCGCGGTCACCCACGACAGCGGCCGCGGCATCCGCTCCTATTTCTGGTCGTTCCTGCCCAATACCCTGCTGTACATGCGCGACAGCGGCGGCGACGAGAATTTCCATCTGTTCGCGCTCGATCTCGCCGCGGGCGGCAGCGGTCGCGACCTCAGCGACTTCCCCAAGACCCGCGCGCGGGTGGTGGCGGCCAGCCGCAAGCACCCGGAGTCGATCCTGGTCGGCATGAACGATCGCGACGCGCAGTGGCACGACCTGTACCGGGTCGATCTGGCCAGTGGCAAGCGCACGCTGCTGCAGAAGAACACCCAGCAAATCGGCGACTACCTGGCCGACGACGACTACCAGGTGCGGCTGGCGACGCGCTCGCGCGAGGACGGCGGCGAAGATCTGCTGCAACCCGACGGCAAGGGCGGCTGGCACAAGCGCGAAGAGATTCCGTTCGAGGATGCGCTGACCACCGCGCCGTCCGGCTTCACCGCCGACGGCAAGACCCTGTACTTCCTCGATTCGCGCCAGCGCGACACCTCGGCGCTGTACGCGGTGGACGTGGCCAGCGGCACGCGCAAGCTGCTGTTCGAGGATGCGCGCGCGGACGTGGGCGGCACCCTGACCGATCCGCGCAGCGGCGTGGTGCAGGCGGTGGAATCCAATTACCTGCGCCCGGAATGGAAGGTGCTGGACCCGGGCATCGCCGCGGACATCAAGCAGCTGCAGGCGATCGGCCCGGGCGAGATCTCGGTGCTGACCCGCACCCAGGACGACCGCACCTGGATCGTCGCCTACTCGGCCGCCGATGCGCCGGCCACGTTCTACCGCTACGACCGCGTGCCGTCCGGGCAAGGCAAGCTGACCAGGCTGTTCGCCGCGCGCCCGGCGCTGGAAGGACAGCCGCTGGTGCCGCAATGGCCGCAGGAGATTCGCTCGCGCGACGGCCTGACCCTGGTCAGCTACCTCACCCTGCCGCGCGAGGCCGATGCCAACGGCGACGGCAAGGCCGACAGGCCGGTGCCGCTGGTGCTGTTCGTGCACGGCGGGCCATGGGCGCGCGACGATTACGGCTACAACGGCTACAACCAGTGGCTGGCCAACCGCGGCTATGCGGTGCTGCAGGTCAACTACCGCGGCTCCACCGGCTTCGGCAAGCGCTTCACCAACGCCGGCGACGGCGAGTGGGCCGGCAAGATGCACGACGACCTGCTCGATGCGGTGCAATGGGCGGTGCAGCAGGGCGTCACCACCAAGGACCAGGTCGCGATCATGGGCGGCAGCTATGGCGGCTACGCCACGCTGGTCGGGTTGAGCTTCACCCCGGACGTGTTCAAGTGCGGCGTGGACATCGTCGGCCCGTCGAACTTGAACACCTTGCTCAGCACCCTCCCGCCGTACTGGAAATCCGGCTTCGAACAGATGGCGCGGCGCATCGGCGATCCGCGCACCGCGGCCGGCAAGAAACTGCTGGAAGACCGCTCGCCGCTGAGCCGTGCCGACCGCATCGCCAGGCCGCTGCTGATCGGTCAGGGCGCCAACGATCCGCGGGTCAAGCAGGCCGAGGCCGACCAGATCGTCAATGCGCTCAAGGCCAAGCAGATCCCGGTCACCTACGTGCTGTTCCCCGACGAGGGCCACGGCTTCGCCCGGCCGGAGAACAGCAAGGCCTTCAACGCGGTCAGCGAAGCGTTCCTGGGCAAGTGCCTGGGCGGACGCACGCAGCCGTTCGGCCAGGACCTGGTCGGCTCCAGCCTCAGCGTGCCGGACGGCGCGGCGCAGGTGCCGGGCCTGGAGGACGCGTTGAAGTCGCATACGCAGAGCGTGCGCAAGTAGGTCCTCGCCGACGCCGCTGCGTGCTTCCCGTCGTGCACGCAGCGGCGCCGTCGCGGTAGCGCCACGGCGGCGATGGCGCATTGCGCCGCGGGGATCCGCGCCCGCAGTGCGCGATGACCTCGCCTACCAGTCGGTCGGCGCGTAGTCCTTCAGGAACTGCCCCCACACGTGCTCGCCGGTATTGAAGCCGTGGATGATCGGATCGACGATGCGCGCGGCGCCGTCGACGATGTCCAGCGGCGGGTGGAAGCGCTCTTCCTGCACCTTGCGCGCGGCGATCTCGGCCGGATCCTCATCGGTGACCCAGCCGGTATCCACGCTGTTCATGTGGATGCCGTCGTTCTGGTAATCGGCCGCCGAGGTCCGGGTCATCATGTTCAACGCGGCCTTGGCCATGTTGGTATGCGGATGCCGGGTGGTCTTGAAGTTGCGGTAGAACTGCCCTTCCATCGCCGACACGTTGACGATGTGCTTGTCGCGCTCGGGCGTGCGCAGCATCAGCGGCTTGAGCCGCGCGTTGATGATGAACGGGGCGATGGCGTTGACCAGCTGCGTCTCCAGCAATTCCACCGACGGCACTTCGGCCATCAGCAGGCGCCACGAGTTGCGCCCACGCAGGTCCACCTGCTGCAGGTCCTGGTCCAGCCGGCCTTCGGGAAACAGGTGCTGCTGGCCGAGCAGTTCGTCGGCCAGCAGCGGCACCTGCGACAGTTCGGCGGCACGGGTCAGCCCGTCGGCGCCGCTGATGCCGTGGCCCTGGCCCGCCGGCAGCGTGGTCGCCGACGCCGCCGGCAGCAGTTCCGGGCTGCGCAGGCCTTCGTAATGGCCGACCAGGCGGCGCACGTGCTCGGGCAGTTCGTGCAGCGCGGCGGTCTCGCCGGCCATCATGTGCGCGTAGAACTGCGGCGGCCGGCGCACGGTCTGGCAGGCGTTGTTGACGATGAAGTCCAGCCGCGCGCGCGTGGCCATCAGTTGGCTGCAGAACGCTTCGACGCTGGGCGTGTGGCGCAGGTCCAGGCCGAACACCTGCAGGCGGTGGCCCCATTCGGCGAAATCCGCTTCCTGCGCGTAGCGCGCGGCCGAATCGCGCGGGAAGCGCGTGGTCACGATCAGCTCGGCGCCGGCGCGCAGCAGCTTCAGCCCGGCCTGGTAGCCGATCTTGACCCGGCCGCCGGTCAGCAGCGCCACGCGCCCGCTCAGGTCGGCGGTCTCGGTGCGCTTGAAGTAGTTCAGTTCGGCGCAGGGCGGACACATCTGGTCGTAGAAATGGTGCAGCTGGGTGAACTTCTGCTTGCACACGTAACAGTGGCGCAGCTCGGGCGACTGCGCCGCCGCCGGCGCTTCGGCTGCGGCATTGCTGGCGTCGTGCAGGCCCGCGGCATGCGGCGGGAAGTAGTTCGGCGTGCTGAACACCGGCTTGCGCCGCAGCGCGCGGATGCCGGTCTGCGCGAGCAGCGCTTCGGCCTTGCGCACCTTTTCCTGGTGGCGTTCGCGCGCCTGCTGCTTGAGCAGCTGCCGGCGCGCCTTGGGCTCGGGGTGGTAGACCTTGGCGACGACCTGGTGCAGGCGCACGCGGTCGGCCTCGGGCAGCGCGTCGAGCACGCTGCGGTCGGCATCGATGGCTTCGAGCAGATCCAGGGCGACGCGCAGGCGCTCGCTCAGGGGCAGGTCGTCGGTGGCAGGGGGCGAGGCGGTGGTGTTCAAGACGGATCCAGGAAGGAGCGAAGGCACGACAGCGCGGCGAGCGCCGCCGGCGATGCGGCGTGCCCGGTAGGTGCAGCGAACGGGCAGCGTCAGCGCGAAGCGTGTTTCAGGAAGCCGTCGTTGCCCGGCAGGGCGGGTATTTTCGCCGATCCCGGGGCTTCGGCGCCATGGTCGGCGGCTGAACCACCGTGCTCGCCTGCAGCGCCCCGGCCATGCCTGGGCGCACCGCGCTCCTCCTGGGTGGTTCAGCGCGCCGGTGCCTGCGCGAATTCGCCGCGCTGCAGCTTGGCCACGTCGTTGCCCTGCGCGTCCTTGGCCTGCAGGTCGGCGCCCTTGGCGGCGAGGTCCTTCAACACCTCGGTGCGCTGGAACAGCGCCGCGTACATCGCCGCGGTCTGGCCGGCGTTGTTGCGCTGGTCGGGCGCGCAATCGGCCTGCATCAGCCGCTTGGCGATGGCCAGCTCGCCCTTGAAGATCGCGCCCATCAGCGCGGTGTTGCCGCGCTTGTCCTGCGCGCACGGATCGGCGCCGGCGCGCAGCAATTGCTCCACCGCCGGCTGCTGGCCGTGGTAGGCGGCCAGGATCAGCGCGGTATAGCCCTTGTCGTCGCGGGCATTGAGGTCGTAGTGCGCATGGATGAACTCGGCCAGCATGTCCTGGCGGCCTTCGCGCGCGGCGTCGAAGAAGTAGTCGCGCAGTTGCGCCTGAATCTTGGCCGGGTCGGCGGGTGCGGGCGCGGCAATCGCCGAGGTGGCCACCAGGCTCAGGACGAGAAGAAAGAAGCGACGCATGTTCGGTCTCCGGCAAGGAAGGCGCAGCGCGGCGCGGGTAGGCGCCGCCGCGCTGCGCAGTGAACGATCAATCCTGCAACTGCGCGGCCAGCTGCCTGACCCGCGCCAGGTCGCCCTTGGCGACGCGGGCGACGCCGCTGCCATAGGCCGGATCGGCCTTGTACAGGAACGACAGCATGATGTGCTTGCTGGCGTCGTCGGTGCCGGCCAGCGATTCGCCGAAGCTCTGGATCAGGTCCTGCTGCTCCTTCTTGCTGTAGCTGCGGAACAGGTCGCCGGCCTGCTTGAAGTTCTGCTCGCGGACGATCTTCGCCTGCTGGGTGCTGCCCGACAGCGGCAGCTGGCTGTAGCGCGCGTTCGGATTCTGCGGGCGCGGGGCGAGCCGGCTCGGCTCGTAGTTGACGCCGCTGGCGCTGGCGCCGGAATTCATCGCGCCGTCCTGATTACCGTTGTCGACCGCCACCCGCGGCCGGTTCACCGGCAGACTCAGGCCATTGGTGCCGACGCGGTACAGCTGGGTATCGGCATAGGAGAAGATGCGCCCCTGCAGCAGGCGGTCTTCCGACGGCTCGATGCCCGGCACCAGGTTGGCCGGCGCCATCGCCACCTGTTCGGTCTCCTGGAAGAAGTTGTCCACATTCCTGTTCAACACCAGCTGCCCGATCTTGCGCTCGGGTACGCCCGGCCAGATCTTGGTCGCATCCAGCGGATCGAAGTCGAACTTGGCCAGCTCGTCCGGCTTCAGGACCTGGATGTACAGGTCCCACTTCGGATAGTCGCCCTGCTTGATCGCGCCGACCAGGTCGTTTGTCAGGTGGCTGTAGTCCTTGCCCTGCACCTGCGCCACCTGCTTCGGATCCAGGTTCTTCAGGCCTTGCAGCGATTTCCAGTGGAACTTGACGTAGTGCACCTCGCCCTGCGCGTTGACCAGCTTGTAGGCGTGCACGCCGTTGCCGTCCATGAAGCGGTAGCCGGCCGGCGTGCCTTCGTTGGAATACAGCAGGGTCAGCGTGCGCGTGGCCTCGGGCACGTGCGAGAAGAAATCGAAGCGGCGTGAATCGTCGTCCAGGTTGGTGCGCGGATCCGGCTTGAACGCGTGCACCATGTCCGGGAACTTGATCGCATCGCGGATGAAGAAGGTCGGGAAGTTGTTGCCGACCAGGTCCCAGTTGCCTTCGCTGGTATAGAACTTGGTGGCGAAGCCGTGCGGGTCGCGCAGCGTCTCCGGCGAATGGTTGCCGTGCACCACCGAGGAGAAGCGCACGAACACCGGGGTCTTCGCGCCGGCAGTGAACACCTTGGCTTTGGTCAGGTCGGAGATGTCTGCGCTGGCGGTGAACTCGCCATGCACGCCGGTCCCACGCGCATGCACCACGCGCTCGGGGATGCGCTCGCGGTCGAAGCGCTGCAGCTTCTGGATCAGCTGCACGTCCTGCAGCAGGGTCGGGCCGGTGGCGCCGGCGGTCTGCGAGTTCTGGTTGTCGCCAACCGGCGCACCGTTGTCGCGGGTGAGGGTGGACTGCGCGAACCCGACGGGGACGATCAGGGCCTGCGACAGCAGGGCGAGCACCAACAGTGTTCCAGGGCGCATGGCGTCAGCTCGTGTTGAGGGAACTGGAGCATGGCGGTGCAGTCGCAGGCTGAGAATTCGTTAGTTGCTATCGCTGCGATAGGCACGATGCATGCGCGCCTGCCCTTGTGACTGCGGTACTCGCCCATATGCGTTGCGCTTTGCACTTCGTGGCAGGGGCGCATCGCACTAGCGGCGCGATGCGAGGCAAGCGACATCAAAATGTAGACAGCGCGCGGCCCTAGCCGATCACCCGCTTGAACGGCGGCAGCGCATCGATGATGCGCTTGCCGTAGCGCTTGGTCAGCAGGCGCGAATCGAGAATGATGACCCGGCCATGGTCGCTGGAACTTCGGATCAGGCGCCCGGCGAACTGGGTCAGCGTGCGCAGCGCGTGCGGCACCGCGATCAGGTTGAAGGCGTTGAGGCCGCGGCTTTCGAACCACTCGCCGAGGGTGGCGGTCTGCGGGTCGGTCGGCACCGCGAACGGCACCTGGGTGATGACCACGGTGGTGCAGGCCTCGCCGGGCAGGTCCAGGCCTTCGCCGAAGGAATTCAAACCGAACAGCACCGAGCCTTCGCCGGCGCCGATGCGGCGCATGTGCTCGCCGATCATCTGCGACTTGGAGCCGTCGCCCTGCACCAGCACGCGGTTGCGCTGCGCGATCGGCAATAGGTCGGCCACCTTGAGCATCTTCCAGCGCGAGGTGAACAGCACGATCGAGCCCTTGCCCCAGTCCAGTTCCTTGACCAGATAGCGTGCGACCTCGCGCGGATGGCCTTCGCGGTCGTCCGGCGCCACCGGAAATTTCGGCACGATCAGCTCGGCCTGGTTGGGCAGGTCGAACGGCGAGGACAGCGACACCATCTCCGCATGCGCGGGCAGGCCGTTGTCGATCGCCAGCGCCTGGAAATCGCCGCCGCCGGTCAGCGTGGCCGAGGTCAGCACCGCCGAGTCCACCTCGCTCCACAACAGCGCGCGCAGCACTTGCGCGGCCGACACCGGCGAGCAATGGCAGACCAGGTCGGCATCGCGCGACAGGGTGATCCAGCGCGCCATCGGCGCCTGCCCGTCCTGGTCCTCGCGGCGCCAGCCCAGCCACAGCGCGTATTGCTGCTCGACCATCTCCAGGGCCATGCCCAGGCTGCGCTGCAAACGCTCCTTGGCCGCGTCCTCCTGCTTGGACTTGCTCACCAGCTGGTGCGCGGCCTGCACCCAGTTGAGCAGCGCGGCGGTGTCCTGCGCCTGCGCATTGATGAAGGGTTTCCAATCCTCGGGCAGGCGACCGTTGGGCGCGCGCCACATCGGCTCTTCCTGGCCTGGCTCCGGCACCCAGGCGCGTTCGATCTCGGCGCGAAAGGTTTTCAGCCCCTTGCTGACCTGGGTGGCCAGTTCGATCGCCTCGTTCGGCAGCTGGTTGCCGATGCTGTCCTTGTCGGCCAGCCGGTAGGCGGCGCCGACCAGCGCCTGCAACCGGCCGGTACGCCGCGCCATGTCGTCCAGCGCCAGGTTGGCCGCGCCCTGGTCGATGGCGACGCCGGCGATGTGGTGGCCTTCGTCGAGCACCAGCAGCATGTCCGCCGGCGGCGCGATCAGCGGCTGGCCGTTGTCGCTGTCGCCCAGCGCCAGCGCCGACAGCAGCAGCGCATGGTTGGTGACCACGATCTGCGCATCGCGCACGTCGCTGCGCGCCTTCAGCACCGGGCATTGCACCGCGAACGAGCAGCGGCGCCCGGCGCAGCCAGCGGCGTTGGTGGTGATGCGCGCGCGCAGCGACGCCGGAATCGGTTCCGGCGCGGTGTCCAGGTCGCCGTTCCAGGTCTTGTCGGCGTAGGCCTTGGCCAGCGCGCGCGCCTGCTCGGCCTCGGCCGGGCTCAGCGGGCGGTCGTACAGCGGCGCCTCGTCCTCGAACATGCTGTTCTGCGCGGCTTCGCCATGCAGCTCGGCGACGTTGCGCGCACACAGGTAGCGGGTGCGGCCCTTGGCCAGCGCCACCGTCGCCTCGATGCCGGTAGCCTTGAGGAAGGCGGGGATGTCGCGTTCCACCAATTGCGACTGCAGCGCCACGGTGCCGGTGCTGATCACCAGCTTCTTCTTGCTGGCCAGCGCGATCGGCACCCCGGCGGTGAGATAGCCCAGGCTCTTGCCGACGCCGGTGGGCGCCTCGGCCACGCCGACGCCGCCGCTGGTGCCCAGCGCGCGCGACACCACGCCGATCATCTGGCTCTGCGCGCGGCGCACCATGAAGCCGGGCGTGTTGGCCTGCAGCTTGGTGTAGGCGTCGCGGATGCCGGCCTTCATCTCGTCGGTCAACTGCCGCGTGGGTGCTGCCTTTTCCATGCCGCCTGTCTGCTCGTGCCGGGGATCGGCCGGCTATTTTCCCAGGTCTGGGCGCCGCGTGCCGGGGAAAGGTGAACGGCCCGGCCACCGATGCCGCGCGCAGCCGGTCAGCGCGGCAACGCCAGGCGCAGCGCCAGCACCACCAGCAGCATCGCCACCGCATGCAGCAGGGTGAACACCGTCTGCATGATGCCGAACCAGACCCCGTAGGTGGCGTAGCTCCCGCCCTGCTCGAGGATCAGCATCGGCAACAGCGCGGCTACCGTGCCACACAGCCCGCCGATCAGCAGCAGGCTCACTCCCCACAGGCCCAGGGTGCGCGCGCGGCAGGGACGGCGCGTGGCCAGCAGCACCAGGCCCGTGCCGAGGATGATCAGGATCGGCAGTTGCAAGCCCACCGTGGCCAACAACTGAAACACGAATGCAGTGTCCATGGGATCTCCGTGGAAGCTGAAGGACAGCGCCGGAGCGCCCGTGTCAGTCGGCGCTGACCAGCACCGCGTCGCGCGCGCGCAGCGCGGCGTAGACCGGGTCGGTGTCCGGGCGCACGCCGTGCCAGCGCTCGAAGCTCTCGGCCGCCTGTTCGACGAGCATGCCCAGGCCGTCCACGGTATCGCGGCAGTGCGCCGCACGCGCCCAGGCCAGGAACGGGATCGCCACCTCGCCGTAGTTCAGGTCCACCGCCAGGGTCATGCTGTTGACCAGCGACAGCGGCAGCGAGAAGCCCGCGCTGTCGTCGCGACCGGCGGCAGTGGCATTGACGATCAGTTCGAAGTCGCCCTGCTCGCGCAGGTCTTCCCAGTAGCGGGAGACGGCGCGCGCCGGGTCGCCCAGCGCATCGACCAGCGCATCGGCGCGCTCGGGCGAACGGTTGACGATCAGCAACTGCTGCACGCCGGCGTCCAGCAGCGCCGGCGCCACGCCGCGCGCGGCGCCGCCGGCGCCGAGCAGCAACGCGCGGCGGCCGCGCAGGTCCAGGCCGTTGCGCCCGGTCAGGTCGCGCACCAGGCCGGCACCGTCGGTGTTGTCGCCGTGCCACTGCCCGTCGCGGAAGCTGAGCGTGTTGACCGCCCCGGCGCGCTGCGCGCGCTCGCTGTGGACTACGCTCAGCGCGTAGGCGGCTTCCTTCAACGGCAGGGTCACGTTGGCGCCCACGCCGCCTTCCGCGGCAAACGCCGCCAAGGCTGCCGTGAAGCCGTCCGGCAAAGCGTCGATCGCGTCGTACTGCAGGGCGATGCCGGTCTGCTTGGCGAAGTCGGCATGGATGCGCGGCGACAGCGAATGGGTGACGGGATGGCCGAACACGGCATAACGGGATGTGGGCATGGAACGCTCGTTGGTTGTTTTAGACTGGTCGCGACATCCGAAGGAATCCGACATGCGGACCCCCGCCCTGCCGCTCGCGCTGGCCGCGAGTTTACTCTGCGCGCCATCGGCATTCGCACTTTCCGAGTTCGGCATCGAGGGCATGGGCGTGGTCTCGAGCAAGGCCGACGAGACCCGCGCCAGCGTTTCCGCAGATGGTCAGCGCATCGTCTGGGCCAGCCCCGACCGCGCCGGCGGGCCCGGCGGCGGCGACCTGTGGCAGGCCACGCTGCGCGACGGGCGCTGGGCCGACCCGCAGCCGTTGCCGGCGCCGCTGAACGCGCCAAGCGCCGACGCCGACCCGTTCTTCAGTACCGACGGACACTGGCTGTACTTCGCTTCCGATCGCGCTGGCGGCCACGGCGGCAGCGACCTGTACCGCGCACCGGTACTGGCCGACGGCCGCTACGGCCCGCCGCAGAACTTGGGTGCGGCGGTGAATTCGCGCGGCGACGAACGCGCGCCGACGCTGTCGCTGGACGGCACCCGGCTGCTGTTCGCCAGCGCCGGCCACGGCGGCGCCGGCGGCATGGACCTGTTCGTGGCGCGGCTGCAAGGCGAGGCCTTCGGCCAGCCAACGCCGCTGGACGGCATCAACAGCGCCGACGACGAAACCGATGCCGCCTGGCTGGGCGACGGCCGCGCGCTGCTGTTCGCGCGGTCGCGCAAGGCGCAAGGCACGCAACTGCTGCTCGCGCTGTGCGCCAGTGGGCGCTACGTGCAGCCGCAACCGCTGCCGCTGTCGTTCAACAGCGCCGACGGCGATACCCGCGGTGCGGTGCTGGATGCCTCCAAGCCGAGCGAACTGCTGGTGGTCGGCAGCGCGCGCGCACCGAAGGCCGGCAAGCGCGATATTTACCGGATGAAGGCGCCGGCGGCGAGCGGCAGCGGCGAGTGTGCGGGTGTGCGTTGACGGCGACGGAGGTCGCCGGCGAAACCTGCGCGTGCCGCAGGCCGGTTGCTGCATCTGCGTTTCAACGCGCCGTTGCAACGGATCGCTGATGCGGTTGGTCGCGGCTGAAGCCGCTCCTACAAAAAAGCCGCGCGCATTTTCTGCCTTTGTAGGAGCGGCTTCAGCCGCGACAGACGCAGCGATGGAAACGCCACCGAATTCGATCCGGGGCCGAAAACTCCCCCCGAATCGCTCCCCTGCCTCAGACCTCAATACACATCGCGCCGATACCGCCCATCCGCGCTGAGTGCATCCAGCGCGTCCTCGCCCAGGATCTCGCGCAAGGCCGCATCCACGCCGCGGGCCATGCTGTCCAGGCTGCCGCAGACATGCAGCGTGGCGCCACGCGCGAGCCAGGCGCGCACCTCGTCGGCAGCATCGCGCAGGCGATCCTGCACATAGACCTTGCCCGGCTGGTCGCGCGAGAACGCCAGGTCCAGCCGCTGCAAGTGGCCGCTGTGCTGCCATGCCTGCAATTCCGCGCCGAACAGCGCGTCGTGCGCGGCGTTGCGTTCGCCGAACAGCAGCCAGTGGCCATGCACGCCGGCAACCTCGGCCTCGCGCAGCAGGCTGCGCAGACCGGCGATGCCGGTGCCGTTGCCGATCAGCAGCAGCGGCGTATCGCCGTGACGGCGGAACCCAGGGTTGGCGCGCACCCGCGCCTGCAGCGCGGTCTGCAGCGGCGCATGCAGGCACAGCCAGCCCGAGCCCAGGCCGGCACTGCCGTCCTCGCGTCGGGTCAGGCGTACCACCAGTTGCAGCAGGCCGTCGGCCGGCACCGAGGCGATCGAATATTCGCGCAGCGGCAATGGCGGCAGCGCATCAAGCCAGGCCTGCAGATCGTGCGCGTCCCCAGGCGGCGACAAGGCGCGATCGGCCAGCGCCGCCTGCAGCGGCAGCGCCACCCCGCCCGCGCGCAGCGGCGTGTCGGCCGCCAGCCCGTGTGCGGCGAGCCAGGCAAGCACCGCGTCGGGCGCGTGGCAGGGCTGCACTTCCAGGATGTCGCCTGCCTGCCACTGCGCCTGGGGCGGCGGCAGCAGATCGATGCGCCATACCGGCGCGCCGGCACTGCCGGGATTGAGCAGCGCGCGTCCGGCCAGGCGCCACTCCAGCGCCAGCGGCGCCTGCAGCGCCGGCGCCGCTTCCGCCACGCCGGTGACCGCCGACAGCTGCCGCTGCCACTGCGCCAGCGCCTGCGGATCGGCGTTGTCCACTTCCACCGCCGGAAACAGCGCCTGCGCGCCCTGCGCGGCCAGCCACTGCTCCAGCCGCCGCGAGAACCCACAGAAGCGCGCGTACTGGCGATCGCCCAGCGCCAGCAGCGCATAGCCGAGCTCGGGCAGGGCCTGCGCCTGGCGCAGCACCTCCTTCTCGAAGCCGCGCGCCGGGTCCGGCGCCTCGCCGTCGCCGAAGGTGCTGACCACGAACAGCGCACGCCGCACACCGCGCAGTTGCGCCGCATCCAGCTGCGCCAGCGACTGCACCTGCACTGGCACGCCCGCCGCCTGCAGCTGACCGGCGGCCTGCCAGGCCAGGCGTTCGGCGAATCCGCTCTGGCTGGCGAAGCCCACCAGCCACGGCTCGGCGGCGGCCGGCGCCACCGCGCCCAGGCCGCGCCGCGCGTGGTGCAGCGCGCGCTTCTTGCGCCGCCGGTCCAGGTACAGCAGCCAGCCGGTGACGAAGAACAAGGACAGGCACAGGCTCGCCAGCATCACCACCACGCGCCCGGCCAGGCCGAAGAAACTGCCGGTATGCAGGGCGAACACGCTGCTCAGCACCTGCCGCCCCAGCGGCTGCTGCCGGTAGTCCAGACGGCGCAGGATGCGGCCGCTGCGCGGATCGATCTCCAGGCCGTCGAAAGCCCGGCTGTGCACCGGATCGGCGGCCAGGTAGCGCGCGCTCAGCGGCTGCCCGGCGCGGCTGGGTAGGCGCAGGTCCAGGTAGGCGCGGCGCACGCCCGGCAGCGCATCGAGCGTGGCCTGCAGCCGCGCATAGTCCAGCGCCGGCGGCTTGCCGACGCGGCCGCGGCCGCCGCCGGCGCCGTCGGCGTTGTCCGCGCGCTCGCCGCCGAGCACCACCACCAGCCCCTGCCGGTACCAGTCGTAGGACCAATACAGCCCGGTCAGCGCGCTCGACAGGTAGATCACCAGGCACCAGGTGCCGATCACCGAATGCAGGCTCCACAGGAAACTGCGTCCCTGCCGCTTCCATTCCACCACCCACCAGGCGCGCCAGCTCCACCACTGCCGCGGCCAGCGCAGGTACAGCCCGGACAGGCAGAAGAACAGCAGCGCAATCGCGCAGGCGCCGGTGACCGCCTTGCCGCGCTCGCCGGCAAGCAGATGCCGATGCAGGTCCTCGACGAACGCGAAGAAGCCGCTCAGCCGCGGCTCCGGCAGCGTGTGGCCGGTATAGGGATCGAAGTACAGGCGCCCGCCGTCGCGGCCGCCCAGACGCAGGTTGGACGGACGCGTGCCGGTGGGGTCGATCAGCATGCGCGTGGCCCGATGCGTGCCGCCCAGGTCCAGCCGCCGCGCCAGCTCGGCCAGCGGCAACGGCGACTCGCCGGCCGCGTGGCGCGCGGCCGCCGCGGCCAGCGGCGGGTTGGCCCAGCGCACGATCTCGTCCTCGAACGCCAGCGTGGCCCCGCTCAGCCCCATCACCGACAGCACCAGCCCGGCGCTGATGCCGAACAGCCAGTGCAGCTGGAACAACAGCTTCTTGGTCACGGCAAAAGACACGTCGAGGGGGGCGGCTGCGCATTGTAAATGAGAACGCTTATCGGATCCGCTGCGGGCCGGCCCGCCTCGCCCCCATAAGCGTGACCGATAACGCATTTGCCATGCGAGGCACATCTAATCGTCACCGCAGCGACATCGCCCCTCGCCAGTTTCTTCACTCCCCTTGGCTAGCGAGGTACGCGATGTCCTTCTCTCTGCGCGGTTGTCTGGTTCTGCTTGCGTTGTTCACGGCCCAAACGGCGATGGCCGCCACTAGTTGCGCCACCCTGTACGCAGGCGGCAAGCCGCCGAGCGTGGATGCCTCGCTGAGCGCCCGCACCACCGAGGTCTGCCACAGCGAATACGCGATCCTGGCCTCGGGCGTGACCAAGGGTCCGCTGTACTCGGCCGAGCACCTGACCGACCAGCAGGTCGCCGGCGCCGAGTCGATCGGCCGGGTCGGTTCGTTCCATGAGGAAACCGCCATTCCCGCCGCCGACCGCTCCAAGAGCTCGGACTACACCAACACCGGTTTCGACCGCGGCCATATGACCCCGGCCGGCGACGCCTCGACCGAAAGCACGGAGAAGGAAACCTTCTCGATGGCCAACGTGGTCCCGCAGGACCACAAGCTCAACACCGGCGAATGGGCGCGTATCGAAGAGCAGGTGCGGCAGCTGGCCAAGCAGCGCGGCGAGATCTACGTGGTGACCGGCCCGGCCTTCGACAGCAACGCGAGGACCATCGGCACCGACAAGGTGGAAGTGCCCGAGTACGTGTGGAAGGCGGTGTACGAGCCGGGCGTGGGCGCGGCCGCCTACCTGTGCGTGAACGACGACAGCATCAACTGCGATGTGGTGTCGATCGACGACGTGATCACCATGGCCAGCGTCGATCCGTTCCCGTCGATCTCCGCGGCGATGAAGTCCACGCCGATCGCGTTGACGATGCCGTAAGGCCGGGACTCGGGACTCGGGACTCGGGACTCGCCAATAGCGTCATGCTCGGCTGAGCGGTTGTCGAGGTTGCCGGGCAATTGCTCGCAACACGCCGAAGCGACCGCGTGCGTGCCTCAGCCCACGTGCGCGGTCATCGCTTCCGCCAGCGCCGCGAATACGACGCTGCAGGCGGCGCTGCCGCGCAGGTCCTGGTGCATGGTGATCCAGGTGTCCAGGCCGATGCGTACCTGCTGCGCCAGCACCGGCACCAGGTTCGGCGTGCGCCGGGCCAGGGCCGCCTGGCAGAAGCCGATGCCGCAGCCGGCGCGGATCAAGGCCAGTTGCGCCAGGTCGCTGTCGGCGCGCAGCGCGAACGCCTCGCGGCGCCATCGCGGCAGCCCCGCACGTGCGGCACGCAGGAACGGCGTCTCCGCATCGAAGCCGACCAGCGCGTGCTGCATGAGCTCGTCCAGGCTGTGCGGGCTGCCGTGCCGGGCCAGGTAGTCCGGATGGGCGTACAGGCCGAGCGCGATCTCGCCGATGCGGCGGGCGATGAGCAGATCCTGCTGCGGTCGGGTCATGCGCACCGCCACGTCGGCCTCGCGGTGCAACAGGTCCTGCACGCGATTGCTCAGCACCAGTTCCAAGCGCAGCTGCGGATGCGCGCGGCGCAATGCGGCCAGCGCCGGCGGCAGCACTTCGGCGCCGACGATCTCGCTGGCGGAGATCCGCACCGTGCCCTGCACCGCCTCGCCGTGGCGGCCGGCCGCGCGCTGCAGCGAGGCGGCGATGCTGCCCATGGCCTGCGCATGGCCGCGCAGCGCCAGCGCCGCATCGGTCGGCAGCAAGCCGCTCTGCGAGCGCACGAACAACGGCACCGCCAGCGCTTTTTCCAGCGCCGCCACATGCCGGCCGACGGTGGGCTGGGTCAGATCCAGCGCACGCGCCGCCGCCGACAGCGAACCCTCCTCCAGCACCGCGAGGAAGGACCGGTACAGCTCCCAACCGATGGCGTTGTCCATACACAAATGTATAGCTGATGGCCGATGTTCGCCAATTCCTTTGGGCTGCAGCGGCGACCACACTGATCGCCTTCCCCGCAAACGGAGCATCCGCATGGCAACGATCTCTACTGCCCTGGTCCTGGGCGCCAGCGGCGGCATCGGCGGCGAACTGGCGCGCCAACTGCGCGATGCCGGCTGGCATGTGCGCGCCCTGCAACGCGCACTGGCGACCGCCAGCGAAACCCGCGACGGCATCCACTGGCTGCGCGGCGACGCGATGCGCCGCGAGGACGTATTGCAAGCCGCGCACGGCTGCGCGGTGATCGTGCATGCGGTCAATCCGCCCGGCTACCGGCGCTGGTCCGACCTGGTGCTGCCGATGATCGACAACACGATTGCCGCGGCCTGCGCCGAAGGCGCGACCATCGTGCTGCCGGGCACGGTCTACAACTACGGCCTGGAGGCCTACCCGGCACCGGACGAAGACGCGGCGCAGACCCCGGCCACGCGCAAGGGCGCGATCCGGGTCGCGCTGGAGCGGCGCCTGCAGGCCGCCACCGCGCACGGCGCGCGGGTCATCGTGGTGCGCGCCGGCGACTTCTTCGGCCCGCGCGTGAGCAATAGTTGGTTCGCGCAGGGAATGGTGAAACCGGGGCGTCCGGTCGCCAACGTGACGCTGCCGGGCGATCCGGGCGTCGGCCACCAATGGGCGTACGTGCCGGACGTGGCGCGGACCATGCTCCGGTTGCTGCAGCAGCGCGACGCGCTTCCGGCGTTCGCGCGCCTGCATATGGACGGACACTGGGACGCCGACGGCACGCAGATGGCCGCGGCGATCGCCCGCGTGCTGCAGCGCCACGGCATGGCGCCGCCGAAGACCGGCCGCTTCCCGTGGTGGCTGCTGACCCTGGCCACGCCGTTCTGGCCGCTGGCGCGCGAACTGCGCGAGATGCGCCCGCTGTGGCGCCATCCGCTGCGCATGCGCAACGCGCGCCTGCTGCACACGCTAGGCGACGAACCGCACACGCCACTGGACGAAGCGGTGGAGGCGACGCTGGTCGGGTTGGGCTGCCTGACAGGGGCGCCATCAATGCCGCTGGCGCATCCATCGTCCACACCGACGTCCGCGTAACTGCGGAGCCTATGTCTGCAAGTTTTTCCCTGCGCGCATCCTGCCTTTGCAGGAGCAACTGTCTTAGTCGCGACGAGCGCAGCGGCGCGCCTTCCGACTTCGGACGTTGTCGCGGCTGAAGCCGCTCTTACAGTGCACCCAGCCGGCGATCCGCAGGGCGTTGTAGGAGCGGCTTCAGCCGCGACCGGGCGTTACCGGTAGGAATCGGTCGCGGCTGAAGCCGCTCCTACAACAAGCCGCATCATCTGCACCGAACGTACGCCACCGCCTCAGCGCGCCTCGCGCAGCCAGCGCGCCACCTGCGGCGCGAAATAGGTCAGCACGCCATCGGCGCCGGCGCGCTTGAACGCCATCAGCGATTCCAGCACGCACTTGCGCTCGTCCAGCCAGCCGTTGGCGGCGGCGGCCTTGAGCATCGCGTACTCGCCGCTGACCTGGTAGGCGAAGGTCGGCACGCGGAATGCATCCTTCACCCGCCGCACCACGTCCAGGTACGGCATGCCGGGCTTGACCATGACCATGTCCGCGCCCTCCTCCAGGTCCAGCGCGATCTCGCGCATGGCCTCGTCGCCGTTGGCCGGGTCCATCTGGTAGGTGGTCTTGTCGGCCTTGCCGAGGTTGCCGGCGCTGCCGACCGCATCGCGGAACGGGCCATAGAACGCGGAGGCGTACTTGGCCGAATAGGCCATGATGCGCACGTGCAGGTGGTCGTCGGCATCCAGCGCGCGGCGGATCGCGCCGATGCGCCCGTCCATCATGTCCGAGGGCGAGACGATGTCCACGCCGGCCTGCGCGTGCGACAGCGACTGCTTGACCAACGCCTCGACGGTGATGTCGTTGAGCACGTAGCCGCGCGCGTCGATGATGCCGTCCTGGCCGTGGGTGGTGTAGGGGTCCAGCGCCACGTCGGTCATCACCCCCAGTTCGGGGAAATGCGTCTTCAGCGCGCGCACCGCACGCTGCGCCAGGCCATCGGGATTCCAGGCTTCGGCGGCGTCCAGACTCTTGCCGGCCGCGTCGATCACCGGGAACAGGTCGATCACCGGGATCCCCAGTTCCAGCGCGGTCTCGGCCTCCTTCAGCAATTCGTCGATCGACAGCCGCGCCACGCCCGGCATCGAGGCGATCGGCGCGCGGCCGGGCAGCTCGTGCACGAACACCGGCCAGATCAGGTCGTCGGCGGTCAGGGTGTTCTCGCGCATCAGCCGGCGCGAGAAATCGTCGCGGCGCATGCGCCGGGGGCGGTAATGGGGATGGGCCACGTGAGGCTCCTGCAGGGACGGATCGGGCGGCGCGCACGCGGCAACGCGGGGCGGCGCCCGGTCTACCGAGCCGCGCCGCACGCACCGGCGCGAACGGTGACGGCCGCCGCAGCGATCGTCACCGCCGAATGTTACGCCTGCCGGCCGCCTGTGGGCGGCGCCATGCTGCAACACGGCATGCGCCGTGCCCGGCTGCGCTGGCTAGATCACACCGCCGCCCAGGCTCAGCCGGATCACCCCGACCACGATCACCAAGCCGTTGAGGATCAGCCCGGTCTTGGCGCGGCCGCGGTTCGGGGCCGAGGTGAACAGCAGGCCGATCGCGGCAATGATCGCGCCGACCGCGGCGAACGGAATCACGAACCAGTTGCCCCAGCCCAGCAGCGGGATGAAGGCCAGGATCATCCACAGCAACGCCACGATGCCCCACACCAGACTGATCACGCCCATGCCGCCGCCCTTCGCTGAATGCCAGTGCGCACCATAGCGCGCGCCCCCGCCGGCGCAAACCAACTCTTGGCACGGGACTCACGGCAGGCGTGCCACGGTGGCGCGGCAATGGCGGGTACGTCGCGGTTCACTGGTCGCGCCTATCATCGCCTCGTATCCGATCCACGGGGGTAATGCCATGAACGTCCGACCGCTGTTGCCGCTGGCGCTGCTGTGCGCGCTGGCCGGTTGCGCCAGTTCCTCCAAGGTGATGGTCGGTGCGCCGCGTCCGCCGATCGACCCGGCCCTGGTCCAGATCTATTCGACCCCGCCGCTCGGCGCGGTCGACATCGCCCAGCTCGAATCGTCCAGCGCGGCCGGCTTCGGCACCCAGGGCCAGACCGATGCGGCGATGGCGCGGCTCAAGCGCGAGGCGGCCAAGCTCGGCGCCAACGGCGTGGTGCTGATGGGCGTGGCCTCGCAGCGCTCGGGCGGCGGCGTATCGATCGGCGGCGGCAGCTACGGCGGCCACGTCGGCGGCGGCCTGGGCATCGGCATCCCGACCACGCAGAAGCGCGCCGCCGGCATGGCGATCTGGGTGCCGCCGGGGGCGCAGGCGCCGGCGGCGCCAGAGTCGCAGCCCAAACAGCCTCTGCCGCCGGAGCAACGCTGAGCGTCTCCTTGCAGTGCAACCCGGCGCGGTTTTTGCCGCCGGAGCGCCGTTCGCCCCGACAATCGGCCGGCCAAGGTCGCAAGCCGACCCATGTCGGCCCAACTCCGACGTCCGGCTTCAACCGCTCCCTGGGCCGGCGCAGCGGCCGAGGCGCAGGCGGCCCTCGCCCGACAGCCCTTGTAAGCTATTGGCCGGATTATAGTATTCTTCGACCCGTGGACATTTCAGCGACCTGTCAGGCCTGCGGGTTGGGACCCGCAAAGGTAATGGCAGTTCGTTAGCCTGAGCACCCGGTAAACACCGTCATTGATAGAAGGAATCGTTATGAAACGTTGGATATGGATATTGGTCGGCGTGATTGGACTGCAGACCAGCGCGACTGCCTCGACGCCTCACGTGCAGCTGGTGTGCCGCGATGACGATCCGTTCTTGTTCTGCACGAAAGGGTGCCTGCCACCCGACTACGCCTGGAAGCCGCTGAACCCGATCCAAGGGACTTGGTTGCCGATTTCTCCTCCGTACTGCACTGGCCCGTATGTAGTAAGCAATTACTGCATTCCATGGACTCAGAAAGCGATCCAGGCACTCGCCCAATATGAGTCGATCTGCCCAGGCGCTTTCAAACAGGGGAAATGGACTGGCACCAAACCACCCGAATTAGTTCCTGAACCACATTGAATCACAGACAGCTCGCGTGCGATGTGGCCTACAAGTGCACGAAACACAAGGGTTGCCCGGTCGGCGGAGACAGGAGCCAGCGACTGAACAAGATGTCAGCATCAAGAAATGTTTCAGAAGAGCATTGATGGGCACTATTTGTGTCGCTGCGCCATGTAGCGCAGCGACATAGATATTGTTGTGATCACGTCACTTCCGCTGCGCCGGAACGAATATCTCGTCCACCGCCGTGGCCAGCTGGTCCGGCGGCAGCAGTCCCTGGTCGAGCAGGAAGTTGTTGAACTTCAGCCGGTCGAACTTCGCGCCCAGCGCCAGTTCGGTGCGCATGCGCAGTTCCATGATGCGGCTGTAGCCGTAGAAATAGCTGCCGGCCTGGCCGGGCGCGCGCATCATGTAGCGGTCCAGTTCCTGCCGCGCCATCGCCGGCGACAGGCCGACGTCGTTCTCCAGCACCAGGCGCGCGCGTTCGCGGTCGGTCAGGCCCAGGTTGAGCATCGGGTCGAGCATGGCGCGCGCGGCGCGCAGCAGGCGGAACTGCAGCGCGATCAGCTGCCCGTCCAGCGGTTCGTACGGCACCATTTCGGCCTCGGCATACAGCGCCCAGCCCTCGACGTTGACCGAGTTGAACGCGAACATGCTGCGCGCCAGCGACACGCCGCGCTCGACCATCGCGGTGAACTGCAGTTCGTGGCCGGGCCGGCCCTCGTGCGCGCTCAGCGTCCACGCCGCCGAGCCGAAGCTGAAGTCGTCGTAGTGCTCGCCCTTGCCGGCCGTATCCGGATTGCCGAGCGGCAGCACGAAGGTGCCCTGCTCGCCGGTATTGCCGACCAGCGGCGCCGGGCGGAAATGCGGCGCCGGTTGCGCCGCGCTCTCGGCCGCCGAACCCAGCCGCATTTGCATCGGCCGCTGCGGCACATCGACGATGCGCTGCTGGCGGATGATCGGATCGATCTGGGCGATGACGCCGCGGTAATGGGTTTCCAGCTTGTCGTTGGCGATGGTGTCGCGCTTGAGCGCGCGGATCACCGCGCGGTAGTCGCCGGGATCGTCGAGCTTCAGGCCCTTGGCCTTGGCCACCAGCGGCGCCAGCTGCTGCATCGCCGCGCGGGTCTCCATGAACTCCAGCTGCGCGCGCTGCATCAGCAACTGCGGCGCGATGTCGATGCCGACCTGCTTGAGCTGGAAGGCGTACAGCTCCGGCGGCAGGCGCGCGTCCTCGCGCGCGTTCGGCAGCACCACCTTGCGCGTCCAGGCGGCGTAGTCCTTGAACTGTTTGTCCATCGCCGCCAGCGCCGGGTCGGCGCCGTCGATCCTGTAGGTCGCGAACAGTTCGCGAATACCCTTGGCATAGGTGTCCACGTTGCTCAAGGCCTGCTCGACCTCGCGCCGGGTCGGCGGCAACAGCGAACCGTCGGCGCGCTTTTCCTCGTAACGCTGGCGCGCCAGCAGCAGTGTGGAAGTGCTGCCGGGCAGCAGGCCGACATAGCGCTGCAGCCGGTCCAGCGCCTTGGCCCGGCGCGCCGCCGGCACCTGTTCGGACAGCAGGTTGTTGAGCCCGCCGAACACCATCTGCGGCGCATCCTGCCACGGCAGCAGCAGGCGCTCGTTCAAGGCGCTGCCTTCGGCCGCCTGGTCGGCGGCATGGATCATGATCGCCAGATCCTGGCGCACGTTGGGGTCGCGCTCGACCTCCCGCTTCTCCTGCAGCGCGCGCCGGGCTTTGCCGAGCGCGTCGCGATAGCGGCGCGCATTATCCGGCCCCAGGTCGGCGACCTTGTCGTCATACCCCGGCACACCGAAGAAGCTCACCTCCTCGGGTTGGAACGGCGCCTGCGCCTGCAGCAGGATCTGCGCGAAGTCGTTGCTGCGCTTCACCCATGCCGGGCCGGCGGCCGCGGCCGACGCGGTAGCCGGCGCGGCCTGCGCGAGGACAGGCAGTGGCGCGACCAGGGCCAGCGCGATGGCGAGGACGAGTGGCTTCATCGGCGGATCTCCAGCGGGACGATGCGGCGACCGTACGCGGCGCGCGTGCGGCCGGCAAGCTGCCGTAGGTCATGCCCGCGTCGGGTAGCCGGCGATCGCGCGCGAAACGGACGCGGTCAGGGTAGCGACCCGAATTGCGCGATGGCCGCTACAGGCACGCGACAGGCACGCGACGCGTACACACGGCGACACCGTCTGCGATCGGCAGCACGGCGACAGCGCGATGCACGGCATCCCTCCTGCCCGCGCAACGCAGCGACTCGACGGAACGGCCGGGCGGCTTGCGTCCCGTCTGCAAGCGCGGCGCACGCCGCGGCCGCAAGTGAGCTTAGTGCGTGCTATGCGCCTCGGCCGGCGCAGACGGATCCACTTCGGCCTGTTTCTCGCTGGCCGCATCCGCGTCGGAACCGGACTCGGCATCGGTTTCGCCGACGTCATCCTGGTCCGGCGCGACATCCTTGAGCAGCGGAATCGCCTCGCCGGCGTCGGGCAGCACCTGCAGCGTCGTGTAATGCCATTGGCCGGCATGGCGCTCGGCTTCGATGTACAAGGTGCCGTTGCCGCGCGCGCCGTGCAGCGACACGCTGAAATTGGCGCTGCCGGTGCCGTTGCTGGTGGAAATGCTGCCGCTGGGGATGATCCCGTCCTTGACCGGCGCGCCCAGCGCCGCGATGACCCGCTGGTCGCGCTGCGCGGCCATCAGGCCGACGCGGTACGGCTCGGACGCCTTGGTGACGCGCGCGATGCCGAGCACGAACACCGCCATCGAGGCAAGCAGCATCGCGCCGAGCAGCAACGCCAGCAGCGGCACCGCCCATTTCCAGTGGCGTGCCCACCAGCCCTTGCGGGCCGCTGTCGGCGGCGCGGCGGCAGTGGGATCGGACAAGGGCGAAGCGGGCAGCGGCGGCGGCGTGGACATGCAGACCTCCTTTTCGGCGAGCGTGGGTGCGGACGGCGGTCAGGGCTTCAGGCAACGCGCCAGAAACGCTTCGGTGGTGCGATAGAAGTGCAGCGCATTGCTGCCGGATAGGCCATGCTTGGCGCCGGGATAGGTCATCAGCTCGAACAGCTTGCCGCGTTTCTGCAGCTCGCTCATCAGCGAGGTGGAGTTGGTGAACAACACGTTGTCGTCGGCCATGCCGTGGATCAGCAGCAACTGCGAATTCAGGCCGTCCAGATGCGCGGCCACGCGGCTGTCGCGATAGCCGTCCGGATTGGCCGCGGGCAGGTTCATGTAGCGCTCGGTGTAGTGGCTGTCGTACAGCCCCCAATCGGTCACCGGCGCGCCGGCCACGCCGCAGGCATAGGCCTCGCTGTGCTTGGCCAGCAGCATCAGGGTCATGTAGCCGCCGTTGGACCAGCCGAACACGCCGATGCGCGCGGCATCCACCCACGGCTGCGCCTTCAGCCAAGCCACGCCGCGCAGCTGGTCGTCCACTTCCACCGTGCCCTGGCGCTGGTACAGCGCGCCGCCGAAATCGCGGCCGCGGCGCGGGGTGCCGCGGTTGTCGACCGAGAACACGATGTAGCCATGCTGGGCCAGATACTGGTCAAACAGCCCCGGCCAGACGTCGAACACGGTCTGCGAGGAAGGGCCGCCGTAGACGTAGACCACCACTGGATAGCGCTTGGCCGGGTCGAAGCCGGCCGGCTTGGTCAACCGGTAGTGCAGCGGGGTCTTGCCGTCGGCCGCGGTGAGGGTGCCGAACTCGACTGGACGCTGCGCATCGCGGTACTTGCTGTAGGGATGCTGCGGATCGGCCAGGTCGTTGACCAGCAGCGTGGCGATCTTTTCGCCGTTGGCGCGGAACAGTTCGATCTGCGGCGGCGTGGTGGTATTGGACCAGCTGTCGACGTAGACGCTGGCGTTCTTGGCGAAGCTGGCCCGATGATTGCCATTGGGCTTGGACAGCCGCTCGATCGCGCCGCCGGACAGCGGCACCGCATAGAGATGGGTCTGGGTCGGCGACTCCTTGGTCGCGGCGAAGTACACCTTACCGGCAACCTCGTCCACCGCCAGTACACCGTCCACGATCCACTCGCCTTGGGTCAGCGGCACCAGCTTGCGCCCGTCTTCCGACGCCAGGTACAGGTGCTCGTAGCCGCTGCGTTCCGAACCCCAGACGAAGCGCCCGTCCTTGAGGAAATGCAGGTCGTAGTTGAGCGGCACCCAGGTCTTGCTGGTCTCGGTGACCAGCACGCGCTGCTTGCCGCTGGCCAGGGTCGCCTCGATCAATTCGAGCTTTTTCTGGTCGCGCGACTGGCGCTGGAAGGTCAGCCGCTGCGGATCGCGCCAATCCACTCGCGCCAGGTAGATGTCCGGGTTCTTGCCCAGGTCGATCCACTGCGGCTGCGCGTCGGCGCGCGGCGCGATCGTGCCCAGCTGGATCGTGACGTTGGGCTGCCCGGCCTGCGGATAGCGCTGCTCGATCACCTCGGTGTGGTCGGCATACACCTCCGGACGCTTTTGCACCGGCACGCCGGATTCGTCGATGCGCGCGAAGGCGATCGCCGAATCGTCCGGTGCCCACCAGTAGCCGGTGTGGCGGCCCATTTCCTCATCGGCGACGAACTCGGCCACGCCGTTGCCGATCGTCTCGCTGCCGTCGCGGGTCAGCTGGTGCTGCTGGCCGCTGGCCAGGTCGATCACCCACAGGTTGCGCGCACGCACGAAGCTGACATAGCCGCCCTTCGGCGAGATCTTCGGATCGGTGGCGAAGCCTTCGCCATGGGTCAGCTTGCGCACCGCGGCGCGGCCGGTCTTGCGCAGATCGTACAGATACAGCTCGCCGCCGAGCGGGAACAGCAGCGCATGCGCATCCGGCGCCCACTGGTAATCGACGATGCCGGCATAGGCGGAAATGCGCTGGCGCTCGCGCCGCGCCTTTTCCTCGTCGCTCAGCGTCTCGGTGCCGGGCAGCACGACCTTCGCGTCCACCAGCAGGCGGGTCTGGCCGCTGGCGATGTCGTATTCCCACAGATCGAGCTGGTTGCGGTCGCTGTCCTTGCCGCGCAGGAAGGTCACCCGCGAACCGTCGGGCGCGACCTGCGGCTTCATCAAGGTCGGCCCGGACAGCGGCTTGCTGCCGGCGATGGCGTCCAGGGTCAGTTTTTCGGCGTGCGCGGGAACCAGAGACGTGGCGAGCATGAGGGCGAGAGCGGCGAATACGGAGCGCATGAAGTTTCCTGGGGGATTACGGAGCGCAGCGATCATGCGCGCCCGTCCAGGGTTTTAAAAGCGTGTCCCGTACCAGTTCAGCGCTGGCCGAACAAGTGCTTGCGTTCGGCGTCGCTGAGCGGCTTGCCGGCGTTCGGGTTGACCTGCTGCTTCAGCGCGTAGGCGCGCTGCGTGGCCGGGCGCGCACGAATGGCGTCGTGCCAGCGCTTGAGGTGCGGGAACGCGGCATAGTCGGGGGCGAGTCCGTTGTACACCTCGATCCACGGATAGCTGGCCATGTCGGCGATGCCGTATTCGGCGCCGGCCAGATAGTCGCTGTGCGCCAGGCGCCTGTCGAGCACGCCGTGCAGGCGCCGCACCTCGGCGTTGTAGCGGTCGATCGCGTAGCCGATCTTCTCCGGCGCATACACGTTGAAGTGGCCCATCTGCCCGCTCATCGGGCCGAGCCCGGCCATCTGCCAGAACAGCCACTCCAGCGCGACGATGCGCCCGCGCGGATCGGCCGGCAGGAAGCGCCCGGTCTTCTCGGCCAGGTACAGCAGGATCGCGCCGGACTCGAACACGCTCTGCGGCGCGCCGCCGTCGGCCGGCGCATGGTCCACGATCGCCGGCATCTTGTTGTTCGGCGAGATCGCCAGGAACGCCGGCGCGAACTGCTCGCCGGCACCGATGTTGACCGGCTTGATGGTGTAGTCCAGCCCGGCCTCTTCGAGCAGCAAGGTGACCTTGTGGCCGTTGGGCGTGGGCCAGTAGTAGAGATCGATCATGGCGGCGGTCCGGAAAGGGGGCGTCCAGTGTAGCCGTGGCGCGCGCTTGGCAGCATCCCGGCGGGCCAGTACCCTGCGCCTTCCTGCACCGCAGCATCCGATACCACGTCATGAGCCCGCCTGCGCCCGCGACGCCCCGCCTCAACCCGCTGTCCAGTCTGATCTTCGCCTCGCGCTGGCTGCAGTTGCCGCTGTACCTGGGGTTGATCGTGGCCCAGGGCGTCTATGTGTTCCTGTTCGGCAAGGAGTTGTGGCACCTGATCCACGAGGCGCCGAGCCTGGGCGAACAGCAGATCATGCTGATCGTGCTCGGCCTGATCGACGTGGTGATGATCTCCAACCTGCTGGTGATGGTGATCGTCGGCGGCTACGAAACCTTCGTCTCGCGGCTGGGCCTGGAAGGCCATCCGGACCAGCCGGAGTGGCTGAGCCACGTCAACGCCAGCGTGCTGAAGGTGAAGCTGGCGCTGTCGATCATCGGCATCTCCTCGATCCACCTGCTCAAGACCTTCATCGCGGTCGGCGCGCTGGGCGGCATGCCGCTGTGCTCGCCGGACCAATTGGCCAGTGCGGCGGCCACGGTGGACCTGAAGAGCTGTGCGACGCTGACCCAGACCGGCGTGCTGTGGCAGACCATCATCCACGGCATCTTCATCCTGTCGGCGATCGGCATCGCCTGGACCGACCGGCTGATGTCCGCGCCGGCGAAACCGGCGCACTGACCTCGCGTGCACGCGCTCACGCTTTTGCGGCGGTCGCCACGCGGCGGTCAAGCACGCGGCGGAAGTGGATGCTAGATTGATGGGCGGGGTGCGCTGGCAGGGAACGGGGGAGCCGTGCCGGCTGCATGGGAGAACCGCCGCTGCGTATTTCATTGCCATCACCGGGGAGTAGGGGGAAGCATGTTGCAGGTCACGACATTCGCGAAGGCGCGCCGCATGGCGCCGGTCTTGCTGCTCGCCGCGCTGGCGGCCTGTTCCAGGCAGGAAGACGCCGCGCCGGCCGCCACGCCGGCGGCGGCACCCGCAGCCACCGCGCCGGCCGCGCCGCCGGTCTCGGCCAAGGTGCAGTCGATGGGCACCGAGCAGTTGCACGCATCGGCCAGCCAGGCGCTGCGCGAGAACCGCATGTACGCGCCGGCCGGCAACAACGCGGTCGAGTACTACCTGGCGTTGCGCGACAAGCAGCCGGACGACGCCGGGGTCAAGAGCGCGCTGACCGACCTGATGCCGTACACGTTGATCGCCGCCGAGCAGAGCATCAACCGCGAAGACTTCGCGGAAGCGCAGCGGCTGGTCGCGCTGATCGAGAAGATCGACAGCCAGGCGCCGGCATTGCCGCGGCTGAAGCTGGGCGTGAGCAACGGCATGCAGTCCGCGGCGCAACGCAGCCACGAAGAGACCGACAAGGTCAAGAAGGAGGCCGAACAGAAGACCAAGCTGTTGGCCGAGCAGCAGAAGCAGGCGCAGCAGCAGGCCAGCGAGGCGCAGGCCGCGCAGCAGATCGCCGCGCAACAGGAAGCCGCGCGCCGCGAAAGCGCACGCCAGGAAGCCGAGCGCCAGGCCGCCGCTGCGCGCAGCGCGCCGACACCGGCCCCTGCCGCGGCCCCGGCCCCGGCCGCACAAGCTGCGGCACCTCCAGCGGCAGCCGCCGCCAGCCCCCAATCGCTGCGCGCGATCAGCACCCCGGCGCCGCGCTACCCGCCCGACGCGCTGCGCTCGGGCACCGCCGGCGAAGTGCTGCTGGAGATCACCGTCGGCACCGACGGCTCGGTCACCAGCGCGCGCGTGCTGCGCGCCACCCCGCCACGGGTGTTCGATCGCGAAGCGCTGACCGCCACCAAGCGCTGGCGCTTCGAGCCGGTCAGCGCGCCGGTCACGACGCGGCGCACGTTGGCGTTCAATCCCGGCGGTTGAGCGTGCAAAAAGCCCGGCATGTGCCGGGCTTTTTATCGGGACTCGGGACTCGGGACTCGGGACTCGGGACCCGTAAGAGCGAAGCCGCTTTAGCGCGATGATCCTGCAGCACAGGTGGTCGCCGCTTTTTCCGAGTCCCGGGTCCCGAGTCCCGCCCAATCACCCCGATATCGCCAACCGCTCCTGCCGGTAGCGGCGCACCGCGGCCAGCCACAGCACCGCGGCCAGGCCGAAGCCGGCGGCCAGGTATACCGCCCAGATCTGCAGGTCGATCGGTTCGCGGCGGATGATCTTCAACAGCATCTGGTTCTGCGCCAGGAACGGCACCGCGAACTGCCATAGCGTGGTCTTCAGCGGATACACCATCAACGCGTAACCGGGCAGCATCGGCAGCAGCATCAGCCAGGTCATGTGGCTCTGCGCTTCCTTCATGCTCTTGGCCGCGGCGGCCAGCACGGTCAGCAGCGAGGTGCCGATGAACAGCATCGGCAGCAGCACGAACAGCATCTGCAACATCGCCACGAAACCGACGTTGAGCTGGCGGCCGATGCCGCTGGCCACCTGCGCGCTGAGCTTGAATGCGAGCAGGGTCAGCAGCAGCGAGGCAAGCCCGACCACGCAGGCGGCGGCGATCTTGCCGCTGACGATGGCGCCGCGCGAGGCCGGCGTGGCCAGCAGCGGCTCCAGCGATTGCCGTTCGCGTTCGCCGGCGGTGGCGTCGAGGATCAGGTAGGCGCCGCCGATGAACGAGGTGATGCTCAGCAACACCGGCAGCAGCATCGCCAGCAGCACGCCGCGCTTGGCCTCGGCCGTGGCCAGGTCCTGGACCGCCATGTCCAGCGGCCGCGCCACCTGCGCATCGACGCCGCGCGCCAGCAGCCGCAGCGCGCCGACCTGCTGGCTGTACATGCTCAGCGCCGTCTGCACCCGCGTGGTCGGGATGTCGGCATCGCGGCGGGTGCTGTCCTTGATGATCTCCACCAGCGCCGGCCGCCCCTCGCGCCAGGCATTGGCGTAGTCCTCGTCGATCTTCAGCGCCAGGTCCACGTCCTGGCTGCGGATCGCCGCGGTCAGGTCCTTGGGCGGCGCGACCGCGTTGAGGCCTTGCGCGGCGAGGAACGCGACCAGGTTCGGCGCGCGTTCGCGGCCGATCACCGGGATGTCCAGCGGCTTGTCGATCTGGGTCCTGACCCGGCTCTCGGCCAGCGCGCCCATGCCCAGGATCAACGCCGGATACAGCAGCGGGCCGAGCAGCAGGGCCAGCGCCAGGGTGCGGCGGTCGCGCGAGAGATCGCGCAATTCCTTGCGCATCACGGTGAACACG
Organism: Xanthomonas graminis pv. graminis; assembly: GCF_030168915.1. Classification (NCBI taxonomy): domain Bacteria; kingdom Pseudomonadati; phylum Pseudomonadota; class Gammaproteobacteria; order Lysobacterales; family Lysobacteraceae; genus Xanthomonas; species Xanthomonas graminis. The sequence continues at coordinate 440,935 of NZ_CP076255.1, read as the reverse complement.
GTTCGAAACAGGCTCATGCGTGCAGTCCCTCTTCGCTGCCGATCGCCTTGACGAAGGCGTCTTCCAGATTGTCTTCGCCGGTCAGGGCGCGCAGTTCGTCGGCGGTACCGGCGGCTACCACCGTGCCCTTGGCGACGATGACGATGCGATCGCACAGCGCCGCCACCTCCTGCATGATGTGGCTTGAGAAGATCACGCAGCGCCCCTCTGCGCGCAGCCCGCGCAGGAAGCCGCGCATCGCGCGGGTGGTCATCACGTCCAGGCCGTTGGTGGGTTCGTCGAGGATCACGTTGCGCGGGTCGTGGACCAGCGCGCGCGCGATCGCGGTCTTGGTGCGCTGGCCCTGGCTGAAGCCCTCGGTCTGGCGGTCGAGGATGTCGTCCATGTCCAGCGCCGCCGACAGCAGCCGCGTGCGTTCGGCGATGCGCGCCGCCGACAGCCCGTGCAGTTCGCCGAAGTAGGCGATGTTCTCGCGCGCGGTCAGGCGCTTGTACACGCCGCGCGCGTCGGGCAGCACGCCCAGCGCGCGACGCACCGCCAGCGGATCCTTGCCCACGTCGATGCCGTCCACCCGCACCTGGCCCTGGTCGGGCGTCATCAGCGTGTACAGCATGCGCAAGGTGGTGGTCTTGCCGGCGCCGTTGGGGCCGAGCAGGCCGGTGATCTGGCCGTCGGCGGCGGTGAAGCTGACCCCTTGCACCGCCTGCACGGTACCGGCCTTGGTCTTGAACGCCTTGTGCAGATTGTCGGCGACGATCATGCGCGGTCCTCCCTGCGAAACGCTGCGCGGCTCATGGTTCCCATCCGTTGAACGAAGTGAAGGCCGGCACGCCGCTCATCGCGTCCAGGCAGGTGGCGTCGAGCTGTTTGGCGTCGGCGTTCTCGAAGAACTGGCTCAGCAGCTTGGGCATGCAGCCCAGGGTCATGGTGCCGTGGCCCTGGCCGCGCACCACCAGGTGGCGGCCGTTGGGCAGGCCCTGCAGCACGCGCGCGGCGTAGCGCGGCGGGGTCACCGGATCCAGTTCGCCGGAGGTCAGCAGCACCGGCAGTTCGGAGGTGAACGGCGCGGTGAAATCGGCCGGACGCGTCCCGGTCGGCCATGCCGGACAGGCGGCGAAGAACATCTGCGCCACCTCCGGACCGAGCAAGGTGTCGGCGGCAGCGGCGGGTGGGTGGTAGCGGTCGGCATCCTCGGCGCAGATCACCGACCACTGCATGCCGCGGTTCATCTGCCCGTCCAGTTGCTTGCCCATCATCTTCGCCAGCGACATCAGCGGCGCATAACGCTCGTGCGCGGCCTCGTCCAGCACCAGCGGCAACAGCGAGGCGGTCTGCGGCGCATACGAGAACGAGAACGCCAGGCTGGTGACGGTATCGGCGGTCACCCGGTCGTGCTTGCTCTCGCCGCTGGCCGGATCGCGGTAATCCACCTGCGCCGGCGCCTGCCGCAACCGCTCCACCACCGTGCGCAGCTGCGCGCGGGTGTCCGTGGGAAAGCGCTTGGCGCAGGCCGGGGTGGCCCGGCACTGTTCGGACTGCAGCTTGATCGCATCCTCGAAGGTGGTGGCGAACTCGCCGCCGACCACCAGGTCGTTCGGCGCCACGCCGTCGATCACCACGCTGCGGGTATGCGCCGCATAGCGCGCCGCGTACTGCTGGGCGACGCGGGTGCCGTAGGAACCGCCGATCAGGTTGAGCTTGTCCGTGCCGAGCGCGGCGCGCACGGCGTCCAGGTCGGCGATGGCCTGGGTGGTGGTGTAGTAGCGCGGGTCGGCGCGGCCCTGCAGCGACTGCGCGCACCGCCCTGCATAGGCGAGCAACTCGTCCTTGGTGGGCGCGCGCGCCGGATCGGACAGCTGCATTTCCTTGCCGTCCGCGCCAAGGCAGGTCAGCGGATTGGATTGGCCGGTGCCGCGCTGGTCGATCAGGAACACATCGCGGCGCTTGCGGGTTTCGCGCAAGGCCATGTCGACGATGCTGGCCACCTCGGTCGCCGCCTGACCCGGGCCGCCGGCCAGGAAGAACACCGGATCCGGATCGCTGCCGCCCTGGCCGGTGACCGGCAACCAGGCGATGTTGAGCGCGATCTTGCGCCCGCCGGGCAGCGCCGGATTCTCCGCCACCGGCATGCGCGTGCATTGCGCCTCGACGTTGTTGGCCGCGACCGGACTGGTCAGCGTGCAGGGGTGGAAGCGCAGCATCCCGTAGCTGCGCCCCGCGTTCTGCGGCGCCGGCACGGCGGCGCCCTGGCAGGCGGCGAGCAGCAAGGTCGCCGCCACGACGGCGAGCGGTCTGCAGGGGTGTCGCATGGTTCGCATCCTTGAGGTCATGAGGTGCAGGATGCCATGCGGGAGCATGGCGTCGTAGGCGACCGATGGCAGGTCGCAGGGACTACTCGGAATCGTCGAACAGGAACACCTGTTCGATGCTGTGCGCGAACAGCCGCGCGATCCGGAACGCCAGCGGCAGGCTCGGATCGTACTTGCCGGTTTCCAACGCGTTGATGGTCTGCCGCGACACGCCCAGCCGCTCGCCCAGCTCGCCTTGCGACCAGCCGCAGGCCTCGCGCAGTTCGCGGATGCGGCTGTTCATTGATAGCGGCGCGCATTCACGCCTTTGGCGATGCCGTAGATCGCGCACAGCAGCGGGAACACCCACAGCATCGCCGCCGCTGCCGGCACTGCGATCGTGCCCGACGCCTGCAGGAAACCGGCGGTCATGTAGCCACCGGCGACCAGCCCGGCGGCGATGGCGATGGACTCCAGTTCGATGCGCCGCTGCATCTCGTCGGAGTCGCGCACAAAGCGCGCCACCGCACGGATCACCAGCGCCACCAGCAGCGCCGGCAGCAGCGCGATCAGCACCCGCGCCCAGTCCGCCTGCACGCTGTCGAGCAGGCGCTTCCAGCACAGCATCACCACGACGTACAGCAACATCGGCGGACCCAGTTCACGGTAGTAGCGGCGCGCCAGCGCCGGCACCGCGCTGTCGCGCAGGCTGCCCGACGACGACCACAGCATCAGCGCCAGCAACATGCCGCCGATGCACACACCGAACCACAGCCCGCGAAAGTAATCGTCGCCGCGCAACCACCGCAGCCACGGCGTGACCGCGAGCAAGGCCACGCTCACGCTCAGCACCACGATCGCGCTGCGCTTGCAGCGGGTCACGGCCGCACTCCGGCACCGGCAAGGCACGGATGACGGCGAACGGAGACTCCCACGACATTTTCCATACGACCCCCTGTCAAGCAAGCTTTACAGGAGGATGCGCGTGGACCGCGCCTCTGTCAAGCGTCCTTTACAGGCGGCGACAACCGAAATGACGTCGTGCTCGGTATGGCCCGCGCTGTCGGAGGGAAGCTCGGCCAGTCGGTGCGGCGGCAGCCGCGGCCGGCACGCTGCCGGCCATGCAGGCGCGCGGCCTGGCCGGCCGGTGCCGCGCAGCCGCTACTTGCTGCTGACGTACTTCTCGCGGCGGATGTGCTGCACCGGCAGGCCGGCCTCCTTCAGCGCATCGAAGCAGGCATCGACCATGTTCGGATTGCCGCACAGATAGGCGATGTCGCCGTCGGCCTGCGGCGCGAACTCGGCCAGGAACTGCTGCACGTAGCCGTGGCGCACGTCCGCATGCGGCGCGTCGGGCAGCTCGCGCGAGAAGCACGGTACGAAGCGGAACCCCGGATGCGCGTCGGCGAAGGCGCGGAACTCGTCGCCGTACAGCAGCTCGGCAGGCGTGCGCGCGCCCAGCAGCAACACCACCTCCGCGCCGCGCTCGGCCATCGCCGCTTGCAGCAGCGGCAGCATCGAGCGGTACGGGGTGACGCCGGTGCCGGTGGCGATCAGCAGGTAGCGGCGGTTGCTGTCGCCCTGGCCGAGGCAGAAGCGGCCGTAGGGACCGCTGGCCGACACCTGGCCGCCGATCTCCAGGCCTTCGAACAGGGCCGTGGCGGCGCCACCGGCGACGAAGCTGACCGCGATCTCGACCGTCGCATCGGCCGGCTGCGCCGGGTCATGGCGGGTCGCCAGCGAGTAGCTGCGCTTGGTCGCGGTGCCGTCGGCATAGTGGAAGTGCACCTGCACGAACTGGCCGGGCACGAACGGGAGCGGCTGGCCGTCGTCGCGGACGAAGCGGTAGTGGCCGACGGCCGGGGCCAGCATGTGGCGGTCGACCAGTTTCAACGGGAATTGGGCAGGCACGCGGATGCAACAGTCTATGGCCGGGGCCGAGCCCACGAGGTCTTCTATAATAGCGGCTGCATTTCTTCAGCGCCGTCAACACGGCGCGAAAGGTCCGCCTTGAATCCCGCCTCCCCGCTCCCCTCCTCCGCGCCGGTGCCCGCGCTGCGCGTGCGCGAGCTGCGCAAGACCTACGACAACGGCGTGCAGGCGCTGCACGGCGTGTCGCTGGATGTGCTGCCCGGCGACTTCTTCGCCCTGCTCGGCCCCAACGGCGCCGGCAAGTCCACCCTGATCGGCATCATCAGCTCGCTGGTCAACCTCAGCGCCGGCCAGGTCGAGGTGTTCGGCACCGACCTGGCCACCCAGCGCAGCGCGGCGATGCGCCTGCTCGGCCTGGCCCCGCAGGAGATCAACTTCAACCTGTTCGAGAACCCCTTCGACATCCTGGTCAACTACGCCGGCTTCTACGGCCTGACGCGCGCGCAGGCCGAGCGGCGGGCCGAAGTGGAACTCAAGCGCGCGCACCTGTGGGAGAAGGCGCAGGTGATGAGTCGCACCCTGTCCGGCGGCATGAAGCGGCGGCTGATGATCGCCCGCGCGATGATGACCCAGCCGCGCCTGCTGATCCTGGACGAACCCACCGCCGGCGTGGCCATCGAGATCCGCCGCGACATGTGGCGGCTGCTGCGCGAGATCAACGCCGCCGGGACCACCATCATCCTGACCACGCACTACCTGGAGGAAGCGGAAAACCTGTGCCGCAACCTGGCGATCATCGACCGCGGCCGTATCGTCGAACAGGGACCGATGCGCGACCTGCTGGCCAAACTCGACGTGGAAGGCTTCCTGCTCGACATCGACGGCGCACTGCCGGCGCAGCTGCCGGCGATCGAGGGCACCACCCTGCTGGCGCAGGACGCGCACACCCTGGACCTGGACATGCCGCGGGCGATGGACCTCAACCGCGTGTTCGCCGCGCTCGGCGCCGCCGGCATCCGCGTGCGCTCGATGCGCACCAAGAGCAACCGCCTGGAGGAACTGTTCGTGCGCCTGACCGGCGACCACCCGGACGGCGCAAGCGGCCCGGCGCCGGATTCGCCGCCGCCGCCGCCCGCCGCCTGACCCCTCTTTCGCTGGACACCAATGAACACCACCGCCAAACCGCAATCCCCCCTTCCCGAGACCACGCCGGCCCAGCGCAACTGGGTCGCGCTGGGCACCGTGGTGCGCCGCGAGGTCAAGCGCATCCTGCGCATCTGGGGCCAGACCCTGGTGCCGCCGGCGATCACCATGACCCTGTACTTCCTGATCTTCGGCGGGCTGATCGGCTCGCGCGTGGGCGACATGGGCGGCTACAGCTACATGCAGTTCATCGTCCCCGGCCTGGTGATGATGAGCGTGATCCAGAACAGCTACGGCAACATCAGCTCCAGTTTCTTCGGCGCCAAGTTCGGCCGCCACATCGAGGAACTGCTGGTCAGCCCGATGCCGAACTGGGTGATCCTGTGGGGCTATGTGGCCGGTGCGGTACTGCGCGGGCTGATGGTCGGCGTGCTGGTGCTGATCGTCGCCATGTTCTTCACCCCGGTGCGCATCCCGCACCCGCTGGTGACGCTGACCACGGTGCTGCTGGGCGCGACGATCTTCTCGCTGGCCGGCTTCATCAATGCCGTGTACGCGAAGAAGTTCGACGACGTGGCGATCGTGCCGACCTTCATCCTGACCCCGTTGACCTACCTGGGCGGCGTGTTCTATTCGGTGAAGCTGCTGCCCGGCTGGGCCGAGGCGGCGACCCACGCCAACCCGATCTTCTACATGGTCAACGCCTTCCGCTACGGCCTGCTGGGCAGCAGCGACGTGCCGGTGTGGGTGGCCTATGCGCTGATGCTGAGCTTCGTCGCGGTGCTCAGCGCGCTGGCGCTGTGGCTGCTGAAGCGTGGGGTGGGGTTGCGTAGCTGATCGGCGTGCGGCCCTGACGTATGCAGTATGTAGCCCGCGTGTTGCGGGCCGCACAGCAGGAACAACCCACATCCGATACACGGCGCGCCTCGCGGTAGCGGAACGACGCGAGGCGCGGCGGGTGCGCCTGAATCGCGCTCGGGACAAGGCATCGTCGGCATCGGCAGCGCAGCCACGTTCGACGGCAGAGCAGCTGCAGCGCGCGCCTGCCGAGAAAGCGACAGTCCAATCCCCCAGCGTCCGTGCTACGAAAGCCCCGCGTTCGTACGGCCGCTGGCCGACTGCGCCGCTGAACTGCGCGATCCCGTTGCACGGGAGCAGCGACGAGGCGACAGACGACCAACCTTCGAGAGCGTACGGCCTATCCCACTAATACGGAAAAATTGGGATATTCATTCCGATTTTTGCGCAACGGCGCCGCGCGCCCGGAAATCCAGGGAATGGCCGTATTCCCTATTCATCCAGATGGATGTCAGCGATGCAACCTTTTTGTATCAAAAATTCTCAGGATCGAGCTTGCCTGTGCGCTTTAGTCAACCAACACGCTGGCATTCCGAAATCAGCACAGAGTGAATCAATTGATGAAACGTCGCGCCTGAATTTTGACCAATTTCCGGGATGTGCATATCATATTTTGTCAACGTATTAACGTCATTTTTCTTGTTCCAGCAATTTGTTGACGCTAAAGTTTCATCGTCCGAGAAACATTTGTCAGCGATGTCAAATGTGCGGACCAAAGATCACTTCACAGCTATGCACATTTCACTTATGCAACCCACACGCCTACACGCAACCGCGCGGACGTAAGTGTGCGGCCGGTCCAGTAGGCGCCAGAGCCAAGGAGAGGATTCAATGAAACACCAACGCAGGCACATTCGTTTCGGCCGCAACCAGCTCGGCCAGGGTATGACCGAGTACATCATCATCGTGGCCCTGATCGCGATCGCGGCGATCGGCGTGTTCACGTTCTTCGGCGGCACCGTCCGTAGCCAGGTCGCCGGTATGGCGCAGGAACTGTCGGGTAAAGACGCCAAGGAGATGATCGGCCGCGCTGGCACCAATGCTGGTCAGGCACAGCAGCAGGCACAGAACGACAAGGGCATGGCCAAGTACAACGGCAACAAGTAAAGCCCTTGCCACCATCTGCCCGAGCAAGGGCAGATGGTGGCCTGTTATCGGTTGTGCAGGCAGCAGCCATAGGCAGGCCCCTGCGCTTTAGTGAGTAACCCAATCCATGGAACCCAGCCGGGCACGATGCGCATGCGTCGCGCTCTGCACGGGATGTTGCCTGAAGGAAGCCGCATGGTGATCATCGTCGCCGCCGCCCCCCCCGACCACGAATGCCGCGCCAGCGCCAGCGTGCACCCGTTCCAGGATGGAAGGGCAGGCCATGCCGATGGTGCTGGTGTTTTTGATGGTGCTGTGCGTTGGCTTGCTGGTGACATTCAACACTGGCCAGGTGGTCGGCAAGAAAGTCGAACTCACCAACGCCGCTGATGCCGCGGCGTACAACATCGCTATCGAGCAGGCGCGCGCGCGCAATTTCGCGGCCTATCTGAATCGCGGACGCGTTGCCAATGAGGTGGCGGTCGCGCAGATCGTCAGCCTGAACTCCTGGCTGACCATGGTCCATTCCACCACGGTCCACTTCGAAAAATTCAACAAGTTCGCCGAAGTCCTGCTGTTTTGGGTACCTGGCCTAGAGGAAGCGCTGATCGCCATTGATCGCGCAATGACCGTGCTTAACAGAGCCATCAAGGCCTTCCGAACCATCTTTCTGCAGGCCGCGAATACCACCACGACCTGGCTGGACCAGGCACTCGACCACCCCTATTCGTTGGCCGCCGAGGCAGCAACAAGCACGTTCGCGTCAGAAGACAACGTCTTCACGATGGCGAGCACAGTGGTCAAGGACAACGTGCCAGATGCCGACCTGACGACGGCCGGCAAGTTCCTGCTTGCAAACAACGTTCGCTTGGCCGGCAACCAACTTCAATCCTATGATCCTGGCCGTGGCACAGGTCTGAGACGTGTCAATCAAGGCGGCGAGCGTTATCGCAATGTCGTGATGGCGTCTCGCGACACGTTCACGCGCGCGCGCGACGGCACCGCGTTCGGGGTGTTCAACAACAATGGCGGCACCGACATGGTCGAGTATGATCGCTGGTCGGGGGTAGACGCCTTTCAGTTCCAGCTGCCCTTGTTCTTGAAGACCTTCAAGTTTCCAATCGGCTGGGGCGGTACCCAGGCGGTGAGCGGGCGCAAACCGAATTTCTTCGCCGGCATGAACAATGGGCAGGGTTGGCAATCCCCCTATGACGGTCACCGCTACCAAGCCTACAACGGCACCCGCAGTAGCGATATCGCTGGCAGATTCATCGAAGGCGACCCCGCTGTCGCGCCGGAATTCAGGCGCGACAGGGCATTCATCATTGGTTATCGCTATGGCATCAGCCCCCGGTATCACGACGTCAAGGACACCTATTCGCAAAGTCCTGATGGCCCCAACGCGGGGCCGATCTATACCGTCGAAGTGGGTACTCAGATCGCCAAGGCTCGTACCAGTTCCGCGCTGAAGATCGGGAACGGACGCATGCAACTCAACGACGAGGCGCACGGCGAGCAACTGCGTGCGATGGCAAGCGCGCAGGTCTACTTCAACCGGCCCTATGAACTCAGCGCCTTCCGGCGCTCGGTGTGGGGCAGAGGCGATGGAAAGTTCGAAAAAGGCAGCCTGTTCAGCCCTTACTGGCAGGCACGCCTGGTGAAGACTCCCGATTTTGACCGTAGATTCCTGGTGGCTGCTCCATGATGTTATCGACCAACCGACTTCGCCCCTTGGCACTTGTGTGCATGGCTTCTCTCGCTTTCACCGCAGGTTGCCAATCGCATGATGCGGCAGAAGGCAATAGCGGCGAAGAATCTTCGTCCTCCGAAAGTGGCGTCAAGTTACTACCCGCACTCCACGTGATCCTGACATGGGAATCGCGCATGGGAGGCGAAAACTGGGAGCGCAAGAACTATCAGGCGAAGCTGGATGCCTGTCGTAGTTCAGGCATGCCTATGCGTGCGCTCTCCGCAGAAGAAGAGGCGAAGCTGGGAACAGGCGAGGTCGAGATCATGATCGACGCCCACCGCCAGTTCGCACATCAGGTCAGTTGGACGCTTGGCGTCGACGGCGACAGCGCGCAAGCCACCTGCATGATCAAGCTTGAGCAACACACGGATAAGAGCAGTGTCGAAGACACGAGCGGCATGTACACCGCGCTGGATAGCGACGCCCGAACCCAAGAGCGTCAGAATGTTCAGTCAATTGGCTGGAAGTTGGCGGGCGAGAGCCAGATCAAGGGACAGCCGTGCACGCGCTGGCAAAACGGCAAGCAGGAAGTGTGCATGTGGTCTGGCGGCATCAAGTGGGGCTTTTCCGATTCGCCAGCTGATGTTGCTGGCTGCACGGTTGACGGCGCAGGCAACTATCTGCAGTCCATTCCACTGGACGCAAAGCCGCTCCAGGGTGGCAACGGTTGCTTGCTGCAGGTCAAATCGTTCAGCCTCGGCAGCGGCCTGATTCCTTCCAACGTGGCGGGTGGGAAGGAAGAAAATTAGGAGGACGCAGGATGAAGACGACGTTCTTTTCACCAGCGCGCAGGATGCGCGGACAGGGGATGGTGGAGCTGGCGGTGTGTGCCGCCTTGCTCGTGCCGCTGTTCCTGCTGATTCCCGTCGTCGCCAAACTGGGGCATAGCAAGCAGATGGCGATGCAGGCTGCACGCAATGCCGCCTGGGAGGCCAGCGTGGCCAACAACTATCAACCGCCGGGCCGCGCGCTGTTGCAGCAACGAGCGCTGGACCGCAGCTTTGCCGATGCCGATACGCCAATTACTAGTCGCGTGTCTAGCAGCAGTGGCGCTTTCGCCGACCAGATGCTCAATACTTTTTCGAACAGGAAGCTACTGGAAAAAAGCGACCTGTCAATCACGCGGACCAGCAACGGCGGTTCGCCCGGCTATGTCGACAACGCGGCCGCGCTGGTACCGCAGAATTTTGCCGACAACGCGTTCCCCCCCAATCGCAACGGCTATGTCACTGCAGAGGTGGCACTGAACTATCGCGACCTGAAGACAACGGATGGGCGACCTGCGCGTTTCCTGGAACCGCTGGACAATCTCAATCTGGTCGACAAGCGCCACCAGACCCTGTTGACGGATGCCTGGAATGCTTCCGGTCCGCGCAGCGGACCGCGTAGCGTGGTCAGCGCAGTGCGTCCGTTGGCGCCGGTGTCGTACTTCAGTGGTCTCGATCGCATCTTCGACATGGTAAAGCCGTTAAAGCCCATCCTGCCGATGGTCGGCTCCCTCGGCGACCTGGAACTGGGCACCATCGAGCCGGACATCGTGCCCGCGGACAAGCTGGCAAACTCTCCGATCAAGCCGGTCAAGCCATGAGCGCGCGGGTCTGCCATCGCATGCGCACGAGCGCGCTGGGCGCGCTGCTGTCCGGTCTGGCGTCGCAGCCGGTGCGTGCCGTGGACTGGCCCGACGTCCCGGTCCCGGACGCGGCCTCGGGGCCTGATTAGCGCTGTGTCTCAGCTGTCGTACGCAGTTGCTGCTCTGTGAGCCTTCCCGCGCCGGCCAGGGCACTGGCCAGGCGCGGCACCATGGCGGCCAGGTTGAAGCGGCGATTGAAGCGGTAGGCATGCGCATGCAGGTAGCGCGCGCCGTATTTGGGGAAGTCCACCGCATGGTGGGTGCCGCTAAGCGCCGTTTTGAGATTGCCCAGGATCGTATTGACCCAACGCAGACGAGGCTGCTGGACGCCTTTGCGGCCGCTTCCGGTCACGATGGCATCGTGGGTCAGGCCTGCCCAGCCCACACCGGTGAACGCTGTCAGCCCATCACTGACGACATGGGTGCCCGGTGCCAGTGCCTGCTGAGCCCACGTGTGCACGACGCTTCTTCGGAAGCTGGAGACCACATCCAGGCGGAGATAGCGCGGGCGCCCTTGATGCAGGGAAACCGCTGCAATAAACGGCACTTTATTGCGCCACTGCGGTTGGCCTGGACCACCGGCGCGTTCGCCGCCCAGATAGGCATCATCGATCTGGACCTCTCCGTCGAGCCGGCGTGACTGCTCACGATCGGCCATCGCCGACATCACTTTGTGCTTGATCCGCCATGCAGTGCGATAGCACACGCCCAGTTGCCGAGCCAGTTCCAGCGCAGCAATTCCGTTCTTGGCTTGGCTCACCAGATAGATGGCCAGCCACCACACCCGCAAGGGAAGCTTGGTGTCTGCCATGGGCGTGCCGGCGGTCAAGCTGGTCTGTACCCGGCAGCGCGCGCACTGCCACAGGTGCTGGCGTCCCCGCTCAAAGCCACTGGCATGCGTGTGTCCGCACTGCGGACACACGAAGCCATTGGGCCACCTGGCCTGAACCAAGGCCTCGACACATTGCGCCTCGGAGCCGTAGCGGCTCAGAAAAGCCGGAATCGAAAGCCCCTTTTGGAACTGGATCCGATTGAGCGTCATCGCCGTATCTCACTGAAGAACCTGCATTTCTAAACCAAGGCAGCATCACCAGCTGAGACACAGCGCTAATCAGGGCCTCGGGGGAGGTCGTGTCCGATCACATGCTCTACAACGGCATCGCGATGCGCGCCAGCCGTTTCAGCGTCGCCCAGTCGCCGCGGCAGGTCGAGCAGTTCTATCGAAAGGAATGGGGCGATCTGGTTGTGGCGACGCCGGCCGGCAGCAAGACCGTGCTCGGCCACATGACCAAGAGCGGCTATTACATCACGGTGGAACTGAGCGGCGACGCCAATCGCACGCAGGGCCAGATCGGGGTGATGGAAATTCCGAAGAAGGATCTTCCCGCCGGCGAGGTCGGCAAAGGCTTCGGGCGCCTACCTGACACGCAGGTCGCCGAGGACATCGTCTACATGGATACGCCGCGTCACGTCAGGACACTGAGCATGCTCAACCGCTATACCCCGCTGCAGAACCAACAGTACTACGCGCGGCACTTCGCGGCGCAGGGCTATGCCCGCGACGGCTCTTCGTCGGCGTGTACGGCGAGCAGCCCGCATTGCGTTTCCCGTTTCACCCGGCAGGACGATCGCGTGACGGTCACCGCGAGCCGAGGGCAGACCGGCACCGTGATCGTGGCGGTGGTCGAATGAACGCGCTCGCCGTGCCTGGCCGACACCTGCAACGCGGCCAGTCCACGATCGAATACACCGTGGTGGTCGTGGCCCTGGCGATCGTGCTGATCGCCAAGCCCGATGTGATCACCGAACTGGCGACAGCCCTGAAAGATCTCTATGCCGCCTTCGTCTACGCCATCTCGGCGTCCGACGTGCCGGTGGGTTGATCCCCTTCCCTCGCGATGACCCACCCGACGGCGCCTCTTCATGCAGAAACCCAAACTCAGCAAGAACGTCCTTTTCATCCTGATCGCGGTGGTCATGGCCGGCCTGGCCGCCTTCATCGCGGTCAGCTACATCCGCACCACCGTGGCCGAACGCACCCAGGACAATCGGCCGATGGTCGACGTCGCGGTACCCGTGAACGATCTGCCGCAGGGGACGATCCTGCAGGGCAGCGATCTGGCCCTGCGCACGGTCCCTGCCGAATTCGCGCCCGCCGATGCGGTCACGCCGGACAACCACGCCCAGTTCGAAGGCAGGATGCTGCGGGCACCGGCGCGTGGCGGCGCACCGCTGAGCGCCAGTGCCCTGGTCCCGTTGTACGACCAGTTCTCGCGACTGATTCCCAGGGGCAAGGTCGCCTACACGATGAGCGTGGACGAGAACAATTCGATCTCGGGCATGATCGCGCCAGGCGACCTGATCGACATCTTCTTCGTCAAGGACGCCCCCACCGGCAGCGATGGTGGCGCTGGCGGCCAGGCAGCGGGCGCGCAGGTGTTCCCGCTGCTGCAGAAGATCAAGGTACTGGCGGCCGGCAGCCGCATCGGCGAGGTGCCGACGCCGAAGGAAGGCGAGGAATCCAACACGTCCACCGGCTTCTCCAGCGTCACCCTGGAGCTGGATCAGTACCAGGCCAAGCAGTTGGCCGTCGCCTCCAAGGTGGGCGCGGTCCGCGTGCTGTTGCGCGAAGTACAGGACACCTCGCCCGGCGCGGCGACGGGCATGAGCGAGAGTCAGTTGTTGCGATCGCTGGGATCGGGCGATCCGGAGAGCATGGGCAGCGGAAGCAGCCGCGTGGAATTCATCATTGGCGGAAAGGGTTGAGCATGAGGCAAGCAGCACGCCGTCGCAGGAGCAAGGCCGGGACATCGGCGCCATGGTTGGCCGGCTTGCTGCTGGCGGGCATCGGCGGATGGAACGCATCGGCCCAACAGGCCGCAACGTCCGCGGCGGCGACACAGCCCGCCGGGCAGAGCACCGCAGCAGCGGCCGGCCAGACGACGGAAATCCCGTCGGCGGAGCAGGCGCGGCTGATGGCGCAAGGCCGCCAGGTAGACCAGCTCAAGCAGGCGGCCGAATCGCCGATCCAGGAACTGGGCAACAGCGGCTCGACGGCGGGCGGCGGCGTCGCCCTGGCCGGCGACAGGAAGCCCTCGATCGCGCCGCTCATCCAGCCGTCGCAAAGCATCTATGCCGGCGAGGCAGTGGTGCGGCGCGTGCCGGGTGCACTGCGCCGTATCGCGGTCGGCGACGGCGAGGTCCTGAGCGTCTTCTCGGTCGGCAAGTCGGAGTTGGTGATGATCGGCACCAAGCCCGGCGACACCAACGTGCACTTGTGGATGTCCGATGGCAGCCAGCGCGACGTCAACGTGACGGTGAGCGGCAGCAAGTCCGAGGGTGCTGCGGACACCGTGCGTGAACTGCTGGGCAATACGCCGGGCGTCGCCGTGCGGGCCATCGGCGCCAATGTGGTGATCTCCGGCAACGACATCGATGCCGCTACAACGGCGAAGATCCAGGCCTTGCAGAAGATCTACCCGCAGGTGTTGAACTTCGCCGGGGCCGACCCGGTGGGCATGCGGCCGATGGTGCAGATGGACGTGTCCATCATGGAGTTCAACAAGAACGCCGTGGAGGATCTGGGCATCCGCTGGGACAGCACCATCGATGGTCCGATCGGCGGCCTGATCCGCGACGTGACCACGAACAATTACTTCCGCGTGCTGCCGCAGGACAACCAGACCTTTCAGGACATCAAGGATCGGTTGCCCACCAAGCTGCCCGGGCCGCAGGGCTACTTCGGCATCGCCACAACGATCGCCTCGAAGATCAACCTGCTGATGAGCCGCGGCAAGGCCTGGGTGTTGGCGCAGCCCAAGCTGAGCGCCAAGAGCGGCAGCAATGCGACCTTCCTGGTCGGCGGCGAAGTGCCGATCGTAGTGCCTTCGGTGCTTGGGCAGACCCAGATCGAATACAAGGAATACGGCATCCGTCTCAACATCAACCCGACGGTCAATTCCTCCAATCAGGTCAACACCTCGATCATGGCGGAAGTCAGCAGGATCGATCCGTCGGTGTCGGTGCAGGGCGTGCCCGGCTTTCTGACCCGGCGCGTCGAGACCGAACTGAACGTCAATGCCGGCCAGACCATCGTCATCTCCGGTCTGCTCGATCGGGAGGCCTCCAAGGCCGTGGACAAGATGCCGCTGCTGGGCGACATCCCGATCCTGGGCAAGCTGTTCCGCTCCGACGGCTTCCGTGGCAATAAGACCGAACTGGTGGTCTTCGTGACCCCGCGCATCGTCAGCCCGACCTCGCCGGAGAACCTGCAGGATCTGCGGCGTGGCGACGCGATCGAGAAAGCGTTGCAGGACGACATCAACCCCAGACAAGACAAGTTGATCAAGTAATTCCCACGCAGCGCGAAGGGTCCACCGTCATCATGTTCACAGTGCTGATCACTACCCCAGGAGGCGATACGCGACAGGTCAAATGCATGCACCGCGAGTGCGGCATCGGCCGCGCCGATGCCAATCTGGTCATGCTGCAGGGCTGGAACATTGCCGGCAAACACGCCACGTTGCTGCGCGAGGAGGAAGGCGTGTTCATCCTGCCGCTGGGCGGGCGCGAGCCGATTACGCTCAACGGCAAGGTGGTGCTGGCCAAGCAGGGCCCGATCGACGGCAGCGACGAGAGCCGCATCGGCCAGTACATGCTCAAGGTCAGCGGTGACGAGGCGCGCATCGCCAGGCAGACGCCGGCCGCCAACGACGGTAGCGCGGCCAGGGCCGCGGAGGCGGCGGCATCGACGACCGAGGCCACCTCCGCCGCTGCGCCTGCCGTGCCTGCGGCGACCGACATGGTCGTGGCAGGCCCGCCGCCGTCGGACATCGCGACCTGGAGAACCAAACTGCACATGGCGCTGGTGCAGCAGATGGATCTGCGGCGTATGGATGTGCGCAGCATGGGCGACAGCGCGCTGCGCGACAGCACGATCAACCTGATCGACGACATCCTCAAGCGTGAGTTCAGCGATCTGCCCGCCGACATCAACCCGCGCCGGCTGGCCAAGCAGGTGCTGGACGAGGCAATCGGACTGGGGCCGCTGGAAGATCTGATCGACGACCCGACCGTCACCGAAATCATGGTCAATGCCCACGACGACATCTTCATCGAGCGTGCCGGGCGCATCCAGAAATCGGACGTGGTGTTCTCCAACGAACGCGCCTGTCTGGCCGCGATCGAGCGGATCGTTACCCCCTTGGGGCGGCGCATCGACGAAAGCTCGCCGCTGGTCGATGCGCGCCTCAAGGACGGATCGCGCGTGAATGCGGTAATCCCGCCCGTCGCCCTGCGCGGGCCGAGCATCAGCATCCGAAAGTTCGCCACGCGCCGGTTGATGGGCGAGGACTTGCTGAAGTACGGCTCGCTGAACCAGGCGATGCTGGATTTCCTGATCATGGCGGTGCGCGAGCGCCGCAACGTCGTGGTGTCCGGCGGTACCGGCTCGGGCAAGACCACCCTGCTGAACATCCTGTCGAACTTCATCCCCGATGGCGACCGCGTGGTGACCATCGAGGATGCGGCCGAACTCAAGCTGGTGCAGCCCAATCTGGTGGCGCTGGAGGCGCGTCCCGCCAACATGGAGGGCAAGGGTCAGATCACCATCCGCGACCTGGTCAAGAACGCGCTGCGCATGCGCCCCGACCGCATCGTGGTCGGCGAGTGCCGCGGCGGCGAATGTCTGGACATGCTGCAGGCGATGAACACCGGCCACGAAGGCTCGCTGACCACCGCGCACGCCAACAACCCGCGCGAGACGCTGTCGCGCCTGGAGGTGATGGTGATGATGGCCGGCATGGAACTGCCCATGGCGGTCGTGCGCGAACAGATCGCCTCGGCGGTCAACCTCATCGTGCACCAGCGCCGCTATCCCTGCGGCTCGCGCAAGGTCAGCCACATCACCGAAATCACCGGCATCGAAAGCGGCACCATCCAGATGCAGGATCTGTTCCTGTTCAAACCCACCACCTACCCTGATTAGCGCTGTGTCTCAGCTGGTGATGCTGCCTTGGTTTAGAAATGCAGGTTCTTCAGTGAGATACGGCGATGACGCTCAATCGGATCCAGTTCCAAAAGGGGCTTTCGATTCCGGCTTTTCTGAGCCGCTACGGCTCCGAGGCGCAATGTGTCGAGGCCTTGGTTCAGGCCAGGTGGCCCAATGGCTTCGTGTGTCCGCAGTGCGGACACACGCATGCCAGTGGCTTTGAGCGGGGACGCCAGCACCTGTGGCAGTGCGCGCGCTGCCGGGTACAGACCAGCTTGACCGCCGGCACGCCCATGGCAGACACCAAGCTTCCCTTGCGGGTGTGGTGGCTGGCCATCTATCTGGTGAGCCAAGCCAAGAACGGAATTGCTGCGCTGGAACTGGCTCGGCAACTGGGCGTGTGCTATCGCACTGCATGGCGGATCAAGCACAAAGTGATGTCGGCGATGGCCGATCGTGAGCAGTCACGCCGGCTCGACGGAGAGGTCCAGATCGATGATGCCTATCTGGGCGGCGAACGCGCCGGTGGTCCAGGCCAACCGCAGTGGCGCAATAAAGTGCCGTTTATTGCAGCGGTTTCCCTGCATCAAGGGCGCCCGCGCTATCTCCGCCTGGATGTGGTCTCCAGCTTCCGAAGAAGCGTCGTGCACACGTGGGCTCAGCAGGCACTGGCACCGGGCACCCATGTCGTCAGTGATGGGCTGACAGCGTTCACCGGTGTGGGCTGGGCAGGCCTGACCCACGATGCCATCGTGACCGGAAGCGGCCGCAAAGGCGTCCAGCAGCCTCGTCTGCGTTGGGTCAATACGATCCTGGGCAATCTCAAAACGGCGCTTAGCGGCACCCACCATGCGGTGGACTTCCCCAAATACGGCGCGCGCTACCTGCATGCGCATGCCTACCGCTTCAATCGCCGCTTCAACCTGGCCGCCATGGTGCCGCGCCTGGCCAGTGCCCTGGCCGGCGCGGGAAGGCTCACAGAGCAGCAACTGCGTACGACAGCTGAGACACAGCGCTAATCAGGACCACCTACCACGGCCCGGACGGCAAGGTCGCCGGCAACTTCGTCGCGACCGGCGCCGTGCCCGAGTTCTACGAAGAGCTCGCCGAACGCGGCGTGTCGGTGGACCTGGGCATCTTCCGCAACCAGGGAAGCGCGCGCTGATGGCACTTTGGCTGATCGCCCTGCTGGTGTTCGCCGGGACCGTGATGGCGTTCGTGCTGATCGCGCGCTCCGGCGAGCGGTTCCTGAAGCGCTACCGCGAAAGCTTCATGGACCAGGCGCGCATGAACCTGACGGACATGTTTTTGTTCCTGGATCCCGCGCAGGTCTACATGATCAGCGCGGTGGTGATGGTGCTCGTTCCGCTGATCATCTGGATGCTGACCGGCAGCCTGATCATCGCGGTGCTGATCGGCATCTTCCTGATCTTCACGCCACGCAAGATCTACGCGTTCCTGCGCAAGCGCAGGCTGGAGCAGATCCAGGAGCAGCTTCCCGACGCGCTGCAGATGCTGTCCAGCAGCCTGCGCGCCGGCGTCGGCTTCGCGCCGGCGATGGAGATACTGGTCCAAGACGGGCAGCCGCCGCTGGCACAGGAACTGGCGCTGGTGCTGCGCGAACAGCACATGGGCATTCGCGCCGAAGAGGCGATGGAGAATTTCAGCAAACGCGTCCCCATCACCGATGCCGAGCTGTTCGTCTCGGCGGTCAATATCTCGCGCGAGGTCGGCGGCAACCTGGCCGAAACCCTGGCGACACTGGCCGAGACGCTGCGCCGGCGCCTGACCATGGAGAAGAAGGTCAAGTCGCTGACCGCGCAGGGCCGCCTGCAGGGCATCGTGATGGCGATGCTGCCGGTGTTCCTGATCGGCTATCTCAGCCTGATGTACAGCGAAACCATGCGGCCCATGTTCCACAACTGGCACGGCTGGGTGGTGATCAGCATCTGCCTGGTCATGGAATACCTGGGCTACCGCCTGTGCAAGAAGATCATGACGATCGACGTATGACGTGGATGCTCGCCCTCGTCGCGCTTCTGGCCGCCGGTGCCGTCGCGCTGGTGGTCATCGGCACGCGCGGGGTGATCCGCGAAGTCGAGCTCGAAGACCGTACCTACTACGATCCCCTGCCGCGGCTGATGCAGTTGATGTGGCCGCTGGTGACCGTGCTGACCCGGCGCATCGCCCCGCATCTGAGGGTCGCGCAACTGGAGCAGACCCATCGGCACCTGCAGGCGGCTGGCCAGGACTACACCCTGTCGCCGGAAGAATTTTACGGCTTGCGCATGGCCAGCGCGCTGGTGGTGATCGCCTTCTTCCTGCTGTGCACCGGAATGCTCGGCCATCTGGGCATCGGCTCGGGCCTGATGTGCCTGATGTTCGGCGGCCTGCTCGGCTGGCTGTACCCGGCCCTGTGGCTGGGCGAACGCCGCAAGGCGCGGCACAAGACCGTCGTGCGCGACCTGCCGATCTATCTGGATTTCATCACCATGTCGGTCGAGGCCGGCCTGAACGTCACCGGCGGCATCGAGCAGGCGGTGGCCAAGGGCCCCGCCGGCGCGCTGTCGCAGGAGTTCTCGCGCATGCTGCGCGACCTACGCGCCGGCTTGCCGCGTGCCGAGGCATTGCGGCGCATGGCCGAGCGCATGGACATCGCACAAATCACCAGCTTCACCAGCGCGCTGATCCAGGCCGACAGGGTCGGCGCCAACCTGAGCGATACGCTGCGTGCGCAAGCCAACCAGCGCCGCGAGGAACGCTTCCTGCGCGCCGAGAAGCTGGCGCTGGAGGCGCCGGTGAAGATGATGCTGCCGCTGGTCATGTTCTTCTTCCCGCTGATCTTCCTGTTCCTGGGCTACTTCATCTACTTGAAGATGCTGCAGGAGGGCATCCTGTGAAGCGCGGATGCATCGAACGCAGCGGCGGCACGTCGATCCCGCGCGTGTGGGCGGCGGACACCTGGTGGTCGCGCGCGCGCGGGCTGCTGGCGCGCCCGGCGCTGGCCGCGGACGGATCGGAGGCCTTGCTGATCCGCCCCTGCGCCAGCGTCCACACCATCGGCATGGTCTACCCGCTGGACCTGGTATTCCTGACACGCGACAACGCCGTGCTGGAGTGGCGCGAGAACGTCAAGCCGTACCGGGCCGCGCTGTGCCGACACGCCGCGGCCACCATCGAGTTCCATGGCGGTGCGCTGGACCGCCTGCAACCGCAACGCGGCGAACACTGGCACTGGCGCGCCACCACGCTCGCGCCTTCGGACACGGGAGCCTGGTCATGAAAGCACGCGTCCGCGCACCGCGCAGCCGCTCGTCGATACGCGGCCAATCCATGGTGGAACTGGTGATCATCACGCCGGTGCTGTTGTTCCTGTTGTTGGCCGTTATCCAGGCGGTACTGCTGTACCGGATGAAGTCCACGCTCGATTACGCCGCGCTGCTGGCCGCGCGTGCCGGCGCGGTGAGCGGGGTGGATCGCATGCAGATGCGCAACGGTTTGGCCAAGGGCATGATGCCGCTGTACGCGCACGACACCGGGCAGGCCGCGCTGGAACTGGCGTACGGCAAGGCGTTGGCCGACCTTACGCTTCACGGCCACATTACCGTCATCAATCCGACCCGCGCCGCGTGGAACAACTTTCGGGAGCGCCAGTACGACGGCCGCTATGCGCTGCCCAACGACACGCTCGCCTATCGCAGCGACGCGGTCGGCAGCAGCGGCGTCAACGTCCAGGACGCCAACATCCTCAAGGTCAAGGTGGTCTATGACGCGCCCTTGGTCGTTCCTTTCGTCGGCTGGGTGCTGGGAGGAAAGTCGGAATATCTGAAACCTGACACGTTCGAATCGTCCACGCTCCCCGCTTTCAGCAAGCGCCTTCCGATCGAGAGCTACGCCATCGTGCGCATGCAGTCGCCGATCTATAAGCAGGGGAATCTGGACCAGTGATGCAGAGATTTTCACTGCTGGCCTCGGTTGCGCTGCTGTGCCAGACCATCGTCGGCGCGGCCTGCGCCGCGGATGGCGCCTTGTCCGGCGTGGCGCAGGTCATGACCAATCAGTTGGGCAGCCTGAGCCGGATCCAGCCGCGCGGCGCCTCGCAGCTGGTGACGGTCTATTTCCGCGACGATGCGCTGCGCATCCAGTTCAAGGATGCCAGCGGCACGCCGTATGCGCTGATCCTGGCGAAGGACGCGCCAGCCGGCTGGATCGTCGGCCAGCAGGGCGGCGCCATGCCGGTCCCCGGCATGCGCTGGCCGCTGCGCTTCGACCCGGAACACCCCTGCGCGGGCCTGGGCATCTTCGCCGACTGCCGGCGTAGCGACAGCGGTCTGCGTGCAGGCCGGCCCGCGGTGCAGTGGCGCTATCGCCTGGTCAATCCGGGCGGCCCGGGGATGACCCGGCAGGGCACGATGTGGCTGGACCGCGAGACCGGTCTGGTGCTCACCTACCGCAGCAAGACCGGACTGGAGCAACCGCAGCAGTGGGACATCCAGCACGTCGAGTACGGCCCGCAGGCGGATGCGCTGTTCCAGCCGCCCGACCTCGCGCGCTGATCCAGTCTTCGCATCCTGCTGCGCGGTGCACCGCCCGCAGCCGGTCGAGGCGGGTTCGTGGTTCCGCGGCAAGATCGACCGATCCCGCCGTTACACTATTTTCGTTCGTCCCCCGACCAAGGAGTATCTCTGTGAAAAAAGCAGTAGCGGCGACGTTGGCACTGGCCATCCTGGCGAGTCTGAGCGCCTGCAAGAAGCACGAGCAGACCGCGCATCCCGACGATCAGGCGGCGCCCCCCGCGGCGACCGCAAGCGGCGCGCAGGAAGCTCCCGCGCAGCACGCCGCCGCCAATACGACGTTCGACCCGGCCAGCCTGCCAGTGTCCGACGTCCCGTTGGGAGATTTCCCTTACATCGCGCTGCCCACGGGATATGTCACCGGCAACAAGCCGGATGGCGCCGACTTCGATCAGGTACCGTTCTGGACCGGCGATCGACTGCAACCGGTCGAGGGCAAGGTCTGGTCGGCGCATATCAATGCGGCGGAAGGCAAAACGTTCTCGGACATCGAGCTGGAACGCAACATCGAGGCCGTGGTCACCGCGCTCGGTGGCAAAAAGATTTTCGACGGACGGATTCCAGAAGCCGCCACGCAGAAAATCTCGGAATGGCCGCGGGATTTCGCCACCAAGTACAACAGCGGCCTGGGCGATGTCTGGAACAACCCGGCGCAGGTGTTCGTGGTGCATCGCGCCGATCGCGATATCTGGATTCACCTGTGCAGCTACCAGTTCGGCGGCGGCCTGCTGATCGCCGAGACCAAGCCGCTGCAGGTCACCGCCAGCCTGCTGCCTGCCAGCGAACTGAAGACGCAGATCGACAAGACCGGCAAGGTCGCGCTGCACGTCAACTTCGCCACCGACAAGACCGACATCCTGTCGGATTCGCAACCGCAGATCGCGCAGGTCGTGCAGTTGCTCAAGCAGGACGCCGCACTGAAGCTGGCCGTCAACGGCTACACCGATGGCACCGGCGACCCCGCGCACAACAAGACGCTGTCGGAAGGCCGGGCCAAGGCGGTCGTCGCCGCCATTACCGCCCAGGGTATCGATCCGGGCCGGCTGTCGTCTGCTGGGTTCGGCGACGCCGACCCGGTCGCCGACAACGCAACCGAGCAGGGCAAGTCGCAGAACCGCAGGGTCGAACTGGTCAAGCAGCCCTGAGTGCGCGAAGCGCTGCGGCGTCCCGTCGCGGGTGATGCCGGTGCATTCGGCGCAGCTTTACGGAGGCTGCGCCGAGCACCCATGCGGCCGCCGGCTGGCGCTATCCATCCGCCACGCAGGGACCCGACGGCACCACCAGCGGCACGCTGTGGTTGGACAGCAGCCGCCTGTTGCCCGGCGATCGCGGCCGCATCGGCACGCGTCGCGACGAACGCAGCCTACGCGTGGATGCGGTCAGCGACGCGCCCGTGCCCGTGCCCGCCGAGATCTTCGCCCGCCGGACGGCTTGCGCACGCCGCACACGCGCGGCGCATCACACTGAACCAGGCCGGCGCCGCTGCTACCATCGGCGCATGCGCATCCTGATCCTCGGCGCCGGCGCGACCGGCGGCTATTTCGGCGGACGCCTGGTCCAGGCCGGCGCCGACGTCACCTTCCTGGTCCGTCCGGCGCGGGCCGAGCGCCTGCAGCGCGACGGCCTGCGCATCCGCAGTCCGCGCGGCGATGCCGACATCGCGGTGGCCGCGCTGACCGCGGACACGCTGCCGGCAACCGCTGCCGCGCAGCCATTCGACCTGGCGATCCTCAGCTGCAAGGCCTACGACCTGGACAGCGCCCTGGACGCGCTGGCGCCGGCGATGGCCCACGGCACCGCGTTGCTGCCGATCCTCAACGGCCTGCGCCACTATCCGCTGCTGGACACCCGCTTCGGGGCCGGCCGCGTGCTCGGCGGGCTGTGCTTCATCAGCGCCACGCTGGACGCGGACGGCAGCATCCGCCACCTGGCCAAGCCGGCCTCGCTGACCTTCGGCGAGCGCGACGGGCGCGGCGCCGACAGCGCGCGCGTGCGCGACCTGGCCGCCGCCTGCACGCAGGCCGGCATCGACCATGTCGCCACGCCGCGGATCGCGCAGGAACAGTGGATCAAGTACACCTTCCTGACCGCGCTGGCTGCGGCCACCTGCCTGATGCGCGCGCCGACCGGCCGCATCGTCGCCAGCGACGACGGCGTAGCGCTGCTGCGCGGGCTGTATGCCGAATGCACGGCGGTCGCCGCCGCCGCAGGCGAGCCGGTGCCGGACGCGGCGCAGGCCAACGCGCTGCAGTTGCTGACCCAGCCCGGCTCGCCGATGAAGGCGTCGATGCTGCGCGACCTGGAAGCCGGGCAGCGGGTGGAAGCGCAGCAGATCGTCGGCGATATGCTGGCGCGCGCCCGTGCAACCGGCCATGCCGCGCCCTGGCTGATGGCCGCGTACTGCCATCTGCAGGCCTACCAGGCCGCACTGTCGCAGAACTGAAGGTCGGACGCGCGCGTCTGGGGCAGCGCACTGAGTGCAGCATGGCCAACGCCGAAAGTAGGGGCCAAAGCCCCTCCGACACGTGTTGCCAGCCTGCTGGCCGCTCCCCCTGTAGGAGCGGCTTCAGCCGCGACCGAGGACCCAGCAAACCCACAACGTCCGACGCGGGTCCAGATCCAGACCGAAGCCCCGCCACAGCGCGACCAAGCGGCTTTCCATCATTCGTGCAGGAGCGGCTTCAGCCGCGACAGGCGAAGCAGCGGACCTGCAGCGTCCGACGTCGTATCGAAGCCGAAGTCGCTCTCCCATAGCGCCCGACCAGGTAGCACACGCCGCGGCGCGGCGGCAACTTCGAGCCGTCCCGCAGAAGCGCAACGCACGCCGGCCATGCCACGCCTGCCGCTGGTCCGCACCCGCATTACCCATCTTCGCATGCCGCTGACGTCCGCCGCGCCTATGCTCGCCGACCTGACCACGGCGAACGGCGATGAAGTTCATGGAAAAACTCTTCCGCGGCGGCCATTTCGTCATCATCCTGCTGTTCCTGCTGTGCGCCGCCGGCCTGGTGGCGATGGCGGTGCTGGAGCTGTGGCACGGCCTCACCCCCGGCGGCGACCTGGTGATCCGCGACCGCTTCAACGTGGTGCTGGAGGCGATCGGCCTGCTCACCGTGGCGCTGGTGACGCTGGAACTGGGCCAGACCATCTTCGAGGAAGAGGTGCAGCGCGACGTCAAGGTCAGCGGCCCGACGCGGGTGCGCCGCTACCTGTCGCGGTTCTTCGTGGTCATCGTCATCGCCCTGGCGATCGAGACGCTGGTGTCGATCTTCGAACTGATGCACGACGATCCGGCCAAGCTGCCCTACGCCACCGCGGTCGGCCTGTGCGCGGCGCTGCTGCTGATCGCCTGGGGCGTGTTCGTCAAGCTCAACCGCAGCGCCGAGGAACTGGAACCGGAAGCGATGGCCGAGGCCAAGCGCGAGGACGCGCAGGTCGAATAGCGCGGAGTCGCCCCACAGAAAACCGGCAGGCCATGATCCCTGTAGGAGCGGCTTCAGCCGCGACAGGGGTCCCCGATAATGCCGGTCGCGGCTGAAGCCGCTCCTACAAGATTCGGCACAGGACAGGCCCGCATCGCCACGCACAACGGCGATCGCCGCAGCCGCACGGCGGACTCCGCTCACCCGGCGTCAGGCAAGCGGAAGAACCCGCGCGCGGTGGCAGTGGTCGACGCTGCGGTCGCCGCCACATCCTCGCCGCGGTCGCGCGCCAGTTCCCCGGCGATGTGCGCCAGGAACGCCGGCTCGTTGCGCCGGTCCTTCGGCAGCGGCGTGAGCGTGCGCGGCAGCAGATACGGCGCGTCGGTCTCGATCATCAGCCGCGATGCCGGGATGTGCCTGACCAGTTCGCGCAGATGCGCGCCGCGGCGCTCGTCGCACAGCCAGCCGGTGATGCCGATGTGCCAGTCGCGATCCAGGTAGTCGAACAATTCCTCGCGCGTGCCGGTGAAGCAATGCACCACCGCCGCGCCGAGCTTGCCGTCGAACTGGCGCATCAGCGCCAGGAAGTCCGCATGCGCGTCGCGCTGGTGCAGGAACAGCGGCTTGCCGGTGTCGGCGGCCAGCTGCAGCTGGCGCTCGAAGGCGCGGTGCTGCGCCGGGCGCGGCGCGAGGTCGCGGAAGTAGTCCAGCCCGCACTCGCCGACCGCCACCACCTCGGCCTGCGCATGCAGCGCGCGCAGTTCGGCATCGCATTCGGCGGTGTACTCGAGCGCGTGGTGCGGATGCACGCCCGCGGTGGCGTAGAGGAAGCCTGGGTGCTGCTGCGCCAGCTGCAACGCCAGCGGCGAGTGCTCGCGGCTGGCGCCGGTGACCACCAGCTGCGCGACGCCGGCATCGCGCGCGCGCTGCAGCACCGCCTCGCGGTCGCGATCGAAGGAGTCGTGGGTGAGGTTGGCGCCGATATCGATCAGAGTCATGCGGAGATGCCGAGGAAGCCGGGCAGGAAAGCGGGAGATTGTACGGGGCCGGCGCTACCGGCGAGATGGGCGCGCTCTACAGCGGCGCGGCCGATCCGTATCCTTGGCCGATGGCCTCTCCTGTTTTTCCGATCGATCCGCTGCTGCCGCAGATCCGCGACAGCCTCGCCGCGCATCCGCGGCTGGTGCTGGAAGCCCCGCCCGGCGCCGGCAAGACCACCCAGGTGCCGCCGGCGCTGCTGGACGCGCCGTGGCTGCAGGGCCGCCGCATCGTGATGCTGGAACCGCGCCGGGTCGCCGCGCGCAGCGCCGCCACGTTCATGGCCCGGCAGCGCGGCGAGGCGCCGGGCGAGACCGTGGGCTACCGCATCCGCTTCGAGAACAAAGTCTCCGCGCGCACCCGCATCGAGGTGGTCACCGAAGGCATCCTGACCCGGATGCTCCAGGACGACCCGATGCTCGACGGCGTCGGCGCGCTGCTGTTCGACGAATTCCACGAACGCCACCTGGCCGCCGACCTGGGCCTGGCGCTGGCGCTGGACGTGCAGGCGCAGGTGCGCGAGGACCTGCGCATCGTGGTGATGTCGGCGACGCTGGACGGCGAACGCCTGGCGCAGTTCCTGGACGCGCCGCGGCTGTCCAGCGACGGCCGCAGCTATCCGGTGGAGATCGCGCATTTCCCGGCGCGGCGCGAGGAAGCGCTGGAAGCGCAGACCCGCCGCGCCATCGACCATGCGCTGCAGCAGCATCCCGGCGACGTGCTGGTGTTCCTGCCCGGGCAGCGCGAGATCGCGCGGGTGCAGGCGGCGTTGGAGGCGGTTGGGGTGGGGTTGGGCGTGCCCGCATCGGGGGCCGCTTCTGGCGCCCCTGCCTCCGGCACCGCCTCGGGCGCACCCTCATCCGGCGCTGCGCGCCACCTTCTCCCGGGGGGAGAAGGGAATGGCGGTGTCGATGTGTTGCCGTTGCATGGCGAGCTGCCGGTCGAGCAGCAGGCCAAGGTGCTGCAGCCCGATCCGCACGGCCGCCGCCGCGTGGTGCTGGCGACCAACGTGGCCGAGTCCTCGGTGACCCTGCCCGGCGTGCGCGTGGTGATCGATGCCGGCCTGGCGCGCGAGCCGCACTACGATCCCAACAGCGGTTTCTCGCGGCTGGACGTGACCGCCATCGCCCAGGCCTCGGCCGACCAGCGCGCCGGTCGCGCCGGCCGCGTCGCCTCCGGCTGGGCCTACCGGCTGTGGCCGCAATCGCAGCGCCTGGAGGCGCAGCGCCGCGCGGAAATGCTGCAGGTGGAACTGGCCGGGCTGGCGTTGGAACTGGCGGCCTGGGGCAGCGATGCGCTGCGCTTCGTCGATCCGCCGCCGGCCGGCGCGCTGGCCGCCGCGCGCGAACTACTGCAGCGGCTCGGCGCCTTGAGCGAGAACCATGCGATCACCGCGAGCGGCCGGCGCATGCTGGCGCTGGGCACCCACCCAAGGCTGGCGGCGATGCTGCTGGCCGCGCCGAATGCGCGGGCGCAGGCGCTGGCCTGCGACCTGGCCGCGCTGGTCGAGGCGCGCGACCCGCTGCGCCAGGGCGGCGACGCGCTGGCGGCGCGCTGGCGCGCACTGGCCGGGTTCCGCCGCGGCCGCGCCCCGCACGACGCCAACCGTGGCGGCCTGGCCGCGATCGACGCGGCGGCCAGACAATGGCGGCGGCGCCTGCGCAGCGACGCCACGGCGCCGGACAGCGTGGAAGCGCACGAACTCGGCGACCTGCTCGCCCACGCCTTCCCCGACCGCATCGCCACCCGGCATCCGGTCGATCCGCTGCGCTACCTGCTGGCCAACGGCCGCAGCGCGCGCCTGTTCGACAACAGCGACCTACGCGGCGAGCCATGGCTGGTCGCCACCGAACTGCGCTACGAGGCCAAGGACGCGCTGCTGCTGCGCGCCGCGCCGGTGGACGAAGCGCGGCTGCGCGCGGATTTCCCGCAGCGCTTCGTGCAGCAGGACGTGGTGCGCTGGGACGCCGAGCGGCGCGCGCTGAGCGCGCTGCGCGAAACCCGCTTCGACCGCATCGTGCTCGACAGCCGCCCAGCCGGCCGCGTCGATCCGGCGCATGCGGCAGCAGCGCTGACCGAGGCGGTGCGCGAACTCGGCCTGCAGGCGCTGCCGTGGAGCGAGCCGCTGAACCAGTGGCGCGCACGCGTGGTCGCCCTGCGCACATGGATGCCGGAGCTGGGGTTGCCTGATCTCGGCGACGCAGCGTTGCTGGAAAGCCTGGACGCTTGGCTGCGCCCGGCCTTCGCCGGCAAGACCCGGCTCGATGCGCTCGGTAAGGACGACCTCGGCGAGGCGCTGAAGTCGCTACTGCCGTGGGACCAGCGACAGGCCGTCGAACGCCACGCGCCGACGCGGATCACCGTACCCTCGGGCATGGAGCGGCGCATCGACTACGCGCTCGACCACGCCGGCCAGCCGCAACCGCCGGTGCTGGCGGTGAAACTGCAGGAACTGTTCGGCCTGGCCGACACCCCGCGCGTGGCCGACGGCCGCGTGCCGCTGCTGCTGCACCTGCTCTCGCCGGGCGGGCGTCCGCTGCAGGTGACCCAGGACCTGCGCAACTTCTGGTCCAGCACCTATCCGGAAGTGAAGAAGGAAATGAAGGGCCGCTATCCCCGCCACCCATGGCCGGACGATCCGTGGACCGCCACCGCCAGCCATCGCGCCAAGCCGCGCGGCACCTGATCTCCCGCAGCGGCGCATTCAGCCGGCAGACGATTCCACAGCGGCGCGCTAACGCGGTCTATACGGTGTCCAGGGGACACTGCGTTCCTTATTCCTGCCAGTAGGGACCCCCCATGAGCAAGCTCACCATCATCACCGACCGCGCGCTGGATCTCGCCAGCCATGCCGGCGACAGCCTCCGTCACATCGGACCGCAGGCCAACAAGTGGTTGCACTCCGGCGCGGCCATGGGCGCGCTCAAGACCGGTGCGGCGCTGGGTGCGGTGAAGTCCGGCACCAGGGCCGCGCGGACTGCGGTACGGCGCAATCCGGTCGTCGCCATTGCGGCGGCCGCGGTGGGCGTGGGCCTGCTCGGCTATGCGATCTACCGCAAGCGCCAGCGCGACAAGAGCGCGCCGATCGAAGGCGATTCGCAGCGCATCGAAGCCAGCAAGCGCGGCAATGCCAGCGCCCGCCGTTCGGCCGCACGCACCTCGCGCCGTGCCACGGCCGCGCAGGACGCCACCGAAGAATAAGCATTGCGGCAGCGCCGCTGGCGACAGCGACGCCGCAGAAAACAGCGGCCGGGACGACGTTCCGGCCGCTTTTTTTTGTGCGCGCCGCCTCGATGCACGCGACACGTTTCTGTAGGAGCGGCTTCAGCCGCGACAGATCGATCGGTAAAAGCGTCGCGGCTGAAGCCGCTCCTACAAGGGCGTTGCTGCTGGCGCTACAGCGCCCGCCACGCGCCCGGCGCCAGCCCTTCCAGCCGGTGCGCGCCGATCGCCGCACGCACTAGACGCAAGGTCGGCAAGCCGACCGCGGCGGTCATGCGCCGCACCTGGCGGTTGCGCCCTTCGCGCAGCACGATCTGCAGCCAGGCATCGGGCACGGTCTTGCGAAAGCGCACCGGCGGATCGCGTGGCCACAGCGCAGGTGCCGTCTCCAGCACATCGGCCTGCGCCGGCGCGGTCGGCCCGTCGTTCAACACCACGCCATCGCGCAGCCGCTGCAGTTGCTCCGGCTGCGGCACGCCTTCCACCTGCACCCAGTACGTCTTCGGTTGCTTGTGCCGCGGATCGGTGTAGCGGTGCGCCAGCGCGCCGTCGTCGGTCAGCAGCAGCAAGCCTTCGCTGTCGTAGTCCAGCCGTCCCGCCGCGTACACGTCGGCGGGCAGGCCGAACCCGGCCAGCGTGCGCCGCGGCGGTGCGCTGCGATCGGTGAACTGGCACAGCACATTGAACGGCTTGTTGAACGCGATCAGCATTGCGGCAGAGGCAGGCGGGCGGAGGGAAACGGAGCGGACAGCACGACACGCCGCATCGCACACCGCGCGCGCATTCTCCCACGCGCGCTCCCCGTTCCGCTCGCCATCGCCGCCATCGCCTCCATGCCTGCGCAGGCCGCGGGCATGGATCCCCGCGCTACGGCTTGACGAACTTCAGCGTCATCCGGTCGCTCTCTCCGATCGCCTTGTACTTGGCGTCGTCGGCGGCAGCGTGTTCGTTGCTCGGCGGCAGCGTCCACACGCCGCCCGGGTAGTCCTTGCTGTCGCGCGGGTTGGCGTTGAGCTCGCTCTTGCCGGCCAGCTTGAAGCCGGCCGCCTCGGCCATCGCGATCACCTGCGCCTGACCGACATAACCGCTCTTGTCGTCGGCCGGCACGTCGGCCTTGGCACGGTGCTCGACCACACCAAGCACGCCACCGGACTTGAGCACCGCGTAGAAGCCCTTGAACATGCCCTCGGCCTGGCCGGACATGCGCCAGTTGTGCACGTTGCGGAAGGTCAGCACCAGATCGGCCGAGCCAGCCGGACCAAATACCGGCGCGGTCGGCGAATACGCCACAAACTTGGCGTGGTCGTACTGCGCCGGCGCGGCGGCGAACTTCTGCTCCAGCGTCGCACGCGCCTTCTGCTGATACTCGCGGCCGCGCCCTTCCGGCACCGCGCTCGGATCGACCACCGCGGCGATGTACTGGCCGCGCTCGCGCAGGTACGGCGCCAGGATTTCCGCATACCAGCCGCCGCCCGGAGTGATCTCGATCACCGTCTGGGTCGGCTTGATGCCGAAGAACGCCAGGGTCTGCCCCGGGTGGCGATAGGCATCGCGCTCGACATAGACGCGGTCGCGCCAGCTGCCGTCGATGGCGGTCTGCAAGGCCGCATCCGGCGCGGGCAAGCTGGCGCTGTCGGCAGGCTTGATCGCCTGTGCGGCCGGGATCGCCAGCGTCGCGGCAATGGCAAGGGTACAAGCGCAGGCAAGCGTGGTGCGAAGGCTCATGGCGTACGTCCGTTGTCGGTGTGATGCGAGCCTATCACGCATGCGCGCACGCCCGAATGTTGTCTACGCGTTAGCGCGAATCACGCAAACGGAACGCTGTTTTCGCGACCATCGCCCCGATACCGAAACCTTGGACGACTATCCTGTCGCCCTTCCCCACAGCGGAGCGTTCCCCATGCTGCACACGCGCGAACTCGGCCGTTCCGGCCTGCACGCGGCGCCGCTCGCCTTCGGCGGCAATGTGTTCGGCTGGAGCGCCGACACCAAGACTTCCTTCGCCTTGCTCGACGCCTTCGTCGAAGCGGGCTTCAACCTGATCGACACCGCAGACGTGTACGCGGCCTGGGTGCCCGGCAACCGCGGCGGCGAGTCGGAAACCATCATCGGCCAGTGGCTCAAGCGCAGCGGCAAGCGCGACAAGGTGCTGATCGCGACCAAGGTCGGCAAATGGGCCGAGCGCCCGGGCCTGTCCGCCGACAATATCGCCGCGGCGGTGGACGAATCGCTGCAGCGCCTGCAGACCGACGTGATCGATCTGTACCAGGCGCACGAGGACGACGAGTCGGTGCCGCTGGAAGCCTCGCTGGCCGCGTTCGGGCGGCTGATCGAGCAAGGCAAGGTGCGCGCGATCGGCGCTTCCAACTACAGCGCCGAACGCCTGGCCGAAGCGCTGAAGGTGTCCGCGCAATATGGTTTGCCGCGCTACGAGACCTTGCAGCCCGAGTACAACCTGTACGACCGCGCCGGCTACGAAGCCGGCCTGGAACCGCTGGTGCGCGAGCAGGGCCTGGGCACGCTGTGCTACTACGCGCTGGCCCGCGGCTTCCTCAGCGGCAAGTACCGCAGTCCCGCCGATGCGGCGAAGAGCCAGGCGCGCGGCGACAGCGTGATCGCGCGTTACCTCAACGCGCGCGGCCTGCGCATCCTGGCCGCACTCGACGACATCGCCGGCAAGCATTCGGCCACGCCCACCCAAGTGGCCCTGGCGTGGCTGATCGCGCGTCCCGGCATCGCCGCGCCGATCGCCAGCGCCACCAGCCTCGAACAGTTGCAGCAGTTGCTGGCCGCCGCGCGCCTGGCGCTGTCGGCCGACGATCTTGCGCAACTGGATTCCGCCAGCAAGGAAACCGTATGAGCACCGCTGCCCACACCACCCGCGTGGTCCTCGCCTCGCGTCCGCAAGGCGCGCCGACCGCGCAGAATTTCCGCATCGAACAGGCGCCGCTGGCCGCGCCCGGTCCCGGCCAGGTGCTGTTGCGCAATCGCTGGCTGTCGCTGGATCCGTACATGCGCGGGCGCATGAGCGATGCACCCTCGTATGCGCCGCCAGTGCAGCTGGGCGAAGTGATGGTTGGCAGCACCGTCGCCGAAGTGCTGGAATCGCACCATCCCGACCTCAAGCCCGGCGACCTGGTGCTGGTGCAGAGCGGCGGTTGGCAGACGCATCTCGTCGCCGATGGCGCCGGCCTGCGGCGCAAGCTCGATCCGCAGTCGCCGTTGCCGCCGAGCACCGCGCTCGGCGTGTACGGCATGCCCGGTTTCACCGCCTATGCCGGCCTGCATGAGATCGGCAAGCCGCAGAGCGGCGAAACCGTGGCGGTCGCCGCCGCCACCGGCCCGGTCGGCGCCAGCGTGGCGCAGATCGCCCGGTTGCGCGGCGCCAAGGTCATCGCCATCGCCGGCGGCGCCGACAAATGCCGCTACCTGCGCGAGGAACTCGGCGTGGACGTGGCGCTGGACCATCGCGCCACGGATTTCGCCGAGCAATTGCGTGCCGCGGCGAAGGACGGCATCGACGTCTATTTCGAGAACGTCGGCGGCCACGTCTTCGACGCGGTGCTGCCGCTGCTCAACGATTTCGCGCGGGTGCCGGTGTGCGGCACCATCGCCACCTACAACAGCAAGGGCGACTTGCCGCCCGGGCCGGACCGCCTGCCGGCGCTGATGGGCCAGGTGCTGCGCCAGCGGCTGACCGTGCGCGGCTTCATCGTCGGCGATTTCGTCAAGCTCTATCCCGAATTCCTGCGCGAGATGGGCGCATGGCTGGCCGACGGCCGCGTGCGCTACCGCGAGCATGTCGTGCACGGGCTGGAGAACGCGCCGCAGGCCTTCATCGACATGCTCGGCGGCGGCAACTTCGGCAAGCTGGTGGTGCAGCTGGACGAGCGCGGGGACTAGGATTCGGGATTGGCGAACCTGCGCTGCGCGGTCGCGGCCACGCGGCGACTGTCTCTGCGGCACGGCCGCACCGGCTATTGCAACAGGAAGCGCAGCAGCGCGTCGTTGAAGGCGTACGGCGATTCCACATTGCACAGATGCCGGCCATGCACCTGGGCGAAGCTGCCGCGCGCCGCCTGCGCGGCGATCGCCTGCAGATCGGCTGGCGGGCAGACGGGATCGTCGTGCCCGGCCAGCGCCAGCAGCGGCGTGGCGATCTCGCCCAGGACGCCACGGAAGTCGGCGCTGGCCAGCGCCTCGCAGCAGGCCGCATAGGCCTGCGCATCGGTGCTCAGGAAGCTCGCCAGGATCGCCTCGACCGTCGCCGGCTGCATCTCGACGAAGGCCGGGGTGAACCAGCGCTCACGGGTGCCGGCGAGCAACGGCGCCAGTCCGTCGGCCTGCACCTGCGCGATGCGCGCCTGCCAGCCTTCCTCGGTGCCGATCCTGGCCGCGGTCGCGCACACGGTGAGCGTATGCAGGCGCGCGCCGGCGTGGATGCCCAGCCACTGCCCGGTCAGCCCGCCGATCGACAGCCCGCAGAAATGGGTGCGCTCCACCGACAGTGCATCGAGCAATGCCAGTACATCGCCGGCCAGGTCCTCGAGCCGATACGGTCCCGGCGCCGCGCTCGAGGCGCCGTGGCCGCGGCGGTCGTAGCGCAGCACCCGGTAGTACGGTGCCAACGCGTCGATCTGCGCGTCCCACATGTGCAGATCGGTGCCGAGCGAATTGCAGAAGGTCAGCCATGGACGGCCTTCGCTGCCGTCGATGCGGTAATGCAGGCGATGCGTCGGAAGTTCGAGCAAGGGCATGGCGGGCGATGTCGGCTAGGGAGGGAGCCGCACGCGACCAGCGGCCGCGATCGGCGTCTGCAAGTCTAGCCTCCCCGTGCCCAGCCGGCATATCGAGCCGACTGCAGGCCGCAGCGCCGCTACGGCCCGCCCCGGCCTGGGTCATTTGGTCGCAGCATCCCAATGCTCCTGGAGCTTGCCGTTCTGGATGCGGAACATGTCGAACCAGGTGGTGGTGTAGGTCTTGGTCGCGTCCTTGGGATCGGGCAGCGTGCGTACCGACACCAGGGTCACGTAGTCGCCCTCGGCGAGAATCGCCACCAGCGGCAATTGCACGCGCGGCTTGATCGGCTGCGGTTTGACGAATGCGGTCAGGAACTGCAGGAACGCATCGCGGCCATTGGCGACGGTTGGATTGTGCTGGATATAGTCCTCGGCCATGTACATCGGCGCGTACTCGGTGTGCCCGGCTTCGAACACGATGCGCCAGAAGTCGTAGACCAGGCGCTTGTTCGCCGTGGTCCGCGCATCCGATCCCTGCAGCAGCTGCTGGTGGTTGGCATTGGCGGTGACAGCGGTTTGCGCGAACGCGCAGGCGGCCGGGAACGCGAGCAGCAAGGCGAGCAGAGACGCATACAGACGAATTTTCATTTCGATGACTCCATGGGGGAAATGGCTTGATCGCAGCTTCCATCCGGTGGCCAAAAGGTAAGTGACTGGCGGCTGGAGGACGCACCGCGAGCCTAACAGTGCGCATGGCGCCAGGTCGGCCATCAGCACTGGAAAATCGAGCGATTTGCCGATGAATTTTTCCGCTCTGCGGAGCCGGCCACAGTAACCAAAACACCAGAATTGAAAACGGATATTGACCAATCCGTTGCTGCACGGACACAGGGAAGTGTTGCTGGCGAGGCGCGCAAGCGCTGCGTCCAGGCGGGCGGCCGCAAGCGGTTCGACGCAAAAATTGCCGTCTGGAAAGAAGCGGCAATCGGGAACCTGCGTGTAATCGATGCTGGCGGCCGGGACGATATTCCTATCCGGCGCGCACGGCGCTGCCGTCGCATCTGCCTGCGTCCTGGATGTGCCGTTTCCAGCCGGCGTTAGCGCGGAGGTGGAGCGGTGGCCTTGCCCACTGGTCGCCGGTTCGATTCCGGCACGTCGTGCAACGCATGCGCCGCGGCCGCCGCAGCGACGCCGTGCGCGTACCTGCAGCGGTTTTTGCAGCGTTCTGTGCCGCGTTGCCGCGCCCATGGCGCGCGCAGCACGGCGTCAGCGAGCGCGGCCTGATGGATCGCAACCGGCGTTTCGAGCGTGTGCTCGCGCACGGCGTCTACCGCCTGTTCGACGTGGCGTCGGAGATGCGGCGGCCGTCTTCGATGATCTGCACGCGCTGCAGGCCGATCCCGGCGTGCCATCGGCGGCGGCCAGACCCCTGTCCGCTCATCTCGCTGATCGGTTCAGCGATTGGCGCGCGATGTCGTCGTGCAGGCGCAAATCGCGGGAAATATCCGCTAGGATCGCAGCGACAGGGGGGTAGCTTCGAGAGGAGTCCTACCCATGCAGACCGCTTCCGCTCTCGCTCGTCCTGCCCATGCTCGGCGCACCGTCGATCTGGAGGCCGAAATGACCTACTGGCGGCAGGCGCATGCCAATGGCCGCCTCGGTCACCATGGTTTCTCCGACTACGCCTCGCTGCTGAAGATGGGCTACGACGTCTATCTGGCCTATCCGCGCGCCACCGAGGCGCAGCTGTATCGCGTGCTGCAAGAGTCCTATCGCCACCTGGCGCCGTCGCTGTCGGTGCCGTGGGACGAAGCGCGCTGGCTGGTCCGCCATGCCTGGCACCATCTGCAGCAATCCGGTCGCAGCCACTGACGCCGGGCGCGGCAGGCCTGGGACAGGGCATCGCACTGCGGACTGCAGCGCGATGCGCCCTGATCACACACATCTGTCATTGCGCCACGGCAGCGGTTCACCGTGACGGCATGCGCGCGGATCCTCGCCGGTGTAGTAGACCTCGGCATCGGCCGGCAGCGCCGCTGCGCCGTAGCGCTCGACGGTAGCCGCGACCACCGCGTGCAACGCCGGTTCGCGCTGGAAGGCGGCGACCGCGGCCAGCTCCGCCGGCGTGGCACCGCCGATGCGCCAGGACTGCTCGAGCACGCCGCACAGGCGCGTGCCGTCCTGGGTGATGCCGTCGATCACGTCGTAGTTGCGGCGCGATGCGTAGAAACCGGGATAGGCCGCGGCGACGCAGCGATCGTAATGGCGCGCCTTCAACACCGCCTCGCGCTGTTGCGATGGCAACGTGCGTTCGAGCAGCGCGTCCAGGGTGCCGCGGATCACGAACAGTTGCGAGCCGCCGTAGGTCTCGCGGCCAGCGCCGTCCGCGGTGACCGATTGCGTGCCGTAGTAGGCGATGGTCATGCCGGCGCAGTCCACTTCGCCGACGCTGAAGGTCGTCGAGCGGTCCAGTTGCCGCTCCAGCACCACGCCCTGCTGCGCCAGATCCGCCGACGCCAACGCGTCCAGCGCGGTATCCAATGCGAGCGCGTCGTGCAGCAACAGCTGGCCCTGCCCGGCGATGCCATGCGGCAACTTCAAGCGCACCTGGCCGCCGCCGCACAGGCGCGCATAGGCCACGCGCGCGTCGGCTGCCGAGAAGGCGGTGTAGCCGGGCACCGTCGCCGCGCCCAATGCGCCGCCGAGCGCATGGTTCCAGCCCTGCGGCGCAGCCGCGCCGGGATCGACCAGCGGATGGCTGATCGCCTTGGTGGCGACGAACGCATGCGGCACCACGCCACCGAGCAGGTCGGCCGCCGCGCGCACACCCAACTGCTGCGCCTGTGCGGCGGTCAAGGTGTCGTCCGGCACATGGAAACCGTTCTGTGCCGCGCCCGCATCCTGCAACGGCAGCCGCATCAGCCGCGCCACTTCGGCGGCGATCCAGGCGTGCGTGGCGACCTCATGCCCGCCGGGCGGATGCATGCGTACGCTGCAGCGACGGACATGGTCGTATGCGCCAGATGGCACCATGCGCGGCTCTCTACGCAAAGAGGACAGGAGGTCAAGCACGGGCATCCCCGTACAGCAGCAGACCCAGCCCCATCCCGAGCAACGCCAGCACGGCAAGCAGCAGCCAGCGCGGCACAGAAGCGCGCCATTGTTGCCACCAGGCCCGCGCTTCGGATGTGCCCACCGGCGCGGCGGCGGGCGGACGCGAGCGGCACGGCGGCGAAGCGGACGGCGGCGCGGAATGGCGGGAGGGGACGACCATAGGCCCAGGCTGTCCGCCACCGCGTTGCGGATGGGTGAACGCGGCGTGCCGGGCGCGTCAGCGACGCGGCGGCAACGAGGCGGATACCGCGGCGCGGCGGCGCCGAAATGCAGCCTCCGTTATCGCCGGGCATGTTGGACATCTGGGTGCCGTAGGCCACCCGCCTACGCCCGCACCGCAGATTCTTGGGCGTCGGCTCAGGCCGACAACCAGCGCGCAGCCACCTGCGCATCGATCCGGTGCTTGCCGGCCAGTGCCTGCATGCCCTGCAGCGTGGCCTGCACCGCGCTGGCATAGCCGCTACGCCATAGCTCGGCACGCGACTGGCGCGAGGATGCCTCGGCCAGCGCCAGCGCGAAGGCCTGCACACGCGGATCGGCCAGCGTGGCACGGTCCAGGAACGATTGCTCCGGTGCGATCACATCCACCGGCGCCAGCCAGGCATCGGCGACCAGTTCGGCCACGCCGACCCGGTGCGACAGCTGATGCATCGCGCTCAGGGTCTCGTGCAGCATCTCCAGATACGCCCACTGCCACAGCGCCGCCTTGCGTTGCGGATCGGCCTGGTCCAGCGCGGACAAGGCGGCGTCGACATGGTCGATGCGTGAGTCGTTCATTCGCTGGCGCTCCACGTCGCGCAATCTGATGGTCACATTCTGCGCGCAAAGAGTGAGGAGATGTGAGCCGCCGCCTCTCCGGCACTGGGACGGCGCGTTGCGTGGTTCTGCCTGGGCAGGCATCCCATCGGCTGGGGATGATCGTATCGGACGGCAGCGTATTTTTCGCCGCCTGCCCGCAGGCCGGCATGCAGCGCTGCAACCATCGCAGCACGCACAAGTGCGAAGCAGCGCAAGACCGACATGGGCGCAACTGTTTTATACTGGCGCGGCACGCAGCGCATCGCAGCGTGCGCTCTTCCGCTCCCCACACCACGCCATGACGCCACCCTGACACCCGCGCTGCGCTTTCCACGCTGTCCCCAAGCGGGACGCCCGGTGTGTTCTGGCTTTCCATTCGTGTAGCGCCGCCCTGCGAC
The DNA here is from genome assembly GCF_030168915.1 of Xanthomonas graminis pv. graminis. NCBI lineage: Bacteria > Pseudomonadati > Pseudomonadota > Gammaproteobacteria > Lysobacterales > Lysobacteraceae > Xanthomonas > Xanthomonas graminis. The sequence goes on along the minus strand of NZ_CP076255.1, from coordinate 403,014 downwards.
GGGCGCGGCGTCAGGAGCGTTTTCTCGTGACTCTCTATCCCCCGCTGCGCAAGCAATGGTTCGGCAACCTCCGTGGCGACGTGCTCGCCGGCCTGGTCGTGGCACTGGCGCTGATCCCCGAAGCCATCGCCTTCTCCATCATCGCCGGGGTCGATCCCAAGGTCGGGCTGTACGCCTCGTTCTGCATCTGCGTGGTGATCGCCTGCGTCGGCGGCCGCCCGGGCATGATCTCCGCCGCCACCGGCGCGATGGCGCTGCTGATGGTCGGCCTGGTGAAGGACCACGGCCTGCAGTACCTGCTGGCGGCGACGCTGCTGACCGGCGTGCTGCAGATCCTCGCCGGCGTTCTGAAGCTCGGTGCGCTGATGCGCTTCGTGTCGCGCTCGGTGATCACCGGTTTCGTCAACGCCTTGGCGATCCTGATCTTCATGGCGCAGCTGCCGGAACTGATCGGCGTGCCGGCGCTGGTGTATCCGCTGGTGGCGCTGGGCCTGCTGGTGATCTACGGCCTGCCGTGGCTGGCGCAGCGCACATTCGCCGGGCTGGGCCTGTGGCTGCTGGTGCTCGGCGCCGCGCTGACCGCGGGCAGCCTCGATCCGCGTGCGCTGTACGCGGTGGCCGCGATCGGTGCCGCCGCGCTGCTGCTCGGCCATCGCTGGACGCGCACGCTCGCATTGCCGCCGCCGCTGGTGGCGATCGTGCTGCTGACCGGCATGGCGCTGTACTTCGGCATCGCCGTGCCCACCGTCGGCGACAAGGGCCAGTTGCCCGACAGCCTGCCGACGTTCCTGCTGCCCGACGTGCCATGGACCCTGGACACGCTGAAGATCGTGTTCCCGGTGTCGGCGACGATGGCGGTGGTCGGCCTGCTCGAATCGATGATGACCGCGCAGATCGTCGACGACATGACCGACACCCCCAGCGACAAGAACCGCGAATGCATCGGCCAGGGCGCCGCCAACATCGCCAGCGGGCTGATCGGTGGCATGGCCGGCTGCGCAATGATCGGGCAGTCGGTGATCAACGTGAAATCCGGCGGCCGCGGCCGCCTGTCGGCGCTGGTCGCCGGCAGCGTGCTGCTGATGCTGGTGGTGTTCGCCGGCCCGTGGGTGCGGCAGATCCCGATGGCGGCGCTGGTGGCGGTGATGATCATGGTCTCGATCGGCACCTTCAGTTGGCGCTCGCTGGCGCAACTGCGCACGCATCCGAAGAGTTCCAGCCTGGTGATGCTCGCCACCGTGGCGGTGACCGTGGCCACCCACGACCTGGCGCGCGGCGTGCTGACCGGCGTGCTGCTGTCGGCGCTGTTCTTCGCGCGCAAGGTCGGGCGCATGCTGGACATCGCCAGGACCGAGGACGCCGATGGCGGCCATACCTACCGCATCGGCGGCCAGCTGTTCTTCGCCTCGGCCGGCAGCTTCGCCGCCGCGTTCGACTATGCGCACGCGCCGGCGCGGGTCACCCTCGACCTGTCGCAGGCGCATCTGTGGGACATCAGCGCCATCGGCGCGCTGGACAAGGTGGTGCTGAAGTTCCGCCGCCATGGCGCGCAGGTGCAGGTGATCGGACTGAATACGGCCAGCGCGGCCATGGTCGGGGACCTCGGCACGCATCATCGTGCCGACGCAGGTGCGGCACCGCTGCATTGAGGCGCACAGCGGTGGCGCTGGCGACACCGCCTGCGCTGCCGTGTACAGGTCAGCGGATGGCGTTCGTGTTCCCGCGCCGGTCGATGCGGGAGCACGTGCAGCGCAACGCTGTTGACGCCGCCGCAGCGCGCCCTGACGCCACGACCACGCGGCCTGGCTAGCATGATCCGCAACGGCGGCCGCCCGCTGCCTGCCACACCATGCTGCGAGGACGCGCCGATGCGCCTGGAACACTGGCTGCTGCCGCCGCACGATTGGGTCCCCAACCATCCTTTCCTGCCGGTCCTGCTGTACCGCCAGGCCGAACGCGATGGCGATGCCGCCGGCTTCGAACGCCGCTTCGCCGCCCACGGCTGGCCGCCGCACTGGCGCGATGGCATCTACGATGACCACCACGACCATTCCACTGCCCACGAGGTACTTGGCGTGGCCAGCGGCAGCGCGCGGCTGCTCATCGGCGGCCCAGGCGGCACCGAAGCCACGCTGGCGGCCGGCGACGCCTTGCTGCTGCCGGCCGGCAGCGGCCATTGCTGCATCGCCTCCAGCAGCGATTTCCTGGTGGTCGGCGCCTATCCCGCCGGGCAGGACTGGGACATCTGCCGGCAGGCGCCCAGCGCCGAAATGACCCGACGCATTGCCCAGCTACCATTCCCGCCCAGCGATCCCGTCGCCGGTGCGCAAGGCCCGCTTCTCCAGCACTGGAAGATGCCTGAGGATCCGCGCTAGATCCGCGCCGGCGCCCCGGCGTGTCGCAGTCCGGGCATGACTTCCAGCACCCTGACTTCCCGCAGACGACAGGGCGCGGCCCCGCACCGATGCTGCGGTCATCGTCAAAGGAACCGCCGCCATGCGCCTGCTGCTCTCCGTGTGCACGCTCTCCCTGCTCGGCGCCGCCGCCAGCGCCGCCGCCGGCCCGCAGTTCTCCTCGCAGCAATGCGGTTTCTCCACGCCCTACGACGTCATCGTCGATCGGACCGGCGTGGCCCTGAGGCGCAGCGCCGGCACCCCGAAGACCGTGTTCCTGCATGACGGCCGCCTGCAGGTGGATGGCGTCGCCCAGCCGCTCAGCAATGCCGATGCGCAGCGCGTGCGGCAGATGGAACAGGGCGCGCAGGCGCTGATGCCCGAAGTAGCCGGCATCGCCCGCGAAGTGGTCGGCATCACCTTCGATGCCTTCGGCGACGTGGTCGAAGCGATCACCGGCAATGCCGGCAAGGCGCGCAAGATCGAGCGGCACCGCGACGCCGCCCTCGCCCACCTGGATCGCACCCTCGGCAAAGGCCAATGGCAGAAGGAACCGTTCGACAAGGCATTCGAAGCCGACGTCAGCGCCGCCGCCGAGGAAATGGCCGGCGCACTGACCCGCGGGGTGATGTTCGCAGTGTTCACCGGCCGCGCCGATGCCATCGAGAAGCACACGGACGCGATGGAGAAGGACCTGGAGCGGCGCATGGAGGCGCGCGGCAAGGCGCTGGAAGCCAGGGCCAATGCGCTCTGCGTGCAGGTTGCCGCGCTGGATGCGTTGGAGCAGCAACTGGACTACCGGTTGCCTGGCGGCAAGCGGCTGGACTTGCTCGAACATGGCGAGAAGACGGCAACCTCGGCCACGCCCGGCGATTCGGCCGTGGCCGCGGCCAAATAGCCGCACAGCAAGACACACTGAGCGAGGGCGTGCTGCTGATGCTGTTGGTGTTCGCCGGCCCGTGGGTGCGGCAGCCTGACTGAGGCGCAAGCATCAGAATCGTTTGTCTCGACTCTGCGAAGACAATGATTCAGGAGACCTTTCGAAAATGATCCGATGTCGGCGCTACTGCCCTCATGCTCAGCAACGCTGCTACTACCCCTCGAATTTCATAACACGCTCTGGAACCGGGATTAATCAGGATTGTCGTTGATCCACACCTCGTTTGCCGGGTCGAATTCGCTAATCTCCATTTTTCCTGCACGCCAGCCAAAGCCACAGATCGCCACCACGCCCTGCTGCATCGGGTCCAAGGCAAATGCCTGCTCAACTTCCATTTCGTTGACGGCAGATGTCACGAACGCGCCCAGCCCGGCCTCGGTGGCACTCAGATACAGCATTTGGGAGATGTGCCCAATGTCCAGAACGCCCGCGCGGTATGCCTTTGCATGCAGCCGATACTTCCAGAAACTGCGCTGAAATCGCAACGCCAAAACGATAATAACCGGGGCGTCAGAGAACCAGTGCTGGCCTGCCAGTGCCGCTCTGGAAAATACTTCCAGCGGCTGTTTAGGCGACGGCAAAGGCTGCAGCGCGTGGTCGATGGGGTGATAGTGATACAGTCCTGGAGCCAATCCTTCAACCCGATTGGCGATCAGATACGCCTCAACCGGGTGTAGCCCTCCGCCAGAAGGGACATACTTCTTGAGAAATATCGTGTCCTCTTGTATCCGGACCTGTGCGTGAGCCATCAGTGCACGCTGCAGCATTCTTGCGAGCAGCGGCTGCGGCACAGACCGCTGAATATCGAAGTTGCGGCAGGTGGCACGCCGCGCGAGCAGGCCGTCGAGATCGTTTGCAGGCAAACGTGGCAGCGGTATTCGGCTTGGCGCATCGCCGCGCTCGCCGACTGCCGGCGGCGGCGCGCCCAACCTGGCTCGCAACTCGACAGCGGTCGTCATTTCGCTATCCGCCATGGCTACTACGCTATCCACCGCTTGCCAACGGCTATGGCGGTGCATCACTGCCGCCATGGGCCACCAGTGCCCGCTGCGCAGAGTGTCATCGTGCTGTCGGTACTCAGCACTCTCGACATCATCGCCGATCAGCAGACCTTGGCGCAGCAACCGCTTGACAGCCTCTTTCGGATAACCTTCCAATCGATCATCATCGATCCATTCGCCAGGACCCACTTCTCCCAGGATTTCGCGCTCGACCGCGCTGACCTCGACCTCGCCATCCAGATGTGCGGCCAGAGCCAGCCAGCGTCGTTTACGCGTTAGTCCGTCGCCCCCTACCAGCAGCGACTCGATATCTACAGAAACACTTTCACGACTTTCAAAGAAGACTATCGCACATCGACGTAACCGCATAATCCCTCAATATAGGACCAGCCAGGACAAAACTCAGAAATCCACAAATCCAATCTTGCAAAAACCGGCAGGAACCATCATATATCCGCAACACCAACGAACAAATCAGGGGATCCATATGAGCCAGAACGTCGAACACATTCCCTTTAGCGAAGAAGCCGCATTTAGCCTGATTGACAGGCTCTCCAGTGATGAAGATTTTCGCAATCTATTTGTCACCGATCCCGCAAAAGCACTTAGAGAAGCAGGAGTTCCTGAGCAAATCGTTCAAGCAACGGTAGGCGAAGGCAAATGTCTTGATGTCAAGCATCTTGCCCCGGCGGCTTCAACTCCGATTCGCAACACCAACGGTTGTGAAGTGGCCCGGCGACCTGACTTGAGCGACTTCACCGCCAAGTGGAGTTGCCCATGTCATCCAGCCGCCTGGACCAGGCCGAACGATACCGTTTGCATGCGTTATATGAAACCGGGATGTCGATGCGGGCCATCGCCGATGCGTTGGAGCGCGCGCCCAGCACGATCAGCCGCGAACTGCGCCGCAATCAGCACGCTCGGCACTATCTGCCAGATCACGCACAGCGCATCAGCGAGCATCGGCGCACGCAGGCCAGCCGGCGTCCACGCATCGACGCTGAGCGCATCGCACAGATCGAGGTCCTGCTGAGCGAGGACTTCAGCCCGGAACAGATTGCCGGTCGCACCGGCCTGGCCAGTCACGAATGGATCTATCGGCACATCTACGCTGACCACAAGCGCGGTGGCCAGTTGTTCACGCATCTACGCAAGCGCCGCCGCAAGCGCCGTCGGCGGGGCGTGCGCGATGGCCGCGGACAGCTGACACATCGGCGCAGCTGGACACAGCGCCCCAGCGTGGTGGAGCAGCGAAGCCGCATCGGCGACTGGGAGCTGGATACCCTCCGGGCCTCACACGGAAAGGCCGTGGTGGTCAGCATGACCGAACGCCGCAGTCGCCTGCATCTGCTGGCTTACTCGCCTGACGGCACCGCCGAGAACGTGCGCAACGCCATCGTCCAGCGCCTGGGCGGCCTAGGCCACACGGTGCACACCCTCACCGCCGACAACGGCAAGGAATTCGCCGATCATCGGCTCATTGCCGCCTGCTTGCAGAGCGACTTCTATTTTGCAGATCCGTACTGCGCATGGCAGCGAGGCAGCAACGAAAATGCCAACGGATTGACGCGCCAGTACTTGCCACGACACATCGATTTCAGCACCATCACCGATGCGCACCTGCGATGGATCGAACAGCGACTCTACAATCGTCCGCGCAAGATACTCGGATTCAAAACGCCCCTCGAAGTCTTCTCCGAGGAGGTCCTCAACAGCGTTGCGAATCGGAGTTGAATCCGCCCCCCAAAGAAGAGCTTGCTGCTGCAAAATCTCTTCTACTAGAATATCTCACTTCAAAATCAGCCTATCACGTCGTTCATTGCTTCGAATCCGGAAAGATAGATTCGACCCTTCGCAAAAAATAATCGGAAAGCCCGTCAAGAGGCCAGCCGCGGCGAAAACTCGACAGTGATTGCCGCGCCTGTTGCACATCACCCACAGCGACCCATGCCTGAGCAGAGCTCAGATAAGAAAGCGTGCAGTCGGCAATATTCATGCTCTGAAAAGCCTGACCTCCGAACGGCTCCGCGTAAGCGCGCCCGCGGTGACTGGCGATCCATCGATCCTGCTGCAACGCGCGCTCATATTGACCGGCGGCATAAAGCGCATCACGCAACGCAACGTGCGTCTGGAACGGTTCAGTGCCATCGATTCTAGAGGAAAGATCCGCAACAGCCTGATCCGGCTCACCCGTCAGTCGCAACTTTTCCGCTTGCGCAATCGCGACAAACTGATGCACAACAGGGTTGCTCGACTTTACAGCGAAAGGCATCAACGACGCGACCATCCTATTGCTTGTGGCGACATTGCCCCTCCTTTGCACCAATCTGATGACTGCCAAGGCATTCACCAGCAAATCGTCACGATCACGCACATCGCCCGCGGCAACCTGCTGCATTATTTCGCTGAATAGACCATCCAGGCCTGTTACGTGCGGGGCGGCGGGATCGCTCAAAAAATCAACGGTACTGGCCATGACCCTCAGGGGATATTTGGGCATGGCGGCAGCACTTGAGGAATCGCTTACCGCTTGCGCCGCCAGCATCCTGGCATTTTTCAGATTGCCTTGATCCAATGTAATCGCCACCTTTTCGAACCCGTTGGTCAGACCATCCGCATCCATGCCTTTCGCAGACAGAGAATCCAGTACGAGCTTCGCATCGACAAAATTCCTGGCTGCAGCGAAAGCAGCCGCGTGATACCTGGTTTGCTTGTAGCCGCCGATATCCTCGGCTGTCGAGAATTCGGTGATGGCATCGGCATAACGCTCTTTCGCCAGGCGGATTCAACTCCGATTCGCAACGCTGTTGAGGACCTCCTCGGAGAAGACTTCGAGGGGCGTTTTGAATCCGAGTATCTTGCGCGGACGATTGTAGAGTCGCTGTTCGATCCATCGCAGGTGCGCATCGGTGATGGTGCTGAAATCGATGTGTCGTGGCAAGTACTGGCGCGTCAATCCGTTGGCATTTTCGTTGCTGCCTCGCTGCCATGCGCAGTACGGATCTGCAAAATAGAAGTCGCTCTGCAAGCAGGCGGCAATGAGCCGATGATCGGCGAATTCCTTGCCGTTGTCGGCGGTGAGGGTGTGCACCGTGTGGCCTAGGCCGCCCAGGCGCTGGACGATGGCGTTGCGCACGTTCTCGGCGGTGCCGTCAGGCGAGTAAGCCAGCAGATGCAGGCGACTGCGGCGTTCGGTCATGCTGACCACCACGGCCTTTCCGTGTGAGGCCCGGAGGGTATCCAGCTCCCAGTCGCCGATGCGGCTTCGCTGCTCCACCACGCTGGGGCGCTGTGTCCAGCTGCGCCGATGTGTCAGCTGTCCGCGGCCATCGCGCACGCCCCGCCGACGGCGCTTGCGGCGGCGCTTGCGTAGATGCGTGAACAACTGGCCACCGCGCTTGTGGTCAGCGTAGATGTGCCGATAGATCCATTCGTGACTGGCCAGGCCGGTGCGACCGGCAATCTGTTCCGGGCTGAAGTCCTCGCTCAGCAGGACCTCGATCTGTGCGATGCGCTCAGCGTCGATGCGTGGACGCCGGCTGGCCTGCGTGCGCCGATGCTCGCTGATGCGCTGTGCGTGATCTGGCAGATAGTGCCGAGCGTGCTGATTGCGGCGCAGTTCGCGGCTGATCGTGCTGGGCGCGCGCTCCAACGCATCGGCGATGGCCCGCATCGACATCCCGGTTTCATATAACGCATGCAAACGGTATCGTTCGGCCTGGTCCAGGCGGCTGGATGACATGGGCAACTCCACTTGGCGGTGAAGTCGCTCAAGTCAGGTCGCCGGGCCACTTCACAACCGTTGGTGTTGCGAATCGGAGTTGAAGCCGCCCCAGCAAAGAACGCCCTTTCAGTTCGAAAGCGACGTCCCGCAATGGATTTTGCTGAACTGAAAAACCGTCAGCGGCACTGAACGATGCATCGTAGCTTCCCGCATTGAATTGGTACCAGGCACTTTCTGCAATTCCTGCATAGAAGTCTGGATAGATGCCAGCCAATACCTTCCACTTGCCAGGGGCCACGCGCCAGCTGTCTTCCTGAAACTCCGCTTCCCACGCGTCCAGATAGAGTGCATCCCGCGGCGGCAAGTGATTGCGCAGCGATGCTGCCTTCAGCAGATAGGGTTTGGCTGCGACATTATCCGAGGAAGATACATAAACGCGCATGATACCCAGATAAGCAAGCGCAAAATCTTTATCTAATTCGACCGCTTTTTGGAAATATTGCAATGCATTCTTAGAATCGCGGCGCGTGTAGAAATTCGTAGCGATCGCATACGCCCTTAGGGCATCCAGGCTACTGGTCGTTACCTGAGGAAGCGGAGCAGAATTCCTGCTTATGCTGCCCATGGCCTCGCCAAGACTTTCACGCAAAGAAGCCGTGACTTGATCAACCGAACCAAGCACGGAACCGAGTCCCTTGCCATCGGAAGATTCTACGGCGACGGTGGTTTGTGTCCTTGGATCGACCACCTCTGCGCTCAAGCGGACGCGCCCGCCGATTTCTGCGACCGTCGGCAATATGACCGCGCGCGCGCCGTCGCGCATCGCAACCTCCGAAGCAATGATTCGATCGACCTTGGTGTGCTCCGGGTTGCGCCGCATTCTATTCAACGTATCGCGAACTTTAAGATCGCTCAGGACGTTTACATAACGCGATTGTTCCAGGCTGATCCGGAACGCCTGCTCCAGCGAATCGTCTAGTAACGTGTTACCAGTCAGATTCCGCAAATCCCCCACCACCACCCAGTCGCGCTCGGCGAAGGCAATGGCCGGCTGCGGGCGAGTGGCGAACCAGGCGCCGACCGCGATCGCGGCGATCAGGCCGACCTCGGCCAGCAGCGCCGCCGGCTGCCGCCACAGCGGGATGTCGCGCCACGCCTTCGGCGTCGGTTTCGGCGCGCGCAGGGGGGTGTTGCCGATCTCGCCGACTTCGTAGATTTCCTGCGCAGTCGGCACGCCCTTGAAGCGCCAGCGGCCGTGCGATTTCCACAGCAGGCGCTCGCCGCGCTCGCCCAGTTCGCGCGCGGCGCGGTGGGTCAGCGACTCGGCCACCGCCGACAGCAGGATCTGCCCGGGCCGGGCCAGGGTCATCAGCCGCGCGGCGGTCGGCTTGGCCAGGCCCTCCACTTCCAGCGGCTTGGCGCCGACCTGCACCGCGGCATCGCTGTTGCGCCAGGTCAGCACTTCGCCGACGTGCAGGCCGGCGCGCACGTTCAGTTGCAGCTTGCGCTGCGTGCCCAGCGCCTGCAGGCCGCGGCTGTAGTCCAGGGCGAACCCGAGGCCGTCGATCGGCCGCTCGAACAGCAACAGCAGGCCATCGGAACGGTCGATCAGGCGCCCGCGCCAGCGCTGCTGCAGTTCCAGCACCAGCGCGTCGTGCAGTTTGAACAGCTCGGCGGCGTTGGCGTCGCCGAGCCGCTCCACCAGCGCCATCGAATCGCACAGGTCGGTCAGCAGCAGGGTGCGTAGCTGCGGGACCTCGGGCCGGGGCGGGTGGACATCGTGCATGGCAACTCGAGGACGCGCGTGCGTCAGCAGGGCGCGGCGGCGCGGTCGTGCCAGTACAGGCGGTTGCCGCCGAGGCGCTTGGCCTCGTACAGCGCGGCGTCGGCGTTGGCGTACCAATCGTTCCAGTCGGACTGTGGATCGACCCGGCTGATGCCGATGCTGACCGAGCAGATATGCGGCGAGGGGTGCGGCACGCCGAGCAGGTTCTGCACGGTGGCGATCACGAACTCGCCGATGCGGCGCAGATCATCGGCGTTGCCGGTGGACACCAGCAGGCAGAATTCGTCCCCGCCGAGGCGGCAGGCGATGTCGTCCTGGCCGGCGACGGAGCGCAGGATGTTGGCGACGTTCTGCAGCACGCGGTCGCCGATCAGGTGGCCGTGCTGATCGTTGATGTGCTTGAAGCGGTCGCAGTCGATCAGCAGCAGGCCCGGCCCGGGCGAGCGGCCGTCGCGGCGGCATTCCTGCAGGCGCAGGATCAGGCCGCGGCGGTTGTGCAGGCCGGTCAATTCGTCGGTGCGCACCAGCTCTTCGGTCTGGGTGAGCTGGTGAGTGGTGGTGTAGAGGTTGTCCAGCGCCGCTTCCAGGTCGTGGTTGCGGCGGCGCAGCTGGCGGATCAGGGTCTGCTCGTTCATCACCACGCGCATGATGGTGCGGCGCAGGAAGTAGGCAACCACGCCCGGGTCGCGCTCCACCAGGCGCTGGAAGTCGTCGTGATCCAGTTCGACCAGCACGCCGTCGCTGGCGGCGATGGCGTCGGCGCTGCGCATGTGGCTGCCGATCAACAAGCCGAGCTCGCCGAAGAATTCGCCGTGCCCGAGATGCTTGACGACCAGGTCTTCGCCGAAATCCAGGTCGATCACGCCGCTGCCGATCACGAACATGGCGCTGCCGCCGTCGCCGCGCCGGAACAGCACGTCGCCGGCACGCACCGTGCGCGAACGGCCGAACTCGGAGAACAGACGCAGTTCCGCGGCGGTCAACACCGCCAGCTCATTGGGCTTGGGGGCAACCATACCCATCGTCGGAATTGTCTCGCGTGCATTGGACGCGGCGCTGTCGCAGCTCATCCAGCCCCCTAATGCTCTTGGCGTCGCCCGCCATCTTGTGCGAAGCATAGCATCCGGCAGCATGTTCACCGCGACATCACAGCAAATCTCACATCTGACGGAGACGGGAAAAGACCTGCAAGCGCGCATTGCCGCCGCGCGCCACGCTTTAGGCGTGGCGCGCGGCATCGGCGCCGGGACGCGCACCGCGGCGCGGGCAAAAAGAAACCCGGGCAAGCCCGGGCTCTTCCCCTCCCTTGGGGATCGGCAAGCCAACGGCCGCCTGGCTGCAGGTCAGGCGGCCTTTTCGCCGAGGAACTGCTCTTCTTCCGTCGAGCCCTTCAGTGCGGTGGTGGAGGACTGGCCCTGCTGGATCGCCTGGGTCACCGCATCGAAGTAGCCGGTGCCGACCTCGCGCTGGTGCTTGACCGCGGTGAAGCCGCGATCGGCGGCGGCGAACTCGGCTTCCTGCAACTCGACGAAGGCGCTCATCTGCCGGCGCGCGTAGCCGTGCGCCAGGTTGAACATCGAGTAGTTCAGCGCATGGAAGCCGGCCAGGGTGATGAACTGGAACTTGTAGCCGTAGCGGGCGATCTCCTGCTGGAACGTGGCGATGGTCGCATCGTCCAGGTTCTTCTTCCAGTTAAAGCTCGGCGAGCAGTTGTAGGCCAGCAGCTTGCCCGGGAACTTGGCGTGGATCGCCTCGGCGAACTGGCGTGCGAACGCCAGGTCCGGCTTGCCGGTCTCGCACCAGATCAGGTCCGCATACGGGGCGTAGGCCAGGCCGCGGCTGATCGCCTGGTCCAGGCCCTTGTTGGTCTTGAAGAAGCCTTCGACGGTGCGCTCGCCGGTGGTGAACGGGCGGTCGTTGGGGTCGATGTCGCTGGTCACCAGGTCGGCGGCTTCGGCGTCGGTACGCGCCACCAGCAGCGTCGGCACGCCCAGCACGTCGGCGGCCAGGCGCGCGGCGTTGAGCTTCTCGATCGCCTCGCGGGTCGGCACCAGCACCTTGCCGCCCATGTGCCCGCACTTCTTCACCGAGGCCAACTGGTCCTCGAAATGCACCCCGGCGGCGCCGGCCTCGATCATCGCCTTCATCAGCTCGAAGGCATTGAGCACGCCGCCGAAACCGGCCTCTGCATCGGCCACGATCGGCTGCAGGAAGTCGATCTCGTCCTTGCCCTCGGCATGGTGCAACTGGTCGGCGCGCAGCAGCGTGTTGTTGATGCGCTTGACCACCGCCGGCACCGAGTCGGCCGGGTACAGCGACTGGTCCGGATACATCTGCCCGGCCAGGTTGGCGTCGGCGGCGACCTGCCAGCCGGACAGGTAGATCGCGTTGAGCCCGGCCTTGACCTGCTGCATCGCCTGGTTGCCGGTCAGCGCGCCCAGCGCGTTGACGAAGTCCTTTTCGTGCAGGGACTTCCACAGTTTCTCGGCGCCGAGCCGGGCCAGCGAATGCTCCACGTGCACGGTGCCGCGCAGGCGCACCACGTCGGCGGCGGTGTAGTTGCGGGCGATCCCGGCCCAGCGCGGATCGGTGTCCCAGGCGTGCTGGATCTGTGCGGCGGTCTGCAACGTGGTGCTCATCTTGCGCTCTCCTCGGAATGGATACGGCGATGCAACGGTGGCGCGGTCTATCGGATGAAACGCGCGGAAGACACGGAAGACATCAGGCGCAAGGACATCGCGCTCACGATTCCCCATTCCCGATTCCCCACTCCCAGCCTCAATCAATCGATCATCTGATAAGCCGGCAAGGTCAAAAACTCGGCCAGCTCCTCGCTGCGGGTCAGGGTGTCGAGCAGCGCGATGGCGTCGTCCAGGCGGTTGCCGCCGGGCAGCAGCGCGCGCTCGCCCAGGCGTGCCGGCAGCTGGCGCATACAGGCGTCGAACAGCGCGAAATCGATCGCGGTGCCGTCGTCCAGATGCAGGCCGCCCACATGCAGCCACTGCCACAGCTGGCTGCGGCTGATCTCGGCGGTGGCCGCGTCTTCCATCAGGTGGTGGATCGGCACGCAGCCGTTGCCGTCCAGCCATGCGGCCAGGTAGCGCACGCACACTTCGATGTTGCCCTCGAAGCCGGCGCGGGTGATGCTGCCGGTGGATGGCGCGATCAGCGTGTCGCGGTCGGCCTGCACGTCCTCGCGGCGCACGTCGTGCTGGTTCGGCGCGCGCATGTGCTCGTCGAAGATGGCGCGGGCGATCGGGATCAGCGCCGGATGCGCGACCCAGGTGCCGTCGTGACCGGCGCTGACCTCGCGCAGCTTGTCCGCACGCACCCGTGCCATCGCCTGCTCGTTGGCGGCTTCGTCGTGGCCGATCGGAATCTGCGCGGCCATGCCGCCCATCGCATGCGCGCCGCGGCGGTGGCAGGTGCGGATCAGCAGTTCCGAATATGCCTTCAGGAACGGCTGGGTCATGGTCACCTGGCCGCGCTCGGGCAGCACCCGGTCGCGGTGGCGGCGGAATGTCTTCAGGTAGGAAAAGATGTAGTCCCAGCGGCCGCAGTTCAGGCCGACGATGCGCTCGCGCAGCGCATGCAGGATCTCGTCCATCTCGAACACCGCCGGCAGCGTCTCGATCAGCACGGTGACCTTGATCTGGCCCTGCGGCAGGCCCAGCATCGCCTCGATGTGCGACAGCGCGGCCTCCCACAGCGCGGCCTCTTCCATCGACTGCAGCTTGGGCAGGTACAGGTAGGGGCCGCGGTCCTTGGCCAGCAGCGCGCGGCCGTTGTGGAAGGCGAACAGCGCCGCGTCGAACAGGCCGCCGGCCAGCGCCTGGCCATCGACCAACACGTGCTTCTCGTCCAGGTGCCAGCCGCGCGGACGCACGATCAGCACCGCCTGCTCCTCAAAGGGCTTGAGCGCATAGCGCTTGCCCGGGCTGCCGTCGCGCGCCGGCGGCGCGCTGAAGCTCAGCGTGCCGGCCACCGCCTCGGCCAGCGCGCGCTGCCCCGCGACCAGGTTGCGCCAGGTCGGCGCGGTCGAGTCCTCGAAGTCGGCCATGTACACCTTGGCGCCGGAGTTCAGCGCGTTGATGACCATCTTCGGATCGGTCGGGCCGGTGATCTCGACGCGGCGGTCCTGCAGCGCGGCCGGCAGCGGCGCCACGCGCCAGTCGCCGGCGCGGATCGCCTGGGTGTCGGCGCGGAAATCCGGCAGCCCGCCGCCATCGAAATAGGCCTGGCGTTCGCGGCGCGCAGCCAGCCGCGCCTGCCGCTCGGGTTCGATCGCCCGGTGCAGCGACACCAGCAGGGCCAGCGCCGCTGGCGGCAGCAGGGCGTCCTGGCCGGCCTGCGCGGCGGTCAGGGTGATGCCGGGGGTGGAGCGCTCGGCGGACGGGGATGAAGCGGCGAAGGCGGCGGCGGACATGGTGGGGTTCCTCGATGTTTCCGGACTCTCACCGTGCTGCCGCAGCATGTATTTGACAATACAGTTTTATCAATGCATTAAATAAGCACATCTTATAGTTGTTACCTCATGGCCACGCGCGGCACCGCAACTCCGCGTTTTCCTTACAAATCCGACCGGCTGAAGCCGCTGCGCGCGTTCTGCCAAACGGTGCGCCTGGGCTCCGTCTCACGGGCCGCCGAGGCGCTGTTCGTCAGCCAGCCGGCGGTGACCCTGCAGTTGCAGGCGCTGGAGCGCGAACTGGGCGTGGTACTGCTGGAGCGCAGCGGGCGGCGCCTGATCCCCAGCCGCGAAGGCCAGCTGCTGTACGAAATGGCGCAGCCGCTGGTGGAAAGCCTGGACCGGCTGGAGGCCGACTTCCGCGAAAAGGCGCGTGGGCTGGATGCCGGCGAACTGAACATCGCCGCCAACAGTTCCACCATCCTGTATCTGCTGCCGAAGATCGTGGAGAACTTCCGCGCGCGCCACCCGGAGGTGCGCCTGACCCTGCACAACGCGATCAGCGCCGACGGCACCGAGCTGCTGCGCGAGGACGCGGTGGACCTGGCGGTCGGCTCGATGCTCGACGTGCCGGCCGACCTCAGCTACGCGCCGGTGTACCGCTTCGAACAATTGCTGATCGCTCCGCGCGACCATCCGCTGGCGAACATGCCCAAGCTGACCTTGCACGACCTGTCGCCGTATCCGCTGATCCTGCCGCCCAAGCGCCAGGTGACCTATCGCCTGGTCGACCTGGTGTTCCAGCAGGCGCGGGTGCCGTACACGGTGGCGCTGGAAGTGGGCGGCTGGGAGGTGATCAAGCAGTACGTGGCGATGGGCATGGGCATCTCCATCGTCAGCTCGATCTGCGTCACCGAGGCCGACCGCAGCAAGCTGATCACGCGCGCGCTGGGCGACTATTTCCCCACGCGCAGCTACGGCGTGGTGGTGCGCAAGGGCAAGTACCTGTCGCCGCAGGCGCGCGCCTTCATCGAACTGATCCAGCCGGACCTGTTCACCTCGCGCGGCTACGACGAAAGCGGGCCGTCGGAGCGCTAGGCACGCCTCCTCGTCCGTTGCGCGAGTCCCCGCGCATGGCACGCTGCCGCCACGCCGACATCGGCGCGTAACGCAAAATGGATCCGGTCAAATTGCGATAGGCAGCCGCCAGGCCTTCCGACGCACGCACATCACTTCGCACGGCGCGGCAAGGCGACGCTGGCCGGGTGCTCGAATGCAGCGTGCCATTGTATCTGCAGGCGACGAAGACTCCATGCGCTACGCACCGACGCTCGCAAATCGCCATCGAGCGCTGCCCCCACGGGGCGTAACACACGATACCTGGCATAAGCCCGGCTCGGGGGGGACCGTTTGCTTGCGATCCGTGTCCCGAGCCGCTGCCTTCGCCGCATAGCCAGGACATATGCCACCATGAAGTTATACCAACACCTCAACCTCACCGGCACGACCAATCCATCGGAAGCGTCCACAAGCTCCGCGCAATTGGAAATGCAGCCACACGCGCCACAGGCGCTGGCTCAGGCACAGCCGGAAAGCGGCACTGCCGCCCTGGCAGGCCTTTCGCGCAGCCCCAGCCAGCGTAGCGCGCGCAGCGTCGAGGCCACGGCCGCGGCAACCGCGCTTAGCTCTCCATCCGTCACCGCCGAGGCGACGGCTGCGCCAGCGCCCACGTCCATGTCGGCGACATTGCAACGGCTCCACACGCAGTTGCAGCAAGACAAGCAACGCCCGGTGGACAAGGACCTCGCCGCACAACTCATCAGCGCACTGCGGCCGCTGCGTTCCTCGGATGCGACAGCCGCCCCGCGCAACCTTGCGACCAGCGCGGAGTTGACCGCCCAGGTCAGCGAGCAGGATGTGATGCGCTGGTATCAGGCGCAAGGCCTGCAGGAATCCGATGTGCACACGCTGCGCCGCACCGCGTTGCTGTCGGGTATGCCCAATCCGTCCGGCAGCTTTCTCAACAATGCGATGCAGTACATCGCCTCGCCATGGATCAACTACGCCACCGGCAATCCCTGGGCGGGCGCGAGCTTCGGCTTCGCGACTGCGGCCATCGCCGCGCCGATGAATGCCGCCCAGCAGTCGGCCGTGGTCAGCCTGTGCGAATCGATCCGCGAACATGGCGGACATGTGATCGTGCCGGACAAGAGCCAGATCAACGACAAGCAGTGGTTGCCGGATCTAGCGATCAAATTGAGCGAAAAGCTGGCCGATTTCAGCACGTGCTACGACAATTTCAGCGCGGTGGTCAACGAGTACCCGGAACACGATGCGGGCGCGTTGGCCAACGATCCCGAGGTCGTGCAGGCGGCCCAGGCGCTGATGCACGCGGAGAGCGCCCTGCAAAAGACGCAAGGCGATTTCGTGATGACCCAGGGTGCGCACGATCGGCAATGGCTGGGCAATCGCTGGCAGTCGATACCGCGTACGTTGCGCTCGCCCCTTTCCAGTGCGCTGGGGCTGATCAGCAAGACCCCGGCGATACGCGCCCTGTCGCCGAGCGCACAGGCCGTCGCCTCGCTTGTGGTCACCGGCATGCAGCATGTGGCGGCGGGATTCGACGAACGCGCCAAGCAGGAGGCCAACAATAAGCTGAACTTGCTGCACGCCGATGTGTTCACGCCGGAAGGCGCGCAGAAGCTTGCACGCGGCGAGCCGCTTGGTGGCCAGGACATCGACGAGGGCAAGCTGCGCAAGCTGATCCAGTCGTCCACCCAGGCGCAGGTCAAGCGGGTGACCAGCGGCTTGACCGCCGTGCGCAAAGAACTCAGCCAAGCCCTGCAAAGCGCCGGGTCAGAAGCCGGGCACGAGGTCGATCTGGAGTTGGGCCACGGCAACAAGCCCGTGGCGTTGGTCGAACTGGAAAAGGACCTGGATTGTCTGCGCGAAGGCAGGTTGACCGACCTGGCGCACGACGGAGCCGCGGCGCGGCTGTTGGCCGGGTCGGCAACGTCGGTCCTTTCCGAGCAACTGGTCCGCGATATCGCCGCCAAGTACACGATGCGCGAATTCTCCGCGCAGACCGCCCAGCGCATTGGCCAGGCGTTCCATGGGATCGTCTTCGGCAGCGCGGCATCCTCGGTGATCGGCAAGCTGACCTCGGCCGCGCAGGGAGGCACGCGCAACGTCCCCATCCCGCAAGTGCTGGGCGTGGCCGCACTGTCCGGGGCGATGGCCGCAGTCGGTGCGCTGAACCAGCACGTGGCCATCAGCGTCAAGAACAATCGGCGCGAAGCCAGCCCGGATATCGGGCTGGGCAAGCAGATCACGCGCGGCATCATGGGCGGCGCGCAGGAAGCCATGGCGCAACACAGCGGCACCAGGACCAGCAAGGCCATCAACGCAAAGCTGGGAGACGCCGACGTGCACGCCATGCTGCAGAAGGCCAGGGAGGTGTGCCAGACGCACGGTGCTGGGCCGTCGAACCCGCTGACGCTGGACGAGGCGGTGCAGCAACTGCGGCCAGGGCAACGCGCTACGTCGCATTCGGGCGAGATCACGGTGCAGATCGAAGAGGACAAGCCAACGCCTCCGGCCTGAGCCCACGCCAGACGCGACGCAGGATGGATAGGCCGCGGTACGTGCTGCAGTAGACTGCCGCATCGCCGCCGGTCGATCCGATCACTGCCTTGCCAGCATCCTCCCGCTACGCCGAACTCGACGCGCCGCCGGCATTGCGCGATCGCCTGCGCTGCAGCTGGCGCTTTCGCCAGGGCACCGGCGAAGCGCAGCCGACGCAGGTGCTGCCCGATGGCTGTGTGGACCTGATCTGGGATGGCCGCGCGCTGTTCGTGGCCGGACCAGACCACTGCGCCAGCAGCGCGGCGCTGGCGCCGGGCAGCGTGCTGAGCGGCGTGCGCCTGGCCGCCGGCGCAGGCGCGCGCCTGCTCGGCGTTCCACTGCATGCGATCGCCGACCAACGCGTCGCGCTGGAGGCGCTGTGGGACGGCCGCGGCCGCGACTGGCAGGCGCGGCTCGAAGACGGCGCCGATCCACTGCCATTGCTGCACGCGTTGTGCGCCAGCCGCCCGCTGCAGACCGACCAGCCGATGGCCTGGCTATTCGCGCAACTGGCCGGCGACGATGCGCCGCGCATGGCCGAACTCACGCGCAGCCTGGGCATCAGCGAACGCACGCTGCGCCGCCGCTGCCAGGACGCGTTCGGCTACGGCGCCAAGACCCTGGAACGCATCCTGCGCCTGCAGCGCTTCCTGCGCATCGCCTGCGGCCACGCCACGCTGACCGCAGCGGCGCTGGAGGCCGGCTACGGCGACGCCCCGCACCTGGTCCGCGACAGCCGCCAGCTGACCGGCCTCAACCCGCGCGAACTGGTACGGCGGCACGCGCGCTGAGCTGGCCGTTTTCGCCAAGCCGGCGGCGGCGCGGCGGTGGAGACTGGCCACCCTTTTCACGGAGTCCACTATGCACCGCGCCGACCAGCAACACCGCATCGACTACCTGGAATTCGCCGTCGCCTCGATCGCCGCGGCCAAGGCCTTCTACGGCCAGGCCTTCGACTGGAGCTTCCAGGACTACGGCCCGGATTACTGCGAGTTCCGCGACGGCCGCCTCAGCGGCGGCTTCTTCCATGGCACCGCGCAGCCCGGCGGCGCGCTGGTGGTGGTGTACTCCACCGACCTGGCCCAGACCCAGGCGCGCATCGAAGCCGCCGGCGGCCGCATCGTCCGCCCGGCATTCGACTTCCCCGGCGGCCGCCGCTTCCATTTCGCCGACCGCGACGGCTATGAGTGGGCGGTGTGGTCGGAGGGGTGAGGCCCAGCTACGACTGCGCGCAGAGGGCGCTGCGCGTTTGCGGCACTGGCGCCGATAGTCAACCGCGCACTGACGCAATGGCGCGCAGACCGCGCACTGCGGCCGACACGCCGTGCATTGCAGCTACAGGCGCGACCACTCCAGGCCTTCGCCGCGGCGGTAGTACACCGCCACGTCCCCGCGCTGCGGATGGCCGCGCTCGAGCACGCGCCACTCGGTGAACGGCACGCGCAGGCCATAGGCGCTCATGTCCCCGGCGACGCGGTCGCCGGGTTGCAGGGTCGGCTGCATCGAGCCGCTCGGGACCACGTAAGCATCACCGCGATCGGCAGCAGTTCCTTGCGCGTCCAGCGCGCGGCGCGGTGCAGGCGGGAGTCTCGCGGGTCGGTCGAGGTCATGAAACACCTGTGGGATTCGGGCGGGAGGACATCGCGGCATTGCCATCGCGACAGTGCGCGCGGCGCTGCGCGGGTACCAGTGACGGAAGGCATGGGGCGGCGCTTGCGCCATCGGGCGCCGGGCGCGGATGCGTCTTGGCTTCGGAGGCGGTCGGGGCTGAAGACCCTCCTACAGGTTGCCGCGGCCATTTCGCGGCGGCCGCCACGAAAAACGGGATGGCCGTTGGGCCATCCCGTGCTCGATCACCGCTGGCGGCGAGGTTGGACTCAGTTCTTCAGACCGCGGTTTTCCAGCAGCGGTTCGACGCTGGGGTCCTTGCCGCGGAAATCGCGGTACAGGGTGGTCAGGTCGACGCTGTTGCCGCGCGAGAGGATCTTGGCGCGGAAGATGTCGCCGTTCTTGCGCGACAGGCCGCCGTTCTCCTTGAACCATTCGAAGGCGTCGTCGTCGAGCACTTCGGCCCAGAAGTAGGCGTAGTAGCCGGCCGAGTAGCCGCCACCCCAGATGTGGTCGAAATACGTGGTGCGGTAGCGCGGCGGCACTTCGGCCACGTCCACCTTGAACTTCTTCAGCGCGTCTGCTTCGAACTTGTCCACGTCCTGCAGCGGCGCATCGGCCGGCTGGGTGTGCCAGGCCAGGTCGAGCAGCGCCGCCGACAGGTATTCGGTGGTCGCGTAGCCCTGGTTGAAGGTGCGCGCCTTCTTGATCTTTTCCACCAGCTCGGCCGGCATCGCCGCGCCGGTCTGGTAGTGCTTGGCGTAGTGCGCGAACACCTTCGGATCCGAGGCCCAGTGCTCGTTGAACTGCGATGGGAACTCGACGAAGTCGGCCGGAGTGCTGGTGCCAGCGATCGACGGGTATTTCACCTTGGAGAACATGCCATGCAGTGCATGGCCGAACTCATGGAACATGGTGGTGACGTCGTCGAAGCTGAGCAGCGCCGGCTGGCCGGGCGCGGGCTTGGTGAAGTTGCAGACGTTGTAGACCACCGGCTTGGCGCCGGTGAGGCCGTCTTGCGGGACGAACACGTCCATCCACGCGCCGCCGGACTTGCTGTCGCGCTTGTAGTAGTCGGTGTAGAACAGCGCCATCGAGGTGCCGTCCTGGTCGAATACTTCGTACACCTTCATGTCCGGGTTGTAGGTCGGAATGTCGGTGCGTTCCTTGAAGGTGATGCCGTACAGCTCGGTAGCGGCGTAGAACACGCCGTTCTTGAGCACGTTGTCCAGTTCGAAGTACGGCTTGATCTGCGACTCGTCCAGGTCGTACTTGGCCTTGCGCACCTGCTCGGCGTAGAAGTTCCAGTCGGACGCGGCGAGCTTGAAGCCGCCCTTCTGCGCGTCGATCACTTTTTGCATCTCGGCCACTTCGCTGCGCGCCTTGGCGGTGGCCGTCGGCACGGTGTCGGTGAGCAGCTTCAGCGCCGCGGCTGGGGTCTTGGCCATCTTGTCGGCCAGGCTGTAGGCGGCGTAGCTGTCGAAGCCGAGCAGCTTGGCCTTCTGCGCGCGCAGCTGGGCCAGGCGCTGGATGGTCTGGCGTGTGTCGTTGGCGTCGCCCTTCTCGGCGCGCGACTGCGAGGCGGCCATGACCTGGGTGCGCAACTCGCGGTCCTTCAGCGAGGCCAGCACCGGCTGCTGGGTGGTGTTCTGCAGGGCCAGCAGGTACTTGCCGTCGAGCTTGCGCGCGGTGGCGTCCTGCGCGGCCGAGGCGATGTCGCCATCGGACAGGCCGTCGAGCTTGGCCTTGTCGTCCACCACCACCGCACCGGCGCTGGAGGCCGCGACCAGCTTGGTATGGAACTGGGTGGCCAGCGTGGTTTCCTCGACGTTGAGCTTGCGCAGCGTCGCCTTGTCGGCATCGGACAGCTGCGCGCCGGCGCGCACGAAGTCCTCGTAGTCGCGCTCGACCAGGCGCTTCTGCTCCGGCTCCAGGTTCAGCGTCTCGCGCTGGTCGTAGATCGCCTTGATCCGCGCGAACAGCTTCGGGTCCAGGCTGATCTCGTCCTGGTGCTCGGCCAGCTTCGGCGCGACCGCTTCCTGGATCTTCTGGCGCGCGTCGTTGGTATCGGCCTGGACCAGGCCGAAGAAGATGTGGCTGACACGGTTGAGGGTCTCGCCGCTGCGCTCCATCGCCTCGATGGTGTTGGCGAAGGTGGCCGGCTCGGCGTTGTCGGCGATCTTGCGGATTTCGGCCAGGTGCTGCTTCATGCCCTCTTCGAACGCGGGCAGGTAGTCGGCGTCCTTGATCTTGTCGAACGGCGGCGCCTGGAACGGCAGCGTGCTGGCGCTCAACAGCGGATTGGCGGCGGCGGGAGCGGGGGACTGCGAGGCGGGGGCGGTGGACACGGGGGTGGACTCCTTACCGGAACAGGCGGCCAGCGCCAAGCTGATGGCAGCGGCCAGAACGACAGTACGCGACATGGGGGGAACTCCTGACAGGGACATGGTGGCGGGGCAGCCGCGCACGCTACGCGGTTTGCGCGGGGGCGGCATGTGCCATTGGATCTGGGGGTGGCGCGCTCGGCGTGGACAGGGCGGCGGACCGCCCTGGCGCAGCGGCCTGGGCGGCGCTTTGCGGACAGATCCCGGTCGCGGCTGAAGCCGCTCCTACAGGAACCGCATCGGCATCGACGTGCCGGGCCGCCTCACAATGTATCGCGATGCTTGCCGCGCCAAGGCCGGTACCAGGTGCGGATCGCGGCGATGTCGGCGTGCATGTCGGCGCTGGTGTGGAACAGCGGGCCGAGGCCGACGGTGCGGCTGGGATAGTCGAAGTACACCGGGAAGATCGGGATCTCGGCGCCATGCGCGATCTTCCAGAAACCGACCTTCCACTTCTCCACCCGCTTGCGCGTGCCTTCCGGGGTAATCACGTACCACATGCGCGGCGCCTGCCGAATCAGCGCCACCGCCTGCTCGACCACCCCGCGCGGCGACTTGCGGTCCAGCGGGATGCCGCCGAGCTTGCGCAGCAGCGGCCCCAGCGGCCACCAGAACAGCTGGGTCTTGCCCATCACGCGCACCTCGAAGCCGACCGCGAACTTGACCGCAAAGCCCAGGAACCCGTCCCAGTTGGACGAATGCGGGGCGACGATCATCACCAGCTTCGGCACGTCCGGGAACTCGCCCACCACCCGCCAGCCGGTCAGGCGCAGCGCGGTGCGGCCGAACCAGCGGGCGAAGCGGCTGGGCTTGACCATCGGCATGTTCGGGGTGGCGGGTGGCAAGGAAAAATTGCGTTCGCTCAAAAGTCACTCCCAGCGGCCGGGCGAACGGCCGCGTTTGATCTGGCTGCGCTCGCGCTTGGCGTCCAGGCGCCGCAGCTTGGCGCCATGTGAGGGTTTGGTGGCGATGCGCCGTTTCGGCACCGACAGCCCGGCGGCGATGAACTCGGCCAGGCGCTGGCGCGCATCGTCGCGGTTGCGGTCCTGGGTGCGGAAGCGTTGCGCATCGATCACCAGCACGCCTTCGGCGGTGATGCGGCGGTCGCGCCGGGCCAGCAGCCGCGCACGCAACGGCTCCGGCAGCGACGGCGAGCCGGCCAGATCGAAACGCAGCTCCACCGCGGTGGAGACCTTGTTGACGTTCTGCCCGCCGGCGCCGCTGGCGCGCACGAAGCGCTCGACGATTTCGGTTTCCGGAATCGCCAGGCTGTTCGAGATGTGGATGGCCCCGTTACCCATCCGCGAATTGTAGGGCATCCGCCAGACGGCTTGATTTTCCAGGACCGCGGCCGCGCCGACGGTCGCGGCGCGTGGCCGGACCTGCGCCGGCCACGCGGGCCGGCGCAGACGGCGAGGCCACGGCGATTCCCGTATCCTGGCGGCCGGTCATAGCCTTGCAGGACGCTCGATGAACCCGACCCCGCTCCTTTCCCGTCGCTGGCCGCAGCGCCTGCTGCTGGCCGCGCTGCTGGCCCTGGCCGCGGCTCCCGCGCTGGCCGAACCACCCAGCGACGGCGACATCAACCGCCTGCTGTCGGCCTCGCGCGCGCAGAACATGCTCGACAGCATGCTGCCGCAGATCGAAGCGATGCAGCGCCAGCAATTCGCGCAGCTGACCGCGCAGCGCCCGCTGGACGCGGCGCAGCAGCAGAAAGTGCAGCAGATCCAGGAGCGCACCCAGGCCACCGTGCGCAAGGCACTGTCGTGGCAGGAAATGCGCCCGCTGTACGTGAGCCTCTACAAGCAGTCGTTCTCCAGGCAGGACGTGCTGGCGATGGCCGAGTTCTACGAGAGCCCGGCCGGCCAGAGCATGCTCGACAAGACCCCGCAGCTGATGCAGAACCTGATGGGCGCGATCCAGCAGAAGATCACCCCGCTGTTCGCGGACCTGCAGAAGGACCTGGAGCAGACCGTCAACACGGCGCCGGCGAAGAAGTAGCCGCGCCCCTGCGCGCGACGCACTGCACCGCGCTTGCTGTAGGAGCGGTTTCAACCGCGACGAGCGAAGCGGCAGGCGTTGCGCTTGCGGCAGCAGTCTGGACCGAAATGTCCCGACCGCACCTGGACGCTTCAAGCCGCGCAGGAGACATCGTCGGAACGACTCCGGGTGGCGTCGGGTCATGCGTCGTCGCGATGGGGCATTGCCGGTAGTGCCGGTCGCGGCTGAAGCCGCTCCTACACGAAGCGCCACGCCACGAACCCTATGGAAAAGCGCTAGCCAGCGACTTCGCCTGGCGCACCCGCCAATCGTTCCGCGGTGCCCCGCGCCCGCGGCGCCGCCGACCACCCGAACAACCCGAACGCGCGCACGAACTGCGCATCCAGCGGTGCGTTCACCTCGATCCGGCGCCCGTCCGGATGCGGGAACGCCAGCCGCTCGGCGTGCAGCAGCATGCGGTGCACGCCCTGCATGCGGAAGATGCGGTTGTGGCGGCCGTCGCCGTGGCTGGTGTCGCCGATCAGGTGATGCGACAGATGCTTGAGGTGGCGGCGGATCTGGCGGAAACGCCCGGTCACCGGGCTGCAGCGCAACAGCGCGTAGCGCGAGGTGCCGAACTCGCCCGATGGCACCTGCAACTCGCCGCAGGCCAGGCGCTGGAAGCGCGTCTGCGCCGGCTTCTTCAACGGCTTGCCGGGGCCGCCGTCGAGGTCGTGATCGACGTCGAAGCGCTCTTCGGCCGGCCAGCCGCGGCAGACCGCCAGGTAGTCCTTGTCGACCTCCCCGCCCATCAGCGCCTTGCCCAGCGCGCTGGCGGTGTCGCGGTCGAAGGCCAGCAGCAGGCAGCCGCTGGTGGCGCGGTCGAGGCGGTGCACCAGGAAGATCGGGCGGCCCAACTGCACGCGCAGGCGATCGGCCAGGAAGTCGTCCTCGCCGCGGGCCAGCTTGCTGTCGTGGACCATCAGCCCGGCCGGCTTGTCGACCACGGCCAGGAACGGGTCCAGATGGAGGATCTGCAGGGAATCGGGGGAAATATTCACCGCCGGATTATCCGCGCCCGGCGGCCCCGGCCACAATGCGCCCGTCACGCAGCGCCCCATGCCGGGCCGTTGACGCCACCGCGCCACCGCGCCACCGCTCGACGATGATCCTCCCCACGCTGCGGAGCGTCCGATGCAACGCTGGCTGCTGTTGTCGCTGCTGACCGTGGTCCCGCTGGCGCATGCGCTGGACCTGCCCTACGACGCCGACGCCGACGCCAAGGCGCAGGTGCAGCAGGCGCTGGCCGCCGGCAGGCAGGCGCACAAGCCGACCCTGCTGATCTTCGGCGCCAACTGGTGCGGCGACTGCCGCGCGCGACGCCTCGCTCCACACGGCCAGGAATGCCGCGCTGGTGAACGCGCACTTCGAAGTGGTCAAGATCGATGTCGGCAACTTCGACCATAACCTCGAACTGAGCCAGACCTATGGCGACCCGATCCAGAAAGGCATCCCGGCCGCGGTGGTGGTCGGCGCCGACGGCAAGCCGGGCTACACCACCAAGGCCAGCGAACTGGCCAACGCGCGCAAGATGCGCGATGCAGGCATCGAGGACTTCTTCGCGAAGGTAGCCGGGGTGCCGGCAGGGCATTGAACCGCCGCGGCAGCAGCGATGGCTGCCGCCCGTCGCGGGTGGCAGTCGCCCCGGCCGGTTACAGCAACTGGATCCCGAAGCGGCGCACGCCCAGCGCCAACCCACCGAAGCAGGCCATGGTCAGCAGCGCGCACGCGGCCAGCGTCCACCAGAAGCGCAGCCGCGGCAACAGCAGCGGAAATGCCAGGAACATCGGCAGCGTCGGCAACACGTACCAGAACGTATACCAGGCATGATTGGCGATCCTGGCCTGCGGCTGCCGCTCCAGGTGCAGCCAGATCAGGGTCAGCAGCGTGACCAGCGGCAAGGCGGCGATCAGCCCGCCGAGCCGGTCGCTGCGCCGCGCCACTTCGGAAATCGCCACCACCAGCGCGGCGGTAATCAGGTACTTGCCGACGATCCAGGGCATGCGCAGCTCCCAATAGGCGAAAGATGCAGGCCGCGGCCAGCGTGGGGTGTTCGATCGCGGCAGCGAAGCGCCTAGCGCCGCCACCACGCCGAGAGCAGGCTGAGCGCGCCGATGCCGCCGGCGATCCAGGCCCAGAGCGAGACTCCACCGAGTTGCGGCCCACCGGGGTCGAGCGCGTACAGCAGTGCCGCGACGGTGAGCAGGCCCACGCCGGTGATCGCGGTGACCACGCGGCGCTGCATGCGCAGCAGGATCACGTTGAGGTCGGACAGGTCGTGCGAACGCATCGACAACTCGTGGCCGCCTTCCACTTGCTGGCGCAGCCAGCTATGCACCAGGCGCGGCATGTCCGGCGCGTGGGTCATGATTTCCGGCAGCCGCTTGCGCAGTTCCTGCAGCGCGCGCTGCGGGCTGTAGCGCTCGATCAGGATGCGCTCGAGCACCGGCCGCGCCACCGCCCAGATGTCCAGCTCCGGGTCCAGCTGGCGGCCCACGCCTTCGATGTTGAGCAAGGTCTTCTGCAGCAGGATCAGCTGCGGTTGCAGGGTCAGCTGGTAGCGCTGGGCGACCCGGAACAGCTTGATCAGCACCTCGGCCAGCGAGATCTGCGACAACGGCCGGGTGAAGTACGGCTCGCACACCGAGCGCGCCGCCGCTTCCAGCTCGTCGATGCGCACGTTGGCCGGCATCCAGCCCGCCTCCACGTGCAGCTCGGCCATGCGCCGGTAGTCCTTGTTGAAGATGGCCATGAAGTTCTCGGCCAGGTAATACTGATCTTCCTGCGACAGCTGGCCCATGATGCCGAAGTCCAGCGCGATGAAACGCGGGTTGATGCGCCGCGCCGGATCGCTGTCCACCCAGATGTTGCCGGCGTGCGCATCGGCATGGAAGAAATTGTCGCGGAACACCTGCGTGTAGAACACGCGCACGCCCTTGGCCGCCAGCGCCTTGCGGTCGATGCCGGCGGCGTCGAGCGAGGCGATGTCGTCGGAAGGAATGCCGCGCACCCGTTCCAGGGTCAGCGCGCGCTCGGCGGTATGGCTCCAGATCACCTCCGGCACGTACATGTCGTCCGAATGCAACCAGAAGCGGCGCAGCACGCTGGCGTTGGCGCCTTCGCGCTGCAGGTCCAGCTCCGCGGCCAGGGTGGTCTCGATCTCGGCCACCACCTCGCGCGGGCGGATCTTGTCGGCACGCGGGTGCGCGCGTTCCACCAGCGCGGCGGCGGACTTGAGCAAGGCGATATCGGCGTCGATCTGCCGCTCGATGTCCGGGCGCAGCACCTTGACCACCACTTCGCGGCCATCGTGCAGGGTCGCCGCATGCACCTGCGCGATCGAGGCCGAGGCCAGCGGTGTGGTATCGAAACTGGCGAAGGCCACGCCGATCGGCTGGCCCAGCGCCTGCTCGACGATGCGCCGCGCGGCCTCGCCGTCGAACGGGCGCACCCGGTCCTGCAGCAGGGTCAGTTCCTCGGCCACGTCCGGCGGCATCAGGTCGCGGCGGGTGGACAGGATCTGCCCGAACTTGACGAAGATCGGACCCAGATCCTGCAGCGCCAGGCGCAACCGCGCGCCGCGCGACTGCGCGGCGATGTCCGGGCTGGCGCGCGGCACGAACGGCTTGGCCAGGCGCAGCCAGCGCTCGGCCGGGGTGCCGTCGAGCAGATCGTCCAGGCGGTAGCGCAGGATCACCCGGCCGATGCGGCTGGCGCGGAACATCGCCTTCATGCGCCGCGCCCCGGCGACAGCCTGGCCACCCGCGCGGCGATGCGCTCGACATCGTCGCGCAGCGCATCGACGTCGTCGTAGAACGCCTCCAGCTCGGCGCGCGGCACCACGTCGCGCGATTCCTCGGTGACGAATTCGGCCGCGCTCTGCGCCAGGTCCTGCGCCCCGCGCTGCGCCTGCTGCAGCGCCGAGCGCGCGGCATTGGCGAACTGCACGCCGAGCACATCGCCGAATACCTGGGTGAACGGGCGCTGCCAGTCCGGATCGAAACGCCCAGCCAATTGCTGCAGGCGCCGCGCCAGTTCGGCATCGCCGGACACGCGCAGACGCCCACCAGGACTGGCGCCGCGCCGCGCCTGGGCCAGGAACGGCAGCTGCGCGAACAGCCCGCCGAGGGTGCTGCGCACCGCCAGGTCCGGCTCCTGCGCCGCGTCCACCGGCCCGACCTGCAGGCGCGTGCCGTCCACGCGGATCTGCAAGGCCAGCGCCGGCGCCTCCAGGGTCAGCGCCACGCGCTGGCCGTCCAGGCCGCGCAAGGCGTCGCGGGTATCCGGATCCAGCGCCAGCGCGCGGTTGAGCGCCGCTTCCAGCGCGCGGCCGGCCAGGGGCTTGAGGGCATCGAAGGGAGTAGGCGACATGGGCGCATTCTACAAGGCCGCGGCGCAGGGCCATGCGACAGCGTGCCGGCCTGGGCTGCAGCGCGGAAAACGCTCATGCTATCGGCCCCAAAAGCGACGCCCCTGCGGCGAGGACATGCATGCACAGGATCCGGGTCGGCATCCTCTTCGGCGGCAAATCGGCCGAGCACGAGGTCTCGCTGCAATCGGCGCGCAACATCGTCGATGCGCTGGACCCGCAGCGCTTCGACGCCACCTTGATCGGCATCGACAAGCACGGCCGCTGGCACGCCAACGAGCGCGACGGCTTCCTGCTGGATGCCGACGATCCGGCGCGGATCGCGCTGCAGCACAGCGGCCGCGGCGTGGCGGTGATCCCCGGCGACGACGCGCAGCCGTTGCGCGCGCTGCAGCCGGCGCAGGCGCTGGAGCAGATCGACGTGGCATTCCCGATCGTGCACGGCACGCTGGGCGAGGACGGTTCGCTGCAGGGCCTGTTGCGCATGGCCGGGCTGCCGTTCGTCGGCTCCGGCGTGCTCAGCTCGGCGCTGGCGATGGACAAGGACGTGGCCAAGCGCCTGCTGCGCGACGCCGGGCTGGAGGTGGCGCCGTTCGCCTGCATCCGCCGCCGCGATGCGGCGCAGGCCGATTTCGCCGCACTGGCCGCGCAGTTCGGGCTGCCGTTGTTCGTCAAACCGGCCAACCAGGGTTCGTCGGTGGGCGTGAGCAAGGTGCACGATGCGGCCGGCTTCGCTGCGGCGCTGGCGCTGGCGCTGGCCTACGACCACAAGGTGCTGGTGGAAGCGGCGATCGCCGGGCGCGAGATCGAATGCGCAGTGCTCGGCAACGACGCGCCGCAGGCCAGCGTCTGCGGCGAGGTGGTGGTGCACGACGCGTTCTATTCCTACGAAACCAAGTACATCAGCGAGAGCGGCGCGGAGGTGGTGGTGCCGGCGGCGCTCGACGCCGCCACCCAGGAACGCATCCGCGCCGTCGCATTGCGCGCTTATGCCGCGCTGGAGTGCGCCGGGCTGGCGCGGGTGGACGTGTTCCTGACCGGCGACGGCCGCATCGTGGTCAACGAACTCAACACCCTGCCCGGCTTCACCCGCATCAGCATGTATCCCAAGCTCTGGCAGGCCAGCGGGCTGAGCTATCGCGCGCTGATCACGCGCCTGATCGAGCTGGCGCTGGAACGCAACGCGCAGGATGCGGCACTGCGCAGCGCCGTGGCCTTGCCGGGATCCGGCGCATAGCGCAGCGGCCACGCAATGGCCCGAGTCTCGCGCCAGCGGCGCGCACAAAAACCAACGGCCCGCCGCACCGGAGGTTCTCCGGTACGACGGGCCGTTCGGGATGCAGCGCGGGCGGCTAGACCTTGCCGCGACGGAACATCGAGATCACCGCCAGGATCAGGAACACCACGAACAGGATCCAGGCGATGTTGGTCGCGGTGCCAGCGATGCCGCTGAAGCCGAGCACGGCGGCGATGATGGCGATGACGAAGAAGATGATGGCGTAATGCAGCATGGCAATGTCCAGAAACTGTCGTGCCGAATCGGCGCGCAGGTATCTTCGGAAACCATCGGTCGTCAGGGAGTGACGGCAGCGTGGCGGCGCCATGATGACGCCAGGCGCTGCAGGCCCTGCTCGATCGACACCTGCGGCACATAGCCGAAATCGCGCCGCGCCGGTTCCATGCTGTACCAATGCGGCGTGCACAGCTGCTCGGCCAGGAAGCGGGTCAGCGGCGGCTCGCCGCGCAGGCGCAGCAGCGGCCACAGGGTTTCGCAGGCGGCGCCGATCCGGTAGGCGGCCTTGAACGACAGGGTCTTGGTCACCGGCGGCGCGCCGGCCGCGGCGAGTAACTTGTTCAGCAGTTCGCGCATCGGCAGCGGTTCGCCGTTGGAAATGAAGTACGCCTTGCCGGCGCAGGCCGCGCCGACGCGCAGATGCTCGAACGCGTCGAAATGCGCCTGCGCGGCATTGTCGATGAAGGTGGAATCGACCCGGTTGCCGCCGCCGCCGACCAGGCGCACGCGCCCGGCCTGCGCGCGCGCGACCAGCTTGGGCAGGATCTGGTTGTCGCCCGGCCCCCAGATCAGCCGCGGCCGCAGCGCCACCACCGCCAGCTGCGCGTCGTTGGCGGCGAGCACCGCGCGCTCGGCGAGCGCCTTGGTCGCCGCGTACGGCGCCTGGAAGTTCTCGCCGTACGGCACCTGGTCCGCGCCCAGGCCTTCCACCGGGTGGGTGGCGCGATGGGTCACGCTCGGCGTGGAGGTGTAGATCAAACGGCCCACACCGTGCGCGCGGCAGGCGGCCAGCACGTTCTCGGTGCCGACCACGTTGGGCTGGTAGTAGCTATCGTAGCTGCCCCAGGCACCGGCCTTGGCCGCGTTGTGGAACACCGCCTCGGCGCCGGCGACGGCGTGGTGCAGCGCCTGCGCATCGGTCAGGTCGCCGCGCACCTGCGCCACGCCCAGCGCCTGCAGCTCCGGATAGTGGCCGCGGTTGTAGCTGATCACCTCGTGCCCGCGCGCGACCAGGCCGCGGCACAGCGCCTGGCCCAGGAATCCACCACCGCCCGTCACCACTATCTTCATCGCGCCGCACCGATCGCACCAGGGCGCACACGATAGCCGGGGACGCCGGGGAAGGCGATCCGCACGGCTGCGGACGACGCCAAGGCGCACCCCAAGTCATTGATCTTGGCGAACTTCATAATTCTTCATCGTGGCATCAGGCACTTCATCCACGGCGCTGGCGCAGTGCGCGGACTGCATCCTTCGGAGTTCCACCATGTCGCGCCTTCCGTTCCTGCTGTGCATCGTGTTCGTCCTCGCCGCGCCTGTCGTCCGTGCCGCGCCCACCACCACCACCACCACCACGCCGCCGGCGCTCGAAGACGGCTGGAAGGTCGCCGACGCCCGGACAACGGGCTGGAACATGGCCACGCTCGCGGCACTGGAGCAGGCCATCGCCGACGGCAAGGCGCCGCACACCAGCAGCGTGCTGATCGTGCGCGACGGCGCGCTGGTCTACGAACGCTACTTCGGCGATGCCGACCGGCAGACCCTGCAAGACACCCGCTCGGCGACCAAGAGCATCACCGCGATGCTGGTGGGCGCGGCGATCGAGCGCGGCCGCCTGCCCGGCGCGCAGGCCAAGGTCTACGATTACTTCGGCGATCGCCAGTGGCAGCAGCCGGATCCGCGCAAGCGCGCGCTCACCGTCGAGGATCTGCTGACGATGAGCTCGCAACTGGAATGCGACGACGACAACGCGTTCTCCAGCGGCAACGAGGAACGCATGTACGTCAGCGCCGACTGGACCCAGTTCGTGCTGGACCTGCCGATCAAGGGCTACGCGCCGTGGATGAACCGCCCCGAGAACAGCCCGCACGGCCGCGCTTTTTCCTACTGCACCGCCGGCAGCTTCCTGCTCGGCGCGCTGGTGGAGAAAGCCACCGGCCAGCACCTGCAGGGCTTCGCCGCGCAGGCGCTGGAACGGCCACTGGGCATCACCGACGTGCACTGGGGCCGTTCCGCCGAGGGCGTGGGCATGGGTGGCGGCGGCACCCGCTACCGCAGTCGCGACCTGGCCAAGTTCGGCCAGCTGCTGCTCGACCAGGGCCGTTGGCACGGTCAGCAGGTGCTGCCGGCGGACTGGGTGCGGGCGATGACCACGGTGCACGCGCAGGCGCGCGAGGACGCCGACTACGGCTATCTGCTGTGGCGCTTCCGCTTTCCGGTGCGCGGGGTGTGGGCGATGTCCGGCAACGGCGGCAACTATGTGTTCGTGCTGCCCGAGGAACGTCTGGTGGTGGTGATCACCCGCAGCGCCTACAACATGCCGAAAATGCATCCGCAATCGCAGGCGCTGCTCGCCGACTACGTGCTCAAGGCGCTGCCGTAGCCGCGCCGGTTTCCTGCGGCAACAGGCCGGCGCGGCGCACCTGCGCGCGCTGGGCGGCGATGTCGGCCTGGTTGCGCGCCAGCAACGTGGCGAAGCCAGCCTGCGCGCGCAGCGGCGCCAGCAGCGGCGACACCCGCAGGTAGGCCGCATCGCGATAGCCGGCGGCCTGTGCGCGGCGCAGCGCGTCCAACGCCGCGTCCGGGTCGCCGGCCAGGTGCAGCAGCAGCGCCGCGTCCAGCGCGTCCAGCGGATCGGCACCATGCGCGATGCCCTGCAGCAGGTCCTGCGCCCGCGCGCGCAGCGCCGGCGCGGCAGGCCGTGGCTGCGCGTCCAGCGTCCATGCCACCGTCTGCGCCAGACTGCCCTGCGGACGCAGACGCAGCGCATGCACACTGGCCTGGCGCGCCCGCGCCGCATCTCCCTGCGCCAGTGCCAGTTCCGCCTGCAGCAGGTACAACCCGGCATAGTCGGTGCCGCGCCCGAGCGCCTCGTCCAATGCCGCCTGCGCTTCGGCGGTGCGGCCATGCGCGAACAGGAAACTCGGCCAGGCCAGGTTGGAAAACGCGCTGTCCGGATACAGCTGGAAGCTGTCGCGATAGCGCGCCTCGGCGGCGCTGACGTAGCCGAGCAGGTTGAGGTTGCTGGCGATCTGGATCGGCAGGAAGCGCACCCGTGCCGGATCGCGCACCTGCAGGTTGGCGGCCAGTGCCTGCGCCAATTGCCCCTTGCGCTCGTACAGATACGCCGCCGAGCCGCGCACCGCATCGGCGCCCGGATCCAGCTGCAGCGCGCGCTCGTAGGCGGCCAGCGCCGCCGCGTACTCGCCGCGGCAATCGTGCGCGTAGCCGAGCGCGGCATGCGCGGCGGCCAGCTGCGGCTGCGCCGCGATCACCTGCGCCGCCAGGCGCCGCGCGAGCGCGACGTACTGCGCATCGCCGCCGTACTGGCACACGCGCGCGCTGTAGGCGCGGCTGAGCCCGAGCAACGCACGCGGCTCGTCGGGCGCTTGCTGCAGGCGCTGCCGGTACAGCGCGATCGCGCGTTCGTTGTCGTCGCGCTGGCCGATGCCGGCGTAATACTCGGCGCGTTGCAGCAGCGGCGCTGCCGCCGCTTGTGGCGGCGGCGCAGACCACGACCACGCCAGCGCTGCCAGCGTCCCAACACCGAGCACGACGGTTGCCGCGATCGCGATGCCACGCCAACGCGGTCGTCGCGATGCCGGTACGTTTTCTCTGTCGCCGTCGTCTTCGTCGCGGCGCACCGGCGCGCACAACTGGTAGCCCTGGCCGCGGACCGAGCGCAGATAGCGCGGCTGCCGCGAGGCATCGCCCAGCGCCTGGCGCAACAGGCGCACGCGCTGGGTCACGGTCTCCTCGTTGACCAGCGCCGGCGCCCACACCTGCGCGATCAGTTCGTCGAAGCCGACCACGCGCTGGCCCTGTCGCAGCAGGTACTGCAGCAGGCGGAAACTCAGCCCGCCCAGCTCCAGCGCCACGCCGTCGCGTTCGACCCGCTGCCGCGCCACATCGATGCGCAGGTCGTCCAGCCGGTAGCGCTCGCCCATCGCCGCGG
This sequence comes from Xanthomonas graminis pv. graminis, assembly GCF_030168915.1. Lineage (NCBI taxonomy): Bacteria > Pseudomonadati > Pseudomonadota > Gammaproteobacteria > Lysobacterales > Lysobacteraceae > Xanthomonas > Xanthomonas graminis. The sequence goes on along the minus strand of NZ_CP076255.1, from coordinate 369,272 downwards.
CCTCAGCGCACGCGGTCCTTGGCCCACAGCGCCAGCTTCTCGCGGCCGATCTTGGCGTTGTGGCGGATATCCACCGGAAAGCCCGGATGGCGCAGGAAATCGGCGATCCCGGCGGTGTGCGCATGCGTCTGCGCCAGCGCGCGCAGCACGGCGTCCGGCTGCGCCGGCGGCGTCGCGCCCGCCTGCAGTTCGTAGCACAGCACCGGCCGCTGCGCGCCCGCTACGCCGATTCCGACCAGCGCGCTGCGGCGCAGCCACGGCAAGGTGTTGAAGATCGGCTCGACCTGCTCGGTGTACAGCGGCCCGTGCGCGGTCTCCACGCGCTGGGTCTTGCGCCCGCAGAACCACAGCCGGCCCTGCGCATCGAAATAGCCGATGTCGCCCATGCGGTGCACGATGCGCTCGCTGCCGTCGTCCAGGCGCTCGCGGATCTTGGCGATGCGCGTGGCCGCATCGCGGTTGAAATAGGTATCGGTGGTGGTCGGCCCGGCCACGGTGATCTCGCCGACCGTGCCCGCCGGCAGCTCGCGCACGCCCGGCCACTCGGGGATCGCCGCATCGTCGATGGCGATGATGCGCACCACGTTCGGCGCCACCACCGCGCCGACGCAGGTGCCGGCGCCGGTTTCGGTGGCCGCGCGCGTGTCCTGCAGTTCGCGGCCTTCGATCGCCGCCACCGGCAGGCATTCGGTGGCGCCGTACGGCGTCCACAGCTTGCCGTCCTCCGGCAGCAGGCTGCAGATCCTGGCGACGATTTCCGGCGGCACCGGCGCGCCGGCCGAGGTCGCGCAGCGCACGTTCGGCAATGGCCGGCCGTAGTCGGCCAGCACCCGCATCAGCGCCGGCGAACCGAACAGCTGGGTCACCCCGAAACGGTCGATCGCATCGTGCAGCTTGCGCGGATCGGCGCTGGCCGGACGCGTCGGGTCCATGTCCGGGATCACCGAGGTCAGCCCCAGCGCGGGGTCGAACAGGGCGAACGGCGGGAATGTCGGCAGGTCGATGCCGCCGGGCTGCATGCCGAACGCGTTGCGCATCAGTTCGATCTGGCCGACGAAATGGCGATGCCGGTAGACCACGCCCTTGGGCACGCCGGTGGAGCCGCTGGTGAACAGGATCGCGGCCACGTCGTCGGCCGCGGTATCGGCCAGCTGGCTGCCGGCGCCGTGGCCGGCACGCTCGATCCGCGCCAGCGTGGTACCGCCCCAGGCCCAGCGCCGGCCCACGGTGACGATGCGCCGCGCCGAGCGCGCCCAGCCAAGCAAGCGCCGCGCCAGCTGCGCCAACGGGATGCCGATGAACGCCTCCGGCTGCGCCTCGTCCAGGCATTGCTTGAGCGCGCGCTTGTCGATGCCAGGATCCACCAGCACCGGCACCGCACCGGCCTTGAACAGCGCGAACATCAGCAGGAAGAACTCCGGCGACGGCCGCACCATCACCACCGTGCGGGTGCCGCGGCCGATGCCGTAGCCGCCCAGCCCGGCGGCGATCGCGTCGCTGCGCGCATCCAGCTGCGCATAGCTCAGTGTCACGTCGTAGGCGGCCAGACCGTCGGCGCCACGGCGGCCCGGGCAGCGGATGGCGATCTGGTCGGGACGCTCGCGCGCCAACGGCGGCAGCGTCGCGGCGATGTTGCAGGTCGTGGTCGTGGTCATCGGCGGATTATCGCCGATGGCGCCGGCCATGCCTTTACCGGCCAGCGTTTACCCAACATGCCGCAGCCCCAGGAGTGGGATCGGGCATCCCGATTCGCCACCGGCGCGGCGGCGCCACGCACCTGAACACCGCGGCGCTTGCAGCGCACGCCGGTTCGGTCAGAATGCCGCGCCCCCCACCGCTGTTTGCCGCGCAAGGCCCGGCCTCCCATGGCACATCCCTGCCTCACCTGCGGCGCCTGCTGCGCCTACTTCCGCGTCAGCTTCCACTGGAGCGAAGCCGATCCCGAGTTGGGCGGCAGGGTCCCGTTCGACCTCACCGACCCCTTGCGCACCCACGAACGGGTCATGCGCGGCACCTCGCAGGCGCAGCCGCGCTGCGTGGCGCTGGATGCCGAGATCGGCCGCTACAGCCGCTGCACGATCCACGACCGGCGCCCGTCGGTGTGCGCCGCGGTGCCCGCCTCGCTGGAGTTCGGCGAACGCAGCGCGCAGTGCGACAAGTCGCGGCTGGCGCATGGTTTGCCGCTGCTGACCGCGGCCGACTGGGATGGCGTGGTCGAGCGCAATCTCCCGGACGCCTGATGGCGCGCTGCCGCCGCACGCAACGCAGCGCGTCCGATGCCACCCCTGTCAGCGCGGCCGGGCGCGCGTCAGCGGTTCTTCCAACTGGTCGGCACCGGATTGGTCACGGTGTTCTTTTCCAGAGTGTAGGTACCGTTCTGCTGGGCGATGGCTTCGCCGGTGTCGACGATCGCGTTCTGGATGAAGATGTTCTTGTCATCGCCGCGGACGAAGGTCAACTGGTGGAAGGCGGTCTTGTTGCCCCAATCCTCGGAAGGCAGGGAAATGAAGCGGACGGTATAGTTCTCGTCGTCGAAACTACCTTGCAGCACGTAGACGCCGTAATGGTTCTCGCCTTGCGAGATGAGCTTGTACATGCCGTTGCTGTAGTAATAGAGCTCGGCATCGGGAAACGGCTTCTTGTCGTACATTTTCCGGTAATGCAGCACCTGTTTGTAGGTGGGCTGGCCGAAACTGACCGCCAGGCTCTTGCCGTCGGGGGAGGTGGTCAGGTTTTCCGCGTGCGCGCCCGTGGCGCTCATCGACATCAACATCATCGACATTGCAATCGCTCTCACTTCGTCTGTCTCCGGTCCGGTTGCATGAATCGCTTGGCTGCGGCGAACCGCATGCGCTGCGCCTTACTGTACAGGGACCTGTTCGTTACAGAGTTGCCATCGTTTGCAGTTTGTGCAAAACCTGCCGGCGACCGCTGCGCTGCGACGCGCACCATGGCCAACCACTCGGCGCTCTGCTCGCCCGCCACCGATCCCGAGGCCGGCACTGCACCGGGCCACTGCGAGCCGACGCGGCGCGCCTCAACCCAGCGGATGCGTGTCCAGGAAGCTGCGGATCGCCGGCACCAGCACCTCGTGCTTGTCTTCCAGCACGTAGTGGTTGGCATCCTCGAACGCCATCACCTCGGCCTGCGGCAGCGCCTGGCGGAAACCGGCCAGGAAGTGATGGTCGAAACAGATGTCGCGCAGGCCCCAGGCGATGAAGGCCGGGCGGTCGGCGAACGACGGCAGCGCCTGGGCCGAGCGCTCCAGCAGCGACCACGCCTTGTCGGCCGGCGACAGCGGAATGTCCTGCATGAAGCGGATCGTGGCGATGCGGTTGGCCCAGCTGTCGTACGGCGCCACGTAGGCGCGGCGCACGGCAGCGGGCATGCGCCGCGACACGCCCAGCCACGACGCGCCGGCGGAGAACGCATTGAAGGTGCGGATGAACCACTCGCCGGGGCGCCAGTGCCGGCCCATCGCGATCTGCCACGGCATCGGCTTGGCCGCCGGCAACGGGAACGCGGCGGTGTTGGTGATGACCAGCCGCTTGACCTGCGCGTGGTGCGACAGCGCCCAGCCGAAGCCGATCATGCCACCCCAGTCGTGCACCGCCAGCGTCACCGGCCCGTCGATGCCCAGGTGCCGCAGCAGCGCGTCGAGATCGTCCACGCGCGACTGCAAGGTGTAGTCGTACCCCGGCTGCGCGCCCGGCGCGTCGTCCGGCTTGTCCGACAGGCCCATGCCGATATGGTCGGGCACGATGCAGCGGTAGTGGTCCGACAGGCCGGCCACCAGCGTGCGCCACAGATAGCTCCACGACGGATTGCCGTGCAACATCACGATCACCTCGCCATCGCGCGGGCCTTCGTCGAGATAGGACATCGCCAGCCCAGGACGCACCTGGAAACGTTGCGGGGTGAAGGGGTAGCCGGGGTAGTTCATGTGGGTCGACCAATTGAAAGTGAGAAATGAAGCGAGGCATGTGCATCGCTATCACGGTCAAGGCATGCAGATGGCACGTCTGCACAGGCGGGCGCAGGCGCATTCACAGCGGCTGCGCGCCTTCGCTGAGGATGTCCAGGTACGCCTGATAGGCGAAGACGCGATGCCGCTGCTGGCCGGTGAGTTCGTTGACGATCGCCAGTTCCTGCAGGGTCCGGATGGCCGCGCGGATCGTCGGTGCGCTCAGCGCCAGATGCGGCTGCACCTGCGGCACGCCAAGCAGCACCCTGCGCGCGAACTGCTCGAACACCAGTCCGACATTGCCGGCACGCGTGCCTAGGCCGGCAATCCGCGCACGATCTTGCGCCAACAGCGCCAGCAAACGCTGCGCCGTGCTGACCGCTTGCTGCGCCGTATCCGCGACGCCGTCGAGGAAGAATCCCAGCCATCCTTCCCAGTCACCCTCGGTGCGCACGGCGTTGAGGCGCTCGTAGTACTGCGCGCGATGCCGCTTGAAGAACAGGCTCAGATACAGGCTTGGTTCGCGCAAGACGCCTTCATTGCACAGGATCAACGCGATCAGTAGCCGCCCCAGCCGGCCGTTGCTGTCGCTGAAAGGATGGATCGTCTCGAACTGCACATGTGCCAACGCCGCCTTGACCAGTGGCGACACGTCGTTGGCCGGCGCATGCAGGAAGCGTTCGAATGCACCCAGCACCGTCTCCAGGGCTTCGGGCGGCGGCGGTACGAAATGCGCCAGCGCCGGCGAGGCGCCGCCGATCCATACCTGTCCCGCGCGGAATTCGCCGGGCCGCTTGCCGGCACCGCGCCCGCCCCGCAACAGCAAGGCATGCATTTCCCGGATCAAGCGCAAGGACAGCGGGAAGTCGTCCTGGCGCAAACGCTTGAGCCCGTGGTTCAGCGCGGCGACGTAGTTGGACACCTCCTCCACGTCGTCCAGCGGCACGCCCGGCGCCTCGTCCAACTCGAACAGCAGCAGGTCCGACAACGACGACTGCATCCCCTCGATCTGCGAGGACAGCAGGGCTTCCTTGCGCACGTATTGATAGAGGAACAGTTCCGGATCCGGCAGCATCAAGGTGATGCCATCCAGGCGTCCCAGGGCCTGATCCGCCCGCTCCTTGCGTGCGATCAACTCCGGTGCGGCCAGGTCCAGCGGCGGCACAGGCGGCAACGGATCGGGGACGAACGCCTGGTAACGACTCCCGGCCAGCGAACTGGAAACGTAATGGCCGGTGGAACGGCGGGGAGGCATCGGGCTTTCCTTACCGCCACCGAATGCGGCCATTAAGAAAGAAAATTACCAATAATTTTCCCAAAGCGCCAGATTGCGCCGGACAAGGAAAATTATTGGCCCATTCGACGCAATGGCCCCACACCACGCTTCCGCCTACCAGACCACCTCGGCCATCGAGCAGTTCAGGCCCGAACCGATGCCCATCAGCGCGATCCGGTCGCCCTTCTTCAGGCGCCCCAGCTCACGCAGCTTGCTCAGCACGATCGGCACGCTGGCCGGGCCGATGTTGCCGTGCTCGCCGAAGATGGTCATCACCTTCTTCGGGTCGATGCCGAAGTTCTTGATGAAGGCCTGGGTGTGCGGCAGGCTGACCTGGTGGATCACGAACTGGTCCAGCTCGTCCACCGCCCAGCCCAGCGCCTGCATGGCGGCGACGAAGGTCTTCTGCGCCAGCTTGAGGCCTTCGATCAGCAGCATGCGGGTATCGGTGACCATGCGGTCCAGGTTGCCCCGGCACAGCGTGTTCCACTCGGTGGCCGAGCGGGTCACGCCGCCGCGGTAGCGCGGGGCGTCCGGGACCAGCTCGGCGCGCGCCATCACCATCGCCGCGGCGCCGCAGCCCAGGGTCAGCGCGGCCAGCTCGTCGCGGAATTCCTGCGCGGTCACGTCCGGGGAGGTCATCCGCTCCAGGGTCTTCTCGTACACCAGGTTGGCGGTCTCGCCATCCACCACCAGTGCGTAGTCGACTTCGCCGCGCTCGATCATCCGCGCCGCGATGTCCATGCCGTTGATGAAGGCCAGGCAGGCATTGGCGACGTCGAAGGTCACGCATTCCTCGCCCACGCCCAGATTGCCCGAGACGATGCTGGCGGTGGACGGTTCCAGGTAGTCGCGGCTGACCGAGGTATTGACCAGCAGCCCGACCTGGCCGGCGGTGATGCCCGCGTCGGTCATCGCCTTGCGGGCCGCCAGGGTGGCCGCATCGGACGCCTGCATGTCCGCATCCCACATGCGCCGCGCGTGGATGCCGGCGACGTCGCCGAGCACGTCGGTACGGATGCCGAGGCGATCGTAGGTGGGCTGCAGGCGTTCGTTGATCTGCTTGGAGGTCAGCGTGTGCGGCGCATCGATATGCGCCAGTCCCGCGATGGAGACATTGTTGAAGAGCATCGAGATGTACGCCGGGATAAGGCGAAGGGGCGCCAATTCTAGCGGTTGCCCGGTTTTACCGCATCTTTAACAAACTGAAACAGAGCGCATAGCTTAACCGGTTCAGCGAACACTGCATTGGTAGGCGGCATAGCGCTGGTCGCCCTCGACCGGCTCGCCCATCGCCTGCACCGTGTTGGCGCCGACGCCCGGGGCCTCGTTGCGGGCGAGGGTTTCCAGTTCCTCGCGCACCCGCAGGGGGTTGCGCTGGTAGAAGCCGACGTTGCTCTTCACCGACACCACCACCTCGCCGCGCTTCTCGCAGCCGGCCGGTACCGGTCCTGGCGGCAGCACGCGCACGGTCTTGCCTTCCGGCGCCATCGGCACCCAGGTGCAGGCGGCCAGACTGGCGAGCAGGAACAACGCGATCGGTAGGCGCATGGACAGGGACCGCAGGTTGAAGGAACCCGGATTGTGCCGTAGATCGCTGAATTGGCAATGACGCTGCCGCGCGGGGCTAAGCAACGGCCAAGCCCCTTTCCCGCCGGGAGCGGGGTTGGGGTGAGGGTCCGGCGCGAAGCGTCTCGCCGATCCAGGCGCACGCGGCTGCGCCCGTCCCCTCATCCGGCCCTGCGGGCTACTTTCTCCTGACGGGAGAAGGCCCCGCGGGCCACCGCCTCAGCGCTTGGGCGCGACCGGCGCAGGCGCGCCCTTAGGCTTGCCGTCGGCGTCGATCACCGTCACCTCGCCCAGCTTCAGCGCGCGCACCGGGCGCTCGATCTGCTTCAGGTCGCCCACCACCACCCAGGTCAGGGCGTTGGCATCGAGCGTCGCCGCCGCCTCGCGCACCTGCGCCGGGGTCATCGCCTCGATCTCGGCCTTGCGCTTGAACACGTAGTCGTCCGGCCGCCCGTAGCGCACGATGCCGCCGATCGCGCCGAGCACCGAACTGGCGGTCTCGTAGGCGCCGGGCAGGCTCAGGGTCTGGATGTTGCGGATCCGCGCCACTTCGTCTGCCGTCGGCGGCGCCTTGCCGCTGGCGAAGGCGCTGATCTCCTTCTGCATCTCCTGCAGCGCCGGCGCGGTCTTGTCGATCTGCACCGGCGCGGCGGCCGACCACGGGCGCTGGCCCAGGGCGTTGGAGGCCGAACTGCGCGCGCCGTACGACCAATGCTTGTTCTCGCGCAGGTTCATGTTCAGCCGCGAGGTGAAGTCGCCGCCGAGCACGCCGTTGGCGATGTCGAACCGGATCGAGGACGCCTCGGTGGTCGGCGGCACCAGTTCGGCGGCGAACAGGTTGGCCTGCACCGCACCGGGCTGGTCGATCAGGTACACCCGCGGCTTGCTCGGACGCGGTACCGCCGCCGGCGCCTGCAGCGACGGCGCCGCGCCCTCGCCCTTCCAGTCGCCGAACTGCGCATCCAGCAGCGGCACCACCTCGGCCAGCGTGGTATCGCCGACCACGATCAGCGTGGCCTGCTCGGGACGGATCCAGTCGCGCTGGAAATCGACCAGGTCGGCGCGCTCCAGCGCCGCGATCTCCGCCTCGGTGCCGCTGCCGCTGAACGGGATCGCATACGGATGGCCGGCGCCGTACAGCAGCGGCGGCAGCACCCGCATCGCCACCGCGTTGGGCTGCGCTTTCTCCTGGCGGATGCCGGCGATCCAGCTGGCCTTGATCCGCTCGATCTCCTTCTGTTCGAAGCGCGGGCGCCGCAGCAGGTCGGCGTACAGCGCCAGCGACGGCGCCAGGTTCTCCTTCAATGCCGACAGGTAGGCATTGCTGCCGTCCAGCGCCGCGCCGGCGCTGAGCGCGGCGCCCAGGCTGTCGGCGGCATCGGCGAAGCCCAGCGCGTCGCGCTCGCCGGCGCCTTCGTCGAGCATGCCCATGGTGAAGTTGGCGGTGCCCGACTTGCGCCCCTGGTCGGCGCTGAAGCCGCCTGGGAATTCGTAGCTGAATTGCACCACCGGCACATCGTGGCGCTCGGCCAGGATCAGCTGGGTGCCGTTCTTCAGCGTTGCGCGCTGCAGCGCCGGGAACTTCAGCTGCGGGAACTGGGTGGTCTTGGGCGGGCCGGCGCTGCGATCGACGACGCTGGGCAGCGCGCGGTACTTCGGATCGACCGGCGGCGCATTCAGCGGCGCCGGCTGCACCGCCGGATCCTCGGCCAGCGCCACGCGCTCGCCCGGCGCCACCACCAGGGTGTGGTCGCCCTTGCCCAGCCATTTGCGGCCCACCGCCTTCAGGTCGCGCGCGCGGGTGGATTCGATCGTGGCCAGCGAGGTGCGGAAGCAGCCCGGATCGCCGGTAAACACCGTGCACTCGGCCAGCGCATCGGCCTTGCCGCCGAACCCGCCGATGCGTTCGATGCCGCGCACGAAGCCGGCGCGGAACGCGGTCTTGGCGCGCAGCAGCTCGTTCTTGTCCGGCCCCTTGTCGAGCAGCTTGCGCAGTTCCTCGTCGATCACCGCCTCGACCCTGGCCGGATCCACGCCCTGCTTCACCGTGGCGATGATGCCGAAGCTGGAGCCCAGCTGCGACGGCCAGGCGCCGGCGCTGATCTGGTCGACCAGCTTGTCCTCATGCACCAGCCGCCGGTCCAGCCGCGACGACTTGGCCCCGCCCAGCAGCTGCGCCAGCAGCTGCAGGCGGTCGATGTCCTCGGTGCCGGTCTGGGCCACGTTCCAGACGCGGTAGATGCGCGCCTGCGGCACCTTGTCGGTCATCGTCTCGCGGGTGGACTGGGTGCGCTGGGCCACGTCGACCTGTGGCTTCGCCATGCTCGGCCCGGCCGGAATATCGCCGAAGTAGCGGGCGACCTTCTCTTTCGCGGTGGCCACGTCGATGTCGCCGGCCAGCACCAGCACCGCGTTGTTCGGCCCGTACCAGGTGCGGAACCACTGCTTCACGTCGGCCAGCGAGGCGGCGTTGAGGTCGTTCATCGAGCCGATCACGCTGTGGTGGTACGGGTGGCCCTTCGGATACAGCGCGCGGCTCAGCTTGTCCCAGGCCTGGCCGTAGGGCTGGTTCTCGCCCTGGCGCTTCTCGTTCTGGACCACGCCGCGCTGTTCGTCGAGCGCGGCCTGGTCGATGGCGCCGACCAGGTGGCCCATGCGGTCGGACTCCATCCACAGCGCCATGTCCAGCGCGGTTGTCGGCACGTTCTCGAAATAGTTGGTGCGGTCGCTGTTGGTGGTGCCGTTCTGGTCGGTGGCGCCGACCTGCTTGAACGGTTCGAAGAACTCGCCGCTGTGGTTCTCGCTGCCCTGGAACATTAGATGTTCGAACAGGTGCGCAAAACCGGTGCGCCCGGCCGGCTCGTCCTTGGCGCCGACGTGGTACCAGAGGTTGACCGCCACGATCGGCGCCTTGCGATCGGTATGCACCACCACGCGCAGGCCGTTGGGCAGGGTGAACTGCTCGTAGGCGATATCCACTTTCGCCGCCGGCGGCGGCCTGGCCGCACTCGACGGCGACGCGTAGCTCAGCGTGCCGAGCGCGGCGGACAGGGCGATGGCCAGCAACGCCCCACGGGGGCGGATCGACACGGTCATGCAAGTTCCTTTTGAGGAATGAGTGGAAGGACAGCCAGGCCTCGATCGTAACGGGCCGCCGCCATGCCCGTGTATGCCTTTCGGCCCGTTCCCGTGCATCGCCGGCACTTCCGATGCTGAACGCGATGCGCCGACACCGCGGCGAGAGAGGTGACCGGCAGGCCTGAGACGGACGTACGCAAGCGACCGGGTGTCCGCCCGCGGACACAGGGCTCCGCGAAAAAACCTTGAATAACAATGCCTTGAAGTTGGCACAGGATCTGCTTTGTAGCTGGGCGCAACAAACACTGCCACATCAAAAAGTGAACAAGAGATTAATAAAAACAAAAAGCAAAAGAAAGTTCTTGCACACCCTGATTAGGTGTTCTACCTTACTACCTCACCACTACTCAACAACACCAACGAGGCCCACTATGAAAACCGCTTCCTTCGCCCTGACCTTCGCCATCGCCGCCCTGCTCGCCGCGCCGGCGATCGCCGCACCGACCATCGCGACCCTGGACAGCGTGCAGGTCCGCCCCTCCGCCGAGCAGATCGCCCAGCGCAGCGTCGAGCGCAACAGCGGCATCGCCACCCTGGCCGCACTGCAGGTGCGTCCGTCCGCCGAGCAGCTGGCGCAGCGCGACGCCGAACTGTCCAGCCGCATCGCCACGCTGGCGTCGGTGCAGGTGCGTCCGTCCGCCGAACAGATCGCCCAGCGCGATGCCAAGCAGGCGACCAGCCAGCGCGTGGTCACCCTGGCCGCGGTGCAGGTGCGCCCGAGCGCCGACACCCAGAGCGTGTTCGCGATCGGCAGCGTGGTCAGCGGCGCCCTGGACAGCGCGATGCTGCAGATGCAGCCCAGCCTGCAGAATCTGAGCCAGGACCTGACCACCAGCCTGGCGCGCTGAGCCGGCGACGCTTCGCCGGCGCAGGCCGGAGCCGGCGCGTAAACTGCGCCGATGACCGCCACGCCCACGCTGCATGTCCTGCTGTTCCAACCCGAAATACCGCCCAACACGGGCAATGCCATCCGCCTTTGCGCCAATACCGGCGCGCAGCTGCACCTGATCGAGCCGCTCGGCTTCGACCTCGAGGACAAGCAGCTCAAACGCGCCGGCCTGGACTACCACGAATACGCACGCCTGCAGGTCCACGCTTCGCTGGACGCCGCGTTGCAGACCATCGCCCCGCGCCGCCTGTTCGCCCTGAGTACCCGCAGCAGCACCCGCTACGATGCGCCCGCGTTCGCCGACGGCGATGCGTTCCTGTTCGGCCCGGAGACCCGCGGCCTGCCCGCCGAGGTGCTGGAACAGGTTCCGCCCGCGCAACGCCTGCGCCTGCCGATGCGCCCGCACAACCGCAGCCTCAACCTGTCCAACGCGGTGGCGGTGGTGGTGTTCGAAGCATGGCGGCAGTTGGGCTTCCCCGGCGCGGATTGAGCGCACGGCAGGCCGCCGGCCGATCGCGAACGCGTTTCCCCGGGCCGGACGCGCGTCGGGCGCGCGGACAAGGCGCGCATCAACGCCGAGGCCAGCGGTACGTGCATACCTTATTGTCTATGGGGCGGCAGACCGTGCGCCGCAGAGCGGCTTTCCGGCGCCGCATCGGAAGCGCATTCAGCCGCGGCGGCCGCGTCAAGCAATTGCACCCCATAAGTTCCTGAACACACTGTCTGATTTATATACCGGTCAGTTTGAAATTCAGGGGAAGTTCGGGTGACTAACGGATAATTTACATATCGGCAGCGAACGGCCCACGCCTCAGCGCCGACTAAACCAATAAAAGGATATCCCGATCATGAAGACTTCTCTGCTCGCTCTCGCCCTCCTGGCCACCCTGCCGTTCGCTGCCTCCGCTGCCGAAGGCCTGTCCTACAACTACGTCGAAGGCGGTTACATCAAGACCGACGCCAGCGGCGGCGACGCGGACGGTTGGGCCGTCAAGGGTTCCTACGCGATCAACCCGAACTTCAGCGTGTTCGGCGACTTCAACCGCCAGAAGACCGATTTCGGCGACGTCGACGTCGACCAGTGGCGCATCGGCGCCGGCTACAACCACGAGATCTCGACCAGCACCGACCTGGTGACCCGCGTGGCCTACAACCGTTTCGACCCGGAATTCGGCACCAAGTTCAACGGCTACAGCGCCGAAGCCGGCATCCGTACCGCGTTCAACCCGTACTTTGAGGTGTATGCGCTCGGCGGTTACGAGGACTACACCAAGAAGAACGGCATCAACCCGGACGGCGAGTTCTACGGCCGCCTCGGCGCCCAGGCCAAGCTCAACCAGAACTGGGGCCTGAGCGCGGACCTGAAGATGAACCGCGACGGCGACAAGGAATGGTTCGTCGGCCCGCGCTTCAGCTGGTAAGCAGCACCGCGTAGCACTGCGCGCCGCGTCTCTCTCTCCCGCTGCGCGCGGTTCGAAGCCCGGTCCCAGGACCGGGCTTCTTTTTTTGTGCGCCATGTCAGGTTGGATGGCCGTACACACGAAAAAGCCCGGCTTTGGCCGGGCTTTTTCGTGTCTGGAACAAGGCGAGGTCAGCTAAACAGCGTGGTCGGATACTCGGGTTTCTGCTCGCGGGCCAGCAACTGCTGCAGGCCCGCCGCCGGCGTCATCGCGCCGTGCAGCACCGCGCGCACCGCGTTGGAGATCGGCAGGTCGATGCCATGGCGTTCGGCCTGGCGCATCACCTCGTCGGCGGTCTGCACCGACTCGACCACCTGGCCGATCGCGCGGACCGCGTCGTGCAGGGTCTGCCCGCGGCCCAGGGCCAGGCCCAGGCGCCGGTTGCGCGACAGGTCGCCGGTGCAGGTCAGCACCAGGTCGCCGAGTCCGGCCAGGCCCATCAGCGTTTCCGGCTTGCCGCCGATCGCCGCGGCCAGCCGCAGCATTTCGTTGAGGCCGCGGGTGATCAGGCCGGCGCGGGCGTTCAGGCCCAGCTCCATGCCGTCGGCCACGCCGGTGGCTACCGCCAGCACGTTCTTCATCGCCCCGCCCAGCTCGGCACCGACCATGTCGTCGCCGGTGTAGGCGCGGAAGGTGGGGCCGTGCATCGCGTCGGCGACCTGCTGCGCGAACGCGGCATCGCCGTGCACGGTCACCGCGGTCGGCAGGTCCAGCGCCACTTCCTTGGCGAACGACGGCCCGGTCACCACCGCCAGCGGCACGTCCTCGCCCAGGATCTGCTGTGCGACTTCATGCAGAAAGCGCCCGGAGCCAGGCTCGAAGCCCTTGGTCGCCCAGGCCACGCCGGCCTGCGGCGGGCGCAACGGCGCCAGCTGGTGCAGGGTTTCGGTGAACGCATGCGACGGCACTACCACCAGGATCCAGTCGGCGCCGTGCACGGCCACCGCCAGGTCGGTGGTGGCCTGCAGCGCCGCCGGCAGCGGGATCTGCGGCAGGTAGCGCGGATTCTCGTGGCGCTGCTGAATCGCCTCGGCGACGGCGGCGTCGCGTCCCCACAGCACGGTCGGAAAACCGTGCCGGGCGAGGAGCGCGGCCAGGGCGGTGCCCCAGGAGCCGGCGCCGAGGACGGCGATCTTGTTCGCGGGCTGATCGCGCATGGGCAACGGCGGACGCGCTCAGGCGTTGCCGGCCGGCTCCGAGTCGGCCAGCGACTGGGTCTCTTCCTGCTGCGCGCGCTGGCGCAGGGTTTCGGCGTACAGCGCTTCGAAGTTGATCGGCTGCAGGAAGAACGGCGGGAAGCCGCCGGCCTGGATCAGGTCGCTGACCAGCGAACGCACGTACGGGAACAGGATGTTCGGGCACTGCGTGCCGAGCAGCACGTCCACCGCCTGCGGGTCCAGGCCGACCAGGCCGAACACGCCGGCCTGCTGCACTTCGGCCACATACGCGGTCTTGCCGGCGGCGGTGCAGGTCAGGGTCACCGCGAGCACCACTTCGAACGCCTGCTCGTTCAGGCGCTGCACGCGCTGGTTGAGGTTGAGCTGCAGCTCCGGCTGTACGTTGTCGTTGAACACCGCCGGCGCGTTGGGCGATTCGAAGGACACGTCCTTGACGTAAATCTTCTCGATGGTGAACGCGGGGCCGGCTGCGGCTTCGGCCGGCGCCGTGGCGCCGTTGTTGGTGACGTCGGACATTGCTTGACTCCGGTGGATTCAGGTAACAGAAAGATTCGGGATTATCACATGCCGGCCGCGGCGCTCGGCGCCCGGCCGGGAGGCGCGATCAGCGGCCCTTGACCAGCGGCAGATCGGCCTGCTGCCAGGCGGCGATGCCGCCGTCGAGCACGTAGACCTGCTCGAAGCCGGCCTTCTTCAGCTGCTTGGCGGCGGTATCGGCGGTGGTGCCGGTGCGGCACACCAGCACCACCGGCGCGGACTTGGCGTTGGCCACCAGCTTGTGCTCGGGGCCGAACTGGCTCGGCGTGGCGTTGCGGCTGCCGGCGATATGGCCTTTCTCGAAATCGGCCGCGGCCGACAGATCGACCAGCACCGCGTTGCCGGCATTGATCAGCAGGGTCAGTTCGGCCGGGCGCAGGGTCTTGAAACCACGGAACAGGCGCGCGATTTCGGTGACGATCAGGGCGATGGTCAGGCCGACCAGGGCCAGGGCCAGCATCGGGTTGCGGCCGGCAAAGGCCAGCAGTTCTTCGAAGTTCACAGGAATAAGGGGCTGGAAGCGGGCGCCGATTGTCGCACAGCTGGCCGGCGGCGCTACTGGCCGTTCCACAAGTCCGGCAGCCCGTCCAGCAGCCACCAGGTCTTGGCCTGCGCGTCCCAGCGCCAGCGCTCGCGGTAGCGCACGATGCGCTCGGCCTGGGTATTGCGGTTGATCACGCCCAGTTCGATGTCGCGCACCGCGTCGCCGTCGAGCACGCCGACTCGCCCCACCTTGTAGGAGGACACCTGCACCTGGCGGTAGCGCTCCAGTTGCAGATCGGTCAGCGGGTGCGCCTGCCGGTAGGCCGGGTCCACCGCTTCCCAGGCAGACTCGAACTCGCTCCAACGGATCGCGGTGCCGTAGGCGGTCTGCAGGGCGTCGAGCTTGTTCTGCTGGCTGCGGCTGCCGGCCAGCGCGGTGCCGGCCAAACCCAGCGCCAGGGCGCGGAACATCGAGTGCATGGCGGATCCCCGGGTAGGCGCGAGCAGTGCGCGCATCCTACCCTTTCGCGATGGCGACGAAGCGGCCGCGCAGCGTCGCCGCGGCGGCGGCAGCGGCCGGCCCGACCTGGGCCTGAATGCCGATCCGGGCACGGCCGCGCTGGCGGAAGGTGTGCACGAACGCGTTCCAGTCGGCTTCCGCGTCGGCGCCGGCCTGCGCATGCAGGTCGGCGTACAGGGGCGCCAGGTAGCGCACCTGGGTGTCGGCGACGTAGACATCGGCCTGCAGGCCGGCACGGTGCAGTTCGCAATTGACCAGCGCCCAGCCGGCCAGGGTCATCACCGAGCCGAGGCTGCCGCCGAAGGCATTGCCCTTGTCGTTGAGATTGGCCGCCAGCGGCGCGACCACATGCAAGCGCTGTTCGGCATAGCCGTGCAGCGCGGCCTGCAGCGCCGCCACCGGCGGCATCGCGTCGAACTGCCGCTGCAACTGCTGCAGGAACGCATCGAAAGGAAGATCCGCTGCCATGGTGCGATTGTGCTGCCGGTCGGGGCTCGCATAATGCCTGGCATGAGCGCACATGCAACTGCTGCCGCCGCGGCCTGGACCCTGATCTCGCTGCGCCCGCAGGGCGAGCACGCGCCGCTGCGGCGCGCGGCGGCGCGGGTCGGCGCACGGCTGCTGGCGGTCTCGCCCTGGCGCCTGCAGGCCTGCGCCGACGCCGCCACGCGCACCGCGCTGGCGCTGGCGCTGGCCGCGCCGCGGGTGATCTTCAGCAGTCCAGCGGCCGTGCGCGCGGCCGCGGCGCTGCAGCCGCTGGCCGCAGCGCCCGGGCAATGCTGGCTGGCGGTGGGCGCCGGCACCGCGCGCGCGCTGCAACGCCATGGCATCGCCGAGGTCGCGGTACCGGAACGGATGGACAGCGATGGGCTGCTGGCCTTGCCGCAGTTGGCCGCCAGCGATGGCGCCGTCGGCCTGGTCACCGCGCCCGGCGGACGTGGCCTGATCGCCGCGCAGCTGCAGGCGCGCGGCACGCCGCTGCAGCGCGCCGATGTCTACCGCCGGGTGCCGTTGCCGCTGTCCGCGGCGCGCATCGCCCGGCTGCGCGCCGCGGCGCCGGGCGTGCTGGCGCTGAGCAGCGGCGAGGCGCTGCGGCTGGTGCTGGACCATCTGCCCGACGACCTGGCCGCGGCCTGGCGCACGCGGCCGCTGGTCGCGGCCAGCGCGCGGCTGGCCGCGCAGGCGGCCGACCTCGGCTTTGTCGACATCGCCCGCGCCGCCGGTCCGCTGCCGCAACAACTGGCCACGGCCGCCGCGGCGATCGTGACGCGCTCACCACCTCGCTGAACGCGCGCCCTGCCCCGGCTTGCGGGCGCGGTGCCGCTCACGCCATGCTCCCGCGTGCCCGTGGGTCCGGCCGTCGCCATCGTCGCGACGGGACGCAGGCTATAAGGATGCCCCCGCCGATGACCGAAATCTCGTCCACGCCTCGCCGCTCCACGCGCTGGATCTGGCTGCTGCTGGTGCTGGCCATGCTGGCGGCGCTTGCGCTGGCCGGTTGGCGCGGCTGGGACTGGTGGCAGGCACGCAATGCGCGCGCGCTGGCCGAGCAATCGGAGACGCAACTGCAGTTGCAGGCCCTGCAACAGAATCTGGACACGCTGCGCCGCGACCAGCGCGCCACCGTGCAGCGGGTGCAGGACGCGGCCAGCACCAACCGCGTGCTGCGCGACGAGATGCTCGGCCTGAGCCAGCGCAGCGCGCTGCTCGAAGACAACGTCGCCAAGCTCGCCGACTCCAACCGCCACGGCGCGCAGGCGCTGCGCCTGGACGAGGTGGAACTGCTGCTCAGCCAGGGCCGGCAACGTCTGGACGTGGCCGGCGATGCGCAGGGCGCCCGCCGCGCCTATGCGCTGGCCAGCGGCGTGCTGGAAGGCGTGGACGATCCGCGCTATCTCAACCTGCGCCAGGTGCTGCTGCAGGAACGCACCGCGCTGGACGCGCTCGGCGAGGGGCCGCAGGCGCGGCTGTCGGCGCAGCTGGACGCCTTCGCCGCCAGCCTGCAGGCCTTGCCCACGCAATTGCCCGAGCCTACACAAGTGCCGCTGTGGCAACGGCTGCTGTCGCCGCTGGTCAAGATTCGCCCCGCCCAGGGCGGCGTGCTGGTCGCGCGTTCGGAGCGGGTCGCCGCGCACGACGCCCTGCAGCTGGAACTGAGCCTGGCGCGCGCCGCGCTGGAACGTGGCGACGCGCGCGGCTACCGCGGCGCGCTGACCCGCGCCGGCACCTGGCTGCAACGCCTATGGCCCGATTCGGCGCCGCTGCGCGAACGCCGCGCCACGCTGCAAACCCTGCGCAACGCCGCCCTGCGCCCGGCCGTCCCCGAGCTGGGCACCACCCTGCAGCAGTTGCGCCACATGCGCGACGCAAGGAGCCAACCATGAAATCCCTCCGTTCCCTGATCGTGTTGCTGGTGGTGATCGCCCTGGGCGTGATCGGCGCGCAGTGGCTGGCGCAGGACAAGCTGGGCGACCTCGGCGAAGTGATCGTGCGCGCCGGCGGCAACGACTACATCTCGCCGCTGCCGCAGGCGGCGCTGCTGCTGGTGATCGCCTTCCTGGTGCTGTTGCTGCTGTGGAACCTGCTCAGCTTCCCGTTCCGCGCCTGGGGCCGGCATCGCCGCAAGCAATCGCGCGCGCGCCTGCTCGAAGGCCTGACCGCGCTGCACAACGGCCAGTGGACGCGCGCCGAGAAACAGCTGAATGCCGCTGCGGAAGATTCCGAAGTCAGCGCCATCGCCCTGGTCGCGGCGGTACGCGTGGCCGATGCGCGCGCCGACGCGGAGGCGGCCAACCGTTACCTGCAGCGCCTGGGCGAACGCGACGCCGGCGCGCACGCGCTGCTGCAGGGCGAACGTCTTCTGGCCCAGCAACGTCCGGTCGATGCGATCAATGCGCTGGACGTGGCCGCGGCGCAGCCGTTGCCGCCGCGCGGGTTGCTGCTGCGCACCGAGGCGCTGACCAGCATCGGCCGTGCCGGCGAGGCCTACGGCCAGCTCGGGGCGATCCGCCAGCAGCAAGCCTTGCCGCTGGAGGCGATCGGCGCGCTGGAATCGCGCCTGGCCGCCGCAGCGCTGCAGCAGGCGGACGATGCCAACGCGCTGGCCGAACGCTGGGAAAGCCTGCCCAAGTCGCTGCGCAGCGAACCGGCTGTGGTCGAGGCCTACGCGGTCCGCGCAGCTGCCCTGCATTGGGACGACGCGGCGCTGCGCAGCGTGGAACAGGCGCTGGACACGCGCTGGGACGACGGCCTGGCAGCGCTGTACGGACGCCTGCAGGTGGAAAAATACGATTCGCGCCGCGCCAGCGCGCAGCGCTGGCTGCAGAGCCATCCGGACAGCCCGGGGCTGCTGCTGACCCTGGCGCGCCTGGCGCATCAGCAACAGCAGTGGCCGCAGTCGGAGGAGTTCCTGCACCGCGCGTTGGCGCTGGGCGCCGGCGCCAAAGCCTGGGAGGCGTTCGGCGATGGCTATGCCGAGGCCGGCGATACGTTCATGGCGCAGCGCTGCTACGCCAACGCGTTGCGCGTGCAGCGCGGCGAACTCGCGCAAGCGTTGCCCGCGACCAGCGCGCCGGTGGTGCCGATCGATCCGGATCCGGACAGCGCCGAGCGCCGCGACGAGCACGGTTTCCCACGCCCGCTGGAATGAGCGCGGCGGCACCAGCGATGCCGCGCCGTTGACCGGGGCCGGCCTCGGCTGCAGCCGGGGCCGGCTTCCTCGCTCAAGGATTGCGCGGCCAGCGCTTGGCCGGTCGAACCGACCGGCTCAGCGCCGCAACGCAGCCGGCAACGCCGGCAGGCGCGCCAGGAATGCGGGCGCCACGCCCTTGTAGCGGGCATAGCGCTCGTCCATGCGCCGCGGCACCAGGATGCGCGCGCCGAGCAGGCCGACGACCAGCATGACCAGGAACAGCCCCAGGCCCAGCCAGAGTCCGGCTTCGTCGCCGACGGCGAACCCCAGCAGCGGTCCGGCCACGAACGCACCGGCGGTGAGCAGGATGAAGCGGTCGCGCCGGCGTCGATGCGCCGCGCACATGCCGAGCACGTGGCTGCTGCGCTTGCGCGCGACCAACGCCGCGATCGCGTAGATCACGATGCTCACCAGGATCAGCACGTACCAGCCCGGCGGGTGCCAGTAGAAGCTGCGCTTGTTCAGTTCGTCGTTGCGCAGCGCCACCCCGCACTTGACGCAATGCGCCGGGAACGGCGTATCGCGCAGGCATAGCAGGTCGTCGCCGTCGCGCCACAGCGTCTCGTCCGGCGGCGGCAGGGTGGTGGTGTGGATGGCGGCGTCAGGCGCCCGATACGGATTGAAGCTGTCCTGCTGGCTCATGGCATGCGCCCCCCGCGCACCGTTCGGCCTGCGTCGTGCAGGCGGATCGGCAGGCATGGTAGCGCAGCGGCGAGCGCTGCTGGCGGGCGATGGCGTTCGGCGCTGGCGGCGGTCATCATGACCGCGTCGCGCCAGGCTTGCGCCTCTCTGGCGGCGCGCCCATGGGGCCATCACCCTGCACGCTTTCGCGGCCCGACGCGCCCATCGCGCGCGGACCGCACTTGGCAGTTCAGCGCTCGACGATCGCCACCACGCCCATGCCGCCGGCGGTGCAGATCGAGATCAGCGCACGCCCGCCGCCGCGTTCGACCAGCTGCTTGGCCACCGTGGCGACGATGCGCGCGCCGGTCGCGGCGAACGGATGGCCGGTGGCCAGCGAGGACCCCAGCGGATTGATCTTGGCCGGATCGATCTGCCCCAGCGGCGCCTCCAGGCCCAGCCGGGTGCGGCAGTAGTCCTCGCTCTCCCAGGCGCGTAGCGTGCACAGCACCTGCGCGGCGAAGGCCTCGTGGATCTCGTAGATGTCGAAGTCCTGCAGGCTCAGGCCGTGGCGCTTGAGCATGTCCGGCACGGCGATGGTCGGCGCCATCAGCAGGCCTTCGCCGTGCACGAAGTCCACCGCCGCGACCTGCGCATCGCGCAGGTACGCCATCGGCACGTGGCCGTGCGCCTGCGCCCATTCCTCCGAAGCCAGCAGCACCGCCGCGGCGCCGTCGGTCAGCGGGGTGGAATTGGCCGCGGTCAGGGTGCCGCGGCCGCTGACCTTGTCGAACGCCGGCTTCAGCGTGGCGAGCTTCTCCAGCGAGGTGTCGGCGCGCAGGATGTTGTCGCGCTCCACGCCGCGGAACGGCGCGATCAGGTCGGCGAAGAAGCCGCGCTCGTAGGCCGCGGCCAGCTTGTGGTGCGAGGACACCGCCCAGGCGTCCTGCGAGTCGCGCGCGATGTTCCATTGCTTGGCCATGTCCTCGCAGTGGTCGCCCATGCTCTTGCCGGTGCGCGGCTCGGCCACGCCGGGAAACTCCGGCTTGAGTTCGGCGAACTTGAAGCTGCGGGTCAGCGCGCGGATCTTGTCGCCGGTGCTCTTGGCGCGGTTGGCGGCCAGCAGCCGCGCGCGCAGCTTCTTGCCATAGACGATCGGCACTTCCGAGGTGGTGTCCGAACCGCCGCCGATGCCCGATTCGATCTGCCCCAGCGCGATCTTGTTGGCCACGGTGATGATGCTGTCCAGACTGGTGCCGCAGGCGCGCTGCAGGGTGATGCCCGGGGTCAACGGCGACAGCCCGGACGACAACGCGGCCTCGCGGCCCAGGTTCCAGTCGCTGGAGTGCTTGATCACCGCCCCCATCGCCACCTCGCCCAGCTGCTGGCCGTGCAGACCGTAGCGCTCGACCAGCGCGCCCAGCGTGCGCACCGACATGCCGAGGTTCCCGACATCCGCATACGCCGTGTTCTGCCGGCAAAACGGAATACGGACGCCGCCGAGAATGGCGACGGGGCGGGCTACTGGCATGGGGATTACCTCGCGCGAGGGGTCGGGGACATGGCCTGCACGGTAGCGCAGGCATAATGAAGCGAGTGTAGCTTTGCGCCCGCGACGGGCCAACCGCCAAGCCATGAGCCAAGCCATTGCCAGCATGAATGCCCGCGGCGTGATCGCCCTGGAACTGTCCGCCGGGCGCGCCCCGGCCCACGCGGCGCTGCCGCACGCCCTGGCCGCGGAACTGGCAGAGAAGGTCGGCCGCGACCTGGCGCAACTGGTGCCGGCGGTGCGCGCACTGGAATTGAGCCTGGCCGGCGCGCATTTCGACCCTGCCGAGGTGCTGCGCCCGGGCTGGCCAATGCACCGGCGCCTGGACGAATTGCGCGCGCGCGCGCCCGGCCGCGACGCCGGCCCGCGCCTGCTGGCGTTCGGCGCCGACGCCGACGGGGCCGTGCCGCTGCCGTTCCAGGCCGACACCGCCCTGCTCGGCGGCGCGCTGCGGGTGGTGCCGTTCCTGCTCAGCGGGCCGGCCGAGACGCTGCCACCGGTGGCCGAGGCGTTGGAAGACGTGCTGCTGGCGCAGGGCATGGCGCAGCCGGACACCGCGCTGCTGGCGCAGCAGGCGTTCGGCGCGCAGATCGAACACGCGCGCTATCTGACGGTCAACGACTTGGCCGCGATGATGTCGATGCAATACGACAACCAGGGCCTGGCGCCGCTGTGGCCGCTGATCGAGACCGCGCTGCTGGCGCCGGACCAGGAGGAATGGCTGGCCAGCCCACCCGAGCCGCTGCTGCGCTACCGCGGCGGCGAAGTGCGCATGGCCTTGTTCGACCCGGCTGGCTGGTGCGCGTACTACGCCCACGACCGGCAGGACTGCGAGCGCCTGCAGCGGGTCTACGAACATTACCTGGTCCGGCAGCGGCAACTGGCCGCAGTGCTGGAAGCGCATGGCATGCCGGTGCTGTACGTGCATTGCGAGGCCGGGCAGGACGCGAGGCAGGCGTTGCTGGCGGCGTGATGTGGGCTTGGTCGCGGGGTTGGCGCGCGGGCCGTCGGCTCGCAACTGAACTTGCAGCGATGCGGCTGCAGTGCACGGCGATCAGGGGCTTCGGCGTGGACGCCGTGCGGCGCCATCGGGCCGATCGCTTGGTTCGTCGCGACTGAAGTCGCTCCCACAGGACCTGCGTCCAGCGGCTAGGCGCACTGTGGGAAGAGGGGTTTCAACCCGGCCGGCGCCGGAGTGGGAACTTGCAGGCTCCTCAGCGTGGCTGATCACCCAGTGTCGCTGGTAGCCGCGCCTGCGCCGACCTGGCCGTGATCGGAGTGGTGCACGACGGGAGGAGCTTCGGCTGGCCTCGGGCCATCTCGGCCTCGACAGGGACGGTGCCGGCCAGCCTGCCGACTTCGCTTGTCGCGGCTGAAGCCGCTCCTACAGTGCACCCAGCAGGCGATCCGCAGGCCATGTAGGAGCTTCAGCCGCGACCGCCGGAAGGCCCGCCGCTGCGTTCGTCGCAACTGAAGTCGCTCCCACAAGAACTCCACCGACGCAGCGGAGCTGTGGGAGGGACTTCAGTCCCGACTGCATGCCAGTTCGGAAAATTCACCACTTCGCTTGTCGCGGCTGAAGACAGTCGCCCCTACACAAGCGGATGCACTTTCTGCACAGGCAGACTCTGGCGGCCTGCACCCGTGCTGTCGGAGCGGTTTCAACCCCCGGCAGCGGCTCCGAAGCCGGGCGACTTGCCGACTTCAGAGCCCGTCGCGCCGATGACACCACGTCACCGGCGTCACCCCTGCACACGCGTACGACGCTGCCGCTTACTGCGCGGAAGGCGCCGCCGCGGCGCCCGCCGGGGCCGCCGCGGTCGCGTTGCCCTTGATCACGCCGCAGGCCAGGCGGCCGCCGGCATTGCCGGTGGGCTGGGTCTTGTAGTCGTCCGGGTCGGCGTGGACGATCACCGCGTGATTGAGGATGTCGAAGCCGTCGCCCTTGCCGATGTTGACGTTGTTGGACACCGTCGCGTCGATCGTGGCCTTGCCGTCGGCGTCGGCTTTCAGGTTCGGCATGTCGCCGCCGTGGTGCGGGTCGGCGCTGACCTGGCCGTGCTCGGACTTGGCCGGGTTGAAGTGGCCGCCGGCGCTGCTGCCGTCGGGCGCGCTGCAATCGCCGAACTCGTGGATGTGGAAGCCGTGCTCGCTGTTGGGCTTGAGCCCGGTGATGGTGCCGCTGACGTGCACGACGCCATCGACCGTCTCGAACTTGACCTCGCCGGCGACCTGGTTGCCCTGGGTCGGGCTCAGCGCGGCGCTGGCGGCGGCCTGGGCGGGCACGGCGGCAGGCGCAGGTTCTGCGGCCGGTGCCGGGGTGGCGGGCGCGGCGGCCGCGACGGGGGCGTCGGCAGCGGCAGGCGCTTCGCGCTTGCAGGCGCCGAGCGCGAGAGTCGTGGCCAGGAACAGGACGGTAGGAAGCGTGCGCATGGTGGTTCTCCTTGAGGGGCCGCGGAATGCGGACGTTCGCCGCGGAGCAAGCTCTGGGCGGATGATCGGTTAGCGCAACACGCGGATCACGCCGCAGGCCACGCGCGCACCGGCGTTGCCGGCCGGCTGGCTGCGGTAGTCGTCGGCATCGGCATGCGCGACCAGCGCGCGCCCGGCGATGTCGTTGGCCGCGCCGCCGCCGAGCACCACCCCGTGCAGCAGCACATCGACCTGGGCCACACCGTCGGCGTTGGCGCTGAGGTTGTCCATATCGCCGGCATGGTGCGGGCCGCTGCCGGCGCGGCCGTGCGGGCCGCCAAGCGGATTGAAGTGGCCGCCGGCGCTGCTGGCGTCGGCCGCGCTGCAATCGCCGCGCTCATGTACATGGAACGCGAACGGGCGGTTGGGCTGCAGGCCGCCGAGGGTGCCGGTGATGCGCACCCCGCCAGGCGCGACCACCAGCGACAGCTTGCCGCTGACCAAGCTGCCGGAGGCCGGCGCGAGCACTGCCTGCGCCTGCTGCGCGGTGCCGCTGGTAGGCATCGGCGGCGCTTTCGGCGGCGGCGGTGGTGGCGCGACCGGCGGCGCACTGCTGCAGCCGGCCAGTACCAGCAACGCGCTTCCCACGATGGCATGCAAGCTGTAACGCATCGGCATTGGCTCCTTGTGCAGCGAAACTAGAGGGAGGGCCGTTCAGACCTCATGAAGGCTGCGGCGGTGGCGGGGAAGTCTAACCGGCGCTGGGAGCTCGTATCGGGACCAGGGACCAGGGACCGGGGACCCGGAAGAGCTCGGCAACTGGTGGCTTGCGAAGTCTTCGGAACGATCAGAGCGAGGCACCTTACTTTTCCGGATTCCAGTCCCTAGACTCGGGACGGCAGAGCATCGCAGCTGCCGGTTTACGAAGTCTGCGGAACGATCAGAGCAAGACATCGCGCTTTCCCGGGTCCCCGGTCCCCGGTCCCTCGCCCCCAAGCCCCTTCAGCGCCGCCGCCGCCCCGGCCCCAACTTGCGCGTCACCGTATTGCGGCCCACCCCCAGGCGCGCGGCGGCTTCGGCGCGGCGGCCCTGGGTGAAGCGCAGCGCCACTTCCAGCAGCGCCTTGTCGAAACGGTCGCGCGCTTCCGCGTGCAGGCCCTCGGCGCCGTCGGTCAGGCGTTGCTGCGCCCAGGCCGACAACTGCGCGTCCCATTCGCCGCCCTCGCCGCTGCGCTCGCGGCGGCTGCCGCGCAGCAGTGCGCCGTCCACGTCGTGCGCGTCGATGACGTCGGCCGGCGCCAGCGCGGCCAGCCGCCAGCACACGTTCTCCAGTTCGCGCACGTTGCCCGGCCAGGCGTAGCCGCGCAACGCGTCCAGTGCCGCCGGCGACAGCCGCTTGGGCGGGGTGTCGAGCTTGCGCGCGGCCATCGCCAGGAAGTTCTCGGCCAGCTGCGGCACGTCGGCGCGGCGCTCGCGCAGCGGCGGCAGCTGCAGCCGCACCACGTCCAGCCGGTGCAGCAGGTCGGCGCGGAAGCGGCCCTGTTCGACCAGCGCTTCCAGGTCCTGGTGGGTGGCGGCGATCACCCGCACGTCGACCCGGATCAGTTCGCGGCCGCCGACGCGGAAGAATTCGTTCTCGGCCAGCACGCGCAGCAGCCGGGTCTGCAACGGCAGCGGCATGTCGCCGATCTCGTCGAGGAACAGGGTGCCGCCGTCGGCCTGTTCGAAGCGGCCGATGTGGCGCCGCTGCGCACCGGTGAAGGCGCCGGCCTCGTGGCCGAACAATTCGCTTTCCAGCAATTCGGCCGGGATCGCCGCGGTGTTGAGCGCGACGAACGGCTTGCGCGCGCGCGGCGACTCGGTGTGCAGCGCATGCGCGACCAGTTCCTTGCCGGTACCGGTTTCGCCGTTGATCAGCACCGACAACGGCGCCTGCGCCAGGCGGCCGATGGCGCGGAACAGCGCGCGCATCGCCGGGGTGTCGCCGATCAGTTCGGCGCTGCCCTGGCTGGACGCCGGCAGCGCGGCCTCGGCAATGCCGCCGGCCGCCGGCAGCGCGCGCGCGGCCAGCGCCACCGCGTCGTCCAGGTCGAACGGCTTGGACAGGAATTCGTGTGCGCCGCCGCGGAACGCGCCGGCAGTGCTGGCCACGTCGGTGTAGGCGGACATCACGATCACCGGCAGTTGCGGATGCGCGGCCTTGAGCTTGTCCAGCAGCACCAGGCCGTCGTCGCCGGGCATGCGCACGTCGGTGAACAGCAGGTCCGGCAGCGGCCGCTGCGCCAGCGCCTGCAACGCCGAGGCGGCGCTGTCGAAACCGTCCACGCTGTAGCCGGCATCGCGCAAGGCGGTGGACAGCACGAAGCGGACCGAGCGGTCGTCGTCGACCACCCAGATGCGTTGCGATCCTTCCAGGGATTCGGTCATCGGAATGCTCCTATGCGGGGTCCGCTGCGGCCTGCGGCAGCAGCAGCGTGAACACGGTATGCCCGGGGCGGGAGCGGAAGGTCAGCGAACCGGTGTGTTCGCGCGCCACCTGCTGCGCCAGCGCCAGGCCCAGGCCGCTGCCTTCGGCGCGGCCGCTGACCAGCGGCAGGAACAGGTGCTCGGCCAGTTCCTCCGGCACGCCGCGGCCGTCGTCGACGATCTCCAGGCGCACGCCGCGCGCATGCACGCGGTCGCGGATGCGCTGGGCGTGCTCGACGCGGGTACGCAGGGTCACCTGCGCGGCGCCGGCCTGGATCGCGTTGCGGACCAGGTTCCACACCGCCTGGGTCAGGCGGTCGGCATCGCCGAGGAATTCGGGAATGCTGGGGTCGTAGTCGCGTTGCAGGCGCACCGACCAGCCGCCTTCGTTCTCGGCCAGGCGCAGCACCCGCTCCAGCACCGCATGGATGTTGAGCATGGCGTGCGGCCGCGCCGGCGCCGGCGACAGCAACTGGTCGAGCAGGCTGTTGAGGCGCTCGATCTCCGCGCCGATCAGGTCGATCAGTTCGCGCTCGTCCTCGTCGCGGTGCTGCGCGCGCCGCGCCAGCAACTGCGCGGCGCCCTTGAGCCCGGCCAGCGGGTTGCGCAGTTCGTGGGCCAGCCCTTTCAGCGCCGCGCCGAGCGCGTTGGGCAGCGCCTGGGTCGGGTCCAGGGTGGGGAATTCATCGACCGGATGCGCCTCGAGCAGCCAGCCGCCCGCGTCCAGCCGCGACAGCCAGCCCTCGGCGAAGCGCGGGGTCTCGCCGGGAATGGCCAGGGCCATGCGGTGCAGGCGCAGCACGTCGCGCTCGTCGTTGAGCAGGAACCGCGCCAGCGCGTCGCCCTGCACTTCCAGCGAGGCCAACGGCTGGTCGAGCAGGCGCCGCACGCTCACCCCCAGCCAGCGCGCGAAGGCCGGATTGGCGCCGAGCAGGCGGCCGTCGGCATCGGCCCAGACCACCGGGGTGCCGAGGGCGTCGAGCGGGGGCGGCGGCGAGGTCATGGGCATTGCACCAATGTAGTGCAAAGGCTGCCGGAAGGCGTTGCGCGCCCGGCCGGGCGGGCCATTTGCCGGAACCTGCCGGCGACGTCGGTCGGCACCGAAGCGCAGCCTGGCGCAGCCACCGCCGCCGACGGGCACGAGGCGCCGCAGGCAACGGAGAAGAAAAGAATTGGGGGTCGGGCGAGGCTAGCGGCCACGCGGGAATACCTCGGATCGCGAAGAAAACTGCCGTCGTTCCGCCCCATGGAGCGCCGGCGATGGCCACTGACCGCCAGCACCGGTGCATACCGGCCGCAGGCGGGGGTGCCGCAACGGCCCGCGACGCCAGGTCGCGGGCCGCTCTTGCTCAGGACTCGTACGCGGCTTCGCCGTGCGAGGTGATGTCCAGACCTTCGCGCTCGGCTTCTTCCGAGACCCGCAGGCCGAACACCAGCTTGGCGACCAGGAAGCCGAGCACCGAGACCACGCCGATCCAGACCACGGTCACGCCGACACCGGTGGCCTGCACCAGCACCTGGTGGCCCATGCTCCCGCCTTCGGCATAGCCGGCGCCGCCCAGCGCCTTGTCGGTGAACACGCCGGTCAGGATCGCGCCGACGATGCCGCCCACGCCGTGCACGCCGAACACGTCCAGCGTGTCGTCGGCATTGAGCAGCTTTTTCAGCCCGGTCACGCCCCACACGCAGATCGCGCCGGCGGCCACGCCGATAGCGATCGCGCCGAACGGGCCGACGGTGCCGGCCGCCGGGGTGATGCCGACCAGGCCGGCGACCATGCCCGAGGCCACACCCAGCGCCGAGGACTTGCCCTTGACCAGCTTCTCGACCAGCGACCAGGCCAGCACCGCGGCGGCGGTGGCCAGCAGCGTGTTGAGGAAGGCCAGCGCCGCGGTAGCGTTGGCTTCCAGCGCCGAACCGGCGTTGAAGCCGAACCAGCCCACCCACAGCAGCGAGGCGCCGACGAAGGTCAGGGTCACGTTGTGCGGCTTGAGCGCGGTCTGGCCAAAGCCCAGGCGCTTGCCGACGAAGTAGGAACCGACCAGGCCGGCGACACCGGCGTTGATGTGCACCACGGTGCCACCGGCGAAGTCCAGCGCGCCCTTGGTGAACAGGAAGCCCGGGGCCGCCCACACCATGTGCGCCAGCGGCAGATAGCCGAAGGTGAACCAGATGACGATGAACAGCAGCACCGCGGCGAACTTCACCCGCTCGGCGAAGGCGCCGACGATCAGCGCGCCGGTGATGCCGGCGAAGGTCAGCTGGAAGGCGACGAACACGTATTCCGGCAGCTTGAAGCCCTTGGAGAAGGTATCGGCCAGTGTGGTGGTGTCGACCCCGCTCAGCAACATCTTGCCGAGCGTGCCGATGAACAGGCCACCGTCGGCGAAGGCCAGGCTGTAGCCGTACAGCACCCACAGCACCGCGATCAGCGAGAACACCACGCCGACCTGGATCAGCACCGACAGCACGTTCTTGGAGCGCACCATGCCGCCGTAGAACAGCGCCAGGCCCGGCACCACCATCAGCAGCACCAGCAGCGTGGAGGTCAGCATCCAGGCGACGTCGCCCTTGTCCACCACCGGCGCGACCACGGCCGGCGCGGCAGCGGCCGGCGCCGGCGGCGGCGTCAGTTGTTCGGTGACCACGTCCGCGCTCTGCACCGGCGTCACTTCGGCCTGGGCGAAGGCCGTGGCGGGCACGCCGACCGCCATCGCGCTGACCAGCATCAGCATGCCTACCGCGTAGAACCGGGCCTTCCACCCGGAGAAAAGACCTGTCTTCATGAGGGGCTCCAGGGTGGGGTTAGAGCGCATCTGCGCCGATCTCGCCGGTGCGGATCCGGATGACCTGTTCGATCGCGGTGACGAAGATCTTGCCGTCGCCGATCTTGCCGGTCCCGGCCGCGGTCTGGATCGCCTCGACCACGGCGTCCAGACGCTCGTCGGTCACCACGGTCTCGATCTTGATCTTGGGCAGGAAGTCGACGACGTACTCGGCGCCGCGATACAGCTCGGTGTGGCCTTTCTGCCGGCCGAAGCCCTTGACCTCGGTGACGGTGATGCCGGACACGCCTGCCTGCGACAAGGCCTCGCGGACCTCGTCGAGCTTGAATGGCCGGATGATGGCGGTGATCAGTTTCATGCGCATACCCCGTTGGTGGAAGGAGCCGGCCGCCGAACGCCGGCCGGCGGTTTGCATGTCATCGGCGCCGCGAACGGCGCCGTCCTGCTGCGCGGTGCGTCCCGCGGATCACGCCGTGGCGCGGCGCACGCGAAGTGCGACGGCAACGGCGACGTGGGAGGGAGCGTGGCCCACGGCACGCAAGCGCTGTCTTTCGTGGTGCATCCCCTGGAAACACCGCTGGTGCCACTGCGTTCGGGCGCGGACCACCGGCGCGGCTCCCCAGCCGAGTAGGTGGCGGCGATGACGAAGGAGGGAGGGGGAACCTTCGCCATCGCCGCGCGTGAAACTCAGTTGGCGTAGTACAGCTGGTATTCCAGCGGGTGCGTGGCGGCGCGGAACTTGGTCACTTCCTGCATCTTCAGCGCGATGTAGCCGTCGATGAAGTCGTCGCTGAACACGCCGCCGGCCTTGAGGAACTCGCGGTCGGCGTCGAGCGCTTCCAGCGCCTGGTCGAGGCTGGAGCACACCTGTGGGATCTTCTTCTCTTCTTCCGGCGGCAGGTCGTACAGATCCTTGTCGCTGGGCGCGCCTGGGTCGATCTGGTTCTTGATGCCGTCCAGGCCGGCCATCATCAGCGCGGCGAAGGTCAGGTAGCCGGACTGCAGCGGATCCGGGAAACGGATCTCGATGCGGCGCGCCTTCGGGTTGGAGACCCACGGAATGCGGCACGAGGCCGAGCGGTTGCGCGCCGAGTAGGCCAGCATGACCGGCGCCTCGAAGCCCGGGACCAGGCGCTTGTAGCTGTTGGTGCCGGAGTTGGTGAAGGCGTTGATCGCCTTGGCGTGCTTGAAGATGCCGCCGATGTACCACAGCGCCATCTGCGACAGGCCGCCGTAGCCGTCGCCGGAGAACAGGTTGGTGCCGCCCTTGGCCAGCGACTGGTGCACGTGCATGCCCGAGCCGTTGTCGCCGACGATCGGCTTGGGCATGAAGGTCGCGGTCTTGCCGTTGCGGTAGGCGACGTTCTTGATGATGTACTTCATCATCATCAGCTCGTCGGCCTTCTTCACCAGGGAGTTGAACTTGGTGCCGATCTCGCACTGGCCGGCAGTGGCCACTTCGTGGTGGTGCACCTCGACCTCGATGCCGACCTGCTCCAGGGTCTTGCACATTTCCGCGCGCAGGTCCTGCAGCGAGTCGGTCGGCGGCACCGGGAAATAGCCGCCCTTGACCGCCGGACGGTAGCCGCTGTTGCCGCCTTCGATCTTGCTGCCGCTGCTCCAGGCCGCTTCTTCCGAATCGATCTTGAAGAAGGTGTGGCCCATCTCGTTGCCGAAGCGCACGCCGTCGAAGATGAAGAATTCCGGCTCCGGGCCGAAGAACGCCTGATCGGCGATGCCGCTGGACTTCAGGTAGGCCTCGGCGCGCTTGGCCACGCCGCGCGGGTCGCGGTCGTAGCTCTGCATGGTGGCCGGGTCGAGGATGTCGCAGGTCAGGACCAGGGTCGGATCGGCCATGAACGGGTCGATGAACGCGGTGTCGGCGTCTGGCAGCAGGACCATGTCCGACTCGTTGATGCCCTTCCAGCCCGAGATCGAGCTGCCGTCGAACATCTTGCCCTCTTCGAACAGCGCCGGCTCGATGATGCTGACGGGGAAGGTCACGTGCTGCTGCACGCCGCGCATGTCGACGAACCGCAGATCGACGAACTCGACCTTGTTGTCCTTGACCAGCTTCTCAATATTTTCCGCAGACATCGATGAAACCTCGGGTTGGTGAATGACTTGGTCCCAGTGACAGCAATCACCGTGCCAACTGTGACTGATTCACAAGTCCTTGATTTTGGTAAAGGAAGCACGCCAACGGGGCGGACTGCATGCACCAAAGTGGTTCGATGGCAATTAAATGCACCAAAATGGTGCTCAAAGCAATGTTCTATCCTTGCCCGGCTTTTTCCTCCCCCACGAGCCGAACCCTCCCCATGAGCGACATGTTCTCCGCCCTGCTGCTGGGCATCCTCGAAGGCCTGACCGAATTCCTGCCGGTTTCCAGCACCGGCCACCTGCTGATCGCCGAGCAATGGCTCGGCCGCCGTTCGGACTTCTTCAACATCGTGATCCAGGCCGGCGCGATCCTGGCCACCACCCTGGTGTTCCGGCAGCGGCTGTGGACGCTGGCCACGGGGCTGGGCGACCGCGCCAACCGCGACTACGTGCTCAAGCTGGGCACCGCATTCCTGGTCACCGCGGTGGTCGGCCTGGTGGTGCGCAAGGCCGGCTGGCAGCTGCCGGAGTCGGTGCAGCCGGTGGCCTGGGCGCTGGTGATCGGCGGCGTGTGGATGCTGGTGGCCGAGCATTTCGCCGCGCGCATGCCCGAGCGCGAGCGGGTGACGTGGAAGGTGGCCATCGCGGTGGGCCTGGCGCAGGTGGTGGCCGGCGTCTTCCCCGGCACCTCGCGCTCGGCGGCGACGATCTTCCTGGCGATGCTGCTGGGCCTGAGCAAGCGCTCGGCCGCGGCCGACTTCGCGTTCCTGGTCGGCATCCCGACCATGTTCGCGGCCAGCGGCTATTCGTTCCTGGAGCTGTACAAGAACGGCGCGGTGGGCAGCGAGGACTGGGGCGACGTGGCCATCGCCTTCGCCGCCGCGGTGGTGACCGGTTTCATCGTGGTGAAGTGGCTGCTGGGCTACATCAAGTCGCACCGCTTCACTGCGTTCGCGGTGTACCGCATCGTGCTGGGTGCGGCGCTGTTGCTGTGGCTGCCGGCGGCCTGAGGGCCGTTCCCTTCTCTCATCGGGACCATGGCCCCCTTTTCGGGGGAAGGTGTCCCGCGGGGGCGGATGAGGGTACGGGCGCAGCTTCGTGCACCCAAACTCCGCGAGACGCTGCGCGCCGGACCCTCACCCCAACCCCTACTCCGACGGCCTGATTAGCGCTGTGTCTCAGCTGTCGTACGCAGTTGCTGCTCTGTGAGCCTTCCCGCGCCGGCCAGGGCACTGGCCAGGCGCGGCACCATGGCGGCCAGGTTGAAGCGGCGATTGAAGCGGTAGGCATGCGCATGCAGGTAGCGCGCGCCGTATTTGGGGAAGTCCACCGCATGGTGGGTGCCGCTAAGCGCCGTTTTGAGATTGCCCAGGATCGTATTGACCCAACGCAGACGAGGCTGCTGGACGCCTTTGCGGCCGCTTCCGGTCACGATGGCATCGTGGGTCAGGCCTGCCCAGCCCACACCGGTGAACGCTGTCAGCCCATCACTGACGACATGGGTGCCCGGTGCCAGTGCCTGCTGAGCCCACGTGTGCACGACGCTTCTTCGGAAGCTGGAGACCACATCCAGGCGGAGATAGCGCGGGCGCCCTTGATGCAGGGAAACCGCTGCAATAAACGGCACTTTATTGCGCCACTGCGGTTGGCCTGGACCACCGGCGCGTTCGCCGCCCAGATAGGCATCATCGATCTGGACCTCTCCGTCGAGCCGGCGTGACTGCTCACGATCGGCCATCGCCGACATCACTTTGTGCTTGATCCGCCATGCAGTGCGATAGCACACGCCCAGTTGCCGAGCCAGTTCCAGCGCAGCAATTCCGTTCTTGGCTTGGCTCACCAGATAGATGGCCAGCCACCACACCCGCAAGGGAAGCTTGGTGTCTGCCATGGGCGTGCCGGCGGTCAAGCTGGTCTGTACCCGGCAGCGCGCGCACTGCCACAGGTGCTGGCGTCCCCGCTCAAAGCCACTGGCATGCGTGTGTCCGCACTGCGGACACACGAAGCCATTGGGCCACCTGGCCTGAACCAAGGCCTCGACACATTGCGCCTCGGAGCCGTAGCGGCTCAGAAAAGCCGGAATCGAAAGCCCCTTTTGGAACTGGATCCGATTGAGCGTCATCGCCGTATCTCACTGAAGAACCTGCATTTCTAAACCAAGGCAGCATCACCAGCTGAGACACAGCGCTAATCAGGCTCCGACGGGAGAGGGGCTTTAGGCGAGCTTGGGATTCAGGCTGTACGTGCCATGGAGGCTGGCCTCGGCCAGCACATGGCCTTGCATCGCGCGCAGCGCGTCGGCGGCGGTGAAGCGCGCCGGCAGCGCCAGCGTGGCCACGTCCAGCGCGAACAGGCGGAAGAAGTAGCGGTGCACGCGCAGGTCGTTGGCCGGCGGGTACGGGCCGTCGTAGCCGTAGTAGTCGCCGCCCATCTGCGCATCGCCGGCGAACCAGTCGGTATAGCTGTTCAAGCCCTGCCGCGCGCCTGGCAGGCCGGGCGGTTGCCGCTTGCCCTTGGCCACGACCCCGTCGCTGGCGCTGCCCTCGGCGATCTCGCGCAGGTCGGCCGGAAGATCAACGGCAGCCCAATGCACGAAATTGGTGCGTGGCTGCTCGACCGGGATCTGCACGTCGTCGCGGCCGACCATCGCGGCCACGGTCGGGACGTCCGGATCGAGGCACAGCAGCGCGAAGGCCGCGGTGCCGGCCGGCACGTCGTCCCAGGCCAGGTGCGGATTGCGGTTGGCGGCGAAGCCGTGTGCCTGGCCCATCGCGTAGGTCGCGGCGATCGGCTGGCCGGGCTGGATGCTGTCACTGCGAAGACGCATGCGAAAACTCCGGTGGGGGAATCAGGTTTCGGTGTAGCCGAGGCGCACGGCCACCGGCGTGAGCAGCGCGAACGCGGCCGCCAGCGGCGCGGCATAGGCGCGCCAGTGGCCGGACGGCAGGCGCGGCGGGCCGATCGTGGGCACGCTCGGGAACGGGACGCCGAAGGCCTGCTGCAGCGCCGCGGCCACGCCGGCCGGATCGGCCTCGATGCCGTCCAGGCGCAGCAGCCGGTGCGGATACAGGTCCTGTTCGTGCAAGTCGGCGACCTGGGTCAGCACCGCCGCCAGCCAGTGCGCGCCGGCCTCCGCGGTGGCCAGGCCGAGCGGCGCCGGGGCGCCGTTGGCCAGCCAGTCCAGCAGCATGTCGCGCGGGTCGCGCAGCGCGATCAGCAGCCGCCCTTCCGGCAGCTGCGGGCGCAGCGCGCGCAGCAGTGCGTTGTCCCACCACAGCAACCAGTCGACGATGTTGCCGTCGTCGATGCCGCGCGCCGGCAGCTGCGCGCGCCACTCGGCGATCAGCGCCGCGCCGTCGCGTTCGCCGCTGTCCAGTTCGGTGACGCTGCGGTAGCGCTGGAAGCCGTCGGTGGGCGGCTGCGCGCCGAAGCGGTCGCTGCGCAGCACCTGGCTGGCCGCGTCCATCAACGCGACCACCCGCTCCACGCCGCTGCCCGGCGCGCCCCACACGAACAACGGCCGCGCCCGCACCTGCGGATCGATCTCGGCCAGCGCCGGCCATTGCGCCGGGGCCTGGCCCAGCGGCGGCAGCGGCAGGCGCTGCGGCAGCTGTTCCTGGTGGAACGCCAGCCAGGTCGCCAGCGCCTCGGCCGGGCGCCCGGCGCGGTCCTGCACCGCCGCCAGCCACGGCCGCAACACGCTCTGCTCGGTCTCGGGCATGCGCTGCATCAGGCCACGCACGTGGGCGATGGCCGCGTCGTGCTCGCCGCGTTCCAGCAGCGCTTCGACCAGGCGTTCCTCGCCGCTGATGCGGCCCGGCTCCAGCGCCACGATGCGCTGCGCCACGGCTTCGCCTTGATCGCGCTCGCCGGCCATGTCGTGCACCCGCAGCTGCGCTTCCAGCGCCGGCACGTGGCCCGGCATCGCCGCCTGCCAGCGTGCGATCAGCGCGCGCGCCTCGGCGCCGCCGACCGGCTCCAGCGCCAGCCGCGCCAGCCACAGGTCGTGCGCATCGGTGGTGGTGGCCAGCGCCGCTTCCAGGGTGGCGCGGGCATCTTCGACCGCGCCCAGCCGCTGCCAGGCGATCAGCGCCGCATGCAGGGTGCGGCGATCGGCGGGGGCGGCGCCCAGCGCGCGCCGCAGGTGCTCCAGCGCATCGGCCGGGCGCCCGGCCTGCAAGGCGTATTCGCCCGCCAGCCGGCGCATGCCGGCGGTGTCGCTGCGCGGATCGGCCAGCACCGCGTCCAGCGCCGCGATGGCGTCGTCGAGGCGACCCTGGCGGTGCGCCAGCTGCGCGACCAGCGCCATCAGCGCGCTGCTGCCGGGCGTCAGCGTGGCGACGCGGCGGAACGCGGTTTCGGCGAAGGCCAGGTGCTGCTTGTCCAGGTAGGCGAAACCGAGCGCGTACAGCAAGCGCGGATCGTCGGGCAGCGCCTTGCTGGCGCGCGATAGTAGCGCCAGCGCGCGATCGGCATCGCCGCGGCGCAGCGCCAGCATGCCGTCCAGGCACAGCAGTTGCGGATGGTCCGGATCCAGGCGCGCGGCGGTGCGGCTGAGCCGCTCCACTTCGTCCAGGTCGCCGCGGCCCAGCGCCAGGTGCGCGCGCATCACGTAGGCCAGGAACTGGTTGGGATCCAGCGCGGCGGTGCGTGCCAGCGCGTCTTCGGCCTGGGCGATGTCGTTGCCGCTGAGCAGCAGGCCGGCGCGCAGCAGGTGCAGGCTGGCGTCTTCCGGCGCCAGCGCGATGGCCTGGTCGATGCTGTGCAGCGCGGCAGCGGTGTTGTCGTTCTGCTGCTGCGCCAACGCAAGCCAGCGGTGCGCCTGCGCGTCGGCGGCGGCATCGGCCACCCAGGCCTGGGCGATGCGCAGCGCGTCGGCGTCGGCCTGGCGGCGCAGGGCGTCGAGAATTTGCTCTTGCATGAGGGTCCGGCTCGCGGCAAACCGGCATTGTAGCGGGCGCGCCCGGACGGCCTGCGCTGGAACGCGCCAGGCCTGTCACCCGTTCGCGAGGGTGTGGCAGACCGGCTGCGTGGCGCAGCGCCCCGCTGGCGGTCAGGTCGAGCTGCGCGGTACCGACTGGGGGTCTGCCAGGCCCAATCGGCAGGGCCACGCCCGGCGCGGCCTGCGCTGGCACCCGCGACAGGCCCTGGCTCAGGCGGGCAGACCGTGGGTCAGGCGCTCGGCCACCCAGCGCTCGGCGAACCCGTCGCCGCGCGCATTCTCGATGAAGCCGCAGTGCCCGCCCCAGCGCGCGATTTCCAGCCGCGCCAGGGGCGGCAGGCGCAGGTTGCGGAAATCGTCCAGCGGGATCACCGGGTCGTCCTCGGCCATCAGGATGTCGGCCGGCACGCTCAGGGTGCGCAGGCGCTCGCCGGCGATCGAATAGCTTTCGAAGTACGCGTCCAGGCTGGCGAAACCGGCGTGGCGCTGCGCCAGCCAGCCCATCAGCTTGCGCATGTCCAGCGCCAGCGTGGCGTCGTCGTAACCGTGCCGCTCGGGGAACAGTTCGCGCTTGCGTAGCAGCGACTCGCGCCACCTGCGGCGGAAATACCAGTCGTAGAACTGCGGGCCGTTCTCGATCCGCTGCATGGTCGTGGCCGGATCCAGCAGCGGACACACCGCGGCCACGTGCTGCAGCGGCAGGCCAGCGGCCGGCGCGCGCAGTGCCAAGCGCAAGGCGAAGTTGCCGCCCAGCGAATAGCCGGCGGCCAGCAGCGTCGGCGCCGGGAAGCGCCGCCACAGGTCGCCGGCGGCGTTGACCACTTCGTCCAGGCGCTCGGAGTGGAACAGGTCCACGTTGAGGTGGTGGGTGCCGCCGTGGTCGCGGAAGTTGAGCCGGAACACCTGGTAGCCGCGCGCCAGCAGCTGCGCCGCGGTCAGGCGCATGTAGCCGGAGTCGGCACTGCCTTCCCAGCCGTGCAGCAGCAACACGGTGCCGCGCGGCTCGGTACCGGCCGGCGCGCTGAGCCAGCCCTGCAGGCGCACGCCGTCGCCGCCATCGAGGATGTGCGAGGTGGTGGTCGCGCCGCTGGCGGCGAGCAGCTGTTCGCCGCGGCGCACGCGCAGGGCGCTGGAGCCCAGCACCGATTGCAGGTGCGGGTTGCGCAGCCAACGCGGGGGGAGGTAGTCGGCGGCATTCATCATCGGCAGCGAGCTTGCCCCGGGCGAGTGGAGCAATGGATCAAATCGCGCGGGCCGCAGTGTTCCATGGTTCAGCGTTGCGCCATTGCCGCGACGATGCGTGCGCGCGCGATCTCGGCGATGCGCCGGCGGCCTTCCACGTCCTGCAGCCGGATCGGCTCCAGGAAGTGCACCTCGGCCACCGTGCCCGGCTCGCCGAGCAGGCGCAGGAAATTGGTGAAGAAGCTCTCGTGAGGGCCGAACGCGATCGCCGTCTGCGCCGAGCCGCCGGCGCCGTAACGCACCGCCACCGGCTGCACCGCCACCTCGGCCTCCACCGCGGCCTGGAAAATGCGCGCGTGGAACGGGCCGACATCGTGGCCGCCGCGGGTGCGTCCTTCCGGGAACACGCCGACCGAGCGCCCCGAGCGCAGCCGTTCCAGCATCGCCTGCAGCACCCCGCCCAGCGATTCGGTGTTGCCGCGCTGGTGGAAGATGGTCTGCCCGCGCGTGGCCAGCCAGCCGACCACTGGCCAGCCGGCGATCTCGCGCTTGGCGACGAAGCCCATCATGCGCTGGCTGTGCAGCATCACGATGTCGATCCAGCTGACGTGGTTGGCCACGAACAGCACCGGATTGGGCAGCGGCGTGCCGACCCGGCGCACGCGCAGGCCGAAGATGCGCAGCAGCCAGGTCGACCACCAGCACACCACACGGTCGCCGAACGATTCGACGCCGGCGCGGCCGGGCGACAGCGCCATGCACGCCAGCAGGAACGGCAACGACAGTAACACGTGCAGCGCAAGCAGCGGAAGGCGGTAGCCGTAACGGACCCAGCGCAGCGCCCCACCGTGGTGGTGCGGGGCGGTTGAGGAGAACTCGCTCATTCTGGTCAGGGTACCGGAAGCCGGGAGGGAAGCACCCTATTGTGTCAGCATGAAGACGGTTGCGACTGAGCGCACGCTAATTGCCTGCGATCACCGCCAGGGTCAGCCGCGAGACGCAGACCGGCTTGCCGGCCGCGTCCTCGATGCGGATCTCCCAGACCTGGCTGGTGCGGCCGAGGTGCAGCGGCCGCGCGGTGCCGGTCACCGTGCCGGTGCGAGCCGAACGCAGGTGGTTGGCGTTGATCTCCATGCCCACGCAGAGCTGGCCTGCTTCCACGCACAGGTTGCCGGCGCCGCTGCCCAGGGTTTCGGCCAGCACCATCGAGGCGCCGCCGTGCAGCAGCCCGTACGGCTGCCGCGTGCGCGCATCGACCGGCATCGTCGCGCGCAGCCAGTCCGGCCCGGCTTCGGTGAAGACGATGCCCAGGTGCGCGATCAGGGTGTCGCGGGCGGCGTCGTTGAGGGCAGCGAGATCGACGGGTTCGCGGAAGGTCATCGCGCAGGGTCCGTGGACGAGGAGGGCGCCAGCCTAACGTCAAACGGTACCGCGGGCGATGCGGTGCGCCACGCACGCCTGCGCCCGTCGGCAATCGCTCCGCCACCAGAGTCCTGGAACGCCAGCTTCAGGCAGCCTGGCCCGCAGCCGGGCATCGGCGATCGGAAGCGATGCATCAAGCCCTTGCGCCCTTGCGCCTTTGCGGCCCGGCCCCGGCCCCGGCTCCGGCTCCGGCTCCGGCTCCGGCCCACGCGATTTTCCGAGTCCCCGATCCCGAGTCCCAAGTCCCGGCCTCTCAAAGAATCGGCACCAGGCCCGAGCCGAACGCCGTCAGCATCCGCACCAGCAGCCACTTCGGGCCGACGTTGACCTCGGGGAAGTCGCCGACCGCGCTGTAGCAGCGGTGGAAGCCGGGATCGCGCCGGGTCAGCGGCGCCGGGCATTCGGGGCCGGGCTGGAATGCGTAGTTGGTGGCGTAGCGCCATGGCCAGAAATCCAGCACCGGCAGCGCCTCGGAGGCCTTGCCCATGCTGTAGTTCAGGCCCGACAGCAGCGGCGGCTTGACCCGCGCCGCCACCGTCCACGAATTCTCCGGCTCGATGTCGCGGCCGATGCTGGCGGCCAGCGCCTGGGCGAAGGCCGGGTCGTCGATGATCACCGCGCCCTCGGTGTTGTAGGTCTCGCTGCGCGGATCGAAGTTGTGGGTGCCGATCACGCCGACGCGCCGGTCCACCACCAGCGACTTGGCGTGCAGGCCCATGCGCGCGCCGTCGCGGGTCACCGGCAGCGGCCGGTTGGCGACGCGGCGGCTCAACAACGAGGGCCGGGTCTCGGTGCGCAGCACGCGCCGATCGACCTGGCTACCGTCGGCGCGACGGCTGCTGCCGGAGGGTCCGCCGCTGCCGAGCACCGAGCTGCGGCCGCTGCGCGCATTGCTGCCGGCGGCACTGCCGCCGATCAGCGGATTGCGGCCGCCGGCCTCCCCGGCGTCCGGCAGCTGCAGCGGCGCAGGCAGCAGGTTGGCGTAGTCCACCGGCGCGTCCAGCGGGAACGGCTTGTACTCGTAGATGTCGAAGCCCAGCTCGCGCAGGTTGCGGCGCTTGTACTTGTACGACAGCGCATACACCACCGGGTTGTCGGTGCTGGCCAGGCTGTTAGTGGCCACGATCACCTGCGGCGGCTGCGCGCGCTTGCGCAGGTCGCGGAAGATCGCCTGCGCCGGATCCGACAGCACCAGGTACGGCGTCTGCAGGATGATCTCCTGCTGCGCCTCGGCGATCAGCTTGTCCAGCCTGGGTGCGGTCGAGATCGCCTTGGGGCCGTGCTCGCGGCGATGCTTCTGCGGTAGGTCGGCGACGTAGTCCACGTGCCTGACCGGCAGCGCCGGCAGCACGAAGGCGTCCTCGACGAAGGCGGGATCGGCGGCCTCCTCGCTCACCCGCTGCACCCGCTGCGGGTGCAGCAACTGGGCGGGCGGCAGCTGCGGCACGCCGTCGCGCAACAGCAACTTGCCGACGTCGTTGAGCCGCGCCACCGGCACGCTGCGCCGCGCCGCCCAGTAGGCGTCGAAGCTGGCGGCCATGGTGCGCGCCACCGGCCCGGCCACCAGCACGTCGCGGTCGCGGAAGTTGTACTCGCTGTCCCAGTCGTAATAGTCGTCCTGGTAGTTGCGCCCGCCGACCACGCCGATCGCGTCGTCCACCACCAGCAGCTTGTTGTGCATGCGCTGGTTGAAGTGGCGGAAACAGCACAGCACGCTGGCGGCGTAGTGCAGGTAGTTGGGCTTGGCCAGGCCGAAGGTGGGGTTGTAGATGCGCAGCGAGAAGTTCTGGTGCGCGCCGGCCAGCGCGCCGAGGATCTGTAGGTCGGAGATCGCCGACAGCTGGTCGATCAGCACCCGCACCTGCACGCCGCGGCGCGCCGCGGCCAGCAGCTCGTCCATCACCAGCCGCGCGCTGTCGTCCTTGTCGAAGATGTAGGTCTGCAGGTCGATGCTGCGGCTGGCGCTGCGGATCAGGTTGATCCGCGCCACCAGCGCTTCCTCGCCGTGGTCCAGGATAGTGGCGTAGTGGCGCGGCGCGGCGCCGCTGGCGGACTCGGCGAAGGCCTTGCCGGCCAGCGCGCGCAGCGGCGAGGCCAGCGCGCAGTGATCGCGTTGTGTGCAGTCGACGCGGCCGTCGCGCGCGGCCTCGGCGATCGCCACCGCACGGCCGTGCTCGGCCTGCGACAGGCTCGCGCAACCGCTGCCGAGCAGCAGCGCCGTCAGCATCAGGACCCGCAGCAGCAATGTCACGGAGCGTCCGCTGCCGTCAGCCGTGCGCGCAGCACGAAGGTGACCCGATCGCTCAAGGCCAGATCCCACTTATCCATCCCATAACGTCCACGCAGAACCGTACCGCGGCTGATCACGTCGCAATCATAGCCTGGGCGGCTGCACGCCGCCGGCATCAGGGTCAGCGTCTCGGTATGGCCGACCCCGCGGATGCTCAGCGTGCCGACCAGCGCACCGCCCGTGGTCAGCAGCGCCGGGGAGAACGGCTGCGAATCGAAAGAGACGGTCGGAAAGCGTTCGGCGTCGAAGAAATCCTCGCCGCGCATCCAGCCGGAGTAGCGCGGCTTGCCGGGAATCTGCACGTAGGCGGTGAACAGGCGCAGGCGCACCTGGTGGCGGCCGTCAGGCAGCATCTCCACGGTGCCTTCGAAGCGCGGGAAGAAGCCCTCGATGCGCTGCCCGAAGCGGGTGCGGATCTCGAAACCGAAGCGCGACTGGGCCGGATCGAGGGCGTGTTCCCCCAGCGCCAGCGGCGGCGCCTGCGCGTTGCTCCAGCCCGGCAGCAGGCATAGCGACAGCAGCGCGGTGCACAGCGCCGGGCGCAGGTGCCGGCGCGGTGCGTTCAGGGCCACCAGAATGCGGTCAGTTGCGCCACGCCGGGTTCGATCGCCGCGTCCTGCGGCACCGTCAGCACCACCACGCTGGCGGTGGGCATGCCGCGGTAGTCGCCGGACTGGCCGCTGTGCATCAGCGCCGCCAGCTGCTCCAGGCCGGGGTTGTGGCCGACCAGCAGCAGCCGCTCGACGTCGCGGTGATCGTCCAGCAGCGCGGCCAGGGTGCCGGAGGTGGCCTCGTAGGCCCGCGGCTCCAGGCGCTGCTCGACATAGCCGGTCAGCTCCAGCACCGCTTCCAGGGTTTCGCGCGCGCGCCGCGCCGGCGAGCACAGCACCCGGTCGGGCACCAGCCGTTGCTCCACCAGCCAGCGCCCGGCGGCTTCGGCCTCGGCCAGGCCGTGCGGCGACAGCGGCCGGTCGACATCGGCCTGGCCGGTATCGGCCGGTTCGGCATGGGCATGGCGCAGCAGGATTACTTCACGCAGGACGATGGTCATCGGTCAGGCCTTCTTGAGCCACTTGAGCAAGGGTTCCCAGTCCTGCTGGTGATCGCGCACCTGGGCAGAACGGTAGTCGAACAGGCTGCGGCCGAGGCCGACCAGCACCACATAGGCCTGGCTGTCGCGCAGTTGCGCCAGCACCGGATACGGCCAGCCGCCGAGCATCTCCAACGCCTGCTGCGCGGCGTGGGTCCACGGCTTGCTGCGGTTGATCACCAACCCCACCGGCAACTTGCGCTGATGCACCCGCGGCACCTTGGCCAGGGTGTTGAGGAAGCCGACGGTGGCCTCGATGTCCAGCGCCGACGGCATCACCGGCACCACCACCGCATCGGCCTCGTCCAGGAACTGGGACAGATCCTCGGCCATGGCGCCGGCGGCGCCGTCGATGATCACCCGCTGGGTGTCGTCCGGCAGCGCCGCGCGCCAGTTGCGTTTGCGGCTGGCGTCGATCGGCAGCACCGCGCTGTCCAGGCCGGCGCGGCGCTCGGCCCAGCGGGTCGAGGAGCCCTGCGGATCGGCATCGGCCAGCACCGTACGCTTGCCGGCCAGCGCGTAGTACGCGGCCAGGTGCGTGGCAATCGTGGTCTTGCCCACGCCGCCCTTGGAGCCGGCCACCAGGATCGTCTTCATGCGCGCCTCGCTTCCGGAAGAAGAGGCCGCAGCGTACACCGGCCCCACGTTGGCCGGTAGTCAACGCGTGGCGGGCGGGCCAGCGCGTTGCTATCGTGGCGGCCCCACGGCAACGGATCGCCCATGAGCGAGCTGCTGCAGGAACTGCGCGGCACGCGGCCGCTGTCGGTGATGATGGCCGAACAGGTGCAGGCGCCGCGCGAGTGGGCGCGCGCGCGTGCGGTGCCGGCGGATTGAGGAGCCGCGTTTTTGCAGGAGGGATTCAATCCCGACCTGGCATTGCCGGTAACGCCCCGGCCGCGGTTGCACCCCTTGCTTACGGAAGCGCCCCCAGCAGCCACGCCCAGGCCGGCAAGGTGACCAGCGACAGCAGGATGCCGTAGCCGACCAGCGCCGCCGCCAGCCGCGGCGCCAGCCGGTGCGAGATCGCCAGCGCGGCGGCGGTGATCATCGTCGGCATCGCCGATTCGAGCACGTTGGCCTGCAGCAGCTGCCCGCGCAGGCCCAGCGCCCACGACAGCGGCCAGGCCAGCGCCGGCAACAGCAGCAGCTTCAACAGCAGGCCGGCGGCGAGCGGCTTCAGTTCCTCGCGCGGCAGCCGCAGCTGGATCGAGAAGCCCACCGCCAGCATCACCAGCGGCAACATCGCGTCGGCCAGGTGCTGCAGGCCCGAGGCGATCCATGCCGGAGGCTGCTTGGGCATCAGCGTCAGCGCGAACGCCAGCGCCCACAGCGGCGGGAACCGGGCCATGCGCAGCAGCGTCTGCCGCGGCGTTGGCGGCGTCTCGCCGCTGTAGCGGGCCAGCACATACAGACCGAAGCTGGACAGCAGCACGAAGGTACCGAACTGGTCGTAGACCACCGCATACGGCAGCGCCGCCTCGCCGAGCAGCGCGCGCGCCATCGGATAGCCGATGAAGCTGGAATTGCCCAACGCCACGCACAGCAGCAGGACCGCGTACTGGTCGCGGTGCAGGCGCAGCGGCCGGCGCAACGCCAGCGCCGCGAGCACGGTGACGCCGGTCAGCAGCCACGGCGTCAGCATCAGCCCGAGCAGGGCCAGGTCCAGCTGCAGGCGCGGCACGTAGAGCAGCACCGAGGCCGGCAGGCACAGGTACAGCACCACGCGGTTGAGCACATCGGTGGTGTTGGGCGGCAGCGCGCGCAGGCGCGCGAACAGCATGCCGAGCGCCAACATGGCCAGGATCAGGGCGAACGCGTCGAAAGCCATAGGC
The DNA here is from genome assembly GCF_030168915.1 of Xanthomonas graminis pv. graminis. Lineage (NCBI taxonomy): Bacteria > Pseudomonadati > Pseudomonadota > Gammaproteobacteria > Lysobacterales > Lysobacteraceae > Xanthomonas > Xanthomonas graminis. The sequence goes on along the minus strand of NZ_CP076255.1, from coordinate 325,872 downwards.
ACACCGGGAATCTGGCGGGTACGCCGGCATCATCGCATGCGCGTGCCGGCAGGCCGGTCGATCACATGCACCGCGGCGCGCGGCGCAGCGGCACTTACGCATGCAGCGTTCCCGCGTCGGGGCTGAAGCCCCTCCCACAGTGCACCCTGCCGGCTCGCTGCAAACCATTGATTGTGAGAGCGACTTCAGTCGCCACGCGCGGCGCCGTCCGGTTGCCGGGCTTCAGAAACCATCGTGACGGGTGGACCACGAAAATGCCGGGGATCGCAGCGGCTTGGGCAACCTGTCGCGGCTGAAGCCGCTCCTACAGTGCACACGGCGAGTCGGCAGCAAGCTTCCTGTAGGAGCGGCTTCAGCCGCGACGAACGAAGCCATCCAACTATCCGGCCTCGGAAACAGTCGGGACTGAAGTCCCTCCCGCAGTACACCCCGCCAGCTCGCTGCAAGCCATTAATTGTGGCAGCAGCTTCAGTCGCGACGAACGGAGCGGTAGACCTCGCTGCATCGAACGGCATCGACGCCGAGGCCCCCCACCCTGCACCCAGCCCGCGCACCGTTGTTCGTGCAAGGCCATACCGCGCCTCTCACACCAGTTGCAGATCCCGCACATGCGCCTGCGGGAACACTTGCTGCAATTGCGCCGGCGACAGGCCCCACATGCGGCTCAGCAGGCCGGCGAACAGGTCGCGGTAGTTGGTCAGCACCGGATAGTCGCGATCCTGGAACAGCGTGTCCTTGCTCACCGCGACCTGCTCGCCGGCGATGCGGCCGCCGTTGACCGCGCCGCCCATCACCCAGTACGTGGTGCCGTGGCCGTGGTCGGTGCCCTTGTCGCCGTTCTCGCGGAAGGTGCGGCCGAACTCGGACAGCACCACCACCACGGTGTTGCGCCATTCCGGTCCCAGCGCCTCGGCATAGGCGGCCAGGCCCTCGGACAGGTTGCCCAGATTGGTCGCCAGCGGGCCGTCGGTGCTGCCCTGGTTGACGTGCGTGTCCCAGCCGCCGACATCGACGAAGCCGAGCCGGTAGCGCTCGCGCATCAGCGTGGCGATGCGCCGGGTCTCCTCGGCGAAGGTGCGCGCGCTGGCGGCGCCGCGGTTGGCCTGCTGCATTTCGTCCTGCAGCGCCTGCGACACCTGCTGGCGTAGCGCCAGGCCTTCGTGCGCAGCGCTGGCCAGGCTCGTGCCCTGGTACATCTGCGCCAGGATCCCGGCCTGGCGCTGGTCGAAGGCCGGCGTGGGATTGCGCTTGAGCGACAGGTTGGGAATGTCGCCGCCGCCCTGGAAGCTCAGCGGCAGCGAATCGGTGAACGCGATCGCCGGAGTGCCGGTGGCCACCTGCGACAGCCGCGCCAGAAACCCGGAGCGGTAGTCGCTGCGCTGTCCGGCCGGCTGCCCGGCCTCGATGCTGTCCTGGGTTTCGAAGTGGCTGCGCGACAGGTCGTCGGTGCCGGCGAACGGCACGAACGCCAGCTGCTTGTCATTCCACATCGGCTGCAAGGTGTCGCGCAGCCGCGGGTTCAGGCCCCACTGCGCGTCCAGCGCGATGACGCTGTTGGGATTGGCCGGATCCGGCCGCGCGATCGCCAGGGTCGGCCGCGAGGCGTAGTAGAAATCGCTGGCGTAGGGAATCAGCAGGTTGCTGCTGTCGTAGCCGCCGCGCAGGAACACCACCAGCAGCCGCGGCGAGGGCGCCGGCGCGGCGAACAGGCGCCCGGCGAACGGCAGACTCGCCGCGGCGGTGGCGGAGGCGAACAGGAAGTGGCGACGGTGCATGGCAGGGACCTCCGTGATCGCTGGACGCAGCGCCGATCGCCGCGCCCAACGCTATGGGCCGGATCAGCGGTAATTGAAGTCGGGCGACGCCAGCAGGAACGCATTCCACTCCTGCTGCGAGCGCGCCTGCGCCAGCGCCTTGCGGGTGGCATCGCCGAGCTGCGGTGCGATCGCCTGGTAGTACAGCGGCGTGGTCAGTAGCGGGAAACCGCCGCCCTGCTGGCCGTCGCTGGTGAACAACTGGGTGTTGCCGCCGCCGATCGCGCGCGCGATCTCGAAGCGCTGCGCCATCTGCCCGGAACTGTTCCAGGCGCTGGACTGCAGCGGCCAGCCGTCGGGGGTGATCCGGCCATAGCTCGGCTCGCCCATCTGGCTCAGCCAGCCCAGCAGCGGCTGCGGATTGACGATGGTCTGCCCGTCGTAGGCCAGGCGCAGCGACGACACCAGGAAGCGGTACGGATCCTTGAACTTGTGCGGCGCCCCGGCGGCCATTTCCGGCGCGGTGAACAGCACCTGCAGCACGGCGGCGATGTCGCCATCGCTGTGCTGGAAGGTGCGCGCCATCTTCTCCACCAGCGCCGGCGGCGGATCGTCGGCGACGAAGTATTCGGCCAGGCGCCGCGACACGAAATGCGCGCACGCCGGCTGGCGCACGATCAGCTGCACCGCACGCTCGACTTCGTCGAAACCGCCGCCGGCGATGCGCTGGCCGAGCAGGGTCTTATCGCCGGGCTGGTGCCGCGCCGGATTGAATTCGAACGCGCCGCGGCGCAGGTATTGCGCCTGCTGCGGCGGCGGCAGCTTCGGCGGCGCATCGCGGTTGGGCGGGGCGATGCCGACGCCGGTGAGGATCAGCGCCAGTTGCTGCACGTCGTGCTGGCTGTAGCCGCTATCCACGCCCAGCGTGTGCAGTTCCATCAGTTCGCGCGCGTAGTTCTCGTTGACCTTGCCCTTGGCGTTCTGCGCGTTGTCCAGATACTCGAGCATGGCCGGACTCTGCAGCTTCGCCATCACCAAATCGGAGAACTTGCCCAGCGCGTGCGGGCGGATCGCGTTGTCTGTGTAGTCGGCGACGGTCCAGCGCAGGCGGCCCTTGTCGGCGAACACGCTGAAGTGGTTGAGCCAGAACCACGCCATCTGCTCGCGCAACTGGTCGCGCGAATACACCGCGCGCAGCAGCTGCGCCTGCCGCGCCTGCGCCAGCAGCGCATCGGCGCGCTGTTGCAGCGCCTTCTTCGCCGCAACCTTGGCATCGCCGTCGGGCATCGCCTTGATGTACTGCTGGCGCGTATCCAGTTGCTTGAGCAGTTCCTGCACCGGTATATGCAGCGCCTCGTAACCATCGAGCTGCGCGCGCACCGGCGCAGGCAGGGCCGCGTCGCCGCTGGAGGCCTGCAACTGATCGCGCAGGAAACGCGTGCGCCCATCGTGCTGTAGCTGCGACACGCTGGCGCTGTCCAGGCCGGTGGTCATCGATTGCAGCCAGCGCGCATCGTCGCGCTCGAGCACCTTCTGGCTGCCGGCGATGGCGGCCACGGTGAACAACACCAGCAGCAGCGACAGCAGCAGCCGCTGCGCCGTGCGCAACGCACGCCGTCCGTGCACGCGCAGACGCACTACAGGACGATGCCGGGGCTCGGGCATGCGGCGCTCCTTGGACGGAAAAACCGGGTTTGACGAACCATGCAGTATCCGCGCCTGTCTACGCCAGGGGTTAAGCGAATGTCGGAAGCCCAGCCGGCGTTTGCGCGGGATTCACCTGAAGCGCACGAACCGGCTGCTACAGGCCCGGCGGCATGGTCACCAGGAAGCGCGCGCCGCCCAGTTCCTCGGAGCGGCTGACCTGCAGCTCGCCGCGATAGCCCTTGACCAGATCCTGCACGATCGCCAGGCCGATGCCATGACCATGCACGCGTTCGTCGCCGCGCACGCCGCGCTGCAGGATGTGCGCGACCTCGTCCGGCGCGATGCCGGGGCCGTCGTCTTCCACCGACATCACCAGGCCGGCGCGGCGGCTACCGGCGGCCGGGGCCGGACGCACGCTCAACAGCACCCGCCGCCGCGCCCACTTGAAGGCGTTCTCGAGCAGGTTGCCGAGCAGTTCCTGCAAATCGCCGGGTTCGCCGTGGAAACGCGCGCTCGGCTCGATGTCGAACTCGCACAGCACGCCCTTGGCCGCATACACCTTCTCCAGCCCGCGCACGATCTCCTCGGCGTTGGGTTCGATCGGCAGCGGCGCGGAGAACAGCTTGTGGCCGCTGGACGCGGCGCGGCTGAGCTGGTAGGTCACCAGGTTGTTCATGCGCCGCAGCTGCGCGTCCAGTTCCTCGCGCAACTCCGGGCCGTCGTTGCCGCTGTCCAGCTGGGTGCGCAGTACCGCCAACGGCGTCTTCAGGCTGTGCGCCAGGTCGGCCAGGGTGTTGCGCTGGCGGTCCAGGTTCTCGCGCTCGCTTTCGATGAAGGCGTTGATGCTGTCGGTCAGCGGCTCCAGCTCGCGCGGATGGCGATCGCCCATGCGCACCGCTTCGCCACGCTGCACCTTGGTCAGTTCGTTGATCACCCGCCGCAGCGGGCGCAGGCTCCATTGCAGGATGAAGGCCTGCAGCAGCAGCAGGATCAGCCCGGCGCCGCCGAGGTTGAACCACACCCGGCCGCGGAACACCCGCAGCTGCGCGCCCAGCGCGCGGGTGTCTTCCATGATGTAGATGGTGACCGGGGTTTCCTTGTCGCGGCGCACATAGGCCAGGCCGATGCCGTAGCGATAGACCTCGCCTTCGCTACCGTCGATCTGGGTCATCGGCCAGGGACCGTCGAAGGTTTCCTGGCGCGGTTCGAGCATGTCGCCCTTGGGCGGCAGCGGGCCCTCGCTGGACATCGAGATCCAGCCCTCGTTGGGCAGCACGATCTGCGCGTACAGACCGCTGCCCGGCCGGTCGAAATGCGGGTCCGGCGGCGGCTTGTCGTTGTTGATGTACAGCGAGCCGTCGCGCGCCACGTCGACGTTGTTGGCGTAGGCGGTGGCGTAGCTCTTCAGGCGCTCGCGCATGTTGCTCAGCGCGGTGTCGGCGAAGGCCTGGTCCAGCGCATAGCCGGCCGCGGCCAGGAACGCCACCAGGCTGAGGCTGGCGGCCAACAGCTGGCGCGCCTGCAACGAACGCGGACGCCAGCGCTTGTACCACTTGGGCCGTGCCACCACGCCGTCGCGTCCTTCGCGTGCTTGTCGCAGGCGCGTGGGATCAGCCTTCGGTGCGCGGGATGGCGAAGCGGTAACCGCGGCCGCGCACGGTCTCGATCGGCTTCAGCTCGCCGTCGGGATCCAGCTTCTTGCGCAGGCGGCCGATGAACACTTCCAGCACGTTGGAATCGCGATCGAAATCCTGCTGGTAGATGTGCTCGGTGAGGTCGGCCTTGGAGACCAGTTCGCCGGCATGCATCATCAGGTACTCGAGCACCTTGTACTCGTAGCTGGTCAGATCCACGTTGCTGCCGCTGACGCTGACCGTCTGCGCGGCCAGATCCAGCGCCACCGGCCCGCATTCCAGGGTCGGCTTGCTCCAGCCCGCGGCGCGGCGCAGCAGCGCGTTGACCCGCGCCAGCAATTCCTCGACGTGGAACGGCTTGACCAGATAGTCGTCGGCGCCCTGCTTCAGGCCCTCGACCTTGTCCTGCCAGCTGGAACGCGCGGTGAGGATCAGCACCGGGAACTTCTTGCCTTCGTCGCGAAGCGCCTTGATCAGCTCCATGCCCGACATCTTCGGCAGGCCGAGATCGATGATGCCCACGTCGAACGGCACTTCGCGGCCCATGTACAGGCCTTCCTCGCCGTCCTGCGCCGCATCCACCGCAAACCCCTCGCGCTTCAGGCGAGCGGCCAGGGTTTCCCGCAGCGGGGCTTCGTCTTCGACCAGAAGGATACGCATGAACTCTCCCTAGTGACTTACAGATGGCCGGCGGCCGGGGCAGTGTGTGACAAGCTGAACCAGACTATCCAGGTCAGGGGTTATCGTCGCGTGGTGGTTCCTGCGCGTCGCTGGGGCGCGGCACGCGCGGCGGCGCCGTACGGCCAGGCTGCGGATCGTCCATGTAGCGCACGCGGCCGCGGCCATCCATGTACTTGACGCGGTTGATGTCGCGCCCGTCGAACGGTACGCGCTCGGCGCCGAGGATTTGTCCGCCGGTGGACCGCTGCACCCGGCGCACCGCGTCGGACAGCGAACTGCCGTTGTAGTCGCGCGGCCGGGCCGCCTCGCCGGGCGGCACCATGGGCGGCACGCCCGGCGGACCCGGCTGCTGCGCCCAACCGTCGGCCACGGCCATGAGCGCGAATGCGATCACGGCGGCGGTGCGGTAGCGGCGGAGAGTGGGCGAGGTCACGAGCGGGCATCCTAACGGACTGATCGGAAACGTTCAAAATTTGTGAAACTGAGCCCTGCCAGCAGCCGAGGTTTCGCAAAATCGTGCCAAATTCTTGATTTTTCGGGGTGAATCCGATCTGAACTTTTCCCGCAGCGGCCGGCGGCGTTCAGTGAAATGAACTTCCGCTTCCAGCCCCGCGAGCTGTCCCTGCCGGCGCCCGGCCCCGCCTCGGCAAGGCTCTGCCGCCTCTGCCGCGGCGGTGCAGACTGCCGCGACAAGCTGAACAAAGTAACTGAACGGGCGTCCGAAAGGGAAGCACGGCATTCGTCTGGACAGCTTGCGTTGTGCAGCGGCGCACGCCTGGCGTGCGCGCACCGCCACGCGTGCCCATCTCGCTACGCCGCGACGCGGGGCGTCCCCTCGGTCACAAGCAACGCCTGTTCCAACAGCGCCCAGTCCGCGCCCGGCCGGTGTGCGCCCTCGCTGAGCACCTGGCGGAACGCGCGGCCGCCCGGCTGGCCGTGGAACAGGCCGAGCAGGTGGCGGGCGATGTGCTTGAGGGCGACGCCGTCGGCCAGGCGCGCCTCGACATAGGGCCGCAGCGCGCGCAGCAGCTCGGCGCGCGGCCGCGGCGTGGCGCCGGTTAGGGCCGCGTCCAGCCGGTGCAGCACATAGGGATCGTGATAGGCGGCGCGGCCCAGCATCACGCCATCCACCGCGTCCAGCTGCGCGCGTGCTGTATCCACGTCGGCCAGCCCGCCGTTGAGAACGATCTGCAACTGCGGCCGCTCGCGCTTGAGCCGGTAGGCCCAGTCGTAGCGCAGCGGCGGCACCTCGCGGTTCTCCTTCGGCGACAGGCCCTGCAGCCACGCGTTGCGCGCATGCACCACGAACAGTCCGCAGCCGGCCGCGGCGACCTGATCGACGAAAGCGAGGAAGACCTCGTAGTCGTCGTCCTGGTCAACGCCCAGCCGGCACTTCACCGTGACCGGGATGTCCACCGCCTGCGCCATCACCGCCACGCAGTCGGCGACCAGCGCCGGCTCGCGCATCAGGCAGGCGCCGAAGCGCCCGGCCTGGACCCGGTCGGACGGGCAGCCGCAATTGAGATTGATCTCGTCGTAGCCCCACGCCTGGCCGATCCGCGCCGCCTGCGCCAGCAGCGCCGGATCGCTGCCGCCGAGCTGCAGCGCCAGCGGATGCTCGACCGCATCGAAGCCCAGCAAGCGCGCGCGATCGCCCAGCACCACCGCATTGGCGTGCACCATCTCGGTATACAGCCGCGCAGACGGCGCCAGCAGCCGGTGGAACACGCGGCAATGGCGGTCGGTCCAGTCCATCATCGGCGCGACGGACAGGCGCAGGGAGGCGGCATAGCGCGCATGCAGGTTGGAAGGCGGGAGCGGAAGCGTCATCGGGCGCGGCGGTGCTGCGCTGTCGCCTGCTGGCGGAAGCGTCAGATCATTAGGCTTTGGGATCAATAGCTTACACGTTCGTCCTGAATGCTGCCGGTGAACGTCCGCGAATTCACTTGGCGCTTGACCCGCCGCCGCATCCAGCCTATCGTGCGCTCGCCGAAGGTATCCATCGCTTCATTCGGATGAAGGGATGGATTTAAACGGGAATCCGGTGAAGGCCGGCGCCGCAAGCGCCTGCCCATTCCGGAGCTGCCCCGCAGCGGTGAATGGAAACGACCTCCGTCAATGGCACTGGGCCGGCGCATGCCGGCCTGGGAAGCGGCGGACAGTAGGCGCGCAGCCGGCACGGTGCGCTCGTCCATCAGCCCGAATACCGGCCCCGGCCGGAGGACCTGTGCGTCCTCCGATTCGACCTGGCACCTCCGCGGGGAGGCGGCCGGAAGCCGTGCCGTGGCCTTGCGCCGCGCCGCGCTCTTCCGCCTGCCCGCGTGGCGCCGGTTCGCCCGCGGGGGCGAAGGTCGCTGGCGTGGCGGGCGTCCCGTGCGAACGGGCGGACGGCGCGCGGTTCCTTCGTTCCTCAATGCCTATGACCGCAATGAGGAAACGCAAATGACGATCGTGACCAACCTGGGCTTCCCGCGCATCGGTGCGCGGCGCGAGCTCAAACGTGCGCTGGAAAGCTACTGGCGCCGCGAAACCGATGAGGCAAGCCTGCACGACACGGCGCGGCAGCTGCGCCAGCGGCACTGGCAACTGCAGGTCGAGGCCGGGGTGGAGCTGCCGCCCAGCAACGACTTCAGTCTGTACGACGCGATGCTCGACACCGCGTTCCTGGTCGACGCGATCCCGCAGCGCTACCGCGCACTGGCCGATGCCGATCCGCTGGCCGGCTACTTCGCGATGGCGCGCGGCACGCAGGAAGGCGGACTGGACCTGCACGCGCTGGAAATGACCAAGTGGTTCGACACCAATTACCACTACCTGGTGCCGGAACTGGCGCGGCGCCAGCACTTCCGCCTGCGCGGCGACAAGCCGCTGGCCGAATTCCTGGAAGCCAAGGCGCTGGGCATCACCACGCGGCCGGTGCTGATCGGGCCGGTGACCTTCCTGCTGCTGTCCAAGACCGTGGACGGCAGCGATCGCTGGGCGCTGCTGGACAGCCTGCTGCCGGTCTACGCCGAACTGCTGCAGCAACTCGACGCGGCCGGCGCCAACTGGGTCCAGATCGACGAGCCGGCGCTGGTGCTGGACCTGGACGAGGCCGCGCGCGAGGCCTATCGCCGCGCCTATGCGTTCCTGGCCCAGGCGCCGCGGCCGAAGCTGCTGCTGACCACGTACTTCGGCGAGCTGGGCGACAACCTGGAACTGGCCGCGGCGCTGCCGGTGGACGGCCTGCACGTGGACCTGGTGCGCGGCGTGGCGCAGCTGGACGCGGTGCTGCAGGCGTTGCCGGCCGGGCGCGTGCTGTCGGCGGGGCTGGTCAACGGCCGCAACGTGTGGCGCACGCCGCTGGAGAATGCGCTGACCCTGGCGCGCTACGCGGCCGGGCATGTCGGCCGCGAGCGTCTGTGGATGGCGCCGTCGTGCTCGCTGCTGCACGTGCCGGTGGACCTGGAACAGGAAAAGGCGCTGGACCGCGAACTGCACGCCTGGCTGGCCTTCGCCAAACAGAAACTGCAGGAGTTGCGCACCCTGGCCGACGCGCTGCAGGAATTGCCGCATGCGCAGGCCGAGTTGGACCAGGCGCGCGAGGCGTTGGCCACGCGGCGTACCTCGGCGCGCGTGCATCGCCCCGAGGTCGCACGCCGGGTGGCGGCGCTGAGCGAGGACGCCGGACGCCGGCAATCGCCATATCCGCAGCGGCGCGACGCGCAACAGGCGGCGCTGCGGCTGCCGGCCTACCCGACCACCACCATCGGCTCGTTCCCGCAGACCGCGCAGGTGCGGCAGGCGCGCGCGCAACACAAGGCCGGCAAGCTCGGCGATGCCGAGTACGACGCGTTCCTGGCCGCCGAAACCGAGCGCTGCGTGCGCGCGCAGGAGCAGATCGGGCTGGACGTGCTGGTGCACGGCGAGTTCGAGCGCAACGACATGGTCGAATACTTCGGCGAGCAGCTCGACGGTTTCGCCTTCACCAAGCATGGCTGGGTGCAGAGCTACGGCTCGCGCTGCGTGAAGCCGCCGATCATCTACGGCGACGTGCAGCGGCCGGCGCCGATGACGCTGCGCTGGACCCAGTACGCGCAGTCGCTGACCGACAAGCCGATGAAGGGCATGCTGACCGGGCCGGTGACGGTGCTGCAGTGGTCGTTCGTGCGCGACGACCAGGAACGCGCGCAGACCTGCCGGCAGATCGCGCTGGCGCTGCGCGACGAGGTGCGCGACCTGGAAGCGGCCGGCATCGGCGTGATCCAGATCGACGAGCCGGCGATCCGCGAGGGCCTGCCGCTGCGCCGCGCCGACTGGCAGGCGTACCTGGACTGGGCGGTGCAATGCTTCCGCATCGCCGCGGCCGGGGTGCGCGACGCCACCCAGATCCATACCCACATGTGCTACTCGGAGTTCAACGACATCATCGAGGCGGTGGCGGCGATGGACGCGGACGTGATCTCGATCGAGACCTCGCGCTCGCGGATGGAACTGCTCGATGCGTTCGTGCGCTTCCGCTATCCCAATGCGATCGGCCCGGGCGTGTACGACATCCACTCGCCGCGCGTGCCCAGCACGCAGGAGATGGTGCAGTTGCTGGACAAGGCGCGCGCAGTGCTGGATCCGCAGCAACTGTGGGTCAATCCGGATTGCGGGTTGAAGACCCGCGGCTGGCCGGAAACGCGCAACGCGCTGGAAGCGATGGTGGCCGCGGCGCGGCAGCTGCGCGCGCAGCAGGCACAGGCGGCGTAAGTCGGCGATGAGCCGACGATGCCCGGCGTGCTGCACGCCGGGCATCGCAACAGCCGCGTGCACGGCATGTCCGTGCGCGGACATCGCCGCGCAGCGCCTGGTTCATGCGCCGACGCTGGAAACAGACTGCCCTGCTCCACTGCACTGCGCGCGGCGGCGGCGGCGATATTGCTCGGGCGGGGGACTGCAACGCGGCCTGGGACCTGGTGCTGGACGACCCGGAGGACGGCGCGGTCGAACAGGTCAACGCGCAGCTACCGGGTGGGGTCAACCGCGGCCACACCACCGGCCCATGCCACACCGCCGGGATGCGCGATCCGGCGCACTCCCTGGACGCCAGCCGCAACGCGACGATCAACGCCAACGCGGCGCGCTGAGCGACCGGGATGACCCGCCGTTCGGCGGGTCATCCAGGCCTCACCGAAAAACGACCGTGCGATGCCCGTTGAGCAGGATGCGATGCTCGACGTGGCGGCGCACCGCGCGCGCCAGCACCAGCGATTCGGTGTCGCTGCCCAGGCGCACCAGTTCGCGCGGGGTCATCGCGTGGTCCACGCGGGCCACGTCCTGTTCGATGATCGGGCCTTCGTCGAGGTCGCTGGTGACGTAGTGCGCGGTGGCGCCGATGATCTTGACCCCGCGCGCGTGCGCCTGGTGATACGGCTGCGCGCCCTTGAAGCTGGGCAGGAAGCTGTGGTGGATGTTGATCGCGCGACCGGCCAGCGCGGCGCACAGCGTCGGCGACAGGATCTGCATGTAGCGCGCCAGCACCACCAGATCGATGCGTTCGCGTTCCACCAGCGCCAGCAGCTGCGCTTCCTGCTCGGCGCGGTTGTCGGCGCCGACCGGCAGGTGGTGGAACGGCACCGCGTAGGAGCGCGCCAACCCGGCGAAATCGTCGTGGTTGGACGCCACTGCGGCGATGTCCACGCGCAGTTGCCGGCTGTGCGCGCGGAACAGCAGATCGTTGAGGCAATGGCCCTGCTTGCTCACCAGCACCAGCAGGCGCGCGCGGCGCCGCGCATCGTGCAGTTGCCAGTCCATCGCGTAGTCGGCGGCGAGCGGCGCCAGCTGCGCCTGCACCGCGGCGACGCTGCCGTCGGCAGGCACGTCGAAGTGCACGCGCAGGAAGAAACGGCCGCTCTCCTCGTCGCCGAACTGCTGCGCGTCGAGGATGTTGCAACCGTGCTCGAACAGCAGACCGCTGACGCGGTAGACGATGCCGGTACGGTCCGGGCAGGACAGGGTCAGGATGTAGTCGGGGCGCATCCGGACAATGATAGAGGAGAATTCGGGATTCGGGACTTGCGATGGGATGGTCGGCTAGGGAGGTTGACAGGGCATCGGGGGTGGGATGGCGCGGGGGTATTGCCAGATGTTTGCCGAATGTAGGAGCGGCTTCAGCCGCGACCGAACCTTACCGGTAGAGCCCGGTCGCGGCTGAAGCCGCTCCTACAGGGGCTTGCGGTGAGCCGACCGGGTGCACTGCGGGAGGGACTTCAGTCCCGACGCTCTGCGGCACAGGAAGCTGCACCGCTTCACTCGTCGCGGCTGACGTCGCTGCAATGCGCTGCAGCATCGGCGTGCTGGCGGCAGGCGGCCTCGCCCGCGCGCCATGCCCGCTCACTCCGGACGCAAGCGCAGCGCCAGGCGCCGGTTGACCTTCTCCAGCCGCGCCAGCGAGTCTTCCACCGACATGCCGACCGCTTCGTGGGTGGTGATGTGCGCGCGCAGATGCGCCGGGTCGTCCAGATCGCCGCGCACCAGGAACACGTTCTCGCCCTGCTCCACCTCGCCCAGCTCGCGGCTCAGCACCACGTGGTCGACTTGGTCGAAACCGTACTCCTTGGCCAGCGGCAGCAGCCGCGCCACCATGCGCTCGCTGATCGCATCCGGCGCACGCCCGCAGGCGGCATCCAGCGCGTGCACGCCTTCGCGGATCTGCGCGTACAGCAGGTGGTCGGGGTGATCCGGATGCTCGGGGCCGAGCACGGCGTCGCGGGCGACGGCGCGCGGCGGCTGGATGGGCGTCATGGCGCCGGGATCGGACGAATTCGGGCTCATGGCATCCTCCTGTGATGCGCCTGCAGGCCGCCGCACCTTAGCGGCAAGGACACGGTCAGCTCAAGCGCAGCGACGGAGTCTGCACCATGCCGCGACAAGCGCGCCTGAAGCGCGCGCGGCGGTGTGGCCCGAGCGCGCGCTCAGGCCTGCCCGGCGCGGCGTGCGGCGACCTTGGCCAACGCCGACCAGTCCAGCTCGCCGTCGCCATGCGCGATCGCGTCGATGAACTGGTCGCGCAGCACCGCCGCCAGCGGCATCGGCACGTGCCGGCTCTCGCCGGCGTTCAAGGCCAGGCGCACGTCCTTGAGCCCCAGCGTGGTCTTGAAGCCGGCCGGGCTGTAGCGCTGCTCGGCGATCATGCCGCCATAGTTCTGGTACGCCGGTGCGGCGAACACGGTACTGCTGAGCATGCCCAGGAAATCGGCCGCGGCCACGCCGTGCCCGCGCACCAGTGCCGAGGCTTCGGCCATGGTGCCAATGGCGCTGGCCAGGCACAGGTTGGCGGCCAGCTTGACCGCGTTGGCCTGCTCCGGCGCATCGCCGAAATACCAGGTCTTGCGCCCGATCACTTCCAGCAGCGGCTGCACCCGCGCCAGCGCGGCGGCGTCGCCGGCGGCGAGCAGGTTGAGCTGGCCGGCCGCGGCCACGTCGCGGCGCCCCAGCACCGGGATGGCCAGGTAGGCCACGCCGCGCTCGGCATGCAGGGCGCTCAGCTCGCGCGCCAACGCCACCGAGATCGTAGCCATGTTGACGTGCACGCTGCCGGCCGGCAGCGCGTCGAGCGCGCCGCGCTCGAGCAGGATCTCGCGCACTGCGGCGTCGTCGGCCAGCATCGAGAACAGCACCGGGCCGCGCACCGCGTCGGCCGGCTGCGCGGCCAGCTGCGCGCCGGCCTCGAGCAGCGGCTGCGCCGCGGCCGCGCTACGGTTCCACACGGTCAGCGCATGCCCGGCGCGCAGCAGGTTGTGGGCGATGGGCTGGCCCATCGTGCCCAGGCCAAGAAATCCGATGCTCATCGCCAACTCCTTGCACAATTCGTGGTGGATGCCGCGACCTGCGCGGCGCAGCGCGCGCGCATCAGGCGTCGAACAGGCCGCGTGCCGAACGCGGCTCGCAACGCAGGTATTGCGGCGACGGGGTCAGCCTGGCGCCCAGCGCGGCAGCAGCGTGCCACGGCCAGCGCGGGTCGTAGAGGATGCCGCGGGCCAGCGCGATCGCGTCGGCCCGGTCCTCGGCCAGGATCGCCTCGGCGTGCTGCGGCTCGGTGATCAGGCCGACCGCGATCACCGGCATGCGCACTGCGCGATGGATCGCCTCGGCCTGCGGCACCTGATAGCCGGCCGCCAGCGGAATCTGCTGGCGGCGATCGAGGCCGCCGCTGGACACGTGCAGATAGTCGCAGCCCTGCGCCTGCAGCGCCTGCGCCAGCGCGACGCTCTGCGCCACGTCCCAGCCGCCCTCGACCCAATCGGTGGCGGAGATGCGCACGCCCACCGCGACCGAGGCCGACACCGCCGCGCGCACCGCGGCCTGCACGCGCAGCAGCAGGCGCATGCGGTTCTCCAGGCTGCCGCCGTAGGCGTCTTCGCGCCGGTTGCTCAGCGGCGACAGGAACTGGTGCAGCAGATAGCCGTGCGCGGCATGCAGCTCGATCAGCTCCAAGCCCAGCCGTTCGGCGCGCTGCGCCGAGGCGACGAAGGCGGCGACGATGGCGTCGATGCCGGCCAGGTCCAGCGCCTGCGGCGGCGTGCCGTGTTCGGCGAAGGCCAGCGGCGACGGCGCCACGGTCTGCCAGCCGTTCGGCTGCCCCGGCGCGATCGCGCCGCCGCCGTGCCATGGCTTGGCGGTGGATGCCTTGCGCCCGGCATGCGCGAGCTGGATGCCCAGCGGCATCGGCGACCAGCGCCGCACCGAGGCCAGCACGCCGCGCAGCGCCGCTTCGGTGGCGTCGTCCCACAGGCCAAGATCGGCGTAGCTGATGCGCCCGCGCGGCTCCACCGCGGTGGCTTCCAGGATCAGCAGGCCGGCGCCGGACTGCGCCAGCTGGCCGAGGTGGATGGTGTGCCAGTCGCTGGCCTGGCCGTGCTCGGCGGAGTACTGGCACATCGGCGCGATGACGATGCGATTGGACAACGACAGCGGCCCCAGCGCGAGGGGCGAGAACAGATGGCTCAAGGTGGCGTTCCGTGGGGGCGCCCGCTGCAGTGCGGGCAGGTTGCCATTGCACTCCTGCCGGCGCTGCCGATCAACCACTGCGGATGGATCAGTTCGTACGCGGATTCGGAACGCGCTGCGCCGCGGGGCGCTACGCGGCCACCGGCGGCAGCAGAAACTCCAGCGCCTGCGCGCAGGGCTGGGCCAGCTTCAGGCTCAGCAGGTCGTCGCCGCGGGTGCGGCCCAGGTTGACCGCGGCGATCAGCATTCCGGCCTTGGCCGCGGCCTGCACGAAGCGGAAGCCCGAATACACCATCAGCGACGAGCCCAGCACCAGCATCGCATCGGCCTGCTGCAGATGCGCGAAGGCGGCGGCCACGCGCTCGCGCGGCACGTTCTCGCCGAAGAACACCACGTCCGGCTTCAGCACGCCGCCGCATTGCGTGCAAGGCGGCACCGCGAAGGCGGCGAAGTCCACGTCTTCCAGGTCGGCGTCGCCATCGGGCGCCTGCCCGGCCTGCAGCGTCGCCCAGTGCGGATTGCGCTGCAGCAGCTGTTGCTGGAAGTCCTCGCGCGGCAGGCGCCGTTCGCACTCCATGCAACGCACCACGTCCAGGCGCCCATGCAGGTCGATCACCGCTGCGCTGCCGGCGGCCTGGTGCAGGCGGTCCACGTTCTGGGTCAGCAGCAGTTCGACCTGGCCGCGCGCTTCCAGCTGCGCCAGCGCCGCATGCGTGGCGTTGGGCCGGGCGTGGCCGAAGCGCGGCCAGCCGACCAGGCTGCGCGCCCAGTAGCGCTGCCGCGTCGCCAGCTCGCCCATGAAGGCCTGGTAGGTGACCGGCTGCGCGCGCTTCCAGTCGCCGGCGGCGTCGCGGTAATCGGGGATGCCCGAATCGGTGCTGCAACCGGCGCCGGTCAGCACGAACAGGCGCCGGTGGCGCGCGACGAACGCGTGCAGCGCGGCGTCCGCAGCGGCCGGCGCAGGCATGGGCAGGGCGTGATCCGGCAATGTCTGGCGCATCGTACGGTGTCCTTGGGCGGTTGCGTTGGCGCGGCGTGAACATGCGCTGCCAGCGACCCGATAACTCCCATCTTGGGCCCGCCGCGCGGCAACGCAAGCGCCAGCATGCCGGCTTCGCAGCGCGGCATCTGCCGCGCGAAGACGGCGCGCGGCGCCGAATACGCGTGAAGCCGCAGCGCGCCACGCATTGAAAGCGCTGCAGAAACTGGCTACTGTCGAGCCCAGGCAGGGTGCATCGGCTGCGCGCAGCCTCGCTGCCGCACGATGGCTCCGCAAGGAATGCCGCCCATCCCGATTCCGCGTCGTGAGCAGATTTTCCGATCCGATAGGCCAGCCGATCGCCGCCACCGCCAACGCCCCGCTGCGGGTGGCGCTGCTGGAGGACGACGACGTACTGCGCGACCGGGTCCTGGTGCCAGGATTGCAGCGGCACGGTTTCGACGTCACGCCGCTGCGCACCGCGCAGGCGCTGTGGGCGGCGCTGGACGACCACCGCTTCGACCTGATCGTGCTCGATATCGGCCTGCCAGATAGCGACGGCTTCACCTTGACCGAGCAACTGCAGGCGCGGCGCCCGGGGCTGGGCATCGTCATCCTGAGCGGGCGCGGCGAGCAGCCGGATCTGGTGCGCGGCCTGACCCAGGGCGCGGACTCCTATCTGATCAAACCGGTGGAGATCGAGATCCTGGCCGCCACGCTGTTCAGCGTGGCCCGGCGCATGTCGCGCCCGCTGTCCGCGGCGCCCGACGCGGTGGAGGGATGGCAGCTGCAGGACGATGGCTGGTGCCTGTTCTCGCCCGATGGCCAGGCGGTGCCGTTGACCGGCTCCGAACGCAAGGTGGTGCAGAGCCTGTGGAGCGCGCGCGGACGCCTGGTCACCCGCGACGCGTTGATCGGCATGCTCGGCGGCAACCTCGGCCTGGAAGTCGACCCGCATCGCCTGGACGCGCTGCTGCACCGGCTGCGGCTCAAGGTGCAGGGGCGTACCGGCGTCGCGCTGCCGCTGAAGGCGGTGCGTGGCGAGGGTTACCTGCTCATGCCGCAGGAGCACTGATCGCCGCTAGCGGCAGGCGCAGCACGAAGCAGCTGCCCGCGCCCGGCGTGCTGCGCACCTCCAGGCTGCCGTGCGCCTCCTGCGCCATTTCGAAGGCGACCGCCAGCCCCAAGCCGGTGCCTTGACCGGCCGGTTTGGTGGTGAAGAACGGCTCGAACGCCTGCCGCTGCACGTCCGCGCTCATGCCAATGCCGGTATCGGCGATCTCGATGCGGGCACAGGCGCCATCGCGGCGCAGGCAGATCGAGAAACTGCCGCCGCCGGGCATGGCATCGCGCGCATTGGCGGCGAAATTGAGCAAGGTCAGGTCGAACCGGCTGCGGTCCAGGAACAGCGGCAGCGGTTCCGGCGCCACGTCCAACTGCAAGCGCACGGTCGGCCCGAACAGTTGCCGCAGCATCGGCTGGATGCCGTGCAGCGCCTCGCCGGCGTCGAAGCGCTCGGGTACGCTCACTTCGCGCCGGCTGAAGCTCAGCAGCTTGCGGCTGATCGCCACGCCGCGCTGCGCGGCAAGCGCCACGCCGTCCAATGCGTCGGCCAGCGCCAGCGCATCGCGCCGCGGATCGAAATCCAGTTCGTGCACGCAGTGGCGCTGCTCGGCATAGCCGAGGATCGCGCTGAGGACGTTGTTGAAGTCGTGCGACACGCCGCTGGCCAGTTGCCCGACCAGCTCGATCTTCTGCAGATGCAACAGCCGCTGTTGCGCCTGCGCGCGCTCGCGCATCTCCACCCGCAGCCGCGCGGCGCTGCGCCGCGCACGCCACAGGCTCTCGCGCAACGCGGCCACGGTGCGATCGAGCACCAGGGTGATCATCAGGTAGCTCAGTGCCAGCGACGGCAGGTTCTGGAACGGGCTGCGGGTGCCGCGCGGGTCGCGGCCCCACGGGCTCTCCATGCCGGCCCAGAAGATCAGCGTGATGCACAGGTACACCACCCACAGCGCGCGCCGCCCGATCACCAGTGCGGCCAGGGTCAACATCATCATCGGGTAGGGATCGAAGGCCTGCACCTGGTAGCCGAAGGCCAGGTTGGCCGCCACCGCCGAGCACAGCACCACGCCGATGAACGCGGCGGCGGCCTGTTGCAGCAGGCCGCGGCGGATCATCCACACCCCGGCCCAGGCGGCCACCGACATCGCCGCGTCGGTGCCCACGTCCACCGCCAGCTGGCCGGCGCTCATCTGGATCTGCGGAGCGGTCAGCAGGTGGTAGAGCTTGTTGAGCGGGATCTCGCAGCCAAGGAACAGGAACAGCACCTGCAGCGCAGGCGCGTTGCGGCAGTCGACCGGATCGGCAATGGGAACGCGCCGCAGCCAGGTCCAATGCCGGCGCCACAGCCGGACCAGCAGATTTTGTGGCATGCGTCGCACCCAGACTCCCATGTCGGTGAGTCTACCGTGAGGTTGACGTGAATTTACCGGCATTGAAGGCGGCCGGGCTTGCCGCCTTAATCGGGGCTAAACCCATTGCCGGGACCGTCGTCCCAGCGCTTCCATGGAACCGCTCATGCCTGTTAAGCACACGCTCGTTCGCTCGCGCCGCACACGCTCTTCGTCCACTCTGTCGCACGCTCCTTACAGCCTGCTGACGGTCGCGTTGCTGCTGGCGGCGGCGCCGCTGGCCGCCAGCGCGGCCGATGCGCCCGCGGCCGCCACGCCAGCCGCCCAGCCAGCCACGACCACGGCAGCAGCAAACAGCGGCGATGCGCAGCCCGCCGACAAGGCGGATGCCTCCGCACCGGTGCAGCCCGGCAGCCAGAACACCACGGGTTACTTCATGGCCGAGGGCCTGAACGACGGCAGCGACGTCGCCACCGCCGCCGGCCTGCGCGCCGTGGCGATGGGCGCACGCGCCAACGCGTCCGGCGCCTTCGCCATCGCCATCGGCCACCACAGCGTGGCATCCGACGCCGCCGCCATCGCGATGGGCGACGGTGCGGTAGCCAGCGGCACCTCGGCGATCGCGATCGGCGGCAGCTTCTTCGGCAGCACCTACGGCGATGCGGCCGGCGCGCAGAGTACCGGCTTCGGTGCGCTGGCGCTCGGCACCGCCGCCAACGCCAGCGCCGCCAACGCCAGCGCGCTGGGCTGGAACACCAGCGCCAGCGGCGCCAGCGCCACGGCGATCGGCGCCACCTCCTCAGCCACCGCCAACTACGCCACCGCCGCCGGCACCTCTGCCGTTGCCGCAGCCGAACAGGCCAGCGCCTTCGGCTATGCCGCCAAGGCCAGCGGCGTCGGTGCGATCGCCAACGGCGGCTATAGCGCTGCCTCCGGCTTCTTCGGGGTGGCCATGGGCTACAGCGCCATGGCCACCGGTGCCGGCAGCATCGCCATCGGCGACAACGCTTCCTCGTCCGGCCAGCAAAGCGTGGTGATCGGCGCCAGCAACGCCGGCATCCCGTCCCAGTCCAATGGCTTGGGCGCGGTGACCATCGGCGCCGGCAGCTGGGCGCTGTCCGACTACGGCACCGCGCTGGGCTTCGACAGCCATGCCGACGCGACCCAC
Source organism: Xanthomonas graminis pv. graminis (assembly GCF_030168915.1). NCBI lineage: Bacteria > Pseudomonadati > Pseudomonadota > Gammaproteobacteria > Lysobacterales > Lysobacteraceae > Xanthomonas > Xanthomonas graminis. Next base: position 306,622 of record NZ_CP076255.1, on the reverse strand, counting down.
AGCCTGGCACTGGGTGCCCAATCGGTGGCCACCAGCAACAATGCCGCCGCGGTCGGCGCGCAGGCCTTCGCCGATGGCGAGGACGCCAGCGCCTTCGGCGCCATCGCCAGCGCCAACGCGGCCGGTGCGACCGCGCTAGGTAGCGGCGCCACCGCGCTGACCGCCGGCAGCGTCGCACTGGGCTACAACAGCGCCGCGACCGGCGCCAACAGCGTGGCGATCGGCGCCGGCGCGGTCGCCGACCGCGACAACACGGTGGCCTTCGGCACCAATGGCGCGCTGCGCCAGCTGACCTATGTCGCCGCCGGCACCGCCGACACCGATGCGGTCAACGTGCTGCAGCTGCGCAGCATCGCCACCGCGCTCGGCGCCGGCAGCGTGGTCGGCGACGACGGCACGCTCAGCGGCAGCGCCTACCTGATCCAGGGCAAGACCTACGGCAGCGTCGGTACCGCGCTGTCGGCACTGGACGGTGCGCTGTCGACACTGGATACCCGCGTCGGCAGCCTTGCCCAGAGCGGCGGCGGTGGCGTGGCCATCGGCAACGGTAGCAGCGGCGGGCCCAGCGTCGGCGCCGGCACCAATGCCGTGGCGGTCGGCGCCGAGGCCACCGCCAACGGCCACAACGGCACCGCGATGGGCGCCAATGCCCTGGCCTACGGCCCCAACGACACCGCGTTAGGCGGCAATGCGCGGGTCAATGCCGACGGCAGCACCGCGGTCGGCGCCAACGCCAGCATCAGCACCAACGCCACCAACGCGGTGGCGGTAGGCGAAAGCGCCACCGTCACCGCCGCCTCAGGCACCGCGCTGGGTCAAGGCGCCTCGGTCTCGGCCGACAACGCAGTGGCGCTGGGCCGCGGCTCCAGCGCCACCCGCGCCAATACCGTGTCGGTGGGCAGCGCCGGCAACGAGCGCCAGATCAGCAACGTGGCGGCCGGCAGCGCCGCCACCGATGCGGTCAACGTCGCGCAGATGCAGGCCGGCGACAGCGCCACGCTGCGCAGCGCCAATGCCTACACCGACAGCCGCATGGCCGGTTGGGACGACAACCTGACCAAGCTACGCAGCGACACCGACCATCGCTTCCAGGACATGGACCGGCGCATCGACCGGATGGGCGCGGTCAGCGCGGCCTATGCCGGCATGGCGACGAACACCTCCGGCCTGGCCGGCGCCAATCGGGTCGGCGTCGGCGTCGGTTCGCAAGGCGGCGAGAACGCGCTGGCGGTGGGCTACCAGCGCGCGATCGGCAACCGCGCCAGCGTCTCGCTCGGCGGCGCCTTCTCCGGCAACGAGAAGAGCGTCTCCGCCGGTGCCGGCTTCAGTTGGTGATGCCACGTCTCAGCGCACTGCCTCCGCATCCTTCCGACCTTCCGTAGAGATCCAGACATGACCGACATTTCCTCGTTTCCCCGCACCCTGCTGGCGCTGGCGCTGGGCGTGGCGCTGGCCTCCGGCGCGCATGCGCAGTCCGCCCCGCGCTTCTCCGTCCTGGACACCGCCGCGCCCGGCCAGTCCAAGCTTTACGACGGCCTGATCGTCACCTATCGCGACGGCAGCAGCGAGCGCCGCGATGCGACCGCCGCCGCCGTCAAGCTGAAGCAGATCATGGCCGCACCGAGCGCCGTCAACGTGTGGTCGAGCACCTACCAGCAGAGCGCGCCGGCGCTGAGCCGGGTGCGCCGGCTCGGGATCGGCGCCGATCTGGTCCGGCCCGACCGCCGCCTGAGCCAGTCGCAGCTGGAGACGCTGATGGCCAGACTCAAGGCCGATCCGGCGGTGGCGCACGTGGAACCGAACCTGCTGCTCAAGCCGGTGCGCAGCACCGCGCAGGCCAGCGCCACGGCCGTTGCCACGCCCAACGATCCAGGCTACGTGTTGCAGTGGCACCTGCGCACGCCGGACGGCCACCTGGAAACGCTGGCGCCGGATACCACCGGCTACGCCAACCGCGGCGGCATCGACCTGCTGCCGGCCTGGCAGTACGGGACCGGCCAGGGCGTGGTGGTGGCGGTGATCGACACCGGCATCACCGCGCACCCCGATCTGGACACCTCGCTGGCCAGCGCCGGCTACGACTTCATCAGCGACGCGCTGATGTCGGGCCGGGCCAGCAACGGGCGCGTGGCCGGCGGCTGGGACACCGGCGACTGGACCACAGACGACAAGTACCTGGCGGCCAACGGCGGCTGCGCGCAGCCGGGCGAGCAGAGCGACAGCAGTTGGCATGGCACCCACGTGGCGGGCACCATCGCCATGCGCACCAACAATGGGGTGGGCATGGTCGGCATCGCCCCGGACGCCAGGATCCTGCCAATCCGCGCGCTCGGCCACTGCGGCGGCACCACCGCCGACATCGCCGACGCCATCGTCTGGGCATCGGGCGGCCACATCGACGGCGTGCCGGACAACGCGAACCCGGCCGAGGTCATCAACATGAGCCTGGGCGGCGGCGGCTCTTGCGGGCAGGGTACGGTCACCGCCAACGCCATCGCCAGCGCGATCGGGCGCGGCAGCGTGGTGGTAGTGGCCGCCGGCAACAGCAACGCCGACGCGGTCGGATTCAACCCGGCCAGTTGCCCGGGCGTGATCAACGTGGCCGCCACCGGCATCACTGGCGGCCGCGCCCACTATTCCAACTACGGCAACAGCATCACCCTGTCGGCGCCGGGCGGCGGCGTCTATCCCAACGACGCGGCCAGCGGCTCCGGCTCGGTGCGCACCGGCCTGATCTGGTCCACCCTCAACAACGGCAAGCACGGCCCCGATCAATCGGTCTATGCCGGCTATGCCGGTACCTCGATGGCGTCGCCGCACGTCGCCGGCGTGGTCGCGCTGGCGATCAGCGCCGCGCTCAACGCCAATCGCCCGGTGCCGTCGCCGACGCAGATACGCGACATCCTGACCCAGACCTCCAATCAATTCCCGGTCAAGCCGGTGCTGCCCCTGGGTGTCGGCATCCTCAACGCGGCGAAGGCCGCGGCGCGTGCCGCCGGCGCCGATGGCGGCGGCGAGGAAGGCAAGGCCATCAACGTCGACCGCGGCACGCTGAGCAAGCTGTCCGCCGCGGCCGGCCAGGGCCAGTTGTACCGCCTGGACGTGCCGCTCAACGCGCGCAACCTGCAGATCCGCACGCTGGGCGGCAGCGGCCAGCTCAAGCTCTACGTGCGTGCCACGCGCGCGCCCAGTGCGGACGGCAGCGATGCCGACTTCGCCTCGGTGCGCAACGGCACCACGCAGAACGTGCAGACGGCACTGCCGGCGACCGGCAGCTACTTCATCCGTGCGCTCGGCGGCAACGGCGGCTATGCCAACGTGACCCTGTCGGTGAGCTACTCGGTGCAGTGAAACGCCAATGACGCCGGGAGTGGAAAAACGGGAATCGGGAATCGGAAAACACGGGCAATCGCCTTTGCTCTGTTCCGACCCCTTTCCTATTCCCCACTCCCCATTTCCCGTCCGCTATTCGCCGCGCGGCGGGTGCGGACCGAAACGCCCGTACGGCCGGCTGTCGTCGGCGCCACGGCGCACTACCTGCGCGGCAACCAGTGCGATGCCCAGCAACAGCAGACAACACGCGGCCAGCGCGTTCCAGCCGCCGTGTTGCCAGGCCGCGCCGCTGAGCGAGCCGATCAGGCTGGCGCCGCTGTAGTAGGCCAGCAGGTACAGCGACGCGGCATGGCCCTTGTTGCGTCCGCCGAGGCGGCCGACCCAGGCGCTGGCCGCCGAGTGCGCGATGAAGAAGCCGATGGTCAGCAGCACGATGCCGGCGATGACCAGCGCCAGCACATGCGCCAGGGTCAGCGCCACGCCGAACGCCGCCACCGCGATGCCGGTCAGCACCACCGGGCCGCGGCCGAAGCGGTCCGACGCGGCGCCCGCCACCGACGAGGACACGATGCCGAACACGTAGGCGCTGAAGATCATCCCCAATTGGCTCTGGCTGAGGCCGAACTCCGGCCCGCCCAGGCGGAAGCCGGCATAGTTGTAGACGCTGACGAACACGCCCATCGCCAGGAACGGGATCGCGAACAGCCACGGCAGGCAGCGGTCGCGCAGATGCCCGCCCCAGGCCTGCAGGTGGAAGCGCAGGTTGATGCCGCGGCGGCGCACGAAATGCCGCGACGGCGGCAACAGCAGCACGAAACCGACCGCGGCCAGCAGGTCGATGGCCGAGACCGTCGCCAGCGCGGTGCGCCAGTCGAAGTGATCGGTGAGCACGCTCATGCCGATGCGCCCGGCCATGCCGCCGAACGCGTTGCCGGCCACGTACAGGCCGGTGGCCGCGCCGAGCCTGGACGCCGGCACTTCCTCGGCCAGGTACACCATCGCCACCGCCGGCACCCCGCCCAGGGCGATGCCGGACAGCGCGCGCACCACCACCAGCGCACCCCAGTGCGGCAGGCACGCGGCGATCAGGTTGAGCACGGCGGCCAGCGCGATGGACACGAACATCAGCCCGCGCCGGCCGAGGTTTTCCGACACCGCGCCGGCGCAGAAGATCGCGATCGCCAAGCCGCCAGTGGCCAGCGACAGCGGCAGCGAACTGGTCGCCGCATCGACCCCGAATTCGTGCGCGAACGCCGGCAGCAACGGCTGCACGCTGTACAGCAGCGAGAAGGTGGCGAAGCCGGCCAGGAACAGCGCCAGGAGGATGCGCAACAGCGGTGCAGCGTCCGCGGCGTGCAGGGGCGGGCATTGGCTGGAAGAGGTCACGACGGTGTGGCGCGGACAAGGGCAGCCAGTATTTGCCTGCACCGATCCGGTGTCCAATATATGATTCAGGCATTCTCCATATCTTCTTAATATGACATGGAACTGCGCCATTTGCGCTATTTCCTGGCCGTCGCCGAGGCCGGCCATTTCACCCGCGCCGCCGCGCAGTTGGGCATCCAGCAACCGCCGCTGAGCCAGCAGATCCGTGCGCTGGAACAGGAACTGGGCACGCCGCTGTTCGTGCGTACCCCGCGCGGTGCGGACCTCACCGAGGCCGGGCGCGCGTTCCGGGTCGAGGCCAAACGCGTGCTCGCCGACCTGGAACGCGCCGGCGACGCCGCCCGCCGCGCCGCGCGCGGCGAAAGCGGCGTGCTGCGGCTCGGCTTCACCGCCTCGGCCGCGTTCAACCCGATCGTGCCGATGCTGGTGCGCAACTTCCGCCGCGGCTGGCCGGCGGTGGCGCTGGCGCTGGAGGAAACCAACACCGCCGGCCTGCTCGCCGCGCTGGTGCAGGGGCGCCTGGATGCGGCCTTCATCCGCTACAGCGTGGCCACCCCACCCGAACTGCAGCTGCTGAAATTTCCCGACGAGCCGATGAAGATCGCGGTCCCGGCCGCGCACCGCCTGGCCAAGCGCCGACGCGCGCCGTTGTCGGCGCTGGCCGGCGAACCGTTCATCCTGTTCCCGCGCAGCTTCGGCACCAGCCTGTACGACGAGATCCTCGAGGCCTGCCGCCAGTCCGGCTTCGACTTGCAGATCAAGCAGGAAGCGCCGCAGATGTCGTCGATCGTGAACCTGGTCGCCGCCGAACTCGGCGTCTCGGTGGTGCCGGCCTCGACCACCCAGGTGCAGTTGCCCGGCGTGCGCTACCTGGACATCGAAGGCCGCGTGCCGATGGCGCGGCTGGCGTTGGCGGCGCTGCCGGCCACCGCGCAGGCGCTGCCGGTGGTGCGCCATCTGTGGCAGCTGGCGCAGGCGCATGCGGCGGGAAAGCGCGGGTAGCTGCGGATCGGCCGCTGGGCTCCGCTCCACCTGTAGGAGCGGCTTCAGCCGCGACAGGACCTCCGGTTAAAACCTGTCGCGGCTGAAGCCGCTCCTACAGGTAACGACTGCGCGGACAAATTCACTCCGACACCACCTCCCACCCCGCCGGGTCGCGCAGCACCTGCCCGCCGCGCACGCCTGCGACGACCGCCCGCACGCCTTGCGCTAACGGCAGCTGGCGTTGCTCGGGGAACCAGCGCCGCTGCGCATCGACCACGACCAGCAGGCCCTCATGGTCGCCGAGCGGCGCGAACACATCGGATACCGGTGCGAACGGCGGCACCCCCAGCCGGTGCTGCGCCGCGGCGGCGACCGCCGGCACCTGCGCGCTGGGCAGCCCGATCTCGCTGATGCATAGCACTTCGGCCGCGGAGAACGCGCCGGCGGCAGCGGCGTGCACCGGCAACGGCTTGCGTGCGATCAGCTCCAGCACCGCGCCGTCGGGCCCGGCGAAATACACCGACTGCGATTGCCACGCCGCGTCGAGCGCGAAGCGCGATTCGCCGAGCGGATCGCGCAGCCGCCGCACACGCCGGGATAGCCAATCGCAGGCGGCGTCAAAGCGGGCCGCAGCGATGTTGAAGGCCAGATGCACGCTGCCGACATCGACGGTAGCCACCAGTTCGAGTTGGCTCCAGCCGATCCGCACCTGCGAGGCCACGACCGGGAGTTGCAGCACGTCGCGATAGAAGGCGGCGCTGGCCGCAGGGTCGCTGCAGGGCAGGCCGAGTTGGACGCTGCGCATGCTGGCTCCTTGTGCGGGAGCCCCCATTTAGCGACCTCAAGCGCGGTTGAGGTCAAGCGCGGTGGCGATGCATGCTCGGCACATCCCTGTAGGAGCGGCTTCAGCCGCGACAGGACCGCCGGTTAGAACCTGTCGCGGCTGAAGCCGCTCCTACAGAAGAGCCGCGCGCTCAGCCCAGATGTGCGCGCACCGCTTCGTCGATCTTCGCTGGCGGCACGAAGCCCGGCACCCGCGCCACTTCCTCGCCCTGGCGGAACAGCATCAGCGTTGGCGTCTGGCGCAGGCCCTGGGCGCGAAAAAAGTCCTCGCCCACATCCTCCATCTTTACCTTCAGCAAGGTCACGCCCTGCGCGCTGTCGCTCTCGGCGAAGCGCTCCAGCGACTTGTCGAGCATGCGGCAGCCGGGACAGTTGTCCTTGTTGAAATCGGCCAGCACGCGCGGATGCGCGGCGATGGCGTCGGCGAACTGCTCGGCGGTGGCGACGGTGATGGTGGTGAACATGGAGCGGGACCTTGTCTGATGTCGGAAGAAGCCCGGCGCGGGAAGGTGCGACGCCGGCGATGCCAGGAAAAACCGATGGACGAATGCAGCGTCAGCCGCTGCCGTGCGGCGGCAACGCCAGCGCGGCGAATCCGGCCGCGCTGGCGGACGCGGATTCGGCAGCGGCAACCTCGGTCGCACGTGCGGCGCGCAGCGCCAGCACCTGCGCGCACCAGGCGTCGATCGCGGCGGTGTCGCGGTCGCCATGCGGCATCTGCTCGATCTCCAGCAACGGATAGGCGCTGTCGAAAAAACGGGCGATGCGCTTGACCGCGCCGCAGTAGTACTCCAGCCCCCACTGCGTCTCGCCGGTGCCGAACGCGGCGACCTCGATCCTCTTGCCCGCCGCCTCGACCAGGTCGGCGATGTAGCGCTTCATCTCTGCCGGGGTGCGCCCGGCGTTGTCGCTCCAGCTGCCGAGCAGGTGCAGGTCGAAGCCGGCCGCATGCGCGGCGTCGCCAAGCACGCCGTGCAGGGTCTGCACGTCGGTATGGATCAAGGTCACTTGATGCCCCGCGGCCTCGCACTGCGCCTGCACGCGGCGGGCGACGTCGCGGGTGTTGCCGCTGAGCGAAGCGTAGGCGAGCAGGAGGCGCATGAGGCGGGGACTGGAGGATTCTGGATTCGAGATTGGTGAAAGCGGGGCGGCGTGACGGCGAGCAAATCACGCCTCACACATTCCCGGATCGCTGCTTCTCAGAGTCAATGCGTGGGCATAGCAGATCAGTGGTTGGGAAAGACAGGTTCGGCATGGCTTTTACCAATCCCGAATCCCGGCTCCCCAATCCCAACCCCTCACAGATCGTCGAAGCCGTTGTCCGAGTTGGTCTTCTTGTAGCTGGCGTTGCGCATCTCGAAGAAGTCGGTCTTGGTCTCGGTGAAGTTGTCCGCGTAGGCCTTGATCCACGGCATCACGTTGTCGCTGGCGTCGGTGTACAGCTTCTCGATGCCGAGCATGCCGGACATCTTGTTGGCGCGGTACTTCACGTACTGGATCATCTCGTCCACGTCGATGCCCTCGATGCCGTCCAGCACTTCCGCGGACCATTCGGTCTCCAGCCGGATCGCATGCTCGAACGCCTGGTGCACGTAGTCGGTCAGCTCGTTGCTCTGCAGCTCGGCGTTCTCGCCGATGATGGCGCGGATCAGCTCGCTGATGAACTTGGTATGCGCCAGTTCGTCGCGGTTGATGAAGCTGATGATCTTGCCGGTGCCGGTCATGCGGTTCTGTCGCACAAGATTGTAGAAATACGCGAAACCGGAATAGAAGTTGATGCCTTCCAGGATCGAGGACTGGATCAGCGAACGCAGCAAGGTCTCTGCGGTCTTGTCGCGCATGAAGTCGTCGTAGGCCTGCATGATCGGCTGGTTGCGCGCGATGATGGTCGGATGCGTGCGCGCGATCTCGAACACGCGGTTCTGGTCGGCCAGCCCGGCGATGGAGGCCAGCACGTAGGAATAGCTCTCGTTGTGGATCACCTCCTGCTGGCCGATGATCGCCGCGTTGGCGTGCGCGGCCGGGTCGGTGATGTATTCGGCGACGTTGTAGATGAAGCGCGTCTGCGGCGAATCCAGCGTGGCCAGCAAGCCGATGATCGAGTCGTAGGCGTTCTTCTCGCGCGCCGACAGTTCGCCGTACTGCTTGGCGTCGCCCTTCATGTCCACCTCGTCGGGGATCCAGAAGTTGGTCGACAGCTCTTTGTACGCGCGATAGAACGACGGGTACGGGATGTCGTTCCAGTTGAGGATGCCGCTGGTGGTGCCGTTGATGATCCCGGTGGAACGGTTGGGATGCATCGGTTCGAGGATCTTGATGCGGTCGAGCGCAATAGCCATGGGTCGGATTCGGTAGTCGGTTGAACGGCGCCGGCAAGCGGCGCGGCGATGCGGGACGACGCAGCGGGCGCATGGCGTTCCCGCGGGAAGGCCATGCGCGCACCGGCGCCGCTACGGGGTGGCGATCAGCTCGAGCACCACTCGCATTCGCTGATGTCGATGTCGTTGGAGCGCACGTAGTAGGTGGTCTTCAGGCCTTCCTTCCACGCGGTCATGTGCAGATCGAGCAGGGTGCTGGCGCGGATCGTGCTGGGTACGTAGAAGTTGAAACTGATCGACTGGTCGACGTGGCGCTGGCGGCGCGCGTTCTGGCGCACGCTGGCGAACTGGTCGACCCGGTAGGCGCCCTTCTCGTAGTACGGATAGGTGTCCACGTTCAGGCCCGGGGCCACCACCGGGCGGCGGAAGTCCTTCTTCTCTTCGTAGTAGAACGCGCTGTAGATCGGGTCGATCGAGGCGGTGGAGCCGGCGATCTGCGCGGTGCTCATGTTCGGCGCCACCGCGATCATCCACGCGTTGCGCACGCCGTTGATGCTGACCTGCGCGGCCAGTTCCTGCCACTCGGCGCTGTCATAGCCGCGCTTGCTGAAGTACTCGCCGTTCTGCCAGTCGCTGCCCTTGAACACCTTGTACGCGCCCTTCTCCTTGGCCAGCGCCAGGCTCGCCTGGATGGTCAGGTAGTTGATGCGCTCGTACAGCTCGTCGCAATAGTCCTCGGCCTGCCGGGAATTCCACTCGATGCCCTTCTGCGCCAGCAGGTGGTGCCAGCCGAAGGTGCCCAGGCCGATCGCGCGGTACTTCTGGTTGGTGATGGTGGCCTGCGGCACCGGCAGATCATTGAGATCGATGACGTTGTCGAGCATGCGCACCTGCACCCGGATCAGCCGTTCCAGCACGTCGGGCGACAGCAGGTCCGGCTGCGCGGTGACCGCGCGGCCCAGGTTCACCGAGGACAGGTTGCACACCACGAAGTCGCCGGCCTGCTTGGTGGTCACGATCTGGTCGCCGCTGATCATCTCCTGGATGACCCGGGTCGGGCTCATGTTCTGCAGGATCTCGGTGCACAGGTTGCTGGAATAGACCATGCCCTGGTGCTTGTTCGGGTTCATGCGATTGACTTCGTCGCGATAGAACATGAACGGGTTGCCGGTCTCCAGCTGGCTGACCATGATCCGCTTGAGCATGTCGATGGCCTTGACCACCTTGCGGCCGATACGCTCGTCGGCGACCACTTCCTCGTACCTGGCGCGGAACGTGCCTTCGCCGCGCTTCTCGTCGAAGAAGTCCTGCAGGTACCAGCCCTTGACCTCCTTCACCTCGTGCGGGTCGAACAGGTACCACTCGCCGCGGCGCTCCACCGCTTCCATGAAGATGTCCGGCACGCACACCGCGGTGAATACGTCGTGCGCGCGCAGGCGCTGGTCGCCGTTGTTCAGGCGCAGGTCCAGGAACGCCTCGATGTCGCGGTGCCAGATGTCCAGGTACACGGCGATGGCACCCTTGCGCTGGCCGAGCTGGTCCACCGACACCGCGGTGTTGTTGAGCTGCTTGATCCACGGCACCACGCCGCCGCTGGAATTCTTGACCCCGCGGATCGCCGAGCCGGACGAGCGCACGTAGCCCAGGTAGGCGCCGACGCCGCCGCCGTGCTTGGACACGCGCGCCACGTCGGTATTGGAGTCGTAGATGCCCTGCAGGCTGTCGTCGACGGTGTCGATGAAGCAGCTCGACAGCTGCCCGCCGATCTTGCCGGCATTGGCCAGGGTCGGCGTGGCCACGGTCATGTACAGGTTGGACAGCGCCCAGTAGGCCTCGCCGACCAGCTGCATGCGGCGTTCGCGAGGCTTTTCGTCCTGCATCAGGTACAGCGCGATGGTCAGCCAGCGCTCCTGCGGCAGCTCGTAGACCTTGCGCGAGTTGTCGGTGGCCAGGTAGCGCGTAGCCAGCAGGTACAGGCCGTTGTAGGCGAACAGCTTGTCGCGCTCCGGGTCGATCATCTTGCCGGCTTCGGCGAGTTCGTCCTTGGAGTAGTTCTTGAGGATGTCGATCGAATACACGCCGCGGTCGGCCAGGCTTTCCTGCAGGCCGACGTAGGAGCCGTACTTCTCGCCGGCATCGTAGAAGCGGTTCTTGCTGGCGCGCTTGTACAGGCGGTGCAGGTACAGGCGCGCGGCGAAGTACTCCCACTCCGGCGTGGCGATGTCCACGCGCGACTCGGCCTCGCGGATCAGGTAGTCGACCATCTCGTCGGCCGACAGGCTTTCCTTCTTCTCGACGAAGGCGAACGCCTTGCGCTCGTAGTCGACCACGTCCAGCTGCGGGAACTCGGCATGGATCCGGTCCAGGGTGCGCTGCAGGCGCGAGCGGTCGAAGGCCATGCGGCGGTTGCCGCCGTCCTTGACGATCCAGGTCACGGCGCGCTGGTCGTTGCTCGGCTCGCTGGCGGCCGCATCGGGCTGCGCGGCAGCGGCGGCGGCAGGCGTGGGGTCGACATCGGCGGTGTCGAGGGGGGCTGCGGCCGGCAGGCTGTGGGTCTGGCTCATGAAGGTCTCCAAGCGTGGTGCACCTGGCTGCCTGACCCTCGCAGGCAACGGTCCGACCGGATCAGCAGGTGAAGACGCGGTGTCGCAGAGACCGCAACGGCGCAGGCGCGAGGCCTGCGGGCGGTCAACGCTTCACCGACCCTCTCCCCCCGGAGATGTAACGGTCGGCGCCGCGCTGTGTGCATCGCGCGGCTGTCGGCAGGTCTTCGGGCTTATGGGCGACGGCCGATGGCCGGTGTCCTAGCCCATCGCTTCCCAAGGCAGGGCGCCTCAGTGCGGGTGACGGGTTCGTTCCCAATTACCGCTGCGGGGCAGCGCCGGCCTAAGCGCTCGCGCGCCGCACCGGCTTCCCTTTTGATCCCGCAGCCTGGTGGCCGCTGGAACCGACCACCACAAGATAGTGTGGTCCCCGGGCGTCGTCAACGCTAAATGTAGTCATAAAACTGAAAACCCAAGCGGGGCAAGAGTTTGCCGCTGCGGGCGGCAAACCTCTGCGGCCGGGCGCCGGATCGCGCCTGGTGCGGGCCGTATCGCATACGCTGCAAGGGCCGCCGCGGCGGCGCTGGCGGTCTGTCGCGATTGCCGCGGCACGGCGCTTGCGCCGGCCTCAGCCCGCCGGCCAGCGCTGCAGCAACAGCGGCAGTGCCGCCGCGGCGCTATCGCGCCAGTGCAGGTCGGCGCGCGAAGACAGGCCGCTGGGGTCGGGATTGATTTCGACCACGTAGGCGCCGCGCTCCTTGGCACGCAACGGCAGCCCGGCCGCCGGATGGACCAGGCCGGAGCTGCCGATCACCAGCACCAGGTCGGCGGCATCGGCGGCGCGATCGGCGCGCGCCCAGTCGGCGGCCGGCAACGCCTCGCCGAACCAGACCACGCCCGGGCGCACGGCGCCGCCGCAGGCCGCGCACGCCGGCGGCGCCAGGCGCTGGGTCGGTGCCTGCAGGTCGATCGGCGGCAGCAGTCCGTGCCAGGCCTGGCCGCAATCGCCGCAACGCAACGCCGATAGCCGCCCGTGCAGGTGTGCGGCGACTTCGCTGCCGGCGCGCTGGTGCAGGTCGTCCACGTTCTGGGTCACCAGCGTGGTGCGCTTCAGTCCGGCCAGGCGCACCAACGCGTGGTGCCCGGCATGCGGCTGGGCCTGCGCGACGATGGCCATGCGCCAGCGGTACCAACCCCACACCAGCGCCGGGTTCGTCCGCCAGGCGTCCTCGGTGGCCAGCTGCTGCGGATCGAAGCGCGCCCACAGGCTGTCGTCCTGACCACGGAAGGTCGGCACGCCGCTCTCGGCGGACATGCCGGCACCGGTGAGCACCAGCAGGCGGCGCGCGCCCTGGATGAAAGCGGCGACGGTCTCGGCGGTGTAGGCGGAACTGAGCATGGCGCGCACAAAAGTGATGAGATCTGCACTATTACATTGACCCAGTTCCACCTCAATCTGCGCCACAGCAATGCCGCCGCGGCTGTCGGTACGGCAAAGGGTTCGGTACGAGGGCGATGCGATCGCTGTCGCCATGACAGGCGGCCCGCCACCGTCGGCGCTGTTGTCAGCGTCATCGCGTGAGGCGTTGCTGTTGCTGTTGCTGTTGCTTTGGCGGTTGCTGTTGCTGTTGCCATTGCTTTTGACTTACTGGGTTCCCTTCCGAAGCGGCGGCCATGGCGGGGAAAAACCCGAAGGGCGGCGCACATGGATGTGCGCCGTTCGCGGCAGGGGCAGGATGCCCCTTCCGCGAATCCCCGGTATGGACGCGGACCCGGAGCGCGCAGCGCGGAGGGCGCTAGGCAGGGCGCGCTTTCTTTTGGTTACTTTTCTTTGCGCGAGCAAAGAAAAGTGACTCGCCGCAAGGCGAAAGCCTTTGCCTTTGCCTTGGTTCTGGCATTGAGCTTTTGAAGCTTTGAAGCTTGAAGCTTTGAAGCAAGAGCAAGAGCAAGAGCTTCCGCTGGCGCGGGTCACTTTTCTTTGCTTGTGCAAAGAAAATTAACCAAAAGAAGCGCTTTACCACAGCCGAAGGCTGGTCAAGCACACCCCGCAGCGCGCCCTCCGCGCTACGCGCTCCGGGTCCGCAGCCCCAACGGGCATTTTTCGATGGCACTTGTCCGCTCCGCGGCCAAGCCCGGGGCAGGTGTCCTGGTCTAATTCTCGTGGACACCTCGATAGGGGATGATCATCCCCAGCGAGGACTTTGAACGACATGACGCCCCGTATCCGTAGAAATTTCGATACCGCCTTCAAGCTGCAGGTGGTGCAAATGATCCGCGACCAAGGCCTGAGCGTGGGTCAGGTGTGCCGCGACCTGGACTTGGTCGATAGCGCCGTGCGTCGCTGGCTGGCCCAATACGAGGCCGAGCATGCCGGCCAGCCTGGGCAAGGTCGGCCCCTGACCCCCGAGCAGCAACGCATCCGTGAGTTGGAACGGGAGAACCAGCGACTGCGTGAGGACAACAGCTTGTTAAAAAAAGCATCGGCCTTCTTCGCCTGGGAACTGAAATGATCCAGCAGATGATCGATCAGTGGCAGGAGAAGGCCGCAACCGCCCGGCTGTGCCAGCTGCTGGGCGTGAGCCGCTCGGGGCTGTATGCGGCCCGTCGGCGGCGCTCAGCACCGAGGGCGTGCACGCTCGCTGCGCCATTGCAGACGGCGTTCCAGGCCAGCGGCGGCAACTATGGCAGCCGCCGGCTGAGCGCGAGCCTGAAGGCCCAGGGTCTGCCCGCCAGTCGCCATCGAGTCCGCCGCCTGATGAAGCAGCAGGGACTGAAGGCGCGCTGGAGGCGCAAGTTCGTCCATACCACCGACAGCCGACACGAGATGCCGGTGGCGGACAACCATCTGGATCGGCGCTTCAACCCGGACGCCCTCGACCAGGCCTGGGTGGCCGATATCACCTACATCCGCACCGAGCGCGGCTGGCTGTACCTGGCCGCGGTGCTGGACCTGTACTCGCGCAAGGTGGTGGGCTGGGCAATGGCACCGACCATGCCGGCCGAGCTGGTCTGTACCGCCTTGCAGATGGCCATTGCCCTGCGCCAGCCCAAGCCGGGGCTGATCGTGCATAGCGACCGCGGCAGCCAGTACGCCAGCCAGGCCCACCGCGACCTGCTGACCAAGCACAAGCTGGTGGCCAGCATGAGCCGCAAGGGCAACTGCTGGGACAACGCGGTAATGGAGCGGTTCTTCCTGAGCCTGAAAATGGAGCGCGTCTGGCAGCGTCGCTACACCAACCCCAACGAGGCCATCGCCGATATCACCCACTACATCGTCGGCTTCTACAACACCCACCGCCTGCACTCCACCCTCGGCTATCGATCTCCAGCCGACTACGAGAAAGCCACTACCTGAAACCCCCTATCCACGTGTCCACCAAAACTTGACCACAACAAGGCGCCTCACGGCGCCTGCCCGTTCGCCGGGGCGAAGCAGTGCTTCGCCTTTATCCGGCTCACCCATGTGCCAGCGAAAAACGTCGCGCATCCTGCGCGCCGCCCTTCGGGTATTCGCCCGCCGGGTCTGCCGCGCCGAGGAGACCCGGTAGATCAAAAGCAAAAGCAACAGCGGCAGCAAAAGCAGCGGCGACTCTCTCGGCCATGGGCCAATGACCGCCGCGCGTGTAAAACAGAGCGATCGCGCACGCCCACATCCGGAACACGCCCGACCAAGTTGGTTCCGCCGGCACGTTCAAGGCCGTCTAGTTCTCCACCGACCAACTTCCGCCCTCGCTCTCGATCGCGTCGCAGCGCATGCCATGCTGACTCGACCACTGCCGTATGGCAGACAGCAAAAAACCCCGCCGCGCAGGACGCGCGACGGGGTCTTCGGACAGGCCGCATCGATCAGTCGAGGACGACCAGATTCACGTCGATGTTGCCGCGGGTCGCGTTGGAGTACGGGCAGACCTGGTGCGCCTTGTCGACCAGCGCCTGCAGCTCTTCGCGCGGCATGCCCGGCACCGCGATGCGCAGTTCCACCGCGATACCGAAACCGCCCGGGATCTGGCCGATGCCGACGCTGCCTTCGATGCTGATCTCGCCCGGCAACTTCTGCTTGTCCTGCGCGGCCACCGCCTTCATCGCGCCGATGAAGCAGGCCGAATAGCCGGCCGCGAACAGCTGCTCCGGATTGGTGCCGTCGCCGCCAGCGCCGCCCAGTTCGCGCGGAGTGGACAGCTTCACGTCCAGCGCCTTGTCGGAGGACACGGCGCGGCCTTCGCGGCCGCCGGTCGCGGTGGCGTGGGCGGTGTAGAGGATCTTTTCGGGTAAGGCCATGGTGGTTGCTCCTGATGAGGCGCGTCGCGCCGGTTGATTGACAGCTATTTAATAGCAGACTACTTAATTAACGAAACGTCATTGCTTGGTGTCGGCTCCGTGGCAAGGGCGTCAGCCGCCGCCCAGGTTGCCGCGCAAGGTTTCCAGTTGCTGCTTGAGCTGGCGCAGTTCCTGCAGCGAGCACGCCGCCGCGCAGAACACCTGCTCGGGCACCGCGCCAGCCTTGTTGCGCAACGCGCGGCCGGCGGCGGTCAGGCGCACCACGACCTGGCGCTCGTCGTCGGCCGAGCGTTCGCGCGTGACCAGGCCGCCGGCCTGCAGGCGCTTCAGCAGCGGCGTCAGCGTGGCCGAATCCAGGAACAGGCGCTCGCCGATCGCCCCGACCGTGCGCGCATCCCCTTCCCACAGCACCAGCATCACCAGGTACTGCGGATAGGTCAGGTCCAGCGTCTTCAGCAGGCCGCGGTAGAGCTTGTGCATGGCCAAGTTGGCCGAGTACAGCGCGAAGCACAGCTGCTGGTCCAACTGCAGCGCCGCGTCGCGGCTGGGGATCTCGGCGGGGGCGCGCTGCTTCGGCATGGGCGCAATTTACATAGCGCGCTATTTAATTGCAAGCATTTTTTCAGGATCGCACCAGTCGGCACGTGCGCCGCTTCGCTCGTTGCGGCCGTCGGCCCAGACAGGAATGCGACGTCTGCCGGTCGCCTTGCTTCGTTCGTCGCGGCTGAAGCCGCTCCTACAGAAACCGCGGCGGGCTGACTGGGTGCACTGTAGGAGCGGCTTCAGCCGCGACGAACGCAAGCGGCAAGCGTCCCGTGTAAACGACACTTCCCGGCCGCTGTGCCGCGGCACAGCGCAATCCGACCCTCGCCAGGGCAGGCCGCGGCCCACACGCCCCCCTCAGGCGCGGTGCGCGGTGGCCAGGTATTCGGCGCTCTGCATCTCGATCAGGCGCGAGGCGGTGCGCTCGAAGGCGCCGGCCAGGCGCTCGCCGCTGTACAGCTGCGGCGGCGGGTCCTGCGCGGTGCAGACCAGGTTGACCTGGCGGTCGTAGAGTTCGTCGATCAGGTTGACAAAACGCCGCGCCGCGTCCTCGTTCATGCGGTCGAAGTGCGGGATGCCGCCGAGCAGCACGGTGTTGAACTCGCGCGCGATCTCGATGTAGTCGGCCGGCCCGCGCGGGCCTTCGCACAGCGCGGCGAAATCGAACCAGGCGATGCTCTTGCCGCGGCCGCGCACCGGAATCTTGCGCGCCTCGATGACGATGTTGCCGCTGCGCGCGGCTTCATTGCCGCTAAGTTCGCTCCAGCGCCCGCCCAGCCATGCGTCGGCCTGCGCATCCAGCGCGGCGCGGTACACCGGCGAGCGGGTCAGTGCGCGCATGCGGTAGTCCTCAGTCCCTTCGGCGTACAGCTCCACGCAGTACTTCTGCAGCAGCGCGATCGCCGGCAGGAAGCTCTCGCGCTGCAGGCCGTTGAGGTACAGGTGCTGCGGCGCGGTGTTGGAGGTGGTGACCAGGGTCACGCCCTCGGCGAACAGGCGCTCCAGCAGCCGCGCCAGCAGCATCGCATCGCCGATGTCGGTGACGAAGAATTCGTCCAGCACCAGCACGCGCAGTTGCGTGCGCCATTCCTGTGCGATCCTGGCCAGCGGATCGCTCTGCCCGGCGTGCTCGCGCAGGCGCTCGTGCACGCCGCGCATGAAGCGGTGGAAGTGGGTGCGGTACTTCTGCTCGATCGGCAAGCCGTCGTAGAACAGATCGACCAGGAAGGTCTTGCCGCGGCCTACGCCGCCCCAGAAGTACAGGCCGCGCACCGGCTCGGGCTTCTTCCAGAACGCGGCCAGGCGATCCAGCCAGCCATCCTGGTCGCTGTCCACGATCGCGGCGTGGATGCGGTCCAGCGCGGCCAGCGCGGCGTGCTGCGCCGGGTCGTCGCGCCAGTCGCCGCGCGCCACGCCGGCGGCGTAGCGCTGCGAAGGCGTGGCCGCGGTGCTCATCGGCGCGTGTCCGCGCAGCGCCCTGCCTGCGGCCATGCGGCCGCCTGTCTACGCACAGCGCTCACGCCTGTTTCGCCGGCAGCCATGCCTTGACCACGTGCTGCAAGGCGCCGCGCAGGTCGATCAGTTTGCGGTGGAAGAAATGGCTGGTGTCGGGCATGCGCACCAGCTCGGGCTGCTGCGGCAGCGTCTCCAGCCAGTCGTACACGGCCTGCGGCTCGACGATTTCGTCCGCGTCGCCCTGGATCACCAGCCACTGCGGCGGCGGTTCCACACCGGCGAAATCCCAGCGCCCGGCGGGCGGCGCGATCGACACCAACGCCTGTGGCTGCAGCGCGGCGCTGGCGCGCAGGGACACATAGGCGCCGAAACTGAAGCCGGCCAGCCACAGCGCGTCGTGCGGGCGCTGCGCGCGCACCCAGGCCGCCACTGCGGCCAGGTCCTGCTGCTCGCCGTCGCCATGGTCGAAACTGCCGGCCGAGGCGCCGACGCTCCGGAAGTTGAAGCGCACCACATGCACGCCGAGTTCGCGCAGCGCGCGCGCGACCATCGTCACCACCTTGTTGTGCATGGTGCCGCCCTCGGTGGACAGCGGGTGGCAGACGATCGCAGTGACCGGCAAGGCGGCCACCGCGGCATCGGGCAGATCGACCGCGGCCTCGAGCGGGCCGACGGGGCCGTCCAGCGTCAACGCGCCGGATTCGGTAGGGAAAGCGGGAGAGGTCATGCGCTCATAATAGCGGGGCTGGGTGCAGGCCACATGCAGGCCACGCGCACGCAGCGTTCTCTTCCCCAACCGGATCCCCTGCGCGTGGCGTTCGTTCTTCTGAGTGTGGTGTGCAGCGTGCTGGTCTCGGTGCTGCTGAAGCTGGCGCCGCGCCGGCGTATCGACCTGGCCCAGGCGGTGACCTGGAACTACCTGGCCGCGGCGTTGCTGTGCGCGGCGCTGCTGCAACCGCCGCTGGCCACGTTGCGCAGCGCGCAGACGCCGTGGCTGGCGCTGCTCGGCCTGGCCTTGCTGCTGCCGGCGCTGTTCCTGGTACTGGGTCGCGCGGTGGCGCTGGCCGGCATCGTGCGTACCGACGCCGCGCAGCGGCTGTCGCTGCTGCTGTCGCTGGCGGCCGCGTTCGCGCTGTTCGGCGAGCGCGCCAACGGCTACAAGCTGGCGGGGCTGATGCTGGGCCTGCTGGCCATCGCCGGCATCGTGCACCGGCCCGAACCGGTGCCGGCCGGCGCGGCGCGCGCGGCGCCATGGCTGCTGCTGGTGTGGGCCGGCTTCGCCCTGATCGACGTGTCGCTCAAGCGCATCGCCCAGGCCGGCACGCCGTTCGCCGCCTCGCTGCTGGTCGCCTTCGCGATCGCCTTCGTGTTGCTGCTCGGCGTGCAGCTGTGGCGGCACGTCCGCGGCATCCGACCGCTGGCCTGGCGCAACGTCGGCGCCGGGCTGCTGTTGGGCACGCTCAACTTCGGCAACGTCGCGTTCTATGTGCGCGCGCACCAGGCGCTGCCGGACAGCCCGGCGCTGGTGTTCGCGGCGATGAACCTGGGCGTGATCGTGATCGGTGCGCTGCTCGGCGTGCTGGCCTTCGGCGAGAAGACCAGCGCCTGGAACCGCGCGGGTCTGTTGGCGGCGCTGCTGGCGATCGTGTTGATCGCGGTCGGTGCACGCGGTTAGCGGTGGTGCGTGCGCCACCGCTTCTGTCGCGGCTGAAGCCGCTCCTACAGAACGTGCGGTCGCGGGCTATGTGCACTGTAGGAGCAACTGTCTTCTCATCCGATAACCTCACGCCATGGTGTGCGATCTCGTGCCATGGCGTTGAGTCGGATAAGCAGCACGCGCATGCATGCGGTGATGGCGACCTTGGCGGGCTCGCCGCGTGCCCGTAACTGTTGATAACGCTCCTTGAAGGAGGCTTGAGTGCGCACAACGCTCCAACAGGCCATGTACAGCACTCGTCGGATCGTGGCACGCCCGCCGCGGATGCGGCGTTTGCCGCAGTGCTGCCCGCTGTCCACGTTGTAGGGAGCCAGGCCGACCAGGGCCGCGATCTGGCGACGATCCAGCGTCCCCAGTTCGGGCAGATAGGCCATCAGGCTGGCGGTGGTGACCTCGCCGATGCCCGGGACCGTGCCCAGGGCGTGCGCCAGCGCATCGTCGAGCTGGCACCGCACCTGCTTGATCGCCTGGTTCATCCGCTGGATACGGCGGCGCACGTCGCCGATCTGCTCGATCAGGCACGCGCGCACCATGGCCAGGGTCGCCTGATGCAAGCGACGGCGCTCGTCGTCACGTTGCTGGACCAGTTGCTCGCGGCGCTGGACCAGCATGCGCAGTTGCTCACGCAAGGGATCGGGAGCCGGCGCGGGCGCTTGCACCAGGTGAGCCATGCGCGCCAGCAAGGCCGCATCCAGCGGATCGGTCTTGGCGGTTGTGCCCAAGGCCGTGGCGAAAGCGCGTGCCCGGCGCGGATTGATCCGGGTCACCGGGATCCCTGCCGTGGCCAGTGCCGTCATCACCGCCCGTTCGTAGCCGCCGGTGGCCTCCAGCAGCGCGTTGCCGACGCAGTGCCCGGCAAGGTGGTCGCACAGGCGCTGGTGGCCCTGGGCGGTATTGGGAAAGGACAGCAACTGGTCCAGGGGAAGCACGTGGACGGCCAAGGTGTCCTTGGCCACATCGATACCGATCCAAAGAGGCATAAGCGTTAGGTAGACTGGGGGACAGGAGAGAGCCACCTCGTCGCTGCCCACGCTTGTGAAGTTCGAGCGAACGCTCGTTCAACTGTTCGGGCTAGGCAACGAGGTCGATGTGCGGCCGCCCTGGCTCCTACACGTGCTTGAACACTACGGCCTGTCGGCGTGCCGCACATCGCTCTCCACTCAAACTGTAGAGCAATCTCCAGACACAAGCGGCTTCAGCCGCGACGAACGCAGCGCGGAGCCATCCGTGCAAAGCATGTGTCTGCGCCAATGCTACCCACACGCCAGGCCCGAAACGTCGAAGCCATCGGCAACAAACTCAGCGCCGCCACACCGGGAACGGATCGGCCAGCGCCTGCCAGGCCGAGGGACCGCGTCCCAGCTCTGCGTCGTCGAGCAGGCAGGCGTCGAGTTCGGCACGCACCTGCGCCTCGTCCAGGCCGACGCCGATCAGCGCCAGTTCCTGGCGGCGGTCGCCCCACAACGGATGCCACAGCGCGCGCAGCGCCGCGTATTCGCGCGCATCGCCCACCTCCTCGGCCTGCGGCGGCGGTGCGCTCCAGCACGCGCTGTGCTGCCGCTGCCAGCCCAGCTCGGTATAGGGCAGCGGTTGCGGCGGCAACGGCAACGGCGTGTCCAGCAGGCCCTGCTCCACGCGTTCGCGCGCCGCGTACCAGAAGCCGGCGGCCTGGGTCTGGGTGGCCGCGCCGACGATGGACAGTTCGCCGACCCAATCCATGCGGCTGGCCAGCCAGAAGAAGCCCTTGCTGCGGATCACGTCGTGCAGGCCGCGCTGCGCCAGGCGCGCGAAGCGCAACGGATGGAATGGGCGCTGCGCGCGGTAGACGAAGCTGCCGATGCCGAACTGCTCGGTCTCCGGCGTGTGCTCGCCGCGCAGCGCCTGCATCCAGCCCGGCGCCAGCTGCGCGCGCACGAAATCGAAACGGCCGGTGTCGAGCACCAGATCCAATGGCACGTCGCCGTCGCGGGCCTCGACAATGCGCGCGTCGCGGTTCAGCGCGCGCAGTACCGCGCGGGTGCGCGCCACCGTGTCCGCGCTGGCCAGGTCGCACTTGCCGATCACGATCACATCGGCGAATTCGATCTGCTCCACCAGCAGGTTGACCAGGCCGCGCTCGTCGTCGGCGCCAGCTTGCAGGCCGCGCTCGGCCAGGCGCTCGGTCGAGCCGAAATCGCGCAGGAAGCTCACTCCGTCGACCACGGTGAGCATGGTGTCCAGCCGCGCCACGTCGGCCAGGCTGCGGCCGTGTTCGTCGCGCACCGCAAAGGTGGCGGCGACCGGCATCGGCTCGGAAATGCCGGTGGATTCGATCAGCAGGTAGTCGTAGCGGCCGCTGTCGGCCAGGCGCTGCACCTCCTGGCGCAGGTCGTCGCGCAGCGTGCAGCAGATGCAGCCATTGCTGAACTCGACCAGGGTCTCTTCGGTGCGGCTGAGCGCGGCGCCGCCGTCGCGGATCAGCGCGGCATCGATGTTGATCTCGCTCATGTCGTTGACGATCACCGCCACGCGGCGGCCGTCGCGGTTGCGCAGCACGCGGTTGAGCAAGGTGGTCTTGCCGGCGCCGAGGAAGCCGGACAGGACGGTGACGGGAAGGCGGCGGTCGAGCACGGCGGACGAGGGCATGGCGAGCCTTGGCGGAAGGGCGTTGGATGCAATCTTCAAATGTTACTATATAACACACCAATCCGCATCGAGTCGCAAGCCAGTGCGCTCCCTACCGCCCTGGGCTTGATGCCTCCATAACGACCCTGTCCCTCCGGTTCGGATGGCTTGGTCGGCCGATGTCATTGACTGCATCGTCGATCCTCCGCGGTATGCGCATCCGTCGAGGCATCACCATGCTGCATGCCAATTTCTCGCTTCAGACGAAACAACTTCGCATTCCTTGCGCCTGGAGGGCGTGCCATCGCCTAGCGTTGCTTCATATTGATCCCTGAGAGTTGGCCATGAAGCTGAAGGTACCGTTTCTTAGCAAGTCCAGGATCGCTCCTGAGCCAACCGCCACGCCTGCTGGCAATCACGCGCATGGCGCTGCCAAGGCCGATGGCGCGGCGACCGTCCCGCAGCCGTTGGGCCGCGCCCCTCGGTCCCATTCGGCGGGGGATGCAGGCAGGCCGAAGAGCCTGCTCAGCTCGATGCAGAAATCATTGAATTCGGCACAAAAATCACTGCTTTCGCTGCAAAGAAAAATGTCCCAGCAGCAGACTGCAACTTCGCCACGGCCATCGCGCGAAGCGTCCGGACAGGCAAATGCCGCTGATCGCCGGCCAACCCCGACACCGGCGGCAACGGCCTTCGGTAGACAGCAACGCCCTGCCATGCAGTCGCCCGGAAACGCGCCACCACGCACCACCCGGCCACCCGCTGCGGCAGCTCCTACCCGACCCGCGCCACAGGCCGGGCCGATGCGCCGTCCTGCCCATGCCCAGGCGATGGAGGGCATGCCATCGCGCGCCCAGCCACAGCCCTCCACGCGCTATGGCAGACACGACGCATTGATCAACATGCTCCACGAGGAACGCGATCCCAACCCACTGGAGCAGCACTTGCTCGATAAGCTGAGGGCTGAATTGACCGTACCGAAGCAGAAACCTGACCAGGCCCAGGCCGAAAAGCCAATGGCGCAGCGTCACCATCCAGAATTTTCGATCCGCGCCCTGAATAAGGAATTGGCGGCACTGGACAATCAGGAACGCACTATATCGAGCAAACTGTCGAAAGAGCGTCGCGGGCCGACGCCGCAGGAGCAGCAGGTGCTCGACAGGCGCACTGCCCTGATCGAGACGCGCAACCAGGCGCGCGACCGTCAACTCGCAGACATGCTGCGCGCGCTCGGGCCACTGGAGACGATCTCTGCGCCCAGGACCACGACCAGCCGTATGGCCAGCGTGCAACAAGATGTCATGCAGTTCAATGCGAGCAAATTGCGCGCAGCCCAGGCGCAAGGACTGCATCCGGAGAAATTCGCGCGCCACCACGCGCGCGCCGAGCGCCGTCTGCAGTCCTTGCGTGATAGCGGCGCGCCCTTGGCGGATGTGCAACGTCTCGAACGCATGATGCAGGGCTACCACAATCTTGTGGACCTGGAAAACATCGTTAAGCACACCGACGATCAGTTGCAGAGACTGGGCGGGCGACGGCTGATGGATAGCATGCCGACGACCCCCGAGGAACGTGCGCAGATGCGTGAAAACGACTATGCCGAGCAGGAAGAGGCGATGCGCAATGGCTACTGACCGGAGCCGGATGCGACGCCGACCCACATAGCGGCGGAATCAAAGAAGCGCCGGTCGGCGCGGCAAGGATGCCAAGCCCGGGCAGCAGCCGCCAAGGGCATTTCGCGTTGCCAACATCCAGCACACCGTGGCTGGATTTGGGCTTGGGTCAGCGCAGGATTGCCGCCCTTGGGCGGCATGATCGCGCTATCGGCACCGCTGTGGCCTTCAACGGCAGCAGCACATCCAGCAATCGCTGTGCGATGCGTTCGCGGCCTGGACTAAATGTTACTATGTAACACAATAGCCCGCGAGTCGCCGCCCATGAAATCCCTGCCCCAGCCCTTCTTCGACGCCTCCGCGGTGCTGCTGTCGGCGCTGTGCCTGGCGCACTGCCTGGCCCTGCCCTTGCTGGCCGCGACGCTGCCCCTGTTCGGGGTGTGGGCGCAGGCCGAGTGGGTGCATGGGCTGTTCGTGGCGATCGCGCTGCCGCTGGCGGGGCTGGCGCTATGGCGCGCACAGCGGCAGCGTCCGCTGCCGTGGCCGTTGTGGACGATGGCCGGGCTGGGCCTGTGCGGATTGCTGGCCGGCGCGACCGGATTTCCCAGCGCGCAGGCCGAAACCCCGGTCACCGTGGCCGGCAGCCTGCTGCTGGCGAGCGCGCACCTGTGGAACTGGCGGCGCAACGGGCATCGGCATGCGTCGCCGGGATTGGGAATTCGGGATTCGGGATGACCCGCCATTCGGCTGTTGAAACGCAGAGATCGGCAACAGCGGGGGGACGCGCGACCTGGGAGACCGCGCCTCTGCTTGCGCATCAGGACCCCACCCAGTAGCACCATCCGTTATTCCAAGAGCCGAACTGAACGCAGCCGCGCTCGGCGAAAGTCGCAGCCCTCCGCTTCGACGAATCCCGAATCCCGGCTCTCAGAGTTCGAAGCCCAGCAGCAACGGGGCGTGATCGGAGCTGCGCCACGGGCCGGGCAGATTGCGTTCGCGGTAGCCGTCGGCGTCGGGCGCGTCGGCGTTGACGTGCCATTCGGCCGCGCCGCGCAGCTGCGGCGCCAGCGCCGGACTCAGCAGGGCGTGGTCGAGGCGGCCGCTCAGGCCACGATAGATGAAACTGTAGGGCTGCTCGACCTGCGCCCGCGCCAGCGCATCGCGCCAGCCGGCGTCGCGCAGCAGGCGCAGCGGGTCTTCCATCGCATAGGCGTTGAAGTCGCCGAGCAGCACGCTGGCGCGGCTGCCGCTGCCGGTCGGATCGGTGCGCAGCCACGCGTCCAGGCGCCGCGCCGAATCGGTGCGGGTGGCGTTCCAGCAGCCCTGGCCATCGCCGCGGTCGGCATCGTCGCCGCTCGCCTCGCCGCAGCCCTTGGACTTGAAGTGGTTGGCGACGACCACGAACGGCGGCCCATTGCCGCGCCGGAACGCCTGCGCCAGCGGCACCCGGCTGTGCGCGGCGAACGGGCCGCCTTCCAGCACCGCCGGCTTGCCGACCGGGCTGACCCGCGAGGCGCGGTAGATCAGCCCGACCCGGATCGGGTTGTCGCCCGGGCCGCGCCCGGCATCGACGAAGCGCCAGTCGCCGCCGTCGCCGGCATTGAGCGCGGCGACCAGCGTGGCGATCGCCGAGCTCGGGCCGTCGCCGTCGTTCTCCAGTTCCATCAGCGCGGCGACGTCGGCCTGCAGCGGGCGAATGGTGGCGACCAGCTTGGCCAGCTGCGCCTGGAACTCGGCCGCATTGCGTGCGCCGCGCAGGGTCGGGAAGCCGCCGCCGCGGCCGTCGCCGTTGAAGAAGTTCTCCAGATTGAACGCGGCCACGCGCAGCGTGCCGGCGACCTGCGGCGGCGCCGGTACCGGCGGCGCGGTCAGCTGCAGCGGTGCGGTCGGATACAGCCGCGCCGCGCCCTCGACCACGCCGCCGACGATGCCTTCCACGCCCTGCAGCGTGGTGCCGGCGCGCGGCGCGGCGGCGGCCTCGCCGGCGCCCAGATAGGCGGGCAGGCTGTCGGGCGCATGCGCGCCGGCTTCGCCCAGCAGCAGCAGGCGCCGCGCGTTGTCGGCGCTCGCCGCGACCTGCTCGGCGCTGCCCGGCGCGGCGATCTCGCTGGGTTGCCACAAGCGTCCGCCGAAGGCGACGCCGAGTTCGCCGGCCTTGGCCAGCGCGTCGGTATCGACCACGGTCAGCGGCGCGTCGATGCGCACGCGCATGCCGGCCAGCGCCGACCAGTCCGCCGGCGCGGCGTCGAGCACCTGCAGCGGCAGCGGCTGCGCGCGCGCCAGCACGGTGTGGCCGGCGGCGCGCACGCTGCGCCCGGCGAACGGCGTGCCAGCCGACGCCAGGCTCGCCGCGCGCCGCGGCGCCAGTTCGCCCCAGACCCGCACCCGGTCGCCCGGCGCCAGCGTGGCGTCGGCGTCGCCCTGCACCAGCAGCGCGTCGGCGGTGAGCGGATCGCCATCGCCGGCGTCCTGCACCAGATAGGCGTCTCCGCCGACCTGCACGCGCGCGGTGACCACGCCTTCGAACACCACGCCCTGCGCGCTGTCGGCCGGGCGCAGCTGCCCGATCGGGACCATCGGCGGCGGCGTCAACGCATGCGCGGCGGGCGCGCCGGCCAGCAGCAGCAACGACAATAGCGGGGGCAACAGGCGCATGCGATCACGCTCCTTAGTGCGCCGGCATGCGGCCGGCATCGAACACGAACGCGCCGCCCGCAGGCGGCGCTGGAAACCCGCAAGCCGCGCGCGCTTACTTCAGGTTGGACAGCATCCAGTCCACCGTGGCGTGGACCTGCGCTTCGCTGAGCGCCGGATTGCCGCCCTTGGGCGGCATGATCCCGCCATCGGGGCCGGTGTAGCCCTCGATCGCGTGCTTGTACAGCGTGTCCTTGCCTTGCGCGATGCGCGCATCCCAATGCGCATGGTCCAGGGTCGGCGCCTTGCCGACGCCGGTGGTGTGGCAGGCGGTGCACAGGTTGTTGAAGATCACCTTGCCGTCGGTGGTGCCGCCGTAGGCGACCTGCGCCGAGGCCTTGGCCAGCGCCGCCGCCTGCGCGGCGGCCTGCGCTGCGGCGCCTGTGCTGCCGGCATAGACCGCGCCCGCCGGGGCGATGCGTTCCTCGGTGCGCTTGAGCGCCACCGGCGAGACCTCCGGCGGAATCGATCCGTGCAAATACGCAGCGAACGCGATCAGTCCGAGCGTGATGATGGCCAACAGGCCGAGCACCAACGAGAACCTCTTGAGGAATTCGAGGTCGTAATTCCGCACATCACACCCCTTTGGCACGTGGTGACCGGACCACCGCTACGCAGCCGAGTATAGCCAGCGTTTGCCGCGCACGGCAGTCCGGCGCGGCGTCCAATCGCAGACGGTGCGTGCTGCATCGCAGCAGTTTTGCGGCGCGCCGGGAGACGCCATCGGCCATATGGCTGTTTCCATGCGCTGCCGGGGGCGCAGCCGCGTACCGCGACCGCGTCGTCCTGCACGCGGCCGTGTCGGCGCCGACACTGCGCTACGCAAGCGCGGCCTATCCGGTCTGCGCGCTGCCGACCGCGCGCAGGCAGAAACCGCATACCGCCTCGACCAGGCGGTGGCTGTCGCGCGGGCCGTCGCGGCTGGGCGCGGTCGGCCCGACCAGGGCTTCGGTGTAGGCGCCGACCAGGCAGGCCGCGGCCGCGTCCAGGTCCTGCGCCGGGAATTCGCCGGCGGCCACGCCGTCGGCGAGGATGCCCTTGAACAGATCGCCGAACAGGCGCCGGCAGCGGATGCGCTCGGCGTCCACCTCCGGCTCCACCGGCTCGGCGATGAAGGCGTAGGCCAGTCCCGGCCCGGCCAGCGCGCGACGCACGAACGAGGCGATCGCCGCGCGCAGGCGCTGCGCCGCCGGCGCCGGTTCGGCGGCGATGCCGCGCAGGATCGCCAGCTCGTGGTCCACCGCCGCGGTCAGCACTTCCACGAACAGCTCGGCCTTGGACGGGAAGTGGCGGTAGATCAGCCCGGTGGACACCCCCGCCTCGGCCGCCACCGCGGTGACCGGCGCGCCGCGGAAACCGCCGGCGGCGACCAGCCGCCGCGCCGCCAGCAGGATCCGCTGGCGGTTGCCGGCAAGGCGTTCTTCCATCAGCGCGGAGCGTTTGTAGGCCATGGGGTGATTCTAGGTTCAATTAATGAATTATTGTTCACTTCTTCGCCGTTCCCGGCTACGCTGGGGTCCATTCCCCGGCGCCGCCTGGATTCTAGGCGTCCCGTCCGCTGCACGCCTGCCTCCGGAGCCCGCCATGCTGATGCCGTCGTTGAATTTCGAACTGGGCGAGGACATCGACCTGCTGCGCGACACGGTGGCCGCCTTCGCCGCGCGCGAGATCGCGCCGCTGGCCGAGCAGGCCGACCGCGACAACGCGTTCCCGGCGCCGCTGTGGCGCAAGCTCGGCGAGCAGGGTTTGCTCGGGCTGACCGTGGAGGAGGAGTACGGCGGCAGCGCGATGGGCTACCTGGCGCATGTGGTGGCGATGGAGGAGATCTCGCGTGCCTCCGGCGCGATCGGCCTGTCCTACGGCGCGCATTCGAACCTGTGCGTGAACCAGCTGCGCAAAAACGGCAGCGCCGCGCAGAAGGCGCGCTACCTGCCCCGGCTGTGCAGCGGCGAGCACGTCGGCGCGCTGGCGATGAGCGAGCCGGGCGCCGGTTCGGACGTGGTTTCGATGAAGCTGCGCGCCGAACTGCGCGGCGACCGCTACGTGCTCAACGGCAACAAGATGTGGATCACCAACGGCCCCGACGCCGACGTGCTGGTGGTCTATGCCAAGACCGACCCGGCCGGCGGCGCGCGCGGCATCACCGCTTTCATCGTCGAAAAGGGCATGCCGGGTTTCAGCACCGCGCAGAAGCTGGACAAGCTCGGCATGCGCGGCTCCAACACCTGCGAACTGGTGTTCCAGGACTGCGCCGTGCCGGTGGAGAACGTGCTCGGCAGCGTCGGCGGCGGCGTGCGCGTGCTGATGTCGGGCCTGGACTACGAGCGGCTGGTGCTGTCCGGCGGCCCGCTGGGGCTGATGGCCGCGGCGATGGACGTGGTAATGCCGTACGTGCACGAGCGCCGCCAGTTCGGCGAGGCGATCGGCAACTTCCAGCTGATCCAGGGCAAGCTGGCCGACATGTACGTGGGCCTCAACGCCTGCCGCGCCTATGTGTACGCGGTGGCGCGCGCCTGCGACGCCGGCCGCACCACCCGCCAGGACGCCGCCGGCGCGATCCTGTACGCGGCCGAGAAGGCGACCTGGCTGACCGGACAGGCGATCCAGGTGCTCGGCGGCAACGGCTACATCAACGACTACCCGACCGGACGCCTGTGGCGCGACGCCAAGCTGTACGAGATCGGCGCCGGCACCTCGGAGATCCGCCGCATGCTGATCGGCCGCGAATTGTTCGAGCGGACCAAGTGATGCGATGCGCAGTGATGTGATGCGCTTCGTGTAGGAGCGGCTTCAGCCGCGACACGCTCCCGGTACAGTGTCGCGGCTGAAGCCGCTCCTACACGGAGTCTCTTTTCCTCCTTTCGATGGCCCTGCCATGAGCGTGATCCAGACCCAGTTGCAACCCGGCAGCGATGCCTTCGCCGCCAATGCCGCGGCGCTGCGCGCGGTGGTCGACGACCTGCAGCAGACCCAGGCGCGCATCGCCCAGGGCGGCAGCGCCGCGGCGCGTGCCAAGCACCAGGCGCGCGGCAAGCTGTTGGCGCGCGCGCGCATCGACGCGCTGCTCGACCCGGGCAGCGCGTTCCTGGAAATCGCCCCGCTCGCCGCGCTGGGCCTGTACGCCGACGAGGTGCCGTGCGCCGGCGTGGTGGCCGGCATCGGCCGCGTGTCCGGGGTGGAATGCGTGATCGTCGCCAACGACGCCACGGTCAAGGGCGGCACCTATTACCCGATGACGGTGAAGAAGCATCTGCGCGCGCAGGAAATCGCGCAGCAGAACCGGCTGCCGTGCATCTACCTGGTCGATTCCGGCGGCGCGTTCCTGCCGCTGCAGGACGAGGTGTTCCCGGACCGCGACCATTTCGGCCGCATCTTCTACAACCAGGCCAACCTGTCGGCGCAGGGCATCGCCCAGATCGCCTGCGTGATGGGTTCGTGCACCGCCGGCGGCGCCTATGTGCCGGCGATGAGCGACGAGACGGTGATCGTGCGCGAGCAAGGCACCATCTTCCTCGGCGGCCCGCCGCTGGTGAAGGCGGCCACCGGCGAGGAGGTCAGCGCCGAGGAACTGGGCGGCGCCGACGTGCACACGCGCATCTCCGGCGTGGCCGACCATTTCGCCGACAACGACCTGCAGGCGCTGGCGCGGGTGCGCGCGATCGTGGCCCAGCTCAACTGGCGCAAGCCCGAGCCGGCGCTGGCGTTGCGCGCGCCGGAGCCGCCGCTGTATCCGGCCGAGGAGCTGTACGGGGTGATCCCGGCCGACCCGCGCAAGCCGTTCGACGTGCGCGAGGTGATCGCGCGGGTGGTCGACGGCTCGCGCCTGGACGAGTTCAAGGCGCGCTACGGCACCACCCTGGTCACCGGCTTCGCGCATCTGCACGGTTATCCGGTCGGTATCGTCGCCAACAACGGCATCCTGTTCTCCGAGTCGGCGCTGAAGGGCGCGCACTTCATCGAACTGTGCGCGCAGCGCGGCATCCCGCTGGTGTTCCTGCAGAACATCACCGGCTTCATGGTCGGGCGCAAGTACGAGCACGGCGGCATCGCCAAGGACGGGGCCAAGCTGGTGATGGCGGTGGCCTGCGCGAAGGTGCCCAAGTTCACGGTAGTGATCGGCGGTTCGTTCGGTGCCGGCAACTACGGCATGTGCGGCCGCGCGTATTCGCCGAATTTTTTGTGGATGTGGCCGAACGCGCGGATCGGGGTGATGGGCGGGGAGCAGGCGGCAAGCGTGCTGGCAACGGTGCGCCGCGACGGCATCGAGACCAAGGGCGGCAGTTGGTCGGCCGAGGACGAGGGCGCATTCAAGACGCCGATCCGCGAGCAGTTCGAGCGCCAGGGGCATCCGTATTACGCGAGTGCGCGGCTGTGGGACGACGGCATCATCGATCCGGCGCAGACGCGGCGGATGCTGGGGCTGGGACTGTCGGCGGCGTTGAACGCACCGGCGGAACCGACCCGATTCGGGGTGTTCCGGATGTGAGCGGGCGCGATCGCTCTGCTTTGCAAGCGCGACGGTCATTGGCCGCCATGCGCCGCATGGCCGAAAGAATCGCCTCGGCCTCTGCCGTTGCCTCTGCAGTTGCCGTTGCTGTTGCTGTTGCTGTTGCTTTGCTCTTGATCTACCGGGCCCCCTCGGCGCGGCAGGCGCGGCGGGCGAATACCCGAAGGGCGACGCGCAGGATGCGCGTCGTTTTTCGCTGGCACATGGGTGAGCCGGAGAAAGGCGAAGCACTGCTTCGCCCCGGCGAACGGGCAGGCGCCGTGAGGCGCCTGCCCTGGGCTTGGCCGCGTAGCGGACAAGTGCCATCGAAAAATGCCCGTCGTGCCTGCGGACCTGGAGCGCGAAGCGCGGAAGGCGCGCTGCGGGGTGTGCTTGACCAGCCTTCGGCTGTGGTAAAGCGCTTCTTTTGGTTACTTTTCTTTGCACAAGCAAAGAAAAGTGACCCGCGCCAGCGGAAGCTGTTGCTCTTGCTTCAAAGCTTCAAAAGCTCAATGCCAGAAGCAAGACAAAGGCAAAGGCTTTCGCCTTGCGGCGAGTCACTTTTCTTTGCTCGCGCAAAGAAAAGTAACCAAAAGAAGCGCTTTACCACAGCCGAAGGCTGGTCAAGCGCGCCCTGCCTCGCGCGCTCCGCGCTCCGCGCTCCGGGTCCGCGTCCATGACGGGGATTCGCGGAAGGGGCATCCTGCTCCTGCCGCGAACGGCGCACATCCATGTGCGCCGCCCCTTCGGGGTTTTTCCCCGCCATGGCCGCCGCTTCGGAAGGGAACCCGATAAGTCAAAAGCAATGGCAACAGCCAAAGCAACAGCAACCGCAACCGCAACCGCAACCGCAAACGCAACAGCAACAGCAACCGCAACAGCAACAGCAACAGCAACAGCAACAGCAACAGCAACAGCAAGACACGACACCCCTTTTCCAGGCAACTGACCATGGCCACGCCCAACCTGCCGATGTTCGACAAGATCCTGATCGCCAATCGC
This sequence comes from Xanthomonas graminis pv. graminis, assembly GCF_030168915.1. NCBI lineage: Bacteria > Pseudomonadati > Pseudomonadota > Gammaproteobacteria > Lysobacterales > Lysobacteraceae > Xanthomonas > Xanthomonas graminis. Next base: position 274,823 of record NZ_CP076255.1, on the reverse strand, counting down.
GGCGAGATCGCCTGCCGGGTGATCGCCACCTGCCGCAAACTCGGCATCGCCAGCGTCGCCGTCTACTCCGATGCCGACCGCGACGCCCGCCATGTGCGCCTGGCCGACGCAGCCATCCACATCGGCCCCGCCCCCGCGCGCGACAGCTACCTGCGCGGCAAACGCATCCTCGACGCCGCCCACGCCAGCGGCGCCCAGGCGATCCATCCCGGCTACGGCTTCCTATCCGAGAACGCCGAGTTCGCAGAGGCCTGCGCCGCGCGCGGCATCGTGTTCATCGGCCCGCCGCCGGCAGCGATCCGCGCCATGGGCGACAAGAGCGCGGCCAAGGCGCTGATGCATGCCGCCGGCGTGCCGCTGACCCCGGGCTACCACGGCGAACGCCAGGAGCCGGCGTTCCTGCGCGAACAGGCCGACGCCATCGGCTATCCGGTGCTGATCAAGGCCAGTGCCGGCGGCGGCGGCAAGGGCATGCGCCGGGTCGATCGCAGCGAGGACTTCGTCGCCGCGCTGGCCGCCTGCCAGCGCGAAGCGCAGGCCGCGTTCGGCAACGCCCACGTGCTGGTCGAGAAATACGTGCTGCGGCCGCGGCATATCGAGATCCAGGTGTTCGGCGATACGCATGGCGAAATGGCCTACCTGTTCGAACGCGATTGCTCGGTGCAACGCCGCCACCAGAAGGTATTGGAAGAGGCTCCGGCGCCGGGCATGAGCGCCGAACGCCGCGCCGCGATGGGCCAGGCCGCGGTGGAAGCGGCGCGCGCGGTCGGCTATGTCGGCGCCGGCACGGTGGAGTTCATCGTCGCGCCCGACGGCGCGTTCTACTTCATGGAAATGAACACGCGGCTGCAGGTAGAACATCCGGTCACCGAGTGCATCACCGGCACCGATCTGGTCGAGTGGCAGCTGCGTGTGGCCGCCGGCCAGCCGCTGCCCAGACGCCAGCATGAGCTGGCGATCCGCGGCCATGCGCTGGAGGCGCGGCTGTACGCCGAGGATCCAGCGCGCGGCTTCCTGCCCTCGACCGGCACGCTGCAGCATCTGCGCCTGCCGGCGGCGGATGCGCACACCCGCGTCGATGCCGGTGTCGAACAGGGCGACGTCATCGGCCCGCACTACGACCCGATGATCGCCAAGCTGATCGTCTGGGACGAGACCCGCGAACGTGCACTGCGGCGCATGCAGGCGGCGCTGGCGGCGTGCCAGGTGGTCGGCGTGGCCACCAATGCCGCGTTCCTGCAGCGCCTGATCGGCACCGCTGCGTTCGCCGGCGCCGATCTGGACACGGCGCTGATCGAGCGCGAGCATGCGGCGCTGTTCGAAACCGCGCCGGCCACCGCCGAGCCGACCTGGAGCCTGGCCGCGCTGGCCTGGCTGCTGCACGAGCGCAGCGAGGCCGCGCAGCCCAGCGACCCGCATTCGCCCTGGGACCTGCGCGACGGCTGGCGGCTGGGCGAACCCGCGCCGCGCAGCTTGATCCTGCAACAGGGCGATGCGCGCCGCACGCTGCGCGCGGCGGCGACCGACGCAGGCTGGCGCATCCACGACAACGCGACCGACGCCGTGCTCCTCGCCACCGGCAGCTTGCAGGACGGGCGCTTGCTGGCACAGCTCGATGTGCACCGCGTGCACGCCGACGCGGTGTTCGCCGGCAGCCGCCTGCATCTGTTCGTCGCTGGCCAGGCGCACTCGTTCGACCTGCACGATCCAGTCGCCGAGGCCGACCAGCCGATCGCCGAGGCCGGCGGGCTGACCGCGCCGATGCCCGGCCGCGTCGTCGCGCTGCTGGTCGCGCCCGGCACCCGCGTGGCGCGCGGCACGGCGTTGCTGGTGCTGGAGGCGATGAAGATGGAGCACACCCTGCAGGCCCCCGCCGACGGCGTGGTGCACGGCTACCGTGTGCGCGAGGGCGAGCTGGTCGGCGACGGCGTGGCGCTGCTGGAATTCGAAGCGGACTGAGCACGGGTCCACGCGCCGGAGCACCGCGCACGCCCTGCAACGCAGGCACCTTCTGCTTCGCAGCATCGACCGCGCACGACCGCGCTGCGGTGCGCGGCCGCGACCAGCCGCGACCGACCGCAGCGAGCGCACTGCGGCAACCGTGCACGGTCGCCAGGCCGGCGCGGACGCGTCACACTCGGCGCATCCCTCAGCCAAGCCCGCCGCCATGAAACTCACCGCCCACGTTCTCGATGGCCATACCCTCGACGTGCGCCCGGCGCCGCGCGAGCGGCCGTGGATGGACCGCACCGACCAGCGCTACGCCTACCGCTGCCTGCCGCTGGACATCGCCAACGCGCACGGCTGGGAGCTGCTGTGCCAGAGCGGATTCGAGGCCGAATGGAGCGGCGGCAACGCGCTCGACGCCATCCGCCTCCACCCCGACGCCGGCAGCAACGCGCCAGCGGTCAGCCATTTCGGCTACGGCGTGCTCACCTTCCACGTGCCCTGCCTGTTCCGTACCGAGCCGGGCATGGATCTGTATGTGACCGCGCCGGTCAACCGGCCCAAGGACGGCATCGCCGGGCTGACTGGCCTGATCGAGACCGACTGGAGTCCGTACACCTTCACCATGAACTGGCAGTTCACCCGTCCGGGACGCGTGCGTTTCGACGCCGGCGAGCCGTTCTGCCACTTCTTCCCTGTGCAGCGGCAGGTGCTGGCCGAGACCGAACCGCGCTGGCAACCGCTATCGCAGACGCCGGAACTGGAGCGCGACTATCAGGCCTGGATGCGCAGCCGCGGCCAGTTCCTGCACGATCTGGAGCAAGACGATCCAGAGGCCAGGCGCGAAGGCTGGCAGCGCAGCTATTTCCGCGGCCCGGCGCCGGGGCAGTGCCCGGCTGGGGTCGAGCATCGGGTCAAATTGCGCTTGGCGCCGTTCACCCGCGACGAGGACTGAGCTCGCTTCGGAGCATCGCCGAGGGGATGCCGCTGCCGATCCATGTGCCGAATGCGCTTCGATTCGGATGTGGGCGGTTCGCTCGTGCAAGCGCCACTGCGCTGCGAACAACGACCATCCAAGGCGCTTTGCCCTTGTCATGCGCGACAGGCAGCCTCGAACCAAAGGCCGCGACGCTGACCGGCGTCGTCAGCTCCATCGCTGCGTTCGTCGCGGCTGAAGCCGCTCCTACAGAACGTGCGGTCGCGGGCTATGTGCACTGTAGGAGCAACTGTCTTCTCATCCGATAACCTCACGCCATGGTGTGCGATCTCGTGCCATGGCGTTGAGTCGGATAAGCAGCACGCGCATGCATGCGGTGATGGCGACCTTGGCGGGCTTGCCGCGTGCCCGTAACTGTTGATAACGCTCCTTGAAGGAGGCTTGAGTGCGCACAACGCTCCAACAGGCCATGTACAGCACTCGTCGGATCGTGGCACGCCCGCCGCGGATGCGGCGTTTGCCACAGTGCTGCCCGCTGTCCACGTTGTAGGGAGCCAGGCCGACCAGGGCCGCGATCTGGCGACGATCCAGCGTCCCCAGTTCGGGCAGATAGGCCATCAGGCTGGCGGTGGTGACCTCGCCGATGCCCGGGACCGTGCCCAGGGCGTGCGCCAGCGCATCGTCGAGCTGGCACCGCACCTGCTTGATCGCCTGGTTCATCCGCTGGATACGGCGGCGCACGTCGCCGATCTGCTCGATCAGGCACGCGCGCACCATGGCCAGGGTCGCCTGATGCAAGCGACGGCGCTCGTCGTCACGTTGCTGGACCAGTTGCTCGCGGCGCTGGACCAGCATGCGCAGTTGCTCACGCAAGGGATCGGGAGCCGGCGCGGGCGCTTGCACCAGGTGAGCCATGCGCGCCAGCAAGGCCGCATCCAGCGGATCGGTCTTGGCGGTTGTGCCCAAGGCCGTGGCGAAAGCGCGTGCCCGGCGCGGATTGATCCGGGTCACCGGGATCCCTGCCGTGGCCAGTGCCGTCATCACCGCCCGTTCGTAGCCGCCGGTGGCCTCCAGCAGCGCGTTGCCGACGCAGTGCCCGGCAAGGTGGTCGCACAGGCGCTGGTGGCCCTGGGCGGTATTGGGAAAGGACAGCAACTGGTCCAGGGGAAGCACGTGGACGGCCAAGGTGTCCTTGGCCACATCGATACCGATCCAAAGAGGCATAAGCGTTAGGTAGACTGGGGGACAGGAGAGAGCCACCTCGTCGCTGCCCACGCTTGTGAAGTTCGAGCGAACGCTCGTTCAACTGTTCGGGCTAGGCAACGAGGTCGATGTGCGGCCGCCCTGGCTCCTACACGTGCTTGAACACTACGGCCTGTCGGCGTGCCGCACATCGCTCTCCACTCAAACTGTAGAGCAATCTCCAGACACAAGCGGCTTCAGCGGCGACCTCCGTCAAACATCGCCACCTCCCGCCGGTACGGTTGCAGCAAGCTGCCGCGACTGAAGATCCGACGCCACCGAGAAGTTGCTTTCTCAACGCCGCCTCCGAACTACCCAATGGAAGGGCGGCTAATGACACCACTGCCGCTCGCACGGCACGCCGTCGTGGTTGCCGTCCATCTGCACGCCAGGGCAGTTGCGCAGGAAATAGGTCGCTTCCTCGCATGAGGTCATCTGTGCGCAGTGGGTGCGTCCGTCGCACTGGAAGTGCTGAGCGGGTGCCGCTGCCGCGGGTATGGCCTGCGCTGTTGCTGTCGGTGTGGCCGGTGCAATGGAAGTGGGTGCAGTGGCCGCACTCGATGTCCTCGGCACGGCTACGCTCGGCGTCGGCGTGGCCGCGAAGCGCGGCGCAATCAGCAAATACGCACAGGCGCCAATGCCGATCACCAGCAGCACCGCGAGCACGCGGCCGAACGCGCTGCCGGAAGGTGCGTCAGCCGCGGCGCGGCGCGCCGGCGTGGTCGGCGCGCGTCCGGGACGCATCACCCGCACCGCGCGCGGCCGTCCTTCCGCATCCTGTTCCAAATCGAACGAAATCAACTCGCCCAGCCGCGGACGCGCGCCATCGCACGGGGACGCGGCGATGTGCACGACTATCTCGCCATCGCCATGCGCCGAGCGTACGAAGCCGATGCCCCGCTCATCGTCCCACTTGATCAACGTTCCGTGTGTGCGCATGGGACCACCTCGAAGCGAACCCTATTCCTGTCTACCGCCGACAATAACGTGGACGATGCCCGGTTGCGGCCATCGCCGCACACCATGCCACGACCCACAGCGCCGAGCGCTGCAGGCGTGCCATCAAGACCAGCCCCAGTGCCCCCACCAGCAGATCCGGCGGACTGCGGATGCCGTCGCGCCATGGCAAGCCGTACAGCGCCGCAGCCAGCAAGCCGACGACCGCGGCGTTGAGTCCCGCCAGCGCCTGCCACAGCCGCAATGCCGCACCCAAGGCCAACGGACACCGCTGCCAGCGCAAGTGCCGCCTCCGCGCGCGGAGCGATGCCGCTCCCGGCGTTCGCTCCCAGGTAAGCGGCCAGCGCGAACATCGGCCCGGCATCGCCTGTACTGCCCCATCGCCGGCGAGCGCTGGCGTGCACGGCACCGGCACCGCGGCGCTACAACTGTCTACTCATTGCCTCGGGACAATCGGCTAGAGTCGAAATGGTCGAGCAACACGACGGATCGCACGATGGACGCGTATCCACGTACGACGCCTTGGCTGGCCCCGCGCGGCAGCATCATCGCCCGCCCCGCAGCATTCTCCCCCGATGCTGCCTGCCACGCCCGCGCGTTTGCTGTGCGCTCGACATCGTTGCAGCGCCATGGAATGCATGCCGGGCGGGGTGTCTTGCCCCGCCTGGCGTGCGGCGTTTTGCTCAATGTCAGGAGCGTGAGGAAGGATCTGCTTCAAACGGATATTTCCCCTGGCCGCTTTAGTTACTGGCCCCTTTAAGTTAGATCAGCGTGCATTGCTGGCCCCTTTACGAAAGCATAGCCCAATCATTGCCAATCCAAAGCCAGCCAGAAGCACGAACATGGCATAGAGCACAAGCACGATCGCCCAGTATTGCAAAGGATCTTGCGCCAAGCCGGCGTGGATATCTCCGGCGTACCTGCTATTGAAGCGGACATAACCAGACTGGAGCGCGGGGCGTAGTGCATAGCCCCCCAGTGCGCCCAAGACCGATATGAAACAGCCGCCGGCAATGAAGATCAGCGGCCTGCGTTGCGCTGGCTGGAGTGTGCTTGCGACATATGCCGCTGCCAATGCAGCAAAAGGAAGGAACGCGATCGCCATCAACATAGGCACTGCTCGATTCTCCTTGACTCTTGGCGTCTTCGCTGGACGCCAACTTCCCTGGGATGGATTGGCGACTTCCAGCCAATCCGCACCGTCGCGTCTTTTGCACATCGCCACTGCGCGCAAAAACCGGACACGCGACTTAGCGCCCCCTCACCCCTTCCCCACCGGCAACACCACATCCATCAGCGTCGCATCTTCCGGGTCCGGGGTGGCCTTGAAGCCCAGGTGTTCGCACATCGCCAGCATGGTGCGGTTCTCGCGCAGGACCTGGCCTTCGACGACGTTGAGGCCGAGCCAGCCGGCGTATTCGATCATGATCCGCATCAGCTGCCAGCCGATGCCGTGGCCCTTGAGGTCGGAGCGGATCAGGATGCCGTATTCGCCGCGGTCGTAGTCGGCGTCGGCGTGCAGGCGCACCGCGCCGAGCATGTCGCCGGTCTTGGGTTCGATCGCCACCAGGGCGATCGAGCGGGCGTAGTCGAGCTGGGTCAGGCGGGCGATGAATTCGTGGCTGAAGTGCTTCACCGCCTGGAAGAAGCGCAGGCGCAGGTCTTCGTCGGTGACGCGGGCGAAGAAGCTGCGGAACAGCGCGTCGTCTTCCGGGCGCACCGGGCGCACCAGGGCGGTGCCGCCGTCGTTGAGCGCGATGCGCCGCTCCCATTCCTTGGGATACGGGAAGATCGCAAAGCGCGGGTGGCCGCGGCCCTTGTGCAGGCGCCGCGACGGCGCCACCGCCACGCGGGCGTCCACCGCGATCACGCCGTCGCGGTCGGCCAGCAGCGGGTTGATGTCCAGCTCGCGGATCTCCGGCAGGTCGGCGGCCAGCTGCGCGAGCTTGACCAGCACCATCGCCACCGCGCGCTCGTCGGCCGCAGGCACGTCGCGGTAGGCCTTGAGGATGCGGCTGACGCGGGTGCGGCCGATCAGTTCGTGGGCCAGGCGCAGGTCCAGTGGCGGCAGCGCCAGCGCCTTGTCGTCGATCACTTCCACTGCGGTACCGCCGCGGCCGAACACGATCACCGGGCCGAAGGTGGGGTCGTCGGCGATGCCGGCGATCAGTTCGCGCGCCTTCGGCCGCAGCAGCGTGGGCTGCACCAGCACGCCGTCGATGCGCGCGTCGGGACGCGCGGCGCGCGCGCGGGCCAGGATGCCTTCGGCGGCGTCCTGCACCGCCTGCGCGCTGACCAGGTTCAAACGCACGCCGTCCACGTCGGACTTGTGCGGGATGTCGGCCGAATGGATCTTCACCGCGACCGCCAGGCCGTCGGCCAGCATCGGTGCCGCTGCCAGTGCGGCGTCGGCGGCGCTGGCGGCATGCACCACCGGCGCGGTGGGAATGCCGTAGGCGGCGAGCAGGCGGGTGGTGGCCAACGGATCCAGCCAGGTCTGGCCGGCGGCCAGTGCGGCATCGACGATGCCGCGCGCGGCGGCCGCATCGAACACGAAATCCTCGGGCAGGCTGGGCGGGGTCTCCATCAGCGCCGCCTGCGCTTCGCGGTAGCGCACCAGGTGCATGAAGCCGCGCACTGCGTCGGCCTCGGTGGCGTAGGTGGGAATATGCGCGGCGTTGAGCGCGGCGGTGGCGCTTTCGTCGTTGCCGAGCCACACCGCGAACACCGGCTTGTCGCGATGGTGGCGCGGGCGCAGGCCCAGGGTGCGGGTCAACGCCTGCGCGGCGTCGGCCGAGGAGGTGAACGCGGTCGGCACGTTGACCACCAGCACCGCGTCGTTCTCCGGATCGGCCAGCAGCGCTTCGGCGGCGGCGGCGTAGCGCTCGCCGTCGGCATCGACCACGATGTCCACCGGGTTGGCGTGCGACCACTCCTGCGGCAGCGCCTGCTCCAGGCGTTGCAAGGTCTGCGGCGACAGCGCGGCCAGTGTGCCGCCGAGGTCGGCGAGCTTGTCCACCGCCAGGCGGCCGACGCCGCCGCCGTTGCTGAGGATGGCCAGGCGGCGGCCGGGGAAGGTGCTGAGCCGGCCCAGGGTCTCGGCCGCGGCGAACAGCTCGTCCAGCGCGCGCACGCGCAGCAGGCCGGCGCGGGCGAAGGCGGCGCCGTAGACCGCATCGGAACTGGCCAGCGCCTGCACGTGGGTGTCGGCATTGGGATCGATGCGCAGCTGGCGGCCGGACTTCACCACCACCACCGGTTTGGCGCGCGCCGCGGCTCGCGCGGCGGACATGAACTTGCGCGCGTCGTGGATGTGTTCGACGTACAGCAAGATCGCGCGCGTGCGGTAGTCGGTGGCGAAGTAGTCGAGCAGGTCGCCGAAGTCCACGTCCAGCGCGTCGCCCAGCGACACCACCGCGGAGAAGCCGACCGAACGCGCCACGCCCCACTCCACCAAGGCGGCGGCGATGGCGCTGGATTCGGAGATCAGCGCCAGATCGCCCGGCTGCGGGCAGTGCGCGGCGATGCTGGCGTTGAGCTTGGCGTGCGGAGCGATCACGCCCAGGCAATGCGGGCCGAGGATGCGCAGGCCCTTGGCGCGCGCGGCCGCTTCGACCCGCGCCGCGGCCGAGCCCGGGCCTTCGCCCAGGCCCGCGGTGAGGATGATCGCCGCGGCGACGCCGCGCCGCGCGGCGATGGCGACGATGCGCGGCACGATCCGCGCCGGCGCGGTGATGACCACCAGGTCCGGCACCCACGGCAAATCGGTGAGCCGGCGCACGGTGGGCACGCCGTCGATCTCGCGGTAGCGCGGGCTGACCCAGCCGATCTGCCCGGGAAACCCGGCCGCGCGCAGGTTGCGCACCACCGCGCGCCCGGCCGAGCGCTCGCGCGGACTGCCGCCGACGATGGCGACCGAGGCGGGGCGGAACACGGACTGCAGGTGGTAGGTGCTCATGGCGGGCGCGGGCGGGCAAGCGGTGCGCCAACGGTACACGGGTGATGCTGGCGTGGGGATGATCGGGGCATGTGGACGCGCCGCGGCCTGCCACGTCGCGGCTTCGGCCGGTGCGGGAAAGGCGGTAGGTTGCGGCGTGCACGCGTCGGGGGTGAAGCCACGCCCACGGCGCATCCTCGGCCTATCGCAGGGATTTCGCGCGTGGCTGCTGCCGTTCTTGTAGCAGGGGCTTCAGTCCCGACAGACACTGAAACCTGCCAGCGGTGCCGCTTCGTTGGTCGCGGCTGAAGCTCCTACACAAAGGGCTTGCGACCCGCGTGCCGGGTGCACTGTGGGAGGGACTTCAGTCCCGACGCGGACCAGCCTGCCGGCGTGGCGCGGGGCTTCGACGGGCCGACGTCGCCATGACTGCTCCTGCGCGGAAAGCGCGTGCGCTGTCACGATCGGAGATCGCGCATGCGTCGTCGATGCGTCGCGCACAGGGCGCGTGCGCCGCATGCAAAACAGCGTGCTGCGCGTGCCGTGTCGTCTTGCGGTGCTGTCGCTGGTCGCCGCCGCTGGCCTAGAATCCCTATCCACACCGCCCGGTCTTTCTGCGCATGTCGTCGTCCCCGCCTTCTCCCGTCGCCGCCGTACCCACGCGTGGCGGTTTCGTGGTCCTTGCGCTGCTGCTGGTCTACGTGGTCTGGGGCTCGACCTATCTGGCGATCCGCTTCGCGCTGGAGGGCGGCATCCCGCCGCTGAGCATGGTCTCGGGACTGCGCTTCGTGGTCGCCGGTTCGCTGCTGTACGCGGTGCTGCGCTGGCGCGGCGTGGCCGCGCCGACCCGGGCGCAATGGGGGGCGCTGACGGTGCTCGGCGCGTTGCTGCTGTTGTGTGGCAACGGCCTGGTGGTGCTGGCCGAGCGCCAGGTGTCATCGGGCCTGGCCGCGGTCGCGCTGGCGTCGGTGCCTTTGTGGATGGCGTTGTTCGGCGCATTGCGCGGGCAGCACGCCAGCCGCGGCGAATGGCTGGGCATCGTGGTCGGGTTTGCCGGCGTGCTGTGGCTCAATGCCGGCAGCAGCCTCAGCGCCAGTCCCAAGGGCCTGGTGCTGCTGTTGATCGCGGCGATCGGCTGGGCGTTCGGCTCGGTGTGGTCGCGCGGACGCGATCTGCCGATGCCGTTCATGGCCGCGGCCGGGCAGATGCTGTGCGGCGGCGTGCTGCTGGTCGCCACCGGCCTGCTGAGCGGCGAACGCGCGCATGCCTGGCCGACGCCGCACGCGTTGATGGCAGTCGCCTACCTGTGCGTGTTCGGCTCGATCGTGGCGTTCACCGCCTACGTGTGGTTGCTGCAGAACGTGCGCCCGGTGCTGGCCGGCAGCTATGCCTACGTCAATCCGGTAATCGCGGTGGCGCTGGGCAGCTGGCTCGGCGCCGAGCGCTTCACTACCAGCGACCTGTGCGCGATGGCGGTGATCCTGGCCGGCGTGGTGGTCATCACCGTGGCGCGGACCCGCCGATGACCGCTACCGAACAGGACACGCGGCGCGGGCTGCTGATCACCGCATTGACCTTCGTGCTGTGGGGCGTGGTGCCGGTGTACTGGCATCTGCTCAAGGCGGTGCCGTCGGTGCACATCATCGTCCATCGCATCGTCTGGAGCACGCTGCTGGTGGTGGGTTGGCTGCTGTACCGCACGCGCTTGCAGTGGTGGCGCAGCATCGCCGCGCAGCCGCGTGCGCTGGGCATCCTGGCCTTGAGCAGCGTGGCGATCGCGTCCAACTGGAGCCTGTACATCTGGGCGATCAACGCCGGCCATGTGATCGAGGCCAGCCTGGGCTATTTCATCAATCCGCTGGTCAACGTGCTGCTCGGCGTGCTGGTGCTGAAGGAGCGGTTGCGCCCCTTGCAGTGGCTGGCGGTGGCGTGCGCGACGCTGGGCGTGGCCTGGCTCACCGTCGATGCCGGTGCGCTGCCGTGGATCGCGCTGAGCCTGGCCGCCTCGTTCGGGCTGTACGGCCTGCTGCGCAAGCTGGTGCAGGTGGATGCGGTGGCCGGGCTGGGCGTGGAGAGCCTGTACCTGTTCCTGCCGGCGCTGGGTTTCGTGCTGTGGGGCGAGAGCGGCCACGGCGGCGGTTTCGCCGACGGCTGGGGCTGGCGCAACGATCTGCTGCTGGTGTTCGGCGGCGTGGTCACCGCGGTGCCGCTGATCGGCTTCGCCTACGGCGTGCGGCGCATTCCGCTGTCGCTGGTCGGGTTGCTGCAGTACATCGCGCCGAGCCTGCAGTTGCTGCTCGGGGTGTGGTTCTTCCGCGAGCCGTTCGACAGCGGCAAGGCGATCGGCTTCGCCGCGATCTGGGTCGGGCTGCTGCTGTTCGCGGGCGAGAGCCTGTGGCGCTCGGGTTGGGGGCGGCGCCGCGGCGGTGGGTAATCGCGGCCGCGCAGTGCGCGTTTGACCTGTAGGAGCGGCTTCAGCCGCGACGAGCGAAGTCGGGAACCGCACCGCCCTCGGACACTCTCTGTCGGGACTGAAGTCCCTCCCACAGTGCACCCGGCACGCGGGTCGCAAGCCCTTTTGTAGGAGCGGCTTCAGCCGCGACGAGCGAAGTTGGGAACCGCACCGCCCTCGGACACTCTCTGTCGGGACTGAAGTCCCTCCCACAGTGCACCCGGCACGCAGGTCGCAAGCCCTTTTGTAGGAGCGGCTTCAGCCGCGACGAGCGGAGTCGGGAACCGCACCGCCCTCGGACACTCTCTGTCGGGACTGAAGTCCCTCCTACAGTGCACCCGGCACGCGGGTCGCAAGCCTTTTGTAGGAGCGACTTCAGTCGCGACGAGCGAAGTTGGGAACCGCACCGCCCTCGGACACTCTCTGTCGGGACTGAAGTCCCTCCTACAGTGCACCCGGCACGCGGGTCGCAAGCCCTTTTGCAGGAGCGACTTCAGTCGCGACGAGCGGAGTCGGGAACTGCACCGGCTTCGGACGCTGTCGGTGCTAAAAGAGCGTCTCCCACAGTTCCCCGGCAAAGCAACGCCCACGCCGCACCCACGCCACCCTCAGCGCCGCGCGGCCTCGCTCGCATCGCGCGCCGGCTTGAATTCGGAACCGTCGTCCCAGCGCGGCCATTCGCGGCTGTCGGCCAGGCGCTGGCCCAGGTCGTACAGCAGCAGCGTGTCGGCGGCATGCCCGGCCGGATCCCAGGACGCGCTCCAGCGGTCGCAGGGCTGGTGGTAGCAGTCGGCGAAATAGCGGTCGCGGATCGCCTTGCCGGCCGCCACGCCGCCGTCCAGCTTGTCCAGCCCCGGCCCCACGGTGATCGCCGGCACCCCGGCGCGGGCGAAGGCGAAGTGGTCGGCGCGGTAGAAGAAGCCCGCCTCCAGGTTCGGATCCGGCGAATAGGCGCGGCCGCGCGCCTGCGCCGCGGCGGCCAGGTCGCGCTCCAGCGAGACCCGTCCGCGGCCCCACGAGGCGATGTCGCGGGTGGCGCCATCGGGGCTGAACATCTCGCTGTTGATCACCGCCACGGTGGTCGCCAGCGGCGCCAACGGATGCGCGGCGTAATAGGTCGCGCCGAGCAGGCCTTTCTCCTCGGCGGTGAGCGCGATGAAGTACAGCGTGCGCTGCGGCCGCGGCCCGGCCGCGAAGACCCGCGCCAGTTCCAGCACGCTGGCCACGCCGGTGGCGTTGTCGACCGCGCCGCGGCGGATGCGATCGCCGCTGGCGTCGGCCGCGCCGATGCCGAACGCATCCCAATGCGCCGAATAGATGACGGTCTCGTGCGGATGCGTGGCGCCTTCCAGCTTGGCCACCACGTTGTGGGTGACCACGCGCTCGCGCTTGAGCGCGAAGCGCACCGACAGCGCCGCATCGCCCAGCGCCTGCGGGCGGAATTCGGCGCGCTGCGCACGCTTTTTTCCCGCCTCGAAATCCAGCCCGGCGCGCTGGAACAGCGACACCGCCAGCGCGCGCTGCATCCAGCCGCGCACCGGCACGTGCTGCGCGCGCGCCTGCGCGTCGCTGCGATCGATGTCGAACAGCGGCGACAGCCCGGAACTCTTCACCGTGGCCCAGCCGTACGCGGCCGGCGCGGTCTCGTGCACGATCAGCACGCCGGCCGCCCCCTGCCGCGCGGCTTCCTCGTACTTGTAGGTCCAGCGCCCGTAGTAGGTGACCGCACGGCCGTCGAAGGCGCCGGGCTGCGGCGTCTCGAAGTCGGCGTCGTTGATCAGCATCACCGCGATCTTGCCCTTCAGGTCCACGCCCTTGTAGTCGTCCCAGCCGCGCTCGGGCGCATGGATGCCGTAGCCGACGAACACCAGCGGCGCGTCCTTCAGCGCCACTTTGCTGCCGGGGCGCAGGCTCTGCAGCACCACGTCCTCGCCGTTGACCAGCGCCTGCGCCGCGCCGGCCACGCGCAGCGTCGCCGTCACCGGCCCGTCCACCTGCGCGCGCACCAGCGGCACCGCCTGGGTCCAGCCGCCTTCGTCGCCCGCCGGTTGCACGCCGGCCAGGCGGAACTGCTCGCTGAGATAGGCGATGGTCTTGTCCTCGCCCGGCGTGGCCGGCGCGCGGCCCTCGAACCCATCGGACGCCAGCGTGCGCACATGCCGCTCCAGCGCTTCGGCATCGATGCCGCCGCCGGGCAGCGCCTCGTTGGCCGCCTGTGCGGCACCTCCCATGAACAGGCAGGCGGACAGCAGCAACATGCGCATCGGATTCACGGCAACGACCTGAAAAAAGCTGGCCGCACAGTGTAAAACGTGACGCCGTCATGAAACAGCAATGAGGTGGATGGAGACGCGAGAAGCGCAGACACACGCTGTTCCCATTCCCGATTCCCCATTGCCGTTTCCCGGCGCCTCAGCGGTCCAGCCAGCAGGCCAGGCCCTGCGCATTGAGCTCGATATCCATCTGCAACACCCGCTCCACGCCGGCATCGTCGAGCGGGCAACCGTGCAGTCGCGCGCGCTCCAGGTACAGCGCGCCGAGCGCGGCCACCAGGCAGCGATGGCGATCGGAACGCACATCGCAACTGCGTGCGATCGCCACCATCGCATCGAGTTGCTCGAACAGATCCGCCGCCAAGGTATCCGCCGCGCCGACCGGGCCGTAGTGGGTCAGATACAGCGTCTCCGGCGCATGGCCGAGCATGCGCTGGATCGAGGCGCGCATCGCCTCCGGATCGAACTGCACCGGCGAGGATGTCGGGATCACGAACGCGCCCTGCGCGCTGTCCAGTTCGCGATACGACAGGCCGAAGGTGTCGCCGCTGAACCAGCTGCGGCTGCGCGCGTCCCACACGCACAGATGATGGCGCGCGTGGCCCGGCGTATCGATGCACAACAGTTCGCGCTCGCCCAGCCACAGCCGATGGCCGTCCTCGGCCACGACGACGCGCTCGGCCGGTACCGGCACGATCGTGCCTTAGCTGCGCGCGATCTCGGCCTCGCCGTACACCGCGGTGGCGCCAGCGATCAGCCGAGCCGGATCGATCATGTGCGGCGCGCCGCGCGGATGCACCAGCAAGCGTGCGTTCGGCAGGTGCTGCAGCAGCGCGCCGGCGCCGCCGGCATGGTCCAGGTGCACGTGGGTCAGGATCAGCCAGTCCACGTCGCCCGGCGCCAGGCCGGCATCATCGAGCGCGGCGAGCATGGCCGGCAGCGAGTGGCTGGTGCCGCAATCGACGAATGCGCCACGCCCGTGCTCCACGATCAGGTAGGCCGCATCGAACTGCGCGCGCTGGAAGCCGGTGTCGATGAGATGGATGCTGGGATCGCGTGGCATGGCGCAGGGCGGTGGCTGGGCGAGGATCCATTCTAGGCCGTATGGAGGCTGTTGCCAGCCTGCGCATCGCGGCAGGCAGGGCGACGACCCGGTGCGCACGCGGCCTGCGCTGCTGCTCACTTCTCTGTAGGAGGGGCTTCAGCCCCGACCGGGCGTTACCGGTAATGCCCGGTCGGGGCTGAAGCCCCTCCTACAGGAGTGCTTCGCCGCGCACCGCGCTCAGCCCGCGTCGCGCAACCGCTGCAGCGCGGCCAGCACGGCCTCGGCCGGTACAGCCAGGGTGAGCTCTGCGGCCTGCAGCGCATCGGCCTGATCGGCCTGCTTGAGCGTGCCGATCACGCGCCCGGCGTCGCGCGGCGAATCGAAGCCGCCGCTCTGCAGCAGCAGCGCGCCTTCGCCGTCGAGCAGCTTGAAGTAGAAGAGGCCATCCTGCTCGCGGTACTGCTTGAATACCGGCAACGCCGATGTGATCAGCACACTCGCCGAAGCTGACGTCTCGATCACGCCCGCCGCCGGCTCGACGACAAGGTCGCGCAGGCCCACCGCATGCCGCAGTTCGGCCAGGAACGGCGTGGCATAGCGTTCGCGCAGGCGCTGCGCGTTGTCGCGCAATATGGCCTCGATGTCGCCCGGCCGCGCCATCAGCGCCTCGTAGCGCTCGCGCATCGGCGCGATCTCCGCATCGATGCGCGCGAACAGCTGCTGCTTGGCCTCGCCCCAGCCGATGCCGCCGGCGAACGCCTGCGCGAACGCAGCGGTTTCCTCGGCGCTGGCGAAAGCCTGGTACAGCTGGAACAACGCCGAACCCTCGGTGTCCTTCGGCGCGCCCGGCGCGCGCGAATCGGTGACGATGGAGAACACGCGCTTCTTCAGTTCCTCGCGCGGGGCGAACAACGGAATCGTGTTGTCGTAGCTCTTGCTCATCTTGCGCCCGTCCAGTCCGGGCAAGGTGGCCACGTTCTCGTCGATCAGCGCTTCGGGCAGGGTGAAATAGTCGCGGCCGTAGACGTGGTTGAAACGCTGGCCGAAATCGCGCGCCATCTCGATGTGCTGGATCTGGTCGCGGCCCACCGGCACCTGCTGCGCGTTGAACAGCAGGATGTCGGCGGCCATCAGCACCGGATACATGAACAGTCCGGCGCTGATCCCGGCATCGTCGTCCTCGCCGTCGGCGCGGTTCTTGTCCACCGCCGCCTTGTAGGCATGGGCGCGGTTGAGGATGCCCTTGCCGGCAACGCAGGTCAGGAACCAGGTCAGCTCGTTGGTTTCCGGCACGTCCGACTGGCGGTAGAACCACACCTTCGACGGATCCAGCCCGGCCGCCAGCCACGACGCGGCGATCTCCAGGGTCGAGCGCTGGGTGCGCGCCGGGTCCTGCGCCTTGATCAGGCTGTGCAGGTCGGCCAGGAAATAGAAGCTCTCGATGCAGGGGCGCAGGCTGGCCTGCAGCGCCGGGCGGATCGCGCCGACGTAGTTGCCCAGGTGCGGGGTGCCGGAGGTGGTGATGCCGGTAAGGACGCGGGTGGTCATGCGGGGAATCGACGGCCGGAAGAAAACCCGGCGAGTTTAACCGCTGCGCGGCAACCCCGTTCCGGCGCATGGCGCGTTCAACAGCAGGTCCCTTCCGTGGAGTCGCCGTGATGCGCAAGCACGCCCGCCTGTTTCTTTCGCCCCGCCCGATCGGCCCGCTCTCGATCGCCTTGCTGTGCATCGGCCTGTTGTGCGGTTTCCGCCCCTCCCCTGCGCCGCCCGCGTCCGCGCCGCTGGTGACGCTGCGCGTGATCGACCGCGACGCCGACGGCGCCGACCTGCCGCAATACGCGCAGCGCGGCGAGCGCTGGATCGCCGCCACGCCGGGCCACCGCTATGCGCTGCGCCTGACCAACCGCAGCGACCGCCGCGTGCTGGTGGTGCTGTCGGTGGACGGGGTCAACGCGGTCAGCGGCGAAACCGCGTCCAGCGACCAGCGCGGCTACGTGCTGGCGCCATGGCAGAGCACCGAGATCGCCGGCTGGCGCAAGTCGCAGCGCGAGATCGCGCAGTTCGTGTTCACCGACCTCGCCGACAGCTATGCCGCGCGCACCGGCCGCCCCGACAACGTCGGCGTGATCGGCATGGCGGTGTTCGACGAGGCGCCGACGATCGTGCCGCAGGCGAGCGTCGAGCAACGCCGCGAGCGCCCAGACGCGCCGATGCCGGCCGCCGCGCCGATGGCCGCCGCGCCGGTGCAGGAAAGCGATGCAGCGCAGGGCAAGCTGCAGCGCCTGGGCACCGGCCACGGCGAGCGCGAATGGTCGCCCTCCAGCGTCACCGAATTCGAACGGGCCAGCGACCTGCCGCAGCAGCGCCTGCAACTGCGCTACGACAACCATGCGCGGCTGGTTGCGCGCGGCGTGATCCCGCGGCCACGGCGGTACCCGCGCGTGGCCGACGTGCCGCAGGCCTTCCCCGGCGACTTCGTACCGGACCCCCCGGCGTACTGAGCCTGCGGCAACGCGCAAAACGCAACGGGCCGCAGCGCGGCCCGTTTCCACGTCAGGCGCAGCGCGCGCCTCCGTCGCGGTCTTCCTTGCCCAGCCCGTCCTGGAACGTGCGCACCTGTTTTTCGGCGCGGTCGCGATCCCAGCCATAGCGTTCTGCAGCTTGCCCGACAGGTACTGCGCGTTGCCAGCGGCCACGTCGAAATCGTCGTCGGTCAGGTCGCCCCACTGCGCCTTGATCTTGCCCTTGAGCTGGGTCCATTTGCCGGAAATGATGTCTTTGTTCATCGCCTCGCGCTCCTTGGATGTCCGCGGCGATCGCACCGCGTGCGCAGCATTGCGCCGGCACCATCGCCGATCGATCAATGCACCGTCAACGGCGCATAAGGGCGCTGAAGCGTTGACCGCGAACGCGGGCGACGCTGGCGAAAAGCGCACAAAAAAAACGGGCCGGCAAGCCGACCCGTCTTTCGTCACCGAGCGCTGGGCTCAGTTCTTGGCGGCGTCTTCGACCTTCTCGCCGGCGCTCTTCACGTCCTTGCCGGCACCGGCAACCGTGTTGCAGCCCGACAGCAGGCCCACCGAAAACATCGCCAGCAGCATCCACGCAAACGTACGCTTCATAGGTCTTACTCCTTACTTGGTCATGGGAACGCGGCGTATGCGCCGCGCTGGGTTACGCATTGGGTAATCGGTCAACGCCAAGCCACTGCGGACGATCGATCAGCACTTGCCGTCTTTGCAGTCGTCGGCCTTGGTTTCCACCTTATCGCCGGCCTTCTGCATATCCTTGCCAGCACCGGCCATGGTGTTGCAGCCAGTCAGCATGCCTGCACAGAACAGGGTCAGCATCGTCAAGGTGAACAGTCGCTTCATTGTGGATTCCTCGCAGTGGATCGGGTCTGGGACAGCGGCGATAGCCGTTGCCGAGCTACCGTCTGGCGCTGAATCTGACTTCACGACTGTGGATGTCACGTGAATGAAGCGTCACGGCATTCAGCTTTGTGCCGAAAAGCCACGTCAATCGCGCATCAGCGTGGACTTGCCGAACAGGCTCTCGACCAGGTCCACCGCCAGCTCGGCGGTCAGATTGCGATGGTCCAGCACCGGATTGAGTTCCACGATGTCCAGCGAACCCATGCACCCGCTGTCGGCGATCATCTCCATCACCAGCTGCGCTTCGCGGTAATTCGGCCCGCCGGGCACCGTGGTGCCGACGCCCGGCGCGATGCTGGGGTCGAGGAAATCCACGTCGAAGCTGACGTGCAGGTGGGTATCGGCATCGATCCCGTCCAGCGCCGCCTCCATGGTCCGCTTCATGCCCATCTCGTCGATGTAGCGCATGTCGTACACGTCGATGCGGTGCTGCTTGATCAGCCGCTTCTCGTCCGGATCCACCGAGCGGATGCCGATCTGGCGGACCTGGTCCGGGCGCAGCGCCGGCGCGGCGCCGCCCAGTTCGGTCAGCGCCTGCGGCCCCAGCCCGCACAGGCAGGCCACCGGCATGCCGTGCACGTTGCCCGACGGGGTCACCGCGCTGGTGTTGAAGTCCGAGTGCGCATCCAGCCACAGCACCCGCAGCTTGCGCCCCTGCTCGCGGCAATACCGCGCCACCGCAGTGATCGAGCCGATGCCCAGGCAATGATCGCCGCCGAGCATGATCGGCATGCGCCCGGCGCACAGCTCGGCGTAGCTGGCCTCCATCAGCGCGCGGTTCCAGGCCACCACCTCGTCCAGATGACGGTAGCCGCCGACGGGGGATTGCCACGGATTGCGCGGACCGTCGAGGTTGCCCAGATCGCGCACCTCGATGCCGCGACCGGCCAGCGCCTCATGCAGACCGGCGATGCGCAGCGCCTCCGGCCCCATGCGCGCGCCACGGTGGCCGGCGCCGATATCGGTGGGAACGCCGATCAGGGACACCGGCAAAAAAGAGGAAGTCATGCGGACGCGCTCCAGCGAAAAATGTGCGCCAGTCTAGCGAGCCGCCCGCAGCACGACCCGCCGCGGCGCAGCAGGCGAGCGCCAGCGGCGTGCGTTGGTTGCCGGAAACACACGGGAAGTGCCGCGCCTGCGCGTGCATGCAGGCAATCGGCTGAAGCAGCCTGGCGCATGCCTGTGCGATGCGAAAAGTGGTGCCGCTTGTCCGAATCGAACGGACGACCTACTGATTACAAATCAGTTGCTCTACCGACTGAGCTAAAGCGGCACGAGGACTGCGCTGCCCGCGCTGCGGGCCGTCGCAGTCTACCTGCTGGAGGCCGCTGCGGCACATCGCGGCGGCGGCGCTGGACCGCGATCCGCGGCGGCCGCACACGGCCGAAGCCGCCGCGGCGCGGCATTCTAGCGCAGCGTGGCGCAGTCCAGCACGCGTTGCCGCGGCGCGCCGAGGCGCCGGCGCAGCGCCACGGCCTGCGCCGCGGAGTCGGCGCGCAGGTCCAGCCACCAGCGCGACTGGCCGCTGCTGCCGCTGGGAATCAGATCGACGTTGAAGCCGGCGCGGGCCAGCTCGGCCTTGCGGCGTTCGGCGCCTTCGCGGCTGCGGTACTGGCCCAGGGCGATGGCATTGCCGGCATCGCCCTCGCGGATCGGGTAATAGTCGCGGATGCCGGCGGCGACGATGCGATCGACCGCGGCCTTGACCCCGTCCTCGCCGCCGATGGTCGGCAGCAGCACGCGGAAACTGCTGGCGTCGCCGTCGCCGTCGCCGACCTCGCGCAGGCGCGGACGCGGCGCGGACGCGCCGAGTGCGACCACGGCCGCCTGAGCGGCGGCGCGGTCGGGATATGGCCCCAGGCTCAGGCAGACCGACGCGGCGGCAGGATCGGCGGCGGTGACCACTGCTGCTGCGCTGGACGCCTCGACCGGCGCAGGCGGCGCCGTGGCGGCAACCGGCGATGCGGTAGCGGGCACCGCCGTGCGCGCCGGCGCGTCCGCGACGAGTGCGCCGGGGACTGCCGGAGCGACAGCGGCCGGCGCGCTGGCTGCGGGGTCGGCCACGGACGGCGCCGCGGCAGCGGCAGCAGGTACCGGGGCAGAAGTCTGTGCTGTGGCCTGCGGCACCTGCACCAATTGCAGCGTCGCCACGCCGGCCGGCAGCGCCGGCAGCGGCGCAGGCGCCGGGGTCTGCGGCTGCGTCGCCCACCACAGCGCGACACCGAGATTGAGGATGGCCAGGACGACGAGCAGGGCGCGAACGAGCATGCGCCGATTCTACCCGGCACATCCGGCCGCGGCATGCGCCTGCGCCCACAGCGCCAGCCCGTCCAGCACCAGCGATGGCCGCTGCTCGGCGGCCGGCAACGCGTGCAGCAACGGCGGTGCGCCGCCGCCGTGCAGCAGCAGCCGTGGCCGCCGCGCCAGCAGCGCCTCGCCCCGCTGCAGGCTGCGTTCGATCAGCGCCAGCGCCGCGCCGTCGCAACCGGAGGCCAGCGCATCGGCGGTATCGGCGGCGAACTCATGATAGTTGCCGCCCTCGGCCGGCAACTGCGCCGCACGCTGCTGCAGGGCCTGGCGCATCGTGGTCGGCGACGGTGCGATGCGCCCGCCATGGTGCAGGCCGTCGCGATCGAGCAGGTCCAGGGTCAGCGCGGTGCCGACCCCGACCACCAGCACATCGCCGTCGCCGTGCGCGGCGAGCAGCGCCAGGAAGCGGTCCACGCCAAACTTGTGCGGCTGCGCATAGGCGATGCGCACGCCGGCGCAGACCGCCTCGGTGCGCGCCACCCGCACCTGCGCGAAGCGGGTACGCAACGCGTCCAGCACCGTCGCGGTCAGTGCCGGCGCGGCGACGCTGGCGACATAAGCGGTGTCGCCGCGCGGCAGCGCCGCCACCGCCGCCGCGTCCATCGCTTCGGCGCCATGCGGCCAGGCCTGCACGGCGCCGGGATGGCCGCGCTCCAGCGCGGCGAACTTGAAGCGCGAATTGCCCAGGTCGAACAAGCAGTCGCTCATGCCGGCCTCACGCTGACTTCGCCGGCATGCAGCGCGCGCTCGCCATCGGCGAAGGCCACCCGCAATGCACCGTCGTCGGCCAGCCCCAGCGCCACGCCCTCGCGGGCGACGCCGCCCTCGTCGATGCGGATCGCGCGCCCGGCGAGCAGGTCCAGCGCGGCATAGCGCGGCAGGAACGGCGCCAGGCCCTGCGCGTCGAACAGCGCCAGCGCCGGCAGCAGGTGCGACAGCACTGTGGCCGCGATCGCGTTGCGCGAGACCTTGGCGCCGGTGCCGGCCAGCGTGGCCAGGTCGGTCCACGGCTGGTCGATGCTCGCGGCGCTGGCCGCCGGCATGCGCACATTGAGGCCCAGGCCGATCACCGCGCGCGCCGGCCCGGCGAACTCGCCGCCGCCTTCGACCAGCAAGCCGCCGAGTTTGTGCCCGTCGGCGAGCAGGTCGTTCGGCCATTTCAGCCCGACCGTGGCGAAGCCGGCCGCGTGCAGCGCCTCGGCCACGGCGACGCCGGCGGCCAGGCTGAGCCCGCCGAGGCGGCCCAGCCCGCCGTCGAAGCCGCGCGCCACCGACAGGTACAGATGCGCCGCCAGCGGCGAGGCCCAGACCCGGCCACGGCGGCCGCGGCCGCCGGTCTGGCGCTCGGCCAGCAGCACCTGGCTGCCGCGCGGCGGGGCCGGCCGCGCCAGCAGCGTGCTGTTGCTGGAAGCCAGGCTCCAGGCGATTTCCAGCCCGGCCAGCTCGTCGCGCGCCGCCGGCGCCAGCGCGGCGCCGATACGCTCGGCCTCGAGCAATTCCAGCGGCCGTGCCAGCCCATAGCCCTCGCCGGCGCGGCCGTCGATCTCCACCCCGGCCGCGCGCAGGCCCTGGATGCGCTTCCACACCGCGGCCCGGGTCAGCCCGAACGAACGCGCCAGGGCGTCGCCGGAAAGGCGGCCCTGGCTGAGCCGGGCCAGTAGTTCGCGCTCGTCCACGCCGATTCCATCGCCTCGTTTCAATCCACACGCCCCTGAAGACGTGATTGGGGACGCAAAAGTATGCGGGAAGCGCCGGCCCTGCGCCCAGCGCCAGCCCCGCAGCGGGTGAAAACCGCGTTAGAATCGCGATTCACCGCCGCTCGCCCTGGATGCCGACGATGCGCCGCTTCCTGCCGTGCCTGATCCTGCTGTTGCTCCCGCTGGCCGCCGCCCAGGCGTCCGAAGCACTGGCGAGCAAGCAGCGCAACGACTGCGTCTATACCGACGCGACCGACGCGGACGCCGTGCAGGCACGCCCGGCAGCGACGGCGCGCCCGTCCTCGGCTGCGGCCAAGCCGGCGGCGCCAAGCGGCGGCGGCAGCGACAGCGACCTGGTGCCGCGCCTGCGCATGCCCAAGTGGCACAGCTTCCTGCCGGGGATGTTCCGCTGATCCCACGCTGGTTGCGCTGGCTGAGGCCGGCGCCTGTGGCGATCGACGATGCGACCTGGCACCTGGTGCGGCAGCGCTGCGCGTGGGTGGCGGCACTGGATGCGCAGCGAGAGCACACGCTGCGCACGCTGGCCGCGCACTTCCTGCAACGCAAGACCATCTCGCCGCTGGACGGGCTGACCCTGGACGCGGCGCAGCGCACCGTGCTGGCTGCGTTGTGCTGCCTGCCGTTGCTGGAATTCGGGGCCGAGGGCCTGCGCGGCTGGTCGCAACTGCTGGTGTATCCGGACGCGTTCCGCGTGCAGCGCAGCCACGTCGATGCGGCCGGCGTGCTGCACGAATGGGAAGACGAGCTGATCGGCGAATCCTGGGACAGCGGCCCGCTGATCCTGTCCTGGGCCGACGTGCAGGCCGACCTGGACGACCCCCACGCCGGCTACTGCGTGGCGGTGCACGAGATGGCGCACAAGCTCGACGTGCTCGACGGCGCACTGGACGGCACGCCGCCGCTGCCGCGCGACTGGCAGCGGCACTGGGCCGCGGATTTCCAGCGCAGCTACGACGCGTTGTGCAAGCGCGTGGACCGCGGCCGCGCCAGCGAGATCGACGCCTACGCCACCGAGGCGCCGGAAGAATTCTTCGCGGTGGTCAGCGAATACCACTTCTCCGCGCCGGCGCGGCTGCAGCGCGAGATGCCGGAAGTCGCCGCGCACCTGGCGCGGTTCTACGGCCGTTCTCCGTTCGCCGCGGCGTAAGCGCGCGACATGAAGCGCGCAGGCGGCGATCAGCGCATGGCGGGTGCCCGGCAGGAACGATTTCAACCGCGACAAGTGCAGCGAGAACCCCTCCGGCTTCGGATGCTGTCGGGCCTGAAGTCCTCCCACAGTGCACCCGGCTGGCTCGCCGCAAACCCCTGTAGGAGCCGCTTCAGCCGCGACGAACGAAACCGTCCAACTATCCAGCCCCGGAAACAGTCGGGACTGAAATCCCTCCCACAGTGCACCCGCCGGCTCGCTGCAAGCCATTGATTGCGGAAGCGACTTCAATCGCCACGCGCGGCGCCGTCCGGTTGCCGGGCTTCAGAAACCGTCGTGACGGGTGGACCACGAAAAGGCCGGGGATCGCAGCGGCTTGGGCAACCTGTCGCGGCTGAAGTTGCTCCTACAGTGCACCCAACGAGTCCGCCGCTTGCTACCTGTAGGAGCGACTTCAGCCGCGACGAACGGAGCGATGCACCTGACGACCGCGCACAGCATCGGGGCCGAAGACCCTGCTGCAGTGGCCCAGCCGCGCCATCGCCAGCTGCGGTGGCGGCGACTCGGGCCGCGGCGCGGATGCAAGCGCGGCTCAGGGCCAGGCGGGCGGCTTGGCCTGCCAGGCGGCCTGCACCTCGGCCAGGGTCGCGCGTTCGTCGTCGCGCCAGGCCGGCAGCAGCTTGGCGAAGTCGGCGCCGGCACCCCACTGGTCCGGCCAGGTACGCACCGCGGCGGCATACCACTTCACCGCCTCATCCTTGCGGTCCAGCCGCCACAGCACCAACGCCAGCGTCGGTGGCACCCAGTCCGGCGCCGCCGGGCGGCCATTGACCAGGCCGCTCCATTGCGCCAGCGCGTGCGCCGGATCGCCGGCACGCAACAGGTCCCAGCCGTAGTTCCACTCGATCTGGCGGCGCTGCGCGCCAGCGCTCAGCGCGGTCTGGTACAGCTCTTCGCCCAGTGCGCGGCGCCCGCCGGCCATGGCGATCGCGGCCAGCTGCGCGCGTGCCTCGACCGCGTTCGGATCGCGCTGCACGGTGCTGGCGAGACGATCGACCAGGGCCTGGCCGCTGCCGGCGATCGGCGCCACCGGCCGCGTAGTGCTGCGGTCCTGGTCGAAATAGAACTCCTTCGGCGCGGGCAAGGCCTGTGCGTGCGCATCGGCCGCGGCCATGCCCACCCAGGCCAGCATCGCGGCCAGTGCGTATCTATGTGCATTCACTGCTGACAACCCCTCGGCGCATGGTCCCCTACCCCATCGGCATCCTAACCGCGTCCGCCGCCAGCGGCGAGGAGCGGGCTCACAAAATGCCACTGATACAATCGGCGCATCGTGCCTGGCCTGCGCCGCGCACGCGCCAGCCTTCCATCTCCGGGCACGCCATGAACCGCACTGCCGATCCGCGTCTGCCGTCTTCCCTCGCCGCACCGGCCGCCGACAGCGTGGATGGCGGCTATACGCTGGAGCACAAGTACACCCGCACCGACGGCCGCATCTACCTGTCCGGGGTGCAGGCCTTGGTGCGCCTGCCGCTGATGCAGCAGCTGCGCGACCGTGCCGCCGGGTTGAACACCGGCGGCTTCGTCAGTGGCTACCGCGGCAGTCCGCTGGGCGGCTTCGACCTGGAGCTGTGGCGCGCGCGCAAGCACCTGGACGCGGCCAAGGTGAAGTTCCAGCCCGGCCTCAACGAGGACCTGGGCGCGACCATGGTGTGGGGCACGCAACAGACCAACCTGTTCCCCGGCGCGCGCGTGGATGGCGTGTACGCGATGTGGTACGGCAAGGGCCCGGGTGTGGACCGCTGCGGCGACGTGTTCAAGCACGCCAACGCCGCCGGCACCTCGCGCCACGGCGGCGTGCTGGCGCTGGCCGCCGACGACCACGCCTGCCGCAGTTCGACCCTGCCGCACGGCTCGGAAGAGGAATTCGTCAGCGCGATGATGCCGGTGCTCAATCCGGCCGGGGTGCAGGACATCCTCGACCTGGGCCTGCTCGGCTGGGCGATGAGCCGCTACACCGGGCGCTGGATCGGCTTCAAGACCATCGCCGAGACGGTGGAATCCTCGGCCTCGGTGGAGGTGGATCCGTTCGCGCGGCAGATCGTGCTGCCGGAGGATTTCGAACTGCCGCCGGGCGGGCTCAACATCCGCTGGCCGGATCCGCCGCTGGACCAGGAGATGCGCCTGCACCGTTACGCGATAGGCGCCGCGCAGGCCTTCGCCCGCGCCAACGGCGTGGATCGCACGGTGATGGATTCGCCGCACGCGCGGCTGGGCATCGTCACCACCGGCAAGAGTTACCTGGACGTGCTGCAGGCGCTGGAATACCTGGGCCTGGACGCGCGCGCCTGCCGCGACATCGGCATCCGCGTATACAAGGTCGGCATGACCTGGCCGCTGGAGCCGATCGGCATTGCCGCGTTCGCGCAGGGCCTGGACGACATCGTGGTGGTGGAGGAGAAGAAGGCCTTCATCGAGCGGCAGATGAAGGAGCAGTTCTACAACTGGCCGGCCAGCGCCGGTCCGCGCCCGAGCATCGTCGGCAAGTACGACGAGGCTGGCGAGTGGATCCTGCCGTCCACCGGCGAACTGACCCCGGCGACCATCGCCGCGGTGATCGGCAAGCGCATCCAACGCTTCTTCAATACCGAATCGATCGAGCAACGGCTGCGCTGGATGGAGGCCAAGGAAGCGGAAATGGCCCTGCCGCGCGCCAATTTCCCGCGCGTGCCGCACTACTGCTCCGGCTGCCCGCACAACACCTCCACCGTGGTGCCGGAGGGCTCGCGCGCGCTGGGCGGGATCGGCTGCCACTACATGGTGACGTGGATGGACCGCTCCACCGACACCTTCACCCACATGGGCGGCGAAGGCGTCACCTGGGCCGGGCAGGCGCCGTTCACCGACACCCCGCACGTGTTCCAGAACCTGGGCGACGGCACCTATTTCCACAGCGGCTCGCTGGCGATCCGGCAATCGATCGCCGCCGGCGTCAACATCACCTACAAGATCCTCTACAACGACGCGGTGGCGATGACCGGCGGGCAGCCGGTGGACGGCAGCCTCAGCGTGCCCGACATCGCCCGGCAGATGCGCGCCGAAGGCGTGCACAGCATCGCGCTGGTCAGCGACGACATCGGCAAGTGGACGCGGCGCCGCGAACTGTTCCCCAGCGAGGTGGAATTCCACGACCGCAGCGAGCTGGACGCGGTGCAAAAGCGCCTGCGCGAGGTCAAAGGCACCAGCATCCTGATCTACGACCAGACCTGCGCCACCGAGAAGCGGCGCCGGCGCAAGCGCGGCAAGCTGCCCGATCCGGCCAAGCGCGTGCTGGTCAATTCGCTGGTCTGCGAAGGCTGCGGCGATTGCGGCGAGAAGAGCTTCTGCGTGTCGGTGCTGCCGAAGGAGACCGAGTTCGGGCGCAAGCGCCAGATCGACCAGTCCGGCTGCAACAAGGACTACTCCTGCGTCTCCGGCTTCTGCCCCAGCTTCGTCACCGTGCACGGCGGGCAGCTGCGCAAGGGCGGCAAGGCCGACGCGGCCACGCTGCTGCAGGACCTGCCGCTGCCCAGTTTCCGCAGCGACCTGAGCCAGCCCTGGAACATCCTGATCACCGGCGTCGGCGGCACCGGCGTGGTCACCATCGGCGCGCTGCTGGGCATGGCCGGACACCTGGAAGGCAAGGGCGCCAGCGTGCTCGACCAGACCGGGCTGGCACAGAAGGGCGGCGCGGTCACCACCCATATCCGCCTGGCGCGCCAGCCCGAGGATCTGCACGCGGTGCGCATCGCCGCCGGCGAGGCGGATCTGGTGCTGGGCTGCGACATGGTCGTGGTCAACGACTACTGGGCGCTGTCCAAGGTGCGCGGCGACCGCTCGCAGGTGGTGCTCAACACCTACGAAGCGATGCCCGGCAGCTTCACCACGCATCCGGACATGCAGTTCCCCGCCGCCGACATCGTCGCCGGCGTGCGCCTGGCCCTGGGCGGGCGCGAGCCCTTGCTGCTCGACGCCACGCAACTGGCCACCGCGCTGCTCGGCGACGCCATCGCCAGCAACCTGTTCATGCTCGGCTATGCCTGGCAACAGGGGCTGGTGCCGCTGTCGTACGCCGCGCTGATGCGCGCGATCGAACTCAACGGCGCTGCCGTGGCGATGAACCAGCAGGCCTTCGCCTGGGGCCGCCTGGCCGCGCTGGACCTGGCCGCGGTGCAGCAGGCCGCAGGCATGCCCGGCAGCGTCGCGACCGGGGCCGAATCCGCCGCGCAACGCCTGCAGCAACTGCCGCCCGGCGAGTGGGAAGGCCACGAGGGCGGCGCCAGCGCCGCGCCGCGCAATCCGCACAACGCGCGCCAGGCGCGCGACCTGCCCGCCGCCGGCGACGCCACCGACACCGACACCGACACCGACCATGCGCCGCTGGACGACACCCGCCTGTCGCGCTCGCTGCACGAACTGGTCGCGCGCCGCCGTGCGTTCCTGGTCGATTACCAGGACGCCGCCTACGCCGCGCGCTACGCCGCGCTGGTGGAGCGCGTGCGCGAGGCCGAGCAGCGCGTCGCCGCCGGTTCCACCGCCTTGACCGAGGCGGTGGCGCGCTACGCGTTCAAGCTGATGGCCTACAAGGACGAATACGAAGTGGCGCGGCTGTATACCAGCGGCGATTTTCAGCGCCAGCTGCAGCAGCAGTTCGACGGCGCCTATTCGCTGCGCTTCCACCTGGCGCCGCCGCTGCTGGCCAGGAAGGACGCGCAAGGCCGCGCGCTCAAGCGCGAGTTCGGGCCATGGATGTTCACCGCCTTCAAGTGGCTGGCCAAGCTGCGCGTGCTGCGCGGCGGCGCGTTCGACCTGTTCGGCTACAGCGCCGAACGCCGCGGCGAACGGCAGCTGATCGCCGACTACGAACGCACCGTGGGCGAGCTGCTGGAACGCCTCGGCGCCGACAACCTGGCGCTGGCGGTGGAGATCGCCAGCGTGCCGGAACACATCCGCGGCTACGGCCACGTCAAGGAAGCGCACCTGCACGACGCCAAGCAGCGCGAGGCACGGCTGCTGGCGACCTGGCGCAATCCGAAGGCGCTGCACATCGTGCAGGCGGCGTGATGCGGAGTCGGCCGCCGATCGCGCTGTTGCGATGTGCTGCGGCGTCTGCGCCAGGTGTCAGCGCTTGCTTGCTGGAGCGGCGTCCAGCGACCAAATGCGTCTTGCAATCCGCCCACGACTCCTGACATGCAGCGCCACGCATAAAGACTGTGGCAGCGACTTCAGTGGCAACGGGACTTAGCCGCGAAGGCCCCGTCGCGACTGAAGTCGCTTCCACAAGTATCAGCACTCAAGTGGCAGGGCTGGTCCGAATCCAGGAGCGACCGGCACAGCCTTGTGTGCAAGGCACCCGATTTCTGTAGGAGCGGCTTCAGCCGCGACCAGGCGTTATCGGCAAGTCCCGGTCGCGGCTGAAGCCGCTCCTACACGGACTGCGGATCGCCTGCCGGGTGCACTGTAGGAGCGGCTTCAGCCGCGACAACTTACTTCCGAAGCCGGAAGGCCCGCCACTGCGCTCGTCGCAACTGAAGACAGTCGCTCCTACAGATTGGACAGCAGGCATCAGCTTTCCAGGTCGGAAAGCACGCATCGCCAGGCATCGGGCGGCACGCTTGCCCTGGCCTGGCGATGCGCCGGTTCAGGCCCGCGGATCCGGCGGCGTGCCACGACCCGACCCGTGATAGCGGTCCGAATGGAAGGCCTCGCGCACCGCTGCCTTGGCCTGCGCCCAGGTCAGCCGCGAACGGTCCTTGGCGCGTTCCCAGCCGCTTTCCAGATCGGTCTCCAGGCGCTCGTCCCAGTCGCGGCCCTGATGGCGGCTGCGCGCCTGCACGCCGTAGCGGTAGGCCGGACGGTAGTCGTCATAGCCGGCATCGGCATCGCGGTAGTCCACGCTGTCGAAGCGTTCGGCGTAGTAGCGGTCGCTGTCCTCGTAGGTGCGATACGTGGTGTCCGCACGCTGCCAGGAATCGCGTGCCGCCAGGCGCGCATCCTCCCACTCCAGGCGCGAGTCGCCGCGGCGCGTGCCCCAGTCGCGCGACAGCTCGGTTTCGCTCTCTTCCCAGCTGCGGGTCGGATACTGCTCGCGCGCCTGCAGGCCGAGGCCGTACGCGGCCGCGTAATCGCGCTCGTAGTCGTAGTCGGACTTCACGTAGTCGCGGTTGCGGTATTCCTCGCGCCAATACTCGGCTTCGCCAGTGGGGTCGATGCGTTCGGCCACGCCCTTGCCCGCGGCCGCACCGGCGACCACGCCGACCGCGGCGCCGATCAGCGTGCCGAGCGGACCGAACACGGTGCCGGCCAGCGCACCGGCGGCGACGCCGCCCGCGGCGCCGCCGATGCCGACCCCGACCGGATGCGAACCCGGCGTGCCGGAGATGGGATCGCGATTGAGATCGCGTGCTTCGTTGCTGCTGCTCATGGGAACGCTCCGCCGTGATAAGGATCACCGGCCATCTGCATCGGCCCGTGGTGATCGCACAGTGGCGAAGGTCCGGTTAATCCCCCGTGCCACCGGGGTGAGCGCGCGATGAGGCTGCGCCCGGGTCCCGTCACGCCTTCGCAACGACGGCGGCTGCGAGCGCGCGGCGCGTGCCTCAGCCGCGCCGCCACACCAGGCAGCGATTGTTCGCCGGCATTGCCGCATCCTCCTGCAGCAGCAGGCCCTGCGCCTGCGCCAGCGCGGCGACCGCCTCGACATCGCGGATCCCGCTCGCAGCATCGCGCGCCTTCAGCCAGGCGTCGAACACGCGGTTGCTGTCGCTGCTGAACGTGCCGCCGTAGTTGAACGGCCCATACACCGCCAGCATGCCGTCATCGCGATCGGCCAACAGCGTGCCGACACCGGCGAAGAACGCCTGCACCGCGGGCCAGCCCATGATATGCAGCGTATTGGCGGTGAACCCCGCATCGTAGCCGGCGCTTGGCCATGGCCCGTGCTGCACGTCCAGCGCCAAGGCCGGCGGCGTGTTCGGCAATGCCGCCGCGTCCAGCCAGTGCGCGATGCCGGGCAGCTGCTCGGCGCGCTCGCTGCATTGCCAGGTCAACTGCGGCAGCGCGGCGGCGAAATACACCGCATGCTGGCCGGTACCGCTGCCGATCTCCAGCACCTGCCGGCGATCGGCGAAATGCCGCTGCAGCACCTGCAGGATCGGCGCGCGATTGCGCTCGCAGGAGGGCGCGTAGGGTTTGTCGGTCATCGTCATGTCTCAGCTGCGCGCGCTGCAGCGCAGGGTGTCGGAGGGCTCAACTGCGCGAACGCACGAAGATGCGCTTGCCGCTGCCTTCGTTGCCGCGCTCCTCGAGTTCGAACTGCGCCGACAGCCGGCGCAGCAGGTCGCTCAGCTTACTGCGCCGACAGCCGGCGCAGCAGGTCGCTCAGCTTCTTGTGCCCGTACAGGCGCGGATCGAAATCCGGGCGCACCTTGTTGAGATAACTGCCGACGCTGCCGAGCCCGGCCCAGCCCTGGTCGTCGGAGGCTTCCTCGATCGCCTGGCGCAGCAGTTTCAGCGGTGCCGACAGCGGCGCGGCCTTCGCATCGGCCGGCGCGGCAGGGGCGGTCGCGGTCGCTTCAGGCCTGGCCGCCTGCGCGGCCTGCGGCGCCTTGCTTGCCTTGCGCGCGGGCTTGGCGGCGGGCGTTGACGGCTTGGACGGTTCGCTGCTGGCGGCCTCGCTGCGCAGCACTTCGGTGTAGATGAACTTGTCGCAGGCCTGCACGAACGCGTCCGGGGTCTTGCGCTCGCCAAAGCCGTACACGGTCGGCCCCTCCTCGCGCAGGCGCTGCGCCAGGCGGGTGAAGTCGCTGTCGCTGGAGACCAGGCAGAAACCGTCGAAACGGCCGGTGTACAGCAGGTCCATCGCGTCGATGATCAGCGAGCTGTCGGTGGCGTTCTTGCCGCTGGTGTAGGCGAACTGCTGCACCGAGCTGATCGAATGCTTCAGCAGCGCCTGCTTCCACTGGGTCATGCGCGTGCTGGTGAAGTCGCCGTAGATGCGCTTGACGCTGGCCACGCCGTACTTGGCCACTTCGGCCAGCAAGCCTTCGATCACCGACGGTTGCGCGTTGTCGGCATCGATCAGCACCGCCAGGCGCGGCTGGTCGTCGTCGGTCTCGGATCTGGAACGGGTTTTCATGGCGGGGCCCTGCGTGGAAACGAAAGCGGCGGCAGCGCCGCGCTGGCACGCTGCGGCGCCAGCTGCCACTGTGCCACTGCGGGGCAGCGGCGGCCAGTCTGGGGCGATGACGAACGCATGGCCCATGCCGTCCCCTGCATGCAGCTCCGCTTTGCGGCGCAGATCGACCAGGCGCGAACGAGGGAGGCGACAGGGCTCCGTTCGGCTACCCGCGTGCCGGTGTTGAACAGCAGCGGCGGGAAGCGAGCGGCTGCGCTGGCTTACGCCGACGCCGGCAACGCCTCGTACGCCTGCCGCACCGCGACCTCGCCGTAGCGCCGCTCCAGCCGGCGCACGATGAAGTGGCCGCGCGCCATCGCCTGGAAGTGGGACATGAATACCGTGTTGAGCAGCGCGCCGCTGGCCGCGCCGACCAGCGGCACCGCCTGCGCCGCCAGTTTTTCGCTGACCGTGATCGAGAACTTCGCCGCGATCCGCGACATCAGCGACACCAGCGCCGGCGCGCCCTTGCTGCCGATGCCGTGCGCGGCGACGTATTGCGCGGCGGCGCTGAGCTGTTGCGCCATCGCCGTGCGCACCGCGAAGTAACCCGACTCGCTGCCGTCGTCGCGCGCGCTGCGACCACCGTGCGCCAGCACTTCCAGGCAGGCCAGGGTGGTCGCCGGATCGTCCAGCCGCTCGCCCTCGGCGCGGGCGATGTCGGCGATCGAACGCAGCATCAGCGTGGTGGTCAGCGGCAGCTCCACCAGCAGCCCGGGCAGGCCGAAGAAACCGCCGGCCGCGCCGGTGGCGGCCACCGCCATGCCATGCAGGCGCGGCCGCGCCGTGCCCGGCGCCTGCGTGCGCAGGGTCAGCAGCGCCGAGCGCAAGGCGATGCGCAGCGCGCGCTGGCTGACCGCGTCGATGCGCGAGGACAGCGCCTTGGGCAGGCGCTTGCTGAGCAGGTCCTCGATCGGCGCGCCGACGGTATTGGCGATCTTCGCCGCCAGGCCGGGATGTTCAAGCAGCGCATGCGCCTGGGCCAGATCGCGGTGGTCGGCGGCATCCATGGCGGGAACGGGGAGATTGGAGGTCATGGCCAGGAGTCGTGGCGTGGGAGCGCACAGCATGCACCGGCCGCCGCCGCAATGTTGTCGAGGGCAGATGACGAACGCGGGAAAGCCGGTACGCGGCCGCTCGCCGCGGCCCTAGCCCGCGATCTGCTCCAGGGTGCGGTTGCGGGTGCGCGGGCCGAACACGCCGATGACCACGGCCACCGCCAGCAGGCTGGCGACGATGAAGGCAAGCACCCCGCGGTTGCCGGTACGCTCCAGCAGCAGGCCGATCAGCAGGCTGCTGCCGGCGGTGGACAGGCGACTGAAGGAATAGCAGAAGCCCACCGCACGGGCGCGCAGCGCGGTCGGGAACAGCTCGGCCTGGTAGCCGTGGTAGGCGAAGCTCATCCAGGCATTGCAGAAGGTGATCGCCGCGCCGCAGGCGATGATCGCCAACGGCTGGGTCTGCCAGGCGAACAGCGTGCCGAACAGCACCGCGCCGAGCGCCGACCACACCACCTGCCACTTGTTCTCCCAGCGTTGGGCGCCGCGCAGCAACAGCAGCGGTGCCAGCGGATACGCCAGCGAGATCGCGAACGCATAGCCCAGTCCGTGCACGCTGTCGGCGCCTTGCGCCGACAACAGCGTCGGCAACCAGTTGCCGAAGCCGAAGAAGCCGATCGCCTGGAACACATGGAACGCCACCAGCATCAACACGCGGCGCCGGTAGGGCGCCTTCCACAACGCACCGAAACGCGGCTGGGTCGCAGCGCAGGCGAGCGCTGGTTCGATCTGCGGCGTGTCCAGCGCGCGGCCCAGGTCGGCCGTACAGCGTGCTTCCAGATCGCACAGCACGGCATCGGCCTCGGCATGCCGGCCCTGCGCCGCCAGCCAGCGCGCCGATTCCGGCAGGCGCCGGCGCAGCCACCAGATCGCCACCGCGAACATGCCGCTGAGCAGCACCACCCAACGCCAGCCGCTGACCCCGAACGGCGCATGCGGCACCAGCGCCCACGCGCTCACCGCCACCGCCGGCACCGCCAGGAACTGCACGAAGAACACGAACGCGAAGGCCGACCCGCGCATGTGCCTGGGCATCAGCTCGGACAGGTAGGTGTCGATGGTGACCAGCTCGATGCCCAGACCGATGCCGACCACGAAACGCCACCCGATCACCCCCAGCGCCGTGCTCTGCAGCCCCATCGCCACGGTCGCGGCGGTGTACCAGAGCAGGGCGAAGGTGAACACCGGGCGGCGTCCGAAGCGGTCGGCGAACGGACTGAGCAGGCTGGCGCCGAGAAACAGGCCCAGGAACGTCGCCGAGGCGAACGCAGCCTGATCGGCGATGCCGAACACGCCCGCCGCGCCGGTGGCGAAGATGCCGTCGCGCAGCAGGCCCGGGCTGATGTAAGCGGTCTGGAACAGGTCGTACAGCTCGAAGAAGCCGCCCAGCCCGAGCAGCGCGACCAGGCGCCACAACGTCGCCGTCGCCGGCAGGCGATCGATACGCGCGGCCACCCGTGCAACGGGATCGTCGGAAACAGCGGCAACAGGGTCGAGCATGGGCAGGCACCGGTGGAAAGGGTCGCCGACAGCCTCGGCTGTCGGCGAGGGCGCATGCTTACCGATTGTCCGGCGCAAACGCCAGCGCGAATGTCGGAAAGTGCCGACGCCTGCCGACCGGCGTTCAGCGGAACGTCGGCTTGCGGATCTTGCGTGGCGCCAGCCAGCTGGCGCAGCAACGGCATGTCCTGCTCGCATTAAAAGGTCGGCGGATCGGTGCACTGCAGCGCGCCGTGCAGGCACAGGCTGAGGATGTCGCGCGGCGCCCGCGTCTGGAGTGGCGTCACAAGCAACCGTTCGGTCACGGGAGGCTTTACCCAGCCAAGGCCAGGTTGCGGACGCAGGCCGAGGGCGTCGCAGCCGTGCACAGTGTTGCGTTGCGATCGCGCGCGCTACGCCGACCTGGCCGTGACCTTCGCTATCCTTAGCAAAACATTAACCGCACCCTTGTTAAAGCTGTGCACATCAGGATCAGCATCGGCAGAACGGGGAGGACGTATGCAAAGCAAGGGAAACCAGCGCCGCTGGCTGTTGTGGATCGTGTTGCTGGCCGCGGCGGCCGCCAGCGCCGAAGCCAGCGCGCAGCAGGATCAAGCACAGCAACAGATGCAACAGCAACAGCAACAGCAACAGATCCAACAACAACTTCAGCAACTCCAGCAACTGCAACAGCAGCAACAACCGTCGGCAAACCCCAATGCGCCCAAGGGCTTGTCCGCCGCCTATCTGGACTGCCGCAAGCAGGCCAGCGGGGTGTACGACCAACAGCGCTGCATCGAGCGCGAACGCAGAGCGCAGGAAGATCGCATGGCCCGGGCCTACGACACCCTGCGCTACCGGCTCAGCGGCAGCGACAGGGCCAAGCTGATGGACGCGCAGTACACCTGGCAGCAATCCGATGCGCAGGCGGGAGATCTGGACAAGGCGCTCGGCGGCGGCGGCCAGGCAGCCGCCTTGCAGCGCGCAGAAGCGGCGCTGGAGCGGATCAACGCACGCGCCAACGAGCTGGAAAAGTACGCACGTCGCTGACGTGGTAAGCGCATGTGCGCATTCGCCGCGTCTGCGTGTGCGGCGGCGCCGCTCAGCTCGTCGCCCTTGTGCGCAATGCAACCCGGCGTTGATGGAGGATTGGTCTGCGCACGATTGCAGCCATCCGCAGCGGGGGGAGTCCATGCACACAGACGCCATCGCCCTGGGCGACTGGCACGATGGCCCAACGTGCCCGCCGCCGGCACTGGTGGACGGGCCCCTGCGGCACGCGCTACCGGTGCCGCAGGGGTTCGGCACCGGCACGGCCGCCGGCTTCAGCGCATGCGAGCGCCGGGAAGCGCCGTGGCCGTGCGGACTGAAATGCCGAGCAGGCGTGGCGGCAGCGATGACCCGCCGCGGCCGCGTCGTGCGCCAGGCGGCGGCCGGCATCACGGCGTGAGCGTACCGGTGCGCGTAGCGTCGGCACCGGATCGCACGCACTGCGTTACCCGCCCATGGAGAATCGAATGAACAAGATGCTTGGAGTTGTGCTCGCTTGCGCCCTGGCCGCCGGCCTTCCCGCCGTTGCAGGCGCCGACCAGGTCCCGCCGCAGGACCGCCACGACGATGGCCGGCGCCACGACGACCCGCCGCGGCCGGGCCAACTCGGCCACGATCGCCGCGACGCCCCCCGGCATGACGATCGGCCCGGCGACCACCGCAGGGACGATCGCCCGGACGACAGGCGCTATGGCCGCTGGGATCCCAAGTGGGGTCCACGCCCGGGCAATCCCCCCGCGCACCGGTCGCGGCACGACGATTGGTATCGCCACGTGCACACCTGTCAGCAGCGCTACCGTAGCTACGACGCGCGCACCGACACCTTGGTCACGCGCGGCCGCCGTGTGCGCTGCACGCTGTAAGTAGCAGGTGCCTGCCCGCCCCGCTGCGCACGCCGCGCAACAGGGCGGTGCAGGCGTGATGCCGGATCCGCGCAACGCGGGGGGCCCGGACCGAATCCCGAATGCAGCGGCGCGATCGGCCACGGGATAGGGGTACCGGCCGGCGAGCCGCTCAACCCGACCGCAGCACCCGCCGGGACACGCTCACGGCTTGTCCGCGCACTCCGCGTTCTGCGCATCGCAAAACTCTGCCGCACGACGGATCTGCGCGTCGCTCAACGGCGCTGGGCGGGCGATGGCCGGCTGGACCTGGTCCGGCGCGCCGGTGAGAGTGTGCAGGCCCTTGGCGACCTTGCCGGCAACGTAATAGATGCCGAGCGCGAGGTAGCCCCCGCCCTGGCTGACCTGCTCCACCGAGGGCGGTGGCCGCCAGTCCTTGTCGAAGCGGCTGGGTTGGGCGCTGACCGGATTCTTGAAGCGGTAAAGGTCCAGCGGCTGCTCCTGGTCCGGCGGCAGCGCGCGCACTTCGTCGAGGGTCTGGATGTCCTGCTGCGGCGGGCTGGCCACGGCGGGTGCGGGTGCGGGATCGGGGGCGGCCTGCTGGGCATGCGCATGCGCGACCACGCCAAGCAGCGCGGCGGCAACGACGGAACGCACGGCATTGCTCATCGAGATCGGTCCTTTCCCAGGCATACCCATTGCAGATGCCGAGCTTACGGTTGCCGGCTGAACCTCACCAGCGCCGCGCCGCGGACGCTCAGGCCGCCTGCAACGGCTGCAGGCACAGCCAGATCGCGCACCAGTGGCTCAGTGCGCCGCCGAGCACGTGCGCGTGCCAGATGGCGCGGTTGTAGACCATCGACTTGCGCACGTAGAAGCCCACGCCCACGGTGTAGAACATGCCGCCAGCGGCGATGCACCACAGCACGGCGCTGTCCAGGTTGGCCATGAGCGGCTTGATCGCGACGATGCCGGCCCAGCCCAGCAGCAGGTAGATCGCCACCCAGAAGCCCTTGCTGATGCCGGGCAGGAACAGTTTGGCGAACACGCCGAACAGCGCCACGCCCCACACCGCCAGGGTCATCGACCAGACCCAGGCGCCGGACAGCGCCAGCACGAACAGCGGCGTGTAGGAGCCGGCGATCATCACGAAGATGCCGGCGTGGTCGAGCTTGCGCAGGAGCGGCTGGCGCTGCGGCGGGGCGAAGTTGTAGGCCGCCGAGCAGGCGAACATCACCAGCATCCCCAGCGCGTAGACGCAGGTGGCCAGGAGCAGCGCGTGGTTGGCGTGGGGGCGCCAGATCAGCATGGCGCCGCCGACGATGGACAGCAGCAGGCCAGCGGCGTGCACGATCAGGTCGGCGCGGCGGGCGCCGGCGGTCTTGTAGTGAGCGGCGATAGCAGGGGCAGGCAGGGACAAGGCGAGTCTGCGGCGCGTCGGGGGACGGCGCCGCTGCGCTAGGGGGGAGCACAGGATACCCGCTGGCCGCGACGATCAGGTCAGCGTTGTCGGTCTGCGCGCGCCGTCGCCGTCCGCCATCGCCAAGGCGGCCACGCACCTGCGTGGGCTACGCCGCGATGCGCGCGATCTTGCACGCCTGCGCGCCCCAGCGCGCGCCGTGCCTGTTCCAGGTCGTGATCGGCCTGCAGGCAGAGCCAGAAGCGCTCGCTGGTACCGCGCGCGGCCGCCAGCCGGATCGCGCTGTCGGCGCTGACGCTGCGCTTGCCCAGCACGATCTCGTTGATGCGGCGCGCGCCAGTGCATTCTGGCTGATGCCCAGCGGCGTCAGGAATTCCTCCAGCAGGACGTCGCCGGGATGGATGTTGGGCAGGGTTTTCATCGCGCTTCGCTCGATCGGTGCGCCTCGGCGCATGCTATGCCCAAGGCGATGGCTTGCGCGCATGCCGCCAATTCCCGCGTCTTCTGAACGCGGTCAGTCGGTGCGTTCGCATCCGCAGTGTCGTGTCTCATACCCTGAGACGCGTTTCCGCTTCCCTGTCCCGCTTTGAGAGCCGTGCCGATGCCCGCCCACGCCCTAGCCCGCCGCACCGAGGACGCCGAGCGCGCCCTGTCCACCACCGGCGGCGAGCCCTCGCGCGACGGCGCACTGCTGACCGAGCGGCTGGAGCGGCGCTACCACGACCGCATCACCGGCAGCTTCATGCTCCCCGGCCGCGCGGGCCGCTATGCGCCGATCCCGGACGACGTGCCGGCGGCACTGGTCGCGGCGCTGAAGGCGCGCGGCATCGCGCAGCTGTACAGCCATCAGGCCGAGGCCTGGGACGCGGCGCAGCGCGGCGAGCACGTGGCCATCGTCACCCCGACCGCCTCGGGCAAGTCGCTGTGCTACACGCTGCCGGTGGTGGCCGCGGCGATGACCGCACAGGCCAAGGCGCTGTACCTGTTCCCGACCAAGGCGCTGGAGCAGGACCAGGTGGCCGAGTTGCTGGAACTCAACCGCGCCGGCGAGCTGGGGGTGAAGGCCTTCACCTTCGACGGCGACACCCCGGGCGATGCGCGCCAGGCGATCCGCCTGCACGGCGACATCGTGGTCAGCAACCCGGACATGCTGCACCAGGCGATCCTGCCGCACCACACCAAGTGGGCGCAGTTCTTCGAGAACCTGCGCTACGTGGTGATCGACGAGATCCATACCTACCGCGGCGTGTTCGGCAGCCATGTCACCAACGTGCTGCGCCGACTCAAGCGCATCTGCGCGTTCTACGGGGTCAACCCGCAGTTCATCCTGTGCTCGGCGACCATCGGCAATCCGCGCGCGCACGCCGAGGCGCTGATCGAGCAGCGCGTGCATGCGATCACCGAATCCGGCGCGCCGTCCGGCGACAAACACGTGCTGCTGTGGAACCCGCCGGTGGTCAACGCCGACCTGGGGCTGCGCGCGTCGGCGCGCTCGCAGAGCAACCGCATCGCGCGGATCGCGATCAAGAGCGGACTGAAGACCCTGGTGTTCGCCCAAACCCGGCTGATGGTGGAGGTGCTGACCAAGTACCTGAAGGACATCTTCGACCACGACCCGCGCAAGCCGCCGCGCATCCGCGCCTACCGCGGCGGCTACCTGCCCACCGAACGCCGCGAGGCCGAGCGCGCGATGCGCGCCGGCAGCATCGACGGCATCGTCTCCACCTCGGCGCTGGAACTGGGCGTGGACATCGGCGCGCTGGACGTGGTGGTGCTCAACGGCTACCCCGGCAGCGTGGCCGCGACCTGGCAGCGCTTCGGCCGCGCCGGGCGCCGCCAGCAGCCGTCGCTGGGCGTGCTGGTGGCCAGCTCGCAGCCGCTGGACCAGTACGTGGTGCGGCATCCGGACTTCTTCGCCGATGCCTCGCCCGAACACGCCCGCATCGCCCCGGACCAGCCGCTGATCCTGTTCGACCACATCCGCTGCGCCGCGTTCGAGCTGACCTTCGTCGCCGGCGAGGCGTTCGGCCCGGTGGATCCGGCGGTGTTTCTGGAAGCGCTGGCCGAAAGCGACGTGGTGCATCAGGAAGGCGACCGCTGGGAGTGGATCGCCGACAGCTACCCGGCCAACGCGGTGAGCCTGCGCTCGGTGGCCGACGGCAATTTCGTGGTGGTGGACAAGACCGACGGCAAGCAGCAGATCATCGCCGAGGTGGACTATTCCGCCGCCGCGCTCACCCTGTACGAGGGCGCGATCCACATGGTGCAGAGCACCCCGTACCAGGTCG
The DNA here is from genome assembly GCF_030168915.1 of Xanthomonas graminis pv. graminis. Taxonomy (NCBI): domain Bacteria; kingdom Pseudomonadati; phylum Pseudomonadota; class Gammaproteobacteria; order Lysobacterales; family Lysobacteraceae; genus Xanthomonas; species Xanthomonas graminis. The sequence goes on along the minus strand of NZ_CP076255.1, from coordinate 235,072 downwards.
AGAAACTGGACTGGGACGGGCGCAAGGCCTACGTCACCCGCACCCACGTGGACTACTACACCGACAGCATCGACTTCACCAAGCTCAAGGTGCTGGACCGCTTCGACGGCGGCGCGGCCGGGCGCGGCGACAGCCATCACGGCGAGGTGCACGTGGTGCGACGCGTGGCCGGCTACAAGAAGATCCGCTACTACACCCACGAGAACATCGGCTACGGCCCGGTCACCCTGCCCGACCAGGAACTGCACACCACCGCGGTGTGGTGGCAACTGCCGCAGGCCACGCTGCTGAAGGCGTTCGCCGCCAAGCAGGACGCGCTGGACGGCTTCCTCGGCGCGGCCTACGCACTGCACGTAGTGGCGACGGTGGCGGTGATGGCCGACGCGCGCGACCTGCAAAAAGCGGTGGGCGACGGCGACGGCGCCTGGTTCGCGATGGCCGACGCCAAGGGCCGCGGCCAGCTGCGCGGCGGCGACACCGGCGAGCCGGTCGGTGCGGAGCTGCAGCAGTTCGTGCCCACCGTGTACCTGTACGACAACTTCCCCGGCGGCGTGGGCCTGAGTGAACCGCTGTGGCAGCGCCAGGCCGAGCTGGTGCAGCGCGCGCGCGAACTGGTGCAGCGCTGCGACTGCGTGGCCGGCTGCCCGGCCTGCGTCGGCCCGGTGCTGGCCGCGCAGGAGGACAGCGCGACCACGCCGAAGGCACTGGCGCTGCAGGTGCTGCGCCTGTTGCTGGACGGTGGCGCGGCACTGGACGAGGAAACGACCGCGATCGACAGCGAGCTGGATGCGCTGCCGGAGTGGAGCGCATGAGCATCGGCCCAGAGCGTCCGTGGGCATTGCGCCTGTTGCCGCAAGGCGTGATGCTGGATAGCGCGTCGAGCGCCGTCGACGTCGATCTCCACACGCTCACGGAGCGGAGCGCATGAGCGTCGGCTTCAGGCATCCGTGCAGGTTGCGTTTGCTGCCGGAACGATCGGTGCGCAGCAACGCATCGAACCGATCCACCGATGCCAGCGCGTTGCCGGGGTTGAGCGTATGAGCGTTAGGCTGGAACGTCGGTGCGCATCGCGTTTTCTGCTGCAACGGGTAGTGCCGCAGGACGCATCGATCGCAGTCCATGCCGGTCCCGCAGCATTGTCGGCGTCACGCGCATGAGCATCAGCCTGGAACGCCTGCGCGCGCTGCGCAAGCAGGCCGGCGATGCGAGCGTGGACGCGCCGCGTCCGTCGACGCCGGGCGTACGGCCAAACAGCCCTGCCGGTGCCGGAGGTGCCAACGCGTCGGTACCCGTGCCTGCAAGGGCAGCCGCGCCCGCCAGCGGGTCCACGCTGCTGCGCAAGCCACCACGCGACACCGTTGCAGCGCCCATCCCACCCGCGTCACGCACGCCGTTGCCTGCGCACCGCGGCGACATCGCCCTCGCCGTGGCGCCGCCGATCGCGATCGAACCGTTCGACCGGCGCGGCGCCGACGTCGCCGCGCTGCGGCGCCTGCTCGGCATGCGCGAGCGCGCGGTGGCGCCGGCCGTGGCGCCGCGCAAGCCGCAGGCGGCAGACCGCCACCTGCCCGGCGTGGAGATCGCGCCCGGCCTGCACCTGATCGAAGCCTTCCTGCCGCAACCGATCCCCGCCGCCGCGCTCTCGCTGGCCTTCGCCCGCCGCGAGGACGCGGTGCAGCCGTCGGACCTGCTGTTCTTCGACACCGAGACCACCGGCCTGGCTGGCGGCACCGGCACCCGCGCCTTCATGATCGGCGCCGCCGACTGGTTCCTGCATCCCGTCGAAGGTCCCGGCCTGCGCATCCGCCAGCTGATGATGGCCACGATGGGTGCGGAGAAGGCCATGCTCGAAGCGTTCCGCGCCTGGCTGGCGCCGAGTACGGTGCTGTCCAGCTACAACGGCCGCTGCTACGACGCGCCGCTGCTGAAGACCCGCTACCGGCTGGCGCGCAGCGCCGATCCGCTGTCGGCGCTGGACCACGTGGACCTGCTGCATCCCACCCGCCGCCGTTACCGCGGCACCTGGGAGAACTGCAAGCTGTCAACCATCGAACGCCAGCTGCTGCGCATCGTGCGCGAAGACGACCTGCCCGGCTCCGAAGCGCCGGCCGCATGGCTGAGCTATTTGCGTGGCGGCAGCGCGCGCAACCTGCGCCGCGTCGCCGCCCACAACCACCAGGATGTGGTGACGCTGGCGCTGCTGCTGCAACGCCTGGTCGCCGCCGAGGCCGAAGAGCGCGAAGTGGTGCCGTTCGCAGAAGCGCCATAGCGCAGCCTACAACGCCCCTCTCCCCCGGGAGAGGGCTTGGGGTGAGGGTCCGCCGCGAAAGCGGCTCGCGCTCCCCTGCCCCCATGCTGTCGGCATCCGCGACGACGATCCGCGCGGGCGCCGCTGCGGGGAATCGCTCAGCCGTCGATCGGCGTGGCCAGCCCTTGCGCGATGGCCTGGCGGATCAACTGCTCGGCCTGCTGGCGCGCACGCAGGCTGGCGTCGGCCTGCTGTTTGCCCAGTTGCGACTGCTGCAATCCGAGTTGCGCCTGTTGCCTGGCCAGGTCCTGGATCTTCTTGCCCAGTTCCTGCCGGCGCAGTTGCTCGGTCGCGCGCTGCGCCGCCACGCGCTCGATCTGCGCCTGGCTGGCGGCGCCACGACTGACGGCGACCACCGCCTCGGCCTGGCGCGCAGCGCTTTCGGCCATCTGCGCGCTCAGTTCCGCCATGCGCTCGCCCAGATCGCCCTGGCGCTCGCCGAGATCGCCTTGCTGGTCGCCCAGCTCGGCCTGCGCATCGGCCAGGTCCAGGGTCTGTGCGTGCAGCGCCTGGAAGCGCGCCAGCGCCGCCGGATCGCGGACCACGTAGCGATGGCCGTCATGCCGGAACCACAGGATCTCGCCGTCGTCGCCGGCCAGGCGACGCGCTTCGCGCAGGTCGTCCAGCGAGGCGTCCATCAGGTTGTGCCCGTTCTGCACCAACACGTAGGCATCCTGGTCGTCGTGCTGCGAGAGCGAAACGCGGCCTTGGCTGAGCAGCGGCGCATCGGCTTGCAGCGGTGCAACGGGAGCTGCGGGTGCGGCTGGCGGTGCCGCAGCCGCAGGCACAACGGGTGCGGGCTGCGCCAGTACGCTCGCCAGGATCGGAACCGCCGGCGCTGGCACCGCGGGTACAGTCGGTGCAGCGGCCGGCGCAGCCGCCGCTGCCGCATTCACCGGCGCCGGCTTGGCGACCAGGCGCAGCGGCATCACCCCGGCCAGCGCGATCGCGGCGGTGATCAGCCCGGCGCCCAAGCGCGAAAAGGAGGCGGTGCTCTGCAGCATCAGCAGCCGCCGCTTCAGGCTGACGAAGCTGGGCGAGGCGCTGGCCACCCCGGCCGCCGGCCGTGGCGCCACGCCCAGTTGCACCAGCAAGCGCGCGTAGTTGTGCCGGCAGTGCCGGTGCCCGGCGACCACTGCCGCATCGCAGGCCGCTTCGCGGGCCAGCGCGTATTCGCGCAGCGCCAGGTGCACCAGCGGGTGGAAGAAGAACAGGTGCTGCGCCAGCGCCGGCAGCAGGCCCCACCACAGGTCGCGGCGCTGCAGGTGCACCAGTTCGCGGGTCAATGCCATATCAAGATCGTCGGCGTGCATCGCCGCCAGGCGCCGTGCCGGCAGCAGCAGCGCCGGCCGCCACGGCCCGATCAGCTGCGGCGAATCGATCTGCGTGGACAGCCGCAGCTGCGGCGGCTGGCGCAGGCCGTGCGCCTCGGCGGCCAGACGCAGGGCGCCGAGCAAGGCGGCATCGCTGCACGGCGCGCTAGCCTGCACCAGGCGCCGGCTGGCGCGGTAGGCATGCCCGCTGCGCAGCCCACCGAGCAACACGCCCGCCAGCCACAGCGCGGCCAACGCCTGCGCCCAGGACCACGGCGCGGCAGAAGCGGCCTGCGGCGTCGTGGCGTGCGGCGATGCGGCCGTCGTTGCAGTCGCAGTGCCCGCGACCTGCAGCGATGCAGCCGGCAATGCGGTCGCGGCAACGGCGGTCTGTGCCGGCGCGGCAGGCAACACCGGCAGGTGCAGCGCACCGGCCCAGAGCAGGCCGAGCACGGTCTGCACGCCGACCAGCCACCACAAGCGGCAGCGCGTGGCAGCGGGCAGCGTCGGCAGCCAGCGGCACAGCGCCCAGATCGCCGCGACCAGGATCACCGCCTGTACGCTGGTCGCCAGCAGCCGCGACAGCAAAGTCTCGAACAACGTCGTGCCGAAGATCGTGTCCATGCCTCAGTCCTCCCGCCGCTGCGATTGCAGTTTGGCCACCAATGCCTCGAGTTCGGCCAGTTCGTCGTCGCTGACCTCGGCGCGCTGCGACATCCACGCCACGAACGGCGACACCGAGCCTTGCAGGGTCTTCTCGACGAAGCTGCCGACCGCGCTGCGCACCACGTCGTCCTGCCCGGCGGTGGCGGCATAGCGGTACACGCCCTGCACCTGGCGCCGGCGCAGATAGGCCTTGGCGCGCAGCCGCTCCATCATCGTCAGCACGGTGGAGCGGGCCAGCCCGCGGGTCTCGCCGAAACCGGCGGCGACCTCGCCGACGCTGGCCTCGCCCTGTTCGCCGATGTACTGCAGCAGGGCCAGTTCCTGATCCCCGATCGATTTGCGTCGCATCCGCCCACCCCAGTGACTACACGTGTCGCCAAACGTACCCATGGCGACACGTGTAGTCAATCGGCCGTCGGTCATTGCCTTGCTTGCGCGACAGGGATGGTTTGTTGGTTGCGGTAGAAGGTGAGAATTGGGCTTGGTTCGCGAGAGCGATTATTAGGCAGAAGTCGAGAGCGGAAACCTATATAGGGGCCTCACAGTTTGTCATCTTGCGCACTGTTCAAGAGCCGTGTCACGCCTCGAAGTTCTACGGCTCTCGTGCCCAAATCGAGAGCGTGAGTGGGAATAACCTCTTGAAACATCACAGCTAGGCATCGAGGACTGCGAGTAAGCGCTCAACCACGTGGCCATCTCGAGGCCATCTCGATGCTCTCGGCTTAGCGCGCGCAGGGCTTGGGAACGAACTCGGCTGCGCCGCGCAACCTGCTGACGGTTCAGCGGCACGGCTTGAGCAGAAGCGGCAGGCACCGCACGCGCCCCATAGCGGGCTGGTGCAGTTCTATCCGTTTCGCTGAAATAACGCGCTACCTAGCCACGCTTCCCAGCAGGAATTCGTCGTCGTCTTGTTGACGTCGTTCCCTCCGAGGATTTCCCGCCGCCGCGGGGACCGATTCAAGCGAGCGAATGAGCGAGAGTCGTGGGACGGCTGGCGCGATACCAAGTTGGATTCCGGTTCGGGGCAATTCCTCAAGCAGCTCGGTCGCGAGCCTTAAGCTGTTGTCCAAGGCCAGCCGTGACTTGGTCAGCTGCGGGATGATCTGCCGCCGACGAGGCGCCCTTGGCATGCCGGCCCACCGCAGTGCATCAGGCTCGCCCGGGTGGCGCCCATAGAAGCTGGTGGTCGCGCCCGCCCAGCCTTTGGCGGCACCAAGCGCTTGGACCTTGCGGAAGGCCTCCGGGTCAGATTCCATCAGCGTGTTGCCTAGCAGCGAGGCTGCTTCTTGGAGCAGGTTGACGCCCTCCGTGAAGACCGGCCAGCCGTGAGACAGGCTTTCGCGCAGGAGCTTGAGCGGGTTGAACTCCGCCGTGTGCGTGCTGCTTCCCTCACGAAGCAGTCTGGCGCAGTGCACGATGGCGGTATCGGGCATCCAAGAAAAGTAACGCGACAGGTTTTCGAACCACTCCAGCGGGACATGCATAGTCGCGTCGACGCGCAACAGGAAGTAAGCGGCGGCCACGGCCCCCGTCGGATCGTCGAACTTCCGGCGAAGCAGATCACGCGCGACCTGCACCGGATCGGCGACCGCGTTCATGGAGCGGATCGCGTCCCGGGACAAGAACTCGAGTAGCGTCTCGGCGCCGGAGCGGAAACCTGTGACGACGACTTTAAGTTCGTCCGCTCGCGGATCGCGTGAGTCCTTTGGCGTGATTAGCACCCGCGCACGACCGTTCCCAGGCAGTGCGATAAAGCGCCACGTGACGCTGGATCCACCGAGCTGCATCAGCCAGTTCGACGCGTCCAGTTGCAGGTCCATCTGCCACGCCGAGCGGCTGCGGTGCGCCTCCACGGGTTTCACGGACACGTGCTTCCACTCACCGTCGTGATACTTCCACAGGCGGAGCCAGACCTTCGCGAACTCGTCCATGCCGAGGTCCAGGTCAGTTTGCGTACTTGCTAGACGACTGCGCGGGTTGAGCTTGGGAATTGCCCAGGCCGACCATTCGTTGGCCGATACCTCTACCGGCCTGAATGACAAGGAATAGTGGCCCATACCCTTGTTTGGCGTATCGCTCAGGTCCAAGCGTTGCGTCATGGTACGGCCGGAAGGCCAGGTCAGCCGCACGAACGCAAGTTTCACTTCATCGGGCACGCTCAACTTGCACTGATCTCCAGATCGTAAAGAGCCGACTGCCAGCACGGCGCCTTCGGCGTCCAGCACTTTCATTGGGAGGGCTGCACCCGGATCCGCATGTTGGTTGAGCATGTGATCATCGGTCGGATAATCTAGCAAGACGACGATGTGCTTCATGGCTCCGACTTCATCGTGAACAGGTATATCGGGGGAGACAACTCTTCGTCCGCATGAACTAGCTGGGGCAGGACACCGGCCGGGTCCAGCGCACCGACCTCGTAGATGCCACGCGGAAGCTCCACCTTGAATACCTGATCTAGCAGTGTCTGCGCGACTCGGTTGTTCCCTTTGGGCGACTCCAAGTACAGCTCGTACAGCGCCCGTCGCTGGCTGGGCGCGAGGTCCAGGCGAACCTTTACCTTGGGCACGATCGTCCGCCTCATCAACGGCACCATAAGCCCGGTGACAAGTTGCTCTAAGACCTGTCTGCCGTCGCCGGCATCCGCCAGGTCGGGATCATTCTCAGCAAGCAAGGTGCGAATCGCCACCGCGAGATTGTCACCATCGACGGCCCAGGTCTGCTGACCTACGTCCTTGGTGCCACAGTAGCCCGACAGCGCGCAGATAAGCGCGGAGGTGAACCTCGACACCGTGTAGCCCAGCGGCGCGAACGCAAGGTCGCCTTCGCCCGTCGCGTGGATCACAGTGACATGCTTGCGCGACACGTCTCTCCCGAGATCGGCTGGCAGCAGCGGCTGTGGCTGTGCCCCCAAGGACATTGCCAGGGCACGCGGGATTTTCCGGCAGGCGTCGATGAAGAAGAAGGCGGACCCGCGAATCTCCCGTTCGACGGCGCGGACCGTCAACGACACGTTAAAGGCCTTTGTCCAAGGCTGCCCCGCGTGGCCGAACTCCTGCGCCAGGAGATAGTGGTCGGAAACCATCACGCCATGGCCACAGAAGTAGAAGATCCCGACGTTGTCGGAATGGCCTTTCAGCCGAGCTAGCCAGTCCTCGAAGGCCCGCTGGATAGCGTCCTGAGTCGCCTCAGCGAGCGCGATAGAGCCGTTGGGCGTGTCGATGACCACCGGTTGCTCGGCCGATGCGAGTCCCTCGATCGACGCCAGTGGCGCGTCCGAGTTCTCGAACATCCCGGCGCCGGAGACGGACGACAGGAACCAGTCGATCAAGGCCTTGGCCGAGACAGGCGGTGATTCCAACTGCCCGAGCCCCATTGGCTCCGCGGTGAGATTGGCCGTCCCGCCCAGCAGATGGGGGTACTTCCCCACGCCGATGGCCAAGACGTGCGTACCGGGCTGGCCAACTGCTCCTGTATCCAGCAGCACGGTCACGGGGTGCCTGCTCCGGCAGCGGGATTTGTCTCCTTGAGCCGTGCAGCCAGGCGCTTGTAGAAGCTGGGGCGCAGGAAGTAGCCGCCATGAGCCCCCAGCGTGCTGTAGCCGGTGTCGAAGCTGAAGTCAGACATAGCATCCACGACCGGCGCCAGTTGGTAGCTCAGAATGTCGTTCGTGTCGAACACGTTGAGCCAGCGCTTAATCCCCTCGGGGCGAGCGACATGATCGGTCTTCAGATTGGCCGGGATATTGCGGTCGCTGACCTTGTAGAGCTTCATCTCTTCGAACAGGCCGACCTGGGAGCCGACCGTGATCAGACAGTCGATGCTCAGGGACGGGGCGAAGTAGGTAAGGATGTCGTAGACGATCTCGCCGCCGAAGCTATGCGCGACCACGATGAGCTTGTCGTCCTCGGTGCGCTTGGCATGGGCTTCGCGCAGCGCCTTCAAGACGGTCGTGACAATCGGACCTGGTGCATCGACGGTGCCACGGCTATTTAGATAGACGAACGCATCGCCCGCAAAACGGGTGACGGTGGCATTGAGCTTTTTGCGCAGTAGCAGGCCGGCGACCTCGGTCGTGACGTCAGGCGCGGCGTTGAACAGGCGCGAAGCACCTTCCTTGACCGAGTCGAGGATCTTGCTCCCGGGGCCGAAGCTCTGTACCTGGCTGGCCTTGGACGCGCTGAGGAGCTGGTCTGCAAAGTTCTTCGGCCCGGCAGTGGCGACCCAGCTCGGATGTGGGTTCGCCTCGGCATACTCGCTCGCAAGCTCGTAGGAGCGCGCCAAGTATCGCGCCTCGTCTTCGGTGGTCGCGCCGGCCATCGCCGAAGCGTAGAGCAGATCGACCGCGGCGGGCAGGTTTGTCTTGGCCAGGGCGAGCAGATCGCCCTCTTGGTTCGACTCCGCGAGCAGGCCGACCACCCGGCCGCGGGCCTTGGCTTCCTCGTCGGCCCCAAAGGCCTGGAACTTCGTGGTGGGGTTCGGGAGCACCGCCATGTTCCAAGCGAAAGTAACGCCGAACTCGCCCCAGTACGGGCTGGTGACGGTGAGCTTGTCGGCACTCAAGCCGAGCGCTGGCGCCACGTACTCTCGCAGGAATCCATCCCGCGCCTTCTCGTTTTCTCGGTAAGCGTCGCCGTCTCGATTGTTAACGCCGTGAACGAACACGATAGGCATGTCGATATCCCCGGTATCGAAGTCGCGTCCTGGAGCCTATTCCGGTCGCAGAGGTGTTGCCTACGACCATCTTGTCACGATCTTGAACTGGACCACCCAGCATTTCGTAGACATCTTCGGGCCATAATTTCTTATCCAGGAAGTCGGTGAGAGCGGGAAGCGGTACTGAACCGCCCCGGGTTTCCCGAAGGCCCCTTGGTTTGAGTCACGTCGACATGACGGACTCAGGGGAGTACGAATAGTAGTTGGCCTCAGCCTTGGTCGGCGGGATATTCACGATCGGCTCAAGCAATCGGCGGTTGTTGAACTAGTGGACACAGTTGAGCGTGGCCCACTCGACCTCCTCGCGCGTTCGCCAGGACGACGTGCGATGGATGATCTCGGCCCTGTAGAGGCCGTTGATGGTCTCGGTCAGCGCGTTGTCGCAGGAGCCCCCCCCCCCCCCCCGCGCTGCCTACCGAATGCGGATCCGCGGGTGGCTTTCCGTGCTCGAACGCCCGATTTCTTCACTGAGCAGTGGCGGCCGTCGATGGCACGGCTATTCGGCGTACAACCCGACTGTCCTCATGCGCCTGCTGGAGGTCTTCCGCGTGAGCTACAACTAGGTGCTGACAGGTGCTGATGGCCAGACACCAGTCATGGGATTAGGTGTCGCGGATCAACCGGTGACGCTGAGCGACATCATTGCGTTCATGCCACCGCATCAGTCGTCGACGAACGCGTAGTCGCTGGCCACCTTTGGATCGAGCAGCGCGATACGGCGATGGTTAGCGTGCTTGTCCGGGAGATCCAAGCGGTGTGCTTGAAGGAAGTACTTCACGAGGCAAGTGCGCAGCGGCACCGCCCAGCTGGTGACTCCGCCTTTTTGGCGCATGCCGTATTCCCGCACGATCGCATCGTGTTGGCTCGCAGACAGCGAGCTGGTCGGCACCACGTGGACGGTGACCTTCTCCTGCCATCCCACATCCGCGCTCGGCGGATGCGGCGCCGGATCCGTGAAGCTCTTGGCCTTGATGATGCGAGTCAAGACGAAATCGCCAAACCGTTCCTTCCGATCGTCGTACGCCCGCACATGCCATCGCCCGTTAGCAAAGACCAAGGCGTGGGGGTAGAGCGTTCGTTCCGCGGGATCTGCTTCCGAGAAGGACTGGTAGCGCACGCGTGCACCATGCCCCGACTTCAGGGCAACGATGATCTCGCGCAGCACGGCGCGCTCGATCTTGCCTACCGACTGCGGCAAGGTTTCGGCCACCACGGGCGGCCCCGACCTGAGCATGACCAAGCGATCACCGCTCAAGGCATAGGCGTGTAGCAAGGTGAGGTATTCATCGACATCGCCTGTAGCGTACGCTGCCACGAACTTTGGACTGATGCGCCAGGTGCGCTTTTCGGCGTCATAGACCAGATTCTTGCTGTGCTTCTTGCGATACTTCGTGATCTCGCGCGTGACGTGGTTGTCGCTCAGCTTGAATGCTTCACTGACAGCCCGGCGCCGAATCCTGCCCTCCCACAGGAGACAGGTCTCGATGAAGCGAAATCGCTGCAACTCAATGACTGTGGGCCCCGCGACCATCTTTTTCTGATCCTACGCAAGACGAGTAGCTCGCTCGTCGCAAGGTTAGCACGCATGTTGCGTGGCGCAATTAGGGTAGGTACCATGGTGCGAACCGCCATCGGATGCCACACGTGATCGCACGCCCGCTCCAGCGCTGGCTTGATGCCTGGGGCTACTCGGAGGCGCCTGAGGCGCTGCACGTGTCGGTGTCCGGCGTTCCTGCGGATCACGTGTACCGGCGTGAGATCGAGGACCTGCTCGATCCCGAGGGCGCGATTCGCGCCCGCGCTGTATTCAGCGTCGACGGCGTGCCCGCCATCTGCTTCCTGACGGCCGACGGCCGCCACGACGACCAAGCCGCCTTTCTCGCGATCCGCGAGCGCATCTGGAACCAGAACCTGGTGTCGATCGTCTTGACCGTGGATGACGATCAGGCAATGGCTTTGCCCGTGCTGTCCCCAAAGCTTGCGGGGGTCAAGCTTGCCTTCGCTGACGCATCGACGGCGAGTGAGTTCTCCCGCGCCGACGTGCAGTCAGGCCAGGTCTTCGTGCGTCGTCCGGACTGGTTCTCCCCCGAAGACCGCGTCGATCGTGTGCTGCTGGCGAACCTGCAGGTGATGGTGCAGGAGTTGGTCAAGCACGGACTGTCAAAGACGGAAGCGCAGCTACTCATGGCGCAGGTCATGTTCGTGTCTTATCTCGAACAGCGCGACATCGTCGGCGATCGGTACCGGAAGGAACATCAGCTTGAAACGCTGTTGACCCTGACGGGCAAGGGTGATCGCCAAGGCGTCGGCGCGCTGCTCGCGCACTTGAAGGACGACTTCAACGGCGACCTTCTGCCGCACGAGCCGGAAAGCACGGACTTCTGGAAAAAGCTCCCCAGCAAAGCGTTCTCGCAGCTGCACGACTTCCTGCGACGCATGGTGCTGGAAAATCAGCAGCACGATTTCTGGACCTACGATTTCCGCTTCATCCCGGTGGAGCTGATCTCGGGCATCTACGAGTCGTTCCTGGCGGACGACAAGAAGGTGGTCGGGGCGTACTACACGCCGCGCCATCTCGCGATGCTGGTGGTCGACCTGGTATTGGTTGGGTCGACGGATCCGACGCAAGAGCGCATCTACGACGGCGCGTGTGGGTCCGGCATCCTGCTGACGACGGCGTTTCGGCGACTGCTGACCCTGCAGGAAGCCAAGCGGGGCGAGCAGCTGCCGTTTGGTGACCGCGTCAAGCTGCTCACCAAGACGATCTTCGGTTCCGATCTCAACGAATCGGCGTGCAAAGTCACCGCGTTTAGTCTGTATCTCGCGGTCCTGGAAGGGCTGAAGCCGGCCGACATCTGGGTCTTGACGCGTGGTGGCAAGTCGAAGCTTCCAAAGCTCACCGGCAAGAATCTCTACGGCGGTGAAACCGGGGGCGACTTCTTCTCTGGCGACAACCCGCTCGCCAGCACCCCGCAGTTCACCGTCTTTCTCTCCAATCCTCCGTGGGTGGAGCCGAGCAAGAGCGTCGAACTCGCGAGCGATCGATGGGCGCACAAGGAAGGAGTCAAGATTCCGCGGCGCAATACCGCCGGCGCCTTTCTACTGCGTGCCACGGAGTGCGTCCAGCCGGAGGGCACGCTGTGCTTCATTCTGCCGGTCAGTCTGCTCGCGGCACACACCAGTAGGGCGTTCGTCCGTGAGGTGTTGGAACGCTATGAAATTCTCTCGCTGATCAACTTCGGTGATCTGCGCAAACTGCTGTTCGCCGCTGCCCGTCAGCCGTGCATCGTCCTGATCGCGCGGCCGCGGCCACCGGGCCAGTCGGCTCCGACGCCCACAGAGACCATCCAGTACTGGGTGCCGAAGGCGGACATCAGCTTCGCATTCGGGCGCCTGACGCTGCATGGTAGTGATCGCCATGTGGTGCGTGCCCAGTCACTCGCCCATAGCAACGAACTGCTGACGACCCTGTTCTGGGGCGGTCCTTCCGATGTCGCCTTGCTGGCCACGCTACGCGCCCCGGGCACGCTGGGCGACTTCCTGGACGCGACTGAGGGATGGAACGACCCGAAGGGCTTCCATGCGCTGGACAATTCGATTGAAGACCCGGTGTCGTCGAAGCCGCTGTGGAAAGCGCCGTACCTCGACGCCCGAGCGTTCGTGATGGATGGTCCACTACTCGACAACGCCGTGCTCAAGCCGTTCCCGAAGTCAGCCATCCGCGAGGTCAGCCGGCTGAGTCACGATGTCATGAGCGCGTTCACGGGTCCGCGGATCGTGTTCAAGGACGGCATGAGCACCGATCGTGGCGTGTGTGCGGCTTACACCTCTGCACCGTGCTCCTTCAAGCACAGCGTCGCGGCGATCATCGCACCGGTTGGTCAGGAAGATCTGCTGCGCTTCCTTGCTCTGTACCTGCAGTCGGATATGGTGCGCTACGCGCTACTGCTGACCGCGTTCCAGGTGGCATTTGAGCGCGAGCGCGTCACGAAACGCGACATCACGGGCCTGGCGTTCCTGCCGCCCGATCAGCACGCGAACCCGACGCGCGCGTGGGCGATCGTTCGCGAAGTCAGCAAGCAGCTGAAAAAGATTGAGCGTGCATCCGCCCTGACGCGCGCTCACCAGTACGACCAATGGAAGCCGGAAGCGCAGGCTCTGATCGCGGAGTACTTCGGTCTATCGTCTGCGCAAAGCGCACGAATCAATGAGGTTGTCGAACTGGTGCTCGACAGCGTCCAGCCCAATGCGATCGCATCGCTCTACACCCCGCTGCAGCATCGGCCCACTCAGGCCATGGTGCAGACCTACGCCAAGACCTTGGTCAACGAGCTCGGCCTCTGGCGCGACGCGATGCAAGGCGAAGGCCGCATCCAGGCATCGTTGATCCTTAGCGAGCGCTCGGCGCACGGTCCGCTCGGCATTTTGCGTCTGACGCCAACCGCCGCCGCCGGCCCCAACCTCGCCGTGAACGTTGACCAGTCCGATGCTGCGGTGCAGGCGTTGATCGCCACGCTGCAACGTGAACAACTCATTCCGGCTCAAGCCAGCGAAAACCTCTATCTGGCATCGGATGTAGTGATCCGGAACGGAAACACGCTGTACCTGGTCAAGCCGCTCCTACGCCGCTTCTGGATGGTGGGAGAAGCCCTTCGCGACGCAGAAAGGATTGTGCGTGCCACCCAAGCCAGCCATCACTAAGTCGACGCGGATCTCGACGCCACACGATCCGTGGACGGCGCTGTTTCCCGCCGAAGAGCCGCAGCGAGCCACGCGGTTTCTTGTCGAGACGTGGGTCGCCTTGACCGCGCGTGCGCCCCGGCAATTTGCATCCAATCTCAGCGAGCCAAAGCTGACGGAGCAGTTCTGGATCTATCTGAACAATCTGTCCTCCCCCGAAGGCAGGCTCACCGGATTCTGGAATTACGAGACACACAAGCTGGCGTTTGATCTGGAGCGAGGCGAGATGATCAAGCGCATCCGCACCGATATCGACTATTTGTCCAACGCCGGCGGGGCGCGGATTGAATTGACGTTCGAGTTCAAAAAGCTGAAAGCGACGAGCAACAGTTGGCGCGCCTATCAAGGCGTGAGCGGCATGCGCCGTTTCGTGGATGGCTACTACGCGAGGCATGCGCCTGTCGCTCTCATGGTGGCGATGACCGTCGACGACACGAAGGCGTGTGTCGATGGGTTGCGTCGCTCGCTGCAGAACTCCGGCAAGCGAACCGATCTGTGCATGCTGCCCGACGCCGCGGGACGCTACATTCGCGACCCGTCGGAGATCTTCGCGGGAAGTGCTACGTTCGATACCGAACACAAGCGGCCAGAAGATCAGGCCCCGCCGCAGGGTGCGACCACACTGGCGCACATCTTCCTGCCGCTCCCACCCAAATTACGCTAGCGGCCTGACCGTTCGGGTGTCGCACATGCACGTCTATTGCGATGAGTCTGGCAATACCGGTACTAACCTGCTGGACCCCAATCAGCCGGTGTTCGCACTTGCCTCGACGACGCTCGACTTCGCGGCGGCGAAGAGCCTGGTCGACCCGCTGCTGATCAGAGGTCAAAAGGAAGCGAAGTACGCCAAGGTGAAGAGCTCCGCGCAAGGACGCTCCGCGCTGATCAATCTCTTCAAGTCGTCCCTGTTGACCCCGGCGGTAGCCACTATCTTGATGGCCGACAAGCGCTTCTATCTCGCGGTGCAGCTGGTCGACAAGCTGATCGAGCCGCCGATGCATGAGGCTGGTATCGACCTCTATGCGCGGGATGGCGCAGTGAATCTGGCGAACCTCTGGCACTACGCGGGCAACGACATTTTTCGCAACGGGGGCTGGGAGCAGCTGCTGCTGGCCTTCAAGGACGCGCTCCAGCTGCGAACGCAAGAAGCGTTCGATCGCTTCGACAGGATGGTGATCGCCGCGGCGCATGATGTCGCTCCGGAAATGAAGCATCTGGTCGTCGCGTTGTTGCAGGCTCAAGGTCGATTGCCCCAGTTTTTGGGGATCTTCCCGCAAGCCGCATTCGACCCCGCGGTGGACGTGTTCATCATGATTATCTCCATGCACATGGAGACCGAACAGGGTTGGTTCGATGTGACACACGATGCGTCGAAGCCGCTCGTGCAGCAGGCTGACCTGTTGATGGCACTGATGACGCCTAACGCGGACCCAACGGTCCTAGGCTACGGTGATCGGAAGATGGAGCTTCCGCTACGCGTGTCGTCCCTGAGCTTCGGCAACTCGGTGGACCTGCCGCAGTTGCAGCTTGCAGATCTCCTTGCCGGATGCGCTGTGGATTGCCTGCTGGCTATCAGCGGCAAGCGCGAAATGCTGCCCTTCCACCGTGAGGTGCTCAGCACGCCATTCAATGATCTATTCGCCGGCGGCATCTTGCCATCGCGGGTAATCGAGCCGACGGCGCCACCAGCGGCCGGCGAGCGCAGTCTGGTGGACGGCGCGAAGCAATTCCTGAAAGGCGCGGGCTACTTTTCCTCCAAGTGAGCGGCGATCTGCTATAGCAAGATGCGGCTATGACCAAGCGCTGCACCCGACTGGACTTGCGAATACCGGCGTGATCGTTCGCAACGATCACGCCCCTGGTGCTTACTTTGGTCAAAGCGCTGGGCTTATAACCCAGTGAAAGCACGCGCCGGATAAGCGCGTCTAATTCGGTTCGATTCCGACCAGGGCCACCACCCTGTTGCTACAAATGCTCAGGTGATCGAGCTGCAGCGCACCAGTGCGGCCCACAGCGACCGCGCGCACTGCGGACACCTAGTGATAACCATTCACGAAGGCTTGGCTAGCACCACGTAGCAGCTACGCAAGACAGCTACACCTGCAGGGCATTCTGACTTTGGACCAGCTCGCCCTCTATGCGAGAGGTTCCCACAGGGGAAGCCACGCGCGGGTATGGAGATTACAAGCTGCGCTGAAGGCGCAGCTTCGGATCCAGAGCTGCCCTAGGGATGAGCGGCGGTAGACTTGCCGCTCAGCAGGTGAGCAATCGCTCGGTCAGTGTGGCCATCCGGCGTAGCGAACGCCGTCGAAGAAGGCCGGTCCGACCTCGAACTGAAGTGTGCCATGCTCTCGCATGATCCTGGCTGCCGCCTCAGTGCTGGCGTAGTCGCTGAAATCGATCAGATAGCCATAGATCATCTCGCCACTGCTGCCATCGAGCGGCATCTCCTCGACGTCTTCAAGGTCGCCGACCTCGTCAACCTTCCAGCCGAGCAACTCAGCATAGGCTTCAGCCCTGCTGCGAATCGGAGGTTCGCCGAAGTCGTCATGATCTTCATCCCAAGGCGCCTTAAGCACTCCGCCAGTTACCTCATATTCGATGTTGCTGAAGCAGCGCCTTCCGAGTCTTTTCGCGGTCACGGACGCCCGAAAATCTATTTTTGTGCCGGCATAGGGGCGGTCTGGATCATGCCGAAGACTCACATGTCCTGGTACGCTCTCCTTCAGAGACGACCCTACCTGGACACGTTCAAGGTCGATTTTCAGCTCAAAATAGACCTCTTCCAAGCCATCGTGATTGGCTTCGTCGATCTGGCCGTTGATGCGCCCATTGTTGGTTATGACGTGCTCAATCTGCGCACGAATGTAGTCTTCGAGATCGCCGTACGAGCGGTGTAGCACAGTCCCAGCGAGCCGATGTGCGAATGCTTTGGTCAGGAAGTGGATAAGCTGGGCAGGATTGCATTCGATGCCAAGTTCAGCGGCACGTTGCGTCAGGCAGGCGCGATCAAGCACCACGTGGCGGACTTCTTTGAAGTTCTCGAGTTCTTCATCGGAGGCTTTGGCCACTTGGTAGGCAGCAAGCGTCTTGTAGCCAAACGCTGCGACCAAGAGCTGCTGTGCGTTTCCATGCTTGATGGAGACGGCTGCAGCGCCGCTATGAAAACGGAATGAGTGGGTGATGTCAGAAAGGCCAATGTTCACACGATTTTTCCATGGTGATGCGCTGGACCAATCGAGCGATTACTTGGCCGGCGCCCAGGGATATCGGGTGATGGCTGAAGTCGGTAACGCAGTTACGAATAAAGCAGTCAGGTTGGAGCCGCTCGAAGCTCAGGCCGACGCAGCCCGGGGCGAAGCCCTGAGTACGATACTGCCCTCAATGCCCGGCGCGCGCAAGTAGTTTTTCCTCCAGCCTGCCCAAAAGGCGAACTTGAGGCAAAAAACTCGCCTATCGGAAGGCAGCGTGTGGGCGGAAGCATAAGTTGGCCGCGGGACTAAAGCATAAGTTGGCCGAAACAGACAATCCTTGCATCCGCCGACCGTAAGCCATTGAAAGGTATAGACAAGGGTCCCAGCCAGGCCTTGTGAGTGGATCCAATGCCTTAAGATCTAGTGCTAGCTGTCCGCAGGTTTAGAGCAGACGTTCTACGCGACATCCAATGGTCTTGAACTTGGCTGTGGCAGTCGGTGTTCGACGTCGCCAGACGCGCGCCCCTCCGGCTAGCCTCGCGCTTGGAAGGTCGGAAGGTCCGCTGGATGTTTGGCAAAGCCGGCCGCCACGCTACAAAGCCGCTCAACCCGGTCATACATCCCTGAGAAGAGTACAAAAGGATCCGCCCGCTCGGGCGGATTGCCGTGCTCATGCAACGATGCACTCAGTCGAATCGTCTCGACTATACCTCTCGAGGTCGAATGGGAATGAAGCCTCAGCAGGCGCGTGTGGGGGTCTACGGCCATCGGCAGCCGATGGACAAGTTTGTTTCTCATGTCTCCCAGCTCACGCAGCCGCTTGGGGTCAGTCTTTGTGCCCCAGTTGGCAA
Organism: Xanthomonas graminis pv. graminis; assembly: GCF_030168915.1. Classification (NCBI taxonomy): domain Bacteria; kingdom Pseudomonadati; phylum Pseudomonadota; class Gammaproteobacteria; order Lysobacterales; family Lysobacteraceae; genus Xanthomonas; species Xanthomonas graminis. The sequence continues at coordinate 217,287 of NZ_CP076255.1, read as the reverse complement.
AAAGATGTCGCGCTATCGGATCCAGAAGTTCATCAACCTGTCCTGGTCTAATTCTCGTGGACACCTCGATAGGGGATGATCATCCCCAGCGAGGACTTTGAACGACATGACGCCCCGTATCCGTAGAAATTTCGATACCGCCTTCAAGCTGCAGGTGGTGCAAATGATCCGCGACCAAGGCCTGAGCGTGGGTCAGGTGTGCCGCGACCTGGACTTGGTCGATAGCGCCGTGCGTCGCTGGCTGGCCCAATACGAGGCCGAGCATGCCGGCCAGCCTGGGCAAGGTCGGCCCCTGACCCCCGAGCAGCAACGCATCCGTGAGTTGGAACGGGAGAACCAGCGACTGCGTGAGGACAACAGCTTGTTAAAAAAAGCATCGGCCTTCTTCGCCCGGGAACTGAAATGATCCAGCAGATGATCGATCAGTGGCAGGAGAAGGCCGCAACCGCCCGGCTGTGCCAGCTGCTGGGCGTGAGCCGCTCGGGGCTGTATGCGGCCCGTCGGCGGCGCTCAGCACCGAGGGCGTGCACGCTCGCTGCGCCATTGCAGACGGCGTTCCAGGCCAGCGGCGGCAACTATGGCAGCCGCCGGCTGAGCGCGAGCCTGAAGGCCCAGGGTCTGCCCGCCAGTCGCCATCGAGTCCGCCGCCTGATGAAGCAGCAGGGACTGAAGGCGCGCTGGAGGCGCAAGTTCGTCCATACCACCGACAGCCGACACGAGATGCCGGTGGCGGACAACCATCTGGATCGGCGCTTCAACCCGGACGCCCTCGACCAGGCCTGGGTGGCCGATATCACCTACATCCGCACCGAGCGCGGCTGGCTGTACCTGGCCGCGGTGCTGGACCTGTACTCGCGCAAGGTGGTGGGCTGGGCAATGGCACCGACCATGCCGGCCGAGCTGGTCTGTACCGCCTTGCAGATGGCCATTGCCCTGCGCCAGCCCAAGCCGGGGCTGATCGTGCATAGCGACCGCGGCAGCCAGTACGCCAGCCAGGCCCACCGCGACCTGCTGACCAAGCACAAGCTGGTGGCCAGCATGAGCCGCAAGGGCAACTGCTGGGACAACGCGGTAATGGAGCGGTTCTTCCTGAGCCTGAAAATGGAGCGCGTCTGGCAGCGTCGCTACACCAACCCCAACGAGGCCATCGCCGATATCACCCACTACATCGTCGGCTTCTACAACACCCACCGCCTGCACTCCACCCTCGGCTATCGATCTCCAGCCGACTACGAGAAAGCCACTACCTGAAACCCCCTATCCACGTGTCCACCAAAACTTGACCACAACACCAAGGTGGTCCAATTCGTCGTCCAACTCAATCAGTTTTGACCGAAGCGATTTCGTCCGTTGCTCGACGAAGTGCAGAAATCCAAAGGGATTCTCGAAGATGTCAGCGTAAACGCGGATATCATCGATCGATACTGACCAGACGGGGTCTCCTCCCATCGAAAGCCCAATGTCTGAAAGCTTCTGTGATTGTGCAGCAATTTCCGTGAATGGATCTAGTGTGATAGCAAGTAGTGTTGTCTGCCTGTAGTCAGTAAGGCTAACCCGGTCAATCTCATTCTTCTGGACATCGAAGAGCGCTACTTCCTTTGCTGACCCAAGGTAATTTAGGAAGCGAGTTCCTTGCTTTGCCGGGTCTTCTACTAAGGCTTTCAGAGAACTGATGTGGGCTTCAGCATCAGTTGCTGGAGAGGTGTAAGTGAATGCCCCGGACTTCACTTCGACGATAAATAGGTGGTCGTCGAAAGTAATAAGACCATCAAGTTCACACCATTTTGCAGCCTTGCCTGACTCGCTGACATTATAGTAGACGCCTTTCAGGACACGTGCGCCTGGAAGTATTGCTTGCAAGTATGCAAATGGAAGTTCTTCTGTGACCAGCTTTCGCCCGTCTATCCATTGCTGTTTCTCAGCTCCTCCTAACGCAAAAGCGCGCTTCTCAATCTGTCGATAGATCCTGTCGAACAGTGTCGAGGAGTCATAGAAGTAATGCTTGCCATCCAGACTCAGGAATGGGCGTTTAAAGGTAGGCCAGACTCTGAGCGGCCATCCCTTGAATTTTCCTTCAGAAAAGAAGTCGCCATCCTCTCCCGGCTCCCACGAGAAGTCTCTTTTGAATGAGATCGGGAGATTGCTGTTCTTCTCAACGTCCAGTAGGTCGGAGCCAAGAAGCATGCCGAATGCGCGCTCGCCTTCCTCACGCAACCCGTGTCGTTCCACCGATTCGCGAAGCATTTCAGCAAAGTCACTTCCATGCGCCACGCCATATTCGATGTCCGATTGCAAATGCGCCAGACTATTTTCCCTGAATTGATGCATCGCGCTGAAAGCGTCTGACACACCAAAGGTCTGTGCGTACTGGAGTTTTTCGAGCTCATCGCAAAGCTCATCGCTAGTGATGCCGTACAAACTTTTTACGATCGAGGACTCGGGCAGTAGGAGATCGCGAAGTGTCAAAACTTGATGAACTTGATACTGGGTCGCCTTGACGTTCGCCCAATATAGCTGGGACTGGAATTGGAAGTACTCCATGGCAGGTGTAATGTCTGGATCCGCCTTTCTGCGTTTGGCTGTTGCGGCAAGAAAGTAGCTTGAATTCAGTTTGGATAATATCTCATCAACGAATGACCTGAGGCTTGTCCAGTCTTCATCACTCACAGTTGTCTTTTGCTCAGCGTCTCGCGGATAGCCGGCTATAAGGCTTTGGACGTAGTCGACCATTCGTTCTGCCAATACTTCTGATTGACCGACTTCCGACTCGCTTTTAACTTGGAGCATTGCACTCGCTCGCGTCCACCACGCTCGATGCATGAGTTCCAGCGGAGGAAGTGTGGATACCAGTCTTCCTGCGGAATCGACCAGCATGTCGATCTCCGCGACGATTCTATCGTAGTCTGCGGCGAGCTGATCCTGAAGTGCTTCAAACTGGCCCGGCGCAAAGTTCGTCTTGGCAACTATGTGTCGCCCAAATCGTGCCATTTGGAATGGCCCGTTTGAGAATGATTCATCGGGGCGAGTTGGCCGTCTCTTCTTGCTATTCCCTTTCATTTCTATCCTCCTATGACCATTGTGGCTTTTATGTTTTTTCGCGTTGATCTGATCTAGTTTCTGGAATTGGCCGTCAGGTAAGCGGGTCGTTGGCGGAACATAGCGGAAGCTGCTCCCTTCATAACTGACTCGCCAAGACAGTGGCTGAGCGCGAAGGCGTCTACGACAATCTGAGCGTTTCAAGCGGTGCAGTCGCTCACACAGAAGCCCTAGCATCGCTTTAGCAAAGCATAAATTTGGCGCGCCGGCCCATATCAGCGGCGACCACGGTACATCACGTTGATTTTTCGACATTTTCTTTCGGCAGCGTCACTTCGATCGATTCGGCCTTCCAGGGCCGCCCTGACGGTGTTACCTACTGGAATCAACGTCGGGCGGCTCCGACGCCTGCTATCACAATGCTCCGGAGCCACCCCGGACGTGAGGGTGCAGGTGGGGCGGGACGATAGAAGACCTCAGATGAACGGGGCAAGCGTGGCTAGAACAAGCCCCCCTGCCGGCTTGGTAAGGATGCCTATGATCTGCTCGCTCGCTCAGTTTGCCCACGTCAGGAGACCAGCACCGTAGCGCCGCCTGCTACCCAATGCCCGCCGTCTTGATGGCCATATGCAGGGGTATCATCTGTTTTAAGTGTATGGCCAGGACACGGCGAAACGAGTCTCCCTGGGGCCCGACAAGGATGGTGACCTGACAATCAGCGCCGAGCACTGGCTTCCTGTGCTAGCGAAGAACTCGCTTCACGCGCATCCTTTTGGGACACCGGGCTTATAGCCACTTCCAGACACCGAAAAGCCCGTCCCACCAAAGATCGAAGATGTGCTAGATTTCCATCATATGCAGACTCCGCGCTACCAGAGCTACCACCGAATACCGGCGTGATCGCAACGATCACGCCCCTGTAGCTCAATTGGTAGAGCAGCGGATTTATATCCCGTCAGCGCCAGATAAGCGGCAAGTGCCGGTTCGAGCCCGGCCAGGGGCACCACCTGTTCGCGTCCTCGCAGATGACGCGTTGAAATGCCTTGCTTCCGTCTGGGCCTCCATTCATGCGCTTCTTTCTCGATACCGAATGGGCCGACATTCTGGGCTCTGAGCTCGTCAGCATTGCTCTCGTGGCTGAGAATGGCGTTGACTACCTCTACGCCGAACGAGAGATCTTGCCGGCGCGTCCGACTGACTTCGTTCGCAGCGTTGTCTATCCACTGCTGGATCGGGACAAGTCGGTCCTGTCGGATCAGGCAATGACCATGCGCGTACGCGGTTTTCTCAACTCCGCAAGTGCTCCAATGATCTTTGCGGACTACGCCAACGATCTTCAGCTTCTGCACTACGTGCTCGCGGGCTTCGATCTACCCGATACCCAAGTCTCTGCGTGCGGCCCGACACCTCGGGCGGTGATGTGCAGATCATTCACGACAGGCCGACGGCGACATTGATGGAAGCCTACTTTGAGGCTCATCCTGCAGTTCGGTCCAGACGACACCATGCCTTGGTCGATGCAGAGGCACTGCGAGTGGCATGGCATGTCTCTACCGGTCGCGTGCCATGCCCCGCATGGGGCGTTAATGCTATGGCACGAGTGAGCGCACACCTTAGCTAACCATCGCAAGCAGAACCGTGCGGAGAGAGAAGCGGCATGAACGACCTCGCAGACGAACTAGATCCGCAGTACCGATCATGGCTGTTGTCTCAGGCTGTGCCTCAGGTATGGGCTGCAACGTTTTCCCTCCATCTTGATAAAGGCGAGGGCACAGCAATCGCGACAGCAGATGCTGCCGCCAGCGTGGTGAAAAGGCTAAAGGATGAACCTGCGCTCCCTCCAGAGGACGTTGTTGCCAAGTCGGGCTTCGTCTTTTCCTTCGACGATTTTCGGGGCTGGTACCGTGTCACTCATCGATTGCAACAGCCCAGTGGCTCGATCTACCGAGATCCCACTGATGCTGAGATCGAGCAAGCCTTCGAGAGCTACCAACAAAGCCGCAGTGACTTCTACTAAGGTCTGGGAACACCAGGCCGATCTAGCCGCAAGGAGGTCATTGCACTCGCAACCGCCGCCATCGGTATGCCATCTTGGCGAATCCGGGGCAGCTTTTCCGTCGTTCCATCTTGGAGTAGGCATGGCCAAGCTCGATCCCCGTGTTTCCGAATTTGAGTCCACCGAAGCCGTCGAGGACTACGACCGGTGGTTCCGAGCGAAGATCGAGCGCGCCGTGGCCGACACGCGGCCGACGATTCCGCACGACCAAGTGATGGCGCGCGCACTCGCTGCGATCGAAGCCGCCGCGAATCGACAGAAGCTCGCTTGAGCCTGCTGTAGAAGACGGCCGCATGGGACATCGCGACAGTCACAGGATGTGTTTGCGTCGTGCCTTAATCAACGGCGCACACCACGCGACGGCCAGGCCCACGGCAAGGCCTGTTAGCCCCCACGAAGCGGCGTCCCTCCAGCCTGCAAGGAGATGCTGCGTAACGAAGGACGCCGCCAACAAGCCCACCAGCCCGCCAAGGACGAGCCTCCAGCGCGGCCTATATACGTCCAGAGCCATTATTGACGCGTTTGACCAGCTCTCCGAGCGCGCTTCCAGATCCTCAGCCTTCGCCTTCCACTCGCGCAGTCGTTGCAGGTCGACCGGCTCATGAAAAGCGGTCTTAGCAGCCTCGGCAATGGAATCCAGGACCTGCTCCACGGATGGCCAATCCCGTGGCCAACGACCGGTGTCCACGCCATAGGGATCCAGCATCCTATGAGTCACTTCGGGTAGGGGCAGTGGTTCAAGCCAGCGGTCGTCGAGTACGCACCATGCGTGTTTCCCTTGGACGGTCTGGACGTGGTAGATGCGCAGCCGATCAGGCGTGGGGTAGTCTGCGATCGCGACGGCAGAGGGCATCTGCTTGACTCCTCGATTGCGCAGGAACCGCACACGGTTCTTGCCCTCATAGGCGACGGCCAGGCCGAGCGACGCAACATAGGTGGTGAGAGACGCCTGCTTGTTAGCCCTGTAAGCGCGTTCGGGAGCTGTCAGAAACGCTTGCAGTTCCTCCTCCCCCATCTGTGATCCTGGCGAGTGCGCTCGCCAGGACCATGACTCGCCAATCACCACGCTCACGTCGATCAGCCCGGGCACTTCAGGCGCCTTGTCTCCAACGAAGGGGAGAACCGCAGCTAGGAAGGCGCTGCCAACGGTCGCCGACCCAGCCGCGTTGGGGAGCTGCGGGCACAGCCGCTGCACGATCCAACTTCCGTAATAGCTATGGCATAGATCGTCCAGCGTCTCCTTGATTCGCACCACATCCCGCGCAGCGCGCACGAGGCGATCGTTGGCGGTCACCGGGACTGCCGGCAGGGGATGCTCAAACTCCATGTCGATGCTCGTTTGTGGCCAGTGCTCTTAGGATAGCCAAGCAGGGCCGCCGCCGCTCGGCTGCAACAAAGTTGACATATCCGACACCGTCCAGCGCAAAACATGGCTTTCTAGATGTGATCCAGAAGTCATGTAGGTTGAAGTACGCATGCGATGAGAGAGGCGGGGCCAGACCTGACCCATGATCGGACGATGCTGTGGCGCTGGACTTGATGCGATCCTCAACGAACTTGCACTGATCCTTGATTTTGGCGAGATCTACGAATCGTGTTGCACTTGAGTTGCTCCTTATCAGCAGGCGGCATAGGAACTTCTTTTGACTTCCGCAAGCGATACGCAGGAGGAGCAGCATCGTTGAGGAGACGCTGCCAGATCCATGGGTATCGAGCTTGCAGTGCGATATCGCGCTCTAGGATGGCCTGGACGCTATCGATGACTCCGCCGATAGGAATGCTTCCCGTAACGTGCTTATTAGCAGGACTCCATACAAGCTCACGCATCAGCTCTGCCAAGAACTGCCATCCAGCGAGCAGGTGCGGACTTGTTGATAGTGAACGGACAAACATCTCTTGCGATCGTGCGGCCGCTTGGAAGAACAACTCATCATCACCAAGCATCTGTGCCTTCAGACCCATTGCGACACAAGCCACCAGCTGGTCCAGGGGCGCCAGCGAGTCCAACCATCTTTCGTTAAATACCGCATGCAGCTTCGCAGTGTCCAGAATCGGCGCCACACTAGCTGTCCAAGGCGCGTCGCCGGTGACTTCAGCTGGCCAGAACGAGAGCCTGATGATGCCTGCCAACGAATCCAGCGCGTAGAAGATCGCTAGCTCTCGTTTGGAATTTACGACGTCGCGATCCAGTAAGTAGAAGAGAGGGTGATGCGCCCAATGGAAGACCTGCGCGCCAGCAAACCCTTGATCCACCAACTTCACGTTGAATGTCGGAACTTTGTCAGCGCCCAGGCGCCTCATAAAACGGTCGGGTAGCCGTGTGCCGGCAGGCAGACCAACATCGCAACGTCTAGCAATCTCAAGCGCCTCCCAGGTCCCGGCATGGAATGCCATTTCTGCGTAGATGGCGCGGCAGTTGGCGCGTCGGATCCTCGCGTCGCGCTTGCCGGTCAACAGGTTGGAGTGATTTTTTTCGAGGCTCATAGGACTGTGCTTCAGCTCTCACTTTCTTGCTCGGTGGACTCAGACGCTCGCGCACGAGTCCAACGCGCGCGCTCATCTTGGAGCTAAATTTCCTCCAGATACTGACATTCAGGTCGAGCAGTGACTAGACGTGACTTGGCATCACCAATCCAGGAAGACATCAGACGAGCCCAGGTGCTGGAGCGCTGGCTCATCTCGTCTTACGGACCGTTTGTGTGCGGAAAGACGCTTCGGGACCTGCTTGGCTTCGCTACGGCAGACGCGTTTCGCCAAGCGGTAAGGCGGGGAACGCTGCCAGTGCCGACGTTCTTCGAAGAGGGAAAGCGAGGGAGGTGTGCGCGGAGCAAAGACATCGCGGCTTGGATCGCGGCGGCAGAGGCACGCCTAGAGTCGGAATTTATTGCAGAGCCATCAACCGGAAGCCAAAACAAGCAGGAGGACGTCCCCTAAAGAGACCCATCAACCGCAGCTAACCACTTCCGGACCCCAGAAACGCTTGTGGGCCAGACTGACAGGTCTGGCCCACGGTATTGCGCTAAAAGCTTGGTCGGCTTTGCGCGATTATGGGCAGCTTCTCAGCCGCACGTCAACAGGGTGAGGAGTCACTGTGTCCGGATCCTTTTCAGCCCCCCGTCTCGATCGAAACGGGTACCTGGAGTGATCCCATGCCATCTACGACATCACGTAGCGATGCACCGTTCACCAAGTTCCCTACCCCCCTCTGCCGCTGGCAGTTCAACACCCTGGCCGCAGATCCAGCGCAGATCCGCGTGGCACATCCAGACCCCGAGAAGATCAGGATGCGTCGCTTGGTCTCCAGGGCGGCCAGAAGGCCTGTCTTCAAGCAATTTGCCCTCAAGCCGGGAAGGGTTGTGCAATGCGAATCCCAGGCGGAGCTGGACTTCAGTCTATTTTTGGACGCTACGCCTCAAGTCACTGCCTACGGTGAGCAGCCGTTCTGCATCTACTACCTTGATAGCGGCCAGCTCAGGAAGCACATCCCTGATTTCGCCGCACAGATCGATGGTCAGCGCCACGTTTTCGAGATCAAGAGAGACGATTGGCAAGATCCTGACGTTCTAGAACGCACCGAACTTCTCAAGGAGGCATTGTCGCGTTACAGCATGCACTACCACCTGATCGTTCCGGGCCACCTTCCCGAAACCAACTTGCGGAATGCCATCTTGCTCCTGCAGCGTGCCCGTCTCGCAAATACGCGATTGGGGAGTCAGTGGCTTCAGGAAACCGTCCGGCGTAGCGGCTCGCTGACCTTGGCGCAAGCGGGATGGGAGGACCCCGATAGCCACGGCCAATCGGTAGCGCGTGAGATTGTCGAAGGTCGCCTGTTTGTCGACCGGAGCAAGCCGCTGACCGGCGCAAGTTTGGTTTTCCCCGACCGCGTCGCTGCACAGGAGGGCGTGTAGTGGCCGTTGGTACTATTAAGAAGTCTCAGCAATTCCTAATGGATGGGCGGCCATTTGTCATTAGCCGCCTACTCGAAGGCGATCGTGTCCAATACGAGGATGTGATCAATCAACGTGTTGAAGAGGCGACTCAGTCCAAACTGCTAGGAGCATACGCCCGCGGCCAACTGAGCTTTGTATCGAATGAAGCAGGAAAAGCGGCGGAGGAGACCTCGGGCGGCGCTTCTTATATCAACGCGTGGAACGGTTGCCTGAAGCGCGAGATTTCTGACGAAGAACAGGCCCGCGTCGCTGAAAAGCTCAAGTACATTCGCACGCTGGAAGGAACCGCACTGACCCGGCGGATTCAACTCCGATTCGCAACGCTGTTGAGGACCTCCTCGGAGAAGACTTCGAGGGGCGTTTTGAATCCGAGTATCTTGCGCGGACGATTGTAGAGTCGCTGTTCGATCCATCGCAGGTGCGCATCGGTGATGGTGCTGAAATCGATGTGTCGTGGCAAGTACTGGCGCGTCAATCCGTTGGCATTTTCGTTGCTGCCTCGCTGCCATGCGCAGTACGGATCTGCAAAATAGAAGTCGCTCTGCAAGCAGGCGGCAATGAGCCGATGATCGGCGAATTCCTTGCCGTTGTCGGCGGTGAGGGTGTGCACCGTGTGGCCTAGGCCGCCCAGGCGCTGGACGATGGCGTTGCGCACGTTCTCGGCGGTGCCGTCAGGCGAGTAAGCCAGCAGATGCAGGCGACTGCGGCGTTCGGTCATGCTGACCACCACGGCCTTTCCGTGTGAGGCCCGGAGGGTATCCAGCTCCCAGTCGCCGATGCGGCTTCGCTGCTCCACCACGCTGGGGCGCTGTGTCCAGCTGCGCCGATGTGTCAGCTGTCCGCGGCCATCGCGCACGCCCCGCCGACGGCGCTTGCGGCGGCGCTTGCGTAGATGCGTGAACAACTGGCCACCGCGCTTGTGGTCAGCGTAGATGTGCCGATAGATCCATTCGTGACTGGCCAGGCCGGTGCGACCGGCAATCTGTTCCGGGCTGAAGTCCTCGCTCAGCAGGACCTCGATCTGTGCGATGCGCTCAGCGTCGATGCGTGGACGCCGGCTGGCCTGCGTGCGCCGATGCTCGCTGATGCGCTGTGCGTGATCTGGCAGATAGTGCCGAGCGTGCTGATTGCGGCGCAGTTCGCGGCTGATCGTGCTGGGCGCGCGCTCCAACGCATCGGCGATGGCCCGCATCGACATCCCGGTTTCATATAACGCATGCAAACGGTATCGTTCGGCCTGGTCCAGGCGGCTGGATGACATGGGCAACTCCACTTGGCGGTGAAGTCGCTCAAGTCAGGTCGCCGGGCCACTTCACAACCGTTGGTGTTGCGAATCGGAGTTGAAGCCGCCCCCCAAAATATGTCGTTCCAATCATTGATGAAGCTTGGCGGAAGCAGCGTGATTCCAAACATGGGTCGTGCTTTACCAGCGCACCGTCTTTCAGCTCCGTGGCACGTTGGATCAAGGCATATCGTGAAGGCTCCGGCGACCACCGTAGCTTGGTGGACAAGCACGAACTGAAGGGTAGCCGGAAGCACAAGCTCTGCTATACCGCGCTTGATATGCTGGATACGGCTATCGAAGAAATCTACCTAAGCCCACTGCGTCGAACGATGCAGGACGTTGTTGACCATACCAATACCCTGATTGCCAATGAGAACAGGCGACGCGTTCCTAGTGAGCGGATTGCGGAAGTCGGCATGTGGGCTGTACGCAATCGGATCCAAGACCATTCAGCATATGAAGTTGCAGCTGCACGAAATGGGCAACGCGCAGCGGACGTGATGTTCAGAGGCGTTGGGGCCGGTGCAATCACGACCAGGCCTTTACAACGCGTTGCTGTTGATCACTACAGGATGGACATATTTGTAGTTGATGAAAGGTCTGGTCTACCACTTGGCCGGCCATGGTTGACGCTGCTGTTGGATGAGCACACCCGCATGGTGCTCGGCTATCACATCGGCTTTGAGGAACCTAGCACCGCCAACGTCATGCTGGCCCTGCGCAACGCGATGACGCCCAAAGTCGAGTTCCTGAGCCAGTTCTCCAAGGTCAAAGGTAAATGGGACGCCTGGGGCATCATCGAGGTGCTCGTGGTGGACAACGGAATGGAGTTCCACGGCAAGGCGATTGAGCGCATCACAGAGCAGTTCGGCACGGTCGTGCAGTTCTGCCCTCGGAAAAAGCCTTGGTACAAAGGAAAGATCGAGCGCTTCTTTCGCACAATCTCATCTCGCCTACTGGCGTCCATACCGGGTAAGACTTTTGAGTCGATCAAGGCTCGAGGAGACTACGACCCATCCGGTAGCGCCATCCTCAGCCTCGACACCCTGAAGCATCTCCTCGTGGTGTGGATTGTCGACATCTATCACCAGACCCGTCACCGCACATTGCAGATCTCGCCTCAGCAAGCTTGGCAACAGGCTATCGGGCAAATCCAACGGAAATTGCCAGATTGCTCAACATGGATGGACGCTGCATTCGGAAGACCCGAAAAACGCGTCCTTTCTCATAGCGGTATCGAGGTAAACAGACTCACCTACAATTCTAGGGATCTGCAGAGTATGCGTATGGAGCATGGCCATAAGATCACCGTCGATCTTGTGCTTGACGACAGCGATGTCGGCCACATCTGGGTGGCTGATCCCATCACCAGACAGTTGGTTAAAGTTCCAGCGCTACAGCTTGAGTACGCACAGGGCCTGACGCGCTGGCAGCACAATTTTATCAGCAACGCTCGGAAGGAGTTCGATGAGGGAGGCACCAAGCTCTCACTGGCGGAAGCACGCGCACGACTGATCGACATGATTGAGCAGGACATGCGATTCACGAAGCGCAAGCAGCGGCAGCGGCAGCGGCAGCGGCAGCGTCAAGGTCGCTTCTTAGAAGGCAATAGCAACCAAGCCAACACCAGTGGGGACACACAAGCTATCCCGATGTCTGCACCATTGGCTGAGGACAAGCAGGTCAAGGCCAAGCGCGCCAAGGTTCCTACTGAGCTGCCCGTCCCGCATGTCCCTCTCGATGGCGGCGTCGCCCAACTGGCGGTTCGGCGTGTCCCGGACGAAGTTACACAGGAGGCATGCTGATGAAGCGTAGTGCCTCCAAGCTTCCAAGAGCACTGGTTAAAACAATTCGCGTTGGATTCCATGCCTATGGCAGCGTTCTCGATGCACTGGACGATGCCTACGATGATGTCCCGTATGCGTCGTCTCCCATATGCCTTCACATCGTTGGGCCGCCGCGCGTATCCAAATCGAGCGTGGTTCGGGAGTTTGAGGCTCGATACCCCTTGGAGCGGACCGATGAGGGCCTAGTCAAGCCAGTCCTGTACGTTGGCATTCCCTCCGACGGCACCATCAAAGGCATCTTGCACAGTGCCTTACGAGCACTCGGAGATCCGAACTTCAGCAAAGGCACGCGTGATCAGCAAACACTGCGGCTGAGGCGACTACTTATCGAGGTCGGCTGCAGGATGGTCATCCTCGACGAGCTTCAGCATCTATGTGACAAGGGTCAGAAGCGCCTGCTGGACCGCGCCTCGGATTGGCTCAAGACCTTGGTCGAGGACAAGCAGTTCGCACTGGTCCTGGTCGGACTGCCCGAATCGCAGTCTGTTATCACGGCCAACCCCCAACTTGTCGATCGATTTCGTGCGCCGCTCTGGATCAAACCCTTTGATTGGTCAGACTCAGGTGATCGCTCCGAATTCCGCGGGGTACTCCAAAGCTTTCGCAACGAGCTTGCCCCATATGAGCTTCCAGACCTAGCAGGAAGCGTGGACCTTTCATTTCGCTGCTACCTGGCGTGCGCTGGAAAGATCGGACTACTAACACTCATCCTAGATGAGGCCATGCGAAGCGCGTATCGACGACAGCACCCAGCTGTTGGTCTTGAGGAACTCCAAGCTGCCTACGACTCAGCCATCTACTTCGCAGGCGCCTTTCCTGTTCCCGACGGCCCATTTCTAGGCCGTCTAAGCGCTGGTTCCACCGATGCAACAGAGATCATGGAGCAGGTGATGAATATTTCAAAATTCGCCAGAAATGAGCCTCCGGATGTTGCGCATCTAGGAACCCTAGATGGAGTCAGACATGCTCCTAAAGATAGTCCGGGAAAGAAGTATTCCAGACGGCCTAAAAATGTTCTGGAGAGGATCGTCTAATGCTAATACGCACACCACGGCCCATGGAACGTGAAAGTCTTGCGGGATTTCTTCTTCGCCTCGCTGAGCAAAACGGCTATCACAGTCCATTCTTATTCCTCGGCCACTACAATTGGAAGCCAAGCGGCGTCTACTATTTGACCGCTGAAGCGCTGGGGAGGCGGACAGGTATTTCAGTCGATTTTCTTGAGGGCGTCGTCGCTCAGCACGCGAAGTCGAGTGGATCTCGCTATACACGCTTTGGCCCGTCCTTGATGCTAACTTCTCACTTGGAGCTGAGTGCAGTTCCTGTTTGCTCAGACTGCATCGAACAGGGCCTTCCTCATTTGGCTTTGTTTCATATCATCTGGGTAACAGCATGTCCGCATCATGGGAAGGAGTTGATCACGCTATGTCCTGCGTGCAAGAGACCTCTCGATTCTCGCCGCCCCGCGTTGAACAGGTGCAGGTGTGGCGAAAGCGTCATACGCAAGCTTCCACCCAAGACCTTGGACCCGAACTACCTTGCGTTACTTAGAGTTCTTGACTCAGCCTTCTACGAAGGCTATTCGTCAATCGTTGATGATGACCTCATTCATCTCCGCGGCATCAGCGCACCAAGTCTTTGCGTGCTTTTCGAGGCTTTGGCCAATCTCGTTCTTGAACCAGACCAGCCCGATATTTATCGAAGCCCCTTCGGAGGAGGCGTAACTAGCGCAGCAAAGGCTGTTCCATGGCTACTGACTAATTGGCCGAGGAATCTTCACAGCTATCTCGATGCGAGATATGGGCGCTACTTCTCCGCGCTTGATCCATTAGAGGTCTTCTCCGCCGTTATCGGACGTTGGATACAGCTATTCCGAAAGAAGGCCCCTGATAAGGCTATTGAATTTCAGTTCTTCACCAGTGCACTCATCGACTTCTGCTCTCGGTTCGCAGATCTTCGGCGGCTTCACATGGCGATCGACGACCCTGATCTGAATTCCAATTGGATTCTACTCAGCACTTTTTCTGCTGAAAAAGGCATTGAAGAAGGAGATGCGCTTGCGTTTCTGAAGGAGCGAAACATCCATACGACAAGGTCTCGCACCAAGCGAAGGGGCCTTATGTTTCTGATTTCTGATCTAGGAGCGGATAGTACTGAGCAACAATGTGATTTCAATGTTCGAAGTCGCCTAAAGCTGCAGCCTCGAACTATTGCCGCACTACGCGATGCGGAAGTTCTTACCAGTACCGGTCGAACACCTCGCTCGACCCGGAATTTTTTCACTGAGCAGGACATCAGCCGATGTCTCACTCTCCTGCACCACGCACTGAGATCCTTTAATTCCGGATCAGCTATGACTGATCATCTCAACCTCTCGCAAGCCTGCAAAGGCATCCATCTTGCCAGGATCATTTCTCAGGTTTCATTTATAAAGGAGCAGGCAAAAAAAGATCTTAAAGAGCACATCTCACTAGTCAACAGCAGTGCAAGGGACCAGAGAGAAGCTGGACAGCCAAAAATCAGCTGGCGAACTCTGGTTGGCAGTCAGTAAAGATAAGCACTCGCGCCTTGAGCACGCCCAGATCTTTCTACTTTTGAGAGCCCCCCATCGGGGCTTTTCTTTTCACGCGCATTAGTTTTTGAGCCTGGGGGAAAGTGTCTAGTATTTCACTCTCACCTTCTCCCACATAGCTTCCGCCCTATTCTTACCTTCTGCCCAAGAATCGATCTTTGAGTGGCCTCAATATCGTCCAGCAAACCGTGTCATGACGGGAAAGTCACTCTCATCTTCTGCCGTGCCCTACATGGTTGTTGGCTGGGAGGCCACAGTCTGGCCAAGCCCGCGGCCACCCCGGTGAAGCCCGACAGCGGCCTCTTCATGACGCAAACAGCTGACGCCGACTGGCGCGATCGGCGCAAGCGAACGTGTCGCCTGCGGCAGCCCGCAGATCGCCGCGTTGCAGCCGCCATCGCGCGGTGCAGACGCTCCGCTCGCCTGCACCGCGGCGGCGCCGCGCTACTCTTCCGGCTCGGTCTGCTTGGCCTGCTCGTTGAGATAATGGCTCACCGGCGCGCCACGGTGGCGGTCGGTCAACAGGCCTAGCGCTTCGGCCTGCTTGTCGATGGCCTGCCGTGCCGCCGGCGGCAGCTGCAGGGACGCACCTTGATCCAGCCTCACCCCATCGCGTGCCGCCTGGATATGCGCCGCATCGGGGGGCTGCTTGGCCTCCATGAACTGCTTGCGACGTTCCTGGACGATGTCCGCATCGCGGTCGCGATCGAGCGGAGCGTCCGGCGGCACGTCCAACTCCAGTCCGGTATGCCCGCGCGGCAAGGTGCGGTTCTCGCGCTGCGCCAGCACTTCTTCGTCCGGCTGGTCGGTGAGCACGCTTTCGCCGTGCTCGCGAAACGCGCCGGCGATACCGCGCTGCGGCTCGAAGCCGCTGGTGGGAACCGGATTGATCTCGCCGAAGACGCCCCAGGTGTAGTAGTCGGGTTGGCCGCCAGAACGCGGAATCGAGAAATCCTCGTAGCGGTAGGCGGCGGTGAAGGCCGCCTTCTCGTAGCCTGAGCCTGGCTGCTGCAAGCGTTCCTTGGTCAGTAGCATGGCCTTGCCGGCGTCGCTGCCGGGATTGGCGACCGTCACCTCGGCGACGATCGGATGCATGCTGTTCCAGCTCTGCATCCATTGGGTGCCTGTATCGGCCAGCCCTTTCGCGTCCTCGGCAGCGGGGAAGAACGCGCGCAACTGGGTGTCCTTGAGCGTGTCCTCGCTCAGTATCGGCACCACGTTGATCTGGCTCAGATCGCGCCGCAGCTTGTCGCGGCGCGGCTGGTCTTGCGAATGCAGAGGATTGATCTGCAGCTTCTGGCAAAGATTGGAGAAGAATTCGTCGAAACCGCCCTTGTAGGCGACGGAATACAACTTGACCGCGGTGATCGGGCGCAGTTGCGGGCGCCGGATCAGCATCAGCGCCACGTTCTCGGGGATGTGTTCCTTGCAATCCAGCACCACCGACATGCCGGGCTTGGTGTGCAATACGTTCTCCAACATCGGTTCGATGCCGGCGATGCGTTGGTTGGTACTGACGAAATTGCCGTCCATCGGATTGCGGATGACCAGGTGCTTGCCCTGCAATTCGGCATATTTCACCTGCGTGGCCAGGCGATTGTCGGGGTCGTCCGTGGTGCGCCCGATCACGAAATCGTGCAACAGCACCGGCACGCCTTCGGTGCTCACCTGCACATCCATTTCGACGGTGCGATAGCCCTCGGCATAGGCGTGATCGATCGCGGCGAGGGAGTTCTCCGGGATGCCGGCATGGGGGTCGAACAAGCCGCGATGCACCATCACGTCCTTGCCCAGCGCCTTGGTGCTTTCTGCCTGGACATAGTTCGCATGCACGAACTCGGGCAGCTGCTTGCGCACCACCTCGCGCTTGTCGCCCAGCAGGCGATGGTCGTTGGCCTTGTAGAAGCCGGCGCCACCGTTCTGTGCGGGGATCTCATGGCCTTTGTAGCGCGGGGCCGCTTTCAGGGTTCGACGCGACGTGGCAGGCTGCAACCACGCGGGGGTGTGCAGTCCCTGGCCCGGCAGATCCAGCGCCTTGCCCAGCGCGGCGGTCGCCTCGTCGCTGAGGCGGTCGCCGGGGGCGAAGGCGCGCTGCAGGTCGAACACGATGCGCTGGCCCTGCTTGTCCACCAGCAGCGGCTCGGTCTTGCGGCCCGCGCCCTGGCCGGACAGGCTCTTGGCCATCGCGCGGAAGGCGGGCGGATCCAGATAGACCGGGGTTAGTGCGCCTGCGGCGAACTGCGCCGCGACGCTGTCCGGTTTCAAGGCCACTCCGGATTCGGCGCTCAGTGTGCCCAGCTTGGTCTGCAGCGCTTGCACGGTGACCTGCCGCGCGTCTATTTCGGCCAGGCGGTCCTTGGAGAAATCGCCATCCAGCGCGACCAGCACCGCAGGCGCGCGCTTGTCGGCCGCATTCGGCAGCGGTACCAGTGGCGGGGCTCCGGCATTGGGCAGGCGCGGCCGTGGCCGTCCCGCCAGCCCTGGAGGCGCGGCGGCCGTCGACGTTGACACTGTCGCCGTGTCGACGAAAGGAGCATCGGTGGTTTTCACCGCAGTTGTTGACGCGGCGGCAGGGGGGTACGAAACGCGCATGACGATCTCACAGAACAACGGGCCGCCAATACACCGCATGCAATATGACAATTCACGGAAGAGGCGAAGCCGCGCGTACCATCTGCGAAGCGGGCTTCATGCTGCGGCAACATCCGCCGCGACACGCTTGCCTCATCCTCAACAGGAAACCGTCCATGATTCGCCATCCGCTCGCCCCCACCGTCGCGCTCGCCGCCAGCCTGCTGCTCGGTGCCTGCAGCACTACCCAGGTCGCCCAGGTACAGCCGATCGACGGCGTCATCTCCGGCCAGTGCCACGTCGACAAGGTCCGCGGCGCGGTCGGCCTGGCCGCCGCGCAGACCACCGTGGAACGCGCCCGCGTCGACAGCGACAGCCTGAAGGTGCAGGTGGTGAACAGCAGCGTCGGCCACAGCGGCGCCACCTCCAGCGGCGTGGACAGCGCGTCCCGCGGCGCCGGCGAGAGCGGCGGCGAGCGCCTGACCATCGAGGTCGGTCCGTACAACAACATCACCACGCTGTATTGCGGTTGATGGCGCGCGGCGCCGGCTGAGCGGCGCAGGCCGCATCGGCGCGGCGCAACCGCGGCGGCAGCGTCGCTGCCACACGCGGCGGTGCCGGCGCCTGCCTCAGCTGCGCGCGCGCGCGGCGGGCGCGCGCCTGACGGGCCGACGCGGCGATGCCGACCTGGGTGCTTTGCCCACTGCCGCCGTGGCACCTGCCTGCCTGGAAGTCGTGGCCTTGGCTGTTTTGGCCGTCTTTCGGGTCGCAGCACGCGCCCGCGCCAAATACTTCAGCGTCGCCAGGTCCCACTGCCGCTCGCCGCGCACGGTTTCGCTCAACCCGTGCAGGTGGCCGCAGCGCCAGCCTTCGAACACGCACGGGTCGATATAGGACTTGCGGCATACCGCCGGGGTGTTGCCCAGCGCATCGGCCACCTCGCGGATCACCGCATTCTGCGCCAGCTGCAGCGCGCGCTCGCTGCCGGGTTCGGGCAACGGCAGCTGCGCCAGCCGCTGCAACGCGGCGCGGGTGCCGCCCCAGGTGCGGAAGTCCTTGGCGGTGAAGCTCTCGCCCATCGCCTCGCGCAGGTAGTCGTTGACCTCGCCCGAGTCCACCGGCTGCAGCTGGCCGTCGTCGTCGCGATACTGGAACAGCGCCTGCCCGGGCAATTGCTGGCAGCCGCGGATCAGCTTGACCAGATGCGCGTCGTCGACCTCGATGTCGTGCGCCTGCCCGCCCTTGCCACGGAACTTCAACCGCGCGCGGCCACCCTTGACGAATTCCAGGTGGCGGTTGCGCAGCGTGGTCAGGCCATAGGAGCGGTTGCTGCGCGCGTATTCGGCATTGCCGACGCGCACCAGGGTCTCGGCCATCAACGCCACCACCATCGCCAGCACCTTGTCGCGCGGGTAGCCGGGCAGCGCCAGGTCGCGGCGCAGGCGCCGGCGCAAGCGCGGCAAGGCCTGGCCGAAGGCGATGATCCGCTCGAACTTGCCGTCGCCGCGCAGCTGCGCCCAGTCGGCGTGGTAGCGGTACTGCTTGCGCCGCCGCGCGTCGCGGCCGGTGGCCTGCACATGGCCGTTGGGCTTGGTGCAGATCCATACCTCGGTATAGGCCGGCGGGATCGCCAGCTGACGGATGCGCTGCATGGTCTGCGCATCGCGCACCGCGCGGCCGTCGGGCAGGCGGTAGCCGAAGCCGGTGCCGGCGCGGCGGCGGGCGATGCCGGGCTCTTCGTCGCTGACATAGACCAGGCCGGCGCTGCGGGCGGCCTGCCTGGCCTGCAGCGCGCGGGCCGCCTCGGTGGCGGCGGTGGTGCGGGACGCGTTGGACATCGGGATGCCAGCGGGTAAGGAGCCGGGATTGTCGGCAGCGCAGCGCCTAGGCCGCGTCAACGGCGGCCGGTTAACGTGCGGCGAACGCGACTTGTCCGATTCTTCTGCGCTTATGCTGGACCCATCCCCCCTCCATCCACCAGGAGCCTCGATGAGCACTTTCCTTTCTTCTCGTGCGTCCGCGCGTGCCGGCCTGTTGGGCGCGGCGTGCCTGGCGTTGGCCTTGGCCGCGTGTACCGCGCCGGCGCCGGACGAGCAGGAACAGGTGGCGGCCAAGGCCCAGGCCGCCGCGCAGCGGGCCGCCGCGCCCGATCCGGCAAGCGCGCCGGAGCCCCCGCCGGTGGGCAGTTGCGACGCCTCGCAGGCGCAGGGCCTGGTCGGCCAGGCCGCCGAACAGGCGTTGCTGGACCAGGCGCGCAGCGACACCGGCGCCAAGAGCCTGCGCGTGCTCAAGCCGAACCAGGCGGTGACCATGGAATTTGACGGCGAACGGCTCAACATCGAGGTCGATGCCAAGAACCAGATCACCGGCGTGCGCTGCGGCTGAGGCCCGTCCGGCGGCACGTGCGCACGGCGCACACGGGGGCGGCGACAAGGTGGTTGCCGCCACTACGGTTGCAGCTGAAACTTTGTATTGCGGCACCGCACCAACATGTGCTTTAGTCGATGTTCCGGTGACCTCAAGATGCGCTCCAGGACAGAGCGGGGGCGAGTGTCGCCGCGTTCCTTCGGATCGCTTTTCAGAGGCAGACATGGCCCCCCGCAACCGCCACGGGCTCTACGACCCCCAAGATGAGCGCGATGCCTGTGGTTTCGGCATGGTCGCGCAACTCGATGACCAACCCTCGCGGGCCTTGGTGGATACCGCCATTGCCGCGCTGTCGCGGATGACCCACCGTGGCGGCGTCGCCGCCGACGGCCTGACCGGCGACGGTTGCGGCCTGCTGATCCGCAAACCCGATGCGTTCCTGCGCGCGCTGGCGCGCGACGCCGACATCGCGGTCGGCGCGCGCTTCGCCGCCGGCCAGGTGTTCATGCCGCGCGACGACGCGGATGGCGCCGCACGCTGCCGCCAGGTGCTGGAAGAGGAACTGCACCGCGCCGGCACGCAGCCGCGCGGCTGGCGGGTCACCCCCATCGACGACTCGGTGTGCGGGCAGCTGGCCAGGGACACCTTGCCGCACATCGAGCAAGTGTTCGTCGATGCCGGCGCCGAGCACAGCGAGGACGGCTTCGCCCTGGCCCTGTTCCTGGCGCGCCGCCGCGCCGAGCAGCGCCTGCGCGACATCGCCGACTTCTACGTCACCACGCTCTCGCCCAGCGGCATCAGCTACAAGGGCATGGTGCTGCCGGACAAGCTGAGCACGTTCTACCCGGACCTGCAGCGCAGCGACCTGGCCTCCAGCGCGATCGTGTTCCACCAGCGCTTCTCGACCAACACGCTGCCGCGCTGGCCGCTGGCGCATCCGTTCCGGCTGCTCGCGCACAACGGCGAGATCAACACCATCGAGGGCAACCGGCACTGGGCGCAGGCGCGCAGCAAGGTGTGGAAAACCCCGCGCTTCGACATCGCCGAGTTCGACCCGGTGATCTCGATGCACGGCTCGGACTCGCAGAGCCTGGACAACATGCTCGAGCTGCTGGTCGCCGGCGGCATGGACCTGCTGCACGCGCTGCGCATCCTGGTGCCGCCGGCGACCCAGTCGCTGGAGTTCAAGGACGCCGACCTGGCCGCGTTCTACGAGTTCTACGGGCTCAACACCGAGCCGTGGGACGGCCCGGCCGGCATCGTCGCCTGCGACGGCCGCTACGCGGCGTGCATGCTCGACCGCAACGGCCTGCGCCCGGCGCGCTGGATGCTGACCTCCGACCGCCATTTCCTGGTCGCCTCCGAGGCCGGCGTGTGGGAACTGCCGGCCGAGCGCGTGCCCCGCAAGGGCAAGCTCGGCCCGGGCGAGATGATGGCCATCGACCTCAAGCGCGGCGATCTGCTCGATTCGGACGCGATCGACCGCATCAACCGCGGCCGCGCCCCGTACAAGCAGTGGCTGCAGCAGGGCGTGACCTACCTGCAGACCGAACTGATCGACCCCTCGCTGGTCGAGGAGCCGTTCGACGAAAGCACCCTGCGCAGCTACCACAAGCTGTTCCAGCTCAGCACCGAGGAAGTCGAGCAGGTGCTGCGGCCGCTGGCCGAGACCGAGCAGGAAGCCACCGGCTCGATGGGCGACGACACCCCCATGGCGGTGCTCAGCCGCCACACCCGGCCGCTGTACGACTACTTCCGCCAGGCGTTCGCGCAGGTCACCAACCCGCCGATCGATCCGCTGCGGGAAGACTGCGTGATGTCGCTGACCACCCAGCTCGGCAAGGAGACCAACATCTTCCACGCCGGCCCGGAGACGGTGAACCACGTCATCCTCAACTCGCCGGTGCTCAGCCAGCGCAAGCTGCGCCAGCTGCTGAAGATGGAGCAGTACCAGACCCGCAACGCGCAGATCGATCTGTCCTACAGCGTCGAGGAAGGCCTCAAGGCCGGCCTGGAGCGGATCTGCGCGCAGGCCGAGCAGGCGGTGCGCGACGGCAAGGTCATGCTGCTGCTGACCGACCGCTACCCGGTGCCGGAACGGCCGATGGCGCATGCGCTGCTGGCCACCGGCGCGGTGCACCACCACCTGTCGCGCGCCGGCCTGCGCTGCGACGCCAACCTGATCATCGAGACCGGCACCGCGCGCGACCCGCACCACATGGCCTGCCTGCTCGGGTTCGGCGCCACCGCGGTGTATCCGTACCTGGCCTACCAGACCCTGTTCGACCTGGGCCGGCGCGGCATCCTGCTGCTGAAGACCGGCGGCGAACAGGCGCAGATCGGCCGCAAGTACCGCAAGGGCGTCTACAAGGGCCTGTCCAAGATCATCTCCAAGATGGGCATCTGCACCATCGCCAGCTACCGCGGCGCGCAGCTGTTCGAGATCGTCGGACTGGACCCGGACGTGGTCGAACTGTGCTTCCCGGACACCGCCTCGCGCATCGGCGGGGTGAACCTGGCGCGGCTGGACACCGAGGCGCGGCAGCTGAACGCACGCGCCTGGAACGATCTGCTCAAGCCGGAAGTGGGCGGGCTGCTGAAATACGTGCACGGCGGCGAGTACCACATGTACAACCCGGACGTGGTCATGACCCTGCAGCGCGCCACGCGCAGCGGCGAGCAGGCCGACTGGGCCGCGTACGCCGAGGCGGTGCACGCGCGCCCGCCGTCGGCGCTGCGCGACCTGCTGCAGCTCAAGCGCGCCGAGGTGCCGACCCCGCTGGATGACGTCGCCCCGGCCTCGGACCTGCTGCGCCGCTTCGACACCGCCGCGATCAGCCTGGGCGCGCTGTCGCCCGAGGCGCACGAAGCGCTGGCGATCGCGATGAACCGCCTCGGCGGGCGCAGCAACTCCGGCGAAGGCGGCGAAGACCCGGCCCGCTACGGCACCGAGAAGCGCTCCAAGATCAAGCAGGTGGCCTCCGGCCGCTTCGGCGTCACCCCGGAGTACCTGGTCAATGCCGAGGTGCTGCAGATCAAGGTCGCGCAGGGCGCCAAGCCCGGCGAAGGCGGCCAGCTGCCCGGGCACAAGGTCAACGAACTGATCGCGCGGCTGCGCTACGCCAGGCCGGGCATCGGCCTGATCTCGCCGCCGCCGCACCACGACATCTATTCGATCGAGGACCTGGCGCAGCTGATCTACGACCTCAAGCAGGTCAATCCGACCGCGCTGGTGTCGGTGAAGCTGGTCAGCCATGCCGGCGTGGGCACCATCGCCGCCGGCGTGGTCAAGGCCGGCGCCGACCTGATCACCGTGTCCGGCCACGACGGCGGCACCGGTGCCAGCCCGGTCAGTTCGATCCGCTATGCCGGCGTGCCGTGGGAACTGGGCGTGGCCGAGTCGCATCAGGCGCTGGTCGCCAACAACCTGCGCGACCGCACCATCCTGCAGACCGACGGCGGCCTGAAGACTGGCCTGGACGTGGTCAAGGCGGCGATCCTGGGCGCCGACAGCTTCGGCTTCGGCACCGGCCCGATGATCGTGCTCGGCTGCAAGTACCTGCGCATCTGCCACCTCAACAACTGCGCCACCGGCGTGGCCACGCAGGACGAGCGCCTGCGCGCCAACTACTTCACCGGCCTGCCCGAGCGCGTGGAGAACTTCTTCAAGCTGCTGTCCGAAGAAGTGCGGCAATGGCTGTCGTACCTGGGCGCGCGTTCGCTGGACGAGATCATCGGCCGCACCGAGCTGCTGCAGCAACTGGACGTATCGCCGCGCGAAGGCGTGCGCGTGGACCTGTCGCGGCTGCTCAAGGACGTGCGCTACGACGGCAGCCACTGCGCCGCGCAGCGCCTGTACGAATCGCCGGACAGCCTGGCCACGCAAATGGACGGCCTGCTCGCCGACGCGATCGCCAACAAGACCGGCGGCGACCACCGCTTCCTGATCCACAACACCGACCGCTCGATCGGCGCGCGCCTGTCCGGCGCCATCGCCCGCGTGCATGGCAACCACGGCATGGACGATGCGCCGCTGAGCCTGCGCTTCCGCGGCTCGGCCGGGCAGAGCTTTGGCGCGTTCAATGCCGGTGGCCTGCAGCTGGAGCTGGAAGGCGAGGCCAACGACTACGTCGGCAAGGGCATGGCCGGCGGCCGCCTGGTGGTGCGTCCGCCGCGCGGCGCGCGCTTCGAGGCGCGCAGCACCGCGATCATCGGCAACACCTGCCTGTACGGCGCCACCGGCGGCGAGCTGTACGCCGCCGGCCGCGCCGGCGAGCGCTTCGGCGTGCGCAACTCCGGCGCGCTGGCGGTGATCGAGGGTGCCGGCGACCATTGCTGCGAGTACATGACCGACGGCATCGTGCTGGTGCTGGGCAAGGTCGGGCTGAACTTCGGCGCCGGCTTCACCGGCGGGCTGGCCTACGTGCTCGACGTGGACCGCGATTTCGTCGACCGCTACAACCACGAACTGATCGACATCCATCGCATCTCCGCCGAAGGCTTCGAGAGCCACCGCCAGCACCTGCACAAGCTGATCAGCCGCCACCGCGAACTGACCGGCAGCATCTGGGCGCAGCAGATCCTCGACGAATTCCGCGACTACGTCGGCAAGTTCTGGCTGGTCAAGCCGAAGGCGGCGAGCATCGAGTCGCTGACCGAGTCGTTGCGGCGCGCTGCCTGATGGCTGGATCCCCCTCTCCTGCTTTTGGGAGAGGGGATCGCGCAGGCCCTGCGCGCCCCGTCCCCTCATCCGCCCCTTCGGGGCACCTTCTCCCGAGCGGAGAAGGGATTACGCCACGGAATTTTTTATGAGCCGCAAGCAAGCCTTCCAGTTCCTCGACCTGCCCCGGCAGATGCCACAGCGCATCCCGGTGGAGCTGCGCACGTCCGGCGACTGGAACGAGCTGTACGGCAAGTTCGACAAGGCCGACGCGCAGTACCAGGCCGGGCGCTGCCTGGATTGCGGCAATCCGTACTGCAGCTGGAAATGCCCGGTGCACAACGCGATTCCGCAGTGGCTGCAACTGGTGCAGGAGAACCGCATCGAGGAAGCGGCGGCGCTGTGCCACAGCACCAACCCGCTGCCGGAAGTCTGCGGCCGGGTGTGCCCGCAGGACCGCCTGTGCGAAGGCAGCTGCACGCTGGAGGAATTCGGCGCGGTCACCATCGGCGCGGTGGAGAAGTACATCGTCGATACCGCACTCAACAACGGCTGGCGCCCGGACCTGAGCCAGGTCCAGGCCACCGGCAAGCGCGTGGCGGTGATCGGCGCCGGCCCGGCCGGGCTCAGCTGCGCCGACCGCCTGGCCCGCGCCGGCATCCATGCGGTGGTCTACGACCGCTACGAGCAGATCGGCGGCCTGCTGCAGTTCGGCATCCCCAGCTTCAAGCTCGACAAGAGCGTGATCGGCAAGCGCCGCGAGGTGCTCGAAGGCATGGGCGTGGAGTTCCGCCTGGGCGTGGAGATCGGCCGCGACGTCAGCCTGGAGCAGTTGCTCGGCGACTACGACGCGGTGTTCCTCGGCACCGGCGCCTACCGCTACACCGACGGCGGCCTGGCCGGCCAGGACCTGCCCGGGGTGCTGCCGGCGCTGCCGTTCCTGGTGCAGAACAGCCGCATCGTCGGCGGCAACGACCCCTGGGGCCGGCCGATCGCCGGCTGGGAAGACACCATCGCGCTGCCGGACCTGAGCGGCAAGCGCGTGGTGGTGCTCGGCGGCGGCGACACCGGCATGGACTGCGTGCGCAGCGCGATCCGCCTGGGTGCGGCCAAGGTCACCTGCGCCTATCGCCGCGACGAGGCCAACATGCCCGGCTCGGCGCGCGAAGTGGCCAACGCGCGCGAGGAAGGCGTGCGCTTCCTGTTCAACCGCCAGCCGCTGGCGGTGGAAGCCGATGCCGCCGGCAAGCTGGCCGGCGTGCGCGTGGTGCAGACCCGTTTGGGCGAACCCGATGCGCGCGGGCGCCAGGCCGCGGTGCCGATCGAAGGCAGCGAATCGCTGCTGGACGCGGACGTGGTCATCATCGCCTTCGGCTTCTCGCCGAGCGTGCCCGAGTGGCTGGCCGCGCAGGGCGTGGAAGGCACCGCCGCCGGCCGCATCCTGGCCGGCGGCAACGATCCCGATGGCAGCGCCCGCCTGCCATACCAGACCACCAACCCCAAGCTGTTCGCCGGCGGCGATGCGGTGCGCGGCGCGGACCTGGTGGTGACCGCGGTGGCCGAAGGCCGCGACGCGGCCGCCAGCATCGCCGAATGGATCGGCAACCGCCTGCCGGTGACCACCCAGGCCGCCGCCTGAGCGACCTCGCCCGCGCCTGCGCGGACGACATCCATGCATGCCCGGCGGCGAACCGCCGGGCCACCGTTCGCACGCGTTGCCGCCGCCGCCGCGTTGCCCGGCAACCGCGCCGGCCCGACCCACAATGCGCCCGGCAGGCGAAACGCAAGCCTCCCTGTAGGAGCGGCTTCAGCCGCGACGAGCGAAGCGGTGGATTTTCCGACTTGGCATGCCGTCGGGACTGAAGTCCCTCCCACAACAGGCCTCGCCGCTCCACCGTGCCGGCGGAATCCTTGGGGGAGCGACTTCAGTGGCGACGAACGCAGCGGTGGGCCTTCCGGCTTAGGACGTTGTCGCGGCTGAAGCCGCTCCTACAGTGCACCCAGCAAGCGATCGGCAGGCGGTGTAGGCGGCTTCAGCCGCGACGAGCGAAGCCACCGGCTCGGCGGCATCTCCGGGCTGAAACCCCTCCTGCATGCGCACTACGCCGCGACGAACCGTGCCTGCGCGCCCGGTCGCGACCTCGCCCTGAGCGACGCGAACGCAACGCCGTCTTTCGCACGAGTGAATGCACCGCTAACGCGCAAACGCCTAGGCTGGCCGCGCGGGTGCGATCCGCGCACCCTTGCACCGCCGGCTGCTTCCCCCGATGGCAAAACGGCATCCTCCCCTCCCCCAAGGACGCTTTCCCCCATGTCGCTTCTCTCTCTCTGGTCGTCGCGGCTACGCCCCGCCGCTCCCGCCGTGTTGCTGCTCGCCGCCGCCTTCAGCGTGTCCGCTCAGGACGGCAAAAGCGTGCTCAAGTACGCGGGCGTCAACCTGTCCGGTGCCGAATTCAATTCCGGCAAGAAGCCGGGCACGCTGTACAAGGACTACACCTATCCGGGTGCGGCGGACTACGGCTACTTCGCCGGCAAGGGCATGAACATCGTGCGCCTGCCGTTCCTGTGGGAGCGCCTGCAGCCCACCGCCAAGGGCGAGTTCGATCCCGCGCAGCTGGCGCAGATCAAGAAGGCGGTGGCGCAGGCCAAGGCCAGCGGCCTGCACCTGATCCTGGACCCGCACAACTACGCCAAGTACAACGGTGCGCTGATCGGCAGCGCCGGCGCGCCGGCCGAGGTGTTCGCCGACCTGTGGCGGCGCCTGGCGACCGAGTTCAAGAACGACGACACGGTGATCTTCGGCCTGATGAACGAGCCCAACGCGGTCTCCTCCACCGACTGGGCCGCCGCCGCGCAAGCGGCGATCAACGCCATCCGCAAGGCCGGCGCGAAGAACCTGGTGCTGGTCCCCGGCACCGCCTACACCGGCGCGCACAGCTGGCGCAGCACCTACTACGGCACCTCCAATGCGGTGGCGCTGCAGCCGCTGAAGGATCCAGGCAATCGCATGGCCTTCGAAGCGCACCAGTACTTCGACAAGGACAACAGCGGCACCAAGGGCGAATGCGTCAGCGCCGGCGCCGGCGCCGAGAAACTGGCCGGCTTCGTCAGCTGGCTGCGCGAGAACAAGAAGGTCGGCTTCATCGGCGAGTTCGCCACCGCCGATACCCCCGTCTGCAACCAGGCGCTGGAAGGCATGCTCAGCTACATCGAGCAGAACAAGGACGTGATCGTCGGCTGGACCTGGTGGGCGGCCGGCGCGTGGTGGAAGAACGACTATCCCTTCAACGTGCAGCCGAACAAGGACGGCAGCGACAGGCCGCAGATGTCGATCCTGTCCAAGCACGCGCGCAAGATCACTGGGAAGTGAGCCGGCAGGTGTGCCGGGCGCAGCGTCCGGCACGCCGTCGCTGCACGCATGGGCGACACAGATCACGCATGCGCTGCGCCGGTCGCCACATGCACCGCGGTGGCGAAGATCGACAGAGAACCAGTGCGCGTTGGCGTTGCAAAGCCCAACACAGATCCGCGCACGCACGCATGTTGGTCGTAGAGGCGAGGACGCGAATGGACTACGTTGGGGCGTAAGCACACCATTTGCCATCAGTTCGGCCGTTTCGCACTGTGCTTGGTCGATCCCCCGCTGATGCAGAAGGACGCCACCCATGTCTCGTTCACCCTCTTGCCTGGGCGCGCTGCGCCTGGCACTGTTGCTTTGCCTGCTCGCCGTGCTGCCTCAGCTGCACGCACAAAGCGTGCTGAAATTCGCCGGGGTCAATCTGTCCGGCGCGGAGGTCAGCTCCAGCCAAAAGCCCGGCGTGCTCAACGTCGACTACTTCTATCCCAGCGCTGCCGACTACGCCTATTTCGCCGGTAAGGGCATGAACATCGTGCGCCTGCCGGTGTTGTGGGAACGCCTGCAGCCCAAGGCGCAGGGCCCGCTGGACAGCGTGCAATTGGAGTTGATCAAGGCGGCGGCCAAGCAGGCCAGGGCGCATCACATGCGCCTGATCCTGGATATCCACAACTACGCCAGCTACTACGACCGCAAGATCGGCAGCACGGCCGTGCCGATCAAGACCTTCAGCGACCTGTGGCAACGTCTGGCCTGGGAGTTCAAGGACGACGACAACGTGGTCTTCGGGCTGATGAACGAGCCCCACGACATCTCGCCCGGACTGTGGGCTGCAGCCGCGCAGTCCGCAGTGGACACGATCCGCGCCGCCGGTGCGCGCAATCTGATCATGGTGCCGGGTGCACTGTGGAGCGGCGCGCACAGCTGGTACTCGACCGTCAACGGCGAATCCAATGCCACCGCGCTGGCCTCGCTGTACGACCCGCTCCAGCGCACCGCCATCGAAGTGCATCAGTATCTGGACCCCGATTCCAGCGGGACCAGTGTTGCCTGCGTGAGTCCCAGCGCCGCTACAAAACGCCTGGTCGACTTCACCAACTGGTTGCTCAAGACCAAGCACATCGGCTTCCTAGGCGAATTCGGCGCTAGCCGCCATCCTGTTTGCCAGCAAGGGCTGAACGACATGCTCGGCTACATCGAACAGAACAGCGGGCTGTGGTGGGGGTGGACCGCCTGGGCCGGCGGCGCCCGGTGGAACGTGCACTATCCGTTCAACCTGCAGCCCGATGTGGATGGCCGCGAAAAACCGCAGATGTCGATCCTGTCGGCCAGGGCGAAGCGCATCACGCGCTAACACGGCCTTCGCTACGCGCGCTGCGATAACGCCGCCGATCGTGGCGCGCAGCATGGCGCGCCGCAGCGTCTGTCGACGCAGCGGCGCCACACACGTACCACCTCGGGAGAGGAGCGGTAGCCGCACTGGCATGCCGATTGCAACCGATCAGGACGACCGCCGCCACACAGTGCGGCGGCCACGTCCGTTCGTTCTTCTCCATGAGGCAATCCCATGCGACGCATCTCCTCTTCCATTGCATCCCCGCGCCGGCTGCTGCGCGGGGCGCTGTGCATGGCGCTGGCCGCCTGCGCATCCACCGCCATCGCGCAGGATCCAGTGCGCTACGCCGGCGTCAACCTGGCCGGCGCGGAATTCAATTCGGCCAGGAAGCCGGGCGTGGTCTTCAAGGACTATCTGTATCCCAGCGACAGCGACTACGCCTACGTCGCCGCGCAGGGCATGAACATCGTGCGCCTGCCGTTCCTGTGGGAGCGCCTGCAACCCACCGCCAACGGCGCGCTGGACGCCGCCCAGCTCGGCTATCTGCGCACCGCGGTGAGCCGCGCCAAAAGCCACAACCTGCGCGTGATCCTGGACCTGCACAACTACGCCAAGTACAACGGCGTACGCATCGGAAGCGGCGGCATGCCCGCCAGCGTGCTGGCCGATCTGTGGCGGCGCCTGGCGATCGCCTTCGGCAACGACGACACGGTGATCTTCGGGCTGATGAACGAACCCAACGGCATTTCCTCCGGCGACTGGGCCGCCACGGCGCAACTGGCGATCGATGCGATCCGCAGCGCCGGCGCCTACAACCTGATCATGGTGCCGGGCACCGCGTTCAGCGGCGCGCACAGCTGGAACAGCAGCTGGTACGGCGTGCCCAACGCGCAATCGATGGTGGCGATCGAGGATCCGGTCGAAAACCTGGTGTTCGAAGTCCACCAGTACCTCGACCAGGACTACAGCGGCACCAGCGCCGATTGCGTCAGCGCCAGCATCGGCTCGGAAACGCTGCGCGGCTTCACCCAGTGGCTGCGCGACAACGGCCACCAGGGCTTCCTCGGCGAATTCGGCGCCAGCAGCAATGCCACCTGCATGGCCGCGCTGGACGACATGCTCGGCTATGTGCACGACAACGCCGACGTGTGGATGGGCTGGACCGCGTGGGCGGCCGGCGCCTGGTGGAAGCTCGACTACGCGTTCAGCCTGCGGCGCAACCCGGACGGCACCGACAAGCCGCAGATGGGCGTGCTGTCGGCGCGGGCGAAGCAACTGCTCGACTAGCCGGGATTGGCGACTGGAAGAACGTGTTGCGATGTGTGGCTGCTCGCTGCCGGCCCGGGGCGATGGCGGTAGCCGGCGATTGAGTCCGTACCGCGATCCGGCGCAGACTGTCGTTCCTTCTCCGCACGGATCGACGTATGCGCCTGGGCCTGGCCGCCAACCGACTGCACCACCAGGGCAAGGACGCCGCCCTGTTCCGCTGGCTGCGCGCCTGCGAGGCCGGCATCCGCGAACTGCAGCTCGGCCTGCACGCGGTCGGCCGTACCCACGAGGCGATCGCGCGCGCCGGCTGGCTGTCAGGCTACACGGAACTCAAGCGCTATCCGTTCGGCCGCGAAGGCGGGCTGATGAAGCTGGTCGCCGAAGTGGTGGGCCTGGAAGGCGCCGAGCGCACCCTCGACGGGACGATCTACTTCATCGATCCAGTGGATCCCTCATCGATCTTCCCCGAGGCGATCGCGCTCAAGCGCCAGTGCGTGATCCACGGCAAGCCCTTCATCTCCACCGTGGCCAGCGCCCGCGACTGGATCGAGATGGAGCGCGTGCACGCCGGACTGGCGGCCGACGCCGGCGCCGACGACTTGCACGCGCTGGAGCAACACACCCTGGCACTGATCGCGCACGATGCGATGAAGCCGCAGATGCTGGCCTTCGCCAGCGAGCATTTCGACCTGCTGTCGCGCTTCGAGCAGCGCGTGGCCACCGGCACCACCGGCCTGCGCCTCAACGAACTGGCCTGGAGCCGCGGCTGGCCGCAGGGCCAGGACTGGGTGCACCGCTACCAGAGCGGGCCGATGGGCGGCGACGCGCAGATCGCCGACCGCGTACTGGAACGGCGCTGCCAACGCGCGATCTTCTTCGAGGATCCGCACGTGGCACGCCAGCACGAGGCGGACATCCAGCTGCTGGAGCGCGCGGTGACCACGGTGACCGACAACGCGGTCTGCATCACCTCGCCGCTGGTCGCCGCACGCTGGGCGCAGGCGGCGGCGAAGCGGGCACTTTCGTCCGCCTGAGCGATGCTGCGAGCGATTTCCCTAGGCCATTCGCCCGCTGTGGGAACGACTTCAGTCGCGACGCGCATTACCGGGAATGCGCGTCGCAACTTTGGCGCGAAGCCATAGCCGGCAGCGTCGGTCCTAGCCGCGAAAAGATGCAGCGCACGCGCGATCGCAACAGGTCATACGCACCACCCACATCGCGTGACCGCGCTCACAGTCACTGCCATGTCACGCCTGTCGCCAACACTGCCCCCTGTCCAGATCCTGGGGGGATCCGATGTCCGGTTTCATCTTGCGCCTGCTGTTGGCAGCTGCGGCAGCGCTGTGCGCCATCCCATCCGTCTGCGCGCAGCAGGCCGAACGCTTGCGCGTGCACGGCTCCAACAGCGTCGGCGCGCAGCTGATGCCGGCCCTGGTCGAATCCTGGCTGCACAGCATCGGCTATCGGCAGATCCAGCGCCGCCGTGTCGATGCAGCGACGCTGGAAATCTCCGCGCTGCGCGACGATGCACCGCTGGTGGTCGAAATCGGCAGCGCCGGTTCGGCCGCCGGCTTCGCCGATCTGGTCCGCGGCGACGCCGAACTGGCGATGCTGGCGCGGGTCCCCGATGCGCGCGAACGCGATGCCGCCTGGCAGCTTGGCGATCTGTCCTCGCCTGACCAGAACTTCGTCCTCGCGCTGGATGGTGTCCGCGTGCTGGTCGCCGCCAATAATCCGTTGACCTCGCTCAGCGTCGCGCAGCTGCGCGACATCCTGAGCGGGCAGCTGACGCGCTGGTCGCAACTCGGAGGTGCGGACCTGCCGATCGAAGTGCAGCGCAACCCCGAGCGCAGCGGATTGGGCGATTTTCTGCGCGAACGCCTGTCGCTGCCCGCCAGCGCACAGCCCGCCGCGCAACGCCTCCATGCCAACCTGGTCGAGACGGCGCAGTCCGCGGCCGGGCACCCGGCTGCGCTGGCGATCGTCGCGCTGACCACACCGCTCCCGGCCGGCACCCGTGCGCTCGCCATCGCCGACGGCGGCATCGCCGTGCTGCCCACGCAGGCCAGCATTCGTGGCGAGGACTACCCTCTGGTGCAGCGCTATAGCCTGTATGGCGGGCAGATGATGTCGGCGCTAGGCCGCAGCCTGGCCATGTATTCGGTCGGCGCGCAGGCGCAGCAGGTCGTGCGCCGGATCGGGCCGATCCCGATGAGCATCGCCCCCGACCCGACGCAGCCGCCGCGCGCGAGCGGCGACGCGCGCCAGGCCGATGCCTACCTGCAGGCCGGTGCCGGCGCGCAGCGCCTGACCACCACCTTGCGTTTCAGCCTGCAGTCGCTGAACTCGATGTTCGAGGCGCGCAGCGCGCAGGACCTGGACCGGCTGATCGCCTTCATGCAGCAGCCGGCGATGCGCGGTCGGGCCTTGGCGGTCATCGGCTTCGCCACACCGGATACGGCCAACCGCCTGTATCCGACCATCGCCAGCAACGACCGCGCCGACGTGGTCGCCGCCTATCTGTCCCAGCGCGGCATCGTGGTCAAGCGCGCGCGCGGACTGGGCGCGGCGCGCCCTCTGCTCGGCGGCGAAGATACGCTGGCCAAGGTGCGCAATGAGCGGGTCGAGATCTGGCTGCTGGACGCCGGGCGCTGAGCCCTGCGGCAAAGGCTGAAGCTGACGCGAGGGTATTCACTCCCTTGCACAACCCCGCATTGGGAGCATGGCCACTCTGCGCAAACGGAGAACGCCATGAACGACCCCAACACGATCCGGTCCCGGCCGCTGCTGGCGGCAGCGCTCGCGCTGGCCGTCGGCAGCGCCTACGCGCAATCGCCGGCGCCGGCGCAAGCCGCGGGCACAGGTAAGGCGCTGCTGGGCGAGTAGGGCTACAGCAAGCTGGAGAGGCTGAAGTTCGAAGACGGGCTATGGAAGACCGAGGCCACCAGCGGCGACGGCAAGCGCGGCGATGTACGGATCGGGCCGCGCGGCGGGTATCTACACGAAGGGCACGCCGTCCAAGCTGAGCGAAGCTCCAGTGCACGCGTCGCTGACGGATCGGGCTACTGGGCTACTGGGCAGGAGCATGACCTGGAAGAGGACGAGGGCTTGTGGGAAGCGCCGTCGCAGAACGCGGGCGGCCAGGGCGTGGAACTGTAGGCGGCCCCGGAGGGCGGTCGGTTGGTGAGGGCGCAGCGCGAGTGAGGCGCAGGGTTTGGGTGTGAGGGCTGTTGCGGTGGTGCTTTTGGATCGCGCAATAAAAAATCCCCGTCCTTGTGGGACGGGGATTAGGGGTAAAGCCCCTGGCGATGACCTACTCTCGCATGGCTTGAGCCACACTACCATCGGCGCAGCTGCGTTTCACTTCCGAGTTCGGGATGGGATCGGGTGGTTCCACAGCGCTAATTTCACCAGGGAGACGGTTGGAGTGTCGCCTGGTTGTGTCTTCGGACAAGGCACGGATGTGCGGCTTGTGTGGAAGACGGCAACTGGCGCCAGCCTCTCATAGGGTGTGACGTAGCGAGCGTTTGTAGAGCTATCGACGTGTGTCGTGCTAAGGGATGCTTGGAAGCACCTTGAGGTTATATGGTCAAGCCGCACGGATCATTAGTATCAGTTAGCTCAATGCATTGCTGCACTTACACACCTGACCTATCAACCACGTAGTCTACATGGTTCCTTAAGGGGGCTTGTGCCCCGGGAAGTCTCATCTTGAGGCGCGCTTCCCGCTTAGATGCTTTCAGCGGTTATCGCTTCCGAACATAGCTACCCGGCAATGCCACTGGCGTGACAACCGGAACACCAGAGGTTCGTCCACTCCGGTCCTCTCGTACTAGGAGCAGCCCCTCTCAAACTTCCAACGCCCATGGCAGATAGGGACCGAACTGTCTCACGACGTTCTGAACCCAGCTCGCGTACCACTTTAAATGGCGAACAGCCATACCCTTGGGACCGACTACAGCCCCAGGATGTGATGAGCCGACATCGAGGTGCCAAACACCGCCGTCGATATGAACTCTTGGGCGGTATCAGCCTGTTATCCCCGGAGTACCTTTTATCCGTTGAGCGATGGCCCTTCCATACAGAACCACCGGATCACTAAGACCTACTTTCGTACCTGCTTGATCCGTCGATCTTGCAGTCAAGCACGCTTATGCCTTTGCACACAGTGCGCGATGTCCGACCGCGCTGAGCGTACCTTCGTGCTCCTCCGTTACTCTTTAGGAGGAGACCGCCCCAGTCAAACTACCCACCATACACGGTCCCCGATCCGGATAACGGACCTAGGTTAGAACGTCAAGCACGACAGGGTGGTATTTCAAGGTTGGCTCCACCACAGCTAGCGCCATGGTTTCATAGCCTCCCACCTATCCTACACAGACGAACTCAACGTTCAGTGTAAAGCTATAGTAAAGGTTCACGGGGTCTTTCCGTCTTGCCACGGGAACGCTGCATCTTCACAGCGATTTCAATTTCACTGAGTCTCGGGTGGAGACAGCGCCGCTGTCGTTACGCCATTCGTGCAGGTCGGAACTTACCCGACAAGGAATTTCGCTACCTTAGGACCGTTATAGTTACGGCCGCCGTTTACTGGGGCTTCGATCAAGAGCTTCACCTTGCGGCTGACCCCATCAATTAACCTTCCAGCACCGGGCAGGCGTCACACCCTATACGTCCACTTTCGTGTTTGCAGAGTGCTGTGTTTTTGATAAACAGTCGCAGCGGCCTGGTTTCTGCGACCCTCTTCAGCTATAGCTCGCATGAGCCACCAAAAAGGGTGCACCTTCTCCCGAAGTTACGGTGCCATGTTGCCTAGTTCCTTCACCCGAGTTCTCTCAAGCGCCTGAGAATTCTCATCCTACCCACCTGTGTCGGTTTACGGTACGGTCTGCGTAAGCTGAAGCTTAGGAGCTTTTCCTGGAAGCGTGGTATCAGTGACTTCGTCTAAAAGACTCGTCTCGGTGCTCGGTCTTAAAGGATCCCGGATTTGCCAAAGATCCAAACCTACCGCCTTTCCCCGGGACAACCAACGCCCGGTACACCTAACCTTCTCCGTCCCTCCATCGCACTTACGCGAGGTGCAGGAATATTAACCTGCTTCCCATCGACTACGGCTTTCGCCCTCGCCTTAGGGGCCGACTCACCCTGCGCCGATTAACGTTGCGCAAGGAAACCTTGGGCTTTCGGCGTGCGGGTTTTTCACCCGCATTATCGTTACTCATGTCAGCATTCGCACTTCCGATACCTCCAGCAGACTTCTCAATCCACCTTCAACGGCTTACGGAACGCTCCTCTACCGCGCATCGCTTATCGCGATGCACCCCAAGCTTCGGTTCACTGCTTAGCCCCGTTAAATCTTCCGCGCAGACCGACTCGACCAGTGAGCTATTACGCTTTCTTTAAAGGGTGGCTGCTTCTAAGCCAACCTCCTGGCTGTCTGTGCCTTTCCACATCGTTTTCCACTTAGCAGTGAATTTGGGACCTTAGCTGTGGGTCTGGGTTGTTTCCCTTTTCACGACGGACGTTAGCACCCGCCGTGTGTCTCCCGGATAGTACGTACTGGTATTCGGAGTTTGCAATGGTTTGGTAAGTCGCGATGACCCCCTAGCCATAACAGTGCTCTACCCCCAGTAGTATTCGTCCGAGGCGCTACCTAAATAGCTTTCGAGGAGAACCAGCTATCTCCGGGTTCGATTAGCTTTTCACTCCTAATCACACCTCATCCCCTACCTTTGCAACGGGAGTGGGTTCGGGCCTCCAGTCAGTGTTACCTGACCTTCACCCTGGGCATGACTAGATCACCCGGTTTCGGGTCTACTGCCCGCGACTATGCGCCCTTATCAGACTCGGTTTCCCTTCGCCTCCCCTATACGGTTAAGCTTGCCACGAACAGTAAGTCGCTGACCCATTATACAAAAGGTACGCAGTCACTCTTGCGAGCTCCTACTGCTTGTACGCACACGGTTTCAGGATCTATTTCACTCCCCTCTCCGGGGTTCTTTTCGCCTTTCCCTCACGGTACTGGTTCACTATCGGTCGGTCAGGAGTATTTAGCCTTGGAGGATGGTCCCCCCATGTTCAGACAGGGTTTCACGTGCCCCGCCCTACTCGTCTTCACTGGAATGGCCCTTTTAAATACAGGGCTATCACCTTCTATGGCCAACCTTTCCAGGTTGTTTTTCTAGAACCATACCAGCTTAAGGGCTAGTCCCCGTTCGCTCGTCACTACTTAGGGAATCTCGGTTGATTTCTTTTCCTCCGGTTACTTAGATATTTCAGTTCACCGGGTTCGCTTCCAGCAGCTATGTATTCACTGCAGGATACTGCCGAAGCAGTGGGTTTCCCCATTCGGATATTGCCGGATCAAAGCTTGTTGCCAGCTCCCCGACACTTTTCGCAGGCTGCCACGTCCTTCATCGCCTCTGACCGCCAAGGCATCCACCGTGTGCGCTTATTCGCTTGACCATATAACCTCAAGTTGCCTCGAGGTCATGCTGAGTCCGGGGGTACAACGCCCGGACGCGAACTATAACGACTCAATTTCTAGGGACTCGAGGTCCCCGCCTTAGCCACAACGACACGTCAAGATAGTTTGATCTCAAACGCTCGCTACGTCACAAATTTTAAAAGAACATACCCCAGCCTCAGTGCTGGCGCATCTTAAATTCTTAGTGTGCTTCTTACATTCAGAGTGGTGGGTCTGGGAGGACTCGAACCACCGACCTCACCCTTATCAGGGGTGCGCTCTAACCACCTGAGCTACAGACCCAAAGTCTTGGCTCTTGCAGGTCCCTGAGACCGTCCGCACACGGATGCGCGGGCGTTTGCAGAGGGATCTGCAAATCTGGTGGAGCCAGTCGGGATCGAACCGACGACCCCCTGCTTGCAAAGCAGGTGCTCTCCCAGCTGAGCTATGGCCCCGAAATCGGGGTGCTCCGCCCTATGGCGGAACTCTCTGAATGCAGGTTACTTGTGAGGACGCCTGTAGGCGTAGCTGTCATGCTCAAAAGGAGGTGATCCAGCCGCACCTTCCGATACGGCTACCTTGTTACGACTTCACCCCAGTCATCGGCCACACCGTGGCAAGCGCCCTCCCGAAGGTTAAGCTACCTGCTTCTGGTGCAACAAACTCCCATGGTGTGACGGGCGGTGTGTACAAGGCCCGGGAACGTATTCACCGCAGCAATGCTGATCTGCGATTACTAGCGATTCCGACTTCATGGAGTCGAGTTGCAGACTCCAATCCGGACTGAGATGAGGTTTCTGGGATTGGCTTACTCTCGCGAGCTTGCAGCCCTCTGTCCTCACCATTGTAGTACGTGTGTAGCCCTGGTCGTAAGGGCCATGATGACTTGACGTCATCCCCACCTTCCTCCGGTTTGTCACCGGCGGTCTCCTTAGAGTTCCCACCATGACGTGCTGGCAACTAAGGACAAGGGTTGCGCTCGTTGCGGGACTTAACCCAACATCTCACGACACGAGCTGACGACAGCCATGCAGCACCTGTCTCACGGTTCCCGAAGGCACCAATCCATCTCTGGAAAGTTCCGTGGATGTCAAGACCAGGTAAGGTTCTTCGCGTTGCATCGAATTAAACCACATACTCCACCGCTTGTGCGGGCCCCCGTCAATTCCTTTGAGTTTCAGTCTTGCGACCGTACTCCCCAGGCGGCGAACTTAACGCGTTAGCTTCGATACTGCGTGCCAAGTTGCACCCAACATCCAGTTCGCATCGTTTAGGGCGTGGACTACCAGGGTATCTAATCCTGTTTGCTCCCCACGCTTTCGTGCCTCAGTGTCAGTGTTGGTCCAGATGGCCGCCTTCGCCACAGATGTTCCTCCCGATCTCTACGCATTTCACTGCTACACCGGGAATTCCGCCATCCTCTACCACACTCTAGTTGCCCAGTATCCACTGCAATTCCCAGGTTGAGCCCAGGGCTTTCACAACGGACTTAAACAACCACCTACGCACGCTTTACGCCCAGTAATTCCGAGTAACGCTTGCACCCTTCGTATTACCGCGGCTGCTGGCACGAAGTTAGCCGGTGCTTATTCTTTGGGTACCGTCAGAACAATCGGGTATTAACCGACTGCTTTTCTTTCCCAACAAAAGGGCTTTACAACCCGAAGGCCTTCTTCACCCACGCGGCATGGCTGGATCAGGCTTGCGCCCATTGTCCAATATTCCCCACTGCTGCCTCCCGTAGGAGTCTGGACCGTGTCTCAGTTCCAGTGTGGCTGATCATCCTCTCAGACCAGCTACGGATCGTCGCCTTGGTGGGCCTTTACCCCGCCAACTAGCTAATCCGACATCGGCTCATCTATCCGCGCGAAGCCCGAAGGTCCTCCGCTTTCACCCTAAGGTCGTATGCGGTATTAGCGTAAGTTTCCCTACGTTATCCCCCACGAAAAGGTAGATTCCGATGTATTCCTCACCCGTCCGCCACTCGCCACCCATGGTATTGCTACCACTGTGCTGCCGTTCGACTTGCATGTGTTAGGCCTGCCGCCAGCGTTCACTCTGAGCCAGGATCAAACTCTTCACTTAAAATTACAGACCCGAAGGCCAATACTTTGATATGCAGAGTTCAAACCAAGCTTACGTATCGCTTGCTTAGCAATTGATTTGTTGCTCTTGATTCGAACGTCTGCAAGATGGACATACTTCCACCTGCAGGCGCCCTCACAAGTTACCTGCGCACACTGTCAAAGAACTTCGGGGCCGGCCTCAGCGCCTTTCCCGTTTCACGGCGACGTTTCCGCCGTAGCGAGCCGCCCATTATAGCGGACTTTTTCTTGCCGTCAACACCTCGTTTCGGAGGGTTTGACGCCGGCTCAACTCAAACCCTGAAGGCTTTTCGCTGAACCGAGCCGCCCATCATAGCGCTGATTTATCAGGAGGTTGACGCCGCTTCTTGATGAGGACCCGGAGGTCTTTTCGTTGAAGCGAGCCGGCCATATTAGCCGTTTTTTTCACGCCGTCAACACCCGATGTTCGCTAGGTGTTTCCGGCCCGTTTCGCTTCTGTCGAGCCGAAGATCGGCAGCTGCGTAGCGGGCCGAGCAGTCTACCGGGCCAGGAAAAAACGTCAACCGCTTTCTTGCGCTCGGTGCGTATGCGGCCATTGCGGACGCTTCCGGCAGCGTTCCCATCAGTAGAACGCGCACGCGGCGCGTCCGCGCGCGGCGGCGACCCCATGCCGCTGCTGCCGTTGGCGGCCGCTTCGCCGAGAATGCAGGTTCACCCCCTGCAGGACCTCGCAATGCCCTCCACCGCCGGACGCTCCCTATGGCGCGACGCCTCGCTGCCGGCACTGGTCGCCGGCTTCATCACTGTCTTGGTCGGCTTCGCCAGTTCGGCGGTGATCGTGTTCCAGGCCGCGCGTACGCTGGGCGCCTCGCAGCCGCAGATCGCGTCGTGGATGTGGGCGCTGGGGCTGGGCATGGGCATCACCTGCATCGGCCTGTCGCTGCGCTACCGGATGCCGGTGGTGACGGCCTGGTCCACGCCCGGCGCGGCGATGCTGATCAGCAGCGGCGGCGGCTTGCCGCTGTCCGAGGCGATCGGCGCGTTCGTGGTGGCGGCGCTGCTCGGCACCGCGGCAGGATTCTCCGGCGTCTTCGAGCGGATGATCCGGCGCATCCCGGTGTCGCTGGCCTCGGCGATGCTGGCCGGGGTGCTGCTGCGCTTCGGCCTGGACGTGTTCGTGGCGATGCAGCACCAATTGGGCATGGCGCTGGCGATGTTCGCGGTCTATCTGCTGGGACGCCGCGCATTCCCGCGTTATGCGGTGATCGCGACGCTGGCGGTGGGGATCGCGATCGCCGCCGGCAGCGGCACGCTGCATCTGGAGACCGCGCAGCTGCGTCTGGCGCGGCCGGAATTCGTGTGGCCGACGTTGTCCTGGCAGGCGCTGTTCGGCATCGCGCTGCCGCTGTTCGTGGTGACGATGGCCTCGCAGAACCTGCCCGGGGTGGCGGTGATCCGCGCCTCCGGCTACGCGGTGCCGATCTCGCCGACGATCGGCTGGATCGGCGTGGTCAATACGCTGCTGGCGCCGTTCGGGGCCTATGGGCTGAACCTGGCGGCGATCACTGCGGCGATCTGCATGGGCCGCGAGGCGCAGGAAGATCCGCAACGGCGCTACATGGCGTCGGTGTTCGCCGGCCTGTTCTACCTGCTGATCGGCCTGTTCGGGGCGACCGTGGCGGCGCTGTTCGCCGCTTTCCCGAAGGAGCTGGTGATGGCGATCGCCGGCATCGCGCTGTTCGGCACCATCGGCAACAGCCTGGCGATGGCGCTGAAGGACGAAGGCGAACGCGAACCGGCGCTGATCACCTTCCTGGTCACCGCGTCGGGGTTGTCGCTGTTCGGCATCGGCGCCGCGTTCTGGGGCCTGCTGGCCGGGGCGGCGACCTCGCTGCTGTGGCGGCGCACGCGCTGAGCGTGTGCCGCCACGGGTTTGCTCAACGCGGGTCGCGCAACTGCAGCAGCCAGTGCGTGGGGACGCCGGATGGGCTGGGCAAGGGTTCGAAATCGAACTGGCGATGCACGGCGGCGGCGGCGTCGACGCGCAGCGGCAAGGTCACGTAGGCGGCGCGTCCCTGGCGCAGCAAGGTGGCGATGCGCTGGGTTTCGGCGGGTGCGGCATCGCTGGCGTACAGCTGGTCCAGTTCGCAGCCGATCAGCTCGGCGATCTCGCGCTGGTACAGCGCCGCGAAGGCATCGTTGACGAATGCCAGCCGGCTGGGCCGGCCGTCGCTGCCACGCTCGATGATCGCCACCGGTTCGCGCAGCCGCGACAACGAGGCCTCCAGCAGCGCGAAATCCTGCTGGAAGCGCTTGCGCTCCATCAGCTCGATCAACACCCGCAGGCTGCGCGCCGACTCCAGGCTCAGCGGCGACCACGGCCGCGCGCGGCCGCGCACGGTTTCCTGCCACAGGTCGAAGCTCTTGCGCGGCGACAGGCGCGAGTTGGGAATGTCCTGCAGCTTGGACAGCTGCGGGTTGCCGGCCCAGTTGACCGTGCGCACCTGCTCGCGCCGCGTCCACAGCAGCGCGCTGCGCGCCTGCGGCATCAGCGGGACGAAGATGAAACCGGCGGCGGTGGGAGCCAGGTCGGCCAGTTCCGGGAAGGTCGCGCCGATCTGCTCGGTATGCAAGGCGCCGACCGCGTCGTGGCGCAGCGCTTCGTGGTGGCTGGCCTCGATCTGCTCGCGGATCCGGGCAAGTTCGGCGGCGCTCGGCACGGTGCCGTGGCGGGTGACGTGGTCGCCATGGAACACCGC
Source organism: Xanthomonas graminis pv. graminis (assembly GCF_030168915.1). NCBI lineage: Bacteria > Pseudomonadati > Pseudomonadota > Gammaproteobacteria > Lysobacterales > Lysobacteraceae > Xanthomonas > Xanthomonas graminis. The sequence continues at coordinate 175,692 of NZ_CP076255.1, read as the reverse complement.
CACGCCGTCGGCATCGACCACGTCGAGCAGATCCGAGGCCATGTCGTCGAGCATGTCCCCGGTCAGCGTCTCGGCTTCGTTGAAATTGGTGATCAGCTTCTCGCGCACGGTCAGCAGCACCGATTCCACGCGCGCGCGCGCCACCGCGGTCAGCGCGCCGATGCGCCCGGCCAGGGCACGGCTGACCGCGTCGGTGACGTCGCGCATCTCGTGGTTGCAGAAGTACGGGCGGTAGTGGTGGCAGGCGATCAGCCCCCACAGCGCATCGTTGACCACGATCGAGGCCACCAGGGTGGCGGTGACGCCCATGTTGGCCAGGTATTCCAGGTGCACCGGGGAGACGCTGCGCAGGCTGACGTCGCTCAGGTCCAGCGGCGCGCGCAGCCGCGGATGCAGGGTCGGCTGGATCGGCGAGGGGATGTAGCCGACATCGGCGATCTGGCGCACGCGGTTGCGCAGGTACAGCGTGCGCGCCTGCGCCGGGATGTCGCTGGCCGGATAGTGCAGGCCGAGATAGGACTCCAGCTCGGGCGTGCGCGCCTCGGCCACGACGTCGCCGTTCCACTCGTCGTCGAAGCGGTAGATCATCACCCGGTCGTAGCCGATCAGCGTGCGCAGGCTCTTGGCCGCACGCTGGCAGGCTTCGTCGATGCTGTTGTCGGTCTCCAGCCGGCGCAGCAACGGCAAGGCCTCGCGCAAGGTGGCGTCGGCGAGCGGCGCGTCGCGGGGCTCCAGTTCCAGCAGCCATTGCTCCGGGTACAGGTGCCAGGCGCCGACCCAGCGCTGCCGCGAGGCCGTGGCGCGGCGCGGGAAGTCGACATCGATGTAGCCGAGCTGGGTGGGTTCGGAGGCGTCCGCCGACACGCGCGGTGCCTGCAGCGTCAGCAGCGCGTCGTAGCGCTGTCCGAGCAGGTCCGCCAACGGCACATCGAGCAGGTCGGCGGCGCTAGCGCTGGCCTGGACGATGCGGCCGTCGCCGGGTTCGATCACCAGCAGCACGCCGTGCGGCTGGATCGATCCGGGAATATGGATCGGCTCGCGCGCGCAGGCGTCCATGTCCAAGGGCGCAACGGTCTCGCTCATGCGGCGGTCTCCAGGGCGAAGTGGGTGTGGAAGTGCGCGAACATCGCGCGTGCGCCATCGACCGCGGCCTGCCGCGATTGCGGCGTCGGCAGGGCCTGCTCCAGGCGTTGCTGGAACCGCCGCCAACAGGCCGGGTCGGCATGGCCGAGCTCGAAATAGGTCAGTGCCGGGGCGGCGTCGGCCAGGGTCTGCCGCAGCCGCCGGGCGATCAGGCGCCCGCCCAGGCGCGAGCCTTCGACCACGTACAGCATGCCCCAGCAGTTGCAGGCGTCGGGGGCTGGCGGCGCTGGCGCCGGCAGCGGCGGCGTGGCCCGCAATGCGGCCAGATCGTGTTCCAGCAGCGGACTGCGCGGCTGGTAGCGCCAGTCCGCATCGCCGCTGGCGTGCAGCCAGGCCGACTCGCGTTGCTCCCAGCCGGCCAGCACCGCGTGATGGCGGCGCAGCACCTGGACGTAGTCGGGCACGGACAGGGAGTCGTGCAGCAGCGCGCGCATCGCCGGCAACTGTTCGACGGCCAGGTGCTGTTGCGCGGTGGCTTCGCGCAGCAGGCGCGAAGCGGTGAGGTGCGCGGCGGAACCGTCGGAGAGCGACATCATGGAGGGCGGGCGGTCTACCGCAGCCGGACCGGCCGCGACGGCGGAGATGCCGCACAGCGTAGCATCGTGGACGCATGGCGCCGGGCGACAAGGCGGCCACGCGCGGCTGCGCGCCGGTTCAAGCTGAGCAATTCATCCGCCGCCAGCGGCGCCACGCCGGCCATGCGGGCCATGCGGGCCATGCGGGCAACTGTCCGCCGCAGTGCGGTTCGGCGTGCTAAGCGGTGGCGCTGTCGGGTAGCCGCGCGCGGCGCCAGGCCACGACCCAGCCGGCGGCCAGCAACAGCGCGGCCAGCAGCCACGGCGCGCCGGGCAGATGCGCTGGTGCGTGCTTGCCGATGAACAGCGCAAAGACGCGGGTGTACAGCAGCGGTCCGACGATGCCGGCCAGGCTGACCAGGCTCATCAGCGCGCCCTGCACGCGGCCTTGCGCATCGGCGCCGACGTGACGGGTGACGATGGCCTGCGCGGACGGCGACGCCACCGCCCACAGCGCGCTGAGCGGCACCCCGAGCAGGAACATCGCGCCGCTGCCGGCGACGCTGTAGATGGCGAAGCCGGCCACCCCGCAGCCCAGCCCGAACAGCAGTGCGCCGCGCTCGCCGAGCCGGCGCACCACGCGCGCGACCAGCAAGGCGTTGACCACGATGCTGCACACCCCGACCAGGGCCAGCACCCAGCTGACCTGCTTCGGTCCCCACTGATATTGATACTCGGCGAACAGCACGAAGATGCTCGGATAGACGTAGTGCGCCAGGTTGGCCAGGAAGATCACCGCGGCCAGCGCGAACACCTGCGGGTAGCTGCGCAGCAGCCGCAGCGCGCCGAACGGATTGGCGTGCTTCCAGTCCAGGCGCGGGGTGCGCCGTTGCGGCGCCAGCGATTCGGGCAGCACCCACAGGCCGTACAGGAAATTGAGCAGCGCCAGCGCCGCGGCGAACCAGAACGGCGCGCGCAGGTGGTAGCTGCCGAGCCAGCCGCCGAGCAGCGGCCCGATCACGAAGCCTAGCCCGAACGCGGCGCCGATCATGCCGTAGGCCTGGGCGCGCTTGTCCGGCGTGGTGATGTCGGCGATGTAGGCGTTGGCGGTGGTGAAGCTGGCCGAAAATACGCCCGACACCACCCGCGCCAGCAGCAGCAGCGGCAGGCTCTGCGCCAGCGCCATCACCACGAAATCCACGCCCAGGCCCAGGCACGAGGCCAGGATCACCGGGCGCCGGCCGTAGCGGTCGGACAGCGCGCCCTGCAGCGGCGAGCTGACGAACTGCAGCGCGGCGAACAGGAAGCCGAACCAGCCGACCCACTTCGCCGCCGCGGCGAAATCGCCGCCGGTGAAGCCGCGCACCAGCCCCGGTAGCACCGGAATGATGACGCCGAAGGCCAGCACGTCGATCAGCAGGGTGATGAAGATGAAGACCAGGGCGGCGCGGCGCGTGCGCGCGGCAGGGGGCGAGGAATGCACGGTAGGGTCTCCCGATGGACGCGGCAGTGTAATCGGCAGGCGCGGGGTCGGGGTGGGGCTGGATTTGTGGCTGCGCGCCTGGCGGCAAGACAGTCGGGATGCAATTGCTGCGGGAGGGTTCGGTCCCGACGCCTCGTCCGGCGCCGTGTCGGTAGAGCGCGTCGGGACTGAAGTCCCTCCCACAGGGGGCGCGTCAGCCTCCTGGTGGCGATGGACAGCGCGGCTGCGGCTGATGGTGCGCGGCCAGCGCAGCCGCTGCCTATCCGGCGCGAGCGCTCGCGGCAGCGCGCGCGGTCACAGCGGCGCGACCGCGATGGTCTGCTGCAGCACATGCTGCGCGCCCGCGGCCAGTTCGATCACCTCGGGGCCGGCGTTGGCCGCTTCCAGGCACACGAACTGGCGCCAGTGGGCGCCGACGTCGGCCATTTTCTGCGCGCCGGCTTCGCCCGGGTTCCAGGCCACCAGGGTGCGGCTGCCGGCGGTGGCGATCTCGATGCGGCGCTGCAGGCCGGGGTCGAGCAGCGTGTAGCGGCCGCCGGCGCCGGTGTAGATGCGGTCGCTGCGGCCCGGATCGCGCGGGTCCTGCAGGCTCCAGTCGCCGTGCTGGCGGTGCGGCGTGGCGTAGTTTTCGAACTTGTCCAGGTAGTCGAGCCCGTCCAGGCCCTGCACCCGCACCTGGGTGGCGTCGGCGACGTGGAAATAGTTGTGCAGCGCCTGGGTGAAGCGCGTCGGCGCCTGGCCGACGTTGTCGGTGATCAGGCGCTGCTGCAGGGTCGCGCCGATGCGCAGTTGCATGCGCAGGCGCAGCGGCAGGTCGTCGAAGTCCGGTGGCGCCAGGGTCAGCAGCATGCTGCCGTCGGCCTCGCGACGCGCGTCCTGCAGCTGCCACGGCACGGTGCGCACGAAGCCGTGCGCCGGCACGTCGGCACGCTGGTCCTGGCGGCCGAAGTACGGCCAGCACACCGGGGTGCCGCCGCGGATCGGGGTGGGCGTGGGCTGCGCGCTCGGCGACAGCCACATTACCTCGGTGCCGCCCTTGGGCACGAACGACAGCAGTTGGCCGCCGAACAGGCTGATCGCGGCGGTGGAGTGCGGGGTCTCCACCAGCAGCGAGGGATAGCCGTGGAAATCGCCTGTGCTCAGGCCGGGGATTTCGGACATGGGGGTGATGCTCCGTGGCGCGGGGGTTTGGACGAAGGCCGGGTAGCGCGCCGGCACGCGGAAGGCGCTGGCGGGCTTGCCGCCGAACGGCGTGGCGGGTGCGGGTGCGGGCGCTGGTGCCGGTGCGGGCGTCGGCGGCGGGGCGGCGGGACCGGCGGGCGCCTGGCGGCGCAGGGCGTCGAGGATGCGCTGGCCGGCGCGGCCGTCGGCCGGCTGCAGGCCCAGGCGCAGTTGCTCGGCCTGGATCGCGCGGCGGCTGGCGCTGCCGATCATGCCGTCGGCCTGGCCGATGTCGTGGCCGCGCGCCAGCAGCAGGGTCTGCAGTTCGCGTCGCTCCGGACGGCCCAGGCCGGGATCGTCGGTGGGCCAGGCGGTGGCCAGGCCGGGCTTGCCGCGCAGCTGGTCGGACAGCAGCGCGATCGCCAGCGCATAGCTTTCGGCGGCGTTGTAGGCGTAGATCGCATCGTAGTTGCGGAACACCAGGAACGCCGGGCCTTGCGCGCCGGCCGGGAGCAGCACCGCGGCCGGGGTCTGCGGCGCCAGCGTGGGCAGTTCCAGCGCGCTGCCGTCGATGGCGGTCAGGCCACGCGTGCGCCAGTCCGACAGCGGCCGGCGCTGGGTGCGCCCGGCCAGGGCCGGGTCGAACCCGGCCGGCAGCTTCACCTCCATGCCCCACGGCTGCCCGCTCTGCCAGCCGGCCAGCTTCAGATAGTTGGCGGTGGAGGCCAACGCGTCGGGAATGCTGGCGACCAGGTCGCGGCGGCCGTCGCCATCGCCGTCCACGGCGACGCGGGCATAGGTGCTGGGCATGAACTGGGTATGCCCGAACGCACCGGCCCAGGAGCCGCTCAGGCCGTCGGGCCGCAGGTCGCCGGCCTGCAGCAGTTTCAGCAGCGCGAACAGTTCGCCGCGGAAGAACGGCTGGCGGCGGCCGTTGCACGACAGGGTCAGCAGCGACACCAGCAGCGGGCGCTTGCCGGAGACGCGGCCGTAGTCGCTCTCCACGCCCCACACCGCGACCACGGTCGCCGCATCCACGCCGTATTGCTGCGCCACCTTGGCGAGCAGATCGCGGTGGGTGGCCAGCATCGCGCGGCCGTCGGCGACGCGCTGAGTGTCCACCAGACCGGCCAGGTAGTCCCAGATCGGCGTGGTGAATTCGGGCTGCGCATCAAGCAGCGGCAGCACGCTCATGTCCGGCTGCACGCCCGCGGTGAAGCGGTCGAACGCGGTGGCGGTCACCCCGGTCTTGGCGGCGGCCGCGCGCAGCGTGGACAGGCAGCCGACGAAGGCGGGATCGGGCGCGGCGGGCGGCGCGCGCAGGGTCTGCGCGGCGGCACAGGGCGCGGCCAACAGCAAGGCCCAGGCGAAACGCATCATCGGAACTTCCTCGCCAACAGCAGGCCGGACATCATAAACAACCATGGGCAATGGACTGCTCACGGGCAGTGATGGGGCACGGGAGTCCGGGGTTTTGTAGGAGCGGCTTCAGCCGCGACAGGCTTTACCGATAGATCCTGTCGCGGCTGAAGCCGCTCCTACAGGGGTGCTGGCGGCCGGCTCAGTACACGGCGACCACGCGGTTGCGGCCGCCGCTCTTGGCCGCGTACAGCGCCTCGTCGGCGCGCTGCACCAGGCCGTTGGCGTCGTCGCCGGGGCGCCGCTGGACCACGCCGATGCTCAGCGTCGGCTGCAGCTCGGGGAAGGCCAGCGCGGCCTGCGCGCGGACGCGTTCGCACCATCATCGGCCAGCGCCGCGCGAAGCGGATGCCACAGCGGAGCATGGGTTCAGTCCAGCGCGTCCAGGTAATACCAGCGGCCATCCTCGCGCACGAAACGGCTGTGCTCGATCATGCGTACCGCGCTGCCGCCGCCGATGCGGTAGCGCGCCAGGAACGCGACCTCGGCGCTGTCGGCGGCGCCGGCAATGACCCGCTGTACGGTCAGGCCGAGCCAGGTGGTGTGCGTATCCAGCTCCAGTTGCGCCGGGCGCGTGGACGGGTGCCAGCTGGCGCGCAGGTAGTCGGCGTCGCGGCGCACGTAGGCGCTGTAACGCGAACGCATCAACGTCTCGGCATCGGGCGCGGCGGCGCCGGCGTGGTAGAGCCCGCAGCACTGCGCGTAGTCGCGCGGGCGGCCGCAGGGGCAAGGATCGGCGAGGCGCGGGGCGGACGGAGGCATGCGCCGATTGTGCCGGCTGCGGCGGCGCGGCGCATCCCTGCGCGGCCCTGGGCGGCGGCCCCGGCTATGCTTGCGCCCCCCATCGCGCGGAGCGCCGCCTTGCTGGAGCTGATCCCGACCGAGCTGCCGTGGCTGCTGTGCATCGCCTTCGTCGCCGGGCTGGTGGATGCGGCGGTGGGCGGCGGCGGCCTGATCCAGTTGCCGGGGCTGTTCGCGACCCTGCCGCAGCAGGCACCGGCGGTGCTGCTGGGCACCAACAAGTTCAGCGCGATGGCCGGCACCGGCGCGTCGGCCTGGCGCTATGCGCGCAACGTGCGCTTCCCGTGGCGGCCGGTGCTGTACGCCACCGCGGCCGCGTTCGCGTTCTCCTTCCTCGGCGCCAGCGCGGTCAGCCTGCTGCCGAAACAGGCGGTGCGGCCGCTGATCCTGGGGCTGCTGATCGCGATGCTCGCCTACACGCTGGTCAAGAAGGACTTCGGCGCGCTGCACCGGCCGCGCCATATCGGCCGCCGCGAGCTGGCCATCGCACTGGCGATGGGCGCGGCGATCGGCTTCTACGACGGCTTCTTCGGCCCCGGCACCGGCAGCTTCCTCATCTTCCTGTTCATCCGCTTCTTCGGGCTGGACTTCCTGCGCGCCTCGGCCGCGGCGAAGGTGGTGAACCTTGCCACCAATCTGGCTGCGCTGTGCTTCTTCGTGCCGAGCGAGCAGGTGCTGCTGGCAGTGGCGGTGCCGATGGCCGTGGCCAATATCGCCGGCGCGGTGGCCGGCACGCGGCTGGCGCTGCGCGGCGGCACGCCGTTGATCCGGCAGCTGTTCCTGTTGCTGGTGGTGGTGCTGATCGGCAAGATGGGCTGGGATTTGCTGCGCTGAGGCGCGGCCGAATCAGCGGACGATTGCGCACGGTTCGTCGCGCTCTCCGGCCAGCGCGGCGCGGATGCGCGGCCATGCGTAGTCCCAGGCGATGCGCTCCTGTTCCAGGCGCGGCGCGGGGCCGAAGCGGCCGCTGCGCAAGCCGGTGTACAAGGCCTGCTCGGCGGTGCTGAGCGCGTCCAGGCGCTGCGCGCGATGCTGGCGGCGCTCGTGTCCCCACAGCTCGGATGGCGTAGCGCGCAAGGTGGTTTCGTCCATCAGCAGCGCGACCGTGCGCGGCGCATGCCGGCGCAGGCGATGCAGGATCGCCAGGCCGTGGGTGTCGATGTCGCCCCAGTAGTACAGCGGCAGTGCTTGCAGCCAGTCGATGGCGCGCACGTAGTCCACCGCGTAGCCGCGCGCCATCAGCAGCAACGTGCCGGGCAGGTCCTCGCAGGCCAGGCCGGTCTCGCGGTTCTCCACGATCAGCACCTGCCGCACCGGCAGCTGCAGCGCGGCGATCTGCGCGATCAGCGCCTGGATGTCGTCCAGCCCGCCGAGCCGCGCGCGCAGGTCCGCATCTAGCAGGCGCAGGCGCACCCGGTCGGGCGCGCGGCGTAGCCCGGACAGGCTGTCGAAGCTGCGGGGTTCGGCGCTGCCGCGCAGCCCGGCCAGCCAGTCGGCGATGACCCCGCGGCGCGGCTCGATCCATTTGCTGTCGATGCCGGCGATCGGCAACTGGCGCAGGAACAGGCCGCTGTCCGGATGGGCATGCAACCAATCGACCACCGCTAGCAGGCGCGCGACATCCGCTTCCGGCGCATCGGCGAGCAGGTCGAACTGCCGGCGCAGGCGCGCGGCAAACCCCAGTGCCTGCGGCCAGCGCGCGACGAGTGCTGCGCAGCGCTGGCGTGCGCGCTGCCAGCGCGCGTGTTCGCCCAGCGCCAGCGCGGCCTCATCGGCGTTCGGCTGCCAGGCAGACGGCAGACATTGCGCGCCGAGCTGCGGCCATTTCACCTCGCGCCATTGCACGTGCCCCGGCAACGCGGTGGTGCGCCAGGCGCGCAACCAGGCGCCGAACGCATCGAATCCGGCGGTGGCCTGGGCCTGGGTCGGCATGCGCAGCGCCACCGGTTGCGGCGCGGCCTCGCCGAGCAGCCAGGCGCCGCGGTGCAGCCGCCATTGCCCGCGCAGCGCGGCCAGCGCGGCGTCGGGCAGCAGCATCGCGTTGGCGCGTGCCATCCCGGTCAGGCCCTGGGCGGCTTGCTCGGCTCGGCCGGGGGACGCGGCGTGCGTGGCGCGCGCGCGGTGGCCGGCGTGGCGCTGGCGGAAACCGCAGGGTCACCGGCATCGCCACGCACGACGGCCGCAGTGCCGGCGCGCAGGCGGCGCGGCGCGGCGCCGGGTGGTTGCGCTTCCGGCGCTGGCGCTGCATCGCCTGGCGTGGCCGCACCGCGCGTGCGCTCGGGCAATTTGAGCCGGCGCGCCTGCTCGTCGTATTCGATCAGCAGCACGCCCGAATCGTGGCGGCCGCTGATCTCGACGAAACAGGCGCCACCGATGAACGGTTCCAGGGTCATCACCGATTTCAGCGGCGTGGCCACCACCATCTGGAAGCCGAAGTTCTCGAAGATGTTCATCGCCAGCGCGGTGAATTCGTTGTCGGCCTTGTCGAAGGCTTCGTCCAGCACCACCGCGCAGTAACGCGGCAGTTCGCCGTCCTCGCCGCCGAGCTGGTAGCGCAGCGCCGCGGCCAGGCAGGTGGTGGCCAGCTTCTGCCGCTGGCCGCCGGACTTGCCGGCGCCGCTGCGGTAGATCTCCACCTGCTGGCGGGTGGCGGCATCGAGCTCGACGCCGACGAATTCCACGTGCAGGCGCACATCCAGCACCAGCTCGCGCCAGCGTTTGTCCTCGCCGTCCTGCGAACCGAGCCGGCGCACCAGTTCGCGCAGCACCGCGAACTGTTGTTCGGCCAGGTCGCGCTGCTCGGTCTGGTGATGGCCGAGCACGTCGCGCAGGCGCTGATGGAACTCGATCACCTCCGGCAGGCGGCGGTCGCCCAGTTCGATGGTGAGCAAGGTGCCGCGGTTGAACGGCACCTGTTCCAGGCTGGCGTTGACCTCGTCCAGGCGCTGGGCGATGGACTTGCGCGCCTCGGCGGTATGCCGCTGCAGGGCCAGCATGTTGTTCTTGCTCTGGCTCTGCAGCAGTTCGAAGAAGCGCGCCTCGTGCTGCGGCAGGCCGTCGCGTTCCAGGCGCTGCAGGCGCGCGAGGAAATCCTCGGCGCTGCTCAGGCTGACGGTGAAATCGCCGCTGTCTTCGGGCCATTGCTGGCAGTAGCGGCGGAAGCAGCCGAGCAGCAGTTGCTCCAGGCGGTTGTGTTCCTTGTCGCTGGCGCTGGTCTGCTCGACGATGGCATTGCCGATCTGGCGAAAATGCGCCTCGAGATTGTCCAGGCTCAGCACGCCCAGACCGGCGAGGCGCTCGTCCAGCCCCTGCCGCTGCAACGGTGTGACCACGCGCGCGTCCGCGTCGGCGCAGGACAGCCGCTGCTTCTCGAGCCGCGCCCGTTCGGCACCGAGGGTGATCCGCTCCGTCCGCACGCCCTCGAAGGTGCGTTCGGCCTGCTTGATGTCCGCGCGCGCATGGTCGATCGCCTCGCCCAGCGCGCGCAGGTTGGCATCGCCCTCGCGCAACTGGCGCAGCGCCGTGGCGATGTCGTCCAGGCGCTGCAGCGGCGCGGCCACGTCGATCTCGTCCCAGGCCAGGTTGGCCAGGGTGTGCTGGGCCAGGCGCCGCTCGCCGTCGCGTTCGCGGCGCGCGCGCAACGCGGCCACGTCGGCATCGCAGGCGGCGATACGCTGCGCCAGCGCCAGGCCCTCTTCTTCGAACAAGCCCAGCTTGTCGCGGTTGTCGAAGCCCAGCAGCCAGCGCCGGCGATCGTTCACCGCATGGCGGTCGTCCTTCTCGTAGCGCTCGCCGGGATGCTTGACCTGGCCTTCGCGGGTGATCGCGCGCTCGGCATGGCGCAGCGCCTTGGCGCTGTCCACGCAGTCGTAGTCGAAGCGCTTGCCCAGCTCGCGGCGCAGCCAGCCGGCGAAGGCGTGCTCGCGCAGTTCCAGCTTGTGCAGCAGCGAGCCGGCGGCCGGCGCGCGCCCAGGCAGGGCGTGCTCGTTGTCGCGCACCCGGTAGTACACCAGGCGGATGCCCAGATGGGTACGGTTGACCCAATCGGCCACATCGGCGTAATGGCGTTCGTCCACCAGCAGCGATTGCGCGAAGCCGTGCAGCACGCGTTCGATGGCGCCGCGCCAGTCGGCGTCCTCGCTGCGCACCTGCAGCAGCTCGCCGACGAACGGCAAGGCGGCCTCGGGCACGCCGGTGTCGGCGCTCAGGCGCGCGCGCAGCGCCTGCATCGGTGCAGGAATATTGGATGGATTGCGCTTGAGCGCATCGATCTCGGCGCGCACTTCGGCAAAGCGCTTGGCGTCCTCGGCCTTGCCGGCGATGCGCTGGCCGATCGCCTCGTCGAGTTCGGCGGCCGCGCGCGTGCCGTCCTCCAGCGCCGCGCGCGCCTGTGCGGCCTGCTCGGCGAAGCCCTGCGCGCTGCCGGCCAGGACCTGTTCCAGCTGGCGGCAGGCCTGCTCGGCCTGGCTGCGCTTGGCGGCGCGGCGGTCGCACTCGGCTTGCTGCTGGCCGCGCTCGCGTTCCAGCGCATCGATGCGCTCGCCGCCCTGGGCGCGGCGCTGCGCTTCCAGGTCGTCCAGGCGCCGCTGATGGTTCTCCAGCGCGGCACGGCGTTGCCCTTCCTCCCCGGCCAGGCCGCGATCCTGAGTGTCCAGTTCCTGCAGCCGCGCATCCAGCAATGCCAGGCGGCGCTGCTCGCGGTAGCTGTCGATGCCGAGCTTGAGTTCGTCCAGTTCGCTGCGCTGGCGGCGCACCGCCATCAGCTCGGCGTGGTGCGCGCGCGCCGGCAGCAGGGTCTCGACCTGGAGGCGCGCGGTCACCACCGCCTGATGCGCGCCGTCGAGTTCGGCGAAATCGCCGACCAGGCGCTCGGCGGCGTCGAAGGTCTTCGGCTCCTCGAGCATGAAGCCGCGCAGGAAGGCGTTGAGATCGCCGAGGTTCTTCGCCGACTGGGTCTTGTGCAGCAGCCGCAGCGCCATCTCGTTGCCGATCCCGAGCTGGTGGCGGAAGCGTTCGGCGTAGCCGGCGAAGCTGTCGAAATGGTGCACGTCGTGCAGGCGCTGCTTGAGCTTGCGCAGGTCCAGGTCGAAACCGTCCAGGTCGCTGGCGATGTCGAACGCGCGCTCGGCCACCATGTAGTGCTTGCGCACGTCGGCCGCGGCGGTGCCGTTGCCGGCGATCCAGAACAGGCGCACCAGGCTGACCACGCGGTCCTCGCCGTTGCGGTACTCCAGCACCAGCGCGGTCCAGGTGGCGCCCTTGCGCAGGTACTGGGTGGCGATCTCGCCCGATTCGCTGTCCTGCTGGTCGGCCCAGGCGCCGCGCACGTAGGACACCAGGTTGCGGTCGCGGCCGCTGCGCTCGGCCTCGCGCGCGGCGGCGTTGAAATCGACGATGCTCGGCGGCGTCAGCAAGGCCGACATCGCATCGAGCAGGGTGGACTTGCCCGAGCCGGAGCGGCCGACGAACAGGAAGCCGCGCGCGGCGATCGGGATCTCGGTCAGGCCGGAAAACGTGCCCCAGTTGTGCACCTGCAAGCGGCGCATGCGGAACTGCTGGAGGCGCGCATCGGGCTGATCGCCGGCGAACAGGCCAGGCGTGGAAGCGGAGGATTTCATCGGCACAGTCTAGGGACGCGGACGCACGGAACCAAGCCGGGGCGGGCGCTTTCGCGGCAGTCCGCTCCGGCCAACGCGCGGCCTAGGCGTCCTGTGCAGCCTCGGCGGCATCCTCGCCGCTGCCCGGGCCTTCGCGCAGCTGGCGGTACACCTGCGCCAGCGCGGCCACGTCCTCGGCCGAGAACAGCAGCTTCAGCGCCGGCGAGACTTCATAGCGTTCGTCTTCGCCGCGCAGGCGGGTCAGGATGTGGTTGTCCTTCATCTTCTGCACGGCATTGCCGACCCGGCGCAGGAAACCGGCACGGTCGGTGGAGAGGTTCTTCTCGTACACCGCCAGCGCCTCGCCCAGCTGCGCTTCCTCCACCACCGCGCGCAGGCCGCGCGCATCGGCTTCGGCCAGTTGCTGGCGCAGGTGCAGCAGCAGCACCGAATCGATGAAGGTCAGCGGCGAGGAGCGCAGCAGCACCGGCGTTTCCAGTTCGCCGGTGTCGGCCTGGCGGGTGAAGGCGATGCCGGCCTCCCGATCCAGCACCAGTTCCAGGAACAGGTCGGCCAGGGCGCTGCGGATCGCCGCCTCGCTGCGCAGCAGCGCCGGCCACAGCTTGCTGTGGCGCTGCGCGTCCACGCTGGGGCCGCTGAGCAGCTGGCACAGCGCGCGCCGCGCCTCCACCGGCAGGCGGCCGCTGTCGCCGGGGAACAGGCCGCTGCCGGCGTCGGGCGCCGCGTTGTCGGCCGCGTCCGGCAGGCGTTCCTGCTCGGCATCCCATTCGTGTTCATGCCAGTTCATGGCGTTTCTCCTGGGTGAACCACACCAACGGAATGCGCGCGCGGCGCCACTGGCCATCGCCGCCACGCCATTGCGCGATCTCGTGCTGCCCGGCGGCAACCACGCCATGGCGGGTGCCCAGCGACAGGTAACCGATCACGCTGCCCAGGCCCTGGCTGGCCTCGCGCTGGGTCAGCACCTGGGCGATGGACAGTTGCGGCTGCTCGGCGAGCAGCTCGAACAGATCGCGGCGCAGGCTGCGGAAGTCGATTTCCGACTGCACCACCAGATAGCCGACGCTGTCCAGCGAAATCGCCGCCGCCTCGTTGCGCTGGATGCCGCCCTCGACCTGCTGCTGGCGCGGGTCGTGCAGCCGCCATTGCGCCAGCGAGCGCAGGCGGCTGGTGGTCAGGTTGAGATCGCGGCCGATGCCGCGCTGCGCGGGAATGTGCTCGCGCAAGGCCAGCGCCTCGGCCTGCGCCTGCTTGAGCAACTGGTTGAGCCGGCGCTGCTCCAGGTAGCCGCGGCTCTGCACGAAGCCGCGCAGGCTGCGCGCAAAATGCTGCATCACGTCGTGCACCTGGCCGCCGCGCTCGAGCATGGTGCCGGTCAGCCCGCGCAGGAAGCCGCGCTCGCGGCGGTCGAGCTTGCGCGCGAACGAACGCGCCAGCACCGTCTCCAGCGCCGCGTCGAGCTGCGCGCTCTGTTCGGCATCGTTGAGCAAGGCCCAGAACGCCTGAAAGCTGCGCCCGGCATCGCTGTCGCCGATCACGTCCACGCCTTCGAACAGCTTGCCCAGGATCTCGCCGCGCTCGCCCTCGTCGTCGATGATGCGCTCGCGGAAGTCGCGGTTGAGCTGCTCGAAATCGTCGCGCACGCGGCGGAAATCCTCGGTCAGTTCGTCGGCCAGCGCGATCACCTGGCGCGCGCGCTCCAGCGCGCGCTTGCCATCCAGCGCCGCCACCTTGCCCTTGGAGACCCGCGCAATCTCCGCATCGATGCGCTCGCGTTCGTCGCGCAGCGCCGACAGCCGCGCATCCGGATTGGTCTCGGTCAGCGCCGCCAGCTGCGCCAGCTGCTGCATCACCAAGGCCAGACGGCTCTCGGTGGCCGCGCCGCGCGCATGCTCCAGGCCATCGGCGAAGCGGATCGCCTGCGTGGCCTGGGTGGACAGTTCGTATTCCTCCTGCTGCGCGCCGTCCGGCAGCCGCCGCTCCAGCCAGCCCTGCGCCAGCCAGTGCGCCACATAGGCTTGCGCGGTGCGCGGCAGTTCGCGCGACAGCTGCTCGGCGTTGAGTTCGTCGAGCATGCGCTGCAACCGCTCGTGCAGCACCGCCGCCGGCAGCCGGCGTTCGCTGTCCAGCAGCAGCGACTGCAGCAGGCCGATGACTTCCGGCGCATGATCGGCGGCGAGCAGCTTCCACAGCGGCTGCTCGCGTAGGCTGCGGTAGCGGGCGATGCGGGTGCGGTGCTTCATGCCGATGCTGCGGGACCGAACGTACGTGCCGAAAAGGCAGAAATGCTAGCGCGGCAGCGCATGCGGCACGCTCAGCGCTTGCCGCCGTCGATGAAGCGCAGGAACTCGGCGCGGGTGCGCGCGTCCCCGCGAAAGGCACCGAGCATCTTCGAGGTGACCATGCTGACGCCGCGCTTGTGGATGCCGCGGGTGGTCATGCACTCGTGCGCGCCTTCCACCACCACGGCCACGCCGAGCGGCTGCAGCACGTCCTGGATGCATTGCGCGATCTGCGCGGTCATCTTCTCCTGCACCTGGAAGCGCCGCGCGTAGGCATCGACCACGCGCGCCAGCTTGCTGATGCCCACCACCTTGCCGCGCGGCAGGTAGCCCACATGGACCTTGCCGATGATCGGCGCCATGTGGTGCTCGCAATGGCTTTCGTATTCGATGTCGCGCAGCACGATCATCTCGTCGTAATCGGCCACTTCTTCGAACGTGCGCAGCAGGTACTGGCGCGGGTCGGCCTGGTAGCCGCTGAACCAGTCGCCATAGGCCTCGGCCACGCGCCGCGGCGTGTCCAGCAGGCCCTCGCGGTCCGGGTCCTCGCCGGCCCAGCGCAGCAAGGTGCGTACGGCGGCTTCGGCCTGGTCCTGGGTAACGGGGGTGTCGGGGGTCTTCTTGGAATCGGCCATGAGCGAACGCGCCCGTGAGTGGGGCTGCATGGTACCCGAGTCGCACGCGCGCCGCCGAAACTGCGACGGCGGCCCCTGCCGGCGGGCTTGCAGCGCGCCGCGGCACGGGCGCGACCAGGCCACGCCCGTGCAGGCGCTGCCGGCCTCAGCCGGGCCGGGCCGCCGCCTTCGCGGCCCGGCGCTCGCGCATCGCGCGCTCGTCGTCCAGCCAGTTCGCGCCCTTGTTGCTCAGGAAGACGATGTACACCACCAGCGACACCGCGATCACCGCGGTGGCATACCAGACGAAGGTGGTCACGTGGCCGGTCTTCAGCGAGGCCTGGTACAGCAGCGGCGCGGTGCCGCCGAAGGCCGAGTTGGCCAGCGCGTAGCCCAGGCCCACGCCCAGCGCGCGGATGTGGGTCGGGAACAGTTCGGCCTTGACCACCGCATTGATCGAGGTGTAGCCGGTCAGGATCACGAAGCCGCCGGTCAGGATCGCGAACGCGGTCAGCCAGTCGCTCTGCCTGGGCAGTTCCAGCACCAGGAACCAGGTGTAGAGCACGCCGCCGATGCCGAAGAACACCAGCAGCGTCTTGCGCCCGACGATGTCCGACAGCCAGCCGCCGACCGGCTGCATCAGCATCAGCACGGTCAGCGCCACCAGATTGATGAGGGTGCCGGCCATCACGTCGTCGCCAGCGAACGCGGTCTGGATCATCTTCGGCCCGGTGACCGAGTAGGTGTAGAAGGCGATGGTGCCGCCCGCCGTCACCAGGAAGCACAGCAACAGCGGCCGCCACTGGTGCACGAACAGCTCGTGCAACGAACCGGCAGCGCGCGCCCCGCCCTTTTTGGCCTCGGCGATGGCGTCCGACCCCAGCGACTCGTCCATGGTGCGGCGCAGCCAGAACACCACCAGCGCGCCGATGCCGCCCAGGCCGAACGCCAGGCGCCAGCCCCATTCGGACACCCAGCCCTTGTCGGCGAAATGCAACATCGCCAGCAGCGTGGTTTGCGCCAGCACATGGCCGCCGACCAGGGTCACATAGTGGAACGAGGACAGGAAGCCACGCCGGCCCGGGATCGCCGCTTCGGACATATAGGTGGCGCTGGTGCCGTACTCGCCGCCGGTCGCAAAGCCCTGCAGCAGCCGCGCCAGCAACAGCACGATCGGCGCGGCAATGCCGATCGTGGCCACCGTCGGCGTCACCGCGATCGCGAACGAACACAGCGCCATCAGCGACACCGAGATGGTCAGCGCCAGGCGCCGGCCGTAGCGGTCGGCGAAGCGGCCGAAATACCACGCGCCGATCGGCCGCATCAGGAAGGTCATCGCGAAGATCGCCCACACGAACATCGTGGCGTTCTTGTCTTCCTTCGAAAAGAACTGCGACTCGAAGTAGGTGGCGAACACCGAATAGACGTAGACGTCGTACCACTCGACCAGGTTGCCGGCCGAGCCCTTGAGCGTATTGGACACCGAGCGGCGGAGGCTGCCGGGCGCGGCGCTGGCGTTGGACCCAGAGGATGCGTGCATGCGCATAACCTGTTGATGGACACCGGGCGAGTATAGGCAGACGCAGGCGAGGACCCTGTCGTGACCACCGTCACGGATGCCACGCACCCCGGCCCATGGGCCGCGCCGCTGGGGCGCTTCAGTTCGCCCGTGCGACGCCGCTACTGCGGGGTTACCTCAACGTAGGCGCCGTGAGGGCGCGGCAACCCAGTTGCCCGCCGGCCGCCACCCCTCCCCTTCGCCCAGTTCCCCGCCCCCATGCACCTCTTCTCGAATCTGCGCATCGGCCAGCGCCTCGCGCTCGGTTTCCTCGCCATCATCGTGCTGATGATCCTGCTCACCTTCGTCGGCATCCAGCGCGTGCACAGCATCGACCAACGCCTGACCGCCATCAACCAGGTCAACAGCGTCAAGCAGCGCTATGCGATCAATTTCCGCGGCAGCGTGCACGACCGCGCCATCGCCCTGCGCGACGTGGTGCTGCTGGACGACCCGGCGAGCCGGCAGGCGACCGAGCACGCCATCGACGCGCTCGCCGCCGACTACGCGCGCGCGGGGCAACCGCTGAACGCCCTGCTCGGCGCCTCCGCCGACCGCAGGAACAGGCCATCCTGCAACCGATCCAGCGGATCGAACGGCGCACGATGCCGCTGATCGCGCAGGTGCGCAGCCTGCGCGCGGCCGCCGCCCGCTCTGCCATCGACCCGGCCGCGCCCATCCGGCGCCAGCGTGGCCGGCAACGGCTGGCCGGCAAGCGTGCGCTCCACGCGGAGCATGCGACGCATCGGCCCCCTGGCGCTCGCCGTGGCGGGCAAGGCCAGGCAGGGCCACGCCGCGGCCTTCGGCGTGGACCGCAGCAGCAGTTCGTCTTCTTGAAGCGGATGGCGGGCGTTGCCCATGAACATCGCACCCAAGACGAAGGCAGCGCCACGCCGGCCTGGCGCCGCGAAAGCGGACCCCTGCGCGTGGAACCGGCGGTTACGCCGGATCGGCCGCCTGGTCATGCCGACAGCGCCAACAGCAGTTAAGCGTGCTGCGGCCCGACAAAGGAACAGAGCCTCGCACGCGTTACGATGGCGCCCCCACCGGCCGCACCCTGCAGACCCCCCATGAAGGCCCGCACTCCCGACGCAGCCGCGGCGGCATGAGCAACGCGTCGCATCGCGCGGCCCCCCGGGCCACATCCTGGGTCGAACGCCTGGACCCCTGGATTGCCGCAATCGTCAGCGCCGTGCTGCACCTGCTGATGTTGCTGCTGTTGCTGCTGGCCGACCCGCCCACCATGAGCACGCCGCAAGGCGCGGCCAGCGGCGGCCGGACCAAGGTGGACTTCATCGGCGCCACACGCCAGCCCGTGCCACCGGTCAAGACGCCGCCCAGCCCGCAGCCCAAGCACACACCCGCACCGGCCAAGGCACGGCCGGCGACCTCGCCGGTCCAGTCCACCCTGGTCGCGCAGGCCGACGACCCGGTACCGCCGCCCGATCCGGTCGCCGCCGCCAGCGCGCCGGCTCTGCCCGCGACCGCGCCGGCAGAGCAGCCGGCACCGCCGCAACCGGACCCGGCCGCGCAGCAACAGACCCAGGCCGCCGCCAGCGAACCCGAACCGACCCAGCGCCGCGAGACCTGGACCGGACGCCCGCCGGGCGCGATCGACCAGGACCTCGGCCCCAACGAGGCCGGGCTGGTGCGCGACGGCGGCGGCCGTGGCGGCCGCCGCGGCGACCCCAGCGACGCCGGCCCGAGCATGGAACTGGGCGGCTACCTGGTCTACTACGACCTGCGCAGCGAAACCCTGCTGCGCGCCTGGATGGACCAGGGCATGAAGGAATTCTTCATTCTGCTGCCCGGCACCCAATACCGCATGGCCTGCCCGCTGGAACTCGCGATGAAGCGCGGCTCCGGCAAATGCCGTGCGCTGCCGCCGGACTCCCCGGAACTGAAGGCCATCGGCGACGCCCGCGAGGTCATCACCATGCTGCAGGTCTACAAGCAGGGCGAACTGGTCTGGCGCGGCCCGGGGCCGTACAAATAGCCCCTCCTCCCCTCGGAACCTGATTAGCGCTGTGTCTCAGCTGTCGTACGCAGTTGCTGCTCTGTGAGCCTTCCCGCGCCGGCCAGGGCACTGGCCAGGCGCGGCACCATGGCGGCCAGGTTGAAGCGGCGATTGAAGCGGTAGGCATGCGCATGCAGGTAGCGCGCGCCGTATTTGGGGAAGTCCACCGCATGGTGGGTGCCGCTAAGCGCCGTTTTGAGATTGCCCAGGATCGTATTGACCCAACGCAGACGAGGCTGCTGGACGCCTTTGCGGCCGCTTCCGGTCACGATGGCATCGTGGGTCAGGCCTGCCCAGCCCACACCGGTGAACGCTGTCAGCCCATCACTGACGACATGGGTGCCCGGTGCCAGTGCCTGCTGAGCCCACGTGTGCACGACGCTTCTTCGGAAGCTGGAGACCACATCCAGGCGGAGATAGCGCGGGCGCCCTTGATGCAGGGAAACCGCTGCAATAAACGGCACTTTATTGCGCCACTGCGGTTGGCCTGGACCACCGGCGCGTTCGCCGCCCAGATAGGCATCATCGATCTGGACCTCTCCGTCGAGCCGGCGTGACTGCTCACGATCGGCCATCGCCGACATCACTTTGTGCTTGATCCGCCATGCAGTGCGATAGCACACGCCCAGTTGCCGAGCCAGTTCCAGCGCAGCAATTCCGTTCTTGGCTTGGCTCACCAGATAGATGGCCAGCCACCACACCCGCAAGGGAAGCTTGGTGTCTGCCATGGGCGTGCCGGCGGTCAAGCTGGTCTGTACCCGGCAGCGCGCGCACTGCCACAGGTGCTGGCGTCCCCGCTCAAAGCCACTGGCATGCGTGTGTCCGCACTGCGGACACACGAAGCCATTGGGCCACCTGGCCTGAACCAAGGCCTCGACACATTGCGCCTCGGAGCCGTAGCGGCTCAGAAAAGCCGGAATCGAAAGCCCCTTTTGGAACTGGATCCGATTGAGCGTCATCGCCGTATCTCACTGAAGAACCTGCATTTCTAAACCAAGGCAGCATCACCAGCTGAGACACAGCGCTAATCAGGCCCTCGGAAGAGGGGTTGGGGTGAGGGTCCGGCGCGAAAGCGCCTCGCGGAGTTGGGCATCGCGCCATCACGCGCCTTTTGCAATTCCCCATCGTTCCGGTTGCTAGAGTGCCGGCGCGTCCCTGGCAGCGCCGCACCTGTGCAGCGTGGCCAACCGCGACGTCTGGAGAATTCATTCAATTAGGAGGTGTCACGTGCACTGGAAGTCCACTGTCGCAATGCTCGCCCTGTCGGCCGCCGCCCTGCCGGCCTTCGCCCAGTCCGACCGGCAAGTGGTCGAGGACATGCTGCTCCGCTCGGCCAATGTCTGCCCTGGCCACAGTACCGACCGCACCGCGCCCACCGTGAACGCCGTGCCGGTCGGCGCGTTGCGCGTGATGCTCGACCGCGGCCTGGTGATGTGCCCCGACCGTCGCCTCGACGCCGACGCGCCGGCCGTGTTCTACGGCAGGCTCGGCGTGTTCGCCTGGAACCCCGAAGTGAAAGCCGGTTCGGCGGTGATCGTCAAACAGATCGACAGCATGACCCGCAACGAGGAATACCCCGCCGAGACCCTGGTGTGGGACGCCAAGGGCACCGCGCTCAAGCAGCAGACCGTCCCCATGTTCGAGCCGAAGCCCGGCGCGGCGGTGCTGTACAAGGTGCGGTAACCCCATTCGTCCGGCCGGCGCGCGCTCGATGGCGGCGCGCCGGTCGCACGTCTTTCGCATCGCCTCCAACAGCCACGCCGCATCCGCCCGCACCGACCACCGTCATCGGTGCGGCGCAGTCAGGCAGCCATCTGCGCGACAAGCGACATTGCCACCTTGCTGCCGCGTCGCTTCCCGACCGACGCAACCACTCGGTGCCAGCGCGCAACGGATGCCATATTATCCGGCGACGCACCGCGGTTATCTTTAAACCCATGATTATCCAATACTGAAATATTGGATCCTGGCAAACCGCCGATCCGGGGCCATTTCGCGAATTGGCCGGAATTGGGCAAAATCCCCGTGAAAACATGCGGATTTTCCGCAAATCGCTGCACCGCTGTCGCGCAGCGCACGCTACGCCGCCGACACGCCGCACGTTTCATCGGTGGCATGCGTCCCGATAATCTTCCAATGATTGCGCGAATCAATACCGCAGATAAATCCTTCCCTGGTTGTCGCAAAAAACACCCACGTTGCCGTAGTAGAGTTTGCGCCCTACTCACCCCAAGTCATCGGGATTCAACTGCGAGGATGTTTTCCATGGCCCTACTGTGCAACCGGCTGGCGCTGTGCGCGCTTTCCGTGATCGGCGTTGCGGCGGCGGCCCTGCCCCTGGCCGCGTCGGCGGCACCGGCACGCGGCACGCTGCTCAAGAGCAGCATCCTGAGCAACTACACCCGCCAGGCAATCGGCACACTGCTGGCCAACGCCCAGTCCAGTGACCAGGCCAAATGCGACGTGCGCGTGGCAGAGTTTACCTACGTCACGATCGGCGTCGAAGGCGAACCGGCCACGGCCTCCGGGACGCTGCTGGTGCCGGGCGGCAGCCAGTGCACCGGCCCCTTCCCGCTGCTGAGCTACAGCCAGGGCACCGAGTCGCTGCGCCACGCCGAACAGGCCAAGGAGATCCGCGACGCCAAGGGCGACGACACCATCGTCACCCACCTCGCCACCCAGGGCTACGTGGTGGTCAGCAGCGACTACCTGGGCATCGGCCAGTCCAACTATCGGTTCCACCCGTACCTGCACGCCGCATCCGAAGCCAGCGCCTCCATCGACGCCCTGCGCGCCGCGCGCCAGCTACTGCAGCGGCTCAACACGCCGCTGTCGGGCAAGGTCATGCTGACCGGCTTCTCGCAGGGCGGGCATTCCGCCATGGCCACCCAGCGCGAGATCGAAGCGCACCTGTCCAACGAGTTCCAACTGGTCGCCAGTGCGCCGATCTCCGGCCCGTATGCGCTCAGCCAGACCTTCCGCGACAGCTGGAGCGGCCGCAATGCGGTGGGCGAGAGCACCTTCGGCATCGTGCTGAGCAGCTACGCCGTGATCGGCATGCAGCGCACCTACCACAACATCTACCTCGCCCCGTCGCAGGTGTTCCAGGATCCGTGGGCCAGCAAGGTGGAAGCGCTGTTCCCCGGCAAGCTGAGCCTGATCGACCTGGCGCTCGGCGACACGCTGCCCGGCGTCGACAAGGTGCGCAGCTACTTCCAGCCGGGCTTCTACAACGACTTCGCCAGCAACCCCAACGCCCCGTTCCTGCGCGACCTGGAGCGCAACGACCTGCTGTCCTGGACGCCGCGGACCCCGACCCTGCTGTGCGGCTCGGACAACGACGCCACCGTGCCACTGAAGAACGCCACAACCGCCATCGCCGCGTTCAAGGCCCGCGGCAGCAATCAGGTGTCCATGCTCGACCTGGGTTCCGGCAATCCCAACGACAACAGCGCGCTCGAGCACCTGTTGACCAAGGAAGCCTGCACCATCGCCGTGCGCCAGGAGTTGTTCGACAAGTACCGCTGAAGTCAGTACCGCTAAGTCGCGGCATGATCGCAGGCGCGCCCCTCCCCCCGCGCCTGCGATCATGCCGCGCATTTTATCGCTGTCGCGCACTGCGGGCGGCGATCGGGCGTTGCGCCAATCGAAGTTGGACATCGCATCGACCTGGACCGGAGGCGCGGCCGCCGTGTCTCATGTCCCTTACCGGGCTTTATCACTTCAAAAGGTTGGGGAGCCGCTTGACGAGGTGCTTCAGGGCATTTACCAACTCGACGGCGTCGCCGTTGGTTTCCATGTTGGCTTCCTTGGCCCTGATCACAACCAGCATATTCACCATTTTATTTTCTTTGATGGCCTCGAGAAAATCTACAACCTTGGCATTCACTATATTTTCTTCGTCTTCCATCGCCCTAGACGTCTGACACTCAACTTTTACCAGACTCAAGGCGGCCTCCATGACCTCCTTGTCGATATTGGCATCCGATCCAGGCCGCCTCACCGGTGCCACTTTCTGCACGAATGGCCGGACGGATGGCCGACGTGAGCGAACTGGCGTATCTGCGTGAACTGGCGCATCCGCCGCAGACAACCGAGGACGCAATGTCGGCGGTGGTGTGTCTGGGTCGCTGTCGAAGTAGAGCTCAACTTGTTTTTCAAGTTGGCAAATGGCCTCGTCCAATTCGTCGCCGCCGCAGATCAGCATGCCATCCTCATCTTGGAGCAGCCCTTGACTGCGCATCTCCAGCTGTTTCTGTAACTCCAGCGCTATTCCGTACTCTGGAGCACTTCCGTTTTCAAAATGCTTGCAGATTTCGACAAGATCGTTGATTTTTGGCAGCAATTTCTTATTGATCCGGTTACGCAGCTGGTGTTCTGGAGAGGACCGCTCAAATCCTTGCGTGTAAGCCCGTATTGGCCTCTCAGCGAGCGCGTCAAACCGCGTGTCGCCAGATGCAGCGGGCCCTTGCCTGCGATCGCTGCTTTCCTCGGCATCGCGGTGGGCCGGAGGAGAGCTGGGAGAAGTGATAGAACTGGAACACGTCAATATCCGTTTCAGTTTTTGCATTGCGACGTCTCTTTGCTTGAGTCAGACAGACCAATAAACCGCCAGACGCTGCCTGGTTGATCGCGACAACCGAAGAAGTGATGCAACGAACGAATTGCTCGCCGGCGCGATTGGCCGGAACACGCTCGCGCGGTGGACAGCGAAAAAAGATGGGATACAGCGCACTTCATGGCAGCACATCGTCAGCATCACGGCTGGAGCGGTGCGACGTCGAAAGCAGGCGACCGGCGATGCCGATAACGGCTGATTCCGGCGCCATGTTTAAATTGAATCTGGGATAGGAGTCGCATGGACGCAAACGGAGACACATCGGATCGACCGCGGCTTGGTGCTGTGCCCCGACCGCCACCACCTCGACACCGAGGCGACGGCGGCGTTCTACGGTAGGCTCGGCGTGTTCGCCTGGACCCCGGAAGTGAAAGCCGCCAAGACCCGCCGGCGCCTCGCTTCGGGAAGCGCCGACCGCAGTGTGCGCTAGCCGGTCTCTGCCCGGACCGCGGCCGCTCGCGCGCCGCGTATTGCGGCACCGGCCACCCGACGGCCCAGCGCGTCCACCAACAGGGGCACCGCCCAACTGCCCCATAACAGCGCCGCGATCATGTTCGGCGACGGCACCATGCCGGCATCCACCGCACTGTAGAGTGCGATGCGGAACACCATTGGCGCCAGGGTCACCAGATACGCCCGCACCATCCAGCGCTGGTGCAGCGCCACCTGACCGCGGCGAATGGCCAGCAATCCCGCGGACGCCACCACCAGCCATGCCGCTTCGGTCGCGGCGAAGGCCACGCGGATCGGCATCGGTGCCGGCGACGTGACGATCAACACGCTCGCCCCGAGCATCGCCACCAACATGCCGGCGAAGTAGGCCCGCCCCACCCAAGGATGCACCCACGCATGCCGGCGCCAGCGCTGCGTAGCGAACTGCAGCGTGCCGAGCACGATGCCGACCGCACCGCCGCCCAGGTGGCACCACAGCCAGCCGCGGCGGGTGAGAAACATGGTGTAAGCGGGCGAATCCAGCGGGACGTATTCAGGTAGACGTGGCGGACGAACACGGCCGCGGACGCGGCAAGCGCCAGCCACAGCAGCGCCCACCCCACGCGGGCGGCGGGTCTGCCACGTGGCACCGCGACACCCTCGCGTATCGGATCGACCTGCATGCCCTGCTCCTGTGGCCTGCCTGCTCTCGGTAGCGGAACGCTAGCATGGACGCGCGGCCGGAGCGCGGGTGCGGAAGGAGAGGAAATGGCGAGGGCGCAGGAACAATCGCGACGCGGTTTGCTGCCCTCCCCTCCTGCGAACGGTGCAGCGGCCTTGCACCCGATGGCGGCCTGCCGCGTCAGTCCGCGTCGGCCACGCGCACCACCAGTTCGCCGGCACGCACCTCGATGCGCAGCGTGCTGCCGATGGCGAAACCCAGCTGTTCCAGCCAGCGCCCGCGCAGGCGCAGCGCCGGCACCACCTGGTTGCTGGCCGGGTAATAGCCGTAGCCCATCTTGCAGCGCTGCGGCGGGCGCGAGCGGCGTGGTGCGCGCGGCGTGCGGGCCTCCTCGGCGGCAAGGTCGGCGGCGATCTGCTCGGGCGTCAGCATCGGCGTGAGCGATGGCTCCACGATGGTCCAGTCGCGAAATCGCGCTGTCTGGCGCGGCGCACGCTTGCGCGAGGTGGCGGCGGGACGGGAAGGCGGCTTACGCATGACGCGGCTCCCCCTGCGATACCGGCGCCAGGCCATCGCCGCCCAGCCGCTGTGCGTGGATCTCGTCCACGATCCCGCGCACCGCGCGGGCGGCCGTGAAGATGCTCTCGCCCAGGATCGACACGCTCTTGTCGTCCAGCGGCGCCCCGCTGCACACCGCCACCATGTCGCTCTGCGCGGTGATGGTGCGCAACAGCGCGTGGAACTGGTCAAGTTGTTGCAGGGTGACGCCGAAGGTGAAGGGCTCTTCCTGCGGCTGCGGCGTGGCCGCTGGCGCGGTGTGCCGCGGGGCGGCGGTGGTGCGGGCTTTCGAAGTCGTCATGGCATCCGTCCTCGACGTGGGCGGACGGGGTGTCCGCGCAACCACCGTAGCGCGCGCTTTCGGATATCCAAAAAGCAGATATTTACGCCTAGCCTCAACAAGAAATCGGGCGGGATAAGTATCTTCTTAAGAGATTATTTTCTCTAGCTTCGTATCCCAATGCCTCGAGCATAATATGTAAAAAGCCGCCAGCGGATGGCTGGCGGCTTCTGCTGCTTCCCGATTCCTTGCAGGGGCGAGCCGATTCATCTTTCAGGGACTACTGAATCCCGAGCTTGCTCTTCGTTACCTTCGCGGGCGTGACAGCCACGCGGCTCATGCAGTCCAGCTTTTTGGCTGGAAACGAGTAGGCGACGATGGCATCGCCGACCTGTGCGCCGAAGGTGTAGGTTGCGTGCTCGTTGTCGCCGCGGGCGTAGTCCATCACGATGAGGCTCGGATACCGGTTGCGCAGCGCTGCCATCGAGACGCAACTCCCGGTCACGTCGAAGGATGCCGAATCGGTTTGGTTGTCGGGCGTCGTCACCACCACGACGTTAGACGCGAACAACGATGGGGCGATCTCCCTGGATGCTTCGCGGTGCTCCAACCCAGCTGGCGTAGCGACGGAATCAGAGGAAGCCGAAACGATCTTCAGGACGTCCCTGCCATCGCCGGGAAGGGCCAGCGCAAGCCTCTCGGAGAATGCCCACAGTTGCTTTTCAGCGCTCGCGGTGGCGCGAGGGGTTGCGGCGGTCGACACCAGCGGAGCAATCGCAAGGGCGACAACCCCCAGTGCGGCAACGAAAGTCTTCATGGCTTACTGCTCCTCATCCGTAGGGTGGTTGGGAAGTTTGTCGTACTGTCCTGGTCTAATTCTCGTGGACACCTCGATAGGGGATGATCATCCCCAGCGAGGACTTTGAACGACATGACGCCCCGTATCCGTAGAAATTTCGATACCGCCTTCAAGCTGCAGGTGGTGCAAATGATCCGCGACCAAGGCCTGAGCGTGGGTCAGGTGTGCCGCGACCTGGACTTGGTCGATAGCGCCGTGCGTCGCTGGCTGGCCCAATACGAGGCCGAGCATGCCGGCCAGCCTGGGCAAGGTCGGCCCCTGACCCCCGAGCAGCAACGCATCCGTGAGTTGGAACGGGAGAACCAGCGACTGCGTGAGGACAACAGCTTGTTAAAAAAAGCATCGGCCTTCTTCGCCCGGGAACTGAAATGATCCAGCAGATGATCGATCAGTGGCAGGAGAAGGCCGCAACCGCCCGGCTGTGCCAGCTGCTGGGCGTGAGCCGCTCGGGGCTGTATGCGGCCCGTCGGCGGCGCTCAGCACCGAGGGCGTGCACGCTCGCTGCGCCATTGCAGACGGCGTTCCAGGCCAGCGGCGGCAACTATGGCAGCCGCCGGCTGAGCGCGAGCCTGAAGGCCCAGGGTCTGCCCGCCAGTCGCCATCGAGTCCGCCGCCTGATGAAGCAGCAGGGACTGAAGGCGCGCTGGAGGCGCAAGTTCGTCCATACCACCGACAGCCGACACGAGATGCCGGTGGCGGACAACCATCTGGATCGGCGCTTCAACCCGGACGCCCTCGACCAGGCCTGGGTGGCCGATATCACCTACATCCGCACCGAGCGCGGCTGGCTGTACCTGGCCGCGGTGCTGGACCTGTACTCGCGCAAGGTGGTGGGCTGGGCAATGGCACCGACCATGCCGGCCGAGCTGGTCTGTACCGCCTTGCAGATGGCCATTGCCCCGCGCCAGCCCAAGCCGGGGCTGATCGTGCATAGCGACCGCGGCAGCCAGTACGCCAGCCAGGCCCACCGCGACCTGCTGACCAAGCACAAGCTGGTGGCCAGCATGAGCCGCAAGGGCAACTGCTGGGACAACGCGGTAATGGAGCGGTTCTTCCTGAGCCTGAAAATGGAGCGCGTCTGGCAGCGTCGCTACACCAACCCCAACGAGGCCATCGCCGATATCACCCACTACATCGTCGGCTTCTACAACACCCACCGCCTGCACTCCACCCTCGGCTATCGATCTCCAGCCGACTACGAGAAAGCCACTACCTGAAACCCCCTATCCACGTGTCCACCAAAACTTGACCACAACAGGTTGAACTAGATAAACCCCTTGTAGTTCCACTGAAAGTGGAACTATGGGTGCTCTTAATAGTTATTCTAGGGCAGAATGCTCCCATTGTAGGATAAAGCCCTATCTGGGGATATATTCCTTCACGGGGTTTGTCTCCGCGCCGACCGCGGCACGTCCATGTGCCACTGCCAGTTCACTTCAAGAGACCTTCGGGAGCTTCGGCTTTCTTCGGGTGAGCTTGAACGCCTCGGTGTCTAAGGTGACTGCAGATAAAGAAAACGGGCCGTTAGGCCCGTTCCTTGAAGTGGCACTGTCTCTCTCAAGAGCGGCGACTCCAAATCTCTAATCAATCTGACGAGCCTGAGCAAGCTTTCGTATTGTATTTGTAATCAACCAGCTTCCAGGAGCCGCCGCTGGAATTGTTAACGAATACAAATGACCAGGTTTGACTGACGCTCTTGGAGCACGAGCTGACCGAGTACGTATCGCCGGGTTGTGCGTGGATCGGCAAATCTGTTGGAGGACTGTCCCCTGGTGACTGAAGGTGCGCAAGGCCGTCCGAAGCGGTTTCACGGCTGTGCGCAACGGTGATGTCGCCTATTTGATTGAAGTCTCCGACCGGGCGGCCGTTAACGCGCGCAGTATGCTGTTGCAGCCAGAGTACGACCTGCTGCGTTTCGGAAGACGTTGCCGAATAAGTCGATTCCGTTACGACGACTTGCGACGAAACCGCAGCGCTTGCGAAAAACGGTAGTGCGATCAACTGAAGAGCAAGTGCCGCTTTAAGCATAGTCATTTTCAGGTTCATTGAGGCGATCTTCCATGACAGACGTGTCTGCCTGTCAATCTAATAGAATCCGCTTCCTGTCGCAACACGCAAAGCCTGCTGTCTACCAAATCGACCGGGCTGCGTGAGCTATTGCCAGTGGCGCGCAGCAGGGCCGAGTGTGCAATGACTAGAGAAGCCGCACACAGCCCGCCAAGAAGATGGAGGACGATCACACTATGTGCCTTAGCAGGGCGTACAAGCCATAAGCTAGCGCCAGCCCGGCCGTCAGTTCGACGGCGAAGTTGCGGACTCGGCGCTTCATCCGAAGCCCCACAGAGCACCTTCGGCAGCGCGGCGGGTGACCAGGCCGGGCAGCACAACAAGCTGGCCCTTGACCGTGCCCTTGTTCCATCGCGCGAGCTGCGCGGGGACGCAGGCGTAGTCGCCCTTGTTCAACAGGCGCACGAGGGTGGAGCCAGAGAACCGTGCCCAGCCGACGTTGAACACGAAGGACACCAGAGCGGCCTCCTGTGGCGTTGTGAGGGGCACGCGGACGTACTTGCGGACGATGGTCGCGGCAGCGGCCAGGTCGGCCGCCAGTAGCGCCTCCGCGCGTTCCTGAGTGATCTTCAGGCCGGCGTAGACATCCTTGCCGGTGTGGCCGTAGCCGATGGTCCAGATGCCCGCGGGGCACAGGTAGGCGACAAGCCGGCAGCCCTCGCTCGAAACAATGGGGCCAGAGGAAATATCTGTTTGAAAAGCATATTTCCTCTTACTCTATATTTGCAAAAATGTAGCAGCTGGGCTTAGGAAAAGCCCAGCATGAAATACTCAGGATCTATCCTACTTGCTCCGGATCACCAACGTCCACAACGGGCATCTTCCCACCGCAGCTTCCATAGCATCCACCACCAATCAGAATGCCACCACCACTACCAGTGGATCCACCGCCCCCGCCACCACCACCGCCCCCACTTGTTGCTTGCTGCTGAAGCTCTTCAGTAACTTGTTGCGCTGTTTTTCCACATGGCTTCTCGATGTATATTATCGCGCGCCCCGTATACATCAACATACTGACTGTATACGCCACATATCCCTTGTAAGAATTATCAACCCAATTACTTCTGCCTAAAATTTTCGATGCGGCGCATAAAGTTTTTCATGAAAGCTGCATTAGCCGGATTGGAATAATTGCTGAATTTCGGCAATTCCGTGGAGACTTCGATAGGCTTTAACGGAGGCATTCGAAGCTCAGAGCACGCATAGGCAATACAACGAGCCCACCCAAAGATAAAGCAATAATGCTGAATTTTTTCAATTCCACTGTATCATCCTTAATTGAAAGCCGAACCTGTTATTTAACCCCAATTGGGCGTTTATCCAGAGATGGAGCAACCCCATGTTTTGCTATATAGATCTTTTCGATAGCCTCATTCAGACGTAGCGCCTCTGCTTCACCCAGCATCCTTTGCTCATTTGAAAGCGGCTTAGTTATCATCAAATCCCTTGTTATTCCAGCCCGTGTGTCACCTCGCATTTCCGTGACGCGCGACAAAGCGTACGCCGCCACAGGGTCTCCACCGTTGCTTCCACCTTGATAAGAGGCGAGCATGGTCAACGCAAACAAATTTCCTTCAGCGCCCGCTTCAACAAGGCGCTGCTAAGCTTGTCTATCGACGGGAAGCAATCTTGCATCAAGCATTGCTTGAGCAGCCATATCACCGGCTTCAGCCGCCTGCTTCAAAAGTGCATCTGGGGCAAGCATATAAGCTTCCCATTGCTTTTCATTGGGATAACCATGACGATCCAACCACTGCTGCTCAGCTCTACTTTCCGCAAAGGACGGATCATCCTTAAAGCTCAGCCCCTCTCGTGTTCGAGGGACTTCTGGAAAAGGATGCCTGACTGATTTTTTTTTCGGGGAGTCGCTAGATAAAACAGCTTTGGAGCTTGGAATGGGGTCGGTAGAATGCGAAACATCGGAGGATACAGCCGGGGCAGCGTTCCCAATATTCGCTTCTACACCTTCATCCTTCCCGATACGCTGCATCCACACAAGGCCCACGACGGTGGCTATCGCCAGAACGCCTAGTCCGACAGTTTTTTGATTCATGGCTATTTAACTCTTCTCGCAATTCACGTCATAATAAAAATTATAGATGATAAACTTATTGACGCCTTAATGTAAAGACACGGCACAAATGATACATTAGCCTGCAAAGCGCTTTTCTGCTATCGATATATCGTTGGTTAGTAGCCTCTCTGGAAGATTTCAAGCCAAACCGGTACGAGCGGCCTTGGTGTCGCCCAGCCGCTGGACTTTGACCACGATGCGATCCAATGACTCCGGGTCGCCTGCTAACGCGTCCCGCATATCTTTAGTGGTCAATGTATAGATTGTCGAGAACGCCTTTCAACCCGCTGCAGCAGTCCCTGATAAGGCCACCGCTATGGGGCGAAACTCACAGGCTGTGAGCCAACGTCCTGTTGTTGGGCATATTGATAAGGTTGGACGACGAATCCATGTCGAACCTCCCGAAGTCCGCCAGCATCTTCAGCGGCTGGCTATGCGCCAGGGTCTGCTGCTCGATCGCGTGGTGCCGCATGCCTTGGTATGGCATAAGGAAGAGGTGCGCAGAACCCAGCACTTTCTTCTGCGCGCGCCCGGCTCAAGGATGAAAATTCACCTGGCCTTGGTCTATTCGTTGCCATCGTTTCCTGGCCTTCAGTGCCGTCCATTGAGCTGTGTTCTCCATCGCGCTGGTCGCATTTTTCCGTCCTTGGCATCCGCGTAGGTAGACAAACTGCCAGATCACACTATCGCCACAGCATGCACTCTCCCCGGCCAACATCCACTGCGCGGGCGCTATAGATATCGGCACCTGCCCATCAGCCGGTTGTCCGATTGACGCGTCGCCAAAGCCCGCCACAGAATCCGTTCCCGCCCCACAGTGGGTTCTCTTCGCCATTGCGCCTCATGCAGCACGCTCCCCCCGGGTACGACTGTCCGTTCTGCGGTATCGCCGCCACGCTGCCCTCGCCTGCGCCGGAATCGGCCGTTGTGCTGGTGGATGCCAACGTGTTCGCCTTGGTACCGACGCACCACTACGCCGGCATCCACGGCAACTGCCTGGTGATCCCGCGTGGCCACTACGAGAACGTGCTGGACATGCCCGACGAGCTGGGCCGCGAGGTCTTCTGCGCCACGCGGCGCCTGGCGCACGCGATGCTGGCGGCCTTCGGCTGCGAAGGCATCTCCACGCGCCAACACAACGGGCCGGCCGGCAATCAGGATGTGTGGCACTACCATCTGCACGTGTTCCCGCGCTACGCGAACGACGGTCTGTATGGGGGGCAGAAAGTGCGCTATGCCACCCAGCAGCGCGTTGCGCTGGCCGCCCGTCTCCGGGCTGCGTTGCCGTAGCGTGCCGGCGTAGGAGCTGCACGCCTGCGCTGCGGGCAACGACGGCGCCCGCGTCATCGACGGCTCTTGGTTGCTGGGTCGAGCGAGAACGTCACGCGCTGGGCGCGTTCGCCCGCGGGACGTCCCACCGTCGCGTTGAAAGCACCGCTGCCCGCTTGGCGCACTTGCGCTTTCGGCACGATTGGCGCCTTTTACGCCTGTAATGTTGACCTCCCATACATCCGAAACTCATCATCCTTGCGCCGATTTCAACACCGGAGAGCTGGACATGACGAAGTGGATGGGTGCCGCGCTGGCCGCGGCGATGCTGATGACCGGCTGCGCCAAGGTGGAGGGCGAGAAGTTCGTCGGCCACTGGGTCAACGTGCACTCGCAGGACGACGTGATGGACATCGAGCACAACGGCGAGTCCTTCATGGTGCGCAACACCACGCCGCGGTTCTTCAGCCGCAAGCCCAAGACCGAGAGCTACCCGGCCATCTACAAGGACGACGTGCTGCAGGTCTCCAACGACGGCGAAACGGTGAACTTCGCCATCGATCAGGCTAATGGCCACCTGCGCACCGGCAGCGACGAGTACCAGCGCGTTCCGGCCAAGTGAGCGCGAGTGAACAGGGACGCAGGCAATGACTCCGCCTGCGATCCCCCCGCGGCCGAGGATGAACGAGCACGGGCGGTAGGGTGCACGTTCCCGCCGGCCGCCATCATCCTCCGGGCCACAGCCTTGCGAAGTCGAACGACAGCTGCCGGTGGTGCCGGATGGAGAGCAAATACACCGTGGCGGTGGCGGTGGTGGAGGCGGACGCTTCCACCACCGTGTAGAGCATCAGGTAGTCGCCATGCAGGTAATTGCGCAATGCATCGGGCGCGCCCACCGGCAACGCGGCCAACTGCGCCAATGCCTCGGCCGACTGCGGTGGGTTGTCCAGATGGCGCCGGCCTATGCGTGGGAAACGGCGCAGGTTCGGGATGACCGTGGCGCGCAACTCGGCGAGTAGGTCGTCGAAGGCGGCACCGGCCTCGGCTTCCAGCAAGAACGCTTCGATGGCGTCCAGGCACGAGAGGAAGCTCGCGGTCAGTTCGACCCGGTACAACGGTCAACTACGCTTCTTGGCCGCGCGCTTGCCAGCGCTTGCCGCGTTGGATGCACTGGTTGCCGCGCGTCGCTGCTGCAGCTGGCCGATGGCCACGTCCGCTTCGACCGTGCGACCGGCGGCGATGTCGGCCAGGCCGCGCTTGGCATCATCGATCAACAGCAGATGGATGCGCTCGCGCTCCAGCCGGTGATAGTAGTCCAGCCGGTCGGCGTCGATTAGCGCAACGTAGCTCTCGCCGTTCTTGGTGATGATCTTCTCGGCGCCGGCCTTCGCCTGGTCGGCCAACTCGGAGAGGTTGGCGCGTGCAAGGGTGAAGGGCACCACATCGCTGGCGGAAAAGCCCATGGTCGACTCCTGGAATCTGGATTACAGAATTCTGTACATTCCATCTTGTCACTGTCCCCGCAAGGCGGCAAGGCAATTTTTCGCCACCGATGCTCCCGTTCCGGCGATGTCGCGCAACCTGACTTTGTTCGACCACGATGCTATCCGGCTCCTTCGGGGGATGACGATAGGCAAACCTGCCGTCCTGACGTAGGTGGATCGCCCATCGCTCCGGTTCGCCTCCTTCAGAACAACGCACCCTGCACAGGCGCGCCAGTGGATGTTTCTGATGCTTCCGTGGCCGGTGTGGCTTCCTGCTCTGCCCCCAACCGCCACGCCAACCCCGAGATCCGCGCAGCATGCCTTGCCAGCGCGCCACGCAACACGGCGTCGCTGGCGGCCAGATGCAACGTGCGCCGCGCGCGGGTGATGCCGGTGTAGACCAGTTCGCGGCTGAGCACGCGCGCGTCGCGGGTGGGCAGTTGCAGCCAGACTTCGTCGAACTCGCTGCCTTGCGCCTTGTGCACGGTCATGGCGAAGGCGCTTTCGTGCGCGGGCAGCGCGGCGGGGTGGAAGCCGCGGACCTGGCCGTCGCCCTCGCCTTCGAACCAGGCCACCAGGGCGCCTTGCGCATCCCTCAAACAAATGCCGACGTCGCCATTGAACAGGCCGTGGCGGTAGCTGTTTTCGGTGATCAGCAGCAGGCGGCCGTGGAACCAGGGAGAGGCGGCGCCGAGGCGGCGTGCGCCGGAACCGCTGTCGGCCAGCAGGTGTTCGATGCGGGCGTTGAGGCCGCGCGCGCCTTGCGCGCCGGCGCGCACGGCGGTGAGCAGGCGCAGGCGGGCGGCGTCGCGCAGGGCCGCCGCGGGATCTTCGGCGTCGGCCAGGGCGCGCCAGTGCGCGAGCAGCGCGTCGCGGCGGGTGGCGAGCGGGTCCTCGCTGTCTTCGTGGAAGTGCACGCCGGCCAGTTCGCCGCTGCGCAACAGGGCCAGGGCGGTGTCGGCGTCGCCGGTGCGTACGGCGTCGGCCAGCGGGGCCAGGGCGAAGCCGTGCGCCTGGCGGTAGCCGCGCAGCAGGTGCACGCGGTGGCCGGCGAGTCCGCCGCGGTGCGTGTCGCTGCGGGTGTGGCCGAGCAGCGGCTGCAGCGCTTGCGCGTCGTCCGGCTGCAGGGCGTCGCCGGGACCAGCGGCCTGCAGGATCGCGGCGAGCACGTCGCCGGCTTCGACCGAGGGCAGCTGGTCGGCGTCGCCGAGCAGGATCAGTTGGGTGCCGTCGGCGACGGCTTCGACCAGTTTGCACATCAGCGGCAGGTCGACCATCGAGGCTTCATCGACCACGATCAGGTCGAACGGCAGCGAGTTGTCGGCATCAAAGCGGAAACGCGGCAGGTCGGGGATGACGCCGAGCAGGCGGTGCAGGGTGCTGGCGCCGGCGGGTAATGCGGCGGCCAGGGCCGGGTCGATGCCGTGGTCGAGCGCGCGTGTCACCGCCGCGCGCAGGCTCTCGGCCATGCGTTCGGCGGCGCGGCCGGTGGGAGCGGCCAGGGCGATGCGCGGGGCGGCGCCGCCCGTGGCCTGCGCCTGGGCGATGCGCAGCAGCAGCAGGCGCGCGATGGTGGTGGTCTTGCCGGTGCCGGGACCGCCGGTGACCAGCAGCAGGGCGCGGCGCAGGGCGAGTGCGGCGGCTTGGGCTTGGTGGTCGGTGGGGTGGTCGGTGATGCCCGTCCCCTCACCCGCGCTTCGGGCACCCTCTCTCTCACGGGGACTTCCTTCGGTCGCCGGGGGGAGAGGGGAGGCGGCTGCGTTCGGGAACAACTTCGCGAACAGCGGTGCCAGGGTAGTGACGTCGAAGGGCGGCAGCGGTTGCGCGGCGAGGCGGCGCAGGCCTTGCGCCAGGCGGCGTTCGTATTCGCGGTAGCGGCGCAGGTAGAGCAGGCCGTGTTCCAGCACCAGCGGGCGGTCGGCGGCCGCCGGTTTCTCCGGCGCGGGCTGGGCGATCCAGCGCGAGGCGGCCAGGGCGCGTTGCCAGTCGGCGGGATCCGGGAGGTGCGGCGGCGGGCCGTCGCGCGGATCGAGCAGGACGTTGGCGCGGGCCGGGTCCAGGCCGGCGTGGCCGCTGGCGACGGCGAGCGAGGCCAGGGCGGCGGCGGACAACACCAGGTCGGGGGTGTTTGGGTCCAGGCGGCTCAGGGTCTGGGCGAAGGCGTGGTCGAGCGTGCGCAGGGTGCCGCTGCGGTGCAAGGCGGCTAGCAGGTTGGGTTGATTCACGGGGTGGGGGCTCCGTGGGCTGAGGCACCCTCACCCCAAGCCCTCTCTCCCATGGGGACTTCCTGCGGTCGCCGGGCGGAGAGGGGCTCCAAAGCGGCGCCGGCGAACAGGGCGTCGACGGACTCGACCAGGTCGGGGTCGAAGCGCCAGGCGTGGACGCCCGGCGAGGGTTCGCGGGTGGCGTCGAGGCCGCGGCAGAACAGGTAGCGCACGCCGCCGAAGTCGCGGGCGTAGGCATACGTTTCGCCCAGGCGGAAACGCAGCCAGCGGTGCAGCGCGACGGTGTAGATCAGCGCCTGCAGGGCGTATTCGCTGTGCGCCATGGCCCGCGCCAACGCGTCGGCGTCGTAGCTGGGCAGGCGGTTGGATTTGTAGTCGAGCACGTACCAGCGCCCGTCGTGCTGGTAGGTGAGGTCGATCAGGCCGGTCATCAGCCCTTCCAGGCGCTGGCGCGCGCCGAAGGCCTGGCGCTCGCCGACCACGCCGAAGCGGTGCAGCAGCGCCAGCAGCGCATCGACGCGGGTAGGCCGCATGGCGAAGTGGAATTCCATTTCGTTGCGCCGCTGCGGTGCGGGTACCGCGGCCAGGCGAGTACCTTCGGGCAGGGCGACGCTGAGGGTGTGGCCGACCAGGGCGGTGAGCATGGCGGCGCCGTCGTCCAGTTCGTCCTGGGCGTAGCCGCCGCGTTGCAGGGCTTCGACGATCGCCGCGGTCTGCCCGTCGGGTGCCGGTTGGCCGGGCACCCAATCGCGCCAGGCGGCGAAGTCGCAACGTTCGAACACGTCGTGCATGGCCACGCCGAAACGGTTGCCGGTGAAGCGCCGGTCGAACGCTTCCACGTCCAGCGTCGTCGCCACCGCCTCGCTGGCGGACGGCTCGTCGCTGCCGCCGCTGCCGACCACGGTGGCGCTGGCCATCGGGTCGGCGGCGCCGGCATCGGCATTGGCCAGCTGGGTGAAGCTGTACACCCACCACTCCGGCACGACATGCCGCTGCGGCACGCGCGCCGGCGGCACCTGGATGGCGTCGGCCAGCGGCAGGCGCGGCAAGGTGACCGGCGGCGGCGTGGTGTCGATGGCGATCGCACCCTCGCCCGCGGCGGCCTGCAGCGCGTCCAGGTCGCCGACCATGGCCGCCAGTGCGGTGCGCTCGTGCTGGTGGAACGGGCCGGTGGCGATCCACAGCGCGTGCTCGGCGCGGGTCAGGCCGACATAGAGCAGGCGCGCGTCCTCGGCGCGCTGTTCCTGTTTCCACGCCGCCTCGGCCGCGCTCCAGGCCGGGTCGTCGTTGCCGCCGCTCCATTTCGACGTGTTCCAGTGCAGCTGGCGGCCGAGCGGCGGCGCGTGCACGACGCAGTGGCGGCCAGCGCCACGATCGCTGCGGCCGATGCCGACGTAGGGCAGGAACACCAGCGGATACTCCAGGCCCTTGCTCTTGTGCAGGGTCACGATCTGCACCCGGCGCGCGTCCGATTCCAGGCGCAGCTGCTGGGTTTCGTCGTTGTCGTCGGCATTGGCGATGCGCCGCGACAGCCAATCGACCAGGCCGTGCGGGCCGAGCGCGCGGGTGTCGGCTCCCTGCAGGGTTTCGGCCAGCTGCAGGTAGTTGGTCAGGCGGCGCTCGCCGTCGGCCAGCGCCAGCAGGCGCTGCGCATGCGCGGCGCCGAGGTCGCCGATCAGCGCCAGCGGGCCGCCGCGCTGCCAGCGCTCGCGCCAGTCCAGCGCCTGTTGCTGCCAGCTGCGGTGCCGATCGCCGTTGTGTTCGAGCGCGGCGATCGCGGCGGCGTCCTCGCCGATCAGCACCGTCGCCAGCGCCGCGCGCAGGCGGCTGTCGTCGCCCGGGTCGAGCAGCGCCTGCAACAGGGTCAGCAGTTCCAGCGCTTCGTCGGTGGCGAACAGGCTCTGCCGGCCGGCCGCCACCGCGGGAATGCCGACCGCACCCAGCGCCTGCTGGATGCGGGTGGCCTCGCCATGGCTGCGCACCAGCACCGCGATATCGCCGGCCTGCACCGCGCGGCCGCCAAGCGTCGCGGTGCCGGCGCGGCCGCCGGCCAGCCAGTCGCGGATCGCGGCGACGCAGGCGGCGGTGCACAGCGCACGGGCGCGGCCGGCGCTCCACGGTTTGGGCTTGCCTGCGGATGTGTTTTTGGCCGCAGACGCGGCCGGCGGCGGCGGCTCCGGCGCGCACCACACGGTCAGCGCCGGGGCGGTGGCGCCGTCGCGCTGCAGCTCGGCGTCGTGGCGCTTGCTGCCCGGCTGCACCGGATGGAAGGCGATGCCCTCGGTCAGGAACGCCTGCGCGTAGCCGGCCTGTGCGTACAGCGCGTCGATCGCCGCCAGCAGCGACGGGCGCGAGCGGAAGTTGTGGCTTAGCGGCGGCGCAAGCTCGGCGGTGGCGGCCGCGGCCAGATAGGTCTGCACGTCGCCGCCGCGGAAGCCGTAGATCGCCTGCTTGGGATCGCCGATCACGAACAGCGCCGGTTCCAGCCCCGCCTCGCGCGCCAGCGCGGCTTCGCCGAACACGTTGGAGAAGATCGACCACTGGCGGTCGTCGGTGTCCTGGAATTCGTCCACCAGCGCGATGGCGTATTGCGCGCGCAGCCGCCGCGCCAGCGCTTCGGCCTGCGGGCTGTCGGGCTGCAATGCGTGCGCGACGCCATCGACCAGGTCGTCGTAGGTCTGCACGCGGCGCTGGCGCTTGAGCAAGGCAAGCCGCGCGACCGCGTCGCCGCGCAGCGCGTGCAGCAGGCGAATGCGGCGCCCGGCGCGCGCCTGCTCCAACTGCGCAAGCGCGGCCAGATAGCCATCGATCTCGTGACTCATCGGCGAGGTCGGCGTGCGCCCGACGAATTTCTTGTTGGTACCGGACGTCAGTTCCGTAGCGGTGAGCTTGATCAGCTTGGCGTGCGGCGGGAGGCCGGCCGCAGGCGCGGCGGCGAAGCCTTCGCACCAATGCCACAGCGATGCCAGCCATTCCGGCTTGTAGCTGACCTTGCTCAGCACGCCGTCTTCGATGGCGGCGGCGATCGCTTCGAAGAACGCGGTGCCGTGCGTGTGGAACTCGGTGGCGAGCGCGGCGGCCGCAGCCTGCACCTGCTGCATGGCTGCGGCGACATCGTCGGCCAGTGCCGGTGCCGCCGGCAGCAGTTGCGGATGCCGCACCAGTTGGCGCAGGTCGCTGGCCAGCGCGTCGGGTCCACCCGGCCACAGTGCGACCAGATCCTCGGCGTTCGTCGCGTCGGCGGCGCGCAGGCGCCACAGGTCGGCGGCGACTTCGCCCAACAGTTCGCGGTCGTTGGCCAGCAGCTTGGGCGCGGCGAAGATCTGGCCGCTCTCCAGCGCATGCTCGCGCAGTACCCGCGCGCAGAAGCCGTGGATGGTGAAGATGGCGGCGAGGTCGATGTCCTCCACCGCCTGCTGCAGGCGGCGGCGCAGGGCGGCGGGGGTTTCGTCGCTGGCGGCCAGGTGCGCGATGAGGATGGCGCGGGTGAGAACGGCGTCGGGCGCTTCTTGTAGGAGCGGCTTCAGCCGCGACAGG
Organism: Xanthomonas graminis pv. graminis; assembly: GCF_030168915.1. Taxonomy (NCBI): domain Bacteria; kingdom Pseudomonadati; phylum Pseudomonadota; class Gammaproteobacteria; order Lysobacterales; family Lysobacteraceae; genus Xanthomonas; species Xanthomonas graminis. Next base: position 136,996 of record NZ_CP076255.1, on the reverse strand, counting down.
TCGTCGGTGATCTCGGTCGGCACCAGGTCGCCTGGGATTTCTGTCGCGGCTGAAGCCGCTCCTACAGGAGCCGCCGTAGGCACCAACGTCGCCGCGAGCGCCAGGCGCTCGCGGATGCGCCGGCGCAGTTCCTGGGTGGCGGCTTCGGTGAAGGTGACCGCCAGGATCTGGCCGATGCGCAGGCCGCGCTCGACCACCAGCCGGGTGAACAGCGTGGCCAGGGTGAAGGTCTTGCCGGTGCCGGCGCTGGCCTGGATCAGGCGCACGCCGTGCAGCGGCAGGCTCAGGTACGGGTCGTCGGCGAAGGCGGCGCTCATTCGGCGTCCTCCTGCGCGCCGCGCCACTGCCGCCAGCTCTCGGCCAGCCGCGCCGGATCGAGCGCGCCATCGGCGCTGCCGCGTTCGAGCAGGGAGTACAGCGTGTGGCTGGTGGTGGCGAACTCGGCGAAGCGCTGCGCATCGGCGAACGGGTCGCGGCCGCGGTGCACCAGGCGCAGTTCCGGCGTGTCCGCTTCGCTCCAGCCGAAGCTGGCCTGCCATTGCGCGGCAGCGTCCTTGATCGCCTTGTCGAGGTCGTCGTTGCGCGCGGCCTGGTGGTATGTCCAGCCGCTGTACGGGGCGAACGCCAGCGGCGCCTGCAGGCCGTGCCGATACAGCCGCAGCAGGTCGGCCAGCGCGGCCTGTGCCTGTGCCTGCGGCAGCGGTTCGGCCGCGTCACCCTGCATCGGATGCGGGCCTAGGCTGTCGTCGTCTTCGAAGAAGCGCACGTAGTCCGCGCGTTCGCCGGCGGCGCGCAGCAGCAGCCATTCCAGGCCGTGGCGGATCGCCGCGCGGCCGCCGAGCGCGCCGACCTGCACCCGCCCCACGCCGTTCGCGTACCAGCCGGGCAGGCGGCCATGCAGCTCGATGCCGTCGATCCGCACCTGCAACCGTTGCGACTGCGACTGCGCCGGCGCGTCGCCGCGCCACTGCGCGAACGCCTGCGCATACGGGCGCAGCTGGCGCAGGCGCTCGTCGAGCAGGCGCCGGCCCAACGGCCCGGACGGCAGCAGCGCGCGGGCGCGCAGGCGTGCGTACAGGCCATCGGTGTTGTCGCTCAGCACGGCCTCCAGCACCTGTTGCTGCAAGCCGTACTGGTCCAGGCCGCTGCCCGGCGCCAGCAATGGCTCCAGGTCGCTGTCCTCGCCGGCCGGGTCGGGCAGGCGCATGCCCAAGCGATGGCGCAGGAACTGCCCGGCCGGGTCGGCGAACAGGCGCCGCAGGTCGTCGATCGAGACGCTGGTTTGCAGCGCCGCGGCGTCGGCCGGCAACGCCGCGGCCACCCACGGCGCCAGCGACTGGCGCTGCCCGGCCAGGCTGTCCACCGCCGGCCGCCATTGCCGGCGATAGCTGAAGCGGCGCGGATCGGCGCCGTCTTCGCCAAGCGCGCCGAACGCGGCGGCGGCGAACGGTTGCAGCGGGTGGCGCACAACCAGCATGTCGATGGCCTTGGGATCGGCGTGGTACTGGGCCGCGCTCGCCAGCAGTTCGCTGACCAGCACCGAAGGCTCGCGCACGCTGCCGTCGCGCGCATCGGCGCCGAGATAGCTGAGGTAGAACACGTCCTGCGCCGAGGCGAACAGCTGCAGGAACAGGAAGCGGTCGTCCTCGCGGGTGGAACGGTCGCCGTGGCGGCGGCGCTCGCTGCCCAGTTCGGCGGTGAGGCGGTTGAGGCCGGCGGCCGGATCGCGGCGCGGGAAGTCGCCGTCGTTCATGCCGAGCAGGCAGATCACGCGGAACGGCAGCAGCCGCATCGGCACCATGCGCCCGAAGCTGATGCCGCCGGTGAGCAGCGGCGCGCGCGTGTCCGATTCGCCCAGCACCGCGGCGAAATGCGCGCGCACCACATCGGCCGGCACCTTGCCGGCGTAGTCGGCGCGCGCGGCGTCGCGGGCGAACTGGTCGATCAGAGTGCGCAGCCGTTCCAGCGCGCGTTGCGCGCGCGGCGCCGACGGCGCTTGCGAAATCAGCGCGTCGAGCAGGCCAAGCAGGCATTCGCGCCAGTCGGCCGGGGCCATCGGCTCGGCCAGCATGGCCTGGTGGCGGTCGAGCACGCGCAGCAGCCGCAGCAGCGTATCCAGCGCGGCCAGGGCGCTGCCTTCCAGCTGCGGCCACGGCGCCACCCCGGCGATGTCGTCCTCGGCGCCGCTGGCGTGGCCGAGCAGCAGCCGGTCCAGCGCGAAACGCCAGGTGTAGGCGTCGTCGGTAGGCGCCTGGTGCTGGTGCCGATGCGCGGCATCCAGGCCCCAGCGCACGCCGGCGGCATGCAGCCAGCCGCGCAGGCGTTCCAGCCCGGTTTCGTCCAGCCCGGCGGCCTCGGCGAGCGGCGCGCTGGCCAGCAGGTCGAGAATCTCGTGCAGGCCGAAGCGCGACAGCGGCAGGCCGAGCAGGGTCAGGAACACTTCGGCCAGCGGTTCGCTGGCCAGCGGGCTGGCGTCGGCCAGCGCGTAGGGCAGCGCGTCGTCGCGGCCGTGGCCGCCGAACACCGCGTCCAGGTACGGCACATAGGGGTCGATGTCCGGCGACAGCACCGCGATCTCGCGCGGCTGCAGCGGCGGATCGAAACGTGGGTCGTCGAGCAACGCGCGCAGTTGGTCGTGCAGCACCTGCAGTTCGCGCAGACGGGTATGGCAGGCGTGCAGTTGCAGGCTGGGATCGGCCAGATCCACCTGCGGCAACGGCGGCGGCACGGCTGGCGCGCGGCGCTGGAACAGGTCGCTCTGCATGCGCCGCAGCAGGCTGTCGCCCAGGCCGCCGGCGGCCAGCGGGCGCTGACCTGAGGCCAGCGGATCGGCGTAGACCGCGATCTCGGCCAGCGGATGCACCACTTCGTAGTCGCCGACCAGCGCCATGAAGTCGCGCCCGGCCGCGCCCCAGGCCTGCAGCAGCGGATTTTCCTGCACCTGCGCGGCGAACAGGTCGACCGCGCCGTCCTCGCGGCGGCGCTGCCATAGCGTCTGCAAATCGCCCCAGTAGCCCTGGGTCGGCGTGGGCAGGTAGAAGTGCAGCGTGCCCACGCGCGCCTGCGTGGCGAGGACGCGCAGCACGTCGGGCGAGATGTTGAGGATGGCGAAGGCGAATAGCCGTTTCGGCAGGCCTTGCGGGAGCGGGCCGTCGGGCCGCGCGTAGCGGTCCAGGTACTGGCCGATGCGGCGGGCGCGGTACTGGCGGCCGCTGGCGATCCGGCGCCACAGGCGTGCCTGCGGATCGTCGGCATCGGCGCCGCCTTCCCAGCGCAGCAGCCAGTCGCGGCGCCAGGCCTGGTATTTCTCGAACACGTTGCCCAGCTCGCCGGCCAGCGCCCAGGGTTTGAGTGCGTCGCCATCGGCCAGGTAGCCGGCCAACGGCGCCAGCGCCGCATCGCTGCCGAGATCGGCCTGCAATGCCGCGTACAGCCGCCACTGGGTGCTGGCCATGTCCAGATCGTCGGCGGCCGGGCCGAGGTTGGCGTCCAGCGCGCGCGCGACGAATTCGCCGGGCGTCAGGAATTCCAGGTTCGCGGCGACGCCGTGCGCGGCCGCCAGCGTGGACTGCAGCCAGCGCCGCATCGCCACCTGCGGGATCAGCACCACCTCCGGCGCCAGCAAGGGCTGCTCCGGCACCGGCCGGCGCAGTTCCTCGGCGAGCAGGGCGGCCAGGGTATCCAGCGCATTGGACGGGTAAAGGCGAAAATCGGGCGCGGAAGGGGCGTGCATGCGTGCGGCATTGTGCCGGATGCGCGGGTGGGGGTGTCGTTGCGCGATGGCGGTGGCCGACGGCTGTTCCTTCTCCCACCGGGACCATGGCCCCCTTTTCGGCCTGATTAGCGCTGTGTCTCAGCTGGTGATGCTGCCTTGGTTTAGAAATGCAGGTTCTTCAGTGAGATACGGCGATGACGCTCAATCGGATCCAGTTCCAAAAGGGGCTTTCGATTCCGGCTTTTCTGAGCCGCTACGGCTCCGAGGCGCAATGTGTCGAGGCCTTGGTTCAGGCCAGGTGGCCCAATGGCTTCGTGTGTCCGCAGTGCGGACACACGCATGCCAGTGGCTTTGAGCGGGGACGCCAGCACCTGTGGCAGTGCGCGCGCTGCCGGGTACAGACCAGCTTGACCGCCGGCACGCCCATGGCAGACACCAAGCTTCCCTTGCGGGTGTGGTGGCTGGCCATCTATCTGGTGAGCCAAGCCAAGAACGGAATTGCTGCGCTGGAACTGGCTCGGCAACTGGGCGTGTGCTATCGCACTGCATGGCGGATCAAGCACAAAGTGATGTCGGCGATGGCCGATCGTGAGCAGTCACGCCGGCTCGACGGAGAGGTCCAGATCGATGATGCCTATCTGGGCGGCGAACGCGCCGGTGGTCCAGGCCAACCGCAGTGGCGCAATAAAGTGCCGTTTATTGCAGCGGTTTCCCTGCATCAAGGGCGCCCGCGCTATCTCCGCCTGGATGTGGTCTCCAGCTTCCGAAGAAGCGTCGTGCACACGTGGGCTCAGCAGGCACTGGCACCGGGCACCCATGTCGTCAGTGATGGGCTGACAGCGTTCACCGGTGTGGGCTGGGCAGGCCTGACCCACGATGCCATCGTGACCGGAAGCGGCCGCAAAGGCGTCCAGCAGCCTCGTCTGCGTTGGGTCAATACGATCCTGGGCAATCTCAAAACGGCGCTTAGCGGCACCCACCATGCGGTGGACTTCCCCAAATACGGCGCGCGCTACCTGCATGCGCATGCCTACCGCTTCAATCGCCGCTTCAACCTGGCCGCCATGGTGCCGCGCCTGGCCAGTGCCCTGGCCGGCGCGGGAAGGCTCACAGAGCAGCAACTGCGTACGACAGCTGAGACACAGCGCTAATCAGGCCGCGGGAGAGGGGTTGGGGTGAGCGCCGAACGGTTCGACCACCCCGCACCGCGCGTCCCTTCCGCCACGCCGGCGTAGCCGCGGTGGCCTCCCTGGTGGTGCGCGACTGGGCGGCGCTACAGCCGGCGCTGACGGCGCCGCTGCGCCGCGACATCGATTGCGGGATGGCGGCTGTCAGTGCGGCGGCGCCGCCGCCGCGTTCGCCGGTCGCGCAATCTCATTGCACCAGCAACAGCCCTTCCTGCAGTGGATAGTTCCGCTCGGGACAGGCGATGTGCATGCTGTCCACCACATAGAAACGCTGCCCCAGCTTTTGCTCCTGGTGCACGACGTAGGTCAGCGTGCCGCGCGGAGCGTACAGCTTGGCGAGGATGCCTTGCTGCACCAGAAGTGGCTTCAGCTCCTTGGCGAAATTGCCGGCAATGGAGTTGGTCTGGCTCTGCGCACCCACCTGGCAGGCCATCAGCACGATCTCCTCGAACGACTCCTTGGCCAGCCCCTTGCTCAGCAATTGCTGCAGGAACGCGGCGGGGGTGAGTCCGGCGAACACGTTGACGTTGCCGTGCGAGTTGACCACAAGGCGCTTGCCGCGCGCCTTGTTGCCGGGCGCCAGCGCGGTGGCGCTGAGCATGCTGAGCGCGTGGGATTCGGTTTCGCCGAAATGCGCCTGCAGCGCCTTCAGTTTGGCGCCGCGTTGATCGGCTTGATCGCCGTCCAGGCCGACATAGATGAGCATGATGGTGGTCCTCTCGGCGCGTAGGGCCGCCCGCAGCTGCGGGTCGGGAGCGACCGGAATGCCGTGGTGACCGCGCCGTGGTCGACCGAAGCGCTGGTCGGCGCCCAGCCTCGAGGCGTGCCGTGCGCGCCCGGGTAGGGCTACACGTCGCCGTCGCGGCTCCAGCCCTCGCCGCTGCCGCGCTGGTACACGCGATCCCCGGCCTGCACGTCGCCGGCGGCGATGTGCGCCTGGCCGTTCAGGTGCGCGTAGAGCGGGGTGAAGTCCGGCGCGGTCGCCTGCATCAGCTGTTCGAAGCTGTCGATGACGAAGTAGGTTTTCTGGTAGCTGTCGATGCGGTAGCGGGTGCGCATGAGCCGCGCCAAGTCGAAGCCGATGCGGTTGGGCGCGGCCGATTCCAGCGCGTACAGCGATTCGCCCTTGGAAGAGACGATGCCGGCGCCGAAGATGCGCAGGCCGTCGGCGCTGGCGATCAACCCGAATTCCACCGTGTACCAGTACAGGCGGGTGAGGTTCTGCAGCGCGTCCGGGCCGATGCCGTGCGCCTTCACTCCGCCGCGGCCATACGCCTGCATGTAGTCGGCGAACAATGGGTTCATCAGCAGCGGCACGTGGCCGAACAGGTCGTGGAACAGGTCCGGCTCGGCGATGTAGTCGATCTGCTCGGGGCGGCGGATCCACCAGGTCACCGGAAAGCGGCGGTTGGCCAGGTGATCGAAGAAATCCAGTTCCGGCAGCAGGCCTTCGACCCCGACCAGGGTCCAGCCGGTGGTGGCGCCCAGCACTTCGTTGAGCTGGTCGAAGCGCGGGATCGCCTGCGGGCTCATCCCCATCGCATCCTGCGCCTGCAGGAATTCGTCGCAGGCGCGGCCGACCAGCAGTTCGCGCTGGCGCTGGTACAGCGTGCCCCAGGTGGCGTGGTCGTCGGCGCTGTAGCGCTCCCACGGCTGCGCGACCACGGCGGTGGTGTAGACCGGCACGTAGCCCTTGTCGGTCTGCTGGTGTTCGACGCGGCGCGGTGCGGTGTCCATGGGCGGCGGCTCCGGAGGGGATACCGACGATGGTAGGCGCCAGGCCGCGCAATGGGCTTGCGAAGTTGCGCGATTCCAGCCCTTGCGCGCAAGATTGTTGCAGGCAATCCATGTTACAGGGCAATAAATGACCGAATCGGCCGTGTTCGACCGCACCGACCTGCGCCTGCTGGCCTTGCTGCAGCGGCAGGGCCGGGCCAGCAATGCGGAGCTGGCGGCACAGGTGAACCTGTCGCCGTCGGCCTGCCTGCGCCGGGTGCAGCGGCTTGAGGCCGACGGCGTGGTGGCCGGCTATGCGGCGCGGCTGGTGCCCGGCGCGATCGGCCTGGGCCTGCAGGCGTTCGTGCGCGTGCAACTGGAAAAGCACGGGCAAAGCGGCATCGCCCATTTCGCCGACAGCGTGCAGGGCTGGGAGGAGGTCGTCGCCTGCCATGCGCTGACCGGCGACATGGACTACCTGTTGCACATCTACGTGCGCGACCTGGCCCATTTCTCCGCGTTCCTGCTGGACAAGCTGCTCAATGCCGCCGGCGTGGCCGACGTCAATTCCAGCTTCGTGCTGCGCACGGTCAAGGACTTCACCGGGTTGCCGCTGCCGCGCGGCTGAGCGTGCGGTCAGGCAGCGGGCCGGGCCAAACGGCGACGGAGCCACGCGGGCCAGCATCCACGCCCATCCCGTTGTCGCGGTCGCGGGACGTGTGCTTTACTCAATACTCATAATGGGCGACCGTGCATCACCGGAGAACGCACACGATGAGATCGGTTTCGCGCCTGGCGTTTTGCTTGCTGTTGACTAGCGTCCTGCCGATGGTCGGCTGCGCCAAGCCCAGTGCTGCCGATTCGCCCGCTGCCACGTCCACCAATGCCCAGGGCTGCGTGAGGAAGCGCCATGTCGGCCCACAGGATCCGTTCCAGACGCCGCCGCCGCTGATGGAAGCGTGCCTGGGGCCTTACAAATTGCGGATTCCGGCCAACTACTTCGGCGACCAGATGGGGCCGAACTTCGACGACAGTTTCGGCCTGTACCTGGAGTATCCGACGCTGCAGCCGTTCGCTCCGGGCGAACGTACTCACCTGAGCCTGGATGTGGCCACGCGCACGGTCGATATCGGCTACCACTATCTGGATCGAGTGGATGTGCGTGAGGCCCTGCGCAACCAATATACGCCGAGCTCAAGTGAGCAAGACAATCCAGCGGAGCGCCTGGAAAGTCGCATCCGGGGCGCAACCACTTACGGCCTGACGCCGTATTATGCGGATCTTCCGAAGGTCTTCGCCTATTATCGTGCGAAAGGCTATAGCGAATCGCATTCGGATGAATCGACCAGCATTTTCAATGCCGCCAGCCACAAGGATTGGTATGTGGCCCGGGACGATAAAGGCCAGATCAGCACGATCATCAAGTGCACTTCGAAGGAAGTAACGCAATCCGGGGTGGAATACCATGATGGCAAGCTGGTGCGTAACAAGGAAGAAGCGCTGCCCGAATGCGACCATTTCTTCATCGTGCCGGATTTGAAAGTCCTAGTGGAAATCGGATACGTCCGTTTCGCGTTACCCGATTGGAAGAAGGTCGAGGAGACGGCGCGCGATGAGCTGAGGAAGTTCATGGTCGAAAAGCCGCATTCCTGATGCGCAATCATTTTACGATGAGGAGAAAGTCAGATGGCAGGGCTTGACGAAAAGGATATCGAAATCCTCAAGCATTACGCGGCAGACAGGAATCGAGAAATTTACTGGGCGGCTTCAACTCCGATTCGCAACACCAACGGTTGTGAAGTGGCCCGGCGACCTGACTTGAGCGACTTCACCGCCAAGTGGAGTTGCCCATGTCATCCAGCCGCCTGGACCAGGCCGAACGATACCGTTTGCATGCGTTATATGAAACCGGGATGTCGATGCGGGCCATCGCCGATGCGTTGGAGCGCGCGCCCAGCACGATCAGCCGCGAACTGCGCCGCAATCAGCACGCTCGGCACTATCTGCCAGATCACGCACAGCGCATCAGCGAGCATCGGCGCACGCAGGCCAGCCGGCGTCCACGCATCGACGCTGAGCGCATCGCACAGATCGAGGTCCTGCTGAGCGAGGACTTCAGCCCGGAACAGATTGCCGGTCGCACCGGCCTGGCCAGTCACGAATGGATCTATCGGCACATCTACGCTGACCACAAGCGCGGTGGCCAGTTGTTCACGCATCTACGCAAGCGCCGCCGCAAGCGCCGTCGGCGGGGCGTGCGCGATGGCCGCGGACAGCTGACACATCGGCGCAGCTGGACACAGCGCCCCAGCGTGGTGGAGCAGCGAAGCCGCATCGGCGACTGGGAGCTGGATACCCTCCGGGCCTCACACGGAAAGGCCGTGGTGGTCAGCATGACCGAACGCCGCAGTCGCCTGCATCTGCTGGCTTACTCGCCTGACGGCACCGCCGAGAACGTGCGCAACGCCATCGTCCAGCGCCTGGGCGGCCTAGGCCACACGGTGCACACCCTCACCGCCGACAACGGCAAGGAATTCGCCGATCATCGGCTCATTGCCGCCTGCTTGCAGAGCGACTTCTATTTTGCAGATCCGTACTGCGCATGGCAGCGAGGCAGCAACGAAAATGCCAACGGATTGACGCGCCAGTACTTGCCACGACACATCGATTTCAGCACCATCACCGATGCGCACCTGCGATGGATCGAACAGCGACTCTACAATCGTCCGCGCAAGATACTCGGATTCAAAACGCCCCTCGAAGTCTTCTCCGAGGAGGTCCTCAACAGCGTTGCGAATCGGAGTTGAATCCGCCCTGGAATTATCTGGCCCATAAACAGGGCAACGACGGCTATGGCCTGCTGGCGCTCGGTGTAGTACGCAACGACAACGCGCCAGGCGCAACGGCAAACATGTTTGCTGATACCCAGGCACGCCGTGATGGCGTGCAAATGAGCGAGCGCCAATGGAATAGCTTCGGCGTCGACTTGATGAGGCGTGATTTCGAGCGGCGCGAGTTATATCAAAGGAGCGGCCGCCCGGAACTCGCCCTCAATCTGCCGGTGAGGGACATCGAAGACGTTCACGACGCCACCTTTCAGAAAAGGAACATCAACCCAAACGCCTGGACCCCGCGCCAGCTACTCGATGCCGCGCGCCGCCACGGCGGCGAGGCCGAGGCGGAGAAGGTCTGGTCGATGATGCTCGACAACTCCGCGCTCGGGTTGAACCGGGCGACGCAGACGATGGACGATGTCCGCAAGTACGACGACGCGCAGCTCGATGCGGCTTCCTATGTCGAGCGGATGGCTGGCGCGCGTATCCAGGCCAGCCAGACGCTGCCCATCACCGACCCGGACCGGATCGGTGCGCCGAATTTTTCCTACATGTACGACCGGCAGACGCACAGCTGGAACACCTGGGTCAGCAACGGCGAGCAAACCGTGGTGCAGCCGGTACGCGATCCGCAGCAACTGCGCGAGCTCGACGACACGCGCGCGCTGCGCCTGGAACGCCAGCAGCTGCGGCAGCAGTTCCATCCCGAGGATCCGTACCGCCACCAGCCGATCCTGCGTAGCCCGCAGACGCTGGCCGAGGCCGATCCGGCGCAGCCGGCAAATGCCGAACTGCTGGCGGCGCGCGCCAGCGACCCAACCCGGCCGGACCATCCACGCCACGCCCTGCATCAGCAATGCGTCGCCGGCACGCAGGCGCTGGACCGTCAGCTCGGGCGCAGCCCCGACGCGGACAGCGCCTGCATGGCCGCCAGCCTTACCGATCTGGCGGCGCGCAACGGCCTGGAGCGGGTGGACCATGTGCAGTTGAGCGAGCGCGGGCGCACTGTGCAGGCGGGCGAACTGGTGTTCGTGGTGCAGGGCGACCCGAAGGATCCGGCGCACCTGCGCGCGCAGATGCCGACCGAAGCGGCGGTCCGCACGCCGGTCGCGCAGTCGTTCGAGCGGCTGGCCGAGTTCGATCAGCAACAGGCGCTCGCGCAAACGCAGCAAGCAGCCAGGCAGCAGGAGGTGCAGCAGCAGGAAGCGCAGCGCCAGGGCGCGGCGGCGATACGGATCTGAGCGAAGCGGTGGAGCTTGCGCGCGGCGATCAGCGTGGTCGCCGCGTGCATCCCCTCCACCTCATGCTCCGCGAGTCGCTACGCGCCGGACCCTCACCCCAACCCCTTTCCCGAAGGGAGAGGGGCTATGCGCGGTGCGGTTGTCCTGGACGTGCCGCGACGTTCAGTCCTGCTTTTTGCACGGATCGTCGCGGCCGATCAGGCGGCCCAGGCGCGAACGCGGTTCGCAGGGCGCGGGCGCCGGTTGCGCGGCCTTGGCAGCGGTGGCCGCGCGCTGTTGCTGCAGCTGCGCCAGCTTGGCCTTGATCTGCGGCATCGCCGCCAGCGCAGCCTTCTCGCCTTCCAGGATGGCGGCGTTGCGCTGGGTGAAATCGGCCGCGCCGATGTCGTTGACCTTGGGCCGGATCACGATGTCCGCACGCGCCAGCTCCTGCTGGCCCAGGCGCTGGCCCATGATCGCGATCGACTGGTTGACGATGCCGAGCATGCCGGCCGGGTTCTGGCCGCTGGCCTTGCTGGAAATGTCCACCGCGACCACGAAGTCGGCGCCGAGCTGGCGCGCGGCGTCCACCGGCACCGGGCTGACCACGCCGCCGTCCACATAATGGAACTTGCCGATGGTGACCGGTTCGAACACGCCGGGGATGCTGCTGGACGCGCGCACCGCCTGGCCGGCGTTGCCGCGCACGAACACGGTGCGCTCGCCGTCCTCCAGGCGCGTGGACACCGCGGCGAACGGCTTGGCGAGCTTTTCGATCGGGCGGTTCTTGAGCTGGGCGTTGACGTAGTCCTGCAGCGCCTGGCCCTGCACCAGGCCGCCGGAGAACAGGCGCATGTAGCGGATGCTGGTCTCGTCCAGCGCCACCGCGGCCTGCTGCATCTGGAACGCGTCCATGCCGCTGGCGTACAGCGCGCCGACCACGCTGCCGGCGCTGGTGCCGGACACCACCACCGGCTCCAGTCCGTTGGCCTGCAGCATCTTGATCACGCCGATATGGGCGAAGCCCTTGGCCGCGCCGCCGCCCAGGGCGATGCCGATGCGCAGCGGCCTGGCAGCGGCGGTCGGCGCCGGCCCCGCCACCACCGGGGCCGGCGTCGCCGGCTTGGGCTCGCCGCCGCATGCCGCGAGCAGGCCGAACAGGGACAGGGACAGGAGCAGGCGCGGGGAACGGAAGGCGGTCATGGGTGCGGCGTCGTGGAAGGAGAGGGCGGAGCCGGCGCGAGCATACCGGGATCGGCCTGCACCGCCCACGACCGGAGGTCATGCCCGGCGCGTCACCGGCGGCGGGTGACGGCGCCGCCGCCGCGTGCGGCCATCCTCGCGGTCTGCGCATATCGCCATGGGTGCCAGGCCAGTCGCGGCGTCTTGTGCTTCCGATTCTGCTTGGCGCTGCGCGCCTTACCCTCACCCCAACCCCTCTCTCCAGCAGACTTCCTGCGGTCGCCGAGGGGAGAGGGGCTAACGCGCTGCCTCAGAAGGTGTTATCGCCGTCCAGCATCCGGCCCAGGCCGCCGAGCACCGAGCCTTCGCCGCGGTTCTGCCCGCCGCCCTGCGGCGCGGCGGCGAACATGCGCCCGGCCAGGCGCGAGAACGGCAGCGACTGCAGCCACACCTTGCCCGGGCCGGTCAGCGTGGCCAGGAACATGCCTTCGCCGCCGAAGAACATGCTCTTGATGCCGCTGACCGCGCGCACGTCCATGTCCACCGTGGAGTGGAACGCGACCACGCAGCCGGTGTCCACGTCCAGGCGTTCGCCGGCGGCCAGCTCGCGCTCGACCACGCAGCCGCCGGCATGCACGAACACCCAGCCGTCGCCTTCCAGCTTCTGCATGATGAAGCCCTCGCCGCCGAACAGCCCGGTCATGATCTTGCGCTGGAAGTGGATGCCCAGCGACACGCCGCGCGCGCCGGCCAGGAAGCTGTCCTTCTGGCAGATCAGGCGGCCGCCGTGCTGGTCCAGCTTCATCGCCAGCACCGTGCCGGGATACGGCGCGGCGAAGGCGACCGTGGCCTTGCCCTGGCCCTGGTGAGTGAACACGGTGGTGAACAGGCTCTCGCCGGTGACCAGGCGCTTGCCGGCCGAGAACAGCTTGCCCATCAGCCCGCCGCCCTGGCTGGAGCCGTCGCCGAACACGGTGTCCATCTGCACCGCGGCGTCCTTGAACATCAGCGCGCCGGCCTCGGCGACCGCGCTCTCGCCCGGGTCCAGCTCGATCTCCACGAACTGCATCTCGTGGCCGACGATGCGGAAGTCGATGTCGTCGGCGCTGCCGCGGCCGCCGGGCGGGGGCGGCAGCGCCGGCGGCAGGCCGGCCTCGCTCGCGCCGCGCAGCGCGTCGATCTGGTTGGCCGGCTTCCAGCCGCTCTGGCCCTGGCGCCAGGCCATGGCGGCGGGGTTGTTGCGGGCGAAGGCGATGGCGTCGTCGTCGTCGAACGGGCCGGAGCGGGTCTGCTCGCTGCCGGTCAGGAAATACCACTGGGTCATGGCTGCAGGTCCTTGGCGGAAATCTGCGCCGAGTCTAGCCCGCCGTCCCGGTCGGCCCGCATCTGCCCAAAGGCAGGGGTGCGGGCCGTCGGCACAAGCATTTGTAGGAGCGGCTTCAGCCGCGACCGGACCCCAGGAACGCCCGCGCCAGCACGCCCTACAGCGCGCTCGCCGGCCGCACCTGCAGGGTCTTGGCTTCCACGCCGCAATCCTTGGCCGGCGTCAGTCCCTGCGCGCGGGCGGCGGCGATCTCCTTGCGGGCGCCTTCCAGGTCGGCGCGGAACTGCGGGTTGTCCTGCAGTTTGGCGACCGTGGCCGCGGCGACGATGCGGCTGGCCAGCACGTCGCTCTGCCAGTGCACGTTGCAGACCATGCGGCTCTCGCCGTAGCTGCGGCCGCGCGCCATCAGCGCATCGGTCCGCGCCGGGTCGGCCTCGCTGAGCACCTGCGCCCAGGCCCAGCCGATGGAGGTGTGGCCGGACGGGTAGGAACCGTTCGGGCGCAATGCGGCCTCGTCGGCGGGCGTGCAGCTGGCCAGGCCGTTGTCCATGAACGGGCGCGGGACGTGGTAGTAGGCCTTGGCCTTCTCCGCGGCGTCGCCGGCGTCCTGGGCCACGCGCTGCAGCAACTGGTACAGGTGCGGGGTGTGCGCGACGCTGACCTGGATGCCGAGCGGGCAGCTGAAGTGGTTGGCCGCGCCGGGGAAATGCAGTTGCGCGTCCTGGGCGGCCAAGGCGAAGCGCGGGCTGCCGCGCATCGCCAGCGCTTCCTTGTTCACCGCTTCGTCCAGCGCGCGTCCGGGCGAGCCCTTGGCCGGCGGCGGCGGCACCAGCAGCAGGCTGTCGGGCAGCTGCGCCGGCGTCAGATAGCCGCTGGTCTTGGCCTCGGCCATCGGCTTGGATGCCGTGGCGGCAGGCGGCTTGGCCTGCAGCAGGGCCGGCGCGGCGATCGCGGCGGTCAGGGCCAGGCCGAGGCCGGCCAACAGGGGGAAGCGGGAGGAGCGACGCAGCATGGCGGGAATCCATTGCGGGGGAAACCGACCATCAGAAGGCACAAATGTGACAGTGGGTAGCGCCATCGCGATCGCTGTACAGCTGGCGTCAGGCAATGCGGTGGCGTTTGGCGGCGGCGAAGTCAGCCTGGCGCGGAACGCGGCACGACCCGGCGCGCGCTTGCGGCCCGATGGCGCGTGAGTGCGCAGCACGACGACGGTGATGTTCGCCCATCCCTGTCCGGCCGCGCAGCGTGCCGGCAGCGGCTACAGCACGCTGGCCGGGCGTACCTGCAGCGTCTGCGCCTGCGCCGCGCAGTCCTCGCCCGGCATGGCGCCCTGCGCCTGCGCGCGGGCGATCTCGCTGCGTGCCGCGTCCAGGTCGGCGCGGAACGTCGGGTCGGCATGCAGCCGCGCCACGGTGGCCGCGCCCATCAGGCGGCCGGCCAGCACGTCGCTGCGCCAGTGCACGTTGCACACCAGCCGGCTTTCGCTGTAGCTGCGGCCGCGGAGGATCAAGGCATCGGCGCGGTCGGGCGCGATCTCGCTCAGGATCAGCGCCCAGGTCCAGCCGATGGCGCTGTGCCCGGACGGATAGGAGCCGTTGTGGCGCAACTGCTCCTCGTCCTGCGGGGTGCAGCTGGGCTGCTGGTTGAGCATGAATGGCCGCGGCCGCCGGTAGTGGTTCTTGGCCGCCTTGGTCGCGGCGCTGGCGTCGATGCGGCTGCGTTCCAGCAAGGCGTACAGGTGCGGGGTGCGCTGCGCATCGATGGCCACGCCCAGTGCGCAGGCGAAATGGCCTGCGCCGGCCGGGAAGCTCAGATCGGCATCGCGCGTGGCCTGCTGCCAGCGCGCGCTGCCGCGCAGCGCCAGCGCCTCGCGGTTGACCGCCAGGTCCAGCGCCTGCCCAGGCGAACCCTCGGCCGGTGGCGGCGGCAGCAGCTGCAGGCTGGCCGGGATCGCGGCAGGGGCCAGATAGCCGCTCGCCTTGCCCGCCGCCGCTGCGGCCGTCGCCGGTGCCGGTGCCGGTGCCGGTGCCGGCAGGGTGTGGGTCGCCAGCGTGCTGCACGCGGCGAGCGCGGCCGTCAGCAGGACCAGCGCGGCAGAGCGGAAACGCAAGGCGGGGAATGCGGACATCTGGTCTCGGGCGGGCGACGACGGGGCGGCCAGTGTATGGCCGGCGCTGCGGCGCGGCAGGAGCGCCGGCGTAGCGGCGTGCGGTCACCCGAAGGACAGGCTTGCAGCGCTGCTTGTTTTCCCGGGCAGCGTCACGGTTGGCGCCCCTGGGTGGCCCGGGGCGATCCGTCCCGACAGGGGTTACCGGGAACGCCCGTCGTGACCGACGTCGCTCCCACACCCTCCCGAACACCTGCGTTGCGACGCCTCAGCCAGGCCCTGTGGGGCCACCAGCGGGCGTACCGAATCGGGGCATGCCGATCGCCAGCGGCGCGCGCTGCAGCGCGACGCAAACGCAGGCCGGTGACGCCGGCCTCAACCCTGGTCGCGCTGCGGCCGCGGCGGAAAGCGCACCACCACCCCGCGCGGCACCGATGGCGGTTGCCACAGCACCGGCACCTGCGCCGGCGATGGCGGTTCCAGCACGTCGTCCACCGGCGCCAGCGCCTCTTCGTCCTCGTCTTCCCAGCTGTAGCGCTTGCGCGGCGGCAGCGGGTCGCGGTGGCGCAGCAGCAGGGCCGCGAGCGCGCCGCCCAGCGCGCCGCCCAGGTGCGACTGCCAGGACACGCCGGCCTCGTGCGGCAGCACCGACACCAGCATGCCGCCGTAGAACAGGAAGGCGATCATGCTGGCAGCGATCGCGGCGCGGTCGCGGCGCAGCAGGCCGAGCACGAACACCAGGAACAGCAGGCCGTGGGCGACGCCGCTGGCGCCCAGATGGTGGCTGCCGGGTTCGCCCAGCAGCCATGCGCCCAGGCCAGCACCCAGCCACAGCAGCGGCAGCGCGGCCAGGGTGGCGCGCGGATACACGCTGCCGGCCAGCGTGCCCAGGATCAGCAGCGCGCCGGCGTTGGCGGCCAGGTGTTGCAGCGAACCGTGCAGCAGCGGCGCGGTCAGCACGCCGAGCAGGCCGCCGGCGTGCTGCGGTCCCACCGACCAGGGCCGCCAGTCGAACAGGCTCTGGCTGGCGAACACCGCCACCAGCAGCGCGACCAGCGCCAGGCTGGCGTTGAAGGCGCGCAGCAGCCGTGTCCGGTCGAAGCGGTCCTGCGCCTGCGCAGCGTCGGCAGGCGGGGGCGAGGGGAGCGAAGAGGTGTCCATGCTCCCTGGATGGCGACGGCCGGCGCCCGGGGCAAGGCGCCGCCGCTGGGAGGGACTGGCCACGGCCGCGGGACAATCCCGCGGCCGTGGTCGTGCTTGTCCCGTGTCCGTCCCCGTGCCTCAGTGCGCCGGCTTGGCCGGGCGCAGCAGGCTCAGCGCCACCGTCGCGCCGATGATCAGCGCCACCGCCAGCAGCGACACCAGCACCGGAATCTTGTACAGGTCGATGATCAGCATCTTGGTGCCGATGAACACCAGCACGATCGCCAGCCCGTACGGCAGCAGGTGGAAGCGGTCGGCCATGCCCGCCAGCAGGAAGAACATCGCGCGCAGGCCCAGCACCGCGAACACATTGGAGGTCAGCACCAGGAACGGGTCGGTGGTGATCGCGAAGATCGCCGGGATGCTGTCCACCGCGAAGATCACGTCGGTGATGGCGATCAGCATCAGCACCGCGAACAGCGGCGTGTACCAGCGCTTGCCTTCCTGGGTCACGCTCAGCGCATTGCCGTGGTACTGCGGGGTCAGGCGCAGGTGCTTGCGCATGAAGCGCAGCACGGGGTTGGCTTCCAGGTCCGGTTCCTTGCCCGCCGAGAACCACATCTTGATGCCGGTCAGCAGCAGGAACGCGCCGAACACGTACAGCAGCCAGTGGAACTTGGTCAGCAGCACCGAGCCGGCGAAGATCATGATCGCGCGCAGCACGATCGCGCCGAGCACGCCGATCACCAGCACGCGCTGGCGCTGCTCCTCCGGCACCGCGAAGTAGCTCATGATCATCAGGAACACGAAGATGTTGTCGACCGCCAGCGACTTCTCCACCAGGTAGCCGGTCAGGAACTCCAGCCCGTACCGGTTGCCGGTGGCCACGTCGATGGTCTCGCGCAGGTACCACCACAGGCCGGCATTGAACGCCAGCGCCAGCCCGATCCAGCCCAGGCTCCACCACCGCGCTTCCTTGAAGCTGACCTTGTGCGCACCGCCGTGGCGCATCAGCACCAGATCCGCCAGCAGCGCCGCGATCACCACGATCGCAAAACCGCTCCACAACCACACGTTGCCTATCGTTTGCATGGGGAATTCCCGTCAGTGAAGGTTGAACCTCGGGCCGCGGCGGCGAGGCGTCCTGGACGGAAACGATGGGTTCGTTCCAGGGAATGCCTTCGCCACTGCGGCGAAGGTCTCGCTCGCAGCCGATGGTCCGGCTGCCGTTGCACCGGAGCCTGCTGGCTCGAATTGACGGCGACAACGCTGGGAGCTACTCCCCTTCTGCGCCCATTCTTGCGGCTGCCGGCGGTGGCGTCAATCCGGGCGGATACAATGGCCTGCATGAATACCCCCCTGCCCGTAGTCCGCCTCAAGAACGCCTGGCGCTCCACCCACCCGTGGATCTTCCAGAAACTGGTCGAAAAACCCGCCGCCAAGCCCAAGCCGGGCACGCTCGTCGATGTGGTCGGCGTGGACGGCGAGTGGATCGGCCGCGGGTTCTACAACGGCCATTCGCGCATCGCCGTGCGCATCCTGGAAATCGATCGCGAGGTGCCGGTGGACGAAGCCTGGTTCGCCGCCAAGATCGCCGAGGCGACGTCGTTGCGCCGTGACGTGCTGAAGCTGGACGCGGTGTCCGATGCGTGGCGCGTGGTGCATGCCGAAGGCGACGGCCTGTCCGGGCTGGTGGTGGACCGCTATGGCGACCTGCTGGTGGTGGAGTTCTTCAGCGCCGGCATGTTCCGCTATCGCGAGTGGATCTACGCTGCGCTGCGCACCCAGTTCCCCGGTGCGCGCTTCTACAGCTTCGCCGAGGAGCACGTGCAGAAGCAGGAGAGCTTTGACTACCGCCCGGTCTCCAGCAGCGGCGAGCGCCCGGAGCCGGCGATCATCAGCGAATACGGCGTGCGCTTCCGCGCCGATCCGGCCGGCGCGCACAAGACCGGCTTCTTCGCCGACCAGCGCGAGAACCGGCAGTGGCTGAGCCAGCAGGTGGCCGGCAAGCGCGTGCTCGACCTGTGCTGCAACACCGGCGGCTTCGCCGTCTACGCCAAGGTGCGCGGCGCCGAGGAGGTGGTCGGCGTGGACATCGACGAGGACGTGATCGAGATCGCCAAGGGCAACGCCAAGCTCAACGACGTGCGGCTCAAGCTGGTGCAGGCCGACATCTTCCCGTACCTGCGCGATGCCGCCGCGCGCGGCGACCGCTACGACGTGGTGATCCTGGACCCGGCCAAGATGACCCGCGACCGCGACCAGGTGATCCCGGCGTTGAAGAAGTATCTGGACATGAACAAGCTGGCGTTGGGCGTGGTCGCGCCCGGCGGGCTGTTCGCCACGTTCTCCTGCACCGGCCTGGTCGCCGAACAGGAGTTCCTGGACATGCTGCGCCGCGCCGCGTATTTCTCCGGCCGCACCATCCAGATCCTGAAAGTGGCCGGCGCCGGCGCCGACCACCCGTTCATGGCCCACGTGCAGGAATCGCGCTATCTGAAAGCGGTGTTCTGCCGCGTGCTGAACTGAGCCGGCGCGGCGCGCCGGCGTTCGCCGCGCGCCGCCGGTGCTGGCGCCGACCGGCGTCTATACCTCTCTGCACAGTCCCGTGCGCCCGGCGGCGGCGCATTCATATGCCTGCGCGTACCGCGAGGCAGCGCACGCCTCACGCGGTTGTGGCCGGCAACGCGCCGCACTGCACGCACTTGCCTGCAGCGCGCGGCGAGGTGCGCAGCGGCACGGCGCGTGTCCATCGCCGAGCGCGCCATTTGCGCAACGCCGACGCTGATAACGCTTACATCGTGGCCTGCATCCCACCAGATGTCAGCACCACTTAGCTTTGTTGCGCCGCATGGTGACAAACCCTGGCACACGGGATTAGGTTTGCGGCGTCAGGTGATAGCGCTATCACTCTCGGCCATGCGCCGGGATCTGTCGCCGTCGCCTCACGCACCGCGGCGGCGGCGCCGCACGCATTTCGATTCGGGTTCGAGTATCGGCATTCGCTGTAGCGGTCGGCTTGGTCAGCGTCCGGGTTGGAAACGGGCATGCGATGGCGCCCGGCGCCCTTCGGGGGAAGGCGCGATCCATCCATCGATCGAGACGTAGGGATCACATGCAGACATGCAGCGATGCGTGTCACCCACAGGGACCGCTTCGACGTCAGCATGCGCTGCGTCGCATGCCGCAGACGGCGTTGTCCGTCCGACTCCAGCACCGAGGACATTCTGATGCGTCAGCAGTTGAAGAAGTTCCGCTCCAAGGCCATGTTCACCTTCGTCGGTGGAGTGCTGGTGATCAATCCGGCGTTCGCCCAGCAGGCGCCGCCGGCCCAGGCGCAAACCCAGGCTCAGACCCAGACCCGCCAGCAGCAATCCTCTGCCGACGCCAAAACGCTGGACACGGTCAGCGTCACCGGCATCCGCAACAGCCTCAACCAGTCGATGGGGATCAAGCGCGACAATGCCGGCGTGGTCGATGCGATCAGCGCCGAGGACATCGGCAAGTTTCCCGACACCAACCTGGCCGAGTCGCTGCAGCGCATCACCGGCATCTCGATCGAGCGCCGCGACGGCGAAGGCGCGCAGGTCACCGCGCGCGGCTTCGGCCCGCAGTTCAACGCGGTCACCCTCAACGGCCGGGTGATCCCCGGCGCCGACGCGTTCGGCGCGCCGGGCGCGGTGCCGATCGGCGGCGTGGACGGCGGCACCCGCGCGTTCAACTTCGCCCAGCTCGCCTCCGAGGCGATCACCGGCCTGGAGGTGTACAAGACCAGCCGCGCCAATGCGCCCAGCGGCGGCATCGGCGCCACCATCAACATCCTCACCGACCGCCCGTTCAACCACAAAGGCCTGGTCGCCAGCGGCGGCGTCAAGGCCGCGTACGACGACTCGCAGCCGTTCGACAACAAGATCACGCCGGAAGTGTCCGGCATCTTCAGCTACACCAACCCGGACAAGACCTGGGGCATCGGCCTGAGCGGCAGCTACCAGAAGCGCCGCGGCGGGTCGGTGCAGGCGACCGAGAACGGCTGGAACATCCAGCGCTGGACCGGGACCGATCCGGCGCTGCGCCCGGACGCCACCGTGCAGAACGCGCCGGCGATCGGCCAGCTCTACGGCATGCCCAACGACCTGCGCTACGCCTTCGCCGACTTCGAACGCGAGCGGCTCAACGGCCAGGCGGTGGTGCAGTTCGCGCCCACCGACAGCCTGACCCTGACCCTGGACTACACCTACTCCAGCAACGAGATCCGCGAGGACCGCGGCGAGCAGGGCATCTGGCTGCAGCGCGCCAACAGCTTCACCGACCTGGTGTTCGACACCGGGCAGGCGGTGGCCACGCCGGTGTACCTGCGCGACGTGCCCAACGGCGCCAAGGACTTCGGCATGGAGCAGCAGCGCAACATGCAGAAGTACAAGCTCGGCTCGCTCGGCTTCAATGCCGACTGGCAGGCTACCGACCGCCTGCGCCTGACCTTCGATGCGCACAACTCCAAGACCCAGAGCCTGCCCAACGATCCGGTCACCGGCGGCAGCGCCACCTACTTCAGCTTCGCCGGCACCAACAATTGCACCGGCGGCACGCAATGCGGCGGCCAGTGGGCGCAGGAACTGTTCTTCAACAACGGCCTGCCGATCGGTGCGCGCACCTGGTACCCGACCGCGGCCGATTCCATCGCCGGGACCAACGGCTTGGTCAACCAGGACTTCACCCCGGCCGAACTCGGCTCGCAGGTGCTGCGGATCTATTACCAGAGCCAGGTGACGGAGGTGAAGGAAGGCCGCGTCGACGGCCAGTTCGACTTCGACAACGGCCGCTTCCAGTTCGGCGTGGACAGCGCCAAGACCACGATGCACCGGCGCATCAGCGACACCAATTCGCCGCTGGGCGACTGGAGCGTGGCCAATGCCGGCAACGAGCCGGGCATGATCGATCTGCTGCAGCCGGTCGGCATCACCGGCATGTTCAACGACTTCAACGCTTCCGGCGCCGCGCCGGGCGCCTGGCGCGGCAATGCCGACCAGCTGGCGCTGTGGGGCGGCAGTACCTACCGCGCGACCACGCGCTACAACCCGCAGTTCAGCTCCGACAACCAGGTTCAGGAGAAGACGCGCGCCGCCTACATGCAGCTGGAGTTCGACGGCGAGCTCGGCGGCATGACCACCAATACCCGCATCGGCGTGCGCTACGAGAAGACCGACGTGGTCTCCACCTCGCAGGTGGCGACCCCGACCGCGCTGGAGTGGCAGGCCAACAACGATTTCCTGTTGCTGCGCTCGGCCGAACTGCAACCCTTCAGCGAAAAGCACAGCTACAGCCATGTGCTGCCGAACCTGGATTTCAGCATCAACCTCACCGATACGCTGAAAGCCCGGGCCTCGTTCGGGCAGAGCATCGCGCGGGCGCCGTACACCAACCTGATCGCCGGACCGAATCCGGGCACGCCGACCGGCTCGATCCTGGTCAACCCGTCCACGCGCGCGTCCGGCGCTGCGGAGAACCCGAGCCTGGATCCGCTGGAATCGAACAACCTGGACCTGGCGCTGGAGTGGTACTTCGCCGACGCCAGCTATGTCTCGCTGACGTTCTGGGACAAGCGCGTGTCCAACTTCATCGGCACCAGCGTCACCCGCGAAAACCTGTACGGCCTGCGCGATCCCACCTCAGGACCGGATGCGCAGGCGGCGCTGGCGTTCCTGCAGAGCGCGGCCTGCGCCGCGCAGGTCGGTGCCGCCGGCAACGACGTGGCGGGGGCCTGCTCGGCCAACGACACCTCGCTGTTCTCGGCGGTCGCCATGCTGCGCAACGCCGCGGCCACCGGCGGGCTGGGCGCCTACAACGGCAGCTCGGCGCAGACCCTGGCGCTGGAGAACGCCTACGACCTGGTCGGCGAGGCGGACGATCCGCTCTACGAGTTCGACGTGACGCGCCCGATCAACCAGAACAACGCCAAGATCCACGGCTGGGAACTGGGCGGTCAGTACTTCCTGGGCGATACCGGCCTTGGCGTGTACGCCAACTACACCATCGTCAAGGGCGACGTGGGCTTCGACAACACGGTGCTGGACCGCGACCAGTTCGCGCTGCTCGGCCTCAGCGACACCGCCAACGTCATGCTGATGTACGAGAAGTACGGCTGGAGCGCGCGCCTGGCCTGGAACTGGCGCGACCAATACCTGATCGCGGCCAACCAGAACGGGTCCAGCCGCAACCCGTACTACGTCGAGCCGTACCAGCAGCTGGACCTGAGCGTCAGCTACGCCATCACCGACAACCTGTCTGTAGGCTTCGAGGCGATCAACCTCACCAGTGAGGACGTGCGCTGGCACGGGCGCTCGGAGAAGCAGGTGATCAAGGTGATCGACCAGAGTCCGCGCTACACGCTGGGCGTGCGCTACAACTTCTGAGTCCGGCAGGCCGCGCGCGGCGATGGCCGCGTGCGGCAACGGCGCCCACGCCGCAGCGCGTCTTGCGGGCGCGGCGCTTTGCTGCAATGGTCGCGTGGCGCGGCGCGCGTCCCGCTCTGCCACCGACCCGCTGGAGCCCAGATGGCCCGCTACGAATTGCTCAACAACGTCGCCCACCAGGACCTGCGGGTGATCCTGCGCTTCGGCCCGGAATTCGGTGACGCCACCGGCGTGGTGCCGGCGTTCCCGACCGAATACGCCGAGTTGCAGCGCGAGTATCCGATCCTGCTGCGCAAGGACGCGGACGGCGGCTTCCAGTCGGTGGCGCTGCTGGGCTTCGAACAGCAGGAAAACCTGTTCCTGCAGGACGCGCGCTGGAATGCGGCGTACCTGCCGGGCATCGTCGCCAAGGGGCCGTTCCTGATCGGCTTCCAGGAACAGCACGAGGACGGCGTGCTGCGCCGCGAGCCGGTGATCCACGTCGATCTGGACCACCCGCGGGTCAGCTTCAGCGAAGGCGAGCGGGTGTTCCTGCCGCAGGGCGGGCACAGCCCGTATCTTGAGCACATCATCACCGTGCTGCGCGGCATCCGCGATGGCGTGGAAGGCGGCAACGCCATGTTCGCCGCGTTCGATGCGTTGGGCCTGATCCAGCCGCTGCGCATCGACGTGCAGCTCGGGCAGGCGCACAACGTGCACCTGGCCGGGCTGTACGCCATCGACCGCGAGCGGCTGGCGGCGCTGGATGCGCCGTCGCTGCATGGGCTGCACCGCGCCGGTTATCTGGAAGGCGCCTACTTGCTGCTGGCCTCGCTGCACAACCTGCGCCGGCTGATGGCCGAGAAACAGCGCCGCCTGCAGCACGCCGGCGTGGACGCGGTCGCCTCCGGGCAGGCGGCCTGAGCGGCGTGGCGGCGCTGGCACCGATTGCCGAGCGCAGCGACTGCCAGGCCGGCGCGCTGCCGCTGGCCGACCTGCTCGCCGCCGGGGAACCGGTGGTATTGCGTGGCCTGGTGCGCGACTGGGCGCTGGTCCAGGCCGGCTTGCGCGGCACCGGCGCGGCAATGGATCTGTTGCGCGGACACAGCAACGGCCGCCCGCTGCAATACTCCTACGGTGCGCCGGAGATCGCCGGGCGTCCGTTCTACAACGACGATTTCACCGCGTTGAACTTCGAGGTGCGGCGCGGCGATCTGCACGGCCTGCTGGACGCCATCGCCGCGCACCTGGACGACCCGCGGCCGCCGGCCTATTACCTGGCCTCGCTGCCGGTGGACGACAGCCTGCCGGGGTTCCGCGACGGCAACGACGTGGACTTCGCCGCGCACGCCATTCCGGCGCGGCCGAGCATCTGGATCGGCAACCGCATCACCGCGTCCTGCCACTACGACGCGCCGAACAACCTGGCCTGCTGCGCGGTCGGACGGCGCCGCTTCACCGTGTTCCCGCCGGAGCAGATCGCCAATCTCTACCCCGGCCCGCTGGAGCCGACCCCGGGCGGGCAGGCGATCAGCGTGGTGGATTTCGCCGCGCCGGATGTCGCGCGCTATCCGCGCTTTGGCGATGCGCTGGCGCACGGCCGCAGCGCGCTGCTGGAACCCGGCGATGCGCTGTTCCTGCCCGGCCTGTGGTGGCACCACGTGCAAGGGCTGGAGGCGTTCAACGTGCTGGTCAACTACTGGTGGAGCAGCGCGCCGGCCCATCTGCCGGCGCCGATGCAGGCGCTGTACCACGCGCTGTGGGCGATCCGCGACCGGCCCGAGGCAGAGAAGGCGGCGTGGCGGGCCATCTTCGACTACTACGTGTTCGGCCCGGCCGAGCGCGCCGGCGCGCACCTGCCGGCGCCGGCGCGGCACCTGCTCGGACCGATCGACGATCCGCAGGCGCGGCAGCTGCGCGCGATGCTGCTGGCCAAGCTCAACCGCTGACATCGCCATTCACGACTGCAGGAGAGACGACGCAATGGCCCAGATACGCAAGGTGGTGATCGCGGGCGGCGGCACGGCGGGCTGGATCGCCGCCTGCGCGCTGGCGCACCAGTTCCGCGACCTGCTGGACATCACCCTGATCGAATCCGAACAGATCGGCACGGTCGGCGTCGGCGAATCCACGGTGCCGCCGATCCGCAGCTTCCACCGTTTCCTGCAGATCGACGAGCAGCAGTTCCTGCGCAGCGTGGCGGGCACCTTCAAGCTCTCCATTTCCTTCGAGAACTGGCGCCGGCCCGGCGAGCGCTACCTCCACCCGTTCGGCCTCACCGGGCAGAGCACGCTGGTCTGCGCCTTCCACCATTTCTGGCTCGAGGCGCAGCGGCGCGGGATGGTCTCCGACCTGGGCGACTACTGCCTGGAAACCGTGGCCTCGCGCGTGGATCGCTTCGCGCTGCAGCAGTCGCCGCCGGTCAACTACGCCTACCATCTCGATGCCGGGCTGTACGCGCGGCTGCTGCGCGGCCACGCCGAGCGCCATGGACTCAAGCGCGTGGAAGGCAAGATCCAGCAGGTGCGGCAGCACGCCGAGAGCGGCTTCGTCCAAGCGCTGCTGCTGGAAGACGGTACGCTGGTCGAAGGCGACCTGTTCATCGACTGCACCGGTTTCCGCGGCCTGCTGATCGAGCAGACCCTGCACACCGGCTACGAGGACTGGAAGCAGTGGTTGCCCTGCGATCGCGCGGTGGCGGTGCAGACCGAAGCGGTGGCGCCGCCGGTGCCGTACACCCGCGCCATCGCCCACGCCGCCGGCTGGCGCTGGCATATCCCGTTGCAGCACCGCGTCGGCTGCGGGCTGGTGTTCTCCAGCGCGCACCTGTCCGACGACGAGGCGCGCGCCAAGCTGCTGCACGACGCCGCCGCGCCGCCGATCAAGGAGCCGTGGCTGGTGCCGTTCCGCACTGGTCGCCGGCGCAAGGCCTGGAACAAGAACGTGGTCGCGCTGGGCCTGGCCAGCGGCTTCATCGAACCGCTGGAATCCACCAGCATCCACCTGACCATCGCCGCGGTGATGCGGCTGATCACGCTGTTCCCGAGCGAGGGCATCGCGCCGTCGATGGTGGACCTGTACAACGCCGTCAGCTGCGCCGAGATGGAACACGTGCGCGATTTCATCATCCTGCACTACCACGCCAACCAGCGCGACGAACCGATGTGGCAGGCCTGCCGCGAGATGGCGCTGCCCGATTCGCTGCAGCAGCGGCTGCGCGCCTGGCGCGAGCGCGCGCACGCCTGGCAGGGCGCCGACGAACTGTTCCGGGTGGATTCGTGGATCCACGTGCTGCTCGGCCAGGGCATCGTGCCGGCGCAGCACCACCCGCTGGCGCGCGCGCTGCCGGACCAGCAGCTGCAGCAGTTCCTCGACGCGATCCGCCAGCCCATCGACCGCGCGGTGGCGCAGATGCCGTCGCAGCAGGACTTCATCGCGCGCTATTGCAAGGCCGGGCCGGAGGTCTGGGCGGGGCGGGCTCCTGTCGCGGCGCCGGCATGAGGGGCAGTGCGATGGGAGCCCGCCGTGCAGGCAGCAGCCGTGTTGCAGCGTCCGGTGCAGCAGGCACGCCGCATGCGTCTGGCTGACCGGCATCGCCCGCAGCAGCCCGGACCGATCCAAGCGGACGGCGAGCGCTACCCGGATGCGCCCACCTACCCGTCGTGGCGGGTCGCGGCGGGCGTGGCATGGCTATGATCGAACCACCGCCCTCTTCGAGGATTGCTGCGCATGCACCTGCACGCCCTGGGTCTTTCCGTAGCGTTGGCGCTGGCCGCGGCGCTGCCGGCGCATGCCGTCGACTTCACGAAAGCGGAACTGGCGCGCGCCACCGCGCTGCAGCGGCGCCTGCTGACGCTGGATTCGCACCTGGACACGCCGGCCAATTTCGAGCGCAGCGGCTTCGACATGATGGCCGCGCATGCCGGCAATCGCCTGGCGCAGGTGGACTATCCGCGCATGCTCGCCGGCGCGCTGGACGGCGGCTTCTGGGCGATCTACACCGGCCAGGGCGAGCGGAGTAGGCAAGCGCACCTGGACGATCGCGACGCCGGGCTGCAGCGCCTGATGGCGATCCACGCGTTGCTCGCGGCCTATCCAAAGCAGTTCGGCCTGGCCACCACGCCGGCCGATGCGGCGCGGATCAAGGCGTCCGGCAAGCGCGTGGTGTACCTGAGCATGGAGAACGCCAGCCCGCTGGTCGCCGATCCCATGCTGCTGCGCTTCTACCACGCGCAAGGCCTGCGGCTGATGAGCACGGTGCATTTCCTCAACAACGAATTCGCCGATTCGGCCACCGACCCGAAGGGGCCGGAATGGCAGGGCCTGAGTCCCGCCGGGCGGGAGTTGGTGCAGCAGGCGCAGAAGCTCGGCATCGTCATCGACCAGTCGCATGCCTCCGATGCGGTCTTCGATCAGTTGATCGCGCTGTCGCCGGTGCCGATCCTGCTCTCGCACGGCGGCGCGCGCGCGGTGCATGCGCATCCGCGCAACATCGACGATGCGCGGCTGAAGGTATTGGCCGCGCACGGCGGGGTGATCCAGATGAACGGCTACGGCGGCTACCTGATCGACACCGGCGCCGGCCCCGAGCGCAAGGCCGCCGAGCAGGCGCTGATCGACGGCTACGGCGGCTGGGAGCATCTGTCACTGGCCGATGGGCCCAGGCTCGGCGACGCGATGAAGGCGCTGGATGCCAACCATCCGGTGCGCCAGGCGACGCTCGACGACTTCTTCGCGCACCTGCAACACGTGCTGGCGCTGATCGGCCCCGAGCACGTGGGCATCGGCATGGACTGGGACGGCGGCGGCGGCGTGGTCGGCATGGAGGACGTCGGCGATCTGCCCAAGATCACCGCCTGGTTGCTGCGCAAGGGCTACAGCGAGCAGCAGATCGCCGCCATCTGGGGCGGCAACGTGTTGCGGGTGATGCAGCAGGCGCAGGACTGGGCGGCCGCGCAGGGGCGCGCCGGTGCTTCCTGAGATCTGCGCCTGCGCGGCTCGCTAGCGCGCTCGCGCTTGGCCGTGGTGCTCGGCCGGGCGCCCGCCGATGGCCGAAGACTGGCTTCAGGCCGGCCATCGGCGGGCGCGGTGCCGCGCGCGCCGAACCGGCGCCGTCGCATCGGCTAGCATCGGGCGACCATGAAGATCGTCATCGCCCCGGATTCGTTCAAGGAAAGCCTGTCCGCGCTGGAGGTGGCCACGCAGATCGAGGCGGGCTTTCGCGACGTGTTCCCGGCGTGGACCTACCGCAAGGTGCCGGTTGCCGACGGTGGCGAGGGCACGGTCGCGGCGCTGGTCGCGGCCAGCGGCGGGCGCATCGTCGGCCGCACGGTGACCGGGCCGCTGGGCGCGCCGGTCGCGGCCTTCTTCGGCCTCACCGGCGACGGCCGCACCGGCATCGTCGAGATGGCCGCGGCGAGCGGACTGGCGCTGCTGCCGCCGGCGCAGCGCGATCCACTCGCCGCCACCAGCTATGGCGTCGGCGAGCTGATCCTGGCCGCGCTGGATGCCGGCGCACGCCACCTCATCGTCGGCATCGGCGGCAGCGCCAGCAACGATGGCGGCGCCGGCATGGCCCAGGCGCTGGGCGTACGCCTGTTCGATGCGCAGGGCCGTGCGCTGGACGCCGGCGTGGGCGGCGGCGCGCTGGCGGCGCTGGCGCGGATCGATGCCAGCGCGCTGGACCCGCGGCTGCGCGAGTGCAGGTTCGAGGTCGCCTGCGATGTCGACAATCCGCTGACCGGGCCAACCGGCGCCTCGGCGGTGTTCGGGCCGCAGAAGGGCGCCACGCCGGCCCTGGTCGCCCGGCTCGACGCCACCCTGTGCCACTACGCCAAGGTCATCGAACGCGACCTCGGGATCGCGCTCGCCGGATTGCGTGGCGGCGGCGCCGGCGGCGGTCTGGGCGCCGCGCTGGTCGCGTTTCTGGGCGCGCAGCTGCGCCCGGGCGCGGACATCGTCGCCGAGGCGCTGGGGCTGGACGCGCTGCTGGCCGATGCCGACCTGGTGATCACCGGCGAGGGCCGCCTCGACGGCCAGAGCGTGCACGGCAAGACCCCGCTCGGCGTGGCCCGCATCGCCAGACGCCACGGCAAGCCGGTGGTGGCGATCGCCGGCGGCCTGGGTGCCGGCGCCGACCTGCTGCACGCGCATGGCATCGGCGCGATGTTCGGTGCGGTGCAACGCGCCTGCACCCTGGAGCAGGCATTGGCCGAGGCAGCGGCGAACCTGCGCATGGCGGCCAGGAACGTGGCCGAGGCGATCAGCATCGGACGCAGCCTGGGGCGCTGAGCGGCCCCAAGCCGCGCGTACCCGCCGCGACCTGGCGCCTGCGGCTACCGCCGCGTGCGAGCTGGCATTCGGCCGCCGTGATGCGCGATCGGCTGGTCGGCTGCGCCCGGACCATGGTGCTGCCGCCGCGTTCGCCGAACTGCGGCAGCCGGCTTGGGGCCTGGCGACGCGGCAGGAGACGCGCACCACATTGGTGCCAATCTCGGCCGCATATGGTGCGCAGTAAGCCTATTCAGCTACACTGTAACCGATTACAAAAAAGGAATTGCCTTTCCATGACCACCCAGAACCTCCCCCAGCGCGCGCCGCTCAGCCCGAAGTGGCAGTTCCGCTTCGACTTCTTCGACCGCCACGGCGGGCCGGCCTCGCCCGCCTTCAAGGCCGCGTTCAAGGCGCTGCCGTCGTTCGGCGACCGCCTGAAGATCAACATGAACTTCTTCGCGTTCTTCTTCGGCTGGATCTATTTCTTCATCCTCGGCCTGTGGCGCAAGGCGATCGTGCTGATCGGCATCTCGCTGCTGATCGGCGTGCTGTCGTTCTTCCTGCCCAAGATGGTCGTCAACGGGCTGGGCGTGGCGTATTCGGTGCTGGTCGGCATGATCGCCAACTACGCCTACTACCTGGAAGTGAAGAAGGGCAGCACCAGTTGGAACCCGTTCGAAGGCATGCGTTGGTGGTAAGCGGGGTGTAACCGGGGATGCGGGACTCGGGACCGGGGACCCGGAAGAGCGAAAAGCATAAGGCAAACCCGCCGCCGCGCCGCTTTTCCGGGTCCCCGGTCCCTGGTCCCTGGTCCAGGCTTCAAGCTCCCCATCTCCAGCACGTCAACCGATGGCCGTCGAGGAAGCGCGCGGTCATCGAGCGGGTACTGCGCGACCAGGTCACGCGCGCTGTTTCCCGCGCTGCAGCAGGCTGTGGCGGCGCCCGTAGAGCAGGTAGGCGACCACGCCGATCGCGTTCCACAGCGCGAACCACCGCTGCGTGGTGTGCGGCAGGCTCCAGAACAGGTACAGGCAACCGCCGATCGCCAGCGGCGCGACCACCCAGGCCAGCGGCGTGCGGAACTTGCGCACCCGGTTGGGTTCGCGCACGCGCAGCACCAGCAGGCAGGCGGCGACCGCGATGAACGCGGCCAGGGTGCCGGCGTTGGCCAGCGCGGCGATTTCGTCCAGCCGCGCCACGCCGGCCAGCGCCGCCACCAGGATCGCAGTGAACAGCGTGGTCGCCACCGGCGTACCGGTGCGCGCGCTGACCTTGGACAGGCCGCGCGGCAGCAGCCCGTCGCGCGACATCACGAAGAAGATCCGGCTCTGCCCGTACAGGAACGCCAGCAGCACCGTCGGCAGCGCGATCACCGCGGCCGCGGCGATCAGCGTCGCCGCCTTGCCGTGGCCGAGTTCGCGCAGGATCAGCGCCAGCGGTTCGGCGCTCTGGCCGAACACGGTGTAGCGCATCGCGCCGACCGCGGACAGCGCCACCAGCACGTAGATCAGGGTGCAGCCGACCATCGAGCCGAGGATGCCGATCGCCAGGTCGCGCTCGGGTTTCTTGGTTTCCTCGGCCGCGGTGGAGATCGCGTCGAAGCCGTAGAAGGCGAAGAAGATGATCGCCGCGGCGGCCATCACCCCGCGTTCGACGCCGTCGGCGCCCATCGACTTGGCGAAGCCGAACGGCATGAACGGCTCCATCCGCGCGCTGTCGAAATGCGGCAGCGCGATCACCACGAACACGGTCAGGGCGACGATCTTCAGCGCCACCAGCACCGCGTTGACCGTGGCGCTGGCCTGGGTGCCGAGCATCAGCATGCCGGCGACGACGAAGGTGATCAGCACCGCCGGCAGGTTGACGAACCCGCCTGGCACATGCGGCCCGGCGGTCAGCCACAGCGGCAGGTCCACGCCCACGCCCTTGAGGAAGCCGACCGCATAGCCGGACCAGCCCACCGCCACCGTGCTGACCACCAGCGAGTACTCCAGGATCAGGCTCCAGCCCACCACCCAGGCGATGCTCTCGCCGAGCGCAATGTAGCTGTAGGTGTAGGCGCTGCCGGCGGCCGGCATCAGCGTGGCCATCTCCGCGTAGGCCAGCGCGGCGCAGGCGCAGATCGCCCCGGCCACCGCGAACGACAGCAGCACCGCCGGGCCGGCCTTGTCGGCGCCGACCCCGATCAGTGTGTAGATGCCGGTACCGACGATCGCGCCGATGCCCAGCGCCACCAGGTGCGGCCAGCTCAGTGTGGGCACCAGCCGGCGGCCGGCTTCGTGGACGGTGACCAGATCGAGCGACTTGCGCCGGAACAGGAACGACATACGGGCCTCGGGGAGCGACAGGACACGCCCGCGAGTGTGGCCCAATGCGGTGCAGCAAAGCTATGCCTGGCGGCCCGAGCCGCCGCGCGCGCCGCCGCGGCAGCGGGCGCGGCGGCTACAGCCCGATCCGCTCGGCCAGCCGTACCAGTTCGGCGAGCGAGCCGGCCTGCATCTTGCGCATCGCCTGGCCGCGCCGCACCTTCACCGTGATCTCGCTGAGCTGCAGCCGCGCGGCGACCTGCTTGTTGAGCAGGCCCTGCACCACCAGCCGGGTCACCGCCTGCTCGCCCGGGGTCAGCGTCGCCCAGCGCCCGCGCAGCTCGGCCAGCGCGGCCTCGCGCTGGCGGCGTTCGCGGTCGCGGGCGATCCCGTGCTGGATCGCGTCGAGCAGGTCCTGGTCGCGGAACGGCTTGGTCAGGAATTCGATCGCGCCGTTCTTCATCGCTTCCACGCTCATCGCGATGTCGCCGTGGCCGGTGATGAAGATGGTCGGCAGGTGCAGCCCGGCCTCCAGCAGCTGCCGGTGGAATTCCATGCCGCTCTGCCCGGGCATGCGGATGTCCAGCACCATGCAGCTGGGCGCGTCGGCCAGCGCGTGCTGCAGGAAGGCGCTGCTGGAACCGAACGCGTGCACCTGCAGATCCACCGAGGCGAATAGGTCTTCCAGCGCGGCGCGGATCGAGGGATCGTCGTCGATCAGATACACCACCGGGCGCTGTTCGGACAACGGCAAATTCATTGGCGTGCTCCCGGCTTTGCGATCGGCAGGCACACGCCGAACACCGCGCCGCGGGGGCTGCGCGGCGCGGCCCAGATGCGCCCGCCGCTGGCCTCGACGATGCTGCGGCTGATGCTCAGGCCGATGCCGATGCCATCGGGCTTGGTGGTCCAGAACGCATCGAACAGGTGCGCCTGCGCCTCGGCCGACAGGCCGCCGCCGCCATCTTCGACGGTCAGCCGCAGCGAACGCGCATCCTCCGGTTCGGTGCCGATGCGGAGCGTGCGCGCCTCGGCCGGCGTCTGCGCCATCGCCTCCATCGCATTCAACACCAGGTTGACCAGCACCTGCTGGGTCTGCACCCGGTCGGCCAACACCGGCGGCAATGCCGGCGCCAGCTCCACCCGCAACGCGATGGCGTTGCGCTCCAGTTCGCTGCGCGACAGCGCCAGCACCTCCAGCACGGCGGCATTGAGATCGAACGCGCTCTTGCGCGGCGTCTCGCCCTTGCTAAGGCTGCGGATCCGCGCGATCACCTCGCTGGCGCGGTTGGCGTCGTCGAGGATCCGCTGCAGCGCCGCCTGCGCCCGCTCCAGGTTCGGCGGCTGCTGACCGAGCCAGCGCTGGCAGGCGTTGCCGCTGGTGACGATGGCGGCCAGCGGCTGGTTGACCTCATGCGCGATCGAGGCGGTCAGGCCGCCCAGGCTGCGCGCGCGCGCCAGCCGCAGCAGCTGCGCCTGCGCCGCATGCGCGGCGGCCTTGGCGTGTTCCATCTGCACCGCGATGGAGGTGGTCACCCCCACCACCACGATGCTGATGACCGAGTTGATCACCCCCACCCGGTACGCGCCGGCCGAGCTGAGCTGGAAACTGAGCACGATCAGCGCGATGCAGGCGCCGGCCAGTAGCAGCATACCGGCGCGGGTGAGCAGCCGCACCGCGAACAGGATCACCACCGTGTAGAACAATGCGGCGGCCACCCCGTAGTCGGTCAGCGTATCGGCGGCGAAGATCGCGCTCAGCGCCAGCAGCAGCGCCCCCAGCGCGAGCAGGCGGCGATGCGGCGAGGGCGAGGTGAAGCAGCGGATCATCGGCGTCATGGCAAGGGACGGGTAGTGCGGCGCGGCCGCCGCTTCAGCTTTCGGCGCCGGCGTTCCAGAACGCCTGTTGTACACCGGGTTCGCCTTCCAGGTGCTGGATCACCGTATCCAGCTCTTCGGCGCGTACCGCGGTCGCGTACAGGGTCGCGGCGATCTCCACGTCGTGCTGGCCGAACGGATGCTGGTCCACCTCGCGCGCCGGGTAGTGGGCGGCTTCCAGCAGCTCGATCAGCCGCTCGCGCACCGCGCCGTGCACGCCGCGCGCGCAGATCACGTAGAACACGTAGGTCGCCTCGATCGAGGATTCCTCCAGCGGCCGGCGGTTAATCCGGTTCACCACCGGGCGCAGCAAGGTATTGCTCAGCAGCACGAACACCGCCGCCAGCACCGCCTCGGCGACCAGCCCGGCGCCGGCGCAGGCGCCGACCGCGCCCGAGCCCCATAGCGTGGCCGCGGTGTTCAGGCCGGTGACGTTGGCGCCCTCCTTCATGATCGCGCCGGCACCGAGGAAGCCGATGCCGGAGACCACGTAGGCCACCACCTGCACCGCGCCCTGGGTGCCGCCATGGATCTCGAACAGGCGGTCGCCGAGCGAGACGAAGATGGCCGCGCCGACCGCGACCAGGGTGTTGGTGCGCAGGCCCGCGGTGCGCTGCCGCACCTGCCGCTCGAAGCCGATGACCGCGCCCAGCGCGAAGGCGGTGGACAGGCTCACCAGGGTGTCGAGCAGCGAGGCGAGGTTGAACAGGCGCAGCGCTTCCATCAGCGCGTGGACCGGTGGCGGAGTGGATGGGTCATCGCAATGCCTGCGGAGATGTCGGATGACAGGGACCGCACATGATGCTGCAGATGCGTGGCAAACGCGCGTCGCAGCGCCGCCGCCGAAGCCGACCACCAGCCTCGCGTCCGCTGCCGCCAGCCCGGCAGCAGCGCCACGGCGGGACCGGGCTGGCGCAGGCGCCGCCGCGCCGGCCGCGACAGACGCACCAGCACGCGGATGCGGTCCTCGCTTGGCAGCAGCGACAGGGCATCGGCGAGCACGCGCCCGGGGAAGCGGGATAGCGCCTTGGCAACCGCGCGCACGCCATGCGCGGCGAGCAGCTGGCACAGGATATCGGCGCGGCGCATGGCCACCGCCGCGCGCAGGGCGCGGTGCAGGGCGCGTTGGAAACGGGACGTGTACAGCAGCATGAGAACCTCCTTCCGGCACGCCACCGGAAAGCGCGTCTCAGCCCGGTGGGCAGGCAGACGTCTCCGGGAACGGACCGGGCAAGCGTGAAAAGGACAGCGCAGGCGGGAGCGTGGCGATGGCGCCACGCGGATGCGGGTCGGGGTCCATGGTGATCTCCGGATGAGGGCGGAACAGGCGCGGCCGTGCTATCGGCGAAGGCCGCAGGCCTTGCGGGCGTGGACGCGGCAACCAAGGCGGCGGTGCGACAAGCCCCGACGTGCCGCTGCCGGCAGGGGCAGCGGGTTGCACGCAACGCGGTCTTGTCGCGCTGGCCGGCTGCAGCTTCGCGACGGCGCAAAGCTTGGCATACGGGCATCACCCAGACCAGCATGCGCAGGGCGCTTTTTGATGGCCATGCGCATCGCCCGGATATACCAAGGTATCGTCGCTACGGACCGCGCTTGCGCGACGGCAAATGCGCAACGATTACGGGATGCCGTTGCGCCCGTGCTGCAGAAAGCCGGGGCGTGCCGACAGCCGTTCGTCATATGCCGCCACCGCCGGCAACGGCGGCCGCGCCATCGGCGTGGCCATCCATCGCTGGGTGGGCAGGCCCAGCACGATGTCGGCCAGGGTGAAATCCGCGGCCGCCGCGTAGGCGCCGGTGCGTTGCAGCTGCGCGTCGAGGATGCCCATGTGCCGGTGCCAGCCGTCCTCGCCCTGCGCCCGCGCCTGCGGCGCGCGGCGCAGCGCCTGAGACGCGGCCGGCTACACTGGCGGCATGCAAACCGATCCCCATTTCCTGATCCTGGCCGGCCTGCTGTGCGCCGTGCTCGTGCTGCTGCTGGCGGTGCTGCTGCGCCGCACCGACCACACCGCGCTGGAACAGGTGCTGCGCGAAGAACAGCGCAGCGGCCGCGGCGAACTGCGCGAGCAGCTCGACAGCCTGGCGCGGCAGCAGGACGCGCGCAGCGAAGGCTTCGCCCGCCATCTCGCCGATCTGTCCACCCGCACCGACCAGCGCCTGGATCTGCTGCGCGAGACACTGAGCGAGGACGCGCGGCGTGGCCGCAGCGAGGCCAGCGAGGCGCAGCAGCGCGTGGCCGAACTGCTCAACCAGCGCCTGGTCGAAATGCGCAGCCAGCTCGACGCGTTCGGCCAGCAGCAGGACGCGCGCATGTTGCACTTCGGCCAGCAGCAGAGCGAGTTGATCGCGCGCATCGACGCGCACCTGACCGCGCTGCGCGAGACCCTGGTCGAAGACGCGCGCAAGAGCCGCGTGGAAGGCGCCGAGTCGCAGCAACGCTTCGCCGACACGCTCGGCCAGCGCCTCAACGAACTCATCCAGCGCAACGAGCAGCGCATCGGCGAGATGCGCAGCACCCTGGAAGAGCGCCTGAAGGAACTGCAGGCCGACAACGCGGCCAAGCTCGAGCAGATGCGCGGCACCGTCGACGAGAAGCTGCAGACCACCCTCAACACGCGCCTGGACGCCTCGTTCAAGTTGGTCTCCGAGCGGCTCGAGCAGGTCCAGCGCGGGCTCGGCGAGATGCAGCAACTGGCCACCGGCGTCGGCGATCTCAAGCGCGTGCTGAGCAACGTCAAGAACCGCGGCGGCTGGGGCGAAGTGCAGCTGGAGAACATCCTCGAGCAGACCCTGACTCAGGAGCAGTACGCGCGCGGCGTGCGGGTGCGCCCGGAGCGCAACGAGGCGGTCGATTTCGCGGTGCGCCTGCCCGGTCGCGGCCACGAGGACACGCCGGTGTGGCTGCCGATCGATTCCAAGTTCCCGCGCGAGGACTACGAGCGGCTGCTCGACGCGCAGGAGCAAGGCGATCCGGAACAGGTGCTGCTGCTGGGCGCGCAACTGGAACGCGCGATCCGGGTGCAGGCCAAGTCGATCAGCGACAAGTACATCGCACCGCCGCACACCACCGACTTCGCGGTGATGTTCCTGCCCACCGAAGGCCTGTACGCCGAAACCCTGCGCCGGCCCGGCCTGGCCGACCTGCTGCAGCGCGAGCACCGCATCGTCATCGCCGGTCCCACCACCGTCACCGCGCTGCTCAACAGCCTGCAGATGGGCTTCCGCACGCTGGCCATCGAGAAGCGCTCCAGCGAAGTGTGGGGCGTGCTGGCTGCGGTCAAGAGCGAGTTCGGCAAGTTCGCCGGCATCCTGGAAAAGGCCGAAAAGCAGATCAGCACCGTTGGCAAGAGCCTGGGCGATGCCAGCCGCAAGACCCGCACCAT
Source organism: Xanthomonas graminis pv. graminis (assembly GCF_030168915.1). Lineage (NCBI taxonomy): Bacteria > Pseudomonadati > Pseudomonadota > Gammaproteobacteria > Lysobacterales > Lysobacteraceae > Xanthomonas > Xanthomonas graminis. The sequence goes on along the minus strand of NZ_CP076255.1, from coordinate 100,340 downwards.
CGAACGCCGCCTGCGCGGGGTGGAGACGCTGGCCGATGCGCAGTTCGCGCCGTCGCTGGATCTCGAACTGCCCGTGGCCGATGCCGATGCGGACGAGGATGCCGCGCGCGACGAGCAGGAATGAACGGCGTCGTTCCCGGCCTTTCATCTTCCTGCGGCGAGCGCATGGCGATCCTTGGCAACGCAGCCGACCGCGCGCGGCGCGCGATGGCCGCTGCGGCGCCATGCGCCTATGCTTGCGATCCCTCTTGTTGCAGGAACCGCACATGCACCAGTCGATCTATGACATTCCGCTGACCGCCATCGATGGCCAGCCTGCGGCGCTGGCCGAGCATCGCGGCAAGGTGCTGCTGATCGTCAACGTCGCCTCCAAGTGCGGCCTGACCAAGCAGTACGAAGGACTGGAAGCGCTATACCGCGAACAGCGCGGCGACGGGCTGGAAGTGCTCGGGTTCCCGGCCAACGACTTCAAGGGCCAGGAGCCGGGCAGCGAGGCGGAGATCCAGCAGTTCTGCCAACTCACCTACGACGTGACCTTCCCGATGTTCGCCAAGATCGCGGTCACCGGCGAGGCGACGCATCCGCTGTACCGCGCGCTGATCGAGGCGCAGCCGCACACCGAGGGCGATGGCCCGATGCGCGAGAAGCTGGCCGGCTACGGCATCGAGCCCAATCCGGCGCCGGGCGTGCTGTGGAATTTCGAGAAGTTCCTGGTCGGCCGCGACGGCCAGGTGCTGGGCCGCTTCGCCCCGGACGTGACCGCCGAGGATCCGCGTCTGCGCACGGCGATCGCGGCGGCGCTGGGGTAACTGCTTGCGGTGTTCGCTGCCGCAAGGCGATGCCTGGGCTATCCGGCTGCGTGTAGGTGGGGCTCCGCTGGCATCGAGCCATGAGCCCCGACAGGTCGCCGGCAGCTTTAGAAATCTCCGCTCCGTTCGTCGCGGCTGAAACCTGCTGCGGGCATAGTGTCCACCGAACCACCGAACCACTGGATGCGCCGCGCTGCAAGTCGGGCGGCAATGCCTCTCAGACTCGCGATGCTCACACAGTGGGAATGGCACAAAAGGATTCGGCCATAAAAAACCCGGCCGAAGCCGGGTTTTTTGCTTACCGCCAGAAACGCGCGCGGCTCAGCGACTGCCGCCGCGCCACTCCGGGATCGGCATCGCGTCCACCGGTACGGTCGGATTGGTCTCTTCCTCGCGCAGATAGTCGGGCAGGTCGTTGTCCTGGCGCTTGTTGTGGCTGCGCAGGTCGCCTTCGATCTGGTAGGTGCGGCGCTGCATCCACGCGTCGCGGGTCAGCTGGTACTCGTCCGGCGCGTTGTCGCGCATGCTGTCCAGCGACAGCAGCTGCGCGCGCGTATCCACCAGCTGCAGGCCCTGCAGGCCGATGCGCACGGTGTCTTCCTCGATCTGCCGCAGCGGCGACAGCGGTGCGTCGCCGGCCAGGCCAAACACATCGCGCACCGTGCGCGGCCCGAACAGCGGCAGCTCCACGTAGCGCGAGCGGCGCCAGCCCCAGGCGCCCAGGGTCTGGCCGAAGTCCTCGCTGCGCCGCGGCAGCTTGGCGTCGCTGGCCGGGTCGAAGAGGCCACCGATGCCCAGCGTACTGTTCATCACGAACCGGCCCAGGGTCTGCCCGGCCTGCAACGGCCGGCCCTGCAGCAGCTGGTTGACCATGGTCAGCGGCGAGCTGAGGTTGTCGAAGAAGTTGGTCACCCCCAGCCGTACCGGCCGCGGCACCACATTGACGTAGGCGCGCGCCAGCGGCCGCGCCACGGTACGGTCGACCACGTTGTTAAAGGTGTGCACCTTGCGGTTGTACTTCTCCCACGGATCGAAGCTCTGCGGCACGGTGACGCCGGCCGGCAGGGTCGCATCGGCGACCGGGTTGTACGGGTCGCTGCCGTACAGCGCGGCGTAGTCGTCTTCGGCCGCAGTGGCCGCGCCCCCGGTGGGCGGCACGCTCGCCGGGGCGGCCATCGCGTCGCCGGCGGTCGGGGCATCGGCCTGCGCCGCCTGGGCGTCGGCGCCCGGCGCCGGCACCATGGCAGCACCCGCAGCACCGTCGGCAACGGCCGTGTCGGCAGGCGTCGCCTGCACCGCGGTCGCGGCTGGCGGCGGCGGGGGGCGCTTGGGGGCGCCGGCGCAGGCGCCGAGTGCGGCGGCCAGGGCCAGGGAAGTGAGGATACGCAGCACGTTCATGGGGTCAGCTCGCCGCCGGGGGAGATTGGAAATCCAGGGTCGGCGCCAGCCGGTAGGCGGCGCTCAAGTCGGTCAGGCCGGCCGGGGCGCCATGCAGGGCGACCTCCGCCTGGCCCTGCGCACGCAGGCGTGCGGCCAGTTCGGCGAGCAGCGCCAGGCCGGCGCTGTCCACCCGCGACACCTCGCGCAGATCCAGCGCCCGCGCGCCGGCCAGCAGCGGCAGCGCCGCCGGCCACAGCGCGGTGGCCGCGGCGCGGTCGAGCACGCCGCTCAGCGCCAGCGTGTCGCCGTCGCGGCGCAGGCGTGGCTCACTTGCCACTGGTGCTCGCCGGTGCCACCTGCATCGCGCCGTTGCGCAGATCGGCCGCGACCTGCGGGATCGACTTGGTGCGCAGCGGCGTGTCGAATTGGTTGCGGAAGGTCTGCACGTAGGACACGCCTTCCACCATCACGTCGAAGATCTTCCAGCTGCCGCCGTTGTTGCGCAGCAAATAGTCGACCGGGATCGGGTCGCCGCCGCTGCGCAGCAGTTCGGTGGAGACCTTGGCGCCGCGGCCGCCCGGCAGCGGGGTTTCCGACTTCACCCGCACCTGCGGCTTGCCTTCGAAGGTCAGCAGCGAGGTGCCGTAGCGCTGCATCAGGTTGTCGGCCATCGCGTCGGCGAACAGCTTGACGTCGGCATCGGAGGCGCCGCGGCCGTGCACGCCCAGCACCAGGCGCGCGGCGTAGTCGCGGTCGAAGGACGTGTCCATCTCGCTGTCGATGAACTTCTTGAGCGCGGCATTGTTGTTCTTGAACTCGGCGCGGCGCTGTTCCAGCGTGGTCAGGATGCGGGTGCTGTTGTCGAGCACGACCTTGCTGGCCGAACCCTGCTGCGCGGCGGCAGCGGCAGGCGCGGCCTGGGCCAGCGCGATGGCGGGTGCGGCGGCGGCCAGGGCGGCGGCGAGCGCGGCGGAAAGCAGTTTGTTGGTCATGGCTTGGGTTCCGTTTCCGTAGAGGGAGGGGCGGTGTTCGCGGAGGATGCGGCAGCGGGCGTCGCGCCGGCGTTACTGCCGCCACTGCCGCTGCCGCCGCCGAACATGTACTTGCCGACCAGCTGGATCAGGTCCACCGCCGGCTGGGTGAAGGCGATCTCCTGGCCGGGCTTGAGCGTGTCCGGGTCGCCGCCGGGCTGCAGGCCGACGTAGCTCTCGCCGAGCAGGCCGCTAGTCAGGATGCCCGCCGAGGTGTCCGCCGGCAGGTCCTTGTAGCGGTCGTCGATGGCCAGGGTCACCACCGAGTCGAACTTGGCCGGGTCCAGCTCGATCTTCGCCACCTGGCCGATGATCACCCCGCCGATCTTCACCGGCGCCTGCTGGCGCAGCTGGCCGATCTGCGAGAAGCGCGCGGTCAGCTCGTAGCGGCCGCCGCCGAAGCCCCACTGGCGGTTGGTGGAGGCGAGCGCCAGCACCAGCAGCGAGGCCAGGCCCAGCAGCAGGAAGGCGCCGACGGCGAACTCGAGACGGGGACCACGGATAGCCATAACGTGTCTACCTTGTTGATTCATCTGGGCCGCGGCGACAGTGCCGCGGCCGGGTGTTGCAGCGGCGCCCGCCGGCGCCGGCGGACGTTGGCGTGCGGTTCCTACTGGAACAGCAGCGCCGACAATACGAAATTGAACATCAGCACCAGCAGCGAGGCATTCACCACCGCGCGGGTGGTGGCCACCGAGGTGCCCTCGATGGTCGGCTCGGCATGGAAGCCCACATACGAGGCCACCAGCGCCGCGGTGCCGCCGAACACCGCCGACTTCAGCATCGCCACGCCGAAGTCGTCCCAGAAATCCACGCTGCTCGACAGCGCCGACCAGAACGTGCCCTGGTCCAGGCCCAGCACATGCACCGCCTCGAAGTAGCTGGCGCTGATCGCCAGCGAGCAGAAGATGCCGGTCAGCAGCGGCACGGTCAGCACCGCCGCCCAGAAGCGCGGCGCCACCGCCTTGGCCACCGGGTCGATCGCCATCAGCTCCAGCGCCTTGATCTGGTCGGTGGCGCGCATCAGCCCCAGTTCGGCGGCGATCGAGCTGCCGGCGCGGCCGATGAACAGCAACGCGGTCAGCACCGGCGCCAGTTCGCGGTACAGCGACAGCCCCAGCAGCGTGGACAGCGCATCGGTGGCGCCGTAGGTCTGCAGCGTGCGGTAGCCCTGCAGGGTCAGCACCAGGCCGACGAAGGCGCCGCCGACGGCGATGATCGGCAGCGAGCGGGCGCCGACCTTGTAGATCTCGCGGACCAGTTCGGCCAGGAAATCGCGGGTCGGCAGCGAGCCGCGCAGCACGGTGATCGAAAACAGCCCGGCGCGGCCCAGCGCGCGGACCGAGGCGACGGCGCCCATCAGGCGGCGCTCCGCGCGCGCGGCGGCGCATCGAACGGGATCGGGCCGTCCGGGCGGCCGTGCAGGAACTGTTGAAGCAGCGGGTCGGCGCTGGCCTGCAGCGCGTCGGGCGTGCCGGCGAAGACCACCCCGCCGTTGGCGATGGCCACCGCCTGGTCGCAGATCGGCAGGGTCTCGTGGACGTGGTGGCTGACGATGATGCTGGTCAGGCCCAGGGTGTCGTTGAGGCGCTGGATCAGGCTCATGATCACCCCGGAGGCGATCGGGTCAAGGCCGGTCAGCGGTTCGTCGTAGATCATTAGCGGGGGGTCCAGGGCCAGCGCGCGGGCCAGCGCCACGCGCCGCGCCATGCCGCCGGACAGCTCGCGCGGCCAGGCGTCGGCGGCGGCGAGCAGGCCCACCGCGTGCAGCTTCAGCGCCACCAGCCGTTGCAGCACCGGCTCGGGCAGACGGGTATGGGCGCGCAGCGGCAGCGCCACGTTCTCGGCCACGCTCAGGTCGGTCAGCAGGCCGTTGCCCTGCAGCAGCACGCCGATGCTCTTGCGGGTTTCGCGCAGCGCGCGGCTGCCGCGCGGCAGCGGCTGGCCGAACACCTCGACCGAACCGGCGACCGGCACCAGCTCGCCGGTCAGCGCCGCCAGCAGGGTCGATTTGCCGCTGCCCGACGGGCCGAGCACGGCGGTGATGCTGCCGCGCGGCACGGCCAGCGAGACATCGCGCAGGATCGCGCGGCCGCCACGGTCGATGCGCACGCCCGACAACTGCACCACATTGGATTCGGAAGACGCCATCGCGGCCTTTAACGAGAAATCAACACAGGATTGAACCAGTCCGCTGAACTTAACCGAACTGGGCCGTGCAGTATTGTCGCATCCGTGACGCCTGCGTGCGCATTGTCCGTGGACACGGTACATGCAACAGCGTGTAGTGGGCCCTGGGCCGCCGGCTCCACGCCGGACTCGGCAGGTCTTCCAAACGGCCCCGCGCGTGCCGCGTCCATGCCGATCCTGCGACGGGATAGGGCGTGTGCAGCCACTGTAGCGGCGTGGGACGCCTCATCCGGCCCTTCGGGCCACCTCCTCCCGAAAAGGCCTGATTAGCGCTGTGTCTCAGCTGTCGTACGCAGTTGCTGCTCTGTGAGCCTTCCCGCGCCGGCCAGGGCACTGGCCAGGCGCGGCACCATGGCGGCCAGGTTGAAGCGGCGATTGAAGCGGTAGGCATGCGCATGCAGGTAGCGCGCGCCGTATTTGGGGAAGTCCACCGCATGGTGGGTGCCGCTAAGCGCCGTTTTGAGATTGCCCAGGATCGTATTGACCCAACGCAGACGAGGCTGCTGGACGCCTTTGCGGCCGCTTCCGGTCACGATGGCATCGTGGGTCAGGCCTGCCCAGCCCACACCGGTGAACGCTGTCAGCCCATCACTGACGACATGGGTGCCCGGTGCCAGTGCCTGCTGAGCCCACGTGTGCACGACGCTTCTTCGGAAGCTGGAGACCACATCCAGGCGGAGATAGCGCGGGCGCCCTTGATGCAGGGAAACCGCTGCAATAAACGGCACTTTATTGCGCCACTGCGGTTGGCCTGGACCACCGGCGCGTTCGCCGCCCAGATAGGCATCATCGATCTGGACCTCTCCGTCGAGCCGGCGTGACTGCTCACGATCGGCCATCGCCGACATCACTTTGTGCTTGATCCGCCATGCAGTGCGATAGCACACGCCCAGTTGCCGAGCCAGTTCCAGCGCAGCAATTCCGTTCTTGGCTTGGCTCACCAGATAGATGGCCAGCCACCACACCCGCAAGGGAAGCTTGGTGTCTGCCATGGGCGTGCCGGCGGTCAAGCTGGTCTGTACCCGGCAGCGCGCGCACTGCCACAGGTGCTGGCGTCCCCGCTCAAAGCCACTGGCATGCGTGTGTCCGCACTGCGGACACACGAAGCCATTGGGCCACCTGGCCTGAACCAAGGCCTCGACACATTGCGCCTCGGAGCCGTAGCGGCTCAGAAAAGCCGGAATCGAAAGCCCCTTTTGGAACTGGATCCGATTGAGCATCATCGCCGTATCTCACTGAAGAACCTGCATTTCTAAACCAAGGCAGCATCACCAGCTGAGACACAGCGCTAATCAGGCTCCCGCGGGAGCCTGATTAGCGCTGTGTCTCAGCTGTCGTACGCAGTTGCTGCTCTGTGAGCCTTCCCGCGCCGGCCAGGGCACTGGCCAGGCGCGGCACCATGGCGGCCAGGTTGAAGCGGCGATTGAAGCGGTAGGCATGCGCATGCAGGTAGCGCGCGCCGTATTTGGGGAAGTCCACCGCATGGTGGGTGCCGCTAAGCGCCGTTTTGAGATTGCCCAGGATCGTATTGACCCAACGCAGACGAGGCTGCTGGACGCCTTTGCGGCCGCTTCCGGTCACGATGGCATCGTGGGTCAGGCCTGCCCAGCCCACACCGGTGAACGCTGTCAGCCCATCACTGACGACATGGGTGCCCGGTGCCAGTGCCTGCTGAGCCCACGTGTGCACGACGCTTCTTCGGAAGCTGGAGACCACATCCAGGCGGAGATAGCGCGGGCGCCCTTGATGCAGGGAAACCGCTGCAATAAACGGCACTTTATTGCGCCACTGCGGTTGGCCTGGACCACCGGCGCGTTCGCCGCCCAGATAGGCATCATCGATCTGGACCTCTCCGTCGAGCCGGCGTGACTGCTCACGATCGGCCATCGCCGACATCACTTTGTGCTTGATCCGCCATGCAGTGCGATAGCACACGCCCAGTTGCCGAGCCAGTTCCAGCGCAGCAATTCCGTTCTTGGCTTGGCTCACCAGATAGATGGCCAGCCACCACACCCGCAAGGGAAGCTTGGTGTCTGCCATGGGCGTGCCGGCGGTCAAGCTGGTCTGTACCCGGCAGCGCGCGCACTGCCACAGGTGCTGGCGTCCCCGCTCAAAGCCACTGGCATGCGTGTGTCCGCACTGCGGACACACGAAGCCATTGGGCCACCTGGCCTGAACCAAGGCCTCGACACATTGCGCCTCGGAGCCGTAGCGGCTCAGAAAAGCCGGAATCGAAAGCCCCTTTTGGAACTGGATCCGATTGAGCGTCATCGCCGTATCTCACTGAAGAACCTGCATTTCTAAACCAAGGCAGCATCACCAGCTGAGACACAGCGCTAATCAGGCCGCGGGAGAGGGGATTCAGCGTGGTGCGCTGTGCGATCAGGCCGCGGCGGCTTCCGGCTTGCCCAGCACGCCGGCGACGAAGGCGCGGATCTCCGCGTCCTGCGCGTTGTCGAAGAAGCACTGCTGGAAACGCGCGCCGCCGACCGCCTGCTTGAGCAGTTCCGGATCCAGCGCGCGCAGGCCGTCCAGGTAGGACTTGGCGGTAGCCTGCTTGACCTGGGCCAGGATGCCGGCATTGGCCTGCTGCGATTCGCGGCGCTCGGCCGGATAGCCCATGCCGCGCTCGCCGCTGAAGGCCTTCTCAAAGATGGAGCGCACGTTGATCTCCGCGCCCCAGCCGTAGCCCTTGGCGAAGGCCAGCGCCAGCGCGTTGCCGTTGTTGACCTGGGCGAACAGGTAGGCGTCGGTCGGCTCGATGCAGTAGCCGCAGAACACGCCCGGGTAGGCGTTGAGCGACATCATCGCGCCCTGGCCGGTGCCGCAGCCGGCGACGACGAAATCCACCGCCTTGGAATTCAGCAGCAGGCTGGCGACGATGCCCAGGTGGATGTAGGTCAGGCGATGGTCGTTGTCGCCGTCCATGCCGACGTTGAACACGCTGTGGCCCTGTTCGCCGGCCACGTCGGTGAGCTGCTGCAGGATCACCGGGTTCTTGCCGGCCTGGCTGAACTCGTTCATCAGTGCGATTTTCATGGGTGTCTCCGATTGCGGGGGGAAGAGTGTTGCGGATGGGGGCGATGCTGCGCGTGTGGTGCCGACCCTTATCCGCCCTGGGGGAGGAGCGTCGGCTGCGGGCGGCGCGCGCTTGGCTCAGCGTGCCAGCCAGCCGCCGTCGACCGGGATGACGGTGCCGTTGACGTAATCCGAGGCGCTGCTGGCCAGGAACACCGCGGTGCCGCCGAGGTCTTCCGGTACGCCCCAGCGTCCGGCCGGGATGCGCTCCAGGATCGACTGGTTGCGCGCGGCGTCGGCACGCAGCTGCGCGGTATTGTCGGTGGCCATGTAGCCGGGCGCGATGGCGTTGATGTTCAGGCCCTTGGCGCCCCACTCGTTGGCCAGCAGGCGGGTGATGCCGGCGATGCCGGACTTGCTGGCGGTGTACGAGGGCACGCGGATGCCGCCCTGGAACGACAGCATCGAGGCGATGTTGATGATCTTGCCGCTGCCCTGGGCGATGAAGTGGCGGCCGGCCGCCTGCGACATGAAGAACGCGGACTTGATGTTGACGTTCATCACGTCGTCCCAGTCCTGCTCGCTGAAATCCACCGCGTCGGCACGGCGGATCAACCCCGCATTGTTGACCAGGATGTCGAGGCGGCCAAGGCCGGCCAGGGTCTCGTCGAGCACGCGCTGCACCGGCGCGATGCTGATCAGGTTGGCCTCGATCGCGACGAAGCGGCGCCCCAGCGCCTTGACCTTGTCCTCGGTCTCGGTGGGCGCCTGGATGCCGGCGGCGGCGATGTCGGCGCCGGCCTGCGCCAGCGCCAGCGCGATGCCCTGGCCGAGGCCGGTGTTGGCGCCGGTGACCAGTGCGACCTTGCCTTCGAGACTGAACGGATTCGTCATTGCGGGTGCTCCCTAGTGATGCGGATACGGTGGCGGGCGGCGGCGCACGTGGCGCGCGCGGCGGCTTACTTGAGCTGGCAGATGTCCAGCACGTGCATGTCGGTGTAGTCCAGGTTCTCGCCGCCCATCGCCCAGATGAAGGCGTAGTTGCTGGTGCCGGCGCCCATGTGGATCGACCACGGCGGCGACACGACGGCTTCGTCGTTCTGGATCACGATGTGGCGCTGCGCGTCGGGCTCGCCCATGAAGTGGTAGACGCGGTCGTTGGCGCCCAGGTCGAAGTAGAAATAGACCTCGCTGCGGCGGTCGTGCAGATGCGGCGGCATGGTGTTCCAGACGCTGCCCGGCTTGAGCACGGTCAGGCCCAGCAGCAGCTGCGAGGACTGGCAGGTGGCCGGCACGATGTACTGGTAGATGGTGCGCGCGTTGCTGGTCTCCAGCGCGCCGCGGTCCAGCGCCACCGCGTCCTTGATCGACAGTTGCCTGGTCTCGAAGCGCGCATGCGCCGGGGTGGAGGCCAGATAAAACCGGGCCGGGTTGGCCGTGTCGTCGGAGGCGAAGCTGACCTCGCTGCTGCCCATCGCCACGTACAGCCCGTCCTTCGGCCCCAGCGCGTAGGCGGTGCCGTCCACGCTGACCGTGCCGCTGCCGGCGCCGACGTTAATCACGCCCAGCTCGCGGCGCTCCAGGAACGGGTGGCCGGCGGCCGAGGCCGGCTCGGTCTGCTTGGGCAACTGCACCGGGGTGCTCACCGGCGCGGCGCCGCCGAGCACGAAGCGCTCGTAGTGGGTGTACTTCAGCGTGACCGCGTCGTCCACGAACAGGCCATCGAGCAGGTACAGCTCGCGCAGCTGGTCGTTGCTGGCGCCGTTGATGGCGTCGGGATGGGTGGCGTAGTGGGTCTTGCTGTACAGGGACATGGGGATCTCCGGGGCAAGCGCAGGCCAGGCAAGGCCCGCAGAAGGACATTCTAGCGGCTCTGGTAAACCGGTGTCATTGCGCAGTGCACGAAAGGACTCGGGACTCGGGACTCGGGACTCGGGACTCGGGACTCGGGACCAGCGGACAGCGGACAGCGGACAGCGGACAGCGGACAGCGGACAGCGGCTTTGAGCATGCATGCGCAATGGATGCCGCGCATGCAAGCCCGCGGGGTCACGGCGATGTCTCGCAGCAGGCTGATTGTCGCAGCCACGGTTTGCCGCATGGCGTCTGGAGAAAAGCCCCCTTTGGTAAAGGGGGCGCGCCGAAGGCGCGGGGATTCGGCAGGCTAGGCGCCGGGGCCCAAGGTTCTGCAACGCAGAACCTTGGGGGCACCTGCCCGCGCAGCGGAAAGGTGCCGCGCTTTAATCTTCCGGCGGCTGGCAGGAGTCGCGCACGATCAGGTGCGGGCGCACGCTGGCGATCGCCAGGGTCGGCGTGCCTTCGGGCTGGATCAGCATCGCCGCGGCGGTGCGGCCGGTGTCGCGGGTGTGGCGGCGCACCGAGGTCAGCGACGGCCACAGGCGCGAGGCCAGCGGGCTGTCGTCGTAGCCGATGATCGACAGCTGGCGCGGGATGTTGATCGCGGCGCGCAGCGCGACCTTGTACACGCCGGCCGCCATTTCGTCGTTGCCGGTGAAGATCGCGCTCGGGCGCTGCTTGCCGAGCAGCAGTTTCTCGGCCGCAGCCACGCCGGATTCGAAGGTGTAGCCGGCCTCGACGATGCGCTGCGGCGGCAGTTCGATGCCGCGCCGGGTCAGCGCGTCGATGAAGCCGGCGGTGCGCTCGTGCGCGGAGCGGTAGGCGCTGGGACCGGTGATCAGCGCGATTTCGCGGTGGCCCAGCGACAGCAGGTAGTCGGCGGCCTCGGCGGCGCCGTCGCGGTCGTGGGTGACCACCATCTGCGAGGTCTCGTCCAGCGGCAGCGAGGCGATGCGGGTGTAGCGCACGCCGATGCTGGCGAGCATGTCGGCCAGCGCCTGGTCTTCGGAAGCGCGCGGCACCAGGATCACGCCGTGCAGTTTCTGCTGCTGCACGAAGCGGCGCACGCCCTCGATGTAGCCGGGGCTGCGGCTGTCGCACGGGTGCACCACCAGTTCGAAGCTGGAGCCGCGCAGCGCGTCCAGCGCGCCGTACTGCATGTCCACGATGTACTGCGCGGTCGGGTTGTCGTAGACCATGCCGATCAGGAACGAACGCCGGAACGCCAGCCCGCGCGCCAGCGGATCCGGCGCGTAGCCGACCTCGCGCATCAGCGCCTCGACCTTCTCGCGCGTGTCCTTGCGCACCAGCGGCGAGTTGTTGATGATCCGCGACACCGTTTTCTTCGAGACCCCGGACAGGCGCGCGATGTCGTTGATCGTCGCCGCCTTGCCGTGGACGGAGGCATTCAGATCGGCGGATGGAGGTTTGCTCGGCGCCATGGACGGAAAACCGGACGGAAGGGGACGGATTCTACCGGTAGTCATGTTCACTCCAGGGCGCGGTAGCGGAAGTGGCGGAAATGCACTTTTCCATTTCCGGCCGCGTACAAGGCCGGTTTCAATGCCAGGAACTTGCCGGCGACGTTGTGGTGGTAGCCGGACACTTCCATCTGCACCGGGTACTTGGTCCAGGTGCTGCCGTCGCGGCTGCTGTGGATCGTGACGATGTGGCGGTCGTTGCACACCCGCAGCCACAGGCGGCCGCCCTTGGCGCTAGGCGCCAGCTGCGCCGGGCGCTCCTCGCCGTAGCGGTGCATGACGAACGCTTCGCCGTTGCTGCCCACCCCGGCGTACAGGCGCTCGCTGTAGAACAGCAGTGCGCCGCCCTGCGCGCCGGGTTCGATCTGCATTTCCACCTCGAACTGGTAGGCGGGGTCGGTGGCGATCAGCGTCAGCGGCGAGCTGTCGCGCGGCGCGCGGCCCTTGCCCTGCACGCTCAACGTGCCGTCGCCGAACGACAGCCGCCGGTCCTCGTCGCGGCCCGGGTTGAAGAACGCCCACTGCGGGCCGAGCCGGCCGCTGCGGAAATCGTCCGACAACGCCAGCCCGTGCGCCAGCGCCTGCCCACTGGGCTTTTTCAGCGGCGTAGCGAGATCGCCGCCCTTGGCCACGAACCAGCCGTCGGCGGTCCACTCGATCGGGTCCAGCAGCGCCTGCCGGCCCAGCGTCCAGTAGCCGTTCTCGTAGCCGTGGTAGAGCATCCACCAGCGCCCGTCGGTGCCTTCGACCAGGGTGGCGTGGCCGCGCGACCACCATGGCTCGGCCGCACGTTGGGTGCGCGTGATCGGGTTGTTCGGCGCGTTGCGCCACGGCCCGTGGATCGAGCGCGAGCGCGCGGTGATCACCATGTGCCCGGTCGGCGGGCCGGCGGTGCCGCCGACCGCGGTGGTCATGTAGTACCAGCCGTTGTGGCGGGCGATCTTCGGCCCTTCCTGCGCATAGGCTTCCACGTCCCAGCTTTCCGGGTATGTCCAGCCGTCGTAGACGTGCCTGGGCGTGCCGACGACCTTCAATCCGTCGTCGGACAGCTGCACGTAGTCGCCGCCGCTCAGGAACAGGTAGCGCTTGCCGTCTTCGCCGACCGCGTGGCCGGGATCGATGTACTTGCCCAGGCCGATGTCGATCGGCGTGCTCCACGGGCCGGCGATGGCGTCGGCCCAGACCACGAAGTTGCTGCGCTGGCCCTGCTCGCCGCGCCGCGCCGGGAAATAGATGTAGTAGCGCGTGCCGTGCTTGATCAGGTCCGGCGCCCAGATCGCACCGACGTTCTCGTTGATGGCATGGCCCAGCGGCTGCCAGTTGACCAGGTCGCGCGAGTGCCAGATCGGCAGGCCCGGGTAGGCGTCGAACGAGGACAGGGTGAGGTAGTAATCGTCGCCGTCCTTGAGCACCGACGGATCGGGATGGTCGCCGGCCAGCACCGGGTTGAGGAAGCTGCCGTCGCCCTGGTCGGCGATGCGCTGATGCTCGATGCCGCGCTTCCACTCGGCCGCCGCGGCCAGCGTGCTGGCGGCGAGCAGGGCGGCCAGCAGCAGCCAGCGCAGGGACGAGGGGGTAGGCGACGCCATGTCGGACATTCCTTGGTTCGTGCCGCAGCGGCTGCGTGCGGCGCGGTGCATCAGGCGCGCAGCGCGCGCGGCAACCACAGCGACAGTTCCGGGAAGAACGCCACGATCAACAGCACGCACAGCGCCGCCAGCCAGAACGGCCAGATCGTGCGCATGCTCTGGGCCACGGTGATCTGGCCGATCGAGGTGCCGATGAACAGCACCGAGCCGATCGGCGGGGTGATCAGGCCGATGCCGCCGGCCAGCACCATCACCAGCCCGAAATGGATCGGGTCGATGCCGTAGGCCTTCACCACCGGCAGGAAGATCGGCGTGCAGATCAGGATCTTCGGCGCCAGGTCCATGAACATGCCCAGCAGCAGCAGCATCACCACGATCATCAGCAGCACGGTGTTCTTGCCGTCGGCGATCGACTGCAGCAACTTCACCGCCGCCGCCGGCACCTGCAGGTAGGCCAGCAGCCAGCCGAACACCGCTGCAGTGGCGATCACGAACAGGATCACGCCGGTGGTGCGCGCCGCATGCGTGACCGCGGCGAAAAACTCGGCCCAGCGCAATTGCCGATACAGCAGCGCGGTGACCAGCAACGCGTACACCACCGCGATCGCCGCGCTCTCCACCGCGGTGAAGATGCCGGCGCGGATGCCGACGAAGATCAGCGCGACCAGGCCCAGCCCGGGCAGCGCGCCGAACAGGCGCAGCGCCACCGCGCGCCAGCCCGGGAACGCCTCGGTGCCGTAGCCGCGATGGCGCGCCACCGCGTAGCCGGTGATCATCATCGCCGCGGTCATCAGCAGCGCCGGGAAGATGCCGGCCGCGAACAGATCGGCGATCGACAGCCCGCCGCCGGCCGCGGCCGAGAACAGGATCAGGTTGTGCGAGGGCGGCACCAGCAGCGCGACCAGCGCCGCGGTCATGCTCACGTTGACCGCGTAGTCGCGGTCGTAGCCGCGGTTGATCATCTGCGGAATCATGGTGCCGCCGACCGCCGACACGTCGGCGATGGCCGAGCCGGACACGCCGCCGAAGAACAGCGAGGACAGCACGCTGACCTGGCCCAGGCCGCCGCGCATGCGCCCCACCAGCGACGAGGCCAGCGCGATCAGGCGATCGGAAATGCCGCCGCGCAGCATCAATTCGCCGGCGAAGATGAACAACGGAATCGCGATCAGCGACGCCGAACCGCTGCCGGCGGAGATCTGCTGCACCAGCACGATCGCCGGCAGATCCAGATAAAAGATGGTCGCCAGCGCCGCAGCGCCCAGCGCATACGCCACCGGCACCCCGATCAACAGCAGCAGCACGAACAGCCCGAGCAGGATTGCAATGGCCATGGCTCAGTTCGCTCCTTCAGCAGCGGTGGCCGGGCGCAGCACCTGCCACGCCTGGTGCAGCGCGAACACGCTCATCAGCGCGCCGCCGATCGACAGCGGCAGGTAGTTGATGCTCTGCGGCAGCCTGGCGCCGGCCATCTTGATGTCCAGCCCGTCCAGCAGCAGCACCGCGCCCCACCAGGCGATGACCGCGCCGATCGCGGCGATCACCAGCGGGCGGATCAGGTCGATCGCGCGGCGCACGTGGGCGTGCATCTTCTCGGCCAGCAGGAAGAACCCGAAATGGCGCCGGGTGTGCACGCCGGCGGCGGCGGCCAGGCTCATCGCGGTGCTCAGCAGCAGCAGCGTCACCGGCTCGGTCCAGCTCGGCGAATCGTTGAGCACGTAGCGGGTGAACACCTGCCAGCCCTGCACCACCACCAGCCCGAGCAGGGCGGCGGCGGCGATGCCGATGGCGAGGTTGGCGATCCGGTCGAGCAGCCGCTGCAGCGGCGCCACCGGGACGGCAATAGCGTGGTCGGTCATCGGCATGGCCTCAGGCGAAATCGCGGATGCGGCGGTACAGGGCTTCGATCTCCGGCTGCCGCCGGTAGTCGGCCAGCAGCGGCGCGGCGGCCTTGCGGAAGGCGGGCATGTCCACGTCGTTGACCGCCACGCCGTAGTCGAGCACTTCCTGGCGCGCCTGCGCCTCGGACGCGTCCCACAGCTTGCGCATCACCGCCACCGATTGCCGCGCGGTGTCCACCACCAGCGCGCGGTCGCCCGGCGACAGCGCCTGGAAGCTGCGCTGCGACATCACCAGCACGTCCGGCGCATAGGAATGCTCGCTCTGCGACCAATAGCGCGCGGCCTCGAAATGGCGGCTGGACTGGAAGCTGCGCATGTTGTTCTCGGCGCCGTCGATCATGTGCGTCTCCATCGCCGAGAAGGTCTCGCCCAGCGACATCGGCGTCGGATTGGCGCCGAGCATGCGCATCAGCTTGAGGAAGATGTCCGACGAGGCCACGCGCAGCTTGAGGCCGTGCAGATCTTCGGGACGATGCAGCGGGTGCTTGGTGTTGTAGAAGCAGCGCGCGCCGGAATCGTAGATGGCCAGGCCGACCAGATCGCGCTGCTCGAAGCTGCGCAGGATGCTGTCGCCGACATGGCCGTCGATCGCGCGGCGCAGGTGCGGCACCGAGTCGAACACGTACGGCAGGCACAGCGCCTGGGTCAGCGGGAAGGTGTTGTTGAGCGCGCCGGAATAGACCCGGGTGATGTCGATGGCGCCGAAGCGGGCCATGTCGATCGCTTCCGCTTCGCGGCCGAGCTGGCCGGAATGGTACTGGCGCAGCTTCAGCCGGCCGCCGGTCTGCCGTTCCAGGGTCTGCCCTAACCAGCGCACCGCCTCCACGGTGGGATAGTCGGCCACGTGCACATCGGTGGCGGTGAGCAGCCGGCTGCCGCCGTCGGCCTGGGCCAGCGTGCCCAGCGGCGCCGCGGCGGCCGCGGCCAGCCCTGCGCCCAGGAAACCTCTACGAGTGATCATGCTGCGCCCTCCCGCGCGTGGTCGGCATGCCGCGGCTCAGGCCGCGACCGCCCTGCAATGAAGTTCGCCATAGCCGTCGAAACGGATCGTCGCGTGCTGGCCGATGGCGATGTCGTGGATGCCGGTGGCATTGCCGGTGGCGATCAGCTCGCCGCGCTTGAGCGGCCGGCCGCGCCGCGCCGATCGCGCCAGCGCGAACGCGAACGCAGTGCGCAGCCCGCCAGGCAACAGGGTGGCACCGCCGCTGCCGACGCGTTGGCCCTCGATCAAGGTTTCCGCCAACAGCGCGGCCTCGTCCAACGCGGTCCAGTCGGCGACCTGCGGCCCCAGGAGCAGACCGTTGTTGTTGCCGAAGTCGGAAATCACCACGCGCGGCCCGAGTTGGTTGATCGTGGCCAGCGGGCTGCTGGCCACTTCCACGCCGATGAACAGCGTGGACGGCACCTGCGCGGCCTGCTCCGGGGTCCACTGCAGCTGGTCGGCCGGCACGTCCGCGTCCAGCCGCATCACGTACTCGGCCTCGACCGCGCCGAAGCCGCCGGCGAACACCGGGATGTCCGTTGTTCTACCGGTAGCATTCCACAGGTTGCGGGCGAAGATCGGGCCGAGCAGGCGCTCGTCGCCGGAATGGTCGCGGCGCTCGGCGGCGATGTAGCCGACCTTCCAGCCGACCACCCGGTCCGGCCATTGCGCGATCGCCAGGTCCTGCACGCGGTACGCGGTTTCCAGGTCGTCGGGGATGATCCCGGGGAAATCGGGCAGCGAACGGCCTTGCCGGCGGGCCTGGACGAAGCGGGCCGCGATGTCGGCCAACGCGGGCGGTGGCGTGTCCGAAGGACCGGAATGAGTGCTCAAGGGCATCTCCGCAAAAATGTAGGGGATCGGAAGAATTGCTGCGCCGCTCATCGACAGCACGTTGCGCAGTTGTATATGGTAAACCGGTGTCATTGGCAATATGCGGTGCGGCAAAGAGCTCGGGACTCGGGACAGCGGACAGCGGGTCGCAAGCGGCCCTGCTTTGACCGGCCGTGCCGATACTGCTGCACTGGCCGATGCGGCCCCGATCAACCCAGACACGCATGCGAGGAAACGATGGCGATGAGCCGAATCCAGGAAAATGCAGGCCGCACGGCAGCGCCGGTGGCGCCGATCACAGCACCGCAGCGATCCGGTGTCGGCACCCGCCGAACGCTTTTCTGCATTTTCGGGCGCTTTCCTGGTTCGGAAGGAGGCCGCGATGGGACCTCGGCATGCATTCGCAGGCCCTCGCCCTTGCGCCGCGGCACGTTGTTGGCGCTGGCCGCCGTGCTGGGCCTTGCCGGCCCCGCGCTCGCCGCCGAGCGCCCGAGCAGCGAGACCGCCGCCGAGCAAGCGGCGCGGATGCCGCTGTGGCCGGGTCCGGCACCGGGTTCCGCGCCCGGCCCCGAGCAGGCACGCATCGTCGAGCGCAGCGACGACCCGGCGCTGCCCGACCGCGCCATCAGTGGCCGCTACCAGCCCTACCTGGTGGTGTACCGGCCGAAGACGCCGAACGGCAGCGCGTTGCTGGTCGCCCCCGGCGGCGGCTACGCGCGCATCGTGCTGGACAAGGAAGGCACAGCCTTGCTGCCGATCTTCGCCGAACAGGCAGGCATCACCCTGTTCGTGCTGCGTTATCGGCTGCCCGACGCGGAAGCCGCGGGGACGGACGCGGCCGCGCAGCGCGACCAGCCGCTGGCCGACGCGCAGCGCGCGCTGCGCCTGATCCGCGCGCACGCCGCCGACTACGGCGTGGACCCGCACCGGGTCGGCGCGATCGGCTTCTCCGCCGGTGGTCATGTCGCCGCCAGCCTCGGCACCCGCTACGACGACCGCGTCTACCCGGCGCGCGATGCGATCGACCGGCTCAGCGCGCGGCCGGACTTCCTGCTGCTGCTGTACCCGGTCATCGATATGGGCAGCGGCACCGCGGCGCATACCGGCTCGCGCCTGCGGCTGCTCGGCCGTCATCCCGATGCCGCCACGATGAGCGCCTATTCGCTGCAGAACCGCGTGATTCCGGCAATGCCACCGACGTTCCTGGTGCACGCACAGGACGACCGGGTGGTGCCGGAGGAGAACAGCCTGCTGTTCTACCAGGCGCTGCGCCAGGCCGGGGTGCCGGCGGAACTGCACCTGTTCGCGCATGGCGGCCATGGTTTCGGCACCCGCGGCATCGCCGGCCTGCCGCTGGCGGCGTGGCCGACGCTGGCGCTGGAATGGATGCGCAACGTGCAGGGCGATGCGGCTGCGCGGGCGCCGATTCCGCCTGCCGCGCCGAAGCAGTAGCAGGCGTCGCCGCGGTGCAGTGGACCACCCCGCCATGACCGGGCGCGCGAACGCGGCTCGCATCGGGCCGCCCTGCGCGGCGCTCGCCACAGGCATGCCGCGCTGCATCCCCCCGCCCCTTTCCGCTGCCGGCGCGGGCCTTCGCCCGTGGCCGCTGGCGCTTGCCCACGGACTCCGCCACGCATGACCACGCCCGCCGCCCTCCCGCCTGCCGACGTTGCCACCGCGTCCACCACAGCCGACGACCACGGCCGGCGCCGCTTCCTGCACGGCAGCGCGCTCGGCGCACTGGCCTTGAGCGGCACGCTACCCGGCGGCAGCGTCGGTGCCGCGTCCGCCGACCCGCAAGCGCCGCTGGCGCGGACCCGCGGCGGGCGCATCCGCGGCTACCGCGAACAGGGCGTGCACGTGTTCAAGGGCATTCCCTACGGCGCCGACACCGCGCCGCGCCGCTTCCAGCCGGCGCTGCCGGAGCAACCGTGGCGCGGCGTGCGCGATTGCACCCGCTACGCCGCTTCCGCGCCGCAGCTCAAGCTCGATCCGGTCAGCGAGGACTGCCTGTTCCTCAACGTGTGGACGCCCGCCCTGCGCGACGGCGCAAAACGCCCGATCCTGTTCTACATCCACGGCGGCGCCTACAGCAACGGCTCCGGCAGCGATCCGCTATGCGACGGCGCGCGCCTGTGCCGGCGCGGCGACGCGGTGGTGATCAGCGTCAACCACCGCCTCAACGCCTTCGGCTACCTGTACCTGGCGCAGTTCGGCGGCGCCGCATTCGCCGCGTCCGGCAACGTCGGCCAGCTCGATCTGGTGCAGGCGCTGCAGTGGGTGCGCGCGCACGCGGCCGAGTTCGGCGGCGATGCCGGCAACGTCACCGTGTTCGGCCAGTCCGGCGGCGGCGCCAAGATCGCCACGCTGATGGCGATGCCGGCCGCGCAGGGCCTGTTCCACCGCGCCTGGACGATGAGCGGCCAGCAAGTCACCGCCGCCGGGCCACGCGCGGCCACGCAGCGCGCGCAATTGCTGCTGCAGGCCTTGCAGCTGGATGCCACGCAGCTGGCCGCGTTGCGCACGCTGCCGATGCAGCGCCTGCTCGAGGCCACCCGCACGCGCGATCCGTCGCGGGCTGAGAACACCTCCCTGTACCTGGGTCCGGTGCTGGATGCGCAGGTGCTGCACCGGCATCCGTTCTGGCCGGACGCGCCGCCGCAATCGGCGACGATCCCGATGGTGATCGGCAACACCCACGACGAGACCCGCGCCTTCCTCGGCAACGACCCGGCCAACTTCGCGCTGAGCTGGGACACGCTGCCGGCCAGGCTGCAACAGGAGCAATTCGTAGACCTGCTGCCACAGGTGGTGATCGCCGAATACCGGCGGCTGTATCCGCACTACACGCCGAGCGAGGTGTTCTTCGCCGCGACCACCGCCGGGCGCTCATGGCGCGGCGCGATCGAGGAAGCCGAGGCGCGCGCACGGCAGGGCGCGCCGACCTGGGCCTATCAACTCGATTGGGGTTCGCCGCTGGACGGCGGCAAGTTCGGCGCGTTCCACACCCTGGACATCCCGCTGGTGTTCGACAACATTCTCCAGCCCGGTTCGCGCACCGGCGACGGCACCGACGCGCAGCGCGTGGCCGATGCGATGAGCGAGGCGCTGCTCGCCTTCGCCCGTCACGGCGATCCCAACCACGCCGGGCTGCCGCGCTGGGAACGGTATTCGCTGGCCCGGCGCGAGACCATGTTGTTCGACGCCGACAGCCGCCTGGCCAACGACCCGCGCGGCGGCGAACGGCGCTTGTACCAGCAGGTGCCGTTCGTGCAGCGCGGGACATTCTGAGGCGGCGGATGCGAACGGACGACCACGCCGTGTTTCCGCGCATTGGCAAGCGGTCGCGGCAGTGACTTCATCCCGATAGACGCCACGGCGCGGCTTCGCGCGAGATGGCGCCGCTATTTTGTGGGAGCGACTCCCACAACGTTCATTGAACTGAGAGGAAAACCGCTCCCGCCTGCATATGGGGCCGCAACGACTGCTCATCGGCTGGCGCACAGGCCAGCATCGCCATGCGCGTCCAGTCCGCGTCGACCACCGGCGCGCTACCAGCCGGTGTCCTCGGCCAGCACCACCTGATTGCCGCCGCCGATGCGCGCGCGCTGCAGTTGCGCTTCGGCGCGTTGCATCAGCGTGGCGGCGGTGTCGGTGGGCGTGGCAAGCAGGGCGCCGACGCTGACACTCACCTGTTCGTTGGCCATGTCGGCGTGCGCGATCGCCAGCAGCTCGACCATGTCGCGCAAGGCCGGCGCCACCTGGCGCAGGTGCGCGCCGCTGGCGTCGTACAGCACCAGCGCGAAGCGGTCGGCGTCGATGCGCATGGTCACGTCCATCGGCCGCAGCAGGCATTGCAGCACCTCGGCCACGTCCACCACCGCGCGATCGGCCTCGCGCGGGCCATAGCGCTGCACGAACGCGGCGTATCCATCCAGTTCGACCAGGATCAAGGCCAGTCCGCGCTGCAGGCGCCGGGTCTCGGCCAGCGCCACCGCCAGATGTTCGTCGAAGCGGCGGCGATCGCCCAGGCCGGTGAGCGCGTCGCGCAAGGCCTCGTCGTCGCGCACCCGGCGCTGCAGAAACCCCTCGCGGCGCGAATGCTCGCGCAGATAGCCGCCGACCGCGCCGATCGGCACCGCCGCCCACAGCAACCACTGCAGGCGCAGATAGGCCTCGCGCGCCGCGCCGTCCAGCAACAGGTGCGCGGCCGCGGCGCTGATCGCACACAGGGTCAGCGCCACCGCCACGCTCTGCCACAACGCCAGGCCCAGCGGGAAGAAGCCGGCGACGATCACCAGGGTCATCACCGCAGCGGCATAGCGCAGTTCCTGCGGCGGATAGCCGATGCTCGACAGCACCAGCCCGGTGCCGCCGACAAGCAGCAACAGCGCCGCCCGGCCCGGCCCATGCGCATGCGCGCGATGGATCGCCACCGCCACCCACAGCAGCGCCAGCAAGGTGGCCGCGCGCACCGCCACCGCATAGCCGACCAGCCCGGTGCTGCCCGACCAACCGAAATGCAACGCATCCCAGGCCAGCAACGCCAGCGCGATCAGCACCCCGAGCGAGGCCGCCACGCGTTGCGCGAAGCCCATCGTGGATGCGGTGTAGCGGCGATACACCCGTTCCAGCGGCGGGTCGAAGCGCAGCGCGGCAAAGCCGTGATGCAGTTGCCTGGCGTAGTCCTCACCGGACAGCGCATCCGGCGGCCCTTCGTAGCGTTGGTGCATGCAATCCCCTGTACGCGGCAGCGTGGAACAGAACGCGGCGGCTATCACACAATTCACCGCACAACGCTCAGCGCCAACGCTGCAGACTTCGACTTCGGCGTACATGAGAAGTCAATGGCGCGCAATTGTCCACTTTTGTCCACCGCGCATGCGCGCGATGCGCAGCGCATGCCAGCGACAGGATGCAGCGTGGACACGCCACGGCTGGCATGCGACAACGCGTGCCGCCGGTGGCCGCAGCGGCCCGTGCGACGGCGCTCAGGTCTTCGCCGGCAACGCCCAGACGCTGTTGGGATCGCCGTTGCGGCCACGCCGATGGGTCGCGCGCGCCATCTGCCAGTACGCCCAGGCCAGGGCCAAGGCGCAGCCATCCACCGCCAGCAGCAGCGTGCTGCTCCACGGGGCCACCCAGCCGTCGGCGCCGCGCAGCGCGGCCAGCGGCACCAACGCGTTGAGCACGGCGCAGGCCAGCAGCAGTTCGTACGCGCCGCGCGCGGTCGGACGCAGCAGCGCCCAGGCCACGCCCAGCCCGAACACGGCGTAGTACACGACACGCTCCTGCCCCGGCGGCAACAGCCGCGCAGCGACGAACAGCGCCGACACGCCGGCCACGCAGCCCAGGCAGAGGCCGACGGTCAGCCGCGCCATCGCGTGCGTGCGCCACGGCTGCGCCTGCTGGCGTCGCTTGCGCCGCGCCTCCACCCACAGCAGATTGCCGGTGTAGAACAGGAACGCGCCGCCCAAGCCGAGCAGGAAATACAGCCAGCGCAGCGGCGCGCCGCCGAAGTTGGCGTAGTGCAGCGCCTGCAGCCCGCGCAACGACGCCACGCCGGGCGCCATGGTCTGCGGCGCCAGCACCCGCAGCACCTTGCCGGTGGCCGCTTCCATGGCCACGCCGGCCAGCGTGTTGAGCCGGCGCTGCGGCGGCTGGCCATAGATTTCCACACGCGCATTG
Organism: Xanthomonas graminis pv. graminis; assembly: GCF_030168915.1. Lineage (NCBI taxonomy): Bacteria > Pseudomonadati > Pseudomonadota > Gammaproteobacteria > Lysobacterales > Lysobacteraceae > Xanthomonas > Xanthomonas graminis. Next base: position 77,580 of record NZ_CP076255.1, on the reverse strand, counting down.
GCATCGCCGGCGTCGTGGAAGGACAGGCTGTCCGGCGCGAAGCCCGGACTGGCCGCGCGCGCCCGCGCCAGCAGGTCGGCCACCGGCAGCAGCGGCGCCTTGATGTGCGCCGGCAGCAGCACGCCCAGTGCCAGCACCGCGCCGGACCAGGCGAAGATCGCGTGGAACGGCAGCGACAGCATGCCGATCACGTTGCGCGCGTCCTGCCACAGGCGCTTGACGTTGCGCCCGGCGCGCAGCGCGAACAGGCCCTTCAGGAACACCGGCGCATACAGCACCACACCGCTGACCAGGGCCAGGCCATAGAAGATGCAGACCACGCCGGACAGGTAGGTGCACAAGGTGCGCGGCAAGCCGCCGGTGAAATGCAGGTCGTACAGGAACCCGACGAAACCGCTGCGTTGCGGCAGTGGCAGCGGTTGCCCGTCGGCGCCGGGCTGGAACTGCACCGTGCCGCCGAACGGCTGCGCCGGCGGCCCGAACGCATACAGCCGCGGCGGCGCGCCGTGCTCGTCCGGCAAGGTCAGGGTGAACGATTCGGCCAGCGCCGGGTAGCGCGCCAGCACCGCGTCGGCCAGTGCCTGCGCCGCCTGTTCCGTTGCCTGCGCCGGCGGCGCGACCGCGGCGGCCCGGCGCGGCCAGCCGCCGAGTTCGTGGGTGAACACGGTGATCGCGCCGACGTAGAAGGCGATGAACAAGGCCATGCCGGCGAACAGGCCCATCCAGCTGTGGGCGGACAGGAACTGGCGCAGGGACGCCGCCTTCATGCCGTCACCTGTACCAGGCTCAGCAGCGCGCCGGCCATGCGCAGCGCGCGCGCAGGCGCTGGTGCGCGGTGGCCAGGTAGAACGCAAGCGCCGCCAACGGCGCGGCGAGCAGGTACAGGGCAGTGGTCAGCGCGTGCATGGCCAGGGTGGATTACCAGCGCGCTTCGAAGCCGATGCCGACCACGCGCGGTGCGCCGAGGAGGGCGACCGGCTGGTCCGACCAGCGGTACTGGGTGGATTGCCGGTCGAGCAGGTTGTTGGCGAACAGCCACGCGCTCCAGTCCAGCACGCTGCTGGTGGTGTCCTGCAGCGTGCGTGCGCGCTTCTCGCCGGTGACGAGGACGCGGTCCACGGTGGTGGGATCGGCGACATCCGCCTCGGCGGCCGGCGCAGGCGCTGGAGCATGCAAGGCCAGAACCGCTGCGACGGAAACAGATGAGGGCAACCCATGGACGCGCACGCGCATCGCTCCGTGAAAGAAAATCGAACGGAGGCATGCGACGGCTGTGCCTGGCTGCCGGACCCGGCAGCGCTGGGCGCGGACTTTAACAGAGCGTGAAGATGGCGGCTACAGGAAGAGGGGGAGTGGCAGGTCGCTCCCGTGTAGGAGCAACTGTCTTCTCATCCGATAACCTCACGCCATGGTGTGCGATCTCGTGCCATGGCGTTGAGTCGGATAAGCAGCACGCGCATGCATGCGGTGATGGCGACCTTGGCGGGCTTGCCGCGTGCCCGTAACTGTTGATAACGCTCCTTGAAGGAGGCTTGAGTGCGCACAACGCTCCAACAGGCCATGTACAGCACTCGTCGGATCGTGGCACGCCCGCCGCGGATGCGGCGTTTGCCGCAGTGCTGCCCGCTGTCCACGTTGTAGGGAGCCAGGCCGACCAGGGCCGCGATCTGGCGACGATCCAGCGTCCCCAGTTCGGGCAGATAGGCCATCAGGCTGGCGGTGGTGACCTCGCCGATGCCCGGGACCGTGCCCAGGGCGTGCGCCAGCGCATCGTCGAGCTGGCACCGCACCTGCTTGATCGCCTGGTTCATCCGCTGGATACGGCGGCGCACGTCGCCGATCTGCTCGATCAGGCACGCGCGCACCATGGCCAGGGTCGCCTGATGCAAGCGACGGCGCTCGTCGTCACGTTGCTGGACCAGTTGCTCGCGGCGCTGGACCAGCATGCGCAGTTGCTCACGCAAGGGATCGGGAGCCGGCGCGGGCGCTTGCACCAGGTGAGCCATGCGCGCCAGCAAGGCCGCATCCAGCGGATCGGTCTTGGCGGTTGTGCCCAAGGCCGTGGCGAAAGCGCGTGCCCGGCGCGGATTGATCCGGGTCACCGGGATCCCTGCCGTGGCCAGTGCCGTCATCACCGCCCGTTCGTAGCCGCCGGTGGCCTCCAGCAGCGCGTTGCCGACGCAGTGCCCGGCAAGGTGGTCGCACAGGCGCTGGTGGCCCTGGGCGGTATTGGGAAAGGACAGCAACTGGTCCAGGGGAAGCACGTGGACGGCCAAGGTGTCCTTGGCCACATCGATACCGATCCAAAGAGGCATAAGCGTTAGGTAGACTGGGGGACAGGAGAGAGCCACCTCGTCGCTGCCCACGCTTGTGAAGTTCGAGCGAACGCTCGTTCAACTGTTCGGGCTAGGCAACGAGGTCGATGTGCGGCCGCCCTGGCTCCTACACGTGCTTGAACACTACGGCCTGTCGGCGTGCCGCACATCGCTCTCCACTCAAACTGTAGAGCAATCTCCAGACACAAGCGGCTTCAGCCGCGACCAGGCGTTACCGGTAACGCCCGGTCGCGGCTGAAGCCGCTCCTACAGGGAGTGCGCAGGCCCCTGCCGGAGCCCGCGCGAACCTCAGCGCTAGGCGATCAATGCCAGTGCACGTCGAGCGACAGGCCGACGATGCGCGGTTCGTTGTACACCGCCGCCATGTAGTTCTCGATCACGCCCTTGAGGTTCTTCTCGTTGGTGATGTTGCGCGCGAACGCCGCCACTTCCCACGCGCCGTAGTCGCCGCTGTAGCCCAGCTTCAGACCGCCTTCGAAGCTGCCCTTGGAATTGAACTCGGTCGAGTCGTACAGCACGAAGCTGGTCTTGCCCTGCTTGTTCCAGTCGGTGGCCACGAAGAACGCGCCGCCGTCGGCGACCGGGATGTCGTAGCGCGCGGCCAGGTTGACGTTGTAGGTGGGCGCGTTCGGCAGCGGATTGCCATTGATCTGGGCGAAGGTGTTGGCGCCAACCTTGAGCGTCGGATCGTTCACCGTGCACACCACCACGCCGTTCAGCGCGCACACCTGCGCGTACACGCGCGTGTCCTGGATCTCGCTGTGCAGCAGGCTCAGGCCGTCGCTCAGCGACAGGTTCGGGATCGGGCGCCAGTCCAGGTCGGCTTCCATGCCGTAGGCCTTGGCCTTGTCGGCATTGAACAGCACGCCGTTGCCGTTGGAGTCGTTGCCGTTGAGCTGGATGTCCTCGACCGTGTAGGTGAAGCCGGTGACGTTCAGGCGCAGGCGGTTATCGAACAGGCTGCTCTTGATGCCCGCTTCCCACGACAGGATGGTTTCCGAATCGGCGGTGGTGAAGTCCGAATTGAACACCGCCGAACGGCCCTGGATGGTCGGGCCGCGGAAGCCGCGGGCGACCTTCGCATACACGCTGACGTTGTCGTCGAGCGCGTACATCGCGCTGAAATCCCAGCTCGGCTGGGTGTCGGCCATGCGCACGTCGCGGCGGCCGCGGTAGGTGACCACGCCGGCGGCAGTGTCGGCGGTCTTGAGCAGCCTGGTTTCCTTGCTGTCGCGGGTCTGGCGCACGCCCGCGGTCAGGGTCAGCGCATCGGTGGCCTTGTAGGTCAGCTGGCCGAACCCGGCCCAGGAGGTGTTGCTGTTGCGCAGGCGCACCCAGTTGTTCGGATTGCGCGCGGCGGTCTGCAGGAAATAGGCGCGCTGGTAGAAATCGGTGGTGTCCTTGCCGTCGAAGTAGAACGCGCCGGCTTGCCACTGCAGCGCCGCGTCGCCTTCGCTGGCCAGGCGCAGCTCCTGCGTGTACTGGTCCAGGTCGCGCACCTGGCCCATCGACTGGCCGTAGCCGTTGGCCACGCCGTTGACCGGATAATTCGCCGCCGCGCCGCCGTCTGTATCGCCGCGGCTGTAGCCGGAGGTGGTTTCGTAGGCGCTGATCGAGGTCAGCGACACGCCACCGAAGTCGTACACCGCCTTGAGCGAGCCGCCGTGGGTCGTGTACGCCTGCGGATTGTCGTGCGCCTCGTCGTAGGCCACTTGGTCGCGCGGCACATCGACCTTGTTGGAGCCCTTGGTGACCGCATTGCGCAGGAACAGGGTAGAGGTGCCGTCGTAGTCGCGGGTATGCGCCGAGGCCAGCAACGAGAAGTTCTCGCTCGGCTTGAGCAGCAACTGCAGGCGCGCGTTGCGGTCGTCGTAGCCGCCCATCGCGTCCTTCTTCGGCGTCACCGTGCCGTCGGCGCTGGGGCCGCTGTAGGTGTTGTCCACCCAGTCGTCGCGGTGCTGATACAGCGCCGACACGCGGAACGACAGCACGTCGTTGATCGGCCCGCCGAAGCCGCAGTCGAGCGAGGTGGTGCCATAGCTGCCGTAGCTGGCGCTGAGCCGGCCGCTGTAGTCGGCACTGGGCTTGATGCTGTCGAACTTGACGATACCGGCGGTGGTGTTGCGGCCGAACAGCGACCCCTGCGGCCCGCGCAGCACTTCCACCTGGTCCAGGTCATAGACCGGATTGGACTTCAGCACCACGTGCTCCAGCACCACGTCGTCCTGGATGATCGACACCGGCTGCGAGGCGCCGAGGTAGAAATCGATGTTGCCCAGGCCGCGGATGTAGAAGCGCGGGAAGATGCGCCCGGTGGTGGTCTCGGCGTAGAAACTGGGCACCCGCCCGGACAGCGCCAGCAACGTATCGTCGCCGCCGGCGGTGTAGTTGCGCATCGCATCGCCCTGCACCACGCCGACCGACACCGGGACGTCCTGCAGATTCTGCTCGCGGTACTCGGCGGTGACGGTGACGGTGTCCAGCGAGGTCGCCGCAGCGCCCGACGCCGCCGCATTGCGCGTGGCTTGCGGCGCGGTGCCGACCAGCGATGGCGACGCATCCTGCGCGACGGCCGCGGTGGCGGCCGAGGCCAACAACAGGCCGGCGCAGGCCTGCGCCAGGCGGTTGCGGACCGGAGCGCCAGCCAGACGCGACGAGCGCACGGCCGAGCGGCGCGCGCAAACAGGGGGATGCAGCAACATGGCGATTCCTTTGGGGCGCTGGATGACGATTCCGTTCCGCTTGCGCAGCAGCTGGCGACGGCGCGCCATGATATGGCGCAGCGCGGCACGATATGTCATCCATGTTGCAACTCCGTGGCATCGCCGACATGCGCGCGATCGCATGCACGGGAAGCTCGGTCCCCGCCAGCCGGCGGGTCTGTGCCTGCGGCAGCGCCGCGTGCAGCGCCGCGTCAGTCGCTATCGATCCCGATCACCGTCAACCGCAGATTGGGGGAGCCTTCCCCCGCTGCGACCTCGGACAGCATGCCGGTGACGCGCACGATCTGCCCGGCGCCTTCCTCTTCCAGATGCGCCGCCTGGTCCTTGCTCAGCGCCAGGCGCAGGCGGCGCACATCCTCATGGCGCGGCGCCTGTCCGGCGGGCGACGCCGCCACGCACACCGGCGTCGGCAGCATCAGCACCTCGCTGGCGCCATCGGACGCCGCGGCAGCGCCGACCGGCGCTGCTCCCGCACGCCGCTCCAGCTTGCCGGACAGCGTGACCTTGATCGGGCCATACGGCAGGCAGTGCTTCTGCGCCTGCGCCAATGGCGCCGCGCCGAACAACAGACAGGCAAGCAACGACACGGTGCGCAACGACATTCGGTTTATCCGTGGACGGCAGAGGCGGGCAAGGATACGGGAGCTGCATGACCGCTGCGCGTTGCCGAAGCGATCTTGACGATCAGTGCAACGTTTGCCGCCATCTGCAATCCAATGACGCTTGCGGCGCACACGCCACAGGCCTAGTCATGAGGACGGCAAGCGCCATCGCTTGGCATCAATCGGCCCGCATCGGCGAAAGTTTTTTACCACACGTAGGACAGAAAGCATCGCTTGCCGATACGTCGTGGCCGTCACGACAACGCTGCCGCAGCAGCAGACGCGGGTTGCGGTATGCCGAGTAGAAGATCGCGAAGGCTGCGCCATAGAAGACCAACCAATGTCCGGAGAATGCACGGATGACGGAAGCATCATTGACGTTTTTCAGGTGATCCTGCGATTGGTTGGTCGCGATGAACCAGAGGAAGTTCGCAAGGGCATAAGCGGCTAGTGCGTATCCCGCATAGCGCATCCATGGCGGGCAACCGGACAATACCGTTCTCCAGTAGTCGCGTTGTGGTCTTCCGCGATTGGCGCGCTTGGCCACCAGCACCGCAGGAATCCATACCACGACGATGCCGATGTGCAGCGACCATACCAGCGCGCCGCCGGGAACGTGAAGTGCGAACAGGGAGGCGACGTGCACGCCGATGCTCAGCAGCAGCCCGGCCGCCGCCAATGCCATGAACGGGAGAAGGAGGACTGCCATCATGTGCTCCTGATCGATGTCCTGCGGCCAGGTCGGCCGCGCCAAGCAGCTTGGTCCGAACGCATTGCCCAACGGTGAAATGATACCGCGAAGCGGCGCCGGCACTGCAACGCGTCAGGTCGCGATGACCCGGACCTGTACGACATTGCCTTCCGGATCATGGCCATCCAGGTGCAGTTGCTCGCGCCAGCGCCACGCCGACGCGAGCGGCTTGAGGGCGCCGCCACAGGACTCGGCGGCGGACCGTGCCTGCTCCAGGCTCTCCACCAGGAACGCGCATTTGATTGGCGTCTCGGTTCTGACGTGGAGCGGCCCAGGTGCGGGAGTTTGTGTCCTGTCGCCCGCCATGCGGACCACCGCTATTTCGTAGTGGCCATTCCCCACCACCACGAAAGCGTCGTCCTGTTCCACAAGCTCAAGCGAGAGCGTCTTCCTGTAGAACTCCGCGACCCGCTCGATGTTCCTGGCGTAGATCACGGTGAGGGCATGGACGGGATGGGAGGTGCTCATGCAATCGGCTCCGGTTCGAAGGCTTGGTTGGGCAGCGCCTGGCCGTAGCATGGACAGAATCGCGCAAACGCATCCTGCGCATTGATCGACCAACACCCGTCCTCGCCCGTGAACATTTCGAACGCGAATCGGACCTCGGCGTCGGGATGCGTCGCAGCGGCGATCATCCCTTCCAGCGTCAGCTTGAGCGCCGCATCATTGTCGATGCGAGCGCGCATGCGCGACATCGTCTGTCGAGCGGCAAGGCAGGTTTCGCCGGTCCTCATGCGCTAGCCTTTCGTTGCACTGCATGCAGGAAGATGTCCGGCATTCTGCCGGCAAGCCCGGCATCGCCCAGCGCGGCGCTTCACGTCTCCGGCTCTTGCTCGCCGTAGAATTTCAAGCCCAGGCGGATGCGGTCGCGGCCCTGCGCGCGGCGGTGCCGGTTGCTGTCGCGTAGCGAATAGACGCACCCGCAGTATTCCTGCTGATAGAAATTTTCGCGCTTGCTGATCTCGATCATGCGCGCGCTTCCGCCGCCCTTGCGCCAGTTGTAGTCCCAGTACACCAGGTCCTGGTAAGGCGCTGCGGCACGGTGGCCGCAGTCGTTGATCTGCTGCATGTTCTTCCAGCGCGAGATGCCCAGCGAACTGGTCATCACCGTAAAACCGTGCTCGTGCGCGTACAAGGCCGTGCGCTCGAAGCGCATGTCGAAGCACATCGTGCAGCGGATGCCGCGCTCCGGCTCGTTCTCCATGCCCTTGGCGCGGGCGAACCAGTTCTCGGTGTCGTAGTCGGCATCGATGAAGGGCACGCCGTGCTTCTCGGCGAAGCGGATGTTCTCCTGCTTGCGCAGTTCGTATTCCTTCAGCGGGTGGATGTTGGGGTTGTAGAAGAAGACCGTATAGGCGATCCCCGAGGCCACGAACGCCTCCATCAGCTCCCCGGAACATGGCGCGCAGCACGAGTGCAGCAGCAGGCGTTCGCCGCCGTTGGGCAAGGTCAGCGTCTCTGGCGATCGGTTCATGGGCTAGCTCCTGCGATGGTTCGGGCGGACTCGGTTCCGCGCCGCGTCGGCGATCTCACGGACCAGGCGGACCTTGGCCCACGGCTGCGCCTCGGTCAACCTAGTGCCTTGCCCGGTGGACGCCAAACCACGTCGCGTGTTCAGGCATGAACGCTCCAAGGCGGGAGCGGGAGGTCGGCCCGGTCGCGCCGCCCCATCCTCCGCGATGGCTGCCATGGAACTACGCTCGGCAAGTCTACAAAAAAGCGGCACCAAGTCGAAGGGTGGTTGCGGCGATCGGAGCGATTTCGCGGGAATTTTAGCCCATGCGATCAGCTCGACCTGGTTTTTTGCGTCGTCTCATGCCTCGCGCGCGTCGCAGATGCAGGGCGCAAATGTGAACAGACCTGAAGCGGGCGCAGGCCGAAGTTCCGCAACCCGGTTGCGATGTTGCGCGAAGCGTTTGTTCGCTTATCCGTTTGCGATTGCGCCGAGCGGCGTGGCGGCGCGCGCCCTGCATTGCACCATTTCGCCATTGGTTGATGGACGCCTCATGGACTCTCGTATCAATCGCCCGACGGGAACCGCGGGTTCGCCCCCCCGTGTAAATCACGATCGACAGCCGCAAAGTGCCCCTGTCGCTCTGCCCCCCGCGCAAGGTGGCGACCCTCGGCTGGAGGGACTGCCGCCGCGCAGAAGCGCGCCCGGTGGCGCGGCGTCGCCTCCGCGCAAGCGCGCAACGCCGCCCGCAGCGAGTTCCACGCCAATGCCCCCTGCCGCATCGGCGGCGCACGCAGATCGCCCCGAGCGGGACATGTTCTCGATCGTCAGACAGCTGTCGTTCCTGTCGACCGACCGCGATGCGGGCAACGTTCCCGCAGCATCGGCGGTGTCCGGGAATGGCGTGGTTTTCTCGCGCTCGAAGCAAACGCTGGGCGGCAGCGACGTCGGCATGGTCGCCACCATCGACGGCCAGGAGCATCTCGTCAAAACCGGAATCTCGCGTAGCCTGCTCGGTCAGGCGGTGACCTGTTGCGTGAAGGGGCAGGTCGATCAGGCGAACAGACGCCTTGGCTATATCGTCGATGGCGCGGCCAGGCTCTTGAAGGGCGACCCTACGCAGGAGAACCAGAAACCACTACTGGAACAGGCGTTCCATGCCTTTCTGCAGACGGAGAAGGGCAAGGAACTCGCGGAAAAAGCGAAGACGGAGGCGTTGGACATCGCCGATGTCGGCGACATTCATGCAAGCCTTGTTGACGCAGAACCTCGATTGAGGAATACGCTCGGTGTGCCGGTATTGTTCGACGTCATCAACGTGGCAGCCGGGCAACAATTGGTCAACGCATTGCAAGGCACTTACCTGCCGAAGCAGCACATGCCGGATTCGTCGCTGCTGGCCGTGCAGAACAATGCATTGATCGCGTCCCGGCTCATCGCCGATGCCAAGCCGCTGGATGCGTTCCTGACCGAGCCCTTTCTTCCGCCCGGCGTTTCGCTCAAGGACGCCAAGCGCGCCGCCGCGCTCCTCAAGGACACGGCGGCCGCGGGCAGCGCGGATTCGGATGACCGCGCGCGCGCGCAAGCGCTGATCGCGGAGATCAACGACCCCGCCAATCTTGATGCGGGCAAGCAAGCGTTGAAGGAAATGCTGGTACAGAAGGGACTGGATGGCCTGTTCGTTTCGCTGCTGGCCAGATTCACCCTTGGCGAATCTTCCGATCTTGGCCCGGACAACATGCTGGTCGTGCCTGGCGAAGACGGCCGCAACAAGGCCGTCAGCATCGACGTCACCGGATTCCGCTACGCGCGGGAGAACGATGCGCCGGCAGGTCCGCGGGATCCGCCACGGCATGGCTGGGGAAAGGTCATCGACACTCCCGCGCTCGCGCTGGATGTGCTGCTCGACGGTAGCGTGATGAACAGCCGTTATGCGAAAGGCCTGGATTCGGTCCACGCGGCCGTCGTCGACTGCCTGCGCGGCGCGCTGCGCGAGAACGCCACGCCGGAAGCGCAAACGGTCAAGCACTGGTATGCCGCGCTCGATGTCCACGCGTCGACCGCATCGCTACGTGCGTTGCATCGAGGCTTGGGCGGCATCGCCGCATCCCCATGGATGCCGGATGCCGGCTTGGTGGACCAGGTATTGCAGCGCAATGCCGACTTTATCAACGATATCGTGCATAGAGCCCGGACCTGATCGGGGCCAGGCTGCGAGGCGACGCAGCCTGACGCGATCCGGTCGTCATTGCGCCGCGATGCGCGCCTGTGCACGCGATCGCCACACTGCAATGACCGCATACGGTCCCAGGACCAACAAGGCCGCGGCCACGAAGCCAGACTGATCGAACCCGGTTTTGCGAAGGCGTCTGCATCGCTCATCGGCGATGCCGGAGAGGATCTCTACGGCGCGTTGGCGATCGCAACCGGAACTTCGATGTGAGCCGTCCGCCAAGCGCTCGGCCGGCACGCCGCGTTGAGCGTACCGGCCGGCACTTCAGGACAAACGGGCCGGAGGAAAGGCGTATTTGAAACCGATACGTCCTCTGGTCCTTTTATTTGCCCTGGTCCTTTTATTTTCGATGTTCCACGCATTGCGCCAGCTGTGTCACCGCATGCCAGCCAAGACATGCGCTCTGTAATCTAACACGTGGGGAAATCTCAGCCTCTGGCCCCTTTGTTGGGCCCCGGTCGGTGATGCACCATCGTCGGGAAAACCTCGGCAGTAGGCAGCTCCTGCGAAATGGTGCGTTTTGATCGGAAGCGGTTGAGTTCGATGGCCCCCCACATACGCCGTGACAGCACCAGGCCACGCACCGATACCGGCGTTGCCGCCCTTGTGGCGACGGCATCGCCCAGCGCGCAAGCGCTCAGTCGGCGCGCGGCCGGTGCGCACTGCTCGCCGCCACCTGCTCGGGCGCAGCGGATTGGTCGTCCTCTTCGATCTCGGTGATGATGACGCTGCTGTGCGGCGCCTGCGCACCGGCATCTTGCACCGCCTGCGCGATGTTCTCGCCGACGATTCTTGCGTAAGCGTCCTGCTGCTCCGGGGACAATTCTTCCAGGTATCGTGCGGTGCTCTCCAAGTGTTCCTGCATTTCCTCGGGAGAGTCAGGTGCGCCTGTCGAGAGTGCGGTTCCGTCGGGGCCGGTGCATAGACGCTTCAGGCCGCTTCCTGCCATGCTCATCCCGCTTCCTGCCATTTTCATCGCCAGTTCTGCGCTGCGGGCGATCGGGCCCGGCATCGTCACCGCCATCAGCGACATGATGACGCCGGCATAGAACTGCGAATTGGGCGAGGACTCGATCAGGCTCTTGTCGGCGAACGTCTTGGACAATTTCTCGGCGCCCAGCGCAAGCGCGATGACCATGCTGCCGCCGCACATGCCCTTGAAACGCTCCATTGCATCCTGCCGAGTGGCCTGCTTGTTCCATGCCGATTGCCCCATCACCGCGCTCACGATGCAGGTGTCGCTGAGCAGATTGATCGTACCCAACCGATCCGGCTGGACGAGGTAGATGGTCGAGCCGGTCACCGCGGTGGCCAGTAGCGTCAATGCCAACTTGGAGGAGAAATCCTGGTTGCGGATTTCGCGCGGCAGACTCGGCGTCTGGTTGCCATCGAGCTGCAGTACGCTGGCGAGCCGTTTGCTGCACGCGTCCAGCGTTTCCAGCAGATGCGTGCATTGCATATTCACCGTTCTGGTGAGTTCCTTGCCTCCGTCCTCACCGACGAAGCTGCGGCGCGCCTGCTGAAAGGCGTCGCAGGAAGCGTCCAGTTGTCCGCGGATTTCCAGCAACTGTCCGCGCAGCGCATCATTGATCTGGGCAGGCGTCAGGCGGGCACGCAGTTGCTTCGCCTGGTTGTTCAGACCCACCGCATCCGCTGTGGCTGCCCCCAGGCGCGCGCCTTTGTCCAGCATGCTGTTGCCGAGTTTGCTGAGGCTGTTCCACAGGAAGGGGGTCAGCATGATGGCCGTGAAGGTCACCGAAAGGCCTGCGCCATACCCCATATTGTTGCTGACCGCCTCGGCTTGCTTGCGCAACGCCGGGTCGCCGAATTTCTTCGGAAGTTCGGTGGTGAGGAACAGCGTGTTGATCAGCACGTTGTAGAGATGCCCTTCGTTGGCCTCGCGGCCCAGCTGGCCTCCTCCGACGAGCGGAAAGGGCAGGCCGTCGGCGGTGGGACGCAAGGCCGAGGCGGACAGCGCGAGAACGCCCTTGGTGGCAGTGGACATCGTGAAGGCGAAGGTTTTTGCCTGCTTGCCCATCAGCGGACTGGGAACCACGACCGGCCAGAAATTGACGAGATTGGCGATCGATTTCAAGACGCGCGAACTGACCGGTGTGGCGTGATCGAGCGGCTGCAGGGCGTCCATGACGGCCTTGATGTCGCTTTGCAACTGCTTGCGCTGATGGGTTCCCAGCCCTTCTGCATGTTCGATGAGTTCGCCGAGTTCCTGCATTTGCTGTCGACAGGACGACAAGGTATGCGGTGTCATTCTTTCCGGATCCTCGCCTTTCATGACCGCCAGGAACGCCGGATCGTCCGCATGCATCTGCAGCATCGTGCGCAGGTCGGAGAGCGACCAGAGATTGGATGCGGCTGTCGAGAGCGCAGTGGACGCTCGCTTAACGCCGCTTGTCAGCGCAGCGCTCGCGCGCGTGGCGAGCGTTGCCGGCGCGGACGTGGGGGCGGTGTCCTCTAGCGAGCTCGGTTGCGATTCAAGCAAGAGGTCATCGGTCGTAGAGGAGCGCATGGAGGCCGCAGCCGATGGGCTGGAGCGGCTGCGTGGGGGGAGCGCTGACAAGGCCGGGTCGACCGGCGTCGCTGCCGGCGATGCTGCCGGCGATGAGGGGGATTCAACTGTCACGACTGCTTCTTTATCCGAAGGCGCGTGCGTTGGGGCTGAGGAAGAGGGGCCTGCGGCCTGTGGTTTCATTTGGTCACCATCAATGGTCCGGGGAGAGGGGAGATACCAGCCGACATGTCTGGCTGGTTTAGCTAATGTGAACAAACATGTGCGGCCGGTCTTGCGGGGCGCGAAATAGTGTGCTGCCAGCAGAACTTCGAGGCGCACTGTCATTGCGTTGTCATTGTTTTATGGCGTAGCGATCCGGCGGCAGCCAACGGCGTGCATACGAGCGCGAAGGGCCGCGACTGAGCCGGCGGGCCGGCGGCTACGGCCACGCGCGCCAGTTCAGGCGGATGCGGCGGGTGCGGCGTCGGCAACGCAGCGTGCTGGGCCGGGTGATCCGGGACATCGGACGCAAGCGGGAGACCCTGGAAGACAGCGCCCGGCCATCGCTGCAGGTGGTTGGAGCGGACCGAGCGGATCTGGCGCCAGCGGCGCAAGGACACGCGCAAGCGGTATGCCTTGCACGCCTAGGAGGCGCAGTGCATCGGCAACAAGGGGGCCAAACACAGGAGCCGGAGGCTGAAGCCCCCCGACTTTAGTTCTTATCAATCAATAATTTGCAGCGGACTGAGTTAGCAAAAGCGCGTGCATGGCGCAATCTTCGTGGTTGCCACCAGTGAGGACCGCAGACCATGCGCGCGGGCCAGGTAGTGCAAAAATGCGATGCTCAGCGTTTGATGGTCGATACGGCTTGCCAACATCGTCAGCGCATCTGAATAGGCATCGCCTACGACGGACTGCATAAGCAGCCCAACTCGCGACCAATGACTACATCGTCATCTTTGGTCCTTGCTCGCGTTGCTGGGTCTGTTGCTGGGTTTGCTCCAGCGCCTGCTGGCGCACCTGGTCCTGCCTGATGACCTCTGCCTGCACCAGGTTCTGCTCCGCCGGCTGCTGCGCCGCCTCCCGCCCATCGACGCGGGCGTGGAAGAACGGCAGCTTGTCGCCAAACGGCGCGTAGACCGCGAGCACGTTCTCCGCCCCGTCTTTGCCCAGCGCGCCGGTCACCCGGTCCACCCGCTCCTCGGCCTGTTGCTTGTAGAGCGCAGCGGTGACGTTCCGGCTCTCCTCTTCGTTCCAGTTCCCCGTTCCGCTGACCCAAGAATGGATAGTCTGGTAGGTGGAATGGTCCGGATGCGCGGGGTTGTCGGCCAGCACCGGGCCCGGCGCATCCTTTTCTTGAGCCGGTTCGGTTTCCTGGCCTTTGCTGCGCCCTGGCGCGGTCACCGATACCGCGCCCAGCGTCGGCAGGTGAGCCATGGCCGGCTTGCCCAGCTCGGCCTTGGCTTGGCGCAACTCTTCTGAAGTGGTCACCGCAACCTGGTGTGCCACCCCGTCTTGGCCGACTTGGTAGTGAACGACTGCGCTGTCGTAGCCGTATTGCCCCTGCTCGTTCGGCTGCAGCTGCTGCATTGTCGGGCCGGTGAGGCCTGCGGCCTGTTGCGTGCGCTGGGTGGCGCGTTCCACCGCCTGCAGGTTGTTTTCCTGGGCGTTGAGGTCGATGCCGGCGGCGCGATAGCGGTGCAGAAGTTCGTTGTGTTCCATTTGTGCGGCCGTCGGCGCGGGACGCGCTTCGATGGCCGCCAGGGTTTCCTGGGCGCGCTGCAGCGAGGGCTGGCGCATCTGCTTGGTCAGCTCCAACTCCACCGCCAGATTACCCGTCGCCATCCCGTCCCTGCCCGCCCACTGCCCCTCAGCCGTGCCTTGGTAGAGCTGACCGTCATGTCCCTGCACGCGATCCTGCCTGGCCTGCGCATTCTCCACTGCAGCCGGCACACCCACACCGTAGTCCTGCCCGCGCTGCGCGGCATGGCTTTCCAGATAGGCCTGGGCGATGGCCTCACGGCCGGTGGCGATGTTGTTCTCGATACGCGCCAGGGCTTCCTGGTTCAGGCGCTGCGCCTGCTCCGGGCTGGCGGTCTGCGGCTCGTAGACGCCGTGGTCGTTGGCACCCGACACACCGGTTTTGACCTGGCGCTCCCAGGACTCGGTGGCCGGATTGCGCTGCCAGTTCTGGTTGTCGAGGCCCGTCCGGTCGCCGGCCTGGGCCGGGAGGTTGAACGGATCCTGCGGCGGGGGCGCCTTGCCCAGCGCGAACTCGGCGGCCTTGGCATTCGCCATGGCACCCAATTCCTGAGATTTGATGTAGCTGGCTTCCACAGGTGCCTGTGTGGGGCTGTCGCGTCCATCGGGCGCGCGGTCGAACGCGCCTTGGCGCTCCCAATCCCGCCCGTTGAACTGCCAGTCCACGCCGGCCCGATCGGTCTGATGGAAGATGTCGCGGTTCTCTTTGAGGTCAACGGCCTTGTCGAAGGCCTTGCTCATCAAGATGGCGTCGCCCACCACCAGGGCCGAAGGCACGAACCCACTGCTGCTGCCCAGCGCGGCCGCGGTGGCCGCACCGCCGGCCCAGCCGCCGGCATTGCGTGCAATGGCATGATCGACCTCCGACTGCGCGGCCGTGGTGTTGCCCTGCTCCATCAACGCCGAGGCGGTGCGCGCGGTCATGACAGCATCCGCGCCCGTGGCCAGCAATCCGCCGGCACGGGTCAGGCCGCGGGCGGATGCCTCGCCCATCAACAATTGCATGGCGACTTCGCCACGCTGTCCGCGGGGCACACGAAGGTTGCGTGCGGCTTCCTCACCCAGGGTCTGCTCGACCTTGAGGATGCCCTGCTCGGACAAAATCACGCGACCATCGTGATGGGCATTGGCGATGGCGAGCGACAAGCCATTGCGCTGAAGTTCGATGTCACCGCCCCGAACGATGGCGGTGTTGCTGACTTGGATTTGATTAAGCGTGGTAACGATGCGCGACTCGGAATGCGCGACGGCCCCCCAGCCGTGGTCCACCCCAGTAAAGTCCTTCAGGGCCTCGATTTGTTGGACATGGCTTTGGTAGTAGGCAGGGACATCCCGAAAGAACTGACGGACGCGCTGGGTCGTTTGTGCCGGGAGTTCCCCTACTGGAGTGTTGGTGTTCAAGTCCCCGTTGATCAGCCCGACCTTGACCGTGTCTCGCAACTGTTCTACGCGCTTGGTCACCCTGTCGATTGCATCAGGGTCGCCTATCAAAGCAGCTTGACCGTCTCGCGTCGATTGGATGCGATTCAACCGTTCAAGCATGCCCTTCTGGTATTCCGCTAAAGGGCCGCCACTGTGTGGCGTCACCCCAAGCGCGTCAGCAAGCTGAGGACTAGCCGGCAGAAACAAACGGTTTTCAGAGGCATGGATATGAAACTTCCCAACCTCTTGCAACTTTGCCAACAACTCGCTGTTCTTCAGCGTCTGCTGTTCGATGTTGTGATGGTCTTGGAAAAGCGTCGGATAATTAGGCATTTCTCAGCATCCATTCCCTGTGGCCTTGGCGCTTGAATCAGCAGTTCACCGTGTCGTAGAACCAAAGCCCATTGGACTCGCTCGGTGTGACAATGCCCGCTGCCTCAACAGCCTCCTTGAACGCTCTATCGCAGAAGACGCCGCCATGGAAAGACAACCTGAAAACATGTGCCGAACCCAGAACGTCCCGCCTGAAGGCCAGCCGGATGTCGCCGGTGAGGTCGTAGTATTTCCCAGCTTCGAAATCGTCACTGATCTCGATGTTGAGCTGGGAGGCCTCTTCGTCCAAGGCATCCAATGTGCGGACGATATCGCACAGGAAGACGGTCGGGCCCTTGGAGCCATCGGCCAAGCGATAGTCAACGTCAGCGAAGGCGAAGGCGTCCGCATCCACTGACTCCATCACACGGCGTAGCCGTTCGGAAACCAACCAATAGCCGCTGAAGCCACCCTCCAGGTCTTGAGGCAGCATGCCTTCACTTGGGTGGTAAACCAAGCGTGGGGTTTCGCGCAATGGCGGGAATCCGCCTTCCTTTGGCTTCAAGATGAGACGCGGCGGCGTTCGCAGAACTTTCTCGTTTTCAAAGGCCACCCCGTGACCTTTTCCTCCACGCCGAGCGTCCGGCTGCAGTTGGAAGAACGCTCCCTTTTTAGGCTGATTGGTCATCTTGGTATCCATGCGTTGCATCCCGTCCATAGGCTCATGTCCTTCGATTGCTGTGACCGGAGTCTAGCGCTATCACCGCCTGCTCGGGCAGACAAAGTGGACACATGCCTCGCCCTTGTGCCGCTCCTTCCGCTGCGCGCAAAGGGCTCAGCGCTGTGGCGGCTCCCACCCTGACCACATGGCCTCATCAGGGCTACAGAACATGCGCTCGCCGTGTGCCTTGTTGATACTCATGCGCTCGTAGTCCTGCTGGCCCGGCATGTGGTAGATCCTCTTGCGCTGAGTTCAGATATCCGCCGCATCGATGAAAGAGATCCCGCTGGCTTCTGAGTCGTCAGGTATCCCGGCATCGTGAATCGCACCCTTGAACTCCCGATCGCAGAACACCGACGGATTGAACGGCAACCGGAATACGTGCGACTCCCCCAGCACCTCACGCCGGAAGGCAAGGCTGGCTCCCCCGCCCAAGGAATAGAATTTCCCACGCACATACTCGTCATCGACCTTGATCTTCAGCCGTGATGACTCTTCGTCCAAGGCATCCAGTTCTCGAACAACGTCACACAGGAAGTGTCGCGGACCCTTGATGCCATCAGCCAAGCGGTAATCCACCTCGGTGAACGCAAATGCGCCGGGATCAACCGAGCACATGACGTCATGGAATCGCTCGGACACCAACCAATAACCGCCGAACCCTGGCTCCAAATCACGAGGCTCGGGACCTGCGCTGGGGTCATAGGTCATCTGCGGTTGTTCGAGCATAGAAGGAAAGCCGCCTTCTTCTGGACGCAGGATGACTCGGGGTGGCGACCGCAGCTGGCGGAGGTTGTCGAACCTCACCCCGCAGGGCGGCCTGTTGCTCTCCATGTCCGATATGAACATGTAGAAGGCACCTGGCCTGGACTTATTGGTCATAGTTGTTTCCATGCGACGATGGTCCAGTTCGGGCAGCAACTTGCTTTAGGTTTTGAACGCTTGCGCGCCAGGTCAGGGCGGGATGACGGTGGAAAAACCCGCCGCCGACCGGCGGCGGGAAATATCCGCGACTTTTCAGTTGCGCGCCATCAGTAGAGTGACAATCCAGCGTCCGCAATTTTTCCAATGGGCATGAAAGCCAAGGCGCCGCATTGGCCTGGATTGGCGCCGGCATAAGCCGCGGCTGTCACAATGCCATATGCGGTGTTACCAGAATACATTGGCCCTCCGCTATCACTGCCAAAGCATGCTAAGTTATCACCTACAGCAACCGCGAACGAGGCTGCATCACAATTTTTGCCGTTGCATGCTTTAGGTGGGAAACTATATCGCGTGCTTGACACCACACCGCAGAAGTTTCCTGTGTTGACGCCGCGATGGCATATGCGCCCTCCTACACTCTGCGCACCCGCAAACAGAATGGATAGACCAGAGCTTTCGCTAGTGCCGGAACCATATATCTCTCCGAGAGCGGAGTATCCCACTGCAGGAAAGCTATGCCACTGAAGATCGTGTTTGGCGTCCCATAATTCACCCTCTTTCTTCAATATTGCCGTAATCTGGCCTCCGCTATCGTATGGCTGCCAATTGTAGTAGACCATGGTGTCAGGACAATGCCCGGCGGTCACTATTCCGACTTTGGAAGTTGCCCTATGCCTGACCATAAATCCGCCCGTGCAGAGATTTTCATTGGATCCTTGCAGTATAGATCCTCCTCTCAGATATGCTGCGGGGCGCATTGGACCTACAAGGAAGTCAATTCGCACGGGTGTCTGAAGAATCTTCTGTAGCGACGCGGCCTCATCCGAGTAAGAGCTTTTATCATTACTCTTGGTATAAACATGAAGAACAATATCGCCGGTACGCTCGTCGACAAACATACCTTGTAGCCCGGGGATATTTTTGTATAATTCTTGCTGATGCGCCGTTATGATCGCCCAAAGCTCCTCAATAGTTTTAGGGGCGCCTGTTTTAACGACAACAGGAACGTCGCCAAACGTTGTCGATATTTTAGCAACAGGGACGGGTTCGCTTCCTTTGAGCCGAACCACGAACCTCAGCTCAGGTTCTTCCTCCCAATATGCACCAGCCAACCTATCTCTATATTTCTCCACTAGCCCGGCAACTTGCTGTTGAGAGCCTTGCTGTAAGTTAATCCGCTTTGCCGCTTCTTGCTCCGATATCATTGCGCTTTTTGCATAAGACTTTGCTTCAACGCTATCGGCCTGCACACCTTGCGCTTGGGCTACAAGTGCGAAAGAAAAATGCAACAATGCAGATAACAGAAATCTTGAAGTGGTCCTCATCTTCAATCTCCTATACACCCCTGCGCTGAGGCTTTTAGCAAGCGAAGGGCCACGTGGTCAACACCAGGCCAAACACGCTGCGGTCTGACGTATACGCGGGCACGATACCGCGAGGCCTGTCCAGACAGCCGGCGTGTGCGACCCCATGGCAGGCATAGATGGCCGCACGCGTGGACTCCCTTTATGCACGGTGACCGATCAATCGGCGGCGGCCAGGCTCACCACCAGTTCGCCGTCGCGCACGCGCACGTGCAAGGTCTGGCCGATGGCGAAGCCCAGTTCCTCCATCCAGCGGCCGCACAGGCGCAGCGCCGGCACGGTCTGGCCGCTGGCGGCCTGGTGGATGCGGCCGACGGTGCAGCGCTGCGGCGGGCGCGTGCGGCGTGGGGGGCGTTGTTGGCGCGCAAGCTCGGCGGCGTCGGCCGCGGCGATCTGCTCGGGCGTCAGCATGGGGATGAGCTCGGACTCGACGATGGTCCAGTTCGGGCAGCAAGTAGCCTTGCGCGTGGCATGCTTGCGCGCAGGGGCGGGACGGGATGACGGTTGACGCATGGCAAAGCCTCCTTGTGAGACAGGAACCCGCCGCCGGCCGGCGACGGGATGTCGGGAGGTTAGAAACCGCTAACAGACGGCGGGCGTATTTCCCCGAAGGGTGTTGTATTAGCCGCCCTCCCGACGCAGGCATCGCGTCGGTTGCGCCTGAGAAACAGGCACAAAAAACCCACCGGTTTTTCGGAGGTGGGTACCGCTGTTAGAGGAGTTTCTACGCTCCTTGGGGAGTAGATTGCTACTGGTTGTTTCGAATGTCAACTGATCGACGTGGCGAAATCGCAAGATTGAACGTGAACTTGATGCTGCTATCGCAGATCTCTTCTCTGCTGACAGCAGACCTGCAAATTAGGCCACACAGCGAAGCGACCTCAGCTTGGACGGGCTGTTGTGCTCAAGCCTCTGGATATCACTCGCACCCAACACCATCGTTATCGCGGTCCAGCTTCGGAGCGTACCCTGGATCGCCACGGCGGACGGGCGCGGCACCCGCGGCCCGAGCTTCGGTGCAGTTGGCAAACGGCCGAGTGTTGCCACTGGCATGGGATGGGGCAGAGAAGCTCTGCCGAGAGCCAGAAGCGCCACCTCGGTGGCAGTGGTAATCGCCGGTCTTCCGGTTGTTGTGGCAGCCTTCGGCGTTCAGACCGCCTGGATGTGCGAATGCCAATGATGGGGCGAGCAAGGTGATTAGTGTCGCAAAGACGATCGCAGCGCGCATGTTATATCTCATCTTGGAGAATTTTGGTCAGCAAATTTACTTCCTCCGACCCCTTTATTGCGCTAACAAAAGTGCACTTTGACCCTAATTTTCCGGTGATTAAACCATCATCGCGTCGTAGTGTTCGACAAACCCAGTCCTAACAAAAACATCTTTGAACTTGTCTAGGAACTTTGTTCCGTCTATCGCCCCCATGTCCGTCAAATTAATTGCATCCGAGTGAGATCCTCGATTTATGTAACGGTAAAAAGGTTTAAATGCCTCGTCCTCACTCTCAAGCTTTGTTAGCTCTTTGTGAAGTGAGTCGGATTTGTGAACAAAGGAATAGTAATATTCAAGAATGTTCCTCATGATGTTAGGAAGAATGACTGGCAAGACCTTTCCGTCACGAGCATCTTTTAAGATAGACCAGTACGACTGATAGTCATTTTTGATGTCGTCAAAACTCATCGCTGATACCTTTGATGAGTTATCTTTGACAACCCTGAAAAATTCATAATTCTTATCGGGCTTTTGGTTGAAATGCCTGTAAAGCTCGTGAAAGAAGAACATACTGTGAGTCAAGATGATGATCTGCCGGAACTCATTTGGTTCAATCAATCGCTGGCATATCAATGACGAAACCTCATAAAGATAGTTATGCGAAAGGCTCGATATGGGGTCATCAAGAACGAGAATCCGTCGAGTTTTATCCACGGCGGATTCAACTCCGATTCGCAACGCTGTTGAGGACCTCCTCGGAGAAGACTTCGAGGGGCGTTTTGAATCCGAGTATCTTGCGCGGACGATTGTAGAGTCGCTGTTCGATCCATCGCAGGTGCGCATCGGTGATGGTGCTGAAATCGATGTGTCGTGGCAAGTACTGGCGCGTCAATCCGTTGGCATTTTCGTTGCTGCCTCGCTGCCATGCGCAGTACGGATCTGCAAAATAGAAGTCGCTCTGCAAGCAGGCGGCAATGAGCCGATGATCGGCGAATTCCTTGCCGTTGTCGGCGGTGAGGGTGTGCACCGTGTGGCCTAGGCCGCCCAGGCGCTGGACGATGGCGTTGCGCACGTTCTCGGCGGTGCCGTCAGGCGAGTAAGCCAGCAGATGCAGGCGACTGCGGCGTTCGGTCATGCTGACCACCACGGCCTTTCCGTGTGAGGCCCGGAGGGTATCCAGCTCCCAGTCGCCGATGCGGCTTCGCTGCTCCACCACGCTGGGGCGCTGTGTCCAGCTGCGCCGATGTGTCAGCTGTCCGCGGCCATCGCGCACGCCCCGCCGACGGCGCTTGCGGCGGCGCTTGCGTAGATGCGTGAACAACTGGCCACCGCGCTTGTGGTCAGCGTAGATGTGCCGATAGATCCATTCGTGACTGGCCAGGCCGGTGCGACCGGCAATCTGTTCCGGGCTGAAGTCCTCGCTCAGCAGGACCTCGATCTGTGCGATGCGCTCAGCGTCGATGCGTGGACGCCGGCTGGCCTGCGTGCGCCGATGCTCGCTGATGCGCTGTGCGTGATCTGGCAGATAGTGCCGAGCGTGCTGATTGCGGCGCAGTTCGCGGCTGATCGTGCTGGGCGCGCGCTCCAACGCATCGGCGATGGCCCGCATCGACATCCCGGTTTCATATAACGCATGCAAACGGTATCGTTCGGCCTGGTCCAGGCGGCTGGATGACATGGGCAACTCCACTTGGCGGTGAAGTCGCTCAAGTCAGGTCGCCGGGCCACTTCACAACCGTTGGTGTTGCGAATCGGAGTTGAAGCCGCCCACCGATGTCGTCTGATCATGGGCCCCGTTACAAAGCGCCAAAAAGTACAGGAGTGCGATCAGCGTCTTCTCCCCTTCACTCAGCGACTTGTAACGCGAAGCGTTGCCATTTCCACGCTTCAGCTCATAGTAGCCGGGCTTCACCGTTGACTGAACAAGTTTAAATTCATTAATACCAATGCTCTTCAAGGAGCGATTGATGGCAGCAACCGAAAGGTCGATGTTGGTAATCTTTCCTTGATTCTCTTCGATACTAGTCTCTAGGTCTGCCACTGCCTTAGCAATGTGAGATAACTCCTTGTCCAGCTCCCCTATCTTGCCATCACTAGCCTTAGTCTTTGCATCATAGTCGTTTATGGCATCGTCATAGTTAGCTCGCATTGCTGACCAAAATTGCTCCTTGATCTGGCCCAGCGCCGCAGGCTTATTTATGATCAATTTATTGTATTGGTCTATTTTTATTTGAATCTCATCTATGCATTGATTCACCTCAGCAACAAAGTCTTCCGTCTTATTCAACTCCACGACCTCACCAGGGCTATTCCTTTTTTTTTCGATGACAGTCTGGTTGCTGTCAAGGGCCTTGTCCAACGCAGCCTTGGCCTTGATGAAGTTTGCATCGCTCTGAACGTACTCATCAGAAAACTCAGAACCCGACAGAATTTTCTTGTAATTATTCACCAAGCCCGTGTAGGAGGTTTCGAATTCCTCCAGTTTTTGAATACTTTCTTGATACGTCTTGTCGAATAGATTTTTCAAGTTCTCTTCGAATTCAGATTTCAATTCCTGCTGACAGAAAGGACATACATTTTCACTGAAAGGCAGGAATGCTTGGCCCTGCCTAACCCAATCAGAGTTTCCTAGCTTTTCAATCAATGCCGATAGATAACTATCGCTTGTTCCAACAATCCGCTGTGCCAACAGATGTTCGTTGAAAGCGATGAAGTTAGAAACTTTTGGAAGCGAAGCTTTCTTAAGCCCAGTCGCACCATTGATCTCGGCGGCCCTTGATGCCAAAACAACGAGGTCGACCGACTGATTGGCTTTAGGTGAGGCAATAAGCTTGTTCCACAACTTGTCCTTTGCCCCCTTCAGTCCTTCTAGACAGAAATCAAGGTCACCATCTTCATATGTCTCTTTGATTGACCAAACCGCATTTTTTACGGCCGTATGATCGCTATTCTTTTGACTGTCGTGATTTTGCCTCATCGTCGTCACAGTGACTTTTCGTGTGACATGCTCGTTGATTAACTTACGAGCTTTATCTATCGCTTCATTAGCCTCCTTGTTTTCTTCACCCAAGGTAAAAATTCCAGGGAATGCGTTGTCACCATAGAAAGTTTGATCGATGTAATCCGCGTTGTAGACAAGGATTTGATATGGTCCCGCGCCATCATCCAAAAGCGAGCACTTGCTGAATTCACCTTCCTGTTTTTTTAGCGCTCTTGCAATCGTTGACTTGCCAGAACCGTTGTGGCCATAGAACAAAGCAACACGCTTACTGAGAGGGATCAGTAAGTCTGAGTCGGGAAACGTTGCAACATCACGCATTTTGATGGACTTAAGCATTTTGAAATTCCCTTTAGGCTCAAAACTCAGTCACAACGGAATCGACATTTGAGCTGTACAAGCACGTGAGAAGACTTATTTCTGCCGTTCAATCGGTGGGATGCTGTCGCCTCCAGCGACAGGCTTTAGTTCTTCTGTCCTAAAGGGGCCAGAGGAAATATCCATTTCAAACGCATATTTCCTCTGGCCCCTTTGCGGTCGATGTGGCGGCCAGGAACATGGCGAGTCCGGCCAGCGCCGTGATGATTGAAACTTTGGTTAACATCGATTTCCCCCCTGAGAAAATGTCGAGTTCCAGCTTTTCTACGCGTACTGAGGTTGTGCGCTACTTACCCCAAGCAGGCGCAACAATTCATCAATGTCCGAGGGGAGTCCCTCCTCCCTGATAGACGACCCCGTTTTAGCACGAAGGAACGCGGCGCGGGGAGACAAATGCAGATGCTGAGCGGTAACCGATTTCATTGCGACAACGCCTCATTATCCAATGAATCATTGCTGCTCATGCCCTACTTATTCAGGGCAACTCCATCGCGTTATTGCGCTGCGTCAATTCCGCCACATCCCCAACGGTAACAACCCGCACCCGCGCACCCTTGCCGTTACGACCAGCAGGCACCGACAACCGCACGGTCGCGATCTTCGGCTCCAAATCCCGCGGCGCCTCCAACGCAGGAAATGCCGCCCGCGCCAGTTCCCGGCCACGCGCGTCTTCCAGCACCACGTATCCCGCAGGCGCATCCGCATGGCCGAGGCTATGCACAGTCACCTCGATAGCATCCGCACTCACTCGCACATCGCCACGCCCAATCCCTAAATCCGGCCGCTGCTCGACCGGCACCGCGGCAGGGGCGATGAGTTCGAACTCCATCACCACCGTCTTGCCAGCCGGGAATTCCACGTCCACCGCTCCGCTCTTCTCGAACGCAAATTCGCGCGTGGCGGCCTTACCGTCGATGCGCCCATCGCCATCGCGATCGACGCCCGCACGCATGCGCCACTGCCCGGCGGCCACGTTCCAGCCGGTCATCTGCGCCCGCTGCAGCTTGCCGCTGGTGTTGTAGCCGATGACGGTGAAGCGGTCCTGGCGCGGTTTGGGCAGCAGCAGGGCGATCTGCATTGCGCCTTCGGGGTCGGCGAAGCGCCAGCTGACGGTGTGGCCGGGATAAGTCTGGTTGCGCTTGAGGGCCACGCCGCCCAGGCGGGCGCGCTGCAGGTGCACGGTGGGCGATTCGACGCGGTCGCTCCACCAGTGGCCTTCGGTGTTCATGTAGAAGCTCTGCAGTTTGTCGCGGGTCTCGGCGCGGTACAGGGTTGCCAGCCAGGCGGTGTCGCCCGTGGCTTCCCAGGCGGCGTGGTGGGCGAAGTCGGGGACGGCGTCGGGTTTAGCGGCGGCCTCGGCCAGGTCGGCGCCCCAGCTGTCGCGTTTGCCGAGTAGGTCGAGGACGTTTTCGTTGAGCAGCGACAGGCCCGCCGGGCCGGCGTTGGCGACGCGGTAGTCGATGGGCTTGAGGTAGCGCGCTTCGCCGGTCCAGCGCCAGGCGGCCCAGAAGGTGTGCAGGGTGTCGGCGCCGCCGCTGCCTTCGAACAGGTCGCCGCCGCGGGTGTTGCCGGTGGTCCAGTTGATCTCGTTGGGCAGCGCCCATTGGCCCTTGGCATTGGTGTAGGCGTAGGCGAGGTAGCCGTCGGCCAGGCCGGTGACGATGCGGCGGCTGTTGGGGTCGGCGTTGTAGCCGCCGAGGAGCAGGGCCGGGTGCAGTACCGGGAACGAATAGGGTTTCTGCCACTGCCAGTTCGGCTCGCGGTAGACCTTGCGCCCGCCGAACCAGTTGCTGGCGAACAGCAGGTGGCCTTGCGGGTTGACCTGGATGATGCGGTCGAAGGCCTTCACCGTGCGCATCAGGCGCTCGACGGTGAGCGGGTCGCCCCAGTTGAGGTAGAGCATGGCGCTGTTGAGGTTGATGCCTTCTTCGTAGGCATGCAGTTCGTCGGTCTCGATGGTGGACAGGCCGTCGGTGAACATGCCGTTGCGGTAGTTGGCGTCGGACAGCGCGGTGAGCGAGGCGTTGAGCTTGTCCGGGTCCACGCCCATCAGGGCCACGCCCGGCCATTGCTGGGTGAGGTCGGAATCGTCGGAGATGCCGCCGCCGAAATCGCCGTAAGCCACTTGCCGCTCGTCGATCCACCAGCGGATGTAGCGGCGGGTGGCCTTGAGGTCTTCCAGTTGCCAGAACGCCCAGGCCGGCACGCCCTTGGGCGGGGTGGGCAGGTCCACCGGCAGCGCGCCCTGGTTGCCGTAGCTGATGTCGTTCCAGTATTGGCGGGCGAGCGCGTTATCCGGGTCCACGCGCAGCAGGTCGCCGATGTCGGCGTCCAGGCGCGCGTACAGCAACTGGCGCTTGGAGGTGGTGTGTTCCTCGACCAGGAAGCCCCAGTTGTCCTTGACCTGGTTGAAGCGGTCGGCGATGTGTTCGGCCTTGGCCTGGTCGCGCGGCTTGAACAGCAGGCGCAGTTGCGCGCCGTCCAGCGCGCGCGCATCGAAGCCGGGTGCGGCGGAGGCGATGCTGAGCATCAGGCTGTCGTTGGTGAGGATGCGGTCGCGCAGGTCCAGCCACAGCGTGCGCGCCTGGCCGGGCTTGACCGACACCGAGACGTCGAGCATGTCGCGCGCCGGCCAGATCGGGTCCTTGATGCGGAGGTTGAGCGGGATCAGGCCGTCGTGGGTGGCCGGCAGGTCCAGCGCCGGCAGGTCGATGGCGATGCCGTCCAGGCCGTCTTGCATGTTTTCCCAGCCGTAGGACCAGCTGCGCATCAGCGCTTGGTCCGGCGGGGCGTCGCCGAGGCTGGAGGGGATCAGGATGTGCACGATGGGCAATGGCGGCGCGGCGGATGTTTCGTCGCTGCGCTTGCGCGCCGGTGCCTTGCTCGGCAGCGCGACCACGGTGCTGCGTTCGGCCGGCGGGTAGCGGCCAGCGATGTAGCCGCGCAATGTGGCGAGGTTGGCGTAGTCCGGCGCGATGTCGCTGCGTATGGTGTAGCTGAGCGTGGCGCTGGGGTCGGACGGCGGCGCGCCCGCGCCGACGTCGTAGGCCCAGATTTCCTGGATCGGGGTTTCCTGCGCGGTGTTGGTGAAGCGCAGGTGGCCGCCGCGGCGGCGCTCGAACTGGTCGACGCTGCGCACGGTGCCTTGGCTGCGCTGGAACAGCGGCGCAGGCGTTTCGCCGGCAGCGGCGTAGCTGGCCTGGCCGTATGCGGCGCCGCGCAGTTCGATGCGGTTGAACGGTTCGTCCGGTAGCGCCAAGTCCAGCGCCTTGCCGCCTTCGACGTAGACGTTCCAGTCCGGCAATTGGAAGTAGTCGTTGCGGCCGGGCAGGCGCGAGCGGTTGTAGACGCCGGGCCAGGTGGTCTCGGCGATGCCGTCGGTGGCCTTCCACATCCACTGCTTGAGGTCCTTGGCGTCGGTGAACTCGACCTTGCGGATGCGGGTGGACGGTGCGTCCAGCGCGGGCGGTGCGTGGCCGTGGTCCCAGCCGAAGCGGTGCAGCCAGGCGTTGCGCGCTGCGGTGTCGGGCAGCGGTTCGGCGCTGCGCGGTTCCTGCTGGCGCGCCAGGGCCGCGGCGCCGGCGGCGTCGAGCATGCGGTCGTAGACGCGGATCTCGTCGAAGTCGCTGCCGCGCAGGAAGTGGTAGCGGCTCTGCACCTGGTGCGGCGCCAGCACCCGCCCGGCCAGGCCGAGCTGGTCGAGCGCGGCGTCGAAGTCGAGCGCGCCGCCGTTGGCGCAGGCCTGCGCGCAGTCGGCGCGCGCGGCTTCCTTGCCGTCCACGTACAGGCGCACGCCGCGGGTTTCGTCCCAGGCGAAGGCGAGGTGGGTCCAGGCGTTAGCGGCGGGGTTCTTGTCGAGGGTGAACGACACGCGGGTGCGCGCCAGGTTGGCGTCGGTGACGAAGGCGTCGAAGCCGTGGCCGTTCCAGTCGATGCGCAGCCAGGCCATGTCCCAGCTGCTGTGGTCGGCGTAGCCGACGCGGAAGATCACGAACGGCGCTTCGCCGACCGCATAGCGCGCGCGCCAGAAGAAGGACACCGTGCCGCGTTGGGTGTAGAGGTTGCCGGGCGCGTTCCAGGCGAGGACGCCGTCGTCGGCCCATTCGATGGCATTGCCCTTCACGCCGGTGGGGACGAGGGCGACCTTGTCGCGGAAGTTGGGGGTGGCCTCGCCCTGAGCGATGTCGGCGTCGAAGCCGTGGTCGG
Organism: Xanthomonas graminis pv. graminis; assembly: GCF_030168915.1. Lineage (NCBI taxonomy): Bacteria > Pseudomonadati > Pseudomonadota > Gammaproteobacteria > Lysobacterales > Lysobacteraceae > Xanthomonas > Xanthomonas graminis. The sequence goes on along the minus strand of NZ_CP076255.1, from coordinate 49,677 downwards.
CGGAGACGCGGAACAGCAGGTCGGGGGTAGTGGTGGCGGTAGCGGTGGGTGCGGCGAAGGCCGGGAGTGCCAGGCAGGACAGCATGGCCAGGCAGCGGGCAAGGATGCGATTGCCGGTATTCGTGGGGGTTTCGAGACCCATCCGTGCGCAGCGGCGCGCGGGCGGCGCGGGATCGCGGTACGGTGCGTGCGTGTCGCGGCTGAAGCCGCTCCTACAGGGGAACAAGATGGCGGCAGCGCGCACGGCGCTGCGGCGGATTGCGTCTTCCATATCGCTCCTTTGCGATCGCCGTGCGCACGTGCCGCCGCATGGCGATCCTCCCTATCCCCGATCCGGCGAGTATGCAGGCAGCGGGCATGGCTGGTGCCGCGCGGGGGCGCGCGACACCAGCGGGCGTGTAACTCAGAACTTGTAGCGCACGCCGAGCAGGTACTGGCGGCCGGTTTCGGTGTACTGCAGCGGCAGGCGCCCGGTGGTCGGCGAGTACACCCACTCGTCGGACGCTTCGTTGGTCAGGTTGATGCCTTCCAGGCTCAGTTCCAGCTGCTCGCTGATCCGGTAGCGCAGCGAGGCGTCGATGACGGTGGTGCCGGTCATGCCGTGGGTGCCGTCGACGTTGAAGCCGGCTTCGGTGCCCGGCGCCTGGGTCAGGTAGTCGTCGCGGTTGGTGGCCGAGACGCGCCCGGAGAACACCTCGCCTTCGTAGAACACGGTGGCGTTCCATGAGGACTTGGACAGGCCGGTGAGGTCGTTCTTCATCACCGGCTTGCCGGTGTTGTCCAGGTACTGGATCTGCGAATCGACCCAGGTGTAGTTCAACTGCACGCCCAGGTTGGACCACTTGCCGGGCAGGAAGGTGAAGGGCTGGATGTAGTTGGCTTCCACGCCCTTGAGCTTGCCGCCGGGGGTGTTGAGCGGGATGCTGAAGGTGAAATCGTCGTTGACCGAGGCGTTGGTGCCGTCGAGCAGCGATGCCGGCAGGCCGCTGCTGGAATACGGACGCACTTCGCGCGCGGTCTGGATGAAGCTGTCGATGTCCTTGTAGAACAAGCCCACGCCGGCCATGGCGCCTTCGTCGAAGTACCACTCGACGCCCAGGTCGACGTTGGTGGCGCGGATCGGGTCCAGATCCGGGTTGCCGCCGCTGACGGTGCGCGCGCCGCCGGCCACGGCGACGGTCACGCCCGGGGTCAGGCTGCCCAGGCCGGGCCGGGTCATCACTTTGGCCGCGCCCAGGCGGATCAGGACGTCCGGGGTGATCTCGGCGACCAGGTTGAACGAGGGCAGGGTGTCGTCGTAGCTGCGCTCGACGGTGGTCTGGGCCGACACGTTGTTGATCAGCGCATAGCCGGTGGAGGCCTGCTTGGTGCGCACGTAGCGCACGCCGATGTTGCCCGACAGCGGAATATTGCCCAGGTCGGTGGAGAACTCGCCCATCAGGTAGGCGCCGCGGTCCTTCTCTTCCACCCTGCGGCTGTTGTTGCTGCGCGGGGCGACGGCGAACAGACCGCTGTTGCTGTAGAGGTCGAAGCCATCGACGAAGGCGTTCAGCTCCGGGATCACCCAGTTCGACGGGCTGCCGGCGATGCCCTTGAGTCCGGCCTGCCCGGTCATGTCCACCGGCACGATCTTGGTCCCGTTGGCGAAGTTGGGCACGGTGCTTTCCGAGGCGCGGCGCAGCTCCACGGTCTTGAAGGTGTAGTCCTTGGCCAGCACGCCGCCCTTGAGCCGGAAGCCGGGACTGATGGTCCAGTTGAAGTCGATCTGACCGGTGTCGAAGTCGTTGTCCACGTATTGCGGACGCAGGCGGATCTCGGCCAGTTCCCAGCCACGCGGATCGGTGGTGTCGATGCCGTAGTTGATCACCGGCGCACGGCTGTTGCCGCGGTAGTCGTAGCTGTAACCATCGACGTCGTACTTGTCCATGATGACGGTGGTCTGCACCGGGTTCTCGTGCCTGGAGCGCGAGGTGCCGACCTTGCCGGACAGGGTGACGTCGTCGCTGAAGCGGTGCTGCGCGCTGAGGCCGATCTGCTTGAACACGGTGCTCCACTCGTCGTGGCGGTTCTCGCTGCGGATGTCGACGTTGTCGAACTCGCCGTAGACCAGCGCGTTGTTGCGGATCTCGCCGTTGCGCACGATGGTGGTGGGCTTGCCGTCGCGGTCGGGACGCCGCGCCGCGCCGGTGGCCGCATCGCGGTTGCGGCTGAAGGAGATCGCTTCGATGTAGTGTTCGTCGCGCTCGGCGTCGATCTTGGAATACAGCGTATCCAGCGCGATCTCGGTGGCGTCGCTGGGCTTCCACTGCAGCGAGCCGGTCACGCCCAGGCGCTTTTGCGCGTGTTCCATCTGCACGTAGCGCGGGAAGCGCGGCTGGTAGACGTTGGCCGCGCGCGCGGCGGCGTACGGCGAGGACGCCGCGAAGCCGCCGTTGCTGGTGCCGCCGGCCCAGCGGCCGGTGTTGGAGCCTTCCTCCAGCGCCTGGCGCTCGGAGTAGGCCACCGACAGCAGCGCGCCGAAGGTGCCGTCGGCGAAGGTGTTGGAGATCAGCGCGGCCAGGCGCGGGTCGGCCTTCTGCGCCATCGCGTTGTAGCCGGCCTGGCCGCTGGCGACGAAGGTGAAGCCGCTGTAGTCGAACGGGCGTGCGGTCTTCAGGTCGACGGTGGCGCCGAGCGAACCTTCTTCGACATCGGCCGAGGCGGTCTTGCGCACGATCAATTGCGAGAACAGGTCGGAGGCGAACACATTGAAGTCGAAGCCGCGGCCGCGATTGGTGCCGCCGCTCTGGTCGCCGGCGCCGACCGTGGTCAGCGCTTCCATGCCGTTGATGCGCACCCGGGTGAAGTCCGGGCCGAGGCCGCGCACCGAGATGCTGCGGCCCTCGCCCGCCTCGCGGGTGATGACCACGCCGGGGATGCGCTGCAACGATTCGGCCAGGTTGAGGTCGGGGAACTTGCCCACGTCCTCGGCCACGATGGCGTCGACCACCCCGGCTTCGCCGCGCTTGATGTCCAGCGCCTTCTCCACGCTGGCGCGGTAACCGGTGACGGTAACCGTGTCGAGTTGGGTGGCCGGCTCGGTGCCGGTGGCCGGCGTGGGATTCTGCGCGGGAACGTCCTGTGCCTGGACGATGCCTGCCTGCAGGGCCAGTCCGATCGAGAGCGCGAGCAAGGTAACCGGTGTCTTCCGGCGTTCGGTGCGAGATTGCATGTCCTCCCCTCCCAAGGGTTACATGAACTGCGTGATATTTCGGGCTGTTGCCGCGGGATGACACCGCTGGTCAAAACCGACGTTAACAGTTGCAAAACATTGCGGCATCTTGCAGCGCAACAGAAACCGCGCCGGATTTGCGTGCTTTCGGCACAAAGCCGTGCCTGGCCTGGCGCGGCCGCTGCGAGGCTAAGGCGCTGGCTTCCGCGAAAAATGACACCGATAGCCAACAACTTGGCCGTGGCCGCCGTTCCCGGCATGCTTGCATCCCCCCTTCGACCGATCAGGCTCTTCCTGCCATGACCACATCCCGCATCGTCTGCTTCGGCGAACTGTTGCTGCGCCTGGGCGCCCCCGGCCACGAACGCCTGCTGCAATCGCCGCGGCTGGACGTGCACGTCGGCGGCGCCGAGGCCAACGTCGGCGTGGCGCTGGCGCATTTCGGCCACGACGTGGCGATGGTCAGCGTGCTGCCGGACAACCCGCTGGGCGAAGCGGCCGCCGGCGAACTGCGCCGGCACGGCGTGGACACCCGCGGCGTGCGCTTCGTGCCCGGGCGCATGGGCCTGTACTTCCTGACCACCGGCGCCGGGCACCGCCCCAGCGAAGTCACCTACGACCGCGCCGGCTCGGCCTTCGCGCTGGCCCAGGCGGACGCCCACGACTGGCCGGCGCTGCTGCGCGGCGCGCAGTGGCTGCACCTGTCCGGGGTGACCCCGGCGCTGGGCGAACGCGGCGCGGCCGCGGCGCTGGCGGCGGCACGCAGCGCGCGCGACCTGGGCGTGCGCGTGTCGTTCGACGGCAACTACCGGCCCAAGCTGTGGGAGGCCTGGAACGGCGACGCGCCGGGCATCCTGCGCCAGCTGCTGGCGCAGGCCGACGTGCTGTTCGCCGACTACCGCGACCTGGGCGTGGTGCTGGGCCATTCCTATCCGCAGGACAGCGCGCAGGCGCGGGTGCAAGCCGGCGCACGCGATGCCTTCGCCGCATTCCCGCAGTTGCAGGCGATGGCCTGCACCCAGCGCGTGGCGCACAGCGTGGACCACCACAGCCTGGGCGCGATGCTGCTGCGCCGCGACGGCAGCGTGGCGCAGGCGCCGGCCGAGGAATTGACCGGCATCGTCGATCGCATCGGCGGCGGCGATGCGTTCGCCGCCGGCGTGCTGCACGGCCTGAGCCACGGCTGGGACGACACCGCCACGATCCGCTTCGGCCTGGCCGCCGGCTGCCTGAAGCACTCGCTGCCGGGCGACTTCCATGCGCTGGGCGAGGCCGACGTGCAGGCCTGCGTGGGGACCTCGCGGTTCGATGTGAAGCGGTGAAAGGCCGGGAATGGGGAATGGGGAATGGGGATTCGTGGGCGCGCTGGTGGCGGCGTTTTTGCGCGCGGCCCTGCGTTGCTGGCGATGCGTGTTGTTGTCGCGGCTGAAGCCGCTCCTACAGGGGGCATGCGCGCGTCTGTAGGAGCAACTGTCTTCTCATCCGATAACCTCACGCCATGGTGTGCGATCTCGTGCCATGGCGTTGAGTCGGATAAGCAGCACGCGCATGCATGCGGTGATGGCGACCTTGGCGGGCTTGCCGCGTGCCCGTAACTGTTGATAACGCTCCTTGAAGGAGGCTTGAGTGCGCACAACGCTCCAACAGGCCATGTACAGCACTCGTCGGATCGTGGCACGCCCGCCGCGGATGCGGCGTTTGCCACAGTGCTGCCCGCTGTCCACGTTGTAGGGAGCCAGGCCGACCAGGGCCGCGATCTGGCGACGATCCAGCGTCCCCAGTTCGGGCAGATAGGCCATCAGGCTGGCGGTGGTGACCTCGCCGATGCCCGGGACCGTGCCCAGGGCGTGCGCCAGCGCATCGTCGAGCTGGCACCGCACCTGCTTGATCGCCTGGTTCATCCGCTGGATACGGCGGCGCACGTCGCCGATCTGCTCGATCAGGCACGCGCGCACCATGGCCAGGGTCGCCTGATGCAAGCGACGGCGCTCGTCGTCACGTTGCTGGACCAGTTGCTCGCGGCGCTGGACCAGCATGCGCAGTTGCTCACGCAAGGGATCGGGAGCCGGCGCGGGCGCTTGCACCAGGTGAGCCATGCGCGCCAGCAAGGCCGCATCCAGCGGATCGGTCTTGGCGGTTGTGCCCAAGGCCGTGGCGAAAGCGCGTGCCCGGCGCGGATTGATCCGGGTCACCGGGATCCCTGCCGTGGCCAGTGCCGTCATCACCGCCCGTTCGTAGCCGCCGGTGGCCTCCAGCAGCGCGTTGCCGACGCAGTGCCCGGCAAGGTGGTCGCACAGGCGCTGGTGGCCCTGGGCGGTATTGGGAAAGGACAGCAACTGGTCCAGGGGAAGCACGTGGACGGCCAAGGTGTCCTTGGCCACATCGATACCGATCCAAAGAGGCATAAGCGTTAGGTAGACTGGGGGACAGGAGAGAGCCACCTCGTCGCTGCCCACGCTTGTGAAGTTCGAGCGAACGCTCGTTCAACTGTTCGGGCTAGGCAACGAGGTCGATGTGCGGCCGCCCTGGCTCCTACACGTGCTTGAACACTACGGCCTGTCGGCGTGCCGCACATCGCTCTCCACTCAAACTGTAGAGCAATCTCCAGACACAAGCGGCTTCAGACGCGACAGGAAGTGAGGCGGTCGCGATGCCAAGCCCTCCATGGAAAACGCGGCATCGACGCGACGACGAATCCCCAATCCCAGATTCCCGCCTTTGCGGGAGCGGCTTCCGCCGCGCGCTGCGACACGCTTCACGTGTGGGGCGGTTTCCATGTGCGGATTGGTGCAGACCTTGCTGCAATGGCCGGCGCAGCGGCGGCTCTGGTTTCACGCGTCGCGACTGACGTCGCTCCCACAAGGAGCGCTGCCGGCCACCGCGGAGACTGTGCCGGTCGCCACTGTGGGAGCGACTTCAGCGCGACGCGGGACGCCATCGAACGCGACTGATTGCAGGCGCCGGCCGGACCTCCCATCCGATTCGCGCGGCGGTGGTTTCATCGTTCCTGTCGCGGCTGAAGCCGCTCCTACAGGGGACATGCGCGCTTCTGTAGGAGCGGCTTCAGCCGCGACAGGCACTCAAGGAAAAACGGCCAGCATCGCTGCCGGCCGAATCCCCACTCCCGGCTGCTTACAGCTCGATGCAATCGAACTGCACGTCCGGATTCACGTCGGCGTCGTAGTCCACGTCGTTGCGCTCGAAGCCGAACAGCTTGAGGAATTCGTGCTTGTAGCCGGCGTAGTCGGTGAGCTCAAACAAGTTCTCGGTGGTGACCTGCGGCCATAGCGCCTTGCACGCGTCCTGCACGTCGTCGCGCAGTTCCCAGTCGTCCAGACGCAAGCGGTTCTGCTCATCGGTGGCCGGCGCCTGGCCGTCTGCGCGGTACATGCGCTCGCGGAACAGGCGGTCGAGCTGGTCGATGGTGCCTTCGTGCAGGCCCTTTTCCTTCATGATCTTGTAGACCATGGAGATGTACAGCGGCATCACCGGGATCGCCGCGCTGGCCTGGGTCACCACCGACTTGAGTACCGCCACGTTGGCGCTGCCGCCGCTTTGCTGCAGGCGCGCGTGCAGGCGTTGCGCGGTCTGGTCCAGGTCCACCTTGGCCTTGCCCAGCGCGCCGTGCCAGTAGATCGGCCAGGTGATCTCGGTGCCGATGTAGCTGAAGGCTACGCTGCGCGCGCCCGGCGCGAGCACGCCGGCGGCGGCCAGCGCGTCGATCCACAGTTCCCAGTCCTGGCCGCCCATCACGGTCACGGTGTCTTCGATCTCCTGCTCGGTGGCCGGCTCGATCGAGGCCTCGATGATCGCGTCCTTGTTGGTGTCGATCGCAGTGGCGGTGTAGGTCTGGCCGATCGGCTTGAGCGCCGAGCGCTTCACTTCGCCGGTGCCGGGCAGCTTGCGCACCGGCGAGGCCAGCGAATACACCACCAGATCGACCTGGCCGCCCATCTCGGTCTTGATCAGTTCGATCACCTGCGCGCGCGCGGCGTCGGAGAACGCATCGCCGTTGATCGACTTGCTGTACAGGCCCGCCGCTTTGGCATGCTTGTCGAACGCGGCCGAGTTGTACCAGCCGGCGGTGCCGGCCTTCTTGTCGCTGCCGGGCTTTTCGAAGAACACGCCCAGCGTGTCGGCGCCGAAGCCGAACGCGGCGGTGATGCGCGAGGCCAGGCCGTAGCCGCTGGAGGCGCCGAGCACCAGCACCTTCTTCGGCCCGTCGCTGCGCACGCCCCGCGCGCGCGTGGCGGCGATCTGCTCGAGCACGTTGCGCTCGCAGCCGAGCGGATGCGTGGTGGTGCAGATGAAACCGCGAACTTTGGGATGGATGATCAACGCCTACTCCTCGTCAACAAGATGCTGGCGGCATCTTAGGGCCTGACAGCGTCATTGGGGAGGCCGCGGCGGGGCTGGGCAGACTGCCATGGCGGCAGTGGCGGGCTGGCGCACACAGCCGCAGCGTTGCCGACATGACCGGCGCGGGCTGGCGTGCCGCGCATCAGCCAGTCAGAACGTGGCCTCCCGCGTAATGCCGGATGCGCGGCACACCGCTACGTCAGCGCGTTGGACCGGCGAGACGCTTGTCGTCGCGGTGACGGCACGCGACCAACATCGCGTGCCGTCCCCCTGCCGTGGTGGTTTCGGGGCGGCCAGCCTCTTGCAAGGATACGACCGGTATCAGGAGGTCGCGTCGTCGCGAACGGGCAGACAGGTGCAAACAAGGCGTTGATCACCGCTAGCGCCTGTTCTTTTTTCCTGCCATTCAATACTTTGATAGAAAATTAAGACATGCGCGAGATCCGATCTCCGGCGCGGAACGAATGCGTGGTGCACCGACCGAACTCCACGCCAGCCTCGTGGGCGATCGCACGCCTCAGGTAGTGCATGCGACCGGCTCCCCACGGACATGACACCGTGGTGTACGAGGAGTTGATCGATGCCGTGCTACCGGTGGTCGGCACGCTGCGATGCCGGCGTGGTCCGGAGATGCCCATCCGCACACCGACGATCAGCCGCGCACTCAGATAATGCGCCGTGTGATCGCCTTGAGCACCGCGCGGTTACGGTTGCCGAGCGTATCCAGGATCGTGATCCGCTTCACGGTCACGTTCATTTTGTTAGCTCCGATATGTCCGGGTATACCAACTGCGGAAGCGGAGTGTTGCTGTGTATGGGATGCTCTTGCCTCGATAAAGCTGCGGGGCTCCCTGCGCGCGCAGGGGCGCGCGCAGGGAGCCCGCCTAATTGTGGGTCAGGGGATGCTGCTGGCGGTTCCGGGCAAGGATGCTTCTGCTCGGCATCGTGTTCGGGCGCGCGAGAACTTGAACTTGAAGAAGAACTGCCGCCCGTTACAATTCGTTTAGACTGGCTCATTCGTTTTTCTACTTTTTTCTGATATTGACAAGAAAAGTAGAATACAAATTCCGTCTATTTTTGATTCGAATGCCGAAAAGATGAGGCGATAACCGAACTTCGCGCCCGTCTCCGTGGCCAAAGCACCGTTGCCGATTGGGTGGCCACCGTCGTTCCTGCTGCGTTACCGCGACGGCGGCGCCTGGGCCGAGCGCACCTTGCACTGCTGCGTCGCCGCGCCGGCCGATATCGGTTTGCAAACACGCGTGCTGCGCACCATGTCCAGCCTACGCATGGACACCCAGAAACGCTGGCCGTACCGACGGGCCTTGGCGCCAGCCTGCCTGGCCGGCATGGACGCGCGGCGCGGCAAGATGCAGTCAGCGCGCGTGGCGGCAGCGATGAGACGCATGCAAAAAAGACGTCCGGCAGGTCGCATCGATGACCAGCGGTCACTGTTCCCGCCACCGCATGGCGATCACACTAGGGCCATGCCATCGCCGACCGCCCGTTGGCCCGGCCTGCAGCGCGATGGCGTACACCGACAATTCCTCAAGGACACGACAATGCCCCTGCCACATCCCGATCTGTTGTTCATGCTGCTGGGCGCGAGCTGGGGCGTGTTCGAGATGCTGCTCGGCCACCGGCGCCGCGCAGCCGATGGCGGCGCTCACGACCAGGGTACGCTGCAGCTGCTGTGGCGCGTGCTGAACGCGGCGGTGGCGGTGGGCGTGTTGCTGTCCTTCCTTGGCGCATGGCGCTATGCGCCCGCGCTGCAGGAGCAGGCGCGCTGGCTGGGCTGCGCGCTGCTGGCCGGCGGCCTGGGGCTGCGGCTGTGGGCGATCCGGGTGCTGGCGCGCTGGTTCACGGTGGACGTGACCATCCAGGACGACCACCGGCTGATCCGCCACGGGCCGTACCGCTACCTGCGCCATCCGTCCTACACCGGCGCGCTGCTGGCGTTCTATGGGCTGGCGATCGGCCTGGGCGATGGGCTGTCGCTGCTGGCGATCGTGCTGCCGGTGACCTGGGCGTTCCTGCTCCGCATCCGCGTGGAGGAAGCGGCGCTGACCCAAGCCTTTCCGCGCGAGTACCCGCAGTACGCCAGGCACAGCTGGCGGCTGCTGCCGTTCGTCTGGTGAGGGCGGCCGCCACCCGGGCGTGGCATGGCCCGAGGCGATTGGTATGACCAATATCCGCGGCAATCGCGTTGCCTGCGTTTGACCTGGCCGGATGTGCCGCGATCTAATGGGTTCCCCCCTGCGTTCGGCAATTTTTGGTATGACCACTTCATCCGCGTCCACGAAGGCCGGCGCACGCCGCCGGCCAGTGGCACGCCAGCGCGACCCTGCGCCCGCGCTCGGCGGCGGCCGCCTCAGCGACCGCGTCGCCGCGCAATTGCGTGCGCTGATCGCGCAGCGGGGGCTGCAAGCGGATGCGCGCCTGCCGGCCGAGCGCACGCTGGCGCTGCAGCTGGGCGTGTCGCGCACCGCGTTGCGCGAGGCGATCGCCCAGCTCGCCAGCCAGGGCCTGCTGCGCGCCCGCGCCGGCGGCGGCACCTACGTGCAGCGCCCGCCCACGCCCGAGGAACGGGTGGTGGCGCCGCTGCAGCCGTTCCTGCCGCTGCTGCAGGGCGATCCGGAATACCGCTTCGACGTGCTGGAGACCCGCCATGCGCTGGAAGGCGCCACCGCCTGGCACGCCGCGCTGCGCGCCACCGACGCCAACCGCGCGCGCATCGCCGCTGCGTTCGAGGCGATGCTGCAAGCGCATGCGCACGGCGATGCGGCGGCCGAGGCGCGCGCCGACGCCGACTTCCACCTGACCATCGCCGAGGCCGCGCACAACCGCGTGCTGCTGCAGGTGATGCGCGGCCTGTTCGACCTGCTGCACACCAACATCTCGCAGAGCCGGCACAGGCTGTTCCAGTCGCCGCGCACCTTCGCCCCGCTGCTGGCGCAGCACCGCGCGCTGCGCGACGCGATCCTGGCCGGCGAGCCGGACCGCGCACGCGACGCCGCGCATGGGCACCTGGCCTTCGTGCATACCGCGTTGCGCAGCCTCGACGAAGACGAAGCGCGCCGCGCGCGCGCCGCGCGCCTCCCCTCCTCTCCCGACGACCCGCGCCGATGATCATTTCCGCCGCTTCCGATTACCGCGCCGCCGCCCAGGCGCGGCTGCCGCCGTTCCTGTTCCACTACATCGACGGCGGCGCCTACGCCGAGCACACGCTGCGGCGCAACGTCGCCGACCTGGCCGACATCGCGCTGCGCCAGCGGGTGCTGCGCGACATGGCCGAGTTGAGCCTGGAGACCGCGCTGTTCGGCGAGCGCCTGGCGCTGCCGCTGGCGCTGGCCCCGGTTGGGCTGACCGGCATGTACGCGCGCCGCGGCGAGGTGCAGGCCGCGCGGGCGGCGGCGGCCAAGGGCGTGCCGTTCACCCTGTCCACGGTATCGGTGTGCCCGATCGAGGAAGTGGCGCCGGCGATCGACCGGCCGATGTGGTTCCAGCTGTACGTGCTCAAGGACCGCGGCTTCATGCGCAACGCGCTGGAGCGGGCCAGGGCCGCCGGCGTGACCACGCTGGTGTTCACCGTGGACATGCCCACCCCCGGCGCGCGCTACCGCGATGCGCATTCGGGCATGAGCGGGCCGCACGCGCCGTTGCGGCGCATGCTGCAGGCGGTGACCCATCCGCGCTGGGCCTGGGACGTGGGCCTGCTCGGGCGCCCGCACGATCTGGGCAACATCTCCGCGTACCGCGGCAGCCCGACCGGATTGGCGGATTACATCGGCTGGCTCGGCGCGAACTTCGACCCGTCGATTGCGTGGAAGGACCTGGAATGGATCCGCGAGTTCTGGACCGGGCCGATGGTCATCAAGGGCATCCTGGATGCGGACGATGCGCGCGATGCGGTGCGCTTCGGCGCCGACGGCATCGTGGTCTCCAACCATGGCGGGCGCCAGCTCGACGGCGTGCTGTCCAGCGCGCGCGCGCTGCCGGCGATCGCCGACGCGGTGAAGGGCGAGCTGAAGATCCTGGCCGACTCCGGCATCCGCAGCGGCCTGGACGTGGTGCGCATGCTGGCGCTCGGCGCCGATGCGGTGCTGCTCGGCCGCGCCTTCGTGTATGCGCTGGCCGCGGCCGGCCAGGCCGGGGTGGAGAACCTGCTGAGCCTGGTCGAAAAGGAAATGCGGGTGGCGATGACGCTGACCGGAGCAAAGTCGATCGCGGCGATCTCGCGCGATTCGTTGGCGCGGGTCACCCGCGAATCCGCTGTGTCGCCGTAAGTGGCGTGGGGGGCGCGGCGACGGTTGCGGTTGCCGCCTACGCGAGCATCGCGCGAGTGGCTGCACCGTGGATGGCACTGGCACATTCACTGCTTGCGGCACTGTGGTGACTGCGCTCGTGCGTAGAGGCGATGCCCACGGCTGGATCCAGGCTCCGTTCGTCGCGGCTGAAGCCGCTCCTACAAGGAGCTGCGTGTGTTGCGCGGTCAGCGCTTGGATCCAGTGTAGGAGCGACTTCAGTCGCGACACGGTACGCCAGCAGGTGCGGGAAAAAGCGACAAAGGGAAGCCGCAATCCGCGACCGCCCGCCGGCTCAGCTCCCAGGCAACCGCTGCTCTAGCGTCGCCATCTCCTTCCACGGATGCGCGCGCAGGCGCGCGGCGCGCTGCAGCGCCTTGGCCAGCGGGAACGCCTGCGGCGAGGCGATCCGCGCCAGTTCCTCCCAGCGCAGCGGCACCGCCACGGTGGCGTGCGCGCGCGCGCGCAGCGACCACGAGCACACGCTGGTATTGCCGCGGCCGTTGCGCAGCCAATCGACGAAGATCACCCCGCTGCGCTTGGCCTTGCTCATCGTAGCCACGTAGCGCTCCGGCGCGGAGGCGGTCAGCGCCTGGGCGAAGGCTTCGCAGAAATCGCGCGCCTGCTCCCAGTCCGCGTCGGGCACGATCGGCACCACCACGTGCAGGCCCTTGCCGCCGGACAGGCGCACGAAGCTTTCCAGCCCGGTCTCGCGCAGGCGGGTGCGGATCTCGCGCGCCGCGGCCTTGATCTGCGTCCAGCTCACGCCCTCGCCCGGGTCCAGGTCGAACACCAGCCGGTCGGGGTGCTCGGGATCGTCCACGGTCGATCCCCAGGGATGCAGCTCCAGGGTGTTCATCTGCACCAGTTCCAGCAGGCCGGCCAGATCGTCGATGTACAGGTAGTCCTCGGTGCCGCTCTTCTGCTTCAGCGCGATCGCCTGCACGTGCTGGCCGAGGGCGCGGTTGTTGTGCTTCTGGAAGAAACATTCGCCGCCGGCGCCATCGGGGCAGCGCAGCAGCGACAGCGGCCGCCCGGCGACTTCCTGCAGCAACCACGGCGCGATGGCGCGGTAGTAATCGGCGACCTCGCCCTTGCGGATGCCGGCGCCCGGATACACCACGCGCTCGGGGTGGGTGATGGCGACCGCCGCGGCCGCGGCATCGGCGCTGGCGGAGGACGCGGTCTTCTGCGCCGCGGTGCTTGCGCGCGGCGCAGGCTTGGCGATCGCCGGTTTGCGCTTGGCAGCGCCGGTTTTCGCGGCATCGCCGTTCGACGTGCCGCGTTTCGCCGGCGTGGCTGGCCCGCGCGCGGCCGGTGCGGTCTTCTTCGCCGATGCCACAGCGCGCGCTGCCACGGCATGGTTGCCCTGGCCGGCCGCCGGCAGCGGCGCACGATCGCCGCCCAGATCCTGCAGCGGCTTGTCCGCGCGCAGGCGCTTGAACGCGGCCTGGCGCAATAACCCTTCCTTGGCCCAGCCGCGGAAAGCGACTTCGGCCACCAGCTGCGGCCGCACCCAGTGCACGCTGCGCCGCGGGAACGGCGCATGGGCGGGAAGCTCCACCGTCGCCTGCTCGCTGTGCAATGCCTGCAGCTGCGCAAGCAACCGCCGCAGGCCGGATTCGTCGAAACCGGTGCCGACACGGCCGACGTAGCGCAACCCGCCAGCGCTGCGCTGCGCCAGCAGCAGCGCGCCGAAACCGTTGCGCGCGCCCTTCGGATCGGTGTAGCCGACGATGGCGAAATCATCGCTGTTCTCGTGCTTGGTCTTGACCCAATCGCCGCCGCGGCCACCGTGATGGCGCGCGTCCGCGCGCTTGCTGACCACGCCCTCGTAGCCCTTCGCCGCCGCCGCGGCGAACACCTCCGGGCCATGGCCGAGCACGTGGTCGCTATAGGCCAGCACGCCCGGCGTCTCGCCGAGCAGCGCGCGCAGCAATTGCTTGCGCTGCAGCAGCGGGACCTCGCGCAGGTCCACACCGGCCACGCCGAGCAGGTCGAACACCAGGTAGCGCAGCGGCTGCCTGGAGCTGCCCTCGATGACCCGTTGCAAGGCGGAGAAATCGCTGCGGCCCTCGGCATCGAGCACCACCAGTTCGCCGTCCAGCCGCGCCTGGCGCACCGGCAAGGCCTGCACCGCGTGCGCGACCTCGGGGAAGGTCTCGGTCCAGGCCTGGTCGTTGCGCGAGCGCAGCGTCGCCTTGCCGGCGTCCAGATCGGCCAGCAGGCGGTAGCCGTCCCATTTGATCTCGTGCAGCCACTGCGCGCCGTCGGGGGCGCGCTCGCGCAGCAGCGTCAGCTGCGCGCGCGCGCCTGGCGGACACGGGCGATCGCGCGCGCCTTCCAGCGCGAGTGCGCGCTTGCGCCAGGCCGCGTCGCTGCGCCGCGACCGCGCTGCGGGTGTTGCGGCCGTTGCGGCGGGCGCTTGGCCGCGCGTGGGTTTTGCCTTGCTGGCCTTGCTGGCCTGAGTGACCTTGGTCGCCTTGGCGGCGCGCTTCGCAGCCGCCGGCGAATCCTGCAGCAAGTCATCGGCCTCGCGATCGGCGGCGAACGCGTCGTCGCGCTTGATCAACAGCCACTGCGGCTGCTTGCCGCGCAACGCGGTGCGCACCAGTTTCCAGTTGCCGTTGAGGCGCTCGCCGTGCAGCACGAAATCCAACTTGCCGGAGGCGATCGCGGCCAGCGGTTCGCCGTCGCACGACCAGGTGCCGTGGTCGAACACATCGACATGGCCGGCACCGTAATGGCCCTCGGGAATATCGCCGGCGAAGCCGGCATAGGACAGCGGATGGTCTTCCACCTGCACCGCCAACCGCTTTTCGCCGACCCGCAGCGACGGGCCCTTCGGCACCGCCCAACTCTTCAGTACGCCATCGGCTTCCAGGCGGAAATCGTAGTGGCGCGAACTGGCATGGTGCAGCTGCACGACGAAGATCGGGCGCCGCGACGGCGCCGCGACGCTGTCGTCGGCCGGTTCCGGGGTCGCGCCGAAACGGCGCTTGCGGGCGTACTCGCGCAGCGTCATCGCGCCCTACCCCGCCCTGCGCCGCGCCGGCAGCTTGCTTGCGGTGGCCTTTTTCGCCGGCTTGGCCTTGGCCGCGGATTTTGCGGCGGGTTTGGCCGCCTTCTTCGCCGCTTTCCTGGCCGGCTTCTTCGCGGTCTTGCGCACCGGCACCGACGCCTCTGCCTTCTTCGCCGGGGTACGGCGCTTGGCGTCCAGGCTCTTCTGCAGCAGCGACATGAAATCGACCACGTTGGTGGCGGCGTCCTCGCGCTGCGGCGCTTCGGCGTCATCCTCCACATGAGCGGTGCCTTCCTGCGCCTCGATCCGTTTCTGGATCACCGCCTGCAGGCGCTCGCGGAATTCGTCGTGATAGGACCGCGGATCCCACTTGCCGGACATGGAGTCGATCAGCTGCGCGGCCATCTCGGTCTCCTTGGCGCTGATCCGGTAGTCGGCGGCCTTGCCGCTGAGCAGCGTGTAGTCGTCCAGCGCGACCAGCTCCTGCGGATAGCGCAGCAGGATCAGCACCAGCGCGTCTTCCTGCGGCAGCACCGCCGACAGGTATTCGCGGGTGCGGATCACCACCCGCGCGATACCGACTTTGCCGGTGGCGCGCAGCGTCTCGCGCAGCAGCACGTAGCCCTTCTCTGCCTTCTTGCCCGGCACCAGCACGTAGGGTTTCTCGAAATAGCGCAGGTCGATGTCGGCGGCGTCGACGAAGGCCTCGACCTCCACCGTCTCGTGGCTTTCCGGCGCGGCCGAGGCGATGTCCTGCTGCTCGACCACCACGTAGTTGCCCTTGCTGTACTCGAAGGCCTTGACGATGTCCTTCCACGGCACTCCTTCGCCGGTATCGGCGTTGACCCGCTCGAAGCGGATCGGGCGCTTGTCGCGCGCATCGAGCATGCGGAAATGCAGATCGACGCGGCGTTCGCCGGACATCAGCGCCACCGGCACGTTGAGCAGGCCGAAGGACAGGGTACCGGTCCAGATCGGGCGCGCCATCAGTGCGCCTCCACGCGCAGCGCCGGCGCCGGCAGATGGTCCAGCGCCTGCCACGCCTCCTCGATCACCGGCCGCGCCTGACGCCAGTCCAGCTGCGACTCGCCGCGGACCTGCTCCCAGTGCGCGGCCAGTTCGCCGTCGGTGTCGGCCATGGGCGCGCGCGGCCAGCCGCCGGCGTGGGTGCGCAGCGCGAACGCGTAGGCCGGGCACAGGTCGCGCCATGGGGTGCCGTGGCGGTCGCGGCGCTGGCGATAGTCGGCCAGGCTGTATTGGCGGTAGTCCGCTGCGTCGTGCGGATGCGGACCTGGAGCCTCGCCGGGACCTTGCGGCGGCATGGCCGGCAACGGATCCAGGTGGGCATTGAACAACAGCGGATCGGGGCGGGCGCTGGGGCACATGGCGGAAGCTCCGGGCGGCATCGGCGGCATGGGATGGGCAGCAGTAGCGCCGGTGCCGTTAGGCGTTGGTGACAGTCGTGTGGACGCATTGCGATTCGCAGTGGCTTCACTGCCATCGCGCTGCACTGTCCGCCACATTCCCCAACCAAAGTAGGAGGAATCGGCCATGTCCATAGCCACCGACCCGCTGCGTCGCAACGACCCGGTTCCCGGCGAACAACGCGGCAAGCGCGACGGCCAGGACCGCGAGGACCGCGGCGCCGGCGACAGTCCCGAGACCATCGTCGAACACGCGCCGCGCACCGGCGCGGACCGGCCTGCGCCAAACGCCGCCGCGGCCGATAGCGCCAACCAGGACTACGCGCACAAGCACCATGCCGACGCCAATCAGGACGAGGCGCTGGAAGAGACCTTCCCGGCCAGCGATCCGGTATCGCCGTTCGTGCCGTCCAAGGCGCCGTAGGCCTGTCGGCCATCGCCCCCTTGTAGGAGCGGCTTCAGCCGCGACAGGCTGCATGAATCAACGATCCTGTCGCGGCTGAAGCCGCTCCTACACGGGGCGGTGCGTTCCGCTAGACCTTCCCCGCCGCCTGCAACGCCGCGTACTCCGCGTCGCCGAACAGCCGCGAGCGCACCAGGAAGCGCACGCCCTCGCCGTTCTCCAGCGAGAACATGCCGCCGCGGCCGGGCACCACGTCGATGATCAGCTGGGTGTGCTTCCAGTAGTCGAACTGCGAGGCGCCGATGTAGAACGGCGCGCCGCCGATCTCGCCCAGTTGCACGTCGCGGTCGCCGACGATGAAGTCGTCCTGCGGATAGCACATCGGCGAGGACCCGTCGCAACAGCCGCCGGACTGGTGGAATAGCAGCGGCCCATGCCGCGCGCGCAGCGTGTCGATCAGCTGCAGCGCCGGCACTGTCGCCAGCACCTGCAGCGGCACGCCGGAGGCCGGCGCGGCGGCGTCCATCAGGCCGCCATGTCCAGCACGATGCGGCCTTCGATCTGGCCGGCGCGCATGCGGGCGAACACGGCGTTGATGTTCTCCAGCCGGGCGGTGGCCACGGTTGCGGCGACCTTGCCCTGCTCGGCGAAGTCCAGCGATTCCTGCAGGTCCAGGCGGGTGCCGACAATGGAACCGCGCACGGTCACCCCGTTGAGCACCATGCCGAAGATGTCCAGCGGGAACTGGCCCGGCGGCAGCCCGTTCAACGACACCGTGCCGCCGCGGCGGACCATGCCGATCGCCTGCTCGAACGCCTTCGGCGACACCGCGGTGACCAGCGCGCCGTGCGCGCCGCCGATCTCCTTCTTCAGGTAGGCCACCGGGTCGGTGGTCAGCGCATTCACAGTCACCGTGGCGCCCAGGCGCCTGGCCAGCGCCAGCTTGGCGTCGTCCACGTCCACCGCGGCCACGTTCAGCCCCATCGCCTTGGCGTACTGCACGGCCATGTGGCCGAGCCCGCCGATGCCGGAGATCACCACCCAGTTGCCGGGCTTGGTGTCGGTGACCTTCAGGCCCTTGTACACGGTGACGCCGGCGCACAGGATCGGCGCGATCTCGACGAAGCCGATGTTGTTCGGCAGATGGCCGATGTAGTTGGCGTTGGCCAGCGCGTACTCGGCGAAACCGCCGTTGACCGAGTAGCCGGAATTCTGCTGCGCCTCGCACAGCGTCTCCCAGCCGCCCAGGCAGTGCTCGCAATGCCCGCAGGCCGAATACAGCCACGGAATGCCGACCCGGTCGCCTTCCTTGACGTGGTGTACGCCGGCGCCGACCGCGACCACATGGCCCACGCCCTCGTGGCCGGGAATGAACGGCGGATTCGGCTTCACCGGCCAGTCGCCTTCGGCCGCGTGCAGGTCGGTGTGGCACACGCCGCAGGCCTCGATCTTGACCAGGATGTCGCCGGCCTGCGGCCGCGGCACCTCCACTTCCTCGATCGTCAGCGGCTTGCCGAATGCGCGCACCACGGCGGCCTTCATCGTCTTGTTCATCGCAACGCTCCTGTAGCAACGGTGACGCCACCATCGCGCATCCAGCGACGGGCTGCCTTGATCCAGATCAGTCGGCGCCGGACGCGGGACAGCGGCAGCGCGCACGCCGCCACGCCCTGCCCTGCGCCGCGCTCAGAAGAAGCCCAACGCCTTCGGCGAGTAGCTGACCAGCAGGTTCTTGGTCTGCTGGTAGTGGTCGAGCATCATCTTGTGGTTCTCGCGGCCGATGCCCGACTGCTTGTAGCCGCCGAACGCGGCATGCGCCGGATAGGCGTGGTAGCAGTTGGTCCACACCCGCCCGGCCTGGATCGCGCGGCCCATGCGGTACAGCCGCGACGCATCGCGGCTCCACACGCCGGCGCCCAATCCATACAGCGTGTCGTTGGCGATCGCCAACGCGTCGGCCTCGTCCTTGAACGTGGTCACCGACACCACCGGCCCGAAGATCTCCTCCTGGAACACGCGCATCTTGTTGTGCCCCTTGAACACCGTCGGCTTGACGTAGAAACCGCCGGCCAGCTCGCCGTCGAGCGTGTTGCGTTCACCGCCGATCAGCACCTGCGCGCCTTCCTGCCTGCCGATGTCGATGTAGGACAGGATCTTCTCCAGCTGCTCGCTGGAGGCCTGCGCGCCGACCATGGTGTTGGGATCCAGCGGATTGCCCTGCTTGATCGCGGCCACGCGCTTGAGCGCCTTTTCCATGAATTTGTCGTAGATCGATTCCTGGATCAGCGCGCGCGACGGACAGGTGCACACCTCGCCCTGGTTGAAGGCGAACAGCACGAAGCCTTCGATCGCCTTGTCGAGGAAATCGTCGTCCTCGGCCATCACGTCGGCGAAGAAGATGTTCGGCGACTTGCCGCCCAGCTCCAGCGTCACCGGGATCAGGTTCTGGCTGGCGTATTGCATGATCAGCCGGCCGGTGGTGGTCTCGCCGGTGAAGGCGATCTTGGCGATGCGCGGGCTGCTGGCCAGCGGCTTGCCCGCTTCCAGGCCGAAACCATTGACCACGTTGAGCACGCCCGGCGGCAGCAGGTCGCCGATCACTTCCATCAATACCAGGATCGAGGCCGGAGTCTGCTCGGCCGGCTTCATCACCACGCAGTTGCCGGCGGCGATCGCAGGGGCCAGTTTCCAGCACGCCATCAGCAGCGGGAAGTTCCACGGGATGATCTGCCCGACCACGCCCAGCGGCTCGTGGAAGTGGTAGGCGATGGTGTCGCTGTCGATTTCGGAAATGCCGCCTTCCTGCGCGCGGATGGCGCCGGCGAAATAGCGGAAGTGGTCGGCGCACAGCGGCACGTCGGCGTTGAGCGTCTCGCGCAGCGGCTTGCCGTTGTCCCAGGTCTCGGCATAGGCCAGCAGCTCGAGATTTTGCTCGATGCGGTCGGCGATCTTCAGCAGCGCGTTGCTGCGCTCGGTCGCCGAGGTCTTGCCCCAGGCGTCCTTGGCCGCATGCGCGGCATCCAGCGCGGCCTCGACGTCCTGCGCGTCGGAGCGCGCCACCGAGGTGAACACCTTGCCGGTGATCGGCGTGCTGTTGTTGAAGTAGCGGCCGCTCCTGGGTTCCACCCATTGCCCGCCGATGAAATTGCCGTAGCGCGACTTGAAGATGGACTGCGGATCGGTGGCATGCGGCTTGGCGGTGGTGACGGCGTTCATCGGTGTCTCCTGCGGCGGTGGGAAAGGAATGGGACACGCCCATCCAGCCAAGCAGTCACCGCAAGAGCGATGCCAGGTTTTCGCTGTTGCGCCGCGTCATGGCCGCGCGCCGCGGCCAATGGGCGCGCAGGCTGCATTCCTGCTGCAGCGCGTCACGCGTGCCGATTGCGCGCCGGCGGCGGATGTGGTGTTTATCGCAACACCTGTCCCACCACCTGTCGCAATCTGCGACAGCGGAGCCGTCATGGCACACCCGCAATCGCAGCACCAGCTCGGCCACGCGCGCCGGATCTTCTTCGAGCGCGGCGGCGCCCCGGTCGGCCAGGTGCCGGACACCATCCTGCAGTCGTGGCAGCGCTGCCAGCGCCTGGGCCTGCCGGCGCAGGGCACGCCGCCGATCGAGCCGGTCAGCGCGCCGCGCCTGCGCGAATTGCGCGCGGCGCACGAACGCCTGTGGCGGCTGGCCCGCGCCGAACTGGAAGGCCTGGCCGGCGATGCCGCCGCCACCGGCCGCATCGTGCTGCTGACCGACGCGGCCGGCTGGATCCTCGATGCCGAAGGCAGCCCGGGCTTCCTGGACAAGGCCGGGCGCGTGGCGCTGATGCCGGGCGCGTGCTGGAGCGAGACCCAGGTCGGCACCAATGCGATCGGCACCGCCATCGTCGAGAGCCATTCGGTGGAAGTGCGCGGCGGCGAACACTATTTTCCGCCGCACCAGATCCTCAGCTGTGCCGCAGTGCCGATCTTCGATCCCTACGGCCAGCTGGCCGGCGTACTGGACATTTCCGGCGATGCCAGCGTGCAGCACATGCACGCGCTCGGCCTGGCGCGCAGGGCGGTGGCCCGCATCGAGCACCGCTATTTCGACGACGCCATCGCCGAGTGCGAACTGCTGCGCGTGCACCACGATCCGGCGCTGCTCGGCACCGCGCACGAAGGCCTACTGGCGTTCCGCAACGGCACGCTGGTCGCCGCCAACCAGGCTGGCCTGCGCCTGTTCGGGCTGCAGCGGCACGACCTCGGCCGCGTGCCCTACGCGGCCCTGTTGGAACAGCCGCTATCGCAATTACGCCAGCACGGCAGCGTGTTCGACCTGCAGGGCCGCGCGCTGCACGGGCGCGTGGACAGCGCGGGCGAGGCGTTGCCGCGGCGGCGTTCGCCGCCGCCGCCGATCAGCGTGGCCACGGCCACGCGCGCGCCGCCGCATGCCGATGCGCCGCTGTTCGATGCCGCGCTGGAACGGGCGCTGGACCGCGCGCGGCGCGTGCTCGACGCGCAGTTGCCGGTGCTGGTGCAGGGCGAGACCGGCACCGGCAAGGAAGTATTCGCGCGCGAACTGCAGCGGCGCAGCGCGCGCGCCGGCAAGCCGTTCGTCGCGGTGAATTGCGCGGCGCTGCCGGAGGGCCTGATCGAGGCCGAACTGTTCGGCTACGAGGACGGCGCCTTCACCGGCGCGCGCAAGCACGGCAGTCCCGGCCTGTTGCGCCAGGCCGAGGGCGGGGTGCTGTTCCTGGACGAAATCGGCGACATGCCGCTGGCGCTGCAGCCGCGCCTGCTGCGCGTCTTGCAGGAACGCGAGCTACTGCCGTTGGGCGGCGGCAAGCCGGTGAAGCTGGATTTCGCGCTGATCTGCGCCACCCATCGCGACCTGGACGAGGCGATGGCCGAGCGCCGTTTCCGCCCCGACCTGTATTACCGCATCGCCCAGCACGGCGTGCAGATTCCGGCGCTGCGCGTGCATCCGGATCGGCGTGCGGTAGTGCAGGAATTGTGGGCGCGGGTAGGGCAGGGCCGGCGCCTGACCGCGGCGGCGCTGGCGGCGCTGAGCGCCTATCCGTGGCCCGGCAACCTGCGCCAGCTGGTGGCCTGCCTGCGCACCCTGGTCGCGCTGAGCGATGCCGGTGCGGTGGTGGATGCCGATGCGTTGCCGGCCTATCTGCCCGGCGCGGCGCGCGGCCTGCAGGCGGCCGGCGGCGACACGACGCCAGGGCAGGGCGGATCGCACAGCGAACCGCAGGCGATGCGTCCGGACGCGCCAGTTCCCCGAACCGACCTGGACAGCCTCGCCCTGGCGGCGATGCGCCAGGCGCTGGAGGCCTGCGGCGGCAACGTCGCCCGCGCCGCGCGCCAGCTCGGGGTCAGCCGCAGCACGCTGTACCGCCGGCTCGGCCTCGGCATCCGCTGAGCGCACGCAGCGCCGAGCGCCCAGCGCTGGCCGATGCCGGACCTGGCAAGCATGCCGATCGCGGCGCGCGTCTTCGCTGCGATCGCCGGCCAGGCAGCAGCGGGCACGTTGCTCGACGCAGCGGGTATGCAGGCCACAGCGTCACTCCGGCCCGTTCTCGATCGGCGGCTCACTGTGCGGCAGGAACGGCGTCAGGAAGTCCCTGCGGGAAACACCTGCGTCTGCGGAGGGCGCTGGCGGCACCTGCATCGGAGCGAAGATGCGCTGCAACTCGGCCGGTTCGATCGTGGACAGGAAATACGGGCGCCACAGCGTCAATTCGTGGTTGTCCGCCAGATTGATCATGCTCGCCGGCTGGTCGGTCGCGGTGACGAACTGGGCGAAGCGATCGCCGCTGGCGCTGCCGGCGCGCTCGGCATCGGTATCGGTATCGGCATCGCTGTCGTGCTCCCAGTGCGGGTGATGCATGAACAACGGCGTGGACTGGATCGGATCCAATTCGCGGGCGAACTGGCGCAGCGAGAATCGCAATGCGCTGTCCTCCGATTTCAGGCTATCCACATAGAGCGTCTCGATACCCGCTTGCCCCAGGCGTGCCTGATTAGCGCTGTGTCTCAGCTGTCGTACGCAGTTGCTGCTCTGTGAGCCTTCCCGCGCCGGCCAGGGCACTGGCCAGGCGCGGCACCATGGCGGCCAGGTTGAAGCGGCGATTGAAGCGGTAGGCATGCGCATGCAGGTAGCGCGCGCCGTATTTGGGGAAGTCCACCGCATGGTGGGTGCCGCTAAGCGCCGTTTTGAGATTGCCCAGGATCGTATTGACCCAACGCAGACGAGGCTGCTGGACGCCTTTGCGGCCGCTTCCGGTCACGATGGCATCGTGGGTCAGGCCTGCCCAGCCCACACCGGTGAACGCTGTCAGCCCATCACTGACGACATGGGTGCCCGGTGCCAGTGCCTGCTGAGCCCACGTGTGCACGACGCTTCTTCGGAAGCTGGAGACCACATCCAGGCGGAGATAGCGCGGGCGCCCTTGATGCAGGGAAACCGCTGCAATAAACGGCACTTTATTGCGCCACTGCGGTTGGCCTGGACCACCGGCGCGTTCGCCGCCCAGATAGGCATCATCGATCTGGACCTCTCCGTCGAGCCGGCGTGACTGCTCACGATCGGCCATCGCCGACATCACTTTGTGCTTGATCCGCCATGCAGTGCGATAGCACACGCCCAGTTGCCGAGCCAGTTCCAGCGCAGCAATTCCGTTCTTGGCTTGGCTCACCAGATAGATGGCCAGCCACCACACCCGCAAGGGAAGCTTGGTGTCTGCCATGGGCGTGCCGGCGGTCAAGCTGGTCTGTACCCGGCAGCGCGCGCACTGCCACAGGTGCTGGCGTCCCCGCTCAAAGCCACTGGCATGCGTGTGTCCGCACTGCGGACACACGAAGCCATTGGGCCACCTGGCCTGAACCAAGGCCTCGACACATTGCGCCTCGGAGCCGTAGCGGCTCAGAAAAGCCGGAATCGAAAGCCCCTTTTGGAACTGGATCCGATTGAGCGTCATCGCCATATCTCACTGAAGAACCTGCATTTCTAAACCAAGGCAGCATCACCAGCTGAGACACAGCGCTAATCAGGCCGGCGTGGCGGGTTGAAGGCATACACGCTGACCTTGCCGCTGGCCCCGGCCGCACGCAGGAAGTGCGCGATATCAGCGTCATCGCCGTATCTCACTGAAGAACCTGCATTTCTAAACCAAGGCAGCATCACCAGCTGAGACACAGCGCTAATCAGGCAGGCGTGGCGGGTTGAAGGCATACACGCTGACCTTGCCGCTGGCCCCGGCCGCACGCAGGAAGTGCGCGATATCGAAGCCGGCGACCGTGGCCGCTGCCGCGCCCAGGCTATGCCCGGTCAACGACACCGATAGTGCCTTGCCGCTATCCCGCGCGCGGTCCGCATAGCGGGTCAGCACGTCCTTCATGACGGCTCCGTCGCTGCGCGGCAACTGCGCTTCGGACTGCCACCATTCCTGCCAGCCCGCTCCCACCTTGCCCAAGGTCGGCAGGCGCTCGTCCAGCATGTTGACGTGCGGCTGGGCGAGCTGGCTCTTCATGTCGCACAACAGATCGTTCGCAGCATCCAGGCGCGTGCCGGAAAAGCCCAGCACCACGACGATCGCCTCGTCCGTCGCGCCCTCCCACAGTTTCAACCGCGGCGTGGACATCGACGCATCGAGATGCAGCCCACCGATGGCGGCGACCGCCGCCAGATCGGCCGTATAGGATTCGCCGGCGCAGGCGCGCATGCATTCGAGCACCACGCGGCAGCGCAGCTCCTCTTGCGGATCCTGCCCGGGCGACGGCGCCGCTGCGTCATCCACGTGGGCAAGCGCACTGGCGAGATCGGCGGTGTGCGCATCGAGCTGCAGCAGGCGCGCTCCGGATGGCGGTGTCGCGCCTGCCGCCACCGAACGCGGCGCCGTGCGCACGCGCCTGACCGGCGCAGCGCCGAGGCCGGCGAACACCCCCGCGCCGTCGCGCGCGTGGCCGGCGGTGGCGCCAACGGCGACAGGCGTGCTGGCATCGGCACCGCGCGACGGCGCGGGCGGCAGACGTGGCAAAGACATCGGAACGGTTCGCATCCGACAGCTTCCGAATGAGTCTGCCGGGAGCTTAGGCCTGCCCCTGCCTGGCGAGCGGCCCGGAGCGAAATAACGTATGAAAAACGGTAGCCGGCCAGGCGAGGGCGGACGCGCGTGGCAGGCAGGCTGCGCTCAGTGCGCGAACTCCCACTGCAGCCCGAGCGTATAGCCGCGATCCGGCCCCGGCTCGTAGTAGCGGCCGTTGCCGTCGTTGACGATGACCGAGCCGATGTAGGCGTGATCGAGCGCGTTGTCGATGCGTGCGAAGCTGCGCAGCGCGCCGTGCGCGGTGCTCCAGCGGCGCGAGGCCTCCAGGTTCAGGAGCGCGTAACCGGGGGCGGTCTCGCTGGCCAGATCGTTGGCCACGGTGTCGCCGGCGGCCACCGCTTCGACCGCGAACTGCCAGGCGCGCGGCTGCCACTGCCAGCGCGCGAAGACCTGCTGGCGCGGCACCCCGGGCAGGCGCGCGCCGGCCGCCACCTGCGCGGTGGGCGTGGCGCAGCCGCTGCTGGCGCAGGTCAGGTAGCCCTGGCGCACGGTCGCCTGCAGCCAGGTGTAGGACAGCTGCAGCTGCGCGGTGTCGCCCAGCGGCAGCAGGTAGCTGGCCTCGGCGCCCTGGCGGCGGGTGCGGCCGATATTGCGGTAGGTGCTGCGGCCGTTGGTGTTGCTGGCCACCGCCAGTTCGTCGTCGGTCGTGGCGCGGAACAGCGCCGCTTCCCAGGCCGCGCCGGCCTGGTTCCGCCATTTCGCGCCCAGTTCCAGGTTCTCGCTCCTGGCCGCGGACAGGTCCAGCGCCAGCCCGGCGCCGCCGTCGTTGCGATAGCCCAGTTCGTTGAAGGTCGGCGTCTCGAAGCCGCGGCCGGCCGAGGCGTAGAAGCGCAGGTCGTCGCTGGCGCGGAATACCACCCCTGCAACTGGCGTGGTCGCCGAATAATCGGTGCGGCCGCTGTCGTCCGGGTTGCGGCCGACGATATAGGCGTCGTCGGAGCGGAACCGCACCTGGCTGTGGCGCACGCCGGCCAGCAGCGACCAGCGCGCGCCGAACTGCCACCAGGCCTGGGCGAACTGGTCCACGTTCTGCACCTGGTCCTCCTGGTCGCGGCGCAGCCGGCCCTTCACCCCCAACGTGCTGCCGACGAAGTTCTCGTAGCCGGTGCGGTGCTGCTGCTGGCGGTCGGCATTGGCGCCGACGGTGAACTGGAACGGCCGCCCGCCCAGCTCGCCCTGCCAGGCCCAGCGCGCGTCCACGCCGCCGTAGTCGCCGTCCAGGTCGATCAGCCCGCCGGCATGCAGCGGATTGGCCTGCACCGCCACCGGCACCGCCAGGTACTGCTGCACATCGCGGCGCCCGGCGTAGCCCATCAGCCGCCAGGTCTGCTGGTCCACCTGCTGGGTGAAGATCGCCCCGGCCTGCGCCTGGCGCGTGGACTTGCGCGTATCGAACTGGGTCGCCACGGCGGTGGCCTGCTGCGGGTCGGCATGGAACTGGGCGCGGGTCAGGCCCAGCGGATCCTGCGCCCACGGCGCGTCCAGGTAGTTCAGCACCAGGTCCAGGCGCCGGCCGGGGGCCAGATCGAAACCGAACCTGGCGTTGACCGATTCGCGCCGCGCCTGGCTGTGGTCGCGGTAGCCATCGGTGCGGAAATGGGTGGCGGCCACGTTGTAGTGCACGTCGCCTTGCTGGCCCTGCAACTGCGCCCCGGCGCTATACGTGCCGTTGCTGCCGACGGTGCTGCGTAGCCGCCACGGGTCGTCGGGCATGCCGTCGGCGCTCCACAGCTGCACCACGCCGCCGGAGGAGTTGCCGTACAGCGCAGAGAACGGGCCACGCAGCACCTCGATGCGCTCGGCGCCCAACAGGTTGAAGTGCGACAGCTGGCCCTGGCCGTCCGGCATCGTCGCCGGGATGCCATCCAGCAGCAGGCGCACGCCGCGCACGCCGAACGCCGAGCGCGCGCCGAAGCCGCGGATCGACAGCTGGGTGTCCTGCGCGTAGTTCTGGCGGTCGCGCGCCAGCAGCCCGGGCACGCCGGACAAGGCCTCGGCGACCTGCACGCCGGTGCGGTTGCTGTCGCCCAGGGTGATCGCGGTCAGCGAGGCCGGCAGGTCGAAATCGTCGACCCCGGCGACCCGTGCGGCCTGCACCTGCACGACCGGCAGGGTGGCGGGATCGGCATCGGCCGCGGCGGCGCAGACGACGGGCAACAGCCCCGCGGCACAGAGGCCGCAGAGCAGGGCGAGGGGATGGCGATTGGGCATGCACGCATCATGGCGCATGCACCGCCCGGGCGCACGCCGCGTAGCGCAAAGCCCCGCCACGCAAGGACCTGCGTTTGCTAGGATGGGGCGTTTGACCGCGCCGGCTCCGGTCCCTCCCGGCCCCCACCTTTCGCCACCAAACGAGTACCGCCGTGTCCTTCTTTGCAAACGTGGAACAGGTCCCAGGCGACCCGATCCTGGGCCTGACCGAGGCCTACAACGCCGATTCCCGCCCGACCAAGGTCAACCTGGGCGTGGGCATCTATTACGACGAGAGCGGCCGCATCCCGCTGCTGCGCGCCGTCCAGCAGATCGAACGGCAGCTGGCGCAGGACGCCAAACCGCGCGGCTACCTGCCGATCGACGGCCTGCCGGCGTACGACCTGGCCACGCAGAACCTGCTGTTCGGCGCCGAGTCGCCGCTGCTGGCCGCCGGCCGCGTCGCCACCTCGCAGACCATCGGCGGCAGCGGCGCGTTGCGCGTGGGCGCGGACCTGCTGAAGAAGCTGCTGTCCACCTCGACCATCGCCATCAGCAACCCGAGCTGGGAGAACCACCGCGCGGTGTTCTCGGCCGCCGGCTTCGACGTGGTCGACTACACCTATTTCGATGCGGCCACGCACGGCCTGAACTTCGACGGCATGCTCGCCGACCTCAACAAGCTCGCGCCGGGCACCGTGGTGCTGCTGCATGCCTGCTGCCACAACCCGACCGGCGCCGACCTGACCCAGGCGCAGTGGCGCACCGTCGCCGCGCTGCTGAAGGAACGCAACCTGTTCCCGTTCGTCGACATCGCCTACCAGGGCTTCGACAAGGGCATCGACGAAGACGCCTACGCGGTGCGCCTGCTGGCCGAAGCCGGCGTGGACAGCTACGTGGTCGCCAGCTCGTACTCCAAGTCGTTCTCGCTGTACGGCGAGCGCGTCGGCGCGCTGTCGGTGGTCTCGGCCACTGCGGCCGAGAGCAAGGCGGTGCAATCGCAGGTCAAGCGCATCATCCGCACCATCTACTCCAGCCCGTCCACGCACGGCGCCGCGCTGGTGGCCGGCGTGCTCAACAGCCCCGAACTGCGCGCGATGTGGGAGCAGGAACTGACCGAGATGCGCGAGCGCATCCACGCCTTGCGCGCCGGCATGGTGCAGAAACTGGCCGCCCTCGGTGCGCCGGAGTTCGGCTTCATCCAGCAGCAGGCCGGCATGTTCTCCTACTCGGGCCTGAGCAAGCCGCAGGTGGACCGGCTGCGCGAAGAGTTCGGCATCTACGCGGTCGGCACCGGCCGCATCTGTGTGGCCGCGCTGAGCCAGGCCAACCTGGACTACGTGACCCAGGCCGTGGCAACCGTGCACAAGGGCTGATCGCGCGCGGTACTGCAACGCGAAGCCGGAAGCGCCTGCGCTTCCGGCTTTTTTATGCGCGCCATCGCCCCACCTGTTGTCCTGATTAGCGCTGTGTCTCAGCTGGTGATGCTGCCTTGGTTTAGAAATGCAGGTTCTTCAGTGAGATACGGCGATGACGCTCAATCGGATCCAGTTCCAAAAGGGGCTTTCGATTCCGGCTTTTCTGAGCCGCTACGGCTCCGAGGCGCAATGTGTCGAGGCCTTGGTTCAGGCCAGGTGGCCCAATGGCTTCGTGTGTCCGCAGTGCGGACACACGCATGCCAGTGGCTTTGAGCGGGGACGCCAGCACCTGTGGCAGTGCGCGCGCTGCCGGGTACAGACCAGCTTGACCGCCGGCACGCCCATGGCAGACACCAAGCTTCCCTTGCGGGTGTGGTGGCTGGCCATCTATCTGGTGAGCCAAGCCAAGAACGGAATTGCTGCGCTGGAACTGGCTCGGCAACTGGGCGTGTGCTATCGCACTGCATGGCGGATCAAGCACAAAGTGATGTCGGCGATGGCCGATCGTGAGCAGTCACGCCGGCTCGACGGAGAGGTCCAGATCGATGATGCCTATCTGGGCGGCGAACGCGCCGGTGGTCCAGGCCAACCGCAGTGGCGCAATAAAGTGCCGTTTATTGCAGCGGTTTCCCTGCATCAAGGGCGCCCGCGCTATCTCCGCCTGGATGTGGTCTCCAGCTTCCGAAGAAGCGTCGTGCACACGTGGGCTCAGCAGGCACTGGCACCGGGCACCCATGTCGTCAGTGATGGGCTGACAGCGTTCACCGGTGTGGGCTGGGCAGGCCTGACCCACGATGCCATCGTGACCGGAAGCGGCCGCAAAGGCGTCCAGCAGCCTCGTCTGCGTTGGGTCAATACGATCCTGGGCAATCTCAAAACGGCGCTTAGCGGCACCCACCATGCGGTGGACTTCCCCAAATACGGCGCGCGCTACCTGCATGCGCATGCCTACCGCTTCAATCGCCGCTTCAACCTGGCCGCCATGGTGCCGCGCCTGGCCAGTGCCCTGGCCGGCGCGGGAAGGCTCACAGAGCAGCAACTGCGTACGACAGCTGAGACACAGCGCTAATCAGGACCTGTTGTGGGAGGGGCTTCAGCCCCGACGCATGGCACCCACCGAACGCACCAACCTCCCATCGCCCTTGACGATGCGGCGCTTCTGCACGCCATCGCCCGCCCGCTAATCGAAATCTCATGCAACAGCCGCGACAATAGGCGCCTTCCCCCACCAAAGGCTGCCTGCGCCCATGTCGCGAACCTCGCTGACCCGCTTCCTGATCGAAGAACAGCACGCCGGCCGCATCGGCCCGGAGCTGCGCCAGCTCATCACCATCGTGACCCGCGCCTGCAAGCGCATCTCCATCGCGGTCAGCAAGGGCGCCCTGGGCGGCGTGCTCGGCGATGCCGGCACCGGCAACGTGCAGGGCGAGGCGCAGAAGAAACTGGACGTGCTCAGCAACGACATCCTGCTCGAAGCCAACGCCTGGGGCGGGCATCTGGCCGCCTGCGCATCGGAAGAGATGGACCACTGCCAGCCGGTGCCGGACAAGTATCCCAGCGGCGATTTCCTGCTGCTGTTCGACCCGCTGGACGGCAGCTCCAACATCGACGTCAACGTCTCCGTCGGCACCATCTTCTCGGTGCTGCGCGCACCGCCCGGCACCGACAAGCCCGGCGACGAACACTTCCTGCAGCCCGGCACCGCCCAGGTCGCCGCCGGCTACTGCATCTACGGCCCCAGCACGATGCTGGTGCTGACCCTGGGCCACGGCACCCACGCCTTCACCCTGGAACGCGAGGAGGGCAGCTTCCTGCTGACCCAGGCCGACATGCGCATCCCCGAGGACACTGCAGAGTTCGCGATCAACATGTCCAACCAGCGCCACTGGGAAGCGCCGATGCAGCACTACGTCGCCGACCTGCTGGCCGGCAGCGAAGGCGCGCGCGGCAAGAACTTCAACATGCGCTGGATCGCCAGCATGGTCGCCGACGTGCACCGCATCCTGACCCGCGGCGGCATCTTCATCTACCCGTGGGACAAGAAGGACCCAGGCAAGGCCGGCAAGCTGCGCCTGATGTACGAAGCCAACCCGATGGGCCTGTTGGTCGAACAGGCCGGCGGCGCCGCCAGCACCGGCCGCGAGCGCATCCTCGGCCTGCACCCCGAGCAACTGCACCAGCGCGTGCCGGTGTTCCTGGGTTCCAAGAACGAGGTGGCCGAGGCGGTGCGGTATCACGTGGAGCATGACAAGACGCAGGGCTGAGTCTTCGCTGCACATTGCCGGGGATACACCCGCTACTGGGATCCCCGGCAAACGCTCAAGCGCGCTGGACGAAAGGATGCGTTAGCGGGAACAAGCCAACGCCACTTCGCAATTCGGCACAATGGACTTGGCAACGAGGGGATGCGCGGCATGCACTGGAGCAAGGCGTTCAAGTACGCCGGTGTGCTGTTGGTCGTGCAATTCGCTCTCGGAGTGGCCGAGGGGGTTTTCTTCCCCGAATCCGCGACGGGCATTGCGTTTTTGCTCCTTGACGCGGCAGTTTCATTCTCCGTGTGCGCTGGGATATTCGCAGCTCTTTCCGCCCGCCAATCCGTCAAGCCGTTCGCCGATGCCTGGGCCGCATTGTTCCTTCAAGCGGCGCTGTCGGTGCTGTTAGCGCTGGCGCTCAAACGATGGCTGGGCATGCCACCAGCACGTCTGCTGGCCTTGGATTGGCGTGTGCTTGTCTGCGCGCTCCTGGCCGGTAGCGCACTGGGCTTCAGCCTGCTGCGGGTCGCCAAACAACAGGCTGATGCCTAGGGATCCACTCGTGCCAGAATCACTTCGCAGCCAGACTTCAGCGGGCGCGATGCCGAGGGCTGTCACTTCTGGCGTCGCCGCCAGCTCCCGCTGCGCTGTCGCCGTGCGCAGGCCTGTCAACGGCATCCATCGCCGGGAAATCGTGCGGCGCTACGCGAGCGGGCGGGCAACGGCGCTCCCCGCATGGCGTGCGTAGCGCGCCGTTGCTACGATGCGCTGCCACTTCCCGCGAGCCGCTGCGCCATGAGCCTGCATGTCTGGTGGATGTTCCTGCTGACGGTGTTCGTGTTGTCGGGCACGCCGGGGCCGAACATGCTGCACGTGATGACACGCAGCGTGCGTTTCGGCGTACGCCGCAGCCTGCTGGCGATGGCCGGTTGTCTGCTGGCGGTGGTGCTGGTGCTGCTGGCCTCGGCGGCGGGCCTGGGCGCAGTGCTGGATGCGTCGCCGCGCGTGTTCGAAGTGCTGCGCTACGCCGGCGTCGGTTATCTGTTGTGGCTGGGAATCGCCGCCTGGCGTAGCGGCGAGGCGCCGTTGGACCCGCAAGGCGCACCGCCCCTGGCGGCGTCGCTGTCGCCACTGCAGCTGTTCCGTGGCGGGCTGGCGATCGGATTGAGCAATCCCAAGCTGCTGCTGTTCGCCGCCGCGTTCCTGCCGCAGTTCGTCGACAAGAGCCAGCCGCAGTGGCCGCAATTCGCGATCCTGGTGGCCACCTTCGCCGCATGCGAGCTGTTCTGGTACGCGGTCTACGGCATCGGCGGCCACGGCATCGGCCGCTACCTGTCCCGGCCCGGCCTGCGTCGGCTGTTCGACCGCGTCGTCGGGACCCTCTTCATCGGCTTCGGCATCGTGCTGTTGCGCTTCCGGCCGCAGTAGCGGGCAGGATCGCGGCGACGGACGCCGATGCCGCGGCCCGCGGCCGATTGCCTGGCACGCCACGATCGAGCTGGTCTGGCACGGTTTGGCGGATGCGGATATCCGCCTCGAGGATCCGGCCAATGCCGGCACAGCTGCGATGCCGCAGGATCGCTGGTAAGGTCGCGCGATGTCCGATTCCACTGCCGATTTCATCGAAGTCTTCGACGCCGCCATGTCCCGCGAGGATTGTGCGGCAATCATGCGCCGCCTGCGCGGCAGTGCGCAGTTGCAGCCGGGCGAGGTCGGCAGCGGCGTGTTCCCCGACCTCAAGCATAGCCGCGACCTGCGCATCAGCGGCCTGGAGCCGTGGCGCGACGTGGAACAGCGGCTGCAGCAGGCGGTGTTCGCCGGCCTGCTCGGCTATCTGCGCAAGTATCCGCAGGCGCTGATCTCGCCGCTGATGCTGCAGGTACCGGGCGCAGATGGCCAGCCGCACCGGCTCGGCGCCGACGATTTCGCGCTGCTCGACGATGCGGCGCTGTCCAGCCTGGCCCGCACCTGCCTGCGCCCGGGCGCGATCAACCTGCAGTGGTACGCCGCGGGCGAGGGCGGCTATCCGTACTGGCACTGCGAGCTGTACCCGCGCGATCCCGGCGCTGAGACCCTGCACCGGCATCTGCTGTGGACGCTGTACCTCAACGACGATTTCCAGGACGGCGAAACCGAGTTCCTGTTCCAGCAGCGCAAGATCGCGCCGCGCGCCGGCAGCCTGCTGATCGCGCCGACCGCGTTCACCCACACCCACCGCGGCAACCGCCCGCAGGGCGGCGACAAGTTCATCGCCACCAGCTGGATCCTGTTCCAGTCGGCGCAGGCGTTGTACGGCCGTGAGTAGGGAATGGGGAATCGGTAAAAGCCGGCTAACGGAAACAGCGTCGCGTGCTCTTGCCAATCCCCAATCCCGGCTTTTCCACAGCCGCATGGCTGGTCATTTCCAATCCCGGCCTCAAAACAACTCGCCCTGCGGCGATGGCGCACGCACCGGCAGGGGCCTGACGAAGCGGCTGCAGTCCAGCGCCGGGCGCGTGCGTTCGGCATAGCCCAGGCGCTTGTGCGCCAGCGCGAAACGCCGCGCCAGCAGGTCGGCATAGACGCCTTCGCCGCGCATGCGCTTGCCGAAAGTGCTGTCGTAGTCCTTGCCGCCGCGCAGCTGCTGCACCGTGCTCATCACGTGCGCGGCGCGGTCGGGGTGGTGCGCCTGCAGCCAGTCGCGGAACAGCGGCGCCACCTCGTGCGGCAGGCGCAGCAGCACGTAGCCGGCCGAGTCGGCGCCGGCGGCATGCGCCGCTTCCAGCACCGCTTCCAGGGCGTGGTCGTTGATCCACGGGATCACCGGCGCCACCATCACCCCCACCGGCACCCCGGCCTCGTGCAGCGTGCGCATCGCGCGCAGCCGCGCATGCGGCGCCGAGGCGCGCGGCTCCAGCCGCGCCGACAGCCGTGGGTCCAGCGAGGTCACCGAGAAATGCACGCTGACCAGGTTCTCGCGCGCCAGCGGCACCAGCAGGTCCAGGTCGCGCTCGACCAGCGCGTTCTTGGTGATCAGCGAGAACGGATGGCGGGTTTCCCACAGCACTTCGATCAACTGGCGGGTCAGCTGCAGCTTGCGCTCGATCGGCTGGTAGGCGTCGGTGTTGATGCCCAGCGCGATCGGGCTGGGTACGTAGCCGGGCTTGGCCAGTTCGCGGCGCAGCAGCTCCGGCGCATTGGTCTTGGCGAACAGCCGGGTCTCGAAGTCCAGCCCAGGCGACAGGTTCAGGTAGGCGTGGCTGGGACGGGCGAAGCAGTAGCTGCAGCCATGCTCGCAACCGCGATACGGGTTGACCGACTGCGAAAAGCCCACGTCCGGCGACTGGTTGCGGCTGATGATGCTGCGCGCGGTCTCCTCGCGCACCTGCGTGCGCAGCCCCGGCGCGGCGAATTCCTCGCTGTCGTCGGGATGCCAGCCGTCGTCCTCGGCCTGGCTGATGCTGCGTTCGAAGCGGCCCGGCAAATGGCTACCGGCGCCGCGTCCCTTGATGGTGGTGGTCATCGGCACAGGCTACGCCGCCACCGTCGCGGCCGCTGCGACGGCGACGCAGCGTCGCTGAATCTTTCAGCGCTACGCGCAGGAGCCGCGCCGGCCCCGTAGAATTCGCCGATGTTCGTATTCGCAACCTTGCAAAACACCTGGGACTGGCTGACCGGCATCCCGCATTTCGGCGCCTATGTCACCGCCGCCTATCTGCTGTACATCCTGTGGCTGAGCGGCTGGATCGTGCTGCAGAAGCGCGAGCCGGCGGCGACGCTGAGCTGGGTGCTGTCGCTGGCCGCGCTGCCGTACCTGGGTTTCGTCATCTACTACCTGCTCGGGCCGCAGAAGGTGAAGCGGCAACGCCTGCGCCGCGGCCGCGCGCGCTCGGGCATGGAGCACTACAGCAGCGTCTGCCCGCCCGACGCCGACTGCACCGAACTGGCCAAGATCGCCCAGGCCACCACCGGCCTGGCGCCGAGTTCGGCCACCACCGCGCAATGGCTGGTGGACGGCGCCGCCACCTACGACGCCATCGTGCGCGACATCGCCGCCGCGCAGCACCACGTGCACCTGGAGTACTACATCTTCAACCCCGACCGCAGCGGCACGCGCATCCGCGACGCGCTGGTCGAGCGCGCCCGCGCCGGGGTCAAGGTGCGCCTGCTGCTGGACGCGGTGGGTTCCTCGCAGGTGCACAAGCGCTTCCTGCAGCCGCTGCTGGACGCCGGCGGCGAGACGGCCTGGTTCCATCCCACCCAACTGCTGCGCCCGTTCAAGTTCAAGCGGCCCTGGGTGAACCTGCGCACCCACCGCAAGATCGTGGTGATCGACGGGCGCATCGGCTTCACCGGCGGCATCAACGTCACCGACGAGGAGAACGAGGCGCTGCGCCCCGACGCCTACCGCGACCTGCATGTGCGCTGCGAGGGCCACGTGGTGCGCAGCCTGCAGCTGGTGTTCGTCGAGGACTGGCTGTACGCCAGCCGCCAGGGCCGCGACGCCTTCGACATGGCGCAGATCTGGCCGCACGACATGCCCGGCCGCGACGACGGCGCGATCAAGGCGCAGGTACTGGTGTCCGGCCCGGATTCGTCGTGGGAGAGCATTCACCGCATGCAGGTGGCGGCGATCTACGAGGCGCAGCGGCGGGTGTGGCTGGTGACGCCGTATTTCGTCCCGGGCGAGGCCGCGCGCATGGCGCTGACCTCGGCCGCGCTGGGCGGGCTCGACGTGCGCCTGCTGGTGCCCAAGCGCAGCGATTCGCGCTTGGTGACGCTGGCCGCGCGCTCGTATTTCGACGAATTGCTGCAGTCCGGGATCAAGATCTACGAGTACGGCCCGCGCATGCTGCACAGCAAGGCGCTGATCGTCGACGACGAACTGTGCATCGTCGGCAGCGCCAATTTCGACAACCGCAGTTTCCGCCTCAACTTCGAGGTCTCGGCGATGTTCCGCGACCGCCAGCTGACGCAGGAGCTGGCCACGCTGATCGGCCGCGAGCTCGGCGCCGCGGTGCAGGTGCGCGACGACCGCAAGCGCTCGCTGTGGCGCCACCGGCTGCCCGAAGCGATGGCACGGCTGACCTCGCCACTGCTGTAGCGCTGGCCACGCAGCGATCGGGTGGCGACGCGGACCGCCGCGCGGCGACCGTCGGCGCAGTTCGTCGTGGAACCGGCCGCCCGCGCGGCGCTACACTGCATCCATTCTTGGGGAGATCGTCATGTACTGGCTTTTTCTGCTGCTCGCGCTCGCTGCCTTCGTCCTGGCGTTCTCCACGCCGCACATGTCGTTGCTGGTGCTGGCCTTGCTGGCGGCGCTGGGATTCCTGCTGGCCTGGGCGCGCGGCTGGTACGTGGCCAAGATCGGCGACGCCAGCCAGCGCGATGCGGCGCCGATGATCGATCCGGCCGAGCTGCGCCGGTTGCGCGAACAGACCGAGGCGCGCCGCGCCGCGGCGGCCGCAGCCAGCGACGACGCGCTGTCCTCGTAAGCGTCGCCCGCCGATGACCCGACTCAGCGTCAACGTCAACAAGATCGCGGTGCTGCGCAATTCCCGTGGCGGCGAGTTGCCGAGCGTGCTCGAGGCGGCGAACGCCTGCCTGCAGGCCGGCGCGCACGGCATCACCGTGCACCCGCGCCCGGACCGGCGCCACATCCATGCCGAGGACGTGCTGGCGCTGGCCGAGCTGACCGGCGCGCGCGGCGTGGAATTCAACATCGAGGGCAATCCGTTCGCGCCACCGCGGCCCGGCTATCCTGGGCTGATCGCGCTGTGCGCGCAGGTGCGCCCGGCGCAGGCCACCCTGGTCCCGGACGGCGACGGCCAGCTGACCTCCGACCATGGCTTCGACTTCGGCCGCGACAGCGAACGCCTGCGCCCGTTGATCGCCGAACTGAAGGCACTGGGCTGCCGGGTCAGCCTGTTCGTGGATGCCGGCAATCCGGATCTGGCACGCGCCGCCGACGTCGGCGCAGACCGCGTCGAGCTGTACACCGGGCCATATGCCGCAGCGTTCGACCGCGGCGACGCCGCCGCGGCCGCCGTCTTCGCCGCGGCTGCGCGCCGCGCGCAGGCCGCCGGACTCGGCGTCAATGCCGGCCACGACCTGGCCCAGGCCAACCTCGGCGCGTTCCTGGCCGCGGTACCGCAGGTGCTGGAGGTCTCGATCGGGCACGCGCTGATCGGCGAGGCGCTGTACGCCGGGTTGGATGCCACGGTGAAGGCGTATCTGAGAATTCTGGATGCTGCGCGGTAGCGCGCATTCGCGTTAGGCGGTCATCGGCGCTCATGCGCTAGCGGTAGCGGTTTTTCGCTTTCGCGATCGGCCACGACCGAGGAAGTCGAAGGAAAAGTGTCGCGGCTGAAGCCGCTCCTACAAAATCCGGCGGGGCGTTACCGAACCTGGAGGCGATTGCAGGCCAGCGCCGGGCCAAAAAAAAACGCCACCGTTGCCGGTGGCGTTTGCAGTCGCGTCATGACTGAGGTGTTGCGGTAGAGCTTATTGCTGCACGAAGCCGATCTTTTTCATGTCCGAATTCTTGGCGGCGGCCAGCACCTTGGCCATCACTTCGTACTCGGAATCCGGATTGGCATCGATGCGCAGTTCCGGCTGGTTGGTCGGATCGCGCTGTACTTCGTTTTCCATCATTTGCGGAAGCGCCGTCACAGCCACCGGGCTGTTGTTCCAGAAGAGCTGGTTCGACGCATCGATACGCAGATCGATCGGCGGCGGCGGGTCGCGCAACTGCGGCGGCGGGTTGATCACTCGCTGCGGCAGGTCCACGTCGATCGGATACGTCATGATCGGCGCGGTCACGATGAAGATGATCAACAGCACCAGCATCACGTCGACCAGCGGCGTGACGTTGATGTCGGCCATGGGACCACGGCCGCCTCCTGAACTGAATGCCATGGCTCAGTTCCCCTTCTCTTTGGTCGCAACGAAACCGACGTCCAGCATGCCCTGACCCTGCGCGATCTTGGTGATCTCGTTGATCGTACGCATCTTGGTCGTGCGGTCGCCACGCAGGTTGAGCGGCGGCTGCGGGGTCTGCTGGGCGGCGGTGGAGAAGCGCGATTCCAGGGCTTCCTTGGAAACCGGCTCGTCGTTCCAGTACAGCGACCCGTCTTCCTTGACCGACAGCGTGATCGGATTGGAACGTTTTTCGTCCTTGTCCGGATCCTGCTTCAGGTTGGCCTGGGGCAGCTCCACCTTGACCTTGTGGGACATCAGCGGTGCCGTGATGATGAAGATGATCAGCAGCACCAACATCACGTCCACGAGGGGCGTGACGTTGATGTCGGCCATGGGGCCGCCGCTGTTACCACTACTGAAAGCCATAACGGGCTCCGTTAATCGTTGCGTGGACGACTCGACCGCGGATCAGCGAACGCGCGAACCAGTGGCGAAGAAGTCATGCAGGTCGTGGGCGAACGTATCGAACTTGGCGATCGTCGAGCTGTTGACCTTGCTGAAGAAGTTGAACGCGAACACGGCCGGGATCGCGACGAACAGACCGATCGCGGTCATGATCAGCGCTTCACCCACCGGGCCTGCAACGGCGTCGATCGAGGCGGAGCCAGTGGCACCGATCTTGATCAGCGCGCCGTAGATGCCCCACACCGTACCCAGCAGACCGACGAACGGCGCGGTCGCACCGACGGTGGCCAGCAGGGTCATGCCCGACTGCAGCTTGGTGCTTTCACGGGTCACGGCCTGACGCAGGGCGCGGTCGACGAACTCCGAACGGCTCAGGGTTTCGCCCAGGCCATTGCCGGCGCCGGCTTCGGCACGCTGGTGGTGCGCAGCGGCCTGTGCGGCGTCGAGCGCGATCTTCGAGAACGGCTCGCTGGCCGGCTGCTCTTCCATCGCACGGATGGCGTCCTGCGCGTTCGGCGTATCCCAGAACAGGCTGGTGACGCGGTCGGCCTGGCCCTTCAGACGGGTGGCGCGGAAGATGTTGATGACGGTCCAGTACCAGGACGACGCCGACATGATGATAAGGGTGATGAGCACCACCCAGGAGACGGCGAAGTCACCCGGCTTGGAGGTCATCTCGGTGATCAGGTGCTCGAAGCCCATCTGCGACAGGGCGTTCGATGCGTTGTTGCCCCCCGCAGCAGCGGCGATGAAAATTTCCTGCAGCATGACGCTTACCTTTGTTGTGTGTGGTGATGAGGGTGGTGCAAAGAGTAGACAGGGCGTGCAGACCGGCGGGTGCGCCGACCTGCTGCCTTTGTATCAGTTCAGCGCGAAGTTGACCGGTACGCGGACGCGGCCGGCGGTCTTCTGTCCATTGACGACAGCGGAATTGAACCGCCACTTGCGCGCTGCTTCCATGGCGGCGCGGTCCAGATCGCGATTGCGGCTGGATTTCTCGACGGCGACGTTGGTGACGTTACCGTTTGCATCGACGTCGATGATCAGGATCACCTCGCCTTCCGCGCCCGACCGGAATGCGGACGGCGGGTACTTCGGCGGGTTCATGTTCTTCGACGAAATATCGACGCTGGCGCCGATGTCGGTCGCGGCCGCAGGCGGCGCAGGCGGCGACGGCGGCGTGGCGATGTCCGTGTCGCGCGGCGTCGGCACATCGATCACCGGCGCTTGCGGCGGCGGCGGCAACGGGGTCGGCTTCGGCGGCGCCAGGTTCTTGACCGGCGGCGGCGGCGTCTCCGGCGGCTTCGGCGGCGGCGGCGGCGGGGGTGGCGGCGGCGGCGGGGCGTCGACCAGGGTGACGACGATGTTGCGTTCCTTCTCCGCTGCGGCCTTCGGCGCAACGGCTGGAATCAGCAACAACATCAGCGCTGCCAGATGCAGCGCGATTACGAAGGCAATACCGATGATGCGCGGCCAGCTGAGGCCGGAAGCTTCATCTCTGTCGTAATGCCGATTGATGACCAATTGTTCCGTCATGCGCCAATGACTCGATTTAGGGGGGCCGGGATTCGTGAAGAATCTGAATCCCAGTTCTGGCGGCTTGACACCGCAGGAACCTCCAAGCTTATACCAATCCCTGCGACCTGCACTACTTTTAGCACTGGTTTTCGGGGGCTTTTTTTGCGTTTTACTTCAGGTTGATAATTTTTTTGGCGTCTTCCGGTTTCTTGACGCCCTTGGCCAGCGCCTGCTTCGCGGCCTGCTTGGCTTCCGGGATGCGGCCTTCCTGGTGCAGCACCTTGGCCAGGTTCAGATAGGTTTCGCCGTCCTTGGACAACGGCGCGGCCTTCTGCCAGTTCTCGATCGCCAGCGGCACCTGGTCGGTGTAGTAGTAGGACTGCGCCAGCGCCAGATAGGTCTGATAATCGGGCTTGAGGATGCCCTTCTGCAGGCCTTCGGTAATGACCGCGATGACGTCCTTTTCCTTCTTGTCGGTGTTGGCGTAGATCGAGTACAGCTGCTTGTACTCCTTCTCGTCGGTCAACTGCCCGGCTGCGCGCAGCTTGTCCATCACCGCGGCGGCCTTGTCCATCTGGTCGGCCAGCATGTACATGCTGGCCAGGTTGAGCTGGGCCTTCTTGTCGTTCGGCGTCTTCGCCGCCAGCGCTTCGGCGGCCTTGACCGCTTCGCCGGTCTGGCCGGCGGCGGCGTAGGACGCCATCAGCAGCTGGTTCCAGCTGTCCTTGGGCTCGGGCGAGGCGGCGATGGCCTGCTTCAGCACCGGGATCGCCTCCTGGTAGCGCTCGGTCTGGTACAGCGCCTGGCCCTTGAGGATCAGGTCTTCCGGACGGGTCGACTTGGATTCGGCGAGAAACTTGTCCAGCGTCGCCAGACCCGGGGCCGTCTCGTCGTCCTGCAGCTGCAGCTGCAGCTGCGCCAGCATCAGCATCGACTGGAAGTGGCCGTTGTTGTCCAGGCCGTTGAACTGGATCGCCTGCTGCAGGTATTGCTTGGCCGCCTTGCTGTCGTCCAGGTTGTAGGCGGCCTGCGCGGCGAGCTGCGCGGCGATCGACTTGTCGTATTCGTTGGCCGCGCTATTGGCCAGGATCTCGTCGGCCTGGCTGCGCACGCCAGCGTAGTCCTCGCCTTTGTTGTAGGTGTCGATCAGCTTCTGCAGCTTGCTGCCGAGCTTGGCCGACGGCTTGCCGGTCGGCTCCTGGCGGGTGGCGTTGGGGAACATCACCGCGGCTTTTTCGTTCTTGGACTTGCGCGAGGAGCGCTGCTCGGAACGGTCGGACTGCGCGACAGCGTCGGCCACCACCGCGCCGCCGAGGGCAGCAGTGATCAGCAGGGACAACAACGCTTGCTTGCGAATACTGAATTTCATGGATCACCTCGGTGGAACCGCCCTGAGCGGCACGGAAGACGGAGCGGCCATCCTGGGCCGAGCCAGCAAAACTAACAGAAACCTATACGCGGTGAAAACGTTTTTAGGACGCATTGCCATGCACAGCGCACGCCCATGCGCGACGTCGCCAATGCGCTCAACCGCACTTCGGCGTCCGTCCGGCACTGCGTGCCTGCGTATACACGGGCTCAAGCGTAGCGACATCGCGTTGCAGTTCGCCGATGCGGGCGCTGGGATCGGGGTGGGTGGACAGCCATTGCGGTGGGCGCTGGCCGCCGGCGGCCATCATGTTCTTCCACAGATCCACCGCCTGCGCCGGGTCGAAACCGGCCTGCGCCATCAGCCGCTGGCCGACCACGTCGGCCTCGCTCTCCTGGGTGCGCGACCCCGGCAGCAGGAACGCGGCCTGCGCGGTCATGCCGCCAACCTGGCCGACCGTATCGGCGGCGGCGCTGCCGTAGCGCGCGCCGGCCAGCGCGCCGAGCACGCTGAGCCCGGTCTGGGTGCCCATCTGGCGGGTGATGCGTTCCTCGTGGTGGCGCGAGATCACGTGGCCGATCTCGTGGCCGAGTACCGCCGCCAGCTGATCCTGGTTCTTGGCCACGCTGAAGATGCCGCTGTTGACGCCGACCTTGCCGCCGGGCAGCGCGAACGCGTTGGGTTCCTTGTCGTCGAACAGCGCGGTTTCCCACGCCGTGCCGCGCCATTGCGCCGGCAACTGCGCGACCAGCGCATCGACCACGCAGCGCACGTAGGCGTTGCGCTTCGGATCGGCGTCGATCGGCTGCGTGGCCTTGGCTTCGGCGAACGCCTTCAGCCCGAGCTGGTCCAGGTCCTGCTGCGACACGCCGCCCACGACCTGGGTGCGCCCGGTCGGCGATGTGGTGGTCGCGCACGCTGCCAGCAACACCGCGATCGATGCCCCCAGTACAACACTCTTCATACCGGTCCCCTATGACACACGTCTCAGTGTGGTGGCACTTGTCTTAACATTTCGTCAAACAAATCTTCAAGTTGTGCCAAACCAGTACAGCGCGGCGACGGCGACGGCATTGTTCAGGCCGTGTGCGGCAATCGGCGCCCACAGCGTGCCGGTGCGTTTGTACAGCCATGCGAACGCCGCGCCCATGCTGCCGTAGACCAGCCACAGCTGCAGGGTCTCGGCCACGCCGTTGCCGGTGGTGCCGGGCAATTCGTGCACCAGCGCGAACGCCAAGCCGCTGAGCGCCATGCCCAGCCGCGGCCGGCCGGCATCCCACAGGCGCCCGAATAGCACCCGGCGGAACAGCAGTTCCTCGTAGGCCGGGGCGATCAGCACCGCGAACACGACCAGGAACAGCGGCATCTGCGCCATCGCCTCGCGCATCAGCGGCAGGTTGGTCGGCACCGGCTTGATCCCCAGCTGCGCGCCGAGGTTGGACAGCACGGTGCTGCCCACGAACACCGCCCCCGCCACCAGCAACACCCAGCCCCAGGTGGCCGGCACGCGCGCGGCCTGCCAGGAGGCGCGGCGCTCGGCCGCGCTGGCCGGGCGGCGCAGGAAGTACAGCAGCAAGGCCGCGGACAGGGTGCTGACCAGGGCGATCAGCAGCTGCGCCAGCGCCCCGGGCTGGCCGAGCCGGGAGGCGACGGCCGTGGCCAGCCGATCGGCGGGAATGCCTTGCGCACGCAGCTCCAGGCTGATCTGGAAACCGCGCACCACGCCCCAGACCAGGCCGGACAGCACGCTGACCGCCAGCAGCACGACCGCGGCCAGCAGCAGATCGAGGACGAACCCGAGCACCGGCTTGCCCGCGCCGGACGGTGGCGGCGCGGCATGGGGCAGGCGGGGCGGGGCGGGCATGTGCGACGGCAGCGAGGTCATCGCGATCCTGGGCGAGAGCAGGCTAGGGGGAGCGCAACGCTGCCGGCCCCCGGCGCGCGCCGGGGGCGGCGATGCCGCGTCAGATGTCGAGGTTGGCGACCTTCAGCGCGTTTTCCTCGATGAAATCGCGACGCGGCTCAACCACGTCGCCCATCAAGGTGCTGAAGATCTGGTCGGCGGCCACCGCGTCCTCGATACGCACCTGCAACAGGCGGCGCGTGTCCGGGTTCACCGTGGTTTCCCACAGCTGCTCGGCGTTCATTTCGCCCAGGCCCTTGAAGCGCTGGATCTGCCGGCCCTTCTTGGCCTCGTCGAACAACCAGGCATGCGCCTGGGCGAAGCTGCTGATCGACTGGGTCTTGTTGCCGCGCGCGATCTGCGCGCCTGCGCGGACCAGCCCGTTCAACGCCAGCGCGACTTCGCGCAGCGGGCGCAGTTCGCCGCTCTCGAACACCGCCATCGGCAGCACCTGGGTCAGTTCTTCGCCCATGTGGCGGCGCACCGCGATCAGCGTCGCCGGACGCTGTTCGGTGGCCGGCTCGAAGCGCAGCTGGTAGCGGGCGGTGCCCAGGCTGCCGCGGTTGAGCACGGCCTGCAGCGCGGTCAGGCTCGGGTGCTGGTCGCCTTCGGCCTCCAGCTGCGCCACGTCCAGCGGCGGCAGGTCGATCAGCGCGGTCAGCAGCGCCGGATCGTAGCGGTGCGCGTTGCGCGCCACCGCGTCGTTGGCGCTGGCGAACAGCAGCAGCAGCTTCTCCAGCGCGCTGCCGGTGATCGGCGGCTCGTCGGTGGCCGGGATCAGCGCCGCCCCTTCGACCGCGCTGTTGGCCAGGTAGGCGTTGAGCGCGTTGTCGTCCTTCAGGTACAGCTCCTGCTTGCCCTGCTTGAGCCGGTACAGCGGCGGCAGGCCGATGTAGATGTAGCCGCGCTCGATCAGCTCCGGCATCTGCCGGTAGAAGAACGTCAGCAGTAGGGTGCGGATGTGCGCACCGTCCACGTCGGCGTCGGTCATGATGATGATGCGGTGGTAGCGCAGCTTGTCCGGGTTGTACTCGTCGCGGCCGATGCCGGTGCCCAGCGCGGTGATCAGCGTGCCGACCTGGTCGGAGGCCAGCATGCGGTCGAAGCGCGCGCGTTCCACGTTGAGGATCTTGCCGCGCAACGGCAGCACCGCCTGGTTTTTGCGGTTGCGGCCCTGCTTGGCCGAGCCGCCGGCCGAGTCGCCCTCGACGATGAACAGTTCCGACAGCGCCGGATCCTTTTCCTGGCAGTCGGCCAGCTTGCCGGGCAGGCCGGCGATGTCCAGCGCGCCCTTGCGCCGGGTCAGGTCGCGCGCCTTGCGCGCGGCCTCGCGGGCGCGCGCGGCATCGACGATCTTGCCGGCGATGGCCTTGGCCTCGTTGGGGTTTTCCTGCAGGAATTCCTGCAAACGGGCGCCGAACGTGTTCTCAACGGCCGGCTTGACCTCGGAACTGACCAATTTCTCCTTGGTCTGCGAGGAGAAGCTCGGGTCCGGCACCTTCACCGACAGCACCGCGATCATGCCTTCGCGCATGTCGTCGCCGGACAGGGTGATCTTGGCCTGCTTGGCGATGCCGTTCTGTTCGATGTAATTGGTCAGGGTGCGGGTCAGCGCGGCGCGGAAGCCGGCCAGATGGGTGCCGCCGTCCTTCTGTGGGATGTTGTTGGTGAAGCAGAACATCGTTTCCTGGTAGGCGTCGGTCCACTGCAGGGCCACGTCCACGACGATGCCGTTCTGCTCGCCGGTCACCGAAATCACGTTCGGGTGCAGCGGCGTCTTCAGCTGCGCCAGATGCTCGACGAAGCTGCGGATGCCGCCTTCGTACTCGAACACGTCCTGGCGGCCTTCGCCGCGCTCGTCCTGCAGGGTGATCTTGACCCCGGAGTTGAGGAAGGACAGCTCGCGCAGGCGCCGCGCCAGGATGTCGTAGTGGAATTCGACGTCGCTGAAGATCTCCACCGCCGGCTTGAAGCGCAGCGTGGTACCGCGCTTGTCGGAAGGCTCGAGCTGCTTGAGCGGGTACTGCGGCTCGCCCAGCTTGTATTCCTGCTGGTAGTGGTGCCCATCGCGCCACACGTCCAGCCACAGGTGCTCGGACAGGGCGTTGACC
This sequence comes from Xanthomonas graminis pv. graminis, assembly GCF_030168915.1. Taxonomy (NCBI): domain Bacteria; kingdom Pseudomonadati; phylum Pseudomonadota; class Gammaproteobacteria; order Lysobacterales; family Lysobacteraceae; genus Xanthomonas; species Xanthomonas graminis. The sequence continues at coordinate 4,741 of NZ_CP076255.1, read as the reverse complement.
ACCGAGACGCCAACGCCGTGCAGGCCGCCGGACACCTTATAGCTGTTGTCGTCGAACTTGCCGCCGGCATGCAGCACGGTGAGGATCACCTCGGCCGCGGAGACCCCTTCTTCCTTGTGGATATCCACCGGGATGCCGCGGCCGTTGTCGGACACCTGCACCGAGCCATCGAGCATGATCTTGACCAGCACGTTGTCGGCGTGGCCGGCCAGCGCTTCGTCGATCGAGTTGTCGACGACCTCGAACACCATGTGGTGCAGGCCGGTACCGTCGTGCACGTCGCCGATGTACATGCCGGGACGCTTGCGGACCGCTTCCAGCCCACGCAGCACGGTGATCTTGCTGGAGTCGTAGGTGGTGTTGGCGGGCGAGGTTGGCGGATTCTGTTGTTCGGTCATGCGCTTGCCGTAGGCTCCACGAGTCGGACGACGGCGGGCAGGAGCCCGGTCGCGCCGATGGATAGGGGATTGCGGCGAATTATAGCAGCCCCGGCGCTCCCGCCCCCGCGGCTGTCATGAACGGGCCATGGCCTGCCCATGTTCCACGTGGAACCGGGCAATCGGCAGCGCGCTATCGGCCAGCGCCTGCGGGGTCTCGGTCGCGGTGACGAAGACCTGCGCCGGGCCGGCCTGCAGGCGTTGCAGCACGCGCCGCTGGTGATGCTGGTCCAGTTCCGAGGCCAGATCGTCCAGGGCGATCACCGGCCACTCGCCGCGTTGCTCGGCATAGTCTTCGGCCTGGGCCAGCAGGCAGGCCAGCGCAGTGAGCTTGGCCTGGCCGCGCGACAGGGCGTCGCGGCCGGGGATGGTCGCGAACGCCAGGCTCCAGTCGGCACGGTGCGGTCCGACCGAGGTATAGCCGTACTGGCGGTCGCGCTCGCGGTTGAGCAACAGCGCATCGGCCAGCGGCACCTCATGGCGGCGCCAGCCCGGTGCGAACTGCAGGTGCTGGATGCCCAGCGCTGGCGCCAGTTCCGGCCCCAGCGCCAGCAGGCGCTGCAGCAGCCGTTCCAGATACTGCTCGCGGCGCGAGGTCAGCGGTTCGCCGGCCTCGGCCAGCTCATGGTCCCAGGCGTCCAGGGCCGCGCCGCCGCCGCCGCTCTTGAGCAGGGCGTTGCGCTGGCGCAGCGCCCGCGCATAGCGGCGCCACAGGGACAGAAAGTCAGGTTCCACGTGGAACAAGCCCCAATCGACGAAGCGCCGGCGCGGTTCGCCGCCGCCGCTGACCAGCAGGTGGCTCCCGGGTTCGAAAGTGACCACCGCCAGCGCGGCGCACAGCGTGCCCAGGTAGGGAACATCCTCGCCATCGAGTCGACCACGCCAGTCCTGGCCGCTATGGCGCAGTCCGGCGCGGCGCCGACGCGGCTGTTGCGGCTCCGCGCCGCGCTCATGCCATTCGACGAACACCTCGAGCGCGTCCTGGCCCTGGCTGACCAGGCCGTCGCGGACCCGACCGCGAAAGCTGCGGCCGTAGGCCATCAGGTGCATGGCCTCGAGGATCGTGGTCTTGCCGGCACCGTTGTCGCCGGTGATCAGGTTCAGCCCGGGCGCAGGCGCCAGTTCGAGCGCGGTGAAGCGGCGCAGGTGATGGAGGTCGAGACGGGAGACGTGCATACGCGGAATCGGGGCGAGGGCGCTCGCACCGGGCGCACGCGGGTCGGCTCATGAGGGCAGGGCGGCAGCATACCCAAAGCGGGTGCGAACGTCGTGTGGCGAGGAATGCTGGACGCTTGCTGCTGCGTCAGCGTTTGGTGGCGCAGCCATTGGGACCGCCTTTGTGCGGCGATCGGGACCGCTATGCCGCATGGCAGAAGACATCAAACGGTGCCGGTAAGGCCCGTCGCGACTGAAGTCGCTCCTACAGGGAGCATGCAGGGCGGCGAGAGCGCCTGGCGAATCGCGGGCAAAAGAAAACCCGACGCGAGGCCGGGTTCTCTTGTGTGTTCCACGTGGAACACGGGATGTCGAACGCCGGTCAGAGGCGCAGCGGCATCACCACATGGCGCGAGCGGGCGCTGCTGGCCTCGCGCACCAGGGCTGAGGAGTTGGCATCGCGCAGCTGGATCACGATGAACTCCTCGCGCAGCGCCGACAGCGCGTCGAGCAGGTAGTTCACGTTGAAGCCGATCGCCAGGTCGCTGACCTTGGTGTCGGCCTCGATCTCTTCCTGCGCTTCTTCCTGCTCGGGATTGTGCGCACTGATCTTCAGCTGGCCCGGCGAGACTTCCACGCGCACGCCGCGGTACTTCTCGTTGGACAGGATCGCGGCACGCTGCAGTGCGGCGCGCAGCGCTTCGCGATCCAGCTTGACCTCGCGGTCGGCGCCGATCGGGATCACCGCTTCGTAATCGGGGAAGCGGCCGTCGATCAGCTTCGAGGTGAAGGTGACATCGTCGCGCTTGACCCGCACGTGGCTGCGCCCGACTTCCAGTTCAACCTCGCGATCGCCGCCTTCCAGCAGCCGCTGCAGCTCGGTCACGCCCTTGCGCGGCACGATAATTTGGCGCTTGGCGCCGCTGGCATTCTCCAGCGCGGTCTCGCACAGCGCCAAGCGGTGGCCGTCGGTGGCCACGCAGCGCAGCGTCTGGTCGTGCAGGTCGAACAACAGGCCGTTGAGGTAGTAGCGCACGTCCTGCTGCGCCATCGCGAACGCGGTGCGCTCGATCAGTTCCTTCAGCGCCGCTTCCGGCACCAGCACCCGCTCGGTGGCTTCGACCTCGTCGACAGACGGGAAATCGTTGGCTGGCAGCGTAGCCAGGGTGAAGCGGCTGCGCCCGGCCTGCACGGTGATCTTGTCGCCGTTCTGGGTCACCGTGATCTTGCTGCCATCTGGCAGCGCCCGAATGATCTCGAACAGCTTGCGTGCCGGGATCGTGGTTTCGCCGTCCTGCGCATCGTCGACCGCGATGCGCGACACCATTTCCACTTCCAGGTCGGTACCGGTCAGCGACAGTTGCCCGTCGTGCACCTGCACCAGGAAGTTGGCCAGAACCGGCAAGGTCTGGCGGCGTTCGACCACATTGACGACTTGCGCCAATGGCTTGAGGAAGGCTTCGCGCTGCAGTGTGAAACGCATGTGGTTCCGTGCCCCTATGCTTTAAAAAGATATGGAATAAATCAAAAGCTTGGTGGTGATGGTAGAGCGATTTTCGGTGCAAAGGTAGCTTAACTCTTTGGAATCAAAGGGGTTTTCGGCCCCTCAATCCCGGGTATTACTGCCCCTGTAGGGGTGGGGAAACCTGTGGATAGTTTTCCCGGCGCCGCCACGCTGCACGTTATCCACAGTTTCTACCGGATTTGTCGCGAAGTCATGCACCGTTTTATCAAAGCGTCGTCGGCAGGTGTCGTGGAGGGCACGCCATGCCTCCCCTCCGCGCCTTGCCGGGCGCCGGCCGGCCGGGCTACTCGCTCAACTTGCGGATCAGCTTGTCCCAGTCCTCGCGCAGCTTGCCGTCGGTTTCCATCAGGTGCTTGATCTGGCGGCAGGCGTGCAGCACGGTGGTGTGGTCGCGGCCGGCGAACGCATCGCCGATCTCCGGCAGGCTGTGTTCGGTCAGCTCCTTGGTCAGCGCCATCGCCACCTGCCGCGGCCGCGCCAGCGAGCGCGTGCGGCGCTTGGACAGCAGGTCCTTGATCTGCAGGCCGTAGTAGTCGGCCACGGTCTTCTGGATGTTGGGGATGCCGATCGCCTGCTGCTGCGCGCGCAGCAGGTCGCGCAGCGTCTCCTGGGCGAACTCGGTGGTGATCGCGCGGCCGGTGAAGTTGGCGCGCGCGGCCAGCGTGTTGAGCGCCCCTTCCAGGTCGCGCACGTTGGAGCGCATCTTCTTGGCGATCAGGAACGCCACGTCGTCGGGGATGTAGGCGCCGCGCTCGCGCGCCTTGGCCAGCACGATCGCCGCACGGGTCTCGAAGTCGGGCGGGTCGATCGCCACAGACAGGCCCCAGGCCAGGCGCGACTTCAGCCGCGGCTCCAGGCCTTCGACCTCGCGCGGGTAGCGGTCGCAGGTCAGGATGATCTGCTGGCGGCCGTCGAACAGCGCGTTGAAGGTGTGGAAGAACTCTTCCTGGGTGCGGTCCTTGCCGGCGAAGAACTGGATGTCGTCGATCAACAGCGCATCCACCTGCTGGAACTGGCGCTTGAACTGGTCCATGGTCTTGTCCTGCAGCGCGCGGATCATCGCGCTGAAGAACTGTTCCGAGCGCAGGCACATGACCCGCGCGTTGGGGTTCTGCTCGCGCATCGCGTTGCCGGCGGCGAACATCAGGTGGGTCTTGCCCAGGCCGGTGCTGCCGTACAGCAGCAGCGGGTTGTGCGCGCGGTCGCCGGGTTTCTGCGCCGCCTGCGTGGCCGCGGCCAGGCCGAGCTGGTTGCTGCGGCCTTCGACGAAGTTGGCGAAGGTGTAGTGCGCGTCGAGGTTGCCGGCGAACGGCTCCAGCAGCGCCGGCGGCGGCGTGCGCGCGGCCGCCGCATCGCTGGCGGCCGCGAGTACCGGCTCCGGCGCGCGCGGCCGCGAGCCGACCTGCAATGCCACCTCGCCGCTGCCGGCGAAATAGGTCATCAGCTCGCGGATCCGCGCCAGGTAGCGCTCGCGCACCTGTTCGACGATGAAGGCGTTCGGGGCGTACAGGACCATGCTGTTGTCATGGCGCTGTTCGGCTTGCAGCGGTTTCAACCAGGTGTGAACGTCCTCGGCTGGAAATTCAGCTTCCAGACGTTCCAGGCAACGGGGCCAAGCATCCAT